>NZ_CP109418.1:4800000-9072419 GCF_045040325.1 Kribbella sp. NBC_01510 | reverse complement strand
GGATCTTCTCGGCCCGCACCGCCAGGTCCACGGGAGCCCTCGATGGGGCTCCCCGGCGTGGGTGGCGGTAGGTTTGTGCGGTTACCGCACCACTGCATCGTTTGCACAGCATCGTTAGGAGTCACCGTGGCTACGCCACCTCGCAATTCTCACTCCGGCTCGGGGGACCGTCGTGGTTCGTCCGGTGGCGCCGGAGGTTCCGGTCGCTCTGGAGGCGGCCGGTCTGACTCCGCGGGCGGCCGTTCGGACTTCAGCGCCGGGCGCTCGAGCTCTGGCGGCGGACGGTCCGGTGGAAGCAGCGGGCAATCCGGTGCGGGCGCCGGCCGATCCGGCGGCTCAGGTGGTGCCGGGCGGTCAGGTGGTTCTGGCGGTGCCGGACGATCTGGCGGCGCGGGCGGCTCCGGGCGACCTGGTGCCGGTGGCTCCGGACGATCGGGTGGTGCCGGCGGTTCTGGCGCTGGGCGGTCTGGTGGTACCAGCGGGCGCGGTGGTTCTGGCGGTGGGCAGTCTTCCGGTGGGTATCGGGGACCGTCCGGCCGTGGGGACGGACCGCGGACGGGTGGGCCGCGTGGTGGATCACGGGACGGGCGTTCCGGGGATCGTGACGACAGCCGGTACGACAACCGGCGCGGGTATGCCGGGGCGCGGGGTGATGATAAGGCTGAGCGGGATCCGTTCCGTGGGCAGTTGTCCGATCGTGAGCAGCGCGATGACCGGGGTGCCGGTGCTCGTGGCGCCGGTCGTGATGACCGGGCCGGTGGTTACCGCCGCCCCGAGGGACGTGACGACCGTGGGAGTGCGGGCCGTGGTGGTCCCCGACGGGACGAGAGCGGCTTCCGGCGCGACGAGCGGCCGGCTGACCGCGGTAGCTACCGCAGGGACGACCGGTCTGGACGCGACGACCGCGGCGGTCCCCGCCGCGACGAGCGTGCCGGCGGCGACCGCGGAGGATACCGCCGCGATGACCGCTCCGCAGGTGGCGACCGCGGCGGCTACCGGAGCACCGAGCGTTCCGGCAGCGGCGATCGCGGCGGCTACCGGAGCGATGACCGTTCCGGTGGTGGCGACCGCGGCGGCTACCGACGTGACGAGCGCTCGGGTGGTGGCGATCGTGGCGGATACCGGAGCAGCGAGCGTTCCGCAGGTGGGGACCGTGGCGGCTACCGGAACGAGCGTTCTGGCGGCGGTTATCCGCGGGCCGGGCGGGACGAGCGTGGTGGGCGCGATGAGCGTAGTGGGTATCAGCGGGATGACCGGGGTGGTCGGGATGAGCGGCCGGCTCGGGATGGGTACCGTGGTGCGGCGCGGGGGAGCGGGCCGGCTCGGGGTGAGCGTGGCGCGTTCCGGCGGGATGAGCGTGGTGGCGACTCGCGTGGGCGTTCGGGGCCCCGACGGGACGACCGGGACGAGCGCCGTGGTGGGCCTCGGAGGGATGATCGGGGCGAGGAGAGGGTTGGGCCTCGCCGGGACGATCCGGCCATTCCGGAAGGGATCACCGGGGCTGAGCTCGATCGTTCGGTGAAGGCCGAGCTGCGGTCACTGCCGCGGAGCCTGGCGGATCTGGTCGCCCAGCATCTGGTCGCGTCGGGGCGGTTCCTCGACGACGATCCGGAGCTGGCGTATCAGCATGCCCGGACGGCGCGGCGATTGGCTGCGCGGCTTGGCGGCGTACGGGAGGCTGTGGCGATCACGGCGTACCTGGCGGAGCGTTATGACGAGGCGCTGACGGAGTTCCGGGCAGTCCGGCGGATGACCGGGAACCACGAGGTCCTCGCGATGATGGCTGACTGCGAGCGGGCGCTCGGGCGGCCGGACAAGGCGCTGGCGCTGACGAAGGACAAGCACGTCCGCGAACTGTCGGAGGGTACGCAGATCGAGCTGCTGATCGTGGCGGCCGGTGCGCGGCGCGACATGGGGCAGACGGCGGCGGCGATCCAGACGCTCGAGGTGCCGGAGCTGACCAAGCGGACGCGGGCCGAGTGGTTGCCGCGGCTGCGCTATGCGTACGCCGACGCGCTCGAGGCGGCTGGGCGCACGGAGGACGCGCTCATCTGGTTCCACCGGGCGGCCGGCGTCGACGGGGACGGTGTCACCGGCGCTGCCGAACGCGCTGCCCGGCTCGAAGGCCTCGAGTTCACCGACCTCGACGAAGACGACACCGTCGTGGACGACGAGTACTTCGAGCAGGAAGACGACCTGGCCGAGCAGGAAGACGACCTGGCCGAGCAGGAAGACGCAGCGGATGAGCTGGAAGACGCCGCAGACGAGCTGGAAGACGCCGCGGACGAGCTGGACGACGCTGCGGACGAGCTGGACGATGCTGCGGACGAGCAGGAAGACGCCGTAGCCGAGCTGGAAGAGGCTGCGGACGAGGGTCTGGTGGACACGCCTGCGGAAGACGACAAGCCGGAGGAATAAGACAGCGCGCTCGACGTACAGCCGCGTTCAGCTCGAGCGGGGGAGAATGGGGCGATGACGGAGAGCGTGGGTGGGGTGGGCGAGCCGCTGGGGGCTGAGGCTCCGGTTCGGGTGCTGGTGGGTAGCGCGCTTGCGAAGGGCGCTACCCGGCTGCAGGGCGCCGTGCTGATGGTGGAAAAGGGCGAGGACGACGCCATCCACCAAGTGCGGGTGTCGTGCCGGCGATTGCGGAGCGACCTGAAGCTGTTCCGGAAGCTGCTGGCGGGCGACTGGGCCGGCGAGTTGCGCAGCGACCTGGCCGCCCTGGCCCAGGCGTGCGGTGAAACCCGGGATCTGGAAGTGATCGCCGCGCTGGTGCGCGAGACCGCGAACAGCGAGGACGACGAAGAGCACGTCGAGACGATCCTGACGACGCTCACCGTCGGGCTGGACCGGGCCTCGGCACGATCGGCCGAGGTGGTGCTGGGGGCGACCACCGCGGAACTGCTCGAGACACTCGAAGCCGTCGCCGCGGCGCCGGACCTCAAACCCACGGCCGCCAAGCCGTGCGGCGAGGTCCTGCCCGAGCTCCTCGATGCGGCCAACCTCAAGTTCACCCAAGAGGCCAACAAGCTGAAGCCCTGGACTCCGGACGACGACTGGCACGAGGTAAGGCTGTTGGCGAAGCGCGTCCGGTACGCCGCCGACACCAGCGCATCCGTGCTCGGTGACGAGGCCAAAGCCACCGCCACCCAAGCAGCCAAATATCAAGAGCTATTGGGCCAGCACCAGGACCACTGCGCCGCGGCCGACGCTCTGACCGCCATGGCCGAGGATGCAGCCGCTCAGGACGACCCAGAGCTGTCCTTCACCCTTGGACGCCTGACAGAGCGCCACCGGGCGGCTCGGAGGCCACTCCGCGAGGAGTTCCTCAGTCTGTACCACCGGCCCTGACAGCTCACAGCGTCCGGAACAGCAACCCCACCCGCGGCTTAGGACCGAACGACGTCGCTTTCTGCGGCAGTACGGCGCCCCGCACGGCTGACCGTAGTACCTGATCCATCCGAGGCGCGACGAGCTCCACAGCCGCCTGCTGAGGCCCAGCCAGCGCCACCGCATCCTGAAGGGTGTGGTGGAAGCTGATGTCCGCCTCAACCACTCCCCAGGCCGGCAGCAACAGGTCGTGAAGCATCGAGACGGTTGGAGCTTCCTGTCCGCGCGTGGAGCGCAGAGTCACCCAGCTCGACCCATCGGTCACGGCGATCCGATCCGGTACGCGTTCCACTCGACCGGGCAGCACCTGCCAGCCCTCCGGGGTACGCGTCTGGACTGTGGCGAGGTCGAGCCCCGGTACGACGCGGTGGATCGGATCCAGCGTGAGTGGGTGGCGGTTGTAGTCGACCAGCATCGCCAGACCGAACTCTGCACTCGAGCGGGTCGGTTCGCGCCGCTGGCGTTCCAGGTACGCCGCATAGCGGTGGTGGCCGTCCGCGATGAGCGCCTCGTGCTGAGCCAGTTCCGCTGCGATCATCGCCAGCGTGGAAGGGTCCTCGATCCGCCAGATCCGGTGATGTGCGCCGTTGTAGGTGTCAGCGACGACCCATGGCTCACCAGAGCGGGCGTTGTCCACCGCATCACTCGCTGCGCCACCATCGCCGTATGCGAGCAGGATGGGCTCCAGGTCGGCGTCGGTCGCTTCCATCAGTTCGAGCCGGTCGTCCACCCAGTGCGGCATGACATCCTCGTGGGGCAGCACCACTCGCGCCGCCGGATCCAGGCCGAGTGAACCGACCAGTCCGCACAGTACGGCGCTCCCCAGTTGCTGCTCGTACACGTACAGCGCGGGCCGCGGGTCCTGCACCACCACACCGTCGCGTTGCCACCCGGTCAGCCGTCGCGCGGGTTCGTCGTACCGGCTGGGCCCCAGGTCCGGATCGCGTGGAAGGATGAGCCTCACCATGTTGTGCAGATCAGAGTCAGTCAGCCGCCGGACCAGGGCGGGTTCCAGCACGTCGTACGGCGGTGACGTGACGGCACCGAGCGCGCTCACCTTGCCGGCGACGAACCGCCACGCGCGCAGCGGGTCGAGCCGCAGGGCGCCCCTCGGGTCCGGCCCGCTTGATGGCATGGGCGGAATCGTACGGGGGGAAGCATGACCACGGAACGGAAAGCGCCCGCACCGCTCTCGGCGTGTGATGAACCCCTCGCCAGCCGGTACGACGTGGCCCTGCTCGACCTGGACGGGGTCGTGTACGTCGGCCCGGATCCGGTCCCGGACGCGCCCGAGAACCTGCGGAAAGCTGCCAAGGAAGGCATGCGGATCGGCTACATCACCAACAACGCGAGCCGGCCGGCACGGGTCGTCGCCGAGCACCTCGCGTCGTTCGGGCTGGATGTGATCGCCGACGACGTGGTGACGTCCGCGCAGGCCGCGGCGAAGCTGATCGCCAGCGAGTTCCCCAAGGGTTCGCCGGTGCTAGTGGTCGGTGGTGAGGGGCTGTACACGGCCCTTGAGGAGTACGGGCTGAGTCCGGTCCGGAGCAGCGACGCGCGGCCGGTCGCCGTCGTCCAGGGATTTCACCCGGATGTGAACTGGGTGATGCTCGCGGACGGCGCGCACGCGATTCACGAGGGCGCGAAGTGGTTCGCGACCAATCTGGATCTGACGATTCCGACCGCGGCCGGGAAGGCGCCGGGGAACGGGACGCTGGTGCGGGCGATTCGCGCCGCCGTCGATGTGGATCCGGTCGTCGCCGGAAAGCCCGAGCCGCCGTTGCTGGAGACAAGCATCGAGCGGCTCAAAGCCCAGTGTCCGTTGATGATCGGGGACCGGCTGGACTCGGATATCGCCGGGGCGCACGCGGTCGGGATCGCGAGTCTGTGGGTCGCGACGGGCGTGAACGACGCGCATGACCTGGCCCGGGCGCCGAAGGACCAGCGGCCGACGTACATCGCGGCCGGGCTGGGCGCGCTCGCGGAGAAGCAGGCGGGCGTGACGGTCGACGGTGCGCGGCACACGTGTGCGGGCTGGACCGCCGAGGTCGTGAACAACGCGGTGTCGGTGAAGGGCGAGGGTGCGCCGTACGACGGTCTGCGGGCGATCCTGTCCGCGGTGTGGGCCGCGGTCGACGCGCCGGCGAAACCGGGCCCGAAGCCGGCCAAGACGGCCGGTCGTACCCGTCGCCCGCTCCCGAAGCCCGCGCCGGCCCCCGGCACGATCGCCATCGACGCCGCCCTGCACCGGGTCGGCCTGGACAAATAGACGCATGCCCCCTCACCTGGAGGGTTGCCCGCTGAGGTTTCCAGGGGGGCAACCCGGGGGCAACCCTCCAGCTGAGGGGCTGCCCGTTCGGTTGCGGGTTGGGCAGTTGGGGGGCGGGGCTGGGTGGTATTGCGGGGGTGAGGCGATACCGTTGCTGGGGACGAGCGAGGAGGCAGTCATGGTGTTGGACGCACTGCGCGGCTACGTACAGCTGGCGAGCGGGCTGACCGAGGTCACCCGGCAGAAGGCCCAGGCGGCCGCGAAGGCGCTGCTGCAGCAGACCGGCGCGGATTCGCTGACGACCGGGCTGACCAGCAAGGTGAGCGAGCTGACCGACGAGATCGTTGCCACCAGCAAGAGCAACCGTCAGCTCCTCCAGGCGATCGTGTCGAACGAGGTCGAGGGCGCGGTCGCGCGGCTCGGGTTCGTCCGCGCCGAGGAGGTCGCGGCGCTGACCCGCCGGGTGCGGGCGCTCGAGGGCGAGCTCGCCGAGACCCGCGGCACCGCGCCCGCCGCGGCCGCGCCGGCCGGTGACGAGCTGGAGGACGACGACTGGTCGGCACCGGTGCCGAAGAAGGTAGCCAAGAAGGCGGCCGCGAGGAAGGCACCGGCCGCGAAGAAGGCGGCCAAGAAGCCGGCGGAGAAGCCGGCGGAGAAGGCGTGACATGACCGAGCATCCAGGCGAGCAGTTCCCGCCGGACGTGGACCCCGACGTCGAGCCGGGCTTCGCACCGGACCCGTCAGAGGAAGCACCCGCCCTCCCCGACTACGACACCGAACCGGGCCCGCAGAACCACGCGTACGCCGAGGCCGAGGTCGACACCGAAGCAGCCTTCGAAGCGTCGCTGGACGAATCAGCCGCCGGTGAGACGGCTGAGGAGCACGCGCATGTGGACCCGGCCGAGGTGGAGTTCGGTCCCGAGTTCGCGCGGTCCCCGGGCCAGGAACACGAACACTCCTTCCTGGCCGAGTCCGCCGAGGATCCCGCTCCGCGCGAGCAGGGACATCCTCTCGTGGAGGAGACGATGTCCCGGCTGGACGAGTTGCGCGACCGGCCGGTGAGCGAGCACGCCGAGGTGTACGCCGACCTGCACGAGCGACTGCAGAGCGCCCTGGTCGAGGCCGACGCCGAGCACGGTGACCGAGGCCAGACGGTCTGAGTGGCCAAGGGAGTCAAGCGATCGCGGCTCGACGCCGAGTTGGTACGACGCGGTCTCGCGCGGTCTCGTGAGCACGCGAGCGACCTGATCGCGGCCGGCAAGGTGAAGGTGTCCGGGACCGTGGCCACCAAGCCCGCGACCGGTGTCGGCGCCGACGCACCGATTCTCGTCGACACGTCCGGGACGGACGACCCCGGCTATGCGAGCCGTGGTGCGCACAAACTGATCGGTGCCCTCGAAGCCTTCGACCAGGTGCAGGTCAAGGGCCGCCGATGCCTCGACGCGGGCGCGTCCACCGGCGGATTCACCGACGTACTGCTCCGCAACGAAGCAGCTCACGTGATCGCTGTCGACGTCGGCTACGGCCAGCTGGTGTGGTCGTTGCAGACCGACGAGCGCGTCACGGTGATGGACCGGACCAACGTCCGCATGCTGACCCTCGACGCCATCGGTGGTGAACCGGTCGATCTCGTCGTCAGCGACCTCAGCTTCATCTCGCTCACGCTCGTGCTCCCGGCGCTGATCGGCGTCGCGAAGCCGGACGGTGACCTGGTGCTGATGGTGAAACCGCAGTTCGAGGTCGGTAAGGAGCGGCTCGGCAAAGGCGGCGTCGTCCGCGACCCGGAGTTGCGCGCCGACGCCGTACGCGGAGTGGCGGCCAGGGCTGTCGAGCTCGGGTGGGGAATCGCGGGCGTCGCGGCCAGCCCGTTGCCTGGTCCGTCAGGAAATGTCGAATACTTCCTGTGGATACGCCGGTCAGCGTCGGCGCTCGATGAGACGATGCTCCAGACCGCTGTTCGGAGCGGTCCACAGTGAGAGGTGGGGTCGTTGGTGGGTGAGCACGAGCCGCGGCGCGTGCTGCTGGTGACGCACACCGGGCGGGAACTGGCGGTGGAGGTGGCGCGCGAGGCACACCGGCTGCTGACCGGCGCCGGGATGCAGGTCCGGCTGCTCGGCGACGAGGCCGAGGCGCTCAAGCTCGACCCGGTGGAGATCGTCGACGACCACGAGAAGGCGGCGCTGGACGTCGAGCTGATCATGGTGCTCGGCGGCGACGGCTCGATCCTGCGCGGCGCCGAGCTGGCCCGCCCGCACGGTACGCCGGTGCTCGGGGTGAACCTCGGTCACGTCGGGTTCCTGGCGGAGGCCGAGGTGGACGACCTGGAGCGGATCGTCCAGGTGGTGGTGGACCGCAGCTACACGGTCGAGGAGCGGATGACGCTGGCCGTCGAGGTCCGGCTGGCCGGCGAGCTGATCTTCGACACCTGGGCGCTGAACGAGGCGAGTGTGGAGAAGGCGGCCCGCGAGCGGATGCTCGAGGTGCTGGTGGAGGTCGACGACCGCCCGCTGTCCCGCTGGGGCTGCGACGGCGTCGTGGTGGCGACCCCCACCGGGAGTACGGCGTACGCGTTCTCCGCGGGTGGTCCGATCGTCTGGCCCGAGGTCGAGGCGATCCTGATGGTGCCGCTCAGCGCGCACGCACTGTTCTCCCGGCCGATCGTGGTGGCGCCGACGTCGCGGCTGTCGATCGAGCTGATCCCGTCCTGGCACGGGCGCGGTGTGCTGTGGTGTGACGGCCGCCGGATGGTCGAGGTGCCGCCGGGCGCCGAGATCGAGGTGCGGCGCGGCACCACCCCGGTCCGGCTGGCCCGGGCGCACGAGGCGCCCTTCACCGACCGGCTGGTGGCGAAGTTCGATCTCCCGGTGCTCGGCTGGCGTGGCGCCGCCGAACGCAAACGCAACGGCAACAGCCAACAGGAGAAGACCTGATGCTCTCCGAAATCCGCATCACCGGATTGGGCGTGATCGAGGACGCCACGCTGGACCTCGATCCGGGGTTCACCGCGGTCACCGGCGAGACCGGGGCCGGCAAGACGATGGTCGTGACCGGGGTGAACATGCTGCTCGGCGGCCGGGCGGACAGCGGCCTGGTGCGGCACGGCACCCGCCGGGCGCGGGTCGAAGGCCGGGCCAGCGGCGTACCGAAGTCGATCGTGCAGCAGGCCGAGGACCGTGGCGGTGAGCTGGACGACGACGAGTTGCTGATCGCCCGCGAGCTCTCCGCGGAGGGCCGGTCCCGGGCGTTCCTCGGCGGCGCGTCCGTCCCGGTGTCCGTGCTGGGTGAGGTCTCCGGCGATCTGGTCGCGATCCACGGCCAGGCCGACCAATGGCGTCTGCTGCAGCCCGCGCGGCAACGCGAAACCCTGGACACGTTCGCCGGCAAACCCCTGCTCGTGCCCCTGCAGGAGTACGCCGCGGCCTACAAGCGGCACCGCGAGGTCGAGGCCGAGCTGACCGAGCTGACCACCCGGCAGCGCGATCGCCTCGCCGAGGCCGACCTGCTCCGCTTCGGCCTGGACGAGGTCGCGAAGGCCGAGCCCTTGCCGGGCGAGGACATCGAGCTCGCCGCCGAGGAGGACCGCCTCGCGTACGCCGACGGCCTGCGGACCGCGGCCACCACGGCAGCCGACGCCCTCGCCACCGAGGACATGGACTCCACCCGGCCGAACGACGTGATCGGGCTGCTCGCTCTGACCAAGCAGGTCCTGGATGCGGAGCGCCGGCACGACCCCAAGCTGGCCGAGCTTGCGGATCGGGCCGGCGAGCTCGGGTACCTGGCCGCCGATCTGGTCGGCGAACTGTCGTCGTACGCCGCTGATGTCGACACCGACCCGGCTCGGCTGGCGGTGGTGAGCGAGCGGCGCTCCTTGCTGACCGGTCTGGTTCGCAAGTACGGCGCTGAGCATGGCACCGTGGACGAGGTTCTCGAATGGACGAAGCGGTCCGCGGCTCGCCTGGTCGAGCTGGACGGTAGCGATGAGCGAGTCGAGTTGCTCACCGCTGAGCTGGCTGAACTGGACGCGAGGCTCGCCGACCTGGGCCGGCAGATGCGCGAGGCCCGGATCGAGGCCGCGGAGCGGCTCGGCGTTCTGGTGTCCGAGGAGCTGACCGGCCTGGCGATGCCGCACGCGAAGCTGTCGGTCGAGGTGCACGAGACCACGGCCGGACCGTTCGGGATCGACGAGGTCGAGTTCTGCTTCGCGGCGAACCCGGGGAGCCCGGCGCGCCCACTCCAGAAGGCCGCGTCCGGCGGTGAACTCTCCCGGGTGATGCTCGCGCTCGAGGTGATCCTGTCCGACACGCACCCGGTGCCGACGCTGGTGTTCGACGAGATCGACGCCGGGATCGGCGGCCGCGCCGCGGTCGAGGTGGGCAAGCGCCTGGCCCGGCTGGCGGAGAAGACCCAGGTGATCGTGGTGACGCACCTGCCGCAGGTGGCCGCGTTCGCGGACCGTCACGCCATGGTGCTGAAGAGCGACGACGGCTCGGTCACGACGAGTGGTCTGGTCGCGCTCGACGACGATGCCCGGCTGAAGGAACTGTCGCGGATGATGGCCGGCCTGGAGAACTCCGACGCCGCCCAGGCCCATGCGGAGGAACTCCTCGCCCTCGCCGCGGAGCGCCACAAACCCCGGCGAAAGAAGCGCTGAACCCCGCCGCATTTCGTTCGAAAGGACGACTTTGACGCAGCGTTACTGTTATTTCAGTGCGTGAACAAGGGCCTGCCCGGGTAAATGACCAGGGAAGGGGCTCTTGACATGGCAGGATGAGAGCGCGATGAAACTGCCCAGCCTGCGGAGAGCGCGACCTACTGAACTGCCCGGGACCGCCGGAGTGGTCCGGCTCGATCGGCGTACCAAGAATCTCACGAAACGGCTGAAGCCGGGCGAGATCGCGGTCATCGACCATGTCGATCTGGACCGGGTCAGCGCCGAGGCGCTGGTCGACTGCAAGGTCGCCGCGGTGGTGAACGTCGCCGACTCGATCAGCGGCCGCTATCCGAACCTCGGCCCGGAGATCCTCGTCGAGGCCGGGATCCCGCTGGTCGACGGGGTCGGCCGCGAGGTGTTCTCGATCCTGCACGAGGGCGAGCGGGTGCGGCTGCACGAGGGCTCGCTCTACCGCGGCGAGGAAGTCGTCGCCAAGGGCGTCACCCAGGACAGCCAGACCGTGGCGGAGCTGATGGACGAAGCCCGGTCCGGGCTGTCCAGCCAGCTCGAGGCCTTCACCGCCAACACCCTCGAGTACCTGCGGCGCGAACGCGACCTGCTGCTCGACGGCGTCGGGGTCCCCGAGATCCACACGCCGATGGACGGCAAGCACGTGCTGATCGTGGTCCGCGGGTACGACTACCGCGAGGACCTGGTCGCCCTGCGGTCGTACATCCGCGAGTACCGGCCGGTGCTGATCGGGGTCGACGGCGGCGCCGACGCCCTGGTGGAGAACGGGTACGCCCCGGACCTGATCGTCGGCGACATGGACTCGGTGCGGGACGACACGCTGAAGAGCGGCGCCGAGGTGGTCGTGCACGCGTACCGCGACGGCCGCGCGCCCGGCTCGGAGCGGCTGGAGCGGCTCGGGGTCGACTCGATCGAGTTCCCGGCCACCGGCACCAGCGAGGATGTCGCGATGCTGCTGGCCGACTCCAAGGGTGCCTCGCTGATCGTCGCGGTCGGCACGCACAACTCGCTGGTGGAGTTCCTCGACAAAGGGCGCTCCGGGATGGCGAGCACCTTCATCACCCGGCTGCGGGTCGGTGCCAAGCTGGTGGACGCCAAGGGTGTCGGCCGGCTCTACCGCAGCCGTGTGTCGACCTTCCAGGTGGTCGCGCTGGCCGTGGCCGGCCTGTTCGCACTCGGCATGGCGTTGGTCGCGATCGGCGCCGACGACGTGCTCTGGTCGATCCTGCGGGCGCGCTGGAGCGACTTCGTCTACTGGATCCGGGAGCTGTTCACGTGATCGACTTTCGCTACCACATCGTCTCGATCGTGGCGATCTTCTTCGCCCTGGGCGCCGGTGTGGTGCTCGGTTCCGGCCCGCTGAAGGGCGCCGGCAACGAGCTCGTCCAGGCCCAGGCCGAGAAGGACCGGCAGCAGCTGGCCGACGCGCGGGCCGAGCTGGTGCAGGTGAAGGCCCTGGACAAGTACCGCGACGACTTCGTCGCCAAGGTCACCACCGGGCTGACCGACGGCAAGCTGACCGGCAAGAAGATCGTGGTCGTGACGATGCCGAACGCCGACGGCGACCTGACCACGTCGATCCAGGACGAGCTGGAGAAGGCCGGCGGCCAGGTGACCACGAAGGTGGCGCTGGACGCCAAGCTCTTCGACCCCGGTCAGCGTCAGCTGGTCGAGTCGCTGGTCACCCAGCTTGTCACCGCGGACATCCAGTTCCCGGCCGACAGTACGACGTACCAGCGGGCCGGACTGATCCTGGCCCGGGGGGTCGCGGCCAAGGAGGAAGGCAGGACGGCCGACGCGGACTCGACCAAGATCCTCAGCGGACTGACCGGCGCGAAGCTGTTGTCGCTGAAGCCGTCGCAGATCAAGGACCGGGCCACCTTGTTCGTCGTCGTGGCCGCCAAGCCGCCGACGCCGACGCCGGACAACTCGACGTACAACGACTCCGTCGACTTCATCCAGGGTCTGGATGAGGGCAGCGGCGGTGTCGTCGTGGCCGGTACGCCGGAGACCGCGCAGAACGGCGGTCTGATCAAGGCCTTGCGGAGTGACTCCGAGGCGTCCAAGATCGTTTCCTCGGTGGACGTGGCCGACCTCCCCTCCGGGCAGATGACAGTCGTCTTCGCGCTGGTCGAGCAGGCGAGTGGCAAGGCGGGGCACTACGGCGCCATCGACGCGAAGAACGGCGTCGCGCCGTCGGCCGTACAGACGAAGGACAACTGACGTGGGAATTCTCAGCGCTGCCGTCGCGGCAGCCGCCACCGCCGCGCTCGAACGCGCCGCGGAGAAGCTGCCCAAGGAGAACCGGGAGCTGTTCGAGCGGACCAACCATCGCGGTGAGCCGGTCACGTTGCTGGAGGGACCGATCGCGGTCCTCGGCGCGCTGGCCGGGGTCGCGGCGTCGAAGTCCGACGGCAAGGTCAAGGCGGCCGCGCTGCTCGCGGGCTCGGTGTCGGGTGCGGTCGGTGCGTACGACGATCTGCGCGGCACCGCGCAGGCCAAGGGTTTCCGCGGCCACTTCGGCGCGTTGAAGCGTGGCGAAGTGACCAGCGGCGCGGTGAAGATCCTCGGCGTCGGTGCGGTCGGCCTGGCCGCCGCGGCGCTGCTGCCGCGCAGGTCCAGTGGCGTGAAGGCGGTCGCCGGAATCGTTGCCGACGGCGCCTTGATCGCCGGCACCGCCAACCTGACCAACCTGCTCGACCTGCGTCCCGGGCGTGCGCTGAAGGCGGTCGCCGCGGTGAACGCGCCGCTCGCGGTCGTGAACGGCCCGGCCGGCGCGGTCGTCGGAGCGGCTATGGCCTCTGCCCCGTCCGACCTCGGCGAGCGTTCGATGCTGGGCGACTGCGGCGCGAACGGCCTCGGCGCCATCACCGGTACGGCGCTCGCCGCATCGCTCCCGCGGCCACTCAAGACGCTGGTGCTGGGCGCGGTCGTCGCGCTGAACCTGGCGAGCGAGAAGGTCAGCTTCACCAAGGTCATCGCAGGCAACCCGGTCCTGGACAAGATCGACCAGTGGGGCCGACGACCCAGGTGAGCGAAGACGGCTCGGCCGGCCGGCCGAGCGCGGGAGCGCGCGTAGCGCAGGCGGCTCTGCTCATTGCCGGGATCACCGTGCTCGCCCGAGTGGCCGGCTTCGGCCGCTGGCTCGTCTTCTCGAAGACCGTCGGGGCCGGTTGTCTCGCCGAGGCCTACACCACAGCGAATCAGCTGCCGAACATCCTGTTCGAGGTGGTCGCCGGCGGAGCGCTGGCCGGTGTGGTCATCCCGGTGCTGGCCGGCCCGGTGGCGCGGGGCGACCGAGCCGCGCAGGGGCGCATCATCGGCGCACTCTTCTCGTGGTCCTTCCTCCTGCTGGCGCCGTTCGCCTTGCTGGCTTGGGTTCTTGCAGGTAGGTACTCGGACGCGATGCTGGACCCCGGCGCGGAGTGCGGTGGTTCGGTGGCGACTGCGACGCGGATGCTGGCGATCTTCGTGCCGCAGGTATTCGGCTACGCGATCGCCGTGATCGCGACCGCGGTTCTCCAATCCCACAGGCGTTTCGCGGCCGGTGCGTTGGCGCCACTGATTTCGAGCCTGGTGGTCATTGCCACCTACTTCCTGTTCGCAGCCGCGGCGCCTGACGCCGACGCCGCCTCACGGAGTGCCGCCGGCCTGCTGGCCTGGGGTACGACGGCCGGAGTGGCCGCACTGGCGCTCACAGTCCTCGTGCCGATGCTGTTCCTGCGCCTGCCGATCAGACCCACACTGCGACTGGACCCTGGCGTCGGGCCGGTGCTTCGAAGGCTCGCATTGGCCGGCCTGGCGGTCCTGATCGCACAGCAGCTCACCTTCGTCGTCACCACCTACCTGGCCAACCACAGGGGCGTTGCGGGCAGCATTGCCGTCTACACCTGGGCCAACGCGATCTACCTGCTCCCGTACGCCGTACTCGCGGTGCCGATCACCACGGCGGTGTTCCCGCGACTCGCAGCGACGCATGAGACAAGGGAGCGCTTCGACTTCTACGCGTCGGGCTCGACGCGCGCGGTGATGCTGGCCGGCGGTGCGGGAGCAGCCTTGCTGGTCGGGACCGCTGTCCCGGTGGCACGCATCTTCGCGTACGACGACGGCACGGTGCACGAGGCCACGGCGTCTTCGCTGGCTCACGCGCTGGTCGCCTTCGCACCTGCTGCCATCGGTTTCGCGGTCCTGATGCATGTCGGCCGCGTGCTCTACGCGCGGCACTCCGGTCGCGAGATGGCCATCGTGACGTCGGCGGCCTGGGTGCTGGTCGCCGTTGCCGGAGTGGTGCTGACAGCCGAGTGGGACGCGGTGCCGGCGTTGGCAGCAGCCATGTCGGTAGGCATGGTGGCAGGCGCTGTTGTCCTACTCGTCGTCCTGCAGCGTGAAGCCGGGCCTGGTGTGCTGTCCGGACTGACCCGTGCCACCCTTGCCGCAGTGGTCGGCGCGGCGCTGGCCGGTGCTGCAGGCTGGGCGGTCGCCCTGCCGGCCGACGACGCCGGAGTGGGCGAGGCACTCGTGTTCGGCGTGCTATCGGGTCTGGCGGTTGTCATCGTGTACGCCGCGGTCGCGGTGGTCCTGGATCGCGCGGATGCCCGCGCACTGTTCCGTCGGCGTCTGGTGGAGGAGAAGCAATGAGGATCGGGCTGCTGCTCGCGGAGTCGCGCGGCGGGATCGGGCAGCACGTCGCCTCGCTCGTGCCCCGCTTCATCGACGCCGGGCACGAGGTGGTCGTGTGTGCGCCGCCAGGCACCGCGGAGCACTTCGACTTCGGCGCCGCGACGATCGTCACGCAGGCGCCGGCGCTGCGTGGGTCCGATGTGATCCATGCGCACGGCTATCGCGCCGGCATGGCCGCACTGCGGGACCGGTCGCGGTTGCGGCCGCTCGTAGTCAGCTGGCACAACGCGGTGATCGCACCCGGACCGCGTGGGCTCGTGATGCGGTTGGGCCAGCGCCTGGTCGCCAGGGGCGCGGATCTGACTCTGGGCGCCTCCAGCGACCTCGTGGACCTGGCGAAGAGCTTGGGCGCCCGGGACGCTCGCCTCGCGCCTGTTGCGGCTCCTGCGATGCCTCAGGTCCGCACATCGGCTGCGGACGTGCGCCAGGCACTGGGCGTGGGCCAACAGCCCCTGGTCCTCACGGTGGGTCGGTTGGCTCCGCAGAAGGACTATCCGACCCTGCTGTCCGTCGCTGCCCGGGTGCACGAGTCGACTCCGGACGCCGTGTTCGTGGTCGTCGGTGACGGCCCGCTGCGCGAGAACCTGCAGGCCCGGATCGACGCCGAGCAACTGCCGGTGCGGCTGCTCGGACATCGGTCCGATGTCGCCGATCTTCTGGGTGCCGCCGATGTGTTCTTGCTCACATCGCACTGGGAGGCCCGGGCCCTGGTGATCCAGGAGGCGATGCAGGTCGGCGTACCGGTGGTGGCGACCGCGGTCGGTGGCATCCCCGAGCTGGTCGAGGGCAGCGCTGTCCTCGCGTTTCCCGGTGACGCGGACGGGTTGGCCGACGGCGTTCGGGCGGTGCTGGCGGAGCCCGAGACCGCGAACGGTATGCGGACGCAGGGCCGGGAGTTGGCCGCCAGATGGCCGGACGAGGACGCGGTGGCGAAGAATCTGCTGGACATCTATGCGGGTCTCGTCGCGACCAGGGGTTGACAAGAGGTAGGCTGAAGGCCCGTGGACAGGGCTTCGAACTTCCAGCAGACCAAGCACGTTTTCGTCACCGGTGGTGTGGCGTCCAGCCTCGGCAAGGGGCTGACAGCGTCAAGCCTCGGCAGTCTGCTGACGGCACGGGGCATCCGGGTGACCATGCAGAAGCTGGATCCGTATCTCAATGTGGATCCCGGCACCATGAACCCGTTCCAGCACGGCGAGGTGTTCGTCACCAACGACGGCGCCGAGACCGACCTGGACATCGGGCACTACGAGCGCTTCCTTGACCGGGACCTCTCCCAGGTCGCCAACGTGACCACCGGACAGGTCTACTCGAGCGTGATCGCCAAGGAGCGGCGTGGCGAGTACCTCGGTGACACCGTCCAGGTGATCCCGCACATCACCAACGAGATCAAGGAACGGATGCTGGCGATGGCCGGCCCGGACGTGGACGTCGTACTCCACGAGATCGGCGGCACGGTCGGCGACATCGAGTCGCTGCCGTTCCTGGAGGCGGCCCGGCAGGTCCGGCACGACGTCGGCCGCGACAACGTGTTCTTCCTGCACATCTCGCTGGTCCCGTACCTCGCCCCGAGCGGCGAGCTGAAGACCAAGCCGACCCAGCACTCGGTCGCCGCGCTGCGCTCGATCGGTATCGCACCGGACGCGGTCGTCTGCCGCGCCGACCGGCCGATCCCGGACGGGGTCAAGCGGAAGATCTCGCTGATGTGCGACGTCGACCAGGAGGCCGTGGTGGCCGCCGTCGACTCGCCGAGCATCTACGACATCCCCAAGGTGCTGCACACCGAGGGCCTCGACGCGTACGTCGTCCGCCGCCTGAACCTGCCGTTCCGCGACGTCGACTGGACCCGCTGGGACGAGCTGCTCCGGGTCGTGCACCACCCGAAGGACGACGTCACGGTCGCGCTGGTCGGCAAGTACATCGACCTTCCGGACGCGTACCTGTCGGTCGCGGAGGCGCTGCGGGCCGGCGGCTTCGACAACGACGCGCGGGTGAACCTGCGCTGGATCGCCTCCGACGAGTGCGCCACGCCGGAGGCGGCCGCGCGGCTGCTCGGTGACGTCGACGCGATCTGCATCCCGGGCGGGTTCGGCGTCCGCGGCATCGAGGGCAAGATCGGCGCGATCCGGTTCGCCCGCGAGCAGGGCATCCCGATCCTCGGTCTGTGCCTCGGCCTGCAGTGCATGGTGATCGAGGTGGCCCGCGACCTGGCCGGCCTGGTGGACGCGAACTCCAGCGAGTTCGACCCGGATGCCGAGCAGCCGGTGATCGCGACGATGGAGGAGCAGAAGGACATCGTGTCCGGCTCCGGCGACCTGGGCGGCACCATGCGGCTCGGCCTCTATCCGGCGAACCTTGCCGACGGCTCGATCGTCCGCGGCCTGTACGGCGCCCCGTCCGTGCAGGAGCGGCACCGGCACCGCTACGAGGTCAACAACGCGTACCGGGACAAGCTGGAGACCGCCGGACTGGTGTTCAGCGGACTGTCGCCGGACAACGAGCTGGTCGAGTTCATCGAGCTGGACCGCTTGCTGCACCCGTACTTCGTGGCGACGCAGGCCCACCCGGAGCTGCGGTCCCGGCCGACCAAGCCGCACCCGCTGTTCTCCGGGTTGATCGCGGCCGCCCTGGTCCGCCAGCGCGAGTCCCGGCTCCCGGTCGAGGAGCCTGCCGTCACGAAGAAGGCCGCGGCCGGCAAGACCGCGGTCAAGACTCGATGAAGGACCACCCAGAACTGCGGTTCGGTGCCGGTCTGGCCGACGTCCGTGAGCAGTGGCCGGTCTCCTCGTCGGAGGTCGTGCACACGACCGGTCGAGTGATCTCGGTACGGCGCGACACCGTCGCCCCACCGGGTCAGGACTCGTTCGTGCGCGATGTCGTCGTACACCCCGGTGCGGTGGGTGTGGTTGCCCTGGACGAGGACAACCGGATGCTGCTGGTGCGCCAGTACCGGCATCCGGTCGGCTACCGGCTGCTCGAGCCACCGGCCGGACTGCTCGACGTGCACGGGGAGCAGTACCGCCTGGGCGGTGAGCGCGAGCTGTGGGAGGAGACCGCGACCAAGGCCGCCGACTGGCGCATCCTGGTCGACGCGTTCACCTCGCCGGGCATGACCACCGAAGCGATCCGCATCTTCCTGGCCCGCGACCTGTCACCCGACGACGAGTCCTACGACCGCCTCCACGAGGAGGCCGACATGGAAACCGTGTGGGCCCCCCTGATCGACGTCGTCGGCGCCGTCCTGGCCGGCCACCTCCAGAACCCCATCCTCGTGATGGGCTCCCTCGCCGCCTGGACCGCCCTCAACGGCCCCGGCTTCGAATCCCTCCGTCCCGCCGACTCACCCTGGCCTGCCAAGGACCGCTAGAGCACGACTTTGGTCCCGTGCGGTAGAGGCCTAGGTCCCTGCCCAACGGTCCCGCCCGCGCGGACTCTGGGAGCAACAGCGGGTTCCGCGGAGGTGACCAGATGAAGGGCAGCTACATCCACTGGGGCGTCATCCAGATTTCGGTGACGAACCTGGTGATTATCGTGGCGATGATCGTGATCTTCGGACTGGCCCTCGTCGTCCCGTTCCCGACGGGCCGTTCGGACGATGACGACGAGGCCGGATCATGACCTCGGTCGCGAGCCGCGCGGCGGCCGGGGGACAATCGCAGCCGGAGTCACGGAACTGGACAGCCCGTCTCCGCGCCCGGCTCGGACGAACGGTCCCACCCGGTCAGCTGTTGCCGGACCGGCAACCGGCGTACGTCAACTCCTGGATCTATGTCTTCGGTGCGCTGACACTGGCCGCTTTGCTGACGGTGCTGGCCTCTGGGGTGGTGCTGACGCTGGGCGGTGCGGCCTGGTGGCATACGTCGTCGGTCGGGCACTTCGTGAACTCGCTGCATCTGTGGAGCGTGGAGCTGTTCTTCGCCTTCATGGTGATCCACCTGTGGGGGAAGTTCTTCATGGCCGCATGGCGCGGGCGGCGGGCGCTGACCTGGATGACCGGGGTCGTCGCGTTCCTGGGTTCCATCGGCACCGCGTTCACCGGATACCTGTCGCAGTCGAATTTCGACGCGCAGTGGATCGGTGGTCAGGCGAAGGACGGCCTCAACTCGGTCGGCATCGGTGCTTGGTTCAATGTGCTCAATCCGGGTCAGATGCTGCTGTGGCACGTCGCTCTGCTTCCCGGGTTGCTGGGGATCCTGGTGGTCGCGCATGTCGTGCTGGTCCGCCGGCACGGTGTCGTCCCGCCGCTCGACGCGGAGTCGCCGACCGCGGTGAAGCCTGACGAGTCCGACGAGGAGGGCGTGCGATGAACGCGACCTCCACACCGCACCGGGCCGCGCGACGCGACCGGACCCCGGATGCGCACGACTTTCCCACCCGCTCCTACGACCTGGTGAAGGAGTTCGTCCTGGCGCTGGCCGTCGTGGTCGTCCTGACGGTTCTCCTGGCGGTGGTGTTCTCGTCACCCGACGAGAAGTCGATCAGCCTGGCGGACTGGGCCAACAATGCACCGAACGACGTTGTGGCGACTGCCGCCGGTGAGCTGGCCGGCACGACCACGAGTGCCGAGTACGGCGCGCCGTACAACACCGCCGGGTCCGGACAGGTCCTGGGTCCGCTCGCGCTGCAGCGGTGGGCAGGGGTGCGGATCCCGGTCGACTCCCCGCAGGATCTGGTCATCGCACCGCTGAGCGGTGTGAGTGGCGACCCCGCGCTGACAAGCGCACTGGCCCGCTGGAATGCGGCGACCCCTGAGCAGCGGCAGGCCTGGGCCGCGACCTATGCCGACGCGCTGGCCGCAGCACCGGACACCAACGCCTCCGCTATCCCGGTCGTGCCCGCCGAAGGCCCGGTTCCGGTCCTGACGGCGAGCTTCCTGCGGTTGGCCCGGAGCGGCGGACTCGAAGGCGCACTAGATGCCAAGGGCAACTTCTACAAGGGCGATGCGACGCGTGGCCTGTTACTGCTGTCCGACGGCGCCTACCTGGAGGACCAGGCGCGGGCGCGGAATCTCGGTGGCGACCAGTGGGGCATGATGAACGAGACCGGGAACTACCCGGGACAGCCCTGGATGTGGCTCTACACGTTCTGGTACCAGGTCAAACCGTTCTCGACCTCGGACAACGCCGACGCCCAGGTCTGGGCGCTGATGATGGTGCTGTCCCTCGGGTTGGTGCTCGTGCCGTTCATCCCCGGGATCCGCTCGATCCCGCGGTGGGTACCGATCCACCGGCTCGTCTGGCGCGACTACTACCGTCAGCACCCTCGCCGCTGACCCAGCCCGGGCCGGGAGGGGCTTGAGGCAGGGAGTCAGGCTCCGCATCTTCACGCTGGCCACCGGCTCAGGCCCGTGATCGCGTAGCCCACTCGAGTGGGGAAAGAAACTTGCACCAGGCGCCGAATAGTTTCCCCACCGGCGCGAACCGGTCGGGCTCGGCCGTCAGTGCCGCCCGAGGCCGACCGGCTCGCCGCCACCTTCGCTGAGGGCGGCGGCGACCAGCCGTGCGTTCGCTGCGAACTCCTCAGCGGGCAGCTTCGGCAACATGTCGTCCCAGGCCGCGATCATGGCTCCACGCAACTGCATCATCCCGGCCGGCCGCGCGAGGAACCAGACGTGGAAGTGCTCGCTCCCATCGCCCCACCGGTTGAAATGCGTCCGCCCCACGCTGTCGATCCGCTGGATCGCGCCGGCCACGCGCTGGATCATCGGCCCGAGCGTGGCGGTCAACTCCGGCGGCAGGTTGTCGAGCCGGTAGTGCTCGCGCGGTTCGAGCAGTGCGACCATCGGCAGGCCGCTCAGCTGGAACCCGGCCTTGAGACTCCACTGCTCGTCCGCCCAGATCGCGTACCCGTCCGGATCCGCACACTTCGGGCACGCATCCCCGCCGGGCTCTCCGCGCCGCGGCGGCTCCGGAAGCACCGGGTCGGCCAGCGGCACCACCTGGATGTCGCCCTCGAACGGGAAGAACGGTCCGCCCAGCAACGGCTCGGCTGACATGCGTTCGCCGTACGGAAGCCTGCGGTGGTAGTCGGACGGGAGTTCGGTCATGCGCACATTCTGCCTGCCGGCCGTCTCACGTTCGCAGCGGTCGGATCGAGCAGCGGACAGCGATACGTACACTAACGATTCGTACACTAATCAATGAGGAGGAACGATGGCGCGAGAGCAGGTGCTGGTCGACGGTGACTGGCTGGAGAAGCGGCTGGACGACCCCGCCGTGGTGGTCTTCGAGGTGGACGAGAACAGCCAGGCGCACGCCGATCGGCACATCCCCGGCGCGCTCGCCCTCGACTGGCGCGCCGACCTGCAGGACCCGCTCCGCCGGGACCTGATCGGCCAGGACGCCTTCGAGGAACTGCTGACCACGCACCAGGTCACGCCGGACGACACCGTGATCCTGTACGGCGGGGACAACAACTGGTTCGCGGCCTACGCGTACTGGTATTTCAAGCTCTACGGTCATCGGGACGTGCGCCTCCTCGACGGAGGCACCAAGCGCTGGCAGCTCGATGGACGAGTGCTGACGGATGCGCCGGCCGCCCGTACGCGCACGCCCCGGCCGGCCGCCTACCAGGCCCAGCCCGCGGACGCGAACCTGCGGGCCTACCGCGACGACGTGATCGCCGCCATCGGCCGGGACAGCATCCTCGACGTCCGGTCGCCGGCGGAGTTCTCCGGCGAGATCCTGGCGCCGGCGCACTTCCCGCAGGAGCAGCCGCAGGTCCCCGGGCACGTCCCCGGCGCGGTCAACGTGCCGTGGTCCCAGGCCGTGGCAGACGACGGCACCTTCCTCGCCGACGAACGGCTTCGCGAGCTGTACGCCGGTGCCGGGCTCTCGCTGACCGGACCCGGCGAGGCCGCCGCCGACATCGTCGTCTACTGCCGGATCGGTGAGCGCAGTGCGCACAGCTGGTTCGTCCTGCACGAGCTCCTGGACCAGCCGTCGGTCCGGAACTACGACGGCTCCTGGGTCGAGTACGGCTCGCTGATCGGCGTACCGGTCGAGCTGTGACCCGGCCTGTACGGGCGTTGCAGCGAGGTGCAACGCCCGTGCAACAGGCCGGCGGACCATCTGATCACGACCCCTCAGCTCCGGGAGATCAGATGAGCATCGCCAGGGAACGACACTGGACCACCGACCTCGTCACAGCCTTGTGCCAGCAGCTCTACGCCCTGGCACGACGCGAGGAGGAAGCCGCCGCCAACCTTGCCTCGCGGACGCCGTACTGGGCGTCGCTCCCGCCGTCGGTCGAGGCACATCGCGTGGCGGCCCGGCTGCTGCGCGACGATGCGGACCGCCTCGAGTTCGAGTCCCGTCCCTGGGGCGTCCCGATCTGAGGAGGTGGACCCATGCTGATCGAAAGCTCAGAGGTCGACCAGGTGGTGCTGGTGTGCGGCTCGGACGATTGTGGCGGCCGCGAAGCTGACCACGAGTCCGAGACTGTCGCGTACTGGGAGACGCCCGACTCCGGTACCCTGGTCACCCGGAAAACCTGCCGCCGGTGCAGCCTGGCGACGATCATCCGGCGATGGGTCGGGCCCGCCCGTCCGCCGTCGCACGACTGCGGCTACTACAGCGACTCCTCTGGTCTCTGCTCCTACTGCACCTGCTGATGGTTGCTTGGCCGAGCCTGGCCCAACTCCGGCACGACCTGGTGATGCGGGTCCGTACCTCGACCGCCCTCGTCGACGAGTGCTTGACGCGGATCGCCGAGCTCGACCCGCGGCTGGGCGCCGTACTGGCATTGAATCCGCAGGCGGGAAGCGACGCCGCGGCGGCCGACGAGCAGCTCCGGCGGACGGGCGAACCGCTCGGCCCGTTGCACGGCATTCCGATCCTGGTGAAGGACGTGTTCGAGACGCGAAGGATTCCCACGAGCTTCGGGTGCCGCGCCTTTCGCGACTACGTTCCGGCAGACGACGCGGAGGTCGTACGGCGACTGAGGTCAGCCGGAGCCATCATCCTCGGCAAGACCGCGACCCCGGACTTCGCGATGTCGTGGCTGTCCGACTCGTCCACCGGGCTCGACACCGTCAACAGTCGATCGGAATGGCATGAGGCCGGCGGCTCGAGCAGTGGATCCGCGGTGGCCGTTGCGGCTGGGCTCGCACCGGTAGCGCTTGGGTCCGATACGGGAGGGTCCGTGCGGGTGCCGGCCTCGTTCAACGGGGTCGTCGGGATGCGTCCGACGACAGGCCTCGTACGGACGCGTGGGATGGCCGCACTCGTGTCGATGCAGGACACCCCGGGTCCGCTCGCCAGGTGCGTCGATGATGCCGCGGTCCTGCTGGAAGTGCTGGCGGGTAAGCGATGGGACGAACCTCCGCGGCGGCTGGAAAGCTACCGGCTCGGTGCGCTCGTGTTCCCCGACTGTCCGATGGAATGGGACGGCTCAGAGCAGGTGTCTGCGGTATTCGACGATGCACTCGCTCGTCTGCGCTCCTGCGGGGTTCAGATCGTCGACCGGGTCCAGGTGCCGAAGCTCGGGGACCTCCTTCGGGACAGCTCGCCGTACCTGGTGGCGGCGCGGGAGGACATCGACGCCTTCTTGGCCTCGCGTGGCGGCAGATCCTTCAGCGACCTGTACGAAGAGGGTGTCTTCCCTGAGGGAATGGATCTCGCCGAGTTGCTCGCGACGCGGTCGTCACCTGGAGCTCAGGCCCGGGCCGAGCTGCAGGCCGCGCGGAGTCGGCTGCGTAAAACGGTCGTGGACGTGATGGCGGGTCAGGGATTGGACGCCCTCGTCTACCCGACCGTTCGGGTGCCGGCGCCGCGGCGGGATCGCGATCGGTTGCGACTGCCGAGTCGGCGGCTGCCGGTCAACACCCTGATCGCATCACAGGCGGATCTGCCGGCGCTGACCTTGCCGGTGGGCAGAACGGACGAAGGGCTGCCGGTCGGCCTGGAGTTGCTGGGACGGCCGGCTGCGGACGCGGCTTTGCTGAGCCTGGCACGCCTGGTCGAGCACGCCTTGGCCTGAGTCCGTGAAGCGGCGGCTGCAACGGCTCCCTTCGGTCGACCGAACCCAACCACTTGAAGGGATCTCCCCTCAAGATGCCCCCCTTCTCCGCCCGAAATACCGCGAGAGGGGCAAGATCAGGGGAGATCCCCCCTGAAATGGCGCTCGCTGGTCGCGGCGTGAGTGGTCGGCGGTCTGCGCGTGTTGGTCGGAGGACGGACCCAGATCCGGTGACCTGGGGCACCCGGTGGTGTGGGCCGGTGTGGTGCAGCTCGAAGTATCGGCCGGGCCCTGCCCGGGCCGGCCGGTTTCACGCCTGAATACCTCCGCCGACCAGTTGCGCTGAACCGACACTTCCTGTCGACCTTGCACCCCAGCCACCCGAACCTCACCAGCCAGGCCGGATCCCGGACCTCCGCCCACATCACCCACACATCCAGCAGCAGAGCCTGAAATGAGGCTGTTCTGCTCGATGGCTGGGTGGTGGCATCTGCCGTGTCGTGGTTAGCGGGCGAGCCCCAGGACCGGTGACCTGAGACGGCCTGTGGTCCGGTCGCGGGCCTCGGTTCCCGGCGTCCGGTCGGCAGCGCCCAGACGCCCGGCCGCCGGGGTTCCGGCATGCTGCGCCGCCAGGGGGTGTTGCTCGGCGCGATTGCCGCGACCCTGGACAGGTACCGGGGACCTCGGACACCGCACAGCCTGTCCGAGGCCCCCACATGGTGTCCCAGGCCCCGCGGATCGCCACCGGCCCCACCCGCCGCCACAACGAACCCATCCAGCCACTGCACCTGCCCGCCCCTGTGCGGCCGGTCCGGCTGCGAAGGCTGCCGACGGTGCGGCCGGTCCGGCTGCGGAGGCTGTCGAGGGTGCGGCCGGAGGCTGGCGGCGTGCCGGCGCGACAGGAGGTGTCCGCTCCGGCCCCGGCGTGGCCGGCCGGAGCCAGGCGTGAATGCCTCCTCCGACCAGCACCCCTGGACCGACACCACCTGTCGAGCTGGCACGCCCAGCCGACCTCGCCCACACATCCAGCAGAAGAGCCTGAAATGATGCCCAGCTCATGGACGCTGGACCGCTGGTGTCAGCGAACACAGCATGTCGTCCACGGATCCTGGCTTAGATGCCTAGCCGACGTTCGAGAGCCGTCCATGCAGCGGGGTCCGTGGCGAGCGGTCGATCGTGGTCGCGGGCGTGCCAAGCAGCCGACACGACGGCTCGGAGGAGCCGGTGCCGCGCGACAGGACGCCGTACGGACAGCACGCCTTCCGGTGAGATCGCGACCGCCTCGTCGGGCTCGGGTCGCCGATGCAGGCCAGGTTGCAGCAGACCCGACAGGTCGAACGCGAAGTACGTCGGCCTCGCGTCGGCCTCGGCGAACGCCAGGTCACGCAGGCTGCTCGCCCCGCCCAGCACGAACAGCGAGTCCATTCCGGCCGATCGCGCGCCGACGATGTCGGTGTCCAGCCGGTCGCCGACCATGATGGCTTCGGACCGGTCGCACCCGAGCCGTGAGCATGCGAGCTCGAACAACGCCGTACCCGGCTTGCCCGTCACGTGCGGAGCGGCAGTCGTCGTGGTCTGTACGGCTCCGACGAACGCGCCGTTGCCCGGCGCCAGACCGCGGGAGGTCGGCACCGTCGCGTCGAGGTTCGTCGCCACCCAGATCGCGCCGGCCTGGGCCAGGTAGGCCACCTCGGCCAGGTCGCGCCAGGTCACGTCCTGCCCGGCGCCTTGCACCACAGCTTCCACCGACGTCCCACTGCCGAGCTCGGCGACCCGAACTGCCGTCAGGCCTGCCTCGGTGAGGGCGTCGGCAACGCCCGGTCCGCCCACGGCCAGAACTGGCGCACCGGGCGCAAGCCGTCCAGCGACGTACGCCGCGGCCGCCTGCGAGCTGGTGACGACCGACCAGCCGTCGTCGGTGAGCCCCAGCTCGCGCAGATGTGTCCGGGCCGCTGTGGGCGTCCGGGATGCGTTGTTGGTCGCGAACACCACCGGGACTTCTCCGGCAACCATCGAGTTCAAGCTCGGGATCGCACCCGGCACCGCCTGCGCACCGCGGTACACCACGCCGTCCAGGTCGCAGATCACCCCGCGGTACTTCGCCAGCAGCGGCTGAGACCTGTCAATGACGGCCGCGTCGTGGACGTGGCTCACGAACGCGCCCCGCTGGAGACGAGAGCGGCGGCGACGGATTCGCTGGCCCGCTTGCAGTTCTGCAGCAGGACGCGTCCACTCTCGGCCGCGTTCTGCGCGCGTCCCCAGGCCTCGGCCGCCTCGGCGACCAGCGAACGTGAGAACCCGTAGGTCACCTGCCAGGGATGGCCCGGGTCCGCGGCGATGGCCTGCAAGCGCGCGCAGGCCTGGTCGAGTGGTTGCCCACCGGAGAGCAGCAGTACGCCGGGAGTCTGGGCCGGCACGCCCTTCTCCAAGAGAGCCGTGGTCAGGCGGGCGACCTGCTCGGAGTCCACGGGCACCGGGTTCGAGAGGCCGGGGATGACCATGTTGATCCGCAACAGCAGCCGGCTGGGATCGACACCGACCCGGTCGAGCTCGGCGCGCAGGGCGAGCAACGCGTTGGTCGTGACGGCCTGACTGACGGTAATGCTGGAGGCGCCGAGCTCCGGCATGGCGATAGTGAGGACGGGAAGAATCCCCGCCGCCTGCGCCGCCGCCGCTCCCCGGGCGAGCACCTCCGCACCGATGTGGACAGAGCCCAGGGGAACGTCGAGCGGTGACAGGTTCTCGCGCCACTCGGCGAACGCCGCGCCGCGCCCGGCCAGGTGCGCCAGGGAGATCTCCGGCGTCGTCATGCGTACGCCGATCAACGGCCGGCTCCCGCTGGGACGCAGCGCGGCGAACGCCTCGGGTGTCAGAAGGACGGCGGAGACGTAGTCGCCCAGGCCTTCCGTGTGCAGTACTGCCTCGGTGAACCTGTGGGCCCGGTCCGCGCCGACGAGGGCCTCGGCGTACTCGTCGACGACAAGCATTCCCTTGGGTGGTTCCAGGATCGTGGCTGCGGTCTCGTCGATGGTGCGCATTGGGGCCTCCCGGCAACGAACGTGCGGCGTGCCACCGACGCTAGTCAGCAGTGCGTACGTCCCGATTCACCCTTAGGGCTGAGTGTGTGGGTGAGCTGGTGATCGGCTACCACCCCTGCGGTCACCCCTCGGGTGGATGCCGACGGGACGCGGTGCTGGTGTGCTCGAACAGTCCACCCCCGCCGCGAGGAGCGCCCATGCTGACTGAACGCCCGACGCTGACGCAGTTCCTGACCGAGGAACGGCGTCGTCACCCTGGTTCGACCGCCGACGTCGACGCGCTGATCCTCGACGTCGCGCTGGCCTGCAAGGCGATCTCGCAGCGGATCGCGTCCGGCGCGCTGGCCGGCGTGCTCGGCGCCGCCGGGGCCACGAACGTGCAGGGCGAACAGCAGCAGAAGCTCGACGTACTGGCGAACGAGATCTTCCTGCGCACCAACGAATGGGGTGGGTTGCTCGCCGGGATGGCGTCGGAGGAGCTCGAGGCGCCCTACGCGATCCCTACGCGGTATCCGCGCGGCGACTGCCTGCTCGTGTTCGACCCGCTCGACGGCTCCTCGAACATCGACGTCAACGTGTCGGTCGGGAGCATCTTCTCGATCCTGCGCGCGCCCGGGTCCGGCGCCGAGCTCGAGGACTTCCTCCAGCCCGGCACCGAACAGGTTGCCGGCGGCTACGCGATCTACGGCCCGTCGACCCTGCTGGTCCTCACGGTCGGCACCGGCGTGCACGCCTTCACCTTGGATCCCGCCCTGGGCGAGTTCTTCCTGACCCGGCAGGACATCACGGTGCCGGAGTCGACCAAGGAGTTCGCGATCAACAGCTCGAACAGCCGGTTCTGGGAGCCCGCCGTACGGCGCTATATCGACGAATGCCTGGCTGGGTCGACGGGCCCGCGGGAGAAGGACTTCAACATGCGCTGGGTCGCGTCACTGGTGGCCGAGACGCACCGGATCCTGACCCGCGGCGGCGTGTTCCTGTACCCGCGTGACACCAAGGATCCCGCGCAGGAAGGGCGGCTCCGGCTGCTCTACGAGGCCAACCCGATCGCCTTCCTGATCGAACAGGCCGGCGGCCGTGCCTCGACCGGACGTGAGCGCGTGCTCGAGGTCCGGCCGACCGGGCTGCACCAGCGGACCGGGTTCGTCTTCGGCTCGCGCGAGGAGGTCGACCGGATCGAGCGGTACCACGCCGAGTACGGCGCCGATCCCGAGGAGCAGAGCAACCCGTTGTACGGCTTCCGCGGCCTGTACCGCGCCACCGCCTGAGGAGTTGATCCCATGTCAGCCAAGCACCCCGTCGTCGCGATCACCGGCTCGTCCGGAGCCGGAACCACCTCGGTGATGCGGACCTTCGAGCAGATCTTCCGGCGTGAGCAGGTGCGGGCCGCGTTCGTGGAGGGCGACAGCTTTCACCGCTACGACCGGATGGGGATGAAGGAGCAGATGTCCCGGGCGTTCGCCGAGGGGGATCACACCTTCAGCCACTTCGGCCCGGACGCCAACCTGTTCGAGGAGCTCGAGGCACTGTTCCGCGAGTACGGCGAAACCGGGGGCGGCCGGGTGCGCAAGTACCTGCACGACGAGCCGGAGGCCGCGCCGTTCGGACAGGACCCCGGCACCTTCACACCGTGGGCGGATCTGCCGGACGACACCGACCTGCTGTTCTACGAGGGTCTGCACGGCGCGGTCGTCACGGAGAAGGTCGACGTCGCACAGCACGCGGATCTGCTGATCGGTGTCGTGCCGGTGATCAACCTGGAGTGGACGCAGAAACTGCACCGGGACAAGGCCATGCGTGGCTATTCCACCGAGGCGGTGACGGAGACGATCCTGCGGCGGATGCACGACTACGTGAACTACATGTGCCCGCAGTTCTCCCGCACCCACGTCAACTTCCAGCGCGTCCCCGTGGTCGACACGTCCAACCCGTTCATCGCGCGGACGATCCCGGCGCCGGACGAGTCGATGCTCGTGATCCGGTTCAAGGATTCGCACGGGATCGATTTCCCTTACCTGCTGTCGATGCTGCACGACTCGTTCATGTCGCGGCCGAACACCATCGTCTGCCCCGGCGGAAAGATGGATCTGGCCATGCAGCTGATCTTCACCCCGATGCTGTGGCGGTTGCTCGAGCGCCGCGACAAGACCCGCTGACGTCCATCGTTCCCCGTCCACTCTGGAGGTTCCGTCTTCATGACTGTTCGTGTCGGCATCAACGGCTTCGGCCGGATCGGCCGCAACTTCTTCCGTGCGGTCCGCGCGTCCGGGGCCGACATCGAGATCGTCGGCGTCAACGACCTGACCGACAGGTCCACTCTGGCGCACCTGCTGAAGTACGACTCGATCCTCGGCCGGCTGGACGC
Organism: Kribbella sp. NBC_01510; assembly: GCF_045040325.1. Classification (NCBI taxonomy): domain Bacteria; kingdom Bacillati; phylum Actinomycetota; class Actinomycetes; order Propionibacteriales; family Kribbellaceae; genus Kribbella; species Kribbella sp. NBC_01510. Next base: position 9,043,038 of record NZ_CP109418.1, on the reverse strand, counting down.
CGACGTCAGCGCGACCGGCGACGAAATCGTCGTTGGCCACGCGTCGATCGCCGCCCTGGCCGAACGCGACCCCGCGAAGCTGCCCTGGAAGGATCTCGGCGTCGATCTGGTGGTCGAGTCGACCGGCTTCTTCACCGACGCGAACCAGGCCCGCGCGCATGTCGACAGCGGTGGCGCGAAGAAGGTCATCATCTCGGCTCCGGCCACGAACAACGACGTCACGATCGTCATGGGTGTCAACCACGACCAGTACGACGCCGACGCGCACACCGTGATCTCGAACGCCTCCTGCACCACGAACTGCCTTGCCCCGATGGCCAAGGCCCTGCATGACGGTCTCGGGATCGTCAAAGGCCTGATGACCACGATCCACGCCTACACCGCCGACCAGAACCTGCAGGACAACATCCACAAGGACCTGCGCCGGGCCCGGGCCGCTGCGATCAACGTCGTACCGACCTCGACGGGCGCCGCGAAGGCGATCGGCCAGGTGCTGCCCGAGCTGAAGGGGAAGCTGGACGGCTACGCGATCCGGGTCCCGGTGCCGACCGGCTCCGCCACGGACCTGACGTTCGAAGCGGCGCGCGAGACCTCGGTCGAGGAAGTCAACGAGGTCGTGCGGGCGGCGGCCGACGGCGAGCTCAAGGGCTACCTGCGGTACTCCACCGACCCGATCGTCTCCTCCGACATCGTCACCGACCCGGCGTCCTGCATCTTCGACGCACCGCTGACGAAGGTGATCGGCAACCAGGTCAAGGTGGTCGGCTGGTACGACAACGAGTGGGGCTACTCCAACCGCTTGGCCGACCTGGTCACGCACGTCGGCGCGAGTCTCTGAGCCGATGGCAACCATCGACGACCTCAGCCGAGAGCTGGGTGGACTACGCGGCCGGAGAGTCTTGGTCCGATCGGACCTGAACGTCCCGCTGGACGGCGGCACCATCACGGACGACGGCCGCATCCGGGCCAGCGTTCCCACGATCCGGCGCCTCGCAGACCGAGGCGCCAGGGTCGTGGTGTCCGCGCATCTCGGCCGGCCGGACGGAACGCCGGACCCGACCTTCTCGCTCGCTCCGGTTGCCGAGCGGCTCGGCGAACTGCTCGGCGCGCAGGTGGCCTTCGCGACCGACAGTGTCGGCGAGAGCGCCCAGGCAACGGTCGAGTCGCTTCATCACGGCCGGGTCGCGCTGCTGGAGAACGTGCGCTTCAACGCCGGCGAGACCAGCAAGGACGATGCCGAGCGCGGCCAGGTCGCGGACCGGTTGGCGGCTCTCGCCGATGCCTTCGTCAGCGACGGCTTCGGCGTGGTGCACCGCAAGCAGGCCTCCGTGTACGACGTGGCACAACGGTTGCCAGCGGCAATGGGTCAGCTCGTCGCCACCGAGATCGACGTACTCCGGCGGCTCACCCGGATTCCCGAGCGGCCCTACGTGGTGGTGCTCGGCGGTGCGAAGGTGTCCGACAAGCTCGGCGTGATCGACAACCTGCTCGGCAAGGCCGACCGGCTGCTGATCGGCGGCGGGATGGCCTACACCTTCCTTGCGGCCAAGGGATACGAGGTCGGCAACAGCCTGCTCGAGGCGGACCAGATCCCGGTCTGCCGCGAGTACCTGGAACGCGCGGCGGACCGGGGCGTCGAGCTCCTGCTGCCCGTCGACGTGCTGGTCACCGACAGGTTCGCCGCCGACGCCGTGGCCGAGGTCGTGCGGGCCGACGAGATTCCTGCGGATCGGATGGGACTGGACATCGGTCCCGAGTCCGCGAAGGCGTTCGCGGCCGCACTGGCCGGCGCCCGGACCGTCTTCTGGAACGGCCCGATGGGCGTCTTCGAGTTCGATGCGTTCGCGGCCGGCACCCGTGCCGTGGCACAGGCTTTGGCCGAGATCGACGGACTGTCGGTGGTCGGCGGCGGTGACTCCGCGGCCGCCGTACGGCGACTGGGCTTCGACGAGACCGCCTTTGGCCACATCTCGACCGGGGGAGGGGCCTCGCTGGAGTACCTCGAGGGCAAGAAGCTCCCCGGCATCGACGTACTCGATGCCGGGGAGCGGGAGGGTCAGCGACCGCTCAACGCCCGGTGAGTTCGGGCGTACGCCGTAGCGGTGTGGCTCGCCCGTGCCAGCAGCGTGCCGGTCACCAGACCCAACGTGGTCCAGAGCAGCGCGAGCGTGCCGAGCGACTGGAGCCGGAACCGCCAGACCAGGCCCGCGGCGACGTCTGCGGGAATCGCATCGGGACTGGGCGGCAGACCGGCGAAGAGCAGGACACCCGCCACGACCAGCACGCCGACGACGCTCCAGCAGGTGCGGGTGGACGACCACCCGCGCCGCTGGGCGGTGCGGACGACGGCGAGCAGCGCGATGAGTGTCAGAGCCGCAATGGCGATCGCGCACGCGTAGAGGAGCGTGCGCTCGGTGACCGTGTCCGGGTCGCCGACAGCGGGCGGGTTGGCCGGGTACTTGAGGCCGGGCGCGAGTGCGAAGACCGCGAAGCCCCCGCCGGCCACGACCAGGGCACTGGCCAGCTCGCTGAAGTTCGACGTACGCCGGAATCGGCTCAGGGCAACGGCGTACAGCAGGGACAGCAGCAGCGCGGCGACGATCACGGCAAGGGCACCGCCGATCTGCTGCAGGCCGCGCGAGACGAGCTCGGTGTCGTGCCCTGATTCGCCGTGCGTGTGTTCCATCGCGGTGCGGCTCTCCTCGACCGCCAGCGCGAGCCGGACGGTCGGTTCGACGACCACGAAGCTGAAAGCGGCCGCGACCACACCGGCGGCGAGTCCGCTGGTGAGCGCGGCACGAAGTGTTGACGGCCAGAGGTTCATCTCGTCGTCCCTAGTGGCAGGGCACGCCGAGAATGTGGCGTCCGTCGTGGGTGAACTCGTGGACGTACGGCGCCAGGGTCGACAGCACCGCGCCGTTGTCCTGGAGCATCAGGTACAGCGCGATCAACGACACTACGGCGATCAGGTACGCCCAGACCGGGATGCGCTCGGTGGTGGCTACGTTGCTCGGCATTGGTCGTGGTCTCCTTCGGTGGTGGATGAGAGTGCTCGTCGATAGACCTCGAGGTGCTGTGCGGCGGTGCCGGACCACGGGTACGCCGCGGCGACGGCCGGACCGCGCAAGGCCAGCCGCTGCCGGGTGGTGTCGTCGTCGACCAGGCGCGCCAGACCCAGCGCCAGCGATTCGGCGTTGCCCGCGCCGGTCATCAGGACGTCCTGCTCGTCGGTCAGGAACTCGTGGAACACGTCGATGTCGGACGTGACGACCGGAAGCCCCGCCGCCATCGCCTCGAGGACCACCAGCCCCCACCCCTCCTTCATCGAGGGGAACGCGAAACCGTCGGCCGCGCCGAACCACTCCGGCAGTTCCTCGTCCGGAACGGTGCCGAGCAGGACGATGTCGTCATCGAGCCGCAGACCACTCGACTCCAGCGAGTCGAGGACGTTCTCGCGGTACGCGCGGTAGTCCTGGAAGGAATGCCCGCCGATGATCGCCAGCAGCGGAGGGTCCGGATGCGTCGCCTTCAGCCGGGCCATCGCCTCGACGAGATAGGCGGTGCCCTTGCGCGGCTCGATGCCGCCCACCGTGAGGTAGACGAAGCGGTCGCCGGCGCCGATCCTGCGCCGCAACTCCTTGCGGCGCAGCTCACTGATGCCGGCGCCGAACCGGTCGGTGCGTACGCCGTTGGTGACGATGCCCGCGTGGACGCCGTAGTCCCGCAGCAACTGCTCCTGCCAGAGCTTGCTGACCACGAGCACGTCGTCCGGCTCGAGGATCGCGTTGCGCTGGCAGTCCATCAGCGCCTGGGTGGTGAAGTCGTCGACGTGGTGGACCGTGCGGATCAGCCGGTACGGCGCACCCGCGTCGCGGACGCGTGCGGCGGCCCGGGCCGAGATGCAGTCCTGGCTGTGCACGATGTCGAACTGGTCGCCGATCTCGCTCAGGCATTCGGTCAGCGTGGCGATCGAGTCGAACACCCGCTCCTCGAGCGTGGCAGCGGGGGCCGGTGCCTCGACCAGGTGCACCGGTACGTCGACCTTCCGGAAGAAGCCCTTCCCCTGATCGGACAGCGCCACCACGGTGACGTCGACCCCGGCCGCCTGCAGTGCTTCGGCGAGCTCGAGGGTGTGGACGACGCCACCGCGTGGCTTGACCGAGTACGTCGTGAGCGCGAGGCGCAGGCGGTCAGCCATCGCCTACAGCTCCGCCGCGACCAGAGCGGGGTCGCGCAACGCGATCGCCGAGGCGGCGAGCGCGGCCCGGGCGGCCGTCTCGGTGACGATGGCGCCCGCGCGGCGCAAGGTGTCCTGCTGGGCCGCGAATCCCTGCGGGTCGAGCTCGGTGCCGAGCACGTAGGCGACGACCGTCGCGCCGGAGCCGACCACCTTCTCGATGGCGGGCGCGAGCGTACCGGCCGGATCCTCGTGGGCACCGTCGCCGATCACCACGTCGAGGAGGACCGCGGCCACGGCGGCGTCGTCGACCTGCCGCTCGAGGAACTCGATCCGGGCCTGCGGGTCGATCATCGGGTGCGGACGGCCCTTGGTGTACTCCTCCTCGCCGAGGTCGAGGAACAGATGCGAGTCGGGGGTCGCCGCGTCGACGGTGAGCGACTTGTCCAGCGGGACGTTGGAGTGGATCGAGCCGAGGTGGTCGGTGGCGATCGTCAAGGCCTCGTAGCACAGCGTTCCACCGCTGTAGAGACCGACCACCTTGCGTCGTGCCGGTGCCAGCCCGGTGATCAGACCGGCCACCTCCTCGGCCAGCCCCTGCACCAGATCAGGGGCTGATCCGCCGACCAGGGCGACGGTCTCGGCGGCACCCCGCTCGAGGGTGTTGACCACCGTCACGTGCTCCGCGGTGGACAGGCTGTCCCGCAGGCCCATCAGCGCGGCCACGGTCGGCTTGGACGGTACCTTCAGCAGCCGCTCGGCCACCTCGCGCGACGGCGGCTTGGACACCAGCAGGATCGCCTGGGTCCGCTCGTCCGCGTCGAGCGCGCGCAGCGCCGACTCGGCCATCAGCCCGCCGACCTCGGGTGACAGATCACGGCCGCCGACGCCGATGACGTGCGAGACTCCGATGCCCCAGCGGTCCAGCAGGCTCATCACTTCCTGCGCCCCCGTTCCGGCCGCGGCGACGATGCCGACCGGACCGGCGCTGACCCGGTTGGCGAATCCGAGGCCGACTCCGGCGATCATCGCCGTACCGGCACCCGGCCCCATCACCAGCCGGCCGAGGTCGCGGGCCCGTTCCTTGAGCTCGATCTCCTCCTCGAGCGGCACGTTGTCGCTGAAGAGGAGCACGTCCAGGCCGGCCGTCAGCGCCTTGTGCGTCTCGAGCGCGGCGTACGAGCCGGGCACCGAGATGATCGCGACATTGGCATCCGGCCGCTCGGCGAGCGCGCCGGCCAGATCGGTGGCGTTCGGTACGGCGTCGTCCGCTTCCTGCGCGTTGGCCGCGAAGAGCGTCGCCTCGGCGGTCTCCAACGCTGCTGCCGCCGCGTCGTCGTCATCGGCCCGGACTGCCAGCACAAGATCGTTCGCTGCTGCGCCGTCCGCGTCGCCGGCGATGCCTTGCTCCGCGAGGGTCTCGAGGTTGGCGGGGGTGGCCATCAGGGCCCAGCCCCAGGACACCCCGGGCGATCCGAGGATCGCGCGGGTGGCCTCGAGGAGGCGCACGCTGTCCTTGTAGGAGTTCTTGCGTACGGCGACGCGGGTGCTCATCCGACCAGCTCCTTGGTGGTGGCGGGGGTGGGGACGTCCTCGGTCAGGATCCGAGTGCCACGGTGTCCCTCAACCACCCCGTGGGGTTCGTCGAGGGTCGCGTAGACGAGTTCAGGGGTGGTGATCGCGGCGAAGCGCGGCCGCTCGGCCGCGGACGAGCCCTCGACGAACTTGATCGCGGCGCTCATCTTCGGGCCCATGCTCCCGGGCGGGAACTGCCCGTCGGCGAGATGCCGCCGGGCCTCGGTCACCGTGAGTTCTTCCACGGACCGCTCCCGCGGCGTACCGAAGTCGAGTTTGACCGACGGCACACCGGTGACCATCACGAGCGCGTTCGCGTTCGCCGCGACCGCGATCCGCTCGGCCGCGAAGTCCTTGTCGATGACGGCGTCCACGCCGCGGTAGGCGCCGTTCTCCTCGATCACCGGAATGCCGCCACCGCCCGCGGCGACGACGATGTGACCGGACTGCGTCAGCGCCGCGACGGCGTTCGCCTCGAGGATCGCCTGCGGGGTCGGGGACGGCACGACCCGGCGGAAGCCGCGGCCCGCGTCGGCGACCATGGTCCAGCCGCGCGTGCCGGCGAACTGCTCCGCCTCGCCCTCGGTGAAGAACGGCCCGATCGGCTTGCTGGGCTGGGCGAACGCCGGATCGTTGCGGTCGACAACGATGTGGGTGACGACCGAGACGGCACCGGAGATCTCGCGGCCGCAGACCTCGTGCAGGGCCAGGCAGATCAGGCTGCCGAGGGCTCCCTGGGTCATCGCGCCGAGGGAGAACAGCGGCTGCGCCGGCACCAGCCGGGCGCCCTCCTCGTGCTGGATCGCCAGGTTGCCCACCTGCGGCCCGTTCCCGTGGACGATGATGATCTGCCAGCCTCTGCGCAGGAGTGACCGGACGGACTTGGCCATGGCCAAGGCGTTCGAGTACTGCTCCTCGACGGTGCCCCGCTGGTCCTCGCGGGTGAGTGCGTTGCCGCCGAGGGCAATGACCGCGATATCGCTCATGTACGGCTCCCACTGTCCGGGGGCGGGCGTTGGCATCCGCCCGATGCAGATGGCACAACATAGCAGATGGTCATGTCGTATAGTAGATATCGAGCGAACCCGACCAGGGAGATGTGCGATGACTGACGAGATGACCGCCCGAGCGCTGCGATCCTCCTGGCGTGCGTCGGAACAGGCGCTGTACTCCCTGGGTGGCGGAGATGTCGGGCGCTACGAACGCGCCGTCCAGTTGGTCCGCGCGATCGTCGACGAACTGCGGGACATCACGTCGACCGCCGCCTTGGTCGATCGCTGGCCGGAGGCCGGCGGGATCGTCGCCGCCGCCGTGGAGCGGGTGGGCCTTGCGCTCGGCTCGCTGCCGGTGGATCAGGTGGCAGGTGCGGCCTTCGCGCTGCGTCATGGGGCGTTACAGGCCGACGAGACCCGGCGTGCCAGGTCCGAGCTCATCGCTGCCGCCCGGCAGGACGGCGCTGACTGGGTCGTGCTGCATGAGAGCGGTGACCTGCTGGCCGGGTTCGCGGATCCGTACGGCACCACGCGGATGCACCTCGCGTCCGGTCTCGCGATCGTCGCCGCGGTCCAGCCGGAGCTGATCACGGGCGCGACGGTCCGCACGCTGACCGTGGTCCGGCTCGACCCGCGCACCGGTGACCTCGTGGACGACGACCCCGGAATCGCCGACCTCGCGTACTCCGACAGTTCGTCCTTCCGCAGTGGCGAGGCCGCGTTGCGGGAGGTCGTCGAGGAGGCGGCCGCGGCGGATCGTGTCGGATGATAGACGAACGTGTCTGTCAGGAGATACGGTAAGCCAATTGCGCTGCAGGACGACACGCTCGGAAGGACGCTCCCGTGACCCAGACGGCACAGACCCGGACCCCCATCGCCACGGTCGACGACGGCAGTCGGCTGAGTGACCTGATCCTCGAGCTCCAGGAGAAGGGGCTCACGGTCAGCGGACCGTTGGAGCGTCGGCCCGGTGGCGCCGGTCCGTCGGACGCGGGCATGATCTGGGTCGAGGGGACGCCCGTCACGGTCCCCGTCGACGCCGCGTACGTCGCGAGTACGCCGTACTCCCTGGAGCGGGAGGATTCCGGCCACGGGATCTACCGCGACGGGGTGCGGCTGGCGTCCGCGACACCGGCCGGGCGGCCGCGTTTCTACGACCTCGAGACCGCGGACGGCACGCCGTACTGGAAGCTCGCGCTGATGCACCTGGACTCGCTGGCGAGCACCGTGCTGCAGACCTGTGCCTATTGGGGTAACGACGACCAGTGCACGTTCTGTGGCATCGGTGTCTCGCTCGCGTCGGGCAACACGGTCAAGGTGAAGCGGCCCGAGCAGCTCGCCGAGGTCGCGGTCGCTGCGCGCGATCTCGACGGGGCCGTGGACATCACCCTCACCACGGGATCGACGTGGGGCAAGGACCGCGGCGCGTACTACGTCAGCAAGTGCGGCCATGCGATGAAGGAGGCCTCCGGGCTGCCGGTCGAGGTGCAGTTCGAACCGCCGACCGACCTGGCTGTCATCGACAAGGTGCACAGCCTGGGCATCGACTCGCTCGGGATCCATGTCGAGTCGTTCGATCCGCAGGTGCTCGCCCGGGTCGCGCCGCCGAAGGCCCGCACCGGTATCGAGCGCTACTTCGAGACCTGGGAGTACGCCGTCGAGCGGTTCGGCGAAGGACAGGTGTCGACGTACGTCATCCTCGGTATGGGCGAGGGTCCGGAGGTCACGCTGGCCGGTTGCAAGCGGGCGATCGACATCGGTGTCTACCCGTTCATCGTTCCGCTGCGCCCGGTGCCCGGCAGCCTGATGGCCGATGCCGTCCCGCCGAGTCGTGCCTACACCGAGCGCATCGCGCGGGCGGTGGCGCCCGAGCTGGTCAAGCGCGGACTGACCGCGGACAAGGTCTCCGCGGGTTGCGCGCGGTGTCAGGCCTGCTCGGCACTGGGGTCGCTCGAACGAACCATCCAGCTGGGCATGCCGGGCCGGTTGCCGGTGCGGAGCGCGTGATGGCCCGCTCGCCCGACATCGGCGTCTGGCGGGCGGCCGGGCCGGATCTCGCCCGGCACTACGCGATCCGTCAGCGGGTCTTCGTGCTCGAGCAGCGCATCCTGGAGCTCACCGATCTCGATGGGCACGACCGCGACGCGAACACGATCCACGTGCTGGCTGCGCAGGGCTCTTGCGCGGCCGGCACGGTGCGGCTGTACCGGCTGGACGGCGAGCTGTGGCAGGGCGACCGGCTCGCCGTACTCCCGTCGCACCGGTCCTCGATGGTCGGGGCCGAGCTCGTCCGCTTCGCCGTCGCGACGGCAGGCGCACTCGGCGGCGCCCAGATGGTGGCCCAGATCCAGTTGCCGAACGTGCGCTTCTTCGAGCGGCTCGGCTGGACCCGGGCCGGTGCTCCCGCGCCGTACTGCGGCCGCGACCACCAGCCGATGGTCTATGACCTGACACAGGCGCCGCCCTTCCTCCTCCCCGGGAGACCGGCCGAACTCATGCTCGAGCCGCTCGTCGAGGTGCCGGACCTGCGGGCAGGCTGAGGCCTCAGGCCCACAGACCGGTGATCGTCTCCGTGGCCAGATCCATCAGGACCGCCTCGTGCTCGCCGTCTCCGACGGTCAGCCGGCTGCCTTCGGTCACCTGACCCACCTCCGCACAGACCAGACCGTGCCGCTCGAACACTGCGGCACAGTCCGCGACGCGATCCGCCGGAGCGGTGAGCCAGAACGCGTACGTCGGAAAGGCGATCAGCCAGCGCAATGGGTCCGCATCGGCCGGCATCGGCATCCGCCGGAGGTCGACGGACGCGCCGTGGCGGGTGAACTCGAGCAGCATCGCCAGTGATCCGAGTGCGCCGGCCATCGACACGTCCTTCGCGGCTACGGCTGACCCGTCGTCGGCGACCTGGGCGAGCAGCCGGACATCGCGGGCCAAGGTCGCGGACTGCTCCGCGATGGAGGTGAAGAACGGGAAGTCCGTCCGCATCGTGCCGTCCAAACAGGCCGCGAACAGCACCGCCTGGCCCGGTCGTACGTGCGCCATCGAGAGCGCGGAGTGCACCTGCCCGAGCGCGAACGCCGACAACGAGGTGTCCGCGTCGGCCCGGGTCAGATGGCCGCCGACGATCTTGACGTCGTACATCGTGGCGGCGTCGGCCATTCCACGGAGGACTTCCGTCACGTCGGCGTCGCGGCCGACCACCGTGTTCACGATGGCCTTCGGGACTCCGCCCATCGCGGCGACGTCGTTGACGTTGGCCAGGACGGCGGCGATGCCCGCGCCGTACGGATCCTGGCGGACGAAGGCCGGTGCGATCGCCTCACCGCAGACCACGGCGGAGGCGCCGTCGAGCCGCACCACGGCGCCGTCGTCGCCGGGACCGTGGAGGGGATCGCTGGTGTCGACGAACTCGGACACCTGGGCGATCGCGCCCTTCCCGGAGACGCCCGCGTGCCGGCGGACGACCGCCACCACGTCGTCCACGCGGGGCAGGGACTGGACGGCAGTCGGGGCTGGATCGATCATGACTCGTATCCTATAGTAGATGCTCATATCGGTCGAGAGATATCTGCTCCGGCTGTCACCCCTCGAAAGGCATCGTGATGAGTCAGACTCCCGTCGTCGATCTGCCGGCCGCCGTTGACGTGGTCAACATCGGGCTCCCGTTGTTCGAGACCGCCCTGCGGGATCAGGACCGGCCGGTGATCGGTGTGGACTGGCGGATCCCCGGCGGCGGTGACGCTCGGACCGTGGCGGCGCTGGCCCGGCTGCTGGGTCCCGCGGCCGGCCGGATCGACAAGGCCAACTCCGAGGTGATCCGGCGGCTCAACGAAGGCGTGCCGCTGCTGGTTGGCGTCGACCGCGCAGGTGCTGTCATCCCGGGCATGGGCGAGCGCACCATCCTGCACTGCGGTCCCTCGATCGCCTGGGAACAGATGCCCGACCCACTCCAGCGGTCGGTGCGGGCAGCCGTGGTGGCTGAGGGCTGGGCTCCCGATGTCGCTGCCGCCGGCCGGCTGGTCGAGTCCGGCGAGGTAGAGCTCGAGCCCGCCAACGAGCACCGGACGGTGGTCCCGATGGCCACGTCGATCGGCCCGTCGGCGCCGGTGTACGTCGTCCAGAACGAGCTCGGCGGTACGACGGCGTACTCCAGCATCAACCAGGGATCGGGCGCGGTGCAGTGGTTCGGTGTCGACAGTGACGACGCCATCGCGCGGATCGTGTTCGTCCGGGACAAGGTCGGACCGGTGCTGGCCGAAGCCCTCGCGAGTCACGGTCCGGTCGACGCCTTCGCCCTTGCCGCGCAAGGCGTTCCGATGGGCGACGACGTGCACATGCGCGTCCAGGCGACCACGAACCTGTTCCTGCGCGACCTGCTGCCCTACCTGGTGCGGGCGCAGCACCCCGCGGCGCCCGAGGTGGCGACCTTCCTCAGCGGCAACCACCTGATGTTCCTCAACGTGGCGATGGCCGCGGCGAAGTCGCTGGTGGAGTGGGCCGGCGAGGTGCGCGACGCGAGCATCGTCACGACGATGGCGCGCAACGGGACGACGTACGGCGTCCGCCTGGCCGGCGGTGGTGACTGGTTCCTCGCGCCCTCGCCGCCGATCCAGGATGCCTTGTACTACCCGGGTTTCGGCCCGGAGACGAGTGCGCCGGACATCGGCGACAGCGCCGTGCTCGAGCTGGTCGGACTGGGCGGCCCGGCCGCGGCGAACTCGCCCGCGGTGGCCGGCTTCCTCGGTGGCCGGATGTCGCACGCGATCGCCGCCACCCGGAGCATGCAGCGCATCTGTGCGGGGGAGAGCCCGCGGTTCCGGCTGCCGATCCTCGACAATGTCGGGACCCCGGTGGGTGTCGACGTACGCAAGGTGGTCGAGCTCGGCATCACGCCGGCCGTGAACACCGGAATCATCCACAAGACCGATGGCACCGGTCAGGTTGGTGCCGGCGTGGCCTGGGCGCCGATCGAGCCGTTCACCGATGCGTTGCTCGATCTCGACCGACGGCTTGCCTGACCACGTGACCGAGCACCTCGCGCCGATCGTCGTCGGGGAGGGTGTCGCGGCCGCCCACCCCGACGGGGCGCACGGGACCGTGGTGGGAACCTTCCGGAACGGTTGCTACGTGCAGGTCCACGGCGACATGTACGCCGTCGCCGGACCTGCCGTGGCACCCGGGCCGATCCACCTGATCGTTGAGCACGCCCCCGCTCGCGTGCCGGAGGGCCTCGCTGTCTGGCGCGACGGCACGCGGCTTCGCTCGACCGAATGGCAGCTGGACCTGGCCGGGGCCACTGTGTTCAGGCCGCGGATGCCCGCCGCAACCGAGCTGCACCTGGCGACGACGGCACTGAAGACGATGCGCCACCGGCTGGCAGTGCCTGACGACCTGCGGAACTGCTGGGAGTCGGTGCGTCGGGCCGTGGCCACGGATGATCTGACCGCGGCCAGGGAGCTACTCGAAGGCCGTGGCGGCGGCCTGACGCCGACCGGCGACGACGTACTCGCGGGTGTCCTGCTGGTCCACGCTTGGCGGGGCGACGACCCCGACGGCCTGCTGCGAGTCGCAGCGGAGGCAGCGACGACGAATCTCAGTCGTTCGTTCCTGGCCTGGGCGGCCCGGGGCCAGAGCCTGGCACCTGTGCATGACCTGGTGGCGCACGCGGCGGCGAACGACGTCACCGGGTTCGACCAGGCGGTGGCCACGGTGTCGGCCATCGGCGGGTCGTCAGGCGTTGCTCTCCTCTGGGGGATCGGACTCGCCACCACCGCCGCCGGGACCGTCAGGAGTTGGCGCGCGGCAGCCGTCCCGCCTGCGCGAAGTTCGTCCTGAGCTGCCGGGGGAGTGTGGCCTCCAACCGGCGCAGCGCGTCGCGGGCCTCGTCGGGGCCGCCGACCTCACCGAGGAGCAGCAGGGATCCGGTCTGCCGAGCGAGGGTCGCGGCGTCCTCGCCGCGGCCCAGCAGGTGGAACGCCAAGGCCTGGTACTTGAGCGAGCCCGCCGTACGCGCGGCATCGAGCAGCGACTCGGGATCGTCGAGTCCGATCCGGCAGCGCACCTCGCGAACGCGGAGGTCCGCCCGCCACCGGAACGGCAGCCAGTGCTCGATCAGCCGGCCGGCCGTCTCCAGCCGCTCGGCGGCGAGCTCCGTCTGGCCATCGAGGCGCTCGCTGTCCGCGAGCGAGCACAAGGCATGCAGCTCCTGCTCGATCTGCAGGCTGCCCGCCTCCACCTCGCGGGACTGACTCAGGGCGAGCTCGGACAGGTCGTGGGCCCGGATGGGTTCGCCGAGCTCGCGCCAGACCCAGGCCAGTGTGGTGTTCGTCCGCGCGCGGTAGAACGAGACGTCGTACCGCTCGAGGATCGCGGCCTTCGTCTGCAGCACGGTCAGGGCGCCGGACAGATCCCCGGCGTTGCCGCGGGCCAGGCCGGCGAAGAACAGTGCCCGCAGCAACGGATGGAACGCGCCGATGCGGTTGGAGATCGCGACCGCGTCGTCGAGCACCTCGATCGCCTCGCCGTACCGGTCGGCGTGCGCGAGCAGCGCGCCGAGGCAACTCGACACCGAGGCCTTCACCGCCCCGTCCTCGTCGCCGTTCTCGTCGAGGGCGCGCTCATACGCGCGATAGGCGGCGTCGAAATCGCCGGCCCAGTGCTTGGTCCGGCCGAGCAGGTTCCACGCGCTGGGCCGGGCGCCGGGCATCCGGGATGCTTCGTCCGCGCGGGCCACGGCCTCCTCGACGTCGCGCCGGTAGTACGCCGTCCAGCCGAGCCGCTCGACCGCGGTGGCCCGGAGCGAGCGGTCGCCGCGGGCGACAGCCAGCGCCTCCGCCTCCTGATGGTCGTCGGTCGCCGCGTCGAAGTCACCGAGCTCTTCGCGGGCCGCGCCGCGGCCGATCAGGGCGAGCCCTTCGAGCTCCTGATCGTCGGCCTTGCGGGCGGCGTCGAGTGCCGAGGTGAACAGCCGTACGGCGTCGGCGTTCGCGAACGAGCGGCGCGCCAAGGTGGCCGCTTCGTACCACGACCTTGCCGCCGCCGCGGTCAGGCCGGCGCGCTCCTGGTGATGTGCCCGCAGCTCCGGCCGGGCCGAGAAGATCTCCGCCAGCTGACGATGCCGCAGCACCCGGACCGGTCCGGGGAGATTGTCGTACAGCGCCTGCAGCAGGATCGGCGGCGACGACACGAACAACTCGTTGCGGGAGGCAAGCAAACCGGCCGCCATCGCTTTTTGCAGCGTGGGCATCAGATCGACGGCCGGACGACCGGCCAGCTGCTCGAGGGTGTCGAGGTCGAACGCGGTCCCGATCACGGCCGCGGCCTGGAGCAACTCGTCCACGTCGCTGCCACTGCGTCGGACCCGGTCGAGCACCATCGAGCGCAGGGTGCCGGGAATCTCCGGCTCGGCCTCCCCGCGGTTCAAGGCGGCGAGCACCTCGATCACGAACATCAGCTGGCCCTGGGTCAGCTCCCAGACGAAGGCCGCCTCCGAAGCGCGGCCTGCCTGCTTCGCCAGCTGGGCCACCTCCACCTCGGTGAGTGGACCGAGCTCGACCAGCAAGCCGTTGCCTGCCAAGGCGCGAAGGTCTGGGTCCAGCCGGTCGGACGGGACGGTCGCCACGACGAGAAGGGGCGCATCGCTGATGGTGTGGAGGAGCCACTGGAGTGCTTCCAAGGTGGCCGTGCCGGCCAGGTGCAGGTCGTCGAAGAACAGCAACAGCGGTTGGGCTTCGGCCGCGGTCGTGAGCACATGGCGCAGAGTGTTGAGAATCCGCCGGTGCTCGATCTCCGGGCTCGCGCGCCGGTACTCCGCTGCGCCCACGACGTCGCGCAGATCGGGCACCAGCTCCACCGCCGTGTCGGTCCACGAACCGAGCATGGCCGGCACGGCGTCGGGAGCGGTCGAGAGCAGGATCCGGCTGAGCACCGTGACGAGTGGCTGCAGCGGTGACGACCGCTCGCCCTCGAAGCAGTCGACCCGGATCGCGCGGGCGCCACCGCGATCGGCGTAGTCGGCCAGGTCTTGCGCCAGCGACGAACATCCCGAGCCCGGGCTTCCGGTGACCAGGATCGCGCCGGCTTGACCGGCGGCAGCGAGGTGCCAGCGGTCGACCATCGCGGCGTACTCGTCGTGCCGGCCGATCAGGGTCGAGCTGCCGGCGACCTCGCCTGGACGCGGAGTGAGCACCGGCCCGGGTTCGGCGCCACTCACGATCGCGCTGAACAGGGCGTCGGTCTCCGGGCTGGGCTCGACCTCCAGCTCGTCGCGCAGCTCGAGCCGGAGCTCCTCGTACGTGCGCAGCGCCGACGCGCGATCGCCGAGATGCCACTGCGCGTTCATCAGCGCGCGACCGGCCTGCTCGTCGTGGCGGGCCCGCGTGAGCACCGACTCGGCCTGGCTCGCGATGTCGCTCCACATACCCAGCTGTGCCTGAGCATCCCAGCTGGCGCGGTGCAGCCGGCGGCCCAGCGCATCCACGTGCCGCTGCTGATCCTCGGCCCAACCTCGTTGCGCGAAGGCCGGCGGAAGTTCCGGGTGGCCACGGGTGAGAAGTCCGAAGGCACGCCGCGCGGCGGTCACGGTCACGGCCGGACTCAGCGCGGCGCGTGCTTGCGCGGACTTGGCCAAGTCCTCGACGAGTGCGAGATCACTGGTCCACGCCCGCCCGCTGTTGAAGCGGTAGCCGGTGGACGACGATCCGGTGATCACGTCCGAGCCGACCGCCCGGCGTACTCGGCTGACCAGCGAGGCGATCACCCGGTCGGCGGCGAGGGGAGCATCGTCGTCGTCCCAGAGCGCGTCCACCAGGGCGTCGATCTGCACGAGCGCACCGCCCGCGGCCACCAGCCGGCGCAGCAGGATCCCGGCCCGGCCGGCCGGAACGGGACCGAGGCGGCGTCCGTCCGCGTCGGTGACCTCCAGGGTGCCGAGCACGAAGACGGTCGAGGGCGCCGCATGGGTGGACATCAGGTGACGCTCCTCTCCCGGGTCGGCCTCGGCATTTCCTATGATATAAATACATCACTGATAGTGGAGGGTGTCGATCCTCCCGGGCGAGTCGGCTGGAGAGGCGGGCGCAATGGCTGGGTCTGGTCCGAGCTTCCTCACGCTGCCGGAGCGATCCACCAAACCCCGTTCGGCCGGGCTCACCCACGTCTTGGACAAAGGGTATTCCCTCGACCGCGTGGCGTCGGTGCTCGAGGCGTACGCCGGCTGGATCGACATCTGGAAGCTCGGCTGGGGTACGGCGTACATCGAGCCGGCGCTGGCCGAGAAGGTCCGGCTGCTGCGCGACCACCAGGTCAAGCCGTGCACCGGTGGCACGCTGCTCGAGATCGCCTGGCTGCAGGGCCGGGTCGACGAGTTCTTCGAGTTCGCCACCTGGGCCGGATTCGAGTGCGTCGAGGTGTCCCGCGGGAGCACGGACCTGCCGCCGGCCGAGAAGCACCGGATCATCCGGCAGGCCCGGTCCCTCGGGTTCGAGGTCTTCGCCGAGGTCGGCAGCAAGGACCCGGGTGACCTGGTGTCCGCCGCCGAGTGGACGGACGAGCTCGAGTCGGACCTGGACGCCGGCGCCCGCTGGCTGGTGGCGGAGGGTCGCGAGAGCGGCACCGTCGGTCTGTACGACGCCGGCGGCGAGCTGCGCGAGGACCTGCTCGATGAACTGGTGTCGTCACGTGCGGCCGGATTCATCGTCTACGAGGCTCCGCAGCGGTCGCAGCAGGCTCACCTGCTGCGGCGTCTCGGCTCTGAGGTGAACCTCGGCAACATCGCGCTCGACGACGTGATGGGCCTGGAAACGCTGCGTCGCGGCCTGCGCTCCGACACGATCGGGCTCGGTGCGGCCCTGGAGACCTCGGTCCGTGCGCACTGACGAGCGGGTCGCGAGCCGGCCGACCGATCCGGAGGCGCCGAACGTCATTCCCGGGCGCTATCGGCAGGTCGCCGTCGCCAGTGTTCCGACGCTTGACCCAGCCTGGCTGACCGAGCACTTCACCGATCGCGAGGTGTACTTCCGGACCCGCTTCGTCGTGGCCCGGCACGAAGGCCGCGTGGCCCTCGTCGAGGTGGACCGCAAGCCGTCGGACGACCTGTTCACGCTGACCGTCTCGGCCCGGGTGCTGGCCGGTGCCGACGACTGCGCGGTCGTGGTGGACGAGACCGTTGACACCGCCGTTCCTTCGCAATTGGCAGCCGCCGCCGAGAGGTTCCCCGGCGTCCGCTGTGTTGTGGTCGAGGGCTCGTACTCGCACGTGAGCTTCATCTTCAATCCCGCTCCGCTCCGGATCAGATTGGTCGACGTCGTTCCGCCTGGTCCGGCCAAGTTGCTCGACCAGGTCCAGCGGGTGCTGGCCACCGCCGAGGATCTCCCGCCGGTGGTCGTCGTACCCGATCTTGTGGACAGCCGGCAGCTCCTCGCCGCGGCGTACGACGTACCTCCGCGAGATCTGTTGATCCCGTGCCGTGGCTCCGGGATGGACTTCCCCGGCAGCGCGGTGTCGTTCCTCGACGAGCGACCGGCCGAGCGGGACTGGACCCTGCTCGGGTGTGAGCGGTCCAACCAGATCCATCAATGGTTCTACGGCAGTACGCCGGAGCGGGTCGACATCTGCCCGCGGCAGTGGCTGAAGCCGGATGGCCGGAGCACGCTGACTCGCTGCTGCCTGCTCCAGGAGGGCTTCGAGAGCGGGCGAACCGGAACGGTCGTGCCGTGGGGCGCCTCGCTGGCCGAGGTCCGCGCGGCGCTCGAGACCATCGTCGAACGGGCGGAGGTGGCATGGACGCACATCTGATCGACTCCGCGATCTTCGGTCATCAGTGGAGTACGGCGGAGAGCCGCGGGATCTTCGCCGAGACCGCTCGGGTCGCCCGGTGGGTCGACGTGATCATCGCGCTCGCCGAGGCCCAGGCGGACGTCGGCATCATCCCCGCCTCCTCGGCGGCCGCGATCGCCGGCCTGCGCGGCAGCCGGCTCGATCTGGCCGGCATCGCGGCGGGAACTCGGACAACGTCGCACTCGACGCTCGGCCTGATCCAGGTGCTGCAGCGCATGCTGCCCGCGGAGGCGGCCGAGCACGTCTACTACGGCGCCACCGTCCAGGACATCTCGGACACCGCGCAGGTCCTGGAGATCGCTGAGGTCGCCGGGCTTGTCTGGCGGGACCTGTGGGCGATCGAGGCGGAGCTCCTGGCTCTTGCCGAGCGGCACCGCACGACGCCGATGGTTGGTCGTACGCACGGTCAGCCGGGGGCTCCGATCACCTTCGGCTTCAAGGCCGCGACGTGGGCCGACGAGGTCGGTCGCAGCCTGGAGCGCCTTCGTCAGGGCCGCGACCGCTGGCTGGTGGCGGAGCTGGGCGGTGCGGTCGGCGTACTCGGGTTCTTCGGCGCGCAGGCGATCCCGCTGCGTACGGCGTACTGCGAGAGACTCGGTCTCGGGGAGCCGGCCATCTCCTGGCTGACCACCCGCGATCGGCTCGCGGAGTTCGCCCAGGTGCTGGCCGCCGCGGTCAGCGCGATGGCCCGGATCGCGAACGAGGTCTACGTGCTCGCCAGGGCCGAGCTCGCCGAGGTGCGCGAGCCGTCGCCATCGACCACGGTGGGCAGCATCTCGATGCCGCACAAGCGCAACCCCGAGGTGTCCGAACAAGTCGTCACGCTCGCCCGCCTGGTCCGCTCGTCGGCGGGCGTGCTCGCGGAGACGACGATCGGCGAGCATGAGCGGGACGGACGATCCTGGAAGACCGAGTGGGTCGTGCTGCCGGAGCTCAGCCACTACACGCTGGCCGCGGCCGGGATGACGCGGACCCTGGTCGGCGGCCTGGAGGTCGACCCCGCGCGGATGCTCGCGAACCTGACAGCGACGGAAACCGCGTCCTCGGAGCGGCTGCTCAGCGTGATGTCGGCCCGGCTGGGCAAGCACAAGGCACAAGCGACGCTGCAGGACGCGTACCGGGCCGCGATCGGCACCGGCCGTTCCCTCACGGCGGTGCTCGACGGGCGGATCGAGGCGGCCGAGCTGGCCGAGCTCGACCGGGTCGACACCGGCGCCGCGGCGGCGATGGCCGACGAGGTCGTCGTCCGCGCCACCCGTCGCCGCGCGGGGGAGAGTGCGTCGTGGCGCTAGCGAGCCTCCCGCGGATTCCCCTGGGGATCTTCCCGACCCCGGTGCATCACGTCGCGGATCTCGCGGGTACGCCGGGCTTGCGCGACGTACTCGTCAAGCGCGACGACCTGACCGGATTCGCGTGGGGCGGCAACAAGGTGCGCACTCTCGAGTACGTCCTGGCCGATGCGCTGTCGCTGCGGTCCGACACCATCGTGGTCGCGGGCGGCCCCACCTCCAACTTCGCCGCCCTGTTGGCCGTTGCCGCGGCCGGGCAAGGGATCGACGTCGTACAGGTCTGGTACGGCGACCCGCGCGCCGGTGCGGCTGCGCTGGCCTTGTCGAGGAGTGCCGGTGCTCAGGTCGAGTTCACCGGTTCCGCGGATCGCAGGAGCATGGATCTTCGCGCGGGCGAGTTGGCCGGCCGGATGCGAGCCGAGGGCAGGCGTCCGTACGTCGTACCTCGCGGGGGAGCGACTCCGATCGGCGCCTGTGGTTTCGCCGTGGCCGCCACCGAGCTGGTCGCGCAGTTGGCCGGTCGCTCGGTCACTGTGGTGATCCCGGTCGGCTCGGGAGGCAGCATCGCCGGTCTGGTGGCCGGCCTCGCGTCAGTTGACGGCGACGGGGTCGAGGTGGTCGGAGTGTCGGTCTCCCGGCCCGTCGCGGAGATCGAGGCACAGGTCGCCAAACGTGCCACGGAATGCGCCCGGCTCGTCGGCGCCGGCGGTCCGCTGCCGCGGTGGCGAGTGGTCGACGGACGAGGACCCGGCTACGGCGGGGGATGGCTCGAGGCGGACCGGTTGGCGGGCGCGTTGCTGCAGCACAGCGGATTCGTCGCCGACCCCGTGTACAACGCGAAGGCACTGCTGTGGCTGAACGATCATCGCGGTGAGCTGCCCGGGCCTGTCCTGTACTGGAGCACCGGCGGGGCACTCGCAGCCGCCGACGAACTCACCACCACGGCAGCCGCGACCGCGGCCGTCGGCGAGGAGGCAACGTCATGACAGCGGTGAACTCAGCGCGCCGGGTCGAGGGCCCGTCCAAGGATCGGCCCGCGCAGCAACTCGTCGACGCGGGGTTCGCCTGGGAGATCGCCGACGCACCGCTGCTCCACCACGGGCTGAACATGGCCGACATCGCGCACGTACTCGATCTCCGCCACCGCCGGATCATCCCCGACCGCGCCGCCGCGGCGCTGCTCGGCGTACTGCTGGACACGCATCGCACCCGGCCTGAGGACTTCCCGTACGACGCGGCGTACGGCGAGCCGTACAACTCCCGCGAGCGGCACTTCGTCGCGACCATCGGTGACGACGCCGGCTGGTTGCACGCCGGCCGGCCCCGGCGGGAGGCGGCCCGGGTCGCGCTGCGGATCCTGCTACGCCGACTGACCGCCGAGCTCGCGGCCGGCGCCGCCGAGTTCGCAGCCACCACCTGTCGTACCGCGGCCCGGTACCGCGAGGTCTACATGCCGGACCAGACCTACCTCCAGCAGGCCCAGCCGTCGACGTTCGGCCACTATCTGCTGGCCTTCGTGCCGCCGGCGATCCGGGACTGCGAACGCCTGCTCGACGCACTCGAGCAGGTCAACACGAGTCCCGGTGGGGCAGGGTGTGTCAACGGCAGCCGGTTGCTGGACGACCGGCGAGTGATCGCGGATCTGCTCGGGTTCGGCGACGTCATCACGCACACCCGCGACGCGATGTGGCAGACCGACACCTTCGTCGATGTCCTGAGTACGAGCGTCAGCCTGCTGTCCAACCAGTCCAAGCTGGCCGAGGACCTGGAGATCTGGTCCAGCCAGGAGTTCGACTACATCGACCTGGCCGGCCCGTACACCCGCGCGTCGGTGCTGATGCCGCAGAAGCGCAACCCGTACGCGTTGTCGATCGTCCGCGGTGGCGGCGGCGTCCTGATCGGGCGGCTGACCGGATTCCTGGCGGTCGTGAAGAGCCCGTCGGCCCGCAGCGACAACCTGATCTTCGCGTACGGCGAGATCCCCAAGGCGGTCGAGTTCGCGACCCGCATCACGGCGCTGATGGAAGGCGTCGTCGACACGCTGAGTGTGAACGAGGCCCGGATGTGGGAGCGTCTCGAGGAGGGGTACACCCAGGCCACGGACCTGGCCGAGTTCGTCATGCTCCGGTGCGGCCTGGACTACCGGGCGGCGTACCTCGTGGTCGGGGAGGTGGTGCGCGACGCCAGCCGGCGCGGCGTCCGGGGTGTCGACATCACGTCGGAAGACCTCGATCAGGCCGCGCTGTCGGTCGTCGGGCGTTCGCTGGATCTGGATGCCGAAGAGATCCGGAACGTCCTGGATCCGCGCGCCATCGTGGCGACCCGCAGTGCCCTGGGCGGCGCCGCGCCCGAGGCGGTCGAGACCATGACCGAGGAGTACCTCGCCAAGGCCGTCGACCTCGGCTACCGGGCGAACCACGCGCTCGAGAAGTACGCCGCCGCGGAGGCCCGGCTGCTCGCCGAGGCAGAGCAGGTCGCGGCCGGGCGGGGTGAGTGACCGGCGTTGCAACGCCGTGCAACACCTGTGCAACAGCGGGCGGCAAGATCCGTTCATGGACACGTTCAACCCCGAACCTGACTGCTGCGGATGCCGCTTCGAGCAGAGCGCCCCGGCGCACCATCGGCGCCTGGTCTCGCTGGAGGCGCAGCCGATGACGTCGCTGGTGGAGCTGATCGAGATGGCGGCCACCTGGGGCGAGATCGAGTACGGCGAGGCCGAGCCGGTGATCCCCCCGAGCGAATGGATCGACTTCGCCGAAGCACACGCGTGGGCCGATGGCGACCGCGTGTTTGACGCGCTCGTGGCACTTTCCTCCCTGGTGCCACGAGCGCGGACCAAAGCAGGCGCCGGGCCGGCACGCATGCTGGTGCCGGTGTGACCCGCGAGAGGACTGCCCGATGACCGACGCACCCCGGATCGCGATCAACGGCCTCGGCCGGATCGGACGTGCGCTGCTGCGCGCCATCATCGCGCGCGACTCGTTCGTCGACGTCGTTGCCGTCCATGATCTGACCCCGGCCGCGACGCTGGCCTACCTGCTCCAGCACGACACGGTGCACGGGCGGCTCGGCGTACCGGTGGCGGCGACCGACGACGAGCTCGTGGTCGGCGACCGGCGGATCAAGGTGCTGCGGGCGAACCATCCGGGGAACCTGCCGTGGGGGTCGCTGGGAGTCGACGTGGTGGCCGAGTGCAGCGGGCACTTCACCAGCCGGGACCGGGCCGGCGGGCATCTGCGGGCCGGCGCGAAACGGGTGATCGTTTCCACCCCGACCGACTCGGCGGAGGCGACGATCTGCCTCGGTGTCAACGAGGCGACCCTCGACCCGAACTCGCACCGGATCATTTCGAACGCGTCCTGCACGACCAACTGCGTCGCACCGATCTTCGCGATCCTGGACGAGGCCTTCGGGGTCGAGGGCGGCTGGGTCGATACCGTGCACGCCTACACCAACGACCAGCAGTTGCTCGACCTGCCACACCACGACCTGCGCCGGTCCCGGGCCGCGGGTCAGAACATCATTCCGACCGGGACCGGTGCGGACACCGCACTGGCCCGGGTGCTGCCGCAGCTGAAGGACCGCGTGCACAGCGTCGCGGTGCGCGTCCCGGTGCCCGACGGCTCGCTCAGCAACGTCGTGGGAATGCTCCGTACCCACGCCACCACCGAGCAGGTGCGCGACGCCTTCATCCAGGCCGCACTGTCCGAGCGATGGGCCGGGATCGTGGGTGTCAGCGACATGCCGATGGTCTCCAGCGACGTCATCGGCGACCCGCGCTCCTGCGTCGTCACGCTGCAGGACATCGAGTCGCACGGCAACGCAGTCCGCGTGTTCGGCTGGTACGACAACGAGTTCGGCTACGCCAACCGGTTGCTCGACCTGATCGAGATGGTGACGCTGCGGACCAACGTCAGACGCCCCGCGGAAGCTCGTACGACGCCCTCGTCGGCGCTGGTGTGGTGATCAGCCGCGTCGTTCGGGCAGCGACACCCAGACGACCTTGGTGGTGCGCGCGGACGGATTGCGCCACGAGTGGTTCTCCTCGGAGCGGAAGTGCAGCGAGTCGCCCGCACTGAGGCGATAGGTCTGCGCACCGACCGTCAGCTCCAGCGTCCCGGACTGGACGTGCACCAGGGCCTCGCCGGCCGGACGCCGGTCATCCGGGGCCGACTGTGCGCCCGCGGCCATCTCGGTGATGCTCGCGGTGAGCTCGAACGGCCCGGACTCCGCGGAGATCGAACCCACCACGACGTCGCCGTCGGGTGACGTCCGGACCCGCCGCTGGTTCTTCGGGGTGAAGCTGACCGGCGTGGCCGGCGCGTCGGTCTCGTCGATGAAGTGGGCGACCGGCACCTGGAAGGCGGCCGCCAGCTTCAGCAGCGTGGTGATGGTGGGGACCATCGTGCCCTGCTCCACCTTGTGGATCGCGGCCGGTGAGACGTCGGAGCGCTCGGCCAGCTGCTGCAGCGACAGTCCGAGCCGGCCGCGCAGCGTGCGGAGCCGCGGGCCGATGCCGGCGACGACCTCGGAGACCTCGGACTCCGACAGCGGAGCCCCGGCGGGTCGCTCGGCCGGCGCGTGGTCGCCGACCCGTGCGGATCGTGCGGATGGCGGTGTCACTTTCGGCACTCCTTCGGTCTGCCCCCGGCCTTTAGTAGACGCAGTATATCCGATGGTTGACGGGCGTCGATGTGTCTCATAGTGTATTTCCTTATCGGATAAGAGATTTCGACGAACCCGAGGAGCTGCTGGTGGACGGCATTCACGACATGGGCGGCGCCCATGGCTGGGGCGCGGTCGCGATCGAACCGGACGAGCCGGTGTTCGCGGCGGACTGGCACGCTCGCACCTTCGCGCTGGGACTCGCCTCGATGGGCGCGTCGGGGACCAATCTCGACGCCTTCCGGCACGCGCTCGAGCGCCTGCACCCGGTCGACTATCTCGCCGACGGGTACTACGGGCGGTGGCTGGCGGCCGCAGAGCTGCTGCTGGTGGACAGCGGCGTACTCGCGAAGGGTGCCGTCGAGGCCCGCGCTCGCCGCCTGGCCGGTGAGGACGTCAGCGAGCCGGCTGACGTCGACGTGCGCAAACCGTCGTACGAGCGCGGTGGCCCCGGATCGTTGCGTCAGATCGACGACGCGCCGGCCTTCGAGGCCGGGCAGCGAGTGCGGGCCAGGGAGCAGTACAAGGCGGGCCACACCCGGATGCCCGCGTACGTCCGCGGTCGCGCCGGAGTCGTCGAGGCTCGCCGGCCTGCCGCCGTACTGCCGGACAGCACCGCCCACTTCACCGGCGAGGACGCGCAGCACGTCTACACCGTGCGCTTCGAGGCGACCGACCTGTGGGGGCCTGGCGCCGAGCCGGCGACCGTTTTCATCGACCTCTTCGAGAGCTACCTGGAGGACTGCCAGTGAGTGCCGATCCCCGTTCCGTCGACCGGCCACCGGCCGCCCTGCGCGCCGAGGCGCTCGAGGAGCTGCTCACCGAGCGCGGCCTGGTGAAGACCGAGGTGCTCGACGGCTTCATCAATCGCTACGTCAACGACGTCGGCCCGCTCAACGGCGCCAAGGTGGTGGCCAAGGCGTGGGTCGACCCGGACTACCGCGAACGTCTGCTCGCGGACGGCACCGGCGCCATCAAGGAGCTGGGCTTCGGCGGTCCGCAGGGCGAGCACATCGTGGTCGTGGAGAACACCGAGGAGGTGCACAACCTCGTCGTCTGCACACTGTGCTCCTGCTACCCGTGGCCCGTGCTCGGGCTGCCCCCGAACTGGTACAAGGATCCGGCGTACCGGTCCCGGGCGGTCCGGGAGCCGCGGGCGCTGCTCGCGGAGATGGGGCTGCCACTCGCGGACGACATCCGCATCAGGGTGTGGGACTCCAGCGCGGAGAACCGGTACTTCGTTCTGCCGCGGCGCCCACAGCACACCGACGGCCTGACCGAGGAAGAGCTCGCCGCCCTCGTGACCCGCGACGCCATGGTCGGCGTCGCCGAGGTGGTCTCGTGACAGCGGAGATCGCCGGCACCCTGGACGAAACCGTCACCGGGCTGCCGCGAGCCAACGGCGAGCTCGTCTTCGAGCAGCCGTGGGAGAGCCGTGCCTTCGGGATCGCGGCCGCGCTGGCCGATCAGGGCCTGTTCTCCTGGAAGGATTTCCAGGGCGGCCTGATCGCCGAGGTGGCCCGGCGCGACGGCGAACCGGGGGAGTACAGCTACTACGACCGCTGGCTCGGCGCGCTCGAAGAGCTCTTGACCGAGCGCGGGGTCGTGTCCGCGGACGACATCGACGCCCGCGCCGACGTCCTGTGCCATCGGCCTGCCGGTCACGACCATCGCGACGAGAACCATGGCGACCACGCGCACTGAGGACCTGGTGGCGGCCACCCGCAGCGTCGAGAGTGTCTGGCACGGCGGGTACCACTGCACCGTCGAGGCCGGCCCGTTCACGATCCAGGTCGACGAACCGGAGGAGGTCGGCGGCGCCAACCTCGGTCCGCAGCCGACCGACCTGTTCCTGGCTTCGGTCGCGTCCTGCTTCACGCTGGCGATCAGCTACGCGGCCCGCAAGCGCTCGCTCGACCTCACGGAGCTGACGGTCCGAGCGACCGGCCGGTACGACGGCCTGCAGTTCGGCGCCGTCCACGTCGAGGCGCGGATCGGTGCCCCCGAGGCCGAGCTCGAGCGACTGGTCGCGGCGGCCGAGCGGGTCTGCTACGTGACCAACACGCTGCGCTCCGGCGTCCGGCTGACCACCCGAGCAGTTGTCCCCAAGGACGGAGAGATCCAGTGACCATGCGATGCGAAGCAGGGAGTGAGTTCTCGTGAAGATCGTTGTGATCGGCGGCGGTGCCGCCGGCCTCGGGGTGGCCGGCGCCGCCAAGGGCCAGGACCCGTCCGCGCAGACGGTGGTGTACACCGAGTACGAGGACGTGGCCTACAGCCCGTGCGGGATCCCCTTCGTGCACGGCAAGGAGATCGAGTCGTTCGAGAAGCTGTTCCTCGCGACCAAGGAACAGTACGTTGCCCAAGGCATCGATGTGCACTACGAGACCAGCGTCGAGAGCATCGACCCCAGGTCGCGGACCATCAAGGTGAGCGGCGAGGGCGAGGTCTCCTACGACAAGCTCGTCCTCGCGACCGGCTGGAACTACGACACGCCTGACATCCCCGGCGCCGAACTCGGTGGCATCTACCACGTCAAGAACATCCGCGCCGCGATGGAGTGGGACCGCTACCTCGACACGGTGAAGTCGGCCGTGGTGGTGGAGTCCGGGCCGATCGCGATGGAGATGGTCTCGGCCCTGCGGCATCGCGGCATCGACGTGACCCTGATCGATCCCGGACCGTGGCCGATGGCCGACGTGATCGACCCGGACATCGTCGAGCCGGTCCGGAAGGACTGGGAGGAGTCCGGTGTCACGCTCAAGTTCGGCGAGCGGGTGACCGCCTTCCGGGGCACGGACACCCTCACCCATGTGAGTACGACGTTCGGCGACGTACCGGCGCAGTTGGCCGTGATCGGCAGCCACAAGGTGGCCAACTCCGGTCTCGCCGGGTCCGCCGGGATCAAGCTGGGCAGCACCGGCGGTATCGCGGTCGACCCGCGGATGCGCACCTCCGACCCGAACGTCTATGCGGCGGGTGACTGCGCCGAGATTCCGCACGGTGTCTCGAACGTCCCGTTGCAAGGGCTTTCGGGCAGCCACGCCTACGCCCAGGGCAAGACCGCGGGGATCAACGCGGCCGGCGGCTCGCGGGTGCACAACCCGGTGTACGTGCCCTGGGGGATGCTCGCCGGGCAGTGGATGATCGGCGGGGTCTCGTTCGGCGAGACGCTCGCCACGGCGCTCGGACTGCCCTTCGTCACCGGCGTTGCCGACGGTATCACCCGGGCGCGGTACTACCCGGGCGTGAAGCCGATCAAGGTCAAGCTGCTCGCGGACCCCGAAACCCGGCGGTTGATCGGCGCCCAGATGGTCGGTGGCGAAGGGATCAAGGAGCGCGCGGACTTCCTCGGCATCGTGGCCCGGACCGGTATCACGGTCGACACGCTGGCCACGATGGAGAACGTCTACTCGCCCGCGATCGGCGCGTTGAACGAACCCATCGCGATGGCGGCGCAAGCCCTCGTCGCGAAGCTCTGAGGTGGCCGGTATGCCCTTCTTCCACTGGCTTCGCGCGAACTCCGAGCACGCCCTGCTGGCCGACGCCCAGCGCCGGATGGCGACCAAGTACGGCGCCAATCCGCCGGCCCGTCCGCACGGACTCAAGGACCGCTGGTGGCGACAGGTGTTCGCACCCGTCTACCGGGTCCTGCCGTGGAGACTGCGCCGGACCACCATGCAGGCGATTCCGGGCAGCCATCGCAGGGGATGGCCGAAGCCCGACTACCTCCCGCCCGGCGATTACTGAGCCCCTGCCCCGACCGGGTGCAGGCCGTCCCACCTCTCCGCACTGCCGACACTTCGAAGGAGTCAGCATCATGCCGAAGACAGTCACCATCGAACCGCCCCAGGAGGGCGACATCCTCTTCGACGTCGAGGAGAAGATCTTCCCCGACCACCAGGCCAACGAAGGCGACAAGGCGTATGTCTTCATGCACACGGTCCCGTTCGAGGGCTCCGTCGGCCTGGTCAACATGCTCACGGCCACCCGCCTGCAGCGGAAGGGATTCGACCTCACCTTCATCCTGTACGGTCCCGGCGTCCTGATGGCCTCGGCAGCCCGCGGCTACCCGGCCGTCGGCAGCGAGGGCTTCCCGGGCAACCTCGGCTATAACAAGCAGCTCAAGACGCTGATCGACGAGGGTGCGAAGGTGTACGCCTGCCGGTTCGCGATGGGTGCGCTCTACGGCATGCGCGAGGACGACCTGATCAAGGGCGTCATCCCGTTCAACCCGCTGGACGTGCTGGACGCCAACATCCAGGCCTGGCGGGACCGGGCCATCGTGTTCGCGACCTGGACCGTCTGATCCGTCCCACGATGAACGATGCCCCGCAGCCGTGAGGCTGCGGGGCATCGTCATGTTCATCCTTGTGGAGGCGGGATGCAACGGCGGAACCAGGCGACCAGGGCTGGGTCCTCGAACCCGTCGGCGACCAGCGCTGCGCCGGACAGGTCGTCGTCCTGCGTGTAGTCGTTCTGGGCCGCAACGCAGCACAGTCCGGCCGCCACAGCCGCGCGTACGCCGTTTTGTGAGTCCTCCACGGCCACGGTCCGATCGGCCGGGCAGCCCGTTCGCCGTAGCACCTCGAGGTACACCGCTGGGCTGGGCTTGAGCTCGGGAACTTCGGTGCCGGTGACAACGGTCTGGAAGCGCGGGCCGAAGACCCGGTCCAGCAGCGGTTCGACCCATGCGCGCGTACCGGTCGTTGCCACATGCATCGGTACGCCGGCCGCGTCGAGCTCGTCGAGCAGTCGATGAACACCCGGCCTGGCCTGCACCTTCCCGGCCTCGATCAGGTCCCGCATGATCTCGGTCTTGCGAGCGTGCAACCGCTCCGCCAGGCACCGGGCATCGCCGGCGGGCACTCCGGCCTTCTCGAACCAGAACGCCAGTCGCTTGGCCCCGCCGGCGATGTGAAGCAGCTTTCCGTACGTCGGAACGTCCCAGCGGTCTCCTAGTCCGGCCTCCTCGAAGGCGGCGTTGAAGGCGACCCGATGGCCATCGCGCTCGCTGTCGACCAGCGTGCCGTCGACATCGAAGACGACCGCGGCCGGCCGGCCCACCTCAGGCCCCCGGCGACTGCTGCAGGTACTCGCGGATCCGGCCGAGCACCGCCGTGCTGGTGAAGCCGTGATGGGCCATCACCTGGTCGCCAGGGCCGCAGGTGCCGAACTCGTCGATGCCGATGGCCAGGTCGACCAGCCCCTTCCAGCCCATGGTGCTGCCGGCCTCCAGGCTGACCGTGACCGCGAGCGGATCCGGGACGTAGGCGGATCGGTCCAGCGCGGAGACCACGCGGACGCTGTGACCTTCGGCGGTCAGTGCGTCGGCGACCTCAGCGGCCAGGGCGACCTCGGATCCGGTGGCCACGATCTCGACCGAGACGGGCGAGCGCTCATCGGCCGGCGGCGTGGTCTGGGGGAGTGTCTGGCGCGACAGGATCAGGGCAGTAGGCCCGTCGGTACGCTCCAGCGCGAGCTGCCAGGCCCGTGCCGTCTCGGCGTCGTCCGCCGGGCGCAGTACCTGCAGTCCGGGGATGACTCGCAGCGACTCGATCTGCTCGACGGGCTGATGGGTGGGGCCGTCCTCGCCGACCGCGATCGAGTCGTGGGTCAGCACGTGGATGACGGGCTGGCGCATCAGCGCGGCGAGCCGGAGCGCCGGGCGCAGGTAGTCGGCGAAAACCAGGAACGTACTCCCGTAGACCCGGAACCCGCCGTGCAGGCTGAGCCCGTTCATGATCGCGGCCATGCCGAACTCCCTGATCCCAAAGGCGATCGTGGAGCCCGAGTAGTCGTGACGGGTCACCACGGCTCCGCCGGTCGCTGTCCCGGTGGAGCCGGCCAGGTCTGCCGATCCGCCGATCAGCTCCGGCATCACCGCCGGCAAAGCCTTCAGGCAAGCCTGGGACGACTGTCGAGTGGCCCGAGGCGCTTCGCCGGGAACTGCGGACAACTTCTCCACAAGAGCACCCGGCAGCCGCCGATCGCGGCTGCGACGGAACTCCGCTGCCTGATGCGGTGCGCTCGCCTCGAAGGCGGCGAACACCGCCTGCCAGGCAGCGTGTTCGCGGGCACCGACCGACGCCAACGCATCGCAGGCAGCCCGCACCGGCTCCGGAACGCTGAACGGCGGGTGCTCCCACCCGGCCAATCGCTTGGCCTCCGCGGCCAGTTCCTCCCCGAGCGGTGAACCATGCGCCTTCGACGTACCCGCTACGCCTGGCGCGCCGTGGCCGATCATGGTCCGGACTGCGATCAGGCTCGGGCGCGAGTCAGCCTTGGCCCGAGCGATGGCGGCGCAGATCGCGTCGACATCGGTACCGTCCTGAACCGTCTGCGTGTGCCAGCCGTACGCCGCGAAGCGAGCGACCTGGTCGTCGCTGCAGGAACGGTCGACCGAACCGTCGATGGTGATCGAGTTGTCGTCCCAGAGCACGACCAGCCGGCCCAGACCGAGATGCCCGGCGAGCGAGGCAGCCTCGTGGCTGACCCCCTCCATCAGGCAGCCGTCGCCGACGATCGCGTACGTGCGATGGTCGGTGATCTCCGGGTACCGCGCGTGCGTCATCCGCTCCGCCAGGGCCATCCCGACGGCCATGGCCAGGCCCTGGCCGAGCGGCCCCGTCGTGCACTCGACCCCGGCGGTGTGACCGAACTCCGGATGGCCGGGAGTGCGCGACCCGAGCTGCCGGAACGCGCGCAGTTCGGCCTCGGGCAGGTCGTAGCCGAAGATGTGCAGGAGACCGTAAAGGAGGGCCGAACCATGCCCGGCCGAGAGCACGAAGCGATCCCGGTCGGCCCAGTCAGGTGCCGAGGGGTCGTGGCGCAGATGCCGGCTCCAGAGCGCCCACGCCATCGGGGCGGCGCCCATCGGCATGCCGGGATGGCCTGAGTTCGCGGCCTGCACCATGTCGACGGCTAGGAAGCGCAAGGTGTCGACCGCCAGCCGGTCGGTCTCGACGGAGGGCGTCGCCGTTCGTTGCAGCAGCTCGGTCATCAGGCGGCCTCCTCGTTCTTCTGCGCAGCGCTGACCGCGGCCGCGCGCAACTGCCGGACGGCGGCGGCCTTGCCGTCGCTGTGGGCATACATCCACGAGCCGGAGATGAACACGTCGGCGCCGGCCGCGGCCGCGCCGCGGATGGTGTCGGCGGTGATGCCGCCGTCGACCTCGAGCTCGATCGGCAGGCCGGACTCGTCGATGAGCCGCCGCAGCCGGGCCACCTTCTTCTCCACCGACGGGATGTAGGCCTGCCCGCCGAAGCCGGGGTTGACCGTCATCGCCAGCACTAGGTCCGTCTCGGTCAGGACGTGTTCCACCAGATCCACGGGCGTGTGCGGATTGAGGGCGACACCACTGCGTACGCCGAGATCCCGGATCCGGCCGAGCGTGCGATGGAGATGGGTGCACGCCTCGGCGTGGACGATGATCAGCTCGCATCCGGCCTCGACGTACCGGGGTAGGAGCTCGTCGGGCTCCACCACCATCAGATGCGCCTCGAAGGCGACCCGGCTGTGCTCCTGGGCCGCCGCGATCACGTCCGGGCCGAAGGTGAGATTCGGGACGAACACCCCGTCCATCACGTCCCACTGGATCCGGTCGACGCCGGCGTCGCACAGCGCGCGGATCTCGTCGCCGAGGCGCGCGAAATCGGCGGGCAGCACCGAGGGGACGATGAGCGGACGGGGAGCGCGAGGGGTGGGCTCGGTCATGGCTGGCCTTCCTGATCGGAGACTTCCAAGCGCACCGTGCCGCGCCGATCGCGCCCTCACCCGCCCGGGTGGAGATGCGGGTGAATCCTCGTGATCGTGGGGGAATCGTGCTGTCTCCGCTTACTCTTGGCCCATGCCGGCCACGACTCCGACCCCGCTGCGACTCGTCCTGGTGGACGACCACGAGATGGTGCTGCACGGCCTCGTCGCGATGCTCGGCCATTTCGTCGACCAGGTGGTGGTCACCGGCCAGGCGACGACCGCGGCGGAGGCCCTCACGCTGGTCTCCGACGAACGGCCCGACGTCGTGCTGTGCGACGTACGGATCGGCAAGGAGAGCGGGCTCGACCTCTGCCGCCAGATCACCGCGCAGTATCCGGAGACCAAGGTCGTGCTGCTGACGGTGTACGACGACGAGCACTACCTGTACCAGGCGCTGAGAGTCGGTGCGTCGGGCTACATCCTCAAGCGGATCGACGGTCAGGAGCTGGTCGGGCATCTGCGCCGCGTGCGTGAGGGCGAGACGGTCATCGACCCTGCGCTGGCCGGACGCGTCGCACTGTCCGCCGCCAGGCTCAGCGCGGGCGAGTTCTGGCCGGGCGCGCACCTCGGACTCACCCAGCGCGAGTCGGAGGTCCTGGAGCTGCTCGTCTCCGGCCACTCCAACCGTGGTGTCGCGAGCAAGCTCGTCGTCAGTGAGGACACGGTGAAGACCCACATCCGTGGCCTGTACCGCAAGCTCGGGGTCTCCGACCGCAGCGGCGCCATCGCCGTCGCGCTCCGCGAGGGTCTGTTCCATTGACCGCCGAGACAGGGCCCGTCCCCTCGGCGGCCGAGCTCGCCCGACTTCTTGAGGCCGACGGTGTGCTGCTGCTCGCCAGCGACGGTCAGGAGCTCACGGTCGCCGACATCTGGCCGCCCCATCCGTCGACGGCCGCGCTGAGTATGCCGGTCGGATTCGGGGTGACGGGTCTCGTGGCCCGCAACGGCACGCCCGTCGTCCTCGCGTCCGACTCGCCGCGCAACGCGCTGCACCGGCAGTTGCTCCGTCTCGAGCCCCGGCAGACCGTCGCGAGGATGTGCGTTCCGCTCCGAGGGCTCGAGGACCACATCGTCGGTGTGCTGGCGGCCCATCGCAGTCCGCGCGTTCCCTTCGGTCCGGCCGACCTCGCCCGCGCCGAGCGGTACGCCGCGGCGGTCGGTCTGCGGCTGCACGCCGAGCAGCTGTGGCTGGCGGTGAACCGGCACCGGACCGAGCGGGATCGCCTGATCAAGCAGGCCATCTCGGCCCAGGAGGCCGAGCGCCGGCGGATCGCCTTCGACCTGCACGACGGGGTCACGACCGCGCTGGCGTCCATGTCGTTCCACCTCTCGGCCGCGGACATGACCGTGTCCGAGCTCGCCGTACGCGACTCCGCGGGCGGAGTGCCGGAGGCGGAGCTGGCGCGAGCGCGGGCCGAGCTGGTGAGCGCCCGGGAGCTGGCCGACTTGGCCTACCACCAGACGCGGGCCGCGATCTCCGGCCTGCACAGCCTGGTCCTGGACGACCTCGGCCTGGTCGCGGCGATGGAGTCCCTGGTGCAGATGGCGGCGGGTGGCGAGAGTGCTCCGTCGATCGACCTGCTGGTCGATCCCGCAGCGACCCTCGACGACATCCCCGACCACGTCGCCGCAGCGCTCTACCGGATCGCCCAGGAGGCGCTGGCCAACGCGGTCAAGCACGCCGAGGCCGATCGCGTCGTACTGTCGCTGCGGCGGGTCGGCGACTCGATCGTGTTCGGCTGCGCCGACGACGGCAAAGGGTTCGACCCGGAGGAACGGCGGACCGCCCGCGCGGGCGACGCGGACGGTGCGCAGCACTTCGGGCTCAGCTCGATCGCGGAGCGCTGCGCGCTGATCGAGGCCTCACTGCGGATCGAATCGATCCCCGAGCGAGGTACGACGGTCCTGGTCGAGCTGCCCTTCTGAAGCCCACGGTTCAGCGGGTCGCCTGACCGGCCCGACGGCAGTTGTCCACCAGGACCTGCTGGGCTTTCGGCACATTCCGGGCTTCGCCACCCCAGGTGCTCAGAGCATCGCTCACCAATGCGCGCCCGAAGGAGAACGTGACCGGCCACGCGCGGTCGCCGAGTCGGTGCAGTTCGCGGAGAGACTCGCACACGTGGCCCGTCGGCTGGCCACCGGAGAGGAATGCGATACCGGCCAGCGCCTCAGGCACTGTCTCGGACAGTACGCCGAAGGTGGCAGCGGCAATCGTCCGCGCGGTGGCTGCCGGGGCGTCGAGGCCGGGAGTCACGAAGTTCGGCTTGAGGACGACGCCGGACAGGTCGACGCCGGCCTGGGCCAGTTCGTCGAACAGGGCGCGCAGGGCAAGGTTCGATGCCTGCGCGGATGCCCCCAGATCGTGGTCACCGGTGCACAGGACCTCCGGCTCGACGATCGGGACGATGCCGTGCTGCTGGCAGAGAGCGGCGTACCGGGCGAGCGCGTGACCGTTGGCCCGGGCCGAGTACGGCGTGATCGTGGCGACATCGAAGACCGCGCGCCACTTGGCGAACGCGGCCCCGCGTTCGGCGTACGACGCGAGCCGGTCACCCAGACCGTCGAGCCCTTCGGTGACCAGCGCGCCACCGCCGCCGGGCAGCTTGCTCGTGCCGGTGTCGACCTTGATGCCGGGAAGGATGCCCAGCTCGCGCGCGGCCTGGGGGAACGGGCGGCCGTCGGCCAGCTCCTGCCCGAACGTCTCGTCGCACCAGATCACCCCGCTGACCCGGTCCGAGAGCCCATCGGCGGTGATCAGCAGTTCGCGATAGTCCCGCCGGGCGGTCGGGCTGGACGGAATGCCTTCCTCTTCCAGCCGGGACGACATGGTCTTGATGGATTCGTCGGCGGCTAGGATGCCGCGACCGGCATCGGTCATCCGACGGGCGGTGTCGGCGAGAGTGGGGAGATCGGTGCGCAGCGTCGTGGTCATGCAGTGCAGCATCGCCCGGCGCGGCACCGCCGTACTCACCCCTGGGGGCGAGACCGGGTGTGAAACGCAGCCGCCCCCACCCGCCCGGAATCGCAGACGTGCCGCAGGAACAGCCGGCTCGCCGCGGTCGGTTCGGCGGTCGTGCACAGGTGCCACGGGCGATCGACAGGAGTCCCGGGTACGGCATACGTCGCGAGCTCACCGGCGTCGAGTTGACCGCGCACGGCCTCCTCGTGCACCAAGGTCAGGCCGAGTCCCTGGCGCGCCGCGGCGACTGCTGCCCCCGAGGTCCCGAGGGTGAGCAGCGGTGGCGCCGCCTGCAGCCGGGTCAGCAGCGACAACGTCGTGTCCCGCGTGCCCGAGCCCTGACCGGTGAGCAACCAGGTGCTGGTCAGTGGATCGTCGTCGCGTCCAGGTCGGCCGACGAGTACCAGCCGGTTCGCCCGGCGGGCGCGGGTGACCAGGCCGGATCCGCGCGGCGGCCGTCCGGCGAGCACGACATCGACGGCATGGTCGCGGGCCTGGGCGAAGAGCTCGTCCCGGGGGAGGACCGACAAGGACAGCTCGACCTGCGGATGCTCGTCGACGAACGAGGCCATCAGACGGGGAAGGACATACTCGCTGGCCGTTGCTACCGCGCCGATCCGGAGCCGGCCCCGATCGGCGTCGTGCACCGCGCCGGCCGCCTCGGCGAGCAGCCCGAGGAGCTTGCGGACGTACGCCGCGAACGTCTCGCCGGCGTCCGTCGGCACGATGCCGCGCCCGGCCTTGCTGAACAGCGCGGTGCCCAGCGCGGTCTCCAGCGCCGAGATCGCGGCCGACACCGCCGGCGGCGTGACGTGCAGGGTCTCGGCCGCCGCGCGGATGCTTCCGCCTTCGTAGACGGCCAGGAAGGTCTGAAGCCGTCCCCAGGTGGCCGCGGCCGGCAGATCCATTATGTACCTATCCCTTAATGGTCAGCGGAGAAGTTTCAATTGTAGTTGATGCTTCACCGGAGCAGGCTGGTGCCCAAGGATCACGCAGACACCGGATGGGAGCAGCCGATGACGACGACCGAGAACGGCGCGAAGGCCAAGGAGCGCTGGGACCCGGGGGTGCAGAGCTACGCCGGGATGGGCTACTGGAATCCCGACTACGAGCCCAAGGAGACCGACGTACTGGCCGTCTTCCGGGTGGCGCCGCAGGACGGCGTCGAGCCGATCGAGGCCGCGGCCGCCGTGGCCGGCGAGTCCTCGACCGCGACCTGGACGGTGGTCTGGACCGACCGGCTGACCGCGAACCACCACTACCAGGCGAAGGCCTACCGGGTGGAGGAGGTGCCCGGGCGGCCGGGTGAGTACTTCGCCTACATCGCCTACGACATCGACCTGTTCGAGGAGGGGTCGATCGCCAACCTGACCTCCTCGATCATCGGCAACGTGTTCGGCTTCAAGCCGCTGAAGGCGCTGCGGCTGGAGGACCTGCGGATCCCGGTCGCGTACGTGAAGACCTTCCAGGGCCCCGCGCACGGGATCGTGATGGAACGCGAGCTGCTCAACAAGTACGGGCGTCCGTTGCTCGGAGCAACCATCAAGCCGAAGCTCGGGCTGTCCGCCCGCAACTACGGCCGGGTCGTCTACGAGGCCTGCCGCGGCGGCCTGGACTTCACCAAGGACGACGAGAACATCAACTCGCAGCCGTTCATGCGCTGGCGGGACCGCTTCCTCTACGCGATGGAGGGCGTGAACAAGGCGGTGGCCGAGACCGGTGAGCTCAAGGGCCACTACCTGAACGTGACCGCCGGGACGATGGAGGAGATGTACAACCGGGCCGAGTTCGCCAAGGAGCTGGGCAGCGTCGTCGTGATGATCGACCTGACCATCGGCTACACCGCTATCCAGTCGATGGCGCACTGGGCCAGGCAGAACGGCGTACTGCTGCACCTGCACCGCGCGGGGCACTCGACGTACACCCGGCAGAAGACGCACGGCGTGAGCTTCCGGGTGATCTCGAAGTGGTGCCGGCTGATGGGTGTCGACCACGTCCACGCCGGCACCGTGGTGGGCAAGCTCGAGGGCGATCCGGCGACGACCCGCGGTTTCTACGACACCCTGCGGGAGGACCACGTCGCGAGGAACCCGGAGAACGGGATCTTCTTCGATCAGGACTGGGCCTCGATGCCGGGTGTGCTGCCGGTCGCCTCCGGCGGGATCCACGCCGGCCAGATGCACCAGCTGCTCGACCTCTTCCAGGACGATGTCATCCTGCAGTTCGGCGGCGGCACGATCGGCCACCCGTTCGGGATCGCGGCCGGCGCCGAGGCCAACCGGGTCGCGCTCGAGGCCATGGTCAAGGCACGCAACGAGGGTCGCGACCTGCTCCGCGAAGGGCCTGACGTCCTGCGGGTCGCCGCCAAGTCCTGCGCCCCGCTCGAGGCCGCGCTGTCCACCTGGGGTGACGTCACCTTCGACTACACCAGCACGGATGCCCCCGACGTCGTCCCGACGGCGACAGCCTCCGTCTAGCCCCGATCCGCACCGACTCGAGGAGCATCACCATGCAACTGCGCCACGGGACCTTCTCCTACCTGCCCGACCTCACCGACGACGAGATCGCCGACCAGATCCGCTACGCCCTGCGGCACGGCTGGCCGGTCTCGGTGGAGTACACCGACGACCCGCACCCACGCAACGTCTACTGGGAGATGTGGGGCCTGCCGATGTTCGACCTCGCCGAACCTGACGGGGTCCTTGCCCAGATCAACGAGTGCCGGGCGACGTACCCGAACCACTACGTCCGGGTCCTCGCGTACGACGCGAGCCTCGGGCGTCAGACGACCGCGATGCAGTTCCTCGTGCAGCGGCCCGCCGAGGAGCCCGGCTTCCTGCTCTCCCGGGTCGAGGGGCCGGACCGGACCCAGCGCTACGCCATCTCGTCGTACGCCACGACGCGACCGGCCGGAGCGCGCTACGGGGACGGGTGACCCCCGTGGACACACCGACCGGCTTCGGGTTTCCCCGCACCGCCGCCACCTCGCCTGCGGAAGTGAGCACTGAGGCGCAGGAATCGGTGTTGCTGACGGATGATGCCGAGCTCGACCTGTCGGTCGACGAGGCCGCGGCCAGGGTCGAGGAGACCCTGGCCGCCCTCGAGGCAGAGCTGGTCGGGCTGGCCTCGGTCAAGCGCCGGGTGCGCGAGATCGCCTCCCTGCTCCTGGTGGACCGGGCGCGCCGTCAGTTCGGACTGACGTCGTCCCGGCCGACGCTGCACATGAGCTTCACCGGCGGGCCGGGGACCGGGAAGACGACGGTGGCACTCAGGATGGCCGCGATCCTGCACGCACTCGGGTACATCCGTGCGCCGCGCGTACACACCGTCACCCGCGACGACCTCGTCGGCCAGTTCATCGGGCACACCGCGCCGAAGACCAAGGAGGCGATCGCGCGAGCCGCCGGCGGGGTGCTGTTCATCGACGAGGCCTACTACCTCTTCCGGCCCGACAACGAACGGGACTACGGGCAGGAAGTGATCGAGATCCTGCTGACCGAGATGGAGAACGAGCGAGGTGACCTGGTCGTCATCTTCGCCGGCTACCCGGACCGGATGGCCACCTTCTTCTCGGCGAACCCCGGCCTGAGCTCGCGGGTGCCGCATCACATCGAGTTCGAGGACTACGACCACACGGAGCTGGTCCAGATCGCCGACCTGATGCTGACGTCGGAGAACTTCCGCTTCGACGACGCGGCCCAGGCCGCCTTCTCGGAGTACCTGACCCGGCGGATGCAGCGGCCGCGCTTCTCCAACGCTCGCAGCGTGCGCAACGCGATCGAGCGGTGCCGGCTCCGCCAGGCCCGGCGGCTGGTCGAGCTGAGACGCCCGCTGCGCAAGGAGGATCTCATCACGCTGACCGCGGACGACATCTTCGGCAGCAGTGTTTTCCTGGCGGCGAGCGACGCTCAGTAGGCCACCGACGTGACCCTGCCCTCCACCTCGTCCCAGAGCGCGTCGAGCTTCGCGCACAGCGTCCGGGCGACGTGGCCCGATAAGCCGGTGTGGGGCAGGTGCGGGTGGGGCCGCGTCGGCGCGGCGGCGACGGCTCGCGTGAACCTTTCCCGCACGCGAGCCTCGTCGTCGGAGTCGAGGTGCTCCCCGAGCATCGCGGCGAGCCGCCGTTCGGCGGCGATGGTCCGCCCGAGATGGTGGTGGACGCCGGACCACACCGAGGGCCACGGCACCTGGATCGTCTGGGCCTGGCCGTACTCCTTGGCCTTCGCCCGCACCAGCGTCCGTTCCAGCCGCCGGATCGCGCGCAGGTGGTCGCGCACTTCGGCTCGCCCGGCCGGGAGATGCCGCGCGACCGGCGGAAGCAGGATCCAGGTCGCCGCGGCCGTGTGCCGGCTGGCTTGGGCGAGGAATCTGTCGGTGTTCGTCCGCGCCTCGCCGGGCTGGGCCGGCGACCCGCGGTGGGCGGCTGTCCGCAGCAGCGTGAGCAGCGCGGCATGGCGACCTTCGACTTCGCTCAACAAGGTTTGCATGGTGCACCTCGCGGGTTCGGGGCTGGGGTGCTCCGAGTCTCCGAGCCGTTTCACAAGTGCACAAGGTTGATCTTCGGCTCACCCGTCCGCTCACCCTTCCGGGGCAGGGGGCCGGCGGAATCCGCCGGTACAAAGAGATCGTGGACACACGGACCGGATCGCCGGCGCGACGCGGCGCCGGTGAACTCGAGAGCGAAGTGCTCGCCGCACTGTGGGCTGCCGAAGGACCACTGTCTCCCGTCGAGGTGCAGGCCGCGATGGCCGGCAACCTGGCCTACAACACGGTGCACACCATCCTGACCAGGCTCGGCCGGAAGAGCCTGGTCGCCCGGGTACCCGCCGGCTGCCGCGCTCGCTACCGCCCGACCAAGGGCACCGCGGAGTTCGCGGCGGAGCAGATGCGGACCGCACTGGGCCAGGGCTCGGATCGCCTGGAGATCCTGCACCGCTTCGTCAGGGCCCTCGACCCGGCCGACAAGGCCACGTTGCGAGCGCTGCTCGGCGACCCGGGGTAGGTCCGAGAATGGCGTCATGGACAAGCCGGAGTTGGCGACGTTGCTGGACCTCGAGCCGCATCCGGAAGGCGGGTGGTTCCGGGAGACGTGGCGATCGGCGGTGGAGTTCGAGCCGCCCGGGTACGGCGGCGCCCGGGCCACTGCGACCGCGATCTACTTCCTGTTGGGACCGGGAGAGGAGTCGCAGTGGCATCGCGTCCGGTCGGCGGAGATCTGGCTGTGGCACTCCGGTGGCCCGCTGACGCTGGAGTACGGCGAGTCGCCGGACGTGGCCGAGGCAGTCACTCTCGGGCCGGATGTGACGACGGGGCAACAACCTCAGGTGGTGATCCCGGCCGGCGCATGGCAGGCAGCACGGCCGGCCGGAGACGCGGCCGTGCTGGTGTCGTGCGTGGTGTCGCCCGGTTTCGACTTCGCCGACTTCACGCTTCAGCGCTGAAGCGGCCGGCCCGGGATCACATCTGCGGTACGGCGGCCTCCCCGGTGGACACCTCCGGAAGGTGCTCGCGGACCATGAAGCCACCCGCGCAGGCGATCCAGACCGCGGACAGCAGCAACGGGATCGTGCTCATCAAGGTGCCGCCGGCAACGAACACGCCGTGGGTGGCGAACACGCCGAACGCGCCGGCGAACGACACCAAGGCGGCCAGCAGAGCCAGATAGCCCAGCCAGTTCGGCATCAGGTGGGTGCGCATCACGCCGATCCCGGCCGCCGCCAGCGGGAGCGCGGCGGCGACGCCGATCATCGTCGTCATCACCGCGGTGACGTCGTACATCAGCATCGTGATCGCCACGTTCCGGCCGCCGATGCTGAACACGGTCGCCGCGGTGAGTGCCGCGTTCACGAAGATCGCGGCGCCGACCAGTACCGATCCCGCGAGCAGCGCCAGGTGGACGTCACTGCGCTCGTTCCGTTCCCGGATCGCCTCGGCGAAGGCGGCGGCGAACCAGATCACCAGTCCGGCCGCGGCGGCCCACAGGAGCGCGCTGAACAGGATCGTCGTCCGGTGGTCGTTCAGCCAGCCACTGATCGTGCTGTCCGAGTCGGCGACGGTCGGAGGGTTGCCGGGCAGGAATCTGCCCAGGAGAGCCAGGACGACGAAGGCCAGTCCGGCGAAGCCGCCCCACCTCAACTCGTGTCGCTCAGTCATGGGGAAACACCTCCAAGGAGCACCGCGAAGTGTGGTGCATCTACTGCCGATGTTCCCCCGTTCCGGCCGGGAATCAAGGGGGTGCCGTCCGGCGAACAGGCGCGTCGTCGGACGGCTCCGCGAACCCCTACTGGAGAACGGTTGCCAGGGCCTCGTACCCGGGCAGCAGGTCGATTCCTTCCCGGCCCAGTTGCTGGATCACGACATGGTCCGCACCCGCGTCCAGATGGGCCTTCAGCCCCGCCGCGATCTCGACCGCCGTGCCGTGCAGCACGAGCGCGTCGACCAGCCGGTCGCTCCCGCCGTCGGCGACGTCCTCGCCGGTGAACCCGAGGCGCTCGAGGTTCGAGACGTAGTTGCTGAGCTGCAGGTACGACGCCAGGTAGTCGCGACCGGTCGAGCGCGCGATCTCCGGATCGGTCTCCAGCACCACCTTCTGCTCCGGCGCCAGCAGCACTCCGCCGCCGAGCGTACGGCGTGCTTCCCGGGTGTGCTCCGGCGTCGTCAGGTACGGCAGCGCGCCCGCGGTCCGGGTCGCCGCGAGCTGCAGCACCTTCGGGCCGAGCGCGGCCAGCGCCCGCCGGTCGACCGGAACCTTCGCGTCGTCCAGGTCGTCGAGGTAGCCGACGATGGTCTGGTACGGCGACCGGTACGCGCCGGTGCGCTCCGGGTGACCGATGCCGACCCCGAGCAGGAACCGGCCCGGGTAGTCGTCCTCCAGCCGGTGGTACGACGCCGCCACGTCGGCCGCCGGCGTCTTCCACATGTTCACGATGCTGGTGCCGACAGCAACGGAGTTCGTTGACGCCAGCAACACTTCCGCATCGCGCAGATCGGCCTCCGGGGAGGCAC
The DNA here is from genome assembly GCF_045040325.1 of Kribbella sp. NBC_01510. Taxonomy (NCBI): domain Bacteria; kingdom Bacillati; phylum Actinomycetota; class Actinomycetes; order Propionibacteriales; family Kribbellaceae; genus Kribbella; species Kribbella sp. NBC_01510. The sequence goes on along the minus strand of NZ_CP109418.1, from coordinate 9,001,782 downwards.
CCAGCCACAACGTTCCGTACCCGGCCTGCTCCAGCCCCGCCGCCAGTTCCGGACCCCAGTGCTGGGGGCCGTGCCAGACCCCGTACCGTCCCAGTTCGACCGCCACGCCGTACTCCTCTCGTCGTCCTACTCAGGGTGCAACTGGGAGCGGGCGGGCTCCATTCCAAGCATCCCCGACCGGCTGGAGGGGCCGTCAATGATCGCTGTCACGTCAGAGGTGGGCGGCGATCTCCGGAACGCGGCGCCGCAGGTCGGTCAATCGACGCTCGGTGCGCTCGGGCTCGCCGACCGTGGCCAGATTGAGCAGGCCGGGGTCGCCCGCAACCTGGCCGGCGCGGATGACGCGGGCCGATCGTTGCGCCCGGATCGGAGCGCCCTCGAGGATCTGCAGTGGCGTGAAGACATCGCCGCCGTACGCGTCGGCCATCAGGCGCAGCCGCGCGGCCTGGTAGGCGGGATCCATCGGCAGCGCGAGGGGGACCGTGTTCCACGCGGTGAAGGCGATGTCGTCCAGGGGGACGCCCGGGCCGGCCATGTCCCAGTCGATCACGCCGCTGAAGCCGGACTCGGTGCCGATCCAGTTGTAGTACCCGTAGTCGTGCATGCAGATGATCTGATCGGCCGCGAGTTCACCCCGGCTGGTCCGCCAGACGATCTCACCCTTCGGCCGGTACGACGCCACGACCCGGTGGTATCCGGCCAGCCAGCGCATGGCGTCCGCGAGCACGTCATCGGGTACTTCGGGGCCGTACGACGTACCCGGGAGGTAGTCGAGGATCTCGCGGCCCTGGTCGTCGAACCCGAGCACCCGCGGGAGGCCGGTCAGGCCGGCGTCCGCCAGGTAGTTGAGCAGGCTGTGAACTGCCGGCGTCCACGCGCCGGTCGCGCGCCGCACCGTGTCGCCGACCCGGACCGCGCCACCGACGTTGCCGCCCGGGAGGGCGATCTCAGCGTCCATGTCAGAACCTTCCCTGAAGCGATTGAAATGCGGGTACTGGAAGAGCACGAACCGTCGCTCTTCGGGGCAGTGCAAAACTGGGGTTAAGACAGAAGTAGAGATTGCGTCAAGATTGCGCAAAGCCTGCGGGGTAAGGGATTCCGGTGCAAACGTCACGGACTGCCACCGCGTCTTACAAGAGTGTAACCGAACCGCCGGGGGTGTTCCGCGAGTCATGCAGCGATCAGACCATCCGTTCAGGTGGTATGAACCTTGCGGGCTTACACTCAGCAGCGACCTGGCATCACCCCTCACGCCGGGCCGCGGACACAACGACGTGGGCCGCACACCTGGATTGTGAAAGAAGGGCGAGTTGTGAAGGTCGGAGTTCCGAAGGAAGTCAAGAACCACGAGTATCGGGTGGCGATCACCCCGTCCGGCGTGCACGAGTTCGCGCGCGCCGGGCACGAGGTTCTGATCGAGCAAGGCGCGGGGGACGGTTCGCTGATCCCCGATGACGAGTTCGTCGCGGCCGGGGCGCGGATCGTGCCGACGGCGGACGACGTCTGGGCGGACGCTGAGCTGGTGCTCAAGGTGAAGGAGCCGGTGGCCGAGGAGTACCACCGGATGCGCAAGGACCAGGTCCTGTTCACCTATCTGCACCTGGCTGCCAGCGCCGAGACCACTGAGGCGCTGCTGACGTCGGGTATCACCGGGATCGCCTACGAGACGGTCCAGCTTCCGGACGGATCGCTGCCACTGCTGGCCCCGATGAGCGAGGTGGCCGGCCGGCTCGCCCCGCAGGCCGGCGCCTACCACCTGATGCGCAACGGCGGTGGCCGCGGTGTGCTGATGGGCGGCGTCTCCGGCGTGCACCCGGCCCGCGTGGTGATCATCGGCGCGGGTGTCGCCGGGATGAACGCGGCCGCGATCGCGCTCGGCATGCAGGCGCAGGTGCAGCTGTTCGACCGCAACATCGCGCGGCTGCGCGAGGCCGACCGGATCTACCAGGGTCACCTGCTGACGATCGCCGCGAACTCGTACGAGATCGAGCGCGCGGTGCTCGAGGCCGACCTGGTCATCGGCGCGGTGCTGGTGCCGGGCGCGAAGGCGCCGAAGATCGTCACCAACGACATGGTGCGGCGGATGAAGCCGGGCAGCGTGCTCGTCGACATCGCGATCGACCAGGGCGGCTGCTTCGAGGACTCGCACCCGACCACACACGCCGACCCGGTGTACAAGGTGCACGACTCGCTGTTCTACTGCGTCGCGAACATGCCCGGCGCGGTGCCGAACACCTCGACGTACGCACTCACCAACGTGACCCTGCCGTACGCGATCGAGCTGGCGAACCTGGGCTGGCGGGAGGCCCTGAAGCTGGACCACAGCCTGGCGCTCGGCCTGAACACGTTCGACGGTCACGTCACCTACGGCCCGGTCGCCGACGCGCACAACCTGCCCCAGCGGAAGCTCGACGAGGTGCTGGTCTGAGCATCGCCCGGGCGGTCAGCGCGTACCTGGACCACCTGACGGTCGAGCGCGGCCTGGCTGCGAACACCCTGGCGTCGTACCGGCGTGACTTGCGCCGGTACGGCGACTACCTCGCGGCCGCCGGGATCGACGACCTCGGCCGGATCACAGAGGCCGTGGTGAGCGACTTCCTGATGCGGTTGCGGGAGGGCGACGCCGACCATCCGCCACTCACCGCATCCAGTGCGGGCCGGACTGTGGTCGCCGTCCGCGGGTTCCATCGGTTCTGTTTGCGGGAAGGTTTGACCGCGGTGGATCCCGCGGCCGCGGTCAAGCCGCCGGCGCCGCCGCAACGGTTGCCGAAGGCACTGTCTGTGGACGAGGTGACGCGGATCCTTGCCGCTGCCGCCGGGGCGGAGGCGGAGCCCGCCGTCCTGGCCACCCGGGACGCTGCGCTGCTGGAGTTTCTCTACGGCACCGGTGCCCGCATCTCCGAGGCGGTCGGGCTGGACGTGGACGACATCGACCTGGAGTCCGGTGCGGTCCTGCTGCGGGGCAAAGGCAGTAAGGAACGCGTCGTCCCGGTCGGGTCGTACGCCCGCGAGGCGCTGTCGGCGTACCAGGTCCGCGGCCGTCCAGACCTGGTACGGCGGGGGCACGGGACGCCGGCGCTGTTCCTCAACGCGCGGGGCGGTCGGCTGTCGCGGCAGAGCGCGTGGACGGTACTGCGCCGGGCCGCACAGCGCGCAGGGATCGCGAAAGAGATCTCACCGCACACACTGCGCCACTCGTTCGCGACACATCTGCTGGACGGCGGTGCCGACGTCCGCGTGGTCCAGGAACTCCTGGGCCACGCCTCAGTCACGACCACTCAGGTCTACACGCTGGTCACCGTCGACAAGCTCCGCGAGGTTTACGCAACGTCCCATCCGAGGGCGCTGTCCTCGTAGGGTGTCGAGCGTGGGGTGTGACTCGCGCTGTCCGCGTGCCAGTTGCTGGGGGCTTGAACAGCAACCCGGGTGTTGGCACAGGAAATAGCCTGTTCAAGGCCCCGGTGGTGTGGGTCAGCCCACGAGACGTGGCACGGACCAGGCGGTTCGCGTCGTACGAGCGGCTCGTGAAACGGTAGACCCGATGCGGTCGATCCGGGGACGGTGTGCGATCATCTGACTACGGTTGGTCATCCGGACGCGGTGATCGGCCGGGTCCGGAGCTTTGTCGACAAACAGCCCCACCCCGGTGCGGAGTGGCTGGTTGAGAGTGCTTGAATGCACGCTTACAGTCGCTGGGATCGCCCGTATCGGTTGAAAGGTTTGACGAGTCATGAACGAGTCGACATTCCCGGGCACCGAGCACCTGCCGACCCCGGCCCGACCGATAGCGCCGACGGTCGCTCAGGCGGGCGCTGCGCCGTACCAGTCCACCTCCTACGGCCACGAGCCGCCGGCAGGCAGGCACGCGGCCCCGACGCAACCGGCAGCAGCGCAACCGGCAGCAGCGCAACCGAACGAGGCACAACCGAACAGCACCACCTCTCCGCGCCCGGCGCAGCCGCAGCGGAACCTGACCCCACCCGACAACTATGCGGAGATGCCGAGGCCGACGGCCAAGCTCACCGCGGAGGACATCGCACCTGTGAATGACGCGCACGGTCCGAGGAACAAGATCGGACCGACCGGCCGGCCGGTGCCCGACCTGCCGATGCCGCAGCGGCCGACGAAGACAGGGCCGGCGCAGGTGATCGCGATGTGCAACCAGAAGGGTGGCGTCGGCAAGACCACCACCACGATCAATCTCGGCGCGGCGATCGCCGAGACCGGTCGCAAGGTGCTGCTGATCGACTTCGACCCGCAGGGTTCGGCCTCGATCGGCCTCGGCGTGCAGCCGCACGACCTGGAGCTGTCGGTCTACAACCTGCTGATGCAGCGCGACATCACCCCGGACGAGGTGATCCGTCCGACCCGGGTGGAGAACCTCGATCTGCTCCCGGCCAACATCGACCTGTCCGCGGCCGAGGTGCAGCTGGTCCAGGAGGTCGCCCGCGAGTACACCCTGCAGCGGGTGCTCGAGCCGATCGTGCCGAACTACGACGTGATCCTGATCGACTGCGCGCCGTCACTCGGCCTGCTCACCGTGAACGCGCTGACCGCGTCGAACGGCATCGTCGTACCGCTGGAGTGTGAGTTCTTCGCGCTCCGTGGGCTGGCCATGCTGACCGACACGATCGGCAAGGTGCAGGACCGGCTGAACCCGAAGCTGGAGATCGTCGGCATCCTCGGGACCATGTTCGACGGGCGTACGACGCACGCCCGCGAGGTGCTCGACCGGGTCGTCCAGGCCTTCGACGAGCGCGTGTTCCACACTGTCATCCGGCGTACCGTCAAGTTCCCCGAGACCACGGTCGTCGGCGAACCGATCACGACGTACGCCCCCTCGTCCCAAGCGGCTACCCAGTACCGCGACCTTGCCAAGGAGGTGCTGGCGCGTTGTCCCGCCGGGTGAGCCTGCCAGGTGCCAGTGAACTCTTCGGGGGTGCGGCACCGAAGCAGACCAGACCCGAGAAGCGCACCACCACTGACGGCCCGGCGCCGGGCGGAGTTCGCGCGCGCACAGCCGTCGTCGACGACCGCAAGTCCAGCGGTCGGGTCCGGCACGACACGAAGATCACCGTGTACGTGACGGAGGAGGAGCTGCTCGGCCTGGAACAGACCAGACTCGCGCTACGTGCCGAGCACGGGTTGATGGCCGACCGCGGCCGGATCGTCCGCGAGGCGATCGACGTCCTGCTGGCCGACTTCGTCGACCACGGGCCGGACTCGGTGCTGGTACGGCGGCTCAAGGCCGCGGAGCTCAAGGGCCCGGAGTGACCGTGTCCTCGGACTCGCTGCCCTTGGACCTGCCCGCTACCGACGGTGGGTCGACTGTTGCTGAGGGCAAGGGGTTCAGCGTCCACCTGGTCAACTTCGAGGGGCCGTTCGACCTGCTCCTGCAGCTGATCAGCAAGCACAAGCTGGACATCACCGAGATCGCGCTCTCGGTGATCACCGACGACTTCATCGCCCACATCAAGGCGCTCGGGTCGGAGTGGGACCTGGACCAGACGTCGGAGTTCCTGCTGATCGCGGCGACCTTGCTGGACCTCAAGGCCGCTCGGCTGCTGCCGAAGGGTGAGGTCGAGGACGACGAGGACCTCGCGCTGCTGGAGGCGCGGGATCTGTTGTTCGCGCGGTTACTGCAGTACCGCGCGTTCAAGCAGATCGCGGCGCTGGCGCAGGAGCGGATGGCGCTGGAGGCCCGGCGCTTCCCGCGGGCCGTCGGGATGGAGCCGCGGTTCGCGGAGCTGCTGCCGGAGGTGCTGCTCGGGATCGACCCGGCCGGACTGGCCGCGCTGGCAGCACGGGCGCTGGCGCCGAAGACCGACGTACCCGAAGGTGTGTCGCTCGCCCACCTGCACGCGCCGACGGTGACGGTCCGCGAACAGGCTGTGGTGATCGTGGACCGGCTGCGGCGCCAACGCAGTACGACGTTCCGCGCGCTGGTGGCCGATTCGCCGGACACCGTGACGACGGTGTGCCGCTTCCTTGCCTTGCTCGAGCTCTTTCGCGAATCGGCGGTCATCTTCGACCAGGTGACGCCGTTGGGCGAGCTGACGATTCGCTGGACGGGCACCGACGAGGGCGAGATCGACGTCTCCGACGAGTTCGACGAGGAATCCAAACCCGAGCCCGAGGACGGCGAGGCCCCTGTGGTCTCCGACGAAACCCCCTTCCTGGAACCCGGCGAATCCCTCACTGCAGAAGACGACCCCGCCCCCCACCCGGCCGAAGACCCCACCGAGACGGCAAACCAGTGACCGAACCAACCCCAACCACCCCCGAGACCCTCGTCACCGAGGACGCTGCCCCGCACACAGCAACCCCCACCGCCCAGCCTGCGGACGTGGAACCCGAGCCCAGGAACAACGCGGTCCTGGATGCGGAGGAGGCCGACGACACCACATCGCCGGTGGAGTCCGGGGAGGTTATTGCCCCCGAATCGGGCAGCAATCTTCCCCAAGCCGGTGCGACCTCCTCGGGCAACCCGGCTGCTTCTCCGGAGGACGACGTACCGGGTGACGACGTGGTGGGGGATGAGGACTACCTGCCGCCGGGGCAGACGGAGGTGCCGGTCGGCGACGAGGTGGTGATCGACGACGACACCATGCGCCGGGCGCTCGAGGCGATCCTGATGGTGACGGACGAGCCGCTGCCCGTGCTGACGCTGGCCCGCGCAGTCGGCCGCCCGACGGGAGATGTGTCCGCGGCGCTGGCGACACTGGCAGCGGAGTACACCGAGCAGGGCCGAGGATTCGACCTGCGTGAGGTGGGTGGCGGCTGGCGCTACTACACCCGCGTCGAGGCAGCGCCGTACGTCGAGCGCTTCGTCCTGGACGGCCAACAGGCGCGCCTGACCCAAGCGGCCCTCGAAACCCTCGCCGTGGTCGCGTACAAGCAACCGGTCAGCCGCGCCCGCGTCTCCGCCATCCGCGGCGTGAACGTGGACGGCGTCGTCCGAACCCTGGTAGCCCGAGGCCTGGTCGAAGAAGCCGGCGCCGACACCGAGTCCCAGGCGATCCTCTACCGCACCACCTCGTACTTCCTGGAACGCATGGGCATGCAGTCCCTCGACGACCTCCCCGAGCTGGCCCCCTACCTCCCCGACATGGACGACATCGAGGACGAACTAGCCGCCCAAACCCTCCCACCCACTCCGTCGCCGGACGCAGACGACGAGTCGCGTACGCCGTCTCCCGCCGAAGCCGACGTGGAAGAGTCGCCGGCCGTCAGCGTCGACGCGGACCTGAACACAACCGAACCCGACGACGACCTCGAGCCGGGCGCCGACCAACGGCAGTCATCAGCCGACGCCGATGAGCCAACTGACGAAGCCGAGCCCACGGACTGGTCCGGAACCGCGTCCGCCGGCCGAGCTGCCGCGGAGGAGTCCGGTACGGCGTCCGCCGACGAACCTGCTGCGGACGACCCGGCCACCGGCGTCGACGGCGATCACACCACCGCCGAGCCGGCCGACCGCGAGGTCGACCCCGACGACGCCGAGCCGACGCCGGCCGACGACGTGGAGACGGGAATCAACCGGGATCGGAGCACCACCGAGCCGATCGACCGTGAGGTCGAGCATGAGTCCGGCGACGCCGATCCTGGTGACGAAAGCGAGTCGGCTGACGCTGACGCGACGAAGTCGTCGGCGGAGACGGACGAGCCCACCGACGGAGCGGAGCCGGCCGATCAGGCTGAGCAGCCACCAGCCGACGACACGGAGCCGGCGGACGAGGTCGAGCTGACGCCAACCGACGCAGCGGAGTCGGTGGGCGAGGCTGAGCTGACACCTACCGACGACACGGAGCCGGCGGACGAGGTCGAGCTGACGCCAACCGACGCAGCGGAGTCGGTGGGCGAGGCTGAGCTGACACCTACCGACGACGCAGAGTCGGTGGACGAGGCTGAGTCGGCGCCGGTAGGCGACGCGGGGGAGCGCATTGCCGGGCGCGAGGCGGCGGATTTGGGTGTGCGGGATGGGGGATGAGACCGGGATTCGGTTGCAGAAGGTTTTGGCTCAGGCGGGGGTGGCCAGTCGGCGGAATGCCGAACTGCTGATCGAGCAGGGGCGGGTCGAGGTCGACGGGGTGGTGGTGACCGAGTTCGGAGTGCGGGTGGATCCTGAGGTTTCGGTCATTCGGGTGGACGGGGAGCGGATCCCGCCGGTCAGCGCTCACGTCTATCTCGTACTGAACAAGCCGCGCGGCGTGGTCACGACGATGTCGGACCCGGAAGGCCGTCCGTGCATCGCGGACTACGTGCAGGACCGCCCGGAGCGCCTCTTCCACATCGGCCGCCTCGACACCGACACCGAAGGCCTGCTGCTACTCACCAACCACGGCGAATTCGCTCACCGCCTCGCGCATCCGTCGTACGAGGTCTCCAAGACGTACGTCGCCGAAGTCGAAGGCAACGTCAAGCCCGGGGTGCTCCGCAGACTCCTCGACGGTGTGCAGCTCGACGACGGCCCGGCCCAAGCCGACACCGTCAAGGTCATCTCCAGCATCCGCGGCCGCACTCTCATCCAGATCACCCTGCACGAGGGCCGCAACCGCATCGTCCGCCGCATGTTCGACGCCATCGGGCACCCGGTCAAACGCCTCACCCGCACCGCCATCGGCCCCGTCCGCCGCGGCAATCTCCACACCGGCGAACTCCGCGCCCTGGACCCCAAAGAACTAGGCCAACTCCTCGACATCGTCGACCTCTAGCTGTCCCCGGTCCGGGTGAGACCGCACGTGCTTTCCGGAAACAAAAGGCCGCCAGGTGACCGGGATGTTCCGGAGAGTGGCAAGGCCGGGGCGAGGGTGATGGTGTTATTCGCCCTACAGCGTTGGGGCTTCTGAGCCGCCGGCGTAGTAGCGGAAGTAGGTCTTGTCGGAGAAGGCGGCGAAGGTGCTGCCTGCCTGGCCGAGGCCCTTGATGACTGTCGCCGTGCCGTTGGCGTGGCCGATGGCATACAGGTAGGCCGTTCGGGTCGTCAACACATGCAGCTCGATGCCGATCACAGGCGAAAGGTTAGGGCTCGAACACCCGACGTATGGCGCCTCCGGTCGCATCAATGGGGTAACACCGGGGTACGGCGCGCCTGAGACATGGCCCGGTTGTCGGAGCAGCGCCGTAGTGTGGGTGATGTGAACCGGCGAATCTTCGGTCTGGAGAACGAGTACGGCGTCACCTGTACCTTTCGCGGTCAGCGCCGACTGACCCCCGATGAGGTGGCGCGGTACCTGTTTCGGCGGGTTGTGTCCTGGGGGCGGAGCAGCAATGTCTTCCTCCGCAACGGGGCCCGGCTCTACCTCGACGTGGGGTCCCATCCGGAGTACGCGACCGGTGAGTGCGACTCGGTCACCGACCTGATCGCGCACGACAAGGCCGGTGAGCGGATCCTCGAGGGTCTGCTGGTCGACGCGCAGAAGCGGCTGCACGACGAGGGCATCTTCGGCGACGTCTACCTGTTCAAGAACAACACCGACTCGGCCGGCAACAGCTACGGCTGCCACGAGAACTACCTGGTCAGCCGGCACGGCGACTTCGCCAAGCTCGCCGACGTGCTGATCCCGTTCCTGGTCACCCGGCAGCTGATCTGCGGCGCCGGCAAGGTGCTGCAGACGCCGCGCGGCGCGGTCTACTCCGTGTCCCAGCGCGCCGAGCACATCTGGGAGGGCGTCTCCAGCGCGACCACCCGGTCCCGCCCGATCATCAACACCCGCGACGAGCCGCACGCGGACGCCGAGCGGTTCCGCCGGTTGCACGTGATCGTCGGCGACTCGAACATGTCCGAGACCACGATGCTGCTGAAGGTGGCCAGCACCGATCTCGTGCTGAGGATGATCGAGGCCGGCATCGTGATGCGCGACCTCACCCTGGACAACCCGATCCGCGCCATCCGCGAGATCAGCCACGACATGACCGGCCGCCGCGAGGTCCGGCTGGCGAACGGTCGCGAGGCGAGCGCGCTGGACATCCAGGGCGAGTACCTGAACAAGGCCCGCGACTTCGTCGACCGGCGCGAGCTCGGGACGCCGGCGGTCGAGCGCGCGCTGAACCTGTGGGAGCGGACGCTGAAGGCGATCGAGTCCGGCGACCTGTCCGGCATCGAGCGCGAGATCGACTGGGTGATCAAGTACCGGCTGATCGAGCGCTACCGGTCGCAGAACAACCTCGGACTGGCCAGCCCGCGGGTCGCGCAGCTCGACCTGGCATACCACGACATCCACCGGCCGCGCGGCCTCTACTACCTGCTCGAGCGCAAGGGCGCGGTCACCCGAGTGGTCGACGACCTGCGCGTCTTCGAGGCGAAGTCGGTGCCGCCGCAGACCACCCGGGCCCGGCTGCGCGGGGAGTTCATCAAGCGCGCGCAGGAGCGTCGCCGCGACTTCACCGTCGACTGGGTGCATCTGAAGCTGAACGACCAGGCCCAGCGGACCGTGCTGTGCAAGGACCCGTTCAAGTCGCACGACGAGCGCGTGGAAAAACTCATCGCCAGCATGTAGTCCTCGGCTAAATCACGTGTCCGGCCGGCGCCCGCGGCGTAGAACATCCGCATGGCGATCGAGATCCGGCCGGTCACCCCGGCCGAGACCAGGGAGTACCTGCGCGTCCTGCCGTACGTGAACGGCCTCCCCCAGGAGGAGCCCGAACCATCCGCCTGGTACGCCGGTCACGCTTCCTGGCCACCGCAGGTCCCAGCGACCGACGAAATGCTGGACCAGTACGTCGAGGAGGCGCAGAGCGACTGGTTCCGACCGCAGGCCGCGTTCGTGGACGGCAGGATCGCCGGTGGGTCGGCGATCGTGTCGGTCCAGGTCACGCTGCCCGGCGGGCGCCAGGTTCCGCTCGGCGGTGTCACGGCTACCGCGGTGCTACCGACGTACCGGCGGCGCGGGCTGTTGCGGAAGATCATGACCGCCATGCTGGACGACTGCCGGCAGCGTGGTGAGTACCTGGCCGGGCTGAGTGCGAGTGAGGGCACCATCTACGGCCGGTACGGGTTCGCTCCGGCGACGTTCCAGCACCGGTGGGAGGTACGTCGTACCGACACCGCCTTCCGTGCGGACTTCGCTGACCCGGGTTCGCTCGAGCTGGTGGACGGTACGGTCGCAGCCGGCGTTTGGCCGGTTTTGCACGAGCAGGTGCGGGCTGTGCGAGTGGGGGAGATCAGTCCGCTGCCCGGCAAGTGGGACGGCCTCGCGACGGGTGTTCTGTCGGCGGACGGCTCCGGACCGGCGCATCACCTCGTGCATCGGGACCCCAGTGGTGATGTCGATGGTGCGGCGTTGTTCCGGCTGCCATGGTCGCCGGACCCTGAGCAGGTCGGCGTACTGCAGGTCGAGGCGTTTGAGGCGCTCACTTTGGATGCCTACCGGGCGTTGTGGGGACTACTGCTCGACTTCGACCTCACCAAGCGGGTTGTCGCGGCCAGGCGTCCGGTCGACGAACCACTCCGCTGGATGCTGACCAACCCCAGGGCGCTGAAGCTCACGCGAACACGTGACAACCTCTGGCTGCGGATCCTCGACGTACGAGAAGCACTGGCGGCTCGCACGTACGCCGCGAGTGGTTCGCTGATCCTGGATGTGTCCGACGACCTGTGCGGGTGGAACGCCGGGCGCTGGCGGCTGGATGCGTCGCCGGAGGGAGCTACCTGCTCGCCGGCTGAGGAGTCGGCAGACATCAGCCTGAGCGTGAACGAGTTGGGTTCGCTGTACCTCGGTGGGGTCCGCGCGAGTGAGTTGGCCAACGCCGGGCGGATCGGTGAACACCGCACCGGGGGTGTAGCCCTGCTGGACGCTCTGTTGCGACCGGACCGTGCACCGCACAACGCAGTCGGCTTCTGAGCGCTGTGACTGAACGTGGTGTGATGCAACGGTGACTCGGGCGGCCGGTGGCACGGTTGGACGTGCAGGCTAGGGTGGGCGGCGTTATTGCCCCTGAGTCGAGCGGCGCGGAGCGCGTCGGGATGTATCGAGGTGCTGGTTTCGTGCGCAAGTTGTTGAGTCTGGTCGCGGTTGCGGCGCTGGGGGCATCCCTGGTGGCCTGCGGCTCCGATGGTAAGTCCGATTTCGGGGCGGGCGGGGTCAAGGTGACCTCGGACTTCGGTCAGAAGCCAACCGTCACCCACCGCGAAGGTGACCCGGACAAGACCCTGGTGACCGAGGTCCTCAAGGAGGGCGACGGGCCGGAGGTCAAGAAGGGTGAGCTGCTCACCGCGAACTACCTCGGCCAGATCTGGCGCGACGGCAAGGTCTTCGACAACTCCTACGACCGCGGTGCGCCGTCGTCATTCCCGATCGGGGTCGGCGGGGTCATCTCCGGCTGGGACGAGGGCCTGGTCGGGAAGAAGATCGGCAGCCGCGTGATGCTGTCCATCCCGTCCGACAAGGGCTACAAGTCGACCGGCAACGAGCAGGCCGGCATCAAGGGTGACGACACGCTGATCTTCGTCGTCGACCTGGTCGGTGCGTCCGCCAACGACACCCCGCTCGACGCGAGCGAGGTTCCCCCGTCGACGCCGACCAAGATCACCGTCAGCGGCCCGCTGAACGCCGAGCCGAAGGTGACGGTCGCGGCCGGCACCAAGCCGCCGGCGAAGCCGGGCAAGCCGGTCGTGTTCGCGCTCGGCAAGGGCAAGCCGATCGAGAAGGGCAGCCAGCTGATCGGCCGGTACGTCGTGTACGACTACACCGGCAAGAAGCAGGCCAGCACCTGGGACGGTCAGCCCGCCGCCAACGGCCAGCCCGCACAGCCGGGTGCGCCGACCGACCAGCTCCAGGTGGGCCCCGGCCCGTCCGGCCAGACGGGTGCGCTCGACGGTCTCGCCGGCATCCCGATCGGCAGCCGCGTCCTGGTCGAGCTCCCGCCGTCGAAGGACCAGGCAGGCAAGGCGATCAACGCCTTCGCGGTCATCGACATCCTGAACGCCTTCCCGGCCCCCAAGCAGCAGCCGGGCCAGTAGTACAAGCGTTCCGAAGGCCGGTCTCCCGAATGGGGGACCGGCCTTCGGTTGTGTCAGCGGTGGAACCAGCGGGCGGTCTGGGGATGAACGGTGAAGGCCAGTGCCGTCAGGACCGCGGTGAGGTGGACCCAGCGGAGGACGGCGATGGTGAAGAAGGTGGCGGACCAGTCGACGGTGGAGAGGTCGCCGTTCTGGATCAGCCAGCCGATCGGTTCGGACACCAGTGACGCGACCCCGACCGTGCCCAGAAGCCAGGCCACCAGATAGCGGGACCACCGCACCCCACGCCGGAAGTAGCGGTCGATCACCACGAACAGCGCGCCGTAGATCACCGCGCGTACGGCGATCTGACCCGCGAGCGACGACGTCGAGGCACCGTCGGCGTACGCGTGGATGACCTGGACCACCGTCTCCGCGACGCCCGCGCCCACGGCGACGAGCCAGAGGGACGTGGCCCAGCGAGCGGTGAGTGGGGCTCCCGCAGGAGCAATGGTTGCCATGCTTCCAGCGTCGCCGCAGAAGCCGTCCGGATCAGGAGTCCTGCGACCACACTCCAGGTGGACCTAGATCCACCTATCAGCCGCGCTCCAGCCCCGTGGTCCGGTCCTGTGTCCGCACAGCCGCCGCGGTGATGATCACGGCACGTCCACCAGACCGGCCGCGTGCCGGCCGGCCGCGGCGGCGGCTTCGAAGTAGGCGCGGTCGCCATCGAGGTCGCGGCCCATGGTGGACAACTTCACCGGTGCGGCCCGCAAGGCCTCGTACAACCCGTCCACTCCGACCCGCACGACCCGGTGCCTGGCCTTGAGTGGCTCCGCGGCGTCCCGTACCGCGTCGCCGAAGTCGCCCGGCAGATCGGGTACGACGACATCCGCCGGCTGCAACGCGACCCGGCCGTACGCGGTCAGACTGTGGTGCGAGATCCCCCGGTGCCGTGGTCGCGGATCGGCCTCCGAGATCCGCAGCGACGCCACCGCCCGCCCACCCAGCGTGCCGACCGCGTTGACCGCCTCACCTGACTGCACACCCGAGAACCCCCAGCGAGTCCCCGTCCCGAGGTTGCCCGGCCCCTGCGTCAGTACGACGAGCTCCGCCGACAACACGTGTACGGCGGTCAACAGCCCGGTGTGAACCGTCACCGCCTCACGATCCCCGCCGTACGCCTGTCCGACGGTCACTGTCCCGCTGAGCCAGCCACTGTCCCGCAGCGACGCCACGGTCCGCGAGAACGCGAGTGGTAGCGCCCCACCGTCGGTCATGACATACACAACCCGGGTTGTCGGCCGAGCCTCGTACACACCGGCCAGTACGGCGGGCAGCGCGGAGTGCAGGTCCGCCACGACCACCGGCGTACGGAACAGGTCGTCCGCATCCCGCAGTACGTCGTGATCCGGCGAGTCCTGCTCGTCCGCACCCATCACCATCGCCTGCAGCGGCGTGTACCGAGCCTTGACCAGGTGACCGCGCTCCGGCGCGTCGGCAGGCAGCCGGTCCGGTATGGCGACCACCAGCGCGTACCCGCCCGTCCCCAGCCCGCGATCGAGCGCACCGACGTTCAGCAACACCCGGTCGCCGGGGACCGGCGTACCCACCAGGTCTGGATAGGCCAGAGCGCGCACAGGCTGCGCACCGACCATCACAGTCAGTTCGACCGCACCGGCCCAGCTCCGCCCGATCTCACGCACCACTCCGTCGCGCCACCGAATCACAGGGCGACACTAGCGGGATCGTGGACCTGCACCGGCGGATCGAACCCGTGTTCGAAGGTTTCGGTGCGGCAGGGCGGGTTTTGACGCTCGAAGGCCGTAAGGTGGTCGGGTGTCGGCGCGGAAGAGTGAGCGACTGCTCAATGTGGTCATCTGCCTGCTGGTCGCGCGCACCTATGTGACCAAGGAACGCATCCGCGAGGTGGTCGAGGGGTACGCGGGCCAGACCGACGACGCCTTCGAGAAGATGTTCGAGCGGGACAAGGACGAGCTGCGCGACCTCGGCATCCCGATCGAGATGGGCACCATCGACAAGTTCTTCTCCGACGAGGTCGGCTACCGGATCCGCCGGGACGTGTTCGAGCTGCCCGAGGTGCACCTGGAGCCGGACGAGGCCGCCGTACTGGGGGTCGCCGCCCGGGTCTGGCAGCACGCCAGCCTGGCCGAGGCGACCACGTCGGCGGTGCTGAAGCTGAAGGCCGCCGGGATCCAGACCGACCAGTCCGCGCTCAGCGCGATCGAGCCGCATGTCGGTGCGTCGGAGCCGGCCTTCGACCCACTTTGGTCGGCTGTAGTGAGCCGGACCGCAGTGCGCTTCCAGCACCTGCGCAGTGGCGCGTCCGAGCCGACCACGCGGACTCTGGAGCCCTGGGGCATCGTGTCCTGGCACGGCCGCTGGTACGTCGTCGGCCGCGACTGGGATCGCCAGGCCACACGGATGTTCCGGATGTCGCGGATCGGCGGAGACGTGAAGACCGTCGGAGCTCCGGGCGCGTTCACCGTGCCGGAGGGCACGGACCTGCGTTCACTGGTGTCCGAGCTGGCGCCGCCGCGGCCGACGTCGGAGGCGAAGGTCCGCGCCCGCACGGGGTCTTGTGTGAGCCTGCGCCGCCGCGCCAACGCGATCGAGCCGTACGAGGAGGGCTGGGACCTGCTGCACGTCCCGTACGCCGACTCCGGCGTCCTGGCCGAGGAGATCGCGTCGTACGGCCCGGATGCCGTGGTCGAGGGACCCGGGGACGTGCTGGATGGTGTTCTGTGGCGGCTTCGGACGGTGGCCGGATGAGCGAGCGAAGCGAGTTCATCATCAAGCACAGCGAGCCAGGCTCATGCGCGCCCGGAGCGAAGCGAGGACGTGCATGAGCAATGCCCGTGACCAGGTGCAGCGGTTGCTCGCACTGGTGCCGTATCTCCGCGAGAACGATGGTGCTCGCGTCGACGACGTGGCGGCGGAGTTCGGCGTACGGCCGAAGCAGATCATCGCCGACCTGAAGGTGCTGTGGTTCTGCGGGCTGCCTGGTGCGCAGATGGGCGATCTGATCGAGATCGACATCGAGGCGGCCGAGGGCGACGGCGTCATCCACATCAACAACGCGGACTACCTGGCCCGTCCGCTGCGGCTGGCCGCAGACGAGGCGCTGGCGCTGCTGACCGCACTGCGCACCTTGCGCGAGGTGACGGCCGGACACGACCGGGAGGCAGTCGACCGGGCGATCGGCAAGCTGGAGCGTGCCGCGGGGGAGGCCGCGGCGGCCAGCGAGGGCGCGGCGGCCCACGTGCACGTCGAGCCGGCCGCGCCGGAGATCGCCGAGACGGTCAACCGCGGCCTGGCCGCCCAGCGCCGCCTGCATCTCACGTACGACGTCCCGTCGCGCGACGAGACCACCGAGCGGGACGTGGACCCGATGCGCCTGGTCGTGTCGGAGGGCCGGACCTATCTCGAGGCCTGGTGCCGGCTGGCCGAGGACGTCCGGCTGTTCCGCCTGGACCGCATCGCCGCCGTCAAACTCCTCGACCTCCCCAGCGAACCGCCGCCCGAGGCGACCCCGCGCGATCTGTCGAACGGCATGTTCCAGCCGTCCGAGCGCGACCTCCTGGCGACCGTCCGGCTGGCGCCCCCGGCCCGTTGGGTCGCCGAGTACTACCCGAACGAGTCCGTCGAGGAAGGCCCCGACAACTCACTGATCGTCAAGCTCCGCGTCGCCGACACCGCCTGGCTCCAGCGCCTCGTCCTCCGCCTCGGCGGCGCCGCCACAGTCCTGGACCCACCCGACCTCACCACCCAGATCGCCGCCACCGCCCGCGAAGCCCTCGCCGCCTACGACGATTAGCCCTGGCTGAGCTGTTTCTCCAGTGGGGCTCGGAAGCCCGGGGTGACGCGGACGCCGGCGAGCCAAGTGGTCCAGTGGTCCGCTTCGGCTTCGATCAGGGCTGCGGTCTCGCGGCCCACGTCCTCCAGCAACTGGTAGCGGACCTCGCCGGTTTCGGGCTGGCCCCAGCCGCCGACGATGCGGCCGTCCGCCCAGATGGTCGGGCCGATGTTGCCGGTGTTGTCGAAGAGCTTGGCCTTGTGCTCGCCCAGGTACCAAGCGCGCTCCTTCCAGCCCATCGGCGTCGGGTCGAGGGCAGGCAGGAACGCGACCCACGGCTCCGTCGGAACCTCCGGCGCCTCGTCACCCGGCAGCACATAGCCGACCTGGCCGTCCAGGTCGACCGGGACCGCCTCGACCGCGGTCAGGGCCTTCTTCGTCTGGCCGGCCGTCCAGCCGGCCCACCATTGCAGGTCCGCCGCCGTACCCGGGCCGAACGACGACAACCACGCCCGCGCCAGCGCCATCCGTGCCTCGTCCGCCGTCGGCCTGTCACCCAGCCTGTCGGGCAGCCAGTCCTCGGCCGGCGACCACTGGTGCTGACCGCTCAGCCACGTCCCCAGCGGGCGCCCACGGACGATCCGTCCCTCGGCCGACAGCTGGAACAACACCCGGCTCGTCACGTACGGCTGAGCGGCGTACGCCTTGCCCTCGGCCATGCTCAGCCGGGTCCGCAGCCGCGGCTCGTCCGCGGCCAGCTCCTGTGCGGTCGCCGATCCACGCAGCGCCAGCGCGGTCGCCGTCGACTCCTCGACCGCCCGCAGCCACTTCCCGGACGCCTCCGGATCGCCCGCTACCCCGGCCTCGGTGAGGTGCTTCACCAGCAACTTCCGCTGCTTGACCGCGATGTCGTCCGTGCACGCCGCCTGCACGATCGGCGCGAACAGAGTCGGTACGACGAACACCGTCCGGCGCATGCCGAGCATCCGGATCAGCACCCGGTCGTCGTAGAGCGCACGCTCCGTGCCCGCGACGTCACTCCCCGGAACCCGCGCAGCCACACTCAGGTGAACCGTCGCCGGGTCGGTGGCGTGCAAAGCGACCAGCGCCGCGGCCGCCTCGACCGGATCCGCCGCCCGGCACTCCGGCCCGAGCCGGTGCCGCCGCCCGAGCCGCGCCCGCCGCTCGTCCACCCCGATCCGAAACATCCGCAACCCCTCGCTCACCGAATACCTACCGACCCCACGCCACGCGGCGTACTCCGCAGACACACGGTTTTACCATCACGTTCCGACACCGTTGTCCGCTCAGACTCCCCGCAGGGCGTGGGCGATGGACGACGACCGGCTAGGCTCCTGGGTATGTACTGGTTCCTGCTCTTCCTCGCGGTGCTGGCGGTGTGGCTTCTGGTCCTCGCCCTGCTCGCGAAGAGGGTGTGGGGCCAGGCCAAGGCGCTGACGCGTGAGTTGGTCGCCGCCCAGTCCAAGCTGGACGCCGCACAGTCCGCGGCCGGGTCTGGACAGACCCGCCAGGATGAGCACGCTCCGGCGTAGTATCGGCCCACGTTCTCACGCTTGAGCCACGAGAAGAAGTTTGTGAAAGGGAGATCGACATGGCACCGCTCCTCGGTATGCCCCAAGGCGCAGAGTGGCTCGTCATCCTCGCGATCGTCGTGCTGCTGTTCGGTTCGGCCAAGCTGCCGGCCCTGGTGAAGCAGCTCGGCAAGTCGAAGAAGATCTGGGAGGAAGAGGTCGGCCCCAAGAAGAAGGAGCCGGAGCTCACCGAAGGCACCCAGCAGGTCCAGGCGCCGACCCAGCAGGCGGCCCCGCAGGCCCAGCCGGCCCAGCAGCCGAACCAGGTGAACGGTCAGGGCGACGGCCTGCCGCCCACCCACACGGCCAACTGAGCCGAGCACCCGCCGGTGTCAATGGTGAGGATCGGACGGCGTAAAGAGAAGAAAGAGCGCCGCCCGAAGGACGACGAGGGTCGGATGACCCTGCGCGAGCACATTGTCGAGCTTCGCAACCGGTTGCTCATCAGCGTGCTCGCGATCGTGGTGTGCACGGTGCTCGGCTGGATCTTCTACGACGAAGCGTTCAGGTTCCTGACCCAGCCCTTCCACACCAGCGTCGGTGACCTGGCCCGGGAGCAGGGCAAGGAGCCGATCCTCACGTTCCCCGGCGTCGGCGACGCGCTGACGTTCCGGATCAAGATCTCCGCGCTGTTCGGCCTGGTGCTCGCCAGTCCGGTCTGGCTGTACCAGCTCTGGGCGTTCGTCGCGCCGGGCCTGCACCGCAACGAGCGCAAGTGGGCCTACATCTTCGCCGGAATCGCGGCGCCGCTGTTCGCCACCGGTATGGCGGTGGCCTACTGGACGCTGCCGAAGGGCATCGCGATCCTGATCAGCTTCACGCCGCTGGACATCCAGAACCTGATCGAGCTGCCGACGTACCTGGACTTCGTCATCCGGACGATGCTGGTGTTCGGCGTCGCGTTCCTGATCCCGCTGGTCGTCGTGCTGCTGAACATGGTCGGCGTGGTGCCGGCCAAGGCGCTCGCCAAGTTCCGGCCGTACATCATCCTGGTGATCTTCGTGTTCGCCGCGGTCGCGACGCCGTCCGGTGACCCGTTCACGATGTGCCTGCTGGCGATCCCGATGTGCCTGCTGTTCTTCGCCGCCGAGGTGATCTCGCGCTTCAACGACAAGCGTCGCGCGCGGCACTCAGAGGAACTGCTGGCCGACTGATGAGGCGTGTTGCGCTGGTAGTGAATCCCACTGCCGGTCGGGGTCTTGGTGCCCGGGTTGCTCCGATCGTCCGTGAACGGCTTGCTGCGGCCGGACTGACCGTCGACGTGTTCGCCACCAGTTGCGCCGAGGACGTCGGTCGGATCTCCGCTGAGGTGGTCGCGTCGGGGGCGGATGCGGTCGCGTTGATCGGGGGCGACGGCACGATCCATCTCGGTGCCCAGGTGCTGGCCAAGTCCGGGATGCCGTTCGGCGTGATCCCGGCCGGCACCGGGAACGACTTCGCCCGCGGGATCGGCGTACCGCTGAAGGATCCGGCCGCGGCGGCCGACCTGATCGTGGCCGGCAAGACCCGGACGATCGACCTCGCGGTGGCGAAGGACGAGTACATCACCACGGTCGTGGCCGGCGGCTTCGACTCACTGGTGAACCGGCGCGCCAACGCGATGAGCTGGCCGAAGGGCAACTCCCGCTACACGGTCGCGACCCTGGCCGAGCTCCGCACGTTCAAGCCACTCGAGTACGTCGTGACCGTCGACGGCGAGGTGATCGAGACCAAGGCCATGCTGGTCGCGGTCGGCACCGGGCCCACGTACGGCGGGGGACTGCAGATCTGCGCCGGCGCCGAGATCGACGACGGCCTGCTCGACGTCACGATCATCCAGCCGGTGTCCCGGCTCACGCTGCTGCAGATGTTCCCGAAGCTGTCCAAGGGCACCCACGTGGGCCACCCGATGCTGCGGACCTTCCGTGGCCGCTCGGTCCGGCTCGAGTCGCCCGGCATCACGGCGTACGGCGACGGCGAGGTGCTCGGGCCGCTCCCGATCGACATCACCATCGCCCCGGGCGCCCTCACCGTGTTCGCCTGAGACAGAACCTTCACACTCTGAACCCCCCTCACCTCTGGTCGTGCTGAGATTGCTCTGATAGGAAAGCTTCCTAACAGTTCATCTCTCGGACGCCCACCGGAGGAGATCGTGCCGAACCGCCCCACTCGCAGGACCACACTCCTGCTCGGACTGACCCTCGCGGCCGCCCCGGCGACCGCCCTCGCCGCCACCCGCTACGCGCCGCACGCCGACGCCGCGACCAGTGGTCTCACCGCGACCGGCCTCGACGATCCCGCGAAGAAGGAGATCGCGATGCAGATCGTCTGCAGCGCGGAGAACTCCTCGCTGGACTGGAAGGCGCAGTACAAGTACATCGAGGACATCGACGACGGCCGCGGCTACACCGCCGGCATCATCGGCTTCTGCTCGGGGACCGGCGACATGCTCGAACTGGTCCAGCTGTACGCCGACCGCAAGTCGGGCAACGTATTGCAGGAGTATCTGCCGGCGCTGCGCCGCGTGAACGGCAGCGACTCGCACTCCGGCCTGGACCCGAACTACACCAAGGACTGGAAGACCGCCGCCAAGGACACCGTCTTCCAGCAGTGCCAGAACGACGAGCGTGACCGCGTCTACTTCAACCCGGCGGTGTCGCAAGGGAAGTCCGACGGCCTGCGCACCCTCGGTCAGTTCTGCTACTACGACGCGATCGTCATGCACGGGCCCGGCAGCGACGCCACCAGCTCCGGGGGAATCCGGAGTCGTGCCCTGAGGACGGCCAAGCCGCCGTCGCAGGGTGGAAACGAGACGACCTACCTCAACGCCTTCCTTGACGCGCGTGTCTGGGCTATGAAGCAGGAAGAGGCACACAGCGACACCAGTCGCGTCGACACCGCGCAGCGCGTCTTCCTCCGCAACGGCAACTTCGACCTGAACACTCCGCTCGACTGGAAGGTCTACGGCGACCCGTACCACATCAGCTGATCCATCCGGACCCGCAGCCGGACTCCCACCGACCACCAGGGGAGGGAGTTCGGCTGTGTCATGTCTGAGGCGTGTCCAGCGGCCCGGGAGCCTGCCGTGTGGTCGCCGCCGGCTCGGTGCGGTCGGTGCGGGGATCGGACTCGGCGCGTTGGCGAAGCATCGAGAGCATGGTGGCGAGCTGTTCGAGATTCGCAGCCGGGAGGACCGAGCCGACCCAGATGTTGAGCTCGGCCTCGACCGTCGGTGTCGCCGCGGCCAGGATCTCGGCGCCGGCTGGCGTCAGTTCGACCAGGGAGGAGCGGCGGTCGTGCGGGTTCGCCGTACGGCGGCAGCGGCCGGCCGACTCGAGTCGGTCGACGGCCTTGCTGGTGGCGCCGACCGTGATCGCGATGTCGTGGGCCAGGTCGTAGACCCGGGCGTTCCCGCGGGCCGCGATGACGCGGAGGAACTCGAACTGGCCGAGCGGGAGGCCGTGCTCGGCCTTCAGCCGGGCGTCGAGCACGTTGTAGAGCCGCGTTTCCAGCCGGACCAGGTCCGTGAACAACGATGTGAGATCAGTCACAGCCAGATCCTGACGATCACGGAATTGGATTCCTCGGAATGTAGTTAGGGGGAACTATATTCCTCGGAATCTATCAGGAGGCGGACGATGAGTCAGGACCAACGAGCCACCGCACGCGGCATGATCTCCAAGGGTGACCCGTCCCGGTCGCCGGCCCAGCAGCGGGATGACTTCGACGCGGTGTTCGGGGCCCTCCCGCTCGGTGACGACGTCACGCTCGAGCCGCGCTCGCTCGGCGGTGTCCCGGCGCTGGACGTGAAGGTCGCCGGAGCCGACGGGGACGGCGTGATCCTGTACCTGCACGGCGGGGGCTACGTGATCGGGTCGGCCCGTACCGGGGCCAATCTCGCCGCGCCGCTGGCCCGTCGCACCGGCCTGCAGGCGGTGTCGCTGGACTATCGCCTGGCGCCGGAGGCCGCCTTCCCGGCGGCGGTCGACGATGCGCTGGCGGCGTACAAGGAACTCCTCGAAGGTGGCCGCGAGATCTTCGTCGCGGGCGACTCCGCGGGCGGTGGGCTGGCGCTCGCCCTGGTACTGGCGGCACGTCGGGAGGGCCTGCCGTTGCCGGCCGCGGTCGTCGTGTTCTCGCCCTGGGCGGACCTCACGCTGTCCGGTGCGAGCATGGACACCCGGGGAGACTTCGACCCACTGTTCAGCCGTGCGCACATGGAGGCGTACGTCGACCATTACCTCGCCGGCTACGACCCGAAGGACGAGTTGGCGAGTCCGCTGCTCGCGGACCTGAGCGGACTGCCGCCGCTGCTGATCCAGGTCGGTACGGCGGAGGTCCTGCTCGACGACTCGCTAGGGCTCGCGGCCCGCGCCGCGGAGCACGAGGTCGACGTCAGCCTGGACGTCGTCGCGGGTGCGCCGCACGTCTACCAGTACAACGTCGGCCTCATGGACGAGGCCGACGCGGCGCTCACCCGGGCCGCCGCCTGGCTGACCCAGCGTGGCTTTGGGGGTGGCGTCGCATAGATTGGGGCCTGTGAGCGAGCGGAGCGAGGTCACCATCCAACACAGCGCATCTCGTGTCTCATCCGCGCCCGGAGCGAAGCGAGGACGTGGATGAGCACTCCGTCCGAGAAGTACGCCGTGTTTCGCTCGGACCAGGAGCATCCCGCCGTGAAGGAGTTTCGGGCGCTCTATGACTTCGAACTGGACGAGTTCCAGCTCCGTGCCTGCGCCGCCCTTGAAGACGGTCATCAGGTGCTCGTGGCCGCGCCCACCGGCTCCGGGAAGACGCTGGTCGGCGAGTTCGCCGTCCACCTGGCGCTGCAGCGCGGGCAGAAGTGTTTCTACACCACCCCGATCAAGGCTCTGAGCAACCAGAAGTACGCCGACCTGGTCAGCCGCTACGGCAGCGACAAGGTCGGCCTGCTCACCGGCGACAACTCGATCAACTCCGAGGCCCCGATCGTCGTGATGACGACCGAGGTCCTGCGGAACATGCTGTACGCCGGTTCCAGCACCCTGCTCGGTCTCTCGTACGTCGTGATGGACGAAGTGCACTACCTGGCCGACCGCGCTCGTGGCGCGGTGTGGGAGGAGGTGCTGATCCACCTGCAGGAATCGGTCTCGGTGGTGTCGTTGTCGGCGACCGTGAGCAATGCCGAGGAGTTCGGCGACTGGCTGGAGACCGTCCGCGGCAACACCGTCGTCGTCCTGGAGGAGAAGCGGCCGGTGCCGCTGTTCCAGCACGTGATGGTGGGTAAGCGGCTGCACGACCTGTTCGCTGGTGAGGCGCCGACCGCAAGGGTCGGCGCGCCCACGAAGGCCAAGTCCGGCAATCCGGCGAAGGCCAACCAGGTCGACCTGAAGGACCTGGTCAACCCGCAGTTGGTCCGGATCGCCCGCGACGACAACCGGATCTTCCGCGACGACTCGCGCAAACCCCGCCGGCGCCGGGATCTCCCGAAGGGCCGCCCGCAGCGGTCCCATTTCACGCCCTACCGGTCCGATGTGGTCGAGGAGCTGGACGCCGGCGCGCTGCTGCCGGCGATCTACTTCATCTTCTCCCGCAAGGGCTGCGAGGACGCGATGATCCAGTGCCTGCGCTCGGGCCTGCGGCTGACCAAGCCGTCCGAGCGGGACGAGATCAAGCGGGTGCTGGCGGAGCGGACCGCGGACCTGCCGGACGAGGACCTCGGCGTGCTCGGTTACCACGACTTCGCCGAGGCGCTCAGCCGCGGCATCGCGGCCCACCACGCGGGCATGCTGGCCGCGTTCAAGGAGGTCGTCGAGGAGCTGTTCGCGCGCGGCCTGATCAAGGTCGTGTTCGCCACCGAGACGCTTGCCCTGGGCATCAACATGCCGGCGCGCACCGTCGTACTCGAGAAGCTGAGCAAGTGGAACGGCGAGGCGCATGTCGACATCACGCCGGGGGAGTACACCCAGCTGACCGGCCGGGCGGGCCGTCGTGGCATCGACGTCGAGGGTCACGCGGTCGTGCTGTGGCAACCAGGCTTCGACCCACGCGCCGTGGCCGGTCTGGCGAGCACCCGTACGTATCCGCTCCGCTCGTCGTTCTCCCCGTCGTACAACATGGCCGTCAACCTGGTCCGCCAGGTCGGGCGGACCAGGGCCCGCGACATGCTGGAGCTGTCGTTCGCGCAGTTCCAGTCCGACCAGGCCGTGGTCGGGCTGGCCCGGCAGGTGCAGCGCAACACCGAGGCGCTCGAGGGCTACAAGGAGTCCATCGACTGTCACCTCGGCGACTTCCTCGAGTACGCCGAACTGCGCCGGCGGATCGGTGAGCGGGAGGCGTCCGGCTCGAAGCGGCGCAAGCTCGATCGCCGGGTCGAGGCCCAGGAGTCGATCGAGAAGCTGCGGATCGGCGACGTCATCCGGATCCCGGCCGGCCGCAGTGCGGGCTGGGCGCTCGTCCTCGACCCGGGGATGCGCTCGGAGCGCGAAGGTCCGCGGCCGACCGTGCTGACGCTGGACCGGCAGGTCCGGAAGCTGTCGATGATCGACTTCCCGACGCCCGTCGACGCGATCAGCAGCCTGCGGATCCCGAAGAAGTTCAACCCACGCAACCCGCAGCAGCGGCGTGAGCTCGCGCAGGTACTGCGGAACCACACGGACATGCTCGGCGAGGACGGGCCGCCGTCGCGCACCCGCGGCCGGGATGTGGTCAGTCACGCCGACGACCCGGAGCTGCAGGAAATGCGGGCGCAATTGCGCGCGCACCCGTGCCACGGTTGCTCGGATCGCGAGGACCACGCCCGCTGGGCCGAGCGGTACTTCCGGCTCGACCGGGAGAACCGCGAGGTGCAGCGAAAGATCGAGCAGCGGACGAACACCATCGCCCGCCAGTTCGACCGGGTCTGCCAGGTCCTCGACGCGTTGCACTACCTGGACGGCGACAAGACCACCGAGGCCGGCGACCGGCTGTCGCGGATCTACACCGAACTCGACCTGGTCGCGGCTGAGTGCCTGCGGCAAGGAGTTTTCGACGACCTCACCGTGCCCGAGCTCGCGGCGTGTCTTGCCGCGCTGGTGTACGAGGCGCGGTCGAAGGACGAGCCGACGTCTCCACGGTTGCCGCGTGGCGACGTACGCCTGGCGCTGGAGAAGATGGGTGGGATCTGGCGCGACCTGTCCGCGCTGGAGCGGGACATGCGGGTGGACTTCCTGCGCTCGATGGACCTCGGCTTCTGCTGGCCGGCGTTCCGGTGGGCGTCGGGTGCCTCGCTGGCCGAGGTGCTCTACGAATCCGACCTGGCTGCCGGTGATTTCGTTCGTTGGGTGAAGCAACTGATCGACCTGACCGAGCAGGTCGCGGACGCGGCCGGACCGACCCCGTTGCGTTCCACCGCGCGAGCCGTGGTCGACGAGATCCGTCGTGGGGTCATCTCGTACGCATCGATGATCGAGTAGACCCCTGCGGTGAGAGACTCCTTCAGCAGTACCCCCCTGCCTTGAAGACCTGAAGGAGAACACGTCCGTGGAGTTGTCGCGCCGGAATCTCGGCAAGCTAGCCATCGCCACCGGCGCGGTCGCCGCCGTCGGCACCGGAGCAGGAACGGCCCTGAGTCGCTCCGCCGATGCCGCCGCGACCTGGAAGACCACCGGCACCGCTGTCGCGGCCCTGGCCGGGTTCGACAGTCAGATGAAGACGTTCATGCAGGCGCGCGGCGTGACGGCCGGCCAGCTTGCGGTGACCTACAAGGGCCGCCTGGTGCTTGCCCGCGGCTACAGTACGTCCACCGCGCTCACCGTCAACCCGACCTCGCTGTTCCGGATCGCCAGCCTGACGAAGTCGTTCACGGCCGCCGCGATCGTGAAGCTGGTGCAGGACGGCAAGCTGAGTCTGTCGACGCCGGTCGGCAACATCATCTCGATCACGCCGCCGACCGGTCAGACCAAGGACACCCGCTGGTCCGCGGTCACGATCAAGCGGCTGCTGCAGCACCTCGGCGGCTGGGACCGCGACATCTCGGGCGACCCGGAATGGGAGGACGCGGTGATCTCCCGGGCGCTGGGTGTCCCGATGGAGCTGCACCCCGCCGACGTGATCAAGTACGAGGCCGGCCGGAAGCTCGACTACGCCCCGGGCACCAAGTACGCGTACTCCAACTTCGGGTACACGCTCGCCGGCCGGGTGATCGAGAAGGTGAGCGGCCTGAGCTACCCCGCCTATGTGCAGCAGAAGCTGCTCACCCCGTTGAAGATCACGCGGATGGCGCAGGGATACTCGATCGCGAAGCACTCCGGTGAGGTGCCGTACGAGTCGCAGTACACCGGAAAGACCGTGCTGGACATGTCGGGTGCCACCGTGCCCGCGCCGTACGGGTCCTTCAGCATGCGCATCCAGGATGCCAACGGCGGCTGGATCGCGAGCGCTCCGGACCTGGTCCGGTGGGCGAAGATGTTCGACACGTCGTCGAGCGTGCTGAACACGGCGTCGCTGAACAGCATCTGGGCGAAGCCCGAGATCGGCGTGAACTCCGACGGCTGGTACTACGGCCTCGGCTGGCAGGTGCGCCCGACGACGGGCGGCACCGGGCGCAACACCTGGCACACCGGCAGCATGCCGGGGACCTTCACCATCATGGTCCGGACCTACAACGGGATGAGCTGGGCGGCGCTGTTCAACCGCCGCGACGACGCCAGCGGCAAGTCGTACGGCGACATCGACGCGGCGCTGTGGACCGCGGCCAACGGTGTGAAGACCTGGCCGACGAACGACCAGTTCCCGAACTACTTCGCCTGACCTGCCCTTGCTTAGAACATCAACGCGCGGAAGTGCGGCGTACTGATCTGGGCCTCGCCGGCCATCTCGGTCAGTATGCCGCGCACCGTGTCGATCGCCTCGTCGCCGAAGCGCCTGCGCAGCTTGCGTTCGTAGGCCTGGTGGAACTTCCGGGCCGCCTGGAGTGCGGCCTCTCCTCGTGCGGTGAGCTGTAGCAGCCGAGCCCGGGCGTCGGTGGGGTCGGGCCGGCGCTCGACGTACCCGCGGCGCTCCATGTCGTCGACGATCTGGCTCGCGCCCTGCTTGGTGATCTCCAGCCGCTCGGCCAGTCCGCTGATCGTGGTCGGCCCGGCGCTCAGCGTGCGCAACACGAACCCGTCCGACCGGCCCTGGTCGTCGTACCCCTGCTCGGCCGTCGCCTGGCGGAGTGCGCGGACGAACTCCTGGTCCGCCAGCAGCAACAAGATCCCGAAATCCGGCTTGCCCGATCGCGTCATGCACGCCATGATAGTCAAGCTGGCTTGGTCAAGTCAGCTTGACTATCTGGAGTGGGGGAACCCATGCACGTCATTCGCGCGACCGAGGCGCCGCGGTTCGAGTTGCACGGCGTCGAGTTCACCGGGCTGGCGGCACCCAGCCGTGGCTCCGCCGGTCTGTGCACCTGGAAGCTCACGGTCGATCCCGGGCACGGCGGCGGTGAGCCGCACACGCTCGACCGGGACGAGGTGTTCATGGTGCTCACCGGTACGGTGCAGATCACGGCCGACGGCGACAAGCTCGGTCCCGGCGACGCTGTCGTCGTACCCGCCGGCGAGCCGATCGCGCTCACCAACCTGGGCGAGGGCAAGGCCGAGCTGTACGTCGCCATCACCGCGGGTTTCACCGGCACGATGGCAGACGGCACGCAGATCCAGCCGCCCTGGGCTCAGTGAGTCAGCAGCGGCGGATCGGCGCGGTGTAGGTCGTGTTGCTCGCCGTGGCGACGTAGTAGTCGGTGACGTACGAGCCGTCGCTCAGACGGTTCCAGACCGAGGTCGTGCCGACCTTGGTGCCGGGGAGCTGGCAGGTGATCCAGGCCAGTGCCCCGGCCGGCAGCGGGCCCGGGTAGGTCCCGTACGACGTACCCGGGCCGCGCCGCCGGCTCAGGCCGTTGATGGTCGTCTGGAACGGGTAGCTGCAGCCGGGGAGGGGCGCGCTGTAGCCGGGCTTGCTCGGTGTCCGGGTGTAGTAGTCCGTGATATAGGTGCCGTTGATCAGCTTGTTCCAGACGATCGTGGTGCCGATCTTCGCGCCGAAGGTCTGGCAGACGATACTGACTTTCGCGTTCGCGGGGATCGTCGACCTGACCGGATAGGCGGTCGAGGGGCCGCTATAGCTGTGGATGGTCGTCCTGACCGTGTAGAGGTACGAGACACTCGCGACCGGTGCGTCGAACCGGTCGTTGTCGATGTTGAGCGTCACACCGCCGTACGTCTCGGTGTGGTCGCCCCGGTACTGCTTGCCGCGCTGTCCGACCGCCCAGAAGGGGTTAGGGACAGTCGGCCAGCCGGTGAGCGAGCTGCTGAGGTCCCAGCGTGCGATCCACAGCGCATCCGGTCGCGCGTACGACGTGGAGTTGTACGCGGCGGCCAAGTCCGGTGCACCGGAGTTCTGGTGGCCGTAGACGCCGGACAGGTATCGCTGCAGGTGTACTTCCTTCGTCCACGCGGACAGGTAGTGCAGTACGGCGGAACGGCAGACGGCGTTCGTGTTGTCGTAGTTCTCCATGTCGTTGTACATCGCACTGCCCGGCAGGATGCCCAATGCCTTGGCCTTGGCGACCGCGTCATCCGCCTCCCGGACCCCGTCCCGGTTGGAGGAGGTGGTCGACATCTTGTATCTCCGGGTACCGCAGGGTGCCTGAAGACCCAGATAGATCGGGACCAGCCGCCAACCCATCGCCGTGACGGCTGTGACCCAGCCGGCCGTGAGCTGTGGCTGGGCACAGCTGCGGTTGACTCCGCCGATGTAGATGCCGATCGCCTTGTAGGGCGATGCCTTCCATGCGGTCATCTGCGTGAGGGTCGGCGCCGTACAAGTGTCGAACGCCAGTCCCGTGAACCGCGTCGCCGTAGTCCCGGCGTTGTAGGTGAGCGGAGTCGTCGGCTCGGCCAGAGCAGGTGCCGACGGACCTAGTACCAACGTGGCAACAGCAACTACAGCAACCTTGACCTTGAACATGGCGGCCACCCCCGGTCTCAGTACACGCTCAGTCGCCCACCTCGGCAAGCCTGTGCCATCCAGCAGGCGTTAGGTTGAGTCCATTGTCGAGTTGGGAGGATCGCATGCCGGAGATCGTGGAAGTGGGGGAGCGGCCGTACGTCGCGCTGCGGGGCAAGGTCGCGTTGGACGGGATCGCGGCGTTCGCGGACCGGATGCGCGAGGTCATCGACTGGCTCGCCGCGCACGAGATCGCGCCGAACGACGCGCCGTTCTTCAAGTACGACGTGGTCGACATGGAGGCCGGGCTGGTGATGGAGATCGGGTTCCCGGTCGACGACCTGCACCACGGCGAGGGTGAGATCGTCACCGGCGTACTCCCGGCCGGCCGCTACGCGAGCGTGAACTACCACGGCCACCCGGACGGTCTGCTCGACGCCACTCGCGAGCTGCTCGCCTGGGCTTCCGCTGAAGGGCTGGAGTGGGACGCTGTCGGCGACAACTGGACCGCCCGCTTGGAGATCTACAAGTCCGACCCGCGCGAAGTCCCTGACATGGCTGATTGGGACACCGAACTCCAGTTCAAGCTGAAGGACTAAGTGCCGACAGTTCTCGCGGGGCTGAGCCGGCTCGACCCCGAGCGGATCCGGCACGTCGCGTCGCCATTGATCGAGCTGGGCTGCGCGTTGCATGTGCTGGCCGAGCCCCGGCATCACGGGCGGGTTGAGTGGGCGGCTGCGGTGCGGATGCCCGCCGTACTGCGGTCGGAGTTGTCGCAGTGGACGTGGACTGTGCGGGCCGTGCGGGCTCGGTTCTTTGCGATCACTGCCGCGACTGGGGTGCCTTCTTGGGAGGACGAGCTACGCGCTCTGCGTGCGCGTTCTCCGTCGGAGTTGGCTGCTGAGCTGGTGCGGCCATTGCGGGGGCGTCCGTTGAGCGCTCGGACCACTGATACGGACGCCGTACTGCATTGGGCTCGTAGCCGGGGGCGGTCTGTCGCTGCATTGGTCGAGGCGTTGCTGACTGATCCTGCTGAGCCGGTACGTCGGTTTGTCGATCTGCTGGATGCTTGTTGGGTCGAGTGGTTCTCTGCGGTGTGGCAGGAATCGCAGGAGGCGCTGGCGGCGCGGGGCCGGCAGGACCGGGATCTGGCGGTGCGGGACGGCGTGGGGGCGATGCTCCGGTCGCTCGACGGGTCGATCTATGTACGCGACGCGGACAGCGTGGTGGTGCAGAAGGTGCAGAGCAAGCGCGTCGATGTTGCCGCGCGGTCCGTTTTGCTTGTCCCGAGCAACTACATTGCGCCGCATCTCTTCCTGGGCGAGATTCCCGGTGAGCCGCTCACGATCATCTATCCCGTCGGCGGTCGTGGGATCGTCGTACCGACCGCTCATCAAGTCCGTGCCCGGTTGGAAGCGCTCGCCGCCCCCGACCGCCTGCAGGTCTGCCGGGCCGTCGCCAGTGAACCCCGCACTGCCGGCGAAATCGCCGCCCTGTGGGGCCTCCACCCCACCCAGGTCACCCGCCATCTCCGAGCCCTCACCCGAGCCGGCCTGGTAACCGCCGAACGCCAAGGCCGCTTCGTCGCCTACCGCCTGGACGAGTCCGCCCTCACCACCCTCGGCACCGACCTCCTCACCCTCATCATGCGGTGATTCCTCCTCACGTGAGACCCGATGTCCCTGGATCGACGTCGAGGTCGTTGCCGAACTTGCCTTTCGCCCCGGGTCAATTTCAGGGGAGAACCGGCTCTCCTGACTGGTGTGTGGGTGGGGTGGTGTCCCGCGGGAGGGTGCGGTCGCGGTACAGCGGACTTTTCGACACGACGTGTGGCCGACCTGGGCTCACGCAATCGTCCATCACCTGGTCTATGGGGTTCGGTGGGTCTGTGTCCTGGTGCGAGGAGGGTTTTACCCCGGTGCGGGACGAAAACCCTCCCCAAACCGGCAGAAAACCCTCCACCGAAGAGAACGGGGCGCACCCCGGGGCCGGTATCTCCGTGTCCACACCCTGCAGCGCCACGGACCCGTGGCCTGCCCCCTCTCTTCCGGTCCGATCGGGGTCGGGGGAGTCTGGCCTGCCGATCCAGGTGTGCCGATCCAGACGGGTAACGCTCCCCCGATAAACCCCCGCCGATCAACAGCGGCCGACCGTCGACTGTCCGCACCGCTCCCACACGGGTGAGGCGGGACGGAGCGGGAACCGGCCAGGGGCACCACGCAACGCGCTCCGAAACCACCCACATCCAGCAGACGAGCCGGAGAACCTCGCAGTTGCACCCTTCTGCCCACCGCATTCCGGGGGTGCTGGGACCAGATCAGGGGTGAACCCCGAACCTGGCTCGTGGTCATTTCGCCTGGTCCAAAGCGCTTTGCAGGCCGCCGGGGTGGGCTTCGGGGTCGGAGCCTGGAGTGGCGGCGGAGCCGCGGGGTTGTGTTGGATGCAACGGTGATGGACGAACTGCACCTCCGCGCGGCCGCAGACCGCAATGTCGAGGACGCGGTCGAGCACTTCGCTCGATACGGCGACCGCGCGCTCTCGAGTCGGCGCGCTGGCACTCTTCTTGTCGCCTCCGCGACCAACTTCGTCGGAGCGTTCCACAACGCAGCGTTGCGCGTGGCACCCGACACCGACCCTCGTCGGGTCCTGGACGAGGCGCGTGCCTTCGGTAGGGCGCACGGTCGGGCCATCGTGCTGTGGGCGGACACCCATCGCGACTATGACTTGGCTGCGCAAGCCCGTACCGAGGGGCTTCTGCTTCAATCCACCGCGCTCGGCATGGCGCTGCACACGCCGCCACCCGCGCCCGCCGTACCCCGTGATACTGAGCTGCTTCAGGTCATGGATCGCTCCGGCGTGGACGAGTTCGTCGCGGTGCATCGGAGTGTGTTCCGCGATGGCGGCCGGTATGTCGGAGCGGTCGACCACTTCGCGTCGCCGGGCGCGTTGTTGACGCCGAACGTGGCGGCCGTAGTCGCCCGGGTGAACGGCACACCGGTGTCCTGCGCGATGGTCATCCACAGCGGGCGCGCCGCCGGTATCTACTGGGTGGCGACCACGGCCGCAGCGCGCAACCGGGGGCTCGGGACGCTCGTGACCGGGGCCGTCGCACGAATGGGCTTCGAGTACGGAGCCGACATCGTCGTACTCCAAGCCACCGAGCTTGGTGCTCCGGTCTACCGACGGATGGGCTTCGTCCCCTTCACCGACTATCAACGGTTCCTCGTGCCTTGGGAATGAGAGCGGAGACTGTCGGAGGCGCGTGTTAGCTTGCGGCAACTGGGTGCTCGAGGAGGAGAAGTCATGGCAACTTTCGGCCGGTCTGATGACCTGAAGGCGGCGGAGTTCGTCGGTGTGGATCTGAGTGGTGCCCGGTTTGTGGAGAGTGATCTGTCCGGGGTGGTGATGCGCGGGGTCGAGGTGGCGCGGACGGATATCGATGCGCCGTGGCTCGGCGAGGGTGAGTTCTTCCGGATCAATGGTGTCGACGTGATCTCGTTCGTCGAGGCTGAGCTGAACCGGCGCTTTCCCGGTCGCGCGGACCGGCAGGCCGGGGATCCGGATGGTCTGCGTGCGGCCTGGAGGTTGCTCCAGTCCACCTGGGCGGTGACGCTCGAGCGTGCCGCGGCGATGCCGGCCGGGATGG
Source organism: Kribbella sp. NBC_01510 (assembly GCF_045040325.1). Lineage (NCBI taxonomy): Bacteria > Bacillati > Actinomycetota > Actinomycetes > Propionibacteriales > Kribbellaceae > Kribbella > Kribbella sp. NBC_01510. The sequence continues at coordinate 8,968,861 of NZ_CP109418.1, read as the reverse complement.
TTGACGTGTCGGTGGACGGGGAGTGGTCGTTCGCGCAGACCCTGCGGCACTTGGTGCATGCGACGGACATGTGGCTGGGCAAGGCGGTTCTGGAGATCGAGCAGCCGTTCCATCCCATCGGCCAACCGGACAGAGACATCGAGGCCGACGGCGTGGACGGGTCGGAGTCCACAACGGACAGACCGTCGTACGACGAGGTGCTCGAGGTCCGGGCGGGTCGGGTCGCGATGGTGAGCGACTTCATTGCCACGGTCACACCGGAGGTGCTGGCCGAGACGCGCCGGAATCCGCACGCCCCCGACCACGCCGAGACAGTCCTCTCGTGCCTGCACGTGATCCTCGAGGAGGAGTGGGAGCACCACCGTTTCGCCGTCCGCGACCTCGACGCGATCGAAGCGGGGTCCGACGCTTGATTCAGTCGGCCGCGGGGACCCAGCACAGGCAGAACGGGTGGCCGGCCGGGTCGGCGTAGACCTGGATACCGCGGGGAGCCGTGCGATCGTCGGTAGCCTTCAGCAGGCGAGCACCCAGGCCGGTCACCCGCTCATGGGCAGCGTCCCAGGCTTCGAGGCCCTCGAAGTAGAAGTCGAAATGGATCTGCTGAGGAGCACCATCGGGCCAGTCCGGCTGCACATGGTTCGGAGCTGACTGGACACCCAGCGCCCACTCGCCGTCGACCCAGATCGAGTGCCATCGGTCGCCCCACTTCTCGACGGTGCCACCCAGGAACCCGGCCCAGAACGTGCTCACCGCATCGATGTCGGCAGCGTCCAAGACGATCATCCGGTGTTTGATCTCCATGACTCGCCAGTGTGGCAGCCCAACCGCCGCGCCACCGTGAGCCGGGGTTTGGCGAGAATGCCGGAATGGATCTGCATCTGCGGTTGCGGGAGGAAGGTGGGCTGGCGGAGCAGATCTATGCGCAGTTGCAGGAGCGGATCAGCGCCGACGTGTTGCCTGCGGGAACAGTGCTGCCGTCGTCGCGGGAGCTCGCCGGCGGCACCGGCCGATACCAAGACGCGACCGGCTTCACCTACCTCAACCAGCACTTCGACACCGACCACTTCGTCACCGAGATCCAGGGCGAGGTCTGCCGCCCGAAGAACTAGACCGGCGGGCTGGTGGATTGACGGGATCTGTCAGTCCAACGGCCGAATCAGGCAGATGGACGTTGGGTTAGGGGGTGACTGGATCTCTCCCGCCGGCCGTGCGCCGGTTGATTGCGGCAACGTTGGTCAACACGCTGGGGAACGGTGTGTACGCGGCTGTCGGCGCGCTCTACCTGACCAGGGCAGCCGGGCTCTCGGTCGGGCAGGTCGGCGTCGGTCTCACGGTGGCCGGGTTGGTCGGGCTGGTGACCAGCACCCCGCTCGGTGTCGTCGCCGATCGGCTCGGGCCCAACCGCGCGTACGTCGGCTTCCTCATCCTCCAGGCGATCACGATGAGTGCGCTGACGCAGGTCCGTTCGTTCGTTCCGTACGTCGTGGTCGCGGGCGTCACCGCGATCGCGGACTCCGGCCAGCGGGGCGCGAAGGGCGCGCTGATCGCCGGCCTGTCCCCGGCCGACCAGCGGGTGCGGACCCGGGCGATCCTGCGCGTGACGACCAACATCGGGATGGGCGCGGGGATGGCGCTGGCCGGGATCGTGCTCGCGGTCGACCGGCGGGAGGTGTACGTCGTCGCCCTGCTGGTGAACGCGGTGACGTACCTGGCCACCGCCGCCCTGGTCCGGTTCGGCCTGCCGGCGGTGGAAAGGGTGCCATCGGCAACTGGTCCGGCCGCGTCGACCGCGTTGAAGGACCGTCCGTTCCTGGTCTTCGTCGCGTTGGACGGCGTACTCAGCATGCACAACGCGATGGCGCAGATCGCGATCCCGCTGTGGGTCGCGACCGCGACGGACGCGCCGCGGTGGTTGATCTCGGTGCTGCTGGTGATCAACTCCGTCGCCGTGGTCCTGCTCCAGATCCGGGTCGCCCGCGGAACCGAAAGCCTTCCCGGCGCCGCCCGCGCCGGGCGCCGGGCCGGCCTTCTGCTGGCCGCCGCGTGTGTGGTCCTGGCCCTCACCGACATCACGTCCGGAGCGATCACCGTCGGCCTGCTGATCGCGGCCGCTCTGGTACACGTTCTCGGCGAGATGCTGCAGTCCGCCGGGGGGTGGGGGATCAGCTTCGAGCTGGCCCCGCCCGGTGCCCAGGGCCAGTACCAAGGCGCGTACGCGATGGGTCACCAAGTCGGCGATCTCATGGCTCCACTCATTCTCACCACCATCGCCGTCACCTGGGGCTGGCCCGGATGGTTGCTCACAGCCACCATCTTTCTCACCGCCGGCACGCTTCTCCCGATCGCCGTCCGACGGCACCCCTGTTGGCCCGAACCGACCGCCGCCCGGGATCAGGTAGCCACCGCGTGAGCACGTGGCTGGTCCAGGAGATCACGACGCGACTGCCCGGTCGGGTCTGACCTCGGGTTTGAGGAGGTCGCGGAGGTCGCGGGCGGCGGTGAAGCCGGCTCGGTTGGCGCCGATGGTGCTGGCAGACGGACCGTACCCGACCAGGTGGATGCGGGGATCGAGGACGGTGGCGGTGCCGTTCATCCGGATGCCGCCAGTGGTCTCGCGGAGGTGGAGGGGAGCGAGGTGGGCCAGGTCGGCGCGGAAGCCGGTAGCCCAGAGGATCGCGTCGACGTGCTCCGAACGCCCGTCGGCCCACTCGACGCCGTCGGGCGTGATGCGGGTGAACATCGGGAGCCGGGTGTAGACGCCACGCTCCCACGCAGCCTGCTCCTGCTCGCGGAGGTGCAGGCCCGTCACACTCACCACACTTCTCGGCGGCAGGCCCGCCCGGACGCGTTCCTCGACCTTCGCGACCACCTTGCGGCCGTACTCGGGATTGAAATCCTCACCGGTCCGCCACTCCGGCGGCCGCCGCGTCACCCAGGTGGTCGTCGCGACCTCGGAGATCTCCGCGAGCAATTGGACCGCCGACGCACCACCGCCGACGACCAGCACGTGCTGTCCGGCGAATTCGGCGGCCCCGTTGTAGTCGGCCGTGTGTAGCTGCCGCCCACGGAAGGTCTCGATCCCCGGATACCAGGGAATGAACGGCCGGTTCCATGTCCCCGTCGCGTTCACCAGAGCCGCCGTACGGTAGCTGCCGGCAGATGTCCGCACCTCGAACCCGCCGTCCACGGCCTGCACGCTCGACACCGTCACCGGCCGCACCACAGGCAACTCGAACCGCTTCTCGTAGTCCGCGAAGTATGACGGCACAAACGCGTTCGCCCGCTCCGGCCCAGCGCTCGACGGCACCGGCACGCCCGGCAGGTTCGCGATCCCGTGCACGTCGTGCATGGTCAGCGAGTCCCACCGATGCTGCCACGCCCCACCCGGCTCCGGGTTCCGGTCCAGGACGACGACCTCGTCGTACGGCGTGAAGCCCAGCCGCACCAGGTGGTACGCAGCCGACAAGCCGGCCTGGCCGGCGCCGATCACCACTACCTCGAGCACATCAGAGGTCAACGTCCGGACCGGCCGCGGTCTTCCCGGCTAGCGTGATGCCATGGATCTCACCGCGGCGTACGGGTTCCGGATGGACTGGCTCGTCAGCTTCGTCGCCGTCGCCCGCCACGGCGGGTTCTCGGCCGCGGCCAAGGCGACCTTCCGCTCCCAATCGCGGATCAGCGAACACATCGCCGAGCTGGAGAAGGCCCTCGGTGTGCAGCTCTTCGACCGCACCACCCACCCGGCCAGACTTACTCCGGAAGGACGTGCACTCGTCCCGCACGCCGAGGAGATCCTCAACCGACTCAACGACCTGGCGTCTGCCGGGGGCGAGGTCCGCTTCGGCACTTACCCGAGCGCCGCGGCCTGGCTCTTCCCTCAAGTGGTAAGACGCCTGCCCACGGAGATCAGGCTGCATCTGGTCGAGGGGCCGAGCATCGACCTCGAAGGCGCCCTCGGGCGGGGTGACGTCGACCTCGCGATCCGGCCGGTCCATCCGCTGGTGGCGTCGGAGTCGCTGCAGCATGAGATCCTCTGGACCGAGCCGCTGGTCGCCGTGTTCCAGGATGGCCACCCGCTGGCCGCGGCGCCCGAGGTCAGCCTCGGGGAGTTGGCCGAGTTGCCGCTGATCTCGATCGGAGAAACCTCGGGCGTCCGCCAGTTCGAGTCACACCTTGCGTTCGCCTCCGCTGGACTCAACCCGGAGAGTGTCTTCCGCACCAACCAGCCGCAAACCCTGCTCTCGCTGGTCCGCCACGGTCTGGGCACAGGCGTCACCAACGCACTCGCGGTCACCACCGCCAACCTCACCGGCGTACGCCTGGTCCCGATCAGCGACTCAGGAGTGGAGCGGCAGGTGGCGCTCTTCGTCCACCGCGACCGGCCGCGCACCCCGGCGCTGGACCAGGTGATCACCGCGGTCCGCGCCGTACCCGCGCCCGACCTGGGCTAGCGGATGAATTGGTCGACGTAGTCCGCTCCGAGCCCGTTCGACCCGTAGTGGTCGCGGCAGAGCTGGATCTTGGTGAACGTGTCCTCGTACCCGGTCTGGTTGCCCTCGTCGTCGACGTAGATCATCGCGCCGGAGATGTTGAAGAACGTGATCATCTCGGTGCAGTCCTCGGGCACTCGCAGCGTGTGGATCTCGCCCGGCGGCTCGTACACGAACGATCCCGTCTCCGCGACCCATCCGTGCTCGTCGTACTGCCACTTGCCCTTGATCACATAGCCGAAGACCGCGCTCGGGTGCCGGTGCCGGGACACGATGCCGGACCGGGTGACCTTGAGCAGGTTGCACCACTGACCGGTGACCGTGTTCAGCATCAACGGCCGGAACCATACGTCCGGCGTCTGCGGCACCCACAGCCGCTCGTCCTCGGGCACCGCCGGTACGGCGATCTCCGCGGGCACACCTGCTGAAACCGGGATCATCGACTGCTCCTTCACATGCTCTGGTATCCGCCGTCGACGGGTACGACGGTGCCGGTGACGAACCCCGCGTCCGGCCCGGCGAGGAACGCGATCACACCGGCGACCTCGGCGGGCGTGCCCCAGCGGGCCATCGGCGTCCGGGAAAGGATCCGGTCGGAGGCGACCGGATCGGCTTGCAGCGCGGCGGTCAGGTCGGTGGCGATCCAGCCGGGCGCGACCGCGTTCACCCGGATGCCGTCCGCGGCCCACGCGACCGCGAGCGACTTGGTCAGCTGGACGATCCCACCCTTGCTGGCGCTGTACGCCGGTACGAGCGGACCACCGAAGTAGCTCAGCATCGACGCGACGTTGACGACACAGCCCCGGCTCGCGGAGAGCAGGTCGTGCGCCGCCTCGGCCGCTCGCATCGCGCCGGTCAGGTTGATCTCGACGACCTCGCGGAACACGTCTGGCCGGTGCTCGTCACCTCGCCGGATGATGCCGGCCGCGTTCACCAGGACGTCGAGGCCGTTGAGCGACTCGATCAGGTTCTCGAGGGCGTGCGGCTCGCGCAGATCGAGCTCGCGAACGTCGGCGACTCTCCGCAGCTCCGGCGGGGCCTCCGAGCCGCCCAGGCCGGCGGCGATCACGGTCGCGCCGTCGGCGCCGAACCGCAGCGCGGTGGCCGCGCCGATCCCACTCGTGCCTCCGACGACGAGCGCAGTACGGGTTGACATGTCCGGCATCCTGCACGGCGCCGGCACCTCGGGCAAGGAAGACCCGGACGGCGGATGGGAGCTATCCGCCGTCCGGGTCTGGTCCCTGCTGTCAGTCGCCGCTGAGGTCGATGCGGCGGTGGTAGCGCTGCCCGGCCTTGCCGCCGACCAGCGCGGCCAGCAGCGTGACCACGACAGCCGCCGCGAGGGCGACCAGTCCGCCCGCGGTCAGCGTGTGGACCGCGATCGGCAGTGACGGCAGATCCACCCGGTTCAGGACGTCGTACTGCGAGCCGGCCAGTGCCGCGATGCCCGCGACGACGACCGTCACGAGTACGCCGATCAGCCAGACGCCGAAGCCCTGCCGGGCACCGTCGAACCGGGCCAGCCGGCCGGCTACGTACCCGCCGTTGTAGTAGGCGATCGCCAGGATCACGACCAGGACCGCGCCGGACACGACGCCGATCGTGCCCGCGTCGGCCTTGGCCGCGGTCCAGTCGATCGGGGTCGCGTAGTCCACGCCGGCCGCGATGGCGCCGACGATTCCGGTCAGCAGGGCGATCAGTCCGATCGCGACCAGCCAGCCGAAGAACGCGGAACCGCCTTTGAACCCCCGGTACGCCGGGTCCACCTCAGTGGCGGCCGAAGTCCGGACGTCCGCTCGGTGCGTCGGCTGGGTCTCTTGCTCGTGCTCAGCGCGGCGCAGCGTGCGGGTCTCGTCGAGCTGCTGTGTATCCGTGTCGTCACGGTAGTGCTGGACCATCGTCAGTTCTCCTCACCGGCAGGCCCCGTGCACCCGTCCGGTACCCGCGAAACCGCTGGCCATGCGTGGTGAGGTGGTAACTGCCCGCTAGTCGAGCAAACGGTCGATCTTGTCGTGGTACCGCTGGCCGGCCTTCCCACCGAGGATCGCGAACATCAGCGTCAGCAGGACCAGCGTCGCCGCCGCGATGATTCCGCCCATGGTGAGCGTGTCGTTGGACAGCGCCACGTCCGGCCGGTTGATGTCGGCGATGAGGTCGTACTGGTTGTTCAGTAGCGCGCCTCCGCCGGCCGCGAGGACCGAGACCAGCAGCGCGATCATCCAGACGCCGAAGCCCTGCCGTCCGCCGTCGAAGCGAGCGAGCCGGCCGGCGACGTACCCACCGGCGTAGAAGGCCAGGCTCAGCATGAAGACGGCGACAGCCGCAGCGGTGATGGCCGCTGCGCCGGGGTCGGCCTTCGCGTCGGTACTGGTGTAGTCCAGGACCTGCGCGGTGCCGAGGGCCGCCGCGGAGACGGCGGCGAGCAGCAGCACCGACATGGCGATCGCGATCAGCCACCCGAAGAACGCCGCACCGAACTTGAAGCCGCGGTAGGACAGCAGCTCCGGGTCTACGTCCGGCTCAACGGCCGTCCAGCTGGCGGGCGTCCGGAGTGTCCCCGTCGTCGTTGGCTGGGTCCCCGTCGCCGGTGGTTGGGTCCCCGTCGTCGGTGCCTGGTCCGCGGGGATCGAAATGGTGCTCATCGCGCGGTTTGCCGCCTCTCGCATCTGTTCGTAGCGCTGCGTGCTGGTCGTTTCGGGGTCGGGCGTCGTGATCGTGGCGGCCTCGCCGTACTGCTGGGCCATGTCCGCTGTTCTCCTCACTGGTCAGCCTCGCGCGGTGTCTACCCCGCCGGAGCGCGTCTGACACAGGCGGAGGGCGGATTTAACCAGCCCCTGGCGTGGACTCACTCACTGTCGCCGGGTAGCGGCGCGGAGTGAAGACCAGGGGGCCGGCCGGGCGGGGCACGGTGCGGGTCTGCGACGAGCCGACCAGCAGCAGGCACCGCATGTCAACTGCCTCCGGGGCCAGTTCAGCCAGGGTTGTGACCGTGATAGCTTCCTGCGGGCCGCCCACGTCGCGGCCGATGACGACCGGAGTGTCCGCGGAACGGTGTTCGAGCAGCAGGTCACGGGTCGCGGCCACCTGCCAGGTGCGGGACTTCGAGGCGGGGTTGTAGATCGCGATCGCGAGGTCCGCTCGAGCTGCCGCCGTCAGCCGCTGGGCGATGACTTTCCAGGGCTTGAGCCGGTCCGACAGCGACAGCACGCAGTAGTCGTGCCCGAGCGGTGCTCCGACCCGGCTGGCGACGGCCTGAGCCGCGGTCATGCCGGGCAGCACGCGTACGGCGATATCGGCGTACTCGGGCGCCGACGCGACCTCGGTGACCGCACTGGCCATCGCGAACACCCCGGGGTCACCGGACGAGACCACGACCACGGTCGAGCCCTTGCGCGCCAGGTCGAGGGCGAACGCGGCCCGCTCGGACTCGACCCGGTTGTCCGACCCGTGCTTGCGCTGACGGGCGCGGTCCGGCAGGCGGTCGACGTACGGGCCGTAGCCGATCAGGTCGTCGGCCCCCGCGATCGCGGCGCGCACCTCGGGGGTCATCCACTCCGGCCCGGCCGGTCCGAGGCCGACCACGGTGACCGAACCGTCCGTGGCGGTTTTGGGCGCCGGGGGAGTGAAGGTGTTGTTGATCGGGCTCGGGAGCAGGGCGAGGGAGAAGTACGGGACGTCGTTCGGGTCCACCTCGTTGAGGGGAGCCGTCCGCTGCGCGTCGGTTGTCGCACGTTCGACGTACCAGGCCTCGTCGGCGCGTCCGGCCAGCTCGAAGGCCTCGCGGACGTTGTGGAACGTCCGGCCGAGCTTCATCACCGCTGCAGCGTCGGTGCTGCGGAGGCGGTCGGCGAGGACGTCCGGTGGCAGGGTCCCGGGCAGCACGGTGAGGATCTCGTCCCGCTCGCATAGCGGCCGTCCGAGTACGGCGGCCGCCGCGCTCACCGAGGTCACGCCGGGGACGACCTCACACGGGTAGCGGTCGGCCAGCCGCTTGTGCATGTGCATGTAGGAGCCGTAGAAGAGCGGATCGCCCTCGGCCAGTACGACGACGTCGCGGCCGGCTTCGAGATGCGCGGCGAGCCGCGCGGCGCAGTCGGCGTAGAAGTCGTCCATCGCGCCCTGGTAGCCGCCGGGATGATCAGTGGTCTCGGTCGTCAGCGGGTAGACCAGGTGCTCCTCGAGTTGACCTTCCCTCAGGTACGGCGCTGCCACACTTCGCGCGATGCTCCGGCCGTGACGCGCACTGTGAAGCGCGATCACCTCGGCGGCACCGATCAGCCGGGCCGCCTTCACCGTCACGAGCTCCGGATCGCCAGGTCCCAGCCCGACACCCCACAACCGTCCGATGCGGTCGCCCATCATTCTTCCTCGCTTGCGATCGCGTTGACAGCCGCGGCGGTGATGGCACTCCCACCGCGACGTCCGCGCACTACCAGGTACTCCAGCCCGAACTCGTTCGCCGCCAGCGCGTCCTTGGATTCCGCCGCGCCGATGAACCCGACCGGGATCCCGAGGATCGCGGCCGGCCGCGGCGCGCCGTCCTTCAGCAGCTCGAGCAGGCGGAACAGGGTCGTCGGAGCGTTGCCAATAGCAACGACCGAGCCGCTGAGGTGCTCATCCCAGAGATCGACCGCCGCGGCACTCCGGGTGGTCCGCAACTCGTGCGCCAGCTCGACAGTCCTCGGATCCTGGAGTGTGCAGATCACCTGGTTGTCCGCGGGCAGCCGGCGCCGGGTGATGCCGGCCGCCACCATCTGCGCGTCACACAGGATCGGCGCGCCACCCTGCAGCGCAGCCCGCGCGTTCTTGACGACATTCGGCGACCAGGCTAGGTCCGCGACCAGATCGGTCATCCCACACGCATGGATCATCCGTACGGCGACCTGCGCCACGTCGGCCGGAAGCTCGCCAAGTGCCGCCTCACGCCGGATCGTCGCGAACGACCGCCGGTAGATCTCCGCGCCGTCCCGCACGTACTCGAACCCGCTCATATCCGCTCCCCGTCCACCAGATATCCATTGCCCACAGCAACCACATCCACAAAGTCCCCGGCCGGCTTCCCGCACCGCCGCTCACACCCCGACCAATGCACCCGGCGCCCGTCCCGCTCCATCCCCGGCACCACCCGCCAGGCGTCCGCCCGAACATCCGCCAAGGCTTTCCCGCACCCCGGCCGCCCCGCACACGCCGTCACACCCTCCCAGACCGAGTCCGCGGTAGTAACCAACCCAACCCGCTCCAGCTCTTCGGTCGACACCACCGGCACCACAACCGACCGCCATGGCGTGAGCCGGACCTCGTCAGCAACCTCGGTGAGCACACCAGCCTGTTCCTGGGTGAGGCTTCCCAGTGGGACAGTCACCACGAGTGCAGACCCGTGCCGACCCGCCGCGACCGTGGTGCTCGTCGTCGGGAGGTCCTCGGTCGGCTGCAGCTCGAGCCGGCTGAGGATTCGGTTCTCGCCGTCCTCTAGCTCCGCGATCCGCCACTCCTGGGCGTCGCGCTCGGCCAGGAACGCCTCAGCTGCTGCAACCATGAAGCCGGCCGCATCACTCCACCGCACCCGGACACCGCGGGTACCGACGCTCAGGAGGGCCTCGCGGTCGTCTATCGCTCGGACAGAGACATCAGCCCGCACGCCGGCCAGGTCACCGCGACCGTCGTCCAAGGCGAACAGGAAGCGGCCTGGCAGCTCGGCCAGCGCAGGGCGGGCGCGGAGCTCTCGGTCGACCGCGGCAGCCACCGGGAGTACGTCGTACCGGGACTCCTGGTCCAGACCGGAGAGCGGGGACGCGAGGATGTTGCGGACTCGCTCATGCGTCAGCGACGGCAGCAGTCCGGCCGCGTAGAGCCGGTCCGACAGCTCGCGTGGTCCGTCTGGCCTTAGCGCGCGGATCTGCACGTTCCCGCGCGAGGTCAGCTCCAGTCGCCCGTCGCCCAGCTCTCGCGTGGCCGACCGGAGCACCTCGAGCTGCTGAACGCTGAGCACTCCACCCGGTATCCGCACCCGCGCGAGACCGCCGTCGGCTGCCTGGTGTACCGCCAGCACACCAGGGCACCGATCGGTCTGAGTCCTCGCCACAACCGCGATGCTACGTGCCCGGCACCTCCTGTGTTCTGGACCACAGCAGCACGCCGACCGTGAGTGCTGCGCCCACCCCGCCGCACACCATCGCCGCCGATACAGACCACGCGTCGACCACCAGTCCGCCCAGCAACGCCCCGATCGACAGCACTGCCTGGAACGACGAGGTGAAGAGTACGGTCGCAGCCTCCCGTGAATGCGGTGCGGCCTTCGCGAACATGCTCATCGAGCACACCGGGATCCCGCCGTACCCGAGTCCCCACACCACCAACAGCAGCAGGGCTCCCGCCGTACTGCGACCCACGACAGGCATCAGCAGCGTTGCCGTCGCGATCAGACCAGCGCAGCCGGCGAACGTGAGCGTGAGGTTGCGGGCGGCCGCAGTACCGGCCACGAGGTTCCCCACCAGGCCGGCGGCGCCGTAGATCAACAGGAACACCCCGATCAGCTCCGGCCGTACGACGTCCCGCAGCAAAGGCGTCACGTAGGTGTAGGTGGCGAAGTGCGCCGTCACGATCAGGCAGGTGACGATGAGTGCGTTCCGACTGCCTCGCAGCGCATCCCGCAGTACGGCGGGCCGCGTGACCTGCAACGGCGGCAGCGGAGGGACAGTGATGTAGAGCGCGGCGAGCACGACCAGTGAGAGCACTCCGAGCGCGACGAACGACGTACGCCACCCTGCCAGCTCACCCACGAACGTCCCCACAGGTACGCCGAGCACCGAGCCGAGTGGGACCGCGGAGAAGATGACTGCGGTCGCGCGTACGGTCCACTGCTCAGGGACCAGTCGCCCGGCCAGGCCGGCGCCGATCGACCAGAAGCCGCCGATGGTCAGGCCGACCAGGGAGCGGGCGAACAGTTCGAGCGAGTAGACCGGAGCGGCCGCGGCGAGGAAGCCGGCCGCGGCGAGCAGCACCATCAGGGCACACAGCATCAGGCGCCGGTCGAGCCGGGCTGTTACGACTGTCACGACCGGTGCGGCGACGGCCGCGACCAGGCCGGGCATGGTCATCAGCCAGCCGGTGCGGCCCGGTGTCAGGGCGAAGTCGCTGCCGATCGGGGTCAGCAGTCCGATCGGCAGGATCTCGGTGGTGACGATGGCGAAGATCCCCAGCGTCACCGCGACCACTCCGAGCCACCGGACGGTCGGCGTACGCGCTGCTGTGACAGTCATGCGAGCAACTCAACCTCGCCGCCCGCGCCCCGACTCGCGGCTTTGCGACAGTGCCCTTGGGAGCAAGCTGGACGTCGTTCTTCCGCTATGGCGCCGGCTGCCGTTGCCGGGGGCCAAGGCTTTGCGCGAGTGCGGCCGGGTTGTCGGTGGGGCGTGGCTGGGTCGGCGGCATGGTGCTCAGGGACCGGCCGTGGCCGGCGGACGACTCGACGCTGCGGCACCCGGGGAGAATGATCTGCAGCGGATCATCTTTCAGTAGATAATCCGCGCTATGCTCGGATCATGGCGAAGACACCACCGCGGACGGTTCCCGACCTCACCGGCTACCTCACGCATGCCGGTCACGTCCTCGAGACCCGGCTGTCCGCGGCGCTGGCGGACGTCGGGCTGACGGTGCGGATGCAGTGCGTCCTGCGGCACGCGCTCGAGGAGGAGCGCACCCAGATCCAGCTCGCCGAACTCGCGTACATGGACAAGACGACCATGGTCGTCACCGTCGACGCCCTCGAGAAGGCCGGCTACGCCGAACGCAAGCCCTCCGCCACCGACCGCCGGGCCCGCATCATCGCCGTCACCGAAGCCGGCGCCAAGATCGCCGCCGAAGGTCAGCAAATAGTCGACCGAGTCCACGCCGAGGCTCTAGCCGCCCTCACCGCCCCCCAACGCAAGCCCTTCGTAGACGCCCTGATCACCCTGGTCGACGGCCACCTCTCCACCCCCGTAGAGGCCCAGCCTGTACGCCGCCCCCGCCAACGCGCCAGCTAACAGCCGGCCGCCTACCGCTGCCGGACGGCGTAGGTCAGGTGCGTCACCCTCGGGGAGGGCTCCGCGCGGATCGGCTCCAGGGCCACGCGGTCCGCGTCCACGCCCTCGAACAGGCGGACTCCGGAGCCGAACAACACGGGCGACAGCGCGATCGAGAACTCGTCGATCAGGCCGGCGTTCACGTACTCCAGGATCGTCGCACCGCCGCCGGCGATGCGGACGTCGCGGTCGCCGGCGGCCTCGCGGGCCTGGTCGAGTGCGGCCTCGATGCCGTCGTTGACGAAGTGGAAGGTGGTCCCGCCCGGCCGCTCCCAGGGGTCACGCTTCTCGTGCGTCACGACGAAGACCGGCGTGTGGAACGGCGCCTCCTCCGGCCACATCTGCTCGCCGGCGTCGAACATGCGCTTGCCCATGATGCTCGCGCCGGTGCGCTCGAACGTCTCCCGCGCGATGTCGTTGTCGCGCCCTTCCTCGCCGCCCTCGCCGAGCTTCAGATTCTCCCGGAAGAACCGCAGCGGGAAGACCCACCGCTGCAGTTCCATCCACTGCTTCCCCATCAATTCCCCGAGAGACCCGGGCGCGATGAAGCCGTCCAGCGACATCGACACACCGAAGAACACTTTCCCGGCCATCAGTCCTCAACTCCCTTGACGATCTCGGTGACGTAGGCAGCCAGGCTGCTCAAGGTCTGCTGGCCGCCCTCGATTGCGTGGTACTTCTCGACCGCCTCGTCGCGCAGCTTCTTGGTGGGGAACAACGCGCGCATCTCGATCCGGGTCGCCGCACCGTCGAGGTCGAACGTCACGACCGACTCGAAGGCGTTCGGGTCGCCGCGGAACTCACCATGCAGCATCGCGATCCGCTCCGGTGGGACGATCGCGGTCCAGGTGATCCACTCGGGGTAATCGGTCCCGTCCGGCCCGTGCTGTACGAAGTCCCACTCCCCGCCCTCGCGGAACTCGAAGGACCGCGTGGTCGTGGTGAACCCCTCCGGACCCCACCACCGCGACAAGTGCCGGACCTCGGTGAACGCCTCGAACACCAGCTCCCGCGGGGCGTCGATGACCCGGGAGATCACGATCTCCCGGTCGGCCGTCGCCGGCTCCGTCCGCGTTTCTTGCCTTGCCCCTGCCATCGGTCAGTCCTCCTGCCGTGTCTGCTTGAGATCCTGCACGTAGCTGTCCAGCCGGTCGAAACTCTCGTTCCAGAATTGCTCGAATCCGCCGACCCACTCGTGGATCGGCCGTAGCCCGCGGGCGTCCAGGCCGTAGAGGCGCTGCTTGCCTGCCTTGCGGTCCCGCACCAGACCGACCTCCCGGAGCACCCGCAGGTGCTTGGACGCCCGCGGCTGGCTCATCCCCAGCTCCTGGGCCAGGTCGGTCACCGGACGCTCACCCGCCCGCAGCAGCACCAGGATGTCCCGGCGCTGCGGCTCGGCGATCGCGTTGAACGCGTCCGACGTCGTCGCTGCTCGTGCCATGGACGCCATCATATGCCTATATCGGCATGCGTCAAGGCGAGCTGAACCAGGCGGGTCTCGTCAGATGACGATCGTGACCCTCGTCAGCTGCGACCGGGGATTTCGATTCACTGATGTCGATCGGGTCTGGTGGCGCGCCGTCGATCAGGAGGTCTGTCAGTAGGCGGCCGAGGCGGGGCGGGTAGATCGTCTCGGCCGCTTCGCTCAGCTCCCGCGCCTGCCACCATCGGAAGCCCACGACGCTGCGGGCTTCACCCTCAGTCAATTGCGCCGGCGCCGGCTCGAAGTGATTCACCGTGTACATCAGCCACTCTTCGTGGACCTCGACGACCCGGCCGTCGTACTCGTACAGGTGGTCGCGTCGCCAGACCGGGAGTCCCGGCGGGAGGTCGACCAAGCCGGTCTCTTCGTAGGCCTCGCGACCCGCTGCATCCTGCAATGTCTCGCCAGGCTCGACGCCGCCGCCCACGGGATACCAGCACTCCGCCTGTGTCTGCGGGTCCTTGGCGTGGATGAGCAGTAGCCGGTGGTCCTCGTCCAGCAGCACAAGCTTCACCGCAAGTCGTGCCACGGCCCGAACAGTAGCCGGGCCAAGGCGCCCATCCCGTCTGTCCGATCATTCCCGGCCCCTGCCGCTCCTGGAACAGCCGCCCACCGAGTCGTGGTGTATGGCTGCGCACCGAAACCGCGAGTCGTGGACTGTGGTTGTGAAGTGCCGGGTGTCGGCAGCCGTATTCAACGACTCGACGAAGGGTGCGATAGGTGGTGGATCGGGGCGTTGGGTGGGGGTCGTGATCTTGCTAGAGATCTCGTGTAGCTGATCGGCGGGTGTCCCAGGCGGGCTGATGGGGTTGTCGTTGTGGACGATGACGTGGGCGTGGTCGGTGGGGTGGACTGTGTCCGCGTAGAACTGTTGGGAGGGGGCGTAGCGGCTGCGGTAGCGGCGTTCTACCTCGGTGGCGGATCTGGACGGGGTCTGGTCTCGGGTCCTTCGATCGTCGCGCGATGACGTCGCGGCCCTGCGCGCGCAGTACGACGGCGAGCTCGTCGGCCAGCGTGGTCTTGCTGACGTCGGGGGATCCGTCGATGGTGACCGCGTCGGGTGCGCGGCCGGAACGGATTCGACCGCCTCGGCCAGGCGGCCGAGCAGCTCGCCGCGGGTGCCGTTCGCCATGCTCTGCCGCCGATCCCTGCGTCGTGAAATGTTGCGTCGAGCTCACCCTGTGGCGATCCGGGGTTGATCCGATAAAGGATCGTCTAGTACGGGACTATCTGTTATGGTCGTTCTTGTCAGATCAGTACGACAAGGAGACGACCGATGTCGGTAGATGTTCTGGGTTCTTCGAGCACGAGTGGCAGGGCTGCGCCGGGGCGCGTGAGGTCGCTGGTCGTGCTGTGTGTGATGCAGTTGATGATCATCTTGGACGCGACCGTGGTGACGGTCGCGTTGCCAACGATTCAAGGGGATCTGGGGTTCTCGCAGGCGGGGCTGGCGTGGGTGATGAACTCGTACTTGATCGCCTTCGCGGGACTGCTTCTGCTGGCCGGGCGGATCGGGGATCTGATCGGCAGCAAGCGGGTGTTCGTGGCCGGGCTCGGGCTGTTCACCGCGGCCTCGCTGCTGTGTGGACTGGCCGGCAGTTCGGAGGTGCTGATTGGCGGGCGGTTCCTGCAGGGTGTCGGTGGTGCCCTGGCCTCAGCGGTGATCCTGGGCATGATCGTCAACCTCTACCCGGGTCCGGGTGAGCAGGCGCGGGCGATGGGGGTCTACAGCTTCACCTCCGCGAGCGGCGCGTCGATCGGACTGATCTTCGGCGGAGTGATCACGCAGACCGTCGGCTGGCACTGGGCGTTTCTGATCAACGTGCCGATCGGACTGACCGCGCTGGCGTTTGCGTCGCGATTCCTCGCGCAGGAGAAGGGCCTCGGCCTCGGGAAGGGCGCTGACGTGCTGGGCGCCGTACTGGTGACCGCAGGTCTGTCCCTGGGCGTCTACACGATCGTCCAGACCGCCGAGCCGCACGCGACGCTCCTGCGCACGCTGATCCTGGCCGCGGTCTCGATCCTCCTGCTGGCGGCGTTCGTACTGCGTCAGGCCCGCATCGCGAACCCACTGCTGTCCCTGCACATCTTCCGCAAGCGTCAGTTGACCGTGGCAAACGTCATCGTCGTGCTGCTGTTCGCAGCCGGCTTCGGCTTTCAGTTCACGACTGCGCTCTACGTGCAGCGAGTGCTCGGCTATGACTCGCTCACAACCGGACTGGCCTTCCTGCCCGCGCCGATCATGAACGCCGTGATGTCGCTGTCCATCGCACCCCGTCTGACCGTCCGCTTCGGTCCGCGCACCATGCTCAAAGCAGGTCTGGCCGCCTTCCTCGTGGCGCTGCTCTGGATCAGCCAGGCACCAGTGGACGGTTCGTACGTCGTCAATGTCGCTCCCGTACTCGCGGTGATGGGCGCGGGGATCGGACTGGCCATCCCGGCCGCGATCATGCTGGCCATGTCCGGTGCGGACGCCAAGGACGCCGGACTCGCCTCAGGCCTGAACAACACCGCACAGCAGGCCGGTGCGGCCGTCGGGACCGCCGTACTGGCGACACTGGCCGCTTCCACGACGACGAACCGGCTGGCTGACGGTGCAAGCGACGTACTGGCGCTGCGGGACGGCTACAGCGTCGCGTGGATCACAGCGGCCGCCTTCGTCCTGGCAGCCCTGCTACTCGCTACTGTTGTCGGCCGTGAGTAAGACGAGGGATCCCGACCGGCTGGTCCTGTTCACCGATGCGGTCGTCGCGATCGCGATCACGCTGCTGATTCTGCCGCTGGTGGACGTGGTCACCGAGGCCAAGAGCCACGGGGTCGACGCGGTCGGCGTGATCACCGAGAACAAGGCGCAGATCTACGCGTTCCTGCTGAGCTTCGTGGTGATCTCGAGCTTCTGGCTCGGCCACCACCGGGTGTTCGAGCACGTCAAGGCCTACACCCCGGCCATCATGCGGCTGAACCTGCTGTGGCTGCTCACGATCGTGGTGCTGCCGTTCCCGACCCAGATCGTCGGCGTCTACGACAGCGACCAGTTCACCGCCGGCCTCTACACCGGCACGATCCTCCTGCTCAGCATCTGCCAGTCCGCGCTCACCTGGATGGTCCGCGGGCATCAGGAGCTCGAGGACCCGGACAACCCGGTCAGCAGCCGGGAGCTCGCCGGCTCCCTCGTGATGACCGGGTTGACCCTGGTCGCCTTCCTCCTGGCGGCCTTCGTGCCCGGAGTGCACTTCTATGCGCTACTGCTGCTACTCCTGTCGCCGATCGCGCTGCGCGTCTGGGCTCGGCGGCCCCAAAAGGTCAGCTGAGTTCCGCCCAGAGGGCGCAGTGGTGTTCGGTGCTGAGGTTCACCGGCTGGATGCCGCCCTGGTCCGTCGGAGCCAGTGACAGGCCGTTGATGGTCTGACTGCTGGTCGGCGACCAGTGCGGCCGGTCCGGTCCGTTCGGGTTGCCGGTCCGGGCGAACGCCGTCCAGTAGTCGATCATCTGGTTCGACAGCCGTTGCTGCGTCTGCGGCATCGGGAAGTCGTAACCACCAAGCCGGAACAGATACGGCAGCTCCATGGCGTGCGCGGCGCCCAACCCGGGTTGGGCGATCGGCGAGTGCTTGTCCGCGAATTCGTACGTGTACACAGGCACCTTGCGAGCGGCCTGCTGGTCGCTGGCGATCTGCGTGCACGACCAGATCCGATCCGTGGTGACCGCGCCCCACGCTGCCGCCGGCGACTCGTACCGGTCGAGTGGGTACTGCCGCAGGACCTTCGGAGCCTGCTGGGCGCCCACCATGTTGGTCACCAGTTGCGGGTAGTCCTTGATGTCCCCGAACGCGGCCACCCACCCGTTCGCCTCGTCGTGGTTGTTGCCGGAGATGATCGGGACGCGGTGGAACAGTCCGGCCTTCATGGCCGTTGCCGGACTCAGTGGCACCGCTGCGGTGCCGCCGTACCCGACCTGGGTGAAGTTGAGTGTGTCCTCGACCAGTACGTCGGACTTCACGGCGCGGAGGCAGTCGAGCATGGACTGGCCGGGCTTGCAGGCCAGCTTGGCCTTGTTGCCGTCGGCCCATTCCTTGCCGTTCGCCTGAACACGGCTGACTGGGATCCAGGGTGAGTCCGCGGCCTGACCCGGGTACTGGCTGTTGTCGGCCCAGTTGAAGGCGCAGGAACCGCTCTGCATGATCGCCTTCGCAAACAGCCCGGCGGAGGTCGGTGAGGTCAGCTGTGCGCAGACACTCATGCCGCCGGCGGACTCACCGGCCACGGTGACGTTGCGCGGGTCGCCACCGAAGGCCCGGGCATTGCGTTGCACCCAGCGCAGGGCTGCCTGCTGGTCCTGGATGCCATAGGTGCCGGAGCCCGGCAGACCCGGGTAGCCGAAGAACCCGAAGATGCCGAGGCGGTAGTTGACCGTCACGACCACCACGTCGCCACGGGCGGCGAACTTGGACGCCTCATAGCTGTTGCCGGCGCCGGTGAAGAACCCGCCACCGGGAATCCACACCACGACGCCCCGCGGCTTCGGCGACGAGGCTGCCGGCGCAGTGACGTTCAGATAGAGGCAGTCCTCGGCCGTGGCGCCGTCCGGTGCCTCGGAGTTGGGCTGCTGCGGACACGGGTTGCCGAGCGCCGACGCGCGCACCCCGGCCCACGGCTTCGCCGGCTGCGGCGCCTTCCACCGCAACGCGCCCACGGGGGGAGCGGCGTACGGAATGCCGTCGAAGACCCGCGCGTCCCCGACTGCCTTGCTCGCCACGAGTCCGGCATCAGTTCGTACGACGTCCTGTTGCGCGGCCGTACTCGGCTCCGCGGAACCCACCAAGAGCCCGGCCGGGGCGACCGCCGCGGCCAGCATCACCAAGAGTTTCTTTGTCATGCCGGAAGCGTCGCCTTGATCCCGCCTCCTCCGCTTCGGCCCGAAGGCCAACCCACCTACACCTTTGGTCTACGTCGCAGCAGGTAGGTGTCCATGATCCAGCCCTTCCGTTCGCGGGCCTCGGCGCGGACCTTCTCGATCTCGGCGGCGACCTCGCGGAGTGGGCCGGAGATGAGGATCTCGTCGGGGGTGCCGAGGTAGGCGCCCCAGTAGATGTCGGCGTCCTGGTCGAGGTGCTCGGTGAACGCGGTCTGCGCGTCGAGCATCACGACCACATCGTCCACGTCGTCCGGCCACGCCTTCGCGAGCCGCCGGCCGGTGGTGATCTGGATCGGGCGGCCGACCTGGTTCAGTCCGACCCGGTGCCGCGCGGCCAGCGTCGACACGCTGCTGATCCCTGGGATCACCTCGACCTCGAAGGCCAGTTCGCCCCGCGCCAGGATGTCGTCCAGGATCGCCAGCGTGCTGTCGTAGAGCGAAGGGTCACCCCAGACCAGGAACGCGCCGACCTGATCCTCGCCGAGCTCCGACGCGATCAGCTCCGCACACACGTCGGCCCGGCGGCGACGCCAGTCGTCGACGGCTTCGACGTACGCGCTGGTGGTCCGGTCCCGCTCGGGGTCCCGGCCGACCACCACGCGATGGTCCTGGGCGTACCGCCGCAGGATCTCCGACCGCAGGTCGACCAGCTCTTGCTTGACCTCACCCTTGTCCAGCACGAAGAACACGTCGACCCGTTTCAGCGCCGACACGGCCTGCATCGTCACCTGCTCGGGATCACCCGCTCCGACGCCGATCACCACGATCTCCCGCATTGGCGCAGCCTATGACACCTCAGACGGAGACCAGCAGGCCGGCGGCGATGACGGATCCGACGACAGCACCGCCGTAGCACAGGATCACGATCGGTACGGCGTACCGCTTCAGCTGCAGGCCGTCGTACAGGGTGTAGCGGAAGCGGTGTGCCCAGTGGAACAGGGCCAGCGTGCACACGCCGAACAACACCAGTCGGGTCAACGGATTCCGCAGTACGGCGAACAGGTGCGCATGCGTCGGCGGCGTCAGCCAGTCGAGCGGGAACGCGATACCGAACAGGAACAGCAGCACCGGGATCATCAGAGCGGCGACCATGCCGCCGGAGCTGAACAGCATCCAGAGGAACGGCTCGGGGGAGCGGGAGCGGCGGTTCATCGGAGCACCACCCAGGCGACGATCGCCGACAGCACCACCCAGGCGAGGTAGTGCGCGGCGACGACCTGCCGCGGCGGCAGCCGCCCCCCACGCACCTTGACGACCATCGCCCTGGGCGCCAGGGCGAACCATGTCACCACGTGCAGCAGTATGAAGAGCATCGCGAGCACGTTGATCGCGACCACCCACCAGTGTCCACTCCGCTCCAGGAACCGCTGGTACGACGCGTCGCCGTCACTCACCGCGTTGACCAGCAGCAGCAGATACACCACGGACCACGCGACGAAGACACTGCTCAACTCGCGCAGAACGAAGAGCAGATACGAGCGGCGCTCCAGCCACCAGAACAGGTGGACCGGCCGCTGATAGACGCTCATCGCCGGCGCCGCGGCATCAGCAGGTCCTTGATCGCCTGGGTTGCCGCGGTCAGTTTGTACCGCTGGATCGCGCCCGCCGGGTCCACGCCCTTCGGGCAAACCGCACTGCACTCACCGACGAAGGTGCAGGCCCAGATGCCCTCGGGTGACGTCAGTACGGCGCTACGCTCGTCCGCACCCTCGTCCCGCGAGTCGAGGTTGTACCGCTGCGCGAGCGCGATCGCCGCCGGCCCGAGGAAGTCCTGGTCGAGGCTGTAGACCGGGCAGGCCGAGTAGCACAGCATGCAGTTGATGCACATGCTGTACTGCTGGTACTCGTCCAGCTCCTCCGGCGTCTGCAGATACTCGCCCTGCTCGACCGGGCTCTGCACGTCCCGGATTACCCACGGCTGGACGGTCGGGAGCTTGTCCATGAAGTCGCCGATGTCGACCACGAGATCGCGGATCACCGGGAAGTTGTTCAGCGGCTCGACCCGGATCGGACCGGGTGCGTAGTCGGTGAGGAACGTGGCACAACTCAGCTGGGGCTCGCCGTTGACCGTCATGCCGCAGCTGCCGCAGATGCCCATCCGGCACGACCACCTGAACGACAGTGTCCCGTCCAAGTGGTCCTTGACGTAGGCGAGCCCGTCGAGGATTGCCCAGTGCTCGCGCAGCGGCACTTGGTAGGACTGCATCACCGGTTCGGTGTCTTCCCCGGGCCGGTAGCGCGCGACCTCGAGGGTGATCTCGTCTGCCATCACTACCTCCCGTACACCCGTTCTCCGGGTGGCCACCGCGTGATGGTCACCGGCAGATACGAGACCCGGCGGGTCCCGTCCGGTTGGCGCCGTACCAGTGAATGCGCCAGGAAATGGTCGTCGTCGCGGGCCGGGAAGTCGGTGCGCTGGTGGGCACCGCGCGACTCCTCCCGGCGCGCCGCGCAAGCGATGATGCTCTGGGCAACATCGAGCATGAAGCCGAGCTCGAGCAGTGCGACCAGCTCGGTGTTGAAGTTCTTGCTGTGGTCGTCGATTGCCGCATGCTCGTACCGCAGCTGCAGCTCCTCCAGCCGATGCGCCGCCTTGGCCAGCGAGTCGCCGTCCCGATAGATGCCGGCCCCGTTCTCCATCGTGGTCTGCATCTCGGTCCGGATGTCCGCGATCCGCTCGTGGCCCTCCGCGTGCCGGGCCAGCTCCTCGGTGAGCCTGCGCTCCTCGTCGCGGCCCTGCGCTTCGACTGCCTTGGGTACGGCGTTGTGGTAGCGGCCGGCGAACACCGCGGCGGCCCGGCCGGCCCGATTGCCGAACACCAGACACTCCGGCAGCGAGTTCGACCCCAGTCGATTGGCGCCGTTGATGCTGACGCAGGCCACCTCGCCGGCGGCGTACAGACCCTCGACTGACGTCGCGCCCCGGATGTCGGTATGGATCCCGCCCATCATGTAGTGCACCACCGGACGCACCGGGACCAGCGAGGTCACCGGGTCGATGTTCTGGTACTTCGAGCACAGCTCGCGGACGAACGGCAGCTTGGCGTCGATCAGCTTCGCACCCAGGTGCCGCAGGTCCAGATTCACCACCGGCCCGTACGGCGTGTCGATCGTGCGGCCCTTCTCCTCTTCGTGCACGAACGCCTGCGACAACCGGTCGCGCGGTCCGAGCTCCATGCTGCGCAGCTCCGGGGTCGGGGACGGCGTACCGAGGTCGTAGTCCTGCAGGTAGCGATAGCCGTCCTTGTTGAGGAGCCAGCCGCCTTCGGCCCGCGCCGCCTCGGTGATGAGGATGCCGGTGAACGGCAGGCCGGTCGGGTGGTACTGGACGAACTCCATGTCCTTCAGCGCCGCGCCGGCCCGGTAGGCGAGGGCCATCCCGTCGCCGGTCTTGATGTTCGCGTTGGTGGTGAACGGGTAGACGCGCCCGCAGCCGCCGGTGCACACGATCACCGTGCTCGCTGTGATGGTCTCGATCCGCCCGGTCGCCAGTTCGATCGCGACGACGCCGTACGCGCGACCGTCGTCGACCAGGATCTTCGTGACGTACCACTCGTCGTACCGGATGATGTCGGAGTACGAGAGCGCGGTCTGGAACAGCGTGTGCAGCAGGTGGAACCCAGTCCGGTCGGCCGCGAACCAGGTCCGCCTCTTCTTCATGCCGCCGAACGCCCGGACGGCGATCCGGCCGTCCGGCTGACGGCTCCACGGGCAGCCCCAGTGCTCCAGCCGGAGTAGTTCGCGCGGCGCCTCGGCGACGAACGCCTCGACCGCGTCCTGGTCACACAGCCAGTCGCTGCCGGACACCGTGTCGTAGGCGTGTTCGTCGAGGCTGTCGTCGTCGGCGGCAACGGCCGCGGCGCCACCCTCGGCCGACACCGTGTGGCTGCGCATCGGATACACCTTCGACACGACCGCCACGCGCAGCGCCGGATTCGTCTCGGCCACCGCAATGGCCGCACGGAGCCCCGCGCCGCCGCCCCCGATCACGACCACGTCATGAAACGTGCTCATCGATTACCCCAGTCAGGCCTCATGGTCGCCGCTGTGTTCGTCCAGCAGGATCTTGCCGTCGTGGCGCACGGTGCGGATCCGGACACTGCCGTCATGGAACTCGTGCCGAATCCGCCGGCACCCACAGGCGTAGCTCACGTCGTCGAACCGGAAGCCCTCGAAGTCGTCCTCCTGGCTCCGGTCCGCATCCCCCACCCGCCCGCAGGGCGCCTGTTCCGCCGTCAGATGCGTTTTTGTCCCTGTCATTCGCCAACCCCCTCAACGCTCGAAGGTGTTTGTGACTCACATCACACCTCGATAGTGCGCCTCGGTCCGGGCGGCGGCAATGGCTTACTGCTTGGCTTCGCGCCACTCGCGTTCGAAGGGCAGGCGCCAGGCCCGCG
Organism: Kribbella sp. NBC_01510; assembly: GCF_045040325.1. Classification (NCBI taxonomy): domain Bacteria; kingdom Bacillati; phylum Actinomycetota; class Actinomycetes; order Propionibacteriales; family Kribbellaceae; genus Kribbella; species Kribbella sp. NBC_01510. Next base: position 8,945,514 of record NZ_CP109418.1, on the reverse strand, counting down.
GGGCGATCAGTTGGTGGATCGCGTTCGGGCCCCAGGTGCCCGGCGCGTAGGGCTTGACCGGCGGCGGGTCGTCCAACAGGATCGCGGACCGGTCCCACAGCGATTCGATGCCCTCGGCGGTGGTGAACAGGGTGTGATCGCCGCGCATCGCGTCCAGGATCAGCCGCTCGTACGCCTCCAGTACGTCGCCCGCGCTCCCGGTCTCCTGGGTCGAGAACTGCATCGACAGCTTCTCCAGCCGCATGCCCGGACCGGGCCGCTTGCCGTAGAACGAGAGCGACACCCGGGACGAGTCGGCCAGGTCGAAGGTCAGGTGGTCCGGACCCTCCGAGCCGACCCCGGAACCGGTCGGGAACATCGTCTTCGGCGCCTCCTTGAAGGCGATCGAGATGATCCGCATGCCTTCGGCCATCCGCTTGCCGGTGCGCAGGTAGAACGGCACCTCGGCCCAGCGCCAGTTGTCGATCTCGACCTTCAGCGCGATGAACGTCTCGGTGTCGGAGTCCGGCGCGACCCCGTCCTCATTGCGGTAGCCGGAGTACTGGCCGCGGACCACATCAGTGGGCTGGATCGGCAGCATCGACCGGAAGACCTTGTTCTTCTCCTCCGAGATCGCCCGCGGCTCCAGGGCGGTCGGCGGCTCCATCGCGACGAAGGACATCACCTGCATCAGGTGGGTGACGACCATGTCCTTGAACGCGCCGGTCGGCTCGTAGAACGTGGCCCGCTGGTCCAGCCCGAGTTCCTCCGGGATGTCGATCTGCACGTGGTCGATGAAGTTGCGGTTCCAGATCGGCTCGAACAGTCCGTTCGCGAACCGGAACGCGAGGATGTTCAGCGCGGCTTCCTTGCCGAGGAAGTGGTCGATCCGGAAGATCTGCGACTCGTCGAAGGTCTCGTGCACGAAGTCGTTCAGCTCGATCGCGCTGTCCAGGTCGTCGCCGAACGGCTTCTCCATCACCACCCGGGCCCGGTCGACCAGATCCGCGTCGCGCAGCATCACGATCACCGCCTGCGCGGCCTTCGGAGGCACCGACAGGTAGTGCAGCCGGCAGGCGTCCGGCCCGAGCTTCTCCTCGGCCGCCTTGACGGCCGCGGCCAGCGCCTCCGGCCCGGCCGCGACCGGCACGTACTCGAGCCGGTCGGCGAACTGCGCCCACTCCTCGTCGGACATCCTGTGCGTGCCGAACCGCTCGACCGCCTCCCGCGCCCGGTCCCGGAACTCGTCGCAGGTGAGCTCCTCGGTCGCCGTACCGATGATCCGTACGTCGGGCGCGAACTTGGACTGCTGCAGATACGCCAGGCCCGGCAGCAACTTGCGCTTGGCGAGGTCGCCGGTGGCGCCGAACAGCACGATCACGTGCGGCGCGAGCGGCTCTTGATCCCGTCGCGAGGGCCGCGACCCGGGCGCCGGGTACGCAATGGTCTGGGTACGGTCAGGCATTCAATCCTCCCGAGGACACCACCGGAGCCAACACACTCCGCAGTGTAGGTGGCTCCGGTGACGCTCAGACGTCAGGCGGATTGCCAGAGTCCCAGGATGTTTCCCTCCGGGTCCTCGAAGTACGCGGCGAAGCCCATGTCGCCGACCGGGAGCTTCTCGCCGACCTGCTTGCCGCCGAGGCTCTCGACGGTCTTCAGCGCCGCATCGAGGTCGTCCACGTCGATCGTGAGCACCGGCCCGCGGAGCGCCTCGGTGCGCTCGAACATCCCGCCGTTGATGAAGCCGGCCTCGGACGGCACCGCGTGCTCGTCCACCGGTCCGGTCGACGCCATCGTGTAGTTCATCTCCGGCATCTCCGTCAGGTTCCAGCCGAACGCCTCCCGGTAGAACGCCCGGGCCCGGTCGCCGTCGCTGTACGGAACCTCGAAATGCACTACTCGCCCTGCCATCGCACACCCTCCCTGGTGATCAGTTCGCTCTCGACGCTAGACCCGGTCCGGCGTCGCTTCCAGACCTCGACGCTTACCGTGGAGGTGTCTGTTTCCGGCGGGTCCGTTCGTCGGTCGAGTGAGACCGGCTCTGGAGGAGGACCGTGAAGTACCTGCTGATGATCTGTGGTGACGAGTCGCACGCGAACGACGGCTGCGGCGGCTGGTCGGAGGAGATGGAGCGTCGCGGCGTGGTCGAGGGCGGGGCCGGACTGCGGCCGCCGACCGAGGCGACGACGGTCCGGGTGCGCGACGACGAGCTGCTGCTCACCGACGGGCCGTTCGCCGAGACCAAGGAGCAGATCGGCGGTTTCGTGCTGATCAACTGCGCCGACCTGGACGAGGCGATCGAGATCGCCGCCAAGCACCCGGCGGCGGGCTACGGCACGATCGAGATCCGTCCGGTGTTCGAGCCGCCCCCGGGAGTCGTGTGACGTTCGAGGAGGTCTACCGGCAGGAGTGGGGCCAGGTGGTCGCCACCCTGATCCGCGTGACCGGGAACTGGGAGCTGGCCGAGGAGTGCGCCCAGGAGGCGTTCGCCGCGGCCCTGGAGCGGTGGCCGCGGGACGGCGTACCGGACAAACCCGGTGCCTGGCTGACCACCACCGCACGCAACCGTGCGATCGACTGGCTGCGCCGTGAGGCCGTCGGCGCCGCCAAGCTCCAGGAGGTGGCCGCGATGACGTATGAGCCGGACCCGCAGTACGACGTACCGGACGACCGGCTGCGCCTCATGTTCACCTGCTGCCACCCGGCGCTGGCGATGGAGGCCCGGGTGGCGCTCACGCTGCGGACGCTGGCCGGACTGAGTACGGCGGAGATCGCACGGGCGTTCCTGGTCCCGGAGACGACCATGTCGAAGCGGCTGACCAGGGCCAAGCAGAAGATCCAGCACGCCGGAATCCCGTACCGCGTCCCGCCGGCACACCTCCTGCCAGAGCGGACGCCCGCCGTACTGGCTGTGCTCTATCTGCTGTTCAACGAGGGCTATTCAGATGTCGTGCGCACCAGTCTGAGCGGTGAGGCGATCAGACTGGCCAGACTGCTCGTGCAGCTCATGCCGGACGAACCTGAGGCCGCCGGACTGCTCGCACTCATGCTGCTGCACGACGCGCGACGTGACACGCGCCTGACCGCGGACGGCGTACTCGTGACCCTGGAGGACCAGGACCGCACTCGCTGGGACCACGCCGTGATCACCGAGGCCGAGAGCTTGCTGGACAGCACTCTCCGGCGCGGCGCACCGGGGCCTTATCAAGTGCAGGCAGCCATAGCGGCTTGTCACGCGACAGCTCGTACGGCGGAGGACACGGACTGGCCGCAGATCGCCGGACTGTACGGACGGCTCAAGCAGACTCCGGTGATCGCGCTCAACCGCGCGGTCGCGATCGGCATGGCGGACGGACCGGCCGTGGGACTGCGACTGGTGGACGACCTGGCTGCCGGGCCGCTCGCCGGCTACCACCTGCTGCCTGCGACCCGCGCCGACTTCCTCCGCCGTCTCGGCCGCTTCCCGGAGGCGGCCACGGCGTACCAGGAGGCCCTCGGTCTGGCCGCGACCGACGCGGAACGCCGGTATCTGCAGAACAGGTTGCGGCAGGTGTCTGTCGGCGCCTGATCCGTTCGTCGGTGGGGTATGACGGATATCAGAGTGGCCGTGGCGGGAGAGCGGGCCGATCTCGCCGACGTGCTGGCCGGACTGGCGGACGACGACTGGGACAGGGCGACGCTGTGCGCGGGCTGGCGGGTCCGCGAGCTCGTTGCTCACATCACCATGCCCTATCGGCTGTCCACACCACGCTTCTTGGTGGGGTTGGCCAAAGCTCGAGGCAACTTCGATCGGTTCGCCGATCGCCAGGCTCGCCGCGACGGTCGTGAGCTCTCGGCCGCCGAGCTGCTGGATTGTCTGCGGCAGAACATCGACCACCCCTGGAAGCCGCCGGGTGGCGGCTACCAGGGCGCGTTGTCGCACGACGTGATCCACGGCCTCGACGTGACTGTTGCCCTCGGCATCGACAGGCAGGTGCCCCTGGACCGGATGCGCCTCATCCTCGACGACATGAACCCACGGCAGCTCAAGTACTTCGGCGTGGACGTCACCGGCATCCGGCTCCAAGCCACCGACCTCGAGTGGACCTACGGCACCGGCGAACCACTCACCGGCACCGCCCAGGACCTCCTCCTGGTCCTCTGCGGCCGAACCCTCCCGCCCAACCACCTGTCCGGCCCTGCCGCCGACCGCTTCACCGCTGGAGTGACCCGATGATCATCAGCCTCCCGATCGAGGACCGTCCGCGCTCGCACGCCTTCTACCAGGAGGCTTTCGGCTTCAAGCCAGTCGGTGAGCTTGCGGAGGACGGCATACCCGAGCCCTTGCAGTTCGCCTTGACCGACGACGTGCGGCTCATGCTGATCCCGACCGGCGGCTTCGGCTGGGTCCTCGGCGACCAGCCGGCCGCACCGGCCGGCACCAGCGAGTGCATTCTCAGCGTCCACGCCGATAGCGAGTCCGCCGTCGACGCCCTCGCCGCGAAGGCGGTGGCCGCCGGTGCCGAGCTGGTCACTGCGCCGATCCGCAAGCCCTGGGCCTACATCGCCACCTTCACCGACCCCGACGGCCACCTCTGGATGGTTGAAACCGCCTAGACCGGTCGGCCCCGCGGATCGGCCGCCTGCAGGCCGCCCACAGCCGAGCGCCGGAATCGTCTTGCCCGCAGTGCGTCGATCCGTCGACTGAGCCAGGACTGCCGACCGGACCGCGCCGCGCGGACAAGACGATGGTGCTCCGCTTGGCGGAGCAGATCATCCTGCCGGGCTTCGGCCATCGCCTTGCTGAGGTAGGGATGCATGTTGAGTTCCTCCGTAACCGAGAGGAGCGACGACCGCTCCTCCGACGAGCGTCAAGCAGACGGAGGGACTCTCGAATCGGCGTCGAGCGCCCATCTCGGCGACCGATCCACCTACCTTCCGTGCCGTGCTACCCATTCCGGTGGCGGGTGTTTACGGTGAGTCTGAACCGGTCCCACACTGGGCTCATGGGTTTGCTCGAGCGCGACAGCGCTCTCGAGGCATTGACGCAGTACGCAGCACAAGCCCGTGCCGGCGAGGGGCGGGTAGTTCTCATCTCGGGCGAGGCCGGCGCCGGTAAGTCCGCCTTGCTGGAACAGCTGCAACGAGAGCTCGTCGATGTCTGCTGGGTCGGCGGCACGTGTGACGGCCTGTTCACGCCCCGGCCACTCGGCCCGTTGTTCGAGATCGCCGAGCAGTTGGGGGGTGAACTGCTCGACGCGTGCCGCAGCGATACGGGGCGCGACGAGCTGTTCAGCGTGCTGCTACGCCGCCTGTCGGCCCCAGGTCCGCCGGTCGTCGTCTCGATCGAGGATCTGCACTGGGCCGACGAATCAACGCTTGACCTCGTCCGGTTCCTCGGCCGTCGGATCCGTACGACGCCGTCGCTGCTCCTCGTCACCTTCCGTGATGATGCGCTCGGGTCGGACGAGGCGCTGCGCATCGCCCTGGGTGGACTCGCCGGCGAACGAGCGATGCGTCGGGTGACTGTTCCCGCGCTGTCGGCGGACGCGGTCGCGGTCCTTGCCGCCGGCAGCGGACTTGCGGCCGACGACGTGTACCGGCTGAGTGGCGGGAACGCGTTCTTCGTCCATGAGATCGTGAGGTCCGCGAGCGAGCTGCCCGCTTCCGCGCGCGACGCCGTACTCGCTCGCGTCGCGCGGCTGAGCGATTCGGCGCGAGCTGTGCTCGACATCGCGGCCGTCGCCGGCCTCCACGTCGATCTGGGCCTGCTCGAGTCGTTGGGCACGGCGGTTCGCGATCTCGACGAGCTCGTCGAGGCCGGCGCGCTGGTCAGCGACTCGGAATCGCTGCGGTTCCGCCACGAGATCAACCGGCGTGCTGTGGCGAGCGAGATACCCGTGCATCGCAAGGCTGCGATCCACGCCCAGCTCCTCGCGGCGTTGCAGCGCTCGGGCGGTACCGACGAGGCGGTGCTGGCCTGTCACGCCGACGGTGCCGGAGACCAGGCCGCGGTCCTGCGCTATGCACCGGCCGCCGGGCGGCGGGCAGCCGACCTCGGCGCACACCGCGAGGCTGTCGAGCATTTCGAGTCCGCAGTGCGCTTCGCCGGCCAGGTCACGCCGCGAACGGCTGCCGACCTGTATTCCCGGCTCGCGGCCGAGGCGTCGGTGATCGAACGCTGGCAGCTGGCTCTCGACGCCGGCCAGCGAGCGCTGGAGCTCTGGACCGAGGTGGCCGATGCGCTCCGTTTGAGCGACGCGATGCGTTCGTTGTCCGCGACGATGTGGCGCCTCTGCCGGGGTCGGGAGTCGATGGAGCTTGCTGTCGCGGCCGTCGACGTCGTCCGCGACGGCGGCGCGACCCCGGAGCTGGCCCGCGCCTACGCACAGCTGGCGCAGCTGCGGAGTCACCACGGCGAGGTCGAGGCTGCGTCGTTGCTACTGCGCCGCGCGGGCGACCTGGGCGACGCGCTGGACCTCCCGGATGTCCGTAGCGACGTGGCGAACACCCGAGCCATCGTCGCGTGGACTTCCGGTGAAGAGTGGATGCCCCTGCTGCGCCGCGCGCTGGACATCGCCCTGGACACAGGAGCTCACGAGCAGACGGCGCGTGCCTACGCGAACCTGTGTACTGCGCTGTGCGACTTCGGCCGGCTCGCGGAAGCCGAGGCGTATTACGTGCGGGGTGCGGCCATGTGCGACGAGACCGGCATGACCCGGTTCGGGATCTGTCTGCGCGCCACCTGGGGCGAGATTCTGCTGGGTGTGGGCCGGTGGGACGAGGCGGTCGACGTGTGCCGGCAGGTTCTCGCGAGCGGCGCTTCGCGGTTCAACCGGCTCTCCGCCGCGACCGTGATCGGCCGGGTACATGCCCGGCGGGGCGACGGTGATCCGTGGCCCTACCTGGACGAAGCGGTGACCAGCGCCGACGCGACGGAGCGCCCGGACCTCATCGCGCTGACCCGATCCGCACGGGCGGAGGCGCACTGGCTGGCGGGGAATCTCGACAGTGCGCTGCATGACGTCACCGTCGGGAGTCTCCACATCGAGCGGGCCCACGAATGGCTCCAGGGCCAGATCGCGACCTGGCAGACGCGTCTCGGTGTCGCCGTGACGCCGTCGCCGACCAGGCTCCCGGAGCCGCACGCCCGGTCGGTGAGCGGGGACTTCGATCGTGCGGCCGAACTCTGGGACGCTATCGGCAGTCCCTTCGACGCCGCGCTCGCCCTGCTCGACTCCGGTTCGGAGCCGGGGATGCGGGAGGCGTTGCGCCGCTTCGACACCGTCGGCGCGGACGCGGCCGCGAGGCTGACGCGCCGGCGGATGCGCCGGCTCGGCCTGCGCGCGATCCCTTCCGGTGCGCATCCATCGACCCGCTCCGACGCGGCCGGTATGACCCGCCGTGAGCGCGAGGTGATGACGTTGGTCGCGGCCGGGCAGTCGAACGCGACCATCTCCGCGCAACTGGTGATCTCACCGCGGACCGTCGAGCACCATGTGGCCGCGATCCTCGCCAAGCTCGGAGTCGCATCGCGAACGCTCGTCGCGGCCGAAGCTCGCCGCCGTGGCCTGCTGGAGGCTCCCGACCGGCCGGGCGCAGCAACAAACTAGGTCGCTACGCGCGGAACCTGGGTGCTCACTACGGATCACCCGAACGACCTCGCCGGCATAGGTTCGCTGCGAAATGACCAAGCGACCGAAAGAGTGTGAATCATGCCGCTGTACATGGACATCCACAACTTCACCGACGGCGTCTCGGCAGAAGACGTCGCCAAGGCGCACGCCGCCGACCTGCAGACCGAAGCCGGCTACGAGGTGCGGTATCTGCGGTACTGGGTGAACGAACGCCACGGCAAGGTGTTCTGCCTGGTCGAAGCCCCGTCGGCAGAGGCGGCGTCGACGGTGCATCGCGAAGCGCACGGTCTCGTCGCCGACGAGATCTTCCAGGTTCAGGAAGGAGTCTGACGATGGCCGGACTTGCCTTTCACCGAACCGGAACCGGACCGCCGCTCGTGCTGTTGCACGGCATCGGGTGTTCGCACCGAGTGTGGTCTCCGGTCGTCGCCGCACTCGCCGAGCACTTCGACGTCATCGCCGTTGATCTTCCTGGCTTCGGGGACTCGCCGCCGCTGGCAGCGGGGGTGGAACCGCATCCGGCCGCGCTGGCGGATGCAGTCGCCACCTTTCTCGACGGTCTGGGCATCGTTGCCCCCATTGTCGCCGGGAACTCGCTCGGTGGGTGGATCGCCCTTGAACTGGCCGACATCAGGCCGACCGCCTCTCTCGTACTGATCTCGCCTGCGGGCCTCTGGCCGAGGAGTACGCCGCTGTACAACCGGCTCAGCCTGCGGGGGACGAGGTGGCTCGCGCGGACCTGGGTCAAGCCGCTGTCGCGGTTGGTGAACCACAGGTTCGGACGTGCGCTCGTGCTGCGCCAGATCGTTGGCCGGCCGTCCCAGACCAGCCCTGACGTGGCCCGCGCGATGGTGTGGGACATGGCGACGAGTCCCGGCTTCGACGCGACCCTGGACGCCACCCGCGATCGGCGCTACCTGGCCGGGCCGGGGTTGGAAGTGCCGATCACGGTTGCCTTCGGCTCGCGGGATCTCCTGCTGAGGCGCCGTTCGCGCCACGTCGAGCAACTCCCGCCCCGCCCTCGATTCGAGACGCTGGCCGGCTGCGGCCACGTCCCGATGAGCGACGACCCGCTCGCCGTCGCCGCCCTGATGACAGCTGCGGCCCGCCGGGCCTCTTCTCAGCGGCGCCGGAGAGAGGCGTGTTCGATCGCCGGCGGGGTGGCGTCGTAGTTGTCGGCCGGGTCCAGTTCGGTGCCGGGTGCAACGATCTCGTCGATCCGGTCGAGGATGTCGCCGGACAGTTCGATCGCCGCGGCAGGCAGGAGGCTGTCGAGTTGCTCCTGCGTGCGCGGGCCGATCAGCACCGACGTCACCGCCGGGTGTGCCCGGACGAATGCCGTGGCCAACTGCGGCAACGGCAGCCCGGCCTCGTCGGCGAGTGCGGTCAGCTTCGCCACCGCGGCGGTCTTCGCCTGGCCGGTCGGGGTGGATGGGTCGTAGTGGGACGGCCGTGTCGACGCTCGGTGCGACGACGCCTGGTTCGCCCGGCCGGACAGCCAACCGCTGTTCAGCGGACTGAACGTGAGTACGCCGAGGTCGTACCGCTGGGCCACCGGGAACACGGACGCCTCCGGCCGGCGGGTCAGGATCGAGTACATGGTCTGCTCGGTCAGGAACCGGTGCGTCCCACGGCGTTCCGCGGTCCACTGCGCCTCGACGATCGTCTCGGCCGGGAACATCGACGATCCGAACGCCCGGATCTTCCCGGCCTGCACCAGATCGGACAGAACCGACAACGTCTCGGCGGGATCGGTGTCGTGGTCCGGGCGATGCAGTTGGTACAGATCGAGGTGGTCGGTGCCGAGCCGGCGCAGGCTGTTCTCGACCGACCGCATGATCCAGCGGCGGGAGGCGCCGCGCTGATTCGGGTCAGCACCCATCGGCAGGCCGAACTTGCTGGCCAGTACGACGTCGTCGCGCCGGCCGCGGATCGCCGTACCGACGATCTCCTCGGACTCACCGGCCGAGTAGACGTCGGCGGTGTCGATCAGGTTGATGCCGGCGCCGAGGGCGCGGTGGATGATCCGGACCGAGTCCTCATGGTCCTGGTTGCCCATCGCGCCGAACATCATCGCGCCGAGGGCGACGTCGCTGACCGAGATACCGGTCGCGCCGAGAATTCTGCGTTGCACGGGGTGGTGCCTTTCTCGAGATTGCTGGTACCTCTCGATCAGAGCACCACGGGACCCCGGATCGTGAGCACGTTGCTGGCACCGGCTTGCGCGATCCTGCCAACTTGGTTCACTGGGGGAGTGGACCTGCTCGACGAACTCCGGACGCTCATCCTTCGGCACGCGGCCGGGCAGCGTGGGCACAGCGTGACCCTGATCGACGGTGTACAGGTCAGTCGGCGCGACGAACCCAACGGGCCGACCGCCGGAATGGCCAAGCCGTCGGTCGCGATCGTCGCGTCCGGCGTCAAGCAGACCCTGCTCAACGGTGTCCCGTACGAATACCGCGCCGGGCAGTTCCTCGTCACGTCACTGGACCTTCCGGTCATCGGCCAGGCGCTGAAGGCGAGCCCGGACGAGCCGTTCGCCGTGGTCAGCCTGCGGCTCGACCCGCTGGAGATCGCGCCCCTGCTGCTCGAGACGCCGCCCCGGCCCCCGCAGTACGGCGGTCTGGTGGTGAGTGACGCGACACCGGAGTTGCTCGATCCCGTCGTACGTCTGTTGCGCATCGCTGACCGTCCGGACGACGTACGGGTGCTGGCGCCGGGGATCCGGCAGGAGATCCTGTGGCGCCTGCTGACCGGTGAGCAGGGTGCTCTGGTCCGCCAGATCGGTCTGGCCGACGGCATGCTGGCTCACATCTCGCAGGCGATCCGCTGGATCCGCCGAAACTACAGCGAACCGATTCTCGTCGCCGAGCTGGCCGACTTGGCCGGCATGAGTCAGTCGACCTTCCACCGGCACTTCCGCGCGGCGACCTCGATGACCCCGATCCAGTTCCAGAAGCAGATCCGCCTGCAAGAGGCAAGGGTGCTGCTCCGGACCCAGGCCGCCACCGCGGCCGACGTCGGCTACCAGGTCGGCTACACGAGCGCCGCCCACTTCACCCGCGCTTACCAAAAGGCCTTCGGCCGAACCCCAGGCGAAGACCGAACAAAAGTCCAGCGCTCGCATGCGTCTCATCCCCTCAGGGGTGATGCGAAGGCACGAGCACACGGAGTATCCAGTAGACGACGTGGGCGTGACGTTGACGGACAGGGCTGACGAGATGACGACGGTGATTGTGGGCCGAGTGGCGGCGGCTACCTCGACGGGGGCACGCTCGCCCGCCGCCTGTTCACCACGCTCAACGGCCCCGAGTGCACAGCGGAGACTCGGCAGCTCGAGGCACGCTCGACCCCGCCCCGGTTCACCGCCCACGCCCGATCCAAGCGGGGGAAGGTGATGATGTGAACGGGGGTGCAGCGGTGGCACGGCAGAAGCCGAACGTCTTCGTCCGTGCGGTGCCGATCGTCGAATGGCTTCCTCACTACAAGGGGTCATGGCTCCCGCTCGACCTTCTCGCCGGCCTGTCCGTGTGGGCGCTCGTCGTCCCGCAAGCGCTGGCGTACGCAGCCGTGGTCGGTGTGCCGGCGCAGTACGGCCTGTACACGATCCTCGGCGCCTCGGCCCTGTACGCGGTGTTCGCCGCGACGCGCCAGGTCGTGACAGGACCTTCTGCCTCGGTGGCGGCGGTCACCGCGCCGGTCGCCGCCCTCTACGTTGCCTCGACGGCGCCCGAGTATCTGCAGACGGTCATCGCGCTCACGCTCTGCGTCGGTGTGATCTACGTCCTCCTCGGCGTCTTCCGGATGGGGTGGATCTCGAACTTCCTCGCGAAGGCAGTCCTCGAAGGCTTCGTGTTCGCGGTCGGATTCGGCCTGATCGTCGATCAGCTGCCGAAGATCTTCGGGATCCCCAAGGCTGCTGGTTCGTACTGGGACGTGCTCGTGGGCGTGGTGAAGGATCTCGGTCTGACCAACGCCGCCACACTGACGGTCGGCGCCGTCGCGGTCGGCCTGCTGCTCCTGCTGCGCTTCACGGCTCCGAAGCTCCCCCGAGCGTTCATCGTCGTGATCTTGGGGATCCTGGCGTCTTCGTTGCTCGATCTGAGCACGCACGGTGTCGACGTCGTCGGGGAGGTACCCACCGGACTTCCCGGTGTCGCGTTGCCGACGGGCTTCTCGATCGATCAGTGGCTGTCGATGGCGGTGGGCGCCCTGGCGATCATCCTCGTCAGTTACAGCGAGTCCATCGCCAACGCCACGGAGAGCGCGGCGAGGCATCACCAGGAGTTCGCCCCGGACCAGGAGCTCACCGCGCAGGGCGCGGCCTGGGTCGGTTCATCTCTCGTGGGCGGATTCCCCGGATGCGGCAGCCTGAGCAAGACCGCTGTCAGCGAGAGCGCCGGCCAGAAGACCCAGCTCGCCGGCCTGACAGTTGCAGGGCTCACTGTCCTGACGCTGCTGCTGCTGGCTCCGATGTTCACCAACCTGCCGCAAGCAGTACTCGGTGCGGTCGTCATCGACGCTGCCCTGGGATTGATCCACTTCAAGGTCGCGGGGCGGTTCTTCACGGCGAGCAGGATCAACTTCCTCGTGTTCACAGCGACCGCGGTCGGTCTGTTCTTCGTCGGCGTGGTCGCCGGCATCGTCTTCGGCGTGCTGTTGTCCCTGGTGCTGCTCATCTCGCGGGCGTCGAAGTCGCCGTTGCGTCGGATGGCCTACGATCCCGCGGAACAGGCCTACGTCGAGGCCGATACCCACCCGGATGCGACGACCCCGCGCGGCGTGCTCGTCGTCGAGATGAACGGGCCGCTGTTCTTCGCAGACGCTGCGCCCTTCCGTGCGCACCTGCTCGACCTCGTGTCGGGGAACGACGCCACGACGGTCGTGCTCGACCTCGAGGCGACTCCCGTGGTCGACCTCGACGGAGCGGACATGCTGACCAAGATTCACGGAGAACTGGCCGACAGGGGGGTGCGCATCCTGCTCGTGCACGCGGATGCGGCCGAGCTCGACATGCTGCGACGCGCGGGGACGATGGACGCCGTCGGCGAGGAGAGCGTCTTCGAGACGGTGAGAGCCGCGGTCGTTGCGGCTAGAGGCGCAGAGCGCGGGAAGCAGGGCAACGGTGGCTGAGAAATCCGCCGCCGGGGATCCGAAGGCGATCGTCCGGACCGCCGGGTATCGGCGCCTGCTCGTTCTGGCCGCCGTCGTGGGGTTCTTCGTTTCCCTGGCCGCGTGGGCGTTCTTGACGCTGGTTCCGTGGACCCAAGACCGCGTCTACGTCACCATCCCTCACGCGCTGGGATTCAGCGATGCCCCTTGGTGGTGGCCGCTTCCAGTGCTCGCGATCGCCGGGCTGATCAGCGCGTTCGCGATCGTCCGCTTCCCCGGCAACGGTGGTCCGGTCCCGGCGGAGGGCTTCGCCGGAGGAGTGACCTCCCCCGCAGATCTCCCGGGGATTCTGCTGGCCGGGCTCGCCGCGTTGGGCCTCGGGCTCGTCCTCGGTCCGTCGATGCCGGTCATCGCCCTCGGCTCGGGCCTCGCCGTCTTCGCAGTGCGCAAAGCCAAGAGCGATGCGCCGGACAACGTGGTGATGGTGATGGCGGCGGCCGGGAGCTTCGCTTCCCTCGCGATGGTGTTCGGATCGCCGGTGATCAGCGCGGTCATCCTGATCGAGGCCGCGGGACTCGGCGGCGCCATGCTCCCATTGATCCTGCTACCGGGACTGTTGGCCGCAGGGATCGGCTCCCTGGTCTATCTGGGCATGGGATACCTCACAGGACTGGACACATCGGCGTACGCGATCAACCCGCTTGCGCTTCCGGCGATGCCCCAGCTGACGGTCGTCGATTTCTGCTGGACGGTGGCCGTCGCCGCGCTCGCCGCCGTCGTCACGTTCGCGATCTTCTGGCTCGCTCGAAGGCTGGCGGTCCGTGTACGGCCCAAACCGTTCCTCCTGCTGCCACTCGCGGGTCTGATCGTCGCCGGACTCGCCATCGCATTCGCGCAGCTCGGAGATCAGACCCCGTACGCCGTGCTCTTCTCGGGCTCACGCGCGCTGATTCCGGTCGTCGAACAGGCGGGGACGCTGTCTGTCGCCACGCTCTGCCTGCTCCTCGCCTGCAAGGGACTCGCGTGGAGCGTGTCGATGGGCAGCTTCCGCGGCGGACCCGTGTTCCCGGCGATCTTCGTCGGCGCTGTCGGTGGCCTGCTCGCCTCGCACCTCCCCTCGTTCCCGGAAGGGGCGGCGATTGCCACGGTGATGGCGGCGACCATTGGGGCGGCACTGCGACTGCCGCTGTCAGCGGTGGTGATCGCGTTGCTGTTGACTTCGAGCGCCGGACCCGCTGTCACGCCGCTGATCATCGTTGCAACAGTGGTCTCGTACGTCCTCGTCGACGGGCTCGAAGCCGCCTTCGAACCACCAGCGCCCGAGGACCGAGCCGCTTCCGACGCATCGTAGTCCCCGACCACACGTGTCATCATCCTTCCGAGGATGATTCCCGTCTGTTTCGTTGGATTCGGCCGGTCACGGCAGCGTCGCCCCCGCGGCAGGCGGCAGACCGGACCGGGCCTGCCGTCACCAGGCCGGTGTCAGAGCAGACGCAGATCGACTGCCCGCTGGATGGCCTCCGAGCGTGAGCTCGCCCCGAGCTTCTGGTAGAGCGACCGGAGGTGGGTCTTCACCGTGCTGCGCGAAATAAAGAGGGTGGCTGCTATTTGCTGGTAGGTGCTGGTCGGCAGGAGCTTGAGGATGCGCCTCTCGGCAGCGGTCAGTGGTTCGGTGAGCATGCGACGGGACCGGGAGGCGTCTGGCTGCGCTGCGCGGACCACGAGAGCCGCACTGATCAGCCGCTCCGTGAACGGAACTGGCCGCATCCAGGTGGCCCGCAAGGTCGTCGGCGTCGGCAGCGTCGGTACCCGCGCCTGGGTCTTGCTGATGGACACCCTGAACGGGGTCGAGCCCTTGTTCCTGCAGGCCAAGGAGGCCCAGCCTTCTGTTCTCGCGGAATACTGCGGGCGCAGCCAGTACGCCAACCAGGGCGAGCGCGTCGTTACCGGGCAGCATCTGATGCAGGCCCAGAGCGATATCTTCCTCGGCTGGACCCGCGCCCGCGGCGACGATGGCGTGGACCGCGACTCTTACCTGCGCCAACTGCGCGACTGGAAATTCTCCGCGCCGATCGAGCAGATGATCCCCGAGGGCATGACGTTCTACGCCCGCATGTGCGGGTGGACCCTGGCCAGGGCGCACGCTCGCTCCGGTGACCGCGTCGCCCTGGCCGCCTACCTCGGCGGCTCGAACGCCTTCGACGAGGCGATCGCCGACTTCGCCGAGACCTACGCCGACCAGAACGAACGCGACTACGCCGCCTTCCAGGCCGCAGTAGACGACGGCACGGCACAAGCCACCACCGAGATCTAGAAGCTGATGATCTCGGGCCATCAACCGCCGGCCGGCCGGTCGAGGAGTCGGCTGTGCTGGTCGAGGCGGGTTGGCGGGTCGTGCCGGCGCCAGAATCAACCCGGAACGGATGAGGACGCCGGCCGCGAAATGCGATCGAATGAGTACGCATGCTGAGTGGGGTTGCGTACGCCGAGGATCTTCGAGGTCCGACCTGAGCGCCTCGTCAGCACCAATCCCACACTGGAGGCAGTCAGATGTTCAACGACAACGGGTCGTTCCTGCTCGCATTGTTCGAGTTCTTCATCTTCTTCGCATGGATCATGTGCGTGTTCTATGTCTTCGCGGACATCTTCCGTAGCCACGACATGGGCGGGGTAGCGAAGACTCTCTGGTGCTTGTTCGTCATCTTCGTGCCATTTCTCGGCATCTTGGTCTACCTCATCGCCCGCGGCGGCGGCATGTCGAAGCGCGCCATGGAGCAGCAGCAGGGGCTCCAGGAACAGCAGGCTGAGTATGTGCGTTCAGTCGTCGCTACGAGCGGTGGCGGCTCGAGCGCCGATCAGATCGCGTCGGCCAAACAACTCCTCGACGCGGGGACGATCACTCAGGCCGAGTTCGACCAGATGAAGGCGAAGGCTCTCGCCAGTACATGACAGCTACGCACGGCGATCTGCGCGCCAGACCGGTGCGGGCACACAGCGGGTCCATCGCAAGGGGCGACGGTCGACCCGACAGTAACCGTGCGGTCGCCAGGCCGGCTCGACCACTCCGGGCGGCAAGGTCGTTCGGGGTCGTTAGTTGACCGCTGTTGCCAGGTCGGTCTGGATCTCGGTGGCGGTGAGTGCGCGGTTGTAGACGCGGATGTCGTCGAGCAGTCCGCGCCAGCGTTCGCCGCCACAGCTGCTGCAGGCCGACTGGCCGAACACCAGGGCCTGTGTGTTGGGCACCGGTGCCGTGGTCTCGTTGGCCGTGCGGATCGCAGTCCCGTTCAGGTACAGGGTGTAGGTGTTGGCCGCGTCGTTGAACACGGCGGCGAGGTGCGACCACTGGTTCAGCGGAATCGTCGGAGTGGTGCTGACGTACTCGCGGCAGCCGCCGTTGCTGAACCCGCTGGCGATCTTGTTGCCGGTGGTCTGCAGCCAGTAGCCGCAGCCGCCGGTCACCTCCTTGATCAGGATCGTCTCGTAGTTGCTCAGCGCTGTCGGGTTGACCCAGGCCTCCAGGGTGTAGCTGGAGTTGAGGCTGATCGACGCCGAGTGCGGCACGGTCACGTTGCCCGATGACCCGTTGAACGACAGGGCAGCGCCGTACTTGCCGGCCGTGGTCCAGGTGGCGCCGACGCCCGACAACGTGCCGTTGTTTCCGCTGCCCGACGAGTCGTGCACGCTTGTCCCGGAGCCTTCGTTGAATCCCCAGGCACCCACCAGTCCGGTCGGCAACGGCGTCGCGGTGAACGTCGCCGTGTAGCTCTGCGCAGCCGCCGGCACCGTGATGGTGTGCTGCTGCCCGCCGCCGTCGGACCAGGACGCGAAGGTGTACGACGTGCCGCCCGCGATCTGGTTGCGCGCCTCGATCGTGTGGTTGTACCCGACCAGCGTGTCGTAGACGAACGGCGTCGTCTTGGCGATCCCGTCGAGATAGAGCTGCCGGCCGCTGGGCACGGTGTCGAACGTCAGGTTGACCTTCTGCGGATAGACGATGACCGACTGCGTCGAGGTCAGACCGGTCGAGTCGCGGACGGTCAGCTGGATGCGGTAACGCGTGTTGCCGCTGAAGTCGTGGCCCGTCGACGGGATGACGAAACTGCCGCTCTTCACGCCGGTGATCGGCGTACCGGGGTGGACGTGGCCGTCGTGCAGGAAGTCGATGTTCCAGGTGAACGCACTGGCGGGGAGCGGGCCGTCATCGGGATCGATGCCGTCACCGCTGTACGTGATGACGTCGCCGGCCACGAACTGCGCGCCGTCGGTCGGCGCCAGGATGGTTGCCGTCGGGACGCTGCCCGCGCTGATGGTGATCGGTGTCGAGATAGAGCTGTTCACGCCGTCGGAGACGGTCAGCCGAGCTTGATAGGCGCCGGCCGTGACGTAGGTGTGCACCGGGTTGGCCTCGGTGGAGGTGGCACCGTCACCGAAGGTCCAGGAGTAGGTCAGCGGCTGGCCCTCGGGGTCGGACGAGCCGGCACTCGAGAACGTGACGTCCAGCGGTGCCGGGCCGGAGGCCGGAGTGGCCGTGGCGGTCACGACCGGCGCCTGGTTGGACTGGACGTACTTGATCCGGCGGATCTTGCTCACGCCGAACATTCCACTCTCGTCGGAGTAGCCGAGGTCCGCGTAGTACAGCGCACCGTCGGGTCCCTCGGCCAGGTAGACGATGTCGCCGTACGGTCCGTCCACGGAGCCGTCCGGCGGCTCGAAGTTGAAGCTGCCGGTGACGGCACCGCTCGCGTCGAGGGTGACGCCACGGATCCAGTTCTGGGCGTAGTCGGCGTAGAAGTACGCGCCTCGGTACGCCGGTGGGAACACGGTGCCGTGATAGACGAAGCCGCCGGTGACTGCCGCGTCGCGGCCCGAGTGCGGGTACCAGATCAGTGGGCTGGTGCAGGGGGCCGCACAGGGGCCCTCGGTGCTGGGCCAGCCGTAGTCGGCTCCGCGGACACCGAGCTCGACCTCCTCCTTCGAGGTCGAGGTGTCGTTGCCGCCGACATCGCCGATGAAGTACCGCCCGGTCGGTGCGTCGTAGTACGCCCGGAACGGGTTGCGCAGACCGCGCGCCCAGATCGTGTCGACGTTCGGGCCGGCCCCGTCGTAGAAGGGGTTGTCGGTCGGCGCCGTACCGTCGGGATTGATCCGGTGGACCTTGCCGCGCGGGCTGGTGAGCAGCGGCGCGGCCGAGGGAACGAAGTGCTCACCGGTGGTGAAGAGCAGCTTCCCGTCGTTGGCGAAGTTCAGCGAGCCGCCGTGGTGCTCCGCATTGGCGGTCTGCGGATCCTCGTACAGCACGAACTCGCTGCCGGCGACGGTGCCGTCCAGCGTGGCGTTCGCGGTGAAGCGCGAGACGCGGTCGTGGTTGGGCGTGCCCAGTGTGTAGAACACGTAGTAGTAGTGGTTCGTTGCGAATCCGGGGTCGAGCACGAGGTCGTAGATGCCTTGCTGTACTCCGGCCGAGCCGATGTTCGTGATCTGCAGGAACAGCGTCGGGCTCGGCTGCGTGTACGGCGGGGGCAGGACCTTGATCCGGCCTTGCAACTCGGCCACCAGCATGCGGCCGTCCGGCAGGAACTCGAACGTGGTTGGCAGGTCGAAACCGGTCGCCAGGACCTCGTTCTGGAAGTAGTTGGTGTTGGTGACATTGACGTTGACCAGGGCCGTCGTCGTCGCGTTGCCGGCGGCGTCGCGGGCCCGGGCGGACAGCGTGTGGGCGCCGTTGGGGACCGTGCGACTGTCCCAGGTCAGTGCGTACGGCGCTGTGGTGTCCTCGGGACCGTTGGCACTCCCGTCGACCAGGAACTGCACCGCCACGACTCCCACGTTGTCGGCGGCGTCCGCGCCGACCACGACGATGTCGTTGACGGTGGCATTGTTCGCGGGTGCGGTGATCGCGACAGTCGGGGGAGTGGTGTCGGCCGGCGTCGAGTCAGCCTTGAAGGCCACCATGTGCATGGCCCAGGCGGTGCTGTTCTGGGTTGCGGTGGCGCTGTAGGGGCCTGCGGTGGTGACCAGTCTGTCCTCGGTCCGGTTGCCGAAGTTGCTGCGCCGAGTGGTGAAGCCGGTTCCTCCGGCGGTCACGGTGCCCAGGGACGCGCCGGCTCCGAAGATCAGGTCGTTGGCGTTGGTCGTGGTCGCCGTACCGCTGTTCATCGCGCTCGCGGTGCCGACGGCTGCGGCGGAGACGTCCAGCGGGTTCGTCTTGTCGAGGCCGGAGTACTCGTGGATGTAGAGGTCCCCGAACGACGTGATCGCGGTGCCGAAGGTCGCGCGCACCGTGTTGGTGCCGGCGGCAACGTTCTTCGCGTAGAACACCTGCGAGCTCCAGGCGTTGCCGTTCCATCTCGTCACCGGCGCGGCAGCGGCGTACGCGTTGCCCAAGGTGTCGGTCACCGTGACCGCGGAACTGTTGCTCCACACCACGTAAACGACGATCAGGTTGCCGGCCACGTTGTTGTTGGTGAACTTGAGGCTGTCCAACGTGCCGGTGGTGATCTCCTTGCCCCGGCTCTGTACATGCACCGGCGTGGCCGCCTGTGCCGGCGCTGTCACCGCCACCAACCCCACGGCAGCCAGCGCACCCGTCAGCACAACAGCCGTAACCCGGCCCGACCGACGCCCCCACACATGGCGAAGCCCCATCGCCCCCACCCCCCTGCGTTCGGTGCACGCGGCCCCCCGGGTGCCCCGCTGCGAGTGTCCGCCCATTCCGACACTCACGGCAAGGCCACCCGACTGTGGAGGCCGCTTTGCTACCAACCGCAACCAGAGGGGATGTCGCGGTGATCCCGACCCGGGTCAGCCGCCCGCGAGGGCCTTGGCCTTTCCGGCCTCGAACTCCGCGTCCGAGATCACACCCTTGTCCTTCAGGTCTGCGAGACGGCTGATCTCATCGGCAGCGCTGGTCGAGGACCCGGCCACGCCCTTGATGTACTCACGGGTCGCCGCGTCCTGGGCCTGAGCCTGCTTGTAGGCGCGATCGTGCATCTTCCCGCCACGAACGATCAGATAGATGAACACACCGAAGTAGGGAAGGATCACGACGAAGATCGTCCACAACGCCTTTCCCCAGCCGGACAGGTCGGAGCTGCGGAAGATGTCGGTGAAGACGATGATCAGCAGCCAGAACCAGATGATCCAGAGGAAGAACCAGAGAAGTGACAGGAACACGTCACCATTTCCGAAGTCAAGCGCGATCATCTCGCCGCCCCCTGTTCGTGAAGTGCCGCACCCGGGCACCGGCGGAGCCCGATGGGTGCGTTGTTCTCAGATGTCATGAGATTCCCTCTTTACGTGGGATGTTTACGGGACGATGGTCACAGCCGTCGGCGTCCCCGGCATCCCCTGCGGTGGGTGAGATCGAGAGGACGGACGGGATGAATCCGCTGCCTGGTAGGCACTCAGTGTCACTGTATGTTACGGTCTGTGACCGCTGAGCCCGACGCCTCGGTGCCGCGGACCAACGGTGCGGGGCGGAATCACCTAGGGGAGGGGATGACGGCGCAACGGGGCGATGTGACGGTGGCCGCAGGTGGCCGGGCGGCCACAACCTGAACAGGGGGCACCCATCATGGCAGATCGCAACTACACGCTGTTCGTTGCCGCGTACGACGACGAAGCGTCTGCGCAAGCGGATTTCACGGCCATCAAGGAGCTGGACGACACCGTCGTCATGGCCGCGGTGGTCCTCTCCCGTGACTCCTCGGGCCAGGTGGAGGTCAAGGAGCACGGCGGCGGCTACGTCGCCGCCGGTACGACCCTGGGCGCGGTCGGAGGGCTCGTGGTCGGATTGTTCGCCCCGCCCCTGCTGCTTGCCGGTGTGGTCGGCGCCGGGATCGGCGCCGGCGCCGGGGCCATCGCCAAGCGTCACGAGGAGAAGTCCATCGGTGTGGACGCGGAGGAGTGGCTGCCTGCCGGTTCCTCGGCGATCGCCGCAGTCGTCGACGACCTCTACCTCGACCGTGTCGACAAGGCCGTCGGCAAGGCGGCCAAGAAGGTCAGCAAGGCCATCGACAAGGGCGACTACGACGCCGTCGTCAAGGCCGTCAACGAGGGCGACGAGAAGGTCATCGACGCCGCGGAGTCCTGATCCAGTAAGAAACGTGCGCCCCCGGCAGGATTCGAACCTGCGCACCCGCCTCCGGAGGGCGGTGCTCTATCCCCTGAGCTACGGGGGCTCAGGAACGTGCAGAACAGTAGCAGGAAGTCACTGGAAATCCCGAATCGGGTCGGGCGCTCCGGGAGACCCTGAGCCGACCCTGGAACCACGGTGCGGCGGGATCGACTTCCGGTGCGCAGACGTCATAGTGGTTGTAAGCCCAACAGCTGAAAGGAAATCGGTACCCATGGCTACCACTCTGGTCCGCCCGTCCAACGGTCGCTGGATCGGCGGTGTCTGCGCCGGGCTGGCCCGCAGGTTCGGCATCTCGGCGAACACGATGCGTCTGATCTTCGTCGTCAGCTGCCTGCTGCCCGGCCCGCAGTTCCTGATCTACATCGTGCTCTGGGTGCTGATGCCGTCGGAGGACTGACCCTGCGGCAGCCCGGCCGGGCGCGCATGGCAATCTGGCTCGTCATGAGAGCAGGCAGGTGGCGCCGGGCGGGCGTGACGGCGGCCGCCCTGCTCCTCATGAGCACCGTGGTGGGCGGCTGCCAGGTGGGCCCCGCACCGCCCGGTCCGGCCGAGCTCCGGACCGGGCCGCCTCCGTGGGACGCACCCCGCGACGCGGTCTCGTACATCGACAGGGCCGGTTTCGAACGACTCCCGCTCGACTTCTCCGGCCCCTCGCCGTACACCCTGACCATCGCCGTCACGGTCGACGGCACCGCGGTCCAGGTCCCGGCCGGCGTCGGCATCGACCGCCTCCGCGCCGAGCAGGCCGCCGTCCACACCCACACCACCGACGGCCTCGTCTACGTCGAGGCCAAAACCACCGCCGAGCACCCCACCCTCGCCCAGTTCTTCACCCTCTGGGGCGTCAAGTACGACGCCAACTGCCTCGCGGACGCCTGCAAGTCCCTGACAGTCGCGGTCGACGGCAAACCCGCTCCCTGGGACACACCCCTGGTTCCCAACAGCCATATCGCCGTCACGGTGCGTCACTGACTCGTGCAATCAGTGCTACGCTTTCTGCTAGCACCGAAGGCAGAGAGAGGACCGAGTATGGCGGCAATCACCGTGCGAAGCCTGGACGACGATGTGAAGCACCGGCTGCGAGTTCGGGCGGCGAAGCACGGCCATTCGATGGAGGCCGAGGTGCGAGCGATCCTCGTCGACGCCGTGGCCGAGGAGGAGCCGAGCAACTGGGTCAGGTTCCACGAGCGGTTCGCTGCGATCGGCGGGGTCGAGCTGGATATACCGCCACGGACCGGTGGCCACCGCGAACTGGTCGAGTTCGACTGATGATCGTTCTCGACACGAACGTCCTCTCGGAGCTAATGAAGGAGTCTCCGAACGAGACCGTCTGGCAGTGGCTGCAGGGCAACCCGAACGAGGAGCTGTGCGCGACGGCAATCACGGCCGCCGAGATCCATGACGGAATCGAGCAGATGCCGGCCGGTCGCCGGCGCAGGCAGGTGCGGGAGGCCGCGGACGTCGCATTCGCCGTGGTCGAGGACGACCTGCTGTCGTTCACCGCGGAAGCCGCGATGGCCTATTCGGTGGTGGTCCGGGACCGGCGCCGAGCAGGTTTGCCGATCGGCGTCCTGGATGCGCAGATCGCGGCGATCTGTCTGGTGGAGCAGGCTGCGCTCGCGACCAGGAATACCCAGGACTTCGCCCGGACCGGCGTCGAGCTGATCAATCCGTGGGAGTGAGGCCGTACCGGGCTGTGGATGCTGAGTCAAGGGATCGGGTGGCGGGCCATTAGGCTGAGGCGGTGACTCCGGAACAGCTCGCTGAGAAGATCCTGCAGGCCCTGGCCGCGCTCGCCGCCGACGGCGCCATCACCGTCGAGGGCGGGCTGCCGCGCGAGCTGAAGGTCGAGCGACCCAAGAACCCCGAGCACGGGGACTACGCCACCAACGTCGCGATGCAGCTCGGCAAGCGCGCCGGGCTGAATCCGCGCCAGTTCGCCGAGCTGCTCGCCGCCAAGCTGCGCACCGACGACGCGATCACCGCGGTCGAGATCGCCGGTCCCGGCTTCATCAACCTCCGGGTCGCGGCCGACGCCCAGGGCAAGGTGGCCCAGGCCATCGTCGACGCCGGCCCGCAGTACGGCACGAGCGACACCCTGCACGGCCAGTCGATCAACCTCGAGTTCATCTCGGCCAACCCGACCGGCCCGCTGCACCTCGGCCACACCCGCTGGGCCGCCGTCGGCGACGCGCTCGCCCGGGTGCTGACCGCCGCCGGCGCGACCGTCGCCCGCGAGTTCTACATCAACGACCGCGGCCTCCAGATGGACAAGTTCGGCGCCAGTCTGCAGGCGGCGGCCAACGGTCAGCCGATCCCCGAGGACGGCTACCACGGCGAGTACATCCTCGATCTGGCGAAGCAGATCGTCGACGAGGTCCCGGCCATCCTGTCGCTGCCCGAGGACGAGCAGATGATCGCGTTCCGCGAGGCGGGGTACGAGCGCCAGCTCAAGGAGCAGCAGGCCCAGCTCGAGCACTTCCGGACCAAGTTCGACGTGTGGTTCTCCGAGCGCAGCCTGACCGAGCAGGACGGCGTCGGCCACGCGATCGAGAAGCTGCGCCAGCAGGGTCACCTGTACGACGCCGACGACGCGCTGTGGATGCGGACCACGGACTTCACCGACGACAAGGACCGGGTCCTGATCCGCTCCAACGGCGAGCCGACGTACTTCGCCTCCGACGCGGCCTACTACGTGAACAAGCGCGAGCGCGGCTTCGACGTCTGTATCTACCTGCTCGGCGCGGACCACCACGGCTACGTCAACCGGCTGAAGGCGATCGCGGCCTGTGCCGGCGACGACCCCGAGCACAACATCGAGGTCCTGATCGGCCAGCTGGTGAAGATCCTCAAGGGCGGCGAGGAGATGCGGCTGTCCAAGCGGGCCGGCACCATCGTCACGCTGGCCGAGCTGGTCGAGGAAGGCGGCGTCGACCCGCTCCGCTACACGCTCTCCCGCTACCCGGTCGACTCCCCGCTGACGCTGGACATCGAGGAGATGACCCGGCAGGCCAGTGACAACCCGGTCTACTACGTCCAGTACGCGCACGCCCGGCTCGCGTCGATCCTGCGCAACGCGGACGAGCTCGGCATCAAGCTGGACGAGTTCGACCCGGGCCTGCTCAGCCACGAGCGCGAGGGCGACCTGCTCCGGGCGCTCGCCGAGTTCCCGCGCGTCGTCGCCACCGCCGCCGAGCTGCGCGAGCCGCACCGGATCGCCCGCTACCTGGAGGACACCGCGGCCGCGTTCCACAAGTTCTACGACAGTTGCCGCGTGCTGCCGCGCGGCGACGAGGAGGTGGAGCCGGTGCACAAGGCTCGCCTGACCCTGGTCTCGGCGACCAGGACCGTGCTCGCCAACGGACTGGACCTGCTCGGCGTCTCCGCTCCGGAGCGGATGTGAGAGCGCACGAGGCGGGCGACGCCGGCCACCGCGGACCGGCCTGGTTGCGTCCCCCGGCGGACGTCAACGACCTGGTGCCACAGCTGTGGTCGTCGACCGCGACGAAGACGGCCGACGGGGCGCTCGAGGTCGGCGGTGTCGACGTCCGCGCGCTGGTCGCTGAGCACGGCAGCCCGGCGTTCCTGCTGGACGAGGCCGACTTCCGCGCCCGGGCCAGGGCGTTCCGGGAAGGATTCAAGGACTTCTCGGTCTACTACGGCGGCAAGGCGTTCCTCTGTACGACGGTGGTGCGCTGGCTGATGGAGGAAGGACTGAACCTCGACATCTGCTCGGGTGGTGAACTCGCCGTCGCCCTGCGCGCCGGTGCTGATCCCCAGCGGTTGGCGTTCCATGGCAACAACAAGTCCGAGTCCGAGCTGGCCCGCGCACTCGACGCGAGGATCGGACGGATCATCGTCGACTCCTTCCACGAGATCGAGCGGCTGATCCGGCTCGCCGCGGACCGGGGAGTGGTGGTGCCGGTGATGGTCCGGGTCACCGCCGGCGTCGAGGCCCACACCCACGCCTACATCGCGACGGCCCACCAGGACCAGAAGTTCGGCTTCTCCATCACCACCGGCGACGCGTTCGAAGCCGTTGCCCTGGTCAACAAAGCGCCCGAGCTGGAGCTGCTCGGGCTGCACTCGCACATCGGCTCGCAGATCTTCGACTCGTCCGGGTTCGAGATCGCCGCGAAGCGCGTGATCGCCTTGCACGCAAAGGTTTCCGAGGAGCTCGGTGTGGACATGCCGGAGCTCGACCTCGGCGGTGGCTTCGGGATCGCGTACACCACGCAGGACGATCCGTCCGACCCGGCGCAGCTCGCCACCGAGATGGGCAAGATCGTCGAGCACGAGTGCCGTGCGAACTCCGTCGACATACCGCAGCTGTCCATCGAGCCCGGTCGTGCGATCGTCGGGCCGGCTATGTGCACGGTCTACTCGGTCGGCACGGTCAAGGAGGTCCAGCTCGACTACGGTGCCTCGCGCATCTACGTGTCGGTCGACGGTGGCATGAGCGACAACATCCGCACCGCCCTCTACGACGCCGACTACTCGTGCACGCTGGCAAGCCGGTACAGCCAGGCCGATCCGGCCTTGGCCCGGGTGGTCGGCAAGCATTGTGAATCGGGTGACATCGTGGTGAAGGACGAGTTCCTCCCGTCTGATGTGCGCCCCGGCGACCTCATCGCGGTCCCCGGCACCGGCGCGTACTGCCGGTCGATGGCGAGCAACTACAACCACGTGCCGCGGCCACCGGTGATCGCGGTCAAGGACGGTCACACCAAGGTCGTCGTACGGCGTGAGACCGAAGACGACCTGCTGGCACTCGACATGGGAGCTGAGGGCCATGCCTCCTGACCCAGTGAACGACGCCAAACCTCTGAAGGTAGGCCTGCTCGGTTGTGGCGTGGTCGGCACCGAGGTGGTGCGGATCCTGACCGAGCAGGCTGACCATCTGGCCGCCCGGGTCGGTGCCCGGCTGGAGATCGCGGGCATCGCCGTACGGCGGGCCGGACGCGAGCGCGACATCGCCGTCGACCCGTCGCTCGTCACCACCGACGCCCAGGCACTGGTGTCGCGCGGCGATCTGGACCTGGTGATCGAGGTGATCGGCGGGCTGGAGCCGGCCCGCACCCTGATCCTGTCCGCGCTCGAGCACGGCGCGTCCGTCGTCACCGCGAACAAGGCACTGCTGGCCGAGGACGGCCCGACGCTGTTCGCGGCCGCAGAGAAGTACGAGCGCGACCTGTACTTCGAGGCCGCCGTGGCCGGTGCGATCCCGATCCTCCGGCCGCTGCGCGAGTCGCTCGCCGGTGACGACGTGACCCGGGTGATGGGCATCGTCAACGGCACCACGAACTACATCCTCGACAAGATGGACAGCACCGGCGCCGGCTTCGACGAGGCATTGGAAGAAGCACAGTCCCTGGGGTACGCCGAAGCCGACCCGACCGCGGACATCGAGGGCTTCGACGCGGCCGCGAAGGCGGCACTGCTGGCGAGTTTGGCCTTCCACACCAGGGTTTCCATCGCCGACGTGCACCGCGAGGGCATCACCGAGGTGACCGCCACCGACATCGCGTCGGCCCGCGAGATGGGCTGCGTGGTGAAGTCGCTGGCGATCTGCGAGCTGGACGAGGCGACCGACTCGGTCAGTGCCCGGGTGTACCCGGCGATGATCCCGGCCACCCACCCGTTGGCCAGTGTTCGGGACGCGTACAACGCTGTGTTCGTGGAAAGCAAGGCAGCCGGCCAGCTGATGTTCTATGGTCGTGGTGCCGGCGGCGCCCCGACGGCCAGCGCCGTTCTCGGGGATCTCGTGTCCGCCGCGCGCAACCGGCTCAAGGGCGTGCCGGGGGTCGGCGAGTCGTCGTACACCCAGCGAGCCGTGCGGCCGATGGGTGACGCGATGACCCGCTACCACGTGTCGCTGGACGTGGCCGACAAGGCCGGCGTGCTGGCGGCGGTGGCCCACGCGTTCGCCGAGCACGACGTGTCGATCCAGACCGTCCGCCAGGAGGGCCGGGGCAGTGACGCGCAACTGGTGGTGGTCACCCACACCGCGACCGACGCCGCGTTGTCCGCGACCGTGGAGGCCCTGCGTGACATGGACATCGTTCGGGAAGTCAGCAGTGTGATGCGGGTAGAAGGCGAGTAACGAATGGCTCAGCAGCGGCCTCATCAATGGCAGGGCGTGATCGAGGAGTACAGAGACCGGCTTCCCGTTTCGGCGGACACTCCGGTCGTCACGCTCGGCGAGGGCGGTACGCCGCTGGTGGCCGCGCAGTGGCTCAGCGAGCAGACCGGCTGCGAGGTCTGGCTCAAGGTCGAGGGCAACAACCCGACCGGCTCGTTCAAGGACCGCGGCATGACGGTGGCGATCTCGCTCGCCGCGCAGGCCGGCGACAAGGCGGTCGTCTGCGCCTCGACCGGCAACACGTCCGCGTCGGCGGCGGCGTACGCCGTCCGGGCCGGACTGATCCCACTCGTGCTGATCCCGGCCGGCCGGATCGCGAAGGGCAAGCTGGCCCAGGCTATCGTGCACGGCGCCCGGCTGGTCTCCGTCGACGGCGGTTTCGACGACTGCCTGCGGATCGTCCGCGAGCTCGGCAAGCACTACCCGGTCGCGTTGGTGAACTCGGTCAACCCGGTCCGTCTGGAGGGCCAGAAGACCGCCGCCTTCGAGGTGTGCGACGCGCTCGGCGACGCCCCGGACCTGCACCTGCTGCCGGTCGGCAACGCGGGCAACATCGCGGCCTACTGGAAGGGATACCAGGAGTACGCGAAGGACAAGCTGGCCTCGAAGACCCCGCGGATGTGGGGTTTCCAGGCCGAGGGCGCGGCGCCGATCGTCCGCAAGGCGATCGTCGAGCAGCCCGAAACCGCCGCCACCGCGATCCGGGTCGGGAACCCGGCCTCCTGGACCCTCGCCGAGGCCGCGCGGGACGAGTCCGGCGGCCGGATCGAGATCGTCACGGACGAGCAGATCCTCACCGCACAGCGTGAACTCGCCGCCCGCGAAGGCGTTTTCGTCGAGCCCGCGTCGGCGGCCGGCGTCGCCGGACTCCTGCACGCGAAGGCCCAGGGCTGGCTGCCCGGCGGCTCGACCGTAGTGATCACCGTCACAGGCCATGGCCTGAAGGACATCGACACCGCGCTCGACCACGCCCAGGTGGACGAGTCCCCGGTCACCCCGGCCGACACCGACGCCGTCGCCCGCGTCGCCGGCCTCGCCTGATGACCAGCTGTCACCAGGTGCGGATCCGGGTCCCGGCAACGAGCGCCAACCTCGGCCCTGGCTTCGACGCGTTCGGCCTCGCGCTCACGCTGTACGACGAACTGATCGTGACGCCCGGTGGATCCGGGGTGCGGGTCGAGGTCTCCGGCGAGGGCGAAGGCGAAGTGGCGCTGGACGAGTCGCATCTCGTCGTCCGCTCGATCCGGGCCGGCCTCGAGGCGCTCGGGGCCTCGGTGCCCGGCTTCACCTTGCGGTGCGAGAACCGGATCCCGCACGGACGCGGCCTGGGGTCGTCGTCGGCCGCGATCGTCGGCGGTCTCGCGGCGGCGTACGGACTGGCCGATGAACCGGTCGACCGGGAGCGGATCGTCGTACTGGCGAACGAGATCGAGGGTCATCCGGACAACGTGGCCGCTGCGACATTGGGTGGGTTCACGATTGCCTGGACGGAAGGCGAAACCGCCCGGGCGGTTCGGCTCGACCCGGCGGGCGGCTTGGCCGCAGTGGCTTATGTACCTGACAATCGCGTGCTGACCAAGGAGGCGCGCGGGTTGCTGCCGAGCGTCGTTCCCCACAGTGATGCCGCGGCGAATGCCGGGAAGGCTGCCTTGTTCGTGGCGGCGCTGACCGGGCGTCCCGAGCTGTTGCTGACGGCGACGGAGGATCGGCTGCACCAGGAGTACCGCGAGCCCGCGATGCCCGAGAGCCTGTCGCTCGTGCACAAGTTGCGGGGGAGCGGGCTGGCCGCCGTCGTCAGCGGGGCCGGCCCGACCGTCGCCGTTCTGGGCCGCCCAGATGGGACCTCGCCGGACGCGCCGGACGGCTGGACGAAGTACGAACTGGGAATCGATCCAGTCGGCGTACAGGTCTGGTCGCTGGAATCCGGCTGAGCGCGGGAATGATCCAGAACTGACACGCGTTGTACCCCTCGAGTCAGCAGAACGACCCGTAGTGGTGCTAGTCTCGACTCACCCGATCCCCTCCAGGTGATCGGTGAACTCTCGTCACGATCCGGGCTGTGCTCCCGGCACCCTGTGTTGTGTGGCGACCCTCCTGTGGATTTGACCTTGCGCCGCCTGCGCCGGAGATGTCCGGGGGGACTCAGATCGAGCGAGAGCCTCTTGTGTCCACGTCGCCGTTTCGTCGGTCGTGGGTGATGAAATTTGATCGATGTGCCTTCTGGGACATCGATGATCCGTGTGGGAAGGACCTCACGTGACAGAAACTGTTGAAGCCTCCAGCGGAGCCGGAACTACGTCGGCCCCGGGAACCGATGCCGCGGCCACCACCGCCACGCGTCGCCGGAAGGCCGGAGGCGGCCTCGAGGGCATGCTGCTCCCCGAGCTCAAGCAGCTCGCCGGGACGCTCGGCATCAAGGGCACCGGCGCACTGCGCAAGGGCCAGCTGATCGAGGCGATCAAGGCCGCTCAGGCCGGTGGCTCCGCGGGCACGGCCCGGGCGAAGGTGAGCCAGCCGACCCTGGACGAGGGTGCCGCCGAGGCCCCCGCGGCCAAGACCCCGGCCAAGCGCGAGGGTGGCAGTCGCCGGACCCGCGCCGCCGCCGAGAAGGACGCCGGACAGAACGGCGCCACCCCGGAAGCAGCCGCTCCGGCCACCGCGGCCGTCGAAGCGCCTGCCGCGTCCCAGAACGGGACGACCGCCGCGCAGAACGGCGCCGTGACCGCCGAGCCGAAGGCCGAGCAGAGCGCGGAGAGCCGCGACAACCAGCGCGACGGCAACCGCGACACCCGTGACGCGAACCAGAACCGCGACCGCGATCGGAACCGGGACAACCGCGGCGACGCCAACCGCGACAGCAACCAGAACCGCGACCGCAACCGCGACAACCAGCGGGACAACCAGCGCGACGGCCAGGCTCGGGACAACCAGAACCGCGACCGGGACAACCAGAGCCGGGACAACCGCGGCGACAACCAGCGCAACCGCCAGCAGGACCAGAACGACCGCGGCGAGGAAGGCGAGGGCCGTCGCCGGCGCCGCCGGGGCCGCGACCGCGATCGCAACCGGGAGCCCCAGAGCGGTCGTGACATCAGCCGCAACCGCGGCCGCGGTGAGCGGTTCGACCCGGAGCCGACGATCAGCGAGGACGACGTGCTCGTCCCGGCCGCAGGCATCCTCGACGTACTCGACAACTACGCGTTCGTCCGGACCAGCGGCTACCTGCCCGGCCCGAACGACGTGTACGTCGCACTCTCGATGGTGAAGCGGTACGGCCTGCGCAAGGGTGACGCGATCACCGGTGCGGTTAAGCAGCCGCAGGAGGGTGAGCGCAAGGAGAAGTTCAACCCGCTGGTCCGGATCGACACCGTGAACGGTGCGGATCCGGAGATCGCCAAGCAGCGGCAGGACTTCAACAAGCTGACCCCGCTGTACGCGACCGAGCGGCTCCGGCTGGAGACCGAGCCCGGTGTGCTCACCACCCGGATCGTCGACATCGTCAGCCCGATCGGCAAGGGCCAGCGCGGCCTGATCGTCTCGCCGCCGAAGGCCGGTAAGACGATGGTGCTGCAGGCGCTGGCGAACGCGATCACCACGAACAACCCCGAAGTGCACCTGATGGTCGTGCTGGTGGACGAGCGGCCCGAAGAGGTCACCGACATGCAGCGCACCGTCAAGGGCGAGGTCATCGCCTCGACGTTCGACCGCCCGGCCGACGACCACACCACGGTCGCGGAGCTGGCGATCGAGCGGGCCAAGCGGCTGGTCGAGCTCGGCCACGACGTGGTCGTCCTGCTCGACTCGATCACCCGGCTCGGCCGCGCGTACAACATCGCGGCCCCGGCCAGCGGCCGGATCCTGTCCGGTGGTGTCGACTCGTCCGCGCTGTACCCGCCGAAGCGGTTCTTCGGCGCGGCCCGCAACATCGAGGACGGCGGCTCGCTGACCATCCTCGCGACCGCGCTGATCGAGACCGGCTCGAAGATGGACGAGGTGATCTTCGAGGAGTTCAAGGGCACCGGCAACATGGAGCTCCGGCTGCGCCGCGAGTTCGCCGACCGGCGCATCTTCCCGGCCATCGACGTGGTCGCCTCCGGCACCCGCCGCGAGGAACTCCTGATGTCGAAGGACGAGACCTCGGTGGTCTGGAAGCTCCGCCGGGTGCTGAGCGCGCTCGACGGCCAGGCCGCCCTGGAGCTGCTGATCGGCAAGCTCAAGGAGAGCAAGTCGAACATCGAGTTCCTGCTCCAGGTGAACAAGACCACCCCGTCGGCCGGAGGCCGCTCCACCGACGACGGCAGCTGACGCGATTCGCCAGCTCCGGCTTCCGGATGGCAAACTAGTTTGTTGGTTCCGGTTCACGCTCGTACCGTGCGGGCGACCCGGGGCACCTGAACCTAGGAGATCCTTTGAAGAGCGACATCCACCCGACCTACGTGGACACCACGGTGACCTGCACCTGTGGCGCCACGTTCACCACGCGCTCGACCGCGGAGAACGGCGTGATCCACGCCGACGTCTGCTCGCAGTGCCACCCCTTCTACACCGGCAAGCAGAAGATCCTCGACACCGGTGGCCGGGTGGCCCGCTTCGAGAAGCGGTACGCCAAGAAGTAGCGACCTCACCGCGCGCCGGTCCGCGAGCTCAGGCTCCGCGTGACCGGCGCGCGGTTTGCGTTGTCAGAGAAACTTTTCGAAGGGAGGAGTGCACGATGTTCGAGGCGGTTCAGACGCTCAAGGCCGAGTACGCCGAGCTGGAGCGGCAGATGTCGGATCCGGAGCTGCACTCCGACCAGGCCAACGCCCGCCGGGTCGGCAAGCGGTACGCCGCGCTCGCGCCGGTCGTCCGCACGTACGACGAGTGGCTGCAGACCAGCGACGACATCGAGGCGGCGCGCGAGCTCGCGGCCGAGGACCCCTCGTTCGCGGAGGAGGCCACCAAGCTGGCGGCCCGCCGCGAGGAGCTGGCCGAGAAGCTGCAGATGCTGCTGGTCCCGCGCGACCCGAGCGATGACAAGGACGCGATCCTCGAGATCAAGGCCGGTGAGGGCGGCGACGAGTCGGCCCTGTTCGCCGGCGACCTGCTGAAGATGTACCTGAAGTACGCCGAGTCGCAGCACTGGAAGACCGAGGTCCTCGACTCGGCCGAGTCCGACCTGGGCGGGTACAAGTCGATCACCGTCGCGGTGAAGGCGAAAGGTACGCCGGAGCCGGGTGAGGCGCCGTACGCGAAGCTCAAGTTCGAGGGCGGCGTGCACCGGGTCCAGCGGGTGCCGGTGACGGAGTCGCAGGGCCGGATCCACACCTCCGCGGCCGGCGTGCTCGTGCTGCCGGAGGCCGAGGACGTCGACGTCGAGATCGACCCGAACGACCTGCGCATCGACGTGTTCCGGTCGTCGGGCCCGGGTGGGCAGAGCGTGAACACGACCGACTCCGCGGTCCGCATCACCCACCTGCCGACCGGCATCGTGGTCTCGATGCAGAACGAGAAGTCCCAGCTGCAGAACCGCGAGCAGGCGATGCGCGTGCTCCGGTCCCGGCTGCTCGCCGCGGCTCAGGAGGCGGCAGACCAGGAGGCGTCCGACGCCCGCCGGTTGCAGATCCGGACCGTCGACCGGTCCGAGCGGATCCGCACCTACAACTTCCCGGAGAACCGGTTCTCCGACCACCGCGTCGGCTACAAGGCGCACAACCTCGACCAGGTTCTCGGCGGCGAGCTCGCGCCGGTCATCCAGGCCCTGACCGAGGCCGACCTGACCGCCCGCCTCGAGGCCGTCGACTCGAAGTGAGTACGAAAGCCTTGCTCGGCGAGGCGACGGCGCGACTGCGCGCGGCCGGCATCGCCTCACCCGACTTCGACGCTGCCGAACTGCTCGCCTTCGTCACCGGCTCGAGCCGCTTGCATCTCTCCGTCCCGACCCCCGACCAGAAGCTCCGGTACGACGACCTGATCGCCAGGCGCGCCGCCCGCGAACCTCTGCAACACCTCACCGGTACGGCGGCCTTCCGCTACCGGGAGCTCGCGGTCGGGCCAGGGGTCTTCGTGCCGCGGCCGGAGACCGAGGTGATGGTCGGCTGGATCCTTGACCGCATCGCAGACGTTCCCCAGCCGCTGGTGGTCGACCTCTGCTCCGGTTCCGGCGCAATCGCGGGGGCCGTCGCAACCGAGCGCCCGGACAGCATTGTGCACGCGGTCGAGCTGTCACCCGAGGCGTGCGTCTGGGCCCGGCGCAATCTGGCCGGCACCGGCGCGGTTCTGCACGAGGGCGACATCGACGGTTGCCTGCCCGAGTTCGACGGTCAGGTGGACGCGGTGATCTCCAACCCGCCGTACATCCCTTTGACTGCTTGGGAATCCGTCACCGCCGAGGTCCGCGACCACGACCCAGCCCTGGCGCTGTGGTCCGGCGACGACGGCCTCGACGAGATCAAGGTGGTCGCCGCCACCGCGGGCCGGCTGCTCAAGCCCGGCGGCTGGTTCGCCTGCGAACACGCTGACGTGCAGGGCGAGTCCGCCCCCGCCGTCTTCACCGCCACCGCCTCGTTCACCGAGGTCCGCGACCAACTCGACCTGGCCGGCCGCCATCGCTTCACCACCGGCCGCCGGATCTGACTACTCGTAGACCACGAACTCCGGGCGTGGTTTCAGGGCGAGGACCTGAGCCGGTGTCATCAGCGGGCCCTGGCGAGCGTCCTCGGTGTAGAAGAGTTTGAAGCCGGCGTGGACGGCGGCTGGCGGGTTGGTGGTCAGCTTGGCCCAGGTCTTGAGCTTGTCGACGCGGGCTCCGATCCCGTCGACGGACTTGATCGTCACGACGCCTGGGTGTTTCTTGAGAGCCTGTTCGTTGCTGACGATCCGCGGCGACAACTGGTGAAAGACGAACGCCTTCTCCGGTAGGTCGTTGGCCTGCACCAGCCCCGACAGGTACGACGCGATGCTGTCGAGCTCGACGCCCGTCGTATGACCGAAGACCCGGCCCGGCACCTGACCCGGCCCGACCGCCCACTCCGGATCGAAGGCCAGGCCGACATCCGGCTCCTTCAGCCAGCGTTCCAGCCGTTTCACCTCGGGCAGGATCTTCGCCCGGCCCGGCTGGATGTCGAGCAGCAACAGCATCCGGTGCTTGCGGGCGACAGTCAGGTACTCCTCGATCGCCGCGTCCGGCAGCCGGCCCCGGTACAGCCCGTCCTTGCCCCGCGATCCCTTCGCGACCACGGCGATCAGCTCCATCACCGGCTGCGGCGTCCGCCCGGCCGCATAGGCCTGCGAGAGCTTCTCCAGCTTCGCCGCCTTCGCATCGAGGTTCTTGTCCAGCGGTCCGAGTGCAGGCGATCCGGGCAGGCCGACATAGCCAACCAGTTGGTACTTCGGGAAGATCGTCCGTCCGCCGCGCGGAAGGTCACCGTCGGCCGGCGGGGGAGGAGGGGTCGGCGAACTCGGACTGATCGTCGTCGTCGGCGCGGGCGCCGGGCTGGCGGGACCGGGGACGTCGCTGCAGGCCGCAAGGCTCAGCAGAGCGACGGCCACCACCCCACAGACTTTCCGCACCGGACCAGAGAACCACACTCCTCCACCGCGGGTCGGCTAAGCGTTCACGTAGGTGTCGATCTCGTTCAGCAGAGCGTTCTTGACCGAGTCCTCGGCGAAGGACACCCTGACGGCGGTCTTCGCCAGTTCGGCGACGCCGGCCTCGTCGAGGTCGAGCAGTTGTGCGGCGACGGCGTACTCGTTGATGAGGTCGGTGCCGAACATCGGGGGGTCGTCGGAGTTGATCGTGACCACGAGTCCGGCCTCGACCATCGCGCGCAGCGGGTGCACGTCGTACGACGCGACCGCGCGGGTGGCGATGTTCGACGTCGGGCTGACCTCGAGCGGGATCCGGTGCTCGCCCAGGTAGCCGACCAGGGCCGGGTCCTGCATCGTCGACGTACCGTGGCCGATCCGTTCGGCCTTCAGCACCCGGACCGCGTCCCAGATCGTCTCCGGCCCGGTGGTCTCGCCCGCGTGCGGCACGCTGTGCAGCCCGGCCGCGATGGCGGCCTCGAAGTGCGGCTGGAACTGCGGCCGCGGTACGCCGATCTCCGGGCCACCGAGCCCGAACCCGACCAGGCCGTCGGGCCGGATCTTGGTCGCGATCCGCAGCGTCTCGTCGGCGCCCGGCAACCCGTCCTCGCCGGAGATGTCGAAGATCCAGCGCAGCGTGATCCCGAACTCGTTCTCGGCCGCCACCCGGGCGTCCTCGATCGCCTCGCAGAACGCCTCGGCCGCGATCCCGCGGACCACGGACGTGTACGGCGTCACGGTCAGCTCGGCGTACCGCAGGTTCTGCTGCACGGCCATCTCGCGGGCGACCTCGTAGGTCAGCAGCCGGACGTCCTCGGGGGTCTTGATCAGCTCGACCACGCTCAGGTAGATGTCGATGAAGTGGGCGAAGTCGCTGAACTTGAAGTACTCCGCGAGCAGCGCCGGGTCGGTCGGCACCGGCGACTCGGGGTGCCGGGCGGCGAGCTCGGCGACGATCCGCGGCGACGCGGATCCGACGTGGTGGACATGCAGCTCGGCCTTGGGCAACCCGGCGAGGAACTCACGCGACACAGTCATGTCGGGATCCTAGGGAGTCCGCCGGTCGACTCGTCGGAATCCTGACAATCATTTGTCAGGAACGGGCTCGCTGTAGGCCGGTTGGAGTCGGAGACCACCGGAGTGGCACGATTCGGTGCGTGAGTGAGCGCTTCGACTTCACCGGCGACGAGCTGGCCCCCGCCTATCGAGCGGCCGTGGACGCCATCGAGGCCGGTGAGCTGGTCGTCCTGCCGACCGACACCGTCTATGGCATCGCCGCGGACGCCTTCAAGGCCGACGCCGTGCAGCGGCTGCTGGACGCCAAGGGTCGGGGGCGGGACATGCCGCCGCCGGTGCTGATCTCGGTGGTCGAGTCGCTGGACGCGCTCGCCACCGACGTCCCCGAGGCGGGTCGCAAGCTCTGCCAGGAGTTCTGGCCCGGGCCGCTGACGGTGATCTGCCACGCGCAGACGTCGCTGATGTGGGACCTGGGGGAGACGCAAGGCACCGTCGCGCTCCGCGTGCCCGACCACGAGAACACCCGCGAACTGCTCTCCCGGACCGGACCGCTCGCGGTCAGCTCGGCGAACAAGAGCGGCCGCCCGGCCGCCCTGGACGTGTACGACGCCGAGGAGCAACTGGAGGACACGGTCGCGGTGTACCTCGACGGTGGTGCAGTGACCGGCGGCGAGCCGTCGACGATCGTCGACCTCACCGGTGACACGCCGCACGTCGTACGCCTCGGCGCTCTCTCGCTGGACCGGCTGCGGGCCGTCGTACCAGAGGTCACCTCGGACGACGACGAGAAGCCCGACGAGAAGCCGGCCGACGACGAGAAGCCGGCCGATGACGAGAAGCCCGCTGAAGATGACGAGCCAACTAAAGCGCCGGTCGAGGCGTCCAACTCGGAAGAGAAGGATGACGAGAAGCCAACAGAACCCGATGTGAGGCCTGCGGACTAGTGCGCGAGTACCTGCTGGTCCTGTTCGTGGCGATGGCCACGACCTTTCTGCTGACCGGCGTGGCCAGGCAGATCGCGCTGCGCTACGGCGCCGTCGCGAAGGTGCGGGCCCGGGACGTGCACAAGGTGCCGATCCCGTACTTCGGCGGCATCTCGATCCTCGGCGGCCTGATCGCCGGATTCGCGGTCGCCTCCAGCCTGCCCTTCCTCGGTGACAGCCTGCAGGTCGCGCACGACGCCCGGGCGATCCTGATCGGCGGCGTGGTGATCTGCGCGGTCGGCGTGGTCGACGACCTGTACGAACTGGACGCGATCACCAAGCTGGCCGGCGAGGTCCTCGCGGTCGGCGTGATGGTTGTCCAAGGCATCCAGTTGTACTGGCTCCCGCTGCCCGGCGGTGTCGTTTCGCCTTCGCCTGCTCAGCTCGCGGTGCTGACCGCGGGCATCCTGCTGGTGTCCTGCAACGCGGTGAACTTCGTCGACGGCCTGGACGGCCTGGCCGCCGGGGTCACCGCGATCGGGGCGACCGCCTTCTTCACGTACTCGTACCTGCTGAACGTCCATGAGAACCTCGACCGGGCGACCACCTCGACCCTGATCACGGTCGCGCTCGCCGGTGCCTGCCTCGGCTTCCTGCCGCACAACTTCTTCCCGGCCAGGGTGTTCATGGGCGACTCCGGCGCCCTGCTGATCGGCTTGATGCTCGCCGCGTCCACGATCAGCCTCACCGGCCAGATGGACCCGAATGCGGTCCCGTACGAGGTCGGTGGCTCCAGCCTGCTGCCGGCGCTGCTCCCGTTGATCCTCCCGATCGCCGTCCTCGCGATCCCCGCCCTGGACCTGACGATGGCCTACGTACGCCGTACCAAGGCCGGCCGGTCGCCGTTCGCCGCGGACAAGCTGCACCTGCACCACCGGCTGATGCAGCGCGGCCACTCGCACCGCCGGGCCGTCCTGCTGATGTACCTCTGGACCGCCTTGATCGCGTACGGCGTGGTCGTCCTCGGACTGGTGTTGACCTGGTGGACGGCCCTGATCGTGCTGGCCGTCGCGGTCACCGCGGTCCTGCTCACCACCGGTCTGCCGCGCCGATCCCGGAAACCGCTCGCCAAGGTCTGAGCCGAGTCCGATCGCGAATTGGCAGGGACCAGACCACTCATCAGCGTGGCCTACCGATAGGGTGTTCGTGTACAGCGGCAGGGAGCTCGTTTTGCTGACCGTGCAGACTTTGTGCTAGTTTTCACAAGCACCAGCAAAGTACAGCGACACCCCTGACCCCGCCCACCCGACGACCAGGCCGCGAGACCTGGTCGCCAGCAGGACGGAACCACCAGATGGCTCCTTCGGCTCACAGTCCGAAAGTCGCCGGCCAGGCCACCAGGCACCCGGCGCTAGCGATGCTGCGTGGCGCTCTGATCGCCGCGCTCGTCGTCGGTGTCAACGCGACCGCGGTATCCGCCGTCGCGGCCGGTCTGCCCGGTTTGTGGGGAGCGTTGCTGGGGCTGCTGATGGTGATCGTCTTCTCCGGCGCCGGCCTGTTCGCGCTGCATCTGTCCCGGCGGACCTCGCCGACCATGCAGCTCGCCCTCGCGATGGCGTCGTACACCGGCCGGATCGCGGTCTTCGGCGGTCTGCTCGCCATCGCGCTGAGCTCGGACAGCCTGGCCGAACACGTGAATCTCACCGTGCTCGGCGTGGTCGCGGTGGTCGTCGTGATGGGCTGGACGGCCGGCGAGATCTGGGCCTGGTCGCGGCTGCGCGTACCGATCTACGACCTCGACGAAGAGGTGACGACGTGAGCACCCTGGGTAACGTTTTCCCCGCTGTGGCAGAGGTTACGGGTGCCGATGTGACCGGTCCGGTCCACTCCTGGTACGTTTCGGTTGCCCATGAGCGAGCACGAGGATCCGAAGCCATCACCCCCGAATTCGGGCGACGGCTGGCGGGTCCTGTCCTACTTGATCGGCGGCGTCGTGGTGTACGGCGCCATCGGACTTGGGTTGGATCGCCTCTTCGGCACCCAGTTCTTACTCCCGGTGGGCATCGTCCTCGGTGCCGGGCTCACCGTTCTGTTGTTGCACTTCCGGTACGGAAAGTCCTGATTCCCTCGGGGTCTGGCCTGATCCGCGCCGGGTCTGACGTTGTTGACCGCCATGCCCTGAGCCGCCCTGCCCTTAGCCACAAGGCGTCCGACTTGAGCACGACGCGAGAGGAGACCCGGTGACCGCCGGCGTTCCGACCGAGTTCATCGCACCCGGTCCACAGAGTTTCGACACCCCGCCGATCATCGATGGCGTGGACTGGTTCACCAAGCCCGTGCTGGTGTCCGCACTGACCGTCGTCGTCATCCTGTGGTTCTTCTGGGGTGCGTCCCGCAAGGCCGCCGTCGTCCCGGGCAGGCTGCAGTTCGCCGGCGAGCTCGGGTACAACTTCGTCCGCAACTCGATCGCCCGCGACGCGATCGGCAGCCAGGAATACATGAAGTACGTGCCGTATCTGACCGGCCTGTTCTACTTCATCCTGCTGAACAACGTCGCGGCCACCATCCCGCTGGTCCAGTTCCCGACCTTCAGCCACATCGGCTGGGCGTACAGCGCCGCGATCATGACCTGGGTCATCTACAACGCGGTCGGCATCAGGAAGCACGGTCCCTGGGGCTACTTCAAGCACCAGACCATGCCGCCCGGTGTGCCGTGGTGGCTGATGCCGCTGATGATCCCGATCGAGTTCATCTCGAACATCGTGGTCCGGCCGATCTCGCTGAGCCTGCGGTTGTTCGCGAACATGTTCGCCGGCCACATCCTGCTGCTGGTGTTCGTGCTCGGCGGTGAGTACCTGGTGTTCGAGGCCAACAGCATCGCGCTGGCCGGCGTCGGCATCCTGACCTGGATCATGGGCCTCGCGATCGGTGGACTGGAGCTGTTCGTGCAGTGCATCCAGGCCTACATCTTCGTGGTGCTCACCGCGCAGTACATCGGCAGCGCCATCGCCGAGGACCACTGAGAACCAACCACCCAGACCCGTACGTAACGGAAACCCGGATAGCCCCTATCCGTACTGAAAGGAAACACCGGACCATGGCAAGTGACCTGGCTCTCGCAATCACCGGCAATATCGCCGTTCTCGGCTACGGCCTGGCCGCGATCGGCCCGGGCGTCGGCGTCGGTCTGATCTTCGCCGCCGTGATCAACGGCACCGCGCGCCAGCCGGAGGCCCAGAGCAAGCTGCAGTCGATCGCGTGGATCGGCTTCGGCGTCACCGAGGTGCTGGCGATCATCGGTATCGCGCTCGCCTTCGTCTTCCGTACCTGAGCCACTTCCTCCGACTGACAGGATCCAGACATGAAGACGTTGGTGCTACCGCTCAGCGATGCGGCCGGTGAGACCACGAATCCGCTGATCCCGCACCCCACCGAGATCATCTTCGCCTTCGTTTTCCTGGTCCTGCTGGCCATCGCCTTCGCCAAGTACGTCGTCCCCCGGTTCGAGAAGGCATACGCCGACCGGACCGCGGCGATCGAAGGCGGGATGGACGCGGCCAAGCAGGCCCAGGCCGAGGCGAAGGCGGCTTTGGACAAGTACAACGCGCAGCTGGCCGAGGCCCGGCAGGAGGCTGCGAAGATCCGCGAGGACGCCCGCGAGCAGGGTGCCCAGATCATCGCGGAGATGCGCGAGCAGGCGAACGCCGAGGCCGAGCGGATCGTCACGCACGCGCGGACCCAGATCGACGCGGAGCGGACCCAGGCGGTCGCTTCGCTACGCAGCGAGGTCGGCACCATGGCGACCACGCTGGCCGGCCGGATCGTCGGCGAGTCGCTCGAGGACGAGGCGCGTCAGCGTCGCACCGTCGAGCGCTTCCTGGCCGATCTCGAGGCGTCGGAGTCCGCTCGTCAGGCCGTCGGAACGGACGGCTGATGCGCGGCGCGTCGAACGAGTCACTCGCCCGGGCCGCGGAGGCCCTGGCGGGTGTCACCGTGACCGAGGGGCTGGGCGCCGAGCTGTTCTCGGTCGCCAAGCTGCTGGACGGCAGCGGCGCGCTCCGGCGTGCACTGACCGATCCGGCCCGGCCCCGCGACGCCCGCGTCTCCCTGGTCCAGCAGCTGTTCGGCGGCAAGATCTCCACCCAGGCGCAGGAGATCCTGACCACGGCGGTAGCCGGTCGCTGGGTCGGCGGCCGGGACCTCGGGAACGCCCTCGACCAGCTCAGCGTGCAGGCCGAGGTGGCGTACGCCGACGGCCGGGGCAAGCTGGACGACCTCGAGGACGAGCTGTTCCGGCTGGACCGGATCGTCGCGGCGGAGCGGGGGCTGAGCGAGAAGCTCAGCGACCGCAACATCCCGCTCGCGGCGCGGCAGGAACTGCTCGCCGGACTGCTGCAGGGCAAGGCCGATGCCGTCACCGTGCGGCTGGCCGAGCGTGCGGTGGACGGCCGGGGCCGCAGCTTCGCGGCCGCGATGCGGACGTACCAGGTCGCCGCGGCGGCTCGGCGCAACGCCAGCATCGCGACCGTGCGGGTCGCCACCGACCTGACCGAGGGCGAGCGCGAACGGCTCGCCGCGACGCTGGGACAGCAGTACGGCCGGGACATCCAGTTGAACGTCATCGTCGACCCGAACGTGGTCGGCGGCGTCCGGGTGGACATCGGCGACGAAGTGATCGACGGAACCATCGCGGCCAGGCTCGACGAGGCGCAACGGCGCATCGCGGGCTGAACCCCCTTAACGACATAAAGCGGCGCTAAGG
The DNA here is from genome assembly GCF_045040325.1 of Kribbella sp. NBC_01510. NCBI lineage: Bacteria > Bacillati > Actinomycetota > Actinomycetes > Propionibacteriales > Kribbellaceae > Kribbella > Kribbella sp. NBC_01510. The sequence continues at coordinate 8,904,260 of NZ_CP109418.1, read as the reverse complement.
GTCGGGAAAGCCTTTAGAGCCACAACAGGCCAGCAAGGGTCAAGGAAGCAGGAAACACAATGGCTGAGCTCACGATCAGGCCGGAGGAGATCCGGGACGCCCTGGATCGGTTCGTCACCGAGTACCAACCGGAGCAGGCGAGCCGGGAAGAGGTCGGCACCGTGATCGACGCGGGTGACGGCATCGCGCACGTCGAGGGCCTGCCCTCGGCGATGACCAACGAGCTGCTCGAGTTCGAGGACGGCACCCGGGGCATCGCGCTGAACCTGGACACCCGCGACATCGGTGTCGTCGTCCTCGGTGAGTTCGACGGGATCGACGAGGGCCAGCAGGTCCGCCGGACCGGCACGGTGCTCTCGGTACCGGTCGGCGAGGGCTACCTCGGTCGCGTCGTCGACCCGCTGGGCAAGCCGATCGATGGCCTCGGCGAGATCAAGGACCTCGAGGGCACCCGCGCGCTGGAGCTGCAGGCGGCCGGCGTGATGGACCGCCAGGAGGTCCGCGAGCCGCTGCAGACCGGGATCAAGGCGATCGACGGGATGATCCCGATCGGCCGCGGCCAGCGTGAGCTGATCATCGGTGACCGCAAGACCGGCAAGACGGCGATCGCGGTCGACACGATCATCAACCAGAAGGCGAACTGGGACTCCGGCGACCCGAAGAAGCAGGTCCGCTGCATCTACGTCGCGGTCGGCCAGAAGGGCTCCACGATCGCCGCGGTCCGCGGTGCGCTCGAAGAGGCCGGCGCGATGGAGTACACCACCATCGTCGCCTCCCCGGCGTCCGACCCGGCCGGCTTCAAGTACGTCGCGCCGTACACCGGCTCGGCCATCGGCCAGCACTGGATGTACCAGGGCAAGCACGTGCTGATCGTCTTCGACGACCTGACCAAGCAGGCCGAGGCGTACCGCGCGATGTCCCTGCTGCTGCGCCGCCCGCCGGGCCGTGAGGCCTACCCGGGCGACGTGTTCTACCTGCACAGCCGCCTGCTGGAGCGCTGCGCGAAGCTGTCCGACGAGCTCGGCGGCGGCTCGATGACCGGCCTGCCGATCATCGAGACCAAGGCCAACGACGTGTCGGCATTCATCCCGACCAACGTCATCTCGATCACCGACGGCCAGATCTTCCTGCAGTCCGACCTGTTCAACGCCAACATCCGGCCGGCCATCGACGTCGGTATCTCGGTCTCCCGGGTCGGCGGCGCCGCGCAGGTCAAGGGCATGAAGAACGTGTCCGGCTCGCTGAAGATCGACCTGGCCCAGTTCCGGGCGATGGAGGCGTTCGCGATGTTCGCGTCCGACCTCGACGCCACCTCCCGCCGGCAGCTCGACCGGGGTCAGCGGCTCGTCCAGCTGCTGCGTCAGCCGCAGTACTCGCCGTACCCGGTGGAGGAGCAGATCGTCTCCATCTGGTCCGGTACGAAGGGCAAGTTCGACGACGTGCCGGTGGACGACGTACTGCGCTTCGAGCGGGACTTCCTGGACTACCTGCGGCGCGAGAGCAAGGTGCTCGACGCCATCCGCGAGTCCGGGCTGTTCGGCGACGACGAGGCGCAGGCCGTGACCGAGGCGCTGGACGCGTTCAAGCCGACGTTCCAGACCTCCGAGGGCACGCTGCTCGGCACCGAGGCGGAGGCCGAGGCGATGGACGAGGGCGACGTGGAGCAGGAGCAGATCGTCCGGCAGAAGAGGGGTTGACCGATGCCGGCCAATCTGCGGGAGCTTCGCGATCGCAAGGCCTCGGTCTCGACGATCAAGAAGCTCACCCGGGCGATGGAGCTCATCGCGGCGTCCCGGATCGTCAAGGCGCAACAGCGCGCCCAGGCGGCCGGTCCGTACGCGCGTGAGCTCACCCGTGCCGTGTCGGCGGTGGCGACGTTCTCGAACGTCGACCACCCGCTGACCACCGAGAAGCCGAACCCGAAGCGGGCCGCCGTCCTGCTGATCACCTCCGACCGCGGTCAGGCCGGGGCCTACTCGTCCAACGTGATCCGCGAAGGGGAGCGGCTGAACCAGCTGCTGCGCGACGACCAGAAGGAGATCGTCCCGTACCTCAGCGGCCGCAAGGGCGTCGCGTACTACACCTTCCGGCAGCGCGAGATCGCGCAGTCGTGGACCGGCGACTCCGACAACCCGAGCTTCGCCCGGGCCCGGGAGATCGCCGACGCGCTGATCGAGGCATTCCTGAAACCGACCGAGGAGGGCGGCGTGGACGAGATCCACATCGTCTTCACCCGGTTCGTGTCGATGCTGACCCAGCGCGCGGACGTGATCCGGCTGCTGCCGCTGGAGGTCGTCGAGGGCGAGGAGACACCGGCGGCGGACGACGTACTGCCGCTGTACGAGTTCGAGCCGTCCGCCGAAGAGGTGCTCGACGGGCTGCTGCCGAAGTACGTCGCCAGCCGGATCCACTACTGCATGCTGCAGGCGGCGGCCTCGGAGCTGGCCAACCGGCAGCGGGCGATGAAGTCCGCGACGGACAACGCGCAGGACCTGATCGAGAAGCTGACGCGGGACCTGAACCAGGCCCGCCAGGCCCAAATTACCCAGGAAATCAGCGAGATCGTCGGTGGCGCCAGCGCGCTGGCCGACGCGAGCGCCGGGAGCGAGTGAGAGAGATGACTGCCACGGTTACCGAGAAGAACGATCACAGCGGAGCGGCCGGGTCTGTTGGCCGCGTCGCCCGGGTGATCGGCCCGGTCGTCGACGTCGAGTTCCCTGCCGACGCGATGCCCGACATGTACAACGCGCTCGAGGTGGACATCACCCTGGGCGACACCACCCAGACGATCACCCTCGAGGTCGCGCTGCACGTCGGCGACAACATCGTCCGGGCGATCTCGATGAAGCCGACCGACGGCCTGGTCCGCGGCACCGAGGTGCGTGACACCGGCGCGGCGATCTCCGTACCCGTCGGCGACGTCACCAAGGGCCGGGTCTGGAGCGTCACCGGCAAGTGCCTGAACCAGGACGAGTCCGAGTTCGAGATCGCCGAGCGCTGGCCGATCCACCGCAAGGCGCCGGCCTTCGACCAGCTCGAGTCGAAGACCGAGATGCTGGAGACCGGCATCAAGGTGCTCGACCTGCTCACGCCGTACGTGCAGGGCGGCAAGATCGGCCTGTTCGGCGGTGCGGGTGTCGGCAAGACCGTGCTGATCCAGGAGATGATCTACCGGATCGCCCACAACTTCGGTGGTACGTCGGTGTTCGCCGGCGTGGGCGAGCGGACCCGTGAGGGCAACGACCTGATCAACGAGATGGAAGAGGCCGGGGTCTTCAAGGACACCGCGCTGGTCTTCGGTCAGATGGACGAGCCGCCGGGCACCCGGCTGCGGGTGGCGCTGTCGGCGCTGACGATGGCGGAGTACTTCCGCGACGTCAAGGAGCAGGACGTGCTGCTCTTCATCGACAACATCTTCCGGTTCACCCAGGCCGGTTCCGAGGTCTCCACGCTGCTCGGCCGGATGCCTTCGGCCGTGGGGTACCAGCCGAACCTGGCCGACGAGATGGGTGTGCTGCAGGAGCGGATCACCTCGACCCGGGGTCACTCGATCACCTCGATGCAGGCGATCTACGTGCCCGCCGACGACTACACCGACCCGGCGCCGGCGACCACGTTCGCCCACCTCGACGCGACCACCGAGCTCTCCCGCGACATCGCGTCGCGTGGTCTGTACCCGGCCGTCGACCCGCTGACCTCGACGTCGCGGATCCTCGACCCGCAGTACATCGGCCAGGAGCACTACGACGTGGCCGTCCGGGTGAAGCAGATCCTGCAGAAGAACAAGGAACTGCAGGACATCATCGCCATCCTGGGTGTCGACGAGCTCTCCGAAGAGGACAAGATCACCGTCGCCCGCGCGCGCCGGATCGAGCAGTTCCTCTCCCAGAACACCTACATGGCGGAGAAGTTCACCAACATCCCGGGCTCCACCGTGCCGCTGAAGGACACCATCGAGTCCTTCAAGAAGATCACCGAAGGCGAGTGCGACCACATCGCCGAGCAGGCGTTCTTCAACGTCGGTTCGCTCGAGGACGTCGAGCGCAAGTGGGCCGAGCTTCAGAAAGAACAGTGACTGACATGGCTGTTTCCGATTCAGCCGCTGCCAAGCACCTCGAGGTCGCGCTGGTCGCGGCCGAGCGGACCGTGTGGCAGGGCCAGGCCAAGATCGTCATCGCCCGGACCACGGACGGTGACGTCGGGATCCTGCCCGGCCACGCGCCACTGCTGGGCCTGCTCCAGGGTGGCACCGTGCAGGTGCGGACCGTCGACGACGAGTACTTCGTCGCGGCCGCGCCGGACGGCTTCATCTCGGTGGCGAACGACCGGGTCTCGATCCTGGCCGAGGACGCCGAGATGGGTCACGACATCGACCTTGAGGAGGCCCGGCGCGAGCTCGAGCAGGCGCTCGCGACCGGCACCGCGAGCAACGCCGACGCCGACGAGGTGCGACTCGCCGAGGCCCGGGTCAGGGCCGCCGAGACGACGACCTGACCGCACCTGCCATAATTGAACATCGTCACTGACAGTACGGTTCTCCGGCGGTGCCCGGGGCGGCAGTACCGGCTATTGGGCACCGGAAATGGGGTCGGCAAGGTATGAGGACAGTCCTCGATGTCGTCGGGGTCTGTCTGCTTGCCGCCGTACTGCTGATCATCATCTTCGCGTTCCGCCGTCGCTGGTTGTCCAGGGACGGCGGAACGTTTGATTGCAGCCTGCAACTCGCCGAGAAGGACCACGGTCGCGGCTGGGCCCTCGGCCTGGCCCGCTACGTCGGCGACGAACTGCAGTGGTTTCGCGTCTTCAGCCTCGCCTGGTGGCCCAAGCTCGTGGTCAACCGCCGCCAGCTCGAAGGCGTCACCACCCGCCGCCCGATGGGCAACGAGCCCCTCGTCACGTACGCCGGCCACGTCATCGTCGACGCCGAGCTCCGCGACCGGACCGTCCACTTCGCCATGACCGAAGAAGCCCTCACCGGCGTCCTGGCCTGGATGGAATCCGCCCCACCGAGCACCCAGACGTACCTCTGACCGATAATCGGTGGGCACCGCGACGACCGTGTGCCACCATCGCCGCATGACAGCTTTCTTCCGACTGGGCTAGCTCCCGCTGGCCGGTCGAGGCTTTGCCCGCAGCCAGCGAGGCGGGAGCTGATCGTTCGATCGCTCCCGACGCTGACCGGGAGAACACTGTCATGCATTCTGCGCGTAGTGACGCGGCGGAGTCGATCACTCAGGTGCTCGTGCGGACTGTCACGGGGCTGGAGCGCCTTGCGGCCGAGGAGTTGGCGGCCGCGGGTCATCGTGTGATCGACGTGTCCAAACGACAAATAGTTGTCGAAGCCACCACCGCGACCATCATCACCAGCGCGCCTCGGCTGGCCGATGATCTGTTTGTCGTGCGGGCTGCTGTGGCGGATCCTGGGCCGACGAAGCAGGCGCTGGCTGCTGCGGTTCGCGGTCTGGTGGTGCCGGGTACCCGCGGGCCGTTCGCGGTGAGTGCGTCGTTTCAGGGGCGGCGTAACTTCAGCCGCTTCGATGTCGAGGATCTGATCGGCGGGCGGATCGACGGTGGCACGTACCACTCCCGCCGTACGGGCGCGGTTCCGCCGGCTGAGCGGGTCGACTGGCGGGTTGTGCTCGACGGGAAGACGTTGTGGATTGCGGTGCGGCCGTTCGAGGTGCCGCTTCATCGGCGGGTCTGGCGTCGGCGGACGGTGGCCGGGAGCCTGCATCCGCCGGTCGCGGCGGCGATGGCCGGACTGGCCGGCATCAGGGCGGGCCTGCGGGTGCTGGATCCGTTCTGTGGCGCGGGGACGCTGCTGCTCGAGGCATACGCCATCGAGCCCGGTGCGAACTATCTGGGGATCGATCGGCAACCGGCTGCTCTTGCCGCGGCCCGCGCGAACTCTCCGAGCCGGGAAGTCACCTGGCGGACGGGTGACGCCGCCCGGCTGTCCGACCCAGTGGATCGCATCCTGACCAACCCGCCCTGGAACGTCCGCGTGAGCCTCGGCGACTTCGCGCCGTACCTGCGGGAGTGGCGGCGGGTGCTGAGGCCGGGCGGGCGCGTGGTCGCGATCCTCAACCAGGAGCAGGCGGCGCGGATCAGCGTCGATGCTGCCTGGCGAGTGGTCGAGGCGTACGACGTGGCTGTCGCCGGCCGGCATCCCCGCATCGTGGTGGCCGAAAGAAGTGCGCATACGTATGATCCGGGACCAGCGACGGCCGTCGCCGCACCCCGCTGACGAAGGAGCGAAACGCGTGGAACTCACGACGGACGTGCTGGTGGTCGGGGGCGGCCTTGGAGGTGTCGCGGCCGCGCTTGCCGCGGTGCGGCTGGGACAGCGCGTCGCCCTCACCGAGTCGACAGACTGGCTCGGCGGTCAGCTGACCAGCCAACTGGTGCCACCCGACGAGCACCCGTGGATCGAGGAGTACGCCGCTCCCGGGTACTCCGAACTCCGCCGGCGGATCCGGGACTACTACCGGCGCAACTACCCGCTGCGACCCGAGGTGGCCGCCGATCCGCTGCTCGACCCGGGGCGCGGCGCCGTCAGCCGGTTCTGCCACGAACCGCGGGTCGCCGCGGCGGTGCTCGAGGAAATGCTCGCACCCTGGCGGGCGAGCGGCCACCTGACCGTTCATCTCGAGCACGAGCCGATCGCGGCGCACACCGGTGGCGACGAGATCGACGCAGTGACGCTACGCGACCTCCGCTCCGGGAACGAGCTGACCGTATCGGCCGCATACGTCGTCGACGCGACCGAGCTCGGTGACCTGGTGGAACTGGCCGGGGTGGAGCACGTGGTCGGCGCCGAGAGCCGCGCCACCACCGGCGAGTTGCACGCGCCCGAGGTTGCCGATCCGCTGGACCAGCAGGCCTTCTCGTGGTGTTTCGCGCTGGAGCACCGGCCAGGGGAGGACCACACCATCGACAGGCCGGCCGGGTACGCGCACTGGCACGACCACATCGCGCCGTTCTGGCCGGGACCGCAGTTGTCCTGGGAGGACGTCGTACCGGTCACGTTGGAGCGCCGGGAGTGGCGGTTGTTCGAGGCGAACCCGGACCGGCTCGCGCCTTTCTCGCTGTGGCGGTACCGGCAGATCCTTGCCAGCAGCAACTTCCTGAACGGAGCGATCCCCGACGTCACCGTCGTGAACTGGCCGCAGCTCGACTACTGGGAGCAGCCGCTCGTCGGGGCGGCGGACCCCGCGGCGGCGCTGGCCGCGAGCCGGGACCTGTCCTTGTCCTTCCTGTATTGGATGCAGACCGAGGGCGGCTACCCCGGTTTGCGGCTGCGGCCGGATGTCACGGGTACGGCCGACGGTCTGGCGAAGGCGCCGTACATCCGGGAATCGCGGCGGATCCAGGCCGAGTTCACTGTGCTCGAGCAGCACGTCGGGGTCGAGGCGCGGCCGGACGGGTCGGGGAGTGAGGTGTTCGCCGACACCGTCGGGCTCGGACGGTACCGGATCGACCTACATCCGAGCACGGCCGGCCGCAGCTATGTCGACATCGAGGCTTATCCCTTCCAGATCCCGCTCGGCGCGCTGATCCCGGTCCGCGTCGACAACCTGCTGCCGGCGAACAAGAACATCGGCACGACTCACATCACCAACGGCTGCTACCGCCTGCATCCGGTCGAGTGGAGCATCGGCGAGGCCGTCGGCGCGCTCGTCAGCTTCTGCCTCACGAACGGGCTGTCGCCGCGCAAGGTCCGGAACAACCCGAACCATCTGGCCGACTACCAGCGCCTGCTCACGAACGAGCTCGGCGTCCGGCTCGCCTGGCCGGACGAGATCCGTACGCACCGCGACTGACAGACGAATCCCGCGTTCAGGAAGTCCGCCCTCGCCGGCGACGAGTACATCCAGCCGGTGGTGACGGCGATCCGGTCAATCGCGTCGAACGTGATCCTGATGGGAGTCCGTACTGGAGCACCCGGCTGAACGGTGCGGTGACCGATCCGATTGCCCGGGGCAACATCGCGTACGTCCACCACCTCTATCCGAACCAGGGTCCCGTTGACCGCGGCCAAGGGCGATCCGAAGTTCGGCTTCGCGGACTGGCTGGCCGGCTCTCCCGCGGTCTCGCCCTGCTCCGACTTCCTGGCCCGGGGTGCCACGGTCCTCGACGTACGACGCTTCCTCGGGCGCGGCGAAGGCGGTGGATGAGTCGTGAATCGACACCTGGCACTGGATGTCGGCCCTCGGCGACACGGCACCGGTCCTCACGGTGAATCTAGGCACGTGCAAGGACGTCAACGAGGCCGCCGTCGACAGCGGCTACGGCTACCCGAACGTTGCCACCGGCCACCGTCCTGACCGTCTTCCAGGTCGCGGCGCACACCGCCGCCGGCTGGGTCCAGCTCGGCGTCGTTGTCACCGCCGACACCCGGCCCCTCGTCTCATTCGCCGGACCACAGATCTCGGCGTACGCGCGTTCGGACGGCAACTCGTACCGCTCGCCGATCGCCTCGTCGTCCGCCACCGCGAACCAACTGCGCCTGACCATCACAGACCCCTCCAGCACCACTCCCGACATCGCCCGCGTCTACGCGGCCACCGCGCACTGAAGCTCGGCCAGCCGGTGCGCGAACTCGCTCAGCATCGCATCGCCGGCGCCCTCCGACAGCTGGAGGCGGCACTGACTGCGGAAGGCGCGCCTGAAGGACGCGGTGTCTGCGACCACTCCCAACCGGCAACCACTGGCCGACACCTGGCTCGCTGCACGGCGCACACACCCCACCAGCCCACGTCAGATGACCGTGATCCCTACTCGATTCCTGGTCTCGCTCGGTGTGATGTTTTCCCTTGTGGATAAGGGCTTTCGGGGTCCCGACGGATTTGCCGCAGCCTCATAGCGTTGCGTAGAATCGCACACATGTTCGAAGGAGACCTGGCGACGCTGACGACGGCCGACCTGCTGGCCTCGGCCGCCGACCACGACGCCGAGGCCCGGCGGGTCGACGCGCGGCGCCTGGAACATGCCCAGGTCTATGCCGATCGTTTCCATCCTGACGCGTGTCCGGTCCGGCCGGGCCGGCGTGCCTGCGACGGCCGGGAACGGGCGGTGGTGCTGGGTGGCGACGGGTGCCCGGAGATCCTGGAGTTCGCGATCGCCGAGTTCGCAGTGATCCTCGGCATCTCCCCGCGGGTCGCGGCGAACTACATCGGTCAGGCGTTGGCGTTGCGGCACCGGTTCCCGTTCACCTGGGCCCGGGTCTTGGCCGGTGAGGCGACCCCGTGGAAGGCGTGCCGCATCGTCTCGGAGTGCGCGAAACTGTCCGAGGACGCGGCCCGTTACGTCGACCAGCGGGTCGCACCCCTGATCGATTCGATCACCCCGTACCGGCTGAACAAGATCGTCCAGGCCGCGAAAATGCACGCCGACCCCGCCCTGGCGCGGGCCGAGGCCGCCGAGAAGGCCCGTGAACGCGGCGTGTTCGTCGGCCGCTCCACCGAGCACGGCACCAAGACCATGTACATCAAGGCGGCCGCCGGCGCGGTCATCCGCAACGAGGCGACCCTGGCCGCGATCGCCGACGCCCTTAAAACCTTCGGCGACACCCGGTCGGTCCAACACCGCCGCGCCGACGCGGTCGGGATCCTCGCCGACCCTCGCTACACCCAAGAACTCCTCACCCAAGCCCGCCACCACCACACCAACACCTCCGCGCCGGACACCTCCGCGCCGGACACCTCCGCGCCGGACACCTCCGCGCCGGACACCTCCGCGCCGGACACCTCCGCGCCGGACACCTCCGCGCCGGACACCTCCGCGCCGGACACCTCCGCGCCGGACACCTCGACCCTGGACGCCACCGCTCCGGGCACGACCGCTCGGGAAGGCGCCGGCGCTCCGGGCACCACCGCCCGGGGCGGCACTGCTTCGGGTGCGAGTGCTCCGGGCGCCGAGTGCCCCGAGGCCGGTGACGGTCGCTCTCACGGGACCACCGACCTGGCCCGGGCTCTTGCTGACCACCTGGTCGGATCGGGCCACGGCCTCGCTCCCGCGAGGGCCACCGGGATGGCCGGGGCTGCCGCGAAGCCCGGCGTGGGACGAGGTTCCCGGTGGGGTGATGAGGACCGGACCAAGAGACACGACGAGCCCGGCCTGGACGACGAGGCCGATCGCGACGCACCCCACCCGAGTGGCAGCGCCCTGCCCGACCCCCTCGACACCCCCGACACCGTGCCGATCGAACCCTTCGACCCCTCCGACCCCGGCCTACACCTCGACCCCGACGACGGCGAACCCCTGAACGCCGCCGCCCGCCGCGCCCTGCACGCCCGCCTGGCCCAGATCAAACAAGACGCCTACACCACCCACACCACCCCAACCGGCGCCGACCGCGACGGTAGTCCCGACCGGACCCGCGGACGAGTGCGTCCGGGCCAGACCCAGATCTACGTTCACCTCACCGACCACACCCTGGCCACCGGCACCGGCGTCCTCCGCGCCGAACACATCGGGCCGCTGCTCGCCGACCAACTGGCCGAACTCATCGGCCACGGCCCCTACACCGTCAAACCCGTCATCAACCTCAACGACGCCGTCAGCGTCGACGCCTACGAAATCCCCGACCGAATCCGCGAACGCATCAAACTCACCCACCCCGTCGAACTGTTCCCGTTCGGCACCCAAGAGACCCACCGCGGCATGGACCTGGACCACCTCCGGCCCTACGACCCGCTCGGCCCACCGGGTCAAACCAACACCACCAACCTCGCGCCGCTGGGCCGGTACGGTCACCGGGTCAAGACCCACGCCCACGGCTGGACCGTCCACCGCCTCGACCCCAAAACCCTGGAATGGACCACACCCCGGCTTCAGCTTCCACGTCGACCCGACCGGCACCCACCGAGTGCCGAAGGCCACGCCGGATCCCTGAACGGTCACCCCAGGCTGAACCGGAACCGGTGCGAGCAGGCCTGCAGGTCGTGCGGCGGGAGGATCGGAGCACCGCTGGTCGGACTACCCAAGCCGTGCTGCAGGGCATCCAGAGTCACCCACACCTTGTCGCCCGCGACCAGATCCTGCGGATGCGCTGCGGCCGCGAGTTCGGCGATCGTCCACCTGCGAACGGTCAGTGCAAGGTGTGGGTCGCCGGCCAGCCGGATCTTCCCGGCCCTGCCGGACAGTTCGGCCCAACGCACGTCTGCCCGCGAGCCGTTCTCCTGTGGATAGAGAAACGGTACCTGGTAGTCGTCGATGGTCGAGGTGTAGCGGCCGATGCGCGCGGCGGCCCGCGAATCCGGATACGCCTGCCCCGGCCCCAGCCCGAACCAGCTCACGTCCTGGAATCCACCCGGCAGCCCGAACGTCACCCCAACCCTTGCCCAAGGCACCATCCACTGACCAGCCGGCTCCACCTCCACCTCAGCAGCCAGCCGGTCCCCTTCCGCCCTCCATCGGTACGTCGTCAACACCCGAGCGTCCGTAGCCGCCGCCCCCACCATCGTCACCACAACGAACTCGTCTCCGGCCGCCTCCACGGACACCGTCCGATACCGCAACCGGTCCAGCCCGGCGTTGGCCCACCGTGTCGTCCGGTCCAACGTGGTTGCATCCCAGGTCCGCGCATCGTGCTGAGTAGGCGCCCGCCACAACTCCAACGGCACGTGCTCAACCTCCCACCCAGACAGGCTGATCAGCCTCCCGGTCCGCCCACAGAACCGCCCCGCTCCAAGCCGGACGTCGCCGCCATCCTCCAATCTGGTGGGCTGACCCACGGCAGCGCGGGTTGACGCACCGGACTCCGGGATGCGAACCCACAGGCTGGTGGGCTGACGCGGGAGATTGGGGTGCGCGGGATGCGCGTTCGGGGTGACCTGCGCTTGGGTGAAGGCGACCTCATGTCCTGCACTCGCCCACGGGGTGTCGTTGGCCAGCACTGCCCGGACTGTCAGCCAGCGTTCGCGGTTCTGAGGCGGCGCGGAGAAGTCGGGCAACTTGACGGTCGCCTCGGAGCCTGCGGCGATCACCGGCAGGTCTAGGGAGCCCTGCGCGACCACCTCACCGTCGTCGGCGAGGTCCCAGTGCAGCGCCAGGTGGGTGGTGTCGAGGACGTCGTACCGATTGGTGATCTTCACGGCGTCTGAGACCACAGACAGGTGGACGGGCTCGAAGGCTTTGCGGACCTCGGCCAGGACTGGTTGGGGAGTGAGGTCCGGGAAGACCAGCCCGTCCAGGACGTACGTGCCGTCGTGGAGTTCCTCGCCGAAGTCGCCGCCGTACGCGTACGTGCCGTCAGGGCGGAGGATGCCGTGTTCCATCCACTCCCAGAGGAATCCGCCCTGGCAGCGTTCGTAGGTGTGGAAGAGCTCCTCGTACTCCGGCAGCCCGCCAGGACCGTTGCCCCCGGCATGCGAGTACTCGCACAACACGAACGGCATCGCCCGCCGCCGCGCGTCCAGGGCCGGATCGTCCAACGGCTTCTCAGCCCGTCGGCCGATCGCCTCGACCTCGGCGTGGGAGGCATACATCCGGCTGTACACATCGACGTCCGCACAGGTCAGATCGCCCTCGTAGTGCAGCGGCCGCGACGGATCACGACGACGCGTCCACTCCGCCATCGCCGACAGGTTCGCCCCGACGCCGGCCTCGTTGCCGAGGGACCACATCACTACGCACGGGTGGTTCTTGTCGCGCTCGACCATCCGCCGCATCCGGTCCAGCGAGGCGTCCAGGAAGCGCGGATCGTCGGCCGGGTTCCCGCGCCAATCCAGCAGGAAGAAGCCGTGCGTCTCGTAGTCGCACTCGTCCATCACCCAGAACCCGAGCTCGTCGCACAGCTCCAGCAGCCGCGAGTCCGGCGGGTAGTGGCTGGTCCGGATCGCGTTGATGTTGTGCTGCTTCATCACCAGCAGCTCCCGCCGCAGCCGCTCCGTCGGTACGACGCGACCGAGCACGGGATCGTGTTCGTGCCGGTTGACCCCGTGGAACAACACCCGCCGCCCGTTGACCGTCAGTACGCCGTCGACGATCGCCACCGAACGGAACCCGATCCGCAGCGACACGGTCTCACCGGGGGTCACGACGACGGCGTCGTACAACCGCGGTGCCTCCGCGGACCACGGCTCGACGCCGGGGATCATCACCGACTGACCAGCCGTCGCCTCGACACCCAGTTCCGCGATTCGCACGACCGCACCCGGGACGGATTCCACCCGCAGCGTGCCGGCACCGGTCCGATGGTCGTAGTCAGCATGGACCCAGACATCATCCACACCATCAGCGGGCCGGGCGATCAGCGTGACATCGCGGAAGATCCCCGGCAGCCACCACATGTCCTGGTCCTCGAGGTAGCTCCCCGACGACCACTGATGCACCCGCACCGCGAGCACGTTCTGCCCCGGACGCAGTACGGCACTCACGTCGAACTCACTCGGCAACCGGCTCCCGCGAGTCACACCGAGCTCGACGCCGTTCAGCCAGACCCGCGCACACGAATCCACCCCGTCGAAGCGGAGTACGGAAGGCCCGTCCCACGACGCCGCCAGGTCGAACACCAGTCGGTGGTCCCCAGTCGGGTTCTCATCGGGCACGTACGGCGGATCAACCGGGAACGGATACTTCTGGTTCGTGTACGCCGGCCGCCCGTGCCCGTGCATCGGCCAACTCGACGGCACCGGCAAGTACGCCCACTCGGAGTCGTCGAAATCCACCTTTTCGAAGCCATCATCCGCGACCGTCTCCGCCAGCCGGAACCGCCATTGACCATTGAGACTCAGCCGTCCCGCATCCGTGCGTACGGCGGCCCGCGCCGGCAGCACGCCGTACCCGGGGCCCGGGTCTTCGTAGTACGTCATTCCGAGACCCACACCGTCATCGGCCCGACCGTCCGATTGGCCCACGCGTAATAGGGGATCGCCGTCAGCGTCTGCCCGTCCCGCGCCGGCACCTCGACTGTCGTCACCCCACCCAGCAAATCCGGCCGCTCCCGCTCGACCAACGCACCCGGCACCACAGCCGTCTCATCCAGTACGACGTCCTGGTCCAGCTGCTCGAAGCAGTACACCAACGGCCCACGCTCGATCGCGATACACCCACGGACCGAGTCGATCCGTTCGTCCGGCGACGTACGACGAGCCTCCACGGGCAACTCCAGGAGCAGCTCGTCACCGGCCTGCCAGCTCCGCCGAAGCGGAAGCAGCCGCCCGGCAGCCCCCGTCCGCTGCTCCACGCCGTTGATCGCGAGCGTGCAGCCGGCGGCCCAGGCGGGAAGGCGAAGGCCCAGGGTCCAGGCCTCGCCCGGCGACTCGGTCACGCGCACCCGAACAGTGCCGTGCCACGGATACTCCGTCGTCACCTCCAGCCCGACCGTGCCAGCACCGATCTCGGCGGTCACCGCAGCCGGCGCGTAGAGCTGCAACTGCACCCCGTTGTCGTCCGACGTCGCGACCAGTTGATCGAGGGACGAGAGCGTGCGCATCACGTTCGGCGGGCAGCACGCCGTCCCGTACCACGGCTGTCTCCCGCCGATCGCGGACCGCTGGTCATCGGCGTACGCGTGCTGTCGCACCTTCAACGTGTTCACGTAGAAGAAGCTGTCCCCGGTCAGCGAGACCCCGGAGATGACCGCGTTGTACAGCGTCCGCTCGATCAGGTCGGCGTACCTGCTCTCGCCGGTCGCGAGCAGCAGCCGCCAGCTCCACTGCACGCTGGCGATCGCCGCGCACGTCTCGCAGTACGCCGTATCCGGTGGCAACTCGAACGGGTCGCCGAAGGCCTCGCCGTACCACCGCGATCCGACGCCGCCGGTCAGATACGTCTGACTGCCGACCATCGTCTGCCAGGTAGCCCGGAGCGCATCGAGAAGCTCGGTGTCACCGGTCTCGACGGCGACATCGGTCGCCCCAGCCGCGAGATACAACGCCCGCACGGCATGTCCCGCGAGCGTCCGTACGGCGCGCACCGGCAAGTGATCCTGGAAGTACGCCGGCCCATGATGACCCGGCGGGGTCAGCAGCCCGTGCCCGCGCGCCTCGACGAAGTACGACGCCAGCTCCAGGTACGACGGCGTCCCGGTCTCCCGGTACAGATCGACCAGGGCCATCTCGATCAGCGGATGACCGTCGACACCTTCCAGCCGGCCCGGCCCGAACGTCTTGCACAGCAGATCGGCGAGTCGGCAGGCGACGTCGAGCAGTGTGCGATCACCGGTCGCCCGCGACTGCGCGACCGCGGCTTGCAGCAGGTGGCCGGCGCAGTAGAGCTCGTGCCCCTTCTCCAGATCGCCGTACCGCTGACCGTCGAGCACAAGTCGCGTGTAGGTGTTCAGGTAGCCGTCCGGCTCCTGTGCGGCAGCCACCAGCGCGCTCGTTGTCGTCTGCCAGGCCGCGAGCTCGCCGGCCGGCTCGCGGGCCTGCTCCCAGGCGACCGCCTCGAGCCACTTGTAGACATCCGTGTCCGCGAAGAGCTTCCCGGCGAACTGACCCACGCTCGAGCGATCCGCGGCCCGGCGGAAGTTCAGCAGCGTGCCCGCTTCCTCCAGCCGCCGGGCCGCGGCCGGGATCGTCGAGGTGCGGTTGATCCGCTGGCGTTCGGACCAGAAACCACCGGTGATCCGCGCAGCGCCGAGGGGGAGTGGGCGAAGGGGCATGGCTGAAGGAAACCATCACCGTGACGGGGCCGACAAGGGTTCGGCGCCGGATTGGTGCAAACGATTGCCGCCGCGCGATCTCGTGGCTGCAAACGATTGCAAGTCATCCGCGTCATGCTCTTGACACTCCTTCGTAACCTCCGCAACCATGAGGCCCGTCGATCCATTCGATGCCGATTAGATATTCACTCCGGCGGCCGCCCCCTGCGAAAGTGAGGCATGGACGATGACTGAAACTTCCTCCGGCTGGACCCGGCGCGGGTTCGTCGGGACCACCGCCGCCGCCGTCGGCGCGGCCTCCCTGGGGATCGCGCCGACCGCCTCGGCGAAGACCGCGACCGCCGCATCCGCCGCGAGCGAGGACCGGCTGCCCGCGTTCCCCGGTGCCGAGGGCGCCGGGAAGTGGGCCGTCGGCGGCCGCGGTGGTTCCGTCTACGAGGTGACGACGCTGGCCGACTCCGGTCCCGGCTCACTGCGCGAGGGCGTGTCCGGTTCGGACCGGACCATCGTCTTCCGGGTCTCCGGCACCATCGAGCTGCAGTCCCAGTTGCTGATCGCCGGCAACAACCTCACCATCGCGGGTCAGACCGCGCCCGGCGGCGGCATCTGCCTGTCGGGCCACAGCACCGGGATCAAGGGCAGCGCCCACGACATCGTGATCCGCTACCTGCGCTTCCGGCTCGGCGACCACTTCGAGATCGCCGACGACTCCTTCAACACCAACGTGCCCGGCTCGGTCAGCCCGGAGATCCGCAACCTGATCATCGACCACTGCTCGTTCAGCTGGGCGGTCGACGAGTGCCTGTCGCCGTACGGGAACTTCGACGTCACCGTCCAGTGGTGCATCGTCTCGGAGGGCCTGGCGCTGTCCGCACATCCGAAGAACCGGCACGGGTACGGCGGGATCTGGGGTGGCGAGCGCAACACCTACCACCACAACCTGATCGCCCACCAGGGCGGCCGGCAGCCGCGGTTCGGCTACACCGAGGGCATCAACCTCGAGGTCGACCACTACAACAATGTGGTCTACGACCACGGCTACACCTCGGTGTACGGCGGCGAGTGGTCGAACGGCATCAACATCGTCGGCAACTACTACAAGCCCGGCCCGACGACGCTCGGCGAGGTCGCCCCGGTCATCGTGAGCGCGAACCGCGGCGGCCAGTGGTACGTCGCCGGCAACCAGGTCGACGGCCATCCCGACGTCACCGCGCACAACCGGCGGGGCATCCGGTACCCGATCGGCGGCATCGTCGACCTCGCCGAGCCGCAGCCGATCCCGGGTCGCGGCGACATCCAGTCCGCGGCCAAGGCGTACGAGGCCGTGCTCGCGAACGCCGGCGCGATTCTGCCGCGGCGGGACGCGGCCGATGCCCGGGTGGTCGACGAGGCCCGCAACGGGACCGGACGGCTGATCAACTCCCAGAAGGAGGTCGGCGGATACCCGCCGCTGGTTCAGACCGAGGCGCCCGTGGACTCCGACCACGACGGCATCCCGGACTGGTGGGAGAAGGCGCAAGGCCTGGACCCCAACGATCCGTCCGACGCCCAGAAGATCGCGCCGAACGGCTACACCTACCTGGAGAACTACCTCAACTCGATCGTCCCCGACCCGGTCGGCAGCCCGGCGGTACGGATCACCAGCCCGACGTACAACCAGACGATCCCGGGCCGGACCGCGCCCACCGTGACGGTCGAGGCGGACGCCGCGCCGGCCAAG
This sequence comes from Kribbella sp. NBC_01510, assembly GCF_045040325.1. Classification (NCBI taxonomy): domain Bacteria; kingdom Bacillati; phylum Actinomycetota; class Actinomycetes; order Propionibacteriales; family Kribbellaceae; genus Kribbella; species Kribbella sp. NBC_01510. The sequence continues at coordinate 8,886,930 of NZ_CP109418.1, read as the reverse complement.
GGTGGCGAGCTGGCCGGCGTCGAGTTCTTCGTCGGCGACCAGTCGATCGGCTCGGCGGCCACAGCGCCGTACCGGGTGCAGTGGAAGAACGTTGCTGACGGCACCTACTGGGTGACCGCGCGGGCCACCGACCGGAACGGGACGGCGACCCAGTCGACCGCGGTGCCGGTGCACGTCAACCTCCAGTCCGGTACGCCGGGTTGGACGTCGGCCGCCGTCGGCAAGCCGGCGGTCCCGGGCTCGGGCAGCCTCGACAGCGGGATCCTGACGATCAAGGGCTCCGGCCGGATCCTCGGCCGGTCGAGCAACTTCCACTACGTGTACCGCAAGCTCCAGGTCGGCGGCGCCGGATCGGTCGCCCAGATCACCGCCCGGCTGGACAAGATCGCCAAGGTGGCGAACGGGATCACCGCCGGCCTGATGATCCGCGACAGCCTCGACCCGGCCGCGCCGTTCATGTACGGCGGAATCGGGTTCGGCGTGGCCGGCGGCATGGGCACGGTCGGCGACAACGCGAGCGACGCGCCGGACGTCACCGACGACGGCGGCCTGAAGGCGCAGGCGATCCGGATCCAGACCGACGGCACGGTGCCGAGTGTCGGGCCGTGGCCGTGGGACGGCAGCTACCTGGATCCCACCAAGCAGTACTGGCTGCGGCTGCTCCGGCGTGAGCGACCGCAGGCGCGGGAGGTCGAGTTCGAGGCCTTCATCTCCACCGACAAGACCAAGTGGGACCGCTTCGGCTACGAGAAGATCATGATGCCGAGCCGGACCTTCTACATCGGACTCGCGATCGACGGCGGCAAGGTGGACAACGCCCTCGTCGACTACGGGACCGCGCAGTTCAGCAACCTCTCGGTCGAGCAGTGAGGCAGGAAGCGATGTCCGGAGCACGACGTACGATCGACCGCAGGCGGATTCTGCAGGGTGGGTTGGGCCTGCTGGTAGCGGCCACAGTCCCCGGCTGCAGTTTCTTCGACACCAAGCCGGCCGGTGCCGGCGCACAGGCTGCCGCAGCCGGTGAGAAGGAGTCGCCGATGCTGAAGGCCCTGGTGGACAAGGGATCCCTGCCACCACTGGCCGAACGCCTGCCGAAGAACCCGCCCGTGATCAAGCCGCTGTCCGGCCAGGCGCAGTACGGCGGGACCTGGCGCTCGGCCATGCTGACCCAGGAAGACACCCAGTGGCTGTGGTACGCGATGGCCTACGAGCCGCTGGTGCGCTGGAAGCCGGACAAGACCGGCAAGCCCGGGTACGACGAGATCGAGGCGAACGTCGCCGAGTACGCGGTCGATGCCGACAGCAAGGAATTCACCTTCACGCTGCGCGAGGGCCTGAAATGGTCCGACGGGAAGCCGTGCACCGCGGACGACATGCTGTTCACCGTGCTCGAGGTGCAGTGCGACACCGGCCTGCACCCGGATGGGATCTACGACGCCTTCCTCTCGCCCGACACCGGCAAGCTGGCCACGATCGAGAAGGTCGACGAGCGGACGGTGAAGTTCACCTACACGGCGCCGCAGCCCTCGCTGCTCGGGCAGATCGCCGACGCGATCTTCCTGCGTGAAGGCGCCTACGGGATGCTGTTGCCGAAGCACTACTTCCAGCAGTTCCACCTGAAGTACAACCCGAACGCGAACGCGCTCGCCAAGAAGGCCGGCGTCGGCAGCTGGACCGACCTGTTCACCCAGAAGCAGAACCCGTTCACCAACGCGGACCAGCCGACACTGGCGGCGTGGAAGGTGGGCACTGCGCTCGGCAAGGGTTCCGCGGTCACGCTGAGCCGCAACCCGTACTACTGGAAGGTCGACGACCAGGGCCGGCAACTGCCCTACATCGATGCCTGCCGGGTCGAGGTGGTCCAGGACGCGCAGGTCGAGCTGCTCAAGGTGATGAACGGCGAGTTCGGCATGCAGTACCGCAACTTCGGCACCCCGCAGAACAAGCCGGTGGTGGCGCAGAACCGGGACAAGGGCGGCTACAAGATCTTCGAGGTGCCGACCCAGCTCACCAACACGATGCTGATCGGCATCAACCAGACGCACAAGGATCCGGTCAAGCGGACGCTGTTCGCGAACAAGGAGTTCCGGATCGGGCTGTCGTACGCGATCAACCGCAAGGAGATCGTCGACGCGGTGTACGCCGGTCAGGGCGAGCCCTGGCAAGGCGCTCCGCCGAAGGACTCGCCGTACTACAACGAGCAGCTCGCCACGCAGTACCTGGAGTTCGACCTGGCGAAGGCGAACCAGCACCTGGACGCCGCCGGGCTGACGAAGAAGTCAGCGGACGGCCGGCGGCTGGGCGCCGACGGCGAGCCGGTGTCGGTGACCGTGCTGGTCAGCGAGTCGTTCCCGGACCACGTCGAGGCGATCGAGTTCGTCAAGAAGCGCTGGCTCGCGGTCGGCGTCGAGTTGCGGACCCAGGCCGTCAGCGAGGACCTCTACAAGGAGCGGGTCAAGGCCAACGACCACGACGCCGGGACCTGGACCAGCGGCACCTTCGTGCTGCCGACCGGCACCGGTGGCGATCACTACTGGGTGCCGACCAACGACGGCAGCGCTCGCTACGGCATCGGCTGGGCGCAGTGGTACCAGTCCCACGGCAAGGAAGGCACCACGCCGCCGCCGGAGGTCCAGAAGCAGCTCGACCTGTTCACCAAGGCCCGCAACGAGCCGGACCCCGCGAAGACACTCGACCTGGGCAAGCAGGTGCTGCAGATCGCGGCCGACCAGTTCTACTACATCGGCACCAGCAGCGTGCCGAGCACGTACGGCGTCGTGAAGAACGACTTCCTGAACGTGCCGGACCAGATGATCGAGGCCGTTGCCCCTGGCATCGTCCATCCCGAGCAGTTCGCGATCGGCACGTAATGCTGCGGTTCGTGACCCGGCGGCTGCTCTGGATGGTCCTGACGCTGGCGGCGATCTCGTTCGTCACCTTCGTCGTGATCAAGCTGCCGCCGGGCGACTACACCTCCACGGTGATCGCGAACGCGGAGGCTCGCGGGCAGGACATCCCGGACTCGCAGATCGCCGAGCTGAAGCGGCACTACGGGCTGGACAAGCCGTTCATGGTGCAGTACCTGACCTGGGTCTCCGGGGTGGTGCTGCACGGCGACCTCGGTCAGTCCTTCGCCTGGAACCAGTCGGTGGCCAGCCTGATCGGCAGCCGGGTGCTGCTCTCGATGGTGCTGTCGATCGCGAGCCTGCTGTTCGTCTGGGCGATCGCGTTCCCGATCGGCATCTACAGCGCCCTGCGGCAGTACTCGCCCGGTGACTACTTCGCGTCGTTCCTCGGCTTCATCGGGATGGCCGTGCCGGAGTTCATGCTCGCACTGGTGATGATGTACGTCGGCTTCCGGTACTTCGGCCAGAGTGTCGGCGGACTGTTCTCCCCGCAGTACGCCGACGCCGCGTGGAACCTGGGCAAGCTGCTGGACCTGATCTCACACCTGTGGATCCCGATCGTCGTGGTCGGCGTGGCCGGCACCGCGGGGCTGATCCGGATCACCCGGGCCAACCTGCTCGACGAGTTGCACAAGCCGTACGTCGCGACCGCACGGGCGAAGGGTCTGCCCGAGTGGAAGCTCCTGCTGAAGTATCCGGTCCGGATGTCGCTCAGCCCGTTCTTCAGCACGGTCGGCTGGCTGCTGCCCGGCCTGATCAGCGGCGAGACGATCGTGTCGGTGGTGATGAGCCTGCCGACCAGCGGCCCGCTGCTGCTCGGCGCGGTGAAGAGCCAGGACATGTACCTGGTCGGCAGCTTCGTCCTCATCCTCAGCACGCTGACGGTGATCGGCACGATGCTCAGCGACCTCGCGCTGGCCTGGTGGGATCCGCGGATCCGCACCCGGTTCCAGAAGGGATAGGTCAGGATGCTCCAGCAGACAGCGCAGCAGACCGTCCCGCAGACCCAGTGGCGGTTGATGTGGCGCCAGTTCCGCCGCCACAGACTGGCCCTGATCGGGTTGATCGTGCTGGTCCCGATCTATTTCGTCGCGCTCTTCGCGGGCTTCTTCGCGCCGTCCGGCAGCGACACCGCCCACACGTCCCTGCCCTACGCGCCGCCGCAGACGATCCAGTTGTCGACCGAGCACGGCCTGTTCGTCTACGGGTTCTCGTCCACCCGGAACAACGAGACCTTCGAACAGACCTTCACCGTCGACAAGTCCAAGATCATCGACGTCGGGCTGTTCGTCCGCGGCGACAGCTACAAGGTCCTCGGGCTGATCCCGTCCGACATCCACCTGATCGGACCGGTGAACGCCGGCGACCCGTTCTTCCTGCTCGGAGCCGATCAGTCGGGTCGCGACCTGCTGTCCCGGCTCATCCTCGGCGCCCGGGTCTCGTTGTCGATCGGTCTGGTCGGCGTGTTCGCCAGTTTCCTGCTCGGCATGCTGATCGGCGGCATCTCCGGGTACTACGGCGGCTGGGTCGACAACGCGATCCAGCGGGTCATCGAGTTCATCATGTCGATCCCGACGCTGCCGCTGTGGATGGCGTTGTCGGCGGCGTTGCCCGGCGGCTGGGGGCCACTGACCCGGTACTTCGCGATCACGGTGATCCTCTCGCTGATCGGCTGGACCGGACTCGCCCGGGACGTCCGCGGCCGGTTCCTCAGCCTGCGCGAGGAGGACTTCGTGATGGCCGCGCGGCTGGACGGTGTCAGCCGGCGCGGGATCATCTTCGGCCATATGGTGCCGTCGTTCGCCAGCCACATCATCGCGTCGGTGTCGATGGCGGTGCCCCGGATGATCCTCGGCGAGACCAGCCTGTCGTTCCTGGGCCTCGGTCTGCAGCCGCCGGCGGTGAGCTGGGGTGTCCTGCTCGAAGGCGCGCAGAACATCCGGGCCGTCGCCACCGCGCCCTGGCTGCTGACCCCGGGCCTTGCGGTCGTGGTCGTCGTACTGGCCATGAACTTCGTCGGCGACGGTCTCCGCGACGCCGCGGATCCCTACAAGTAGGAGGACTCCGATGGCTACGCCTTTGCTGGAAGTCCGCGACCTGAGGACTCACTTCGAGCTCGACGACGGTGTCGTGAAGGCTGTCGACGGCGTCGACCTGACCGTGAGCCGGGGCCGCACGCTGGCGGTGGTCGGGGAATCCGGCTGCGGCAAGAGTGTCACCGCGCGCTCGATCCTGCGCCTGGTCGAGCGCCCGGCCCGGATCGTCGGCGGCCAGGTCCTCCTGTACGGCGACGAGCCCGGAAGTGACCCGCTGGACCTGGTAGCCGCGAAGGACAAGCGGCTGCGGCAGGTGCGGTGGGCCGACATCGCGATGGTGTTCCAGGAGCCGATGGCGTCGCTCAGTCTGGTACACACAATCGGCGACCAGATCGTCGAGGCGATCCGGCTGCACGAGCAGGTCGGCAAGGCGGTGGCCCGCGAGCGTGCGGTCGAGCTGCTAAGCCGGGTCGGCATCCCGGACCCGCAGCGCCGGGTGGACTCGTATCCGTTCGAGCTCAGTGGCGGCATGCGGCAGCGCGCGATGATCGCGATGGCCCTGTCCTGCCAGCCGCGGTTGCTGATCGCGGACGAGCCGACGACGGCGCTGGACGTGACGACGCAGGCGCAGATCCTCGATCTGCTGCAGGATCTCCAGCAGGAGTTCGGCATGGCGATCATGCTGATCACGCACGACCTGGGCGTCGCCGCGCAGGTCGCCGACGAGGTCGCGGTGATGTACCTCGGCGAGGTGGTCGAGCATGGTCCGGCCGCCTCGGTACTGAGTCGCCCCAAGCATCCCTACACACAAGCGCTGGTGCGCTCGGTACCCCGGCTCGGGCAACTCGGTCAGCGCCGGCTGGCCGCCGTCCGGGGGACCGTGCCGCCGCCGTACGAGCGGCCGTCGGGGTGCCGGTTCCATCCACGGTGTGACGCGTTCATGGCCGGGAAGTGCGACGAGACCGTCCCGGTCCGGGTGCGGACCGACGACATCGACGTCGCCTGCCTGCTGTACGGCGAGGGGGAGCAGTGAGCCTGCTGACGACGAACGGCCTGACCATGCACTTCCCGCAGCATGGCGGGTTCTTCGGCCGGAGCCGCGGTGTGGTGAAGGCGGTCGACGGGGTCGACCTGTCCATCCGCGCCGGCCGGACGCTCGGGTTGGTCGGGGAGTCGGGGTGCGGGAAGACGACGCTCGGCCGCTGCATCGTGCGGGCGTACGAGCCGACGTCGGGCAGCATCATGTTCGACGGTGTCGATCTCGCCGCGCTGTCCGAGCGGGAGCTGAAGCCGTACCGCGCGCAGGTCCGGCTGATCTTCCAGGACCCGCACTCCTCGCTCGACCCGCGCAAGACCCTGCGCGACACCGTCGCGGAGCCGTTGCGGGTGCACCAAGGCGGTTCGCGCGACGAGATCGACGACAAGGTCGCGGCGTTGCTGCGTCGCGTCGGACTGCGGGCGGAGTACGCGAACCGCTATCCGCATGCCTTCAGCGGCGGTGAGCGGCAGCGAGTGGTGATCGCTCGTGCCCTGGCGACCGACCCGCGGCTGGTTGTCGCGGACGAGGCGGTCAGCGCGCTCGACGTATCGGTCCGGGCCCAGATCCTCAACCTGCTGAAGGATCTGCAGGAGGAATCCGGGCTGACCTATCTGTTCGTGTCCCACGACCTCGGCATCGTCGAGCATGTCGCCGACGACGTCGCGGTGATGTACGTCGGCAAGCTCGTCGAGAGTGCTTCGACCGAGGAGCTCTACACCAAGCCCCTGCATCCCTACACCGAGGCGCTGCTGAGCGCCGTACCGGATCCCGATCCCGCGTCCCGTGGCAAGCGGTCCCGGATCATGCTCCGTGGCGAGATCGCGGATCCCTCGAAGGTGCCGCCGGGCTGTCCGTTCAGTCCGCGGTGCGGTTACGCCGAGGAGCGTTGCCGCAAGGAAGTACCTGAGCTTCGTGAGGTCGGCGGACGCCGTGTCGCCTGCCACTTCGCGGAACAGCTGGACCTGAAGGGTGTCACCGCCGTCGTTCCGGCGTGACACCGCCGCCCCAGGAGAAAGGCCCACCATGTCTGACCAAGGAATGTCGCGTCGCGGCTTCGTCCGGAACAGTGCGCTGATCGGCGGCCTCGCCGCCCTCGGCGGCGCGCTGCCCGGCACCGCGGCCGCCGCGACCACCAGTTCGACCTCCGCGGTGCCGCGGGCCGGCGCGCAGTCCGCCGCGGGCACGGTCGACATCCCGAACCGCTACAACAAGCCGTTCTCGGTCGCCGACGACGAGCTGTTCATCTTCGCGGCCAACTTCAAGCCGTTCGAGCTCGGCGGCGACGACGACGGCCGGGAGTCGACCCGGTACTTCGACGCCGTCTACGGCGACGCGATCCGCGCCAGGTTCCCCGGCGTGAAGATCAAGTACGCCACCTGGGACTACCCGATCCGGTACGAGGACATCGCCAAGACCACCCGGGTCCCGGACCTGATCCTGGAGGATCCGCGGCTGCGGATCGACCGCGACCTCGAGCCGCTCGGCTGGGTCCAGGACATGACCGCGTTGGTGCAGCAGGCCGGGATCGACCTGACCACGCTGAACGTCGGCTCGGTCGAGCAGGTGAAGTCGCGCTCGGACGGCGGGCTGTACGGCGTCCCGGTGTTCATCGACGAGAGCCTGCTGTTCTACAACAAGCTGATCTTCGACAAGTTCCAGGTGCGGTACCCCGGGCTGGGTTCGACGTACGACGACGTCTACAAGCTGGCCCAGCGGCTGACCCGGCAGGACGGGCTCGACCACTACAAGGGCTACATGCAGCACCCGGACAACTATCTCGTGATGAACCAGCTAGGGGTCTACCCGTTCGTGCCCGGTTCCAGCGAGCAGCCGGCGCCCGAGGACGTCAAGGTCAACCTGACCAGTCCGGAGTGGAAGACCCTCGCGAACAACCTGTACCGGTTCCTGATGATCCCGCGGAACAACTTCACCACGGTGGACGACTTCTTCAAGGGCGACATGAGCTTCCCGGGTCACCTGGCGATGGCGGTCAACAATCTGTCGAAGCTGAACGCCTACGCCCTCAGCCCGCTGTACGTCGAGGAGGACGACGCGGAGCAGTTCGGCGAGTGGGCCAAGAGCGTGCAGATCGGTGTCACCTCGATGCCGGTGCTGTCCCGCGGCTCGACGGCGATCTACCAGCCGGACACCCGGGCCGCGTTCGTCCCGCCGCAGTCCCAGCACAAGGACCAGGCGCTCGAGATCATCAAGTACCTGGTCTCGGAGGAGATGCAGACCCGGATCTCGTCGTACGGGATGAAGGGCGTGCTGAAGACCGACGCGGTGGTCAACGCGTTCGGTACGGCGATCCCCGAGCTGGCCGCGATCGACACGTCCGCCGTGTACTGGGGAGACAACGCGGTGGTCAAGAACTACCAGAACACCGAGTACTGGGACATCCCGCTCTACAAGGTCTTCCGGCAGCACGTGCTCAAGGACGGCATGGACGTCGACTCGTCGCTGCTGGTCGCCGAGCAGCAGGACATCCCCAACTACATCAAGGCCCAGGCCGCCGCAGGACTCACATGGTGATCGATCCCCGCTTCGACGGCCGCATCCGCGAGGGTGCGGCCCTCCTGCCGACGATCCACCCGGGCGACAGCCATGCGGCCACCTTGGTCGAGACGCACGCCGGCGATCTGCTGTGTGCGTGGTTCAACGGGCCGGGGGAGGGGGAGCCGGACACGAACATCGTGCTGTCCCGGCTCCCCGCCGGCGCGGACACGTGGCTGCCCCCGGAACAGCTCTCCGCTGACCCGGATCGATCCGAGCAGAACCCCGTCCTGTTCGTGGCTCCTTCGGGTGAGGTCTGGCTGCTGCACACCTCGAACGAGCCGCATGACCAGTCCACGTCGCGCGTACTCCGACGGGTCTCGCACGACGGCGGCGTCACCTGGGACCCCAGCACGGTGATGTTCGACCGGGCCGGCAGCTTCGTCCGCAACCCGATCGTTGTGCTGAGCAACGGTGACTGGCTGCTCCCGGCGTACGACTGCGACAAGTCCGCCGAGACCACGGTGATCCAGCTGAGCTCCGACCAGGGCGCGAACTGGACGCGGATCGACCTGCCCGACGCGATCGGTCAGGTGCAGCTGAGCGCGATCGAAACCGCCCCGGGTGAGCTGCTCGGCTACTTCCGCAGCCGTGCCGCCGACCGGATCCACCGGTCGGTCTCCAAGGACGGCGGCCGCACCTGGACCGCACCGGAGCGGACCGTGTTGCCCAACAACAACTCCGCGATCCAGGTGCTGCGGCTGACCGACGGCCGGCTCGTGCTCGTGTTCAACGACTCGTCCGCCGAGCGGGACCAGTTCCGCTGGGTGCCCGACGGGAAGGGCGGCGTACGGCGGAAGACGCTGCGGACACCGCTGACACTGGCGCTGTCCGAGGACGACGGTGCCACCTGGCCGCACTGGCGGAACCTGCAGGTGCAGGACGAGGAGTATCGCGACAACGAGTTCGGGTACTCGTATCCGACGCTGTTGCAGACCCGCGACGGCCGGCTGCACGTCGCGTACTCCTACCTGCGCAAGACCATCAAGCACGTGATCCTGACGCCGGAGTGGATCGAGGCAGGAGACCGACTTCCATGACTGTCGAGCGGTGGGGACTGCACGAGCTCACCCTGTCCGGACCCGCGGACGGCAACCCGTTCGCCGACGTGGAGCTCCGCGTCGCCTACCAGTACCGGAACCGGGTCGTGGTGGTCGACGGCTTCTACGACGGCGACGGGATCTACCGCGCCCGGTTCTCGCCGGACCGCGAGGGGGAGTGGTCGTACGTCACGTCGAGCTCCGCGACCGAGCTCGACGGCCACCGCGGTTCGTTCGTGTGCACCCCGCCCGGCCCGGACAACCACGGTCCGGTCGGGGTGCGCGGCTTCCACCACTTCGCGTACGCCGACGGCACGCATTACGACTGCATCGGGACGACCTGCTACCACTGGACCTACGAGTCCAAGGACCTGCAGGAGCTGACCCTCGCATCGTTGCGGTCGGCCCCTTTCGACAAGGTGCGGATGTGCCTGCTGCCGACAGACGGGATGCGCCCGGACCGGACGCCGTTCATGGGATCGACGCCGGGGGAGGTGGACGTCGACCGGTTCGATCCCGCGTTCTTCCGCGCCTTCGAGGGCCGGGTCGCGGATCTGCTCGCGCTGGGGATCCAGGCCGACCTGATCCTGTTCCATCCGTACGACCGTGGGGTGTGGGGGTTCGACCGGATGACGCCGGCGCGGGATGCGGCGTACCTGCGGTATGTGGTCGCGCGGCTGGCGGCGTACCGGAACGTCTGGTGGTCGTTGTCGAACGAGTACGACTTCAACCACGAGAAGACGGTCGCGGACTGGGACCGGCTGCTGCAGCTGGTCCAGCGGTACGACCCGTACCAGCGGCTGCGGTCGATCCACAACGGGACCAAGATGTACGAGGTCTTCACGCCGTACGACTTCACCAAGCCGTGGATCACCCACCAGAGCGTGCAGCACTGGGACGGCGCCGAGGTCGCCGCGTGGCGGGCGTGCCCGAAGCCGGTGGTGATCGACGAGATCGGCTACGAGGGCAACGCCGGCCGCCGCTGGGGTAACCTCACCGCTGACGAGCTGGTCCACCGCTTCTGGCAGGGCATGAGCCTCGGCGGGTACGTCGGCCACGGCGAGTCGTTCGTCGACCGCGAGACGCGCGCGTGGATCTCGGTCGGCGGCCGCCTGTACGGCGAGAGCCCCGAGCGGATCGCCTTCCTCCGCTCGGTGTTCGCCGCGCTGCCCCGGCTGGCCGACGGCGAGCTCGACACCGATCGCTGCGTTCTCCACTACCTCGGCGACCGCCAGCCGTCCGCCGTGGACCTGGAACTGCCCGGCGGCATGCCCTTTCACTTCGACCTGATCGACACCCGGGCGATGACCATCACCCCGCTCCCTGGTGAGCACAGGGGCCGCATCCGTCTCCCGTCCCGTCCCTACCTAGCTCTGCGAGGCACCCGATGATCGAGGTCGAACGCTGGGGCCTACTGGAGCTACCGGCAGACGGCCCGGCCAGTGTCTGGTTCCACCACGAACACGGCAACACCGCCTCCGCGGAGTCCTTCCGGACCGGCGACCAGTGGCTGATCCGTTTCATGCCGCACGTCGAAGGCAGCTGGGACTACACCCTCGCCGATCGACAGCAGACCTTCACCTGCACACCCGCGTCGACCCGAGGCCCGATCCGCCGCTCCGGATCCACCCTGCGATGGGCTGACGGAACGCCGTACCACCCCCTCACCACCACCTGGTTGAGCCAGGCCGGCGACCGGTGGCCTGATGCGTGCCTGGCGATCGCCGCATCTCCGTTCAACCGGGTCCGGCTCCGCGCGGACGTGGAGCGAGTCGACGGGCAGGTCCGCGACCTCTTGGCCGTGGACGTCGCCGCCGAGATCCTCCTGCCCGCCGATGAGTCGGTGATCCGCACCGTGGTCAACCAGGTGGCGGCGTACCGCAATGTCACCTGGTGCCTCGACTCAACCCCAGACGCGCGCCGACTGGCCGAGCTGATCGCCGAGTGCGACTCCAGCCATCACCTGATCTCCGTTCACGCCGCACCGGAAGTGGTGGACCCCGGTCCGCCCTGGTTCACCCACCTCAGCGTTCCGTTGGAGAACCTGCGTGGTGTCTCGGCCCTGCGCCGCGACTACGCCAAGCCGGTCTTCGTCGATGCCTGTGGCTACGAGGGCGACGGCTCCACACCGGACACCAGCCTCAGACCGGAAGAGCTGCTCACTCGTATCTGGGAGGGAACGGTTCGCGGCGCCCACGTCACCCACGGCGAGTGGTACGGCGAAGCCGATGGTGGCCCGTGGTCAGCCGGCGGCATCCGCCCCAACGGCGTTGTCGCCCAGCGCCTCCGCCTACTGCGGGAGGTCCTGGACGAGTTGCCCGCCGAGGTGGAGCCAATCGACGACTACCGCGACGCACCAACTCTCGCCGTACCGGGCTCCTACTACTTGCAATACCTCGGCGAGCACCGCTTCCCCGATCGCACCTTCACGCTTCCCGCGGGCACCTATCAGGTGGAGGTCCTGGACGTCTGGAGCCACTCGGTCCGCCGTACTCAGGAGACCGTCACCGACACCCTCACCGTCCGCCTCCCTGGCAGCCAGTACCAGGCCATCCAGATCCGCCGAGCGACCTGATGCCCGCCCTGACCTCCGGCGACCGCATCGCCGAACTCCGCAGAACCCCAGCCGGAGTAGTCCTCCACCTGGGCCTGACCACGCCTGCGACCTATCTGGAGCGACCGGTCGCCGAGTTGCTGACCTGCTCGTCCGGCCGGCCATGGCAGCCCAACGCGATGCAGCCGGACGGATGGTGGATCTCCCGCCGCCCCGGCGGGCACCGGGCCGGCTGCCGGACCGGACCGGTCGCCGTCGAGATCCGGTTGTCCTTCGACGCGGCCGACCGTCTGAACCTCGAGCTCCGCTGGCGCAACAGCGGTCAACGGCGGCTGGGCGATCTCGCCGTCGGTCTGCTGCTCGACCTCGGTAGCCTCACCGACAGCCAGCTCACCCTCCCCGGCCTGCTCTACAACGACAACCCGTCCGCCGACCCGGCCCGCGCCGTACCCCGGATCGGACCGGCGCCCGGCGGCGGTTTCGTCGCCGAGGAGGACCGCCTCCCGATCCCCGGCGTCAACGTCGAGTGGCGCGCCGGCCGCGAACGCCGCTGGGTCAGCGTCTTCTCCCGCCCGGAGGCTCGCCAGTCCGGAGACGGCCAGGTTCGCTACGGCTCGCTGGGTGTCATCCGCCAGGACGGACCGGTGATCGCCGCGCTGAGCGGCGTACTGATGTTCGACGGCAAGCAGGACGTGCGCTACGTCAGCAAAGCCGAGACCGAGTCGACCGAGGACGGCTACCTCACGCTGCGGTCCGGCGAGGTCTACAGCCAGCGGCTGGTCCTCGACTGGGGTCCACAGCAGGATCGCGGCCACGCCTTCCGGGAACTCGTCCGCACCGGTCGCTCATTGTTCACCGAGCCCGGCGCCCGACCGCTCACCCTGGACGAGATCGTCACCCGCAAGACCGTTGCCCTCGACAACAGGTGGCACCAGGCGGGGACCGTGGCCGGCTACACCAAGTTCAGCGACGTCGCGGACAACGGCCCGGCCAAGCCCCGGCACTTCCTCTACGGCTGGACCGGCCAAGCGCTGAAGCTCGCCTGGTGCGACGCCCGGCTCGGCTTCGAAACCGGCGACCGGACCAGGATCGATCGCTGCCGCGCGGCCGTCGAGTTCTACCTGGCCGGCAGCTCGACACGGACTCCGGGGTTGCGGCACAACGCCTACCAGGTCGCCAGCCGCCGCTGGACCAGCTTCCGTTCCGGCGGGCGGGCGATGGTGTCCAGTCGCGCGTACGGCGAAACGATGGCGGACCTGGCCGAGATCATCACTCTGTTCCGCTCGCACGATGAACCGGTGCCGCCTTCCTGGCCGGACGCCCTCGCCGGCGCGTGGTCGTTCCTCCGCACCGCGCTGCTGCCCGACGGCACCTTCCCGATCGGGTGGCGTCTCGACGGCACTCCCGCCGCGACCACGGTGTCCGCGGCGGGCATCCCGTGCGTCCTCGCGGCCATCCAGGCGTCGATGGTCCTGGACGACTCCTGGCTGTTGTCCGAGGCAACGACCTGGCTGACCCGCTACCACGGTCAGCATGCGCGGACCTTCGACCGCCCGTTCGCCCGCTCGACCCTCGACGCGGCCTGCGAGGACAAGGAGGCGGGCCTGTACTTCTTCCTCGCCGCCTATGAGTTGTACCGCCTCACCGGCGACGACCTCTACGCGCGCTGGGCCGAGGTGACCGCCGACTGGCTGCTCACCTGGGTCTACGTCTGGTCTCCCGAACTGGACCTCGACTCCCCACTCCGCACCGCCGGCTTCAACGCGATCGGCTGGCCCACCGTCAGCGTCCAGAACCATCACCTCGACGCCTTCTTCCCGACGTACGAGCTGCTTGCCTTCGGTATTGCCGTCGAGCGACCGGACTATGTCGCCGCGGCTGAGACGATCATGAACGCGATGGGTCAAGGCATCTGCGGAACGCCGGGGGAGTGGGGCTTCCAAATCGTCGGCGAACAGGGCGAGGCCTTCTTCCAGACCCACTGGCAACGCCGAGGTCACTCCAACACCTGGAATCCGTCCTGGGTGATCGCCGTACCCCTGGCCAACGCTCTCCGCATCCGCGCAGGATCCGCTGAATGACCAACCACTGCATCACCTCGTACGGCGCCCGGCCCGACGACGACTGCACGGATGCGATCGAGCGCGCAGTCCGGGCTTGCGAACTGACCGGTGGCCGGGTCGTGATACCGGTCGGTGTCTTCGTCACCGGACCGATCCGGCTGCGCAGCAACGTCGAGCTGCACCTGTCGGCCGACGCGACGCTACGTTTCCGGACCGATCCGTCGGCGTACCCGATCGTCAGAACGCGCTGGCAGGGGATCGAGTGCTTCAGCCATTCGCCACTGATCTATGCGTACGACGAGGTGAACGTCGCGGTGACCGGGACCGGGACCCTGGACGGCGCGGCCGGCCTGGACAACTGGTGGGCCGATACCAAGCCGGTCGACGACTGGAACCGCTTGCTCCGGATGGTCGCTGGTGATGTCCCAGTCGAGGATCGGATCTTCGCGCCAGGGCACGGCTTCCGGCCGAGCTTCATCCAGCCGTTCAGTTGCCGGCGGGTGCGGATCGAGGATGTGCGGATCGTCAACGCGCCGATGTGGGTGGTGCATCCGGTGTTCTGCTCGGACGTGCTGATCCGTGGCATCACCGTCGACAGCCTGGGTCCGAACAACGACGGCTGCAATCCGGACTCCTGCTCGGACGTCGTGATCAGCGGGTGCTCGTTCGACACCGGCGACGACTGCATCGCGATCAAGTCCGGCCGCGACGCGGACGGTCGCCGGGCCGGCCGCCCGTCGGAGAACATCGTCATCGAGTCCTGCCGCTTCGGCACCGGCCACGGCGCCCTCACCATCGGCAGCGAAACCTCCGGCGGCATCCGCAACATCCACGCCCGCGACCTCCACGTCACCGGCCCCGCCGTCGACCATGCCCTCCGCATCAAAACCAACTCCGACCGCGGCGGCCTGATCGAACACATCACCCTTCACGACACCGTCATCGACTCCGTGACCAGCTCCGCCGTCGTCATCAACACCCGCCACGCCGAACCCACCGGCACCCACCACCCCACCGTCCGCAACATCACCCTCTCCAACCTCCAGGTCCAGGTCGCCCCACGAACCCTGGAGATCCGTGACACCCCCGAATCCCCCGTACATGGCGTGAACTTCAGATAAGAGACGGAGTGGTCCTGGTGACAACTGGCTGGATGCTGACCGATCCACCGAGCGTTCCGGCGCTGACGCCGTACGACCTGCGCTGTGAGCACCGGGTGAAACCACTCGGCATCGGGACCGCGCGACCGCGGCTGAGCTGGCGCCTCGCGTCGCCGGTGCGTGGAGATCGGCAGGAGGCGTTCCGGGTCCGCTTGGCGCGCGACGGCGTACAGGTGTGGGACAGCGGGTGGCGGTCCGAGCAGCAGGCGTACGTCGACCACGGTGGTGCGCCGCTGACGTCGCAGACCGACTACGTGTGGCGTCTGGAGGTACGGGACGCCACTGGGCAGCACGCCGAGGCGTCGGCGACATTTGCCACCGGCATCTTCCATGCGGAGGAGTGGGAGGCGCACTGGATCGAGCACGACTACGAGACCGATCCGTACTTCGAGCCGCCGGTCGACCGCGCGGAGCCGAGGACGGTGCGTCAGGCCACGATCGCCGCACCGCGCTACTACCGGCGATCCTTCGAGCTTCCGCAACCAGTGGTCCGGGCTCGCGTCTACGCGACAGCCCACGGCCTCTACCAACTGAGCGCCAACGGCCAGCGGGTTGGCACCGACGAGCTGACACCGGGCTGGACGGACTACCGCGAGCGCCTCGCCTACCAGACGTACGACGTCACGCACCTGCTGCACGCGGGGGAGAACGTACTCGGCGCAGTGTTAGGTGAGGGCTGGTGGTCCGGGTACGTCGGCTGGGACACCCGCAGCCATGCGCACCACTACGGCAAGAAGCCGCAACTGCTCGCTCAACTCGTGGTCGACCATCCAGATGGATCGCGGACAGTGGTCGCGACCGACGAGCGCTGGGTGGAACGGGTCGGCCCGCTCAGGTTCGCCGATCTGTTGATGGGCGAGTCGTACGACGCCAGGCTCGAGCTCGGCGAATGGTCCAGTCCGGGGTATGACGCCTGGGACTGGGCACCGGCCGGAGACATGGGCGCCGACCTGTCGACTCTGATCGCAGCGCCCACCGAACCGGTCCGGGTGACCGAGGATCTGCCGGCCGTCGCAGTCAGGCCGCGTGGCCCCGGTCGGTTCATCGTCGACCTCGGTCAGAACATCGCAGGCCGGGTCCGACTGCGCATCCGCAACGCATCTGCCGGCGATCGGATTCGCCTGCGACACGGTGAGATGCTGGAGTCCGACGGCGAGCTCTACACGGCCAACCTCCGCACCGCCGACGCGACCGACTACTTCGTCAGCGCCGGCGCCGCCGAGGAGTTCTTCGAGCCGATCTTCACCGTGCACGGCTTCCGGTACGTCGAGGTCGACGGCTACCCGGGTGAGTTGACGGTTGAGGATGTGACCGGCCGGGCACTGCACTCCGATACCCCGGTCGCCGGACGGTTCGAGTGTTCGGACCCCGGCGTCAATCAACTGCTGAGCAACATCCGCTGGGGTCAGCGCGGCAACTTCGTCAGCGTCCCGACCGACTGCCCGCAGCGCGACGAGCGGCTCGGCTGGACGGCGGATGCGCAGATCTTCCTGCCGACCGCTGCGTACCAGGCCGACGTACTGACGTTCTTCGACAACTGGCTCGGCGACCTGGCGGCGGCGCAGACCGACGAGGGCGCGATACCTGATGTCATCCCGCACGTCATCACCGGCCGGCACGGCACACCGGCGTGGGCCGACGCGGCGACCATCGTCCCGTGGACGCTCTATCGCATGTACGGCGACGAACGCGTTCTGCGATCCGCATGGCCGGCGATGCGCCGGTGGGTCGACTACGTGCACCGCGCCAACCCCGACCTGATCTGGCGGAACCGCACCAGCGGGCACTACGGCGACTGGCTGCAGGTCAGCGTACGCACCGACCGGGACGTCCTCGCCACGGCGTACTTCGCTCGCAGTGCCGAGTTCACCGCCGCGACCGCCCGGGTCCTCGGTCTCGAGGACGAAGCGGCGGCGTACGGCGAACTGCGGCAGCGGATCGCGGACGCGTTCGTGACGGAGTTTGTCGATGCCGAGGGCAAGGTTCGCGGCGACACACAGACCGGATATCTGTTGCCGCTGGCGTTCGGGCTGCTCCCGGACGAGGCCGAGCAGGCGGCTGTGAAGCACCTCGTCGCGGATCTGGAGCGGCGCGGCCGGTCGCTGACCACTGGCTTCGCCGGGGTCGCGTTGCTCTGCCCGATCCTGACAAGGTACGGGCACGCCGACCTCGCCTATGAGCTCTTGCACGACGACCGGTATCCGTCCTGGGGCTACTCGATCAAGCACGGCGCGACGACGATCTGGGAGCGCTGGGACGGCTGGACCGAGGAGAACGGCTTCGGCCCCGTCGCAATGAATTCCTTCAACCACTACTCCCTCGGCTCGGTCGGCGAATGGCTGTACGCCGACGTCGCCGGCATCAGCCAGTCCCCGGACTCGATCGCGTTCCAGCACCTGGTGATCCGCCCTCACCCGGGCGGCCGGCTGACGTGGGCCGAAGCCGCCTACGACACACCCAACGGCCGAGTCTCAACCCGCTGGGAGCTCCTCGACGGCGAGCTCCAGCTCGACGTAGTGGTCCCACCGGGAGCTGCGGCCACTGTTCATGTCCCGACGACCGACGCCGGGTCGGTCCGCGAGTCGGGTCGCCCGCCAAGCGAGCTCGTTGTCCTGGAACCGCAGGACAACGCGGTCGTGTTCAAGGTGCCATCGGGCCGGTACAGCTTCACGGCCCGCGTTTGAGCATCCTCTGGCCCCCTGCGCTGACGCCTCAAATGTGGCACCTCTGCCCGATGTGCGGGCGAACTGAGCGAGGTCGCCCGGTGTGCAAGCTCGGCAGGAGGTATCGGTCCGGGGGTGCTGGTCCGGCGCGGCATTCACGCCTGGCCCCAGCCGGCTCGGCCGAGGCCAGGCGGACACCTCCTGTCGACCTTGCACACCCCAGCCACCGTCCCCATCCCCGGGCTGTGCCGTGTCGGAGGTCCCAACTACCTGTCCGAAGCCGCGGCGATCCCACCGCTCCGCACTGGCTTCGTGTGCTGCAGTGCCTGGACAATCATGTGAACCGCATGGTTCACTTCAGGAGTGAACGAGCTGCGGATCGCCGAGCTGTCGTCAGGATCTGTGGAGTACGTCGACACGGGTGGCGACGGGCCGGTCGTCGTGTTCCTGCACGGCCTGCTGATGGATCGAACCCTGTGGGACCAGGTGATCCCGAGCCTGTCTCCACCGTTCCGCTGCATCGCGCCGACGCTGCCACTAGGCGCACACAAACACGCGCTGAAGGACCAGGGAGGTCTCTCGCTCGACGGACTGGCCGCCATGGTGGTCGAACTGCTCGACTGGCTGGGCCTCGATCGGGTCACGCTTGTCGGCAACGACACGGGTGGTGCTGTCGCACAGTTCGTCGTCCGCCACTACCCCGATCGCATCGACAGACTGGTCCTCGCATCGTGTGAGGCCTTCGACAACTTCCCGCCCGGGCTGACCGGCCGCACGATCGTCACTGCCGGCCGACTCTCACCTGCCCTGTTCGGCGTGTTCATGCAGCAGTTGCGGTTGCGCGTCGTACGGCGTTCGCCGGTGGCCTTCGGCTGGTTGACCCGACGCGGCGACGCGGTCGTCCGAGGCTGGCTCGACCCGGTCCTGCACGACCCCGCCGTACGCCGGGACGCCGTACAGCTACTGCGGGCACTAGCCAAAGCCCGGCCCACACTCGCGGCGGCATCTGAGGACCTGGCGAAGTTCGACCGTCTTGCCCTGGTCATCTGGGCAGCCGACGACAAGGTCATGCCCCCTGATCACGGACGCCGCTTGGCCGAGCTCCTGCCGCAGGGCCGCCTCGAAGTCATCCCCGACAGCTACACCCTCCTGCCACTCGACCAGCCCGCCGAGTTCGCCACTGCGGTCATCGCATTCCTCTCGCAACCCGCGCACTGAGGGCTCCAGGTGTTAGCGCGAGGTGCGGCGGCGGGGTGGTTTTGCAGTGGACGCGCGGATGACCAGGTCGCCGGAGAGGTGGGTGGTGGTGGGGGAGGGGTTGGGCGTGAAGCGGGCCCAGGCTTGGCGGCCTAGTTCTACTGTCGAGACGGCGTAGGTTGTGAGGCCGGGGTCGGTGTGGGCGCTCATGGGGGCGTTGTCGATGCCGGCTACCGAGATGTCGTCAGGGACCGACATGCCGAGTTCGCGGAGGCGGCTCAGAACGCCGACGGCTACGTGGTCGTTGAAGGCGATCAGGGCGGTTGGCTTGTGTTCGAGTGCCTCGTCGACGGCCGCATGCCCGTCGCAGAGGGATGAGCCGCAGGGGACGCGGATGACGGTCAGCCCAGCGGCCTCGGGTATCCGGAAGCCGCGTTGTCGTTGCTGGTCGGACCAGGCGGTCGTCGGCCCTTCCAGGTAGGCGATGCGCTGGTGGCCGAGCGACATGAGGTGTTCGCACAAGGCGCGTACGCCGAGGTGATAGTCGACAACCACGGAGCCAACCGAGGGATGACGCAGTACGCGGTTGATCAGCACCAGCCTGCGGGCCGCCTCCGCGACCTCCCTGAGCCTGGACGTGCTCATCCGTGGTGCGCACAGCAGCACGCCGTCGACCCAGCGGGCCAGTTCGAGGGCGGAGCGGTACTCCTGCTCCGGGTCCTCCTCGGTGCCGGCGACCAGCGTGTGGTGGTCGTCAGCGGTCGCCTCGGCCGCGATGCCCTTCAGGATTTCCGCGAAGTACGGGTTGCCGAGGTCGGGTACGACGACGCCGATGGTCCGGCTGCTGCCGCGGAGCAGCGTTTGCGCCGCCGGGTTCGGCCGGTAGCCGACCTCCTGGGCGGCCGCGCGGACCCGCTCGGCGACCTGCGGCGAGACCGGTTTGCCGCCGCTCAGCACGCGGGACACCGTCGCCGTCGACACCTCGGCGAGGCGGGCGACGTCGTGGATCGTGGCACGGGCGGCCGTCGCACGGTCCCCGGTCGGCTTTCTCACCGGATCATTGGACCACGTTCGCGCCGGAATCGCCGCCAGCGCAGCGATGTAAACCTTTTCCCATTCCGTCGAACTTCACCGCGGCCAGGTCTTGACGTGGCTGCGCGACGCTGCGACGGTAGCCGAGGAAAAGGATTACCCGCCCACCGCCCCGGGCACTCGGCCACGGCGGTCCGCGCGAGGAGACCACCGTGAGAAACCGCCTGTCCAGCCTGTTCTTCGCAGTTGTCCTCGTTGTCTGTGCGCTCACCGCTGCGGGTCCGGCGACCTCGGCGACCGCCGCGGCGAAACCGGCGACGTTCGGCCCGTTCGACCCGCGGATCGAGTTGGACGGGCACTGGGGGCGCGACGACGACGTGGCGATCACGGTGAACTCCGGATCCTCGGTCCGCTTCCGCTTCACCGGCGACCACCTCGGCGCCTGGTTCGACACCGCCTCGATCACGAACCCGGCCCAGCTGTACGTCGTGATCGACAGCGGCGATCCCGTCCTGGTCAAGGTCGACGCGGACCACAAGATCTTCGCCGAGAACCTCGACCCCACGGTCGCGCACACAGCCGAGATCCTGGTGAAGGACGTCGACGAGTACGCCAACCGCTGGACCACCCCACTGCAGTCCGGCATCGTCCTGGAGAAGATCGAGCTGGCGCCGGCAGCACAGCTGATTCCGCTGCCGACGACAGCCGAGCATCGCATCGAGTTCTACGGCGACTCGATCACCCAGGGCGTGATGGCGCTCTGTCCGGAGCTCGGCAGCGACTGCGCCGACGGCACCAAGAGCTACCCGCACCTCGTCGGCGAGGCGTTCGGCGCGGACACGAACCAGGTCGGCTTCGGCAAGCAGGGCATCCTGCAGCCCGGCCACGGCAACGTCGGCACCGCGGCCGAGTCGTTCGGCTGGGACCTGGCCGGCTTCCCGGCCGCACCTGCCGACCCGGGCGTCGTCGTGGTCAACTTCGGCACGAACGACGCGTCGTACTCGAGCGCCGAGTTCACCCCGGCGTACCTCGCCTACCTGATTAAGATCAGGGCGGCAGACCCGGAGACCGTGATCGTTGCCCTCCGCCCCTTCAACGGCACGCACGCAGCGGACGTCAAGGCCGCGGTCGCCGCCGCGAAGGACCGGAAGATCGTGTACGTCGATACCACCGGATGGCTGGGGCCGGACGACTTCAACGGCAGTACTCATCCCAATGTCAAGGGCCACCAGGTCGCCGCTGCCAGGCTGACCGCGGTCCTCGAACACCTCACCGGCTGGCACTCCACGCACCCGGGGGACACGGCCGTCGCGAAGCTGTCACCACACGCTACGGCAGAGGCCACCTGCTCGGACACCACGCTGACGATGACCTTCAACGGGCCGGTCCGGCTCGGTGTACGCGGCAGCCTGCAGATCCACCGGGCCGGCGGCGAGGTCGTCGACACGATCGACCTCGCGGATCTCGCGTCGTACCAGCGTTTCATCGGTGGCGCGCGCTCGGACTTCGGCGAGCTGCACACGTGGACGTACCAGCCGGTGGTCGTCGATGGCCGGACCGTCTCGATCCATCCGCATGAGCGGCTCGCGCCCGGGCAGGTGTACTACGTCACGGTCGATCCCGGGTTCGTGGTGGGGAATCCGGGGATCGGCAACTGGAGGTTCCGGACCAGGCAGGACCCGACGACGGACAGCAGGCTGAAGGTCGGCCCAGGCGAGGACTTCTGCACGGTCCAGGGCGCGATCGACTTCGTTGCGGAGGGCCACAAGGCACGCATCGACGTGGCACCGGGCTTCTACCGGGAGCTCGTCTATGTGCCGCAGACGAAGCCGGGTATCACGATCGTCGGCGCGGCCGCCGGCCGCACGGTCATCGGCTACCCGAACAACAACCTGCTGAACGGCGACTACGCGATGGCGAACGTCCCGATCGAGCAGGCGTACTGCCCGCGGCGCGTGCTGGACCAGCCGGACCGCTTCAACTGCTGGCGGTCCGCGATGGGCGTCGACGCCGACGACTTCACGCTGGCGGACGTGACCGTGCAGAACCTCACGCCGTACCGCGGTTCGCAGGCCGAGGCGTTCCGCGGCAACGGCAACCGGATCGTCCTCGCGCGGGTCCGGATCCTCGGGTACCAGGACAGCCTGCGATTGCAGGGTCAGGCCTTCGTGACTGGCAGCTACGTCGAGGGCGACGTGGACTTCGTCTGGGGGACCGGCGGCGTCTTCGTCCAGGACTCGGAGCTGAAGGCGTTGCACGAGGGCTACTACAACCAGGTCCGCAACAGCGACAACGGTCCCGGCAACATCTTCGTCCGGGTCCGGCTGACCCGTGGGCCCGAGGCGCCCGACGACAGCGTGTTCCTCGGGCGGGTCGAGCTGAGCCGCTTCCCGACCAGCCAGGTGGTCTTCATCGACTCGGCGATGGACAGCCACGTGAAGAAGAGCGGCTGGCAGATCACCAGCCCCAACGACTGCGCGGCCGCCGGTCAGGTCCGGTTCTGGGAGTACCACAGCACCGATCTCGCCGGCCGCCCGCTCGACACCAGTGCACGACTGGCGTGCTCCCGCCAACTCAGCGACGACGAGGCGGCGCAGTTGCGCGACCCGTCCGCGGTGTTCGGCGGCTGGCACCCGGTTGCCCCCCGCCCCGAAAGGTGAACAAGGATGAGCCCAGTCAACCGTAGAACCGTTCTCGGAGGAGCTCTCGCCGTGACCGCAACCACCGCGACCGGCTGGCCCGCGACCGCCGCCGCTGACACGCCGGGTTCACCCGCCGGTGGCGTGCAGCCGCATCCGGCGCCGCGGCCGGTCGCACCCGTGAACACGGAGATCGCGGCTGCGCACTCGGCGGCGTACAAGACGCTCCCGCAGGTGGTCGTCGGCGTCGACGTCGAGGATCTGATGAAGATCCACACCGCCGCCGACGCGGATGCCCTCCGCCCGCAGCTCGTCGCGCAGGTCTGGAAGGACACCGGCGTGCTCCCGACCGGTCTCCCGACGGTACGACGTGATGTCGGTGTCCCGGCCGAGTTGCCGACATTCACCGGCGTACGGCGCTACGACCGGCTCGAGGTGGCGATGCCCTTCGGGTACGTCGCCACCGTGTTCGTACTCGAGCCCGCCAAGAGTTCCCACCGCCGGGTCGCGTTCTACCACAACGGCCACGGCGAACCACTCGACACGATGCAGCGGGTCGCCCAAGGGCTCCTCGACCACGGCTACACGGTCCTGCTGTTCGCGATGCCCTTCTACCACTGGAACCCGAAGACCCTGCAGGATCCGGCGGACCCGTCGGTCATGCAACAGCCGTCGCACAACGACCTCCCGCAGTGGGAGTCCGCCGCGTACTCACCGCTCGCCCTGTTCCTGGAGCCCCTCGCGGTGGCGATGAACCACGTCCAGGCGACGTACCGGCCGTCCTCGGTGCAGATGGTCGGCCTGTCCGGCGGTGGCTGGGCAACGACGATCTACCCGGCGCTCGACCCGCGGATCACCCGGTCCTACCCGACCGCCGGCTCGCTGCCGATCTTCGTCCGGCCCGGCTCACCGAAGCCCAGCCCGACGCGGGGTGACTGGGAGCAGCGGCAGGACATGCAGCCCGGGTTCTACGGTCTGGCCGACTTCCCGGACCTCTACGCGCTGGCTGCGATCGGCCCGCATCGCCGGCAGCTCCAGATCCTCAACCGCTTCGACGAGTGCTGCTTCAACGGCGTCGGCCACCGCTCCTACGAGGCCGCGGTCCGGCAGCGGATCGCCGTGATCGGGACAGATGCCGTCAGCAACGAGTCGAACGGCCACTGGGAACTGCTCGAGGACGTCACCCACGGCCAGCACACAATCAGCCCCTACGCCCTGTCCGTCATCCTCTGGGACCTGGACATCCACTGCGCCCACCTGCCGTGAATCTTGTACCGAAGAACGGGTAGTAGTCCCACAGAACCGCGTCAGGCGAAGGGCGTCGAGCGGGCGGAGTCTGGTCGAGGATGACTACTACCCGTTCTTCGGTACGGGATGTGGTCAACGCAGTTGGTGGACGTCGGTGATGCGACGGCCGTTGACGGTGACGTTGTCGAAGATGAGCTCGGCGTGCTGGACTGTGCTGGGGGCGTCGACGGTGAAGCTGCAGTCGATCAGGCGGAAGTCCTCGATGGGTGAGCGGCGGTAGCCGCGGAGCAGCAGGGCGTTGCGAGCCCGGTGAACGGTGACGTTGCGCAGCTCGACGTTCCGGACGGACGGCGTGAGCGGGCCGGTCTCGCCTTCGCCGCGGAAGAAGTTGCACTGGACAACCTCTTTGGTCAGGTTGGAGATCGAGAGATCTCGAAGGTAGACGTTCTCCGCGAAGCCACCCCGGATCGAGTTGGTCTTGATGTACAGACCGAAGTACAGCGACGGCCCGCCGATCACGCAGTCGCGGACGAACACGTTCCGGATGCCGCCGGTCAGGTCCGAGCCGAGCGTGATCGCACCGTACTTGACCCGCAGCACGCACCGCTCGATCAGGATGTCCTCCGAAGGCACGTTCACCCGCAGCCCATCCGCCTCCCGGCCGGACTTGATCGCGATGCAGTCGTCGCCGGCGTTGATCGTGCAGCCGCGGATCAGCACCGATCGACAGGACTCGAGGTCGATGCCGTCGTTGTTCGGTCCTTGCGAATCGATCACCACGTCCCGCACGGTCACGTTCCGGCACAGCACCGGATGGACCTGCCAGAACGGCGACCGCACGATCGTCACACCTTCGATCAGCACGTTGGTACAGTCGTACGGCTGCACGAAACTCGACCGCAAGTGATACCCATCGCCGTACACCCGCTCCGCCAGGGGTACGCCGAAACACGCTTGCTGCCGGAGTTGCGCGAAGTCCTCGTCGCACTCGTGGAACCAACCCCACCAGCTGTCCCAGCCCGCCTGACCGTCGAGCGTGCCCGACCCGGTGACGGCGATGTCGGTGCATCCGTTCGCGTAGATCAGCGGTGAGTAGTTGTAGACCTCCAAGCCTTCATAGCGCGTCTTCGACCACGGGCAGGTAGTCACAGGGGTCCGTGCTGAAGAGCAACGTCGCACCCTCAGACACGTGGAGGTTGACGTGCGACCGCAGGTGGATCGCCCCGGTCTGCCAGGTCCCCGGAGGTACGACGACTCTTCCGCCGCCGGACTCGTAGCACGCGCGGATCGCGCGGGCGATCCCCTCCGTGGCGTCGGTCGCGGTCGCGCCGTACGTCGTGATCGGAAAGTCGCGGTCGGGAAAGACCGGTGGTCGGACGTCGGCCAGGATGCGGTCGGCGTCCGACCAGCCGGCCGTCACAGCAGCTGCGCCGGATCGGTGATCCGCTGGCCGTTGACGGTGAAGTTGCGGAACGACATGTCGACGTCCTGGATCTCGCTGACGTCGTCGATGCTGGTGAACGTGCAGTCGATCAGCCGGAAGTCCTGGATCGGTGAGCGCGGGTAGCCGAACATCGAGAACGCGTTGCGGGCATGGCCGACGGTGATGTTGCGCAGCTCGACGTTGCGCACCCGCGGCGTCAACGACCCGGTGTCGCCCTCGCTGCGGTAGAAGTTGCAGGAGACGACCTCCTTGGTGAGGTTCGAGATCTGCAGGTTGTCCAGGTAGATGTTCTCGGCGTAGCCGCCGCGGACCGAGTTGGTCTTGATGTAGAGGCCGAAGTACAGGTTCGGGCTGCCGATGGTGCAGTTGCGGACGAACACGTTGCGTACGCCGCCGGTCATCTCGCTGCCGATCGTGATCGCGCCGTACCGGATGTTCAGCGTGCAGTTCTCGATCAGGATGTTCTCCGACGGCACGTTGACCCGCAGGCCGTCGGCGCCGCGGCCGGACTTGATCGCGATGCAGTCGTCGCCGCAGTCGAGCGTGCAGTCCTGGATCACGACGTACTGCGAACTCTCCGGGTCGATGCCGTCGTTGTTCGGGCCGCGGCTGTCGATGTGGACGCCGCGCACGGTGATGTTGCGTGACAGCACCGGGTGAATCTCCCAGAACGGCGACCGGAGGATCGTCACGTCCTCGATCAGCACGTTGCGGCAGGACTGGGTCTCGATGAAGGCCGCCCGCAGGAAGTGGCCGGCGCCGAACACGCGATCCTGCACCGGTACGCCGTCCTCGGCCATTTGCTGCAGTGCCTGAGCGTCGGGGCTGGACGGACCGACCCAGGACCACCAGGTCTCCCAGGTCGCCCCGCCGTCGAGGGTGCCCTTGCCGGTGACCGCGATGTTCTCGCAGTCGCGGGCGTAGATCAGCGGCGAGTAGTTCATGCACTCGGCGCCCTCGAAGCGGGTCAGCACGACCGGGAGATACTGCGCCGGGTCGGTGCTGAACAGCAGGGTCGCGCCCTCGGACACATGCAGGTTCACGTTCGACTGGAGGTGGATTGCGCCAGTCAGGAACGTTCCAGCCGGTACGACGACCCGTCCGCCGCCGGACCGGTGGCAGGCGTCGATCGCGGCCGCGATGGCTGCGGTTGCGTCTGTGGTGCCGTCGGCGACGGCACCGTATTCGGTGATCGGGAAGTCACGAGGGCGAAACTGTGGCGGCCTGGTGTTCTGCAGGATCTTGCCGACCTGTCCCCAGCCAGGGCCCGGGTCGTCAGGCGCTGTCGCTGGCAGATCGGCGCCGAACGCTGGTCCGGCGATGAGGCCGGCGGCAGTCGGTGCGAGAGCGGCTCCGGCACCGAGCCGGAGGAAGTTCTTGCGGCTGAGCTTCTCCATGCAGACTCCTTCAGTTGTCGGCGCGGGCGCCGTTGATCCAGACCTGGTCCAGCCGCAGACCGTCGACGTACTGGATCGAGTTGTCCTCTTCCATCGCGTCGAAGCGGCACTGGTACAGCTGGATGTCCCGGAGCGGATCATCGGGGAGGCCGAGCAGGTTCAGCGCGCGCGGCGCGGCGGCCGCGGTCAGCTGGCTGATCGTGATGCCGTGCACGTCCGGCGGGTAGGCGCCGGTGGTGACGTTCGCGTAGTTGAGCACGATCTCGATCACCGCGTCGGCGGCCTGCCCGATAGTCACCCGCCGTACGTCGATGTTCGCGATGGTGCCGCCGCGGTCGGGGTTGCTCTTGATCCGGATCGCGCGTTCCAGCCGCGGGCTGCTCATCCGGCAGTCGCGGACGAAGATGTCCATGACACCGCCGGTGGTCTCGCTGCCGGCCGTCACGCCGCCGTTCCCGTCGGCCATCTCGCAGTCGCGGACGACGGCGTACCGGGTCGGCACGTTCACCCGGCGGCCGTCGGCGTCCTTGCCGGCCTTGAACGCGATGCAGTCGTCGCCGGTGGAGATCGTGCAGCGCTCGATCAGCACGTCGGTGCAGGACTCGGGGTCGATGCCGTCGTTGTTCGGGCCGTGTGGGCTGTCGACGGTGACGCCGCGGATGGTGACGTTGCGGCACAGCACCGGGTGGATGTTCCACATCGGGGAGTCCTTGACGGTGATGCCGTCGAGCAGGACGTTCTCGCAGCGGTTGAACTGGAGCAGGTTCGGCCGCAGGTAGTGACCGGCGCCGAACATCCGCTGGTCGACCGGAACACCGTCGGCCGCCAGCTGGATCAGCAGGGTCTTGTCCGGTGACTCGTTCGGCGGTGGGCCTCCGGTCCAGTCCCACCAATGCTCGGCGTCGGCCCGGCCGTCGAGCACGCCGCTGCCGGTGACGGCGATGTCGCGTTGTCCGTAGGCGTAGACGAAGGGGGAGTAGTTGTAGCACTCGGTCCCTTCGTAGCGCGTGGGGACTGCCGGCAGATACGCGGCGGGATCCTGACTGAACGCGAGCCTGGCGCCTGCGGCCAGATGCAGGTCGACCCCACTCAGCAGGTGGACGGCGCCGGTCCGGTAGTCACCCGCCGGTACGACGACATGGCCGCCGCCGCGCCGGTGACACGTCTCGATCGCCACCCGGATCGCCGCCGTACAGTCGGTCGAGTCGTCACCGACCGCGCCGAAGCCGGTCACGTCGTACCAGCGGTCGGGGAAGTGCGGCGGCTTGATCCGCCGCAGGATCGCGGCGACCTGGGCGTCGGCGGAAGGATGGCCTGCGGCGGCCGGGGCGGTACCGCCGCTGACGATCGCGAGAGCTCCACCGGCGAGCAGGAGGGTACGGCGGCGAACTGGGGCGGACATGCACGGCCTCCTCGAATGCAAACGATTGCAACGATCGTGCCCGGGACCGGCCGAGGTGTCAACGGGTGGCGCGGACGAACTCTTGACCGGCTCGGGATCTGCTGGATACTTGCGGGGCAAAGGTTTACCTACCCAGTGGATCGGAAGGTGCCCGCCCATGCATCCCACCCGTCGTCAGTTCTGGAAATCGGTCTTGGTGGAGTGGTTGCTACCGGCATCGGATTGCCGGCGGTCGCGAGTGTGGACCGTGAGCAGTCCGTCCGGGCCCGGATCCGCCCACCACGGTTCCGGGATGCGTGGTTCCCCATCACGGATCACGGTGCCACGCCGGAGGACGCGACCGCCGGGATCGCGGCGGCGATCCGTGCGTGTCATGCGGCCGGCGGTGGGCATGTCGTCGTACCGCCGGGGGTGTGGCACACCGGAGCGATCCAGCTCCTCAGCAAGGTCGACCTGCATCTCGAGCGGGGCGCGACGTTGCGGTTCAGCACGGATCCGGCCGACTATCTGCCGGTCGTGCGGACGCGGTGGCAGAGCGTGGAGGTGTACAACTACTCCGCGCTGATCCGTGCCGAGGGGCAGACCGACATCGGCATCACCGGCGAGGGCGTGCTCGACGGCGCCGGGGACAACGAGCACTGGTGGTATCTGATCGGCAGTGGTCAGTACGGCTGGCACACCGGCCTGCCGAACCAGCGGGCCGACTGGGCCGAGCTCGAACGCATGAACAACGAGCAGGTCTCGGTCGAGCAGCGCGTCTTCGGCGACGGCCACTACCTGCGCCCGAGCTTCATCCAGCCCTTCCGCTGCACGAACGTGCTGATCGACGGCGTGACGGTGATCAACGCCCCGATGTGGACCATTCACCCGCTCGAGTGCCACAACGTCACCGTGCAGGGAGTCACTGTCCACAACCTCGGCCCGAACGGCGACGGCTGCGATCCCGAGTCGTGCACCGACGTCCTGATCCGGGATTGCACGTTCGAGACCCACGACGACTGCATCGCGATCAAGTCCGGCCGGGACGCGGACGGCCGGCGGCTCGGTCTGCCGTCGCGCGGGATCATCGTCGAGGACTGCACGTTCGTCAGCGGCGGCGCGGCGGTCGCGGTCGGGAGCGAGATGAGCGGCGGGGTCGAGGACGTCTGGGTTCGCCGGCTGCGCATGCCGGCCGACCCGAGCGCGGACGAGGCCTGGCTGCAGTGGGTGCTGTGTGTGAAGTCGACGTCGACGCGCGGCGGGTATGTGCGCAACGTCAGCGTGCACGACGTCGATTCGCGGGCGTGGATGTATCGTCCGTTGGAGATCACCTTCAGCTACCAGGGTGGAGGGGACCAGTCCCTGTTTCCCGACGTGCGGGACATCCGGTTCGACCGGGTCCGGGTGGCCCGGGCCGAACGGGCGTACCGCATCGTGGGAGCGGAGACCCGGCGGATTCGTTCCGTCGCGATCACGAACAGCCGGTTCGACGTCGTCGCGGCGGAGGCTGTCGTACAGTACGCCGACGACGTGACGATCCGGAACGTGCGGATCGGCGACACAGAGGAACACGAGGGGCGAGGGTGGCGGAGCGGGTTCGGCTGATCGACGTGGCGCGCGAGGCGGGCACGTCGGTGTCGACCGTGTCCCGGGCGCTGAACGGTTCGGACCTGATCTCGCCCGAGGTGGTCGCCCATGTGCGCGCGGTGGCGGGCGAGCTGGGCTATCGCGCCGACAAGCGCGCGCAAGAGTTCAAACTGGGCCGTCCGTTGACGGTCGGGGTGACCGTGCCGGACCTGACGAACCCGTTCTTCTCCGAGGTCCTGAAGGGCCTCGCCGCCTCGGCGCGGGCCGGCGGCTACCGCCTGCTGATCGGGGAGAGCGGCGAGGACCCGGCCGAGGAGCTGCGGCTGGTCGAGGAGCTCGTCGACCACTCCGGCGCGCTGGTCCTGTGCAGTTCGCGCCTGACCCGCAGCGGCCTGGAGAAGGCGCTCGCGCTGCCCGTCCCGGTGGTGTGCATCAACCGGACGGTGAAGAACGCGGGCGCGGTCGCGATCGACTACCGCGCGGCGAGCCGTCTGCTGCTCGAACACCTCACCGGCCTAGGCCATCGCCGGGTCCTGTACGTCGGCGGCCCGGCCGCCTCCTGGTCCGATGGCGAGCGCCGCCGGACCCTGCGCCGGACCGCTCGTGCCCTCGACGTCACACTGGACGAGATCGACGGCGGCTGGGCCGGGAACCACGGGTACGACGCCGGCCCGACCGTACTGCGGAGCCGGGCGACCGCGGTGATCACCTTCAACGACCTGGTCGGCGTCGGGCTGCTCAGCTGGATGCACGACAACGACGTCGAGGTCCCGGCCGAGCTCTCGGTCGCGTCGTACGACGACATCCCGATCGCGGCGTACGCGCGGCCGCCGTTGACCTCGTTGCGGAACGAGCGAGCCCGGTTGGGGGAGCTGGCCTGGCAGCAGCTCACCACCCGTCTCGCCGGCAACGACTGGCCGCCGCCGGATCTGCTCACGCCTGAGCTGGTCGTGCGCGCCAGCACGGGGCCTGCGCGGCGCCGGGCGCGGATCCGCGCGCACTGAACGCCTGCATGCAAACGATTGCACGCAGCCGGTGTAGTCGGCTAGCGTTGGCTCATGCTGCCGCCACGTGTCGTGCTGGGGACGGCCTACTACCCGGAGTACCTGCCGCGTGAGCTCGGCGATCGGATCGGCACCGACCTGGACCTGATGGCGGCCGCCGGCCTCACCGCGATCCGGGTGGGCGAGTCGGTCTGGTCGACCTGGGAACCGCGCGACGGCGTCTTCGAGCTCGAATGGATCCGCCCGGTGCTCGACTGTGCCGCTCAGCGCGGGATCGACGTCGTCCTCGGGACTCCGACGTACGCCGTCCCGCCGTGGCTGCAGCGGGCGCATCCGGAGATCGCGGCCGAGCGTCGTGCCGGGGAACGGGTGCCGTGGGGGATTCGTCAGGAGATCGA
This sequence comes from Kribbella sp. NBC_01510, assembly GCF_045040325.1. NCBI lineage: Bacteria > Bacillati > Actinomycetota > Actinomycetes > Propionibacteriales > Kribbellaceae > Kribbella > Kribbella sp. NBC_01510. Next base: position 8,855,589 of record NZ_CP109418.1, on the reverse strand, counting down.
CTATGGCCACCCGGTGTTCCGGTTCCACGCGGGGCGGGTGATCCGGCGGATCGTCGAGCGGTACCGCGACCATCCGGCGGTGATCGGCTACCAGGTCGACAACGAGCCGGGGGTGTTGCTCGCGCACAACGAGGGCGCGTTCCAGGCGTTCGTTGCGCGATTGCAGGACAAGTATGGCGACGTCGAGACGCTGAACGAGGCGTGGGGACTGACGTACTGGTCACATCGGTTGAGTGACTGGCCGGAGTTGTGGCGGCCGGAGGGGAACAGCACTCCGTCGTACGACCTGGCCTGGCGACGGTTCCAGGCGGAGCGGACGACCGAGTTCATCGGGTGGCAGGCGGAGCTCGTGCGGGAGTTGCGGCGGCCGGAGCAGTTCGTGACGACGTGCCTGGCCTACGACCGGCCGGCGGTGGCCGACGTACCGCTGACCTCGCGCCTTGACGTTGCTGCGGGCAACATCTACGTGGATGTCCAGGACGGGCTCGAGCGGCCGGCCCGGCCGTCGCGGCTCGACGTGGGCTGGATCGGGCGCAGTGTCGCCGAGCTGTACCTGGCGGCGGACCGGGTGTACGGGTCGCGAGGCGAGCCGTTCCTGGTCACCGAGACGAACGCGACGTCGATCGGCGGGTCGCACCAGAACCGTCCGCCGTACGACGGTCAGCTGCGGCAACTCGCGTGGGCGATGGTGTCGCGTGGTGCGCGGATGGTCGAGTACTGGCACTGGCACTCGATCCACCACGGCGCGGAAACCTTCTGGGGCGGCATCCTCGGCCACGGTCTCCAACCGGGACGCGTGTATGACGAGATCGCGACGATCGGTGCCGAGTTGACCGCGGCCGGATCAGCGCTGGCCGGATTGCGGCCGGACGTTGACGTGGCGGTCGTGTGGTCGACGGAGAGCGATTGGGCGCTGCAGTTCCAGCCTCCGCTGGCGCATCCGGGAGGTGCTCCGGACAGCTCGTCGTACCGGACGATCGTCGGCGCCTTCTACGCCGGCGTACTCGATGCCGGATTGCAGCCGGGGGTCGTGCCGATCGAGCGGCTCGGTGGGGATCCGGCAGCCCTGGTGTCCCGGTATCCGGCGCTGGTTGTTGCTGCGCTGTACGTCGCCTCTGACGAGCAACTGGACTGGCTGGTCGAGTACGCGCGGGCCGGCGGTCATCTGATCGTGGGACCGCGGACCGGCTATGCGGATCCGGAGGCCCGCGCACGGGCTGAGGTCGCGCCGGGTCGGCTGCGGGATGCGGCCGGGGTGCACTACCTGGAGTACGAGAACTTGCTCGACGACGTACCGGTGACGGGTCTGAACGGGCATGCGACGCGGTGGGCAGAGGCGTTGATCGTTGACGATGCCGAGCCGCTGGCGTGGCTCGAGCATCCCCGCGGTCGGCCGATCGTCACCACGCGACGGTTCGGTGCGGGCCGGGTCACGTATGTCGGCACGGTGCCGGACCCGGCGTTGGCGGCTGCCATCCATGGGAAGTCCGCCAGCTGGGCTCCATCGGTGACCGTGTTGTCGGCGGTGAACTCCGCGGGGGAGCGGTTGTGGTTCGTGCACAACTGGTCTGGGGCCGAGGTGGCAGTGAAAGGGCTTGAACTCGGGCCTTGGGATGTTCGGATGCTCAGAGAGGACCGCGGATGTACTTCGACGATCTGACGCCGAGCACGGGATGCCGGGAACCGCGGGCCTGGCTCAGGTCCTCGCGACCGCGGCTCAGCCTGAACGGGCGGTGGAAGTTCGAGCTGTGGAGCGACCCGGCCGACGCACGGGCAGTGCCCGATGTCCGCGAGGACTGCGGCGAACTGGAGATCCCCGGACACTGGGTGCTGCAGGGCCACCACCGGCCGCGGTACACGAACACCGCCTTCCCGTTCCCGATCGACCCGCCGCGGACGCCGGACGCGAACCCGACCGGCGATCACTGGCGCTGGTTCGATCTCCCGGACGACTGGCCGGCGGACGGCGCCGTACTGCGCTTCGACGGGGTCGACTCGTGCTTCAAGGTGTGGCTGAACGGGACGGAGGTCGGTGCGGCGAAGGGGAGCCGGCTGCCGAGTGAGTTCGACGTCGGCGAGTTGCTGCGGCCTGGACGGAACCTGCTCGCGGTGCGGGTTCACCAATGGTCCTCGGGCAGCTACCTCGAGGATCAGGACATGTGGTGGCTGCCGGGCATCTTCCGCGACGTGACGCTGCTCGCCCGCCCGTTGATCGACGATGTGTTCGTCCATGCGGACTACGACCACCTGACCGGCTCCGGGAGGTTGCTCGTGGAGACCGAGACCGGCGCGGTGGTGCGGATCCCGGAGCTCGGGATCGAGATCGCGGCCGGTGTGCCGGTGACGCTCCCGGCCGTCGAGCCGTGGTCGGCCGAGGCACCACGGCTGTACGACGCGACCGTCGCCGTACCCGGGGAGACGGTCGAGCTGCGGATCGGCTTCCGGACCGTCGCGATGACCGATGGTCTGCTCACCGTCAACGGCCGGCCGCTGTTCTTCCGCGGGGTGAACCGGCACGAGCACGACGAGCGCCGCGGCCGCGCGCTCACCGTCGATGCGATGCGCCAGGACCTGGTGCTGATGAAACAGCACAACCTCAACGCGGTCCGGACCGCGCACTATCCGCCGCATCCCGCGTTCCTCGACCTGTGCGACGAGCTCGGGCTGTGGGTGATCGACGAGTGCGACCTGGAGACCCACGGTTTCATCTACACCGACTGGCGCGGGAACCCGGCCGACGATCCGGACTGGGCCCCGATGATGCTGGACCGGATGCGCCGGATGGTGGAGCGCGACAAGAACCACCCGAGCGTGATCGTCTGGTCGCTGGCCAACGAGAGCCACCGCGGCCGGAACTTCGGCACGCTGGCCGGCTGGACCCGGGAGCGGGATCCCAGCCGGGCCGTGTTCTACGAGCGGGACCGCAGCTACGAGTTCTCCGACTTCTACAGCCTGATGTACACGCCGCTGGAGGATCTGGAGGCGATCGGCACCCGCACCGAGGACGTGCCGCCGGAGACCGCCGACGACCCGGCGCTGGAGACCCGCCGCCGCGGGCTGCCGTTCGTCCTGGCCGAGTACGCGCATGCCATGGGCAACGGTCCCGGCGGGCTGGCCGACTACCAGCGGGTGCTGGAGCGGTACCCGCGGCTGCAGGGCGGGTTCGTCTGGGAGTGGATCGACCACGGCTTGCTGTTGCCCGGAGCAACCGATCATGTGTACGGCGGGGACTTCGGGGAGCGCGTCCACGGCGCGAACTTCTGCATCGACGGACTGCTGTTCCCCGACCGCACCCCGTCGCCGGGGCTGATCGAGTACAAGAAGGTGATCGAGCCGGTCCGCATCACGGGGACCGAGCCACTCACCATCCACAACCTCCGCACCTTCACAGCGCTCGACGACCTGGAGTTCGTGTGGTCGGAGGAAGTGGACGGGGTCGAGGTGCGAGCCGGCCAACTGGAGGTGCCCGAGGTCGGCCCGGGCGAGTCGGTGGGGGTCAGGCTGGACATCCGAGCACCGGGTGATGTGGTGGGCGAGCGGTGGTTGACGGTCCGAGCTGTGCTGGCGAAGGACGAACCGTGGGCCGAGGCGGGCCATGAGATCGCGTGGGCGCAGTTCGCGTTGCCGAGTGCGCCGCCGAAGGACCCGTCGCCGGTGCGGGTTCCAGTCGTGCACCGGGCTGGTGACCTCGTGCTTGGTGGCGGTGAGTTCGACCGTCGAACCGGGCGACTGATGCGGTTGTTCGGAGTGCCGGTCGACGGTCCGCGACTTGACTTGTGGCGGGCGCCCACCGACAACGACAACGGGCAGGGTGGCCGCAACGCGGTGGTCACGGAGTGGCGGACCGCGGGGCTGGACCGGCTTCTGCATCGGGTGGATGAGGTCGAGACCGGGGAGCGCGAACTGGTAGTGCGGACCCGGGTCGCGCCGGACGGGCTCGGGCTCGGCGTGCGCGCGACGTACCGATGGGTGGCGCTCGGGGATTGCCTGCGACTGACGATGGACGTGGTGCCGGAGGGGGAGTGGGGCGGTACGGCGGTCACGCCGCGGTGTGGGAGTTGGCCGCGCGTCGGCGTACGGATGGCCGTGCCTCGCAGCCTGGACAACGTGCGCTGGTACGGCGGTGGACCGGGGGAGGCGTACGCCGACAGCCGCGAGGCGGCCCGCGTCGGACGGTACGTGCGCACGGTAGACGAGTTGCAGACGCCGTACGTCGTACCGCAGGAGAACGGATCGCGGATCGACGTGCGCTGGGCCGAACTGACCGATGCTGACGGCAACGGTTTGCGGGTGGCGGGCTCGCCGTCCTTCCAGCTCACCGCACGGCGGTGGACTAGCGAGGACCTCGAACTCGCCCGCCACCGCTCGGACCTCAGCTCACGAGACCACGTCTACCTCAATCTCGACCTGGCCCAGCACGGCCTCGGCTCCGCCTCCTGCGGTCCGCCCGCCACAGCGCAACACGCACTCGAGGTAGCTCCCCGCACCTTCGGTTTGTTGTTCCGTCAACTCGGCGCGACCTGACCGGATTGATCGGTGAGATTGCCGTGACCTCGGGCAGGTAGTGGGGACCTCGCACATGGCACAGCCTGTCCGAGGTCGCCAGATGGTGTCCCGGGTTCGGTATCGGCACGGTCCCCGGCCAGCAGGACGAGTGCGTCCAGTCACTGCATCTGCCCGCCGGTGCGGGCCGCTCGGGTGCGGACGGTGGTTGGGGTGTGCAAGCTCGACAGGAGGTGTCCGCCTCGCATCGGCCGGGCAGACCGCGGCCAGGCGTGAATGCCTCACCCGACCAGCACCCCTGGACCGACACCTCCTGTCGAGCTTGCACGGCCGGCCGGCCGGCCGGTCGGTCTGGTCGAGGAGGTGCGCGACCAGACCGACCGTCGATCTTCAGTTCGGAATGACGAAGCTGATGTAGGTCGAGTTGCCCTTGTTCGGCACACTCGCGTTGGCGCCCAGTGCCAGTGGGCCTGCCGGCACATCACGCTTGAAGAGGACGAGCCGCTGGTCTGTCGTGCCGACGGTCTCACCGGTCCTGGTGAAGCTGCTGAGCCAGGACGGCCACCACACGTTCTCCCCACGTGGGTCGAACGCGACGTAGACGGTCGCGGGCCGCGTCAGATTCAGAGTCAGGTAATCGTCGGGACCTGTGGCCTTGGAGTCGTCGTTGGCTCCCTGGACCAATGCCTGACCGGTCAGCTCCGCAGGCAGATCGGTGATCGTGTAGCTGCGATCCACGTAGATCGGTGCACCCGCCTGAGCCTTCACGAGGTTGGACAGCTTCTCCGGCGTACGCACACTGACCAGGTCGCTGAGCAGTGGCGGCTCACTCGCCGGTACGCCGAGCATCCGGCTGCCGACCGTCTTCACCGCTGTGGCCGGCTGGCCGGTCAACGGCACGAACCGGAACGACGACAACGGTACGGCGACCCGCTCGACGGTGTACGAGGCGTGGGGTGCCACCGCGATCGACACCACCTCGGCAGAGGTCGGCGATACGACGGTCCCGCCGTGCGAGTCGATCACGCGCACCTGTTGCCCCGGCCACGGGTTGCGGACGCGCAGCGTGTCACGACTGCCTGCCTCGATCCCGATCAGGTTCGGTACGCCGTCATGCACCTCGGTGCTGATCCGGTGGCCACCTTCGATCTGCACCGAGCCGGACACGTCCCAGTCCTTCGGCCACGCCGGTGCGACGTCGACGACACCGTCGTACGACTGGACCAGCGCCTCCTGCAGGCCGGTCGTCACCACGCCGCCCCACTCGTTGTAGAAGCTGTGGTTCCGGACCGCCTCCTGACCGGTGCGGTGGACGGTGAAGCCGTTCGGGTAGATCTGGAAGTCCTGGATGCCCTTCAGCAGCAGCCGTTTCACCTCTTCGGAGAGCCCGAGTCGCGCGGCCCACGTGGTGTCCATGCCCCAGTCCTTGTCCTGGGGATAGACCCGCTGACGATAGGTCGCCTGCATCAGGTCGGAGGTCTCGTCGAAGAGGCCCCAGGGCCAGAGCGCCTCCATCTCAGGGTTCTGCGTGTTGTGCGCCGCTTCGTCCGTGCCGGACCACGCGAGTACCTCCTCGCCCCCACGCTGAACCGTTCGGAACGGCGGGAGCTTCCCTAGCGCGTCCCGGAGCTGCGTCGCCAGTGCGGTGTCGCCCCGCGACGAGGCGAGGTCGGCGACGATCGGGAAGATGACCCGCATCGCGGCGAGGTCCGGGACGGGGTCGCTGGTGTCCCACTGCACTTCGAGCGCGTTGACATGTTCGAGATGCAGCAGGCCGTCCGCACCGGGTGTCAGCGCCGACAGATAGAACTTCGCCACGTCCCGCATCAGCGGATAGCTGCGGTTCAGCAGCGCCTTGTCGCCGGTGTAGCGGTATTGCTGCCAGATGTTGTTCACCAACTCCGGTCCGCTGCTGAGGATCCGGGTCACCCAGCTCGGTTCACTCGTGTTGTCGCAGCCGTCGCCGGTCCCGTCGTACCGGAGGAACTCGGGCACGCACAGCCCTTGCCCGCCGATCCAGTGGGTCCGGGTCCACTCCCGCATCAGCTCGGCACGGTCGAGGTAGAAGCGGAAGTACGGCGCGTTCAGGTCGGCGATGCCCGCGCCGAGGTTGGTGGACACGAGCTCGCGCAGGTTGAAGTGCCAGTACGAGTCCTGCGCCCAATCGGCCTGGTCCTGCGCCGAGGAGAACATCCGTACGACGGCTCCGTGCGTACTCGGCACGTCGCCACGCATCGACGCGGCCATCGTGTAGAGCTGAAGCGTGCGGAGGTTCTCGACGTACTCACCGCTGCCGTCGGCCGACGTGATCCGCATCGGCGCCGCCTTGGCCCAGAACGCGTGCCACCAGGCCAGATGGTTGGTCTGCGAGTCGACCACGGCCCGCTTCGCCGCCGCCCGCAGATCACCACCGCGGTACGACGGAACGCCGACGACCAGCCGGAAGCTGCCATCCGCGTTGGGCCGGAAGCTGAGCCGGACCGTCAACGGGTCGATCACGGACGCCGAGACGTCCCGGGCGTGCGCGGTGAGGGCGGCGACCGCGCCGGTGATGCTGCCGGATGCGCTGTCGTGGAAGGTCTCCGCCAGCGCGGCGACAGCATCGGCCGCGCTGGTGGTCGGTGTCCGCCCCGGCCAGAGCTTGAGGTCGGCTGTCTGCGGCTTCGAGGGATCAGCCCCGGTGACCTCGAGCACGAACTGATCCGCGTCGGCGCGCACGTAGGAACGAGCCGTCATCCCGCCGCCATGCTGCACGAGCTGGCCGTCGTACAGCGCCAGCCGGCCGCTGTAGTCCGTTGCCCGCATCAACGGATCGAGACCGGGTACGACGAGGCGCCCGGCGGACTTGAGATCCGGGAAGGTGTCGACCCGGTTGAGCTGGGCGCTGAAGCCCTTCTCGGCCCACACCGCGGCGCCGAGTACGCCGTTGCCGAGTGGCATGGCCTGGTACGCGCGCCAGGCCGGACCTTCCTGGACGAGATCGGACCGAGCGACCAGCCCGGCCGGGTCGGTGCGCAGGGCGCCGTCGTGCCAGGCCGTCGTGGGCTGGTCGGAGGCTGTGGACGGGCCCGCCGCGGCGAGCGATCCAGTGCTGGTGGCGAGCAGAGCGATGAGCAAGGGCAGGGTCCATCTAGTTCTCATGAGCGCGGCTCGATCAGGTAGTCGACGCCTCGCTGGGTGCGGAACTCGACCACGCCGTCCTCGGGCCGGGCGAACGCGACCGGACCAGAGGTGGACGTCACGTCGACCTGTCCGCCGGTGCGCAACCGGAGACGGTTGCCCAGCAGGGAACGGATCCGGGCCTTGGTCAGCTTGCCCTCCGACCAGGACAAGTCCAGATCGAACCCGCCCCGCGCCCGCAGACCGCGGATACGGCCGGTTGAGAACGCGGCCGGCAGACACGGCAGCAGCGCGACCTCGCCGGAGTGGCTCTGCATGAGCATCTCGGTGATGCCGGAGATGCCGCCGAAGTTCCCGTCGATCTGGAACGGCGGGTGCAGGTCGAACATGTTCGGCGCGGTGCGACCGGGAGCCAGGAGTTGCGTGAGGTGTTTGTACGCGTTGTCCGGTTCGAGCAGCCGGGCACGCAGGTTCAGCTTCCAGGCCAGCGACCACCCTGCCGTGACGGCCGGGCCGCGGAGCTCCAGCGACTTCCGCGCAGCGTCGGCGAGTTCCGGCGTACGGCGGGGAGTCACCTGGTCGCTCGGGAACACGGCCCACAGGTGCGAGACATGGCGACTTGTCTCCAGCGCGGCCTCCTCCCAGTCGATCAGCCATTCCTGGATCTGACCGAGGTACCCGATCTGGATCGGCGCCAGCCGCGACCGGGCGGCAGCCGCCTGAGCGGCCAGTGCGGAGTCCTCACCGAGCAGGGCGGATGCCTCACCGAACACCTTGAACAGGTCGTGCAGGATCTCGGTATCCATCGTCGGGCCCGCGCACATGCTCACCCCGACGTTGTCATAGTCGTGGTGCTTGACCTCCGGCGAGTGCGACGGGCTGGTCACCAGCCAGCCCGTCTTCGCGTCAGCCTGCAACTGGTCGAGGAAGAACTCCACGGATCCCCGCAACACCGGGTAGTACCGGCGCAACATCGCCAGGTCGCCGGTGTATTCGTACCGCTCCCAGAACAGCAGCGACAACCACGCGCCGCCGGTCGGCCAGACCCCGTAGAACGCGAAGTCGACCGGAGCCGTCCCGCGCCAGCCGTCCGTATTGTGGTGGGCGACCCACCCGGGAGCGTCGTACATCGTCGCGGCCGTCCGCGCGCCGGACTCGGCCAGCTCCGTGATCATCTGGAACAGCGGGTCCCAGCACTCGGCGAGGTTGGTGGGACCGGCCGGCCAGTAGTTCATCTCGCAGTTGATGTTCAGCGTGAACTTCGACTGCCACTCCGGCAGCATCTTGTAGCTCCAGATGCCCTGCAGGTTGGCCGGTTGCCCGGGGCTGCGCGAACTGGAGATCAGCAGATAGCGGCCGAACTGGTAGTACAGCGCGGCCAGTTGCGGATCGCCGCCGTTGCGGAACGCGATCACCCGCTGATCAGTCGGCAGCGCGATCGAGTCCGACGTCCCGAGATCGATGTCGAGCCGGCCGAACAGCCGCTGGTAGTCCTCGACGTGCTCGTGCCGCAGCCGTCCGTACGCCGGACGCTCCGTGGGCAACGGTGCGACGGCCCGAGCCACCTGGTCGGCGCTGACGTCGACGTAATTGCGGTAGCTGGTCCCGACCGAGAACACCAGCGTGACCGCGTCGGCGCCCGCGACGGTGAGTTTGCCGTCGGCAACAGTCGTCGTACCGGCCTCGGTGAACGCGCGCAGCAACGCACAGAACTTGACCGACCCGGTCAGCCCTTCGGCGTCGCCACTGATCCCGTTGAGCGCGAGCGTGCGGTCGTCGAAGCGATCGACGGTGGCCGCCTGCTCGGTGGTGAAGGTTGCGTCGAAACTGATCGAGCCGCGTCGATCGGCCGTCAGCCGCATCATCAGCACCTGCGCCGGGTGTGAGACGAACACCTCGCGGCTGTACCGCACACCGTCGGCCACGTAGCTGACCGAGGTGATCGCCGTGGTCAGATCAAGCTCTCGCCGGTACGACGAGACGCCGGCCTCGGTGATGCCGGGGAAGGTCATCATCAGGTTGCCGACCGGCTGGTACTGCATCTGCTCGGTCGGCCGGCCCATGAAGTGCTCGTCCGCGAGGTTCTGCGCGTCGAGGTACTTCTCCTCGGCGATCAGCCGGCGGATCTCCGGGAGCACCTCACGTCCGACCGGATCGTCGTACTGGTGCGGGCCGCCGGCCCAGATCGAGTCCTCGTTGAGTTGTAGCTGTTCGGTCGCGGTCCCGCCGTACACCATGGCGCCGAGCCGCCCGTTGCCGATGGCAAGGGCTTGGAGCCATTCGGTGGCGGGCTGGGTGTACCAGAGTTGGAGCGGGTTGGTCTCGCTGCCGGCGGTCTCGACGGCGGCGGCGGACAAGGGGTCGGTGAGCGAGCCGGCGACGACAGCGGTGCCGGCCGCGGCGCCTGCGGTCCGCAGGACCTGGCGTCGGGTGTATTCGGTCATGGGGCGGTCTCCCTGGGGCGGTAGATGCGCTGGGCGGTGCCGCGGAACACGTCGTTGTGCGTGGCGGGTGGGAGCAAGGCAGCGGTACGACGGACAACGTCGGAACGACTGCCCGTGAGCGTGCAGACGGGCCAGTCGGAGCCGAACATCAACCGCTCGCTGCCGAAGAGGTCGAGAGTGATGCCGACGAGGTCGCTGAAGTCGTCGAACGGTAGATGGGCGGTGCCGGAGAGCTTCACGGTCACGTTCGGCGCTGCGGCGAGGGCCTTCATCCCCGTCAGCCAGTCGGTGTCGACGGCGTTCGGGTTGCCGAGGTGGTCCAGCACCAGGCGGGCTTCGGGCACTGCGTCGGCGAGCCGTGCGGCGCCGATCAGCGCGGGTGGGCGGAGGAGCAGGTCGATGGCGAGGCCGGCGTCGGTGGCGGCTCGCACACCGCTGATGTGTTCGGGGCTGGTGAGCGCTTCCGGATCGGTCTGGTCGGCCGGTGGGCTGCGGATGCCGACGAGCCTCGGGTCGTTCGGTAGGTGGAGGGTGGAGCCGAGAAGGTCGAACCACCCGACGACGCCGACCACCGCGGGAGTGCGGGCCGCGAGGTCGAGCAGGTCGTGGACCTCGGCCGGATCGGCGTCCGCCTGGACGAGCACCAGCTCAGCGAGCGGGCCGTCCTCGGCGAGATCCGTGAGTGCGAAGTCGCGACGCAAGGGATGACCCTCGGGGAGCCACGGCAGTTCGCGTCGTGCGATGTCCCAGACATGAACGTGCGCATCAATCATGGCGGCCGGCGGGTCTGGTGATGGAGCTTTCGCCGCGGGCGTGGGCCGAGAACAGGCGGGCGGCGTCCTCGGGGTCGCTGCCGGCGAGCACCTCGATCAGGTCCAGGTGCCGGCGCGCCATCAGGCCCCAGTCGCCGGCGTACATGGCGTTGGACACGACCTGCAGGTTCCACAGCGCGGGCTCGAGAGTGCGCCAGACGCGCAGCAGCATCGAGTTGCCGCTGGTCGCGAGGACCTGGCGGTGGAAGCGCAGGTCGGCCTCGCGGAAGGCGCCGATGTCGTGGTGATCGGCGGCGTCGGTCATCCGCTGTACCTCGATCCGCAGCAGGTCCAGCTCGTCCGGCGGGACGTGGCCGGTCGCGCGCCGGGCCGCCGCGGCCTCGAGCAGGACGCGGACCTCGCGTGCCTCCCGGGCCTCCACCTGGGAGATCTCGGTGACGAAGTTCCCCAGCCGCGGCTGGTACGTGACCAGTCCTTCGTGGGCGAGCCGTCGTACCGCTTCCCGGGCTGGGGTCTGGCTGGTGCCGAGGACGCGGGCGATCTCGGACTCGACCACGCGCATGCCGGGGGCGAGTTCGCCGGACAGGATCCAGCCGCGGATGGCGTCGTACACCCGATCCGACAGCAGCTCGGTCTCGCCCGACGGCGGGGGCGGTGGTTGCGTGGAACGCAACGCGATCCCGCCACCGGTGCGGTGGTGCTGCAGTTCTTCGCGACGACGACGCGAAACCGTCGACTGCGAGACGCCGTACGAGGCCGCGACGTCGCGGGTCGAGGGCCGGTGTCCGGATCCGGCCATCGATGTTGCCGCCAGCGCGCCGAGCTGGACCCGGTCGACCATCCGCGGCCGGCCGCTGCGCATGCCGTCGTCGAGGCCGGCCATCCCCATCCGCAGGAACCGCCGCCGCCACTTGCCGACCGTGCCCGGGGTGACCGTGAGCAGGTCCGCGACGTCCTTGTTCGACCGGCCCTCGGCGCAGGCGAGCACGATCCGGGCGCGCAACCGCATCCCCGCGCTGGTCCGCGGACCGGTCACGAGCCGGCTGAGCGCGGTCCGCTCGGCCGTCGACAAGGTCAGCGGCGACTTGGGTCTTCCGGCATCGGGCATGGCTGCATGGTGACCCCGCTCACGCCGATCTGCCAACCCTTTATGGCATGGACTTCTGACTCAGAACGTCCACCTTGCCGTTTAAACGTTGACACTTGAGCGGGCTGCTCTGCATTGTCGATCGCTAACGACGCCCGGCCGCCCCCGACGCCGGGACGATCCGAGGAGGACCCGGAAATGGCTCGTTCGGTACGGCGGAAGCCTGTCCTGCTGGCGGCGGTTGCGATCCTGGTGGGCGCGGCCGGCTGCGGTGGTGGCGGGTTCAGTGACGACGGTTCGGCCGGTGCCGGCACCGGTGAGGTGCGGATGCTGGTGAACATCACGCCCAATCTGACCAAGGGATACTGGGAGGGCCTGGTCAAGCCGTTCGAGGACGCCAACCCCGGCGTCGACGTGAAGATCGAGGCACCGACCGGATCCGGTGTGAAGGACACGCTGCCGCAGTTGCTCGCGGCCGGCAACGCGCCGGATGTCGTCGAGACGCTGATGGCCGACAAGGTGCTCGCGCCGCAGATGCTCGACCTGACCGACCAGACGTGGACCAAGGACACCCCGCTGGTGCAGCAGGCCGCACTCGACGGGAAGGTCTACACCGTCGGTGTCGGTCAGCAGGCCCAGTCGCTGGTCTTCTACAACAAGGACGCGTTCACCAAGGCAGGGATCAGCGCGCCGCCGAAGGATCTCGACGAGCTGACCGCCGCGATGGGCAAGCTGAAGGCCGCGGGCTACCTGCCGCTGCAGACGGCCGGCGACTACGTGACCGGGTTGCAGCTGCTGCAACTCGGCGACCCGTCGATCGCGACCAAGCACCCCGACTGGTTCCAGCAGGTCAAGGCCAAGCAGCTCACCGTCGGGCAGTCCATGCTCCCGCTGCTGCAGCGCTACGAGTCCTGGATCAAGAACGGGTACATCGACAAGAACGCGCTCGGCCTGAAGGACGTGACCGCGCAAACCAACTTCCTGTCCGGTAAGGCCGGGATGTACATCATGGGCAGCTGGTTCGTCCGGAGCGCGGAGAGTGCCAAGCCCGCCTTCGACCTCGGGGTGTTCGCCGCGCCGACCGAGACCGGCCAGGCGTACCCGGGACCACAGGGCGTCACGATGGCCGCGCCGTACATGGTGCTCAAGTCGACCAAGCAGCGCGACCTCTCGGTGAAGCTGGTCCAGTGGCTGGTCACCGACCGCGGCGCCGTCCAGAGCCAGCTCGCGCAGGACGGCAACTTCCGCAAGGGCTTCACCGACAAGCTGACGCCGCTCGGCCAGCAGGTGCAGGACATCCTCGACCAGGCGCCGCAGCAGGTGGCCCAGGGCGAGGGGTACGGCGCGAACACGCTGCCGCAAGGCTTCAACGGCGAGTGGAACAAGGCGGTCCAGAGCCTCTACACCGGCAAGAGCGCGCCGGACGTCGCCAAGCGCATCGACAGCTGGATGGGGTCGAAGTCGTGAGGAACCGGCTGACGACCATCAGCATGGTCGGGCCGGCTCTGGCGCTGTTCGTCGTAATGCTCGTCATCCCGGTCGGTCTCTCGGTCTACCTGAGCCTGACCGACTGGAACGGGTACAGCGCGAACCCGGCCGTCGTCGGACTGCGGAACTACCTCGACCTGGTGCGCAGCGACGAGGCGATCCGGGCCGGCTGGGTCACCTTGCTGATCGCCGCCGTCGGGACCGTCCTCCTGAGCGTGCTCGGCCTCGGCTTCGCCCTGCTGGTGAATGGTGCGTCCCGGCTCAACTCGCTGTTCCGCGTCGTCCTCTTCTATCCCCATGTGCTCAGCGCGCTGGTCGTCGGCTTCCTCTGGAGCGCCGTCCTCGGTACGTCGGGTGTCGCGAACGGCTGGCTCACCTCAAAGGGCGCTGACGTGTTTCCGTTCCTGTCCAACCCGAACTGGGCGCTCGCGAGTCTCATCGGCGTCCTCGTGTGGGCCGGATTCGGCGTGAACGTCGTGCTTTATCTGGCGGGTCTGCAGACGGTGCCGAAGGAGCTGCTCGAGGCCGCGCGGATCGACGGGGCCTCGACGCGGCAGACGTTCCGCAACGTCACCCTGCCGGCGCTCGCTCCGGTCGTGACTGTGAACCTCGTGCTGTCGCTGGTCACGCTGCTGAAGACCTACGACCTGGTCGTGTCGCTGACCGGAGGCGGGCCGGCCGGGTCCACGCAGACGGCGGCGTACCTGATTCTGTGGGACTCGTTCCACAACAACGCGCTCGGGTTCGGCTCGGCGCAGAGCGTCGTACTGATGATCGTCACCGCCGGGCTCGCCCTGACGGTCGCGCGGCTGCGATCGCGAGCCGATCAGGGGGTGCAGGCATGAGTGCGATCCGGATGCCGCGGGTCATGACTGTGCAGCTCCGCCCGATGCGCACCAAGGGAGTGGGCCGGGTCGTCTTCCTGGTCGTCATCAGTGCGTTGATGCTGATGCCGCTGTATCTGCTGGTCGTCAGCGCGTTCAAGTCGCAGCAGGACATCCTGACCCACCCGTTCTCGCTGTCACCCGACCGGCTCACCACGGAGTACATCCGCAAGGCGGCGACGAACCCGGACTTCAACATCCTCAAGGGGTACGCCGTCACCGTGCTGTTCGTGGTCTCGGTGAACGTGCTGTCCGTCGCGCTGGCCGGTCCGGTCTCGTACGTGATCGCCCGTCGCAGCGAGCGCCGCTACCGGATGCTCCTGCTGCTGTTCGTGGCCGGGACGTTCATCCCGAGCCAGGTGCTGGTCATCCCGGTCGTCTACACGCTGAAGTACCTCGGCCTGATGGGCACGATCCCGGGCTTCGTGCTGTTCGAGACGACGCTGACGCTGCCGTTCTCGATCTTCCTGTACGCCGGCTACATCATGACGATCCCGGCCAGCCTGGACGAGGCGGCCGCGGTCGACGGCGCCGGCAAGCACCGGGTGTTCTGGTCGATCGTGTTCCCGCTGATGAAGCCGGCCGTGGTGACGATGGTCATCCTGAACACCTTCTCGGTGTGGAACGACTTCGTGAACCCGCAGATCATCCTCGGCCCGGGCAGCGGTCTCTACACCGTCACCACCGGCGTGTACGCCGCGGTGAGCCAGTACTCGACCGACTACACGGTCGTCTTCCCGACGCTGCTGCTCGCGGTGGCACCACTGCTGGTGGTCTTCGTGCTGTTGCAGCGGCACGTGATCAGCGGCCTGACGGCGGGGGCGACCAAGGGATGACAACGACAACTGTTCTTGCCGAGACCCCGATCGGTACGCCACCCGCGTGGGCGATCATGCAGCGCCGCCTGTTCGACGTGATGGACGAGGGTTGGTGGCTGTTCCGCGAACGCTACTGCCTGCCGGACGGCAGTCTCCGGTACGCCGGACCCGTGCAGAGCCGTGATGGCGCGGACGACTTCTACGAGGCGTTCGTGAATTGGCCCGTGCTCTACCAACTCGGCGGCGCGGACGATCTGATCGACGTGGCCAAGTGGCATTGGGAAGGCGTCACCCGCCAGCTCACCGACCTGGGCTTCCTGGTCGACGAGTTCGAGCGTGGCTACGACTGGTTCCACCTCGGCGAGTCGATGATCTTCTTCTACGCGTTGTGCGCGGCCGATCCGGGTGACGAGGCGTTCCGCGAGCGCGCGTACCGGTTCGCGGAGCTCTACCTGCCCGGATCGCCGGCCGGCAACTACGACCCGGCGACGCGCACCATCCGCGCACCGCACAACGGCGGCGGCGGTCCGCGCTGGGGCATCAACGACGAGTGGCGCACGTACGGCGCGGACCTGACGAACATGCGGATCTTCGGGCTGCCGCTGTCCGGCGTACCCGGTATCACCACCTGGGAGGACCTCAAAGATCCAGCCAACGCCGACCTGATGGGCGCGGAAATGATCCGCCGCCTGGGTGCCGGCGACACCGCCGTCAACCTGGCCGCGACCACGCTGACCGCCAACGCCTGGCTCTACGACCACAACGACCGGTTCGCGGCGTGGACGCTGGAGTATCTGGACGCGTGGCAGGAGCGGGCGCAGGCGAACGGCGGTCTGCTGCCGGACAACGCCGGTCCGAGCGGTGCGGTCGGCGAGCTCCAGCACGGCCGCTGGCACGGCGGCCTCTACGGCTGGAACTGGCCGCACGGCGTGTACAGCGTCGGCTCGGCGGCCTGTGTCGCTGCGCTGAACGGCGTCGTGCTCACCGGCGACGCGAAGCGGCTCGATGTCGCGCGCCAGTTGCTCGATCACCTGTACGAGCGCGGCGTCACTGCCGCGGTCGACGAGACTGAGATGAGCATCCGGGATCGTTGGCAGGCCGAGCTGGGCGAGGACTGCGCGAAGCCGACCCTGCTGATCCCGAACCGGCATGGCGACGACGGATGGTTCGACTACCAGCCGCCACAGCTCGGACTGCCGATGTGGTTGTGGCAGGCCGCCTTCGATGCGCCCGACCGCGACCGGCTGACGGAGCTGCGGGAACGCAGTGGCTACGACTGGCGGACGGTCCACGACTTCCGGAACAAGGAGGACGCCGGGCACGAGGCGCCCTGGCTCGCTTACCTGGCCGGCGACAACCCCGGCTATCCCGAGGCGATGCTCGGTGTCGCGCTCTCGCAGGTGCAACGCCGGATGGATCTGATGGCTGCGGACACGACCGACCCGGCCGAGCTGAACATTCATCACTGGCAGCGGCACAATCCAGTTGCGACCGAAGCCCTGCTGCAGTTGACCACTGGCACACCGCAGCTTCTCTACAACGGCGGTCTCCTGCCCCTGCGCGTCCTCTACCTCGACCCGGACCGCGGCCGGCCCGGCCTGCCGCCCGATGTCGCCGCGTTGGTTGACACGGTCGAGCCGGATCGAACCGGCCTGCAACTCGTCAACCTGTCGGCCACCCAGACCCGCCGCGTGATCGTCCAGGCCGGCAGCTTCGGCACCGACCGGATCGACGACGCCACCGTGAGCACCGCGACCGGTGAATACCCGGGCCCGTCGCCGGCGTACACCTCCCCGCCACCGACCCCGGGCACCCGCACGGTCGTTGTCGGCGGCAACAGACTCGAAGTCGTCATGCCGCCGGGCCGGACCATCCGGCTCGATCTCCGGCTGACCCGGAACACCTACCGCGCCGCACATCTGGCGCTTATCTGAGGAGACCCTATGACCAGCACGGAACAAGCCCCGGTGACGCCTGTCTGGGACCTGCCGGTGCGCGGCGAGAACCCGCCGGCGCCGGACCCCGAACTGGTGTCGCGGTTGTCCGAGATCGGGTCGGCCACCGCCTGCGCCCGGTTGCACGGACAGGGCATCCGCCGGACCTTCGTCGACGGTCCGACCAGCATGTTCCCCGGTAAGAAGGTGGTCGGCCGCGCGCTGACCCTGCAGTTCATGCCGCAGCGCGAGGACATCGCCGACGGCCAGACCCAGGAGTACATCGAGCGCAGTACGGCGCTGTGGGCCGTGCTCGACGAGGTCCAGCCCGGTGACGTGCTGGTGGTCCAGGCCTACGGCAGCCACACCACCGGCTGCTTCGGCGACATGCTGGTCCGGTACTTCAAGCTCCGCGGCGGCGCCGGCATCGTGGTCGACGGCCGGATCCGTGACGTACCCCGGGTGGCGCAGCTCGACGTTCCGATCTGGTCGACCGGCGCCACCCCGCACTACGCGTCCCAGTCCGAACTGTTCCCGTGGGCGTACAACGTCCCGGTCGCGGTCGGCGGCGTCCTCACGCTGCCCGGCGACCTGGTGCTCGCCGACGACGACGGTGCGGTCGTCGTTCCCCGGCGGCGCGCGGAGGCCGTCGTCGACGCGGCCGCCGAGCATGACGCCTGGGAGAAGTTCAGCCGGCGCCGGATCGACGAGGGTGCCCCGCTGCGTGACTACTACCCCCTGACCGAGAAGACCCGCCTCGAGTACGAGAGCTGGCGTGCCCGCAACGGCAACGCCGGCGACTGAATCTGAGAGGACCCCGCCCAAGATGTCCCACAAAACAAGGCGTACGGCGCTGAGCGTCGGCGCCGGAGTGGTCGCGATCGCCCTGGTGACGGTCGCGGCCGTCCAGCTCAACACCCAGCCCGCCGGTGCCGTCGACTGCAAGACCTTCTGGGTCGCGCCCACCGGCAACGACTCCGCCAAAGGCACCGAGCAGGACCCGTGGAAGACCGTCACCCGGGCCCGCGACGAGATCCGGGACAAGCACCTCAACGACCGGATGAACTGCGATATCACCGTCAACCTGAAGGCCGGCGACTACCCGGTCTCCTCGACCATCGACCTCGACCAGCGGGACTCCGGGAAGAACGGCCACCGGGTCATCTACCGCAGCGTCGACGGTCCCGGCAAGGCGAACCTCGAAGGCGCCGAGGAGATCACCGGCTGGACGCCGACCCATGACGGTATCTACAAGGCGAAGTTCGACGCGTCGAAGCCGTTCTACACGCTGTTCGAGGACGGGAAGCGGGCCACCAACGCTCGCTATCCGAACCGTGGCTCCGATGACACCTGGTCGCCGTACCTGCGGTCGGTCCTCTACGAAGAGGACAAGATGGACGTGCACAACTGGCTCTACGGGAACCCGGGCGACTGGGATCCGAGCTGGGACATGAGCCAGGCGTCGGTGACGATCTGGTCGGGTGGGTCGTGGTCCTGGTTCACCGACACGATCCCGCTGCTCGACACGAACTTCAAGAAGACCCAGACGACGCTGAAGTACTGGACCCGCTACGCGATGGTCAACAGCAACGGCGGCTCCCGGTACTACTTCCAGAACTCGCTCAGCTTCCTCGACCAGCCGGGGGAGTACTACCTCGACTACAAGGCCGGCGAGGTCTACTACAAGCCGCGCGGCGGCACGATGGACGGCGTCCACGTACTGCGGCCGACGGTGCAGACCGTGCTGGATCTCGCCGGTACGTCGGCGCAGGACCGGCTGCATGACGTGACGTTCGACGGGCTCGGGGTGCAATACTCCGACTTCGTCAGCTGGTACCGCAATGGCTGGGTCGCCGGTGGTGACGCCGGGGCCGAGCACAAGTACCCGGAGTACGACCGACAGATCGAGATGCCGCGGAACCGGTTCGGCGCGATCCGGCTGACGAACACGAGCAATATCGACCTGTCCCGGATGCATCTGTCCGACACCGGGTTCACCGGGATCTATCTGCTGTTCGCCAACGACCACACCCGGATCACCGACAGCCTGCTGGAGAACATCGGTGCCGACGGCATCAAGGTCGAGGGCGGCTGGCCCGGAGAAGGTGACCTGAGCAACCATCACACGATCTCCAACGTCTTCGTCGACCACATCGGCGAGCTGGTACCGGGCGACGCGTCCGGCATCGAGTTGATGGACACCGGCAGCAACACCGTCTCGAACGTCGAGGTGAAGCACAGCGCCCGCTACGGCATCAGCCTTGAGTCCCGACCGGAGGTAAAGGACGGCGACCAATACGCGAACGGCAACACCTTCAAGTACATCAAGCTCGAGGAGATGGGCCTGGACAGCGGCGACATGGGCGCCTTCTACACGTACGGCGTGGACAACCAGGAACCGCATCCGATCCAGAACACCGTCGACCAACTGGTGATCGGCGACGTGATCCCCGACCCGTCGATGCCGGACGCGGGCGGGACCCGCGGAGTCCACATGGACGCCGGTGGTTGCGGCTTCGCGTTCAGCAACGTCCAGGTCGGGAAGGTGACCGACCAGAAGTACCAGTCGTACCAGTGCAACGACGTGACCAACGCCGACTGGGTCGCCGGCTTCGACGCGTCCAAGATGGAGTACGACAAGATCGGCGTCCTGCCGACCTTCCCGTACGACGTCGCGGGCCGGTGATCGCGGTGCGGGGATTCGTCGGCGGAGTGCTCGCCGGGCTCGCACTTCCGGCGCTCGTGGTCGGCGGCGGGGTGGCGGCGCGAGCCGCCGCCCCGGCCGGGGCGGACAAGTGCACAGCGTTCTGGGTTTCGCCCGGTGGGAACGACGCGGCCGCCGGCACCGAACGGAAGCCCTGGAAGACGATCGAGCATGCTCGCGACACCCTTCGTTCCGAGCAGGTGGGTCGCAGCTGTCAGCCGGTGGTGAACCTGAAGGCCGGGACCTACCAGGTGGACAAGACGATCACCTTCGACGACCGCGACTCAGGGGTCGTCTACCGGAGTGTGGACGGCCCGGGGAAGGCCGTCTTCGAGGCAGGGCGGGAGGTGACCGGGTGGACGCCGTACAAGGACGGCATCTTCAAGGCGCCGGTCGACGTGTCCCAGCCGTTCTACAGCCTGTACGTCGACGGCAAACGGGCCACCACCGCGCGGTACCCGAATCGGCAGTCGGATGACGCCTGGGCGCCGTACCTGAAGTCCACCCTCTTCGACCCGACGAAGGAGGCGGTGCACGACCAGCTCGGATTCAGCACCGGCGACATCGACCCGTCCTGGGATCTTCGGCTCGGTACGTCGTGGCCGGCCCAGGTGACGGTGTGGTCGGGCGGCTCGTGGTCGTGGTTCACGGACACGATTCCGATGCTCGACATCAACTTCACCAAGAAGCGGACCACGCTGGTCTACCCGGCGCGGTACGGGTTCATCAACTCCGGCGGCGGCTCGCGGTACTTCGTGCAGAACTCGCTCAGCCTGCTCGACCAGGCCGGTGAGTACTATCTGGACTACCCGGCCAAGACGCTGTACTACAAGCCGGCCGGCGGAACCATGGACGGCGTACACGTGCTGCGGCCCACGCAGACACAGGTCTTCTCGCTGGCCGGCGCCTCGCCGAACCGGCGGGTGGAGAACCTCACGCTGGACGGGCTGACCATCCAGGACACCGACTTCATGGACTGGTACCGCTACGGCTGGAACGGCACCGGCGACTCCGGGATCAAGCACAAGTACCCGAAGTACGACACCCAGATCGAGCTGCCGCGGAACCGGTGGGGCGCGATCACGCTCACCAACACCCGAGGGGTGAAGCTGACCCGGCTGCACATCCAGCAGACCGGCTTCACCGCGATCGAGCTGCTGTTCGCGAACGAGCGGACGACGGTCTCCGACAGTCTGCTCGAACACCTCGGCAACGACGGCGTCAAGGTCGAGGGCGGCTGGCCCGGCGAGGGAGACGTTGCCCATAGCAACACCTTCACGAACAACTACATCCACCACATCGGCGAGCTGGTCGCGGGCGACTCGGCCGGCGTCGAGATCATGAACAGCGGCCGGAACGAGATCAGCCACACCGTCGTCGAGCACGGTGCGCGGTACGGCATCAGCATCGAGTCCCGGCCCGAGATCCCGAACGCCGACAACTACACCGGTGGCAACACCGTCGAGTTCGTCCGGCTGTCGCACCTCGCGCAGGACAGCGGTGACACCGGTCCGTTCTACGCGTACGGCGTACGCAACGAACCGCCGTACACACCGGATGCGGCCGTGTCCCAGCTGATCGTCGACGACGCGAACGCGGACCCGTCGATGCCGGACGCGAAGCCGTACGGCGTGCACATGGACTTCGGCGGCTGTGGATTCGCGTTCTCGGACATCAAGGTGACGAATACAGAGAGCGACCCCTATCACGGACCGTCCGCGGGACCGTGTGACACGTTCGCCAACGTCAGCTGGGAGCCCGGGTTCGACGATTCCCGGATGCAGTACGACCAGATCGGCGTACTGCCGTCCTTCCCCTACCAGAAGCCCTGAGGTGCGGTTTGGCACCGTGACGCTCCGTTCGAGCTGCGCCTTTCCCCAACACACGCCAAGATCGGACAAGGGGGAACGGAAAACGCTCTCCAGACGGGAGGGCGGGTTTCGACGACGCAGGGAGTGAGGCGTGGCCCGAGCAGACGGAATTCTCAGCCCCGAAGCCAACCGAACCAAGTCGATCGATCCAGCCGGTTCCAGCGGTTCCGGCCCCCCGGACAACTCCGCCACCGAGAGACCCAGACTCAGTTCCGGCGCCAAGCCGCTCTCCTGGTGGGGGCGAGCCAGGCGGGACAAAGTGCTGCTGCTGATGGCATTGCCTGGTCTGGTCCTGTTGCTCGCCTTCCACTACCTGCCGTTGTTCGGCAACCTGATCGCGTTCCAGGAGTACCTGCCGTTCGTTCCGCTCGGACGCAGCGCGTGGGTCGGGCTGGACAACTTCGCGGTCATCTTCAACGGTGACCCGGACCTCCTCAATGCGCTGAAGAACACGCTGCTGATCACGCTGGTCCAGGTGGTCTTCGTCTTCCCGGCGCCGATCGCGCTGGCGCTGCTCCTGAACAGCCTGCTGTCGGAGCGGATGAGGCGCATCGTCCAGTCGGTGCTGTACCTGCCGCACTTCCTGTCCTGGGTCATCGTGATCGCGATCTTCCAGCAGGTCCTGGGCGGCAGCGGCCTGATCAACAACGCGCTGCGGTCCCACGGCATCGACACGATCGACTTCCTCGGCAATCCCGACAGCTTCATCGCGCTGCTCAGCAGCCAGGTGATCTGGAAGGACACCGGGTGGGCGACGATCCTGTTCCTGGCCGCGCTGACGCAGATCGATCCAGGACTGTACGAGGCGGCCCGGGTCGACGGAGCCTCGCGCTGGCGGCAGTTGTTGCACGTCACCGTGCCGGGGATCCGCAGCCTGATCATCCTGCTGCTGATCCTGCGGCTCGGCGACTCGCTCACCGTGGGCTTCGAGCAGATCATCCTGCAGCAGAATCTGGTCGGCAGACCGGCCAGCGAAGTCCTCGACACCTACGTCTACAACAACGGCGTACTGGCCGGCCAATGGGGCGTGTCCGCCGCGGTCGGCCTGGTGAAGGGTCTGGTCGGCGTCGCCCTGGTGATCGGCGCCAACAAGGTCGCGCACATCTTCGGTGAGGCGGGGGTGTACCGCAAACCATGAGTACACAGACGAATCTCCTCCGATCCTCCGGTACCGCCGGAGGACGGAGCTCGATCGACGAGATCCCCACGATCCCCGCGCGGGCTCTCAAAGGCATCGTGCTGCTGGTGTGCTGCGCGCTCGTGATCATCCCGTTCATCGGAGTGATCTCGACCAGCATCGCCAGCCAGTCCCATGTCACCAACTCCGGCGGCTTCGTGCTCTGGCCGGACGGCCTCAACCTCGACGCCTACCGGACCATCTTCAACGGCGGTGTGGTGCAGCGGGCGTTGCTGGTCAGCGTCTTCATCACCCTCGCCGGCACGCTGATCAGCCTGGCCGGGTCGACCATGCTGGCGTACGCACTCAGCCGCTCCGGATCCTTCGGGCAGCGGCCGATCCTGATGATCGTGCTGTTCAGCATCCTGTTCAGCCCGGGGCTGATCCCGAACTACCTGGTGGTGAAGGAGTTCGGGCTGCTCGACTCGTTGCTCGCGCTGATCCTTCCGACCGCGATCAACGGGTTCAACGTGATCGTTCTCCGCGCGTTCTTCATGGGGATCCCGGACTCGGTGATCGACTCGGCCCGGATCGACGGTGCGGGCGACTTCCGGATCTTCTGGTCGATCGTCCTCCCGCTGTCCCGGGCGGTGCTCGCGGTGGTCGGCCTGTTCTACGCCGTCGGGTACTGGAACGCGTTCTTCAACGCGATGCTCTACATCAACGACACCGCGAAGTGGCCACTGCAGCTCGTGCTGCGGACGTACGTGATCAACAACACCGAGGTCAGCAGCGGTGATCTCGGCGGGGCATCGGCCGACCAGTTGCCACCGCAGGAGTCGATCCAGATGGCGATCCTGGTGGTCTCCCTGGTTCCGATCCTGATCGTCTATCCGTTCCTCCAGCGGCACTTCACCAAGGGGATGCTGACCGGGGCGGTGAAGGGATGAGCATGATCAGCAGACGAACGCTGCTCGGTGGGTCGCTGGCTGCCGCCGCCGTCGGCCTCAGTGGCTGCTCCACCGTGACCAGGTCGACCGACATCGCAGCGTTGAACAAGCCAGTGGGGCTGCCGACGTACAAGCGGTTCGACGGACCGAAGCCGGACCTGCCTCGAGTGCATCCCCTGATGCCGGACTGCTTCTACCGGTTCCCGGCGCAACCAGCCCGGGTCACCGACGGCGTACCGGCCGATGGCAGCGATCTGTCCGGATCGGTGCCGACGTCGAACCCGATTCCGCCGACCGCCGATCGCAATCCGTACTGGCAGGAGCTGAACCGGAGAATCGGTTCACCGCTGGCGCTGACGATCACCTCGGCGACCGGCACCGACTTCACCAACAAGTTCGCGACCTCGGTGGCCGGGGACACGCTGGGTGATCTGTTCAATGTCGACGGCAAGTTCTCCTATCTGCCTCAGTTCCTCGAGGCCCGGGCCCAGGACCTGACCGAGCACCTGTCCGGCGACGCGATCCTGGAGTACCCGTTCCTCGCGAACCTGTCGCCGGAGTCCTGGCGTGGATGCGTGTTCGCCGGTGGGATCCGGGCGGTGCCGATCCAGCGCGGCGTGATGTCATCCACCCTGCTGCTGGCTCGGCAGGACCTCCTCGATCAGTTCGGCGTCGAGCTCGGCTCACCCGGCGTGGACGAGTTGATCGCGGTGGCCAAGGCGGTGACGGACCAGAAGAAGAACCGCTGGGCCTTCGCCCTTCCACCATCGGCGGCGCTGAGCGCGATGCTGGGGTTGCCGAACGGCTGGGAGGTTCGCGACGGCCGCCTGGTGCACAGCCGGGAACTCCCGGAGCACAAGGAGATGATCGCGATCTCCACGAAGATGCAGGCCGACGGGCTGATTCATCCCGACGGGGTGGCGAAGAACAACCAGAAGGTCTGGTTCAGTCAGGGTTCGGCGGTGATGACGCAGGACACCTACTCGTCCATCCAGAGCTTCTACCGCCGCGCCGTCGTGAAGACCTTCGCCATCTCGCTGCCGGTCGTCCGTGACAGCACTGGGAAGGTCGGCCGGTTCCTGCTCGGTGCGCCGAACAACTCGATCGCGGCGATGCGGCCCAGTTCGCCGGAGCGGACCAAGATGCTGTTGCGGGTGCTCAACTGGATGGCCGCGCCGTTCGGGACCGAGGAGTACCTGTTCCGCAAGTTCGGCCTGCCCGGGCGGCACTACACGCTGAAGGGCACCGACCCGGTCCTGACCGAGGCCGGCGGTAGCGAGGTCTGCCTGGGCGAGTTCCCGATCCAGTACCTGGCCGACGGTGGATATCCGGTCTACTTCCCGGGCCACCCCGAGGCGGTCGATGTCGCGTACAACCACCTCAAGACAATCCTGCCGACCGCGATCCCGCAGGCGACGTACGGGCTCTACTCACCGACCGACTCGACCAAGGGCAAGGTCTCCGACAAGGATTTCGACGCGCTCACCAAGGAGATCCAGCTCGGCCGCTCCGATCTCTCGGACTGGGACACGGCGGTCGCCAACTGGCGCAAGTCGAGCGGCGACGCGATCCGCCACGAATACGAGCAAGCCCTGTCCATCCACGGCCGCAAATAACGGCACCCGGGCCATCGGCCATCGATCCAGCGCCGAAGGCTTCTCCTCTCGCCGCGTGCACCGCCCGCAGGGCGGTGCACGCGGCTGTTCTTGTCTAGTTGCAACGGAGGGTGTCGAGGTTCGCCGCATACCCCATCGCGTGGTTCCCGGCGTCGTTGGGGTGGAGGCCGTCGCCACCGTCGTACGCGGATTGCAGGCGCGTGGGATCGGCGGGGTCCCGCGTGGCAGCGTCGAAGTCGACCACGCCGTCGAACTCGCCGCTCGTGCGGATGAACTGGTTCACGGCCTGCCGCGTCGCCTCCTTCTCGGGGGTGTAGACGAAGGAGCCGCCAACCGGGGTCAGCGTCCCACCGACGATGCAGCGCCCGGACGCATGGACGCGCGCGATCAACTGCCGATACCCCGCGATCAGTTGATCCGAGGTAGCGCCGGCGTAGATGTCGTTGATCCCTTCCAGCAACAACACCGTGCGTACGCCGGGTTTCGTCAACACATCCTTGTCGAGCCGCGCCAACGCACTCGCCCCCGCACTGCCGGCCTTCGCGACCCCACTGAGCACCCGGTTGCCCGAGATGCCTTCGTTGGAGATCGCCAGCCGCCGAGGCTCAGGCAGTTGACCGTACCGATCCGCCAGCACGTCCGGCCACCTGCGGTTCGTGTCGATCGTCGTACCGACCGATGACGTGATCGAATCGCCCAGCGTCGCCACCGTCTCCACCTGCTGCGGCGCCTCGACGATCGCCGCGTTGAGGAAGTACCAGGCCGACGACTCGGTCTGGTACGCCGCCGGCGACTCGTCGGCCGCGTGATCGCCGGACGTCGACTTGTAGCTGTGCTGCATGGCCCGGTTGTGCGCGGTGATCACCCCGGTCGTCCCGACCACATGCAGACTCACCGTCAAACTCGTCCGCGCCGGCACCGGCCCCGGCAGCGGATCACTGATCGCCATCGCCCCCGGTGGTATCTCCACCGACGTACTCCCGCCGAACGTCAACCGCCGACTGGACCCCGGTACGACGCCCGCCGCCGCCTCCTGCCGCCCGACGTACACCGAATCCGTCACCAACGGCTGATCCCCATTCGCGTTCGACACCCGGATCCGCAGGTCCTTCCCACCCACACTCGTCCGCAGGATGTTCCGCACCGTCACGTCGTTCAAGGTGCCACCGGCAATATCGTCACTCGCACCCCACGTAGTCACCTCCGCAGACCCACCTCGATCACCCCCTCCATCCGGTGTCGCGGCCCCCACCAGCCCCGCCGCCCCCACCACAGTCACCAACAAACCCGCGCCCATCCGGCGCCACACTCGAGTTCTCATCCCCTCAAGTCACCACCGAATACCCAGGCATGCAATCGTTTGCGGAGATCCCTGCGCCCAACGGCCGCCTCCACGGGGCAAGCGGTCACAGACACAACAGGAAGCCCGCCCGTCCGCCCGGAACTATCAGCCGCATGCTGCCTACCGCGGCTCGATGATGAGCAGCGTCCGGCCTGAACCGCTGCGCGGTCCAACTCTGGAGGGCTGCACCACCGCGCGGTGGCCGTGAACAGGTTATTGCGTGTCCCAACCCACCAGGTCCTGTCCGCACCCCCGCAGATCGGCGCGGGTCCCGGCGTACTGCGGGATTCGGTGAAGTCGACCTGGTCGGGTGGGTGTTTCCGGGGGTAAGGGACAATGGTCCGCGATGACGCTGACTGAGCAACTGCCGGGGACGACTGGGCCTGACGACCTGTACGACGCGTTCGCGCGTTGGGTGGGGGAGCAGGGGATCTCGTTGTACCCGGCGCAGGAAGAGGCGTTGATCGAGGTGATGACGGGGTCGAACGTGATCCTGTCGACGCCGACGGGGTCGGGGAAGAGTCTGGTGGCCACGGGGGCGCACTTCGCGGCGCTGGCCCACGGGCAGCGGACGTTCTACACGGCGCCGATCAAAGCCCTGGTGTCGGAGAAGTTCTTCGCGCTGTGTGACGTGTTCGGCGCGGACAAGGTCGGCATGCTGACCGGGGACGCCTCGGTGAACCCCGGCGCGCCCATCATCTGCTGCACCGCCGAGGTGCTCGCCAACGTCGCGCTGCGCGAAGGCTCGGCGGCCGACGTCGGTCAGGTGGTGATGGACGAGTTCCATTTCTACGCCGAGCCCGATCGCGGCTGGGCGTGGCAGGTGCCGCTGCTGGAGCTGCCGAACGCCCAGTTCGTCCTGATGTCCGCGACCCTCGGCGACGTCGAGCGGTTCAAGATCGACCTGTCCCGGCGGACCGGCCGCCCGACCGCGATCGTCGCGTCGGGTGAACGCCCGGTGCCGCTGATCTACAAGTACGTCACCACCGCGCTGCACGAGACGCTCGAGGAACTCCTCACCACCCATCAGGCCCCGGTGTACGTCGTCCACTTCACCCAGGCCGCCGCCCTCGAACGCGCCCAGGCGCTGATGAGCATCAACGTCTCCTCGAAGGAGGAGAAGGAGAAGATCAACGAGCTGATCGGTCACTTCCGGTTCAGCAAGGGCTTCGGCCGGACCCTGCAGCGGCTGGTGAAGCACGGCATCGGTGTCCACCACGCCGGCATGCTGCCGAAGTACCGCCGCCTGGTTGAGCAGCTCGCCCAGGCCGGCCTGCTCAAGGTCATCTGCGGCACCGACACCCTGGGTGTCGGCATCAACGTCCCGATCCGGACCGTCGTACTGACGGCTCTGAGCAAGTACGACGGACGCCGGCAGCGGATCCTGAAGGCGCGGGAGTTCCACCAGATCGCGGGCCGGGCCGGCCGGGCCGGGTACGACACCTCGGGGACGGTCGTCGTCCAGGCGCCGGATCACGTGGTGGAGAACGTGAAGGCGCTGGCCAAGGCAGGCGACGACCCGAAGAAGCAGCGCAAGGTCCAGCGGAAGAAGCCGCCGGAGGGGTTCGTCACCTGGGGCGAGGACACGTTCGACCGCCTGGTCGCGGCCGAGCCCGAGGCGCTGCAGTCGCGGATGCGGGTCAGCCACGCGATGCTGTTGAACGTCATTGCCCGCGACGGCAACGCATTCGAGAGCATGCGGCACCTGCTGCGCGACAACCACGAGGACTCGAGGGCCCAGGTCCGGTTGATCCGGCGCGCGATACAGATCTACCGCACGCTCGTCACCGCCGGTGTGGTCGAGCGGCTTGACGAGCCCGACGAGAACGGCCGGCTGCTGCGCCTCACCGTCGACCTGCAGAAGGACTTCAGCCTGAACCAGCCGCTGTCGACCTTCGCACTGGCCGCGCTGGACCTGCTCGATCCGGAGGATCCGCTGTACGCGCTCGATGTGGTCTCGGTCGTCGAGGCGACACTGGAGGATCCGCGGGCGGTGCTATGGGCGCAGGAGCACCACGCCCGCGGCGAGGCCGTGAACGCGATGAAGGCCGAGGGCATCGAGTACGACGAGCGGATGGAACTGCTCGAGGACGTCACCTGGCCGAAGCCGCTCAACGAGTTGCTCGAGGCAACGTTCGAGATGTACCGGCAGACCCACCCGTGGATCGCGGACGCCGGGTTGTCGCCGAAGGCGGTGGTCCGGGACATGTTCGAGCGGGCGATGACGTTCGGCGAGTTCATCGGGTTCTACGGGCTCGCGCGCTCCGAGGGCGTCGTACTGCGCTATCTGAGCGACGCCTACAAGGCGCTCCGGCAGACCGTTCCGCCGGACAAGGTGAACGAGGATCTCACCGACCTGATCGAGTGGCTGGGCGAAGTGGTCCGGCAGACCGACTCCAGCCTGCTCGACGAGTGGGAGGAACTGACCAACCCCACCGACGAGCCGGAGGCCGAGGTCGTCCCGGCGGGTCCGCGCCGGATCACCTTGAACACCAGGGCTTTCCGGGTCCTCGTCCGCAACGCGATGTTCCGCCGGGTGGAGTTGCTCGCCCTGCACCGCTGGGCCGAACTCGGTCAGCTCGACGCCGAAGCAGGCTGGGACGCAGGCCGCTGGGCCGAGGCCGGTACGGCGTACTACGCCGAACACGACGTGGTCAACACCGGCCCGGCTGCTCGCGGCCCGGCGCTCTTCCTGATCGAGGAACACCCCGGCTACTGGGAAGTCCAGCAGATCATCGACGACCCTGAGGGCAACCACGACTGGCGTATCACCGCTTCCGTGGACCTCGCCGCCTCCGACGAAGCCGGCGACCTCGTCCTCGAGTTGGCCTCGTTCAAACCGTTGTAGTCACCGGCGTCTCGAGCGTCCGGACTTCCCGCACGAACATGGGCAGGGACGACAGCGCGATGCCGATGGTGCCGACGGCAACCGCCGTGGTGGTGCCGAAGGTGCTTCCGAGGACGCCGCCGATCGCGGCGCCGATCGGGAGGACGCCGAAGGTGAATGTGCGGTAGGCGCCGTTGCTGCGGGCAAGGGCCGTGCGGGGGATCAGCAGCTGGCGGATCGTCACCGACAACACGTTCGCGCTGCCGAGGCCGATCCCGGCGAGGAACTGGACTGCTCCGAGGAGTACGCCGTACTGGAGTCCGCGGCCGGGGAGGAAAGCCAGCAGGAGTGGGAGTCCGGTGGACAGGATGAGTGAGGTGCCGAAGGCGCGGCCGTAGCCGAGGCGCTTGGCGAGGCGGAGGCCCAGCATCGCGCCGACGAAGGCGCCGGCGCCGCCCGCGCTCAGGGCGATGCCGTAGCCGCCGGCGGACAGTCCACGTTCCTTCACGGCCAGGATGACCAAGTTGACGACGAGGATCTGCGCGGATGCGTTGTACAGAGCGGCGTGCGCGGTCAGGGACCTGAGGAACGGGCTCACCTTGAGCTGTCGCGCGCCTTCCCACAAGCCGGCTCGCTCGTCGGTCGCGTGCGGTGTGGGCTCAGCGCGACGTGCTGAGGCGATGCCCGTCGCGCTGGCCAGATAGGAGGCGGCGTCGACGAGTAGTGCGATGGCCGGACCGAGGAGTTGCACGAGCAGACCGGACACGCCAGGGCCGCCGACCTGGGCTGCGGTCGACGAACCCTGCAGGGCGCGGTTGGCTCCCGGTAGGTCCTGCTCGGGCACGAAGTCCGGCAGATACGCGAACGACGCGATGTCGAACACCACGCTCGCCGCGCCGACGAGGAACGCGACGACGACCAGCAACGGCAGTGTCAGCTGCCCGAAGGCCCAAGCGAGCGGGATGACCGCCACCGCGGCGGCGCGGATCACGTCGGTCGCGATCATCACGCCGCGCTTGCGCCGACGCTCGAGCCAATGGCCGGCCAGCAGTGGGAGGGCCGCGCTCGGGAGGTAGCTCGCGGTGGCGATCGCGCTGACCCCGGCCGCACCCGCGTCCAACGTGAGTGCCGCGGTCAGCGGGAGCGCGACCGCGGTCACCTGCGTGCCGACCGCGGAGACCGTGTGGCCCGCCCAGAACCGCCTGAAGTCGCCGTCCACCAGTACCTCCACCTCATCCGGTAACGGCCATCGCGTCATCGCTGCCGCCGTCGTGAACGGTTACCGCTACGAGCTCTTATCCGGTAACCGTTACCGGATCATGCCTCATGAGCGGTAACGTGGCAAACGTGATTCAGCCAGGTGAGCGCACTCCGGCCCCCGAGCCGCTGGTGCTCGTCCAGGACCTGGTGAACACGGTCGACCTGGAAATGGAGCAGGACGCGCTGACGAGGCCTGCGGAGCTGAGCACGTTCTGTGCCGACCACGGGCTGCCTGGTTTGCGCTTCGACTGGGACGATCTCGAGCAGGTGGTGACGCTTCGCGAGGCGGTCCGCGATGTCTGCCAGGCTCATGCGGGAGTCGACGTACCCGCGCAGTCGCTGGCGGTTCTCGACCGGCTGCTCGCCGAGGCGCCGCTGCGGTTGGCGTTGTCAGCCGACGGCGGTGCGACGGTCCACCCAGCCGAGGGGCTGCGCAACGTACACGCCCTGGTCGCCCAGTTGGCCGCGGACATCACCGCATCCGTCGCGGCCGGCACATGGCCACGTCTCAAGGCATGCGGCGCCGACACCTGCCGCTGGGTCTACTACGACCGCAGCCCAGCAGGCCGCAGCCGCTGGTGCACGATGTCACTCTGCGGCGCCCGCAACAAAATGCGAAAGTACCGCGCCCGCACCTAAGGCCGGCTGGGCTGGGTTAGGGCCAGGGTGTGTCGACTTCGGTGGGAGATTCGTAGTTGGTGGTCGGGACGTCGAAGCCGTAGAGGCGGCGGACCTCGGCGAAGAACCATGCTGTGTCGGCGACGTTGGTGATGTTGTCCTGGGTGGCGGACTCCCAGCGATCGCGGACGGCGGACTGGACGTCGTCGTTCAGCTCCCAGCGGTCGAGCCTGATCCGGCCCTCGTCGTCGAGGTCCAGTGGGGTCGCGCCGGTGAGCTGGTCCCAGAGCGCGATCGACTGCTGGATCGGGGATTGCAGCTCGTCGCCGAGGACGTTGTGCAGGAGGCTGACGTAGAGGCCGATACCCGGGATCGCGGAGGATGCCTGGGTGACGGCGGCGCCGTTGACCGAGGTCATCGCCTGGACGCCGTCCTTGCTCAACGTGAGGGCGGTCTGTTCGAGGTCGGCCTTCGCGGCGCCGATCGAGCCCTGGCGGTAGATCGGGCCGGTCAGGTCGGAGCCGATATAGGTGAGAGCGACTGTGTTGAAGCCGGGGTTGAGCAGACCTCGCTCGGACAGGGCCTCGACCCAGCGAGCCCAGTCCTCGCCGCCCATCACCTTCACCGTCTGCGCGATCTCGTCGTCGGTCGCGACCTCGATGCCGACCTCTTGGAGGACCGGTTGGCCGTCGTCGAAGGCGAGGCTCTTGGTGGTGTGCGCGGCCCCGATCGCCTTGATCGCCGACTGGTACGTCTCCCCGTTCCGCTGATCCACCCGGCGAGGTGCGGCCACGCTGTAGATCAAGTGGT
Source organism: Kribbella sp. NBC_01510 (assembly GCF_045040325.1). Classification (NCBI taxonomy): domain Bacteria; kingdom Bacillati; phylum Actinomycetota; class Actinomycetes; order Propionibacteriales; family Kribbellaceae; genus Kribbella; species Kribbella sp. NBC_01510. The sequence goes on along the minus strand of NZ_CP109418.1, from coordinate 8,823,423 downwards.
CGATCCCGCCGAACCGCTCGGCGATCAGATCGAGCACCTCGGTCTTCGTGGTGTCCGCGAAGGCATCCGCGTTCACGAAGGAAAACGAGCTGCCGAGCTCGGCGGCGAGCGCCGCGGTCTCGGCGGTGCGATACCAACCGGCGGTCGCAGTACGACGAGCGGTAGGCGCCTTCTCGAAGGACACTCCGACCCCATCGATCCCGTAGCGCGCGAGGCCGGCGATCGTCGTCGCCAACCCGTAGCCGGAACTGGAGCCGATCACGAGTGCCGTGCGGCGTTCCGGCGCACGGCGATCGACTTGGGCGGCCAGGTCGCGGACCAGTTGGGCACATCCGGCGGGATGTGAGTCCAGGAACAGGAATCCACGGCCTACGGGCTTGATCACGCGCTCACTCATGCCGACGACCCTAACCCGCCGGATCGGCTCCGCAGGGCGGAGTGCGGGGAGAATGCGCCGAAAAGGCGAGTTCAGTTCCAGTACAGTTCCGCGTCGTCCGGCTCGACCGTGACGTCCGCGCCGAGGCGGCGGAGGTTGCCGGCGAAGTCGGTGTAGCCGCGGTGGACGTGATGCGCCGCGGACACCAATGTCTCGCCCTCGGCCGCGAGGCCGGCGAGCACCAGCGCAGCGCCGGCCCGGATGTCACTGGCCACCACGGGAGCGCCGGACAGCCGCGGTACGCCGCGAACCACCGCATGGTGACCGTCGGTCTGGATGTGCGCGCCCAACCGAGTCAGCTCCTGCGCGAACGTGAAGCGGCCTTCGAACAGGTTCTCCGTCACCATCGCCGCGCCGTCACTCAGCGCGTTCAGCAGGATCACGAAAGCCTGCAGGTCGGTCGCGAAGCCCGGGTAGGGGAGCGTCACCACGTCGACCGGCTTCGGCCTGTCGTTCATCCGCACCCGGAACCCGGAATCGAGCACGGTGATCTCCGCGCCGGCCTTGTGCAGCTTGTCCAACGGCAACTCGAGGTGCTCGGCGCGGCCGTTCGTGATCGTCACGTCGCCCTTGGTGATCGCGGCCGCGAACGCCCAGCTCCCGGATACGATCCGGTCCGCGACCACGGTGTGCTCGACCGGCGTGAGCAGACCGGTCACTCCGGTGACCTCGATCCGCGGCGACCCGGCGCCGTCGATCTGGGCGCCCATCTCGACCAGCAGCGCGGCGATGTCCTGGATCTCCGGCTCCCGCGCCGCGTTCTCGATGATCGTCGTACCGCCGGCCAGCACGGCGGCCATCATGATCGTCTCGGTGGCGCCGACGCTCGGGAAGTCCAGCCAGACCTCGGCGCCGTGCAGCCCCTGCGGTGCCTCGGCGATCACGAAACCGTGCTCGATGTGCACCTTCGCACCCATCGCCTCCAGACCGGCGACGTGCATATTCAGTCCGCGGGAGCCGATGTTGTCGCCTCCTGGCAGCGCGACCTCCGCGCGGCCGCAGCGGGCCAGCAGCGGACCGAGCACCGAGATCGACGCCCGCAGCTTGCGCACCAGTTCGTAGTCGCACTGGTGACCGATCTCGTGCGGTACGGCGATGGTCGCGATCTGCTCGTCCGCGTCGACCTTCGCCGAGCATCCGAGGGTGTCCAGCAACTGGGCCATGAAGGTCACGTCGAGGATGCCCGGCACCTGCCGCAGCGTCGTCGTACCCTCCGCCAGCAGTGCCGCAGCCATCAGCTTGAGCACGCTGTTCTTCGCCCCAGCGACTTGCACCGCCCCAACGAGGCGTGCCTCACCCGCGATCCGAAACCGTTCCACCGCACGACTGTAGCGAACCGTTGTCCCGGCACTTGCGTAGAGTCCTCGCATGGCTGTGAACTTGACGCGGATCTACACCCGCACCGGTGACGCTGGCGAGACCCGCCTGGGCGACAACTCCACCACCTCGAAGACGGATCCGCGGCTGGCGGCGTACGGCGAGGTGGACGAGGCGAACTCGGCGATCGGTGTCGCGATCGCGGCCGGACATCTGAACAGCACCCTGGTGGTGTTGCTGACCCGGATCCAGAACGATCTCTTCGACGTCGGCGCCGACCTGTGCAACCCGATCGCGCCGGATCCGGAGTATCCGCCGCTGCGCATCACCCAGGAGTACATCGACCGGCTCGAGAGCTGGTGCGACGACTACAACAGCCGCCTGACCAAGCTTCGGTCGTTCATCCTGCCCGGTGGCACCGAGGGCGCCGCCTACCTGAACGTCGCCCGCACGGTGGTCCGCCGGGCCGAGCGAGCCGGCTGGGTCGCCGTCGAGGCGCACGGTCCGTCGGTCAACCTGCTCGCCATCACGTACCTGAACCGCCTGTCCGACCTGCTCTTCATCCTCGGTCGCGTCGCCAACCTGTCGTCCGGCGGCGACGTCCTCTGGGTCCCGGGCGGCGAACGAACCACCCCGTGACGTCGCTCTAGCTCAGCTGCCAGCTCAGCGGCATGGTCAACAAGCCAGTGGGTGGCAGACCGAGCGCCGCGTAGATGCTGCTGGTGACGCCGTCCAGAGTGAGCGGCTGCGTCGTGACCGCGAGGTCGTCGGTGGTTCTCGGAGCGCGAAGTTGATCCAGCAGGTTGCGATGCGGAACGCTCGCCAGCCCGATCTCGTCGCGGTCCAGACCAGCACGGTTGCAGGCCAGGGTTAGCGCGTGCTGGAAGCCGCCGAGCTCGTCGACGAGCTTGCGGGCGTGCGCGTCGGCACCGGTCCAGACCCGACCGCGGGCCAGCCCTTCCAGCTGCTCCTCGGGCAGACCACGGTCCTGCGCCGCCTTGGCGACGAAGTCCTTGTAGATGCGGTCGAGGGTCTCCTCGAGCCGCGCCCACTGGTCGTCGGTGAACTCCTCCTGCGCCGAGTACATCCGCGCGTTCGTACCCTCCGACACGGCCTCCTGCGAGATCCCGATCCGCGCCAGCGCATCGCGTACGACGCCCTTACCGGTCAGCACACCGATGGAGCCGGTGATCGTGCCCGGCTGCGCGACAATCACATCGGCCGGCATGGCGACGAAGTACCCACCTGATGCCGCCACACTGCCCATCGACGCGATCACGGGCCGGCCCGTCGACCTCAGCCGCAGCACCTCGTTCCGGATCGCATCCGACGCGACATACGAGCCACCTGGGCTGTCGACTCGCAGTACGACGGCCTTGACCTTGTCGTTCTCGCCCACGGCTCGCAGTGCGGCGCCGACCGTGTCAGAGCCGGACCCAGGACCACCAAATGGGCTGCTGGAGTTGCGACCGACGGTGATCCCGCCAGACACGCGTACGACGGCCACCAGCGGCTTCTGCGGCCAAGGGAGTGTCTTGCGCACGTCCTGCAGAGTGCGCGGACCACGCCGGATGTAGCGCTCGGCCAGCAACCGACTGTCGTAGCCGAGTTGCTTCTGCAGTTCGTCGTACACATTGGAGCGGTAGCCGAGGCTGTCGACCAGTCCGGCATCCAGTCCGGCCTGTGCGTGGAGCGGTGCGCTGTCCACGAGCTCCCGCACGCGTGCGGTGTCCAGACGCCGCCGTACGGCGATCCCCTCGACGATCTGTTCGTACGCCGACTCCGCGAGCCGCGATGCCATCTCGCGGGCCGGTGCGGTCATCTCCTTCTCGGTGAACGTGTCGGCGGCGGTCTTGTACTCACGCCGCTTGCCCAACTGCGGGATCACCCCGGCCTTGTCCAGCGCACCGCGGATGAAGACGGCCTGCACCGAGACACCGGTGATGCCGATGTCCCCGGACGGCTGGACCCAGATCTCGTCGAACGCGGTGGCCAGGTAGTACGCCACGGTGCCGCTGCCGCCCTCACCGAACGACTCTGTCCACGCGACCGCGGGCTTGCCCGACGTACGGAAATCGGCGACCGCCTCGCGCAGATCCTGCACCTGGGCGAGCGAGAGCCGCTGTCCGCCCAGATGGGCGACCACGCCGGCCACCGCATCGTCGCGGGCACCCTTCCGCAGGGCCGCTACCAGCTCCCGCAATGTCGGCAGGTGGCGCGCACGGAACGCGGCCACCGGCGAAGCGGGCGGCGTCTCGAGTACGCCGCGGGTCAGATCCAGCTCCAGCAGAATCGCCATACTCCGACCCTAAACCCGCGCAAAAGCCCTGCCCCCGTCCGGCAGGGCCGAGCGGGGGCAGGGGAGTGCGACTAGTGGATCATCCGCCGACGCGCTGCGGACCGTAGGCTCCGGTCAGCAGGAAGTGGACCTTCGCCCCGAAGGACGCCTGGAAGCTGCCGTAGCTCTTGATTGCCGTGGTCGGGCCGGTGGCGCGGCCGACGGCGAAGATCGTGCCCAGGTTGGTGTCGTGGTCGAACGCCGCCAGCAGCGTGCTGGTCGCGCCGCAGCGCTGGGCCACAAGCGACTCGTACGAGCCGAACCCGCTGGCCCGGACCTGCGTCACGATCGGCTTCATTGGCGCGGTCACCGGCACCCGCACCGTGTACAGGGCACCGCCCCGGGTGGTGACGAGCAGGGTGTCGTACGTCGCGGTCTCGGCGATCAGTGTCATCGCCTTGACCGAACTGAAGCCCGGCGCCGAGCCGTAGGAGCGCGCCGCGTTCGACACCGTGTAGCGGTAGAGCGAGCCGTTGGCGTGCAGGCCGTACAGGAAGTAGTGCTGCTTCGCGCCGTACACGTAGTTGGAGTCGGTGATCTGGTTGAAGCCGCTCCATCCGGAGCCCAGCTTGGTCGCCCGGACGGTCGGTGTGGTGGCCGTGCCCGTGTAACTGGACACCGCGGCGTACAGGTTCCCGCCCTGCAGGACCATGCCGTAGAACGTGTCGTTGCTACCGCTGGATTCCAGGTACCAGGTGGAGCTCGCCCGGACGCCGAACAGCTTGTACTGGTCGAGAGCAGCCACCGTCGGCGGCTTGGTGGCAGTGATGTCGTAGCCGCCGGCGGTACCGGTGGCGTTGACGGCGCCGACCGACACGCCACAGGCCGCGGTGGCGGCCTGCGCGGCGGTGGTCGGCAGCTTGGCCGCGGCCTTGCCGGCGGACCGGAACGACTCCGGCTTCGGCTTGGTCGCGCCCGCGGTCACGGGGACCGCCGCTGCCGCGACCAGGCTGAGCCCGGCCATCGTCATCGCAACACGTCGCATGGTCATCTAGAGACTTACCTTTCGAGTACTCGATGCCCGCTCGGGCATGCGCCCGTACATCGTTTTCGCGATACTCGGCGTTACAGCAACCATTTGACGAGCCCGATGGCGGAGGGCTAGCTGATTCTGGCCGATGGTGGGGTGGGATTCTCGTCGGTCCAGCCGGACTCGAGGACGACGGTGGAGCCGGGCTTGGGGGCGCCGATCGACGAGCTGAGCAGGCGGCCGGTGACTGGGTCGATGATGTACGAAGCGCCGCTGCCGAACAGGAACGTCTTGTCGCCGCTGGCCTTCGACAGGTCCGCGGCGAGCGTGATCTCGGTGCCGACCCGGCCGATGGGGTCCTTGACGCCGGCCTGGATGTGGGTGCCGGGCAAGGCCGCGAGTACGCGCAGTGCCGCGCCGCGCAGCTTCGGTGGTGAGGGCAGCTCGAACAGCAGGCGACCGGCCGCGGCAAAGACTGGGTAGTCCCGCTCGGCCGCGGTGTCAGCCGGGCCTGCGCTCCTGGCGAGCATCGCCTCGAGCGCGACCGGGTCGGTCGGGAGCGCTGCGATCTGCTGGGCGCTCAATGGCTTGTCGCCGGTCAGGTAGTAGCCGGGCGGGACGTCGCGGAACGACATCTTGTTCACGACCGGCCTCTCGTCCTCGGTGGTGATCGGGTCCACCTCGTACGGCAGCTGCCAGGACGTCGGTGATCCCTGGGCACGCCACTTGGCCGCGTCGGCCGCGGTCGCCGGACTGTAGGCGAGATTCACCCAGCCGAACCACGACTGGACCCCCGGCTTCATCGGCATCCAGCTCTCGCTGATGGATCGCCGTTCGAGCGTGTACTTCGGACTCCCGACCCGGGTGTTCGCACTCAGATGCAGACTCCGGACCCGGAAGTATTTCCCCGAGACCTTCTCATCCACCTCCTGCCGCACCGCCGCGGCAATCAGAACCTGAGCCGCCGTCATCAGCCGCGGCGCGGTCGGCGTCACCGTCGCACCGGGCGCGGCTCCGCCGCCATCCCCACCGCCGCCGACCAGCAACGCCCCACCAAGGCCCACCACGGCCACCACTGCGGTCACTGCAGTAACAGCGGTCCCCACCCACCCCGCGCGTGCCGCCCCAGGCCACCTCTGACGCGTCCTCTCCTCGCGGATCAGCGCTTCCACCTGCCGTCGCGCAGCCGCGGCTGCTTCGGGAGTGGGCGCGTCCGCATCCGGGAAGGCGCGGCGGAGCTGTTCGAACTCGTTCATGACGGGTCCTCGAGGGTGGCGCGGAGGGTGCGGCGGGCCCGGGAGAGGCGGGAGCAGACCGTGCCGTACGCGATCCCGAGCGCCGCGGCGACCTCGTCGTACGTGAGATCGCCGAGGGCGACCAGGAGCAGCACCTCGCGGTCCTTGGTGGAGAGCTTGGCCAGGGCGGCGGCGATTTCGCGGCTCGCGACCTGCGCCGTGACCTGGGCGGCGGTCCGGTCCTCGGGGGCGCCCACCGGCACCGGCAGCGGCAGCTTCGCGATCGCCCGCCAGGCACGCACCTCGTCGCGGCGATGCCGGCGGATCAGGTTCGTCGCGATCCCGTACAGCCAGGCCCGCACGACTCCGTTGCGCCGGTCGAACCGCTCCCGCTGCCGGAACGCGATCAGGAACGTCTCCGCCGCCAGATCGTCGGCGATATCGATCCCCAGCCGGCGAGCGACGTACGCGTGCACCTGACCGAAGTACCGATCGAAGATCACCGTGAACCGGTCCGGCTCCCGCACCGACGCCTCCAGTACGCGGCCGTCCTCGTCCATCGCGGTGTCCGGTACGGCGGCACCCGGCGAGCGACCGGGGAAGTCAACGGCCAGCGAGGCCACGTCGGGCGTCATCGAACTCCTCAGATCTGGTGCGCTGCCGCTCGGCTCACCTTGTTCTTGTCCGATGTCCCCAGAACCCTTCTCGCTACCCCGAGCTGCCGGGACATGGACGCGCGAGAGCGCTCCCTGGAGGACAGAGAAGAGTCAGGAAGCGTCGAGCAGGCCGCGGGCGGCGGCCTCGTCCTGCGGCCAGACGTAGACGGTCCAGCCGTCCTTGGTGCGCGCCGCGGTCGCCTTGATGCCGAAGTCCTTCAAGGTCGACACCGTGACGCGGGCCTCGTTGTAGGTGCGCACGGTCCGCACGTCGCTCAGCAGCCCGAACGCGTCCCGCTCGGCGGGGCGGTCGTCGACCCGGCGAACCAGCGACCCGCCCTTCGCCTTCGAGAAAGCCCAGCGGCAGAGCAGTACCATCAGTCCGGCCAGGGCGATGGCCAACACCGGAAAGACGAAGTACTGGTCGGCGAACACGGACACCATTGTCTCGCGAAAAGAAAAGATCGTGAGGTCTTGGCAACCTTCCCTGTCGCCAGGGAGTCTTTACCAACACAAACGCTGCCACGCGGCCGATGACTCGGGGGCCGCCGGAAGAGCGGAGGGCACGGACATGCTCGCACCGACCCACGACACGACAACTCTGCACACAACCGCCCCATCCTCGACGGTGACCCCGGCCGAGAACAATGTGGTGCATCTGACCGGCATCCTGGACGTCCGCTCGGTGGGCGACGTCCGGCAGACCCTGAACACACTGATCGACACCTCCGACGGCGATGTCATCGTCGACCTGGAGACCGTCGACGCGGTCGACGCGACCGGCCTCGGGCTGCTCGTCGCGACCCATCGCCGGACCCAGCTCCTCGGCCGCCAGCTCGTGCTCTGGCACCCGATGCCCTCGGTCGTCCGCATCCTCGCGGTCACCCGGCTCCACCGCATCCTGCACGTCGAACGCAGCCCCCTGCCGATCGGCGCCTGAGTGTGACGTAAGCCCTGGTGACACCCGTCACGAGGTGCGGACTCACAAGGGAACACAGTCCTACTCTCGGGTACATGGCGACCGAGAAGGATCGACCGTGGGTGATGCGGACGTATGCGGGCCACTCGTCCGCGGCGGAGTCGAACGCGTTGTTCCGGCGGAACCTGGCCAAGGGCCAGACCGGCCTGTCGGTCGCGTTCGATCTCCCGACCCAGACCGGGTACGACGCGGACCACCCGCTGGCCAAGGGTGAGGTCGGGAAGGTCGGCGTACCGGTCGCGCACCTGGGCGACGTCCGTGCGCTGTTCGACCGGATCCCGCTCGCGCAGATGAACACGTCGATGACGATCAACGCGACCGCGATGTGGCTGCTTGCGCTCTACCAGGTCGCCGCCCAGGAGCAGGGCGCGCTTGCGGACGAGCTGACCGGCACGACGCAGAACGACATCGTCAAGGAGTACCTGTCCCGCGGCACCTACGCGTTTCCGCCGGACGCGTCGCTGCGGCTGACCACCGATGTGATCGCTTACACGGTCGCTCAGATGCCGAGGTGGAACCCGATCAACATCTGCAGTTACCACCTGCAGGAGGCCGGCGCGACGCCGGTGCAGGAGCTCGCCTTCGCGATCTCGACGGCGATCGCCGTACTGGACAGGGTCCGCGACGCGGGTCAGGTCCCGCCGGAGCGGTTCGGCGACGTGGTCCAGCGGATCTCGTTCTTCGTCAACGCCGGCGTGCGGTTCATCGAGGAGACCTGCAAGATGCGGGCGTTCGTCCGGCTCTGGGACGACCTGACGCTGAACCGGTACGGCGTGACCGACGCGAAGGCGAGGCGGTTGCGGTACGGCGTACAAGTGAACTCACTCGGGTTGACCGAGGCGCAGCCGGAGAACAACGTCCAGCGGATCGTGCTCGAGATGCTCGGCGTCACGCTCTCCAAGAACGCCCGGGCCCGCGCGGTCCAGCTGCCGGCCTGGAACGAGGCCCTCGGTCTGCCGCGTCCGTGGGATCAGCAATGGTCGCTGCGCATGCAGCAGGTACTCGCGTACGAGTCGGACCTCCTCGAGTACGACGACATCTTCGACGGATCGCACGTGATCGAGGCGAAGGTCGACGAGTTGGTCGCCGGTGCGCGCGAGGAGATCGACCGCGTGCAGGCGATGGGCGGCGCGGTTGCGGCCGTCGAGAGCGGCTACTTGAAGCAGGCGTTGGTCGCTTCGCACGCCGAGCGGCGGCAGCGGATCGAGTCGGGGGAGCAGGTCGTCGTCGGCGTCAACAAGTTCGAGAACACCGAGCCGTCGCCGCTGACCGCGGACCTCGACACCGCGATCCAGACCGTCGACCCGGCGGCCGAGTCCGCGGCGTTGGGGTCATTGCAGAAGTGGCGGGCAGAGCGTGATGGTGCCGCCGTCGAGACCGCGCTGGCCAAACTGCGCGAAGTCGCCAAGACGACCGACAACCTCATGCCCGTCACCCTGGAGTGCGCCCGCGCGGGCGTGACCACGGGGGAGTGGGCCGGGGTGCTGCGGGAGATGTACGGCGAGTACCGTGCGCCGACCGGGGTGTCCGGATCGGTCGGCGTCTCCGGCGGTGGTGCGGCGATCGCCGCCGTACGCGAGAAAGTCGCCGCGACGTCCGAGGAACTCGGCGGCCGGTTGCGCTTCCTGGTCGGCAAGCCCGGCCTCGACGGTCACTCCAACGGTGCCGAGCAGGTCGCCGTCCGGGCGCGTGACGTCGGCTTCGAGGTGATCTACCAGGGCATCCGCCTCACACCTGAGCAGATCGTCGCCGCCGCGGTCGCCGAGGACGTCCACTGCGTCGGCCTCTCGATCCTCTCCGGCTCCCACATGGAACTGGTCCCTCAGGTGGTAGCCGGCCTCCACAAGGCGGGCCTGGAAGACGTCCCTGTCGTCGTCGGCGGCATCGTCCCCGACGCCGACGCCCGCGCCCTCCTGGCCGCCGGCGTAGCCGCCGTCTACACCCCCAAGGACTACGACCTCACCGGCATGATGTCCAACGTCGTAGACGTAATCCGCCACGCCAACAAGCTCGCGTAACCCACGTGTGCTCGCCGGCGGGTGGAGCACATGAGCACAGTGTGGGTGACAGGGGGGCTGCGGTGCGGTCGGTGGGTTCGGGGGCTGCGGGGGTCACCCGTTGGGAGTGCGGACATGGGGTGTGGTGTCCGTGGTCTCGATCAGGTGTCCGAGGTCCGGAGAGTTGCTTGACCGAGTCCCCGGGGAAGATCCTGCGTACCGACGAACGGGTAGTAGTCGGCCACGCCCAACCCGACCGGCCGGCCTTCAGGCTGACCACCTCACCCAGGTGCCCGCGCCGGCCGACCACTACCCGTCCGTCGGTACACCGGGGCCCCTCCCCCTTTCCCCGCCCGAGCCCTCGGGACCCGATCGGTAGGTCGACCTCGGGCGGGCGCGCGAGGTCGACTTTGGGCACCAGATGGTCATTGTGCGGGCGGTTTCGTGGTTGAACCGTGCCCAAGGCGGCGAGCCTGGCCCGGGTACACCCACGGAAACGACAGGGGAGCCGCTATTTCGTGTTCACGGTCCCTGTTTGGGGTGCACGGCGCCGCGCTGTGACCGCTGCGCTGCGTATCGGTGGCGGCGTGATCTCGGTGGGGTTCGCTAGGTCTGGCGTGCGGAGCGGACTGCTGCCACTCACCAACCTCGATCGACGACCCCTGGCCACGCTCGCATCGGAAAGCGCTCGACTGGAAACGGCAGGTTGGTGAGTGCCAGCGGTCCGCCACGAGGCGCGGTTATGAAGCGGCGAGGTCTGTAGGGACCGGGCGTCGGTAGTGTGCACGGCGACTGGGGTTCAGGCAGGCGAGGAGGCGTGGTGGAGTCAGTTGCGGGTGGCGCCGTACGGGGTGACGGGGATCGGCCGATTATGGCGATTGCCTCGCCGGAGTTCATTGTCGAGCGGGATTTCGTTGCGTACGGCGTGAGTGGTGGGGACTACGAGTTCGTGTGTTGTCTGAACTTGTTGGTGGGTGGGGAAGTGGTCCGGAGTGCGACAGGGCGGGACAGCGACACTCTCGTGCCGGGTAGTTGGGATGTGCGGGAGTACGCCGGTCGACAGGCTCGGTTGCAGGTGGTTGATCGGGCTAATGGGCACGTGATCGTCGATTATGTGGTGCAGACCGATCATCCCGACGTACGGCCGGTGGCGACGGAGCCGTTGTACGGCGAGCGATGGCGGCCGCGGCACCACTTCACGGCGCGGCAGTTCGTGATGGATCGGCTGAATCCGGGGATGCGCCAGGAGGGCTGGCTGAACGACCTGAACGGGCTGGTGTACTACGACGGCGAGTACCACCTGTTCGCCCAGCGATGGAACAAGTGCTGGATCCATGCCGTCAGCAACGACTTGGTGCACTGGACCGAGTTGCCGCCCGCGTTCTTCGAGGAATCGCTGGACACGGGCGTGCAGTCCGGGTCGGTGGTGATCGACTACGGCAACACGTCCGGGCTGTCACCTGATCCGGACGAGCCGCCGATGGTTGCCTTCTGGTCGCGCAACGACAACCGGAGTCAGTGTCTGTCGTTCAGCCTCGACAAGGGGCGCACCTGGCAGCACTACGCCGGCAACCCGATCATGACGATGCCCGAGCGCGACCCGAAGGTGTTCCGCTACCACGCAGGCGAACACTGGGTGATGATGCTGTACGGCGACCAGCAGTATCACCTGCTCACCTCGACTGACCTGTTGCACTGGACCGACACCGGCAACGTCGTACCGAACAGCTATGAATGCCCCGACTTCTTCGAGTTGCCGCTGGACGGCGGCGACACCAAATGGGTGCTGGTGCGGGGAGACGGAAGTACTCGGTCGGCGACTTCGACGGGACGCGATTCATCGAGGAGTCCGAGCAGGCGCTGTCCGACGCCGGCCCCAACTTCTACGCCACCCAGACCTGGAACAACACCGAGACAGGCGACGGCCGCCGTATCCAGGCCGCCTGGATGCGGGACGGTGTCTATCCGGACATGCCGTTCAACCAGCAGGTCACGTTCCCGTGCGAGCTCACCCTGCGCACCCTCGACGGCCGCCCACACCTCTTCCGTACGCCGGTACGCGAGCTGGCCACTCTGCACTCCGGCACCAGGCATTGGTCCGGCCTGGTCAAGCCGGGTGACGACCAGGTCCTCACCACCAATCCATTCGAAGCGGACCTGCACCTCGAGGTCGCGATCACACCCGACGCGACCCTCACCGTGAACGTCTCCGGTGCACCGATCCACCTCACCAGCGGCAGCGTGACCTCAGGCTCGGAGCCCCAAGCCCTCTCCGGCCCACTGTGCACCGCTCAGGTCCTCATCGACCGGACCTCTCTGGAGCTCTTCGCCAACGACGGCGAAGTCTCGATCTCCCGCTGCTACCTGCCGACCGACCGAGGCGTCGTCCTGAGTTCGACCGCACCCGTCTCCGTTACCTCGACGCTCCACACCCTCACCTCGATGTGGGTGCCTGGAAGCCGTTGAGGACGGCGTTGACGCCGAGGCGCCAGCGGCGGTTGATGGACTGCTTCGACGTTCCCAGCCGGTGCGCGTTCTCGGCTGCGGCCAGGCCCTCGACGAAGGTGAAGAAGACGAGGGCGATGTCGGTCGGATCGCCGGTGAGGAGCTCCGCATCCACCGCGTCGCGGACGTGCTGCACGAAGATCCTGCGGACCTTCACACCGGCGTTGGTCTCGTCGTGCGTGGGATCGAAGTCGGCGAACGGCCGGGAGAACATGACCTCGGCGAGCACCGGATGCGCCTGGATGAAGCCGCGGAGGGCATCAGCAAGACCTCGCAGGGCCTCGAGTGGGTCCGCGGCCGGGGGGAGCGCGGAGAGTTCGTCTGCCAGCATCCGGAAGCCCTCGAAGAAGACCGCCCGGATGAGTCCCGCCTTGTCGCCGAAGACCTCGTAGATCGCCGGGACGGAAGCATTCGCGCGGCGTGCGACCGTCCGCGTGGTCAGGCCTGCCACGCCCGCTTCGTCGAGCACTGCCAGCGCGCTCGCCAGCCCGCGCTCGTGGAGCGCTTCGGTGCGTTGTTTCAGCCGGGGCACGACCCGACCGTAGCACGCGCCGGTGCATCCGAACCAACGTTATGGAACGACGATACAGAACGAGGTATAAAGGAGCTGTGACCGACACCGTCCTGAAGTTGCTGCGTGACCGTCAGGAACAGCGAAGCACGCCCGGACGCCGTAGCGACGACGCCCGCGTGGCGCTGCTCGTCGAGGGCGGGAGCTCTCGCGGTGCGTACTCGAGCGGGATGACGATCGCCATCGAGCAACTGGGACTGTTGCCGAGCTTCGATGCCGTCTACGGAAGCTCGGCCGGAGCGCTGAACGCGGCCTGGCTGTTGTGCGGCCGCGCTGAAAGCACCATGCATGCCTGGTGGGATCCCATGATCATGGGGACGACCATCAATCCGAGACGCGTCCTGCGGCGCAGCCGGCCCGTGGTGGACACGCGCTACCTCGTGCACACCGTCTACATCGAGATCATGCCGATGGGATTCCAGGAGATTCTCGACAACCCCGTCGAGCTCCACCCGATCGCCACGGACGCTCTGACCGGCAAGGCCGCCGACCTGCACGGACACATCCACGACCAGGCCAGTCTCCAGGCCGCGCTGCGGGCTTCGGCGGCGATGCCGTTGCTCGCCGGCGAACCGGTCGAGATCGACGGACGAGCGTACGTCGACGCCGGTCTCAGCGAAGGGACGCCGGTACGCACGGCCCTGGACCAGAAGGCCACGCACATCGTCGCGTTTCGTACTCGGCGCATGGACGAGACCCAGTCGGCTCCGTCCCGGGCGGAACGGATGCTGATGTCGCGATGGTTCGCTCGGCACGCGCCGGGCGCGCTGGATCCGTGGTTGCGTCGCGTCGAGATCCGGGCGGAGGAGGAGCGGCTCCTCGCGTCGCACCCTGCGACGCTGCAGATCCGCCCGCCGTTGGGGAGCGTGCGCATCGGCCGCACCGAGCGGCGGCCAGGTCCGCTCCAGACAGCCGTCGACACCGGCCGGCAAGCGGCGCTGGACGTGCTGGCTGCCGGCGTCGACGTACCCTCCCGTGGTTCAGGCTGAGGAGGCCGGCATGCGTGACTTCACGGCGCCGGCGGAGGCCGGCCCGCGCGACGCTGGCTCGGCTCATCCTGGACTTCGCGAACGGAGCGTTGAGCTGACGTGGTAGAAGAGGAGCATGGCTGCTAACGACGCTCAGTTGACGCGGACGCTCTCCAACGGCACCGAGATCCCCGTGGTGGGTCTCGGGGTGTGGCAGGTGCAGGACGGCCCGGAGTGTGAGCGGGCGGTCGAGTGGGCGCTCGAAGCGGGCTACCGGCTGATCGACACCGCGCAGGCGTACGGGAACGAGTCGAGTGTCGGGCGGGCGATCCGGAACAGCGGCGTACCCCGGGAGGAAATCTTCCTCACGACGAAGTTCTACCCGGGTGGTCGGGACCCGCACGCCGAAGCGGCGAAGAGCCTGGAGCGGCTCGGGACCGATTACCTCGACCTCTACCTGATCCACTGGCCGCAGGGTGGGCCGACGTGGGCCTGGCCCGGGATGGAGCAGGCCAGCGAGGCCGGTCTGACGAAGGGCATCGGGATCTCGAACTTCAGCGCCGGGGAGATCCAGGAGCTGCTGAAGGTGAGCCAGATCCAGCCTGCGGTCAACCAGATCCAATTCAGCCCGTTCGAGTACCGTGCGGGCCTGGTCGAAGCGTGTGAGGAAGCGGGCATCGTCGCCCAGGCGTACAGCCCGCTGGGCACCGGCCGGCACCTCGGGGATCCGGTGGTCGACCGCATCGCGTCCGCAGCCGGACGTACGCCGGCACAGGTCCTGATCAGGTGGGCCATGCAGAAGGGCCTGTCGGTCATCCCCAAGTCGACCCACCAGGACCGCATCCAGGAGAACTTCGGCGTCTTCGACTTCGAGCTCGACGACGACTCCATCGCCGCACTGGACGCCCTCGACGCCACTCGTCAAACCTCCGACGCGCTGTCTCGCGACGGCAAGTGGTGGTCCTGACCGCCGTAGCGGAGGAGCTGAGGGGTCCACGCAGCTAAGGCGAACATCAGGAGGACCAGGAGGGTCGCACTGACGAAGGCGGTCGCGCTGATGCCGAAGTGCTGCGCGAAGGCGCCGAGAATCAGGGACGTGACGGGCATGACGCCGATGGCCAGCTCCTGGACTCCCAGGGCCCGGCCGTGCAGACGTACGTCGGTGGTCATCAGCAGCAGCGTGGTCTGCAGGACACCGAACGCCGCGCTCAGCACTCCGATCGCTGTCATGAGCACGAACGACGCCGCCGGACTCCTGGACACGGCGAACAGAGCCCACATCGCGCCCCACGCCGCGGTGCCGAAGACGAACAGGCCACCCTTGAAGCGGAAGTCGCCGAGCCAGGCGATCACCAGCGAGCCGGCCAGGCCGCCGAGGCCACTGCAGGTCAGCAGCCAGCCGAGGCCCGCGGCATCCAGGCCGAGCGACTCTTGGGCAAAGACAGGGATGAAGGACTGCGCGATCGGCCACACCAGGGTGTTCGCGGCCAGCGTGACCAGCAGAACCGTTGCGGCCATGCGGTTCCGGCAGATCGCGCGCAGCCCGCTGACGACCATCCGGACCGAGGAGCCGGTGTGCTCGTGAACGACCTGGCCGAGTCCGCGTAAGGGCAGCAGGAGGACGAGCGAAACGGCGTACCAGATCGTCGAGACCCAGAGCGCGGCCGGCGCGCCCAGAGCGTTGATCAGGAGACCGCCGGCTGCGGGGCCGATGACCTGCGTCATGTTGAGCGCCATCGAGTTGAGCGCGTTG
This sequence comes from Kribbella sp. NBC_01510, assembly GCF_045040325.1. Taxonomy (NCBI): domain Bacteria; kingdom Bacillati; phylum Actinomycetota; class Actinomycetes; order Propionibacteriales; family Kribbellaceae; genus Kribbella; species Kribbella sp. NBC_01510. Next base: position 8,807,698 of record NZ_CP109418.1, on the reverse strand, counting down.
GCGTTGCTGAGGTTCTGACGCCCGACCAGGTCGAGCACCAGTGAGGCTCGCGCCGGCTGCGACGGTGACTGCGCGAGTCCGAGGGCGAGTCCGCCGACCAGCAGCACGCCGTACGACGCTCTGCCGAGCGACGCGAGCGTGGCCACGACACTGACGGCCGCCAGCGCCCACGAGCACGCGATGACCAGCAACCGGACCCGGTTGTGCCGGTCGGCGAACGCCCCGGCGAACGGCCCGAGCAGCAACGGCGCCAACCGCACCGCACCGAACACCGCGAGCAGGAAGTCGGAGTGGGTGGTCTCCCAGGCCAGCCACCCCAGGACGAGCGTCTGCGTCCACACGCCGCCGAAGAAGAACAGGTTGGAGAACCAGAGCAGCCGGAACGGGCGGTTCTCTCGCAACGAACCGAGTGTCCGCCCGACCACCGCGGTACGACGGGTATTCACATCTGGAGTTCGCCGTTGTGGACGACGATCCGTCCGCCGGCGACGACCAGTTCCCGGCGAGGCGCACGGACGAGCGCATCCGGCACGTTCTCGGCGTCGATCAGGACGATGTCCGCGCGTGCCCCCGGGACGAGGTCATGGTTCTCGCGGTGGACGAACCGTGCGCCGGCGGTCGTCGCGAGCTCGACCGCGTACGTGAGGTCCGCATCGGTGCGCAGCCCGTGCAGCCGGGCGAAACCGCGGGCGACCTGCAGCAGGTCGCCATCGCCGTACGGCGACCACAGGTCGCGGATGCCGTCGGTGCCGAGGCCGATCGCGACGCCCGCCGTACGCATCTCGCGCCAAGGGAGGGGCGCCGAACCGACCGGTGCCACCGTCGTCCACGAGATCCCGGCCGCGCCGAGCTCGTCGACAAGCTCTGCCTGGCGCGCCGCGGACAGCTCGCCGAGGGCGAACCCGTGGGACACGTTCACCTTCCCCGCGAGACCGGCCTGCCGGGTGCGTTCGATGATCAGCTCGTACTGGAATCCGCCGAGCTGACCGCCGTCGTGCAGATGAATGTCGATCCCGACACCACGTCGTACGGCGATGTCGAACAGCGCGTCCAGCTGACCGACCGGGTCGCGGTCGATCGACGCCGGGTCGAGGCCGCCGATACTCGTGGCGCCCTCCGCCGCGGCTTGGTCCAGCAGATCGAGTACGCCGGGACGCCGGAGTACGCCGTCCTGGGGAAACGCGACGATCTCCACCTCGACCGCGCCGTCGAGTGCGGCTACGGCCTCGCGGACGTTGGCGATCCCGCGCAACCCGACTCCGAGGTCGACGTCGATGTGGGTGCGGGTGGCCGTCGTCCCGTGCCTGAGGAACTCACGCAGCACCGCGGTTGCACCGGCGACACTCGGGATTCCGTACTTGTCCCGCTCGGCGCGCTCATGAGCGATGCGTCCTTGGGTGGTCGGCTGGCCGCCGTACGAGACCCACGGCTGCCCCCACCAGCTCTTGTCGACGTGCGCGTGGGCGTTGACGAACCCGGGAAGCGCCAGCAGTCCGCGCCCGTCAACACGCTCCGCCTGGTCGGCCGCCGTACCGGCCGGGGTGATGTCCGTGATCACGCCGTCGGCAATCACCAGGTCAACCAGGTCGCCACCCCAAGGGCGGACGTCAGCAAGCCGCAGGAAGGTCATGGCCGCAATGGTATACCAAATGGAGATTAGCTCCGGCCGGCCCGCAGCAGAGCCTGGGAGTGGGCGAGGTGCTCGACGGCGAGCCGCTCGGCCTCGGCGACATCGCGGTTAGCGATCGCGGCGTACAGCTGCTGGTGCTGGCTGGCGACCGCCGGCAGATCGTCGTGCTGTGACATCAGCCAGCGCTTCCGGCTGCGCAGCGGGCGTTCGATCTCGACCAGGAGCTCGTTGGACGCCAGTTCCGTCACGATCTCGTGGAAGTCGGCGGCCTTCCGCCGGGCCAGGACGGAGTCGCCTGCCTGGGCCGCGGCGAGTTGCTCGTCCAAGGTCCGCCGCAGCCGGTCAAGACCCGCACGGGTACGGCGTTCGGCCGCGAGCCGGAACGTCAGTGGCTCGAACGCGGCGCGAACCTCGTTCAGATCGGCGATGTCGGAGTCGGTGAACTCGCGAACGACGGCCCAGGACCGGGGCCGCAACGTCACCAGCCCCTCAGCGACCAGCGCCTTGAGTGCGTCCCGGACCGGCACCCGGCTGACGTCCAGCGCCCCGGCCACCTCGCGCTCGACGAGCCGTTCCCCCGGCAGGCGCACCCCGTCGAGGATCTCGCCCCGCAGCCGCCGCGTCACCCGCTCCGTCTCGGACTCTCGACTCTCAGTCATCGGCTCTCCTGATTGGTATACCACCACCCAGGATGCCCTAAGAGTCCACAATCCCCAGCCTGCCTCGCCGAGAATGTGCCTGGGCTCAACCCGCCGACTTCTCCTTGATGAGGTCTTCGACCGACTTCGGGATGGTGGTTTCGAAGTCGAGGAGTTTGGCCCAGGTGGGGGTGACCGTGATCAGGCCCATCTCGGAGTAGAGGCCTTTCACGCCGGCCTCCCACTCGGGGTACTGCTCGTCGGTCATCACCTTGTGGCCGGCGAACAGGTAGCCCTCCGGGACGCCCTGGACCACCTCGACCACGGCGGTGCCGCGGATCAGGAGCGCCTTCGGCGGGAACGCGCCGCTGTCGATGGTGAGGGCGACCTTCGGGTTCTTCCGCACTGCCGCGACCTTGGCCGACTTCGGCACCGTCGCCATCAGGATCCGCCCGCCCTCGATCCAGAAGCCGATCGGGATCACCCGTGGGTCGCCGTCGAGACCGTCGTACGCGAAGCGGGCCGGCTCGGGGCCGTTGAGCAGTTGCTGGGCGTACGGCTTGGCCAGAATCGCGGCGATCTCGTCCTTGGTCATGGTGCTGACCCTTCCACTCGGAGGTGTTCTCATCAGGGGGACGGAGCCGCTTCCCGGTCCTCGACATGGATAGGTTGACGAATCGTGGAGATCTTTCGCTGCGGTGCCGGGACGGTCCACGTCGGGGACGACGGAGCGGTCGAGCAGGTCGTTCATCCGGACGGCCGGCGGGTGCTCCTCGACGAGGGACCGGTGCACGACAGCCTGCATGCCTGGGGCAAGGGCTTCGTCATCACCGAGCGCGGCAGCCATCGCTTCGACAGCCCGGCGATGGTCCGCTGGCGGCAGACCGGGATCGACCTGCTCTATCAGTTCGGCGAGCTGGAGTTGCGCGTCGGCCGGCGGTTCGGGGATCAGTGGACCGAGACCTACGAGCTCCGCAACACCGCGGCCGACCCAGTCGAGATCGGTTCCCTCGCGATCAGTACGCCGTACCGCGACGTCTACACGTCGAGCCGGGAGAGCCTGACGGGCGCTGTCCACGCGCACGTCTGGACCGGCGGGGCCGACGCGTGGGTGTGGGCGGTCCCGATGGACGGCAGCGGTCCCGGGCTCGGCCTGCAGCTGAAGGAGGGCGAGCTGTGGGCGTACTCGATCGAGTCGCGTGAGCCCGGGACCAGCAGCAACGTCCGCGGCCACATCTACCTCCACGTCACCGACCACGCCCGCGCGCCGCACGCGATGGGCGGTCAGCCGGCTGTGTCACTGGCTCCCGGCCAGTCCTACCGCTGGACCTGGCAGTTGGCCTGGTACGACGACCTGCCCGCGTTCCACGCGGATCGTGAACCACTGATCAACGCCGACCAGTTGGCTGCCGAGGTGGGTGAGACGATCCACCTCGCCGGCGCCGGCCCGAGCGAGGTCAGCAGCGACGAACCCGGAGTGATGTACGTCGACGCGACCGACGGCAAGCGGGCCGCGCGGATCGCCGTACTGTTTCATCAACCACTGCAGGAGATCGCGGAGCGGCGGGTGCGGTTCGTCCTCGACCGGCAGCGGCGTCCGGAGCTGGCCGACAGTCGCACGTACGCCTTCGTGCCCTACGACAACGACAGCGGCCTCACTGTGCTGTCCAGCGCCTGGCGGGACTGGTCCGACGCGCGCGAACGGATCGGGATGGCGCAGCTCCTGCAAGAGGTCCGCGCCCGCGGCTGGGGCGACCGTGCGGAGCTGGATGAGGCGCTTGCCGGGTATGAGCAGTTCGTCCGAGAGCACCTCGTCGACGCGGACGGCGCGGTCCACGACGACAGCATCCACAAGACCGCCGTGCGGCTCTACAACTTCCCGTGGTTCGCGCGGTTCTTGCTCGGCCAGGGCGATCGGGCCGGAGCGACCCGCATCCTCAACCGGTACTACGAACTCGGGGGCGACCACTTCCTCGCCTTCGACCTCGGTCCACTGCTCAGCGAACTCGGTCTGCGTGACCATCTGGTCCGGCACGCGCGGACCTTCATCGAGTACGGCGATGAGCTGCCGCCCCACGAGGTCAACTACGAGCAGTCGATGGTCGCGCCGCTCCTCGAGCTCCTGGTGGCGGCGTACCGGACGGCGCCCGACGAGATCGATGGCGCCGAGCTCAGCCGTCGCTTGCCCTGGCTGACCGCGTTCGCTGCGGACCAGCCCGACGTACGCCTGCGACACGTGCCGATCAGGCACTGGGACGGGTACTGGTTCGGGCGGCTGCGGTTGTGGGGCGACGTCTTCCCGCACTACTGGTCCGTCCTGAGTGCAGCCGTGTACGCCGCTTGGCCGCGCGAACTCGTCGACACCGAGCGGGCAGCCTGGCTGGATGCGGCGGCCGACGCGATTCTTCGTGCGAACCTGACCAATTTCGCGGCAGACGGCTCAGCGACGTGTGCCTTCGTCTATCCGAGTTGTGTGAACGGACAGCCCGCCCACGTGGCCGATCCGCTCGCCAACGACCAGGACTGGGCTCTGGTGTACGCAATCAGGCACAGTGATAGGCCGTCCTGAGGACGGCCCATCACCTCACGCCAGCGTTGGAAGCAATTCCCGCAGCGAATCCATCAGGTGCTTGTGCAGGCTGGCGCCGTACGAGATACGCGTAGCCCCGGCGCCCACCAACTCGGCGGCCGTCGGTCCGCCCGGTGCCGCGTGGGCGTTGACCGGTCCACCGACGCCCTCGACCACCGCGGTCAGTTGGTCCGTCGGCGCCATGATCGGGTACACGCAATCCGCACCGGCCCGGCGGTACTCGCGGCCCCGGCGCACCGCATCATCGACCGCGCCGGCCTGGTCGGCGCCGGGACGGACGAAGGTGTCGATGCGGGCGTTGATCACCAGGTCGGCTCCGGCCGCGGCGCGAACCTCGGCGAGGTAGTCGGCCTGCCGGGCCGGGTCGGTCAACTGACCGCCGACCGAGTCCTCGAGGTTGCAGCCGACCGCGCCCGTCTCGAGCAACCTGTCGACGAACTCCTTGGCCGGCAACCCGTACCCGGCCTCCATGTCCGCGGTGACCGGTACGTCGACCGCCCGGACGATCCGAGCGACGGCGGTGAACATCTCGGCGGGCGGTGTCAGCTGGCCGTCGTCGTACCCGAGGACGCGGGCGACCGCCCCGCTGCTGGTGGCAACAGCGGGGTAGCCGGCCTCGGCGATGATCCGGGCACTCACCGGATCCCAGGCGTTGGGCAGGACCAGGGGAGTGCCGCCGTGGTGGAGGGCGCGGAACAGTTCGGCTGTGGCTGTCATCGGGGCTCAGCTCGGCTTGTAGTGGCCGGGCTCCATCCTTCCGGTAACGCCCACCCGGGTCCACATGTTGATGGTGATGATCAATGCGATCAACTGTGCAAGGTCCTTCTCGTCGAACGCCTGCGCAGCAACGTCGTACACCTCGTCCGGCACGTGGTCGACGCTGATCAGCGTGATCGCCTCGGTCAGCGCGAGCGCGGCCTGCTCCTGCTCGGAGTAGAACTTCCGGGCCTCCCGCCAGACCGGCAGCAAGGTGATCCGCTGCTGGTCGTCGCCGACGTGGAGCAGATCCAGCGAGTGCATATCGGTGCAGTACGCACACCCGTTGATCTGCGAGGCCCGGATCCGCACCAGGTGAGCCAGCTTCGGATCCAGCCCCCGATCGGAGACCGCATCCAGTTCGATCATCGCCTTGTAGAAATCAGGAACCACGCTGGCGAGCTTCACCCGCCGCGTCATTGTTGAACTCATATCCCCACGCTATGACCACACCGGCCCAGGCACGTGGTCCACTTCCGACCAAGATCCAGGGGCCAATGCGCTCAGTAGGCGTCCGGCCCCCGAAATCACCAAGGGGTCATCGGAACTTCCGGGCTCGGGATGGTTGGTGGGGTGGTCTGAGGATGGAGTTGCGCACCGGTAGTGGCGGTCGATCCGGTCAGCCAACCGCCACAAACAACAACCACTCCATCTGTTGACGGTGCGCCCTGAGCACGCGCCGAAGTCATCCGTGCAGATCCCCGCTACCGGCGTCGCCGCCGTTTGCTGACTGGAGGGATGCGCTGAGGGCGTCGAGGATGAGGTTGAGGCCGAAGTCGAATTCGTCGGCGAAGTCGTAGGTGGTTTTGAAGTAGTAGCCGGTAGCCATCTCGACGAGGTGGGGGTAGTCGCCGGCGGTGAAGTGCTCCATGATCGACTCCGCGACCGGCGCCACGGTGTCGGGGCCTTCGAACGGGAGGCCGGCTTCCTGGAGTGCGAAGCCGTAGGTGTAGCTGTCGATCAGGGCGTAGGCGTGCGCGGTCATCTCCAGCGAGAAGCCCGCCGCGCGCAGGGTGGCGAGGACCGCGTCGTGGTGGCGCAGCGTCGCCGGGCCCGGGGCGGTCCGGGACTCCATCAACCCGATCGCCCAGCGATGCCGCCGCAGCACCTGACGGGCGGACGCAGCGCGCCGGCGCAGTTCCGAGCGCCAGTCGCCGCCGGGTGACGGCAGGTCGATCTCACCGAAGACCACGTCGACGATGCCGTCGAGGATCGCCTCCTTGCCGGCGACGTGGTAGTAGACCGACATCGGTTTCGCGCCGAGCTCCTGGGCGAGGGAGCGGATCGTGAGTGCCCCGAGCCCGCCGGCGTCGGCCACCCCGACGGCGGCGTTCAGCACCCGCTCCCGGCTGAGCCGCTGGCGTGCTCGCGGTGCGTCGCTGTCGCGCACGGACTTTTCCACCCCCGGACCATAGCAGTTTCGTACAAAGTACGATACGTTGGCCGTACTTAGTACGAAAGGCCATCGGCGCTGGGGGCTCCGAGATCCGGTACACGCTTCGAGATCCAGCACACCAGGGGGAACCACCATGGCCATCACGACCACGACCACGATGCGGGCGATCGTGCAGGACAGGTACGGCGAAGCCGACGTCCTGCAGGTCGGACACATCGCCCGGCCCGAACCGGCCGCGAACGAGGTACTCGTCCACGTGCACGCCGCCGGCCTCGACCGCGGCACCTGGCACGTCATGACGGGCAAGCCGTACCTCCTCCGGCTCGCCTTCGGGTTCCTTGGCCCGCGGAACCCCGTGCCCGGACGAGATGTCGCCGGCACGGTCGAGGCCGTAGGCGCGGCGGTGACCAAGTTCTCCGTCGGCGACGAGGTGTACGGCGTCGCACCCGGCTCGTTCGCCGAGTACGCCGTCACCCGCGAGGACAAGCTCGCCCCCAAGCCGGCCAACCTCTCCTTCGAACAGGCCGCTGTGGTCCCGGTCTCCGCGCTCACCGCCCAGGATGCGTTGACCACCGGCCGGGTCGAGGCCGGCCAGCACGTCCTGATCATCGGCGCATCAGGTGGCGTCGGCAGCTACGCCGTACAGCTGGCCAAGGCCTCAGGGGCGGAAGTGACCGGCGTGGCCAGCACCGCCAAGCTGGACCTGGTCAGGGCGCTCGGCGCCGATCACGTCATCGACTACACCCGCGAAGACTTCGCCGAGACCGGGAATCAGTACGACCTGATCATCGACATCGCAGGCAACCCCAAGCTCTCGAGGCTCCGGCGCGCGCTGACGCCAACCGGGACGGCCGTCATCACCGGTGGTGAGGACGGCGGCAGCCTGAGCGGCGGTATGAACCGGCAGTTCCGCGCGCTGGCCCTGTCGCTGTTCGTGCGCCAGCGCCTGACCTTCTTCGTCAACAAGGAACGCGGTAGCGACCTCGAACGGCTCACGCCCCTCATCGAGGCCGGCAAGGTCACCCCAAGCCTCGACCGGACCTACCCGCTCGACCAGGTCCCGGATGCGATGCGCCACCTGACCACCGGCAGGACCCGCGGCAAGATCGCCATCACCGGCCTGTCCGCGTGATCACCGTCGAGCGACTCACGAAGAAGTACGGCGCCACCCTCGCGGTCGACGACGTCAGCTTCACCGCCGCCGCGGGCCGGGTGACCGGATTCCTCGGCCCGAACGGCGCCGGCAAGTCGACCACGATGCGGATCATGGTCGGGCTGACCCGGGCCACGTCCGGAACCGCCACGATCGACGGGCGGAGGTTCGCGGACCTGCCCAACCCGGGGCTCGAGGTGGGCGTCCTGCTCGACGCGTCCGCGCAGCACGCCGGTCGCACCGGCCGCGAGATCCTGACCCTGGCCCAGCGCCTGATGGGCCTGCCGCGCACCCGGGTCGAGGAGATGCTGGCCGCGGTCAGCCTGACCCCGGGCGAAGCCTCCCGGCGGGTGGGGGAGTACTCCCTCGGCATGCGGCAACGGCTCGGTATCGCGACCGCCCTGATCGGCGACCCGGAAGTACTGATCCTCGACGAGCCCGCGAACGGACTGGACCCGGCCGGCATCCGCTGGATGCGTGACCTGCTCCGCGGGTACGCCGACCGCGGCGGAACCGTGTTGCTGTCCTCGCACCTCCTCCACGAGATCGAGGTCATCGCCGACGACATCGTCATGATCGGCCACGGCAGGATCGTCTCCCAAGGCACCAAGAGCGAACTGCTGCACGCGGCCGGCACGATCGTGCGCGCCGTGGATCTGGCCCGCCTCGAGCAGGCGTTGACGGACTGGGGACTCACCGCGAGCCCGACCGGCGACGGCGCGCTGCGGACCGACGCGGACGCCGCACTCGTCGGGACGGTGGCGCTCGAGTCGGGGATCGCCCTCACCGAACTGCGGGCCGCCGAAGGCGCCGGCCTGGAGGAAATGTTCCTCGAGCTCACCTCCACGACCCAGCGCGAAGGAGCACCGGCATGACCGCCGTCGCAGTAGAAGCCGTCCGGCCGCGCCGAGCCGTCGTCCAGCCGGTCCCGCTGACCCGCATCATCGCCGTCGAGCTCCGCAAGATGTTCGACACCCGATCCGGTTTCTGGCTGATCGCCAGCATCGCGATCACCGCCGTACTGGCCGCCGCCGGCGTCATCCTGTTCGCCGCGGAGGACCAACTCACCTACTCCACCTTCGCGACCGCGATCCGCTTCCCGGTGGTGATCATCCTGCCGCTGGTCGCGATCCTGGCCGTCACCAGTGAATGGAGCCAGCGCACCGGCCTGACCACCTTCACGCTGACCCCGCACCGCGGCCGGATCATCACCGCCAAGGGGATCTCGTCGGTCGTCATCGCGATCGCGGCGATGGCACTGACGTTCGCGGTCGGGGCCCTCGGCAACCTGTTGGGTGCCGCCGTCACCGGCGCCACGCTGGTGTGGGACGTGACGATCACCCAATGCCTGTACTACGTCCTCGGCATGGTCCTGAGCCTGCTGATCGGCTTCATGCTGGGCGTCCTGATCCGGGCCTCGATCGGGGCGGTGGTGGCGTACTTCGTCCTCACCTTCCTGCTGCCCACGATCTTCAGCCTGCTGGCCGCCGGCTCCCAGTGGTTCCACGACCTGCAGCCCTGGGTCGACATCCAGTTCGCGCAGAGCGGCCTGTTCGTCTTCGACAAGTCGCTGACCGGCGAGCAGTGGGCCAACATCGCCGTCACCGGTATCGTCTGGCTTGTCATCCCGCTGCTGATCGGGCTCCGGATGGTGATGCGAGCAGAGGTCAAGTAGGCAGATGACACCTGACCACGAGGGTCCGATGGCCGGCCGGACGGTGCTGGTCACCGGCGGCACCGGCGGCATCGGGAAGGCCACCGCCGCCGGCCTCGCCATCCTCGGCGCCCGCGTCGCGATCACCGGTCGCGACCGCGGGCGCGCCGAGGCTGCCGCAGACGAGATCCGCACGGCGACCGGCGCGCAGGTGGATGTCTTTGTCGCGGACCTGTCCTCGCAGGCACAGGTACGGCGGTTGGCCGCCGAGGTACTCGCGGATCGCGCCCGCATCGACGTGCTGGTCAACAACGTCGGCGGCTACTGGAACACCCGGCACGTCACCGCCGACGGGCTCGAGCGCACCTTCGCCGTCAACCATCTGGCACCGTTCCTGCTCACCCAGCTGCTGCTGGAGCGGCTCGGGGAGAGCGGGACGGCCCGCGTGGTCACAGTGTCCTCGAACGCACACACCGCCGGGCGCATCGACTTCGAGGACCTGCAGGGGGAGCGGTCCTACTCCGGCGAAGGGGCTTACAGCCAGTCCAAGCTCGCCAACATCCTGTTCACCTACGAGCTCGCCAGACGGCTGCAGGGAACCTCGATCACCACCAACGCGCTGCATCCCGGCGTGGTGCGCACCGCCTTCGGTGCCGAGGATCCCAGCGGCGTGCAGCGAGTACTCGTTCCGGTTCTGCGGCCGTTCCTGAAGTCTCCGGCGCGGGGTGCCGCCACCTCGATTCACCTGGCGTCGGCACCAGGTCTCGCGCAGGTGTCCGGAAAGTACTTCGTCAACGGCAAGCCCAAGGCGTCCTCGGCGCGCAGCTACGACGAGGCGGCCGCGAGGCGGCTCTGGGAGATCAGCGAGGAACTGGTGGCGGGCTGAACGGACTGGGACGCGAGGCGGCGGGATAGGGTCCCGTTTCATGGAGGATTCCGATGTGGTCGGGGCGGATCTTCATCTGGATCTGGCCGCGGCACGGGGACGCAACGAGCTGGTCCGGGCCTTGCACGACTCGATCCGGAGCGGGCGGTTGCCGGCTGGCACGCGGTTGCCGTCGTCGCGGTCGCTCGCCCGCGATCTGGGGATCGCCCGCAACACAGTCGCCGACGCGTACGGACAATTGGTCGCCGAGGGCTGGCTGACCGCACGCCAGGGGTCCGGCACGGTCGTCGCCAACCGCGTCAGCACACCGGCGATCGCCGTACCGACGTTGCCTGAGGCAAGGAGTTTCCGGTACGACCTGACGCCGGGGTCGCCCGATGTGTCGACGTTTCCGCGGGGTGAGTGGCTGGCCGCGGCCCGGAAGGCGTTGCCCGCGGCGCCGAACGAGGCGTTCGGACTGGGTGATCCGCGCGGCCGGATCGAGTTGCGCCGGGTGCTCGCCGACTACCTGGCCCGGGCGCGTGGGGTGCGGGCCGATCCGGAGCGGATCCTGATCTGCTCGGGGTATGTGCAGGCCCTGAGTCTGCTCAGCGAGGCCGTCAAGGCCCAGGGCGGTACGACGATGGCGGTGGAGGAGTTCGGGTACGGCCTGCACCGGGACGTGATCCGGGCGCGCGGTCTCGAACCCGTGCCGGTGCCGGTGGACGAGCTGGGTGCACAGGTGTCGGAGCTGTCCGGTCAAGGTGTGCTGCTCACGCCGGCCCATCAGATGCCCACGGGCGTGCCGCTCGCGCCTGAGCGTCGTACGGCGGCGGTCGAATGGGCCCGGGAGTCCGGGGCGGTGCTGATCGAGGACGACTACGACGGGGAGTTCCGCTACGACCGGCAGGCGGTGGGGGCGTTGCAGGCGCTGGATCCCGAGCGGGTCGCGTACACGGGGACGGCGAGCAAGAGTCTCGCACCCGGCCTTCGGCTCGCCTGGATGGTGTTGCCGCAGCGGCTGATCGAGCCGGTGATCGCGGCCAAACGGACCGCGGACTACCAGACCGCGACGCTCGACCAGCTGACGCTGGCGGAATTCATTGCCTCCGGCCACTACGACCGGCACGTCCGGCGCTCGCGCATGCACTACCGCCGGCGTCGGGACCGCCTGGTCGAACTGCTCGCGGTCCGCTCCCCGGAGGTCAAGGTCGCCGGCATCTCGGCCGGAATGCACGTCCTCCTCGACGTACCGGGTGACGCCGAGGACATCGTCGCCCGCGCCGCCCGCCAGGGTCTCGGCCTCGCCAGCCTCAGCAGGTACCACTTCGACCCGACCCCGGCCACCCGCCAAGCCGTCATCGTCGGCTACGGCACGCCACCCGACCACGCCTACCCCGGCGCCCTCGACCTCCTCTGCCAGGTCCTAGGCGTGTGACCATGCCAGCTGATGCGTCGGCACCGATCCACAACCGGATCGGCGCAGTCTTCGTCCACGTCACCGACATGCAGCGGGCGATCGCCTGGTACAGCGCGCTCCTCGGCGTGCCGCAGTCGGCGACGAGCCATGAAGGACTGATCTACGACGTCCCGATGGACGGTCCGACCGGGCTGACCCTCGACGGTCATGCGCATGCCCGCGGCGCGTTTCAGCCGGGCGGGCCGCTGCTGATGCTGCCCGCCGACGACATCCATGCGGCGCACGCCTTCGCCGGCGAGCACGCACGGGAGGTCGGACCGGTGGAGGACATCGGCAGCGTCAGCGTCTTCCACCTCGCCGACCCGGACGGGAACAGGCTCATCGTGTACGCCGAGAACCGACCAGGCGACACCAGCTAGCTCTGCCAAGAGGCGTGGAGGTCGTTGCCGCACGCATGCGGACGGTGGCTGGGGGTGTGCAAGGTCGACAGGAGGTGTCCGCCCTGGCGCCGGCCTGGCCGGCCGGGGTCAGGCGTGAATGCCACGCCCGACCAACGCCCCCGACCGACACCTCCTGTCGAGCTTGCACACCGGCCGACCTCGCCCACACATCCAGCAGTAGAGCCCAATTTCAGAGGTCAACCTCGCAGCTGCACCCTTCTATCCACCGCATGCCAGATGTGAAGGGACCAGATCAGGGGTGAACCCCACACCTGGCCTCCCCGGCTGACTTGGCTTGACGGGGCACTAGCTTCGACCGATAGCGCTGGCCAGGGCGCGGATGTCCGCTGGGCCGACCCGGCAACAGCCGCCGATGTACTCCGCTCCTGCCCGCCGCCAACCGAGGGAGAGGGTGGTGAGGGTGCGCATGGTGGTGGGGTAGGTGGTTGGGTCGGCGATCGGGCCCGGGATGGCGGTTGGAGTCGTGATTGTCGGGGTTGCGGTCCACTGGTGGGTGGTGGCGTCCCAGGATTCGCCGCTGTTCGGGTAGGCGATGGCGGGTTTGCCGGTGACCGCGACAGCCGTCTCCACTGCCTGTTGCACGTCGTCCGGCCGGCAGCAGTTGATGCCTACGGCAACCACCTGGTCGATCGCGGCGATCGCGAAGGCGTCCTTCAGTGGTTGGCCGGCGCGGGTGCGCGAGCCCTCGATCGAGTACGAGAACCAGGCCGGGAAGTCCATTTCGGCCAGCAACTCCACCAGCACCTCGGCCTCGTCCGTATCCGGGATCGTCTCGACCGCGAGCAGATCCGGCCCGGCGCCGATCAGCAGCTCCAGCCGCGGCCCGTGGAAGTCTCGAAGGACGTAAGCCGGCACGCCGTACCGACCGCGATACTCCGAGCCGTCCGCGAGCATCGCGCCGTACGGCCCGACCGACGCGGCAACCAACCGCCCGCCGCCGCCCAGCGCGTCCCGTACGTCGCGGGCGATCCGCACACTGCTGGCGATCAGCCGCTCGGCCTCACCCCGCGATAGCCCGGCGCGCTCGAAGCCGATCACGCTCGCCTGATAGCTGGCGGTGGTCGCGACCATCGCCCCGGCTTCGTAGTACGCCCGATGCACCGCGGCAATCTCCGCCGGCGCATCCTTCAGCAACCGCGCCGACCACAACGCGTCGGACAGATCATGCCCGCGATCCTCGAGGGCGTTCGAGAGGCCGCCGTCGAGGATGACCGGGTGATCAGACGCTTTGGACAAGTTCGAAGACCTCGTCGGCGCAGCCCCAGGAGAGGGTGACGCCGGAGCCGCCGTGGCCGTAGCAGTGGATGACAGGCTCGCCGGTGCGAGTGCGGACGAGTTCGCAGCGGATCGTCGGGCGGGCCGGACGGAGCCCGACGCGCTGCCGGAGGATCTTCGCCTTGCGGAGTTGCGGGACGAGTTCGGCAGCGCGGGCGAGGATCTGGTCCGTCGTCTCGGGGTCGACCGCCATGGTCCAGTCGCCGGGCTGGCTGGTGCCGCCGACGACGACGTCGTTCTCGCGGGGGATGACGTAGGTGAGGTCGTAGGGAGGGCGGTCCGCGATCAGCCACTCGGACAGACCACACTGCTCGACCGTCATCACCTGACCGCGGACCGGCGTCACGGTCGGGTCGGCGGCGGTCAGCCGGGCGCCGAGGCCGGTGCAGTTCACCACCAGGTCGGCCGAGGTCGGCAGCGCGGACAGCGCCGAGCGGGTCAGCGTTCCACCGGCCTGCTCGAGCCGCTTCACCAGCGCTTGCAGATAGACCGGCATCTCGATCACCGGCGCCGTGAACGACCACCCGTCCACGAACCCGGCCGGCGGCGACGGCACCCGGGCCAGATCAGGCAGTACGTCGGCCCAGCGCGGATCCGGCGTCCGTTCCTCCAGGAACTCGCGCCCGTGCCGCATCCGCACCGACGGCTCGAGCTCCGCCAGCTTCGCGAACTCCTCGTACGCCGTCCTGGACCAGGCGGCGACGCGATCCTCGGGGGCCGACAGGTACGGGTACCAGATCGCAGCCGCCACCGCCGACGTCGTCTCCAACGGCAGGTCGCGGGCGAACACGGCCACGTCGTACCCACCCTCGGCGAGCCGGACGGCACAACTCAGCCCGATCACGCCCGCACCCACCACGATCACGCGCATCTACAGATTGTTACCCGCTGATCGCGATCACGCCACCGGTTGCCTGCGGCATCAGCGCACCAGACAGGGCCGCTTCGGGTCGAAGGTCCAGTCCTCGATCAGGTACTGCATCGCGACCGCGTCGTCCCGCGCACCGAGTCCGTGCCGCAGGTACAGCTCGTGCGCGACGGCCAGTGCGTCGCGATCGAGTTCGACACCGAGACCAGGACGGTTCGGTACGGCGATCTCGCCGCCGACGATCTGCAGTGGCTCCTTCGTCAGCGACTGCCCGTCCTGCCAGATCCAGTGCGTGTCGAGCGCGGTGATGTCGCCCGGCGCGGCAGCACCGACCTGGGTGAACATCGCGAGCGAGATGTCGAAATGGTTGTTCGAGTGCGACCCCCAGGTCAGCCCGAAGTCGTGGCACAACTGCGCGACCCGCACCGACCCGGCCATCGTCCAGAAGTGCGGATCCGCCAGCGGGATGTCCACCGCGTCGACCCGGATGGCCTGCGCCAGTTCGCGCCAATCGGTCGCGATCATGTTGGTCGCCGTTCGCAGCCCGGTCGCTCGCCTGAACTCGGCCATCGTCTCCCGCCCGGAGAACCCCGCCTCGGCGCCACATGGATCCTCGGCATACGCGAGTACGTCGTGCAGCCCCGAGCACACCGCGATCGCCTCGCGCACCAGCCAGGCGCCGTTCGGATCGATCGTGATCCGCGCGGACGGGAACCGCTCCGCCAGCGCGCGCACCGCGTCGATCTCCACGTGGGCGTCGAAGACCCCGCCCTTCAGCTTGAAGTCCGCGAATCCGTACCGCTCCTGCGCCGCCTCGGCCAGCGCCACCACCGCGTCCCGGGTCAACGCCGGCTGTCGCCGTAGCCGCGACCAGCGATCACCGAAGCCGTCGTCGGTCAGATACGGCAGCTCCGTGCCCGCCGGATCACCGACATAGAAGAGATAGCCGAGCACCGGCACGGCAGATCGCTGCTGCCCGTCGCCCAGCAGCTCGGCCACCGGTACGCCGAGATGCTGCCCGAGCAGATCGAGCAGAGCCGACTCGAGTCCGGTCACCGCGTGGACCGTCGTACGGAGGTCGAAGGTCTGCAGACCGCGGCCACCTGAGTCGCGGTCGGCGAAAGCACGGCCGACGTCCCGCAGGAGTTGGCGGTAGCGCGCGATCTCCTGGCCTGTCACCAACCCCGCGGCCTCGCGGATGGTCGACGCGATCTTCTCGCCGCCCGGCACTTCGCCCAGGCCGGTGTTGCCCGAGCTGTCGGTCATGATCACGACGTTGCGGGTGAAGAACGGGCCGTGCGCGCCGCTCAGGTTGAGCAGCATGCTGTCGTACCCGGCGACCGGCACGACCTCGACGGACGTGATGGTCGGCGTCATTGGATCTTGCCGATCAGATCGGTCAGCTGGGCGACCTCTTCGGTGGTCAGGTCCTGTAGCGGCGGCCGGACCGGGCCTGCGCTGCGCCCGATCGCGGTGAGGCCGGCCTTGACGATCGAGACGGCGTACCCCTTCATCCGGTCGCGGATGTCGAGGTAAGGGATGACGAACTCGTTCAGCTTGCGGTAGACCGACTCCCGGTCCTGCGCGACGACGTCGGCGTAGAAGCCGAGCGCGAACTCGGGGACGAAGTTGAAGATCGCCGACGAGTACGTGCTGACGCCGAGCTGCAGCAGCGGCAACGCGAACGTCTCGGCCGTCGGCAGGCCGCCGATATACGTCAGCCGGTCGCCGACGCGGGCGTAGGTGCGGGTCATCAGCTCGATGTTGCCGACGCCGTCCTTGAGGCAGACCAGGTTCGCGTTCCGGTCGGCGAGTTCGGCGACGGTGACATCGGTCAGGATCGCGTTCGCCCGGCTGTAGACGGTGACTCCGAGATTGGTACTGCGACAGACCGCCGACACGTGCTCGCTCAGACCACGCTGACCGGCTTCGGTCAGGTACGGCGGGAGCAGCAAGACCCCATCAGCGCCGGCGGCCTCGGCGGCCTGTGCTTGCTCGATCGCGGTCGCCGTACCGCCGGTGGCGGGTGCGATCACCGGGACCCGGCCATTCACCTCGGACACCGCCGTACGGACGACCTTGTCGATCTCCGCCGGGGTCAGGGAGAAGCCCTCGCCCGTGCCGCCCGCGGCGAACAGGCCGGCGACGTCGTACTGGCTCAGCCAGGAGAGGTGCTCGCGGTAGCCGGCCTCGTCGAAGCTCAGGTCAGGAGTGAAATGCGTGACCGGGAAGGACAGCAGTCCGGTCTTGAGCTGGGCAGCCAGTTCGGCGGGGGAGTAGTGGGTCACGCTCGTGAGCCTAGGAAGCATTCTGAATACCTGTCCAAGTTCGTTTTTGGATCTATCGATGCTCTGTGGGCATCGCGAGGCGGTGGCGGGTGTTCGCCAGGTGCACCCGCGCTGCGGCTCGGGCCGCTTCGGGGTCGGAGCGGGCGATCGCGGCGTGGATGTTCTCGTGCTCGTGCACGACGCGGGTGAGATGGTCGGGGTCCGACATCTCGTACGCCGGATCCAGCCGGGTCCGCGGCAACAGGATCATCATCGGCCCGAGCGACCCGATCAGGTCGGAGTAGAAGCGGTTCCCGGCCGCGGCCGCGACCTTCAGATGGAACGCGAAGTCCGCCTCCACCGAGCGGCTCGGGTCGTCCCCGATCCGCCGGAAGTCGGCCAGCGCCCGCTCAATCCCTAGCAGCTGATGCTCGGTACGCCGTACCGCCGCAAGGCCCGCCGCCTCGCTCTCGACGCCGATCCGGAAGTCCATCAACTCCAGCACGTCCTGATGCGACCGAACCTCCCGCAGCCCAGAGGTCCGCTCCGGCACCTCCAGGACGAACGACCCGCGTCCCTGGAACGTCTCCACCAACCCGGCGGCCTGCAGCCGCGAGACAGCCTCCCGCACCACCGTCCGGCTGACGCCGAACTCTTCGACCAAGCTGTTCTCGGCCGGCAACTTCTCGCCGGGCGCGATCTCTCCACTGAGGATGCGCCGCTTCAGCTCCTCGACCAGCTCGTAGGCCAGCCCTCGTCCGCTCATCGGGTGCCGAACTCACACGCGTCGACCGTCCACGCGGCGCACTGCTCGCTCGTGGTGAAGCCCAGGCCCGGACGGTCGGGCACGAGCATGCGGCCGTCCAGTGTCTCCAGCCGCTCGTTGAACAAGGGATTCAGCCACTCGAAGTGCTCGACCCACGGTTCGCGCGGATAGGCCGCGGCCAGGTGCAGATGGATCTCCATCGCGAAGTGCGGCGCCAACTGAAGTCCATGATGATCAGCCAGCGTGGCCAACTTGAGGAACGGCGTGATGCCGCCGATGCGCGGCGCGTCCGGCTGGATGATGTCGGCAGCCCGCGCTTCGATCAGCCGGACGTGTTCGCCGACACTCGACAACATCTCCCCGGTGGCGATCGGCGTGTCCAGCGCAGCCACGAGCTCCGCATGTCCGAGCGCGTCGTACGCATCGAGCGGCTCCTCGATCCACACCAGGTCGAACTGCTCCAGCACGCGGCCGAACCGCAGCGCCGTCGGCCGGTCCCACTGCTGGTTCGCATCCACCATCAGCGGTACGCCGTCGCCGAGGTGCTCGCGGACCGCGCGGACCCGCTCGAGGTCGATCCGCGTGTCCGGCTGCCCGACCTTGATCTTGATCCCGCCGATGCCGTCCGCCAGCGACTTCGACGCGCGCTCCTTGACCTCCTCGATCGGCGCGTGCAGGAAGCCACCGGACGTGTTGTAGGCCCGGACCGAGTCACGATGCGCCCCGAGCAACTTGGCCAGCGGCAGACCGGCCCGCTTCGCCTTCAGATCCCACAGCGCGATGTCGATCGCCGCGATCGCCTGCGTCGCCACCCCGGACCGTCCGACCGACGCGCCCGCCCACAGCAGCTTGTCGTACACCTTCGCGATGTCCGACGGATCCTCGCCGATCAGCCCGCTGGCGACCTCCTTGGCATGCGTGTACTGCGCCGGACCACCGGCCCGCTTCGAGTAGCTGAACCCGATCCCGTGCTGCTCCTGCGCGGTCGCGATCTCCGCGAACAGGAAGACGATCTCGGTCATCGGCCGCTGCCGGCCGGTCAGCACCTTGGCGTCGCTGATCGGCTGGTCGAGCGGCAGGACGACGGAGGACAGCCGGACATGGCGGATGTGGTCCATGCAGTGATCATACAAGCAATCAACTTGTACGACGACTAGCTGTTTGACGGTCTCGTAACACCAGGGAACCAGCCCGGAAACACACGCCGGAGAAGGTCTGTCGCATGGCCGAATTCGACGTGGAGAGTCTGTTCCGCTCGCTCGACACCGACCGGGCGAACGTGGTCTGGAAGTGGAAGCTGCTCGAGGAGCTGGGGCAGGCCGGTCTCCGCGCCGACGACCCGCGCGTCGAGCGCGCGGTGAGTTCGACGGTGGACTCCGATACGCCGTTCGAGCCCGGTCAGCCGGAGTGGCTCGACTTCGAGCAGTTCCGGGAAGTGGTCCGGGAGCCGGTGATCTGGCGTGCCTTGCAAGGGCAGCTGTCGATGCGGCCGGACGAGTTCGCCGAGTTCACCCAGGGCGTCGAGCGGATCTACGCCGAGCTCCTGGACGAGCGGTCCGGTGAGGTCGCGCAGTACATCCCGACCTTGCGCAACGCGGACCCGGAACGGTTCGGAATCGCGGTCTGCACGGGGGACGGGCAGGTGTTCCAGATCGGCGACGCGACCGTCGGGTTCAGTGTGCAGTCGACGTCGAAGCCGTTCAGCTACGCGATGGCGCTCGAGCAGCTCGGCGCCGCCGACGTGCACCGCTGGGTCGGTCAGGAGCAGAGCGGCGGGACCTTCAACGACCCGAGGCTGTCGCTGGACGCGGCCGGCAAGCCGCAGAACCCGATGATCAACGCCGGCGCGATGGCGACCCTCGCGCTGGTCGAGCCCGACCTGGACGTGTCCGAGCGGTTCGCCAAGGTCGAGCAGACCTGGGCCCGGATGATGGGCGCGCCACCCGGTTTCGACCACCGGACCTTCCTGGCCGAGCGCGACACCGGCCACGGCAATCGCGGCCTGGCCAACCTGATGGCCGCGAAGGACATGCTGAACGTGGACCCGAAGGACCGCGACGCGCCGCAGAAGGCGGCCGAGTTCTACTTCGCCGTCTGCTCACTCGAGGTCGACGCCCAGCGGCTCGCGGCGGCCGGAGCCACGCTGGCCAACGGCGGCGTCGCGCCGTACTCGGGTGAGCGGGTGTTCTCCCAGGAGACCGCTGGGCGGGTGTTGTCCGTGATGGGACACAGCGGGATGTACAACGACTCCGGGCAGTTCGCCGGCCAGGTCGGGCTGCCGGCGAAGTCCGGCGTCTCGGGCAACGTGATGCTTGTGGTGCCGGAGAAGCGCCTCGCGGTCGTCACGTTCTCGCCGCGGCTGGACGAGGCGGGCAACTCGGTCCGCGGCGTCGAGGTCTGCAAGCGGCTGGTCAACGAGTTCGGCCTGCACCCGTACCAGAGCCTGGGCGCCGAGCGTGAGGTGGCACGGCTTGCGTTCGGAGGGGTGACGAGGCCGGGTGGCGGACGTGCAGGCCAGCACAATGCAGCGGCCCCCGCCACGGCGAGCGTGACGAGGGCCGGCGAGCTGCAGTTGTGATGGCCTGGCGGTCCGGGCCTTACTCGACCGTCACCGACTTGGCCAGGTTGCGGGGCTTGTCGACATCGTGGCCGAGGGCAACGGCCGCGTAGTACGCGATGATCTGCAGCGGGATGGTGAGCAGGATCGGGTCCAGCTCGGGCTCGTTCTTCGGTACGACGATCTTCGCCGCGACCCCGTCCGGGACCTCGACGCCCGGGTGCGTGACGACGTACAGCGGACCGGAGCGGGCGCCGATCTCGTGCAGCGCACCGATGTTGCGGTCGAGCAGTTCGTCGTCCGGGACGATCGCCACACTCGGAACGTCCGGCGAGATCAGCGCGAGCGGGCCGTGCTTGAGCTCCGAGGTCTGGTACGCCTCGGCGTGCCGGTAGGAGATCTCCTTCAGCTTCTGCGCACCCTCACGGGCGACCGGGTAGCCGCGGGTCCGGCCGACGAAGAACAGGCTCTCGTGCTGGGCGAGCCGGCCGGCGATCTTGGCCAGCTCCTCCTCCTGGGCCACGATCGACTGGATGTGCTCGGGGAGCTTCTTCAGGCCCTCGATCAGCCGGCGGCCGTCGGCGGGGGAGACGTCGCGGATCCGGCCCAGGTGGATGCCGAGCATCGCGAACGCGACCGCCATGTTGGTCAGCGCCTTCGTCGACGCCACCGAGACCTCCGGGCCGGCGTGCAGGTAGACGCCGCCGTCGACCTCCCGGGCGATGCTCGAGCCGACCGCGTTCACCAGGCCGATCACGCGACCGCCCTTGCGCTTCAGCTCCTGCACCGCGACCAGGGTGTCCAGCGTCTCGCCGGACTGGCTGACCGCGATGTAGAGGGTGTCGCGCTCGACGACGGGGTTGCGGTAGCGGAACTCCGAGGCCGGCTCGGCGTCGGCGGGGATCCGGGCGACCTCCTCGATGAACTGGGCACCCATCTGGCCGGCGTAGTACGCCGAACCGCAGCCGAGGATCTTGACCCGCTTGATCTCGCGCGCCTCGCGGGCGTCCATGTTCAGGCCGCCCAGGTGGACGGTGTGGAAGCGCTCGTCGAGGCGGCCGCGGATGGCCCGGCCGACGGCGTCCGGCTGCTCGTGGATCTCCTTCATCATGAAGTGCTCGTGCAGGCCGCGCTCGTACTCGTCGGCTTCCCACTCGACCGTCTTGGCGGTCTTGGTGGTCGGGGCGGCGTCCTGGGTGAAGGTGCGGTAGCCGTCGGCGCGGACGGTGGCCATCTCACCGTCGTCCAGGTAGACGACCTGGCGGGTGTAGCGGATCAGTGCGGCCGCGTCGGAGGCGACGTGCATCTCGCCGTCACCGATGCCGAGGATCAGCGGGCTGCCGTTGCGGGCGACCACGATCCGGTCCGGGAAGTCCAGGTCGATCACGGCGATGCCGTAGGTGCCCTCGATCCGGCGCAGGGCGGCCATCACCTTCTCCTCGAGAGTGGCGCCCTCGGACTGCTCGATCAGGTGCGCGAGCACCTCGGTGTCGGTCTCCGAGCGCAGCTTGACGCCCGCGTCCTCGAGCTGGGCGCGCAGCGCGCCGGCGTTGTCGAAGATGCCGTTGTGGACGACGGCGATCCGCTCGTTGCCGCTGGCGTGCGGGTGTGCGTTGTCCTTGCTCGGACCGCCGTGGGTCGCCCACCGGGTGTGGCCGATCCCCAGCTTGCCGCCGAACCGCTTCGGCAGCGACGCCTCCAGCTCACGCACCCGGCCGGCGTCCTTGTGCACCTTCAGCTCGCTGGACCCCAGTACGGCGACACCCGCCGAGTCGTACCCGCGGTACTCCAGCCGGGCCAGTCCGTCCACCAGGATGGGCGCGGCCGGCTTGGTGCCGACGTACCCGACGATTCCGCACATGTAGTGGTGCCTTTCGAAGGTTGGAGTGTGCCGGTCAGCCGTAGACGATCCGTCGCAGCTGCCGGGCGGAGAGTTCGGGTGAGCGGACCGGCCAGTGCCGGAGCTCGGTGCCGAGCCGGGCGAAGATCTCGTCGTTGCGGGCCCCGTAGGTCTGCAACTCCCGGTGCCGGCGCCGGACGTACTCCTCGGTCGTCTCGGTGAAGTAGGCCAGGACGTCGGCGACCACGCGCCGCGCGTCGTCCGCGGACAAGCCGGTCGTCCGGCTGACCTGCTCGGCCAGCTCGTCCACCGGCCCCACCGCCGCCTCACTGATCACGCGTCAACTCTGCAGCGCTTCCAGGGCCAACACAAAGGATCTGCCCGAAATCGGGCAAAAAAGTTAACCTGTCAGGAAGGGGGTTCGAATCTGCGCAGCCACGAACCGCCGACAGTGAACAGCGGGCCGGTGTCCAGGCGGTAAACGCGTTCGCGGCCCCGCAGGATGACGTGGACCAGCCCGGCCTGCTCGAGGATCCGCAGATGCCGCGTGATCGTCGGCCAGGAGTGGTCGAACCGGCCGGCGATCTCACCTGACGTCATCTCGCCGCCGCGCAGCTGCAGGACCAGCAGGATGGTCCGGCGCGAGTGATGGGCGAGCGCGCTGAACACCCGGTCGAGGTCGTCCAGATCCCGCCCGCCGCGGGAGCCGGCGGTCAAGCGGACAGGTCCTGCGGCACGTAGTGCGGGAACTCCCACTTCGGCCGCCCGTCCCGCTCCTCCAGCAACGGGTCCATCCGCTCCCACAGCGTGAGCACGTCCGGGTGCTCGTGGGCCCGCCCGAATCCGCCGTCCACCCAGGTGAAGATCTCGACGTACGTCGGTTCGTCCGTCGACCGCAACACCACCGACCGCTCCTCCGTGACGAAGCCGAGCTCGCGGAGCGTCGACCAGTGCTCCCCGAGCAGCGCACGGAACTGGTCCTCCGCGGCCGCCCGGACCCGATAGGTGCAGATCACCGTTTCCTTAGCCATATTGCTAAGTATTGGCGCGCCGAGCGGGCTGTCAACGCTTCGGGATGGTCAGAAGAGGCGCAGGACGTCGGATTCCATGCCGCGGAGGGCGTCGTAGTCGACAGTGACGCATTCGAGGCCGCGGTCGGTGGCGAGGAACTGGGCCTGGGGCTTGATCAGCTGGGCGGCGAAGATGCCCCGGACCGGGGCCAGCAAGGGGTCGCGGTTGAGCAGTTCGACGTACCGGGTGAGCTGCTCGACGCCGTCGATCTCGCCGCGGCGCTTGATCTCGACCGCGACGTGCTTGCCGTCGGCATCGCGACAGAGCAGGTCGACCGGACCGATCGCGGTCGGGTACTCCCGGCGGACGAGCGTCCAGCCTTCGCCGAAGGTGTGCACGTGCTCGGCCAGCAGTTCTTGCAGGTGCGCCTCGACGCCGTCCTTGATCAGGCCGGGGTCTGTGCCGAGCTCGTAGGCGGTGTCGCTGTGCACCTCCTCGATGGTGATCCGCAGTTCCTCGCCGGCCTTGTTGGTAACGCTCCAGACGTCGTCCTCCACGGTCAGCTTGCAGGGTGGCGACATCCAGTTCAGCGGCTTGTACGACCCGCCGTCGGCGTGGATCAGGACCGACCCGTCCGCCTTCACCATCAGCAACCGCGGCGCCATCGGCAGATGAGCCGTCAGCCGTCCGGAGTAGTCCACAGAACACGTAGCAATCACCAAGCGCACGAGAAAGCACCGTAGTCCACAACCGGCCCGAAACCCATGTCGCCTGGCCGCACGGAGTGGGAGGCTGGACGCCATGATGCCGAAGGTCAGCGAACAGGCGATCGCCGCGTACGACGCGGTCGCCGCGGGACTGGTGTCGGCCGGGGTGGTCCGGGGCAGCATGTTCGGCATGCCCTGCCTCAAGGTCGGCAAGAAGGTGCTCGCCGGGATGTTCGGTGACGCCATGACGTTCAAGCTCCCGCCCGAGCCCCGGGAGAAGGCGCTCGCGCTGCCCGGCGCCGAGCCGTTCGACCCCGGCATGGGCCGCCCGATGAAGGAGTGGGTGGTGATCCCGCTGGCGCAGTCGGCGGCCTGGCCCGACTACGCCGCCGAGGCGCTGGAGTACGTCGCCGGATGAATCTCATGTGCCCCGCGCGGATTCTGCTGCTACCTGGGGATGTGCAGGATCCGGCGGTCGGGGAGCCGATCGCCCAGGTGTACGCCGGTTCGTTCGAGGCCGCCGCCGGGGCGCGGCTGGCGGACCACCTCGGCGTGCCGCTGACCGTCGTACCCGAGCTGGTACGGCGTCCCGACGACGAGTTGCTGGCGATCGCGGATCTGCATCGCGGCGAGACCGTGGTGGTGCTCGGGCTGGATCTCGGGCTCAGGCTGCCCGCGATCGTCGAGCACACCGGCGACGGGTGGACGCGGGTGCCGAGCGACAACGAGGTGACGCTGGCGACGTACGAGCAGGCGGCCGACCGGTTCCGGGAGTCGATCCCGAAGGAGCCCAATCATCCGTTGATCGACCTGCTCGCCGAGCGGGTCGGGCCGGGTGGGCGCGTGCTGGAGCTGGGAAGCGGGACCGGGCGGGACGCGATCGAGCTCGAGCGGCGGGGGTTCGCCGTACGGCGGACCGACGCGACGCGGGCCTTCCTCGACATGATGCGTGCCGACGGGTACGCCGCCGATCCGCTCGACGCACTCCGGGACGACTTCGGCGGCCCGTACGACGCGGTGTTCGCCGACGCCGTGTTCCTGCACTTCGATCGTGCCCAACTGGCCGACGTACTGCGGAAGGCGGCGCGGGCCGCGGGCGTGCTGGCCTTCAGCACGCGGGAAGGCAAGGGCGAGGAGTGGACGAATCGGCTCCTCGACCTGCCCCGGCACTTCGTCATGTGGCAGGAGGATCCCTTGCGTGATCTGCTCACCAGCACCGGCTGGACCGTTCAGCACCTGCGACGGGGCGAATCCCAGTTCGGTGGCTGGTTCTACGTCCTGGCGACGCGCGCATGATCCGGGCCGGAGTCGTGCTGCTGTCCGGGCAGGGTGTCGCGGCGATCGAGCGGGTCCGGGACGGTACGACCTACCACGTGCTGCCCGGTGGTCAGGTCGAGGACGGCGAGAGCCCGGCCGAGGCGGCCCGGCGGGAGGCACACGAGGAGCTCGGCCTGCTGGTGAAGATCCGCGGGCTCGTCGCGGTCGTGCACTTCGGCGACAGCACCCAGCACTACTTCCTGGCCGAGACGATCGGCGGCGAGTTCGGGACCGGGGAGGGGCTGGAGCTGGCGAGTCCGGCCGAGTCCGAGCGGGGAAGTTATCGGGCGGTGTGGTTGCCGGTCGGGGAGCTCGACGGGCGGCAGCTGCGGCCGAAGCCGATCGCGGCGGCATTGGCCGGCGCGCCGGATCCGGAGTGGCTGATGGACGGCTGGCTGGAGACGCCGGTGGCGTTCGACGAGGGCGTGTGAAGTTGACCTCGCGGGTGACTCAGCTCATGGGCGGACCAGTGTGCGGACTGGCATAGTGCAGGCATGGCTCGGGAACTGAAGACGGTGGGTGTGGTGGGTCTCGGCACGATGGGCGCCGGGATCGCCGAGGTGTTCGCGCGCAACGGGCTGACCGTGGTCGGCGTCGAGCGTGACGAGGAGGCCGCCGAGCGCGGCCGCGGCCACATCCAGCACTCGACCGATCGGGCCGTGAAGCGCGGCAAGCTGTCCGTCGAGGACCAGCAGGCGCTGTTCGACCGGGTCACCTTCGCCACCTCGATGGACGCGCTCGCCGACTGCGACCTGGTGATCGAGGCGGTCATCGAGCGGCTCGAGCTGAAGCGCGAGATCTTCGCCGAGCTCGACAAGGTCGTCCGGGAGGACGCCATTCTCGCGACGAACACGTCGAGCCTGTCCGTGACCGAGATCTCCGTCGCCACGCAGCGTCCGCGCCGGGTCGTCGGCATGCACTTCTTCAACCCGGCGCCGGTGCAGGAGTTCGTCGAGGTCATCAAGACCGTCGTCACCGAGCCGGACGTGGTCGAGGACGTACTTGCGTTGGCCCGCCGGCTCGACAAGGTTCCGGTGGTCGCCGCGGACCGGGCCGGCTTCATCGCCAACGCCCTGCTGTTCGGCTACCTCAACCACGCGGTCTCGATGGTCGAGTCCCGCTACGCGACCCGTGAAGACGTGGACGCGGCGATGCGGCTCGGCTGCGGCTACCCGATGGGTCCGCTGGCGCTGCTCGACCTGATCGGCCTGGACACGACGTACGAGATCCTCGACACGATGTACAAGCAGGGCCGCAACCGGCTGCACGCGCCGGCCCCGATCCTGAAGCAGATGGTCACCGCCGGCCTGCTCGGCCGCAAGACCGGCCGTGGCTTCTACACCTACGAGGCTCCGGACTCGCCGGTCGTCGTGGACGACGACCTGACCCCTTCGACCTCAGGTGACGCTCCGGCCGTCCGCCCGGTCAAGCAGGTCGGCGTGGTCGGCTCCGGCACGATGGCGGTCGGCATCATCGAGGTCTGCGCGAAGGCCGGGTACGACGTTCTGTACGTCGCCCGCGGCACCGAGAAGGTCGACCAGGTCCGGGCCGGGCTGGAACGCTCGCTGGAGAAGGGCGTCCAGCGCGGCAAGCTCTCGTCCGACGAGCGCGACGCGGCCCTGCGCCGGATCACCGGTACGGCGAAACTTGACGACCTCGCCCGGGCCGACCTGGTGATCGAGGCCGTGGTCGAGGAGCTGAGCGTCAAGCAGGCGCTGTTCGAGACCTTCGACGAGATCTGCAAGCCGGGCGCGATCCTGGCCACCACCACGTCGTCCCTGCCGGTGATCGACCTGGCGATGGCGACCAAGCGGCCGGCCGACGTGGTCGGGCTGCACTTCTTCAACCCCGCGCCGGTGATGCAGCTGGTCGAGGTGGTCAGCACCGTCAGCACCGCACCCGAGGTCGCAGACACGGTCGCGGCGCTGGCCGTTGCCGCTGGCAAGCATCCGGTCCGCTGCGGCGACCGGGCCGGCTTCATCGTCAACGCGCTGCTGTTCCCGTACCTGAACGACGCGGTCCGGATGCTCGAGGCGCACTACTCGAACGTCGACGACATCGACGCCGCGATGAAGCTCGGCTGTCGCCTGCCGATGGGTCCGTTCGAGCTGCTCGACGTGGTCGGTCTGGACGTCTCGCTGGCGATCCAGCGCACCCTCTACCTCGAGTTCCGCGAGCCTGGCTTCGCGCCGGCCCCACTGCTCGAGCACCTCGTCACCGCCGGCTACCTCGGCCGCAAGACCGGCCGAGGCTTCCGCGACTACAGCAACTGACCAAGGTCGTGTCCTAGGGTTCGGCGTCGGCGTAGTCGCCGCAGGGGCCGCCGCCGATGGCTTCGGGGAGGACCGCCGTACGACGGTCCGGTCGCACGAGCGGGTTGTAGAAGGCGGCGATCTCGGTGCTGTCCTCCGGGATGTAGTGGAAGATCAGCGCGCGGCGGAAGCGGTCCACGCTCGTGTTGGGCCGGGAGCCGTGCACGACGCTGCCGTGGAAGAACAGCACGTCGCCGGCCCGCATCTTCGTCTGCACCTTGGTCAGACCGTCGGGCACCGGGACCTCGGCGTTGGTGAACGACTCGGTCAGGTCGGCCGGTTCCGGGCAGACGAGCTCGGTCTGGTGCGAACCGGGGACGACCGCGAGCCCGCCGTTCTCCGCGTCCACGTCGTCGACCGCGATCCAGGCGGCCAGGCAGGTCTCGGGATCCGCACGCAGGAACGTGTTGTCCTGGTGCAGGGCCTGCCCGCGGGCGCCCGGCGGCTTGAAGTAGAACATCGACTGGGCACCGAGCGCCGGTCCGATCAGCACGGTGACGACATCGAGGATCCGGCTGTCCAGCATCAGCTCCAGCGCAATCCGGCCAGCCGCTACATCGGTCCGCCGGTGTGGGTGCACGAAGCGCGGGAACCGGGCCAGCGGATCGTCGTCCGGTACGCCGTCGTCGATCGCGAGCGAGTGGTCTTCGGCGACCTGGTCCATGAAAACCGTCCTGAGCTGCTCGACCTCGGCGGCGTCGAGCAGTTGGGGGACCTGCACGATCCCGTCCCGCCGGTAGATGTCGGCGATTGTCTGGGTCATGGGGCCTCCCGGCCTGGACTGAGGAGCGGAGGGAGCGAAGCGACTGGAGAGACGAGGGAAGGCCGGGAGCAACAGCCCCATGACCCGCCGCGCCGGAGGCGTGGCATGAGTAGAGTCATGAGTCCAGGATCTGCGCCGGGAGTCCGGACGGGCGATAGTCTATCGAGCTGTGAACCTTCGAGATCCTGCTGAGTCTCCGCATCCGGTTGTCCGGCGGCTGGAGACCGGTGAGTTCGACGAGGGACCTGAGTACGCGACGTATCGTCGCCGCGGGACCACGGACTGGCTGCTGGTGCAGACTCTCGACGGCACCGGCAGGTTCGGAGCTGTCACGGCGGATCCCGGCACGGTTGTCCTGGTCCGGCCGCGAACCCGGCACGACTACGCCACCACCGGGCCGCGCTGGCACTTCCTCTACGCGCACCTGCACCCGAAACCCGACTGGTTGCCGCTGCTCGACTGGCCCGAAGTTGCCCCCGGCATCCTCCTGCTCAGGCCCGCACCCGCGGCGGCTGAACGAATCGCCGGTCATCTCCGGCTCGCCGTCCGGCACCAGCGCAGCGTCCTCACCCAAGGCGAGCAACTGAGCGCGAACGCCCTCGAGGCCGCACTGCTCTGGTGCGACACCCAGAACCCCAAAGCAATCCGGATCGACGACCGCCTGCTCCGAGTCATCGAGCTGATCGACCAGGATCTCAAGGCGCGGTTCGACCTGCCCAGGTTGGCGCGCGCGGTCAACCTGTCGGTGTCACGGTTCGCCCATCTCTTCCGCGAGCAGCTCGGTGTCAGCCCCCAGCAGTTCGTCGAACGCCGCCGCCTCGACGCGGCCTGCCGCCTGCTCGAACTCACCGCCCGCCCGATCGCCTCGGTCGCCGCCGAGGTCGGCTACCCCGACCCGCTCTACTTCTCCACCCGTTTCCGCCACCACACCGGCCTGAGCCCAACGGCGTACAGGAGCCGCTCTTAAACCGTGGACGGCATGGGTTGTCCGCTGCTGTTGTGGGTTGTCCCCTCGTGCACCAGGGGAGAACCGACAGCGGGATGGGAGATCCGGCGCTTCGGTTGGTTCGGTGGGTGTTGCTCGTGCCGTCGAGCGGATCGCCAGGCCATCACAACGAGGCGGGGACGATGGCCGCCGGCGGGCGGTCGCGGCGTCTGGGTGATTGTGATGGCCTGGAAGTTCACCCGCACCCGCCCGGCGGTGGTGGCGGGTTGGGCGATGCCGCGTCGCTGACCGGATCTGCAGCACTCACCAAACAGGGCGATGCCAGACGGGCCCCGCTCGGCGGCGAGCAGTCGGCGGCTGACGGACCGGGTTGGTGAGTGTGCCACGTCCGCCCAGGCCGAGACCCGCGGGCGGCCGGGGCAGGCTGTTGAGGATCTCCCACCCGATCCGGGATCCCGATCCGGGATCCCGATCCGGGATCGGGTCGCAGCCGCGGGTGGCTTGGTCGCTGGTCTGCGTGCCGCTGAGCCTGTTCCGGGTGACGTGTCCTAGCGGGACGAGAGGTAGGTGAGTACTGCCATCACCCGGCGGTTGTCGTCCTCCGAGGGGGGCAGGTCGAGCTTGGAGAAGATGTTGTTGGTGTGCTTGCTGACGGCCTTCTCGGTGACGAAGAGGGCACCGGCGATCGCGGCGTTGGACCGGCCTTCGGCCATCAGGCCCAGGACCTCGGCCTCGCGCGGGGTGAGCCGGCTGATCGGCTCGTCGCGGGTGTTGCGGGCCAGGAGCTGCCCGATCACGTCCGGGTCCATCGCGGTGCCTCCGGCGGCAACCCGCCGTACCGAGTCGAGGAACTCGGCCACGTTGGAGACCCGGTCCTTCAGCAGGTAGCCGACCGCGCCACCGCCGCCGGTCAGCAACTCCCGCGCGTAGAGCTGCTCGACGTACTGCGAGAGCACCAGGATCGGCAGGCCCGGGACCTGGCGGCGCGCCTCGATCGCGGCCTTCAGGCCCTCGTCGGTGAACGTCGGTGGCAACCGGACGTCGACCACGGCGACGTCCGGTCGGTGCTCCACCAGGGCGGGCACCAGCCGGGGACCGTTGTCGACTGCCTCGACGACCTCGAAATCGTGCGCCTCCAGCAGGCGGATCAGTCCGTCCCGGAGGAGGGCGTGGTCTTCAGCGATGAGGACTCGCAAGGCAACTCCATGATCACGGTGGTCGGCCCGGCGCTCGGGCTCACGACGGTCAACGTACCGTCGAAGGCGGCCAGCCGCCGTTCGATACCGTACAGACCGCCACCGGGCCGGACGACCGCACCTCCGACGCCGTCGTCGCCGACCAGGATGTGCAGCCGCTCTTCCTCGTGGGTGATCTGGATCCACGCCTGCGTCGCGGCCGAGTACTTGACCGCGTTCGCGAGCGCCTCGGCCACCGCGAAGTACGCCGCCGACTCGACCGGCGCGGGCGGCCGCCCCGGTACGTCGAAGGTGACGTCGACCTTGAACGGGCAGGTCAGCGCGAGCGCCTTGACCGCGCCGTCCAGACCGCGATCCGCGAGGACCGGAGGGTGGATGCCACGGACCAGGTCGCGTAGCTCGGACAGCGCCGTACTGGCGGACTCGCGGGCCTCGGTGAGCAGTGCGGCCGCATGGGCCGGATCACGGGCGACCATTTCCTCGGCCATGCCCAGGTTCATGCTGAGCGCGGCCAGCCGGGCCTGGGCGCCGTCGTGCAGGTCCCGCTCGATCCGGCGCAGCTCGGCCGCCTGGGTGTCGACGGTCTCGGCCCGGGACTCGGCAAGCTCGCGGACCCGCATCGCCAGCCGGGCGCTCTCGGTCGGGCCGAGCAGCGAGCGGGCGATGTACGCGTTCGCCTTGAGCAGCCGCTCGCCGGCGGCGTACCAGATCATGAACGCGATCAGCGCGACCGGCATCAGCAGGAAGCTGGTCCAGAAGTTCACCGTGACCAGCCCGCCGAACGGCTCGGTGAACACACCCTCCGGGGTGACGCCGACGAGCAGCGGGTAGACCAGATAGAACAGCGTGGCCAGGAAGAGTACGGCGCTCAGCAGACACAGGGTGAACCCCAGTACGGCGTTCACCAGCAGCCACACGATGTCACGCCAGGTAGCCGGGTCGGTCAGCGTCGTCCGCAACCACATCAGCACACCGGGCACCGGCGGCTTCTTGTACGGGCGGGGGATCGGCTCGCCGAGGAAGCCGGCCAGCATGGTCCGGTGGCAGTTCGCGAACCAGCGTGCGGCCGGTACGAACACGAGCAGCAGCGGGATCCCGACCCAGACCGCGATCAGCGGCACGGCCACCACGTTGAGCACGAAGAAGGCGATCCCGAGCTCGGCCAGGATGGCCAGGAACAGCGCGATCCATGGCTGCGCGAGCTTGGGGTACCGCAGCGGCGGCGCCTGGGTGGCAATCGTGGTCATGTCTCCATCATGACCGAGTGTGAGACCTGACTCAGTGGTGTTAGGCCCACTGTCGCCTGGGCACTGGCTCCCCATCGCGTTCGGGTAGTAGCACTCATGTGCTGAGCCGTTAGGGCGCTGAGGCTTGATGACGTACGCTGGCCGCGGCTGTACGCCTAGGCCTCCCCCGATCCCGAGACGAGGACCTTTGATGGCTCAGCCAACGGTTTCACCCCCTATTGCCACGCGCGGTTCCGACTTCTCCCCGTTACTGCGGGAGATCAAGGCGGCCGGTTTGCTGGAGCGCCGTACGGCGGCGTACGCGATGGCGATCGGGATCAACGTGGTCCTGATGGGACTGACCTGGGCGGCCATCGCCGTGGTCGGCAGTTCGTGGTGGGTGCTGCTGCTCGCGTTCCCGCTGGGCATCCTGACCACCCGGGCCGCGTTCTTCGGGCACGACGCCGGCCACCAGCAGATCGCCAGCTCCCGCAAGCTGCACGACTGGGTCGGCCTGGTGCACGGCAACCTGCTGCTCGGGATGAGCTACGGCTGGTGGAACGACAAGCACAACCGCCACCACGCGAACCCGAACCACACCGACAAGGACCCGGACGTCGGCGAGGGCGTACTGGTCTGGACGCTCGAACAGGCTGAGGGCCGCACCGGCCTGCACGGCTGGCTGACCCGTCACCAGGCGAAGATCTTCTTCCCGCTGCTGACGCTGGAAGGCTTCAACCTCAAGGTCTCCAGCATCCGCTTCCTGCTCGGCCGCCCGCGCCGCGAGGCCAGGCTCGAGCTCGGCCTGATGGCCGCGCATCTCGTCCTCTACTTCACCGCGCTGTTCCTGATCATGTCGCCGGGCCAGGCGGTGCTGTTCGCGCTGATCCACCACATGATCTTCGGTCTGCACCTGGGCAGCGTCTTCGCCCCGAACCACAAGGGCATGGAGATGCCCGACGGCGAGACCAACTGGGGCCACCTCGAGAAGCAGGTGCTCACCTCGCGCAACGTGAACGGCGGCCTGGTCACCGACTGGATGATGGGCGGCCTGAACTACCAGATCGAGCACCACCTCTTCCCGAGCATGCCGCGGGCCAACCTCCGCTTCGCCCAGCCCGTCGTCCGCTCGTACTGCGAACAGATCGGCATGCCGTACGTCAGCACCACCCTGATCGATTCGTACCGAATGGGTCTGCAGCACCTGCACGACGTGGGCAGCGAACTTCGCGCTGAGTTCTAGGCGACTCAGTCGCAGATGGGTTAGGTTCACAGGTCTCGGGGCCGCCCACCCTTGTGAGGAGACCTGCATGACCGATAGATCCGGTCTGAGTCGCCGCGGACTGCTCGGCGCTGTCGCCGGGGTCACCGCCGCAACTGCTCTTCCCGCCGCCCCCGCCTGGGGCACCGACGACCAGCGACCGGGTGCGATGAACCGCCCGACGCTGGACAAGTACGACCGCCAGATCGTGTCCGGCCTGTCCTCGGACCGCGCGCTGCGCCACCTGCAGGTGCTGTCCGAGGACATCGGCCCGCGGATCGGCGGGACCACGAGTGAGAAGCGAGCGGCCGACTACCTCGCCGGCCAGCTCGACAAGTTCGGCTACCGGACCCGGCTGGAGCCGTTCGGAGTGGCGGACAAGTTCACCGCCGAGATCGAGGACGTCCGGGACATCCTGCCCGGCGACCTGTGCTGGCAGGCCGGCGCCGCCCCCGGTGGCAAGCTCGACGTCACCGTCGAGGGTCCGGTCCGGGACGTCGGCCCGGCGACGGCACCGGTCTGGCCGGCTGACGTGGCCGGCTCGATCGTGATCGCGGACGACGTGGCAGCATCGCGCCCGGCCTTAGTCGCGGAGGCCGTGGCGCGGGGTGCTGTCGGTGTGATCCTCTTGCCGGCCGACCAGGTGTTCCCCCGCCGGGCGTCGGCGTTCGCGCCGAGCGGCCTGACCGACGCGCCGATCCCGGTGATCGGCGTCGCCCAGGTGCAGAAGCGGCTGATCCGCGAAGCTCTCGCGGTGGTGAACTCACTACCGTTGCGGATCAGTACGACGGCCCACCGCGGCCTGATCTCGAACAACGTGATCGGCGAGCGTCGGGGGAAGTCCGGTACCAACGGGCCGATCGTGATGGTCAGCGGTCACTACGACTCGGTGATCGGCGCACCGGGTGCGAACGACGACGGCTCGGGCACCGTGCTCACGCTGGAACTGGCCGGGTGATGAGCCGTCTCCCCACCAACGCGACCCTGCGGTTCGCGCTCTGGGGTTCGGAGGAGCAAGGCCTGATCGGGTCCCGGTATCACGTCGCGCAGCTCGCACAGGACCAGCGCGATCGGTACCGGGCGGTCTTCCAGAACGACATGGTCGCCACCAGCTGGGACCCGGCAGTCACCTATTGGCTGCTGTCGTTCACCGGCCTGGCCAACACGGCGACGGATGCGGTCCGGGCGGCCGGTCAGCGGCTCGGGTACGACCCGCAGCTGGTCGGTCCGGTCCAACGTGGTGCGTCGGATCACCAGTCGTTCCAGGAGGTCGGGATCGCGTCCGCCAACTTCTCGTGGCGTGGTGAGATCTCGCCGGCTCACCTGGAACCGCCGTACCACTCGCCCGAGGACACCATCGCGAAGAACGTCAGCCTGGAACGCCTTCAGGTGTCGATGGAGCTGATCGGCACCGCGGCGTACGCCGTCGCGCGCAGCTGACCTGCGGGCCGACCATGCCGGAGTGACCTGGCTCATACGGCTAGCCTTGAAGAGCTATGTCGCGCAGAAGGCCTTCCAAGTGGCAGCGGCCGGTCGGTGACCGGCCGCTGCTCGGTGGTACCCAGGCCCGCGAGGAGCGATCCGACGGCGAGTGGATCGTCCGCCGCGTGTCCGGCTCCGCGTCGGCCAAGTCCTATCGTTGTCCCGGCTGCGACCAGCAGATCCTGCCCGCCACGCCCCACGTCGTGGTCTGGCCGGAGAACCCCAGCCTGCTCGCCGCGATCGGCGGCGCCCAGTCCCTCGACGAGCGACGCCACTGGCACACCGCCTGCTGGCAACGCCGCCGCTGAAAGGTATGCGGATGAAGCTTCCGGTCACGTCGTACGGCGCGTCGGGCACGCCCGTCGTGGTGATGCACGGGCTGTTCGGATCCGGCCGGAACTGGATGACCGCGGCCCGGCGCCTCGCGGACCGGCACCGGGTCTTCGCGTTCGACCTGCGGAACCACGGGACGTCGCCGCACACGGACACGATGAGCTATCCGGAGATGGCCGAGGACGTCCGGGAGACGATCGAGTCGCTCGGTGTCGGGCCGGTCGCGCTCGTCGGTCACTCGATGGGCGGCAAGACCGCGATGCTCACCGCGCTGCAGTTCCCGCAGGTCGTCGAACGCCTGGCCGTGGTCGACGCCGCGCCGGTCGCTTACCCGCCGGCCTTCGTCGAGTACGCCCAGGCGATGCGCAACGCCGACCTGTCCTCGGTGCAGCGCCGCGCCGACGTCGACGCCCAACTGGTTGCCGCCGTACCCAATCCCGGCACCCGGGCCTTTCTCCTGCAGAACCTGATCCTCGATTCGTCGGGTGCCCGCTGGCGCCCCAACCTCCCGGTCATCGAGGCCGCGCTGCCCGCCATCTCCGGCTGGCCGGCGGTCGAGGGACTGCGGTACGACGGCCCGACGCTGTTTATCTACGGCGGCAAGTCCGACTACGTCCAGGAGGACCACCGCGCCACCATCGCGTCGTACTTCCCCCAGGTCCAGTACGCCGAAGTCCCCGAAGCCGGCCACTGGGTCCACGCCGAGCGCCTCGACGACTTCCTTGCCGTGCTGGCCCCGTTCCTGCCCTGATTTGGCAAACGGTTCCCGGTAATCCATTGACCTTTGCCTGATCGCGTCGGTAAGTTTTTGCCCAGTTCCTGCACGATCCACGATCTGGGGCGGCGGTGGTGGCGATGGAGGTACGAACCGGCGCGGAGCGTCTGGCCGCGGAGCCTGGACTGGTGGCCGACGGCCGCCTCGGGCTGATCACGAACTTCACCGGCGTCCTGCCGGACCTGCGGCCGACTGCCGTCGCGCTGCTGGAGTCCGGACTGCGGTTGACTGCGCTCTTCGGTCCCGAGCACGGTCTGCGCGGAACGGCCCAGGCCGGCGCATCCGAGGCCGAGGGCAACGATCCGGACACCGGGCTGCCGGTCTTCGACACTTACCTCCGGCAAGGGCCTGCGCTCGACGAACTGTTCTCCGGCGTGGATGCGGTGCTCTTCGACATCCAGGACATCGGGACGCGGTTCTACACCTATATCTGGACGATGTACGACTGCCAGCAGGCGGCCGCGCGCCTCGGCAAGCCGTTCATCGTCCTCGACCGGCCGAACCCGCTGGGCGGCGTACGCGTGGAAGGTCCGCTGCTACAGCCGGGCTTCGAGAGCTTCGTCGGTCGCGCCCCGATCCCGCTCCGGCACGGCTTGACCGTCGGTGAGCTGGCCCTTCAGTTGGGTGAGGCAACGGTCATCCCGATGGAGGGCTGGTCCCGCTCCTTGCCGTCCGGGCTGCCGTGGGTGCCGCCGTCGCCGAACATGCCGACGATCGACACCGCGCTCGTCTACCCCGGCACGGGCCTCTTCGAGGGCACCAACCTCAGCGAGGGACGCGGTACGACGCGGCCGTTCGAGACGATCGGGGCGCCGTACGTCGACGATCGGCTCGTCCCGGCGTTGCGCTCGTGCGACCTGCCTGGAGTCATCTTCCGTCGTACGTGGTTCGAGCCCGGCTTCAGCAAGTACGCCGGCCAGGCGGTGTCCGGCGTACAGCTGCATGCGGTCGATCGGTCGGCGTTCGAGCCGGTGCGGACCGCGCTGGTGATGCTGCGGGTGCTGAATGAGCTCTACCCGGACGACTTCGGGCTGCTGCCGTCGCTGGACAAGCTGTGGGGATCCGACTCGCTCCGCCAGGCGCTCGAGTCGGGCGACGACCCGGTCGCTCTCTTGCCTGAGGCAACCACACCGGCCGGCTGGGTGCGGCCCGGCGTACTGCTCTACGAAGGGACAGCGTGATGATCCGCTCGTTCGAGATCGGCGACGGCCCGGCGCTCGCCGCGGCCTGGACGGCGGCGGCCCCGGCCGATCCGATCGGTTACCCGCGCTTTCGTGACCTCTTCCTGCTCGACCGCAACTTCGACGCCGCCGGTCTCAAGGTCGCGATTGTCGACAATCAGATCGTCGGCGCGGCCTACGCCGTACGTCGTCTGATCGCGGTCGACGCGGACGACCTGGAACCGGCGAGTGGGTGGATCCCGTTCTTCTTCGTCCACCCCGATCACCGCGGCCGCGGCCTCGGCCGGGAACTGTTGACCGCGGCAATGGACTGGCTCCGCGACCACGGGCGCTCCGAGGTCTTCTTCTCCTCGTACACGCCGAACTACTTCCTCCCCGGCCTCGACGCCGCGCGCTACCCGGCCGCCGGACGGCTGCTGCCGGCGCTCGGCTTCGAGCGGCAGTACGACGCGGTCGCGATGGACCGGAGTCTGGTCGGGTACGAGATCCCGGCGGACGTCGGGAAACGGATCGAGACGTTGACGGCCGAGGGCTACAGCTTCGGCACCCCGAACGGCGACGAGCTGACGTCGCTGATCTCCATCGCCGGTGGCGAGTTCAACCCCGACTGGGCGCGCGCGATCCGCGAGGCCGTCGTCGCGGGGATGCCACTGGACCGCATCGTGGTGGCCCGTGATCCGGGCCGCGGGATCCTCGGCTGGGCGATGCACGGGACCTACGAGTCGGTGATCGATCGCTTCGGGCCGTTCGGCGTACTGCCGGCCGCGCGCGGAACCGGGCTCGGCAAGGTGCTGCTGCACCTGACGCTCGAGCGAATGGTTGCCCTCGGCGCGCACAGCGCCTGGTTCCTGTGGACCGGCGAGAAGTCGCCGGCCGGGCAGCTCTATCTGAAGACGGGGTTCAGCATCACGCGCACGTTCACCATCCTCCGGGCGCCGCTGGCCCCGGCCGAAGGGACTGACTGACATGCGAATCTGCAAGGGACTCAGGCTGGCTGTCGTCGTGGGTCTGCTCGCCACGGGCGCCGCGTGCGGTGGTGGCAGCGGCGGCTCGGGTGGTGGCGGCAAGGTCGAGCTGACGCTGCTGAGCCACTACAGCGACGGCCCGTCGAAAACCGGGCTGGACAAGATGATCGCGGAGTGGAACAAGGACAACCCGAACATCCAGGTCAAGGCGGAGGTCGTCAAGTTCGACGACCTGCTGACCACGATGACGGTCCGGCAGACCGGCGGCCGGGGCGCCGACATCGTCAGCGCCTACGGCCTGTGGGGCGGGCAGTTGCAGAAGGCGAACGTCGTGGCCAAGGTGCCGGACGACATCGCGTCGAAGATCAAGGCCGAGTACAGCCCGGCGGCACTGGGCGCGGTCACCACCGGCGACACGCTGCTCGGGTACCCGACCGAGCTCAACACCTACGTGCTCTTCTACAACAAGAAGATCCTCGCCGCCGCCGGCATCACCAAGCCGCCGAGCACCTGGGCCGAGCTCGAGGACGCGGCGAAGAAGACCGTCAAGCGGGACAGCAAGGGCAACATCCAGGTCGAGGGCCTGAGCCTGATCCAGGACGGTGACAACAAGTCGGTGCACCCGTTCCTGTCGCTGCTCGACTCCGCGGGCGGGAAGTTCCTCGCACCCGACGGGACGCCGCAGTTCGACAACGAGCAGGGCAAGGCCGCGCTGAAGCTCGAGAGCGACCTCGCGACGGCGAAGGCGACCAATCCGTCGATCTCGCCGACCAAGCAGTTCCGCAGCGGCGGGGTCGCGATGGCGATCCAGGCCGGCTGGTGGATCGGGAGCCTGCGCGAGCAGATGAAGGACAAGTACTCCGATGTCGGGGTCGCGGCGATCCCCGGACCGGCCGCTGGTGACAAGGGCTCGCTGGCCTACGGGTTCTTCATGGGCGTGAACCAGCGCAGCAAGCACGCGGACGAGGCGTGGAAGTTCCTCACCTGGCTGAACGAGCACAAGACCGGCGACGGTGTCACCGAGGTCGGCAAGTGGCTGGCGGACCAGGGTCTGATCCCGCCGCGGACCGCGGACCAGGCGACGTACAAGAAGTCGCTCTCGGACCCGAACCTGATCCCGATCTACGACGCGACGACGTACGCGATGGCGGAGCCGAACCAGCCGGGGGCATACGAGGCGAAGACCGCGCTGCACAACGCAATCATGACGGTGCTTGCCGACGGCAAGAGTCCTGACGACGCGCTGGCCCAAGCGGCCAAGGCCGTCAAGCCCCAATGACCACCGCGGTCAGCAGGGTCGGCGCCGTCGCGGCGCCGGCCCAGCGGGTCGGCAGGCTGCATCGCGAGGGCCGGGCGGCGTACCTGTTCCTCACGCCGGTGCTGCTGTTCTTCTGTGTGTTCCTGATCCTGCCGTTCATCTTCGCGATCGTGCTCGCGTTCTCGGACTGGGGTGGGTTCGACCTCGGCACGATCCAGTGGGCCGGCGTCGCGAACTTCCGGGAGGTGCTCAGCTTCGACGGCACCTTCGTCAAGCCGATCCTGGTGAACACGCTGCTGTTCGCCTTCGGATCGGTGCTGCTGGCAACGTTCGGCTCGGTGCTGGTGGCCTACTGCATCGACCGGCTCAGCTTCCAGGGATTCTGGCGAGTGCTGTACTTCCTGCCGGTGGTCGCGACGGTGGTGGCCATCGGCAACGTGTGGAAGATGATGTACCAGCCGGCCGGCTTGATCAACGGCGTGCTGAACAAGCTCGGCGTCAACAGCATCGGCTTCCTCTCGGATGCGTCGTACGCGCTGCCTTCGGTGACGATCGTCCATGCGTGGGCTTCGATCGGTGGCGCCGTACTGATCCTGACCGCTGGGCTCAAGGCGATCCCGGAGATGTACTACGAGGCCGCGGAGGTCGACGGGGCCGGGTCCTGGCACATGTTCTGGTCGATCACCTTGCCGTTGCTGCGGCCGGCGTTGCTGTTCGTGCTGATCACCCAGTTCATCGGTGGGCTGCAGTCCTTCGCGCTGATCATCGTGATGACGGGTGATGGTGGGCCCGTCAACGCGACGAACGTGGCGGCGTTCGAGATGTATCAGCGGGCG
This sequence comes from Kribbella sp. NBC_01510, assembly GCF_045040325.1. Taxonomy (NCBI): domain Bacteria; kingdom Bacillati; phylum Actinomycetota; class Actinomycetes; order Propionibacteriales; family Kribbellaceae; genus Kribbella; species Kribbella sp. NBC_01510. Next base: position 8,767,993 of record NZ_CP109418.1, on the reverse strand, counting down.
TTCAAGTTCGGCGCCTGGGGGACCGCGAGTGCGATGGCGATGGTGCTGTTCGTGATCATCCTCGTGATCACGCTGCTACAGCTCTGGATCGCCCGCCGGCGGGGAGAGGAGACCTCGTGAGACGACGTCGTGGTGGGTTCCCGTGGTTCGCGTACCTGATCGTCGTCCTCGGTGCGATCGCGATGGTGATGCCGTTCCTCGACATGGTGATGAGCTCGTTCAAAGGCCCAGGGGAGTACGGCGTCATCCCGTACAAGCTCCTGCCCAAGTCGTTCAACCTGGACAACTATCGTGACGCGATCTCACAGCTGGAGCTCGCCCGGTTGTTCCGCAACAGCGTGATCGTCACGATCAGCGTGACCGTGTCGGTGCTGATCACGTCGTCGATGGCCGGCTACGCGCTGGCGAAGCTGCGGTTCCGCGGGCGGGCGGTGATCTTCCGGTTCATCCTCGCCACGATGATGCTGCCGCCGTTCCTGCTGCTGATCCCGACCTTCCTGATCATGCTGAACTGGCCGCTGGCCGGCGGCAACGACATCCTCGGCCGCGGTGGTGACGGCGGACTCACCACCAGCCTGATCGCGCTGATCCTGCCGTTCGCGGTCAGCGGGTTCGGGATCTTCCTGATGCGCCAGTTCATGGTGTCGCTGCCGGACGAGATGCTCGAGGCGGCCAAGATCGACGGCGCCAACCAGTGGCAGATCTGGCGCCTGATCGTGCTCCCGCAGACCAAGCCGGTCGCGATCACGCTCGGCCTGATCACGTTCATCGGCACCTGGAACGAGTACATCTGGACTCTGCTCATCTCGTCATCCGACCCCGCTCTGCAGACGCTGCCGGTCGGCATCCAGCTGCTGCAGAGCTTCCTCGACCCCGACCGCACCATGCCGATCGTGATGGCCGGTCTGGTGATCAGCACCCTCCCGGTGCTAGTCGTGTTCCTGCTGTTCCAGAAGTACTACGTCCGAGGCGTCGTACTGAGTGGCCTGAAGTGAGGAGACCCCTTTGACCAGAACAGTGCTTGCCATCGGAGCGCACATCGGCGACATGGACCTGACCGCCGGCCCGACGTTGGCCAAGCTGGTCCTGGAAGGTGCCAACGCCACCATCGTCGCGCTGACCCCGGGGGAGCGTGGCCACCCCCGGCTGTCGCCGTCGGAGTACAAGAAGCAGAAGATCGCCGAGGGCGAGGCCTTCGCCACCGCGATCGGCGCCGACTTCATGGTCCTCGACCACAGCGACGGCTTCCTCCCCGACACCGACGAGGTGGCCGTGGAACTCGCCACGATCATCCGCGAGAAGCAACCCGACACGATCATCACCCACTGGAAGAACTCCATCCACAGCGACCACGAACACGCAGCTCGTCTGGCCGAACGCGCCCGCTTCCTGGCCGGCCTCCCGATGGACCCCTCCTCCGAGAATGACGGCCCTGTGCGCAAGCTGGCAGACCTACCCCGCCACGGCGTCCGCACCTTCTTGCACGCCGAGAACTGGGAGGACATGGAAGGTTTCCACCCCTCGCTCTACGTCCCCATCCCCGACGAAGCCTTCTATCGCTGGGTCTCCGCGATCCGCCACCAGGCCTTCGCCCGCGGCGAAACCTATGGCTTCCGCTATATCGACTACTACACCGCCCTCATGACCACGAGAGGCTGCCTGGCCTCCTACCCCCGAGCCTGCGCCTTCCACACCAACCCCACCCCCGAAGTAACCAAACTCGCCGGCCCGTAGATTCATCCGCGTGCTGTCTAGTGAGATTGCCTTGAAAGTGGCTAGTCTTCTAGACTATTCTGTGTGGTCAGTGAGCAGCCGACGCGGAGGGTCGTCAAGGCCTTCAGGCCTTCAGGGATGCGGCCTGGCGGCGGGCTCGGACGGAGGGGTCGCACAGTGTGTATGAGTGTCCCTGCGGGCAGCACGTGTTCACTCTGCCCGATGGATATCGGGCGATCTCTCCTGGTGTCGTCCGCAAAGCCGGCAAGGCGCTCGCCGAGTGCGAGGGGTAGGGCTGATGAAGAGCTATGAGGCGGCGGTGACTCGCGAGGGTCGCTGGTGGATGATTGAGATTCCTGAGCTGGACGGTCTCACTCAAGCTCGCCGGCTCGACGAGGTGGAGAGGGCAGCGCGCGAGTACATCGCGGTGACGACTGACGTTCCGCTCTCTCAGGTTGCGGTTGAGATTTCCGGAATCCAGGTTGCTGGGCAAGATCTCCTCGAGGCGAAGGCGCTCGTTGACGACTTGCGGGGCCGCGCAAGGCAGCTTGATGCGCTCATTGGTGACCTCACGCGTGAGGTTGCTTCGGCTCTGACGGATGCGGACGTTCCCGTCAGGGATGTGAGCAGCGTTCTCGGGGTGTCGCACCAACGAGTCTCGCAGTTGGTGCAGGCAGTCGCTGACGGAGGAGCGTCTGACCTGGCACAACTTCTGCGCGCAGCAAAAGGTGAGTACGCGCACGATCTGGTTGTCCGTCTCAAGGACGGGCGGTCGTTGCGAATCCTCGAGGTGGAATCTCCGAAGACGGCGAAGGGCTCGAAGAAGCCGCGACCACGACGAGCCGCAGCGCAGGATGCCGGACACTCGGTGACTCGGAAGGCTGCGAACGCGAGGAGTGCCAGGAGCACCAGTAGCTCTGCTGTGGCCGGCCGTTCGGCGCCGAAGAAGGAAAGTCTGAAGAGCCGGATGGCGTGAGGCTCAATGACGGGGGATCACGTTCTGTTGGCGAGGGCGTCGCGGAGGGCGGCTCGGGTGGTTATGCCTAGTTTGGGGAAGATTCGGTAGAGGTGGCCGCTCACGGTGCGGGGTGAGAGGTAGAGCCTGGCGGCGATCTCCTTGTTGGTGAGGCCGGAGGCGGCGAGGCCGGCGATCTGTAGTTCCTGGGCGGTCAAGGGCGCGCTTGACGGAGTCGAAGCAAGCCCGGTGGCTCGCAGCTCCCGCTCGGCTCTTGCGGTCCAGGGATCGGCGCCGAGCGTGCGGAAGACGGCGCGAGCGGCCTCGAGTTGTGCCTTGGCTTCGGTCAGCGCACGGATGCGTCGCAGCCGTTCGCCGTACGCGAGACGCACGCGCGCGACGTCGAAGGGCCACTGGTCGACCGTGGGCAGGTTGAGAGCTTCCTCGAACAACGCGGGCGCATCAGCGTCCCCGGCCGCCATGCCCGCGGCGCCGGCGGTGAGGATCGCCAGTCTGGGTGAGAGCTCCGGCAGCCTCGCGTCCTGCAACGCGCGTACGTGACGTTCGGCCTCGGCCCGTCGATCGGTGCGTACGGCGGCCTCGACAAGATCCATCGCGATCCACAAGCTGTGCGGGACGTGGGACGCGAGCGTGCCGGCGGGACTGACCGTGGTCGCGTGGTGATACGCGCTCTCGAAGTCGCCGCGGCCGAGGTCGCCGAGGACGAGGGCATGGTGAGCGAAGACCCGCGCCGCGCCGACGCCGCGCGGACCCGCCCAGCCGATCATCTGGTCGGCCAGCGCGCGGCTCGTCTCGAACCTGCCCCTGACCGCGGCCAGCAACGCCTGGTGATAGCGGAAGTACCAGCCGAAGAATCGGCCCCCACCCTCCTCGGTAAGGGCCAGTCCTTCGGCGGCGAGGTCGGCAGCCTCGTCCCACCGGCCGCGGTGGAAGTCGTCGACGCAGATGTCCATCAGCGCCAGCAGATGTCTGCGCGCCGGGCCGCCGTCGCGGCCGTTCAGCACCGCTCGCCACAACAGATCGCGCAACTCCGCGAGACGGTCCGCGTACCAAGCGGCCGCGGCGTGGCCTTGCACCAGGGTCTCATCGTGATGACCCTGCAGCGCCGCCAGCAGTCGAGGAAGAGCCGCGACGCCCGTGCGGGCCGGATCGGCGAACAGGTCCACCGTCAGCGTGAGCGACGGCGGCGGCTCATGCGAGAGCCGGCCGAGCGCGTCGTACAGCGGCTTCCACAGTTCGCTGCGGCCGCCGAAGAAGCAGATCTGCAGCAGCGTCGCGAGGCCGTTGACGAGTTCGACATCGTCGGCGTCGCCACGGTCCAGGCTGCCCTCGATGGCGCTGACCATCATGCGGTGGGCGGTGTCGACATGCGCGTCACTGCTGAGCATCACGAGCGTCGCCGCCGACGCGTAGTGCAGAGATGCGCTGCCGGCTCGCCGGCTGCCTTCGAGGAGTTCCGCCGTACTCCCGACCTCGCCCATCGCCTCCGCGCCGATGTAGGCGGCCGCGGCCAGCCGGCGACCGTGCTCGGCCGGGCTCGGGCTCAGATCCGAAGCGCGGGTGAGCAAGGCGACTGCGGTCGTGAAGTCACCTCGCGCGACGGTGCTGTGAGCTGCCGCCTCCAAGGCTGCGGCGACCTGTTCGTCCGGCTCGATCGTGGCCGCGCCGAGGTGCCAGGCCCGGTGCTCGGGCTGGTTCACGAGGACCGCGGCCAACCTCCGGTGCGCCGAGCGCCGTTCTGCCGAGGTCGTCGCGTCGACCACCGCCGACCGGATGAGCGGGTGCCGGAACACCACCCGATGCAAGTGCTCGGTCACTTGCACCAGTCGCTCCCGCTCGGCCGGCGCCAGATCATCGATCCGGTAAAGGTTGTTGCCCGCGGCCTCTAGTACACCGAGATCCCCGGTGCCCTCGAGAGCGGCGGTGAGCAGCAGCGCCCTGGTTGCGTCAGGCAGCGTTGCCATCCGCGCCGCGAAGTGCCTCTGCAAGTTCCGCCCGAGCGGCAGTACGGCGGGGAGCGGCGCGGCGCCCACCCGTTGCGACTGGCTCATGGTCCTCGGGAGTTCGAGCAATGCGAGCGGGACGCCTTGCGCGGTGTCGAGGATCCGGGTCTTGACGGTCGTGTGCAGGTCGGGGAACCGAGCTGTCAGGAGGTGATCGGCGGCCGCGTCGTCCAGCGGCTTCACCTCGTACTCCGGCAGTCCCGTCCGGTCGAAGAACCCCTGGTCCTCGCCGGTTCGGCCGGACACCAGCAGCCCGGCTCTGCTGCCGGCGAGCCTCCGCGCGACACAGCTCAGCACGCCCGCGCTGGCCCGATCGATCCAGGGGACGTCGTCGACGACGAGTAGGAGCGGCGATCGGATCGCCGCCTTGCGCAGGAGGACGGTGGCAGCGTTGGACACCAGCAGCCGGCCCGGGGGAGGCCCGTCCCCGAAGCCGAGAGCCACCTGCAGCGCGTCACGCTGCGCGGCGCTCAGCTCGTCGAACTCCTCGATCAGCGGGTACAGCGCCTGGTTCAGCGCGGCATAGCTGAGCTCGCCCTCGAGTTCGGTGGCGACGACGCGCAGAACGGTCGTTCCGGACGCTCGCGCGTACCGTTCCGCGGCGTCGAGCAGTGCCGTCTTGCCGACACCGGGGCCGCCCGAAACCAGCAGGGTCCCGCCGTCGACGGCGGCCGCACGCACAAAGGCCTCGAGGAACTCCAGTTCCTCCAGCCGCCCGACCAGCGTGGGGCTCATCAGTCACCTCCCGGCACCCGCTTCGGATTCTATGAGCCCAGCCATCGGTCAGCTGACTCGATCGCACGGAGCGAGTCAGATGACTCATCCGCGCCGGTACACCGATCCACGACTGTGGTCGTGCCGAATCACCACCCGAGGAAAGGGAACGACCATGTCGCACCATCTCGACTCACCGCTGGCACGCCAGGACGTCCGTCTCGACATCACGGATCTGTATGTGTTCCGCGGCGAGGCCGGCACCGTGCTGGCCATCAACGTCTGTCACTCACTCGCCGGTGACATCCCGACGCCGGGCTACCACCCGGAGGGCAAGTACGAGTTCAAGATCGACCTCGACGACGACAGCGTCGAGGACCTCACGTACCGGTTCGTGTTCGGCGATCGCGACGACCTGGGCCGGCAGAGCCTGACCGTCCACCGCCTCACCGGCGCGGCGGCCTCCGACCCGTTCGCCACCGGCACTGTCGTCGCGGCGGGGGAGACGGAGGAGGCGCTGTCCGGCGACGGCGGACTGCGCGTGTGGGCCGGAAAGGCCGGCGACCCGTTCTGGATCGAGCCCGACGTCCTGCACGCCGTCGGCCACGCCTTCCAGGACGGTACGACGATCGACCTCGGAAGCTGGACCCCCGACCAGGCGACGAACGGGTTCGCCGGGCACACCGTCTACTCGATCGTCCTCGAGATCCCCGACGCCGAACTGCTCGACGCCTCGCAGACGACCCGGCCGATCGGCGTCTGGGCCGTCGCGAGCCTGGCCACGGACGCGGGCGGCTGGCGCTCGATCAACCGGATCGGGCTCCCGATGATCCACCCGCTGTTCACCCAGTTCAACGAGAAGCTCGGCGACGACCTCAACGGCGGCCGGCCGAGCGACGACCCTGAGACCTACGGGAAGCTGCTGACCGACGAGATCGCCGGCGTCGTCCGCGCGTACGGCACGGCTGCCGACCCGGAAGCCTACGCGTCGGCCGTCGTACGGCGGTTCCTGCCCAACCTGCTGCCGTACGTCGTCGGTACGCCGGCCAGCTTCGGCTTCAACTCCTGGAACGGCCGGTCGCTCACCGACAACGCGCCGAACGTGATGTTCTCGATCGCCGCCAATACACCGGTCGCGCTCGGGATCGGCAAGGAATCCGTGACGTCGAAGCCGAGAGACTCCTTCCCGTACGTGCCGGCGGCGAGCTGACGATGAAGGCCACCTTGAGCAGCACCCGCCGGTCGATCGCGGCAATGGCAGCCTTCATCCTGCTGCTGCACGTGACCGGATGGGGACTGCTCGTCGCGCTGGTCGCGCCGGGGCACTACAGCCTCGGCGCGTCCGGCGGATTCGGGGTCGGTCTCGGGCTCACGGCGTACACGCTGGGGATGCGGCATGCGTTCGACGCCGACCACATCGCGGCGATCGACAACACGACGCGCCGGCTGACCGCGGCCGGTCAGCGGCCGGTATCCGTCGGGTTCTGGTTCTCACTCGGGCACTCCAGTGTGGTCTTCGGGTTGTGCCTGCTGCTCGCCTTCGGTGTGCGGTCCCTGGTCGGTCAGGTCGAGGACGACTCGTCCACACTCCAGTCGGCCATGGGTTTGATCGGTACGGCGGTGTCCGGCGTCTTCCTCGTCGCGATCGGCCTGGTCAACTTCGTCGTACTCGCGCGGATCGCGGCGGTCGTCCGCCGGATGCGGAAGGGGTACGACGACGAGGCGGAGCTCGAAGCGCAACTCGACCGCCGTGGTCTGCTCAACCGGCTGCTCCGCCCAGTGACCAAGGCCGTGCACAAGCCGCGCCACATGTATCCGGTCGGACTGCTGTTCGGCCTTGGTTTCGACACCGCAACCGAGGTGTCGCTGCTGGTCCTCGCGGGTGGAGCCGCGGCGTTCGCCCTGCCCTGGTACGCCGTACTCGTGCTGCCGATCCTGTTCGCGGCCGGGATGAGTCTGCTGGACACGATCGACGGCTGCTTCATGAGCCTCGCCTATCGCTGGGCGGTCAGCAAGCCGGTACGCCGGGCGTTCTACAACCTCGTCGTCACGGCGTTGTCCGTGGCCGTCGCGCTCGTGATCGGCACCATCGAGATCGTGTCCATCGTGACCGATCAGCTCGACATCCGGTCGGGACCGCTGCCGGCCATCAGCCGCCTCGACCTGAACCACGCCGGCTACGTCATCACCGGTGCGTTCGTCGCGACCTGGGCCGTCGCGCTGCTGGTCTGGCGCTACGGCCGCATCGAGGACCGCTGGTCCACCCGATCGTCCTAGGAATCGTCGGCCTTGCGGACCCAGACTTCCCTGATGATCAAGAGGATCGCGGCGGCGGACGGGATGGCGAGCAGGGCGCCGACCACGCCGAGGAGGGCGCCGCCAAGGAGCGCGGCGATGACGGTGACCGCGCCGGGGATGTCGACGGCTCGGCGCATGATGCGGGGAGCCACGAAGTAGTTCTCGATCTGCTGGTAGACGATGCCGTAGGCGAGGCAGATGACGCCGGTCCAGAGACCGGTGGTGAAGCCGATCAGGGACACGATCACGACGCCGATCAGGCCGCCGACCATCGGGATGAAGTCGCAGACCATCACCACGATCGCCAGCGCCACGGCGTACTGGCCCAGGCCGACGATCTCCAGGAAGACGAACATGCAGAAGCCGGCGCACAGCGCCACCACGAACTGGCCGCTGACATAGCCGCCGACGCGGGTCAGGACCTCGTCGCCGAGGATGGACACGCGGGTCCTGCGGGTGCGCGGGACCAGGCTGTACGCCGCCCGCTTCACCGACGGGAGCGACGCGAGGAAGTACAGGGTCAGGATCAGGATCGTGAAGGTGTTGAACAGTGCGCCCGCGACGACCTTGCCGACGCCGAGGATGCCGCCGAACGCGCGCTGGGCCAGCGCCGGGTCCTGGATGTACTCCTGCGCCTTCTGGATGTAGTGGTAACGCTGGTTGAGGTCGTTCAGCGTCTTCGACTTCTCCAGCAGGTCGAGCCAGTCGGGGGCGTTCCTGATCAGGCTGTTGATCTGGTCGCTGACGACCGGGACGATCGCGAAGCCGACGCCGGTGACCGCGAGGATCATCAGCAGGAACACCACGCCGACCGACAGACCGCGCCGCAGGCCGCGGCGCATGAACCACTCGACCAGCGGGTTCAGGCCGACGGCGATGAACATCGAGACCAGCAGCAGGATGAGCACCGAGCGGGCATGGCCGAGCGCGTTCCACAGTCCCCAGGCGGCCAGTACGCCGAGGGCCGCGAAGAACCCGAACACGAACGGGTTCGAGCGCCGCAACGACGGCCCGGGCAGACCCATGCCGACATCCGGGTGCCGTTCCTCGATCAGCAACTGCGCGGCGAAGTCGTCATCCTCCGCATGCTCGGCCCGGTCGGCAGCCTTCTTCGCGTGCTCCTCGGACTCGTCAGCGTCGTCCTCGGACTGGTCGGCTTCATCGGCCGATTCGTCCGCCTGCCGCGCAGCCTCCCGAGCCGCACCAGCCGACTCGTCCGCCGTGCCCGCGGCGACTGTCGCCTCCTGCGCTGAGTCGTCCGCCTTGCTGGCGGCGACTGTCGCCTTGTCGGCTGAATCCTCGGCCAGATCGGCGGAATCCTCGGCCAGATCGGCGGAATCCTCGGCCTTGTCGGCTGACGACTCCGCCTGCTCGGCGGCGTGTTCACTCTTGCCGGCGGCGGCTTGGGCCTCTGCGGCAGCGGTCTCGGCTTCGCGGGCGGCCTCGGTGAGGTCCCGGTCAGGGGTCGCTGTGGAGGTGTCGTCGCCGGGTGGCGTCACGTCGTCTTGTCCTTCGGGGATCGCGAGCCTGCCTTGGCCTCGTCGGTCTTCTCGTCGTCGGCGGCCGAACCGTCCGGCCGCGCCTGCACCCGAGTCTGCTCGTTCGCGAGGTCATCCAGCCGCAACTCGTCGATCCGCGTCGAGTCCGCCGGCTCGTCGTCATCCGTGGCCGAAGCCGCCGAGGACGAGGACGACGGGGACGAGGACGACGCGGACGCCCCGGAAGACGACGCACTACCGGAGCCGGACCGCGCAGAGCCGGAGCCGGACCGACGCGGCCGCGCCGAGCCCGATGCCCCAGAGCCCGAGTCAGACACAGAGCCCGAGCCGGACGTCGAGCCCGAGCCGGTCGCCGAGCCCGAGCCAGCCGGCTTGACGTCGTCACCCGAGAGCGCGGAGTCGTCACCCGAGCCCGCGGAGTCGGTGGCCGAGGACGCGGACTTGGAGGCTGCGGACGTGGAGGTGGCCGAGGTGGACTTGATGGAGGAGGTGGACGTGGGGGAGTCGGAGGGCTCAGCGGGACCGCCGGCGGTCTTGCTGGCGAGGTCGTCGGCGTCCTTCGGATCGACCCGCAGGCTGGTGTCGATCCGGGTCTCGTCGACCCGCGCATCGCCCGCACTGATCCCGACGAACGGGCTGGCTCCGGTGAACGGTCCCTCATCTTCCTCGTCGTCCGACGAGGCACCCGCCGCGCCACCGGCGAACGGGCTGGCGGTCGGAGCCGGCGACTCAGGGAACGGCCTGGCCGAGGATCCGGTAGGCGCCGCGGAGCTCGCCGGGTCTGCCGCCGGCGCCTCGGTGAAGGGGGACGGCGAGGGGGACGGGCCGGCGAAGGGGGTGGTGGGGCTGTTGAGGGCGTCGGTGGGTGGGGTCTGGGGGCGCCTGAAGGGGTTCACGTACGCCGGGGCGGCGGTTTCGGAGTCGAGTTCGGCGGCCTGGCGGGCGATGTTGCTGGCGATCTCGTTTAGGCCGGCGATCTGGGTGAGGATGCCGTCGCGCCGCTTCGCCAGGCGCTCGGTCTCCCGGGCGACGACCGTACGCGACCGCTCCGCCTCGTCCGCGGCATTCGCCAGCTCGGCCTCGGCGCGGGTCCGGGCAGTCGTCAGCAACTGCTCCGCCTCCCGCCGCGACCGCGCGATGGTCCGCTCGGCCGACTCCTCGGCCTCGGTGCGGATCTTGCGCGCCTGCTCGGTCGCCTCCGCGACCCGCCGCTCGGACGCCTCCGCGGCCTCGCGCATCTGGGTGGTCAGGTTCTCGGTGTCGGCCGCGATCTGCTGGTGCTTGTCGGCCAGCTCCTTGGCCTGCTGCTCGCGCTCGTCGGCCAGCCGCGCCCGCAGCGCCGCGGACTCGCGCTGGATCGCCGTCCGGATCTTCTCCGCCTCGTGCAGCGCGCCGTTCTTCAGCGTGCTCGACTGCGACTCCGCGGTCAGCTGCAGCTGCTCGGCCTTGCGCCGCGCTGCCTGCAACACCTCGGACGCCTCGGTCTCGGCGGTACGGCGAAGCTCCGCGGCGTCACCCTCGGCGGTCCGGCGCACGCTGTCGGCCTCGTTCAGCGCGACCGTGCGGATGTCCTCGGCCTCACGTTCACCGGTCGCGCGGGTGGCGGCCGCCTCCTTGGCGGAGTTGGTGCGCAGCTCGTCGGCCTCGCGGCGGGCCTCCTCGAGCGCCTCGGACGCCTGGTCCTGGGCGAGCCGGAGGATCTGCGCGGCCCGGTCGCCGAGTCCGGCGTACGACGGGTTCGCACTGGCGTCGAGTTGACGCCGGGTCTCGTCGAGCTGGCGCTGCATCGGCGCCACGCTTCCTTGGAGCTCGTCGGCGCGATTACGTGCCTCGGCGAGTTGCATTTCCAACGCGCGGACGTAGTCGTCCACCGCCTGCTTGTCGTACCCACGGCGACTGACCGGGAAGCCCCCGGCCGCGGTCGCCGTACGGTCGAAGAATGGCAGGCTCGACTCGTCAGGCATTTTCCCGAGATTCCCTTCTGGCGGCTCAGCGTGAATCCCCCACCTTAAGCCTGTCAGAACCCGGGTGTAACCGCCCAATCGGCCCAGTGCGGAACCGGCGGCGCAGCTCTTGGCAAACTACCTGTCGCGGAAGCGATTGATCGCTTCCTCATGCTGTGCCCGCAGTTCCCGGTCCCGAACCCCGAGACCTTCGGCCGGCGCCAGTGTCAGCACGCCGACCTTGCCCTGATGCAGGTTGCGGTGGACGTCGTACGCGGCCTGGGCGGTCTCCTCGAGCGGGTAGACCCGGCTGACGGTCGGATGAACCATGCCCTTGGCAATCAGCCGGTTCGCCTCCCAGGCCTCGCGGTAGTTGGCGAAGTGCGAGCCGATGATCCGCTTCAGGTTCATCCACAGGTAGCGGTTGTCGTACTCGTGCATGAACCCCGATGTCGACGCACACGTCACGATCGTCCCGCCGCGCCGGGCGACGTACACCGACGCCCCGAACGTCTCCCGCCCCGGGTGCTCGAACACGATGTCGGGGTCGTCCCCACCGGTCAGCTCGCGGATCCGTGCCCCGAACCGCTTCCATTCCTTCTGATCCTGGGTCACCGGGTCCTTCCAGAACCGATATCCCTCGGCGGACCGGTCGATGATCAACGACGCCCCCATGGCGCGGCAGATCTCCGCCTTCTCCGGCGACGACACCACGCACACCGGGATCGCCCCGCCGTTCAGCGCGAACTGGGTCGCGTAGGAACCCAGTCCACCGGACGCACCCCAGATCAGGACGACGTCGCCCTGCTTCATGTTCGCGCCGTTGGCCGAGACGAGCTGCCGGTACGCCGTACTGTTCACCAACCCTGGAGAGGCGGCCTCCTCCCAGGTCAGGTGGGCCGGCTTCGGCATCAACTGGTTCGACTTCACCAGCGCGATCTCGGCGAGGCCGCCGAAGTTCGTCTCGAAACCCCAGATCCGCTGCTCGGAGTCGAGCATCGTGTCGTTGTGCCCGTCCGGGGACTCCAGCTCCACCGACAGGCAGTGGGCGACCACCTCGTCGCCGGGCTTCCAGGCGTTCACGCCCGGACCGGTGCGCAGGACGACGCCGGCCAGGTCGGAGCCGACGACGTGGTAGGGCAGGTCGTGGCGGGCGGTCAGCGGCGACAACTTCCCGTACCGCTTCAGGAAGGAGAATGTCGACACCGGCTCGAAGATCGACGTCCAGACCGTGTTGTAGTTGATCGCGCTCGCCATCACCGCGACCAGCGCCTCGCCCGGTCCGAGCTCGGGTGTCGGCACGTCGTTGAGATGCAGGCTCTTGCGCGGATCCTTGTCCTTGCTGTCCAGGCCCTCGAACATGCCCGCCTCGTCGGCGTGGACGGTGATGCCGCGGTAATGGTCCGGTACGTCGAGCTCGCCGACGGCCGCGGTGTCACCGGCGAGGATCGCGTCGAGGATCTGCTTCACGTCGTACCTCCTGCAGCGGCGGTCAGTGTGAGCGGAACTTACCGCTGAGTATGCACGTCTGGCTGTGCCCTGTAACACAGCCGGCGGCGGGTGAGACGACCGTCACTTTTGCAGTCCACCGTTGTCAGTGGTCTTATCACCGCAGGCGAGTGTGCAGCCGCACCTGGGTGAAGTCGTCCCCGGACCGCAGCTGGACCAGATCGCAGAGCTGGTTCGCCAGCCAGACGCCGCGGCCGCCGAGCCCGTCGAGCGGCGGCAGCACGCGGCCGACCAGGAGGTCGTCGATCCGGCCGCAGTCGGCCACGTCGCAGATCAGCGTGCCCTCCGCGATCCACACGGACAGCGTCCCGCTACCACCGCCGAACCGGATGCTGTTCGTGCAGACTTCGTGCAACGCCAGCTCCAGGTCGTCGAGCCGGCCCCCTGAAACACCGTACGACGTCGCCAGCGCGTTGACCCATTGCCGCACCTGACCGAGGTCGGCCAGCCCGAACTTCCGCCGCTCGGCCCGATCCGGTACGTCGCTCAGCGCCGTACGGAATGTCTTCTCCGCAAGGGCTTCCGCGCCGGAGTGGGTGGCGGTCGGGTCGATACCGACGGATGCATCGTAGGGGCAGCGCAGCCGGAACGACCGGGCGTCCGCGAACGCGATGTCCAGCAGCGCCTCGTGCAGCAGCGCCTCGTCGTACTCGGGCGCGCTCCGGCCGACGTAGGCCGGCTCACCCAGGCCGCGCAGCGGGCGGGCGGAGTGCTGCTCGAGCGCGTCGCGCCAGAGCGGGATCAGCCGGGCTGGGTTGCCTCCGGCAACAGTCATGTCGATGAAAGCCACCTGATCGCGGGCCGCGCCGAGGCCGTCGCGCAGCAGCGCGGTCTGCTCGGGCGGCAGCACAGCCACGATCGATTCCCCCGCCGCCAGACCGTCTTGCACGAACGGCACCGCGAGTCGCACGAACTCCTCGTCAGACGCGTAGACGAAGGCGTCGTGCTGGAACCCGGCCGGCGCACCGCGCAAGGAGTCGGTGGCGCTGTCCTTCAGCACCCGAACAGCGTAGTCCGCTCCGGGTGACTCAGCGGTGTGTCGGCGCGTGCCGTCACCCCCTGTTCGAAGCCGGTGGCTCCACGAGTTCGACCAGGACTCCGCCGGCCGACTTCGGGTGGATGAAGTTCACCCGCGACCCACCCGTGCCGCGCTTCGGAACGTCGTACAGCAGCTGGGCGCCGCGTTCGCGCAAGGTCGCCGATACGGCCTCGATGTCGCGCACCCGGTAGGCGAGCTGCTGGATGCCCGGACCGCGCTGCTGGAGGAACTTCGCGATCGGCGACGCGTCCGACAGCGGCGCCAGCAACTGGATCGACGAACCCGAGTCGCCGACCGACAGCATCGCCTCGCGAACGCCCTGCTCCTTGTTGATCTCCTCATGCGCGACCGTCATGCCGAACACCTCGGCGTAGTATCGGACGGCTTCGTCGAAGTCGGCCACCGCGACCCCGACGTGGTCGATCGCATCGAAGAGGGCTTCCATGACGTCAGCCTGGCCCAGGACGGTGCTGGGAGGCCATCGAAAGTGGCCGAGCTGACACGACCTGTGTGACTTGATCGACAGCGGCGTACCAGTGCTGTCGCAGGTATCGTGACAACATGTCTGACGCCACCCGCAGTTCACAGCACACCAGTGTCATAGTCGCCGGCGCACGCACCCCGATCGGGCGGCTGCTGGGCGGCCTGAAGGGCTTCACCGGCGCCGAGCTCGGCGGGTTCGCGATCAAGGGCGCCCTGGCGAAGGCCGGCGTCGCACCGGACCAGGTCGAGTACGTGATCATGGGCCAGGTGCTGCAGGCCGGTGCCGGTCAGATCGCCGCCCGGCAGGCCGCGGTCAAGGGCGGCATCCCGATGAACGTCCCGGCCATCACGATCAACAAGGTCTGCCTGTCCGGCCTGAACGCGATCGCGCTCGCGGATCAGCTCATCCGCGCCGGCGAGTACGACGTCGTCGTGGCCGGCGGGATGGAGTCGATGACGAACGCGCCGCACCTGCTGCCGAAGTCCCGAGAGGGATTCAAGTACGGCGATGTGCCGCTGGTCGACTCGATGGCGTTCGACGGGTTGTGGGACGCGTTCACCGACCAGGCCATGGGTGCGCTGACCGATCAGGCCAACAACGACGGCCTGAAGCTGACCCGCGAGGAGCAGGACGAGTTCAGCGCCCGCTCGCACCAGCAGGCCGCCGCCGCGTGGAAGAACGGCGTGTTCGCCGACGAGGTCGTCCCGGTCGAGGTGCCGCAGCGCAAGGGCGACCCGATCGTGGTCGACAGCGACGAAGGTGTCCGCAGTGACACCTCGGCGGAGTCGCTGGCCAAGCTGCGGCCGGCATTCGGCAAGGACGGCACGATCACGGCCGGTTCGGCGTCGCAGATCTCCGACGGCGGGTGTGCCGTCGTCGTGATGAGCAAGGCGAAGGCCGAGGAGCTCGGGCTGAGCTGGCTCGCCGAGATCGGCGCGCACGGTTCGGTCGCCGGACCGGACTCGACGCTGCAGAGCCAGCCGGCCAACGCGATCGTCAAGGCCTGTGGCAAGGAGGGCATCGAGCCCACCGCGCTGGACCTCATCGAGATCAACGAGGCGTTCGCCGCGGTCGGTATCGCGTCCGCGCGGGAGCTGCAGGTCGACATCGACAAGGTCAACGTCAACGGTGGCGCGATCGCGCTCGGCCACCCGATCGGCATGTCCGGCGCCCGCCTGGTGCTGCACCTCGCGCTCGAGCTGCAGCGGCGCGGTGGTGGCGTCGGCGCGGCCGCGCTGTGTGGCGGTGGCGGCCAGGGCGACGCCCTCATCGTCCGGGTCCCGAAGAGCTGATGCCGCGCCGGACCGCGCCGGTCTCGGAGCTGGTCGAGCGTGCCCGGGAGGGTGACTCCCGGGCCGTCGCCCGACTGATCTCGCTGGTCGAGGACGAGTCGCCGCTGCTGCGTGAGGTGATGGCGGCGCTGTCGCCGTACGCCGGGAACGCGCACATCGTCGGTATCACAGGCTCGCCGGGGGTCGGCAAGTCCACGTCGACGTCGGCGCTGGTTTCGGCGTACCGCGAGACCGGGAAGCGCGTCGGCGTACTCGCGGTGGACCCGTCGTCGCCGTTCTCCGGGGGAGCGTTGCTGGGGGACCGGGTGCGGATGCAGGACCACGCGACGGACACCGGGGTGTTCATCCGGTCGATGGCGTCGCGGGGGCATCTCGGTGGGCTGGCGTGGACGACGCCGCAGGCGCTGCGGGTGCTGGACGCGGCCGGGTTCGACGTCGTCCTGGTGGAGACGGTCGGGGTCGGGCAGTCCGAGGTGGAGATCGCCGGGATGGCCGACACGACGCTCATCCTGCTCGCGCCGGGCATGGGTGACGGGATCCAGGCGGCCAAGGCCGGGATCCTCGAGGTCGGCGACATCTACGTGGTGAACAAGGCGGATCGCGACGGCGTGCAGAGCGTGACCCGGGATCTGCGGGCCATGCTCGCGCTGGCCGAACGAGGCGAGGGCGCCTGGACTCCGCCGATCCTGAAGACGGTTGCCTCGCGCAACGAAGGGGTCGCCGAGGTGGTGGCCGCGATCGAGGACCGGCTCGGCTGGATGCAGGCGAACGGGGTCCTCACCGAGCGGCGCCGGGGTCGCGCCCGGGACGAGATCGAGGCGATCGCGATGACCGCGTTGCGGTCCCGGTTCGCGCACCTGCACGGCGACGCGCGGCTGGACGTGCTGGCGGCGAAGGTGGCCGATGGGGACACCGACCCGTACAGTGCCGCCGACGAGCTGATCGCGGCCCTGTGATTCCGGTCTCGGTTGGAACACTCGACCACGGAGTGTCACAATGTGTCTTCGCTTTTCGTTCATCGGTTGTTGTGCCGAATTCGGGCAAATGCCGCACATTTTCCGGCGGGCGTCATGATGCGCCGTGTCACGGCGGCGCGCCGGTGGGTGCCATGGCCCCGAATCCGTTACAGAATGGACCTTGTAGCTGGTGAGCATTGTGCGGTGGGCTGTGTTCAGTCAGTGACAATTGGTGACGGTCCGTGATACAACACAAACACAGTCGATCGAGTGGTTGCGAACGAGGAGTGGTGACATGCCGAAGAAGCTGTTGATGTGGTCGGTCATCGCCTTTGCGGCCTTCTATCTGTTCACTCAGCCGACGAACGCCGCCAACGCTGTGGGAGGCGCGTTCTCGGCCATCGGCAACGCGTTCGACAGCGTGATCACCTTCCTGAGCGCGCTGTTCAGCTGATCTGCGGTTCGAGTGTCCCGTTTCGAGCAATCGTGCGGGACACTTGGCTGTAAGGGACGCGGCAGGGCCGACAGCGGGGCTGACAGGGAGTGAGTGGATGGCCGGAATAGGCCTGTTCCGGATCTTCGACCCGAAGGTCCGGCGCCATCTGATCTCGGACGAGGGCGAAGTCGTCATCGACGAGGTCCGGCAGCACTGGGTGGTGTACGGGTTCCCCATGCTCGAGGTCGCGCTGGCGACCACCCTGCTGGTGGTGCTGGCGACTACCTCGATCGGCGGCACTCAGGTGCTGCTGGTGATCGTGCTGTTGCTGCTGTCGCATGCCTTCTGGCAATTCCTCACCCATCACCGGGACCGGTTCGTGGTCACCAACATGCGGGTCATGCGGATCCGTGGCGTCTTCTCCCAGAGCATCGCGACCACCCCGATCGCGCGAGTCCTCGACATCACCCTGAAGAAGCCGAGCATCGGCCGGATCCTCGGCTACGGCCACTTCGTGTTCGAGTCGGCGGCGCAGGATCAGGGCTTCCGGGAGATCAGGTGGGTCAGCCGCCCGGACGACCGGGATCTGACCATCCAGCGAGTCATCCAGCGCACCGGCCTGCGCGCCGCGGCGAGCGTCGACGTGCTGGAAGGCGACGAGGACTCCGACGACGACGGTACCGGCCCGATCGGGATGGACTCGGCGCAGGAGGTCACCACCACGGTCGCGCCGCCCCATCACGCCCGGCCGCCGGCCCCCACCGGCCCGAAGTCGATCTTCAACAGCGAACGCGGCAACTGGACCGACGACAGCGACTGAGCCGCTGCGTGCCGGCTCAGCTGGTCGGCGGGTGCTCGGCTGCTCGTGACTGCTCGGCCGCGTGCCGGCGGAACAGTGCGCGGCGGCGCTCCCGATGCGCACGTTCTGGGTGATTGGCCGGGGCGCTCGCCAGGGCCTCATCCAGTTCCGGGACTGCCTCGGCGTACCGTCCCTGCCGGGCCAGCAGTTCGCCGCGGATCGCATGCCAACGAGGACTTCGCGGTACGGCGTCCAGTTGCGCCAAGGCTGACGTGATGTCGCCGGTCTCGGCCGTCGCGACAACCTGGCCCAGCTGTGCCGCCGGGCTGGGCGCGATCTCGATGAGCAGTCCGTACAGGCGCTGGATCTCGCGCCAATCCGTCGCGGTGTAGCTGGGGACGCGGTCGTGCTCGGCGGCGATCGCGGCCTGCAGTTGATACGCATCGGCCTGCCGATTCGATCGCTGCAGTGAGTCGTTGAGCAAGGCGACCCCGCGAGCGATCAGGTCCGCGTCCCAGCGGCCACGGTCCTGCAGATCGAGCGTGACCACCTCGCCGTGCTCGTCGACGCGAGCCGGCCGGCGTGCCTCGGTCAGGAGCAGCAACGCGAGCACCGCGGACGGCATCGGCTGATCGGGCAGCAGGCTGTGCAGCAGTTCGCCCAGCCGGATCGCCTCCGCACAGACGTCCACGTCGTACGCCGCCTCGCCCTCGACGGGGGCGTGGCCCGCGGTGTAGAGGCTGTGGATCACCGCGCACACGGCTGGGAGGCGGTCGGGGAGCTCCGCCTCGGTCGGTACGCGGTACGGGATGCGGGCGGCGGCGATCTTCTGCCGTGCACGGGTCAGCCGCTTGGTCGTGGCGACCTCAGTAGTCAGGAGTACGCCGGCGATCTGGGCGGACGACAGGCCACACAGCGTGCGGAGCGCGAGCGCGACCCGGGTCGGCGGTGAGAGCGCGGGATGGCAGCAAGTGAAGATCAACCGCAGCAGATCGTCCTGCACCACTTCGTCGGCCTCGAGTTCCTTGGTCGTCGTGAGCTCGATCAGCTCCGAGCCGTCCCGCTCCTTACCGGCCCGGGCCTGCTCGCGGCGGATGATGTCGATCGCCTTCCGGCGGGCCGTCACGGTCAGCCAGGCGCGCGGCTCGGGCGGTACGCCGGTGACCGGCCAGGCGCCCAGCGCCGCCAGAGTCGCCTCCTGGACGGCGTCCTCGGCGAGCTGGACGTCACCGACGGTCCGGATCAGGGTCGCGAGGATGCGGGTCCCCTCGATCCGGATCGTCTCGGCGACCGCGTCGTACCGCTGGTCCACTACCTGGCCAGGATCACCGGCCGGACCTCGACCGCGCCGCCCCAGGCCGCCGGGAGCTGGGCCGCGATCGCGACCGCTTCCTCCAGGTCCTCGGCGTCGATCAGGTAGTACCCGGTCAGTGCTTCCTTGGTCTCGGCGTACGGTCCGTCGGTCGTGATCACCGGTCCGCCGCGGGCGCCCTCGACCCGGACGACGGTCGCCGTCGAGGTCGGGTGCAGGACGGCGCTCGCCTTGATCCGGGCGGCGTTGTCCACGGCGAACTGCCGGTACTCGGCCAGCTCGTCCGCCTGCTCAGGCGCCCACCAGTCCACGTCCGCGGTGTAGGTCAGTGCAAGGTACTGCGGCATCGGAATCCTCCTTCTGCTGAGACCACTGTGGTCCCTCAGGAAAGGAACGAACAGGCAGACCCGCGGAGGACATCAGCCGGTGGCTTCCTTGAGCCGTCCCCGGAACGCCCGTACGACGTCCTCGTCGCCGGCGGTCTGGATGGCGTCGTCGGCGACGCGACCCCAGAGCCAGAGGTAGACCGGCATCGGCTCCCCGAAGATCTCGGCGTCCGCGTCGCCCTCGGCTCCCTGACGGATCTCGACGCTCATGCTGTCCGCGCGGATCGTCCAGGAGCGCCCGGTGGCGGTGATGCGCACGGTCGCGTCGATCGGGTGGGCTGTGTCGCCTTCCTCCCACCACGGGCCGGCCAGGTTCGGATAGAGCAGCTCGTCGATACCGTCGAGCGCCAACTCGGCGTCGATCGGCGTGACGACCGCGTGCGCCTGCTCGACGTCGATCCGGTGCACCACGCTCTCGAACGCCATCCGCCGGTACCAGAACCCGGAGGTGGTGTCGCGCGGGTTGAACGTCCACGTCTCGAGCCCGGTGCCCGCCTTCTCCAACGCGTCGACGATCGCCGCTCGAGCCTCGTCGTACCACTCGAACGTCTCCCGCCCGCTGAAGTCCGGCGGCCAGTCCTCCGGCCGCGCCCCCAGCCGCAGCACCTCGACCTTGTGCACGTAGACCTGCGCCACATGCCGCAGCACCGACTCGACCGTCCAGCCCGGACAACTCGGCACGGCGGCATCAAGCCCCATCCGCGCAACCTCACCCAACCGCGCCGACTCAGCCCGAACGTGCGCCAGGTAAATCTCCGCTGACAAAGTCATGCCCAGACCCTGCCAGATCCCGTAGACAGTTTCAGACACTGCGCTGCTTGAGCGCGGCCTCCCAGTCCTCCGTCTCGGTATGACTGATCTCGACGACCCGCTCGGTCAGCAGCTTGCTCGGCTCGGCGGCGGTCGCGTACCGGCCGGCGCGCTGGACGTAGAGCCACGCCTCGTTGCGCAGGTCTTCGGCGGTTCGGCGATAGGTCGGATAGGAGTCCTTGAACCCGAACAGGGTGCGGATTCCCTCCGCCAGCGCGATCACGCCGCCGAGCGCGGGAGCCAACCAGGTGGGGGTGTTGATCGCGGCCGAGATCGCGATGAACAGGGCCGCGACGAGCTGGACGGTGCCGAGCCCGCGGTAGGCGATGCGGGCGCGGTTGGCCTGCCGGTGATACCAGCGAAAGCGGAGGGTGATCAGCTCTTCCGCGGGCGCGTCGGTGCCCAGCGCCGGGAAGTCCGAATCTCTGAGGGTCGCCATGATGTGCCTAGTCTCCAGCTAACCTTCGGCTCATGGCGAGGAAGAGGGCGTTGCCGTTCGATCCGATCGAGGAGGCATCGCGGCAGTGGGGGCGGCGGTGGGGGGCCGTCGAGCAGATGCGGGCCGTGACGTCGCTGATGCGGGCCCAGCAGATCGTCATCGGCGAGCTGGACGAGATTCTGCGCAAGCACGGGTTGACGTTCGCGCGGTTCGAGGCGCTCGTGCTGCTCACGTTCTCCCGGCGCGGATCGCTGCCGCTGGGGAAGATGGGGGAGCGGCTGCAGGTCCATCCCACCTCGGTGACCTCGATCGTACGGCGGCTGGAGGCGGCCGGACTGGTGACCAGGACGCCGCACCCGGACGACGGCCGCGCCGTGCTGTGCGAGATCACGCCCGAGGGGCGTGAGCTGGTCGAGCGCGCCACCGCTGATCTGGTCGCTGCCGACTTCGCCCTGTCCGGCCTGACCGACGAGCAACTCGGGATGCTCTGGTCCGTCCTCGAACCCCTCCGCCACAACGCCGGCGACTTCACCTGACGAGCGAGTCCCGGATCCCCACGCCATCACAACGAGTTGCTTAGCGCCCCGCCACGCGGCGCTCGGCCGCCGCGGCGCGATTGTGATGGCCTGGCGGTCCGGTACCAGTTGGAAATAGTTGGACGTCCTAGTATTTTGGGAACCAGTCCCCGAGGAGGTCTGACTGATGGATGCCGAGCAGATTGCCGCCGGCCGGAGCCGGTGGCAGCAGCGGTACGACGCGGCACGAAAGCGGGAGGCGGACTTCACCACGCTGTCCGGCACCGAGGTCGAGCCGGTCTACGGGCCTCCCGACGGCGTCGCCGACCCGCGGATGGAGCGGATCGGGTGGCCCGGCGAGTTCCCGTTCACCCGCGGTCTGTACCCGACCGGGTATCGCGGCCGGGCCTGGACGATCCGCCAGTTCGCCGGCTTCGGCAACGCCGAGCAGACCAACGAGCGGTACAAGATGATCCTGAACGGCGGTGGCGGCGGCCTGTCGGTCGCGTTCGACATGCCGACGCTGATGGGCCGCGACTCCGACGAGCCGAAGTCGCTCGGCGAGGTCGGCCACTGCGGCGTCGCGATCGACTCGGCCGCGGACATGGACCGGCTGTTCAAGGACATCCCGCTGCAGGACGTCACGACGTCGATGACGATCTCCGGTCCCGCCGTACCTGCATTCGTGATGTATCTGGTCGCGGCCGAGCGGCAGGGCGCCGACATCAGCAAGCTCAACGGGACGCTGCAGACCGACATCTTCAAGGAGTACATCGCGCAGAAGGAGTGGCTGTTCCCGCCGGAGCCGCACCTGCGCCTGATCGGCGACCTGATGGAGTACTGCGCGTCGACCATCCCGGACTACAAGCCGCTCAGCGTCTCCGGCTACCACATCCGCGAGGCCGGCTCGACGGCCGGACAGGAATTGGCCTACACACTCGCCGACGGCTTCGGGTACGTCGAGCTCGGGTTGTCCCGCGGTCTCGACGTCGACGTGTTCGCGCCCGGCCTGTCGTTCTTCTTCGACAGTCACCTGGACTTCTTCGAGGAGATCGCCAAGTTCCGCGCGGCGCGGCGGATCTGGGCCCGCTGGCTGCGCGATGTGTACGGCGCGAAGACGGACAAGGCGCAGTGGCTGCGGTTCCACACGCAGACGGCCGGGGTGTCGTTGACGGCGCAGCAGCCGTACAACAACGTCGTACGCACGGCGGTCGAAGCGCTGGCCGCGATCCTCGGTGGGACCAACTCGCTGCACACCAACGCGCTCGACGAGACGCTCGCGCTGCCGAGTGAGGAGTCGGCCGAGATCGCCCTGCGCACGCAGTCGGTGCTGATGGAGGAAGTCGGGGTCACCAACGTCGCCGACCCGCTCGGCGGTTCCTGGTACGTCGAGGAGCTCACCGACAGGATCGAGGCGGAGGCCGAGGAGATCTTCGCCCGGATCAAGGAGATGAGCCCGGACGAGACGATGACCGGCGGCATCCTGCGCGGCATCGAGGACGGCTGGTTCATGGCCGAGATCGCCGACGCCGCGTTCGAGTACCAGCAGAAGCTGGAGAAGGGCGAGAAGAAGATCGTCGGCGTGAACACGCTGACCGATACGGTTTCCGGCGAGCTGGAGATCCTCCGGGTCTCCCACGAGGTCGAGGTCGAACAGTGCCGGGTGCTCGCGGCGCGCAAGGCCCACCGCGACGAGGACCGGGTACGCCGTACGCTAACGGCTCTGGTGGAGGCGGCCAGGGGTACTGGCAACCTGATCGAGCCCATGCTGGAGGCAGCGCGTGCGGAGGCCACGATGGGGGAAATCTGTCACGTTCTTCGGGACGAGTGGGGGGAGTACCGAGAGCCCGCCCGATTCTGAGGAACTGCCGGCCCCAACCATCGAGGCGGTCGCCCAGGCCGCGATCGGTCCACTCGACGGGCGCAGCGTGGTCGTGTGTGGTTCGGACCGCACCATGCTGCGGGTTGTCACGGAGCTGGTGAGTTCGGGCGAGCGAGTGACCGCGATCGTGAACCCGGCCTCGCGGCACTACGACCGGATCAGCGAGCTGGGTGCGCAGGTGATGGGCGTCCGGGTCGTGAGCGAGGGACTGCTCCGCCGCGCCGGGATCGACGCGAACGACGGGAACTCGTCGACCGCACGAGCCCTCGTGCTGCTGGACACCGACGACGTCCACAACGTCCACACCGCACTGACCGCGCGCGAGATGGATCCCGAATTGCGCATCATCGTCCAGATGATCAACCCGCGGCTGGGTAAGCAGTTGCACAGTCTGCTGGGCGACTGCGTGGTGATCTCGGGGCCGTCGCTGGCCGCACCGGCGTTCGTCTCGGACGCGCTGGAGGACGACGAGCTCACCTGGCTCGAGATCGGCGGCCGGCGGCTGGTCGCCGGTCAGGCCGACCTGATCCGGGCACCGCATCTGACCGTGCTGGCCGACACCACCTCGTCGGCGACGCCCGAGCTGCTGCCGCTGTCCACCTCCGACCCGGAGGGCGACATCGTGCTCGGCACCGGCGTACGGTCCGTGTGGCGGACCAAGGATGTCCGGCGGGCCGGCTGGCTGATGGGAGTCCGCGACATCTTCGACCGGCGGGTCCGGCGGATCGCCGCGGTGATGGCCATCCTCGTCCTCGGTGGCACGGTGCTCACGCATTTCATCGCGAGGGTCGAGTGGTTGCGGGCCCTCTACCTGGCGGCCGGCGCGGTGACGTCGGCAGGCATCGAGGACAACACGTTCTCCGATGCGGCTCCATGGGCAAAGGTGGCGGCCGTCTTGGTGCAGCTGACCGGCATCCTGCTGATGGCGCTGCTGACCGCTGTGATCGTCGACTCACTGATCGGTGCCCGGTTGTCGCGGGTGATCGGCGGGGTGCGGGGGCGGCCGCGTAACCATGTGGTCGTCTGCGGCCTCGGTACGGTCGGCGCCCGGGTGCTGGAGATCCTGGCCGAGCGCGGGGTCGCGGTGGTCGGCGTCGAGCAGGACGACGACGCCCCCGGCGTACAGACCGCGCATCGGCTGCGGATCCCGGTGGTGATCGGTGACAGCAGCAACGAGGAGACCTTGCGGTCGGCCGGCGTACAGCGGTGCCAGTCGGTCCTCGCGATCACCGACGGCGACATCACCAACCTGGAGTCGGCGATGGTGGTGCGCGATCTGAACCCCGACGCGCGGATCACGATGCGGATGTTCGACCACGACCTGGCGCAGCGGGTCGAGCGGCAGCTCGGGCTCGGGCACAGCCGGTCGGTGTCGATGCTGGTCGCGCCGGCGATCGCGGCCGCGGTGGCGAACCGGCGCAGTCAGGTGACGGTCCCGGCCGGTCGGCGTGTTCTGCTACTTACCGAGGTCACCGTCGAGCCTGGCTCGGTCGCCGTCGGCCTGCGGCTGGGCGAGCTGGACGAGGCGGGTGGGCTGCGGGTGCTCGCCCGGCAGGACGCTGGATCGTCGGCCCGGCAGGACGCTGGGGCACCGGCTCGGAAGAACGCGGCGGCGCCGGCTCGGGAGGACGCGGCGGCGACCTGGGACTGGAAGCCGGCCAACGAGCGGGTGCTCCGGCCGGGCGACCGGATCGCCGTCGCCGGCACCCGCAGCGGCCTCGCTCGGCTCCTCCTGGCGACCCGGCCGCAGCACCGTTCGGCCTAAGTCCTCACCACCGGACCTCCGCACGCCATCTCCGGCGCCCAGGTGGGCACCTCGCTGCGTTGGAGGGCAGGGCACGATGAACCCCGCATCGAGCCCCGCCCTCCGCCTTGCGATGCACCCACCTGGACACCGGAGCTGTCGCACGGATTTCCGGTGGCGAGCACTGTCATAGAGGATGGACCTTGTGAACGTGAACGGAATGCGAGGGCAGTCGTGAGTCAGTCGAACTTCTCCCGTCCCGGGGCGATCGATCTGTCGTCCCTGCGCAAGCCCGCCGGACCGGGCGGCCCAGCCGGTCCGGCCGGTCCCGGTGCGCCGGCCGGCGGCGGTGGTGTCGCGGGGTCGTACGCGCTGAACGTGAGCGAGCCGACCTTCCAGGCCGATGTGATCGAGCGGTCTCTGCAGGTGCCGGTCGTGGTCGAGTTCTGGTCGCCGCGCTCGGAGGCTTCGATGGCCCTGGGCCCGGTGCTGGCCCGGCTGTCCACCGAGTACGCCGGCAAGTTCCTGCTGGCCCGGATCGACATCGACGCGAACCCGCAGCTGGCCCAGGCGGTCGGCGTCCAGACGGTGCCGCTGGTGATCGCCGTACTGCGCGGTCAGGTGGTCCCACTGTTCCAGGGTGCGGTGGGGGAGCCGGAGGCGCGGCAGTACTTCGACCAGCTGCTCACCGTGGCGGTCGCGAACGGCATCACCGGCCGGGCCGATCCGGTCGGGCCTGCGGACGCTGTGTCCGACGATGAGGAGGAGCCGCCGCCGAACCCGCGGTACGAGAAGGCCGAGAACGCGGTCGGCGCGGGTGACCTGGACGGCGCGATCGCGGCGTACGAAGAACTGCTCAAGGAGACGCCGGGCGACGCCGAGGCGAAGTCAGGGCTGGCGCGAGTGCAGTTGGTCAAGCGGACGCAGGACGTTCCGGCCGAGGTGCGGACTCGCGCGGCCGATGACCCGTCGGACGTCGAGGCGCAGATGCTGGTCGCTGACGTCGACCTGATGGGCGGGCACATCGACGACGCGTTCAACCGGCTGATCAGCACGATCCAGGTGACCGCGGGCGACGAGCGGAACACCGTCCGGCTGCATCTGCTCGAGCTCTTCGACGTGGTCGGCGCCGACGACGACCGGGTGATCAAGGCGCGCCGGCGGTTGATGGCCGCGCTGTTCTGAGGTTCAGCTCTTCAGGATCGGGTCGGTGGTGAGCGCCGTGGAGACGCGGGCGAGGAGGGCTCGGAGGGTGTCGAGCTCCTCCCCGCTGAAGGCCGCGGCCAGCCGGCGCTCGACGCCTGCCGCGCGCTCGTCGGCCTGATCCAGGGCCTTGCGGCCCGCCGGGGTCGGGCGGGTCTCGATCACGTGCTTGTGCAGCGGATGCGGGGTCCGCTCGATCAGTCCTGCCGACTCCAGGTTGCGCAGGATCGTCGTCATGGTTTGCGGCGTGACCGCGCATCTGCGGGCCAGCTCCGCGGCCGAGATGCCGGGCTGCTCGTCCAGCACGAAGAGGGCGGCGTACTGCGGCACCGTGAGGCCGGCCGGCTTCACGGCGGCCGCTTTGGCCGATTGAAGCTCTTGCTCGACCCGCTTGAGGTGACTGCCGAGCCGCTTGTCGAAGGACATCCGCATGCGGACCATGGTACGAATCGCGTTGGCTATATATGCATTGACTAGCATCAGAGCTCTGATTAACCTCTGTGTTCGTATCCGCTCACGGGAGAGGTTCTTTTCATGAGGTTTCGTCTGCTGGCGGTCCTGCTCACGCTGACCGCCGTACCTGCTTCCGCGGCCGTGGCCGCTCCGGCCGGCTCTGCTGACCTTGCGTCTGCTCGTCCGGCGGCTGCTCTCTCGGCGTCCGCTTGGCCGGTGGAGATCGACGGCCGGACCGCCGACCGCTACCCGGAGGGGATTGCCTGGGACCCGACCCGGCAGGCCTTCCTGATCGGCTCGATCGCTACCGGCCGCATCCTGGTCGTCCAGCGGGACGGCTCGGCGCGCGTGCTGGCCCAGGCGCCCGGCGTCTCCACCTTCGGCCTGCACGTCGACGCTGTACGCAACCGCTTCCTCGTCACGTACGGCGACATCGGCAACGGCGAGCGCTCGTCGGACGCGACGGCGTACAAGCAGTCCGGTGTCGGGATCTACAACCTGCGCACCGGCCGGCTGGAGCGCCGCGTCGATCTCAACACGACCCGGCTGAACCCGGCCGGCGGCCGGCATGGTGTGAACGACCTCGCCATCGATGCCGTCGGCAACGCTTACGTCACGGATCCGGCGGGCGACGCGATCTACAAGATCACGCCGCTGGGGCGGGCCTCGGTCCTGGTCCGCGACGATCGGCTCCGCAGCGACACGATCGGCGCCAACGGCATTGTCTGGGACTCGGCCGGCTATCTGGTGACGGTCCGCTACGACACCGGCCAGCTGTTCCGGATCTCCTCGGGTGGCCGGATGTCTGAGGCTGCTGTTGGCAAGCGTCTGGTAGGCGGCGACGGACTGGCACTCACCCCGGACCATCGATTGGTTGCCATCACCAACAAGCTCGGCGCTCCCGGTGTCGAGGCCGCGACGGTCCTGACGAGTCGTGACAACTTCCGCAGTGCTCAGGTGCGGTCGACCGAGGCATGGCCGGTCCCAGGTCCGACCACTGCCGCGGTCACGCCTCACGGCATCTACGTGCTGAGCGGCCGCATCGACGTCCTGATCGGCGGTGGCCGGTCCGACGAGTTCACCATCCGCCGGCTCCCTTGATCCTCGGCGCTGGCCGGAATCGGACAGCGTGAACTCTTGTAATCAGGCGTGTGCCGCTCTGAGAATAATTCACATGACCGCTCTCGCCGAGTCGCCGCCGCCGAGTCTGGAAGCGCGGATCCACGGTCTGTTGCCCGCGCTCAGCCCGGCACAGGCCCGGATCGCGACCGAGGTCCTGCGTGATCCGGCGGCGGTGGCCTCGTCGACGATCGGCCAGCTCGCGGCCCGGTGCGGTACGTCGCTGCCGAGCGTCACCCGGTTCTGCCT
The DNA here is from genome assembly GCF_045040325.1 of Kribbella sp. NBC_01510. Classification (NCBI taxonomy): domain Bacteria; kingdom Bacillati; phylum Actinomycetota; class Actinomycetes; order Propionibacteriales; family Kribbellaceae; genus Kribbella; species Kribbella sp. NBC_01510. Next base: position 8,740,220 of record NZ_CP109418.1, on the reverse strand, counting down.
CGCTCTCGGCCTGTCCGGGTACGCCGAGCTCCGCCTCGCGCTCGCGGCCGAGAGCGGGCGGAGCAGCGACAGCTGGGAGCGGGGGACCGGGTCCGAGGTCGGGCCGGACGACTCGCTCGACGACGTCCTCCGGACGCTGCTGCGCGCCGACACCCGCGCTCTCGAGGACACCGTCGCATCCCTCGACGTCGACGCGCTCGGGCGGGCGGTCCGGGCGATCTCCGACGCCCGCCGGATCGATCTGTACGCCGTCGCCGGGTCGGCGTCCGTCGCCGAGGATCTCCGCCTCCGGCTGCACCGGATCGGCCGGGCCGCCAGTACGTGGAACGACGTCCACACCGCGCTCGCCAGCTCGGCGCTGCTGGGCATCGGCGATGTCGCGATCGGCATCTCGCACAGCGGCGAGACGATCGAGGTCCTCGAGCCACTCGGCCGGGCCGGCCGGCAGGGCGCGACGACTGTTGCCATCACCAACTATCCGCGCTCGCCGCTCGCGCGGATGGCGGACGTCGTCCTGGTCACCGCCGCGCGCGACGTCACGTTCCGGACCGGCGGTCTGTCCGGCCGGCATGCGCAGATGATCGTCCTCGACGCGCTGTACCTGGGGGTCGCCCAGCGCGACTATCCCCTGGCGGAGCAAGCCTTCGACGCCACCGCCGACGCCGTCGCGGACCACCGCCGACGGTCCTGAACCTCCCGCCTGCCCGCTCCACTCGACCCGCCCTTCGAAGGAGAACCATGCAGAGCCCACACCGCAGCCTCGGCCCAACCCGCCGATCCCTCCTCCTCGGCGCCGGCGCCACCGCCCTCACCACCGCAGCCGCCGGCACCCTCCCAGCGGCCGCGTCAGCCGCGACCGGCGACTCGACCGCAGCGGGCGGCGTGCCCGCTGCCGGCACTGTCGCCTCCGCGGGTGGCGCCGCCTCGCCCGCTGCCGTCCCCTCGCCGGACGAGCTTCCCCTGACTGGTGGTGCCGAGTTCACGATCGGGTTGTTCTGGCCGCCGCATCCGTACGCGAGTACGGCGGAGCGGTACGCCGAGATCAGGTCCGCCGGCTTCGACTTCATCATCTCGGGCAACTACGCCGGCGACGGCAACATCTTCCAGTACCAGCTCGATCTCGCCCGCACCGCCGGACTGCAGATGCTGATCTCCGACGACATCCAGATCCGCAACATGTCGCGCTGGTTCTCGATCTCGGACAACACCGCCGACTTCCTCAGCGTCACGCCGGCCGAGGCGAGCGCCCTGTACATCCGCGCCCGCGACGCCTACGGCCCCTACTCGTCGCTGGCCGGCTTCAATCTGTACGACGAACCCGGCGCGGGCTGGTTCGGCACGCTGGCGAAGGCCGTGGCGATCTCCCGCGAACTGGCGCCGGGACTGCTGCCGTACATCAATCTGCTCCCGTCCGACGACCCGGCGTACTACCGCACCTTCGTCGACGTGGTGAAGCCGTCACTGATCTCGTTCGATCGGTACCCGCTGCTGTCCGAGAACCGCGAGGACGCGAACTACTTCCACAACTGGGCGATCATCCGGGACGCGGCGCTGCACGGCGACATCCCGTCCTGGGTCTTCATCCAGACGCTTGCCTACAACAACCACCGCGAGCCGACCGCGGCCGAGCTGCTCTGGCAGATCAACATCAGCCTGGCGTACGGCGCGAAGGGCATCCAGTACTTCACCTACTGGACTCCCGAGGCTGCTCGCGGCGAAGGGTTCGGGCCGGCGCTGATCACCGTCGACGGCCGCCGTACACCGCGGTACGCCGCGGCGCAGAAGATCAACACCACTTGGCTTCACCAAGTCGGCCGCGAGCTCAAGCCACTCGTCTCCGAGTCCGTTGCCCACGCCAACGAAACTCCGCTGCCCAACGGCGCTGTCGGCTTCACTCCCATCAACCTGGTCACCGGCGTCTCGGGAAGCTCGGTGGTCATCGGCACCTTCCGTTCGCGCGACACCACCTCCGCCGACCGCTGGCTACTGGTCGCCAATCGCTCGCACAGCGCCCGCGCCCAAGCCGTCGTCACGCCGAACCAGCAGACGGTTGCGTCCGTCGGTCTCTTCCAGCCGGCCAGCCAGACCTACACGGCTCGTCCGGTCGCCCCCATCCCGTTCGACCTGGCACCTGGTGCCGCCACCCTCGTGAAGCTCGGCGCGAAATAGTCAGCTGGTCGGGCCGGTGTAGACACCCATAGCACGGAAGCGGAGGGCTGGGGCCGCGTACTCCTCCAAGGCGTGCGCGGTCCAGCCGATGATGCGGGCCAGGGCGAAGAGCGCATCCCCGGCGTCGGGCCGGAAGTCGTAGGCATGCATCATCGCCGCGATCGCCAGATCGCTGTTGGGGAAGCCCGGTGTGCGGGCAGTGACCTTGGCGATCGTCTCGACGATCGGATGGTCGTCGAGCAGCCCCAGCAACACTTCGGCCCGCGGGTCGCGCTCCTGGTAGATCTTGTGTCCGAAGCCGGGGACCGGCTCCCCTGATCGCAACTGATCCGACAATGCTCCCAGCGGATCCCGCTGCGCCCGCTGCAGGAACTCGTAGGCCAGAGTCGGCGCGGCTCCGTGGTACTGCCCGTCCAGTGCCCCGAGCCCCGCCGACACGACGGCGTACAGGTTCGCCCGGGCACTGGCGGCCACTCGTGCCGCAACCGTCGAGACGGCAAGCCCGTGATCGGCCAGCAGGATGAGCGCCGCGTCGAGCACCTCCGGCCGTGGCTGTTGGGGGGACAACTTCGGCCAGAGCCTCGCACCGACTGTGTCCCGGGCGGATGCCGTCGGGCCGGGCAACGCCGTGACCAAGGTGCCGAGGAGCTTCTCGGCCGCTGCGGTCACGGAGCCGGGAGACAGGTCGAAACGCAACGGATCAGCAGCTCCCAGGACGGCGACCGCCACGCGGAGCTTGTCCGTCAAGCGTGCCGTGCTCGGGACAACCTCCATCGCGTCTCGAGCCAACTGCACCGACTCGCGCTGCACCGGGAGCTTCGGCTGTTCGCTGAGCTCACCGGTCCACAGCAGGTGGGCGACCGCCTCGACGGTCCACTCGGTCGCGAGCTCGCGGACCGAATGACCGCGGTAGTACAGCTCGTCGTCCTGCAGCAGGGTGAGCTCGGACTCGATCCGCTCGACCACTCCGGAGTGCTCGACGGACCGACTCGCCAGCCGCTCGACGTCAGCTACGGCGAACAGGCTGCCGCGTCGCCCCCGAGCCCGGACGCTGGTGAGCAGGCCGCGGCTCACGTACGCATAGATCGTCTCCGGTTTCACCTGGAGCCGGCGCGCGACCTCGGCCGTGGTCAGGTAATTCTCGTCACTCTGCGGCGGCATCCGCGCTCCTCCGAGCGTTCATGTTGACTGGATCAATATTGACAATAGTTGATTGCGTGTCAACTCTGAAGATATGTCAACAACAATCAATGTTCCGCCCGGCCTCCGCAATGTCGTCGTCACCGAGACGACCCTCGGCGACGTCCGTGGTGACGAAGGGTTCTACCACTACCGCGAGTACTCGGCGATCGATCTCGCCAAGTCGAAGACGCTGGAAGACGTCTGGTTCCTGATGTTCGAGGGCCACCTCCCGACCGCCGCCGAGCGCGACAGGTTCCTTGCCGAACTCGCGCCGCTCCGCGTGCTGCCCGACGAGGTGCTGGCGGTCTTGCCCGCGGTCGCGACCGCGGGACCGTCGTTCAACCCGTTGGCCGGTCTCCGCACCGCGTTGTCGCTACTCGCCGCCGTACGCAAGCTTCCGCCGCTGTGGGACGCCGACCCGGCACGCCGGAAGGCCGACGCGATGCTCGTCTGCGCGGTGACGCCGACCATCCTGGCTGCGCTCTACCGCCTCCGCGAAGGTCAGCAGCCTCTGGAGCCCCGGCCCGACCTCACCGCCGCGGCCAACTGGTTGTACCTGGTGACCGGCAGCGAGCCGAGCGCCGTACAGGCCGCAGCGATCGAGCACTACCTGGTCGCCACCGTGGACCACGGGTTCAACGCGTCGACCTTCACCGCGCGAGTGATCGCGTCCACCGGCGCCGATGTCGTCTCCGCCGTTGCCGGAGCGATCGGAGCCTTCTCCGGACCGCTTCACGGCGGCGCACCGGACCGTGCACTCGCCAGCCTCGACGAGATCGGCACCCCGGACCGGATCGACTCGTGGGTCCGCGAGAAGGTGTCCGCCGGCGACCGCATCATGGGCTTCGGACACGCGGTGTACCGGACCGAGGACCCCCGCTCGCTGATGCTGCGCGACATCGCCCGCGGTCTCGGCGGAGACCTGGTGGACTTCGCGACCACGGTGGAGCAGCGCATCGTCGACGTACTGGCCGAACTCAAGCCGGGCCGCAACCTCTACGCCAACGTGGAGTTCTACGCCGGCGTCGTGATGGAGCTGTGCGGTCTCCCGCGCGCCATGTTCACTCCGACGTTCGCAGTCAGCCGCATCATCGGCTGGTCCGCCAACATCCTCGAGCAGTCCACCGACCCCAAGATCATCCGCCCAATCGCGATGTACGTCGGCCCGCAGCCGCCGGTCCCGGTGCCGTAGGGCGGTCAGGCGGCGCGTTTGAACCGCATGGTGCCGTCGGCAACCGGACTGAAGCGAAGGACGACGAGGTCGCGGGGGTAGTTCTGACGGAGGCGCCAGGGGCCGGTGGAGCCCTGGCGCGGGAGGATGGCCGCGGCCCGCCGGATGTAGCCGGACGAGAGGTCGACCACGGGACGCGCGGGAGCGTCGTACTCTGCCGGGTCGATCTCGGGGACGCAGATGCTGGTGCCGGTCGCGGCCAGGTGGTTGAGCAGGCGGCACACGTACTGCGAGGTCAGGTCGGAGCGCAGCGTCCAGGAGTTGTTGGTGTAGCCGATGCACCAGGCCAGGTTCGGTACGCCGCTCAGCATCATGCCCTTGTAGACGAAGGTGTCGTGCGGGTGGACCCGCCGGCCATCCACCGTGACCTCGATCTTGCCGAGGGCAACCATGCGGAGGCCGGTCGCGGTGACCACCAGGTCGGCCTCGAGCTCCTGACCCGACTGCAGCCGCAGACCGGTCGGCGTGAAGGTCTCGATCTCGTCGGTGACCACAGAGGCCGAGCCATCCCGCAGTACCTCGAACAGGTCCGCGTCCGGCACCAGACACAGTCGCTGGTCCCATGGCTTGTAGTGGGGAGTGAAGTGCGGGTCCACGGGGATCGACTCCGGCAACTGCTTGGCCACTGTGCTGTTGAGGAGCCAGGCGGCGTGTGCCGGCCATTTCCGGAACGCGCTGTAGAGCGCCGTACTCAGGGCGACGTTCTTACCGCGGATGAGCCGGTGTGCGAGCTTCTCGGGCAAGAGGGCGCGCAGTCGGTCCGAGAACGCGTCATGCGCAGGCCTGGACGCCACGTAGCTCGGTGTTCGCTGCAGCATCGTCACGTGCTCCGCCGTACGAGCCATAGCCGGCACAAGCGTCACCGCGGTCGCACCGCTGCCGATGACAACTACGCGCTGACCTGTGTAGTCCAGGTCCGCGGGCCACTGTTGCGGATGCACCACGCGCCCTTGGAACTCCCTCTGCCCCGGGAAGTCGACCACATAGCCCGAGTCGTAGTCGTAGTACCCGCTGCACACATACAAGAACGAGCAGGTGTACGAGCCCTGACTCGTCTCCACCGACCACTGCGCCTCCTCCGACGACCACGACGCCCGTACGACGCGCTCGCCGAAGCGGATGTGCTTGTCGATGCCGTAGGTGGAGGCGGTCTCGTGCAGGTACTCCAGGATCGACGGGCCGTCCGCGATCGCCTTGGCTGCCTTCCAGGGATGGAACGGGAACCCGAGCGTGAACATGTCGGAGTCCGACCGGACCCCGGGATAGCGGAACAGATCCCACGTCCCGCCGATGCTGTCCCGGGCCTCCAGGATCGCGTACGTCCGATCGGGGCTCTGCGTCTGGAGCCGGTAGGCCGCGCCGATCCCGGACAGTCCGGCGCCCACGACCAGGACGTCGAAGTGCTGCATGAATGCCTCCTGGATGCCGGTTGAGTTCCTGGTCCACGGTAGGCGAGACCGGGAGGATGGTGCTGTCCGTATCCGCCGTGTCACGTGAGGTGAGCCGGGATGATGAGTGAGAAAGTCGTTGCCGGAGCTGTCGATTCCGTTTGGCGTCGTTCGTCAGCAAGATGTCCAGTAAGAACCCTAGACAAGGGAGCCAGAGATGGCGCAGTACATGTTCCTGCTGTTCGACAGCGAAGAGTGGTACGACAACGTCACGGCGGAGGAGTGGCAGCAGGCGATGAAGCTGCACGGCGCCTTCGCAGAGGCGGTCGAGAAGGCCGGTGCGCGGATCCTCGGTGGGGAGGCGCTGGAGCGGTCGAGCACGGCCAGCACGGTCAAGCAGCGCGAGGGTGCCGAGCCGCTGGTCACCGACGGCCCGTTCATCGAGACCAAGGAGGCCCTCGGCGGCTACTACGTGATCGAGGCCCGCGACCTCGACCAGGCGCTCGAGCTCGCCAAGATCTGCCCGTCCGGCAACGTCGAGGTTCGCCCGGTGATGGACACCTCGATGGACTCCGGGCCGTCTGTCTGACCATGCCCGCCGGCCGGGTACACCGACGGGTTTCGTCGTCGGCGTACCCGTCGGGCTTGGGCCGGCGGGGATCGAAGGGGGTTGGCCGGGGGTGAACGAAACCGGGGGCGCGCTGTCGGCGGTCGAGGTCGCCCGGGTAGTCGATCGGGCGCACCGGGAGAGCTGGTCGACCGTGCTGGCGTCAGTGGTGCGGCTGACGCGGGATCTGGATCAGGCGGAGGACTGCACGCAGGACGCGTTCGTGCAGGCGTTGCGGACCTGGCCGGACGGGATCCCGGCGAACCCGGGTGGATGGCTGACGACAGTGGCGCGGCGACTCGCGCTCGACGGGTTCCGACGCGAGACGAACCTGCGACGGAAGCTGCCGTTGCTGGTGGAGGATCCGGTCGCGCCGGGGGACAAGGAGCAGCCGACGGATCCGCTGCGACTCGTGTTCACCTGCTGCCACCCGGCCTTGGCGCGGGACTCGCAGGTGGCGTTGACGTTGCGGCTGATCTGCGGCCTGACTACCCGGGAGGTGGCGGCCGTGCTGTTGATCAGCGAGTCGACGGCGGCCGCGCGGATCACCCGGGCGAAGAAGAAGATCGCCGCGGCCGGCATTCCGTACCGGATCCCAGCGGATCACGAGTTGCCGACGCGGTTGGACGTCGTACTGACGGTTGTGCATCTGGTGTACACGGCGGGACATGTTGCGGCCGGGCCGGAGTTGCGGCGGACGGATCTGACCGGGCGGGCGGTGGAGCTGGCGCGGATGCTCGTGCGGTTGATGCCGGACGAGCCGGAGCCGCAGGCGTTGCTGGGGTTGCTGTTGATGACGGAGGCTCGCGGGGATGCGCGCGTGAGCGAAGACGGGGAGCTGGTGCTGCTGGCGGATCAGGACAGGTCGCGGTGGGACGCGCGGCTGCTGGCGGAGGGAGTGTCGAGGGCGACGGCCGCTTTGCACCGGGGGCAGGGACGGTTCGTGTTGCAGGCGGCTGTCGCCGGGCTGCATGTGACCGCGCCTTCGTGGGAGCGGACGGACTGGACGCAGGTGGTCCGGATGTACGACGCGATGATGCTCAGCTGGCCGACCCCCATCGTCGCGCTCAACCGGGCCGCCGCGCACAGCCTCGTCCCCGGCGCCGACCTCGAGGCGGCCCTCGCCGAATTAGATGCCCTCAGCAAGGAGACGGCGCTCGCGTCCTACGCCTACCTCCCGGCAGCCCGGGCCGACGTGCTCGTCCGCCTGGGACGCACCGACGAAGCAGCCGACGCCTACCAGACCGCCATCAGCCTGACCGCCAGCGAAACCGAACGCCGCTTCCTGACCCACCGGCTCGCCACTCTCACCGGCTGACCCGCCCATCACTCACCAAGTCGGCCTGACGCACGCATCACTTTCCAGGCCGGCCTGACGCACGCGTCACCTGCCAGGTCGGCCGGGAGCCCAGAGTTGGTCGGCGTCGCCGGCTTCCAGGCGACCTCGGTAGACGTCGATCTTGTGGTCGATGAGTTCGAGGTTCTCCTGCAGTTCGGCGAGTTTGGTGAGCACCTCGGCGCGATGGGTCTCGAGGAGTTCCAGGCGATCCTTCTCGTTGCCTCGGCCGGCGGTGACGAGTTCGGCGTACTGGCGGATGGTTCTGATCGGCATGCCAGTGGCACGGAGCCGGGTGCACACCTTGATCCAGTCCAGATCCAGCTGGTGGTAGCGGCGCCGCCCGCTTGCGGTCCGGTCAACGGTTGTGACGACCAGGCCGGCACGCTCGTAGTACCGCAAGGTATGCACGCTCACCCCGGTCCGCGCCGCAGCCTCGGCAATAGTCACCCCTGGCCCACCAGCCGCAAGCGAGTCGCGGCTCGTGTCGGTCGCGCCGGACCCGCGGCTGGATGCGGCGTCGCCGGGCGTGCGGGACTCGCGGCTGGTTGCCGCCTCGCCGGGCACGTTGGTGCCGGGGTTTGTCGCGGGCTCGGGGGGTTTTGAGGAGGGTTTGACTTCGAGCACGCTCTAAATTCTAGCTTCGGGGGTATGAGTGTTCCAATGCTTCAGCGGGCGGCAGTGGGTGAGCTCAGTCGGCGGCGTCGGCTGGGGGTGCTGGCGATCTGTTGCGCCAGCATCGTTGTCGTGGTGATGGACATTTCCATCGTCACGGTGGCGTTGCCATCGATTCGGGCGGATCTGGGGGCGTCGGTAGCGCAGTTGCAGTGGACGGTTGACGCGTACACCCTGGTGCTGGCGAGTCTGCTGTTGCTGGCCGGGTCCACGGCTGATCGGGTCGGGCGGCGCAGGGTGTTCCAGATCGGGCTGGCCGCGTTCGGGCTGGGGTCGCTGTTGTGCAGCCTGGCGCCGACGGCCGAGTGGCTGATCGCGGCCCGCGCGTTGCAGGCGGTCGGCGGCACGATGCTCAACCCGGTGGCGATGGCGATCGTCGCGACCACGTTCCCGGACCGGGCCGAGCGGGCGCGGGCGATCGGGGTGTTCGGGGCGATGTCCGGGTTGGCGCTGGCGTTGGGCCCGATCCTCGGTGGAGCGCTGGTCGACGGCGTCGGGTGGCGGGCGATCTTCTGGATCAACGTGCCGGTGGTTGTCGTGGCGATCGTCCTGACAGCGTTCTTCGTGCCCGAGTCGCGGGCGCCGAGAGCGCGGCGGTTCGATCCGGTCGGGCAACTGCTGGTCATCCTGATGCTGGGATGCGTGGTGTACGCGATCATCGAGTCCGAGAAGCGGGGCTGGACGTCGCCAGTCATCCTCGGGCTGCTGGGAGTCGCCGTACTCGCGGTGCTGGCCTTGCTTGTTTATGAGCCACGGCGCACCGATCCGATGCTCGAGTTGCGGCTCTTCCGGAGTGTGCCGTTCAGTTCGGCGATCCTGATGGCGTTGTTCGCGCTGTGCGGGTTCGGCTCGTTCTTGTTCGTGACGACGCTGTATCTGCAGAACGTCCGTGGGTTGTCCGCGCTCGCCGCGGGGCTGTGCCTGCTGCCGGTGGGAGCGGTGATCATGATCGTCTCACCGTTCACCGGCCGGTTGGTCGGTACGCGCGGCCCGCGGTTGCCCCTGGTGGTCGCCGGGTCGGCGCTGGCGATCGGGGCGGCCAGTTCGTTGTGGCTCGGGCCGACGACACCGTTGCCGGCCGTACTCGTGATCTATCTGTTCTTCGGGATCTTCCTTGGCACGGTCAATCCACCGATCACCAATACGGCGGTCTCCGGCATGCCGCTGTCCATGGCCGGTCTGGCTGGCTCGGTGGCGTCCGCGGCTCGCCAGACCGGCACCACGTTGGGAGTGGCAATCGCCGGCACGATCGTCGGCTCGACCGCTGCCGGGAACTCACAAGCCTTTACTCACGCTGAGCATCACCTCTGGTGGCCGGTCATGGGCTTGGGGATCGGTCTCGTCGCGTTGGCTCTGCTGAGTACGACGAGGTGGGCGCGCGCTACGGCCCAGCGGACTGCCGAGCTGTTCAATCGACCGGCAGCGACGCCGGAAGGCCGAAGTGGGTGACGAGGCTCGGGATGCTGAAGACGTGGATGTGCGTCAGACCGGTAGGAGTCGGGGTGAGTACGGCGACGCCATAAGGTTCGTAGGAGTCGGACGAGGTGCGGAAGTAGGCGCCGACCGCTGGTTGGCCGTTGGCGGTGATGGGCATCATCCGCCAGTCGCCGGGTGAGCCGACGGCTCCGGCGAGGAGGCGGAGGCACATCACGCGGCCGTTGAACCAGGCGGTGGTGCCGACCATCTCGATCGCGGCGTCGGCGCGGAGGGCGCGTTCGAGAGCGGCAGTGTCCGCGTTCTCGAAGCCGGTGATGTATTCGGCCAGTAGGGCTTGAGCTTCTGGATCGGTCGGCTCGAGGATCTCACCACGCGACGGAGCGGTCTCGTCGAGTCGGGCGCGGGCTCGCTGGAGCGTGCTCTTCACGGCAGCGACCGAGGTGTCGAGCATCGTCGCGACCTCGGCCGCCGGGAACGCGAGTACCTCACGAAGGATCAGTACGGCGCGCTGCTTGGCCGGAAGGTATTGCAGCGCCGCGATCAGCGCCAGTCGAAGGCTCTCCCGGGTGGTCACGATGGTCGCGGGGTCGGTGGACGAGCTGACCAAGGAGTCCGCGAGGGGCTCCACGAACGCCACGCCGGCCGGCGCGGATCCCGGGGTGAGGTCCGTGGCCGGGGCGCCGAGGCCGGACGGGAGGGCTCGCCGGCCGCGCTGCTCGAGCGCGGTCAGGCACGCGTTGGTCGCGATGCGATAGAGCCAGACCCGGATCGACGAGCGGCCTTCGAAGGTCGAGTACGAACGCCACGCCCGCAGGTAGGTCTCCTGGACGACGTCCTCGGCCTCGTCCACCGCCGCCAGCATGCGATAGCAGTGCGCCAGCAGTTCCTTCCGGAACGGTTCGGTACGACGAGCAAACTCGGCCTCGCCCGTCATCAGCGCTCCTTCAAGCATCAGTCCACCAGCCCAGGCAGCGGGCGGACCCAGCCTGCCATGCGCCGGATCGCACCGGCCTCGGACTCCTTGCTCGTCATCGTTCTGGTCCCTTCTCGATGAGTTCATCACGGTAAAGACCGGTCGTCCCACGAAAAGGAATCGGTGTGCTTCACTGGATCATGAGTACGCCGAACGCCGGGTCGTCCTTGTCGGCCTCGGAGGAGCGGACGTGGGCGATGGTGGCCCACATCGGGGTGTTCGTCGCGGCCTGGTTCGCGATGGGATTCCTGTGCCCTCTGGTCGTGTGGCTGGTGTATCGCCAGCGGTCGGACTTCGTCCGGCGGCACGCCCTGGAGTCGCTCAACTTCCAGTTGTCGCTGCTGATCTACACCGCGATCGCGGTCGTTCTGATCCTGATCACGTTCGGCCTGGGCGTGCTGATCATCATTCCGCTGATCATCATCGGCGCGGTTGCGGCAGTCGTCTTCATCGTGCTCGCGACCATGGCGGCGTCGAGCGGCAACGAGTACCGCTACCCGCTCACGATCCGCCTGGTCCGCTAAGGTCTGGCCGGTGGAGCTCATCGGCCAGGGCATGGAAGGCGCGGTCTACGACCTCGGCGACGGGACGGTCCGCAAGATCTGGTTCGACCGCCGGCCGGACGACGTCCGCCCGCTGCAGGCGTTCCTCGACGAGCTGCCGCCGCTGCCGTTCCGGACGCCGCGGATCCGCGAGATCACTGCCGACGACCACGGTCAGGCGATCAGCGTCGAGGACAAGCTGACCGGCACGCCGATGAACGAAGCGGGCCTCACCGAGGATCAAGCGCTCGACGCCTTCGTCGCGATCGTCGAAGCCCTGGGCACAACCGTCGCCGGTCCCGCGAGCCAGGCGCTGCCCGTCCTCAACCAGCCGTTCTGGCAAGGGTCCTGGGGCGAGTCGCTGGCAGCCCTCGTACGACGCCGTGCCGCAGCCGCCCGCCCGCACCTGGAGCGGGACGTCCCCGGCTTCGCCGACCTGCTGGACCGCCTCACAGCCGGGCTCGCACGGATCCGGCTCGACCGATTGAGCGTGGTCCACGGCGACATCTGCCCACCCAACCTGCTCATGGACGGCGCCCACATCGCAGCCGTGCTGGACTGGGGTTTCTACTCGACCGCTGGCGACAACACCTTCGACGCCGCGCTGGCGGCCGGCTTCTTCGACATGTACGGCCCGGACGCCCGGCGCCTCGACAACCGGCTCCTGGACCGCTTCGAGCAGTTGGGCCACGACCGCGATCGCATGGACCTCTATCGCAAGGCCTATGCCATCACCACCGCGACCATCTACGACGCCGACGCCACAGACGGCCACTACGCCTGGTGCGTTGCCCAGCTCACGAGGTGATGGGCGAGCCGTTGCTCAGGTTGTGGAGCTGTGACGGCGCGGCCAGGATCAACGGCAGCCGGCGGGCGTTGAGCGGGGAGACCAGACCATCGAGGGCGTCCGGCGAATGCCACGAGATCCCGCGGATCTCGAAGCCATCCGGCTGCAGCGTGTCCAGCAAACCCGGGTCGTGGACGCCACCGTCGTACAGGATCTCGACGGCGTCGCCCCAGCCTTCCCATCGCGGGAGCCAGTCGATCGCTAGTACGCCGAGCAGCGGCAAGGCGATCCCGAGTTCCTCGTGCATCTCACGGGAGGCTCCGCCGGCCGGGTCCTCATCCGGCTCGACCACTCCGCCGGGGAGCTCCAAGTCGTTCTTGTAGCTGACCTGGCACAGCAGCACGCGGCCGGTCGTGTCTCGCACGATCACATGCGCGATCACGCGCTTCTTCGGCAGCGTGGAGTCCATCAACGCAGTCCAGCCCGTCACTGTGTCCGGGCGCGGGTCGTCGACCCGCATCCCGTACACCGCAACGTCCCGGCGCTCACCCTCCACCAGCGCCGCACCACGCAGCACGCCCTCGCGCCGGAAGCCCGACCGGATCGCGACCCGAGCAGATGCGTGAATGGCCGGGTCCACCTCGACCTGCAGCCGCTCCAGCTCGAGCTCAGCGAAGGCGAACTCGCTCACCAGCCGGACGGCCCGCTGCGCGACCTCAGGCCCGCCGTCCAGCTCCCAGACGACCAGGCCGACGCCAGGCGTGGTCCGTCGTACCTCGACGGTGCCGAGTGGCTTGCTGTGCTCGACGTCGAAGCTCACCACCTGCTGATCCTGCCGCGACAATCGCAGCGTCAACTCACCATCGGTCAGCGGGTGTACGGCGGTCACTCCGTGAACGCTACCCGGTGAAGCGCAGGTACACCGTCGCCAGGGGTGGCACCGACAGCTCGGTGCTCGTCGCCATCCCGTGCCACTCCGGCCCGTCCGCCTCGACGGCACCGTAGTTGCCGACCCCGGATCCGCCGTACACGTCGGCGTCCGTGTTGACCGCCTCCTCCCAGCGGCCGCCGTACGGAAGACCGAGGCGGTAGCCGTGGTGCGGGATCGCGGAGAAGTTGGCGATGCAGGCCACGGTCGGCTCGCCGTCGTCGCCGTACCGGAGGAACGAGAAGATGTTGTTACTGGCGTCGTTCGCGTCGATCCAGGTGAACTTCGCCGGCGCGTGGTCGGTCCGCCAGAGCGCGGGGGTGTCCTTGTAGACACCGTTCAGGTCACGGACCAGCTGCTGCAGGCCGCGGTGGTCGGTGTGGTCCAGCAGCCACCAGTCGAGCTCGCCCTTCTCGGACCACTCCGACTCCTGGCCGAACTCACAGCCCATGAACAACAGCTGCTTGCCCGGGTGCGCCCACATCATCGCCAGGTACGCGCGCAGGTTCGCCAGCTGCTGCCAGCGGTCGCCGGGCATCTTACGCAGCAGCGAACCCTTGCCGTGCACGACCTCGTCGTGCGACAGCGGGAGGACGAAGTTCTCCGAGTAGGCGTACATCATCGAGAACGTCAGCTCGTGGTGGTGGTACTGGCGGTGGATCGGCTCGTGCTCCAGGTAGCGCAGCGAGTCGTTCATCCAGCCCATGTTCCACTTGAAGCCGAACCCGAGGCCGCCCAGATGCGTCGCCCGGGTGACGCCCGGCCAGGAGGTCGACTCCTCGGCCACGGTGATCACACCGGGCATCCGCTTGTAGAGGGTCGCGTTCATCTCCTGCAGGAACGACACGGCCTCCAGGTTCTCGCGGCCGCCGTACTGGTTCGGCACCCACTGACCCTCTTGCCGCGAGTAGTCCAGGTAGAGCATCGACGCGACCGCGTCCACCCGCAGACCGTCGATGTGGAACTCCTCGGCCCAGTACAGCGCGTTCGCGACCAGGAAGTTGCGCACCTGCGGCCTGCCGAAGTCGAACACCAGCGTGCCCCAGTCCGGCTGCTCGCCGCGGCGCGGGTCCGGGTGCTCGTACAGCGGTGTCCCGTCGAAGCGCGCCAGCGCCCAGGCGTCCTTCGGGAAATGGGCCGGCACCCAGTCGACGATCACGCCGATGCCGGCCTGGTGCAGCCGGTCGACCAGCAGCCGGAAGTCGTCCGGATCGCCGAAGCGCGACGTCGGCGCGAAGTACGACGTCACCTGGTAGCCCCACGAGCCGCCGAACGGATGCTCCATCACCGGCATCAGCTCGACGTGGGTGAAGCCCATGTCGTTGACATAGGCAACGAGCTCGTCGGCCAGCTCGCGGTAGGACCTGCCCTTCCGCCACGACCCGAGGTGCACCTCGTAGACACTCATCGGCTCGGCGTAGGCCTCCGCGGCGGCGCGCCGCTCCAGCCAGGCCGCGTCGTCCCAAACGTAGGACGACTCGTGCACGACGGAGGCGTTCGCCGGGGGAGTCTCGGCGAGGTTGGCCATCGGGTCTGCCTTCTGCCGCCAGACGCCGTCCCGGCCGCAGATGTCGAACTTGTACCGCGTCCCCGGGCCGATGCCGGGCACGAAGATCTCCCACACCCCGGACGAGCCCAGCGAACGCATCGGATGCGCGCGGCCGTCCCAGAAGTTGAAGTCCGCGGTCAGCCGGATGCCTTGCGCGTTCGGCGCCCAGACGGCGAACGACGTCCCGGTGACCGCTCCGGCCGGGCCGTCGTACCGGCGGACGTGGGCGCCCAGCACGCTCCACAGCTGCTCGTGGCGGCCCTCGCCGATCAAGTGCAGGTCGACCTCACCGAGCGACGGGAGATAGCGGTACGGATCGTCCAGCTCCACCGCGGGCCCATCGGTGTAGCTCACTTCGAGCCGGTAGTCCGGCACCTTGTCGATGTCGAGAACGCCGACCCAGACACCCTCGAACTCGTGCCGCAGGTCGAGCCGCCGGCCGTCGTACAGCACGGTGACGGTCTGGGCGAACGGACGGAGCACGCGCACCGTGACGCCGTGCTCACCAAGGTGGGGACCGAGCACCTGATGGGGATCATGGAACGTCCCGCCGACCAGCTGCTCCAACACGGTCCGATCCACCAGAACCGCTGTCACCACAGGCTCGTCGGCCGGTACCACCGGCACCTCCATGGCTTCTCTGTCTCCCATAAAACACATCCTGCCCGATCGAGGCCGCATTCACCGCACCCCGTACCCGCCGAGTCCGGACGTACACACGATCAGGCGTGCAAGGCGTTCCGTACGGCGTTGAACCGGGTGGCGTCTCTACTCGGCAGAGATCACTGTTCGGCCAACTGGGCCGCCGCGGCGAGCGGGATCGGCAGCCAGGTCGGCCGGTTGCGGGCCTCGTAGAGCGTCTCGTAGATGACCTTGTCGGCCAGGAACGCGCTCAGCAGCACACTCTGCTCACGGGGGTCGGTGCCCGCGACCTCGGCGTACCCGTCGCAGAACGCCTCCTGGTTGCGGCTCGCCCACTCGGCGGCGCGGTACGCGATCTGCTGGTCGCCCTGGTGATCGGCCAGCAGCGACCGGGCCGCGTAGTCGAACGACCGCAGCATCCCGGCGATGTCCTTGACCGCGGTGTCCAGCGCGCGCCGCTCGATCAGCGACTTGGCCGGCTCTCCCTCGAAGTCGATCAGCTTCCAGCCGTCGATCGTCCGCAGCACCTGGCCCAGGTGGAAGTCACCGTGGATCCGCTGCACCGTCACCGGCTGGTCGTACGCCGCGAGTGCCTCGAACCACCGGGTCAGTCCAGGCTTGTACGGCGCGAGGTCGGGGATGGCCGCGGCCGCCAGCTCGAGACGGCGCTGCATCGCGGCGGCGTGCTCCACCAGCTTGGCCGGCTCCCAGATGTCCGTGCCGAGGGCCTTGGCCAGCTCCGAATGGACCTGCGCCGTGCTCGCACCCAGCCGATGCGACTCGGCCGCGAAGTCGCCGCCGACCTCCTCGGCGTGCAGGTCCGCCTCGGCGTACAGGTCCCGCACCGACGAGGTCGCGAACGACCAGCCGTCCGTCGCGTTCTTCTGGAACGCCGTCATCATCGCCAGCTCGCCGCTGTCGGTGCCGCCGCCGGCCCGCGGCCAGCTGCCGCGCGCCGATCCGAGCACCTCCGGGACCAGCTCGGACCCGGACTCGGTGAGCGCCGACTCGATCTCGACCCCTGGGTTGCTCCCAGGCTCGAGCCGGCGAAACACCTTCAGCAACGCGACGTCGCCGAACACCAGCGACGTGTTGCTCTGCTCGACGGTGAGGACGAGCGAATGCGCGTCCTCCGGTACGACGATGGTCCGATCCGGAGCGTGGACGGGATGGAACTCCAGCCCGTCCAGCCGCCGTCCGTGCGTCAGCCCGTCGAGCCAGTACGGAGTCGCTTCCTTGTCGTGCAGAGCGTCGTACACCCAGACCTCGGCGTCGCCCAGGTCCGGCTCCGCCCACTCACCGATCAGCGCGTGGCCGAGGTTCTCGACCGGGGTGCGGTGGTAGCTGAGCGGCAGCTGGTACACCCGGATCGGGAACTCCGACCCGGGCGGACCCGAACAGTAGACGAACCCGATCCGGACCGCGGGCCAGACGTCCGCATCGGACAGCCACACCGAGGTGGCCATCGCGTCGACGTGGACGTCGTGTCCCTTCTCGCCGAACCACCGCTGGCCGGCGCAGAAGGACTGGACCTGGTCCAGATGGGAACTCACTACATGCTCTCCTCGTGGTCAGCCGGCTTCGGCAGCCGGAACCAGTAGAACCCGTGCGCGCTGAGCGTCAAAAGGTAAGGCAGCTCCCCGATGGTGGGGAAGTGCACGCCGCCCAGTAGCTCGATCGGCTCCACTCCCTGCCAGTGCCGCAGGTCCAGCTCGATCGGCTGCGGGAACCGCGACAAGTTGTTCACGCACAGCACCACGTCGTCACCGAACTCGCGCACGTACGACAGCACGCTGGGGTTGGAACCCCCTAGGTCTGTGAAGGTACCCATGCCGAAACACGGGTGCTGCTTGCGGGTCTGGATCATCCGCCGGGTCCAGTGCAGCAGCGACGACGCGTTCTCCATCTCGGCCTCGACGTTGACCGCCTGGTAGCCGTAGACCGGGTCCATGATCACCGGCAGGCTGAGCTTGCCCGGCGTCGCGGTGGAGAAGGAGGCGTTCCGGTCCGGGGACCACTGCATCGGCGTCCGGACGCCGTCGCGGTCACCGAGCCAGATGTTGTCGCCCATGCCGATCTCGTCACCGTAGTACAGGATCGGCGAGCCCGGCAGGCTGAGCAGCATCGCCGTGAACAACTCCATCTTGTTGGTGTCGTTGTCCAGCAGCGGTGCGAGCCGGCGGCGGATGCCGATGTTCGCCTTCATCCGCGGGTCCTGCGCGTACTCGCCCCACATGTAGTCGCGCTCCTCGTCGCTGACCATCTCGAGCGTGAGCTCGTCGTGGTTGCGCAGGAAGATGCCCCACTGGCAGGTGTCCGGGATCTCCGGGGTCTGGGCCAGGATCTCCGAGATCGGGAACCGCGACTCCCGCCGTACGCCCATGAAGATGCGCGGCATCACCGGGAAGTGGAACGCCATCTGGCACTCGTCACCACCGGAGCTGCGGTCGCCGAAGTACTCGACCACGTCGGCCGGCCACTGGTTCGCCTCGCAGAGCAGGACGCGGTCGGTGTAGTTCGCGTCCACCTCCTTGCGGACCCGCTTGAGGAACTCGTGGGTGCGGGGGAGGTTCTCGCAGTTGGTGCCCTCGGTCTCGAACAGGTACGGCACCGCGTCCAGCCGGAAGCCGTCCACGCCGAGGTCGAGCCAGAACTTCAGCGCCTCGATCATCGCGTCGCCGACGGCCGGGTTCTCGAAGTTCAGGTCCGGCTGGTTGGAGTAGAACCGGTGCCAGAAGTACTGGCCGCGGATCGGGTCCCAGGTCCAGTTCGACGTCTCGGTGTCGACGAAGATGATCCGGGCGTCGGAGTACTGCTCGTCGGTGTCGGACCACACGTAGAAGTCGCCGTACGGGCCGTCCGGGTTGTTCCGCGACTCCTGGAACCAGGGGTGCTGGTCGGAGGTGTGGTTCATCACGAAGTCGACGATGATCCGGATCCCGCGCGCGTGCGCGGCCTCCATGAACGCGGCGAAGTCCGCGATCGTGCCGACCTCGGGCATCACCCCGGTGTAGTCGGAGATGTCGTAGCCGCCGTCGCGCAGCGGCGACGGATAGAACGGCGGTAACCAGAGACAGTCGACGCCGAGCCACTCGAGGTAGTCGAGTTTCTCGGTCAGGCCTTGCAGATCGCCGATGCCGTCGGCGTTCGAGTCCTTGAAGGACCGCACGAGGACCTCGTAGAAGACGGCCCGCTTGAACCACAGCGGGTCACTCTTCGTCAGTCCGTGGTGCTGCTCCGGCAGCATGTCGGTCACGCTCACCTCCATCGGGTGTCTCCAAACCTAGCGGTACTGCGGCTTGTCGCCACGACGTGACGACGGTGTGTGGACTCGCCCGGACCCGCACTGGTTCCCGTACCCCGTCGTGGGGTTCGTACTCCCTCGCATCGGAGTGCGAGGGGGACAGCGCGCGGCTCCCGGGTGGGCCCGGTGATGTGGTGGACGCCCCGGGACGGACGGTTCCGGCAAGGCGTTCCGCTCAGTGTGACGGCCCTCCACCAGTACAAGCAAATAGGGGCCCAATCCCCCTATCCCACAGGCCCGTTCAGCCCCTCCGCGGCGACCGTCCGTCCCGCTCCCGCACGGGGGAGGCCGCCTTGCGCCGGCCGCCGGAACGGCCGGCCGCGGGTTGTCGCCTGGTGGCGCCGCGCGCGTCGGCCACACCCTCGCGCGGGTCGACCCGCTGGTCGACGTCTTGCTCCGCAGCCTGCTGTGCCTCGGCTTCGCGGGCCTTGACCAGCTTCGGGTTCAGCAGTTCCTCGGGCGTCAGGTCGACATCGCTCAGAATGCTGCGCAGGGTCCCCTTGGCGACGTCCCTGCCGCCGTGCACCGGGACGGTCGTACCGCGACCGTCGGCGTCGTTCTTCATGATGTGGTGACTGCCGTTGACCCGATCGACCCGGAAGCCGTGCTTCTTGAGCTGGGCGACGACCTTCTCGCCGCTCAGGGAGGGGACCTTGGCCATCAGGGCGTCTCGACGGTGACCGTGATCTGCTCGGGCACGCCGAAGGACTCGATCAGCCCGGTCAGCGCCTCGCGGAGATCCTCGACCGCCGCCTCCGGGGTGTCACCCTCGCCGTTCGCGCCGACGCCGTGCCGTAGGAGCGCATGCGCGCACCAGACGCCGTCCTCGTCCTGCTCGATCGTGTACGGGACGGTGACGTCGTGCTTCACGGTCGGACCCTCTTCTTTCGTGCGGGGCGTCAGTCGTGGGGGTTCGCGGACTTGCGGGGGCGGCGGGTGTACCTGGTGAAGCCCGCGCGTTCGGCGTCGGACTCGGTGCGGAACCAGACCTCGGGTTTGGTCCGGCCGTAGTACGGCGAGTCGGGGGTGTGGAACAGCATCGACTGGGCGTTGCCCTTGATGGTGAACCCGTCCGGCGGACCTTGATGAGGCACCGCGTCGGCCGAGCCCTCACCGTATCGCCCGGGCGGCGCATCGGCCCGCACCTGCGGCCCGGTCGCGTCTGTGTCGTCGCCGCCGACCGGGTCGAGGTGGTCGAAGAGCGTCGGCTCCGCCTCCATCAGCCGGGAGAACACAGGACCCGGCTGCTCACGTACGACGGGCGCCGGCACCTCACGGACGGGCCTCGGCTCCGCGCGGACCGGCGTCGGCTCCTCACGGACGGGTCTCGGCTCCCCGCGGACCCGTGTCGGTTCCGCGCGTACGGCCGGTCGCGGTTCGGCGCGGACGACGGGTTGCGGTTCGGCTCGTGCGACGGGTGGGGACTCGGATCGTGCCGCAGGTGGGGACTCGGCTCGTGCGGCGGGTGGGGACTCGGCAATCGTGGCTCCGACGAGGACCTCTTGCTTCTCGTCCGCCGGCTCCCCGACCTGTGGCTCCGGGGAAGTGGCCGGCTGGCGGCGTTCGAGGAGGATCCAGGTGATGGCCGCGCCGATCAGGAAGGCGATCAGAGACCACAGCCAGTTGTGGCGCAATAGCCAGCTCATCGGCGGGCTCCTCTGGCCGGGGTGCGGACAAGGCGGTGTAGCAGCCAGGCGGCCGCGCTGCCGAGCACGAACGCGACCAGAAGCAGGATCCAGATCTGTGCGATCAGCCAGCTCATTCAGTTCCCCTGCAGTACTCGGATCTCGGCCCGGCGATTGGCGATCCGGCCGGTGGCGGTGGTGTTGGGCGCGATCGGGAAGGCCTCGCCGTAGCCGTTCGCGTGGATGTGACCCGCGGCCACGCCGAGCCGAACCAGCTCGGCCTTGACCTCGGCGGCCCGGCGCTCGGACAGCGGCAGGCTGCTCGCGGGCGAACCGAGGTTGTCGGTGTGGCCGGCCACCTCGAAGAACGCGGCCGGACAGGTCTTCAGCAGTGCGGCGGCCTTGACCACCGTGGGCTTCGACGCGTCGTTCACGATCGAGGTGCCGGACAGGAAGTTGATCTTGTGCTGCCGGTTGAACTCGGATACCCGGGTCTGCAACGTCCGGCACGGCTCACTGACCGTGGTCGTCGTCGGCGCGGGGATCTCCAGCTGGTTCGCGATCACCCCGCCGGGCACGGCCTTCGCCGCGGCCCGGGCGACCGTGGCTTTGCTTGCCTGATCCGGCACCTCACCCGTCAGCGTCACGGTGCTGCCGTCGTACCGGACCGAGGCGTCGCCGGTCCCGATCGCGAGTGCCTGCAGCACGGTGGACACCGCGGTCGCGTCGGTCAGCCCGTTCGCGGGATCGATCGTCGTCCGGTCGTCGTACTCACGGTTTTCGCCGAGCACCTTGGCGACCTCGGCGGCGATAGCATCCTTGACGCCTTGATCCTTCACCGCGGCCTGCACCCGGATCGACTGATCCGTCCGGCCGACCTCGAACGGTGCGACGGTCGGCTCGGCGGGCGGCTCGCTCGGCGGGGGAGTGGGCGTCGTCGACCCGCCCTCGATCCGGACCGAGCGAACGCCTTCGACCGTCCCGACGACCTCGCGGACGAGGTCGGGGTCGACGCCGGCCGGTACGACGATCTTGGCGTCGCGACCGTCGAAGTCGACGGACCCGGACTCGATGCCCCGGGCCTGCAGCGCCGCCACGGTCTGGTCGCGGAGATCGTCCTCGGTGGTGCCCGCCCTGGCCGGAATCAGCACGGCCGTCAGCAGCACCGGGACCGCGAGGGCCGCGAGCAGCCAGATGACGATCGGCCGCCGAACGAGACCGGGCACTGTTCCTCCGTCGGGTGCGGTCAAGAGTGACCGTGCGCGAGGAGATTACTCCGCCGCGCGCCCCGTCTGCACACCTCTCGAAGGAGCGTCGTGATGATCACGAGAACATTTTTATTCGGTCAACTTCTTTATTTAACTGGATGTGGTCGATAGAGTGCGGACAGTTCCGCTCCCGAACGGCCAGGGACTGGATGGCGCGTTCTTCTGGGCGGTGTCCGGTGACACCGCCGACGACAGCCTGATCACCGCGGTGAAGACCGTCTGCTGATCCCGCCCGGACCGCCGGCCGCGCCCGCCGCCCCGGGCCGGTCGGCCTTTCCCTGTTCGGCATTGGTTTATCGGCTCTTCTGCTGGATGTGTGGGCGAAGTGTGCGGGTCGGCTGGTGTGCAAGCTCGACAGGAAGTGTCGGTCCAGGGGCGCTGGTCGGCGAGGCATTCACGCCTGGCGCCGGCCGGCCCGGCCGGGCCAGGGCGGACACTTCCTGTCGAGCTTGCACACCCCAGCCACGTCCGCACTCCCCGCTGCCACCGTCCGCCCTCGCCCCGGCTGCCACCGTCCGCCCTCGCCCGGGCTGCCGCCGTCCCGCATCGCCGGGCTGCCAACGTCCGCACCCGACCAGCCCGCACCGGGCAGGTGCGGTGACCGGACCCGCTCGTCGTGCCGGCCGGGACGACGAGCGGGTCCGATCACCGGGACCTGGGACACCATCTGGAGACCTCGGACAGGCCGTGCCGTGTTCGAGGTCCCGACTACCTGTCCGAGGTCGCGGCAATACCGCCGATCAACATCCAGGGTCCGCAGCCATTTCGGGACTCCGGCACTTTGGCCATGGGCTGTCTCGAGTCACCGGACCAGGGCCTGCCCGCCGACCACGACACGGCAGATCGGCCACCACGCACACACCGAGCAGAAGGTCCGTTTTGTCCTGACTCGGACAGGTCGCATTTGTGCCAGCCCGGGGTGCTGGGAATCCCTTGACTTACTTCGCGCCGTAAACCGTACTTATGGCTGGCCGGCGTTGGATCTGGGGAGGGGCTCGCCATGGAGAGGTCGTCGGATTCGTCCTTGATCATCGGCGTGGCCACGTCCACGGCCGAACGTGTGCAGCTCGCGCGGCTGCTCGGCACCGCCGACGCGCTGCTGCTGGTGTCCAGTGCGGACCAGGCCCGCGCGTTCCTCGAACTCACCGCGATCACCTCGCCGGCCGGTCCCGTCGTACTCGCGCCGGCAGTGCTGCAGGCCTCCGATGAGCAGCCTGCCCAGATCGGGGCAGTGCCCGCTTCCGTGGTCGCCGTGCCGACGACGGTGGCGATGCCGGCCGCGCGGGCCGCGGTGGTGACCGCGCCGGAGCCTGAACTGTTCCTTGACGTCGACCGCCGGGTGGTCCGCTGGAAGGACCGCGAGGTGTCGCTGACGCGTCTGGAGCACGACTTCCTGCACTGCCTGGTCGAGGAACCCGGCCGGGTCTGGACCTACCAGCGTCTCCACCACGCCGTCTGGGGCAACGAACACCTGGGCCACGGCTCGCACATCCACTCCGTCGTGAAGCGCCTCCGCCAGAAGCTCGCCCATCTCGGCGCCACCGTCACCATCCACGCCGTCCGCGGCGTCGGCTTCCACCTCCTCCCCACCACCTGACTGGGGTAGCGTCCCAGCTGGTGCGAACGCAACTGGTGGGGATCGTCAACGTCACGAGGGACTCGTTCTCCGATGGGGGACGGTACTTGTCCTCCGGGGACGCGATCGCGCATGCGCGAGAGTTGTACGCGGCCGGCGCCGAGCTGGTCGAGCTCGGGCCGGCGTCCAGTCACCCGGATGCGGAGAAGGTGTCGCCGCAGGAGGAGATCGAGCGGCTGGCCGGGGTGATCGACGGGCTGGACGGGATTCCGTGGGGTGTGGATTCCTATCACCCCGAGACACAGCGGTACGCGGCTGCGCGTGGAGCGACGTACCTGAACGACATCCAGGGCTTCCCGGATCCCCGCCGGTACGACGAATTGGCCGGGCTCACGTGTCGGCTGGTGGTGATGCACTCGGTGCAGCGGACCGGTCCGTCGGCGCGGGTGCGGACTGACGCGGGGGAGATCTGGTCGTGGATCGAAGAGTTCTTCGACGAGCGGATCGCGGCGCTCGAGGCGGCGGGTATCGAACGCGACCGCCTGATCCTCGACCCCGGCCTAGGCTACTTCCTCGGCAGTACGCCGGAACCGTCCCTGACCGTGCTCGGCAACTTGTCCCGGCTGAAGACCCGCTACGACCTACCGGTCCTGATCTCGCCGTCCCGCAAGTCGTTCCTGCGCGACCTCACCGGCACCGACCTCACCGGCATCGGACCGGCGACCCTTGCCGCCGAGCTCCATGCCGCCACCGAAGGCGCCGACTACATCCGGACCCACGACCCCGCCGCGTCGGCCGACGCCTTGACCGTCCACGCCGCGTTGACACGCCCGTCTCGATCGTCCCGCGGACGCGATCTCCGGAACTTCACTGTCGCCTGGTGACGAAGAAGTTCCGGAAAGCCGGTCGCGTCAGCGGTTCCAGTCCGCCGTGATCGCGGACGGGCGCCGGTCCACGAGTCCGTCGGTGATGAGCAACGCCTCGTCGTCGTTGTAGGCGATGAAGGTGAGGCCGGGCCGGTCGGCGATCAGCTTGTCGTAGCGCTCGCGGCGTCCGCGGTTGCTGTGGACGAGAGGGTGGAAGGGGACAAGACCCAACCCGGTGGTCGAGTTGACCTGGCCGGGGTCGTCGGGGGCGTCGTACACCGCGAGATCCGGGGCGGTGAGGATGGCACCGGCCGAAACGCCTGCGTACGCGAGACGTCCGGAACGGACAGCCGGCGGGACCGCCTGTGCGAAGCCGCTGCGCTGGGCGTGTTCGAGGAGGAAGATCGGCTGGCCGCCGGTCACGAAGACCAGGTCGGCGCTCTCGAGTACGGCGTCGACGTCGTGGCGGCCGGCGCCTTCGAGGTCGAATCTCACGACACCCAGGCCGCAGGTGGTGAGCACGTCCATGGCGACGTCGACCCAGGGAGTGGCCGGTAGGGGATTGCCTGCGGTCGGTATGAGGACGGCGCGGCGTGGACGGCGGGGGAGCTCGTCGAGCCAGGCCGGAAAGGCCCCAAGACCTTGGCTGCCGAGAAACAGGTTCACGTCGACACCTTGGAAGGGACCGGCCCCCGCCCCGTGCGGGGCGAGGGCCGGCCTACCTAGCGCGGTGTTACTTGATGGACTTCAGGGCGAAGTTCTCGGTCACCGGCTCGCCGGCGAGGAGTTTCGTGGTGCGGGTTTGGGGCTTGTAGCCGTCCTTGGCGGCGATCAGGGTGAGGGGGTTGTTGCGACGGTCCAGCCAGTAGGCGTAATTGCCGTCCTTGTCGGTGATGAACGTGTAGGACTGCGCCCACGAGTCCACCTCGACGATCGCGCCCGGGAGCGGAGCTGTGGCGCCGGACGAGCTGACGCCCGTGACGTTGCCCTGCAGCTTGCTCCAGGTGGTCGGCGGGGTGACGGTCATCGTCACGCCGACCGGTGCCACCGTGTAGGGCGTGTTCTCGCCGATCGTGACCGCACCGCTGTAGGTGCCGGGCTGGTCCACGTTCGCGGTGAGCGTGACCTTGACCGTCGTCGACGCGCCCGGGGCCAGGGTGGCCTCGGTCTTGTCGATGGACAGCCAGCTCACGTCCGCCGACGACTCGGAGCAGTCCTCGAGACCCGGCAGGGCCTCGCTGTCGACCGTGGCGGTGAATTGACCCAACGAGCCACCGACCTTGTAGAAGCCGCAGGCCGCGCCACCGCGGTACCGCGGCACGTTGGCGTTCGGCAGGGCGGCCCAGGTGTCCGACGCCGGGTCGTACGAGAACCCGGCGTTGGTGATGGCACCGGCCTGCACGCCGCCGACGATCAGCAGCTTGCCGCCGGCGACGGCGTACGACGACGCCCAGCTGTCGGCCGGAGCGTCGGCGACCGCGGCCCAGGAGTCGGCTCCCGGGTCGTAGACGTACGCCGACTTCTGCGCGTTCGTGCCGTCGTTGCCACCGGCGCAGTACACCTTGCCGTCGATGGCGCCGCAGGATGCGAACGCGACCGACTTCGGGTAGTTGGCCAACGTCTGCCAGGCGTTGGTGGCCGGGTCGTAGCGGACCACCGTGTTGCTCATCGGCAGACAGCCGGAGGTCGTGCAGCCACCGACGGCGTACAGCTTGCCGTCGGCAACGGCCTGACCGGCTGCGGCCCGCGGTGCCGGGTTGGCCGCCAGTGAGGTCCAGGCGTTGCTCGCCGGGTCGTAGGCCCAGGTCGCCGCGTCCGGTCCGGCAGCGCCCCAGCCGGAGCTGGCAATGATCTTGCCGGCCACGACGCCGACGGTGACGGCGTTGCGGGCACCCGGCAGCGGAGCGATGGCGGTCCACGCCATCGACGCCGGGTCGTACACGTAGCTGTTCCCGGTCGACGCGTTACCGTCGCCACCGGCAATCGAGTAGACCTTGCCGTCCAGGTTGACCACCCGGTTGTCCATCACGGTCGCCGGGTAGTCGGCGATGTCGGTCCACGGAGCCGCGAGCGGCTTCGCGACAGCCGGCGTACCGGCGGTCTTGCCCGACAGCATGCTGGCGAACGAGGTCGGCACCGCGAGCCGCTGCAGCGGGGCACCGGTGCTGGTCAGCACCTGCGCCTTGGTGGTCTTGGTGCCGTTCGCGTTCTCCAGGACGAAGCCGTTGTCCTTCTCACCGAACTTGACGTCGACGTCCGCGCCACCGGTGTTGGTGACTGTGAACGACTTGGTGACCTTGCCGGTGGGCAGCTTCAGGTTGCCCGACACACTGCCCGGCGTGACGCTCAGCCGGCCGGCCTTCAGCGCGTAGTCGGCCTGGGTCGTCCAGTCCGCCTCGACGTTGACGGTCGCCGTCGCGCTGACGTAGTTGCCGGCCTTGGCGGTGAAGCCCTGGTCGCCGTCCGCGGACGAGTACATCCAGTAGAAGCCGTCGTTCAGGCCGGTGTCCTCGGGCGTCGCCACGGTGGTCGCGGACTCGGAGCTGCCGTCATGGGTGACGACGGCACCGTTCACGAACCCGTTCGTGTTGGCGTCCTTGACGTTGCCGACGACGATGCCGCCGCCGGTCGGCTCACAGGTGACCTGGCTGCCGATCAGCACGTTGTCGACGATCCACCACCATTCGAACGAGGCGTCGTAATAGTGGAAGCGAACCTGTACGGCGGACTGGCCGGCCGCCTGCGGGATCGCGATCTCCTGGACGCCGCGGATGTCGGCGGCGTCGGACAGTACGTTGGTCCAGGTGGTTCCGCCGTCGATCGACAGGTCCACCTCGGCCTTCTCCTGGCTGAACCGGTTGAAGTCCTGGTTGAACCGGATCACCGGGGCGGTGACCGCGCTCAGGTCCACGACCGGGCTGACCAGCGACGTGTCCTGCGAGCCGCCGGAGCCGTACCTGTCACTGTCGACGACCGCGAACTTGCCGCTGCCACCGGACAGGTTGCCCCGGTTGCCCGGGTCGTTGAACTGCCAGACCTGGCCGTTGCCCTTGTTGTCGACGACGGTCCAGCCACTCGGGACCGCACCGGAGTCGAACGTCTCGTAGACACCGTCCGAGCCGAACTTGTAGCCCGGTGCGGTGATGCAGTCGGCCGTGACCGGGACCGCGATGTTCTTGGTCACGTTGCCCGTGCCGACCGTGATCGGCTGGCTGACCGTCTGGTAACCCGGGTACTGCGACTCGACCTTGAGCGAGTACGCGGCACCGGACGGAACCTTCAGGCTGAAGCGGCCGTTGCTGGGCGTGGTGTAGTCGAACACGCCACCCGGACCCTCGACGCTCACCTTCGCGTACAGCGGCCAGCCGTGGCCGGAGCCGTCCGTGATGGTGCCGCCGACACTCACCTGCGGAGTGCTCTCCAGCGCGAAGTCCTTCGTGGTGGTCTGACCGGTGGTGATGGCGACCGTTGCCGTCTGGGTCTTGTACCCGAACGACTCGACGGTCAGGTCGTAGCTCCCGGCCGGCAGGACCGACGAGAACGTGCCCGTGCTGCTGGTGGTCAGCACCTTGTCGGGCTGGCCGGCCGCCTTCACGGTCACGCTGGCGCCGGCGATGGCGGCACCGCCGGTGGCGGCGGTCACCTTGCCGGTCAGAGTGCCGGTGTCACCGATCGGTGCGGCGTTGAGCAGAGCCAGTGCGTCCAGACGGCCCTGACCGAAGACGTTGTTGTTCTCCGGGGTGCCGCCGCATTGGCTGTCCGGCGCGTCGACGGCGGTCTGGTTCAGCAGTGCGCGGGTGGCGTTGACGTCACCCTTCAGCGCCGGCGAGGCGGACCACAACAGCGCGATCGTGGCCGCGAGGTGTGGTGTGGCCATCGACGTACCGTTGAAGCTGCCGTAGGTGTTGCCGGGCAGGCTGGAGCGGACGTTGACGCCGGGGGCCGAGATGTTCGGCTTGATCGTGCCGTTCTGACCGACACCACGGCCGGAGAACGACGCGATGTTGTTGTTGATGTCGTAGGCGCCGGCCGAGTAGTTACTGGTCAGGCTGCCCGGCGACCCGCTGGTGTTGCAGGCGGAGCCGCTGTTGCCGTTGGCGAACGCACCGAAGATCCCGGACGCGGTCCAGGCCAGGGTGATGTCCTCCATGAACGGGTCGTTCGACGGAGTCTGCGAGCCCCACGAGTTGTTGATGACGTTCGGCCGCTTGCTCGCGTCCGGGTTCTGGCCCGCGAGGTTGGTCGGCTCGAGCATCCACTGGCCGGAGCTGATCAGAGCCGCGTCGCTCGGGCAGCAGCCGTTGGCGGCGATCCACTTGACGCCCGGTGCGACGCCGACCTGGTTGCCCGCGCCGTCGTCACCGACCATGGTGCCCATGGTGTGGGTGCCGTGGCCGTTGCCGTCGGCCGGCTGGCTCGGCGAGGTGCCGGCGGCGTCGAACCAGTTGTAGTTGTGGTCGAAGGTGCCGTCGCCGTTGTTGCCGCGGTACTTGCCCACCAGCGCCGGGTGGTCGAACTGCACCCCGGTGTCGATGCTGGCGACGACGATCCCCTCGCCCTTGTCGCCGTACTGCGACCAGACCTGGTCGGCCTTGATGTTGGCGACACCCCACTCGACCGAGTTGATCTCGTGCTCGGTCGTGCCCTGGGTGACCTTGGGAACGTCGATCGCGACCGGGGCGTACAGGCCCTCGACCTCGGTGTGGGTGGCCAGGTTCTGGGCCAGCGCGAGCGAGCCGCTGTCGATGCGGATCGCGTTCGTACCCCAGAACGAGGTGTACTTCACGTGCTGCGCGTCCAGCTCGGCGCGGATCTTCGCCTGGCTGTCCGCCGCGGTCTTGCGCAGCGCGGCGGCCACGGCGGTGCCGCGCTCATTCCAGTCGGTGATCTTGCTGGCGGCGGTCAGGTCGGCCTTCGCGCCGAACCGGACCCAGTAGTCGGACGACGCCTTGGCGTCCTTGCCTTCCAGCTTCGCCATCAGTTCCGGCTTGATCTTGGCGGCCGGTGACGGTGTGGCGTCGGTTTTGGTGGGCGGTGCGGCCTGGGCCTGGCCGACGGCGGCCAGCCCGGTTGCGACGACAGCCACCGTCGCCAGGGCACCCACCAGCGATCTGGCAAGTCCCCTTCGTGGTTGATGTGACATCTCTGCAGCCCCTCACTTGGAACGACCCCGAGTCGACTCCCCCGAGTCATTTCGTTGCGTGCAGAGGTGCATGGGGGTTCGCGTCAGGGCGAACGCTCCGTGCCCCCTAGTTACAACACGGTCGCGGTCTGTGACACCGCGAGCCTGACGTGGAGCCTATGTGTCAGAACAACGTGGTAACAAGCACACTTGGTGAGCAGGATGTGACTATCTGTCGCACCGATCGAGGCAAAGTGGTCAAACGTTGGCAGTCCGTTGACGATCCCGGGCAGAGGTTGACATCGTGACCAAATGGTCACCGCCCGTGTCCCCGCCCCGGACCTCGATCTGACCACGACTGGTCCTGAGCCGTTCCCGCTGCTTATTGCGGTCGCGGCCTCGCCCGAGGAGCGCGTGCGCCTGGCCGAGCTCGTCGACGACGTCGCGCCGCTGCTCCTGGTCTCCAGCCTCCACGAACTCCGCAAGCTGCTCGTGCCCGCGCAGCAGCCCCCGCCCGCGTCCCCCGAACAGCCCGAACCGCCAGAGCCCGACGCCGTCGAGGCCACCGCGGCCCGGAGCTCGGACGAGGAGCCGGAGGCCGACGTCCTGACGATCGACCGGGTCCGCTCGGTCGCCCGCTGGCGCGGCAGCGAGATCCAGCTCACCGAACTCGAGCACGACCTGCTCACCCGGCTGATGTCGGAGCCACTGCGCGTCTGGACGTACGACGCTCTGCACCAGACCGTGTGGCGCAGTCGCGACCTCCGCGGCACCGCCGACGTGCACTCGGTGGTGAAGCGCCTGCGCCGCAAGCTCGACGAACTGGGCACCACGGTCACCATCGACGCGGTCCGCGGCACCGGGTTCCGTCTCACCGATCACCAGCGCCCGGCGATCACCAATCTCCGGGCGGGGTAGTTTCTGTCGGTGTGACGTTCTCTGCGCTGAGTCATCTCGAGTGCCCTCGTTGTGGATCCGTCCACGACGCCGACCAGGTCATCGGCCTCTGCCCGTGCGGATCACCCCTGCTCGCCAGGTACGACGTACGCGCGGTGACGCTGACCAAGGACGAACTGGCCACGCGTCCGCCGGATCTGTGGCGGTACCACGAGCTGCTGCCGGTGCGATCCGCCGGCAACGTGGTGACCCTGGGGGAGGGGATGACGCCGCTGCTGCCGTTGCCGCGGTACGGGCGTGAGCTCGGGGTCGACCGGCTGTTGATGAAGGACGAAGGGCTGATCCCCACCGGTACGTTCAAGGCGCGGGGTGCCGCGGTCGGGGTGTCGCGCGCCTACGAGGTCGGCGTACGGAAGATCGCGATGCCGACCAACGGCAACGCCGGGTCCGCCTGGGCCGCGTACGCCGCCCGGGCCGGGATGGAGGCGTTGATCGCGATGCCGATCGCGGCGCCGGAGATCTGCCGGCGCGAGGTGGCCGTGGTCGGCGCCGAGCTGCACCTGATCGACGGGCTGATCGGCGACGCCGGCGCGTTCGTCCGCGCGGAGCTCGCCAAGCGCGAGGGCTATCTCGACGTGTCGACCCTGAAGGAGCCCTACCGGATCGAGGGCAAGAAGACGATGGGCCTGGAGATCGCCGAGCAACTCGGCTGGCAGCTGCCCGATGTGATCCTCTACCCGACCGGTGGCGGCGTCGGCATCATCGGCATCTGGAAGGCGCTCGTCGAGCTCCGCGACCTCGGCTGGATCGAGGGTCCGCTGCCGCGACTCGTCGCCGTACAGTCCACGGGCTGCGCGCCGATCGTGCGCGCGTGGGAGAAGGGCCTGCCGGAGAGCGAGCCCTGGCCGGACGCGCAGACCGTTGCCTTCGGCATCACGGTGCCCAAGGCGCTCGGTGATTTCCTTGTCCTGCAGGCGATCGCGGAGACCGACGGCTGTGCCGTTGCCGTCGACGACGCGGACATCCTGGCGGAGCAGCACAAGCTAGCCCGGTTGGAAGGCGCCTTCATCTGCCCCGAGGGAGCAGCGAACTTCGCGGCCGTCCGGCAGT
Organism: Kribbella sp. NBC_01510; assembly: GCF_045040325.1. Classification (NCBI taxonomy): domain Bacteria; kingdom Bacillati; phylum Actinomycetota; class Actinomycetes; order Propionibacteriales; family Kribbellaceae; genus Kribbella; species Kribbella sp. NBC_01510. Next base: position 8,709,006 of record NZ_CP109418.1, on the reverse strand, counting down.
TGCGGGAGTCCGGCTGGATCCGCGCCGATGAACAGGTCGTCGCCCTGAACACCGGCGCGGGTCTGAAGTACCCGGAAACCGTCCCCCTCTGACTCGTTACGTCCGAAGAACCGTGCGCTATAGCCCTCAGTTCTTCGGACGTAACGACTGGGGTCACGCCTGGCCGCGGCGGACGGCGAGGATGTGGCACGGTTCGCCGTTGGGGTCGAGCCTGATGTAGTTCTGCTGGCCCCAGCGCCAGGTTGCGCCGCTGATCTCGTCGTACACGGTGAAGGTGTCCTCGGGGCGCATGCCGAGCGCGGCCATGTCGAGGTGGACCATCGACTCGCGGACCGAGTGCGCGTCGGTGTTCACCACGACGATGACGGTGTCGGTGTGGCCGTCGGGCGCGGTCGTGCGCTTCGAGTAGCACATGATCGCGTCGTCCTCGACCGAGTGCAGCGACAGGTTGCGCAGCTGCTGCAGGGCCGGGTGCCGGCGGCGGATGTTGTTCAGCAGGGTCAGGTACGGCGCGAGCGTCCGCCCCTCGGCCGCCGCGGCATCCCAGTCCCGCGGACGGAGCTGGAACTTCTCGGTGTCCAGGTACTCCTCCGAGCCGGGCCGGAGTGCGACGTGCTCGAACAGCTCGAACCCGGCGTACACGCCCCAGGAGGGTGACGACGTCGCCGCGATCGCCGCCCGGATCTTGAACGCGCCGGGGCCGCCGTACTGCAGATAGGCGGTCAGGATGTCCGGCGTGTTGACGAAGAAGTTCGGCCGCAGGAAGTGCCCGGTCTCCTTGGTCAGCTCCTGCAGGTACTCCTCCAGCTCCCACTTCTCGTTGCGCCAGGTGAAGTAGGTGTAGGACTGGTGGAACCCGACCTTGGCCAGCTCGCGCATCATCGGCCGGCGGGTGAACGCCTCGGACAGGAACACCACGTCCGGGTCGGTCTTGCGGATCTCGCCGAGCAGGTACTCCCAGAAGTTCACCGGCTTGGTGTGCGGGTTGTCGACCCGGAACACGGTCACGCCGTACGAGATCCAGAGCTTCACGATCCGCAGCACCTCGGCGTAGATGCCCTCGGGATCGTTGTCGAAGTTGATCGGGTAGATGTCCTGGTACTTCTTCGGCGGGTTCTCGGCGTACGCGATCGAGCCGTCCGCGCGGACCGAGAACCACTTCGGGTGCTCCTTGACCCAGGGGTGGTCCGGCGACGCCTGCAGGGCCAGGTCGATCGAGACCTCCAGGCCGAGCGCGCGAGCCTGGCTGACGAAGTACTCGAAGTCCTCGAAGGTGCCGAGCTCCGGGTGGATCGCGTCGTGGCCGCCCTCCTCCGACCCGATCGCCCACGGCGAACCCGGGTCGCCCGATTTCGGGTCGAGCGTGTTGTTCGGGCCCTTGCGGAACGAGTGGCCGATCGGGTGGATCGGCGGCACGTAGATGATGTCGAAGCCCATCCCCGCGACCGCCTCGAGCCGCTTGGCCGCGGTCCGGAAGGTCCCGGACGTCCACTGCCCGGTCTCCTCGTCGTACGACGCTCCCTCCGACCGTGGGAAGAACTCGTACCAGCTGCCGTACAGCGCGCGGGTCCGGTCGACCCACACCGGATAGGTCTCCGAGGAGGTGATCAGCTCGCGGACCGGATACCGACCGAGGGCGGACCGCACCTGCGGCGAGATCCCCGCGGCCAGCCGGGCCTCCGGCGGCAGCGCGCCGTTCGCCAGCGCGTGCGCGGCGTCGCCGAGCGTGGCGCGATCCGCCCGTACGGCGGGGGGCACACCAGCAGCCGCCCGGTCGAAGAACGCTGCGCCCTCGGCGAACATCAGATCGATGTCGATCCCGGCCGGGATCTTGATCTCGGCGTTGTGCCGCCAGGTCCCGTACGGGTCGCTCCAGCCCTCGATCGCGAACGTCCACGCGCCCTGCTCCTGCAGGGTGACGTCGACCGTCCACCGGTCGCTGCCCTGGCCCACCGGGGTCATCAGCATCCGTCTGGTCTGTCCCGACGGCGAGGTCAGCACGACGTTGGCGTTCACCGCGTCGTGGCCCTCCCGGAAGACCGTGGCAGCGATGGTGAACGTCTCGCCGACCGACGCCTTGGCCGGATACGCTCCGGCGTCGACGGTCGGGGTGACCTCGGTGATCGGGATGCGCCCAGTCATGGCGTAGACGAACCTTCCCTGTCTGAGTGTGGATCCGCCCGGTTGCGGATCCGGCGGGGTGGGTAACTACGTCGAGAACTACAGGACTGATGTTATGGGTTCCCAGTGCTTGCCTGTGACATGCACCTCTGCAAAATCTTGCTCGCGTTGCAAGATCGATGCAGGCCGAGGGTGTCTTGCGCACCTGAGGCCGGTACGGTGTCCCGGTGCGAGCGATACGACGATTTTCCGTCCGCCCTGTCCTCCCCGAGCCGCTGACCGGCCTGGGCACCCTGGTGAACAACCTCCGCTGGGCCTGGCACCCGGAGACGCAGGACGTCTTCGAGGCCGTCGACCCGCAGCTGTGGCGGAGCACCGGCGGTGACCCGGTCAAGCTTCTCGGTGAGGTCCCGGCGGCCCGGCTCGACGAGCTGGCCAATGACAATGCCTTTCTCCGCCGGCTGGAGCTGGCCGTAGCCGACCTGAACGGCTACGTGACCGACGACCGCTGGTTCCAGACCGAGGCCGGTTCGCCGGTGAGCTCGGTGGCTTACTTCTCCCCGGAGTTCGGGATCACCCACGTGCTGCCGCAGTACTCCGGCGGCCTGGGCATCCTGGCCGGTGACCACCTGAAGGCGGCCAGCGACCTCGCCGTACCGCTGATCGGTGTCGGTCTGCTGTACCGGCACGGCTACTTCGCGCAGTCGCTGAACGCCGAGGGCTGGCAGCAGGAGCGTTACCCCCTGGTGGATCCGGACGGGCTGCCGATCAGCCTGCTCCGGGATGGTGACGCCCCCGCGACCGTGACGCTGAAGTTGCCCGGCAACCGCGAGCTGCACGCCCAGATCTGGGTCGCCCAGGTCGGCCGCGTGCCGCTGCTGATGCTCGACTCCGACATGGAGGAGAACGACGCGGGAGAGCGCGAGGTGACCGACCGGCTGTACGGCGGTACGACGGAGCACCGGCTGCTCCAGGAGCTGCTGCTCGGCGTCGGCGGTGTCCGCGCGGTCCGCGCGTACTGCCGGATCACCGGCCACCCGGCGCCCGAGGTGTTCCACACCAACGAGGGCCACGCCGGTTTCCTCGGCGTCGAGCGGATCCGCGAGCTGGCCGCCGACCAGGGCCTGGACTTCGACACCGCGCTCGAGGTGGCCCGCGGCGGCACCGTGTTCACCACCCACACCCCGGTCCCGGCCGGCATCGACCGGTTCCCGGTCGAGCTGATCCAGCAGCACTTCTCCGCGGATGCGTTCGGCCACGGGGTCCCGATCGACCGCATCCTCGAGCTCGGCGCCGAGGACTTCGACGGCGGCGACCCGGGCGTGTTCAACATGGCGATCATGGGGTTGCGGCTGGCCCAGCGGGCCAACGGCGTGTCCAAGCTGCACGGTGTGGTCAGCCGCGGCATGTTCTCCGGGCTCTGGCCGAGCTTCGACCCGATCGACGTGCCGATCACCTCGATCACCAACGGCGTGCACGCGCCGACCTGGGTGCCCCGGGAGATCCACGAGCTGACCTACGCCAACTACACCGCCGAGGGCGACACCGTCTTCGAGGGCCTGGACAAGACCACCGACCAGCAGATCTGGGAGACCAAGCGGATCCTGCGGCAGCGGTTCATCGACGACACCCGGGCCCGGGTCCGGCAGTCCTGGATCAACCGCGGGGCCAGTGAGGCCGAGCTCGGCTGGGTCGACTCGATCCTCGATCCCGACGTCCTGACGATCGGCTTCGCCCGGCGGGTCCCGTCGTACAAGCGGCTGACGCTGATGCTGCGCGACCCGGCCCGGTTGAAGGCGCTGCTGCTGCACCCACAGCGGCCGATCCAGATCGTCATCGCGGGCAAGTCGCATCCGCACGACGAGGGCGGCAAGAAGCTGATCCAAGAGGTGGTGCGCTTCGCCGACGACCCGGACGTGCGGCACCGGATCGTGTTCGTGCCGGACTACGACATCGCGCTCGCGCAGCCGATGTACCCGGGCTGCGACGTCTGGCTGAACAACCCGTTGCGTCCGTACGAGGCGAGCGGCACGTCCGGGATGAAGGCGGCGCTGAACGGTGCCCTCAACCTGTCCATCCGCGACGGCTGGTGGGACGAGTGGTACGACGACGAGTTCGGCTGGGCGATCCCGTCTGCGGACGGGATCGAGGACACCGACCGGCGCGACGACCTCGAGGCGCACGCGCTGTACGACCTGATCGAGAAGCAGGTCGCGCCGCGGTTCTATGACGGCGCGGTGCCCGGCCGGTGGATCGAGATGCTGCGGCACACGATCAAGGAGCTCGGCCCGAAGGTGCTCGCCACCCGGATGGTCCGCGACTACGTCGAACAGCTCTACGTGCCGGCCGCGAAGTCGTCCCGTTCGCTGAACGCGACGTACGACGGCGCGCGCGAGCTCGCCGCGTGGAAGCAGAAGGTCCGTGCGGCCTGGCCGCAGATCCGGGTCGACCACGTGGAGCTGCAGGGCCTGGGCGACGTACCGCAGCTCGGGACCACGGTCGGCATCCGCGCCTTCGCGGCGCTCGGCGACCTGGCCCCGGCGGACATCTGCGTCGAGGTGCTGCACGGCCGCGTCGACACCAACGACGAGATCACCGACCCGGTGCGCGCGTCGCTGTCGCTGGCGGAAACGTACGAAGGCAACCGCCACCGCTACGAGGGTGAGCTGAAGCTGGACCGCACAGGCCCCTTCGGCTACACCGTCCGGGTGATCCCCAACCACACCGGTCTCGCCACCCCGGCCGAAATGGGCCTGGCCGCCGGTCCCTCGGACCCCGACGACCCGTCCGCCCCGGACCTCCCCGTCGGCTCCGAATTCTGAGCCCCTTCACCACAAACGCACGACCCGCCTGCCTCACCAGGCGGGGTCGTTCGTTTGCCGGCGGGCGCGGCCCCCGACGCTAGGCTTTCGCCCATGGAGTTCGTGCAACTCGCCGATGGCCGCAAGCTGGAGTACCTGATCGAGGGGCCCGCCGACGGGATACCGCTCGTGTTTCATCACGGCACACCGGGTGCTGCCGTCCGCTTTGCCCCACTGGCCGAGGCTGCGGAGCGGCACGGGCTTCGACTGGTCAGCCCCGGCCGGCCCGGGTACGGCGCGTCGACGCCGCAGCCTGGTCGCTCGATCGGCGACGTGGCCGCCGATGTCAGCAGTCTCCTGGACGCGATCGGTGCGGACCGCTTCCTCAGCATCGGCCTTTCCGGTGGCGGCCCGCATTCGCTGGCCTGTGCGGCGCTGCTCGCCGACCGCTGCATCGCGGCGGCCACGCTGGCCGGGGTTGGGCCGGCCAACGCGGACGGGCTGGACTTCGTGGCCGACATGGGGGAAGAGAACGTCGCCGAGTTCGGCGCCGCGTTCAAGGGCCGCGCGGCGCTCGAGCCGCTGATCGAAGAGCAGTCGAGCGAGCTCGCCGGCGCCGCACCGCAGGACTTGGCGGCCGCCTTCGGTGATCTGGTCTCCGAGGTGGACAAGGCGGCGATGACCGGTCCGATTCTGGACTGGCTCGCCGCCTCGGCCCGGCGCTCCGTCGCCGAGAGCATCGCGGGCTGGCGCGACGACGACCTGGCCTTCGTCAAGGACTGGGGCTTCCGCCTCGATCGGATCACCACGCCGGTCGCGATCTGGCAGGGCGACCAGGACCGGATGGTCCCCCAGGCCCACGGCCACTGGCTGGCCGCCCACGTCTCCGGCGCCACCTTCCACTTCGAAGCGGGCGAGGGCCATCTCTCCCTGCTGAACGGGATCGACCGCGTCGTCGCCGACCTGGTCACCCATCTCGCCTGACCACCAGGCCGGGGGCCGTTCAGCAGGTACGTCGACCTGCCGCCGCCGACCGTGCGCCGGATCAGTCGTGGGTTACTCGGTCGGGCGGGTGAGATTCATCCAGGCGTGTTCGGTGCCGGCGGGGGACGTGACGAAGGCACGGCCGGTGAAGGTGAGGGCCGGGTTGGTCCGGTAGAGATCGGTCAATTCCTTGCCGGCGGTCTCGTCTCCGTTGTCGGAGGCAACCAATAGGCGGGCGACCTGGTCGGTCAGGTCCACGTCGGCGCCGTCGAGGCTGCCGGACATGGTGCCCCAGTTGTCCCAGAGCAGGAGTTCGTCGCCTTGCAGGTGGGCGTGCTGAAGGTGGACGTAGTTCCGGATGAACCAGCCGCCGCGGATCGGCAGGCCGGGGTCGACGCCGAAGAGATCCGGGTCGAGGTCGCCGGCGCGGACGCCCAGCCAGACCTCGGCGGCGGACAGGAACGGGCCCTTCGGCATGTCCAGCGTGTTGAACGGGTGGTCGCCGGCGGGGTCGAGCTCGGGGTCGATCATCACCCAGCGGTCGCCGTTCCAGTACTCCGCGACGACGTGGTCGTGGTTGAACCCGGACGCGAAGTACACCGCGAACCCGATCCGGCTGCGGGCTGGAATCCCCTTGTGTCGCAGGGCCGAGACGAACATCAGCGTGTAGTCCCGGCAGCACCCGACCAACCGGTCGACCGGCTCCCGCGGTACGGCGAGCGCCGTACCGTTGCGCTTCTGGTCGGTCGTCAGCATCGCCGACACCCACCGGTGGTCGATCTCGGCCAGCCGGTCGCCGGTGAATTCGATCCCGCCGCCGCGGTAGTGGATGAGCAGGTTGCGGACCACCGCGCCGATCCCGGCAACGTCGTCCGGCAACGCATCGAACAAACCGGCATGTACGCCGGGGTCACTGAACTCGGTCTGAACCGCGTAGTCCATCAGGCTTTCCTTTCGAGAATGGGCAGGGCGATGTCGACGGCCGGCTGGTCGCGCGGAAGCAGATGACAGTCGGGCCGATAGACCTCCCGCGGCGGACCTGCCTCGGGCAAACCGGCCGCGCGCGCCCAGTCGTAGACGAGGTCGTACGCGAGCATGATCCGCGGAAACGCGCACTCGTCCATCGTGATGCTGCAGTACGCCTCGCGATGGGCCGGTTCGACCCGGATCGCGATCGGCCCGGCCGGATCCACCAGCCCGTCGAACGGCATACAGACCTCGACGGGCGCCTCGGCCTCCGGCGTCACCGCGCCGTGGAAGATCACCCACGACTCTCCGGTCAGCGTCGCCCCCGCGGCGGCCAGGTGCGCGCGGATCTCGTACGTCGAGGACACGATCACCCCGATCAGCGTCTGCTGATCCGTATCGGTGCGGATGGTCGCGATCTTCGTCGCCGGTACGTCGCGGGTCAGCACCGGCCGGGGTGGCAACCCGGACGTCCCCGTCCGGCTCAACCGGTCCCGCAGGTACTGCAGCGTCGCCCGCCGGGCCGCGGTGGTCGCCTCCTGGGCGATCCACCACCGATCCAGCCGGATCAGCGCCTCCTCGTCGGACCCCGCGAGTATCTCGGCGATCTTGGTCAACGGCATGTCCAGCTGCCGCAGCACACTGATCCGGCGGGCCCGCTCGAGTTGCTCCTCGTCGTACAGGCGGTATCCGTTGGCCGGGTCCACCTGGGCCGGCGGCAACAACCCGGACACGTCGTACAACCGCAACGCCTTGTGCGAAAGCCCGGTCCGTCGTCCGAACTCGCTGATCGTCAACACGCGACCATCAAACCCCCTGCCCCAGGGGCAAGGTAAAGCGTCATCCTGGGAACGCCCTCACATCGGGCTGCACCCACCCCGTCCGCGCGGCGGGTGACGCCAGCGTGCGCGACTGGTAGAAGTGCGTCAGCAGCCGCTTGTCCAACAGCCCCGGATTGTGCGTGACCAGTTCCTCGAAGGACGCTTCCGGCTCCTCGTCCATGTGGTACGCCGTCAACTCGACCCAGGCCCGGCTCACGGTCGCGTTGTACTTCTGCGGCACTCCCGCGTAGCGCGCGGTCTGCTGGATCCCGTCGCTGATCAACTCGACCGCGCCGGCCGTCCCACACCGCCGTACGGCGAGCCACGTCAAGCGCACGTGCTCCCGGTGCCCGAACCGGTCGGCGGTGGCCATCACCTCACGCATCAGTTCGTCGAAGGTGCTCATATCGCTGCCAATGCGGTGAGCACCTTGCGAGCCTGATTCACAGCGGTCGGCGACACCCCGGCGAGCGCCTGCTTTTCCACGGCAGCGAAAGCTCGCTGCACCTGACCAGCGCTCTTCGCCCCAACCTCCGTCAGCGCGATCTCCACGGCCCGCCGATCACCCGGTCGCGCGGCCCGGGTGATGTGCCCCTTCTGCTCCAGCCGATCCAGTACTCCGGTCAGCGTCGTCGGCCTGACTCCCGCAGCCACACCCAGCTCGGACACGGTCCGCGCCTGCCCGTCGGCCAGATTCGCCAGCACGTTGACCTCGGAAGCAGTCAGCCCCAGCTCACCCAGCTCCGTCCCCAGCACCTGCAACGTCACATGCGTCGCCCGCTGCAACAACACCAACAATCCATTTTCCACGAATCCAGATTATCCGGATCCGTAGTATTTGCCCAGAGACTCCTGCAGGCAGTGCGGCGAAGGATCTGGTCGACGCGCATGCCGGAGGCCGGCGGTCACCCGACGGACTCCGGGTCGGGGTGAATCCGGTCAGGTGATCGGCATCGCAGCGCGGTCGCGGCGCCGTTGCGTGCCAAGAGTGACGGCGAGCCCTGCGCCGCCCAGCGCGATTCCGGCCAGTGCGCCGAGTACAACCGAGTTGGCATCCAGGCCGTCGTCCTGGACGGGGCCCGTTGCCGTTCTCTCGCCGGATGAGCCGCCCTCCGGGTTCGGAGGCTCCTGCGCCATAGCCGGGGGCGCCGCAGTCATCAGTGCGACGCTGACTACGGCGGCGGCCGCCAGCATGGTCAGCCTGGTCACAATCGACCGCCTGTTTGGTGCTGCTGTGGTTGGCACTGCCCTGGTGGACATGTCCGCTACTCCTGTCCCTCATCTGGCGGGATTGCCGCGGTCGGCCTTCCGATCGCCGCGATGTGTTGGTCCAGTTGTGCTACCGAGTGGTGTCGAGCCGGCCCTGCCCGGTATCAACGCGGTATCGCCGACCTTGACGTTCGGTACCGCGCGGTCGACAGTCGAGATGTGGGTATCGCCGTGCTCGGCCCGCTCACAATCGAGGGGGAGCAACTCGGGCGGCGCGACCGCGTTGTGCTAGCTGCGCTTGTAGTGCACCCGGGGGACGTTGTCAGTGCCGAAGTACTGGCTGACGTGTTGTGGGGCGAGCAGTTGCCCGCTTCCTGGTCCAAGATCGTGCAGGGATGTGTGGTCCGGCTTCGCAAGATCCTCGGCAGCCACTCGATCGAGACGTCGTCGCTGGGGTACAGGTTGACGATCCCCCGCGACGAGATCGACACCCAACGCTTCGAGCACACTGTCGTCAGGGCGACCAACCTGCTGGCAGCCGGCGATGCCGAGCGGTCCGCTCTGCTTCTGGCCGATGCGCTGACACTCTGGCGGGGTAAGCCGCTGACCGACGTCGAGGGCTGGGACAGCGCGCGGATAGAGAGCGCGCGGTTGGAAGAGTTGCGGCAGAGTGCCGAGGAGTTGTACGTCGAAGCGTCGCTGCGCTCGGGCCGGCACGAGAGCGTCCTTGCCAAGGCTCGGGCCCTGACAGCGGAGGCACCGCTGCGCGAGCGAAGGTGGGCGCTGCTGGCGACCGCGCAGTACCAGTCCGGCCGTCAGGCCGACGCCTTGAAGACGCTTCGTGAGCTACGCGTCGTGCTGAATCACGAGCTCGGTCTGGACCCCGGTCCAGACATCGGTCTGCTGGAACAGGCGATTCTGCGCCAAGATCCGTCCCTGGTGGTGGCGAGCGCGCTGCCAGAACCGAGCACGGAGTGCCCCTATCTGGGTCTCAAACCATACGACCTGGACGATGCAGAGGTGTTCTTCGGCCGTGATGCCGAGGTGGCTGCGGGATTGCGAAAGCTGGCCGACAACTCGGTACTGGCTGTCGTCGGCCCGTCCGGGTGTGGGAAGTCATCGCTGGCGCGGGCAGGCATCGCGGCCCGCTTACGCAGCGGCGGCCGGCGGGTCGTGGTGATGACTCCCGGCGTACATCCGGTTGCAGCACTGGCCGACGCGCTGCCCGGCGATGTTGTGCCGACTGTGCTGGTTGTCGATCAGTGTGAGGAGGTGTTCACGCTGTGTACGGACGCCACCGAGCGCGAAGCATTCCTCGACAGGCTGACCGCTCATTGCGCCGAGGCCCCGCTGATCCTGTCGTACCGGGCGGATCGGCTGGCCGAGATCGCGGCGTACCCGGGCTTTGCTCACGCTGTCGAACAAGGGCTCCAGTTGCTCGCCGGGATGTCCAGGACAGACCTACGCACAGCGATCATAGAGCCGGCCAGGCTGGCCGCGTTGGTGGTGGAGCCGGGACTTGTCGACCTGCTGGTCAGAGAGGTGGTAGGACAACCTGGCGCGCTTCCGCTGATGTCGCACGCGCTCGCCGAGACCTGGCAGCGCCGCGAAGGCCGGACGTTGACTGTCGACGGCTACCGTGCATCCGGTGGGATCGAGGGCGCGGTGGCCCAGTCAGCCGAAGAGATCTATACCCGGCTTCGCCCTGAGCAGCAGGCCAGGTTGCGCGACCTGCTGCTACGCCTAGTGACCCCTGGGCCGGATCGGCAGCCGATCCGCGGCCGACTGCCACGACGGCTCGTGGTCACCGGGCCGGAGTCCGACGCGCTGCTCGATCTGCTGGTCAGCTCGCGTCTCGTCACCAGCGACGATGGCGTGGTCGAGCTGGTCCACGAGGCGGTCGCCCGGGCCTGGCCGAGGCTGCGGCATTGGCTGGACGACGACCTGGAGGGCCAGCAGATCCTGCACCACCTGACAATCGTCGCCGACTCCTGGAACTCGCTCGGTCGACCCGACAGTGAGCTCTACCGTGGAGTGCGGCTCGCCAAAGCCCTGGATTGGCGGGAGAGCGCCACGGTCCCGCTTACGGAGATCGAGAGCGAGTTCCTCGCTGCCGGCCAGCACCTGTCGGAGGCTGAACTTCGCGCGGTCGAGAACCAGGCTCGGTACCAGGTCCGCGTCAACCGACGTCTCCGAGGAGCCCTGGCCGCAGCCGCCCTGTTGCTGGCCGGGACCCTGATAGTCGGCGTCGTAGCCGTTCGGCAGGCGGAACAAGCCGACCAGCAGGCAGCCGCTGCGGAGCAGGCGGCCGTCCGGGAGCTCGCGCGCCGCGTTGGGGCACGAGCGCTCCTGACCGAAGGCATCAGCCACTCTGTGCTGCTCGCAGCGCAAGGGGTACGCCTGGACGACTCCCCGGAGACACGAGTCAACCTGCTGGCTGTGCTGAACAAGCGCCCACTCCTGGTCCGGTCATCCCCAGCTGCGGGGGCCGGTGATCTCGGCGCCATCTCGATCTCCCGGGACGGAACTCGTGTCGTCGCGGGCGGTAAGGACGCGACGTGCAATCTGTACGAGACGGAATCGGGGCGAGAGATCGCCTCTTTCGCGTTCGTGGCGCATCCCGACACACAAGTGCGCGGGCATGTCGGAGGGACCGGGGTGGGGGGTGGAGTGTCCTGCTACCCCCTCTTCACCGCGGACGGCCGCTACGTGGCGGCGATGACCAACTATGCGACCGATATGCCTGAGGGCCCGCGCGCCAACGCCGTTCGGTTGCTGACCCCCGACGCCCTCGACGTGGTTCCGCTCGCCTTCCCGAGCCAACAGTTGCTGTACTACCGCGACCTCGTCGTCAGCGCCGACGCGCAACACCTGGCTGCGAGCGTTCAGTTGATCCCGCAGGGGCGTGAGATGCCGATCGATGCCCCCGCCCTCGCGCTCGTCTGGGACCTCCGCGCGCGCGAACGGAGGCCACAGAAGGTCACCCTCCCGCCCGGCCCGCACGGACTGGCCCTGAGCCCCGATGGCCACACCGTCTACACCCAGCAGCCGCTCGCGGCGTTCGACGTCGCCAGCGGGAAAGTGCAATGGCGGCGTGACGGACCCCCTCTGATCGCAAGCAGTCCACCGCCGGCCATCGACCTCACTCGGGACGGCAACCTGTTGGCGCTCCAACCCATCGGGACGACGGACAGGGCGATCGCGCTCGTCGACGCGCACACTGGCAGGACGGTGAGGATGCTGCGCGGTCATACCGGCGCCCTGCGAGACGTCGCTTTCTCCCGTGACGGCAGGCTGCTCGGGTCCGCTTCGGACGACGGGGAGGTCATCGTCTGGGACGTGGCTACCGGCAGTCCTCGCGAGCGGATCAAGACTTTCGAGATCTCCTGGGCAGTTGGCTTCAGCCCCGACAACCGCACGCTGTACACGGGTGGCGACGAGGGCATCCTGCGGACGTACGACCGTTCGGGGCAACAGCTGTATCTCCGCCGGACACAGCCCGTGCCCCCGCGTGACTACCTCCACGTGCTGGCATCTGCCGACGGCGGAACTGCCTATATATGGCGGGACGCAACGGACTCCTGGCTGAGCTTCGCTGACGCGGTGACCGGGGCCACCACCGCACCCGTGCGACTGCACGGCGAAGTCGAGCGGGCGCCCCGGACACCCGCCTCGTGGCATCCGGACGGCCGGCACCTCGCGGTGTTCGATGCCGGGGGCGCCGTTACGGTTCTCGACTCCCAGACTGGCAAGGTCGTCGTGCGGCGCCATGTCGTCGAGCCGGACATCTACTCAATTGCGTATGTTGAGGGCGGCAATCGCATCCTGGTCAGTGACTCCCGGAACCAGACCACGTTCTTCGACGCGCGCACACTGCAGCCCAGCAACGTACCCGTCAATCTGACCAGCAATTGTTGTTCGGCGGCATCCCCCGACAATGAGCGAGCAGTCCTCTTCGATGACTCGCCCGACGGCGCCGCAGAGCACTGGCGGGTCATCCGTACGGCGACCGGCAACGTGCTCTCGGAGGGCGACCTGAATCTCCGCGTCAACCATGCGGTGTACTCGCCCGACGGTCGGCGCATCGCGGCCACCGGGAGCAAGGGCGAAGTAGTGATCGTCGATGTGGACTCAGGTGTCCTCCACAGTGCTCCGACAACTGGGCACAGTGGTGCGGGCAGGTTCGTTCGATTCTCGGGGGACGGCTCTCGCCTGGTGTCGGGCGCCGCCGATGGGACCTTTAGCGTCTGGGACGCACGCAACCTCGAGCTGCTCCTCACCACTCCGGTCGGCACCAAGAAGGGAGCCGGCTCCCCGAGCTTCACCGAGGGACATGACGTGGTGACGATCGCTGCGTTCGACGGACAGACCTACCTCTGGGACACGCGCATCGGGGCGACGCTCGACTTCGCCTGCAAGATGGCCGGCCGCAATCTCACCAATGAGGAGTGGAGACAGGCCTTCGGTGACCGTCCGTACGGCAAGACCTGTCCCTGACATCGGCGGAGTGACGTCAGTACTTCGCGATCGTCGCCGGCAGGGCGGCGAGTAGGGCGTCCGCGTGGCGGCGGTAGCCGAGGTTGTTCGGGTGGAAGCTGTCCGGTGCGAGCATGCCGCGCCATGGCGGTCGGGCGTGCCGGGAGACCTCGGCCACTGGGAGACCGCGGGATGCCGCGGTGGTGCTGATCAGCTGGTTGATGCGGGTCACGTACGGGCTGCACACCCCGCCGATGCGCCAGAGGCGGTCCGGGACGGTCAGGTCCATCAACACCGACGAGGACGGGAGTCGCTCGATCACTTGCCGGAGGTGGTCGCGAAACCGCGTCGGCGGCGTGGCCAGGATGTCGTTGCTGCCGATGCCGCACGTCACCAACGTAGGCGTCAGTCCATCGACCAGTGGTAGCTGATCCTCCAGCACGTGCCGGGTCTGCGCGCCGGACCGCGACAGGTTGAGCACCCGCCACGGATTGCCGGTCCGACGCAATGCGTTGAGCACTTGGCCGACGTACCCATGCAGTGGCGACGACGCGCCGAGCCCTTGAGCAGTTGAGTCGCCGAGTACCACCCAGAGCGGTCCGTCGGTGGCCAGCGCGTTCTCGTTCTGCCGCGTCCAGAAGTCGGCGAACGTCCGAGCCTGTACGTCGACGTACGCGACGCCATCCACCCAGCGCCGCACAGCCAGCCGCGAACTCGTCCGCTCGGCTTCACCCCACCGCATGATCGCGTGGTGCAGCGCACCGATCGGCGTCGTCCGCTCACGCACCCCACGACGCAGCAAGAACATCGGTCCCCCCAGACATGAACAGACGGTGACCAGTGAATGTACTGCAGGAAGGTTAACGACTCATCAGAGTGCGCGAACGGCGCCGACCGGGACCCGATGGACGGATCCCGGCCGGTCGCCCCGCTCAGGCGGGATGCGCGGTGGAGCGGTCGCGGCGGCGCTGGACCCCGTACGCGATACCCACACCCGCGCCACTCAGCGCGATGCCGGACAGGGCACCCAGAGCGACTGAGGTCAGGTCCACTGTGTCACCCGGCGCGGGTGTGGCACGCTCGGTGGGTGCGCCACGCGGTTCGGGAGGCTCCATAGCCATCGCCGGCGCGGCGGTTGTCATGAGGGCGACGCTGACTGCCGCCCCCGCGGCCAACCGGGCGAACCGGCTGGTCATGGAATGCTTCCTGGTACCTACTGCGGTGGTGAACATCGCTCCCTCTCCTCCCCGGAGCGGGGTTCGCCATGGTTGGCGATCCGGTTGCGCCTCGAGGTGATGGCACCGTTGTCCCGCCCGGCGGTATCGGGCCGGGCGAGCCCGGTATCAGCGCGGTATCAGCGACCTTGACGGGTGACCGGACACGGTCGACAGTCGAAGAGTGGGTATCGCCGTTCTCGGCCCGCTCACCATCGAGGGGGAGTGGAAGAACCTCACACGACGAGACCGCGTCGTTCTGGCCGCATTAGCAGTGCATCCGGGGGAGGTTGTGAGTGCTGGGGCGCTCGCTGACGTGTTGTGGGGAGACCGGCCGCCGGCCTCGGAGGCCAAGGTCGTCCAAGGTTGTGTCGTCCGGTTGCGCAAGCTTCTCGGCAGCCACGCGATCGAGACATCGCCGGCCGGCTACCGGCTGGCCGTTGCCGACGACGAGATCGACAGCCGCCGCTTCGAGCGTGCGGTCGGCCGGGCCGGCCAACTGCTGACGGCCGCCGAGGCGGAACGGGCGGCCGTCGTACTCGCCGACGCGCTGACGCTGTGGCGAGGTCCTCCGTTCGACGATGTCGCGGGATGGGACACCGCGCGGATCGAGATCGCCCGCCTGAGCGAGCTGCGACAGGTTGCGGAAGAGTTGTATGTGGAGGCGTCGCTGCGGTCCGGTGGCCACGACGGTGCCCTCGGCAAGGCCCAGGCTCTGACCGCGGAGGCTCCCCTGCGCGAGCGGAGGTGGGCGCTGCTCGCGACCGCGCAGTACCAGGCCGGTCGGCAGGGCGAGGCGCTGGAGACGCTCCGGCGGCTCCGAGTAGTGCTCGACCGCGAGCTCGGGATCGACCCGAGCCCGGCGATCGACGCGCTCGAACAGGCGATCCTGCGTCAGGATCCGGCGCTGGTGGTCCCGAGCGCACTGCCGGAACCGAGCGCAGTCTGTCCGTACCAAGGCCTGAAGCCGTACGACCTCGACGACGCCGAACTGTTCTTCGGCCGCGAGTCGCAGGTCGCCGTGGGACTGAGGAAACTGTCCGACACTTCGATCCTCGCCGTCGTCGGCCCGTCCGGTTGCGGCAAGTCCTCACTGATCAGGGCCGGCATCGCGGCGACCCTGCGCAGCGACGGGCGGAGCATCGTGACCATCACGCCAGGGGTTCACCCGATGCGAGCGCTCGCCGCCGCACTGCCCGGCAAAGGCCCGCTGCCCACGCTGGTCGTCGATCAGTGTGAGGAGGTCTTCTCGCTGTGTCAGGACGAGGCCGAACGGAAGGCGTTCCTGACCCGGTTGATCGATCACGCCACCGTGGCGCCATTGATCCTGTCCTTCCGTGCCGACCGGCTCGCCGACATCTCCTCCCATCCGGGCTTCGCCCAGGTCGTGGAGAACGGCATGCACCTGCTCACCGGCATGTCTGAGGCAGAGCTTCGGGAAGCGATCACCGAACCGGCGCGCCTCGCCTCGCTGATCGTCGAACCAGGTCTGGTCGACCTGCTGATCGGTGAGGTCGCCGACCAGCCAGGCGCTCTCCCGCTGATGTCCCACGTTTTGGCCGAGACCTGGCAACGTCGCGAAGGCCGCACGCTGACCGTCGCCGGATATCGCGCGTCGGGTGGCATCCAGGGCGCTGTGGCGCAGTCCGCCGAGCAGGTCTATGCGCGACTCACACCGGAGCAACAGCCGATGCTGCGGGCGCTCCTGCTGCGACTCGTCACTCCAGGCCCGGACGGCCAGCCGGTCCGCAGCCGGTTGCCGAGACGGACGGTGGTGACCGGCCCCGAGTCGGACGCGCTCATCGATCTGCTCATCAGCTCTCGCCTCGTCACCAGCGACGACGGCGTTGTCGAACTGGCTCACGAAGCCCTCGCCAGGGCTTGGCCGCGTCTCCGCGGCTGGCTCGAGGATGATCTAGAAGGCCAGCAGATCCTCCACCACCTCACCCAGGTCGCCGACTCGTGGCAGTCACTCGGGCGTCCGGAGAGTGAGCTGTACCGAGGCGTCCGCCTCGCAAAGGCCCTGCAGTGGCAACAGGACGCAGCACCGGCCCTCACGCGGACAGAGACCGACTTCCTCACCGCAAGCAAACGCCTCTCGGTTGCAGAACTCCACGCCGCCGAGGACAGCGCCCGCCAGCAGATCCAGGTGAACAGGCGCCTACGCGCTGCGCTGACCACGGCTGCCGTCTTGCTGGTGGGAGCCCTGATCGCCGGCTTCCTGGCGGTCGGCCAAGCCGTCCGAGCCGATCGGCAGGCCACAGCCGCAGACCAGGCAGCCGTACTCGCGGCGGCAGGCGCGGGAGGGAAGGCCCTGGTTCAGAGCGACATCGACAACTCCCTGCTCTTGGCGGTGGCCGGGGTCCGCATGAAGGTGTCGCCGGCGACGCGAGCGAGTCTCCTCGCTGTCCTCGCGAAACACCCACAACTAGTCAGCTCGATCGAAACGGAGAACCTGGACTCCTACGGCATCGAGGTGACCGCCGACGGTCACCGGGCGCTCGTGTACGACGCCAACGGCACCTTGCTGCTCTACGACCTGCCCAGTGGCCAGCGGCTCGCTGCACATCGCCCCCCGAACCGGTCGACGGGAGCGGTCCATCGGGATTACCTAGGCTCGTTCGCGCTGAGCCCGGGCGATCTGGATGTGGCCGTCGGGATGCCACCGCCCACCACTGAACCGGTGCAGTTGCTCACGCCCACGAAGCTGCAGCCGACCGGCCGACGGCTGCCCGGCTTCACCAAGACACCGGCGCGAGCGACCCATGTTGTCTACAGCCACGACGGCACCACCCTCGTCGCAATGATCCAGTACTACGGCGACGGTGTCGCGAACGATTTCAGCAGCGGCGCCGTGTTCGTCTGGGACGTGCGACCTGGCCGGCCGCCGACAGTGCTACGGATGATGTCGCTGCCGGCCGAGTCGGTTCAGGACGTGGCGGTCAGCCCGGCGGGCGACCGCATTTACACGACCAAGCCACTGGCCGCCTACGACGTTGCCTCCGGCAAGCAGCTCTGGTCGAGACCGGAGCTGGCGTTTGCCGAGTCCGACGTCAGCCCGGACGGGAAGATGCTCGCGCTCGGACTCGAGGCCAAGGACACCGCTGGCCCCGACCACAACGATGCGTTGCTGCTCGACACGGCGACGGGGGCAACTTTGCACCGTCTGGACAGACACACGGCCAACCTCCTGAGCGTGCGGTTCTCCCACGACGGAAGGTTGATGGTCTCGACGGGCGCGGATTCCCGTGTCGTGGTGTGGGATGTCGGGAGGGGACGGGCTCTGGAGGACATACCGATCTCAGAGGGTGACACGCTCACTGCCGCCTTCAGCCCGGACGACGACACGCTCTACACGTCTGCAGGCGACAGCGCGCTCCGGACCTGGGATCTGACCGGGGGCCGCAGGTACGTCACCCCGACGAAGAGGCCGACTGGCTTCAGCTGGGGGTGCCGATACATGGCTCCCGGGGGCAAGACCCTCGAAAAGTTCGTGGGGACAGATCCCGCCGATCCGAACCCGGGCGAGACAGGCGGCAGCTTCATCGACACGACAACCGGGAAGGTGGTCCATTTCGACCCTGCCCGCGTTGGCGAATCTACGAACAGTTGCGGTAGCTGGCACCCGAATGGAGACAGGTTTGCGATCGGTAACAGTGAGGGTGAGGTGTTCGTCTTCGAGGCTCGAACCGGCCGCCTCTTGGTGAGCCGCAAAGTGTCGGCCGCGCCGATACTGGATCTCGACTACAGCGGGTTCGACGGCAGTCGTATCGTCATCGGTGACGCGTCCGGCGCGGCAGCGCTGCTGGATGCGGAAACGCTGCTCCCGGTGAGCGAGCCGCTCATGATAGGTGCTCCGGTCGCGTGGTTGTCGGCGAGCCTGGACAACAGCTCAGCTTTCTTGCTGACCGGTGGACACCACATCTCGGACCGGCTGGACGTCCCCTCCACAGGCTGGGCGATGGTCGATCTGGCGACGAGCAGGGTGCTCCGGCGCGGGAAGCTTCCGATGAGCGATCCCGCGGTGGTCTCCTTCGCCCTGGATGGCAGGCGGGTGGCCATCGGGAGCGCCAAAGGACAGGTTCTCATCCTGGACTCCGGCACTGGTCAGGTTGTCGCGGCGCCGAAGCTCGTCCATCAAGGCTGGACGAACGGACTCGCCTTCTCCCCGGACAGTTCACTGTTGGTGTCGTCAGGTTTCGACGGAAGTGTCAGTCTCTTCGACAGCGCCACGGCGGCGCTGCTCGGTTCGGTCGCCATTCCGGACCAGCCGCTGGTCACCGCTGACTTCCTCGCCGACGGGCAGACCGTGATGATCGGCACGTGGAACGACGGGATCTACCGGTGGGACACGCGGCTGGAGCATGCGATCGATACTGCGTGCCGGATGGCTGGGCGGGATCTGACTGCGGCGGAGTGGCGGGAGAGCTTTGGGGATCGGCCGTATCAGAAGACCTGTTAGAGCGCGCGCAGTAGCACTAGGCAGCGGGGGGCGAGGGGGACGGTGGCGCCGGCTTCTACTTCGGTGACCATGCTGTTGCTGGTGTCGAGGACTACTTCGTAGGCGGGGGCCCAGGAGGGGTCGGGGACGACTACCTGGCGCGTCTCGGGGGTGGCGTTGAGGGCTAGGAGGAAGGAGCTGTCGGTGAGGGCGTTGCCTTCGGCGTCGGTGGCGCGGAGGGCGTCGCCGGCCAGGAACATGCCGATGGTTCGGAGGTTGCCGTCGTACCAGTCGGCGTCGGTCATCTCGCTGCCGTGCGGTGCGATCCAGGACAGGTCCTTGCGACCGCCTGGTACTACGGGGCCGCCGGAGAAGTAGTGCCATTGCCGCAGGACCGGGTGGGCCGCCCGCAGTGCGATCAGCTTCTTCGTCAGCTCGAGGTGGTCGGACCACTCGGCCGGCAGCGACCAGTCGAACCAGGAGAGCTCGTTGTCCTGGCAGTAGGCGTTGTTGTTGCCGTGCTGGGTCCGCCCGCACTCGTCCCCGGCGGTGATCATCGGTACGCCGGTGGACAGGATCAGCGTGGACATCAGATTGGCCATCTGGCGTTTGCGCAACGCAACCACACGCCGGTCAGCGGTCTCGCCCTCGAACCCGCAGTTCCACGACCGGTTGTCGTCGGTGCCGTCCCGGTTGTCCTCGTGGTTCGCCTCGTTGTGCTTGTGGTCGTAGCTGACCAGGTCGCGCAGGGTGAACCCGTCGTGCGCGGTGACGAAGTTGATCGACGCGTACGGGTACCGACCGTCGTCGCCGTACAGGTCGCTGGAGCCGGACAGCCGGTAGGCGAGGTCCTTCACGCCGTCGGAGGTGTTCCGCCAGACGTCCCGGACGCTGTCGCGGAACTTGCCGTTCCACTCCGACCACGGCGTGCCGAAGTTACCCACCTGGTAGCCGAACGGTCCGACGTCCCACGGCTCGGCGATCAGCTTGACCCGGCCGAGCACAGGATCGGCGGCGACTTCGGCGAGGAACGGATGGTCGATCGTGTCGACCTCGTGCCGCTCGTTGCGGATCAGCGTCACGGCCAGGTCGAACCGGAACCCGTCGACGCCCATCTCCTCGACCCAGTACCGCAGCGAGTCCATCACCAGGCGACGGACCTGCGGGTGCGAGGTGTCGACCGAGTTGCCGGTGCCGGTGACGTCGTACATCGCGGCGCCGTGTGCGAGCCGGTAGTACGCGCGGTTGTCGATGCCGCGGAAGCTCAGCGTCGGCCCGTCGAACCCGCCCTCGGCGGTGTGGTTGTAGACCACGTCGAGGATCACTTCGATGCCGGCGGCATGGAACGCGGCGACCATCGCCTTGAACTCCGCGACCTGTTCGCCGCGCGAGCCCGCGGACGAGTACGGCGCGTGGGGCGCGAAGAAGCCGAGGGTGTTGTAACCCCAGTAGTTCGGCAGGCCGCGGGCCGCGATCGAGGGTTCGGTCAGGAAGTGGTGGATCGGCAGCAACTCGACCGACGTCACCCCGAGGTCGGTCAGATAGCTGATCACGGACGGGTGCGCGAGACCGGCGTACGTCCCGCGCTGGTGCTCGGGTACGTCGGGATGGAGTTTGGTGAAGCCCTTGGTGTGCAGCTCGTAGATAACCGTCTCGCCCCAGTGCACGGGCTTGCTGATGGGCGGTGGCGGCTCCGAGGCGGCGACGACCACGCTGACCGGGACATGCCCGGCCGAGTCGCCGTCGGACGAGTCGTAGATGAGTGGGCTGGCGAAGTCCAGCGAGCCGTCGACGGCCCGCGCGTACGGGTCGAGCAGGAGCTTGGACGGGTCGAAGCGGAGCCCGTGCGACGGGTCGAACGGACCGTGCACGCGGTACCCGTACCGCTGGCCGGCGCCGACACCCGGGACGAACCCGGTCCAGTATTCGCCGGTATGGGCCAGATCCAGGTTCCGCTGGCTGCCGTCGTCGGCGATCAGCGCCAACTCGACGCGCTCGGCTGCAGGAGCCCAGAGCGTGAACGTCGTCCCATCGGTCTGGACCACTGCTCCGAGCCCGAGAGTGGTCGGGGCGGCGGTCACGTCGGTCACCGGCACATTCTGCACAGTCTGGGGTGGCTTATCGATAACGAAGGTGGATGTGTTCATGAGACGGTAGTTGCGAACGTCTGTGCGCAATGATACGCAAGGACCGTTACTAATTAGCCGAAGTCCAGCAGGGCCGAGTAGGGGATCACATGTCGGAAGAGTTGGCCGGTCTGACCGTCGGTCTGATCGGCGCGGGCAACATCGCCCACGTCCACGTCGCCGCGTGGAAAGCACTCGGCGCCCGGGTTCTGGTGCACTCGCTCGAGGGCGCCCCGGAGCTCGCCGAGCAGTACGGGCTGGAGGTGGCGCCGACGCTGGACGGTCTCCTCGCGGAGGTCGAGTTCGTCGACATCGTCACCCCCTCGCCGACGCACAAGGAGATCGCGCTGGCCGCGATCAAGGCGGGCAAGAACGTGATCTGTGAGAAGCCGCTGACGCTCACCGCGGCCGACTCGCACGAGGTCATCGACGCCGCGCAGGCCGCCGGCGTCCGGCTGTACCCGGCCCACGTGGTCCGGTACTTCCCGGCGTACAAGGCGGCGTACGACGCGATCCAGGCGGGCCGGATCGGCGAGGTCGCGGTGGCGCGGTTCTTCCGCCAGGCGTCGTCGCCGGCCGGTGCCGGGTGGTACCGCGACGTCGCCCACTCCGGCGGCGTGATCATGGACCTGATGGTCCACGACCTCGACCAGGCCCGTTGGCTGTGTGGCGAGGTCACCAGCGTGTACGCCGTACAGAACCCGCCGACCGTGGACGGCATCAGCCCGGTCAACGTGGCCGCGCACGTGACGCTCACCCATGACACCGGAGCGATCAGCCACTGCCGCGCGACGTGGGGCGCGACGGGTACGACGTTCCAGTCCGGCTATCAGGTCGCGGGGTCGAATGGCGTCCTGAAGTACACGTCCAACGGCGACACGGGCTTCGCCGAGGAGTTGCAGGACGGTGGGGCCGGCGGTGACCTGCTGATCCCGGCGTCGACGCTAGGGGAGAGTCCTTACCTGACGCAGCTTCGTGAGTTGGCGATCGGTCTGCGCGGTGGACCGGAGCCCCGAGTGCTCGCACCGGATGGCGCCACCGCGGTCTACCTGGCCGAAGCGGCCCGCGCGTCCATGGAGACCGGCCGCGCTGTCGACATGAAGACCTTCGTCCAGACGGGAGCCGTGGCATGAGCCTGAAGATCGCGATCGCTTCGTTCGCTCACACTCACGCGGCGGGCTACGCCCACCTGCTCGGCTCGATGCCGGACGTCGAGGTGCTGTCCGCCGATCCCGACGGTGCGTCCGCGCCGGACTCCGGTCCGCGGGGTGCTGCCTTTGCCGAGCAGATCGGCATCCCGTACGTCGACTCGTACGACGAACTGTTCGCCTGGGGCCCGGACGCCGTGGTGGTGACCTCGGAGAACTCCGGCCACCGTGCACTGGTCGAGCGTGCGGCCGCGGTCGGTGCGCACGTGCTGTGCGAGAAGCCGCTGGCCACGGAGGTCGAGGACGGCGAGGCGATGCTGGCTGCCTGCGAGGCCGCCGGATCGATCCTGATGATCGCGTATCCGGTCCGCTTCTCGCCGTCGTACCTGCGGCTGCGGGCCATGGTCGAAGCCGGCCGGCTCGGCGACGTGTTCGCCGTACTGGGGACAAACAACGGGAAGATCCCGTACGACCAGCGGCAGTGGTTCACCGACCCGAAGCAGGCCGGTGGGGGAGCACTCGTCGACCACACCGTGCACTGTGCCGACCTGATCGACGGTCTGACCGGCGGTGCGTCGGCGACGCGCGTGTACGCCGCGGCCAACCACGTGCTGCACCAGGACAAGGGCGTGGTCGTGGAGACTGGCGGGCTGGTGACGGTCAACTACGACAACGGGCTGTTGGCAACCATCGACTGCTCATGGAGCGTTCCGGACAACGGTCCGACCTGGGGTGGCGTCTCGCTGCAGGTGACCGGGACCAACGGGTCGGTGGAGATCGAGCCGTTCCTCCCGCATGTCGGTGGCACGGATGCGTCCGGTGAGGTCTTCCTGGGGATCGGGGGCAACCTCGACGCGTCGCTGCTCGCGACATTCCTGGGCGCGGTGCGGGAGTCCGGCCCCGCGAAGCCCGGTACGACGCCTGCCGTCGTACCGCAGCCGGACGGTGCGGTCGGCCTGCGCACGCTGCGCATCGTCGACGCCGCCCGCCGCTCCGCCGCCTCGGGGCAAGCGGTCGAGCTCTGATCCCCGCTGGTCGCCACCACCCACGGGTCGGTGGCGACCAGCACCCTCAGCGTCTCCTGCACGTGAGCCCGCGGTACACCCGCTAGGCCTGTTTCGCGGACGGTTCCGCCCTCCATCTCCGCCGCCGGAGGCGGCGTGCAGGTCTTTGCTTCGTTCCGGTACGGTTCCCGGGGATGTGACCGATGGGTAGCGGGCCCTGGATTGTGAAGGAGCGAGGCGATGGGCGAGTTCGTCAACCTCACCGTGAGTGATGGTGTGGGCACGATCCGGCTGGACCGGCCGAAGATGAACGCGCTGAACGTCCAGGTCCAGGAAGAGATCCGGGCGGCAGCGGTCGCTGCGGCTGAGGACGACGCGGTCCGCGCCGTGGTGGTCTACGGCGGCGAGCGGGTGTTCGCGGCCGGCGCGGACATCAAGGAGATGGCCGACATGTCGTACGCCGACATGGTCAAGCACTCCGGTCCGCTGCAGACCGCGCTGTCGGCGGTCGCCGCGATCCCGAAGCCGACCGTCGCGGCCATCACCGGGTACGCGCTCGGTGGTGGCTGCGAGCTGGCGCTGTGCGCCGACTACCGGATCGCCGCCGAGGACGCCAAGCTGGGCCAGCCGGAGATCCTGCTCGGCGTCATCCCCGGCGCCGGCGGCACCCAGCGGCTGTCCCGCCTGATCGGCGCGTCCAAGGCGAAGGACATCATTTACACCGGACGCTTCGTCGACGCCGCCGAGTCGCTCGCGATCGGCCTGGTCGACAAGGTCGTGCCGGCGGCTGAGGTGTACACCGCGGCTGTTGCCTGGGCGTCGCAGTTCTCCGGCGGTGCGGCGCTGGCGCTGCGGGCCGCCAAGGAGGCGATCGACGCCGGGCTCGGCGTGGACCTGCAGACCGGGCTCGAGATCGAGCGGCAGCAGTTCGCCGCGCTGTTCGCCACGGAGGACCGCGGCATCGGGATGAAGTCCTTCGTCGAGAACGGCCCCGGCAAGGCCGAGTTCAAGGGAAACTGAATGACCACCTCTGCTGAGAAGCCGGCCGCGACCGCCGAGGAGGTCGAGGCGGCCTGGAACGACAACAAGCTCGCCCAGGTGCTCTACCACGACTGGGAGGCGTCGACGTACGACGAGAAGTGGTCGATCTCGTACGACGAACGCTGCGTCACCTACGCCCGTGACCGCTTCATCGCGATCGCCGGCTCGGACGGCTGGCCGTACGGCAAGTCGCTGGAGATCGGCGCCGGCACAGGCTTCTTCACCCTGAACCTCAAGCTCGCCGGAGTGCTCGCCGAAGCGCACGTCACCGATCTCTCGCCGGGCATGGTCGAGGCGGCCAAGAAGAACGCGGCCACCCTCGGCTTCGCGGTCGAGGGCCGGGTCGCGGACGCGGAGAAGCTCCCGTACGACGACGACACCTTCGACCTCGTCATCGGCCACGCCGTCATCCACCACATCCCGGACGTGGAGCTCGCCTTCCGCGAGATGCTGCGCGTGCTCAAGCCGGGCGGCCGCTTCGTCATCTGCGGCGAACCCACCCGGTACGGCGATTACGTCGCGCGCCGGCTGTCCCGGTTCACCTGGTGGGCGACCACGAACGTGACGAGGCTACCCGCGCTCTCGCACTGGCGTCGTCCGCAGGAAGAGCTCGACGAGTCGTCCCGGGCCGCTGCGCTGGAGGCGGTCGTCGATCTGCACACGTTCGACCCGGACACGCTGGCCCGGATGGCCGGTCGCGCCGGGGCTGTCGACGTACGGACTGTCACCGAGGAGCTGTTGGCGGCGTGGGTCGGGTGGCCGATCCGGACGTTCGAGGCCGCCGTACCGGAGCAGAAGCTCGGGTTCGGCTGGCGGATGTTCGCGTACAAGTCGTGGCTGCAGTTGTCGAAGGTGGACAAGGTGCTGTCGGCCTTCGTTCCAGACGAGCTTTACTACAACGTCTCCATCACAGCCAAGAAATGACCGGGGCGGTGGGGCGGGGAAAGATGAGCGCTCCCTCTGCGCAGTAGGGTGTTCTGATGCGGTTGTTCACCGCGGCGAATCTGAGCTGGGTGGTGCGCCATCGGGCCTGGACGCCGTACTACCTGAAGCGCTACTGGCGGTTCGCCTGGTTCAAGCTGCGCCACCCGCAGGTGATCACCGAGGGTTTCGTCTTCCTGGGCAAGAAGCTGGAGGTCGTGGCGCGGCCCGGCCACGGCCGGATCATCCTCGGCAAGTGGGTGCACCTGGGTGACGAGACCCGGCTGCGCGCGCACGAGGGCACGCTGCGGATCGGCGACAAGGTGGTGTTCGCACGCGACGTCACGGTGAACTGCTACCTGGACATCGAGATCGGTGCGTCCACGCTGATCGCGGACTGGACCTACATCTGCGACTTCGACCACAAGACCGACGACCTGGACCTGCCGATCAAGGATCAGGGCCTGGTGAAGTCACCGGTCCGGATCGGCCCGGACTGCTGGCTGGCCACGAAGGTGACCGTCACGCGCGGAACCGACATCGGTCGCGGCGTGGTGATCGGTGCGAACAGCGTTGCCCGTGGCAACATTCCTGCGTACGCCGTCGCCGCCGGGGTCCCGGCCGTCGTCGTCGCCGACCGCACCACCCGTTACGCGGCCAACGCCGCCCGCCGTGCCTACCTGGCCGGTCTGGCCGAGGCCAATGCCCGCACCAAGGCGCGGCTCCAGACCGGAGTCCCCGTCGAGGCGAGCGTCGTACCGGAGGAGGCCGCGGCCGACGATGTGGTGGCGACCGGTGACGAAGAGGTTGGCGGCGAGGGGTTCTCAAGTTACTCACCGGTCGGGCACTATGTCCCGCACGAAGAGTCAGTGGCCCCACACGATCGGTTGAGCGTCGGAGAGGAGACCCACCGTGCCTGATCCCGTCGGTGCGGAGCCGTCCGCGGGCGACCGCTCGCCGCTGGACCAGGCCGCGGCCGACGGCTCGATCACGCGGGCCCGGATCCGCTCGGTCGACCCGGTTCCGATCATGACGGAACCCGCTGGCGCTACGTTGGAACCAGTGTTTGAAACGAATGATCCGGATGTGGGCGTGAATCGTAGGTTGGACCCAGAGGTACAGGCAGTGGACGGCACGACCGCCGCGGGGGCCCCGTTCGCGGGCGCCCGGCGCAGGTTGTCACCGCGGCCGGTCCCGGTCAGCCGGCGCAGGAGACCGCCGGCCGCGACCACCGGACCGGCGACGGACGAGGAACCGACCCCGGCTGAGGAGATGGACGACGTGGGTACGCACGACGAGAAGGCGACGGCCGCCGAAGCCGACAAGGCCGCGGACACCGGCACCACGACGCCGGCGGCCGCGGCGAGCGGTGCGGGGACGACGGCCACCGCGACGACGGCCACCGTGACGAAGGCCGCCCGGCCGAAGACCGCGGCGGAGATTGTCGCGGAGCAGCGAGCGCGGGAGAAGGCTGCGGCGGAGACCCCGGCCGGCAGTCCGGCCGCGGGCACCGGTGCGGCCGGCTCGGAGGCAGCCGCACCCGAGGCCGGCAAGGCCACCGCGGGCAGCGATCCGGCGGCGACGTCGGTGACCAAGCCGATCGGCAAGGTGCCGGCAGGGGCTGTTGCCTCGAGCAATAAGTCTGCCGGTCCGAAGGGCTCGGCCGGCTCGGGCAAGGGCAAGCAGGCGCTGACGTCGGTGGGCTCCGGGGTGCGGAAGCTGCGCAACCTGATCGCCTCGCTGATCTGGCTGGCCGCGGTACTGGCCGCCGCCGTACTGGCGCTCGGTGCGCTGTTCACCGCGCTCGACCAGACCAACCAGAGCAACGAGATCGTGCGCTGGATCCTGGAGCGCGGGCACGACCTGGTCGGGCCGTTCAAGGACCTGTTCCGGCTCGAGACCGCGAAGAACACCCTGCTGGTGAACTGGGGGATCGCGGCGCTGGTCTACCTGATCGCCGGCAAGATCATCGAACGCTTCGTGCGTCCTTAGGTCGCGCCACGAGGACGAGATCGAGAGATTCTTCCAGGTCGCCTGGGCGGATCTCGAAGTCCTCGTGCGTGGTGCTCGTGACGAGCTCGGCGAGATTCGCATCCCACGCGTCATGCTCGGCGGCCAGCTGACCGTCGACGCAGGACCCGTACTGCGCTTCCCACGCGGTGAGTCGTCGTCCGTGGCGGAGTCCGAGGGCTTGCGTGATGTCGAAGTGCGGCTCGAGCAATTCGGCGAACTCGGCGGCCGTGAGCTCCCGGGTGTGGTACCAGTTCCCACTCGGGAAGGTCAGGCGGTTCGGCGTACTCAGGACGAGGGTGCCGGTCGGCTTGAGGATGCGCGCGCATTCGGTGACGAACCGCGGCTGCTCCCAGAGGTGCTCGATCGTCTGCAAGGACGTGACGAGATCGAACGTGCCGGTCGTGAAGGCGGTCTGGACGAGATTGCCCCGGACGACATTGAGCTGTGGATAAACCCGGCGGACGTGCCGCAACGTCGTATGTTCATAGTCGAGACCGGTCACGGAGTCCGCGCCGGCCAGGCGGAGTTGCTCCGCGCCGTACCCCTCGCCGCAGCCGGCGTCGAGGACGCGGCCGGTCGGATCGATCGGCAGATTGGCCGTGATCCATCGATAGGCGGCGTCATGGCGCGCGAACCAGTAGTTCTCGTGCCAGATCCCGGGCGCGGTTCTCTCGCCGGTGAGCGGTAACGTCTCGGTCACCTGAGTCAGACTAGGGCTGCGCCGGCCGGACCGGTGCTGCGCCGGACTGTGATGGGACTCGCACGCGCCTTATGTTTCTCGCGAGTAACATCCGTGGCAGGCTTGGGAGAGACCGTTAACCAGAAGGGGTCCCACACGCTATGAAGATCGTCGTCTGCGCGAAGTTCGTGCCGGATGCCACCGCGGACCGCCGCTTCCGCTCGGAGGACAACACGGTGGACCGTGCGGGTGTCGACGGGCTGCTGTCCGAGCTGGACGAGTACGCCGTCGAGACCGCTCTGACTGTGAAGGAGGCCAGTGACGCCGAGGTGACGGTGCTGACCGTCGGCCCGGAGCAGGCCGCTGACGCGGTGAAGAAGGGCCTGCAGATGGGTGCCGACGCCGGTGTCCACGTGATCGACGACGCGATCCACGGCTCGGACGCGGTCGCGACCTCGCTGATCCTGTCGAAGGCGCTGGCCAAGCTCGAGGCCGATCTGGTCGTGTTCGGGATGGGCTCGACCGACGGCGGCATGGGTGTCGTGCCGGCGATGGTGTCGGAGCGGCTCGGGCTGCCGGCCGTGACGCTGGGCTCGGAGGTGACCGTCGACGGGCAGACCGTGCGGATCCGCCGTGACGGCGACACCGCGAGCGACACGGTCGAGGGCACGCTGCCGCTGGTGCTGTCGGTGTCCGACCAGGCCAACGAGCCGCGGTACCCGTCGTTCAAGGGGATCATGGCGGCGAAGAAGAAGCCGGTCCAGACCTGGTCGCTGGCCGACCTCGAGATCTCCGCCGACCAGGTGGGTGGCGCGAGCGCGTGGACCGAGGTGGTCGAGGTGACCGCCCGTCCGCCGCGCAGCGCCGGCACGATCGTCACCGACGAGGACGGCAGCGGTGCCGCCGAGCTCGTCGAGTTCCTGTCCACCAACAAGTTCCTCTGAGGAGCGATCAGTTCATGTCGAACGTTCTGGTTCTCGTTGACCACACCGGCGGCCAGGTCCGCAAGACCACCGCGGAGCTCCTCACCATCGCGCGCCGGCTCGGCGAGCCGGTCGCCGTCTACATCGGCGACGGCGTGCAGGACGCGCTGCCGGCGCTCGGTCAGTACGGCGCGACCAAGGTGATCGCGCTGTCCGACCCGTCGCTCACGCAGTTCCTGGTGGCTCCGAAGGCGGAGGCGCTGCAGCAGGTCGCGGCGAAGATCGAGCCGGCCGCGATCCTGATCTCGTCGAACGCCGAGGGCAAGGAGATCGCGGCCCGGCTCGCGGTCAAGCTCGACTCCGGCCTGATCACCGACGCCGTGGATGTCGTCGCCGGCGATGGTGGCGCGGTCACCACGCAGTCGGTGTTCGCGGGCAACTTCACCGTCCAGGCGAAGGTCACCCACGGCACCCCGATCATCACGGTCAAGCCGAACGCCGCCACCCCGGAGGCCGCGCAGACCTCGCCGGAGGTGGAGGAGTTCGACGTAACGATCTCCGACGGCGCGAAGACCGCCCGCATCACCGACTCCAAGCCCCGCGAGGCGACGGGTCGCCCCGAGCTCACCGAGGCCGCGATCATCGTCTCCGGCGGCCGCGGCACCGGCGGCGACTTCGGCCCCGTCGAAGCCTTCGCCGACTCGCTGGGCGCCGCCGTCGGCGCCTCCCGCGCCGCCGTGGACTCGGGTTGGTACCCGCACGCCTACCAGGTGGGCCAAACCGGCAAGACCGTCTCCCCGCAGCTCTACGTGGCGGCAGGTATCTCGGGCGCCATCCAGCACCGAGCCGGCATGCAAACCTCGAAAACCATCGTCGCCATCAACAAGGACCCCGAAGCCCCCATCTTCGAACTGGTCGACTTCGGCGTAGTAGGCGACCTCCACAAGGTCCTACCCACCGCCACCGAAGAAGTAACCAAGCGCAAGTCCTGACCCCGCCCGGTACAGCCGGGTAGCCCACCGAACCGAGTGGGCGCCCGGCTCCCCAGGCACCGCACCCGGGTCGGCCCCCGGCACCCTGGTTCGCGCAAACCAGAACCGGGGTGGGTTCCCAGAACCCCACCCCAACCTCCCAAGCCACCCCTCAGGCTCCGGCCGACCTGCTCACCCCGGTCCCGGCGGCCCGGCTCGGCACCCCTCCCGAGCCGGGCATCGTCATGTCGCCGGTGGCTCTCCTCCGAGTCGTGGATTTCGGTCGGCGATACCAGCTCCGCCAACCGTCCTCCACGACTCGCCGCCCACGAGTTGTTCGGAACTTGAAGCCGTGGACCGCCGGCTGATCCTTGGCGGTTAGTTGTCGATCGCCTGGTAGACAGTGGCCGATAGGTCGTGCCACATCCGCAGCCTCTGGTCGCCGGCGTGTGCCCGCTGCAGACGACGATCGCCGTCAGGTCCTCGGCGGCATCTTTGTACCAAGAGGTGCCGTAGAAGCCGGGACATCCGGGCGAGGATGGCCAGCACACCCGGG
The DNA here is from genome assembly GCF_045040325.1 of Kribbella sp. NBC_01510. Taxonomy (NCBI): domain Bacteria; kingdom Bacillati; phylum Actinomycetota; class Actinomycetes; order Propionibacteriales; family Kribbellaceae; genus Kribbella; species Kribbella sp. NBC_01510. Next base: position 8,678,591 of record NZ_CP109418.1, on the reverse strand, counting down.
ACGACGCCGGAGTCGACGCGACGCTCGATCAGCTCTCGCACCCGAGCCAGCCCTGTCGACGAGAAGCCACCAATACTCATCTAGTCCGTTCGCAAGTTACACGGTGCGCGACAACCGCACGTGCCGCGAGGACATTGAGGCTCGGTGGCTAGTGCCGCGTCGAGCAAGTTGGGGAGGTAATCCGGAGTGACCACTACCCCGAAGGCCGTCCCGGCGGCCAGGTGCGGGGTTCACCCCTGATCTTGTCCCTTCACCCTGGGAATGCGGTGGGTAGAAGGGTGCAGCTGCGAGGTTCTCCCCCGAAATTGCCCCGGGCGCAAGGCAAGTGCGGTAACGACCTCGACGTTTCTTGGCGAGGCACTAGCATGCGGTGGGTGCGGATTTGGGTGAGTGGGGCTCGGGGGAAGCTGGGGAGTGAGGTCTGTCGGCAGTTGGTTGCCGAGGGCTATGAGGTGGTCGAGGCCGACCTGGTGGGGCCGGGGGCGGTCGACCTGAGTGACCGGGCAGCGGTGGCGCGGTCGCTGCGTGGGGTGGAGGCGATCGTGCATTGTGCCGGGATCGCGAGTCCGGAGAACATCACGCCGGTGCGCCTGCTCGAGGCCAACGCGCTCACGACGTTCAACGCGCTGGAAGAGGCGTGGGCGCAAGGCATTCGGACGGCCGTGCTCGCGTCGAGCGGGTCGATCTACGGCACCGCGTGGTCACCGGAGGAGATCGGCACTCCGTCGGTGCCGATCGATGAGGAGACCGCCCTCCGATACGTCGATCCGTACGCGCTCACCAAAGACGTGCTCGAGCGTATGGGCGAGATGTACGCGCGCCGCGGCATGCAGGCCACCGCCCTCCGTTTCCACTGGATCCTCACCCCCGACGAAGTACGCCGCTACATCGCCGACGCACCGCCCGAGGACAACCGCCGCAACCTTTGGGGGTACGTCGATCTCGCCGAGGCTGCTCGGGCTTGCGTGCTGTCCCTGCAGCCCCGCACGGCCGCCGAACGCTACGAGACCTTGGTGATCGCCGCCGAGGACACGGGCATGGAACAGCCCACCGCCGACTTGCTCGCGCGCTACTCACCCGACACCGTGGTCACCGGGGACCTCTCCGGCACCCGGTCGCTCTTCGACTGCCGTCGCGCCGCCGAGGTGATCGGCTGGACCCACCGCAGCCGTTGGCGAAACTAGCTCGGGAGGTCAGATGGAGGAGCGGCCTTGGTATGCGGACGGGCTGGATCCGGAGGAGTTGGCGTTCCAGCGCTTGTACGGGCCGTGGAAGGTGTCGACGCCGGCGGATGCCCAGGAGTTGATGCACGGGTACGACGGTGACTGGTGGATCAATGGTGGATGGGCGATCGAGGCCTTCACCGGCGTACGGCGGGAGCACGAGGACGTCGACGTATCACTCTGGCGCCGCGACATCGAGAAGCTCCGCCTTCATCTCAACGGCCGCTACGACCTGTGGTCGAACGCGGGTGGACGGCTGCAGCCGCTGACCGATCAGCGGCCGGAGCAGCCCGACGATGCCGACCAGATCTGGTTGCGGCGGCACGCGCTGGCGCCGTGGGAGTTCGACCTCCAGCCCAACCCGGACCGCGACGGCCGCTGGGTCTTCCGCCGTGATCCCACCCTCGACTACGCCCTCGACGAGATCACCTGGCGAGCACCCGACGGCATCCGCTACATCAACCCCGAACTAGCGATCACCTACAAGGCCCGCGTCGGCCGCCCGAAAGACGAGCGCGACCTGGACGCAACGCTCCCTCTCCTCACCCCAGACCGCCGCACCTGGCTGGCCGACATGATCGACCACCTCCACCCCAACCACCCCTGGCTACCCCGCATCCGTGCAACATCCGCCACCTGACTCAGATGAGGGCACCCAACTGATCGGCAGGCGGGTGCGACACGCGCTTCAGAGCCAAACTGGGCGGCGGGAGTCTATGCCGGTGCCGTAGTCGGGGTCTCCGCCGCGGACAAGGAGCCAATGAGTGGTGGCTCGAGCGCGGTAGAGGCGCAGGTCGGCCGGAGGGCGGAGTTCCTTGACACCGTACACGCGGAGTTCTGGGTAGCGGGAGGTGTACAAGGCGGCGCAGTGATCGAGTTCGTCGTCCGGGACGAGTTCGGCGCGGGCGCGGAAGTACACGGCCGAGGCGCCGCCGATGCGGACGCTCGAGTCGAAGATCGCGATCGTGACGTCCGGGGCGGCCGCGATGTTCAGTGAATGCAAGGCATCCGGTGACGACGCCCAGTAGAAGTCGTCGTGGCCGTCGGGCGTGAAGTAGACCGGGGTCACCCACGGAAGACCGTCGGCGTCGACAGTTCCCACCGTCATGTACTTGTTGGCTTCGATGACCGCCGCCGCGCGCCGGTCGAGGGTCTCTTGCGACATCACTTCTCCTGACGGATTACGTCGTACGTGAGGTGGGTGGCGTTCGGCGTACTCACGGTGTCGCGCTGGACCAGGCGGACGGGCGGGATCGTCGTCCGCTCGAGCAGTGGAGTGCCGTCTCCGAGCACGATAGGCGCCAGGTGGATGCGCACCTCGTCCACCAGGCCGGCGTACAGGTACTGCCGGCAGAGGTGACCGCCACCCATCACCACCACGTCCTTCGCGCCCGCAGCGGCCTTCGCCGACTTCAGCGCCGGCACGATCCCGTCGGTCTCGAAGCGGAACCGGTCACCGAGCCGCACCCGCGCCGGCCGATGTGACGTGACCACGAAGACCGGCGGCGCCGCGTCGTCACGCTCCCAGCCCTGCGGCCCGTCGATGACGTCGAACGTACGGCGTCCCATCAGCACCGCGCCGACCTCGGCGAACAACTGGTCGAGCACCTTCCGGTCGGCCTCATCCGGATCGGAAACCCAGTCGTGCAACGGTTCGCCTCCGATCCCGAGACCGTGCGCGAGGTCGGCGCCGGGGGCCGTGACGAAGCCGTCCATCGACATCGTGATGTCCAGAAATACGCGTCCCATGGTGTTCTCCCATCAACGAGGTTGTGGGCACCAGCCTCCGAGCCGGCGGCACGGAAAGTCGTCCGTGCCGACCACGGAAGCACCACGGAAGCACCACCGATGACGGCATGATGGGCGGATGGCTGGTCCGAAGGAGGTGTCCGCGCGGGAGGCCGAGGTCCTGACCGCGCTGGCCGGTGGCCGGTCCAACGCTCAGATCGCGCGGCAGTTGCAGATCAGCATCCGCACGGTGGAGAGCCACGTCTCCGCACTGCTACGCAAGTACGGCGTCTCGGACCGCCATGAGCTGGCCGGACTGGCCACCGTGGGCCAGGGCTTCACCACACCGACCGGTCCAGGCACCAGCCGCACGCCTGGATGGCATCGGCCGCATCCTCAGCCGAGCTGGCGGTCGTGGCCGGCTTCCACGACGCCGCGCAGTACGTCGAACGCGCAGTCACGGAGAACGCCTGGTCGGACGCCGTGCTGCTGCGCGCCAGCGGCCGCCTGACCCGGGACCGGGTCACGCTCGCGGAGGCGGCCCGGCCGGTTCGAGCGGATCGGAGCACACTTCGAGCACGCCCGTACGCTCCGGCTCCTGTCCCACCGCTGAGGCCCGAGGAGCGGGAACAACCGTGGCGGACATACTCTTGAAACCGTTATGACCTCTCCCGAGCGCCGCACGGTGTACCTGGACCACGCGGCGACCACTCCGATGCTCCCGGCCGCGATCGAGGCGATGACCTATCACCTCGCGCGGACCGGCAATGCGTCGTCCCTGCACGGTTCCGGCCGAGCGGCCCGGCGGACGGTCGAGGAGTCGCGCGAGACGATCGCCGAGGCGCTCGGAGCGCAGCCGAGTGAGGTGGTTTTCACCTCCGGCGGCACCGAAGCGGACAACCTCGCCCTGAAGGGGCTGTGGTGGGCCCGGCTGGCCGAGGACCCGCGGCGGCGCCGGATCCTGCTCAGCGGGATCGAGCATCACGCCGTACTCGATCCGGCCATCTGGCTGGGTCAGCACGAGCAGGCCGAGATCGAGTGGCTGCCGGTCGACGAGCTCGGGCGGGTGCGGCGGGACGACGTACGACGCGCGATCGAGAGCGATCCGGAGAGCGTGTCGTTCGTCACGTTGATGATGGCGAACAACGAGGTTGGCACGCTGCAGCCGGTGGGCGAGATCGCGGCGATCGCGCAGGAGTACGGCGTTCCCGTGCACACCGACGCGGTCCAGGCGATCGGGCAGGTGCCGGTGGACTTCGCGGAGCTGGGGGTGGACGCGATGACCGTGTCCGCGCACAAGCTCGGCGGTCCGTACGGGATCGGCGCGCTGATCGTCCACAAGGAGACGAAGCTGACGCCGATCCTGCACGGCGGTGGGCAGGAGCGCGACGTCCGCTCCGGCACGCTGGACGCGCCTGCGACCGCGGGGTTCGCGGTCGCGATGGAGCACGCGATCAAGCACCAGGCGGACGAGGCGCGGCGGTTGACCGAGCTGCGGGACGCGCTGATCGACGGCGTGGTGAGCACGGTCGAGGGCGCCAAGTTGTCGGGTGACCCGGCGGACCGCTTGCCCGGTAACGCACACTTGTCCTTCAGCGGCTGCGAGGGCGACTCGCTGTTGCTGCTGCTCGACGCGCGCGGGATCGAGGTGTCGACCGGGTCCGCGTGCAATGCCGGGGTCGCCGAGCCGAGCCACGTGCTGCTGGCCATGGGGTACGACGACCAGCGGGCGCGCGGGTCACTCCGGTTCACCCTCGGGCACACCAGCACCCGCGCCGACGTCGACGTCGTACTGGAGAACATCGGACCGGTGGTGGAGCGGGCGAAGTCCGCAGGATTGCAGAACGTGGGAAGGAACACCTGATGCGGGTACTCGCAGCCATGTCCGGCGGGGTCGACTCCGCCGTCGCGGCGGCGCGGATGGCCGAGGCCGGGCACGACGTGGTCGGAGTGCACCTGGCCCTGAGCCGGAACCCGCAGTCGTACCGCAGCGGCGCGCGCGGCTGCTGCACGATCGAGGACTCCCGCGACGCCCGCCGGGCCGCGGACGTGATCGGCATCCCGTTCTACATCTGGGACCTGGCCGAGCGGTTCCACGCCGACGTGGTCGAGGACTTCGTCGCGGAGTACGCGGCCGGTCGTACGCCGAACCCGTGCCTGCGGTGCAACGAGAAGGTGAAGTTCAGCGCCGTACTCGAGCGGGCGCTCGCACTCGACTTCGACGCGGTCGCAACCGGGCACTACGCGCGGATCGTGGAGACTGATTCCGGTCGTGAGCTGCATCGGGCTGTGGATCCGGCCAAGGACCAGTCGTACGTGCTCGGGGTACTGACGCAGGAGCAGCTCAAGCACGCGTTCTTCCCGCTCGGGGACACGCCCAAGACCGAGGTCCGGGCCGAGGCCGAGCGGCGCGGGTTGTCGGTGGCGGCCAAGCCGGACAGTCACGACATCTGTTTCATTGCCGACGGCAACACTCCGGGTTTCCTCAGCAGGCAGCTCGGTGAGGCGCCCGGTGACATCGTCGATGCGCAGGGCAACAAGCTGGGTGAGCACAAGGGCACTCACGGCTTCACCGTCGGTCAGCGCAAGGGCCTGCGGATCGGTACGCCGGCCGCCGACGGCAAGCCGCGGTTCGTGCTGGACATCAGCCCGGTCGACCGCACGGTGACGGTCGGATCGCGCGAGGAGCTGGCGGTCGCGCAGCTGACGGCGTCGAAGCCGCGCTGGTGCGGTCCCGTGCCGGACTCCGAGTTGCACGTGAAGGCTCAGCTGCGCGCGCACGGCGAAGAGGTCGCCGTCACCGCCCGACTCGAAGGCGATCTCGTCGTCGTCGACTTCGACGAGCCGACCTCAGCGGTCGCACCCGGTCAGGCCGTCGTGCTGTACGACGACACCCGCGTGATCGGATCAGCCACAATCGACACGGTCTCCCGGGTAGCGGCGCAACACGCATGACGACCACTGGCCTGGGGTCGCTGCCGGGTGACGACATCCGCGAGTGGACGAAGGTGCTGCTCGAAGCGGTCGACATCCCGTTCCTGGCCGAGCTGCCGGCGCGTCCGTACGGCGACATGCTCAGCCGGGCTGTCGCCGTACTGACCGAGCTGGCCGTAGACCTGCAGCCGGCCGGATGGCGGCTGACTGGGGGGAGTGATCCGCGGGCGAGTCTGGATCAGCGCCGGGCGCGGTCGTTGCTCGCGGAGGATCTGGATGTGCTCGAGGAACTGGCGGACGGCTACACCGGGCCGTTGAAGTTGCAGCTCACCGGGCCGTGGACTCTGGCGGCCACGATCGAGCGGCCGCGTGGTGACAAGGTGCTCGCGGACCACGGAGCCCGGCGTGACCTGGCCGAGGTGCTGGCGTTGGGGCTGACGGATCACGTCGCCGAGGTACGACGTCGTGTGCCAGGGGCGGAGCTCGTCGTACAGATCGACGAGCCGGCCCTGCCCGCCGTACTCGCCGGAGCCATCCCGACGGCGTCCGGCTGGAGCAAACACCGTTCGGTCGACGGTCCGGGCGCTGTGGAGCTCCTGAGCCTGGTGACGACCACAGCACCCACCGTGATCCACTGCTGTGCCGCACGACCGCCGATCGAGGTCTTCACCAAGTCCGGCGCCACCGGCGTCTCCGTCGACATCTCTTTGCTCGGCAATCCCGGGTGGGATCAGATCGCCCTCGCCTCCGAGGCCGGCACGACCCTCTACGCGGGCCTGGTCCCCACCACGGGCACCCTGCCGAACCCCGAGCAGGCCGCGAATCCGCTGATCCGCCGCTGGCGCGAGCTCGGCCTGGACCCGGAACTCCTGAAGAAGGTCGTCATCACGCCTGCGTGCGGCCTCGCGGCCTCTCCGTCACCAGCCGACGCGCGGGCACGATTGGACCTGCTCCGCCGAGTCGTCGACGCAGTAGGCGAAGCCGCAGACGCCTGACCCAAATCGTCGGCGCTCGCCTGTAAGTTCTCCTCATGAGCACGGAGATTCCCGAGACGACTGCTGCTGAACAGCCTGCTGCGCCGCCCGAGGTGCGGGAGCGGCATGCCGCTCTGAGCAAGGAGATCGAGGACCACCGGGTGAAGTACTACCTGGGCAGCTCGATCATCTCGGACGCGGACTTCGACGAGCTGATGCACGAGCTGCAGGCGATCGAGGAGCAGTACAACGAGCTCCGCACGCCGGACTCGCCGACGCAGAAGGTCGGCATCCCGATCTCCACGCTGTTCACCCCGGTCCAGCATCCGATGCGGATGGAGAGCCTGGCGAACGCGTTCTCCGCCGAGCAGATGGAGGCGTGGGCCAAGCGGCTGGAGCGGGAGGTGACCGTCAGCCAGATCGACGACAGCGGCTTCCTGTGCGAGCTGAAGGTCGACGGGCTCGCCCTCGACCTGGTCTACGAGAACGGCACGCTGGTCAGCGGCGCCACCCGCGGCGACGGCCGCACCGGCGAGGACGTGACGCTCAACGTCCGCACGATCAAGAGCATCCCGAACGAGCTGGACGGCAAGGACCTGCCGTCCTTCCTGGAGGTCCGCGGCGAGGTCTACTTCCGCGTCGAGGACTTCGAGGAGCTGAACGCGCAGCTGGTCGAGGCGGGCAAGGACCCGTTCTCCAACCCGCGCAACAGCGCCGCCGGATCGCTGCGGCAGAAGGACCCCCGGGTGTCCGCGAGCCGCCCGCTGCGTTTCGTCGTCCATGGCCTCGGCCGCGTCGACGGCTATCACGTCCGCCGGCTGTCCTCGGCGTACGAGCAGCTCGAGGCCTGGGGTCTGCCGGTCAGCGACCGCGCCCGCAAGGTCGAGACGCTCGACCAGGTCAACGAGTTCATCGCGTACTACGGCGAGAACCGGCACTCCGTCGACCACGAGATCGACGGGGTCGTGGTGAAGGTGGACGAGGTCGACCTGCAGCGCGCGCTCGGCTCGACCTCGAGCGCCCCGCGCTGGGCGATCGCGTACAAGTACCCGCCGGAGGAGGTCACCACCAAGCTCCTCGACATCGAGGTGAACGTGGGCCGCACCGGCCGCGTCACGCCGTACGGGCGGATGGAGCCGGTCCGGGTGGCCGGGTCGACGGTCGAGTTCGCGACCCTGCACAACGCGTCGGAGGTCAAGCGCAAGGGCGTCTGGATCGGTGACACCGTCGTCCTGCGCAAGGCCGGCGACGTGATCCCCGAGATCCTCGGCCCGGTGATCGACCTGCGGCCGGACGACGCCCACGAGTTCGTGATGCCGACCGAGTGCCCCTCCTGCGGTACGACGCTGCGCCCGATGAAGGAGGGTGATGTCGACATCCGCTGCCCGAACACGAAGTCCTGCCCGGCGCAGTTGCGGGAGCGGTTGTTCCACCTGGCCGGGCGGTCGGCGTTCGACATCGAGGCGCTCGGGTTCAAGGGTGCCGACGCACTGATCGGTGACGGGCTGATCGTGGACGAGGGCGACCTGTTCGCGCTCACCGAGGAGGACCTGGCCCGGAGTTCGTTCTTCACCGTCAAGGCCGGATCCTTGTCGGCGAACGCCCTGCGCCTGCTGGCGAACCTGGAGCAGGCCAAGACCCAGCCGCTCTCCCGCGGGCTCGTCGCGCTGTCCATCCGGCACGTCGGCCCGACCGCGGCGCAGGCGCTCGCGGCCGTGTACGACGACATCGAGGGCATCCGCGCGGCGAGCGAGGAGGAGCTCTCGGAGATCGAGGGTGTCGGCCCGACCATCGCGCACGCGGTGATCGAGTGGTTCGAGGTCGACTGGCACCAGGCGATCGTGGACAAGTGGAAGGCGGCCGGCGTCCAGCTCCGCGAGGAGCGCACCGGCCCGACCGTGGCGCAGACCCTCACCGGCCTCTCGATCGTCGTGACCGGCACCGTCGAAGGCTTCAGCCGGGACGAGGCTACCGAGGCGATCGTGTCGCGCGGCGGCAAGGCGGCGTCCTCGGTCTCGAAGAAGACCTCGTTCGTCGTGGTCGGCGACTCGCCGGGATCGAAGTACGACAAGGCGGTCCAGCTGGGCGTCCCGATCCTGGACGCCGCCGGCTTCCAGGTGCTGCTCGACCAAGGTGCCGACGCCGCAGCCGAGGTGGCCACCACACCGGACCCCGGCGACGCGTAGCTCCCTGCTACGGGTGATCAGCGCCACGTCGTCGTACGGCGTGGATCCAACGGCCGGACTGAGCCGTCCGACTGTTAACTTTGCACGTCCACACGTGGGTCAAAAGGAGCGAATATGACGACGCCGCCGCAGGGACCGTGGGGTCCTGGGCAGCCGGGGGGCCAGCCAGGCGGGCAGCAAGGGGGACAGGGTGCGCAAGGCGGCTGGGGACAGCAGCCTCCCGGCCAGGGTGGTGGCGGCTGGGGTCAGCGCCCGCAGCAGCCTCCCCACCAAGGTCAGCCTCCGCAGCAGAGTCGGCCGCCCCAGCAAGGTCAGCCCCCGCAGGGCCAGCCCCCGCACGGACAGCCTCCGCAGCAGGGTCAGCCCCCGCAGCAGGGCGGCTGGGGTCAGCAGCCGACGCAACCCGGTCAGCAGGGCCGACCGGGTCCGGGGCAGCCTCAGGGACAGCCCGCGCAGGGCGGTTGGGGTCAGCGCACCGCGCAGCAGCAAGGCGGTCCCTACCAGCAGCAGGCGTGGGGTCCCCAGGGCCAGCAGCCGGGCGGCGGCTGGCAACAGCAGCAGGGTGGACAGCCCCAGTGGCAGCCGGGCGGCCCCGGCGGCTCCAAGGGCCCCGGTGGCATCAGCAAGGACAAGCTGCCGTTGGTGATCGGCGGCGGTGTCGTCGGCATCGTGCTGATCGGCCTGCTCGTCTTCCTCGGCATCCATGCGTTCGGTGGTGACGACAAGCCCGAGTCCGGGCCGACCACGTCCGAGCAACCGACCGGCAACCCGACCAGCGGCGGCGGCGACAAGAACGGCGAGCTCGGCAATGCGACCGGTCAGGCGAAGACGGCGACCGAGAAGCTGCAGGGCCTCGGCTACGGCTGCAGCGACCTGTTCAACACCGCGCAGGGCGCGCACCGCGGCTGCTTCAAGTACGAAGGCGCCACCGAGGCCCAGGCGATCTTCCAGTTCCAGTCGGACGGCACGATCATCGGCGTGGACCTGACGTCGCAGAACGAGGACAACGTCAACAACGCCGCGGTCACCTTCGACGCGGCACTGCAGGCGCTCGGCAACGACACGTTCGGCGGCAGCGAGGTCAAGAAGGTCCAGGACGCGATCAAGACCGGCCAGAAGTCGCAGAAGGTCGGCAGCACCTGGGGTGAGTTCGAGCTGCGCAACGACGGCGACACCGTGGAGCTGTCCGGTGGCAAGTCCGGTTCGGACTCGCTCGACCTGCCGAAGAAGACCTTCGACACGACCGAGCCGCAGCTGGCCGCGGCGCTGAAGGCGAAGCAGTACGTCTGCACGAGCTCCTGCAGCAAGCAGGTCGGCAAGTACGGCTCGCAGCGGGTGTACTTCTACGCCAGCGAGGGCGAGGGCATCAAGCAGATCGAGATGAGCGCCTCGGGTGACCCCGGCGACGTGAAGAAGGCGCTGCCGGCCGCGGTCAACGACGCGTTCGGGGTGCTGAAGGGCGGGGACGTCGCGGCGCTGAAGTCGTACATCCAGTTGCACAGCGACGGGAAGTCGTACGCTTCCTACGTGGCCGGATGGCGGGTCGAGATCACCGGCAACGCCGAGGACGACTACGCCTCGCAGCGGATCAACATCTCGTACGAGACGTTCTTCGTCTGAGCGCTACGGTGGATGTCACGGCTGTCGGCCGAGGACAGGGAGGCCGGATGAAGTTCCCCCGGGAGAAGCGGGATGCGCGGACGGTGGCGGCGCCACCGCCCGAGGCCGTCCAGCGCGTCGACGGCGGTGGGGCCTGGGGCCCCACCCAGTTCGATCTCCCGGACCGCAACGGCAGCAACAGCCAGGCGATCCTGATCGTCGCCCTCGTCGGCGTCGTCGTCCTCCTGATCCTCGCCGGCCTCTGGGTCCTCGCCTACTTCCAGTTCACGTAGACACAGGCGGAGCCCTCGGACCCTCCCTCGGAGCCGGGGGCTCTCGCTTGTCATCCCACACCCTCCCCGCTCAGCCGCTGACCCCAGCGTTGCGCTTTCGAGGCAATTTGGGCGGATAACCCCTCGAACTGAGCGTTCTCCCCTCGCATACCAGGGGAGAAGGCACCGCTTCAGGGGATATCCGCTGGAGTGGTCGATGGGGCGGCCAGCCGGTGGCCGGCCGCGAGCCGCAGCGCCGACCGGGGTCGGGCGCGGGCTTCGGCGTACGGCGTGCTGCGGCCGGGGGCGCGGACACTATGTCGGAGGCTGGGACACCTCGCGAGCTGTCCCGGGTCTCGACAGCTTGGGAGCGGTCCTTCTGCGCGCCCTGCCCATACCAACCAGCGCTCCTCGGCCCTCGAACCATTCGAGGGGATATCCGGGTCTTCTGCTCGATGTGTGGGTGGTGGCCGAGGTGCGGCGTCCTCGTCGGGGGCCGGATCCGTTGGCCTGAGACTGCTTGTGGTGGGCGGGGATCTGCACTGTCAGGTCCCTGCCCGCCATGTCCTGTGTGAGGCCTCCGGCCGACGGCGGGATCGTTGCGACCTCGGACAGGTGCCAGGGACCGCGGACAGGGCACAACCTGTCCGGCGACCCCAGCTGGTGTCCCAGGTCCCGCAGATACGCACCGATCCCACCGTCAACCCCACGAACCCACCCCAGCTCCCGCTCCGCCGTGCCCCGCCCGGCTCCCGCTCCGCGCTGCCCCGCGGTGCGGTCGGTTGGGTGCGGTCGCAGGCTGATGGGGGGCAATTGGAGGCTGGGACGTGCAAGGTCGACAGGAGGTGTCGGCCCCAGCCCTGGCCGGGCCAGCCGATCTCAGGCGTGAATGCCTCGCCCGACCGGCACCCTGGACCGACACCACCTGTCGAGCTGCACACCGGCCAGCCTGGCTCACCTCGCCCACACATCCAGCAGAACAGCCGGATAACCCCTCCAACTGAGCGTTCTCCCCTCGCATACCAGGGGAGAAGGCACCGCTTCAGGGGATATCCGCTGGAGTGGTCGAGGGTGCCAGAGCGCGGACAGTTGCGCCGACCGGGGGCGGGCGAGGACTTCCACTTCTACGGCGTAAGGCGGTGGCGTACGCCGAACTGTGTCAGGCGGCGGCGAACCGCGTCAGGCGGCGGCGAACGGCGTCAGGCGGCGGCGAACGGCGTCAGGCGGTGGCGTGCGGCGGACTGTGTCAGGCGGTGGCGCGGATGGTGACGGCGAGGGAGGCGAGGTAGGAGAGGCGGGCGACCTCGGAGCCGAGGAACTCGGGGCCGCCGCGGCGGCCGATCACCAGGATCCGGCGCTCGGACTCCAGCGGCGCCGCGACCAGCACGGACTCCGAGAGGCCCTTGTGATCCGGAGCTTCCAGCGTCGTTGCCTTCTTCATCGGCAGCCACTGCCCGGCCATGTCGCCGAACTCCGGCGTGGCGCTCGTCTCCAGCGCGACCTTCACCTCACTGCCGGTGCCGTCCAGCAACGCGGCCCAGTCGGCATGCAGCACGGCCGGCGACTGCTCGACCAGGATGTCGATCGCGTCCGCCGGAGCCGACGTCATCTGCTCGACGGCCTCGAGGTCCATGTGCAGTCCACCGCCGGCGCCGTACCGGGAGAACCAGATCACTTCGACGTCGGGTACGCCGTTGCACGCGGAGACCAGGCGGTCCGGCAGCACGCCGGGCGGCAGGTCGACCACGATGTCGTCGACGGCGCTGCCGTTCTCCCGCCGGTGCTCGACGATCTCGATCGCGTGGATGTCGGCGTTCACCTCACCGAGCGCCGTCGCCACAGTGCCCAGCGAACCGGGCCGGTCCGGGATGATCAATCGCAGCAGGAACACCGAACGATCATCTCCCAGTCGATCACCATGCGCGTAACGCCCCGTCGCGGCCAATGTTACAGAGCGGAGCCCGAAGACACGCCCGGCCCTCTCGGCGGACGATCACGAACCGTCGTCCGCAGCCCCCTGGGGACAAGGAAACGCGACCGTCACAGCCGCCCACTAGGATGGCTCGGGTGTCACTCAGAACCTCTCTGTGACTCCATCAGCAACTTGCAAGCATTGGATCAGTTCATGCCATCGATTACCCGCGAAGAGGTCGCGCACCTGGCGCGACTGGCGCGGATCGAGCTCACCGATGACGAGCTCGACCACCTCGCGCCACAGCTCGACCAGATCATCACCCTGGTCGGGCAGGTCAGCCAGGTGGCTGCGGACGACATCCCGCCGACCTCCCATGCCCTGCCGCTGACCAACGTGATGCGCGCGGACGAGAACGTGCCGTGCCTCACCCCGGAGCAGGCGCTGTCCGGCGCGCCCGCCGCGGAGGAGCAGCGATTCCGGGTGCCGCGGATCCTGGAGGAGGACTGATGACCGACCTGATCCGTAAGACCGCGGCCGAGCTCGCGGAACTGATGACGTCCGGCCAGGCCAGCTCGGTGGAGATCACCCAGGCGCACCTGGACCGGATCGCGGCGGTCGACGGCGACGTGCACGCGTTCCTGCATGTCGACACCGACGGCGCGTTGGCGCAGGCTGCCGCTGTCGACGCGAAGCGCGCGGCGGGCGAGCAGCTCTCCCCGCTGGCCGGTGTCCCGCTGGCGCTGAAGGACGTGCTGACCCAGGAGGGCGTGCCGACCACGGCCGGTTCGAAGATCCTCGAGGGCTGGAAGCCGCCGTACGACTCGACGGTCGTGAAGCGGCTGAAGGCGGCCGGCATCGTCATCCTCGGCAAGACCAACATGGACGAGTTCGCGATGGGCTCCTCGACGGAGAACTCGGCGTACGGCACCACCCACAACCCGTGGGACCTGGGCCGGATCCCCGGTGGTTCCGGCGGCGGTTCGTCGGCGGCCATCTCGGCGTACGAGGCGCCGCTCGCGATCGGCACGGACACCGGTGGCTCGATCCGGCAGCCCGGTGCGTTCACCGGCACGGTCGGCGTCAAGCCGACGTACGGCGGGACGTCACGCTACGGACTGATCGCGCTGGCTTCGAGCCTGGACACGCCCGGCCCGTGTGCGCGGACGACCCTGGACGCGGCGCTGCTGCACGAGGCGATCGCCGGGTACGACCCGATGGACTCGACCTCGATCAACCAGCCGGTCCCCGCCGTCGTCGCGGCGGCGCGCAACGGTGACGTGACCGGTCTGCGCATCGGTGTGGTCAAGGAGCTCGGCGGCGAGGGATACCAGCCCGGCGTCGAGGCGCGCTTCCACGAGGCGGTCGAGCTGCTCACCAAGCTCGGCGCCGAAGTGGTCGAGGTCTCGTGTCCGCACTTCCAGTACGCGTTGCCGGCGTACTACCTGATCCTGCCGAGCGAGGCCTCGTCCAACCTGGCCAAGTTCGACGCGATGCGGTACGGGCTGCGCGTCGGCGACGACGGCACGAACAGCGCGGAGAAGGTGATGAGCCTGACCCGCGAGGCCGGCTTCGGCGCCGAGGTGAAGCGCCGGATCATGCTCGGCACGCACGCGCTGTCGAGCGGGTACTACGACGCCTACTACGGGCAGGCGCAGAAGGTGCGGACGCTGATCGCCCGCGACTTCGCCAACGCCTACGAGCAGGTCGACGTGCTGGTCTCGCCCGCGACGCCGACGACGGCGTTCGCGATCGGGGACCGGATCGACGACCCGATCGCCATGTACAAGAACGACCTGTGCACGATCCCGTCCAACCTGGCCGGCAACGCGGCCGGCTCGTTCCCGTGCGGCCTGGCCGACGAGGACGGCATGCCGGTCGGCTTCCACGTGATGGCGCCGGTGATGCGCGACGACCTGTGCTACACCGTCGGCGCCGCGCTGGAGTCGGCGCTGGCCGATCAGTGGGGCGGCGTGCTGATGACCAAGGCTCCGGAGCTGGAGGTGACCCGATGACCGCGACCGTCCTCGAGATCGACGACGCGCTGGCGCAGTACGACCCGGTGATGGGCCTCGAGGTCCACGTCGAGCTGAACACGAAGTCGAAGATGTTCTGCGGCTGCCCGACCGAGTTCGGTGCGCCGCCGAACACGCAGACCTGTCCGGTCTGCCTCGGCCTGCCGGGCGCACTGCCGGTGGTGAACAGGGTCGGCGTCGAGTCCGCGATCAAGATCGGCCTGGCGCTGAACTGCGAGATCGCCGAGTGGTGCCGGTTCGCCCGGAAGAACTACTTCTACCCGGACATGCCGAAGAACTTCCAGACCTCGCAGTACGACGAGCCGATCGCGTACAACGGCTGGACCGAGGTGGTCGTCGACGGCGACACGTACCGGATCGAGATCGAGCGCGCCCACATGGAGGAGGACACCGGCAAGTCCACCCACGTCGGTGGCGCGACCGGCCGGATCCACGGCGCCTCGCACTCGCTGGTCGACTACAACCGGGCCGGCATCCCGCTGATCGAGATCGTCACCAAGACGATCGAGGTGCCGGGGGACAAGGCCGCCGCGGTGGCCCGCGCGTACGTGAGCATGCTGCGCGACCTGCTGCTCGCGTTGGGCGTCTCGGATGTCCGGATGGATCAGGGATCGCTGCGGTGTGACGCGAACGTGTCGCTGAAGCCGCACGGCTCGACTGTTCTGGGCACACGAACCGAGACCAAGAACGTGAACTCGTTCCGCTCGGTCGAGCGCGCGGTGACATACGAGATCACCCGGCAGGCAGCGGTGCTGAACTCCGGCGGCAAGGTCCTGCAGGAGACCCGGCACTGGCACGAGGACACCGGCATCACCACGTCCGGCCGGGAGAAGTCCGACGCCGACGACTACCGGTACTTCCCGGAGCCCGACCTGGTCCCGATCGCGCCGTCGCGCGAGTGGGTCGAGGAGATCCGTTCTTCGTTGCCCGAGGCACCTTCTCTGCGCCGGGTCCGGCTGCAGGAGGAGTGGGGTTTCACCGACCTCGAGATGCGCGACGTCATCAACGGGAACGCGCTCGAGCCGATCGTGGCGACGGTCGGGCTGGGCGTGACGCCGGCCGCCGCGAAGAAGTGGTGGCTGGGTGAGCTCGCCCGCGCGGCGAACGAGTCCGGCCAGGACCTGGACGCGCTCGGCGTCGGCCCGGCCGAGGTCGCCGAGGTGCAGAAGCTGGTCGACGAGGGCTCACTCAACGACAAGCTCGCCCGCCAGGTGTTCGACGGCCTGGTCAAGGGCGAGGGCACGCCGGCCGAGATCATCGAGAAGCGCGGGCTTGCCCTGGTCTCGGACGACTCGGCACTGATCGAGGCCATCGAGCGGGCGATCGCGGCGAACCCGGATGTGGTCGAGAAGGTCAACTCCGGCAAGCCGGCCGCGGCCGGTGCACTCATCGGCGCGGTGATGAAGGACATGCGCGGCCAGGCCGACGCGGCCAAGGTCCGCGAACTCCTGAACGCGAAGCTGGGGATCTGAGGTAGTCGCCGGACCCCGGGGCTCACCCGGGGTCCGGCGACTCAGCTCAGGCCGCGTCCTTTTCCGTTCGCGGCTTCGGCTCGTGCTGCGGTGCGTCCGCGATCACCTCGCGCTCGACCCGGCCGTCGTCGATGTCGGCGGCGTCGGCCAGCAGGGTCCGAGCGACGGAGAGCTCGTCGGGCGGGCAGCGCACCTCGTAGCGGGTCGGCACGATCTCGATGGAGACAGCGTCGGGGCGGTTGCGGACGAGCCCCTTGAACAACCCCCACAGCCCACCGATCAGAGCGCCGTACACGACACCCCACACGACGACGGCCAGGCCGGTCAGCGTCGTCTGGGCCACGAGCGTGACGAAGATCGCGGCGAGTACGCCGAGCAGCGCACCCTGCAGCGCCCCGGCACCGGTGAGCCGGGCGACCGGGATCGCTCGCTGTCTCTCGGCCCGCCGGAGCCCGGCGCCGACCACCTCCAGGCTGGCCGCGTCCATCCCGTAACTTCGCAGGTACCCGACCGTTCGGTGAGCATCCTCGTAGCTGCTCACCGAAGCGATCACACTGCTGGGAACGACGGACACCTGGCCGGTCCGCATACCGATCTCCTCCTCCGAACGCTGGCTTTCCTCCACAAGTACCAGACGGCCAAAGGTTTGAAACGGTTGGCAATCAGCGGCTGATCGTGATCCGGAGGATCCGGTCGTCGCCGCCCCGAGGGTCGCCGCGCCCGTCGGTGTTCGATGTGGTCAGCCACAGCGACCCGTCCGGAGCCGCCTCCACGGTGCGCAACCGGCCGTACTGGTTGGTGAAGAACGCCTGCGGCTCGCCGATTCGCTTGCCGTTGGCAACAGGTATGGCCCAGAGGCGCTGCCCGCGCAACGACGCCATGAAGATGTACCCCTGGGCAAACGCGATCCCGGACGGCGAGGCGTCGGAGGTGTGCCACTGGGCGATCGGGTCGGTCATCCCGTCGAGGTGGCTGATCCCCTCGGCGGCCGGCCAGCCGTAGTTCGCGCCGGGCGTGATCGCGTTCAGCTCGTCCCACGTGTTCTGGCCGAACTCGGCGGCGTACAACTGG
Organism: Kribbella sp. NBC_01510; assembly: GCF_045040325.1. NCBI lineage: Bacteria > Bacillati > Actinomycetota > Actinomycetes > Propionibacteriales > Kribbellaceae > Kribbella > Kribbella sp. NBC_01510. The sequence continues at coordinate 8,661,184 of NZ_CP109418.1, read as the reverse complement.
GTGCCGTCGAACGCGAGCCCCTGCACGTTCCGGTGGCCCTTGGTGATCCACAGGCGACCGTCCGGGTTGCCCGGCGCCGCCTTGCCGTCGGTCGTGATCCGCAGGATCTTCCCGCCCAGCGATCCGTCGTCCTGCGAGTTCGGCCGATCCGAGCCGTCGCCGGTCCCGGCGTACAGGAATCCGTCCGGCCCGAATCGCAATCGCCCGCCGTTGTGGATGGCGGAGGAGGGGATCCCTTCCAGGATCACCTGCTGGTCGGACAGCTGGTTGTCCTGGTACGTGATCCGGGCGATCCGGTTGTCGTCTCCGCCGGAGTAGTACGCGTAGATGTACGGCTTCCCCGGATACCCGGGGTCCACCGCCAGCCCCAGCAACCCACCCTCCGCCGACGCGTTCACGTCCTCCACCGTGCCGACGTCACTCACCTGCCCGCCGGCGATCCGCTTGATCTTCCCCGAGTCCCGCTCCGCCACCAACGCACTCTTGTCCGGCAGAAACGCCAACCCCCACGGCACCTGGATCCCCGTCGCCACGGTCGACGCCACAGTCAGCCGCACGGACGCCTGCTGGCCTGCAGCCGAGCCGGTCGGCGCAGACGTCGTACTCGGAGAAGCCGGCGCATCGTCGGAACACCCGGCCACCAAAGCCAACGCAGTCAAGAACACCGCAGCCCCGCCCCGCTGCCTGACCCTGGTCCCGCCCACGCCGTCTCCTCAGGTCGATTGCCTCCCAAGTTAGCGGCTGACACCAGCCCGTACGGCGGGAACGACCCGACCTGCAATCAATTCGAGAGACCGCATCGCGGCCTGGTGGGACAGCGTCGGCAGTCTCAGCCAGTGCGCGAAGTGGACGAACCGCGTCGCCTCGTGCAGAGCGATCAACCGTTCGGCGATGTCGTCCGGCGTACCCACCAGGTAGTCGTCACGCCGCAACGCCGGCGGTTCGGTCCCGCCGTACGACGCGATTTCCCCCTCCAGGTAAGCGATCCCCGGCGCGGCATCGGCCCAGGCCCGGTCCGCGTCATCGTCCACGTGCATGATCCCGGTGCAGATCAACGGCGGCGGGTTGTCGACGACCTCGTCGAGCAGCTGTCGCCGCTCGATCAGATCGGCCGGGGTCGCACAGTAGATGATCACCCCGTCGCCCACCCGAGCGGCCCGGCGCAGCCCCGCCGCAGTCACTCCGGCGGCATAGATCGGGATCTCACCCCGCGGCCGCGGCGTGACTCCCAGCTGACCCGCCCAAGCCTGCCTGACCAGCCGCACACCGTCCTCTAGCAGCGCGCCACGCCGCCGTCGGTCCGCTCCGAGGGCAGCGAACTCCCGCTCGGCATACCCCTGCCCGACCCCGAGCACGAACCGCCCACCCGACACCAGATCGAGTACGGCGGCATCCTCGGCCACCCGCAGCGGGTGATGCAACGGCAACACGAGCACGTTGGTTCCGATCCGGATCCGCTCCGTCCGCCCGGCCAGCACTCCCGCCATCACCAACGGCGAAGGCAACGCCCCATCCGCCGCCAAGTGGTGCTCCGACAGCCAGGCGCCGTCGAACCCGAGCCGATCGGCAACCACGACCTCCTCGACCCGTTCCCCCGAGTAGCCCGCCCCTTCCGCCCGAACATCCACCAACACCCCGAACTCGACATCCACGCACCCACCGTCTCCCGGCGCGGGGGAGACGGTCCAATGCCGACTCCGCCTTGACTCCATGCATGACGGGCATGGAGTCAAGACGAGGGTTCAGCTGAGCCAGGTGGGGCGGAGGGGGAAGTGGGCGTTGGCGTCGTCGTCGAGTTTTACGGCTAGGATCTGGTGGAGTTGGGTGTTGTTGCGTTCGAAGCCGACTCGGCAGGCGGCCAGGTAAAGGCCCCAGATCTTGGCGGTGGGGTGGCCGACCTCGGCGACGGCCTCGTCCCAGTGGACGACCAGGTTGTCGGACCAGGCGGCCAGGGTGAGGGCGTAGTGCTCGCGCAGGTTCTCCTCGTGGCGGACCTCGAAGCCGGCGTCCTGGGCCTCGGCGATGATCCGGCCGGAGCCGATCAGCTCGCCGTCGGGGAAGATGTAGCGGTCGATGAACGCGCCGGTGGAGCGGAAGCGGTTGTCCGGGCGGGTGATGCTGTGGTTCAGCAGCCGGCCGCCGGGCTTCAGCCGGTCGAGCAGGAACCCGAAGTACGACGGGTAGTTGCGCACGCCGATGTGTTCGGTCAGGCCGATCGAGCTGATCGCGTCGAAATCGCGCTCGGCGACGTCCCGGTAGTCCAGGAAGCGGACCTCGGCCAGGTGCTCGAGTCCTTCCCGCTTGATCGCCTCGTTGGCCCACTCGGCCTGGGCGGACGACAGCGTGACGCCCAGCGCACGAACGCCGTACTCGCGGGCCGCGTGCCGGACCATGCCTCCCCAGCCGCACCCGACGTCGAGGAGCCGTTGCCCGGCCTGAAGGTCGAGCTTCCGCGCGACCAGGTCGTACTTCTCGTACTGCGCCTCCTCCAGCGAGGCCTCCACAGTCGGATAGACGGCACATGTGTAGGTCATCGACGGGCCGAGGATCCACTCGTAGAACGTGTTCGACACGTCGTAGTGGTGGTGGATCGCCGCCTTGTCCCGGGCCTTCGAGTGCCGCAGTCCCTCGAAGGTACGACGCCACTTCGGCAGGTGCTCCTGCGGCGGGGGCGGCGGCGGCTTCAGGTGACTCCAACCGAGCCCGCGGACGATCCGCAGCGCCTCCGCCGTCGTCGGACGCTCGAAGTGCACCTGGTTGAGCATCATCCGCATCAGGTCGTACGGATTGCCCTCGTGGATGCCGGTGATCTCCAGATCGCCCATCACGTACGCGCGGACCAGGCCGAGGTCCCCGGGTGCCGTGAGTACGTAGGACAGGCCGCGCTCGGAGGCCAGATGCATGTGGATCGGCGAGTCCTCCGGGCCGGTCGCGCTCCCGTCGTACGCCGTGAACCGGAACGGCAGGCCGGCCGGAGTCACCGTGGTCAGTGCGTCAGCGATCGAAACCTGGGTCGCGAGCGTCGTCATCGGCGCGTCACCGCCTTCTCGTAGAGCCCGGTGAGCCGGGCGTTCGGGTCGTAGCGTTGCTTCACCTCGGTCAAGGCCGGCACGTTGTAGAGCCGGTCGAAGGTGTCTCGGTCGTAGTACGCGTCGGAGTACAGCGATTTGTGCCCGCCGAACTCGGCCACCGCGGCCTCGATCCGCCGGTTCACGTCACCGTCGGAGGCGCCGGGGGCGATCGCCACGGTGCCCCAGAAGCCGACGTTCACGTAGGTCTCGCCGGGCTTGAGCGGGTACAGCGGCCAGTCCGCCGACCCACGCAGCCGGAGCGGGCACAGCCAGACCGGCCGCATCCCGACCTCGGCGTCGAACCAGCGCAGGAACCCGGCCAGCCGGTCGACCGGGATCTCGACATCCTGGACGACCCGTTCGCGATCGGGCCGCCCGCGCCGGCGGTCGAGGCGTGCGGCGACATGATGCCGGTTCTCGAGGCCGACGATCTTGTGGAACACGTCGCTCCGCCGCCAGCGTCGCGGCCACAGGCGCCGTACCACCGGATGCTGTGCGCCGAACGCGGCCGAGCACCAGAACCAGTCGGTGTCCCAGCGCCACAGGTAGTCGTGCGCGGTGAGGAAGTCCGTCGGCCGCTGCTGGATCGAGCGGTAGTAGATCTGCTGGCCGGTGTAGTCGCTGGTCCGCACAGCGGCGTCGCTGTTCCGCCCGAGGGTCAGGTACGCCTCCGACGGGCTGAACGCGACCCCGTCGACGAACTGCACCGGCTCCCCGTCGTACGTGCTTGAGGCAACGATCTCGTCGATCGCCGGGGCCAGCTCGTCGAGGCCGAGGCGGACGTGCCGGAGGGCGACGTACGGCGAGATCCGGTCGAGCTCGATCGTCAGCCGGGTGGCGTAGCCGAGAGTGCCGTAGGAGTTCGGGAACATCCGGAACAGGTCCGCGTGCTCACCCTCCGGGCGTGCGGTGATCAGGTCGCCGGCGCCGGTGAGGATGTCGAGTTCCAGCACGGACTCGTGCGGCAGTCCGGCCCGGAACGACGACGACTCGATGCCGAGCCCGGTCACCGCGCCGCCGAGCGTGATCGTCTTCAGTTGCGGCACGACCATCGGGGTCAGCCCGTGCGGGAGCGTGGCCGCGACCAGGTCCTCGTACGTGCACATGCCCTGGACGTCCGCGGTCCGCGCGGCCGGGTCGACGCTGATCACGCCGGTCAGCTTCGACACGTCCAGGCCGGGGCGCTCGACGTCCGTCCGTGGGCGGAACAGGTTCGAACTGCGCTTCGCCAGCCGGACGGGGTCGCCCGGAGGGATCCGCTGATACGACTCCCGCAATCGCCCTACGGCCTGATCATGCTCGAGCGTCGCCGCCAGATCCGATGTCGAAGGCACCGATCCAGAGTACGACGACGTCCGGTGTCTGGCACGGGTGTTCAAAAGTGTCCTGGCACCCGAGTAGGTTCGTGGGCATGGCTGATGTGGTGAAGGCATGGCTGCCGTGGGAGGACCCGGACACCTTCCTCGGCGGGCTGCCCGCGGGATTCGACGTCGACTTCTACGACGGCGGGGAGCGGCCGGAGTCGCTCGCCGAGGTCGAGGTCTACGTGCCGGGATACATGGGTGGCTCCCGGGTGATCGACATCGTCAGCGAGATGCCGAGCCTGAAGGTCGTGCAGCTGCAGACCGCCGGCTTCGAGCATGTGCTGCCGCATCTGGCCGAGGGCGTGACCCTGTGCAACGCGCGCGGGGTCCACGACGCGTCCACCGCGGAGCTCGCGGTCGCCCTGATCCTCGCGTCGTACCGGCGCCTGCCGCGGGCCGTCCGCGACCAGGACCAGCAGGTCTGGCCCCGCTCGTACGACGAGGTCGACGACTCACTCGCGGATCGCACGGTGCTGATCCTGGGCTACGGGTCGATCGGGGAGGCGCTGGAGCGGCGGCTGAGCGGGTTCGAGTGTGAGGTGATCCGGGTCGCCCGGCGGGCCAGGGACGGCGTACATCCGATCACCGAGCTGCCGGAGTTGCTGCCGCGGGCGGATGTCGTCGTCCTGCTGACCCCGGCGACTGCGGAGACGCGCGGGATGGTGGACGCGAAGTTCCTGGCGAGCCTGAAGGACGGCGCGCTGTTGGTGAACGTTGCTCGCGGTGTCGTCGTCGACACCGACGCGTTGCTGGCCGAGCTCGGCACGCGGCGGATCAGCGCCGCTCTGGACGTGACCGACCCCGAGCCACTGCCCGCCGGTCATCCGCTCTGGTCGGCTCCGAACGTGCTGATCAATCCGCACCGCGGCGGTGCCTCGACGGCGTTCGCGCCGCGGGTGGCGCGCCTGGTGCGCGCACAGCTGGAGCGCTACGTCTCCGGCGAACCGCTGATCAATGTGGTGGCAGGTCCACCGCGCTGAAACGAGGAGGACAAGGATGTCCGAGGCCGTACTGCTGATCGGGACCAAGAAGGGGCTCTGGATCGGCCGGAGCGATGCCGCCCGCAAGAACTGGACCCTCGACGGGCCGCACTTCGAGATGCAGGGCGTGTACGCCGTGGGCATCGACACCCGGGGTGAGCGGCCGCGGATGTTCGCCGGCGGGACCAGCGAGCATTGGGGACCGGCCGTCTTCCACTCCGACGACCTCGGTGCGACCTGGGACGAGCCGCCGGAGGGATCGATCGGATTCCCGGCCGACGCCGACGCCGCACTCGAGCGGGTCTGGCAGATCCAGCCTGGACCGGCCGGTCAGCCGGGTGTCGTGTACGCCGGGACGCAGCCGTCGGCGCTGTGGAAGTCGACCGACGGGGGAGTGACGTTCGAGCTGGTCCGCGGGCTGTGGGACCATCCGCACCGCAAGGAGTGGGGCGCTGGCTTCGGTGGTCAGGCGGTGCACACGGTGCTGCCGCATCCCACCGATCCCGAGCAGGTCAGCGTCGCGATGTCGACCGGTGGGGTCTATCGGACGGCCGACGGCGGCGCGTCGTGGGAGCCGGCGAACCACGGGATCCAGGCGAAGTTCTTCCCCGACCCCTACCCGGAGTTCGGTCAGTGTGTGCACAAGCTGGCCGCGCATCCCGCCGTACCGGAGCGGATGTTCGCGCAGAACCATCACGGCGTCTACCGGTCCGACGACGGTGGGGCGATCTGGAAGTCGATCGCGGACGGGCTGCCGTCGGACTTCGGGTTCCCGATCGCGGTGCATCCGCACGAGCCGGCGACGGTGTACGTCTTCCCGCTGATCGCGGACGCGAACCGGATCCCGACCGAGGCCAAGTGCCGCGTCTACCGCTCTCGCGACGCCGGAGCGACCTGGGAGCCGCTGACGACGGGCCTTCCCGACGTGTCGTATGTCCCGGTCCTGCGTGACGCGCTCACCACCGACACCGCCGACCCGGCCGGTGTGTACGTCGGCACCCGCGACGGCTGCGTCTACGCCAGCGGCGATGCCGGTGACACCTGGGTCGAGGTGGCACGTCACCTGCCGGATGTGCTCACCGTGCGCGCCGCGGTGATCTGATGATCTCCGTCCGCCTGCCGACCGTCCTCCGGCCGTTCGCGGGCGGAGCCGAGTGCGTCGAGGTCGACGGCTCCACCGTCGCCGAGGCCTTCGCCGCCCTCGACCCAGTGCTGCGACGGAGGTTGACCGACGAGCAGGGCGCCGTCCGCCGGCACGTCAACGTCTACCTCCACAACGACAACATCCGCGACCTGGACGGCCCGGGGACGAAGTTGAGCGACGGAGATGAGTTGCTGATCCTGCCTAGCGTCGCGGGCGGTTGACACCGCGCCAAAGGAAGACTGCAGTCCGGGTGACGGGCAGCGATCGGTTGGTGGCGTAGGGGTGTGCCCGGGGGGCGAGGGGTTGTGACGGGCGTCGGGCCCGGCTTACTGTCGGCGGAGGGGTCGACGGCGGGGCCGTCGCCTGGGGGGCACCTGGGGGAGGGGGCCCTGTGCACGCGTTTCTGGATCGTCTCGGCCGGGGGGCCGCACGGTTCCACTGGTTCGTGATCGCAGGCTGGCTGGTGCTGGTCGTCGGATTGTTCGTACTACGGTCCGCGTTCGGCGGCACGTACGTGAACAACTACACGGTCCCGGGCAGTGAGTCGTCGGCCGGACTGAACATCCTGAACAAGGACTTCGCCACCGCCGGCGGCTACTCCGGTTCGATCGTCTTCCACGCGAAGACCGGCACGGTCTCCGAGCAGGCCGACGCGGTGAAGACGTCGATGGCGGCCGTCGCCAAGCTGCCGGACGTGGTCTCGGCCGTCGACCCGCTGGCGACGTCACAGACGGCGTACATCTCCAAGGACGGCAGCATCGTCAACGCTCCGGTCTCCTTCTCGGTGGTGCCGGCGTCGCTCGACAGCAGCTATCTCGACAAACTGGATGCCGCCGTCCAGCCGGCCAGGGCCGCCGGGCTCCAGGTCGAGTATGGCGGAGGCGCCGGCCAGATCGGGAAACAGGCGGACGACACCCTGTCCGAGACCATCGGCCTCGCGCTCGCGCTGTTGTTGCTGTTCCTGATGTTCCGGTCGATCGTCGCGGCCGGACTGCCGCTGATCGCCGCGATCTTCAGCGTCGGCGGCGGGCTGGCCATCCTCGGTCTGCTCGCAGCGGTGAAGGACTTCCCGGTCTCGGCGCCGACGGTCGCCACCCTGCTCGGACTCGGCGTCGCGATCGACTACGGGCTCTTCATGGTGTCGCGCCATCGCGAGCAGCTCGAGGACGGGATCGGAGTCGAGGAATCGGCCGGTCGCACGGAGTCGACGTCCGGCGCGGCCATCCTGGTCGCCGGCGGGACGGTCGTCATCGCGATTCTCGGCCTCTACGTCTCCGGCGTACCGTTCGTCGGCGCGCTCGGTCTGTCCTCGGCCATCGTCGTCGCGGTCACCGTGCTGGCGGCGCTGACCCTCATCCCCGCGATGCTCGGCCTGGCGAAGTTCCTCGTCCTCAACCGCAAGGACCGGCACCATCTGGTGGAGGAGCGGGAGCTCGAGGCCGGGCTCCCGAACGAGCAGGCCGTGGCCGAGCACCGGGCGGAGGAGCGCGAGCAACGCGACCTCAAGCACGAGCAGAGCCCGTTCGCCCGCTGGGGACGCAAGGTGAGCGACCGGCCGTGGCCGTACGGCATCGCCGCCACCCTCGTGCTGCTCGTCCTGGCCATACCACTGCTGTCGATGAACCTTGGCCAGCTCGACGCCGGCACCGATCCGGCGGCGGACTCGAGCCGGAAAGCGTACGACCTGGTCGCCCAAGGGTTCGGCCCGGGTGCCAACGGTCCGCTGACGGTCGTCGTACAGCTCCCGTCCGAGAGCTCGACCGACAAGCAGACCTTGCTGACCGGCCTCACGTCCACGCTGCAGAAAACCGCCGGAGTGGCCGCCGTCCAACCGGCGACCATGAACAGCGCCGGTACGACGGCGATCATCACCGTCATCCCGACCACGTCACCGTCGTCGGCGGAGACCGAGGATCTGGTCAACCGGATCCGCGACGACGTACTCGCGGGCCAGCAGGAGCCGACCTTCGTCGTCGGCACGACCGCCGGGTACGTCGACTTCACCGAGAAGGTGGCCGGGCGGATGCTGTGGCTGATCGGCGCCGTGGTGCTGCTCGCGTTCCTACTGCTCACCGTGGCGTTCCGCTCGCTGCTGATCGGGGTCAAGGCCGCGATCCTCAACCTGTTGTCGGTCGGCGCCGCGTACGGCGTCATCGTCGCGGTCTTCCAGTGGGGCTGGGGATCCTCCCTGGTCGGGATCGACGAGAAGGTGCCGATCCCGTCGTTCGTGCCGATGCTGATGTTCGCGATCGTGTTCGGGCTGTCGATGGACTACGAGGTGTTCCTGCTGTCCCGCGTGCACGAGGCCTGGATCGCGACGAACGACAGCCATCGCGCCGTGGCGATCGGGATCGGCGCGACCGCTCGGGTGATCACGACCGCGGCGGCGATCATGATCGTGGTCTTCCTGAGCTTCGTCCTCGACGACGACCCGACGGTGAAGATGCTGGCGGTCGGCATGGCCGTCGCCGTCCTGATCGACGCCAGCATCGTCCGGATGGTTCTGGTCCCGTCCGTCATGACGCTGCTCGGCGACCGGGCCTGGTGGCTGCCGGACTGGCTCGACCGCATCATTCCCGACATCCAGCTGGAAGGCGGTCCGCAGCCGGCCCCGGCCGAGCGCGAGCCACCCAAGGTCGACGTCGCCTGATCAGTGCCGGAACAGCCGGACGCCGGTCGGCGACCAGCTGATGCCGCGCACGGCGCACGCCTGTGCGACCTCGTCCGACCGGATGGACCCGCCCGGCTCGGCGATATGCGCGACGCCGTACCGGTGCGCTTCCTCGACGTTGTCGACGAAGGGGAGCGCACCGTCGGACACCATCGCCACATCCGCGAGCGCTTCGGTCGAACGGCGGTCCCACCACGCGGCAGCCTTCTCGCCGGCGAGTCGGGTGCAGTCCACCCGCGACTGCTGCCCGGCGCCGACGCCGATCGTCATGCCGTCCTTGACCATCGCGACCGTGTTCGACTGCGTGTACCGCACCACGATCAGCCCGAGCAGGAGATCCCGGGCCGCCGCGTCCGGCACCGCGGGATCCAGCAGCTCACGAGTCAGCGGTACGTCGTCCCGCCGCTGTGTCAACCGCAGTCCGTAAAGCTCGCGAACCTCCTCCGCCGGCGGCTCGAACGCCGGATCCGCCTCCAACACCAGAAAGCTCCCACGCTTCTTCGCCGCCAACGTCCCGACCACGCCCTCGTCGTACCCGGACGCGATGATCCCGTCCGACACGACACGCTTGAGCACCCCGGCGAGCTCCGCGTCGACCGGATGCGAGACGGCAACGAAGTCGCCGTACGACGACTTGGGATCGGCATCGCGAGCACGCAGGTAGGCGCCGGCCACGCTGTCCCCCAGCGCCGCCCCAGCAGGAGACACATGCTTGTAGGACGCCGCCGCCGGAACGCCGAAGGCACCGGACGCCTCGCGGACGAGCTGCCAACCGGTCAGCGCATCCAGGACGTTGACGTACGACGGAACGCCCGAGACGACTGCGAACGGGGAGCCGCCGAGAGCCGTCATCGTGGCGGGCTGGTGGGGATTCATGCCGTAGCGCATCAGAAACCTCCGAAACGAGAGCCGGAGGCACCCAGGCGGACGACGCCTTGTCCACAACCCGCTCCCCGGTGGTACTCCACCCTCGCCAGTCGCGGTCGACCAACACTTTAGACCGTATGTAGGAACTGCTTCTCGAGTTGGGGGTAGTTGCTGGCCGGGACCTCGCTCGCGCAATCGTGGGTTACCGAACGCGGTTGTGGTGTTCGGCCTTTCCGACAGGTGTGAGGAGGTCCCGGTGTTTTCTGAGCGTACGAGTGTTGGTCTGGATGTGCACGCACGGTCGGTTGCTGCAGCGGCGATCGACGGGCAGACCGGTGAGGTGTTCAAGGCGCGGTTGACGCCGTCGCACGCGGAGGTGCTGGAGTGGATCGGCAGGCTGCCGGGCCCATGCGCTGTCGTGTATGAGTCCGGGCCCACCGGGTTCGGTCTGGCTCGTGCAGTGATCGCGGCGGGGCTGCGGTGCGAGGTGGCGGCGTCGTCGAAGCTGCAGCGGCCCGCGGGCGATCGAGTGAAGACCGACGCGCGGGACGCGCTGCATCTGGCCCGGTTGCTGCGGCTGGACGAGGTCGTGCCGGTGCGGATCCCGGGCCCGGCCGAGGAGGCCGCGCGTGACCTGGTCCGGGCCCGGGAGGCCTCCCGGCAGGATCTGATGCGGGCCCGGCATCGGGTGTCGAAGCTGCTGCTGCGGCACGGGATCGTGTATTCAGGCGGTAAGGCGTGGACCGAGCTGCACGACCGGTGGCTGCGCCAGCAGTGCTTCGACTCGGTCCCGACCCGGATCGCGTTCGATGATGCCTACGAGACGGTCGTGCTGACCACGGCTCGCCGTGCCCGGTTGGACGAGAAGATCAACACGCTAGCCGGGGACAGCGAGTTCACCGCGGTGACGCGGCGGCTGGCGTGTCTGCGGGGCATCTCCACGCTGACCGGGTTCGCGCTCGCCGTCGAGATCGGCGACTGGCAACGGTTCACCGGCGCGAGCATCGGCGCCTACGTCGGGCTGGTGCCCAGCGAACACTCCTCTGGGCAGAGCCGCGTGCTGGGCGCGATCACCAAGACCGGCAACGCCCACGTGCGGCGGCTGCTGGTCGAGGCCGCCTGGCATCACCGCACCACCTACACCCCCGGCGTGGTGCTGCGACGCCGCTGGGACCAGGCCCCGGCCGCGGCCCGGGCCCGCGGTCATGCCGGCAACCAGCGCCTGCACGCCCGCTGGGTCGACCTGAACCTGCGCAAGAAACGACCGGTGATCGCCAACGTCGCCGTCGCCCGCGAACTGGCCGGCTGGTGCTGGTCGCTGGCGGTGATCCCCGACTGAAACGTGCCCTAACCCGAGCCCCCGTTGGGAGTGGAGATCCGAGGAACCGGCAGCGCGAGGAGCAACGCGCCCCCGAGGCTATGAGCAGCCCGAATGCCACAAGGGCCATTCTGGCCACGCTCGTCCTTAGACCCGCGCTACGCTCCAGCCGAACACACGGTCCTGCAGGTAACCAACCCGCGCATATCAGCCTTGACCACGCGTCGTGCAACGACACGCTGACCTCGGCCTCCACCCCCAGCGGGCCCCCCTTCCCCGCAACGCCGCACAGCATGACGTCGTCCTCGCCGGCGTCAAGGCCAAGCCCTGCCGGGTGGCCTACGGCCAGCCTTGACACCGACTGCGGGCGGCCATCCAGGCGGCAACCACGGCGGGGAAACCCTTCCCTCGTCCTGCCCCGACATCAGGACCGACTCCCCACGCCCACTTGACAAACAGGCCCTACATATCAGCATGACGTCGTCCTCGCCGGCGTCAAGGCCAAGCCCTGCCGGGTGGCCTACGGCCAGCCTTGACACCGACTGCGGGCGGCCATCCAGGCGGCAACCACGGCGGGGAAACCCTTCCCTCGTCCTGCCCCGACATCAGGACCGACTCCCCACGCCCACTTGACAAACAGGCCCTACATATCAGCCCGGATCCGTGAACCGGTCCGGCGCTCGTCCCGTGATCTCGCTCCGCCGCAGCCCACCGCGCAACTTCCGGGGGATATCCCGTCCTGTTGTGGGTTCTCCCTCGGTGCACGCGGGGAGAACCCACAACGGCAGGGGATAACCGGCTCTTCTGACGTATCCGTGGGTGGCTCGTTCGCCTCCTTCGCGTCCCCGGCAGTCGGCCTTGTTCTGTCGGTTGCCGCCGGGGGGCGGGGAGGATCTCGTCCCGGATCCCGGATCGGGTGGGAGATCCTCCCCAGCCTGCCCCGGCCGCCCGCGGGTCTTGGCCTGGGCGGACGTGGGGCACTCACCAAACCCGGTCGTCAGCCGCCGACTGCTCGCGGCCGAGCGGGGCCTGTCTGGCATCGCGCTGCTTGGTGAGTGCTGCAGGTCCGGTCCGCGGCGCGGCATCGCCCAACCCACCACCGCCGGGCGGGCTGTGGCGGACTTCCAGGCCATCACAATCACCCAGAGGCCGCGATCATCCGTGGCAGGCCATCGTCCCCGCCACGTTGTGATGGCCTGGCGATCCGGTCGACGGCACGAGCAACACCCACCGAACCAACCGAAGCGCCGGATTTCCCATCCCGTTGTGGGTTCTCCCTTGGTGGACGAGGGGAGAACCCACGACGGCAGCGGACAACCCATGAAGTGGACGCCATCGCGGGGGATCGGACCGGTCAGCATCCACGGATCCAAACTCAGTCGCGCCAGACTCCGGTCCAGTCGTAGAGCGCAGCGGTGGTCGCGTACTCGCGGAGGTACGCAATGCGGCCCTGGTCGAGTCGTGCGATCGTGGCGCCGTCGAAGGCGCCGGGTTCGCCCTTCCACGTGCACTCGAAGCGCCACTCGACGATCAGCGTGTCGCCGGCCGCCGCCGATGACGTGATCTCCCAGGCGTCGACGGTGCCGCCGGCGCCGAACCAGGCGTTCATCCACTGCTCGACCCGCGCCTTGCCCCGATAGACCGGCCCATACGACTCGATCACCACGCAGTCGTCGGTCAACGTGTCCAGAACCGCCGCGATGTCGTGCCGCCGCCACCCGTCGACGTACGCCTCGAGTCGGGTGCGACCGCTGTCGGTCGGCGGGTGACTGATTCCGGTCATGTCGGCCTCCTGTCACGGCAGTCTCGTGACCGCGCCGGGTGGGATCGGATACCAAAGGTCACGACGCACCTGATCGGTGCCTATGGCAAGACGTCCGCACCTGATCGGTGCCTACAGCAAGGATGGTGTACCCGGTGGGGTTTCCACGATCTTTACCGATACCGGCGCTGCTGGCCAGCGGCGCCCTGGCGCTGTCCGGGCTGACTGCTCCAGTCACCGCTACCGCGGCGCCGACAGTTGGCGCGCCGGTCGTCGAGCCGGCCCCCGTACTCAGGAGCCCCGCCACAGTGACGTTGCTGACCGGCGAGCACGTCACGCTGCGGCCCGGCCCGGACGGGAAGCCGCAGGTCGACGTCCGGTCCCGCGACGGTGGGTCCGCGGTCGGGTACGCCGTACGTAACGACCACGGCCGGATCAGCGTGATCCCGCACGACGTCGCGAGCCTGGTTCCCGGCGTACTCGACCCTGCCCTGTTCGACGTGACCGGCCTCGTCGAGATGGGGTACGACGACGCGCACCGCGCGGACCTGCCCGTGATCGTGCGGGAGAGTTCCGGCGCGCGGACGATGGCAAACGCCGGATTCACCCCGAGCCGCACGCTGGCCAGCATCGGTGCGACTGCGGGCCGGATCGAGAAGTCCTGGGCGACAGCGTTCGGATCGGCCCTGACGGCCGCCCGGTCCGCCCTGCCGGCCAAGATCTGGCTGGACACAGCCCTGCATGGTGACCCTGTGCCTGAGTCGGCGCCCGGGACCGGCAGATCGACGAGCAAGACGCCGCCGAGTAGCGGTTCCAAGGCCGCAGCGGCACCGCTGGACCCATACCTGGAGCAGGTGCAGGCGCCGACCGCGTGGCGCCGCGGCCTCGACGGTCACGGCGTGAAGGTCGCGATCCTCGACTCCGGCATCGACACCGGCCACCCGGCACTCGAGGGCAAGGTGACGGCCACCGAGGACTTCACCGGCGAAGGCCCGCAGGACGACTTCGGTCGCGGCACCCAGATCGCGTCGCTGGTGGCCGGCAACGGCGCCGGGTCCGACGGCGCCCGGAAGGGCATCGCACCCGGAGCCGAACTGATCTCCGGCAAGATCCTCAACGCGGCCGGCGAGGGCACCGTGTCCGAGCTGATCGCGGCGATGGAGTGGGCCGTCGGGCAGCACGCTGACCTGGTCAACGTCAGCCTTGGCGCCCGCGCCCCGTTCCAGGGCGACGACCTGCTGGCCGACGCGGTCGACCGGCTGACGGCGCAGAGCGGTGCGCTGTTCGTGGTCGCGGCCGGCGACGACGGGGACTTCTACGCCACACCGTTCTCGGTCGAGACGCCGGGTACGGCTGACTCCGCGTTGACAGTGGGTGCGCTCGATCCGGCCGGCAACCGGGCCCGGTTCACCAGCATGGGCCCGACGTACTCCTGGCGGCAGAAGCCGGAGATCGCCGCGCCCGGCACCGGCATCCTGGGCGCCCGGGCCGGTGCGCGCGACGGCGACCTGTACGCCATGGGCTTGGGTACGTCCCGGTCCACGCCGCTGGTGACCGGCTCGGCCGCGTTGCTGCTCCAGCAGCACCCGGAGCTGACCTGGCAGCAACTGAAGGCGCGGTTGAGCAGCAGTGCTGTCGACAGCACCGGCGTCTTCACGGGGTGGTTCGGCAGCGGCAGGGTGAACCTGGACGTCGCGACGTCCCCGACCGGCCTGGTGCCGAACGTCGGCGTGATCGACTACGCGGCGATCCGCCACCCTGACGACTCGCCGCAGAAGCGCACTCTGACGCTGACGAATCCCAGTGCCGAGCCGGTCACGCTCACATTCGCCGACCAGGAGGTGACCATCTGGAACAAGCAGGCCCCAGGGTCTGCGGTGACCGTGTCACCGGCCACCCTGACCGTGCCCGCCGGTGGGACCGCCGACGCCACGGTGACCTTCGACCCGACCGGCCTGAGCGACGTCGTCGGGCAGTGGAACTCGATTGTCGACAACATCTGGGAGGGTGCGCTCGACGTCATCGACAGCGCCGGGAAACGGCGCCTCCGGCTGGCCCTGAACGCCTACGACGAGCCGCCGATGTACGACGCCTCGGTCCTGGTGCTCGACCGCAACGGCAAGCCGGTCTCCGGTGGCTACGTCAACGTCTTCAACAGCACCGACGGTCACTACAACCAGATCCTCCTGGACGACCAGGGTCGCGGAACCGCCCGAATTACGCCCGGGGTGCACATGGCGTACGGCTTCGTACCGACAGGCGACACGATGACGTTTGCCGTCGAGTCGAACGTCACCGTGACCCGGAACACGTCGTTCACACTGGACGCCCGTCAGGCGGTCCAGGTGAAGGCTCCTGTCGTGGAGGGCCAACCGACCGGGGTCGTCGAGGGCACGATCGGCTTCACGCGAGGCAAGGACGCGCAGAACTGGCAGGCCGACGAGCTGCCGGTGACAGCGGCCGATCTTGCTGCCGGCCGGTTGTACGTGACGCCCACGGCCGCTCCCCAGGGCGGCTTCGCCGAAGCTGTCACCCGGTGGCAGCTGAGGTCGACCGAGAAGACCGGCCACGACACCCCGGACCTGTACCAGGTTTACCAGAGCGCGAACCGTTTCAGCGCGCCGCTGGTCAAGCCGGTCGACCGCAACGCCGTGCGCGACATGGCCTCGGTCGAGACCAGTTTCGGCACCGCGTGGGGTGGTGGCGAACGTCGCGTCGTCCGTGGCGTGCAGAGCAGGTACAGCGGAATGTCCTGGACGAGCGAACGAACCGTGGAGGCTCCCTCGCGCGAGGTCGAGTTGTTGTCCGCCGGTCCGGACGTCGCGTGGTGGCAGTGCGAGAAGGCGCCCGCCAGCGGCGATGCCGGACTGTGTGACGACCCGGTCCGGACGTACCAGCGCGGTGAGAAGGTCCGCTCAGCTCTCGGTACCGCGGTGCATCCACAGATCCGCAGCCACAGCATGTGGAACAGCACGTTCGCCCTGCAGGTCGGGATGGGGGACGCCAACCACGTCGGCATTGTGGACGGTTCCATCGTCGGTGGGCAGCGGCTGGCGCTGTACCGCAACGGCGAGTTGATCGGTGATGCTCCGGATGTGGGCTACGTCTTCGACGTGCCCGCAGGGCCGGCCCGCTGGCGGGTGGAGCACAGCTGGCGGACCAAGGCGGTCCCGACGTCCGGGGAGGCGGAGACCGCCTGGGAATTCACCGCCACCGCACCTGCCGGGAGGGACGAGAATCCGGTGGAGCCGCCGATGATCCGTCCGGCCTACGACCCCTACGTAGCTCTCGACGGCAGCACACCGGCCGGGCGGCCGATGCAGTTCGATCTGGACCTCAGCTACCCGGACGGCGCCGGCGTGCCGGTGAAGGCCGCGAAGCTCTGGGTGTCCTCCGACCGCGGCAAGCACTGGACCCAGGCGCCGCTGGCGCGGACCGGGGACGGTTACAAGACCGTCGTCGCGCCGTGGATGCTCCAGCCGGGCAAGTCGCTGTCGGTCCGGACCGCGGTGACGGACCGGTCAGGCAACTCCGTGGACCAGACTGTGCTGGACCTGGTGCCTGTGCGCTGAGCCCATAGAGTGAGCTGCATGGTCGATCTGAAACCACGCAGCCGCACAGTGACCGACGGCCTGGAAGCAACCGCCTCCCGCGGGATGCTCCGGGCCGTCGGCATGGGTGACGACGACTGGGCCAAGCCCCAGGTCGGCGTCGCGTCGAGCTGGAACGAGATCACCCCCTGCAATCTGTCCCTGGACCGGCTCGCGAAGGCGGTCAAGGAAGGGGTTCATGCGGCAGGTGGGTACCCGCTCGAGTTCGGCACGATCAGCGTGTCCGACGGCATTTCGATGGGCCACGTCGGCATGCACTACTCACTCGTCAGCCGCGAGATCATCGCCGACTCGGTCGAGACCGTGATGGAGGCCGAGCGGCTGGACGGCTCGGTCCTGCTGGCCGGCTGCGACAAATCGCTGCCCGGCATGCTGATGGCCGCGGCCCGGCTCGACCTGGCCGCGGTCTTCCTGTACGCCGGTTCGATCATGCCGGGCAGGCTCGGCGACAAGGACGTCACGATCATCGACGCGTTCGAGGCGGTCGGCGCGTGCCTGCGCGGCCTGATCACCCAGGACGAGGTCGACGCGGTCGAGCGGGCGATCTGCCCCGGTGAAGGCGCCTGCGGCGGCATGTACACCGCCAACACGATGGCCGCGTCCGCCGAGGCCCTCGGTATGTCGCTGCCCGGTTCGGCCGCGCCGCCGGCCGTCGATCGCCGCCGCGACGGCTACGCCCGCAAGTCCGGCGAGGCGGTGGTAGGCCTGCTGCGGAAGGGGATCACGGCACGGCAGATCCTGACCAGGGAAGCGTTCGAGAACGCGATCGCGGTAGTGATGGCACTGGGCGGGTCGACGAACGCAGTCCTGCATCTGCTGGCGATCGCGCGTGAGGCAGAGGTGGATCTGACGCTGGAGGACTTCGCCAGAGTCGGTAGCCGAGTTCCACATCTGGGAGACCTGAAGCCGTTCGGTCGCTACGTGATGACCGACGTCGATCGCGTCGGCGGCATCCCGGTGGTGATGCGCGCGCTGCTCGACGCCGGCCTCCTGCACGGCGACTGCCTCACGGTCACCGGTAAGACCATGGCCGAGAACCTCGCCGACATCGCACCGCCCGACGTCGACGGCACGATCATCCGCGCGCTCGACAAGCCGATCCACCGCACCGGCGGCATCACGATCCTGCACGGCTCGCTCGCCCCGGAGGGCGCGGTGGTGAAGAGCGCAGGCTTCGACTCCGACGTCTTCGAAGGGACGGCGCGAGTCTTCGACGGTGAACGGGCTGCCATGGATGCGGTCGCCGAGCTGAACCCCGGCGACGTCGTCGTGATCCGGTACGAGGGTCCGAAGGGCGGCCCCGGTATGCGCGAGATGCTCGCCGTCACCGGCGCGATCAAGGGCGCCGGCCTCGGCAAGGACGTCCTGCTCCTCACCGACGGCCGCTTCTCCGGCGGTACGACGGGACTCTGCGTCGGGCACGTGGCCCCGGAAGCGGCCGACGGTGGCCCGATCGCGTTCGTCCAGGACGGCGACCGGATCACCCTCGACGTGAAGAACCGCACCCTCGACCTCCACGTCACCCCCGAGATCATCGAACTCCGCAGGCAGGGCTGGACCCCGAGGACTCCGGCCATCACCAAGGGCGTGCTCGGCAAGTACACCCGCCTGGTCGGCTCGGCCTCCCAAGGAGCCGTCTGTATCTAAGACGGTCATCTCAATAAATGAGACACATGAGCGCCGAACTTGACCCGATCGCGGTGTGTCGGCGAGTGTTGCCTACATGCGATCGATTCTCCTCGTACTTGTGCGGCGCGCCGACTGACGCGACCACAGAGTCGAGCGCGCCCCCTTCAGCCCACCCGGCGGAGGGGGTTTTTTGTTGCCGATGCGACTATCTGCGACCCAGATGAGCAGAGACGACAACCAAGAGCGAGGATGGATCGGTCGCGACAAGCCAATCGTGACAGGACTTAGGGAAGGCACTCATGAGTGAGCAGCTGACCGGGGCACAGGCTCTGATCCGCGCACTGGAACATGCCGGAGTGGACACCGTCTTCGGCATCCCGGGTGGCGCGATCCTCCCGGCGTACGACCCGATGCTCGACTCGACCCAGATCCGCCACATCCTGGTACGTCACGAGCAGGGCGCCGGCCACGCCGCGCAGGGGTACGCCGCCGCGTCCGGCAAGACCGGTGTGTGCATGGCGACCTCGGGTCCCGGGGCGACCAACCTGGTCACGCCGATCGCCGACGCGTACATGGACTCGGTCCCGATGGTCGCGATCACCGGTCAGGTGGCCAGCGCCGCGATCGGCACGGACGCCTTCCAGGAGGCCGACATCCGCGGCATCACGATGCCGATCACCAAGCACAACTTCCTGGTCAACGACCCGAACGACATCGCCACCACGGTGGCCGAGGCGTTCTACATCGCCTCCACCGGCCGGCCCGGCCCGGTGCTGGTGGACGTGACCAAGGACGCGATGCAGGCGCGGGTCGACTTCCAGTGGCCGACCGAGCTGTCGCTGCCCGGCTACCGGCCGGTGACCCGCCCGCACCCGAAGCAGGTGCGCGAGGCGGCCCGCCTGATCGCCGCGGCCGAGAAGCCGGTCCTGTACGTCGGCGGCGGCGTGATCCGGGCCCAGGCCGACGCCGAGCTGAAGGAGCTCGCGGAGCTGCTCGGCATTCCCGTGGTGACCACCCTGATGGCCCGCGGCGCGCTGCCCGACACCCACGAGCTGCACTTCGGCATGCCCGGGATGCACGGCTCGGTGTCCGCGGTCGGCGCGCTCCAGCGGTCCGATCTGCTCATCTGCCTGGGCGCCCGCTTCGACGACCGGGTGACCGGCCGGCTCGACTCGTTCGCGCCCGAGGCGAAGGTCATCCACGCCGACATCGACCCGGCCGAGATCGGCAAGAACCGTGCCGCCGACGTGCCGATCGTGGGGGACTGCAAGGAGGTCATCACCGACCTGCTCGCCGCGCTCCGCACCGAGATCGCGAACGCCGGCCGCACCCCGTCGTACGACGCCTGGCGCCACCAGCTGGAGGCGGTCCGCAGCAAGTACCCGGTGGCGTACGACGAACCCGACGACGGCAGCCTGTCCCCGCAGTACGTGATCGAGCGGATCGGCAAGATCGCCGGCCCGGACGCCGTCTACACCGCGGGCGTCGGCCAGCACCAGATGTGGGCCGCGCACTACCTCCCGTTCGAGAAGCCGCGGCACTGGCTGAACTCCGGCGGCCTCGGCACCATGGGGTACGCCGTTCCGGCCGCGATGGGCGCGAAGGTCGCCCGGCCGGACAAGACCGTGTGGGCGATCGACGGCGACGGCTGCTTCCAGATGACCAACCAGGAGCTGGTCACCTGCGCGCTCGAGGGCATCCCGATCAAGGTTGCCGTGATCAACAACCAGTCGCTGGGCATGGTCCGGCAGTGGCAGACGCTGTTCTACGACAAGCGGTACTCCAACACCGACCTGCACTCGGCCCGGATCCCGGACTTCGCCAAGCTGGCCGAGGCGATGGGCGGCGTCGGGCTGCGTTGCTCGGACAAGGACTCGGTCGACGCCACGATCGACAAGGCGATGTCGGTCACCGACCAGCCGGTCGTGGTCGACTTCGTCGTGCACCGCGACGCAATGGTCTGGCCGATGGTCGCGGCCGGCACCAGCAACGACGACATCCAGATCGCCCGCGACATGGCGCCCAAGTGGGACACCGAGGAGCTCTAATGTCCAAACACACCTTGAGCATCCTGGTCGAGAACAAGCACGGTGTGCTGGCCCGTGTCGCGGCGCTGATCTCGCGACGGGGGTTCAACATCGATTCCCTCGCGGTCGGTCCGACCGAGCACCCCGAGGTGTCCCGGATGACCATCGCGGTCAGCGTGGACGAGCAGCCGCTGGAGCAGATCACCAAGCAGCTGAACAAGCTGGTGAATGTGATCAAGATCGTCGAACTCGAGCCCAGCCAGACGGTTCAGCGCGAACTGCTGCTGGTGAAGGTCAAGGCGGACACCCTGACCAGGGGACAGGTGCTGGAGACCGTCCAGCTGTTCCGTGCGAAGGTGGTGGACGTGGCTCCGGACGCGATCACGATCGAGGCGACCGGCAATCCCGAGAAACTCGAGGCCATGCTCCGGGTGCTGGAACCCTTCGGCGTCCGCGAGCTGGTGCAGTCCGGCATGGTGGCGATCGGCCGGGGCAGTCGCTCCATCTCCGACCGCACGCTGCGGCCGGTCCCGGTGCCACCGCCGTACGTCGCCTCCGGCACCCCGACCGTGCAGGCGCAACCCGTCGACCGGGCGCACCACCCGGTCCCGGCACCCCCGCCGGGCCGGCCAGTGGCCCCGGCCCGTCAGGCCTGAACGCCGTACCCCCATTCACTACAGAGGAGAAGAGCCCGAAGTGGCAGCTGAAATGTTCTACGACGACAACGCCGACCTGTCGGTGATCCAGGGCCGCCACGTGGCCGTGCTCGGCTACGGCTCCCAGGGCCACGCCCACGCGCTGTCGCTGCGCGACTCCGGCGTCGACGTCCGGGTCGGACTGCCCGAGGGCTCGAAGAGCCGGGCCAAGGCCGAGGCGCAGGGCCTGCGGGTGCTCACCCCGGCCGAGGCGGTCGAGGAGGCCGACGTCATCGTCGTACTCGCGCCGGACCCGGCCCAGCGCAAGCTCTACGCGGAGGCCATCGAGCCGAACCTGGTCGACGGCGACGCGCTCGTCTTCGGTCACGGCTTCAACATCCGGTTCGGCTACATCAAGCCGCCGGCCGGCGTGGACGTGTTCATGGTCGCCCCGAAGGGCCCGGGCCACCTGGTCCGTCGCGAGTACACCGAGGGTCGCGGCGTACCGGTGCTGGTTGCGGTCGAGCAGGACGCCACCGGCAAGGCGTGGGACCTGGCGCTCTCGTACGCCAAGGGCATCGGCGGTCTGCGGGCCGGCGGGATCAAGACCACCTTCACCGAGGAGACCGAGACCGACCTGTTCGGTGAGCAGGCCGTCCTCTGCGGTGGCGTGTCGGCGCTGATCCAGTCCGGCTTCGAGGTGCTCACCGAGGCCGGCTACCAGCCCGAGGTCGCGTACTTCGAGTGCCTGCACGAGCTCAAGCTGATCGTCGACCTGATCTACGAAGGCGGCATCGCCAAGCAGCGCTGGTCGGTCTCCGACACCGCCGAGTACGGCGACTACGTGTCCGGCCCGCGGATCATCGACGCGTCGGTGAAGCAGCGGATGAAGGAGGTCCTCGGTGACATCACCGACGGCACCTTCGCGGCCCGCTTCATCGCCGACCAGGACGCCGGCGCGCCGGAGTTCGCCGAGTTCCGCAAGAAGAGCCAGGAGCACCCGATCGAGGCCGTGGGTAAGGATCTGCGCGGCCTGATGGCGTGGGTCAAGTCGCACGACGACGACTACGTCGAGGGCAGCGCCGCGCGCTGACGTAACGAAAGAACAGGTCCGGGGCACCCAGGTGGGTGGCCCGGACCTGTATTTTTGGCACAATCAGTGACGGTTGTGGTTTGTGCTGATGATGGGGGGAACCGATGGAGGGGCGCGAGCTGCCGCGGCCGCCTCGGCGGATCCCCCCGGGCGCCGGCTCGCTCACCCAACTGGACAGCAGTACGTCGCGTGGCCCGCAGCCGCCACCGCGACAGCCGTGGCTTTTCGGGCGGATCCTGGCCGGTTTCATCGTGCTGCTGATCATCGTCGCGGGCGGTGCGGCCACCGGATGGTGGATCCGGTCACAGAACGTGGGCCCCGTATCACCGGAGGTCATCGACGCGGCCGGTCCGGAGGTCACGGAAACAGTCGGCCAGGAGGTCATGAAGACGGCCGGCCCGGCCGTGGTCCGGGTGCTCGCCACGACCTGCGCAGGCACCGGCGAGGCGACCGGCGCGCTGATCGACGGGGACAGAATCCTCACCGCGGCATCCGCGATCGAGCAGGCACTGTCAATCGTGATCGTCACCCCGGACCACCGGATCCGCCCGGCCAATCTGCTCGGCACCAGCCCGGACGGAGTCGCCGTACTGCAGATGATCGGGAGCCTGGACGGCGAGCGGCTGTCGCTGGCGCGCGAAGATCCCGATCCGAAGGCCAAGCGTGCGCTGATCGGCTACACCGCGGCCGGCGAGCAGGTGATGAACCCCATCGGTTCGGCAGCTGATCCCACGGCTCTGAGCGAGGTCATGAACGCGACCAAGCTCGGCGGCCCCGTCGTGGACAAGGCTGGCCAGGTGGTCGGTGTGGTCGTCGGCCGTACGGTCCAGGCGAGCAGGATCGTCCCACTCGAGAAGCTGCGCGGGTACGCCGTGCCGAGGTCGACCGGGATCACCGCCGTCGCAGGAGGTTCGTGCGAGGAGTCGCGTGGACCGCAGACCGCGATCGCCCCGGAGTTGCTGGTCGCGAACACAGCGCTGGCGGCGGAGGTCCAGAAGCTGCTCGGCAACTATCTGACGCAGGAGAACAGGCGCAACTTCCCCGCGTTGCAGGCGTTGTACTCCGAGCAGCTGGCCCGGTCGATCACTCCGGTGAAGGATCGGCGCAGTCACCGCACGACATACTTCTTCGGCCCGGAGATCACCGAGGTCTCCCGGTATGCCAAGGACGGCGCCTACGCCCGGATCACGTTCAACGCGCTCTTCTCACCCGTCACCACCGGCGCCGACGGCCGGCGGTGCAACCGGCTGGACAACCGCTACCGCCTGGTCCGGGAGGGCGGCAGGCTCGTCATCGATACGGCCGTCTCGATGGAAAAACCTCCGCGGAGCTGTGAAGCGGAGTGACCGGCATTCGGGTCCCTTCGGTGGGCTCCGGACCGGACAAGGTACGATCGCATCAGCGGGCACAGCGCGGTGCTCTGTTCTACATGAGCCCCTACCGCTTCCAGGAGTGAGATTCCTCCATGACTGACGTAACCCGGCCCGTCGTCCTGATCGCCGAAGAGCTCAGCCCGGCCACCGTCGAGGCGCTCGGCCCCGACTTCGAGATCCGGCAGATCAACGGCGCCGACCGCGCCCAGCTGCTCCCGGCCATCGCTGACGTCGACGCCATCCTGATCCGCAGCGCCACCAAGGTGGACGCCGAGGCGCTGGCCGCGGCCAAGCGTCTGAAGGTAGTCGCCCGGGCCGGTGTCGGCCTGGACAACGTGGACGTGAAGGCCGCCACCCAGGCCGGTGTGATGGTCGTGAACGCACCGACCTCCAACATCGTCAGCGCCGCCGAGCTCGCGGTCGCCCTGCTGCTGGCCGCCGCGCGCCGCGTCCCGGCCGCCGACCAGTCGCTGAAGAACGGCGAGTGGAAGCGGAGCAAGTACTCCGGCGTCGAGCTGTTCGAGAAGACCGTCGGCATCGTCGGCCTCGGCAAGATCGGCGTCCTGGTCGCGCAGCGGCTGGCCGCCTTCGGCATGAACGTGATCGCCTACGACCCGTACGTGCAGGCCGGCCGGGCCGCGCAGATGGGGGTCCGGCTCGCCTCTCTCGACGAGCTGCTGAGCGTCAGCGACTTCATCTCGGTGCACCTGCCGAAGACCCCGGAGACGATCGGTCTGATCGGCGACGAGGAACTGCACAAGGTCAAGCCCGAGGTCATCATCGTGAACGCGGCCCGCGGCGGCATCGTCGACGAGCAGGCGCTCCACAGTGCTCTGAAGGAAGGCCGCGTGGCCGCCGCCGGCCTGGACGTGTTCGCGTCCGAGCCGTGCACCGACTCGCCGCTGTTCGAGTTCGAGAACGTGGTCGCCACCCCGCACCTCGGCGCGTCTACCGACGAGGCGCAGGAGAAGGCCGGCATCGCGGTCGCCAAGTCGGTCCGGCTCGCGCTGTCCGGCGAACTGGTGCCGGACGCGGTGAACGTCCAGGGCGGCGTGATCGCCGAGGACGTCCGGCCGGGGATCGCGCTGACCGAGAAGCTCGGCCGCATCTTCACCGCGCTGGCCGGCGGCGTCGCGCAGCAGCTCGATGTCGAGGTCCGCGGCGAGATCACGCAGTACGACGTCAAGGTCCTGGAACTGGCCGCACTCAAGGGTGTCTTCGCGGATGTCGTCGAGGACAACGTCTCGTACGTGAACGCGCCGCTGCTCGCGGCCGAGCGGGGTCTCGAGGTCCGGCTCGTCACCGACCACGACAGCCCCGAGCACCGCAACCTGATCACCCTGCGCGGCACGCTCGCCGACGGCGCCCAGGTCTCGGTGTCCGGCACGCTGGTCGGCGTCCGGCAGTCGGAGCGGCTGGTCGAGATCGACGGCTTCGACCTCGAGGTCGAGCTGTCCGCCCACCTCGCCTTCCTCACCTACGAGGACCGGCCGGGCATCGTCGGGCAGATCGGCCGCATCCTCGGCGAGGCGGACGTGAACATCGCCGGCATGCAGGTCAGCCGCGACCGCAAGGGCGGCAAGGCGCTGGTCGCGCTGTCGGTCGACTCGGCCATCGCGCCGGCCGTGCTGGACGACATCGCGACCGCGGTCCAGGCCGACACCGCCCGTACCGTGGACCTGGAAGCC
Source organism: Kribbella sp. NBC_01510 (assembly GCF_045040325.1). Taxonomy (NCBI): domain Bacteria; kingdom Bacillati; phylum Actinomycetota; class Actinomycetes; order Propionibacteriales; family Kribbellaceae; genus Kribbella; species Kribbella sp. NBC_01510. Next base: position 8,635,951 of record NZ_CP109418.1, on the reverse strand, counting down.
TGATTCAGACGAACGACTGATTTACTGGAAGCGGTCAGCCGCCCGCAGGCGCATGGCGGCTGGCAAGGGCCCGGGCTCCATAGCCCGGGCCCGCTTCATGTTCAGTGCCGGGTGGCGAGGAGTACGGCGGCGTCCGGCGCGACCATCACCTCGACGGTGGTGAAGCGCTTGTCCATCAGCCATTCCTGCCGGAGCGTGTCGACGCGGCCCTCGTACATCGGCGGCCAGACCGCCGACGGCGTGAAGTCGTCGAGGACGACGAAGCCGCCGGGCTCGACCACGTCCGCGATGATGTCGCGGGCCGAGAGCTTCGCCTCGCGCGCGTCGACGAACAGCAGGGCGAACGGGCCGCGCTCGATCAGCGCGGTCCAGTCCGCCGAGACGACCTCGATCCGCTCGTCCGCGGCGAACAGCTCCGCCACCACCTGCGCCAGTTGCGGGTCGCTCTCCGCGGTGACGATCCGGGTGCGCTCGCCGGCGCCGCTGCGCAGCCAGGCCGAACCGACGCCGCAGCCGGTCCCGAGCTCACCGAGCAGGCCCGTCTTCGACGCCGCGAGCGACGCGAGCAGGCGACCGGTCTCGTTGCGGGTGGAGCTGACGAATCCCCGCCGGCCGGACAGGCTGAGGGCCGCTGAAACCAGCGGCGGCAGTTCTGGAGGAGCACTCACCGGTTGAGAGTTGCACAGCTCTGGTCCAGTACCAGCACCGGGATCTCACATAGCGGGACAAGCTGCCCGCATAGTGGTGAAATAGTCGGACGCCAGAGTAAATTCGGTCGCACCCTGCCGCCCGCATCCTGTCTCGGGAGGAGCAGCATGTACGAGATGTATCCAGCCAATTGGCCCGCGATCGACGCCCGGGAACGGAAGGCGACCCGCCGTCGCCGGCCGTCCCGCCTGGCGAGCGATGAGGTCAAGGCTGTCCAAGAGGCCATGAACCGCCGTGACAATGGGGGAGAACCCAAGAAGTGAGCGACAAGAAGAACTTCACGCTGGCCGTCGTTCCCGGGGACGGGATCGGACCCGAGGTGACCACCGAGGCGCTCAAGGTGCTCGACGCGGTTGCCGCACAGCACGGCGTGACGTTCGACCGGACCGAGTACGACCTCGGCGCGAAGCGCTGGCACGCCACCGGTGAGACGCTGCCGGACGCCGAGCTCGAGGAGATCCGCAAGCACGACGCGATCCTGCTCGGTGCGGTCGGCGACCCGAGCGTGCCGTCCGGGGTGCTCGAGCGCGGCCTGCTGCTCAAGCTCCGGTTCACCCTCGACCACTACGTGAACCTGCGCCCCTCGAAGGTCTACCCGTCGGTCGGCTCCCCGCTGGCGAACCCGGGCGACGTCGACTTCGTCGTCGTCCGCGAGGGCACCGAGGGTCCGTACGTCGGCAACGGCGGCGCACTGCGGGTCGGGACGCCGGCCGAGATCGCCACCGAGGTGTCGGTCAACACGGCGTACGGCGTGGAGCGGGTGGTGCGGGACGCGTTCGCCCGGGCCCAGGCGCGGCCGCGCAAGAAGCTCACGCTCGTGCACAAGAACAACGTGCTCGTGCACGCCGGCCACCTGTGGAAGCGGACCTTCGACAAGGTCGCCGAGGAGTTCCCGGAGATCGCCGTCGACTACCTGCACGTGGACGCGGCGACCATCTTCCTGGTCACCGACCCGGCCCGGTTCGACGTGATCGTCACCGACAACCTGTTCGGCGACATCATCACCGACCTGGCGGCCGCGATCAGCGGCGGCATCGGGCTGGCCGCGAGCGGCAACATCAACCCGGACCGGACCGCGCCGAGCATGTTCGAGCCGGTGCACGGCTCCGCGCCGGACATCGCCGGCCAGCAGAAGGCCGACCCGACCGCGGCGATCCTGTCCGCCGCGCTGCTGTGCGAGCACCTCGGCCTGACCGAGGCCGCGACCGCGATCGAGGCGGCCGTCACCGCCGATATCGAGGAGCGCACCGGTGCGATCCGGACCACCGCCGAGATCGGTGACGCGATCGCCAAGCGCGCTGCGGGCTGAGAGGCGACACTCGCATGACCACTTGGCCAAGAGGTACGGTGCGGCTATGAGCGCCGATCTGCAGTTCACCGTTGAGCCAACCACCCAAGCGGCCAGCGACGACCAGCGCGCCACGATCCTGGCGAACCCGGGATTCGGGCAGTACTTCTCCGACCACATGGCGATCGCCACCTGGTCCAAGGAGAGCGGCTGGCACGACGCGAGGATCACCGCCTTCGGACCGCTGGAGCTGTCTCCGGCCACCGCGGTGTTCCACTACGCCCAGACCATCTTCGAAGGGATGAAGGCCTACCGGCATCCCGACGACTCGATCCACATGTTCCGCCCCGAAGCCAACGCGGCCCGGTTCGCGCGGTCCGCGCACCGGCTCGCGCTGCCGGAGCTGCCCGAGGCAGCCTTCCTGGAGTCGCTGCGCACGCTGGTCGAGCTGGACAAGGCCTGGGTGCCCGCCGGTGGCGAGACGTCGCTCTACCTGCGGCCGTTCATGTTCGGGTCCGACCCGTTCCTCGGTGTCCGCCCGTCCGCGCAGGTCACGTACTGCGTGATCGCGTCGCCGGCCGGCTCGTACTTCTCCGGCGGCGTCAAGCCGGTCCGGATCTGGCTGAGCGAGGAGTACACCCGGGCCGCCCCTGGTGGCACCGGCGCGGCGAAGACCGGCGGTAACTACGCCTCCTCGCTCCTGGCCCAGGCCGAGGCGATCGAGGAGGGCTGCGACCAGGTCGCCTTCCTCGACGCGGTCGAGAAGAAGTGGGTCGAGGAGCTCGGCGGGATGAATCTGTACTTCGTCCTCGACGACAACTCCGTGGTCACGCCGGAGCTGTCCGGCACCATCCTCGAGGGCGTCACCCGGGACTCGATCCTCAAGCTGGTCACCGACCTCGGCTACACCGTGACCGAGCGGAAGATCTCGATCGACGAGTGGCGCGATGGCGCGGCCTCCGGCACGGTCCGCGAGGTGTTCGCCTGTGGCACCGCCGCGGTGGTCACCCCGGTCGCCTCGCTGAAGTGGAAGGACGGCGACGTCCAGGTCGGCGACGGCAACGGCGGCCCGGTCACCGCGGCCGTCCGGAGCGCCCTCCTCGACGTCCAGTACGGTCGCGCGGCCGACCCGCACGGCTGGATGACCCGCGTCTGCTGATTCCGCTTACGTCCGAAGAACTGTGGCCTATGACCCACAGTTCTTCGGACGTTGTGCTGTGATCAGAAGCGGGTGGCCGAGCGGGCGGCCACGCTGACGAAGACCGCCACCAGCCAGATGCCCAGGGCAACGAACGGCGCTCCGGTCCAGTGCAGGTCGGTGAAGTCCGACAACGCCTTCCCGGTGACGATGATGACCACGGTGATCACCAGCCCGGCAGTCCCGGCCACCAGCGCGTACGTCGACTCCGCCGGTGCCAGCAACAACGACAACGCGAGCAGCAGGTAACCCAGCAACAGAACGACCCCGAGCGGGCCCAGCGGTGCGTCCTTCCCCGGTGCCAACCCGAACAGACTGGTCCCGCCGTACACGTCGATGGTCATGCTGGTCCCGCGATCCAGGACGAACCACGTCGGCGCGAGCACGACAAGCAGCGCCAGCCCGGTCGCGAACCCCATCAGCCGGAACTGCAGTTCTTTGAGTTGGTCTGTGTCTGCGGCGCGAGACAGCGGTGCCTTGAGGATCTCGATGGCCTCGCGATCGTCCTGCTCGGACACTGACGGTCCTCTCTCAAGCGACTGTTTCACAGCATCTTCTCAGGTCTGGGGTGCAGACGGACGGTCGCTGTCCACAGGCCGGGTTCGATAGGGTCGGGGATCATGAGCAGCTTCCCCGACGATGTCGAGGCCTACTACGCGGAGCTCGCCGACCGGCGCTCATGGTCGCCGGAGACGGTCACCGCGATCCGCGCCACCGTCGAGCTGATCCGGGATCTCGACCGCGGCACCGCCCCGCGGACGTACGGCGCGATCGCCGACGACCACGGCACCGACTGGCTGTACGAGGCGGTCTGGCACGAGCGGGAGTGGGTCGTGGTCCGCCAGCTCGGCGTGGGGGAGGACGGCGACGTCACGCGGTACTGGTGGCAGCGGCTCGAGGACGACCAGGGCATGCTCACCGACCAGGCCCTGGACCGCGACGAATGGGGCCTGCGGCCCCTGTCCCGCGAGGACTTCTACACCGCCTGGGACGACCCGGGCTGGTCCCTGACCATGCTGACGGCCTGAACTCCGCCGTACGCGGTAGTACTGGTTCGCGTACTGAATGACCGTGATACGAGACGCTCCCGCCATCGCGTGGACATTCTGTGGCAGACTGCCAAATGTCATGAAGAACTACCAGGTCATTATTACCTAGGCGCGCTCAGCCAGCAGTACCTGAGCGCGCAGACCTCTCGCACCTTGCGGGAGGTTTTTTGTTTGCCCCCGACGTCACAGTTCGAACACCGCCAGCCCCCCTCGGAAGGCCGATCATGAGCATCTCGGACGAGTTCCACGTCTATGACACGACTCTGCGCGACGGGGCGCAGCAGGAGGGGCTGGCGCTGTCCGTGGCCGACAAGATCGCCATTGCGCAGCACCTGGACGACCTGGGCGTGGGCTTCATCGAGGGCGGCTGGCCCGGCGCGGTGCCGAAGGACACCGAGTTCTTCGAGCGCGCCCGGACCGAGCTGCACCTGAAGAACGCGACCTTCGCGGCCTTCGGCGCGACCCGGAAGCCGGGGACGACCGCGGCCGAGGACGCGCTGGTCGCCGCGCTCCGCGACTCCGGCGCGGGCGTCGTCACACTCGTTGCCAAGAGCCACGATGCGCATGTCGAACGGGCGCTGCGTACCACGCTCGACGAGAACCTCCGGATGATCGCCGACACCGTCCGTCACCTGCGCGAGCACGGTCAGCGGGTCTTCCTCGACACCGAGCACTTCTTCGACGGCTACCGCGCCAACCGCGCATACGCGCTGGAAGTGGTACGAGTAGCCACCGAGGCCGGTGCCGACGTGGTCGCACTGTGCGACACCAACGGCGGGACGCTGCCCCGGGAGCTGCAGGACATCGTCCGCGACGTCCTCGATTCCACCGGCGCACGCCTCGGCATCCACTGTCACAACGACGCCGGCTGCGCGGTGGCGAACTCGATCGCCGCCGTCGAGGCCGGCGTCACGCACGTCCAGGGCACGATCAACGGGTACGGCGAACGCACCGGCAACGCCGACCTGCTCGCGATCGTGGCCAACCTCGAGCTCAAGCGCGAGATGGACCTGCTCCCGGCCGGCAAGCTGGCCGAGTCGTTCCGGATCGCGCACGCGATCGCCGAAGTGACGAACGTTCCGCCGTCGACCCGGCAGCCGTACGTCGGTGTGTCCGCGTTCACCCACAAGGCGGGCCTGCACGCCAGCGCCATCAAGGTGGATCCCGATCTCTACCAGCACACGGATCCGGCCCGGGTGGGTAACGACATGCGGATGCTGGTCTCCGAGATGGCCGGCCGGGCGAGCGTCGAGCTGAAGGGCCGCGAGCTCGGCTTCGACCTCGGCAACGACCGCGACCTGGTCGGCCGGGTGACCGACCGGGTCAAGGAGATGGAAACCCGCGGGTACACGTTCGAGGCCGCGGACGCCTCGTTCTCGCTGCTGCTGACCGAGGAGGTCACGGGGAAGCGGCCCAGCTACTTCGACGTCGAGTCGTGGCGAGTGATCACCGAGTCCCGGGCCGACGGCGAGGCGGTGTCGGAGTCGACGGTGAAACTGGTCGCGGGCGGCGAGCGGGAGATCGTCACCGGTGAGGGCAACGGCCCGGTGAACGCTCTCGACCATGCGCTCCGCACCGCGATCGAACGCGCGTACCCGGCGGTGAACAAGTTCGAGCTGGTCGACTACAAGGTCCGCATCCTCGACCAGGGGCATGGGACGGACGCGGTGATCAGAGTGCTGATCGAGACCGCGGACGGCGAAGGTTCGTGGGTGACGGTCGGGGTCGGGCACAACATCGTCGAGGCGTCCTGGGAGGCGCTCGTCGACGGCTTCACCTTTGGTCTGCTGCGTCACAAGGAGGTCGTCCGATGAGTCTGCTCGCGGTCGAACGCATCACCACGGTCTTCACCGCGCAGGTGGTCGAGGTCGAGGGGATGCTCGCGCGCATCGCCGTACTGCTGAATCCGTACGACGTCCGCGAACTCGCACTGTCGCTCGATCAGGGCGAGTTGCGGGTCGTCGTCGAGGGCGACGGTTTCGACGCCGGCCGGGTCGCTGCCCGGCTGGCGAAGGTGATCGGCGTCTTGGACATCACGTACTCCTGAGCAGGTCGAGCGTCAGGGCAGCTGTCCACGAGAAGTCCCGCGCTCCGCGGGCAGCTCCGGTGAACGGATCGACGTACTCGGCGAAAGTCGTCTCCGCGGCCAGCGCGAGTACGTCGTCCCGCAGCACGCCGGCCGCCTCGTCGTACCCGAGCTGGGCCAGGCCGCGGTGGATCACCCATGCGGTGTTGAACCAGCTCGGCCCACGCCAGTACCGGGACCGGTCGAACGCGGGCCCGGTCAGGTCGTAGCTCGGCACCAGCTTGACCTGGCCGAGCCGGAACTTCGGTCCGCGCGCGGTCGCCAGCAGCTCGTCGACCTGGCGCAGCTCGGGGACGAGCAGCGGAACGAGCCCCGAGATCGTGTCCGCTCCGACCAGCCGGTCGTCGTGCAGATCGCGCGCGTGAAAGTTGCCATTGGCAAACAGTCGTTCGAGTGCCGTCGTCAGTTCGGCCGCCGCGCTCAGATGTGGCGCAGGATCGAGTGCCAGCTCCTCGGCGATCGAGGCGAGCGCGTGCTCCGAGACGATCAGCAGGGCGTTGAAGCACGGATCTTCGAGCGCGAACTCGAAGGGTGTCCGGGTGTCGTCGTAGCCATGGTCCCGGTACGTCGCGGCGAGCCGGACATACCGTCCGTAGTCGAGGTCCGTCGGCCGATCGGTGCCGCTGGCATGCTCGGTGTCCCTGCGGGTGAAGGTGTCCGGCGGCGCCGGTTCGACCCGCGCCAGCGCTTCGTCCCAGGCCGGGCTGTTGTCCATTCCCGACTCCCAGGGATGCACCACGGAGACCAGGCCACGGCCACCGAGATCCCGGCGTTCCCGCAGATAGGCATGCCAGGCAACGAGCTTCGGATACAGCCCGGCCAGGAAGTCGCGTCGTACCGACTCCGCCTCGTCGGCCTGGTGGGTCAACCAGACGGCGAGTGCGTGAACCGGGGGCTGGACGATCCCCGAGGTCTCGACGCCGCCGGGGGTCGATGCCTGCCAGAAGTCGGGTCCCGGGAAGTAGGCGTCTCGCGGCACGCTGGGGGAGAAGTTGATGTGCGGGATCCGTCCGTCCTGCCACTGCGAGGCGAACAGCGACTCCAGTTCGATCTGAGCGCGCTGTGGTGCGGCATGTCGCAGTCCGATCGCGATGAATGCGGAGTCCCAGCTCCACTGATGCGGGTACAGCGAACGCGACGGCACCGTCGAACGGCCGGTCCAGTTCTCGTCCAGGACCCTCGTCGCAGCGTCCCGAAGCTCCACCAGGCTCACACGGTCTACGTGATCACACCCGGAGCGGGTCGGCAACCTCCCCTGTTTAGTCAGTTCGGACTGATCAGTTTATGCTGTTCAGATGAGTGCAACGATCTCGGCGTCGGCGGTGCAGGCTGCCGGCGAGGTGCGGGTGGTCTTCGGCCGCGTCAAACGCCGGTTGAAGGAGCTCGCGGACAAGGACGACCTGACCCCGTCGCAGTCGTCCGTGCTCAGCCGGCTGGACAAGGACGGTCCGGCGTCGGCCAGCGAACTGGCGGCGGCGGAGCGGGTTCGTCCGCAGTCGATGGCCGCGATCCTGTCCGCCCTCCGCGCGGCCGACCTGATCGAGCGCCATCCGGATCCTCAGGACGGCCGTCGCCAGGTCATCTCACTGACCACGACAGGCCGGCACCGGATCCAGGGTGACCGGAGGGTTCGGCAGGAGTGGCTGGCCCAGGCCCTGCAGGACAACTGCACGGAAGCCGAGCGGCAAACCATCGTGAAGGCTCTGGCTCTCCTCGACACCGCCCTCGAGGCGGCGGCCTCGCGGTGACCCCTGCCCCGGCCAGATTCGACCGGCCCCCGCCCGCTGGGATCGGTCGTCCACAACCCAACTGAGAGGCTCATCGTGCCCGTCACCACCCTCGACCCGAAGACCGCCCTCGTGGTCATCGACCTGCAGAACGGCGTCGCCGTCCTTCTCGGCGAGCCGTATTCCACCGCGGACGTGATCAACCGGACGGCGGAGCTCGCCGATGCTTTCCGCAAGCACGACCTTCCGGTCGTCCTGGTCCGGGTCAGCTTCGCCGCCGACGGTTCCGATCGCCTGCCCGGGCGCACCGAGCTTCAGCGCCGGACCGGTACGCCGACCGCCAACGCCGCCGAGATCGTCGACCAACTGGCCGGGCATCCCGAGGACATCATCGTCACCAAGCGGAACTGGGGCGCGTTCTACGGCACCGACCTCGACGTCCACCTGCGCCGCCGCGGTATCACGCAGATCGTCCTGACCGGAATCGCGACCAGCATCGGCGTCGAGTCGACCGCCCGCGCCGCCTACGAACACGGCTACAACGTCACCCTCGCCACCGACGCGATGACCGACCTGTCCGCCGACTCCCACGACCACGCCCTCACCCGGATCTTCCCCCGCCTCGGCGAAACCGGCACCACAGCCGAGATCATCGCGCTGCTCGGCTGACTCCTCGTCGCCCTGATGACGGCGCGCGCCCGCCAGGGCAGGTCCTGGCGGGCGCGCGCCGGCTACCTCAGTCCCAGCTCAGGCCGCTTGATGACTGGTACTCGATGACGCGGGTCTCGAAGAAGTTCTTCTCCTTCTTCAGGTCCATCACCTCCGACATCCACCCGAACGGATTGCGGGTCTCGCCGAAGATCGGGGCGAGGCCGATCTGCTCGGCGCGGCGGTCGGTGATGAAGTGCATGTACTGCTCGCACAGCTCCGCGGTGAGGCCGAGCATGCCATTCGGCATCGTGGCCCGCCCGTAGGCGACCTCCAGTTCGCAGGCCTCGGTCAGCATCTGCCGGATCTCGGCCTGGAACGCCTCGGTCCACAGGTGCGGGTTCTCCTGCTTGATCTGGTTGATGCAGTCGATGCCGAAGTTCAGGTGGATCGACTCGTCCCGCAGGATGTACTGGTACTGCTCGGCGATGCCGACCATCTTGTTCCGCCGGCCCAGCGACAGGATCTGCGCGAACCCGGTGTAGAACCACATCCCCTCGAACACCACGTAGAACGCGATCAGATCGCGCAGGAACGCGGTGTCGGTGGCCGGCGTCCCAGTGCGGAAATCCGGGTCTTCCAGGTGCTGCGTGTACTTCAGCGCCCAGGCGTCCTTGTCCGAGATCGATGGCACCTCGCGGTACATGTTGAACAACTCGCCCTCGTCCAGGCCGAGCGACGTACAGATGTACTGGAAGGTGTGCGTGTGCACGGCCTCCTCGAACGCCTGGCGGAGCAGGTACTGCCGGCATTCGGGGTTGGTCAGCTGCCGGTAGACGGCCAGGACGATGTTGTTCGCGACCAGGGACTCCGCAGTGGCGAAGAACCCGAGGTTGCGCTTGAGCATCAGCCGCTCGTCGTCGGTCAGCCCGTCGCGTGCCCCTGGTTGACGCCGCCACAGCGAGATGTCGGCCTGCATCGCCACCTCGGTCGGCATCCAGTGGTTGTTGCATGCGGCAAGGTATTTGTCCCAGGCCCACCGGTACTTCAACGGCAGCAACTGGTTGACGTCGGCCCGCGCGTTGATCATCGCCTTGTCGGCGACCTCGACACGCGACGCGCCGACGGCGATCTCACTCAATCCGGTCGTCACTGGCAGGCCTCGCAGTCCGGGTCGTCGATGGAGCAGACAGCTCCCGCAGGTTCAGGAAGTGCAACCGCTACCGCGTTCAGTCGTCCATCCGTGCCCGTCAGCGTGGACTTCTCGACGTGGGTTGCTGACTGGGAACGCAGGTAATAAGTCGTCTTGAGGCCATATCGCCACGCCGATCGGTACAGCTCGTCCAGCGCCCGGCCGGACGGCGCGGCCATGTAAAGGTTCAGCGACTGCGCCTGGTCGATCCACTTCTGCCGCCGCGACGCCGCCTTCACGAGCCACATCGGGTCGATCTCGAAGGCGGTCGCGTACAGCTCGCGCAGGTCGGCCGGCACCCGCTCGATCCCGGCCAGGACGCCGTCGTGGTACTTCAGGTCCGACACCATCACCTGGTCCCACAGCCCGCGCGCCTTCAGGTCGGCGACGAGGTACGGGTTCGCGACGGTGAACTCACCGGACATGTTCGACTTCACGAACAGGTTGCTGTACGCCGGCTCGATCGACTGGCTCACGCCGCAGATGTTGGAGATCGTCGCGGTCGGCGCGATCGCCATCACGTTCGAGTTCCGCATGCCGTCGCGCAGCACCTTCTGCCGGAGCACATCCCAGTCGAGCTGCGTGCTGTCGTCGACGATCACGTCGCCGTCCCGAGCGGCCCGGAGCAGCTCGAGCGAGTCGATCGGCAGGATCCCCTTGCTCCACAGCGAACCGTCGTACGTCGAGTAGCGGCCACGCTCGGCGGCGAGGTCGCTGGACGCCTCGATCGCGTGGTAGCTGATCTGCTCCATCGCGCTGTCCGCGAACTCGACCGCGGCGTCGGAGGAGTACGGGATCCGCAGCGAGAACAGCGCGTCGGCGAAGCCCATCAGGCCGAGGCCGACCGGGCGGTGGCGCTGGTTCGCGCGCTCGGACTCGGGCGTGGTGTAGAAGTTCACGTCGATGACGTTGTCGAGCATCCGGACCGCCGTCTTCACGGTGTCGCGGAGCAGATCGGCGTCGAGACCCCCCTCGGTCAGGTGCGCGACCAGGTTGACCGAGCCGAGGTTGCAGACCGCGGTCTCCTCGACCGTCGTGTTGAGAGTGATCTCGGTGCACAGGTTCGACGAGTGGACCACGCCGTCATGCTGCTGCGGCGAGCGCAGGTTGCAGGCGTCCTTGAAGGTGATCCATGGATGCCCGGTCTCGAACAGCACGGTCAGCATCCGGCGCCACAGGTCGACGGCCTTGACCCGCTTGAACACGCGGATCTCGCCACGGTCCGCCGCCGCTTCGTAGCCGGTGTACGCCTCGGCGAACGCTGCGCCGTACAAGTCGTGCAGGTCCGGGACCTCGTTCGGCGAGAACAGGGTCCAGTCGCCGCCCGCCTCGACGCGCTGGAGGAACAGGTCCGGCACCCAGTTGGCCGTGTTCATGTCATGAGTACGACGCCGCTCGTCGCCGGTGTTCTTGCGCAGGTCGAGGAACTCCTCGACGTCGATGTGCCAGGTCTCCAGGTACGCGCAGACCGCGCCCTTGCGCTTGCCACCCTGGTTGACCGCCACGGCGGTGTCGTTGGCGATCTTCAGGAACGGTACGACGCCCTGCGACTCACCGTTGGTGCCGCGGATCTTGGCGCCGATGCCGCGGACCGGGGTCCAGTCGTTGCCGAGGCCGCCGGAGTACTTGGCGAGCAGAGCGTTGTTGCGGATGCCGTGGAAGATGCCGGCCAGGTCGTCGTCGACCGTGGTCAGGAAGCACGACGACAGCTGCGGCCGAGTGGTGCCGGAGTTGAACAGCGTCGGCGTCGACGACATGAACCGGAACGAGCTGAGCAGTTCGTAGAACTGGATCGCGCGCGCCTCCCGGTCGTCCTCGCGCAGCGCCATCCCCATCGCGACCCGGAGGAAGAACGCCTGCGGCAGCTCGAACCGGACCTTGTCGATGTGCAGCAGGTACCGGTCGTACAGGGTCTGGAGAGCGAGGAAGGTGAAGTCGAGATCGCGCTCGGGACGGATCGCGGCGGCGAGCCGGTCGAGGTCGAAGGTGGCCAGCTCGGCATCGAGGTGACCGGCGTCGATACCGACCTGGATGTAGCGCGGGAAGTAGTCCGCATACGCCTCGGTCATGTCGGCCTGGCTGGCCTGCCGGGGCTCGCCGTGCACGCGGCCGAGGGCCTCGCGGCGGATCTGGTCCAGCAGCAGGCGGGACGCGGCGAAGCTGTACTGCGGCTCGGTCTCGACGTAGGACCGGGCGGCCATCACCAGCGCGAACTCGACCTCGTGCTGTGCGATGCCGTCGTAGCAGGAGCCGAGAGTCTCGTCGAGGATCAGCTCGGGGTCGACCGAGTCGAGCCCATCGGCCGCTTCCGCGACGATCACCCGCAGCCGGTCGACATCCAATGGCGCGGTGCTGCCGTCCGCGGCGCGCACCGAGACCGCGGGCCGCTCGGCGATCCCGGCCGGGTCAGATGGTGTCCTGGCCTTGGTCCGCTCCTCGCGGTACAACACATAGGCCCGGGCGACCTGGTGCTCACCGGCGCGCATCAGCGCCAGCTCGACCTGGTCCTGGATGTCTTCGACCTGGACGCTGCGGCGGGTGTCGCCGCGGCTGGTCAAGGCGCCCACGACCCGGCCGGTCAGCTCGGCCACCAGGTCGCGGACCCGGTGGGTGGCGCCGGCGTCGGCGCCCTCGACCGCGAGGAACGCCTTGCTCATGGCAACGGAGATCTTGGTCGGATCGAACGCGGTGCTGCTGCCGTCACGGCGGACGACGGTCAGCTGGATCGGCTGGTCGGTCGTCACCGCGGAGGATGAGGAAGCAATAGTCACAGGTGTGCTCTCCACAAGAGTTCGGAGGACCGTTGCCGCACGGATGGGCGCATGACGAGGCAGGCAGCTCCGGCCGGGAACGCTGCCGCCACGCCCTGCGACCCACCCGCGAGGTCTCGGACCGCGCGCACCGGCGGTGCGCGCGCCGGTGGCAGGTATCCGGACTCGCGGACAGTGTCCGCTCACCGTTGCGGGGCAGTTCCGGATTCGCACCGGATTCCCCTGTTGCCTCGGAGTGGCCCACATCTTGTGGTGCCGGACGCGATGAGCTGTCCAAATATGTAGAGCCGCTCCGAACCACCAGCAGTAGTGATGCTAGGTGGATCGCACTAGATCTTGTGGTAGCGCCACGCCGCGTGTCGCACATGTTGTGGTCCTCACGCTGCGACGGCATAGAGATCCTGCAAAGTCATGATCTCCGAGCCGTGGTGGATCAGCTCGCGGTTGAGCCGGAGCACGACGTGACCGAACGGCTCGCCGGCGTCCAGCTCGGTCGCCTGGCTCAGGCCGACCGCCATCACCTGCTCCTCGTCCAGCGCGGCGATCGACTCCTGCCAGGCGTCCACCCAGTGCGTCAGCCAGGCGACCGCATCGCGGGCGTTGCCGTGCAGCGTGATGTCGGCGCGCCCCTGCCGGCTCTCGCCGAACGTCCACTCCCAGCGCTCGAAGAACGTCTCGGTCAGGTGGGCGATCAGCCAGGCGATCGTGCGCGGGCCGCGATGGTCCGGCTCGTCCGGCCACTGCGCCACCCACTCCCCGGATCCGAGTGATCGGTAGTGCGAGGCGTAGTGACGTCGTACGACGGTCAGGGCCTCACTGCTCGGACGCCAGAAGTACTGCTCGTCGGTCAGTTGGGCGAGCCGTCCGGACAGCACCATCCAGCTGAAGCCGAGCTGGCCTCGCACCATCGCCATCGCCGATGGTCGGTGCAGGATCTCCCAGTCGAACGGCTCCGGCATCACGATTCCTCACGCTCCCCGTCGGGCATCTCGATTTGAGACGCGATCGAACATGTGTTCGAATTGTGTCCCGACGGGGAGGAGAAAGTCAATGCTGACGGTGTGTTGGTTCTGGCCTCGACGGCACGGGTCTGCTAGGCGGTTCGATCCTGGTATCGGCCGCCGGGCTGGCGAAGCGCCGTTCGAGCAACGTGAACGCGTCGATCAGTTCGGGCGCCTCGTAGACGCGGTTCCGGCGGCCGTCGGTGACCTCGCGCAGGACACGTGTCTCGACCAGGCGCGCGAGTCCTTGGTTGGCGGCCTGCTGAGACCGGTCGATGAGCCGCGCGGCCGCGGTGAGCGTGAGGACCGGGGCCGCGGGCAAGGCGTCGATCAACAGGTCGGTCGCGGAGCCCGCGCGGACCGGCGCGGCCCGTTCGCGCCAGGCGGTCTTCAGGTCGGTCGCCGTCTGTTCGAAGCGGGCTGCCTCCGCGGTCGCATGGCTGCATGCCATCGCGAACATCTGCAGCCAGGGGTTCGCCGCAGACCGAGCCTTGATCGTGGTCGCCCGTCCGACATACCGGAAGGCTGTCAGCGCATCGATGTACTGCGTCGCATGTGTGGCGAGCGACAGCGACACCGGCGGCACGGTCCGGGTGATGAGGCCGTCGGCCCGCAGGATCAGGTGGATCAGCGCACGCCCGGTCCGTCCGTTGCCGTCGGCAAAGGGATGGATCGTCTCGAACTGTGCGTGCGCGATCGCGGTCTTGGCGAGCACCGGCAGCCGGGACTCCCGGACGAAGGCCATCAGATCCGCGAGCAGGTCGGGGAGCAGCTGCGCCGGCGGCGGGACGTAGTACGCCTCGGCGGGGGAGCGGCCGCCGATCCAGTTCTGCAGATAGCGGACCTCCCCGCCGAACTCCGGCGTCGGAGACTGGGCCATCAGCCGACGGTGCGCCTCGAGCAGGTGGTCGACCTCGAGCTTGTCGCCGGCCTGGACGGACTCGGTCACCCAGGTCATCGCGTCGACAGCGCCCAGCACTTCCTCGGCGGTGACGTCGCCGGGTCCGCTGGTGGGCCGATCACGGAGGACGTCGGCCTTGAGCAGGCGGCGCGCGCCGACAACGAGCCCCTCGATCTGCGACGACCCGACGGCCTCGGCCCGCAACAGGAGCCGTGCCAGCGCCTCGCTGTTCGTCAGGACGGCAGCGGTCGCGTCCAGCCGGGCGAGATCGCCGGCCGCATCCTCCAGTGCGGCGAGAACGTCGTTGCTCAGGTCGAACTCACGCCCGACCAGCGGATCCGGGAAATACAACTCGTACGACCCACCCAACCGCTCTGCCCGGGTGAACCCGTCCGGGTGCCCAGGCCACCGATGCAACTCGACCCGTGCCATACCTCTTATTCAACCTTATCCACAAACCTTGAACAAGAGTCCACAGCCTGTGGATCGTGGAGAGCCCGACCGATCCGTGGTGACAGAACGTGGCATCGTTCCCCAGGCCACGAGCGGCTTCCGCTGTCATGGCGTCACCGGCAGCCGTGACGGCGGGTGAGGGGGCGTCGATGAGCATGAGTGGCGAGGTGTGGACCCAGCTGTGGGCAGACTGGTCCGTGGCCGAACGGAGACGGACGGAGGCACCGGTGACGTTGGACGCGGAGACTCGGCAGATGGTGGCCGCGAATGAGGCCGACTGGGACGCGCGAGCGCCGCTCCACGCGGCGAGCCGGTTCTACAGTCAGCCCCCGGAGTATTGGTTCGCGGACTACGAGTGGGCAGACCTCGGCCCACTTGAAGGACGCGACGTACTCCACCTGCAATGCCACCTCGGCACCGAGACGATCGCCTTCGCCCGGCGCGGCGCGGGTCACCGGGCTGGACCTCTCCCTGAAGTCCCTCGAGGAAGCTCGCCAGATCGCTGCCGACGCTGAGCAAGACGTCGACTACGTGCACGCCAACGTGTACGACGCGGTCGATGCGCTGCAGGGCCGGCAGTTCGATGTCGTCTACACCGGCAAGGGCGCGCTCTGCTATCTCCCGGACCTGCAGCAGTGGGCCAAGGTGGTTCACGAGCTGCTGAAACCCGGTGGCGCTCTCTACCTCGTCGAGTTCCACCCGCTGCTCACGGCACTCCGCGAGGTCTCCCTTCCCGGCGAGTCCGACGACCTCACCCTCCGCGCCGACTACCTCGAAGGCCGCGGCGCGATCGCCCACGACTCCACCGTCAGCTACACCGGCGACGAGGTCCCCGGCCGCCAACGCAGCTACGAATGGCACCACGGCCTCGGCGAAATCGTCACCAGCCTCGTCGGCGAAGGCCTCCACGTCACCACTTTGCGCGAGTCCGAAGTCCTCCCCTGGCCACGCTGGCCCGCCATGCAGCAAACGCCGGAAGGCTGGTGGCGACTACCGGACGATGCGCCCCGGATCCCTTACTGTTCGCGCTCAAGGCAACCAGGCCGGCGTGACTCGCCCACGATCAGCGGTAGCCGAGACGCTTCTCGACCCAGGTCCAGTCGATGCGCTCCTGTTCGAGCCGGATGCGTTCCCCGAACCGATCGGTGACCAGGTCTGAGTAGAGCGCCGCCTCAGCGACAGTGAGGCGGCTGAGGTGCGCTGCCGTCGGTGTGGCCTCACGTCCCCAGCGCTCGCGATGGGCGAGCAGGGTGTCCCTGTCCATCATGAATGAACGGGTCTGTGGCAGCCATGCCCTGAGTTGGTTGAGGATCGCGAACCCGTGGGTGTCGAGGTCGCCCCAGTAGTGCACTTGGGCGTCGCGGAGCCACGGCAGCGAACCGGGACGGTTGACTTCGAAGCCTTTCCCCCACACCACGATTCCCTCGACCGGGACGGGGACACTCAGAAAGGTGATCTCGTTCTCGACGATCACGGCGTCTCGTACCTCGAGGTCGAGCTGTGCGAGCTCCTCCAGCCGCAACGCTGCCTCGGAGAACGGCGATACGAGCCCGAGCCCGGAGCCCGGGCGCAAACGCACCATTTCAGGCTTTGTGCGCAGCCCGAGAGCGGTGAGGAATCCCGCCGACGAGGCTGATACGCCGAGCAGCTGGGCGAGGACTGAGCGGTGCCGCTCGACGAACTTGGTGTCGACACCGGGCGCACTGATCTCTCTGAGGTACTTGGACGAGCCCCGTGCGTCCGCGAGCCAGCGATATGCCGTCAGCAGGCCCGGCCAGCTCCGCCCCAGTGCGAGTGCTCGGAGCGGTTGACTGGCAACCCAGGTGTGGACGGCCGGATATCCAGCGGTCAGTGCCAGGATCTCGGCGAACTCATCTGCCTTTCCCGCGACGCCGAGCAGAGCCCACGCCTGCTTGTACGTCGTCACCTTCGCGCGCGTGGGTAGCTCATTGCGCCCGATCAGGCGGCCGCCGATCGAGGCATACTCGAGGGAGTACTGGGCGTCACCGCGACGACCGGCGTCCAGTGCCGCGATCCAATCCCGGACCGCATCGAGGTCGTCGCCGATCTGTGCGGCTCGGGGCCCTCGCAGCGGGATGTCGATGATCGGGAACGGGTGCCCGGCAGCCAGGGCTCGTAGCAACGTGCCGTCGTCCCAGCGGCGCAGGACCCGGGCCCGGATGTCGGGAACCGTCGTCCAGTCGGTCATGTCCGATGCCCGGCCCGGCGTTCCTGGAACTCCTCGATCGTCAGGGTCTGGAGCCGCGAGTAGCTTCCGGCCGGGTTGTCGACGAATCCGATTGCTTTGACATAAGGCTCGATCACGTGCACCTTCTGCAAGGGAGTCACGATGAGCAGTTGCAGGCCGAGCTTGGCGAAGAGTTCCAGTGCATAGCGCGTCGACGCGTCCGACCCCCGGCCGAACGCCTCGTCGATGACTGCGAACCGGAAGTCCCGCGACTTCTCCGCGCCCCACTCCAGGCCGAACTGGTAGGCGAGTGAGGCGGCAAGGATCGTGTAAGCCAGCTTCTCCTTCTGACCGCCGGACTTGCCGTCGGAGTCGCGATAATGCTCCCACTCGCGGTCGGTCTCGCGATCACGCTCGGAGGCCGAGAACGTGAACCAGTTGCGGACGTCGGTCACCCGGCGAGTCCACGCCTTGTCGGCGTCGGCGTGGCCGTCCCGGCCGCGGAACCGATCGATGATCCGTTGGACCTCGAGGAAGCGGTGTTCGGAGTACTGATCGTCGTCGGGGGTCAAGGTGTCATCGGTTGCCGTGCGCAGGTCGCTGCGGAAGTTCTGGATCTCCTGGTTGACGGTCCGCTCGGCGACGAGCGTGATGTACCGTCCGGCGCTGTAGTCGATCGCACCGAGGGCCTCGTTGATCCGGTCGACGCGGGTGTGGATCTCATCGGACTGGCGCCGCAGCCAGTTGTTGAACTGCGCGAGCTCACGGATCGTGTTGGTGTTGAGCTGTCGCTTGAATTCATCCTCGAACCGGGGGAGGTCGTCGTTCGCCACCCGGTCGTGGAACGCGCCGAACTCTGCTCGTGCGTCGACACTCGCGTCCATCTCCGTCGTTGCCTCGGGCCAGCGGCGCCGTACGTCGTTCATGTACTGCAGGATGCTCTGGGTGTAGCCGCCGAGCTCTCGGCCGATCCGATCGATGGTGGCCTGCAAGTCCGAGCTCAGCGACTCGGCCGCCCGGCCACAGGCCTCGGCGGTCTTCGGCATCTTGCCCTCGAGCAGGGCTTCGAGATCGCGGTACGACGCTCTGCCGGTCGCGACCTGGTCGGCCGGCTGATCTGCGACGAACCGCTGATCTGCCCGCCGGGACTCTGTGGCCCGGTCGATTCTCTCCGCGAGCACCCGGACATCACCGGTGAGCTCGGTCAGTTTGGCCTCCAGCCCGCTGGCCAGTTCGGCGTTGGCCCCGAGGCGCCGCTCGATCTCGGCCAGTGCCGACGAGCCGGCGACGAGGCGTTGCCGCTCCGCCTCCGCGGCCTCGGCACGGGCGAGGGCATCCTTCCAGTCCAGCTCGCTCCAGGACGTGTAGACCGCCAGGTTCGCCAGCGCGGTCAACTGTGCCGACAGCTCCCGGCCCTCCTTCTGGAGCGCTTCGAAGCGCTGGTCGGCCGACAGCAACTGCTGCTGCTGCTGGACGAGCTGCTCCGTCAGGGCGGCGACCTTCCGCTCGTTCACCCAGCCGAGCACCCATCCGCGGGGGTCGTCGACCCTGGACCGATCGTCCTTCTCGTGCCGGTCACCCGAGCGAACCTGACCTTGCCGGGTGACGGCCCGATTCTCCTCCCGGAACTGCTCGACGGAGTCGACGCAGCGGTAGTCGGCCCTGCGGACGAGCTCGTCACGCAGGTAGTCGTGGAACGGGCCGTCGGCGATGTCCAATGTGTCTGCGAGGACCAACGCATCCGAAGACCCGGTCGCGCGCAGCCGCACTCGGCGCGCGGCCACGCGCTCGTAGACCAGCCGGCCGCCGACCACTGTGCCGTCGTTTCGCCGGTAGGTCAGGCGATGGTCGTTGACCCAGCGAGCGACCCGGCCGTAGTGCTGTTGCGGCACGAGCAGGGAGACGGCGAAACCTCGGAGCACCCGTTCGGCGGCTCCTCGCCACTCCGAGAACTCCGCGGCGACATCGAGCAGCTCGCCGGCGAAGGGCAGTTCGGTCTCCTCGAGCCCCAGCTCCTGGCACAGCTGAGCGCGAACGTCGAGGTGACTGCTGGGCAGGTTGCTCGTCCGGCCGGCCAGGCTGGTCAGTTCGGCCCGGGTCTCCTCGCCCTGGCGTCGGAGCTCGCCGCGCTGCCCGATGCACCCGGCGCGCTCCTCCTCGAGGCCGTCCTGCCGCGTCTCGAGCCTGCCCCGGTTCTCCGTGGTGTGGATGGCCAAGGCAGCGAAGCCTTCGGCATCGGTCACCGCGTCGAGACCGGCAGCCTGGACCCGGGAGTCGAAACCGGCCCGGCGGTCTCGCCGCTCGGTGGCTTGGGCACGGGCTGCTTCGGCCTCGGCCTCGAGTTGGCTGACGCGATCACCGCCCGCCGTCGAGCGATCGGCGATCAGTCGCTCGCGCGCCTGGCCGGCGGCCCGATAGGCCTGCTGCGTCTCGGTCGCCTGCTGCGCGTGGGTCGCGCGCCTCGCCTCGTTCGCGTCAATCTCCTCGGACAGCAGGCGGATCCGTAGCTCGGCGAAGAACAGGCGCACGGCGTCGCGTCGCCGTTCGGCGATCGTCCGCCGGGCCATCGCGTCGTCGTACTTGTCGCTGGTGGCGACCAACGGCCGCAGTGCTTCGAGTTGATCCCGGGCGCGCTTGACCGCGTCGTGCGCCTTGGTCAGGTCCTCGAAATGAGCGACGATGCCCTTGACCCGCTCGGCGGCGTCGACCGGTTCCAGCATGTGGTTGCGGACGAACTCGTTGAGATTGCCGACCGACTTCATCGAGACGGTCTGGTGGAACAGCTCCATCGACTGCTCAGACCTGATGCCCAGCAACCGCCGGACGTGGCGGGAGTACTCGGGAAAGACGGTGTGGATCTCGGCACCGGCCGACCGCAGCCGCCGGCGCAGGTCGTTGAGGTCGGATCCGAAGGCGGTGAACTCACCCTCGATCGAGAGTTCCTTGGCCGAGGTGACGAAGAAGCGGTCCGGCTGGCCGGCTTTGTCCTTCTGGTGGAAGACTTGCGCCACGGTGACGGTCTCGCCGTGCCCCTCGTTGACGAACACGCCGAGGAGGACGGAGTACGACGTGTGGTCGCGCAGGCCGATCGGTCGCGACGTGCCCGAGGACTCGATGCGCTCGGACTTGTAGTGCCCCTCGACGTAACTGCGCAGCGTCCGTTCCTTGGCCTCGGCGCCGGCCGCCTTGTTGTAGGAGATCTTGTGTGCGGGCAGCAGAAGTGTCGTCACCGCGTCGACCAGGGTGGACTTCCCGCTGCCGATGTCGCCGGTCAGCAGGGTCGTCTCGCCGCCCGGGGTCAGGCGCCAGACCCGCTGATCGAAGGTGCCCCAGTTGAAGACCTCCAGGTGGTCCAGCCGGTAGCCGGCACGGCCGGCGACCTGGAGCTCGACCGACGAGAACAGACCGTCACTCATCGCCGCCGCCTTCCGCGGCGGGCGCGTACTCCCGCAGCTTCCCGGCGAAGTCGGACAGCGTCTGGGCGTCGACATAGGCCTTGAGAATGCGCCGGACCTCCCACTGGTCGGTCTGGCCCCGGAGCTGTCGCAGGAAACCCAGCTCCGCGGCCTTTCTGATCGTAGTCTCCGCCTGGTCGATGACCCGCGCCTCGTTGGTCGAGTCGGCGAGGAAGAGCCGCAAGAGGTCGACAATCTGGTCTCGACTCAGGACCAGCTTGCCTTCGCCGCCCTTGGTCTCGAACTCCACGAGACGCTTGCGCAACAGGACGAGCAGCAGGCTGAGGTTGTACGTGAGGCTCCGTCGGTTCACCAGGCGGGGCAATGCGGCGTCGCCGTCGCCTTCTTCCTGGCTGCGCAGATAGGCGTAGCCCTCGGTGTCGTCGACCACCACGTCGACGCCGATGGTGGTGAAGTGGTCCCGCACCGCCGGGCCGTGTCGTTGCAGCGCGGACCAGGTGTCCTCATCGGTCTCGCGGTAGGCGACGCCGCGCATCAGGCGGATGATGGCCGTCGCGACGGCCTGCTCGTCCGGTGTCCTCATCGTCGTGTCACCGTCACCTGTGGCAGCCTCGCTCGCCGTACGACGTCGCCGTCGGTGTACTCGACCAGGATCTCGGCGTCCTCGTCCATGGTCACGTCGATGTCCTCGTCGGTCAGGGCGAGGTATCCGACGATCTCGGCCGCACCGTGCTCCACCGGATAGAGGTCGATGATGTCGCTGAGCAGCGCCGAGCTCCGCTCCGGTACGACGGATCGGATGTTGCCGGCCAGACGTGCCTGATCGACGAAGCTCTGGTCCAGAAGTGCGGCGACGTCCACGATCTCGTCGTCGACGGGAGCCAGCAGGCTGTCGACGCGCGCCGCCGGACTGGCGTCGTACAGCGGGCGCTCGAACGGCAGCGCGATGGGGACGCCGGGCTCGTCGATCTCCAGTCCGAACTGCGGCGGCGAATCGCGGCACGTCAGCGCAGCGGTCTCCACCAAGCGGACCAGATCGATCACTCGACGGTTCTCCAGCCACACCTGGTCGTCCAGGAACCGCCGGAGCTGCTCGGAGATCTGCCGCACGGTGCCCTGGGTGCGCTCGGCGGCCTCGGACCAGTCGTGATGGATGGTTCGCAGGCGCCGGTCCGCCTCGACCTCATCGAGGGACTGAACCTGAGTCAGCAACGCGGACAGCTCGTCCTGGCGTGCCTCGGACAGCAGGAAGTCGTAGAACGCCTGGAAGCTGCGGCCCTGGTCCGATCCGTTGATGTCGGCGCGACTTCCGACCAGCTCGGCCAGGAGGTCTCCCTTGCTGCCCTGCCATGCGGCGATCTGCTCGCGGGCAGCGCGGTCGAGGCCGCGGAAGTTCTCCTCGACCTCCCGGAAGTCCGACAGCAGCTCCCGGGCCGTGCTCGCGAACTGCTGATAGCGGTCGCGGAGTGCGACCCGGTCGAGGATGGTGACGGTACCGGCCTCGACGTCGGCGATCTCCCGGTCGATCGCAGCGCGTCGTCGCCGCAGTTCGGCGAGCCGGACCTCAGGGTCGGTCTCCGTGCCATGCACAATCTGGCGCAACAGCTCGACGACGGTGTGCAGGCGGGACTCGGTGCCGACGAACGCCCTGATCTGGAGGCCGGTCACCCACGAATGGGCCTTCTCGAACGCGGGGGTCGCGTCGTAGTGGACCTCATCGGAGCCGAGCGGATAGAAGCGTCGCAGCCAGCCTGCCTCGGTGGCGGCCCAATCCTCCAGATAATCGGTAGCCGTGCGCGGATAACGAGGTTGCTCAGGATCGGCAGAATTCAGTGCGTACAGCTCGTCGTCGAGAGCTGATGCAAGAACGTTCGCGGACGTCGCTCCATGGTTCTCGTCCACGAAGAATCGGCCGAGGAACGACAACACAAGCGCGGCGTTGCCGGCACGCAGCAGCCGCCAGGCAGGATGCCTGTCTCTCAGTCTCGCGATCTCCCCGTACTCCACCACTGGCCATCCTCCAAGTGATCTACTGCTGCGCAAGCTTAGGGCTGCCCGTCGACACTCCAGCCCGGCTCTGCCCCGGCCTGTCGGCACACCGAGCCGAGAGGTCAGCGTTTCTGGGGGCCGCGGAAGGCGACGTAGAGGAGGGAGACGCCGGCTGCTGCGACGAGGGGGCCGACGATGGCCCAGAAAGAGCTGCCGGTCATCGAGCTGCCTTTGAGGTAGCCGAGGCCTTGGAGGGTCCAGACGGCGCCGATGGCGAGCAGCAGAGCGCCCAGTGTGATGGCGACGATCTTTCCCATGAGGCCGAGGTTAGCCGAGGAGGCTGTCGCAAAGGGCGATGAGCTGCCGACGGAGCGGGCGGGCGCGCTGGGCGAAGGTGCGTTGGGCGGCGGCGTACTCGGCTTTGCCCGCAGGGGTTTCGACGGCGACGGGCTCGTAGCCAAGGGGCGAGAGGTCGTACGGCGAGGCGCGCATGTCGAGGGTGCGGATGTCGCGAGCCAACTCGAAGCAGTCCAGGACCAGCGCACTGGGGGTAAAGGGCATGAGTTTCGAGGCCCACTTGTAGAGGTCCATGTTGGCGTGCAGGCACCCGCCTTGTTCCAGCGTGGGCTGGGATTCGCGGGTCGGTTGCAGGACGTTCAGCGGACGGGCGGGCGATGTGAAGAAACGGAACGCGTCGAAGTGCGAGCAGGCGATCTTGTGAGACTCGACGACCTGGTCGGTGCCGGCGGTGCCCAGTCGCAGCGGCCACTTCTCATGGCGTACGGCGGAAGTCCGATAGACCATCGCCCATTCGTGCATCCCGAAGCACCCGAACTGTGGCTGGCGATCCAGCGTCGCGGCGAGCAACCGGCGGATCCACCGGATGCTGTCCGCGCGACGCGAGACCTCCGCCGGATCCAGGGTCGCGGCACCGTCGACGTACGTGTAGCCGCGGCGTCCGTCGTACTCAGAAGCCTCGAGCAGACGAATGCCTGGCCCGGGGTGCCAGATGCGGAGCTGGTTCGGGCGGGTGGGGTAGTAGGTGAAGAGGAAGTCCTCGACCGGGTGCGGTTCGCGGCGACGCCGGCGCTCGAGGTGATCGGCCAGCAACGCGTCGACGCGTTGCCGGTGACCCGTCGCGTACGACGTCCACTCGCCCGGAGTCAGCGTGGCAGTCACAGGTCCAGGGCGAACGCGTACAGGTCGACACCGGCGATCGGGGACCAGTCGCGCGACGGGAGCCGAACGAAGCCGAGACGTTCGTAGATGCGGTGAGCGGTGGTCATGTAGTCCGCACTGCTCATAACCAGGCGGGCCAGGCCCAGCTCCCGGGTGCGCTCGATGCACCGCTCGGTCAGAGCGGTCCCGATGCCGAGCCCGCGGGCCCGGCCCGCGACGCCGAGCATCCGGAACTCGCCCTCGTCGTCCAGCCCGATCTCCCGGTAGACAGAGCCACGCGGACAGTAGGTCACAGTGCCGAGCAGACCGGTGGCGTCCGCCGCGACCCACAGCTCGGCCTTGGCGGCCCGGTCAGCCGCCGCACGCAGCGTCCTCGCGTAGTCGCCCCGGACGAAACCGTCGTGCGTGTACGCCTCCACGGTCAGTTCGCCGGCCGCGTCGTACTCGGCCGGAAGGGCCAGGCGGATATCAACAGTCACCGGATAACTGTCTCATTCCCCTGCGACGGTAGGCTCGGGCCGTGCGTATCGCCAGATTCTCCGTCGACGACGAACCGAAGTACGGCGTCGTCGAGACCGACGACCCCGAAGGCCTCGTCGGCACCGTCGCCGTGCTCGACTCGGACCCGCTCTACCGGCCGGTCCAGTTCACCGGGGAGAAGCTGCAACTGACCGATGTCCGGCTGCTCGCCCCGGTGATCCCGCGCAGCAAGGTGGTCTGCGTCGGCCGCAACTACGCCGCGCACGCCGAGGAGCTCGGCAACGAGGTGCCCAAGGAGCCGATGATCTTCCTGAAGCCGAACACCTCGGTGATCGGCCCGCGGGACGGCATCGTCTATCCGGAGCAGACCAACAACCTGCACTTCGAGGGCGAGCTGGCGATCGTGATCGGCCGGATCTGCCGCGACCTGCCCAAGGAGCGGGTCAACGAGGTGATCTTCGGCTACACGGTGGCCAACGACGTCACCGCGCGGGATCTGCAGAAGACCGACGGGCAGTGGGCCCGGGCCAAGGGGTTCGACACGTTCTGCCCGCTCGGCCCGTGGATCACCACCGAGCTCGACGTGTCCGACGTACGCGTCACGACAGAGCTGAACGGCGAGCCGAAGCAGGACGGGCGGACCTCGCAGTTCATCTTCGACATCCCGGAGGTGCTGGCCTACATCACCTCCTTCACCACGCTGCTGCCCGGCGACGTGGTCCTCACCGGCACCCCGGCGGGGGTCGGCCCGATGCTGCCCGGCGACGAGGTCGCGGTCAGCATCGAAGGAATCGGAACTCTGACGAACAAGGTGATCGTGCGTGACTGAGCGGCCAGACGACGACGTCCTCGGCGGCCTCGAACCGAACCAGGTCCGGGTGCGGTTCCCACCGTCCCCGACCGGCCTGCTGACGGTCGGCAACATCCGTAGCGCGCTGTTCAACTGGGCCTTCGCCCGGCACTACGGCGGCAAGCTGGTGCTCCGGATCGAGGACACCGACACCGCGCGCAACACCGAAGAGGGCTACCAGTACACCTACGACTCGCTGCGCTGGCTCGGCCTGACCTGGGACGAGGGCCCCGAGGTCGGCGGCGACTTCGGCCCGTACCTGCAGTCCGAGCGGATGGACGTGTACGCCGACGTCGTCGCGAAACTCCTCGCGGCCGACAAGGCGTACCACTGCTACTGCTCGCAGGAGGAGCTCGACCAACGTCGCGAGGCCGCCCGCACCGCCGGCGAGCACAGCGGGTACGACGGCCACTGCCGCACGCTGACCGAAGAGCAGGTCAAGGCGTACGTCGACGAGGGCCGCCGGCCTGTGGTCCGGCTGCGGATGCCCGACCGGCCGATCGTGTTCGACGACCTGGTCCGCGGCGAGATCACCTTCCTGCCGGAGAACCTGGGCGACTACGTCCTGGTCCGGGCGAACGGTTACCCGCTCTATCCGCTGGTGAACCCGGTCGACGACGCGCTGATGGGGATCACCCACGTGCTCCGCGGCGAGGACCTGCTGCCGTCGACGCCCCGGCAGATCGCGCTGTACGAGGCGCTCGCCGACATCGGCATCGGCAGCGGCCGGACCCCCCGGTTCGGGCACCTGCCGTTCGTGATGGGCGAAGGCAACAAGCGGCTGTCGAAGCGCGACAAGGGCTCCGGCCTCGGCGAGTACATGGAGCGTGGCTTCCTGCCCGAGGGCCTGCTGAACTACCTGGCCCTGCTGGGCTGGTCGATCGCCGACGACCGTGACGTCTTCACCATGGACGAGATGATCAAGGCGTTCGACATCCGCAAGGTGAACTCGAACGCGGCCCGGTTCGATCCGAAGAAGTGCGAGGCGATCAACGCCGCCCACATGCGGATGCTGCCGGCGGACGAGTTCGGGTCCCGGATGATCCCGTTCCTGGCCGCGGCCGGCCTGCTCCCGGCCGAGCCATCGGACGAGCAGCTCGCCGTGCTGCGGGCCGCCGTACCGCTGGTGCAGGAGCGGATGAACACGCTGTCCGAGTCGGTCGACATGCTCGGGTTCCTGTTCGTCGACGAGGACGCGTTCACGGTCGACTCCGATGCCGCGGCCAAGGTGCTGACCGGCGACGCGGGCGCCGTACTGGAGGCGTCGGCGAAGGCGCTGGCCGATGTCGAGTGGACGACCGAGGCGATCGAGGCGGCCCTGCGGGCATCGCTCATCGACGGGCTCGGGCTGAAGCCGAAGAACGCGTTCGGGCCGGTCCGGGTGGCGATCTCCGGGCGCCGGATCTCGCCGCCATTGTTCGAGTCGCTGGAACTGCTCGGCCGGGAGAAGTCGCTGCACCGGCTCGAGCGGGCCCGCCGTACGGCGTGATGGCGGCCATGGAACGGGCCGACGCGGGGCCGCCGTACCAGCGGCTGCTGCGGAACTCGGACGCCCCGCGCGGATTCGTGGTGATCGGGGCCTTCACGATCCTGGTCGCCTGGATGATCGCCAGCCTGATCATCCTGGGCTTCCAGCAGGGCATCCGGAAGGATCCCGACGGCACGGTCTCGTGGTTCGGGCTGCTGGCGACGAACCTGTCGCTGATCGTCCTGATCCCGCTGAGCATGCTGGTCGCGCGGAAGCTGAACCGGCAGTCCCCGGGGCTGTTGTCCTCGGTGGTCGGGCGGCTGCGCTGGCGGGCGCTGGCGTGGTTCGCGGTGGTCGCCGTGGCGCTCGAGCTGGTGATGCTCGCGGTCATCCAGTTCGGTGGCATCGAGCTCGCGGGTGGTGAACGCCATGGCGGTGGCGCGGCGCCGGATGCGGTCGCGGTGATCGCAGTCACACTGCTGACCTCGACGTTCCAGGCGGCGGGGGAGGAGTACTTCTTCCGCGGTTACCTGCTGCAGGCGGTCGGGGCGCTGGTGCGGAGTTCGATGGTGGCGATCCTCGTCACGACCCTGGTGTTCACGATGGCGCACGGGGTCTGGCCGTGGCAGAGTCCGGCGCTGTTCCTGGACCGGTTCGCGTTCGGGCTGGTCGCGGCGCTGCTCGTCGTACGCACGGGTGGACTCGAGGCGTCGATCGCGGCCCACGCGGCGAACAACGTAGTGACGTTCGTGTTCGCGGCGCTGACGAACAGCGTGGGTGCGAGCCTGGGCGTGCAGGACGCGCCGTGGGGGCTGGTGGTGCTTGATGTGGCGAAGTTCGTGGCGTTCGGCGCGGTCGCGTTGTGGGTGGCCCGGCGGATGAAGCTGGCGACCGTGTGCGAGCTGCCGCTGACCGTGGCGCCGACCGACCGCAAGAGGCTGGTGTGACGGGAGTGACAACCCGCCGGAGGGGGGCTCGTTTTGGTGTCCGGGCTCTTGCTCGGGTACTCTCTTCGAGCCAGGTTGTGAGGGCGGCGACGGTCTCACAACGGCAGTGAAATGCCTTTGGGGTATGGGGTAATTGGCAGCCCGTCTGATTCTGGTTCAGTTAGTCTAGGTTCGAGTCCTAGTACCCCAGCGGATTGGACCGCACCGATGGAAATCGGTAGAGTTCAACCTCGTTGCCCGGCCCGGAAGGGCCGGACGACAACCCTCTGGCCCCGTTGTGTAGCGGCCTAGCACGCCGCCCTCTCAAGGCGGTAGCGCGGGTTCGAATCCCGTCGGGGCTACCAGAGAAACGAAGGCCCCGGACCTCATGGTCCGGGGCCTTCGTCTGTGTGCGCTCAGTCCGCCACCACCGCCTTCAGGACATCGACCTTGGCGGCCGACCTGGCCGGTCCGAGGGCCGCCAGGACCCCTGCCACCGCGGCCAGCACCACATAGAGCGCCACCTGCAGACCGGGGATCGAGATCGCCTTGATGCCCTCGTCCGCGAGTGCCTGCGACAGTGCGAGCCCCAAGCCGATGCCGAGGGCGGCGCCGGCCAGCGCACCGATCAGGGAGATCACCACGGACTCCCAGCGCACCATCGCCCGGACCTGGGCCCGCGTCATGCCGACCGCCCGGAGCAGGCCCAGCTCACGGGTCCGCTCGAAGACCGACAACACCAGGGTGTTGACGATGCCCAGCAGGGCGATCAGGACCGCCAGCATCAACATCACGGTGACGAACGAGAGCAGCGAGTCGATGAAACCGCTGGCCTCCTTCTCGAATCCCTTGCGATCGAGAACCTTCGCGTCGGGGTGGGCGGCCAGCGCCGCGCTGATGGCCTGCTGGACCGTCGACCGGTCGGCGCCGGGTGCGAGCGTGACCAGTCCGGACGTGATCAGCTGCGGACCGGCAGCGGCGGTCTGAGCAGCGATGCTGATGACGAAGTCGTCGCTGATCCAGCCCTTGCTGTCGTAGATACCGACGACCTTCATCGTGTGCTTGCCGGTCGCGGCGAACTCGGTCCCGATGGTGTCGCCGACCTTCCACCCGTGCGTGGTCGCGGCGGACTGCGCCACGACGATCCCGCTGGTGCCGAGGTTCGACACCGAGCCGGCCGACAACCGCAGGTTCAGCCCGGCGGTCGCGGTCGCGGGATCGACCGAGGAGTAGCTCGAATCCGCGCCGTCGAACCGGGCCTGCCCCCAGCCGCTGGCGGAGACCTTGTCGACCCCGGCCACGCCCTGGACCACCTTGATCGCCTCGGGGCTGTAGCCCGGGCCCTGCTTGCTCGACGGAGTGATGAACAGGGCGGCGTTGGTCGAGTCTCCGATGATGTCGGTGAACGATGCCTTCAGCGACGAGGCGAACACGCCCATGCTGACGACCAGGGTCAGGCCGACCATCAGGGCGGCGGCCGTGGACGACGTACGGCGTGGGTTGCGCATCGCGTTCTGCCGGGCCAGCTCGCCGGGCAGGCCACGCAGCCGCAGCGGGACGCCGATCAGCGCCGCGAGCGGACGGGCGGCAGCCGGCAGCAGCATGAGGACACCGACGATGATCGCCAGCAGACTTGGGCCGAACAGCTTCATGCTCAGATCGCTGTACAAGGTCAGGAAGAGTCCGGTCAGGCCGACCACAGTCACGACGGCGCCGCTGATGATGCGCTTCTTCGTCGGGTTGCCGGAGCCTGGCACCGCTTCACGCAGCGCCTCGACCGGCAGCACCTTCGTCGCCCGGTAGGCCGGGACGAGGGCCGCCGCGACTGTGACCACGGTGCCGACCAGCAGGGACACCACGATGGTGCGCGGTTCCACCTGCATCGACGTACTGGGCAGGGTGAAGCCGACCAGGTCCATCAGCAGGTTGAGGCCCTTGGCGACAAGCAGGCCGAGACCGATACCGACGGCCGACGCGAGGATGCCGAGCAGCAGCGCCTCGAGCACCAGGCTCCGGTTCACCTGGCGCCGGGTGGCGCCGATGGCCCGCAGCAGGGCGATCTCGCGGGACCGCTGGGTGATCGTCATGGTGAACGTGTTCCAGATGATGAACGAGCCCACGAACAGGGCGATGCCGGCGAAGATCATGAACAGCACGGTGACGACCTTCAGGTCCTTGTTCACCGCGTCCGTGGACTCCTTCACCACGGTCGCACCGGTCACTGCCTCGGCGCCGTCGGGCAGCACCTTGGTGATCCGTTGAACCAGGTCGGCGGGTGCCACCCCGGGTTCGGCGCTGACGTTGATCGAGTCGAAGAGGCCGGGCGCTCCCAGCACCTTCTGAGCGGTGGCGGAGTCGAAGTAGGCCCCCGTCGTACCGCCGAGGTTCTTCTCGCCGCCGAATCCGACGGTGCCGACGACGGTGAAGTTCTCGGCCGGACCGTTGAACAGCACCTTGATCGTGGAGCCGAGCGCGATGTGGTGCTCCTCGGCGCTGGTGGCGTCGATCGCGACCTGATGCGCACCCGAAGGTGCTGCGCCGGTCAGGATCTTGACGTCACCGCGCAGGGCGGGATCGGCCGGCATGCTGTAGCCCATGGTGGGAGCTCCACCGCTGGTCAGCACGGCCCGGCCACCGTTGTCGGTCAGCAGCGCGTAGCCGCTGACCGAGCCCTCGGCGGTACGGACCCCGTCGGCCTTGTTGACCTGGGTGAGGACAGCGGCGGGGATGGGACCCCGGCTGGTGCCGATGCCTTCGGACTGGCTGTAGGCGGCCTCGGCGCGAACGACCGCGTCGGTGCCGCCGGAGACCTTGCCGAACAGCTGGTTGAACGCCAGGTGCATGGTGTCGGTCAGGACGAGGGTGCCGGCCAGGAAGGCGACCCCGAGCGCGATCGAGGCCACGGTCAGGACGAGGCGCACCTTGTGCGCGAGCATGCCGCGCAGTGTTGCGGTGAACATGGTTCAGGCTCCTAGATGCTTCATGAAGTCGAGTACGGCGTCGGCCGTCGGCTCGAACATCTCGTCGACGACGTGACCGTCGGCCAGGAACAGGACCCGGTCGGCATAGCTGGCGGCGGTCGGATCGTGGGTGACCACGACGACGGTCTGGCCGAGTTCCTTGACTGCCTTGCGCAGGAAGCCGAGCAACTCGGTTCCGGCCGCGGAGTCGAGTGCACCGGTGGGCTCGTCCGCGAAGACGATCTGCGGACGCGAGGCGAGCGCGCGGGCCGCTGCCACCCGTTGCTGCTGCCCACCGGACAGCTCGGTCGGGCGATGGGTCAACCGGTTCTCGAGGCCCAGCTTGTCGACGATCGACGCGACCCAGATCTCGTCCGGTTTGCGGCCGGCGATGCGGATCGGAAGAACGATGTTCTCCGCCGCGGTCATCGTCGGCAGCAGGTTGAACGACTGGAAGATGAAGCCGATCTGGTCCCGGCGCAGTAGCGTGAGCGCCTTGTCGTTGAGCGAGGTGATCCGGGTGTCCCCGAGGAACACCTCGCCCGACGAGGGCCGGTCGAGGCCGGCGAGCATGTGCAGCAAGGTCGACTTGCCAGAGCCCGACGGTCCCATGATCGCGGTGAAATGGCCGGCCTCGAGGCTGACGTTGACGTCTTTCAGCGCGGCGATGGTCGCGTCGCCGGTGCCGTAGAACTTGCTGACGCCCTCGGCCCGGGCTGCGGCCGTCGCGACAGTGGTGGTGCCGGTGGTGCGGATGGTGGCAGACATGTGTGTGTTTCTCCCCTGTGCCTGGATTCGTGGTGCCTGGTTCGACCCCCCGGTCGAGCGGCGTGCTTCCAGCAAAGGCGTTCCGGCCTGCCGATCCCATCGGGCTGGGCGCACGGCACCCGGGCGCTGCCCGCGGGCAATCGGCGGACGATCGTGCGGCTGACCCCACCCCGGGGGTTCGGGCACTCCCATCCCGGCGACGCTGGGCGCAGACTGCAGAGGTGAAGTTGTGGGGGCGACGGCGTACTGGCCGTGAACAACTCGCTGGTCTGCTGGTATTGGGTGGGCTCGTGGTGTTCGTGGTGCTGGTGTACGTCCTCATCGTTCTGGGCGGCGGAGCGCTCATCGGCCACACCTCGTCGCCGCACGGAGGACTGTCGGTGTTGGCGACCGCGGTGGTGGCACTGTCCTTCAGCCGGGTGCAATCACGGCTCGAGGTCGTCATGTCGCGGTTGGTGCACGGTGGGTCGCAGTCGCCGTACGAGGTGTTGAGCAAGTTCTCGCCGGCAGTGATCGGCGGCCCGGCCGAGGAAGACCTACCGGCCAGGATGGCCGAAGTGCTGGCCGCCGGCACGGGGGCGAAGGCAACGCAGGTCTGGCTGATGGTGGACGGCCGGTTGAGGCTCGCCGCAACCTGGCCACCCATGGACGGATCGCCTGCGGTCGAAGCGGCGGCGGGTGACCTGCCCGGCCGACGGGAGTTGCCGGTGCGCCAGGCGGGCGAACTGCTGGGCGTTCTGGTGGTGCAAGAACACGAGAACGTACCGCTCACTCCGGTCGAGGAACGGCTCTTCGCCGGGCTCGCCGACCAGGCCGGGCTGGTGCTGCGCGGCGCTCGATTGCGGGCCGAGCTCATGCATCGGCTCGCGGAGTTGTCCAGGCTCGCGGAGGAACTGCGAAGGTCGAGGCAACGTCTCGTCGACGCTCAGGACGCCGAGCGGAAGCGGCTCGAGCGCGATATCCACGACGGTGCTCAACAGCATCTGGTCGCGCTCGCGGTGAACCTGAGGCTTGCCCACACCTTGGCCGGACGGTCGCCGCAGCGGGCCGATCGACTGCTCGCGGAGCAGTGCAAGGCGGCCACCGTGACGATCGAGACGATCACCAGCCTCTCGCGCGGCATCTACCCGAGCCTGCTTGTCGACGAAGGTCTTGCGGCCGCGCTCCGGACGGCGATCTCCCGTAGCCCACTGCCGGCCGAACTGGTTGCCGGTGACCTCGGCCGGTACCCGGCCGGCGTCGAGGCCGCGGCGTACTTCTGCGCACTGGAGGCGCTGCAGAACTCGGCCAAACACTCGTCGGCTAAGGCGATCCGCGTGGATCTGCGCGGCGGTCCCGCGGTCCTGGAGGTGACGGTCCACGACGATGGTGCCGGGTTCGACCTCGCGGCGGCGGGGGCCGGTGCGGGGCTGGCCAACATGCGTGACCGGGTCGAGTCGGCCGGTGGAACGCTGACCATCGAGACCACACCCTCGCGCGGCACGCTGGTCGCCGCCAGGTTGCCGGGCGCGCGCCGGCCGGGGGACTGACATGTACGCGCGGGTGGCCTGGGTGCTGACGGCGTTGACCGTACTCATCGCCGGTGCGGACGTCTGGGTCACCTCGGCGTACCGGCCGCTGCTGTCGGAGGAAGCGGTCGCCGTGCACGGGTTCCCGTTCGTCACCGGCGCGGTCATCGGATGCGCCGCGATGGGCGCGCTGATCGTGGCCCGGTGGGCGCGACACCCGATCGGCTGGCTGCTCTGCCTGATCGGCTTCTTGTCGTCGATCTCGTTGCTGACTGAGGCTTACAGCGTGTGGGTCATCAAGGCTGGCGGGCCGGGGCCGCGGAGTCTCGGTGGAATCTCAGGCTGGATCTCCGCCCTGTTGGGTGGACAGCTTTCCCTGGCCGCGCTGTCCATCCTCTTCCTGGTCGCGCCGGACGGCCGGCTCCTGTCCCGCCGCTGGCGCGCGGCGGTCGTCGTGGCGTTGGTCGGGTACGTCGCGTACGCCGGCAGCCTGCTCACCCTGTCGCCGGCCGGGTTCGACATCGACCACCAGGACACCGTCGGGCCGCTCGGCAGCCTGTTGTCCGTGGTCGGACTTCCCTTCATCGCCATCGGCCTGGTCGCCGCGATGGTGTCCATGGTCCTCCGGATGCATCGCAGCCAGGGAGTGCAGCGGCAGCAGGTGCGGTTGATGGCGCTGTCGGTGGCGTTCGTTGCCCTGAGCTTCGTCTTCCTGATCGTCGTCCAGATCTTCAACGGCGGTCAGCAGACCTGGATCTCCAGCCTCCCACTGTTCTTCTCGTATTTCTGCCTCCCGCTGCTGTTCTCCGTCGCGGTCCTGCGCTACCGGCTGTTCGACCTGGACCTGATCATCAACCGGGCCGTGGTCCTCGCCCTGGGCACGATCTTCGCCGGGATCGGCTACACCGGCCTGGTCCTTGCGGTCGCGGCCCTGCTCCACACCCGGACCAGTGGATTCTGGCTGTCGCTGCTCGCCACCGCACTGGTCGCGCTCGCCTTCCAGCCACTCCGCCAACGGACCGTCCGGCTCGCGAACCGGCTCGCTTACGGAGCCAGGGCGCAGCCTTATGAGGCGCTCTCCGAGTTCAGCCGCCGGCTCGCCGAGCCACCATCACCAAGTGCGCTGCTGCCCGCTGTCGCGGAAGCGGCCGGGCGCGCGGTCTCCGCGCAGTCCTCCACCGCAGACCTCAGAGTTCCCGGCCTGGTGGGGCTTTCCGTCGCCTGGCCCGGCCCGTCCGACGGATCGCCGGAGTACCAGGTGCCCGTCCGGCAGGGTGGCGACACCCTCGGCAGCATCGGCGTCACGATGCCGAAGGGGCACGGGCTCCGGGCTGCGGACGAGCAACTCCTGCAGGATCTGGCCGACCAGACCGCGCTCGCCTTCCGCAACGCCGCGATGGAGTCCGAGCTGGCGGGGCACGTGGCTGCCCTCGATCGCACCACCGCTGCGCTGGCTGAGTCCCGACGACGGATCATCGCGGCCGACGACGCCGCTCGCTGCCGGCTGGAGTCAGCGATCTCCCGGGACGTGCTGTCCCATCTCCAGCCGATGCCCGGGCGGTTGAGCGGCCTCAGCGTCGCCAAGTCGGGGAGCGCGGCGACCGACGAGCTCGAGCACCTTGTGGACGAGACGAACGCGGCACTCGAGTCGTTGCGGGCATTGACCCGAGGGTTGTTCCCCACCCAGTTGGCCCGCGCAGGCCTGGCCCGCGCCCTCAGCTCACACCTGGCGCGGAGCGGCTCGACGGTCACTCTGCACGTCGAACCGGCGGCTGACCGGCGGTTCGCGGCCAGGGTTGAGGCGGCGGTCTACTTCTGCTGTGTCGAGGCCGTGCGCGCCGGGTCCGGCGCAACCCGCATCGACCTCCGGATCGTGGCGTCGGAGCTGGTCGTGCAGATCGATGGCCTCGCCCGTGGCCAGATCGACGTACAGGCGATCGTCGACCGGGTCGAGGCGGCGGGCGGACGGCTGTCGCTCGATCGGGAGGATCAGCTGTCCGTCAGCATTCCGGTCGATCCCGACGAGCCCACGCGGCCGTGAGCAGGTCCGGACCGAACGCGGCCTTGGCCAGATACGACGTAGCCCCACAGCCGGAGATGTCGAACTCCTCCCGGTCATAGGTCGAGAGCAGTACGACGACTGGCGCGTCGGCCTCCTTGGTGATCTGCCGGGTGGCCTCGATCCCGTCGATGCCGGGCAGGTTGACGTCCATCAGGACGAGGCCCGGGCGCAGCCTCGTGACGGCGAGCAGCGCCTCCTCGCCGGACGACGTGGACGCGACGACGACGAAACCGTCGGTCTCCGACACGACGGCAGCGATCGCCCGGCGAAACGGCTCCTGGTCGTCCACGATCAGGACGCGTACGTCGGCCACTGGCTCACCTCCTGTCCGCCATCGTGGGGGACAAGGCCGTGGCGGCAACATGGTGCTGTCCGCCCGGACTGGTGCGGCTGACCCCCGCAGACGTCAGCGGCCGGACTGTCCACCGGTCGCCTCGAGGTAGGCGAGGACGGCCATCACGCGCCGGTTGACGTCGGACTCGTCGGCCAGGCCGAGCTTCTGGAACAGCGAGCTGATGTGTTTCTCGACAGCCCGGGTGCTCATGAAGAGGGCCTTGGCCGTCGCCTCGTTGCTGCGGCCGGCGGCGAGTTCCTGGAGCACCTCGCGCTCCCGATCGGTCAGTCCGGGCAAGGGCGACCGCGCATCTCGCGCCTTACGCGCCAGCAGACCCTCGACCACCCGGGCATCGAGGACGGAGCCGCCACGCGCAACGTCGTACAGGGCTCGCAGCAGCTCGTCGCGCTGCGACACCCGTTCCTTCAGCAGGTACCCGAGGCCCGCGACGCCGTCGGACAGCAGGTCGAACGCGTAGTCCTCCTCGACGTACTGCGACAGCACGACGACCCCGATCGACGGGTGGTCTGCGCGGATCCGCTTGGCCGCGTCGATGCCCTCGGTCGTGAAGGTCGGAGGCATCCGGATGTCGGTCAGGACCGCGTCCGGCCGGTGCCGGGCCACAGACTCCAGCAGCGCGGCCGGATCGGTGACCACGTCGACGAGCTCGACGTCCTCGGTCTCGGCGAGCAGCGCGGAGATGCCTTCGCGCACGAGGAAGTTGTCATCCGCAAAGACAACTCGCAACGCCACAGCACTCACTGTAGGCCCGCCGTCCAGGTCGAGCTGAGGTTGTCAGGCTTGCGCCTCGTCGTACGTAGCGGGCAGCGTGCGGTGCCGGCCTCCGGCGAAGTAGGCGACGGCCGCGACGGCGGCGTACGCGGCATGGTGATCCCGGATAGCGGGTGGTGGCAACTACTCAGAGGCGCGGCGCAGTGCCTCTGAGAGACGCTCGGCGGCGGCCATCACGGCGGGAGCGTGCATGCGGCCGGGCTGGCGGGAGAGGCGTTCGATCGGGCCCGACACGGACACCGCGGCGATCACCTTGCCCGATGGCGAGCGGACCGGGGCCGAGACGGACGCGACGCCCTGCTCCCGTTCGCCGACCGAGTGCGCCCAGCCACGACGCCGTACGCCGGCGAGTGCGGCGGCGTTGAAGGTCGCATTGTGAAGGCCGCGGTGCATCCGCTCCGGGTCCTCCCAGGCGAGCAGTATTTGCGCTGCCGAACCAGCGGCCATGGTCAGCTGGCTGCCGACCGGGACGGTGTCGCGCAGGCCGGACGGACGCTCGGCGGCGGCGACGCACACCCGGTACTCACCCTGGCGGCGGAACAGCTGCGCCGACTCACCGGTGATGTCGCGCAGCCGGGCCAGCACCGGGCCGGCCGTCGCGAGCAGCCGGTCCTCACCGGCGGCCGAGGCCAACTCGCTGAGTCGCGGGCCGAGCACGAACCGCCCCTGCATGTCGCGGCCGACCAGACGGTGGTGCTCCAGTGCCACCGCCAGCCGGTGCGCGGTCGGCCGAGCCAGACCCGTGGCCGCCACCAGACCGGCCAGGGTCGCCGGCCCGGACTCGAGCGCGGACAGAACGAGGGCTGCTTTGTCGAGAACGCCGACTCCGCTAGAGTTGTCCATGGGACGATATTGCCGTCTCGAATCGTGGAACGCAAGTCGCTAATCCGCCCTGGTGCAGAGCACTGTGAGCGATAGCACGCCACCACATAGCTCGACCGGGGCGGTGGGGCGGGAAAAAGTATCCAAGGAGGAGAAGTCTGATGGGTAGGACGTTGTCGGAAAAGGTCTGGGATGCGCACGTCGTGCGCCATGCCGACGGAGAACCCGACCTCCTCTACATCGACCTCCACCTGGTCCACGAGGTGACCAGCCCGCAGGCGTTCGACGGCCTCCGGCTGGCCGGCCGCCCGGTCCGCCGGCCCGACCTGACCATCGCCACCGAGGACCACAACGTCCCGACGTACGACGTGGACAAGCCGATCGCGGACCCAGTCTCGCGCACGCAGGTCGACACCCTGCGGAAGAACGCCGAGGAGTTCGGCATCCGGATCCACACCCTCGGCGATCCGGACCAGGGCGTCGTGCACGTGATCGGCCCGCAGCTCGGCCTGACCCAGCCCGGCATGACCGTGGTCTGCGGCGACAGCCACACCTCCACCCACGGCGCGTTCGGGGCGATTGCCTTCGGCATCGGCACCAGCGAGGTCGAGCATGTGCTGGCCACCCAGACCCTGATGCAGGCCCGGCCGAAGACGATGGCCGTGACCGTCGACGGCGTACTGCCGGACGGCGTCTCCGCGAAGGACCTGGTGCTGGCGCTGATCGCGCAGGTCGGCACCGGCGGCGGCCAGGGCTACATCGTCGAGTACCGCGGCGAGGCGATCCGCGCGTTGAGCATGGAAGCCCGGATGACGATCTGCAACATGTCGATCGAGTGGGGCGCGAAGGCCGGCATGATCGCGCCGGACGAGACCACGTTCGCCTACCTGCAGGACAAGCCGCATGCACCGCAGGGCGTGGATTGGGAAGCGGCCGTCGAGTACTGGAAGAGCCTGGCCACCGACGCGGACGCGACCTTCGACCGCGAGGTCGTCCTGCGCGCCGAGGACATCGCGCCGTTCGTCACCTGGGGCACCAACCCCGGCCAGGGCATCCCGCTGTCGGAGAGCGTCCCGTCGCCGGACGACTTCGACAACGAGAACGACAAGGTCGCCGCCGAGCGGGCGCTGGAGTACATGGGCCTCACCGCCGGTACGCCGATGCGCGAGATCCACGTGGACACAGTGTTCCTGGGCTCCTGCACCAACGGCCGGATCGAGGACCTGCGCGCCGCCGCGGGCGTGCTGGCCGGCCGGAAGGTTGCCGAGGGCACCCGGATGCTGGTCGTCCCGGGTTCGGGCCGGGTCCGGTTGCAGGCCGAGGCCGAGGGCCTGGACACGATCTTCAAGGACGCCGGCGCCGAATGGCGTGGCGCCGGGTGCTCGATGTGCCTGGGCATGAACCCGGACCAGCTGGCCCCGGGGGAGCGCAGCGCCTCCACCTCGAACCGGAACTTCGAAGGCCGTCAGGGCAAGGGCGGCCGGACCCACCTGGTCTCGCCGCTGGTCGCCGCCGCGACCGCGGTCACCGGGACCCTCGCCGCCCCGGCGGACCTTCCGCCGGTCGACGTCGCCGCACCCGAGAACGTCTGAGGAGCAGCAGAATCATGGAAGCCTTCACCCAGCACATCGGTACGGCGGCCCCGCTGCGCCGGAGCAACGTCGACACCGACCAGATCATCCCGGCCGTGTATCTGAAGCGGGTCACCCGGACCGGTTTCGAGGACGGATTGTTCGCCGCCTGGCGCAACGATCCTTCCTTCGTCCTCAACCAGCCTGAGTACGACGGTGTCTCGGTGCTCGTGGCCGGGCCGGACTTCGGCACCGGATCGTCCCGGGAGCACGCGGTCTGGGCCCTGCTCGACTACGGGTTCCGCGTGGTCGTGTCGTCGCGGTTCGGCGACATTTTCCGGGGTAACTCGGGCAAGGCCGGCCTGCTCGCGGCACTGGTTACCCAGGACGTCGTGGAGCGACTGTGGGCCACCATCGAGGCCGACCCGGGCACCAAGGTGACCGTCGACCTGGAGCACAAGACGATCTCTGCTGGTGACGTCTCGGCGCCGTTCGAGATCGACGACTACACCCGCTACCGGCTGCTGAACGGACTCGACGACGTCGGCATCACCTTGTCGCACGAGGCCGACATCGCCGCCTACGAAGCGACCCGGCCGGCCTTCAAACCGGCCACTCTTCCCGCGAAGGCTTGACTCGTGAGTTATCGCCGCCGTAACGCGCAGCACCCCGGCGGCGATAACTCTGGTGTTACCCTTGCGTCGTTGACAGAACAAGGCTTGCGAGATCAAGGAGGTGAGGCGCTGGTGACCAGCGATCCCTCCAGACATACCGATCTCGCTCGACCTTGAGAGGCTGAATCCTCTGGTAGTTGCGGCTTGAGTGCCGTGGGGGTCGGGCAGACGCGTGCCCATCACTCACTCGCTTCACCGCACCTGGAGGACTTATGTCCGACCTGCGCCTGCGCACACTGCGCGCCTTCGGCCGCGCCCCGTCGCTCCGTACCGCCGCCCGCAAGCACGCCGTTCCCGCTGTCGAGCCGGTCGAGAAGCCACGCGAGGCCGCGAAGCCCAAGGGGCACAGCGTCGTCGACAGTGCGATCTACTGTGGCGGCCGGCGGGTCGCCTCCCCGGGGTCGCTGGCCGAGACCTATCGCGTCCTGCACAAGGCCCCGCAGAGCCTGGCCTGGATCGGCCTGTACCGGCCGGACAGCCGTGAGCTCGCGTCGCTGGCGCAGGAGTTCGACCTGCACGAGCTGGCCATCGAGGACGCCATCCAGGCCCACCAGCGGCCGAAGCTGGAGCGGTACGGCGACACGTTGTTCGTCGTCCTGAAGGCCGCTCGCTACCGGGACGCGACCGAGGAGGTCGAGTTCGGCGAGGTCCACGTGTTCGTCGGCCC
This sequence comes from Kribbella sp. NBC_01510, assembly GCF_045040325.1. Taxonomy (NCBI): domain Bacteria; kingdom Bacillati; phylum Actinomycetota; class Actinomycetes; order Propionibacteriales; family Kribbellaceae; genus Kribbella; species Kribbella sp. NBC_01510. Next base: position 8,596,275 of record NZ_CP109418.1, on the reverse strand, counting down.
GGACTTCGTGGTGACGGTCCGGCATGCCGAAGCGCCGAACCTGGCCGCCGTACGGCGCCGGGTCGAACGCGATCCCGAGCTGCTCGGCCGGGGCACCGAGGCCGTGCTCTACGCGATCATGGACAAGGTGGTCGACGGTTACGCACCGGTGGTCGCCGGTCTCGAGAACGACATCGACGAGATCGAGACCGAGGTGTTCCGCGGTGACCCCAAGGTGTCGCGGCGCATCTACGAACTGTCCCGTGAGGTGATCGAGTTCCAGCGCGCGACCCGGCCGCTGGTCGGCATGCTCGAGTCGCTGCGCGGCGGTTTCGAGAAGTACGGCGTCGACGAGGAACTGCAACGTTCACTGCGCGATGTGGCCGACCACGTGACCGAGGTGGTGGAGAAGGTCGGCGGTTTCCGCGAACTGCTCCGCGACATCCTGACCGTGAACTCGACCCTGGTGGCGCAGCAGCAGAACGAGGAGATGAAGAGCCTCGCGATCGCCAGCAGCGCGCAGAACGAAGAGGTCAAGAAGATCTCCGCCTGGGCGGCCATCCTGTTCGCGCCGACCTTGATCGGCACCGTCTACGGGATGAATTTCGACAGCATGCCCGAACTGCACTGGCAGTACGGCTACCCGTTCGCGATCGGCCTGATGGGCATGGTCTGCGGTGGTCTGTACCTCATCTTCAAACGCCTCAGTTGGCTCTAGACAGGGCTCCGGCGCCGGTGAAGGATGGGACCGGATCGTTGCTCTGAAGGGATTCGGGGACCTCTGAAGGGCCGGATCGGGCCAAATTGTGGCACGAATCGCCCAAAACAAGGCCGAATTGCCGCGTTGGTGTTTGTGAACGGCGTGTTGAGTCCATAACGTTCACGTGAGATCGAGCGCTGTGCTCGACGCCTACGTTCACGGAGGGAAGCAGTGAACAAGAGCCAGTTGGTCGAAGCGCTCGCAGTGCACTTCGACGGAAACCGCCGCCAAGCCCAGCACGCACTGGAATCGGTGATCGACACCGTAGAGCGCGAGCTGACCAAGAAGGGTGGCAAGGTCGCTATCACCGGGTTCGGTGCCTTCGAGGCCATCGAGCGTGGCGCGCGCATCGTGCGCAACCCGCGGACCGGCGAGACCAAGCGTGCCAAGAAGACCGTGGTTCCGAAGTTCCGCGCGGGTGCGGAGCTGAAGGCCGTTGTCTCCGGCGCGAAGAAGCTGCCGAAGCTGGTCGTGCCGAAGCCGGCCGCGACCGCCACCAAGGCGGCCGCCCCGGCGAAGAAGGCCGCTCCGGCCAAGGCCGCGGCGACCAAGACCGCCGCCGCCAAGAAGGCGACGGCGACCAAGACGGTTGCGAAGAAGGCCCCGGTCAAGGCAGCTGCCAAGAAGGCCCCGGCCAAGACCGTTGCCAAGAAGGCGCCGGTGAAGAAGGCTCCGGCCAAGACCGTTGCCAAGAAGGCGCCGGCCAAGAAGGCCCCCGCCAAGAAGGCTCCGGCGAAGCGCGTAGCTACTCGCTGACCTTCAAGCACTGCAGCACCGCAGTAACCGCACTACAGCGAAGGCCGGTCTCCCCACTCCAGGGGCGACCGGCCTTCGCCGTGTGGGGCAAAGCTCAGGATGCCTGCGGCAACCTTTAGAGCTCGGTGGCGAACTCGACCTTGCTGACGGCCAGACTGGCGCCGGATCCCGTGGTCTCCAGCCGGACCCGCTGGCCGACGCGCAGGTGCCGGACCGGGGTGTCGGCGACGGCATGCACGGTGAAGGGGAGCTCGATCCCGGTGTCGGTCAGCACGGATCCGGAGAAGGTTTCGCCGTCGTACCGGCTCACGGTCGCTTGCATGTCCCAACCGTACTTCAGCAGGCGATGCCCTCGGTGCCCGTCGCCGCACCCAGCACCAGCGACATCACGTCCGCGGTGGCCGGACCGACACCGAGTTGTACGGCGTGCGCCAGATCGGCCGCCGTGTCGACATCTCGCCGTACCGACTCGATCCCCGCGAGCTCGATGGGGACCGCGCCGGAGGCCTGGTGGGCTAGTGCGGAACCGACACCGAAGCGCGGATCCAGCGCGACCCCGGGGGCTGCGGCGAGCAACGTCGTACCGGTGCCGGGCTGGTCGATCACGAACGACCGCGGCGCCACGCAGGCGGCCAGTACGGCGGTCAGCTCGGCAGGGCGCAACGCGGGCAGATCCGCCGAGAGAGCGGCGACTCCGTTGCCCGGGAACTCCGCGGCCGCGACAGTGGCACCATGCAGCAAGGCTTCGTTCAGACCCGCGGCCGGGAGGTCGGGCACCACCCGCGCACCCACCGCGCTGACGTCCGCGGCCACCACGGGATCGTCGGTGACGACCAGGACCGCGCGCACCAGGGGAGAGGCGAGGGCGGCCGCAGTAGTGTCTACAGCGAAGGCGCGGGCCAGCTCCGGCCGGTGCTGAGGGTAGGCGGACGCGAGCCGGCTCTTCGCGATCGCCGTACGCTTCACCGGGATCGCCAGGATCCAGGGAGCGACCTGTAGGTCTGCCATCAGGCAGGATTCTCCCATGACGGATGGCAGTGACGAGCACCAGGAGGCAACAGTGGACGGCCAAGGCAGCGATCCCCGGCCGCGCCGGGGCTTCTGGTTCGGCCTGGTGGTGGCGATCGTCAAGCCGTTCATGCTGGTGTTCACCAAGCATGAGTTCACCGGCCGGGAGAACATGCCGCGGTCGGGTGGCGTGGTGTTCGTGACCAACCACATCTCGCATTTCGACCCGCTGGTGCTCGGGTTCTTCATCTGGGAGTGCCGCCGGATCCCGCGGCTGCTCGGCAAGGCGTCGGTGTTCAAGCTGCCGATCCTCGGCCGGATCATCACCAGCGCCGGGCAGATCCCGGTGCACCGGGAGTCCGCGCAGGCCGCCGACGCGTTCCGGGACGCCGTGGCCGCGGTCGAGAAGGGCGAATGTGTCGGCGTCTATCCGGAGGGCACGATCACCCGCGATCCGGCGATGTGGCCGATGACGGGCAAGACGGGCGCGGCCCGGATCGCGTTGATGACGGGCTGCCCGGTGATCCCGATCGCGAACTGGGGTGCGCAGGAGATCATCGAGTCGTACACCGGCAAGCTGCGGATCAGGTTGCTGCCGCGTAAGACGATCAGGGCCCGGGCCGGGCAGCCGGTCGATCTGAGCGCGTTCCAGGCCGAGCCGATCACCAACCAGCTGTTGCACGAGGCAACCGACGTGATCATGCGGGCGGTCGCCGAGACGCTCGGCGAACTGCGCGGCGCGACCCCGCCCAAGGAGCTTTACGACCTGCGCAAAACCCGCAAGTCTGACGACGGTAAGGAGACGGCATGACGAAGGTCGCGGTGTTCGGGGCCGGATCCTGGGGTACGGCGTTCGCCGTCGTGCTGGCGAATGCGGGGAACCAGGTGTCCGTCTGGGGTCGGCGTGAGTCGCTCTGCGAGGCGATCAACACCCAGCACGAGAACGCCGACTACCTGCCCGGCCTTCGTCTCCCGGACGCGATCACGGCGACCCACGACCCGGCCGCGGCGGCCGATGGCGCTGAGGCCGTCATACTCGCGGTCCCGAGCCAGTCGTTGCGGGAGAACCTGACGGACTGGGCCGGCGTCCTGCCGAACGCCGTACCCCTGGTCAGCCTGATGAAGGGCGTCGAGGTCGGTACGACGAAGCGGATGAGCGAGGTGATCGCCGAGCTGACCGGCGCCGGGCCGGAGCGGATCGCGGTGGTGTCGGGTCCCAACCTCGCGCGCGAGATCGCCGAGGGACAGCCGGCCGCGGCGGTGGTCGCGTGTGCCGACGAGGGCACGGCGACCCGGATGCAGAAGCTGTGCCACTCACCGACGTTCCGCCCGTACACGAATGTCGACGTGATCGGTTGCGAGCTCGGCGGCGCGTGCAAGAACGTGATCGCCTTGGCAGTCGGGATGGCGGTCGGGCTCGGGTTCGGCGACAACGCGCGGGCATCGGTGATCACCCGCGGGCTGGCGGAGATCGCTCGCCTCGGTACGGCGCTGGGTGCGGACGAGCACACGTTCTCCGGGCTGGCCGGCTTGGGTGATCTGGTCGCGACGTGTTCGTCGCCGCTGTCGCGGAACCGGACATTCGGCGAGAAGCTCGGGCAGGGCATGACGGTGGCCGAGATCGCCGGTGCGACCCGTCAGGTCGCCGAAGGCGTGAAGTCCTGCGCGTCCATCTCCGAGCTGGCGCATCACCACGACGTCGAGATGCCGATCGCCGAACACGTCACGAAGGTCGTCGCCGGTGAGATGACCCCGAAGGACATGCTGTTCAGCCTGGTGTCCCGCTCCGCCAAGTCGGAGCGCTGGGGATGATCCCGGCCGCCTTCGCACAATCCACGATCGACCGTGAAGGCGAGGCAGGCGCGGCCTGGTTCGCCGAGCTGCCCGGGATCGTGGACGAACTGCTGGAACGCTGGAGCTGTGCGCCGGACGGCGACGTCATGCACGGCGGCGTCGGCGTGATCGTCCCAGTCCGGCGGGCGGCGCAATCCGCCGTACTGAAGGTGTCGTTCCCGCATCCCGGCAACGTCCACGAGCCGGAGGCCTTTGCCGCGTGGGATGGACGCGGCGCGGTCCTGTTGCACGAGCGCGACGACGACCGGTTCGCGATGCTGCTCGAGCGGGCCCGTTCGTCGACACTGGCTGCGGTCGACGACGGAGACGAGATTCCGGCCATCGCCGGGGAGCTGAGCCGCCGGTTGGCGATTCCCGCACCGGCTGGACTGCCGCGTTTGAGCGAGCAGGCCGATCAGTGGGAAGCGGAGCTCGGCAAGGACGCGGAGGAGCTGACGCACGCGCTGTCCGATGCTGTGGTCGATGCCGCGGTGGCGACCGTTCGTGAGTTGGGGCGGGTCCAGCCCGACCTACTCGTCCACGGTGACTTTCATCCACGGAACATTCTGCGCGCCGATCGTGAACCGTGGCTGGCGGTCGATCCCAAGGGGTACGTCGGAGACCCTGCCTACGACAGCGGGACCCTGCTGAAGGTGTGGACGTTCCTACACCTCGGCGTGGCAGATCTGCCCAAGGCCGTCCACCGGGCCTTGGACATCTTCGCGGAGGCCGCCGAACTCGATCGGGAACGCGTCCGGCGGTGGGCCCAGTTGCACGCGGTCCAGGCCGCGTTCTGGGGACGCCGGCACGGCTTCCGCAGAGCTCGCAGCGGGCCAGAACTCGATCTGTTCACTGGTTACGCGGACCGGTTGGCGGCGTTGCTCACCTAGCTGGTACGGCGCCAACCGGCGCTCGCGTCACTTCGAACGGACGGGTGCGACCGGAGGAAGGTCGAAGTCGTCGTTGCGCATCCGGAGCAGGGCGACGCTGGCTCCGGCGAACCCGACGGCGGCGACCAGGAGACCGATGCCGGCGGCAACGTGCCCGGGCATGAACGGATGGGTGAAGCCGCCGACGGCGAGCGCGATCCCCATCCACGCAGGGGCGACGCGGCTGCGCCACAGGGCGATGCCGAGCAGCAACAGGCCGATGGTGATGGCGATGATGAACAGCAGACCACCGAGCAGGATGGTGGGCTGATCCGCTCCCGCGGCGGCGAGCTTTCCCATGGTGGCGCTGTCCAGGCCTTCATGGACTGTCAGGTACTCGACGCTCACCACACCGGGCAGCAGGAAGAACCCGGCACTCAGGCCGATCACCGCGATCAAACCGCCGGCGGTCGCCAGCCGCGGTGCGGGCCGGTGACTCGCCCAAGCCACGGCAAGCACTGCGGGGATGAGCAGGAAGAACGGAACCTGGATCCACTGCAGCGCTTCGAAGCGGCCAGGGTTCGCGGTCACCGCGGCGAGGTTCGTCTCGAACGACGCGTTGCCGTCGACCGGACTGAGCAGGTAGTACGCGCCCTGCGCCAGCATCGGCAGGGGTGCGACGACCGCGAGCAGTATCCGCCAGAAGCGCCGTACGTCGCGCGGCGTCTGAGTCGCTCTCTGGGTGGTCGGGGTGCTTGTCATGGTTGCTCCTTCAGAAGCCGGAATGCCGTCCTGGCCTCAGCGTCCGGTCCGGGTGCCCCCAGCCGGCAGGGCCACTGCGGCCGGGGCGCTCGAGAAATGTTCCTGGTTCGGGTAGGGGCCGGCCCATACGCGATCGTGGGGTAGCGGCCGGATGATGAGGACGTGAGCGCCAACCTTGAGCGGATCGTCGGGAACCGTCGGCTCAAGCGGGCCCCACCGGGCTGCTGGTGCTCGCGTTCGCCGAGGCGGCCGTGACAGCTGTCGCCGCAGCGGCGTCCGGGCTTACCTGGGAGCGCCTGGTCGATCTGTTCGTGGTGACGAACGCGCTGATCGGGTTGTCGCTGGCGCTGGCCGGCTGGCCGATCGCGTACTACCACCCGCGCAATCTCGTCGGCTGGTCACTGCTTGTCGGCGGCTGCTTCTACGCCGCAACCGGAACCGGCCTCAGCGTGCTCGCGTGGGCCGGGGAGCCGACCGCCGCGTGGCGCGTTCTCGCCACGCTGACCAACGGCAGCTGGAGCTGGGCGCTGGCACTGTTCATCCCGCTGGCTCTGGTGCTCTTCCCGGACGGCCGGTTGCCTGGCCGCGGTTGGCGCCGGCTGGTCGTCGTACTGGTCGTCACCGCGGTGATCTGGTGTGGCGCCGGTGTGCTGGATCCGTACGGCGGACTGACCGCCGAAGTAGGTATTCCCGGCTACCCGGCCTGGTCCGGGTTCCGGCAGATCGTCTGGTTCCAGGTCGCCGGGCAAATCGGTCTGCTGGCTGGTTTCGCGGGTGCCCTGGCAGCCCTGACCGTGCGGTACCGACGCGGGCCGGAGCAGATCCGCCGGCAGATCCTGTGGCTGTTGCTGGCGCTGATCGTGATGATCACCTGCTTCGCGATCGACTCCGTCTTCGAGTGGGAGTTCCTGCTGGTCGGCGTCCTGCCGATCTTGCTCCTTCCGTTGTCGATAGCCATCGCGATCCTGCGGCACCAACTGCTGGACATCCGGCTGGTGGTCTCTCGCTCGGTGCTGTACCTGCTGCTGACCGGCGGTGTGGTCGCCGCCTATCTGGCCCTGGTCCTGCTGCTCGACCAGACTGTGCGACGGCAGGTCTCGCTCAACTCGTCGGTGCTCGCCACGCTGGTGATCGCCTTGGCTTTCAACCCGGTCCGGGTCTGGCTGCAGCGCTTGATCCATCGGGCGTTCTACGGCGCGCGGAGGGATCCGGTCACCGCGATCGCCGAGGTCGGCGCGCGGATCGGCGCCGGTGCGGGCTTGACCGGGGTTTTGGAGGCGCTGTGCCGCGTCATGCGCTTCCCCGCCGCTGCCCTCGTCATCGACGGCAGTCAGATCGCTGCGCACGGCGAACTGCCCGCACTCCAGCACGCAGTCGTACTGGTCTCCGGAGACGACAGGCTGGGTGAACTCGTCATCGGCCTGCGCTCCGGGGAGTCCCGGCTGAACCAGGCCGACGAGCAGGTGCTGATACTGCTCGCCGCGCCGTTGGCGGTCGCGGTGCAAGCGAGCCGTCTGGCCGGCGAACTGCGGGTCTCCCGGGAACGGATCGTCAGCAGCCGAGAGGAGGAACGACGGCGCATCCGCCGCGACCTGCACGATGGCCTCGGCCCGGTCCTGACCGGGGTGGTGCTCAGCGCCGATGCGGCCCGCCGCCTGCTCCGGACCGATCCGGATCGCAGCTCTGAGCTGCTGGCCGGTCTGCGTGATCAGACGATTGGTGCGATCGAGGAGATCCGGCGACTGGTGTACGGCCTGCGCCCGCCGGCTCTGGACGGACTGGGGCTGCTGGGCGCGCTGCGCGAGTACGCCCTGATGGTGTCCCGGCGAAGCGACGGCGCGGCGCTGACCGTCACCGTCGAGGCGCCACCCGTGCTGGCCGAGCTCTCCGCCGCCGTGGAAGTGGCGACCTACCGGATCGCCACCGAGGCCATCACCAACGTCGTTCGGCACTCCACTGCCACCGCCGCCGCCGTGTACCTCGCCGTTGACACCGCCACGTTGCGACTGGAGATCCGCGACAACGGCGTGAACGCTGGTCCCGCGTGGCAATCGGGAGTCGGGCTCACCTCGATCAGCGAGCGGACCGCCGAGCTGGGTGGTCACTGCCAGATCCGGTACGACGAGAACGGCTGCTCGGTCAGCGTCGTCCTTCCCCTGACAGCACCGGCGGTGGTGGTTCCATGACGCTGCGGATCGTGGTTGCGGACGATCACGGCATCGTCCGGGAAGGGCTGGGCGCCCTGCTGTCGGCACACGACGGTTACGAACTCGCGGGCACGGCCGCCACCGGCGCAGAGGCGGTCCGCTCCGCCGTCACCCTGCGACCCGATGTCCTCGTGATGGACATCCAGATGCCCGACCTGACCGGCATCGAGGCGACGCGGCAGATCACGCGGGTCGCGCCGGAGGTCGCCGTCCTGATCCTCACCATGTTCGACGACGACGAGTCCGTGTTCGCCGCGATGCGCGCAGGCGCCCGCGGCTACGTACTCAAGGGGGCCGCGCCGGACAATGTCATCCGCGCCATCGCCGCGGTGGCCGCCGGCGAAGCCATCTTCGGCCCCGGGATCGCCCGCCGGGCCCTGGACTACCTGTCCGGACCGCGCCCGGACCAGGCCGCGTTCCCGGAGTTGACACCCCGGGAGCGAGAGGTTCTCGATCTCATCGCCGCCGGCCTGGGCAACGCCGCGATCGCGGCCCGGTTGGGCCTTGCGCCGCCGACCGTGGGCAACCACATCACCAGCATCTTCGGCAAGCTCCAGGTCGCCAGCCGGGCGGAAGCGATCATCCGGGCCCGCTCCGCCGGCCTCGGCGAGGACCGCTAACCGATGGCGTGCAGGAGAACGAGGGTCGCCGCGCCGCGGAGGGCGGCGTCCTGGCCGGAGCGCGCGGTGACCACGCGCAGGTCGGTCGTGGCCAGCGGCAACGATCTGGCATAGATCGCTTCGCGGATGCCGGCCAGCAGGCTGTCGCCGGCCTGGGAGAGTGAGCCGCCGATCACGATGACGGACGGGTTCAGCAGGCTGACGGCCGCGGCGAGCACGGTGCCGATCTCACGGCCTGCCTGGCGGATCGTACGGGTCGCGATCGTGTTGCCGGCCCGGACCAGGTCGACCACGTCCTGACTCGACGACGGTTCCAGCCCGGCGGCGCGCAGTTGCCCGGCGACGGCCGTGGCCGACGCGACCGCCTCGAGACAGCCCGTGTTCCCGCAGCGGCACACCTCGCGGTGTCCTGGCGCCTGGATGTGCCCGATGTCCCCGGCCGCGCCCTGGGCCCCGCGATGGAGCCGGCCGCCGCTGATGACGCCGGCGCCGATGCCGGTGGCGACCTTCACGAACAGCAGGTGCTCGACCTCGGCGTACTCCGTCGCGTGCTCGCCGAGCGCCATGATGTTCACGTCGTTGTCGACCAGGACCGGTCCGAGGTGTTCACGGCTCAGCCGGCCGACGACGTCGTACGAGTCCCAGCCCGGCATGATCGGCGGATGGTTAGGCCGGCCGGTGCTGTGCTCGACCGGTCCCGGCAGTCCGACGCCAGTCCCCGCGAGGTCCGTGACGGATCGCCGTGCTGCCCGCAACAGGACACGTCCCATCCGCGCGACCTCGCTCAGGACCACCTCGGGTCCTTCGGCGATGTTGAGCCGGGTTGTCGACCGGTCCAGGATCTCCCCGGTCAGATCGGTGAGCGCGACCGACACGTGCGTCGCGCCGACGTCCGCGGCCAGGATCAGCCGCGCGGTGGGATTGAACCGGAACCGCGCCGGCGGTCGCCCGCCGGTCGACGCCGCTTCGCCGGACGGTACGACGAGACCCGACGCGAGCAATGCCTCGATCCGGCCAGTCACTGTGGACCGGGCGAGGCCGCTGAGGTCGATGAGTTCGGCGCGGGTCCGCGGTTGCCCGTCCAGCAGCAAGCGCAGTACGGCATCGGTCTCCGCCGTACCGAGATCGCTCATGGCCGCACTTCCGTCCCTGGGCCGGTGGACTTTTGCTTGACAGGGTTCAAAAGTGTCACATAGCGTCCTTCGACGTGTCCACCAGTGCGCGCAACCTCCGGGTCGGGATCGTCGGTGGCGGCTTCATGGGCCACGTTCACGGCAGGTCCGCGTTGGTGTCCGGCGCCTCGGTGGTTGGTGCCGTTGGATCATCACCTTCAAGGGCTGAGGCAGCAGCGGAGGCAACCGGCGCCGATCGTGGCTTCGCGACCCTCGACGAACTGCTTGCCGCCGACATCGACGTGGTCCACGTCTGTACGCCGAACAACACCCACCTCGAGGTGACGCTGATTGCGCTCGAGGCCGGCAAGCACGTGATCTGCGAGAAGCCCTGGCGACCTCGGTGCAGGACGCGGCCGGACTGCACGCCGCCGCGTTCGAGGCCGAGCTGGTCGGCACGGTGCCGTTCGTCTACCGCTACCACCCGATGGTCCGCGAGCTGCGCAGCCGGATCGCCGCCGGTGACGCTGGTGTGATCACCAGCCTGCACGGGTCGTACCTGCAGGACTGGCTGGCGGGCGCGGACGACCAGAACTGGCGGGTCGACGACTCGACCGGCGGGCCGTCGCGGACGTTCGCGGACATCGGGTCCCATTGGTGCGACCTGACCGAGTTCGTCACCGGCGACAGGATCGCCGCGATCAGCGCGCAACTGCGGACCGTCCGGGGTCAGCGCGGTGGTGTCGAGGTCCGCACCGAGGATCTGGCCACCGCACAGTTCCGCACCGAGGCCGGTGTGGTCGGCACGATCGTGGTCAGCCAGGTCGCGGCCGGCCGGAAGAACCGGCTGTACCTGGAGGTCTCCGGCACCGAGTCGAGCTTCGGCTTCGACCAGGAGGATCCGGATCGCCTGTGGGTCGGCCGTCGTACCGCATCGCAGCTGCTGACGCGCGACCCCGAGACGCTGAGCCCGCCCGCGGCGCGGGTGAACCGGCTGCCGGCCGGGCACGCGCAGGGGTACCAGGACGCGTTCGACTCGTTCGTCGCCGACAGCTATGCCGCCGTCCTGGGCGACCACCCGGACGGCCTGCCCGACTTCGCCGCCGGCGCGCGGTCCGCCCGCGTGGTCGACGCCGTACTGCGCTCGGCCGCGAACGACAGCGCCTGGATCACCGTCGACAACTCTTAGGAGCCAGTGAGATGCCTCGTCCGATCACTCTGTTCACCGGTCAGTGGGCCGACCTGCCGTTCGAGGAGGTCTGCGAGTTCGCCTCCTCGGCCGGGTACGACGGGGTCGAGATCGCCTGCTCGGGTGACCATTTCGACGTCCAGCAGGCGGTCGACGACGACTCGTACGTCCAGGGGCGCAAGGACATCCTGGAGAAGTACAACCTGCAGGTGTTCGCGATCTCCAACCACCTCGTCGGCCAGGCGGTCTGCGACAACCCGATCGACTTCCGGCACCAGGCGATCGTGCCGTCCCGGATCTGGGGCGACGGCGAGGCCGAAGGCGTCCGGCAGCGGGCCGCCGAGGACCTGAAGAACACCGCGCGGGCGGCGGCGAAGCTGGGCGTGAACACGGTGATCGGCTTCACCGGCTCGTCGATCTGGCAGTACGTCGCGATGTTCCCGCCGGTGCCGGCGGAGCGGATCGAGGCCGGCTACCAGGACTTCGCCGACCGGTGGAACCCGATCCTCGATGTGTTCGACGCGGAGGGCGTGCGGTTCGCGCACGAGGTGCACCCGTCGGAGATCGCGTACGACTACTGGACCACCGCGCTGACGCTGGAGGCGATCGGTCACCGCGAGGCGTTCGGGCTGAACTGGGACCCGAGCCACATGGTCTGGCAGGACATCGACCCGGTCGCGTTCCTCTGGGACTTCAAGGACCGGATCTACCACGTCGACTGCAAGGACACCCGGATGCGGGTCGGCGGCGGCCGCAACGGCCGGCTGGGCTCGCACCTGCCGTGGGGTGACCCGCGGCGCGGCTGGGACTTCTACTCCACCGGCCACGGCGACGTGCAGTGGGAGGACTGCTTCCGCGTACTGAACTCGATCGGCTACGACGGCCCGATCTCGGTCGAGTGGGAAGACGCCGGCATGGAGCGCAAGGTCGGCGCCGCCGAGGCCGTCAACGTCATCCGGGCCCTCGCCTTCGACAAGCCGGCGGCCGCCTTCGACGCCGCCTTCGCCACCGACAAGTGAGTCCTACGGTCGTGGCACCCGCGCCGCGCGGGTGTCACGACCGGCGGCGACGCCGATGACGAGTTGCACGACGGACAGCCCGGCGAACACGATCAGAGTGGTGTCCCAGCCGCCGGTCTGCTCGGCCAGATAGCCGGCGAGCACCGGCCCGGTGGCGGCAAGCAGATAACCGACGGCCTGCGCCATCCCCGACAACTGCGTGGTCTCGTGATGACTTCGGCCGCGGATGCTGATCAGCGTGAGCGCGGCGACCAGGGCCGCGCCCTGGCCGAGGCCGGCGACGATTGCCCAGACCACAGACAGGCCCGGCGCCAGCAGCAGGCCGAGCAGGGCGATCAGGATGGGAAGGCTGGCGGTGATCGTGCCGGCCTGCTGATTGTCCGGTTGTCTCATCAGCCGGGGTATGGAGAGGCCGCCGATGAGGCCGAAGCCCTGGAAGAGGAACAGGTGCACCCCGGTGGCTCGCTCCGAAACACCGGTCGAGATCTCGATGCTGGGCAGCCAGGTGACGAGCAGATAGAAGCTTGTCGACTGCAGACCCATGAAACCCGTGACAAGCCAGGCCATCGGCTGCCGCCATACGCTCACCAGTGGCGCCTCGTCGTCCGCGACCGGCGGCGGGAGCGGCTCCGGCGACAGCGTCCGCGGCAGCCAGACCAAGGCGCTCAGTACGGCGAGTCCGCCCCAGACCGCGAGAGCGAGCTGCCAGTCGACCGCGTCGGCGATCGGCACCGCGGTGATCGACGCCAGCGCGGCCCCGCCGGTGATGAACGCCGTATAGACCCCCGTAGCACGGGACACATGTCCGGCGTAGTCGCGTTTGAGGACGACCGGGACCAGCACATTGCCGACCGCGATCGAGGCGCCGATCAGGACTGTGCCGATCCACAGCCCGGCCGGACCCGTGTACGACCGTACGAGGCTGCTCACGGCGAGGATCAGGAGCGAGATGAAGATCGCTCGCTCCATGCCATGGCGCCGGGAGACCCGGTGAACGATGGGTGATGCAGCGGCGAACGCCAGCAGCGGCAGCGTGCCGAGCAGACCGAGCACTCCTTCGCCGAGTTGCTCGTCGACGCCGATCCGAGGCAGCACCGGACCAACGGCGGTGAGCGCCGGGCGCAGCGACAGAGCGACGAGGAAGACGGTCGCGGTGATGACCGGCGACCGCGCTCGAGCCGCGGCTGATGGTGTCACGCACGCTCCGCGAGAACGGACAGGTCCGGCCAGCTGTATCGGAAGCACGACGGCGTCCCGTTGAGGTTGGCCGGATCGCCTCCCGGCGGCGGCACGTGGCTACGGTCGCCACGGGTCCCACCGCAGGCTTCGTAGAACTGCTGGGCGGCCTTGTTCTGCTCCAGGACCCACAGGTAGAGACCTGACGACGGAGTCGCCTCCAGGACGGCCTGCGCGGTCAAGGCGAGCAGACGGCTCCCGATGCCTTGTCGCTTGAGTGGGGACCGCACGTGGAGGTTGTCGACCAGGGCACCCCAGGTCGGGTCCGAGTCGAGGAGTGTGTGAGCGAGCCCGACCAGCTCCCCGTCGTACTCCGCGACGATGGTGCGCGCCTGCGGCGACGCTGTCGTCAGTCGCTCGGTCCATCTCCCCGCCAGGAATCCGGCGGGTTCCCGGTCGAGGAAGGCGTCCGCGTAGGCGCCGCGGTAGTGCCGCTGCCAACTGTCGGCATGGAGCCCGGCCACGGCGAGTGCATCCTCCGGCCCGGCCATCCGAAACCGCAGACCTGAATCCGTCCCTGTCGAATTGAGCACCTTGAATTCGTATCACTGGTGAGGCGTCAGTGCCGGGGCTGTCCACTTTCAGTCCAGGCCGGCCACCCCCAGTTCGCCAAGCCGGTGGCGGATCAGGGAGTCCAGTTGCTCCCAGGCCGGCGACGACGCGTTGACCGTGGTCTGGAGGAGTTGGGGGATGGCCGAGTCGGCGGACACGCCCGGGAGGTCGGTGCCGTAGCGGTCGATGCTCGCGGCAACGATACGGTCGGCCAACTCGGTCAGGAACGGATCGGCCGGATCCAGATCGTGCGCCCGGTCGTAGGCAAGGTAGAGACCCAGGAGATCGGCGTCGGTGAGGGCCTGTGCCTGGTCGTGGAAGAGGGCGTCGGCGACCTCCGGGTGGGTGGCGTAGACCACGATCCAGAGGTCGCGTTCCATCGCGATCCAGCGGTCGGTGAAGCCCAGGTCGGTCAGCCCGACGAGGTGGTGGTCGATCTCGGCCGGCAGCAGGCGGACCTCGCCGGCGGCGAGCTTCCGGAGCCGGCGCTGAGTGTCGCGGAGCCGGCGGATGCGGTCGGTGAGCTCGGCATCGATCTGCTGCAGCGCGGCACCGAAGTCGTCCGGCTCCGACCCGAGCTCGCCGATCCGCGCCAGTGGAACGCCCGCCTCGGCCAGCGTCCGGATCCGCACCAGGTCGACCACGGCTTGTGCCGGGTAGCGGCGATACCCGGACGAGTCCCGTTCCGGCTCGGCCAGCAGGCCCTTCGCGTGGTAGACGCGGACGGTCTTCGTCGACACCCCGACGTACCGGGCCAGCTGTCCGATGGTGAGCACGCATCCATTCTTGACCTTGCCCTAAGGGCAATGTCGCATGATCGACTCATGACTGACTGGGATACTCTCCGCGCGCTCGCCGACGAGGGCAACGAGAAGGCGATGGACCGCCTCGCCGACCTGGCCGACGAGCGCGGCGACGTGGACGCTCTGAACGAGCTCCTCGACGAAGGCAACGAGCGCGCCGGCGAACACCTGACCCGCCGCGCGGCCGCCGCGAAGGACCTGCTCGAGCTCCAGCGGATCAGCGACGCCGGTTACGACGAGGCGGGGGAGGTCCTCGACCGGTTGCTCTAGGTGCGCACTCGCGGCCTGGTACGCAGTACTGGGGCGAACACGGCCAGCGCGGAGGCAAGGGCGGTGACGACCATGAAGGAGACGGTCAGGTTGCTGGCCTGGGCGATGCCGCCGATGATCGACGGCGCGACCAGCCCGGAGGCGTAGGTGATGGTGGCGACCCCGGCAATCGCCTGGCTGGCGTTCGTGCCGCTCCGGGCGGCGGCCGCGAAGGCGAGCGGTACGACGACCGCGATCCCGATCCCGATCAGCGCGAACCCGGCCATCGCCACGATCGCGCTCGGAGCGACGACGACCAGTACGCCGCCGGCCGTGGCGATCACGCCACTCCACCGAACTGTCCGTACGGCGCCGAACCGGTCGACCAGCGCGTCACCGCTGAGCCGCGCGATCGTCATCGTCAACGCGAACCCGGTCGTCGCACCGGCCGCGACCGCGGCCGAGCTGTCGAGGATGTCGCGCAGATAGACCGCCGACCAGTCCAGACTCGCCCCCTCGGCGAACACCGCACAGAATCCGACCGCCCCGATCAGCAACGCCGACTTCGGCGGCAACGTGAACCGCGCCGGCGGCTCCTCGTCCTCCTCGGGATGCACGTCCAGCACGAACTGACACACCACGGCCCCGACCACAGTGAGTACGACGGCCATCACCGCATGGTGGAGCTGGGCACTCAGCCCGGCATGCGCCGCCACCGTCCCGATCGCGGCACCGAGCAGCGCTCCCGCACTCCACATGCCGTGCAGGCCGGACATGATCGACTTGTTCAGCCGGTGCTCGATCTCGACCCCGAGCGCGTTCATCGCGACATCGGCCATCCCGGAGGTCCCGCCGTACACGAAGAGTGCGGCGCAGAGCGTCGGCAGGTTCGGGGCGAGCGAGGGGAGGAACAGCGCGAGCGTCCACAGGGCGAGCAGGCCGCGGAGGGCGGTCCTGGTGCCGAAGCGGTGGGTCACCCGGGCGGCGAGCGGCATCATCAGCGCCGCGCCGAGAGCCGGGAAGGCGAGCGCCAGCCCGAGCTGGCCCGGGGATGCGCCCGCATGCTCCTGGATCCACGGCACCCGGGTCGCGAACGAACCGGTCACCGAGCCGTGCACGCAGAACACCGCCGCCACGGCGTACCGCGACCGCCGGACCAGTCTGGTGTCATCAGTCACAAGCAAACACACAATCTGTTTGAACGATCAGGCGGATGGTAGGTTTCTGCGCGTGAGAAGCGCGGAACGGCATCAAGTGATCGTAGAACGACTACGGGCTGTTGACCGAGTTTCGGTCCAGGAACTGGTCGAGGCCACCGAGGCGTCGGACATGACGGTCCGCCGCGACCTCGACTTCCTCGCCGTGCAGGGCGTGCTCAAGCGCGTCCACGGGGGAGCCGTGTCAGCGATGCCCTCCGGTGTCGAACCGCCGTACTCGCTCCGGGCTCAGGCGTCCGTCGCGGCGAAGCAGGCGATCGCCAAGGCCGCTGTCGCGCACATTCACGACGGCGAGACGATCGTCCTGGACAGCGGTACGACGGCGCTCGAAGTCGCCCGCCTGCTCCACGATCGCGCGCTGACGGTCATGCCGCTCTCGTTGCATGTCGCCCACGAGTTGGCCGACGCGCCGAGGATCCGGTTGCTGATGCCCGGCGGCGAGGCGCGCAAGGGAGAGTTGGCCCTGGTCGGCCCGCTGACCGTCGCGTCCCTGCGGGCGCTGCGCTTCGACCTGGCTGTGCTCAGCCCGTGCGCGTTCAGCCTGGATGCCGGCCTGACCGCGTTCGACCTCGGCGACGCGGAGGTCAAGCAGGAGGCGCTGAAGGTCGCCACTCGCTCGATCGTGCTCGCGGACGCCGCCAAGTGGGATCGCGCCGCCCTCGCCTACGTCTGCCCGGCTGACCGCCCCGACGTGATCATCACCGACCCCGAAGCCCCGGAGGACCAGCGGACGCTGCTTGCCCAGCGCGGGGTCCTCGTAGAGGTGGCCTCTTGACTGTATTGATGCCACGCCTCCGGCACGGCGGGTCACGGGGCCTTGACTCCCGGCCTTCCCTCGTCGCTCCAGTCGCTTCGCTCCCTGCGCTCCTCAGTCCAGGCCGGGAGGCCCCGTGACCAGCACCGAGCTGCGTTCGCAGACCGCTCCGCCACGAGCCGCTCGCGTCGCCACCTGGCTGTACTTCGGGCTGAACGGCTTCGCGGTCGGCATGTGGGTCGTCCACATCCCCAGCATCGAGCACGCGACCGGCATCTCGCACAGCACACTCGGACTCTTGCTGCTGGTGCTCGGCGGCGCCGCCTTCACCGGCATGCAGGTCGCCGGTCCGCTGGTCGATCGCCTCGGTCAACGCCGTCTCGTTCCAGCCGCCGGCGTACTGCTCGGCATCGCGCTCGCGGGTCCCGGCCTGGCGCACAACTGGTGGACGCTCGGCCTCGCCCTCATCCTCATCGGCTTCGGCAACGGCTCGATCGATGTCGGCATGAACGCTCAGGCCGTCGTGGTCGAGCGTGGTTACCCGCGCCCGATCATGGCTGCCTTTCACGCGATGTGGTCGATCGGTGGCGCCATCGCCGCACTGATCGGAGCCGCCACGCTGCGGGTCGGCGTACCGACCGAGGTGACACTGGGCCTGTCCGGCGTGGTGTGCATCGTCATCGCCCTGGCTGCCCGGCCCTTCTTGCTCGAGGCAACTATCGGGGAAGAGCACGAGCCAGAGCAGGAGCGTGCCAAGCCACCCGCGAAGCTGGTCTGGGCGCTCGGCGGGCTCGCGTTCGGCCTGATGCTGTCCGAGGGCGTCGCCAACGACTGGGCCGCGCTGCACTTCCGCGACATCCTCGGTACGTCGGTCAGCACGGCCGCCTACGCGTACGGCGCTTTCGCGGTGGCGATGACCGTGGGCCGGTTCCTCACCGACCGGGTCGCCGCGGTCGTCGGACCGGCCGCGATCGTCCGGTGGGGCGCCGCGATGGCCGCAGTCGGCCTCACCATCGTGATCGTGGTCCCGTGGGTCCCGGTCGCGCTGTTCGGTTGGGCGCTCTTCGGTCTCGGTCTGGCCGGCGGCGTACCGCAACTCTTCACCGCCGCCGGCAACCTCGACCCGCGTGCGGCCGGTGCGCTGATGGCACGCGTCGTCGGACTCGGGTACGTCGGTCTGCTCGCCGGGCCGGCGTTGATCGGCGGACTCGCGCACTGGATGCCGCTGAACATCGCGTTCATCCTGCCGGTCGTGCTGTGTGTCCTGACGTTCCTCGGTGGGCCGGTGCTCAAGTCCCGTTCCTGAGGGCCTGCTCGAGGTCGGCCCACAGGTCGGCGGGGTGCTCGATCCCGACGGCCAGACGGATCAGGTCCTCGGGGATCGTCGGGACCTCGATCGGCCAGCGGCGACGGCGTTCCAGCATCGACTCGACGCCGCCGAGGCTGGTCGCGTGCACCCAGAGCTGCGTGCTCTCGCAGACCCGCTGCGCGGCTTCGGCGTCACCACCGAGCTCGATCGACAGGATCGCGCCGAAGCCCGACATCTGCGCCTCGGCACGCTTGCGGCCCGGATCTCCCGGCAGACCCGGGTAGCGCACCCGGCTGACCCGCGGGTGTTCGAGCAAACGCTGGGCCAGGAATGCCGCGTTCGACTGTGCCCGCTCCATTCGTAGCGCGAGTGTCCGCAGACCACGCAGGGCGAGCCAGGCTTCCATCGGGCCCGGGATCGCTCCGAGGCTGCGGCGGCGGAGTTCGATCGAGGTCCACAGATCGTCGTCGGCCGTGACGACCGCGCCGAGGATGACGTCGGAATGACCGGCGATGAACTTGGTGGCCGAGTGCATCACGATGTCCGCACCCAGTTGGAGCGGCTGCTGCAGCAGGGGCGTCGCGAAGGTGTTGTCCACGACAACGATTGCCCCGGCCGCGTGACCGGCGGCGGCGGTCGCCGGGATGTCCGCGACCTCCATCGCTGGGTTCGTGGGTGACTCGATCCACAGCATGAACGCGCCGTCGACCGCCTGGACGACCGCCTCTGTGTCCGCGACGTTCACTCGATCCACCTGCAGGCGGCCGGCCTCAGCTTGCTGGTCGAGCAGTGCGAGTACGCCGGAGTACGCGTGCTGCGGCGCGACCACCCGGCCGCCGACCGGCACGAGATCGACGATCGCAGCGACGGCCGCCATGCCGGATGCGAACGTCAGCCCACGGCCGCCTTCGAGCTCCCCGAGCGTCTCCTCCAGCGCGGACCACGAGTCGTTGCCGAACCGCCCGTACCCGCGGTCCCCACCCGCGACGTACGTCGAGCTGAACACGGGCGACTGACCGACCGGCGCGTTCGGCACGCGTTCGGGCCGGCCGGCATGGACGACAACAGTGGACGGGTCGAGATCAGAAGCCATACGAAGGATTCTCCCGGGCCCCGATGACGCGCCGCCGAGAGGGGCCGGACGTCGGGGCCGCCGGGAGCGCGATGCCGCCTCCGCGCAGGAGGGTCATCGCGCGCCGAGCCAGCTCGTTCACCTCGGTGCCGTCGGGGTTTTCGACCCAGGTCCGGACGACTGTCTCGATGATGTTCATCGCGATCCCGGCGGCCAGGGCGGCAGTGAACTCGGCGTCCCGCGGGTCGCTCGCGGGCAGCCGGCGTACCAGCTCATCCGCGAGATCGTTGCGGAAGCGCCAGATCAGCTCGTTCAGATGCGCGCTCACCGAGGCCGTCTGCGCGGCCAGGTCGAACACGGCGCGAACCCGATCCGGGTTCCGCTCGAGCTGCGCCAGCACCCGCTCGATCACCGCCTGCAGGCCGTCCGGCAGATCCAGCCCGGGCTGCTCGCGGAACCACATCACCGCGTCGACCAGGCAGTCCTCGACGAACTCCAGGACGAGGGTTTCCTTGGTCGGGAAGTACCGGTACAGCGTGCTCGGACCGACCTCCGCGGCCGCGGCGATCTGCTCCACCGTGGTCCGGCCGAAGCCGTGGTCGGTGAACAGCTCGAACGCCTTGTCCGCGATCAACCGGCGGGTCCGTTCCCGCTTCACCTCGCGCAGTCCCATCTCCACCTCCGCGGGCAGAGTATCGGTTCGCCGACTCCGGTAGATACCGTCATATGGTAGTCACTACTGAATTCGACCGAGGGGCATCGATGACCGAGAACTTCCCCGTCAGCCGCCCGTCCGGATGCCCGTTCGACCCCGCCCGCGAGTACGCCGCCGACCGCCGTACCGCGGGCCCCTCGAAGGTCTCCACACCGGCCGGCGTCCAGGAGGTCTTCGCCCGCCTCTACATCCGCATCCCCACCCTCCGCCTCGCCGTACCCTTCGAGAAGATCCAGTACAAGAACAACACCCTCGTGTACGGCGTCACGTCACTCCCGGTCACCTGGACATGACCGCTACGGACCGCGATCTGAACAGCTCTTAACCGAACCCCGATCGGTTCCTGATCTCCGGGCCGCTACAGTCGAGCCGGTGAGTGAGTACTCGAGGGAAGAACAACGCAAGCCCCGTGTCGCCGTCGTCTTCGGTGGCCGGTCGAGCGAACACGCCATCTCCTGCGTGACCGCGGCCAACGTGCTGCAGGCGATCGACCGGGACAAGTACGACGTGGTCCCGGTCGGCATCAGCACGAGCGGCCACTGGGTCCTGGAAAGCGGCGACCCCGAGCGGCTGTCGATCACCGACGGCAAGCTCCCCGAGGTCGACGTGGCTGCGCTGCCGGTGCTCTTCGGCGCGAACCGCGAGCTCGTGGTGAGCGAAGCCGGCCAGGTCCCGAGCACGCTCGGTGAGGTCGACGTGGTCTTCCCGCTGCTGCACGGCCCCTGGGGCGAGGACGGCACCATCCAGGGCCTGCTCGAGATGTCCGACATCCGGTACGTCGGCTCCGGCGTACTGGCCAGCGCCGTCGGCATGGACAAGCACTACATGAAGGTCGTCTTCCAGGCCGCCGGCCTCGAGGTGACGCCGTACGTCGTCATCCGGGACCGCGACTGGACCCAGGACCCGGCCGCGTGCCGGGCGGCTGTCGATGCGCTCGGTTACCCGGTGTTCGTGAAGCCGGCCCGGGGCGGCTCGAGCCTGGGCATCAGCAAGGTGAACAGCCTGGACGAGCTCGACGCCGCGATCGCCGAGGCGCGCTCGCACGACCCGAAGGTGCTCGTCGAGGCGTTCGCCAAGGACCCGCGCGAGATCGAGGTCGGCGTACTCGGCGGGCTGAACGGCGGCAAGCCGGAGGTCAGCGTCTGCGGCGAGGCCGCGGTCTCGGGCGGCGGGCACGACTTCTACGACTTCGAGACGAAGTACCTCCCCGAGGGCGAGGAGTTCCTCGCGCTCTCGGTCCCGGCCGACCTCCCCGAGGAGATCGCCGCCGACATCCGCGCGAAGGCCCTCACCGCCTTCGACGCCATCGAGGCCGAGGGCCTGGCCCGTGTCGACTTCTTCCTGGACGCCGACGGCCGCGTCATCATCAACGAGATCAACACCATGCCCGGCTTCACGCCCACCAGCATGTTCCCCCGCCTCTGGGCAGCCTCCGGCATCGACTACCCAGCCCTCGTCGAACGCCTCCTGACCCTGGCCACAACCCGCCCGACCGGCCTCCGCTGAATCCGCCGCGGTCATAGCCGGCTCGCTCGGGTGTGGAGGTAGCGCTGCTGGGGGAGGCTGGTCGTCCTGCTGGCGGCTTCCTCGTAGGCCGCCCGGGCACCCGCCGTATCACCGGACATCTCGAGCAGATGGGCCCGGACGGCCGACAATCGGTGATCCTTGGCGATCCGGTCGTCGTCCTCGATCGAGGCGAGGAGCTCGAGCCCTTCGTCCGGCCCACGTGCCATCGCGACCGCCACGACGTGATTGAGCGCGACCATCGGGTTGTCGGTCACCTGGAGCAACACCTCGTACAGCGCGAGGATCTGGGCCCAGTCGGTCTCCTCGGCTGACGGCGACTCGTCGTGCACCGCCGCGATCGCGGCCTGCAACTGATAAGGCCCGACCGGCCCTCGGGGAAGTGCCGCGGTGATCAACTCGACGCCCTCCTCGATGAGCTCCCGGATCCAAAGCGACCGGTCCTGCTCGGCCATCGGGACCAGCTCCCCGAGCGGACCCGACCGCGCCGGCCGACGGGCATCGGTCAGCAACATCAGCGCCAGCAATCCCGTCACCTCGCTGTCGTCGGGCAGCAGCCGGTGCAGCATCCGCGCCAACCGGATGCCCTCGGCCGACAACTCGACCCGTTGCAGGCTCGGCCCCGTCGTGCTCGCATAGCCCTCGTTGAAAATCAGGTAGACGACCTGCAAGACGGCACCGAGCCGCTCCTCCCGGTCAGCCGGCAGCGTGAACCGCGCCCCGCTCTCCTTCACGCGAGCCTTCGCCCGGGTGATCCGCCGCGTCATCGTTGCCTCCGGCACCAGGAAGGCCCGGGCGATCTCCGTGGTGGTCAGACCCCCGACCGCCCGCAACGTCAACGCGATCTGCGACGCGGGGGACAGGGACGGATGGCAGCACATGAACAGCAGCACCAGCGTGTCGTCGGTGTCCGCGACCGGCTCGCCCGGCAGGGTCCACTGAGCCACCCGGTCCTCACGCCGCTGACGGGCCTGCTCCCGGCGGAGCAGATCCGTCAGCCGGCGCGAAGCCACCGTGATCAGCCACCCGCGTGGACTGTCCGGCACGCCTTCGTCCGGCCACTGCTGCGCCGCCGCGAGCAACGCCTCCTGCACCGCGTCCTCAGCGATGTCGAAATGCCCGTACCGCCGGACCAGCGCCCCGAGCACCTGCGGCGCCAGCTCCCGCAGCAGATCCTCGAGAGCGCCGGTCATGAGCACCAGCCCCATGACCCGCGGCGCCGCAGGCGCGGCATCAACATGGTCATGTCGATCACTCCAACAGGTCGTCCTGGCCGTCGACCAAAGGCCGGATGTCGGCATAGGCGGTCGCACGGACGAAGTCCGGCGCTGGCGTGTCGCGGAGTCTGGCCGCGATCTCGGTCGCGCGGTCGAACGACTCGCACTCGACGATCCAGTATCCGGCCAGCACCTCTTGGGTCTCGGCGTACGGCCCGTCGGTCACCACCGACACGCCATCCTTCGAGCCCAGCCGTCTGGTCAGCACCGGCGCCGCGAGCGCGCGGGTCTCGACCAGTTCACCGGACTCGGCCAGGTCGGCGTTGAACTTCGTCATGAACGCGCCCATCGCCGCGAAGTCCGCACCCGTCCAGGCCGGCTTCCCGGTGTCCTTCCCCGCCATCCCGTCGTAGTCCTGCTGCGACGCGTACGTCAGGATCATGTACTTCATCGGATTCTCCCGTCGTCCCGGGCGCCCACGGCGGGCGCCTCTCAGCCGAGACGTCGCCCCCGCCGGCCCGAACCGGACATCAACCGCAGAGGAACATCTCGACAGGGAGTATGCCGTCGTCAGATACAGGGCGTGACGAGTTTGTTGTACCTGTGGACAACGTCTGAGACGTCGGTCAGCGCGTTCGCCTCGGGCTTGTACTTCGACGGGACGGCGACCTCGAGGTAGAGGGCGCGCCCGATCGTGGTGAAGACGAAGCCGTTCGTGACCTCTTTGGCGAACCAGCCGACGCCGTTCACCTCGAAGCACTGCGACTGTGCATCGGCCATCCCGGCCGGCGGACTGACGCCACACGTGACCTCGATCGGCGGATCGCCGTACGCGGTGGTGAGCGGGCTGGCCGGCTCGGTCTTGCGTCGCTTGGCGTCCAGGACCTTCTCGGGTAAGGCCTTCACGAGCTGGGCGCAGGCGGCGGCGACCTCGGGCGCGGGGGACGGGACGGCGACGGGCGTAGGACCAGGGCTGCACCCGGCCAGGACGATCAGACCGAGTGCGGCGAGGAGGAGTTTGGGCATGCGAAAGATGGGCGGGACCCGTGAGTGAGCTCAGATGTGGACGACGGGGCAGGTCAGGGTCCGGGTGATGCCGGGCACGTTCTGGACCCGGGCAACCACCAGTTTGCCCAGTTCGTCGACGTTGCGGGCTTCCGCGCGGACGATCACGTCGTACGGACCGGTGACGTCCTCGGCCAGGGTGACGCCCTGGACCTCGGCGATCTGTGCAGCGACGTCGGCCGCCTTGCCGACCTCGGTCTGGATCAGGATGTAGGCCTGGACCACCACGTCGTTCTCCACTCAGTCGTCCTCAGCTGGCTCCGGCTGTGCTAATGCGGGGTACTGCGCGACCGCCGGGCGTACTCTTCGTTGCCCGGTCACGGTACCGCCTAGACTCCGGTTGGCGATATGGGAGGTCTGTTGACGTGACAGAGACGTTGGGGAGCACAGGTGAGTTCGGTCTGATCGAGGCCGTCACCAAGGGGCTGTCCACAGGTGAGGACGTCCTGGTCGGACCCGGTGACGACGCTGCCGTGATGGCGGTGCCCGACGGGCGGATGGTGATCACGACCGATCTGCTGGTGGAAGGGCGCCATTTCCGCCAGGACTGGTCTTCGGCGTACG
Source organism: Kribbella sp. NBC_01510 (assembly GCF_045040325.1). Lineage (NCBI taxonomy): Bacteria > Bacillati > Actinomycetota > Actinomycetes > Propionibacteriales > Kribbellaceae > Kribbella > Kribbella sp. NBC_01510. The sequence continues at coordinate 8,571,884 of NZ_CP109418.1, read as the reverse complement.
ACGTGGGCCGCAAGGCCGCCGCGCAGAACCTGGCCGACATCATGGCGATGGGAGCCAGACCGACCGCACTCGTGGTCGGCTTCGGTGCGCCCGCCGACCTGCCGACGGCCTGGGCGCTGGAGCTCAATCAGGGCCTTGTCGACGAGTGTGAACTGGTCGAGGTGAGCATCATCGGTGGCGACACGGTCCAGTCGGACAAGATCGTCGTTTCGGTGACGGCGTTCGGTTCGCTCGACGGACGGCCCCCGGTGCTGCGATCCGGTGCGCGGCCGGGCGATGAGGTCGCCTATATCGGCCGGCTGGGCTGGGCCGAGGCTGGCTGGGCGGTGCTGGCGCGCGGGTTCCGCTCGCCGCGGGCTGTGGTCGAAGCGCATCGCCGCCCCCAACCGCCGTACGCCGAAGGCCCGCGAGCCGCCCTGGCCGGAGCGTCCTCGCTGTGCGACGTGAGCGACGGACTGCTCGCTGACCTCGGGCACATCGCGGTTGCCAGCGACGTTGTCATCGATGTGCACACGCATGCGCTGACCGTGCCCGAGCCTCTCCAGGCCGTGGCTGCCGCGACCGGTGTGGACGCGCTGAAGTTCGTGCTGACCGGCGGCGAGGACCATGCGCTGGTCGGCACCTTCGAGCCGGCCGACGTACCCGAGGGCTGGACCGTCATCGGCTCGGTTGCTGAAGGCAACGAGGAGCGCCCGGGCGGCAACGTCACGGTGGACGGCGCGCCGTATGCTGCCGAGTCCGGTCACGCCCACTTCAGGAGTTGAGATGCTGCCCAGAGTGCTGACCATCGCCGGCTCGGACTCCGGTGGCGGAGCCGGGATCCAGGCAGACCTCAAGGCGATGCTGGCCAACGGTGTGCACGGCATGAGCGTGCTGACCGCGATCACCGCGCAGAACAGCCTCGGCGTCCAGGGCGCGTGGGAACTGCCGGAGGAACAGGTCCGGGCACAGTTTCGCAGCGTGGTGGACGACATCGGTGTCGATGCGGTGAAGACCGGCATGCTGGCGTCGGCATCGATGGTCAGCGTGGTCGCGTCACTGCTGCGGACGCTGCCACCGTCGGTGCCGGTGGTGGTCGACCCGGTGTCGGTATCGAAGCACGGCGACGCATTACTCGCCGCCGACGCGATGGACGCCGTACGCAGCGAGATCGTCCCCATGGCCACCGTCCTCACGCCCAACCTCACTGAGCTCGGACCGCTCGCCGGAGTCGACCTGGAGACGGTGGAGGACCGGGAGCGCGCGGCCGAGCTGCTATTGGACGCTGGTGCGTCGTGGGTACTGGTGAAGGGCGGTCATGACGTCGGTACGGCGTCGGTCGACGTGCTGCACGGTCCAGGGGTACGACGGTCTTACAGTGCAGTGCGGCTGGACAACAGACACACGCACGGCACTGGATGCACGCTGGCCAGCGCGATCGCGTCGTACCTGGCCCGTGGGTACGACGTACCGAGTGCAGTGGGCGCTGCGAAGGAGTACGTGACTGGGGCGATCGCGGCCGGGTTCGCACTCGGTGGTGGAATCGGTCCGGTCGATCACGCGTGGAGATTTCGAGGGAGTGGCAGTTGACGATCCAGCAGCCCCCGGTTGACGGGTACTGCGAGCAGTGCGGCTTCAACTACGACACGGGTGACCTGCAGGGCACGGTGACGCTGCTCATCCGGCAAGCGGCGGACTGCAGCATGGCGCTCACCAAGGCCGCGGCCGGTCCGGACCCGGACGTCGTACGGCTGCGTCCGGAGCCCGACGTGTGGTCGGCGATCGAGTACGCCTGCCACGTGCGCGACGTACTGGAGATCCAGCGGCAGCGGATCGCGCAGTGCCTGGCGGAGGACCGGCCGGTGTACGCGCCGATGGATCGGACTCGTCGGGTGAAGCAGTTCAAGTACGAGGATCAGGACCCGATGGAGGTGGCGGCCGCGCTGATGCGGTTCGCTCGGGAGTTCGGGGCCGCCGCGCGGGTGCTCACGCCGCCGCAGCTCGGGAGGTTGGGGCTCTACAACTACCCGGTACGCGCGCCCCGCACGTTGGGCTGGATCATCCGCCACACCGCGCACGAGATCCAGCACCACCGGCTCGACCTCATCACGATCCTGGCGAAGGTCGAACCGCCGATCGTGCCAAAGCCCAAGCCAGAGCCCTCGTCGGAGACCGAGTCGTCTTTGGAGTCCGAGTCGTCGGAGATCGAGTCGGAGTCTGGGGAGAAGGCGGCCGACTAGTGCTGCGCGGCCCAGGCGGCGATGGCGGGCTGGCTGGTGAGGAGATCGAGGGCCAGTGCCGCGGCACCGCGGAGCGGGCCGTCGGGCTGATACGTGGCGGCAAGGATCGGTGGGGGAGAGCCGCGGTGGAAGGTCATGAGTCCGTCTAGGTAGGCCTGCTCGAAGGTGGGCGCCGCAGCGGCCCGGAGTGGGATCGCCAAGCCACCGATCGTGACCACATCAGGGTCGTGGGCGTTGACGAGCCCGGCGATGCCGGTGGCGAGGGCGGCGACGACCTTGGTGACCGCACGGGTCGCAGCACGGTCGGTACGTCGCAGTACGGCCTCGGTGTAGCCGTACGGATCGTCCGGAGTCGGCTCCTTGAGGTGCCTGGCGAGCGCGCGACCGTCGATGTCCAGATCCCAGCAGCCACGGGCGCCGCAGGCACACAACCGGCTGCGGTCACCGAAGGGCATGTGGCCGTACTCGCCGCCGGCTCCGGACGCGCCCTGTACCGCTACGCCGTCGATCAGCAGCGTCCCGCCGAGACCTACCTCGACGATGAGGTGCAGCGCCGTACCGGCCCCGGCAGCGGCGCCAGTGCGGGCCTCGGCCACACCACTGAGGGTTGCGTCGTTGCCGGCGAGCAGTGGGAGCCCAGTACCGGCGGTGACGGTCTCCAGGTCCAGCTCGGCCCAGTTCAGCGTCGGCGCCTGCATCAAGTGGTTGTCACGGATAGTGCCCGGTGCAGCCAGGCTCACCAGGCGCAGACGAGCGCCGTACCGCTGCTGTGTCCGCTCCACCTCGCGCCGCAGGTTGCTGAGCACCACCTGCGCTCGCCTGCTGCGATGGCGCTTGTTTTGCTGGTCTAGAAGTGTCCCGTCGAGCGTGACGACCGCACTCCGCCAGCTGCTCTGCCTCAGGTCGAGCGCGAGCACTACCGGCCCTTGCGGATGCGCTCGCAGCAGTGTCGTCGGCCGCCCCCGACCCTGACTGGGTGCAGGAACCTCGGTGAGTAGGTGTACGTCGCGTAGCCGGGCAGTGACCTCGGTCGCCGAGCCGGTGCTCAGCCGCAGCTCTCGCGCCACCGCGGCCCGGGTGATTCCGGGCCGGCGGCTGAGCTGCGCCAGTACGTCCGAAGCCGTCTGCCACTGTCCCCGACGCACTGGAGTCATAGCATCGTTTTACCTTATGCTCGTAGGACGAGTTTAATTGGAGGGGTCATGAACGTCCGGGACATCCGCGCCGTGCTGTTCGACATGGACGGCACACTGGTCGATTCCGACGATGCCGTCGACCGGGCGTGGACACGGTGGGCGGTGGAGTACGGCGTACCCCCTGCCGACGCACTCGCCATCGCCTACGGCAGCCCGTCCGAGACGACGATCGCGCGTCTCCGGCCTGATCTCTCCGCTGAGGAGTGGTCCGCGGCGGCGGCACGCTTGCTGGATCTCGAGTGCGATGACCTGACGGACGTCGTGCCCGCACCCGGTGCGATCGAGCTGATCGGCACACTGGAGCGGCTTGGTCTGCCGTGGGCTGTCTTCACGAGCGCGTCCAACCGGCTGGCGAAGGTCCGCCTGGGCGCCGCCGGCATCTCCCCGTCGATCCTGGTAACCGTCGACGACGTCACCCATGGCAAGCCCGATCCCGAGGGCTACCTGCGCGCCGCCGAGCTCCTCGGCGTACCGCCTCGGCACTGCCTCGTGGTCGAGGACACCGAGGTCGGTCTGTCAGCCGGCCGCGCCGCCGGTGCGGTCACCGCCGGCCTGAAGGGCACTCGCGCCGACATCGAGCTGCCCGACCTGCACCGCCTGATGACACTGTTCACCGACCTGAGTGCCAGATGAGCCCCAACGCGGAAGCCCGGATGGATTCCGCGGCGCGCGGAGACGAGATCCGGATCGGTCTCGGGCTGTCGTCGATGGGATACGTGCTCGCCGGGCTCGGTGGCTGCGTTGCGATCCTGGCGCGAGATCTGGACGAGCCCACAAGTCGGCTGGCCCTGCTGTCATCGGGATTCGCGGCCGGGCTGCTATTCGTCGCACTGGTCGGCCCACGACTGCTCCGGTCCTGGTCGATGACATCTGTCCTCTCACTTGGCGCAGTCATCTGCGCGATGGGCACGGTGCTGCTCGCGGTCGCTCCGGTGTACGCCGTCGCGATCGCCGGCGGACTGTGCATCGGACTGGGTGGCGCACTACTGGTCCTCGTCACCCCGCTGATGCTGGACGGCCCCACAGCCGCCGCACGACTCAGCCGGGTCAATGCGGTCGCCAGTGCGACCGGCATCCTCGCACCTCTCGCCATCGGCGCCCTTGACTCGCTCGGCCCCACCGGCCGTCTGGCCATGCTGGCCGCCGCTCCGCCTCTTCTGGTGCTCGCTGTCATGACGCGACGCTCGAAGCCGGTCGCCCCCCGCGCCCCTGTCTTGATCGACTCTGCGCCCGCAGCGGCTGTTGGCAGGTCTCATAGCCGTCCCAGGGTGGGGCGGCAGGTTGCGACGGCGGTCGGCCTCGGGTGGCTGCGCATCGTACTGTCCGTGGCCGTCGAGTTCTGCTTCGTGGTGTGGGCAGTAGCCCGGCTGGTCGCCGCCGGGTTGCCGACGGCAACAGCCGCGTTGCTCGGCAGCGCGTTCCCCATCGGCATGGCGGTCGGCCGGGTGATCGGCCCGATCCACTGGCGCGGCTGGTCGCCCGTCGTACCGTCAGGGGTCTTCGCGGTCGTCGGCACGCTGCTCGTCAGCCTCTTCGACGTGCCTGCTGTCGTAGCGATCGGACTGGTTGTCGCGGGGATCGGCGTCGCTCCGCTCTACCCCGTCACCCTCGCCGCCCTGGTCGCGACCCCCGGCCTCAGCCCTGCCCGGCTGGCAGCGATCGGTGCGATGGCGTCCGGTGTGGCGATCCTGGTCGCGCCGGCGGCTCTCGCTCTGCTCGCTCGAGCCGTCGACCTGCGTACGGCGTACCTGATCACCCTCCCTCTTCTCGCAGCCCTCTTCGCGTTGAGCCGCCGACCGAGAACATCTTCGGTCGAGGGCCTCGGCCGCGACGACGTCCACGTCCGGCGCGACAGCCCTTGCGCTGTTGACGGACTCGCTCCGCACGTCGATTGACGGTCACGTAGCATCAGTCGGCATGGAGTGCTTTGCCGCCTGGCGTACCCGCCGCTGAAGGTCGACCCGCCGCATCGCGAACTGCGAGCGGGTCCCGTCATGTCCTGACCCCCTTCAGTGCGAGAGGCACACTTCATGCTCATTCGTTCGTACGTTCACTCTGACCTGTCCCGGCTCATCGAACTGACCATCGAGACGTTCGGGCCGTTCTACGAGGATTCCTTCCGCCCGCTCGTCGGCGAACTCATCTTCTCCATCCAGCACGGCAATTGGCGCGACGACTACCGCAAGCAGGTCGCCGGACTCCATGACCCCGACTCCTGCAAGTACGTCGCGGTCGCGGAGGAGGACGACGTACTCGCGGGCTACGTCGCATGGGCCGTGGACCCGGCGCGCCCGGTCCACGGCACGATCACGATCCTCGCCGTCGCGGCCGAGCACCGCCGAGAGGCCCTCGGCACCGCCCTGTGTGAGCACGCCTTCGATGCGATGCGGGCGCAGGGTGCGGAAATGGTCGAGATCGGCACCGGTGGCGATGACTTCCACGCGCCCGCCCGCGCCTTCTACGAGAGCCTCGGCTGCATCAAGCTCCCCCTCGCGGTCTACTTCCGCACTCTCTGATCCGGCCGGGCGTCAGGCACGGCGCGAGTCCGTCGACAACAGCTCCCACGTTGTGGACGGACTCGCGCCACGTTGACGAACAACCGTGCCAGGAGAAGTGACCCCCGACGCGGGTGTCTGGGCATACCATCGATCGCCTCACTGCGTGATGTGATGTTTTCCCTTGTGGATAAGGGCTTTCGGGGTCTTGGTTGATTTGCCGCGGTGTGTCTCTGGCGCGTACTATCGAACACATGTTCGAAGGAGATCTGGCGATGCTGTCGACGGCCGACCTGCTGGAGTCGGCCGTCGAGTGGCGTGCCGTCGGTGTCCGGGCCGATGTCCGGGTCCTGGAGGTCGCCTTGGTCTATGCCGATCGCTTTCACCCTGACGCGTGCCCGGCCCGGCCGGGCCGCCGTGGCTGCGACGGCCGGGAACGGGCGGTGGTTTTGGGTGGTGACGGGTGTCCGGAGGTCTTGGAGTTCGCGGTCGCGGAGTTCGCGGTGGTGCTGGGGATCTCACCCCGGGTCGCGGCGGACTACCTGGGGCAGGCGTTGGCGTTGCGGCACCGGTTCCCGTTCACCTGGGCGCGGGTCCTGGCCGGTGAGGCGACCGCGTGGAAGGCGTGCCGGATCGTGGCCGACTGCGTGAAGCTGTCCGCGGACGCCGCTGCCTATGTCGACCAGCGGATCGCACCCCTGATCGATTCGATCACCCCGTACCGGTTGGACAAGATCGTGAAGGCCGCGAAGATGCACGCCGATGCCGATTTGGCGCGGGCCGAGGCCGCCGAGAAGGCCCGCGAACGGGGTGTGTTCGTCGGCCGCGCGGATGAGCACGGCACCAAGACCATGTACATCAAGGCCGCCGCCGGTGCAGTGATCCGGACCAAGGCGACCCTCGACGCGATCGCCGAGGCGTTGAAGACCTTCGGCGACACCCGCCCGGTCCAGCATCGCCGCGCGGACGCGGTCGGGATCATCGCCGACCCCCGCTACACCCAAGAACTCCTCACCCAGGCCCGCAACCACCACCTCACCACCCCAGCACAAGACACCCCAGCCCCGGGCACCACGGCCCCGGACTCCGCGGGGTCGGACACGACGGCCCCGGACTCCGCGGGGTCGGACACGACGGCCCCGGACTCCGCGGGGCCGGACACGACGGCCCCGGACTCCGCGGGGTCGGACACGACGGCCCCGGACTCCGCGGGGTCGGACACGACGACCCCGGACGCCGCGGGGCCGGTGAGCACGAGCCGTCCGGGTGCGAGCCACCGGGGCGCCGGGTGCCCAGAGGCCGGTGACGACGACCGTGCTCACGCGACCACCACCGACCTGGCCCGGGCTCGTACCGACCACCAGGTCGACTCGGGCCACGGCATCGCTCCCGCGGGGGCGAGCGGGATGCCCGGCGCGGGCTCGGCATCCCGGAGGGGTGACGAGGACCGGACCAAGAGACACGACGAACCCGGCCTGGACGACGAGGCCGACCGCGACGCACCCCACCCCAGTAGCAGCGACCTGCCCGACCCCCTCGACACCCCCGACACCGTGCCGATCGAACCCTTCGACCCCTCCGACCCCGGCCTACACCTCGACCCCGACGACGGCCGGCCCATGGATGCGGCCGCCCGCCGCGCGCTGCACGCGTGCCTGTCCCAGATCAAACACGCCGCCTATACGACCCACGCCACCCGAGCCGGCGAGGACAGCGCCGGTAGTCCCGACCGTGCCGGCGGACGGGTGCGTCCGGGCCAGACCGAGATCTACGTTCACCTCACCGACCACACTCTGGCCACCGGGACCGGCGTGCTGCGCGCCGAAGGCATCGGGCCGCTGCTCGCCGATCAGTTGGCCGAACTCATCGGCTACGGCCCGTACACCGTGAAGCCGGTCATCGACCTGAACGACGCGGTCAGCGTGGACGCCTACGAGATCCCCGACCGGATCCGCGAACGCGTCAAACTCACCCACCCGGTCGAGTTGTTCCCGTTCGGCACCCAAGAAACCCACCGCGGCATGGACCTGGATCACCTGCAGCCCTACGACCCCCTCGGCCCACCAGGTCAGACCAGCACCACCAACCTCGCGCCGCTGGGCCGGTACGGCCACCGGGTCAAGACCCACGCCCACGGCTGGACCGTCCACCGCCTCGACCCCAAAACCCTGGAATGGACGACACCCCACGGCCTCCGATTCCACGTCGACCCCACCGGCACCCACCGAGTCCAGGCGCCGCGTCAGGCGACTGACCCAGGTTGAGCCAAAGGTTCGGGATCGCTAAACGCCTACGGCTTGGCGTACTTGCCGACCATCTTGACCAGAGTGTCCGGCGGGACGACCTTCACGTGCGGCGCAAGTCCGTCGACGACAGCCAGTACGTTGTCGACGGACTTGCTCCAGGCGTGCCACACAACGACTGAGTAGCCGGCGGTGGAGTGCGGGTTGCGAGTGGCGGCGTTGAGTTTGGCGGTAACGGAAGCTTCGTCGGCGCCGTCGAGGCCGTCCCAGAGCATGGTGCGGGCTGAGATGACTGGCTTGCCTTCGGACCAGGTGACCTTGCCTTTGAGGCCGTCGTAGCGGGAGTACTCGAGGTAGATCAGGCCGTCGATCTCCGGGCGCTTGAGGTACGACGACCAGAGGGCGGTGTTCTCGAAGGAGTTGAAGTCAATAATCTGGGCGACGGAGAGATCCGCGCGTCCCATCGATCGGGCCAGGGACGCGGTGTGCTTCTCCAACGCGGCTGCCGGATACCTGCTCGGGTACATATAGCCGCCGCCGGACGGTCCAACGACCCAGCGGTCCTTGCGGGACTGGTCGTAGTACCACCGCATGACTGAGGGGGCGAGGTCGATGAGGGAGGGGGAGATGCCCCAACCCAGGTCGATCTCTCCGCGGCGGGGGCTTCCGAACCAGCGTTTGTCGGTGGGGAAGTCGCCGAGCATCCACTGGATGTTGTCGCCATCGGTGATCAGGAAGGTGACGTAGTGGGCATTAGGGTCCGGTTCAGGGGCCCTCCCCCCACCCCCTCCGCGCTGGCTCAACCGGTCCTCGCGAATGCCGGACAAGACGGACAGATTGCGGGCGTGGTCGGCCGGCAGGGCCTTGACGCCGGCCGTCGAGTTCACGCCGATGAAGGCGTCCTCGCCGTTCGACGCGTCGCCCCAGCCGATCACCGTGGCGTCGTCGTCGAGGGCGTTGACCACCTCGGCACGGAAGTCCGAGTTGCCGTCGAAGAAGGCGAGCGTCCCCGCCATCGTCACGTAGTCCCGCAGTCGCTCCGGCCAGTCTGTTCTCTGCTCGACCGCGACGTCGTGCCGCAGCCGTGGCCAGTAGTTGTCCACGACCCAGCGATCGTCCTTGTCCCGCACGTCCAGGACCTTGCGCAATCCGTGCTGGATCGCAAGTGCCTCCAAGCTCTCCTCTATTGCCACGGCACCCGTCAGGCCGGCGAGCGTGGTCGCCACGTTGACCGACGGAGTGCCTGTTCGAAAGAGAACATATCCGTCGACGCCCGACCGGCTGACGGTTTTCCACAGGTCACCGGTACGGGTACGGACGCCGTACCGGGAGACGAGGTCGTCGAGCCAGAACTGGTAGCCCAGCGACGGGATGTTCAGATAGAGCGATTCGCCACCGCGGCGCGCCATCAGACCCTGCAGCGTGGTCGCGAGTGTCCGCTCGGCGGGGCTCAGCGAGTCTTCGGTCAAGACGTTCAACAAGCGCGGCCGCTGTCCCTTCGGGTACTGCGGGCCAGGAGAGGCGGAGGTGCCGAAGGCGAAGGACGGCGCCAGCGAGCCGAGTCCCAATCCGGCAGTCAGGCCGAGCGCGCGGCGGCGGGTCAGGGTGAGACGTCGGCGATCGGACATGTGGTGCCTCCAGGGAGCGGCTGGTGACTGTCCTACGTTGTCATCTGCCCGGCGACGATGCCACAACCACCCTCACGCCACAAGACCTCAGTCCGGAACCGGCAGCCCATAACGGCGAAGCAGCTCGACCAGCGCCGGCACCCCGGCCGACAGGTCGTACACCTCAGCCCGCAGTCCGACGCCCAAAGCACCCGCCACGTTGGCTTCGTTGTCGTCGATGAAGAGCACCTCCGAGGCGGACACCTGCAGAGCAGCGAGGATCGCCCGGAAGTACGCCGGATCCGGCTTGGCCAGCCCGAGATCACACGAGTAGAAGGTCTGGTCGAACCAGGCGCCGTACCCGCGTTCGTCCTGCATGATCGCCCGCCGGTAGGCCTGCTGGTTGGTCGCGAGATGACACCCGATCCCGGCCGCCCGCAGCGAGCCGATCAGCGAGATGACCGCCGGCTCGGCGGCGAACCAGTGCCACGGCTCCATGGCCTCCTCGACCGAGGCCGGCGAGTTCCAGCGGTGGAGCACCTCGGCCACCGCGTCCCGGAAGTCGCCCTTCCCGACCAAACTCGGCTTCTCGGCGGCCATCAGGTCGGCGACGAAAGCGTCGCTGTCGGAGGGAACGAGCGAGGTCAGGCGGGCCCACCAGTCCTGGCTGGGGCGCTGGACGACGCCGTCGGCATCGAAGAGTACGGCGGAGAGCATGCCGCCCATCCTGTCATCCGCGCCAACCCGGACGAGCCCTTGACCGGTTCAGTCGGAATGCGCTTACCTAATGGCAACGTAAACATATGTGGACACCTTCCGGCGAAATCCAACAGAAAGCGCCAGGTGAGGCGTATGACCCTGAGCAGAAGAAAGTTCCTAGCGTTCGGCTCCGCCGCGGCCGCCGCGGGTCTCACCGGGTGCAGCTCGCGAAGTTCACTCGGCGGATCCGACGAGCTCAGCATGTGGACCTGGGTCGGTTCGGTCAACGACGGCCTGATCGGTCAGGCGGAGAAGGCGATCCCGGGGTACGACGGCATGAAGCTGGCGATGACCCGGATCGGGACCAACTACAAGACCAAGGTGCTGACCTCCCTGGCCGGCAAGTCGCTCGTGCCCGACATCGTCGCGATCAACGACGACGTGGCGACGTACTTCCCGAACCAAGACCAGTTCGTCGACCTCAAGACCCTCGGCGCCAACGAGCTCGAACAAGACTTCCTGCCCTGGAAGTGGAAGCTCGGGATCACCCCCGAGGGCCGGATGATGGCCTACCCGATGGACACCGGACCGACCGCGCTGTTCTACCGGACGGACATCTTCCAGAAGGCCGGTATCGACACCGACCCCGCCGCGGTCGCCGAGCTGGCGCCGGACTGGGACAGCTACATCGAGCTCGGGAAGAAGCTCAAGGCCGCCGTGCCCGGCTCGGCCATCACGGACAACATCACCGGTGTCTTCAGCTACGCACTGGCCCAGCAGTCCAAGCGCTACATGAGCGAAGACGGCCAGTACATCGGCGACCAGGACCACATCCGCTCCGCGTTCGATCTCTCGATCCGGGTCGTCAAGGAAGGGCTGTCCGCGAACGCACAGTCCGGTACGACGGACGCGAACGCCGTGGTCACCAACGGCAAGCTGGTCGCGTACAACGCTGCGGTCTGGTGGGCGCAGCTGGGACCGAAGAACGCGGCCCCGAAGACGAAGGGACTCTGGCGGGTGACGGCGGCTCCTGGTGGCGCCGGCAACCGTGGCGGGTCCTTCCTGGCGATCACGAAGTACTGCAAGAACCCGAAGGCGGCCTTCGCGTTCATCAGCTGGCTGGAGTCGGCGAAGAACCAGGCCCAGGCGTTCCTCGACCCAGTGCTGTTCCCGTCCACCCCGGCCAGCTACACCGACCAGACGATGGCCGCACCGGATCCGTTCTTCGGTGGCCAGAAGATCGTCGACGTCTTCGCCGCGTCGGCCAAGAAGTATCCCGGTGCCTACTTCTCGCCGTACGACACCATCATCGGTACGCCGCTCGGCGCCGAGCTGGTGAACGTCGAAGTGGCCGGGAAATCGCCGGACCAGGCCTGGGCGGACGCGCAGCGCCAGATCGAACGTGAACTCACCCGAGCGGGGGCGATCTGAGATGGCTGTCACCACGAAGGCATTCCCGGCGACCGTCGGCACGACCAAGGACCCCGGGCCGTCCAAGCGGCCGAACAAGTATCGCCAGGCGCTGCCGCAGTACGCGGCGGTCTCGCCGTTCTTCATCCTGTTCGCGGTGTTCGGCGCGTTCCCGGTGCTGTTCTCGATCTGGATCTCGTTCCATTCCTGGAACGGCATCGGCGCGATGAAATGGGTCGGGCTGCAGCAGTACAGCTACCTGCTCAGCGATCCGAAGTTCTGGCAGTCGATCGGCAACACGCTGATCATCTGGGTGCTGTCGACTGTGCCGATGCTGTTGCTGGCGCTGGTGATCGCGAACGCGCTGCACAACGCGACCCGGTTCCGCAGCTTCTACCGGATCGCCTACTTCATCCCGAACGTCACCTCAGTGGTCGCCGTCACGATGGTCTTCGGCTCGATCTTCAGCAACAACTTCGGCCTGCTGAACGCGTTCCTGCAGTCGATCGGGCTGACCAAGATCGAATGGCTGACCCAGCCGTGGGGGATCAAGGTCGCGATCGCCAGCATCGTCACCTGGCGCTGGGTCGGGTACAACGCGATCATCTTCCTGGCCGGCCTGCAGGCGATCCCCGGCGACGTCTACGAGGCGGCCAAGGTCGACGGCGCGTCGTCGCGGCAGACGTTCTGGCGGGTCACCGTGCCGCTGCTGCGCCCGGTGATCCTGTTCACCGCCGTCACGTCGACCATCGGCGGCCTGCAGATCTTCACCGAGTCCCAGGTGCTGGTCGGCGACACCGGCGGCCCGGGCGGCTCGGGGACGACGATCGTGTCGTACCTGTACCAGAGCGCGTTCCTGAACAACCAGTTCGGGTACGGCGCCGCCATCGGCTGGGCCCTGTTCATCTTGATCGTGTTGTTCAGCATCATCAACTGGCGGCTGATCGGCGGTGGTGACGAGCGGATCGCCCGCCGTGCCGCCCGCCGCACTGGAAGGGAGCAGGCCGATGCGCGCTGACCGGGCCCGGAACATCGTCAGCCACATGGTGCTGATGTTCGGCGTAGTGCTGTCGATCTTCCCCTTCTACTGGATGGTGGTGATGGCCTCCAACACCACCCCGGACATCTTCACCTACCCACCGAAGCTGCTGATCGGATCGCACCTGTTCGAGAACATGGGCAAGGTGCTCGACAACATCGACTTCTTCGGCTCGATGCTGATCACCGTGATCGTCGCGCTCGCGGTGACCGTGCTGGTGCTGTTCTTCGACTCGCTGGCCGCCTTCGCGTTCGCGAAGTACGAGTTCCCCGGCAGCAGATGGCTCTTCGGGCTGCTGCTGGCCACCTTCATGATCCCGGCCCAGCTGTCCCTGGTGCCGCAGTTCGTGACGCTGGCCGAGTTCGGCTGGATCGGATCGCTGAAGGCGCTGATCATCCCGGGCGCGGCGAACGCGTTCGGGATCTTCTGGATGCGCCAGTACGCCCGCGGCGCGATCCCCGACGAGCTCATCTCGGCGGCCAAGGTCGACGGCGCCGGCTTCTTCCGCCAGTACCTGACCGTCGGCATCCCGGTACTGCGGCCCGGCCTGGCGTTCCTGGGTATCTTCTCGTTCATCAACGTCTGGAACGATTACCTCTGGCCGTTGATCGTGATGACCGACCCGAACAAGCTGCCGCTCCAGGTCGCACTGCAGCAGCTGAACGGCATCTACGGCACCGACTACTCGATGGTGATGGCCGGCGCCCTGATGAGTGTCATTCCACTGATCGGCGTCTTCATCATCGGCGCCCGCTCCTTCATCGCCGACATCGCCGCCGGCGCCATGAAGTTCTGACCCCACAATCGAACGGGACTCCTCTTGACTGACACCACACTCCGCTGGGGAATCATCGGCACCGGGAACATCGCGTCCCGGTTCGCGAGCCAGGTGCCGACGTCGGCGGCCAACGCGGTCGTCGCCGTCGGTAGCCGGTCGATCGACTCGGCCAATGCCTTCGCGGACAAGTACGACATCACCAACCGGCACGGTTCGTACGACGATCTGCTCGCCGACCCGGACGTGGACGCGGTGTACGTCGCGACGCCACACCCGATGCACCCCGAGTGGGCGATCAAGGCCGCCGAGGCCGGCAAACACGTGCTGTGCGAGAAGCCGCTCGCGATCAACAAGGCGTGGGCGGAGGCGATGATCGAGGCCGCCGTACGCAACGACGTCTTCCTGATGGAGGCGTACATGTACCGCTGCCTGCCGCAGACCAAGCTGGTCGCCCAGCTGGTCCGCGACGGCGAGCTCGGCACCGTCCACCAGATCCAGGCCACGTTCGCCTTCGCCGCCGGGTTCCGGCCGGAGAGCCGGATCTTCGCCGACGAGCTGGCCGGCGGCGGGATCCTCGACGTCGGCGGCTACCCGGTCTCGTACGCCCGGTTGATCGCCGGCGCCGCGACCGGGCAGCCGTACGCCGATCCGGCCGCGGTGACCGCGGTCGGGCACGTCGGCGAGACCGGCGCCGACGAATGGTCGGTGGCGACCCTGTTCTTCGACGGCGGGGTCACGGCCCAGGTCAGCACCGGCGTCCGGCTGACGGATCAGAACCAGGTCCGCATCTTCGGCAGCGAGGGCTACCTGGTCATCGAGGACCCATGGTTCGGCGGCGACGGCAAGCCGACCCACGTCACCCTGCACAAGGTGGGGGAGGAGCCGCGGGACATCTCCGCCGACCCCGCTCTCATCTACGCGGCCGAGGCCGAGGCGGTCGCCGCGGCGATCGAGCAGCGGCAGGCACCGGAGATGAGCTGGGCCGACACGCTCGGCAACCTGACCGTCCAGGACGCGTGGCGGGCGGCGATCGGGCAGCAGTACGCGAGCGAGCGGGACGACGCGATCATCCCGACCGCGACCGGCCGGCCGCTGCGGCGCCGCGACGACGCCCCGATGACCTACGGAAAGGTCGCCGGCCTGGACAAGCAGGTCTCCCGGCTCGTCATGGGCGTCGACAACCAGCAGACCCTCACCCACGCGGCCGCGATGTTCGACGACTTCGTCGAGCGCGGTGGTACGACGTTCGACACCGCGTACATCTACGGCGGTGGCCGCGGCGAGAAGCTGCTCGGCCAGTGGCTCACCTCCCGCGGCAACCGCGACGAGATCGTTGTCATCGGCAAGGGTGCGCACACGCCGTACTGCGACCCCGCGTCGATCACCCGGCAGCTGGAGGAGAGCCTCGAGCGGCTGCAGACCGACCACGTCGACCTCTACCTGATGCACCGCGACAACGAAGAGATCCCGGTCGGCGAATTCGTCGACGTCATGGACGAGCACTTCAAGGCCGGCCGGATCAAGGCGTACGGCGGCTCCAACTGGTCCACCGCTCGGTTCGACGAGGCCAACGCGTACGCCGAGGCGAACGGCAAGCAGCCGTTCACCCTGCTGAGCAACCACCTCAGCCTCGCGCGGGCGTACGACGTACCGTGGGCCGGGTGCCGGCACGTGTCGGACGACGAGTCGCAGGCATGGTTGCGGGAGCGGCAGGTCGCGCTGTTCCCGTGGTCGAGCCAGGCGCGCGGGTTCTTCACCGGGCGGGCCAAGCCGGAGGACCGGTCGGACGAGGAGCTGGTGCGCTGCTTCTACTCCGACGAGAACTTCCGCCGGCTCGACCGGGCCCGGGAGCTCGCGGCGGCCAAGGGCGTCGAGCCGACCGCGATCGCGCTAGCCTGGTTGCTGCACCAGCCGTACCCGGTGTTCCCGCTGATCGGGCCGCGGCACATCAGCGAGACCCGGACCTCGACACCCGGTCTTTCGGTGTCCCTGTCGGACGAGGAAGTGGCCTACCTCACTGCGTGATCGAGCGGCTGTTGACCGAATTGGTCGTGCGTCGGGGCCCATGTAACATGGTCTGTCGGTGTCACGACCCTGAACACGGAGAATCATGTCTAAGAAGTGCGATGTTTGCGGCAAGCAGCCGACGTTCGGCAACAGCGTTGCCCGCCTGGGTAAGGGCGCGATGATCCGCCGGGTGAAGGCTCGCACGCCCCGGCGGTTCAACCCCAACATCCAGCCGGTCCGGGCGATCATCAAGGGCACGCCCACCAAGCTGAAGGTGTGCACGTCCTGCATCAAGGCCGGCAAGGTCCAGCGCGTCGTCGGCTGACCCCAGCTTTCACTCCGTTTAGGGCCTTGAAATAGGCGCCCGGGATCACCCGGGCGCCTATTTCGCGTCTTCGCAGCCGTTCGCGTCAGTGCTTTCGCGCCACCACGGTGATCTCGTTCCGGTTGTGATGCAGTTGCCGCGCATGCAGTACGTCGTACTCCTGCCGCAGCACGTACAGACCACGCCGGGCGCCGTCGAGCGGGTTCCTCCCGCCACCCTTCAGCGTCACGACCGCCAGGCCGCCGCGACGCAGGTGGGCGGCCGCGTCGAGCATCATCCGGGCGCTCATCACCTGATCCATCCGCATGTCGTTCACCACGACGTCGAAGCCCACCCGGTTCCGGCGGAAGAACTCACCCGCCGTCGTCTGAACATGGTGGATGCCGCGGTCGGTGAGCAGCCGGGGATCGAGACCACCGGGATCGACGGACCACACCTCCTGCCCGTGCTGCCGCAGGATCCGCGTCCAGCCACCCGGCGAGGCGCCGAGATCCACGGCCTTCCCGCCGGCCGGCAACTCCAGCCCGAAGGTCGCGATCGCCTCCTCCAGCTTGAACTCCGACCGCGAGACCCGCTCGTCGGCCCGAGCCAACCGCATCCGCCCACCCGGCCAGTCCGACAAGCTGTCCGCGAGCCGGTTGAGGCCCAGGACCACAGCTCGGCGCCCGACGAAGCACGAGACGACGTACTCCTGATCGGAGCGGGTCACGGTCACGCCGCGATCGGTGAGCGCCTGCTCGATCCGGTGGTAGTAGGAACCACCAGTGCCCTCGCCGTCGGTCCAGGCCTGGACGGCGAGCGCCTTCGGGTACTCGGGCAACTCGCCCAGCACCAGCTCGGCCAGCTCGTAGTCGGGCGGCAGCTCCTCGAAGCTCCCGATCTCGACCGTCAGATGCCGGACGAACATGATCCGTCCCACATCACAGGCCTGAGCCAGCGCGTGCACGGTGGGCCCGGTAACCCGGCCGATGTCCCCGCCGATCCGCTCGATCCGCACCTCCCGGCCGAACTCACCCCGGATCTCCCGCACGGCCCAGTCGTAACTGTCGGCCGCGACCGAGAACAAGACGCCGCTCACCCCCCAAACCCTAGCCGTCGGCGTACCGAACGACTGGACGTAGTCGGGTACGTATACGCCCGCGCACGCCTGACGATGTGTGCCGGGAGCGGCAACTGAGGGACTACTACCCGTCCTTCGGTACGCATCCTCGCGGGACCGGTTAGCCTTCCGGGCGTGGAGGAACTGACCGTCGAGGTGTTGCGGGCCTGGGCTCGGACCGCGCTGGCCGAGTTGGGCCGTGCGCGGACCGAGATCGACGAGCTGAACGTGTACCCGGTGCCCGACGGCGATACCGGGACCAACCTCTACCTGACCTGGGGGGCCGCCTGTGACGCGCTGCCCCAGGGTGAGCTGACCTTCGCCGAGGCGGTCCAGGCGTTCGGCCGCGGCGCCCTGCTCGGCGCCCGCGGCAACTCCGGCGTGATCACCTCTCAGCTCGTCCGGGCCTACGGCCTCCGGCTCGCCGAGAACCTGCCGCGGCACCAGGGCGAGGGCGTACTCGCGGATCCGCGCATGAGCGAGCCCGTCGCCTTCGCCGACGCGTTGAAGTACGCCGCCGACGCCGCCTACAGCGCGGTCGCGCAGCCGGTCGAGGGCACCATGCTGACGGTCGCCCGGGCCGCCGCGACCGGTGCGATGACGGCCGCGAACGACGGGAAGACGCTGGCCGACGTCTGCCTGGCCGCCGTGGCCTCGGCCCGGCAGGCGCTCACCAAGACCACCGAGCAGCTCGACGTACTGCGGCGTGCGGGCGTCGTGGACGCCGGGGGAGCGGGCCTGGTCGTGATCCTCGGCGCGATGGAGTCGGTGCTGACCGGGCGGCTCGTACGGGTCGACGTACCGGCGCGGGTCCAGCCTCAGGGCGAAAGCGCCGAGAGCCAGGACGGACCGGCGTACGAGGTGATGTACCTGCTGGACGCGACGGACGACAAGATCGGCGACTTCCGGCAGAACCTGGCCGGGCTCGGCGACTCGGTCGTCGTGGTCGGCGGCGACGGGCTGTGGAACGTGCACGTCCACACCGACGACGTCGGCGCCGCGATCGAGCAGGGCATCGACATCGGCCGCCCGCACCGGATCCGGGTCACGCACTTCGCCGACCACGCGCACCACCACGAGCCGATCCCGGGCCGGGCGGTGATCGCGGTCGTCGCCGGCGACGGGCTCGCCGACCTGTTCGCCGAGGCGGGGGCGCACATCATCAGGGGCGGCCCGGGCCGGCGGTGCTCGACCGGCGAGCTGCTGCAGGCGATCGAGAAGTCGAAGGCGCCGGAGATCGTGATCCTGCCCAACGACAACGACTCGATCGCGGTCGCCGAGGCCGCCGCGACCGCGGCCCGGCAGGACGGGATCCGGGTGGCCGTGATCCCGACCCGGGCCCAGGTCCAGGGCCTGGCGGCGATCGCCGTCCACGACCCGGAGCGCAGCTTCGACGACGCCGTCGTCCAGCTGTCCGCCGCGGCCGGCCAGACCCGGCACGGCGCGGTGACGATCGCGGTGAAGGACGCCTGGACGATGGCCGGCATGTGCCGGGTGGGCGACGCGCTGGGCGTGGTCGACGGCGACTTCGCGCTGATCACCGAGGATCTGGAGGCGGCCGCGTTCGGGGTGGTCGACCGGCTGCTCGGTGGCGGCGGTGAGCTGCTCACTATCGTCACCGGAAGCGGTGTCGCACCCGGCCTGGTCGATGCTGTGGAGCGGCACGTACGGCGGAACCGCAAAGATGTCGATGTCGTGGTGTACGACGGAGGGCAGGACAGGTACCCGTTGCTGATCGGGGTGGAATGAGAACCGACATGGACCGGAAGATCCGCGACTTCCTCGGTGCCAAGACGGCCAAGACCTTCGCGGACGTGCTCGAGATCGAGACCGTCGGCGAACTGCTGCGGCACTACCCGCGGCGCTATCTGAAGAAGGGTGAGCTGACCCCGTTCGACGAACTGGAGGTCGGCGACCAGGCGACCGTGAACGGCCGGGTCAAGAAGGTCACCGTCCGCTCGCTGGACACCAAGGCCGAGATCCCGATCACCGACGTGCAGAAGTGGGCCCGGCGCAAGACGCTGACCAAGGTCGTCGTGACGGATGGCCGGCGCGACCTGGAGCTGGCTTTCTTCAACCAGCCCTGGCTGGCGACCAAGCTGACGCCCGGGACCGCCGCCCTGTTCTGGGGCGAGGTGACGATGTTCCGCGACATCATGCAGCTGAAGAGCCCGGGCACCGAGATCCTCGACACCGACGACCTGTCCGAGGCCGAGATCGAGCGCCGGGCCCGGCCGTTCCGGCCGCTCTACCCGGCGACGGCGAAGTTGCCGACCGCAACGATCGAGCGGTCGGTGAAGATCGTGCTGGACAGCCTGGACGAGAGGCTCGACGACCCGATCCCGGAGCTGATCCAGCGCAAGGAGAAGCTGCTCGGCCTGCGCGAGGCCCTGCAGAAGGTGCACCTGCCGGACACCGAGAAGGACATCCGCGACGCGCAGCAGCGGTTCCGGTTCGAGGAAGCGCTGGTGATGCAGACGATCCTGGCCCAGCGCCGTGCGGTCACCGACGCGCTGAACGCCGTACCGCGGCCGCGGACCGAGGGCGGCCTGCTGGACGAGTTCGACCAGCGGCTGCCGTTCAAGCTGACCGAAGGTCAGGCGGAGGTCGGCGAGGAGATCTTCGCCGACCTGGCGCGTCCGCACCCGATGCACCGGCTGCTGCAGGGCGAGGTCGGCTCCGGCAAGACCGTGGTCGCGCTGCGGGCGATGCTGTCGGTGGTCGACAACGGCGGGCAGGCGGTTCTGCTGGCACCGACCGAGGTGCTCGCGACCCAACACCACAAGACGCTGACCAAGATGCTTGGTGACCTGGCCGAGGCGGGGATGCTGGGTGGTGCGGAGCGGGCGACCAGGGTCGGTCTGCTCACTGGTTCGCTGAACGCGGCCGCCCGTCGCACGGCGATGCTGGACGCGGCCAGTGGCGCCGCGGGGATCGTGGTCGGGACGCACGCGTTGCTCGAGGACAAGGTCCAGTTCGCGGATCTCGGGCTCGTGGTGGTCGACGAGCAGCACCGGTTCGGCGTCGAGCAGCGGGCGGCGCTCAGCCAGAAGTCGGGGGAGAACACCCCGCACGTGCTGGTGATGACGGCGACGCCGATCCCGCGGACCGTCGCGATGACGGTGTTCGGCGATCTCGCGGTCTCGACGCTGATCGAGTTGCCGGCCGGACGGTCGCCGATCCAGTCGTCGGTCGTCCCGGCTCAGCAGAAGCCGGACTGGCTCCAGCGGGCCTGGACCCGGGTTCGCGAGGAGGTCGGCAAGGGCCATCAGGCGTACGTCGTCTGCCCGCGTATCGGGGACGACGTGAAGAACGCGGGGGACGAGGAAGGCGAGTTCGTCCTGGGCGAGGAGGACAAGCCGCCCGCCGGACCCGGGTCGACGAAGCCGGCCCGCCCGCCGATCTCCGTGATGCAGGTGGCCGAGGCGCTGGGGGAGATCCTGCACGACCTGCGGGTCGAGATCCTGCACGGCCGGTTGCCGGCCGAGGAGAAGGACACCGTGATGTCGCGGTTCGCGGCCGGCGAGGTCGACGTGCTGATCGCGACCACGGTGATCGAGGTCGGGGTCGACGTACCGAACGCCTCGACGATGGTGATCATGGACGCGGACCGGTTCGGCATCTCGCAGCTGCACCAGCTGCGCGGCCGGGTCGGCCGGGGTCGTGTGCCGGGGCTGTGCCTGCTGGTCACCGACCTGTGGCCCAGTTCGAAGTCGTACGGGCGGTTGGACGCCGTGGCCTCGACCACGGACGGGTTCGAGTTGTCGCGGATCGACCTGGAGACACGGCGTGAGGGCGACGTACTCGGTGTGGCTCAGTCGGGCCGGCGGAGCAGTCTGAAGCTGCTCAGCGTGCTGCGGGACGAGGAGATCATCTTCACCGCCCGGCATGTCGCCAACTCGATCGTGTCGGTGGACGCGGAGCTGGCGGAGTACCCGACGCTGCGCGCGTTCGTGCGGAGTGCACTGGAGTCCGAGACCACCGAGTACTTGGAGAAGACCTGATGCGGATCGTCGGCGGATCCGCGGGCGGGCGGCGGATCGGCGTACCGCCGGGAAGTGGCACACGCCCGACCGCGGATCGGGTCCGGGAGGCGCTGTTCTCGTCGCTGGAGTCGGAGTTCGGCAGCTTCCACGGGTTGGCGGTGCTCGACCTGTACGCCGGATCCGGGGCGATCGGCCTCGAGGCGCTGTCGCGAGGCGCCGCCCGCGTCGTGCTGGTGGAGTCTGACCGGAAGGCGGCGGAGGTGATCTCGGCCAACATCAAGGTCGTGGGGCTGCCGGGAGCGACGGTGCTCACGCGGCCGGTGGAGAAGGTCGCGTCGGGGAACAGTCCGGCGGTCTTCGATCTGGTCTTCGCGGATCCGCCGTACAAGCTGGAGACCGCCGAGCTGCAGGACGTGCTGACCGAGCTGGCCGCGAACGGGTGGCTCGCCGACGACGCGGTGGTTGTGGTCGAGCGCGGGAAGCGGGAGCCGTGGGAGTGGCCGGAGGGGTTCGCCGCGCTGCGGGATCGCAAGTACGGCGAGGCCCGCCTTTGGTACGGTCACCGCCATGGCCAAGGCGAGGGCAACGGGGTCACCGAATGAGTAAGGCTGTTTTCCCAGGGACCTTCGACCCGCCCACCAACGGGCATCTCGACATCATCGCCCGGGCGTCGGCCGCCTTCGGTGAGGTGATCGTCGCGGCCGGGGTGAACCAGTCGAAGTCCCGGCTGTTCGACCCGGACGAGCGGATCGCGATGCTGACCGAGCTCGCCGAGCCGTTTCCGAACGTCCGGATCGGCACCTTCGACGGCCTGCTGGTCGACTACTGCCGGGCCGAGGGCGCCGGCGTGATCGTCAAGGGCCTGCGGTCGGCCGCGGATTACGACTACGAGCTGCAGATGGCCCAGCTCAACCACGCGATGACCGGGGTGGACACGATGTTCCTGCCGACCCGGTCGGAGAACGCTTTCATCTCGTCCAGCTGGGTGAAGGAGATCGCCCGGCTCGGCGGCGACGTGGCCGCCTTCGTGCCGCCGCGTGTTCACGCGCGGTTACTGGAAAAGCTCTGAAATCACCCCGAATTGGGCGAGCGGCTGCGGAGTTGGTAATGTAGAGCACCGGTCTCGACGAGACCGAGATCTTGCCTGCCCACGCCTGAAAGGGATGTCCTGAGCGTCTTGGACCCGCGGTCCCCCCTCGTGATCGATACGCACGAGCTGACACGCCGCGCCGGGTCCCAGCGCGAAGTCACCTTCACGGCACCGGCGCCGGCGGATCTCGGAATCGACGTGATCGGCGTCCCCGAGGGCGATCCGATCCAGTTCGATCTACGGCTGGAATCGGTTGTCGAAGGGGTTCTCGTCACCGGAACGGCGCGTGGCCGACTGGTCGGGGAGTGCGCGCGGTGCCTGGTCGATATCGAGGACGAGTTCCTCGCTGACGTCCAGGAGCTGTACGTCTACCCGGAAAGCGAAGCCGAACCGGACGAGGCCAGCCGGATGGAGGGCGATCTGATCGACCTCGAGCCGGCGCTGAGGGACCAGGTGGTGCTCGCGCTGCCGTTCCAGCCCTTGTGTACGGACGACTGTCCGGGTCTGTGCCCCGAGTGCGGGGTACGCCTGGCGGACGAGCCCGGCCACAAGCACGAGGACGGCGTCGACCCGCGCTGGGCGGCCCTCGGTAACCTGCTTCAGCAGGACGAACGACCGCAGGACAACTGAAGACCGAATACACGTCAGCTAGCCGGCCGGGTCAACCAGCCCCCGGCCGAACCGAGGAGTCATAACCGTGGCCGTTCCGAAGCGGAAGATGTCGCGCAGCAACACCCGCAGCCGCCGGGCCCAGTGGAAGACCACTGCCCCGTCGCTGGTGACCTGCGTGAACCCCGCCTGCCGCGCGAAGCACCTGCAGCACACCGTTTGCCCCAACTGCGGCCAGTACGGCGCCAAGGGCGAGCGTCGCCAGGTCGTCGAGAGCTAAGCGACACCTCACCCAGTGAATTCGGTCAACGAAACGGGGCTCTACGCCGAGCTGAACCAGCGGCTCGGCGTATCGCTGGCTGACGAACTACTGGAGCACGCCTTCACCCACCGTTCGTTCGCGTACGAGAACGGTGGGTTGCCGACCAACGAGCGGCTGGAGTTCCTCGGGGACTCCGTGCTCGGCGTCATCGTCACGGAGTCGCTGTTCCGCAACCATCCGGACCTGTCCGAGGGCCGGCTGGCCAAGCTGCGCGCCGCCGTGGTCAACATGCGCGCGCTCGCCGGGGTCGCCCGCGACCTCAAGCTCGGCAAGTATCTGCGGCTCGGCCGCGGCGAGGAGGCCACCGGCGGCCGGGACAAGTCGTCGATCCTGGCCGACTGCGTCGAGGCACTGATCGGCGCCGTCTACCTGGATCGTGGCTTCGAGACCGCCGGCCAGGTCGTGCACACGCTGTTCGACGACCTGATGGAGTCCTCGGCCCGGCTCGGTGCCGGCCTGGACTGGAAGACCTCCCTGCAGGAGCTCGTCGCCCAGCTCGGCGTCGGCGTACCCGAGTATGTGATCGCCGAGTCCGGGCCGGACCACGCCAAGACGTTCGAGGCGCGGGTCCGGATCGGCTCCGACACGTACGGTCACGGCATCGGCCGGAGCAAGAAGGAAGCCGAGCAGCAGGCCGCCGAAACCGCCTGGAAGGCGTTGCGCGCCGCGCACCCCGACAGCACCGACCCCTCGCAGTCCTGAGTGCCTGAGCTTCCTGAAGTAGAGGTCGTGCGCCGGGGTCTGGCGGAGTTCACCACCGGCCGGACCATCGACGCGGTCGAGGTCCTGCATCCCCGCCCGGTACGGCGTCACGCCGCCGGGCCGGACGATTTCGTGGCGCGGCTCAAGGGCCAGGTGTTCACCGAGCCGGCCCGGCGCGGGAAGTACCTCTGGCTGCCGCTGGAATCCGGCGACGCGGTCTTGACCCACCTCGGTATGAGCGGTCAGTTCCGGGTCCAGCCGGTCGGCGCGCCGGACGAGCCACACCTGCGGGTCCGGTTCCGGTTCGCCGACGACGGCGGAGAGGTCCGGTTTGTGGACCAGCGGATGTTCGGTGGTCTGTCCTACTCCGAAGGCGGCGCGGAACTACCGCCGGAGATCGCCCACATCGCCCGCGATCCGTTCGATCCTCTGTTCGACCCGGAGGCGGTCGGGGCCGCGATCCGGCGCCGCAAGACCGGCCTGAAGCGGGCCTTGCTGGACCAGACGGTGATCAGCGGAGTGGGCAATATCTACGCGGATGAAGCGTTGTGGCGCGCCAGGCTGCACTACGCCCGGGCCACAGAAACGCTGAAACCCTTACAAACAAGGGAGATCGTCCGGCATGCCCACGAGGTGATGGCCGAGGCGCTGGACGTCGGCGGGACCAGCTTCGACGCGCTGTATGTCAACGTGAACGGGGAATCCGGCTACTTCGAGCGCGGCCTGAACGTCTATGGGCAAGAGGGTTCGCCATGTCCGCGCGACGGGCGGCCGATTCGTCGGGAGCCGTTCATGAACCGTTCGTCGTACCGGTGCCCGAAATGTCAGCCGGTCCCTCGCCATGTTCGCTGGTGAGCGGGGTATCGTTAATAAATGTGGCCCAGGTTGACCGTCGGCCCCGCCGGTGTCACCCTGAAAGACGGCACACATTTTCGGCGCTCCGTTCGTGACCAGGACTCAGGAGCGCACCCGGCCAGAACCTTCCGGAGGACAGCACAATGGCCAAGGCTCTTCTAGGGCACCTTGGAGGCACTGACCCGCGCATGCTCGAGCAGGTTCGTCTGCTCAACCGGCGTGTCGCCGATCTGGAGGCGCACGTGATGCGTCTGCAGGCAGAGAACGACCACCTCGTCGCACAGGTCCATGAGGGCCGGCTGCTCACCGTCGACGAGGCTCTGCGCGCCCCCGCTTCGGTCTGAGGACCCGAGCCGCGACAACAGAGTTCCATCTCTACCGTCCGCACTACCACGGCGGTGGCCCCCGTCCGGGCCCCCGCCGGTTCTATGTCCAGCTTCTGTGCCCTTCGTCGGCCGTTCACGGTCGGCCTCCCTCGATTCGCAGGCAGGTCTTTGTAGACTGCGAAGCGGAACTACTTCCCCGGGTAGCGGCAGCGTCACGAGCAGTACTGGCGTCATGTGCAGTTATGGCGGTTCCTTCGGTATCGTCTGTCCTTTCACGGGTTGGAGAGCTTCGCTTTGTACCTGAAGAGCATGACGCTCCGAGGCTTCAAGTCGTTCGCGTCGGCCACGACGATGAACTTCGAGCCGGGCATCACGTGCATCGTCGGCCCGAACGGCTCCGGTAAGTCCAACGTCGTCGACGCCCTCGCCTGGGTGATGGGCGAGCAGGGCGCCAAGTCGCTGCGCGGCGGCAAGATGGAGGACGTCATCTTCGCCGGCACCTCCGGCCGCGCCCCGCTGGGCCGCGCCGAGGTGGTGCTCACCATCGACAACACCGACGGCGCGCTGCCGATCGAGTACGCCGAGGTGACGATCAGCCGGACGATGTTCCGCAACGGCGGGTCCGACTACCAGATCAACGGCCAGAACTGCCGGCTGCTCGACGTCCAGGAACTGCTCAGCGACTCCGGTATCGGCCGCGAGATGCACGTCATCGTCGGCCAGGGCCAGCTCGACTCGATCCTGCGCGCCACGCCGGAAGGCCGGCGCGGGTTCGTCGAGGAGGCCGCCGGTGTCCTGAAACACCGCAAGCGCAAGGAAAAGGCGATCCGGAAGCTGGAGGCCACCGAGGGCAATCTGCACCGCCTCGGCGACCTGATCACCGAGATCCGTCGTCAGTTGAAGCCGCTCGGGCGCCAGGCAGAAGTTGCACGGCGCGCGGTGACGATCCAGGCGGAGGTCCGGGACGGCCGGGCCCGGCTGCTCGCCGACGACATCGTCC
Source organism: Kribbella sp. NBC_01510 (assembly GCF_045040325.1). Taxonomy (NCBI): domain Bacteria; kingdom Bacillati; phylum Actinomycetota; class Actinomycetes; order Propionibacteriales; family Kribbellaceae; genus Kribbella; species Kribbella sp. NBC_01510. Next base: position 8,545,877 of record NZ_CP109418.1, on the reverse strand, counting down.
AGGCCCAGTCCGCCCTCGAGGCGGAGCTTCGCGATGAGGCTGCGCTGACCCAGCGCCGGACCGAGACCGAGGCGAAGCTGCGCGAGGCCCGCGAGCTGGAGGCCGAGCTCGAGGACGCCCTGCGCGAGGACGCTCCGGCCCTCCAGGCCGCCCAGGACACCTGGTACCAGCTGTCCGGCTTCAGCGAGCGGATCAAGGGCACGGCGCGGATCGCGGCGGACCGGATCCGGTCGCTGAACGACGAGGCCGAGGAGCCGCGCCCGGGACGCGACCCGGAGGAGCTCGAGCTGGAGGCCGCCCGGGTCCGCGAGACCGAGGCGCAGATCGAGGCCGAGGTCGAGGCCCACTCCGAGCTGCTTGCCGAGGCCGTCGAGCGCCGCCAGCAGCTCGAATCCCAGGAGGCCGAGGAGGAGCGCCGGATCTCCGCGCTGATCCGGGCCGCCGCCGACCGCCGCGAGGGCCTGGCCCGACTGACCGGCCAGGTGAACGCGCTGAAGAGCCGCGCGGCCGCCGCCGAGTCCGAGATCGGCCGTCTCGCCAGCAACATGCGCGAGGCCGAGGCCCGCGCGGGCAAGGCGCAGCATGACTTCACCGCGCTGGAGACTCAGGTCGCCGGGCTGGACGCCGGTGAGAAGGGGCTCGACGACCAGTACGAGGCCGCCCAGGCGGTCCTCGACGAGATGGACGAGCGCCTGGCGAAGGTGCGGGCCGAGGAGCGCGACGCCGAGCGCGAGCGCACCGGTCTGTCCGCGCGCAAGGAAGCGCTGGAGCTCGGTCTGAACCGCAAGGACGGCGCCGGCGCCCTGCTGGCCGCCTCCGAGCAGGTGAACGGCCTGATGGGCTCCGTGGCCGCCCTGCTGAGCGTCCGGTCCGGGTACGAGACAGCCATCGCGGCCGCGCTCGGCGAGGCCGCCGACGCGGTCGCAGTGACGCACACCGAGGCCGCGCTGCAGGCTGTCGGGCACCTGAAGCAGCACGATCTCGGCCGAGCCGGGATGCTCCTCGGTGACGCCCCGGCCGACGACTACGCGATGTGGCCGCCGCTGCCGTACGGAGCGTCGTACGCCGTGGATGTCGTGGACTGCCCTGAGACCCTGCGGCCCGCGTTGCGGCGGCTGCTGCGCAAGGTCGCCGTGGTGGACGACGTACCCGCCGCTCGTTCGCTCCTGCGGAACCTTCCCGACATCACCTGCACCACCCGCGGTGGCGACGTACTCGGGGCTCACTTCGCGTACGGCGGTTCGGACGCGGCACCGAGCCTGATCGAGGTGCAGTCCGCGGTCGACGAGGCCGCGGAGAAGCTGACCGAGGCGACCGCGCGGAGCGAGCGGCTGCGGTTCGAGCTAGCGGCGCTGGAGGACGAGCGGGCCCGGCAGAAGGAGTCCGTCGAGATCACGCTGGCCCGGCTGCACGAGTCGGACGCGGCGATGGCGGCGGTGGCCGAGCAGTTGGCGCACTTCGGGTCGCTGGCGAAGGCGTCCCGCGGCGAGGCGCAGCGGATGGCCGAGGCGATCGCGGCGGCCGAGGAGGAGCGCGACCGGAACCTGTCCGGCCTGGCCGAGCTGGAAGAGCGGCTGATCGACGCGGAGGCGTTCGACGACGACGGCGACGAGGCGGACACGTCGGAGCGCGACCGGCTGGCCGAGGCGGCCAAGGCGGGCCGGGCGACCGAGATGGAGGCGCGGCTCGCGCTGCGCACCACCGAGGAGCGGGCCCGGGCACTGTCCGGCCGGGCCGACTCGCTGGAGCGCGCGGCGCGGCAGGAGCGTGAGGCGCGAGCCCGGGCGATCGCACGGGCGGCACGGCGTGCTCGCCAGGCGGAGGCGGCCCAGGCCGTCCATCTGGCCGCTGGGCACGTGCTGGCCCGGCTGGAGTCCTCGCTGCAGCAGGCTGCGACCGAGCGGTCGGCGATCCAGGCGCAGCGGGCGGACCGCGAGCAGGCCCTGGCGCAGGCCCGGTCCGCGACGCGGAACCTGAGCTCCGACCTGGAGCAGCTGACCAACACCGTGCACCGGGACGCGCTGGCGCGGGCCGAGCAGAAGATGCGGCTCGAGCAGCTGTACGAGAAGGCGCTCGGCGAGATCGGCATCGAGGTCGACGCCCTGGTCGCGGAGTACGGGCCGGATCAGCTGGTGCCGCCGCTGCCGAAGGAGGGCGACGACGACACGCTCGAGCTCGAGGGTGAGCCGTTCAACCGGACCAAGGTCGAGAAGCGGCTCAAGCAGGCCGAGCGCGCGCTCAACCAGCTCGGGCGGATCAACCCGCTCGCGCTGGAGGAGTTCGAGGCGATGGAGGAGCGGCACCGGTTCCTGTCCGAGCAGCTGGAGGACCTGCGCAAGTCCCGGCGTGACCTGATGGACATCGTCAAGGAGGTCGACGAGCGGGTCGAGCAGGTCTTCACCGAGGCCTACCGCGACGTCGAGGTCGCCTTCGAGCACGTCTTCAGCCGGCTGTTCCCGGGTGGTGAGGGCCGGCTCGTGCTGACCGATCCGGACGACATGCTCGGCACCGGCATCGACGTCGAGGCGCGCCCGCCGGGCAAGAAGGTGAAGCGGCTGTCGCTGCTGTCCGGTGGCGAGCGCTCGCTGGTCGCGGTCGCGTTCCTGGTCGCCCTGTTCAAGGCGCGTCCGTCGCCGTTCTACATCCTCGACGAGGTCGAGGCGGCGCTCGACGACACCAACCTCGGCCGCCTGCTGGAGCTCTACGAGGAGCTCCGAGAGAACAGCCAGCTCCTGGTCATCACCCACCAGAAGCGCACCATGGAGGTCGCGGACGCCCTCTACGGCGTCACCATGCGCGGCGACGGCGTCTCGTCCGTCATCTCCCAACGAATCCGCGAACCCGAACCGGTGTAACCGTCCCGGTCGGCGCCATGCTTGCCTCGGGCAAGTATCAGGCGGTGATCGTCATCGAGGCGAGCTGGTCGGCCTGGACGTCGAAGGCGAAGTGGGACGGGCCGTTGAAGCCGTCGCCGCCGACCTGGGTGAGGATCGTGAGCGGGTTGCCCGGGGTGGAGACCTCGGTGCCGGTGAAGGTGGCCCGCTTCCCGATCAGCTCGTTCTCGCTCCAGGCGCGGATCCGGTCGTGACCGCGGAACTGGCGGCCCCAGTCGTCGACGTAGCCGTCGGCGGCGAAGGCCGCCACGAACGCGTCGTTGTCCTGCTCGTCGATCGCGGTGAGCGCGCGCCGGACCGCGGCCGGGATCTCTTGGCTCATAGCTCCAGACGATATCCCTCCCGGTTGAACCGATCGCCGGTTCCGCACGTGTGCGGGGTGACGATGAGTCAATCAGGAGGATCTGATGAGGCGACTGGGGAGTGTGATCGGTGTGATGGCGCTCAGCCTGGCCGGGCTGACCGCCTGCGGTGGCAGCAACGACTCGAGCTCGGGCTCCGGTGCGAGTTCGGCGCCGGCTGCCAGCCAGGCCGCGGGCGGGGAGGCGAAGCTGGCGACGGCCGACGTCAGCGGGCTCGGCAAGGTCGTTGTCGACGGCAACGGGCGGACCGTGTACGTCTTCGACAAGGACACCTCCGGCAAGTCGAACTGCGAGGGTGGCTGCCTGGCCATGTGGCGGGCCGTGACAGCCGGTGACGGGACTCCGCAGCTGGACGGCATCAACGCGTCCATGGTCAGCACGATCACCAGGTCCGACGGCAGCAAGCAGTTAGCGATCGGGGGGCTGCCACTGTATCTGTTCGCGAGTGACGCCAAAGCCGGTGACGCCAAGGGCCAAGCGTTCGGCGGCATCTGGTGGGTGGTGGGCGCGGACGGCAAGAAGGTCACCACCCAGCCGTCCAGCTCCGGCAATGGCAACGGCTACTGAGAGCCTCGGGTGGATCCCCGCCATTGCCAACGGCGGGGAATCCCCTATCGTACGGACGGTGGGTGACTACCCGGGGCCGGACGCTGCCGAGACGCTGATCCGTGCCCTGTACGCCGAACACGGGCGCAGCCTGCTGGCGTATGCGACCCGTCTCACCGGTGACAGGGCCGCGGCGGAGGACGTCGTCCAGGAGACTCTGGTCCGGGCGTGGAAGCACGCCGGCGACCTGACCGAGGGCAAGGGATCGGTGCGCGGCTGGTTGCTGACGGTGGCGCGGAACATCGTCACCGACCGGGCCAGGGCCCGAGCGGTGCGGCCGGCCGAGGTGGCGGACGTGGAGGACCGGCCGCCGGTGGAAAGTGATCACTCCGAGTCGGTGGTGAACACCATGGTGGTGCTGGAGGCACTGGACAAGGTGTCACCGGAGCACCGCGAGGTGCTGGTGCAGTTGTACTACCGCGGCCGGTCGGTGGCCGAAGCCGCGAAGGAACTAGGCGTCCCGCCGGGTACCGTGAAATCGAGATCGCATTACGCCCTCCGCGCTCTGCGCGCGGTGATGGCAGGACAGGAAACGGAGGTGGCCCGATGAGTGAGCACGACCGTACGCAACTGGGCGCCTACGCCCTGGGTGCGCTGGAGCCGGCCGAGATCCAGGACGTCGACGAGCACCTGGCAACCTGTGCCGAGTGCCGGGCCGAGCTGGCCGAGCTCGAGGAGATGAAGGACTACCTTGGCGAGGTGCCGCCGGAGGCCTTCCTGGAGGGCCTGCCCGAGGGTGGCGACCTCCTGCTGCAGCGCACGCTGCGGGAAGTGCGGGAGCTGACTCCCGAACCTGTTCAGGCGCCGGCTCCGGTCAAGCGGCGGTCCCGCTGGCTGCTGGTCGCCGCCGCGCTGGTCCTGGTGGCCGGTGCGCTCGGCGGAGGCGTAGCCCTCGGCCGTTCGAGTGTGCCGCAGGCCGATGAGCCCGCGGCGGGCTACAAGGAAGTCACAGCGACCGATACGAACACCGGTACGACGATGGCGACGACTGTGGAGCCACGGGCCGGGTGGAGCTGGATCCGGGTGAACATCAAGGGCCTGAAGGCCGGGGCCGAGTGCCAGATGCTCGTCACCGACGCAACCGGCAAGTCCTGGGTCGCAGGCAGCTGGGTGGTGTCCCCGAAGGCAGCCCGCGACGGCAGCGTCTTCGGAGGCGGAGTCCTGGTGCCACTCGACCAGGTGCGTTCAGTGGAGATCAAGACCATCCAGGGCGAGCACGTGGTCACCGCGACCGTCTGAGTCGTCAAACTCGGTTGCGGGGCGCGGGAGGATGGAGCCGTGGCGACTACTACCTCCGACGATCTCAGGGCCCGGCGTAAGGCGGCGGCCGACAACTGCGAGCGCTGGCTGTCCCTTCGCCGGGTCAGCGTGCCGGACAGGCTGAAGCAGCTCGCAGAGGTCGCCACGGACGACAAGACCGACATCTATGGCAGCGGTGGTGACGTCGCCGCGCTGGAGCAGGAAGTGGCGGAGCTGCTGGGCAAGCCGGCGGCAGTGTTCCTGCCGACCGGCATCATGGCCCAGCAGAGCGTCCTGCGGGTGTACGCCGATCGCGCGGGAACCAGCCGGGTCGCCGTGCACGGACTCTCACACCTGCTGGTGCACGAGCTGAACGCCCTCGAGGAGGTGCACCACCTCCGGATCGAGCGACTCACGTCCCAGCCCCGGCAGCCCCGGCCGGACGAGCTGGCCGCGATTCCCGGCAAGCTGGCCGCGGTGACGCTGGAGCTGCCGCTGCGCGACGCCGGGTTCGTCCTGCCGTCCTGGGACGAGTTGGTGGTGTTCGCCGAGTCCTGTGCGGAGCGCGGCGTACCACTGCATCTGGATGGCGCTCGGCTGTGGGAGAGCACGCCGTACCTCGAGCACAGCCTGGCTGAGATCGCCGCACTCGCGTCGACGGTGTACGTCTCGTTCTACAAGGTGCTGGGTGGCGTCAGCGGCGCCGCGCTGGCCGGCCCCGAGGACGTGATCGCCGAGGTACGCCGGTGGCAGCGGCGACTGGGTGGCAACCTCTTCTCGCTGTTCCCGTACGCCGTGTCCGCGCGGGAGGGACTGCGGACGGTGCTCCCAGTGATGGGCGATCTGCATCAGCGGGCCGTGGAGCTCTCGATGGCCTTGCAGAGCGAGGGATTCCGGGTCTTCCCGGAGCCGCCGCACAGCAACTCGTTCCGGGTCTACGCGCCGCGCGCGGCCGAGGCGATCGAGCTGTCCGCGGTCGAGCGGATGGAGTCGACCCGCGAGTCGATCTGCGGTCGCTGGCAGCCGGCCGACGTACCGGGCTGGTCGTGGGTCGAGCTGGTGGTGTCGCCGGCCACGCTGGAATGGCAGGTCGACGAGATCGCCAAGGCGTTCGGGGAACTTCTGGCGCGCTGAGCACGTCATGTTCAGTGAGTTGGGGCTGGGATTCGGGGAGAGATGTGCTGACATTCGTCGTCACCATGGTGGTTCTGCTGGTTCTGTCGGGGCTCGTGCTGCTGGCCGTCGCCCGGGGTGAGGGGAAACATTTCGGGTAGCCTCGCTGGATGAGGCGGCTGATCTTTCAGGAGTACGTCACGCTCGACGGGTACGCCGCCGGGCCGGACGGTGGGCTGGAGTTCTTCGACAAGATCGCCGGGCGGGCCGACGACGACAATCTGGCGTTGCTCGAGAGTGTCGACACCATGCTGCTCGGCGCCGAGACGTACCGGTTGTTCGTGACGTTCTGGCCGACCGAGGCGTCGGCCGACGAGGTGATCGCGCCGAAGCTGAACGCATTGCACCTGGTGGTCGTGTCGACGACGCTCGAGAGCGCTCCGTGGGGTCCCTATGAGCCGGGGCTGGTGGTCCGCGACATCGACGCGGTACGCGCCCTGAAGGCCGAGCAGGACGGCAAGGACATCATCTTGTGGGGCAGCATCTCGCTGTTCCACTCCTTGCTCCAGGCCGGACTCGTCGACGAGGTGCAGCTGCGCATCTGCCCGGTGCTGCTCGGCGCGGGCAAGAGCGCGTTCCCGAGCGGCAACTCGCCGGTCGATCTCGAGCTGATCGAAGCCAGGCCGTGGGCCGAGGGCGGCGTCCTCGTCCGCTACCGCCCGGCTGACTGACCGCGTCGACGATTGCCTTCACCACCTGGCGGTCACTCTCCGGGGTGACCCACTCGCGCCCTCTACGGGCGTTCATGAACCTTCTCGCTGCGAAACTGAACCCTTGCGCCAACAGGTGAAGGAGCGGTTCGTGAAGTCTCGTAGCGGAAGGGTGGCCGTCGGCGCGGCCGCGCTCGTGGATGCCTCGATGATTGCGGTCAGTTATGCGGCGTGACTTCCTCCGGAGTCCTCGTAACCGACCGCGGCGTCCGGCACCGCTCCGGTCATGACCCCCGGTCAGTACGTCGACACGCTGAACCCGGTCGAGCAGAGGTACTACTCGGCGGACCTGCGCGAGGGAGAGACGGCGTACTTCTCCGCTACGGCGGTGTTCCCACGCGGCAACCCGATCGAGGACGAGGTCCTGGACATCGCGGTCTACGGTCCGGGCGGCGTCGACTGTCACAAGTCGGTGCGTGAGCAGAACACCAGCGCGAAGCAGGGGGGCAGTCTCACCACTCTGCTCACCTGGGACGGAGTGGCCAAGGGCGGCTCGGATGCCGACGAGTGCAGCAAGCCCGGTCGCTACAGCTTCCGGATCACCCGGGACGCGAGTGAGGGTGGCACCGACCGGGTGCCAGTGGAGTTGCTGCTGCGCGTCGAGCCTCCGGTCGTCGGCAGCAAGGGCGATCAGTTGTCCGGCGCGAAGGTCGGTTTCGCGGCACCGCCGGCCGGGGCCGGCCGGGTGGTCCACGGCGGTGGCTCCTTCAACGAGGCAACCGCCTTGAACGGTCCCGGCCGGTACACGGAGACGATCTACTACGGCGAGGAGCTGTTCTACCGCGTCAAGCTCGACTGGGGGCAGGGCCTGGCCTACCGGGCCACCTTCTCCGGCCGCGCGCAGGCCGCGACCGCGAACGTCACCGCCTCCCTGTTCAGTCCGGTGCGGGCCCCGATCGACTTCGACACGATGGTCTACACCGCAGTCGGTCGAGTGCTGCCGGTCGACGGCAAGCCGCTGGCGACCCCGCGGGTCTCGTATCTCAACCGCACGGCGAGCGACGACGACGTGCAGAAGACGGCCGTCGACGGGTGGTACTACCTCGTCGTCAGGCTCAGTCCAGGCGACGGTTCGGTGTCGGGTGGAGTACCACTGACCATCGACCTCGCCGTGGCCGGCGACAAGATGGAAGGACCGAAGTACGCGACCTCGGGTGCTGAGTCCTCACCGACTCCGAGCCCGGAGGACAGCGCATCCGCTAGCGCCAGCCCTAGCACGACGCCGGCAACGGGCGGCGGTGACGAAGGGTCTGGGACCGCACGCACGAACGACTCGTCATCGCCGTTGCCGTGGATCATCGCGGGCGCGGCAGTGATCCTGGTGCTCGTCCTGGCTGTGCTGCTTGTCCTGCAGCGGCGTCGCAAGTCCTCCCGGCCGCTGCCAGGTCGGCTACCCCACCAAGGTGGGCCACCGAACCAGCAGTGGGGCTGATCCTGGGGCTGGCGAGAGCCGTCAGCTGACGGCGTTGACGATGGCCCGGACCAGCGGGGCCGCGACAGTGACTGTCGGCAGGATGAGGACAGCGGCCGCCACGGCGTACGTGGCGGCCGCGATCCACGTGTTGCCCAGCTCGGGTTCGGCCAGGCGCTGGACTCGCAGCAATGTCGCCGACTCGGCTGCCGCGAGGCCGGCCTGAGGCGCCGGGGCACCGGCCAGTGCGACCAGCGCGTGGGCCAGTGGGCGTGGTCCGTTCCGGCGGCGGGCGTCGTCGTCGGCCAGGAGTTCCACCAGGGTGCGGGCCTGCTTCAGCGCGACCTCGCTGCGGACCCTGCGGGGGAAGGCCTGGTGCAGGGCGGTAAAGGCCTCCAGCACGAGGTCGTGGCGGGCGCGCAGGTGGGCTTGCTCGTGCGCGAGTACTGCCGCGAGCTCGCTGTCGTCGAGTCTGTCGAGCGCGCCGACCGACACGACGACGCGGGCGTCGCGGAACGCGGGCAGGCAGTAGGCGAGCGGGGTCTTCTCGGCCAGGACGCGCAGGCCGGGGATCAGGCCGTCGGGCGTGGCCAGTACGTCGACGAGGTCGCGGTGACGCTTGCGGCGCGCCCTTGTCCCGACCGCCACATGTCCAGCGGCCCAGACGAGCCGCACCAGAACCAGTGCGGTCATGGCGAGAATCAGTGCGGCCACAAGGTCCCTCGGCGACGACGGGTCGAAGCGTGGTTCCCCCGGCTCGCCCGCGGCCGAGTAGGACATGGCGATGCCCGCACCCAGTGCGGCCAGCACTGCTGCAAGCGCTAGTGCCTGCCAGAGGATGACGGCGGCGCGCGGGACCTTGTAGGGCCAGCTCGATCGCGCCAGCAGAGCCGGCGCCGGGCCGGTCAGGATCAGCGCGAGGGCGGCGAGCAGGATCGGGGTGATCACCCGGCCTTCTCCTGACTGTCCAACCGGCTCAGTGCCTCCCGCAGCAGCGCGGCCTCTTCGTCGCTGACCTGGCCGACGAAGCGGACCAGAGCCTCGCGCCGGTCGCCGGAGCGGTCGAGGGCGTCGCGCATCAGGTCGGCGGCGAGCTCCTCGCGCGGTGCGGCGGCCCGGTACCGCCAGGCCTTGCCGTCGCGCTCCCGGTCGGTGAGTTTCTTCTTCGCCAGCCGGTCGAGCACCGTCATCACCGTGGTGTACGCGAGCTCCCGGGTGCCCGCCAGTTGTTCGTGCACCTCCCGCACGGTCAGCGCGGCCGGGGCAGCCCAGAGCTGCTCCATCACCAGCCGCTCCAGGTCGCCCAAGGGGCGCGGGGCCTTGTCATCGCTCGCCACGTGACCAGTATAACTACGCAATGTAGTAGATGGGCGCTAGCATCTACTACGTCATGTCGTAGATGGGGAGGCCGTGCCGTGGACACCTTGGATCTGGCCCGCTGGCAGTTCGCGATCACCACCGTGTACCACTTCTTCTTCGTCCCGGTGACGATCTCCCTGGTCGCGATCACGGCCGGGCTGCAGACCGCGTGGTACCGGACCGGCCAGGAGAAGTACCTGCGGCTGACCAAGTTCTACGGGAAGCTGTTCCTGATCAACATCGCGATGGGCGTGGTCACCGGCATCGTGCAGGAGTTCCAGTTCGGGATGAACTGGAGCGACTACTCGCGCTTCGTCGGGGACGTGTTCGGCGCCCCGCTGGCGCTGGAGGGGCTGCTGGCGTTCTTCCTCGAGTCGACGTTCATCGGGTTGTGGATCTTCGGCTGGGAGCGGTTGCCGAAGCTGGTGCATCTGGGGTGCATCTGGATGGTGGTGCTCGGCTCGCAGTTGTCGGCGTACTTCATCCTCGCGGCCAACTCCTGGATGCAGAACCCGGTCGGCTTCCGCTACAACGCCGCCCGTGGCCGCGCGGAACTGACGGACCTGGGCGCGGTGCTGACCAACAAGGTCGTCCTCGTCACCTACCCGCACACGATCTTCGCCGCCTTCATGGTCGGCGGCGCGTTCGTGGCCGGCGTCGCGCTGTGGCACCTGGTACGGCGGCCGAAGGTGGACCGGGACGTGTTCCGTACGGCGCTGAAGATCGGGGCCGTGATCGTGCTCGTCGCCGGCGCCGGGGTGGCGGTGAGCGGAGATCTCCAGGGCAAGGTGATGACCGAGGTGCAGCCGATGAAGATGGCCGCGGCCGAGGCGCTGTACGAGACCGAGAAGCCGGCCTCGTTCTCGATCCTCACCGTCGGCACGCTGGACGGGTCGAAGGAGATCTTCTCGGTCAAGCTGCCGTACCTGCTGTCGTTCCTGGCCACCGGCCACTTCAACGGCCAGGTGAAGGGGATCAACTCGCTGCAGGACGCCTACGAGCACCTGTACGGCCAGGGGTCGTACAAGCCGAACATCCCACTGACCTACTGGACCTTCCGGCTGATGATCGGGGTCGGGATGGCGTCCGCGGTGATCGCGCTGTGGTTGCTCTGGGCAACGCGCCGGGGCCGCGCGCCGGCCCGGTGGCTGGTCTGGCTGGCGATCCCGCTGCCGCTGCTGCCGCTGGCGGCGAACTGCTTCGGCTGGATCTTCACCGAGACCGGGCGGCAACCCTGGCTGGTGTTCGGATTGTTGCCGACGGCATCGGGTGTGTCACCGGGGACGACGAGTGCCGAGGTGATCGCGTCGCTGGTGGGCTTCACCGTCCTGTACGGCGCGCTCGCGGTGGTCGAGGTGAAGCTGATGTTCCGGACCATCCGCGGCGGTCTGGCCGGGACGGACGGAGCCGCGGGACCCGACTCCCCGGACGATTCGACGGACGAGGCCGAGAAGCCCCTGTCCTTCGCCTACTGAGCATCCGGACTGAGGAGCTTTCTGATGGAACTCACGACGGTTTGGTTCATCGCGATCGCGGCGTTGTGGACCGGGTACTTCGTGCTCGAGGGATTCGACTTCGGGGTCGGGATGCTGTTGCGGGTGCTCGGCCGGAACGAGCCCGAGCGGCGGGCGGTGATCACCACGATCGGGCCGGTCTGGGACGGCAACGAGGTGTGGCTGATCGTGGCCGGCGGGGCGACGTTCGCGGCGTTCCCGGAGTGGTACGCGACGTTGTTCAGCGGGTTCTACCTGCCGCTGTTCGCGATCCTGGTGACGCTGATCCTGCGCGGGGTCGCGCTGGAGTACCGCGGTAAGCGCGACGAGTTGTGGTGGCGCGGCCGGATGGACGTGCTGATCACGATCGGGTCGGTGGTCCCGGCGGTGTTGTGGGGAATCACCTTCGCCAACCTGGTCCGCGGCGTACCGCTGGACAACTCCTTCGAGTACGTCGGCAGTTTGGGGGATCTGCTGAGTCCGTTCGCCTTGCTCGGTGGGCTCACCTTCGCCGCGGTCTTCGTCGCACACGGCGCGATCTTCCTGGCTCTTCGCACCACGGACGACCTCCGGCGGCGCGCGAACGCGCTGGCCTCGCGGGCCGGCTTGATCGCGGCGGTGCTGGCGATCGCCTTCCTCTGGTGGGCGCAGGCGCTGCGTGGCGACAAGGCCTCGATCATCGTGGCGATCGTCGCCGTCGTCGCGTTCGCGGCCGGTCTGGTGGCGAACGTGCGTCGGCGCGAGGGCTGGGCCTTCCTGGGTACGGCGGTGGCCATCGGGCTGGCGGTGGTGTCGTTGTTCGCCGCGATGTTCCCGGCCGTGATGCCGTCAACACTTGATCCGCAATCAACATTGACAACAGTTAATGCCGCGTCAACGCCGTACACATTGAAGGTGTTGACGATCATTGCCGGGATCTTCCTGCCGTTGGTGATCCTGTATCAGAGCTGGACCTACTGGGTGTTCCGCAAGCGCATCACTGTCGATCCGGTGCCCGTGTCGTCAGAGGCGCCGAGCTTGTGAAGCCCCTCGATCCGCGGTTGCTGCGGAGGGCCCGGGGTGCCCGGGCCTTCCTGGCCGCGTCGGTGCTGATCGGTGTCGCGAGTGGGGTGCTGATCGTGGTGCAGGCCGTGTTGCTGGCGCACGGCATCGCCGGAGTGGTGCTACGGGGCAGTGCGGTTGCCGGCGTGGCCTGGGGGCTGGCGTGGGTGGTCGTGGGGCGGGCGTTGCTCGTGTGGGCGCAGGAGGTGGTGGCTCAGCGGGCCGCGGCTGCGGTGAAGTCGACGCTGCGGCGGCAGGTGCTCGAGCACTCGTTGAAGCTCGGGCCGGTGTGGCTGAGCGGCGAACGCAGTAGTGCGCTGACAACCTTGCTCACCAAGGGACTCGACGACCTGGACCCGTACTTCGCCCGCTACCTGCCACAGCTCGTACTCGCGGCGACCGTACCGGCCGGCGTGATCGGGTGGATGGCGACCGGCGACCTGATCGCGGCCGGGACCGTACTCGTGACTCTCCCGTTGATCCCGATCTTCATGGCGTTGATCGGCTGGGCGACGCAGTCCCACAGCCGACGCCGCCAGCACGCGCTCGCCGTACTGGCGCATCACTTCGCCGACGTGGTCGGTGGACTGCCCACACTGAAGCTGTTCGGTCGCGCCAAGGCGCAGCAGTCCGCCGTACGACGGGTGACCGACAAGCACCGGGTCGCGTCGATGGGGAGTCTGCGGCTGGCGTTCCTGTCGTCGCTGGCGCTGGAGTTGCTGGCCAGCATCTCGGTGGCGTTGGTCGCGGTCGGTGTCGGCCTCAGAGTCATCGACGGCAAGCTCGGGCTGGAGACGGCGCTGATGGTGCTGATTCTTGCGCCGGAGGCGTACCTCCCACTGCGTCAGGTCGGCATGCAGTTCCACGCGAGCGCCGATGGGGTGGCGGCGGGTGAAGAGGTGTTCCGCGTGCTCGAGACTCCGCTTCCCGAGCGCGGCGACCGTACCGACGTACCGGATCTGCGGCTGAGCCCGCTCTCTCTGTACGACGTGACCGTGCGGTACCCGGGTCGCGAGGAGCCGGCGTTGGACGGCTTCGACCTGGAGCTCCGGCCGGGCGAGGTCGTAGCGCTCACTGGTCCGAGTGGTGCCGGGAAGTCGACTGTGCTGTCGGTGTTGCTGGGCTTCGTCGAGCCCGAGCGGGGTGTGGTCGTGGTTGGCGGCAGTGCGGCGGACGAGTTCGAGCCGACGGTGTGGAGGCGGCAGTTTGCCTGGGTGCCTCAGCGTCCGGGGTTGCGGTTGGGAACGGTCGCGGACAACGTGCGGCTCGGGTTGCCGGATGCGTCGGACGACCAGGTGCGGTTGGCGCTCATCGCGGCCGGGGCGAGTGAACTGGAGCTGGACAAGGCAGTGGGGGAACAGGGGCGGTTGCTGTCGGGTGGTCAGCAGCGTCGGGTTGCTCTAGCGCGTGCGCTGATCACAGACGCGCCAGTGCTGTTGCTCGACGAGCCGACTGCAGGACTGGACGCGGATGCGGAGGCCGCAGTCATCGCCGGGCTGCGTGCTGGCGGCCGGACCGTGCTGATGGTCGCCCACCGCCCCGCTCTGATCGCCGCCGCTGACCGAACAGTCACCGTCGGAGCCCGAGAGCTGGTGAATGCATGATGGCAGCGGACACGTCGCACGGGGCACGGGATGTGCAGCGGCAGGCCGGCCCGCTGTGCGGGCCGTGGCGGCTTGTACGGCCCGAGGGGCGCCTGTGGGGGCGGCTTGGGCTCGCGCTGCTCTTGGGGGTCGCGGCTGCGGGATCGGCTGTGGCCCTGCTGGCTACCTCGGCTTGGTTGATTACGGCTGCCTCGGCTCAGCCGCCGGTGTTGTTGTTGATGGTGCCGATCGTGGCGGTGCGGGCGTTCGGGGTTGGGCGTGGGGTGTTCCGGTACGCCGAGCGGCTGGTGGGGCACGACGCGGCGTACCGGGTGCTGGGGGAGACCCGAGCGAGGATCACCGGGCGGCTGGAGCGGTTGGCGCCTGGTGGGCTGACGTCGCGGCGTCAGGGTGATCTGCTGGCGCGGCTTGTGCTGGACGTGGATGCAGTGCTCGACCTGTGGTTGCGGGTCGTGCTGCCGGTGGCGGTCGCCGCGTTGACTGCGGCCGCGACCGTCGCCTTGCTTGCCATCCTGCTCCCCGCGGCCGGCGCCGCCGTCGCACTGGCCGTCCTGATCGCCTGCACGCTCGTGCCGTGGCTGACAGCCAAAACCGCAGAGCGTGCCGAGCAGAAGATCGCCGGTGCACGAGGCGATGTCGCCGCCGCGGCCACCGAGACTCTGCTGACCGCAGGTGATGTCGTCGCCTTCAACGCGATCGACAACGTCCTGGATGCCTTCAGTAGGAGCGACGCCAGACTGGCCGCAGTCGAGCGCCGTTCAGCGTGGAGCACAGGCCTCGGCGGCGCTCTACTCGTCATCTGTGTAGGCGGTGCGAGCGTGGCGGCCCTGGTGCTCGGCAGTACGGCCCACATCACCGGCGCAGTGTTCGCCGTACTGGTGCTGACGCCACTCGCACTCGCCGACGTGCTCGGAGGGATCCCGGCGGCCGCACAGCTCGCCATCCGGGTACGAGCGTCACTGCGCCGAGTGCAGGAGCTCATGGACAGCCCGGAGCCGGTGACCGAACCAACGGCCCCGCAACCGCTCCCAGCCGGACGCGACCTCGAGGTCAGGCTCCTGCGAGTCGGGTACGACGACAACGACGTACTGGACGGGTTGAGCCTCGACATACCGGCCGGGAGCCGAGTGGTGATCACCGGGCCGAGTGGTTCGGGCAAGAGCACGCTGGCGGCGGTGCTGTTGCGGTTCCTCGAGCCGCGAGGTGGTGAGGTGCTCCTGGACGGCGTGGACCTCGCAAGGCTCGAAGGCGATCAGGTGCGGTCCGTGGTGGGCCTGCTGACGCAGGAAAGCCATGTGTTCGATACGAGCATCCGGGAGAACCTGCTGCTCGCGAAGCCGGGTGCGAGCGACCTGGAGCTCTGGAAGGCGCTGTACCGGGCGCGGCTCGGGATGTTCGTCGAACAGCTGCCCGACGGGCTCGACACGATGGTCGGCGAGCATGGCGCCAGGCTGTCGGGGGGCGAGCGGCAGCGGCTCGCCTTCGCCCGGCTGCTCCTGCCCGACCGCGACGTACTCGTGCTCGACGAGCCGACCGAACACCTGGACGAGGCGACCGGTCGCGCGCTCCTGGCGGACCTGTTCGCCGCGGCTGATCGCCGTACGGTCGTTCTCCTCACCCACCGGCCCGAGCTGGTGCCGGATCACGTACCGCGACAGCTGGTGTGCCTGACGTAACGAATGCGGGCGGCGGGCCGGGCGTCTGTCAAGATGGGGAACCGTGTTGACCCCACAGCTCGTCACTCTGCTCACCGACCAGGCTCTCATCGCCATCATCGTGGTGATCGCGGTCGTCGTGGTCGCCGGTACCACTGGACTGGTCGTCACCCGGCGGCGGAAGGCCGAGCTGCCGCCCGCCGCCCAGCCGGCGTCGCTCGACACCGCGGAGCCGAAGGTCGGCGAGGACGCCGAGGAACCGCGGGACACGCCGACCCGGACGCTGGAGGACGCCGAGCTGCCCGAGGGCGGGGCCCCCACGATCGAGAAGCCGGAGTCCGCACAGGGCCGCCTGGTCCGGCTGCGCGCCCGGCTGGCGCGGTCGCAGGGCTCGCTCGGCAAGGGCCTGCTCGCGCTGCTGTCGCGGGACAAGCTGGACGAAGAGACGTGGGATGACATCGAGACCACACTGATCACCGCGGACGTCGGTGTGGCGCCCACGCAGGAGCTGGTCGAGAAGCTGCGGACCCGGATGCGGGTAGAAGGAGTGAGCGGCGACCAGGCCCGGGAGATCCTCCGCGAGGAGTTGATCGACCTGGTCAACCCGGCGCTGGACCGCTCGCTCAAGGTGAGCCGCAAGGACTCGCAGCCGGCCGTCGTCCTGGTGGTGGGCGTGAACGGGACCGGTAAGACGACCACGATCGGCAAGCTGGCGCGCGTACTGGTCGCCGAGGACAAGCACGTCGTACTGGGTGCGGCGGACACGTTCCGGGCCGCGGCCGCGGATCAGCTGCAGACCTGGGGTGAGCGGGTCGGTGTACGGACGGTCCGTGGGCCTGAGGGCGGCGACCCGGCCAGCATCGCGTTCGACTCGGTCAAGCAGGGCATCGAGGAGGAGGCGGACGTCGTACTGGTCGACACCGCCGGCCGCCTGCACACCAAGACCGGACTGATGGACGAGCTCGGCAAGGTGAAGCGGGTGATCGAGAAGTCCGCCGAGGTGGACGAGGTGCTGCTCGTGATCGACGCCACGACCGGCCAGAACGGACTGACCCAGGCACGCGTGTTCGCCGAGGTCATCGACGTCACCGGCCTCGTTCTGACCAAGCTGGACGGTACGGCGAAGGGCGGCATCGTGATCGCGGTGCAGCGCGAGCTCGGCGTACCGGTCAAGCTCGTCGGCCTCGGTGAGGGACCCGACGATCTGGCACCGTTCGACGCTGAGCAGTTCGTCGACGCATTGCTCGACTGAGGCATGTAGAGACGGCTGCGGCGGCTTCGTCCTCCGGGTGAATGGACTTCGAGGAGGAGATGACATGACCAGGTTCCTGTTGTTGATGAACTACGACCCCGGCAACGTCGACACGCCGATGCTCGAGTGGGACGAGGCGGACATCAAGGCGCACATGCAGTTCCTCAGCGACCACCTGGAGCGGTTGCGGCACAGTGGCGAACTGGTGGAGGCCCAGGCGCTGACCTGGCCGCAACACGCGAAGGTCGTCCGCGCGGCCAGCGTCAGTGCGCCAGTGCTGACCGACGGTCCGTACGCCGAGTCCAAGGAGGTCCTGGCCGGCTACACGATGGTCGATGTGGAGTCGGAGGAGCGCGCGCTGGAGATCGCGGCCGAGCAGTCGGCCGCGCCCGGTCCGGGCGGGATCCCGATCGAGCAGCCGATCGAGGTCCGCCGGGTGATGGAGTCGGATGCCGACGTCTTCGAATGAGCATCGCCTCGAGGACCTGCTGCGTGAACTGACGCCGCAGGTCCTCGGTGCGGTCGTCCGGTGGTCCGGCGACTTTGCCGCGGCCGAGGACGCCGTCCAGGAGGCGCTGCTGGCGGCGGCGCTGAGGTGGCCCAAGGAGGGTACGCCGGACAACCCGAAGGCATGGCTGATCCAGACCGCGTCCCGGCGGCTGATCGACGAGGTCCGGCAAGTGCAGGCGCGGCGGCGCCGGGAAGAGCGGGCCGCGCTGCGGGACCTCCCGCCGGAGGACGTCGAGGAGCGGGACGACACGCTCCAGTTGCTGTTCCTGTGCAGCTATCCGGCTCTGACCCCGGCGTCGGCGATCGCGCTGACGTTGCGCGCCGTCGGCGGGCTCACGACGGCCGAGATCGCCACCGCCTATCTGGTGCCTGAGGCAACGATGGCGCAGCGGATCAGCCGGGCCAAGCAGAAGATCAAGGGGGCGGCCTTCGAGCTCGACGCGAGCGAGGAACGGCTGCGCAACGTGCTACACGTGCTCTATCTGATGTTCAACGAGGGCTACACGACCAGCAGCGGTCCAGAGCTGCAGCGCAGCGACCTTTCCGGCGAGGCGATCCGGCTGACCCGCACAGTGCACGCACTGCTGCCGGACAACGGTCAGGTCACCGGTCTGCTCGCGCTGATGCTCCTGAACGACGCCCGCCGCCCCGCACGCACCGGCAGCGCCGGAGAGCTCATTCCGCTCGCGGAGCAGGACCGCACGCTCTGGAACCAGGACTACATCACGGAAGGCGTGGCACTCGCGGTCGAAGCGTTCAGCACGCCGCCCCTCGGTGAGTACCAGCTCCAGGCCGCGATCGCCGCACTGCACGACGAGGTGGACCGCGCCGAGGACACCGACTGGCCGCAGATCCTCGCGCTGTACGGCCTGCTGGAGGACTTGTCCGGCAATCCCATGGTGAAGCTCAACCGTGCCATCGCGGCGGCCATGGTGGACGGCCCAGACACCGGACTGAAGCTCCTCGAACCGCTCGACGAGGAACTGGCCGGCCACTACCGGCTGGACGCCACCCGTGCGCACCTCTACGAACTGCGCGGCGACCACGCGACCGCCGCGGAGCACTTCCGCGCTGCCGCCCGCGGTACGACGAGCGTGCCGGAGCGCGACTACCTCACGAGGAAGGCAGCCGCGCTCCCGCGGATCAAATAGGCCGCCGATGGCCCGCCGCGGACCGGGTGTCCAGCACGGCGTTGTCGGCCGCGGCGGACAGGTCCGTCCACCACAGGACCTCCTCCTGAGGCGTCGCTTCGTCGGTACTCGCGTCGGCCCGCACCTGCGGCAACTTGCCTAGCCGATCGACCTGCTCCGCCAATGCATCGAGGACGGACCGGAGTTGCACATGGGCCACCCGGGTGAAGGTCTGGACGTACTCGAGGTCGGCCACCGGGGCATCACCCGGTGGCATGTGCTTGACCGCCGATTCCACCGACTCCTTGGCTTGGGCCAGCGCGTCCCGCTGCTGGGTGCGAGCAGACTCCACCAGGTCCTTGGCGTACTGCTCGGCCTCGGCCACCAGGTTGTCCGAGATCTGTTGTGCCTGGCTGAGCAGTCCGACCGCGTGCGCGGTGATGTGAGCCCGCTGATCCGCGTCCGGCGTGCTGGCGCGCAGGCGCTCGACTTCGGCACGCAGTTCGGCCCGGTCCGCATCGGCGTACTCTATCTGGTCGGCCAGCTCGCCCAGGTACGCCATTACTTCGCTCTGGTCCAGGCCCTTCCGGCGAGTGCCGAAGGTCTGGTTCCGGATGGCGTACGGCGACTGGGCCGGTCTCCGGGCGAACGGGTCTTGGCGCGTCACTGCTGACTCCCTGCCGAGGTCGTGATCCCCAAAGATTCGGTGTGGATATCGGTCTCCGGCACACCCGCTTCGGTGAGCTCGGCGACGGTGTGCCGGACCATGGCGGGCGAGCCGCACACCAGGGTGGTGCGGTTCGGCCACGGCCCCTGGGCGGCCGCGATCGCGCCGACCTGCCCCCGCTGTCCGGGGTACGACGTGTCGTCGGACACGACGGGGGTGTAGTTGAACCACGGCCGCTGGGTGAGACTGGTCAGCTGCTTGTGCTCGTAGAGGTTCCATGGCATCCGGGCCCCGTGGAACAGATGCACCCGCGGGACCTGGCTCGGTGGCGTGCGCCGGTCCAGTTGCTCGAGCATGGCCCGGAACGGAGCCAGTCCGGTGCCGCCGGCGATCATCACGAGGTCCCGGCCGTCGTCCTCCGGCAGCTTCAGCGTGTCGCCGACCGGAGCGCCGATCCGGACCGCGTCACCGCGCCGCAGCGACCGGACCGCCGGGCCGCTGACCTGGCCGCCGGGGACCAGGCCGATGTGCAGTTCGAAGGACCCGTCACTGCGCGGTGCGTTGGCCGGGCTGTAGTAGCGCCAGCGCCGTGGCCGGTAGGGAATCTCCATCGCCACCGACTGACCGGGCCGATAGTCGAGCGGCTGCTCCGGGTGGATCTGCACGATGGTCACGTCCATCGTGCGTCGATCCACCCCGAGGACCTCGCCGGGCCACCAGGCCGGGGAGTTCTCCGCCGAGTCCTCGGCGGCCTGGACCATCACCGTCGCGACCAGGCCGTACGCCTCCGCCCAGTCAGCGGCCAGCTCGGACGTCCAGGCCGCGCCCAGGAAGTGCTGCAGCGTCGCGAGCAGCGACGCGCCGACAGCGGAGTAGTGGTCGGCCACGACGGAGAACCGCCGATGATCGCGGCCGAGTTGTTGCAGGAACGGCACCACCTCGTCGAGTTGGGTTGCGTTGCTGACCACGGCGCCGAGGGCGCCGACCAGCTTGTCGCGCTGGGCGGCCATCGAGACCGGGAACATCTCCCGGACCTCGGGATGGGACAAGAACAGGTGGGAGTAGAAGAACAGCGGCACCTCGTCGCCCGCCTTGGCGACCAATGCCCAGCTGCTCTTCAGAGCGGCCGGGTCCATCCCCGGGTCAGTTCGCGCTGACGATGTCGTCCTGGGTGGCCCCCAGCGCTGTCACCACCCGGCCGGTGATGTCCTCGGGTACGTCGTGCGCCTCCAAGGCCGCCACCAGATGCACGACCACCTTGCCGAAGTCGTCAGTGGTGATGCCGCGGCCCTTGTGCGCGTCGGCCAGCGCCGGGCCGTCGTACGAGACCGGGCCGCCCATCACCTGGGAGACCAGTTGCACCTGGTGTCGCTTCAGCCGGGCCAGATCGCTGTCCGCGAAGTAGCCGGACAACTGCGGATCGGCGAGGACGTTGCGGTAGAAGAGATCTACCACCGAGGCGATCGCCGGACCACCGCCGACCGCCTGGTAATCGCTGTTCCCCGTCGTGCTGGCCTGTGTCTGCTCGACCACGGCGCAACCATCTCCAAACCATTCGATATGGGTCCCCGAGCGTAACGATCCGAGCACCAACTGGCGCCGAGGTCAAGTTGAGGCTACGGAATTGCCACGATCCGTCCGATCTTCGTGGCAGCCGGTTTGGCCGCTCCGATCCGGGGTATTAGAGACTGCCTGGTCCGTTTTCAGAAAGGTGCCTAAGGCAATGATCAGTGGTACTGCGCGAAGGCGGCGGTGATCTCGTCCGGATCCTCATTTGTTGCCAGCAGCAAGCGAAGCAGGACGCGCGCCTTGTACGGGTCGAGGAAGCCGGCGTCGATCAGTCCGCGCTGCAACAGGTCGGACTCCGATCCCACGGACCGGTAGGTGTTGCGTAGTACCGAGCCGGCTCCGGTCCGCGAGGTCAGGACGACCGGCATCGCGGCAGCCAGCTCGCCGAGCACCGGCGCGAGCGCGGCCGGCACGTGCCCTACGCCGAAGGCGGCGACGACCAGGCCCTGGTGCGTATCGCGCAACCCCTGCAGCAGCAGCCCATCGTCGTCCATCGTGACGGTGTACAGCGCCACCCGGGTCGCGTCGAGCGTGGCCGGCTCAGCACTGCCGTGTACGCCGTCGAGGCGCAATGGGCGCGTGAGGACGCGGACGCGATCCTCGACCACGTGACCGATCGGACCGGTGTTGGGGGAGACGAACGTCGCCGTACTCGTGCTGTGCGTCTTGCGCACCCATCGGGCCGCGTGGATCTCGTCCTTGAACACGACCAGTGCGCCGAGGTCGCGGGCCGCGGGAGAGCAGGCGACGCGGAGGGCAGCCAGCAGGTTCGCGGGGCCGTCAGGGCCGGCCAGCGTCGGATTGCGCATCGCACCCGTGAGCACGAACGGCTGCGGGTGCGGCCAGATCTGGTCGACCAGGAATGCGGTCTCTTCCAGAGTGTCTGTGCCCTGAGTGACCACGACACCGGTGGCGCCGGCGGCCACGGCCTTCGATGCCGCGTCGACGACCTCGAGCATCTTCGCAGCGGTCAGGTTGGCACTCGGCACTGCCTCGATGTCCTGGATCTCTACCGGCCGGCCCAGCTCGGAAAGGCCGGGGACGGCGGCGGCCAGAGCCTCGCCGGTCAGCCGGTGGCCGCCGGCCATGGCGATGGTGCCGCCCAAGGTGAACAATGCGATGCTCACTACCAGTTCCTCCTCAGTCACACGGACCCGCCCGACAGACGGCCGCAGCCTACTGGCTACCGGGTGCGGGCCCGGACGTGCATGCGCTCCCCTTGCGGGCCGTACAGGCACAGCGCCTCGGTCGGCCCCGGACCAGGGTTGCCGAACCAGTGCGGCACGCGCGTGTCGAACTCCGCCACCTCGCCCTCCTTCAGCACGAAGTCCTGGTCGCCGAGCACCAGCCGGAGCTGTCCGGACAGCACATAGATCCAGTCGTACCCCTCGTGCATCTTCTGCTGCACGTCACCGCCGGGGTAGCCCTCCGGCAGGATCTGCTTGAACGCCTGCAGCCCACCCGGGCGCCTGGTCAGGGGGATGTGCACGGTGCCGTTGTGCCTGATCGGCTTGGCATGGATCCGCGGGTCACCGGTCGGCGGTGCGTCCACCAGTTCGTCCAGCTGCACCTGGTGGGCCCGTGCGAGTGGCAGGAGCAGTTCGAGTGTCGGCCGCCGTTGCCCGGACTCCAGCCGGGACAGCGTGCTCACCGAGATCCCGGTGGACTCGGACAGCTGGGCCAGCGTGGTGCCGCGCTCGACCCGCAGCGCGCGCAACCGCGGCCCGACCGCTTCGAGAACGTCGTCGAGGGTGTCCATGTTGCCATTGTGGCAAACAAAGTTGTCGAAAACGAAAACCATCGCGGATCCTCGGACCATCAGCGAGAGGAGCCGGAGATGAAGAAGTACGACGTGATCGTGATCGGCGGGGGAGCCGCGGGGCTGAGCGGGGCGATGGCGCTGGCACGCTCCCGCCGCTCGGTGCTGGTGATCGACGACGCCACGCCTCGCAATGCGCCGGCCGAGGGCGTGCACAACTACCTGACCCGCGACGGCATCCCGCCGAGCGAGCTGACCGCGATCGGCCGTCAGGAGGTGATCGGGTACGGCGGTGAAGTCGTGAGCGGCACCGTGACCACGGCCGGCCGGGACGGCGACTTCACAGTCGGTCTCGCGGACGGTACGACGTACCAGGGCCGGCGACTGCTGGTGACGACCGGGCTGGTCGACGTGTTGCCCGACGTACCCGGGCTGGCGGAGCGATGGGGCAAGGACGTGCTGCACTGCCCGTACTGCCACGGCTGGGAGGTGCGCGACCAGGCGATCGGCGTACTGGCGACCAGTGCGATGGCGCTGCACCAGGTGCAGATGTTCCGGCAGTTGAGTGACGACATCACGCTGTTCCTGCACACGGCACCGGAGTTGACCGAAGAGCAGTGGGAGGAGCTCGCTGCGCGCGGAATCGCCGTAGTACAAGGGAAGGTCGAGCAGCTCGAGGTGGAGGACGGCAAGCTGACCGGAGTCCGGCTGGAGGGCGGCAACGTCATCCCGCGGCAGGCTCTTGCGGTCCAGACCACAGTGCGGGCGCGGGCGAACTTCCTGGCCGACCTGGGTCTGGAGCCGACCGTCCGCGAGGCCAACGGCGTCGAGATCGGCACGGCCATCCCGGTCGACGCGAGGGGTGCGACCGAGGTGCCGGGAGTCTTCGCGGCCGGCAACGTGACCGATCCGATGGCCCAGGTGATGTCGTCCGCGGCCGCCGGCCTGATGACCGGCGCCGGTATCAACTTCGACCTGATCACCGAAGAGACACGTCTGGCGGTAGCAGCGCGGAGTAGTTGAGGAGTTGAATAGGGGAGGGAGGGTGGATGCGCGAGACGGTCGACCCGGACTTCGCCTCGTATGTCGATGCGCGGCAGGGCAGATGGCTCCGGACGGCGTACCTGGTGTACGGCGATCTGGAGCGAGCCGAGGAGGCACTTCTACGCGCCTTCACGCGGTTGTCGCTGCGCTGGACCAGGGTGGACGACCCGGATGCGTTCGTCCAGCGGATGCTGTACCAACCGGCGCTGGCGCGCTGGAGCCGGGTGAAGGCGTTCCCGGACGAGGACGACCCGGTCAAGCTCGCACTCGCCGACCTGACGCCGGTGCAACGGACAGTGCTCGTGCTGCTGCACCTCGAGGAGCTCACCGAGTACGAGGTGGCCGACGTACTCGGCATCTCGTACACGGCGGCGCACACGCACGGGCTGACGGCCTTCAGCCGGTTCAACAAGGCGCTCGGGCTGGGGGACTGGCGTGACGCGGACAGGGGTGAGGCGCGGTGAGGCGCGAGGACGTCCAGCCGCTGCTCGCCCGGGCGGTCGGCCGGCTTCCGGAGCCGGACCTGGCCGACGCGGCCTGGGCGGAGGGCGTCGCCATCCGGCAACGCCGGCGCCGCAGTGTCCTCGTCGGACTTGTGGTCGTGGTCCTGATCGCCGTCATCGCCGCGATCGGGTTCGGAGTCAGCTCCGGCAAGGGGGCTGAACTCGTCCCACCGACCACTCCGCCTACGAACCCGCCTGACTACGTCGCACCGGCCGGACAGATCGCCGGGATCGACTACTGGGTGGCCCCGCCGTCCGGGAGCGAGCGCTTCCTCGACCGGCTCGAAACCCCGCTGGGCGACAGTCTGCAGTTGCCCAGCAACGCAAAACCGTTGTCCGAGCACCCGATCGACCGGATTGCCGCCGTCGTGCTGGAGAAGCGTGGCGACACGTACGGGCCGTTGCTGCTGGGCGCCGATGCGTCCTGGTCGCGTGCCGACGTGCAGTTGGTGCCGATCGCCACCGGGTCGCCGTTGAGCCCGGGCGCCGTGTCACCCGACGGCCGGATCGCCGCGTTCCCGCAGCCGGGGGAGCTCGTTACGGTCAACGCCGGGACGGCGGAGGTCAGCCACTACGACGTACCGACCGAAGACCTCCGCAGCGTGTCCTGGCTCGGAGACGCCCAGCGCGTACTCGTCAGCGGACCTGGTGTGGCCTACCGCGTCCTGGTGGGCGAGGGCGGGTTCGGCGAGGGACCACTGGTCAAGGTCAACGGGGCCAAGGACGCTGATGCGGTCACAGCGCCGTTCCGGTTGGACGGCGGGTCAGTGGGCCGGTACACGGTCAGCGGACAGTGGATCGAGGACAGCCCCCTGGCGCTCCCGGTCCGGTTCTGGGTCGGCCAGACCTTCTCGACGAGCAGCATCGCCGCCCGGCTCTTCGTCTCCAACGACCTTCCTCAAGTCCCGACGAAGGTCTCGCAACCCCAGGTCCTGGCGGCGATCTCCACTCTGCGCGCTCAGCCCAGTCGCCTGCTGGTGCTGGGCGAGCCGGTCGGCGGGCCGCCGAGGACGCCCCGGGCCGACCGCGCCTACGTGCGCGAGCCCGGCTGTTGCTCCGTCCTGGGCTGGTACGGCGACGGCACTCCACTGCTGCAGGTCCGAGGCTGGGTCTTGGCCTGGGACCTGTCCTCAGGCAGAGTGCGGCGAGTCACCGAACTCGGCGTGGACGGTCTGGCCGTCGGACCAGGCATCCGACCCTGAACCGTCCTTCAAGATGGCCCGCAGGGTGATATCCACCAGGCGGTCCGCGTCTTCGGGCAGCGGCATCGGCTCCCCGGTCAGCGCGCGGATGATGAATACCCCGGCGAGCCACTGGACCATCAGCACCGGGTCCGCGGTCGCCCGAATCGGCTCGCCCCGGTCCCGGGCCCGGTCCAGGGCGTCCCTGGTTTGCTCGATCCGGCGCCCCAGGAAGTCGCGGTAGATCGCGGCGGACCGGACATCCCGGTTCGCCTCCGACACCGCGAGGCGGATCAATGCAAGTCCCCTTTCACTGTTCACGAAGCTCAGTGCATAGCTGTAGACCTGGCGCAGATCGCCGGCGATCGAGCCGGTGTCGGCATCAGGGATCTCCAGGTCGAACAGTTGGGCCATCGCGTCGCTGGCGAGCAGCTCTTTGCTCGCCCAGCGCCGATAGATCGTCGCTTTGCCGACTCCCGCGGCCTCGGCGACGTCGTCGACGGTCATCCCGTCGAATCCCCGCTCGAGGAGCAGTTTCAGCGCGTACTGCCGGATCCTCGGCTCGGCGTCGGGGTCTCGTGGTCGGCCACGGCGCGGCCTCACATCGTGGTTGGTCTCCATTTCTCGTCCCCAGGTCGGACGGGTGCAGTGGCGCGGCTGCTGGCCCGTGTGGTCCAGGCCAGAGTGCCACATGTTCGCCGATGTCACCTCGATGTCACCTGGGAGGGCGCTTTGTCACATGCCTGAAACAAACGGACCGATCGGCTGAAACGGCGCGCCGACACCGTTTGCGGTGTGGCTGAGCGCGGGCTCCCCGGCGTTGTGGAGTCTCCCGACTGAGGACGCCGGCCACCCCCAGAACGATGGAAGGGATGACGTTGATGGAGATCAACGCCGGCGATACCGCCTGGGTCTTGGCAAGCGCCGCCCTGGTGATGCTGATGACACCAGGCCTGGCCTTCTTCTACGGCGGCATGGTGCGCATGAAGAGCGTGCTGAACATGATGATGATGAGTTTCATCACCATCGCCGTCGTCACGATCATGTGGGTGGTGGTCGGCTACTCTTTGACGTTCGCCGGCGACACCGGGCATGTGGTCGGTGACTTCTCCGAAGTCGGCCTGAAGGGCCTGATGTCCCCGGACGCGGTGAGCGGCTCGACGCCGACGCTCGCGTTCGTCGCGTTCCAGTTGATGTTCGCGATCATCACGCCGGCGCTGATCTCGGGTGCGATCGCGGACCGGGCCACCTTCCGTGGCTGGATAGCGTTCGTCGTGGGCTGGACGCTCCTGGTGTACTTCCCGGTCGCGCACTCGGTCTGGTTCCTGCAGGACGGCGAGGGCGGCTGGATCGGCGACAAGCTGAAGGCGGTCGACTTCGCCGGTGGTACGGCGGTGCACGTGAACGCCGGTGCCGCCGCCCTCGCGCTGGCGATCGTGCTCGGCAAGCGGATCGGCTGGAAGAAGGACCCGATGCGGCCGCACAGCCTGCCGCTGGTCATCCTCGGCGGCGGCCTGCTGTGGTTCGGCTGGTTCGGCTTCAACGCGGGCTCCGCGCTGAGCGCCGGCACCACCGCCGCGGTCACCTTCGTGAACACCCAGGCCGCCACCGCCGCCGCCGTGATCGGCTGGCTGATCATCGAGCGGATCCGGCACGGCAAGGCCACCACGCTGGGCATGGCGTCCGGTGCGGTCGCCGGTCTGGTCGCGATCACCCCGTCCTGTGGCGCGGTCACCCCGGTCGGTGCGATCATCCTCGGCCTGCTGGCCGGCGCTGTCTGCTGCTTCGCGGTCTCGCTGAAGTACAAGTTCGGCTTCGACGATTCGCTTGACGTGGTCGGCGTACACCTCGTCGGCGGTCTGTTCGGCTCGCTGATGATCGGCCTCCTCGGTACGGCGGCGGCCCCGTCGGCGGTCAACGGCCTGTTCTACGGCGGCGGTGTCTCGCAGCTGGGCAAGCAGGCGCTGGCCAACCTGGTGGTCGGTGTGTACTCCTTCACGGTGGCGTTCATCCTGGGCAAGGTGATCGACATGACCATCGGCTTCCGGGTCACGGAGGACGACGAGGTCACCGGTGTGGACCAGGTCGAGCACGCGGAGACGGCGTACGACTTCCTGGGCGCGTCGGGTCTGCGTGGGCACACCCCGCTGGCCAGGCCGAGCACCGCTGAGACCGAGAATGGCACCACCGAGACGTCCGAGAAGGAAGGTGCGAACGCATGAAGCTGATCACCGCGGTGGTCAAGCCGCACAAGCTGGAGGACGTCCGGGCCGCGCTGGAGACGTTCGGCGTCACCGGCATGACGGTCACCGAGGCGAGCGGCTACGGCCGGCAGAAGGGCCACACCGAGGTCTACCGCGGCGCCGAGTACGAGGTGGACCTGGTCCCGAAGGTCCGGCTCGAGGTCGTCGTCGAGGACGGTGACAGCGGGGACGTGGTGGACGTGATCGTCAAGGCCGCGCAGACCGGCAAGATCGGCGACGGCAAGGTCTGGGTCACCCCGGTCGAGACCATCGTCCGGGTGCGGACCGGAGAACTGGACGGAGACGCCCTCTAGATGGTGAACCGAGCAGAACAGCGGCGCGCTCGTGCCGAGGAGGCCGACGCGCTGCTGTACCTGCTCCTCTCCAAGGCCTGTGACGCCCTCGGTGTACCTGCCGAGGGCGTCGCGCTGGTCGCGGTCGGCGGCTATGGCCGGGAGGAGCTGTCGCCGTACAGCGATCTCGACGTGATGCTCGTGCACGTCGAGGGGTACCCACGGGTGGACGAGCTGGCCGCACAGATCTGGTATCCGCTCTGGGACTCGCGGACCAAGCTGGACCACAGTGTCCGGACCCTCGCGGAAGCGCGGAAGGCAGCAGCCGACGACGTTCGCGTCGCGCTCGGCCTGCTGGATGCGCGCCACGTCGCGGGGGACTCGCACCTCACGCTGGAGCTGAGGTCGGTGCTGATGGCGGACTGGCGGCGTACCGCTCGCTCCAGGTTGCCTGAGCTGGCCCAGGCCTGCCGTGACCGGGCCTCGACCGTCGGAGAACTCGCGCATCTCGCCGAGCCCGACCTGAAGGAGGCGTACGGCGGTCTGCGAGATGCCGTCGTCCTGCGCGCGTTGGTGGCGTCGTGGTTGGTCGACGTACCGCATCCGGTCGTCGAGCGGGCGCGGCTGGACCTGCTGAACATTCGCGACGAGCTGCACACGGTCGCCGGTCGTTCCACCGACAGACTGGTCGCCGACCTCGCCGGTGAGGTCGCAGCCGGGCTCGGTCTGTCCGGGCGCGATGAATTGCTGCGGCACGTGTACTCGACCGGTCGCACACTCGCGCATGTGTGTGACGTGTCCTGGCGACGGGTCGAGAGCCTGATGACCAAGCCGCCACGGTCCAGGCGCCGGCAGCGGACCGGTGGGCCATTGCTGCTGGCACTCGATGAGGGAGTCGGGCAGCACGAGGGTGAAGTCGTGCTGATGCCGGATGCGCGGCCGGAGCGCGACGCAGTACTCGGGCTGCGGGCTGCCGCGGTCGCCGCCGATCGTGAACTCGTCCTGTCGCCTGCTGTGTGCGCGCGATTGGCGTCGTCCGCTGCTGACCTGGGTGAGCCATGGCCGGGTGAGGCGCGGCGGCTGCTGTGCGCGCTGTTGGGTGCGGGCAGCGGGCTGCTCGAGGTGTGGGAGGCGCTGGACCAGGCCGGCTACATCTCGCGGATCCTGCCCGAGTGGGACACAGTGCGGTTCCGGCCGCCGCAGTCAGCGGTCCACCGCTTCACTGTTGACCGGCATTTGCTGGAGACCTGTGTCGAGGCTTCCAAGATGGTGCGCGACGTACGGCGGCCCGACCTGTTGCTGGTCGCCGCACTGCTGCATGACCTCGGGAAGGCGGTCGACGGCGACCACAGTGTCACCGGTGCGGTCATCGCGGGGCGAGCGGCCCGGCGACTCGGCTTCATCGACGCGGATGCGGACACGATCGGCCTCCTGGTCCGGCAGCACCTCATGCTCGCTCAGGTCGCTACCCGCCGGGACCTCGACGACCCGATGACGGTGGACCTGGTGGCTGGGATCGTCCGCACCACCGAGACGCTCGACCTGCTGGAGGCGCTCACGTACGCCGATGCCCGGGCGGCGGGTCCGGCTGCGTCATCACCGTGGCGGATGCGTCTGGTCGGTGAGCTGTGCCGGCGCGTCCGCGGTGAGCTGTCCGGGGGAGGGGAGGGCATGTGGACCGATGCTCCGCCGATCCCCGTACCGGTCCTGCACCAGGTGGTCGGTGTCGGGCGGCTCGGGCTGACAGTGACCGAGCATCACGGTGACGTGCGCGTCAACGTCGCCGTACCCGACCAAGTGGGGACGCTGTCGACGGTTGCCGCCGTACTGGCTGTGGAGCGGCTCGCTGTGCGGTCCGCGGTCATCACCTCCGTTGAAGGCCTGGGCATCTCGCAGTGGACCGTCGCTGGATCGCCGCCCGACCCGGTGCGGTTGCGTGACCGGCTCGCTGTGGCGCTGCGGGACGACACCGATCTCGTACGACGCTTGGCCGCGCGCGACTCGTCGGCTCTGAAGCAGCGGGTGGCCAGCCGGGTCGATCTGTTGCCTGGAGCTTCGGAGACGGCGACTGTGCTGCAGGTGCGGGCTCACGACCGTCCCGGCCTGCTCTACGACGTCACGGCGGCCATAGCTTCGACCGGGGCCGACATCCGCTCCGCCCATGTCAGCACGCTGGGTGCTGAGTGTGTGGATGTCTTCTACCTCACGGACGACCATGGCTCGCCCCTCGAGGACGAGGACGCGCGGACGACGGCAAAGTCGGTACTGGATCGCCTGACCTTCTAGTCTCGGCTGTGTGCATGTCGTAGAGGCGCTTCAGCGCCAGGCCGTTGCTTGTGAGGACCTCGGGTCGCCCATGTACGCCGAACTGTGTCGGCTGATCGTGGACGACTACGAGGTGGGCGGTCCGTCGGTCGAGGTACTGGCCGGCTATGAGGACCGATCGTTCGGTGAGGCGATCGGACTGCGATTGCTGGGCGCAGTCCATGGGCTGGTGCTGGCGGGGGAGGTGCCCGAGCTCGCCGCGTTCTACCCGAGTGTCGGCGGGGTGTGGGATCCGGTGCTGGGGTGGGAGGCGTTCGCTCAGGTCCTGGAGTCACGGTCCGGGGAAGTGCGGTCGTTGCTGACACAGCCGCCGCAGACCAACGAGGTGGGCCGCGCGGCCGCGCTCTATGGCGGTCTGCTGCAGCTGGTCGAGACGATGCCGCTGCCTGTGCGGCTGTTCGAGATCGGGGCTAGTGCTGGGCTCAATCTGCGGGCGGACCAGTTCCGGTACTTGGCGGATGGGACGTCGTACGGTCCGGCTGACAGTCCCGTGGTGTTCGAGTCGGCGTGGACCGGGCGGACGTTGAAGCCGGCGCCGCTGCGGATCGCGGAGCGAGTGGGTTGCGACATCGCGCCGGTGAACCCGCTGACGGAGGAGGGCGCTCGTACGCTCACGTCGTACGTCTGGCCCGACATGGCTGAGCGGCTGGAGCGGTTGCGTGGTGCGCTGGCGATCGCCCGGCAGGTGCCGGCCGACGTACGACGGGAGGGCGCAGTCGCGTTCTTGCGGGGGATGGAGTTGTCTCCGGGGCACGTGACCGTGGTGTGGCACTCGATCATGTGGCAGTACTTGCCCGCGGACGATCGGGCAGCTGTGGATGACCGGTTGGCGGAGCTCGGCTCGGAGGCGTCCGAGTCTGCTCCATTGGCGCGGCTCCGACTCGAACCGATGCGACGAGGCGAGTCGTACGAGTTCGTGGTCGAGCTGCAGACCTGGCCGGGCGGGGAACGGCGGATCCTCGGGCACGCCGAGCCGCACGGGCAGGGGCTGGTCTGGG
The DNA here is from genome assembly GCF_045040325.1 of Kribbella sp. NBC_01510. Lineage (NCBI taxonomy): Bacteria > Bacillati > Actinomycetota > Actinomycetes > Propionibacteriales > Kribbellaceae > Kribbella > Kribbella sp. NBC_01510. Next base: position 8,514,856 of record NZ_CP109418.1, on the reverse strand, counting down.
TCAGCTGAAGGAGGCCACCAAGGTGTCGGTGAGCTCGGCCGCGTAGCTGCCGTCGGGATCCAGATCGGGGTCGTAGATGCCGATGTCGATCCCGCTGCACCGGGGGGACGCGAGCAACGGTCGGAGCAGGGCCTGGAGGTGGGCGTGATCGATGCCGCCCGGGTCAGGACTGTCCACGGCGGGCATCACCTCGGCGTCGAGGATGTCGACATCCAGGTGCACCCAGAACCCGTCGAGCTCGTCTCGCTCCAAGTGCTCGAGGACTCGAGTCGCTGCCCGAGCGGGATCCGCCGCGATCGTCAGCGCCGGCCACACCGGGATCCCGGCCATCTCGACGTCCGCGACGTACTCGTCGTCTTCCCGGATCCCGAGGAGCGCCGCGTCGGTGTCGAGAGTGTAGGGGCCGAGGTCCTCGAGGTTGGTGAGATCCGCCTGTCCGCGCCCGGTGACCAGTGCGAGCGCCTCGCCTCCCGCGGCCCCGACGTACGGCGAGTTGTCGACCGTCCGGAAGTCCGAGTGGCCGTCCAGGTACACCACGCCGTACCGCCCACGCCGCTTCATCGCCAACGCCGGCCCCAGCAGGTTGCTGCACTCACCCCCCAGCAACACCACAAACTTCTCGTCGTCGAGCAACTTGCCCACCCGATCCGCCAGCTTCACCGTGTACGACGCCATCTGCGGTGCGTTGAACACTCCGTCCCCCGGCTTCCACCCACCCCGGTCATACCGTGGCGGCGTCACACAGCCCGCATCCCCCGCCCCGATCCGCCCCAAGAACCCCTGATCCCTGATCGCCCCCGCCAACTTGTAACACCCCGGCACCGCCCCGACCACCGGCGCCCGCAAACCCAGGTTGGAAGGCCCGTCCACCACCACCACCCGACTCCGGGCCACCACGGTCTCCTAACCAATAGATCATCCTTTATCGGTTAGATCCTTTCGGCCGGAGGACCCTGTTGTCAATGACCTCGCTCAGGCGATCGGCGTCCGTGCGGGCCTGGTCCGGCAGACGGTCCGGGCCGCCGGGATCCGTCACCTGGCACGGGTCTGCTCCACGTGGCCTGGGACGCCGGTGCGAGCCCGGCAAGAAATCTGAGCTCACTTGGCTCGTCGTGTTGCTGCGAGCGGTGCTGCTCCGGCCGAGCGGTGGTCACGGCGGTTTGCAATGGCGTCGCCGGGAACGGCTGGAACGGTGTCCGCAGGTAGTGCCGCCGGATCTCGTCGATCTTCGCGTTCAGTGCTTGGCGGACTTTCTCCGCGACGTAGTGACCGGTCGTCGTCCGCTCATCCTGCAGGCGTGGCCACAGCTCGTGCGTCATGGTGGGAATCAGGGCCGCTTGGGCAGCTCGCTGGTGATCCCTCGCGGTGTGGAACTGGTTCCCACAGGCGGTTCTGGACGACGGCCTTCGCCAGTTGGTCGAAGTGCGCGACCGCCGGGCCGCGGGTCAGGTCGTTGATGATCGACACGCGGTCCCGGCGTACGCCGGAGACCTGGTTCACCAGACTGTCGGTCGCTGTGTAGGCGCCCTCGTACTGCGGTTGCGGCATGGAGAGACCGAAGTACCCCGCCTGCCGAGTGAAGAGCCGGAAGTCCTCGATGGCCCGGAGTTCGGCGACTCCCTCCATCAGGCCACGGGAATGCTCGGAACGAACCGCGTTGGGTTCAGCCGGGTCATCTGTCGCGATGCTCGCGTGGGTCGTCTCATGGATGACGGTCGCGAGCGCCTGGGACTGCCCGGCCAGTGCTTCCGGCATGGCGGTGCCGGTCAGGTAGGGCAGTACTGCGCTGCCGGACAGCCGCATCGCGCCGGTTCTCGGAATGAAGCCGCCGAAAGAGGTTTCCGAGTCGCTTGCCCACAGGCTGCCGTTCCAGCGATCGACGCTGGTCGGACGAAGGCTTCGCGCCAGCCGGTACAGCCGAGCGAACTCCAGGTAGGTGGCGGAGTCGCTGGGGACCAGCCTGTCTCCGCCAGTCATCGATCAGCCGCCGTTGCCGGTCGAGTCGTCGAGCGGCCAGGCTGGGTCGCGCAGATCGTTCTCCAGATGCTCGAGGGTCCGCGTCATCGCGCGGATGTGCGGAGCCTCATCCTTGGAAGCGCGGTCCGCGATCGCCCAGATCTGCCGACGGGCTTCCTCCAGGACTGCGATCTGCTCGGCTGCGGATCCACCGGACCGGTAGGCGTCGGCGCTGATGCGGCCGGCCTCGTAGTACAGAGCACTCCAGTGGCGCGCGGGCTCTGGTGGATCGGCCAGCTCCTCGATCAGAGCCATGGTCCAGGTCCGGTCGTGCTCGGACGCGTCCGCGGGCACGAGCGCGCGGAGGCCGCCCTGCACATCCGCGACAGCTGCCTCTGGGTCGTGCCTGATCTTGTCCTGCGCGCGCAGGTAAGCCAGGTTGAACCGCTCGACATCGAACGGCATGCGCTCCTCCTCGATCTGGTCGTACACCGAGCCCAACGCTAGCGATTCCCGGGGTGGGGGCGTGGGAGTTATCCACAGGTTGGGGGGCCGGTAGACTCGGGGAGTTCATCGCTTCGAGGAAACGGACTGTTTCTCGTGTTCGACACGCTTTCCGATCGGCTCTCCACCGCGTTCAAGAATCTGCGGGGCAAGGGCAAGCTGACTGATGCCGACATCGACGCGACCACCCGGGAGATCCGGATCGCGTTGCTGGAGGCCGATGTCGCGCTGCCGGTGGTGCGGGAGTTCATCGCGGCGGTCCGGGAGCGGGCCAGCGGGGCCGAGGTGCGCGGCGGGCTGAACCCGGCGCAGCAGGTGATCAAGATCGTCAACGAGGAACTCGTCAACATCCTCGGTGGCGAGACCCGTGAGCTGCGGATGGCGAAGCGGCCGCCGACGGTGATCATGCTCGCCGGTCTGCAGGGCGCCGGTAAGACCACGTTGGCCGGGAAGCTGGCCAAGTGGCTGAAGGAGACCCAGCACCAGACGCCGATGCTGGTCGCCGCGGACCTCCAGCGGCCGAACGCAGTCACCCAGCTGCAGGTGGTCGGCGGGCAGGCCGGCGTACCGGTGTTCGCGCCTGAGCCGGGTAATGGCGTCGGCGACCCGGTGGACGTCGCCCGCAGGGCGATGGACGAGGCGCGGACCAAGCAGTACAGCGTGGTGATCGTCGACACGGCCGGCCGGCTCGGTATCGACGAGGACATGATGAAGCAGGCCGCGGACATCCGCGACGCGGTGCAGCCGGACGAGGTGCTGTTCGTCGTCGACGCGATGATCGGCCAGGACGCGGTGACGACGGCCCGGGCCTTCGAGGACGGGGTCGGTTTCGACGGTGTTGTGCTGACCAAGCTCGACGGTGACGCCCGCGGTGGTGCCGCGCTGTCGATCGCGCAGGTCACCGGCCGCCAGGTGATGTTCGCCAGCAACGGCGAGAAGCTCGAGGACTTCGACGTTTTCCACCCCGACCGGATGGCGTCCCGCATCCTCGGCATGGGCGACGTGATGAGCCTGATCGAGCAGGCCGAGCGCTCCTTCGACGCCGAGGAGGCCGCCAAGACCGCGGCGAAGCTGCAGAAGCGTGGCGGCAAGGACTTCACGCTGGACGACTTCCTCGCCCAGATGCAGTCGGTCCGCAAGATGGGCCCGCTGACCAAGATCTTCGGCATGCTGCCCGGTGCGAACCAGTTCAAGGACCAGCTGGAGAACTTCGACGAGCGTGAGATCGACCGGATCGAGGCGGTCATCCACTCGATGACCCCGGCCGAGCGGACCGATCCGAACATCATCAACGGCTCCCGCCGGGCCCGGATCGCGAAGGGTTCGGGCACCGAGGTCGCCACCGTCAGCGGTCTGGTCGAGCGGTTCTTCGAGGCGCGGAAGATGATGTCCGCGATGGCCTCGGGCAAGGGGATCCCGGGGATGCCGGGGATGCCAGGAGCCGGCGCAGGCGGTGCGCGGAAGGCCAAGCAGCAGTCGAAGAAGGGCAAGAAGCGCGGCTCCGGCAACCCGGCCAAGCGGGCGAACCAGGGCACCTCCCAGCCGGCCGCCCCGCAGCCCGGTCAGCTGCCGGCCGCGTTCGGCGGCGGGCAGGACGGCGACTTCGAGCTGCCGGACGACCTCAAGAAGATGCTCGGGGGCAACTGACCTCTACGTCGCTGATGTCGGATTTGTCATCTGATCAGCTGACGCCGCGGCGCCCGGTCCGGCCTATGGTGGTGGACGGGGAGCGGGAGTGAATTCTGGCCGACGTGGGGTTGAACGCGACCGTTCGGCACCCGGTCACTGTATGAAGTGGCGCACCGTTACCGGTTGCCCACGACCCTGTGACGACTAAGATCGTGCCTGCGCCCGAGAGACACACCACTGCGGAATGCGTCGAAGGACGGTTCGGATGAGGCAGCAGTTCAAGAACCTGGACACGTGGCGGGGGAAGTTGACCGCCACCTGGGTCTGCTTGGCTCCGCCCACCGCCATGGTCGCCGTCTTCGTCGTCGGTGGCGTCACCTCGAACACGTTCATCGTCGACGCCCACGCGCTGGCCGCTCCGCGCGAGGACGCAGTCTTCAACGACCTGGCCAACAACGTCCCGAAGCAGCCCGGTGTCGACGGCAGCCTCCCGACCCAGGAGAAGTCGACGGTCCAGGTCCCGATCACGGGTACGACGACTGGCACGGTGCAGCCGATTTCCGGCATCACCGGCGACACCTCGGGCATCCCGGGCACGGTGCTGGCGGCGTACCAGAAGGCTGCCAACGATCTCGCGCTGGCGATGCCCGGCTGCCATCTGACCTGGCCACTGCTGGCCGGCATCGGCAAGGTCGAGTCCGCGCACGCCAGCGGCGGCAAGGTCGAGCCGAACGGGAACACCCGCGGCAGGATCCTGGGACCGGTGCTCAACGGCGGCCCAGGGATGGCCGCGATCGCGGACACCGACCACGGTGTGTACGACGGCGATGCGAGCTGGGACCGTGCGGTCGGGCCGATGCAGTTCATCCCGGGGACGTGGACGACGTTCGGCGCGGACGGCAACGGCGACGGGATCAAGGACCCGCACAACGTGTTCGACGCGGCCCGGGCGGCGGGGGACTACCTGTGCGCCGGCGGTGCGAACCTGGCTGACCCACAGGGCCTCGTGCAGGCAGTGCTGCGGTACAACCACTCGATGGACTACGTGTCGACCGTGCTGCGGTGGATGCAGACGTACAGCACGCAGACGGTGACGATCCCGGACACCCAGGGCGTGATCACCCCGCCGACCGACGACACCGGCAACGTCGACCGGAGCAACGACCCGACCCGGACCGGCACCACGACGACGACGCCGACTCCGTCCCCGACACCGACGGTTCAGCCGACGACGACGCGACCGACCACGGGCCGGCCGAGCACGCCGGCGCCGACCACGACGTCCAACAGCCCGGCCACCCCGCCGTCCTCGACACCGACGTCGACGAAGCCGCCCTCGACGCCGCCGACCACGACGCCGACGCCGACGCCGACTCCGACCCCCACGCCGACACCGACCCCCACGCCGACCCCCACGCCGACGCCGACACCGACCCCCACGCCGACGCCAACACCGACGTGCACGCCGGCGCCGACGGAGACACCGACCGCGACCCCGACGGCCACTCCGACCCCGGATCCGTGCGTCACCACGACGCCGGCGGGCGACCCGACCTCCGAGTCGACGCCAGCGCAGGCGGCCCAGCCGGCCAACTGACCCGGTGCGGTAACGCGGCAGATTACCTGGGAGCCCGTTTTCGCACGTGTTGGCGGGTCAGGTAACTTTGCGTCGTCTTGATGTAACTTTCTGGCGTATGGATCGTTGAGGGGACTATGCGCCTAACCCGTAGTGGTAACCGTCGGGTCAAAATCATCATCGCGTCACTGTGCACAGCCCCCCTCCTGGTCGGGGCCATCGTGACAGTCGCTTCGGGTGGGGCCGGTGCCTCCGGCTCGCTCGTGGCGGACAGCCCGGTCGCTCCATCGCCTGGAGCCGGGCTGAACAGCGGTGAGTTCGACGAACTGACGATGATCGTGCCGCAGCGTCCCGGTGTGGACGGCCGGCTCGGATCCGACAAGCCCGCCCGCGCCGACGTCCCCGTCCAGGGGGCGACCGACGGCAGATCCGTCGTCCGGCCCGGGCGGCCGGGTGCCGTCAACGGCATCCCGCGCGGGGTCTTCCCCGCCTACCGCCGCGCCACCGCGAACCTCGCCGTCGTCCGGCCGAACTGTGGGCTGACCTGGCCGTTGCTGGCCGGCGTCGGCAAGGTCGAGTCCGACCACGCCAGTGGCGGCCGGGTCGACGTGGCCGGCACCACCCGCGGCAAGATCCTCGGCCCGGTGCTGAACGGCCGGAGCGGCAACGGCCGGATCACCGACTCCGACAAGGGCCGGTACGACGGCGATCCGACCTGGGACCGTGCGGTCGGGCCGATGCAGATCATCCCGCAGGTGTGGGACGAGTTCGGGGCCGACGGCAACGGCGACGGCTTCCGCAACCCGAACAACGTGTACGACGCCGTCACCACGGTCGCGGTGGTGCTGTGCTCCGAGGGTGACGACCTGAAGCAGCCGCGCGACCTCGTCGCCGCCCTGCTGCGGTACCAGCACTCCAAGGACTTCGTCGCCACCGTGCTGAAGTGGATGCGGGTCTACAGCAAGAACGCGGTCCTGATCCTGAACGCCAAGGGCAGCCTGTCGGTGCCGAAGTCGTCTGGCAACGCCGAGCGCAAGGTCGACCCGCGCGCGGTGCCGGACATCCCGGACGACACCACGGCGACCTCGACGACGGCGACACCGCTGCCGACGACGCGGCCGTCCACGCCGATCGGCGAGGCGACGCAGCCGGACCCGGTCACGACGCCGACGCACCGGCCGACCCGGCCGACGCAGACGCCGACCAGGACGCCTACGCAGACGCCGACCCCGACGCCCACTGCGACCCCGACGCCGACCCCCACGCCGACGCCGACGGACACCCCGTCCGGTACGCCGTGCGCGAGCAACGACCCGACCACCCCGACCTGCACGCCGGGCGGCGGCTCGCACGGGTGACGGAACGCCGGATACGGTCGGCCCTATGACTGAACCCGGCGTACTCAGGCTGGTCGGCACGGTGCTGCCGGCCGGCGAGCAGCGGGAGCTCCACCTGAGCGGTGGGCTGGTCGTCGACCGGCCCACCGCTGCCGATGTCAGCACCGTGCACACCGGTGGCTGGATCGTGCCCGGGCTGGTCGACGCGCACTGCCACATCGGCCTCGACCAGCACGGCGCCGTCGACCGGGAAACCCAGGAGCAGCAGGCGATCGCCGACCGCGCGGCCGGCGCGCTGCTGGTCCGGGATGCCGGTTCGGCCGCGGACACCCGCTGGATCGACGAGCGCGAGGATCTGCCGAAGATCATCCGGGCCGGCCGCCACATCGCCCGGTCGAAGCGCTACATCCGCAACTACGGCTGGGAGATCGAGCCGGACGAACTGGTCGCGTACGTCGAGCAGGAGGCCGGCCGTGGTGATGGCTGGGTCAAGCTGGTCGGCGACTGGATCGACCGGGACGCCGGCGACCTCACCGCGTGCTGGCCGGCCGAGGCGCTGACCGCGGCGATCGCCCGCGCCCACGAGCTCGGCGCGCGGGTCACCGCGCACGTGTTCGGCGAGCACGCCCTCCCTGATCTGCTTGCCGCCGGCATCGACTGCATCGAGCACGGCACCGGCCTGCTGCCGGACATGCTCGACCGGATGGCCGAGTACGGCGTCGCGGTGGTCCCGACGCTGGTCCAACTGGAGAACTTCCCGCAGTACGCCGACCAGGCCGCCGCCAAGTTCCCGGTGTACTCGACCCACATGCGCGACCTCTACGATCGCCGCCTGGTCCGGCTGCGGGACGCTTACGAGGCCGGCGTACCGGTGTACGCCGGGACCGACGCCGGCGGCGTACTCGGGCATGGCCTGGTGGCGCAGGAGATCCAGGCCCTGACCGAGATCGGGATGTCGGGGGAGCAGGCGCTGGCCGCCGGGTCGTGGGGTGCGCGCGAGTGGCTCGGCGCGCCCAGTGAGCTGAGGCCCGGCGATCCGGCGGACTTGGTCGTGTACGAGGAGGACCCGCGGGCGAACCCGGCCGTCCTGACCCACCCGCGGCTGATCATCCTCCGCGGTCGAATGATCCCTTGATCGGCCCCGCTCCAGCTCATGCCAGCAGGAACAGTAGAGCCTGCTGTACCGACGGGCGGCGGTAGGTTGCCGGAGGATTGAGGCATGTTGACCAAGATCTGGCTCCGGGGCCTTCGCGCCAGTGGATACCTGGTGGTCCGCTCTCTGAAGGCGATGGTGCTGCTGGCCGCGCTGCCGATCGGCCTGCTGGTCGGCTGGGCCTTCCCGGGCGGGACCGCAAGCCTGGTCCGGCTCGCGAACAATGAGCGGTACAACGCGACGGGGTACCTCGGTCTGGCGCAGGACCCGCCGCTGCCGCTGGCCGCCCCGCGCAAGCCGGGCGACGTCGTGACGCTGTTCCGGGACAAGTCCTTCAAGCGCAGCCTGTGGATTCTGCTCGGGCCCCTGGTCATGATCCCCGAACTGATCATCGGGGTGATCTCGGTGAGCGGGATCCCCTCGGCACTCCTCAGCATGGCGCTGTGGCCGTTCACCTCAGGCCAGTCCAGCCTGATGGCTGTCGACGTCGACAGCTGGTTGAAGGCACTGACACTCGGCCCGCTGCAGGTGGCAGTCACTCTGGGCTTCCTGGGCTGGGTCGCGCCGGCCGTGGCCCGCGGACACGCTCGAGCGGTACGGCAGCTGCTCGCACCGAGTCAGGCCGAGTTGGACACCGCACGGTTGCAGCAGCGGGTCGTGGAGCTGACCAGGAGCCGGGCCGGCGCCGTGGACTCGCATGGTGCAGAGCTACGGCGCATCGAACGCGACCTGCACGACGGCACGCAAGCTCAACTGGTGTCACTGGCCATGCGGATCGGCATCGCCAGGCAGACCATGGCCGACGACCCGGAGAAGGCGGCCAAGCTGCTCGACGACGCCCGCGACGGTGCAGAGCAGGCGATGAACGAGCTGCGTGGCGTACTGCGGACCATGTACCCGCCGATCCTCGCCGACCGCGGTCTGGACGGTGCGGTCTCCGCACTGTGCGCTCGCTGCCCACTGCCCGTCGACCTCCGGCTGGGCGAGCTCGGGCAGGTGCCGGCACCCGTGGAAGCGGCTGCGTACTTCGTCGTCGCCGAGTCGCTCACCAACGTGACGAAGCACAGTGCCGCCGGGCATGTCGACGTACTGATGGAGCGGCGTGGTTCTGAGCTCTGTCTGGTGATCACCGACGACGGGATCGGTGGAGCGCGGATCAACGAGCAGTCCGACCTGCTGGGTCGGGGGAGTGGGCTGCATGGGATGCTCCACCGGGTGCAGGCGATCGACGGTCAGGTAGAGCTGCAGAGCCCGATCGGTGGGCCGACCACTATCGAGGTGATCCTTCCGTGCGGGTGATGATCCTCGAGGACAACCCGATCCTCGCCGAAGGCCTCAGCCTGCTCCTGGACAACTCCGGCTTCGAGGTTGCCGCGATCGCCACCGACGCCGAGGAGTTCGCGGAGGCGATGGCGACGCACGAGGTGGACATCGCGGTGGTCGACGTACGCCTCCCGCCGACCTTCACCGACGAGGGCCTCCGTGCCGCGATCGAGGCCCGCCTGGTCCGGCCCGGCCTCCCGGTGCTGGTCTTCTCGCAGTACGTCGAGGAGGTCTACGCGGCCGAATTACTTGCGGCCGGCAGTGAAGGCGTCGGCTATCTGCTGAAGGACCGGGTGTCCCGAGTCGACGAGTTCATTGAGGCGGTACGGCGGGTGGCCGCGGGAGGGACTGTGCTCGACCCGGAGGTGGTCAGCCAGCTGATGGTCAAGCGGAGCAACCCACTGGACCGGCTGACGCCACGGGAACATGAGGTACTCGCGCTGATGGCGGAGGGACTCGGCAACACAGCGATCGCCGAGAAGCTGGTGATCTCCGAAGGCGCCGTCCACAAGCACGTCGGCAACGTCTTCCTCAAGCTCGACCTGCCCCCGACCGATTCCGGTCACCGCCGCGTGCTCGCCGTACTCGCGCACCTCGGGCTCTGAAAGCCGTAACGTCCGAAGAACCGAGCGCTATAGGCCACAGTTTTTCGGACGTTACGCGGGGGTCTTACTACGCGGTCTCGTCGGGGACGGACTCTAGGAGGGGCTTCTCGTTCTTCTTGGTGGCCAGGGAGTCGATCAGCTGCTTGGCCAGTGCGAAGCCGGAGCCGCCCATGGTGATGGTCTTCACCAGGGTGTCCTCGATGCCCTGGGCACCGTTCAGCACGACCATGTTGCCGACCTTGTCGAACGACGACGACGCCGCCCGGACGATCTCCGGGTACGCCTCGGCCAGCTGCTGGGCGACGACCGCGTCGGTGTTGGTGGCCAGCGCCTCGGCCCGGGCCTTGATGCCGGCCGCCTCGGCCATCGCCTTCGCCTGGACGGCGGCGGCCTCGGCCTTACCGGTCAGCTCGGTCGCCTTCGCCTGCGCCTCACCGCGCAGGTGGACCTCCCGGGCCTGAGCCTCGGCGGCCGCGATCTGCGCGTCACGGGCGGCCTGGGCGAGTGTGCGCTGCCGGTACGCCTCGGCATCGGCCGGCTTCAGCACGGTCGACTCCAGCTGCTTCTCGGCCAGCGATGCGTTCAGCTTCGCGGTCTCCGTCTCGGCGACCACGACCTCCTGCCGGGCCAGCGCCTCGGCCAGCGGGCCGGACTGGGACGCCTTCGAGTTGGCCTGGTCGACCTCGGCCTGGTAGCCGGCCTGGGCGATCGAGCTCTCCCGGACGGCCGCGGCCTTCTGCGCCGCGGCGGCCTGCTCGCGCTCGGTCGCCTCCCGGTCGCGCTCGGCCTGCGCGATCCGGGCCGCGGCCTCGACCGCGGCGGCCTGCGGGCGGCCCAGGTTCTTGATGTAGCCGGACTCGTCGTCGATCTCCTGGATCTGCAGCGAGTCGACCACCAGGCCGAGCTTCTCCATGTCGCCGGCCAGCGAGCCGCGGATGTTCGTGGTCAGCGTCTCCCGGTCGTGCAGCATCTCCTCGACCGTGGTCGAGCCGACGATCGCCCGCAGGTGACCGGCGAACAGCTCGTGGATCGTGCTCATCACCTGCTCGTCGCTCTGCTCCAGGAACCGCCGGGCCGCGTTCGCGATCGAGCCGTAGTCGTCACCGACCTTGTACGCCGTGACGCCCTTGATGTGCAGCGGGATGCCCTGGCTGGACACGCAGGTGACGGTCAGCGGTGTCGCGCGGATGTCCAGCGGCAACCGCCGTACGGTCTGGAAGCCCGGCAGTACGGCGGTGCCGCGGCCGACCACGATCTTGAAGCCGAGCGTCTCGTTGATCTGCTCGGAGCTCGAGTGCGCGCCGAGGCCGGAGATGATCAGAGCCTCGTTCGGCTCCGCCACCCTCCAGACCATCCGGAACACGATGAGGAGGACGACCACCGCCACCGCGGCGATGATCACGTACGTCCAGAGCATTTCCCCTCCAGGGGCTGTACAGATTCAGAGGAACAGGGAGTCAGATGGCGCGAGCGACGTACACGGTGCGGGGCGGGTCGAAATCGACCACGACCACCTGTGTGCCCACCTCGATCACCTCGTCGGTCGCCGGGTAAGCGTAGAAGGCCTCGGTGGCACCCCGGACCGGCAGCATCACCTCGCCGACGATCCCCGGTGCGATCCGGCCGATCACACGTCCCCGCTTGCCCACCATGACGCCCCTCCGACGTACAGCTGCCACTCTGGGTTCCGCAGCCTACCCGCAGGTCACGCCTTGTCGCCGGGACGGCACAGGAGCATGGTTGAACCACGCGCGGCCTGGGGGGCGGGGAGGGGTCATGAGCGCCGATGTTCGCGTAGGGGTGGTCGAGGAGGGATCCGACGAGGCGCGGCTCGAGGAGCTGGCGCTGTTGCTGCGGGAGGAGTTGCTGACGCTCGACGTCCAGTCGGTCGAGCCTTACTACGAGGGTGCGGCACCCGAGGGGACGCGGAGCGGCCTCGCCGCGCTCGCAGGCGTTCTGTCCGTCTCGTTGGCACCTGGCCTGCAGGCGATCGGCGCGGTTGTCGCCGTCGTGCGAGGGTGGCTGCGCAGGTCCGGCGGCGGGCGGACGGTGAAGCTCACGATCGACGGGGACGTGATCGAGCTGACCGGTGCCAGCGATCGGGCGCAGCAGGAACTCGTGGACGCCTTCATCCGGCGTCACAGCGGCGCGGACGGATGAGATGGGCGGCTCGCGCGTCGCGCTCGTCGTAGCCAACGACGAGTACGCCGATCCTGGGCTGCGCAGCCTGGCCGCCCCGGCCCAGGACGCGGCCGCGCTGGCGGAGGTGCTGACGGATCCGTCGATCGGCGGGTTCGAGGTCCGCGTTCTGCACAACGAATCGGCCCAGGAGATCAGGTTCGCGGTCGAGGACTTCTTCGCCGACCGCGCGCCCGAGGACCTGCTGTTGCTGCACTTCTCCTGCCATGGCTTGAAGAACGCGGCCGGCGAGCTGTTCCTGGCCGTCGCGGACACCCTGCCGACGAGGCTTGCGTCGACCGCGGTGGCGGCGGACTTCGTCAACCGGCAGATGGCCGACAGCCGCGCCCAGCGGATCGCACTGTTCCTGGACTGTTGCTACGGCGGCGCATTCCCGCGGGGCATGGTGGTCCGCGCGTCCGGCGAGGCGCAGGTCCGGGACGCGTTCGCCGGGCAGGAGCAGGTCGGCGGCGGGCGTGGCCGCGTGATCGTCACGGCGTCCAGCGCGATGGAGTACGCCTTCGAGGGCGGCCAGCTGACAGCGGATGCGTCGACGCCGGCTCCGTCGGTGTTCACCAGCGCCGTCGTGGACGGCCTGACCACCGGTGAGGCGGACAAGGATGGCGACGGTTGGGTCGGACTCACCGAGCTGGTCGGGTACGTGACCGACCGGGTTCATCGGGTCACGCCGAACCAGAACCCGCAGATGTGGACGTTCGGATCGCAGGGTGAGCTGCTGATCGCGCGCAGCCGGATCCGCCGGATCACCCCGGCCCCGCTCGCCCCCGAACTGTCGGAGGCGATGGAGAGTCCGTTGCCGGCAGCAAGGTTCGGGGTCGTCGACTACCTGCGTGAGCGCCTGGACGACGCGGATCTCGCGCAGGCGTACGCCGCGTGGCAGGCACTGCACCGGATGGTCGACGACGACAGCCGCAAGGTCTCCGAAGCGGCAACCGAAGCAATCGCCCGAGGCGTCCCGCGGGTCGCGCCGGCCGAGCTAGACCTCGAGCTGGCCGATGGTGTGGCGGTGGGTGAACTGCGGGTCGAGGGACCACCGATCGCCCGGATCGCCGTCGCGTCATCCGAGGTCCGCTGGGTCCGGGTGGAGCAGGAAGGCGCGACCGTGCGGGTGACCGCTGCGCCTACCGCACCGACTGACCGCCTCGCTTCGGTGATCGTCGAGGGACCGACTGGGCAGTGCACGGTGCCGGTCCGGCTGACGATGCCGGACACCGAGTCCGAACCACCACCCCCACCACCCGAACCCGAACTCCCGGCCAAGCCGACCCCGATCCCGAAGCCGCCGGAACCCGAGCAGGCACAGCCGACGCCGACCGTCGGCCAGTCCCCGCAACCCAAGCCCAGGCCGCAACCCGAGCCGTCCCCCCAACCCCGGTCGACCACGCAACCTGCGGGCGTGCTGCGACCGGTGGTGGCCGGCCGCCGGCCGACGGCCTCCGGGCCTCCGGCGAGCACGGTTCCCTGGTGGCTGATCGCCGTACTGGTCGTCGGCTCGCTCTTCCTCGTCCTGGTGAACTGGCCGGGGTCCACCGACTCCCGCAAGCTCTGGTATGACCCGGACACCACCGGCTGGTACGTCCACCGCAGCCCGGGCGACCCGTTGTTCCTGGCCTCGATCGCTGCCCTGCTGGCATCGCTGGGCGCTCGCTGGTGGGGCCGCGTCGCTCTCGGCGTCGTGGCCGGCTGCGCGGTGTCCGCGCTTACAGCCGGCGTCATAGTCCTCGGCGGCGGCATCACCGCCTTCGACACCGGCGCCTGGGTCGCTACCGCGGCGACCGCGGCCGTACTGATCGTCGTACTCCTGGTCGGACTGCGGCCCGGGAACTGGCCGTGGTGGCCGGTTCCGCGAGTGCCGAGCGCCCTGGTTGTGGCCGGCGGCATCGTGTTGCTGGTGGCGTTGCTGGTGAAGGACTCGGACGGCCATTCGCTGCTCACTGTCACCGGGCTGTTCCTGCTCGACCCCCTCGTGACGGTCGCGCTCGGCTGGTCGGCGCTGGCCGCGGTCGAGACCCGGGCCTGGCTGACAGCCGCCGTCGTGACATACGTCGCGCTCGGCGTCATCGGTGCCGTCCCCACCTGGACTCAGGGTGGCTCGGCCCCGGTCTTCCTGATCTATCTGGCCGGCGAGGCTCTGGTCGCCACCGGTGTGCTCATCCACGTACGGCGCCCTCCGTCGCACCCTTGATGAACTGGCGGGCGAAGATCGCGAAGACGATCACCAGCGGCACCATCGCCATCAACGCACCGGTCATCACCATGCTGTAGTCGACGCCGTGCGACCGGTTCAGCGTGGACAGCGCCACCTGCAGCGTGAGGTGGTCGGGATTGGTCAGCACGATCAGCGGCCACATGTAGTCGTTCCAGGACGCGACGAACGTGAAGATGCCGAGGAACGCCAGCGCCGGCCGCGCCGATGGCAGTGCGACGTGCCAGTACGTGCCGAGGAACCCGCAGCCGTCGAGCGTCGCGGCCTCGACCAGTTCGTCGTGGATCGAGTTCTGGAAGTACTGCCGCATCCAGAAAATGCCGAAGGCGTTCGCCGCCCCCGGGATGATCAGCGCCTTCAGCGAACCGACCCACCCGAGGATCGCCATCGTCTGGAACTGGGGCACGGCGGCCAACTGCGCGGGCAGCAGCATCGTCGCCAGCAACAGCACGAACAGCGCCTGCCGTCCGGGGAACCGGAACTTGGCGAAGGTGAACGCGGCCAGCGAATCGAAGAACAGCACCAGCAGCGTGGTGGAGATCGCCACCACCGCGGTGTTCGCCATCGACTGGAAGAACGCTACGTTCGCCAGCACGTGCCGGACGTTGTCGTCGAACTGCGACCCGAAGGTGAACTTCGGCGGGAACCGGTAGATGTCCGCCGTACTGTTCGACGCCATGATGATGGTCCAGGCGAACGGGAACATGAACACCAGCAGGGCCAGCACGAGGACGGCGTGCAGCGCGATCCCGCGCCATCGGTAGCGCATCATCGGTCCTCTCCCCGGCCGCGGAAGATCCGCCAGTTGACGGCCGTGAACAACAGCACGAGGAGGAAGATGCTCAGCGCGATCGCGGCGGCGTACCCGTAGTCGTTGTCCAGGAACGCGGCCCGGTAGAAGAACAGGACGACGGTCATCCCGCTCTGCCCGGTGCCGCCGCTGTTGCCGACCATCACCTGCGGCTCGGTGAAGGTCTGCAGTCCGCCGATGGTCGAGATGATCACGGTGAACAACACGACCGGCCGCAGTTGCGGCAGCGTGATCGAGAAGAACGTCCGGACGGCGCCGGCCCCGTCGACCTTGGCCGCCTCGTACTGCTCTCTCGGGATGGCTTGCAGACCGGCCAGATAGATCAGCGTGTTGTACCCGACCCACTGCCACACGATCATCGTCGAGATCGCGATCTTGATCCCCCAGGGCTCGCCGAGCCAGTCCTGCTGCGGGATGCCCAGCGAGCGCAGGGCCGCGTTGACCAGGCCGAAGTTGGTGCTGAACACCGAACTGAAGAAGATCGCCATCGCCACCAGCGAGGTGACGTTCGGGATGAAGTACGCGATCCGGTAGACGTTCGTGAACCGTACGGCGGACTGCAGCATCACCGCGAGCACCAAGGCAATGGCCAGTGTCGGAACCGTGGACATCAGGAACAGGACCACGGTGTTCTTCAGCGCCTGCCAGAACGTCGGGTCCGCGACCAGGAACCTGAAGTTGTCCAGTCCGGTGAACCGGCGGGCGCTCAGACCGTCCCAGCGCTGGAACGCCAGCACGATCGTCGACACCATCGGGTAGAGCCCGAAGACCGCGAACAGCACGTAGAACGGCGACAGCGCCAGGTAGAACCGCCAGTACGACCAGACCCGGCGCCCGCGCCGCCGACCGGCAGGGGATCCGGTCAGCGGCGCGGTACTCGTGGCCGGCGCGGTTGCCGTTCCGGTCATGGGGCCTCCCGGCCTGGACTGAGGAGCGGAGGGAGCGAAGCGACTGGAGCGACGAGGGAAGGCCGGGAGCACCAGCCCCATGACCCGCCGCGCCGGAGGCGCGGCCATGACTCAGTCATTGCACGCCCTGGCGCTTGGCGATCGCTTTCGCCTTCGACACTGCGGAGGCCCAGGCGGCGTCGGAGGTCTTGGAGCCGGTCTGCACGGTCTTGAGCTCGTCGTGGAACGGCGCGGCCACAGCGTCGTCGAACGGGCTCTGGTACGCCACCGGGATGGCCTTGGCGGCCGGGCCGAAGGTGTCGATCGGCACCTGCCCGCCGAAGAACGGGTCGGCCGCCTTCAGTTGCGGCCTGTCGTACGCCGCCGGTGCGGAGGGGAAGATCTGGGCATCGCCGAACGCCTTCGCCTCGTTGTCCGGGCTGAGCATGTACTTGATCACCTCGAACGCCTTCTGCGGGTCGGCCGCGTTCTTGGTGATCGCGAGGAACGAGCCGCCGAAGTTCGCCGGTCCGCTCGGCGTCGGGGCCAGCCGCCACTTGCCGACGCTGGTCTTGACCGCCGACTTGATGTCCAGCGCCACCCAGGCGGCGCCGATGTGCGCGGGGATCGTGCCCTGGTCGAGGCCGGCGTTCCAGTCCGGGCCACCGCTCGGCGTCTTGCCGTCGATCTTCAGCGTCATCGCCTTGACCGAGGTGTCCCAGGCCTTGCGGATGTGGTCCTGGTCGCCGATGAAGGTGTTGTCCTTGGAGATGTACCGCTCGGTGCCCTGGCCGACGACCATGTCGTACAGGTCGGTGGCGTCCCAGACGAGCGGCGCCTTCGGGTTCGCCTTCTTCAGCTCGACCCCGGCGGCGAAGAAGTCGTCCCAGGTCTTCAGCTGCTCGGCCACCTTGGCCGGGTCGCTCGGCAGTCCGCCGGCGGCGAAAACGTCCTCGCGGTAGAACAGCGCGGTCGGGCCGACGTCGATCGGCAGGCCGATCACCTTGCCGTCCAGCGTCGTGGCCTGCTTGACCTTCCAGTCCAGGTAGTCGCCGAGGATCGAGTCCGCGCCGACCGTCTTCAGGTCCACGAACCGCTCGGCCTGCGGCAGCAGCGAGGCGATGTCCTCGCCCTTGATGCCGGTGATGTCCGGGATGCCCGTACCGCCGTTGAAGGTGGTGATCAGCTTCTGCTTGAAGTCGCCGCCGATCTCGGAGTACTTGATCTTCGGGTCGGGGAAGTGCGCGATCGTGTCGTCGAGCACGGACTTGCCCAGACCGCCCGGCCAGCACCACATCGCCAGCGCGGTGGTGGTGTTCTTCTTCGCCGTCTCCCCGGTGTCCATTCCGGACGAGCAGCCGACGAGGGATCCGCCAAGCACGGCCGTGAAGCCCCCGAGCAGCGTCCGACGTGAGAGCTCCATGGGTTCTACCTTCCTGAGTGGGCGCTGATCAGCGCATGGAGGTGGTGGTCTTCGGGATGCGCGGCCTGCCAGGCCGCCAGGTCCGCCCAACGGGGCGCGGCGTCGGCGCCGCCCAGCCGGGTGACCGACAGCGCGGCGGTGAGTGCGGCGAACCGCACGCGCTGCTCGAGTGGCAGCTCCCATAACGTGGCGGCGATGAAACCGGCGGCGAACACATCACCCGCCCCGGTGGTGTCCGCCGCCGGGACCGGATACGCAGGTACGGCGACTCTCTCGCCAGTACTCGCGTCGAGCGCGAGGGCTCCGGAGGCGCCGTTCGACACGACGACCAGCGGCACCTGCTCCGCCAGCCGGTCGAGCGCCTGCTCCGGACTGTCCGTCCGGGTGTAGCTCATGGCTTCGCCGGCGTTCGGCAGGAACACGTCGCAGTGCTCGAGCTGATCGAGCACGGCGGGGTCCCACTGCTCGGACGGATCCCATCCGACGTCGGCGAACACCACGCAACCGGCCGCTTTCGCCTTCGCCAGCCACTCGTTCGGCCAGGGGCCGATGTGGGCGGCGACGGCTCGGGCGGCCGGTGGCGCGGTGATCAGCTCGTCGGCCGACAGCGGGGGAGGGGTCCCGCGGGTGACGAGTGCCCGATCGTTGTCATAGGCAAGGGCCACGGTGAGCGGGGTCCGCCAGCCGGCGAGCTTGCGGGAGAGAGTCAGGTCGATGCCCTCGGCGGTCAGGCTGTCCCAGATGTGGTCGCCTTCGGGGTCCGCGCCGAACGCTGCGGCCAGTCCGGTCCGCAGGCCGAGCCGGGCGAGCGCGACCGCGAAGTTCGCGATGCCGCCGGGGCTCTCGTGCGAATCGGCGGCCCAGACTTCGGTGCCGGGCCGGGGCGGAGTGGGCAGGCCGAGCACCAGATCCTGGAAGACCAGGCCGGACACCACCACGTCCAGCGCACTCATCCACGTCCTCGCTTCGCTCCGGGCGCGGATGAGGCACGAAAGACGCTGTGTTGGATGGTGAACTCGCTCCGCTCGTCCACGTTTCAGCACGCTCCTGCAGGGTCGATCAAACTCGTGCATGAATCTTGGAGCTACTGCGCAAGATCCGCAATACCTGCTCACGACATTGACTGAAAATGACAGAGTTTGCGTGATACGGTCTGTCTGTGTTGCCGAAGCAGCGACAGGATCAGATCGTCCGCGCGCTCCGGGCCGACGGGGCCGGGGGCGTCAAGGTGCTGGCCGGCCACTTGGGGGTCAGTGAGGCTACGATTCGCCGCGACCTCGAGCAGTTGCACGCCGAGGGCCGGCTCACCCGGGTCTACGGTGGCGCGCTCGCGGTTGACGGCGGTGACGAGCCGTTCGCGGACGTGAACGCCGTACATGCCGAGGAGAAGGACCGGATCGCGCGGCGGGCCGCGGAGTTGGTGAGTGACGGCGAGTCGGTGTTGCTCGACATCGGGACCACCGCGCTGCGGGTCGCGCAGCACCTGCACGGCCGCTCGATGACGGTGGTGACGAGCAATCTCGCCGTACTCGAGGAGTTGCAGCACGACGAGCAGATCGAGCTGATCGTGCTCGGCGGGTTCGTCCGGCGGAGCTACCGGTCCCTGGTCGGGTATCTGACCGAGGAGAGCCTGCGGCAGATCCACGTCGACTGGCTGTTCCTCGGGACCAGTGGGGTCCGGCCGGACGGGCGCGTCATGGACAGCACGATGATCGAGGTGCCGGTGAAGCGCGCGATGATCAAGGCCGCCGACCGGGTGGTGCTGCTGGCGGACCGGACGAAGTTCCCGGGGCACGGGGTTGCGCGGGTCTGCGAGCCGGGCGAACTCTTCATGGTGGTGACCGAGCCCGACGCCGACGAGGCGACCCGGGCCCAACTGGCGGAGGCGGGGGTACAGGTGATGTTGGCGTGAGGCTGACCATTCTCGGCGGCGGTGGATTCCGGGTGCCGCTCGTCTATCAGGCGTTGCTGGGTGATCGTGGCGCCGGGCGGATCACGTCGGTGGTGCTGTACGACGCCGACCGGACGCGGCTCGCGTCGATCGCCGCGGTGCTGCGGCAGCAGGCCGCAGCGGTGGCCGACGCTCCGGTGGTCACCGAAACGACCAATCTGGACGACGCGCTGCGTGGTGCGGATTTCGTTTTCTCGGCCATCCGGGTGGGCGGTCTGGAAGGGCGGACTGTCGACGAGCGGGTCGCGCTGGATCTCGGCGTACTCGGGCAGGAGACGGTCGGAGCCGGTGGGATCGCTTACGGCCTACGGACGCTGCCGGTCGCCGTGGGAATCGCCCAGCGGATCGCGGCGGTCGCGCCCGAGGCCTGGGTCATCAACTTCACCAACCCGGCGGGGATGGTGACCGAGGCGATGATCCCGTACCTGGGGGACCGGGTGATCGGGATCTGTGACTCACCGTCCGGGCTGGGCCGTCGGGCGGCGCTGGCGCTCGGACTCGATCCGTCGACTGCCTTCTACGACTACGCGGGGCTGAACCACCTGGGCTGGCTGCGCGGTCTGCGGTCGGGTGGAGTGGATCGGCTGCCTGAGCTGCTGGCGTCGAGCGATGCGCTGGCGTCGTTCGAGGAGGGGCGGCTGTTCGGCGCGGACTGGCTGCGGTCGTTGGGATGCATCCCGAACGAGTACTTGCATTACTACTACTTCGCGCGCGAGACGCTGGCCGCCGTACAGGGGGTTCGGCAGACGCGGGGGACGTTCCTGCTGGAGCAGCAGTCCGCGTTCTACGCCGAGACCGAGCAGCATCCGGACCACGCGCTGGAGCTGTGGCAGAAGACGCGGGCCGAGCGTGAGTCGACGTACATGGTGGAGAGCCGCGAGATCGCCGACGCGGGAGAGCGCGACGAGCGGGACATGGCGGCCGGGGGATACGAGCAGGTCGCGCTGTCGCTGATGCGGGCGATCGCCCACAACGAGCGGGCCTCCCTGATCCTGAACGTCCGGAACCGTGGCGTACTGCGTCAGTTGGACGACGACGCCGTGGTCGAGATCCCCTGCACGGTCGACGCCAACGGTGCGCTGCCCGTCACGGTGTCCCAGCTGACGGACCACCAGGCCGGTCTGGTCTGCTCGGTCAAGGCTGTCGAACGGTCCACGATCGAAGCCGCGGCCTCCGGATCCCGGGATGCCGCGTTGCGGGCCTTCGCCTGGCATCCTTTGATCGACTCCGTGACCGCCGCGGGGAAGCTTCTCGACGCGTACGCCGGCCAACTGCCGGATCTCGCCCGCTTCCGGGCGTGACGCCGGATTCGTCGCCGTACCCGACTATCTGGCACAATGGCCTGCTGAGTCCGTCCAGGTTCGTGCAGCCCTCTAACTCCACTGCCTGATGCGGCCCATTCGAGTGGTCACCCGTTGTCCCCACGACGCTGTGCTGCTCACCCAGACATGTAATCCAAGGGAGACCCCACAAACGTGGCAGTCAAGATCCGTTTGAAGCGCATCGGCAAGAAGCGTGCGCCGCACTACCGCATCGTCGTGATGGACGCCCGCACCAAGCGTGACGGCCGCGCCATCGAGGAGATCGGCAAGTACAACCCGAAGACCGAGCCGTCGTTCATCCACGTCGAGTCGGACCGGGCGCAGTACTGGCTGAGCGTCGGCGCGCAGCCGACCGAGGCCGTCGAGGCGATCTTCAAGGCCTCCGGCGACTGGCAGAAGTTCAAGGGCGAGGCCGCTCCGGCGCCGCTGCGGGTCAAGGAGCCGAAGCGGGACAAGCAGGAGATCTTCAACGAGGCCCTCGCCGAGGCGCACGGCACGCTGAAGACCGAGGCCGTCACCGCCAAGAAGACCGCGGCGAAGAAGACGGCCGAGAAGAAGGACGACGCGCCCAAGGCCGAGGAGCCCAAGGCCGAGGAGCCCAAGGCCGAGGAGCCCAAGGCCGAGGCTGCTGAGGCTCCGGCCGAGGCTGCCACCGAGGCCGCGCCGGCCGACGACGCCAAGGCCTGACGATGATGGAGACCGAGGCGCTCGAGCACCTGGTCCGAGGCATCGTGGACAACCCCGACGACGTCAGCGTCCGGGCCCGGAACCTGCGGCGTGGCCGCACCCTCGAGGTGCACGTCCACCCCGACGACATCGGCAAGGTGATCGGCCGCAACGGCCGGACCGCCACCGCCATCCGTACCGTCGTCGGCGCCCTCAGCTCCGAGTCCTCCCTGCGCATCGACTTCGTCGACGAGCTCAACCGGCGTCCGCGCCGCTGACTCGCAGCAGTCCCCGAAGGGCCGCACCCCACCGGGTGCGGCCCTTCGCCATATCCTCAGGTGAATCGTCGTGTCTGCAGAGAGAGGTTTGTGCGGGTGTTGGTGACTGTCGGACGGATCGGCCGGGCGCATGGTCTCAAGGGCGAGGTCGGGGTGGACGTCCGCACGGATGAGCCGGATCGGCGGTTCGCGGAGGGCGCGACCGTGGTGACGGACTCGAAGGTGCCGCGGACGCTGACCGTGGCCGCGAGCCGCTGGCACAGTGGGCGGCTGCTGGTGAAGTTCGCCGACGTGCCGGACCGGACCGCGGCCGAGCAGTTGCGGAATCTGACCGTGCGATCCGAGGTCTCGGAGGACGAGCGCCCCGAGGACCCGGAGGAGTACTACGACCGCGAGCTGATCGGCCTGGCCGTCCGCACCGACGACGGCGCCGAGGCCGGAGAGATCATCGACGTCGTACACCTGCCTTCGCAGGACCTCCTGGAGATCCGCCGCCCCGCGGGCAACGCCGTACTCGTGCCACTGGTCGAGGAGCTGGTCCCGGAGATCAACGTGGACAAGCGGTACGTCGTCGTGGCCGACCGGCCCGGTCTGCTGGACCCGGAGGGCGCCGAGGTGGCCCCGACCGAGCCGGGCCCGGAGTGAGGCCGGACAGATGAGGCTGGACGTCGTCACGATCTTCCCGGAGTACCTGGCCGCGCTCGACGTCTCCCTGGTCGGCAAGGCGGCCAAGAGCGGCCTCCTGGACATCCACCTGCACGATCTGCGCGACTGGACCCACGACCGGCACCGAACCGTCGACGACACCCCGTACGGCGGTGGCGCCGGCATGGTGATGAAGCCGGAGCCGTGGGGCCAGGCAATCGACGCCATCGCGCCCGCAGACGGCCCGACGCAACCCCGGCTGATCGTGCCGACGCCCGCAGGCCGCCCTTTCACCCAGGAACTCGCCTATGAGCTCGCGGCTGAGCCATGGCTCGCTTTCGCGTGCGGCCGCTACGAGGGCATCGACGCGCGGGTCGCGTCGTACGCCGGTGAGCGCATGCGGGTCGACGAGGTATCCATCGGCGACTACGTGCTCAACGGCGGTGAGGTCGCCGTACTCGTCATGGTCGAGGCAGTGGCTCGCCTCCTGCCCGGAGTGATCGGCAACCCGGAGTCCCTGGCCGAGGAGTCGCACTCCGGCGACGGCCTGCTCGAGTACCCGGTCTACACGAAACCCCCGAGCTGGCGCGGGTACGACGTACCCGACGTACTGCTCTCGGGGAACCACGGCCTGATCGCGGACTGGCACCACGAGGAGTCGGTACGCCGTACTGCCGAGCGCCGGCCTGATCTGCTCGCGGCGTGGGGCGATGCGGTCGCCGGGAAGGATGATGCCGCGTCTCAGGTCCGGCTGCTGCCGGCCACCGAGGAGGACGCGGGGGAGCTCTACACGCTGCAGCTGGCAGCCTTCCTCTCGGAGGGACGGCTCTACGGCGATCTCGCCATCCCGCCGCTGGCCGAGGAGCTGGACGCGTGTGTCGCCAGGGTCAAGCAGGGCGGCGTGCTCAAGGCGGTCGCGGGCACGCGGATCGTCGGCTCAGTGCACCTGACCGTGGATGGTGAGGTCGGCCACATCGGACGGCTCATGGTTGCGCCGGACTGGCAGGGCCGTGGTCTGGGGGCCCGGTTGCTGCGGGTCGCCGAGCAGCTCGCGCCCGCCGGCGTCACGTCGTACCAGCTCGACACCGGTGCGGAGAGTGACCGCAACCTCGAGCTGTACCGGAAGGCTGGTTACCGTGAGGTACATCGACGGCAGCAAACCGCGAAAGTCGAGCTGGTCGTGCTCACGAAGCGTCGCAAGCGGCGCTGATTTCGGTTCCGCTGGCGCGGTGTGGCAAGATTGCTCGTTGCTGCCCTTCGGTGCTCCTGCCACAGGGGGTGACCACCGACCGGCAGCTTTTGATGACTTCATCACCACCGACATTTCGTGGGTGACCTGTGGCACGCGCGAGGAAGAGACACCTGATGAGCAACGTCCTGAACGAGCTCGACAACGCGAGCAAGCGCGACGATATCCCCTCCTTCCGCCCCGGTGACACCGTCAAGGTGCACGTCAAGGTCGTCGAGGGCAACCGGTCCCGCGTCCAGGTGTTCCAGGGTGTCGTGATCCGGCGCCAGGGTGGTGGCCTGCAGGAGACCTTCACGGTCCGCAAGGTCAGCTTCGGCGTCGGCGTCGAGCGGACCTTCCCGCTGCACACCCCGATCGTCGAGAAGATCGAGGTCGTGACTCGCGGCGACGTCCGCCGGGCCAAGCTCTACTACCTGCGCGAACTGCGCGGCAAGGCAGCCAAGATCAAGGAGAAGCGGGACGTCCCGGCCTCCTGAACGTCTTCTAGCGACGACGGTCACCTATGGCGCCGAGCACTGCGACTCGCGCTCGCCCTCGCCCGGCATCGAGGGCACGTCGCAGCAAGGGACGTCACCGCAGGCTGAAGCAGCGGAATCCGCTGCTCAGTCTGCTTGTCGAGATGACCACCGTGACGGTGCTCGCACTCGTCATCACGGTGGTGCTGCGGTTGTTCGTCGCGGAGGCGTTCTACGTCCCGTCGGAGTCGATGTACGACACCCTGACCAAGGACGACCGCATCCTGGCCGAGAAGATCAGCTATCTGCACCGGGACGTCGACCGCGGCGACATCATCGTCTTCAAGGACCCGAGCAACTGGCTGAACGAGGAGCAGGCGCAGCCCGGCCCGTTCCGCAAGGTCGGTGAGTTCGTCGGCATCCTGCCGCGCAGCGGCGAGGGTCACCTGGTCAAGCGCGTCATCGGCATCGGCGGTGACAAGGTGGTCTGCTGCAACAAGGCCGGCCAGATCACCGTGAACGGGATCCCGCTGGACGAGCGCGAGTACCTGCTCAAGGACGCCAAGCCGTCCGAGGTGCCGTTCTCCGTGGTCGTGCCGGCCGGCCATCTGTGGGTGATGGGCGACAATCGGGCCGAATCGGCCGACTCCCGTGCCCATATGGGCGGCCCCGGCGGTGGATTCGTGCCGGTCGAGAACGTGGTTGGCCGGGCCTGTTGCGTAATCTGGCCGTCTGACCGGATGACGATGCTGCGTCCTCCGGAAACCTTCAAGAAGCCGGGGCTGAAGAAGTGACCGATACACCGACCAAGACGGACGCCAAATCCGGCCACCGCTCAGGCTTCGGGGCGGCGGCCCGCGAATTCGTGCTGATCGTGGTCGGGGCCCTGATCGTCTCTTCGATCCTGCGGGCGTTCGTCGGGCAGATGTTCATCATCCCGAGCGAGTCGATGGAGAACACCCTGCTGGTCGGGGACCGCGTCGTGGTCGAGAAGCTCACCGACGTGAAGCGCGGCGACGTGGTCGTCTTCGAGGATCCGGGCGGCTGGCTCGGCCCGGAGGAGAGCGGTCAGAAGCGCGGCTCGATCGGCCGGTTCTTCGAGGTCGTCGGCCTGCTGCCGGACTCCAGCCACGGTCACCTGATCAAGCGCCTGATCGGCATGCCGGGCGACAAGGTCGCGTGCTGCGACTCCAAGGGCCGGCTCCTGGTCAACGGTCAGCCGCTCGACGAGACCAGCTACCTGTATCCGGGCGACGCGCCGTCGCAGATGGAGTTCCAGGTCACTGTCCCGGCGGGGCGCGTGTTCGTGATGGGTGACCATCGCTCTGCCTCGGGGGACTCCCGCGTCCATCTGCAGGACACCGACTCCGACGGCGCCAACCAGGGTGACGCCGCCTTCGTCCCGATGGACAAGATCACCGGCCGCGCGATCATGATCGTCTGGCCCGCCGGCCGCTGGGCCAAACTCGGCGTACCGGACACCTTCAAAGCCGTTCCAGCGCCCGGGCCGGCCCCGGACAAACCCTCGATCTCCCTCACCCCACCACCCAAGTGAGAGACCCCCGGTGCCCAACCTCTCGCCCTTCGGCCCCGGCCACACCCGACGCACTCGCCACACCCACCCATCTGCACCCGACCTCCTGCAATGTTGGTCGGTGCGGCTGCCTAGGGTGGGGTGTGTGATGCGGAGGGCTGCATGAGTGCGTTGCCGCGCGGGAGCACGGTCCGGCGGGATGCCGGGTTGTACGGGTACGAGCGGGCTCTGCGCCGCGTCGGCCTGGACCCGATCGCCGGCGTGGACGAGGCCGGCCGTGGACCCTGCGCCGGCCCGCTGGTCGCCGCCGCGGTGATCTTGCCGGAGGGCAAGCGCGGTCAGATCCCCGAGCTCGCCGACTCCAAGCTCCTCACCGCCAAGGCGCGCGATCGCTGCTACGACGAGATCCGCAACCGCGCCCTCGCCTGGTCGGTGGTCTCGATCGAGTCGACGGAGTGTGACCGCCTCGGCATGCACGTCGCCAACGTCGAAGCGCTCCGGCGAGCCCTTTTCCGTCTCGACGTACGCCCGGCGTACGTGCTGACCGACGGCTTCGGTGTCGACGGTCTCGACGTACCGGGCCTGGCGATCTGGAAGGGTGACCGCGTGGCGGCTTGTATCGCCGCCGCATCTGTGATCGCCAAGGTGACGCGGGACCGGGTGATGGAGCACTGGGACAAGGTGTACCCGCAGTACGGTTTCGGGATCCACAAGGGCTACTGCACGCCTGAGCACCAGGCGGCACTGGACGAATACGGCCCGTGCCCACAACATCGACGGCGGTTCGAGAATGTCCGCCGCAGTCTGCGGCCCGATATGGGACAGAATGTGACCAGTCCCACCGGAGTGGAGAGCCTGTGAGTGAGCGTAGCGAGCGAACCAACAACTCAGCACCCCGCAGCGCTCATGCCGGAGCCGAGCGTAGCGAGGTGGCGGCATGAGCGCTGACGACCTCGAGAAGTACGAGACCGATATGGAGCTACAGCTCTATCGGGAGTACAAGGACGTCGTCGGGATCTTCAAGTACGTCGTGGAGACCGAGCGGCGTTTCTACCTGTGCAACGCGGTCGACCTGAAGGTCCGCACCGAGGGCGGCGACGTGTACTTCGAGGTGACGATGGCCGACGCGTGGGTCTGGGACGTCTACCGTTCCGCCCGCTTCGTCAAGAACGCCAAGGTGGTCACCTTCCGCGACGTCAACATCGAAGAGCTCGCCAAGTCCGACCTGGAAGTCCCCAAAGACTCCGACTTCGGCCGCTGACCACCGCACCAGGGCTCATGTGCTCGGCGGGCTTTGGTCTGGTGGTGGAGTTGTTGGGGTCAGGCGCCAGCCCGAGTCGTCGTGCTCGATGAGGTGTAGGTCTGCCAGGGTGTCGAGGCAGCACTCGGTTGTGGGTAGGTCCAAGCCCGCGGTGGTGGCTATCCGGTCGGCAGGGGCGGAACGGACGACAGGGACGGCGTCGAGCGTGCGGCGGACGTCGTGGTTCAGGTCGTCGATCGGATTCTTGGGGGCGTGCGGGTACGGGCTGAGGTGGGTGCCGAGCGGCGAGATCGCTTCGATGATGTCGGCAACGTTCGTGACGAGGACTGCGTCTCGTTCGCGGACCAAGAGGTGACTGCCTTCGGACATCCGCGACGTGATCGGACCTGGCACGGCGAGCACAGCGCGACCGCACTGCTCGGCCCAGCCCGCGCTGTTGAGGGCACCGCTGCGTACGGCGGCCTCGATCACGACCGTCCCCAGCGTGCCGGCGGCGATGAGCCGGTTGCGGGACAGGAACCGCAATTTCGTCGGCGAACATCCCGGCGGTAGTTCACTCACGACCAGGCCGTCCTCGACAATCCGGCTGAACAGGGCCGAGTTGCTCTTCGGATAACTGACATCGACCCCGCACGCCAGCACCGCAACCGTCAGCCCCGACGCCGCGAGCGCGCCACGGTGAGCCGCTGCGTCGATCCCATAAGCCCCGCCGGACACCACCGTGACGCCGTTGTCCGCCAATCCCGACGACAGCTCAGCCGCGACATGCTCGCCGTACGACGAACATGCGCGCGCACCCACCATCGCCACGGCCTGGGTGAGGGCACGCCGCAGGTTCGCCGAGCCGCGGACCCACAAGCCGAACGGCACGCCCGCTCGGCGGCTCAGCTGGCCGGCCTCGGCGAGGATCTCCACCTGCTCCGGCCACTCGTCATCCCCAGGAATCACAAACCGTGCCCCCGCCGCAGTCGCTCGCTCCAAGTCGCGCTCCGGCTCAGCCTCAGCCAGCCTGGTAGACCACCGCTCGACCCCAGGAGCCTTCTGCTGCAGCAGCTCCCAGATCTCCAGCACGTCCAACCCGTCGAACGCCTTGAGCGCCGCCAGATCCCCGGGCTCCACCACCCGAGACAACCCAACCCGAGCCAACCGCTCCTCGTCATCACCCCCACCAACCCCAGCCCGACCCGGTCTGTTCGGCGGCGGAGGCGTCTTGAGCGGCAGACTCGCGTCCGTCGCGAGGCCGTTGGTCGTGGTGGCGCAGGTCGAGTTCATATCGGGCTCCTTGTGCGGGACGGCTGTCGGTGGGGTCAGTCAGCCGGGGAGACGGGTGAGGCCGGCCGGTCGCCGCCGGGTCAGGTGAGGGGTGGGTGTTGTTCGGGCGGACGTTGTGCGGTGTTTCAGCTGAGGGGGCGGGTGTCGGCGAGGTTGGTCAGGGGTTCGCCGGTGCGGAGTTGGAAGGCTTGGTGGGTGAGGTCGACGGTGGGTTGGGCGATGCCTTCCAGGTCGGCCAAGGTCCAGGCGAGGCGGACGACGCGGTCGAAGCCGCGGGCGGTGATGCGGCCGCCGGAGTAGAGGTCCTCGAGGAGTTTGTGGCTGGCGGCATCGAGTGGGTAGTCGCGGCGGAGGACCGGGCCGGGGACCTCGCTGTTGAGGATCCAGCCGGTGTCGCGGTAGCGGTGCCCTTGGCGCTCGCGAGCCGACTGGACGCGGGCGGCGACGACTGCGGTCGACTCCGGTTTCTCATCGTTGATGGCGCGGGCGGCCGGCAAGATCTGGCGCTGGATATCGAGGCGGTCCTTGATCGGGCCGCTGATCCGTTGCCGGTAGCGCGCCAGCACTTGAGGCGTGCAGTTGCAGATCCCTTGGTTCGTCCCGGACAGTCCGCAGGGGCAGGGATTGGCCGCCAGGACGAGCATGAAGCGTGCCGGGAACTTGGCCACGGCGGCCGATCGATGCACCTCGATGTAGCCCGACTCGAGCGGCTGCCGCAGCGTGTCCAAGGTGAGCGGATGCATCTCGGGCGCCTCGTCGATGAAGAGGATCCCGCGGTGTGCGCAACTGATGGCACCGGGCCGCGGCATCCCCGAGCCGCCGCCGACGAGGCTGGAGAGCGACGCCGTGTGGTGTGGCGCGATGAACGGCGGACGAACGACGAGCTCGGCGTCGCTGGTCAGCAGTCCGGCCAGCGAGTGCACAGCCGACACTTCCAGCGAGTCGTCCGTGCTCAGGTCGGGCATCAGTCCAGCGAGCCGCTCCGCCAGCATCGTCTTGCCGGACCCTGGCGGCCCGTGCAGGAGCAGATGATGCCCACCCGCGGCCGCGGCCTCGATCGCCCGCCGCCCTTCGTGTTGGCCGATGACATCGTCGAGGTCGACCTCAGGAACCCGTGTCAGCGACTCGGACAACAGCCGCGGCTCGGCGCGGGGTGGGGCCTCGTCCGGGACCTCGGTCCCGCGGAGCAGCGCGAGCACCTGCCGCAATGACCGCACGCCGTACACCTCGATGCCGGGGACCAGGCGGGCTTCGCCGGAGTTGAGCTCGGGGACGACGATGCGCTCGAAGTTGGCCCTGGCGGCGGCCAGCGTCATCGCGAGGGCACCGCGGACCTCACGGACCCGGCCGTCGAGTCCGAGCTCGCCGATGATCGCCGTCTGCCGGAGCGGGCCGGGCTCGACCACCCCGGCCGCCGTGAGCAGAGCCAGAGCGATCGCGACATCGTAGTGAGAACCGGTCTTGGGCAGCGTGGCCGGCGAGAGGCCGATGGTGACCTTGCGGTCGGGGAATCGCTCCCCGCTGTTCACGACCGCGGCGCGGACCCGGTCGCGGGCCTCGGACAGCGAGGCGTCCGGTAGGCCGATCAGCGTTGTCTTCGGCAGGCCTTGGGCGATGTCCGCTTCGACCTCGACCAGATGCCCTTCCAGGCCGACCAGAGCGACCGACCACGTCTGAGCGAGCGACATCAGGCCGCCCCCCGCACGTGGTCGACGCTCGGCGGCGTGTTGTGGTCGAAGAGGACCGCGATGATGTCGATCCGGATTGCCGCGGGTCTGAGCTGGTGGGTCTGCAGCCAGCGGCCGGCCAGCTTGCGGAGCGTGGTCAGCTTCCGGTAGGTGATCGACTCCAGCGGGCTGCCGTAGTTCAGCCCGCGGCGCGTCTTCACCTCACAGACGACCAGCGTGTCGCCTTCGCGCGCGACGATGTCGATCTCGCCGAGCTCGCAGCGCCAGTTGCGCTCGAGCACGGCGAAACCGTGCGACGTGAGATACCTCGCGGCGAGATCCTCGCCGTACCGCCCGACTGCGTTCTTGGTCCGCATCGATGACCACCTCCGGCTAAGAACATGCCGGGATCAGGCCACGATTTCAGACCTCAGTTTTCGCCTGTGGACAACTCTGTCACCGATGATGTTGCCGGGGACAACGATCACGGGCACGACGTTGCCGCGGACAACCGCCGGGACGGCGTCAGTTGCGCATGTGCTTGCCGCGGGACGGTTTGTGCTGCTCGTGCGGCGGTGTGCGCACCGCACGCAACTCGTTCGGATCGGGCCGGATGGCCTGCAGGCCGCCGGTCCCGGGATCGGTGTCGCCGATGTCGAAGTCCCAGCTGTCCTCGTTCGCCAGCCGGCTGTGCCAGCGCCCGTACAGGCCGTAGATCGCCAGTCCGATCGCCATCCAGATGCCGAACTTCGTCCAGGTGCTCGTCTTCATGTTGAGCATCAGCCACAGTGTTGCGCCCAGCGACAGCAGCGGGATCAGCGGCACCATCGGCACCCGGAAGCCGCGCTCCAGGTTCGGCTCGGAGCGGCGCAGGGTGAGGACGCCGATCGCACAGAACGCGAAGCAGAACAACGCGCCGATGACCAGCAACTCCTCCAGCTCCAGCACCTTCGGATAGAGCGTCAGCGCCAGGGCGGCGACGCCGGCAGCGGCCGCCGCGCGGGCGGGGGAGGAGTAGACCCGGCTGACTCGGCCAAGACTCTTCGGCAGGAGACCATCGCGGCCCATGTTGAACAGGACGCGGCTCTGCGCGATGAGAACAACCATGATCACCGTCATCAGCGCCAACAGGGCGCCTAGGTTGACCACCTTCGCGGCCCAGCCGACACCGACCGCGGCCATCGCCTCCGAGACCGGTGCGCTGCCGCCCAGCTTGCCGTACGGGCGCATCCCGACCAGTACGACGGCCATCGCGATGTAGAGGATCGTGACGGCGCCGACGCCGAGCAGCATGCCCTGCGGAACCGTCTTGCGCGGGCTGCGCGCGTCCTCGGACGCGGTCGCGATCAGGTCGAACCCGATGTAGGCGAACACGATCGAGCTGGCCGCGGTGAAGATGCCCATGATGCCGAAGGAGCCGAACGACGAATCCAGGATCCAGCCGAGCAACGTCGGACTGGCGGTCGCGGGCGCGGCCCGGGCCATCGGCACGAACGGGTGGTAGTTGGCCATGTTGATGTGCGCGGCGCCGACGATCACGACCAGCAGGATCACGGCGACCTTGGCGATCACCACGACCGTCAGCACCCGGGCCGACAGCTTGGTGCCGGTCACGATCAACGCGGTCAGGATCAGCAACAGCACCGGGGCGACGAGGTTGACCTCGGCGTTCGGGCCGAAGAACTTGGCCACACCGGCGGGCAGCGTCACGCCGAATCCGTCCAAAGTGGCCAGGAAGTACGCCGACCAGACGCGGGCGACGATGGCCGCCGCGGTGACGAGCTCGAGCACGAGCGCCCAGCCGACCAGCCAGGCCCACATCTCGCCGAAGGTCACATAGCTGAAGGTGTACGCGCTGCCCGAAACAGGAATGGTGGACGACAGCTCGGCGTAGCAGGCCGCGGCCAGCACACACACGATCGCCGCGATCACGAACGAGATGATCACGGCCGGGCCGGCGACCGTGGCCGCCTGGTTACCGCTGATGCTGAAGATGCCGGACCCGATCATCACGCCCAGGCCAAGTACAACCAGGTCGCGACGACCGAACAAGCGCGGCAGACGGTGTCGCGCGTCCTCGACTCGAGTGAACGCCGACTCGACCGGCAGGCGCCGGCCTACGGTCTGTCCGTTCGCTGAGGGGGCCATGGTCAGGGGTGCCTCCG
This sequence comes from Kribbella sp. NBC_01510, assembly GCF_045040325.1. Taxonomy (NCBI): domain Bacteria; kingdom Bacillati; phylum Actinomycetota; class Actinomycetes; order Propionibacteriales; family Kribbellaceae; genus Kribbella; species Kribbella sp. NBC_01510. Next base: position 8,482,782 of record NZ_CP109418.1, on the reverse strand, counting down.
TTGCTACTAGGGCAATCGGGCCGAACAGTAGTCGACCGTCGGGCTATCGACCAGACCTCCCCTCCTCGACCCCCGCGCGGTGGCTTGCGATGCCGGGCCGGCTCCCGCATCGTCGAGGCATGACGCCGGACGCTGTCAGCACGAACCCCGACTGGCCGGAAGGTTTCGCTGCGTTACTGGCTGACTACGAACGGCATCTGACGGCGGAAAGAGACCTCAGCAGACATTCCGTGAGAGCCTACATCGGAGATGTCGCGGATTTACTCGAACATTTGATTCGGCTTGGTCACGATGATCTCGAGTCCCTCGACATCCGCGGGCTGCGCTCCTGGCTGGCCAAGCAGCAGAGCCTCGGCAAGGCGCGCAGCACGATGTCGCGGCGGGCCACGGCCGCGCGTGTCTTCACCGCGTGGGCGCAGCGGACCGGCCGGATCAGCACGGATCCGGGGGCGTTGCTGGCGAGCCCGCGGCCGCACAAAACCCTGCCCGGCGTGCTGGGCCAGGCCGACACTCGAGCCGTCCTGGATGCCGCCGCGGTGGCAGCGGATGACGGCAGCCCGGTCGGGCTGCGCGATCTGGCGATCATGGAACTCCTGTATGCGACCGGCATCCGCGTCGGCGAGCTTTGTGCCCTCGACATCGACGACGTCGACACCTCGCGTCGCGTCGTCCGCGTCTTCGGCAAGGGACGCAAGGAACGCTCCGTCCCGTACGGCGTGCCCGCTGCCGAAGCTCTCCAGAGATGGCTGGACGAGGCGCGACCGGAGGTGGCGCGACACGGGAGCGGCCCGGCTGTCTTCCTCGGCGCTCGCGGCGGCCGGATCGACCAGCGAGCGGTACGACGTCTCGTCCACGAGCGGATCGGGGTCGTCGACGCGCCGGACCTGTCGCCGCACGGGCTCCGGCACACGGCCGCTACCCATCTGCTCGAAGGTGGCGCCGATCTTCGCAGTGTCCAGGAACTGCTCGGGCACGCCTCGCTGGCGACCACGCAGATCTACACCCACATCTCGACCGACCGGCTCCGCAAGGCCTACGAGCAGGCCCATCCTCGAGCCTGATCCGCGGCCGGGACGGGGTGTGGATGCGGCGCGGTGGCAGGGCGATGGGGCAGACTGCGGGACATGCGGGTTTCGGCGAAGTCTGACTATGCGTTGCGGGCGTTGATCGAGATCACTCAGCGATGGGTGGCGAACGATCCCTCGGTGGTGTCGGCCGAGGAACTCAGTCGCGCGCAGGGGATTCCGCACGGCTTCCTGCAGGGCATCCTCGCCGACCTGCGCCGCGCCGGCGTGCTGGTGAGTCAGCGCGGCCAGTCCGGCGGGTGGCGGCTGGCCGTCGATCCGAACGAGATCTCGGTCGCCGACGTGATGCGCGCGGTGGACGGACCGATCGTGAGCATCTCCGGGGTGCGGCCCGAGAGCGTCGCGTACAACGAGCGGGCCGTCGTCCTGCAGCGCGTCTGGATCGCCGCGCGGGCCAGCCTGCGCGACGTGCTCGAGCACACCACGCTCATCGACCTCGCCAAGAACAAGCTTCCGGCCGGCGTCGAACGCCGCTCCCGCGACGAGGACGCCTGGCAGGCTCGGGTCCCCGGCAGCTGAGGCTCGCGCTCCGGCCCGGCCATTGCTACAGTGACGACTTATATAAGTCGATACTACAGGAGGGGTTTGATGGCTGAGCAGATCTCCACGTTCCTGATGTTCGAGGGCAGGGCCGAGGAGGCGATGAACTTCTACGTGTCGCTCTTCGACGACGCAGAGGTCGTCTCGATCACTCGGCACGGCGCGGAAGGTCCGGGCCCCGAGGGGTCGGTGATGACCGCGGTGTTCACGCTCGCGGGGCAGCGGCTCATGTGCAGTGACAGCTTTGTGCAGCACCAGTTCACCTTCACTCCGTCGGTGTCGCTGTTCGTCGACTGTGCGGACGAGGCCGAGCTCGACCGGCTGTACGCCGCCCTGTCCGAGAAGGGCGGGGTGCTGATGCCGCTCGGGGAGTACGGCTTCAGCCGGAAGTTCGGATGGGTCAACGACCGCTTCGGGGTCTCATGGCAGGTCAATCTGCCCGCCTAGGTCTGGCCGGACTAGGGCGTGTCTCCTTATTGGCGTAGCCAGCTGACGATCGCGCAGAGAACGGCGCCTCCGCGGTAGGTGAGGGCGAGTTTGTCGTAGCGGGTGGCCAGGCCGCGCCATTGCTTGAGGGTGTTGAAGGATCGTTCGACCACGTTGCGGCCTTTGTAGATCTCGGCGTCGAAGCCGACCGGTCGGCCGCCGTGGCGGCCGCGTCGTTTGCGGTTGGTCTGCTGGTCGGCGGGTTCGGGGATGACCGCGACGACCCCGCGGGCCCGCAGCAGGGCGCGGTTCGCGCGCGACGAATAGGCCTTGTCGCCCAGGACCCGGTCGGGCCGGGTGCGGGCCCGACCCGGCCCGATCCGTGGCACCGCGATCGCGGCGAGCAGGTACGGAAACATCGGTGAGTCATGGCCCTGGCCCGGACCCACCAGGATCGCCAGCGGCCGGCCCCTGCCGTCGCTGGCGTGGTGGATCTTCGTGCTCAGGCCACCGCGCGAGCGCCCGATCGCGTGATCAGGCGGTTCACCGCGCGGATTCTTGTAGTTCGATCGTTCCCCCTGTGCCACCCAGAGCACGCGGCAGGTTCGTCGCGTGCTGATGCGCACGATTGATCGTCGAGTCCACCGACACGTTCCAATCGACCTCGCCGGCCGCGTCCGCCTCGGCCAGCAGCCGCGCATGGATCCGGTCCCAGGTGCCATCGGCGCTGAACCTGCGGTGCCGCTTCCAGACCGTCTGCCACGGCCCGAACGCCGCCGGCAAATCCCGCCACGCAACACCAGTCCGGAAACGGAACACGATGCCCTCGACCACCTGCCGATGATCACGAAACGGCCGCCCCCGCTGACCAACCGACGACGGCAGCAACGGCTCGATCCTCGCCCACTGGGCATCGCTCAACACAGCCAGACGCGACATCCCACCAGCATCACCGACCAACCAGCCACCATTTAGGAGACACGCCCTAGTGGCGCCTGATCAGCAGACCGCCGGCCAGCATCAGGGCTGCCGTCGCGCCGACGATGGCGGCGGCCGTCCGCTCCCCGGCTCGGGACGTGTCGTGCGGTGCGTCGGCACGCTCGGCACGCGGGCTTGGTTCAGGTGGCGGAGCTGCCGCCCGGGGTGGCGGATCTGGGCTGAGTGGAAGTAGGCGGACCGGGCGGTCGGGGACCAGGGTGAGCGGGTTGAGGTACTGCTTGCCCTGGATAAGGCCCCAGTGCAGACAGGTCGCGGGTCTGCAATGCGAGCCGGCGGCAGAGAGATGGCCGATCAGGGTGCCAGGGGTCACGGCGGCCCCCACCGCCAGCGCCGGGACGACCGGCTCATAGGTGGTACGGCGAGGGCCGGTCGAGACCGTGACCACGCCGCGTCCCGCGAGCGGACCGGCGTACGTGATGGTGCCGGTGGTCGCCGCGAGGACGGGTTGGCCCGGGGTGCCGGCCAGGTCGACGCCGCGATGGCCCGGGAGCCAGGGTTTGGCCGGGAGTTCGAAGCCGTGCACGACCTGTGGTCGTGGCTGGAGAGGCCACGCCGGTCGCACCGGCGGGGCCGCCGTGGCGGGTGGGGTGGTTCCGAGAGTCAGCGCGGCTGTGGTCAGGGTCAGGAGGATGAGCTTCATACCCTGGAACATGCCGTCGGGACGGGCGGTTGCGGACAGTGAGTTCGCGGCCTGTGGACAACCGGTGGCCGGTTCGCCTTCGGCGGGGCTGGTCCCGTACACTTCCGGTGGCGTCCCATGTGAGTGGGACGACTACGCATGCCCGCACAACAGCGCGTTTCCCTCGGTCCCGGGACCTCCCGGGTGGGTTCGTGCGACGGGCATCAGGAGCGGCGGGCCACCCGGTTCGGCGCGAGACAACCGAGAACAGCGCCCGCGCGAGCAGCCGGGCGCGACAGGAGGAACACCCTCATGGCCGTCGTGACCATGAAGCAGCTCCTTGAGAGCGGCGTGCACTTCGGGCACCAGACCCGGCGCTGGAACCCGAAGATGAAGCGCTACATCCTCACCGAGCGCAACGGCATCTACATCATCGACCTGCAGCAGTCGCTGTCGTACATCGACCGCGCCTACGAGTTCGTTCGTAGCACGGTCGCCTCCGGCGGCGCGATCCTGTTCGTCGGCACCAAGAAGCAGGCCCAGGAAGCCATCGCCGAGCAGGCGACCCGGGTCGGCATGCCGTACGTGAACCAGCGCTGGCTGGGTGGCATGCTCACCAACTTCCAGACCGTGAACAAGCGGCTCCAGCGGCTCAAGGAGCTGGAGCTGATCGACTTCGACGACGTCGCGGCCTCCGGTGTCACCAAGAAGGAGCTGCTGCAGAAGCGGCGCGAGCACGACAAGCTGCTGAAGACCCTCGGCGGTATCCGCGACATGGCCCGGGTTCCGGCCGCCGTGTGGATCGTGGACACCAAGAAGGAGCACCTCGCGGTCGACGAGGCGCGCAAGCTGAAGCTGCCGATCATCGGCATCCTGGACACCAACTGCGACCCGGACGAGGTCGACTTCCCGATCCCGGGCAACGACGACGCGATCCGTTCGGTCGGCCTGCTGACCCGCGTGGTTGCCGACGCCGTCGCCGACGGTCTGATGTCGCGTGGTGGCCAGGGCGCTGCCGCGGCCGGCGAGGAGCTGGGCGCCGAGGAGCCGCTGGCCGCCTGGGAGCGGGAGCTGCTGGAGAGCCAGAACGGCACCACCGAGGCCAAGGCCGCTGACGCCCCGGCCGCTGCCGAGGTCCCGGCTGCCGAGGCTCCGGCCGCTGAGGCTCCGGTTGCCGAGGCCCCCGCCGCGGACGCCCCGGCCACCGAGGTGCTGACCGAGCCGATCGCGACCGACGCCGTCGTGGTCGAGGGGACCGAGTCCGAGGCCAAGGCCGAGGAGACCCCGAAGGCCGACGAGGCCTGACAGCCACGGATGCCGCCCGGTCCGCCGGGCGGCACCCCGCTGCGCCGCATGGTCCGCAACCGGGCCTGCCCCGCTCATCCAGCCGCATCGACAAGACGAGAGAACGAGGAATGGCGAACTACACCGCCGCTGACGTGAAGAAGCTCCGCGACGCCACCGGCGCGGGCATGATGGACGCGAAGAAGGCGCTCGAGACCACCGACGGCGACTTCGAGAAGGCGATCGAGGAGCTGCGCATCCACGGCGCGGCCAAGGCCGCCAAGCGGGGCGCCGAGCGCTCCGCCACCAACGGTCTGGTGGCCGCGGCGGAGAACGCGCTGGTCCAGCTCAACTGCGAGACCGACTTCGTCGCCAAGAACGAGCAGTTCCAGCAGCTCGCCGCCGACATCGTCGCGCACGCCGCCGCCAGCAAGGTCGGCGACGTCGAGGGCCTGCTGAGCGAGAAGCTGTCCGACGGCAAGTCCGTCGCCGAGAACATCGAGGCCCTGGCCGCGGTCATCGGCGAGAAGCTCGAGCTCGGCAAGGTGGCCGTGTTCGACGGCCAGGTGACGGCGTACATGCACAAGCGTGCCGCCGACCTGCCGGCCCAGGTCGGCGTGCTGGTCGAGTTCGAGGGCGACAACGTCGAGGCCGCTCGCGGTGCTGCCATGCAGGCCGCTGCGATGCGCCCGCTCTACACCACCCGCGACGAGGTCCCGGCCGAGACGGTCGAGAACGAGAAGCGGATCGCCGAGGCGACCGCCCGCGAGGAGGGCAAGCCGGAGCAGGCCCTGCCGAAGATCGTCGAGGGCCGGGTGAACGGGTTCTTCAAGGACGTCGTGCTGCTCGAGCAGGCGTCGGTCCAGGAGAGCAAGAAGTCCGTGAAGGCCGTGCTCGACGAGGCCGGTGTGACCGTGAAGCGGTTCGCCCGCTTCGAGGTCGGCGCCTGATCGCAGGAAAAGCACAGTTCTTCATCGACGAGGAGGCCGGAATCGTGACGGAAACCCTGGGTACCGAGACGAGTCCGGCCTCTTCGCCGTTCGCGCCCGCCTACCATCGGGTGCTGCTGAAGCTCTCGGGTGAGGTGTTCGGCGGCGGCAAGCTCGGCGTCGACCCCGACGTGGTGAACTCGATCGCCAAGCAGATCGCCGAGGTGGCCCGGTCCGGTGTCCAGGTCGCCGTCGTGGTCGGTGGCGGCAACTTCTTCCGCGGCGCCGAGTTGCAGCAGCGCGGGATGGAGCGCAACCGGGCCGACTACATGGGCATGCTGGGCACGGTGATGAACTGCCTGGCGCTGCAGGACTTCCTGGAGAAGCTCGGGATCGAGACCCGGGTGCAGACCGCCATCACGATGGGCCAGGTCGCCGAGCCGTACATCCCGCGCAAGGCCGAGCGGCACCTGGAGAAGGGCCGCGTGGTGATCTTCGGCGCCGGCTCCGGCATGCCGTACTTCTCCACCGACACGGTCGCCGCCCAGCGTGCGCTGGAGATCGGCGCCGAGGCGCTGCTGATGGGCAAGCAGGGCGTGGACGGGGTGTACGACTCCGACCCGAAGAAGAACCCGGACGCGGTGAAGTTCGACCAGCTGTCGTACGACGACTTCCTGGCCCGCGGTCTGCGGGTGGCCGACGCGACCGCGATCAGCCTGGCCCGCGACAACGCGCTGCCGATCGTGATCTTCGGGCTCGAGGAGGGCAACATCGCCCGGGTCGTCCACGGCGAGAAGATCGGCACCGTCGTTTCCCCGGGCCAGTAGCCCCAGGTACGCCGTACGCGCCCGTACGACTAGGATCGTTCGACACGGGTGGATGTCCGTTATCTGGTAAACCTGCGTTCGTAGGGTTCCTGTGTTCGTTGGTTGGAGTGGCCGCGCCGAGGCGGCCCTGAGGAAGCGAGGAATGTCGTGATCGACCAAGCTCTCCGCGAAGCCGAGCAGAAGATGGCGAAGGCCGTGGAGGTCGCGAAGGACGACTTCGCCGCGATCCGCACCGGCCGGGCGCACCCGCAGATGTTCGCGGGCATCCTGGCCGACTACTACGGCACGCCGACGCCGCTGCAGCAGCTGGCCGGTTTCCAGGTGCCGGAGCCCCGGACCGTGCTGATCTCGCCGTACGACAAGGGTGCGATGACGGCGATCGAGAAGGCGATCCGCGACTCTGACCTGGGTGTGAACCCGGGCAACGACGGCGCGGTGATCCGGGTGGTGATGCCGCAGCTGACCGAGGAGCGGCGCAAGGAATACATCAAGGTCGCCAAGACCAAGGCCGAGGAGGCCAAGGTCTCGGTCCGCAACATCCGCCGGCACGCGATGGATCAGGTGCACAAGACCGTCAAGGACGGCGATGCGGGCGAGGACGAGGGCAAGAGTGCTGAGAAGCGCCTCGACGGGTTGACGAAGAAGTACGTCGACTCGATCGACGAGCTGCTCAAGCACAAGGAAGCCGAACTGCTCGAGGTGTGATGGGCGTCGAGAGCACGCCCGCGCCGAGTCCCAGCCCGAGCCGCGCCGGGCGGAACCTGCCTGCGGCGATCGCCGTGGGTGTCGGCCTCGGCGCGCTGATCCTCGGATCGCTGTTCTGGCAGAAGGTGCTGTTCACCGTCCTCGTGCTGGCGGTCGTACTGATCGCCGTCGACGAGATGATCAAGGCGCTGCGGACCGGCGGGGCGATCATCCCGCGGGTCCCGCTCTTCGTCGGTACGACGGCGATGCTGCTGTCGGCGTACTTCGGCGGACCGATGGCGCTGCTGGTCGCGCTCGCGCTGACCGTGCTCGGGACGATCTTCTGGCGGGTGCCGGGCGGGACGATCGGGTTCGTGCGGGACGCGAGCGCTGGGGTCTTCCTGATCGGCTACGTGCCGCTGCTGGCCGGGTTCGCGATCCTGCTGGTCCAGCCGGAGGTGGACGGCCCCGAGCGGGTGGTCACGTTCTTCCTGGTCGTGGTCGCCAGTGACGTCGGCGGTTACGCGGCCGGTGTTCTGTTCGGCAAGCACCCGATGGCGCCGACGATCAGCCCGAAGAAGTCCTGGGAGGGCTTCGCGGGCTCGGTGCTCGCCTGCATCGGGGCCGGTATCGCCTCGGTCGTCTGGCTGCTCGACGGGGACTGGTGGGCCGGTGCGATCGTTGGTGCGGTCGCGGTGCTGACTGCCACGGTCGGCGACCTCGCCGAGTCGATGATCAAGCGCGACCTGGGCATCAAGGACATGTCGAACCTGCTGCCCGGGCACGGCGGCGTGATGGACCGGCTGGACTCGTTGCTGGCGACGGCGCCCGCGGTCTGGCTGGTGCTGCATCTCCTGGTGAAGCCATGACGGTCGCACCGGACGGACGGTCCCTGGTGGGCGGCGTCGTACGACTGGACCGGCTGCGGGACAGCGACATCGAGGAGCTGTACGCCGCGATCGGCAACGAAGAGGTGTACGCCGGGGGATTCGGCGGCGGTCGTGGGCCGGAGAGCGCGGAGGCGATGCGGGCCGCGTGGATCCCGGCTGCGGCGAAGCGGTTCGCCTACGCGGTCCGGTTGGTTGCCGACGGCACGGTTGTCGGTACGTCGAGCCTCGGGGACGTCGACCTGGTCAACGAGAGCATCCACCTCGGCTGGACCGGCTACGCGCCGGCGGTCTGGGGTACGGCGGTCAATCCGGCGACGAAGCTGCTGTTACTCCAGCATGCCTTCGAGGACTGCGGATTCGGCCGGGTGAAGATCCAGACCGGCTCGAAGAACACCAGGTCTCAGGCAGCGATCGCGAAGCTCGGTGCGACGCGTGAGGGCGTGCTGCGCCGGCACAAGAGACTGGCCGACGGCTCGTTCCGCGACACTGTCGTGTTCTCGATCCTGGCCGATGAGTGGCCTGAGGTCCGCAAGGGCCTAGAGGCGCGCATCAACCGGTAGCGCCAGCTCCGCGAGGGCGGCGTACGACGCCAGCAAGTCAGCCCGGTCGTAGGTGTTGGTCGTGATCAACACTTCGTCGACGGCGGTACGGCGTACTAGACCGCCGAGTGCTGCGTCGACCTCGTCAGGCGTGCCGTAGATCTGGCCACGGAGACCGCTCTCGAAGAACTCTTGCTCGCGAGCGGTCATCTCGGGTGGCACGTCCGGCTGCAAAGGCGGGAACACGCCACGGGTGCGTGAGTACGCGCTGGCCCATGCCTCGGGCAACAGGATCTGCCGGGCAGCTTCTGTGGTGTCCGCGACCGCGGCGGTGACAGCGAGGATCACGTAGGGTTCCAACGTCCAGGCCGATGGTTGGAAGCTCGTGCGGTACTGGTCGAGGGTCTCGAGCACCTGAGACTCGGAGCGAGCGGCGAGGACCACCGGCAGGCCCAGAGATGCTGCGATCGCAGCGCCTTCGCCGACCGCCAGGATGAACGGTGGGATGTGCAGACCTTCGCCGGGGCGGGCGTGGACCTGGTTCTGCTGGGTGCCGGCGAGATACGCCAGCAGCTCGCGGACCTGGGCGGCGAAGTCTTCGGTCGCATCCTTCTCGACGCCCAGGGCACGACGGATGCCGTTCGTGAAGCCGACTGATCGGCCGAGGCCCATGTCGATGCGGCCCGGGTACAGCGACTCCAGCACTCCGAACTGCTCGGCCACCACGAGCGGCCGGTGGTTCGGCAGCATCACACCGCCGGTGCCGACGCGGATGCGACTAGTACGGGCGGCTACTGCCGCAGCCAGCACTGTGGGAGCGGAGCCGGCCACTCCGGGCACACTGTGGTGCTCTGACACCCAGAAACGCTTGTACCCAAGCTCTTCGACCTGCTGAGCCAGCTCGACGGTCGCACGCAGTGTCTCGGCTTCCGTCTCACCTACTCGCGTCCGCGAGCGGTCCAGCACGGACAGGGGAACGCCGGAGAGTGCAGCCATGATGCAGAGTCCAACGGGCGCGGCAGAACCGTCATTCCCCCAGCAGGGCCTGAAGATCCGAGCGGAAGCGTTCCCCGTCGCCCAGGGGAGCGAGGAACTCGCGCTCGACCTCGAGCCGGATCCGTTCGGCCGTGGCGTAGGTGGATTCGCCCAGCTCGGTCAGCGCGACGACGTTGCGGCGCCGGTCCTCGGGGCTCCGCCGGCGCTCTACGAATCCTCGGTCCTCCAGGCCGTCGATGAGGTCGCCGATCGAGGTCCGGTCGACGCGGAGCCTGGATGCGACCTCGAGCTGTGACAGCGGCTCGCCGGACGCGACTGCGGACAGCACGGCCAGATCGCGGCCGTTCAGTCCGTGCGGGGCCAGCGCCTTGGTCTGCGCCTCGGTCAGCCGCGCCAGGACGTGTTTGAGCAGATACCCCAGCCGGTCCGACACCATATGAGCAAATCTACCGGCAACCTGATCGTCAGGAGAGCTGATCATCAGTTATCCTGACGATTATGGAACTGTCTTTCGGTCTGAAGACCACCCCGATGCATGTCCCGTACGCCGACATCCAGCGCGTTTGGCTGGAGGCCGACGAGGTTCCGCAGCTCCGTGACGCCTGGCTCTGGGACCACTTCCTGCCGCTGGTCGGCCCCAAGGACGGCGACGTGCTCGAAGGCTGGACGCTGCTCACCGCGCTGGCCGCACAGACGACCCGGCTCCGGCTCGGGCTGCTCGTCACCAGCAACCGCATCCGCCCGCCGGCGGTGCTCGGCAAGGTCGCCAGCACGCTGGACGTGATCTCTGGTGGGCGGCTGATCATGGGTCTGGGTGCCGGCGGTACGCATCAGCCGGCCGGTACGGGCGGCATCCCGGGCCCGAACCCGGCCGTTGCGGAGTACGCGGCGTACGGCCTGACGCTCGTACCGCCGGGGGAGGGCGTGGATCGGCTGCGCGAGACGATCGAGATCCTGCGCGGGATGTGGACGCAGGACGTCTTCGACTTCCACGGCAGGTACTACACGCTCGAGGAGAACCGGAACGAGCCGAAGCCGATCCAGCGACCGGGTCCGCCGCTGCTGATCGGCGGCTGGGGCAACCGGATGATGAGGCTGATCGCGGAGTACGCCGACATCTGGAACATCGCCGGCCCGCCGCACAACGACTTCGACGTCCTGACCGATCGCGTACGGCGGCTGGACGCGGAGTGCGCGCGGATCGGCCGCGACCCGGGCACGATCAGCCGGTCACTGCAGCAGATCGTCTCGTACGACGATCCGGCGTCGACCCGGGCGATCGTGCACCGCGCCGTCGGACTGGGGTTCGATCACATCGTGCTGTCGCTGCCGAGGCCGTATCCGGAGCGGGCGGTGCGCTGGCTGGTCCGGGAGATCATCGAGCCCGTGGAGGAAGCTGCCGCCTGACCTTTCGAGCTGGGTGGAAAGGGTTGGAGAATATTCGTCGCCAACATCGTTGCCCCGGCCAACAACCACTCGCCGGGCTACCCGAACTACACGATCTACCACTACTTCACCGTGATCGGGTACGACTCCGGTGACACGACCGTGCTGATCGCCGACCCGGCCGGCTTCGCCCCGACAGCGACGTACTGGCTCACCTTCAACCAGCTCGCCACCCTGATCCCGCCGAAGGACTACTCGGCCTGAAGGCGCCCCTCGTCACGGCGATACCGTTGTCGCCGTGACGAGGGAACCGCGGTTGGAGATCGAGTACTGCACGCAGTGCCGGTGGTTGTTGCGGGCGGCCTGGACCGCGCAGGAGTTGCTGACCACCTTCCCGAAGGAGCTCGGGGAGGTCGCGCTGATTCCGGGCACCGGTGGCGTCTTCGAGGTGCGGCTGGACGGGGAGACGTTGTGGTCGCGCAAGGCGGAGGGTGGATTCGCCGAGATCCCCACGCTGAAGCAGTTGGTGCGTGACCGGATCGCGCCGGACCGCAAGCTCGGTCACTCGGATCGCAAGGAGCCGGCCGCCGAGAGCTGACCGGGTCTGTGATTCTGGGCACGTGGGGGATGTGAATTTGTGAATGTGGTCGGCGGCAAGGGACAATCGGGGATGTTATGACTACCTCCCTTCCTCTTGTCTTCGATGAGCCGCGCCGTGCCAAGAAGCCGCCGCGGCATCTGGCCGACCTCACCGGGGAGGAGCGGCGTACGGCGGTCGCCGCGCTGGGGGAGCCCGCATTCCGGGCCAAGCAGCTGTCGAACCACTACTTCTCCCGGCTGGTGTCCGACCCGGCCGAGATGACCGACCTGCCGGCCGCGACCCGCGACAAACTGGTCGCGGAGCTGATGCCGCCGCTGCTGACCCGGGTGCGCGACCTGGAGTGCGACAACGGGGAGACCCGCAAGACGCTGTGGAAGCTGCTCGACGGCTCGCTGGTCGAGTCCGTCCTGATGCGGTATCCGGGTCGCACCACCATGTGCGTGTCCTCGCAGGCCGGGTGCGGGATGGCGTGCCCGTTCTGTGCGACCGGCCAGGCCGGACTGACGCGCAACATGACCACCGCCGAGATCGTCGAGCAGGTCGTCGACGGTGCGCGGGCGCTGTCCCGCGGTGAGATCGCCGGCGGGCCGGGACGGGTCAACAACATCGTGTTCATGGGCATGGGCGAGCCGATGGCCAACTACAAGGCCGTGATCGGCGCGGTGCGGCGGTTCACCGACCCGTCGCCGGAGGGCCTCGGGATCTCGGCGCGTGGTGTGACCGTGTCGACGGTCGGGCTGGTGCCGCGGATCAACCAGCTCGCGACCGAGGGGATCCCGGTCACGCTCGCACTGTCGCTGCACGCGCCGGACGACGAGCTGCGGGACGAGCTCGTGCCGATCAACAACCGCTGGAAGGTCGACGAGGTCCTCGACGCCGCCTGGGCGTACGCGCGGCAGACCAAGCGCCGGGTGTCGATCGAGTACGCGATGATCCGCGACATCAACGACCACGCCTGGCGGGCCGACCTGCTGGCGGAGAAGCTACGGGCCCGCGGCGACTGGGGCTGGGTGCACGTCAACCTGATCCCGCTCAACCCGACCCCCGGTTCCAAGTGGACCGCCTCCGACCCGGCCGACGAGCGCGAGTTCGTCCGCCGCCTCGAGGCCGGCGGCATCCCCACCACCGTCCGCGACACGCGCGGCCAGGAGATCGACGGCGCCTGCGGCCAGCTCGCCGCCGCCAACAAGTGATCAGCAGCCGCTGAGGATCTTCGCCAGGGCGGTTGGTTGGGAGAACATCGGCCAGTGGCCGGTGGGGAGCTCGACCAGGTCCCAGGTCGGGGACTCGAGGTGATTGGCCACGTCGGATGACGCGGTGGCGCCGTCCAGCAGGCACTTGATGTAGGTCGTCGGGAGCTCGGTGATCGGGCGGGTGACGACAGCTGGCTCGGTGATTGCGCGGCCGGGGTGTGGGGTGCTGCGGGAGACGATCAGGGCGATGGTCTCGTCGGAGAGGTCCTGGTCGGCGTAGTCCTCGGCGGTGAGTGGCGGCCAGAAACCGCCGGACGCGGTCAGCTGCTCCTGAACCCAGGCGCGGCCTTCGTCGGACCAGCCGTCGACGAACGACTTCCCATCCGTCGGGATGTTCGAGTCGACGTACACCACCCGCCGCAGCCGATCACCGATCCGCCCGGCCGCCTGACCGACCGGGATCCCCGAGTAGCTGTGGCCCGCGAGTACGACGTCCTGCAGGTCGTTGTCCTCGATGACCGCCACGATGTCGTCGATATGTTGCTGCTGACCGGCGTCCGGACCACGCCGCTCGGCGACCCCGCTCAGCGTCACCGGGTAGACCCCATGCCCGTCCGCACGCAGGGCCGCGGCCACCTCGTCCCACGCCCACCCACCGAGCCACGCCCCAGGCACCAACACGAAGTTCATCATGCCGGGGACCGTAAACCACGCCACCGACAGTTCAGCCGACGAGGGCAGCGGCCTCGTCGATGGTGTCGACCAGCTGGATGGAGCGGGCCATCGGGCGGTCGGAAGCGAGGGTCTGCAGGAGAGGCCAGACGGGTAGCTTCACGGTCCAGTGGTCGATGCCGACGAGGATGAGCGGGATCTGGGTCGCCGGGTCGCCGTAGTAGTTGGGGGTGACGGCCTGGAAGACCTCCTGCACGGTGCCGGCCGCGCCAGGCAGGTAGATGATGCCGCCACGTGCCCGGCTGAGCAGGACGTCCTCACGCTGCGCGTTGGAGAAGTACTTCGCGATGGCCGACGCGAACACGTTCGGCGGCTCGTGGCCGTAGAACCACGTCGGGACGGACACACCACCGTCCCCCGGGAACTCACGCCGTACGTCGAGACCCGCGGCGGCCCACGCGGCCACAGAGGGTTTGAACGACGGTACGCGCGCTAGTGCGGCAAGTGCACGGTCGATGGCGGCGTCGTCGTATTCCGAGAGTGACGCACCGAGGTTGGCGGCCTCCATTGCACCGGGGCCGCCGCCGGTGACCACCATGCGCTTGCGGCGAGCGAGCGTACGACCGAGGAGCACAGCGGCTCGGTAGCTGTCGTCGCTCCGGAGTACGCCGTGGCCGCCCATCACACCCACCCAGGGCTCGTTGCCGGGCAGATCGTCGAGAGCATCGCCGATGGCGTGGTCGTGGAGGGCCGCGGCGAGGGTCCGGCTGGTGTCGCCCTTCTCGTCGTGCTGCCTGGACCACGCGTAGATCCGGGCGTCCGGTGTGGCGTCGTACCCGTGCTCGAGGCCGGCGTACAGCTCCTCGGCGTCGTACAGCGTGCCGCGGTAGGCGTCGAAGGGGAGGGACGGGATCGCCGGGAAGACGAGTCCGCCGCCGTCGCGAATCCAGCTGTCCGCCTTCTCCTCCAGCAGGCAGCCGAGGAACAGGGCGCCCATCGGGCGCAGGCCGAGCAACTCCGCCGTCCGTCCGGTCAGATCGACCGACTGCACCCGCCACCCGTCCATCGAGGTGGCCCCGGCAGCGACGATCCGGTCGAAATGCTCCAGGGACTCGATGTCCACATGCGGAATGCTCGGCATTGTCACGGAGAGCACCCTAACCGCGATAGACGTGCACTATGAGTTGAGGTAAAGGTTGGACATGACACATGCGGAGCTCTGGGAGCGTCACAAGGCCGTCATGCCGGACTGGCTCGCGTTGTACTACGAGGAGCCGATCGAGATCGTGGAGGGAACGGGTCGCCGGGTCACCGACGGTGAGGGCGCCACCTACCTCGACTTCTTCGCCGGCATCCTGACCAACGCGATCGGCTACGACATCGCGGAGATCTCCGACGCGGTGCGCGAGCAGCTCGGCAGCGGGATCGCGCACACCTCGACGGTGTACCTGATCCGCAAGCAGATCGAGCTGGCCGAGCAGATCGCCGAGTTGTCCGGCATCCCGAACGCCAAGGTCTTCTTCGCCAACTCCGGCACCGAGGCGAACGAGACGGCGCTGCTGCTCGCCACCCAGAACCGCCGCTCCAACCAGGTGCTGGCGATGCGGAACTCCTATCACGGCCGCGCCTTCGGGACCGTCGCGATCACCGGCAACCGCGGCTGGTCCGCGAGCAGCCTGTCCCCGGTGAACGTGCAGTACGTGCAGGGCGCGTACCGGTACCGCAGCCCGTTCCGCGACCTGCCCGACGCGGACTACATCAAGGTCTGCGTCGACGACCTGCGCAACGTCATCGAGACCACCACCGCCGGCGACGTCGCCTGTCTGATCACGGAGCCGATCCAGGGCGTCGGCGGGTTCTCGTCACCCCCGGACGGCTTGTACGGCGCCTTCAAGGAGGTGCTCGACGAGTTCGGGATCCTCTTCATCTCCGACGAGGTGCAGACCGGGTGGGGGCGGACCGGTGAGCACTTCTGGGGGATCCAGGCGCACGACGTCGTACCGGACGCGATGACGTTCGCGAAGGGGCTCGGCAACGGGTTCGCGATCGGCGGCGTGGTCGCCCGGCCCGACCTGATGGACAGCATCAAGGCGAACTCGCTGTCCACCTTCGGCGGCAACCCGATCTCGACCAGCGCGGCGAAGGCGACCATCGACTACCTGCTCGACCACGACCTGCAGGCGAACGCGGCCAAGCGCGGCGCCCAGCTGGCCGACGGACTGCGCGGCATCTCCGAGGAGTTCCCCGAGCTCGGCGACGTCCGCGGCAAGGGCCTGATGCTGGCCGCCGAGATCGTGAAGCCGGACGACAACAGCCCCGACGCCGCCACGACCGCCAAACTCCAGCAGGAGACCAAGAACCGCGGCCTCCTCGTCGGCAAGGGCGGCCTCTACGGCAACGTCCTGCGGATGGCGCCGCCGATGACCCTGACCGAGGAAGAAACCGCCGAGGCACTGGAGATCATCCGAGACTCCTTCAACACCCTGCGCTGACCACAGAAGAGCCCCTCCGTGCGAGGGGCTCTTCTCTTCGTCGGTCAGATCGGCGGGATGGCGCCGGCGGCCGCGGCGGCGACGGCGGTCTGGTCGATCTGGTCGGGGGCGATGGGTCCCCCGGCGGAGCGGCCGCGGCGGCGCGTCAGGCCTTCGACCCACTGGGCGAGCCGGCCGAGCAGGTAGTTCAGGATCACGAAGATCGCGCCGACGACGATCAATGCCGGAAGCAGGTTCGACTTGTAGTTGCCGATCTGCTCCGCCTTCCGGAGCAGTTCCTCGTACGTGATGATGTAGCCGAGCGCGGTGTCCTTGAGGATGACCACCAGTTGGCCGACGATGGCGGGCAGCATCGCGGTGATTGCCTGCGGCAACAGGATCAGGCGCATCGTCTGTCCGCTGGTCAGGCCGATCGCCTTGGCCGCCTCTTCCTGCCCCTTCGGCAGGGAGTAGACGCCGGAGCGGACGAGTTCGGCGACCACCGCGCCGTTGTACAGCGTAAGGCCGGTGACGACCGCGGCCAGGGCGAGCCGATCCGGCGGGACCACCTCGTAGTTGGCGTACAGGGCGTAGGTGAACAGCATCATCAGCAGCACCGGCACCGAGCGGAAGAACTCGACGATCACGCTGCACGGCCACCGGATCCAGGCCGCGAGCGACAGCCTTCCGATGCCCAGCAGCGTCCCGAAGACCAGCGCCAGGACGACCGAGATGGCGGCCGCGGTCAGCGTGCCGATCAGGCCGGGGATCAGGTACTGGGTCCAGATCTCGCCGGTCAGGAACGGCTTCCACTTCGCCGCGGTGAGCTGCCCCTTCTCGTTGAACTTGGCGAGGACGAACCACAACACCAGGACCAGCACGACGATGCTGCCCACGCCGACGGCGGCGTACAGGCGCTTGGCCCGCGGGCCGGGCGCGTCGAACAGAACGCTGCTGTTGCTCATCGCTTCACCGCCAGGCGCTTCGACATCGAGGTGAACAGCACGCCGACCGGCAGCGTCAGGATGACGAAGCCGACCGCGAAGATGCCGAACACCACGAAGATCACGTCCGGCCGGTTCTCCATCATCACCTTCATCACCGCGGAGGCCTCGGTGACACCGATGACGGAGGCAACCGTCGAGTTCTTGGTTAGGGCGATCAGCACGTTGCCCAGTGGGGCGATCGCACCGCGGAACGCCTGCGGGAGTACGACGTACCGCAGCGTCTTCAGGAACGGCAGGCCGATCGCTCGCGCCGCTTCGGCCTGGCCCAGCGGCACGGTGTTGACACCGCTGCGGATCGCCTCGGCCACGAACGACGCGTGGTAGACCGACAGGCCGAGGACGGCGAGCCGGAAGTTGTTGTCGGTGATGAAGGTGTCCGAATCCTTGTTCGCCAGCGAGACGCCGAGCTGCAGGAACAGCCCGAGGTTGCAGAACACGATGACCAGGGTCAGCGGTGTGTTCCGGACGATGTTCACGTAGGCGGAGCCGATCACCTGCAGCACCCGGACGGGGGAGACCCGCATCACCGCCACCCCGGTGCCGATCAGCAGCGCGAAGAACGCCGACAGCAGCGTGAGGTAGATGGTCGTCCGGAAGGCTTGCAGACCGTCGTACTCGACGAAGAACTCCGAAATCACGTCCATGTTTCTCCAGCTGGGAACGAGGTGGAGATCAGCACGCCGGGGAGAGACCGCGCGAGCGGCCTCTCCCCGGCGATGTCAGATCAGGCGCAGGCGTCGAAAGTCTTCGGCGGGTTGGTCGCCGGGTCGAGCTTCAGCCCGGACGGACCCAGGTTCTTGTCGAAGGCCTTCTGCCACTCGCCGGAGTCCACCATCTTCTTCAGCGCGTCGTTGACCTTGGTGCAGGTCTCGGTGTCGCCCTTCTTCAGGCCGACGCCGTACCGCTCGGTCGAGAACGTCTTGCCGACCACCTTGAACTTGCCTTTGTTCGCCTCCTGCGAGGCGTAGCCGGCCAGGATGGTGTTGTCGGTGGTCACCGCGTCGATCGCGCCGGCGCCGAGGGCCTCCACGCACTTGGAGTAGGTGTCGTACTCCTGCAGCTGCACGGTGCTGGCGAACTTGTCCTTGACCTTCTGCGCCGACGTGGAGCCGGTCACCGAGCACAGCTTCTTGCCGTTCAGCGTCTCCGGACCGGTGATGTCGGTGTTGTCGGCCTTGACCAGCAGGTCCTGGCCGGCGGTCAAGTACGGGCCGGCGAAGGAGACCTTCTCCTTGCGGGCGTCGGTGATCGAGTAGGAGGCGAAGATCATCTTGACCTGCCCGTTGGCCAGCAGCGTCTCGCGCTGGGCCGACGGGGACTCCTTGAACGTGATGTCCTCGTTGTAGCCGAGCTCCTTGGCGACGTACTTCGCGACGTCGACGTCCATGCCGGTGTAGTTCGCGCCTTCCTTCAGGCCGATACCGGGCTGGTCGAACTTGATGCCGATGGTGACCTTCTCACCACCGCTGGAGCCCGAGCTGTTGCTCGAGTCGTCGCCGCAAGCGACCAGTCCGGTCGCAGCCAGGCCCGCGATGCCGAGGGCAGCGATGATTCGCATTGTCTTTTCCTCCGTTGTTCGGTACTGCTTGGGAACGGCGCGAGGGGTCAGTGGGTGAGGATCTTCGACAGGAAGTCCTGCGCCCGCTTGGTTTGCGGATCGGTGAAGAACTTCTCCGGCTCGGCTTCCTCGACGATCTGACCGTCGGCCATGAAGACGACCCGGTTGGCCGCCCGGCGGGCGAAGCCCATCTCGTGGGTGACCACGACCATCGTCATGCTCTGGCCGGCCAGGTCGACCATCACGTCGAGGACCTCTTTGATCATCTCCGGGTCCAGGGCCGACGTGGGCTCGTCGAACAGCATCACCTTGGGATCCATCGCCAGGGCGCGGGCGATCGCCACCCGCTGCTGCTGACCACCGGACAGCTGTGCCGGATACTTGTCGGCCTGGGCGGTGACGCCGACCCGCTCGAGCAGACCGCGGGCCTTCTCGTCCGCCTCGGCCTTGGACAGACCGCGCACCTTCGTGGGACCGAGGGTGACGTTCTGCAGGATCGTCTTGTGCGCGAACAGGTTGAACGACTGGAACACCATGCCGACGTCGGCGCGCAGCTTGGCCAGGGCCTTGCCCTCGCTGGGCAGCGGCTGCCCGTCGAGGGTGATGCTGCCCTCGTCGATCGGTTCCAGCCGGTTGATCGCGCGGCAGAGCGTGGACTTTCCGGACCCGGACGGACCGATCACCACGACGACCTCGCCCTTGGCGATGGACAGATTGATGTCCTTCAGGACGTGCAGCTCGCCGAAATGTTTGTTGACCCCGGTCAGCGCGACCAGACCGGTCTTCGTCAAGGTGCCGGAATCGCTCATGGCCCAGAACCTAGCGGAGCCTAGGGTGCGGTCGCAGCGCTGGGCGGTTCCACGGTGGTAACGATCTGCAATAACCGGCGCGTACTGTGATGGAAGCCTCACAGGCTGTCCATCTGTATTAGCGTCCGATGTGAACCAGTCAGGCGGGACCCGTCAGGTGACGATTCCGTAGTCGCGGATCTTGCGGTAGATGGTCGCCCGCGACATCCCCAGCGCGGCGGCCGTGGCCTGCTTGTCGCCGTCGTACATCGACAGCGCGTCGACGATCGCGTCCCGCTCCAGCGCCTCGATCGGCGTCAACTGCCGACGGGTCGTGGCCCTGCACTCGGGTGGCAGATCGGCCAGCTCGACCACGCCGGACCGGCGTCGCTTGGCGACCGCGGTGAGGACGGCGCGCAGGTGGGTGATGTTGCCCGACCACGGCAGCCGCATCAACTGGTTCATCGTCGTGGTGGAGAAGATCAGGCCGCTGACGCCGGCCTTGGCCAGCAGCGATCGGACCAGTGCCGGAATGTCTTCGAGATGGTGCCGTAGCGGAGGTACTTCGACGGTCCGGGGGAAGAACGCCAGCAGTTGGTCGGCGATCTCGGACCGGTCCGCCGGCAGGGTGAGCGCGACCCAGGCGTCCCCGGCGATCGCGCCGTCGCGGACGCTCTGCAGTACGTCGGTGAGGCCGTAGAGGACCTCGCCCGTCAAGAGGTTGGCCCGCCGGATGATCAGGTCGGAACCAGACTCCAGTTCGGCTCGGGCCTCGGCCGGCAGGTCGTCGCCGGTCACCGCGGGATCGAGAACGGCCAGCCGCCGATCGGGGGACACGTGCCGGCGGACCGCGCGTAGCAGGGACAGCTTGCCCGCGCCCGGTTCGCCGTCGGCGATCAGCCACTCGGACCGGCGGCACGCGTCCAGCATCTCCTGGGTGACGTGCTGCCAGACCGCGCTGGACCCGGTCGTGCCAGGAACCAGGGGGGCGCGGGCGGGTTGCTGACTGCGGGCCGGTGGCCGTTGCTCCTTGATCTGGATGACGCCGCCGGCCAAGGTGTCGCCGAGGAAGGTCGGCCGGTAGGCCAGCCGCGCGGTCGTCCCGCTGGGCAGGTCGGTCAGGATCACCAGCGGCTTCGTGCCACCCCGCGCGTCCCGGGTGCGGTCGATCAGCGCCGCCTGGTCGACGGCGTCGAACCGGGCCTGTGCGTAGGCGTTCATCATGAACACTTCGTCGCCGAGCGCGAGCACCGGGCCGCCGCTGTGCCGGCAGGCGGCGTAGTAGTCGCTCAGCAGCGCGTGGTCGAGTGCGTTCGCCTCCTCGACGACCCGTTCGTGGATCCGCCGGGCCGCGAGCTTGGCGAACGACAGCAGGATCGAATTCGAGTTCCGGGCCTGGGTGGTGATGTCCAGAACGCCGAGCAGGCCGCCGGTGACCGGATGGGTGATCGGCGCCCCGGCGCAGGAGAACATCCGCAGCTTGTCGTTGTAGTGCTCGGGCCCGTGAATCAGGATCGGGCCGCCCACCTCGAGCGCCGTACCGATCCCGTTGGTCCCGACCTCGGACTCGGCGTACTGGAATCCGGGCGCGAGGTCGACGGAGTCCAGCCGCCGCAGCAGGGACGGGTCGCCGCCGCGGCGGTCGAGGACGACGCCCTTCGCGTCGGTCAGGATGATGCAGACCGGCTCGTTGGTGAGCTCCGACGACAGCGCGTCGATGACCGGCCTGGCGGCCCGCATCAGCGTGGTCTCGCGGTCGATCCGGTCGAAGTACTTCGGGGCGGGGCGGTCAACGTCCACTTGAGAGGCGTGTGAACGCTCCCATGAGACCCGGATCGGATCCCGGACCGGCTGTGCAGCGCTCATGGGTCGCCTCCTTCACGTCCGTCACCAGCGGAGTTCCCACCACGGTAGCCGCCCCGTGTGTGACCGCCATCTCACATTGAGACACGGACGCCGCCCCCGGACGGCTTTCATCCCTTCTTAACGCAGCCCGCCGTACCGCAGGAGCCGGGCCGAGAGCCGGCTCCCGATCATGGAGGCAGACATTGAGTAGGCAGAGTCTCACCAAGGCGCACGCCAAGATCACCGAGCTGTCGTGGGAACCGACCTTCGCGACCCCGGCGACCCGGTTCGGCACCGACTACACGTTCGAGAAGGCGCCGAAGAAGGACCCGCTGAAGCAGATCATGCGGTCCTACTTCCCGATGGAGGAAGAGAAGGACAACCGCGTGTACGGCGCCATGGACGGCGCGATCCGCGGCAACATGTTCCGCCAGGTGCAGCAGCGCTGGCTGGAGTGGCAGAAGCTGTTCCTGTCGATCATCCCGTTCCCGGAGATCTCCGCCGCCCGGGCGATGCCGATGGCGATCGACGCCGTACCGAACCCGGAGATCCACAACGGGCTCGCGGTGCAGATGATCGACGAGGTCAGGCACTCGACGATCCAGATGAACCTCAAGCGCCTGTACATGAACAACTACATCGACCCGGCCGGGTTCGACATGACCGAGAAGGCGTTCGCGAACAACTACGCGGGCACCATCGGCCGGCAGTTCGGCGAGGGGTTCATCACCGGTGACGCGATCACCGCCGCGAACATCTACCTGACTGTGGTCGCGGAGACCGCGTTCACCAACACGCTGTTCGTGGCGATGCCGGACGAGGCCGCGGCCAACGGCGACTATCTGCTGCCGACCGTCTTCCACTCGGTGCAGTCCGACGAGTCGCGCCACATCAGCAACGGCTACTCGATCCTGCTGATGGCCCTCGCCGACGAGCGCAACCGGCCGCTGCTCGAGCGCGACCTGCGCTACGCGTGGTGGAACAACCACTGCGTCGTGGACGCGGCGATCGGGACTTTCATCGAGTACGGCACGAAAGACCGCCGCAAGGACCGGGAGAGCTATGCGGAGATGTGGCGGCGGTGGATCTACGACGACTACTACCGCAGCTACCTGCTGCCGCTGGAGAAGTACGGCCTCACGATTCCGCACGACCTGGTCGAGGAGGCCTGGAAGCGGATCGTCGACAAGGGCTACGTGCACGAGGTCGCGCGGTTCTTCGCCACCGGCTGGCCGGTGAACTACTGGCGGATCGACGCGATGACCGACAAGGACTTCGAGTGGTTCGAGGAGAAGTACCCAGGCTGGTACTCGAAGTACGGAAAGTGGTGGGAGAACTACAACCGGCTCGCCTACCCCGGCAAGAACAAGCCGATCGCCTTCGAGGAGGTCGGGTACCAGTACCCGCACCGCTGCTGGACCTGCATGGTGCCGGCGCTGATCCGCGAGGACATGGTGGTCGAGAAGGTCGACGACCAGTGGCGCACGTACTGCTCGGAGACCTGCTACTGGACCGACGCGGTCGCCTTCCGCGGCGAGTACGACGGCCGCCCGACACCCAACATGGGACGCCTGACCGGCTTCCGTGAGTGGGAGACCCTGCACCACAACAAGGACCTGGCCGACATCGTCCAGGACCTCGGGTACGTGCGTGACGACGGCAAGACACTGATCGGCCAGCCGCACCTGGACCTGGACGACCCGAAGAAGATGTGGACCCTCGACGACGTCCGCGGCAACACGTTCATGAGCCCGAACGTGCTGCTGAACGAGATGTCCGACGCCGAACGCGAGGCCCATGTGGCGGCGTACAAGGCCAACGGAACCAAGCCCGCGGCCTGACGCGATGAGCTGTCTCGTCTGGCACTGAATCCACCGAGCATCAGGAGGAGGCCGACATGGCCGACACCCACCGGATCCGCTTCGAACCGGTCGACATCGAGATGGACGTCACCGAGGACGACAAGATCCTCGACGCGGCGTTCCGGCAGGGCATCCACCTGATGCACGGCTGCAAGGAGGGGCAGTGCTCCGCCTGCAAGTCGTACGTCCTGGACGGTGACCTGCAGATGGAGCGCTACTCCACGTTCGCGTGCAACGACGCCGAGGTGGCCGAGGGGTACGTGCTGCTGTGCCGGGCGCATGCCTTCAGCGACTGCACGATCGAGCTGCTCAACTACGACGAGGACGAGTTGCTCGGCGGCGTTCCGATCCAGACCGTGACCGCCCGGGTCCTGGCGATCGAACCGGTCACGCGGGACATCGTCTCGCTCCGGATGAAGACGGAGCAGGCGTTCGAGTTCAGGCCGGGTCAGTACGTCGACATCACCATCCCCGGCACCGACGACCACCGCTCGTTCTCGATGGCGACCACCCAGTCGACGCCGGACGAGCTCGAGTTCCTGATCAAGAAGTACCCGGGCGGCCGGTTCTCGGCTCTGCTCGACGGCGAGCTCGCGGTCGGCGACGAACTGTCGCTGACCGGGCCGTACGGCTCGTCGACCCTGAAGGACGGCCATGTGCTGCCGGTCGTCTGCGTGGCCGGCGGGGCCGGGATGGCGCCCATCCTGTCCATCCTGCGGCACCTGCGCGAGACCGGCAGCACTCGTCCGGTCCGCTTCTACTACGGCGCTCGTACGGCGGCCGACCTGTTCTACCTCGAGGCGATCAAGGAACTCGGTGCGGAGCTCACCGGCTTCGAGTTCGTCGCCTGCCTGTCCGAGTCGGCTCAGGACGCGGACGGTCTGCAGGTCGAGGAGGGCAACGTCACCGACATCGTCGAGCGGCGGGAGGCCGAGCTGCACCGCAGCGAGGTCTACCTGTGCGGGCCGCCGCCGATGGTCGACGCCGCCCTGGCGTTGCTGGAGGCAAGCAACGTTCCGAAGGACCAGGTCTTCTACGACAAGTTCACCAGCCCAGCGACTAACGATGGAGTCTGAGATGCCAGAAACCAAGCACCGCAGTTTCCCGAAGATCGAGTTCACCGACTCCGAGGCCGGCGCGCTGGAGTTCCCCAGCTCGCAGAGCCGGTCGTACAACTACTACAAGCCGGCCAAGCTGCGCGCGACGATGTACGAGGACGTCACGGTCGACGTGCAGCCCGACCCGGAGCGGCACCTGAGCCAGGGCTGGATCTACGGCTTCGGCGACGGTCCCGGCGGCTACCCGAAGGAGTGGACCGCCGCGAAGTCCTCGAACTGGCACGCCTTCCTCGACCCGAACGAGGAGTGGAACCAGACGATCTACCGGAACAACTCCGCGGTCGTCCGGCAGGTCGACCTCGGCCTGCAGAACGCCAAGCGGGCCCGGGCGTACGACGCCTGGAACCCGGCCTGGCTGAAGTTCGTCGAGCGCAATCTCGGCGCCTGGATGCACGCCGAGAACGGCCTTGCCCTGCACGTGTTCACCAGCATCCAGCGGTCCGGTCCGACGAACATGATCAACACCGCGGTCGCCGTCAACGCCGCGCACAAGATGCGGTTCGCCCAGGACCTCGCCCTGTTCAACCTGGACCTGTCCGAGGCCGACGTACCGTTCGACGGCGCGGCCCACAAGGAGGTCTGGAAGAGCGCGCCGGAGTGGCAGCCGACGCGTGAGGTGGTCGAGCGGCTGACCGCCGTCGGCGACTGGTGCGAGCTGTTGTTCGCCACCAACATCGTGTTCGAGCAGCTGGTCGGGTCGCTGTTCCGCACCGAGCTGGTGATGCAGATCGCGGCCCGCAACGGCGACTACATCACGCCGACCATCGTCGGCACCGGCGAGCACGACTACGACCGCGACCTGGGCTACAGCCGCAATCTGTTCCGGCTGCTGACCCGGGACGCCGAGTTCGGCGAGACCAACAAGGTGCTGTTCGGCGAGTGGCTCGCGACGTGGGTGCCGCGTTGCCTCGACGCCGCGCACGCGCTGCAGCCGATCTGGTCGCAGCCGGCCGACAAGTCGGTCACCTTCGCGGACAGCCTGGACGCGGCCAAGCAGAAGTTCCGTTCCCTGCTCGAGGATCTCGGGCTCGACACTCCGAAGGAGCTGGACCAGTGAGCATGCAGTTCGGATCTGCCGCCGAGTTCTCCAACAAGACCGGTGTGACCCTGATGAACACGCCGATCGGCCGGGTCGTCGCCCAGGTGATGGGCGCCAAGGACGGCGTCGAGCTGACCGAGTACCCGTCGATGATCCGCGTCGACGGCACCGGGTTGCTCGACTTCGACTACGCCGAACTGTCCGACGCGCTCGGGATGGAGTTCGACGGCTCGGTGTTCGAGGAGATCTCCTCCACCCACTACGGCCGGATGGTGCACCTCGACGACAAGACCATCCTGTTCGCCAGCCCCGAGGACGCCGCCGAGTACATCGGTTTCGACCTCACCACGAAGTGAGGCCGCATGTACGAGAAGAACGGTGAGAAGTACTACATCGTCGACGCCCACATCGCGCTGTGGGACGCCCGGGCGGAGAACCAGCGCGACATCCACGGCAAGCAGTTCATCGACTGCTTCTACGACTACCACAAGAACCTCAGCCCCGAAGAGGTCGTCTGGGACTACGACACCTACACGTACTACGGCGAGCAGCGCCTGCTGAAGGACCTGTTCGAGGACGGGTACGTCGATCACGCGATCTTCCAGCCGGCCATCCTGAGCGACTTCTACAAGCGGGGTTTCGGCCAGACCGAGGACGCCCTCGCGCTGACCCGGGCGAACCCCGGCAAGCTCACCTACAACCACGCGTGGGACCCGCGTCACGAGGAGGCCGGCCTCGAACAGCTCCGCAAGGACGCCGACCGGATGGGGCTGAAGGGCGTCAAGCTCTACACCGCCGAGTGGCACGGAGACTCCCGCGGCTACAAGCTGGACAGCCCGTGGTCGCGCCGCTATCTCGAGGAGTGCCTGAAGCTCGGGATCAAGAACATCCACGTGCACAAGGGCCCCACCATCCGGCCGCTGGACCGGGACGCGTTCGACGTCGCGGACATCGACCAGGTGGCGACCGACTACACCGACCTGAACTTCATCGTCGAGCACGTCGGCCTGCCCCGGCTGGAGGACTTCTGCTGGATCGCCACCCAGGAGCCCAACGTGTACGGCGGTCTGGCGGTGGCGATGCCGTTCATCCACACCCGGCCGAAGTACTTCGCGCAGATCATCGGGGAGTTGCTCTACTGGATCGGCGAGGACCGGATCCTCTTCTCGTCGGACTACGCGCTCTGGACACCGAAGTGGCTGGTGGAGAAGTTCGTCGACTTCCAGATCCCGGCGGACCTGACCGAGTACGCGCCGCTGACCGTCGGGCAGAAGAAGAAGATCCTCGGGCTGAATGCGGCGAGCCTGTACGACCTCGACGTACCCGAGGAGCTCCGGCTTCCCGCTGACGCCGGATCGCGGGAAGAAGCCGTGGCGTCATGATCACGGTCGCGGTGTCGCTGGAGGCCGGCGTCGCGGCGGCGCTCGCGACCGTCGTCGACCCCGAGCTGGACCAGCCGATCACGGAGCTGGGCTTCGTCCGGTCGGTCCGGATCGACGACGCCGGCGTGACCGTCCACCTCCGGTTGCCGACGTCGTTCTGTGCGCCCAACTTCGCCTACCTGATGGCATCCGACGCGGTCGACGCCCTGCGTCGGGTGCCGGAGGTGGGCACGGTGACGGTACTGCTCGACGATCACCACGACTCGGACAAGATCAACGCCGGTCTGGCCGCGGACGCGGGCTATGTCGGCACGTTCGGATCCGAGGCCGAGCAGGACCTGGACGAGCTGCGCCGGACCTTCCAGCGCAAGGCGCACACCGCGGCGATGGAGCGGTGCGTGATGGCGTTGCTCCGGTTCAGCAGTACCACCGTCGACCAGTTGTCCGGGCTCACCCTCGGCCAGCTGGTCGGTGGTCCGCACAAGGAGGCCCTGCTCCGGCGGCGGACCGACATCGGACTCGGCATCCGGCCCGACGACCTAGTGCTGGTCGACGACGACGGCGTTCCGGTGCCGCCCGAGGCGATACCGATGCGGCTGCGGTTCGCGAAGGCAGTCCGGATCTCCGTCGAGGGCAACGCGCACTTCTGCCGCGGCCTGCTTGCCACCCGGTACGACGACGAGCCGGGCGGCCTGATCACCAATACGAGGAGGACGAAATGAGAGCCGTCCAGGTCATCGGCTATCACGAGAAGTTGCAGCTGTCCGACGTACCCGAGCCGAAGGTCACCGGGCCGCTCGACGTCGTCGTCCGGATCGGGGGAGCGGGGGTCTGCCGGACCGACCTGCACATCCTCGAAGGGCAGTGGGCGGAGAAGAGCGGCGTACGGCTCCCGTACACGATCGGCCACGAGAACGCCGGCTGGGTCCACGCGGTCGGCGACGCGGTCACCAACGTGGCGGTCGGCGACAAGGTGATCCTGCATCCGCTGATCACCTGCGGACTCTGCCGGGCCTGCCGGTCCGGCGACGACGTGCACTGTGAGGCGAGCAGCTTCCCGGGCATCGACACCGACGGCGGGTACGCCGAGTATCTGCGCACCACCGCCCGGAGCGTCGTACGGATCGACGACTCACTCGAGCCGGCCGATGTCGCGGCGCTCGCGGATGCCGGGCTGACCGCGTACCACGCGGCAGCGAAGGCGGCCCGGGCGCTCAGGCCGGGCAACGTCTGCGTGATGATCGGCGCGGGCGGACTGGGGCACATCGGGATCCAGGTGATGAAGGCGATCTCGGCGGCGACCGTGGTCGTTGTCGACCGCAACAAGGCCGCGCTCGACCTGGCCGTCGAGATCGGCGCCGACCACGGAATCGTTGCCGATGGCACCCAGGTCGACCAGGTCCGGGAGCTGACCGGCGGTGCCGGCGCGGAGGCGGTGATCGACTTCGTCGGCGAGGGCGGCGCCACCGCCGATGGGGTCGCGATGCTGCGGCGGGCCGGCAACTACTACGTCGTCGGGTACGGCGAGAACCTCGACGTACCGACCATCGACGTGATCTCGACCGAGATCAACTTCCTCGGGAACCTGGTCGGCTCCTACAACGACCTGCAGGACCTGATGGAGCTCGCGGCCCAGGGCAAAGTCGCGCTGCACACCACGAAGTACCCGCTGGCCGAGTTCCAGCAGGCCATCGACGATCTCGACCACGGCCGGGTCCGCGGCCGGGCGATCCTCATCCCCTAGCAGGAGGCTGACCATGGCGAAGGAACTGCGGTTCAACACGGACGCGCGGCGGTTGCTCGAGTCCGGCGTGAACGCGCTCGCGGACGCGATCAAGGTGACGCTCGGACCGAAAGGCCGTAACGCGGTGCTGGAGAAGCTGACCGGCCCGCCGACGATCACCAACGACGGCGTCACCATCGCTCGCGAGATCCAGCTGCGCGAACCCTTCGCCAACATGGGCGCGCAGCTCGTCAAGGAAGTCGCGATGAAGACCAACGGGGTGGTCGGCGACGGCACCACCACGGCCACCGTGCTGGCCCAGGCGATGGTCCGCGAAGGCCTTCGCGAGGTCGACGCGGGCGCCAACCCGATGCGGGTCCGGCGCGGGATCGAGCAGACCGTTCCGGTGGTGATCGAGACGCTGCGGGAGTGGGCGGTCGAGGTCCGCGGCCGCGACGAGCTGCGGCACATCGCGACACTGGCGGCCAGTGACGACGAGGTGATCGGCGCGGTGATCGCGGACGCGGTCGACTGGGTCGGGCGCAACGGCATCGTCACCACCGAGGAGTCGGACACGCTCGGGATGTCGGTCGAGGTGGTCGACGGCATCGAGTTCGACCACGGCTACGTGTCGGCATACATGGTGACCGACCGGGAGCGGATGGAGACCGTCTACGACCACCCGGTGATCCTGCTGACGAACAAGAAGATCACCCAGGTGCAGGAGATCATGCCGGCCGTCGAGGTGGCACAGCGCGCCGAGCGGCCCCTCGTCGTTCTCGCCGAGGAGGTCGACGGGCCGGCGCTGCAGCTGCTGGTCGGCGGCAACATGCACAACACGATGCGCTCGGTCGTCGTCCGGGCGCCCGGCTTCGGCCACCGCCGGATCGCCGAGCTGGAGGATCTCGCCACCGCGCTCGGCGGTTCGGTGATCGCGAAGGACACCGGGCTCGACCTGTCCGACGTGAGCCGCGAGCACCTCGGGTCCTGCGACCGGATCACGATCACCGAGGACTCCACGACGATCGTGGGCGGGCACGGGGACGCGTCACTGGTGGAGGCGCGGATCTCCCAGCTGGAGAAGCAGTTCGAGCGAGCCAAGATCGAGGCCGACCAGGACAGCCTGCAGCTGCGGATGGCCCGGCTGGCCGGCAAGGTCGCGGTGATCCGGGTCGGCGGCGCGACCAGCGTCGAGCTGAAGGAGCGGATGCTGCGGGTCGAGGACTCGCTGGCCGCGACCCGGGCCGCGCTCGAGGAAGGTGTGGTGGCCGGCGGCGGGACCGTCTTGGTCCAGGCACAGGCCGTGCTGTCGAAGCTGGAGCTGTCCGGCGACGAGGCCATCGGCCGCGAGGTGGTCCGGCGAGCACTGCCGGAACCGCTGCGGTGGATCGCGATCAATGCCGGGTACGACGGCGACGAGGTGGTGGCGCGGGTCGCCGAGCTGCCGAACGGGCACGGCTTCAACGCGCTCACCGGCCAGTACGCCGACCTCGTGGAGGACGCGGTGATCGACCCGCTCAAGGTCACCCGGGCGGCGCTGGAGAGCGCGGCCTCGATCGCGGCGCTGCTGATCACCACCGAGACCGCCGTCGTCGAGGAGATCCTCGGCAACCCCGGCGCGATCATGGCGCCCGGCTTCGGCGATCTCGCCGAGGGCATGGTCCGCCCGTCCAACATCTACTGACGGGAGCGTGCCATGGGCGACCGACGGCATCAGTTGCTGGAGACCTTTCTGCACCGGGTCCTCGGCGTCGGCCTCGACGAGGTGCACGCGGAGGCCGTCGTACTCGCGCAGGGTCTCAGCGACCGGCTCGAGGAGCTGATCGACACCGCGCTCGGATACCCGACCCGGGACCCGCATGGGGCGCCGATCCCACCCAAGGCGCGCGTGGACGCATGATCGAACCGACCTCGCCGCAGCTCGCCACCGCGGCCCGCACCTTCGGGCTGTTGCTGGCGCCGGTCCGGCTGCATCTGGTCGCACTGGCGAGCTGCGGTGAGTACGACGTCGGCACGCTGGCCGCGCGGGTTGGCGTCAGCGTGCCGACGGCGAGCCAGCACCTGGCCAAGCTGCGACTGGCCGGCCTGGTCAGCGCCCGGCGGGAGGGTCGCCGGCAGTTCTACACCGTCGACGACCCGCACGTGATCGCGCTGGTCGAGCAGATCTTCCAGCACGTCGCCCCCGACGGCTCCCTCGTGCCGGATTCCGCGGACCCAGCCGGCCCTGGTCCGGCGAGAAACGCTCGCCGGCAGCGGCTGAGATCCGCCGGCTTCGCAGGTTTTCCCTTGCCCGTGCCGGAGGTGGATCGATCACTTCCACTGCAGGCATCCCGGACGTATCGTCTCCGCGGCTCTGTGCGTTGATCCAGGGCTACGGGAGTGCCGAAAGGTTGAAGGCACCCCGCCGAAGATGGGTCGGAGACTTACATGCGGATGTCGCTGACAAGGCGCAGTCGGAAGATTCTCGCCGGCAGCCTCGGTGTCGCCCTCGTTGCCGTGGGAGTTGGCGGCTACGCCGGCCGATACGAGCTGAAGGAGGAGTGGCTCAAACACCAGTGGGCCGGCCGGCACTACAACGCGGCCGTGATGGAGAAGGCACTGATGATTGCCGGTGGCAATCCGGCCGAGATGCAGAGCGAGTCCAAGGAAGCCTTCACCATCGCCGACGAGTTCGAGCAAGCACGTACCGCGCCCGGTGGGATCGTGGCCCCAGGCGCCTACTCGGCCGCGTTCGCGCAGCTGACCGCCATGCAGCACACCGCGGGCGCATGGCGTGACGTGACCCGGGTGCCATACAACGCGGACGACCCGAGGTACCGCGACTGGTACTCCAACTCCAGTGGCGGCGCGGGCCACGTCACCGGCCGGATCACCGGTCTGGCCGCCGACACCGCCAACCATGTGTACGCCGCCGGCGCGAACGGCGGCGTCTGGCGGTCGACCACCGGCGGCGGCAACTGGACACCGCTGAGCGACTCACTGCCGTCACTGAGCGGGGGCGATCTCCAACTGGCCGGCGACGGTTCGCTCTGGTACGCAACCGGCGAGGCCAACACCGGCGGTACGTCGTACGTCGGCTCCGGCGTGTACCGGCTCGCGAACCCGGTCACCGGGACGTTCTCGCCGGCCGACCGAGTCGGTGGCAAGGAGCTGGAGTCGACCACGGTGGGGCGGCTGCGCTGGGGTGGCGGGCAGGTGTTCGCCGCCACCAACCGCGGCGTCTGGTACCACGACGCGTCGACCACCGCCGGCGCCTGGAAGGTCGCGTTCTACCCGAACCCGGACTTCATGCCCGAGATCAAGGACGACGCCGGCAACGTGCTGGTCCCGGCCGGCAGCCAGACCGGTGGGGCGACCAACGCGGCGTACAAGAACATCGTCAACGACATCGCGATCGACCCGAAGAACCCCAAGCACGTGATCGCCGCGATCGGCTGGCGCTCGGGTGACACCTACAACGGGTTCTACGAGACCACCGACTACACCGCGGGGCCGTCGAGCTGGAAGCGGCTGGACGTGGTGCTCGGCGGTATCAAGAACAGCACTGACGTCGGCTACACCACCTTCGCCTTCAGCAAGACCGGCGACCGGTTGTACGCCCTGGTCCAGCAACCGAGCAAGATCAACGGCAGCACCAGCCTGGCCGGCATCTTCGTCTCGAAGACCGGCAGCCCGTCCGGGCCGTGGAACAAGATCGCCGACCCGCAGATCCTGCACAACAGCGGCTCCGCGCTGGACCGCAAGGGATACGCGGTCGGCGTCCAGGCCTGGTACAACCAATTCCTGGCGGTCGACCCGGCCAACGCCGACCACGTCTGGGCCGGGCTCGAGGAAGTGTTCGAGACGACCGACGCCGGTTCGCACTGGGCCGCCGTCGCTCCGTACTGGAACTTCGGCTTCGGCTGCTGGAACATCGACGACTCGAAGAACAGCTGCCCGATGGCGCCGCACTCTGACCAGCACTCGGTGGCCGTGGGTACCTCGGGCGGCAAACCGGTCGTCTTCGTCGGCAACGACGGGGGCGTCTACAAGCGCCCGGTGAACGGACAGGTCAATGCCAACAAGAACGGCACGGACTGGCAGTCACTGACCACCGACGGCTCGATGGACGCTCTCCAGTACTACTCCGTGTCGGTCGGCAAGGACACCAAGAGCGGCGGTGTCGTGGTGTCCGGAGGCCTGCAGGACAACGGTGTGTCGAACCTGTTCGGGGTCAAGCCGGACGGGTCCAACTCCGACACCGGGATGGGCTCCAGCTTCGGTGGTGACGGCGGCGACGGTGTGGCTGACCCGCAGAACGGCTGCAACCAGCTGCAGGAGTACGTCGCTCTCGCGGTGAAGATCACCAACACGTGCGCACTGAACAAGGGTGCGCTCAGCGAGGCCGACGCGAGCTCCTGGAGTCTCGACCCGGGCGATCCGGGTGCGCGCTTCATCGCGCCGATCGGGATCGACTCGGCCGACTCGAACGGGTTCATCGCCGGCGGCCAGTACGTGTACACCTCCACCAAGGGCTGGGGGATGCGGAGCGCCTCGGAGTGGACCAAGGCGTTCGACCTCGGCGCGGGTCACGCGGCCACGGCGGTCGCGATGCGCGGTGGCGTGGGCTGGGTGAGCTGGTGCGGCCCCTGCAACAACGCCGGATTCACCCGGGGTCTGGCCACCAACGCGGGTGGGTCGTGGCACCAGGTCACGTTGCCGGCTGAGGTCCCCAACCGGTATCTGGCCGGAGTCGGCATCGACCCGGCGAACGGTCAGCATGCGTACGTCGCGGTGAACGGGTTCTCCCGGCGGTTCACCGAGGGGCCGGGAGCGGGTGTCGGCCACGTCTACGAGACGAAGGACGGCGGCGCCACCTGGGCGGACATCTCGGCGAACCTGCCCGACGTGCCGACCAGCGCGGTCAAGCAGCTGGCCAACGGCGCGCTCGTGGTCGGCTCCGACCTCGCGACGTTCTATCGCGCACCTGGCGCGACCACGTGGCAGGTGCTCGGCAGCGGTCTGCCGACGACGACGGTGATGGACATCGAGTCCGGACCCGACGGCAACATCTACGCAGCCACCCACGGTCGCGGCATCTGGAGCATCAGGCCACCGGCCTGAGTACACCGCGAGGACGGCTCACCCCGGAGGGTGGGCCGTCCTCGGCCGTTCATGCACCGCCTGCGGCGTGGTTCTTCCGGTGGGCCGATCAGGCCGGCCGGGCCGTCGCGCAGCAGCCGCCCGCGGCGATCGCTCCGGCCGCTGGTGGTTCCCTGACGACGGCCTCCACCTCGGCGAGCATCCGCTGCCGCTGCGTCGGTGAGATGACCCGGCCGCGCGTGACGACCGAGTGGATCTTCCGGGTGTTCCGGATGTCCGTCAGCGGGTCCGCATCCAGTACGACGAGATCCGCGATCTTCCGTGGTTCCACCGAGCCCAGGTCCGCGGTCAGCCCGAGGAACCTGGCCGGCTCGACGGTGGCGGCGTACAGGGCCTGGCGTGGGGTGGCACCGGCCGTCACCAAGTGCTCGAGTTCCTCGTGCAGGGCGAAGCCGGGGACGGAGTACGGCGTACCCGTGTCGGTGCCGGCCAGGATCGGGACGTCGTGGGCGAACAGTTCACGGACGAACCGCTGCCGCCACGCCCACATCTGGCGCTGGTGCGAGATCTCCTCGGCGGTCCGGTTGGCGGCGTACAGGTTCTCCATCACGTAGTCGTAGGTGCCGATCGAGTCGGCGCTCAAGTACTTGGCGAGCGCGGGATCGAGCCGGGTGTAGCCGGGTTGGTCGAGGACCTTGTGCATGGTCAGCGTCGGCGTCACGCGGGTGCGGTTGCGGCGCAGAGTGCCGAAGACGTCCGCCGCCCGGGCCGGGCTGTAGGTGTTCGCGGCGATCCACTCGATCGGGTGCAGTTGCCGGAACCAGGCGTTGTAGTCGCCGGTGCTCACGCTGATCGCGCGGACCATCCGCCGTACCTCGGCCTCGCGAGTGGAGACGGACAGGCCGAGCGAGTGGATGTGCTCGATGCTGCGCTGGCCGGCGTTGCTGACCTCCTTCGAGGTGAGCTCGTCGGGTCCGTGGCCGTGGACGGTCAGTCCGACCTTGCGGGCCTCGTCGAGGATGGCGGCGTACGCCAGCTTGTTCAGGCGCGAGTACACCTTGACGAAGTCGGCGCCCTCGGCCTTGACCTGGTGTACGGCGGCTCGCGCGGCGGCCGCGTCGTCGACGACGAGGACGTGCAGGAGGTTCGGATCCCACAGGGTCGGGTCGCCGTCGATGATCTGGCTGGCCACGATCATCCGCGGGCCGAGCAGCGTGCCGGTGTCGATCCGGTCGCGCCAGTCGTAGAGCATCGGGTTGGAGGCGGCCATCTCGCGGACCATGGTCAGGCCGTTGGCCAGGTACAGCGGGGGAGACACCCGCTCGTCGCCGAGGCTGTGGACGTGCATGTCGGCGAGTCCGGGGATGACGTACTTGCCGGTTGCATCGATCACGGTCGCGCCGCGCGGGACGGGGATCCGGCCGACGCCGATGATCCGGTCGCCGCTGAGCAGCACGGTCTGGTTGCGATCCCGGCTGCCGGTGGCGACGTCGATGACGGTGGCGTTGATGAGGGCGGTGAGTTGCTTTTGGGGCTTTGCCGAGGCTGTGGAGGTGCTTGTCGAGAACGAGCCACCGGCGATCACGGCGGCGCCGGCGGCGGTACGGGCGAGGAACTGACGGCGAGAACTGTTCATGCCCCTCACTATTCTCGCCGGGCGCGCGCCGGTCAGGGGTTACAGGCAGCAGGTCCCAGGTAGGGAAATGTCTACCTCGGCACGTACTCTTGGTGGCTGTCATGCGTACTTATGAGGTCCGCACCTACGGGTGCCAGATGAACGTCCACGACTCCGAGCGGCTCCGCGGCCTGCTGGAGGACGCGGGTTATGTCCGCGCGCCCGAGGGCGACCAGGCCGATGTGGTCGTCTTCAACACCTGCGCGGTCCGGGAGAACGCCGACAACAAGCTGTACGGCAACCTCGGCCACCTGGCGCCGGTGAAGGCGAAGAAGCCCGACCTGCAGATCGCCGTCGGCGGTTGCCTGGCGCAGAAGGACAAGGCGTCGATCGTCCGCAAGGCGCCGTGGGTCGACGTGGTCTTCGGGACGCACAACATCGGCTCGCTGCCGGTGCTGCTGGAGCGGGCCCGGGTGGAGCAGGAGTCGCAGGTCGAGATCCTCGAGTCGCTCGAGGTGTTCCCGTCGACACTGCCGACCCGGCGCGAATCGCCGTACTCGGCCTGGGTGTCGGTGAGCGTCGGCTGCAACAACACGTGCACGTTCTGCATCGTGCCGGCGCTGCGCGGCCGGGAGAAGGACCGGCGGCCGGGCGACGTCCTGGCCGAGGTCGAGGCGCTGGTCGCCGAGGGCGTCCTCGAGGTGACCCTGCTCGGCCAGAACGTGAACTCGTACGGCGTCGAGTTCGGCGACCGTTACGCGTTCTCGAAGCTGCTCCGTGCGTGCGGCGGGATCGACGGCCTGGAGCGGGTCCGGTTCACGTCGCCGCATCCGCGGGACTTCACCGCGGACGTGATCGAGGCGATGGCCGAGACGCCGAACGTGATGCCCTCGCTGCACATGCCGCTGCAGTCCGGTTCGGACCGTGTTCTGAAAGCGATGCGGCGCTCGTACCGGCGTGATCGGTACCTTCGCATCATCGAAGACGTCCGGGCGGCGATGCCGGATGCCGCCATCACGACCGACATCATCGTCGGGTTCCCGGGGGAGACCGAGGAGGACTTCCAGGGCACGCTCGACGTGGTCCGGCAGGCGCGGTTCGCGGGGGCGTTCACCTTCCAGTACTCCAAGCGTCCTGGTACGCCGGCTGAGTCGATGGAGGATCAGGTCCCGCGCGACGTCGTCCAGGATCGGTACGAGCGGCTGGTCGCGTTGCAGGACGACGTGGCCTGGGACGAGAACAAGGCGATCGTCGGTCGGTCGCTCGAGGTGCTCGTCGCCGAGGGTGAGGGGCGCAAGGACGCCGCCACTCATCGGCTCAGCGGGCGGGCCCGCGACAACCGCCTCGTCCACTTCGCGCTCCCCGAAGGCGTCGACCCGCCGCGGCCGGGCGACCTGGCCACGGTCGAGGTCACCTACGCCGCACCCCACCACCTGGTCGCGGACGTCTTCGGCGCCGTACGCCGCACTCGCGCCGGCGACGCGTGGGAACGCGCGCAGGACGCACCGGCCGCTACACCTGGAGTGATGTTGGGCATGCCAACGATCGGAGCCACGCCCCTCGAACCGGCAGCCGGCGGCTGCCAGGCCGGATGACGGGTCGGCCGGGCGGGGGGGCTCCCCTCCTGCCACCCGACGCGGAGCCGTTTGCCTCGGGGCGAGACGCGGACATCTTCTCGATCGACGACCAGTGGGTCCTGCGGCGCTACCGCGACGGGTACCCGGTGCGCGACGAGGCGGAGTTCATGCGGCACCTCGCGAAGTACGACTACCCGGTGCCGGCGGTCCGTGAGATCGACGGTCCGGACATCGTCATCCAGCGACTCGACGGTCCGACCCTCGGCGACGCGGCGATCGCGGGTGACCTCAGTGCGACGGAGGTCGGCGAGATCCACGCCGATCTGCATCGCCGCCTGCAGGCCATCCCGGCACCCAGCGGTGCGCCGGGCCAGGTCGTGATCCACGGAGATCTGCACCCGCTCAACGTGATCGCGACCGCCCGTGGTCCGGTCGTCATCGACTGGCGCAACGCCAGGGAAGGCACACCCGAGTACGACATCGCGATGTCCGCGATCATCTTCGCCCAGGTCGCGCTCGACCCCGCCTTCGAAGCACTCTCGCCGTTGTTGCGCGAAGCCCTCGCCACCTACCTCGCGAACTCCATCGACCCGACCCCCGGCTTGCCCGCCGCACTCGAGGTCCGCGGCAGCAACCCGACGCTCACGCCCGCGGAACTAGCGCTGCTGCCCGCGCAGGAAGAGCTCATCCGCTCACTCCTCTAGCGCGACGCCTGGTGGGCTGGGACACCCGGTTGCGGGCGGAGACAGGAAATAGCTTGTCTCCGCCCACCAGAAGGCGTCCCAACTCCCGACAGTTGGCTGCCGGGGCTAGGCGTTCAGGAACTGTGACGGCTTCAGCGCGCGGGTGACGATGCGGAGCTCTCGCCGAGGTGGCCGGCGAACGCCTGCTCGATCACGTTGGCGTAGTGGTTCGCGCCCAGCAGCCACGGCTTGCCGGCAGTCGCGAGCCCGTTGGACGACGTCGATCGTGTTCCGGGCCAGGTCGAAGTGGTAGAGCCGGATCATGCCGGACCCGCCGTAGTACCGGTCCTGATAGTTGGTCAGGTGCAGGTGCACGTCGTGGCCGGCGGCGTTCTGCCGGACCACCCGGCCGGGCGGCCGCCAATCCATTGCCAGCAGCAACCACTGCCGTCCGGCCGCCCGGAACACGTGGTACGAGTTGTACCCGTTCGCCGTCGAGCCGCTCAGCGGCGCCGGGTCCCCCCGGTCCTGATCGAACTGATACTGCGTATCCGGTACGACGGCCAGCGTGAAGCGCGGGTGCTCGGTGTCGATCCGTCCCGCCGTCTTGCTCGCCGTACCTGCCGCAACTGCTGCCGTCGTGCCGCTGCCGGATGCCGCAGCATTCCCGGTGGTGAGAGGCGAACCCTGGAAGCAGAAGTCAGAACCCGTGCGCGATCACGGCAGGCAGTCCGTCACCGGCGATCCCCGCCAGCACCCGAGCCTCATGCGGCACCACCGGATCGGGCAACTTGTCCAACGAGAACCAGTCCAACCCATCCGCCTTGTCCGGCTCCATCAACCGAGGCTCACCCGACCACCGAGTCGTCGTGAAGAAGAAGTCCACCCGCTCATCAATCGGATCCCCGTTCCCGCCGGTCCGATGCATCGCGGTCACCGGCACGAGATCACCCGGATCGATCTCCACCCCAACCTCTTCCCGAACCTCCCGCACCGCGGCCGCAACCGCCGACTCTCCCCGCTCCACATGCCCAGCCGGCACCGCCCAATACCCATCCATATAGCCGGTATTGGCCCGCAGCATCATCAACACCTCGTCCCCCCGCCGCAACACCACATAAGCCGCCGGCACCACCCGAAACCGATCCATACCCCAGACCCTAATAGCCCCCATCGACACCCGTTTCACCACGGCAAGGACACCGCGAAAGGACACGCCTCCGGCGCGACTGTTCTTTCGCCCGCCTCCGGCGGCGCACACTGTGGACACGGATCACCGCGATCGGCGAATCAACTCGGGCGCGCGGACAAGTCCCACTGGGGAGTTGGGGCCAGCTGTTCGCCAGCCGCCGCAGGCTTCGGAGTCACCGTCGTAGCGGCCTCCTACCAAGCAGTCTCCTTGCACGGCGTCCGCTACGTCCCCGTCACCGGCCACCAACTCACCCTCCAACTCGCCTGGTCCGCCGACAACACCAACACCACCCTCCCCGCCTTCTTACAAACCGCCCGCCAAACAACCCAGCTCCGGAGTTAGCCAGTAGAAAAACAGTTGGCTCGCTCGACCGGGTGATCGTGTAGAACCACGTGCATGGTTCTTCCGACTGAGGTCGTTGCGACCGAGCGGATCGAAGTCCGTGATGGGCACCGCCTGGCGGTGCGGCGTCGTGGGGACGGCGGCGTACCGCTGCTGCTCATCCACGGGTTCCCGTGCACGAGTCGCATCTGGTCGCACAACATCGTCCCGCTGGCCGAGGTGGGTTTCGACGTCGTCGCGCCGGACCTGCGCGGGTACGGCGACTCCGATTTCGCACCGGATGACTTCTACGACCTCAACGCGTTCAACACCGACCTGACCGCCTTGTTCGACAAGCTCGGCTGGGATCGCGCAGTCATCGCCGGGCACGACCTGGGCGCGATGATCGCCGTCGACATGGCCAACCGCCACCCCGACCGGGTGGACCGCTTGGTGATCCTGGACGACTCCATGCCCGACCTGGCTGAGACGTTCGCAGCGGCGGGCATCCCGCCGAGCCGGCCCAAGCCCGCCGTCTACGACTACCACCGCCTCCAAGGGCGCCACGCCGACGCCTTGGTCGCAGACCTCAACACCCCCGAACAGCGGCGGCGTTACATAGCTGAGTTCTACGGACATCGCCTGTGGTGTCCGCCCGATGCCTTCGACGAAGACGATTTGGCCTTCCTGACCGAGCCGTACGGCGACACGGACCGCCTGCGCGCCTCCTTCGCCGACTACGAAGTGGTCATGGGCACCCGGCCACTGTCGGCCCCAGAAATGCTCGACCGCCCGGTCCAGCAGCGCGCCCTGGTACTGATCGGCGCCGACCAGGTAACCATCGGCGACCACGCCGAGCAGCGATGCGCACTCGCCTTCCCGGAAGCAGTCGGCCCCTTCTGGGTCAAAGGCGCCGGCCACTTCATGCCCTGGGAGCGCCCCGAAACAGTCAACCGAGCCATCCACTCCTTCTGCGGCGACCTCCTAGCGACCGCCGCCAAGCGCCCCGGCCCTCACACCTGAACCTCCTCCGAGCACCACAGCCCTGCTCGTCATTCGCCGCTGACCAGTTCCACTCGGCTTGGTAGGGGGAGTGCGGCTGCTGCCGCGTCAAGCAGGGTTGGGGCGGTAGTCCGGAGTGACCGCCAGCCCGAAGCCGGTCCTGGCGGCCAGGTGCGGGGTTCACCCCTGATCTGGTCCCTTCACCCCGGGTATGCGGTGGGTAGAAGGGTGCAATTGCGAGGTTCTCCCCTTAAATTGACCCGGGGCGGAAGGCAAGTGCGGTAACGACCTCGACGTTTCGTGGCGAGGCACGAGCTTGCCCGGTGCATCGGCCAGCAGACCGCCAGTTGCTCCCCTCCGCTCGTCATCGGCCGGGTAATTGTTCATGCCGGTTCGCCTTCCTTCGGAACGACTTCGCTGCGCCGATCACGACGGCTCGTGTTGCGGCGCGCGCCCTTCTAGCTGGCTGTTTCACCGATTGCGCTGGTCCCTGTCACCGGTGTGCGCGCCGCCGAAGGCGGTGTCCAATGCCGGGCGGGCGCTTCCATGGTTTTTCCGCGCCGAGTGCGCGATCCGTGTCAGCGGTTCGCGGCGCGGCCAGAAGAGCTGGCGCCGCGACAAGGTGTCCTTTGGGCGTGTTCACCCCTGGACATGACGAAAGGGCCGCAAGGGGGTTTCCCTTGCGGCCCTTCGGGTGGTGATCAGGCGGGCTGGTTCGGGCCGTCCGGGATGTCGTCGTTCTGGCCGTCGAGGCCGTCCAGGCCATCCTTGGCTTTCTCGACACCCTGGGCGATCTTGTCGCCGTACTTGCCGCCCGTCTTCTCGTCGACGAAGTCACCGGCCTTGTCGAGACCCTCGCCAACCTTGTCGCCGTGCTGGTCGACCAGGTCGCCGGCCTTTTCCTTCAGGCCCTCGGCCTTACCCTTGAACTTGTCGAAGATGCCCATCTCCGGGCTCCCATTCCTGCGTAGTTAAGTGCTTACAGACAGCTTGCGGCGATCTTCGCACCTGCAACGCCAGAACTGTGGGATCTCCGCGAGTGCCATGCGGACGGGCCCGGAGTCGGACCGAGACTCAGACGTCGTCGCCAGACGGCTCCGACTCTACGTCACCACCGCTGTCTTCACCCTCGTCGCCAGTGGACTCGACGTCTCCACCACTGAACTCGACGTCGCCGCCACTCCTGGACTCGACATCGCCGCCGCTGCGCTTGAATTCGACGTCGCCGCCACTCTTCGCGGCGAACTCATCGGCCTCGTCGCCCAGCCCCAACTTCTCCTTGGCCGCGTCGGACTCTTCCTCGAACGGATTCGACACTGGTTTCCTCCCGTAGACGTAATGCGATCTGCAGTGTTCCTACCGAACTTTCCGGGTCAACCACAAGGCCAGTCTGGCCCTCTTGGCGGAGTCTTCATAAGGACCCTGTCAGACTGGAGGGATGCCCGATCCACTCGTCGTCGCGGTCGTCGGTCCCACCGCCGCCGGCAAGTCCGACCTGTCCGTTGCCTTGTGCAAGCGCCTCGGCGGCGAGGTGGTGAACGCGGACGCGATGCAGGTCTATCGCGGCATGGACATCGGTACGGCGAAGATCAGTACGACGGAGCGCGACGGCGTACCGCATCACCTGCTGGACATCCTCGATGTCACCGAGACCGCGACCGTCGCCGAGTTCCAGCAACTGGCCCGGCAAGCGATCGACGACTGCATCAACCGCGGCAAGGTCCCGGTGCTCGCCGGCGGATCTGCGCTGTACATCCGCGCGATCCTCGACGACTTCGTCTTCCCCGGCACCGACCCCATCGTTCGCGCCCGCCTGGAAGCCGAGCTGGCGGACAAGGGCTCCGGGGCCCTGCACGAGAAGCTGACGCAGATCGACCCGAAGGCGGCGGAGCAGATCCTGCCCAGCAACGGCCGCCGGATCGTCCGGGCGCTCGAGGTCGTCGAGATCACCGGCGGCCCGTACGTCGCGACCCTGCCCGAGCATCGGTACGTGTATCCGGGTGCGGTCCAGCTCGGTCTCGACGTACCGCGGCCGGAGCTGGACGAGCGGATCGGGCGGCGGGTGGACCGGATGTTCGACGCCGGATTCGCCGACGAGGTGCGAGGTCTGCTGAACAAGGGTTTGATTGAGGGGAAGACGGCCAACCGGGCGCTCGGCTACTCGCAGGTGATCGCGTTGCTGAACGGTGAGATCGACGAGGTGGAGGCGCGGGAGCGGACCGCGCAGGCCACGCGCCGCTTCGCGCGCCGGCAGGACTCGTGGTTCCGTAAGGACCAACGAATCAGTTGGCTGCCGTACGACGCCCCCGATCTGCTGGAGAAGGCACTCGAAGTGATAGCCGAAGGCAACCGGAAGCCGAGCAGCGGCGTAGTCGGGGTGGAAGAAGGCCCGAGTCATCAATCAGGGGCCGTAGA
This sequence comes from Kribbella sp. NBC_01510, assembly GCF_045040325.1. NCBI lineage: Bacteria > Bacillati > Actinomycetota > Actinomycetes > Propionibacteriales > Kribbellaceae > Kribbella > Kribbella sp. NBC_01510. The sequence continues at coordinate 8,440,432 of NZ_CP109418.1, read as the reverse complement.
TGCGAGGGGGTGACCGTGAGGCCGAGTTCCGCGAGTACCTGCTCGCGGATCGCACCCGACTGATGAGGACGGCTCTCCTGCTGACCGCGGGGGACGTGCACACCGCCGAAGATCTGGTGCAGACCGCCTGCACGCGGGTCTACGTGCACTGGCACCGGATCAAGCACGAAGGCGCCGGCCCTTATGCGCACCGCATCCTGGTCAACGCCTTCCTGGACGAGCGTCGCCGCGCCGGCCGCCACCCCGAGGTGGTGACGGCGGAGACGGTCGAGCCGCGGCTGTCCGACGAGGCGGACCCGGTGGACACCCTGGCCGTGCGCGGGGCGTTGCTGGATCTCGCGCCGCGGCAGCGGGCGGTGCTGGTCCTGCGGTACTTCCAGGATCTCGACGTGGCCACCTGCGCACGGATCCTGGAGTGCACCGAGGGGACCGTGAAGAGCCAGACGGCGAAGGCGTTGAAGCGTCTGAAAGAACTGATGTCCGAGGAAACGGATCGTACGACGGGGAGTAGTTGAGAACACGGTGGACGAGGTCAAGAGGCTGTTGGAGGGGTTCGCGGATACTGCGGCCGATGGGTTGCCGGACGCGGACATCGAGGCGGACGTCGCCCGCGGCCGGCGCGCGCTCCGCCGGATCAAGCGCCGGCGCCGGGTCACCGGAGTACTGTGCGTGGCCGCCGTGTCGGCCGCTGTCCTTGCGGTCGGCAACCAGGTGAAGTGGTGGGGGACCGGCGGCAGCACCGAGGTCGCGGGCGGATCGGGCGAGCCGGAGACCGCCGCCGCGAGTACGACCCCCTCGACGGCCCGACCCGCTCCAGCCAAGAGCGGCGAGACGATGTCCATGTTCGGCGCGACCGTGGCGGAACTGGTGGCGAACAACAAGCCCTGGCGCACGATCGACTGCGCGCTCGCGCCGAAGGGCTGGACCGCCGAGACCCCGATCGCCGCCGGCCGCGTCGTACTCTCGCAGCCCGAGATGCGGACCGCGGACACCGCCGCCAAGATCGTGCTGCAGGCAGCTCCACAGGCGCGCAGTCTGATGTCGGTCCGGGTCACCGACGGGGCCGGCAAGACCTTCCACATCGGCACTCTCGACGGCCGGCTGACCGGCCAGGTGAAGCTCGCCGACAAGTGGCTGCTGGTCCAGCTCCCGAGCGGCACCGTCGAGTGGCCCGACGACGTCCTGCGCCAGTTCATGGACTCCTGCGCCATCAAGTAGGCGCGCCTCGAGTGGCGCACAACCTCGCCGTGGGATAGGCAAGGGCTTGACCCTGTCGCCGACGCCCCGCGGGAGAACTCGTGAAGAAGCTGGTCGCATCTCTGTCTGCAGGTGCCCTTCTCCTGTCCGGTCTGAGTGCGAGCGGAGCCGTCGCGAGCCCGCCGGACCAGAGCCCGGTCAGACAACCGACCGCGGTCGGGTTCGGCGGCGCGGTGTCGTCGGTCGACCCGAACGCGACCAAGATCGGCCTCGACGTACTGCGGCGTGGCGGCAACGCGGTCGACGCCGCGGTGGCCACGGCCGCCGCCCTCGGGGTGACCGAGCCGTACTCCGCCGGTGTCGGCGGTGGCGGGTACTTCGTCTACTACAACGCCAAGAAACACAAGGTGTTCACGATCGACGGCCGCGAGACCGCACCCGCGGACATGCCGTCGGACGCGTTCATGAACAAGGCGACGGGTCAGCCGTACCCCTTCGCGCAGCTGGTGACCTCTGGTGTGTCGATCGGTGTGCCGGGCACGCTGGCGACCTGGGACAGCGCGCTGCGGCAGTGGGGTTCGCTGCCGCTCGGCAAGGCTCTGACTCCGGCCGCCGACCTGGCCGATCGCGGCTTCGTGGTCGACCCGACGTTCCGGCTCCAGACGCTCGAGAACAAGGACCGGTTCGCGCAGGTCGTGCCGACGGCGAAGCTGTTCCTGCCCAACGGCGACGCGCCGCAGGTCGGGTCGGTGTTCAAGAACCCGGAGCTCGCCGACACCTACCGCCTGATCGCCAAGCAGGGCGCGTCGGTGTTCTACCGCGGTCCGCTGGCCGGCGAGATGGCGGCCGTGGCCGAGAACCCACCGAAGACCGCCGACGCCACGCTGCCGTTCTTCAGCGGATACCTCGCCACGGGCGACCTGGCGAAGTACAAGGCGATCGACCGCCAACCGACCAGCGTTCGGTACGACGGCCTGGACGTGTACGGCATGCCGCCGTCGTCATCCGGCGGCATCACCGTCGGTGAGGCGCTCAACATCCTGCAGCCGCAGCACCTGAGGCAGCAGAGCACCACGCAGGCGCTGCACACCTACCTCGAGGCCTCCGCGCTGGCCTTCGCGGATCGCGGTGCGTACATCGGTGATCCGGCGTACGTCGACGTACCGCAGAAGGAGCTGTTGTCACCGGGCTTCGGCGCCGAGCGGTCGTGCTTGATCGACCCGCAGAAGGCCGCGGTCAAGCCGGTGCCGGCGGGCTCGCCGGACGGCAAGTACTCGCCGTGCGCGCAGGGCACGGCCGCCGAGCAGCGGCCGGACACCGAAGGCCGTTCGACCACGCACCTGGTCACCGCGGACAAGTGGGGCAACGTCGTCTCGTACACGCTGACGATCGAGCAGACCGGTGGCAGCGGCATCACGGTCCCCGGACGCGGGTTCCTGCTGAACAACGAGCTGACCGACTTCTCCGCAGTCCCTGACCCCAAGGACCCGAACATCGTGGCGGCCGGCAAGCGGCCACGGTCCTCGATGTCGCCGACGATCGTGCTGCGCGGCGGCAAGCCGTACATCGCGATCGGATCGCCCGGCGGCTCGACGATCATCACCACCGTCCTGCAGACGCTGACGAACCGGCTCGACCGTGGCATGACCCTGCCGGAGGCGATCGCCGCACCGCGCGCGTCCCAGCGCAACACTGCGTCGGTCACCGCCGAACAGTCCTTCATCGACACCTACGGTTCGGCGCTCGCGCCGTACGGCCACACCTTCACGCCGGCAGGTGCTCCCGGGAGCTCGGCGGCCGAGATCGGAGCAGTCGCGGCGCTGGAGTTCCTGCCCGGCGGCGCGATCCTGGCGGCCGCGGAGCCGACCCGCCGAGGCGGCGGATCCGCGGGAACCGTCCGGCCCTGACCGACCCGTTGCGTCCGAAGATGTGAGGGCTATAGACCACGGATCTTCGGACGCAACGGGTCTTCTGGCGCTAGAGCGAGGTGATGATCGCGGCGACCAGGTCGGCTCGTTCGGCCAGGCTCGCCGCGATCACCTGTTCGTGGACAGCGTGGGCGCCTTGACCCAGCGGCCCCAGGCCGTCCAGCGTCGGAATCCCGAGCCAGCCGGTCAGATTGGTGTCGGCGGCCCCTGAAGCCGCTGCTCCATCGACTTCCTGGCCAACAGACCGCCCGGCTGCGATCACCTTCCCCAGCAACTCGTCGGTCGCCGGCGACGGCCGCCAGGCCGGGCGATTCGACATCACGCGCACCTGAATCTCCGCGTTCGCACGCACCGGCTCGAGACCGGTCACCGCGTCGAGTACCGCCCGCTCTGTCTCCGGATCGACGAACCGGAAGCCGATATCGGCCGCCGCAAACCCGGGTACGACGTTCGTCCGGCCGCCTCCGGTGATCGTGCCGACGTTGCACAACACCTCGGCGTACCTGCTGACCACCGCGCGGACGAGGATCAGTTGGTCGACGAGTTCGTCGACCGCGGAGACGCCACTGCCAGGGTCGAGGGCGGCGTGTGCCTCGCGGCCGGTGACCTCGATCCGGACCCGGGTGCTGCCCCAGCGCGATGTCTTGAGGTCGCCGTTCGGATGCGGTGGCTCGAGGCCGAACGCGGCGAGCACCCCGGCCGACTCGGCGGTGACGAGATCGCGGGCCGATGGGGAGCCGATCTCCTCGTCGGCGACCACCACGACGCGCACCGGACGGTGTTCGAGGACGGCGATCTGTTCGAGCGCCGTTTCCAGGACGACGAGTCCGCCCTTCATGTCGAAGACGCCGGGACCGTGGATGACTCCGTCCTGTTCACGCCAGGGCATCGCGTCCTGCAGCTGCCCGACCGGCCACACGGTGTCGTGGTGCCCGAGGAAGAGCAGCGGCGCCTCCGCGGCCCGCGGCCCCCGGCCGGGGAAGTCGGCAACTACGTGGTCGCCGGTCGGTGCTGCGACGCGACGGGCGGTCCCGCCCAGCTCGCGATACCGGGCCAGGAGCCGGTCGGCGAACGCGTTCAGAGCCTGGCTGTCACCGGTCGGCGTCTCGTGCCCGACGTACTCCCGAAGACGATCTGCGGTCATAGATAGAGAACGTATCATCATTCGGGCATCGGTTGACTCGGTTGTTCTGAACAGATTAACTCCGGTTATCTGATACGTATCTTCGAGAGGAGTGGCCGGTGCACGACAGTTTCCGGACCGTCTCGCTCACCACCGGTGCGCAGTACGCCGAGGCCTCGTCGCTGTACCGCGAGGTGTTCGGCTACCAGCAGCCGGACTACGGGCTGAACCCGCGGCTCCTCGGTGCGCTGGCGGGCAACGGCGGCTCGGTCGTCGGTGTGCTGGACGAGGCGGATCGGCTCGTTGCCTTCGCCTACGGCTTCTGTGGCACCGACGGCCGCGGCTTCTACCACTACTCGCAGTCGGCCGTGGTCGCCGCGGGACAGCAGGGGCGCGGCCTGGGCCGCCGGTTGAAGCATGCGCAGCGCGAAGTGGCCCTCGGTTCCGGCATGACGCGGATGCGCTGGACCTACGATCCGTTCCAGATCCGCAACGGGCACTTCAACCTGGATGTGCTCGGCGCCCGAGGCCGCTGGTACGTCCCGGACATGTACGGCCCCGGCACCGACCGCGTGGTCGTCGAGTGGGATCTGACCCGCGAACCCGAGCCCACGGAAGTGGCCGCTCAGCTGGTCCTGCCGGCCGAGGTCACGGACGAGGTCCGGCAGGTGTGGCGAGACAGTTTCGTGGAGTTGTTCGGCAAGGGCCTCGCCGCGGTGTCGTGCCGCCGTCGCCCCGACGGGACTGCCGGCTACGACTTCGGACCGGTGGACGATGACTGAAGAGGCCCGCAACCGCGAACTGGCCAGCCCGCACCAGCGGTACGACGCCCGCCTGCAGAGGCGATCGTCGACCCAGTTGCAGCGCCGAGTGGTCGAGCAGGAACGAGCCTCGATCGAGCAGGCGCTCGACCGGATCCTGGCCGACGACTCGATCGCCCAGGCGGCAGCCCGGATCGTGGCCGCCCGCCGCCGGTTCATCATCGGCTCGGCGAAGTCGTTCTCCTACGCCTCGCTGCTCGCCTTCGACCTCAGCGCCGGCCTGTCCCAGGTCACGCTGATCGACGGCACGGTCGTCCGCGGTGTCGACGTACTGTCCGACGTTCGGTCCAACGACCTGATGGTCGCGTTCTCGCTGCGCCGCTACCGCCGCGACACCGTGGAGATCGCCCGCGCCTTCGTCGAGGCCGGCGGTGAACTCGTCGCCGTCACCGACTTCGAGGACGCGCCGCTGGCGAAGATCGCGAACCAGAGCATCTACGTCGCCACCGGGAGTGCGTCGTACGTCGATTCGCCCACGGTGGTGGCGTCCGTGCTGCACGTGCTGGCGACCCTGACCACGGCGAGCGCGAAGGGCGCGCGCCGGCGGCTGGGAGAGCGCGACCGCCTGAACACGGAGCTGGGACTGTATGTCAACTGACCTTGAGATCACCGCTGCCCGGCTGCACCGGGTGCGGATGCCGCTGGTGCACGCGTTCCGCACCAGCTCGCACCGTAAGACGTTTCTCGATCACATCCTGGTCGAGCTGGAGGACGCGTCCGGAGCTGTCGGCTGGGGCGAGATCGCTTCACCGTCGGATCCGTACTACGCCCCGGAGACGGTCGAGACCTGCTGGCAGATCGCCGAGCATTACCTCTTGCCGGCCGTGCTCGGTCAGCAGTGGCAACACCCGGAGCAGGTCTCGCGATTGTGGGCGAAGGTCCGCGGCAACCAGTTCGCCAAGGCAGGTGTGGATGTCGCGGCCTGGGTGTTGTGGTCGGCCGTGCGGGGAGTGCCGTTGGCCGAGGCGCTCGGCGGGACCCGGACCGAGGTGGTCGCCGGGGTTTCGCTCGGGATCGAGCCGACGATCGACGGCCTGCTGGCCGAGGTCGAGCGGCAGGTCGCGGCCGGCTATCCGCGGGTGAAGCTGAAGATCGCGCCCGGCTGGGACGTCGAGCCGGTGCGAGCGGTGCGCGCCGCCTACCCGGAGCTCGACCTTCATGTCGATGCCAACGGCATCTATTCCGGGGACGACCTGGACTACCTGCGGGCCCTGGACGAGTTCGGCCTGACGATGATCGAGCAGCCGTTCGCGCCGCGGAACCTGCTGGATCACGCCCGCCTGCAGCGACAGGTGGCGACCCCGATCTGCTTGGACGAGAGCATCGAGACGCTCGACGACCTCGAGACCGCCGTATCCGTCGGGGCGTTGAAGGTGCTCAACATCAAGGTCTCGCGGATGGGCGGACTGACGACAGCCCGCGCCGCGCACGACCGCGCGCAGCAGGCCGGGATCCCGGTCTGGTGCGGGGGCATGCACGAGTTCGGCGTCGGCCGCGCGGCCAACGTCGCGCTCTCCAGCCTGCCCGGTTTCTCCCTCCCGTCGGACGTGTCCGCCTCGGACAAGTACTACGCCCAGGACGTCATCACCCCTCCGGTGACCGCGTCCCGAGGTGTCGTCCAGGTGCCGACGGGACCAGGTCTGGGTCACGCGCTCGACACCGACCTGATCGCCGCGAACACCGTGGCCACGCTCGCTCTCTGACAGAACAGGACCCTTGGATGAGTCAGGACCTACGCACGGACGCCCCGGCGAACGCTTACCAGACGAAGCTCGCGACCGGCCGTCGACACTGGCTGAACGCGATCGCCGCGATCGGGTTGCTGGCGTCGGTCGTCGCCGGGCTGCTCACGGACGGCCCGACGTTGTGGGGCCTGCTGCCGATCGTGCTGTACGCCGTCTTGTGCCTGCTGGGCATGGACATCGTCGTCGGCACCGTCATCTCGGTGCTGTCCGGCATTCTGATCGTCGGGCTGAGCCCGATCGAGACCGGCACGTTGCTGGGTAAGTCGCTGGCCGACTCGGTCACGGCGATCGGCCTGATCATCGTGCTGGGCGCCGGCGTCGGCGAGGTGCTCAGGGTCACCGGCGTGGCGACGACGATCGTGTCGGGCGTGATGCGCGTCGCCGGGGATCGCAGCCGGGTCGCGGTCGTCGTCGGTGTGATGGTGTCGTGCCTGGCCCTGGTCGCCAGCCTCGGCACGCTGGCCGGTGCGCTCGCCATCGCGGCGCCGATCGTGCTGCCGATCACCGCGCGGCTGGGCTACACCCGCGCGGCGACCGCCTCGATGATCTTCATCGGCGGCTGCGCCGGCCTCACGGTCGCGCCGTTCGCGGGATCGAACGTCGCGATCATGACCGCGGCCGACGTCAACTACCTGACCTACCTCGGGTACGGCGCCGGTCCGCTGGCCGTGCTGTCTCTGGTGCTGGGCCCGTTCGTGGTGGCCTACATCCAGCGCCGGACCGCGGGCACCGGCGACGAGTACGACCTCGCCGAACTCGTCTCCGACGACAGCGCGACCACCGCTCGGGCCCCGCGGGCCGCGACGGCCACCTTCCTCGTCGTACTGCTCGGCAGCGTCGTGTACGCGACAGTGACCGAGGCCGGCACGAACTTCCCGTTGCTCGCGCTGCCGGTGCTGGGGATCGTCACCGGTCTGGCCGGCCGGCTGAGCGCCCGGGACATCGCCGAGCACATGTACCGCGGCGGCGCGAAGCTGATCAGCATCCTGCTGCTGTTCTGGTTGCTGGCCGCCCTGTTCGCGCTGATCGACCAGCTGGCGCCGTTCAAGGTCATCCTCGACGAACTCGGGCCCGAGCTCGCGACGGTGTCCGGGTTCGGGGTGGCGATCGCGATCGCGTTGCTCGGCTGGGTCGGCGTACCCGGCGCCACGGCGGCCCAGGTCGTCCTGCTCGACAAGGTGTTCGGGACGCTGGCGGCGAGCGCGGGCGTGGGTCCGGGCGCGTGGGTCGTGGTGCTGCTCTTCGCGTCGAAGGCGGACACGTACGGGCCGTTCCCGAACGCCAACATGGTCGGTGCGATGGGCCTGGCCCGGTCCTCGGACCTGAAGAGCATGCTCATCACCGGATGGATGATGCTGGTGCCCGCCTGCGTCATGTACGCCGGGATCCTGCTGGTGACGACATGATCGCGATCACCGGCGGACTCGTCCTGGACGGCACCGGGACAGAGCCGGTTGCGGCGACGGTGGTGGTAGACGGCGGCCGGATCGCCGATGTCCTGCCGCCCACCTCGCAGCCGGCCGACTCCGCGGTGATCGATGCCGCAGGCAACATCGTGGCGCCGGGCTTCATCGACCTGCACTCGCACGCGGACTTCAGTGTGCGTACGTCGCCCGAGGCGACCACCCAACTGCGTCAGGGCGTGACCACCCTGGTCACCGGGAACTGCGGCTGGTCCCCGTTCCCGATCACGGACCTGGAGTCCATGCGGACCGGTACGGCGTTCCTCGACCCGAAGCACGACTGGTCGTGGCGGGACACTGGCGAGTTCGCCGCATCCCTGGAGCCCGCGGCCGTGAACGTCGCGCTCCAGGTCGGCCACTCGGCGCTGAGGATCGCAGCGATGGGCAACGCGGAGCGGGCGCCGTCACCGGACGAGCTGCGGACGATGCAAGACCTGCTGCGCATCGCCGCGGAGCAAGGCGCTGTGGGCTTCTCGACCGGCTTGATCTACGCGCCGGGTGCCTACGCGGAGTCGTCCGAAGTCGCCGCCCTGGTGGCGACCGCGGCCGACTGCGGGCTGCTCTACTCGACCCACATCCGCAACGAAGGCGCGGGTCTGCTCAGCGCATTGGACGAGGCGATGACCGCGGCGAGGGCAGCCGGCGCAAGACTCGAGGTCTCGCACCTGAAGTCCGTCGGCGAACGAAACCACGGTCTGGTCGTCACGGCGCTCGAACGCCTCGACCAGGCCCGCACAGACGGTCTGGACGTCACCTGGGACGTCTACCCCTACACAGCCTCCAGTACGACGCTCACCACCCGGCTGCCCACTTGGGCGATGGACGGCGGCACGCAAGGTCTCCTGGCCAGGCTCGCCGATCGGACCGAACGCGAGCGGATCGCCGCCGCTCTTCGCACCGGTGACCTGTTCGATCCGGACGCGGTCGTGATCGCGTCGGTGCCACCCGGCCGGTACGAGGACTGTCGCGGCCTCAGCCTCGCGGAGATCGCCCGGCGCGACGAGGTGGACGCGGCCGAAGCCGCACTGAGGGTGCTCGAGCACCACCGGGCCGCGGTCAGTGTGGTCAACCACGCGATGAGCGAGGACGACGTCGTGACCGTGCTGCAGCACCCGTGCACGAGCGTCGCGAGCGACGGCTGGATCCTCGACGCCACCGGGCCCGGCCACCCGCATCCGCGCAACTTCGGCACATTCCCCCGGGTCCTCGGCCGGTATGCGCGGGACCTCGGCGTACTCTCCCTGCCCGAGGCGATCCGCCGGATGACCTCACTGCCCGCGTCCCGGCTGGGTTTCTCCGACCGCGGTGTGATCAAACCCGGTGCCGTCGCCGACCTCGTCGTACTCGACCCATCGCGAGTCGCCGACAGGTCGACGTACGACGATCCCTGGCAACTGTCCGTCGGCATCGAGCACCTGCTTGTCGGGGGTCAGCAGGTGCTGGCCGACAGCGTACCTACGGGTAAGCGGCCGGGGCGCGTCCTCACTTGACGCGCTGTCCCCGGGCTCGCCCTCCCAGCGGACGTGGCCGCCTCGGAGAAGTACTACGCCCAGGACCGGCGGCCAACCCTTTGGAGGCGAGGTAATCGATGCCACAGGCAACATTGTGGCATCGATCGTCCGCTCAGGTCGTCTTGAACCGCTTGGGTTCGCTCGGCAACGGGGGAGGCGTGACGGCGGCGTCCTCGGCGGTCGTCTCGAGCCATCCGTCGTACTCGGTCAGCAGATCGTCGAGTTCGCTCCGATCCACATCGCGCAGTACGACGACCCACGGGTGGTCCTCGTCGTCGTCCTCGCCGTGGAAGCGGCCGCGCCGTACGTCACCGTCCAGCCGGGCGGCGACCGTCTCGGCGTCCTCCTGCTCCCAGAAGTAGGCGATCAGCTCCATGGGCAACACCGTACGATCTTCCTCATGGGCGAGCGAAGCGAGGCCATCAGAAGGCACAGTGCATCTCGTGTCTCATCCGCGCCCGGAGCGAAGCGAGGACGTGGATGAGCAAGTTTGCTTGGCTGAAGGGGCACGGCACGGAGAACGACTTCGTGATCCTGCCCGACCCCGACGGCACGATCCACGGCGAGCTGGACGCGTCGGTGGTGCGCTTCCTGTGCGACCGGCACGCCGGCCTCGGGGCGGACGGCGTCCTGCGGGTGATCGAGGGCGGCCGGCAGTCGTACGTCGAGGACGGCGGCGACTGGTTCATGGATTACCGCAACGCCGACGGCTCGATCGCGGAGATGTGTGGCAACGGCGTCCGCGTCTTCGTGCGGTATCTGACCGAAGCCGGGCTGACCGGGGGCAAGCCGGTCCGGGTCGGCACCAGAGCCGGCGTCAAAGAGGTCGTGCTGAACGACGACGGCACGCTGACGGTGGACATGGGCGAGCCCACGCTGCCCGGTCCGGCGGGCGTGGTCGTGGAGGCGAACGGGCACCAGTGGCCGGCTGTCACCGTGGACATGGGCAACCCGCACGCGGTCGCCTTCGTCGACGACCTCCGTGAGCCCGGCAACCTGTGCGACCAGCCCACCTGGTCCCCCCAGGAAGCGTTTCCCGACGGCGTGAACCTCGAGTTCGTCGTACGGCGGGGTCCGCACGACGTCGAGATGCGGGTGCACGAGCGCGGATCGGGGGAGACGCGATCCTGCGGGACCGGGACCTGTGCCGTGACCGTGGCGGCCGCGCGGGCGGCCCGGGACGAGCTCCCGGTCACGTATCGCGTCGGCGTACCGGGCGGTGAAGTCACCGTGACGTGGCGTGCGGACAACCATCTGGAGCTGACCGGACCGGCCGTGATCCACGCTCGCGGAGACTTCGATCGGGCCTGGTTACCGGCCTGAAGGGGAATTCAGGTACCGCGTGGGGCGTTGACGTGGTTAATCGGGTCGCCTGTACTAGGTGGCCCGTGCCACGATGGAAGGTATATGACGACCCATTCGAACTTTTACGACGAGACCACCGACGTCGAACTTGACCTCACTGAGGGCGATGACTCCGGCGATTCGTTGACGGGTCACGACTCGCACGACTCCGAGCTGGGCACCGAGGGGCTCGAGCTCGAGGAACGCCAGGCCCTGCGCCGTATAGTCGGCATGTCGACCGAGCTGACCGACATCAGCGAGGTCGAGTACCGCAAGCTGCTGCTCGAGCGGGTGCTGCTGGTCGGCGTCTGGACCGAGGGCAGCGCCGAAGACGCGGAGAACTCGCTGGCCGAGCTGAAGCTGCTCGCCGAGACCGCCGGTTCCGAGGTGCTGGACGGCGTGATCCAGCGGCGGAAGAAGCCTGACCCGGCGACCTTCATCGGTTCCGGCAAGGTGGCCGACCTGCGCAACCTGGTCGCGTCGCTCGGCGCCGACACGGTGATCGCCGACGGCGAGCTGGCCCCGGCGCAGCTGCGCAACCTGGAGGACAAGCTCAAGGTCAAGGTGGTCGACCGGACCGCGCTGATCCTGGACATCTTCGCGCAGCACGCGAAGAGCAAGGAAGGCAAGGCCCAGGTCGAGCTGGCCCAGCTGCAGTACATGAAGCAGCGCCTGCGTGGTTGGGGTGGCAACCTGTCCCGCCAGGCCGGTGGACGCGTCGGCGCGGCCGGTGGCGGTATCGGTGGCCGTGGTCCCGGTGAGACCAAGATCGAGACCGACCGGCGCCGGATCAACACCAAGATCTCCAAGCTCCGCCGTGAGCTGAAGGACATGAAGGGCACGCGGTCGACGATGCGCCAGGAGCGCCGCCGGCACTCGATCCCGTCGGTCGCGATCGCGGGTTACACCAACGCCGGCAAGTCCTCGCTGCTGAACAAGATCACCGGAGCCGGTGTCCTGGTCGAGAACGCGCTGTTCGCGACGCTGGACCCGACCACCCGGCGGACGACGACCTCCGACGGCCGCGTGTACACGTTCACCGACACCGTCGGGTTCGTCCGGCACCTGCCGCACGACATCGTCGAGGCGTTCCGCTCGACGCTGGAAGAGGTCGCGGACGCGGATCTGCTGCTGCACGTGGTCGACGGTTCGCACCCCGACCCGCTGGCCCAGATCCAGGCGGTCCGCGAGGTGCTCGGCGAGATCGGCGCGACGGACGTCCCGGAGATCATCGTGATCAACAAGGGCGACCTGGCCGACCCGATCGCGCTGGCCCCGATCCTGCACCGCGAGCCGGGCGCGATCATCGTCTCGGCCCGCACCGGCGACGGCATCGACAAGCTCAAGGCGCTGGTCGAGGCATCGCTGCCGCAGCCGGACGTGGCCGTCGACCTGCTGCTTCCGTACGACCGCGGCGACCTGGTCTCCCGGATCCACTCCGAGGGCTCGGTCGGCCAGCTCGAACACACCGCCGACGGCACCCGCCTCACCGCCAAGGTCCATCCCGACCTGGCCGGCGACCTGACGCCGTACCAGGTGGCAGCGGCTCAGTAACCGAACACGAAACAGCCCCCGAGGTCTTGGCCTCGGGGGCTGTTCTTCGTGCTGCTCAGGGTGTCACTTGCGCTTGGAGACCTGGACCGTCATGGTCGTTCCGTTGCGCGAGAGGACCTTGATGTTGACGCCGTTGTTCGGCACCTTGACGCCGTTCTGCGGCTGCTCCGGGTACCAGTACTGCTTGCTGTCGTTGAAGGTGGAGACAGCATTCTGGCCGCGGATGTAGTTCGCCTGCCCGTTGACGTGCAGGGTGAACGAGTCCGCCTTCTCCAGACCGAACGGCGCGTCGTACCCGGCGATCCGCGGCCGCCAGATCTGGCCGTCGAGACGGTTGATCGGGACCGGGTGGCTGTCGATCGGCAGCACCAGACCCTGACCGGGGTGCTCGTTGGTGTTGTTGTCCTCCTGCGAGGTGTCCCAGTACCAGAGCAGCAGACCGTCCTGGTACGGGAAGTGCTCGACCTTGTCCGGCAGCGTGCTCGCCCAACCGAAGTTGTACGGGCCGGTCTGCAGGTACTGGTCGTGGTCGACGTAGTTGATGTGCGACGCCATGTAGTAGTTGTCGTGCAGGGTGGTGAAGCTGGCGCCGGCCGCGCTGAAGCCGTTCAGCGTCCAGCCGTCGGGCGAGGTCTCGGCACCGGACGTGACCACCGCGGTCGTGCCTGAGGTCACCGCGATCTCGTCGGCGAAGAAGCCCTTGCCGCCGGCCGCGGGGTCGGTGGTGTAGCGGAACTGCAGGCCGATCGTCTTGCCGGCGTACGCCGACAGGTCGAAGGTGGCCGGCTGCCAGCCGGTGCTGGTGCCGTCGATGCCGTTGCCCTCGGCCGCCTTGGTGATGTTGCCGGCGATCGGCTTGTAGCCGGTGCCGTCGTTCACCTCGACGTAGGCGTAGTCACAGGCCTCCGCGCCACAGTCCTCGATGTCCCAGTTGGCCTGGAAGGTGAGGCTGGCGGGCTGGCCGGCCGGCAGCGTGACCTGACGGTTCATCGTGTGGGTGAAGTTGTTGCCTTCACCACTCCACCATGACTTGGTGCCGGCCGCTGGTGGCACCAGGTCGTGCACCAGGGGCTTCTTCGGCAGCGTCACCACCAGGCTCTGGGGTTTCTTGGTGTTGTACTCGTGCGGGCCGAGCTCGACGGTCCGGTTCTGACCGGCCGCGACGATCTCGTAGTCCAGCCAGCCGAGCTGCAGCTTGTCCCACGCGTTGAAGTCGGCCGCCTGCTCGCCGATGCCGCCGTCGGTCGGCTTGCCGACCCGGCTCTGGGCCATGATCGTCCACCAGTTCACGCCGTTCTCGACCGGCGCGCCGGAGGTGTCGTACTCGTCCGGCAGACCCAGGTCGTGGCCGTACTCGTGGGCGAAGACGCTGATGCCGCCGTTCTCCGGCTGGATCGTGTAGTCGCCGACGTACAGGCCGGTGTCGCCGATCTGGGCGCCGCCGCGGTTCGGCTGGTTCACCGGGCCGCCGGGGAAGTTGGCGTACCAGCGGTGCGACCAGATCGCGTCCTCCCCCTGCTGCGGGTCGCCGTCGGCCTGGTCGCCGCCGGCGTGGACGATCTGGAAGTGGTCGATGTAGCCGTCCGGCTCGTTGAAGTTGCCGTCACCGTCGTAGTCGTAGCGGTCCCACTGGTCGAACGTCTTCAGGTCCGCGGTGATCTGCGCGGTGGTCCGGCCGGCCGCCTTCTGGTCGGCGACCCACTGGTTGACCGCGTCCTGGATCAGGAACCAGGTGTTGTTGCAGACGTTGCCGGCACACGGGAACCCGTTCGACCGGCCGTAGCGGGCCTCGTTGTACTTGACCTTGACCCAGTCGGTGACCTCGCCGTCGACGCTGTACCGGCCGGACGACTGCTTCTCGTAGTACTTCTTCACCGAGTTGCCGGTGCCGAAGTACAAGTCCTGGAAGTGCTTCTGGTCGTAGTTCGGCTGCCAGACGGTCGAGTTGTCCACCGACCGGTCCGGCGCCGGGATCTGGTTGTTCAGCGGGCCCTCGAAGGTGGCCGGGCCGGGGATGCCGGCGTTCTGGTCCTTGTCCGGGTAGCTCGGGTGCCGCTCGTTGCCGAACTCGGCCAGCACGACGAAGATCTTGTCGGTCTTCTCCCGGCTCAGCTCGACGTACTGGTCGACCCGGCCGTTGGCGTTCTTCACACCCTTCGCGCCGACCTGCTTGCTGCCGAGGTTGACGACGGTGCTGCCGTCGCGCTGCTCGACCTTGGCGGTGCCGTTCAGCACCTTGGTCAGGGCCTCCTGCCGCAGGTCACGGCGCTTGTCCTCCTGCGGGCTGGACAGTTCGTCCGGCGCGGGTGCCGCCTCACTCGCGACCGGCGCGGCGCCCATCTCCCGGGGCGGTGTGGCGGCATCGCTGGCCGAGGCCCACCCGAGCCCGGCCGTTGCCGCCAGTGCCAGGCTGAATAGCCCGGCGGGTAGCTTGCGCACGATTCCCCTCCATGCTTGGTCGATGCCAGCCGCGTATGGTGACGCGGCGTAGTCAGTTGCTCCCCCGAGCGTGTTTTGCGCGAGAGTACGGGGAAAATCGGCAGAGCTGAAGTATTTGCCGGAAATTCCGGCAAAGCTGCGGGGAATCCTGCGGCAGGAAGTCAGAGCCCCCATACCGCGCCGCGCCGGAGGCGCGGCATCCAACACCGTCATCGGTGGAACTACTCAATCCGCCGCGTACGACGCCTCACCCGCGGCAGCCCCCGGAGTTGGCAGACTGTGCTAGTGGAGCGCGAGACGGTCGACCTGCTGCAGCCCCTGTGGCGTGCGCTCGTCGTGTTCCGCGTGATCACCTGGGCGTTCGCCTGCTTCGGAGTCTGGTCCCGCTGGGACGGGATCGTCCGGCCGTCCGGCGCGCTGCTCCTGCTGGCGGTCATGGGCGCCTGGACGGTGGTCTCCTCGATCGGCTACAGCCGGCGCTGGGGACGGCGGAACACCCGGCTGGCGTTCGCCGACCTGATCGTGACCGTCGGCTGTATGTACGCGACCTTGTGGGCGCAGCCGCTGGTCGACATCCGGGCCGGAGCCTCCGTGCTGACCTCGGTCTGGGCGGCCGGGCCGGTGCTCGCGCTGGCGATCTCCCGCGGTCGGGACGGCGGTCTGCTCGGTGCGGCCACGATCAGCCTCGCGCTGCTGTCGCTGCGCGGTGTCGAGAATGCGGCGGAGATCCTCGCCAACGTGCAACTGCTGCTGGTCGCGGGCCTGGTCGTCGGGTACGCCGCCTCGACTCTGCGGCAGGCGGGAGCCCGGCTCCGGAAGGCGATCGCCGCCGAGAGCGCGACCGCCGAGCGGCTGCGGCTCAGCCGGTCCATCCATGACGGTGTGATGCAGGTACTGGCCCAGGTGCAGCGCCGCGGTACGGCGATCGGCGGCGATGCGCTCGAGCTGGCCAAGTTGGCCGCTGAACAGGAAGTTGCCCTGCGCACCTTGATGTCGACCCGGCCGACCGCTGCCGGGGGCGACCAGGTCGATCTGTGCGGGTTACTGTTGCCGTTGGCCACGCCGCGGGTGGATGTCGTCGTACCGGCCGGCCAGGTGTTGTTGCCGGCCGCAACCGCGGACGAACTGGTTGCCGCGGTCAAGGAAGCGCTGAGCAACGTGACCAAGCACGCCGGTACCGAGGCCCGCGCCTGGGTCGTGGTCGAGGACCTCGGCGACGCGGTGGTGGTGTCGATCCGCGACGATGGGATCGGTACGACGCCGGCCCGGCTCGAGCAGGCCCGGGTCGACGGGCACCTCGGCGTGAGCCAGTCGATCCGCGGCCGGATCACAGACCTGGGCGGCACAGTCACAGTCCGGACAGGCCCGGGCGAAGGAACCGAGTGGGAGTTGAAGGTGATTGCGCCGTGACTGTGTTGAATTCCGCGCCTCCGGCGCGGGGTCATGGGGCTTTGACTCCCGGCCTTCCCTCGTCGCTCCGGTCGCTGTGCCTTTGGCCGAGCCTCCGGCACGGCGGGTCATGGGGCTCTTGCTCCCGGCCTTCCCTCGTCGCTCCGGTCGCTTCGCTCCCTGCGCTCCTCAGTCCAGGGCGGGAGGCCCCATGACCGGGCTCCCTGCACTCCTCAGTCCAGGCCGGGAGGCCCCATGACCAGGGTCATGATCGTCGACGACCATCCGATGTGGCGCGAGGGGGTGGCGCGCGATCTGGGTAGCCGCGGGTACGACGTCTGCGCGACGGCGTCGGACGTGTCGGGCGCGGTGAAGATCGCGCTGGCGACCCGGCCGGACGTGGTGGTGATGGACCTGCAACTCGGCGACGGTTCCGGTGTCGACGCCACCCGGGAGATCACGACGGCGTTGCCGGACACGCGAGTACTGGTGTTGTCGGCCAGCGCCGAGCAGGACGACGTACTGGCGGCGGTGAAGAACGGCGCGTCGGGGTATCTGGTGAAGTCGGCGTCGCTGGATGAGTTCGACGACGCGGTACGGCGTACTGCCGAAGGCGATGCGATCTTCAGCGCCGGCCTGGCCGGGCTGTTGCTGGGGGAGTACCGGCGGCTCGGGGCTGCTGGGCCCGAGGTGCCGAAGCTGACCGACCGGGAGACCGAGGTGCTCCGGCTGGTCGCGCGCGGGCTGACCGCCCGGCAGATCGCCACCCGGCTCGTGCTCTCGCACCGGACAGTGGAGAACCACGTGCAGAACACGCTCCGGAAGCTGCAGCTGCACAACCGGGCCGAGCTGGTCCGCTACGCGATCGAGCACGGCTTGGACACACCCGAATAGCCTCGGGCGCTGGTTACAGTCGCGACCTGGTCGCTTGTGCAATTGTTCGCCGTACCGCTTGAATGACTCCGTACACTATGCGTTCCACCCTCGGTGGATGCTCTCTGTCACGACCCGCACTATGGGTGCCCAGCTCCGGAGGCTGTAGTGAACCGGTCGTCCCTCATCCGTGCGCTGCTTGCGTTCTTCGTGCTCGCTGCATCGACGTACGTCGTCCTGACGGCCCGGCCGCAACTCGGCCTCGACCTGCGCGGCGGCACGCAGATCGTGCTGGAGGCCAAGGACTCGCCGACGGTCAAGGCGACCAAGGAGACCACCGACAAGGCGACCCAGGTGCTGCACCGGCGGATCGACGCCCTCGGCGTCAGCGAGCCGAACGTGACCCGCCAGGGCGAGAACCGGATCATCGTCGAGCTGCCTGGCGTGCAGGACCCGCGCGAAGCAGCGAAGGTGATCGGCAAGACCGCGCAGCTCACCTTCCACGAGGTGATCGACCAGGTCGCCGCGAAGCCGGCCAAACCGGCAGCGGGTGAGGTCTACCTGCCCAGTGACACCGGGCAGGGCTTCCTGCGGCTGGCCAAGCCGGCGATGACGGGCGAGCTGGTCAGCGGGGCCGAGGGGTTGCTCGATCCGCAGCAGGTCGCCCAGGGCTGGTTCGTCGAGATGAAGTTCAAGGGCGACGGCGGCAAGATCTGGGCGAACATCACCGGCAAAGCCGCGTGCCAGCCGGTCAACACACCGCAACGCCTGATCGCGATCGTGCTCGACAACGAGATCATCAGCGCACCGCAGGTCGACCCGAACGGTGGCAACCAGCTCTGCAACCTCGGCATCTCGGGCGGCACCACGACGATCTCCGGCTCGTTCGCCGAGGCCGACGCCAAGGACCTGGCCGCGCTGATCTCCGGCGGCGCGCTGCCGGTGCCGGTCGAGGTGATCGACCAGCGCACGGTCGGCCCGTCGCTGGGTCAGGACGCGATCCAGGCCAGCGCGCTGGCCGCGATCATCGGGCTCGCGCTGACCGCCCTGTTCATCGTGATCGTCTACCGCCTGGTCGGCCTGATGGCGGTCCTCGGCCTGGTCGGGTACGCCGGGATGTCGTACGCGGCCCTGACCGCACTCGGGGCCACGCTCACCTTGCCTGGTCTGGCCGGCTTCGTGCTGGCGATCGGGATGGCGGTCGACGCGAACGTGCTCGTCTTCGAGCGCGCCCGCGAGGACTACACGTCCGGCCGTACCGACGGCCTGCGCCGGTCGCTGCGCAGCGGCTTCCAGAACGCGCTGTCCGCGATCGCCGACTCCAACATCACCACCCTGCTGGCCGCCGGCCTGCTGTTCTTCCTGGCCGCCGGCCCGGTCCGTGGCTTCGGTGTCACGTTGAGCATCGGCGTGGTGGCCTCGATGCTGTCCGCGCTGGTCGTGACCCGGGTGCTGGCCGAGTTCGCCGTCTCGCGAGGTTTCGTACTGCGGCACCCGCGGCTGAGCGGGATCGCGGGGCACGGCCGGGTGCGGACCTGGCTGGAGGCGCGGCGGCCGTCGCTGATGAAGCACAGCCGGCGGTGGTTGCTGATCACCGCGGTGGCGATCGTCGTCGCCGTCGCGGGGGTTGCGGTGCGCGGGCTGAACCTCGGCATCGAGTTCACCGGTGGGCGGCTGCTCGAGGTGAGCACGGCCCAGCGGATCACGCCGGACCAGGCGCGGGCCGCGGTGGCGGAGGCGGGCTATCCGACCGCGGTGGTGCAGGCGTCCGGCGCCGACGACATCACTGTGCGGACCGGGACGATCAGCGACGACGAGGCGGAGAAGATCCGCGAGTCCATCTCCCGGATCGGCGGCGGTACCGAACTGGTGCGCAACGAGAGCATCGGCCCGTCGCTGGGTGAGGAGCTGCGGAACAAGGGCCTGATCGCGCTCGGCATCGCGCTGCTCGCCCAGTTGCTGTATCTGGCTGTCCGATTCCGCTGGACCTTCGGCGCCGGCGCCGTCCTCGCACTCGTGCAGAACGTCGCGGTCGTGGTCGGCGTCTTCGCCTGGACCGGCAAGCCGATCGACGGCATCTTCCTGGCCGCGATCCTGACGATCATCGGCTACACCGTGAACGACTCTGTCGTGGTCTTCGACCGCATCCGCGAGACCCGCAACGCCCGCTCGACGGACAACCTAGGCAGCATCATCGACACCGCGATCGTCAACGTCCTGCCACGAACCATCAACACCGGCATCTCGACGCTCTTCATCCTGAGCGCGCTGCTGTTCCTCGGCGGCGACTCACTGGCGGACTTCGCCCTCGCACTGCTCCTCGGCATCCTGGTCGGCACCTACTCCTCGAACCTGACCGCGGCGCCGCTCCTGCTCGAGCTCGAACGTCGCTACCCGGCACCGCCGCCCCGCCCGAAGCGCCCCCAGGTCGACCGCGACGCCCAACCCGACCGCGGCGCAGTCGTCTAACCCCGCCCCCACCACCTCGCCCCCACCACCTCGCCTCCACCACCTCGCCTCGTCCTCCACCACCTCGCCTCCACCACCCCCCTCCCGGCTCGTTGCCGCGATCGCGGCAACGAGCCGGCATGCATGCACCCAGCCGCACTGCCGGCGCGTCCACCACCTCTCACCCGCCCCTGCCGCTCTTCGACTTTGTGCACCGGCCAACCGTCCGCGGCCCGGTTCGATGGTTGACCGGCGCACAAGGTCACCACATGTGGTCGCCGCGGATGGGTCGCTGGCGGCGGTCGTCCGGGGTGGGTGACCAGCCGGCCTCCGACCGACCGCAGCCCCCGGGGCGCTGCCACTTTGTGCACGGACCAACCGTCCGCGGCCCGGTTCGATGGTTGACCGGTGCACAACGTCGCCATGCGTGATGCGCGCTGCATCGGTCTACCCCCCTCGCCGAGTCGTGGGTTCTGGTCGATGGTTCGGCGGTGTGCCTGACCGTGATCCACGACTCGGGGGGTGGCGTGCGGCGGGGTGGTTGCGGGAGTGGGCGGTGGTGGGGGATGGGTTGTCCACAGGAGGGGCGGCGGACCGGAAATGTGTCTGTCCCGCGGGCTAGGGTGTGGCGGTGGGTGTTGACGTACGCGAACTGCTCGAAGCCGCTGTCTCCGGAATCAACGGTCAGACACGACCTGGTCAGGTGGAGATGGCCGAGGCCGTCAACACCTCTATGCACGACGGCTCCCACCTCCTCGTCCAGG
This sequence comes from Kribbella sp. NBC_01510, assembly GCF_045040325.1. Lineage (NCBI taxonomy): Bacteria > Bacillati > Actinomycetota > Actinomycetes > Propionibacteriales > Kribbellaceae > Kribbella > Kribbella sp. NBC_01510. Next base: position 8,419,833 of record NZ_CP109418.1, on the reverse strand, counting down.
CGGGCACCGGCACAGGTAAGTCTCTCGGCTACCTCGTCCCGGCGCTCCTGCACGCGATCGAGGACCGCCGCGTCGTGGTCTCGACCGCGACTCTCGCGCTCCAGTCCCAGCTGGTCGACCGCGACGTCCCCGCCCTCCTCGACGCGACGGAGAAGCTCCTCCCGCGCAGACCGTCGTACGCGATCCAGAAGGGCCGCAACAACTACGCCTGTCTGCACCGCATCCGCGAGGGCGCGCCGGACGACGACGGCATGCTCATCGACGTCCCACCGCCCGGGCAGGTCGGCCAGCAGGTGCTCGAGCTCCGCGACTGGGCCGAGCAGCAGCTGCTCGACGGCGAGGCCGGCGACCGCGACCACGCGCCCTCGCATCAGTACCAGGCCTGGCAGCAGGTCGCCATCGCCGCCCGCGAGTGCCTCGGGGCGCAGAAGTGCCCGTACGGCGAGGAGTGCTTCGCGGAGAAGGCCAAGGAGCAGGCCCGCAAGGCCGACATCGTCATCACGAATCACGCGCTGCTCTCGATCGACGCGTTCGAGAACCGCACTGTCCTGCCCGAGCACGACGTCGTCATCGTCGACGAGGCCCACGAGCTGCCGGCCCGGGTCACCGGCGCCGCGGGTGACGAGCTCTCGCCGCAGATGGTCGAGCGCGCCGCCAAGCGGTCCCGCCGCTTCGTCGACGACGACAAGGCCGACGACCTGATCGACGCGTCCGACGCTCTCCGCGCCGCCCTCGACGGGACCCGCGAAGGCCGCATCGAGGCGTCGAACGGTCCCGTGCTCGAGGCCGCCGCGCTCGTCCGCGATGCGGCCCGCGGGCTGTACTCCGACCTGAACAAGAAGTCCGACGACAAGGACGACGACCCCGACGGCGCCAAGCGGCAGGCCAAGGGCGCGGTCAAGGAGATCTTCGACGTCTCCGAACGCGTCGCCGCGCTGAGCGACCTCGACGTCGTCTGGATGACCGACCGCGACCGCTTCGGCCGCGAGCTCCGGATCGCCCCGCTCACGGTCGCGGGTCTTCTCCGCGAGCTGGTGCTCAAGGACCGCACCGCCGTTCTCACCTCGGCGACGCTCTCCCTCGGCGGCGACTTCGACGCGATCGCCCGCCAGGTCGGCCTGCGCCCGGCCGACAAGCTCGAGGACGACGACGAGATGCCGGAGGTCGACTCGGATTCCGAGACCGGCCCGCTCCCGTGGCGCGGTCTCGACGTCGGTTCGCCGTTCGAGTACGAGAAGCAGGCGATCCTGTACGTCGCCAAGCACCTGCCGCCGCCGCATCGCGACGGACTGGGCCAGAAGCAGTTCGACGAGATCATCGATCTGGTCACCGCCGCGGGCGGCCGGACGCTCGGCCTGTTCTCGTCCCGGCGGGCTGCCGAGGCGGCGACGGCCGCGGTCCGCGAGGCGACCGACCTGAAGGTGCTCTGTCAGGGTGACGCGCAGCTGGGCGAGCTGGCCCGCGAGTTCGTCGACGACCCGGAGACGTCACTGTTCGGCACCCTGTCGCTCTGGCAGGGGATCGACGTACCGGGGTCGACCTGCAACCTGGTGATCATCGACCGGGTCCCGTTCCCGCGTCCGGACGAGCCGCTGATGGCTGCCCGCCAGCGCGCCGTCGACGAAGCCGGCGGAAACGGGTTCATGGCCGTCGCCGCGACCCACGCCGCGCTGCTCCTCGCGCAGGGGACCGGCCGGCTGATCCGCCGCAGCTCCGACCGCGGGGTGGTCGCGATCCTGGACCCCCGCATCGTCACTCAGCGGTACGGCGCCTTCCTGCGCGCCTCCCTGCCTCCGATGTGGCCGACCGCCGATCGTGAGAAGGTCCTCGGAGCCTTGAAGCGATTGCAATCGACATGAGTCCCGTGACCGGTCCGCCCGTGCTGCCGATGATGGCGGCGCTAGGGGAGATGCCGTCAGGCGCGGGCTGGTCGTACGAGATGAAGTGGGACGGCATCCGCGTCATCGCCGAGGTGGAGTCCGGTGTCTGCCGGCTCTGGTCGCGGAACAGCCGGGACGTGTCCGGCGGCTACCCCGAGCTGATCGGCCTGGCCGAGGCGCCGGGTTTGCGGCTCCCCGCCGTACTGGACGGCGAGATCGTCACCCTGGACGAGAACGGCGCACCCTCGTTCGGCCTGCTGCAGCGACGGATGCACGTCCGCGATCCGCGCCACCTGCGTCACCTGATCACCGAGGTCCCGGTCTCGGTGCGACTCTTCGACGTACTCCGCCTCGACGGCAAGTGGTTGCTAGAGGCAACGTACGACGATCGCCGTGGACTGCTGGACTCGTTGGAGATCGGCGACCCGTTCTGGGAGACACCGCCCGCGTACGACGACGGGGCGGCGGCGCTGAAGTTGTCGGCGTCGACCGGGCTCGAGGGAGTGGTGGCGAAGCGCCGGAAGTCGCGGTACCTGGCCGGCCGCCGCAGCAGCGACTGGATCAAGGTCAAGCCGGTGCAGACGCGCGATGTCATCCTGTGTGGCTGGCATCCGGGAGAGGGCAACCGCGAGGGCAAGATCGGCTCGTTCTACTGCGGCGCGTACGCCGAACCGGGCGGCGACCTGGTCCTGATCGGCAAAGTCGGCTCCGGTCTCGACTTCGCCACCCTGGACATGCTGTCCGCCGAGCTGGCCGGCTTGGAGATCGACCGCCCACCGTTCGATCCCGCCACGATCCCCGGGCCCGACCGCCGTCGCGCCCACTGGCTCGACCCGGTGCTGGTTGCTGAAGTCACCTACTCCGGTTGGGCCGCCGATGCCCGGCTCCGTCACCCCGTGTGGCGGGGCCTCCGCTTGGACATCAACCCCGAAGCGGTTCTCGTCTGAATCCCTCGCCGCAAGTCCGCCCCCAGTCCATCCCACGCCGCGCTCGCACCAGGCCGACACTCAGCCGCACACACCAGCCCGGCACCGCTCCCGTACACGCACTCCCTGCGCAAACCCGAACGTCCGCCCGGCACGGGGCTGGCCGGCACCGGGCACTCTCCACTGGGCCCCGGCACCCGGCCACTGGGCACCGGCCCCCGACGACCGAGTTGGCACCGGGCACCGGGCACCGGGCAAACCCGCAAGGTTGGCACGGGGCACCCGGCCACTGGCCCCCGACCACCGAGTTGGCAGCGGGCAAACCCACAGGGCCGGCATCGGACAACCCTCCACTGGGCACCGGCCCCCGACCACCGAGTTGGCACCGGGCACCGGACAAACCCACAGGGCCGGCGTCGGGCACCCTCCCGGACTCGCACACCCCTCGGGCGACCTCCGATCGGGACCTTGCACACCATCTGGGGGCCTGGAACAGGTCGTGCCATGTCCGAGGACCCCATGACTTGTTCGAGGCCCCGCCCGAAGGAAGCCGAGCAGCGTGTCGAGCACCCGGCATCCCGGCACCCCTGGCAGCAGGCAGGCCTTCCGCGGCACCTGGCACCCGCGGCAGCCGGCGCCCGCGCCAGCCGTCGCCTGCGGCACCAGGCGCCTGCGGCACCAGGCGCCCGCGGCATCCGGCGTCGGGGGCTTCTGGGCTTGTTCGGCGGGTGTCCAGGCAGGGTTGATGACGCAGCGAGTGTGCTAACGCGTGGGAATGTTCACGTGCAGCAGCGGAAAGCCCGGGCTGCCAGAACATGCGGGCACCGGGCCGAAATGTTCGGAATGCGGAGAGAAAACCTGCTGCGCTGAGACGGCAGCTGTTCAGGTGTCGCAGAAAACGGCGATTTTCAGCCAATGACGAGGAGAACTCCGGTGCTCTTCACGCAAACGACTGTTGCACCCGGCCACGATTCCCTCGAGGCCGCATCCGCAGGTCAGTCGTTCGCTTCCCGGGACGGCGCCGGAATCTCCAGCGCAGCCTCGATCTTGTCGGCCAGTTTCTCCGGTGAGTGAGTCGGCGCGTAGCGCGCGATCACCCCGCCGTCGCGGCCGATCAGGAACTTGGTGAAGTTCCACTTGATCCGTCCGCCGAGCAGGCCGCCTTGCTCACGCTTCAGCCAGTTGTACAGCGGAAGCGTCTTCGACCCGTTCACATCGATCTTGGCGAACATGGGGAACGTGACGTGATAGATCGTCGAGCAGAAGTTCGCGATCTCCTTCTCGTCACCGGGCTCCTGGTGGCCGAACTGGTCGCAGGGGAAGCCAAGCACCGAGAAGCCCTGCCTGCGGTATTTCTTGTAGAGCTTCTGCAGGCCGGAGTACTGCGGGGTCTGGCTGCACTGCGAGGCCGTGTTCACCACCAGGAGCACCTGGTCGCGGAAATCGGCAAGAGACTGTTCATTGCCTTCGATCCGCACGGCGCTGAAGTCATAGACAGTCGTCATGACTCAATGCTGACACGACACGCCCGACTTCGCGCGGCGTCTGACATGTCAGACTCGGCGCAGAACTGTTACGACCTTTCCGAGAATGATCGCGTCCTTGCCGTCGATCGGCTCGAAGGCGGGGTTGTGTGGCAGCAGCAGGATCTCGGTCTTCGTCTTCTTGAACGTCTTCACGGTGGCCTCGCCGTCGATCATCGCGGCCACGATGTCACCGTTCTCCGCGGTCGGCTGCTGCCGGACGACCACCCAGTCGCCGTCACAGATCGCCGCCTCGATCATCGACTCACCCTTGACCCGCAGCATGAACAGCGTGCCCTCGCCGACCATTGCCTTGGGCAATGGGAAGACCTCCTCGATCTCCTGCTCGGCCAGGATCGGCCCACCGGCGGCGATCCGGCCGACGACCGGCACGTAGGCGGCGTCCGGATGCGCGTCGCCGGCCCCGGTCTCGTCGTACGTCGTCTGCCGCACCGAACCGAGCGCCGTCCGCCGGGCCGCAGCGTCGACCTCGCCCGGGTAGCGGACCTCGATCGCCCGTGGCCGGTTGGGATCGCGGCGGAGCAGGCCCTTCTGCTCCAGCACGCGCAGCTGGTGGGACACCGAGGACGAGCTGGTCAGGCCGACCCGCTCGCCGATCTCGCGCATCGACGGCGGATAGCCGCGGCTGTCGACCGAGTCCCGGATGACGTCCAGCACGCGGCGCTGGCGCGGCGTCAGACCGGTCGCGTCGGCCGGGCCGTCGGGCAGCTCGGCCACGGTCCGGTCCGCCGGCTGACCGGCCCCCGCGGCGCGGCGCTCGTCCTTGCTGGAACCGCTCGGCGTCCTGGCCATCGGTGATTGCTCCTCTGGTCGGGCCGGCGGTCGCACACCGGCCAAAAGCTTGCTCGACTGACACGACCGTAGACCGAATCCTGAGATTCTTCAAACATCTGTTCGAAGGCGTGTCGGTTCGCACGTCTGTTCGTGTGTCGGGTTATAAGCCGCGGGCGAGGCGGCCGGGGTGGTGGGAATTTACCGGGCGTGTCGTGGTTGGAAGTGGTTGCGCGACGGGCGCCTGTCGGTTAATCATTCGTACAGGCGTTCGATCGAACAAGTGTTCGGGCCGGTCGATTTCCGGAAACTGTCGGAGGGGACCGGTAGACACAGATCGACAGCGCAAGACGTGGTCTGGACGAGGTCTGGAGGATCCGATGAGCACAACGGCTCTCGCGGCAGATGCACTGGTGGGCCGCCAGGCGCCTGAGGTCGCGCCGTCCCCGAGTGGGACCCCGCGCCGCCGCCCCAGGATCGCCGGCACCACCACCGAGCCGCTGCCGGTCCGCGGCTGCTCCGGTGAGGTTCTCGGCCGCCGGGCGGCCGACGTGCGTCGCGCCACCGCTGGGTCTACTCGGGTCCGGCGTCAGGCGGTCGCCGAGGTTGAGGCACCCGCTTTGCGGCTCACCCGCCGCGGCCGGATGCTGCTGACTGCCATCTCCGTCGTCGTCTTCGGATCGGCGATCGTCGTCCTCGGCCTGCGCGTCACCGGAGTCCTCGTCCCCGGCCCGGACTTCTCCCACACGGTCCCCGTCCAGGTGGCCCCCGGCCAGACCCTCTGGTCGATCGCCCAGGACACCAACCCGACCCAGGACCCGGCCACCGTCGTCGAGAAGATCGCCGACCTCAACAAGCTCGCCAGCCCGGCCGACGTCGTGCCCGGCCAGACGCTCCAGATCCCGATCGCGCGCTGATCAGACCGTCTTGGTGGCGCAGCCGATGTAGGACACAGCGGTGCCCTTCACCTGGCCCACGTCCATCAGCCGGCTGAGGCGGCCGAAGGTGATCCGACCGCGGCGGGCGCGGGTGAAGTTCCACAGCAGCGAGGCTTTGTTCGCACGTGGCCCGAGCCCGGTGATCTCGTCGAGGCGTAGCCCGTGCCGGTGCAGGATCTCCTCGAGCTCCGCCGGCTTGATGAACAGCGCCCAGGAGTGCAGTTCGGTATCCACGACTCGCGTCAGTCGCCAGTCCTGCAGCAGTTTGACGGCCAGCAGTTTCGACGTGAGGGTGCGGTTGATGGTGTCGAACAGGTAGAGGCCACCGGGCTTGAGTACGCGCGCAGTCTCGCCCACCACCCGTTCCAGGTCCGACACGTGTTCGAGCACGTCACAGCAGTACGCGAGATCAACACTCGCATCGGCCAACGGCAGCCGCTCGCCCGCGGCCACGGCGTACCCGACGCCCAGTCCCGACGACTCCGCATGCTCGCGTGCCGTTCGGACCGAGACCTCCGACGGATCGAGGCCGACGACCCGGCACCCCAGCTGTGCGAACGCCTCGGCCAGGAATCCGCCCCCGCACCCGATGTCGACCGTACGCAGGCCGGCTGGATCGCGTCCAGTCCGACGGAGTACGCCGCGGAAGTAGGCGAGCCGCCCAGGCGTGAAACTGCCGTTCAGCGCGTTCAGTGGGTTGGCCTCGTCCCACCAGCCGCCGCCCAACCGGTCGTAGATCTGGTTGTCGATGCCCATCGCGGCCCCCGATCCCAGTAAACAACTTCGCTGGGAACCTCAGGCCCGGGCGGCCCGCCACTCGTCCTCGAGCAGGGCGTAGACGTACTCGTTGGCCCATTCGCCCTTGAAGATGAGCGCATGGATGTGGTGCGCCTCCCGGCGCATCCCGAGGCGTTCCAGCAGGCCGGCGGACGCGGTGTTGCGGTCATCCAGGATCGCAACGATCCGGTGTAACCCAAGATCCTCGAATCCAACTCGCAGCACCTCGCGCGCAGCCTCGGCCGCGAGCCCCTTGCCCTGGTAGTCGGTGTGCAGGGCGAAGCCGATCTCGCCCTGGCGGTCGGTCTCGCTGGCCCATTTCAGCAGCACCTCGCCGATCACGGTCCCGGTCTCGCGGAGCTCGATCGCGAGCACCAGCCACTGGCCCGGTTCGGTCAACTCGCCCTGGCTCAGCTTCTTCTCGAGGGCGACGCGGGTCTCGTCGCGATCCCGGACCGGCCAGGGCGTGTAGCGCACCACCTCAGGTCGCGAATGGAACACGAACAGATCGTCCAGGTCGTCCATCCGATGCGGCCGCAGGTCGAGTCGCTCGGTTCGCAGCGGGTAGGTGGGGCGTAATCCAGGCACGGAGCCGTCCTCGAGTAGGCTGTCTAATGTCGTTAGACAATAGCTGCCCAGCTCGAGATTCGACAACGAGGTTTAGTGACCAGACGCGACCCGTCCTCCCATGCCGCGGCCGGGATATCGACGGCCGCCATCGCCGACGCTGCACTGGCTGTCATCCGCGCCAGTGGCGTCGACGGTCTCACCATGCGCTCTGTGGCCGAGCGCCTGCAGGTCCGCGCCCCGTCGCTGTATCACCACGTCCACAACAAGTCCGAGCTCCTCGACCTGGTCGCTCGGAACGCGTTCGACCAGTTCACCGCGGACAAAACGGCGTACGTCGAACTCGGCAGCGTCGACGAGTGGATCGCGGTCACCAAGGCCGGCGCGCTCGAGCTGCGAGCGTTCTACGCCGAACACCCTGGCCTGGCCGGCCTGATCCAGTCGAAGGCCACCCCTGACCGCGACCAAGGCGAAGGCTCACGCGCCGAGTTGGTGCGCGCGCAGATCCAGTCGCTCGTCGACCTCGGCGTACCCGAGTCTCGAGCGCGCCACATCTTCGAGGTGAGCGCCCGGTGGACGTTAGCCGCCGTAGTCGCGGAGTCCCCAGGCTCGACGGATCTCTTCAGCGATGGCCTCGATCTCTTCCTGGACGGCGTTCGCGCCCGCCTGCAGGAGTTGGCTACTTGACCGTGTCCAGCCACAACTGGGCATAGCGATCACCGTCGACAGCAGTCGCCACCTGTACGGCGGTCGACGACGGCCCGTGGGGATCGCTGGAGAGATCCGCGGACCAGTCCCGCGTGTCGACGATCGTGCGACCTCGGGACCAGCTCCCCGCCAGCTCCACTCGCAGCGGGAAGCGCTGAGTCGTCAGCCCGGACGGATCGATCACCGCACACACCGCGCCGCCGTCCCCGATGCTCGCCCCGTCGGAGTTGTAGAGCTCGCTCCGCCTCTCGATCAGCTTCCGCGCCAACTCCGCCGACGGCGATCCGCCCAACCCGCGCGCCTGGTCCAGCGAGATCACCACGTCGTAGAAGACATCCAGCCCGTACATCGTCACCGGTACGCCGAGCTCGCCGGCCGCACTGAGCACGATCGCGGCCGCCTCCGGGTCGGTCCAGATGTTGAACTCCGCCGACGCGGTCGCGTTCCCGATGCCGGCCGCGCCGCCCATGAACACGATCTCGCGGAGTCCCGCAGCCGCTTCGGGATAGGTGCGCAGCAGGAGCGCGATGTTCGTCATCGGTGCCAACGGGACAAGCGTCACCAGGTCGCCGGTCGTCGCGGCGTCCCGCAGTACGTCGCGCAGTAACTCGACCGCATGCCGGGAGTCCGTCGTACGGGGGGATCGCGGCCAGTCGAGATCGCCGAGCCCGTCGACGCCGTGGACGTGCGGAGCGGCCCGCACGGGCTGGAGCAGCGGCAGCGCGGCGCCACGAGCGACCGGAACGTCGGGCCGGCCGGCAGCCTCCAGCACGGTCAGCGTGTTGATCACCACGTCGTCCAGTCCGACATTGCCGCCGACGCAGGTCACGGCCTTGAGGTCGAGCTCGGGGTGCCGAGCGGCCAGTAGGAGGGCACAGGCGTCGTCCAGTCCTGTGTCGACGTCGAGAATCACCGGCTTCATGGCGCCATCCTCACGCATGCCGGGTTACATCCGGAGTTGGCGGTCAGTTCATCACCGGCTTGAGCGGTGTTCGCGTCGCCTTTCTACGGTCGATGCCTGTGACCCTGACCGTCGCGCGGCCCGTGCGGGAGTCGTTCGTTCGCGAGCCCGGAGCGCCGCTGCGCATCTGGGCACACCGCGGTGGTTCCTCGGCGGCGCCGGAGAACACGGCCGCGTCCGACGAGGTCGCTCGCCGCGCCGGGGTCGAATGGATCGAGAACGACGTACAGCCGACGAAGGACGGCGTACCGGTGGTCCTGCACGACGAGACTGTCGACCGGACCACGGACGGGACCGGCGCGATCAGGTCGCTGACGGCGGCTCAGGTGGCCGAGTTGGATGCGGGGTCGTGGTTCGCGCCCGGGTACGCCGGTCTGCGGGTGCCGACGCTGGCGTCGCAGCTTGACGGATTCAAGGTGCGTGGTGGCAATCTGCTGCTCGAGATCAAGGGAGCGCACCCGCGCGAGTCGGCCGCGCGGATTGTCGACGAGATCCACGGCCGCGGGATGAGTCGCCGGGTGTTCGTACAGAGCTTCGAGCCGCAGCACCTGCGCTGGGTCCGCGAGCTCGCTCCCGAACTGCCGCTCGGTCTGCTGCGATCCACGCTCGATCCGGATCCGCCGGTGATCGCGAAGGATCTCGAGTTGTCGGCGTACAACCCGTCGGAGACCGCGTTCGGGATCCGGCCGGGCATCGTCGCCGACCTGCACGCGGCCGGGGTCGCGGTCAACATTTGGACTGTCGACAATCCGGCCAGCTGGAACGCGCTGGAGCGGGCCGGTATCGACGGCATCATCACCAACCGCCCGGCCGAGCTGGCCGGCTGGAACGCGGCGTTCGGCCAGCGGGTCAAACCGGCTGCGACGATCCTGAGCCCGGCGGTGGGGGAGCGGATCGAGCGGGGCCAGCGCCTGCGAGTTGCCGTCGGCAACAATTCGCCCGAGCCCATCGCGATCACCCTTGACGGGGCGCCGGTCGTCAACGGCGCCTCGATCGACACGACGCTGCTGACGACTGGGTGGCACACCGTGACGGCGACCGTCGCGGGATCGACAGTCGAGATCACCTTCGAGGTGATCGCGCCGCGCTTGTAGGCTGGCTCGGAGCTGTTTATCGATACAGCGCTCGTGCCATGAGCAGCACCGGACCGAGAGGCCGATATGACTCAGAACGCCTCGCCCAGCGCAGTCCAGCGACTCGCCTACGCCCCCTCCGACCCCGAGGCCACACCGATCCGCCAGGCACGCGTCACCGTCGACGCGGCGCACGACCTCGGCGTACTGGACCGCCCGTGGGCGAGCCTCGGGTACGACGAGATCAACTGGACCTACACGCCGCAGGGACGCCGGACCCTGCGGACCATCGGTGGCTTCGCGGAGACGCCGTACCACGTCCGGCCGCACAACATCTTCAACAGCGGCACCGGGCTCGGCCTGCCGCATTGGGGCAGCGGCAACGTCTACCACGAGGACGCGGACGGCAAGCCGTACTACGACTTCACCATCGCCGACCTGACGTACGACGCCATCGTCGGCGCCGGCCACCATCCGCTGGTCGAACTCGCGTTCACCCCGCTGGCGCTCGTACCAGAGGAGGCGAAGACGAACTTCGCCTTCGAGGGCAGCCCGAGTCAGTACAGCGCCTATGAGGCCGGCTGGTGGTCCTATCCGCCCAAGGACTACGCCAAGTGGGGCGGACTGGTCGCGGCACTCGTCGAACACGCTCTGGAGCGGTACGGCGCAGACGAGGTCCAGCACTGGCTCTGGGAGCTGTGGAACGAGCCCGACATCTCCTACTGGCGCGGTACGCCGGAACAGTTCCACGACCTGTACGACGTGACGGTCAAGGCGATCCGTGGTGTGTATCCATCCGCCAAAGTCGGTGGACCCGCGGTCACCGGCGGGGACGAGGGCGCGGTCTTCCTGCGCGGCTTCCTCCAGGCCTGCGCCGACCGTGAACTGCCCGTCGACTTCGTGTCCTTCCACACCAAGGGCTCGCACTTCACTCCGTGGCGCACGTACGGCCCGATCGGCGCCCCGGCTCCGATCCAGCAGTCGCCGTCGACCCCGAAGATGCTCCGCGAGATCGACCGCGCGCTGGCCGTCATCGAGGAGTTCCCGCAGTACGCCGGGCAGCCGGTGATCGTGGACGAGTGCGACGCGTCGGTCCCGGCGCACTGGGGGATCTACGACAACGCGAACTTCGCCTATCGCAACAACGAGTACTACCCGGTGTTCCAGGCCAAGCTGATGAAGAAGGTGCTCGACCTCAACGCGCAGCACACCGCGAAGGTGCACGAGGCAACCACCTGGAGCTTCTCGATGGAAGGCGAACGGTACTTCGAGGGCACCCGGAGCTTCGTCACCGCGTCCGGCATCGAGAAGCCGCTGATGAACGCCTACCGCGCCTTCGCCCGCCTCGGCCACCGCCGGTTGGCCGCTACCTCGGACCAGGCCGCGGACATCTCGGATATCGGTGCCCTAGGCAATGGTCTTCCCGAGGAGGTCGACGTCATCGCCGGTTCCGACGGCGACGAGATCACGATCCTCGTCTGGCGCCACACCGACGACCAGTACGCCGCTGACCAGGCCACGGCCCGCGTCGACCTCGAGGTGAACGGGCTGCATTCCGGCCCGTGGACCGTCCAGCACTTCCGGATCGACCACAGTCACAGCAACAGTCACACGATCTGGCAGGAACTCGGCGCACCCCAGGATCCGACGCCTGAACAGCTCGCGGCCATCACCGCCCGCCAAGGTCTCGAGCGATTCACCGACGATGTGGTGGTCGAGATCGACGGCGGCTTCACGATGCCGTTGGACCTCCCGCGACCGGCGCTTGGTCTCGTCGTGCTGAAGAGGGGAGCGGTATGACTTTGGATCCCGGCGTGTGGGGCGTGTTGGCGACTCCGCTGACCGCGGACGGTTCGGCCGTGGACACTGAATCGCTGGCGCGACAGGTCCGCCATTACGAGTCGATCGGTGCGACCGGGCTGACCGTGCTCGGCGTGTTCGGCGAAGCGGCTCGGCTGAGCCCCGCTGAGCGCCGTACGGTCGTGGAGACGGTGGTCGCGTCGTCGTCACGGCTGCCGCTCGTCGTCGGGATCAGCTCGCTGGAGCTCGACGAGGTGTGCGCGGAGGCCGCCAACGTCCTGTCGGCGGTCGGTTCCCGCCTCGCCGGACTTATGGTTCAAGTGAACTCCAGTGATCCCGGTGCGCTGAGCAACCATCTGAATGCCGTTGCCGAGCGCACCGAATGTCCGATCGTCGTCCAGGACTACCCGGTCATCACCCGCATCCGGATCACGACCGCCGATCTGATCGCCGCCGTACGCGATGTGCCGTCCGCCGTCGCGGTCAAGTCCGAGTCGTCCCCGAGCCCACCCGCCGTCGCCGAGTTGGCGGCCGGACTCGACGTACCCATCTTCGGTGGCCTCGGCGGTACCTGTCTGCTCGACGAGCTCGCCGTCGGCGCGGCCGGCGCGATGACAGGCTTCTCTGTGCCGGAAGGCCTGATCGCGTGTGTGACGGCGTACCGCGACGGCGGCTTCGACGCTGCTCGCGAGGTGTGGCGGGACTACCTTCCGCTGGTCAACTTCGAGTTCCAGGCCGGGATCGCACTCGGTCTACGCAAACACAGTCTCGTCCGGCGCGGCTTGATTGCGTACGACGCCGTCCGGGCGCCGGCCGCCGTACCGCCGGAGAGCATGTTGCGGCTGCTGGCCGAGCACCTGCGGAACACGCCTGGCGTCTCATGAGCGGCATCTACCGCGGGCTGGTGAGCTACGGGGATCCGGAGTTCTCGCGGTATCTGCGGCGCGCGTTCCTGCACGCGAGCGGGCGGTCGCCGGAGTCGCTGGAGCGGCCGGTGATCGGGATCGCCACGTCGACCAGCGATTTCAACCCGTGCCATCGGCAACAGCCGGAGCTGGTGAAGTCCGTTGCCCGCGGCATCATCGCGGCCGGCGGGCTGCCGATGGAGTTCCCGACGATCTCGCTGGGCGAGAGCTTCCTCGAACCGACCGCGATGGTCTACCGCAACCTGATGGCGATGGATGTCGAGGAACTCGTCCGGGCTCAGCCGATGGACGGGGTCGTGCTGGTCGGCGGGTGTGACAAGACCGTGCCGGCGCAGCTGATGGGCGCGTTCTCGGCCGGTCGTCCGGCGATCCAGCTCGTCACCGGCCCCATGTCGACAGGTCGGTATCAGGGCGAGCGGTTGGGCGCATGCACCGACTGCCGACGGTTCTGGGCGCGGTACCGGGCCGGTGAGGTGCCGGAGCAGGAGATCGGTCGGGTGGAGCGGAACCTGGCGACCACAGCCGGGACCTGTGCGGTCATGGGGACTGCTTCGACGATGGCCTGCCTGGTAGAGGCGCTCGGCATGGCGTTGCCGGACAGTGCGGCCGCACCGGCGGTGCACGCCGACCGTTTGCGGATCGGCGAGGCGACGGGTGCCGCTGCGGTGTCGATCGCCGCGGCCGGCCGTACGCCGGCCCAGATTGTCACGGCAGCCTCGATTCGCAACGCTTTGCGGGTGCTCCTCGCCATCGGTGGATCCACGAACGCGCTGATCCACCTCACTGCCATGGCCGGGCGACTCGGGCTCCGGATCGATCCGGCAGAGTTGAACGAGTTGAGTGAGACCACGCCGGTCCTGGTCGAGCTGAAGCCAACCGGTGCGCACTACATGGAAGATCTCCACGCGTCGGGCGGACTGCCCGCCGTACTGCATGAGCTTCGGGACCTGCTCGACCTGTCCGTGCTGACGGTGACCGGCGAGACGCTGGGGGAGCGGCTCGGTGACGGGCCGGCGTGGGTGGACCGGGACGCCGTACGGCCGCTGAGCACGCCGAGTCGGCCGAAAGGCGGGCTGGTGTGGTTGAGCGGGTCACTGGCACCATCTGGTGCGCTGATCAAGCGGTCTGCCGCCGACCCGGCGCTCTTCGAGGCAACCGGCCGGGCCGTGGTCTTCACGTCGCTGGAAGACCTGGCGGCCCGGATCGACGACCCAGACCTGGACGTCGAGCCGACTGACATCCTGGTCCTGCAGAACGCCGGTCCACTCGGCGCCGGCATGCCCGAGGCCGGCTACCTCCCCATCCCGGCCAAACTGGCCCGGCGCGGAGTCCGGGACATGGTCCGCATCTCCGACGCCCGCATGAGTGGTACGGCGTACGGGACGATCGTTCTCCACGTCACTCCGGAAGCCGCCCTCGGTGGACCGCTGGCGCTGGTACGCACCGGCGACCGGATCCGTCTCTCGGTGTCCGAGGCCCGGCTCGACCTCTTGGTCCCACCCGAAGAGCTCGAGACCCGCCGGGCCGTTCTCGCACCACGCCGTACCCCTGAGCTCACCGGTTACCGGCGGTTGTTCCGCGACCACGTTCTGGGAGCGGACCGGGGCTGCGATTTCGACTTCTGCCTACCGGCCGGTGAGGCGGTCGCGGGACCGTAGTCTGCGCCTCCGCAGGCCCGTTCCGGTGGCGCCACGCGGGAGTACACGGGGTCGCGCGGGTGTTGAAACAGGGAGACGCGCGCGAGATTCGACCGTTCTTGCAAACTGTCGGAGCAGCGATCTAGGATCCCTAGATGTAGTGGTTACACGGGTGTAATTTTCCACAGGTAGTGGTTGGTTGCACACAGGTCATACACAGGTTGTCCCCAGGCTGATCCACAGACCGCCCCCTCGGCGGCCGACGGGAGGAGTGATTCGTGCACTGTCCGTATTGCCGGCACGCCGACTCCCGAGTGGTCGACAGCAGGGTGGCCGAGGACGGCGGAGCGATCCGCCGCCGGCGGCAGTGCCCGGTCTGCGAGAAGCGGTTCACCACCGTCGAGCAGATGCAGTTGACGGTCGTGAAGCGCTCCGGCGCGACCGAGCCGTTCAGCCGGGAGAAGGTCATCAACGGCGTCGGCAAGGCCTGCAAGGGCCGGCCGGTGGACGTGGACGCACTGGCCCGGCTGGGCCAGAAGGTCGAGGACGCGCTCAAGGCGAGCGGCTCGCCGGAAGTGCCCGCGCACGAGGTCGGACTAGCGATCCTCGGTCCGCTGCGGGAGCTGGACGAGGTCGCCTACCTGCGGTTCGCGAGCGTCTACCGGCAGTTCGAGTCCGCCGACGACTTCGAGACCGAGATCGCGCTGCTGCGGGCGGAGAAGGAGCCTCAGGGCACCGAGCCGCGCCCGCTGAAGCCGACCCAGCAGACATAAATCGGGGATTCAGCAACACCTGCAACACCTGGCGTTACTCAACGGGGCGGTCCCGACAGACCGCGGCGGTACAGACACAGGGCGAGGAGCAACCATGACAGAGACGGTGACCGGCCACTCGGGGTCGACCAAGAGGTCGGCGGCCGGGTTCCGCAGGGGCAAGAACGTGCCCGCGGGACTCACCATCGAGCGCATCTTCACGACCGAGGGTGTGCACCCGTACGACGAGGTGACCTGGGAGCGTCGCGACGTCGTACAGCAGAACTGGAAGACCGGTGAGACCGTCTTCGAGCAGCGCGGGGTCGAGTTCCCCGACTACTGGAGCGTGAATGCGTCCACCATCGTCACCACGAAGTACTTCCGTGGCGCGGTCGGTCACGACAACCGCGAGTGGAGCTTGAAGCAGTTGCTCGACCGGGTCGTGAAGACCTACCGCAAGGCCGGTGAGGAGTACGGCTACTTCGCCACCCCGGCCGACGGCGAGGTGTTCGAGCACGAGCTCGCCTGGATGCTGCTGCACCAGTACTTCAGCTTCAACTCGCCGGTCTGGTTCAACGTCGGGACCGCGTCGCCGCAGCAGGTGTCGGCCTGCTTCATCCTCGCCGTCGACGACTCGATGGACTCGATCCTGAACTGGTACAAGGAGGAGGGCCTGATCTTCAAGGGCGGCTCCGGCGCCGGTCTGAACCTGTCCCGGATCCGTTCCTCCAAGGAGCTGCTGCAGTCCTCCGGCGGCACCGCCTCCGGCCCGGTCTCCTTCATGCGCGGCGCGGACGCCTCCGCCGGGACGATCAAGTCCGGCGGCGCCACCCGGCGCGCGGCGAAGATGGTCGTGCTCGACGTCGACCACCCCGACATCGAGGAGTTCGTCGAGACCAAGATGCGCGAGGAGGAGAAGATCCGCGTGCTGCGTGACGCGGGCTTCGACATGGACCTCGGCGGCCGCGACATCACCTCGGTGCAGTACCAGAACGCCAACAACTCGGTCCGGGTCACCGACGAGTTCATGCGCGCGGTCGAGGAGAAGGGCGAGTTCGGGCTGCGGGCGCGGCTGGACAACTCGGTGATCGAGACCGTCGACGCGCGTGAGCTGTTCGACAAGATCTCGCACGCCGCGTGGGCCTGCGCCGATCCCGGCCTGCAGTACGACGACACCATCAACGACTGGCACACCACGCCGGAGACGGGCCGGATCACCGCGTCCAACCCGTGCTCGGAGTACATGCACCTGGACAACTCGTCCTGCAACCTGGCGTCGCTGAACCTGATGAAGTTCCTCCGCGACGACGACCTGTTCGACTCGGAGAAGTTCGTCAAGGCCGTCGAGCTGATCATCACCGCGATGGACATCTCGATCTGCTTCGCCGACTTCCCGACCGAGGCGATCGGCGACACCACCCGCGCGTACCGGCAGCTCGGCATCGGCTACGCGAACCTCGGTGCGTTGCTGATGGCAACGGGGCACGCCTACGACTCCGACGGTGGTCGCGCACTGGCGGGCGCTATCACGTCGCTGATGACGGGGACGTCGTACCGGCGGTCGGCCGAGCTGGCCGGCGTCGTCGGCCCGTACGACGGCTTCGAGCGGAACAAGGACGCCCACACCCGGGTGATGCGCAAGCACGCGGCGGCCAACGACGCGATCCGGACCGTGCACCAGATCGACAAGGACGTGCACAAGCACGCCACCGCGGCGTGGGACGGCGTACTGAAGATCGGTGGCAAGAACGGCTGGCGGAACGCGCAGGCCTCGGTGCTCGCGCCGACCGGCACTATCGGCTTCATGATGGACTGCGACACCACCGGTATCGAGCCGGACTTCTCGCTGGTCAAGTTCAAGAAGCTGGTCGGCGGCGGCTCGATGCAGATCGTCAACCAGACGGTCCCGCGGGCGCTGCGCCAGTACAGCTACACCGAGGAGACGATCGAGGCGATCGTCGAGTACATCGCCGAGCACGGTCACGTCGTCGACGCGCCCGGCCTGAAGCCGGAGCACTACGAGATCTTCGACACCGCGATGGGCGAGCGGGCCATCAAGCCGATGGGTCACGTGCGGATGATGGCGGCGGCACAGCCGTTCCTGTCCGGCGCGATCTCGAAGACGGTCAACCTGCCGGAGACCGCGACGGTCGAGGAGATCGCCGACGTCTACTTCCAGGGCTGGAAGCTCGGCCTGAAGGCGCTCGCGGTCTACCGCGACAACTGCAAGGTCGGCCAGCCGCTGGCGGACGCGAAGGCGAAGAAGACTGCTTCAGCCGCGGCCGAGACTGGCACTGTCGCGGAGAAGATCGTCGAGAAGGTGATCGAGTACCGGCCGACCCGCAAGCGCCTGCCGAAGTCACGGCCGTCGCGGACCACGTCGTTCTCGGTCGGTGGCGCCGAGGGCTACATGACCGCCGGCTCCTACCCGGACGACGGTCTCGGTGAGGTCTTCCTGAAGATGGGCAAGCAGGGTTCGACGCTGGCCGGGGTGATGGACGCCTTCTCGATCGCGATCTCGATCGCGCTGCAGCACGGCGTACCGCTGGAGACCTACGTCCAGAAGTTCACCAACCTGAAGTTCGAGCCGGCCGGTCTGACCGACGACCCGGACGTCCGGATGGCGCAGTCGATCATGGACTACATCTTCCGCCGCCTGGCCCTGGACTACCTGCCGTTCGACGACCGGGCCGCCCTGGGCATCTACTCGGCGGACGAGCGGTCCCGGCAGCTCGACACCGGCTCCTACGAGCCGGCCCCGGTCGAGGTGTCCGAGGCCGAGTCCCTGAAGTCGGTCGAGCCGGTCGCTTCGGACGTCGCCGACAAGCCGGTCGAGGCGGCCGCCGCGAAGCCGGTCAAGGGCGAGGCCCACACCACCGCCGAGATGCTCGAACTGATCACCGGCACCTCGGTCGACGCACCGCTCTGCTTCACCTGCGGCACGAAGATGCGCCCCAGCGGTTCCTGCTACGTCTGCGAAGGCTGCGGCAGCACCTCCGGCTGCAGCTGACCACCAGCTGAAAGCATCACGGCCCCCGGGAACTTCCCACATTCCCCGGGGGCCGAGGTGCGTCGCTCAGCGCATGAAGTGCGGCGAGTCCTTGACCGTAGCGGTCGATCGCCGGAGGGTGACGAAGAGAGCGCTCCACTCCTTTCTCGCCCATGGAGAACGTCATGCGTTTGAGTAAATCATCGCATCGCACCTGGGCCGCGTTGGTCACCGTCGGCCTGGTGATCGCACTGGTTTCGGTCCCGTCGTCGGGAGCTGCTCCCGACCGTGGGTCGTTCGATGCAACGGCCCGCCCGCAGATGCGCAACAGCGGGCAGGCCTACCTGAACACCAGACTTCCCATCAAGGCGCGGGTCGAAGACCTCCTGCGCCAGATGACGCTGGAAGAGAAGGTCGGCCAGATGACCCAGGCCGAGCGAGGTGCAGTGACGAACGACGCCTCGCTCGTCACCACCTGGCGGCTCGGCTCGGTGCTGTCCGGCGGCGGCTCGGTGCCGACCCCCAACACGCCAGAGGCCTGGGCAGACATGGTCGACAGGTTCCAGGCCGCCGCTCTGCAGACCCGCCTGCAGATCCCGATCCTGTACGGCGTCGACTCGGTGCATGGCCACGGGAACTTGCTCGGGGCAACGGTTTTCCCGCACAACATCGGACTCGGATCGACCTGGGACCCCGAACTGGTCCAGCGGATCGAACACGTCGTGGCCGAGGAGACCCGTGCCACCGGGCCGCAGTGGGTGTTCGCCCCGTGCATCTGCGTCGCTCGCGACACCCGGTGGGGCCGCACGTACGAGAGTTTCTCGGAGAGCCCCGCTCTGGTGAGCCGCTTTGCGGCCGCGATCGAAGGATTCCAGGGTAAGAACCTCGCCGCGACGGATCGGGTGCTCGCCAGCGCCAAGCACTTCGCGGGTGATGGTGACACCGAGTTCGGATCAGCCGCCGGCGACTACACGATCGACCAGGGCATCACGGTGACGAACCGCCAGGACTTTGCCCGGTTCGACCTCGCCCCGTACCTTACCGCCGTCGGCAAGTACGACGTCGGCACGGTGATGCCGTCGTTCTCCAGCATCGACTGGACCGAGGACGGCGTCGGTAACCCGATCAAGATGCACGCGAACCGTGAGCTCATCACCGACCTGCTGAAGGGCAAGCTCGGGTACGACGGTTTCGTCATCTCCGACTGGGAGGGAATCCATCAGCTCCCGGGGGACTGGGCAGAGCAGGTCCGGACCGGGGTCAACGCCGGCATCGACATGTTCATGGAGCCGAACGCGTACCAGTCCTTTGAGACCACGCTGCTCGACGAGGTGAGCGCCGGTCGAGTGTCCCAGGCCCGGATCGACGACGCCGTACGGCGGATCCTGACCAAGAAGTTCGAGCTCGGGCTGTTCGAGAGGCCCTACACGGACCGCACACATCTCGCCGACGTCGGCTCGGCACAGCACCGTGCGCTCGCGCGTGAGGCCGTCGCCAAGTCGCAGGTGCTGCTGAAGAACTCCGACGGGCTGCTGCCGTTGAAGAAGAACGCCAAGGTGTACGTCGCCGGCCGCAACGCCGACGACATGGGGAACCAGGCAGGCGGCTGGACGCTCAGCTGGCAGGGCGCGTCGGGACAACACCGAATTCCTGGCAACACGATTCTCGACGGCATCCGGCAGGTTGCTCCTCAGGCACAGGTGACCTACAGCAAGGACGGTTCGGCACCGACGGCGGGCAGCGACGTGGCTGTGGTGGTCGTCGGCGAGACGCCTTACGCGGAGGGCTTCGGTGATGTCGGTGGTCCGCAGTGGGCGTACGATCCCGAAGACGCCGGAGTGCCGCGAGAACCGAAGAGCCTGGATCTGCAACCGGTGGACCGAGCGGTCATCGACAAGGTGTGTGGGGCGATTGCCAAGTGCGTGGTGCTGGTCGTCTCCGGCCGCCCACAGGTCATCCCACCTGCGCAGCTCGCCACGATCGACGCCCTGGTCGCGTCCTGGCTGCCTGGCTCACAAGGCGAAGGCGTAGCCGACGTGCTGTTCGGGAAGCGCCCCTTCACGGGCAAGCTCTCCCACAGCTGGCCACGCAGTGCCGACCAGGAGCCGATCAACATCGGCGACCCGAACTACCATCCCCTGTACCCCTTCGGCTGGGGACTCCGCACCAGAAGTCAGTAGCTACTGACCCCAGCGCGTCGCGGTCAGCTGTTTGCGTAGCTGACCGCGACGACGCTCGAACTGCTGCTGATCCCCAAGCAACGGAGTCGGATCCGACTCGGTCGTCACCGGCTCCTTCACAACCTGAGCCGGTCGGTTTGCCCTCGGGTCAGCTCTTGTTGCTTTCGGCAACCGTGATCGCCTGTTCCAGTGTCTGGCGAGCGCGCGCCAGCTCGGCTGCGCGCTCATCCAGCCGGCTGAGTTGCAGGCGCAGCTTGTCCAGCACACCTGGGCACGGATTCAGCGAGCCATCGGTATGGGCACACGGCAGCACCAGCTTGATGATGCTGGTCGACAAACCCGCGGCCAGCAAAGCGCGAATCTGCCTAACCGTCAGCTCAGCCGCTTCGTCGTACTCGCGATACCCGTTGGCCTGCCGCCTCGACGCAAGCAGCCCGACACGTTCGTAGTACCGCAGCAGCCGCTCACTCGTGCCGGTGCGCTTGGCCAACTGCCCAATCAACATCAGATCTCCGCTGAACTCGACCGTGCCCCAATGCCAACGTCCAACCCCGCCCCAACCCACCGCATTCCGCCGTCCTCCCGCGCACCTGGTCGGCCGCGCATTCAGCCCAGGGACAGCGTCCGCACGCGGTGCACGCTCGCGCGGCTCGTTTGTCGTGTACCTCGCGGCATTCGTACGGCGTATTGCAGCGGGTGTTCGTGTCCAATGAGGCGCGCGCGGGGGTTAGTGGCCGGCTCGGTCTGAATCGGCGGCGGGTTTGGCGGTGCCGTCGAGGGCTGACACGGCGGCGAGCTCGGCGTCGGTCAGGTCGAAGTCGAAGACCGCCAGGTTGTCCTCGAGGCGTCCGCGGTCGCTTGATTTCGGGATCGGTACGACGTCCTGCTGTGTCTCCCATCGCAGGACCACCTGACCCGGCGACCTCTCGTGCGCCTTCGCAAGGTTCTGCACCGTCGGATGACTCAGGAGCTCGGTCCCCTTCCCGAGCGGGCTCCACGCCTCGGTGACGATCCCATGCGCGGCATGGAACTCACGCTCGGCCGCCTTCGCCCACACCGGACTGAGCTGGACCTGGTTCACCTCCGGCGCCTCACCGGTCTCGTCGATCAACCGCTGCAGATGCGCGGGCTTGAAGTTCGACGTACCGATCGCCCGCACCAGTCCTGCCTCCCGCAGCGCGATCAGCCCACGCCATGCGTCGACGTACCGATCCTGCTGCGGATTCGGCCAGTGGATCAGCAGGAGGTCCAGGTACTCCACGCCGAGCTTCTCTGCGCTCGCCTCGAACGCGACCCGCGGACCCTCGGCGCTGTGCCACCGCTTGTTGAACTTTGACGTCACGAACACCTCGCCCCGAGGCACGCCCCGCAGCGCCCGCCCGACGCCGACCTCGTTCCGATAGTTCTCTGCAGTGTCGACCAGCCGATACCCCAGCTCGAGCGCCACACTCGTCGCCCGTTCCGCATCTGCGTCGTTCATCGGCGACGTCCCCAACCCCAGCCGTGGCATCACCGCTCCGTGACTCAACGTGACTGTCGGAACCTGGCTCATCCATCTCCTCCTTCGGCGAACGCTGCCCGGCCACCGTACGTCGATCACGATCCGCGCCCACCGCCCGGGCGACCCGATCCCGTCGTACGTCGTAAGGTCCAGGCGGCCAGTCTCAGCACCGGCAAACCGGGCGCGAACTGTCGGATCCGTGGTTCATCATGGTTGCTGGCGGGGGATCGAAACACGTTGGAGGGATGGGCGTATGAAGAACCGGCTGATCACTCTGGTGGACCTCGGTCTGGACAGCTCGTTCGACGCGTCGATGTCCTTCGTCCAGGGGATCACCGGGAACATCAACGCCGGCTGGGACCAGCCGGTGATCGACGTGAACTTCGTCCGCACCCGCGACCACGAGACCGCCTTCTCCGCGCTCACCACCCCTTCGACGGTGCTGCACGTGATGGCACACGGTGACCACAGCGAGGAGCCCTCCTTCTTGTCCACCGACGGCCAGACCCAGGTCTCGCTGCGATCGCTGGCGGAGTGGTTCCTGGACCGCCAGTGGGGGATCGCCAGTGGCGTGGTCATCGCCGACGGCTGCAAGACCGGCATCGGCAAGTGGCAGCGCGCCATCCGCGATTGCCTCCAGGACGACATCACCTATATCGGCACCAGCACCGTCATCGGCTGGTACGAGGCCACCGTCTTCTGCTCCGCCTTCTACGGCGCTCTGGTCCGCAACCGCGGCCTCGGCCGCACCCCGGCCGAACAAGGCTGGGACGCCGCCAACCGAGCCATCCGCGCCTACGAAACCCTCACCGACGCCCGCTGCCCCTACAAACCCGTCCTCCTGACCCCTTCCCGCCGAGCCCTCCGTTCTCTCACTGGCTAGCCCGCGCCCGCGCACTACCTCTCCGCGTGGACCGGATCCTGGACCGCGAACCGGGAGACGTCGGACCATGCGGTTGGCGCCCGGCGGTGTGGAGGGTTGTCGGCCGGGTACCAACCGCTGTCTTGGTCGCGGCGACTCCGCCATAGCCCCTGGGGTAGGCCCGACACGCGCGGTGCGACTACTTTGGGTTAGCCATGTGAAACTTTTGGTGGGCACGTCGTGTGGCGCGTCCGTGGTCTGGGTTGCCGGTGACCTGGATGGAGTAGGGACGGGGGAAGCCGTCCAGTACGCATTCCCCGACCTGCTGACGTCCGCCCGACGTGGTGAAGGAACGCCACCATGAAGTTGCACCGGAACACCCTCCTGACCGCTGCCGCGATTGTTCTGATCCTGTACGTCGTTTCGCTCATCGTCGGCCTGCCGGGATGGGCCGCGATCGTGCTCACTGTGGTCCTGCTCGTCCTGCTGGCTGTGGTCTGGAAGCAGCCCGACGAACCCTGTCCCGTCGTGACCAAGCCGGCACCGGCGCCATCCGTCGTACTGCCTGATCGGGAGCCGGTCTTCTCCGGACCGCCGACGCGGACGGTCGCCGACGTACGGCTGCCGTCTGCTTCGCCGGACTTCAGTTCAGCTTCTCGGCGATCGTGCAGTGGTCGACCGTGTTGTCCGGTTCGCGGCACGCCGACCTCGGTGCGGTCGCGGTCGATGCCTTGCTCGAGCGCGCTCGAGCCCTGACCGCGAGACAACAGGTCACTGAGGAGTCGCTCAACCAGCACCGCGTGGCCGCGCTCCTCGGCGAACCCGCCCTCGACGAGAAGGGGCAAGTGCGCAGTTGGGCCACCGAGGTGCGGCTACGATTGCCGGACGCGGATCAGAAGCACCTCCAGCACCTCGCCGCCCTGCACCGCCGGGAGCAGACGACTCTGCTCGAACGCCGGATGGAGCAAGACAAACGTGCGTACCTGAAGGAGGACGTCTTCGCCACGCCTGGATCGGCGGCGGTCTGGTGGCTCGTCAATCACCCCGGCGAGGTCGAGAACGCGGTCGGCCTCCTCGACACGCTTTCCGAGCTGTCCGCCGCTGCGAACGATCTCCCGGTTCAATGCGCGGAGGCGATCGATCGTCCGCCGCCGACCCGCGCCGAACTCGCCTTCAGCGCCGCGGTCGACGACCTTGCTCAGGCCGACGACGCGAATCATCCGACGGACGAGTCCCAGCAGGGGTCCGTCCCGCGGCACGCCGGCGCCCAGCAAACCAGGGACCGCACCAGGGCCGGCGCCGCCAGGACCGACCTGAACGGGTCGGCGACGAAGTCGGCCAAGGACGCCCAAGGCGAGTACCGAGAGCAGTTCTATTCGGAGTAGGCCGGTGAGGCGGGCCGGCTGCAGGGTAGGCCCGCCCCACCGAGATCGGGAGCGCATGCTCATTCGTCCAGCCAGCGAATGATGGTCGCGCCGCTGTGACCGTGGATGCTGAGGAGGGCGTCGACGCCGTCCGGCCAGACCGTGGTCGTCGGATAACGTCCGCCCCAATGCAGGGCGACCGTCCCGTCGGACCACTCGACTCCCTCCGCGACGACGCCCGTACCGCTGATGCCGGAGACGTCGACGTGACGGACCAGCTGGAAGCAGCGTGGCCCGGACTTGTTCGCGACTTTCAGATGACGCCGTCGCGGGGTCCGCAGCAGCGTCGCGGTTCTACCGCTGATCTCGTCCATGCGCAGAAGTCAACCGGTGGTTCGTCGGCCTCACCAGGAACTCAACCGGTATCCACAGGGCAGAAATTCTGCCCTCCGACGGTGACTTGATCGCCATATCCTCATTGCAGGGAGTGATCGACACGCAAGGAGTGACAGCGATGACAGTCATCGAAGAATGGACCGGCCGGCACGCACACGCCCTGCGTACGGCGCTGCGGTTGACCAACGAGGCGTTCGCCGACCAGCTCGGCATCTCGCCACGCACGGTCACAAAATGGCGTGAGAGACCTGAGATGGTGCCGAGCCCGCACCTCCAGGATGCTCTCGACACCTTTCTCAGTCAGGCGTCGCCCGACGCCGGGGTCAGATTCGCGGCCAACCTGGGCCTGGATCACCGCCGATCACCGCTCGACCATTCGGCGCTGAGCCAGCTCAACGCGGCGCTCGGCGATCTGGCCCGCGCCCTGGCACGCCTCGAGACCGAGGATCCGGAGCGATCACGGGCGCACTGATGGACGGTGCAGACTGGCGGGCGCAGCACGACGTATCGAGAGGAGCTGCGGATGAGGCGACGCCTGGTGAACTCGTCGAGCGTGCGGTCGGTCGGTTGGTCCGGCGGCACGCTGGAGCTCGAGTACGTCAACGGCTACACCTACCAGTACTACGAGGTGCCGCAGCCGACGTACGCCGCTCTCCTCGCCGCGCCGAGCATCGGCGCGTACGTCAACGAGCACATCAAGCCGTACTACGAGTTCCGAGAGATCTGAGTTTCCGGCGGGACTTCGGCGGGCACCGGCTGGGACGGTCCACACGGGGGTGCGCCCAACCAGGAGGTGGATATGCGCACTCGTAGAGCCTCTACGACTCGTTCCCGCACCATCACGATCGTTCTTGTCATCTGGCTGCTCATCGGCCTGGCGGCCGCCACGCAGCGGAACTACTTCGCGGGATCCGACGCGACGTGCGCCAAGGTAGGCACGACGCTGGTCACCATCGTCGCCGGCCCACTCAACTACATCGGTGCCAATCCGAAGATCGACTGCAACGCGCCTGAGCCGTCGAGGTAATCCCTCCTCGCGGCGAACCGCGTCCGCCGTACCGTTCCCTCCCAGAGGCTCTGAATCACGGAGTCGAGGGAGGGAACGTGGACGTTCTGCGCGATGGGATCGAGACGGATCTCGAGGAGTTCAAGGTGCCCGGCGCGAGCTGGGCGGTGTTCGAGGACGGTGAGATCCGCCAGACCGGGACGGCCGGTCTGGTGGAGGCCGGCGTGCCTGCGGCCGTCACGCCGGACACGTTGTTCCAGGCTGCCTCGATCAGCAAGCCTGTCGCCGTACTGGCGATGCTCAGGCTGGTGGACCGTGGATTGCTCGACCTCGACGAGGACGTGAACCGGAAGCTCACGTCATGGCAGGTCCCGCGGACAGGCTATTGGCAGCCGGTCGTGACGTTGAGGCAGTTGGCCAGCCACAGTGCGGGCCTGACTGTGCACGGGTTCCCTGGATATCGCCATGACGATGCGCTGCCGACAACAGTGCAGATCCTCGACGGCGTGCGCCCGACGAACACCTTCGGCGTCCGGGTCGATCTGATCCCTGGGACGCAGTTCAGGTACGCCGGCGGCGGCACGATCGTCATGCAGCAGCTACTCGAGGATGTGACAGGCACGCCGTTCCGCGAACTGGTCCGTGAGCTCGTGCTGGAACCATTCGGCATGTCTGACAGCGACTACGCGCAGCCGCTGCCACCAGAACTTCACGCGAGAGCAGCGACTGCACACGATGAACTCGGCTGCCCGCTCGACGGCAGATGGCACGCTTACCCCGAGCTGGCGGCCGCAGGGCTCTGGACGACGCCGACGGACCTCGCGAAGTTGGCCATCGGTGTCCAGCGGACGTACGCAGGGACCGACGACGCACTCCTGTCGCCCCAGCTGGTCCGACAGATGCTCACGTCCCAGATCACCGCAAGTCAGCGGATCGGCGGGCTGGGTCATCTGGGACTTGGGTTCTTCCTTGACGACACTGGGCAGCGTTTCGGACACAGTGGCGGCAATGCGGGGTTCCGCTGTCATCTGCTGGCGTACCGCGACACCGGACAAGGCGCCGTCGTCATGACCAACGGTGACAACGGCTCGTGGGTGGTCATGAGGGCGTTCGCTGCTATTGCGTCGGCGTACGGCTGGGAGGGCTACCCGCAGGACGTCGAGCTCCCGGATCTACCGGCTGACGAGGTGCTGGCTGACCTCGTCGGCTCGTACCGGTTGGACGGCAGGATGGCGTTCACGATCGAGCGGCGGGGGAGCGGCCTGGAGGTGACGTTCGACGGTCAGCCGTCGCTGCGCTTCATGCCGCGGTCGGCGACGCGGTTCGCGGTCGGCACTGGCACCGAGCTCGAGGCACGCGACGGCGGGCTGGTCTTCCACCAGGAGGGCGCGGAGCTCGCCTGCACGCGGGAATAGGAGCTGGGGTGGCCTGGTTACACCTGATGCCGCTCGGTTCATGACCCCGGGCCCCAACTTAAGCCGCTACGAGCGGCCACCCGCCGAGAGGCGTCTGCTGGGCGGTGCGTTACGTGACAGGTGGGAGTCGGTTGACCGGCTCCCACCTGTTGAGTTCCTGGTACGACGGGTGTGCCGGGAGCGACCGTACGACGGTGTGGTGGCGGTGCCTGTGGATGGCCCGCGCAAACCGCTTGCGTGGTGCGGCATCATGGAAATGTCGCTCGCGGAGACGCGAGTGAGTGATGTGACCAGAGGGACGACCACTGCTTCGTCTCGACATCGGTTGGCCGGTGTCGAGGGGGGTGCAGAGGGAGCCCGGACAGGGTCCGGGACCCCGATTTGCATCTGCACCGCGAATGTCAGTAATGTTCTTCTTGTTGGAGCGAGGCGCGGGACGCGAAAGCGGCCGGCAGCTCCGACAAACTCCCTGAAGGTCTTGGAAGCCGAAACACGCCTCGGCGGGTTTCGGTCACTGAGTCGCGCAGGGGGACTGGGACGAAAGAGGCCGATTTGACCGGCCCCGGACGAAACAGTAAAGTTGGGCGAGTTGCCCCGGAGCTTCAAACGAAAGTCTGAAGCGCGGTGTGCGTCCGATTCTTGAGAACTCAACAGCGTGCCGAAAGTCAATGCCGAAATTGTATTATCCCCGTGCATGGGCTTCGGATGATGTTCTGCCAGGGACTTTTGTGGTTTTTGGTGGGGGTTGTTTGTTGTCTGTGTCGGATTCCTTTGAAATATTTCTGGATTCAAGTCAGTTTGATTTGTTTCTGATGTTCAGAGGATCACTCGATGTGTCGGCTCACCGGTTTTCCGGTTTGTCATATTTTTCAACGGAGAGTTTGATCCTGGCTCAGGACGAACGCTGGCGGCGTGCTTAACACATGCAAGTCGAGCGGTAAGGCCCCTTCGGGGGTACACGAGCGGCGAACGGGTGAGTAACACGTGAGCAACCTACCCTCAACTTTGGGATAAGCCTCGGAAACGGGGTCTAATACCGGATATGACTTCCGCCTTCATGGGTGGGGGTTGAAAGTTCTGGCGGTTGGGGATGGGCTCGCGGCCTATCAGCTTGTTGGTGGGGTAATGGCCTACCAAGGCTTCGACGGGTAGCCGGCCTGAGAGGGCGACCGGCCACACTGGGACTGAGACACGGCCCAGACTCCTACGGGAGGCAGCAGTGGGGAATATTGCGCAATGGACGAAAGTCTGACGCAGCAACGCCGCGTGAGGGATGACGGCCTTCGGGTTGTAAACCTCTTTCAGCAGGGACGAAGCGAGAGTGACGGTACCTGCAGAAGAAGGACCGGCCAACTACGTGCCAGCAGCCGCGGTAATACGTAGGGTCCGAGCGTTGTCCGGAATTATTGGGCGTAAAGGGCTCGTAGGCGGTTCGTCACGTCGGGAGTGAAAACTCGGAGCTTAACTCCGAGCCTGCTTCCGATACGGGCAGACTAGAGGTAGGCAGGGGAGAGCGGAACTCCTGGTGTAGCGGTGGAATGCGCAGATATCAGGAAGAACACCGGTGGCGAAGGCGGCTCTCTGGGCCTTACCTGACGCTGAGGAGCGAAAGCGTGGGTAGCGAACAGGATTAGATACCCTGGTAGTCCACGCCGTAAACGTTGGGCGCTAGGTGTGGGGGACATTCCACGTCCTCCGTGCCGCAGCTAACGCATTAAGCGCCCCGCCTGGGGAGTACGGCCGCAAGGCTAAAACTCAAAGGAATTGACGGGGGCCCGCACAAGCGGCGGAGCATGCGGATTAATTCGATGCAACGCGAAGAACCTTACCTGGGTTTGACATATAGGGAAATCTCGCAGAGATGCGGGGTCCGTAAGGGTCCTATACAGGTGGTGCATGGCTGTCGTCAGCTCGTGTCGTGAGATGTTGGGTTAAGTCCCGCAACGAGCGCAACCCTCGTCCTATGTTGCCAGCACGTTATGGTGGGGACTCATAGGAGACTGCCGGGGTCAACTCGGAGGAAGGTGGGGATGACGTCAAGTCATCATGCCCCTTATGTCCAGGGCTTCACGCATGCTACAATGGCCGGTACAAAGGGCTGCGAAACTGCAAAGTGGAGCGAATCCCAAAAAGCCGGTCTCAGTTCGGATTGGGGTCTGCAACTCGACCCCATGAAGTCGGAGTCGCTAGTAATCGCAGATCAGCAACGCTGCGGTGAATACGTTCCCGGGCCTTGTACACACCGCCCGTCACGTCATGAAAGTCGGCAACACCCGAAGCCGGTGGCCTAACCCTTGTGGAGGGAGCCGTCGAAGGTGGGGCTGGCGATTAGGACGAAGTCGTAACAAGGTAGCCGTACCGGAAGGTGCGGCTGGATCACCTCCTTTCTAAGGAGCATTGACGCCAGGTTCCGTTAAGGGTCTGGTGTCTACTCGTCGTTTCCTGGACGTTCGTTTCAGGGCGACGGTGCTTCGGAATGTGGAACATTGACCATTAGGCCGGGATCTCGAGTGATCGAGTTAGTACTGCACTTCTTTTCGGAGGGTGCGTGGAACGCGGAGAGCATGAGAGTGAAAGGTCGAGGCGCGCTGTTGGGTCCTGAGGAATCGGGCCCGGCTCACTGGACGTGATGTCTGGGGGGACGTGGACTGGTTTTTCTGGGTCACAGTCACACTGACGTTGTGTTGGTGTGGTGGGTGGCTGGGGCCGGCTCTCACCAAACTGCTGGTGGGTTCGCTTGATGGGTGTGTTGTTTCCCTGGATGGTGTGCTCGATCATGTGTGTGGTGGTTTAAGGGTTGGTGTTCCTGCCCGTATTTTGAGAACTGTATAGTGGACGCGAGCATCTCTTTGTAGCGTAATTTTGTCTTTTGTTGTTTGTTTTTGTGACAAGCTACTAAGGGCAATCGGTGGATGTCTTGGTACCAAGAGCCGATGAAGGACGTTGGAGCCTGCGATAAGCCCCGGGGAGTTGGCAACCGAGCTGTGATCCGGGGGTGTCCGAATGGGGAAACCCAGCTGGCATTCTAAAGCCAGTTACCAGTGCCTGAACACATAGGGTTCTGGAGGGAACGCGGGGAAGTGAAACATCTCAGTACCCGCAGGAAGAGAAAACAATAGTGATTCCGTGAGTAGTGGCGAGCGAAAGCGGATGAGGCTAAACCATGTGCGTGTGATAGCCGGCGTGCGTTGCGTATATGGGGTTGTGGGAGCATTCGGGTCTTAATGCCGTGAGACCAGAGAGTTATAAATCGCTGTTGAAGTCGAATCTTCTGGAATGTCGAGCCGTAGTGGGTTATAGCCCTGTAGGCGTAAGACAGTGACTCTCGAGTGTTTTCCCAAGTAGCACGGGACTCTTGAAATCCCGTGTGAATCTGGCGGGACCACCCGCTAAGCCTAAATACTTCTTGGTGACCGATAGCGGACTAGTACCGTGAGGGAAAGATGAAAAGTACCCCGGGAGGGGAGTGAAATAGTACCTGAAACCGATTGCCTACAATCCGTCGGAGCATCTCCTTGTGGGGTGTGACGGCGTGCCTTTTGAAGAATGAGCCTGCGAGTTAGTGGTGTGTGGCGAGGTTAACCCGTGTGGGGTAGCCGTAGCGAAAGCGAGTCTGAATAGGGCGCTTTAGTCGCATGCTCTAGACCCGAAGCGGAGTGATCTATCCATGGGCAGGTTGAAGCGTGGGTAAGACCGCGTGGAGGACCGAACCCACCAGGGTTGAAAACCTGGGGGATGACCTGTGGATAGGGGTGAAAGGCCAATCAAACTCCGTGATAGCTGGTTCTCCCCGAAATGCATATAGGTGCAGCGTCGCGTGTTTCTTACCGGAGGTAGAGCACTGGATGGTCTAGGGGGCTTACCGGCTTACCGAAATCAGCCAAACTCCGAATGCCGGTAAGTGAGAGCGCGGCAGTGAGACTGCGGGGGATAAGCTCCGTAGTCGAGAGGGAAACAGCCCAGATCACCAGCTAAGGCCCCTAAGCGATTGCTAAGTGGAAAAGGATGTGGAGTTGCCCAGACAACCAGGAGGTTGGCTTAGAAGCAGCCACCCTTGAAAGAGTGCGTAATAGCTCACTGGTCAAGTGATTCCGCGCCGACAATGTAGCGGGGCTCAAGCAATCCGCCGAAGCTGTGGCATTCACACTCGTACCAGGTGTTGTCTTCGGACGGCATCCAGGTGTGTGGATGGGTAGGGGAGCGTCGTGCAGCGTGTGAAGCAGCCTAGTGATGGAGTTGTGGATGCTGCACGAGTGAGAATGCAGGCATGAGTAGCGAATGACGGGTGAGAAACCCGTCCGCCGGATGATCAAGGGTTCCAGGGTCAAGCTAATCTGCCCTGGGTAAGTCGGGACCTAAGGCGAGGCCGACAGGCGTAGTCGATGGACAACGGGTTGATATTCCCGTACCGGCATTAACACGACCCGACCGAACCCGCTGATGCTAAGGACCAGAATCCATGACGCCTTCGGGCTGAGTGGGGGACGGTTTGACCCGAGGTGGTAGTAGGTGCATTGAGGAGTGACGCAGGAGGGTAGTCCAACCGCGGCGATGGTAGGCGCAAGCTGATCCGCGGGCAAGGTGGTAGGGCGAGGCATAGGCAAATCCGTGTCTCATTGTGCCTGAGAGCCGAGGCGGACCCGTTTAGGGGAAGTGGATGATCCCATGCTGCCGAGAAAAACTTCGCAGTGAGTGTTAGAGCCGCCCGTACCCCAAACCGACACAGGTGATCAGGTAGAGAATACCAAGGCGATCGAGTGAACCATGGTTAAGGAACTCGGCAAAATGCCCCCGTAACTTCGGGAGAAGGGGGGCCGGATCCGTTAGGTGACTTGCTCACCGACGCGGTGATGGCCGCAGAGACCAGGCCCAAGCGACTGTTTACTAAAAACACAGGTCCGTGCGAAGAAGTAATTCGATGTATACGGACTGACGCCTGCCCGGTGCTGGAACGTTAAGGGGACAGGTTAGCTGGCTTTAGGGCCGGCGAAGCTTTGAACTTAAGCGCCAGTAAACGGCGGTGGTAACTATAACCATCCTAAGGTAGCGAAATTCCTTGTCGGGTAAGTTCCGACCTGCACGAATGGCGTAACGACTTGGGCGCTGTCTCAACCGTGGACTCGGCGAAATTGCATTACGAGTAAAGATGCTCGTTACGCGCAGCAGGACGGAAAGACCCCGGGACCTTTACTACAACTTGGTATTGGTGGTCGGTACAACTTGTGTAGGATAGGTGGGAGACTGTGAAGCTCGGACGCCAGTTCGGGTGGAGTCATCGTTGAAATACCACTCTGGTTGTTCTGGCTGTCTAACTTTGGTCCGTTATCCGGATCAGGGACAGTGCCTGGTGGGTAGTTTGACTGGGGCGGTCGCCTCCTAAAAGGTAACGGAGGCGCTCAAAGGTTCCCTCAGCCTGGTTGGCAATCAGGTGTCGAGTGTAAGTGCACAAGGGAGCTTGACTGTGAGACAGACATGTCGAGCAGGGACGAAAGTCGGAACTAGTGATCCGGCGGTGGCATGTGGGAGCACCGTCGCTCAACGGATAAAAGGTACCCCGGGGATAACAGGCTGATCTTCCCCAAGAGTCCATATCGACGGGATGGTTTGGCACCTCGATGTCGGCTCGTCGCATCCTGGGGCTGGAGTAGGTCCCAAGGGTTGGGCTGTTCGCCCATTAAAGCGGCACGCGAGCTGGGTTTAGAACGTCGTGAGACAGTTCGGTCCCTATCCGCTGCGCGCGCAGGAGACTTGAGAAGGGCTGCCCCTAGTACGAGAGGACCGGGGTGGACGAACCTCTGGTGTGCCAGTTGTTCCGCCAGGAGCACGGCTGGTTGGCTACGTTCGGGAGTGATAACCGCTGAAAGCATCTAAGCGGGAAGCACGCTTCAAGATGAGGTCTCCCACCGGGTTAACCGGGTAAGGCCCCCAGTAGACCACTGGGTTGATAGGCCAGAAGTGGAAGCATCGCAAGATGTGGAGCTGACTGGTACTAATAGGCCGAGGGCTTGTCACACACACCCACCCATGGTGGGTAGCAAACCCTCCAGAAGACACTGCGCTACGTAACTGAGAGAAGCATTCGCGTCCACTGTACGGTTCCCGAAATACGGTCAACCCCCAGCCCACCAAACCCCACACGGGGTTTGTGGCTTGGCAGGATGGTTGGTTGATATTTCTATAGAGTTTCGGTGGCCATAGCGTCGGGGAAACACCCAGTCTCCATTCCGAACCTGGAAGTTAAGCCCGACAGCGCCGATGGTACTGCGATCGGGAGATCGTGGGAGAGTAGGACGCCGCCGGACATTCACACTGTTAAGGGCCACCCCAACTGGGGTGGCCCTTAACACATGTCCCGATGGTCCTCAACCAAGCAGCTGCTTGCGGGCGGGAGTGTAGGTCCACCACGGGCGGGCGGGGTTGCCGTTGGCTTGGTCCACGGCCGACATGATGGTGTCGAGGAGGCACGGATCGTGGCGGCGTCCGTCGACGGTGCAGATGGTGTCGTAGATGTCGACCGGATCGCGGCCGGCCAGCTGGCGGACTTCGGTGATATCGGCACGCCGCAGGTAGCCGGCTACTGCCCGGCCGACGTTCATGAGGGTCGTCAGATCTGAGGTTGTTGGAGTGGGTGGCATCTGTCGATCGTCACTCGTGCGGAGTCTGGTGTCTTGAAGGTTTCGGACACCGACCCCGTTTGACGACATCAGACCAGGCTCAGTAGGTCTGGTAGTAGATGAGTTCGCCTGATTCGCCAGCGGCGGCGCCTTCGCTTGGGATGAACAGACTGACCACGATGGCCGGCTGCCCGTTCGGTGCGTTCAGAGCAGTCACGGTCGGATTCGCGAAGGCCGTGCTGCCGCCATCAGTCCGGATAGTGGTCTGATCGGCGTTGCCGGTCTGATAGTCGTACACGAACGTGCGCCAGGAGCCGAAGTCGCCCTTGGTGTACTGACCCTCGATCAGACCGAAGCTGTAGCCGCGGAAGACAGCCTGGTCGCGGTCGCCGATGTTGCCACCGACACCCCAGTACAGCAGGGCGTTGTCGTAGTTCGGCTGCGCCGCCGTACTCCAGGAGCTGAAGTTGGTCAGCTGTCCGCGTTGCTGCCTGTCCCGGTCGCAGTTCCACCAGTAGTGCCCACCGATGTCGATCGTCGAATGGTCGATGTCGGGAGCGAGGGTGATCCCGTAGATGTTCGGCGTGCCTTCGGCGCAGGACGACAACTGGCGGGGAGCGTCGAAGGACCGCGTTACCTGGCCGGCCAGCAGGTCGGTGCGGCTGGCGAAGTAGCGGAAGGCGAGGTGGTTGTTGCCACCCCCGGGCTGCTCCTGCTCCCAGGCCATCACGAAGCCGCCGTTCGATGCCTGGGCGATCGTCGGCTGCGACGCCGGTCCGGTGTTACTTCCCGCGAGTTCGCGGACCCAATGCCAGTTCAGTAGATCGGTCGAGGTGGCGAGGTTGACCCGGAAGTGGCCGTCGGCCGCCAGATGATGGGAGACGGCGAGGTAGCCACCAGTCGCGTCCTGGATGATCTTGACCGTATCCATCACGTGTCCGGCGTCGTCGTGCACCGCGTACCGCTTGCCGGTCGCGCCGCTCACGTTCTCCACGATCGATCGAAGCTCGGCGCGCGCCGGATCCGACGGTGGGGCATCGGCGGCTGCGGGTGCCGAGACAGTGGCCAGAAGCAGCGCTGAGCAGGTCAGAAGTCTGATGAGCATGGGCGGTCCTCCGTGGGGCGGGTTGTGTAGAACGCTTGCCCACCGCCGAACCTGGGGAAACCCGTTGCCAACATCAACGGCCGCATGCGTAGGGTCTGCGCATGGAGAATGCGGCGATGGTGCTGATCGTGGGGTTGCCGGGGGCGGGGAAGACGACGGTCGCGCGACGGTTGGAGGTTGAGCGGGCGGCGCTCCGGTTTACGCCGGATGAGTGGATGGAAGCGTTGCTCGGGGTGAGCGAGGACAACGGTCGGCGGTGGGTGCTGGAGTCGCAACTGTTCTGGGATCTAGCGGCTCGGGCATTGACGGTGGGCGTCAGCGTGATCCTGGACTATGGGTGCTGGTCCGAGACCGAGCGGGACCTGTTCCGGGAGCGGGCCCACGAACTCGGTGCGCGCACGGAGATCGTCGTACTGGATCTGCCGTTGGATGTGTTGTGGGAGCGTCTGCACGCGCGCAACGCGGCGTTGCCGGCCGGGACGTTCGCGATCAGCCGGGAGGAGTTGGTGGAGTACGCCGCTCAGTTTCACGTACCGAGTGTCGCGGAGCTGGCGCGGTGGGATCACCAGGTCGTTGTGACCGAGTAAGCGGTCTACTCCTCGGGGGCGATACCGACCAAAGCGGCTGCGGCGCAGATGTGGACCGGAGTGAGATCGGCAGGGGCGACCGGGGCCTGGAGCAGTGTGCCGCGCTCGAACGGGGTCAGCGTGATGTCGATGCCGTGGGCACCTGCCACGAGGCCGCGGACGTACGTGAGCCAGCCCATCATCGGAATGCCGCGGCGGAAGACCCCGGCCGCGGCAGCGAGCTCGGTGTCGGCAATGCTGGCCCACTGCGGTTCCCAGATCGTCACGACCGCGCGGAGGACCTGGGCGAACCGCTCGGACTGCGCGAGTGCGTCCTCGTCGCTCCAGTGCAGCGTGAGCTGGTCGGAGACCGTGGTGAGCGTCCCGCCCATCGACAGGTCGAACAGCCAGGGCAGCTCGCCGGTGCTCTGCAGATGCAGACGGGTGGTGCTGGAACCGTTCGCGAGGACCTTGGTGGTCGCCTCGACCATCTCCTGGAGCGGGGTCGCAGCGTCGGCCTCGAGGACGTGGTAGCCCCAGCGTTCGTCCTGGGTCCAGTTGTGTACGTCGGGGAACGCCACCGCGACCGCGGTCAGCGTGCGGCCCACGCGCAGCGCGCGGTGTTCGACGGACTCGTCACGATGGGTCCACTGGGCGCGGAGCAGCCAAGATGCCATTCACGCCCTCCGATCGTGAGGTGGCCGGACCTGAGACGGTACGCCGATGATCGAGCCGTTGGCCAGAGCTCCGCGCACCCGGTGTGAGCGCTTACGGCGGTCCTCTGGAGCTGTCACCGAACTAGTTTGAGGCACCGGCGGTTCGGGGGTCAGCACCGGGGTCCGATTTTGGTAACCACCCAGCCAAAGTCTGGACAGGTGTCAAGACGTGAGGGTCGGCGACGCGAGGTCGAGGGTCGGGGTGTCGCCGCGGTACGAGGTCAGCCACTCGCGGAGGAGTCCCACGCGGGCGGCGTAGTCCTCGTTGCCCTTGACGACGGGTGCCTGGTTGTACGCCATGGTGTCGGAGCTCCGGCGAAGCTTGACGTACAGGCGGGACGACGACAGGGCGTAGCGCTCCATGTCGTCCTGCAGCGCGCCGATGACGGTGATGTTCCGGTCGCGACCGATCTGCTCGAACAAGGCGACGGCCTCACGGCGGTGCTGGGAACCGAGGTTTCGCCCCAGCTCGTCGAGGATCAGCAGCAGCGGCCGGTCCGAACCACCGGCGAGCGCGGCCGCGCACACCAGCTTGACCGCCTTCTCGTCCATCTGGGCCGTGTTGCCCTTCACGTTGAACGCGGAGAACGGCCCGCCCTCCGAACGCCGCCACTTCGGCGTGACCGTCCAGCGCCACGGCTTGTCCGGCTCGGCGGGCGGGTCGGGCTCCGGGAACTCCAGTTTCGCGCCGTACCCGCCGTACTGCTGGTCGAGGCGGTCGAACTCCTGGGAGACCAGGCGGAGCCGCGCCTTGATGCCGTCGGCGAGGGAGGCCCTGTGGGCGCGGGCGGTGCTCTCGGACTCCGCTAGGCCCTCGCGGGCGCGCTCGAGGGCGGCGTTCCGTTCGGCGCGCTGGTTGGCGATCTGCTGTTGCTGCAGGCTGTCGAACCTCTCGTGCTGCGCGAGGTGACTGCTCAGCGTCCGCTGCAGTGCCGGGACCAGGCCGACGCGGGCGCCGAGGGTGCCGTTCGTCCAGCCGTCCGGGCCGTTGAGGATCTCCCAGAGTTCGGCCGGGATCTCCTCGCGGGATCGCGCGTTCGGGAAGCACCGGCGGATGACGTCGTCGAGCTGCGTGCAGGCCTGGTGGTTCCAGTCGGCCGCCGTACGGCGTTGCGCGTCGTCGGGCAGACCGAGAATGAACTCCTCGGCCTCGGCGGGCGTCGTGCCCCAGGCCGTGGTCCGGGTCGTCAGGTCGAGCGAGGTCTGCTCCTCCAGCAGCGTGAGCCGGCGGCCGGTCAGGTCGTCGAGGATCCGCTCGTGGTCGCGGCGGGTCGCCTCGAGGTTCTTGAGGCGTTCGTCCCGGACGAGCTGCTGACCGGCGGCGGTCTCGGCGGAATCCTTGGCGGCCTGGAGTTGCGGCGCCAGTGAATCACGGTCGGTCTCGTGCCGGTCGATCGTCTCGCGGAGCGCGAGGACCTGCTCCTGGACCGATTCGGCGTCGGCCAGTGCGCGGGCCGCCGCCGTACGACGTTCTGCCTGGTCGACTCGGGATCGCGCCTGCTCCAGCGCCGCGGACGTGACGGCCCGGGCCTCGACCGTGGCCTCGAGCCGGCGGTGGGCGGCCTCGATCCGGGCGGTCCGGCCGGTCAGCGGTTCGTCGAACTGCCCGACCGCGACGACGCCGGCGACGTCGTCGATGTTGTC
Organism: Kribbella sp. NBC_01510; assembly: GCF_045040325.1. Classification (NCBI taxonomy): domain Bacteria; kingdom Bacillati; phylum Actinomycetota; class Actinomycetes; order Propionibacteriales; family Kribbellaceae; genus Kribbella; species Kribbella sp. NBC_01510. Next base: position 8,382,215 of record NZ_CP109418.1, on the reverse strand, counting down.
CTTGGTCGCGCGTTCGCCGATCGCCGCGAAGAAGGTATCCAGGGTGAAGCGCTTGTCGGCGGATTTCGGGCCGCCGCGCTGACCCTCATGGGTCGCGCCTGGCCGATTCGCGAGCACCAGAAGGAATCCGGCGCACCCGGCATCGGCCAGCGCAGTCGACGCGACCGCAGCGTCACCGGCGTCGATGACAACGGCCTCGCGGTACGGCGCGAGTCGCGGCTCCCACTCGGCTCGGTCGGCGGACGGCAGCTCGGTGATGTCGGTGAGCGCACCGCATTCGATGCCGGCGGTCTCGAGGACCTGCTGCTGTGGCGCCGATACAGTCTGGCCGCTCTCGGCCTCCCGCAGCTCGGCCGTCGCCTGGTCGACCGCGGACCGGGCCGCGTGCTCCCGGCCGATGTGCTCCTCGAGTACGGCGCGTGCCTCGGTCTGCTCCTCGGCCGCAGCGGCTAAATCACGCCCGTCCGCCGAACGTCCCGCGTCCACCAGTCGGCGGTGCTCCTGGCCGAGCCGCTCCAGCTGCTCACGCACCGAACGCTGCGCCAGATCGAGCTCACGGTCACGCGCATCCAGCTTGTCGCGCTCCTGCCGCGTCAGCTGGACGTCCCGCAGGAGGAGCTCCTCGTTGCCGAAGGCTTCGATCTCGGAGTCGACGGCCTCGCGTCGCGCCTCCTGCTCGGCGACGCGTTCGTCGAGTACGTCGAGTTCCTGCAGGATCTCGTCGTTCCGTGCCGCGCCGTCGATCAGATGCCGGGCGCTCCGAGCCTGCCAGGACTCCTTGGCCGCGGCGAGCGCGTCCCGGGCTGCGGCGCGCTGCAGGATGCCGGCCTCGACGGTCGCCATCTCCTGCTCCCAGCGCTGCAGGTCGGTCGTCGCCTGCTTGGTCGCCTCGCGTTGGGTGTGCTCGGCGGATCGATGCGCCTGCTCCTGCTCGAGCTCGTGGTCGAGACCGGTGAGGGTGGCGATCGCGTTGAAGATGCGCGCCGGGCCGAGCTCGTTGAGCGGCTCGGCGAGGAGGTTGGCCGTCGGGCTGGACCGCACCGAGGTGGACAAGAACGAGACGCATCGGACCTGACCGCCGTACAGGACTGTGGACAGCTTGTTGGCGTGGAAGTCGGTGCGGCCGTTCGAGTGCGGGAGGGCGGCCCACAGCGCATCGGCGCCGGCGGCACGCTCGGCCTCGGTTGCGCCGTACGGGACGTGTAGGCCGTTCTTCCAGCGCAGGTCGATGTACGAGGCTTTGCGGTTGATGCGGATCCAGACGGTGATCGCGGCCGCCTCGATCTCGGCGAGGTCGGTCAGGTCGGGGTCGGAGAAGACGCCGACGATGTAGCCGCGGTCGACGTTGGACCAGTTGCCCTCCTGGCCGGCGGCTTCGGCGGTGAACAGTAGTTCGGCCGCGCCGGGAGCGCCGCTGGTCAGGCGCCACTGGTCGTCGGCGTGCAGGAGGCTGAGCGCGGCGATCCAGGACGACTTGCCGGCGCCGTTCGAGTCGGTCGGGCCCTGGCCGGCGACCGTGACGAGACCCTGGCCGACCATCGGGATCGGATGCGTCGAGAGGCGGGACAAGTCGACGACCTGTACGCCGAGCAGCACCTTGGACCCGAGGATGTCGAACGGACCGTCCTCTGCTGCGCTGCTCATATAGCTCCTTCTTCTGTGCTGCTGTCGATCGTGAGGCTGCTGCCGTTGCGGGCTCGAATGGCTTCGGCGATGGGGCTCGCAGGGGCGGCGGCGAGGATCAGCTGGTCTTGGAGGCGGCGGCGGGCGGCCGGGGTGAGTCGCTGGAGTTGTGGCCCGGGGATGTAGCTGGGGCCGCCGGAGTGGTCGCCGGAGAGTTGGATCAGGCCGGCGGCGCGGAGGCGTTGAAGTGCTAGACGTCGCTCCTCGCCGCTGATCCTGGTCGTCCGCAACTCGTCGACTGTCGTGGGGCGGGCAGACTTCCAGCTGTCACCGGTCAGGATGCCTTCGCTGCGGGGGATCGCGACCGAGTGGATCAGTACGAGGACGAGCACTGCGCGGTCGATGACGGACAGCGGCTGCCAGCCCTGGGCGGTCAGCGTCGCGGCAATGTCGTCGGCGTACCCGGAGGTCCAATGGGTGCCGTTGACGTGGACCAGTCTCCGCCCGATGAGCTTCAGCATCTTCTGCACATGCCGCCGAAGCGTCACGTCTCTGAGCCCAGCCAACTGCACTTCAGCCACCGGGTGCGCGGCGTACTGCACTGCACTGAACGCAGCCAGCACTTCATCCCGAGCCCGATCACTCAAATCCAGCAACAACGAATCAAACAACACATGCTGCTCACTCATCGGACCCCTCCCGGGTGGAGGCCGGCGTCGGGTTCGCTTCGGCGGAGAGGGGGTCTGCGTCTGGGGTTGGGGTGGTGGGGGTTGCCAGCAGGGGTGGGGGTGGGTCGGGGAGGTGGCGGCAGAGGTCTCGGAGGGTGGATTGGTCGGTGGGGGTCCAGGTGATGACTCGAGGGCCTAGGCGGACTTCGCCGGCTTTCTCGTTCCAGAGGAGCCAGTGGGTGGCGTGGAGGCGGCGGAGGCTGCCGATGATCAGGGTCAGGTCGCTGGGCTGCTCGGGGCGGCCGCGCATGGCGGCGTACACGGATCTGATCTGGGCGAGTGTGCCTGTCGAGCCCGGCCAGGCTGGGCCGCTGCGGTCGGTCCAGCAGCAGGTGACGCAGATTGCTAGGACTCGGGCGGTCTCGTTTGGCTGTTCGACGGCGACCGGGGGAGTGCCGAGCTCCTCCAAGACGGTGTGACCGGCGCCCGAGGGCAGCGTGGGCACGAGCCAGACGGTTGAGCCGTCTGGCGATGCTGCCCGCGTGAGGCCGGCGACCGCCGGTGTGTCCGGCTCGACCTCGAGCGGGCCGGCAGACTGCACCTTCGCCCACCACAACGCGTTATACAGCCGCCGCTCCACAGCCTCGGACGACCGCCGCTCGCCACCCTCCGAGGAATGGGTGCTCATTGGGTCACCCGGCGGAAGGTGCCTTCGGTGGCCCAGGGGGTGCCGGCGGTGGGGTCTATTCGCATGCCGTCGGACCAGACGAGTTCGTAGTCGAGTTCGTCGTGGAGGTGGGCTGCTGTTAGCTCGGCTAGCACTCGGCGGGCGGTGAGCCAGTCGCCGGCGTCGTCTATGACCTCGACGATGTCTACGGACGTTCGGCCGGCTAGGACGCGTTCGGCTTCGGCGCGTCGGTCCTCGCGGTCTGTTGCGGCGGCTGATTCCGGGGCGTCGGCGTCTGCGGTCGGACGGGGTGGCGCCATGCGGGCGGTGCCGGTGCGGCGGCCTGTTTCTACTGCCTCGACCATTGTTTGCGGCGAGAAGTCTGGGGCGGCTGCGTCGAAGAGCAGGCCGTCTAGGACGCCGGCCAGGACGTCCGGCTCGCTGCTTCGCGTGAAGGTCAGCCAGGTTTCGATCGGCAGGAGGCCGAGTGCGCGCGTGGTGCCTGCTCGCTCCACCAAACGCCCGGCGGCCAGCTGTACGGCGTCGGCGTACGCGGCCAGGGACATCCGCAATGAGGTGCAGGCGCGATGCAGGCTTGGCCAACGGTCCAGGACGATTCGGTGGACCTTCTCGGCTTGCTCGATCAGGCGTTCGTTGCCCCAGGCGAGCTGGGCGTTCTCTCGGAGTTGGGCGGTGGTGCTGGTGGAGACGAGGATGGCTAGCTCGTTGCCGAGGAGCCGGAAGACCTTGGTTAGTCGCTCGATGGACGCCTGGCCTTGCTCAGAGGTCGCGTGTGGGTCGCTGACGCTGTGGGCCTCCAGGGTGAGCAGTTGGTGCAGCTCCGCTTGGCCGCCCTGGACCGACATGCGGCGCAGGAACATGAGCATCACATAGGGCGCGAACGCGGCTCGGTGGCGGAGTTCGTTCGGGCGGTCGACGAGTTTGGTGATTGCGCCGTACTGGCGGAGTACGTCGAAGCGCCGGACGATCACGTCGTGCGGATAGGCGCGGCAGGCCAGCGTGGCTTGCTCGACGGTGAGGCCGTCGCTGCCGGCCTCTGCGAAGGCGTCCAGGATCGCTTGATCGACGTCGAGGAGATCGGGGTCGACGATCATTGCGCCGGCCTCGCGGGCGAGGACGGCGAAGACCTGACGGTAGACGCGGAGGACTGCTGCCTCGGCCTCGGCGTCCAGCAATGTCGGGTCCATCCGTACTCCCTCCCGTGTGATAGCGACCGGCTACCAGAGAAAAAGGACTCTAACCACCCGAACCGACAGACCAAAACCGGGCTGCCCGGCACCTGTGGACAAGCTCAAAGGCGGGGTGGGCTGGTTCGCACCGACAGACCAAACCGGGTTGGCGGCGAGCTGTGGACAACTGCACCGGCGGGCCGGGAGCGGGTTGCGGAGGGCCTGTGGAAAACCGGATGACGGTGTGGCCGGGGGTGTTTACCATCCGAGTGTGAAGAGAATCCTTGGCTGATGCGGTCCAGGTAGACCGCGTCAGTCCCACGGCGCCTTCGGGCGTTCGCCACGCCGGTGTGGGCCCAGTACAGGGTCCCGGCGCGCTTGCTGATTCTCTCCTTTCCGGAGCTTTGCACATGACCGTGCATGACGCGCGCTCGATCGGCGCGCAACACCCCCGTGTCCGCGATCTGCTCACTGTCCGCAAGGACGCCTCACCCGGCCGGATCATGGTGGAAGGCAGTTGGGAACACGACCGCCTGCTCACCACCCAGGCCCCGATCGACGCCTTCTTCTGGTGCCCCGAGGCCAGTACGACGTCCGCCGTACATCGGATCGCGGAACGCGCCGCCGAGGTGTACCGCATCTCGGAGAAGCTGCTCGCCCGCCTCTCCCGCAAGACCCGCTCCGACGGGTTGATCTCGATCGCCCGGCTGCCGGTGTGGACGCCGCACGCATTCCGGTTCACCAGCGAGTCACTGGTGCTCGTCGCCGACGGAGTCGAGTACGCCGGGAACCTCGGCACCCTGATCCGTACCGCCGACGCGGCCAAGGCGGACTGCCTCGTCCTCACCAGCCGGCGCGCCCGGCCGAGCCACCCGGCCGTGTACTCCGCCAGTCGTGGGACTGTCCTGTCCACACCGGTCCTGGAGTTCGACGACATCCCTGCAGCCGCGGCGTGGTTGCGCGACCACGGCTTCCGCGTCCACCTCGCCGACCCGGCGGCCACGGGTAGCTATCGGGTCCCGCAGTACGACGGACCGACGGCCTTCGTGGTCGGTTCGGAGGGGGCGGGCTTGTCGCGCGAGTGGCACGAGCAGGGCTTCGGCGCGGTGTCGATCCCGATGCTCGGCCAGGCGGATTCGCTCAACGTCGCGCTGTCGGCCGGCATCCTCCTGTTCGAAGCGCGGGCTCGGAAGGAAGGCTGGTGAAAGGCCGGGCAGAATGACACCGCCACCGATGAACAAGGAGTGCCCGTGCCGTTCGAGCCAGGCGAGGTCGTCGCCCCGTCAGATCCGCGCATCGTCCTGGAAGGCCAGTGGGGTCAGCAGCCTGGAGTGGCGATCACCGTCAACTCCGGCTCGCGGATCTCGTTCTCGTTTGCGGGCGAACGACTCCAGTTGCTGTTCGACACGGAGGGCCTCACCGTCGCGCCGCACCTGTGGATCACGGTGGACGACGGCGAGCCGGAGCTCCACCTGATCGACGACCCGGTGGTCGAGCTTTCCGCGCCGACCGGACAGCACCGGGTCGAGGTCGTGGTGAAGGACGTGAACGAGCACGTCAACAGGTGGAACCCGCCGTTCGAGTGTGCGGTGGTGTTCGCCGGTCTCGTGCTCGACGTGAACTCGCGGCTGCGGCTGAGCGGTCGGCCGGTCGGTCCGCGGCTCGAGTTCTACGGTGACTCGATCACGCAGGGCGTGCAGTCGCTGAGCTCGCACTCCGAGTCGGAGGGCGCCGATGGTACGACGACGTACGCCTATCTGACCGCCCGCGCGTTCGGCGCGACGTCGTACCAGGTGGGCTTCGGGAGTCAGGGGATCAGCAAGCCGGGCAACGGCGAGGTGCCGGCCGGGGTGGACTCGTTCGGCTGGAACTTCGCCGGCTCGCCCGCCGAACGGGTCGAGCCGGCCGACGTCGTCGTGATCAATCTCGGCGTGAACGATCCGACGCTCGAGCCGGAGGAATACTCCGGTTACGTCACGCGGGTGCGGTCGGCGTACCCGGAGACGACGATCGTGGCGCTCACCCCGTTCAGCGGCAAGCATGCCGAGACCATCCAGGCCGCGGTGAAGTCCCTCGACGATCCGAACCTCGTCTGCATCGACTCCACCGGCTGGATCACCGAGGACGATTGCACCGACCTCGTCCATCCGACCGCCGCCGGCCACGCGAAGATCGCCGCCCTGCTGATCCCGGCCCTGGAGGAGCACACCTCGCTCCGGCGCTGAGAGGATGAGGGATGGCGGAGAAGTTCTCGACTGTGGACGAGTACATCGCGTCGTTCCCGGCGGAAGTCCGAGAGGTGCTGGAGCAGGTACGGCGTACTGTCCACGCGGCCGTGCCCGGGGCGGGGGAGAAGATCAGCTACCAGATCCCCACGATCACCCTCGACGGGAAGTCGCTGCTGTACTTCAGCGGCTGGAAGGAACACATCTCCGTTTACCCGATCCCGCCCGTCGGTGACGCACTCGCGACTGCGATCGAGCCCTACCGCTCCGGCAAAGGCACCCTCAAGTTCCCACTGAAGGACCCGATCCCGTACGACGTCATCACCCGGCTGACCCGGGCTTTCGTCGTCGCCCGCGGCTAGTGCTGTGGAACGTTGGATTGCGACGGTGCTTGGCCGACCGCGTTCGGCGGTGCCAATCGGCTCGTGACAACCCCGGGAGGTCCTTCCACGGCGCAGGCGGGGTTGCAACCTGGCGTTGCTTGGCGCGGCACAAGCTCCCGAACGCCAGCGCGATCGCTGACGGCGCGGACCGGGCGCATCTAGGACGTCAGGAGGTCGCGCGGGTCGGGGGAGGGTGGGCCGGTCAGGGTCCAGTCGTTGAAGTGTTGGCTGAAGCGGTACCAGAGCGCGTCGGCGCCTAGGCGGAGTTGGGTCTTGCCGGCGGTGACGCGGTTGGCGTCGATGGTGGCACCGGGAAGGGCTTCGAGCGCTTCGATCAAAGATGCTGGGTCGACGTCGGGTGGTTCGTCGACTGCGGCTGCGAGGCCGCCGGCGCCGGCTTCGCGCCAGGCGACGGCCCAGCTCGTGAGTTGGCGGGCTGGTACGCCGGCTCGATGCGCGAGGTCGGCGAGGTCCGGCGTACCGAGGACCAAGGCTGCGCGGCGGGCGAGATCCTGTTCGAAGGTCAGGTCAAGACCACCGTCGCCGTCGCCGGAGGCGAGCTCCCATGCTCGTCGGGCGGCGTCGGTAGCCAGGACGACGAGGTCTCGTACGTCGACGCCCGAGGATCGTGGTGGGTCCAGGACTCGTACGGCAGCCGGCGTACCGGGAGATCCCATTGGTCTTGGTGGAACGGGCACTGGAACCGGGCCGGGGGTGCTGGCTCCGTCTTCGGAGGCGAAGTAGCGGGCGAAGGCTGCTATAGCGGGGATGCCTGGGGGTGGGGGAGTGCGGACAACCGTGGTGGGGACTGCTGGGGCTGAGCGCCGCGCGCGGAGGGCGGTGAGGAGTTCGTCCTTGCGGCGGCCGCGGAGGAGCAGGAGGGCGAACGGGTCGTCGTCGAGGGCGTCGGCTACGAGGTAGCAGACCGCGGCGGAGTGTTTGCAGGGGACTGCGAAGTCGGGGCAGCTGCAGTTGGTCAGGACCTCGCCCGCGCCCGGCAGCAGGTCCAAGCCCGCGGCGTGGACGTCATCGACGACCTCGGGTGGGAGCTCGCCGTCGAGCAGCGCGGCCACGCGACCGATCTGGGCTGAGACGACGTCGAGGACGGCGTCCCATTCGGTGGTCGAGAACGCGCGGATGCGGACCGTCACCTGGTACGGCGTGACGCGGCTGCCCTGTACGACGGCCTCGACCTCGCCTGGGGTGACGGTCAGCTCCAGAACACTCCCGCGGCGTGCGTACGAGCGTCCGCGCGAGAGCCGACCGGGATCCAGCCGAGCGCGCTGCTCCAGCGCCTCCAGCCACGCCCGGCCCCACCACGTAGCTCCAAACGGCCGCCTACTGCCGGGCCCCCTTGCCGCAGGCAGCCCGGCATCCTCGTCTCCCTTCCGCCGCCACCCCTGCCATGGCGCCCGCTCACCCGAAGCCCCCTGAACTTCCCGCGCCGCCTGCCCACCCGGTGACGACAACTCCAGCGACCCCGACGCCCTCCGCGGCACCGAGTCGTCGGATCTTCCACGCCTGCCCCGCAGGTCCGCCACCTCCCGGGCCTTCTGGTTGTCCAGGTCGTCGGCGGGGTTGCGGGGTGGTTGGTCACTCATCGGGCTCACCGGCCGGGGACACGCGACCAACGGCTGATGGGTTGTGCGGACCTGCGGCGCCGGCTCGTAGAGGAGTGGTGGACAGCTCGACGAGCTCGGACAGCTCGGTGTCGGACAGTTCACTCAACCAAGCCTCGCCCGAGCCAACCACCGCATCGGCCAGGTTGCGTTTGGCGGCTATGACCGTGGAGATGCGGTCTTCCAGGGTGTTCTCGGTGACGAGGCGGTGGACCTGCACCGGGCGGTCCTGGCCGATGCGGTAGGCGCGGTCAGTCGCTTGGTCTTCGACTGCTGGGTTCCACCAGCGGTCGTAGTGGACGACGTGCGTCGCGCGCGTCAGCGTCAGCCCGACTCCACCGGCCTTCAAAGACAGCAGGAACACCTGCGCCTCGCCGCCCTGGAACTGCGAGACCAACTGCTCCCGCTTGCGTACGCCGATTCCGCCGTGCAGGAACAACGTCTTGACCTGCCGTGCCGCCAGGTGGGCCTCGATCAGCCGGCACATCTCGACGTACTGGCTGAAGATCAGCACCGACTCGCCCTCGGCCAGGATCACGTCGAGGAGTTCGTCCAGCGCCGCGAGCTTGCCCGACCGGCGCTCCAGCGGACCCGGCTCGTGCAGGAACTGCGCCGGGTGGTTGCACACCTGCTTCAACTGGGTGAGCAGGCTGAGCACCAGCCCGCGCCGCGCGATCCCTTCCGCGGACTCGATCTTCGCCAGCGTCTCCTTCGCGACCGCTTGATACAACGTCGCCTGCTCGGTCGTCAGCGGTACGACGACATCGTGCTCGGTCTTCTGCGGCAACTCCGGCGCGATCCCGGGGTCGCTCTTCTTCCGCCGCAGCAGGAACGGTCGCGTCACGCGCGCGAGCCGAGCGGTCGCCTCCTCGTCGTGATAACGCTCAACGGGTACGGCGACGTCGTGCCGGAACCGATCGAGTGTCCCCAGCAACCCGGGCGCGGCCCAGTCCAGGATCGACCACAGTTCGGACAACCGGTTCTCCACCGGTGTCCCGGTCAGGGCGATCCTCGTTGCCGACGGCAACGTCCTCAACGAGCGCGCTGTCCGTGACAACGGGTTCTTCGCGTGCTGCGCCTCGTCCGCGACCGCGAGCCCCCAGAACACCTCACCGAGAACCCGATGGTCCTGCCGCACCACGCCGTACGTCGTCAGGACGACCTCATCTGGAGTCAGGTCACTCAACGTCCGCCCGGCTCCGTGGTAGCGCCGCGTCGGCACGTCCGGCGCGAAGCGTGCGAACTCCCGCTCCCACGTGCCCAGCAACGTCGACGGGCAGACCACCAACGTCGGCCCACGACCGCGTCCGAGCAGGTGAAGGTGCAACGCGATGACCTGGATCGTCTTGCCCAGACCCATGTCGTCGGCCAGACAGCCGCCGAGGCCGAGATCCGCGAGCTGCGCCATCCACGCGACGCCGCGCCGCTGGTAATCGCGCAGGGTGGCCTGCAACCCAATGGGCTCCACGAACGGCGCCGGCTCCTCGGCCGCGCGCAACCGTGCGAGCATCGACGCCAGCGACCCGTCGGCGTCGAACGCCACGAGCTCGCCGTCGACCTCGATGGTCGCGGTCAACGCGGCACCGAGCGCCTCCGCACCGGTCAGCTTCCGCGAGCCGCCGCGACGCAGCTTCCGGACCAGGTCGTGATCGACGCGCACCCAGCGGCCGCGCATCCGGACCATCGGTCGCTTCGCCTCCGCGAGCGCGGCGACCTCCTGCTCCGTCAGCTCCTGCCCGTCCAACGTCGGCCGCCATCTGAACGCGACCAGGTCAGTCAAGCTGAAGTCCGGCCCGGTCACAGCACCAGGAGCCGGCGTCGCGACCGTCCCGCGCACGGCCAGCTCACCGGCAAAGAGTTCGGTCGGCCAGAGCACCTCGATCCCGGCGCCTTCCAGCGCCGTGCTGCCTTCGGCCAACTCCTCCAACGCCGCATCATCAACACCGACTTCCGCCGGGGCCGCATCGCGCAACGCGGCACCCAGCGGCGGCCAGACCCGAGCACCGCGCCGCAATGCCAGCAGCAGATCGGTCTCCGCACGCTCCCCAAGAGCGGAGAGCACAGCGGCCGGTGCGTTCCACACGTCCGACACATCGAGCAGGAGGCTCGGATCCACGCCGCTCCGCAGCTGCAGCACAGCCCGGAACTCGTCAACTGACTCGGACGGCGGCTCGATCCGCAGCACCAGCCGCGCGCCGGCCGCTTCACTCAAAGCAGTCTCGTCCAGCCACCCGGAAGGTCCGCTCAGCTCGATCGGATCCGACGAAGCGAACGGAGCCGCACCAGGACGTACGGCGACGGGAGCAGCCGGCGTCCGTACGAGCGTGTCCGCCAGCGCGTCCCAGAACGCTCGCACCAACTGCTCCGGGTCGATCAGCCGCACGGGCCTCGTTCCCTCGATCGGCAGTGCATGTCCGTACGCCGGCATCGCGGCGCCGAGGTTCCGCAACCAGCCGAGGTCCAACGGATCCAGCGGCGCCACTCGCCAAGCGCCGTACCCATCAGGACTTCGATCCGGGACGAGCCGGCCCCGCCCAATCAGCCCCAGGCCGGCAAGCGCCGCCGCCCGCCACGCCTCCCAACTCGCCGAGCTGGCCGAGCCCGTCAAGGAACCGTCCGAGCCGGTCGCCGAGTTGGTCGAGTCGGCCGACGAACTAGCCGAGCTCGCCAAGGAGCCGACCGAGCCCAGTGCCGGGCTCGCCGACGAGGTGGCTCCGTCGTCGGACCCCAGTCGCGCGAGAACCTCGTCGATCCGCAGTAGCCGGGCCGGCACTGTGGTCCGTCGCACGGCCGACCCCTTCGGCAGCACGAGATCGACCGTCCCGTCGGCGACCTCACCGGCCGCCGCGAGGTCGCCGTACAGCGCCAACCGCCCCGCGCGCGGCGGGTCGGCGGGAACGAAGACGGCGTCGAACATGCCCTGCACAGTACGCCGGACCACGGACAACTTTCCGCCCGTCACACCGAGCCTGTGGACAACCGCTCGAGTTGACCTGAACCAGCGTTGAGGTTGCACGCTCGGAGTTCACAGACGATGAGGGAGCATGCTATGCGCGCAGCAGTGGTGACCGAGTTCGGCGGCCCGGACGTGATCAAGACCCAGGACCGGCCGGACCCGGTTCCTGTCGTCGGCCAGGTCCTGGTCGAGGTGTTGGTCGCCGACGTCATCTTCGTCGAGACTGCCATCCGGAAGGGACAGCAAAGCAAGTTCTTCGACGTGAAACCGCCCTACGTGCCGGGAGGTTCCCTGGGCGGCCGGGTCCGCGCGGTCGGCGCCGACGTACCGGGGGAGTGGATCGGTAAGACCGTCGTGGGCCGAGCTATCGGCTTCGGCGCTCACGCCGAGCTGGCGCTGACAACTGCCGATCTGGTCGAAGTGCCCGCCGAGCTGGACCTCGAGACCGCGGTCGCAGTCTTCGGCGACGGCTTCACCGCTCTCATGCTCGAGGAGCTGGCGCCACCGATGCAGGGCAAGGAGGTGGTGATCACCGCGTCCGCCGGCGGCATGGGCCTGCTCCTGACGCAGTTGGCGCACCGGGCCGGCGCGCATGTCATCGCCGCCGCCCGCGGGCAGGGGAAGCTCGACCTCAGCGAGGCACAAGGCGCCGACGTGGTGATCGACTACGGCAGGTCCGGCTGGGAGAAGTTGGTGCTAGAGGCAACGAACAATCACGGAGCCGACATCGTGTTCGAAGGCGCAGGCGGTGAGCTCGGCGCCACCGCGTTCACAGTGGTCAGGGACGGCGGCTGGTTCTCGGCCCACGGTGCCCCGAGTGGCGGCTTCGCGGCGTACGACGCTACCGAGGCGCAACGCCGCGGGATCACGGTGAAGGGCATCGCCGACCTCCGCGCCGATACAACCACCACGACAGTCACCGGCGCCGAGGTGATCAGGCGAGCAGTCGCCGGCGACCTCGTCCCCGTGATCGACCATGTCTACGACCTCGACCATGTCGCCGACGCGCACACCGCTTTGGAGAACCGCGCCCTCCGCGGCAAGGCCCTGATCAGGGTCAGTCGGTGACCGGCTGATCACTGTGGTCGGTGACAGCGGGCGGGATGGGCCGGGCGGTGACGATCCGGTTCCGCCCGTCCCGCTTGGCGCTCAGCAGTGCGTTGTCTGCCGCGAGTACTAGCTGGTCCATCGTCTCGGCGACATCCGGGTACACCGCCGCGCCGAACGAGGCCGGCACGCCGGCGATCACAGCGGTGCTGGCGGTTGTGGTAGCCACCGACACGTTCAAGGCGCTGAGCCGGTCGCGGATCCGCTCGGCCACCTCCAGGACCTCGGTCTCCGAGGCTCCAGGCAGCAGCACCGCCAGCTCGTCGCCGCCGACGCGGGCGACGAGATCACCCTGCCGGACTTCTGCGCGGACGCTCTCGCCGACCGCACGCAACGCCTGGTCACCGGCCGGATGACCGTAGGTGTCGTTGATCTCCTTGAACTTGTCCAGGTCCAGCATCAGCAGACCCACGCTGCTGCGCAGAGTCTCGGCCCGAGCCAGCTCCACCGGCACAGCGCTGGCCCAGTACGCCGGGGTCGCCAGACCGGTCTTGACGTCAGTCCCCGCGGCCCGCTGGAACTGCGGAAGGAGGAGGTCGCGGTGCAGCGTCAGCACTGTCACCATGAGGATGGGCACCACCCATGGGTACGAGGCCTGGAGCGCGGCAACCGCCACACCGAGACCGAGACCCGCGACCACGACAAGCTGGTCGGCCAGATCGCCTAGAGCACCACGAGCGGTGGCATCTGGAGACGACAGCAGGATCGCACCGATCACCAGTGCGAAGTTCACCAGCCACCATGTAGTGGCCGCGGCCACTACGACGAGCAGGGACCACGGTCCGGTCGGCACGCGCGGCTCGAACAGCAGGCCTCCGGCCCGCAGCACCGCGGCGGCCGCGGCACTGGCCAAGATGAACGTGCTGGCGGAGAACACCTTGCGGTGCGCGATGGTCCGGCCGTAGACCCGGATCCAGGAGTATCCGTACGAGACGACGATCAGTGCGACGACCAGGCTGAGCGGGAGCAGCAGCAGGCCGGCGAACACCCAGAGGCTCTTCAGGTTCGTGTACGGCGAAGTATTCGCCGCCATTTCGCGTCGGCGCTCGATTCCGCGGGCAGACTCGAGGTGAAGCACGGAGGCGGCCGCCAGTACCGCGAAGGCGGCCCACTCGGACGGCCTGACGCCGGTTCGGGCGCCGGACACCGTCGAGGCCACAGCCAAGGCGGTGATGATGACTGCGACCGCGTCGACGCCGAGCACATAACTGAGCGCGGGACGCGGCAACGACCAGAGCTTCCAGTGGCGGGGTGGCACCCACCTGCTCCGACCGATCAGAATCATGGTGGCCTCACACGGATAGACCTGAGCGGTAATTCTTGAATAGTAACTGACTGTTCACGCGAGGTCACCCCCGACCCGCATCAATTCCATCTGGCGGATGGCGAAGGAAGGATCAGCACCATGGCGAAGATCAGCACCGGCAACGAGTGGCTCCACGGCGGCAACGAGTGGTTCACCGGCGGGAACGAGTGGTTCCACGGCGGGAACGAGTGGTTCCACGGCGGGAACGAGTGGTTCACGCAGAGTGGCAACGAGTGGTTCCGTCAGTCCGGCGGATCCGGTAACGAATGGTTCATCAGCGGCAACGAATGGTGATCCACGGCTACCCACCGAAATTTCTTTACTGACATTTTACGGAGCGTGTCCGGAGGCATTTTCCCCTGAATCTCCGGCCACTCGTCCGGCACCGTTTTCGGCGGTGCCGGCCCGGGATCGGCGGGCGTGTGTCCACGCGGCGCCCGCCGCCAGGGCGGCGATCGTGCCTAAGCCGCCCATCACTCCCAGTGCGACCGACGGCGAGGACTCGTTGGCGATCAGGCCCGCGAGCAGAATGCCTGCACCCTGACTGCTCTTGAGAGCTGTGCTGGCGACTCCGAACGCTTGTCCTCGCTGCGCGTCCGGCACTGCCTGGACGAACGCCGCACTGGTAGGCAGGTGGTACGCCGAGGCGAGGCCTGACACTGCCCACAGCACCACTGTGACGGCGAGACCTGGCGCCAGGAAGCAGACGATCAGTGGAGCGCACGCCAGCATGGCCAACGGCCCCAGGAGGTTCATGCGGCGCTCGGGTGACCAGAGGGTGATGAGCCACATACCTGCGACAGCGCCCGCCGGGCTGGCGGCCAGCAGGAGTCCCGCGGCTGTGGTGCCCTGGCCGATCTCGTGCGCGTAGGGGACCGCCAGGCCCTCCACGGTCACGTAGAAGCCGGCGATCGTCGCCAGGACGACCAGTGCGCGGAGTTTCGGCGTACGGGCGACCAGGGAGACGCCCGCGGACAGGTCTTTGAAGTAGTTGGTTGGTGGCGCATCAGTGTCACGGGCAGGCACAGCGCGGCGTCGTACGCCGACCGCGATCAGCACTGCGGACAGCAGGAAAGTCGCGGAGTCCAGCAGGAGGCCGCCTGACGTCCCGACGGCGACGACGACCAGGCCACCGGTGCCGAAGCCGAGGACCTGGCTGAACTGGACGACCATGTCGTTCGCAGCCTTGCCCAGAACGTAGTGATCCCCCGGGAGTACGGCGGGGAGCGTCGCTGCTCGTGCGGCGTTGAAAGGCGAGCCGAACGCCTGCAGAGCGACCAGGAGCAGGACGACCACCACCAGTGGCAACGCCTGGATCGCCATGGCTGCAACGAGAACCGCCCGCGCGAGGTCGGTGACGATCATCACAGTACGACGCGGATACCGGTCGGCGATTCCGGCCAGTAGCGGCCCGAACAGCAGGTCCGGCACGTAGGTCAGGGCGTAGGTGAGCGCGGTCAGCCCCGCGGAGTCGGTGCGGTCGAAGACCAGGACCGACAGCGCCACACGCGCCAGCTGGTCGCCTGCGACGGACAGAACGCCGGCCAGGAACAACGCCCTGAACTCGGCGTGCCCGAACACGTCCCGCCAGCGCGCACGCTCGATGACCCCACCCACCATGCCTAAGACCTTAACCACAATCCGTGGCGTGACACCTCCCGGCTGTGACTGAAAGGGTTTCCCTCCGGCGGCAGAGCCCTGGTTCAAAGGTTTGTTCACGGCGCATCAGTGCCACATGGGGCACCCGGTTGTGACGAGTTTGGGTGAACGTTCTACTCTGGAGATCTCCGGTAGCGGGGTCTGGGCGGGGCGGCCCCGACCCTGCTACCGGAGCTCTTCTTTGTGGGGGCTGGCCCGCACGCAAACTGCCCGACCGGACGGAGCCGAAAACTGTCCGTGGTCACCGGTAGCGTTCTCAGTGCCAGGGGCGGCTCCTGGACGTGCTTCCTTCTCCTTCACCAGGCCAAGTAGCGCGTCCGCTCTCCGCCCCTGGCACCTTCGTCCACGCCACCTGTGGGGAGACGCGATGCCGGATCTGGGGACGCACACCGCGACTGAGGCACAGGCCGCTGTGCTGCTGCGCCGCCGACGCCTCGTCGACGCCACCACGCTGACCCCGCCAATGCGACGTTCCGCGTGGCAGTGGCTCCGCCGTCCGCTCACCATTCAGGTCGGACTGTCAGCACTGCAGGCCGACCTGATCCAGCGCGGCTTCCTGCTGTCCGTCGAGCTCTTCCGGCACTGCAGCTCGCTGTCGGCGCCGGCACTCGCCGGCTTCGGCAAAGCGTTGCTCGACCTGCTCGACGCCGAGTCCGGTCACGACACCGAGCACACACCGCTGTTCCGCGGCTTTCCGGAGAGCGTTCCCGGCGACACGGACACCTTCTACGTCAACCGGGTCTTCGCGCGACTCCTGCAAGAGCCCGAGCAGCCCTGCGTCCTGTGCGGCGACGCGAAGTCGGTGCACGCCGTCTCGCCGTGCGCACATCTGGTCTGCCGGACCTGCTGGGACGGTTCGGACCTCAGCGCCTGCCCGCTCTGCCTGCGCAGGATCGACCCGAAGGACCCGTTCCTCAAACCAGCGTTCGACGAAGTGCAGTCGGCGCACGTGCGCTCGAATCGCCTGCGCCTGCTCTCCCTGGCGACGGACGACGCGGCGAGACAGACCGTCGAAGCTCTCCTCGTACGACGCTCGCCGCTGTCGGCCGTGGATCGTGTCGACCTGCAGGTGCTGCTCGCCGGTGCCGATCCGTCCTGGCTGCCCGTCGACATCCCGGTCCGGGAGACGCGTGCGCTGGTCGTCGCACACTTCCTCGACGAGGATCCGGAGCTGATCGATCGCGCCGGTACGGCGACCGACGTACTGCGGCTGCTGTACGTGCTGATGGATGCCGATCCCGGATTGCGGACGCCGCCGGCCCGGCGGACATCGTTGCCTCGGGCAACGCGGCGGCTGGTGCTGCAGCGGCTCGACCGGCTGCCGGCCGAGCCGTTGATCGAGGACATGCTCCGGCACGAGCGCGCCTGGAAGCGGATCGCGGAGAACATCCATCCGTTCGAGTTCGCGGGCCGGTATCCGCTGGCAGCGTTGGCGTTCAGCATCCTCCGTCGCACGGACGTGGACCTGAGGACGGCGGCCGGGCGAGCGGTGGCGAGTGAAGCGGCCCGGCATCCCTTTGTCCGTCTGGAGGATGGGCGGCCGGCCACGAGCACGTTTGCGTCGCGAGTCGAGGGCGCGCTGGCGACCGGGCGACCGGAGCACGCGCTCGACCTGTTGCGGCAACGGCCGGGGGAGTTGGTGCGGCGCCTCGTGCACCTGGCGCGGGCCCTGCCCACGGATCAGCATGGTGCGCTGGTGGACGCATTGACGACCGCGGCGCCGGATGTGTCGCCGGCGGTGATCACGGCCGCGCTCGGTCAGGTGCGCACACCGCCGGGCGATCTCCGGTTGTTCTTCCCGCGTGGTGGGACGGCGCGGATCTGGACGGCGGTGGACGAGCGCGAACCCTTGCCGCCCGAGCTGACCGCCGCGCTGTCCGGCGTACTCGTCGGCGAAATGTTGCGTCGGGCGACGGATCTGCCGCGGTGGCGACGGGTCTTCCTGGACGAGGAGCTGACCCGGCTGGCTGCCCCTGGTTCGGAGCGGGGCTCGTCGTCGACGTTGCTGCGGATGACCCGGGGGAGTGCGGTTCCGATCCCGCCGGACGAGCTGCTGCGGTTGTTCCTGCACTGGGTCGAGCCGAGCGGCCGGCGGGTGAATCTCGATCTGTCGGTCGCGGTGTTCGACGAGGAGTGGGGTTTCGTCGGGCTGTGCGACTACATGCGACTCCGCTTCGACCAGGACGCGTTGGTGCACTCGGGCGACCTGACATCCGCGCCGTCGCCGGCAGGATCGACGGAGTTCGTGGATCTCGACCTGCGCGCGGTCCGGCGAGTCGGCGGCCGGTATGTGCTGCCGGTGGTCTTCAGCTACAACAACGTGCCGTTCGACGAGCTCGAGCGCGGGTTCGTCGGCGTCATGCGGCAGCCGAACGGCCTGTTCGATCCGGCGGCGGTCGAGGAGCGGTTCGACCTGACCGGTCCGGCGAAGATCCTGCTGCCGTTCGGCGTCGACCTCCTGACGAAGGAGCTGCGCTGGTACGACGTCAACCTCAGCGCGGCCGGCTACGGTCACAACATCGCGCGGTACGGCGGCCACCTGGCGCTGATGGCGGCGACCCTGGAGGAAGTGCACGGCTCCGGCGACCGGGTCAGCCTGTGGGAGATCTGCTGTTGGCACGCGGCCGCTCGCGCCGACGAGATCGCCGTACGGTGTGCCGACGGGTCTGTGGTCGGCTACCGGCGCGACCCTGCCGAGGATCTCGCGGCGTTCGCGCGGCGGCTCACGACTCGTTTGGAGCCTGACCGGGTCTGGGACGAGGACGCCGCCAACCGGTCCGACTTCGTCGCGGTCGTCGCCGGCGACGTCGTACCTCGCTCGGGTGCGGAGATCTACGCGCTGCACCCGCGTCTTCTCGACCACGCGAGCCACACGCTGATCGACGCTCCACACCTGCTCGCCGTACTGGCTCCCGACACCCGGGCGCACGCGCCGCTGCCCGGCTGAGCCTGACCCGCGCTCGGGCGAGTCTGGCAGGAGCCTGAGAAGAGTTTGACATTTCCGTGACGGCCGCGCGGTGCGTGCTTTGGTGCGCTTCGGAGCAGGAGTACAACGGAAGTGATGGCGAAGGGAGCCACGAATGACGTATGACGTGGTGGTGCTCATCGAGCGGGAGATGAGCGAGGGCGACGCGCGCCGTGTTGCCGCCCTGCACGCAAGGCGCGAGGAACCCGTGAAGTACGACCTGCTGATCTCCAGCCATCCGGAGGGTGGCTTCGGTGGTCCGATGGCGTTGCTGGGCTCGTCATTCGCGGATGTGGCCGGCCTCACCGGCTCGGCGTCCGTGGTCGGCTCCGCGACAGGCCCGTCCGCACGCGTCAGCCCGCCGGCCGGCTCGAGCCGGGCACCGATGGCCACACTCGCCGATCCGGACGTCGATCTGGCCTCGGTGATCGAGCACAGTTCGCACCGGCTGCGCGACGCGAGCCGCTACCCGGTCAACGTCTCGATCACGCACGGCGAGGTGCTGCTGGCCCTGATGTCGCTGGTCAAGAGCACCCGGAGCCAGGAGGTCGTCGTGGTCGCCTGGCCCGAGACCGCCGCCCACTTCCTGTGCTCCGACTGGATCACGAAGGCCCGCAAGATCCTCAAGGTCCCGCGGGTCCGGATCCTCGAACACGACACCTGAGGAGTTCCGAACGACACGACCTAGTCACCCCATCGGAGCGGGCGGGCTCCGGGGTGACGGGGCGCACTGCCACTACCTCCTGTCGTTCGGTACGGGTCAGCCGGCGCCGATGGGCTGATGCGGCAGCCGCACCTGCAGCGTCGTCTCGCCGGGGTGGGAAGTGATCGTGATCGTCCCGCCGTGGTGTTCGGCGACGATCCGTTGCGCGATGTCGAGCCCGAGGCCGGTGCCCTTGCCGACGTCCTTCGTCGTGTAGAACGGCTCGAACGCGCGAGCGGCGACCTCCGGCGGCATGCCGGGGCCGGTGTCGGTGAACTCGACGACGATCCGGTCGCCGTCGGCGCGCGTGCTGATCCGCAGCGTCCCGGTGCCGTTCATCGCGTCGACGGCGTTGTCGATCAGGTTCGTCCACACCTGGTTCAGCTCGCCGGCGTACGCGTCGATCCGCGGGACGTCCGCGCCGTACGACCGGATCACCTCGACCCCGTCGCGGAGCTTGTGCCCGAGCATGACCAGCGTGCTCTCGATCCCCTCGGTCACGTCGACGGTCTGGATCGAGCCGCGGTCCATCTGCGAGTACGAGCGCACCGCCGCAACCAGCTCCGTGATGCGCCGGGTCGACTCCTTCACCTCGCCCAGCAACGTCGCCGCGGAGAGGGTGCTGGCAACCCATTCCAGCCCAGGCTCCAGTGAGTCGCCCAGTACGTCGGCCGCACGATCGCACCACTCGACGCTGGTCCCGGCGGCGGCCAAGGGCGGTGCGATCATCCAGTCCTGCTCGATGCCGTGCTCGTCCAGCCACTCCGAGATCGTGTTCTCGTGGTCGGCGAGGTCGACCGGATCGGGTGCCGCGGTGCCGGCACCGAGCTCGAGCCGCAGTTCGTCGAGGGCGCTGAACTGCGCGGCCGTCACCTCGCCTACCGCGAGCTGCCGCAAAGCCGACAGCAGCGAAACGCAGGCCGTGTCGAGGGCACTGACCGAGCGCGCGGCCGCGGCGGCGGGGTTGTTGATCTCGTGTGCGAGCCCGGCCGCGAGTGTTCCGAGCGTGATCAGCGCATCCCGCTGCCGCGCCGTCGACTCGATCGCGCGCGCGGTCCCGTACACACCCTTGATCAGATGCCCGGCGAGCGGGAACCAGGCGTCGATCCGGTCGCGCAACGCCTCGGCCGGCACCCGCAGTACTCGGCCTTCGGTCAGCCCACGGCCGCTGGCGAGGTAGACGCCGTGCTCGTCCCACGCCCGGAACCCGCCGGCCCAGCGGCCCGCGACGTCGATCTTGCCCAGCACGGTGTCCTCGCGGCCGATCTTGCGATGCAGCGCGATCGCGCCGTCGACCAGCACCCACCAGAAGTCGGCCGGCTCGCCCTCGTGGAACAGGTCGCGGCCGGGCTCGATCGCAACCTCGGTGCTGCCGTTGATCAGCTCGTCCAGTTGCGCGTCGGTCAGCCCGGCGAAGAGGGGGATGCCCCGCAGGTCGTCGGCGTTCATCAGACGGTCGCCAGGTAGCGGTGGACGAGATAGATCGACATCGCGCCCTCGCCGACAGCGGATGCGACTCGTTTCATCGAGTCGAGCCGGACATCACCGGCCGCGAACACGCCCGGCACGCTGGTCTCCAACGCGTACGGCGGCCTCCGCAGCGACCAGCGATCCAGCGCGACCAGATCCGGCCCGGTGATGACGAACCCCTTGCTGTCGCGCACGACGGTCTCCCCGAGCCACTCGGTCCGTGGCGAGGCGCCGACGAAGATGAACAACCAGCTCGCCTGCACCTCCTCGACCCGGCCGGACTCCCGCTCGGCCAGCGTCAGCGCCTCGAGATGCCCGTCGCCACGGCAACCGACCACCTCGGTCCGGCACCGCACCTCGATGTTGGTGGCGCTGCTGATCTTGTCGATGAGGTACCGCGACATCGAGCTCTCGAGGGTGTCCCCGCGGACCAGGAGCACGACCCGTTTGGCGTAGCGGGCGAGGTTGAGGGCCGCCTGACCGGCCGAGTTCGCCGCGCCGACGACGTACACCTCGTCGCCCTGGACCTGACTGGCCTCGCTCGCCGTGGCGCCGTAGTACACGCCGCGGCCGGTCAGCTCGCTGAGGCCCGCGAGGTCGAGGCTCCGGTACGAGATGCCGGTCGCGACGATCAGCGCGCGGGCCTCGATCTCGCCGGATCCCTCGAGCAGTACGGCGTGCACCGGGCCGCGGGACTCGAGTCCGACGACCGATCGGGCCAACACCATCTCCGCACCGAAACGGGATGCCTGGGCGACCGCTCGCTGGGCAAGGTCGGAGCCGGTCAAGCCGCGCGGGAAACCGAGGTAGTTCTCGATCGCCGCGCTGAGCCCGGCCTGGCCGCCGGGCGCCTCACGTTCCACGATCACCGTGCTCAGGCCCTCGGACGCCGCGTAGACGCCCGCCGCCAGGCCGGCGGGTCCACCTCCGACGATGCAGACGTCGTACAACGGCTGCTCGGCCCGGGTTCGCAGACCGAGGGCGGAGGCGAGGTCGACAGCGGACGGCGAGCGGAGGGCGTCGCCGTCAGGAACCAGGACCAACGGCAGGTCGCTGTCGGTCGCGGCGGCAAGGTCGCGGAGCCGTTGGCCCTCGGCGTCGCGCTCGACGTCGTACCAGACGTAGGGCACGTGGTTGCGGGCCAGGAACGTCTTGATGTCGTGCGCGCGGTCCGACCAGCGGTTGCCGACGACCCGAAGATCCGACGTGTGCTCGGGGTTGGCGTGCCGCCAGTCGTCGAGCAGGTCGTCGACGACGGGGAACAGCTGATCCTCGGGCGGGTCCCAGGGCTTGAGCAGGTAGTAGTCCAGGCCGATGTCGTTGATCGCCTTGATGGCGACGTCGGTGTCGGCGTATGCGGTGAGCAGGAGGTACTTCGCGCCCGGTGCGTGCTCGCGGGCCTGTTCGAGCAGTTCGATGCCGGTCATCCCGGGCATCCGCTGGTCGGTCGCGATCAGCGCGATCGGCTGGTTACGCAGGGCGAGTTTGGTCAACGCGGCCAGCGCCTGGGCGCCCGACGTCGCCTTCACCACGAGGTAGTCGTCGCCGTAGCGCCGGCGCAGGTCGCGGGCGATCGCCGCCGAGACCATCGGGTCGTCGTCGACGCTGAGAATCGCCGGTTTGTTCACACTGAGCCCCCCACTGCGGTGAACCGATCCCGTCAGAATGCCACGAGATCCGCCTACTCATCTATCAGCGCGCGAAGCGTTTCCCGTGCGGGTTCGGGCACGTACCCGGCGTAGTAGTCGTACATGTTCTGCCGGGCGATCCGGGCCGCCGCGTGACCGTTGCCGGAGCGGATCGCCGCCACCACCTCGGCGTGGTGCCGCAGCGATTCCAGCATCAGGGCCCGGCTGTTCGGCGCGTGCGCGATCTTGTCCGAGATCAGGCTCAGGACGACGCCGCGGACGACCTCGTTGCAGGTCTGGATCAGCGAGTTGCGGCTGATCCGCGCGATCACGTCGTGGAAGGCGAGATCCGCCTCGCTGAACGCGGCGAAGTCGATGTCGATCGCGGCCCGCATCGCGACCAGCGTCTCCTCCATCTCGGCGAGCTGCTCGGGCGTGCGCAGCCGGGACGCGACCTGGATCGCGGCGCCGTCCATGATCATCCGGAACCCGATCAGCTCGCTCAGAGTGAGCTCGTCGACCCGCGCGAGCCGGACCATCTGCTTGCGCAGCGCGGTCTGGGAGAACGGCAGGATCTCCGGCCCGTTCGGATCACCCGGCCGGGACCGGACCATGCCGTTGCTCTCCAGCACCCGCAGTGCCTCGCGCACAGTGGACCGGCTGACCTCGAACTGCGCCACCAGTTCGCGCTCGCTCGGCAGCCGCTGGCCCGGCGCGAGATCACCCCGGGCGAGCGCCTCCTCGACCTGCTCGACGATCCGCTGGTACGCGCGGACCGGTTGCACCGGCTGGAACTGCGGGCCCTTCGCCATCCGGTGCACCCCAATCGCCTTGACAGAGCCGTGTGGTGCGACAAACCTAGTGGCCCACTGATACCTAGTCCACTGGTCGGACCAGTCACAGCTGGACGGCGAAGTCCGCCGTACGGCGTGGTCCCGGTCGCGCGGCCGGACCGGGATCGTCAGAATGCGGCGACAGTTCGAGGCACTGGAGGAATTCGCGTGAAGACCCCTCGCATCAAGGTCGCGCTGCCCAGCCGTGCGATCGCCGTCGCCGCTGCGGCGCTCTTGGCCCTGACCGCCTGCTCAGCCGGTTCGAGTACGTCGGGCGGCAGTTCGCCGGGAGGTGATCAGAAGCTGTCGATCGGCCTGGTCGCGGAGCCGGCCAGCCTGGACTTCACCACCACCGACGGCGCCGCGATCCCGCAGGTGCTGCTCGGCAACGTGTACGAGACCCTGGTCAAGCAGGACGACTCCGGCAAGATCGTGCCGTCGCTGGCCAAGTCGTGGACCGTCTCGCCGGACCGCACGACCTACACGTTCGACCTGGTCGACAACGCGAAGTTCACCAACGACAAGCCGTTCACGGCGTCCGACGCGGTGTTCAGCATCAACCGCGTCAAGACGGCGTGGACCACGTCGCTGAAGGCCGCGATGGACGTCGTCTCCGGCACGAAGGCGCTGTCGCCGACGCAGTTGCAGGTGACGCTGAGCAAGCCGAGCAACGACTGGTTGTTCCGGATGACGACCCGGATCGGCGCGATGTTCTCCGAGAGCGGCGTCAGCGCGCTGGCGACCCAGCCGATCGGCACCGGGCCGTACAAGTTCTCGACGTGGAACCGCGGCGACTCGATCGTGCTGCAGCGCAACGACAGCTACTGGGGGAACAAGCCGTTCTTCAACCAGATCACGCTGAAGTACTTCAAGGACCCGACCGCGCTGAACAACGCGCTGCTGACCGGCACGATCAACGTGATCGGCACGGTGCAGGCGCCGGAGGCGCTCAGCCAGTTCACCAGCAACGACAAGTACCAGGTGATCGAGGGCACCACGAACGGCGAGGTACTGCTGTCGTTCAACAACTCGCGGCCGGTCTTCAAGGACCTAAGGACCCGGCAGGCGATCCGGATGGCAATCGACCACAAGGCCTTGCTAGACACGTGTTTCGCCGGTCGCGGCAAGTTGATCGGCAGCATGGTCCCGCCGACCGACCCGTGGTACGAGGATCTCACCGGGATCGCGCCGTACGACCTGGCCAAGGCGAAGTCGTTGCTGCAGGCCTCCGGTGCGGCCGGCAAGACGCTCCGGCTGCGGCTGCCGACGTTGCCGTACGCAACCTCCTGCGGCCAGGTGGTGAAGAGCCAGCTGGAGCAGGCCGGACTGAAGGTGCAGATCGACCAGCTCGAGTTCCCGGCGGCCTGGCTGACCACGGTCTTCAAGAACGCGGACTACGACATGTCGATCATCGCCCACGTCGAGCCCCGCGACCTGGCGGCCGTGTTCAACGCGAAGTACTACACCCGGTACGACGACCCGACGCTGCAGGGTTATCTGGCCGCGGCGGACGCAGGTGACGAGGCCGCGCAGGTCGACAACATGAAGAAGGCGGCGCGGCGGCTGTCCGAGCAGGCCGCGGGCGACTGGCTGTTCCTGCTGCCGAACCTGATCGTCGCGGACAAGGACATCAAGGGCCTGCCGCAGAACGCGATCTCCGAGTCCTTCGACCTCTCCACGCTCACCCGATGATCCTTCGCCTGCTCGAGCGCACCGCTGTGCTGCTGGTCAGCCTTGCGGTGAGCTCGGTGCTGGTGTTCGCGTTCATGGCCGTGCTGCCCGGCGACCCCGCCCGGGTGGCCCTCGGGGTGAACGCATCCGACCAGGCCGTGGCCGAACTGCGCCGCCAGTTCGGCCTCGACCGGCCGTTGCCGACGCAGTACTTCGACTGGCTCGGCGGACTGTTGCACGGCGATCTCGGTACGTCGTACGTGTCGAAGGTGGCGATCGGACCACAGGTATTCGACCGGCTGCAGGTGACCCTGTGGCTCGTGGTCGCGGGCATGGTCATTGCGCTGGCGATCGCGGTGCCGGCCGGGACGATCATGGCTGCGCGGCACCGCAACGTGTCCGGGCTGGCCTTGTCCGCGGTGTCCCAGCTGGGAGTCGCTGTACCGGCGTTCCTCGCGGGGATTCTGCTGATCATGCTGTTCGCGGTGAAGCTCGGCTGGCTGCCTGCCAACGGCTGGACACCGCCGGCGCAGGATCCGACCATGTTCGTCAAGCAGTTGATCCTGCCTGCCTTGGCACTCGGTCTGGTGCAGGGCGCGGTCCTCACCCGGTACGTCCGTAGTGCGGTGCTCGATGTCTTGCGTGAGGACTATCTGCGGACAGCCCGGGCCAAGGGACTCCGCCCGTTCCCGGCGCTGTGGCGGCACGGCCTCCGCAACGCGGCCGTCCCGGTGGTGACCGTGCTCGGTCTCCAGCTCGCGACGTTGCTGATCGGTGCGGTGGTGGTCGAGCGGGTGTTCGTCATCCCGGGGCTCGGGAGCCTGTTGCTCGACGGTGTGTCGAACCGCGATCTGCTCCTCGTCCAGGATGTGGTTATGGTGCTGGTGATCG
Organism: Kribbella sp. NBC_01510; assembly: GCF_045040325.1. NCBI lineage: Bacteria > Bacillati > Actinomycetota > Actinomycetes > Propionibacteriales > Kribbellaceae > Kribbella > Kribbella sp. NBC_01510. The sequence goes on along the minus strand of NZ_CP109418.1, from coordinate 8,356,651 downwards.
CCGTACTGGTGGTCAACTTCCTGGTCGATCTGCTGTACGTCGCGCTCGACCCCCGGCTGCGGACGGGGGAGCGATGAGGCGGTTGAATCCGAGTCTGATCGCCGGCGGTGTGATCGTCGGAGTCATCGTGCTGATGGCGCTGGTCTCGTTCGTCTGGACGCCGTACGACGCGACGTTCGTGGACCCCGCGATCCGGTTGGCGAAGCCGTCGTGGGAGCACTGGTTCGGGACGGACAAGTTCGGGCGGGACGTGTTCAGCCAGATCATGGTCGGCTCGCGGACCACGTTGTTCGTCGGTGTGGTCGCGGTGGGCGTGGCAGCGGTGATCGGCGTACCCCTGGGAATCCTCGCGGCGATGGTGCGGCGGTGGCCGAGCGAGTTCATCATGCGGTCCAACGATCTGCTGCTGGCGTTTCCGGCGTTGCTGCTGGCAATCATGTTCGGCGCGGTGTTCGGGGCCAGCACGCTGACCGCGATGATTGCTATTGGCATCGCTTCGGTGCCGAGCTTCGCGCGAGTGATCCGGAGTGGGGCGCTGCAGGTGATGCGAACCGAGTACGTGCTCGCGGCGCGGGCGGCCGGGCGGCGACCGGGGCCGATCGCGGTGCGGCACGTGCTGCCGAACGTGACCAGCCTGATCACCGTGCAGGCCTCGGTATCGTTCGCGATCGCGGTGCTGGCCGAGGCGGCGCTGTCGTTCCTCGGCTACGGCACCCCGCCGCCAACGCCGTCGTGGGGGCGGATGCTGCAGGAGAGCCAGGAGTTCCTGTTCACCGCGCCGCGGCTGGCGATCTTCCCGGGTGTTGCGATCGCGATCGCCGTACTGGGGTTCAACCTGCTGGGCGACGGCCTGCGGGACCGGTTCGATCCGAAGCTGGAGGACCGGCGATGAGTGGCGACGTACTGAGCGTTCGCGGGCTGACTGTCAGGGTCCGGGACAAGACTCTGGTGTCCGACGTAGACCTGACGGTCGGACCGGGGGAGCGGGTCGGGCTGATCGGGGAGTCCGGCTCGGGCAAGTCATTGACTGCGCTGAGTGTGCTCGGGTTGCTGCCGGAGGACGTGGTAGCCGATGGATCGGTGCGGTTGACCGGGGTCGACCATGACCTGATCGGTGCGGACGAACGCCGCATGTCGCGCGTCCGCGGTGTGCAGATCTCGATGGTGTTCCAGGAGCCGATGACCGCGCTGAACCCGACGATGCGGATCGGCGATCAGATTGCCGAAGCGATGCTGATCCATCAGACGCGGCCGGGTCGTGGTGCCGCGCGGGCCGCGGCGGCCGAGCTCCTCGAACGGGTGCAGCTGCCCGCGGATACTCTGCGGGCTTACCCCCACCAACTCTCCGGCGGTCAGCGTCAGCGCGTCGTCCTCGCCATCGCGCTGGCCAACGATCCCGCGTTGCTGATCTGCGACGAGCCGACGACTGCCTTGGATGTCACCGTGCAGGCGCTCGTCCTCGATCTGATCGTCAAGGGCGTGGTTGCGCGCTCGTCGGCGCTGCTGTTCATCACGCACGACCTCGCGGTTGTCGCGACCGTGTGCGAGCGCGTGCTCGTCATGTACGGCGGGCGCGTGGTCGAGTCGGGTCCGGTCGGTGAGGTGTTCACCCGGCCACGGCATCGCTACACCGAGGGTCTGCTGGCGGCATCCGATCTCGAGACGGCCGACCGCCGGCTGACCACGATCCCGGGCAACGTCCCGCCGGCCGGTCAGTTCCCCTCCGGCTGTGTCTTCCGCACCCGCTGCCGCCATGCGACCGACCTCTGCGCCACCAGTCCCGAGTGGTCCGGCACCGAAGCCGCCGGCTTCGCCTGCCACCACCCAGCCGGCGACCCCCACGACCCGGTCCCCATCCAGCGCCCGGCTGGAGACAACTCCGTCGACCCGGCCTCCACCACGCAGCGCCCGGTTGGAGACAACTCCGCGGATCCGGCGTCCGCCACTCATCGGCCCGGAGGTGCTCATGCCTGACGCCGTTGTCCACGAGCGCGTTCCGGCGGCTCGCGAGCCCGAGGCCTCCCCGGCGATCCAGGTCGTCGATCTCGTCCGCGACTACCCCCGCCCCCGGACCTCGCTGCTCCGGCCGGCCCCGGTGGTTCACGCCCTGCGCGGTGTGAGCCTGGAAGTCAAGCGGGGCGAGCGCTTCGGCATCGTCGGTGAATCCGGCTGCGGCAAGTCGACCCTGCTCCGGATCATCGCCGCCCTCGACCAGCCCACCTCCGGGCACGTGATCGTCGAAGGCACCGACATCACCCGCCTCCCGGAGCGCCGGCTGCGATTCCTCCGCGAGAGCCTCCAGCTCGTCTTCCAGGACCCGATGAGCTCCCTCGATCCGCGGATGCGTGTCCGCGACATCATCGCCGAGCCCCTCGTCGTACAAGGCCATCCGGCCTCCGGCGAGCGCGTCCGCGAGCTGCTCGAGGCAGTCGGGCTGTCGGCCGACGCGGGAGACCGGTACCCGCATCAGTTCTCCGGCGGTCAACGCCAGCGCATCTCGCTCGCCCGCGCGCTCGCCCCCCGCCCGCGCATCCTGATCGCGGACGAGCCGGTCAGCGCCCTCGACGTCTCCGTCCGTGCGCAGGTCCTCAACCTCATCTCGGATCTGGTCGACGAACTCGACCTGACCCTGGTGTTCGTCTCCCACGACCTGTCGGTGGTGAAGCACGTCTGCGACCGCGTCGCGGTGATGCACGCCGGCCAGGTCGTCGAGACCGGCTTCACCGGTGACGTGTACGCCGCACCCCGGCACCCGTACACGCAGCGCCTCGTCTCGGCCATCCCGACGCTGCCACGCGCGTTGTCCGGGGCAACGACCTCCGACCTGCTCGCGACGAAGGGAGAACCAGCGTGAAGTTCCCAGCCGGGCTGCCGATCGGCGCGTCCTGGGTCGAGCCACCGTCGACCGCTCCGGTGATCTTCCCGTACGACGGTTCGACGGTGGCGGACGCGCCCGTGGGATCCGCCGAGCTGGCCCGGCAGGCACTCGACCACGGGGTCGCCGTCCGCGAGACGGTCGGGCGATTGCCGTCGTACGTGCGCCGGAAAGTCTTGCAGAGCGTGCATTCCGCGGTCTCCGCGGAGCGCGATGCCTTCGTCGACCTGCTCGTCCTCGAGACCGGGAAGCCGCTGGTCGACTGCCGGGTCGAGATCGATCGCACGCTGCTCACGCTGGAGACGGCGGCCGAGGAGGTCGCCCGGCTGCATGGCGAGACCGTGCCGCTGGATCTGTTGCCGAGTGGCGAAGGGTTGCTCGGCTTCTGGGTGCGGAAGCCGATCGGGGTGGTCGTCGGCATCACCGGGTTCAACTATCCGTTGCTGCTCGCCGCGCACAAGATCGCGCCCGCGTTCGCCGCCGGCTGCCCGATCATCATCAAGCCCGCACCGCAGACACCGCTCGCCACGCTCTGGCTGGTCCACCTCATGCGCTCGGCCCTGCTCGAAGCGGGTGCGCCCGAGAGTGCTCTCCAGTTGGTCACCGGGGGAGCGGACGTGGGCGCGACTCTCACGACGGACGGTCGTATCGGAGCCGTCTCCTTCACCGGTTCCGCCGCGGTGGGCCACCAGATCGCCCGCGATGCGGCGCCGACCAAAGTCCTGCTCGAACTGGGCTCCAACTCCGCCCTGGTCGTCGCGGAGGACGCGGACCTCGACGCGGCCGCGGACGCCATCGTGCGCGGCGGATACTACGCATCCGGTCAAGCCTGTATCTCTGTCCAACGCGTCATCGCCGTCGAAACCATCCGTGACGCCTTGCTCGACAAGCTCGGCGCTCGTCTGCCCGCTGTCGTCGTGGGTGATCCACGAGATCCGTTGACCCGCGTGTCCGCGCTCATCGATCCTCAGTCGACCGGCCGCGTCCGCGAGTGGGTGGACGAGTCGGTCCACGCCGGCGCCACCATCGCGTACGCCGCTTCCGGCGACCTGCTGGGTCCGACGGTGCTGATCGACGTACCACCCGGTCAGCTCGCCTGGGACGAGGAGATCTTCGGGCCGGTGATCGCCGTACGGTCGGTGCCGGATCTCGACACCGCCTTCCGGACGGTGAACGAGTCGCGGTACGGACTGCATGCGAGCGTGTTCACGTCCTCGCTCGACACCGCGTTCACCGCGATCGACCGGCTCGAGGTCGGCGGCGTGGTGATCAACGAGGTCCCCGGCTTCCGCTCCGACGTCATGCCGTACGGCGGCGTGAAGGACTCCGGCATCGGCCGCGAAGGCCCCCGCTTCGCCATCGAAGAACTAACGACAACCCGAATGGCCATCATCCGCCCGAGCCCCTGAGGCCACCCCACCGACCTGACCCCCCCACCCCCACCCGACCGACCGCACCCGACCGACCCGACCCGACCCGACCCGACCGACCCGACCCCGACCCCGACCCGACCGACCCCGACCCACCCGACGCCGACCCCGCCCCACCCGACCCCCGACCCACCCCGCGCACCCCGCCGTTCGGCCGACTTTGTGCACCGGATCCGTGTCCGGGGCGGCCGATCGTGCGGATCCCGTGCACAAAGTGGGCAGATCACGAGAGGTGAGAACGTGACGGACTACGCGAGGTTGTTCCGGCTCGACGGGAAGCACGTGGTGGTGATTGGTGCCGGGAGTGGCATCGGTCGCGAGAGCGCGCTGGCTTTGGCCGCGCATGGCGCGCGGGTGACCTGCGCCGACCGGGACCTCCCCGCCGCCGGGGAAACGGTGGCTCGCGGCAGCGATGAGCCCACCGGATCAGCTGGCGGGCTCACGGCGTACCAGCTGGATGTGCTCGATGATGCGGCGATCGAGCGGGCGGTCGGCGAGCTCGGGCCGGTCGACGTGCTGGTGTTCACCGCGGCGACCAACGTCCGGAAGCGGATCGTGGACTACAGCGGCGAGGAGTTCGACCGGGTGGTGTCGCTCAACCTGCGGGCGTCGTTCCAGCTGATCCGGGCCTTCGGCAAGGAGATGGCGGCGCGGGGGAGCGGCAGCATCATCGGGTTCAGCTCGATCCGCGGTACGACGGTCGAGCCCGGGCAGTCGGTGTACGCGGCAACCAAAGCCGGCCTCGTCCAGCTGCTCCGGACCGCGGCCGCCGAACTCGGACCGTACGGCGTCCGCGCCAACGCGATCGCCCCCGGCGTCGTCGAGACCCCGCTGACCGCGCAGATCAAGGCGAACCAGGCCTGGTACGACGCCTACGCGCAGAAGGGCGCGCTCGGTCGCTGGGCCCAGCCGAGCGAACTGGCCGGCGCGGTCGTCTACCTCGCGTCCGACGCCGCCAGCTTCGTCACCGGCAGCGTCCTCGCGGTCGACGGCGGCTGGACCGCGGTCGACGGGCGCTTCGACCCACCCAACTGAGCGTCCGCGGACCTCGCACCGTTTGATCCCGACCCCAAGGAGCATGCATGAGTCTCGCCGATCTGACCGCGACCGACCTGCTGTCTCGCTTTCGCAACGGTTCGCTCTCACCTGTCGAGGTGATCGACGACGTACTCGCCCGGGTCGAGGAGCTGGAGCCGCGGATCTGCGCCACGTACGCGCTCGACCCGGACGGTGCCCGGGCCGCGGCCCAGGAATCCGAGCGCCGCTGGCGTGACGGGGTCGCCGGTGCGCTCGACGGCGTACCCGTGACCGTCAAGGAGAACATCGCCACCCGCGGCACCCCGGTCCCACAAGGCACCGCCGCCACCGAGCTGATCCCTGCCACAGAGGACGCGCCGGCGGCGGCTCGGCTCCGCGCCGCCGGGGCAGTGATCTTCAGCAAGACGACGATGCCGGAGTACGGGATGCTCTCGTCAGGCGTGTCGACCTTCCACCACCTGACACGCAACCCGTGGGACCTGTCGAAGACGGCCGGCGGCTCGAGCGCCGGCGCGGCCGCCGCCGCAGCGGCCGGCTACGGACCGATCCACATCGGGACCGACATCGGTGGCTCGATCCGTCTGCCCGCCGGGTGGTGCGGCCTGGTTGGCCTCAAACCCACGCACGGCCGGGTCGCGGTCGGCAACCCGTACCCGGGCCGGGCGATCGGCCCCCTCACACGTACGGCGGCGGACGCGGCGCTGGCCTTGTCCGTCATGTCCGGATATGACCCGCGCGACCACACGTCCCTCCCGGCCGCGTCGGACAGTTACGAGGTTACCGTCGAGGGTCTCCGCGTGGCGTTGCTGCTGGACGCCGGGGTCGGCCTGCCGGTGGACCCTGAGGTGACCGCGGCCGTCTCGTCGGCGGCCGCCGTACTGGAGAAGGGCGGCGCGGTCGTCGAGCCGATCGGCCCGATCATCACGCGCGAGATGCTCGACGGGTTGGATCGCTTCTGGCGGGTGCGGTCCGCGGTGGACATCGCGGCGTTGCCCGAGGAACGCCGGGCCAAGGTGCTCCCGCAGATCCGTTCGTGGGTATCGACGGCCGGTGATGTGTCGGGTTTCGACGTCTTCCACGGATACAGCCAGATGGGCGCTATGGCGGCTGCGGTGACCGGTGTGCTCACGTCGTACGACGTCATCTTGTCGCCGGTGGCGCCGATCACCGCGTTCCCGGCCGAGCTCGCGTATCCGACGGACGATCCGTCGAAGCCGTTCGAGCACATCGGGTTCACCGTGCCGTACAACATGTCGGCCCACCCCGCGACCACCGTGAACGTCGGTTGGTCGACGTCGGGTCTACCGATCGGGGCGCAGCTCGCCGTACCGCATCACCAAGACCTGAAGGCGCTCGCCCTGGCCGAGTATCTAGACAGCTGGCAGACCGACCGGCGCGAGTGGCCGATGGGCTGAACTCTCGGTGGTAGGACGAAACGAGTCGCGGTAGACGCTGGGTGGGACGCCGACGTGTTCTTTGAACAGGGTGCGGAAGTTGGCTGAGGTGCCGAGGCCGCAGCGCCGCGCGACGACCTCCACCGTGAGGTCGCTGGATTCGAGCAGCTCCCGTGCGCGGCTGAGTCTGGCTTCCAGGATCCATCGCATCGGTGGCCGCCCGGTCTCGGTGTTGAAGTGCCGGATGAGGGTACGTCGGGACAATCCGGCCTCTTGTGCCAGTTGATCCACAGTGAGCGGCTGATCGAGGTTGAGCAGCGCCCACTCGTACACACCCGTCAGGCCGCCTGTGCGTCGCACGGGCAGGTCGATGTACTGGGCTTGGCCGCCGGTGCGGTGAGGGGCGGTGACGAGCATGCGGGCGCGCTGGTTTGCCGCGCGGTCCCCGAAGTCGCGACGGATGAGGTGCAGGCACAGGTCCAGTCCGGCGGCGACACCGGCCGAGGTCAGCACGTTGCCTTCGTCGACGTACAGCACCTTCGGCTCGACCGAGACCTGCGGGTACTGACTGGCCAGGGACTCTGCGTGCCACCAGTGCGTCGTGGCACTCCGACCGTCGAGCAAGCCTGCGGCCGCGAGCGCAAACGCGCCGGTGCAGATAGACATCATGCGGGCGCCCCGCGCTGCGGAGTCAGCCAGCGCGGCGCAGACCGCGTCAGACGGCACAACCGGCTCGGCCTGCCCAGGAACGATCACCGTGTCGGCGGATCTCAGGCAGTCCAACCCGTGCTCGATGAGGATCGCTGGGCTGCCGTGCAACTGGACTGGGCCTGGCTGCTCGGCACACACGGTCAGTTCGTACGGCCCGTCCCGCCAACTGCCGAAAACCTGCAGCGGAATCCCAAGGTCCAGCGCGAGAGCATCTGGGAGGACCAGGACAACGACATGATGCGCATCGCTGGGGGTCCGATCGGGCATGGCACGATCCTATCGTTGCATGGCGTGCGTGCCACTGACGGTGTCACCTTGCTCGCGTCTACGGTCGGATCATGAACTCTTCCGATCGCATCCCGGCGCTGCCCGACAGTCCCGTCGCGCGGCGCGCTGTCGAGCTCGCCGTGTCCGCCGAGAGCGAGCCCGTTGCCAACCACAGCATCCGCAGTTACCTGTTCGCCACACTGCTCGCCGAGCATGAAGGGCTGAAGCCGGGCGTCGACTTCGAGGCCGATCTGCTCTTCTACGCCTGCGTCCTGCATGACCTCGGCACCTCGCCATCGGTGCCGGGCAAGCAGCGCTTCGAGGTCGAGGGTGCCGATATGGCCGCCGAGTTCCTGACCGAGCACGGGTACGGCGCGCACGAGATCGATCCGGTCTGGGAGGCGATCGCGCTGCACACCACACCCGGTATCGCCGAGCGCCGGGGAGTGCTCACCAACCTCACTCGTCGAGGCGTGGCAGTCGACTTCGGCGTCGGCGCCGAGTTTATGACAGACGCTCAGGGCGAGGTTGTGCACCAGCGCTACCCGCGGCTGAACGTGGTCACCGTCCTGGTCGACGAGATCGTCCGGCACGCCGCCCGCTCCCCACAGGCCGCCGCCCGCTACACCCCCGGCGGCGAACTCACCCGCGAACGAAGGGAACTCGGCGCGCCAACGAGTCTCGAACTCGTTGCGACCGCCTCACGCTGGGGAGCGTAGCCAAAGTCCCCGCTCAGAATTCGCCGTAGACCTGGACCTTGGTGCCGATGGGGGTGTCGGCGAAGATTTCGTGGATTTCGGGGCGGAGGACGCGGACGCAGCGGTGGCTGGCGGGGTAGGGCTTGATCAGGGAGTTGACCCGGGAGCCGTGCAGGGCGATGCCGGGGCGGTCGCGGAGGAAGTAGAGGGAGTCGTACATGAACGCGTCGTCGTACAGGCTGCTCTCGTGTGCGCCGGCCCACTTGCGCCAGACCTCGCCGGTGCGGTTCGGGGTCTCGTACCCGGGTGCGCCGGTCGAGATCCAGACGATCCGCTTGTAGGTCTTCCCAACGATTTGATACAGGATCTGGCAGGTCTTGTTCACGTAGATGCCGGGCGAGCGCGTCGGCGCCGGCCGCTTGGTTGCGTTGAGCACCGAATACGCGTCGTTGAGGGTGAGCCCGGCGCGGCTGACCGGCATGCCGTTGGTCTCGCGCCACGCGCACAGCGCCTGCTTGGCCCGCGCGGTGATGTCACCGTCGATGTCGCCGACCGGGTAGCCGAGCTTGTCCAGTTGCCGCTCGACGCGCAGCGCGTAGTACTGCGGCTTCTGCTTCACCCTCGGCTTCGGCTTCACCGGCGTCGGCTTGGCGGTCGTCGGTGTCGCGGACGGCGTACCCGACGCCTTGGGGGAGGGAGTCGACTCGCTCGCGGCCACGTCGGAACACCCGGCGAGCACGAACGCTAGTACGACGGCACCGGCAACGAGACCACGTCGACGAGACACGATTCCCCTCTCCCTCGAGCACTTTTCAGAGTCGCAGAACCACGCCGTGTGATCCGGCAGCGACCCGCCGAGATTAGTGCTCCGAGGGTTCCCCGGACGCGTCGTTCTCCGATCCCGTCACCGAACCGTTGCCGACGACAGGTCCGGGGTCGTCCCGCAGCCTGCTGTACAGATACCCGTCCCGGTACTTCCCGGCCCGGAACTCGCACGCCCGGATCACCCCTTCGAGGGTGAAACCCGCCTTCTCCAACGCCTTCTGTTCGGCCAGATTCTCCGGATGCGTCGCGGCCTGGATCCGCTGCACGGGCGTGTGGTGGAAGAGATCGTCAGATCCCCTTCACCGACAGGCCGCAGCTCGATCCACATCCGGCCAGACTAGGTCGATCGGGGGGTTAGAGACCGAGGTCCCGAAGGAACTGAGGCTTGTAGGCCTGCATCACGACGTACCGCTGATCCGGCACCTCCATGCCCGCGTTCTTCGCCGCGTCACTGGCAGCGTCGTGCTCACCCACCGGCACACTCGGGTCGGTCCAGTCCTGCTCGGCCGAATTCCACCGCGTCACCGTGTACTCGGCTTCGATCTTGTCGTGGGCGACCAGTTCCTTGGCGGTCCGCTCCGCTTCCTGCGCATCCTCGAGGGTGTGCGTGTAGAGCAGCATCCGGTTCCCGTCCCGGGTCACCGTCACCTGACTCCCGAGCCGCTTCTGCGCGTCATCGTCCAGATCCAGCGCCCGCAACCGCTCCCAGAACGTCAACCTGTGCTCGTCGTTCCCGAGCACAACCTCAACCCGAAACTCCTCATCCGCCATGTTCGACACCCTACCTACTGGAAGCCTCTCGGCCGTCGTGGCAGGGGGTCGTCGGCCAACATGCGGGACAGGTGAATCGTTTTGCTTCGATCGACTACAGTTCTGAGTCATGGAGCTGAGGCACTTGGAACACTTCGTGGCGGTGGCCGAGCAGAAGCACTTCACGCGGGCGGCCGAGGCGATGTCGATCTCCCAGTCCGGCCTGTCCGCCTCGATCCGCGCCCTCGAACGCGAGCTGCGCGCCTCCCTCTTCGTCCGCAACACTCGCAGCGTCGAGCTCACCGAGGCCGGCCGAGCGCTGCTGTGCGAGGGTCGCCGTACTCTCGCCGCCGCTGAGGCAGCCAAGGACGCGGTCGCCGCGGTCCAGGGTCTGCTGCGCGGTCACCTCACCGTCGGCCTCGAGCAGTGCCTCGGCGTCGTCGACGTACCGGCTCTGCTGGCCAAGTTCCGCTCCGCCTATCCCGGTGTCGAGATCGAGGTCCGCCAGGGCGGTTCCACCCCGATGCTCGACGAGCTGGCGTCCGGTCGCCTCGATGTCGCGTTCGTCGCCACGGACGGTGGCCGCATCGACGGGTTGGACCTCCGCCCGCTCTCCCGGGAGTCGATGGTCCTCGTCTGCGCCCCCGACCACCGCCTCGCCAAGGCGTCCGCGGTTTCCCTCGACGACCTGGTGGGGGAGTCGTTCGTGGACTTCGACCCGACCTGGGGCGCCCGTACGATCTCCGACCAGGCCTTCACCACGGCCGGCGTCGCTCACCCCGTGACAATCGAGGTGAACGACGTACACACGCTCCTGGCCCTGGTCGCCCACAACCTCGGCGTAGCCCTCGTCCCCGAACGGATCGCCGCCAAACGCGGCGACCACATCACCGTCGGCCTCACCCCCGGCAGCGCCGCCGACTGGCAGGTCTCCGTAGCCGTCCCCACCGGCACCGCCGCCTCCCTGGCCGCCGACGCCCTCCTCGGCATGCTCCCGACCACCGCGACGCATACTGCAGACTCGCGACGCTGATCCGGTCGAACGGCCAGCGCCTTCACCGAGCGTCCTGCAGCAACGTCGCGCCGACGGGCTTCACGCGGGCGAGTACGGCGTCGATCCGCGTGAGCGTGTCCGGGTGCAAAGTGATGTCGGCCGCGGCCAGGTTCTCGGATATGTGCGCCGGCGTACGACTGCCCGGGATCGGCACCACCGCCGGATCCTGGTGCAGCAACCAGGCGAGCGCGAGCTGGCTCCGGGTGATCCCGAGGTCCGCGGCGAGCGACTGGAGAGCGGCGTACGACGCGTTGTTCGCTGTGAGACTGTCCGAGTCGAACCGAGGCGCGTTGTTCCTGAAGTCGTCCTCGCCGAGATTCTGCACGGTGCCGGTCAGGAAACCCGCACCGAGCGGGCTCCACGGTACGACGCCGATGCCGAGTTCACGCGCCGCCTCGAGCAACTCGGGATCCACCGGCCGCCACATCGACCACTCGGTCTGTACCGCGGCGATCGGATGTACGGCGTGCGCCCGCCGCAGCTCGTCCGGCGTCACGTTCGACGCTCCGAGGTGGCGAACCTTGCCATCGGCAACGAGTTGGCCCATGGCGCCGACGGAGTCCTCGATCGGCACCTGCGGGTCGGGGAAGTGGAGATAGTAGAGGTCGATCGCGTCGATCCCGAGGTTGCGCAGGCTGTTCTCCGCGTACGCACGGATGTATCTCGGCTCGGCATTCACCAGCAGCTCTTCGAACGCGAAGCCGACCTTCAACGGATGCGCTTGCGCACCGTCGGCCAGGGCGAGGCCGAACTTGGTCGCCACGGTGATCTTCTCGCGACGCCCGCGAATCGCCCGCCCGACCAATCGCTCGTTGTGACCATCGTCGCCGTACGCATCACTGGTATCGATGAACGTGCCGCCGGCCCCGATCGCCGCGTGGATTGCCGCGACCCCGCGCTCGTCGTCGATCTCGCCGTACATGCCAGGCGACAGCACCATCGCGCCGAACCCGATCGGTGGTACCTGGAGCCCGCCGAGAGTGCGAATTGTTGTCATGGCTCCACCCTCAGGTCGTGGGTGCTTGCCGGTCCAAGACCTGTTGATATAACCATCGGTTATGGATGCGCATTTGCGGGAGCTGCGCTACTTCGTCGCGACGGCCGAGGAACTGACCGTGACGGCTGCGGCCGCACGCCTGTTCGTCTCCCAGCCCGCGCTGTCCAAACAGCTGCGCGCGCTCGAGCGCCGGCTCGGGTTCGAGCTGTTCCAGCGGCTGCCGCGCGGCCTGGCCCTCACCGACCAGGGGAGTGCTCTGCTCCCCGTCGTACGCGCGATGCTCGAGACCTGGGACCGCGGGTACGTCGAGGCGCGAGCACTCAGCCACCCTCGGCAGTTGGTCGTCGGTATGCAAACCGCCATCGGCCGCGACCTCCAACGCCCCGCGGTCCAACGCTTCCGCGAACGCGCCCCCGGCTGGACGGTCTCCTTGCGGCTCGTCGGCTGGGATGACCCAACCGCCGGCCTAGCCGACGCCACAAGCGACGTCGCCTTCGTCTGGCTACCGGTACCTGAAGAGCTGGCAACCCGAGTCCTGATCCGCGAAGACCGCTGGGTAGCCCTGCCCTCAGGGCATGCGCTCGCCGACCGCGCCGAGATCCCCTTCGCCGCGCTGCTTGACGAACCATTTGTCGCCTTGCCAGTCGCAGCGGGCCCACTCCGAGACTTCTGGCTGGCGCTGGACGCCCGCCCCGGCTCGGCGCTGATCGCAGCAGAGGCCACGGCTGCCGACGAGGTCCTGGAACTGGTCAGTGCAGGCGTCGGCGTCGCCCTCATCGCCGAGGGCAACGCTCGCCTCTACGAGCGTCCCGGCCTGACCTTCCGCCCCGTCCCCGACCTCCCGCCCGCCGAACTGGCCATAGCCTGGCGCCGCACCGATTCCCGCGACATCGTCCACCTCTTCGTCGACTCAATCGGGTGATTGCGCCAGGACGACGACCGGCCGCGCCCCAGCGATGCGGGCCTATACGCCGTACTCCAGCGGGCCCGCGCCCCTATGCCGCGGCCGTCCCACAACCTCTCATGGTGGGCGGTAGCGTTTCCGCATGGCGCAGAACCACGATCCTCAGTCGAGCTCGGTCAGTCAGGCCGAGTTGCTGGAACAGTTCAAGGCGGTCATCGCGGGCAGGGGCACCGATGACCTGAGCAGACTGCTTCCGCAGCTGCTGGGTGCCGCGATGCCTGGGCTGGATCCGTTCGGCCAGACGCCACCGCCTTCACGGCGGCGAGCACGTCGTGCCGACGTGGTCACCTTTCGGGTGCGCGTCGATCTGACGGGGACCAAGCCCCCGCTGTGGCGGCGGCTAGAGCTCGCCTCTGACCTGTTCTTGAACGAGGTCCACGAAGTCATTCAGGCTGCATTCGGATGGACCGACAGCCACTTACACGAGTTCGCCTCGGGCAAGGACTACTACCACCCTGCGAGCGAGCATTATCTCTGCCCGTTCGAAGACGGCCGGATCGGCGTACCCGAAGAGGACGTACGCCTCGATGAGGTACTCGCGAAGCCGGGTGACAAGCTGTTCTACCTGTACGACTTCGGCGACGACTGGATGCACGTGATCAAGCTGGAAGCCGTGCTGCCCCGGGACGACTCCGCTGCCAAGGCTGTCTGCATCGGCGGCCGAGGTCCTGGCCCGAGTGAGGACTGTGGCGGGGTCTATGGCTACGAGCTGATCACCGCCGCGCTCGATCCCACGCATCCAGGACATGCCGAGGCGATCGCCGACTATGCCCGCATGTACGGCGAAGACGCCGAACCGGGCGATTACGCGCCCTCCTCGTTCGACCTCGACGAGATCAACGAGATGCTGGCCGGGTTCAGCGAGGGTGAACCAGATCTTCCTGGACCGCTCGGCGGACTCGTCCTGGCGATCCGCTCAACGACACACAGAAGGCTGTTCCAGCGGATGATCGTCGACGCGGACCTGGACGCGGCTGTTGAGATCGACGCTGATACCGCGGCGCAGATGGTCTCGCCGTACCGTTGGCTGCTTGACCGTGTTGGGGATGACGGCATCAAACTGACCGGCGCCGGCTACCTGCCGCCTGTCCATGTGGAAGCCGCTATGGCCGAACTCGGACTGGGCGAAGAATGGATCGGCAAGGGCAATCGAGAGATTCAGACCATGCCCGTACTGGCCCTGCGAGAGTCGGCACAGGCGATGGGCCTGCTTCGGAAGCACCGCGGAACACTTCTCCTGACACGGTCCGGACGTGCCGTCCGCAATGATCCGCTCGCACTGTGGTGGCACCTGGCCGAGCGGATGCCACCGGCGTCCAGAGACGCCTGTGAAACCCAAGCCGGGCTCATTCTCTTGGCGACTCTCGCCGCGCGATCCACCGATGAGCCGGTCAGGACCATCGCGGAGTTGCTCAGCGCGATCGGCTGGATGAGTAGCGATGGAATACCGATGACGCCATCTCTGGCCGGCCAAGCGGTCTGGGACACCAGGGCTGCACTGCACCGGCTCGGAGCCTACGTCAGCGAGCCAGGCATCCACCGCTGGTCCGCCACACCCACGCCGCAAGGCGTGACGTTCGCGAGGGCCGCACTGCGCACCTGGTCTCCCAAGTCCTGACGAAGCTCCAGGTCCCGCCGCCGCTTTCCAAGCTCACGGCATCGGCGGGCCGACCTAGGAGCGCGCATCGCCCGTACGCCGCTGTACTTGCGCACGGGCGATGCTTCGCCGGTCTCTTACCAGGCGTAGTCCTCGGGGGAGGTCTTGTAGCCGGGGAAGATCTCGTCGAGGCGGGCGAGGGCCTTGTCATCGAGCTTGATGTCGACCGCGCGGACGGCGGACTCGAGCTGCTCCATCGTCCGTGGGCCGACGATCGGACCGGTCACGGCCGGCTGGTGCAGCAGCCAGGCCAGCGCGAGCTCACCGGGCTCGTGGCCGAGCTCGTCCGCGAAGGCCTCGTACTGCTCGATCTGCGGGCGGAGCCTTTCGAGTGTCTCCCTGGCCCGGCCCTCGAGGCGGCGTACGCCCTCGTTCTCCTTGCGGACGACACCGCCGAGCAGACCGCCCTGCAGCGGCGACCACGGGATCACGCCGAGGCCGTACGCCTGCGCGGCCGGCAGCACCTCGCGCTCCACGTCACGCACGAGCAGGTTGTAGATCGACTGCTCGCTGACCAGGCCGATGTAGTTGCGTCGCGCCGCGGCCTCCTGGGCCTGCGCGATGTGCCAACCCGCGAAGTTGCTGGATCCGGCGTACAGGATCTTGCCCTGCTGGATCGCGACCTCGATCGCCTGCCAGATCTCGTCCCACGGCGTCGCGCGGTCCACGTGGTGGAACTGGTACAGGTCGACGTAGTCCGTCTGCAGCCGCTTCAGCGACGCGTCGAGCGCGCGCCGGATGTTGAGCGCCGACAGCTTGCCCTCGTTCGGCCATCCCTCGCCCATGTCGCCGTAGACCTTGGTGGCGAGCACGGTCTTGTGCCGGTTCGCCGGGTCCTTCGCGAACCACTCGCCGATGATCTCCTCCGTGCGACCCGGGTAGATGGCCCGCCCGTACCCGTTGGCCGTGTCGAAGAAGTTGATGCCCTTGTCGTGCGCCGCGTCCATGATCGCGTGCGCGTCCCCCACCTCGGTGTGAGGACCGAAGTTCATCGTCCCCAACACGATCCGACTAACCGACAAACCAGTACGCCCAAGATGAGTGAAGTCCATACCCCCCACCCTTGCTCGCCGGCGCCGACTCTTCCAACAAAATAATCAGGTCAGTGCCATCACTTGAGCTTCTGAGTCAACCTGCTCCGGACCACTTCGGTCGGGATGGCGCCACCTTCAGCGATCGCATCCAGCAGCGCTCCCACGAGGGCGGGGTCGTGCGTGTGCTGAAGATCGAGGTCGAGACCGCGGCGCTCGCACGTACGGCGAAGCGCGGCGAACACGGGCGCATCCGGCTCGCGGACGAGACCGCCGCCGACAACCACCGTGACAGGATCGGCCAGCCCACAAGCGCGGGCGAGGCTGAGGATGTAGTCGGCGAGGCGTTCCGTCTGTGTGTCGACCAGCTCAGCCACCACCGGGTCGTCATCGATGAGCTCCAGGACTGACGGGGCGTACGCCGCCAGAGCCGCAAAGGTGAACGAGTTGCCGCGGGCGGTCGTGGTCTCGAGCATCTCCTCAGGAGTCGATGCGCCGAACAGCGGCGGAAGTACGGCGGTGAGCTTCGTCGACTCGGCCATCCCGAGCTGGGACAGATACACCGATCGCAAGGCCTCACTCACGAGACCGGCGCCGCCGAGCGGGTGCTGCAGCCACCACGACAGCGCCCACTCTCTCAACGGACCCCGGCCGGCCAGTGCGGCCCCGGTGCCGAGTACGACGGAGACACCCTGTCCATCGAGCCGGCCGCACCGAATCAGCGCGAAACCGTCGTTCTTGATGCTGAAGGCCCCCTTATCGAAGAGGCCGCCCAGCGCCGCATTCCAGAACTGTTCGTCGACGGGCCAGTCGACACCCGCCAACCGGAAGGCCGCATGCCTGACTTGGGACGGCCCGATGCCCGCGGAGTCGAGTACGTCGCCGACGAGGCCGAGGACGACTGCTTTGGCGGCCTCCGGCCCGGCCGGCGCGTAGATGTCGCCGACACCGCCCCGGGCGAGGCCGACGAGGTCACCGTCGGCCGTCGTCAACCCCGCCCAGGTCTTGGTGTTGCCGGCGTCGACAGCGAGAAAGAGGTCTGTCACCTAAGAAGTCTTTCAGGCAGGTACGCCGCGTGCGCCGCGGCCATCTCGTCGTACAAGTGCTCCGCGACCGACAGATCGGGCACCAGCGGGTTCGCGATGAGCGCCCGGATCGCGTCGGCGCGCGTGCCCTCCCACGCAGCCTTCGCCGCCAGCATCTGGTAGTCGGCGAGCTGACGCGTGATGCCCCGAACAGCAAGCGGCAGCGACTGTTGCGGGTCGATGTGGCAGCCCTTCCGGTTGACGGTGCAGTAGACCTCGACGACGGTCTCCGCGTCGAAACCCGGGAGCGCATTGTCAACATTAGGAAGGTTGACAGGCAGACGTGCGCCCGTGTCGTTGTAGTAGGCACTCATCACGTCGATCGCCAGCTCGAGCTCGTGGATCCCGCCCCGCGACCGGGCCGGATCGAGGTGCGGATGGCTGGATTCGGCCTGCTCGCGGTAGTGATCCCAGTACCCGGGGACCGCGTTCATGATGACTTCCGAGCGGGTTCGAGGCGCGGCCTGCTGGTCTCGGAACACCTCGTTGCGGAAGTAGTAGTAGTTGAAGTAGTCCGACGGAATGGAGCGCATCACCACGGCAAGGTGCAGCGCCCGCTTCGAGTTGGCATCGAGGGTCGGGTCGTCCTTGCGGGCCTCCCACGCCGCGTCGAGCAGCGGCATGACGTCCTCGCCGTCGTACAGGTGCTCGTAGCTCCAGCAGTTGTGGTTGACACCGGCCATGGTGACCTTGGCACGATCAGGGTCGAGCCCGGCCGCCCTGAGTACGACGGGCGGGAACACGATCGGCCCCTCGCACATCGAGTAGATCGGGATGGGCGTGTAGTCCGCAACCGCCTGGGACACGATGTTGACCGGGTTGGTGTAGTTGAAGATCACCGCGCCCGGGGCAACTGCCTGAAGGTCATCGGTGATGCTGCGCATGTCGTTGATTGAGCGCAGTGCCATGAAGAACCCACCGGGCCCCTGGGTCTCCTGCCCGATCACGCCGTGCTTGAGCGGAATGCGCTCGTCGAGCGCGCGGGCGGCGAAGTTGCCGGGCCGGAAGCTGGTCAGTACGGCGTCGACGTCGGCCAGTCCGGCGCGCTGGTCCGTCGTCGCCGTGACGGTGATGTTGTCACCGCCTTCCACAGCGAACTTCTCGGCGATGCGGCGTACGGTCTCCAGGCGCTCGGGGTCCTGGTCGATGAGCACCACTTCCGAACCCGCGAACTCCGGTCCGTGCCACAAGAACGAGGCCATGGTGCCGGCCGCTCTGGAGGATCCTCCGCCGATGTAGGCCATCTTGATTCGAGCCATGTCTTTATGAGACCCCTTCTCGTTCTGACTTGGGCGCGGCCTCTTCGTCCGCGTAGATGAGAGCGTTGCGGCAGTCGTGGACGATCGTTGCCGGCCACATCGGGTCGTAGCTGTCGGCCTGGCGAACCCGGTCGAAGGCATACGCCTTGTTGGGTCCCCACAGGAGCATCGCCACGGAATGCGAGAGCTCCGCCAGTTCCGCCGTACCGATCGTGACGCCGTACGTCGGGACGTCGGCCGGGGACCGTAGATGCGGGAACGTGGACAGGTTGTCTCTCCGCGTCGACTCGGGCAACTTCACGACCCGGGTCGGTGCGTCTCGCGGCGTACCTGGTCCGTTGAGAGCGACGTGACCGTCGCCCTGGCCACTGGCGAGCAGGAAGAGATCGATGCCGCCCAAAGCGAGCACTTCCTGCTCGAGGGCGCCGGGCTCGTTGGGGTCGGGGGCGATGAGACTGTCCGGACGAAGTCCAAGGGGGCCTAGCAGATTTCGTTGGGCCCAGCCGATGCAGCTGTGCGGCGTGCTGGGGGACAGCAGCTCCCATTGTCCGGCTTGCCCCGTGACGTACTCGTCCATCATCACCACCTGCAGGCCGTCCACGCGGACCCCGCGCTGAAGCGCCAGTCGGCCCAATGCGGCGGCGACTGGCGTCGCACTGCGACCGGCGGGAAAGCCGACGACATACCGATCCGCGGCGGCAAGCCGATCCAGAATCTGCTCGGCCACGACTTCGCCGATCTGGGCAGCGGAGGACAGCACGGTAATAGGTGTCGCCACGTCACTCCTTGACCGCGCCGGCCATGACGCCGCTGATGAACTCACGCTGGAAGAACAGATAGAGAGCGACGACCGGCAGCGACACGATCAGCGAGCCGGCGGCCATCAGGTTGACCTGCAGCACGTGCCGGCCCTGAAAGGCGCCGAGGGCAACGGTCGCGGTCTGCTTCTCGGGATCGCCGAGGAAGATCAGCGACAGGAAGAAGTCGTTCCAGGTCCACATGAACGACAGGAGGACCAGGGTGAGGACCGCCGGACGAGCCATCGGGACGAGGATGCGCCACAGGGTGCTCCACACGCTGGCTCCGTCGACAGCGGCGGAGTCCATCACCGAGCGGGGGAGCGCTCGGAACGTCGCCCGCATCCAATAGGTCCCGAACGGAACTCCCATGCCGAGCTGGATGATGACCAGTCCCAGCCACGAGTTGGTAAGGCCGATGTTCTGGAACTCGTAGTACAAGGGGATGACGATCACTTCGGTGGAGACCATCATCCCCAGTAGGATGACCGGGAAGAGGAACCGCTCGCCGACCACTCCGAGGATGCCGAACGCATAGCCGGACAGGACGGCGAGCACGGTCTGTCCGATAACGGCGGACACCGTGATGACCAGGGACGCGTACATCGAGTGGGCGAGGTTCCCGTCGTGCCAGGCCGCCCCGAAGTTGCTCCACGCAATCTGCGAGAAGTCCAGTGCGCCCGAGGTGTTCGGGCTGAGGGAGGTCAGGACGAACCACGCGACGGGGAACAGCACCCCGATCGTCAGCGCGATGACGATCACGTAGTTCGTGGCGCGCTCGTACCTGGAGATCATCGGTCTTTGTTCTCCATGATCCTGGTGATGGCGACCGCGATGCCGAGGCAGAGGACGGCCAGGACCACACCAGTCGCGGAGGCCTTGCCGACATCAGGGTTCACGAAGGCCAACTGGTACAGGAGAAGCGCCGGGGTGGTCGTGGCCGTCCCCGGGCCGCCCTGGGTCGTGATGTAGACCATGTCGAAGGTCCGCAGCGCCCCGGTGATGGTCAGGGTCAGTGCGATGGCCATTTGGCCGCGCAGGCTGGGGAGGGTGATCAGCCTGAACTCCTGCCACCGCGTCGAACCGTCCAGCCGCGCGGCCTCATAGAGCTCGTCCGGGATGGCCAGGATGCCGGCGAGGAACAGCACCATCGTGAACCCGAAGCCACCCCAGACACCGATCATGCCGAGCGACGGGAGGGCCCAGGTGAAGTCACCGAGCCAGTTGCGGGTCAGGTGGTCCAGGCCGACCCAGCGCAGTGCGCCGTTCAAGGGACCATCAGGCGCGTAGATGCGTTTCCAGATGATCGCCACGACGACACTCGTCAGCACCTGCGGGAGGAAGAGGAACCAGCGGTAGATGCCCTCGCCACGGATCTTCGCGCGGCTGAGCAAGGCGGCACTGATCAACCCGAGGCCGAGCGGTATCAGGCCGAACATGAGGATCAGGACCAGGACGTGGCCGAAGGCGGCGTACATCCGTGGATCGCGTCCGAACTCGAGGTAGTTCTGCAGTCCGACCCACGACGGCTCGCTGACACCGTCCCACTTGTAGAACGAGTAGTTGACCGTCTGGAGCAGCGGTACCAGGACGATTGCGCCGTACAGCAGGAGGGCGGGCGACAGGTAGAGCAGCCCGATCCAGCGCCTCTTTTGCGCTTGCCTCGAGGCCGTTCGTGACCTCGGTTTGGCGCCGACCGCCAGGCGAGAGGTCTGAACGGTCATCGTCGTCCGGCCTGGAACTTGTCGTAGTCCGCCTGAACCGCCTTGACCAACTCGTCAGGCGCGCTCCGGCCGGCCAGCAGCAACTGGACCTGACCGCCGAGGGTGTCCAGCATCGAGGGAGTCGACCAGTCGAAGTACGGGACGTAGCCGTTGTCCTTGTCCAGCGACCGCTGACCGGCGATCTCCGTGCCGAACTCGGCGTTGTCCGTCGGTGCCTTGACGTCGTTGAGCAGAGGGAGAAAGCCGTTCTCGACGACGTACTGCGCGGTCTGCGGGCCCGCGAGGAAGTCGAGGAACGAGGCGGCGATATCCGGGTGCGCGCACTTCGAACCGAGTGCGACGGCGGTGGATGCGCCCGTACCGACGACCTTCCCACCGGTGGCCTGGGGGAGTTGGACGTACCCGTACTCCTGCTTCTGGGCACCCTTGAAGGCCAGCGTTCCCGTGTACTCGAAGCGGAACGCGGACTTCCCCTTGAGGAACGCGTCGATCGCATCGGCGTACTGGATGCCGGCATGGTTCGGCGTCAGCCAGCTCTTGTCCTGGTACGACTTCAGGCGCTCGGCCGCCTCCGACAGCCCGATGTCGCCGGCCTTCACGGCTCCGGTCGAGTAGACGAAGTCGTTGATCTTCTTCTGATCGCCGAACAGATCCTGCAGCGCCAGCAGGATCGCCGTCGACGAACCCTTGTCCTGCGACCCGTAGCCGATCGGTACGACGCCCGCGGCCTTGGCCTTCTCACACGCGGCCTCGAAGGACGCGAGGTCGGTGGGCACAGTGGCGCCGATCCGGTCCAGCACTGTCTTGTTGTAGTAGAGGCCGATCAGCGACGAGCTGGCGACCGGTGTGGCGAACAGCGATCCGGAGCCCATCTCCTTGCCGTCCGGCGTGAACTGGGTCTGTCGCAGGATCGTGCTGGGGAACTTGTCCCAGCCGAACGCCTTCGAGTAGCCGTCCAGGTTGAGGACCAGTCCCGCCTTGGACAACGTGCCCAGGGACTGCCAGCCGTTGTTGACCGTGATGATGTCCGGCGGGTTCTTCTCCTTCAACCGCAGGTTGGCCGTCTGGGTCAGCTGGCCCCAGTCGACGGACGTGCGCTTGATCGTCACGTTCGGGTACTTCTGCTGGTACGCCTTCACCGCGTTGGCCACCCACTGAGCGGCATCGCCGGACCACCAGTCCAGCATCGACAGCGTCACCGCGCCGGCCTTGGCGACGTCGATCGACGTGGCCGGCGCGGACGGGGCACTGCTCGCCTTGGTGCCCTGTGGCGCGCAACCAGCAAAAGTGAACAGGCCGAGCGCTGCCCCCGACTTCAACACCGTCCGCCTGGTAACCATCGTGACTCCTTCGTCCGTGACTTTCCAACCACCCTACGACTCCGAAACCAGTTATGCCAGTCCCAACCAGTTGCCTATTCTGAGCGTGTTTGAGTCGCGAAACTGGTATAGTAAGTGCCGTGACAGCAGCAGAACCCGCGGTTGAGCGTGTCAAGAAACGGATCCACGAGGGCATCGTCAGCGGGCGATACCCGAGCGGAAGCAGGCTGCCGAGCGAACGCCAGTTCGCCCTCGAAACCGGCCTCAGTCGCATGACCGTCCGGGCCGGCTTCCAGGCCGCATCCGACGACGGCCTGATCCTCCCGTCACCCCAACGCGGCTGGTACGTCCGCGACCTCGTCCTCCGCGAACCCCCGAGCCGACTCCAGTCCTTCACCGAGATGGCTCACGACCTCGGCTTCCGCCCCAGCTCCGAACTCCTGGACCGCCGCGAACGCCCCGCCACCCTCGACGAGGCCCACCGCCTCCACCTGGCCCCCACAACCCCCGTAGTAGCGATCCGCCGCCTCCGAGGTATGGACGGCCGCCCCGTCACCGTCGAGGACCTCGTCATCCCGGTCGCCATCGCCCCCTGGCTGACCACCGTCGACCTAACCGACGCGTCCCTCTACGAACTCTTCTCCACCCACGGCATCGAGTTCTCCTACTCCCGCTACACCGTCCAAGCCCAGAACGCCGACGAGACCTTGGCCACCCTCCTCAACCTCCCCGCCGGAGGCGCCATCCTGGTCGCCACCGAAATAGCCTTCACCCAGGACACCACCCCCCTCCTCTCCGGCACCAACCACTACAGAGGCGACGCCTACCAATTCACCGCCGACCTCACCCGCTAGGTGAGAGATGTCGGGCGACCGCTCCGGCGTCAGCAACAGCGACA
Source organism: Kribbella sp. NBC_01510 (assembly GCF_045040325.1). Classification (NCBI taxonomy): domain Bacteria; kingdom Bacillati; phylum Actinomycetota; class Actinomycetes; order Propionibacteriales; family Kribbellaceae; genus Kribbella; species Kribbella sp. NBC_01510. The sequence continues at coordinate 8,333,878 of NZ_CP109418.1, read as the reverse complement.
CGCCATGCGACTCAACACCGCGCTCGATAGGTGCGGTTGCTGATGAAGTGCACCGGCTGCTTGTGGTTACTGATGTTGCAGACCGCTTGTCTGGCCGTGCCTGTGTCTCGAAGCCTTCTCGCTCTATTGTTTGCCGTGCAGCCGTCGCAGGATCTTGCCGGCCCGAGATGGTGATCATTTGTCATTGGAGGTCCTCGCCAGCGCGGAGAAGCCCGCGCAGTTCTCGACGTACCGGGCGATGTCATTATCAGCCGCGTCGGCGGCGGCCCGGGGGTTCCGGTTCCTTGTCGTGCGGGGCTGATCACAGATCTGCATCATCGGCTACCTGCGATGTAACGGTATGGGTAGAGCCGCGATACATGACCATGTAACGCCGAGTGAGGGGGACTCCATCAATATCTCGCTTCTGGCCGATCTGGTCACTATCGTCGTCGGCGGTGTGGGCGTGCCTGTCGCCCTCTATCAGCTGAGCCTCGCGCGCCGGGCTCGTCAGCATGAACTCGCAAATATCTACATCCAGAGATTCTGGGACATTGATGATGAGAGGCAGCGGGCGACCATCGATGGAAAGGACAACGAGGCGTTGTTCCAGGACCGCCGCTACGTCAGGCTGTGTGAGGATGAGTTCGAGATCGCCCGGTTAGGGTTTCTCGACCCTAAAACATGGGCCGTCTGGCATTCAGCGATTCGAGACGCTCTCCAAGGCTCGCGGAGCCTAACGGCTGCGGGTCCAGATGAGCTGGTGCTAGCTCGCCGTTGCCGAGACGCCGCTCAACACGAGCCATCTGCCTGTCCCGCGATCATTGGTCGACTAGAGCCGAATCGTGCATCGAAGCATCGTTCGTGGCTGACTAGGAAGGGTCGCGGTGTCGCTGCACGACTCCGCGCGAGCTGAACCGGGCAGTCGGATCTGGTCCGAGCCCTCGACGTCATGGACGGCGTCCATTCGGGTCGGGCGAGCGAGGCCGTGCGGGACATGCGTTCAAGTCTGTCGTCATATCGTGATAGAGGAAGTCGTTCAGTCGCCGAGTTGGACGGCCGTGCCGCGCGCTACCTTTACGGCCGCTGGCCGACGAACCCGTGGCGACGATTAGAGAGGACCGTATGATTCACCCCATCACTGTGGAGCATGTTGCCTACGTCGTCGGCGGGCGCGCAGAGCCGACCGACGACTACTGGGGCGGAACCCAAACGATCATCCGGATCGACGGCGAGAGGTTCACCGAGGAATCCACCCGTGGGCTCGATGACTTCTCGCACCTCGAGATCGTGTTCCACTTCCACCTGACGGATCAGAACGATGTCAACCTCGGGGCGCGGCGCCCGCGGGACAACCCGGACTGGCCCGAAGTCGGCATCTTCGGGCACCGGAACATGCGGCGAGTCAACCGGCTCGGCGTCTCACGCTGCCGCCTCCTGAAGGTCGATGGCCTCGACCTCGTAGTGGAGGACCTAGACGCGGTCGACGGCACGCCCGTACTCGACATCAAACCCTGGTTCGCCGAATTCGGCCCCCGAGGCGAGACCCGACAAGCCTCCTGGACCACGGAGATGTTGACCGACTACTTCGCTCAATCCGAGAACGCACGCCCTGATCCTCCACGCTGACCACAAGCTTCGCCCCAAGCGCCGGTTGAGGATGGCGACCGATCTCCTGCGGGCTTCCGGAAGTCCATGTCGACGGACGGCGGGGCCGACCCTGAGATGCCATCCTCGTTGGACGGGATTTCAGACGTCGATGACACACGGTCGGCCAAACGCAGTCAGGACAATCTGATTCGGCCGATGGTCAACAGTTCGTTGGACCCGGCTCATAGGTCGACCCCGAGTACTCTGCGACCTGATGCACTACTCAGCCAGGCGTGTGCCTAGATCGCTCCGTCCATCCAGTCCCTGCTGAACCCCCTTGGTTGAGAGCAAGGTTGTGGTCGCATTGCTCGGCGAGAGGCACCCGGAGAGAAGGTATGGGCGTTCGTCGGGCAACGGCGGCGGACGGGTTCGCCATACCGCTGGTTTCGCACAGCGAGGGTTAGGGAAAGACTGGTGAGCCGCCGGGTTCGGTCCGAGTGCTTCGTTCTGGACCGAGTTCACCCGTAGCTGGTGAAGCGGGAATCGACCGGCTTCGTCCCCCATTTGAAGATATAAGGAAGCGATGCCGATTCCGTCAGATCAGTAGGGGTGGGGAGCCGACGACCATGATGCGTGCGCCGGTGGCTCGCTCGAAATAGTCCTTGATGGTTGCCGGAGCGCTGAGCACCGCGAGATGGAGCATGCTCGGGACGACCACCGCGGTCACTTCGTAGTGGTAGACGGCATCAATCAAGGCTTGAAAGGCGGCTGGCGAGGTGTCGATCTCTTCGACGTACATCGTCCCCATGGCGAAGCCCTCCACCTGGGCGAAGTGCTCCATGCGCTCCTTGGCGCTGTAGAGCTCCTCCTCGGTCATTAGCAGATGCCTGAGCAAGTATCCGAGCAAGAGCGGACGCGTGTAGTCAGTCATGCATCCTCGTCCCGCCAGCGTCGGAAGCGCTTGTTCAGCCGCTCGATCAATCGGGCGAAGAAGCGTCGATGGCGCTGCCCCTTCACGACGGCTCAGCATCTCGCACCGCGATCGGCTGGTTGGTGACGCGAAGACAGGCAAACCGGCGACACATGGCGGCAGCATGCCGCTCAGCCACGTCCTGTGGCACCTCCAGGTCCAAGATCGCGGTTCGACCGAACCAGACCCGCACACGGTGACGTGGTACGGCGATCCTCGGCGGCTCAGTCATCTGTCAAACCCGCGCTGGATGACGCCACCATCGCGAGAGTCATGCCTTGGGATGGTGTTGCCGGGTCGCACTGTTCCCCCAGGTGGTTGATCGTGATGCGTTCTTGGATGGCGGACCAGCGGCGGATGCAAGGGCTCGGCACCGCTGGTCCGTCCACAACAAGTTCATCGGTTACGGTTAGCGGGAACCAGAGCAGAAATGATGCAAAACTGGCGCGTTGTTGACGCGCCGCCGACGACGCGGTACGGCCTCCCGACGGGGATGATCGAGTTATGGCAAGCAGACGGGTGCGACTTGCCCAGCGGCGCAAGGCCGCCGGCCTAAGTCAAGAACGCCTCGCTGCGCAGCTCGGCGTCGATCGCTCTACGGTCGTGCGATGGGAAGCTGCTGACACCGCTCCTCAGCCGTGGTTGCGGCCGATCTTGGCTGACGCGCTAGGCATTACCGCCGATGAGCTTGGTGCATTGCTCGATGAAGTAGATGAGGGGATTCACCCAGGCGACGGTCTGCTCACAGACCGTCCCACCAGCTCAATCCAGTTAGGCAATGGACCACGCTTGGACGCAGTCGTCGAACATCTTCGTGAGCACTGGCATCTGCTCGTCAAAACGGACAACTTGCTTGGCCCTCGCCATGCACTCGGTGGTGTGCTTGCCCGGCTCGACACCATTAACGAACTACTGAAGACTGCCGCTACCAGCGGCCGCCCGCAGGTGGTCCGCCTCGCAGCGCAGTACGCCGAGTCAGCCTCTTGGCTCTACGAAGACAGCGGCGGGACTACTGAGGCTCTCCACTGGAGTGGACGAGCACTGGAATGGGCCATCGAATCGGACGATTCGTTGATGACAGCCTGGGTGTTGTTCCGCCGTAGCCAGCAAGCCGTGCCGAGCGGCAACGCCGGCCAGGTGTTGGGGCTGGCCGCAGCAGCGCGCCGGGCATCGCCTGATCTGCTGCCGCCGATGCGTGCCGCGATCGATGAGCAAGAGGCGCGAGGGTTCGCCCTGGATGGCGATGAGACTGCTGCGCAGCGCAAGCTGGATGATGCTCACACGTGGGCAGCAACTGATGTTGTTGGCGACGCCCGGACTGGGCACGGCTCTTTCTGTACCGCGAGTTATATCGAGCTGCAGCGGGCCGCATGTTGGCTGACGCTCGGACGGCCTGCGCGCGCGATCGAACTGTATGAAGCGACACTGCCTGGCTTGCCAGAGGTATATCGGCGTGACCGGGGTATTGCGCTCGGACGCCTGGCGAGTGCCTACGCCGCCACCAGCGAGCCCGAGGTGGCTGCGCAGACCGCGACCGAAGCACTCGCCATCGGCCAGGAAGCCGGTTCAGCCCGGACTCTCGGGGTTGTCCGAGCGGTTGGCAAGAGGTTGGGCACCCATCGCCAGTTGCCCGCAGTCGCTCATTTGATGCGCGAACTAGCGATGGAGCCGGGCTAGCCATGGGAACAAGGGAAGAAGTAGCCGCGATGCGGCGGGCAATCGCCCTGTCCGCCTTCGGAGTCGGTGCCACCAGCCCCAATCCGCCCGTTGGGTGCGTAGTACTTGATGTCGAAGGCAACGTTGTTGGTGAGGGATACCACCGTCGCAAGGGTGAAGCGCACGCGGAGGTTCACGCGCTCACGGCGGCGGGTGAGCGTGCCAGCGGTGGTACGGCGGTGGTGACGTTGGAGCCGTGTAACCACCAAGGCAGAACCCCACCCTGTCGACAAGCACTGATTGATGCGGGTGTTGCGCGGGTCGTTATCGCCCTGATTGATCCGACATCGCGCGAAGAGGGGGGAGCGGTCCGACTCCAAGCCGCAGGAGTTGACGTCGAGCTCGGCGTCCTCGAGGACGAAGCCCGGTTTGTTATCGGACCATGGCTTAGCGCACTTAAGTCAGGAATCCCCTATGTGCATTGGGTCTACGTCACAGACGACGATGCAACTCTCGACGTGGATCGGATCGCGGCGAGGTTTAGATCCGAAGTAGACGCCGTGCTGACGACTGACGGTGGCCTCGAGGAGGGTGTCCCGAACTCGCATTCACCCGACGTGTTCTCGCTGCCGATGACCGTCGGGGCAGCACCCGCCGCAGTACTGACTGATATGTTCAGCCGGGGCGTCCGGACGCTCCTCCTCTCAGGACGGTCGAAGCTTGCGAACGCAATGGCTGACGAGGGCTTGGTCGAACGCATCAGCTGCCATATCCCTCGGCAGCCGGCCTCTGTTGGACCCACGACATCTGGCCGACACCACGACGTGCCCGAAGGATTCGAAGTGACTGGCGTTACGCTGGCCGACAAGTACGTCCGCTTGAACCTCAGCAAGATTTCACCAGACGAGGGATTGCGCACGGCTCGGTTCACCTAGGAACCTATGCGACTACTGACGCTGCTTGGAAGACCTCGGTGGGCATGGGGTGAGTTAGCTGCCAGGTGATGGCGATCGGGCGCTCGCCGGTGTGAGTGGTGTACGCCGCTGGCCCAAGGAAGAGATAGGGGTCTGTGACCCCGTCGGTGCGCTTGTGTTGGCGGGCGAAGATGAGGATGTCCGTGCCTCGCTGGCGATGATTCAGGTAGCGCTGGCCGGTGGCGGACTTCACCGTTGTGCTGCTCTGGGATTCCCAGTGGAACAGCGTCGGGCTGATTGCATAGTCCTGGTACATCGTCGTGGGGGAGTAGTCGGCCTCGGACTTGGTAAGGGTCACGAGGAACGCGTCGAGGTCCCTCTCCTGTGAATGCAGGACCCCGGATTGGAACGTACTCGGGCGGCGTTCCAGATTCGCGTAGTCGAGCGCGGCGAGGATCTCCTCGCGCTGATACCGAGCATGCACGCGGAGAGGTAGATCGCGGAGCCGACCGCTGAGTTGGAAGGCGCGATGGTGAGCATGGTCCATGGCGAAGTCGGTGATCTCAAGGAGCTCGTCACGCAGGGCGTGCTCTTGGCGGAGCACATCGAGGCCCTCCGCGTAGGACGAGAATCCGCCGCCATTGGGCCACAGTGAGAAGAACAGCATGCGGGCGAACCCTTGGTGGGCTGGAGTCAGTTCGTCGTACGTCGGTCCGTCGTCCTGCAGAAGTCGTCGATAGACGCGGGCCCGGTCAGCGTCGTCGACATGAGCGAGGGCACGTACGCGTCGGAGGAGAGCTGGCTCGCGGCTCGATCCGGTGCGCGTAGGGAGCCCAGCATCCCGGCGGAGTGCGGTCCAGCTGCGGCCAGGTCGCAGTACGTCGCTGAGCTCTGTACCGGACTCCTCGAGGAATGTCGGCAGCGTCTGGTCGCCTTGCGCCCTGAGCTCCTTGACCATGTCCTGCCACCGACCGGCGATCTGGCCCTGAAGGTTGGAGAGGACTACGTCCTGCGCGATCTTGTCTAGCACGATCTGGCAGCCAGGCGGGAGGAAGGGGAAGCCATGCTCGACCTGGCGTTCCAGACCTTTGCGCGTCTCGCCGGTCAGAGCGCGAAAGCGCAGGTCGAAGCGGAACTCCTTGCGCTGGTGACCGACAAAGTCGAGGGCGGTGAGGACCGGCTTACCTTCGGCTTGGCGTAGGCCTCGACCGAGTTGTTGAAGGAAGACAGTGGGACTCTCGGTCGGCCGGAGAAAGAGGACTGTGTTGACCTCTGGTAGGTCGAGGCCTTCGTTGAAGAGATCTGCGGCGAACAGCGCATTGACGCGGAGTTCCTTCAAGTCACGCAATGCCTGATCACGGTCGGCGGTCGGGGTCTGGCCGGACACGGCCCGGGCTGGGATGCCTGCCTTGCTGAAGACTCCGGCCATGTACTCGGCATGCGCGACGGACACGCAGAAGCCGAGCGCTCTCATGGACGTCAGATCCGTGAGCTTGTCCCTCACTTGGTTCACTACGATGGCAGCACGTCGATCGTTGCCCGTGTAGAGCTTCTCGAGTTGCTGCTCGTCGTACCTACCTCGCTTCCACTGAAGATCAGCCAGGCTGGTGTTGTCAGAGATCCCGAAGTAGTGGAAGGGAGACAAGAGGTCCGCAGACAGGGCGTCCCAGAGCCGAAGTTCGACCGCAGCTCGTCCGCCGAAGTAGCTCAGCAGGTTAAAGCCATCGGTGCGTTCTGGCGTCGCTGTCAGACCGAGTAGCTCGCGGGGCTGCAGGTGATCGAGCAGCCGACGATACGTTGGCGCTGCGGCATGATGGAACTCGTCAACGACCACGATTTCGAAGGCGTCCATAGGCATTGTCGTGACGTCGTACGAGTGAAGAGCCTGCACGGACGCAAAGACGTGTCGCCAACGCTCGGGGCGTGCGCCGGAGAAGTACTCCTCGCCGAAGGTGGCGTCGGCGAGGACCTCTCGGTAGGTGCGAAGCGACTGCTGCAGGATTTCCCGACGGTGAGCGACGAACAGGAGTGACGGCGCTGGCTCCCCTCGCCGAAGCGCCGCATCGCGAAGCCGGCGATAGTCGAGCGCTGCGATGACCGTCTTGCCGGTGCCGGTTGCAGCGACAACCAGGTTGCGATGGCGGTCATGGACCTCGCGTTCGACCTCGATCTCCTCGAGCATCTCGGCCTGATACGGCCGCGGACGTACCTCGAGGCCGGCGAGGGAGATGGTCACTCGATCTGATGTCTTGCGGTTGCCGGCTTCCGCCAGCGCATCGTCGAGGCGGTCACGGTCGCGCGCTGGGTCATAGGACTCGAAGGTTGAGTCATTCCAGTAAGTGTCAAAGGTCGCGCCGAACTTGTTCAGCAGGCCCGGCGTGGCTATCCGCGAGAGGCGGACATTCCACTCGACGCCATCGAGAAGGGCGGCTCGCGAGAGGTTTGAGGATCCGACGTACGCCGTGTCGAAGCGGGTGTTCCGCCGGAACAGCCAGGCCTTGGCGTGTAGACGGGTTCGGAGTATGTCGTACTGGATCTTGACCTCGGCGCCGAAGTCGTTGACGAGCCGGTCGAGGGCTGGTCGATCGGTCGCCCCGAGATAGGTGGTGGTGATGACGCGGAACGGTGCATTGCGAAGTCGGAGGCGCCGCAGCTCCGGCTCGAGCAGGCGGAGGCCGTACCACTTCACGAACGCGCAAATCAGGTCGACTTCATCCGAGGTATCAATCTCGGCGCGTAGCTCCGGCCCCAGCGATGGTTCACCGTGAGCGTTAGTGAGCAGGGCCGCGTCGGATAGCGGAGTACTTGGCCGGGCTTCGCCGTACCCGGTAATGCCTGGTCGAGCGGGCGGACGCAGGGCGTGTAGCTGACGAGGCTTCCCATCGGGCAGCGCATCAGTGTGTTCTGCCAGCCGCTGGAGGAGGTCGTTGACTAGAGCAACCCGCTTCCCCTCATCGCGAGTACTTCCGAGCACCCGCAGTACGGCGTCTCCGACATGCCGAGCGAGAACCTCCGGCTGATCGGCCTCGTCGACATCGTGGAGTACGGCTACCTGCCCGTCTGTCTGACCGTTCGCTATCGCCTCGAGCAGGCCGCTCGTGACCAGCGCGTCGTAGATCCCTGGCTTCATCCAGCTATCACCCCTCGCAGAGGAGCTTGCCAGACTGCACCGACAGCCATCGACTTTGATGCACCTGAGCGTGTCAGGTCGCCGTCGGCCCAATGCGTCCGTGCGCGCAAGGAGCCCTACCTGTTCGTGCGCGCGAGGAGCCCCTACGCTGCCGAGTCGGTCAGGAACTGGCCAAGGTACGCATCTAGGTTGTGGCCTCGGGGTGACATGGAAGCGTCTGCCTCTTCGTCGGGGCGACGTTCTCGAAGGGCCGCGACGATCCTGTTTGGCCGCATTATCCGATCAGGTTGAGTCGACAATGCGAGCGATGTCGGGTGTCACGGGCGTAACAATGTAGCCAGTCTCGATGTCACCGATCACTCGCACAGCTGTTGGGTTAGCCTCGGAGTACGCCGCGATGTATGCGCAGACGACCGCGTCGATCGAGTCCTCCACCCTTGCGAGATCCACCTTTCGACTAGCTTGTTCGGCTACTCGCCTTATCCGGTGCCAATCGGCGCAGTCGTGCAGCAGGAGTGGGGGAGTGGCCGTATGGAGCCCGTCGAGGTAGTCGAGCAGGCGAAGTAGTTCACGCCGCAAGTGTTCTAGGTCCCGTCCTCCCTTGTGCTTGTACTGGAGGATCCTCGGCAAGTCGAAGAGCACGACGATTGCCGGGTGCGGATAGACCTCCATAGCTCGACGGTCGGACCGGTCCGCGGGATCAACAGAGAGCCCGAGCGCACCAGCGAGGCGGAGGGCACGAGTGCCGTTCGCAAAGTGAGGCTTCGAGAGGTTCGAGGAGTGGCAAGAGGCGTTGTACCTACCGAAGTACCGACCGACTAGATTCTCGCAAGGCCGGCTCCCAGTCGGATTGGTGACGATTATTGGTGCGTCGATGGCGACCAGGCAAGGGCCGACGGTCCAGGGTGTGAGCCAGTCCAGGATGTCGTCGTCGGTCTGCCGTTGCGTGGCTGCCAAGAGTCGTCCTTCTGCGTCAACGACCGCGAGCCCAGTTACGTTGTTCTGGCCCCACGCAAGGTCTACTCCGACGTAATGCATCAGTCCTCCATCCGAGCTGTGGTCTAGGCGAGCTGCCCTGAGTCGTTGATCGACGAGGCCGTCTCGGTTATCAGGTTGATGACCTGGGTCTCGTGACTCACACCGACGTCGGTTCGAATGTCGCGGCGATCGTGAAGTTTTTGCTCGTCCGGCGCCAGGACCTCCTCGAGCACGGCCTCGGCACCGTCTCCGCGGAGTACCACCAGCTCGCGTCCCATTGCCCCTCCTTCCTATGACCTTAATCGGCCGGGGTGAGTCCTGGAGTGAACCGCTCATCTGAGCGGACGCCCGCCTGGTCGATGGCGCCGCAGGCCTGCGCCGGTTCACGCGTCGCCCACTCGCTTGGATTCGTTCAGCACCAGGCCAGGTTGTCGGTGCCTGACCCGCGCGATCCATCGCCTTGTAAGGGAGAAAGCACCATATGCCTGCCTCGTCGCTGACCGGGGCGGCTTGGTCGCTGGGATCCAGGGGAAGCTGGGTGCACCGCGAACGCCGTTCCATACCGGGGTCAGACACGCTGCTGGCGCAACGGACAGAGCCGCGGCATAGGAAGCGCATAAGCGCCATCCACGACATGATTGCGGAAGAAAATCTTCCGCTATCGGTGAGACGATGGCGGGATGTTGGAGACCTCGGCGCGGTTGTTGCGGTTGTTGGCCTTGTTGCAGGTGCGGCGGGACTGGCCCGGGGCGGAGCTTGCTGAGCGGCTTGGGGTGTCAACGCGGACTTTGCGGACGGATGTTGAACGGTTGCGGACGCTGGGGTATCCGGTTGAGGCTCGACCTGGGGTGGCGGGTGGGTATCGGTTGGGGGCGGGTGGGGTGCTGCCGCCTTTGTTGTTGGATGACGAGGAGGCGGTGGCTGTGGCGGTGGGGTTGCGGACTGCGGCGGCTGGTGGGGTGGCGGGGATTGAGGAGACGTCCGTGCGGGCGTTGGTGAAGTTGGAGCAGGTTTTGCCGGGGCGGTTGCGGGGGCGGGTGAGGGCGGTCGCTGGGGCGACGGTGGCGGTGGGTGGGGCAGGGCCGCGGGTTGATGCTGAGGTGTTGACGGGGATTGCGGGGGCGATTCGGGATCGGGAGCGGTTGAGGTTCGACTACACCGGCGGGTCGGGTGGCGGAGTGTGGGGTGATGAGCCGCGCGACGGCGAGCACCAGGACGACGTACAGCCTCCAAGGACAGTGGAGCCGCATCGGTTGGTGGCTTGGGGGCGGCGGTGGTATCTGGTTGCTTGGGACAACGGTCGCGAGGCCTGGCGGACGTTTCGGGTGGATCGGATGAACCTGAAGACGCCTAATGGGGCTCGGTTTGTGGCGCGGGAGTTGCCTGAGGAGGATGTGGCGGAGTTCGTACGGCGGTCTGTGGGGGAGGCCTCGTGGCAGTACCGGGCTCGGGTGAAGGTGTTCGCGTCGGCGGCGTACGTGAAGAATCGGATGCCGATTCCGATCGAGCCTGACGTGATCGACGAGAGCGCGTGCATCGTCGAGTTGGGGTCGGATGATCCGCATCAGTTGGCTGTGTGGTTGGGGCTGATGGATGCGGACTTCGACGTACTTGATGCGCCGGAGTTGGCGGCTGCGGTCCGGGAACTCGGCGATCGGTACCACCGCGCCGCCGGCGGGTGAAGATCAGGTCTTAGGCTGAGACCGGGTGGAGGGAGTGGCCGATGATTGCGCGGATCTGGCGGACCGGGGTCGACGAGAGCCGGGGCGAGGAGTACGACGCGTTCGCGGTGGAGCGGTCGTTGCCGATGTTCCGGAGGCAGCCGGGGTGCCGGGCTGTGTTCTTCGTGCGGACCAAGGACGGGCGGGCGGCGATCACGTTCTGGCAGGACCTGGCCGCCGCCGAGGCGCTGCTGAGCTCGAAGGACTACCTCGAAACGGTCGACGCGATCCTGGCAGCCGGATTCCTGCGCCCACCACAGTCGGTTGAACTCCTGCCAGTCGATCAGCTCTGGCTTGCGCCTGACCTGGTCTGATCCCGGTCAAAGCTCGCGACTGGGTGGGGCGCCGCGGCCTGGGGCGGTGCGTGGTTGCTGAGCGGGTGGACCGTGTCTGACGGCACCGGAGGCGGACGCGACATCGGAGGCTGCGGCGAGCGCCTTGCGGAGGTCGGGTGGAGAGGTAGGCGAGGTGGACCGGTAGGTTCGGCGGCGCCGCGGCGGAACGTAGGCCGGTAGTTGGGAAGGTGGGCGAGCTCTGGGGCGGGACGGCCGCTTTCGCGCTGCAGGCGGGTGCCGGCGATCTCAAAAGGGAGATTGTTCCGGCGCGGTGCGAAACAGATGGCCTCCCGGTAGGGCAGGCCGCCGTCCTCGGGTTCGAACTCGCGGTAGATCAAGCGATGCGACGGACCGAGGTCGTTGCCGTAGTGGGACTCCGGGATGACCGGCACTTTGAGCTCGGCGCAATCACGAAGATCGTGGTGGCCCGGTGAGTAGCCGAGCCGCTTCCCGTCGTACTCTTCCTCATGCCCCTCGGCCAACGCTTGCAGGCCGAGCTTGAGGGCGCGGAACTCACGACCACGAAGGCTGTCAGGCTGTGTCGCGGCGGCGTGCTCGAGCAGGGCGAGCTGTCGCCGAAGCCTAGGCCTGACGAGGATCCGAAACCGCGTGGTCATTTCTTCGGAAGATCGGAATCGTCGATCGGCTCGTTGAGGTCCCAGCCGATCTCCGCCGCGACCTCTTCGAGCGGGACGGATGGTCCGTCGTCTGCCAGACTTTCCCTGGCGGCGTCGTACACGTGGTCGAAGCCTTCAGTCTCCGCAGCCAGTACGGCGAGGCGCCGCCAGAGGTCCCACGAGATGACGACACCCTCGGGCTGGCCGGCGTCACCGACGATGAATGGGCCGGCCTCGCCCTCACGGAATCGTCGGAACATCTGTGCGAGGTTCTCGGCTGCGGTGGAGGTGTCGATCACCCAGATCCGTTCGCCGCCAGGGAGTACGTACGGCGTTTCGGAGTCCATGGTTGTCCTTCCGGTTGGTTGTGCGTCTTCATCAGAGTAGGAGTCGGGGTGCGGACGCGATCAGGCTTATCCACAGGGGCTGTAGGCGTCGAGCTGGCCTATTTCGGCGGGCGGAACTCGGAATCGTCAATCGGTTCGTTGAGGTCCCAGCCGAGTTCAGCGGCTACCTGCTCCAGGGGAATCGAGGGCCGGGGATCGGCGAGGCGGGCGCGCACGATCGTGTGTCGAATCCCTCTTCGTCGAAGACTCGGGTGTCGAGGGCTCGCCAGAGTTCGAAGGGGACGACGACGCCTTCCGGTTCGCCTCCGTCTCCGAAGATCAGGGGGTCGATGTGGCCGAAGCGGAAGCGTTCGAGCATGTGGGGGAGGAGTTCGGCGGCGGTGGGTGTCTTGATGACCCAGACGCGTTCTCCGTCGGGGAGGAGGTACGGGGTTTCGTCGGAGTCCACGGGATGTCCTTCCGCTGGGGCGAGGTTCTTCATGAGAATAGGGGTTGCGCGCCGACCACGAGCGGAGTTATCCACAGGGGGCCTTGGGCAACTGATGGGAGCGGCAAATGGGTGAAGGGCACTGGGTTGAGGTTCGGGTGGTCCCTGAGCCGGGACTGGATGAGAAGCGGTGTTTGAAGGCTGTTCGGCAGTTGCGGAGGGAACTGGCTGAGGAGGGGTTGCCTACGCAGGATGTGGTGGAGCGGCCGGGTGGGTTGGCTCAGGATGACGGGTCTATCGCGATTGCGGTGGCGTTGGTGGGTGCGGGTGGGGTGGTGCCGACGTTGGTCGCCGTACTGCGGGATTGGATTCAGCGGCGGAAGAGCCCGGGGAAGATCGTTGTGACGCTGGGAGACGACTCGATCGAGTTGGAGCGACCGACGTTCGATGAGCGGGCGGAGGTGCTCGAGGCGTTCTTGAGTCGGCATCAGGGGAAGTAGGAAACCAGACGTTGTCGGGTGGGCGGCGCGGGCGTAGCGTCGATAGCGGGATTCTGGCGACGTGGCTGGCGGGGAGCTGGTGCGGAGCACGCTGGGGGCGGGCGACGCATGGTGTCGCGTGGGGGGAAGTCACGCGACCGTGCCGTGAGGAGACTGCCTGGTTCGAGGGGCGGGCCAGGGATGAGGATCTCCGAGGGGAACGTGATGAGGTCTTCGTTGGGGTGCCGGCCCGTGGGTCGGTGCAGGATTCGGGAACACCTCGCTCAGCGAGCCGTTCGTTGTGGTCAAGGCGCCTGTCGATGCCAGTACGGCGCTCGGCTGCAGCGGACCTGGTGGCGGCAACACCACAGCGCCTGAGGTCTGCCCGGAGAAGGAAGCTCTGCCCGGACGTCCCTCCAGATGGGTGGAGCCCAAAGGAGCCCGGGGTGCGCAAGCATCCCGGGCTCCCTGCGTCCCGCGCAGTCGTACGGCGGACGGGAGGCAGATGCCTACAGATTGTCGCGACTGAAACGCTGACGGGCCGGCTCGCGGGAAGCGAGCCGGCCGAGGTGGTCAGGGGGCTTACAGGTTGCGGAAGAAGGTCCGCAGATCGGCGGTGACGTCGTCGGGGCGTTCGAGAGCGGCGTAGTGACCGCCGTCCTTGAAGTTCGACCAGTGGACGATGTTGGTGTTGTCGCGCTCGGCCAGCGGACGGATCGTCTTGAAGTCGTCGGCGAAGACCGCGACACCGGTCGGCGCGTTGTTGAGTTGCGGCTCGGTGCCGGCGTGGGCCTCTTCGTAGTGGTAGCGGCCGGCTGCGGCTGAGGTGTTGGTGAACCAGTACAGCGACACCTCGGCGAGGATCTGGTCCCGGGTGACCAGGCTGGTCCCGTTGCCGAAGCTGTTGAAGAGTTCGTTCCAGGCCAGTTGCCCCACCGGTGAGTCGGAGATGCCGACGGCAACGGTCTGCGGCCGGGTGGAGTTGATCGCGTTGTACCCACCGACCGACTGGAACCACTTCAGGTGCTCCAGCGCCGCGTAGTCCTCGGGCGTGAACTTCTCGAACTCGGCCGGGTCGCCCGACGGGAACGAGAACAGCTGCAACACGTGCAGACCAAGGAAACCAGGAGGGTTGAGCAGGCCCAGCTCCCGCGAGACCATGGCGCCCCCGTCGGAGCCGTGCGAGCCGTACGAGTCGTACCCGAGACGACGCATCAGGGTGTCGAAGGTCCGGGCGACCCGGGCCATCGTCCAGCCGCGGTCGACGAGCGGCGTACTGAACCCGAAGCCCGGGATCGACGGGACGACGACCGAGAAGGCGTCGGCGTCTGATCCGCCGTACGACGAGGGGTCGGTCAGCGGGCCGATCATGTCGAGGAAGTCGACGAACGAACCCGGGTAGGTGTGGACCAGCAGCAGCGGTGTCGCGCCCTCGACCTTCGACGGGATGTGGAGGAAGTGGACGGTCTGGCCGTCGATCTCGGTCAGGTAGTGCGGGAACTCGTTCATCCGCGCTTCCTGGGCCCGCCAGTCGAACCCGTTCTGCCAGTGGTCGACCATCTCGCGGAGGTAGTAGTTCGGGGTGCCGTACTCCCAGTCGTCGCCGGGAACGGGCTCGGGCAGCCGCGTCCGCGCGAGGCGGGCGAGCAGATCGTCCAGGTCTGCCGGGGCGATGTCGACGGTGAAGGGCCGGATGCTCTCGTTCGTGTTCATGGCTTTACCGTAGAATCCGTATAGGAACATTACTTTCCTGTTTAGGAGACGGATTTGCTCGAGACTTCCTCGCGGCTGCTGTCCCTGTTGGCGCTCCTGCAGTCCAGGCCGGCTTGGACCGGCACCGAGCTGGCCGAGCGGCTGGAGGTGACGACTCGGACGGTTCGCAACGACATCGACCGGCTCCGCGAGCTCGGCTACCCGGTCGACGCGACGCGCGGCCCGGCCGGCCACTACCAGCTCGGCGTCGGTGCGAAGCTCCCGCCGCTGCTGCTGGACGACGAGGAGGCCGTGGCCGTCGCGGTCGGGTTGCGTACGGGCGCCGGCGTCGCCGGGATGGCTGACAGCAGTACGCGGGCGTTGACGAAGCTCGAGCAGGTCCTGCCACATCGGCTCCGGCGCCAGGTGAACGCGATCCACCGGGCGATGTCGAAGGGGCCGGACAACACGGGCTCGAACGTCGAGGATCCCGAGATCGACCCGGCCACGCTGACCGCGATCGCGGCCTATATTCGCGACGAGCACTACGTGCGGTTCGACTACTCGATCCCTACCGGTGCGCTGATGCGCGGCGCCGGGTCGGGCCGGAGCTCCGATCTGCCCGTCCTGGTCGAGCCGTACCGCTTGGTGAGCTGGCAGCGGTACTGGTACCTGGTGGCGCGGGACGAGACCGGCGACTGGCGGACGTACCGGGTCGACTGGATGTCGTTGCGGATGGCAACAGGCCGGCGCTATCAACCCCGCCCGATGCCGGCTGACGACTACACCGACTTCGTCCTGCGCGACGTCGCGACGACCGGGTGGCAGGTGCACGCCCGGATCACGGTGTTCGCGCCGGCGCAGGAGGTGCTGTCTCGGATCCACGCCGCGGTCGGCATCGTCGAGTCGGTCGACGACAGTACGAGCGTCCTCGTCACCGGCGCCGATTCGCTCGAGATCATCGCCGTCTACATCGGCATGCTCGGCCTCGACTTCCACGTCGACGGCCCACCCGCCCTGCTCACTCACCTCGAAAGCCTAGGCACCCGCTACCTCAACGCGATCCGCTGAGTCTCGCGCGCCGTCCCCGCTCCGCGACTACCGCCGCCGACGGGCGCTTTGGGGTAAGAAATCGTCAATGAGCGCCAATTTCTTACCCCAAACCTGGCCGGACCCCCGCTCGAGGCGGAGGCTGCTCGGCGTCGACTTCCACGTGGACGGCCGACACGCCCTGCGCACCCGCCTCGAAACCAGCGGTATCCGCTTCCTCAACGCGATCCGCCATCTGTACCAAGGCCGGCGTTGCGGGCCTGGACTATGGCGGCGGAGCGGTCGGCGATGCCTAGTTTGGTGAAGATCGCGGAGACGTTGTTGGCGACTGTCTTCGAGGCGAGGTCGAGGCGGTCGGCAATGGCGGAGTTGGACAGGCCGGCGGCGAGCAGGTCGAGGATCTGGCGTTCGCGCGAGGTGAGTTCGGGGAACGGCTCGGCCGCGGGCGGCGGTGCGGAGAAGAAGCCGAGCATGCGCCGCGCGACGCCCGGCCCGAAGATCGCCTCGCCGGCGGCGACCGCCTGGATCGCCCGGGCGATCTCCTCCTGCTCGGCGCCCTTCACCAGGTAGCCGCGAGCGCCGGCCCGCATCGCGGCGAACACCGAATCGTCGTCCTCGAACATCGTCAACACGAGTACGGCGACATCCGGCGCCGACCTCACCAACTCACGCGTCGCAGCGAATCCGTCGAGGTCAGGCATCCGCAGATCGAGTACGGCGACATCCGGTCGCGTCGTGATCACCTCACGAACGGCCTCGCGCCCGGTCGACGCGACCCCGACTACCTCGATGCCATCCAGCGACGTCAGCAACGCCGCAAGACCCGCCCGGACCACCGGGTGGTCATCGGCCAGCACGACGCGAATCATCTGTGCCCCAAGGGGAAACTCGCATGAACGACCCCGCCACGCGGTGTCGGACCAGCCTCGAACTTCCCGCCCAGCTCGGCGGCGCGCTCCCGCATGGCATGCAGGCCGACACCAGGACGCCAGGCCCCGTTCGGCGGACCGTCGTCGCTCACTTCGATCTCCAGGTCGGTACCACAGCGCAACGCCAGTACGGCGGACGTCGCGCGGGAGTGCCGTACGACGTTCGTCAGCGCCTCGGTCGCGATCCGATAAGCAGCGACCTCCAGGGCCGCAGGCAGCACAGGCAGTCCATCGGCCGACACCTCCACCTGGATGAACGCCCCGTCGGCACGGAACGACAGTTGGTCCGCCCGCTGCCGCAGAGCCCCGACCAGCCCGAGTTCGTCCAGCGCTGGTGGGCGCAGATCGTCGACAAGGCGCCGTACGTCGGAGATCGCGGTGCGGGTGTCGGCACGCAGGGTGGCGAGGAGTTCGTGTGCTCGGGCAGCGTCCGTGGCGACGAGGTTGGCCGCGGCGTCGGCGGTGAACGCGACGCCGGTCAGCGTCGGGCCGAGTCCGTCGTGGAGGTCGCGGCGGATCCGGCGGCGTTCCTCCTCCCGGGCCGAGACGAGCTTCTCGCGCGATGACTGCAGTTCGTTCGACAACCGGGTCGCATGCACGGCGACGGCCAGCGGTACGGCGACCAGCGCGAGTACATTGCGGTCCGCCGAGGACAACCCGGACTCGCCCGAGCGCAGTCCGACCTCGAGCGATCCGACCACCTGACCGCCGTACTCGAGGTCGAGCGGCACGACGGCCCGCGGCATGACGGCCCGCGGCATGACGGTCCGCGATTCGGCGGTCCGCGGCATGACGGCCCGCGGCATGACGGCCCGCGATTCGACGGTCCGCGGTGAGGCAGATTGCGATGCGTCGGCGTCCGGGGGTGTCCCGGCTTCGGCGACGATCCTATTGTCGACAATCAGAGCGGCATACGGGAGGCGCAGGGCGGAGCGGATCGCGGCGACCACGCCGGGGAGGCCGGCGGACAGTTGCTCGCCGACACGCGACGCGACGCGAGCGGGGTCGTTGCGGTCGCCGTACAAGGCTCGGTCGACGAGGTGCTGGAGGCGGGGGAGGACCGGCGCGATGATCAGGGCGACGAACACGGTGACCGCGGCTGACCGCCCTACCTGGGACGCGATGAGCGAGTCGAGCAGCGCGACCAGCGCCGCATAGGCGCCGATGGCAACCAATGACAGCAGCGCCCAGGTCAGTGCTCGTGACACGACCAGCCGGATGTCGAGCAGTTGGTAGCGCACGATCGCGACCGCGACGGACGCGGGGATCAGCGGAATCGCGAGCAGGACGAGGATCGGCGTACCGGCGATGAACGCCCACGGGGTGACGAAGAGGACCGCGATGACGGATGCCAGCAGCAACCACAGGAGTTGCCGGCGGCCCATTTCGTCGGCGCGCCGGTATCTGATCAGCAGGCAGGTGATGGCCAGCAGGAACGCGACCAGGTTGCGCAGTTCGGCGGCGGTCCACAGCGGCCGGAGTTCGTCGTACGACGAGATGGCCAGGTAGCCGCGGGGAAGGCCCGGGGAGATCGTGTCGCCGCTTCCGACCATCTCGAGCACGAACAGCGGTGCAGTGACGATGATGCCGATCGCTGCCCAGCGCCAGCGTGGGGAGAGCAGCCGACCGGTCGGGAAGTACAACAGCGCGAGCGGGAGGAAGAGGCCGATCGACCACGGCCAGGCTGCCAGCGCGAGGGTGCCGATCACGCGTTGGGCGGTCGTCGGGGCGCCGGCGTCGGCCAGCAGCGGGGCGAGGGTTCCACCGAAAGCCGTCGTGGCGTGACCGATGCCGTCGGCGATGAACAGCCAGCCGATCGGGTTCGCCGGCCGGTGCCACGCGATCACCAGTCCGCACAGTCCGAACGTCAGACCCATCAGCCCGTTGGTCACGACGAACGCGTCCAGTAGGTCCTGCCAGCCCCAGCCGATCACCGCGGCGAACACCAGAGCCGCGATCACTTCGGCGATGGCGAACGCGCCCAGACCGCCCGCGAGCATCTGCCGAGCCGGGCGGGAGCCGTCGCGCCGGCCCGCGGCGGGGCTGGAGGGTGCGCCGAGGGCTGCGTTCATACCCGCAGTGTGCTCCCGGAAGTGTCCCGGCGTCTCGGGAATCCGATCCCGCGCCGCCCGGGGAACTGCCTGAACTGTGGGGAACCCGCGCCCAGGCGCCGTACCGGGGGGAGCCGCGACGGTGGAGCCATCAACAAACCTGAGGGGGTAGGCAAGATGTCTCGGATGAACAAGGCTGGTCTGGTCGCGCTCGGCTTGCTGTCGGTGGTGGACCTGTTCGGGCCTCTGATGACGGATGGCGAGCATCCGCCGATGGTGATCGCCGTCGGCGGGTCGGTGGTCGGGCTGATCAGCCTGATCCTCCTGGTCTTCGCCTGGCAGGGAAAGCGATGGGCGTTGGCTCCGCTGATCACGTTGCGGATCGCGTCGGCGCTGCTCGCAGTCCCAGCGTTCTTCGTGTCGGACGTGCCGGCCGGCGCGGTGGCAGCCGCGGGCGTCGGCGTCGCGGCAACGGTCTTCGGCGTCGTGGCGGTGCTCCTGCCGTCGCGTGAGCTGGTAGGTGCGCGATGACGCAGACGATGACGCGTACGACGCATGCCGACGTACGACCGGTGTCGCGATGGGTCGCGGCGCTGATCCTGCCGATCGGGCCGGCCGCGATCGCCTTGCTGCGGTACTTCCTGCCGTACGACACGGTCGACGACGTGCCGACGATCGTCACTAAGATTGTCGACAATCTGGATCGCAGTTCGCTGGTGATCTGGCTGGGCTACATCGGGATCCTCACGCTCGTCCCGGGCGCGTACTTCGTCGGAAAGGTCACCCGGCGACGGGCACCCTGGATCACCGCGATCGCGCTGTTCCTCGTCGTACCGGGGTATCTGTCGTTGCCGTGGACGGCGGCCAGTGATCTGTTCACCTGGTCGGCGGGAACGGCGGGTCTGGACCCCGCGTCGATCGCCAAGGCGGTCGACGTGACGCACGGATCGATGAATCTGGCCGGCGCGCTGTTCGTCGTCGGGCATGTGTTCGGGACGATCGTGCTAGGGCTCGCAATGTGGCGGTCGCACATCGTCGGCCGGTGGGCCGCGGTGGCGGTCATGGTGTCGCAACCGATCCACTTCGTCGCGGCGATCATCGTGCCCAATCACACGCTGGATCTGATCGGCTGGGGTCTGCAGGCAGTCGGGTTCGCGGCGGTGTCGTGGGTGATCCTGCGGATGCGCGACGACGACTGGCAACCGTTGCCCTGAAGGGAAACGGCCTTCGGGGTGGGCTCGTCCGGCGATACCCTCGGCCGGGTGAAGAGGGAGATCAGATGACCGGGACACCGGCGGCGGACGAGCCCGCAATCGACGCGCGGCGGGGGAACTTCAGGCTGAAGCACGTCGCCGAGCAGAACATCGAGCGGCAGGCCTCCATCCTCGACGAGATGGCCGCGCAGCCCGCCGTACGAACGCTCAAGACCTGGGCTCTCGCCGAGCTTGCGCCGGCCGCCGGCGAGACCGCGGTCGACGTCGGCTCGGGGACCGGCGAGGACGTGGTCGCGTTCGCGGAGCGGGTCCGGCCGGACGGTCGCGCGGTCGGCGTCGAGCCGAGTCCGGGGCTCCGGGACGAAGCGGTACGACGTGCTGCGGGGGCACCAGTCGAGTACGTCGACGGGCGCGCGGAGGGGCTGCCGTTCGACGACGAGTCGGTGGACGTGTTGCGATGTGAGCGGGTCCTGCAGCATGTCGACAATCCGGCTGCGGCGGTGCGGGAGATGGCGCGCGTACTGCGTCCTGGTGGGCGGATCGCGCTCATCGACACGGACTGGGCGACGGCGATCCTCCATCCGGCCGATCCCGACGTACTGCGCCGGATGGTCGACTACTTCCTCTCCGGGTCCGCGAACCCGTTCTCCGGCCGGCAACTGCGCGGTCTGCTCGCAGACGCGGGGCTCGAGATCACGGGCGAGACGGCCGGCACCACGATCGAGCCGCAGGAGGGCGCGCGCCAGGGCTTTGTCTCGATGATGCAGCTGTCGTCGGCCGAGGCCGGCGTCATCACCCCCGCCGAGGCCGATGCCTTCGCCAAAGGTCTCGCGGAGGCCGCCGATCGCGGCGCATTCCACCTGTCACTGACGATGTACGCCGTCAGCGCGGTCAAACCCCGTGCTGTTTGAGGAACGTCACGGACCGGGCCATCGACGTCGGCCAGGCCGGGCCGAAGGCGTGTTCCTCGCCGGGGTAGGTGTACATGGTCGCGTCCTTGCCGGCGGCCTTCAGGGCCGCGAGGGTTTCGCGGGACCAGGCGATCGGGCAGGTCGAGTCGGATTCGCCGTGGTGGATCAGCAGTGGCTCGGTGACACGGTCGAAGAAGTTGACCGCGGAGAGGTTCCGCCAGAAGGCCGGGTTGCGGGACGGTTCGCCGTACGTGCGCAGGATGGTGGTCGCGATCGGGCGGTCGTTGCGGATCCAGCGATTGAAGTTGTCGACCGCGTCTGAGCTGACCGGCGCGAACACGACCGCGGCCTTCACCAGGCCGGGTTGTGCGACGAGCACGTTGTAGGTGATCCCGCCGCCCATCGACCGGCCGAGCAGTCCGATCCGCTCGGGATCGACGTACTGCGAGGTCCGCAGGGCGTGGACCGCGTTGATCACGTCCTCGGTGTA
Source organism: Kribbella sp. NBC_01510 (assembly GCF_045040325.1). Classification (NCBI taxonomy): domain Bacteria; kingdom Bacillati; phylum Actinomycetota; class Actinomycetes; order Propionibacteriales; family Kribbellaceae; genus Kribbella; species Kribbella sp. NBC_01510. The sequence continues at coordinate 8,312,398 of NZ_CP109418.1, read as the reverse complement.
GCCGAGCCTCAGGTCGAGTTCGGACCGTGGATCGTCCGACGATTGCGCGTGATTGCGGTAGTCCGTGTGCAGTACGACGTACCCGCGCCGGGCGAGGTAGTCCTGCTCCCGCATCAGGCCGCGGCCGTTGGTGTAGACGGCCGGGTCGATGAAGCCGTGGTTCAGGACGAGTGCTGGATGTCGTCCTGGGGTGGTCGGGACGTTCATGATCCCGGAGATTGTCAACAATCCGCTTGTGTACGTGACGTGGTAGCGGGTGTAGGCGCCGTTGCGCGCCAGCACGGGGCCGAGGCGGAGGTTGCCGCCGTTGTACTTCTTCGTCATCAGCGCCTGCAGGGACACCGGGTTCGGCGCGGCCGGCGGTGTCGGCGTCGCTGCCGGCGTCGGGGCGGCGGTTGTCGAGGTGCCGGACGGGGTGGAGGTGGCAGACGGTGGGGGCGTGGAGGCGGCGGATGGCGTGGTGGGGGTCGAGGAGGTCGCGCTCGGAGCGGGCGCAGGGGGTGCCGCGTCGTCGGTACTGCAGGCGACCACGGCCGTCATCACGAACGCGACGACTCCCGCCCACGCCATCCGCCGGTCCATGGGGTCAAGTCTGCCGTCGTACCGGCCGGAACCGGTCGAAAGTTCCCGCAACGATTGACATCCTCGCCTGGTGCCCGGGCGAGGGTGCTCGCTGTAGGCGACCGCATCCGGTGGGTCATTCATCAGCTCGCACAGAATGCAGGATTACTGTCGCGTACCGTGCATCGTTCGCGCATTGCCGATCGGCGTGGCAGCATTTCGCTCCGGACGATTATTCAAGTTGGGGGCTTGAAATGTCACGAGCCAAACGTGCGATTCATCGGCGCCACCGACCGGTCCTGCTCGCCGTGGGTGTGGTCGCCGCGGTGACCGTCGCCGCGGGCGTGGCGATCGCGCGGTTCGGGTCGCCGGATCAGCCGACGACTCAACCTGCACACAGCGCGAGTCATCCGGCACACAGCGCGAGCCATTTGTTGCCCACAACGAGTTCGGCGTCCTTGCCCACCGCCGGTTCGTCGCCGACGGGCGGAAGCAGTGCGAGTTCGGTGGCGGATGCTTGTGCCGCGGAGATCCGGACGACCGAGGCGGTGGTGGCCGCGGCCCGGACGGGTGCCGAGCATTGGCGTGAACACGTCCAAGCCAGGACGGATTTGCTGACTGGCAAAAACCCTGAGGCGACCACAAAAGCGATCTGGAAGCGGACCCGACTCGCCGGTCCCGGTGATATTGCCGCATTGAATTCAGCCCTTACCGAGCAAGCCAAGGCCGCAGGCGGCTGCGCGAAAGTGTCAGGTAGTCCGGCAGTGGCGTGTAAGAAACGGCTGACGGTCCTCGACGCGGCGGCAGTCGCAGACCGAGCGGCCGCTGCCGACTGGGCCAACCATCTGGCGATGATGGCTGCTCACGCGGCGGGAGACTTCGGCGCCGAACACGCGCAGGAAATGTGGGTCGCCGCCTGGACGCACGCCCCGCAGAACCTGAACGCGGCAGCGCGGGCCAACACAGCCCTCGCCAAAGCCCCAGCCTGTAAGCCTTAACTCCTGACCAGGTATTCATCAGCAGCGGGCAGTGCCGTCGCAGTCGATCGGCTCGGCCATTGCACGATCAGTACGGCGGACAACACCAGCGTGCCGCCGAACCACTGGGTCGGGCTGAGGTGTTCGCCGAACACCGCGGCCGCCGCGACCACCGTCACGACGGGCTCGAGGATCGACAGAATCGAGGCCACCGACGGACCGACCCGCGCCATGCCGGCGAAGAACAACAGGATCGCCGCGACCGTACTCACCATGGCCAGCGCCGCCAGCCACAGCCATCCCACCGCGGCGAAGTCGAAGTCGCCCCGAAACGGCCCGGCGCCACCCACGGCACCCCGGATCAACCCACTGACCAGGAAGGTGCCGAAGGCCCCGACGCAGACCAGCGCCGAGAGCGCGAGCGGCGGCACATCGACTGTCGCCCGGTCCCCAACCAGGATGTACGCCGTGTAGACAATCGCCGCCCCCAGCGCGAGCAACACACCGACTGCATCGAAGCGTCCCGACATCGCCCCACCGAGCACCAGTCCGATCCCGGCCAGCGCCATCCCCAGCGCCCACACCCGCCGCCGCGACGCGCGCTCCCGGCCCAGTGCGACGGTCACGGTCATCACCAGCACCGGGTAGACGTAAAGGATCAGTGCGACGAGCGAAGCGTCGATCCTGGCCAGCGCAGAGAAGTACAGACCGGCTTGCGCCGCGTAGCCGAACACGCCCATGCCGAGTCCGATCAACACGGCGCGGCGGGGGAGGTTGCGCAACGCACCGCGTGCCAGCGCGACGATCAGCAATACTCCGCCGGCCAGGCCGAAGCGGACCAGAAGGAGTGCATCCACCGACACCCCAGCGTCGTAGGACAACTTGCCGAACACGGCCATCGCCCCGAACCCGGCGGCGGAAAGCAAACAGAAGAGGGCGCCCACGCCATCGATCGTCAGGCCTGTGGATTGTTCACGTCCATCGCGGCTTCCTGGACAGGACCGTGTAGCTATTCTGAACAGATGCTCGACCTGCGCCGGCTCCGCCTGCTCCGCGAAGTGCACGACCGCGGCACCGTCCACGGCGCCGCGCGATCCCTCGGGTACACGCCCAGCGCGATCTCGCAGCAGCTGTCAGTGCTGGAGCGAGAAGCCGGCACTCCACTGCTCGAACGCGTCGGTCGTAACGTCCGGCTGACCGCGGCCGGCCAGGTTCTGGTCCGGCATGCGTCGTCGCTGCTCGAGGGAGTCGAGGCAGCCGAGGCGGAGCTCGCGTCGGTCGCCGCGGGCCGAGTGGCCGGAGTAGTCCGGATCGCGTCCTTCCAGTCCGCCTTCCTGCGCATCGTGGCGCCGGCGGTCCGCACGCTCGCCACCACTCACCCCGACATCCGGGTCGAAGCTACCGAAGCCGAGGTCGAGCAGGCCGCACCGGCCCTACGCCTGCAGCAGCTCGACGTAGTGGTCGGCGACGAGTACGACGGTCAGCCGCGGGCCGTGCACGCCGACCTGCACCGCGAGCCTTTACTACGCGAACAGATCCGCGTCGTCCTGCCTGCCGACCACCCCGAGGCTGCCGCCGACCGGGTGCCGATCGCGAGGCTGGCCGACCTCCCGTGGGCCTGCTGCCAACCCGGCACCGGCCATCGCGAGATGCAGGTCCGGGTGTGCCGCGAGCTGGGCGGCTTCGAACCTGACCTCCGCTACAGCTCCGACGACTTCCTCATCCTGCTCGAACTGGTCCGCACCACTGGAGCCGGTGCCCTTCTCCCAGACCTGGTCCTCCGCCACGGCGCCCCCGGTGTCGCCGTCCGCCCGCCGGCCGAAGGCTCCGTCGGCCGTGAGGTCTTCCTGATGACACGCCGTACCCAAACCCCGCCCGTGGCCGCGGTAGCCGACGCCCTCCGCACCGCGGCAACTGCCAACGTCGTGACGCAGCCAGACGGTGCGTCCGTCGAAGGAGCCTCGCGCGGCTAATTTAGGCATTGACGAATCGGGGGACCGCGCGAGAGTGTCGGGGTTGGAACGGGCGAGGTCTGGGGGGAAGGCCGGCTGCCCGTCGGGGGTTCAGACGCTCTCTGGGGTGAGGTTTCGCGCGACGCTCGACGGTGACGACCGGTCTGCGCGGCGTGCGTCGTACGCGCGCCGATTTGCGACAGGCGACGGTTCGGGGAGCGACATGAGCACGATGGACGACTTGAGGGAACGCACCAGAGGACAGATCCTCACCGAAGGTGACGAGGGGTACGACGAGGCCCGGCGGGTCCACAACGCGATGCACGACAAGCGGCCGCAGGTCGTGGTGCGGTGCGAGAACGCCGGTGACGTGATGGCCGCCGTGGACTACGCGCGGACCAACCAGCTGGATTTGGCCGTCCGCGGCGGAGCGCACAGCGTGCCCGGATTCGGCACGGTCGAGGGCGGCGTCGTCATCGACCTGAGTGGGATGCGCAACGTCCGGGTCAACCCGGTCAGCCGGACCGCGCGGGCCGGTGGCGGCGCGACGTGGGGCGACTTCAACGCGGCCACGCATGCCTTCGGGCTGGCCACGACCGGCGGCATCATCTCGACCACCGGCGTCGGCGGCCTGACGCTCGGCGGCGGGATCGGGTACCTGGCCCGCGGCCTCGGGCTGTCCTGCGACAACCTGATCTCGGCCGATGTGGTGACCGCGGACGGGCAGTTCCTGATCGCCAGTGAGAAGGACAACGAGGATCTGTTCTGGGCGCTCCGCGGTGGCGGGGGCAACTTCGGTGTGGTGACCGCGCTGGAGTTCCGGCTAGCGCCGGTGTCGACGATCTACGGCGGTCCGATGCTGTTCGAGATGTCCGACGCGACCGCCGTCCTGTCGGGGTTCCGCGAACTGATCAAGGACGCGCCCGAGCAGCTCGGCGGGTTCCCGGCGTTCCAGATCGCGCCGCCGCTGCCGTTCATTCCGGAGGATCGGCACGGTGAGGTGTTCACCTTCATCGTCGGCTGCTGGGCGGGCGATCCGGATGAGGGTGAAGCGCAGATCTCGAAATACCGCGAGTTCGCGCCCGTGGTCGCCGAACACGTCGGGCCGATGCCGTACCCGGCGCTGAACAGCGCCTTCGACGGGTTGGTGCCGCCGGGGCTGCAGCACTACTGGAAGGCGAACTTCGTCACCGAGCTCACCGACGACGCGATCCAGGCCCACCTGCGGCACGCGCCCGGGCTGCCGGCGGTGAACTCGACCGTGCACATCTATCCGATCAACGGCGCCTGCCACCGGGTCACACCCGACGGCACCGCGTTCGCCTACCGGGACGCGAACTTCGCCACCGTGATCGCCGGCATGTGGCCGGACCCGGCGCAGAACGAGGCCGGCGTCGAGTGGGTTCGCTCGTACTACGACGACCTCTCGCCCCTTTCCGAGGCCGGCGGCTACATCAACTTCATGGCCGACGACGACCAGGGGCGGATCCGCGACAACTACAAGCAGAACTACGACCGGCTGGTCGAGGTGAAGCGCAAGTACGACCCGGGCAACCTGTTCCATCTGAACCAGAACATCGCGCCTTAGGCAACGAACCGCACGGCCCGTACGACGTTCGCCGTACGGGCCGCGCGGTCTGGTGTTCGCCGGGTCAGAGGGTCAGCAGGCGCTGGAAGAAGGCGCGGTAGCGCTGCAGGGCCGAGCGGAGGTCTTCGGTCGACGGCTCGCCGTCGGACCACTGCTTCTCCAGCTCCTGGTGCTGCTGGTCGAAGGTGTCCGAGAGGCGCTTGAGCAGGTCGTCGACGAGGTTGTCCGCCTCGCTGACGGAGTTGCGCGGATCGTCGACGAAGCCCTGCTGGATGACCTCCCAGCGGGTCCGGAAGTCGACCACCGCATCGGGAGCCACCAACGGGTCCTCCACTGCCGACGCGCCCACGGTCTCATCCGTCGTGCGGTCGTCGGTCGTGCGGTCGGCCAGGCCGGCGTCCGGGGTGCGGTCGTCGTACCGGTCGTCCGCCGGGCGGCTGAGCGCGTCGTCGGTCACACGGTCGTCGTAACGGTCTTCCGCGATGCGGTCGTCCGTCGTACGGCCGAGCGCGTCGTCCGTCGTAGGGCCGGGGTCGATGCGGTCCGTGTCGGTCATGACGCGGTCGTCGTCCGTCGTCGGGTCGAAGCGACGGTCCTCGTGCATGGTCATGCTTGCTCCTTCGCGTCGGTCGGTTGGGTGCGGTGGTGTCCGCCGTCGTTCGTGCTGTCGGCCAGCAGGGCGTCGACCAGCGCGCGATAGGCGGTCACCGCTTGCCGGAGTTCTTCGGTGTCGGCCTCACCGTGGGCCTGGGCGACCGCGACCCGGTGCGCGTCGCGGTAGTGCGCGGCGACCTCCGGGTGGTCGACCGAGATGTCGTTGACGCGCTGGTCGAACTCGTCGACCGGGTACCCGGTCTCGCGCATCATCCGCAGGACGAGCCGATCCGCGTCGGCGACTGCCGATCCGGGACGGTCGACGAAGCTCTGCTGGATCCGGGCCCACTCGCCACGGTAGAGCTCCGCGGACTCGCGGCTCAGCGGGACGATGTCGAGCTTCGACACCCGGCGTTCACGCTGGCGCAGTTCGCGCTCGGCGCTGCGCCGGTCACCCGAGTCCTCGAGCGTGCGCTCGTACTCGGGGCCGAACCGCTCGTGCAGTTGTTGCGATTCTCTGCGCTGGTACACGAAGAACACCGCTGCCGCCGCGAGTACGACGATAACGATGATGACTATGGTCAGGACGGTACCCATCAGACCTCCAGTCCGATTGCTGGTGCGGACCTGCGATCTGGCGAAACCGATCGCGAGGACCCTCTGCAGGCGGTCCCCAGCGCCGCCTCACATCCCCGAAGTCACACCGGTACCCAGCACAAACGCGGACAAGCGTCCAGCCGGTCACCTTGTGCTTCGGTGACCAGCTGGACGCTGTCCGTGATGTGCTGAGTGATCAGGCCTTCGGCGCCAGCTTGTGCACGACGATGCCGGACTTGAAGGTGGTGGTGCCGAGCAGCTCGAGGTGGGTGACCTCGAGGTCGATGCCCTTGAACATGTTGTCGCCGTCGGCCACCACCGGGAAGAACCAGAAGTGGTACTCGTCGACCAGCTTGTTCTCCAGCAGGGTCTTCGAGAACGACCCGGTGCCGTACTTGATCAGGTTGCCGCCATCCTGCTCCTTGAGCCGCCGGACCGCCTCGGCGGCGTCACCCTCCAGCGGCTGCGCGTTCCACTTCCACTCGGTGAGCGTGCGGCTCGCGACGTACTTCGGCATCGCGTTGAAGTGGTCGGTGAACGGGTCTCCGCTGCGCTGCGACCAGGCGTCGGCGAACCCTTCGTAGGTGACGCGGCCGAGCACCTGCGCGTCGACGCCCTCCATCAGCGCGACCGAGTAGGCGGAGTGCTCGTCGTCCCAGTACGGCGGGCTCCAGCGCTGCGGATTGTCGATGACGCCGTTCAGGGTGATGAAGGTGGACTCGATCAGCTTCCTCATTGGACTATCCCTCTCTCAGTGTTGGTAAGGACGCTTGGAGCGCGCGTCCCGGAGCGCTTCGGCCCACCAGACGAGCTGGTCGAGCATGACCTTGGCTTCCGCCTCGTAGCCGGCGGAAGGGCGTGGCCAGCCGCCGTCCGCTGTGAACTGCTCCCAATAGCAGGGCAGTGCGACCGTGTTGCGAATGGTGACGGCCTGCAGTTCGGTGAAGACCTGCCGGAGCTGTGCGGTGGCGCATCGCCCACCGCTCTCCCGGCCGTAGCTGACGATTGCGACCGGCTTGGCGTGCCATTCCTCGTAGTACCAGTCCAGTGCGGTCTTCAGCGGTGCCGGGAAGCTGCAGTTGATCTCCGGCGTCACCACTGCGAACGCATCCGCTTTGGCGAGCCTCGGAGCGAGTACGGCGACCTCCGCCGGCATCTCGTCGTCGGTGTCGGGCAGTGTGGCCGGCAGGTGCGCGGTGGCCAGGTCGACCAGGTCGACTTCGAACTGCTTGGCCGCCTGCCTGGCCAGCCAGTGCGCCACGGTCGGACCGAACCGCCCGTTGCGGGTGCTGCCGATGATCACTGCCAGTCGCATCGTCGTGCCTCCTTCCGATGAGACAGACTCTGCCGGAGACCGTTTACGGTTTCTTTCCGGTCGCTGGGCCGGTGATCGGAATAGGGTGCGGCCATGCGCTTCGGGGTGCTGGGACCGGTGACGGCCTGGACGGACGCGGGATCGCCCGTGGTCATCCAGGGGCTGAAGGTCCGTGCGCTCCTGGCTGACCTGCTGGTGCACGAGGGCCGCCCTGTCCCGGCGGACCGACTGATCGACGACCTGTGGGGCGCAGACCTGCCGGGCAACCCGTCAGGCACACTGTCGGCCAAGGTCTCGCAACTCCGCCGCGCTTTCGAGGACGCCGAGCCGGGCAGCCGCGGACTGGTCAACTCCGGTCCGGCGGGTTACTCACTGACCGTCGACGGTTCGTCGTACGACGCTCTGGAGTTCGCCGACCGGATTGCGTCGGGTGACCTCGGTGAGGCACTCGAACTGTGGCGTGGACCCGCGTACGCCGACTTCCTCGACCAACCGTTCGTCGAGACAGCCATAGCCCGACTGACCGAGCAGAGGCTGACCGCTCTCGAGACGTGGCACGAGGAGCGGATCGGCTCTGGTGACTACCCGGTCAGCGAGCTCGCCGACCTCGTGAGCTCCCACCCGCTGCGAGAGCGACTCCGGGCCTCACACATGAAGGCCCTCTACCGCAGCGGCCGGCAGAGCGAGGCATTGGAGAGCTACGAGCAGCTGCGTCGTCACCTGCTGGATGACCTCGGCCTGGATCCCAGTCCTGAGCTCGTCGCGCTCCACCAGTCGATCCTCACGCAAGAGCTCCCGCACGCTCGCACCAACCTTCCGGCCCAACTGACCGACCTCATTGGACGTGCGGAGGCCGTGGAGGACGTCAGCTCGTCTCTAGCGTCTTCGCGTCTCGTCACGCTGACTGGGCCTGGGGGAGTAGGCAAGACACGCCTGGCACTCGCTGCTGCCGCCGAGGTGGTGGATCGCTTTGCGGACGGCGTCGTCCTGGTGGAGCTGGCGGCGGTGACACCTGACGCGATCTCGGTCAGCAGTTCGCTCACAGACGCCGTACAGGCCGCACTGGACCTCCGGGATTCCACTGGCTCCAGTGAGGGCGTGGTCGACCGGCTCGCGGCTGTGATGGGCTCTCGCCTCCTGGTGCTGGATAACTGCGAGCAGGTGGTCGCAGAGGTTGCGGAGCTGACAGACCGGCTTCTGGCCGCGGCACCGGGGCTGCGCGTGCTGGCGACGAGTCGTGAGCCGCTGGGCCTCGCGGGCGAGGTCGTCTGGAGTGTGCCGCCGCTTGAGGTGCCGTCGCCTTCCTTCGATCTGGACGCACTCGGCGAGTGCAGTGCGGTCCAGCTGTTCATGACTCGCGCGGCGGCTGCCTCGCGTGGCTTCACTCTGTCGGCGGAGACGGCTGCCGACGTGTCCGTACTGTGCCGGCGGCTTGACGGGATCCCACTGGCGTTGGAGCTCGCTGCGACTCGCGTGCGGGCGTTGGGAGTCCGTGGATTGGTGGCGCGCCTCGACGACCGCTTCCGGTTGCTGGCGACCGGACACCGTGGTGCTGCACCGCGCCAGCAGACTCTGTTCGCGATGATCGACTGGAGTTGGGAGCTGCTCGCTTCCGATGAGCAGTCCGTCCTGCGACGGCTCGCCGTACCTGCGGATGGATGTACGGCGGAGGCCGCGGCGGCGCTGTGTGATGAGCCGGACGTACTGGATGTGCTGGTTCGGCTCGTGGACCGGTCGCTCGTCGTACCCGTGCACGGGGTGGATGGGGCGCGCTATCGGTTGCTCGAGTCGGTTGCGGCGTACTGCACGGAGAAGTTGCGTGCCTTCGGTGAGTTGGAGGCAGTGCGGCAGCGCCATCTGTCGTACTACACGTCGCTGGCCGAGGCAGCTCGGCCTGCTTTGTTCGGTGGTGAGCAGAGTCGGTGGTTGCAGTTGCTCGACGAGGACTCGGCTAACTTGCGGACTGCACTGGATCGGGCGGTCGCCACTGAGCAGGTGGATGTGGCGGAGCGGTTGGTCGATGCGCTGGCTTGGTACTGGTTCCTGCGCGGGCGTCTGATGGAGGCTGTGCGGTCTTTGGAGGCTGTGCCCGGCTCTGCGCGGGCTGAGGCTTGGCGGGTCGGGTTCAAGTACCTGCTGGGTGACAGTGATGCGGCGGGGGAGCGGGACCGCTGGGCTGATGCGGCTGACGCTCGAGCGCAGTGGTGGATCGCCTACACCGGCAGCGACGCGGGCGACCTCGCAACGTGCCTGACGCTCTTGGAGAGTGCACTGAAGAGCTTCGAGGCCGACGAAGACCAATGGGGTGTGGCTGCGGTACTCGCGGCACGCGCGAAGCATGCGCACGTACGGGCTGACCTGGCGGCGTTGTCAGCCGACGCCTCCGAGAGTGTGCGGATCTTCCGGTCGCTGGGAGACCGGTGGGGCATGTTGCAGGCGACCAGTTGGCTTGGCGCCCACGCGGAGCTCGTCGGCGACTTCGACGAGTCGGCGCGGCTGCATCTGGAGAGCGCGCAGATAGCGGAGGAGCTAGGACTGTGGCCTGAGCTCGCCAGCGCGCTGGGCATGCTTGGGTGGACCTCGATCAGACAAGGCCGCTATGAGTTGGCCCGCACCCACGGCGAGCGCGCACTGCGGCTGGCGACCGAACAAGGCCAGCGCTCGACGCAGGCCCTTGCGGAGATCGTGCTGGGCTTCGCAGCCCGTCGTACTGGCGCCCTTGCGGAGGCCTCGCAGCGCCTACAGGCCTTGATCGACGCCGCCCGCCGACAGGGCGAGCCAGTGCTCTACTTGTCGATCGTGCTGGAGGAGCTCGGCTTCGTCAGGGAACTCCAGGGCGACGTTGTGGCCGCTTTGGAGCTGCACAGGGAGGCGTTCCGGATCTCTGAGGAGTTCGGTTCGCTGCGCAGCATGTGCTGGGCTCTGGAAGGCATCGCGGCCTGCCATCCCGACAAGACTCTCGCCGCGACCCTCCTCGGCACGGCTGCCGCCACCCGCGCCAGTGAGAACTACCTGATCGCCGCGACCGAGTCCGAGGACTTGACGCGAGCCACCACGGCCGTCGAATCCGCGGTGGGGGAGGACGCCTACCGCGCCGCCTACGCCACCGGGGGCACCCTCACGCCGCAGCAAGCCTTCGGCTTGGTGTGATCCTGTTCGCCAGCAGATGTTCTGTGGTTGAGATTATTCGTCTAGCGAAGTAGTTTTGCTCGCGAGCGAATCCCTGACAGGTGAAGGTGAACCCATGGACTACGGCCACGAGCTGGTCTTCGGCACGTTCCTGACCCCCGCGGTCGACAACCCCACCCGCGTGATCGCGCTGGCGCAGCTGACAGAGCAGGTCGGTCTCGACCTCGTCAGTTTCCAGGACCATCCGTACCAGCCCCGGCTGATGGACGCCTGGACTCTGCTGTCCGTCGTCGCCGCGCAGACCCAGCGTGTGAAGGTCACCACGAACGTCGCCAACCTCCCGCTCCGTCATCCCGTCGTCCTCGCCCGCAGCGTCGCCACGCTGGACCTGATCACCGGCGGCCGCGTGGAGCTCGGCCTCGGCGCCGGCGGCTTCCTGGACGCCGTCGCGGCCAACGCCGGCCCGCGTCTGACCACCGGCCAGAGCATCGCCGCGCTGGAGGAAGCCATCGCGATCATGCGCGAGGTCTGGACGCCGACCGGCGGCGGCATTCGGCTGCCTGGCCAGCACTACACCGTCTCCGGCGCCAAGCGCGGTCCCGAGCCCGCACACGACGTCGAGATCTGGCTGGGCGCCTACAAACCCCGCATGCTCGCCCTCACCGGCCGCCTCGCCAACGGTTGGCTCCCGACCAGCGCGTACGCCGGCCCTGACCAGCTCGCCGCGATGAACAAGATCATCGACGAGGCCGCGGTCGAGGCGGGCCGCGACCCCGCCTCGGTCCGGCGGCTCTACAACGTGTCCGGCCGGTTCAGTGGCAGCGGTGGCTTCCTGCAGGGGCCCGAGGAGGTGTGGATCGATCAGCTCGCAGAGCTGACGATGGGCGAAGGCATAAGCACGTACATCCTCGGCTCCGACGACCCGGACGACATCCGCCGCTTCGCCGAAGTCGCCGCTGGTGTCCGCGAGGCCGTCGATGCTGCTCGCTCCGGAGCCGTTGTCGAGCCGCGGGCGGCGGATGGGTTCGGCGTCGTGCCGACTCCGCCTCCGGCTGTACGACGGAGCGCCGTACAGGTGCTCGACGAGTCGGAGCGACCCACTGGTCCTGCGCTCGACCCGGACCGCAGGTATACGCCGTACCAGCTGTCCTCCGGTCAGCATCTGATCGACGTACACGACCATCTGCGCGCGGAGCTCGAGCAGATCCGCGATCTGGTCGAGCAGGTGGCTGCCGGCTCGATCGGGGTCGGCCAGGCGCGCTCACACATCAACACCATGACCATGCGGCAGAACAACTGGACCCTCGGCACGTACTGCGAGTCCTACTGCCGCCTGGTGACCACACACCACTCGTTGGAAGACGCATCGCTCTTCCCGCACCTCAGGCGAGCCGATCCGGCGCTCGCGCCTGTCGTGGACCGGCTGGAAGCCGAGCACCGCATCATCCACGACGTACTGGAAGGTGTGGACAAGGCGCTGGTCGCGCTGGTCGACGGCTCGGGTTCCATCGACGGTCTGCGCGCGGCGGTCGACCTGCTGGACGACACGCTGCTCTCACACCTGTCCTACGAGGAGCGCGAGCTGGTGGAGCCGCTGGCGCGGCTCGGCGTTATGTAGCCTCACCCAGCAGCGAGGCGCTATTTAGCCTCACCCAGCAGCGAGGCGAGGATGTCGAGCAGGCGGAGCGTCGGCACCTCGCCGAGCAGCCGCGCGGCCGACGTGGACGGCTCGGCGATCAGGCGGACCTGCAGCAGCTTGAAGTCGCGGATGTTGGCCGGGTTCACCAGGTCGCGGTGGACCGCGGTGAGGAACTCCGAGCCCGCCGACGCCGTGCCATAGGTCATCCGGATGAAGCTGTCGGTGACCGGGTAGAGGTACGGCCGCTTCAGGTGCAGCAGCTTCGACTTCTTGGCGTGGCCGAAGCCGCGGTGGCCGGTGAACTTCTCGTCCAGCGCCATCGCCGCCAGGAACAGGTCGCTGCCCGGGGTCGCGTCCTCCAGCCGCGCGTCGACCGGGATCGCGGCGAACTCCTTCTCCGCCTCGACCTCCAGCAGCCACGGGATGTCCATCGCCCGCAGGTCGGCGCCGATCACCATCGTCCGGGCCAGGTCCTCGAGCGTCACCTGGTCAGGATCGGAACCGCCGACGCACGTCATCCCGGGCAGACCGTCGTAGTACTGAAGTACGGCGCCGTTGGTCTCGGCGTACAGCCGCAACTGCGCGATCGCCTCGTCGACGACGATCTTGCGAGTACCGATGTTCATGAGCCACACCCTCACACTCTTGGTGGCAGACCCGCCAGCGGCCGGACCAACATCCGAACGTTCCAACTCTGTTTCCGCAGATCGTAGGCGACCGCGCGCTCATCCACACGGCAGGGTCACTTCCCGTTATCCACAACCTGTAACCATGCACTCGCACGGCCTCCGATCCCCATAGACTCTCAGTGACTGACCATCAACTGAGCGGAGGCGATCATGGCGTTGGCCCGGCGACTCGTCGCCTTGTTCCTGACCGTCCTGCTCCTCGTGCCCACCGGCCCGGTGGCTCATGCGGCGCGTCCCGACACGTCGGCGGGTGGTGGTTTCAGTCCGCCATGAACTTGCGAAGCACGTCAGCGCCTGGTTCGCCCGGCGGCAGCCATTGACTCCCAGGAAAGACGTCGGCCAGAGCCTGATCGGTGACGAAGATCGGGCCTGCGTAGCCGGCGGGGACCTTCGCCGGCAGCAAGGTCGGGTCGTCGATGATGATGCCGTGCTTCACTCGGGAGGCGGCCAGTACCGGTAGGTCCGCCGCGATGCTGGTGCTGCCGAACGCCGACCGGTCATTGGCCGTCAACAAATGGGTCACGTCTTCAAGGTCCGCGTGCGTCATGGCCGTTGGCAGTAGCGCTCCATCGTGCAGCCACGGCAACCACTGGACCGCTCTGTCCATCGGCGCGATGGCCAGCCTCGCGGCCTTGGTCTCGACCGACGGACGCCCGAGCAACTCGTAGTACAAGGATCGGAGATGTTCGGCCTGGCTGTCCCAGGACATTTCGTGACGCAACTTGCCGTCAGCAACGCGCTCGCGGTATGGCGCGGCGTCGGCCAAGATGTGTGACACCTTGGCGGCAAGGTCCGACGCGTTCTCCGCCTCGAAGACTTCACCGATCCCAGTACTGCCAACAAAGTCTCGCAACGTCGGCATGTCGCTCGTCACGACCGGAAGCCCGGCGAACACATACTCGAAGACCTTGTTGGGTAGCGCCATCTCGTGGCTCGGGTACCGCAGCAGCGGAATCAGCCCGACATCTGCGGTCCGCAGGTAGTGCGTGACATCGTTCGGAGGCACCGGGTCGAGAAAGTGGACTCGATCGCCGACATTCAGCGAGGTGGACAGCCGGCGTAGCTCGTCAACCGGTCTCATCTTGACGGTCGGTACACACACCACTGCGAGATGTACGCCGGGAAGATGCTGGAGGGATGCGATCGCCGTTTGAACTCCGCGCGCATGGGTGATCCCGCCGCTGTAGACCATCAACGGCACCGCAGGCTCGAGTTCGAGCGCGTCGCGGATATCGGGCATATCAGCGATGGGCTCGACAGCCGGTGGGCTGTTGATCACAACGGTCGGCGTACGATCCAACCGGTGCCGTGCCTGCAGCGTGTGCGCGATCGCCGGGCTGACGGTGACCACGCGATCCACCTTCTGGATGTACTCGCGCTCATGTTTGGCCCAGGCAGCAATGAGCCGCGGCGTCCGCGGTGGATAGACGGACAGGCCAGGGACGTACTCGTGGGCGTCGTAAACGACTTTCACAGCGCGCCCCTGCAGGGCTGCTCTCCCTGCCGCTCGGACGGCGACCCCGATAACGTGCATGTCGTGGGCATGCAGGACGTCTGGGCGTAGCCGGTCCAGCAGTTGCGCGAAGGTGGCTTCGTAGTCGTACGCCTCCGGGATGATTCTCCGCCAGCTCACAGGTCGGGCCCGTTGTGTGAGCCACCGGTCCCAACGCTGCCAGAATGTTGCTGCCTGTCGTCCTTCGTAGCCGGCCAGCCGCGAGCGAAACGCAGCCAGGGTACGCGTCAGCCGAAGGTTCTGTTGGCGTAGCTTGCGGGCCGCCTTTCCGGTCTGGAACCTGATCGTTCCGATCGAGCCGGCCATCCGCTGGGCCTTGGCACGTCCGGATTCCGCGGTGAGCTCAGCCTGCCGAGCCGACAGCCGAGCTGCCTGGACCGACCCGGGAACAGTGCCGGCGAGGATCCGCCGCGAGCGTCGGCGACCGCGACGCCGGTTGCGTTCGTCGCGGAGAGGGAAGCGGCCGGGCACCCGGATCATCACAACGTCACCGTCGATCGTGTCGATGGTGATCGACCCCGACGCCGTCACGCCCAGCAACGTGACCCGCCAACCCTCCTTGCCAAGGGCAACCGCCTCCTTCAGTACTCGGGTGTCGTTGGTGATGTCATTGGCGACCAGCATGACGACATGCGAAACGTGCACGCGGCCCTCCTCGGGTAGTGGTTACGTGCAGGAACGTGCCGTGCTGCAGGATTGGTTGCAGATTCGCTCGGAGTCGGCTGCAGATGCGCCGTACTGGCGGACGGGATAGCGTCGCCTCAGGTTCTTGTCGGCTGGATCGTCAGAGCAGCCGTGAGGACGAGACCAGGCGGATGGCCAGCGCGATGATCACCAGGCTGGAAAGCAGTGCAGTGAGCAGTCGGCCGAGGTGTCCGGTGAGGGCTCGGCCCAGTAGGGCCCCGCTGGTGGCTAGGAGTAGTTGCCAGGTGGCGGATGCTGCGAAGGCAGCGACTACGAAGGAGGCGCGCTCGGGTGGTGTAGGGGTGGCCGACGTGCCGGAGCCGCCGAGTACCAGGGCGGCGAAGTAGAGCACTGTCATGGGGCTGAGGAGGGTCATGCCGAGCAGTCCGAGGTACGCGGTTCGTGCGCCTGGCGGGAGGTCCTGGGCGATTCCGGCCAGGCGGGGTGCGCGGTATCGCCGTACCGCCGTCAGAGCGCCGACCGTGGCTAGCCCTATCAGCACCACCATGGAGATCCAGCGCAGCGGGACCACTATTGGCACAAGCAACGGTGCGAGGGTTGTACCTGCGACGGTGGCTGTCAGGGCGTAGAGGCCGTCGGCTGATGCGACTCCCAATGCGGCGCTGGCTCCGACTCGGAGCGAAGCTCGGGCGGTCAAGGCTACGAGATAGGTGCCTACGGGTCCGACTGGCATGGCTATGCCGTAGCCGGCCAAGAGGCCTGCCACCAGCGCGGCCGTCACGAGCGGACGGGGATCGACCTCCGGCATCGGACGCGGCGCTGCTGGATGCCCGCGGCCGGTCCGGCAGCAGGAATCAACAGCAACAGTCCGATGGTCGTAGCCATGCGCTCATGATGCGGACTGTCGCTGATGCTCCACAAGCGAATTTACGAGCGCCGCCATCAACCAGTTCGAGTCCAGTTGCCTGATGCAACAACCTGCGGCGGGTCAGAGGCGGCGTTCGATTGCCTTGGTGGGGTTGAGGAAGAGGAGGACCGGCGGGGCGGTGTTGGGGAGGATGGCTGCGTACGTTTGGAGTTGGGGGGCGTAGTACGCGACTCGGGCGTCGAGGGCGGCTGCCGGGATGGCGTCGGTTTTGTAGTCGACGATCGTGAGGCGGCCGTCGTCTTCGCGGTAGATGAGGTCGACGAAGCCTTCGAGGACGGTGCCGTCGGGCTGGACAGTGCCGACGTAGGACTCGCGCCAGTGTTCGCGGCCGGCGGCTCGTTGGACGACGTCGGAGGCGAGAGCTGAGCGGACGAGGGCGGTGACCACGTCGGCGTACTCGAGGACGCCCTCGGCGAGGCATTGGGTGGAGACTGCGGCTTCGAGGCCGGCGCCGGTGGACAGGTCGACGACTTGCAGTACGGCGTGAACCGCGCGGCCGATCGCGGTGCCGTAGCGGCCCTTGGACCACGGCGGGAGTTCAAGGTCGCGCGGGGCTTTGGCGGTGCCGGGATCCACCTCGGCGAGGACGACGTCGGGGCCGGTGCCTTCCAGGCCGGATGCGCTCTGGGCGGAGCGAGCGCGGCTGGCGGACTGGGCGGTGGCAGCGCGGGATTCCCATTCGGTGCGGGAGATCGGTGGGGTGACGTCGGGGGTGATGCGCGGCTCGCGTTCGACCGCGGGCGGGCTGGTGAAGAGCGTGGCGTGGGGCGCCTCGACGCCGCCGGCGGAGGCGAGGAGCTCCGCGTTGCTGGAGTGGCGGCGGTTGCCGGAGCGATGCAGGGAGACGACCAGGTGATCGCGTGCGCGGGTGGCGGCGACGTACAGGAGGCGTCGGCGTTCGTAGTCGTCCATCTGCTCGTCGACCGGCTGGACGAGGTCGAAGTCCTCGGTCTGCACGGATGACTTGAGCTTCACGGCGTACCCGCCGTCCGGTGGCCAGAGGACCTGGACGCCGCGCTGCCGGTTGGGCGCCGCGGTCATACCGGACAGGATGACGATCGGGAACTCCAGACCCTTCGCGGCGTGGATCGTCATCACGCGGACGGCGTCCGCGTCGGTTTCGGGCAGGACGGCCTCGGCGACGCGTGAGGTTTCCTCGCCCTGGTGGGCGGCCCAGGCCAGGTACGAGCGCAGGCCGCCGTGCTCGACCTCGGACCAGGCGCGGGCCTGGTCGACGACGAAGCGGATCCGGCGCCAGGCGTCGCGGGCCCGTGGGCCGATTGCTGCGACTTCGAGCATGCGGCGGTCGGCGACGATCTTCGCGAGAACTTCGCTCGGGGTGAGCCAGCGGGCGGCCTTGTAGGTGCTCCACAGCCAGGCGATCGCCTCGCCGACCGGGTGGGTCACGAGGGAGTCGGGGATGGGCGCGGCCAGGTTGAACGTGCCGCCGGAGCGTTTCCAGACGAAGAGGTCGTCGTCGCCGCAACCGAACAGTGGCGAGCGCAGGGTGGTGACGAGGGCGAGTTGGTCGCTCGGATCGCCGAGGGCGCGGGCGCAGGCGAGGAGGTCGCGGACTTCGGCGGTCTGATAGACGAGGGAGCTGGCCTCGGCGCGGTACGGGATGTCGGCGCGGTCGAGGGCGTCCTCGAGGAAGGGGAGCGACGTACGCGCGGGGACCAAGACGGCGATGTCGCCGGCCTCCGCGGGTCGCCAGTTGCCGGTGCGGTCGTCGTACACCTGCCAGTCGTCGCGCAGCGCCTGCTCGACGACTGCCGCGACGTCACGCGCCTCGCGTTCACGGAGGACGGAGGCTTGCGCGCGGGGGAGGTCGTTGTGCGGCTCGGCGCCGAGGACGGTGACGCTCGGGCCGGAGGCGGTCTCGTCGTAGGGCCCGGGAGGCGGGGGTACGACGGCGGACGCGGAGTCGTCGCCGTGGCGCCGGAACGGGAGTACCGCGGCGAGGTCGCCCAACGGGTCGCCGGAGTCAGTGCTGTCCGCTGGGGAGATCGGGGTGCTTGGTGTGGCAGATGCGGCGGGGTCCTCGGGGGCGACGAGGTCGTCGAAGAGCGTGAGGTCGTCGTCGGAGTCGTCGAGGAAGGAGAGCTGGTCGCCGCGGACCGCGGCGGTGGTGCTGGGATCGGTGCCGGCTGGTCGAGCTGAGCGTGAATCCGAGCCTGACAGGCCGGGGTCGGCAGGCGAGCCGGGGCTGGGGTGCGACGAGTCCGGCCTGGGGCCGGGTGAGGCCGAACCTCCGGCGGAGGTGGGGCCGGTGCGGTGGGGGGAGAGGGATTGGTAGGAGGGTTGGGCGGATTCTTGGGGCTGGATCAGGGTTTCGAAGACGGTGTTGATCCAGCGGAGGATGGGTGCGACGGTGCGGAAGTTGGTGGTGAGGGCGACGGTTTCGCCGAGGAGGTGCTGGGCGGTGAGGTACGTCGCGATGTTGGCGCGGCGGAAGCGGTAGATCGACTGTTTGGGGTCGCCGACGACGAACAGGCGGCCTTCTGGGACTTCGACGTCGCGCCAGTCCTCGGCTTCTGCTTCGGCGCCACCCGCGATCCGGACGGCGAGCTCGATCTGGATCGGGTCGGTGTCCTGGAACTCGTCCAGCAGGAGCCGCTCGAAGCGCTCGTGCAGCGCTGCGCGGACAGCCGGGTTCCTGCGCAGGAGGTCGCGGGCGAGAACCAGGAGGTCGTGGAACTCCAGGCGCCCTTCCTCACGGCGGATCCGGGCCGATTCCAGCACGCGCTCGGCGATCCAGTGTGAAAGGTGCCGAAGGCAAGCATCCAGGAGCAGCTCGACCAGCGAACCAGCGACCTCGACCACCTCGGTGCAGTCGCCGCGGACCCCGTTGATGTCCGGCCAGTTCTCCTTGCGTCCGATCCGGCCGACCTTCAGACCGCGCAACGTCTGCAGGATCGCCAGCTGCGTCTCCTGGTCGGTCGCGGCCTCCAGCATCACCCCCAGCTCGCGGATCTGCGCCACCTTCGGCAACAGCCGGTCCTCGGGATCCAGACACGACCCGGCCACTCCACCGATCTGCGCCGCTGCCGCGACGAGCCCGGACAGATCCGGCATCGACACCAGCTCTGGTGGATCCACCAGCACGCGTTCGGCGATCAGGTCCCAGTCGTTCCCGAACAGTCGTGCCAGTGATCGCAGGTGTTTCAGCTCGACCCCGACTGCCATCGCGAGCAGCAGCGGCTCCGCGATCGAGTCGTCGTCCAGCAGCAGCTGCTGCAGCTCGGCCCAGCGCTCCTCGAAGGCGACCGACGAACCCACCTCGTCCAGGACGTCGATGAGTGGCGGCAGGCCGGCTTCGATCGGATGGGCGAGCAGGATCTGCTGGGCGAAGGCGTGCAGAGTGCCGATCGAGGCCGAGTCGAGGTCGTCCAACGCTGCATCGGCGAGCTGCCCGGCCGGGCCTTTCCGAGCCCTTTCGAACTCGACCCGCAACCGATCGCGCAGCTCGGCGCCGGCCTTCTCGGTGAAGGTGACGGCGGCGATCGTGCGCAGCGGTACGCCGTCGCGCAGGACCAACGTGGTCACCCGGTCTACGAGTGCATGGGTCTTGCCGGATCCGGCGCCGGCCTCGACGAACAGCGTGGAGTCGGTGTCGGATCGGATCCGGTCCCGGGCGGGCCCGTCCAGCAGTTGCTCAGTCATCGCCGGCCGGCCCCCTCGGAAGCGAGCAACTCCAGAGCGGTCGGATCGATCAACCGGACCAACCTCTCCAGCGTCGGGTCGTGCCGCTTGCGATCCCACCGCGCCCGCACCTCGCTGTGCCCGAGCCCGTCCGGGTTGCAGTACGGGCACTGCACCCACAGGAAGTCCGGCACCTCGGGCGCCTTCGGTGGGAAGAATCCGGCCGCGATCGACGACACGATCACGTCGAGCGTGTCGACGTACCGGGCCTCGACCTCGGGGGTCAGCGGCACCGGGATCCGCTTCCCGCCGCGCCGGACGAACCAGTACGACGCCTCGACCGGTGTGGACTGCTCTCCCAACCGGGCCCGCGCCGCGTACGCGTACACCGGCAGCTGCAGCTTCGTCCCGCCCGCCACTGGATCCGACTCGATCGCCTCGTACCGCGAGAACCCACCGGTCTTCACGTCCGTCACATAGATGGTCCCGTCCGCGCCGAGATCGACCTTGTCGGCCGACCCTCGCAGCAGCACCCGCCCGGACGGCACCGGGATCTCCACCGGCGGCTCCCCGTCGAACCCGAACCGCAGCTCGCTCGCCACCACGGACGCGTCCCGCTCCACCCGCCACCGATCGTCGTCGGTCAGCAGCACCATCAGGTCACCGAGGATCCGCAACCGCTCCCGCTGCCACAACCGCGGATGCCCGGTCAGACCCTCTGCCTCGAACTGATCCGCGAGATCCGCCCCGATCGCGAGCAGCAACGACCGCTGCTCCGCCGTCCACGGCTCGCCGTACCCGGGCAGCGAACCGGCCAATCGCGACACAAAGGCATCGAGACTGTTGTGGATCAGGTTCCCCACCTGCAATGGCGAGATCACCAGCAGATCCTCGGGCGCCTCGAGCGGCTCCACCTGAAGCAACCGCTCGACGAAATACGCATGTGGACACGTCGCGTACGCCTCCAACGACGTCGGCGAGGCGATCCGTTCCTCGACGGCGTACTCCGGCAGACCGGGCACCCCGGACAGGTCCCCGTCGAACCGCGTGAAGGCATTGCTCCCACGCCCGCGCAAGAGCTCCCGCGCACGCACGAGCACCTCGTCGTTCACCCACAACCGGGCCGCCGCGGCGCGGACCTGCCACTCCTGCTCCGTCGCCGGCATGGTTGCCGTCGTCAACGATCCTGCGTACGACGCCGACGTCCGCAGCCGCTCGCCGTACTTGTCCCACTGCGTCGCGGGCAGCCCGTGATCGCCCGTCAGCTCTCGCAACGACCCCAGCAACCAGCGCGTCGGCAACCGCCGCGACGATCGGCGCAGGTCGCCGCGCGGGAACGACGCCACCACCTTCCGCGACCCGGCCGAGAACGCGACCAGCAGATGCCGTTGCTTCTCGTCGAGCCGATCCCGGAACGACGCCAGCTCCGGCGCGGCCGCCTCGCGGACGCGATGGGGCAGGAGCGCATCCTCGTGGACGCGCCCCGGATACAGATCCTCGGACAGGCCGACGACGTACACGATGTCCGCCGCCAACCCGATGCTCGCCGACAGCGGCGCCACCAGTACACCGGTGCCGAATGTCCCGACGCGGGGGAGTGACTGCTGCAACTCCAGATCGAGCACGTCGCGCAGCACGGCGAGACCGGCCGGCGTCCCGAGCTCGTCCAACGTGGACAGGCCCTGCAGCGAGCTCCCGACCGCGGCTGCGGCGTACTGCTCCTCGATCGGCAAGGACGAATAGTCGCCGAGCAGATCATGGAAGAGCTGAAGGACTCCGCCGGCAAGCTCGGACCAGGTCTCCAGCAACGCCAGGGCACCCAACCGGCGGCGGAGCTCGGAGGCGAACGCGTGCAACCGCTCGGCCATCGAGGCGTTGTACTGCGCGCGCCGCACCGCGGCGGGCCGTGGATCCTCGGCGGCCTCTTCCTGATCAGCGGTACGACGCTCGGACTCGGCGTACCGAGCGAGCCGGGTATCCCAGTCGTCGCCGCGAACCACACCGGCGGCCCGCGACATCCGCTCCCACTGCGGCACCGGGATCCGCCGGCCGGTGAAGTCGCGCGTCGGCGCGTTGGCGAGCGCACGGAACACATCCGCGCGCGGCAGATCCTGATCGATGAGCGCGAGCACCTCGAGGAGGGTCCGCGCGATGGCGCGCTCGTGCACCGGTCGCGTGCCGGGTCCGTTGACCTCGATCCGCGCGGCACCGAGGTGCTCGTGCAGCAACCGCGCGTACGGCGAGGCGGCCGAGTACAGCACCGCGATCCGGTGCGCCGGGGTGTGGTCGAGCGCCTCGACCACATCGCGGACGACACACCGCACCTCGTCGTCGGCGTCGGACGCGTTCAGGATCTCGGTGGCGACCGGGTAGTTCTTCGAGATCGACGACGGCAGGTCGATACCGATGCGCTCGAGCGACCGCCGGACGGCACGGTCGGCTCGTCGTACGTCGGTCAGACCCACGATCACCGTGAGATCGGCCGCGGCGGTGCCGAGCGCCTCGACGAAGGCTGCCTCGGACTGGGTGAGCTCCTGCGGAAGAAAGAGGACGAGCGCACCGAGCTCGCCGACAACAGCGGGCGAGGCCGCGATGCGCGTGGCGGCGGCCCTCAACAGATCCGTCTCGTCATACCAGTCCGCGGCGAGCTCGGTGGTGACGTGGCGGTGCAAGCGAACGAGGTCCGGGCCGAGAGTGGAGGCGTGCGTGACCTTCTCGAGCGCGGGGTCGGTGAGGTCGCGGAGCTCGCGATGGGCTGAGGCAAGCGCTTGGATGGTCGACGGATGCTCGGCGACCTCCTCGAAGATGCCCGGTGCCTTCGACAGCGCCGTCCGCCAGGTCGCCGCGACGATCGGCCGGGTCGCGGGCCGGCGCGGGGACAGGACACCCGCGGCGAGTTGCTCGGCCAGTCGCTCCAACGTCGCCAGGTAGAGGCCGGCGATGCCGCTGCGGGCGAGGTGGCGGCGGGCGATGACGCCGGCGAGGTTGTTGGGCAGCAGCAGCGTGACAGGGGTCATCGGATCGTCCGCCTTCAGCCGCGCGACCACGGCCTCCAGGCACTCGAGCGCGGCCGCTCCGTACGCCGTGCTCTCGATCCGGGTGCTACTCACCACAACCCCCGATGCTCGACTGTCACCGCAGACGGTAAACCCTGCCACGGACAGAAAGGTGACGGGGCGCGAAACGCCAAGGTTTCTGCAGGCCTGGCGATCCGCTCCCACAATGAAGAAATGACCAGGGAGACGACGATCGCGCGGGTGTTGCTCGTGCTCGTCTTCGCGCCGGCCGGCGGCCTGTTCGGCAAGGCCGTGGCTGAGGCCGCGCAGAGCCGCGCGTGGTGGCCGTGGCTGGTCGCCGCACTGGTCTGGCTGGTGCTGTCGGGACTGATCTCGATGGCGGTTTCGAACCATCTCGACGAGCACAGATAATGCTCCGATGGTCGCTGCGGTGCATCACGTCGAGATCTGGGTCCCGGACCTGTCCCGGGCCCAGGAGAGCTGGGGCTGGGTCCTCAATCGGCTGGGCTGGAAGGACGGTGACGGCTGGCCCGGCGGGATGACGTGGGCGGCTCCCGACGGCAGCTATGTCGTGGTCGAGCAGAGCCCGGCGATGTCGGCCGGCGAGCACGACCGGCTCCGGCCCGGGATGAACCATCTCGCCCTGAACGCGGCCGGCCGGGCCGAGGTCGACGCGATCGTCGCAGAGGCGGGCCGGCATGGCTGGACGCTGATGTTCGCCGACCGGCACCCGTACGCCGGCGGCCCGCAGCATTACGCCGCCTTCCTGCACAACACCGACGGCTACGAACTCGAGATCGTCGCTCCCGATTAGCAGGTGAGACTACTGATGCCTTGAGTGACGGTTGGGATTACCCATATGACATGGTTACTCCAGGCAAGCAGTGGTCGCGGGGCAAGGTGGAAGGACGGTGCTCGTGACGGAGAAGCCTGACGGGGGAAACACGCCCGGATCGGCTTCGCGCTCCGCGCGGACGACAGAATCAGCACCGGAGCTCCTGGAGGCGCGGATCCGGGGTCTCCAGCATGCGCTCGGGCAGCTGCTGGACAACGCACACCGGCTGACGTACGCCGAGCATCAGCGGGCCGTGCAGCTGCATCGTCAGCTACAGGAGCAGACCGCCATCGCCCGGCGCGAGTCGCGCTCGCTCGTCGACGCCAAGACCGCGGAGGCGCTGTCCACCGCCGAGCCGAAGGCCCGCCTGCTCGCGGACCGGCTCGCGCCCGGTCTGGCCGCGATCCCGCCGAACGACGCCCGCTGGCGTTCGCGTCAACTGGTCGGCGCCGGAGTCTCGTCGTACGTGCGGGTCGGCGAGCTGGACGGCGGTACGCCGGTCGTCGCGCCGCTGCTGCGGACGAACGGCTGGAAGGTGACCGCGGATCGCAACGAGTTCGCCCGCAGACTCCTGCAGAGCGTGGCGTTGCGGCTGGTCGCGGCCGCCGAACCCTTCCGGCTCAGGATCGACGCGTACGACCCGCGGCTGACCGGCATGATGGGCCTGCTCGGTCACCTGACCACGAAGTATCCGCAATTGGTGCCTAGGGCAACACACACCCCGGAGCAGCTGCACGCCGTGCTGTCCGGGCTGGTCGACGTCTCGTCGCTGCGGGCCAGCCGGCAGGCACAGCTCGGGCACGAGCGGTTCGAGGATCTGATCCGGGAGACCGGGCGGGTCACCGAGCCGTATCGGCTGATCATCCTGTTCGACTACCCGACCGGCATCGACACGCTCGCCCAGCGCGATCTGCTCCGGCTGGCCGCGACCGCCGGCCGGCGCGGCATCTGCTTCCTGGTCCATCACGACCCGTCGACGTCCGCCGAGCTGGACGTCGACACCAAACAGTTGCTCGATCTCCTCGATCCGGTGGCCATCACCAGCGAGAAGGTCGAGGTCGCGCAACTGCCCGGCGTCCCCGCGAAGCTGGATCCGCCGTTCGACGCGAACATTGCCGCCGGCATCTGTGACGTGGTGGCCGAGCTCGCGGAGATCGCCGTACTCCCGACCATCGACTTCGAGCGGACCCTGCCGGACCGGTCGACCTGGTGGCAACCGGTCACGGACGAGATCGGCACGGTGATCGGGTACGACGATCGCACGCCGGCGCTGGTGCGGTTGCGCAGCGGCAACCCGGCCCTCCCGCACGTCCTCGTCGGTGGCGCCGTCGGCCAGGGCAAGTCGAACCTGCTGCTCGTGATGATCCACGGTCTCGCCGCGCGCTACGACCCGGCGGATCTGGAGATGTACCTGCTCGACTTCAAGCATGGTGTCGAGTTCTCCGCGCTCGGTCCGGCCGGGGAGCGCGAGCATTGGCTGCCGCAGGTGCGGGTGCTCGGCGTGCACAGCGATCGTGCGTTCGGTCTCGCCGTACTGCGTCATCTGTCGGACGAACTGGCGCGGCGCAGCGAGATCTTCAAGTCGCACGGCAACGTCGCCGACATCGCGGAGCTTGCCCCCGGCCCCGGTCGGCCGCCGCGGATCCTGGTCGTCCTCGACGAGTTCCAGGTGCTGCTCGAGGACGACGACGAGCTCGCGGACGAGGCGGCCAAGCTGCTCGAGCGGTTGGTCCGGCTCGGACGCGCGTACGGCGTGCATGTCGTACTGGCGACGCAGACGATCGAGGGCGTCAAGCGGCTGGCGACGCGGCGGGACTCGATCTTCGGCCAGGTTCCGTACCGCATCGCGCTGAAGACGACGCCGGCCGACTCGCAGGCGATCCTGCGGAGCGGGAACACGGCGGCGGCCGAGCTGCAGTTCCGCGGCGAGGCGGTACTGAACGCGAACTTCGGCTCGCCGGACGACAACCAGCATGTGCTGGTCAGCTTCGCGGACAAGGCGGTGCTGGACTCGCTGCGGCGTGAGTTGTGGCAGCGCGCGGGTACGGCGGTTCACCCGCCGCGGATCTTCCATCTGGCCGAGCCGGCCCGGTTGACGGACACGGCGGCCGCGGTGAGGCCCGAGCTTGGGCGGCCATGGACCGGGTTGCCGATCGCGGTGACGGAGGAGCCGGTGCAGATCGAAGTACGGCCCGAGCCGGGTGCCGGCGTACTCGTGCTCGGTGACGGCCCGGTCGACGCACTCGGCGTACTGAGTGGGCTCGCGTTGTCGACGGCGGCCGCGGCTGTGGATCCACCGCGGTTCGTGTTCCTGGACGGGACGGACTCGTCGCCGGCTGTTGCTGAAGGCAAGGATGCGCTGGTGCAGGCATTGCGGCAGCTCGGATGCGAGGTCGAGACGGTCGACAAGCACGCCGACATCGTGCCGCGGCTGTTCTCGCTGCGGGAGTCGGTACGCAACGGGCACGTCGGTGAGACCTATCTGCTCGGGTTCGGGTTCCATGGCGTGCCTCGGATGCAGCTGCATGCGGAGGGATTCTTCGAGAGCCCGGCGAACGCGCTGCAGGACATCGTGCGCGATGGACCCGCGCAGGGGCTCATCACCTTCGGGTGGTGGAACCGGCTGCATGTGTGCACCGAGCAGCTCGGGTACGGGCGCGCGAACGTGGCGACTCATCTGTTCCTTCGGCACCCGCAGGACGGCGTACGCGCGGTGGCCGGTCCGCTGGTGCGATGGGCTTCGGAACCACACCGGGGTCTGCTGTGGGACGGACTGCACCCTGAGGCACAGGTCGTCGTACCGTTTGCCGCACTGCGATCCGACGAGGTGGATCGCGCGGTGGAGTTGGTACGGCGATGAAGACGGAAGCGCAGGAGTGGGCTGAGTACGCGCGGGCGCTGCGGACGGTCGCAGGAGCCCGTGCGGACGCGCAGCAGGCGCAGGACCGGCTGACGGCGCACAAGTCGAAGGCTGAGGCCACTGCGATGGCGGAGGCCGATGCCATGGCTGAGCGCGGGCGGCAGTTGGAGCTCCGGCTGAACGCACTGGCCGAGAAGGCCGCTGCGAGTCTGCAGCGAGCCGGACTGCCGGCGGAGGGGAAGCGGGCGAACCATGCGTTGCCCGAGATCCGCGTACTGAACGACATCGAGTCCGTCGCGGCCGGGATCACCAAACAGCTGAGTGACACCGTTGAGCAGTTGGAGGAGGTCCGTGCAGCGGCCCGGGCCGAGCAGGAGCGACGGAAGCGACGTACCATCAGCGCGGCCTTGATGCTGGTCGGGTTCGTAGTGGTGTGGGTGGTGACCGGGTCGTTCCTGGCCGGAGTGGAGGCGGCAGCGATCGCCGCCGTCACGATGCTGGCCGCGTCGCGGGCGCTCGGCCTGCCGCGGCTGCCGGGCGCGCGGTGGTGGGGCTGGGGTGGTGCGGTCGCGGTCGTCGTCGCGATGGCGGCCGGTCTGCCGTGGTGGCTCGCGATCGCCGTACCGGTGATCGTGTCTGGTACGGCGATCGTGCTGCCGAAGAAGCGCAACTAGTTTGGGAGTGGGTTAGGTGTCCGACGTACAGCGGCTCAAGGAACAGCTGCACCAGGTCTCGATGGAGGCCAAGCAGGCAGCGGGGGGCCTGGCCGGGTTCAAGCTACGGTTCACCCAGCACAGTCAGCTGGTGGAGAGCCTGATCGCCGGTACGGCGACGGGCGTCGACCGGGACATCACGGAGATCCTGGACGCGGCCGGCAAAGCGGTCGAACAGGCCGCCGAGGCGCTGGAGATCGCGTCGGCCGGATGCAAGAGCTACGCCGACCAGATCTGACCGGTCGTGCCGTCTGAGCTGCAACGGGTCGCTCGGGGCCTGGTGGATTGCCTCGACGAGGTGCCTGCCGTGGTCGCCCATCTGCAACGCACCGCCGCCCGCTGCCGCGAGAACGCCCAGGTTGCGCTGTTGGCCTCCCAGGGCCGGGCGACCGCCGCCGCTCAGCAACTGGACGCGGCCGCCCGCGCCTGCGAGGCCGCCGCCCACTACCTCTCCCTGGCCCCGCCGAAGGCCCGGGCCTGGGCCGAGCACCTCATCGGCGACGGCGCCGTGGGAGCTCGCCCGTCGGCGAACTCCGCCGACCGCAACAAGACCACGGGCGGCAGCGGCGACCTCGCCGTTCGAGACTCCCAAGGCCGCACCAAACGCCTCACGGCCACCTTCGAAGACCTCGAGGTTGCCGAAGACAACGAACCGCCTCTCATCACGGTCGCCCGCAAGGCCTTCGAGAAGTTCCGCAAACGTCATGAGAAGGACGAGGACGAACGCGACCTCCCCGAGGACCCGCTGGAGATCGAGATCACCGTCGCCGAAACCGGCGAGCCGCAGATCGACGAGCGCGACGAAAAGGAAGAGGAGAAGCGCGAAGAGCGCCTCCTCCAAGGCTTCGAAATCACCGTAGACCTCGCTGAACCCATAAAGAACCTCCTGGCCGCCATGGCCGGATCCGCTGGCCAGAAGTGGCAACACGCCACCCTCACCATCACCACAGACCGCGTAGAAGCCACCTTCGACTACCCCGACGACAAGCAACCGATCGTGGTCGACATCGAACTGCCGGAGGTCGACGAGCCGGCCTTCGACCCCGCCTTCGATCAGCGCCCGCTGACGGTGGACTTCGCGCCTCTCGTGTTCGATCCGCACAATTCGTTCAATCCGAAGGAGCGGCTGATCGCGGACCGGCTCGCCGAGGAAGGATGGCGCGTCGACGCCAGGCCGCCGGACCACACCCGGGACAAGGTGAAGAATCCGGATGTCATGGTGCGCAAGGGCAGGCACGATTCGGGCGTGATCATCGAGTTCAAGACCCCGCAGAGTGGTAGCTCCAATGCGATCAAGCGGAACATCCACGAGGCCAGCGAGCAGGCTGGGGAGCTGGGCGAGATTCTGATCGACGGTCGACCGGTGCGGCTGTCCGAGGACGTTGCCTGGCGGTCATTCCGGAGGGCGTGCGGCCAGCCAGGTTCGACGGTCGCACGCGTTGTTCATGTCATTCTCGGTGACGGGCGTTTGGTCACCTACACAAAGGAGCAGTGATGTCCACCAGCGACACCATCTTCCTGGCCTCGCGTGAGCCCCTTGACAGAACGGCCGGCTGGTTGGCGGATGTCCTGGGACTGGAACGGCTGGATGATCCGGAGTTGAAGGAGAACGAGCACTTCTTCCGGGGGCGTGCACGGACCGCCGACGGGAACGTACTGCTCGTGGTCGGGCCGAACATTTATGGCGAAGTCGATCCGGAGCCCGAAGACGTCTCGGCGATCGACCATTACACAGGTGTGGTCGACGTACGCCTCTCGGGCCGGAAGAACGAAGAGGCACAGGCCCGGGAAGCCCGTGCCGTGTTCGATGAGCTAGCTGCGACCCGGCCCGACGTGGCCCTGGTCCTGGACCACGCGATGTCCTGGATCGTGGCGGCGTACTTGCCCGGTGCCGGGACCTACGCTTTCCCGCCTCGCACCTCCCTCGACGCCGACGCCATCGACACCTGGCGCCCTTGGGTCGTCACCTGAGGCCGAGCGGCTGATGTCGGTCGCCTGACCTCCCGATGCTGCTTGTGCACAACCCCGACATCCCTGAGCAGAAAATTTCTGCGGAATCGCGTCATGAAGTGGGGAGGAGGCCGTCACTACCTGTGAACGCATTCTCACAGGGAAGTGGATGTGATTGACGTGAAGGGTTGTTCTTCGAGGTTGCTGATGGGAACTGCACCGATCCAGGCCCGGAGCGTTGGCTGCCGGGCGAGCAGCTCTGGGAGGTAGCGCCGAAATGAGTCCTCGTCGCTTCCGGCTGATCCGCCATCATGACGTCTCCGGTGTCAGTGGCACCGGTCCGGTCGCCGAGGGCGTGCAGTTCACCGACGGGGCGGTCGCGCTCCGCTGGTACGGCGACTATCCGACCACGACCGTCTGGGACGGGATCGACTCCGTCGTCGCCATCCATGGTCACGGCGGAGCCACCGAGGTCGAGTGGATCGACCCGGACCCAGGCCCCGATCCCGACCTGAAACTGCCACCCCGCGAAGTCCTCCCACCCCGACCGTGGCCGGATCTGCACTCCGCCACCGAGCCACAGGATCCCGACCCCCTGCACAGCGATCGTGAACTCGGTTCGTACGGCGGTGCGCCGCCGGCCGGGTCGTCGTCGTACCGGGTGTTCCGCTGAGCCGGCCCGGGTCCGGCGCCGCGGACCCGGACTGATCGTGAGCGGGCCGGTGCCGAACCTCCCGCACGGTGCCGCCCACCCACTGACCTCGGGCCTAGTCGTATCGCGAGTCCGGCTAGGCCCGAACCCGCCCTGGGGTCAGCTGTACTCCATGGTCTGGACCAGATCGAGGTTGTAGAACGCGCCCGGTCCGTCGCACAGTTCCATCATCTTGGCCGAGAACTCGGTCGTGTCGGCCCGCTGCGAGTTCGCCATCGCCTCTTCGTACGAGCCGAACTCGACGATGGCGAAGTAGCGCCCCGGCTCGTCCCGGTCGGCGCAGGTGATCCCGCGGACGGGGGCGGGACCGTCACCCTCGGCTGCGCGGTTCTTGCTGAACTGTTCCATCAGCGCCGCGATCTCGTCCGGCTTCGACGTCCGGTACTCGATGATCTGAACGAAACCAGCCATTTCTCCCCCTTGTCCATGGCACCAATTCTGAGGTGCCTCCTGCTGCCGACACTGCGCCCGGATCGCCCGCGCCGCAAGGGGTCGACGCTTACGGTGACGTGACGCTGGCGCGAGATCACGGCGCGTCGATTCTGCCGTCCGCAGAGGTGGCTGGGTTTTGTCCGCCGGGCCTGATTGGCTTGCCCGCATGGAGATTCTGATCCTCGGTGGGACAGCATGGCTCGGTCGCGAGATCGCGACGCAGGCGTTGGCGCGCGGGCATTCCGTCACCTGCCTCGCCCGTGGTGAGAGTGGCGCGATCGCGGACGGCGCCACGCTGATCGCCACCGATCGCAGCCGTCCGGATGCGTACGCCGCTGTGCCCGAGCAGGACTGGGACGCGGTGTTCGAGGTGTCCTGGCAGCCGGGGTTCGTGCGCGGCGCGCTGGCGGCCTTCGGTGCGCGGGCCAAACATTGGACGTACGTGTCGTCGGGCAACGCGTACGAGAAGTTCGACACGCCGGGTGCCGACGAGTCCGCCGTACTGCGGGAGCCGACGGAGCTGGACGTGGCCGAGCGGGAGCAGTACGGCGAGGCGAAGGTCGCCAGCGAATTGGCCTCGCGGGAGGTGGTCGGGGACCGGCTGGTGATCGCGCGGGCCGGGCTGATCGGTGGGCCGGGGGACACGAGCGATCGGGCCGGGGCGTGGGTGGCGCGCGCGGCCCGGGCGCCGGAGGAGCCGCTGCTCGTGCCGGACACGCCTGACCTGCCGACGTCCGTGATCGACGTCCGCGATCTCGCCGTCTGGTTGCTGGACTGCGCGACCGAAGGGCGGACCGGGACGTTCAACGCCGTCGGCCCGGTCGTGCCGTTCGGGGAGTGGATCGAGCTCGTGCGCGAAGTCGGCGGCCACACCGGACCGGTCGTGCTCGCACCGCAGACGTGGTTGGAGGAGCAGAAGGTCGAGCAGTACATGGGGCCGGATTCGTTGGCGATGTGGCTGACCGAGCCCGGCTACGAGGGCTGGTCGAACCGCAGCGGCGCGGCGGCGCTCGCGGCCGGGCTCACGCATCGCTCGCGGCGGGACTTCCTCGTGGACACGCTGGCCTGGGAGCGGGAGCTCGGTCTGGACCGGGAGCGCCGCGCCGGCCTGAGCCCTGCGAAGGAGAAGGAGTTGATCGAGTCGCTGCCGGAGTAGAGAGTGGGCGGATGCGGTTGGTGCTGATCTCGGACACTCATCTGCCGGGGCGGGCGAAGAAGCTGCCTGAGCCGGTCTGGGAAGCGGTCGAGCGCGCCGACGTGGTCATCCATGCCGGGGACTGGGTGAGCGTCGCGTTGCTGGACGAGTTGGAGTCTCGTGCGGCCCGGTTGGTCGGGTGCTGGGGCAACAACGACGGCCCGGAGTTGCGGGCGCGGTTGCCGGAGGTCGCGCGGGTGACGCTCGACGGGTTGTCGGTCGCCGTCGTGCACGAGACCGGGCCGGCCAAGGGACGCGAGGAGCGCTGCGAGAAGGACTATCCGGGCGTGGGCCTGCTGGTGTTCGGCCACAGTCACATCCCCTGGGACACGACGGCTCCCGGTGGATTGCGGCTACTGAACCCTGGGTCGCCGACGGATCGGCGCCGGCAGCCGTACTGCACCTACCAGACGGCGACGATCACCGCCGGCAGCCTGAAAGAAGTTGCTCTTCACAACCTTTGAGATGGTTGCGGCCGACAACGACTCTCGGCCGGCCGTGCGGGAGCATACGCCGTACCACCGAGTTACGGCGTACCCGCACGACCGGCCGAGCGTCGTGCCTGAGTCAGGCGTTCGCTGCTTCCTTGGCTCGGGTCTTGAGCCGGTCGCGCACCTCTTCCGGCGTGTAGGCGCGACGCTTCCGCTCGCCTCGCGCGACCACCACGCCCGTCGCGGCCACGCCGACGAGCCCCGCAAGTCCTACCACCTTCCATACCTTCATGCGGTCTAACCTAGCGATGTGGACAGCCGGATTGCACTGGATGACGCTACGGAACTGACACGAACAGGTGACATTTGGCTGTTCCGTGGTGACAAAGCCGCCGACCGCGCCATCCAGCTGACGACGAACAGCCCGATCAACCACGTCGGCATGGCGATCGTGATCGAGGATCTGCCGCCGCTGATGTGGCACGCCGAGCTGGGCCGGTCGCTGCCGGACGTGTGGAGCGGCACGCACCACCGCGGTGTGCAATTGCACGACCTGCGGGATGCGGTCCTGGTGTGGGCGCGCAAGTACGGCCAGCGGGCCTGGCTGCGGCAGCTCGAGCACCCCGTCACGCGGGAGATGGAGGACGCCGTACTGCGGACTGTCGCCCGGCTGGACGGTACGCCGTTCCCGTCGACGGCTCGCCTGGCGACCAGGTGGGTGCGGGGCCGGGTGCCGGCGTTCCGGCGCGGATCGCGGGAGCTCGAGCTGGAGTCGGCGTACTGCGCCGAGGTGGTGGCGGTGACGTACGAGGAGATGGGGTTGCTGTCCGGGCGGCGGCCCAACTGGTACGACCCGGGACGCTTCTGGAGCGGAGACGAACTCGAGTTGGCCGATGGCGCCCGGCTGGGCGACGAGATCGCGGTGGAGATCCCCGACGAATGAGGTCGGGTCGCTGACGCCGATTCCGGACCGGACGGAAACTGTCGGTGACGTGTGATTGGGTTGTTCCAGTCGGTCATCGAGCCGGAGGAGGCCCGCGGATGTATGCCGTCATCGACACCGAGACGACCGGCCTGCTGCCGAGTCATCGGCATCGGGTGATCGAGGTCGCCGTCGTGCTGCTGGACGCCCGCGGGCAGGTCGAGCACGAATGGGTGACGCTGCTGAACCCGCAGCGCGATCTCGGTCCGCAGCACATTCACGGGATCCTGACCGCCGATGTGCTCGCCGCGCCGGAGTTCGCGGATGTCGCGCGGCCGTTGGGTGAGCTGCTGGCGGGCCGGATGGTTGTCGGGCACAACGTCGAGTTCGATCTCGGGTTTCTGCGGGCGGAGTTCGCCCGGCTGGGTGTCGCCGTACCGCTGATCACCGAGCGGTCGATGTGCACGATGGCGTTGGCCGGTTATCTCTACCCGGGCGCGAAGCGGACGCTCGGTGCGTGTTGTGCGGCGGCGGGCATGTCGATCGAGGGGTGGCACTCGGCGCTGGCCGACACGCGGGCCACGGCCGAGCTGTTCGGCCGGTATCTGAACGCCTTTCCGTCACCGCCGCCGTGGCAGTGGGCTTATGAGGAAGTCAGTCGATTGCGGTGGCCGGCGTTGCCCTCGAGCAACGTCGCGCCGACCGTGCGGCCGGTGCATGCCGGCGGGCGGCATGGCTGGATGAGCAGGCTCGTCGATCAGTTGCCGCGCGTCCCCGAGCCGCCGCAGGCCGACTCGTATCTCGCGCTGCTCGACATGATCCTCGCCAATCGGGAGATCACCGCGGCGGACGCGGATCAGCTCGTCCAGGTCGCGACCGACCTTGGCCTGACGCGTTCGCAGGTTCATGACTTACATCAGTACTACGTCTCGGCGCTGGCGGAGGCGTCGTGGGGCGGAGGCGAGATCACCGCGCATCAGCGGAGCGATCTCGACCAGGTGGCGGTGATGCTCGGGCGCCGGGCTTCCGATGTGGACGAGGCGCTGGTGCGGGCGAGCGACGGGCGGTACGCCGTACCGGCGCGTCCTGGGGCGAGGGGCTTCCCACGGGGGAGCACGATGGTCTTCACCGGCGACATGGTCGAGCCACGCGAGGTTTGGTGGGACCGGGCGGTGGCGGCCGGGTTCGTGCCGCAGGAGGCGGTCCGCCCGGACACGACGTTCGTCGTAGCCGCCGACGTGGACAGCCTGTCAGTGAAGGCACGCGCCGCCAGTGAGCTGAACATCCCGATCATCTCCGCAGAAGACTTCCGCCGCTTCATGCCCGCCGAAACCGAACGCAAGGCCGGCTAGCGGCCACCGGCCACCGGGCAGCGCGACCGCTGATGCGGCCCGTTAGGGTGCTCGGGTGGAGCTTGCGGAGTTGGGACGGCGGATCTATGCGACTGCTCATCTGACCGGGGAGTTCGTGTTGCGGTCGGGGCAGACGACCAGCGAGTACTTCGACAAGTACCGGTTCGAGGCGGATCCGGTGTTGCTGGATGCCGTGGCCGAGGCGATGGTGCGGCTGGTGCCGGCTGACACCGAGGTGCTGGCGGGGTTGGAGATGGGCGGGATCCCGGTCGTGACCGCGCTCGGCCGGCACACCGGGTTGCCGTGCGCGTTCGTCCGCAAGCAGGCCAAGCCCTACGGGACGCGCCGCCTGGCCGAGGGCGCCGAGACCGCGGGCCGGCGGGTCACGATCATCGAGGACGTCGTCACTACCGGCGGCCAGATCGCGCTCTCCGCCAACGACCTCCGCGCTCTGGGCGCTCACATCACCGATGCCCTGTGCGTCATCAACCGCAACTCGACCACCCCGGCCCCGCTGACTGAAGCGGGCCTGACGCTGACCGCGCTGCTCACCCCAGAACACCTCGGCTAGCGCCGGCGCCACTCCTGCGGCGTCATGCCGTACGCCTGGCGGAACCGGCGGGTGAAGTGCGCGGCATCGAGGAACCCCCAGCCGGCAGCGATCGAGGCGATGGGGCGGCGCCTGCTCGCCGGTTCGGCGAGCTGGCGAGCGGCGCCCTTGAGACGCTCGCTGATCAGCCACTGCTCGAGGCTGAGGTGGTGCTCGGCGAACAGCTTGTAGAGGTAGCGGAGCGAGATGTTGTGCTCCGCCGCGATGCGGGTGGGGCTGAGCCCTGGATCGGCGAGATGGCGGCGCGCGTACCAGGTGATGCGAGCGAACAGTACGTCGCTCATCGCCGGCGGCTGGGTGTCGCGAGCCGTGGCCGAGGTCAGCAGGGCGCGGACGAGTTGCGTGGTGGCCGTGCCGACCAGGTCGGCCGACGGTGTTCCGTGCAACGACTCGATGATGCTCGGCAGCACCGTGAGATGGTGCAGCACGAGGTCGTAGAGCGGGCTGCTGGGCAAGCGTTGAGCGGCCGCGCGGACCGATTCGACGCTCAGCCCGAGGTCGGCGTAGTCGATCTGGAAGGCCTGCGACGCACCATGCCCACTCCAGGCGAAGTCGTACGGCGCGGTCAGATCGACCAGCATCAGGTCGCCGGTGCGGACGCGCTGATCGACGTCACCCTGGCTGAAGACGCCAGACCCGATCACCTGCACGGCGAGGGCCAGGCGCTCCGGGCCTCCGATCCGGACATGCTTCGGCGTCCGGACCAGGCGCATCCCGGATCCCTCGTTGCGGAACAGGTCCGGCGTGCCGAGTTGCCAGAAGTCCATCCTGGCGTGCACGTCGCCGTGTGGATCCTCGTGCTCGACACGGGCCGGCACACTCGCCGACATCATCGCGGCGTAGAACGCTTCGGGCCGGTCCCGCCGCGGTAGCCCGGCGGTGTCGAGCAACACGGCCATGCCCACCCCCTAGACCCTGGAGTCTGGTGGGCGAACTGTGCAGACACAGCCCAGATCCGTGCAGGCACATCCTACGGAGCGCGCCGTACGGACAGCTACGGTTTCGGCCAACATCCCCGACGGAAGGGACGCGATCATGCCTGCTGACACCGTCGTACTGGTGCATGGATTCTGGGTGACGCCGCGGAGCTGGGAGCACTGGATCACCCACTACGAAGCGCGCGGGTTCCGGGTGCTGGCACCGGGCTACCCGGGGTTCGAGGTCGAGGTGGAATCACTCAACGCGGACCCGGACCCGATTCTGAAAGTGACCGTGCCGGCGATCATCGAGCACCTGGAGTCAGTGATCCGCGAACTGGACACGCCGCCGATCATCATCGGGCACTCGGCCGGCGGGGCGTTCACGCAGATCCTGCTCGACCACGGCTTCGGAGCCGCCGGGGTGGCGCTGAACTCGGCGCCCACCGAGGGCGTCCGGGTGGTGCCGTTCTCGCAGGTGAAGTCGACGTTCCCGGTGCTGAGGAGCCCGGCGAACCGGCACAAGGCGATCCCGCTGTCGTACGACGAGTGGAAGTACGCGTTCACGAACACGTTCGGCGAGGAGGAGGCGCGGGCGCTGTACGAGCGCTACGCGATCCCCGCGAACGGCGGGATCCTGTGGGGGAGCGTGCTGTCGAACTTCCAGCCCGGTCACCAGGACACCTGGGTCGACTACCACAACGACGCGCGCGCGCCGCTGCTGTTCGTGTCCGGCTCCGAGGACCACATCATGCCGCCGGAGATCCAGCGCTCCAACGCCAAGCATTACAAGTCGCAGACCATCACCGAGATCCGCGAGTACGACGGGTACGCGCATCTGCTGCCGGCCCAGGCTGGGTGGGAGAAGATCGCGGACGAGGTGCTGGACTGGGCAGTGAAGCATTCGTGAGCCAGGCGCGCATCACCCACATCGGCGGCCCGACGACGTTGATCGAGGTCGACGGGTGGCGGCTGCTCACCGACCCGACCTTCGACCCGCCGGGGCGGCACTACAGCTTCGGCTGGGGTTCGGGCTCACGCAAACTGACCGGGCCGGCGATCGCGGTCGACGAGCTGCCGCCGATCGACGCCGTACTGCTGACGCACGACCACCACGCCGACAATCTGGACGACACCGGCCGGGCTCTCCTGCCCAGGGCGGGCGCCGTGGTCACCACCGCGGCTGGTGCTTCGCGGCTCGGCGGCGCGACGATCGGTCTGGTGCCGTGGTCGGTTCACACGCTGCGGCAGCCTGGCCGACCACCGCTCGAGATCACCGCGACGCCGTGCCGGCACGGGCCGCCGCTCAGCCGCCGGATCACCGGCGACGTGATCGGCTTCGCCTTGCGCTGGCCGGGGCAGGAACACGGCGCGCTGTGGATCTCCGGGGACTCTGTGCTGTACGACGGAATCCGGCAGGTCGGCGGCCGATGTGAGGTCGGCACTGTGCTGCTGCACCTCGGCGCCGTGCAGTTCGGCATCAGCGGGCCGGTTCGGTACACGATGACCGGTCGCGACGGCGTGGAGCTGTGTTCGCTGCTGCGGCCGCGCACGATCGTCCCGGTCCACTACGAGGGCTGGAGTCACTTCCGGCAAGGCCGCGCCGGCATCGAGTCGGCGTTCTCGTCGGCGAAGGCGGACCTCACCTGGCTGGAGATCGGGACGCCAGGAACCCTGCAGGTCTAGGGACCTGCGGCGTCACTCGTTGTCGTCGGTTTCGCGTTCGATCTCGAAGCGGAGTTGCTTGCCGGAGCGGATGCGTTCGATGGCGGAGAGGCAGGCTTCTTCGCTCATGTCGACGCCGATCTCGGCGAGTTTGTGGCGCAGCACGCGAGCGGCGTCCTCGGCCGACCGGGCACTGGTCTCGTTGATCGCCTCGATCGTGGTCGCGGTGAGCATCTCGCGGATGTCCGGGTGAACCTTGTGGATCTCGTGCGTGATTCTGAACTCGGTCATCGCGACTCGCTCTCTCGTTCGCCCCCGCGGGCCGGTTTTACTCGACACCAGAGTAGTGTCCCGGCGCCGGTCAGGCGCGCTAAGCGAGCACGCGATTTACGAAACCTTCAAGGCGTGTCGCGAGCCGCTCGGCCCGCACCTCGGGGTCGGCGGTTTCGCCTTGTGGTACGTCGAGTTCGCGCAGGCCGCGGACGTACAGCGAACAGGCCAGGTCCGCGCAGATGTACGTACCCACCGTGTTGCCCGCGCGGCCGGCCGTGCCGGCCCGGCGGGCGGCGAACAGGGCGACGTCGGTGAGGTGGTGTGCGGTGTTGCACAGGTCGCACAGCCCGGCGCCGCGCCGCGGCGCACCCGAGGCCTGGGTGTTCACCGCGATGCCGGTCACGCCGGCCTCGCGCCGGACCACCAGATAACCGCGGTTGGGCGCCTTCGGGTCGCGCCAGCCGAGGTAGTCCAGCGACTCCCAGGGGAGTTCGGTGAACCGGGGCGGCAGCGTCATCGCCTTGATCTGGCTCTTGGACGAGTTGACGAACGAGCGCCTGATCTCGTCGGCGCTGAGCGGTTCCACGACGGTCCCTCCGATCTTTCGACCACCTATGAGACCCGGTACCGTCGTACGCCCGCAACCGAATAACCCGTTGCTGCAGGCAACGGTCGGCTCCCGGCGCGGCCCGCGGTCCGGGTCCGCGGCCCGGACACGCCCTACCCGGGGTAGACATCTGGGCGCGATAGGTGAAAGCTGGACGGTGAAAACTTCAACTACTCTCCCTGGAGGATTCCGGTATGTCCAACGAGTACGCCGCCCTGTCCGGTGACTACACGATCGACACGGCGCACAGCCGGGTCGGCTTCGTCGCCCGGCACGCGATGGTGACGAAGGTGCGGGGGTCGTTCGACGAGTTCGAGGGCTCGATCCACATCGACGGGGAGACCCCGGAGAAGTCGTCCGGGAAGGTGACGATCCAGGCCAAGAGCATCAACACGCGGAACAGCCAGCGCGACGACCACCTGCGCAGCAACGACTTCCTGGACATGGACAACCAGCCCGAGATCACGTTCGCGTCCACCGGCATCAAGCAGACCGGTGACGCGGAGTTCGTGGTGTCCGGGGACCTGTCCATCCGTGGTGTCACGAAGCCGGTCGAGATCGCGTTCGAGTACACCGGCACGGCGACCGACCCGTTCGGCAACGAGCGCGTCGGCCTCGAGGGCTCCGTGGTGATCAACCGCAAGGACTTCGGCGTCAGCTGGAACGCGGCGCTCGAGGGCGGCGGCGTCCTGGTCAGCGAGAAGGTCACCCTGGAGATCGAGGTCTCCGCGATCAAGAACGGCTGAACCGGCGACAGATCCCGCGCCCGCCCGCCGGCGGCCGCGGGATCTTTTCGTCCACCAGCAAGCCCAGCCGTCAGTGGTACGCCGGGTTTGTGGCGGTGCGATCACGATCGGGTGTGGTTGGGATTCCGGGGGAGTGACCTGGGCAGACTCGGGGTGAGTGCCGGCTAGGTCGAGGGGTCCGCCGATGATCGACACGAGACTGAGGCGTTGGTTGCGTCCGTTGTTCGGGCGCCGCCGCGACGGTCGGCGTACGCCGGAGCTGTTCCGGCCGCGGGGTACGAGTTCGCGGGTCAGCCGGCTGGCGGCCCGGTACGACGCCGACGTGGACGCGGCGCTGCAGCGGCTGTGGCCGAAGGCGCGGATCTACCACGATCGTGAGTTCACCCGGGACCGCGCTGACTTCCTGCTGGTCGTGCGCGGGCGCGGGGTGATGGTCGAGACCAAGGTGAAGGGCGATCCCGGAGTGTTCCGGGGGTCGACGTTGCCGCCGCTGCTGGATCGCTTGGAGCGGGACGGCCGGCGGCTGGTCGTCGTACTCAATCAAGGCGATCCGACGCCGGCCCGCGAACTGATCGCGAGCAGGCTCGGTGACAAGGGCTGCGTGGTCGTGTGGTCGGGTCCTGAGCACGACGCCGAGTTGCGTGGTGCGGTCGAGGGACTGCTGCAGCAGATGGTCCGCCACCGCTGACGGACGCAGCAGTGCGGAGAGCTGAACTCTCTGCGCTGCGGGGCTCCGGTCGCGAGGTGTGCCGGCTGGCAGCGATCCGGAGACGATGTGCGGCCCGCGGGAGTCAGCAGGCGTTGGGGGTGGTCGTGCCGCCGTCGACGACCCACCGGCCCTGCAGTGGCTGGACGCGCATCTGGTCCAGCCAGCGCGTCGGCGTGGAGGCAGGCAGGACCGCGCGGCCCTTCGCGTCGACGGTTCGGGCTGCGGTGGTGTCGTAGCACGCGCTGACGATGACGCCGTTCGACGCCAGGGTGCGTTTGGCCCACAGGACTGTGGTGATGCCGGTGTTGTGGAGCCTCTTGGTGCGGTAGTACTTCGCTTGGACGCTGATCGCCTGGAACACCCTCGCCGTCATCACCGGCGCGAGCTGCTTGGTCTTGCCGCCGCCGCTGCGCATCATCTGATCCAGCGCGACCCGGTAGTCGTAGTACGCGCGGACGACCGGGTCATCCGCGCCGGCCAGGTCCGTCTGCCCGGCCACCTCGTCGGTGAGGGCATGCTTGGACGCCTTCTTGGCGCCGGGGGCCGAGGCGGCGGCGCCGGACGCGGTGTCGGTGCCGCAGCCGGCGAGCATCAAAACCGGGATCAGCGTGGCGGTCACCGCCAGGTTTCGACTGCGCATGGTGTCCGAACCTCCTGTTGGACGCGGCATCGCCGCTCGCGCCGTCGGGCACCCCCGTTGTGCACTGGGAGCCGTGCACGCCATCCGGCACTGACCGTGTAACGTCAAAATTCGGATCGTAGTCACTGTGACCTGGATCACAATGGACCCCTACCGGGGTACTGCCCGCGACCTGGCTCCCTGGCCGGATGTGCCGGGCGCCGCTGATTCCTAGCCTCGATCTCAGGACTTGAGAGCCGAGGAGAGATCATGACGGACACGCTGCACACCGGCCGGACCACACCGGATCGACCGCTATCCGGGCAGCCGGGTGCGCGCCGGCTACGGCGTCTGGCCAGGTCGATCGCGTACGACGTATTGCTGGTGCCGGTCGGCGTACGGACGATGGCCGACGCGGTGCTTGGCGAGGCGAAGACAGCAGCTCGGCGTTGGCGGAGGTTGGGCCGGCTGCTGAGCCAGGAGTCGGCGGCTGGAGCGTCGCCGGTTGGAGTGGGACGGGTGTTCGGGTACGGGCTGCTCAGTTCGGTGCTGGGGCTGATGAGCTGGTTTCT
This sequence comes from Kribbella sp. NBC_01510, assembly GCF_045040325.1. NCBI lineage: Bacteria > Bacillati > Actinomycetota > Actinomycetes > Propionibacteriales > Kribbellaceae > Kribbella > Kribbella sp. NBC_01510. The sequence goes on along the minus strand of NZ_CP109418.1, from coordinate 8,271,492 downwards.
GCTGATGCTCGCGGTGACGGCGGTGGTGCGCGGGCCGTTCTACGGGTTCGTGGAGGACGGGCCGTTCGGGCCCGGGACGTGGGGCGGGCCGACGAAGGCGGGGGCCTGGGCGGTGCACGCGGCGGTATCGCTGCCGGCGATCGTGGTGTTCCTGCTCGCGCTGCGCGGGATCGCGTGGCTGCAGGCGGCGCTGGTTCGGGGGCTCGACGAGACGACGACCCGACGGTGGGTGCTCCCGGCAACTATCGCTCTGACGGCCGGAGGACTGCTGTTCTTCTGGTCTTGGCTGCAGCAGCTGTGAACTAGGGTCCAACCGTGACAGGTGAGCTGGGGATGCGGAACCGGTGGCCGCGTGGGCGGTGGGCGTGGGTCGCCGGGCTCGGCGTCGCGGCGTTGCTGGTGCTGACCGTCATGGATCTGAGTCAGCACTACAGCGTGTCGCTCGGCGCCGTACTGGCGCTGGCGATGGCGCGAGCGCTCAGCTTGGGTCTCGCCTGGCTGCGGCCACGGGCGGCGCTGGTCGTATCGCTTGCGACCACGGCGATCACGGCGGCGGTGACGACACCGGTCAGCACGGACGAGCCGTGGCCGTGGGGGACCACCGCGGCGTTCGGGCAGTCGTTCGTCCTGGCGATCGTCGGCGCGCGCGGACTCGGACGCCGTGAGCTGGTGGGCTGGTGGGCCGCCACACAGGTCGTCGGCCTGGTGGCCACGGTCCTCGCACCCGAGCGAGGCGGCTGGGCCGGCCTGGTCGCCATGGCGGTGATGTCCGCGATCGCGGTCGTCGTCGGCGATCTGATCCACTCGCGATCGGAGACGAACCGGCAGCTGGCCGAGCAGGAGAACATCAGCCGGACCGAGCGAGCCGAGCGGTCGCGGCTGCAGGAGCGGGCCAGGATCGCCCGCGAGTTGCATGACGTCGTCGCGCATCACCTGTCGGTCGTGGTGGTCCGTGCGGACAGCGCACCGCATCGGTTGCCTGACGTGCGGGACGACGTACGCGCGGAGTTCGCCGAGATCGCCGATGCGGCGCGGGCATCGCTGACGGAGATGCGACAGGTGTTGCGGCTGTTGCGGGAGCCGGTGGAGCAACCGCCGCTGGGGGAGTTGGGACCGCAGCCGGGGCTGGATCAAGTGGCGGAGCTGGTCGCGAGTACGCGGCGGGCCGGAGCGGATGTGCGGTTGGAAGCAGAGGTTCCGACCGGACTCGATCCTGCGGTCGAGTTGACGGCGTACCGGGTCGTGCAGGAGGCGCTGAGCAACGCTGTCCGGCACGCGCCGGGATCTGTTGTCCGAGTGGATGTTCAGCGGGTCGGCGATGCCCTCGAGGTCAAGGTGACCAACGGGCTGCCGCGCGAAGCGGTGCCGGCCGGTCAGGGGAGTGGGCACGGGTTGGTGGGGATGCGCGAGCGGGTTGCGCTCGTGGAGGGGACGATGCACGCCGGTCCGACCCCCGAAGGCGGTTATCTGGTGACGGTGTCGATACCGGTCGGGACGGAGGTGGCGAGTGGCGATCAGAGTGCTGGTGGTTGACGACCAGGAGATGGTGCGGGCCGGGTTCAGCGCGTTGCTGAACGCGCAGGCCGATCTCGAGGTCGTCGGACAGGCCGGCGACGGCGCCGAAGCGGTTGAACTGGCGGCCGAACTGCATCCGGACGTGATCCTGATGGACGTGCGGATGCCGGTCATGGACGGCCTCGCCGCGACCCGCCGGATCCTCGCGACCGCAGCGTCCGGGGACTCGCCGCGCGTCGTCATGCTCACGACCTTCGACCTCGACGACTACGTGTACGCCGCACTCCGGGCCGGCGCGAGCGGCTTCCTGCTGAAGCACTCGACCCCCGACGAGCTGGCGGCGGCGGTCCGGATCGTCGCCGCCGGCGATGCGCTGCTGGCGCCCTCGGTCACGCGCCGGCTGGTCGAGGATTTCGCCCGGGCACAACCCGTCGTACCGATCACGCCGGTCCACCTCACACCGCGCGAGACCGACGTACTGCGGCTGGTCGCGAGGGGACTGTCGAACCGGCAGATCGCGGCCGAGCTCGTGCTGGCGGAGCAGACGGTGAAGACGCACGTCAGCAACATCCTGACCAAACTCGATCTGCGCGATCGGGCCCAGGCAGTGGTCTACGCCTACGAAGCGGGCGTCGTCGTCCCGGGTCCGCGACACTAGAGCGATGGACGTTCTGGAACGCGTGCGCGGCCTGTGCCTGGGGATGCCCGAGGCGACCGAGCGGCCGAGTCACGGCGAGCCGACCTGGTTCGTGCGCGACAAGAAGGTGTTCGTGATGTACGCCGATCAGCACCATGACGACCGGGTCGCGGTCTGGATGGCCGCGCCGCCCGGCGTCCAGGAGTCGCTGGTCGCGGATGATCCCGAGCACTTCTTCCGGCCGCCGTACGTCGGTCATCGCGGCTGGCTCGGCGTCTACCTGGACGTCGAGGTCGACTGGGACCACTTCGAGGACCTGGTCGAGGGCGCGTACCGGCAGATCGCCCCCAAGACCCTGATCGCCCGTCTGGACGAGACCTAGTCAGGTCAGTCGTTCAGCGGGACCGACGTCTGTGGCAGGCGAGGCAGCTCCAGACTCCAGCCTGCCGCGTAGTCGGGTCGCTCCCAGTCCCACGCCCGGATCTGGGCCGCACTGCGGCGCCCGAAGATCGCCCGGAACAGCTCGTACGACGACGTCCGCACGACAGCTGGCGGACCGCCGGAGCCGGCCGAGTACGTGCCGTCCGGGGTGATGACCGTCAGCGGTCCCGGGGAGTCCAGCATCCAGTCAAGGGTGGCACTCCAGACCTCGGCCGGCGGACGCCCACTCCCGATCGCACCATGCAGGTCCGCCTCGTGCGCGCTCGCGTCGACGTACGGATTGCAGACGAGCGGATGAGACGTCGTACCGCTGACCACCAGCCGTTCGAGCGCGGGCCCCGCAGTGGCCCATTCGTCCAGGACGGCGTCGATCGGCAGATTGCGCCGGAATTCCACTTGGACCGCCGTCCAGGGCGGTCGTGGCGCACCGGCGAGGTTGCCCGCCACGAAGTCCGCCGAGACGCCCACCAGGTGGGAGACGAGGTTGTGCACACTCCACTGCGGGCAAGCGGGTACCTGCCGATCGAGATCGGCGGCGGCGAGGCCGCGGACCGCGGCCGTCACTCGTTCCCGGCTCGCGTGGTACAGCTCCGCGCTGGTTTTCGCGTCCATCACGCTTTCATTGGACCGGTAGGGTGACGCGGTGGGCAAGGGTGAAGCTGGACCGGTCGGGCAGAGGTTGGCCATCACGCTGGCGTTCGGCAGTTCGGCCGCCGTGATGGTGCTGGAGCTCGTCTCGCTGCGGCTGGTGGCGCCGTACATCGGGCTGACGCTGGAGACGAACACAGCGGTCATCGGAGTCGCGCTTGCCGCCATCGCGACCGGAGCCGCCCTCGGCGGACGGTTCGCGGACATGGTTTCGCCGAGCCGGACTCTGGGTCCGCTGATCCTCTTCGCCGGCGCGCTGGTGATGCTGATCCTCCCCGTCGTCCGCTGGACCGGTGAGGCGCTCCGGGAAGACGCCAGCAACTATGTGTTCCTGGTTCTCGCGGTGACTCTGTTCGCACCGGCCGCACTGCTCGCGGCCGTAACGCCGATGGTGACGAAGCTGCGGCTGGCGAGTCTGGCCCAGACCGGCACCGTGGTCGGCCGGCTGTCCGCCTATGCGACTGTCGGTGGGATCGTGGGCACGGTGCTGACCGGGTTCGTGTTCGTGGCGAAGACCCCGATCAGCACGATCGTGCTCAGCCTCGGTGGGCTGCTGGTCGTCGCCGGAGCCGCGTTGACCGTCGTACTGCGAGGTGCTCGAGCAGCTGTGAAGCCGGTGGCGCTCGCACTGGTCGGTGCCACGCTGACTCTGGTCGCACCACGACCCTGTGAGGTCGAGACGGCGTACCACTGCGCCCGGGTCGTTGCGGACCCCAATCGTGAGGGCGGACGGACGCTGTACCTCGACCAGCTCAGGCACTCGTACGTCGACCTGAACGATCCGACCTATCTGGAGTTCGACTACATCAAGAACTTCGCTGCCGCGATCAACGGCAGCTGGCCGGCCAAACAACCGCTGGACGCGCTGCACGTGGGCGGTGGCGGGCTGACCATGCCGCGGTACCTGACCGCGACCCGTCCGGACAGCAAGAACCAGGTGTACGAGATCGACGGGGCAGTGGTCGAGCTGGACAAGAAAGAGCTCGGAGTGCGGACCGGACCGGATCTCTCGGTCACTGTCCGGGACGGCCGACTCGGAGTCCGGGACGAGGCGACGGACAGCAAGGACCTCGTCATCATGGACGCCTTCAGCGGACTGTCCGTCCCTTGGCATCTGACCACGCGCGAGCTGGTCGCGGACGTCAAGCGGGTGCTGCGGCCCGACGGCGTCTACCTGGTCAATGTGATCGATCACGGGAAGGCCCTGTTCGCCAACTCCGAGGTCAAGACACTGCAGGCGGAGTTCGCCTATGTGGCCGTGATCGCCACGACAGACGAGTTCGCCGGGCGGACCGGCGGCAACTTCGTTCTGGTGGGCTCCGACCGGCCGATCGACGTCCGCGCGATCGAGGCAGGCGTCGGACCGGACATGGAGGTGCGGGACCAACTGACCGATTTCGTCGGCGACGCACCGGTGCTCACCGATGACTACGCCCCCGTCGATCAACTCCTCACGCCCTACGCGAGCTGAGACACGGCTCCCGGGGAGTTGTGATCTGACGCCGGGGCTTGTTGCATGAGGTCATGGACCCACGCGCAGGCCAGCCCGCTCAGCCCGAGGACCTCGTCGACATCGCCGCGTTGCTCAAGGCGTACGACGACATCACCCCGGACGTGCAGAACCCAGCCCAGAAGGTCGTCTTCGGTACGTCGGGACACCGCGGCTCGAGCCTGGACGGTGCCTTCAACGAGGCACACATCCTGGCCATCACCCAGGCCATCTGCGAGTACCGGGCCGGTGAAGGGACCACTGGTCCGCTCCTGGTCGGCCGGGACAGCCATGGCCTCTCTGAGCCGGCCTGGCGCACGGTGCTCGAAGTACTCGCGGGCAACGACGTGCAGACCCTGGTCGACAGCGCGGACCGGCTCACGCCGACCCCTGCCGTGTCACACGCGATCCTGCGGCTCAACCGCGGTGCCGGCGCCGGTGCGGACGGCATCGTCATCACGCCGTCGCACAACCCGCCCCGCGACGGCGGCATCAAGTACAACCCGCCGCATGGCGGCCCGGCGGACTCGGACGCGACCGGCTGGATCGCGGCCCGGGCCAACGCGCTGATCGCCGGCGGCAACCGGGAGGTACGGCGCAAGCCGTTCGAGCAGGCCCGTCAGCACGCGGGGGAGTACGACTTCGTCGGCCACTACGTCGACGACCTGCCCTCCGTGCTCAACCTGGACGCGATCCGCACCGCCGGCGTGCACATCGGCGCGGACCCGCTCGGTGGGGCGAGTGTGGACTACTGGGCCGCGATCGCCGAGCGGCACCAGCTCGACCTGACGGTCGTGAACCCGAGAATCGACCCGACCTGGTCCTTCATGACGCTGGACCACGACGGCAAGATCCGGATGGACTGCTCCTCGCCGTACGCGATGGCCTCGCTCGTCGCTCAGCGAGACAAGTACGACGTGGCCACCGGGAACGACGCGGACGCGGATCGGCACGGCATCGTCACCCCGGACGCCGGCCTGATGAACCCGAACCACTACCTGGCCGTCGCCATCTCCTACCTGTTCGCCAACCGCCAGTGGGGTCCGGACGTGGCGGTCGGCAAGACGCTGGTGTCGTCGTCACTGATCGACCGCGTGGTCGCGGACCTGGGCCGACGACTGTGGGAGGTCCCGGTCGGCTTCAAGTGGTTCGTACCCGGGCTGATCGACGGCTCGGTCGGCTTCGGGGGTGAGGAGTCGGCCGGAGCGAGTTTCCTGCGCTTCGACGGCACGGTGTGGACCACGGACAAGGACGGGATCCTGCTGGCGTTGCTGGCGAGTGAGATCACCGCGGTGACCGGTGAGACGCCGTCACAGGCCCACGCGAAGCTGGTCGAGCGGTTCGGTGCATCGGCGTACTCGCGGGTGGACGCACCCGCCACGCGTGAGGAGAAGGCCAAACTGGCGGCCTTGTCCGCGGACGCGGTCACAGCGACCGAGCTGGCCGGTGAGCCGATCGTGGACCGGCTGACGAGTGCACCGGGCAACGGGGCGCCGATCGGTGGGCTGAAGGTCACCACCGAGTCGGCCTGGTTCGCGGCGCGCCCGTCCGGCACCGAGGACCTCTACAAGATCTACGGCGAGTCCTTCAAGGGCGCCGACCACCTGGAGCAGGTCTTCGAGCAGGCCCGCGAGGTGGTGTCGGCAGCCCTCGCTTAGCGCACGAAGGCGTCGAGCAGCCGGTCCAGGTCCGCGGCGGGGTCGTTGGTGAGCCCGCTGTGGATCGGTCCGGGGTGTACGACGGTACTGCGGGGCGCGGCGAGCCAGCGGAAGCGCTCACCGATCCGGGTGGCCGCGGCAGGCCCACCGTCCGGGTCACCGGCGCAGATCGCGCGGATCTGCTCCAGTGACGCGCACACCACGTCCACGTCGACCGCAGGGTCCAGAGCCTTCAATCGCGACGGCTCCACGTCCCAGGCCGCGCCCAGGAAGTCCATAGCGCGGCAGTAGAGCACCGCACCGACGTTGACGAACTCACCGCGCTGGATCCGCGGCGCCGCCCGCAGAATCACATAGTCGAAAGGCACCAGATCAGAGCTCATCGACGTCCTCGCTTCGCTCCGGGCGCCGATGAGGCACGAACGCGCTGTGTTGTTTTGGTGCCCTCGCTCCGCTCGGTCACCGGGCACCTCCTGGCAGCCAGGCCGACCGGTCATCCAGGCGGGCGGTCAGATGGCCGAGATACCGCTCCCGGTCCCCGTCGTCGATCCATTCGTCCGGCACGAGCCCGATCACCTCGGTCAGCAACGCCGGTGTGATCGCGGCCGCCAGCTCCGCATCCACCGCCGGTACGCCGGGTGCCGCGATGGAGAACACGTGGTCCGAGGCGTCGTACGGGAGGCCGGCGAACTTCTCCGCGGACATCCAGGAGTGGTGGAAGTACAACGCGGCTCCGTGGTCGATCAGCCAGAGGTTCTTGTGCCAGACCAGCATGTTGGTGTTCCGCCAGGACCGGTCGACGTTGGCGACGAACGCGTCCAGCCAGAGGATCCGGGCCATCCCCTCGTCGCCTGGGTTGCCGGCCGAACCGTCGTACCCGAAGGAGCCCGGCAGGAAGTCGACGGCCAGGTTCAGGCCGGCGCTGCGGATCAGCAGTTCCTGGATCTCGAAGTCCGGCTCGGACTTGCCGATCGCGGGGTCGAGCTGGATCAGTTTCAGCTCCGGGACGCGCAGGCCGAGGCGGCGGAACAGTTCGCCGACGATCACTTCGGCGACCAGCGCCTTCGGGCCCTGCCCGGCGCCGTGGAACTTGATCACGTAGGTGCCGAGATCGTTGCCTTCGACAACACCAGGGAGCGAACCGCCCTCGCGCAACGGCAGCACGTAGCGGGTCGCGGTGACGATCGGCAGACTCACGCCGCAGAGCCTAGCCGCCGCCGGTTTGGTCTCGGGTACCGGCCGAGGGTGAGGCATCCTTCGTTCGGAGTCGAGGAAGAGCTGTTGCTGGTGTCCGCCACCGGTGATCCGCTCCCACGCAGCAAAGCGGTCGTGGCGGACCTGGAGGACGTCGAGCTCGAGCTGACGCGAGCCATGGTCGAGATCAACACTCCGGTCTGTGACACGTCGACCGAGCTCCGTGTGCACCTGACAGAGATGCGCTCCAAGCTCGCCAAGGCCGCCGCCGAGGAGGGCGCTCGGCTGCTGGCGATCGGGGTACTTCCGCACGGGGAGGCGGCTCAGCCGATCACGAAGAAGCCCCGCTACCAGGAGCTGGCCGACAAGTGGGGGCTGCTGGCGCGCGAGCAGAGTGTCTGTGGTTGTCATGTGCATGTCGACGTCCCTGACCGGGACGGAGCCACCAGGGTCAGCAACCACCTGCGGCCGTGGCTGCCGGCACTCCTCGCACTCACCGCGAACTCACCGATCTATCTGCAACAGGACACCGGCTTCGCGAGTTGGCGCTGGTTGATGACGACACGCTGGCCATGTGCCGGCCCACCGCCGTACCTGGAGTCGGTCGAGCACTATGACGCGCTGGTGGCGATGCACCTGGCGGCAGGCACGTTCATCGACGAACGGATGGTCTATTGGGATATCCGGCCGTCCACGCATCTGCCGACAGTCGAGGTCCGGGTCAGCGACGTCCCACTCACCATTGACGAGACGGTGCTGCTGGCCACGCTGATCCGTGCGCTGGTGATGACTGCGCTGGACGACGGCGGCCGGGGCCCGAAGCTCGAGCCGGAGGTACTGCGGGCCGCCTACTGGCTGGCGGCGCGCGATGGACTCACCGGTGGCGGGTTGGATGTGCGCGGCGGCGAGCCACTGCCCATGGCCCAGGTCGTCGAGCGACTGCGACGGCACGTGGAGCCTGCGCTTCAGGAGCTCGACGCGGTGGACCTGGTGAACGACGGCATCCAGCGCGCACTGGTCGACGGCAACGGCGCGGTCAAGCAACGCAAGGCTTTCCGTGAGGGCAAGGATGTCCTGGCCCTCACGGAAGTCACGCCTTAACCCCAATACCGTTCAGTTAAGATGACAGTGGTGTAGTTTGGGTGCATGCCGCGGGCGGGTTGGAAGAAGCCGGAGTCGGATCGTCGGTTGTCGGACTTGGTGTCGGTGGGGGTGTTGACGCGGGTGTTCCCGCCGGCGCTGGTTGACGAGGTGATCGCTGGGGTGGGGCGGACCGAGCGGCGTCATCGGGCGTTGCCGGCACGGGTGGTGGCGTACTTCTCGATCGGGATGGCGCTGTTTTCCGAGGGGTCGTATCAGGATGTGCTGTCGCAGTTGACCGATGGGCTTTCGTGGGCCTCGGGTTGGCAGGAGTCGTATGTGCCGCCGAGCAAGTCGGCGATCTTTCAGGCCCGTGCCCGGCTGGGGTCGGAGCCGTTGGCTGCGTTGTTCGAGCGGGTGGCCCGGCCGATCGGTGACGAGGCGACCCCGGGGGTGTGGTTGGCCGGGCGCCGTCTGGTCGCGGTCGATGGGACCTGCCTCGATGTCGCCGACACGGCGGTGAACGCGGGGTACTTCGGGCGTCCGGGGGTGAATAAGGGAGAGCAGGCGGCGTTCCCGCAGGCCCGGGTCGTGGCGTTGGCCGAGTGCGGCACCCACGCGGTGTTCGCCGCGCAGGTCGGGGCCTGCACCCAGTCCGAGGCCACGTTGACCGGCTCGCTGTTGGACCGGCTGGAACCCGGGATGGTGCTCCTGGCCGACCGGGGGTTCTTCTCCTACGCCTTGTGGCGCAAGGCGATCGGGACCGGCGCGGACCTGTTGTGGCGAGTCCGGACAGACAAGGCCGGCCCCAAACCGGCTCACGTGCGCGACCTCGAGGATGGCTCCTGGCTGGCCACTTTGCGCCGGTCCACCCCCGCGGCGGCCCGTCGCGAGGAGCCGATGCCGGTCCGGGTCATCGACTACACCATCGACGACGGACGCGAGAACCCCACCAGCTACCGGCTGTTCACCACCTTGCTGGACCCGGCCGAGGCCGCCGCGGTCGACCTCGCCGCGGCCTATACCCAACGGTGGGAGATCGAGCTGACCTTCGACGAGCTCAAGACCCACCAACGCGGACCCCGCACGGTGCTGCGATCGAAGTCGCCCGACCTGGTCCTCCAAGAGATCTGGGGACACCTGTGCTGCCACTACGCGATCCGCTGCCTCATGGGCCAGGCCGCCACCCACTCCGGCCACGACCCGGACCGGGTCAGCTTCGTCGCCGCGCTGCGGATCACCCGGCAAACCATCGCCCACCCGGGCGCCTTTTCCCCCTGACCAGCACGGCCGCGACAGTCCCGGCTGGCCGGAGTTCCTCCGGCGCCTCCTCGGTCGACTCAACCCCGCCCGGCGCAGCCGCGCCGCGCCACACGTCATCAAACGCAAGATGCCCAAGTGGCACGTCAAACGCGCCGACCACCGCGCCTGGCCCCAGCCCCAGCAACCGCCCACCTACCAAGTCAGAGCCCTTAACTGAACGGTATTGGCCTTAACCCCGCAAGAAGTCCTCTAGCCCGTGCAGGTCGTCGGTGTTGATGTAGTCGACACCAGCCGCGGACAGCTCGCCCCACAGCGCTTCGCGGGCAGCGCCCGGCGTGTCCGGGGTCTCCCAGAAGCGCACCCGGTAGCCGGCGTGGTGCGCTGTCACCACAATGTCGTGCAGCTTGGTCTTCTCGACCTCCGGCATCGGGCCGACGCCGTTCCAGGTGAAGACGTTCGTCCAGTTGTCACTCACCAGCGGCATCAGCGACGCCGGCATCCCCGACTGCAGATCGCCGAGGCGGCCGTCGTACCCGGCGTAGCGGACCTTCTGCGCCTTCAGTACGTCGAGCGGCCGGTTGCCGCTGATCACCGACGTCACCGCGCCCTCGAGCACCCGCCCGTTCATGAAGACCGTGCTGATCCCGCGGTACTTCCGCAGTGCCTGATCGACAGCGGCGTACGTCGACGGCCCGTCGCTCTTGATGTCGATCAGCAACTGGAAGTCGCGACCGTGCTGGTACACCTGCCCGTGGTTCTCCCGAACCCGGTCGGCCAGCGGCTTCAGGTACAGGCTCTCCAGAGTCCGGCCCGCTACGGCGTCGTCCAGGTCATGCGCGACCCGCAGCTCACCGTCCACCAGCCACACGTCCGCCTCGACGCTGTTGAACCCACGGTCCAGTGCGTCCTGCAGTGGCCGGCGGTGGTCGTAGTCGTTGTGCGCGTGGGCCGACGGCAGCGCCCGTACGGCGGGAGCGTCGTACGCACGCGGCAGCCGGAACCCGTTCGCGCGGACGACGTCGCGCACCCGGTCCGGGTAGTCGCTGATGATGCCGTCGACACCTTGGTCGATGAACCACTGGATCGTCGCCGGGTCGTCGACCGTCCAGGGGATGACCTTCAGGCCGGCCTTGTGCGCCGACTTCACCAGGTCCTTGGTGAAGTACGGCCGGAACGCGGGATCGGTGATCTTCCCGCCCTGCGGAAAGCCGTCCACCGGGGAGATCGCGGACGCGCCGAACGAGGTGACCGCCTTGATCGGGTCGCCACCGAAGTCGTCGATGTCGATGCCACCGAGCCACGGCGACTTGCCCGGCTTGCCGACCTGCAGGAAGTCGAAGTTGTCCAGCGCGACCAGCGGCAGCTCCGGCGCGACCTGGTGCATCCGCATCAATGAGCCCCAGTCGAAGCTCTGGATCGTCACCTGGCGGGCGATGCGGGCCTTCCGGATCTCCCGCGCGACCACCTGGACGAACTGCTCCCGCGGCGCGGTCTCCGACGGCGCACCGGCTTCCACCTTGGTCTCGACGTTCAGCTTCACGTCGTACGCGTGGTAGCGGTGCACGAGCGCGAAGATGTCGCGCAGCTCCGGCATCCGGGCGCCCGGGTCGGGCTGCTGGCCGGGGAAGCCCGCCTGCGGTAGCGATCCGCAGTCGAGCTGCTTGACCTGCTTGAGGGTCAGCGTGTTGATGAACTTCCCGACGTACGGGTACTCCGGGTCGTTCGGCGTGTACGGCGCGGTGTCGCGGCACTTGCTGCCCGTGACCTTGCGGTCGTGGGTGACCACGGCGTACCCGTCCTGGGTGATCTGAACGTCGAGCTCCAGCGTGCTGACGCCGAGCTCGAGGCCGTGCGAGAAGGACGCGATCGTGCTCTCCACGGTGAGCCCAAGGCCGCCACGATGGGCCTGGATGTCGAAGTCGCCGCGGGTGGCGGCAGCCGGGGCCGCGGGCAGTACCACTGCGGCGACGAGGGCGAACGGAAGCAGCGCGCGGGGAAGGCGGCGCATGAGGGGTTCCTTCCGGAGGTATGGGCGGACGTCCCTGAGGCTGGCTGCCGCAGGAATACCTGTGCCCTCGTGAAGGTAGCCGAGAAAAGGCCGGCCGGTGACCGCCGCGTGTCGCCGGACCGCTACGGAACGGAGTTGATCCGCTGGACGGACTGGCTCTCGGCCGTGACGCTCCCGTCCTTGAACGCCTTGTCCAGCGTCCCTTCGCTACGGCGAGTGAGCGTGAGGTCGATCTGGCACGCAGGCGCCGCCGCTCCCGGAGTCGGTGTGGTCGCCGCGGCCTTGATCGAGCCACGGGCGATCGTGGCCGAGGTCCGGCCCGGCTCCAGCTCCAGGCTGCCGGGCCGGATGCACTGGCCGGTCCAGGTGAGGATCGACGGCAACTGCGACGGCTCGCTCTCGAACCGTACGACGAGGTCGCGGCGGCGCGAGGAGGTCGTGCCGGCCACGGGGGCGACGAGGCGGACCCGCTCGGGCAGTCGCACCGTCGACCGGGGTGCCGAGTCGTTGTCCTTACCCCGTTCGAGTTCGACCGTGATTTCGGTGCCCGGCGCAACCACACCGTCGAGGCGGTTGCTGCAGTCGGTCACCCCCGCGGCCCGGCGATGCCGCAGTCCGACGTCCTTGCCGCCGCCCGACGCGGTGATCTGCTCGCCGTCACCGAGCTCGACGAAGGTGAGCGTGCCGACCCGTAACGACGCACTCACGTCGGCGGCGTCAGTTCCTTCGGGCAGCGTGACAACGAGGGTGGCGGTGATCCCGCTGGTCCGGATGTCTTTCGACTCGACGGTCGAACAACCGGTGAGGACAAGGACGACTACCAGGGCGGCGATTCGCTTCACAGCGAGCGAAGCTAACACCGCCGAGGGTTAGCCGAGGCCCGTACAACTACTCATACTGCAGGGCCTCCAAGGGATTCAGCTTGGCTGCGCGGCGAGCTGGCCAGATGGCGGCGAAGATCCCGACCACCACCGAGACGACGGCGAAGATCACCAACTGGCCGACCGGCACGGTGAACGAGATCTCCTCCAATCGCGCGGCCAGCAGCGAGGCGAGCAGCAGGCCGAGGATGATTCCGATCACCGCGCCGATCAGCGCCGTAATCACGCTCTCTTGCCGGATCATCCGCTTCACCTGGCCACGGGTCAGCCCGATCGCACGCAGCATGCCGAGTTCGCGGGTCCGCTCGAACACGGTCAGCACCAGAGTGTTGACGATGCCGAACAGGCTGACCAGCACCGACAGCGCCAGCAACACGTAGAGCACGTTCAGCAAGCTCCTGATGCTGTCGGTCTGAGCTTTCTTGAACTCCTCGATGGTCACTGCCTTGGCGTTCGGGAACCCACTCAGGGCGGCGTTCAGCGTGGCGGTGTTCTCCGGGGTGACCCCACCCTGCATGTTCAGGAAGGTGTAGATGTTCTGGGGTTGCGAGGTCATGGTGTCGAAGGTGGTCGTCGCGATCGTCACGTTCCCGAACGGCGACCCGCCCGCCGGCGGCTTGAAGATCCCGCGCACCTTGAACGGCAGCGTCTTGCCGGTCGCCGCCTGCAGCGTGATGGCCGAGCCAAGGGTGAGCCCGTGCTCGTCGGCGTAGTCGGCATCGACGATCGCGCCGTCCGGGTCCAGCTCGGACAGCGATGCCTGTGAGCCGGCTCGCCAGTCGAACCTGAGCAGCTGGGACGCGGTCTGGTCGATGGCGGTGATCGGGATCGTCTTGTCGAACGCCTTGGCCTGTCCGCCGCGGACACTGGTCACCTCACCCACCGACGGGACCTGGGCCACCGTGGTTGCCACGGCCGGCGGCAACGGGCTGAAGTTGTTCTGCGCGGTGATCGCGTAGTCCGAGCTGGAGATCCGGTCGACCGCGTCCTCGAATGGCTTGATGATCCCGGCGCCGAGGGTGGCGACCAGGGTGACCAGCGCCAGCCCGATCATCAGTGCTGCCGCGGTCGACGCGGTGCGGTGCGGATCCCGCCGGCTGTTCTGCCCACCGATGGTCACCGCCGGGCCGTCCGGGAGTACGCGGGGGAACTCTGTGTGCCGGCCGAAGAGACGGCGTATCGCCCAGAGCGGAACCAGAATGAACGGCCAGATCAGGACCGTCAGTACGACGACCGACCAGCGCGCGATCGGATCCGACACGGCCGCCAGCGGCCGCACGAGTCGCGCGGAGAAGGCGGCGATCCCGAGGAACAGCAGCAGCACTCCGGCGCCGAGGAGCCACAACAAGGTGCTTGTCGACAATCCGTTGGCGAACAGGCCGACCACCACCAGCGCGACTCCGGCGACGGCGAGCAGCACGGCGGCCACCGGGCGGTAGCGATGAAGCCTCCCGGGCGCGAGGGTCGCGCCTTCGCGGACCGCTGCGATCGGTGGCACCCGGGTCGCCCGCCACGCCGGGCGCAGGCTCGCGAGGACAGTGACCACGACACCGACCACCAGGGCGACGATGATCGTCCGGGTCTCGAAGACCAGCCCGTTGTTCGGCAGCGTGAAGCCGATCGCGTCGAAGAGCTTGAACAGCCCGGTCGCGATCGCCAGCCCGAGGAAGAGCCCGGCGACGGCCGCGACGAAACCGGTGACGAGTGCCTCCAGGACCACCGTGCCGAGGATCTGCCGGCGGGAGGCGCCGAGGGTGCGGAGGGTGGCGAACTCGCGGGTGCGCTGGGCAATCGTGATCGACAGCGAGTTCGCGATCACGAACGAGCCGACGAACAGGGCGATGGCGCCGAACACCAGCAGGAACGTCTGCAGGAAGTTGAGGAAGCTCGTCGTCCCGGCGGCATCCTCGGCCGCCTGGTCGTCGGCGGTGCGGACCTGGGTCGCCGGGGGCAGGATGGGCCGGACCGCGTCGACAAGCTGTTGCGGGCTGGTTCCGGACTTGGCGGCGATCAGGATCTGGTCGAGCTTGCCGGGCTTGCCGAACAACTGCTGCGCCGTGCCCAGGTCGAAGCCGGCCAGCGTGGCGCCGCCGATCGACGACACCGCGCCGAACTCGACCAGTCCGGAGATCCGCATCCGCTGGGCCGGGCCACGCGCCTGCACGCCGATCGTGTCACCGGCCGCGAAACCCTTCTTCTGCGCGGCTTGCGTGTCGATCACCACTTCGCCCGGCGCCGGCCAGGATCCCGACACCAGGGTCAGCGAGTTGAACTGCGGCAGCGCGGGATCGACGCTGAAGCCGAGGTTCGGCGCGCCGCCGAAGACGATCGCCTTGCCGTCCTTGCCGATCAGCTGTGCCTCGCCGCCGACCGCACCGCCGGCCGCGCCGACCTGGGGCAGGTCGCGGACCTTCTGCAGCAGGTCCGCCGAGAACGACGGTGCCGTCGCCGTCCCGTCCTGGGTCGCGTCGAGCGCGGACTTCCCGGTGATCGCGGCGTCGGTGTTCTTGTAGTTCTCGGTGAAGATCGAGTCGAACGCGGACGTGATCGAGTCCGTCAGCACGTAGGTGCCCGAGATCAGCGCGACCCCGAGAACGACGCCGATCGCGGTGAGCGCCGTACGCAGCTTGCGGGCCAGCAGACCCTGCAACGCGAACTTGATCACTGCAGGTCCAGCGTGTCGATGATCTGCAGGATCTCGTGCTGGTTGGACCGGCCGGTCTCCTTCACGATCTCCCCGTCGGCCAGGTAGAGCACCCGGTCGGCCATCGCGGCCGCTTTGGCGTCGTGCGTCACCATCACGGTGGTCTGGCCGTACTCGTCGACCGACGACCGCATCAGCGTGAGGATCTCACCGCTGGTCCGGGAGTCGAGGTTTCCGGTCGGCTCGTCGGCGAACACCACGGTCGGCCGCGACACCAAGGCCCGTGCGATCGCGACCCGCTGTTGCTGGCCGCCGGACAGTTCGGCCGGCCGGTGCTCGAGGCGGTCGGCGAGGCCGACCCGTGCGACCAGACCGTCGAAGAACTCCTGGTCCGGCTTCGTGCCGGCGATCGTCAGCGGCAGCAGGATGTTGTCCCGGGCGGTGAGCATCGGCAGCAGGTTGAAGAACTGGAAGATGAAGCCGATGTGCTGACGGCGCAGCTTGGTCAGGGCGTCGTCACCGAGGGTGGTGATCTCGATGCCGTCGATCTTGACCGAGCCTGATGTCGGCCGATCCAGCCCGGCCAGGATGTGCATCAGCGTCGATTTGCCCGAACCAGACGGTCCCATCACCGCCGTGAGCTGACCGGGCTCGATCTGCACACCGACGCCGCGCAGCGCGTGAACCGCGGTATCTCCTTCGCCATAAACTCGTACGAGGTCCGTCGCGTCCACGACCTCGGTGACATCGGTAACTGTCCCCTCCATTGCCGATCGCCCTCCCTGGCTGATCAGCGGCCACCCCAGACGGCCGATCTACAACTTCCACCGAGTCTGCCCGCGTTCGCGCGGTATCGATAGGGGGTTTTCCCCGGATCGACCCCTGACCGCCGTAGATCCGGGCTCAGATCCAGCCGCGGCGGGCGGCGTGGAAGCCGAGCTGGAGGCGGGTGTCGGCGGACACCACGTCCATCAGTGCGCGGACGCGTCGCTGGACGGTGCGCATGGAGAGATTGAGCTGATTGGCGACCGCCTGGTCGGTCAGGCCGGCGAGCAGGAGCCCGAGGATGCGGGCGTCCAGCTCCGGCAGGCCGTCGGTCGGGCCCTCGACCATCCCGTTCGTGCCAAGAACCAGGGGGAGGCCGTCACGCCAGACGCGGTCGAAGAGGGCGAGCAGTGCGTCGAGCATGCCGCTGCTGTGCACGATCAGCGCGCCGATGCTGCCTCCGGCCCCGGACAGCAGCGGTACCAAGGCGATCCGGCGGTCCACGATCAGCAACCGCATCGGCAACTCCTGCACGACGCGGACCTCCTCGCCCGCCCTCAGCGAGTCGGAGGCGGCCGCGAAGAACCCGGGCCGGTCGAACGCACTCCGCTCGATCACCACCCGGTAGCGCACGCCTCTGGTGACCGCGGCGTCCTCCTCCTTGTTCTCCTCCGGCGGCACGACCGCGATCTGCGCCTTGACGAACCCGAGCACCTCCTCGCGCGCCGACATCTGCAGTTGCGCGAACCGCTGACCGACCGCCTTGGCCCCGCGGACGACGTCCACCACGTCACTGATCGAACGCTCGGCGTCCGTACCCCGGTAGACCTCGGCCAGCGACTCGATCTCGCGCTGCGCCCGCCGCAATTCCTCCTCGCGTTGCACGGCCAGGGCGGCCAGGGCGACCGACGGCGGCGAGGCGACGTACCGGTCGTCGCCGCTGCTGGACCGGGCGGCCAGGCCGAGCGTCTCCAGCGCGGTCAGCGCGCGTGCTGCCTCGACCGGGTGGCAGCCGAGCCGGGTCGCGAGCTCGGCGACGTCGTACGACGGCACCTCGACGAGGGCGCGGTACGCGAGTTCTTCGGAGTCATCCAGTCCGAGCACGTCGAGCACGATGCCTCCCAGCAGACGACGGTGTGGCGGCCGGACCCTGGCGGGTTGGCGAATTGTCGCAATCTTGCCAGGAGAGACCCATCCTTCGCTGGCGGTTTTGCGATGGACTACCCGTCAACCGTCCCGAAGGTGGTTCTCCCCATGCATCTGGTCCGTAAAGCCTTGGTCGGCGCGACTGTTACTGCCCTCCTCGCGATCACCACCCTTCCGGCCACAGCTGGTCCGCCGGGCTCCACTGGTCAACCCACGCTGCCGGTCCAGGTCGACAGCGCGAAGCTCGTCACGCTGCTCACCGGTGACAAGGTGCAGGTCACCCCGGCTGGCTCCGGACGCAGCAGTGTGCGGTTCGTCCCCGCCGACTCCGCCCACGCCGGCTACGAGACCCGAACAGTCGGCAAGGACCTGTACGTCGTACCCGACAGTGCGGCCCGGCTGGTCAACAGCGGCAAGGTGGATCAAGCACTCTTCAACGTGAGCGGTCTGATCCGGCAGGGGTACGACGACGCGTCCACCAGCCAGATCCCCGTCATCGCGACCTATAAGCCGACCGCCCGGGCCGCACAGCAGACCGTGCCCGCCGGATCCACGCGCACCCGGACGCTCTCGTCCGTCGGCGCGAGCGCGCTGCGGACCGACAAGGCACACGCACACGACACCTGGCAGTCGCTCTCGACCGGTCGTGACGTCCAGAAGCTCTGGCTCGACGCGAAGGTCCACACGACCCTCGACCAAAGCGTCCCGTACGTCGGCGCGCCCCAGGCCTGGCAGGCCGGGTACGACGGAACCGGTACGACGGTCGCCGTCCTCGACTCGGGTGTCGACGCGGAGCACCCGGACCTCGTCGGCGCGATCAAGGCCCAGCAGAACTTCACCGACAGCCCGGACGTCGCCGACCACGACGGCCACGGCACGCACACCTCGTCGACGGTGGCCGGTCGCGGCGTCGCGTCAAACGGCAGGAACAAGGGTGTCGCACCGGGCGCACAACTGCTGTCCGGCAAGGTCCTGAACGACTCCGGCAGTGGTGACCTGTCCTGGATCATCGCCGGCATGGAATGGGCCGTCGCCGAGGGCGCCGACGTGATCAGCATGAGCATCGGTACGTCGGAACCCGTCGACTGCACCGACTCGATGGCGGCCGCGGTCGACCGGATCAGCGCATCGTCAGGCGTTCTGTTCGTTGTTGCCGCTGGCAACCTTGGCGGACCGGCCGAGGCGATCAGCAGCCGGGGTGTGCGGCCTCGGCGATGACGGTGGCGGCCACCGACCTGACCCAGACGACCGCGGACTTCTCCAGCCGTGGACCGGTGCTGGCCAACCACGCGGTCAAGCCCGACATCGCGGCGCCTGGTGTGGACATCACCGCGGCACGGGCGGGCGGTCGTGGCGATTCGGCGTACATCGACATGAGCGGCACCTCGATGGCGACGCCGCACGTGGCCGGCGCGGCGGCGATCCTGAAGCAGCAGCACCCCGACTGGAAGGGGCAGCAACTGAAAGCGGCCCTGCAGAACTCGGTGCGCTCGGAGAGCAAGGTCGGGATCTACGAGCAGGGCGCCGGTGAACTCGACGTCGCCCAGGCCGTCACGCAGCAGGTGACCGGTCCGGGCACGGTCGACCTCGGCACGTTCGCCTGGCCGCACACGCCGGAGCAGAAGCTCACCAAGCAGCTGACCTACCACAACAGCGGCACCGAGCCGGTGACGTTGACGCTGACCGTCGATGCGCGGGGCAACAACGGCAAGGCGCTACCGGCGGGACTGATCAGCTTCGACCCGTCGGCGACGGTCGCCGCCGGTGCGACGGTGGATGTTCCGGTGACGATCGACCCGAGCGCTGCCCTGGACCCCGGTGCCTATGGCGCGGTCAGCGCGCGAGTGGTTGCTACGGGCAACGACGGGCGCACGGTGGTGACACCGCTCGGCTTCTACCTCGAGCCGCAGTACGTCGATGTGACCTTCAGGTTGATCGACCGTGACGGCAAGCCCGCCGCGTCGATCACATCGCTCGATGTCTTCGACCTCGACAGTATCGCGGCGCAGCGTGTCGGCTTCGACGGCGCGGACCAGACGCTGCACCTGCGGGCGGGCACGTACTCACTGGCCGCGACGATCGCGCACGAACGATGACGCGAACGGACTCGTCGATTCGTACGCGTTCCTCGGCGACCCGGAGATCACGCTGACGAAGGACACCACGATCACGTACGACGCCCGGACGGCGGCCGAGGCGAAGGTGACGACCCAGCGTCCGACCGAACGGAAGGGCGGCAGCCTGACCTATGGCCGGATTGTCGACAACTGGATCCTCGCGTCGAGCCGCGGCTACGGCACGCAGGTGAAGTCGATCTACCTCGGGACGACACCGAAGGCTCGCCGCGGCACCTTCGAGGTGGTCGAGGGCTGGCAGTACGGATCACCGGCCGGCGCGAAGTCGCCGTACCTCTACAGCTTGGCGTTCACGCATGAGCAGCAGGTGAAGGGCAGGCCCGACCATCGGGTCCGGGACCGGGACCTGGCAACGATCGACGCGACGTACTACACGCCCGGCAAGGCCTACAACTATTCCGAGTACGTCGACGTGTGGCGACCGTGGAGCATCAACTTGATCCCGACCGGCGACCGGGGGACCGTGGCGGCGCCGACCCGGGTGCAGCACCTGGTCACGGCCGAACGGGACACCAAGGTGTCGCAGATGGTCGGTCATGCGGACGCGATGGCGTGGCCGTTCGCGACCCTGATGACGTCGACGGCGACGGCGTACAAGGCCGGCAGCCGGCACAGCGAGAGCTGGTTCAAGGCGGGGTTGCGGCCGGGGCTGGTCACCGACCAGGCGACCGGGCTGAAGTACACGCCGGCGGGCCGGGACGGGAACACGGTCTGGAGCAATTTCGCGAGTTGGTCGGATACCGAACCGGGACATTTCTCGCGCCAGGGATTTCTCGACCTGGGCGGCACCGAGCTGCTCGCGGACGGGGTGTCGCTGGGGAAGTACGGCTACTACGGCCAGGGAGTCTGGCACGTGCCGGCGGCGGCAACGAATCTGGAGCTGGTCTACGACCTGATCCGCTGGCAGCGCGGCGACTACAAGTGGGAGTCGCCGAGCACCGTCGAGACCCGGTGGAAGTGGAACAGCTCCGCAGCGGACGCGGGTAAGCCGTTGCCGCTGCTCTTCCCCGACTACGACCTCGCCGTCGACCTGAACGACCGCGCACCGCGGATCCCGGCGTTCCCGGTCAGCATCACCGCTGAGTCAGGCCAGTGGTACAAACCCGGCCGCTTCACGTCGGCTCGCGTCTGGACGTCGTACGACGACGGCACGACCTGGAATCAGACTCCGGTGGTGAACCTCGGCACCAAAGCCGTGGCCCTGGTCAACAACTCCAAGGCGACGACGTTCGTCACCCTGAAGGTCGAACTGACGGACTCCAACGGGAAGTCCGTCACGCAGACACTGACCCGTTTCTACGGAATCCGCTAGACAACGAGAGCACCCCCGGCCTGGTCGGCCGGGGGTGCTCTTTCAGCTGAGTTAGTGGCGTCGGACCGGGAAGCGCCTCACGGCGCGTGGCCGCTCGTAGCGGCTAATTTTGGGACCCGGGGCTTGCACCGGCCCGACACCTCGAACAGTATAACCGGCGCTCAAACCCCTTGTCCTGTAGGGATCTCGGGCTTCAAGACGCCATAGCATCCGAAGCCGGGACGCGCAACTACCAGAGTTGCCCGGCGCGTTCGGACCGGGCCGCGGTCTGCAGTTGATCCGCCATTTCGACGAGCTTCGAGGCCGACAGCACCCGGTCGTGACCGTCGTCGGCGAGGTGTGCCCGGCCGGTCGCGACGATCCGCGCGAACGCGGCCGCCCGGTCCAGGGTCGTCGCGAAGTCCCCGGTCGCGACACCCCGCAGTACGGCGTCGACCATGTCCCGCACCTCGGTCGGACCCGGCGGCTCCGCGACACCCGCGACCACCGCGTGCACCTCGGCGTACTTGCGACCGGCCGCGAACTCGCGGGAGACCTCTTCGGCGTTGGTGTGCACCCACGAGCGCAGCAGGTACAGCCGCCACAACGCGCCCGGCAGGGAGTCCGACGGCGAGTCGGACCATAGTTCGGCGAGTTCGTCCAGGCCGTAGTCGTCGGCCAGTTTGACCACCCGCGCGTGGACCTCGGTGTCTTCGGAGTTGCGGACGCCGCGCACCAGCAATTCGGCGGTCCGGTGTGCTACCTCGGTGACCGCAGCCGGATCGGCGGCGCCGGGCAGCGACTCGAACAGCTTGTTGCCGGGCAGGATCGGCCGGCGCGGATTGGGGGTCGTCACGGCGTCTATGGTGCCTGACCTGGCCAACCCTCGCACGCCGACCGAGGTTTCCCCCGTGGCTGCCATCGGACCCGGGACCTTCCCGGGCGATCCGGTCGAGGTCATCATCGAAGGAGAGGAGCGTCTGCCGGCCGCACGAGAGGGATCCACGATGCCGGAACTGAGCGTTGCACCGCACGGGCTGCACCACGTCACGGCGATCGCCGAGGACCCGCAGCGGAACGTCGACTTCTACACCACCGTGCTGGGGTTGCGGCTGGTCAAACGGACCGTCAACTTCGACGCGCCGGACACCTATCACCTCTACTACGGAGACGAGTCGGGCCAGCCGTCCACGTTGCTGACCTTCTTCCCCTGGCCAGGCGTCCAGGGCGGCCGGCAGGGGACCGGTCTGACCACGGCGACGGCCTTCAGCATCCCGCCGGAGGCTGTCGGCTGGTGGCAGCGGCGGCTGAAGGACCTCGGCGTGGACGCGGACGACCCGGTGGCGCGCTCGGACGAGGAGGTGCTCCGGCTTCGCGATCCGGACGGGCTGGTGATCGAGCTGGTCGCCTCCGACGGTGACTCGCGATCAGGGTGGGACGGCGCGGCCGCCGTACCGGCCGACGACGCCATCCGTGGCCTGTACTCGATCACCTTGACCGAGCAGCAGTTGGATCCGACCGCGGAGATGCTCGCAGGCCTGCTGAGCATGGAGTTCACCCACAACACCGCTGACCGGACCCGGTTCGTGATGACCGGCGGTGCGGACGGCACTGCCGTGGACGTCCTTCCCAGCAAGGATGATCGGGGACTGCAGGCGGCCGGTACGGTGCACCATGTCGCGTTCCGGGCGCCTGACCGGGAGACGCAGGCGAGGTGGCGCGAGGAGCTGATCGAGGCCGGGATCCAGGTCACCGAGATCCTCGACCGGCAGTACTTCACCTCGATCTACTTCCGGGAGCCGGGCGGGGTGTTGCTCGAGATCGCGACCGACCAGCCGGGATTCACCGTGGACGAGCCGCTGCTGGAGCTCGGCCGCCACCTCAAGTTGCCGCCCTGGCTCGAACCGGACCGCGAGCAGATCGAGGCATCGCTGCCGGGCATCCGGCTGCCTTCGGAAGCTGCGGGGTGATGGACCCGGCCCTGCGGCGGCCGCACGTCTGGGAACCGGGGACGGGTCGTCCGCCGCTGTTGCTGCTGCACGGGACCGGCGGGAACGAGTACGACCTGCTCGGACTGCGGGAGTACCTGATCCCGGATGCCCCGGTGCTGGCGCCGCGCGGGACGGTGCTGGAGAACGGGATGCCCCGGTTCTTCCGCAGGCTCCGCGAGGGCGTGTTCGACGAGGACGATCTGCGGGCGCGGGCCGACGAGCTCGCCGTGTTCCTCGCCGCGGCCGAGCAGCAGTACGGCGTGCCGCCCGGATCCTGGGTGGCGATCGGGTTCTCGAACGGCGCGAACATCGCGTCCGCGCTACTCCTGCGCCACCCGGAGGCGCTCAGCGGGGCGGTGCTGCTGGCGGCGATGGTGCCGTTCCAGCAGGACGAGCCCGGGGAGGTCCTCACCGGCAAACGCGTACTGATCGTGAACGGCGACCGCGACCCGATGGCGACACCCGACCAGACCCGGACGCTCGCCGCCCAGCTCCGCGCCCGCGGCGCGGACGTCGAGATCCGTCCCTTCCCCGGCGGCCACACCATCGACCCCGGCCAGTTACCCCACGTCAAACAATTCCTCGAGGCCTTCGTCAGTCCGAGACCTGGATGACGATCCCCGTCCTGCGATTCAGGGGCGAGGGGCGTGCTCGAGTGGGTTGGCGGCCATCCTGACGCCCAGGTCGTTGCGGATGGCGGCGGCGGCCGAGCTGTCCGGCTTGCGGCTCGCCTGGTCCTGGAAGCACTTCAGGAACTCGTCGGCCAGACTGAGCCGCGGGTACCGCGCCAGCACCTCGTTCCGGAAGCTGACCGGGAAGTCCGCCTGGCCACGCCCCACGATGTCGAAGCCGGTGGATCTCACCATCAGGAAACCCTCCGGGTCCTCCTGCGGATCCACGTCGGGCCACATGTGCCGGACGATCACCTCCGACACGCGCGTACGCCGCTGCACCGGCCAGCCGGCACCTGCCGCGAACACCCACGCCACACTTCCGCCGGCCACTTCGAACGGCACCCGGTGGCTGTCGAAGTCCTCGACCAGGCCCAGGTCGTGGAGCAGGGACGCGACGAAGAGCACCTCGGCATCGAAGTCGACACCCCGCGCTGTGCCGAGAGCCGCCGCCCAGAAGTAGACCCGCAGCGAGTGGTTCACCAGTGCGGGCGAGCAGTACGACGTAGTCACCTCGACGGCGTTCGTGCACGCCGGAGAGTCGGGAACGAAAAGGTCGGCCAGCCGCATGGTGTTCATCATCGCAGCCGACCGGCGTGTGGACGCATACCTCAGTACTCTCGGCGTATGGCAGGTGCTGGGAAGGCCAACGGCAAGCTGGCCAAGAACTTGATCAAATACAGCGTGCGGTACGGGCCGTTCGTGATCGAGGCGGTCAAGCACGGGCGCGAACCGGCCCAGCAGGCGGTCCAGGCCGCCTGGGCGAAGCGGGCGGCCCGGCGGAAGGCGAGCGAGCACGCGCTCACCGTGCGCGAGGGGTCCTTGCTGAAGGTGATCAAGGACGGGGAGTCGATCTTCTTCGTCTTCTCCGGCGACGCGATCGTGACGACGTACCCGCCGGTGCCGCAGAGCGCCTACCCGGAACTCCTGCGCCACTCCGACCTTGACCAGCGGGTGACCGCCGACGAGATCGCCGCGCGCAAGCCGAAGATCGCTCCCCGCCTCCCCAAGATCCGCCGCCGCTGACCCCGCCACGTCCCCGCCCCGCCCCGGCGGTAGGCGGCCGGCTTGCGCATTTGGTGGGTTGACGTCTCATGTGGTGGGTTGCCGTACCGGATTCCGGGGCGCCAACCCACCATCTGGGACGTCAACCCACCAAGGGGGGTCGCTCGGCACCATGTCCGCGCCGATACACAGCACCGGACGGAGACCGGAAGCGGTGGGCTGGGACAGGTCGTGGTGGGTCGGGGCTGGTGGGCTTGGGCCGTGGGTTGGGACGGGCCTTGGTGGGTTGGGACGGGTCGTGGTGGGTCGGGGCTGGTGGGCTTGGGCCGTGGGTTGGGACGGGCCTTGGTGGGTTGGGACGGGTCGTGGTGGGTTGGGACGGGTCGTGGTGGGTTCGGACAAGGAATTGCCTGTCTCGGCCCACCACGACCTGTCCCAGCCCACCAGAGGTGGACCAATCCGCGGGGAACACGCCCGCCGGAACCGCCCAGGTGGTCGGCGGGCTCGGTTGCGCATCTGGTGGGTTGACGTCCCATGTGGTGGGTTGACGTCCCATGTGGTGGGTTGCCGTACCGGATTCCGAGGCGCCAACCCGCCATCTCGGACGTCAACCCACCAAAGGGGACGCTCGGGACAGGTCCGCGCCGACACACAGCACCGCGCGGGGACCGGGGCCGGCGGGTTGAGGCCGGTCGTGGTGGGGCCGGTGGGCTGGGACAGGTCGTGGTGGGGTGGGACGGGTCGTGGTGGGTTGGGACAGGTCGGTTGGGGCCGGAAGTGGTGGGGTGGGACGGTCGTGGTGGGTTGGGACAGGTCGGTTGGGGCCGGAAGTGGTGGGGTGGGACGGGTCGTGGCGGGTTGGGACATGGAATTGCCTGTCTCGGCCCACCAGGACCTGTCTCAGGTCGCCAGAGGTGGACCGGTCCGCGGGGAACGAGCCCGCTGGAACCGCCCGGCCCAGCCTCGGCACACCCGCCACCGTGGCTCATTGCCTCCTTGCCCACCCCGGGACAACGCGCCTATCCCGACCGGGACACCCGGCCGACAATCACCCATACATCGAGCAAGAGAGCCGGGTTGACCCCTCATATCGTGTCGGCGGGGAGCGTTTCGTGTCGGCGGGGAGCGTTCGATCGGCGGGGATGGCTGGGGTCGGACGGTGAGAAGGTTGACGCGGGCGTAACATGCCGGACCCGGTGGGGCAACAGGCGGACCGCACAGTGGAAGGACGTTTCCACGAGGGAGGGCGTCCGCATGCTCTGGAAGATCAGGACCGAACTCGCCGACCGGCCCGGTGCGCTGGCCGAACTCGCTGCACGGTGTGGTGCGGACGACATCAACATCCTCAGCCTCGAGGTGTTCACCGCCGAGACCGGCGCCGTCGACGAACTGGTGGTCAACACCGGGGTCGGCTGGACCGCTGACGACCTGGTCGCGCTCGCCGCCGAGGCCGGTTGCCTGCGTACGACGGTCCGCCCGTGCCAGGCCGACGTACTGAGTGATGCCCCCACCCGCTACCTGCGCGCCGTACTGCGGCTGATCGACGACCCGATGTCCGTCGACGACGAGCTCGGCAACCTGCAGGGGTTCGAGGAGTACACGCCTGCCGAGTGGGCCCGGGCCGACGCGCTGGTGGAGATCGCCGGCCGGCTCACCGAGCGGTTCGACGGGTCCGTGGTCGAGGGCCCGCGCCCCGGCAGCGCCGTACCCGAGTTGCGCAAGGCGACCGTCGAGGACGCCGAGGCCGTGGTCGCGATGCACGAGCGGTGCTCGTACGAGAGCCGCACCCGGCGGTACCACGTGCCGATGCCGAAGCTGACCACCCGCACCGCGCGGCATCTGTCCGCGCCGGCCGGCGGGGTGTCGGTCGTCGCGGCCGTCGGTGACGCCGTGATCGGGATGGCGACGGCCGCGCCGTGGGAGGAACTTGGGAGTACGACGATGGAGGTCGCCGTACTCGTCGAGGACGGCTGGCAGGGACAGGGCCTCGGACTGCGGTTGCTGCGTCAGGTGGTTAGTGACGCGCGGGTGCTCGGCGCCGACCGGGTCGTCTGCATGGTGCAGCCGGAGAACCACGCGATGCTGCGCACTCTCGAGCGCCTGCGGATGCGGTCCCGGGTGGTTCGGGACGGCGACAGCCTGATGGTCACCGTTGCGCTGTCCGACCAGAGCCTGTCGCATGCGGTGGATCGGCCACCAGTGCAATATCGTCAGACACGTGCCACCCCTTCCCACCGGTCGCAATCCACACGGTCTGCTGGTCAGCCTGCCCGCGAGCACGCGCTCGCCGCTCTATCAGCTCTTCAGCCGCATTCTGATCGCGCTGGGGCTGCTGACCGTGATGGTGCTCATCGTGGTGGTCGACCGTAGCGGCTACCGGGACAGCTACGACGGTCGCGTCGGTCTGATCGACAGCATCTACTACGCCACTGTCACACTCACCACGACCGGGTACGGCGACATCACTCCGGTGACGCCCGCCGCCCGGCTGGTGAACGCCTTCATCGTCACCCCGCTGCGGATCGCGTTCCTGGTGGTACTGGTCGGCACGACACTGGAAGTCCTGGCCAACGAGGGTCGCCGGATCATGCGGGACACACGATGGAGGAAGCGCATGAAGGACCACACCGTCGTGGTGGGCTACGGCACCAAGGGCCGCTCCGCCGTCCAGACGCTGATCAGCAACGGGGTCAAGCGGGACAGCATCGTGGTGATCGACCCGCGGGCCCAGGCGATCGGGGACGCGGGCAACGACCAGATGGCCGCCTTCCACGGCGACGCGACGAACCGGACCGTGCTGCGCCGGGCCGAGGTGATGACGGCCCGCGAGGTGATCGTGACGACCGACCGCGACGACTCGGCGGTGCTCGTCACGCTGGCGGTGCGGCAACTGAACCCGAACGCGCACGTCGTGGTCGCGGTCCGCGAGGAGGACAACGTGCCGCTGCTGCGGCAGAGCGGTGCGGACGCGGTCGTCACGTCATCCGAGGCGGTCGGCCGGCTGCTCGGCCTGACCTCGGTCAGCCCGAACCTGGGTGAAGTGATGGAGGACCTGCTCACGTACGGCGAGGGCCTCGAGGTGGCCGAACGTCCGGTGCTCGGCCGCGAGGTCGGCAAGCCGCCGTCCGCCGTCCCCGACCGCGTCGTGTCGGTCGTCCGCGACGGCAAGGTGCACCGCTACTACGACGCCAACGTCTCGGTCCTGGCCGCCGGCGACAAACTCATCGTCGTCCGCCCCGCCAAGGAAACCCCCTGGGCCGAACGCCCCGGCGCGGACGAGGGCGACGAGTAGCCCTTCCGCGACACCGATCGTGTGCTTAGAGTCGGACTGCTTGGGGACCGTTTCAGCAGGGGGCAAGCATGAGGTGGCTCCTCGGTTGGGCGTATCTGCCGGACATCGTCACCAAGCCGGGCCGGGCGTATCTCGACGGAGTCATCCTCAACTGGGAGTCGGTCCCGGGCGCGTCGACCGCGTTCGCGGGCCGGTACGACGAGGGCAAGACGGCGACGCACGAGGTCGGGCACTGGCTCAACCTGGAGCACACTTTCTTCGGTGGGTGCAATGCCAAGGGCGACTTCGTCGCCGACACCCCGGCGGAGAAGACGCCGACCTCGGGCTGCCCGGCCGGCAAGGACACCTGCACGGCACCCGGTGACGACCCGATCCACAACTACATGGACTACTCCTACGACTCCTGCAACAACCAGTTCACTCCCGGCCAGGCTCAGCGGATGGCGGACGCCTGGCTGCTGTACCGCGCCTGATCGCCGTCCTCCCGGACAGTGGCCCCGCTGACGGGTCACGGTCCGGTTGCGTGTGGTGGTCGTTGCCGGCCTGAGGTTGACCGCGCGGCGCCGGCGTCCTAATGTCTGGCCTGTAAACGATTACAAGAACGATTACAGGAGGCCGGCGTGAGTCGTCCGACGATCGCGGAGGTGGCTCGGGCAGCCGGGGTCTCGGTGGCGTCGGTGTCGCGCGTACTGAACGGGCTGCCAGCGACCGAGGAGATGGTCGAGCGGGTGCAGCGGGCGGTGCAGGAGCTCGGGTACGTGCCGGACTCCCGGGCACGATCGCTCAAGGTCGGGCGCACGTTCCAGCTGACGCTGGCGGTCGCCGACGTCGGTAACCCGGTCTACGTGACGATGATGCGGGCGGTCGAGGAGGTCGTGTCCGCGGCCGGTTATCGGCTGGTGGTGACCACGACGGGGCCGGATGTGGTGGACGAGGTCGCGCTGGTTCGTGGGATGGCCCGCGGGTACGCCGACGGCCTGGTGATCAGCCCGCTCCGCGTCGACGAGGACCTGATCAAGTCGATCCGCGAGTGTGAGGTGCCGGTGGTCGTCGCCGGTAACGTCCCCGCCAAGGCAGGCGTCGACACGATCCGCGCCAACTCTCCGAAGGGCATCCTGCTGGCGGTCGAGCACCTGACGGCCAAGGGACGCACGCGGATCGCCTTCGTCAACGGACCGGCGGACACGGTGCCGGGCACGGCCCGGGCGAAGGGGTTCGCCGACGCGATGAAGGAGTTCAAGCTGACGTCGGCCGGTGAGATCGAGGCTGCCGACTTCACCTTCGCCGCCGGACGCGAAGCGGGGAAGAAGCTGTTCAAGAAGCGCGGTCCTGACGCGGTGGTCTGCGCCAACGACCTGCTCGCCGTCGGAGTCATGCACGAGCTCGCCGCCTACGGACTCGACGTTCCGAGCGACGTGGCGGTGGTCGGGATGGACGACAGCGAACTCGCCGAGCAGTGCTTCCCGCCATTGACGAGTGTGAACCTCGGGTCGGCCGAACGTGGCCGCCGGGCGGCTGAGTTGCTGTTGGCAAGGATCGAGGACTCCACCCGGACTCCGCGGCGGATCGTCGTACAGCCGTCGTTAAGTGTGCGGAGGTCCACGTGACCGTGTTGAATGCCGCGCCTCCGGCGCGGGGGTCATGGGGCTTTTACTCCCGCCCTTCCCTCGTCGCTTCAGTCGCTTCGCTCCCTACGCTCCTCAGTCCAGGGCGGCGGGCCCCATGACCGCCACACTGACCGCGCCGACCCCCACGCCGGTCAAGAAGACCACCAGGCCGAAGCAGAATCGCGAGGCGATCTTCCTTTTCCTGCCGGCGCTGCTGCCGGTCCTGCTGCTCAGCGTCTACCCGCTGATCCGCGGCATCGCGCTCGGCTTCACCGACGCGCGCGCGGGGCTCAACGTCGAGACGAACTTCGTCGGCTTCGACAACTTCTCCAAGCTGCTGCACAACGGCCTGTTCTGGGACTCGTTCCGGATCGGCATCATCTGGACCCTGTCGGTCACGATCCTGCAATTCGTCGCCGCGCTCGGCCTCGCCCTGCTGCTCAACACGAACATCAGGTTCCGTGGCGTCGCCCGGACCATCGCCCTGATCCCGTGGGCGATGCCGCCGGTGGTGGTCGCGATCATGTGGCGCCTGCTGCTGCACCCGACCAACGGCCCGGTCAACGAGATCCTGCAGAACCTGCACCTCACCGACCACCCGATCAACTTCCTCGGCAACTTCAGTACGGCGTTGCCCGCGGTGATCGTGGTCGGCATCTGGGTCGGCATGCCGATGACCACGGTGACTCTGCTGGCCGGCCTGCAAGGCATCGACCGCACGCTGTACGAGGCTGCGGCGGTTGACGGCGCGAGCGCCTGGAGCCAGTTCTGGAACATCACGCTGCCGCAGCTGCGGACCGTGATCGTCGCGATCACCAGCCTGGACCTGATCTGGAACTTCAATTCGTTCGGCCTGGTCTACGTGCTCACCGCGGGCGGTCCGGGCGGCAAGACGATGCTGCCGATGCTGTTCGCCTACAACGAGGCGTTCCGGTACGGGAACTTCGGCATGGCCGCCGCGATGGGTGACGTGATGGTCGTCATCATCATCTTGTTCCTCGCCGTCTACCTGCGGAACCGGCTGAGGAGCGAGGCATGAGAACACGACCGGCCGCCCGTGCCCTCCAGTACGTCGCCGTCGTTTGCTACCTGATCTTCCTCGGCTTCCCGCTGCTCTGGCTGATCTCCAGCTCGCTGAAGTCGCCGCAGGAGTTCGCGAGCATCACGCCGTCGCTGCTGCCGAAGAACGCCGACTTCTCCAACTACACGGACGCGCTGAGCGAACAGGGCCTGGTGCGGGGACTCGGCAACAGCCTGCAGATCTCGATCCTCACCACGATCCTGGTGCTGATCGTGGCGCTGCCGGTGTCCTACGCGCTGGCCCGCTTCCGCAGCCGGCTGCGGCCGGTCACGAACGGCTGGATCCTGGTCAGCCAGGTGTTCCCGGTGATCCTGATCGTGATCCCGCTGTTCATGATCCTGCGGCCGTTGCACCTGACCAACACGATCCCCGGTGTGGTGATCGTCTACATGGTCTGGTCGCTGCCGTTCGCGTTGTGGATGCTGCAGGGGTACGTCGCCGCCGTACCGCGGGAGCTGGAGGAGGCGGCGTCGGTGGACGGCGCGAGCCGGGTCCGCACCATCGTGTCGATCGTGATGCCGCTGCTGCGACCGGGGCTGATCGCGACCGCGATGTTCACGTTCATCTCGGCGTGGAACGAGTTCTTTTTTGCCCTGGTCCTGCTCCAGGACCCGCAACTCAAGACGCTGCCGCTGGTCCTGGCGCGCTTCGTCGGTGCTGAAGGTCAGGTCCAGTTCGGTCCGCTCGCGGCGGCGTCCGTCCTGGCCACTGTCCCCAGCTTGGTCTTCTTCGCCTTCCTGCAGCGCCGGCTGACTTCCGGCCTGTTGAGCGGCGCAGTCAAGGGCTAGCCCCTTCCCCTGAGGAGAAACACATGAGGAAAGCAGTAACCGCCCTGGCGGCGGCGGGCGCACTGGTGGCGCTCGCGGCGTGTGGGGGCAACAGTGACAACAGCTCCGGTGACTCGGGGTCCTCGACCGAGAAGGTGACGCTGAAGTTCCAGAGTCTCGCCTTCCAGAAGACCACTGTCGCCGCGACCAAGAAGATCGTCGCGGACTGGAACGCCGCCAACCCGAACATCCAGGTCGAGTACGTCCAGGGCAGCTGGGACTCGGTGCACGACCAGCTGGTGACCCAGTTCCAGGGCGGCACGGCGCCGGACATCATTCACGACGAGTCCGCCGACATCACCGGCTTCATCAACCAGGGTTACCTGGCGGACCTCTCGCCGTACCTGAGCCAGGAGACGAAGGACGCGGTCTCTCAAGGCGTCTGGGACACCGTGTCGAGCGACGGCAAGGTGTACGCCGCTCCGACACTCCTGCAGTCGTACGTCGTGTTCGCCAACTCGGCGGCGCTCAAGACGGCCGGGATCACGGCGACCGGTGACTCGCTCAGCTGGGACGACCTGGCCGCGGACGCGAAGAAGCTGACCGCCGGCGGTAAGCACGGCCTGGGCTGGGGCCTGAAGAGCCCGACCGCGACCGTGCTGAACCTGGGCATGAACTTCGACGCGCAGTTCTTCGAGGGCACCGGCAAGGACGCGACGGCGAAGATCGGCGACCCCGAGCTCGAGGTCCCGAAGCGGATCCACGCGATGGCGTACGACGACAAGTCGATCGACCCGACCTCGCTGACCCAGAGCAGCTCCGACGTCCTGCCCGGGTTCTACGCCGGCAAGTACGCGATGGTTGTCGGTGGCAACTTCGCCGCGCAGCAGATCCTCCAGGAGGCGCCGAAGGGCTTCCAGTGGGAGGTGCTGCCGCCGCTGAAGGGCAACGGCATCAAGCAGGCGGCGAACCCGCAGACGCTGTCGGTGCCGGCCGAGGGCAAGCACATCGAGCAGTCCGCGAAGTTCATCGACTACTTCATGAAGGCCGAGAACCTGGCCGCGGTCGGGCAGGGTGACTGGCTGATCCCGGCCACCCAGGCGGCCCGGGACGCGATCCTGAACTCGACCGGCGGCAAGAACGGCTGGGAGCAGACGCTGGCCAGCGGCAACGACCTGACCAAGGCGCCGTTCCAGAGCGTGGAGAACTACCCGAAGTGGAAGGACCAGATCGCGACGCCGGCGCTGCAGGAGTTCCTGGCGAACAAGACCGACCTCGCGACGCTGGGCAAGAAACTGAGCGATGGATGGGGTCAGGTCAACCAGTGACCTCCGCGCTGGAACAGAAGGCGACAGGTGCCCTCGTCGGCTCCGCGGTCGGTGACGCGATCGGTGGGGCCGTCGAGGGCTGGACCCCGGCGGCGATCCGGGAGCGGCACGGCGGCTGGGTGACCGGCATCGTCGGCCCGTGGTACGACGACTGGCGCACCGCGCGCCCGATCGCGCCGTACCACAAGGGCGACGGGCACATCACCGACGACACGTTGATGACGCACGCCCTGGTCGAGGTGTACGACGAACGCCGTGCCCACCTGGACGCGTACGCGATCGCCGAGTCGCTGGTCCCGAAGATGCTGACCGGGCCCCGGTGGGTGCCGGAGCTGGAGACCGAGGCGCTGCTGCTGCAGCGGGTGTTCCTGGCCGAGAAGTGGCTGGTCGCCCGGTTGCACTACGGGCACGTCGATCCGCGCGAGGCCGGCGTCGGCAACATCGTCAACTGTGGTGCGGCGATGTACGTGGCGCCGGTCGGCATCGCCAACGCGGGCGACCCGGCGGGTGCGTACGCCGAGGCGATCGAGCTCGCGGGTGCGCATCAGTCGAGCTACGGGCGGGAGGCGGCCGGGGTGTTCGCGGCCGCCGTCGCCGCCGCGATGACGCCGGGCGCAACGGCCGCTTCGGCGGTCGGCGCGGCGCTGGCACTGGCCAAGGACGGCACTCGGAGGGCCGTCGAGGCGGTGGCCGCGGCGGCCGACGGGGTGACCGACTGGGAGCAGGCGATTCCCCTGCTCCGCCAGGCGATCGAGCCCTACGACACGGTCGGCCCGGACTATCGCGACCAGTCGATGGACGCGCGGCGGCCGAGCCGGACGAAGGCGATCGAGGAACTGCCGGTGGCCCTCGGCTTCGTGCTCGTGTCCGAGGGCGACGTACGCCGGGCTGTCCTGGGCGGCACGAACTACGGCCGGGACGCGGACTCGATCGCGTCGATGGCCGGTGCGATCACGGGTGCCCTCAGCGGACTGAGCGGCGTACCCGCAGACTGGGCGGCCGACATCGCCGCGGCCAGCAAGACTGATCTGGTGGAGCCGGGGCGCGTGATGGCCTCGGTGGCCCTGGACATCCGCGCGGCCGACGCCGAGCGGTGGGCCCGGCGCGTGGCCGCGTTGGATGCCCTGGTCTGATGTCAGCTGCCGTACGCCTCGAGCTCCACGATCCGCGAGTAGCCATGGTCGTTGGAGTCGCGGCTGACGAGTTGGACCGCGTCCACCGCGCGGGGCTCGAAGGTCATCGTGACCTTGCCAAGCACGTTGCCGCGGACCTCGCCGACGGTGGTCCAGGTGGCGCCGGTGCGGACCTGGATGTCGAAGTCGCGGATCCCCATCACGGCCGCCGGGTAGCGGGCCGAGTCGAGGGTCTGGAGGACGACTCGGCCGATCGTCGTCGCCTGGAGGAAGTCGACGCCGTACGTGTCCGGGAAGACGCCCTTGGTGGCGTCGTGCCAGCCGCTGGCACCCCACTGCGCGGAGTCGGAGTTGCCGTCGACGCCACCGCACAACCGCATGTCGCCGTTGGTGGAGGACGCGACCGCCTGCTCTCCGAGCAGCACGTCGTCCCGCTGCGGGACGGGCTTGATCGCGACCGGCACCTTCAGGTGATCGCGCCCGACGCTCAGGTCGACGGTGTGCGTCGCGGGCGTGGTTCCGCGCGGGACGGTGATCTCGAGTGGAGCGGTGACGAGCTGACCGACGGGCAGGTAGCTGGAGAACTGGTGCCGGGACAGGGTCAGCGCGGAGTCGGCCGACAGCCGCATGTCGGCGACGGTCGGGTTCCGGCCGGTGTTCGTCATCCCGAGGCTGAGCTTCCCGGACGGGAAGCAGGGGAGTGGAACGACCTCGACCAGTTGGGGCGTGGCGCTGATGTCGATGGCGTTGTTGTTGCTGATGGCAACTGCTCCGACGGGGAGCAGGAGGACGAGCAGCGCGGCGCGATTCATAGTCGGTTCCGTTCAGGCCAGATGGGTACCGGGACGGCCGTCCTCGACGACCAGGGTGGCGCGGGTGGACGCCGTACCGCCGGGTGTGGTGACGCGGTCGACGATGCGGAACTCGGACGTCCACCGGGTGCTGTCGAGGCGGCAGCTGAGGTAGCCGCGCTGGACGTTCTGGAACTTCACGTGCGGGTTCTCGGTGAGCAGCGCCCGGCCGGTGGCGTCGGCGTCGACACCGTCCTTGCCGGACGAGATCGACGTCGTGACGAACTCGGTCCCGACCGCGGGGGTCGAGGGATCGGCGAAGTTCACCCGCAGATCGGACGCGACACTGCGGTGCAGGTCCCCGGTCAGTACGACGAAGTTGCGCACGCCGCGATCGCGCACGCCGGACAGCACCCGGTCGCGGGACGCGGTGTACCCGTTCCAGGTGTCCATCGGCAGCTCCTGCTCCGGGCCGGTCTTCCGGTCGAGCTGGGCCATGGCGACCTGTTGGGCGACGACGTTCCATCGGGCGCTGGAATCACCGAGCGTGTCGAGCAGCCAGCGTTCCTGGGTGGCGCCGGTGATGGTCCGCGCAGGATCGGTCGACACCTGGTCCGGCGGCAGCCAGCCGCCCGTACTGGTCTGGTCGTCGCGGAACTGCCGCGTGTCCAGCACGCTCAGGTCGGCGGTCCGGCCGTAGCGGAGCTGACGGTACAGCTGGATGGACGGACCGTCGGCGGACTGGTCCAGGCGCAACGGCATGTGTTCCCAGTACGCGCGGAAGCCGTTGGCCCGGCGGACCAGGAAGTCGTCGTGCGGCAGCCCGTCCTCGGAGACGTAATCGGCCCAGTTGCCCTCGACCTCGTGGTCGTCGAGCGTGACGATCCACGGCGACGCGGCGTGCGCGGCCTGCAGGTCGGGGTCGGTCTTGTGCAGTGCATAGCGCGCCCGGTACTCGTCCAGCGTGAAGATCTCGCCGGCGAAGTCGACCGGGACCGTCTGGTTGCGGACGCCGGCGGTCGGACCGACGCCGACCTCGTAGATGTAGTCGCCGAGGAACAGCACGACGTCGTGGTCCCGGCGTACGACGTCCTGATACGCGGTGTAGAAGCCGTCGTAGAAGGCCTGGCAGGACGCGACCGCCATCGTCACCGCGGGCTGGTCCGACGGTGCCGGCGCGGTCCGCGTGCGGCCGGCCGGACTGACCTGCCCGGCCGCGCGGAAGCGGTAGAAGTAGTGCCGCCACGGACGGAGCCCGCGGACGTCGACGTGCACGGTGTGGGCGTACTCCGGGCGGGCGTGGGCGGTGCCCCGTCGTACGACGCGGCGGAACAGCTCGTCCTCGGCGACCTCCCACTCGACCTGCACCGCGCGGTCGTCCATCCCGCCGAACGGTTCGAGCGGACCCGGCGCGAGGCGGGTCCAGATCACCACGGCGTCTGGGAGCGGATCGCCCGAGGCGACGCCGAGCGTGAACAACGGCCGATTGTCGGTGCGATGCGGTATTGCTGTCGCAACGAGATCAGGGAGGTTGCCGGTGAGCGCAAGCGCGGCGGCGGCGCCGGTCGCGGTGAGGAAGCTGCGGCGAGTAGCCATGGCAGGCAGTATCAGGCTGTGGTGAGACGACTAACCAGGTGTGTGTTTCGCCTGGCGCAACAGGGGAAGGAAGAAGCCCGATGAGACTGACCTGGGTGCAGCCGGAGGACTTGCTGCCGCACCAACTGGTCCAATCCCGGTCCGAAGGTGTCGACGTCACCGACGTCCAGGCGCGCTGGCTGACCGCCGGCGGCACGACGGACGCCCCGGCGTCGGGCGCCACCGACGAGCCGGCCGCACCCGAGCTGCGGGCACTGGCCAGGGAACTGCTCGACGAACTGGACGCACGGACGGCGGCCTGGCATGAGCCGGAGATCCCCGATCTGCCGTCGCTCGGCCAGCCGGTCGACCTCGAGCAGCGGACGGTCAACGCGTGGCTCGGCCGCGCGGCCGGGAATCTGCTCGGCAAGGTGGTGGAGAAGATCCCGCGCGAGGGTATCCGGGAGATCCTGGAGACGTCGGGCCAGTGGCCGCTGACGCAGTACATCACCGCCATCGGCGTACCGGAGGAGGTGCAGCGACGCTGGCCGTGGAACCGGCGGTCGGAGCCGACCAGCCTGCGCGAGGTCATCGACGGGATGCCCGAGGACGACGACCTCAACTTCGCGATCCTGGCGTTGCAGTTGCTGGAGCGGCACGGGTCGGAGCTGACCACCGAGGACGTGGCGCAGGCGTGGCTGAACGACCTTCCGGCCGGACGCGTGTTCACCGCCGAACGTGTTGCCTACCGCAACCTTCTCGACGGCGTCGAACCCGCGCGGGCCGCGCTGGTCGGCAATCCGTTCCGCGAGTGGATCGGCGCGCAGATCCGGACCGACGCCTACGGCTGGGCGCATCCCGGTGACCGCTCGGCCGCGGCCCGGCTCGCGCTGGTCGACGCCCGGCTGAGCCACACCGGTGCCGGTGTCGACGGCGCGCTCTGGGTCGCCGCGATGTCGGCCGCCGCGCTGGTGCTGGACTCGCCACGCGAAGTCGCGGTCGCCGGTCTCGATGTGGTGAACACCGACGGGGCGATCGCACGGGCCGTCCGGTTCGGGCTGGCCCTGGAGGACGTCAAGCTGGACGACGCGCTCGACGCCCTGCACGCGGAGTACGGCGACCTGCACTGGGTGCACGCGGTCAACAACACCGCGCTCACTGCCTACGCGCTGACTGCCCCGGACTTCGCCACCGCGGCCGGTCGCGCGGTGATGGGTGGGTGGGACACCGACTCGGTCGGCGCGACCGTTGGTGCGGTGTTTGGCGCGGTGCGCGGAGTTCCGGCAGAGTGGTCCACACCACTTGCGAACCGGATCGCCACGAGCCTTCCGGGAATGGATCAGATCGCATTCACCGAGCTGGCACGACGGACTGTGGAGGTGGCCCGGGGTGGAGCCTGAGGTTGTCGTTGTGGGCAGCGCGAACGTGGATCTGGTGCTCCCGGTCCAGCGGATCCCGCGCCCCGGCGAAACGGTGCTCGCGGGAGGCATGACCCGGGGGCCGGGCGGCAAGGGCGCCAACCAGGCGGTCGCGTCCGCGCGGGCCGGTGCCCGCACGGCGATGGTCGCCGCTCTTGGCGACGACGACGGCGGTGCCCTGCTCCGGGACGCCCTCGGCAGCTCCGGCGTCGACCTCTCCCTGGTCTCGGCGACGGCCACCCCGACCGGTACGGCGATCATCACGGTCGACGAGAGCGGGGAGAACTCGATCGTCGTCGCCCCCGGCGCGAACGGCGAACTGTCCTTGTCCGCGGCCGCGACAGCGGTCGTCGGTGCGGCGAAGATCGTTCTCGCCCAGCTGGAGATCCCGTTCCCGACCGTCCAGGCGGCGGCCGCGGCGAGCTCGTACTTCATCCTCAACGCAGCCCCGGCCGCCGAGGTGGCCGACGAGTTGCTGGCCGACGTCGACCTGCTGGTGGTGAACGAGACCGAGGCCGAGGCGATCGCCGGCGCGGACCGGTCCGCGCTGCTGAAGAAGGTGCCGGCGGCGGTCGTCACCCTGGGTGCGGCCGGCGCGGTGATCCTGACCCGCGGTGACGACGAGATCGAGGTGCCCGGCGTACCGGTCGGCGTGGTCGACACCACGGCCGCGGGTGACACGTTCTGTGGTGTGCTCGCGGCGACGTTGGCTTCCGTGTCAGCTACCGGCGCGATCACGACCAGCGACCTGACGAATGCGGTCCGACGCGCTAACGTTGCTGCTTCATTGAGTGTTCAGGCAGCGGGGGCGATCTCCTCGGTGCCTCACGGGGAAGCTATCGACGCGCGTTATGCGGAGGTGTACCTGTGAATCCGCTCGAACCGCGGCCGATCGATCTACCCGCCATAGTGGATCTCGGCCTCCGGGTCGACCCGTCCTTCCTCGACGACGCCAAGATCCTCGGCGCCCCGGACGACCCGGCCGACCTGCCGCGGTGGCGCGCCAAGCTCGCGGAGTGGCTCGCCAGCGCCTACGAGCGCACGCCGTACGACGGCTCGCACTACGAGGTCCCCGGTCGGGAGTGGACCCAGACGGCGTACTCGGTGGCGCTCGTCTGGCTCTGGGACGACCAGTTGTACGACGTGGAGACCGGGACGTTCACGCCGGACAAGTTCGTCCAGCACGGCGTCGACGACTTCGGTGGGTACGACGCGGTCGTGCTGTGGCACGCGTATCCGGTGATCGGGATCGACTCGCGCAACCAGTTCGACTTCTACCGGGACGTGCCGGGGCTGCGGGAGTTGGTCGACGACCTGCACCGGCTCGGGTTGAAGGTGTTCTTCGACTACAACCCGTGGGATGTCGGCACCCGGCGAGCGGCCCGGTCGGACGCCGAGGAGTTCGCCGCGATGGTGACCGACTACGCCGTCGACGGGGTCTTCCTGGACACCTTGAAGGAGGGCGACCCGGCCTTCGCCCGCGCGCTTCGTGCGGCGAATCCGGCGATCGCCCTCGAGGGCGAGTCACGGTTGCCGATGGCAAGGATCGGGGATCACGCGCTGTCCTGGGCGCAGTGGTTCGCCGACACGCACACGCCGGGGGTCCTGCGCGCGCACCTGTTCGAGCGCCGGCACATGATGCACCACACCCGCCGGTGGAACCGGGACCACAGCGACGAGCTGCAGTCCG
This sequence comes from Kribbella sp. NBC_01510, assembly GCF_045040325.1. Taxonomy (NCBI): domain Bacteria; kingdom Bacillati; phylum Actinomycetota; class Actinomycetes; order Propionibacteriales; family Kribbellaceae; genus Kribbella; species Kribbella sp. NBC_01510. The sequence goes on along the minus strand of NZ_CP109418.1, from coordinate 8,232,348 downwards.
CCTGGGTCAACGGCGTCGGCATGCTGGTCTGGGAGTCGGTGTTCTCCGCCTGGGTCGGCTGGAACGCCCGCGACCGCGCGACCCTGCGCCGGATGGTCGCCGCGCAGCGCGCGTTCGCGCCGGTGCTGATCAACGGCGACTGGATCCAGCTGACCCCGGAGATTCCGGACAAGGCCCGGGAGCACGGCGTCTACGGTTCGCGGTTCGACCTGGCCGACATCACCTTCTGGACGCTGATCAACCGCGACGAGGAGGACTTCGAAGGCATCGTGCTGCGCTCGGAGGACCAGGTCGGTGACTGGTACGACGTGACGTCCGGGGTGCCGATCACCTCCGACGACGACGGCGTCCACCTGGTCGTGCCGGGGCGTGGCGTCGCCGGGATCATCCGGGTCGGCGCCACCGCGGGCTCGTCCTGCCGGGCGACCGCGCGCCGGCTGGGCACGATGCCGCGGCCGCACGTGAAGGACTCGGCGTTCCCGATGGCACCGGCCGAGCGGGTCGCGGTCCCGGCGGTCTCCGGTGACGCGTCCCTCGGCCCGGTCGTCGTCGTACCGGCGGGGGAGCGGGAGCTGACCGTCCGGCACCGGCGGCGCGAGACCGGGTTGTACGACCAGGCGCCGTACGTGGAGGAGTGGAAGCCGCTGCCGCCGCGGCTGCACGACATCCGGACGGTCAAGCGTGAGGTGTCGCTGCCGGGGATCTCGGTCGCGATCACCGAGGTGACGAACGCGCAGTACGCCGAGTTCCTGGCCGCGACCGGATATCGGCCAGCTGTGGCCAACCGGTTCCTCAAGCACTGGGTGGATGGCGCGCCCGTCGCGGGGACCGAGGAGCACCCGGTGACGTACGTCGATCTGCCGGACGCGCGGGCGTACGCGGCGTGGCGGGGCGGGCGGTTGCCGACCGAGGACGAGTGGCAGGTCGCCGCGCTCGAGGCAGACTTCACCCGCGCCGAGCCGCTGGTGTGGAACCTGACCGAGAGCGAGCATCGCGACGGGCGCAGCCGGTTCTGCATTCTCAAGGGCGGTTCGCACTATGTTGCCGAGGGCTCCGATTGGTACGCCGACGGTGGGCCGCAGGAGCCGGCCGTGAGCTTCAAGCTGGTGCTGACCGGTGGTGGTCTCGATCGCTCGGAGACCATCGGCTTCAGGTGCGCGGGATGAGACCTGCTCCGCTCGATGGTGTGAAGGTGCTCGAGGCGGCGACGCTGTTCGCGGGACCGCTGGCGGCGACGTTCCTGGGGGACTTCGGGGCCGACGTCACGAAGATCGAGCATCCGTCCCGGCCGGATGCCGCGCGGACGCACGGCGCGTCGAAGGACGGCGTCGGGTTGTGGTTCAAGACCCTCGGCCGGAACAAGCGGCTCGCGACCCTCGACCTGTCCCGCGGTCGCGATGTATTCCTCGAACTGGTTCGCTCGCACGATGTGCTCGTCGAGAACTTCCGGCCGGGGACCTTGGAGCGCTGGGGTCTCGGGCCTGACGTATTGCTCGAGGCGAACCCGCGGCTGGTGATCGCGCGGGTGACCGCGTTCGGTCAGGTCGGGCCGTGGTCGGGACGGCCCGGGTTCGGGTCGCTGGCGGAGGCGATGAGCGGGTTCGCGGCGGTCACCGGTGAGCCGGACGGGCCGCCGACGCTGCCGCCGTTCGGGCTGGCGGACGGGATCACCGCGCTCGCGACGGCGTACGCGGTGCTGGTCGCGCTGCGCGAGCGGGATCGGTCCGGGGCCGGGCAGGTGATCGACCTGGCGATCATCGAGCCGATCCTGATGATGCTGGGTGGCGGGATCACGGCGTACCAGCAGACCGGGTACGTCCAGCCCCGGCTCGGGAACCGCTCGTCGAACAACGCGCCGCGCAACGTCTACCAGACCGCGGACGGCCGGTGGGTCGCGGTGTCCACGAGCTCGCAGAGCATCGCCGAGCGGGTGGTGACGTTGGTCGGCAGGGCCGATCTGGTCGCCCAGCCGTGGTTCGCGACCGGGCGGGAGCGCGCTGAGCACGCCGACGAACTGGACGAGGCGGTCGGGTCGTGGATCGCGGAGCGGTCGCTGGACGAGGTGATGGCTGAGTTCGAGAAGGCCGAGGCCGCGGCCGGACCGGTGCACGACATCCGCGGCATCATGACCGATCCGCAGTACGCCGCTCTCGGCACGATCGTGGCCGTGGACGACGACGAGCTCGGCGGTCCCGTGCAGATGCAGAACGTGCTGTTCCGGCTGTCCGAATCGCCGGGGTCGATTCGGTGGGCCGGCCGGCCACATGGCGCGAACACCGACGAGGTGCTCGCCGAGATCGGTGTCACGCCGGAGCAGCTCGCAGCGTTGCGGGCCGCGGGCGTGGTCTGACCCGTTCGCTTGAGGGGGCGTTAGGTGCTGACGGCACTGTATGTTCCGGCCAACCGGCCGGACCGGTTCGCGAAGGCGGTTGCCGCGGGCCCCGATGTGGTGGTGTTCGACCTGGAGGACGCCGTACCGGTCGACGACAAGGCGGGCGCGCGCGGCTGGGCGGTCGCGTGGATCGCCGCGAACGCCCACGGGCCGGTGGAAGTTCGGGTGAATGCGCCGGGGACGCCGTGGATCGAGGACGATCTGGCCGCGGTGGCCGCCGTACCGTCGGTGCGGATCCGGCTGCCGAAGGTGGAGAGCGCGGCCGACGTACGCGCCGTCCTGGAAAAGGTGCCGTCGGCAAGGATCACCGCGCTGATCGAGTCGCCGCTCGGGCTGGAGAAGGCGTTCGAGATCGCCACCGCGGATCCGCGAGTGGTCGCGGTCGCGCTCGGCGAGGCGGATCTGTCCAGTGCGCTGGGCGTGGACGGACCGGCGGGACTGGCGTGGGCGCGTGGGCGGCTGGTGTCGGCGTCCCGGGCCGCAGGTCTGGGCGCGCCGATGATGTCGGTGTTCCCGCGGGTGAACGACGACGAAGGCCTGCGCGCGTCCTGTCTGGAAGGTCGTGCGCTCGGGTTCGTCGGCCGTACGGCGATCCACCCGCGGCAGCTGGCGACGATCGTCGAGTGCTTCACGCCGACTCCCGGACAGATCGCCGAGGCAGAGGCTCTGCTCGCCGCGGTGGAGAAGGCCGGGGTCGCGGACGGTGGCGTCATCGTGCTGGCGGACGGCCGGATGGTCGATCCGGCGATGGTCGGGCGCGCCCGCGAGGTCACCACCCTGATGCGGGAGATCGAGTTAAGGTCGTAGGCATGCTGCCGCGCAGTGTTGATGCCGTGGTGATCGGGTCGGGGCCCAACGGGCTGGTGAGCGCGATCGCCCTCGCCGACGCGGGCTGGGACGTCCTGGTCCTGGAGGCCGCGGAGACCTTCGGCGGCGCGGTCCGATCGGTCGAGGACGACGGCTGGATCAGTGATCGTTTCAGTTCGAACTACCCGCTCGGCGTGGCCTCACCGGTGATCCGGGCGCTGGAACTGGAGAAGTTCGGGCTGAAATGGGCGCACGCGCCGTTACCGCTGGTGCATCTGCTCGACGCGGAGGACGGTACGGCGGTCGCGGTCCACCCGGATCCCGAGGGCACCGCGAAGTCGATCGGCGCCGACCACCCGGGTGACGGTGACGCATGGTTGCGGCTGTTTCAGCAGTACGTCGCGATCCGTGAACCGCTACTGAAGTCACTGCTCACCTCGTGGCCGCCGGTCGTGCCCGGGGTCCAGCTCGTGCGCAAGCTGGGGTCCGCGGGGGAGTTGCTGCGGTTCGCGCGGTTCATGGCGATGCCGATGCACCGGATGGGCCAGGAACTGTTCGCCGGTCCGCGCGGCGCGGCCGTGCTCGCGGGTAACGCCATGCACGCCGACGCGCCGATGTCGGGCAGCGTCAGCGGCACGATGGGCTGGCTGCTCGCGATGCTGGCCCAGGACGTCGGCTTCCCGGTCGCGGCCGGCGGGTCGTCATCCTTGTCGGCCGCCCTGGTCCGCCGGGCCGAACGCGCCGGAGCCCTGCTCGTCTCCGGTACGCCGGTCGCCGGGATCGACGTGTCCTCCGGACGGGTGACCGGCGTACGCACGGCATCGGGGGAGACCGTCGCGGTGAGCCGGGCCGTCATCGCGGACACGTCCGCGTCGGTGCTCTACCGCTCGCTGTTGCCGGATGCAACGATCCCGGCTGGGCTGCGGCGCGACCTGGACGAGCGGTTCGAGTGGGACTATCCGACGGTCAAGCTGAACTTCCGGCTGAGTGGCTCGATCCCGTGGAAGTCGTCGGAGGCGCGATCGGCCGGTGTGGTCCATCTGGGCGGGACCGCGGACGATCTCGTCCACCTCTCCGCCGACCTCGACACCGGTCGGCTGCCGTCGCAGCCGTTCCTGCTGATCGGCCAGACCACCAAGTCCGACCCGACCCGCTCACCCGCCGGCACCGAGGCGGTGTGGGCGTACTCGCATCTGCCGCGCGGGCTCGCGGACGACGAGTCCGCGGGCAAGCTGGCCGGCCGGATGGAGCGCGCCATCGAACGGTTCGCCCCCGGCTTCACGGACCTGATCATCTCCCGCGATCTGCAACGCCCCTCGGAGCTGGAGTCAGGCAACGCCGCTCTCGGCCTCGGCGCCGTCGGTGGTGGCACCATGCAACTCCACCAGCAGCTCATCTTCCGCCCGACCATCGGCCTCGGCAGTCCGCGCACCTTCGTCAGCGGCCTCTACCTCGGCAGCTCCGCGATCCACCCCGGCGGCGGCGTTCACGGGGCCTGCGGCCACCTCGCCGCCCGCACCGCCCTCCGCGACGCCTCGCTCATAGGCCCCCTAACCCGCACCCTCCCCACCGCCACCCTCCGCTACCTCCAGCGCTGACCGCGAACACAAGTCCCGGCGGCGAACAGTTTGAGGGGATAGCCGGCTCTTGTGCTCGATGTGTGGGTGGCGTTCGGCCGGCTCGCCGTGTCGTGGTCGGCGTGCGGACCGCGGGTCCGATGACTTGAGACAGCTCGTGGTGGCCGGGGATGCGGACGAGGGCTGGGGGTGTGTGCAAGGTCGACAGGAGGTGTCCGCCCTGACCCGGCCTGGCCGGCCGGGGTCAGGCGTGAATGCTTCGCTCGACCAGCACCCCTGGACGGACATCTCCTGTCGAGCTTGCACACCGGCCGACCTCACTCACTTCGCCCACACATCCAGCAGACGAGCCGGCTAACCCCTCAAGTTGTGGGGCCTTCATACGAGGGGAGAAGGCAACCTGCGGGGTTATCCGGCTCTTCTGCTCGATGTGTGGGTGATCGTCGGCCGGGTGTGCTGGCCGGGATAGCGGGCGATGTTCCCGCGCTGGCCCGCGAGCTCGGGCTCAAGGTCGGAATGTTCGCCGCCGTCCCGGGGTGGGCAAGGAGGCAGGGTGGACGGTGTGCAGACGCTGGGCCGGGCGGTCCCGGGGGGCTTGTTCCCCGCGGATCGGTCCACCTCTGGTGGGCTGGGACAGGTCGTGGTGGGCTGAGACAGGCAATTCCTTGTCCCAACCCACCACGACCCGTCCCAACCCACGGCCCCAAACCCACGGCACCAACCCACGGCACCGGCCCACCGGCCCCCGGCCCACGGCACCAACCCACGGCACCGGCCCACCGGCCCCGGCCCACGGCACCAACCCACGGCACCGGCCCACCGGCCCCGGCCCACGGCACCAACCCACGGCACCGGCCCACCGGCCCCGGCCCACGGCACCAACCCACGGCACCAACCCACCGGCCCCGGCCCACGGCACCAACCCACGGCACCGGCCCACCGGCCCCGGCCCACGGCACCAACCCACGGCACCAACCCACGGCACCAACCCACGGCACCTGGCCCACCGGCCCCGGCCCCGGTCCGCGCCCGGGGCTATGGATCGGCGCGGACATGGTGCCGAGGGCGACCCATGTCATGGGTTGACGTCCGAGATGGTGGGTTGGCGCCCCGGAATCCGGTACGGCAACCCACCACATGAGACGTCAACCCACCAGTTGCGCAAGCGCGCCGCTGACCGCCTGGGCGAGCGCCCGGCCACCCGTTGAGTCCGGACAGCTCAAGCCGCAACCCACCAGCTCGGGGGCAACCCCGGCACTGGCGGCGCCGGGGATGAGGCTGGGGTGGTTAGGGTCGGAGGGTGCGACTGGATGAGGCGAGCTGTAGGGCGCGGGTGGCTGCTGCGCGGGTGGGGCGGTTGGCGACGGTCGGCGATGATCTGCGGCCGCACGTCGTGCCGGTGACGTACGCGGTGCATGGCGACCTCGTGTTCGTCGGGATCGATCAGAAGCCGAAGACGACGACCGATCTGAAGCGGTTGCGCAACATCGCGGCGAACGAGCGGGTCGCCGTCCTGGTCGACGAGTACGACGAGGACTGGACGCATCTGTGGTGGGTACGACTCGACGGGATCGCCCGGGTTCAGGCCGACGAGCCCGCTGCGATCGAGTTGCTGGCGGCGAAGTATCCGCAGTATGCGGGGGATCCGCCTCGTGGGCCGGTGATCACGATCCACGTCGACGGCTGGACCGGCTGGTCGTACGCCTGACGCGTAAGGTGCAGCTGGGAGGTGTGGGATGAGTCAGGTCGAGGGGCTGCTGCGGGAGCTCGCGCCGCAGGTGCTGGGCTTCCTGGCCCGGCGGTACGGGCAGTTCGATCTGTGTGAGGACGCCGTACAGGAGGCGTTGCTGGCGGCCGCGACGCAGTGGCCCGCCGACGGCGTACCGGCGAATCCGCGCGGCTGGTTGATCACGGTCGCGACCCGACGGCTGACCGACCAGTTCCGCAGTGAGAGCGCGCGGCGTCGTCGGGAGGACACCGTCGCGGCGATGGCCGGGCCGGAGGAGCTGGTTGCCCCGGGCGCCGATGTCGACTCGCCACCGGATGCCGACGACACGCTGACCCTGCTCTTCCTGTGCTGTCATCCGGCGGTCACGCCGGCGTCCCAGGTCGCGCTGACACTGCGCGCGGTCGGCGGTCTGACCACGGCCGAGATCGCCCGCGCGTTCATGGTGCCGGAGGCAACGATGGCGCCGCGGATCAGCCGGGCCAAGAAGAGCATCAAGGGGGCCGGCAGCCGGTTCGTGATGCCGCCCGAGGACGAGCGCGCCGACCGGCTGCGAGTTGTGCTGCAGGTCCTGTACCTGATTTTCAACGAGGGATACACGGCGAGTTCTGGCGAGGAACTGCAGCGCGTCGAGCTGACCGCCGAGGCTATCCGGCTGGCCCGGATGCTGCGCTCGGCGCTGCCGGACGACGGCGAGGTCGCGGGTCTGCTGGCGTTGATGCTGCTGACGGACTCCCGGCGGCGGGCGCGCACCACCGCGGACGGTGGCCTGGTCCCGATCGACGACCAGGACCGCACGCTGTGGGACCGCGAGCAGATCGAGGAAGGTGCCGCGCTGATCCTGAGCACCCTGGCGCGAGGTGCTGTCGGCCCGTACCAGCTCCAGGCGGCGATCGCGGCGATCCATGCCGAGGCGCCGAGCGCCGAGGCGACCGACTGGCCGCAGATCCTGTCGTTGTACCTGCTGCTGGAGAAGCTCACGCCGAACCCGATGGTGACGCTCAACCGCGCGATCGCACTCGCCCAGGTCGAGGGACCACAGGCCGGGCTGGACCTGCTGGCCACGCTCGACGATGACAAGAACATCACCGAGACCCACCGGCTGGACGCCGTCCGGGCGCATCTCTACGAGCGCGCGGGGGAGTTGGCGAAGGCCCACGAGCACTACCTGGCCGCGGCCCGCCGTACGACGAGTCTCCCGGAGCAGCGCTACCTGCAGGCGAAGGCCGACGCGATCACGGGATGAGCCGGTAGAAGCGAAACAGCGGGGTGTGGAACGGCAGTATCCGCGTCTCCTGGAATCCTGCCTCGGCGGCGTAGCGGCGCAGCGTTTCCGGACGCATAAGTGCGCCGGTCGCGGCCGATTCCGGGTCGCCCATCGCGTCCGGCAGGCAGGACATCAAGCTCCAGCCGTAGTGGTACCGCTCGAGCTCCGAGGCAGGCGCGGTGAACTCGTCCTCGACCAGTTCGTCGGCGATCAGAACCGAACCGCCCGGCGCGAGCATCGCCCGCGCGCTGCGCAGCGCCGCGACCGGCCGCGGCATGTCATGCAGGGCCTCGAGAATCGTGACCAGGTAGAACGGGCCGCTGTACGCCGGGTCGGCCGCGTCCGCGACCGAGAACCTGACCCGATCGGCCAGACCGGTCTCCTCGGCATGCCGGCTCGCCGCGGCGATCGCGTCCTCGTCGAGGTCGAGCCCGTGCACGGTGATCCGCGGATACGCCTGGGCCATGGCGATCGACGACCACCCGGTGCCGCAGGCGAAGTCGGCGACCCGGGCCGGTGGCTCGGCGCGCAGCCGCCGGTCGATCTCGGGGATGGCCGGCAGCCATTCCTTGCCTAGCAGGTTCAGGTAGGTCGGCCGGTTGAACTCTGCCCGTCCTTCGGGTTCCCAAGGCTGATGCGGGGGTGCGCCGCCGGTGCGGAACGCCTCGACGAGATCCGGCAGCATCCGGGCCGCGCGCGCGAGCTCCACTCCCTTGTACGCGTGATACTCGACGGCGTCCGGATCGGCCAGCACCGGGATGTGCTCGGGTGGCAGGTGGTAGCACCGCTCGGTGGGTGCCGCAGCGGTGTCATCGACGTCGATCAGTCCACTGGCGGCGTGGTGCTCGAGCCATTCGCGGATGTAGCGCTCGGCGGTCCCGGTTCGTTCGGACAGCTCGACCGACGTGGAGGGGCCGTGGTCCGCGAGCGACTGATACAGGCCCAGGCGTTCGCTGAGGTAGATGGAGTAGATCTCGAGCGCCGCACCGGCGTTCCGGAAGAGCCGCTCGACGAGTGCGTTGGTCCGGTCATCCGTCGTACTCATGGCTGGATGGTACGGCGATCGCGCTGCTGAGGAGATCGTGGCGGATCCTCAGCCGGCCGAAGAAGTCACCGATTCACTGCCATGCGCCTGCCGGTCTCGTGGGATTCGATCGCGGCCAGGGCGAGCCCGAGTGCGCGGCGGCCGGCCCGGGCGTGGATCGGTGGCGCGCCGCCGGCGCGAAGGGCGTCGAGGATCGCGTCGACGTGGCGGTCGAACGTGCCGGCGAAGTAGCGGGCCTCGTCGTCGAAGTAGCCGGAGTGCCAGCGACGTTCGACATCGTCTCCGATGCGCGAGAACGTCAGGGCGCGGACGGTGTCGTGGATGACCAGGCGACCCTCGGTCCCGTTGATCTCTATGCGTTGCGTGTCGGGATAGGCGTACGACGAGTCGTAGCTGCCGAGCATCGTGCCGACCGCGCGGTTCTCGAAGTCCAGCGCCAGCGCGATGGTGCTGAACGCGCCGTACGTCTTGTCGGTCATGTGTGCGGAGACGGTGGAGATGGGGCCGACGAGATGCTCGAGCATGTCGAACCCGTGGCACTGGGTCTCGATCAGGTTGGCGTGCGGCGAGTTGCCGTGGTTGGCCTCGCCGCCGAACCGCCAGGTCGCGAACACCGCCTCACCGAGCTCGCCCGCGTCGATCAGCGCCTTGGCCCGCTGGACGGGTTCGGCGTACCGGTGGTTGAAGTTGATGGCGAAGAAGCGCTCACCGGCCTCGGCGAGCAGGCTGTCGGCCTCGGTGAGGTCGAAGACGAGCGGCTTCTCGACCAGCAGCGGTACGCCGGTGCGCACCAGCTTCAGCGTGACGTCATAGTGGTCCTCGTTCGGCAGGCAGACAGTGATCAGGTCTGGTTGCTCGTGGCGCAGCATGAGGTCGAGATCGGTGTACGGCGTGGCGCCGTACCGCTCGGCTCGGGCTCGGGTCCGCTCGGGCGTGCGTCCGGCGACCGCGCACAGCTCGGTGTCCTCGCGGCGGGAGAAGATGCGCGCATGCTGTTCGCCCCAGCCGCCGGCGCCGACCACGGCGACACGGAGTCGCTCGGTCATGAGGCGGCGTCCTGGGTGACGACGACCTTGCCGGTCTCGCCGGACAGGAACAGCCGGAACGCCTCGCCGATGTCGGCGACCGGGAAGCGGTGACTGATCACTCGGCCGATCAGCTCCTGGTTGGCCTGCAGGAGGGCGAGGTTGCCGGCCATCTCGTCGTACCGGAAGTACTCGCTGCCGAGGATCGCGTGCTCGGGTGCGATCAGGTCTCTCGACACATCGATGGTGACCGTCTCGCCGTGGCCGACGCAGATGAGTGCGCCGCGTCGGCCGAGGATGTCCAGGGCGGCGCGGCGGGCGACCCCCTTACCTGACGAGTCGAACGCGATGTCAGGGCTCCCCGCCGCGCCGACGTCATCCGCGAGTACTGGGATGGCTCCGAACGACTCGGCGAAGTCGAGGCGCCAGCGGGCGATGTCGGAGATGTACACCGGGACGTCGGCGCCGTACCGGAGCCTGCTCATCACCGCGAGGCCGAGCCCGATCGGCCCGGCGCCGGCGATGTAGACGCTCTCGATGTCCGGCCGGATCAGGGCCGCTCGGCCGAGGGCGTGACTGCTGGTGCCCATCACGTCCAGCAGCATGGTCGCGGTGCCGATCTCGATGTCGTCGCTGATCGGGAAGAAGTTCGTCTCGTGCACGAGCTCGAACGGGCCGTAGCCGCCGTCGTGGGTGAAGCCCATGTCCGCTCGCTTGGCCAGACACTGATTGGTTGCGCCGAGCAAGCAACTGCGGCACTCGCCGCAGTAGTCCATCAGGAACACGGCGCCGCGGGTACCGGCCGGGACGCGGGTGCCTTCGCCGGCGACGAGCACGGTGCCGGCGGCTTCGTGACCGGGTACGACGCCGGAGCCGCCGAAGTACTGGTCGCGGTCGGTGCCGCAGAGGGCGTTGGCCTGGACGGCGAGCAGGAGCTGGCCGGGACCTGGGTCGGGGTAGGAGCGGTCCGCGAACTCGATGCGGCCGTCTCCGGTGAACACAGGGGCGAGGGCTGTACGTGTCATGGTCACCGGAATTTACTACGTAGCAAATGCTGGCAACAAGAGGTTGTGCCCCTTTTCGGCTTCAGACGGCGGTACTCTCGCGGAGGCGCAGCTCGTAGCCGGCCATCCGGTGCTGAGGGACCCGCGGCTCGTCCGCGCCGAACTGTTCCTCGAGCAGGTCCAGCGCCATGCCGGCGAGGTCGTCGAGCAGTGGCGCGACCGTGCTGAGCGACGGCGTGGACAGACTCGACTCGACGATGTCGTCGAAGCCGATGACCGACATCTCACCTGGTACGTCGACACCCGCACGCAGGAGCGCCCGGAGGGCGCCGAGGGCGGCCGAGTCGTTCATCGCGAAAATGCCGTCAGGTCTGGGAGCTCCGCTGGTCAGGAGTGCGCTCATCGCGTCCGCAGCTGCGGCCGTTGTCCAGTCGCAGTCGATCAGCAGGTCAGGGTCGAGCTCGGCTCCGGCCTTCTTCAGTGCGGCCTGATAGCCCTGGCGGCGAAGCTGATAGGACCGCCGGGGTCCGTGGTTCGCGCCGAGCAGCAGGATTCGTCGCCGTCCGGAGTCGATCAAATGGGAGACCGCGGCCTGGGCTGCCTCGCGGTTCTTGATGCCGACGTGGTCGATCTCGCTGCCCGGTTCGCGGTCGCCGACCAGAACCACGGGGTACTTGCGATCTCGCAGCCGGTGCTCGTCCGCGCGGCCCAGCGCCACCGCGCTCATGATCAGGCCGTCGGTGACGACGTCGCCGCCACCACGCAGCAGTTCCACCTCGGCCTCGTGGTGTCCGCCGGTGGTTTCGACCAGAACCGTCGTACCCCGCTGCTGGGCTGCCGCGATGACGGCCTCGGCGAGGTCGGCGAAGTACCGCTCGCGGAAGGTCGGGACAGCAAGGGTCACCGTCCCGGTGCGGCCGGTACGGAGTCGCCGGGCGGCGGTGTTCGGCCGGTAGCCGAGGGCGTCGAGGCTTGCCTGCACGCGGGCGCGGGTGGCGGGGGAGACGTGCACGTAGTTGTTGACCACGTTGGAGACGGTGCGCTGCGAGACACCCGCGTGGCGGGCGACGTCGGACATGCTGACCGCCACTGCCTGCTCCAGCCTCGATCGAGCCACTCGGTGAGCGGTCAGGCTATCTCACCCGGCTGTGGGCCGGCTCACGTGACTCAGGTTGTAACTTCGGTTTACAGTTGCGGTATGAGCCTTCAGGAGCGGACACGCGGCCGCCGGGACGCGATCGGAGTCGGGGTCGCGTGGTTGAACCGGCTGGCGAAGTCGCGGACGATCGACCGGTTCGGGCTGCGGAAGCAGACCGAGCGGGTGGTGTTCGAGGCGACCAAGACCGGCTTCCGGACGGCCGGCGCGCTGACCCGGCGTTTCGCCGCCGCGTCGAAGCTCGCCGCGCCGTCGCGGCTGCCGGCGGCGCGCGGGACCGGGAAGTTCGACCTGACGCCGACCGAGGACCAGCAGATGGTGGTCGACGTCGTCCGCGAGTTCGCCGCGGAGGTACTGCGTCCTGCGGCCGCGACTGCGGACACGGCCTGTGTGACTGACGACAGTGTGCTGTCGTCGTCCGCCGACCTCGGGTTGAGCCTGATCGAGGTCCCGGAGGAGCTCGGTGGCATCGTGACCGAGCGGTCGGCGATGACCGGCGTACTGGTGGCCGAGGCGATGGCGCATGGCGACATGGGTCAAGCGGTCGCGTGCCTGGCGCCGGCGGCGGTGAGTACGGCGATCTCGTTGTGGGGCGATGAGACGCAGCAGGCGACGTACCTGCCGGCCTTCACGGGTTCGTCCGTGCCGGCGGCGGCGCTGGCTTTGCTGGAGCCTCGGCCGGTCTTCGATCCCTTTGTCTTGCAGACGCGTTGGACCGGCGGGCGGTTGAACGGCGTGAAGTCGTTGGTGCCGCGCGGCGCCTCGGCGGAGTTGTTCGTGATCGCGGCGCAGGTCGAGTCGTCCGGGCCGGCGTTGTTCCTGGTGGAGTCCGATCATCCCGGGGTGACGATCGAGGCCGAGCCGTCGATGGGGTTGCGTGCGGCGTCGCTGAGCCGGGTGATCCTGGACGACGTGCCGGCCGTGCAACTGGGGACGTTCGCGGACTATGCCGAGTGCGTCCGGCTGTCCCGGCTCGGGTGGTGTGCGTTGTCCCTCGGTACGGCGAAGGCCGTGCTCGACTACGTCACGCCGTACGTGAACTCGAGGACCGCTTTTGGTGAGCCGATCAGCCACCGGCAGTCGGTGGCCTTCATGGTGGCGAACATCGGGATCGAGCTGGAGGGGATGCGGCTCGTGACGTATCGGGCCGGATCGCGTGCTGAGCAAGGGCTTTCGTTCGCCCGTGAGGTCGCGCTGGCGCGGCGGTTGTGCACGGACAAGGGCATGCAGATCGGGACGGACGGCGTACAGCTGCTCGGTGGGCACGGCTTCGTGAAGGAGCATCCGGTGGAGCGGTGGTACCGCGATTTGCGGGCCATCGGCGTGATGGAAGGCGCGGTGCTGGTCTGATGATCAACCTGGAGACACCCCGGAAGTTCCGTGCCCTCGTCAACCAGGCACACCAGGTCGCGGCCGAGATGCTGCGGCCGAACTCGCGCAAGTACGACCTGGCCGAGCACGAGTATCCGGTCGAGCTGGACATGCTGGCGGCGATGGTCGACGGATTAGGTGCCTCGGGCACCGGTTCCGGTGCGGGTGCTTCCGGAGTACGCCGTACCGCTTCGGCTGAAGGCGTTGTCAATGGATCGAACCTGTCGTCGGTGCTGTCGATCATGGAGATGTGCTGGGGCGATGTCGGGCTGCTGCTGTCGATGCCGCGGCAAGGACTCGGGAACTCGGCGATCGCGTCCGTCGCGTCCGAGGAGCAGTTGCGTCGGTTCGACGGTGTGTGGGCGGCGATGGCGATCACCGAGTCGGGGTGTGGGTCGGATTCGGCGAACATCCAGACGACCGCTCGGCTGGACGGGGACTCGTACGTGCTGGATGGCGAGAAGATCTTTGTGACCGCTGGTGGGCGGTGTGATGCCGTGGTGGTGTGGGCGACTCTGGATCGCTCGTTGGGTCGCGCTGCGATCAAGTCGTTCGTGGTCATGAAGGACACCCCCGGACTGTCGGTGGAGCGGCTCGACCACAAGCTCGGGATCCGCGCGTCGGACACGGCGACGATCCGTCTCGAGAACTGCCGGGTGCCCCGATCGAACTTGCTGGGATCGCCTGACATCGACACAGACAAAGGGTTCGCGGGTGTCATGCAGACGTTCGACAACACCCGCCCACTGGTCGCCGCGATGGCCGTCGGCTGCGCCCGTGCCTCGCTCGAACTCACGCGCTCGTTGCTGGCGGAGGCGGGCGTCGAGGTCGACTACGACCACCCCGTCTACCTCCAGCCGGCCGCGGCCGCGTCGTACCTCTCGATGGAGGCCGACTGGGAAGCCGCCTACCTGCTGACCCTGCAAGCCGCCTGGATGGCCGACAACGGTCAACCGAACTCCCTCCAAGCCTCCATGGCCAAAGCAAAGGCCGGCCGCACCGCCAACGACATCACCCTCCGCTGCATAGAACTGACCGGCACCCTCGGCTACTCCGAACACCAACTCCTCGAAAAGTGGTCAAGAGACTCAAAAATCCTCGACATCTTCGAGGGAACCCAGCAGATCCAGCAGTTGATCGTGGCCCGCCGGCTCCTCGGCAAGACCTCCGCCGAGCTGAAATAGGCCTGCCCATAAGAGAATCCCGCCACCTCCGCTGCTCCTCAAAGCAGGTGGGGACCTGTGCTGGGGTCCTCGAAATCCGGCCCATGATCGTCCCTGCTCCGTGACTGCTCCGTCAGCCGCGAAGCCGTCGCCCGCGTCCCAGCAGGTCGAGCAAAAGCCAGGTCTGTGGGCCAGTGTGCGCCTCGTTCCCATTGCGACGACGCCTAAAGCGCACGGCCGAGACGGTCTTGGGCGCGACCAAATGGGCAACCTGAACAGAAGCGACCTGGTCGTATACCTGCATGTGTCGCCTACTCGGTGGCGTGGACTGTGCCGGGCCAGGAAAACAAGGTCGACACCACGAACGTGCCCTCGGCCACGTGGTGGGAGACCTGGAATTCGAGGTGGACGAAGCCGACATCGTCGGGAGTGAACACATGGGTGCTGTAGCTGCGGTCGGTCGTGACGCGGCGGTCCACCCCAGCACGCCAATCGGTTGCAGCGGTGGCGGGGAAGCCCCACTCGGCTGCGTACTCGGCGATGAGCCGCTGGGTGGCATCGGGGTCGAGACCGGCCGCCGGTGGCTGCACCATCAGCCGGTCGGGATCGCTCACCGGTGTCGAACTCAGCATCACCGTCTCCGCCGCCTGCGTGCGGTACACCCGCCCGCCTGGCAGCAGCACGCTGAGATCGAATGGCCGGCGGTTGGGATTCATCCAGACCCGGCTGTCCGCGTCCGCGTCGAACCCGGCCGAGTCGCGGCTAGGTGGGCTCCTGAGATCGATCGTCCGATCCTCGGTCAAGGCCTGAGTCAGTGGCTTCGCCGGCGGGATCGCGGAGACGCCTCCAGTTCGTCCGGCGCTGACGTCGACGTCCCACCGTGTGAAAGCGCCGGCGATCAGGGGGCCGGCGCGTTCGAGGAGCCGCTGGCCGACCGCGCGCTCGGACACCGGGGTGCCGGCCAGCTTGCGTGCCTCATCCGCGCGGTCCCGGACGAACGCGAGGTACTTCGGCAGCGTGTCGTCCTCGATCAGCTTCCAGCGGTTGGCGAACACGGCGATGTTCCCGTTGGCCAGCGGTGTCCGCACGCTTATCACGCCTCGCGGCAGGCGCGCGACCAGCGCGAGCGGGAACCGCTCGGGGAAGGAGTGGACACCGGGTATCGATGGTGCCCCGACGAGCGTCAGCAGATACGTGAACAGCGCGCCCTCCGGCCGATCGTGCCGCAGCATCTGGAGGTAGAAACGGTCGATGATGTCGAACTGCTCGCGGAACAGCAGGGTGCGGTTACCGCGATCGATCAGCGTCGCATCGTTCGTCGCCTGACCGCGGTCGATGTCCCGCCAGGCCTCGAGAGTGGCCACATCGATGATTCGCAGCTGGTAGAGCTCCTGGATCTTGGGCAGACCGCCGGCGACGTATGCCTCGTGCATCGTCGCCTGGTCCTCGAAGATCTTTCGCTGCATCCGGAGGAACGTCGTGGCATAGAAACCCAGATCGGCCACGCTGTGCTCGGTGAGGCGTCTGATCGGCCGCCCGAACACAGCCACGGCCATCTTGCGGGCGGTGTCCGGTAGAAATCCGAGATCCTTGAATCCGGCGTAGAACGACGGGCCGATCAGGCTCGCCATCCCGGCCCACTCGAGGTGCGAGTGCTCGACGAACAGTTTGCCGTAGTAGTCGTAGACAGCCTCGACCGTCCGCCGGTTCGCGGCGAAGCCACGGGCCGGCCGCCACGTCGCCCGATCGATCCCCGCGCTCTTGAGCGCACGATCGAGCCAGGCCTCCTTCACCACATGGGCTTCCACAGACATTTCGTCCCCCGGACGTCACACGCCGATCAAACCCCGCACCACCTCACGCACCCCAGGATCCGGCATGACAGCCGCACTCCGGCCACCGCCCCAACGGCGCGCCACATCGTCCAGGACTCTCCACCCCCAACTCAGATCCTCCTCCCCAGCCGCAGACCTGTGAAGGATCTGAACCACCCCGGGTTTGATGCACACCTCCTTCGTTGCTGTCGACGCCCATAGCTGGGGCAGCACTAGGACGAGCTGGTTGGCCGGCCAATGCCGCCAGCATGGGCTGCTGTCAGCTGGCGGCGTTGGTTGCCTGCGGGCGGCGCCCATCCAGTTTGTCGGGGGCGGTCGCGCGGGTGAGGAGTATGAGGTTGATGATTCCGGGGAGGAGCACGAGCCAGATCGGGATGAGCGCGTCTTTGGTGATCGAGGGTCCGGTTGACAGTTCACCCCAGCGTGCGATGGCGATCAAGACTCAGAACCTGCGCCGTGGTCACTACGGGTTGGGAGTCGAGGCCGCGCCGGTTTGGGGCTGGCCAGCGCATTCAAGGAGCTCAGACTCGCGATCTGATTGAGCCGACTATCCGCCCACGGGCCTGCATGCCCGGCGATCGCAGAGCGCAACGGTGCCCTGACAGTTGACCGGAGCGATTCCGGTGGGATCAGCTCTCGAGGACGTGCGCCTCGACGGGCTCCTCGACTGTGTCGGTGGCGCGGTCCCCGTGGCCGGGCCACCACGCGGCGTGCCCGATGAGTGCGGTGAGCGCCGGGGTCAGGAAGAGCGCCATCACGAACGCGGCCATGGCGATGCCGATGGAGAACGAGAAGCCCAAGGATTTGAAGAACGTGCCCTCGGCGAGCATCAGCGAGGCGAAGGTGCCGGCGAGGATCAGGCCGGCGGCCGCGACCGTCGGACCGGCATGCTCGATCGCCTTGGCCGCTGCGGGCCGTGGCTCGAGCCCTCCTCGTGCCTCTTCTCTCAGGCGCGCCACCATCAAGATGTTGTAGTCGGTGCCCAACGCCACGACGAAGAGGTAGATGTAGATCGGCAGGATGAAGATCAGCCCCTGCTGTCCCAGCAGGTGTTGGAAGACCAGTACGGTCGCGCCCAGGCTGGCGGTGAAGCCGAGGCCCACCGAGAGGATGAGGTAGAACGGTGCGACGAGGCTGCGGAGCAGCAACGCCAAGATGATCATGATCAGTACTGCCGCGACCGGGAACACGACCGAGTAGTCGCGCGCCATCGCGTCGTCGAGGTCGACGAAGATCGACGTGGTGCCGCCGACGAAAGCCTCGGTCCCGTCCGGCGCGGCCGAGTGCGCGGTGTCGCGCACGGGACCCTCGACGTTCGCCATCGCCGCGTCGGACGTGGGGTCGTCGGAGAGGACGACGGTGAACACCGCGACGTCATCTGTGCGGGCGGTCAGCGCCGCCGACGCGACGCCCTCCGCGTTGCCTAGCTCGGTGGCGTACGCGTTGAGCTCGGCGTCGTCGAGCGGCTGGTCGCCGGTCGAGCGCAGCAGCACCGTTGTGGGGTCGGCGGCGCCACTGGGTTGGCCCTTCTGGAAGGTGATCAGCGCCTGGCCCGACTCCGTCTTCTGGGTGCTGCTGTCGGAGAAGTTGAAGGTTGGGTTGAACCCGATGGCGAACAACGACAGGACGGCGAGCGAGCCCGCCGCGACGGCGGCGTAGCGGACCGGGTGCGCGGCAACCGACCGCCCGATGGCGCGGAACCGGGTGGCCTCGGGCTCGACCATCCATTTCTTCGACGGCCAGGAGATGACCCTTGGCCCCAGGACTGCGACGACCGCGGGGACCAGCGTCAACGCGGCGAGTACGGCCAGTGCGACCGCGATCGCCAGTGCGGGCCCGATCGAGCGGAAGATGCTCAGGGACGACAGCACCATCGCCATGAAGGCGATGATGACCGCCCCGCCGGCCGAGGCGATCGCCTCACCGGCTCGCTCGACCGCGTGGGACACCGCGCCTCGACTGTCGAAGCCCAGCCGCAGGGCCTCGCGGTAACGGAACAGGAAGAACAGGATGTAGTCGGTCCCGATGCCGAACAGCACGATGAACAAGATCACCGAAATGGAACTGTCGGCCTTGAGGTCGAACGCCTCGTTCGCCACCGCGATGAGCCCGGTGGCGGTCGTCCCGACCAGGGCGACGGTCACGATGGGCAGGGCGCACGCGATGACGCTACGGAAGATCAGCGCGAGCAGGACCACGATGAGCAACAGGGTCACGACGCTGACCACGACGAGCGCCTGCTGGGACGACTCCTGGGAGTCCAGCGACTGGGCCGCCGGGCCCGTTACACCCGAGCGGAGGCCGGTCCCCTGAACCAGTGGCTCGAGGTCGGCGCGCAGGCTCCGGGCGTCTTCGACAGCAGCCGGGTCGAAGGCGTTCTTGCCCGGCTTGACCTGCACGAAGATCGCCTGCACCAACCCGTTGTCCGACGGCGGGGCAGCGGCCGCAGCGCCGAGGTTGTCGTAGCCCTTGGTGTTGAGCTGCGCGGCGATGGAGGACACCTTGGCCTGGTCGTCCTTGGTCAGCGCGCTGCCATCCTCTCGGTCGAAGACCACGATCGCGCCGATCTCACCGCGCTCGGGAAAGGCTTCCTGCTGGACGGTGAGCGCCTTGACGGACTCGTAGTGTCCGGGCAGAAACTCCGACTGGTCCTGCGTGGACTGCAGGGCGGGGGCTGTCATCGCGATGACCACGGCGGCCACGATCCAGGCGGCGATGACCCACCAGCGGGCGCGGACCACGAGCTTTCCCAGAGCAGCGACCATAGGCCGAACGCTACTCGCCTGATCGGCCCCGCGGACCGGAACGACACCGTTCGCGCTCGCGGACGACTAGGAGCCCGCCGGCTCTCCTAGCGGCGGAGCTGGGGCTGCACGAAGCGGCCCAGTGGAGCGAGACCCACGCCGACGACCTCGGCGCGCTGGGCGGCCAGCCGACGGTCGTGGTCGGCTCGCCGGCGTGCCGCGTTGTCGAGCAGGTCGGCCACGGTCCGGCGGGCTGGGACGGGGATGGTCGGGGCGGTGTCGCCGCGGAAACGGTGCAGCAGCTCCATCCGCACCCGCGCAGTTCCACGAACTCCGACGAGCGCGGACAGCAACGCCTCGGCGTCGTAGTCGAACTCGGACTCACCGCCTTCGTCATCGCTGGTGAAGTCGAGCACGATGAAGTCGCCCACGGTCCAGGCACTCGCCTGGTCGGCGGCGCAGTAGTTCTCGACAACTTCGGGATCGAGCAGATCACACGGCAGGCGGAACCTGCTCGGCCTTGTCCAGCGGTCGGTCGATCGCCAGCAACTCGTAGTACTGGTACTCGCTCACTACCCACCCACTGAGTCGGCAGGGGTAAAGGGTTCTGCCCGGAACGTCGAGTCGTCGCCCAGGTGGAAGAACAGGTGGCCCTCGATCGTCTCGTCGTCGACGAGAACCGCCCAGCCGCGTCCGCTCACCTGGTCGCCCTCGTCGACGCCCTCCCACGTGAACTCGACAGCGGGCCGGTCGTCTCGTTCGACTGGTCGGCTGTCCAGCCAACCGCGGACGGCGATGAAGCCGAACTGACCGGTCCCATCCGCGCTGAACTCGATGAAACCCGGTTCGACCAGGTCGATGGCATCCCGGTCCCAGCCGCTCATCTCTACGATCCGCCACCGATCGGTCATCCGGACTGCGTACTTCGGGATACCCCTTCCCACGAGAGCTCAGTGTAGCCATCGCGTCGTGGATCGGTTCACACCGATTCGCAGAGGGTTCGTCGTGGCGCCGGCAGTTGGTTCATCCGGGCAATGACGAGAAGTCGGCAGATCGAAAGCGTCGCTGTCGCGAGTTTGAAGATCTGCTTGGATCCGCTGCTCCCTCATCTGAGTGACGACTGGATGTATGGCCTTCCGCCTCGAGGCTTCGGGCCTTTCCTGCGCACGGCGTCGAAGTCGTCGCGGTCGAAGTCGGCGATGTCGCCGCAGACGAAGCTGACGTGTTGTCGAGGCATGCCGGGCGTAAGGGCCTGGGCGGTGTCTAGTAGGCGCGAGGCGTCGACGCCGGCGGCGGTGGCGGAGAGCAACTGCTCGGGGGTTGCGGGAGTCAGGCATTGACCAGCGTTGCCTTGTCGGGTGGGTTCTCGCTGACGCCGATCCGGTTGTGGATTCGCCGCAACGGCGTTGGTGCGTACCAACTCCGCTCGCCGAACGCGCGCATGAAGGCGGGGACGAGGACGCCGCGTACCAGGGTGGCATCGATCAGGATCGCGAGTCCGGTACCGAGCCCGAACAACTGGATGAAGCTGACGTGGCTGCTACCGAAGGCGAAGAAGCCGACGGCCAGCAACGCGGCAAGGGTGGACACAATACGTCCGGTGCGAGCCAGCCCGCCGGTGACCGCGTCAGCGTTGGAGACACCGGCATCGTGAAGTTCTTTGATCCGGCTGATGACGAAGAGTTCGTAGTCCATCGAGAGCCCGAAGGCGATGCAGAACAGCAGGACCGGCATCGCGGTGTCGGTGGGTCTTGGGGTGAAGCCGAGGACGTCGGCGAAGTGACCGTCCTGGAAGATCCACACCATTGCGCCGAGCGTCGCACCAAGTGTGAGGGTGTTGCCGAGCAGGGCACGTATCGGTTGCAGGATGCTGCCGGTGAACAGGAACAGCAGGGTGAAGGTGGTCACCACGATCAGCGCCCCTGCCAGTAGCAGGTAGGAGCTGATTGCCTGCTTCGCATCGATGAGAGTCGCGGTGGCGCCGCCGATGAGCACCGTTGTTCCCGCTGGCGCGGACACCGCACGTACCTGCCTCACTAGGTCCTGCGCTGCGCCGGAGGATGCGTCCAGTCCGGTGCTCAGACTCACGCGCTGCGAGATTGGCTGACCGGCCCCGGCAGTTCCGATGGTGATGTCGGCTCGTTGCACCTCGCTCAGGTGACTGAGCTGTTGGGTATAGCCCTGCAGTTCGGACGGCGAAAGCGCGGGGGTGATCAGTACGTCGATGACGTCGGGCGTGGTCGCGAAGTCGTTGCGCAGAGCGTCGCCGACCTCGTGACTCGCCGCACTCGTTGGCAGGACCCGCTCGTCCGGGGTCCCGAAAGTGACCGAAAGCAGCGGTGTCGCCAGGAACAGCAGCACCCCGATAACCGGGAGCGCAGCCACGACTGGGCGACGCATCACGCCGGCAGCCAGTCGCCCCCAGAACGGCGCTTCGACGCTACGCACCGCGCGGATCCGTCCGGAGTTCACTCGCCGGCCGAGGACCGCGAGCAGAGCCGGCAACACGAGCAATGCGCTGGCCGCGGAGAAGATAGTGACGCCGACCCCGGCGTAGGCGAACGACTTCAGGAAGTAGACCGGGAACACCAGCATCGCCGACAATGCGGCAGCGACAGCGAGTGCCGAGAACGCGATCGTGCGCCCGGCGGTGGCCATCGTGCGGGCGACCGCATCGCCGACATCGACACCCTTGGCCAACTCCTCACGGAACCGGCTGACCATGAGCAGCGCGTAGTCCATGCCCAGGCCCAGTCCCAGCCCGGTCGCGAGGTTGAGCGCAAAGACGCTGACACTCGTGACGTGCGTCAGCAGATCCAGCTCCGCGAACGTGGCGAAGATCGCGAGAACCCCGATCGCGAGCGGCAGCAGGGACGCGACCAGACTGCCGAACACGATGATCATCAGCACCACAGTGATCGGAACGGCGATCGCCTCGGCCACCGCGAGATCCTTGCCGACTTGGCCGGCGACATCGGTTCCCCGGGCACCGCCGATGCGCACCGTCGCGTCCGGGCTGTCCAGGTGGGCGTAGTCGGCAAGCAGGGCCTTGGCGTTCGTATCAGCGGTCTGTTCGTCGCCGATCACCTTGGCCAGAATCAGCGCGTCGGTGCTATCGCGCGATCGCAGCCCGGGCGCTTGTGTGGTCCAGTACGACGTGACGCCACGCAATCTGGCATCGGCGCTCAACCGGTGTGCCAGCGCCTGGCCCGCGGCGGTGACGGCGGTGCCGTCGACAGTCCCGGTCCGCGCGTGCACCAGGAAGATCAGATCCGGCTCACCGCCGAACTTCTGGTCAAGCAGAACCTTCGCCTGACTCGAGGCCGAGGCCGGATCATCGAACCCGCCGCTGAGCAACCGGGCGAACGCACCCACCCCGAGGGCAGCCGAGATCACGAGCGCAACGACACTCATCGCGAGGACAACCCGAGCGCGGGCGACGATCTTCAGACCCAGTCGATAGAACACGGCGAACTCCCTCACGGCGGTCGATGTTGACACTGTGAACTTGCCACGTGAAGTTCACGGTGTCAACATTGTTTGTCGTGACCGCACCCGACGCGAAAAGGCATCCGCCCTACCATCACGGCGATCTGCACCGCGCCCTGGTGGAAGCGGGCACCGAGCTCGCCCGAGAAGGCGGTCCGTCCGCAATCGTGTTGCGCGAGGCGGCGCGACGCGTCGGCGTCTCACCGAACGCGGCGTACCGGCACTTCAGCGCGCTGCCGGAACTGGTCGAGGCCGTGGCATTCGACGCCCTGTCCGCGTTGGCGCGTTCGATGGAGGCCGAGCTGGCGAAATGCCGGCCGAGCGGCGAACCGGGCCGAGACGCCATCGACCGCCTGGGCGCGGTCGGGCGCGGCTACGTTCAGTTCGCCCTCAGCGAACCAGGACTGTTCGCCGCCGCGTTCGCGCCGAGCAAGACCACGGCTCATGCTGAGGATGCGCCGGTTCGTCCCGGCGACGATGCCGATCACTCCGGGGATGAAGCACGTGGCGTGGGCGACTCCGGGCTGATGCCGGGCGAACTGCTCGAGCAGGCGCTCGACGGCATGGTGGACGCGAGGGTTCTCGACGCGGCAGATCGCGACACCGCCGCCTTGAACGCGTGGGCCGCCGTGCATGGGCTGTCGGAGCTACTTCTCGGCCCCATGGCCGGACAGGCACCCTCAGCACGGGGACCTCTGATCGACGCGTTCCTTGACCTGGTCGGCCGGGGTCTGATCACGCGCAGGACCATTGAGAGCGGCCAGACGGATCGAGCAGACGAGCAATGAGTCGAACGTGTCGCGTAGCGGGTCCGCGTCTGTGAGGTCAGGTCCGGCAGAGTTGCGCAGTCGAGATGAGCATATTGGTCTGGTTCATTGTTCGATGGGCGCTCGCCGTTGGCTGTGTGGATGTGAAGTATCTTGGCCCTAGCGTGCGGTGGCGAGGGCGCACTCGGTGGGCATGTCGGTGCGAGATTGGGGAAGAGATGCCGGATCGGTCCGAGCGGTCGTCACCCGCGCAGACGAGTGCGGAGGGCGGATACCGTCCCGGATACGAGATCGCGGCAGAGCGAATCCTCGAGTACATCGTCCGGGCACGCCTCGAGCCCGGCGACCGGTTGCCTACCGAGAAGGATCTCGCGGAGGCGGTGGGAATGTCTCGGACCATCGTCCGGGAGGCGGTCAAGATTCTGTCCGCGCTCGGGCGGATCTCGGTTCAGATGGGCCGCGGGATCTACGTGGCGGAGCCGGAGGCCGCGCGGTGGCGGGAGTCGTTGTCCCACTTCCTGCCGACCAATCTTCGCCAGGTGGAGGAGATCTTCGAGTTCCGTCGTTTCGTGGAGACTACGACGACACAGCTGGCGGCGCAGCGGGCCACTCCGGCCCAGGTGAAGGCGCTGCGTGAGGCGGCACAGCTGACCGCGGACGCCGCGCGGGAGGGGGATCTCGAGGCGTTCAACCGGGCCGACGAGAAGTTCCACGGAGCCATTGGCGACGCGTCGTCCAACATGTTCTTGTCCGCGAGTGTCGATTCTGTGCAACGGCTGCAGCGGCAGATCAGCGTGATCGGGCTGGCGGGCGTGGCGGGTGGTTCGACTGTGGCGGCCGCGAAGCAGCACTCGGCGATCGCGACGGCCATCGGGTCTGGCGACGAGCAGCAGGCAGTGACGCTGATGACCAAGCACATCGACACAACGCTCGAGCAGTTCAAGCAGGAGATCCACAGCCGTCTCTTCCCCGCCGACGGCACCGCTTGATCTGCATCGCCGGCCGAGGATCGTGGTCGCTGCCTGGTCCGGGCTTGAGCCGCACCAGGCAGCAACCATCGCCGGGATGGCGTCCGCGTGCTGTTGATCTACCTACCGTTGACGGCTACCTCGAGCAGGTCGATCGCCGGGCCGTTCGATCCGCCCTCGAAGACCAACCTGACGTATCGACCCTGCACGTTCAACGGGTACTGGTTGTAGACGCCGAAGTAGGCCTTGCCGGTCGGCCCGTTGACAGTGCTGACGTCGTTCCAGGTCACCCCGTCGACGCTGGTCTGAATTGTCATCGTCTTCGGCGTGTTCAGGTACTGCTGATCCTGCGTGTTGAAGGTCAGGTCGAGATTCGACAGCGCGGACGTCGCCGGCAGCTCGAACTGGATCCAGGTGGGCGTACCGGTGGGAGCGGACCACTTCAGGCTGTCGAAATGCTTCGCATCGATGGTCTGTCCGTCGGTCAGCGTCCCTAGCCTCTCCTCGTTGCTTCCCGCGGTGATCCGTGCCGTCTTGGTGAGGTCACGGTACGGCTGCAGGTCGAGGAAGACCCGGTTGGTCGTGACGGTCTTGCCGTTCAGCGTGATGTCAGCCCAGACGACTCCTCTGGTGAGCTGGTCGACCTGCGGAGTGACGATTGTGTTCTTCTCGAACTTGAAGGTGTCGACTTCCTTGATGGCCAGCGGGGTGTAGTTGTCGCCGCCGGCCAGATCGACGATGCCGCCGTGCCATTTGATCCGGGCCGCGTCGACTCCGATCGCACCACCCTTGGCCGACCTGCCCTCGATTTCGTACGGGAGCCCGTCGTTCAGGCCGAACTCGCCGTACGTCTCCTTCCCGTCGACCAGCAAGGACGCGCTGATCATGTCCTCGCCGACGGCGACGGAGCCATCCTTGACGTGGACCTTCAAGGTGTCCGAGCTGGTGACTCCCTCGTAGGTACCGGAGACCGTGATCGTCGTCGTACCGTCCGCGACGCCGGTCACGATTCCGGACGGTACGACCTTCGCGATGCCGGGATCCGCACTCGTGTAGCGGATTGCCGAGAGGTTCGCCTTCAGCGCCGGGTACGTCATGTATCCCTCGGCCCGGATCCGTAGGACCCGCGACGAGACTTGTTCGCCGGTGGCGACGACGTTCGTCAGTTTGTACTTCCGCGCCGGGTTGTCGGTGACGATCTTGATGATCGTGTCGATCGGGTCCTCCTCGACGTTGGCGAGGTTGATGGTCAGGCTGTCGTCTGTCTGGCTGAACGACGTCACTGGAACGTTCTGATTGAGCCAGGTCACCGACTTCACCCGATCGCTGACGGGGCGGATGGTGAGTGTCCGTCCGGGGATCGCGTCGAAGCCCTTCTTCCCGTCCGGGCCCTTGATGACATGGAGGTAGACGTCGTTGTCCCGCGCGGTCGCGTACCCCCATTGCGGCCCAGTTGTGCTGTTCGGGAAGGCGAACTTGTCGTAGTTGCCGCGCCCGTCGTCCTCGTAGCCGTAGCCAGCCAGGAAGTACGGCGTCGTACCGGTCGTGGCCTCGTGCCGCTCGGGAAGACCTGTGGGCGCGAACCAGTCGGCCAGGTTCTCCCGGACGTCGATGAATTCCTGTACGCCCTTCGGGTACCTGGTGGCGATCTGGGTGGGGGAGTCCCAGTTCGGGCCTCGGCTGTCGATCACTGTCTGGTCGTTGTTGTCGACGTAGCCGCGGCCGGCGTTCATGATCATCTCTTGGGTGACCTGCCGGAAGTCGTCGCGCTGGCCGTAGTACGGGGACACCTGGTTCTTGGTGCGAATCATCTTCCACGGTTCCATCGGTGTCCGCTTGACCAGATGGTTCGCGGCGGCGTTGGAGTAGATGCCGGATGCTTCGCCGGTGCGCAGGTCGGGGTCGCCGTACTCTTCGCCCCACGCGTTCGAGTCGATGACGATGTCGTTGCTGTGGTCGCGTACGGCGCTGTACATCACGTCGTAGTTCGCGTTGGGCATCGCCTGTGGACCGTCGAAGTACAGGTATGCCGGGTCGTACCGCCGGATCAGGTCTTCGACGTTCTGCACGAACACGTCGGTGGAGTAGTGCTGCAGGCCGCCGCCCTCGGTCGCGTAGTACAGCCCGAACTGCATGCCGTACCGCTTCACGGCCTGCGCGTACTGCTTCAGACCGTCGACCACCTGTCCGTTGCCGTCCTTGGGCAGGTAGAGCTGCCTGATGTGCTTCGGGTCCGCGAACTTCGACGGCCAGAAGTAGTTCTGCTGCAGGGCCTCGACCGAGACCAGTGAGTGTCCTTCGCGCTTGGCTCTCGCCGCCCAGAGGTCGACCGAGTAGTTGGGATCGACGAAGTAGTTGTACGTCGGTGTCGCGTGGGTCAGGGCACTGACCCGGCCCTCCTCGAACGACTTGTTGGGGCGTTCCTTCACCGTGGTGGTGAAGGTCTTGGTCGCAGTACTGCCGGCGCTGTCGGTGACCTGCACAGTGAAGTTGTAGTCGCCCGTTGCGGCGGCACCGGTGATGATGCCCTTGGTGCTGCCGAGGTCGGCCTTCCCGTTCACCAGGCCGTCCGCGATCGTGCCGTCGGCGTTGAGTTCCAGCCCGTCCGGCAGTCGGCCGTCGACGATCTTCCAGGAGTAGCCCGGGGTGCCTCCGCCGGCCATGAACTGGAACGCCGACGCGGCGACGCCGTGATTCGCCGTGCTGGTCGACTTGTTCCAGACGTACGGCCACTCCCGGTACCCGGTCGGCATGTTGTTCCGTGGCAGCGGAACCTTGACCGGGTCGTCGGTCGACAGCCCTTGGGAGACGACTCGCAACGACTCGGCCGGGCCCGCAACGGAGCTGACGAGCCCGCTGACCTTGTTGCCGTTCTGGTCCGCCACCCTTCCGTAGAACCCCAGGTAGGCGACGTTCTGATCATTGGCGATCGGTACGCCGTTGCTGTTCACGTCCTCGGTGTAGGTGTGCTTGATCTGGATCATCAGCTTGTTCCAGCCCTGATGCAGGTGGACCGCCTGTTTCGTGAGGTCCTTCTGTACCTCGACCGGCGTGCTCGGCGGTGTCATGCAGCGGTCGTTCACGTAGATCCGGTACGACCCGCTGGCGCCGACGTCGAAGAACGCGTCCCGCGCGTCCGGGCTGTAGACGTAGGTACTGGCGTAGACGTACTTGTTGCGAGTGTCGACGCCCTTCTTGACCGTGTAGTACCCGTACAGGTCCTGGTAATCGTCGTAGTTGCGGTTGTAGATCCGGTCGTCGAAGTACTCCCACTCGTGGTGCTCGGTCCCGGCGCCGAGGGTCTCGCCCAGCTGGGGTGTGATCTGGGTCTTCCCGTCGACCGGCACCGGCCGGTTGTACACCTCGACTTCGGACAGTCCGGTGATCGACGGGTACGGCGTACGCCCCTTGTCGATCTCGATCTTCAGCCCGACCACGTTCGTCAGCCCGGGATCCGCGGAGTACACCGTCGGCGTGGACGGACTGGCGGAGGCGCTGTCCACCCGGCCCGACTCGACGGAGCCTCCGTCCGCGAGGCTGAAGGTCAGGTGGTACCAGTTGTTCACGTGCCGGCCGTCGCCCCACTGGGCGATCCGGACCTCGTTGAGAGAGATCGGACTGCCCCAGGCGAACTGCACCCAGGGGCTCGAGTCGTTCTCCGTCACCCACTGGTTCCTCGCACTCCCGTCGACCAGGTAGGACACGGGATTCACCGCCAGCGTCGACGACGACGCGGTGATCGTGGAGGCCGCCGGGGCATAGTTCACCGGCTCCGGGACCTCACACTCGTACAGCTTGTCGGCCACCGGCGCGTCGAACGGGCCTGACACCAGCCACGAGTTGATGAACGGGGCACTGCCGGCCGTCTGCTGCGCGTACGCCGACAGCTTGGGCGGTACGAGGAGGAACGCCGCGGCGAGGGTCGCCGCGAGGGCTAGTAAGGATGCGGTTCTTGTGCGTCTCACTGTCGATCTCCTTGAGCTGGGCAGAAGTCCGAGGCGACGTGATGCATCTGATGCTTTGGGAAATGAATTGAGGCCTGCAGTTGCGAGATGGCCTCTGCCCTCGCGCGCCCTGTGCGCCGAATCGCGGTCGCTGTAGGCGTTCGAGGTGGGTCGAGTATGTCCACGGTGATGTATTGCGTCAACCCCAAGGATCTGCTCTAATTTGCCGAACTTGAGCCAAATGGATCTGATTGATCTTGCTCCGGCGGGCACCGCGCCTCCCCACCTTGAAGGACACCATGCGAATCACAGACGTGACCCTGGAACTCGTCGACCTCCCGGCGCAGCCGTCGTTTCGGTGGCGGACCGGACTGCCCGGCTCGGAGGGGGCGGCGGTCGGCGGCATCCTGCGGATCCACACCGACGAGGGACTCACCGGGGAGGCGCACACCCGCCGCGGACGCATCGTGGCCGATCTCGTCGACCGCCGGATCCGCGCGGACCTGATCGGTGCGGATCCCCTCTGGCGAGAGCTCTTGTGGCATCGCTTGTGGGAGCTGGACCGGATCGAGGAGCTTCCGATCTACGCCCTCGGACTGGTCGACGTCGCATTGTGGGACCTGGCCGGAAAGGCCGCCGGCCTCCCGGTTCATCAACTGCTCGGTACCTTCCGGGACGCCATCCCCGCGTACGCGAGCACGGTGACGTTCTCGTCGGTGGAGGAGTACCTCGAGGTCGCCGACCAGTGCCTGGAGGCCGGGTACAAAGCGATCAAGCTGCATGGCTGGGGCGATGCGCGCGCCGACGCCGACCTGTGCCAGAAGCTGCGCGCTCACGTCGGCGACGACGTTCCGCTGATGTACGACGGCTCCGCCGGCTTCGACCTCACCGATGCCGTCTACGTCGGGAGAGCGCTGTCGGAGGTCGGTTACACCTGGTACGAGGAGCCGATGCGGGAGTTCGGAGTTACCGCGTACCGGCGTCTCGCCGAGCGTGTCGACGTACCGCTGCTGGTCGCCGAGACCTCCGACGGGGCGCACATGAACGTCGCGGACTTCATCACCGCCGGTACGGCGGGCTACGTGCGGACCAGTGCGCAGTACAAGGGCGGTATCACCGGCGCGATGCGGATCGCGCATCTCGCGGACAGCTTCCAGTTGCGCGCGGAGGTGCACGGTTCAGACATCGTCAACGCCCACCTGTGCATGGCCATCCCCAACACCTCGTACTACGAGTCCCTCGTCTACGCCAACCCGATCGTCCGCGAACCGGCCGTCGGCCCTGACGGCCTGGTGCGCGCTCCGACCGCACCCGGCATCGGCTACGCGTGACGAGATTTTGCCCAAGGTCAGTTCGAACAGAAGGAAGACAACAATGGACAGGACAGCAGTCGGGCGCCGCCGTCTGATCGTGAAGGTCGCGGCAAGTCTCATGACGCTGCCGTTGCTCGTGACCGGATGTGGTGGTGGGACCGAGGGGGACGCCCCGGCCGCGAGCGGCCCGGTCAAGCTGGGGTTCTGGGGTTGGGCGCCCGGCTACGACAAGTCGGTCGAGCTGTTCAACGCCACCCACAAGGACGTGCAGGTGACGTTCGACAAGCTCCCGTCCGGCGGTCAGGGCGGCTACGACAAGATGTTCTCGGCGGTGAAAGCCGGCAATGCCCCGTGCCTTGCCCAGGTCGGATTCGAATCCGTGCCCACGTTCCTGCTCGAGGGCGCACTCGAGGACGTCACCGCGGAGGCCGACGCCGCCAAGGACCAGTTCGTCCCGTGGACCTGGAACCAGGTGAGCGTGGCGGACAAGACGTATGGCATCCCGGTGGACACCGGCCCGATGGCGCTCTACTACCGCAAGGACGTCTTCCAGAAGTACGGGATCGCGGTGCCGAAGACGTGGGACGAGTACGCCGCGGCAGCCGAGAAGCTGCACAGTGCCGATCCGAAGGCCTCCATCGTGAACCTCAAGGCCACCGGCCTGCCCGGCCTGGCCTGGCAGAAGGGCGCCAAGTGGTTCGGCACCGAGGGCGACGCGTGGAAGGTCACGATCAACGGTCCCGAGACCAGGCAGGTGGCCGATTACTGGCAGGGTCTGGTGGACAAGAAGCTGGTGAACACCACCGACGAGGGTTATAGCGCGGCCTGGTGGAGCGCGCTGCAGTCCGGGAAGACCGCGACTGCGATCGGCGCGGTCTGGCTGTACCCGCTGATCGCGCAGAACGCTCCGGCCGCGAAGGGCAAGTTCGGTGTCGCTCCGCTGCCGCAGTGGAGCGCCGGTGAGCAGAAGTTCGGCAACGAAGGTGGTTCCAGCACGGCCGTACTCAAGGGCTGCAAGAACAAGAAGGAAGCCGTCGAGTTCGCGACCTGGATGAGCACCGACGCCGCCAGCCTGAAGAACCTGATCGACGTGACCGGGATCTACCCGGCGGCCAAGGCCGGACTCGAACTGCCCGAGGTGAACAAGGGCGTCGAGTACTACGGCGGCGAGAACATCTTCAAGGTCTTCGCCACCGCGGCCCAGAACACCGACACGAGCTGGCAGTGGGGACCGACACAGTCGCAGCTCGGTGCCGACCTGGGCGAAGCACTCGGCAACGCGTACGCCGGCAAGACCAGCCTGTCCAGCGCACTGGATCTCCTGCAGGGCAAGACCGTGGCTGCGATGAAGTCGAAGGGCCTCGAGGTTCACGAATGACGAGTCGGCTCGCGGCTCGACGTAACCGGACCGCCGGCGTACTGCTTGCGCCGTTCTCGGTGTTGTTCGTGGCTGTCTTCGTGATTCCGATCAGCTACGCCGGCTACCAGAGCTTGTTCCGCCAGCAGCGGTCCGGCCTCGGGCTCGGACCGCCCAGGACCGTGTTCGCGGGGCTGGGCAACTACGCGCGGGTGTTCGCGGACAACGCGTTCGTCGGCGGGGTAGGGCGGACGGTCGCCTTCGGGCTTGTCCAGGTGCCGGTCATGCTCGGCCTGGCGTTGCTCCTGGCATTGTTGCTCGACTCCCGGGCCGTGCGGTTCGGACGGTTCTTCCGGCTGGCGTACTTCCTGCCGTTCGCGATTCCGGGAGTCATCGCGGCCGTCCTGTGGTCGTTCCTCTACGTGCCCGGCATCAGTCCGTTGGTCGGCGCCGGCGCGAAGGCCGGTGTCGACCTCGACTTCCTGTCCGCGCACACGATCCTGTTCTCGATCGGGAACATCGTGACCTGGTCCTGGACCGGGTACAACATGCTGATCCTCTACACGGCTTTGCAGGCGATACCGCGGGAGCTCTTCGAGGCCGCCCAGGTTGATGGTTGCTCCGGGCTACGGATTGCCTGGCACATCAAGATCCCGCTGCTGCGTCCGGCGCTGACGCTGACCGGCGTGTTCTCGATCATCGGCTCGCTGCAACTGTTCGGGGAGCCGATGGTGCTCCGGCCGATGACGTCGGCGATCAGTAACAGCTACACCCCGGTGATGCTGTCCTACCAGGCGGCGTTCGGCCTCAACGACTACAACTTCGCCGCGGCGATCGCGGTCGTCCTGGCCGTCGCGACGTTCGTCCTGTCGTACGGCTTCCTGCGGCTGAGCAATCGAGGATCCTCATGAGCAGCACTGCGCAGTACGGCCGTCGCGGATCCACTGTTCAGCAGTTGAGCGTCACCGTGCTTCTGCTCGCTGTCGCGGGCTACTTCCTGCTGCCGGTGTGGTGGCTGATCGTCTCGGCGACGAAGTCCAACGGGGACCTCTTCGGCAGCAGCGGATTCTGGTTCGGCTCCAGCCTGCACCTGGCCGGAAACCTGACCAAGGTGTTCGAGCACAGCGACGGCGTCTTCGCCCGCTGGATCCTGAACAGCGCGCTGTACTCCGGGGGTGGTGCCGCGCTGGCCACCCTGCTGGCTGCGATGGCGGGCTATGCGCTGGCGAAGTACCCGTTCAGGGGGCAGGAGGTGATTTTCGGGGTGGTCGTCGGCGCCGTCCTCATCCCGCCGCCCTTGCTCGCCCTCCCGCTCTACCTGCTCGCCTCGTCCGCCGGCATCGTCAACTCGTACTGGTCGGTGCTGATCCCGAGCGTCGTCACGCCCTTCGGGGTCTACCTCGCCCGGGTCTACGCTGCGGCGTCCGTACCCGACGAGCTCGTCGACGCCGCCCGGGTGGACGGTGCGGGGGAGCTGCGGATCTTCTTCACGGTCGCCGTCCGGCTGATGTCGCCCGCGCTCGTGACGATCTTCCTGTTCCAGTTCGTCGGCATCTGGAACAACTTCTTCCTGCCGCTGATGATGCTTGCCGACGACAAGCTCTGGCCGCTCACGCTGGGCCTGTACTTCTGGAACAGCCAACTGCGCGATCAGCCCTGGTACGACGTGGTGGTGACCGGATCGCTGATCTCGGCGATCCCGATCGTCCTCGCATTCCTTGTCCTGCAGCGTTACTGGCGATCTGGCCTGTCCGCCGGAAGCATCAAGGCCTGACCGCCGCCAACTCGAAGGAGGTAGCGTGAAGAGTTTACGAAGGATCCGGTACGGCGTACTCGCGGCCATGACCGCGCTCGGTCTCGCCGCGGGCAGCAGCGTGCTGGCCCAGCCGCAAGCACACGCGGCACAGACGGGCGGAACCGCGCCGTACCTGAACCAATGGGCGGTGTCCGGTCCCTACGCCGACGCGGAAGCGATCGGCGTGGACACCTCCACCTGGCAGTACTTCGACGACCGGATCTTCAACCGGAACTACGACGACTACAACGACTTGATGGGCTACTTCGACGTCAAGCAGGGGCAGTCGACGGTCGACAAGTGGGTGGCGGCTGCGAGCTACGTCTACAGCCCCACCGCACAGACCGTGCAGTGGCAGGTCGGCGGATCGGGACTGTACCGCTTGTTCGCCAACGACGCCCCGGTCGGGCGGCAGGACCAGATCGCAAGCCGGGTCAGCAAGAGCGGCACGAAGTACCCGGTTCAGCTGAATCAGGGCTGGAACAAGCTGCTCATCGAGATCCAGCACAAGAACCCGGGCAAGAACAAGAACTTCCTCGGCTTCTACACGAGGATCGGCGACAGCGCCGGTAACGCCGTACCCAGCCTGACCTACTCGGTCACCGGGCCGAACGTCGCGGGCAACCAGCTCAGCATCGTTACGAAGGGCTTGAGCGTCGATCGGCAGGCCTTCGCTGCGCGCAACGCCGAGGTTCCGGCCAACGACTACCCGTCCAACACGCTGCCGTACGCATACGACGAGAGCCCTTACGTCGGCATGGTCGCGACGATCGACGGCAACCGGAACACGTCGAGCATCGCCCCAGAGGCGGCTCCGTTCACGTTCCAGGCAGCGGGCGGAAGCCCCGGCTACTCCTGGACCATCGTCGCCGGCCAGCTGCCGCCAGGCCTGACGCTGGCACCGGACGGGCACATCGACGGCACCGTCGCGGACGGCGCCAACGGAGCATCGCAGAAGGACTACACCTTCACCGTGAAGGCCACCGACGCGGCGGGCGCCACCACCACGAAGCAGTACGCCATCACGGTCAAGAAGAACCCGGTCGATTGGTTCATCGACGGCAAGATGTCGGCGCTGTCACACACCACAGGCACGATGCCGAACCTCTACGACCCGAACTTCAACTACGACGAGTGGGCTCAGACCGCCAAAGAGATGGGCATGACCATGCTCTCGACCGAGAGCTTGCAGAACACCATCTACTACTGGCCGTCGCCGAACGCGAACCTGACGCCGGACAACTCGAACAAGTTGTACAAGTACAGCGCCTTGTACCAGTCCTCGGACGGCAGTTGGCACGTGAAGGACCGGGTGCTTCAGGCGAAGCAGGCCGCCGAGCGCTACGGCCTGAAGTTCGGCGTCTATGTGTCGTCGTTGTACGAAGGGTCGGAGATCCTCGAGAGCGACATCCAGGGCCTGGTGGCGCGGTACGACCCGTGGTACGTCTTCGCCGACGGCGGTCCGGAGAGTTACTCCAATCCGGATGTCGCCTGGAGCTCCGCGCGCAACTACAACGATCACGTGCTGATCGACGCCAACCCGAACGCGCAGACCGGCGACCAGGACATCACGCTGCACGAGCGCCCGTTCTGGAACAGCGAGCCGTACACCGATGGCGGTTGGAGCACCGGGATCCTGCCACAGGGCCGGAAGGTGGCTCATGAAGAGTGGAACGACCCGTACACGACAGCACTGGACGTGTGGACGCAGTACGCCAAGGGCAACGAACGCGACGACTGGGCCGAGGCGACGAAGGAACTGATCAACCAGTACGGCCATGGCTATGTGATGAACTACGACTCCTCCATCACCGTGAGCCGCGGCATGGACAATCTGAGCAGCAACCTGGACAACACCAACATCTTCTCGATGGTGCCGGTGTCGTCGCAGCAACTGTCGGACATGCGGTCGTCGATCGTGAAGTGGATGGACAACGGGCGCGGACCCGATCTGCGCGAGTCGATGTACGGCACCACGCCGTACACCATGGACTACACCCTGAAGCCCGGCTGGTACACCGACCCGCAGAAGGCGATCGCCCACGGTCAGGGTCCGGACTGGGGTTACGCGATGTCCCGCGACCAGTACGTGTACATGCACATGGTCAAGAACCAGATCCAGGGGACGGCGAAGACGGGCTTCACCGGCCAGTCGGCGATGAGGAACCTCGGCCCCTTCGACTACCCGGTCCAGCAGGTGCAGTGGCTGAACAAGGGCAGCTCGCTTCCGTTCACCACGGAGGCGTCGAACGGCAAGTACTACGTCTCGATCGACACCTCCGATGTCACGGCGGATCCCATCGACACCATCATCAAGATCCGGACCGCGAATCCGGTCCGGAAGTACAAGATGACGAGTGTCAAGCTCTTCAGCAGCCAGACCGGGCCGGACAGCCTGCAGTTGCGGGCCGAGAGCTACATGAACAATTACACGAACGTCCTCGCTCCCGCGAAGCTCAAGTACACGAGCAGCAACCCGCTGGTGGCCACCGTGAGCGCGGCGACCGGCGTGGTCAGGCCGATCGGCGACGGCACGGCGACCATCACCGTGACATCGACGTACGACGACGGTATCAACCGCCCGCAGGTCATGACGGACACCTACCCGGTCAAGGTCCGGAACCGGGCGATCTCCGCCGCCCTTCCACTGGTCGGCGTGAACCTGTTGACGAACGGAGCGCAGTTCTGGGGGCAGTTCAGCACCGACAAGGACGTTCCGGTTGCGTTCAAGGGCTATACCCGCAAGGGCGGCGACATCGATGTCCTCGACGCCACCAACGTCAAGTTCCACTACGCGGCGGTGGACGGCCGGCGCGACAACGCCGCGGGCAAGATCACGGTTACGGAGATCCCGGCCGACCAGTCGCCCTTCGTTGTCACTGGCAACAGAATGCGGTTCATCGACAAGGTGCCGGCACCGACGATGTACAGCTACTGGGCCGACGTCACGGTGGATGGGAAGACATACACCTCGACGCGGAACTACATCACGCTGCTCCCGGACTCCGACGTGGCCGCAGGCATCACGCCGAAGGTGACCACCGACAGCGCGCATGC
Source organism: Kribbella sp. NBC_01510 (assembly GCF_045040325.1). NCBI lineage: Bacteria > Bacillati > Actinomycetota > Actinomycetes > Propionibacteriales > Kribbellaceae > Kribbella > Kribbella sp. NBC_01510. Next base: position 8,196,546 of record NZ_CP109418.1, on the reverse strand, counting down.
CAAGCTCCTGTCCGACGGCACAATCAACGACGCGACCGGCGGCAACCTGGCGAAGTGGACGGCGCCCGCCGGCGACGAGAATGCAGCCATCACCTACGACCTGGGCAAGATGCAGGACCTCTCGCGGGTCAACATCTTCTTCAATCACCACATGCCGAACGCCGACAACGTCACGTACTACAACGTGCCGAAGAAGGTGAAGATCGAGTACAGCGAGGACGGCGAGCATTGGACCGCCGGCAACGAGACGAACACAGTGTCCGGCGCCGGGCTACCGACTGCGAGAAACACGCTTGCCGTTCCGGGCAATGACACCACGCTGTACGGATGGGAGCAGGACGGCCTCTACTACAACTATCCGGTCGATCCGGCCAAGCCCAGCGTGCACGCCCGGTATGTCAGGATCTCCTTCCCCGGCGGCGGGCAGGGCGGCAGCCCGGTCGATGTGCTGGACGTCCGGGTGTTCTCACTGCGAGACCTGACCGCGCTCGGCAGCGTCCAGCTGCAACCGAAGGCCGCGACGGACGGCCGTACGGCGACGATCGAGGTCAAGGGCTCCTCGTTCCTGGGAGCACCACTCGACTTGAGGGACGCCGACCTGACGGTCACCAGTGACAACCCGTCCGTTGTGGGCGTCGGTGCCGACCGGGTGCTGTCATCCGGTGCTGCGGGGCGGGCACGAATCACTGTCTCCGCGGAGCTGGCCGGGTACCGGGCCGAGGACTACTTCTACGTCGACGTGGACGCGGCTGGACGGATGTCGTTCCCCGCCTTCCTGAAACAGGTGAAGCTTGCGCTGAGCAACAGCTCGGTCAAGGTGAACGCACCGGCCGTCGGTGCGATCGAGGGAACGCTCAACACCGGCGAGAAGGCGAACCTTTCGAAGGCGAAGACCGAGTACATCCTCAGCGACAGCAGACTCCAGACTGTGCCGGGCAGTAACACGATCATGCTGAAGGAGCCGATCACGAGCGGGTTCCAGGCCACGGCGAAGGCAGTCGTGACGCTGGACGGCGTACCGGTCGAGTCGAACCCGGTGGCGATCACGGCGCTCTCCGACAACATTGCGGGCTCGGCAACAGTCACGGTCTCTTCCGTCCGCGATCGCAATGGCGTACCGGACGGCAACACCCAGGACGACCGCTACCTGGGCCCGAAGGCGACGGACGGCAACAAGGCGACGTCATGGGCCGCCAAACAGACCGACCACAGCCCGTGGATCAAGCTGCAGTTCCCGGCTTCCGTCACGATCGACCGGGTCAACCTCGTCGACCGCGGCCATGAGGTCAACCAGATCGTGGAAGGCGTGCTGGAATGGGAGGGTGGCAGCAAGCGGGTGACCGGTATCCAATGGGACGGTCAGCCGGACAACATCGTGAAGCTCGACGCTCCGGTCACGACAAGCTGGGTGAAGTTCACGATCGATCCTGACAACGCCTACAACAATCCGAGCGGGGCGGAATGCGGGCTGGCCGAGTTCGGCGTGTTCGCAGTACAGGAGCCGAAGTCCGTCGTCGACTTCACGTCGGTCGCCGTCGACACGAAGGTCGGCGAACTCCCGGCCCTGCCGGCGCAGACCGGGGCTGTCTACAGCGACGGCTCCACCGGTCCAGTAGCTGTGACCTGGGATCCGGTCACCCCGGACATGGTCGCCAAGGCAGGCTGGTTCACCGCCACCGGCACGGTCGCGGGAACGCCGCTGAAGCCGACAGCCGTCGTCAGCGTCCTGGACCGCTGACGTCCGCGACGTAACTCGTTCTTTCGCGAGCACCGTCGCGAACCCTCTGCAATCCAATGAACGGAGACAACACCGATGTCGATCTCACGCAGGCGTGTCGTGGCCACTGCACTGGCCGCTACGGTCACCCTGGCGCTGAGCGCGTGTACTGCCGGCAGTACCGCGGGCGCCGGCCAGTCCGGCTCGCAGAACGTCACTTTGACCTTCCTCACGTTCGAGAATCCCAACCTGACGCCGGCCTACTGGGATGCCGCGATCGCCCGTGCCACCGCACAGGTCCCGGGCGTCACGATCAAGAAGCTGGTCGGCCAGAACTCCACGGCGTACCTGCAGCAGTTGTACGCATCGGGCCAGGCGCCGGACATCATGACCAGCATCTCGCCGAACGGGTTCGCCGAGAAGGGTGAACTCGCCGAGTGGTCCCCCGAAGAGATGAAGGACTTCGAGGACCCGACGGCAGGGGCGATCGGCGGGAAGACCTACGCCCTGTCGTACAACGTGCAGCCGATCCCGCTCGTGTACTACAACAAGGATCTGTTCGCCAAGGCCGGTGTCACGGCCGCGCCCAGGACCTACCCGGAATTCCTGGACGCCTGCGCGAAGCTGAAGGCCGCGGGCATCGTCCCGATCGAGATCGGTGCCGGTGGCAAGGACACCTGGGCGGGTGCCTTCGGCCTCGGGGCGACCGTTGCCACCGACGTACTGACCAAAGACCCGGACTGGTTCCAGCAGCGCACCGACGAGAAGGTGAAGTTCACCGACCCGGCCTTCGTCGGCGCGACGAAGAAGGTTGCCGAGCTGGTGGCCAAGGGATACATCGACAAGGCCGGCCTGAGCCGCTCGTACGCGGATTCCGGCCAGGCCTTCCTGGACGGCAAGTCCGCGATGTATCCGATGGGGTCCTGGTTCTCGGCGACGCTCGACAAGACGCCGCCCAAGTTCGGTGCCGGCCTGTTCGGCTGGCCCGGCGACGACGGCAAGAACATCGTTCCGGTTGTCACCGGTGGGGGACTGATGGTGAACTCCCACGCGAAGAACGTCGACCTGGCCAAGAAGTGGGCTCTGGCCTTCTCGAAGGACAAGGAGAACCTCGACAACAGCGTCCGGACCGACGGACTGATCGTCGGTATCAAGGGCTACACGCCCCCGTCGGACACCGGCCCGATGTACAGGGCGACCCTCGCTGCCTACCAGCAGGCGAAGCATGACGGTGCGATCGTTCCGGCCTGGATGAACACGTCGGGCGATGGCTCGTTGCTCCCAGGCTTCTCGGACAAGCTCAACCCGGCGATCGTCGACCTGATGACTGGCCGAAAGACGGCGGAGGACTTCGCGGCCTACCTCGACCAGCAGTGGGCTGCGGCACGCTGACCGGTCCCTTGGTATCTGCTGGAGGCTTTGGATGGACACTGCAGTCGACACCCGCGACCGACAGAAGGCCGGCACCGGCCGTGACATGAGACCACGAAAGGAGTCGCCCGGATCGCGACCTCGGCGGGCGGGCAGAACTGGCGAGGCACTTCACTTCCTGGTGTTCGCAGTACCTGCCGCCGTCATCTATATCGGACTGGTGCTGGTGCCGATGGTGATGGCCATCGGCACCAGCACCACCGACAGCAATCAGTTCCGTCCGGTCACCAGCTTCATTGGGCTGCGCAACTACCTCAACCTGTTCCAGGACCCTGCATACCTGCAGGTACTGCGCAACACCGTCATCCTGACCTTGATCGTCACCGTGGTACCGAACGTCGTCGGTCTCGGCATCGCGCTGCTGCTGGACCATCGCGGCTGGGTATTCAACGTGATGCGAGCGGTCTTCTTCATCCCGGTGGTGCTGTCGTCTGTCGTCGTGGGAGTCATCTGGGAGGCCGTCCTCACCAATGACGGCCTGCTGAACCAGATCCTGCGCGGCCTCGGGGTCGCGCATCCACCTGGCTGGCTGTCGGACCCCGGGATCGCGTTGTACAGCATCGCGTCGATCATCTGCTGGCAGAGCCTCGGGGTGTGTGTGGTGATCTACCTGGCCGGGTTGCAGGGCATACCTCGGGAACTGGTCGAGGCGGCGACCATCGATGGCGCGGGTGCGGTTCAGCAGTTCCGGGCAGTGACCTGGCCGCTGCTCGCGCCCGCTGTCACCATCACGACCGTGCTGCTCCTGATCGGCGGATTCAAAACCTACGACCAGGTCAAGGTGATGACGAACGGAGGGCCGGGCGTCGGCACCACCTACACGCTGGCGTTCGACGTGGTCGAGACGGGTGTCAACGGACCTCACGTGGGCTACGGCGCGGCAAAGGCCACGGTCATGCTGGTCCTGATCGCTCTCGTCTCGACTCTCGTCCTGCGCGTCCTCCAACGCCGTGAGCTCGAGCGATGAGGCCCGGCAAGGGTCAGCCGGCGAGCACGGAGACGCCGTTGCCGGGCCGAGGCCGCGGAGCGACACGGACGATCGCTGCGCTGGCGGTCACGTCGGTGTTCGCGTTGCCGGTCTACCTCGTGCTCACGAACACGTTCAAGCGCAGTGGGGATATCTTCTCGCGGCCCGGCAGGTTGCCGCTGCCGCCGACGCTGTCGAACCTGTCGGCGGTGCTCGACCGGCCCGATCGGCTGTTCTGGTCGGGGCTGATCAACAGCGTGCAGGTCACCGCTTTGTCGGTTGCGGCGTCGACGGTCCTGTCCGCGATGCTGGCGCACTATCTGGTCCGATCGAGAACCCGCGCTGCCAAGCTGCTGACGGTACTGGTCGTCATCGGCCTGACGATCCCGATGGCGGTCACGCTGGAACCTGTCACCAAGATCCTGCTGTCGCTGCATCTGATGACGACGCTGCCCGGACTGATCCTCGTCAACATCGCGTGGAACGTGCCATTCGGAGTCCTCCTGTTCATGGGCTTCATCAAAAGCATCCCGCTCGAACTGGAGGAAGCAGCCGCGATCGACGGCGCAGGCCCGATCCGGTCGTTCTTCGCGGTCGTCTTTCCTCTGCTGCGACCTGCCGCCGCCAGCGTGGTGATCTTCACCGCGGTCGGAGTGTGGAACGACTTCATTACGCCGCTGATTATCCTCGGGCCGGCCAACGGAACGACCGTGACGGTCGGAATGTACCGTCAGATCAGCGAGCACGTTTCCGACTACGGCGCGGTGTTCGCCTTCATGGTGCTGGCGACCGCCCCCGTCGTCGTCCTCTTCCTCTTCTTCCAACGACACTTCGTCAAAGGCCTCCTTGGCGGCGCTACGAAAGGGTGACGAAGCTGTCCGAAGCGCGAGCAGAGAGCGTGCTCCTTGGCCGGCCACACCAACTCAGCCGCCGTCTGCTGTTCGGCCGACTCCTCTGCGTCTTGCCTGCCACATCCGGGGTTGGTTGTTCAACGCGCGGCTGGTGTGAAGGATCAGTGTGATCGGTGACGTCGCGTGTCGATATGATGTGACGCACAGTTGCGATCAGCGCGCGGATGGCGGTGCAGGTGATCATCGACGGTGGAAGCGACGCCGGCGAAGCCCGCCGCATCGAGCTGGCCACGTCACTCACCGTCCGGGAGAGCACAGCACCCCCTCGACCGTTATGACCGTGTCAGGCGCAGGACCCGGGCGGAGGGCTCGGGGGTGTTCGCGGTGATGGTGAGGGTGTCGTCGGTCCAGGTGTAGGTCCAGGCGGTGGCCTCGGTGCCCTCGGTGGGGAAGTGGGGATCGATCCTCGAGCGGGGGAGGGAAAGGGTCACGGTGGATGGGCCTGTGGTGCGGTGCCAGACGGTCAGGTAGGAGCTGTCTGGGCCGTTGAGGGACAGGGCGATCCAGTCATCGGTCCAGGTCGGGAGTCCGAGCGGCCAGGCGGGGACGAGCGTGTCGAGATCGTCGAGAATGGCGCGATGCGCGGCCAGGGCTGATCGGATCAGGTCGACCTCGGTCGGCGTCATCTGGTCGAGGTGGCCGGACAGGTAGAGGCGGCCGGGGATGCCGTTGACGAGCGCGAAGGTGAATTCCTCGCGGGTGCTGCCGCTGATCGGGTAAGCCCAGTGGCCGGCTTGTTCGGGGAGTACGGCGGCCGGCGCGGCTGCGGTGATCGGTGCGTAGAGCAACGGATGTTCCTGGTCCGAGGTCGATTGCAGGTGCAGCCGGGACAACATCGCGTAGTCCATCCGCATCGCGCCCGACGCACAGTTCTCGATCAGCAGGTCGGGGTGGCGCGTCTGAAGATCGTCCAGCCAGCGGAGAAGTGCTCGTTGGTGTTCGAGCAGTCCGTGGCCGAGCGACGTACCACGCTTGTCGGTGCCGGGACCCGTCATCGTGTTGTTGTCGAACTTGAAGAAGCCGATGCCGAACTCGCGGACCAGCCGGTCGACGGTCTGATCGAGGTGCGCCCGGGCGACGGTGCTGCGCAGGTCGAGCAGATAGCGGCCGGATTCGGCGACCCGGACGCCGCGCCGGGTGAGGAACGCGTCGTCGGGTAGTTCGTGGGCGATCGGCGAGCGGACGCCGATCACCTCGGGTTCGAGCCAGAGGCCGGGAACCATGCCGTGGGAGTGGATCCGGTCGATCACCTCGGCCAGCCCGTTCGGGAAGCGGGTGGCCGACGGCTGCCAGGCTCCAACGGTGTTCCACCAGTCGCCTTCGGCGTACCAACCGGCGTCGATGCAGAAGTAGTCCGCCCCGACCTCGGCCGCGGCGTCGATGAGGGGGAGCAACTTCTCCGTCGTCGGATCGCCCAGCAGGGTGTTCATGTAGTCGTTGAAGACGACCGGCGCCCGGTCGTCGACCGGGCGCCGGTCACGTATCGCGCGACGTTGCCGGGTCAGGGCAGCGAACACACTGTCCCGGTCCGTCCCGGCGACGAGCGAGACCGGCACTGTGGTGAAGGGCGTGTCGGCGGTGAGCTCGATACTCCATTGGTGCTCCTGATCGGTCGGACCGCTCAGCAGCAGGTAGCCGCCGTACCGGCTTTCGCCGATCTCGTAGTGCCACGGTCCGTTGTGCTCGATCTGCCACCCGAGGGCGTACGGCGTGCTCCGACCGATGAGAACGCCCACGGGCAAATGCTCCCCGGTCGACCATGAGCCGGCGCTCGTCACCGCATGCCGGCTTCTGGCGACATGACTATGCGCGTCGCTGACGATGTCCGCCAGCGTCTCAGAGCGCAGCGATCTGGCTGACCATCGGTTCTCCGCCATCCAGCTGTTGGCAGCGGAGTGCAGCTCGGCATCGACCGATGGGAGGCCGACGACCAGGGACGACAGGAAGGTGAGCTCGAGCGTGCCCGGGCCTGTCATCGAGGCTTCGGACCAAGCACGTACGCCGGCCCGCGCGTCGAAGACGCTGGTGACGCGCAGACCCGTACCTGGATCGTCCTGGATGATGCGCAACGTCGCCCCGGTCTCCTCGTGGCGGACGTAGCGCAACTGTTGCCCGAGGGTGCTGTCGACATGCCGGTAGGTGCTCGGCGAGAGTCCGTGTCCGACGGCGGACACCTCGACCAACGGCTGGCTGGGAACCAGATCCTCGCCGTCCGGTCGGGAGGCTTCGCGTACGCCGATCAGTCGCACCGGACCGTCGTCGAGAGCGAAGGTCAGGGTCAACTCAGGGCTGCTCCAGCGCAGGAGATTCATCCACAGCTCTCGTTTCGTCGTCGGTTCCGCGGCGGGTCTCGAGGAGGTAGTCCTCGACCGTGAACAGGTGGGCGGCCATGCGGATCCGGGCCCGGTCGGGGTCGTGCGCCGTCAGCGCGGCGAGGATCGAGAGGTGTTCCGCGTGGGCCGTCTCGTCGGCGCCGGGCTGCGTGATCGATCGGCGCAGCCGGTCGCGCATCGTCCGTCCACCCAGCGCGTTGATCAGCGCTGCCAGAACCGGATTGTCGGCCGCGTCCGCGATGATGCGGTGAAAGGCGATGTCGTTCTCGATCACTGTCTCGTGATTGGGCTCCTCGAGCCTCAGCTCGGCCTCGTTGTGACGCAACAGCTCGGCAGCGGCCTCGAGCTCTGCCAGTGCGATCTGTTGCGCCGCCAGGGCGGCGGCCTCCATCTCGAGGACGCGGCGTACTGCGTGCAAGTGATGCGTTCCGCTGCCGTCCTGCAGGTCGACGACGAATCCGATCGGTGCGAGCAGCATCGACGGATCCAGCTTGGTGACGTAGGTACCGTCACCTTGCCGGGTCTCGAGAACTCCCATCATCGACAGCGCGCGGACCCCTTCGCGCAGCGGATTCCGGGAGACCCCCAGTACCGCGGCGAGGTCCTTCTCGACGGGAAGCCGGTCGCCTGGCCGGAGCGCGCCGTCGATGATCATCTGCCGGATGCCCTCGATGACGACATCGGTCTGCGAGACGCCAGGTGTGCGAGATCTCTCGGCCAGCTTGCCGGGGGTCATGGAAGCGGGTCCTGTTCCGCGCGTGCCGTCCAGTAGGTGCCGTCCGGAAACCGGTAGGTCTGAAGTGACTCCCTGTGCATCTCGGCACTGTAGCCGGGGGCGGTCGGAAGCACGTACGCGCCGGCCCGGACCACGCAGGGGTCGACGAAGTGTTCGTGCAGGTGGTCGACGTACTCGGTGACGCGGCGCTCGAGACTGCCCGACACGGCGATGTAGTCGAAGACCGCGAGGTGCTGTACGAGTTCGCACAGACCGACACCACCCGCGTGCGGGCAGACCGGTACGTCGAACCAGGCGGCGAGGAGGTAGACCGCGAGTACTTCGTTGACGCTGCCGAGGCGGGCGGCGTCGAGCTGGCAGTAGTCGATGGCGCCGGCCTGGAACATCTGCTTGAACAGCACCCGGTTCATCCCGTGCTCGCCGGTGGCGACGCCGATGGGTGCCACGGCCTTGCGGATCGCGGCATGACCGAGGATGTCGTCGGGACTGGTGGGCTCCTCGATCCACAGCGGGTCGAACTCGGCCAGCGCCTTGACCCATTCGATCGCCTCCGGGACGTCCCATACCTGGTTCGCATCGATCATCAGGTGACCGTCCGGACCGAGCACCTCACGGGCGATGCCGCAGCGCCGGATGTCGTCGTCCAGGTCGGCGCCGACCTTGAGTTTGACGTGTTTGTAGCCTGAGGCAACGGCTTCTTCGCAGAGCCTGCGCAGCTTGGCGTCGGAGTATCCGAGCCACCCGGCGGAGGTCGTGTAGCACGGGTAGCCGGACTCCTCGAGCTGCTCGGTTCGTTGCTTTCGGCCCGCTTCTTGCCCGGCCAGGAGGGTGACGGCCTGATCGGGCGTCAGGACGTCGCTCAGGTAGCGCAGGTCCGCGACCTCGACGAGTTCCTCGGGTGACATCTCCGACAGCAGTCGCCACAGTGGTACGCCGGCCCGTCGGGCGGCGAGGTCCCAGACCGCATTCATCACCGCGGCCAACGCGAGATGGACGACACCCTTGTCCGGGCCGAGCCACCGCAGTTGGCTGTCCGACTGCAGCTCCCGGTAGATGCCGCCGAGGTCGCCGCAGAGCTCGTCGACGTCACGACCGACCAGCGGCTGGGCGCGTTGCCCTGCCGCCGCGGCGCACAGGTCGTTGCCCCGTCCGATGGTGAAGGTGAAGCCGTGTCCGGACAGGCCCGGAGCGTCGGTGTGCAGGAGGACGTATGCCGCTGAGTAGTCGCCGTCCTTGTTCATCGCGTCCGAACCGTCGAGGGTCAGCGACGTCGGGAAGCGGACGTCGACAACCTCGACCGAGGTGATGCGTGGCATGGCGGCCCCTCACTCCGTCCCATAGAGATGGGATCTTTCTGCTGGTTCAATGGCGTTAAGTATGGACCAATCGCGGCGACAGCGCTACGATCCCGGAAATTCGTGGGATTAATACCTCGTCTTGTCGACGGAGGACTGCAGTATGGGCAACCTGGTGAGCTCGGACCGGTCCGGCGTGCAGCGCTTGTACTACGACCGGCCCGCCGGAACGTGGTTGGAGGCGCTGCCGCTCGGCAACGGCCGGATCGGCGCGATGTGTTTCGGGGGTGTCGGCAGAGACCGGATCGGGCTGAACGACGAAACTCTGTGGTCGGGCGGTCCGGAGACCGCGCGGTTGTTGTCGACTCCGCTCGGTGCGACCGGCGCCGAGGCGGTGCAGACTCTGCGCGACGCGCTGAGGGCCGGCGACATCCGCCGGGCGCACGAGTTGGCCGGCGGCTTTCACTCCGGCTACTGCCAGGCCTACCTGCCATTGGGTGACCTCCTCGTGGAGGTTCGCGTCGATGGCACGACACCTGCGCCCGGCGATGTCGCGCAGTACCGGCGGGAGCTCGATCTCGACGCCGCGACCGCAACGGCGGAGTTCGAGATCGGCGGAGTGGTGGTGCGGCAGGAGGCCTTCGTCAGTGCGCCGGACGGTGTCCTGGTTGTGCGAATGACGGCGTCCGAGCCGGTACTGGCACTGACGTGCCGGTTGACATCGCAACTGCAGTCGCGAGTACACGCAGTCGAGGACGGGCTCGGATTGTTGCTGCAGGCTCCGGCCGATGTCGCTCCTCCGCATCGCGATGTCCCGGAGCCGATTCGGTACTCCGAAGGCGCGGATCGCGGCATGGCAGCGGCCATCGCGCTGCGCGCCTCGAGCGACGGGGAGATCCGCGCCGTCGAAACCGAGCTCACGGTCGAGGACGCCACCGAAGTCACCCTGATCCTCTCCACCGGCACTGGGTACGCCGGGCCGTCGACCTCACCGACTAGATCGGCGGCGGAGTGCTGGGCCGCCGCGGATCAGACGGTGCTCGCGGCGCGCGATCGCGCGTACGGCGAACTCTTGGCTGATCATCGCGAGGATCACCAGCGCCTGTTCCGTCGTTCGTCGCTGGAATTGGCCGGCCCGGCGGGGCATGGCGAGCTGCCGACCGACCTGCGGGTCGCGGGCGCGGCCGACGTCGAGGACCCCGCACTGGCTGCGCTGCTGTTCAACTACGGCCGCTACCTGATGATCGCGAGTTCACGATCGGGTGGCCTGCCGACCAACCTGCAGGGGATCTGGAACGACATCCTGCGGCCGCCATGGAGCAGCAACTACACGGTGAACATCAACACCGAGATGAACTACTGGCCGGCGGAGACGACCAACCTGTCGGAGTGTCACGAACCGCTCCTCCGCTACATCGGTCAGCTCGCCCAGGCGGGACGGACGACGGCCGGCGAACGGTACGGCTGTGGTGGATGGACCGCGCACCACAACGCCGACGCATGGTGCTGGTCGTTCCCGGTCGAGGGGGATCCGCGGTGGTCGAACTGGCCGATGGCAGGTGCCTGGCTGGCCCGCCATCTGTGGGACCACTACGCGTTCACCGGCGATCTGGAGTTCCTCGGCGAGTCGTGGCGCGTGCTGCTCGGGGCCGCGGAGTTCTGCCTCGACTGGTTGGTGGAGCTGCCCGACGGCACCCTCGGTACGGCGCCGTCGACGTCACCGGAGAACGACTACATTGCCGACGACGGCCGGCCCGCATCGGTGACCTGGTCGGCGACCATGGACCTGGCCCTCATCTCGGACCTCTTCCAGCGGGTCGAGCAGGCGGCCGAGCTGCTCGATGTCGTCGATCCCCTTGTCGGTGAGCTGTCCACTGCCCGCAAGCGGCTGCCCGAGCCATCGGTCGGCGCGCGGGGACAGCTGCAGGAGTGGGCGTCTGACCTGCTCGAAGAAGATCCCCATCACCGGCACATGTCGCACCTGGTCGGTCTGCATCCAGGCGATGCGATCACACCGGACAGCACACCGGTCCGTGCGGCCGCGGCGGCACGGACGCTGGACCTGCGGGGCGACGAGGCCACGGGCTGGTCGCTGGCGTGGAAGATCAACCTGCGGGCACGTCTTCGCGATGCGGCAGCGGCACACCGCCTGGTCCAGGCGTTCCTGAGGCCCGCGGACGACTCCGCGACCGGGAGACCTGGCAGCGGCGCGGGCGTCTACCCGAATCTGTTCTGTGCACATCCTCCCTTCCAGATCGACGGCAACTTCGGTGCGACGGCGGGAATTGCGGAGATGCTGCTGCACAGTCATACCGGCGAGATCGAACTGCTGCCCGCTCTGCCCGCCGAATGGCCGAGCGGGCGGGTGACGGGTCTGAGGGCTCGTGGCGGGGTCACCGTCGACATCGCCTGGACGCCACGCGGCGCCGAAGCGGTCCTGACCGCCGATCGGGATCAGGAGCGGGTCGTACGCCACGGCGACGATCGGATGCCGGTCAGGTTGACGGCCGGCGTCGGCCACCGCGTGAGCTCGAGTTGATCGCCGGCTTGGACGAGGAGGTTTCATGGCAACCCTGACCACCATCCGGCCACCGGCCGGTGAGACACCAGCACGGCCCAGGCGACGACGGGGACGGGAGCGCCCCGGTATCAAGGGGCTGCGGCGCAGCCTTCAACGGCACTGGACGCTGTACCTGCTGATGGTCGTGCCGCTGATCTGGTTCGCGGTCTTCAAGTACATCCCCATGTCGAACGCGGTCCTGGCCTTCAAGAGTTTCAACGTGATCAAGGGCATCTGGGGAAGCCCGTGGGTGGGCTGGCAGAACTTCGACCTGTTCTTCCACAACCCGGTCTTCTGGACCCTGGTGAAGAACACCTTCATCCTGTCGGTCTACACCGTCGCGGCGAGCTTTCCGATCGCGATCATCCTCGCGCTGGCACTGAACGAGATCCGCACCGGCGTGTTCAAGCGGACGGTGCAGATGGTGACGTACGCGCCGTACTTCATCTCCACGGTCGTGGTCGTGTCGATGACGATCCTGGTGTTGTCGCCGCGGTTGGGCATCGTCAACGAGGGGCTGGGCTTCTTCGGGGTCCCGGCGATCGACTTCCTCGGGAACCCGGACTACTTCCGGCACATCTATGTCTGGTCCGACGTGTGGCAGACCACCGGGTACTCCGCGGTGATCTACCTGGCCGCGTTGTCCGGCATCGATCCGGCGCTGCACGAGTCGGCCCGGATCGACGGTGCCAGCCGCTTGCAGCGGATTCGGCACGTGGATCTTCCGGGCATCATGCCGACGGCTGTGATCATCCTGGTGCTTGCCGTCGGCAACATCATGGCGATCGGCTTCGAGAAGGCGTTCCTGTTCCAGAACCCGCTGAACCTGAGCCAGTCCGAGATCATCGCCACCTATGTGTACAAGACGGGTCTGCTGAACGCGGACTTCAGCGGCGCCACCGCGGTCGGGCTGTTCAACTCGGTGATCAACCTGGTGCTGCTGCTGATGGTCAACACGATCGCCAAGCGGATCACCGGGAACGGATTGTGGTCATGAGCGCTCAGACTGAAGCGAGAACGCTGCCGAGCAAGAGAGGCGAGCGCCGTGCGGCGCGGGCACGCCGGATCCGCGAGCCGCGGACCGACCGGATCTTCCTGTTCTGTGTGTATCTGCTGCTGGCGGTGTTCTTCGCGGTCGTCCTGCTGCCGTTGCTGTACATCGTGGCCAGCTCGTTCAGCAGTCCGGCGGCGGTCTCGTCGGGGCGGGTGCTGTTCTGGCCGGTGGAGTTCTCGCTACGTGGGTACCACGCGGTGTTCCAGAACCCGCAGATCGTCCAGGGCTACCTGAACTCGTTGTTCTACACGGTGGTCGGGACGATCGTCAGTGTCACGCTGACGATCGCGATCGCCTATCCGATGTCGCGGCGCACACTGGTCGGCCGGAACGTCGTGATGACGTTGATCCTGTTCACGATGCTGTTCACCGGCGGCCTGATCCCGACGTACCTGGTGGTTCAGTCGGCCGGCCTGCTGGACACCCGGTGGGCGTTGATCATCCCGCAGGCGATCGGGGTCTGGCAGGTGATCATCGCCCGGACCTACTTCCGTACGGCGATCCCGGAGGAGCTGGTCGAGGCCGCGGAGCTGGACGGGTGCGGTGACTTGCGGTTTCTCTGGTCGGTGGTGATCCCGCTGGCCAAGCCGATGATCGCGGTGGTCGCGTTGATGTACGCGATCATGCAGTGGAACTCGTACTTCGACGCGCTGATCTATCTCAAGAACCCGGACCTGTTCCCGCTCCAGCTGGTCCTGCGCAACATCCTGATCCTCAACACCACCGGCGGTGGGGCCGTCGACGCATCCGTCATGCTGCAACGTCAGCAACTGGCCGATCTGCTCAAGTACTCGCTGATCGTGGTGGCCAGCGTCCCGGTGCTCCTGATCTATCCGTTCGTCGCGCGCTATTTCACCAAGGGAATCATGATCGGCGCCGTCAAGGGCTGATCCTCCGCATCACCTCGACCCCTGTGAGGGACCTATGTCTGTACAGTTCACAAAGCGGAGGCGTGCCGCGATCGCCGGCCTGAGTCTCCTGGCACTCACGCTCGCCGCCTGTTCCGGTGGCGGCGGATCGGAGGATCAGCAGGGTAAGCCGTTGCCCACGATCACCGGGAATCCTGCGGTCACCCTCGATGTGTTCGCGCCGCAGTCGGCCGACTGGAACCTGGCCACGAACGACTTCACGAAGGCTGTGAAGGAGAAGTTCAACCTCACCATCAAATGGCAGAACACGACGTTCGACGGCGGCCCGGCCAAGGAGAAGCGGCAGATCTCGCTGGCCAGCGGTGACTATCCGGACCTGTATCTGCTGATCCCGTGGGTCGACCAGTTCACCCAGACCGACCTGCTGAAGCTCTCGACCCAGGGTGTCGTCGTACCGCTGAACCAGTTGATCGATCAATACGCGCCGAACATCAAGAAGGCGCTGGACGCCACGCCGGAGTGGAAGGCGATGGCGACCGCGCCGGACGGCAAGATCTACGGGATACCCCAGTGGGTCGACTGCTTCCACTGCACGTACCAGGACAAGCTGTGGATGAATTCGGCCTGGCTGAAGAAGCTCGGCCTGGAGCAGCCGAAGACCACCGAGGACATGCGCAAGGTCCTGCAGGCGTTCAAGACCCAGGACCCGAACGGCAACGGCAAGGCCGATGAGATCCCGCTCAGTGCCGACGTGCGGGACGTGCTGATCCCGTACTTCATGAACGCGTTCATCTACGACCCGCAGGGCACCAGCGGGAACAACAACTCGACACTGGTACTGACCGACGGCAAGGTCGACATCCAGGCGAACAAGGATGGCTGGAGGGCCGGCCTGAAGTACCTGAATTCGCTCTACAAGGAAGGCCTGATCGACAAGGGCGCCTTCACCCAGAACCCGGACGCCCTGCAGCAGCAGGGCAATCACGCCGGAACGGTCGTCCTCGGCTCCGCGACCGTGCTGCACCCGGGCATCTTCGTCACGACCGGTTCGCCGGACGGACGGGACAAGCAGTACGACGCCGTACCGCCGCTGACCGGGCCGGACGGCGCGAACTTCACCGGCTACAACTTCCCGAGCGCGCCGGGTGCGACGTTCGTACTGACCAGCAAGGCGACGCAGGAGGAGCAGATCCAGGCGATCAAGCTGCTCGACTACATCTTCACCGACGAGGGTCAGATCAACGGCCAGTTCGGCACCGAAGGCAAGACCTGGACCAAGCCGGCGACCGGTGATGTCGCGCTGGACAAGTCGCTGACGCCGATCTTCAAGCAGATCCCGCAAAAGGTCGGAACCAAGCCGCCGAACTCGGGTTGGGGCGCGCTCGCGCAGTACAACAACACGGCCAGGTTCCGGAACTCCGAGGCGATCAGCACCGACCTCTACTCCCAGGCGGGCTACGAGCGACGGCTCTACGAGGCGACCAAGCTGTACGCCGGCCACGAGGACAAGGCCAAGATCTACCCGTACTGGAAGGTGTGGATCGATCCGTCCCTGGCGAACGAGGTCGCGACGATGCAGACCAACATCGACAGCTACGTGCAGCAGAACGCACTCCAGTTCGTCACCGGTTCGAAGAACATCGACACCGACTGGGACGCCTACGTGAAGGGCCTCGACGGCCTCGGCCTCAAGCGCTACCTCGAGATCCAGCAAACCGCCTACGACAAGATGCCCAACAAGTAGATCAATCCTGGACCGGCCGGAGCACTCCGGCCGGTCCGCCCTCCCATCACCCACGAGGAGCGATCGGTGCCGTTCGACCCAACCTTCGAGTCCCTGGCCACGTTCGAGTGCCCTGACTGGTTCCGGGACGCGAAGCTCGGCATCTGGTCGCACTGGGGAGCACAGTCGGTCCCGCGCTACGGCGACTGGTATGCGCGCAACATGTATCGGGAGGGCACCGATCAGTACCGCTACCACCTGCGGACGTACGGGCACCCGTCGCAGTTCGGCTACAAGGACGTCGTACGGCTGTGGAAGGCGGAGCGGTTCGATCCGGACGAGCTGATGGATCGATTCGTGGCTGCCGGTGCCCGGTACTTCGTGGCCCAGGCCGTGCACCACGACAACTTCTTCAACTACGACTCGATCGTCAACCGCTGGAACTCGGTGAAGATGGGGCCGGGCAAGGACATCGTGGGCCTCTGGAAGGCCGCCGCGGACCAGCGCGGGCTGCCGTTCGGATTCACCGAGCACCTCGGCGCCACGCTCGGCTGGACGGCGGTCAACAAGGGCAGTGACAAGCACGGGCCGTTCGCCGGCGTACCGTACGACGGAACCGATCCGGCCAACCAAGACTTCTATCTCGACAACAGCCGGCACCTGCCGGCCCAGGATGTCGAGGTCCAGGACCCGTGGTACAGCAATGATCCCGAGTGGCACAAGCACTGGCTCGATGCTGTGACCGAGATGATCGACCGCTACCAGCCGGATCTTCTGTACTCCGACGGACCGCTGCCGTTCGGCGAGGTCGGCTACACACCCGGTCTGCGAGCGGTGTCTCACCTCTACAACACCAGCGTGCGGATCCACGGGACGAACCGCGCTGTCTACCAGCAGAAGGATCGCCGGCCCGAGGTGAGTTCCGTCGGAGTGATGGACATCGAACGGAGTCAGACTCCCGGCATCCATCCCGCACCCTGGCAGACCGACACGTCCGTCGGCGACTGGTTCTACAACGTCCGCGATGTCTACAAGACCGCCGGCCACGTGATCGAGATGCTGGTCGACATCGTGTCGAAGAACGGCAACCTCTTGCTGAACGTGCCCCAGCTGCCGGACGGCACGATCGACATCGAGTGCTCACAACTCCTCGACGACCTCGGCGCCTGGACGCGGGTCTGCGGCGAAGGTATCTACGGCACCAGACCGTTCCGCGTGTACGGCGAGGGCCCGTCAACCGTTGTGATCAAGGGTTTCACCGAGGACCGGGTCAGCTGGACGAGCGCCGACTACCGATTCACCCGTCGGGACAACACCCTCTACGCATTCCAGCTGGCCTGGCCGGCCGACCGGCGCGCCGTGATCCGCAGCCTCGCCGACCATGAGACGGTGGCCGGCGTCCGCCTGCTCGGCCACGGCCCCGTCCCTCACGAACAAGCCCACGGCATCCTGGTCGTCCGCCTCCCTGACACCCCACCGCTCAACGTCGCCAACTGCCTTGCGATCGACCTCCACTCGGCCTGAGCGCATGTACGGCTACCTCTATGCGCACTTCAAGCGCGAATCAGTCGATGGTGAGCAGATCTACTTCGCCTTGAGCGACGGCAACGACCCGATGCACTTCGACGACCTCAACGGCGGCAAGCCGGTCCTGTACTCCGCCTCGGGCGAATGCGGTGTCCGCGATCCGCACATCGTCCGCTCCCCGCAAGGCGACCGGTTCTACCTGGTTGCGACCGACCTGCGTCTCTACGCCGGCCTGGACTGGGACCGGCACCAGCGTCGTGGCAGCCGCTCGATCATGGTCTGGGAGTCGACGGATCTGGTGAACTGGGGCGAGGGCCGACTCGTCGAGGTCGCACCGCCCGAGGCCGGCAACACCTGGGCACCGGAAGCGGTCTGGGACCCCCAGCAGGACGCCTACCTCGTCCACTGGTCGTCGACGCTCTACGACGACGCCGAACACTTGGGTGACAGCTACAACCGGATCATGTACGCCACCACCCGCGACTTCCGCGAGTTCTCCGAGCCGCGCGTGTGGATCGACCGGGGATGGCAGACGATCGACACCACAGTGATCCAGCACGAGGGCGTTTACTACCGCTTCCTGAAGGACGAACGCAGCCGCGGCGGCGACGCGCCGTACGGCAAGTCGATCTTCTCCGAGACCTCGACCTCGCTGACGGGCGCCGAGTGGAAGCCGCTGGCCGAAGGTATCGGCCTGGGCACCATCAGCCGGGGCGAGGGCCCGCTGGTGTACAAGTCGAACATCGAGGAGAGGTGGTATCTCTGGATCGACGAGTTCACCTCTGAACGCCGTTACGTTCCCTTCGAGACGACCGACCTCGCCGGCGGCGAGTGGATCGCGTCCAAGGACCACCGGCTGCCGAAAGATCCCTGTCACGGCGTCGTCCTACCCGTGACCACCGAAGAGTACGAGCGGCTCAGTGCCGCGTGGAGAGCCGAATCATGAAGGTGCGTTTGGCGTACGGCGAGTCCGGGCTGGTCATCGAGGCGGACTCGGCACGCACGACCGTGGTGGAGCCGGTTCATCACAAGGCCGCCGCCGATCCGGCCGCAGTCCTGCGCCGTGCGCTGCGTGAGCCCGTGGCTGGACCACCGTTGCGCGAGCGCGTCCGACGTGGCCAGACCGTGGCGATCTCTGCGTGCGATGGCACTCGGCCTCAGCCGCGCCAGGTGATGATTCCAGCTGTCTTGTCCGAACTCGATGGCGTCGTCGACCTCGACGACGTGGTGGTGCTCGTGGCGACCGGTACTCATCGTGGCAACAGCGACACCGAACTGCGCCGGATGTTCGGTGACGAGGTCGTCGACGCTGTGCGGATCGTCAATCACGATGGACGCGATCAGGACCAGTTGGCCTGGCTGGGGATTCATGGCGACGGCGTGCCGGTCTGGTTGAACCGCAGGTGGGTGGATGCGGATGTGAGGATCACTACCGGCTTCGTCGAACCGCACTTCTTTGCCGGCTTCTCGGGTGGGCCCAAGCTGGTCGCGCCGGGACTGGCTGGTCTCGACACTGTTCTCGTGCTGCATGACGCTGCCCGGATCGGCGACCCGAGGGCGACGTGGGGGGTGACCCATGGAAACCCGGTGCACGACGATGTTCGGGCGATCGCCGACGCCACCGGTGTCACCTTTGCCCTGGACGTCGTGCTCAATCGTGACAAGGACATCGTCGCGGCGTTCGGCGGTGACCTGCTGCCGATGCATGCGACCGCCTGTGCCGCGGCCAAGCGAATCGCCATGCAGCCGGTTGATGCACCGTTCGACGTGGTAGTCACCACCAACTCCGGTTTTCCCCTCGACCAGAACCTCTATCAGTCCGTCAAGGGGATGTCGGCCGCACACCAGATCGTTCGCCGCGGCGGCACCATCGTCTGCGCGGCGGAGTGCCGTGACGGCTTCCCCGATCACGGGTCCTACCGCTCGGTCCTCGTCTCGGCCGACTCTCCCCAGGCGCTTCTCGATCAGATCGGCAGCAGCGCCGACACTGCTCCTGACCAATGGCAGGTGCAGATCCAGGCTCGAATCCAAGCGACGAGCCGGGTTGTCATGCATACCGGCTTCCTCACCGACTCCGAACTGCGTGCGGCCCACCTGGAACAAACCGCTGACATCACGGCAACCGTCGCGGAGTCTCTCGCAGCAGCGGGTCCGGACGCACGCCTGTGCATCCTGCCTGAAGGTCCTCAAACGATCCCGTACGTTGCCAGCAGCTGACCGAATCGGCACCAGCGGTCGGGCGAAGGCCGCTTTGAAGGCCGTGGGTTGTCCGACTGGAGGTTGAGCTGTCTGGTACCGCAGGACGTCGCCGCCCTCCAAGCCACCGACCACCTCCGCCCGGCGAACGCCGTCGTACTCGTCAACACCGAACGCGGAACCCCAACTTCTGGGTCGGGACACATATCAGGTGAGTGGGGGACGATCTGGAGGTGGCAGTGAGTGATGGGGAGTTGTGGCGGCGGGGTGTGGACGGGGAACCGGAGGTATTCGGGGTTCTGTTCGATCGGCACGCCAAGGCGGTGTACAACTTCGTGTTCCGGCGGCTCGGGTCCTGGAGTGAAGCCGAGGATCTGACGTCGTTGGTGTTCCTGCACGCGTGGCGCCGGCGGGATGACGTCGTACTGGTGCACGACTCGGCGTTGCCGTGGCTGTTGCGTACGGCGGATTTCGTGGTGCGCAACGAGCGGCGCCGGCGAAGGTTCCGGGGGCTCAACCTGACCCGGCAGGTGCCGGCGACGGACGAGCCGGATCACGCCGACCGGTGGCTGCCCGGATCGACGACGAGCGGGAGGCGAACCGGCTGCGGGAGCTGCTGCGGAAGTTGCCGCGGCACGAGCAGGAGATCGTCGAGCTGTGCTTCTGGAGCGGGCTCGACGCACAGTCGGCGGCTGTCGCGCTCGGCGTACCGCTCGGCACCGTGAAGTCCCGGCTCGCCCGCGCTCGCAAGCGCCTCCGCGATCTCAGCGTCGCCGTACCGTCGGATTCCTTGGAGAACCTGTCATGAACGAGTTGCTCACCCGCCGGCCCGACCGGCCGCTGCCGCCCGGCACGCACGAGCGCCTGCGCGCCGACCTGCTGTCGGCCATCGAGAACGAGCCGACCCGTCCACCCCGCCGGATCCTGGCGCCGGCACTAGCCGCCGCGGCGGTGCTCGCGGTGGTCGCCGGCCTCGCGATCGGCGTACGGGCGTTCCGGACCGACACCGCGCCGCCTGCCTCCGGACCAGCCACGGTGAGGGCGGTGACGGCCGACGAGACCGCCAGCCTGCGCACCCAGTGCCTGGCCGAGGCGAACCGGATCACCAGCAAGTCCCTGCCGCACCCGTTCACCGACTACAAGGTGGTCAAGGCGTTCGAGTTCACCGGTGTGAAGGATCCGAACGTCGTGAGCACCTGGCTGATCGGCTTCGGCAACCAGACCTATCCGACGATCGCCCGGCACCCGATGCCCGAAAGGAGCCATCCGGCGTACTGGCTGTGCAGTCGCACGGCAGGTGGGGTGATCAGCGAGCCCAGCATCAGGTTCTCGCCGAACTCGATCCTGAGCGGGGCGCCGAGTATGCGGATCGCGCGCAACGCAGGCGTCTACACGAAGACCGTCGCCAAGATCACGGTCCAGCCGAAGGGGCAGCAGCCGATCGAGGCGTTTCTGCAGGACGGTTTCTGGTTCGCGCCGACCGTTGGCCGCACGAACTGGGGCCCGTACGACGCCGACGACCCGGGCCGCGGCGACTTCCTGGTTCGCGGGTACGACGCCGCCGGCGCTCTGCTCTACACCGACAGCGGACCGAACCCGACTGCGGCGCCGATCACCTGCCCCTATATGGCGGTCACCCTGCCGAACGGCGTCTGACGTCCCGAGCCCCCCGGTCAAGCCGGAGTGCGTCGAGTACCGCTGGCCGTCCTGACCGTTGCGGAGGACCGCTCCTGAAGTCCTCGAAAGAGTTCCGGAGGCGGTGTCGGATCCGGCCGAAGGTGTTCGTAGAAGGGGTGAGCGGCCGCCCACGAGGGCGCCACAGATCGCAGGAGATGAAACCATGTTCGGGACACCGTTGACGCCAGAGTCGATCAAGGCGGAGACGGCGTACCGGCTGGAGCGGGCCAAGCGTGCGTTCCGGTCCGCGCGCCGCCGGGAGCGCCCGGAGCAGGCCGGCCCCAGCCCCCGCGACGATGGGCTCGCCGGACCCTCCGGCCCACAGGCGTTGGAGTTCGTCGCGTAGCCTACTCGTGCGATGAATGACCGCGGGCCCCGCAGAGGTCGGCGGCGATACTGAATAGTCGGACGCGTTCTGATTGCCGACGTTGTTGATCGTCTTGGTGATCGAGTGCGCGATGGTAGATCTGCCGCATGACGCGGTCGGCGGCGTCGGCCGAACCGAGCATGAGGTGGCAGAACAGTCGCAGCTGTGCGTGAAGCTCCTCGTTGTCCTGGGTGATGTTTTCTGATTCAGACATGCCGTTGGCCGTGTCAGAGCCCGAACAGTGGAAACAGCCCTGAGCCGTGGAACGCGACGATCCGGCAGACGCCCTCGGTTGTGAGTGTCAGTACGTGCAGCGCATGTGGGTGGTGTGCGCCGTCGCGGCCGCGGGCGTACACCGCGAAGGCGGGTTGTCCGTTGGCGGAGGTAGGGACCAGTGCGGCCGGTCCGATCACTCGCATCTGTTTGGCCAGGAAGGCGAGGATGGTGTCGCGGCCTTCGAACCAGGTCGCGATCGGCGGCATTTCCCATCTGGCGTCCTCGGTCAATACCGCGACGAGTTGATCGACGTCCGCGGTTTCGAAGGCGGTGACGTATCGGTCGAGCAGGGCCCGCTGTCGTGGCTCGGCGGGTTCGGTCAGGTCGTCTTGGCTGAGCGGAACCTGGGCTCGGGCGCGCTGGAGCGCGCTGTTGACGGCCGCTGTCGTCATCTCCAGCAGTTGCGCCACCTCGGCGGTACGCCATTGCAGCACGTCGCGGAGAATCAGCACGGCTCGCTGTCGCGGCGGTAGCTGCTGGAGCGCTCCCACCAGCGCGAGCCGCAAAGTCTGTCGTTCCACCACGACCGTCGCCGGATCGGCCGGTGCGGTGGTGAACAGGAAGTCGGGTATCGGCTGGAGCCACGGCACCTCCCGAGCTTGTGCGCCGAGCGCCGCATCCGGGTCTGTCTGGGGGGCGCCGAGATCCGCGGGCAGAGGCCTGCGTCTACTTTTTTCCAGCGCCTTGAAACACGCCCGGGTCGCGATTCGGTACAGCCAGGTACGCAGGGACGACCGTCCCTCGAACGCGTCGTAGGCACGCCAGGCGTCGAGGTAGACGTCTTGCACCACCTCTTCGGCCTCGTCGACCGAGCCGAGCATGCGGTAGCAGTAGGCGAGCAGCTCACGCCGGAACGGTTCGCTCAGCCTTCCGAAATCCTTGTCGCCGGCTTTGGCTTCAGTCATGGTGTGCATGATCCGCCGATTGTGTGGTGGCGGATTGCGCGGCTCGCCCGGTCGGGCCGTATTCGTCGTGTCGCTTCAGCCACGAATATCGCGGCACCTGGGGGTATCCGTCGGGGGAGTCCTCCCAGTCCACCTTCAGCCACGGCATCCGCCTGCGCTGAGCAGCCAACGCGTCCCGTGCGCGGGTCAGCTCCTGCTCCTTCGCCAACAGGCGCAGGCGGGCGGCCTCCCGTTCCGCCGGCGTGACGACCCGGGCCCGGTAGGTGTTGTTCATCATGGTGTCCCTTGTGAGAAGGAATTCGGATCAGTGGACGTCGATGTCAGCCATGTCGATGGCGACGAAGACGATCTGGTCGTCGCCCATTGGGGCGTAGGCCCGTCGCGTGGCGGGGATGACGATGCCGTCGACGTCGCGGTAGTCGGCGGCGTAAAGCTGCGCCTCGACCGTCCGGCCGACGATGTCGATGGTGAAGTCGTGGCGGCGCAGCAACCCGTCCGGGCCGAAGCAGAACACCTGCGTGCGGGTGTGGCTCTTGATGTGGTCGGGGAAGGTCACCTTCAGCCGCCGCCATGTTTCACCGTCGGCCTCAATCGGGGCGATCTCCTCGCAGACGAACCCCGGCCAGGTGAACAGGAACGGCGTATTCAGGTACGTCCACAGTGCTTCCCCGGTGAAGTACGCCAGATGCAGGTCGTCCCACGGCGTCTCGAACTGGTGGCCGTCGAACGACCGTTCCGGGTCGTCGCGTGCCTCGACCACCGTGCCGATCGGTCGTTGCAGGACGACCCGGTCGGGTTCGAAGACCGACCGTCGGTCCTGGCCGACGAAGTCCATGGTCAGCCGTTCCCGCGTGGTGTCCACCTCGAAGCGGACCTTCGTCAGCGCGTCGCCTTGTCCCTTGATCTGCCAGAAGGCCCCGGTGATGGCGGCGTCGACAGCGATCGTCTGGATCCGGTTCCACCGGTCCACGCCACCGTGCGCGGCGACGGCGCTCGCGAGTAGATCGTTCATTCTTGCTCCTCTGTAGGGATGCCCCGGCCGCCGAAACGGCGGTCGGGGCGAGTCGGGTCAGTCGACGATGATTCCGCCGGTCAGGTTGGCGACGGTGCCGGTCATCGCGGATGCCCGGTCGGAGGCGAGGAACACCGCCGCTGCCGTGAGTTCGGCCAGCGTGGTCGGGCGCTTGCGGTGGCTCATACCACTCGCTAGCGCAATGAACTGCTCCTTGGTGATCCCCAGCGCGTCGGCGTGCAGCCCGTACACGACGTCGATGACCGGTGTCTCCACCATGCCCGTGGTGCGTAGGCAGATCGCGCGAACACCGTGCTGGGCCCATTCGGCCGACAGCGCGCGGTTGAGGCCTTCCATCGCCGCCCAGCCGACGCTCATGCCGCCCACCAGGGGCAGCGGCAAGCGGGCCGGTTCGGGTGTGTGCATCATGATCACCCCCGACCGCCGGGCGATCATGTGCCGTGCGGCGGATTTCGCGGTGATGAAATGAGCCTGGGCATACGTGGTGATCGGGCGCAGGAAATTCTCGACCGGCAGTTCGATGAGCGGTATTCCCTGCAATCCCACGGGCGAGATTCCGATCGCGTTGAACGACACGTCGATGCTGTCGGCGTCGGCGACGACGGCGTCCAGGTGCTCGGTCACGGATTTCTCGTCCAGGGCGTCGACCACGGCGGTCTCGACTGCTCCACCCGCGGCGGAGATCTCCTTCGCGATCGTGTCGATGACGTCGAGATTTCGCGCGGTCAGGAACACCCTGGCACCTTCGTGAGCGAAACCGCGGGCCACCGCACTACCGACCGCGCCGCCCGCGCCGTAGACGACGACATTCTTGTTTTCCAGCAACATATCCTTCTCTTTCTGGTTGTTCACGCCATCGCGTGAAGTCCGTGGCCGGTGAGCTGGTACTCCCGGTGCTCGTCCTGGTTGTAGGTGTCCTGGCACAGCCGCGCGATCTCGGTGCCGACGATGGCCGGCGTGAGAAGCGGTTGCAGTGCCGCCGCGAATGTGTCGGTGTCGATTCCCTGCCGCTGGGCGTATGCGGCGACCCCGGCGGCGCCGAGTTCGGTGGCAGGCGTCAGTTGCGGCAGCACGGTAGCGAAGCCGATGCCGAGCTGGGCGCGGCGGGATTCATCGGCGGCGTATCCGGCGAGAAATCGGATCATCGCCTTTGCGCCCGAGTATCCGCCGCTGAGCGGTGAGCCGCGCAGGGCAGCCCCGCTGGATATCGCCACCACCAGGCTGCCTGGCGTCAGCGGGTGGCGCAGTGCCGCGCGGATCCAATGGAAAGCGTGTTGGGTGTCGACCTGCCAGTTGCGGCTGAACGATTCCCAGGACTGTTCGTGTACTGGGCCGATGGCGGGCGTCGCGCCCGCGTTGAGCACGAGCAACGTCGGTTGGTGTTGCTCGATCAGGGTGCGGGCGGTCTCTGCGTCGGTCGCGTCGGCGACAACCGGGACGAACGCCGCACCCAATCGTCGGTGCACGTCCGCCAATGCGTCGGCGGTGCGTGCCACGCCGACGACCTGGTGACCTTGGTCGATCAGCGCGGCGGCGATCGCCGATCCGAAGCCGCGGCCCGCTCCGGTGACCACCGCCGTGGTCTGTGACTGGCGTGATGAGCTCATACCTATACAGAGGCGAGCTCACCGCGAAAGTCATCGCTGCGGCTCGGTTCGGGTTCTCACAGAGGGTGTCCGATGATTTGTCCGGCGACCGCTCGAGCCGGGGGTATCTCGTCGGGTCAGGATCCGGAGCATCCAGCCTTGGCCTGAACACGAAGTTGGAGGTCGTCTGGCACGTGACGCATTCCCATGTTGGCCCCGTTCGGCGCCGATTAGCTCGGACCGACGAGGAGGCCGACGACTGCGGCAGAGATGCTCGCCGCGGTGCCTGCCAAGAGCACCGCAGCACCCCACGACGGAGTGCTCTGGCGACGTGTTGCTGTGCTTCGGCTCGCGAGCCGGAGCCGTTCGAGCACAGCGGCGACCTCTACGGCCGATGGTCGCCCGTTCTGACCGTCAAACCGCCAGGTTTCACGGCCGTAGCGGCCAAGATCAACGTTTACTTCGTACCGCCGAACCCGAAGTCGTTCGATCGCTGACCAGGGAAAGGCACGCTGACGCAGCACCCCACGGATCTCGAAACCTTCTGCCGTCACCGTGAGGCGACAGCAGGGACCTCGTAGCTCGTCGTACAGAGGCCACAAGAAGAAAGTGCCCAGCCCCAGCCACCATGGCATGGTGCTGCCCGCCAGGTAGACAATCCCAAGTGGCCAGCTGACGAGTACCGAAACCAACCGCCACGAGCTCCCGCCGCTGCCCTCAAACTTTGGGCTCCAGGGCAAAATGGGAAGTTCGGGTGCCGGCGTAAAGTCCTGGGCGTCCCACGGCCGCTGCGCATCGATGTCGTCCACGAGCCACCATCCTGAGATTGTCGATCATCCAAGCTACGACGCAGCGAGCGGCTGAGCCGTTGCACCTTGCGTGGTGGTCGTGGTAGCCGCCGCCGTCCATCTTGCAGTTCTTCCGGAGGGCGTTGCTTGTTCTGCCTTGACATATGCGCCGCTCCCATGCGGAGTAGCCTCCTCGGGGCCTGAGTACGATATTGTGCGTATGTCATACGACACGAGGAGCAGATTTTATGAGTCCGGGGTCTTCCAGCGTGGCGCGACGCCGGCGGCGGCTGGCGACCGAGATCAAGGACTTGCTGCGCCAGTTGAGCAACGAACTGTCGTTGCTCAACCACCAGGTCGGCACGCACCTCGAGCTGAAGGACGTCGACCTGGACTGCTTTGAGCTCATCAGCCGGTACGGCCCGATGAGCCCGAGCAGCGTGGCAAGACGGGCGGGGCTGCATCCGGCGACGATGACGGGCGTGCTCGACCGCCTGCAGCGGGGCGGCTGGATCACCCGTGAACGCGACCCGGAGGCCACTGACCGTCGTGCCGTGACCTTGCGCGCACTCCGCGACCGCAATGCCGAGGTGTTCCACCTCTACTCGGGAATGAACAGCACGATGGACGACGTCCTGGCGGACTACTCCGAGGGCGACCTGGAACTCCTCGTCGGCTTCCTCCAACGCACTACCACTGCCGGCCAGTCCGCCACTGCCACGCTCGCTGAGGCCGAAGTCTAGGTCTCGGTCCACTTCGGGCCTTCAGAGCTTACGGCGGCCGGGAGGAGCTGTACGCCGCGTTTGTCGCGCGCCGGTCGCCTGCCACCACTCATCCGCAGCCGGTAACCGCAGCACTCGGCCCAGCTAACCACGGGCAAGCTCCGGTACCCGCGCCAGGACCTGGCGCCACGACGGCCGCCGCCCCTCATCACGCCGGCGATATCAGTGCCAGGCAATGCGCTGGCCCCGCCCTCGATGACGTCGCTTCGCGGGTTCTCGTCGGAATCAGCGTTGGAACGGCCGGCGGATCAACACTACCTTCAGGCGCGCTTGGTGATGCTGAAAACAGATGATACGATTCTCATATTATCTCTCATGCGAATTTTCGGCATCAGGGTGGGCAGTGGAAGGAAGCTCCCGCAGGGAAGCAGCGACGAGCCGACCGCCAGACCTTCCCGTACGCGAAGGAGCAGCAACATGAACACAACGTTGAACGTCGTTCTCTGGATCGCCCAAGGTTTCCTCGCCCTCTTCTTCCTCGCGGGTGGCGCCCCGAAGGTCCTCGGCCGCGGCATCGACCGTTGGACCGGGTTCTCCGACCTGCCCCGCGCCCAGGTGATCCTCGTCGGTGTCGCGGAGGTTCTCGCCGCCGCGGGTCTGGTGCTGCCCAAGGTGACCGGAACGCTGCCGTGGTTGACCCCCCTGGCGGCCATCGGTCTTGCCGTCATCGGTCTGATGGCCGCTGGGTTTCACGTGCGCGCCAACGAGCACCTCAACGTACTGGAGACATCACTCCTGGCTTGCATCGGCGCAGTGATCGCGATCGGTCGCTGGGACCTCATCGACTCAAGCGCCGATGTCTCGCCACGGACGCTGGTCGTAGCTCTCTGCCTGCTGGTCCCTGCGGCCATCATCAACGTCATCGTCCTCTACTCGGGCAATGGCGAGCTGGCTGCGCCGGAGCACAGCAGTTCCGGACAGGTTGACGGAACCCGGCAGCCCGTCGGGTGACGACGCTACCCGCGGTCCACCCTAGGCCGATCCGGAGTGACAGATCGGTGCCTACGGCATGCAAGGTGTCATGCGGACAGGTCCTGAGCGCGAAAGGTGCGCCGATAGGCCGCTGGGGAGACGCCGATGGCGGCGCGCAGGTGTTGCCGCAGGGAGTTGCCTGTGTTGAAGCCGGCCTGCTGGGCAACGTGATCGATCGGCAGGTCGCTGCTCTCGAGCAGCTGGCGGGCAAGCTGGACGCGCTGCAAGGTCAGCCATTCGCCAGGTGTCAAGCCGACCTCGGATCGGAAGCGTCGCGTGAATGTGCGCACGCTCATCCGTGCGTGGCCCGCCAGCTCCGCCAGGGATAACGCTTGGTCAAGTCGATCCAGAGCCCAGGCCCGTGTCGCGGAGGTGCTCGCTGTCGTTGCCTCTGGCACCGGCCGGTCGACGTACTGCGCCTGGCCGCCATCGCGCCAGGGTGGGACCACGCAACTGCGCGCCACCTGGCTGGCCACTGCGCTTCCGTGGTCGAGGCGCACCAGGTGCAGGCACAGGTCCACGCCCGCCGCAGCTCCGGCGGACGTCAGGATGTCGCCACCGTCGATGAAGAGCACATCCTGATCGACGTCGACGCGAGGAAAGGTCTGGTGGAAGTGCTCGATCTCTTGCCAGTGCGTGGTGGCGCGGCGCCCGTCAAGCAGGCCCCCGGCTGCCAGCACGTACGCCGCCGTGCACAGTGAGGCGACCCGGGTCCGTGGCCCGATCAGCGCGAGGGCAGCAGCCAGCGGCTCGGGGAGA
The DNA here is from genome assembly GCF_045040325.1 of Kribbella sp. NBC_01510. Classification (NCBI taxonomy): domain Bacteria; kingdom Bacillati; phylum Actinomycetota; class Actinomycetes; order Propionibacteriales; family Kribbellaceae; genus Kribbella; species Kribbella sp. NBC_01510. Next base: position 8,168,082 of record NZ_CP109418.1, on the reverse strand, counting down.
ACTCCCTGGTCGCGAATCGAACCCAGTGACGCAGAGGGAGGAATGACCACCGTGGCGGCGGTCGCGAGTATCGATGAGTCGTGCTCGACAGTCACGGAGAACCCAGCAGCAGTACGGACCGGCCGACCGTCCAGTGTGCAGGTGACCACCTCGTACAACGGCTTGCCGTTGGCGCCTTCCGCGCTGCCGAAGATCCGAGCAGGGATTCCGAGCTCGAAGGGGATGACTCCCTCCAAAGCGAGCACTGCCACGCGATGCATGGCCGGATTCTGTCACATGATGTCCATCGAGCCACTACCTGGCGAAGGACTGGCGGGTGACCCTGGACAGTGTCCGGGGTGGTCCCGGCGTCACGACGACATCGGAGAACTTGAATGCGATCGGAGTCCGGCGGTGTGCGGATGCGTGCGATCAGCCTGCGCGACTGGGGTGGACCTGAGGTTCTTGAAGAGATCGAGACGGATCGGCTGAACCCTGGGGCGACGGAGATCCTGGTGCGTGTGCATGCCGCCGGGGTCAACCCGACAGACTGGAAGGCCCGGTCGCATGGCGGCTTGAGGCTCTGGGACGACCCTGTGATTCTCGGCCACGACGTCTCCGGTGTGGTCGAGGCCGTCGGGCTGGGGGTGACATTGTTCGAGCCCGGCGACGAGGTGTTCGGGATGCCTGACTTCCCACGCCAGGCTGGGGCGTATGCAGAGTACGTCGTAGCGCCTGCGAGGCATTTCGTCCGGAAACCGGAGGGAATCGACCATGTCCATGCGGCTGCGCTGCCGATGGCCGGGCTGACGGTGTGGCAGGCTCTGACCGAGATGGTGAGCCTGAGACCGGGGCAACGGGTGCTTGTCCACGCGGCCGCCGGTGGCGTCGGGCATCTCGCCGTACAGATCGCGAAGGAACTTGGTGCCTACGTCATCGGAACCGCTCGGCAGGACAAGCATCTCTTTGTTCAGAAACTCGGCGCCGACGAGGTGATCGACTACACCCAGGTCGATTTCGCCGACGCGGTATCGGATGTCGACGCGGTGCTCGACACGATCGGGGGAGATTACAGCATTCGTTCGCTCCGGACGCTTCGCCGAGGCGGCACCCTCGTGAGTCTGGCCGCAGCGGCCGATGCTCCTTCTGCCGACGTGGCAATGGAGTACGGCGTCCGCTGCGGGTTCATGCTGGTCGAGCCTGACTATGCCGGCCTGAAAGCCATCGCCGGTCTCGCCGCGGCAGGGCGGCTCATCGCCGAGATCGCAGCTGTTCTCCCACTGGCCGAAGCTGCCGAGGCCCACATCCGAGGTGAGACAGGCCGCACCACGGGAAAGATCGTCCTCGTCCCGTGACCCTCGCTCGCTGATTGCCTCAGCGTGAGACCAGTTTTTGGTAGAGGTCAGCTGGTTGGGCACTGCGAAGCTCTGGTCGAAGTGCCGGAAGTCGATGCCGTCCTTCAGCGCGGTCATCTGATGCATCACGACCTCGGGCTCCGGTGAATGCCGCTGACCGTCAGGACAGCAGGGCGCATCCATCGACGACGTGACCGGTGGTGGAGAGTTCGACGATGTCACCGGACGCGTCAACCGTGCCCAGGATGTGGCCGCCGCTGACGAGCCTCAGTGCCGGTGCGCCCAACCGTGCCTTCTGCGCTTCCCTGACCCAGGCCATTGAGTTGCCTTCGAAGTCCAAGGTGGAATGACTGTCCGGGTAGACAGTGAATGTCCCAGGTCCTCCGTTGTCGTAGTCGATGGAGACCCCGGTGTTCAGGTTGGTCAGGCGGTTGATGAGACGTCCGGTCACCCGCGTGGTGATCGAGCCGTCCGCGTTCTCGGTCTGCTGCACCACGTACTCCCGGTCCTCGATAGCGCTGATGTGTATCGGGAAACCGCAGACGTCCGCCGGGATGTCGCCGGGGGTGTTGCCGACCGGGACGCGGGGGTCACCCGTCCCCGCCTGCGCCATGCCCGTCGCGGTGGTGATCAGCGTTGTGATGACGGCGAGACCGAGTCCGATGCGGAGTGCCAGTGGCGATTGCTTGCGCTTCATGGAGTTTCTCCCTTGCGTCCGCGGCGCGGGTGGCCGTTGTTGTGAGATGCGGTCAGGTGTCGAAGACATTGCACGAGATTCATAACATATGGAGAGCGTATGTCATCGGGCGGGCTGCGCTCGTCATGCGCGGCCCCAGGACGCGACCGCAACCATCGACGAACTCGGCCCAGCCGGTGCCTCAGGTTGCGTCAGGAGAAGATGTGACTAATATGGGGATCATAATATACGAATCTCGCAGAGATGGAGTTGTCATGATCGTGATCACAGGAGCGACCGGCACCGTCGGACGTCCGCTCGTCGCATTGCTGAAGGATCAAGGCGTCGCCGTCCGTGCTGTCACCAGGTCCGCCGAAGTGGGGAAGGTGCCGGCCGGCGTCGACGTTCACAGGGCCGATCTGGCGCGGCCGGAGGACGTCGCGCCCGCTCTGGAGGGAGCCAGCGCCCTCTTCGTGCATCCGCGTGCCGTCGGTGAGAGTGCGGCGAAACTGCTCGCACTTGCCGCCGAGAAGGGGGTGCGGCGAGTGGTGGTGCTGTCGGCGATCAACGTCGACGACGATCCGGAGTACCAGCCGTCGCGATTGAACGGTGATCGCAACAAGGAGGTGGAGGCCGCTGTCGCCGACGCGGGATTGCCATGGGTCGCAGTGCGGGCCAGTTCGTTCGCCACCAACGCCATCGGCATGTTCGGCGCCCAGGCCCGCGCCGGCGACGTCGTCCGGGCCCCGTATGCGAACTTCGCCGAGGCCCCGATCCACGAGTCGGACCTGGCCGCGGTGATCGCTCGTGCGCTGGTCGATGACGACCTGGACGGACGCCGGATCCCAGTGACCGGTCCGCAGTCCGTGACCCATCAGGAAATGGTCGCTGTCATCGGCGAGGTGATCGGTCGGCCGCTCCGTTTCCAGGAGGTCCCGCCGGAGCTGGCCGCCCGCGGACTGGTTGCGAATGGCCTGCCGGAGGCTTTCGTCGACGCACTGCTGGCCAGGTACGCGCGGGACGCCGGAAAGCCGGCCCGCGTCACTGATGAGGTGGAGCGGATCCTCGGCCGCCCGGCGAGCAGCTTCGCCCAATGGGTCGCGGATCACGCGGACGCTTTCCGGGCGGTGGCGTCATGACGATCACCGTCCGTCGTACTCCGGATGCCAGATTCGAAGGGCTCCTGGACTACCCATTCGAACCGCACTACTTGGACATCGATGCCGGCGACGGCGCCGGCACTCGGCTGCGCGTGCACTACATTGACGAGCGACCTGATCCGGCCAAGGCGTCCGGCGAGACGGTGCTGCTGCTGCATGGCGAGCCGACCTGGAGTTTCCTCTACCGCCACATCATCCCGCCGTTGGTCGCCGCCGGGCACCGCTGTGTCGCCCCCGACCTCGTCGGCTTCGGCAAGTCCGACAAGCCCGCTAACCGATTCGACTACACCTACCAGGCTCACGTGGACTGGCTGCGCCAGGTCGTCTTCGACCGGCTCGACCTGTCCGACGTGACAATGGTTTGTCACGACTGGGGTGGCCTGCTGGGCCTGCGCGTGCTGGGCGAACACCCTGACAAGTTCCGGCGCGTCGTCGCGACGAGCACCTCGATGCCGACCGGGGACCGGGACCCCAGCGGCCCGCTGTCCATCTGGCTGCAGATCAGCCAGCGGTCGAACCCGTTCGTGGCGAGTCAGGTCATCGACCGCGGTACGGTCACCGAACTCGATCCCGCGGTTCGGGCGGCGTACGACGCGCCGTTCCCCGACGAGAGTTACCTGCAGGGCGCCCGGCAGTTCCCGCTGCTCATCCCGCTCACACCGTACGACGAGGCGACCGTACCGAATCGCAAGGCATGGTCGGTACTGCGGACCTTGTCGATCCCCTTCCTGTATGCGCACGCAGATCACGACTACGGAGTCGGCGAGGGGAGGACGACTCTGCGCGAAGCGGTTCCGGGCGCGCAGGAGGTCGTCCTCGAGAACGCCGGTCACTTCGGCCTGGAGGACCGTGGGCCCGAATTCGTCGCCGTGGTCGACGAGTTCATCCGTTCAACCGCCACAGTCGAGAGTGACAGGTGACCGTCATGTTTGTCGCGAAGGTCTCGCGGGCGGCGAGCCTGCTATTCACCGGACTGTTCGCCGGGTTCCTACTGGGGGTGCTCGTGCTGGAGAACTCGCTGCGGGGCTACGACGCCTCGGTCTATACGCAGGTTCGGAAGGTAGAGCTCGATTCGCTCGACACGCTGGCCTCCGTCACCTTGATCCCCGCACTGGTCTCCACTCTGATCCTGGCCGTTCTGACCATCCGGGCCAGAGGCAACGATCGGTGGCTGCTACTGGCGGCGTTCGCGTTGCTGGCGCTGGTGTTCGTCACGTCGCTGGCGATCAACCTGCCGATCAACGGCGATCAGGCCGACTGGTCAGTGCAGGCTCCACCATCGGACTGGGCGAGTGTGCGGGACCGCTGGCAACTTGCCCACGTGGTCCGCACAGTCTCCGCCGTACTGGCGCTGTGCTCACTGACCGCCGCCGCTGTCAGCCAGACGGTCCGGCGCAATACCGGCGCAGGATCCGACCGTGTCCTGCTTGGGAGCACTACGGGTTCATCTCAGCAGTAGCCGGCCCCGTTGTCGCGTCATCGCACCGGATCTGCTGAGCCTGCCTGGCCCGACGACCAGCACTCCGGTGCCGTCGATCGACGGCACCGGAGCCCTACCGAGGCAGCCTGGAGCAGGCGGTCTGCGCTGGAGAATCTTGACAGAATGTTGTGCGGAAGTCGTATGACACGAGGAGCCGACCTTATGAGTCCTGTATCTTCCGGCGAAGCGGCGCGCCAGCGGCGGTCCAGTTGATCGGGGTGGCCGGTGCCCGGCGAGGCGGGGCAATGAGCTCAACCTCCGACTGATAGAGCCCTCGGACGGAATTACGCCTTTGTCATTGCTGGAAGAAGCTGGTGAGGACCGGCTTCAGTGCGGCTGGTGACACGGCGTGGCTCTGTCCGTCGAGGGCCTGATACTTGCCATCGGGGAGAATTCCGGCCAGTTGCCGAGCCCCGGTACGCAGCAGTTCGGGAGCCTTGCCTCCGGCCAGGACGAGAGTCGGCACCTTCACGTCAGCGAAATCGGCGGCTTGGAGCGGCTTGCCGTAAATCTTGTCGTCGACGATCGCCACGTCGTACGGAAGAGTATGAGCCAGCCCGGTCAGGCGTTTCCATAACGGCAGCAGCCGCATGACGCCGACCGCGAAGCCAGGTGCGCCCATGCCCTTGGTCATCATGTACCTCACCGCAGCACTCCGATTGCCTTCGGCGACGAGCGTGTTCAGGTGCTTCTGGAAGTCGGCCGGTGGCAGTGGTTTGCTGTGGTCGACCCGGAACGGCGGTTGATACAGCGCGAGGCTGCGAATGCCGATGTCCGCCGCGGCGGCGTGAAGGGCCAGCGCGGCGCCGGAGGACTGCCCCCAGACGTGCGCCTCGCCGCCGGCTGCCTGGACGAGTGCTTGTAGATCTTCGATCTCGCGTTGGACCGCGTATGGCCGGGTGTCCGTACTGTCACCACGTCCCCGGCGGTCGTAGTTGTAGACGGTGAACCGGTCCGAGAGGGCGGCCACCAGCTTGGGCAGCATCGGGTACTTGCGGTAACCGAAGGCCCCGGCGACGAGGATCAGTGCGGGGCCGGTGCCGGCCTTGTCGTACGCGATGGTCGTGCCGTCAGGCGAGGTCACTGTGTGCATAATCGTGTTCTCCAGTGGAATCTGGTCTTCGTACCAACTCGTCGAATGACTGGGTCCGTAATCGACTGAATCGCCCCGGGTCTGATGGAGGCTCTCAATCCATGGAGGATGAGAGTTATGGCGGCACCGAGGAAGTATGGCGACGAGTTGCGTGAGCGGGCCACGCGGATGGCGGTGGATGCGCGCAAGGACCCGGCGACGAGGTCGGGTGCGATTCCGCGGATCGCGGAGCAGCTCGGTGTGCACCGCGAGACGTTGCGGGGTTGGGTCCGGCAGGCTGAGATCGACGCGGGGACGGTGGCGGGGACTACGATCAGCGATGCGGAGCGGATTGCGCAGCTGGAGCGGGAGAACCGCGAGCTTCGGCGGGCCAACGAGATCCTGAAGACGGCGTCGGCTTTTTTCGCGGCGGCGGAGCTCGACCGCAAGGTGAAGTAACCGAGGTGCCGACTGCGGTGCTGGTCGAGTTCATCGACCAGCACCGCGACCGGTTCGGGGTCGAGCCGATCTGTAAGGTCCTGGCCGCGGCTGGGATCAAGATTGCCCCGAGCACCTACTACGCCGCCAAGAGCAGGCCGCCGTCGGCCCGGGCGGTTCGCGACGCCGAGCTGGTCGCGGCGATCCGCCGGCTGCACAAGGTCAACCTTGAGGTCTACGGTGCGCGCAAGATCCATGCCGAGCTGAATCGGGGCGGCATCAACGTTGCCCGGTGCACTGTGGAGCGGCTGATGCGCGCCGAGGGCCTGCGAGGGATCAGGCGGGAGAAGACCCGCAAGACCACCCAGGCCGGGGGCGCTCAGACATCACGTCCGGCCGACCTGGTGCAGCGGCGGTTCGTCGCCGATGCTCCTAACCGGCTGTGGGTGGCGGACCTGACCTATATTCGCACCCGCTCCGGGTGGGTCTACGCCGCGTTCGTCCTCGATGTGTTCTCCCGCCTGGTCGTGGGCTGGCAGGTCTCGACCAGCCTGCGCACCGACCTGGCTCTGGACGCCCTCGACATGGGGCTGTGGGCACGGCAGCGGGCCGGCCACGACCTCACCGGGCTGATTCATCACAGCGACCGCGGGGCCCAATACCGAGCTGTCCGCTACACCGAGCGGCTCGCCGAGGCCGACGCCGTCGCCTCCGTCGGCAGTCGCGGCGACTCCTACGACAACGCGATGGCCGAGGCCTTCAACTCGCTGTTCAAGGCCGAGCTGATCCGCAACCCCGCCACCCGACCCAACACAGGCTGGAAGTCCATCAGCGACGTCGAGATCGCTCTCGCCGAATACGTCGACTGGTTCAACCACCGACGCCTACACGGCGAGATCGGCCACGTCCCACCCGCCGAGCTCGAAGCCAACCACTACAGTGAAATCCCCGACCTCACCGAGGCCGGAGCCAAGTAATCGAGCCTCCACGAACCCGGGGCGATTCACAAGCGAGGAGGTCGAGGTGCCGGCTGACGACGAAATTCGAGCTCCATCTGGGCACGAACGTGCTCGGCCATTTCGCCCTCACCGGGCCGCGATGGCGTCCGCGTCATGGGTTATCTGCTGCTGTTGTGGGTTCTCCCCTGGTGCACCAGGGGAGAACCCAAACCTCGAGGGGATATCCGGCTCTTCCGACAGGTGGGAGATCCTCCCCAGCCGTGGACGTCGACCTGCTCACCCCACATACCGACATACGCGCGCAAGGGGTTACACAACAGCTCCTGCTTCGCCGGATCCGGACCGCCCGACAGCACGTGGGCCAGCGTCCGTTGCCAACTGCAGGCCGCCGTTGCCATGGCGATGTGAAGCGCGGAGATCTGCTGGAACTCGGTGGCGGCGTCCGTGTAGATCCACTCGTTATAGGCGGGCAGGTGTAGTGACCTCTGTCAGCGGCGTTTACGTCCAGCCCGAGCCCGGCCTCTGCCAACCCAGTGCCTGAGTTCATCCGTCGCCTCCTCATTTCGCCTCTCTACCTGCGGAATGACTCTTCCCGGCTCGGCGAATGCAATGATCGGCGTCCACACGATCCGTCCAGAGCGGCTGGACCATCGGACCGCAGGAAAGTGAGTGATTGCCCGAACGCTTGACCGGGGAATCTTGCGGCTCCAGAACAGGCCGCGAACAGTCATCGTCGTGCTGTCACAACTGACACCGAGGCGGTACCCCCGGACGGACAAGGTGACTCCGACACCCGCAAGCGTGGCAGCGCCGACCTGGTGCAGGACGCCTGTAGCTCCGAACCACCATTCGATGCCAAAACCCGACGGGCAGGACGCCGGGAAGCATGTTGGCGAGGCGGGTAATCAGCAACGGGCGAAGCTCCACGACACCGATCGTGACACCTCCGGTTCGCCGCGCCCACTGCCTGCGCTGACTGACACCGGCATGCCGTCCACGTGCCCTGGGTAGTGGTCGCTTGCGGGGTGGGATCTAGGCGTGGGGGCACCTCCTCTACGGCGGCCGGGCCGCCGGGCCGCCCGGCCAACGCACGCTCATGCCGAATTGAGGACGTTCGTTGATGCGAGAAGGACTCAGCGTGAGCGTTCGGCGCGCCGGGTCAATCGTCGTAGAGCGAGTAATCCGTTGCGCTCGGCTTCGCGTCGTCGACACCGATCGCCAGTAGGTCGGCCGGGCTGAACGTCAGTTCCGCGCGGTCGCCGAGCATCGCCGTGACGAGCGCGTCGAGCATCTCCAGGTGGGTCTCCCGCGACTCGGCTGTGAGGGCATCGATGCGCTGGCTGGCCACCATGACACGCTGGCCGTCCGACCCTGCTTCGTCGATCTTGCGGACCAGGAGGCCCGCCTCCAGGAAACCGGACCACGGAGTGCGCAGGGCGAGAAACGAGTCGGCCGTCGCGGAAAACAAGCTGAACAGCACCCGGTCGTTGAAGGTGCCGATGCCTTCCGGATGCTGGTGCAGGCCGAAGAGTTGCTGAAGCCCGTCGAGCATCGCTGCGTAGTGCGCCTTCAGCGCCGCGTTGAAGGTCGACGACTCGGGATAGTAACCACCGAATCCCCGATCCTGCGCGCCGAGGTAGACGCGGACGAGGTCACGCCGGTTGTACAACGGTCCTCCTACGATGGATCCCGAACGCTACCTCGTCCGCCGTCCGCCGTCCGCCGTCCGCCGGGGATGCCTGCGGTGCGACCGGACACACCATCTATTCGCCCCATTGCGCCCCGCTCCTCCAGCACGAAACCGGCCGGCCCAAACGCGCGCATCTGCCGCAGATGGTGAATGTGTGAGCGGTTGACGCGACTGGCACGTCCTTGGGCACTGGGGGAATGGAGATCTCACAGCCAGAGCCGGCCGTTTCCGGTGTCGTTGTCGTCATGTCTCGCGTCCTGCGGTTAGCTGTCGCTGCCTACTTGGCTCGGTTCAAGGGCCAGTCCCGCATCCACACCGACTCCGACCTGCGGGGCTATCTGGTGTGGTGCGAGCGGCGGGGCCTGGACCCGCTGGCGGCCGGTCGGCCACACATTGAGCTCTATGTCCGTTGGTTACAAGAGGTGCGCCGGTACCAGCCGTCGACGGTGTCGCGCCGGTTGTCGGTCGTTGCAGGCTTCTACCGGACCTGCGTGATTGACGGCGTTCTCGAGCACTCCCCGGCCGAATTCGTGCGCCGCCCCCACGTACCGGCCCAATCCCCGACGCTCGGGTTGAGTCACCTGCAGTTCGAGGCCATGTTGACCGCCGCCAGGCAATCACCCAACCGGTTCGACTTCGCCCTGGTCACCATGCTCGGCCTGCTCGGGCTGCGGATCTTCGAGGCCACCGGCAGCGACATCGAAGACCTCGGCGAACAACACGGCCACCGAGTCCTCCGCGTGCACGGCAAGGGCGACAAGATCGCCCTGGTGCCGCTTCCCCCAGCCGTGAGCCGGGCCATCGAGCGCGCCATTGACGAGCGCACCGCCGGACCGATCCTGCTGACCTCGCGCGGCACCCGGATGGACCGGCACTGCGCGACCCGCCGACTGCGACACCTCGCTGACCGTGCCGGGGTTAGGCTGCCGCGGATGCACCCACACATGCTCAGGCACACCTTCGTCACCACCATGCTCGACGCCGGCGTCGACCTGCGGGACGTACAAATCGCCGCCCGCCACGCCGACCCACGAACCACCATGCGCTACGACCGAGCCCGCAACAACCTCGACCGCCACCCCAATTACATCCTCGCCGCCTACATGGCCTCCGCAACCTGACAGAACCCTCCGGCCGCCATCCGAGCTCACTCACATGCCGATGTGCGGACAGCCTAGGGACTCGCGCTGAAGATGGGTTCGGCGTTGGTGAGGACGCGGACCATCTCTGGAACTTGGTTTGCGGGGAGTTTAGTGAACAGGATGGTCTCGAGTTCGTTCACGAAGGCCCTGAGTTGGCGTTCCGCCTCGCGGTCCAGGGGCAGGAGGAGGTATGTGAGTCTCTCGAACTCACCCGGGACACGAACCGGCGGCACGGTGCCGGACGTCAATGCCTCCGTGAGTTCAATGAGGTCTCTCGTCACATCCGCGTTCGTCATAACGACATCTTCACCGACGACGGCGCCGGCGCACGTCCGCTCATGCCGCTGTTGGTGAGTGCTCCAGGACGGCCGTGTCCCGGCAGCGGTGCGAGCTCGGCAATGTGATCATGGGCTCGTGGGCCAGAAGAAGTCGCGACAGTTCGATGAGATCAGCGCCCGTGGTGACGGTGATCCGGAATCCAGCGGCGGTTGGCTGACGTGGCCACGGCCGCTACATGACCGCGAGTGGGTCGACGTCGACGGGAGTGCCTGGCGGATGCGCGGCGGCCCGCTGGATGCCAAGCAGGCCAGACGGCTCATGAAGCGCCCAGACGTCCATATCGTGCGCGCCTACGAGCTCAATGTGGCCGAGGTGCGCGGCGCCGAGCGCGATGCCTTACTGGCACGCGTGGAAGAGTTCTTTGCCGGGAACGCGCCTCCCTATAGCGAGTTCGAACTAGGCGACTTCCGCGATCAGAACCACCGGGTCACGCTCATGGTTCAGGAGAGCTGCTGACACCAACGTCCTCATCTGCCGGCGAGAGTGATTCGATGTCATACCGATGAGCGGAGATATGAACCATGGGCCTGAAACACTCCGACGGTGACTGACGAGCGACCGTCCTCCGCGGATCCGGGTTGGACCATCCGGCACTTCTCGCAGTCGAACCCGTCCGGAAGCGGCTCTGGTGACGTAGCAGCGCTGCTGCGCAGGGTCGCCGATACCCTGGACTCGCTCGGCGATGTTCAGGTGGAGGACCTGACTTTCAAGTCGAACGTTACTGCCGATGAGGACGACCTGATCATCACCGTCTACTACGAAGCTGCACCGCGCCGGCGTTAGTCAACGGATCTTGGCGGATCTGCCGCATTCCGCGCGCTCATGCCGATGACAGGGCGTCGGTGCGGACGCGGCGTACGACCTCTACATGGTCGCCGAGATGCGCTCCGCGACGGTGACCGGTAGCGGATAGGGGCGTTCGTCGGGAAGATGGTCGAGGCCGTGGCGGCGACGTTCTAGCGTGTCGGTGACGTCCTCGATGCTGCGGACCCACTTGGTGGCGTAGCGGGTGACGGCCGACCCAGACAACCCGACCTGGAGCGACCGGTAGGGCAGGGGTTGGCCGCTCAATGTGCGCTCGGGATCCCACTGGACGCGCACCGGGCAGTCCGCGAGCGCGCGCCGCCAGGTGTCGCGGTCCGGGTAGAGCGTGGGGTCGAAGTGGCTCAGGCACGACTCAGCCAACGCGTCCTCGAACCCGGTCCGGCTCATCCGAATTGCGAGCACGCGCTCCTGACCCGGTTTCGACGCCCAGCCACAGCGGTACATCATCCACAGGAACGACGGCTTGATCCACGTCATCCGGTTCATGCTGAACGGTGCGACGAACGTGCCAGCGGCGAGAGCGGCGTCGGCGATCTCGTGGCCGTATGCCTGGTAGACGACGATCGAGTCGGCGTCGAATACCGCGCGCACCTGCCGGGCCGGTGGGGTCACTGGCGCATCCATCTCGCCAGGTCCTCCACAGACGCTGCAGCAGGCGGCACTCGGGCGAAGAACGATCCGGACCGCCACTCCCGCGCGCCGGTCTCCGGGTCGCGGATCCACTCGCCTTCGACCCAGTCGACCAGATCCATTAGGTGCCGGGACCGGGCGAACTCGGCCGTCACGGCGACCCCCTGCGGGATCAGAAAGACCGAGTCGATGTAGCAGTGCGCATCGAAGTTGACGTTCTTCGCGCGCCACACCAGTGGAGCGTCCTCGACGTGGCCAATCATGAACAGCAGCCAGCAGCAGGCCAGCAGCACGTCGCCGCCGCCTGAGTCTGCATCACCGACCGCGGCGATCTCGTGGCGGGTCAGCTCACGGATCAGGGGCGCGTCGGCCGGAGTGAAGCTCGACAGCAGCGCGGCGACCAGTGCCGGGCGGTCCACCTCGTCGGCGGTGCTCCGTCTGCCATGCCCGAAGGCCCGAGCTACGTCGGCGTCCGACATCACCCTCGCGTCCAGCAACAGCTCCAAGCCCGATGTCACGGTCTCAGCCTTTCAGGTGCCGGGCAACGTGGCCAAAGCACATACAAATGAGTGCCAGCGGCACTATAGCGACGCCTCAACGGAGCCACGCCGAACGCCAGCCAAACCACGCCGACGGTAGACGCACGCACATGCCGCGATCCGCGCGACTGCCCATGACCGGACGAGTCGTGCGGACACCTGGATAATCGCCCCATGGCGAAGTGGCTCTGTCCGTGCGGCAACCAGATCAGGTCCAGCGGCGCGATCCCAAACCCGCAGGAGTGGCACCTTCTTTCTGACGCCGGTCTAAGCGAACTCTTCGACGATCACGTTCAGGACGTCAGCCCCGAAGACGTCGAAAGGCGAAGCCGATACGCGTACAGATGCGATCAGTGCGGACGACTTCACGTCTTCTGGGACGGCCTTGGCGAGTGGCCGCCGACCATCTACTCACCGGAGAGCACCTGAACCGACTCCCTGGGCCAACCACCGCGGATGCCGCGCTTCGCACGTCCGGATCTGCCGCTGTCCGCGCTGCAGCGCTGATTTCTCTGCCCCGCAACGTCCGCATCTGCCGCGATCCGCGCTCCGATTGTCGCGCATCAGTCAAACGGAGGTAGCCCCCCGGTCTCCCTGCCGAATTCGCTCCTATGGATCAAGCGAGCGCCTTCGGCGCCCCGCTTCTCTGCACGACCACCGATCCACGCGAGACCACCTAGCATCGTCCGACGACCTGGCGGCGCACCGACCGGCGAGTCCCGTCCCCTGACGCCCGATTGTCCGGGCAGCCCGGCACGCGTCAAGGTCGACCTTCGGCCGTCGCAAGCGATCGAGCAAACCGCTCGACCCTTGATCCGCACCGTGCTGACCTTGGTCTGGCAGCTATCAAGGCGACGGGGCAAGTGTGGCGACCCAATGATCGGGGTGCCGCGTCAAGCGAGCAGTCACACCCGCTCGTAGGTTCCGAGCCGTTGTCCACCAGCCGCGTAGAAGGTGAGCGAGCGGCCGTCGATCGCGAACCGAGCTGCCCGTTCAAGCACCTCTGAATTAGGGACGGTGATGAGGTCGGGACAGCCGATCAGGGTCTGAGCGCTATTGGCAGTGCTGATCGATCCGTCGTCGCTGGCGCTGTAGGTTCCGCTGATCGCGTTGCACCCGTCCGAACCCCGCCATCGCCCATCGCTCGTGAACGTAATGTTCGGCGCGCGGCCGGCCGGCAGCGCGGGGGGTGGAAGGGCAGAGTTGTCGAACCCGACGATGTCGACCGGCCGCCAGTTGCCAATCAGTGCACCGGTCTGCGTCTGCGTCGATGCCGACGTGCTGGGTGTCGACACGCCCGCGGTCTCGGTCCCCGAGGGCGCGGTGATGGCAATGGCGACTCCGACCGCAGCCATTGTCACCGCAGCGACGCCGGATGCCAGCCAGGTCCGGCGGCGACGAACGGGCTTGGCCGCTCGGCTGACGAGGTCCTCGACCACCGGCACCCGCTCACCTGCTTCGATCATCGTGGCGCGAAGCTCGCGCTCAAGGTCTGTCATGGTCGTCGCTGGCTCCCTTCACTAATCGCCGGATCGTGCGCCGCTCTCAGCGCGGCGAGTGCCCTGCTCACAGTCGCCCGTGCTGTGGAATCCTTGATCCCGAGCACGGCCGCGATCGAGGCATGGTCGAGATCCTCGTAGTAGCGCAGGACGAGTACCGTCCGCTCCCGGGGCGATAGTTCCGCCAGCGCGCGCCACATCGCGTCGTGCTCCGCCACTGCCAACGCCGGATCAGGCTCCGAGTGGGCAGACTCAGCCATCACCAGAGGGGCTTCGCGGGAGGAACTACGTCGGGCCGCCGACACATGCGCGTTGACCAACACCCGTCGGACGTAGGCGTGCGGATCGTCCATGCGCCGAACGCGCCGCCAGTGTTGATGGGTGTGCATCAGAGCGGTCTGTGCCAGGTCCTCGGCGCGGTAACGGTCGCCCGACAGGACGTAGCCCAGCCGCACGAGCTGCTGCCCACGCACGGCCACGTACTCGTCGAACTCCACATCCGACTCCCAACTATGGGGTTGTCCTACCCCTTGAACGCTCCAGCGCCACAAAACGCTGCATCAGATCAGATCGTCGCGCGTGCACACCGCGTGCCCTTATGAGCGCACACCAACGGGCTCGACTGGTCACTCACGGAGAGGAACCGACCGGGCCCCACGCTCGGCGAGCTACCGCTCAACCAGGCGGAGCCACCTGGACCGCCTTCGCAAGGCAGTGACCGGCTTGCGGCCTGGCCGCTGGCGCCCTGATCATCTGCCTATGAACGAGACGCCTGCCACGGCGAGGCTAAGACGTGCCGTCCGGGCGGTCATCCTGGCCGATGACGACCGTGTTCTGCTGTGCCGCTTCAGCTTCCCGCATCCGGCTGTACCGACGGGCGCAACGGTTGTATGGGCGGCCCCCGGCGGCGGCATCGAGCCCGGTGAACTGCCGCTGGCGGCACTGCGCCGGGAGCTGCACGAGGAGACAGGGCTTGTCATTGACGCTGACCCGCCTCACGTCTGGCACCAGGAGGTCGCCGCTCCCGGCCATGCGGACGGCTACGACGGGGTGGTCAACGACTACTTCCTCGTCCGCACCACGCGCTTTGATCCCCGCGGCGCGCTGTCCGATGACGACCTCGCCGCCGAGCACATCAGCGGGATGCGATGGTGGCGGCACGCAGACATCGCTGAATACGGCGGAACCGACCTGTTCTCACCCCGTGACATCGCCACACCGCTGGCGAGGCTGATCGCCGGTGACATCCCCGGCACGCCAATAATGCTCGGCCTGTAATCTCCCTGGGCACCTATAGGTCCGCTGTATCCGCCAGACGCACCAAAGAGACGAGGCTGCTGGACAATCAGGCGAATCTCCGCGCGCGGCGTGCAGGTCCGACGAGCATCGGGAGACTCAGCACAGATGATCGTGCAGCAGCGCCTGCTCTACCGCCGTAGCGCCTGCAGAACTATCCACGCTTGGCGGAGAGTACAACGTCCGCTTCTGCCGCGATCCGTGCACGCAACCGCGGTGTCTTCGACACGGCGGGCCAGTTGGCGCTTGTGCGCGGAGAACGTGAGCAGATGTCGCTCGCACCGGTCGATCGGGTTGGACAGGCGGGTGAGTGTCGACTGCTTGGTCGAGTGTGACGAATCGTGGATCTCGTCTGGGTACGCGATCCGTGGAGCGCTGACCGATCGTTGGTGCGCCCTCTATCTGATGTGGAAGACGTGGACCAGGTGTGGTGTATCGGCCAGGGTGTGAGGTGCAAATGCGTGGTAGGCCCAGACGTGGACCCAGGCGTTGCCGGTTCGTACCGTGAGTACGGTCTTGAACATTCCCGGTGCGAAGTAGGTCAGGATCAGGAAGACCACCGACAGGGCGGCATTTCCTGGTGAGTCGAAGATCGTCCACGCGTCCCAGACGTGCAGCGCCGTATAGGTGAGTCCACCGAGGATGACCGTGGCGGCGGTCGAGCCGGTGAGCAGAAGGAAGCGTGGCACCAAGATCGCGTAGATGAAGACCATGGCGGGCAGTACGGCGCCGGCGAGGTACAGCGTGAAGGTCAGGGGAGCACCCAGCAGGATCTGACGGGCGGTGAGGTCGAAGATCTCGGGCTCGAGCGCGGCGATCTGGACGAGTGATTCGACGCCGAGGATCACGCCGATGAGTAGGGCGTCGGCGCGGCGGTTGCCGGAGCGGAGGTTGAGCGCCTCGGCCGAGTACCGGCGTCGGAAGTAAAGGAGGGGAACCACCGCGTAGATGACCAGGTTGAAGCCGGCCCAGGTGACGGCCTCCGCGGGGCTGACATGCTCGTGGGTTCCGTAGATCGAGCCCGCGAGGTGGAGGCCGAAGGGATGCCATCCGAGGAGTCGGGCAAGGGCGAAGCCGAGGCCCAGCGCGCCTGCCGCGTAGAGGAGCAGGAACAGCGTTTCGCGGGCGGCCACCGATCGCCGCGGTGCACGGCTGGCGAGGTCAGGCACGGCCCGTTTGCGGGAGACCCAGTAGGTGAGTGCGGTGAGCAGCAGCACCTCGACGAGGACGAGGTTGGCGTCCACCACGCGACCGAGCGGTGTCCGCGCTGCGGCGTTCGGCCAGTCGAACGGCAACGTGTCTCGCGCCACAGCAAGAGCCAGTCCGTTGCAGGCCACCCAGCCCACGGCGGCAAGGCGGACGCTGCGCCGGCGGAGCAACGCGCGGAGGCCAGGGCGGTGCGCGGGGTGCGCTTCGGGCTCGTTGACGAGCGTCATGGTGGGGTCTCCAACACGTTTGGTAGCACGACTGTGCTACTAAACGGAACGCTAGCACGACTGTGCTATAAAGGGCCAGTGCCCAAGGTTGTGGATCCGGTGGAGCGCCGCCGCGAGCTCGTCGGGGCAGTACTGCGGGTGGTACGCCGCGACGGCCTGGAGCAGGCCTCGGTACGCAACGTCGCGCGTGAGGCGGGGCTGTCCATGGGATCGCTGCGCCACTACTTCGTGAGTCAGTCCGAGCTGATGGTCTTCGCGTTCCGGACAGTCATCGACCGGATCGAGGCACGCCTCGCGAGGCTGGAGCCCGAGCCCGACCCGAGGCGACGAGCCGAGCGCGTGTTGGCTGAGCTGCTCCCGCTCGATGACGACCGGCGCGCCGAGAATGAGGTCTGGTTGGCCTTCACATCCCGGGCCATGGTCGACCCGTCGCTTCGGGCCCTGCGTGACGAGGGATACGACGCGCTCCAGGCCGGCTGTCGAGCGATACTCGCCGACCTCTCCGCAGCCGGTCTCGCCTCGACCGACGTTCGGGCTGAGGCTGAGCGGCTGCACGCCTGGCTCGACGGCCTCGCCGTGCACGCGGCCATGCGACCAGACCTCTACATCGCCGATAAATTGACAGCCGCCATCACCTACCACCTCGACATGCTCGCAACCGAAGCAGCCGCTGCCCCGCGGAACAGGCGGCCGCGTTGAACCCTGCTACGTCGGCGCCGTGCAGCGGGTGGTCTCGCCGACGACGGACCGCGCTGGTGCGGGATGCGCGTAGACCTGCGTCGAGGCCGGGGTGGCAGGTCCCAGCAGTGCCTGTGCCTCGTCCAAGGTGCCGCCGGCATCAAGCACGTTGCTCGCGAAGGCGTGGCGCAGTATGTGCGGATGCACCGGCCCGCTCCAGTCCGGCTCGGCGCGACAGCGCAGCCAGCAGTTCGGTCAGCGCTCCTGGTCGCATCGGCGCACCCAGCGGTTCCCGGAACAGGTTCACCAGCCTGAACTCACAGGCCGCGGCGGCTGACACCTGTTGTCGTTCCCAGCAGTAGGCGTCCTGGGCCTGCACGACCAAGAAAGTCCAGCGGCACGATCGCAAGGACCGACGCGACCGCGCCATTCGCTGATACTGGGGGCATGGACGACTGTTGTGATCCGAAGGGATATCAGGCGGTGTTCTCGTCGCGGTTCGCGCGGCGGGTGGCGAAGCGGTACTCCAAGCGTGGCCTGAGTCCGGCGGCGTCGCGGATGGTCGGGTTCGTGAGCGAGCACGGCCTCAAGGGGGCCACGGTGCTGGAGATCGGCGGTGGCGTCGGGGAACTGCAGGTCGAACTGCTCCGCCGCGGCGCGGCGCGGGTCACCAACCTGGAGATCTCCACCAGCTACGAGGCCGAGGCCAGGGCGCTGCTGGAGCGGTTGGGTCTGACCGAGCGGGTCACGCGGGGCTTCGGCGATATCGCTACCTCACCGGAGCTGGCCGAACCGGCCGACGTGGTCGTGATGCATCGGGTGGTTTGTTGCTATCCGGACTACCAACTGCTGCTGTCTGTCGCGGCGAACCACGCTCGCCGGCTGCTCGTCTACAGCCACCCCGCGGACAACGTCGTGGCCAAGGCGATCATCGGGTCCGAGAACCTCGTGCGCCGGCTGCAGCGCAATCCGTTCCGCGCGTTCGTCCATCCACCCGACGCGATGGTCGCCGCCGCGGAAGGCGACGGCCTGCGCACGGAGTACCGGCATCGGGCCAAGGACTGGCAGGTCGTCGGGCTCGTGCGCTGACGGTAGACCCGGAGCCATCAATCCGGGTCCACCGCCAGCTGATTCAGTTCACTGACTGAGCTTGGTGATCCGGGTGTATCAGATCCCCAGGCTCGTCCGGGTGCACACCTCGCGGCCGCGGGCCGGCCAGATCATGTCCCTAGCCAGCACTGATAGCCGTGCGTATAGCCCGTTGAATAGCCAGCGGCATAGGCGGCGGCCCGCGATATCTGCTGGCGCGCCTGTCCGGCCGGGATGCGGACCGTGCGCTCAGTTGGACGACGGCCGGGCTCACCACGGCGCCGGGCCCGGCGCCGGCCGAACGGCGGCCACGCCAGAGGTCGTGCAACACGTCGAGGACTTGCCGATGAAGGTCTCTGTTTTCTGTTGTGGACGCTCTAGGTTCGCAGTGTCCACGACACAGCGGGAGCCACGCGAGTGCAGCGGTGGCTGGTCGCGATGCCGGTGAGGAGTCGTGGACCCCAACATCACCGTAGGCACCGACGGCAAGCTGACCGTCACCCTCACCCCAATGCGGTCACCCGACATCCAAAATCAGCTGGTTGATGATCGCCCAGACGTGCTAGCCGACGCTGTCGAGAGCTGCTCGGGTATCTCGTGGGTAGTTGCCTTTGGCATCAGATCAACCTCTGCCTCCGCCAGGGCGTCTGACAAGTGTGCCTGGCTACAAGGCTAGGCGCTTGGAAGGGGGAATCACCGATGAATCGTCTTCGCACTCTCGCCTGCGTCGTGGCAGTCGGAGCCGCCGGCACCTTGCCGGCGGCCGCACTGCCCAGCCAAGCGGCCGTCACGACGGCCTCAACGACAACCGTTGCTGCCAGCAGCAACCTCCACGCGCTCGATGCGAGCAAGCTCCGGTACGTCCGCCGGTGCTGGGGATACGTGGGGTATCCGAACGCCGGCTGCGAGGTGTCCGCCGCCGTCCCGAAGATCTGGAAGATGACCAGGCTCAGCACCTACCACGCCCGCTTCGACGACCGGTCGAGGACCTGGATGGTGCGGATCAACGGCGGTCTGGGCGGCAAGCAGAGCAGCTCGACGGCGGCCCTGAGCAAGCAGCGGAGCCTGCGCGGGGTGCCCGGCCTGAGGATCGTGTCCCGCGTGACCAGCACAGAGGTCTACGCGCCCGGGCCCAATCCCAGCACCACGGTCAAGGTCACCACACTCACCTACACCTACCGCAGCTATCGCGGCACCCGCTGGGTGGCCACCCGGTACGTCGAGTTGTGGGGCCCGCGCGCCTACGTCGAGATCACGGTGGCGGGTCGCCAGAAGGACCAGGCAGGCCTGAAGACCGTTCTGGCGAAGGCAACCCGGACCATCGCGCTAGCAGGTTGACCCAGCCCTCACAAGGTCCGCAAGACTGGAGGCGGGCGGCCGCTTGGGCGTGAGCGTTGCCAAGGCCGCCCGCCATACCAGCTGACGCGGGAGGTCAGCTCTGGTACACCCAGGCAGGTAGGTCGGCGATGCTGTCGAGGATGGCGTGGGGACGCCAGTCTCTGACGACGACGCAGCCCGGCGGTGTCACACAGCGCTGCGGCTGGTCGCCGGGATGATCGGCAGGAGCAGCGAGGACGTGTGTTGCCCGCCGGTGAAGAGGGTGGTGGTGCCGCCGAAGACCGTGTGTGGACGGGCGCGTTCGTCGGTGTGGACGAAGATGCCGTTGCCGCGCATACGAACGCCGTATGCTTCCGGCCACGGACCTTCGCCGGGAAACGCGAAGTCGCGGCCGCACAATGTGACGCCGAGCCGGTATCCGGAGGGGATGATCACCGAGGTGGGCCAGATCTCGATGTCGACGCCGACCGGCTCGCCGGGCGTGAGCGGCTGCGACTCGGTGTAGGTCTGCCAAGGCCGGTACGGCGTGCTGAGCGCTGGGTCGGTCGAGCGAAGCGAGGCGCGTAGCCAGCCGAACGCGATAGCGCCCTCGGGATCCATTGCACCGGGAAAGGTGACGTCCTGTCCGTTCGGGTCCTGCACCCGCAGTACGAGGAACAGGTCGGCGTCTGTGGTGCTGGAGGCAACGGTCAGGTGCGCGGAGGCAGGTCCGGTGATCTCGGTTTCCACGATCAACGGGTCCGTCCACAACGTGACTCCGTCGCCGAGTGCGGCGAAGTCGACGCTGGTCGCGGACCGCGGCGGCGTGGTGTCGAGTTGGCGGCGGTCGACGTCGAGGTGGAATGTTGTCCACGTAGTCCGGGCCAGTGGCCACTCGTTCTCGGCGCGCTGCGCGAACGTGCCGTCCACCCTGCGCAGGTTGAGGTACACCGGTGGCTGATCGCGCCAGCCGGTGTCCTCGTCCTTGAGGAAGTGGCCGAAGAACCGTTTCTGCAGCCGCAGGCCGTAGTCGGTGTAGAACTCGACCCAATGCTGCTGCCCGTGGACCTCGAGCCACTTCTGGCCGGCCGGGATCGTGTTGTAGCCCTCGAACCCGCCGCGGGTATGCAGGTGGTGGCCCCAGTTCGTGGCGGACAGCGTGGGCACGGTGATCCGGGTGAGATCGGCCGACCGGTCCCGGTAGTAGTCGTCCAGAATTGGGCGGGCAAGCATATCGGCGACCACGTCCGCCCGGCTCTTCTCGAGCACGTCCGGATCGAGCGTTTCCGGGCCGGCCACCGGCACCCCGGTGACTGGATTGCGTGCACCGCGGTCGCCGACGCCGTGCTGCATCGCCTCCACCTGCGGCGGAAACCACTGGCTGAGGAAGTCGCTGGGAATACCGCCGTGGTGGGTGAACTCCCGGTAGTAGTCGGTCGCACCCTCCCACGGACAGATCGCTGCGAGGTGCGGCGGTTGAAGTGCGGCAACCTGCCATTGATTGACGGCGTAGTACGAGATCCCGAGCAGGCCGACCTTGCCGTTGCTCCACTGCTGCACTCCGGCCCACTCGATGCAGGTGTAATAGTCGCGGGCCTCGCGCGGCGAGAAGATGTCGACATACCCGGGGGATCGGCCGGAGCCGCGGGCGTCGACACGGATGACGACGTACCCGTCGGGGACCCACTTCTCGGGATCGACGGTCTCCCAGTTCTGGTAGCGGTTGGACGAGCCGTCGAGCGCGTCGGGATGCTCGGCCTCCAGGTTCGACCACGCGAACCTGAACGCCTGCTGGAACGACAGTCCCTTCGCATACGGCCCGTGGGTCATGATGACCGGATAACGGCCGTCCGTGTCGGGCCGGAAGATATCGGCCCGCAGGACCACGCCGTCGTCCATGGTGATCGGCACATCCCAATCGATGCGCATCAAGTTCTCCTTACGTAGGTGTCGGCAGTGCTGGGTGCCACTACCAATGAACCGCGGCCGGAGCGGCTCTGACAGGGGTACCGCCGCAGCGGCCTCAGATACTCTCGATCCGCTCAGCAGATGGAGGTTCAGGCATGGAGTTGCGCCAGCTACGCCATTTCATCGCGCTCGCGGAGGAGCGCAGCGTGACCGCCGCGGCCCGTCGGGAGCTGATCGTGCAATCCGGACTGTCGAACTCTCTGCAGGCCCTGGAACGCGAGCTGGGCACCGAGCTCTACCTCCGCGGCACCCGGCCGGTGCGGCTCACCGCCACCGGAGAGGCTCTCTTGGCGCCGGCCCGCGAGGCGTTGCGCGCCGCAGAAACCGCCCGTCGCGCGGTGCAGGAGACCCGGGACGTGCTCGTGGGCCGGCTCCGCGTCGGCATCGCCCTCTCGGCGCAGTACCTCGTACCGTTCGCGGGCTACCTCGGCGCGTTCCTGCGCGACCACCCCGGCGTCGACGTCCGAATGCGCCCCGCCGCCGCGCTGGTCATGCTCGACATGGTGGAGAACGGCGAGCTCGACTGCGCCATCGGACCGGCCTTGGAGCAACGCGGACGGTTGCGTCTTACCTCGCTGGCCAGCGAGCCCCTCGCGCTGACCTGTCGCAGTGATCACGAACTCGTCCGCCGTGACCGTGTGACGGTCGCCGACCTCGCGGGCGAGCGCTTCGTCGACGTACCCCCGGGCTGGACCGCGCGCCTGCTGTGCGATGCCCTGTTCGCCGGGGCCGGACTTACCCGGCGGATCGTCGCGGAGGTCGGCGACTGGGAGGTCCTGCTGGAGATGATTGCCGCCGGCGCCGGTATCGGATTCACCCCGGTGGGACTGCAGTACAGGGTTCTGACCGATCCCGACAGCCCGCTGCGTCACCTCCGAGTGGACGGCGCCCAGATGGATCGCCACCTCTACCTGATCCTGCCGCCGCACGCCGAGACCAGTCCTGCGGCCGCCGCGTTCGCGGCCGGCATGCTGGCCCGGCACGGCGCCGGCTGAGGGCTCCGGCCTCGGGATCTCCAGGAGAGATGGAAGCCATCTCATCCAGGCCCACAAAGTCTGGCATCGGCCTTCGCGAGCAGGCGGTTCTCATCGAGTGGAAGCATCATCCGCTTGCGAGAGGTTTTGGAAATGAGTACAGCTACACGTTCGTCCCGTGTCGCGGTTGCCAGCACTCGGCGACATCTGGCCGGTTTCTGGTTCGTGGCTGCCGCGTTCCTGACGTTGATGGCGTTCGGTACCGTCCCCACCCCACTGTGGCCGATCTATCAGGTCCGGGATCACTTCGGCGCGACGACGGTGACGATCGCCTTTGCGGTGCTGGTCGTCGGCACCGGCTCCAGTTTCCGGCTGCTCGGTCACCTGTCCGATCGGCTCGGCCGCCGCCGGGTGATCGTTCCTGGACTGCTGGTCGCGATTGCTGCCGATGCGGTGCTGGCCTTCTGGCCTGATTTGCCTGGCCTGATCGTCGGCCGGGTGCTGACGGGTGTGGCGATCGGTCTGATCGCGTCGACAGCGACCGCCTATCTCGCGGATCTGTACCACGAGGCGCGGCCCGAGCGGGACGGATCACCTGTTCCCGCACTGGTCGCGACCGCCGTCAATCTCGGTGGTCTCGCACTAGGCCCGCTGGCAGCGGGAGTACTGGCCCAGTGGGCGCCGTCACCCTTGCGTACGCCGTACATCATCTTCGGAGCGTTGATGGCGGGGCTTCTCGTGCTCGTGTTGGCCAGCCCCGAGACCATCGACACCGCTGCGGCGGATCAGGACCGGCCGGTGCGCTTTGCGCTGCGTCCAGGTCAGGGCGCAGCCTTCGGGGCAGCAGCAGCCGTCGGGTTCTTCGCGTTCGCGGTGATGGGGTTGTTCTCGTCGCTGGGCGTCATCATCGTGCGCAGCGAGTTGGGCATCACGTCATACTTCGTCGCCGGCCTGGCGCCGTTCGCCGCCTTCGCCGCGTCAGCCGTCGCGCAGCTCGCGCTCGGTAGGCTCGCCCAGTCGACGGTGCTCTTGATCGGCGGGCTGCTGTTCCCGATCGGGCTGGCCCTGACCGCGGTGTCGCTCTACCAGCCGACGCTCTGGCTGGCGCTCACGTCTGCGGCTCTTGCCGGCGGTGGCGCGGGGCTCCTCATCAAGAGCGGTGTGACTCAGGCCGCGATCGCCGCCGTACCGGCTTCGCGGGCCGGCGTGCTCGCGATGTTCTTCATCATCGCGTACGTCGGCATGGGGCTGCCGTCGATCGCGTTCAGCCTGGTCATCCAGCATGTCGCGCTCCGGCCGTCGATGATCGGTTTCGCCAGTGTGCTGTCGGTCGGCGCATTCATCGCCATCGTCATCGCTCGCCGATCAGCCGCCGTCGCCGGGTCCGGCCGACCGGGGGTGCAGAGCCGATAGACCTGGCCAGCTGGTGACGAGGCAGCAGATGTGGCCGATCCTCGACGTCGGGGTGCAACTCCATCTGCTGCCTCTCGCAATGCTGACGCAGGGTCCGTTCTGGTCAGCGGCGTCGATGGGCTGTACTCAGCCCATCGACGGGACCGGCCGAGCGGGCAGCGGACGTCGTCGGTGCCGTACAGGACGAGTGTTGGCGTCCGGACCTGGTCGAGAGCACCAGCGGCCACCAGTTCGTGAAGACCACGATCTGAACCTGTGCCGACCGCTGCGAGGGATCACTCTCGCCGTTCGTCCGGGATCGAATCCAGGGCTGTCGTGAGGACGGCGTCGAGTATCGCCTGGGCCTGGTCACCTGAGGGGAGGGCCCGTGCGATCGTGATGGCGCCTACGATCGAGGCGACGAGGGTCCAGGCCTGCTGCACCTGTTCCTCCTCGTCGCCGGGCATGGCGGGGGCGATGGTGGCGATCACGTCGACCATCCGGCGGCGATATGTCTCGCGGACGGAGTCGCCCGCCCGTGCCACGTCCGCGCTCAGTGACGGCATCACACAGCCGTCTGCGGGGTTCTCGCGGTGCAGGTCGCTGAGGTAGACGCGGAGAACGTCGCCGAGCAGGCGTCGTCGTACGGCCGGCTCCTGGTCGGCGAGACCGGCGAACTCGATACCCAACTGCGTGGCCACGACCTCTTCGAGGACGGCTTCCTTGTTGGCGAAGTTGGAGTAGAGGGCCCCTGAGGTGACCTGGGCCGACGCGGCCAGGCCGTCGACCCCCACGCCGTGGAAGCCGTTCTCCTTGAGCGTTCGCCCCGCCTCCTGCACGATCGCGGCCTTGGCCTGCGCTCTGTGCTCCTTCGTGTACCTCATCCCCGGCCTCCTTCCTGTCTCCGGGCGCTCGGACTTTAGCGTAGCGCTCGCTATATAACGAGCGCTACGCCGAGTACGTCGATCACGGGCGTCCGGGTGAAGGCGGTAGAACGGTGTCGTGCTCCGAGAGCAACCCGAGCATGCGCACGTCGATGCGCTCAGGTCCCCAGGGCTGGACCTGGACGCCGGGCTGCGGCTCGTCGCCGCCCTCCACGAACATTGCCTCCGCGCCACCGGGTGTGTAGATGAACACGAGCGTGGCGGGACGGATGCCCGGGTTGTTGAAGCGGTGGACATTGCCGCGCAGCAGAAACACCACATCACCGGTCGACGCGGTAAAGGTCTCGTCGCCGGGTTGCAGTACCCGGGCGACGCGTTCAGTGGCGCAGGAATCCCAAGGTCTGCTGCACGAAAAGGGCGTGGTACTGGAAGATGCCGCCGTGCCCGGAATCGGGGTAGATGCTCAGCTGGGCGTCAGGGAGTAGCTGTGCCAGCTCGAAGGAATTGATCGTCGGCAGCATGATGTCCTCGTCGCCGTTCACGACCAGGACGGGCTGCGCGACGGTCGCGAGTCCGGCGGGTGAGGTGCCCTGCTCCCACTTGGCGAGCGCGGTGAGCTGGGCGCCGATCGACTCGTTCGTCACTGGCGTGTCCCGATCCTGCAGGGTGCGCTCGTCGAGGCGGCCCAGGAAGGCGTCGGCGGCTGCCTGACTGGTCGGCGTAGGCGAGAAGAACAGGATGTGCTTGGGGTGCTTGCCCTGGTTCGACGCCTGCTGAATGGCACTCTGGAGCACGGGTCCAGCGCTCGCACCTCCCTTGCCCCCGGCGGGGCCGGTTCCGGCCAGAACGAGGCGCCGGACGAGGTCTGGACGCTGCTGGGCGACGACCTGGGCGACCATGCCGCCCAGGGAGAAGCCCAGCAGGTCGACTGTGCCCAGTCCGAGGGCCTCGAGGAACGCCACGGCGTCCTCGGCCATGGCCTCGACGTTGTCGGGGGTCGTACCTCCGGATCGGCCGACGCCGCGGTTGTCGAAGGCGATCACGTGGCGCTCTGAGGCGATGCCATCGATCACGGCAGGGTCCCAGTCGTCCAGCCCGGCCGTGAGGTGGTGCAGGAATACGAGCGGGACGCCGCCGTCGGCGCCCACCTGCCGATACGCGAAGGGGACTCCGTCGACATCCACAGTCATGGTCGGCGTGTCCTTGTAGCTCACTGTCATTGCTCTTCACTCTCCGACTTGTGCCGCGTCGGGGCGGCATGCCCAGCGTCGTAGGATAACGATCGCTATATAACGAACGCTATCCTATGTGAGAGGCGTACACCAACCGGAGAGCGAAGGGCCACAGATGCGAGACACCGACGAGCGCGAAGTCACCGGTTCCACGAAGATCCAGGTACTGGTAGTCGGAGCCGGGCCCGTGGGGCTGGTCGCCGCCTGTGATCTGGCGCGCAGGGGGATCGCGGTGCGTGTCATCGACGCCGCCGACGGATCGTTGTCGGGTTCGCGCGCTAAAGGGCTGCAGCCCCGCAGCCTCGAAGTGCTCGATGACCTCGGAGTGGTCGGACGGATCATGGCGTCTGGACGCTCCCGAACGCCGATACGCAAGTACAAGGGCACGACCGTCCTGGGAACGAGCGAGGTGAACCCTGATGCCCAGGAACCGAGCTGCTCCACCCCCTACACCCGCACCATGCTGATCCCGCAGTGGCGCGTGGAGGAGGTGCTGCGCGAGCGGCTCGGAGAACTGGGCGTGGCCGTGGAGTACGGGTCGCGGCTTGTGGGACTGGAGCAGGACGGCGAATTCGCCCATGTCACCATCCAGAACGCGGGCGGGCGTGAGAACGTCTCCGTCCCCTATGTCGTGGGCAGCGACGGGGCGTCCAGTGAGGTGCGAAAGCTCGTCGGCGTCGGTCTTCTGGGGCAGACGGACGAGACAGTCAGAATGCTTACCGGCGATGTCGAACTGAGCGGCCTGGACCGCGACTTCTGGCACTGGTGGCCCAGCCCCGACGGGAAGCTCCTGGCGCTGTGCCCGCTGGCGTCCACGGACACCTTCCAGATCCAGATCGGTGTGTCCCCCGATGCCGCGGAGGAGTTCTCGCGGGAGGAGATTCAGAGCCTGATCGACCAGCGGAGCGAGCGAAACGACATCCGCGTCCGGCGCGTTGTGTCCCAGTCCGTCTGGCGTTTCAACGTGCGGATGGTCGACCGGTACAGGGTGGGCCGGGTCTTCCTCGCCGGTGACTCGGCCCATGTCCACTCGCCGGCAGGAGGACTAGGAATGAACACCGGTATCCAGGACGCATACAACCTCGGCTGGAAGATCGCTCACGTGCTAGGTGGAGCCCCTGAAGCCCTCCTGGATACCTACGAGGAGGAACGGCTCCCCATCGCCGCCGACATTCTCAGTCTCTCCTCGAAGCTCATCTCCGAACGCCTCAAAGGGGGCGTGCCGAGTGAGGCGCGAAGCACGGACACCTTGCAACTGACTTTGAACTACCCCGCGAGCGCGCTCAACGACGGCCCCGTGCGGTCTGATGCGGTCGTGAACCCGGGGGATCGCGCACCGGACTCGCTGGTCCAGGCAGCTGACGGCACCACCGCTCGGTTCTTCGACCTCTTCCGGGGTCAGCACCTGACCGCGCTCGCCTTCGGGCCGCAGAGCCGCAAGATCGCCCAGGTGCTCGCCGAACGCTTTCCCCGGGAACTGCGGACGTTCGCTGTCCTACCGCCCGATTCTCCCAACGCCGACCTGGATGCGAGTTCGGTGATCGACCACGCGGGCCACGCTCATCGCGATTACGGCATTGACGGCGACACTCTTCTGATCGTGCGGCCTGACGGTTACGTCGGCATGCGTGTCACCGACCCGGACCAAGTCCGCGCCTTGGACTACCTCGGGCGAATGCTGCCTTCAGGAAGACCAGTCGGCTGCTGAAACCACCCGGATTTGCTGCGATCTCGTTCATCGGGAAGGTGGCACTCATGCCAAACGCCGAGCCGGCTGAGGTGGATCTCCAGGAGAGATGGAAGCCATCTCATCCAGGCCCACCAAGTCTGGTATCGGCCTTCGCGAGCAGGCGGTTCTCATCGAGTGGAAGCACCATCCGCTTGCGAGAGGTTTGGAAATGAATACAGCTACACGGTCGTCTCGTCTCGCGCACCTGACAAGCGTGCGTGCACTCGCCATCGTCATCGCGGCGGTCGCCGGCATCGCCGGGCTGCTCATCACGTCCGGACCGGGGGCGTCCGCCCAAGCCGGACCCGCTCGCGCTCGATCCGCCCCGGGCGGCGCTGCCCTTACGGCCCAGCGCGCCTGCTCACTCAACCCGTCACCCCCGGCCGGCTTCATCGAGCGCAAAGTCAAAGTCAACGGCATCGGCATCAACTACGTGCGCGGCGGTCACGGGCCTACCCTGCTCCTGCTGCACGGCTACCCGCAGACCTGGTTCACGTGGGACCACATCCTGCCCGCGCTCGCCCAGCACTACACGGTCGTCGCGCCCGACCTGCCCGGCGCCGGGCTGAGCGATGCTCCCGCCTCCTCCGCCGCCTATACGAAGAAGGCGATGGCCGCCGACATCTACGCGCTCATGGTCAAGCTCGGCCTCAGCCGCGACATCAGGGTCGTCGGCCATGACATCGGCACCACGGTCGCTTATCCGTACGCCGCCGCCCATCCCGGTGACGTCGTGAAACTCGTGCTCAGTGAAGCCCCGATCCCGGACCCGACCATCTACACGTTCCCCTCGCTGACTCCGAACGGCCCCGGGCTGTGGTGGTTCGGCCTGTTCGCCGAGAAAGACGGCCTGGCCGAGGACTTGATGGCCGGCCGGGAGCGGCAGTGGGTGACCGACTTCATGCCGACGAGCGAGGTGGTCAAGGGCGCCCTCACCGCATGCGACATGGACATCTACGCCCACTTCCTCGCGCAACCCGGACACTTGCGAGCGAGCATCGCGTGGTTCGCCACCCTGCCGCAAGACGTCAAGGACAACGCCATCTACCAGCAGACCAAGCTCAGCATGCCGGTCCTCGCCATCGGTGCCTCGGGCAACCTTGGTAGCCGTGAGGCCACTTGGGTCCGTGGGTACGCCACCAACGTGACCGGGGTGGTCGTCCCGAACTCCGGGCACTGGCTCTACCAGGAACACCCCGCCGAGCTCACCAGGATCCTCCTGCAGTTCCTGGGATAACCGGCGCTCGGGCGGCTGCCGCTGCAACCACCGGCAGCCGCCCGTCGAGGTCGGTGAGCTGTCTGTGGATCTCGCTGGCCATTGTGATCACCGTGTCGGGGTCGTCGCCACAGGGGATGAGGTTGAAGGTTGTGCATCCGGCCTCGACATAAGGACCGAGGAAGTCGGTTACCTCCGCAGCGGAGCCGAATGGCGAGTACCGCTCGAACTTGTCGAATGGCAGCCGGTAGGTGGCCTGCATCGCATCAGCGACGGCGGATCTGGCACGGTCGCGCCTCGGGGCCAGTCCGCACCAGACGTTGAGTCCGTGCGAGAACGCTGCGGTCTCGCGGCCGATTTCCGTTGCCAGGGCGGCGATGGCTGCCGTTGCTGCCGCAAACCGGGTGGGTGAGATCCAGATCCCGAGCCAGCCGTCGCCCAGGCGCGCGGCGCGGTCGAGTGCTGCTCCCGATCTGCCTCCGACGATCAGCGGGGCGGGCTTGGTCGGGATCGGCCGTACGAGCGCGTCGTCGACGGTGAAGTGGTCGCCGTGGAACGTCACCTGATCGCCGGCGATCAGGTGGCGCAAGACCGTCAGTGATTCGTCCATCCGCTTGCCTCGGGTCACCGGATCGACGCCGCAGACAGCGACCTCGTGGCGGTCCTCGCCGCCTATGCCGACGCCTAGGGTGAGCTTGCCCGGCGCCAGTTCGGCGAGGTCGCTGAGTTGGCGGGCCACCGGAACCGGGTGGCGCAGCGGCAGCAGATACAAGCCGACGTAGACGCCGAGGTCGGGGCGGCATCCCAGTGACGCGGCGGCCTGGATCAGGCCGTCAATGCCGAAGCCTCCATGAAAGCTGATGTGGTCGCCGAACACGACGTGGTCCAGCCCGGCGTCGGCGATGCCGATCAGTGCCTCGCGCCGCTGCGTGCCCGTGAGCAGACGGCCTCCTATCGCCGGGATCGCCGTACCGACGCGGATACTGCTCACGGGGCGCTCGGTCGATCCGTTCGGTGACATTGTCATGACAGGCCTGCCTTCGTCTCGCTTCGGGGCACCGCGTACGCCGATCGCGGGTGGCGGGGCACGAACCGGGGCACGCGCTGCGCGTACTCGCCGTACAAGTCGCCGAGTTGCCGGTGCAGGTCGCGCTCCTCGAACCGGACCCCGACGGCGATGTATGCCGATGCAGCGACCGCGAACAGCAGGTGCCCAGTGGTCATCGACGGGGTTGCCCAGAAGGCGACCAGCAGCCCCAGCATCATCGGATGTCGCAGCCACGCGTACATCCAGCGCTCCGCGAAGGACGGCGAGGTGTAGCGTCCGCGCCGCGCCCAGCCGCCCTGGCGCAGGCCCACGAAGTCGAGATGATCGATCATGAAGGTCGAGCTGAGTGCGATCACCCAACCCACAGCGCAGATCCCCCACAACAACGCAATCCACGGCTGCGCATCGACCCGCCAGATCGAGCCAGGTAGTCCACGCCACTGCCAGAACGTCAGGCCGAGGCACAGGCTCGTTGACAGTACGTACGTACTGCGCTCAAGCGCAGCAGGCACGACTCGCGCAATCCGCCGCTTCACGCCGGCGCGGGCCATCACGGAGTGCTGGAGCGCGAACACCAACAGCAGGGCCGAATCGACAAGCACCGCCCGCCAGGCCGGCCCTGTCTGGGCGCGGTCGATGACGGGGACCAGTCGCACGTTGCCGAGGAACGCGATCGCCCACGCCGCAGTCAACGCGAACGCAAGATAGGCGAACGCAGAGTAGACGCGCGAGGCCACGCCGGTCGAGTAGCTAGTCACGTCCCCAGCATCAGTGACGCCGAGATCGTCTGTCAGCAGTGGAACTACCGCACTTCGTCAGGGCCTGAACGACCGCCGGCGACGACCCAGGCTGCGATCTGGGACCGCGACCGGAAACCCAGCCGAGCCCGGATGCGCTCCACGTGCGACTCCGCCGAGCGCTCGCTGATGCCGAGCCGGCCGGCGATGTCCCTGTTCGTGAGCCCCTGGGCGACCAATTGCGCCACCTCGTACTGGCGTCGTGTCACCGACGTGCCGGGAACAGATCGCAGCGGTGAGAGGCCGAGGAAGCCTCGCATGGCTTGCACGATGGCGTCCAGGTCGCCGATGTACGGAAGGTGATCGCGGCCGGTCAGCACCTCCAATCGCGCGCCCGGGATTCCGGCGGCGAGCAACCGAGCCTGCTCCAGCGGCGCCGCCCGGTCATGGTCGCGATGCAACACGAGCGTCGGGGCCTGAACGTTCGCGAGCAGATCGGTGATGTCGAGGTCATATGCGAGGGCGAGCATCGCGCGCGCAGTCTGGGGCGTCGTGGCCTCGCGTTGGTATCGGACGAACGCCGCTCTGGTCGCGGCGTCGGCGTCGGGGGCGAAGATGTCGGCCAGCACATCCGAACCAAGGCCCCAATGCTCCGCGATCAATCCGAGGACATGCTCACGGACCTGCACAGCCGCGATGTCGGCTCCGCGTACCCACCCCCCGTAGAGGACCAACCGCGAGACGCGAGCCGGATGCCCCGCCGTCCACGCGGCGGCCACCGCGGCACCCAATGACGCACCGAACAGATCGAATCGCGAAGCGCCGACCGCCCGGACGACAGCATCGAGTGTCTCGAGCTCCAGTTCCATCGACGGAACACGCTCCGCGCCCCCCGACAGCCCGCAGCCCACCTTGTCGTAACGGACCACCGTCCGCCCCTGCGCCAAGGACTCGTACAAGGCACGCTCCGGCGGCATCGCCCAACTCAGCTCCAGATGGGTAAGCCATCCCGGCGCATGCACCAGAACCGGCCCACGCCCCACTACGGCATACGCCACCCGCGAGCCATCGGTCAGCCTCGTCGTAGCGATCCGCTGCTCCACAACCTCATTCTGCCGTGGCTCGTGACCATGCGTGGGCCGACGCTACTGGCTTCGACGCCGAGATCCGCGCTCTGCAAGACCGCGGGTATTCGGCTATCGGGTTCGGCAACCCGCTTCGCGATCTTGCCGGCGACGCCGCCTACCTGGCCGACTTCCTGCGGACCCTGAGTGGGCCTATCGTGCTCGTCGGCCATTCGTACGGCGGCAATGTGATCTCCACCGCCGCCATCGGCAACGAGCAGGTCAAGGCGCTCGTCTACCTCAACGGCTGGATGTGCGACGTCGGCGAGAGCCAGCAGGAGCTCCTCGAGAGGTTCGAAGGCAGCCTTGTGGGGCCCTCGATCCGGCCCGTTCCGTTCACCAACCCTGATGGGAGCGAGGGCGCCGACCTCTACCTTGCCCCCGAGGCCTTCCGAGAAGCCTTCGCCGCCGACGTCGATCCTGCGACGGCCGCAGTGATGGCTGCGGCACAGCGGCCCTACGCGGCCGCGGCGTTCGCAGCTACGCCGTCGGCCCCGCCCGCGTGGAACACACTGCCGTGCTGGTATTTGCTGGGCACCGAGGACAAGGCCATCCTGCCGGAGCTGCAGCGGTTCATGGCCGGGCGAGCGAACGCAACGATCGTGGAGGTGGCGGCTTCGCACGTCTCGTTCGTGTCCCAGCCCGAGGCCGCGACCCAACTCATCTTGCAGGCCGCCGAAGCGACAGCCGCAGCTGGCTGAACGGTCTTGACGTATCGGCGGCCGACGGCGGCTCACCCCAGTCGACTTGAACTGCGAGAACGGGTGAGGAGCCCTGATGGCAGGTTCACCTACCAGCGACCCTGCCGCCGGTGATCGTGAAGCTCATCATCACCAACGCCGTGCGCGAGCGGCTCGTCGAGATCCTCGACGCCGCACTCGTCGATCCGGGCGCGGTGATCTAGCGGTCGCGTCCGTCGGCTTCGAGGAGACGGGGGAGCAGCCTGGTCTGGGAGATGAGTGTCACCTGCGAGCCGAGAGCGCTGAACGCGGTGGCCATTTCGGATCCGACGACATCGCCACCGATGATCGCCAACCGGTCGGGGATGGCCCGGGCGGCCTCGGCTTCTCTGCTCGTCCACGGTGTCACGTCCGCCAGTCCCCGGATGGGCGGCATCTGGGCGCTGCTGCCGGTGGCGATCACGACTGCATGGCGGGCCTGCAGGACAGTGGTCGTGCCGTCGGTGTTAGTGATCGTGACGGTCCGGGTGCGCCGATGATCACCACGTCGAAGGTGGAATCCTGGCTCGGGTGCGTCATCTCAGTTGGCCTTGACTGCGAGGCGGTGCAGACGGATCGCCGAGATCAGGAAGAAGATGCCGCCCAGCACGGCGTATCCGCTGATGCCTGAGACGGACGCCTTCGGCCCGCCGGCCATCAGGATGAAGCTCGAGCCGGCGATGACAGAGATTCCGCCGCTGAGGATCATTGCCCACTGCCCTCCGAGCCGGTAGCGCAGGATCGCGACGATCAACTGCACGATGCCCGCGGTGATCGCCCAGGCACCCCACACCCGCAGAACGCTCGGGATACCGGAGGTGACGGCGACAGCCAATCCGATCGCCGTGAGCAGACTCAGCGCCATGTTGAGGTACAGCGGTGCTCGCGGTCGTGTGGTCCCCGAGGAACGGAAGTCGATCACGGCCGCGGCCACGTCGAACAGCGGATAGATCACCAGGAGGGCGATGCCGGCCGGGTTGAGTGTCGAAGCGGTGAGCATGATCAGGACAGCCCAGATGACGGCGAAAACGAAGCGGACGTAGTACAGGTTTCGCAGCTCTTTGGTGCTGCTGGCGGTCTCGGTTACGGCGCGGGCGTCGATGGCACTGGACATCAGATTCCCGGCTTCCGGGGGTGCGCGTTCCTCAACGCCGCCGCTGAATACCCCGACCCGACCCATCCGGTCCACCAGGCGGTCCTCAGGCACCGGCAATGGTTTCTGGCGACGATGACCGAGCTCTTCTCCGAAACCGGAAAGCCCGACCCCGATCCCGCAGCCCGGCATTTCGTCATGCTGCGAGACGGCGCCATGGCCGCCGGCTGCCTGACCGATCCGAAACCTATCTGTGAGACATTCCTGCGCGGGACCGAAGGACTCCTCAAGTACCGCAGTCGCCACCAATCGGACTACTAGAACCAGCCTCAACGCGGATCACCGTCGGCGAGCCGGGCTGTCGTCCCAGACGGTTCTGAGCGATGGTCGCCCAGGACAGCTGTTCACCAGTACGACATGTCGGTCCTCAAGGTGTGAAGGCGCGGGCGATGGGCCAGGCGCCGGGGGAGGTGTTTGACAGCACGGTGCAGGTGGTGCCGGTGTGTGGGTCGTGCGTGGACTTGAACGACGCGCCGGCGTCGTACCCGACCAGGATCGCCGTGTCGGTGCTCTCGTGCAGCCAGAAGCCGAGACCGTAGCGCCTGGATTCCTCGGGTACGTCGCAGCGCGGCCGTACGACCTCTTCGACCGAATCCACTAGGTCGCCGGCGAAAAGCGCGCGCCAGAAAGTGGAGATGTCGGCGGCGGTGGTGTGGATGCCGCCATCGCCGGTGGCCAGCACCGGCAGGTGGAAGATGTTGGAGCGATCCACACCGTCTATTGGCAGGTAACCCACGGCCGCGTCAGCGGGCAGCTCGTCGGAGCGGAGGAAGTCGGTTCTGGTCATGCCGGCGGGGCGGAGCACCCGTTCCCGGACCAGGTCGTGGTACCCGACGCCGCTGGCCCGCTCCGCCAGCAGGGCGAGGACCACGAAACCACCATTGCAGTAGCCGAAGCGCTCACCGGCCCGGAACTTGGTGGGATGCCCGTCCAGCAGGGGCAGGAACGCCTCGGTGGTAGTCAGCTCGTGCGCCGCGCCGATGAAGTAGTCGGTGATGTCGGTGTCGGCCTCTTCGTCCAGGTAGTCACCGATGCCGGAGGTGTGCGTGAGTAGATGCTCGACGGTCACGTCTCCCGCGATCAGCGGAAGATCCTTGCCGAGCAGGGATCGAGCGGTGGTGCTCAGCTCCAGCACACCGTCATGCACCAGTGAGAGCACCGCCACCGCGGTGAACCCCTTGCTGCCGCTGGCGATACCGAATCTGGTGTCCAGGGAGTTCGGAACGCGGTAGGCACGGTTGGCCAACCCGTAGGCCTTCGCGAACTCGATCTGGCCGGCCCGATCAATCCGGACCACACCGGAGAACCCGGTTTCCTTAGCGATCTTGTCAATATCCCCCTGCGCCATTGCCGCAGATTAACCCAGGTCGCGCGCCTACCTGGAGGCCGTATAGCCACGCCTGTCGTACGGCGGATGCTCACAGTTGCGGTACGGCGAGAAGGGGTTCGACGGTCGCGTAGTCCACGACCGGGCCGTCGCGGCAGATCAGCAGTGGCCCGAGCTGGCAGTGCCCGCACAGCGCGACCCCACACTTCATCGAACGCTCGAGCGACACGCGGATGCGCCCGGCGGGTAGCCGACCGGCGATCAGGACACGTGCACCGAATCGCATCATCGGTTCGGGACCACAGAGGAACGCGACCGTCCGGTCCGGATCGATCCGGAGCCGGGACATCGGCTCGGTGACGAAACCGACCGCGCCGTCCCAGCCCGGCGCGGGGCGGTCGACGGTGAGCTCGACGTCGAGGTCGTCGCGCGCCGCCCAGCGATCCAGCTCGGCGCGGAACAGGAACTCGTCCGGGGTGCGGGCGCCGGCCACCAGCACGATCTTGCGGTACGCCGGCCGTTCCGCCAGCGCCTCCAGCAGCAGCGGACGCAGTGGCGCCAAGCCGATGCCACCGGCCACCACGACGAGATCGTTGCCGGCGGCAGCTTCCGGCGCCCACGCCGTACCGAACGGGCCGCGGACACCGATCACGGATCCGGGCCGGGCGTCGTGCAGGGCCTTGCTGACCGCGCCGACGGACCGGACGGTGTGCACCAGTGTGCCGTCGTCGCCGATGCCACTGATCGAGATCGGCACCTCGCCCACGCCGTACGCGTAGAGCATGGCGAACTGCCCCGGCCGGAACGGGGCCAGCGGGCGGTCGACCGGCTCCAGTCGCAGCGTGGCCGAGTCGCGGGTCTCGACCGTGCGGCTGGTGACGCGGTACCTGACCGGAAGCATCGGTTCAGCCGGCATCGGTACGGCCCTCGTCGTTCGGATTGCCGTAGACGTCCAGCAAACGGGCGCGGGTGGACTGCAGCCGGTCCAGTACGACGACCAGCAGCCGGCGGGTCAGCGCGTAGCCGAGCGAGGGATCCTGGTCGGCGAGCAGCCTGAGCCGCTCGGCGTCGAACGCGGTCGCATGGACGGTGCCGACCGCTCGGGCTCCGAAGTGCCAGCGGTACGGCGGGACGAGCCAGGACCAACCGAGCAGATCGCCAGGTCCGAGAGTCTGGACGACGACATGGCCGCGGCCAGGGACTGCTGTGTCGAGCGCGACGCGGCCGTGCTGGATCAGCCAGCAACAGTTGGCCGCGCCATCCTCGTCGAACAGCCGCACGCCGTCGTCGTAGTCCACCTCGTGGGCTGTGCTGAGCAGCATCTCCCGCTCGTGCGGACCGAGGGTGTCGAACAAGCCGATGCTAGGCATCAGCGGACTCGCCGGCCGCTGCCGTCGCGGCGAGCCGGCCCACTTCCTCGGTCAGGTCGATACCGACAGGGCACCAGGCGATACACCGGCCACATCCGACGCACCCTGACCCGCCGAACTGGTCGTACCAGGTGCCGAGCTTGTGGGTGAGCCACTGCCGGTAGCGGCTCTCGCCGGAGCTGCGGACGCTGCCACCATGCAGGTAAGAGAAGTCGAGCTCGAAGCACGACTGCCAGCGTTGCCAGCGTTCGGTGTGGTCCCCGGTGAGGTCGGTGACATCCTCGGTGGTGGTGCAGAAGCAGGTCGGACAGACCATCGTGCAGTTGCCGCAGGTCAGGCACCGTTCGGCGACGTCCTCCCAGTGCGTCGAATCCCGGCTGCCGGCCAGCAGGGCCCGCAGGTCGACCTCGGGCATCGCCCGGCCCATCCGGTGTGCGGCGGCCTCGACCTCCGTGCGGGCGCGGTCGGTCTCGTCCGCCGCGGCGTCGCGGTGGTCCAGCCGGCCGAGCAGGTCGGCGCCGGCTTCGGTGCCGGTCTCGACCAGGAACCGGTGGCTGTCGGCCGGTCCCGACGCCGTTAGTTCGGTAAGCGTCAGATCGGCCCCCGGTCCGGCCCCGGGGCCGGTGCCCATCGAGGCACAGAAGCACACCTCGCCGGGTTCGGTGCAGTTCACCGCCACGACGAACAACGACCGGTGCCGTGCCTCGAACGACCCGTCCGGATGGCTGCCGCCGCCGAGCACACCGTGAAGCTTCGCGATCGCGGCCAGATCACAACCCCGAACGCCGAGCAGCGCGTACCGCGGTGTCTCCTCGTCGGCGGCGCGGAACGAGCCGTCCTCGTCGGTGGACCACAGCTTGCGGCGGGCCGGATGCAGGAACGTCTTCCAGGACTGCGGACCGGCGGAGTGGGCGAACATCGCGTCGTCCTCACGCGGCCGCAACCGGTAGTAGCCCGGACCTGTCTCGACGCCCCAGCCGGCGGGCAGTTGGCCGGCGTCGGTGAGCTCGGCCAGCACGATCGCGCTGCCGGACACGGTCGGCCCGATCACCTGATAGCCATCGCCGATCAGCACCTGGACGAGAGCGCCGAGGCCGTCGGTGTCGATGATCGATTGACCCATACCGCGATCGTCCTGGTGGCCGCCGTACCGGCCCCAGGGCCGAAGGTCCCGGGCGGCGCGGTCTTCGGTCCCTGGCGGCGCCGTCGGTCGCCCTGGTGTGCTCACGATGATGAATACTCCGACGCTTGCGGTTTTCAAGCTCGCCTCGTGTGACGGTTGCCAGCTCACCGTGCTGGACTGCGAGGACGAGCTGCTCACGCTGGCCGGGCGGGTGCGGATCGCGCACTTCCTGGAGGCGTCGAGCGCGGTGCTGCCCGGTCCGTACGACGTGGCACTGGTCGAGGGCTCGATCACCACGGCAGCCGACGCCGAGCGGATCCAGCGGATCCGGGCCGAGTCGCGGGTGCTGGTGGCGATCGGTGCCTGCGCGACGGCCGGCGGGATCCAGGCGCTGCGCAACTTCGGCGACGTCGCCGAGTTCGCGTCGGTGGTGTACGCCCGGCCGGACTACATCGAGACCCTCGCCACCTCGACGGCGGTCGCGGACCACGTCCGGGTCGACTTCGAGCTGCGCGGCTGCCCGATCGACCGCCGCCAGCTGCTCGAGGTGCTGACTGCCTTCCTGGCGGGCCGCAAGCCGGATCTGCCCGACACCTCCGTGTGCACCGAGTGCAAGCGCCGTGGCCTGACCTGCGTGATGGTCGCCGACGGCACGCCGTGCCTCGGCCCGGTCACCCATGCCGGGTGCGGAGCGCTGTGCCCGGCGTACCGGCGTGGATGTTTCGGCTGCTTCGGCCCGATGGCGAAGCCCAACGTGGCGGCGCTGCTCCCGCGACTGCGGGAGGCCGGGATGACCGACGACGAGGTCGACCGGGTCTTCCTGACGTTCAACGCGGCTGCCGGCGGGTGGTCCTCGTGAACCATCGCGCCAGGCAGCTGAACGTCAGCTCGCTCGCCCGCGTCGAGGGGGAGGGTGCGCTACGAGTCACGGTTCGCGACGGAGTGGTGGAGCGCGCGGACCTGCAGATCTACGAACCGCCGCGATTCTTCGAGGCCTTGCTGCGCGGGCGAGGCTACACCGAGCCGCCCGACATCACGGCACGGATCTGCGGCATCTGCCCGGTCGCCTACCAGACGAGCGCGTGCACCGCGATCGAGGACGCCTGCGGAGTGCGGGTCGGCGGCCCGATCGGTGAGCTGCGCCGCTTGCTGTACTGCGGCGAATGGATCTCCAGTCACGCGCTACACATCTACTTGCTGCATGCGCCGGACTTCCTCGGCTACCCGGACGCGATCGCACTGGCCACCGCCCATCGCGACATCGTCGAACGTGGGCTGGCCCTGAAGAAGGCCGGCAACGCGATCCTGGAGCTGGTCGGCGGCCGGCCGATCCACCCGATCAACGTTCGCGTCGGCGGCTTCTACTCCGCACCAGGCAGAGACCGGCTGGACGCGCTGGCCGCGCAGTTGCGGCCGGCGCTCGAGGCCGCGATCGCCACGGTGCACTGGGTGGCCGGATTCGACTTCCCGGACCTGGAGCTGGACCACGAGTTGCTCGCTGTCCACGACCCGGCCCGGTACGCGATCGAGGGCGGCACGACGCTGCGTCGCAGTGACGGGCCTGCGTTCGGAGTCGACGCCTTCAGCGACCATGTGGTCGAGGAGCAGGTACGACACTCGACTGCGCTGCACGCCGCCCTCGACGGCCGCCGGTACCTCACCGGGCCGCTGGCTCGATACACCCTCAACCACGAGCGCCTGTCACCAC
Source organism: Kribbella sp. NBC_01510 (assembly GCF_045040325.1). Taxonomy (NCBI): domain Bacteria; kingdom Bacillati; phylum Actinomycetota; class Actinomycetes; order Propionibacteriales; family Kribbellaceae; genus Kribbella; species Kribbella sp. NBC_01510. The sequence continues at coordinate 8,128,779 of NZ_CP109418.1, read as the reverse complement.
TGGCTCGCGAGCTCGCGGCCGGCGCGGGACTCGGCAGCGAGTGCCGCAACCCGTTTCGCAGCATCGTGGTCCGTGCCGTCGAGACCGTGTACGCGGTCGAGGAAGCATTGCGGTTGATCGAGTCGTACCAGCCGCCGGAGCCGCCGTACGTCGGCGTTCGGGCACGAGACGGGGTCGGGCACGGTGTCAGCGAAGCGCCGCGTGGCCTGCTCTACCACCGCTACGCGATCGGCGCCGACGGCCTGGTCCGGTCGGCGACGATCGTGCCGCCGACATCGCAGAACCAGGCCGCCATCGAGGAAGACCTCCGCCGGGTCGTCTCGGCCCATCTGGATCTCGGTGACGAAGCGCTGACCGCGCTGTGCGAGCGGACGATCCGCAACTACGACCCGTGCATCTCCTGCTCGACGCACTTCCTCGAGCTCTCCGTGGAGCGGCTGTGAAAGCACCGGTCGTGATCGGCATCGGCAACGAGTACCGTCGCGACGACGGTGTCGGCCCCGCACTCGTCGCCGCGCTCGAGGAGTATCGGCCAACCGGTGTGCGGCTGATCGTGTCCGACGGCGAACCGGCGCGGCTGATCGAGGATTGGGCCGGCGCCCCACTCGCCGTGGTGGTCGACGCCGTGCTGTGCGAGCCGTCGACGCCCGGCGAGATCCATCGCACCGACCTGCGCGGTCTGGCCGCGGTCGTCCGCGCGCGTCCAGCCGGCTCGCACGGCCTCGGTATCCCTGATGCGGTGCGGCTCGCCGAGGCGCTGGACCGGCTGCCGGAACGGCTGATCGTCTACGCGGTCGAGGCCACCGACGTTGCCTTCGGCACCGACCTGTCGGCGCCGGTCGCCGCCGCATTGCCTCGGCTGGTGACGGCCGTACTGACCGAACTGGGGTTGCGTCCGCGAGGATGACGAGCCCGCGACGAGGGAGTTCCCCTCTGCCGGTCATCTCCGGTCACCGACCGGCTCGCCGACTACCTGCTGTTCCTCCGCGACTGGCCGCTCGATGTCGTGTCGCGGCCGGCCGGGACCGCCGTACCTTTGTGGTGGGTTGGGGTGGCGACTCTGTCGCGCCAGCCTGGGGTGCGCAGGGACAGGTAGCAGAGGCCGGCTACGGGGACGGGGATCCAGAACTGGAAGAGCCGCCAGGAGACGACCGCGATGACGGCGACCCCGCCGGGGACGCCGAGACCGATCAGGCCCGGGATGAGGACGCCTTCGATGATGCCGAGGCCGCCGGGGGTGATCGGCAGCACCGCGAGCAGGCTGGCGATGCTGTAGGCGAGCACCAGCGAGGCCGGGTTCATCGGGTGTCCGAAGGCGATCAGGAAGAACCAGAGAGCTGCCGCGTCGAGCAGCCAGTTGAGCGTCGCCCAGGTCAGGAAGGATCTGCGGACCTCTCGGTCCGACAGCAGCTCACGAAGCTGGGTTGCGATCTCACGAGCGCGGGGACGCCAGCGCCGGGGGAGCCGGCGAAGAGCGAAGCGGAGGACGGCGGCAGCGCCGGCAGCCATCCGTGAACGCTCCCGGGTGGCAATGACGCCGCTTCCCGCAAGCACAGCGCCGATGAGCCAGAGGATCAGATAGGGCGCGGTCGGACCGGAGAAGATCAGGGTGGGAATCAGTGCTACCCAGAGGACGGCGGCAAGAGCCACCGCACACCCGACGCCCTGTACTGCGATTGCCGCGGCGACGTCGGTCGGCGCCGCGCCACCGGAGACCAGAAGCCGATAGCGGAGCGCCGTCGTCGTCGCGCCACCGCCCGGCACGATGTGTCCGATGCCGTAGCCCGTCAGATCGCTGCGCAGGAGCCAGCCGAAGCCTGCCGGCCGCTCGCGGAGCACGCTACGGGTACTCAGCGAGTAGCACACCAGGCTCATCGCTTCGAACGCGATTCCGGCGCCGACCCACCATGGATCGACCTGTCGCAGCAGGCGCAGCGATTGCTGGGTGCCGGCCATTCTCGGCAGCACGACGTAGTCGACGACCGCGATGAGGATCAGCAGCCCGATCGCGCTGCGGCCCCAGGCCAGCGCCGTTCTGGCCGCTCGCCCGGCCGCTGTGCGTCGCGGGAGTCGGGGATCAGCCGCCTTACTTGCCTGCGGCGACAGGTGCGCCATTGCCGGCTGCTTCGGCCAGGTCGAGGGCCAACGTGATCATCTCGCTCCTCAGGTCATCCGGCCCGTCGGCGGCGACGGTTGTACTCGCGACGCCTCCAGAGCGGTGGCGATTTCGCCGGACCAGGCGCGGATCTCGGGCCAGTCCCTGGAGTCGCCGATCAGCTGGTCGAGTTCTGCGCGGTGGGAACGGACTCCGGCGACGGCGTCGGCTTGGAGGTCCCCGGCGAACGTCTTGACCGGAGCGGCCTGGATGAGGCCGGCCAGTCGGGCGACGTCGGGTGGGACGGGCTGGTCCTGGTCCTTGCTCGGACCGATCGGGCCGCTGTGGAAGAGCCAGACCGGCCGGCTGCGGAGTTGCCGCTCGTGATCGCGGAGGAAGCGGACAGCCTCGGAGCGCCAGCGTCCCTTGTAGATCGCGCTGCCGACGATCACGGCGTCGTACTCGCTGACGGCCAGGACGGCGCCGATCTCGTGGACGTCGACCTGGTGGCCGGCGGCGCGGAGCTCAGAGCCGATCACCCCCGCAATAGTTGCGGTCGCGCCCATCTTGGTGGCGTAGGCGATCAATACCTTTCGGGTCATCACACATCTCCTTCCGTCAGCACGCGAAGAGGCTCACGTGCCGCTCGTCGTGCGAGTCGAGGTCCGCGGTGAGTCGGCTGCCGCCGATAGTTCCGTCGCGGTACTCACGTACTCACGTACTCATCGTGGTTCCGGCGACAGGCCCGCGTCAGAGTCTTTCTGCCTGGATTGCCTGGGCCGCAAAGTCGGTTGGTCGGCGTCCGTCGTGCCGTTATGGCGAGACCTTGTTTCCTTCGAGGTGGAGTGCGGTTGCGAGGAACGCGGTGACGCGGTGTTCCCACTCGCGCGGGTGGGTTCGCAGGGCCTGGGTGTGTCCGGTGCCAGGGACGATCCACAAGTCGACGCTGCCGGCGGCCGCGGACCGGATGTAGCGGGCTGCGCTGCCCTCGTCGGCACGGTCACCGGCAGCGATGAGCAGCACTTTTCGTGGCGCGGTCGCAGCGACCGCATCGCGCAGCGCCGGTGGTCGATCTGCGGCCGTGAGCAGGCCCGTGATGCCGTAGGTCAGCCAGTCGAGGCCCTCCTGAAGGGTGCCGCGCCAGCCGTATTCGCCGGACAACCACGCTCGGTCGGCAGGTACTCGATGGGTCGCGCCTTCGGCGACGACTGCGCGGATCCTCCGGTCACGTGCCGCCGCGCCGATCGCTTCCTCGCCGCCCATCGACAACCCGACCGCCGCGATCAGGTCGTGATCGACGTCCGTTCGCGTCTGAAGGAACGACACGGCCGCGGCGACGTCCTGATCGCCGTACCAACCGAAGTCCATGGCTCGTCCGTCGCTGCGGCCATGACCGCGTGCGTCGAAGAGCAGTACGCCGTACCCGTGATGCGCCAGCACGACGGCGTGATCGAGCACGCTCGAGCGGGTCGAGCCCGCCCCATGGAGCAGGACAACGGCCGCGTGGTTTCGCGACGGGATGTACCAGCCGGCGAGCGCGACCCCGTCCGCGGTCGGGAACGTGACTTCGGCAAACGTCAGACCGCGGTCCGCCGGAGTTGTCGAGCCGACGGTCGTCGGAGGCACGGTGGTCGCGGCAACCGCCTGACCGATCGTCAGCGCTGCGATGACCACAGCGGCGAGAAGGACGGGCACAACCAGGATGCGGCGCCAGCTCCGGGTGGCGCGGACCAGGATCACCCCGCTGACGGCAATCAGGGCCAGACCGGCTGCCAGGAGGGCGAGGCCGACGACGGTGATGGGATGGAAGCCGGCCTTCGCCAGGTACGGCAGGCCGACGCCGATCCCGACTCCGAGTACGAGACATCCGGCGCTGAACACCAGGCTGCCTCGGACGATCCGTGGGCGGGCACCGATTCGCTTCACCTCGCGTCACCTCCGCCGTCCGCTCCCAGGTTCTGTCGGGGCGCACTCGCCACCCAGGGCCGCAGGTCCTGACACAGCGGGGACAACCGACCCTGCCGCCGGGGCGGGTCCAGCGGGAGTGTGGAGTCGAGTGGAAAGGGTGCCTCATGACACGAACGCCTCACCTGCAGCCCGCTCGGAGGCGACTACGGCCGATACTGCTCGGTCTTGGCGTGGTCGTCGGGGTCGCCGTTGGGTTCGGTTTGTTCCGCAAGTACGGCGGTCGAGCGCGGGACGCCAGTTCGTTCGCGATGTTCGGCGAGACCAAGACCACGGTTGAGCATCTGACGAGTGCCGATGCCACGGCGGTGTTCGGCGCGGTCACGCTCGACCTGCGAGAGGCTCAGATCGACGAGGAAGCGACAGTCGACTGCTTCGCGCTCTTCGGTGGTATCGACGTTCTGGTGCCCAAGCGGTGGCGGCTCGCGTTGTCAGGCACGCCGATCTTCGGGGGAGTCGAGGACAAGACCAGCCAGGACGAGCCGCTGCCGGCCGAAGCACCCGTCCTCCTCGTCAACGCGGTCGCGATGTTCGGCGGGGTCGCGGTCGCGAACGAGCCAGGCGACGCGACCCTCAGGGCCAAGGGTCGTCAGGGGTTGTCCCAGCCGCGGCGCGGAGAGTGAGTGGCGGTCTGCTGGTCGCGGCTGCGGTAGACGATGTAGGGCCTGGTCAGGTAGCCGAGCGGGGCGCTGAAGACGTGGACCAGGCGGGTGAAGGGCCAGAGGGCGAAGAGGGTGATGGCGACGAGGCCGTGGAGCTGGAAGGTGAGGGGAGCCGCGGCCATCAGGTCGGGGTGGACGTCGAAGCGGAAGAGGCCGCGGAACCAGATCGAGACGCCGTCGCGGTAGTCGTAGTGACCGAAGATGTTCGCGATCACCGTGTTCACGAGGCCGAGCACTATGACGGTGGCGAGGAACAGGTACATGACCTTGTCCATCCGGGTGGTCGCCGAGAACACCGGTCCGACCGTGCGCCGGCGGTAGATGAGGATGGCCAGGCCGGCGACCGTGCAGAAGCCGGCGATCGCGCCGATCGAGACGGCGAGGAAGTGGTAGAGACCCTCCGAGATGCCGACCGCCTCGGTCCAGGACTTCGGTACGCCGAGACCGATCACGTGCCCGAGGAACACGCCCAGGATGCCGAAGTGGAACAGCGGGCTGCCCCAGCGCAGCAGTCTGTTCTCGTACAGCTGCGAGGACCGGGTGGTCCAGCCGAACTTGTCGTAGCGGTAGCGCCAGAAGTGCCCGGCCACGAAGATCGTCAGGCAGATGTAGGGATAGACCACCCACAGGAACTCGCTCATCGGCGTGCTCCGGGAAACGTTGGCATCGGCAACGGTTGGATCGCCGGGTCGAAGGCCGGTGTCGCGTACGGCGTGAGTCCGACCTCCTCCTGCGGTGGGCCTTCGGCGGCGAGGCGGTCGATCGCGGCGCGTTCGTCACCAGCAAGCGGCGGCAGTGTCGCGGTGATCCCCTGTACGGCGCCGTGCCAGGCGGACCCGGCGTCCGCGAGAGCCAGCCGGAGGATCTCGAGACCCGCGCGATGATCGATCAGCAAGCGCCACCCGAGTCGCTGGTCGACGGTCGCCGCATACTCCAGCACGACACAGAGGTGATCGGGCAGCTCGGTATCGTCCAGCACGAAGCCGGACCGCAGGTAGGTCTGCTTGAAGCGCAAGAGTGCGACTCCACGACGCCTGGTGTCTCCGTGGGCGAAGTAGGTCAGGTAGAGGTTGTGCCGTCGCCGGTTGTCGAACGTGTCGACGTACCGCTGCTGGAGCGTGGACAAGTCTTCGGATGCGAGCTCTTGAGCGGTGGCGCGCAGCGGATCCCCGACGGTCCGGGGGAGTTGGGCCGCTCCCTGCCGGATGAGTTGCAGCCGTGAGAGCAGTTCGTCATCGGGGTAGTCGAGCAGCAGCGATGCTGCCTGCCAGGCGATGGTGAGGTCGCGAGGGGGCAGTTGCGGGTTCGGGTACTTCATGGCTGATCGGCCTTCGGTGGGAAGAGGCCGTCCGGCTTGCCCTTGCCGTCCCAGTTCAGCAGGTTGACCCGGTCGGCGGTCTGCCGGTCCTTCAGCATCTGGAAGTTCTCGACCGCGATCGGGGTCGGTACGCCGGAACCCTCGCCGAACGGGCCCGATCCACCCATGCCCGGTCCACCTTCGTAGTCGAGCGAGCACTCGGTCGCCAACTCTTCCAGCGCATGCGCCTGCTCGGCGTGCGCCGGTGGGATCACGTAGCGTTCGTCGTACTTGGCCAGTGCGAGCAGCCGGTACATGTCGTACATGTCCTCTTCAGTCATGCCGACCGCGTGGGGGATGCCGCCGTCGGGGTCGCGGCCGAGGTTGATGTCACGCATGTACGAGCGCATCGCGGCGAGCTTGCGCAGGACGAGGTCGACAGGCTGTACGTCGCCTGCTGTGAACAACTCGGCCAAGTACTCGATCGGGATCCGCAACGCGTCGATAGCGGCGAACAGGTTCTCCCGCATCTCGGCGTCCTCGCCGGTCTCCCTGACGACGTCGACGACGGGAGACAGGGGCGGGATGTACCAGACCATCGGCAGGGTTCGGTACTCCGGATGCAGCGGCAGAGCGACCTGGTAGCGGTTGATCAACGCGTACACGGGCGATCGTCGAGCGGCCTCGATCCAGTCGTGCGGGATCCCGGCCCGCTCGGCTTCGCGTCGTACGTCGGGGTCCGAGGGATCGAGGAACACGTCCCGCTGGGCTTCGTAGAGTCCGTGCTCGTCCGGTGTCGACGCGGCGGCTAGGACCTTGTCGGCGTCGTACAGCATCAGGCCGAGGTAGCGCAGCCGGCCGACACACGTCTCCGAGCAGACCGTCGGCAGGCCGACTTCCACCCGCGGGAAGCAGAACGTGCACTTCTCCGCCTTGCCGGTGCGGTGGTTGAAGTAGACCTTCTTGTACGGGCAACCGGAGATGCACATCCGCCAGCCGCGGCAGCGGTCCTGGTCGACGAGCACGATGCCGTCCTCGGACCGCTTGTAGATGGCCCCGCTCGGACAGGACGCGGCGCACGACGGGTTCAGGCAGTGCTCGCAGATCCGCGGCAGGTAGAACATGAAGGTCTGCTCGAACTCGAACTTGACCTTGTCGCCGACCTTCTTCAGCACCGGGTCTCGCTCTGCCGTCGCGGCCGAGCCACCGAGATCGTCGTCCCAGTTCGCCGACCAGGACACCTTCATGTTCTGCCCGGAGATCAGCGACTTCGGCCGGGCCACAGGAGTGTGCTGCTGGGCGGGCGCATCGGTCAGCGTCGCGTAGTCGTAGGTCCAGGGCTCGTAGTAGTCCTGAATGGACGGCATCTTCGGGTTGGAGAAGATGGTCAAGAGTTTCTTCAACCGCCCACCTGCCTTGAGCGTGAGCCGGCCGCGCTTGGTGAGCGTCCAGCCGCCCTTCCACGTCTCTTGGTCCTCGTAGGTCCGTGGATAGCCCTGGCCGGGCCGGGTCTCGACGTTGTTGAACCAGACGTACTCGGTGCCGGGGCGGTTGGTCCAGGCCTGCTTGCAGGTGACCGAGCAGGTGTGGCAGCCGATGCACTTGTCGAGGTTCATCACCATCGCCATCTGCGCCATGACTCGCATCAGTAGGTCACCTCCTGGGAGCGCCGCCGGATCACGGTGACCTCGTCTCTCTGGTTCCCTGTCGGCCCCAGGTAGTTGAAGGCGAAGGACAGTTGGGCATACCCGCCGATCAGATGTGTCGGCTTGATCAGCAGCCGGGTCAGCGAGTTGTGGATTCCGCCGCGCTTCTTCGACGTCTCCGCGATCGGTACGTCGATCAGCCGGTCCTGCGCGTGATGCATATACACCGTGCCTTCGGGCATCCGGTGCGAGACGATCGCGCGGGCCACGACGACGCCGTTGCGGTTGACCGCCTCGATCCAGTCGTTGTCAGCGATGCCGACCTTGGCGGCGTCCTTGTCGCTCATCCAGATCGTCTGGCCGCCGCGCGACAGCGACAGCATGAACAGGTTGTCCTGGTACTCCGAGTGGATCGACCACTTGCTGTGCGGCGTCAGGTAGCGAACCGTCACGCCGTGCTCGGTGACCGAGCCGATCTCCGGTTCGGCGAACAGCGCGCCCATGTCGAGTGGTGGACGGTACACAGGCAGGTTCTCGCCGAGCTCTGCCATCCAGTCGTGGTCCAGGAAGAAGTGCTGGCGACCGGTGAGCGTGTGCCAGGGCTTGAGTCGTTCGACGTTGATGGTGAACGGCGAGTACCGCCGGCCGCCGGTCTCTGAGCCCGACCACTCCGGAGAGGTGATGACCGGCACCGGAGCGGCCTGGGTGTCGGCGAACGTGATGCGCTTGCCCTCGTGCTCGGCGGCCAGATCGTGCAGGGGTTTGCCGACCCGGGTCTCGAGTGTCTTGAAGCCCTCGGTGGCGAGGCGGCCGTTCGTCGTACCCGAGAGGGCCAGGATCGCCTCGCAGGCGTGGATGTCGCGCTTCAGTGTCGGTCGGCCGTCGGCCGGGCCGCCGCGGACAGCGCCGTTCTTAGCGCGCAGGTAGTCGACCGGCTCGGTCACGTCGTAGGTGACGCCCTTGGTTGTCGCGCCGAGCTTCTCCATCAGCGGGCCGAGGGCGGACATCTTGGCGGCAACGGCACCGTAGTCGCGTTCGACCTCGACGAGCTTCGGCATCGTGACACCGGGGATCGGGTCGCAGTCGCCGGCCTTCCAATCGCGAACGATGCCGTGCGGATTCGCCAGCTCGTCCGGCGTGTCGTGCAGGAGTGGTACGGCGACGACGTCGCGGCGTACGCCGAGATGCTCCTGGGCCAGCTCGCTGAACTTCTCCGCGATCGTCTGCCACGCGTCCCAGTCGGTGCGCGTCTGCCACGGCGGCGCGATCGCGGGGTTGAAGGAGTGGATGAACGGATGCATGTCGGTGGTGTTGAGGTCGTGCTTCTCGTACCACGTCGCCGCCGGCAGGACGACATCGGAGAAGAGCGTCGTACTGGTCTGCCGGAAGTCCAGCGTCAGCAGGAGATCCAGCTTCCCGCGCGGTGCCTCGTCGTGCCACTCCACCTCGCGCGGGCGGCTGCCCGCCGGTGCCTCGCCGGCTCGCAGCGACGAGCCGGCGCCGAGGAGGTGCTCGAGGAAGTACTCGTTGCCCTTGGCCGACGAGCCGAGCAGGTTGGCCCGCCAGATCGACAGGATCCGCGGGAAGTTCTCGGGCGAGTCCGGGTCCTCGCAGGCGAACCGGAGCGCTCCGGTCTTGAGTTGGTCGAGGACGTGCTCGGCGACCGGTCGTCCCGCGGCCTGCGCCTCGTCGGCGAGGTCATGCGGATTGCGGTTGAACGTCGGGTACGACGGCATCCAGCCGAGCCGGGCGCTGAGCGCGATCAGGTCGGCGGTGGTCTTCCCGGCCAGTTGTCCCTGTCCCGTCGTCGCGGCCAATGTGTCCGCACCGAACGGGTCGTAGCGGAACTGGTCGGTGTGCAGGTACCAGTAGGCGGTCTGGATCATCTGCCGTGGCGGCCGTGACCAGTCGAGCCCGAACGCGAGCTGAGCCCAGCCGGTGATCGGGCGGCATTTCTCCTGCCCGACGTAGTGAGCCCAGCCGCCGCCGTTCACACCCTGGCAGCCGGTCAGCGTGGTCAGCGCCAGGAACGCGCGGTAGATGGTGTCGGAGTGGAACCAGTGGTTCGTGCCGGCGCCCATCACGATCATCGAGCGGCCGCGGGAGTCCTCAGCGTTCTGCGCGAACTCGCGCGCGATGCGGGCAGCCGCAGCCGCCGGAACACCGGTGATGCGCTCTTGCCAGGCCGGAGTGTACGGCGCGAGGTCGTCGTACGAACTGGGCCAGTCGCCGGGCAGTCCGGGGCGGGCGACGCCGTACTGGGCGAGCATCAGGTCGTAGACCGTCGCGACGAGGTGTCCGCCGATCCGCCGCGCCGGGACGCCACGGATGAGGTCACCGGCCGCCCCGTCACCGGTGTCGAACCGCGGCAGCCGGAGCAGCACAGGCTCGGCGTCCCCGCCGGCCAGCGACAGCGCCGGATCCACCGGGCCAAGGTCGAGATTCCACTTGCCTTGGCCGGCCTCGCCGAAGCGGTGACCGAGCGAACCGTTCGGTACGACGGGCCGGCCGGTGGCCGAGTCCAGCACCACGGTCTTGAAGTCGGCGTTCTCCTCCGGGAGGTCCGGGAGATCGGCCGCGGTGAGGAACTTGCCCGGCCGGTGCACACCGTTGCCTACGGCATCGAGCCGGACCAGGTAGGGGAGGTCGGTGTAGGTCTTGGCGTAGCGGGTGAAGTACGGCGTCTCGCGATCGACGAAGAACTCCTTCAGGATCACGTGTCCCATCGCCATCGCCAGCGCGCCGTCCGTACCGGGTGCCGCGGGCAACCACTCGTCGGCGAACTTCACGTTGTCCGCGTAGTCCGGTGACACCGCGATGACCTTCTGGCCGCGGTAGCGCGCCTCGGCCATCCAGTGCGCATCCGGCGTTCTGGTGACCGGCAGGTTCGAACCCCACATGATCAGGTAGCCGGCGTCCCACCAGTCTCCGGATTCGGGTACGTCGGTCTGGTCGCCGAACACCTGTGGTGAGGCCACCGGGAGGTCGGCGTACCAGTCGTAGAACGACAGCATCGTGCCGCCGATCAGCGACGTGAACCGGGCGCCCGAGGCGTGCGACACCATCGACATCGCCGGGATCGGCGAGAACCCGGCGATCCGGTCGGGTCCCCACTTCTTCAGCGTGTGCACGTACGCGGCAGCGACGAGCTCGGTGGCCTCGTCCCAGGTCGCCCGGACGAGTCCGCCCTTGCCACGAGCGGACTTGTACTTTTGTGCGAGCGTTGGATTGTCGACAATGTGCTCCCAGGCGGCGACCGGATCGCCGCCGTACTGGGACTTGGCCTCGCGGTACATCTGCAGCAGCACGCCACGGATGTAGGGGTAGCGGATGCGCGTGGGGGAGTAGGTGTACCAGGAGAAGGCGGCGCCGCGTGGGCAGCCGCGGGGCTCGTACTCCGGCTTGTCGGGACCGACGGAGGGGTAGTCGGTCTGCTGCGTCTCCCAGGTGATGATGCCGTCCTTGACGTACACCTTCCATGAGCAGGAGCCGGTGCAGTTCACCCCATGGGTGGAGCGCACGACCTTGTCATGACTCCAGCGATCCCGGTAGAAGTCGTCGGCGCTCCGGCCACCGATCTTGTGCAGGGTGCGCAGGTCGTCGGAGACCACGCCCCTGGTGAAGTAGCGCCGAGTCCGGACCAGGGCCTCGCTGAGCCCGCCATCCAGGCCGATGGCCGAGGCGTCCTTCGAGCCGTCCCCAGTGCTCATGCAGCTCCCTCGCTAGTCGCTGTGCGGTGCTCGTGACGCGTCGGGTCGGCCGTCCTTCTCACGATCGTCAGGGTCAGCAGCAACGTCAAGGCCGCAGTGACCGACAGCAACGTCAGGCCGATGCCGTACGACTGGGTGCGGCCGTAGACGTAGCCCATGATCAGCGGGGGGACGAAGCCACCGAGGCCGCCGGCCGCACCGACGAGGCCGGTCACGCCGCCGACCCGGGCCGGGTCGGTGACCTTCGCGACGAGTGCGAAAGTGGCTCCGCTGCCACCGCCGAGAGCGGCGGCCATGGACAGGAACGCGGCGGTGCCGACGTGCTCGAGCAGGGGCGTGGTGGCGGCGACCGCCGCGCCCCCGGCGACGATCGCGTAGCAGCCGGCGAGAACGGGCACCGGTCCGAACCGGTCCGACAGCCAGCCGCCGAGCGGTCGCATCAGGACGGCGACCACGACGAAGCCGGCCATCCGGTTCGCCGCGTCGGCGGCGCTCAGGTCGTACGCAGTCTTCAGGTACGACGGCAGGTAGACCGAGAAGGCTACATAGCCGCCGAACGCCACGGCGTACAAGATGCAGGCCTGCCAGCTGATCGGGAGCTTGGCGTTCGCCACCAGCCGGGTCACGAACGATCCCTGCGCCGGACGCCGGTTCGGCGCGTCCCGCAGTACCAGCCACGCCAGTACGGCGTACCCGGCCATGACGCAGGCCGTGATCACGAACGGAACCCGGTGGCCGGCATTGCTGTACAGCTTCACGGTGGTCAGCGCGCTGATCGCCGTACCGCCCATGCCCGCGCCGAAGATGCCGACCGCGAGACCTTTGCGCTCCGGCGGGAACCAGGCACTCACGAACGGCACGCCGACCGCGAACGCGGTCCCGCCGATGCCGAGGAAGAAACCGCCGATCAGCAACGCGCCGTACGAATCCAGCCCGAAGAAGCCGATGAACAGGATCGGCACGATGGTCGCGGCGGTGACCAGCGGGAACATCACCCGCCCGCCGAACCGGTCCGTCAGTGCACCGACCGGGATACGGCCGAGCGAGCCGACCAACACTGGTACGGCAACCAGCAGCGCGACATCCGACTCCGACAACCGGCCGAGCGTGCCCTGGGTCCGAAACAACGGTCCGAGCGGACTCAGCAGCGCCCAGGCCCAGAAGTTGACCGCGAACCCCACGGTCGCAACCGCCAGCATCACCCAGGGCGAAGCGGACCGCGGACCGATTGCTCGTCCTGCCACGTCGTCGACGCTGATCTTGTTCATCGCAGGTGCCTCCAAGCCAGTGTCAGGTGTCGATCGTCGCCCAGCGTGGCGCGAGCGGCCCAGGGCCATCGGTCCCAGCGGACGGCGCCGAACGGCCCACTCGAGTGGCTCTGAACGGCTGCCGCGTCGCGGGTCCTCCAGCCACGCGAGTTGGGCCGGACGCCTGTGGTTTGAGTCACAGGCCTCGCCTGAGACTCGAAGTAATCGACGGGAGGCTCTGATGAGCACGGTGTGGCGGTTGGACGAGGCAGTAGCGCTGATGGGTCTGTCGGCGTACGGGGTGCGGTTCTCGGATCTGGTCGTGCGGTACGGCGAGGTCGTCGTGCTGACCGGGCCGAATGGTTCGGGCAAGAGCACGGTGAGCCGCGCGGTTGTCGGCGATCTGGCTGTTGCCGGCTCAGCTCGGGTCCTGGAGATGGACCCCATCGATGACGCGGCCGAGCTGAAGGGACGGATCGGTTACCTGGTCAAGGACCTGGAGACGATGGGGTCGCTGACCTCCCGCGACGTCCTGGACATCTGCGCCGCCGTGCGCGAGTGCGGTACGTCGTACGCCCATGAACTCGCCGCGCGACTGGGACTGGATCTGGATCAGCCGATGGCCGAGCTGTCTCGTGGTCAGCTGCGGCGGCTGGGAATCGTCCAGGCTCTGATGCACAAGCCGGAGCTGGTCGTGCTGGATGACCCGATGACCGAGCTCGACGGACCGGCCCGCGAGGCACTCTCGCCGGTACTCCGTGAAGCAGCCGCCCGCGGTGCCGCCGTGCTGGTCACCACGCAGTCCCCGGCCGACGCCGAGTCCTACGCGGACCGCATCGTGCCGCTGCAGACCCGGCCAGCTGAGGAACTGGCACCGGCCGCGGTTCCGCTGTTCACACCGGCCGAGATGGTCACCGAGCCGACGCCGAGCCCGAGGCGGCGCCGGTCGCCGGCGCCCGACCCGACGCCCATTGCCGAGACGCCGGCTCAGACTCCGGTGCACGCCGGGCCGGCCGCGGCTCCGACTCCGGCTGCCGCCGAGCCGCAGGGCCGGACCGGGATCGAGCCCAGCGCCGTGGACCTCGGGCCGATCCCGGCCCCGCCCTTCAGGAAGGTCTGGCGGCACCGTCAGCGCTGTCGTCTCGGCTCGCCCAACCGCTCGCGGGGTGCAGTCCGCGAGGGCCGGCGGCCGGCCAGGTCGCCGTGACCGTGCTGGTACGCAACCCGGCCGCTGCCCGGGCCCGAGTTCCGGTGAACTGAGCGAAGTCAGTCGCCCGGCGGCGGTTCGGTCGGCTCTGCCGGCGGCTTGTCCGCTTCTTTGTCACGGCGGTGGCTCTCCCGGTAGACCTCGACGCCGAGGTGGCGCACGATGCTCTGGTCGGGGTGTGCCGATCCGGTCGTCCGCCGGCTGGCCACCGTGCGCTTCGCGTCGCGCTGTGTGCGGGCCTTCTCGATGTCTTTCATGGCCGGCTCCCTTCTTGTACTTCCAGCACACGCCGGCTCGCGACCGTACGACAGGGCAGAAGTTCCCGCCGGGGTGGACCGGACGGCCCTGGCGCGCCAGGCGGCACCTGCGGACGATGGCACGAAGGGGTCCATCGATCGGAAGGGCGAGCATCATGATCGCGAGCAGGCACTGGAGCGTCGAGATCTTCATCGACGAGCACGAGGACGAGCGGACCACCCACGCGGAGGCCCGGCTGCACACCAGCGACAACACGCATCTCGTCGGCCGGGGCACGGCCCGCCGGAACCCGGGCGACACCGACATCGCCGAGATCGGCGACGAACTCGCCGTCGCCCGCGCCTTGTCGAGCCTGGCCCACGAACTGCTCGACGCCGCCACCTCCGACATCGAGCAGATCACTCACGAGCACATCCACTTGCACAGCTGACCGCGGGCCGGGTACTGGTCCTGTCCAGAACGGGACCTTCGCCTCTGGGCAGCGATCGCGACCGGCCAGACCCTCAAAACACCGCCGCCGTCCGGCGGCGGTCTGGGGAGGGGCAAGGCTGATGAGATTCAGGAAGACGGCCGCTGTGACCATGGGGATCACCCTTGTGGTGCTGGCGGGGGGAGTGGCGACAGGAGCGACGCGAACGCCCGCCGCCACGCCGGGCATCACGATCGTGCCGGCACCGGTAGGGCCCGAGGAGGCACAGTTCGTGCCGGGGCAGAGCAACGTCGTACCTGCGACCGCGCCGCCGGCCACGGACATCGGGACGAACAAGATCCAGTCGGCGGTGGCGCCGTTCTATGCGTGTTCGGGCTTCAGCGGGATCGACGCCACGAACCCATTGGCGAACCTGTACAAGGATCAGTTCGCGTGGGGGCCGTACCCGCCGACGACGGTGGGCAACGGCGGCGGGAACATCAACTGGTCGGCGAATCCTTACAAGAACGCCAGTTGGTACATGTGGTTCCACTCGCTGCGCTGGCTCGGCAAAGGGATTATCGCGGCGAGCCAGGGTGATCTGACCGCGCTGACGCGGGTGAACACGATCGCCTACGACTGGTACCGCGACAACCCGTATTCGTGGAAGGCCAACGTGGGTGCGTGGGAATCCACGATGCACCGGACGAACGTGCTGATCTGTCTGCGGCAGGCCATCTTGTCCGGGCTGAAGGTGACCACGTTGCCGACCAGGTACGCCTGGCTGAACACCGCGTTGCTGAGTCATGCGAGGTTCTTGACGAACTACTGGAGCGGCGCGTGGAACCATGGCACCGATGAGAGCATCGCGCTGTTCGGTGTCGGCGTCACACTGAGCCGGGCCGATTACAGGAACCTCGCCCAGCAGCGATTGGCGGTCGGCATCACCACGTCGATCGACGCGCAGGGGTCGACGAACGAGCAGTCGACTGGGTACGCGGCGTTCAACTACTCGCTCTGGGGCCGCGCTATCACGGTGCTGCAGAACGGCGGTGTCGATCCCGGTACGACGATGGCGACCCGGCGTGCGTTGCTGGCGAAATGGCTGACGCTGGCGACGAATTCGCTGGGGAAGTTGCATCAGTTGGGTGACACCGAGGTTCAGGCGACGTACCCGTGGCCGGGAACGCCGATGGAGTACGCCGGCTCCCGGGGGACGAAGGGTACGGCGCCGCTGTGGCGGGTCGGGATCTACTCGAACGGCTATGTCTTCGGCCGGACCGGCTGGGGTACCGATGCCGCCAGAGGGTTCGCGGGTGAGTCGACGTACAGCATCAGGTTCGGTCCGGGGCGGGCGTTCCATGGCCACTTCGACCACACCAGCATCACCTACACGGCCCGTGGGCGGGACATCGTCATCGACGGCGGGTACGCGGCGTACAACGCCGGTGCGTACCGAACCTGGGCGGTGAGTCCCTCGGCTCACAGCGTGATGACGACGCCGCTGTCGACGTATCTGAACCCGGTCACGAAGCTGACCGCGTCGTCGGTGAAGGCGAATGCCGAGTCCTATCAGTTCGTCGACGCACCGGGGAGCGGGATCAGCCGGGTCCGTTCGGTGCTGGTGCTGAAGGGCCCGGACCTGATGGTCACTTGGGACCGTGCGTCGGCGAAGACGGCGCAGGCGTTCCAGACGCTGTGGCATCTGCCGCCGGATCAGAAGGCGACCGTGATCTCGCGGACCACCGCGGTGGCGATGGCACCCGGTGACACGACCAAGACGGTCCTGTTCCAGATCCCGTTCAGGCAGGCGCTCCCCGCGGGCGCAACCTTGGTCAAGCAGGCCCAGACGAACCCGATCCAGGGCTGGTCCTACCCGAGCAGTTACGTGCGCAAGTCCGCGCCGACCCTGCTACTCGCGCGGTCCGGCAAGACGGCGTCCATCCTGTCGTTCGTCGTTCCTGTCCGGGCTTCCGGTTCGGTCAGCTACACCACCCGCTGGTCGGGTACAACGTTCATCGTCAACCTCAACGTGGGTGGACAGCGTGCCGTGGTCGCCATCTCCGGCGGCGGCTCGCTCTACCGGGCCGGGTAGAAGGTCCGATCACCTCGGCTGAACCATCAGCCGAGGTGATCGGCCTCGTGCCGGGAGCCGGCGTCCTCGCATCGGGCTCACTCTTCCGGACTGTCTTGGGGCGGGGGATCGAGACGATCGTCCAGGCGGCGACGTCGTCGATCCGGCCGGAGTTCAGCAGGACGAAG
This sequence comes from Kribbella sp. NBC_01510, assembly GCF_045040325.1. Classification (NCBI taxonomy): domain Bacteria; kingdom Bacillati; phylum Actinomycetota; class Actinomycetes; order Propionibacteriales; family Kribbellaceae; genus Kribbella; species Kribbella sp. NBC_01510. The sequence continues at coordinate 8,112,021 of NZ_CP109418.1, read as the reverse complement.
AACACCACCCACATTCCGGCCATCCAACCGAACCATCTGTTCGAGCCGCGGCCGCGCCGGCGCACCTCGGGTTCGGTGCCGCTGGTTGCCGGCTTGGACATGATACCTCCCTTCAGCGGGCATGCGAGACGGCGGACAGCGCCGTCCGCACCTCGAGCATCTGCCGCGCGAGAGGCGTCGGCCCGGGCCGATCGTCCTGTTCCAGCGGGCCTTTCGAGAGGCCGACAGCGATCAGGCCACGCCGAGGACGCTCAGGTTCTTCCCGATCATTGCGTCGACGCCGAGGCGGCGCGCGTCAGCCAGGGCGTCATCGGTGTCCACCGGCCAGGTGAAGACGACCTCGGCGCCACGTCGGAGCTCGGTGACGATCGCGGGAGTGAGCAGTCGCCGGTGGACGCAGACGCCGTACGCCGGTCGTCCGCGGAGCCGGGACCGCAGCCGGCGCAGTCCACGGCGGCTGCCGGCCGACAGCACGAGCCGCACGTTCGTCAGGTCGCGGAAGGCGGACAGCATCCACCAGTGCTGCGTGCACACGGTGAAGGTGCCGGTCGGCACGACCTCGGTCAGCACGGTCGCGAGGCGGGCGGCCAGCCGGGGATGGATCCCTTTCAGGTCGAGCAGCAGACGCGGATCCCCGTCGGCCGCGGCCAGCAGTTCGCGGATCTCGAGCAGTCGGACGTCCGTGCGGCGGACCAACTCACCCCGATCCCACAGCCACCACGGACCGAGGGTCTTCCGGTGCCGAACCTCGAGTCGTCCCCGGTAGGCGTGCACGTCCGCCTCGACGAGGTCGGCGCCGAGATCGAGGGCCGACCGGAGGGTTCCGAGATCGTTGCCCGCGCGATGCGCGACGACGAGCTCCGGGGTCACGATGCCGTCGGTCCCGGCTCGGTGAACCAGCCGCGCCAGCGCAGGAACAAGAACGTGCCGCCCAGCAGGAGCGCGGGAATCCAGTAGAGCAATGCGGTGAGTGCGACGGCGCCGAAGGCGGCTGTCCAGGAGACACCGATCGACGCCAGGCCGGCGACCAGGGCGCCGTCGCGTGGACTCGCCCCGTGGACGCCGGGGAGCACACCGGCGATCTGGCTGGCTCCGAAGACCGCGATCAGGTGGAGCGGCGACACGGATCCGCCGACCGCGTCGATGGACCCGACCAGCAGGCCGAGGATCGTGGCCTGGTACCCGATCGACAGGACGACGCCGAGCGCGAACACCTTCGCCGACGGCCAGGGCCAGCGACCGACCAGGAGCGGACGCCGACGTCGTACGACGAGCGCGACCGCGAGGACCACGGCCGCGGCGCCGAGGGCGATCGCGAGCACGGTCCACGGCAGGGTCACCCCGCTGACCACCACGGCGGCGACGAGTCCGACGGCACCGATGAAACGGTCCAGCGCGACCTCGGCGACCCCGCTGGCACGTCGTACGCCGATCTTCTCCAGCCGGTGGACGCGCCACAGATCCGCTCCGGCATGCCACGGTGAGATCAGGCCGAGGACCTCGCTCTCCGCGTAGGCGCGCAGATGCCACCGGCGCGGGCGGCCACTGGTCGAGATCGCGTGCCAGCGCGTCGGGCACAGCACGTACTTGCCGATCGCGAACGGCAGTAAGCCCAACACCGCGGGCAGCAGAACGGTGTGCGGGACGCGGTCGACATTCCACAGCGAGAGCCCCACGGCGGCCACGAGCGCGGCGATGCGCACGCCGCGGTGCATCGCGATCGTGGGGATGAAGCGCGCGATCCTCGCGAGGTGCCTCTGGCCCTTGTCCATGACGGCTTCCTTCCGGGCCCGGGAACGGCGCTGAGACAGGCGCCGCGCCCGACGGTCCCTTGCCAGGACGATAGCCGCCCCGTTCAAGGTCGGCATCGTGACGCCTGTCGTGGACCTTTGCCAGCGAGCGAGGGAGGGATGGCCCTGTGCCGCTCCCGGTCGCCTCGGCAAGGGTGGAACGAGTGGTGGAGGGAGTGCTGATGGTCGCCGAGCGCGAGACATCGATGCTGCGAAGGACCGGTCGTGCGCACCAGATCGCCCGCGAGGTGATCGTGATCGCCGCCGTCATCGTGCTGTACTTCGGTGTCAGGGGCCTGATCGCGACCAGGATCGAGGTCGCCTACCGGAATGCCGAGCGCGTCATCGCCCTCGAGCGATGGACCGGCGTGTTCGTCGAGCCGAAGCTGCAGGCGGCCGTCACCGCGCACAGCTGGATCGCGAACACGGTCAGTTACATCTACATCTATGGGCACTGGCCGGTGCTCCTGGCGACGTTGCTGTGGTTGCTGATCCGGCATCGTGACGCGTACCCGACGTTCCGGAACGCGATGCTGCTCTCCGGGACGATCGGATTGATGATCTTCGCCGTCTTCCCGGTCGCACCGCCACGCTTCCTGACGGCCTACGGCTTCATCGACACGGTCACGGAGGAGACCGAGGCCTACCGGGTGCTGCAGCCGCCGGCGTTCGTGAACCAGTACGCCGCCGTGCCGAGCCTGCACTTCGGCTGGAACCTGTTGATGGGGATCGCCGTCGCCAGTCTGGCCGGTCACCGGATCATGCGTTTGCTCGGCTGGCTGATGCCCGTCCTGATGCTCGCCGCGATCGTCCTGACCGCCAACCACTACCTGTTCGACGGCCTGGTCGGCGGCGTGATCGCCCTGCTGAGTCTCGTCGTCGTGAGCCGGCTCGGCTCCGCCGGTCGCCGGCGGGGGCAGGGCCGAAGGCCTGCGAGGTCCGGTGCATTAGGCCCTGCTGTGCGGCTCCGGCGCGAGGTGTGGTGGAGGTGAAGGCTACGGAAGGGAGACACCATGACGATGATCCAACACAGGGACACCCGGCGTCAGTTCGCCGACCTGTTCGACTGGGCTGAGGGCTTGCCGAGTCTGTTCACCATGCCGGCGATGATGCGCGGCCTCCGGATCGAGGAGTTCACCGACGACGACAAGTACGTCGTCCGGGCGGAGCTGCCCGGCCTGGATCCGGCGAAGGACGTCAAGGTCGAGGTCGCGAACGGGATGCTGACCATCTCCGCGACTCGTCAACAAGAAGAGCACGACGGGACCCGCTCGGAGTTCCACTACGGCACCCTCACCCGCCGGGTGCTGCTGCCGGACGGAGCCGACGAGAAGGCTGTCGTGGCCAAGTACACGGCCGGAATCCTCGAGGTGACCGTTCCGATCTCGGCGAAGCCTGCCGAGGCGCGAACGATCACGATCGAGCACACCGACTGACACCTACCCGGCCCGACCTGGTTCACCAGGCCGGGCCGGCACACGAAGGGATGTGATGGTGATGAGGCGGTTGGTGATTCTCGGTGCCGGTACCGCTGGTACGACGGTGGCCAACAAGCTGAGGCGCCGGTTGGCGAGCGACGAGTGGCGGATCACGGTGATCGACCGCGATCGCGACCACCTGTATCAGCCGGGCCTCTTGTTCATCCCGTTCGGGCGCGATCAGGCCGCGGACGTGCTGCGACCACGGCGGAGCCTGCTCAGGAAGGGTATCCAGTTCATCATCGGTGAGATCTCCGCTGTCGATCCGGAGCAGAAGGCCGTCCGGCTCGCCGATGGGGGAGTGGTCTGCTACGACTACCTCGTCATCGCGACCGGTACCAGCTCGCGGCCGGATCAGACTCCCGGAATGCTCGGGCCGGAGTGGCACCGCAGCATCCATGACTTCTACACCTACGACGGCGCCTTCGCGCTGCGCGAGGCATTGCGGGACTTCCCCGGGGGCAGGCTGGTCGTGCACGTCGTCGAGCAGCCGATCAAGTGCCCGGTGGCTCCGTTGGAGTTCACCTTCCTGGCCGAGGACTACTTCCGCCGCGAGGCCATCCGGGACCAGGTCGAGATCGTCTACGTGACGCCGCTGGACGGCGCCTTCACCAAGCCGATCGCGTCGCGGTACCTCGGACGGTTGCTGGACGAGCGGAAGATCGCGGTGGAGACCGACTTCCTGGTGGAGCGCATCGACGCCGAGCGCAAGACCCTGGTCAGCTACGACGACCGCGAGATCAGCTACGACCTGCTGGTCACCGTGCCACTGAACATGGGCGCGGACTTCATCGGCGCGTCCGGTCTCGGTGACGAGCTCAACTACGTACCGGTCGACAAGCACACCTTGCAGTCCACCGCGCATCCGGACGTCTTCGCCGTTGGCGACGCCAACGATCTCCCGACCTCGAAGGCCGGCTCGGTGGCGCACTTCTCCAGCGAGATCCTGGTCGAGAACTTCTGCCAGTACGTCGAAGGCCGCGCGATGACCCACCGGTTCGACGGGCACGCCAACTGCTTCGTCGAGACCGGCGATGGCAAGGCCCTGCTGATCGATTTCAACTACGACACGGAACCGCTGCCCGGGCACTTCCCGCTGGGATTCGGACCGTTGTCCCTGCTCCGGGAGACGAAAGCGAACCACTGGGGCAAGGTCGCGTTCCGCTGGATCTACTGGCATCTGCTGCTGCCAGGCCGCCGGCTGCCGGTGCCGGCCCGGATGTCCATGACCGGCAAACACCGACCGGACGAGGAGGTCCGACCATGACCGTCGTCAGCGTTGGCGACATCACCATTCATGTCGATTCCGAAGGATTCCTGACGGATTACGGCGAATGGACCGAGGATCTGGCGGTGGAACTCGCGAGCCGGATCGGCATCGAGCTCACCGACGAGCACTGGAAGGCGATCAGGTTCCTGCGTACGGACTACCCGTCGCACGGGGAGACCGCCACCCTGCGCCGGGTGTCGACCTTGGCCGGCATCCCGATCAAGCAGCTGTTCGTCCTGTTCCCCGGCAAACCGGCCAAGAAGATGGCGTACGTCGCCGGCCTGCCGAAGCCCCGCGGTTGTGTGTGAAAGAAGGAAATGTGATGACCACCATCGACAGCATGCCGCTGATCGTTCCTGACTTCGGGGATGAGGCGACGGAAGGCCGCAAGCTCGCGATCATCTGCTCCAAGGGCAACCTGGACATGGCCTACCCCGGCCTGATCCTGGCCAACGCCGCACTGGGCGAAGGTGTGGAGACGCACCTGTTCTTCACCTTCTGGGGCTTCGACATGATCACCAAGTCGCGGATGAACGACCTGAAGTTCACCATGCTCGGCAACACCGCCACCCATATGCCACAAGGACTCGGCGGCCTGCCCGGCATGACCGCGATGGCCACGCACCAGATGAAGAAGCAGATCCACGACATCGGCGTCCCCGACGTACCGGAGTTCCTCGAGCAGATCGTCGCCTCCGGCGGTCATCTCTGGGCCTGCCGGATGTCTGCCGACATGATGCACCTCGACGAGTCCGACCTCTCCGACGACGTCGAAGGCATCATCAGCGCCGCCGACTTCATCGAGAAGACCGACGGCGCCCAGATCATCTTCATCTGAGCGCGTTGAGTGCTACCGGGCGGCCCGGGAGGCGTGGCGGGCTGCCGGGATCGCGAAGCAGAGGGCGGGGACGGACCAGAGCCAGAAACCCCAGCCGAAGCACATCAGGGCCAGATGGAAGGCGATGACCGCCACGTACCCGGCGCGCGGGCTCTTGACCAGGAGTACGGCGATGGTCAGTTCCGCCACAGCGAGGAGCAAGGCCCACAGCGTCGGGTCGGCCATGAAGATGTTCTGCCAGCCGTCGTACACCCAGCCGAACAAGGCGCCGTCGGCGAAGGGGCGGTAGGAGTCGGGGGTGGTCAGGGCCAGGTAGACGTGGACGCAGGCGCCTGAGGCGAACAGGGACACGAAGCCCCAGTGGATCGCGCGCCACACCGGGTTGGAAGTCACGGGTGTGGTGGCGGGATGTGTCGTCATGGGGATCAGCCTCCGGTGGCGGCGGCGGGGATGACGGCGACCGGGCAGTCGGCGTGGTGGAGGACGGTTTGGCTGACCGAGCCGATGAGCATGCCGGCGAAGCCGCCGCGGCCGCGGGCGCCGAGGACGATCAGGTTGGCGTCGGCGGCGAGGCGGAGGATGTGTTCGGCGGGGTGGCCGGTGATCTGGATGAGTTCGGCGTCGTGACCACCGCGCGCGTGCACCGCGTCGCGGAGCTCGGCCTCGGTGATCCGGTGCAGCTGGGTGCCGGCGGGCTGGGCGGCGACGACGCGGACGGCGAGGCCATGGCGCCGGGCGTAGTCCAGGCCGAAGTCGAGTGCGGTCTGACTCGCGGACGAACCGTCGTACCCGATGACCACCCGGATGCCGGCCTCAGTCCCGAGATCCGGTCGTACGACGACCACCGGGCAGCGGGCGTTCGCGGCGAGATCGAGGCCGGTCGAGCCGAGGAGTGCGCCGGCCATCAGGCCGAGGCCACGGCTGCCGATGACCACCAGCTTCGCGTCACCGGACGCCTTCACCAGGATGGTCGATGGCGGGCCGTTCTCGATCCGCGGATCGACGTCGACGGCCGGCGCGAGTTCGCGGGCCAAGGCGAGAGCCTTGTAGACGACGTCACCGGCCTCGGACGCGGAATCACCGGGCTGCATGGCATGGATCAGGCGAAGCTGAGTGCGCAGGGACCTGGCCTCGGCTGTCGCCCACCTGATCGCGATCTGGTCGGCCGGCGACCCGTCGATGCCGGCCACGACTGGCGGGTGTCTCATGCTGATCTCCTTGCCGTCTCCGGCAGACCGATCTCCTCGGCAGCTGTGAGCAGATCGCGCAGGCGCGCGACGAACCGGGCGGCGGGCGCGCCGTCGACCACGTCGTGGTCCACGCTGATGGTCAGCTGGAGGAACTCACGCTCGACCAGCCGGCCCTGGAACAGAATCGGACGCCGTGTGATGCCGCCGATCACGATGCTCAGTGTGTGGAGCTGGAACGCGATGCCCCAGCCGCCACCGGCGCCGAACATTCCGACGGCTGTCACACCGACGGTTCCTGCCAGCGCCCGTTGGCGCTGCGGCAACCGGTGCAGCATCCCGAGCAGACGGATGCGTACGAAGCCGGGGAGGATCAGATAGGCGCGTGCCCACCGTTCCTTGCGGACCGACGGGCTGAGGTGGGGATTCACCTTGACGTCGCGGATCTCGCGGTGCAGCTCCTGCACCGTGCGACTGCCGGCATCGCGCAGGACATGGGTGAACGCGAACGGACTCCCGTCGAGGTCGACCTCGACGGGTAGGCCGACGTCGACCTGATCGAAGATCACGTCCCGGCCGCGCAGGTCGCGGTACGCCTGGACTGTTGGGTCGGCGGCGACCGCACGGGCCACGCACGCGATCACGAAAGCGGTGAACGAGAGATCCTCACCGGTGGTCTCCCGGTGCCGTCGTAACGCTCCGCGGGCCGAGGTCACGTCCACCTCGAACAGGCCGTGAATGGCGTGGCGGCGCTGGGCGGCCCGGCCGGCATCGATCACGAGCCGCCGGGCCCAGGGCACGGGCACGACCTTCGAGTGCAGCTGATGCACGGTCCACCTCCGGAGCCGATCTGCTTCGAGCATGGGCTGCACGCGGCGCCTTCCGCATCGGCCGATCGGTCCGGGCGGACGGGTCTTTAGGCCCTACGGGGGTCGACCGAGCCGGGGTTCGCTCTAGGTGCACGGACTCATCGAGGTAAGGATCGGAGGATCGGATGCCCACTGTCCGTATCACGGCCACCACGGCCGCGCGCCAGGCGATCCGTCACCTGAGCGCCGGTCGTGGCGCTCCAGTGATGTTCGTCCAGTCCGGCGATGGCCGTGCCGGCGGTACGCCGATGTGCTACCCGGATGGCGAGTTCCTGATCGGCCCCGGGGACGTGCTTCTCGGGGAGATCGAGGGCAGCCCGTTCTACATCGACCGGCGGCTGGACCACGCCTGGGGCGAGGTCACGTTCGAGCTTGACGTCGCGCCCGGTGGACCGGAGGGGTTCTCGCTCCCGGCTGGGCTCAGCGGCCATTTCGTCACCCGATCCACAACCTGTGCAACCTGAAAGGACGACCATGAAGGCAGCAGTTGTCACCGACTTCTCCGCACCTCTGGAGATTCGGGAGGTGCCGATTCCCGAGCCCGGACCAGGGGACGTACTCGTCCGGATGGAGACCAGTGGGCTGTGCCACACCGACATCCACGCGGCGCACGGGGACTGGCCGGTCAAGCCGACCCCGCCGTTCGTCCCGGGCCATGAGGGCATCGGTGTGGTGGTGGAGCTGGGCGCCGGTGTGACCGACCGTGCGGTCGGTGACCGGGTCGCGATCGCCTGGCTCGGGTACGCCTGCGGCAAGTGCCGGTACTGCATCGGCGGCTGGGAGACGCTCTGCCTGGAGCAACGAAACTCCGGCTACTCGGTCAACGGCAGCTTCGCCGAGTACGCCGTACTCCCGGCGGCCTTCGCGACACTCGTGCCCGACGAGATCTCCTCGCGTGATGCCGCACCGCTGACGTGCGCCGGAGTCACGACGTACAAGGCGATCAAGGTCGCCGGCGTGGCCCCGGCCGAGACTGTGGCGATCTTCGGCGTCGGCGGACTCGGGCACCTGGCCCTGCAGTACGCGCGGATCGCCGGCGGGATCACCATCGGCGTCGACATCGAGGACTCCAAGCTGAAGATGGCCACCGAACTCGGTGCTGACCATGTGGTGAACGCCGCCAAGACCGATCCCGTCGAGGCGATCCAGGCGCTCGGTGGCGCCGACGTCGCGGTCGCCCTCGCGGCGAACCCGCAGTCGTTCGACCAGGCCTTCCGGTCGCTGCGTCGCGGCGGGCGGCTCGTCTGCGTGGCTCTGCCCGGTGACAACGGCGCGCTCAGCCTGCCGATCTTCGACACCGTGCTGAACGCCAAGACCGTGATCGGCTCGATCGTTGGCACGCGCAACGATCTCGCCGACGTGTTCGCCCTGCACGCGGCCGGCCGGACCCGGGTCATCGCCGTCGACCGCAAGCTCGACGACGTCAACCAGTCCATCGCCGATGTACTCGCGGGTGACATCCCGGCTCGGGTCGTCTTCCAGTTCTCGTGAGGAGCTGAACCCATGAGTGTGCTGATCGGCTGCCCGGCCGAAACCGAACCCCGGGAGAACCGGGTGGCCTTGACACCCGACGTGGCGGCCCGCCTGCACCGCGCCGGTCTCGACGTGATCGTCGAGTCCGGCGCCGGCCGGGGGGCGTGGTTCCATGATGAGGAGTACGTCGCGGCCGGCGCGCGCATCGGGACCGGGGAAGAGGTCTACGCGCAAGCGGACGTCGTGGTGGTGATCCACCCACCGGCGGACCGCACGTTGCTCCGGGCCGGTCAGCTCCTGATCGGGCTCCTCGAGCCACTGCTCACCGCGGGCGACCTCGCGGATACGAAGGTGACTGCAATCAGCTTCGACGGACTGCCCCGCACACTGAGCCGGGCCCAGTCGATGGACGTCCTCACATCACAGGCCAACGTGGCCGGCTACAAGGCCGCAGTGCTGGCCGCGGACACCTTCGGCGGGTTCTTCCCGATGCTGATGACCGCGGCGGGCACGGTCCGCCCGGCGAAGGTCCTGGTGCTCGGCGGGGGAGTCGCCGGCCTTCAGGCCATCGGTACGGCGCGCCGCCTGGGCGCGCTGGTCACGGGGTACGACGTCCGAGCGGCCGCGCGGTCCGATATCGCGTCGACCGGTGCCTCGGTGCTGGACCTCGGTGGCGTCTCGGCGAGTGGCCAGGGCGGCTACGCCCGCGCGCTGACCGCCGAGGAGCAAGCCGATCAGCAGCGCGCCATGATCGCCGCGATCGGCGCCTTCGACATCGTCATCACCACCGCGCAGGTGCCGGGACATCGCCCACCCGAACTGGTTCCGGCGGCTGCGCTCGCGGCGATGGCGTCCGGCTCCGTGGTCGTCGATCTCGCGGCCGGCCCGCTGGGCGGCAACGTGGCGGGCTCGACTCCCGATGGCCGCCACGTCACAGCGAACGGCGTCACGGTGCTCGGGGCCGGCAATCTGCCGGCCCAGGTACCGCGGGCCGCCTCGGCTGCCTGGGCTCGCAACGTCGCCGCGCTGCTCGGCCACCTGATCCACGACGGTTCCGTCGTACTGGATCGCGGCGACGAGATCACCGCCGGTCTGCTGGTCTGTCAGGACGGCCAGATCGTGCAACCGAAGGAGACACTGTCATGACACCTGTGCTGCTGGCGGACCTCACGGTCTTCGTGCTCAGCGTGCTGGTCGGTTTCGAGGTCATCACCAAGGTCCCGGCGACCCTGCACACGCCGCTGATGTCGGGATCCAACGCCATCCACGGCGTGGTCGTGGTCGGGGTGATGATCGTTGCCGCGAGCCTCGACACCACGGTGGGCTACGTGCTGCTGTTCGTTGCGGCCGTCTTCGCCGCCGCGAACGTCGTCGGCGGATACGTCGTCACCGACCGGATGCTCGAAATGTTCCGGACCAAGCCGAAGGCGAGGGCCGGGCGATGACCGTCTTCGACACCACGACCCATCTGCTCTACCTGGCCACAGCGGTCTGCTTCGTGCTCGGCCTGCAGCTGATGAACTCGCCCGCGACCGCGCGGCGCGGCAACCAGTTGTCCGCGCTGGGAATGGCGGTGGCGGTCGGCCTGACGGTCGTCGTACTGGTTCATGACCGGACGATCACGGCCACCGCGGCCATCGTCCTGGCTGCCGGGGTGGCCGTCGGCGCCGGCGCGGGGCTCGTCGCCGCCCGCCGCGTGAAGATGACCGCGATGCCGCAGCTCGTGAGCTTGTTCAACGCCGTCGGCGGTGGTGCGGCTGCGTTGATCGCGTTCGCGGACGCGCTGCCCGGCTCCGCCGGCCGGCCGATCAGCACCACGCTCGCGACCTCCCTGGACGTGCTCATCGGCGGCGTGACCTTCTCCGGCTCGCTGATCGCCGCGGGCAAGTTGGCCGGGTTCGTGCCAGGCCGGCCGCTCACCTTCCGCGGTGGTCGAGTGATCAACCTGCTGCTCGGGCTGATCGCTGTCACGGCCGGCTACCTGTACACCGCGCATCTCGGTGCGGGGACGACGCTCGTCGTGCTGACGGTCGCCGCGCTGGCGCTCGGCGTACTGATGACTCTGCCGATCGGTGGAGCCGACATGCCGGTGGTCATCTCGCTCCTGAACGCGTGCACCGGTACGGCGGTGGCGATGGCCGGATTCGTGATCGGCAGCACTCCGCTGATCATCGCCGGCGCACTGGTCGGCGCGGCCGGTGGCATCCTCACCAAGCTGATGGCAGTCGCGATGAACAGGTCGCTGCTGAGCATCGTCGCCGGCGGATTCGGCACCGGTGACGAGCAGTCCCGGCCACTGGTCGCGGCGACGGGCACGGTACGGTCCGTCACCGCCGACGACGCGGCTCTGCAGTTGGCGTACGCCGCGAAGGTGGTGATCGTGCCGGGGTACGGCCTGGCAGCGGCGCAGGCTCAGCATGAGGTGGTCGAGCTGGCCGAGGCCCTCACCGAGCACGGTGTGGACGTGAGCTACGGGATCCATCCCGTGGCCGGCCGGATGCCCGGTCACATGAATGTCCTGCTGGCCGAGGCGAACGCGCCGTACCCGCAGCTGAAGGACCTCGACGAGATCAATCCCCAGTTCCCGGCGACCGACGTCGTGCTCGTGGTCGGCGCGAACGACGTGACCAACCCGGCCGCGCGCCGGCCCGGCAACGCCGTCTCCGGGATGCCGATCCTGGACGTCGACAAGGCGCGCAGCGTGATCGTCGTCAAGCGCTCGCTCGGCCACGGCTACGCGGGGGTCGACAACGAGCTGTACACCAACCCGAGGACCGCGATGCTCTTCGGTGACGCGAAGGTCGTGCTCACCGCGTTGATCAGCGAACTCCAGGCCTATGTCCACTGAGGTGAGAACGATGGAAGACACGCAGGCAGTGACGGACGCGGATCGGGATGCGATGCTGCGGGCCGCGGTGGCGGCGCCGTCGATGCACAACACCCAGCCGTGGCGGTTCCGGTTCGCCGGGCCGACGGTCGAGGTGCACCGGGATCGGGAGCGCGAACTCCCGGCGGAGGATCCGTCGCGGCGGATGCTGTACGTGTCGCTGGGTGCGTCGATCTTCAATCTGCGAGTGGCCGCGGCGGCGCTCGGGATGGGCTCGGCAGTTCGTCACCTGATGGACCAGCGCCGCCCGGATCTCGTCGCGGTGGTGGAGCTCGATGCGCCGCTGATCGGAGAGATGGCCGGACTGGCGCCGTACCTCGCGCAACGCCGGACGAACCGGGAGCCGTTCAGCGATGTGCGGGTTCCGGACCAGGTCCGTGCGGAACTCGGGCTGAGTGCGCGGGTCGAGGGCGCCGTGCTGCAATGGCTCGATCGGCCGCCGATGCGGTGGTGGTTGCGGATGGCAACGACTGACGCGATGACCGCGGACGACGACGATCGCGGCCGGACGGCGGAGCGGCGCCGGTGGGTCGGTGGCGACCGGGCGGACGACGGCGTGCCGTCGGGCGCGCTCGGCCCCCGGGTCGCGGGCGGCGATCCGGTCGTCCGTGATCTGGCCGCCACCGGGGCCGACGAGCTGCGGCCGGTGGCGGACTTCGAGCGGGCACCACAGTTCGCGGTACTGGCGACCCGGTACGACGGACCGATCGAGTGGCTCCGGGCCGGCCAGGCACTGGAACGGGTGCTGCTCGAGGCGACCGCACAGGGCGTCTCGACATCGCTGCTCAATCAGGCGATCGAGCACGAGGGCCTCCGGTGGCAGATCAACGATCCGCTCGGTCCCTGGCAGCGTCCCCAGGCGGTGATCCGCTTCGGCTACGGTCCACCCGTCCCACCGACTCCCCGCCGTCCGATCGCGGACGTCCTGATCCGCGACTGACAGCGTGCCGGGGGATGGGCCGGGTGGTCCCGGAGGTCGGGACCTTGGGCCCTGACCATGGCGCCGGGGCTGGGCGAATCTTGAAATGCAGGGAAACCACCGGCTCGCCGGGAGCGGACCCAGGAGAGGTGGCCGGAGGCCACGAGATCCGCCGTCATCAAGACGGTTCCGGTCCGGAGAGCCGGTCCCCTGCGTCCAACCGCGCCGTACCAGGGGGTTGTCATGAACACCGGCAAGGAGCGGTCGGGGGAGCTGTGGGTGCTCAGGCAGGCTCGCCGGCTGGGGTTCGGGAAGAATCCGTTGCGCCGCCGGTCGGATCGCATCGAGGCGGTTGTGTTGTGGTGCGGGCTCCTCGTTGCGCTGCTGCTGATCCCGGTCGCCGCCGCGATCGGCACCGGCGTCAGCAACGCCAGTGAGGAGTCGGCCGCCCGGCAGCGAGCGATTCTGCACGAGGTGAAGGCCACGACCCTCGAGGACACCGCGACCGCCGTACCGAGCGCACCCGGCGACGTCATGTCGCGGGCTCAGGTCAGCTACGTCGACGCGAACGGCGTCGCCCGCGAGGGTATGACGAGCGTCGTGATTGGTACGAAGGCCGGAGACGAGGTGACGATCTGGCTCGACCACTCCGGGAACATCGTCCGCACGCCGCGCTCGGGCGCCGACAGCTCGGCCTTCGGTACCTCCGCCGGCTTCCTCATGCTGGCCGGTTCCTGGCTCCTGCTCTGGGGCCTGGTACGACTCGCCCGCGTCCCGCTGGACCGCAGCCGCACACGGGAATGGGAGAACGAATGGCGTGCAGTCGCCCCACGGTGGCTGCACGGCCAGAAATGACGGCGTGAAGGCCTGCCCCGAGGTCGGGGCAGGCCTTCCGCACTGTTGTCACTTACGGCGCGCGATGCGGTCCATCGCGGCCTGGACCGCGGTCTCGCTCGGTTGCGGCCAGAACACGTCCCACGCGTGGAAGACGATTCCGATACCCCAGCCGAAGATCGGGAAGGCGGGCCAGAAGAATTCCGCACCGGTCAGGTACCAGATGACCACCAGGAAGGTGTTCACCGTCAGGTAGGCGAGGACGTGTCCCGCGAGGTCGTGCCGCTTGCGGAGATCCTCGACCGCCTGCTTGCGCAGCGTCTCGTCGTTGTCGGCCGGAAGAGGCCGATCGACGACCTTCTCGTCCATGACTGCCTCCTTACTCATCACTTCCACCGTCTGCCGGTTCCGGCCGTCCGGTCAGGGCACCAAGGCGCGACCTGAGCGGGACCTTCGGCTCTGCAGACCTCGCCACGACGGATCGACGCTGGCAGTGAGGGACGAGTGTGAGGAGGACGTGATGAGTACGACGACGTATCCCGTCCGCGTGGACGGGGCGATGGACGAGCGGCTGAATCGCTGGCTGTGGCTGGTGAAGTGGGTGCTGGTGATCCCGCACCTGTTCGTGCTGGTGGTGTTGTGGATCGGGTTCGTCCTGATGAGCTTCGTGGCGTTCTTCGCCATCCTGTTCACCGGGCGCTACCCGCGCGGAATCTTCGACTTCAACGTCGGAGTTCTACGGTGGACCTGGCGGGTGCAGTTCTATGCGTACGGCGCACTGGGAACCGACAAGTACCCGCCGTTCACCCTGGAGGACGTGCCCGATTACCCGGCGCATCTGGAGATCGCGTATCCGGAGCACCTGTCGCGCGGTCTGGTGCTGGTCAAGTCGTGGCTGCTCGCGATTCCGCACTACCTCGTAGTCGGATTCTTCCTGGGCGGCGGGACCTGGTTCGCCGTGCAGACGGACCGGCAGGGCTGGGCCTCCGGTCTGGTCGGCCTGCTGGTGCTGATCGGCGCTGTGGCCCTGTTGTTCACCGGGCGCTTTCCGCGGCCGGTCTTCGACCTGGTGCTCGGCATGGACCGCTGGGTGTTGCGGGTCGCGGCGTACGCCGGACTGATGGTCGACCAATACCCGCCGTTCCGCCTGGACATGGGCGGTGACGATCCAGGTACCACCAGGCTGGACGAGCCGCAGGACGAGCCGTACCCGGGGCTCTTACCACCGCCACCACGGCGCGAACCCGGGCCGCGGATGTCGGCCGGGCGGACGATCGCGTTGATCGTGGGCGTCCTGGTGACGCTGGCATCGCTGCTGGGGCTCACGGTCGGGGGAGCGATGGCCTGGCTTGATCAGGCGCGCCGTGATTCCGCCGGCTTCGTGACCTCGGACAAGGTGACGCTGAGCACGACCGGCTACGCACTGACGAGTGAACAGGTGACGATCCATGCCGGAGCCGCGTCGGTGCCGCACCGGTGGTTCGGTGATGCCCGGGTGCGCGTCGAGACGGTCAGCGGCGGCCCGGTGTTCGTGGGCCTCGCGTCCGTGACCGACGTACGCCGGTACCTGGCCGGGGTCGCGTACACGACAGTGAAAGCCGTCGGTCCGAACACCACGACGTACGCCGATCACGCCGGCACGGCGCCGTCAGTGGTGCCCACCGACCTGAACATCTGGCGGGTCCAAGCGGCCGGTCCGGGTGAGCAGACGATCACCTGGCCGATCGAGAACGGCGACTGGACGCTCGTGGTGATGGCCCAGGACGGCAGCAGGGCACTGAGCGTGCGCGCCGACGCCGGCGCCACCGCACCTGCGCTGCAGTGGGTGTGGATCGCGATCCTGACGAGCGCGGGTGTCTTCCTCCTGCTCGGCACGCTGACCGTCGTGCTGGCGGTCATCCGGCAGCCGAAGCCGGGACCTTCGACTCTGCAGACGACCCCCGGCCCGCGGGTCGAATGAGAGTGACGGAAACAACCGACTGAAGGGTCGATCATGAGCGTACGGGTTGGGATCAACGGGTTCGGGCGGATCGGGCGGGACTACCTGCGCTGCGTGCTCGAGCGGACGTCGAGCGGCATCGAGGTGGTCGCGATCAACGACGTCGCGGCACCCGCGACACTCGCGCACCTGCTGCGCTACGACTCGACCTATGGACCGCTGAAGGAAGAGGTCGGGCACTCCGACGACACGATCACGGTCGGCGGCCGCACCCTGCGTGCGACCGCCGAGCGGGACCCCGCGCGCCTGGACTGGGCCGCGGTCGGGGCCGACATCGTGATCGAGTCGACCGGCAAGTTCCGGACCCGCGAGGCCACCGGCGCGCACCTGACCGCGGGCGCTCGCAAGGTGATCCTGTCGGTGCCCGGCAAGGACGTCGACGTGACCGTCGTCCTCGGCGTCAACGAGGACGACTACGACCCGGCGATTCACCACGTGATCTCGAACGCCTCGTGTACGACGAACTGCGTCGCGCCGATGGTGTCCGTTCTGCACCGGGCCTTCGGCATCGAGCGTGGACTGATGACGACGATCCACAGCTACACCAACGACCAGGTGCTGCTGGACTCGCCGCACAAGGATCTGCGCCGCGGGCGTTCCGGCGCCACGAACCTGATTCCGACGAGCACCGGCGCGGCCCGTGCGGTCGGCCTGGTCATCCCTGAGCTGGCCGGGAAGATCGACGGCGTCGCGGTGCGCGTCCCCGTCGAGGACGGCTCCCTCACCGACCTGACGGTGCAGCTGTCCGAGGCCGTCACCGTCGAGCAGGTGAACCAGGTCTTCGCGGATGCCGCGGCCGGACCGCTCAAGGGGATCCTGCGCTACACCACGGATCCGATCGTGTCCCACGACATCATCGGCGACCCGGCATCCTGCATCTTCGACGCCCCGCTCACGCAGGTCCAGGACCACCTGGTCAAGGTCTTCGGTTGGTACGACAACGAGTGGGGCTACACCAGCCGTCTGGTCGACATGACCGAGCTCGTCGCCGGTTCGCTGTGACAGGAGGAGCAATGAACAGCGAGAGAGTCGTCTGGCTTCACGGCGACGCAGATCCACAGCAGGTCGGCGTGAAGAACGCTCGATTGGCCGAGCTGACGGACGAGGGCATCCGGATTCCGGAGGGCTTCGCGGTGACCGCCGCGGCGTACCAGGAGTTCGTCCGCGAAGGCCGGCTGGGGCCGGTGATCGCGCAGGAGCTCCGCAGATACCGCGCCGGCCGGGACCTCGTCGTGGTCGCCGCCGCGATCCGGACCGCCTTCCGGGACACATCGCTGCCGCAGGCCGTCAGCGACGAGATCCTCGCCGCCTACGAGGACCTGGGCGGTGACGGTACCGAGGTGGCGGTCCGGAGCAGTCCGGCCGAGACGCAGGACGACATGGCCGACGAGACCTTCCTGCATCTGCGCAGCGGAGCGGATGTGCTCGCGGCCTGCCGCCGGTGCTTCGCGTCGCTGTTCAGTGCCGTTGCCGTTGGCAACCGTGAGCACCGGGGCCCGGACCACCTGGTGGCCGCCATGCCGGTCACCGTGCAGCGGATGGTACGCGCGGATCTGGGGAGCTCCGGCACGGTCCGTGGCGAGAGCACCTTCGTGCGGGTCCGTGCCGCGTGGGGTCTGGGGGAGCCGGTCTCCGGCGATGCCGACCAGTACTCCGTGCATCCGGGCGCGCGCCCGATGATCGTGAAGCACCGCGGCGCCAAGCGAGCCAAGACCGTGTACGCCGGACTCCGCGGCACCGAGGTGGTTCAGACCACCCCCGAGGAACGGTCAGGGCTGGTGTTGACCGATGACGACATCGAGGAACTCGCCCGCTGGTCGGTCATCGCCGACAAGCACTTCAAGCGGCCGATGGAACTCGAATGGGCCAAGGATGGTCGCTCCGGCGGCCTCTACCTGGTCGAGGTCCGCGCGCGGGTGCTGCCCGTGGTGACCATCGACGGTCCCGGTCGAGCGGTTCCGGTGCTTCAGTACACCAGGGAACGGTGACGCGATGTTCGAGGTGCGGATCCATGGCCGAGGTGGCCAGGGCGTGGTGACGACGGCCGAGTTGCTGTCCGTCGCGGCGTTCACCGAGGGGCGGCAGGCCCAGGCGTTCCCGACCTTCGGGTCGGAGCGGACCGGCGCGCCGGTGGTGGGCTTCTGCCGGATCGACGACCGGCCGATCCGCACGCACGAGCCGGTGGCGGAACCGGATGCGGTGATCATCCAGGATGCCGGCCTGATACACCAGACGGAGGTGTTCGCCGGACTTCGTGCCGACGGCTACCTCCTCATCAACACTTCGTGGTCGCTCGTCGAGCTGGGCCTGGATGCGTATGTCCAACGGTTCCGGCCGGAGCGGGTGATGACGATCCCGGCGACCGAGCTGGCCCTGACTCACCTGGGCCGTCCGTTGCCAGGTGCCGTACTGCTGGGCGCCTTCGCCGCGCTGACCGGCCAGGTCCAGCTCGAATCGGTCACGACCGTGGTCGAGGACCGCTTCTCCGGTTCCGTTGCCTCCGGCAACGTCGCCGCCGTGCGCGCCGCCTACGGCCTTGCGCGCAGCCAACTCGAGGAGGCATCCGGTGTTCACACAGATTGAGGGTTCGCGCGGTGTCGCCGAGGCTGTCGCCCGCTGCCGGCCCGAGGTGATCTGCGCGTATCCGATCTCCCCCCAGACGCACATCGTCGAGGCGCTCAGCGTGCTGGTCGCCTCCGGTGAGCTGACGCCGTGCGAGTTCGTCAACGTGGAGTCGGAGTTCGCCGCGATGTCGGTCGCCATCGGCGCGTCGGCGACCGGCGCCCGCGCCTACACCGCGACCGCGAGCCAGGGTCTGTTGTACATGGCGGAGGCGCTCTACAACGCCTCCGGGCTCGGCCTGCCGATCGTGATGACGGTGGCCAACCGCGCGATCGGTGCCCCGATCAACATCTGGAACGACCACAGCGACGCGATGTCGCAGCGCGACTCCGGCTGGATCCAGCTGTACGCCGAGAGCAACCAGGAGGCGCTCGACCTGCACATCCAGGCGTTCCGGATCGCCGAGACGCTGTCGCTGCCCGTGATGGTCTGCATGGACGGGTTCGTCCTCACCCACGCGGTCGAACGCATCGACCTTCCGAGCCAGGAGGTGGTGGACGGCTTCGTGCCCCCGTACGAGCCGCGGCAGCTCCTGGATCCGGACGAGCCGGTGTCGATCGGCGCGATGGTCGGTCCGGACGCGTTCACGGAGGTCCGTTATCTGGCGCACGCCAAGCACTTGCGGGCGCTCGAGGTGATTCCCCAGGTGGCGGCCGAGTTCGCCGCGACCTTCGGCCGGGACTCCGGTGGCCTGGTCCGGGACTACCGCTGCGCGGACGCGGAGACGGTCGTCATCGCCCTCGGCTCGGTCCTGGGGACGGTGAAGGACACCGTGGACGAGCTCCGCGACGAGGGCGTGAGCATCGGTGTGCTGGGCGTGACCTCGTTCCGGCCGTTCCCGTTCGAGGCCGTGCGTACGGCGCTGCGCGGTGTGAAGCGGGTCGTCGTCCTGGAGCGGGCGCTGGCGGTCGGCATGGGCGGGATCGTGGCGGCCGACGTACGGATGGCTTGGCCCGGTGAGCCCTGCACGGTGATCGCCGGCCTCGGCGGTCGTCCGGTCACGAAGAAGTCGCTGCGCGCGTTGTTCGCCGACGCGGTGGCGGACCGGCTGGAGCCGCTGACGTTCCTGGACCTGAAGCGCGACCTGGTCGAGCGCGAACTGCGCCGGACAGGCTGAGAGGACAGATCATGCCAGTACAACGGATCAAGTTCTACCAGACCGGCAGCTTCGCGGTGGGCAACCGCCTGCTGGACCCGGATCAGCAGTCCGTGCAGGCCGACACGCGGCGGACGAACTCGCTGAACTCGGGACACCGCGCCTGCCAGGGCTGTGGTGAGGCACTCGGCGCCCGCTACGTACTCGATGCGGTGATGCGTGCCACCGGCAACCAGATGGTGGCGGTGAACTCGACCGGCTGCCTGGAGGTCTTCTCGACGCCCTTCCCGGAGTCGTCATGGCAGATTCCCTGGCTGCACTCACTGTTCGGCAACGCGCCGGCGGTGGCGACCGGTGTCGCGGCCGCGCTCAAGGCGAAGGGCCGGACCGACGTACGTGTCGTCGGGCAGGGTGGCGACGGCGGGACTGTCGACATCGGGCTGGCCTGTCTGTCCGGAATGTTCGAGCGCAACGACGACGTGTTGTTCATCTGCTACGACAACGGCGGTTACATGAATACCGGCGTCCAGCGGTCCGGTGCGACTCCGCATGGCGCGGCGACCACCACGACCCCGACGGGCAACTCGTTCGGTCAGGGCAAGAATCTTCCGGAGATCGCGATGGCGCACCGGATCCCGTACGTCGCCACGGCGACCGTCGCGGATCTGCGCGACCTGGAGTACAAGGCGAGCCGCGCGATGGAGTTCCACGGCGCGCGCTACCTGCACGTGCTGGTGCCGTGCCCGCTGGGCTGGCGGACCGCCTCCGACGAAACGATCCGCGTCGCCCGGCTGGCCACGGAGACCGGCGTCTTCCCGGTCTTCGAGGCGGTCGACGGCGTGGTGTCCGACGTGACGAAGATCCGCCGGGTCCGTCCGGTCACCGATTACCTGCGACCGCAGGGACGCTTCGCGCATCTGTTCGGCGACACCCCACGCGAGGACATGGTCAACAAGATCCAGGCGGAAGCGGACCGGAACATCCGGATCTTCGGCCTGACCGAACCCGACGAGGTGAGTTAGATGCCCGAGGCAATCAAGCACGGACCGTTGCCGTTCGCGATCACGCTGGACGTGGGCTCGAGCCTGGCGAACAAGACCGGCTCCTGGCGGACGGAACGTCCGGTGTACCTCGATCGGATGCCACCGTGCAACGACGCATGCCCGGCCGGCGAGAACATCCAGGAATGGCTGTCGCACGCCGAGGCGGGCGACTATGAGACCGCCTGGCGGCAGATCATGGTCGACAACCCCTTCCCCGCCGTGATGGGCCGGGTCTGCTACCGGCCGTGCGAGACCGCGTGCAACCGCGCCACGCTGGACGAGCCGGTTGGCATCAACTCCGTCGAGCGATTCCTCGGCGACGAGGCGATCAAGCAGGGCTGGTCCGTCGCGGTCGAGGCGCCGCCCAGCGGCAAGCGGGTGCTGATCGTCGGTGCCGGTCCGTCCGGACTGTCGGCGGCGTACCACCTGGCGCTGTTCGGCCACGAGGTCACGGTCCGGGACAACTCGCCGGAAGCCGGCGGCATGATGCGCTACGGCATTCCGTCGTACCGGCTGCCGCGGGACGTGGTAGACGCCGAGATCCAGCGGATCGTCGACCTGGGCGTGCGGCTCGAGCTGGATACGCCGGTCACCGAACTGAGCGAGGAGCTCGACGAGTTCGACGCCGTCTTCCTGGCCGTCGGGGCGCATGTCGGACGTCGTGCCGACATCCCGGCCGGCGACTCGGCTCGGATCGTCGACGCCGTGTCGTTGCTGGCCGGCCTCGAGAGCGGCGAGGAGCCGCTGCTCGGCCGCCGGGTCGCGGTGTACGGCGGCGGGAACACCGCGATGGACGTCGCGCGCACGGCGCGCCGGCTCGGAGCCAGCGATGCGGTGGTGGTCTACCGGCGAACGCGCGACCGGATGCCCGCTCACGACATCGAGGTCCAGGAGGCGCTCGAGGAAGGTGTTCGGATGCGCTGGTTGTCGACGATCGTCTACGCCGGCGAGGATCGGGTGCTGATCGAGAAGATGCGGCTGGACGACACCGGCTTCCCGCAGCCGACCGGTGAGTTCGAGGAGCTCGACGCGGACTCGGTCGTTCTTGCGCTCGGCC
Source organism: Kribbella sp. NBC_01510 (assembly GCF_045040325.1). Taxonomy (NCBI): domain Bacteria; kingdom Bacillati; phylum Actinomycetota; class Actinomycetes; order Propionibacteriales; family Kribbellaceae; genus Kribbella; species Kribbella sp. NBC_01510. The sequence continues at coordinate 8,090,659 of NZ_CP109418.1, read as the reverse complement.
AGCAGGCGGAGCTCTCACTGGTCCAGGATCTCCAGGACGTGCGGATCACCGACGGTGTGGTCGAGGTCGACACCCGGATGATGACCGGCCACGCCGGCCTGTTCGCCGGTGGCGACATGGTCCCGGGTGAGCGCACCGTCACGGTTGCCGTCGGCCACGGTAAGAAGGCTGCCCGGAACATCGATGGCTGGCTTCGCGGTACGACGTACAACCATCCGGACCGGCCCGAGTTGGCGAGTTACGACCGGCTCAACACCTGGTACTACGCGGATGCGTCGGCGACCCTACGGCCCCAGCTCGACGTCGCCCGGCGGATCGCGACCTTCGACGAGGTGACGGGCGGACTGACCGCCGAGAACGCGCTCTTCGAGGCGCGACGCTGCATGTCCTGCGGCAACTGCCTCGAATGCGACAACTGCTTCGGCGTCTGCCCCGACAACGCGATCATCAAGCTCGGCCCCGGTCAGGGCTACGAGATCGACCTGGACTTCTGCAAGGGCTGCGGCCTCTGCGCCGCCGAATGCCCGAGCGGAGCCATCACCATGGTCCGCGACCGCTTCTGACGGTCGAGGTCCGTCGAGCCCGCGGTGACGGGACGTTCGGCCCTGCCCGCTGTTGCGGGGAGAGTCGACAGTGAAGGTATGAGGCAATCGTCGACTGATCACCGGCCGTTGGGGCCGGAGTTGATCGACCGCTGGCTGGGCGAGGGGCTGATCACCAGGGCTCAGGCCGAGCGGATGCGCGCCGACCTCGGTCTGAGCTCGGCGCGGCCGGCACCTGTCGAGCCGGTGGCGCCGTCGTCAGTTCAGGCCGCGCCGATCGTCGGCCCGCCTGAGCGCGATCGCACCTCGCTGATGATCGAGGCGCTCGCGTACCTCGGTGGTGTGATCGTTCTGGTGGCCGCCGGACTTCTCGCCGCCCAGTACTGGGATGCGTTGTCCGAGGTTGCTCAACTCGGCGTTGTCAGCGGGGGAGCGGCGTTGCTGCTGGTCGCCGGACTGGCGGTGCCGAAACACCTCGGAGCCACGAGTATCCGCCTTCGGTCCGTCCTCTGGCTGCTCTCCACCGCCGCCACCGCTGCGTTTCTCGCCCTCTTCGCCGACCTCGTTCTGGACCTGCGCGGCGACGACATCCTGCTCGTGTCCAGTGCGGGAGCAGCCGCGCTTGCGGCCGCACTCTGGTGGCGGCTACCGATCTTTCCGCAGCAGGCCGCGTTCTTCATCGCTCTGATGGTTGCCGCGGCTGCGACAGTCGCGCAGGCGACCGACAACCCACAGGTGCTTGGACTGCCGGTCTGGGTGCTGGGCGTGGTGTGGTTCGCGCTCGGCTGGCGCGGCCTGCTGAAGCCGCGGCGTTGGGTCTTCGCCGCCAGTGCGGCGGGCATGCTGGTCGGGGCGGCTATCACGCTTCCCGCCGATGCAGGCATGGTGCTCGCGCTCTGCACCGTTCTGGCGATCGTTGTCCTGGCCGTGCTGTTCCGCGATCTGCTGCTGCTCGGAGTCGGCGCCTTCGGAGCGCTCAACATCCTGCCGTCGGTGATCACCGAGTGGTTCCCGGGAGAGCTTGCGCCGCCGCTGGTGCTGCTCGGTTTCGGCGGACTACTCGTCGCGGCAGCCGTCTACACAGCCACAAGGGGGAAACCATGAGTCAGCAATCGGCGACCGTGCAACTGACGGTCCAAGGACACGTACCGGACGAAAGCGCCGACTACGCGATCGGCAAGCTGCAGCACGTCGTCAGCCGTACGCCGGACCGCGTCCAGCAGGTCCACGTCGTCCTGAGCCTCGCGGCGAATCCCGCTCACGAGACGCCGGCCGAGGTCGAGGTCGAGGCCGTGGTGGGCGGCGCGTCCGTGCATGTCCACGCGGCGGCAGCGACGCTGGCCGAAGCCGTCGATGAGGCGGCCGACCGGCTCCAGCGGCAGCTCACCGACCTGCGCGAGCGCGGACGTTCCCGGCGCCGGATCGGCGCACCGCGGTCAGCGGCCACGGCCACGTCCGAGCCCGTCGGCGACCTGGCCGAGGAGCAGGAGGACGGCTGACCCCGAACCCGGACGGCCTCCGGACAACCGAGGCCCCGGGTGGTCCTAGGTCCCGGCGCATGCGGGTAGGACGGCTCTGCCGGGGCGGTGCCGACTGGACGAGATTGGAAGTGAGCCTTGGGGCATGGGTCCCGGGAGGCTCGACCAGGAGGTGAACAATCATGCAGACGCGCGCGCCGTTGAGTGAACTCGGACTGAACTGCGGGAAGAAGACTCGGTTGCGGCGGATCCTGTTCGATCATGGGCTGCGGAACGGGACGGCGTTGTTCCTGCCGTACGACCAGGGGCTCGAGCACGGGCCGCGGGACTTCTTCGCGAATCCGCAGGCGTCCGACCCGGCGTACATCGTCAAGCTGGCGATCGCCGGCGACTTCAACGGGATCGCGATCCAGATCGGGCTGGCGGAGAAGTTCTTCTGGGACTACGCCGGCGAGATCCCGCTGATCCTCAAGCTGAACGGCAAGACCGACATCCCGTCGGACGAGGCCGCCCTGTCGCCGGTGCACGCGAGCGTCGAGGACGCCGTGCGGCTCGGTGCGGACGCGGTCGGCTACACCCTTTACGTCGGTTCGCCCGCACAGGAAGCGGATTTCGCGCAGTACCGGCGGATCCGTGCCGACGCGGAGCGGTTCGGGATGCCGTTGATCGTGTGGGCGTACCCGCGCGGCGCGGCGATCGAGTCGAAGGGTGGCACGGACTCGTTCTACGCGGTCGACTACGCCGCCCGGGTCGCGAGTGAACTCGGTGCCGATGTGGTGAAGGTGAACTTCCCGCATCCGGACAAGCGCGACAACGTGAAACCGCCGTACGAGGAGATCTTCAGCTCGCAGCAGGCGATCGACTCGGTGGTGCGGTCCGCGAACCGCACGCTCGTGCTCGTGTCCGGCGGAACGAGGGCCGGCGACGACGCGATGTACCGCAAGGCCGAGCAGGCGATGGACGCCGGCGGTCTGGGACTGATCTTCGGTCGCAACATCTGGCAGCGCGGCTACGACGAATCGCTGGCCTTCGTCGACGGGCTGAAGGAGATCCTCGTCCAGCATCCGAGTCACTGAGGGGAACAGATCGATGGACAAGTACATTCTCGTAGGCGTCGACGACACGCCCGAGAGTCGGCTCGCGCTGCACTGGGCTGTCGAGGCGGCCAAGGGTCGCGGCGCGGCGGTGCGGGTGGTCCGCGCCTATCTGAACGAGCTGAGCCGGTGGCCGGCGCTCGGTGTCGAGGGCTATGTTCCACCTCCGATGCCGATGGAGGAGTACCAGCGCGAGGTCGAAGCCGCGGTGCAGTACGCGCGGGACCGGCTCGGCTACGAGGGCGGATCCGGATGGCTCGCGAACAACGACCCGGCGCACGCGATCCTCACCGAGGCCGGGAACGCCGACATGGTGGTGGTCGGAACCAGGTCACGGAACAAGATGTCGGCCGTCGTCCTCGGTTCGGTGGCGACGTCGGTCGCGGCGAAGGCGCCGTGCCCGGTGGTCGTGGTGCGCGGTGAGCGCCGCACCGGACCGGTCGTCGTAGGCACCGACGGTTCGGCGGAGTCGGAGCAGGCGCTGGCCTTCGGGTTCGAAGAGGCCGCCCGGACCGGGCAGCCACTGAAGGTCGTGTACTGCTGGCATCCGCAGGATCAGCATGCCGATTCGATCGAAAACACCCAAGGACTGCTGAAGAACTGGCTGGCCGAGAGCCTCGCGCCGTACCTGGACAGGTACCCGACCGTGCGGGCGCAGGCCTTGGTGATCGAGGGCCGGGCCGGCGCACAACTCGTCGAACTGTCGGCAACAGCGTCGCTGGTGGTGGTCGGTTCTCGCGGCCGCGGCGGTGTCGCCGGTCTGCTGCTGGGATCCGTCAGCCAGAGCCTCCTGCACCACGCGGACTCGCCGGTCGCGATCGTCCGCCGGCATGAGGAGTCATGATGCGTCACCTGTTGACAGTCGCCGACGTGATGACGACCGAGTTGGTCACCGTCGCCAACGACACGGCTCCTGCCGATACGGCCGGAACGTTCTACTAGGAGCCACGGTTCGGTGACCACTACAGAACTGCCTGCGACAGAACAGGCAACTGATCCGCGCGAGCCCGCCGATCGTCTGTTTCGTGATCTGCGGACGACACCCGACGGCCTGACGGATCGGGAGGCCCAGCGCCGGTTGGAGGCGTACGGGCCGAATGAACTCACCCGGCGACGGGGGAGTGGCTGGGTGGGTGAGCTGGTCCGGCAGCTCACCCACCCGCTGGCCTTGTTGCTGTGGCTCGCCGCCGTCCTCGCGGTGGTCGGCGGTACGGTCGTCCTCGGGGCGGCGATCGTGGTGGTCATCCTGCTCAACGCCGGGCTCGCGTTCGCGCAGGAGCGCCAGGCAGAGCGCGCGGTCGAGGCGCTGGCCGCCTACCTGCCGGTGCTGGCGACGGTGGTCCGCGACGGTGTGACCAAGAGCGTCGAGGCGCGCACCCTGGTGCGTGGCGATGTCGTTGTCGTTGCGGAGGGCAACCGAATCTCGGCCGACGTCCGGCTGTTCGCCGGAGCGGTCGAGATCGACAACTCGACGCTGACCGGCGAGTCGGTGCCGGTGATCCGCTCGGCCGAAGTGACCGATGTCTCGGGCAACCTTCTGGACGCCGGCGATCTCGCCTTCAGTGGCACGAACTGCACCGCTGGCGAGGCCAGAGCGGTCGTGTTCGCGACCGGGATGCACACCGAGCTCGGTCGGATCGCCGCGATGTCGCAACGAGTCACGCGCGAGGACAGCCCGCTGGAGCGTCAGGTCAAGCGGGTGGCATGGCTGATCGCCGCTGTCGCGGTCGGTGCGGGGTTGCTGTTCCTGCTCCTCGGGGTGACTGTGACCGGCCTGTCGGTGCCGGACGCACTCAACTTCGCGATCGGCCTGCTGGTGGCGAACGTCCCCGAGGGCCTGCTCCCGACGATCACGCTGGCGCTCGCGGTCGGCGTACGGGTGCTGGCCCGGGCCGGTGCCGTGGTGAAGCGCCTGTCGGCGGTGGAGACGCTGGGGTCGACGACGGTGATCTGTACGGACAAGACCGGCACGCTGACGCAGAACCGGATGCACGTGACGGACGTGTGGACACCTTCGGGGCCGGTCGCTCTGCGGCCGGCGACCACCGGCGCTGTCCGGCGGCTGGCCGAGGCGCTCGCCCTGTGTTCCAACGCTTCCCACGATCAGACCGGCGCCGACAGCGGTGATCCGACCGAGGTGGCCTTGCTGCGGGCGGCGGCCGAGCTCGGCGCGGACCTGGATGTCGGGTCGCGGGCGAAGGGCCGGATCGCCCACTTCGCCTTCGACCCTTCGGTGCGGCTGATGTCGACCGTCGACCGCGCCGGCGACGCGATGACCGCGCATGTGAAGGGTGCGCCGGAGGAGGTCCTGGCCCGGTCGACGCAGTTCGCGACGACGTCCGGGACCGAGCTGCTGACCGATGCCGCCCGGGCAGAGTTCGGCCGGACGTTCGCGGAGTTCGAGAGCCGCGGTCTGCGGGTGATCGGCGTCGCGGACCGAGCTGTCGATCCGGCAGCGGTGCCGGCCGTGCGGGTCGAGGCAGAGCGCGACCTGGTGTTCCTGGGGGTGGTGGCGATGCTCGACCCGCCGCGGCCCGAGGTCGCCGCCGCCGTCCGGCGCTGTCAGGCGGCGGGCATCCGGCTGATCGTGGTCACCGGCGACAACGGCCTGACCGCGGCTGAGATCGCCCGGCAGGTCGGCATCGGTCGCGAGGGTACGACGGTCGTGACCGGAGCGGAGCTGGACCGGATGACCGAAGCCGAACTGGACCGGTTGCTCGCGGAGGGCAACGAGCTGATCTTCGCCCGGAGTTCCCCCGAGGCGAAGCTGCGGATCGCCGACGCGTTGCGGGCCGAGGGCAACGTGGTCGCGATGACCGGAGACGGCGTCAACGACGCTCCCGCGCTGCGCCGGGCGGACATCGGGGTCGCGATGGGAGCCTCGGGCACCGATGTCGCGCGCGAGGCGGCGACGATGGTGCTGACCGACGACGACTTCGCCAGCATCGTCACCGCGGTCGAGTCCGGCCGCCAGGTCTACGACAACGTCCGCAAGTTCATCGTCTACATCTTCGCCCACGCGACTCCGGAGGTCGTCCCGTTCCTGATCTACGCCCTTTCCGGCGGCCGTATCCCGCTGCCGCTGACGGTGCTGCAGATCCTGGCGATCGACCTCGGGACCGAGACACTGCCGGCCCTCGCCCTCGGACGCGAGCCGGCCGAACCCGGCCTGATGGATCGCCCGCCGCGGCGCCGCGGCGACGGCGTGATCAACGCAACGATGCTGGCCCGGGCTTGGGGGCTCCTGGGCGGCTTGTCGGCACTGCTGGTGATGGGAGCCTTCTTCTGGACACTGCTGGCCGGCGGCTGGCGCCTCGGCGATCCGACCGGCACCGGTGATCCGTTCCATCACCTCTGGCTGCAGGCGACCACGATGTCGTTCCTCGGCATCATCGCCTGCCAGATCGGCACCGCCTTCGCCGCCCGCACGCAGTACGCCTCCCTCCGCACCATCGGAGTCACCTCGAACCACCTGCTGCTGTGGGGGATCCTGTTCGAACTCGTCTTCGCGGCTGTGATCGTCGGCGTACCCCTGCTGGCGTCGATCTTCGGCATGGCCGTCCCACCGGCCTCCTACCTGCTGCCGCTGCTCGCCTTCCCCTTCATCGTCTGGGGCGCGGACGAACTGTGGCGGCTGATCCGTCGCCGGCGCCGGTCGGCACACGGGCTCGGGATGTCGTCATCATGAACGCGATCTTCGACTGGCTCGCCGGACTGCCCGCGTGGCTGGTGATCGCGGCGGTGCTTCTGTTGCCCGCACTCGAGGCGTCGACGTTCCTCGGGCTGGTCGTCCCCGGCGAGACCGCGGTGATCATCGGCGGGGTGGTGGCGCACGCGGGCGGTCTGCCGTTGTGGGCGGTGATGGTCGCGGCAGCCGTCGGTGCGATCGCCGGAGACCAGGTGGGGTTCCTGGTCGGGCGCCGGTACGGTCCCGGCCTGCTCGGTCGGCTACCGCGCCGGCTGCGGCACGAGGAGAAGATCGGGCCTGCGCTCGACCTGATCGCCCGGCGCGGCGCGGTAGCTGTGCTGATCGGCCGCTGGACCGCGGCCTTCCGGGCGCTCGTGCCGGGGATCGCGGGGATGAGCCGGATGGGGCGCGTGGCGTTCACCGTCGCGAACGTCATCGGTGGAGTGATCTGGGCCGTCCTGGTCGCCGGCGGAGGCTACCTGGCCGGGGCGTCGTACCACGCCCTCGAACAGCGCCTCGGACTCGCCAGCGGCGTGCTGCTCGGCCTGTTCGTCTCGGGCCTGGTCGTGGGGCTGATCGTCCGCCGGCGGCGCCGTCGGCGGATTCGTTGAGCTCCACGTCGTACCGTTGCCGCATGACGGCGAGGCGGAGCTGGGTCGAGCAGATCATGGGTCTGCCGATCAGCGTTCTGGCCCGCGGGGAGCAGGCGGACTCCGAGCGGGCGGATGCGGCGGTGCGGGAGGTCTTCGCGGAGCTGGTCGAGGCCGATCGGGTGTTCTCGCCGTACAAGCCTGACAGCGCGGTCAGTCGGCTGGCGCGCGGCGAGGTGGGCTGGGACGACGTGGATCCGGTGGTGCGCGAGGTGGCCGAGCGCTGCGAGCGCGTCCGCGACCTGACCGGCGGGCTGTTCGATCCGGAGCTGCCCGGTGGCGGATGGGATCCGTCGGGGCTGGTGAAAGGCTGGGCGGTCGAGCGCACCGGGGAGCGACTGCGGGCCGTCTCCGAATTGGACTGGTGCCTGAACGCCGGAGGCGACGTACTGGTGCTGTGCCCGAGCAACCATCCGTTCACGATCGGGATCCAGGACCCGCGTGATCCGGGGCGTGTGGTGGCCGCCGTGGCCCGGACCGATGGAGCGGTGGCGACGAGCGGTACGGCGGCCAGAGGCGCGCACCTGTACGACCCACGGACCGGCGCGCCTGTGGTGTCCCGATGGCTGTCGGTGTCGGTGAGCGGTCCGTCGCTGGAGTACGCCGACGTGCTCGCGACCGCCGCGTTCGTGGCGGGAGAGGAGTGGCCGGCAGTGCTCGACGCGCTGCCCGGCTACGAGGGCCTGGGCATCCTTGCTGACGGCAACCTCCTGGCGACACCCGGCTGGCCCGCGGGCGGATCGGCGGCAGAATGACCGCGATGAAACGCATCCTGTTGATCGAGGACGACGCCGATCTGGCCGGTCTCCTCGACCGGGTGCTCGCCGACGAGGGGTACGCCGTGACGCGGGCGGGCGACGGTCAGACCGGACTGCACCTGGCGTTGACGCGGTCGTTCGATGCGATGATCGTCGACCGTGGCCTGCCCGCCGTCGAAGGCCTGGACCTGATCGCCCGGCTGCGCAGCCGCGGCGTCGTCACGCCGATCCTGGTGCTGTCGGCGCGGAACAGCACCGAGGACCGGGTCGAAGGCCTGGACGCCGGCGCCGAGGACTATCTGGCGAAGCCGTTCGAGCTCACGGAGTTGCTGGCGCGGCTCCGGGCCCTGCTGCGCCGCCACCTCGACCACGCCGGTCAGCTGGCCGTTCCGGGCGGCTCCCTGGACGTCGCCAGCCGCACGGTCCGGCAGGCAGGCGGCGGCACGGTCGAGCTGTCCGAACGCGAGGCGGCGTTGCTGGCGCTGCTCGCGGCGCGGCCAGGTGTCGTGTTCAGTCGCGGCGAGCTTCTCGATCGGGTCTTCGACGACGCGGAGTCCGAGACCGTGGTGGACACCTACGTCCACTACTGCCGGCGCAAGCTCGGGCGCGGAGTGATCAGCACCGTGCGGGGCCTCGGCTACCGGTTGGGCAGCACATGAGCGGGCGGCCGATCGGTGACGAGGTCCTCGTCCGCAGGGCCGCTCGTGGCGTTGCCGTCCAGGTCGCGGCTCTGGTCGCCGTGGCGATGCTGCTGCTGATCGCCCTGGTCACGGTCGTCGTGGTTCGCGGTCAGGCGGGTTCGGCCGACGATCTGCTCCGGTCCGCCGTGGCGACCGCCGATGACGTCGGCGATCCGCCGGCCGGCACGTGGCTGGCCATCACCGGTGCGGCCGGTACGACCGTCACGCCGGGGCTGCCGGACGAGCTGCTCCCCGAGCTGGCCGCGCTGCGCGGCGATGCAACCCGTGGCGTTCGGCTGACTACAGTGGAGAACGACGACGGCGAGTACCGCATCGCCACCGGCATCCGCAAAGGCGAGCCTGTGCAGGCTGTGCTCAATCTGGCGACGGCACATCAGGAGCGCGTCCGCCTGCTCCAGGCGATGGGATTCGCGTCGGCGCTCGGTCTGTTGTTCGCCGCGCTGCTGGGCGTCCTGATCGGCCGTCGCGCAGTCCGGCCGCTGGCCCAGGCGCTCACCCTGCAGCGGGCGTTCGTGGCCGATGCGGGCCACGAACTGCGCACGCCGCTGACGTTGCTGAGCACGCGCGCACAGGTGCTCGATCGCACGCTGCGTCGCAACAGCTCGAGTGGCGAGATCCTGCGCGACTCCGGCGGGGTCGTCGAGGACGCGAAGCGGCTCGGCGAGGTCGTCGACGACCTCCTGGCCGCCGCCGACCCCCGCGGCGCCGAGGGCCACGAACCGGTCGATCTCGCCCAGATCGCGGCGGAGGTCGCGGACAGCGCGGGAGCCCATGCCGAGCAGGCCGGCGTCTGGCTGCGGTGGCATGCGGACGAGGGCAACCTGCTGGTCCTCGGCGCGGCCAGCGCGATCCGCCGCGCGACCATCGCGCTGGTCGACAACGCGATCGACCACACACCGGCCGACGGCGAAGTGCGGATCGCCGTACGGCGGCATCGGCGGGACGTGATCCTGTCCGTCAGCGACACCGGTACCGGGATCGGGCCGGAGGAGGCACAACGGGTGCTGCGCCGGTTCGACACGGGCGGTCATCGTGCGGGCCGGGCGCATTACGGACTCGGCCTCGCGCTCAGCCACGATGTCGCGAACCGGCATGGCGGCCAGCTCCGGCTGGCGCCGAGCGAGGTCGGCGCGACGTTCGAGCTGGTCCTGCCCGCGATCGAGGATCCTGGGCAAAGGAAGGACTAAGATTCAGCGGGCATCGTCGGAGTATGACCAACGGCGGTGTTGTCCCGGCGATGAGCCGGCGTCGCATCGCGCATGTCCGGCGGAGGTCTCCCCGTACGCCGGCCTGGTGGCGCGACGCCGTCGGCGTCCTGTGCTGGGCCAGTGTGCTGGTCGTGGTCGCCCTGTGGTTGTCGGGGCGAGGCGCTCAGCTGCTCGCGGCCGGGCCGGCGGATCTGCTGACGTCGCTCGGTCGGCTGTCCGGCCTGGTGGCCGCGGACCTGTTGCTGGTGCAGGTGTTCCTGATGGCCCGGGTGCCTATGATCGAGCGCAGCTACGGCCAGGACGAGTTGGCCCGCAGGCACCGGCTGGTCGGCTTCTGGTCCTTCAACCTGCTGATGGTCCACGTCGCCTTGATCCTCGGGGGATACACGCTCCGGGACCACAACAATCTGCTGCGCGAGACGTGGAACGTCGTCACGACGTACGGCGGGATGCTCCTCGCGGTCGCGGGAAGTATCGCGCTGACGCTCGTCGTCGTCACCTCGGTCCGGGTGGCTCGCCGGGCCTTGCGCTACGAGTCGTGGCATTTGCTGCACCTGTACGCGTACGTCGGGGTGGGCCTGTCGGTGCCGCACGAGATCTGGACCGGCGCGGACTTCACGACCTCGGCGTTGGCGCGGGTGTACTGGTGGTCCGCGTACGCCGTCGCACTCGCCGCGATCCTGGTCTACCGCGTCGCCTTGCCGGTCTGGCGGACGCTCCGGCACGGGCTCACGGTCCGCGAGGTCGTCCGCGAGGGTCCCGGCGTGGTGACAGTTCTACTGGCCGGTCGTGGCCTGCACCGGATGCCGGTCCAGGCCGGTCAGTACTTCGTCTTCCGGTTCCTCGACGGCCCGGGATGGTCGCGCGGCAATCCGTACTCGCTGTCGGCCTCGCCCGCGCCGGACCGCCTGCGGGTGACTGCCAAGGCGGCCGGTGACGGGAGCAGCCGGCTGGCCGGGTTGCGGCCGGGCACCAAGGTCGCGATCGAAGGCCCGTACGGGCGGCTGACCGGCGAGCGGCGGGTCACCCACAAGGTCGCGATGTTCGCCTGCGGCATCGGCATCACACCGCTGCGGGCCTTGCTGGAGGAGCTCGCGTACGAACCGGGCGACGCCGTCCTGGTGTATCGCGCGCACGATCTCGACGACCTGGTGTTCCGCGACGAGCTCGAGCAGCTGGCCCACCGCCGCGGGATCGCGATGCACTACGTCCTCGGCCGGCGGATCCGGAACCGGAAGTCCTGGCTGCCGGAGAGCGCCGCGGCGTGGACCGACGAGGACGCCATGCAGCAGCTCGTCCCCGGCATCAGCCAGTACGACGTCTACGTCTGCGGCCCTGACCTGTGGATGGACGCGGTGTGCGCGGCGGCCACCGGAATCGGCCTGCCGCCGAACCAGCTGCATCAGGAGCGGTTCTCATGGTGAGAGGAGTACGTGCGTGAGGCGCGGGATCAAACTGGTCATGTCGGCCGCGACCCTGGTGGTCGTCGGCGTCGCACTGCGGGCGAGCGCCCAGCCGCACTCGTCGGCCGCGGTGGTGTCGTCCGCTCCGGCCGGGCGGTCCCGGCACGCGCCGACTCGTCCGACACCGCTGCCTCCCAATCGGTCCGGCACCCGGACGGCGCCGCCGAGCCGCCCGAGTCCCACCGACGACGACTCGGATCGCCCAAGCCCTCCCGCGACACGCCCGAGCTCCGCCACGCCGCGCCCGAGCGCGTCGCCGACACGCCCGAGTCCTTCGAAGGCCTCGGCTGTGACCGTCGCCGGTGATCTGGTCCAGACGCAGTACGGACCGGTACAGGTCGAGATCACGATGCGGAGCGGGCAGATCACCCGGGCCCGTGCACTCGCCCGGCCGAGCGGGGACGGCCAGACGGACTCGATCAACAGCTACGCGATCCCACAACTGGTCCAGGAGACCCTTGCCGCGCAGAGCGCGCGGATCGACACCGTGTCCGGGGCGACCTTCACCTCCGAGGGATACCGGCAGTCGCTGCAGTCGGCGCTCGACGCGGCACATCGAGCCGGTGCGTGATGAGGACCCACTCGGAGCGGCTGCGACGCAACGCGGCGGTCGTCGGGGCGACCGGCGTACTGCTCGGTCTGCTGTTCCTCTACCCGACGAGCACGAATCGGACCGACTCGCCGACCTCCGCCGCGGTCAAGCCCGGGGTCGTCAGCACGGGACCGGCGACCGGCGTCCTGACGGTGAACGGCAGCTCGGAGGGCACCCGGTACGGTCCGGTGCAGGTCCGCGTGACGATCCGTTCGCGCCGCCTGGTCGCTGTGACCGCACTCGTCTATCCGTCGTCGGGAGGGCGCGACCAGGAGATCAGCGCGTACGCGCTGCCGCAGCTCGAGCACGAGGCGATCGCGGCCCAGAGCGCGCAGATCGACACCGTGTCGGGCGCGACCTTCACCTCGGACGGATACCGGCGCTCGCTGCAGTCCGCCCTGGACGCGGCCCACCTGCAGGGCTGAAGTCCTCCAAGAAAACACCAAGAACGGTCTGCCAGCGTGGCGACTCCAGATCAGCACGATCCGAAGGAACCTGATGCAGACAGTCAATGGTCTCCCTGCCCATGTGCTCCTCGTCCACGCCATCGTCGTGCTCCTGCCGTTGTCGGCAGCGTTGCTCGCACTGACCGCGATCTGGCCGGCAGCCAGGCGCCGATTGGCCGGTCCGAACGCGATCCTGGCGCTGTTGGTCGTCGTACTGGTGCCGATCACGACCAGCGCGGGAGAGTTCCTCGAGCACCGTTTGGCGCCCAACGCGCTCATCCACCAGCACGCCGAACTCGGCGACACCGCAATCTATGCGGCCATCGGAGTCGCCGTACTGGCACTGATCGTCTGGTGGCGGCAACGGGAAGGCCGCGGCGCGACCCCGGCGAAGCGCGCCTATCTCGCACCAGCCTCGAGCGCTGTGACCGCGGTCGTGACCGTGGCCGCCGTCGTCGTCTCGGCCGCGGCGGTCTACGACGTCGTCAGAATCGGCGACTCCGGCGCGAAGGCGAGCTGGAGCGGGTGGGCCCAGGGCTCCTGACCGCGCCGGTCGTGCTCACTTGGTGGTGGTGCAGAGGTACCTCTCGATGAGGTTGAAGGGGCCGCCCTGGACGGAGACTTCGTTGCGCCAGATCATCGTGTGGTCGTCGACGAGATGCCAGGAGAGGCGGAGGCGGACGGGTGGGCGCCCGATGCTCTCGAAGGTGAGCAGGTCGCCGTTGATCCGGCCGGACAGGATCTCCAGGTGGCCGTAGTTGTCGGCGACCGAGGCGCGGTACTCGCCCGCCTGTGGATCCCAGCCTGCGACCCAGTGCAGCTGCCAGTGGAGGACGAAGGTCCCTTCGGTGAGGAACTGGTCCTGCCGGTAGTCGCCGACGATCCACAGTCCGTTCTGGATGGTGTGATGGCGGCCTTCACCGGTCGCGGTCATGGCAGGACTCTCCGGGCCCATGCCGCCGGCCTGGATGGTGCCGGTCCAGCGCACATTGCGATGGAACCGGGCGAGCTGGACCATCTCGTCACCGGGCTGTACCGGCAGCGGAATTCGTGTTACCGGCGTCGATGTCATCGTGTGCCTCCCGAGATGCTGCTGATGTGAAGGTGAGGTGTTCGGCGAGCTGGGCGGAGCACAACGCGAGGGTTGTGGCGATGGCGATGGTCAGGAGCAGAGTGGATGGAGACAGGGCAAGGTTCAGGGTTGCGGCGGCGACTGCGGCGACAGCGAGGATGGTGGACTGCCAGCTGACGGCGTCCGGACGCTCCCCGTCGGAGCAGAGGATGATGATCACTCCGCTCAGCAGGAGTGTCACGCAGGTCATTCCACGAGCGGTGATGAAGTTGCTGGAGGCAAGGAACAGCAGGTAGAGCACCACCAGTACGGCGATCAGGGTCGAGGCCACGAGGTCGCGGCGGCCGAGCGTGGGCATGGCTCAGCCGCCGTGGGCGGTCGAGATGTCGCGGCCGTCGAGGGCGGGCAGCGCGATCGCGACGAGGAAGGCCGAGCCGGCCAGCAGCCAGAGGTAGCTGAGTTGGAGGCCGGCACCGAGCGGTCCACCGTTGAACGCCTGGTGGATGGGGGAGTAGGGCTGCCAGGACTCGAAGCGCGGCAGGATGAGTCCGACGGCGTAGACGACGTACGCGGCGGTGGCGGCGGCCGCGGCGATCCCGATCGCGGCGGAGCGGCGTCCGGTGAGCGCGCCGGCGGCCAGGGCCAGTACGCCGTACTCCACGCCGAGCAACGTCATCGCGAGCGCGCCACTCGCGGCGGCTGGAACGCTGATGCCAAGGCCGAAGATCAGGCTGCCGAGCGTGGTGGCGACGAACAGCGCGAACCCGAGGACGGCGATCGACAGCGCCAGCGCGAGCGCCTTGTCCACAACGATCCGGAAGCCGGACACGGGCGTGACCAGCAGCAGCTCGAGGGTCCCGCGTTCCTCTTCGCCGGCCAGGGCACGGGCGCCGTGGCCGATGCCGTAGACCAGGAAGAGCCCGGGCAGCATCAGCGTGAACAACTCGGCGTTGAGGAAACCGGCGCCCGTGGTCATCGCGTCGAGGTCGAAGAACTTGCGCAGTTCCTCCGGGAACGACTGGTACAGCTCGGTCAGGTTCGGCATGTCCCGGACCGACGGCCACAGGGCGCTCTCGAGCAGCACGAGTGCCACGATCGCGATCGACCAGCCGATCAGGCCGCGGCGGGCGTCGTACATCGACTTCAGGAAGACGTTGCGGAACATGGCGCTCACTCCCGCCCGGTGTAGTAGTCGAGGAACGCGGCCTCCAGGTCGGCCTCATGGCTGACGACGTTGGTCACCTCGTACGGCCCGACCGACCTGATCAGCTCCGCGGTCGATCCGGTGACGACGACATGCGCGGTGCGGCCGTCGATCGTGAGCTCCTGCACACCTGGTACGGCGTGGATGCGGTCCGCCGGCGGGGTAGCGGCGAAGGTGAGATCGAGGCGGCGGCGGGCCTTGTCCCGCAATGCTTGGACGGACTGCGTCGTCACCAGCCGGCCGGCTCGCAGGATCGCGACAGTGTCGGCGACGGCGTCGATCTCGGACAGGACGTGCGAGGAGAGGAAGACGGTCCGGCCGGCGCCCCGGGTCTCCCGGAGCAGGTCGCGGAACTCGCGCTGCATGAGCGGGTCGAGTCCGGTCGTGGGCTCATCCAGGATCAGCAGGTCGGGCTCGTGCATGAACGCCTGGACGATGCCGACCTTCTGCCGGTTGCCGCGGGACAACATACCGATCCGGACACTCAGGTCGAGGTCGAATCGCTTGGCCAGCAGTTCGATCCGGTCCCGGTCCACACCGCCGTACAGATGGGCGAAGTAGTCCAGGTACTGCGCGCCGGTCAGGTCCGGGTAGGCGACGAAATCGCCGGGCAGGTAGCCGATCCGCCGCTGGATGACGTCGTACTGGTCGTTGGCGTCGAACCCGAAGACGACCGCGGAGCCGGACGTCGGGCGGATCAACCCGGCGAGCAGGCGGATCGTGGTGGTCTTGCCGGCGCCGTTCGGCCCGAGATAGCCGAGGATGACGCCGGCCGGGACGTCCAGGTCGAGCCCGTCGAGCGCGGTCCGGCGGCCGAACCGCTTGGTCAGTCGCCGGGCTTTGATGACGATGTCCCCATTGAGTGTCATGGCAACGAATCCTCAGCTGTGATGGATGACGGCGACCGGGCAGTGCGAGTGGTGGAGCAGGCCGCGGGCCACGGATCCCAGCCGCAGCTCGGAGAACGCGGTGTGGCCGAGCCCTCCGACCACCACCAGGTCGGCGAGCTCGGACTCGTGCGCGAGCACCCGCACCGGATGATCGGCGACGGCACGATGGTCGACAACGACCTCGGGGTACTTGGCTTGCCAGTCGTCCAGCTTCCGGGCCAGGAGTTCGTCGGTTGCGTCGGCCCAGGTCGGCCGGCTCGGGTCGGTCCAGACACTGGGATCGGGGTAGCTCTCGCGGATCTCGACAGCGTGGACACCGACGAGTTCGGCGTTCGTCGCGTCGGCCAGCTCGAAGCCGAAGCGCAGCGCGTCCTGGCCTTCCAGTGATCCGTCGACGCCGACCACGATCCGCCGGTGTGCGGGCGCCGCCGGATCCCAGGTGTCGGGTACGACGACCAGCGGCACCTTGGTGCTGAGCGCCGTACACGCCTGGGATGTCGATCCGAGCACGAGCTCCGCGAAGCCGCCCATGCCGCGGCGGCCGACGACGAGGGCCTGGGCACGCTCGGACAGCTCGAGGAGGATCTTGGCCGGGTGGCCGTGGCGCACTTCCAGTGACCCGGTCGTGAATCCGATCCGCTCGAGCTCCTGGAGGGCGTCTTCCAGCACCTCGCTGCCGTCGTCCGGTCCGGTCGGCCGTGTGCTCGTGGGGAGCTGCGGCTGATCGTCCAGGACGTAGACGGCGTGCAACCGCGCCTGCCGCAGGGTGGCGTACGCCGCCGCCCAGCCGAGCGCGATCAGGCCGTCGCGTGATCCGTCGATCCCGACCAGTACAGGCTGTTCCGCTGACATGGGACACCTCTCGGTTCGTACTCCTGCAGTTCCAGTCAAGCCGTGCGCGGGCGCTGGAGGGAGGGCCGAAGGTCCCGCCTGCAGGTGTAGTTCGGCCGCAGTCAGGACCGGTGCGGAGGGCCATTGTCGAGAGTGGAAAGTCTCGTCTAGGGAGGTCTGTGATGAAGGCATTGGTCTACAACGGTCCAGGGCAGCGGAGCTGGCGCGAGGTGCCGGATCCGGTGATCCAGGATCCCGAGGACGCGATCGTCCGCGTCGACGCGGTCACCATCTGCGGCACCGATCTGCACATCCTGAAGGGTGATGTGCCGACGGTCGAGCCGGGCCGGATCCTCGGTCACGAGGCGGTCGGCACGATCACCGCTGTCGGCAGCGGCGTCCGTGGCGTGGCGATCGGTGACCGGGTGCTGATCTCCTGCATCACGTCCTGCGGCCGGTGCGAGTACTGCCGGCAGGGTCACTACGGTCAGTGCCTCGGTGGTGGCGGCTGGATTCTCGGTCACCTGATCGACGGCACCCAGGCCGAGCAGGTCCGGGTTCCGTTCGCCGATCGGTCGGTGTACAAGCTGCCGGACAACGTCAGTGACGAGGCGGCGGTGCTGCTGGCCGACATCCTGCCGACGTCGTTCGAGGTCGGCGTACTCAACGGCAAGGTCTCGCCGGGTGACACGGTCGTGATCGTGGGAGCCGGGCCGATCGGCCTCGCGGCGATCGCCACCAGCAAGCTGTTCAGCCCGTCGCGGATCATCGTGGTCGACGCCGCCGACTCGCGGCGCAAGGCCGCGCTCGAGCGGGGCGCGGATCTCGCGCTCGACCCGGACGACGACGTGGAGAAGACGGTTCGTGAGCTCACCGGTGGACTCGGTGCCGACGTCGCGATCGAGGCGGTCGGGATCCCGGACACCTTCGAGCTGTGCACCCGGGTCGTCCGGGCCGGCGGGACGGTCGCGAACGTCGGTGTGCACGGTGCGCCGGCGACCCTTCACCTGGAGGATCTCTGGATCAAGAACGTCACCATCACGACCGGCCTGGTGGACACGTCGTCGACGCCGCGGTTGCTGTCCATGCTCGCGGCGGGCCGGCTGGAACTGCCCGAGCTGATCACGCACCGGTTCGGCCTCGACGAGATGCAGGACGCGTACGACGTCTTCTCGCGGCCGGCGGTGACCGGTGCCCTGAAGGTCGCACTGTTCAGCGAAGCCGGAGTCGAGTAACAGCACAACAGCCGCGGTCCGCGACCTGGCGTCGCGGACCGCGGTTGTTGCCGTTCGGGGGTCAGACGTCAGCAGCCGAGAAGGTGATCGGCTGGACGACCTCGATGCGACCGCCCAGATCGTCACAGGTGGGCAGGTCGTGGTAGATCTCCCAGCTGTCTCCGTCGCGGTCGGCGCCCTCGAGCTGCAGCCAGTCGTCGATGGCTTGGCGCGCCGGGCCGATCTTCTCGTGCGCCCCCTTGTACTTCTCGACGACTGCCGGGCCGGCCGGCAGAGTGGACGGACGGACCAGGCCGGAGCCCGCGATCGGAGCCGCCACCGGGAAGCCGGCCTCTACCTCGATGAGATCGTCGTGCACCCGGTGGCCGCGGGCGAACGGGTATCCGGACGGTGGGATGCCGCGGCGAAACAGGTACGTCGCGACCTCCGCACAGGCCCGGGGCACGAAGTCGGTCAACTGCGCCGGGACGAGGACCGTGCGCCGGACGGCTGTCGCCTGCTCGGCGAGTATCCGTGGCTGCGGTGCGGAGCTGGACATGGCGTCAGCGGACGATGGCGACGGGGGACTGGGCGTGGTGCAGGACGCTCTGGCCGACCGAGCCGATGAGCAGACCGGTGAAGCCGCCCCGGCCGCGCGAGCCGACGACCACCAGGTCGGCCGAGTTCGCCCGGCGAACGAGCGCCTGGGCCGCCGATCCGCTCACGAGTTCGGTCCGCCACTGCACATCCGGATGATCCGCCGCCGCCCCGGCCACGGACTCGGCGACGAGCAGCCGGGCTTCCTCCTCGATCTTCTGCGCGTCGAACGCAAGCATCGAAGCCCCGTCGGCGTAGTTCAGCAACGACGTGGTCCAGGCGTGCAGCGCGACGATCTGAGCGCCTAAGGCCTCGGCCTGGTCGAAGGCGAAGTCGATCGCCTTGGCCGACGCCTTGGATCCGTCGACTCCGACGACCACGGTCGGCCCCTCGTGGGCGTGCGCGCGCAGGTCGTGCGGGATCACGATGACCGGGCACGGAGCGTGCGTGGTCACCTGGACCGCGACAGACCCGACCAGCAGTCCGCTCCAGCCGCCGAGGCCGCGCGAGCCGAGGACAACGAGGCGGGCGTGTTCGGCCCCCTCGAGCAGGGCTGGTACTGCGGCTCCGCCGACGAGGCTCGTTTCGACCTGCAGTTCGGGGTGCTGCAGACGGACGCTTTCGGCAACCGAGTCGAGCCCCTTCTGACGCGCCGTTCGCAAGGCGTCGAGCGGAACTACGTGACCCGGCGAGGGACGCACGGTGACGATGAGCTCGAACGCCTCCAGGATCCGGAGCGGAGCCAGCTCGCGGACGGCTTCGGCGACGGCCCAGCGCAGAGCGCTCTGGCTGCTCGGCGAGCCGTCGTAGCCGACGACGATCGGAGCGGGTTGTGACGACATAGTGTTGGCCTCCTGTGTTCTCAGAACCATTGGTCGAAGGAATCGCGCCAGTTCCGGCGGAACGTGCCGCCGTTGGACTGCGCGGGGTAGCCGATCCGGATCACCATCTGCGGCCAGAAGCAGTCGCCGATCAGGTCCCGGACCTGGAGCCGCGGGGCGGTGCGCTCGAGCACTTGATTGAGGAACGAAGCGGTGAGGTCGTACGACGTGGCCACGAGCAGGACCCGCTGCAAAGCGTGGCCGGCGCGCACCCAGGCGGCGGTGTCCTCGTTCCGGGTGCTGAGCACGGCGATGGACGGGTGGCTCTCGTAGACGGCCTGGCTGCGATGACTGCTGTCGAAGCCGGCGGACAGGTCGCGGACGAAGCCCGGGCGGGTGGGGAGCGGACCGAGCGCGCTGTCCTGGATCCCGTCGCCCGATCGGTCTCCGCCGATCCAGCGCTGACGTTCGTGCAGCCGATCCTCGTCGTGCAGGTCGTCGGCGTCGGTGCGCCGAACGATGGTGCCGAGCTGTGTCAGCTCGCTCGGGCCGAGCCAGTGCAGCTGAGCACGTTCGGCCCGCGCCGCCCCGTCGAGCTTCCGCAGCACCTTCGGTGAGACTGCGTGCTCCAGGAGCGGACCGCGATACGTGTGCCTGCGACGGATCTCGCCGTACAGACTGCTGAGGCCGGGCACCCGAGTCTCGCGGTCGGCGAGGAAGATGCGGGCGGCGATCTCCGGGTACTGCGGATCCGGGTTCGCCGCCACGCGGGACTCGTGGCCGAGCATCGCGGCCGCCACCCGGAGGTTGAACACCGCCGCTCCGATGCCGATCCGCGCGGCGCGACCGGCAGGATCCGCGGCGGGCAGCGTGCGCTCCTCGTCGAGCAGTACGTCGACCACCGGCCCGTGGACCTCGAACCGCCACGGCTGCGTGTTGTGGATCGACGGCGCCTGCACCGCGGCCGTCAGCAGGATGCCGACCTCGTCGTCGGTCAGTACAGCGTTCATCTGAACTCCGTTCTCACCGGCACGCGGGCAATGCCCAGCCGGAGCTGGTCCTTCCGCTCCCAGCGTGCGCGGGTGTCGAGCGGCGTCACAGCGGCATACGTCCCGAGATGACAGGCCCTTCGGCGGGTGGCGGTGAGGTGACAACGGCCCTGACCGGCGGCGGGGGCGAGATCCACGATCGAGGTGTCCGCATCGAGTGAGAGGAACAGACCATGACCACCACGCCGCACCGCCGCGACCTACCGACTCCGGCGATGGAACCCGACGGCGATCAGTACCCGATCATCACCACGGCGGCCGGGCGTGCGCTCGCCGTCCTCCGGATCGCGTTCGGCCTCGAATTCCTCTGGGCGTTCCTCGACAAGGTGTTCGGCCTCGGCTACGCCACCCCGTCCGGCAAGGGCTGGATCGACGGTGGCGACCCGACCGCCGGCTTCCTGGGCAAGGGCACCAGTGGCCCGATGAGCGACTTCTACCACTCGCTGGTCGGTGACTGGTGGGTCACTCCGCTGTTCATGATCGGCCTGGCCGGAATCGGTCTCGCGCTGACTCTAGGCATCGGAATGCGGATCGCCGCCGTCTGCGGCTCGCTGCTGTACCTGCTGATGTGGTCCGCGAACCTGCCGCCGCAGACCAACCCGGTGCTCGACGATCACATCCTCGGCGCCATCACCCTCGTCGTCCTCGCGCTCGTTGCCGCCGGCAACGTGTGGGGGTTCGGCCGCTGGTGGGGCAAGCTCGACATCGTCCGCCGGTACCCGTGGCTGCGGTGAGCACAATGACCGCCAAACCGGTCATCCACGTGGGGGTCGACGGCTCCTGGCGTGACACCGGTGCCCTGGAGTGGGCCCTGCTCGAGTCGCTGCTCCGGCACGAGCCTCTCCAGGCGGTGCATGTGATCGAGGATCGGCCCCGGCATGCACCGGGCTGGCAAGCGGACGTCGTGGACGACTCCTCGTTGGAGCTCGTCGGCGAGGTGCAGAAGTACCTGGACGAGAGCCCCGGCTCGCTCGACCACGAGGCTGATCTCGTGGTCGGGCCACCGGCCCGGACGCTGACCGAAGTCGCGGCCGGCAGCCGGATGCTGGTGGTCGGCCGCCGGGGGATGGGGACGTTCCAGCGACTGCTGGTCGGCTCCACCTCGGAGGTGGTCGCGGCCACCGCGCAGGTCCCGGTCGTGATCGTGCCCGAGCACTGGAAGCCCGGCGACCACTCCGGTCCGGTGCTGGTCGCGGTCGACGACTCCGACAACAACCCGGCGATCATCGAGTTCGCCATCGAGGAAGCGACCGAGCGTGGCCTGGCCGTGCGGCTGGTCCATGTCTGGGACCTTCCAGCCATGTACAGCTGGGACGCGATGAACGTCGCCGGCGTCAGGGCCGAATGGACCGAGAACGCCGAGCGCCACTTCGAGAACGTGACAGCCGAGTGGCGGCAGAGGTATCCCGGACTGACGATCCATGCGGATGTCCGCCGCGGCCACCCGGTCGACGGCGTCGTCACGGCGGCAACCGAATGGGACGCCCAGCTCCTGGTCATCGGCACCCGCCACCACGCCAGGCTGACGTCCTTCCTGCTCGGATCCGTGACCCGTGGTGTGCTCCACCACGCGACGTGCCCGCTGGCCGTCGTACCGACGACGAGTAGTTGATGGCCGAAGGTCCTCCACAGATCCGTCCATCCGGCGGGAGCGGACGGCCCGCACGACCCTGTCGGAGCCGCCGAGGTCGGCGCAGGCTCGAAGTGACAAGAGAGGTGAAGAGATGAGTACTTGGACACGTACCGGGCCGATTGTGGTCGAGGTCGACGGAACCGCGGAGAATCTGCGGATCGTGGACTACGCGGCCGCAGAGGCACTTCGGAGCGGGGCCGAGCTGGTGCTGGTGGCACCGTATTCGGCACACGGTTCGTTCTCGCCGATGATGCCCGGGTATGCGCCGAAGACGCCGGCCGAGCTCGCGGATGACGCGTTGCGGGCGGCTGTCGCGCATGTGCGGCATCGGGACGGCTACGCGATGGCGCTGGCCGCGGTCGCCGGCGAGGGGTCGCGGGTGCGGGTTCTCGCGCACGCCGCGCGGAAGGCGCGGATGCTGGTGGTCGGCAGGGCACGCAGCCGTGGTCCACAACGCCTGATGAACACGCACACGAGTCTGACGCTGGCGAGTCGGGCCGGCTGCCCGGTGGTCGTCGTACCGGCGTCGTGGAAGCCGTCGCTGGTGGACCGGAAGGTTGCCGTTGGCATCGATGGTACGGCGCTGTCGTCGGAGGCACTAGAGTTCGCCTTCGCTGTCGCCGCCGGCCGGGAGGCCGACCTGGTCGTCGTGCACGCGGGTCTGCCCGCGGAGCACGCCTGGAACGACGAAGACCCCGAACACTCGTGGATCAGCCGGGCGGATCACCTGCTGTCGGAGACGCTCGCCCCGTGGACGAGCCGGTTCCCGGACGTGAAGGTGACGCGGTTCCTGAGCAGCCGTCAGCCGTCTGCCGCACTGGTGCACGAAAGTTGCGAGGTGGGCCTGGTCGTGGTCGGTTCACACACTGGTCCGCTGCCGGTCGACCCGGTGGCGCGCCGTTCGGTGGCCGCGATGACCTGCCCGGTCGCGATCGTGCCGCATCACGTGACCGCGGCCGAGCGCGAGCCCGCGGAGCAGCAGCGCGACGCCCTGCGCGGCGAGCTCGTCGTACCGACGTACTGACCCTGATCGGAGGCCTTGATCATGTCCGAGACCGTACGTGCGCTCGTGGTGTACGAGTCGATGTTCGGAAACACCGAGCGGATCGCGCGAGCGATCCGTGACGGGCTGCAGCAGAGTGTCCCGGCCGAGATCGTCCCGGCGTACCGGGCGCCGACCGTGGTCCCCGCCGACGTACGACTGCTGGTCGTCGGGGGACCGACGCACGCGTTCTCGATGAGCCGTCCGTCCACCCGGCAGGAGGCGCGGAAGCAGGACGACGTGGTGATGCCGATCGAGGTCGGGATCCGCGAGTGGCTCGACGCCCTGGCGACCGATACGCGGTCCAGCACCGGACGCCGGTCGAAGCACCTCGAGGTGGCGACATTCGACACGCGGATCGCCAAGGTCCGCCGGCTGCCCGGGTCGGCCGCACGGTCGGCCGCGAAGCTGCTGCGGAAGCTGGGGTTCCGGCTGATCTCTCCGTCGACGAGCTTCTTCGTGGACGAGTCGACCGGGCCGATCCGCGAGGTCGAGATCGAGCGCGCCCGGCAGTGGGGCGACGAGCTCGGCCGGCTGCTCACCACCTCCGCGACGGCGGCCCTGAGGCGCTGAGGAGGACCGATGATGCAGATGGGTTATGGCACAGGTATGGGCATGGGCTGGATCCTGTTCGCGGGGATCCTGTGGGTGCTCGTCGCCGCTGCGGCCGTGTGGGTCGCCGTCCGGCTGGTCCACCAGTCGCGTCCGAGGCCCACCAGCCTCCCGTCCCCGCTCGACATCCTCGAGCGCCGCTTCGCCGCCGGCAAGCTCACCCGCGACGACTTCGACGAAGCCCGCGCCCGCTTGCGGGAACACGAGCTGGATCGGTGATTCACGCAGGACCAGATGCGACGGTCGCTGATGCGCATCACCTGGACGGGTTGAGAGGTTCGACCACCAGGACGAGCTTCCCGCGCGCGTGACCGTCCTCGCTGACGCGGTGCGCCGCCGCCGCGATCTCGCCGAGCGGGAAGGTCTGCGCGACCGGGAGCGAGAACTGCCCGGACTCGATCAGCTCGCCGATCTCGGCGAGCGCGTGCACCGCGATCCGGACCTCGCCGCGGCGCCGAGGAGCTGCCGTTGCTGGTGGCAGGTGCTCACCAGGAGCGAATGCGGCGGCCAGTGATGCGGTGCGGTTCGATGGCCATGTAGGACTCGCGGGTTCCGCCGGCCCAGGGCTCGACCCGGCCGCGGGCGGCGTCGAGTTCTTCGCGCGTGACCGGGCGGACCATGCCGTGCACCAGGACGCTCCAGCCGTCGTGCAAGGCCTCGTCGGTGAAGTCGATCTCGAAGGCGATCGGGGCCAGGTCGAACTGCGCGACCGCGCTGTCGGCCGCGGTCCGGAAGATGATCAGGTCGTTGAGGTAGCAGTAGTTGACCGGGAAGACCACGAGCTCGTCGGCTCCGTTGTACGCGATCCGGCCGACATCACCGGCGTCGATGAGCTTCACGCACTCCTCCTTGCGCATCGGCTCGAGTACGGGCGCGGTCGGTGACTGCCGAGGGGTTCTGGGCCGATAGGGCCCGGTCAGGTCGCCGACGCTGATGTCGAGGGCACGCGACAACCGGATGAGCTCCGCGCCGGTGAGAGCGAACGCCCGGGTCTCGATGTTCTCGATGCGCTCCGTGCTCACGCCGGTCCGCTCCGCGACTTCCGCCGTACTCAGGCCGAGGGCCAGCCGGCGGCCCCGAATGCGGATGCCGAGGTCGCTCGGCTTGCCTGTGGTCCCTGATCTGGTGTCCATCGGAGTCCGCCTTCCCATCGATTTCTGCAGTTCCAGACAATCAGGCGGGCACCCGGGCGGGCAGGGCATGATGTCCTGAAGAACCAGGGCCGGTCGGCACGTTCGCGCCGAAGGTCCCGCCCGGGGTAGGACCGTTGCCCCTGGCGCGTACCGCGCGGGGAACGAGATCCTGATGTGGGCGTGCCGGGCCACGTCGTACGGTGGGTGAAAAGCCGAAGGAGACGGTGATGACGATCAAGGTGTTTCTGCTCGACGACCACGAGGTGGTCCGGCTGGGACTGCACCAGCTGCTCGACGCGGAGCCGGACATCGACGTCGTCGGTGACGCCTCGACCGCCGCGGAGGCGATCGCGCGGATCCCCGCCGTACGCCCCGATGTCGCGGTCCTGGACGTCCGGCTGCCCGACGGCGACGGCATCACCGTCTGCCGCGAGATCCGTTCGTCGATGGAGACTCCGCCGGCCTGCCTGATGCTCACGTCGTACTCCGACGACCAGGCGCTCTTCACCGCGATCATGGCCGGCGCGGCCGGCTACCTGCTGAAGCAGATCCACGGCGACGCCCTGATCGACGCGGTACGGCGGATCGCCGCCGGCGAATCGCTCCTCGACCCGACCATGACGATGAAGGTCCTGGAACGCCTCCGCCACCCGGTCGCCGACGAGGACCCGAGGTACGCCGCGCTCACCGAGCAGGAACGTCGCATCCTCGCCGAGATCGCCGAAGGCAAGACCAACCGCCAGATCGCCCAGTCGCTCTACCTGGCCGAGAAGACCGTCAAGAACTACGTCTCCTCGCTGCTGCGCAAACTCAACCTCGAACGCCGCACCGAGGCAGCCGTCTTCGCCATCGAACACTCGAAGAACCACCCGCAGCAGCGGTAGGTGGCCACTTCAGCAGCCGAGGAAGTGCCCGGTGCAGCCGGTGGCTAGTGCCGGCCGGCGGGGATGGCGGTGCTGATGTCGGCGGCCCAGGCGCGGATCTTGGCCCAGTCGCGGGAATCCCCGGCCAGGTTGCCTTTGGCGAGTCGGCGGGCGAGGAAGCCTTTGGCGGTGGCGGCTTCGAGCCGGCCGGCGAAGGTGACCGCTGGAGTGGCTCCGATGTCGCGCGCGAGACGGCGTACGGCGGGAGGCATCTGCTGGTCCTGGTCCTTGTCGGGGCCGACCGGGCCGCTGTGGAACAGCCAGACCTGGCGCGTGCGCAGCTCGTCGACGTTCGCCCGCAGGAAGTGGACGGCTTCGCGCCGCCAACGGCGGATGTAGATCGCGCTGCCGAGCACGACAGCGCCGTACGGATCGATGGTACGGACCTGAGCGACGTCGAGGACGTCGACGTCGTGGCCGTGCTCACGCAATTCGGCGCCGATCGCCTCCGCGATGCCGGCGGTCGCGCCCATCTTGCTGGCGTAGGCGACCAATACCTTCCTGGACATCGAGACCTCCTTGTTGTCACCCCAAGCACACCAGTCGCGGGCACGGCCCCGGCAGTGCCGAACGGCCTCGGCTAGCGGGCCTCAGGGCCCTCGATCGCCGCGCGTGGGATGACGGCGACCGGGCAGGCGGCCTGGTGCAGCATGGTCTGGCTTACGGAGCCGAGCAGCAGCCCGGCGAAGCCGCCGCGACCGCGGGACCCGACGACCAGGAGTTGTGCGTCGGCGGACCACTCGAGCAGAAGTTCTGAGGGATGACCGGGCACCTCGATCACCTCAGCGGTCCGCGCGTCCGCGTGAGCCCGGAGCGCGGCCGTGAGGTCGTGGTCGTCGTCCTCGTCGTCCGCCAGGACCGTCACGATCCGGGCGGCGAGTTCGTGTCGCCTCGCATACTCGAGCCCGAAGTCGACCGCCGCGTCGGCGGCCGCGGACCCGTCGTACCCGATCACCACCCGGCTGCCCACCAAGGAGTCGTCGCTGGGGCGTACGACGACCACCGGACAGTGCGCGTGGGCGGCGAGCTCCAGTCCGGTGGAGCCGACGAGCAGGCTGACGACCCGCCCGGACGCCCGGCTGCCGATCACGATCAACCCGGCGTCCCGGGACGCGGCCAGCAGAACCGGCGTGGGAAAGCCATCGACCCGCTCTGC
The DNA here is from genome assembly GCF_045040325.1 of Kribbella sp. NBC_01510. NCBI lineage: Bacteria > Bacillati > Actinomycetota > Actinomycetes > Propionibacteriales > Kribbellaceae > Kribbella > Kribbella sp. NBC_01510. Next base: position 8,063,862 of record NZ_CP109418.1, on the reverse strand, counting down.
TGTGATGGGCACACCAGGGTCGAAGCTGTGCGCCACCTCGAGCGCCTCCGCGACGATCTTGTCGCCGGCGGCGCGCAGCCCCGGCGCCATATCGCTGGGTCCGAGCGGAACCCGGAACTCCGCCCACACGAACGCGTGCACCAGCTGCAGACCGACCCCCCTGGCGGCGGCCTCGGCGGCACCCCACCGGATCGCGTTCTCGGAGTCGGCCTCGCCGTCGATGCCGACGACAACCTTCTTCGCCGTCACGTCGACGTCCCTGGCCAGCGCCAGTTCGTGATCTCGGGCATGTCCTCGCCGTGGGCCAGGATGTAGGCGTGGTGTCGCGCTCGCTGGTCGATGAGCCATTGGCGGATCTCGGCGGCCCGCTGACCGAGCCCGGGGACCCGGTCGATGACGTCGAGGGCGAGGTGGTAGCGGTCCAGGTCGTTGCGGACCACCATGTCGAACGGCGTTGTGGTCGTGCCTTCCTCCTTGTAGCCACGGACGTGGAGGTTGTGGTGGTTAGTCCGCCGGTAGGTGAGCCGGTGGATCAGCCACGGGTACCCGTGGTAGGCGAAGATGACGGGCCTGTCCGTCGTGAACAGCGCGTCGAAGTCGGCATCGGCCAAGCCGTGGGGATGCTCGCTGGCCGGTTGCAGGCGCATCAGGTCGACCACGTTGACGACCCGGACCTTCAACGACGGCAGGTGCTCGCGCAGCAGGCTCACCGCGGCGAGCGTCTCCAGCGTCGGTACGTCGCCCGCGCACGCCATCACCACATCGGGTGAGCCGTCGTCGTTGCTCGCGAAGTCCCAGATGCCGAGGCCGCGCGCGCAGTGCAAGGCGGCGTCCTCGGGGCCGAGCCAGTCCGCCTGGGGCTGCTTGCCGGCGACGATCACGTTGATGTAGTCATGGCTGCGCAGGCAGTGCTCGGCGGTCGACAGCAGCGTGTTGGTGTCCGGCGGCAGGTAGACGCGGATCACCTCGGCCTTCTTGTTCACCACGTGGTCGATGAATCCGGGGTCCTGATGGGAGAAGCCGTTGTGGTCCTGCCGCCAGACGTGCGAGGTGAGCAGGTAGTTGAGCGAGGGGATCGGTCGCCGCCACGGGAGCGAGCGGGTGACCTTGAGCCACTTCGCGTGCTGGTTGACCATCGAGTCGACGATGTGCACGAACGCCTCGTAGCAGGAGAACCAGCCGTGCCTGCCGGTCAGCAGGTAGCCCTCGAGCCAGCCCTGGCAGGTGTGCTCGCTGAGGATCTCCATCACCCGGCCGTCCACCGCCAGGTGCTCGTCGGTGGGCAGGACCTCGGCGTTCCAGGCTTTGCCGGTGACGTCGTACAGGGCGTCCAGCCGGTTGGAGGCGGTCTCGTCCGGACCGAAGACGCGGAAGTTCCGATGCGGCAGGCTGGCTCGCATCACGTCGCGCAAGTAGTCGCCGAGGACCCGCGTGGGCTCGTGGTCGGTTTCGCCCGGGCCGGCGACCGGTACTGCGTACTGCGTGAGCTCCGGCAGCTCGAGGTCCTGCGATAGCAGGCCGCCGTTGCTGTGCGGACTGGATCCCATCCGGCGGTCATCAGGTGGTACTTGCGCGAGCAGCCGGGCAACCGGCCGGCCGTCGGCGTCGAACAGTTCTTCCGGCCGGTAGCTGCGCATCCATTGCTCGAGGAGCCGCAAGTGGTCCGGTGACGTCCGTACGTTCGTCAGCGGCACCTGATGTGACCGCCACGTCCCTTCGACCTGCAGGCCGTCGACCTCGTGCGGTCCGGTCCACCCCTTGGGCGTGCGGAGGACGATCATCGGCCAGCGGCGACGAGGTGTTCCCTCATGGGCGCGCGCTTCGGCCTGGATCTCGGCGATCTCGTCGAGCACCTGGTCGAGGGTCAGCGCCAGAGCCTGGTGGACGTGCTCGGGCTCGTCGCCGTCGACCAGGTACGGCTGGTAGCCGTAGCCCTCGAACAGCCGGGTCAGTTCGTCGTCACCGATCCGGGCCAGTACGGCGGGATTGGCGATCTTGTAGCCGTTGAGGTGCAGGATCGGCAGGACCGCGCCGTCGGTGCGGGGATCGAGGAACTTGTTCGAGTGCCACGAAGTCGCCAGCGGGCCGGTCTCGGCCTCGCCGTCGCCGATGACGCAGGCAACGACCAGGTCCGGATTGTCGAGTACGGCGCCGTACGCGTGGCTCAGGGAGTAGCCCAGTTCGCCGCCCTCGTGGATCGAGCCGGGCAGCTCGGGGGCGACGTGACTCGGGATGCCGCCGGGGAAGGAGAACTGACGGAAGAGCTTCGCCATCCCGTCGGCGTCCCGGGACACGTCCGGGTAGGTGTGGCTGTAGCTGCCTTCGAGCCACGTATTCGCCGCGATGGCCGGCCCGCCATGTCCCGGACCGATGACGTACATCATGCTCAGGTCGCGCCGTCGGATCACCCGGTTGAGGTGCGTGTAGAGCATGTTCAGTCCAGGCGTCGTACCCCAGTGACCGAGCAGGCGTGGCTTGATGTGCTCGGGCCGCAGCGGTTCGGTGAGCAGGGGGTTGCCGAGGAGGTAGATCTGGCCGGCGGACAGATAGTTGGCCGCTCGCCAATAGGCGTCGAGGTCGGCCACCTCGTCGGCGGACAGGGGCTTACCGATGAGCTCATCCATGGCTCCCAGCGTCGCGGCAGCGGGCAGTGCTCACCCAGAGTCGAAGGTCCCGCCGTCGTGGGACCCATCGGCACTGGCCTTTGCAGGCTTCGCCGCGGTGAGCTGGTGGGGTGTCGGAAGGAGACGCCATGACGGCGGTCGAGCAAGTGGGTGGGCGGTCCGGCGCGGGTTGGGATGTGCTCGCCTCGGACGGTTCGGTCGTGCGGATCCGTCCGCTCCGGGAGGACGACGAGCCGGCGCTGGAGGCGATGAACCGGCGGGTGTCGGACCGGTCGATCTACCTGCGATTCTTCGGGATCAGCCGATCCAACGCCGACCAGCACACGCACCACTTGGCGACAGTCCACGACGACGGGCATGTCGCGGTGGTGGCCGAGTACGGCGGCCAACTGGTGGGCGTGGCGAGTTACGAACCGCTGCGCGCGGGTGAGGCCGAGATGGCCTTCCTGCTGGAGGATTCGGTGCACGGCCGGGGGATCGGCACCCTTCTCCTCGAGCAGCTCGCAGCGATGGCCCGGGAGAACGGGATCCAGCGGCTGCGCGCCGACACCCTGGCCGAGAACGCGGGCATGCTGCGCGTGTTCGCCGACTCCGGTTTCGAACAGGTCCGCAGGCTCGACAGCGGTGTGGTCGAGCTGGTGCTGGATACGGCGTACCGGCCCTCGACGCTGGAACGGATGGCCGACCGCGAGCGGGCGGCTGAAGACCGTTCGCTGCACCGGCTGTTCTCGCCCCGCGCGGTGGCCGTGATCGGCGCCGGCCGGAACCCTGGCGGGATCGGCCACGAGGTCCTGCGGAACCTTGTCAAGGGCAACTTCACCGGACCCGTGTACGCCGTCAATCCGCACGCGGACCGGGTCGCGGACCTGCCGTCGTACCCGTCGGTCGCGGACGTGCCCGGTGAGGTCGATCTCGCGATCATCGCGGTCCCGGCCGAGCAGGTCCGGCAGGTCCTGACCGAGTGTGGCGCCAAGGGCGTGGGGGGAGCAGTTGTGCTGACCTCGGGCTTCTCCGAGCTCGGGGCTGCCGGGCACGAGGCGCAGCGGGAGATCCTCGAGGTCGCCCGCCGGAACAGCATCCGGCTGATCGGCCCGAACTGCCTCGGGCTGGTGAACACCGACCCGGCGATCAATCTGAACGCGACCTTCGCCGAGGTCTCGCCCACGCGCGGAACGCTGGCGATCGCGGCGCAGTCCGGTGCCGTCGGCATCGCGGTGCTCGATCAGGCGGCCCGGACCGGGCTGGGCATCTCCGAGTTCGTCTCCCTCGGCAACAAAGTCGATGTCAGCGGCAACGATCTGCTGCTGCACTGGTGGGGCGACCCGCGGACCGCGGTGATCGGGCTGTACCTGGAGTCGTTCGGGAACCCGCGCAAGTTCGGCGGGCTGGCCCGCCTGGTCGGCCGGACGAAGCCGATTCTCGTCGTGAAGGGCGGTCGTTCGGCGGGTGGCCGGCGGGCCGGCGCCTCGCACACTGCCGCGGCGTCGACTCCTGAGACCGCTGTGGACGCCCTGTTCGCGCAGTCCGGCGTACTGCGGATGGACACCGTCGAGGAACTGGTGGAGACGGCCCGGGTGCTGAGCGTCCGGCCGTTGCCTCGTGGCCGTCGGCTCGCCGTCGTCGGCAACGCGGGTGGTGCGGGAGTGCTCGCCGCTGACGCGGCCGGCCGGCTCGGTCTCGAACTGCCGGAGCTGAGCTCGGCTGTTCAGGGTGAGCTGGCGGCGGTCGGTGCGGTGGGCAGCGGCAACCCTGTCGACCTCGGCGCGGCCGCGTCTCCGAAGAGCCTGGCCCGAGCCTTGAAGGTCATCGTCGAGAGCGGCGAGGTCGACATCGTGCTGGTCTGCTATGCCGCGACGCGCGCCGGCCGGGTCGAGGACATCTACGACGCTGTCGCCAGGACCGCGACCCAGGCCGAGGTGCCGATCGTCGTGAACTGCGTCGGTGCGACTCACGCCGCGCCGGAGGTCGCGCTTGCGGACGGCCGTCGCTTGCCGGTGTTCCCGTTCCCGGAGAGCGCCGTGCGCGCGTTGGCCCATGCCGTTCAGTACGCCGAGTGGCGGTCGCGGCCGCAGGGCGTCGTACCGGAGCTGGCGCGGGTCGATGGTGTTGGAGCGCGAGCCGTCGTGCGGTGGTTCCTCGAGCAGAGCCCGGACGGTGGCTGGATGGGGCCGTTGCAGGCCGGCCAGCTTCTGCAGTGCGCCGGGGTTCCGGCGATCCCGGTCCTCGCCGCGTCGACTCGTTCCGAGGCGATCCGGGCGGCGGAGTCGGCGGGGTATCCGGTCGCACTGAAGACTGCTGCGCCCGGCGTCCTGCACAAGACCGATATCGGCGGTGTGCGGGTTGGGTTGGCGAACTCGGTGCAGGTGGCCACGGCGTACGACGAAGTTGTCGCCGCGGCCGGGGACCCGCAGGTCGTGGTGCAGGCGATGGCACCGAGTGGGACCGAGTTGGTGATCGGCGTGGTGCGGGACCGTCTGTTCGGGCCGCTGCTCATGGCCGGTAGCGGTGGCATCCTCACCGACCTGCTGGCCGACCGCCAGTGGCGCGGCCTACCGCTCACGGACCTCGACGCCATCGAGACGCTGCACTCACTGCGCTGCGCACCACTGCTGGCCGGCTACCGCGGCGCCCAAGCTGCGGACCAGGAGGCCGTTTTGGACGTCATCCACCGCATCGCCTGGCTCGCCGAACAGGTCCCCGAGCTGGCGGAACTCGACATCAACCCGCTGATCGCCGGCCCGTCCGGCGCCTTCGCGGTCGACATCCGAATGCGCCTCACACCGGCGAACCCCGAACCCGACTGGCACGCCCGCCGCATGCGCGCGGACGATGCGTGATCAGAGCCGGATCCGCTCGAGGTGGCTCGGCGCCACCGCGGTCCAGTCGAGCTCGTCCTGGATCCTCCGGACGAGTTCGGCGCGGGCGTGGTCCTCACCGTGCACGACGTGGACGACCTCCGGTGCCCGAGGCGTTGCGGAAAGCCACCCGATCAGCTCGTCGGAGTCGGCGTGCGCGGAGAACTCCGGCAGGCCGACTACCTGTGCGCGGACCGGGACGTAGCGGCCGTGGATCTTGACCGAGCGGGCGCCGTCGAGCAGCGCCCGGCCACGGGTGCCGGGAACCTGGAAGCCCGGGAGTACGACGGTGTTCCGGGCGCTCGGTAGCAGTCGGGCCAGGTGGTACAGGACCCGGCCGCCGGTGGCCATGCCGGACGCCGAGATGACAATCGACGGACGGCCGGGATCGCTGATCCGGATGGATTCCTCCACCGAGTGAACCAGGCGCAGGTCGCCGGGATCGAAGGGGTCCGGGCCACCGACGACCTCTGGCCGGAGCTCGGGTGACTTGGCGTCGACAGCCGCGCGATAGACGTTCAGCGCGGCCAGGGCCATCGGGCTGTTCACGTACACGGGCAGCTTGGGGATCAGGCGATCGTGAGCCAGACCAGTGAGCTCGTGCAGCAGGACCGCGGTCCGGTCGATGGCGAACGCGGGCATCAGGACGACACCGCCGCGAGCGGCCGTCGCGCTGATCAGCCGGGCCAGCCGGGCGTGGTCGAGCGGCTGATGGCGGCGATCGCCGTACGTGGACTCGACCAGGATGGTGTCGACGGCCGGCGGAAGTTCGGGTGGCAGGAGCAGCGGATGCTCCTGACGGCCGAGATCGCCGCTGACCAGCAGGCGGCGGTCGTCCTGCTCGAGGACGGCGAAGGCCGAGCCGAGGATGTGGCCGGCGCGATGGAGCGTGACCGTGGCGCCGCCGGGCAACTCGGCCTGACCGACGGACGGCCGGAACTGGCCGATGGCCCGCTCGGCATCGGCGGTGTCGAACAAGGGCAGCGGCGGATCGTGACGCGAGTACCCACCCTCGCGGGCGTGCTCCGCGTCCTCCACTTGGAGATGCGCGGCGTCGCGCAGCACGATCGCTGCAACCTCCGCTGTACCCGGGGTGCAGATCACCGGGCCGTGGAAGCCCTGGCGAACCAGGCTGGGCAGGTAGCCGCAGTGGTCCAGGTGCGCGTGGGTGAGGACGACGGCGGACAGTGATGCCGGGTTCACCGGGAACGGATCCCAGTTGCGCCGGCGCCAGCGGGCGTCGCCCTGGAACAGGCCGCAGTCGATCAGGATCCGCTGCTCGTCCTGCTCGACCAGGAACTTGCTGCCGGTCACCGTCCCGGCGGCGCCGAGGAAGGTGAGACTGGTCATCGCACGTCTTCGAGTGATCGCCCGTCCCGCAGAGCGGTTCGGGAGAGGGCGCGCAGTGCAGCCACTGTCTCGGCGATCTCCTCGTGGGAGGTGGGCGGGTGGACGGTTCGGTAGAGGTCGTTGCGGAGGTCTTCGAGGCGGTCGACGAGGTGCTCGATCTCGTGCGAGACGACCGCGTCCTGTGGCTGCTGGTGCGCGACGAGGGGCAGGATGTGGCCGCGGAAGGCCATGATCGTGTGCTGCGCTTCGGCGAAGCGGCGTTCCTCCAGGAACCAGCTGTCCGAGGCACTGTTCGCCGCGATGGTCTCGAGGTCGGCCTCCCAGCGGTCGATCTCCTGTTGCAGGGTGGTGGTCATGGCTGCTCCTTGGTGGTTCGGAAGTCGGCGATCGGCCGGCGGGCAGTTCCGACGCCGGGATGGCTGCGACTGAAGCGGATGATCATGTGGGCGTGCCCCGGCCGCTGGGTGAGGCGCTGCACCTTGCGGCGCAGGTCCTCGAACTCGAGCGGCTGGTTGAGGAACGACGCGCTGACGCCCTCTCGGGTCGCGGTCAGCAGGACACGTTCGAGCGCGGCGCCGGCGGTGACCTGGTCTGCGGGCTCGTCGAAGTCGGTGGACAGGATGGCGAGATCCGGGTTGGCCTCGAAGGTGCCCTGATCGCGGGCCCGGTCGGTCGGCCGGGTGGCCAGGTCCCGAACGGCCGCCGGGTAGCTGGCGGATCGTGGTCCGAGCGCCGAGCTCGGCACTCCTTCGGTGGTGCGCTCACCGCCGACCCAGTGGGCGCGTTCGGCGCGGCGATGCCAGTCCCTGATCTCACGCAGGTCGGTGTCGAGCACCAGGTCGAGCACGGCGCGGATCTCAGGTTCGCCGAGCCACGTCAGCTCGGCACCCTCGGCGAACGCCGCCCGCAGCAGACCGACGCGGATCTTCTCGGCCAACGGCGTCGGATCGGATGGGCGCCGGTCGGTGTGTCGGCGCGGAATCTGCTCGGCGAGGTTGCGAAGGTCGTCGTCCTGGGCGCTCGTGGGTTCGATGACGATGCGGGCCAGCAGGTCGGGTTCTTCCGGGTACGGCGCGAGGCCGAACCAGGTGCCGTAGCCGAGTGCGGCGGCCGCGCAGCGCAGGTTGAAGGTCGCGGCACCGGCCGCGATCCGCATCGCCCGGCCAGTGGGGTCCTCGGCGGGCAGGGTGCGTGAGCCGTCGAGGAAGAGGTCGATGACGTGACCGTTCACCTCGAACCGCCACGGCTGGGTGTTGTGCATGCTGGGCGCGGCGATGGCCGCTGCGAGCAGGCTGTCGACGTGCTCCGCCGGCAAGTGCTGGTCCGACATCGGTGGCTCCTCCCACTGGTGATACCTCAGCTTCGCGCCAGGGAGGAGGGTGGCGCTGCGGGCAAGAGTCCCGATTCGGGAGGCCCTTCGGCAGTCGGTCAGTCGCCGATCGGCGCCCTGAACTCCACCACCGTGCCGTGCGGCTCGTTGCCGGTGAGCTGGACGCTTCCGCCGAGGGCCTGAGCGCGCTCGGCGAGGTTGCGCAGCCCGCTTCTGCGATCGCTGGTCCCGATGCCGACGCCGTCGTCGGAGATCCGGGCCATCACCTCACCTGAGCCGACCGCTATCTCGACCGTCGCGTGGGAGGCCTGGGCGTGCCGGACGACATTGGACAGCGTCTCCCGGACGGTGGCGAGGATCTGCGGGCGGACGGGATCCGGTACGACGGTGTCGATCGGGCCGGTGCAGATCAGCTGGGGCCGGAATCCGAGTGGTTCGGCGTACTCCGCGACGAGCGCCTGAACGTCGCCGCGCAGCGAACTGGATTCCGGTGTCTGCTGAAGCTGGAAGATCGCGGCCCGAAGATCGTGGATGGTCGTGTCGATGTCCTCGACCGCCCGGCTGAGTCGATGCTGATCTTCGGGGCGGGCAAGCCGATGCATGCCCTGGAGTTGCAGCCCGGTGGCGAAGAGCCGCTGGATCACCAGATCGTGCAGATCCCGGGCGATCCGGTCGCGATCCTCGAGCACCGCGAGCACGTCGCGGTCGTGCTGCGCCTGGGCGCGTTCCAGGGCCAAGGTGGCCTGGCCGGCGAACATCCGGATCAGGTCCGTGCCCTCGGACACTCGCGTGGTGGACCCGTGTTCCATGGCGACCACGAGCAGACCGCCGGTGCCGGTGCCGCCGGCCGGCAGCGGCACCGTCGTCGTCCGCGCGAGGTCGGCCGCCTCGGGGAACTCGGTGAGGCCGCCGGTGTCCTTCAGCACCTGAGCCAGATCCTCGATCACCACCTGGGCGTGCCCGGTGATCGCGTGGCCGACCACCGGAAGGTCGGCCGGGACATGGCGGCCGAGGAAGCGCTCGAACTGCGGTGGTCCGTCGACTGCCCGCACGACGAGGTCGGAGTCCTCGATGAGCAGCACCGCTGCCACGAGTGCCCCGGACAGTTCGCGGGATCGCTGTGCGATCAGTTGGAGTGCTTGCCCGGGTTCGAACTCGCCGAGCATCAGCTGCGTGATCTCGGCGGTGACCTCGTGCCAGCGCCGGCGCTGCTCGGTATCGGCGTACAGCCGGGCGTTGTCGATCACGACCCCGGCGGCAGCGGCGAGTGCGGTCACCGTGCGTTCGTCGTCCTCGGTGAAGTCGGCGCCGCCGGTCTTCTCGGTCAGGTACAGGTTGCCGAAGGCGTGCTCGCGGGTCTGGATCGGAACACCGAGGAAGCTCTTCATCGGTGGGTGGTTCGCCGGGAAGCCGTACGAGCGCGGGTCCTCGGCGAGATCGTGCATGCGGATCGGTTCGGGGTGCTCGATCAGCAGACCCAGGATGCCGTGACCCTCGGGGTACGGGCCGATCGCGGCGATCTGCTCGTCGGTGACACCGTGGGTGATGAAGCGGACGAGCCGCTTGCCGTCCGGGCCGACGACACCGAGAGCGCCGTACTGGGCACCGGCCAGTTCGCAGGCGGCGCTCACGATGCGGTCCAGGGTGCTGTTCAAGTCGAGGTCGGCGCCGATGCCGACGACCGCGTCGAGGAGGGCGCGCAGGCGCTCCTGGGTGTCCATGACCTCGTCGACGCGGCCGAGGACCTCCTGCAGGAGGGCATCAAGACGCACCCGGGACAAGCCTGCGAACTCCAGCGCTCCTTCGTCCCAGCTTCCACTCCCTGACCGTGAGCCCTCAGCCACGGGTCCAAGGTACTCGAAAATATCACTGCTGGTGTGAGCTCGCGGCCCGAGGACGCTGCCCCCAGGGAACCAGGCGCCGCCCGTGGACGGATTCGATTCCGAGCCGGACCAGCTGTGGATCGTCCATCGGCAGCCACGAATGCAACGGCACGGTCTGGCGGAGCTCGGCGGTCTCCTCCGGGGAAACCACGGACAAGTGCCCGATGGCGGTCACGGTCCAGCCGAGGTGACGCTCGAGGTCCACGTCATCGGCCTCGAAGGCGACCACGTCACCCCGCTCCGCGGCCCGGAACTTGTCGCCGGTCGCGGTGCTGAACACGATCGTGTCGTCGTCCAGCACGAAGTTCACCAGCCGGACGGCGGGGAGACCGCCGTAGGTGTAGACCAGCCGCCCGAGCGGGACCGACTCGAGCAGCTCCAGGCAATCTGCCCGGCTGACGATCTGCAGACGCGAGTGATCGAACTGCTGCGTGCTCATGGGGGCCTCCCTGCGGTGGACAAACCAACGATCATCTGGCGGAGAGCGCCGCAGTAGGGCCGAAAGTCCCTGACTCCACTGGGACTCGGAGCAAGCGATCGTCGGGGCCCGGCGAGACGTGATCAGTTCAACGGGGTGCGCAGCTCCACCACGGTGCCGGTCGGCTCATTGAGACCGATGTGGACGGCGCCACCGAGTGCGGCGGCCCGCTCGCGAAGGTCGCGCAGGCCGGTCTGATGGGCATCAGGAGGCAGACCGACGCCGTCATCGGCAACCCGGGCGACGACCTCCTGGCCGGTGACGATCACCTCGACGGTAACGTGCGTTGCCCGTGCGTGGCGTACCACGTTCGACAGCGACTCCCTGATCGCGGCGAGGATCTGCGGACGGACAGCGGCGGGTACGGCGGTGTCGAGCGGCCCGGTGCAGGTCAGCGCGGGCCGGAAGCCCAGCGGCTCGGCGTACTCTGCGACCAGCGCACTGACATCCGCGCGCAAAGAGATGTCGTCGGGGCGATGATGGAGCTCGAAGATGGCGGCGCGCAGATCCGTGATGGTGGCGTCGATGTCGGCGACGGCCCGGCCGATCCGTTCCCGGACGTCCGGCCGTGCCACCTTGTGCATTCCCTGCAGTTGCAGGCCGGTCGCGAACAGCCGCTGGATGACGAGGTCGTGCAGGTCCCGGGCGATCCGATCCCGGTCCTCCAGGACGGCGATCGTCGACCGATCGCGTTGTGCTTGAGCGCGCTCGAGAGCGAGCGTCGCCTGGTTGGCGAACATCCGGAGCAGATCCGTCCCCACCGTCACGGAGAGGGTCGCGCTCTGGCTGGCGGCGACGATCAGGAGCCCGCCCGTACTGAGGCTGCCGGATGGAAGTGGCGCGATGATAGTGCGCCCGAGCATCTCGACCTCCGGGACCTCGGTGAGTATGCCGTGTTCCTTCACGAGTTGGGCGGCGTTCTCGATCACCACCTGCTGATCACCGCGCATGATGTCGCCCAGCACCGGAAGATCGGCCGGGATCTGCCGTCCGGTGTACGGCTGGAACGCCGCCGGGCCGTCGACGGCCTCGATGACGAGTACGTCGTCGAGCACGAGCAGAACCGCCCCGACCAGGGAACCGGACACCTCTCTGGCCCGGCGGGCGATCAGTCGCAAGGCATCGTTCGGGTCGTAGTCACCGAGCATGAGCTGGGTGATCTCCGCGGTCACCTCGTGCCAGCGTCGCCTGCGTTCGGTGTCGGCGTAGAGGCGGGCGTTGTCGATCACGACTCCCGCCGCCGCGGCCAGCGCGGTCAGGGCGCGCTCGTCGTCCTCGGTGAAGTCCGCACCGTCGGCCTTCTCGGTGAGGTAGAAGTTGCCGAAGACGTGGTCCCGGGTGCGCACCGGCAGACCGAGAAAGCTCTTCATCGGCGGGTGGTTCGCGGGGAAGCCGAACGATCGGGGGTGTTCGGACAGGTCGCGCAGGCGGAGCGATGCGGGGTGATCGATCAGCGCGCCCAGCAGGCCGTGTCCCTCGGGTAGTGGCCCGATCGCCGCGATCTCTTCGGCGGTGACACCGTGGGTGATGAACCGGCTCAGCCGCTTGCCGTCCGGTCCGACCACGCCCAGCGCGCCGTAGCGGGCGCCGACGAGCTCACAGGCCGAGGTGATGATCCGGTCCAGCGTGCTCGTGAGGTCGAGGTCGGCGCCGATGACGACGACGGCGTCCAGCAGCGCACGCAACCGCTCCTGCGAGTCCATGATCTCGTCGACGCGGCCGAGAAGCTCCTGCAGGAGGGCGTCGAGCCGGACCCGGGACAGCCCGGCGAACTCCAGCGCGCTCTCGTCCCAGCGATCGCTCGGGGCCTCACTCACATACCCAAAGCTAACCGGTCGTCACCAGTGGCGGAACTGCCCGGCCAAGCGGCGGGCAGATCGTCGCCGTTCATCAGAGCCATCAGTCACGCCCCCGAACCGTGACGTACGACGCCGAGGGTCTCGCGCGCGATCTGCCACTCCTCGTTGGTGGGGACCACGAACACCGCGACCTCGCCGGCATCGGTGGAGATGCGGTGCGCTCCGGAGAACGCTGCGTTGTTCCGGTTGCTGTCGATGGCGATCCCGAGGCGTTCCAGACCGGCCAGAGACGCAGCCCGGACCTCGGCCGAGTGTTCACCCACACCGGCGGTGAAGACGACGGCGTGGACTGTCCCCAGGACGGCGTAGTAGGCGCCGACGTACTTGCGGATCCGGTGGCAGTAGACGTCGAAGGCGAGACTGGCGTGCTCGTCACCCCGTGCGCGCAGTCGCGACAGTTCACGGAAGTCGTTCTCGCCGGCCAGGCCTTTCAGTCCCGATGCCGAGTTGAGCGCACGGTCGATCTCGTCCACGGACATGCCCAGTTCCCGCGCCAGGTAGGCCGGGATCGCGGGGTCCACGTCGCCGGAGCGGGTCCCCATCACGAGTCCCTCCAGCGGAGTCAGGCCCATCGAGGTCTCCACCGACCGGCCGCCCAGAACGGCCGAGGCCGAGCACCCGTTGCCGAGGTGCAGCACGATGACGTTCGTCTCGGCCGGATCACGTCCGAGCAGTCGAGCGGTCTCGTGGGAGACGAACGCGTGCGATGTTCCGTGGAAGCCGTAGCGGCGGACCCCGTGGTCCTCCAGCCAGGTCAGCGGCACCGCGTAGGTGTAGGCGTGCGGAGGGAGCGTTTGATGGAACGCGGTGTCGAACACGGCGACCTGTGGCAGGTCGGGGAAGAGCCGGCGGGCGACCCGGATTCCCTCCAGGTTCGCCGGGTTGTGCAGCGGGGCGAGCGGTACCAGCCCGGTCACTTCGGCGAGCAGTGCGTCGTCGATCGGCGCCGAAGCCGAGAACCGGGAGCCTCCGTGGACTACGCGGTGGCCCACCGCCCTGAGGTCGAGGTCGGCGAGTGATGGCCCGTGCTTGTCGAAGGTATCGATCGCCGCGCGCAGCGCATCCTCGTGGGTGAGTATCGACCGCGTCGTCTCGGTCTCGCCGGCCGGGCCGCGATGGACGTGGCGGCCCTCGCCTTCCCCGATGCGCTCTACCAGGCCGGCGGCCGCCGCTTCACCGGTGCGGGCGTCGACCACGCTGTACTTGAGCGACGAGGAGCCGGCGTTGATCACCAGGACGTGGTCGCTCATTGCGTGCGGCTCCCGGCGGCCTGGACGGCGGTGATCGCGACGGTGTTGATGATGTCTCGTACGGTCGCTCCGCGCGACAGATCGTTGACGGGTCGGCGCAGACCTTGCAGGACCGGCCCGACCGCGACGGCGTTCGCCGAGCGCTGCACCGCCTTGTAGGTGTTGTTGCCGGTATTGAGGTCGGGGAAGATGAACACGGTCGCCCGGCCCGCCACCGGCGAGCCGGGCAGCTTCGTCCTCGCCACCGCGCTGTCGATCGCGGCGTCGTACTGAATCGGTCCCTCGACCGGCAGCTCCGGTGCTCGTTCGCGGATGATCATCGTTGCCTTCGACACCTTTTCGACGTCGGTCCCCGAACCGGAGGTCCCGGTCGAGTAGGACAGCATCGCGACCCGCGGTTCGATGCCGAAGGCAACCGCTGTCGCGGCCGAGGAGATCGCGATGTCCGCGAGCTGCTCGGCGGTGGGATCCGGGTTGACCGCACAGTCGCCGTACACCAGGACCTGGTTCTGCAGGCACATGAAGAACACCGAGGAGACGACGGAGACCCCGGGCACGGTCTTGACGATCTCGAGCGCGGGCCGGATGGTGTGGGCGGTGGTGTGCGCCGCGCCGGACACCATGCCGTCGGCGAGGCCGAGCTGGACCATCATCGTGCCGAAGTACGAGACGTCTCTGACCAGCTCGCGGGCTCGGTCCAGGTCGATCCCGCGATGCTTCCGGAGCCGGTGCAGCTCGTCCGCGAGCCGCTCGGCGAGATGGTCGTGCTCGGGGTCGACGATCCGGGCGGCCGCCACGTCGGCGCCGAGTGCGGCGGCCTTCGCGCTGATCACCACCGGATTCCCGAGCAGGGTCAGGTCGGCCACTCCACGGCGGAGCAGGACGTCCGCGGCCCGCAGGATCCGCTCCTCCTCGCCTTCGGGCAGGACGATGTGCTTGCGGTGGGCAACTGCTTCGTCGATCAGCTGGTGCTCGAACATCAGCGGCGTCACCGCGTTGCTGCGCGCGACCTCCAGTTGATCGAGGAGGGCCTCGCCGTCGACGTTCTGCTCGAACAGGGACAACGCCGCGTCCACCTTGCGCGGCGAGTCCTTCGTGAGCCTGCCGCGGACGGCGGTCAGTGCCGCCGACGTGGCCTGCGTGTCGAGAGTGGTCTCGAGGATGGGCAGTGTCACCCCGACCCCGTCGAGCAGCCGCTGGACCTGCGCCGGCAGCGTGAAGCCGCCATTGAGGACGACCGCGGAGATCTGCGGGAAGTTGAGCGACGCGTGCGCGACCAGCACCCCGAGGACCACCTCCGGCCGATCTGCCGCAGTCACCACCGCTGCGCCGTCGAACAGCCTGTCGAGCACGTTCGGCATCGTCATCCCGGCGACGACGAGGCCGGTGACCTCTCGCGTCAGCAGGGCGGGATCACCCCTCAGCAGACGGCCTTCGACCGGGACCATCAGGTCCGCGACCGTGGGCTGAGTGAGGAGCGGCTCCTCCGGCAGGGCGAACGCCGGTGCACCGGCGCCTACCAGTACCGCGACGGTGTCAGCGAGGTGGTGGGGGGTGACGCGGTTGGCGACCACCGCGGCCAGCGAACCGTGGTTGCCGCGCAGTTCCCCGACAGCCATGTCGGCGATCATCCGAACCTCATGCGGGCTGCGCTGGAACCCGTTGAGGACGAGGACGACCGGTGTGCCCAGGTTGGCGGCGATCTTGGCGTTGAAGGAGAACTCTGTCGGAGTCCCCACATCGGTGTAGTCGCTGCCGACGACGAGTACGGCGTCGACGTGGTCGGCGATCTCGTGGTAGCGCTGCACGATCGCGTCGAGCGCGGCGTCGGGGTCCGCATGCACCTCGTCGTACGTGACGCCGAGGCTCTCGCCGTACGCCGACTGGACCGCCTCGTGGGCGGTCAGGAGGTCCAGTACGTAGTCCCGACCACCGTACGTCGCCGTGTCCGGACGAACGATGGGACGGAACACAGCCACCCGTTCGACCCGGCGCGACAGTTGCTGAAGCACTCCGAGGGCGACCGTGGACTTTCCGGTGGACCCCTCCACCGACGCGATGTAGACGCTGCTCCCCATGCCTGCACCCTAACCACTCACGGCGACCGCAGCGGACTGGTCCTCGAACGGGACCTTCGGCCCTGTGCCCGCGGCGCGAGGGACAGGACCGTGGGAGAGGGAGGTGGCATACACATGACCACAATGCCGACGACCGGTCGCTACGTCTTCGACTTCGCCGAAGGGAGCATGGACCAGAAAGAGCTACTCGGTGGGAAGGGCGCCAATCTCGCGGAGATGACCCGGCTGGGGCTCCCGGTTCCGCCGGGATTCACGATCGGGACCACGGGGTGCCGTGCCTATCTGGAGACCGGAGACCTGCCGGCCGGGCTGGCCGGCGAGATCACGGCGCACCTCGGCCGGCTCGAACAGGTGATGGGTCGCCGGCTGGGTGACCCGGCGGACCCGCTGCTGATCTCGGTCCGCTCGGGTGGGAAGTTCTCGATGCCCGGGATGATGGAAACCATCCTCGACATCGGGCTGACCGACGAGTCGGTCCACGGGCTGGCGAAGCACTCGGGCGACGAGCACTTCGCGTGGGACTCCTACCGGCGGCTGCTGCAGATGTACGCGCGTACCGTTCTCGACGTCCCGGACGACCTGCTGCAGGCGGCCGTGTCCACGGAGTACGCCGAGTGGGGCGTCGGGACTCCTGAGGAGCTGCCGGCCCCGGCGATCGAACGTGCCTGTACGGCGCTGAAGCAGGTGATCGCCGACCACGCAGGCCGGCCCTTCCCGCAGGATCCGGCGGAGCAGCTCGACCTCGCGGTCCGTGCCGTCTTCCGCTCGTGGTCGACGCCTCGGGCTCGCTTGTACCGGCGCCAGGAGCACATCCCGGACGACCTCGGCACAGCGGTCAACGTGATGGCGATGGTCTTCGGCAACCGCGGTCCGGACAGCGGCACCGGTGTCGCCTTCACGCGCGACCCGGCGTCGGGTGCGACCGGGGTCTACGGAGACTACCTCCAGGACGCTCAGGGCGAGGACGTCGTCGCCGGGGTCCGCAACACCGTTCCGTTGGCGCGGCTCGCCGACATCGATCCGGTGAGTTATGCCGGACTGGTGACCGCGATGACCACCTTGGAACGGCACTACCGCGACTTGTGTGACATCGAGTTCACGATCGAGCGTGGCCGGCTGTGGATGCTGCAGACGCGGGTCGGCAAACGTACCGCCGGGGCGGCGTTCCGGATCGCGGTCCAGTTGGTCGATGAGGGCCTCATTACCCTCGACGAGGCATTGTTGCGCGTCAGCGGCGCCCAGCTCGGACAGTTGATGTTCCCACGGTTCGGCGAGCGGCACGGCGTACCGGAGTTGGCCCACGGTGTGCCCGCCTCGCCGGGTGCCGCGGTAGGAGTCGCGGCCTTCGACTCCGAGGCGGCACAGCGGTTCGCCGCCGACGGCCGGCACGTCGTTCTCGTCCGCCGGGAGACGAACCCCGACGACCTGCCCGGCATGCTGGCAGCGGTGGGGATCCTCACCACTCGAGGTGGCAAGACCTCCCACGCCGCGGTCGTCGCTCGAGGAATGGGCAAGACCTGTGTCTGCGGCGTGGACAGCCTGTCCGTGGACCCGGTGGCGCGTCGCGCTGTCACGGCCGAGGGTGCCGTCGTCGAGGAAGGCGACGTGCTCTCACTGGACGGGACGACGGGCGTCGTCTACCGCGGTGAGGTTCCTGTGGTGGCCTCTCCGATCGTGGAGTACTTCGAGGGCCGTCTCAGCCTCGCCGAGGCGGACGACCTGGTGCGTGCGGTCGACCGGCTGCTGCGGCACGCGGATGTCCGTCGCAGGCTCGGCGTCCACGCGAATGCCGACACTCCCGCGGACGCCGAGCGCGCCCGGCAGTTCGGCGCGGGCGGCATCGGGCTGTGCCGGACAGAGCACATGTTCCTCGGTGAGCGTCGCAGGCTCGTCGAGCGGCTGGTGCTCGCCGAAGGTGCCCCGGACCAGCAGACGGTGCTCGAGGAACTGCTGCGGCTCCAGCGCGACGACTTCGTCGGGATCTTCCGGGCGATGGCCGGTCTGCCGGTGACCGTGCGCCTGATCGATCCGCCGCTGCACGAGTTCCTGCCCGACCTGACCGACCTGTCGGTGCGGGCGGCCGTCGGCCGAGCCACCGGCACGCCCGACGTCGACGCGGAGCGCCTGCTGCCGGCGGTCCAGCGGATGCACGAGAGCAACCCGATGCTGGGACTGCGCGGTGTCCGGCTGGGCATCGTCATCCCGGGGCTGTTCGAAATGCAGGCCAGGGCGATCGCCGAGGCGGCCGTCATCGTGACGGGCGAGGGCAAGACGGTGCTCCCGGAGATCATGGTGCCGTTGGTGGCCGGCGAAGCTGAGCTGCACCTGGTGCGGCAGGAGATCGAAGGTGTCCTCGCCGAGGTGGCGACCCGAACCGGCCGCACGGTCCCGACCCGGATCGGCGCGATGATCGAGGTGCCGAGGGCGGCGCTGGGTGCCGAGCAGATCGCCCGGTCCGCCGACTTCTTCTCGTTCGGCACCAACGATCTCACCCAGCTGACCTGGGCGTTCAGCCGCGACGACGTGGAGGCATCGATCTTCCCGCGCTACTTCGACGCCGGGATCTTCGCGGTCTCGCCGTTCGAGTCGGTGGATGTCGTGGGTGTGGGCCGTTTGGTCCGGATCGCCGTCGCCGAGGGACGCAGCGGCAACCCCGACCTGGTCATCGGTGTCTGCGGTGAGCACGGCGGCGACCCGGCGTCGATCGCCTTCTTCGCCGAGGCCGGGCTGGACTACGTCTCCTGCTCCCCGTACCGCATCCCGATCGCCCGCCTCGAAGCCGGCCGCGCCGCTGTGGCGCCGACCTCGGCGGACAGCGACACACGCTGAGCAATGCGGGCCTGGCCGACCTCCCTTGCCGGGGAGGTCGGCCAGGCGCATGGTGGAGACGTGGCCGGAACCAAGTGGCACGACCTCAGTCCTGGCAGGCGCCGTGTCATCATCGCCGGTGCCGCCCTCGAGAGCGCCTTGAAAGCTGCCGCCCTCGCTGACCTGGCGCGCCGCCCAGCGACCGAGGTCAGAGGCTCCAAGGCACTCTGGGCGCTCGCGATCACGCTCATCAACGCGGTCGGTGCGGTGCCGATCGCCTACTTCGTCTATGGCCGCCGACCGTCCAGCTGATCAGCTGGACGGCCAGGTGTGGGACTCGCCGGCCTTCAATTGCCGCGTTCGGCCGAAGCAGCGCACGGTGATCGGCGCGCCCGGGCCGGGATCGACGGTGAGCGTCAGCCCGCTGGTGGACACTTCGGCGACGAGACGGTGTCCTCGGTAGCGCAGCACCATCCGGAGTGTGCCGAGTTTGCCCGGCCAGTGCGGCCCGAAGCGGAGTACGTCGTTCGACGTGCTCAGGCCGGTGAAACAGCGCTGGATGAGATCGGCACCGCCGGCCATCGCGGCAAGGTGGATGCCCTCGGCGGTCGTGCCTGTCTGGCTCGGATCGCCGGCGTCGCTGTGCAGTGCCTGTTCGAGGAAGCCCAGAGCCCGATCGGGATCGAGCATCGCCAACCCCCAGGCGTGCACAACCGCGCTCAGCGACGAGCCGTGGCACGTGCGGGCCAGGTAGTACTCGACCGTGGCGCGGATCGTTTCGGCGGTCAGCGGGTAGCCGAGCCTTTCCATCAGCTCGCGCAACTCCCGGCGGGGCAGGAGGTACAGCAGCATCAGTACGTCGGCCTGCTTGGAGACCTGGTACGCCGTGACGTCCTGCCCCTCGGCTTCGAGGATCCGGTCCAGCCGGCGAATATCGCCGTACTCGGCCCGGTAGTGCTCCCAGTCGAGCTCGGAAAGCTGCTCGTATCCCTCGAACTGGCTGATCACCCCGTCGTGGAACGGGACGTACATCCGACGGGTCAGTTGGTCCCAGTGACTCAGTTCCTCGGCGCGGAGGCCGAGGGACTCGACCAGCTGCGTGCGCTGCCAGTCCGGTAGCAGCGCGAGGGCCTTCGCGGCCACGCCGAACAGCCAGACGGCCATCACGTTCGTGTAGGCGTTGTTGTCGATCCCAGCGGCCGGCTGATCGGGATAGCCGGTGTGGAACTCGTCGGGTCCGACCACACCGCGGATCACGTACCGGTCGCGACCCTGGTCGTACTCCGCGAGGCCGGCGAAGAACCGCGCCACCTCGACGATGACCTCGGCGCCGTAGTCGCCGAGGAATGCGAGGTCGCCGGTCAGCTCGACGTACTGCCACATGGTGTAGGCGATCGCCAGGCCGACGTGCCGTTGCCGGAAGGTCGCGTCCTCGCTCCAGCGACCGGACAACGGGTTGAGATGCAGCCGCTGGCTCTCCTCGCGGCCGTCGCTGCCGGACTGCCACGGGTACATGGCTCCCGGACAGCCCGCCAGCCGAGCCGCCAGCCGGGCGGCGGGCAGCCGCCGGTACCGGTACAGCAGCAGTGCCCGCGTCAGCGCAGGCATGCGCAAGGTGAGGACCGGAAAGACGAACAACTCGTCCCAGAAGATGTGGCCCCGGTACGCCTCCCCGTGCAGGCCGCGAGCGGGTACGCCGGCATCGGTGTCGGCGCTGTACGGCGAGACGGATTGGAGCAAGTGGAAGAGGTTCAACCGGACAGCGGCCAGGGTGCCGTCGAACGGCTCCTCGAGATCGAGCGAGAACTGCCGCCACAGGTGTGACCAGGCCAGCACGTGGGCGTCGCGCAGTTGGTCGAAGCCGCGCGCGTTCGCGACTGCGGTGCGGCTGGCCAGCAGCGGTTCGGAGATCCCCGGGTCCCGCGAGCCGTAGAGCGCGGCCACCTTCTCGGCGGTGACGACGTCTCCGCTCCGGACCGGGACGACGACCTCGGCACAGGCGGATGTCGCGTCCGTCCCCGAGGTCCACTCCGTGATCGGCGATCCGTTGTGGGCGGCAACGGTTCGCGTCGCGACGGCAACCCGGTGGCGGGATTGCGACGTCGTCGCCGCGACCATGAGGTTGCCATCAGCAACCGTTGCGGAGACGTCGGTCAGATGCCGGCCGGACAGTTTCCGGTAGCGCTCGACTCCGGCGTTCCGGACGGCTCCGTTCACCGCGGTCCCGAGCCGTAGCCGGCCCTCCCAGTTGAGGACGGTGACGGCCAGGGTCTGGCCGGCCAGGTGTGGCTCGGCCATGCTGGCGAAGCGCCGTTCCACAGCCTGAACCTCCCGGCCGTGCGGATCGCGGAGCCGGAACCGCCGGGTCAGCACGCCGCGCAGCAGGTCCAGCTCCTGGTCGTGCTCGACCACCTCGCAGTTCTCGGGAGTGAGCCAGTCGCCGTCGTCGATGGCAGCCGTCAGCGGCAGCCAGTCCGGCAGGTTCACCAGGCTCTCGTTCTCGAGTACGTGGTCGTTGACCTGGTCGGCCAGCCGGTTGTAGTAGCCGGCCAGGTACGTCCCCGGGTAGTGGTGTTCGCCCGCTACCGCACCCGCCCACGCCCCTCTGGTCGCGAAGTACCCGTTGCCGACGGTGCACAGCGCCTCACGGCGCCGCTCGTCGGCCGGGTCGTAGCCACCGAACCGGTGGACCCAGTCGTTCATGGCTCGAGACCGACCCAGCTGGTCGCGTCCCGCCACGGGCGGCGGCCGGTGTGTTCCTCGGCCTGGGCCGGATAGCCGATCCGGAGGATCATCTGCGGCCAGCTCCGTCCGCCGATCAGGTCCCGGACCTGTGCCCGCAAGGTCGGGTACTCCAGCGCCTGATTGAGGAAGGAGACGGCCAGCACCGAGGAAGTCGCGGCCAGCAACACACGCTCCAAGGCCAGGCCGGCCAGCACCCAGGCGGGCTCGTCTTCGTCCCCGGTGGCGAGCACGGCGATGCGCGGGCGCTGTTCGAAGACGGCGTGCTCCCGGCCCGGTGTGTCGAGACCCGTCGCCAGATCCCGGACCATGGCCGGATCGGTAGGCACCGGCCCGAGTGCGGAGTCCGGTACGCCGTCGTGCGGCCGCTCGCCGCCGACCCACCGGCCGCGCTCCAGCAGGCGGTCCTCGTCGTGCGAGTCGAGGTCGTCGGCCTGCCGCAGGAGCTGCCCGAGCGTCCGGGTGGCATCGTCGTCCAGCCAGTGCAGTTCGGCACCATCGATCTCGGCAGCGTCGGTCAGCGCGCTGATGACGATCGGTGGGATGGCCTGGTCGAGCATCGGGCCGCGATAGGTGTGCCGGCGCGAGATCTCGCCGTACAGGGCGGACAGGTCGGCGATCAGGCCGCTGCGATCGGACAGGTAGATCCGGGCGACCAGGTCCGGTTCGGCCGGGTCGGGCGCGACGGCGAACGTCGACTCGTGCCCGAGCATGGCGGCGGCAACCCGGAGGTTGAACGCCGCCGCGCCCAGACCGATCCGGATCGCCCGCCCGGCCGGGTCGGCGACGGGCAGGACCAGGTCCTCGTCGAGCCGGACGTCGATCACCGGCCCGGCGACCTCGAACCGCCACGGCTGGGTGTTGTCCATCGACGGAGCGTGGACCGCGGCGGCGAGCAGAATGCCCACCTCGTCGCCGGTCAGTGCCTTGGTGGTGTTCACGGGCGTCCTCCTCGTGCGGTCACTTCCAGGACACGGCAACGGGTGGGCGGCCGGCAGGGCCGTCAGTCCTGAACCAGGCGGGTCCATGGTCGGCGACCGAGCCCTGTGGCGGCAGGACCGGGACCTTCGGCCCTGCGCGCGCGATCGGCCGGCTCGTGGAATGGGAGTGGACGCCTTGCCGAGGGGGAGTTATGAAGCACCGGCTGACGGTCGCGGACGTGATGACCACCGACGTCATCACCGTGCCCGACGACGCGGGATTCAAGACAGTGGCCGAAGTGCTGGCCGAGCACCACATCAGCGCCGTACCGGTGGTCGACCGGTACGGCACCGTGGTCGGCGTGGTCTCGGAGACGGATCTGCTCCGCAAGGAGCAGTTCCAGCGGGCCCGCCGATTGCCGTGGTTGCTTCGCTGGTGGCACCACCGATCGCGGTCGAAGGCGGCCGCCGTGACCGCCCGGACGCTGATGACGCGCCCGGCGGTCACCATGACCGACGGCTCGACCCTCGACGAGGCGGCCCGCCGGATGGCGGCGCGGAGCGTCACCCGACTGGTCGTCACCGACGCCGGCGGCGACGTCATGATCGGCATCGTCACCAGGTCGGATCTGCTGCGCGCGTTCGTTGCTCCGGACCACGAGATTCTCGCGCGGGTACGGCGTGACCTGGTCGAGCACGCGCTGGGGGACGACCCATTCGGGGTGGAGGTGACGGTGGCCGACGGTGTCGTCACTCTGACCGGGGAACTCGACGACCGGAGCATGGCGGCGACCGCCGAGCGGCTGACCCGTGAGGTCGACGGGGTGGTCGACGTACGCAACGAACTCACCTGGGCGTTCGACGACACCGTCCCGGCCCCTGGCGCCACCGACTTGCAGTAGGCAGCCGGCTACCTACTGCTGAACGTGTCTTCCTGAGTCAGCGGACGACCGCGACCGGGCAGGGTGGGTGGTGGACGAGGGCGCGGCTGGTCGAGCCGAGCAGGAGGCCACGGAACGCGCCACGGCCCCGGGATCCGACCACGAGGAGTTCAGCGGACCGGCCGGCGGAGAGCAGTGCGTCGTGCGCGGTCCCGTGGACGAGAAGCTCGTCCACGGGGACGTCCAGGTACTTGTCCCGGTGGCCGGCCATCGACTCGGCCAGCAGCGCCGCGCTTTCCTCTTCGAGGGTGTCGAGGTCGTAGACAACAGGCAGCGGATCGTTCGCGCCGGTGCTGATCGGGTCGTGCCAGGCCATCACGGCCATCAGCGTCGTCTGCCTGGACTCGGCCTGCTCGAAGGCGAACTCGATCGCTTGGAGTGAGCACTTGGAGCCGTCGACTCCGACGACGATCCCGCCCGCCTGGCCGGACTCCCACCGCGGCGGTACGACGACGGCCGGACACGCCGCGTGCGTCGCCACGTGGGCCGATACCGATCCCATCGCCAGGTCCCGGAACTCGCCGAGGCCCCGGGAGCCGACCACGACCAGCTCGGCGTTCATTGCCTCCTGCAACAAAGCCGGTGCGGCGCCACCGAAGGTGACGACGGCGTCGACCAGCAGGCGCGGAAAGGTCTCCCGGATCTCCTGGGCGGCTTCGGCCAGCAGGTGTTCGGCCGTGACCCGCAGCATGTCGGTGGGGAGCGGAACCGAGGGGATCCCCAGTGGGCTGCTGAAGAACGGCAACGGCTGGGCGTAGGTGAGGCGCAGTCGCGCCGATCGGCGGTCGGCCTCATCGGCCGCCCACCAGACCGCGGTCTCGCTCGCGGGAGACCCGTCGTACCCGGCGACGACCGTGGTGATCATGGGTGACTTCCTCCCGTCGTCGCGTCGTGCCCGGCGCGGACCCGGCGACCGGTGATGCAGGTCGGTGTGATCACAACGTAGACCTGGCGGTCACCACCCGCCCAGGGGTCGACCGTCGTACTGAGCAACGAGGCTCGGTCGGAGTCGGCGTGCCGGGCGGGGCCGTCGATCAGGACGCTCCAGCCTTGGCGCATGCCCTGGTCGAAGCGGTCCACCTCGAAGGCGACCGGTCCCTCGCCGTACTGCGCGATCGATGTCGTCGCCGCGGTCCGGAACACGATGCCGCCGTGGTGTACGGCGAAGTTCACCGGGAGAACGTGCAGCCGGCCGGCCCACTCGAAGGCGACCCGGCCGATGCCGCCGGGTTCGATCAACCGGAGGCATTCCTGCTCGCTCAGCTCGGCCAGGACGGCGCGCAGGGCGGCGCGACCGTGACCCGGGGGCTGTTCGGGGATCGCGCCGAGAAGCTCGGCGACAGTGGTGTCGAGGGCGTCGGCGAGGCGGATCAGGGTGCTGGTGGTCAGGGCGACGGGCGCATGCTCGACCCGGGCCAGGTAGCCGGAGTCCATCCGCGCCCGGGCGGCCACCTCCTCGCGGGTCAGCCCCAGTACGCTGCGGCGTCTGCGGACGCGCCGGGACAGATCTCCGCCGCCGTCCGGCTGCTCGTTCGCGGTCATCTGCGGTGCCTCCACTCGAGAACCTCGCTGTTCCACCAGCCCAGCCACCTGTCCGCCGCTCAGCGGCCGTGCGCCTGCTTCATCTGTTCGGCGGTGAGGATATGAGCGCCCGCGCTCGGGATGACCAGGGTCTCGGTCCCGGTGTCGTCCCAGCGAACGATGTACGGCGGCGAGCCTTCGGGGCCGTGGACCTCCAGGATCAGACCGTGACGTTTCGGCTCGTCGAGATGGGTGCCTTCGATCATCAACCAGTCGCCAGGTGCCGCTTTCATGGTCGTGCTCCTCCCGGTGAGGGCTGCCGGCGGTCCGCCGGCGCGCCCACCCTCAGCTGACACCTGAACGGGGCGCTACGGCAGGGGCCAAGTTCCCGCGGGCTGGGACCGAAAGGCCTTCGCCCGGCCGGAGGTCCCTTGTCCGGGGTGGTCGGGACCTTGTGCCCTGGGAAGAGCCTGCGCCGCGCGGCCACGATGCTGATAGACCCGGAGCGCGGTGACTGGGACCCGTGACAACCGAACGGGGGGTGCGATGAGCGTGATGCTGGATCGGCTGCGCCGCTTCCGCCCCGTTGGTTCCCCGGGAGGAGCCGGACCGGTCGGCGTGCCTGTGGACCACCGCCCCGGTGTTCCTACCGAACTCGTCGCGGTCTTCGACGCCCTGGACGGTGTGATCGCCGAGTGCCAGGAGATCCGCGCGAGCGCCGAGCAGACGGCGGCCGAACTGATCGAGGAGGCGCAACGCGAGGCGGCCGGCCTGGTTGCCTCCGCTGCCGCCCGTGGAGCCGCCGAGCGCGCCGAGGCGGCAGCCGCGATCACGGCCGGCGGGGATGCCGTGGCCGAGCGCACCCGGACCACCGCGGCAGCTGAGGCGGAAGTGCTGACCCGGCGCGGCCGGCAGCGGATGGACGAGCTGGTCGCCCTGATCCTCGACCGGGTTCGAGCCGACGCCGGACGAGCCGGAGCGGCGTGATGGGCGCGGGCTGGGTGGCCGCTACCGTCCGGGCGAAGGCGATGGCACGGCGACGCATCGGAGCCGGTGCGGCCCGGCGGATCGCGGGCTCGCCGAACCTGTCCGATGGGCTCGGTCTGCTCCGCGGTACGGCGTACACGAAGGCGTCGGCACCGGGCACGTCCCTGCCGGCGGCAGAGCGGCTGGTCGCGGCCGCGGAGCTGTGGCAGTTGCGGGTGCTGGCGGGCTGGCTGCCCAGATCGGCGGTCGGACTGGCCCGGGCACTGGGCGCGCGTTACGAACGCGCCAACATCGAGACGCACGCGCGGAGCCTCGCCGAGCCCGGCCGGTCCGGGCAGTACTACGACCTCGGCAGCCTGGCGCTGTCCTGGCCACGGATGGCCGGGACGACCTCGCCACAAGCTCTCCGTGAAGCGCTCGCGGCCTCGCCGTGGGGCGATCCGGGCGACAGCACGGTGGAGGCGCTGCACGACGTACTCGCGCTGCGCTGGCTACGGATGGTTGCCGCCGAGGCGGCCCCGACGATCGAGTGGGTGACCGGTGCAGCAGCCCTGCTGGTGGCCAAACAGTTGCTAGTAACAACTACTGGACCAGCCGACTGGCTGGTCCGGGCCGCGGCTCCGTTGGTCGGGACGAACTGGGTGCGGGCGGGTTCGGTGTCTGCGCTGCGCGAGGCGATCCCGGTGGCCGGCCGCTGGGTCCTGGAGGGTGTCGACGCCCCGTCCGGCCTCTGGCGTGCCGAGACAGGTCTCGCCGTCCGGATCGAGTCGGACGGCTTTCGGCTGCTGCGTCACGGAACGCCGGATGTGGAGCCGTTCCTGGGCGCGATCGCCGTACTGGCGGTCGACGGCTGGCGGGTGCGGGTCGCGCTCGGGGACGCGGCGCTCGGCGCCGGACCGGGGGAGGTGCTCGATGTCCTGGCGTGACGCCGTGCGGCCGGTGCGGATGCAGCGGATCGGTCTGGTCGTCCCGGCCGAGCAATCCCGTGAGCTGCTCGCGCGGCTGGACGCGGCCGGTGTGGTCGACCTCGATCCGGTGCAGCCCGAGGTCGAGCTGGCCGTCGCCGCGGAGCGCGAACCGGGCTGGTCGGCTCGCGAGACTGAGTTCCGGCGGCGAACGGCTCAGGCGGTCGCTCACGGTCCCGTCACGGCCTGGCTCGGCTGGACACCGAGTGCGGCGATGCCCGGCCTGACCTCCGAGGTGACCTCGATCGGCGGCGCCGCCGTACCTCTCTCGCAGCCTCCGGGCATCCAGCCGCCGACGTTGTTGCGGCAGCAGGGTCGTGGCCAGTCCTTCGAACTGCTCGTGCAGACCTATACGACGGTGCCGTACGCCGATGTGGATCCGTCTCTGGTCGCCGGGATCGTCTATGTCGCGATGTTCGGGATGATGTTCGGCGACGTCGGTCACGGTTTGCTCCTGCTGATCGGTGCGGCGATCGTCCGCAGCGGACGGTTCGCCCGGCTCGCGAAGATCCGGCGGGCCTGGCCGTTCCTGGCCGGCGCGGGCGCGATGAGCGTCGTCTTCGGCTTCTTGTACGGCGAGATGTTCGGTCCGACCGGCTTGGTGCCGGTGCTCTGGCTGTCCCCGATCGACGCCGTCACCACCTTGCTGCTGACGGCGATCGGTGTCGGCGCGGTGCTGCTGGGCGGTGCGTACGCCCTCGGCATCGTCAACCGCTTCCGTGAGGGCGGTTGGGGTTTCGCCCTCTATGCGCGGACCGGCATCGCCGGCAGCCTGCTGT
Source organism: Kribbella sp. NBC_01510 (assembly GCF_045040325.1). Classification (NCBI taxonomy): domain Bacteria; kingdom Bacillati; phylum Actinomycetota; class Actinomycetes; order Propionibacteriales; family Kribbellaceae; genus Kribbella; species Kribbella sp. NBC_01510. The sequence goes on along the minus strand of NZ_CP109418.1, from coordinate 8,036,492 downwards.
TCCTGGCGCTCGGTGGTGTTGTCGCCGGCATCTACTTCGACATCGGCGGTATCCTGCTCGCTGCCGTCCTGGTCGCGATCGCCGGGTTGGTGCTCACCTTCGTCGGTCTGCTCGCCGTGGCCGGTGGTGGCTCCGCCGGAGTGCTGCAGGCGGTGGTCGAGTTGTTCGATGTGGTCGTCCGGCTCGGCTCGAACGTCGTCTCGTTCGCGCGCCTCGCCGCCTTCGGCCTGACCCACGCCGCGCTCGGTGCGATCGTCTGGCTGGGCGCGACCGCCCTGTGGGGCGGCGGTTCGCCGGCGGGCCGGCTGGGTGCCGTTCTGGTGTTGCTCATCGGCACCGCCGTCGCGTTCGCCCTGGAGGCGCTGGTCGCAGGCATTCAGGCCCTTCGTCTCGAGTACTACGAACTGTTCTCCCGGGTCTTCGAGTCCGACGGGCGGCCGTTCCGTCCGTGGCGGCTGCCCGCGGAGGACATGGAGGTGACACCGTGAGAAGTTTCCTTCGCCGGCATCCCTGGGCGGCGGCCCTGCTGACCGTGCTGAACGTCGTACTGCTGACCGCGGGGATCGCCTTGCTGATCACCATCGTGACCGCGGACTGGGGGTTTGCGGCCGGCCGGCCGGAGGTGGCCACGGCAACCGCGGCCGCGGCCAACGGGTCTGCCCTGCTGGGTGCGGCCATCGCGGTGGCCGGCTCTGCGATCGGCGCAGGCATCGCGGTCGCCTACACCGGCGCCGCGGCCTTGGCCGCGATGAGCGAGCGGCCGGAGTTGTTCGGCCGGGCGATGGTGGTCGTCGGACTCGCCGAGGGCATCGCGATCTACGGCCTGATCGTCGCCCTGATCCTGGTGGGCCAGGCGAGATGACCACGGTCGCCGTGCTGGGAGAGCCGGTCCGCACCTCAGGGTACGGACTCGCCGGTGCAGAGTTGCTCACAGCAACTACACCCGACGACGTACGGCGGTGCTGGCACGACCTACCCGTTGACGTCGGGGTGGTGCTGCTGACGCCGGCCGCCGCTGACGCGCTCGGCCCCGAGGTGTTGGAGTCCGCCGCAGTGCTGACGGTGGTGTTGCCACCATGAGCCGTCCGCTCACGTCGATCGCCGACGCCGCCCTGGAGCCGGTTCGGACGGCGTTGCGTGCGGCTGCCCGCGCCGATGCCGCGGAGGTGCTTCGGAAGGCACACCAACGCAAGGACGAGCTGCTCGCCGATGCACGACGTACCGCTGACGAGATGCTGGCCACGGCTCGCGCTGACGGAGCGGCCGAAGCGACTGCGGTCGTGAATGCTCGGCTCGCTCAGAGCCGCCGGGACGGGCGCCGGAGCATGCTCACGGCACAGCGAGACCTCTACGACGAGCTGCGGTGGCGGTGTCGTGCTGGGGCGAAGGCCCTGGCCGAAAGCCCTGGATATGAAGAGCTCCGGCGCCACCTGGCCGAACGAGCTCTGGCTCAGCTGGGTTCCGACGCGACGGTGGCGGACAGTGCGGACGGCGGCGTACTGGCTTCGGCTGGTGACCGGCGGTTGGACCTGACCCTTCCGACGTTGGCGGAACGTGCTCTGGAGCGGTCGGGTGCGGAGGTGGCAGAGCTGTGGGCGGCATGACGCAACCGGGCCGGATTCGGCGCATCAACGGTCCGCTGGTCGAGGTACGAGATGTGCCGGACACCGCGATGTACGAGGTGCTGGAACTCGGTGACCTCCGGATCCCGGCCGAGGTCGTCGCGATCAGCGGTGACACCTGCACCTTGCAGGCCTTCGAGTACACCGGGGGCCTGCGGGTCGGCGACTCGGTTCACCGCACCGGGCGCCCACTGTCCGCCCGTCTCGGACCAGGCCTGCTGGGACAGGTCTTCGACGGATTGCTGCGTCCGCTGTCGACCGCGCCGACGTGGTTGTCTCCGCAGCAATTGTCCCTGGAGGAGTCCGCAGGGGATCGTTGGCACTTCGTGCCCGGTATGGAACAGGGACACCAGGTGTCGCCGGGCACGGTGCTCGGAGTGGTGACAGGTTCGGGAGCGATCGAGCACCGCGTGCTGGTGCCGCCGGGAGTGACCGGGGAGCTGCGATTGCTCGCCGAGGCCGGCAAGGTGCCGGCGGACGCGACGGTGGCGCGCGTCGGAGACGTCGACGTGGGTTTGTTCGAGCAGTGGCCTGTCCGCCGGCCGCGGCCGTTCGAGCGCCGCGAGGAGACCTTCGTCCCGCTGCACACCGGGCAGCGCGTGCTGGATCTGCTGTTCCCGATCGGTGCGGGGTCGACGACCGCGGTGCCGGGCGGATTCGGCACCGGCAAGACTGTGCTGCTGCAGCAGGTGGCGAAATGGTGCGATGCCGACGTCATCGTGTACGTCGGGTGTGGTGAGCGCGGCAACGAGATGGCGGACGTGCTGGGCGAGCTGGCTGAGCTCGCCGATCCGCGCACCGGTGGGCGGATGATCGACCGTACGGTGATCCTCGCCAACACGTCGAACATGCCGATGATGGCGCGAGAGGCCAGTGTGTTCACCGGCGTCACAGTGGCGGAGTACTTCCGGGACATGGGATATCACGCGGTCGTCGTGGCCGACTCGACCTCGCGCTGGGCCGAAGCGTTGCGGGAGTTCGCGTCCCGAACGGGAGCGCTGCCCGCGGAGGAGGGGTATCCGGCCGACTTGTCCTCGGCACTCGCCGCGTTCTACGAACGAGCCGGCCGGGTCCGGACGCACGGCGGCCAGGTCGCCGCCGTCACGGTCGTCGGTGCCGTGTCCCCACCCGGTGGTGACCTGACCGAGCCGGTCACCACCGCGACTGAGCGATTCGTCCGCGGCGTCTGGTCGCTGGACCGCGACCTCGCGTACGCGCGCCACTATCCGGCCGTCAGCTGGGCGGCGTCGTACTCGCACGACGTGGCCGCCGTGGGTGCCTGGCACGCCGGTCATGGGAACCAGGGCTGGGCCGCGCGGCGAGCCCGGGCGATGACCCTGCTGGCCGAGGCGGCGCGATTGACCGAGCTCGCCGAGATCGTCGGCACCCGGACGCTGCCCGGGCGCGAACGCATGACGATCCTCGGCGGCCGGCTGCTGCGCGACACGGTCCTGGCCCAGAGCGCGCTGAGCGCGGTCGATGCCAGCTGCACCGTCGAGCGCGGCGCTGAGCTGCTCCAGTTGGTGCTCGATGTCGTCGACCGCTGCCTGGCGCTGGTCGATCGAGGGGTGGCGGCGACGGAGTTAGAGGAGTTCGATTTCGGCGCGCTGATCAGGGCGCGGGAGGACGCTCCCGAGCAGGCGGATCTCGAGCGGTGCCGGACCGAGATCCTGACCGCGTTGGAGGCGTTGCCATGAGAACGGGTTCAGACCTCGAGTACGGCGCTGTCGAGTCGCTGCGTGGATCGCTTCTGGTGGTGCGTGGCGTCCGTGACGTGGGTTGGGACGAGTCGGCCGTCGTACGGCTGGACGACGGCACCGAACGCCACGGCGTCGTGCTGGAGGTGGCCGACGACCTCGCCGTACTGCACGTGCTGGAAGGCACCGACGGGATGCGCCTCGGCGGGGTCCGGATCGGGTTCAGCGGCAGCCCGTTCCGGATCCCACTCGGTTCCGGCTGGCTCGGCCGGATCTGTGACGGGCGCGGCGAGCCATTGGACGGTGGCCCGCCGGTGCTCGGCTCGATCACCGCGCCGGTGAATGGTTGGCCGCTCAACCCGGTCGAGCGGGAGCCACCGCGGCAACCGGTACTGACCGGCGTGTCCGGGATCGACGCGCTGACCACACTGGTCCGCGGGCAGAAGCTGCCGATCTTCTCGATACCCGGCCTGCCTCACCTGCAGCTCGCGACGCAGATCGCGGCCCAGGCCTCCGCGGTGGGCGACCCCTTCCTGGTCGTCTTCGCGGCGATGGGCCTGCCACATGCCGACATCGACTTCGTTCGTACGGCGCTGGAGGGGCGAGCCGCCGCGGGGGAGCTGGTGATGCTGCTGAACAGCGCGGACGACCCGGTGATCGAACGGTTGCTGACGCCCCGGATCGCCCTCACGGTCGCGGAGCACCTGGCCTTCGATCTGGGCAGCCACGTGCTGGTGGTGATGGCCGACATGACCAGCTACTGCGAAGCGGTGCGCGAAGTGGCGGCGGCGCGTCAGGAGATCCCGGCCCGGCGTGCCTATCCGGGCTATCTGTACAGCGATCTGGCTTCGCTGTACGAGCGGTGCGGCCGGATCCGGGGCCGGCCCGGTTCGGTCACGATCATGCCGGTCCTGACGATGCCCGCCGGTGACATCACCCATCCGGTGCCGGATCTGACCGGGTACATCACCGAAGGACAGATCGTGCTGGCCGAGGATCTGCATGCGCGCGGCCTTTACCCGCCGCTAGACGTACTCAGTTCGCTGTCGCGGTTGATGCGCCACGGTGCCGGCCCAGGCCGGACCAGAGCCGACCACCTGGACCTGGCCGCCCAGGCGATCGCCGCGCTCGCGCGGGCTCGGCAGGCCGCCGAACTGGCAGACCTGATCGGCGGCGGTGCGCTCAGCGCCATCGATCGCGGCTACCTGGCTTACGCCACTGCGCTGGAGGATTCACTGCTACGCCAGCGAGTTGACGAGGCGCGGAGCTTCGACGAGACGCTGGACCGGCTGTGGCAGGCGGTGTCGGTGTTGCCTCGGCGTGAACTGACCATGTTGTCGCGCGCCTTGCTGGACGAGCATCTGCCGGGCGGTGGACGATGAGCGGCGCGGCGGCCACCGGCCGCGCCGGACGGCTCGCACTGACCGCCCGACTGGCGACCGCACGGCGTGCGGTCGAGTTGCTGGATCGCAAACAACGAGCGCTCGCGGTGGAGTGCGAACGGCTGGAGTTGGCCGCCGCTCGAGCTGCCGAGACCTTCGAGCAAGAGTCGCGTGTTGCGACCAACTGGCTGCGGCGAAGTACTGCGCTGGACGGTCAACGCGGTCTGCAGGCGTCGACCCCATTGGCTGCCGCCGACGTCACCATCGGATATGACGTGACCATGGGTGTGCGACATCCGACCAGTGCCGAGATCCGCTTCGTTCCGCGGCCCGAACCGGCCGGAAGCTCTGCCTTGGCCTATACGGTCGAAGCCCACCGCACCGCGCTCCTCGCCGCGGTACGGCTGGCCGCGGCCCAGCGCGCGGTCGCCCAGGTCGCCGCCGAGCTGGCGCTGACCCGGCAGCAACAACGCGCGCTCGAACAACGCTGGATCCCCAAGCTCGACCGGCGGCTGGCCGAGATTGTGCAACGCCTTGACGAGACAGAGCGCGAGGAGAACCTGCGGCTGCGCTGGGCGGCGGCGAATGCGTCCCGGGAGGACCGATGACGGACCGGTTCCTGGTGGTGGTGGACGACTCGGCGGCGGCCCTGCATGCAGCGCGAGTGGCGGTCGACCTGGCCGCGGCGGCCGGCGCAAGGCTCACGCTGGTCACGGTCGTCGAGGACCACGTGCTGGACGCTCGGCTCAGTGCAGCCGCGATCCCGGATGCGGCGAGTCGACGGGCTCGGGGTGCGGTGGCGATGGTGAGCCGGGTCGCCACGATGGCGGATCGCCAAGGCGTGGCAGCCGAGACGGAGGTGCTGTCCGGGCACGGCGCCGAGCAAGTGCTGGCGGCCGTCGGCCGATGCGGCGCGGACCTGATCGTGGTCGCGCGGGAACCACGGCTGCCGGCCGGCAGCCGCATGGCGCCGGTGAACGTCGAACACTTGCTGGAATTCGCCGATGTCCCGGTCCTGGTCGTGCCGCCCGCGCCGAAAAGACAGCATCAGGAGGCGCCATGAGAACCGAATCGCTGGAGAGTTCCTACCTGGCTCTGCCCGACGACGGAGGTCCGTTCGCCGGTGTGGTTGTCGTTCATGAGGCCTTCGGGCTCAACGACAACATCCGCGACATCTGCGGCCGGTTCGCCGGCGAGGGATATGCGGCCCTGGGCGTGGACCTGTTCGAGGGACGGAGCCGTGCCGCCTGCATGGCCCGGATGCTCGTGGGCGGCCTGGCCGGCAACCTCGACTATTACGGCGTTCCCGGCCTGAAGGACGCGCTCGGGAGGCTGGCGGGCCATCCCGAGGTGGACGGCGAGCGGATCGGTGCCATCGGGTTCTGCCTCGGCGGATCCATTGTCCTCACCTGGGCCTGTACCGAAGCCCGGCTGACGGCTGTCGCCCCCTTCTACGGCTCTGCTCCGAGACCTCGCGAGGCGATGAGGAGGTTGTGCCCCGTGGTCGGCTCCTGGCCCGGGAAGGACTTCACGACCAAAGCTGCGGGCGTACTGGAGACCGAACTGACGGCCGCCGGTATCGCGCACGATCTGAAGGTCTATCCGGGGGCCAAGCATGCGTTCTTCAACGACCGATGGCGCAACTTCCAACCGGATGCGGCGGCTGACTCGTGGCGGCGGGTCCTGGCCTTCTTCGAAGAGCATGTTCGTGAACGCCCGACTGGCTGAGGCATCGCCGATGGTCCCGCGAAAGGGGGACTGTCTGCCCTGACCGTGGCTGCGGGTGGGGCAGACGCTGGACTTATGTACAGCGTCGCGACTGTTCCCGCGCAGGCCGGCCCGGCCACTAGTCAGGTGCTGGTCGCGTCGCATCTGGGCAAGCGGTTCGGGGATCGGGTCGCTGTCGACGACGTCAGCTTCGAGGTGGCGGCGGGGGAGACGTATGGCCTGCTCGGGCCGAACGGCGCCGGCAAGACGACGACCATCCGGATGGTGTGCGGGCTGCTCCGTTCGGATGCCGGCAAGACTCTGATCGCCGGCCGGCCGGTCAGCACGACGGCGACCGCGGCGAAGAAGTGCGTCGGCTACGTGCCGCAGGACATCGCGCTCTACCCCGATCTGACCGCGCGGGAGAACCTGAGGTTCTTCGGCCGTCTCTACGGGCTGCACGGCAAGGCCCTGAATCGCCGGGTCGGCGAGGTGCTGGACCTGATCGGGCTGTCGGAGCGGGGTCGCGACCGGGTCGAGTCGTTCTCGGGCGGGATGAAGCGGCGGCTGAACATCGGTGCCGGTCTGCTGCACGAGCCCACCCTGCTGGTTCTCGACGAGCCGACCGTGGGGGTGGATCCGCAAAGCCGGCACGCCGTGATGGAGAGCGTGCGCGCCTTCGGTGCGGCAGGTATGGCGGTGCTCTACACCACGCACTACATGGAGGAAGCCGAGCGGTTGTGCGATCGCGTCGGCATCATCGACCACGGCCGATTGGTTGCCGAGGGCACCCGTCGTGAGCTGGTCGCGCAACTCGGTGAGCACGACCGGATCGATCTGACGGCGACCGGTGACCTCGGCGCGCTGGCCGACCGCTGCCGTCGCCTCGACGGGATCGACCGCGCGGACGTGAAGGACGGTGAGGTGCAGTTGCTGGCCCGTGACGGACGTCGGCTGCTGCCCGCCGTACTGGAGGCCGCGGAGCACCTGGGTACGCCGGTTCGGTCGGTCGAAGTGGCCGAGCCCGACCTGGAAGCAGTGTTCCTGCACCTGACCGGCACTGCCTTGCGGGAGTGATCGTGAACGCAGCCCTCGTGATCGCCGCCAAGGATCTGCGCCAGCGCTTCCGGGACCGCTCGGCCATCATCCTCGGCTTCGTCGCACCCGTGCTGGTGGCTGCTCTGATGAGTTTCGCCTTCTCCTCGGTGGAGGCCTTCCATGCCGATGTCGCACTGGTGGACAACGACCACGGGCAGATCGCCGTCGCCTTGCGTACGGCGCTGAGCGGGCCGGACCTGTCCGACGTCCTGACGGTGAAGCCGGTCGGTGACGAGCAGCAGGCCCGCAAGTTGGTGGATCACGGCGACGTCGGCGCCGGCCTGGTGATCCCGCCGGGGTTCAGTGCGTCGGCAGTTGGTGACGAACCGATCGGCTTGACGGTGCTCGGCAGTCCGGACAACCCGCTGGAGGCACAGGTCGCCCGGGCTGTCGCGGACGCCTATGTCGCACAGCTGAACGCCGACCGATTGTCCGTGCATGCCGCGCTGGCGGCCGGAGTGCCGCCGAGCCGGACCGCGGAGTTGGCAAAGGCGGTGGCCGGCCTCAGGTTGCCCGAATCGGTCGAGGCTCGCGCGACGGGTTACCGGCAGTTGACGACCGCCAGCTACTACGCGCCGGCGATGGGCATCATGTTCATCCTGTTCGCGATCGGCTTCACCGCGCACAGCTACTTCGCCGAGCAGCGCGACAGCACCCTCGAGCGGATCAGCGCCGCACCGATCCGGCGGGGCGTCGTACTGCTCGGCAAATCGCTGGCGGCCTTCGCCTACAGCGTCGCGAGTCTGACCAGCCTCGCCGTGGTGTCCTCGTTGGCGTTCGGCGCCCAGTGGGGTCCACCGATCCCGGCCGCGGCGTTGATCCTGGCGATGTCGGCGGTCCTGGTCGCCCTGACCGCTCTGGTGATCGCGGTCTCGCGGACCGAACGGCAGGCCGACGGGATCGCGATGATGATCACCTTCACCCTGCTGCTGCTCGGCGGGAACTTCGTCCTGATCAGCCAGGCACCCGAGACATTGCGCAAGCTGGCGCTGCTCACGCCCAACGGCTGGGCGCTGCGTGGCTTCACCGACCTCGCCACGGGCGCGGCCGCAACGAGCGTCGTTCGGCCTGTTCTTGTCATTCTCGGTATGGCCGCGCTGGTCGGCGTACTCGCCGCGGCAGTTGGTCGCTGGAGGGCCGCCTCATGACAGCTCTGGCTGTGGCCAGCGCCTCGCTGCGCCGGATGCTGCGCGACCGGACGGCGCTGTTCTTCGTCGTGCTGCTGCCCGTTCTCGTGATCGCGATCATCGGCACAGTCGTGAGGAACCCGGGTGGCTTCCGGATCGGCGTCGTGTCAGCACAGGCCTCCGGGCAGCCGCTTGCCGGCACCCTCGTCGACGACCTCGGCGCCACCGGACCGGTGCATCTCCAGTCCGACGAGCAGACCGCGCGTACGGCGTTGCGGCGCGGCGAACTGGACGCGGTGGTGCTGATCCCGACCGGTCTGGAAGCGGCACTGTTGCGGGGACACGACGTGGTGATTCCGGTGCTGGCCGGCGGCGCGGAGTCGACGCAGAGTGCCGTACGATCCGCCGTCTCCGCCGCGGTGGCGCGGCACGCGGAGCGGATCCAGGCAGCTGCGTTCGCCGCCCGCAAGACCGGTAGCACCGTCGCCGAACAGTTGCCCAGAGCCACTGCTTTGCAACGGGTCACTCCACGCATCACGGTGAGCACCGAGAACGTGGCCAGCGGCAGCAACTACCTTCCACTGGGATTCGGGTACAGCGCGCCGACCATGCTGGTGCTGTTCGTGTTCATCAACGCACTGGCCGGTGGCGCGACGGTCGTCCAGACCCGCCGGCTCGGCATCTACAGCCGCGCGCTGGCGGCGCCTGTCCGGGCGCGTGACCTGGTGCTGGGTGAATCCTTGTTCTACCTGACGTTCTCGCTGCTGCAGTCGGCGCTGATCATCGGCACCGGATCGTTGCTGTTCGGCGTCAGCTGGGGCAACCTGCCGGCGGCGATCGCGCTGGTTGTCACGTGGGCGCTGGTTGGCACCGGCGCCGGGATGCTCAGCGGCGCCGCGTTCAAGACCCCGGACCAGGCATCGGCGATCGGGCCAGTGATCGGCATCGCGTTCGCCATGCTCGGCGGCTGCATGTGGCCACTGGAGATCGTGCCGGACAAGGTTCGCATCCTCGGTCATGTGACCCCGCACGCTTGGGCCGTGGATGCCTGGATCACTGTGCTGTCGCGCGCGGGCGGTGTCGCGGACATCGCGACGAACCTGGCCGTGCTCACCGGATTCGCCGTCGGGATGCTCGCGCTGGCCTCGGTCCTTCTCCAGCGCCGCCTGAGCAGCTGACCGGTTGTTTCGCCTCCTCTGGACCCGCATCGCTTTCGTCTGCGGCCGGTGATCGCGTCCGTCGCGCTTGTGCGTGGTCGGTGACCGCGTCCGTCGTACTTGTGCGTGGTCGGTGACCGCGTCCGTCGTACTTGTGCGTGGTCGGTGACCGCGTCCGTCGTACTTGTGCGTGGTCGGTGACCGCGTCCGTCGTACTTGTGCGTGGTCGGTGACCGCGTCCGTCGTCGGGATACGGAATCTCGCGTGGCTTGCTGATGATGGCAGCGGCGTCGCTGACGCCGTGGCCGAGGCAAATCGCATCGATCCAGCTCGGAATACCTGAACCTGTCGTACTCGGTAGCCCCTACTGGCGGGATGAGGGTCGGTTGTCTGTCTGTGGCTGGACATGCGCCGGCATAGTGGGGCCGTTTCAGCGGTGGTTCTTGGTGGTGCTCGTTCAGGCCGCGGCGGTGTTGCCGCGATGCCCGGTGGATTCGCGCCGTGGGCCAGCAGCGCGACGGCCGGGTTCCGAATCGTTGTCGCCGTCCTTGTCGTGGTCGCCGCCAGGTTTGCTGTTATCGGACTCGGAGGCAAGGTCGCCCCACGGATCGAACGTCCGATCGACGCGCCCGCACTCCACGCCCGCGCTCCGGGTTGGCGCCAGGGCTGACGGCGTACCGGGGGTGATGTCCGCCTCGGGTTTGCTCCGGCGGTGAACGGTTCGGTTCGGGATCACCGCATCGCCCCAGACGTCTGTGCAATCCGGGCCTCCGTTGACTGGCACCTTGGGTCGTGTGGTCGGCTGTCGGAGTCTTCGCCCCAGGGGTCGAACGTGCTGGTGGGTGGGCGCGGCGGTCCGGGTTCGGAGGTCGGGCCCTGGTGGTTCTGGTGCTTCTGCTGGTCGTGGGTGTCGGGTGCACGGTGGTCGGGGGTGTCGCCCCAGGGGTTGAGGCGTGCGGTGTCGTCGGGGGTGATCCAGGGTGGGTCGGTGTCGCGTGGCCAGGCGCGGGCGGGTGCGCCGGGTGTGGTCACCCCGGGTGTGGTCGCGTCGGCTGCTCCGCGCGTGGATGAGCGGGGTGTCGGTTTGGTGGTGTTGGGTGTGGTGGTTGGTGGCCGGTATCTGTCGCGGGGGACGGGGTTTGGGGTGGCCCAGGCGGGGCGGGCGACCTCGACGATGCCGTTGGTGATCTGGATGGTCCAGTGCCCGGCGTGCAGATCGCGGTGACACCGTTTACACAGCAGCACGAGGTTCGTGATCTTCGTGGCGCCGCCGTCGATCCACGACTTCACATGGTGGGCGTCGCAGTAAATGGGTGGGGCGCCGCAGCAGACACAACCCTTGTCGCGGGCGATCAGCGCTTTGCGGATCGGGCCGGTCGCGAGCCGCACGGTGGTGCCGACATCCAACGGCTGGGAGTCCGAGCCGAGCACGATCGGCAGGATGTGGGCGTCGCAGGCCAGCCGGCGGATGGTGGCCGCCGACAGGGCGTCGCCGTAGATGAGGTGGCCGAGTTTGTCGGCGGTGGCGGCTTTGAGGTCGTTGTAGTCGATGGTGACGGTGATGTGCGGCTTCGGGCCGTGCCCAGGGATGAACCCGAGCGGGCGATCCCTACCGGCGCCGATGTCGCTGGTGGTCGACGGTGAGCGGGGATCGGTGGGCAGGTGCGGCTGCATCGCGTCGGGGATTCGCGCGGTGTCGGTGGTGGCGGCAGTGTCCGTGGGCGCACTGGCGCTCGTGGAGGCGCTCGCAGGGGCGGCTGTGGCGGTGTCTGCGGGCGCGGTGGCGCGTGTGGTGGCGGCGGTGGTGGTGGTGGCTGTGCCCGTTGTGGGGTTTGTGGTGGTGAGGAGGGTGGTGAGGGCGTCGGCTTGGCGTTTGGTGCGGGGGCGGGGGTCGGGGGCGCCGTCGATGGTTTTGTGGGGTTTGGCGTGGGTGTGGATGAGGGTGCGGAACAGTTCGGCGTTGTCGTTGGCCAGGTAGCCGGTGAACGCGACGCCGTTGGCGGCGTTCTTCAGGGTGAGGGTTTCGCGGTCGTAGGCTTTTTGTTCGGTGGGTTCGGGGCCGTCGGTGTCGAGGCGGTCGCGGATGAGCCGGCCGGCTTTGCGCAGGTCGAGGGGGCCGTGGGTGCGGCCGAGTTCGACCAGTTGCTGTTCGGCGACCTGCAGGTCGTCGGCCGCGACGGTGGTCGGGATCTTGTCGAGCGCGGCCACGATCGCCTCGGCCTGCGCCGGATGCAGCAACACCCCCACCCCCGCACAGGTCCCGCCCGCACCATCCACACCCGCACCATCCGCAGCCGCGCCGTGCTCGCCGTCGCTCCCATTCCTGTCGCTCGTGTCGCTGTCGCTCGCGTCGTCGTCGGTCAGGTCGCTGTCGCTGGCGCCGGTATCGGTCGTTGGGTTGTCTGTCAGGGGGTTGGGGTCGGGGAGGGCGGCGGCGACGGCGGGGTATTTGGGCAGGGTGGTGGCGAGGTGGACGTCGCGGCGGGCCTTGGTGGGGTCGATGCGGTAGCGGAAGGTCAGCAGTCGGGCGGTGGTGCCGGCTCCGAGTTCGTGGGCGTGGCCGGTGGTGTCGAGGCCGGCGATGAGGTGCAGGGCGAGGGTTTCCAGGCGGGCGATCTCGGCGTAGGTGGCGTCGAGAGTGGACAGCATGTCGCTGCCGCTCATCGACCACACCGGTCGCTGTCCGAGAATCTCCATACACAAACTGTAAACAGCTCCGGGGACAGTTTTCAAACCCGGATGCCCTTGTTTTCAAGGGATTCCGTTCACAAGAGGTTGTCCACAGAAGTGCCGACTTGTGGACAACGACCGGATCGAGGTACTCGCGTGTGGTAGGCCTGCGACCGCAGATATCATTGCTGCAAGCAACTAGCTCGAACGCTGGTCCGGGGCCGCCCTGACCGCCCTGGCCGCGACTTCGCCGCGGTTGAGGACGCCGTCCTGTCGATCGAGGGCCGGGTTACAGGATCTGTGCGGTCAGTTGGCCGGGGCGGGGTGCAGGCCTGTGATGGCAAAAGCCTCGACGCCTTGCAGGTGACCGCCGGTCGAGGCGACGACGGTCAATGCCGAACCGGTCGCGCCGGTGAAGCTGACCCGGGCCGACCACGGTTGCCGTTCACCTCCGGCGGGGAGGCAGCAGTACGTACCGATCGGCTTGGTGGACGATAGCTGTCGGACGTCGACCCGGATGGATTCGTCGACACCGGTGATCAGCCCACCCACAGTCAACGGCGAGGTCACGGTTGCGCCGTACCGGGGGTGGTCCAGAGTGAGGGTGGTGTCGATGGTCCCGACGACCTCCCATGGCGCGTCCAGTCCCAGACTGATCCGGACGAGGTGCAGTGTCGCGGCGTGGGCGAGTCGGCCTTCGGCCTGGTATCCGACGCCGATCCGCGCTTCGTCACCGCTGACCGAGCTGGACACCACCCGGTCGACCTCGGTGAAGCCAAGGTACCCGGTCGTGAACGACAGCGCCGTCTGCTCCGGATCGAGATGCCAGGGCTGATGTCCGCCACTGCGATAGCTGCGTTGCCATGCTGCCGCGCCGGCGACCGAGCTGAACGGCCACAGGGCCTGGTAGGCAAAGGGCCCCACGGTCGTGGTGGGCTTCGACGGTGTCGGCGATGGCGTAGGCGTCGTACGGGCGGATGTCGTCGGGGTCGCGCCGGCCGACGGGGGTGCGGCGACGCCCGGTTCCGATCCCGTGTCCCGGAGGAGTACGACGGCCAGCACGGCGATCAATGCGATGCCGGTGACCGCGGCGACGACGATCGCGATCCGCATCCGCCGGGTTGCCCGGCGCAGTGGAGCCGGATCGCCGCCGGGAAGGTTGTCAGGGCCCGTGGTGGTCATCGCTCCGCCTCCCGAATCTCAGCGCTGTGGAGCGAGGGAAGCCCACCACCGCTACTGCAGCGGGCCGAGATGTACGGTGCACGGCTGAGAGCCGTTTCTCCGTACCCTTTCGCCTGGCTTCCCTCGCCCACTTCCATTGCAGCTCCGATGCCCCGCCGGACGCAGGGCCGAAAGTCACTACTCCGAAGGCCTCTCGGGTCAGGCGCTGAGGAAGCTCACACAGTCGGCCATGGACAGTGTGCTCGCGGTGGGTGTCTCGATCAGGGCTGCTCCGTGCGGGCCGTCCGGATGCGGCGGGCGGCGACGGTCAGGCCGGGGATGATCGCGAAGGCGGCGGCGTTCACCACTCGGACGCGGCCGCGGACGGCGGTCGCCGGACCGGCAGGTCAGCAGATGCGAACGGCGATGACGCCGCGGACAGTGCCGGCCAGGGAGTCGGCGAGGTTGCGGTCGCGGGGGTCGGCCGGACCGGTCACCGTGACGACTCCGTCGCGGACGTCGACCTGCCAGCCAGGGTTCTCGGCCTGGATGATTTCGCGAACCTCGGCGCGGATCCGGTCGTCCCGGCCCGCCAGCAGGTGGATGACGTCGCTGCGGCTGATCATGCCGATGACGTGGCCGTGGTCCAGCACCGGCAGGCTCTTCACCATCGTCGACCACATCAGATCGATCGCGACCTCCAGTTCGTCATCGACGTCGACGGTGGCCACCAGATGGCTCATCACGTCCGCGATCCGGCGTGCCGGCGTGTCTGTGGTCGTCCGGACGGTGGCCTTGGGGACGCGGTCGTCCAGCAGGCCCTCCTCCTGGACGAGGTCGGCCTCGCTGACGATCCCGACCAGGATGCCGGCCGTGTCGACGACCGGCATGGCGGTGATCTTCCGATCGTCGAGGAGCCGGAGCGCCTGGCCGATCGGCGTCTGCGCCGTCACGGTGACCGCGGGTGTGGTCATCAGGTCGCGGATCAGCATCGTCATCACCTCGTTCTGCCGGCGGTTCCGGCGTCTGTCGCGCGGAACTCGTGCGCGTCGTCGTGGCGGATGAGTCTCCGGCGCGTCTACTTCTACGATGTCCTGGCCACGAGGGCGATCCCAGAGACAAAGGTCCCGGGCGGCACAGGATTTGTCTTCAGTGGTGGTTGCGGACTGCGTCCACGCCGCGCGCCGTACCGCAGGAGGCCTCGAACTGGCAGAAGCGGCTCGGCGAAGGGAGCAGGCGGGTCATGTCACCGCGGCCGACCGTCCCGACCACATGGTCGTTCTCGACGACCGGCAGCTGCTCCAGCATCATCGACCGCATCAGGTCGACTGCCACGTCGATCTGGTCGTCAGGACTGACGGTGACGACGTGGTGAGTCATCGCGTCGCCGACCCTGCGCGATGGCGTCGTACCTGCGACGCGCCCGGCCGATGCCAGGACGCGGTCAGCGACCAGAGCCTCGTCCTGGACGAGACCTGTCTCGTCGATGATCCCGATCAGAGCGCCGCGGTCGTCGACGACGGGAATCGAGCCGACCTGCTCCGTACGCATCAACCACAAGGCCGTCGCGGTTGAGGACTGCGTCATCACGGTCACCGCCGGAGTGGTCATCACCTCGCGGATCAGCATTGTCCTCACCTCTTCGCGCCGCCGACTGTTCTGCCTTCAGCGTCCAGTTGGTCAGCTGAACCCGGCAGGGCCGGAAGACCCGCAAAGGGTCCTGCCGTGCGCAGGTATCGATCCGCGGGAGTCGCCGGGTGGCTTTGGTCCCGAATCGGAAGGCACTCCGGCCCTGGATGGGGCCCGGGGGCTGGGGTGACGGTGGAGCCAGGTTCGTCCGACGTACCGCCGGCGACGACATCGACGCGCGCGCGGGTAGAGAAGCAAGCAATGAGGCACTGGTCATGAGAGAGCGGATCACGATCGCCGTCGGGATCGACGACAGTTGGTCCGCGAACGGCGCCGTCGACTGGGCGCTGTACGAGTCAGGGCTCAGTGCCGCTTCGATCAGGGTGCTGCACGTGGTCGGCGACCGGCCGCCGGCGGGCCTGTTCCACGACGGACGTGGTGCCACCGAGGCGGGCAAGCGGCTGGTGGCCGACGTCCGCGAGTACCTGGATCACCGTGACAGCAATGGGCTGCACACGGCCGTCGTGCTGTCCGGTACGCCGGCGCACATCCTCGCGCAATCCACCGGGAACGACCGGATGCTCGTGGTCGGGCGGCACGGGCGTGGCATGCTGGGCCGGCTGCTGATCGGTTCCACGGCCGAAGCCGTGGCGTACGGCGCCGAGACGGCGGTGGTCGTCGTACCGCCGAAGTGGAGTCCGGGCGATCGGGACGCGCCGATCGTGGTCGGGGTGGACGAGCTCGAGTACTGCGAGTCAGCGGTCGACTTCGCGGTCGGCCTGGCCGGGGAGCGGCGGGCTCCGGTCCGCTTGGTGCACGTCTGGGACATTCCCACGATGTTCACCGGAGACGAGCCCGACACGGCGGGCACTGCCGAAACCGCGCGCCGCTACTACGGCGACCGGTTGGATGCGACAGTACGGCGGTGCCGCGACAAGTACCCCGGCGTCAGCATCGAGGCTGAGCTCAGGCGCGGCCACCCGGTCGCCGGATTGACCGACGCCGGCCGCGAGGCAGGCGCCCAATTGCTGGTGGTCGGCGGCCGCAGTCACCGGCGGATGATGGCGCTCCTGCTGGGCGGGACCGCCCGCGGCATCCTGCAGCACGCCACCGGCCCGACAGCCATCGTCCACCAACCGGGAACGCGACCCGCCCAGACCTAGGTCCGGCCTGTTCTCCCGGCCTGCGGGACTTTCGGCCCTGCCACGAGCAGCGGCGGACAGGCATGGTGTAGAGAGGGGAGGAGTTCGCGATGAGCATCGGCCGGAGCAGGTCTGGGGAACTGTGGGTGCTGATGCGGGCGCGCCGGCTCGGGTACGGGCGCAACCCGTTGCGGCGCCGAGTGGATCGGATCGAGTCGGCGATCGTGTTCGGTGCCGTGCTCGCCGCCCTGTTGATGATTCCAATCGCTGCCGCAACGGGCACCGCCGTACGGAACGCGAGTGAGCACGCCGCGGCACATCGGCGCGCGGTTCTGACCCAGGTACAGGCACGGACGTTGGAGGACACCGAGTCGGCCCCCGACGGAACTGGACAGGTCGATACCACGGTCCGAGTGACGTGGATCGATCCGGCCGGCCGGCCCCACGAGGGGCGGGCGAACGTTGCGTTCGGGACGAAGAAGGACGCCGAGGTGATTGTCTGGCTCGACAGTTCGGGTGCGATCACTCTTCCGCCGCGGCCCGCCGGAGACAGTGCGGCGATCGGCAGCGCGGTCGGATTGAGCCTGGCGATGGTTTCGTGGCTGCTGATCGCCGGCCTGGCGCGACTGTCCGTCGTACCACTGAACCGACGCCGGATGCGCGCCTGGGAACGCGAGTGGGAGATCGTCGCCCCCCGCTGGCGCCACCGCCAGGGCTAGTTCGCGCGACGCAACCTGTGGATGGAATCGAGCCTGTTATGACGACTACACGAGGCGCTGATCGCGGAGGAGGAATACGCAGCCGCCACCACCCAAGCGATCCTCGATGTCGTTTCCTCGGTCCAAAGCGGAACACCGCTGGTCAAGTGAGCCAGGGCTGGGTGGTGGACAGTTCCAGTGGGAAGGAACATGCTGAGGCTTGAGCGGTCGCATCGTGCGTTTGGGGACCGGAGGGGGTTGCCGAGTTATGTCCGCTCGGGGGGCGGTTTCAAATGGACACGGGCACGGATCGCTACAGCAGCACGGTGAATGCGAGGAAGATTGCCGCCCTGACGGGTTGGTTGATGGTGGTCACCTTCGTCGCCTCGATCCCGGCGTACTTCATCCTCTACGCGCCGGTGCGGGATCACCCCGACCGCATCACCGGAGCCGGAGCCGACCCCACCTCGAGCGTGGCCTTGGGCGCGACCCTCGAACTAATCGTCATCATCGCCAACATCGGCACCGCCGTGGTGCCGTACGGAATCTATAGGCGATATAGCGAAAGCCTCGCTCTGGGCTACGTCGCAGCACGTCTCGTCGAGGCCACCTTCATCGCCATCGGTATCGTCAGCATGCTCACGTTCCTGTTGATGCGGCAGGAAGGCACGGCCGGCACGGACGCCGCTCTCGGCCAGGCTTTCGTCGCGATTTACGATCGGGCATTCCTGATCGGACCAGGCTTCTGCGCCGGCGTCGCGAACGGAATAATCCTGGGCTACCTGATGTATCGGTCTGGTTTGGTGCCACGAGGCATGACGATGTTGGGGCTCATCGGAGGTCCGCTGATCGTCGTCTCGGGCATCCTGGTCATGTTCGATGTCATCGAGCGTGGCGGCACGGTGCAGGGCGTCGCGACGATTCCGGAGTTCTTCTGGGAGTTGTCGTTCGGTATCTACCTCATCGTCAAGGGATTCAAGCCCGCTCCGATTCTGGCTGGGCTGGACGGCGGATCTGTCGCCCGCAGTGAGAGTTCGTAGCCGGCCGTCGCTAGCCCGAGGGGGGACCGATCATGAAGCGCAGGCAGGTGATGATCCAGCGGCCGAAGCGCCCGCGCCGGCCGGAGACTCTCGACCTCCGTACGCCGTCCGGCCGCATCCTGCCGTTCTGACCTCGTTTCGCCGGGCGGGTGTTGGTGGACAGAACGACGCTGCGCCGCGGCGTCAGCGCTCGGCGAGCAGGCGGGCGATGACGTCGGACTCGGACGTGAGCTCACGTCCGAAGGTGATCAGCTCGTCCTCGGTCAACGGCAGGAGCAACGGCGGGTACGGCCAAGGCTCGGTGCCCGGCTCCGCGCTGTCTGTCCGGCCGGTAGCCGGGTCTGCCGCGCGCCGCCGGCCGAAGAGACGCCAGGAGCGGGCCGGGCGCTGCGGATCGCGCTGGGCGTCAGCGAACTCGGGGCGCGCCCACACCTGGAAGAACCACGGTACGCCGAACAGGAAAGGTGTCATCTCCGTCACCGCCAGGAACTCCGCCGCCGCACTCGCGCGGGCGACATCGGGAACGTCATCTCCGTCCGACGATCCCCGCCTTCGGCACCCGCCCGGCAGTGCGTTCCGGCCCGAACCCCAAGGCCAAAGGTCCCCATCGCGACGGTCTGACCGACAGTCAGCAGGCGCCGGGTGGGACGGCTCCGACGAGTTCGAGCCACGCCCGGAGGGCGCCCGGGTCGGTCGTGCTCGACTGGTAGCCCAGGTGGCCATCAGGGCGGACGGCCACGATGCCCTGACCCGGCCGGCTGCTCAGGTGGTGCACCTGAACACGGGGGCCGAAGTCGTCCGAACCCAGCAGTTGCGCGTCGCGCTGGAGCAGAACGTGCACGCCTGGCGACGCAGTGAGTTCGTGCAATCGGACCGTTCGCCCATCGCTCGTCACGGTTGCGTCCGGCAACCGGTCACCGGGTCGGAGGTGTCGATCGATCATCGACGTCCTGGGTCTCGACAAGACACTGCCGCGGTAACTCACTCTGAGCTGGGACAGCGTGCGGACGGCCTCGGCGACCAACCGCCGCTGGCGGAGGAAGAGCGGAACGGCGGGAGCCGCGAAGGGCGCCAGCGTCCCGCGAACGAAGGCCGGCAGCGGATGTGTGGACGCTTCGGCGAAGAAGATCAGGTGCGTCATGGCCAGCACCTGCCGCGCGACCGGCCGACGTTCCTGATCGTAGGAGTCGAGCAGTTCGGTCCGCTCACCGCCTCCGGCGTACGCCAGCTTCCAGCCCAGGTTGACCGCGTCCTGGATCCCGAGGTTCATGCCCTGCGCGCCGGCGGGGGAGTGTGTGTGGGCCGCATCGCCGGCCAGGAAGAGCCGGCGATCCCGGTACGCCGCGGCCAACCGATGCTGCACGCGGATCCGGGCTGACCATTGGACGTGGCCGATCGCGATGTCCTGCGTGGACTCGTCGAGCAACTGCTGGAGCTCTACGGCGGGCACCGGCGGCCCGATTCCCTCGACGACAGGCCCCTGAGCCGGCCGGGTCGCGAGCAGTCGCCATCGCGCGCCCTCCCCGAGGGCGAAGAGGAAGAGCAGGCCGCCCCGCCCGGCGGCGACATGCAGGACCCCCGGGGCCAGATCGCCATCCAACTCCAGGTCAGCCAGCACGACCTCCTCGTTGTAGGCCGCGCCCCGCCAGCCGATTCCGGTGAGCGTACGCACGGTGCTCCCCGGACCGTCGCAGCCAGCCACGAATCGGCACGATGCCCGCGTGATTCCGTCTGCCGACCGGAGTGTGGCCCGGACGCCGGCGGTGTCCGGGGCGATGTCAATCAGTTCCACACCGCGATCGATGCGGACGCCGCGCTGCGTAAGGGCCTGCGCGAGGACACTCTCGACGTCCATTTGCCTCACCAGGGTCAGGTGCGGAAACGCGGTGTCGGGCAGGAGGAACTCGGCCAACGGGACAGACACCCGGCTTCGGCCCAGATGCAGCTCGGCGCTCGGCGACGCGTCGCCTCGGTCGAGCAGCTCTCCGGTCACGCCGAGAGGTCGAAGGCACTCCAACGTCCGCGGGTGCATGATCATCGCCCGCGAGGGGCGGAAGGCCTCGTGGCGCCGTTCCACGACCCGGACGGTCGCACCGTGAGCGTGAGCCTGGAGAGCCGTCGTCAGTCCGGTCGGCCCTGCGCCGACCACGAGGACATCGACGGGCTCGCTCAGCTTGCGCCGACCATGCGCCACCATGCCCCCTGGTTCGCCGGTTGGACGGGGTCCTGTAGGTGCGGATCGCGAAGCAGTTCGTCGCGTCGCATATCGGGCACCACGTGGTAATGGATCGAGCCTCTCACGCTCACGAGCTCGAGCACCCGCCACAGTGCGCGCGCATACGCCTCGGCCGGCTCGGCGCCGTCCCACTCGTAGAGTCCCCGGTAGGTGCCGACGTCGTCATGGGCCAACCACAGCTTGGACACGAAGCCGGGGAAGCCGACAAACAGCGGGGTGTTGAACCAGGACACCCACCGGAACACGGCGTGTCCCCGGCCATGCACACCACGCAGCCGAAACGCGACCACCAGTACGCACGGATCCGCCGGGGTGGGCCGATCGACCACGGTCTCCCGGTACACCCGGCCCCGTGTCCCATCGGCGAATCGAAGCCATCTGCCGACGTACTTGCGCGGCTGATGCACGCGTCGTTGTGCCAGCAGCCGCATCGTGGACGCGACGCACCGGCAAACCGCAGCCAGCGCGACAACCCTGGGCAAAGGATGCTGCACAGTCATGAGCCCTCCCTCCACTCAACTCCAGCCTTCTGCGGGCTTCCCTTGCGTGACACGGCCGATGGACACGCGTTCACCAGGTCTTTCAGCGCCAGCCGGTGGCAAGTCCGCGTGTGCGTGCAGGAAGGCCGGGCCCGTCTCGTTGTGGATCGAGCGTCAGACCGAGCTGAACAGTTCCGTGTGGACGCGGCGCAGCGGGACTCCGAGGTCACGCAGGTCCTCGCAGATCCCGGACACCATCGTCGGCGGACCGCAGAGGAAGTAGTCGAGGTGCCGGGCACGCCGGGGCAGCACCCGGGACAGCAGGTGAACGTCGATCCGGCCGACTTCGCCGCGCCATTGGTCGCCCGGGGACTCCACGACTTCGATCACCTTGAGGTTCAGCCGACCGCGGAGTTCATCGATGCTGGGGCGCAACAGCATCCGGTCCTCGGTCCGGGCTCCGACGATCAGCCGATGCCGGCGCTGGTCGCCGCGATCGGCGAGCGTGCGCAGCATGCTCAGCAGTGGCGTGATCCCGACCCCGCCGGCAATCATCACGAAACCCTCCGAGGCGGTGTGTCCCTCGATCGTGAATCCGCCGTACGGGCCGTCGAGGTACACCCGCCGGCCAGGCCGTAGTGCGCTGACCAGTTCGGTGAAGTCGCCGAGCGCCTTGATCGTGAACTCGACGTGTTCGGGATGCTCGGCCGTCGAGGCAACGCTGAACGGGTGCTCCTCGAACACGAACGGCGTCGAGCCGATCTTGATCCAGGCGAACTGGCCGGCGTGGAACTGCATGCCGTCGTGACCGTCGGCCCGGAGCACCAGGGTGACGGCATCACCGGGCTCCGGGCGCACGGTCTCGACGCTGTACACGTTGCGCCGGGCTTGCAGCGGTAGCCAGATCCATCGGCGTGCGGCGAGCCCGGCCGCCAGGCCACCGACGAGGACGAACCAGCCGCCGAGCAGTGGATGGTGGACCAGATGGCCGAGGAACCACACATGCAGCCAGGCACCGGCGAGCACGATCGCCGCGAGGCCGTTGTGCACCAGTCGCCAGCCCTCGTAGCGCGGCTGGCGGCGACGGCGCCGGATGGCGAGACCGATCATCAGGACCAGCGCCGCGGTCGACGCCGTCGCGGCTCGTGCCGCCCAGGTAGTGTGCCAGAGTTCGAAGATGTGCAGTCCGCGTGGGTCGACGAAGAGCACGACTACCACGTGCACCAGGACCAGGACTCCGGCCAGCATGGCGATCACGCGATGAATCCGGAGCACCGTCTCGATCCCGAAGGTCGCGACGAGTCGCCGGAGCCGGGCGGGAAGCACCACCGCGACCGCCAGCGCCGAGAATCCGACGATGCCGGCACTCAGCGCCAGCCCTTCGCCCGGCCTGATCCGGCTGCCGCGCAAGACGAACCAGGTGAGGAGGAACGGAAGCAGAAGGACGGCGATGTACCCGGCGAACCAGCGCAACTTCGCAGCTGGTCCGTACATCCGCATCGAGGTAGGTCGATGGGACGACATGCGTGACTTCTCCTGGCAGTAGGGGCCCCGATGGCTCAGACGGCTGAGGGTATACCCGCGGCGCCCCGCGTCGATGCATCGAGTCAATGGCTGTCCCGGCTGCAGCCGGACATCATCACTCCGCTGTTGGGTGCGCTTGCGTTACCAGGCTGTTATCTGTATTTTCCCACTCCTAGAGACGGAGGCATGGGTGGGCGACGAGTTGCTCACGGGGAGATACGACATCCGCGGTCTGCTGGAGCGAGACGAGACGGATGAGCGGTGGCTGGCGGTGGACTTGGCGATGCGTCGTCCGGTGGTGATCTGGTTGTCGCAGCCAGGCCGTCGGATCCGTGTCCCGGACGGGAAACCGGCGCACGGTCGACTCCCGGTGGCCGGGGTCGTGCACCCGAACGTCTTGCGGATGTACGACGCAGGCCGTGCCGCCGACGGCCGGGATTACCTCGTCACAGAGTTCGTCGAGGGAACTGACCTCGCGGCGCTGGTGCGCACCCGCGGGCCACTGCCGGGGGCACAGGTCGCCGACGTGGCCGTACAACTGGCGCGCGGTTTGGAGGCCGTCCATGCGACTGGGGCCGTGCTCGGCCGCGTGGAGCCTCGAGCCCTGCTACTGACCGACAGCGGCAGCGTGAAGATCACCGGGCCGTCCAACGCACTCACGGTGGACCCCGACACCGGCCGGCCGGCCGGTGATCCGGCCTACATCGCACCGGAGCGCGCGTCCGGACAACCGGCGAGCACCGCGAGCGACTGGTACGGCCTCGGTTGTGTGCTCCATCAGCTCTTGGTCGGACGGCCGCCTTTCACCGGCGACGCCGAGTCGGTGCCGGCGTCGCAGGTCGGCGTACCCGTGACTCCTGTGCAACAGTGGCTTCCGGACGCCGACAACCGTGTTGCGAGCCTGATCGACGGGTTGCTGGCCAAGGACCCGCGCCAACGTCCGGCGTCGGCCACGGAGTTCGAAGCCCGTCTCGCGACGGCGCCGGAGCGGACCCTGGTCCTCGCGGTCCCAGTCGCCGACACAGACCCATCTCGGTCGGACACAGCCTCTGATGTGCCGGTCATCCGACTGACCGTGCCGCCTCCCTTGTTCCGGCGCCGGACGCCGATCATGGCCCGTGCTCGCCGCCTGACAGGGGCGGGCAGCGTGGTCAGCGCGGTCATCGTCGTGGCCGCCGGCGCCGTGCTGTTCGGCGCCGCCGGCGAAGAACAGGCACAGAGCACCCCTGCGTCGATCGATATCCGGCCGAGCCATCCGGTTCTGGCGAGCTCGCCGCCGCGCCCGCGAGCGTCGTCGACGGGGCGGCCGAGCCGGAACGAGCCGACGCCCCGGCCAACAGTCGTCACGACGAGTCCGGTCACCCATTCCAGTCCAGCGCCTGATCCAGCGGCCCGGCTCCGCGGTCTGGCCGTTCTCCTGCGCGCCGACCGGCGTGCGGAGCACAACCAGCGAGTTCAATCGGCGGCGGCACTCTTGGATCAGGCGGCTGCTGCCGTCACCGACAGGAGTCCGGCCACGGACCTGGTCCGCGCCGCCTTCGAGCAGCTCGCGGACGCTGAGCGGTCAGACAGCTGGCATCCGAGCGGCTCAGAGTCGACAGTGCTCAGGGCGCTCGGATACCGCTCACCGATGACAACCCACAGGCGTAGTCGACATGACAACTGAAGCTCCGGCCGAGCGGCACCAGGACGGGAGGCTGAAGCAAAGTGTCTCGGCGTGACGAGGCTGCAACCCACCCTGGTGAACCGCATCGTGGGGGACTGGCCGGACGTCTGAACTGGCTTCGTGCCGGTGTGCTGGGCGCCAATGACGGCATCGTCTCGACAGCAGGGCTGGTCGTCGGAGTGGCCGGCGCGACCACTTCGACGACCGCCATCCTGACAGCGGGCGTGGCAGGCCTGACTGCGGGTGCGGTCTCGATGGCGCTGGGCGAGTACGTCTCGGTCAGCAGCCAACGTGACTCCGAGCAAGCCCTGCTGGCGAAGGAGCGAGCAGAGCTGGCCGCGTCACCGGAAGACGAGTTGGACGAGTTGGCTGCTCTTTACGTGGACAAAGGCCTGCGCCCCGAGACGGCAAAGCTGGTTGCGGCCGAGCTCACCGAGCGGGATGCTTTCGCGGCGCACGCCGAGGCCGAGCTCGGGATCGACCCCGATGAGCTGACCAACCCTTGGCACGCTGCCGGCGCGTCCGCCCTGGCTTTCACCGTGGGCGCGTTACTGCCTTTGGTCGCGATCTTGCTTCCACCGCCGGGAATCCGTGTCCCCGTCACCTTCGCCGCCGTTCTGCTCGCCCTGGCCGGAACCGGCGTGCTGAGCGCACGCCTGGGCCAGACTCGATGGGCGCCCGCCGTCAGCAGGCTCGTGGTGGGTGGCGCCATCGCGATGGCGGTGACGTTCGGCATCGGACAACTCGTTGGCTCCTCCGTCTTCTGAGGCTCGGCGATGTCGGTTTCGGCGATCGCCGTCGAGACGTCATGCGGCCTGTAGTTCGGCGACGAGCTTCTCGATCCGGCTACGGATGTCGTCGCGGACTTCGCGGACGATCTCGATGGGTTGGCCGGCGGGGTCGGTGAGTTCCCAGTCTTCGTAGCGTCTGCCGGGGAAGATCGGGCACGCGTCGCCGCAGCCCATGGTGATGACGACGTCGCTATCGCGCACGTCTTCGGTTTCGAGGATGTGCGGCACGGCGCCGGTGATGTCGATGCCGACCTCGCGCATCGCCTCGACGGCGACGGGGTTGATCTGGCTGGCGGGCTCGGACCCGGCGGACCGGACTTCGATGCGGTCGCCGGCAAGGTAGCGCAGCCAGCCGGCGGCCATCTGTGAGCGGCCGGCGTTGTGGATGCAGACGAACAGAACAGCGGGCTTGCTCACGCGGACGCTCCTGTGTGGGTGGTGTCTGATTGAGGTGTGGCCACGTTGTCCGCGGCCTCGCTCGCGCGGGGGTAGAGGACCACGACGAGGGCAGCGCCGAGGATGGCGCCGAAGGCTTGGAAGAAGATGAAGCCGGGCACCGAGCTGGGCGCGATGCCGGCGAAGGTGTCGCTGAACGCGCGCCCGATCGTGACCGCCGGGTTGGCGAACGAGGTGGACGAGGTGAACCAGTACGCGGCCCCGATATAGGCGCCCACGGCAACGGGTGCGAGCCGAGCGCGGCCGGACCAGGCCAGCGCGAAGATCAGCAGGATCAGACCGGCCGTGGCAACAGTCTCGCCAAGGTAGAGGTGTCCGGCAGATCGGTGCTTGGTTGACCAGGAGACCGCGGGCTCGCCGTACATGAGGTTCGCGAGAATCGCCCCGGCGACGCCGCCGCCGATTTGAGCGGGGATGTAGGCGGCGAGGTCGCGGCCCGTCAGCCCGCTGCCTGTGCGCTGGCCGAGCCACCAGTCGATCACGGACACGGCCGGGTTGAAGTGGGCGCCGGACACGGGACCGAGCATGAGGATCAGTACTGCCAGCCCGAGCGCGGTGGCGAAAGAGTTCTCCAGGAGCTGTACGCCGGTGTCGCTGGGCGACAGGCTGGCCGCGGCGATGCCGGAGCCGACAACGACGGTGACGAGCAACCCGGTCCCCAAAGCCTCGGCGACCGCGCGGCGCCACAACGGTTGTGCGTGGCTCATCCGCGGCTCACCGGTACGGCGAGTTCGTCGAGCAGGACGCGGACGCGGCGTTCGATCTCGTCGCGGATCGGGCGGACGTCGGCGACGTCGAGTCCATTGGGGTCGTCCAGGTCCCAGTTCTCGTAGCGCGTGCCGGGGAAGATCGGGCACGCGTCGCCGCAGCCCATCGTGACCACCACGTCGGCGGCGCGGACAACCTCGTCGGTCCAGGGCTTGGGGTATTCGGTGGAGATGTCGATGCCGCGTTCGGCCATCGCGCCGGCAGCGGCCGGGTTGATGTCGATGCCGGGTTCGGAGCCGCCGGACCAGGCGATCGCGTTGTCGCCGGCCAGGTGCTGGAAGAACCCGAGCGCGATCTGCGACCGGCCGGCGTTGTGGACGCAGAGGAACAACACGACGGGTTTGCCGTCGTCGCGATGACCTTCGACCCGCGCGAGTGCTGTGAGGCGTTGCCGCGCGAACCGTTCGGCCAGCAGGGGGAGGAAGTTGGGGATGGTGCTGCCGGTGACGAACTGGTCGTAGCTGGAGTGCAGGAACCGTTCGATCGTCTCCGGACCGTAGATGTCGGAGAACTCATCGGTGAGTCGTACGGAGGCGGTGCGCAGGGCGAGATGTTGGTCGATGGAGAGGTCGGCGTGCCGGTGCCAGGTGAGTTCGGTCATGGTGTGCTCCGGGTGGAGTCGGTCGCCTCGGGCGACAGTGCAGGCGCCAGCCGATCGATCCGGTCGGCGATCTCGGTGTAGGCGGACTCGAAAGCCGCGTCGGTGTCCATCGGTGCCGGATCGGGAATCGACCAGTGCAACCGGGGCCGTTGCTCGGACGGCAGATGCTCATAAGCGTTGTCGCACACGGCGATCAGCAGGTCATCGCGTCGTACGACGTCACCCAGGTTGGAGGTGTGCCAGTCAACGGGGTTCAGACCGTGGCGGCGGGCGATCTTCAACGCCCGTGGATGGACGCGCTCGGCCGGTTGGGTGCCTGCGGAGACGGCCGGCACATGGCTGCGGCGCGACCAGATCGCCGCGGCGAGTTGTGAGCGTGCGGAGTTCTGGGTGCAGACGAACACGACCCGTTTCGCCGCGAGCAGCGCAGGAGTGGCGATCGCGGTCAGCGCGTCCGGTTGGAGCTGGACATAGGTACGCCGACGGTCACCCTCGGACCGGGTTCGCAGGACCAGGCCGGCATCCTCCAGCACCTTCAGATGATGGGCGACCAGGTTGGTCGGCAGGTCCAGCGCAGCCCCCAGCTCGCCCGGCGCCGCGTCACCCGCGACCAGAGTGTCCACGATCGCGAGCCGCGCAGGATCGCCGAGTGCCGCATGGATGCGGGCTCGTTCAGCCAAGGTCAGTCGCTCAGTGTTCATTGACTCAATGCTCACTGAGGTATCTGCCGGAGTCAAGCCGGCGTGGCCTACATCAGTTCAGATCGGCGCGACCGTGAATCAGCGAGGCGACACAGGCTCCGGCACAGCGAGAAGAGTCGAGATCCATTGCAGCCGTTCAGGCACGGGCCAGTAGTAGACCCATGTGCCCCGCCGCTCGCAGTCGACCAGGCCGGCCTCGCGCAACACCTTCAGATGATGGGAGATCGTCGGACCGCTCACCTCGAACTGTGGGGTCAGGTCGCACACGCACATCTCATCGCCCGCGGACGTGATCATCGACAGGAGGCGGAGCCGGATCGGGTCGGCCAGCGCCTTGAACACCGCCGCGCCCTCGGCCGCCCCGGCTGCATCGAGTGCAGCATCGGAGATCGGCGCACAACAGCCACCGGTCCCGACGGGCGTCAGCGTGAGTTCCTGTTTCGACATAGGTCTATCTTGACTCTTGTCTAATCACGAGGCAAGCTAACTGTTGTTTCGATGATCTTCTAGACAGGGAGTTGGAATCGTGAGCGAGCAGACAGCGGCGCCGGTGGTCGTCATCGGTGCGGGGCCGGTCGGCCTGGCCGCGGCAGCACACCTCGCGGAACGCGGGCTGGACTTCGTCGTGCTGGAGTCCGGGCCGACCGTCGCGGCGGCGATCGGTGAATGGCGGCATGTGAAGCTGTTCAGCCCATGGCGCTACGACATCGACTCCGCCGCCCGGCGCCTACTCGAGGCGAGCGGATGGACGGAGCCCGACCTGGGCACGCTCCCTACCGGTGGTGACCTGATCGACTCGTATCTCGCACCGCTGACCAAGACGCCACAGCTCAACGACCGCATTCGGTACGACGCAACCGTCGTCGCCGTCACCCGGGTCGGCTTCGACCGAATCCGCACCGCCGGCCGCGAAGCCGCGCCATTCCTGATCCGCCTTGCCGGCGGAGCCGAGCTACTCGCCTCCGCGGTGATCGACGCCGCCGGCACCTGGCGCAAGCCGAACGTCCTCGGCGGTTCCGGCATCCCCGCCCAAGGTGAAGCCACCGCAGCGGACGGCATCGTCGACGCCCTGCCCGACGTCCTTGGCGTCGACCGTGATCGCTACGCGGGACGTCGTACCGCGGTCGTCGGTGCGGGTCACTCGGCAGCGACTACCCTCCTCGACCTGGGCGAGCTGGCTGAGCAGGTTCCCGGGACCGAGATCGTCTGGGTCGTGCGCGGCACCGACCAGGCCCGCACGTACGGCGGCGGCGAGGCCGACGAACTCCCCGCCCGTGGCGCGCTCGGAAGCCGTCTCAGGAAGTTGGTCCAGTCCGGGCACGTCGAGTTGGTCGGCTCGTTCCGGATCGAAGCGATCACCCGCACCGCCGACCGCCGCGTCGAACTGGCTGCCGGCGAACGCCGGGTCGTGGCCGACACCGTGGTGAACTCGACCGGCTTCCGCCCGGACCACGACTTCGTCTCCGAACTGCGCCTCGACCTCGACCCGATCATGGGATCGACCCGCGCTCTCGCCCCGCTGATCGACCCGAACCAGCACTCCTGCGGCACCGTCCCGCCCCACGGGGTCGACGAGCTCGCGCACCCCGAACCCGGGTACTACGCGGTCGGCGCGAAATCCTACGGCCGGGCACCGACGTTCCTCCTCGCCACCGGCTACGAACAAGCCCGCTCGGTCGTCGCCGCACTGGCCGGGGACTGGGACGCGGCCCGCGACGTGCAGCTCGACCTACCCGAGACGGGTGTCTGCTCGTCCAACCTCGCGTACGGCGGCACTGACGACGAGGCCGGCGGTTGCTGCGGCCCGGCACCCCAAGCCGTAGAGATCTCCGCGCCGGCGGGACGCGGCCTGGCCACTGGGATCAGCGGCGGCCTGCTGACCGTCATCGAGGACACCTCCACCAAGCAGTCGGGCTGCTGCGGCTGATGATGGCGTGGGCACCGGCGTACGTCGGTCCGCGGTTCGGTGCGGCTGCGCTGGGCCTTGGACATGATCCGGCGGACACGCGCATACCTGCCCCACGCGGGGTACCTGACCAATCAGACGTTGGTGGTTGGTCTGAGGAGGCGTGTACCAGGGTGACCCGCATGAACGAACGGACGACGACGCAGGCGCATCCGGGTGAGCCGCGGTTGCCGGCTGCCGTCGGGGTGGTGGCGGCGATCGGGCTGTACGCCCTCCTGCCCAGTGCGCTGCAGATCGGGCCACGGTTCGTGGTCCCAGGGCTGGAGTTGCTGTTGTTCATCCCGTTGGTCCTGGCCAATCCGCGCCGGATGGGCAGGCAGAACCGGTTGCTGAGGCGACTGTCGATCGGCCTCGTGTTGCTGATCGCGTTGTCCAACACGACCGCCCTCGTGCTGCTGATCCGATCGCTAGTCGCAGGAGACGCGGAGGCAGGTGGTCAGTTGCTGGCAGCCGCTGGGCAGGTGTGGCTCACGAACGTTCTCGTCTTCGCGCTCGCGTATTGGGAGCTCGACAGGGGCGGTCCGGTCACCCGCTTCCGGGTGGCGCGGCCGCGACTGCCCAACGCGGACTTCCGCTTCCCGCAGGACGAGGACCACGACGCGATCAGTGAGGTGGCGCAGCGGTCATCGGCCAAGTCCGGCTGGGCGCCGGGGTTCATCGACTACCTCTATGTGTCGGTCACCAACTCCTCGGCCTTCAGCCCGACCGACACCATGCCACTGTCCGTCCGGGCCAAGCTGTTGATGGCTGTCGAATCGGTCTCGGCGCTGATGATTTCGGTCCTGGTCGTCTCGTTCGCCGTCGGCCTGCTCGGCCACTGACCAACTAGCCCGGTGGCGGGTGGTCAACGCTGCTCAGATCGGCGAGACTTGCCAGTTGAGCGGCAGGACATCGATATGGGCGTCTCCAGCGGTGGACCCGGAACGGGCCTTCTAGACCGGCGCGTCGAGCGCGGGGCAGTGGATCGGGTGCTTGACCGGGCACGGGCGGGCAACAGCGCCGTGCTGGTCGTGCACGGCGAGCCCGGGATCGGCAAGACGGTCGTGCTGGATTATGCGGTGCGCCGGGCGTCGGCATCGGACCTGCGTGTGGTCCGGGCGTCGGGCGTCGAGTCGGAGCTGGAGCTCGCGTACGCCGCGCTCCACCAGCTGTGCGTGCCGTTCATCGGACCCCGGCTGGAGCAGCTGCCGAGGCCGCAGCGTGACGCGTTGGCGGTCGCATTCGGGCTTCGGGAAGGGCCGGCACCGGATCGTTTTCTGGTCGGCCTGGCCGTCTTGAGCCTGCTGGCCGCGGCGGCGGAGGACCAGCCGCTGGCCTGTGTGATGGATGACGCACAGTGGCTCGACCGCGCCTCGGTGCAGTGTCTGGTGTTTGCGGCGCGGCGGTTGCTGGCCGAGCCGATCGCGCTGATCTTCGCCGTACGTGGGGCTGGTGGTGACCCACGCGGCGTACGTCAGCTCCGGGCGTTGCCGGATCCGTAGCGCTGGCGGAAGAGCAGGTACGCCACGCCTCCGGCCAGGAGCGGGAGCCAGTACGAGACGATGCGGTAGAGCAGGGTCGCCGCCAGGGCGTCGCCGCCGGGCACGCCCGCGAGAGTGAGCGTCGTGACGAGGCCGGCCTCGACGAAGCCGAGGCCGCCGGGGGTGAATGGCAGGAGCGTCAGGAGTTCGCCCGCGACGTACGCGAGAAGGACGAGCGACGGGTGCGGGTCGGCTCCGACGGCGTGAAGGGCGGCGAGCAGCGCGAAGTAGTCGAACAGGCTGTTGCCGGCGGCCGCCAACAGTGTCGCCTTCCAACGCTTGCCGACCGTGGTGCGAACGAAGTCGCGATCCGCGAGCAACTTCTGCGGAACGTCGGTCACGTGCTTGCGTCGTCTGACGGTCGCGTTGAGGAGCCACTGAACGGCGCGGCCGGCCCGTTCGACGGGTTTGTCGCTGACAAACACCGCCGTACCCACTGCCAGGATTGTCACGAGTACGGCGACGCCGAGGTAGGCCGCCGTCGCCAGGCTGTGGTTGACCGCGGCACCGCCCAGGATCGCTGGTAGCGCCAGCACGGGCAGGGAGAACGTCGTCGCCATCTGCAGGATCGCGGCCGCGCCGTACGCCGTGACGATGTCCTGTGTTTCGGCGATGCGGGCCTTGCGCAACATCGCGGTCGCGGCCGCTGTGGACGTGGCGCCACCGCCCGGCAGTGCGTGGCCGGCGGAGAACCCGGTGAGCTGGGCGGCGGCGACGGGGAACCAGGCGCGCGTGCCCAATGCGATCCGATCGACCTCCCACAGGCACACATAGCTTGTGATCTCGCAGGCGAGCGCCAGGATCGCGAACGGCCAGTCCAGATGCTCGAGCGATCGCCATGAGCCGAAGACCGAAAGCAGACTCGGGAGCACCAGGTACAGCGACACGCCGCCCAGCACGAGATAGGCGGCCGGGCGTACCTTCGGCCACCACCCGCCTTTCCCTCCTGCCGGCGGCTGCGGCGCCGCGGACTTGCCAGGGTCCGCGGTCACGTCAACCTCGCGCCCTCCGGTCGAGCGACCTACGTCGCGGAGGTCATCCGCCCGACGGTTCGGCCCGCCGAACGGAGCTGGAACGCGAAGACGATCTCCATGATGCCCAGCACGAGCAGCCACACGCCGAGGACGACAGCGAGTGTCAGCAGGGAGATCCCCGGCCAGACCAGGACCATGACCCCGAGGAGCAGAGCGATGATTCCGTAGGCCGGCGGCCAGCCCCAGTGCCGCCCGGCTCCGCGCAGAAGTTTCGTCGTGTGGTCAGCGAGCACATCGCTCATTCGAACCCCTCCGATCGGGCACGTAGGCGCTCCGGCGTGATCGTCCGTCATGCAACCAGAGCGGCGAGCGTATTCGAGGCTACTCTCACCGACTCCGGAGCCGCGTCATTCCGTTGCGGGCAACAGTCGATTTGCTTCAGTCGAGGGGACGGAGCTCGTCGGCGTACGAGACGGAGGTGCGGCGCAGTACGCCGTCCTTGACGGAGTACTGGCCCATCCGCCACAACGGCGGGCTGTAGGCGTGCACGGTGACACTGCCCTCGCCCAGGCCGGTCAGGCGGTGGATGTGATCCGGGCCGAAGCCGTAGACGTCACCCGCGGCGACCTCGGTCTCGATCGAGTCGACGCCGATCGCCAGGTTGTGCTCGACCACGCTGCCGCGAGCAACCGCCACCGCGCCGGACGAGACGTCGTGGTCGTGCCAGCCGGTGTCGTTGACCGGCGTCCAGCAGATCAGCCAGACGTCGACGTTGGCGTCGCGGTGCAGCGAGGCGAACACACGTTCGTCATCGCTGTAGCTGACCTTGTCCTCCCACAGGTGTGGCTGCGCCGCGATCGAGGCCGCGAGCTCGGCGAGTTCGCTCGGGTGCAGGTCCCGGCCGGGAAGGGTCTTCAGCGACAGACAGCCGTTGAGCTCCACGAGCCGGCCGGCCCGGCGCGCGGGAACGCCGGGCATGTCAGGGTCGGGCTGGGCAGTCATCGCACTCCCTCTCGGAGTCGGTACAGGTGCAGTCGTTTGCCTGTCTCGACTATCTCGATCACACGCGCGCCTGCGAATCCGAGAACCAACTGATCCGCCGCGCAGAGTCTGCAGGTCGGCATCGCGCTGCCACGGGATGCGATTGTCACGGAATGGGGTTGTGTCTGGTCCTAGCTTTGGGATGAGTGGATGCCGGATGGCGTCTGCGTTCTTGGGAGCGGGCAAACATGGCGATTCTGATGAAAGCGGAGGCGCTCGCGATCATTCGTCGCGCCTACGGACCTGATGTTGCCGATTCGGTGGCGGATCAGTTGCCAGATCGGATCGACCCTGACAACGACGCGGACGCGGAGTTGCTGGTCGGTCTCGGCCTGACCCGGGACGGCCTGGCCGGCGCGCTCGGCGGCGAGCTCTGAAGCGACCTCGCGGAAGAGCCGGCGACTCGTGTCACACGGCGGGGTGGTGTCCGGTCTTTAGAACCGAGCCGATCAAGACGCAGTCGGCTCCGACTCCGCTCCGGCGAGGAGTGTCGCCAGCACAGAGGTCCGCCGACAGTTGGAGCCGTCCTTCGCACGGAATAGGACAGATCGATGACCAGTCCCGACAATCACGGAAGCCCGCCCACCATCGTGCTGGTGCACGGAGCGTGGGCAGATGCCTCGAGCTGGAGCCGAGTCGTGTCGACGCTCCAGCACGAGGGCTACAAGGTCAGGGCGATCGCCAATCCGCTGCGATCACTGTCGGGCGACGCGACGTCCGTCAGGGCGTTCCTGGACAGCTTGACCGGCCCGATCGTCCTGGTCGGCCACTCGTACGGCGGTGCCGTGATCACCAACGCGGCCACCGGAAATCCCAACATCAAGGCACTCGTGTACGTCGACGCCTTCGCACCCGACACCGGTGAGAACGCGACGGCCCTCGCCGGGCCGGATTCCGCGCTGTCCGTCGACCCGACGACCGTTTTCGACCTTGTCCCCCCGACGTTCCCGCCGACCGCGGCCAGCGATCTGTACCTCAAGGAGTCGACGGTCTTCACGTCGTTCGCGAACGGGTTGAGTGACGATGAGAAGGCGGTCGTGTTCGCCACCCAGCGGTCGGCCACCGTGGGTGCACTCGGCGAGCCGTCCGGAACGCCGGCCTGGCGGACGATCCCGTCCTGGTACGTCCTCGGCACGCGGGACAAGATCATCCCGCCCGGCGTCCAGCGGTCGATGGCCGAGCGGGCCGGCTCCACGATCGTGGAGTTCGACGCCGGCCATGTCGGCCTGATGTCGGACCCCAAGACCGTCACTCAAGTCATCGAGCAGGCTGTGCGAGCGACCGTCGGCTAGCCGGACGGATGGGGTCAGGGCATCGAGCCGATGCGACTCGATGCCCTGACACCGACGTTCGGGATACCGTCAGGCCGCCAGATCGGCGGTCAGGAGTTCTTCGAAGCCGGTGAGGTCGCCGGCCCGGGCCGCGTCGAGGAATGCGTGCAGGAAATGCCGATGGAGGGCCGGCTTCACGGTTCTTTGTTTGTCGGCGGCGATCCGTTTGCGGGCTCGGCAGACGAGTTGTCTGCTGTTGGCGGGGCCGAGGTGGAGGAGTTGCGAGATTCGCGGGTAGGGGTAGTCGAAGGCTTCGCAGAGGATGAAGGCGGCGCGTTCCTTGGGGGTGAGGTTGTCGAGGACGACCGCGATGGCTTGTTCGAGGGCTTCTTGGTGGTCGGCTGTTGTGGCTGGGTCGTTGCCGGTGTCGGCGGGTTCGGGTGCGGTGGGGGTTTCGCGGCGTCGCCGGGCGGACTGGCTGACGTTGATGGCGAGGCGGGTGGTCATCGTCGCCAGGAGTGCCTGCGGGTTCCCGACGACCGTGCGGTCGGTCTTCTGCCAGCGAAGCCAGGTCTCCTGCACGATGTCCTCGGCCTCGCTCGTGCCGGCGAGGAATCGGTACGCGATCGCCAGCAGCCGCGGTCGCACTCTGAGGAAGGTCGCGACCGCCTCGTCGATATCGCCGCCGGCTCGTCCGGTGTTCGCGGTCTGGACCGCAACGTTGTCCCCGTCGTTCCCCGTCCGCCTTGCTTCTCTGGCGTTCACGCTCCCGGCTCCTTCCTGCTCGGCGGGCATCTCGCAACGCCCTTGCCATCACAGTGCGGGTGCCGATCCAGTCCTCGCGCCTCGGGAAGTCCGTGGGTGGTCACGTGGTCCCGGCCGACCACGAGATCGTGGCCAACCACGTACTACGACAGGGACATGCCGGGTCAGTCGGTGCCTCGTCACAGGAAGGCGTGGACGTCCGCGGCGAACTCGGTGTGGTGCTGGAAGAGGAATCCGTGGGCAGAGTCGGGGTAGATCTTGATCCGTGCGTGCGGGATGAGGCCCGCCAGCAGGTACGAGTAATGCGGCAGGATCATCGGGTCGCTGTCGCCGTTCGTGACGAACACGGGGACTTCGATGGCGCTCACCCGTTCGAGCAGTGCGTGGTTGGGGACACCCCAGTCACAGACGGCGTCGTACTGCGCGAGCCGGGTCGCCCACGTGGTCTGGTCGTCGCGGTCGGTGGTGCGGGCCGCCATCCGGCCGAAGGCGTCGATCCCGGCCTGCCGGCTGGTCTCGGAGTTGGCGAAGAAGACGCCGAGCACCCCGGCCGGGTTGGGTTGCGGTTGGCCGACGGCGCCGATCACGTCCGGCGCCCAGCCGTGCATGCCGGCCGCACCCTGCGGCGCTGACGAAGCAAGGACGAGACGACGTACGGCGCTCGGCCGGATCAGCGTGATCTCCTGCGCCACGAAGCTGCCGAGGGAGAAGCCGACGAGGTCGACCTGCTCGAAGCCCATCGCGTCCAGGAACGCCAGCGCGTCTCGCGCCATCTCCGCGACCGACCGCGGCGTACTCCCGCCGGACGCACCGACACCAGTGTTGTCAAAGGCAACGACTCGCCGATCGGCCGCGAGTGCGTCGACCAGAGCGGGATCCCAGTTGTCGAGGTTCCCCCGGAAGTGCTGCAGCAGAACCAGCGGTACGGCGCCGTCGCCGGACTCGCGGTAGGCGTAGTCGATCCCGTTACCCGCCGTGACCCGTTTGGTCGGGGCATCGACGTACGTGACTGTCACCCTTCTCCCTCCTTCACCCTCCAGGAAGCACCTACAGCATCACCCGAACACTTGAGGCCGACTAGTGCTCCGCCACGGCGAATCACTGGTGGGACTTGAGGTCCGCGATCTGGGCGTGGGCGGCGAGGACGAGCTCGTCGTTGGTGTTGGCGTGGCCGCCCAGGCCCCAGCCGCCGGGTGCGGCTTCGGTCAGCAGGACCCAGGTCCGGTCGGTGAGGCCGGGGTCGCCGGCGGCGGTGGCGACGATCCGGGTGAGTTCGTCGACGACGGCCAACTGCTTGTCCCGGTCGAGGGCGCCGGCGTTGGTGAGGACCTGGACTCGGACGTAGGTGCTGTCGCCGTCGACGTTGGACAGGCTGTCGGCGGGTAGCTCGTGGACGAACGCGGACCGGGCCGCGATCGTACGTGCCCTCGAGCGGCTTCCCGAGCCTGTCCGGCCGCCGGCTGATTGGCCGGACGGCCTCGCCGACGAGCAGCGGGTGTGGGTACGCGCGTGCACCGAGCCGCTGATCGCACACGCGGACGGCGTCGGTCAGCTGCACCGGATCGCCGCCCGGGCAGTGACCGATCTTGCCAAGCTCGGCGCGTCGGCCTGGTTGCTCGACGAGACCGAACTCGCAGTGCGGCTACTCCGCGAAGCGCTGAGCCGGCTCCGCGCACCCGGAATGCTGGGGCGCAGTGGGGCCGCGCTGTCCGCGCTCCAATGGGCGTGCATCGACAGCGGCCGCTGGGACGAAGCGCTCACAGCGGCCCGGGAAGCGAGCGACGCTGCCGCCGCGTACGGTATGGAGACCGTCGCGGCGACTGCTGACCTCTGCACGGCCTCGATCCTCGCCTTGCGCGGCGATCACGAGCAGGTGCAGTCACTGCTGACCAGTGCGGCGACGTACACCGACGAGCGGGAGTATCGGTCGATCGCTGCCCGCGCCCGCCATGCCGCAGGGATGGCCGCGTTCGCGCAGGGCAACTTCCTCCCGGCCTTTGCCCAGATGCGGCAGCTCTTCG
This sequence comes from Kribbella sp. NBC_01510, assembly GCF_045040325.1. NCBI lineage: Bacteria > Bacillati > Actinomycetota > Actinomycetes > Propionibacteriales > Kribbellaceae > Kribbella > Kribbella sp. NBC_01510. The sequence goes on along the minus strand of NZ_CP109418.1, from coordinate 7,999,582 downwards.
ACGCGGACGGCGAACCCCTGCACCATCACGTTTCCTACTTGGCCATCGGCGATCTCGCCGCCGCCGCGGTACGGGCCGAGCGTCGGCTCGAGGCGCGGACGTTGATCGAGCGCGCGCTGGTTCCGGTCGAGGAGAGCAGCGGCCCCCGGCTGCACCAGCTCGCGGCGCGCGCCCGCGCCCTCCTCACGGAACCCGTGGACGCAGAGGCCCACTTCGACAAGGCTCTGGCCGATCCTGCGGGGGAGCAGTGGCCGTTCGAGCGGGCCCAGTTGCGGCTCGACTATGGCGAATGGCTGCGCCGGCAGCGACGGATCAATGACGCCAAGCCCATCCTGGCGACCGCCCTGGAGACATTCCGCCGACTGGGCGCGGCACCCTGGACCCGACGTGCGGAAACGGAGCTGCGCGCCTGTGGCGTAGCCGAGCCGGTCACGCCGACAGCACCCGACGCCCTCGCCGAACTCACCGCACAGCAGCGCGAAATCGTCATCCTCGCCGCCCGCGGCCTCACCAACGCCGAGATCGGCGACCGCCTTTTCCTGTCACCGCGCACCGTCGCCTCGCACCTCTACCGCTCGTACCCGAAGCTAGGCATCACCGGCCGCCACCAACTCCACAACCTCACCACCCCGGAGCACTAGCGCCGATCGGGTCAGGCGAGAGAGTCGACCGCGGTGTTGATCAGGTCGGCTACTGCTTGGGGCTGCGAGACGTAGACCGAGTGGCTGCCGGGGATCTCGCGGACGGTCGCGCCGGCGCGCTCGGCCATGGCGCGCTGGGCCGGTGGCGGGATCATGTGGTCGTCGGCGGCGACCAGGTACCAGGTCGGCTTGCTCCGCCAGCCGGGGTCGGTGACCGAGCCGGCGAGTGCGTCGACGCCCCAGGGGACCTGCGAGTCGGCCATGAACGCGGCTTCGTCGGCCGGCAGGTCGCCGGCGAACGAGTCGTGGAACTTCTCCCGGTCGAGGAACAGGTAGCCGTCCCGGGGCGGCAGGATCGGCGGAACCGGTGCTCCCGGCGGCGGGTCGGCGATCAGCGTGTTCACGGACTCACCCTTGTCGGGGGCGAACGCCGCGATGTAGACGAGTCCGGCGACGCGCTCGTCGCTGCCGGTCTCGGTGACGACGACACCGCCGTACGAGTGACCGACGAGGATCACCGGGCCGTCGAGCTCGTCCAGGACCTGCTTGGTCGCGGCCACGTCACCCGCGAGCGACACCGTCGGGTTCTGCACGATCGCGACCCGGTGCCCCTGGGCCCGGAGCCGGTCGTACACGCCGCGCCAGCCGGAACCGTCGACGAATCCGCCATGGATCAGTACGACGGCCGGTCGGGTGCTGGTGTTCATGGTGTTCCTCCTTCATCGGTGGGATCACCGGCGACGCTAGGTGTGGGCCGACGGCCGAGGCATCAGGGATACCCCTCGACCGCGACCCTCGATCCCGTCTGCGACTTGCAGGATGATGACCCTCGTGAGTGAGGTATCAGCGGCCGCGTACGGGTTGTTCGGCCGGGAGGACGCCGTACGCGTGATGAGCGACGTCGTGGACCGGGGTGGAAGTGCGGTCGCCGTCGGCGAGCCCGGTACGGGCAAGAGCAGCCTGCTGAAGGTCGCGGATCAGTTGGCCCAACGCCGGGGGCGAAGGGTGCTCTCCGTGACACCAACCCAATTCGACCGGGGACTTCCCTTCGCCGGGCTGGCCGAACTGGTCGGCCAGTGTCCGGACGGAGCGGAGCGGGATCTTCCGGGTCCGCAGCGGCACGCCTTGGCGGTTGCTCTGCAGCGTGTCGAGCCCGACGGCCGGGAGGTCGACGCCTTGGCGGTGCCGTTGGCGGTCCGAAGTCTGCTGACGCACCTGTGTACGTCGGAACCGGTCGCGATCATCATCGACGACCTGCAGTGGCTGGACCAGGCAAGCGTCGGGAGCCTGAGCTTCGCACTCCGCCGTATCGCCGGCGAAGCTGATCGGTTGAGCGTCCTGATCGGAACCCGACCGGACCCGGGCACCGGTGCCGACCTGATCCGGTGCCTGCCCGAGCCTGGACACGAGTTCACGCTGCCTCCTCTGGAGGAGTGGGCGATCGGCCAGCTGCTTCGCAAGCGCCTGGGCACGCGATGGACTCCGCCCCTGTCCGCCGGGGTGGCTCGGGCGAGCGGAGGGAATCCGTTCCTGGCTCTCGAGATCGCGCGGGCCATGCAAGCCGACGTGTCCAGCTGGCGGGGGAGTGCGCAAGCCGGCCACGATCCGGTCCTTCCCGTGCCGCCAGGGCTGGTCGACCTTCTGCACGAGCGCGTCGCACGACTTTCGCACCAAGCACGCGAGGTCCTCTTGCTGGTGTCGGCGGCGGGCCGGCTCACCGTGGCGCAGTTGCAACAGTTCGTCGCGGAAGACCAACTGCGGTCGGCTCTCGAAGCTGCCAGGGACGCAGATGTGGCACGTGTCGGCGCCGGGTCGGTCGTTGCCTTCACCCACCCGTTGCTGGCTTCGGCCATGTACGACGCCGCGGCACCGGACGCACGGCGTCGTACGCACGGCTTACTCGCGGAAAGGCTCGAGGATCCGGTCGAGCGCGCCCGCCACCGGTCGAAGTCGATCACCGCCCCCGATGAAGCGGCGGCCGGCGACCTGGAACGCGCAGCCGAAGTCTCCCGGCGCCGTGGCGCCCAGCAATTGGCCGGTGAGTTGCTGGAAGGAGCCGCGCTGGCCACCCCGTCCGATCTGGGCACCGCCGACGGCTTTCGTCGGTGGCTCCGCGCCGTGGACACATACATCGACGCCGGCGACATCCTCTCGGCGAGGTCGGCCCTGGACAAAGGGTCGGCGCTTGCCGCTGTCCCGCAGCAGCATGCCCAGGTACTGGCGCGGCAGGCCAAGCTGGCCGACGACCTCAGAGGGTCTCGGGTCCTCGCCGAGCAGGCGTTCCGGCTGGCACCGCCGGGCGAGGTCCGTGCGGAGATCCTGCAAACGCTCAGCGAGCAGCGCCGGATGGAAGGTCACGGGCGCCTCGCGCTGCGGCTGACCAAGATGGCGATCACCGAGGCGGGCGCGGCCGGGCGTCCGGACATCCAGCTCGTCGCGCTGTACCAGCGACAGTCCATCGAGCAGCTCTGGGGATTGGGCGATCCGGAGCAGACAGTGCGCGAGATGGAGCGACTGGTCGAGAGTTCGCCACTCGAGCTGTCCCCGGCCGAATGGGCCGGCGCCCGAGCGTTCTACGCGGGCTGGAACGATCACCGGGCCGAACGGGTCGTCCGCGACGCCATCGCGCGCGCCGTCGACGCCGGCCGGTACGGCGATCTGTCCAGCCTCTACATCTGGTTGATCCTGGTCCTGATCCGTGCCTCGAAGGTGCGGGAGGCTCAGGCCGCTCTGGACGAAGCGGATCGCCTGGGTGCCTGGACGACCTTGGGTCTGCAGGAGAACATGGCCCGCATCCTGATCAGCGAATACGCGGGCGACCTCGATGCGGCTCGCGACGTGGCCGAGCGCGCGGCGGCGCGCTCGAGAGCCGGCGGGTTGAGGTATTGGCTGGGTGGCTTTCTGGCACAGCTCGGCTTCGTCGAGACCTCCGCACGGAACTGGAACGCGGCACTCGAACCGCTGCGCGAGCTCGCGGAGATCTTCGCGAGCACCAAGCTGGTCGACCTGGAGCAACTGTTGTGGCCTGTCGACCTCGCCGACGCCGCCTTACAGATCGGCGCACTGCAGGACGTCGAGACGGCCATTGTCCTGCTGCGACGCCAAGGCGCAGCCGGCCGGCCGGAAGCCGCAGTGGCCGCGGACCGCTGCCAGGCCCTGTTGAGCGCTGCGCGTGGTGACTTCGACGGCGCTGTGAAAGAGCTCCGCAGGATCGTCGACGAACCGGGATCCGAGTGTCCGTTCGAGGCGGCTCGTTCCCGGCTGGCTCTGGGCCAGGTCTACCGGCGCGCCGGATACAAACGCCTGGCCGAGGAAACGCTGAGCGCGGCCGCGAGCATGTTCGAGGAGCAGGGCGTCCCGCGCTGGGCGGAACGAGCCAGGGACGAAGCCGGTCGGGTCGGGCTGCATCCCACCACCAACATGCTCACGGCAACGGAGCGCCGCGTCGCCCAGCTGGTCGGAGCAGGACACTCCAACCAGGAGACCGCCGCCGAACTCTTCCTGTCCGTCAAGACCGTCGAAGCCAACCTGACCCGGATCTACCGGAAGTTGTCGGTCCGCTCGAGGACAGAGCTGGCTCACCACTTGAACAAACTGAAGCCGACGACTGCCTCAGACCAATAGTCACTTGCTGAGGTCACTCTGCGTATCGTAGGGTCTCTAACGGAAGAACGGACAGCTTCCATTAGGACCTGCCAGCGGAGGAGACAGTGAGATGACAGCACTCTTTGCACAGATCAGTGACCTGCATCTGGACGGCACCGAACGGGCGACTCGTCGTGCCGTCCGCGTCATGGACTACCTGCGAGCCCTGCCTCGCCCGGTCGACGCTCTGCTTGTCACCGGGGACATTGCCGATCACGGCGAGGAGGCCGAATACGAGGAGGCGGCTCGGATCCTGACCGCATCCTTCCCGGTGCTGACCTGCCCCGGGAACCACGATGTGCGCCCGGCGTACCGCAAGGCTCTGCTGGGCGAGGCGCCGGACGACGGCCCCATCAATCAAGCGCACCACATCGCCGGGACCACCATTCTGATGTGCGACTCCACGATCCCGGGCCGCGATGAGGGACGCCTGGACGCCGAGACCCTCGCGTGGATCGACTCCACCCTCGCCGAACTTCCGCGTGACGCCTCAGCGCTGATCGCGTTCCATCAGCCACCGGTCGAGCTTCACCACCCGATGCCCGACTCCGGCATGCTCGAACAGCCCGGACAACTGGCCGACCTGCTCGACGCGCATCCGGAGGTCGCCGCGGTCATCACCGGCCACGCTCACACCGCAGCGGCGTCGATCTTCGCCACGCGGCCTTTGATCGTGGGGCCGGCGATCACCTGGACCTTGCGGATGCCGTGGGAGGGTGACGAGGCCGCAGACCTCGAGCAGCCACCCGGGCTGGCCTTCCACGTCCTGGACGACAACGGCCGCCTGACCACCCACTACCGCGTCGTCCTCTGATCCCGGCTCGCCGGATCCTTACACCAGAGAGTCGCGCATCAGGATCAACGACTGCGCCGCCTTGAAGTAGCCCGCGGCATGGTTCTCCTCAGCATGAACCGCGAATGCGGGGTCCTTTCGGGCGACCTGGCCGGCGATATGAGCTCCCATGCCGTAGAGCCTGATCACAGCGGTGTCCACGATCTCGCGGGCCTCGATGCCGAGACCGTAGCTCTCGAGGAAGAGTCGCAGCCTCCGCCGTCGATCCGGCTCGTCCAGCCAGCCCCACGCAGCGAGATCTGCGCTGGGATGGAACGGGACGAACTGATGCGCCGCGTACGCCAGGTCCCAGACCCTGCTGGACGGCCGTGCCGTGTCCCAATCGATGATGCCGCGGACTTCGGTCCCGTCGAAGAGGATGTTCCACGGCGCCAGGTCGTTGTGACCGATGCAGTCCACCACAGGCGGGCCGGCGATCTCGTAGCTCAGACCGGGCATCAGGCTCGACATCTCGAAGCCCTGGCTTGCGTCGTGTACCTCACGAATCGCGCGCGCGACGTTGGCCAGCGCTTCGTCCGAGCGGACATCGTCAGACAGCGGTGGGTAGCCGGTGTCGCCCGCGATGAAGGTCAGCCGCTCCGCACCATCGGCCGCGATACCGAGGAATCGCGGAGTCAGGGCGCAGCCCCTGGATTCGAAGTGCTGGAGGAGGCGGTGGATCTCGGAGTTGTCCTGTCCCGGATATCTGTGGACCTCGTCTCCGGCACGTCTCGGCTTGGCGAACCGGCCGCCGGCCAGTTCGGGTACGTCGTCCACGGGACTCCTTCTCGCCTGATGTGCTTCGGCTTCTCACTCGACCCCGACGTCCTCCGGCAGCCCGCGCGCGATCTGCGCGAGCGTGTCAAGCGCGCCGGCAAGTTGGTCGTACGGCGGGGACGCGAGAGCCAGGCGTACTGCGTTGGGAGCGCGTCCGGGAGTGACTGCGAACGCGGCCGCGGGGCTCACCGCGATTCCGTGCCGAGCGGCAGCGGCGACGAACGTATCAGCACGCCACGGCTCCGGCAGGCTCCACCAGCAGTGATAGGAGCGGACGTCGGCCTGAACCGCGAAGCCCTGCAGGCGTTCGCCGACGAGGTGCTGCCGCGCTCGTGCGTCGGCTCGCTTCCGATCCTGGATGGTGTCCGCGGTGCCGTCGCCGATCCATCGGACCGCGGCGTCCAGCGCGAACCGCCCAGCTGACCAGGCGCCGGATCGCAGTGCCGCACCGAGCCGTGCGGTCAGGCGGGCGGGCGCCACCAGGAAACCAAGCGTCAGGCCTGGTGCGATCCGCTTGGACAGGCTGTCGACGAAGATCGTGTGGTCCGGCGCTGCCGCTGCGAGCGGCGGCACGGCGTCGGCGGCGAGGAACCCGTTCACGTTGTCCTCGATCGCGACCAGGTCGAGGCGTTGCACCAGCTCCGCGAGCTCCGACCGACGGGCGGCGGGCATGGTGATACCGAGCGGGTTGTGCAGTGTCGGCTGGAGATAGATTGCACCGAGCCCACCGGAGCGACGCGCACTCCGTACGGCGCTGGGCAGCACGCCGGACTCGTCGACCGGCAAGGGGATCAGCTCCACTCCGAGCCGGCTCGCGATCGACTTCACCACGGGGTAGGTCAGTTCCTCGACGCCGAGGCGTTGGCCGGCGGGCACGAGGGTCGCGATAGCGGCTGCCAGCGCCTGCCGGCCGCTTCCCGCGCAAAGTATGGTCGCGGGCTCCGGAGCCCAGGCGCTCGTACGGAGCAACTCAGCGGCTGCCTCTCGCGCCGCCGGAGTGCCCTCGGCGCCGACGGGCCGCAGGGCGGCGCCGAGCGCGTCGGTGCGCAACAGTCCTGCCAGGCTTTTGGCCAGCAGTTCGGGTTGATCGGGCAGCATCGGGAAGTTCAGCTCGAGGTCGATGCGTGCGGTGGCCGGCTCGGACAGCAAGGGCTCGGTCCTCGGCGGCGCGGCGCGGATGAACGTGCCACGGCCGACTTCGCCGACGGCCAGGCCTCTGCGGATCAGTTCGCCGTACACCCGCGCCGCGGTCGAGTCGGCAATGCCGTGCTGGCGGGCGAACCGCCGCTGAGGTGGGAGCCGATCACCGGGGCGCAGCCGTCCGCCCGCGACGGCGGCGGCGACCTCGTCGGCGATCAAGCGATAATCCTGCATGGGTCCTCACGATTGCACCGAGTGCAATGAAATTATTGCACTCGTATCTTGTCCCGAATAGCATCGAGTGGCAACAGGGTCGAAGCATCTGTGAGGACTGATCATGAGCACTGCGCAGATCGGCGGCATCACCGTCGGCTATGACGACATCGGGGCGGGGACACCGCTCGTGCTGGTGCACGGGCATCCCTTCGACCGCAGCATGTGGCGGCCGCAGACGGAACGCTTCGGCGCGGACGGGTGGCGCGTGATCGCCGCCGACCTGCGGGGGTACGGCGACACCACGGTGGTGCCAGGGGTGACGCCTCTGGAGGTCTTCGCCACTGACATCATCGGATTGCTCGACCACCTGGGGATCGAGCGCTTCGCACTCGCCGGTTTGTCCATGGGCGGCCAGATCGCGCTGGAGCTGTATCGGCTCGTGCCGGAGCGGATCCGTGCGTTGGTCCTCGCCGACACCTTCCCCGAGGCGGAGACCGCCGAGGGCAAGCGGCAGCGCAACGAGGTGGCTGATCGGCTGCTGCGCGAAGGAATGTCCGAGTACGCCGACGAACTGCTGCCGAAGATGATTGCGCCGGGCACCATCGAGGCGCGGCCCGAGGTCGCGCGGCACGTCCTCACGATGATGCGGAACGCTCCGGCCGAAGGCGCGGCGGCGGCTCTTCGCGGCCGGGCGGAACGGCAGGACTACGTGGACCTGCTGCGGCGGATCGACGTACCGACGCTCGTGATGGTCGGCCGCGACGACGAGTACACGCCGGTGGAGTGGGCGACCAGGACGGCCGGCTACATCCCCGGAGCCGAGTTGGTGGTGATCGACGGCGCGGGTCACCTTCCCAACCTCGAACGACCGGAGGAGTTCGGCCTCGCACTGGCGGAGTTCCTGAAGCCGATGAGCGACGGAGTTGATGCACGGTGACGGCGCCGCGCACCGTCCTGGTCACCGGCGCGAGCTCCGGCTTCGGAGCCGCTGTCGTCCGTCGCTTCGCGAACGATGGCGCCCGCGTCGTCGCGGCGGCGCGGCGAGCCGACCGGTTGGCCGGACTCGCCGCCGACCTCGGTGCGGACGTCCTTCCGGTCGTCCTCGACGTCACCGATCCGGAGGCGGTCGCGCGGATCCTCGGCGACCTGCCTGAGCAGTTCGCCGCGATCGACGTGCTGGTGAACAACGCGGGTCTGGCACTCGGTCTCGAGCCCGCGCACCGCGCCGACCTGGCCGACTGGGACCAGATGATCGACACCAACTGCCGCGGTCTGGTGCATGTCACCCGTGCGGTCGTTCCCGGCATGGTGGAGCGAGGCGGTGGTCAGGTCATCAACCTCGGATCGGTCGCCGGCAGTTATCCATATCCCGGTGGGAATGTGTATGGCGCGACCAAGGCTTTCGTTCACCAGTTCAGCCTGAACCTTCGCAGGGACCTGCACGGTACGGGCGTTTGGGTGACCTGCGTCGAGCCGGGGATGGCGGCGACCGAGTTCTCCGCCGTTCGGTTCGCCGGCGACCAGGAGAAGGCCGAGGCCGTGTACGACGGGATGCAGCCGCTCACTGCGGACGATATCGCCGACACCATCCACTGGGTGGCCACCCGCCCCGCGCACGTCAACATCAACACCATCGAACTGATGCCGACCGCCCAATCCTTCGCACCCTTCCAGGTAGCCCGCGGGTAAGTCAGCTGGTTTCCAGGGTGAAGTCGGCGGATCTGAGGATGACCCGGCGGCTGGCGAGGTAGTAGAGGCCTCCGCCGACCAGGGCCCCTGATAGCCAGGAGAAGTCGGTGTTGTGGAGAGCAACCGCGATGGGGCCCTGCATGGCCGGGACCAATCCGTATTGCCAGCTCCAGCCGGCGACCAGGCCCAGCAGCAGGCTGACGAGTGCCCGGACGTTCCAGCGGCCGTACGGCGAGTTGGCCGCATACAGACCTGGGATGTCCAGGCGACCCCGGCGGAGGATCAGGTAGTCGACCGCGACGATGGCGCTCCATGGGCTGATCCAGACCAGGATCGAGACCATCCAGCTGTCGAAGGCCTGCCCGAAACTGCCGGCGCGCACGAACACGACCAGGACGGCGGACGCGACCACGCCGGCCAGGAGGGTGACCTTCCACCGCGCAGCCTTGATCCCGATGGAGAGTGCGGCGAGCGAGCACGAGTACAGATTCAGGATGTTGGTCGCGACCGGACCGTGCATGATCAGCAGGAGCACGGGCACGGCCATGACGCCGAAGGCTTCAGTGACGAGAGCGGAGGGGTCGCTGCTCGTGCCCGCGCCGGCCAGGCAGGCGCCGAGGGCCGCGAGCCAGACGGTCGGGACGTACATCCCGAGGGCAGTGGCCCAGAAGACGGATCGGCTGGACGCCTCGGGCCGGACGAAGCGGCTGTAGTCGGCGGAGTACGGCAGCCAGCTGATTCCCCAGCCGACACCGATAGCGGTCATCAACTGGGTCATCGCCGTCAGCTTGTCGGCCGGCGTGCTCGCGGTGGCCGCGGTCCAGTGCAGCTCCGTCCGGCTGAGCGCGAGCACCGTCATGATCGCCATCACCAGCACCGTCAACGGGACGGTGTACTTCTCGAAGGTGCGGATCGCGTAGAACCCGTACAGCGCCAGGCCGAGCTGGACGATCATGATCGCCGCCGCCACGCCGTACTCGAGACCGGCGCCGCCCCGGATGCCGAGTTTGCCGAGTACGGCTAGGACGAGGTCGAGGACGACCCAGGTGTTCACGCCGACCCACGCCATCGTCAGCAGGCATTGGATCAGGCCCGGTACGACGGCACCGTAGCGTCCGAACGGCGCCCGGCCGAGCACCATCTGGTTGACGGCGGTCCGGTGACCGATGACGTTCAGCAGGCCGAACAGTCCGCAGCCAAGGACATTGCCGATGGCAACGATGAGGACGGTCTCCAGCAGGCTCAGGCCGAGGGTGATGCCGAGCGCGCCGAGGACCCAGTTGATCGGAGCCAGGTTGGCGCCGGCCCAGATCCAGAACTGCTCACGGGGACTGGAGTCCCGGTCGGCCGGCGGGATCGGGTCCACGCCGTGCGCGTCGAACGGCACTGCCTCGGGTGCGGGGGTGGTCATGGCGGCCTCCAGTGGATCGAGTTGGCTCAGAAAACCAGCCGTGACCACGTCGGGGCAGTGGGTAGATGTCTAGTGAATCCGGGCTCTCACTGGATATGTTCACACCATGCTGAGTCTGGCGGCGCTTGTCGGCAATCGTGCGCTCGAACTGAAGGTCCTGGTCCCCGGCCCGACGGGGGCGCTCGACCGCGAGGCCCTGTGGGTGCACAACACCGAGTTGCCCGACCCGTCGCCGTACGTGCGGGCCGGCGAGATCGTCCTCACCAACGGGTTGTGGCAGCACGAGACGTCCGCCGGCGCGTTCGTGGCGAGCGTTCGCCGGGCCGGCGGAGTCGGCATCGTCTTCGGCCTGCGTCAGGAGACACCGGTCACGCCCGACGGGTTGGTCGAGGCCTGCCGGCAGGAGGGTCTGCCGCTGGTGGAGATCTCGATCGAGGTCCCGTTCACCGCGGTGACCGAGGCCGCTTCGGCGATCCAGGCCGATCGGCGCCGGGACGCACTGGTCGGCATGGTTCGGCGCGGCGACGCCTTGGCGTCCGCGATCTCGCGCGGTGCGGGAGCCTCGGGTGTGCTGGCCGTGCTGCGGAAGGAACACGACGTTCCGCTGGTAGTGGTCGACCGGATGGCGCGGCAGCTCGCATCCACCGGCGGCGAGTTGTCGGCCGAGCAGCGGCGAACGGTGGCCGACGGCCTGGCCCGGCACCCGCCGCCGCTCGAGATCGACCTCGGGGCAGATATCGGCCGTGCGACGGTGTTCCTGGTCGGCGCGGTCGGCGACACCGACGCCGCGCTGCTGTGTCTGCGGCCGGTGAGCCGGCTGGGGAGGGCGGAGCAGGAGGCGCTCGACCAGGCCGCGCGCTTCCTCAGCCTGGAGGTCGCCAAACAACAGGCGATCCAGGCGATCGAGTCGCGGTTCGCCAGCGAGTTGCTCGACATGATCCAGTCCGGGCCGCAGCGGGCGGCCGAGGTCGCCGACCGGCTGCGGGCGTTCGGTGTGGACCCGTCGGCCGAGCTGGTCGTTCTCACGGTCGCCTTCGCCGACGGTGCCGAGTCGACCTTGCCGGGACTGGCCGAGACGGTCGGTGAGTTCTTCCTGTCCCAGAGCCTGGCCGTTGCCGTCGCCGCAGGCAGCCAGGACGTGGTCGCCGTCGTACAACGTCCTCGACGGGATCTCGGCAAGCTGGCCAGCGAGCTGTGCTCCGCGGTGCGGACCCGGTTCTCCGATCGGCGGCCCGTCGTCGGGCTGGGAGACACCGCTTCCTCGGCGGCGGAGCTGCGGCAACCGCTCGTGCAGTCTCGCGAGGCGTGTCAGGTGCTGCGGCGCCGGCGCGGCGGTCCGGCGGTCGCGTCGTTCCGGGAGCTGGGCACTCACCGGCTGCTGCTCGGCCTCCAGGACGCCGCGACGCTCCAGGGGTTCGTGGACGGAGTGCTCGGACCACTTCGCGAGCACGACAGACTGCGCGACAGCGAGCTGGAGACCACGCTGCGGGCGTTTCTTGCGAACGACGGACAGTTCGCCGCCACCGCGACCGCGCTCTACGTGCACGTCAACACATTGCGGAACCGGCTGGCGAAGATCACCGAGCTGACCGGTCGCGACGTCGCCCGGACCGAGGACCGGGTCGATCTCTACCTCGCCCTCGAGGCGGGCGACATGGCGAAGTCGCGGTAGCGGGTTACCGCAGTACGTCGACGGCGAGGTCGGTCGGTGCCTCGCCGTTGATCACCGTCAGGTCCTGCGGGCAGGCCGACACCACCACGACGCAGTCGAGTTCGGCGCGGAACGTGATCGAGTCGCCCGGACGAGTTGCCGCAGGCAACCAATCCAGCGTGTTCCCGGCGCCGATCGGGACCCGCATGAACACGTTGACCGGCTGCGGTATGAGGTCGACGCCGAGCGCATCTCGCAGGTTGCGCGCACACGACGGATGATCCGGTACGCCGAGAGCGGCGTATCGGGCGTCGTCACAGGCCGCGATGAGCAGGTCGTGCACGCCGGGCGACGTGTCTTCGACCAGCGTGAGAATGGGCCGGCGTCGATCGGTCACAAAGGCCTCACCGACGGCCGGGAACAGGCGGCTGACGGCGGCCCTGGTGTGGGAGGCGCTCAGGTGTTCCGCGGTGATGCCGTCCGGCGTGGCGACGTATGCGAAGAGGTCACCGACCTGTGCTCCGGCGAGGTCGACGACCCGAACGTGGTCACCGCGCTGGACTCGGACTGCTCGTCCGGTCCGTGCCGGGACGGTGGTGCGCGAGATGGTCTGTGTCATGGGGCAACCCAACCAGGAGGGCTGCCCGGATTCAGTGGAGAATCCTCCAGCGCAGGCCCGGTTCTCTGTGGCCGACTCCATCGCGAACGGGGTCGACGGATGGTGCAGTTGTCGGCATGGATCTGACAACCACGAGCCTCCACCCCGCCCTGGAACCTGCCGAACTCTCCGGCCTCGCGCTGGCGAACCGGTTCGCCGTCGCACCGATGTCCCGGGTGTCGGCCGCACCCGACGGTGTGCCGACGCCGGAGATGGCCGGCTACTACGCCGAGTTCGCCGAGGGCGGGTTCGGTCTGGTGATCACCGAGGGGATCTACCCGGATTCGTCGTACAGCCAGGGGTATCTGAACCAGCCAGGGCTGAGCACTTCGGAGCAGGTCGACGGCTGGCGAGAGGTGACCCGCCGGGTGCATGCCGCCGGGCGCCCGATCCTCGCGCAGCTGATGCACGCGGGCGCGCTGTCGCAGGGCAACCCGCATCGCTCGGAGCGCGTCGGGCCGTCCGCTGTCCGGCCGATCGGCGAGATGCTGACCGAGTACGGCGGCAGCGGTTCCTGGCCCACGCCACGCGAGCTCGCCGTGGCCGAGATCGAGGAGATCGTCGCGGGATTCGCCGCGGCGGCGGTGCGAGCACATGACGCCGGCTTCGACGGAGTCGAGATCCATGGCGCCAACGGGTATCTGCTCGACCAGTTCCTCACCGTCTACACCAACGAGCGCGCCGACTCGTACGGCGGTCCTGTCGCGAACCGGATCCGGTTGACCGCCGAGGTCGCGGCCGCCGTAGTGGCCGCGACCCCCTCGGATTTCGTCCTCGGGGTCCGGCTGTCGCAGACCAAGGTGAACGACCTCGACTATCGCTGGCCGGGCGGCGCTCACGACGCCGAGATCATCTTCGCGACCCTGGCCGACACCGGCATCGGCTACCTGCACGTCGCCAGCGAGGGGCGCAACTGGCTCGACACCGCCCGGTTGCAGGGCGGTCACACGATCACCGGACTCGCGCGACGGGTCAGCGGCTTGCCGGTGATCGCGAACGGCGGGATGCACGACCCGGAACAGGCGGATCGGGTGCTGACCGACGGGCACGCCGACCTCCTGTCGCTGGGCCGGGGAGCCTTGGCGAATCCTGACCTGCCGCAGCGCCTTGCCGACGAGGCGGAGCTGGCTCGCTTCGATCGCCGGATGCTGGAGCCGGCAGCAACATTGGCCAACGCCCTCCAGTGGCAGACTGATCAGCCATGACGGATTCGACGTGGCACGGTGGGGCGGCCGCTGTTGTCACGCTGACCTTCGACGTCGATGCCGAGACGCCGATCCTGGCAGCGGGCCGCCGGTACGCCGATCATCTGATGACGATGTCGCACCAGGCCTACGGGCCGGACGTCGGAGTGCCACGGATCCTGGAGTTGCTGGCGGAGCTCGGCGTACCGGCGACGTTCTTCGTTCCAGGGTGGGTGGCCGAGCACCGACCGGGGCTGGCGGCAACGATCGTCGAGCGCGGCCACGAGGTCGCGCATCACTCCTACAGTCATCGTGCGCCGACCTCGCTCGGCGCGGCCGAGGAGCGTGCGGACTTCGAGCGGGCACTGGCGGTGTTCGATGCCCAAGGCATCGAAATCCGTGGGCACCGGGCGGCACTGTGGGAAGCGACGCGGGTCACGCTCGACCTCATCGCCGAGCACGGGCTCGCCTACGACTCGTCGCTGATGGGGGATGACCGGCCCTACCGGCTCGAGGTCGACGGCGGGATGTTCGTGGAGTTACCGGTGCACTGGTCGCTGGACGACTGGGAACAGTACGCGTACCTGCCGTCCCCGCAGATCGGGTCGGTGATCGAGTCGCCGCGGAAGGTGCTCGAGATGTGGCGGGCGGAGCTGGACGCGATGCGCCAGTACCGCTGCTTGTTCAATCTGTGCATGCACCCGTTCCTGACCGGACGTCCGAGCCGGCTGGTGGCATTGCGCGAACTGATCGAGTACGCCCAGTCGTGCGGCGACGTCGCATTCGCCCGCTGTCGCGACCTCGCTGAATCGGCAGCGGCCGACCCGACGCTGCTGCCTCGAATCCCACCCACGGTCACGCCGGACCCGGGCACCTATCCCGACTGAGCTCAGTGCGAGACCTTGCGGACGAAGGTGTCCGACGAGGTCACCGTGCGGCCGGTCGCGTCGATGACCTCGAGCCGTTGCAAGGGTCGTTCGTTGGCGGCGTCGAGGAGAACGGAGTGCGGCTCGCCGTCCTCGAACAGGTGATCCTCACCCCACTGCCGCAGCGCGACGACGATGCTGAACAGTTCGCGACCCTTCTCGGTGAGCGCGTACTCGTGGTAGGCGCTGCCGTCGGCGGCGGGCACCACCTCCAGGATGCTCGCGCCGACCAGTTCCTTCAGTCGCGACGCGAGGATGTTCCTGGCCAGCCCGAGGCTGCGCTGGAAGTCGCTGAACCGGGTGATCCCGTCGAAGGCGTCGCGAACGAGCAGGAGTGACCAGCGGTCGCCGATGATGTCGACCGCCCGGGCGACCGGGCACTCCGCCCCCTCGTGGCTCACGCGTCGCGCCATGTCACTCCCTTACCGATCGATCCGCCCACAAGTTTTTCTTCGCAACTGGTTGCAAGTATAAACCAGCCGCTGCTACGGTCCCTCGCATCGGTTTCAAGTTGAAACCAGTTGGTGCGGGGCAGAACAGAGGAGAGACCATGACGGAGCAGTCGGAGGCCGGCCGGGACACCAGGGTGAGCCCGGTGCGCGTGGCGGTGGTGCAGTTCGAGCCGCACGTCGGAGTGGAGAACCTGAAGGCCAACGCCACCGCCGTGGAAGAGCGGTTGACGACTGCCGCCGATCACGGCGCGGGCCTCATCGTCCTTCCCGAACTCGCGACCACGGGCTACGTGTTCGAGACCCGCGAGGAGGCGTACGCGCACTCCGAGCCGGTGCCCGGCGGCCGCAGTGTCGACATGTTCACCCGGATCGCCGCTGAGCGGGACGTCTACATCGTGGGGAACGTCGTCGAACAGTCGAACGGAAGGCTCTTCGACACCGCGGTCCTCGTCGGCCCGGACGGCTACATCGGCCGGTACCGCAAGACCCACCTGTGGAACAACGAGAAGCTGTGGTTCACCCCGGGCGACGAGGGGTTCTCGGTGTTCGACACGCGGATCGGCCGGATCGGGCTGCTGGTCTGTTGGGACATCTGGTTCCCCGAGACCGCCCGGATCGTCACCCAGCTGGGCGCCGACATCATCTGCATCCCCACTGGCTGGGTCTGGACCCCGCCGCCCCTGTACGACGCGAGCGGTGTGTGCATGGCCGCACATCTGACCATCACGGCCGCGCACGCCAACAACGTCTTCATCGCCACCGCGGACCGGATCGGTCAGGAGCGCGGCGCCGGCTTCATGGGCAACTCCCTGATCGCCGGCACGAACGGCTGGCCGGTGGACCGGATCGCCGGACCGGACGAGGACACGATCATCTACGCGGACATCGACCTCACCGCCGCGAGGACCGCCCCGATCTGGAACCAGCTCAACGACCTGCATCGCGATCGCCGTACCGATCTGTACGACCAGATGCTCGGCTATCGCGGCGCGGCGCCGCTGCCGCGGTGACGTGATGACGACGACGGTCGGCCGTCCGGGCAGCACGCTCCGGCGGTACCGGGTCGAGTACGTCGCCGGCGGCATCCTTCTCGTGGTCCTGGTCGCCTGGGTGTTTGCTGCAGGCAACGAATCCGGTGGGCAGGTGTGGGATGGCCGCTACGCCGATGCGCGGGGCCTGGCCCTGTGGTTGATCACCTCCATCAGCGAACCGCAGTACTACGCCGTCGCCTCGGCCGGCGCGTGCCTGCTCGTGGGTGGCGCGATCGGGCACCTGGCGGATCGGAGGTCATGGAAATGGCGAGGTTTCGTGCAGGCCTGCGGCACCGGGCTCTGGCCGTGGGCTGCGGGCAGCGCGATCGGGCACCTGGCGGATCGGAGGTCATGGAAATGGCGAGGTTTCGTGCAGGCCTGCGGCACCGGGCTCTGGCCGTGGGCTGCGGGCAGCGCGCTCCTGAGCTTGCTGCTGGGCACCATTGCGTGGGGGTGGACGCTGGAGCCTGGCATCTGGCAGCCCCTCTTCGTGCCGCTCGTCTCCGTGGCGCCGGCCATGGTCGTGCTCTACGGTCCCGGACGGATCGTCGGCCTGACGGCGGCCATCACCGGAGCGCTGTTCGCTCCACCGGCGTCGATCGCCGCGGTCGACCTTGTCTGCAAGCCATTGGAGCTGCCTCTGGTCGTCGGCGCAACCAGCGGGATGTGGATCGGCGCCCTCGTCGCGTTCTCTCTCGTCCGATTCCTGCCCTGGATGCCCGCGCCTGGCGCCTGGCGGGCAGCCAAGGCAGATGACCCCGATCCACGCACCGCTTCCTGGCTGTGGGTCCCACGCCGCGCGCTGGCCGACTTCACCGAAGCGCAGTTCTTCGGTAACGAATGGGCGAGCGCCGCGATGCTTGTCGGGGCCGTCGTCGCCTACGCGATCAGCCCCTCGGCGCTGGTCTACGGCTCGGGTCTCTTCCTGGCTGTCCTTGCCGCACAGGCCGTCACCGCATTGACCGGTGTCCTCATCTGGCGCAGGCGTTGGCATGCCCACGGCTTCTACCCCACATTCGTACCGGTTGTGTCGGTCGCCCCGGCCACCGTGCTGGCCTTCGGTGGGACGGTCCCAGCCGTCCTCCTGGGCGCCCTGGTCGGCGCACTCATCGCTCCGCCGGTCGCAGCTGCGATCTCGCGCCGCCTCCCGGCGTCCTTCCATCCCTTCATCGGCAACGTGGCCTCGATGAGCGTCTGTACGGCGGTCATCGTGCCTGTCCTCGGCCTGATCCCTGGAGTCGCCTCATGACCGTCACTCCCAGCATCACCGAGCTCTCGCGCGCCTTGCGCAGCGGCGAGACCTCGGCCACAGACCTGGTCGGCAGAGCGCTGCGCCGGATCCACGAGCTCAACCCGACCGTGAACGCCTTCGCGCTGATCGACGAGGAAGGTGCCTACAGTTCGGCGCGCATCGTGGACGAAGAGCGGGCAGCCGGTATCGATCGCGGCCCGCTCCACGGCGTACCGGTCGCAGTCAAGGACCTCATCGACATGGAAGGGCTCCCGACCACGTGCGGATCGGCAACCTCCTTCGGCGCCACGGCCACGGAGGATGCCGAAGTCGTCAGGCGACTGCGTGACCGCGGTGCCGTCATCGTCGGGAAGACGACGCTGCACGAGTTCGCCTATGGAGCGACTGGTGACCGCTCCGTCCATGGGCCGTCGCGCAACCCGATCGACCCCAGCAGGATGTCCGGCGGCAGCAGCGGTGGGAGCGCCGTGGCCGTAGCTGCGGGAATGGTGCCGCTCGCGATCGGCACGGACACCGCCGGTTCCGTCCGGGTGCCGGCCGCGCTGTGTGGAGTGGTCGGCTTCAAACCCACTTACGACGCGATCTCGACCAAAGGCGTGTATCCGCTGGCACCGAGCCTCGACCATGTCGGCCTGTTCGCGACAACCGTCGAGGACGTGCGCCTCGGATATGACGCACTCGCCGACCAACCGACGTACGACGCGGAGCGTGGGGGCGAGGTGGTCGGATGGATCTCGCCTCGTGACATCGCGATGACCGACCCACGCGTCGAAGCGCTGGTCCGCGATGTTCTCGACCGCTCCGGGTTCGCTGTCGAGGAAGCGCCACGGTTCCCGCGGGCGCCTGGCGACCAGACCTGGTTCGAAGCCTTCACGACGCTGCAAAGCAGCGAGGCCTTCCGCGTACACGAGCACCATCTGGACGGTGACCGCGAGCTCATCGACACCGAGGTCTTCGCACGACTCCAGGCCGGAGGGCGGGTTCAGCCTGGGCGCTACGCCCAGGCTGAACACGCTCGCGACTACCTGCGGGCAGTCGTGGATGGGATGCTGCGGGACTTCGACATCCTGGCCCTCCCGACGGTGCCGATCGTCGCACCAGAGATAGGGGCCCGCAGCATCCATGTCGCCGGCAACGACCTCGAGGTCCGGTCGGCGCTGCTTTCGCTCACCAGCCCCTGGAACCTGACCGGGATGCCGGCGATCAGCATGCCCGCCGGACACCTCGACGGTCTGCCGGTGGCGATCCAGCTTCTGGTAGCCCCCGGCAACGAACACAAGCTGTTCGCGGTAGCTCGAGAACTGCAGGCGACGCAAACCACCGCCCAGTCACGCTGAAGAGGAGAGATCTCATGCCGTCCATCCAGATCGACCTGCCGATCACCATCGACGCAGCCGCCAAACAAGCCTTGGCCCACCGCGTCGGTGTCATCTACGGAGCAACGATGCAGGTGGCCATGGACCTCCTGACGGTCTCCGTGCACGACCTGGGCGAAGGCGGCGTCTGGCGGTGCCACGAATCCGGCCCGCCCACACCCTCGGCCCTCATCATGTGCGACATCCGCCAGGGCCGCCCCGACGAAACCCGGGCAGAGCTGGCCCAGAGCCTGATCGACGTGTGCGTCGACATGTTCGACCTGGACCGGCTCTGGATGAAGGTCGAGTTCACCCAGCACGCCGGCAACGAGATGTACCACCCCCATCTCAACGGCTTCAACTCGGACTGGAAGGGCGACGAAAGACGAAGTCAGGCCCAGGCCGGATGAGGACTCACCCGACGTGAGGCCGGTGGCCCGGCTCCTGACGTGGGGCGCGCTGCTCGCTGCCGGGGATGGTTGGCAGTGGCAGCTGAGAGGCCTGGTACTGCGCCAGGTTGTACTGGCCGGTGGTGTCCGGCAGCGTCGGCGCGTGCTTGGTGTCGCCGAACCGGAACGCACCGGTCAGGTCGCCGACCGTGTCGTTCATCAGGTCCTCACATCCACGTGCTGAGGCGCCGATCATTCGGCGCTGTGCCACCGTCGGACCGCGACGTAGCTTGCCGCCGATTCCCGGATGACCACCGGGCGAACGTCCGACGACCAGCAGCAGCACCGCAGGGACCACCCTTGACCGGTGTTGGGGTGCGGAGGAGGCTGGCGGTGGTGACGGACGCTGCGAAGGAGATGCATGATGGCGAAGGTTCTGATTCTCACCGGTGATGCCGCGGAGGACCTGGAGGTGTTCTACCCCTACCAGCGGTTGCTCGAGGAGGGGTACGACGTTGACATCGCCGCGCCGGCGGTGAAGAAGCTGCAGTTCGTGGTGCACGACTTCGTGGACGGCTTCGACACGTACACCGAGAAGCCCGGCCACACGTGGCAGGCCGACGTCGCGTTCGCGGATGTGGATCCGGCCGACTACGTGGCGGTGGTGATTCCCGGTGGGCGGGCGCCGGAGTACATCCGCAACGACGCGGATTGCCAGCGGATCGTCAAGCACTTCTACGGCGAATCCAAGCCCGTCGCCCAGCTCTGTCACGGACCGCTCATTCCCGCGGCGGCCGGTGTCCTGAACGGTCGCAAGACCTCGGCGTACCCGGCCCTGGAGCTCGATATGCGCGGCGCGGGAGCCGAGTGGGTCGACGGCGACGCGGTCGTCGACGGCAACGTCGTGTCCGGACGAGCCTGGCCTGATCACCCGGCCTGGATGCGCGCCTTCATGACGATCCTGAAGGAGCACGCACCGGCGTAGACCGGGGATTGTGCTGTTGCGCGGCGGGTACCGGCGGGCTACGGGAAAGGAGTAGACCATGCCGGCAGGATCGAGCCCGAAGCGGGAGCGGCAGTACGAGCACATCAAGGCCGGGCTGAAGAAGCGCGGCCGGAGTGAGGACACCGCGGAGGAGGTCGCGGCGCGCACGGTGAACAAGGAACGGGCGCGGTCGGGTGAGGCGAAGCAGAAGAGCCGGAGCTCGACGCACGACATCTCGTCGAGCCGGCGTGGTGGGCTGCGCTCGCACACCGGGTCGAAGGGCCGGACCAAGGAGCAGCTCTACAACGAGGCGAAGCAGAAGAACGTCAAGGGCCGGTCGAAGATGACCAAGGCTCAGCTGGCGAAGGCCGTGGGGCGGTAGCCGGCCCGGTCAGCGCGGGAGCTTCCGGGTGTCGATCAGTTGCTGGGCGACGTCGCGGAGCTTGGTGTTCGTGTCCTGTGAGTAGCGCTTCAGGATGGCGAACGCGCGGTCGCCGTCGACGGCGTACCGCTCCATCAGGATGCCCATCGCCTGGCCGACCAGCTTGCGGGCGTCGACCGCGGCCGACATCGTCTGCTCGTGCCGCGCGGTCGCGAGCGCGACGGTGGCGTGGCGGGCCAGGATGTGGGCGATCGCCTCGTCGTCGGTGTCGAAGGCGTCCGGCTGCGGGCTGTACAGACCGAGTACGCCGACAGTCGGCGAGGCTGCGTCACCCAGAGCCAGCGGTACGTCGAGCACGCTGCGGACTCCGAGAGCGGTGACCTTCGCCGCCCAGTCGGGCCAGCGGGTGTCGGTCGTGGTGTCGCGGACCAGTACGGTCGCCCGGTCGCGCATCGTCGCGAGCAGCGGACCGTCCTCGCCCTTCATCTGGAACTGGTAGATCTCCGCCACGACCGGGTCCGTCACCGCCGGTACCTCGGGCTGCCCGCCGCGGGTGTACAGGGCGACGCCCGCATAGCTGCAGTTCAATGCCTGGAGCGCGAACTGGACGACCGCATCGACGGTCTCGTCCACGCCGTCCGCCTCATGCATCTCCAACGCCAACCGCGCGAAGGTCGCGGCCACGCGACCGTTCGCCTGCGCGTTCTCCACTGAGCTGTCACCGGTTGAAGCTCTCAGCCGAGCTGTGTCCTCCATAGCTCCATCATGCCCTCACTGCCCATCCCGGTGTCAGGGCTCGAGGAGGTGGAGGGCTTCGGTGACGGTGTTGGTGACGGGAGCGCCGGTGGATTCGAGGGCGGACCGGCTCATGGCGCCAGTGGTGACGAGGATGGAGTGGGCGCCGGCAGACCGGGCGGCGTGCGCGTCGTCGACCACATCACCGATCAGGACGACCTCGGCGGGATTGAGGTTCTGGGCCTCGAGGTGGCGGATCAGGCTGTCGGCTTTCGAGTCGCCACCGACGTCACCGGCCAGGCCGTCGATGCGGGCGAAGTACTGCGTGAGGCCGAACTCTTCGATGGTCGGGGTCAGCCGGGTGTGGAACCACATCGACAGCAGCGACTGACTGCGGCCGCTCTCGTTCCACTGCCGCAACGCGTCCGTCACCCCTGCTGCGAGACCGCAGGTATGCAGGAGTGCGTCGTACCGGTCGTGGAAGAGCTTGTCGACCCGAGCCCACTCCTCGTCGTCGAGCGCGCGGCCCAGGATCCGCTCGTACGTCGCCCGCAGCGGCCGCGCGTACGCCGCCTGCCACTCGGGCCAGCTCAGCTCCGCCCGGCCGAACCCGGCACACACCTCGTTGACCGCGGCCAGCACGACCTGGTTGTCGTCCAGGAGGGTCCCGTTCCAGTCCCAAACCACATGCGAAACACTCATCACCCGCGACACTCTAGACGGACGACGATCGGGTGCGACGTCGAGCTGTTGAGGAGGCAAAGGTGGAGTTTCGTGGTGCGGGGGAGCTCGGGGTCGGCTTTCACGCCGAGGTGATCGCGCCGTTGGTGGGCGAGGTCGGGTATGCGGCGGGGCTTCTGGGGTGGGGGTCGGACGTACTGGGCTATGACACCGAGCGGTCGACGGATCACGGGTGGGGTCCGCGGGTAGTGGTGTTGGTGGATGCGGGAGAGGTCGAGCGGGTGCGAGCGCTCGTGGAGACTGGGCTGCCGGAGGAGTATCAGGGCTTCGCGGTCCGATTCGGGTGGGACGGTCGGGAGCCGGGACACCATGTGACGGTCGCGACGCTGGGGGATTGGCTGCGCGGGCAGTTGGGGTTCGATGCCTCGCGGGGGATCGGCCTCGAGGATTGGCTGGTCACTCCACAGCAGCAGATTCTCGGAGTCGTTGCCGGGCGCGTGTACGCCGACGACGGCCGGCTGGAGGCGGTCCGTCAGGCCCTCGCTTGGTATCCGGATGAGGTGTGGCGCTGGCTGCTCGCGTGTCAGTGGTCTCGCATCGCGCAGGAAGAGGCGTTCGTCCAGCGCACCCACGAGGTCGGCGACGAGCTGGGGTCGCGGATCGTGGCCGGGCGGCTGGTGCGGGATGTGATACGGCTGGCCTTCCTGCAGTCGCGGACCTATGCGCCCTACTCCAAATGGCTCGGTACGGCGTTCGCCCGGTTGGGGCACGAGGACGGGCTGGACCAGGCGCTGGCGGAGGTGGTCGCCGCCGATGACTTCAGTCAGCGTGAGCGCGCCCTGGTGACGGCGTACGAACTGGTCGCCCGTCGGCATAACACCCTCGGGATCACGGAGGTGATGGACCCGTCGCCACGGCCGTATTTCGACCGGCCCGCGATGGTGGTGGGGGCTTCGCGGTTCGTCGACGCGTGCCTCGCCACGGTCGAAGATCCCCGGCTGACGAGGCTCGGGCGGTTCGGAGCGATCGATCAGTTCGCCGACAACACCGACGTCCTGAGTGCTCCGGGCGCGTACCGTCGGCTGGTCGGTCTCTATCGTTGAACGATGACACTTGCCAGGCATGTCATCAGAGCTGTCACAACCGCCGAGATCGGCCACCGGTACGTCCGTCCCGTCGGGCGCAACTCGTTCCGTGGTGATCACGGCAGTGGCGGGACGGCAACGGCGTACGTCGTCGAGACGGATCGTGGGGCCACCGGCTGGGGACTTCCCTTGTCCGCCGGGGATCCGGCGCGACTCGTGGGCCGGAATCTGGCCGAGCTGATCGACCCGGATCGAGGCGTGATCGACCCCGCGGCCGAGTTCCTCGACTATCCGCTGCACGATCTGGCGGCGCGGATCCTGCAGGTGCCCGTCTACGCGATGCTCGGGGCCGCGGGTACTCCGAGGGTCCGGTGCTACAGCGGCGGCATCTACTTCGACGATCTCGATGCGGCGGAGGGGATCGAGGTGATCCGGGCGAACCTTCGCCAGGACCACGAGCTCGGGTTCCGCGACTTCAAGCTGAAGCTCGGACGCGGGTACCGCTGGATGGACCCGCAGGCCGGCCTCGAGCGGGACATCGAGGTGACCCGGCTGGCTCGCGAGCTCCACCCGGACGCCGAGATCCTGGTGGACCCGAACGACGGCTACACGGTGAACACGCTGACGGCGTACCTGGACGCGGTCGGGGACTGCCGGCTCTACTGGATCGAGGAGCCGTTCGCCGAGCGCTGGGAGGACTTCCGTTTCCTGCGCGAGCTGCTCGGCACCTCCGGGCCGAAGATCGCGGACGGCGAGTTCGATCCGGACGAGGAGCACATCGTCAGGCTCGCGCAGGAAGGGCTCCTGGACATCGCGCTGATGGATGTCATCGGCCACGGCCTCACCGCGTGGCGGCGGACGATGCCACGCCTCGTCGACGCGTCCACCGAAGCCTCCCCGCACGCCTGGGGCCTGCCCCTCAAGACCCTGTACGCCGCTCACCTCGCCGCCGGACTCGGCAACATCCCCATCGTCGAAGGCGTCCCCGGCCACACCGAGGGCACCGACGGCGACGGCTACACGCTGGCGGACGGGCACGTAACGCTGTCGGAGCAGCCCGGGTTCGGCATCAAGTTGCCGTAGTCAACGTTTGCGTCGACGTCGCGAACGGGCAGATTGACAAGTTGGAGGGCTCTTCTGCTGGATGTGTGGGTGGTTTCGGAGCGTGTTGCGTGGTGCTCCTGGTCGGTTCCCGCTCCGTCCCGGCCTCACCCGGTGTGGTGGCGGTGCGGACTGTCGACGGTCGGCCGCTGTTGGTCGGTGCGGGTATGTCTGGGCAGCGTCACCCACCTGGATCGGCAGACTCCCCCGACCCCGATCTGACTCGAGGGAGAGGCCTGGCCATGGGTCCGTGGCGCTGGAGGGTGTGGGCACGCAGATACCGGCCCCGGGGTGCGCCCTGTTCTGTTCGGGTGGAGGGTTTTCTGCCGGTTCGGGGAGGGTTTTCCTCCCGGATCGGGCTAAAACCCTCCACGCACCAGGACTCCGACCCCACCGAACCCCACTGACCAGGTGATGGACGATTGCCTGAGCCTGGGTCGGCCAGCCGACCGCGAACACGTCCTGTCGAAAAGTCCGCTGTACCGCACCCACCCCCAGTACCACCACCCCCACCCACACATCAGTCAGAAGAGCCACTTGGAGCTTGAATTCCACTACATGTCCAGAACCAGGTCGGTGGTTGGGCGAGAACAGCAGATGAGGACCTGGCCGTCCGGCGGTGATTCCAGCGGAGTGGGGGAGTAGGCGACCTCTCCGGACAGCAACGGCGTCACGCACGTCTGGCACACGCCGGTGCGGCAACTGAAGCGCGTCGGGACGTCGCAGGCGTCGGCCAGGTCGAGCAGACTGCCCTCGCCACCTGGCGTCGAGAGGCCGCTGCGGGCGAACGTCACCAGCGGCCCGGTGCCGAGCTCGGCAGGTTGGTGGGGTGGACGCAGCGTCTGGTTGACGATGCCCGGGTTGGTCGACGGCAACGCACTGAACAGCTCGGTGTGGATCCGCTCGATCCCCACGGCGGTCAGCGCCTCGCGCATGTCCGCCATGAACGCGACCGGGCCGCAGATGTACGCCGTCGCATCGACCGGGAGCGCCAGGTCGACCAGCTTCTCCTTGGTGAGCCGCCCACCGGATGAGCTGTAGTAGACGTGCTCATGGGCATGCGGCAGCGTGCCCAGCACATCGTTCGCTTCTGCGGCCAAGGGGTGTTCCGCTGGTCCGCGGGCGGTGTAGATCCACCAAATTTCGCGAGTACTGCGCGCGGCCGCGAGCGCATGCAGCATCGCCATGACCGGTGTGACGCCGATACCGGCCGACACCAGCACGACCGGCTCGGTGCCGTCCTCGAGCACGAACTCGCCTCGCGGTGCCGCAACCTCCAGTACGGCGCCGGGCCGCAGCCGGCTGGTCAGGTAGCCGCTCGCGATCCCGTGTGGCTCGTGTTTGACGCTGATCCGGTAGCTGCCGGTCCCGGGCGTGGAGGACAGCGAGTAGCTGCGCACCGGGACCGGCTGTCCGGCGTCCGGCAACCGGAACGTCAGGTATTGGCCCGGCCGGGCCGCAGGCAGGTCCATGCCGTCGGTCGCCGCCAGCCGGATCGACGAGACGGTCGGGGTTTCGGTGACCACGTCGGTCACCCGTAACGCACGGAAGCCCTCCCAGGCGGGCGGTGTCGCCACCGATGTCCCCGCTGCCGTGAACGTACCCGCGCCGGTCGCATCGGCCTCCAGGAGTTCACGGAACGACCCCTGCCAGCCGGGGCTGAGGGCCGGGATCTTCAGGGCACGACGCACACCGTCGAGGTCTCGATGCGGGAGATAGAGCAGAGCGTCGGTGTCGGCCACGCTCAGCGCGCCCGGACCGGTCCTGGTCTTGACGATCGCGTCACCGGCCTCGACCCGGCCCTCGGTGATCACCCGGAAGTAGAACCCCGGCCGGTGGTGGGCGACCAGCAGCGCCGGCAGCTCCGGCTCGCCCATCCGCAGACCGACCCGGTAACAGGTGACCCGTGGCTGCGTCACCTCGAACTCGGCCTCGCCGATCCGGTACCGGTCGCCGATACACACCTCGTCGTCCGGCAACCCGTCGACCGTCAGGTTCTCCCCGAACTGCCCGTACACGAAGTCGTCCCGGCCGAAGTGCTGCTCCCAGTGGTGGTACGACTCGATCTGGTAGACGAACACCGCGCGTTGCTCACCGCCGTGACCGGCGGTGTCGCCCTGGCCGTCGCCGTCGAGGTTCAGCCGCCGTGCCATCACCGGACCGTCGACCTGCTCCTTCCAGACGCCCGTGAAGACGGTCTTGCCGTTCCACGAGACGTTCTTCGGTAGGCCGACATTCACCGACAGCAAACTGGCACTGGTCATCCCGAGCGTTCCTCCACGGTCAGGTTCAAGCGTCCTCGTAACCCCACGCGGCACCGCGAGCGTCGCCGATGTCGTAATCGCTGCACAAACCCTTGTAGGGACAGAATGTCTGACTCTCGACCGGTGTCAACGCTCGACCAGGTGCTGCCGCGCTAGCTCCACGGCCACGTCGGGTGCGGGGTCGACGGGCCGGTGTACGGCGTGTCCGCGTAGTGCTGCTGCAGTTCGGCGAGCTGGTCGGTCAACGCCGCACGGGTCTCGGCGTACGCCGGATCGTCCGCAAGGTTGACCAGTTCCTCCGGATCGTTGCGCAGGTCGTACAGCTCCCACTCCGCAGCGAAGATCCGGTCCGACGACCCCGGTACGCCGAGGCCCGCGCCGTAGTAATGGATGAGCTTGAACTCCTTCGTCCGTACGCCGTAGTGCGCCGGAGCGTGGTGACTCGGGTCGTCGTGCTCCCAGTACCGGTAGTAGATCGCGGACGGCCAGTCCGGAACGTCCGTTCCGCGTAGCAACGGCAGGATGCTGCGGCCCTGGGACGTCGGCAGTGCGACCGCGGCCTCCAGCCCGGCCATGTCGAGGAACGTCGCGGCGAAGTCCACGTTGGTCACCATCGCGTCGCAGGTGCCGCCGGCCGGGATCTCCGGGGGCCAGCGGATCAGCATCGGCATCTGCAGGGACTCGTCGAACATCAGCCGCTTGTCGTACCACCCGTGCTCACCGAGGAAGAACCCCTGGTCGGAGGTGTACACGACGACGGTGTTGTCGCGGAGCCCTTCGTCATCGAGGACGTCCAGCAACCGGCCGACGTTGTCGTCGATCGACTGCACGCACTGCAGGTAGTCCCGCAGATAGCGCTGGTAGTTCCACCGCATCCGCGCGTCCCGGTTCTCCGGGCCGCGCAGCTCGGCCGGCAGTTCCTCGCCGAGCTCGTCCGCACCGAGGTCGTCCGCCACCGACATCCGCACGCCGCGGACCGCCTGGCTCCGGGTGGAGTAGTCGTCGAGCAGTGTGGCCGGCTCCGGGATCGATCCGACCGGGTAGAGGTGCTTGTGTTTCTCGTCCGGAACCCACGGCCGGTGCGGCGCCTTGTGGTGCACCAGCAGCAGGAACGGCCGGTCCGGATCGCGCTGCCGGATCCAGTCGATGCTCTGATCGGTAACGATGTCCGTCGCGTAGCCGGGCACGATCCCGGCGCCGTCCGGGCCGATCATCAGCGGATCGACGTACTCGCCCTGCCCGGGGAAGACCCGCCACGCGTCGAAGTGCCGCGGGGCGGACTCCGGTCGCTCTCCGAGGTGCCACTTGCCGAACAGCGCGGTCTGGTAGCCGATGTCCTTCAGCACTTCCGCGAACGTCGGCACCCGGTAGTCGATCTCGGTGTAGATCGACGCCACCCCGTTGACATGGCTGTAGGTGCCGGTCAGGATCGACGCCCGCGACGGAGAGCAGATCGAATTGGTGCAGTACGTCGCATCCATCCGGACCCCGTCCTGGGCCAGCCGGTCCAGGTGCGGAGTGCTGTTGACCTTGCTCCCGTACGCCGAGATCGCGTGGGCGGCGTGGTCGTCGGACATGACGAAGACGATGTTCGGACCAGGCATCAGCTCACCTTAGCGGGAAGTTGTCCGGTATTGGAGATCGCTTACCGCCGGCGTCCGGTTCGGCGTAGGTTTGTTGCTCATGGCCATGTTCGATCTTTCTCTCGACAAGCTCCGCGGATACCGGCCCGAGGTGGCCGCACCCGCCGACCTGGTCGATTTCTGGCGCCGCTCGATCGAGAAGGCGCGCACCGACGACCTGTCCGCCTCGTTCACCGCGATCGACAACAAGCTCGCCGTGATCGACACCTACGACGTCACGTTCGCCGGCTTCGGCGGTGCGCCGGTCAAGGGCTGGCTGCACGTGCCGGCCGGCGCCACCGGTCCGCTCCCGACCGTCGTGCAGTACTTCGGTTACTCGGGCGGCCGTGGCTTCCCGCACGTCACGAACCTGTGGGCGCAGGCCGGGTACGCCCACTTCGTGATGGACACCCGCGGTCAGGGCTACAGCGCCGGCGGCGGCAGCGGTACGCCCGACGACAGCGCGTACGCCGGTCTCAACCACACCCCGGGCTTCATGACCGCGGGCATCACCGACCCGGAGGCGTACTACTACCGCCGCGTCTTCATCGACGCCGTCCGCGCACTCGAGGCCGCCAAGGCGTCCCCGCTGGTCGACCCGGACAAGATCATCGTCACCGGCGCCAGCCAGGGCGGCGGCATCTCGATCGCGGCGGCCGGGCTCGCCGGACTGGCCGGGATCGACTTGCTCGGCTGCGCCCCCGACGTGCCGTTCCTGTGCCACTTCGAGCGGGCGCTGCAGATCACCGACGAGGATCCGTACGGCGAGATCACCCGGTACCTGAAGGGTTTCCGCCACGACGTCGATGCGGCGCTGCGGACGCTCAGCTACTTCGACGGGGTGAACCTGGGCCGGCTGGCCACGGCGCCCACGCTGTTCTCGGTCGCGCTGATGGACGCCATCTGCCCGCCGTCCACGGTCTTCGCCGCCTACAACCACTACGGCGCCCGGCCTGACGTCGCCAAGGACATCGAGGTCTACAGCTACAACGAGCACGAGGGCGGTCAGACCTACCAGCAGCTGGCCCAGCTCGACTGGTTCGCGAACATCTTCGCCGCGAAGGAGTCATCGACGGACCGATGAGTTTCCGGTGCGAGCGGCGTTACACGGTCACATGCGTCGGTCAGACTGAGACCGACCCGACCGCAGGAGGCCGTCAATGGACTGGAAACTCGAACTCGTCATCGTCCCGGTAACGGATGTGGACCGGGCGAAGAAGTTCTACACCGACCAGCTCGGGTTCCACGAGGACGTCGACCACAGTGTCGGGGAGTCGTTCCGCGTGGTGCAGCTCACCCCGCCGGGGTCGGCGTGCTCGATCACGATCGGCATCGGGCTGACGAAGGCGGCGCCCGGGACCTACCAGGGCACGCACCTGGTGGTGAACGACATCGAGGCGGCCCGGGCCGAGCTGGTCGAGCGCGGGGTCGAGGTCAGCGAGCCGTTCCACTTCACCGCCGAAGGACAGCAGACCGGTCTGAGTCCGAACCGGAGTGACTACGAGACCTTCCTCAGCTTCTCGGACCCGGACGGCAACGGCTGGACGGTCCAGGAGGTCGGGAAGACCAAGTGAGCACGCTGGAGGAGTTGGCGTTCGCGGGTGACGAGTCCGCGTTCGCCGACCTCGCCGGACGGCACCGGCGCGAGCTGCATGTGCACTGTTACCGGATGCTGGCGTCGTTCGACGACGCGGAGGACGCCGTGCAGGAGACGCTGCTGCGGGCCTGGCGCGGACGGGACAGGTACGACGGGCGGACCTACTTCCGCGCGTGGCTGTACCGGATCGCGACCAACGTCTGTCTGGACGTCGTACGACGGCACACCCGGCGTACGGCGGCACCCGGGGAGGTCTCGTGGTTACAGCCGTACCCGGACCGGATGCTCGACGAGATCGCGGCACCCGCCGACGAGCCGGATGCCGTCGCGGTGGATCGGGAGACGATCGAGCTGGCGTTCCTGATCGCGCTGCAGGCATTGCCCGCGCGTCAGCGGGCAGCCCTGATCGCGCGGGACGTGCTCGGGTGGTCGGCTGCGGAGACCGCCGTACTGCTCGAGACCAGTGTGGCTGCGGCGAACTCCGCACTGCAGCGGGCGCGGGCGACGATGCAGCAGCGGTTGCCGGCTCGTCGTACCGACTGGAGTGCGCCGCGGCCGACCGCCGAGGAGCGCGACGTGCTGGATCGGTTCATCGACGCGCATGAGCGGTGTGACGCCGCGGCGGCGATCGCGATCGCGGCCGAGGACCTGCGCGTGTCGATGCCGCCGAACCCGCTGACCTTCGACGGCCTCGCCGCCGTCCTGCCACTGTTCGAGCGGGCGTTCGGTCCGGATCGGGACGGCGAGTGGCGGCTGGTGCCGACGTCGGCGAACCGGTTGCCGGCCGCGGCGTCGTACCTGCTGCGGCCCGGGGACACGGTGTACCGGGCCTTCAAGCTCGACGTGCTCCGGGTCAGCGACGGCAAGGTCGTCGAGATCATGACCTTCGGCTACTCCCGTTTCCCGGCGTTCGGACTCCCGGACCGATTGACGACCTGAGGCACGGCCTAGTCTGGGGACATGCTGCTGGGACTACCCACGGGGATCCGGGCCTGCTTGTTCGACCTGGATGGTGTGCTCACCGACACCGCCGCCGTTCATGCCGCCGCGTGGAAAGAGATGTTCGACGAGTTCCTCCGTGCCTACGCGCAGCGGCAGGGAATCCCGTTCGTGCCCTTCGACGCGCGCAAGGAGTACGACGCCTACGTCGACGGCAAGCCGCGGGCCAACGGGGTGCGGGACTTCCTGACCGCGCGCGGGATCAGGCTGCCCGACGGTACGCCGGACGATCCACCGACCGCGATGACGGTGAACGGCCTCGGCAACCGGAAGAACGTGGCGGTCCAGCGGCGGATCCGGACCGAGGGCGTGCACGTGTTCGAGGGTTCCCGGCGCTACCTGCAGGCCGCCGTCCAGGCCGGACTCCGGCGAGCCGTGGTGTCGTCGAGTGCGAACACCCACGAAGTACTGGATGTCACCGGACTCGCGCAGTACGTCGAGCAGGTCGTCGACGGCGTGACGATCAGGACCGAAGGGCTGCGGGGGAAGCCCGCGCCGGACACGTTCCTGGCCGCGGCCAAGGGCTTCGGGATCGACCCGTCCGAGGCGGCCGTGTTCGAGGACGCCCTGGTCGGCGTGTCGGCCGGCCGGTCCGGACACTTCGGGCATGTCATAGGTGTCGACCGCGTCGGACAGGCCGACGAGCTGAAGATCCACGGTGCCGATGTCGTGGTCCGCGACCTGGCCGAACTGCTGGAGGGTGAATGATCGACCGCGGGCATCATCCGATCGAGCCGTGGCGGTTGCGGGAGACCCGGCTCGCGCTCGACAAGCTGGCTCAGTCGGAGTCGTTGTTCGCCTTGTCGAACGGTCACATCGGGCTGCGCGGCAACCTCGACGAAGGCGAGCCGTACGCGATCCCCGGCACCTACCTGAACTCGTTCTACGAGCAGCGACCCCTCCCGTACGCCGAAGCCGGCTACGGCTACCCCGAGTCCGGTCAGACCCTGGTCGACGTCACCAACGGCAAGCTGATCCGGTTGCTGGTGGACGACTCGCCGTTCGACGTCCGCTACGGCTACCTGACCAAACACGAGCGGTCGCTGGACTTCCGCACCGGCATCCTGCAGCGCGACGTGGACTGGACCTCGCCCGGTGGCAAGCGGATCCGGGTCCGCAGCCGCCGGATGGTGTCGCTGACCCAGCGGGCGGTCGCCGCGATCGAGTACATCGTCGAGCCGGTGGACCAGCCCGCGCGGTTCGTGATCCAGTCCGAGCTGGTCGCGAACGAGACCCAGCCGAAGCTGTCCGACGATCCGCGGGTGGCCGCCGTACTGGACAACCCGTTGAAGCCGGTCAGCCACGACGGCGGGGAGAACGGCGTCGTCCTGATCCACCGGACGACGCGCAGCCGGCAGTTGATGGCGGCCGCGATGAGCCACGAGGTGGACACCTCGGTGCGCTACGCGATGGACCTGGATGTCCGCGAGGACTGGGCCCGGTCGACGGTGATCTGCCAGCTCCAGCCCGGCGAGAGTCTGCGCGTGGTGAAGTACCTGGCCTATGGCTGGTCCAGCCTGCGGTCGGAGACCGCAGTCCGGGACCAGGTCGCGGCTGCGTTGGCGAGTGCGCGCTTCTCCGGCTGGGACGGGCTGACCGCCCAGCAGACCGAGTTCCTGGACGACTTCTGGGACGGCGCCGATGTGGAGGTGCATGGCCATCCGGAGTTGCAGCAGGCCGTGCGCTTCGCGCTGTTCCACATCCTGCAGGCCGGTGCCCGGGCCGAGCGGCGGGCCATCCCGTCGAAGGGCCTGACCGGCGCCGGGTACGACGGTCACACGTTCTGGGACACCGAGGGCTTCGTGCTGCCGGTCCTGACCTACACGATGCCCGACGCTGCCGCGGATGCGTTGCGCTGGCGGCACTCGATCCTGCCGTTGGCTCGCGAACGGGCCGAGGTGCTGGGGCTGCGCGGCGCGGCCTTCCCGTGGCGGACGATCCGCGGTCAGGAGTGCTCTGGCTACTGGCCTGCCGGTACGGCGGCCTTCCACATCAACGCGGACATCGCCGAGGCGGTGATGCGCTACCACCGGGC
This sequence comes from Kribbella sp. NBC_01510, assembly GCF_045040325.1. Taxonomy (NCBI): domain Bacteria; kingdom Bacillati; phylum Actinomycetota; class Actinomycetes; order Propionibacteriales; family Kribbellaceae; genus Kribbella; species Kribbella sp. NBC_01510. The sequence continues at coordinate 7,966,847 of NZ_CP109418.1, read as the reverse complement.
CACCGCCGACGATCAGTTCCTCGAGGAGGTCGGGCTCGAACTGCTGGTCGAGACGGCCCGGCTGTGGATCTCACTGGGCCACCACGACCGCAACGGCCGCTGGCATCTGCCGGGCGTGACCGGACCCGACGAGTACAGCGCTGTTGCCGATGACAACGTCTTCACCAACCTGATGGCGGCGCGCAACCTGCGCTCGGCGGCGGAGACCGCGGCCCGGCTGCCGGCCACGGCCCGCGAGCTCGATGTCGACGCGGAGGAGGAGGCCGCCTGGCGCGACGCCGCCGCCGCTGTGTATGTGCCGTACGACGAGGATCTCGGCGTACACCCGCAGTCGGAGGGTTTCACCGGGAACGCCGTGTGGGACTTCGAGGCGTACAAGGACAAGTACCCGCTGATGCTGCATGCGGCGTACTTCCAGCTGTACCGCATGCAGGTGGTCAAGCAGGCCGACCTGATGCTGGCCACGTACTGGTGCGGCGACGCGTTCACGCCGGAGGAGAAGGCGCGGAACTTCGACTACTACGAGCGGCTGACGGTCCGGGATTCGTCGTTGTCCGCGTGTGTGCAGGCCGTGATGGCGGCGGAGGTCGGTCACCTGGACCTGGCCTACGACTACGCCTACGAGGCGGCGCTGATCGACATGCGGAATCTGCACCACAACACCGGCGACGGTCTGCACATGGCGTCGCTCGGCGGTGCCTGGAGTGCCCTGGTCGCCGGCTTCGGTGGCCTGCGGGACCGGGAGGGTTGTCTGTGTTTCGATCCCGCGCTGCCCCAAGGCCTGTCCGGGCTGAACTTCGCGATCCGCTGGCGTGGGGTCCGGCTGAAGGTGGAGATCGATCCGGTGTCGGTGAAGTACTCGGTGCACGACGGCGAGGGCGCTCAGGTGACAATCCGGCACGCGGGGGAGGACATCACCGTCACCGCGGACAAGCCGGTGATCCGGACGCTGGACAAGCGCACGCCGTTGCTGCCCCGCCCGCCGCAGCCACCCGGCCGCGAACCGCGGGCCGCGATGGCGAGCAACGAGCGGGACCTCTAGCCGGGGCTCACTTCTTGTTGCGCGACGTCAGCTGGTTGCGGGCCGACAGCGACTCCGCGGTGCCGACCAGCAGCACCGAGGAGATCACGGCGACGATGAAGCCGAGCACGTTCAGCTCGAAGATGCCGCCGGTGCCGAGCAGGCTCGCGATCGTGCCACCGATCACGGAGCCGGCCAGTCCGAGCAGCAGCGTGGCGAGCAGACCGAGCTTCTGCTTGCCGGGCGTGAAGAGCCGGGCCAGCGCTCCGATGATGAGTCCGGCGATGATGAAGCCGATCATGTCTGTGTCCTCCGAGTGCTATTGGGTCTCTGCATCCAGTGTCCGGGCCCGATGGGGTCCGGTGCAGTGGAGTTCACCCTGATCGCACCCGGAGCGGACCCTGGTCAGGCGTGCGCCAGCGCTTCGAAGAGCCTGGTGGTCTCGAGCAGGCGCGGGGTCCGCTCGAGCACGTTCAGGACAGTGGTACCGGTTCGTTCGGTGGCGCGCTCGTCGTGGCCGAGCAGTTCCTTGTAGCCGGCCCGGCAGGTGGACTCCGCGCCGAGGATCTCGGCGTACAGCTCGACGTCCGCCAGGTCGGGATGCGCCCTCAGCAGTTGCAGAGTGTTCTTCACGCACCGGATCAGCGTCGGCCTGGCCTTGTTCGACTGGAACCGTGAGAGCAGCTGATCGGCCAGCCCCTTCGCGACGAAGTACTCCGCACTCGACACCTTGTCCCGCAGGTAGCGCACGCCGGCGGCCTCGCGGATGTCGTCGGTGAGCGCGCAGACCGCCCACTGCGGCGGCACGATGAACACCTGCGTCGCCGGTACGTACGCCGGCAGCCCGCGATCAGGGCCGAGGGGGCCGCTGTTGGTCACCGCGTTCAGCGCCGCCTTCGACGCCTGGTCGGTCGGATTCGCGTAGGGCGCCGTGACCAGCCGGGACGCGAAGCTCGCATCCGGTACGACGATGACCGACAGGCTGCCGGTGTTCTGCAACAGCAGCGACGTGTGGGTCGGGTCGGTGCTGGCGTCGAGCCGCACCCCGTCCATCTGGGACTCCGGTTCGAGCGGCTCGGTGGACTGCGAGCAGTCCGTCGCCGGCTTGAGGACCGCGGTGGGGGTGCGCGGGATGACGATCGACGGGGTCCCGACCGTACCGTCGCCGGAGTCCGCGCCCTCCGCACTCGAACAACCCGCGACGGCGACCGTCGCGATCAAGACCGCAAAGGGCATAAGCGCCCGACCACGCACCGCCACGATGACCCCCTGCACCGCCGAGCTCCCAGGTCCCCACCTGCTCGGTTGGCCCTCAGTCTCGCATCACGCGGAGTAGTTGGACAACCGTCCCGGCGGCCGCGAACTGTCCTGGGCGTGGCTTAGCCTCGCGGTATGACTGTCCATCAGCTGTCCCGGCGCGACGCGCGGCGCCTTGCGGTCCGGGCGCAACTGCTGACGAGTGAGCGGCCGGCCGGGCTGTTCGAGGTGGTCGAGGGGCTCAACGTGCTGCAGCTGGATCAGACCGCCCACGTTGCGCCCAATGCCGATCTCGTCGCGTGGAGCCGGCTCGGATCGTCGTACGACGTGCGCGAATTGGCCGACGCGCTGGCGACGCAGGAGCTGCTGGAGCTGCGCGGGTTCGTGCGGCTGCCGCAGAGTCTGGCGCTGTTCCGGGCCGAGATGGCGGAGTGGCCGGCCGGCAGGAGGCCGGATGGGAAGCTGCTCGACGACCAGGTGTACCGCCGCGACTGGGTCCAGGCGAACGAAGGCTGCCGGCTCGACATCCTCGAGCGGCTGCGTCAGGACGGCCCGTTGCTGATGCGCGACCTGCCGGACACCTGCGTCGTGCCGTGGAGGTCGAGCGGCTGGACCAACAACCGGAACGTTTCACAACTGCTCGAGTTCATGATGCAGCGCGGCGAGGTGGCGATCGCGGGCCGCGACGGTCGCGACCGCCTGTGGGACCTGGCTTCGCGGGTGTATCCCGACGAGCCGCTGGTCCAGGTCGAGAAGGCCCGGCAGATCCGGGACGAGCAGCGACTGCGCTCGATGGGCATCCTGCGGGCGAAGGGCCCTGCGTGCCCGGGCGAGCCGCTCGATGGCGGCGTCGCGGGCGAGCCGGCCGTCGTCGACGGTGTCCGCGGTGAGTGGCGCGTCGACCCGGAGCTGCTCGACCGGCCCTTCTCCGGACGTACGGCGCTGCTCTCGCCACTGGACCGATTGGTGTACGACCGGAAGCGGATGACCGAGCTGTTCGAGTTCGACTACCAGCTGGAGATGTACAAGCCGGTCGCCAACCGCAAGTGGGGCTATTTCGCGCTCCCGATCCTGCACGGCGACCGCCTGGTCGGGAAGGTCGACGCCACGTCGGACCGCAAGGCCGGCGTCTTCCGGGTCGACGCGATCCACGAGGACGCGCCGTTCCCGAAGTCGCTCGGCACCGCCGTCCACCGCGAACTCCGCGACCTCGCGCAGTGGCTCGACCTGGAGTTCGTCGTCATGATGTGATGCCGGTCACATCTGATGTTGACGCAAACACAAGGCATTGACGGTCCCAGATGTCTACGTGAACATCGCCGCGTGAGATCAACAGTTCGCCGTATTGCCGCCGCAGCGCTCGCTGCCACCGCCATCGCAGCTGCCATCACCATCCAGGCCGAGGCGTCACCGACCGCGACGCCGGCCGCACCCGCCGCCGCGCAGGCGGGCGGCCCGGCCGGGACCAACGACTTCCGGGGAGTGAACTGGGCCGATCCGCGGGACAACTACGCCGACGACGAGGTGGTCCCGTCCGGACTGAGTACGACGGACGACTACGGGACGACGTACCGGAAGGCGACCGGGATCGTGGGCGAGTTCCGCAACGAGCTCAAGGCCAACACGATCCGCCTGCCGATCAACCCGTCGAGCGTCGGGACCACCTGGTGGAGTTCCTACCGCGGGGCGATCGACGCGTCGGTCGCGAGCGGCTTCAAGGTCATCCTCAGTTACTGGGAGGCCGACAACGCCAAGGACGGCCGGGTCGACGATCCGGTCCAGTACGCAGCGATGTGGGACACGGTGGTGAAGGCCTACGCCAAGAACCCGCACGTCTACTTCGAGCCGATGAACGAGCCGTTCGGCTACTCGCTGACCGAGTGGGTGTCGCTGACCTCGTCCTGGATCGCCCGGCACAGCAACGTTCCGCGCAGCCGGATCGTCATCTCCGGCACCGGCTACAACGACAACGTCACCGGTGTCGGTGCGGCGCCCGAGCTGACGGGCACGCTGCTGTCGCTGCACTTCTACGGCTTCTGGGCCTCCGACACGACCGAGGCGGCCTGGCTGGCGAACCTGCGGCCGCGGATCGGTTCGTACGGCTGGCGCACGATCATCGACGAGGCCGGCTCGCCGATGACCATCGGCCTGAACTACGGCAACCACGAGGGCAACGTTTACACGGCGTACCTCGGAGCGCTCACCCAGGTGGCGAACGAACAGAAGATGGGCATCGTCTACTGGCCGGGGCTGCGCACCGGCGACTCGTACTCGATGACCACGCAAGTCGGTCCGGCCGACCTCCAGGTCAACAGCCAGAGCGGTCGCGCGCAACTGTGGTGGGGCTTGGGCCTGCTGAAAAAGGAGCCCACGAACACCCTGCCGCCCGCTCCGCCGGGTGAGCCCCTGCGTGGCGTGGCCAGCGGCCGGTGCGTCGACGTACCCGGCTTCTCGACGACTCCCGGTACGGCGCTCGACCTGTGGGACTGCAACAACGGCGGCAACCAGTCGTGGAACTACACGGCCGACAAGCAACTCACCGTGTACGCCGACAAGTGCATGACCGCCGGCACCTCGGTCACGATCGAGGCCTGCACCGGTGCCGCCAATCAGGCTTGGGAAGTCAACGCCGACCAGACGGTCACCAGTGTTGCCATCCCCACTCTCTGTCTGACCGCCACCGGGACCGGCAATGGCGCAGCCGTCAACACCGCCCCCTGCAACGGCTCCGACGACCAGAAGTGGACCCGCTCCTGAATACAGTCTCCCGATGGAGAGCTTGGTTCGTACGGCGGGGGAGCGTGAGGTACTCGAAGCGTTTCTCGACTCGCATCGGCAGGTCGCGGTGGACAAACTCCGCGGCCTGTCCGAGTCGGACGCGCGCCGCCGGCTGGTGCCATCGCTGACCACACCGATCGGGTTGGTGAAGCACCTGGCCGCCGTCGAGCGGAACTGGTTCCAGCACATCCTCGCCGGGCGCCCGCGGGACGAGATCGCCGGCGACGCGCGCGGCGGCGACGCCAGTTGGCAGATCGAGGACGCTGAGACGGTCGCCGGGATCATCGCGGCCTTCGAGGAGGCCTGCGCGGAGTCGCGACGGATCGCGGCCGGCCTGCCGCTCGACCACGTCGTGTCCCGCGAAGACGTGGACGACGTCTCACTCCGCTGGATCTACGTGCACCTGATCAGGGAGCACGCCCGGCACGGCGGCCACGCCGACATCCTCCGCGAGCAGATCGACGGGGTCGCCGGCGCCTGATCGGGCCGGCTCTCCGCGCCACCGCGGCGACGATCAGGGCCCCGAGATCCGGCGATTGAGGGAGAAGAGCCGGCCGAGGATCGGCATCAGGACGATGTTGAGGCCGTGCAGTACGCCGATGATCAGCAGGATGCCGCCGATCCGGCCGGCCTCGAAGGCGACCTGGGCGGGCAGGACGCCGAGGCCCCAGCTCTCCCGCGGTTCGAAACTGACCGTGAACAGGATGTAGGCGGTGAAGATCAGGTAGTACACGATGTCGGTCAGCACGAGGTAGCTCTTGCCGGTCTGCGGATTGTCGTGGAAGACATCCGCCGCGTAGGCGCGGCCGAACCGTTTGATGAACGGCCCGAGCCACAACGCCAGCCCGATCAGCAGAACATCGGTGAACACCTCGAGGATCCACCAGTCCAGTGTCAGGTGACCGTTCGGCGCGCGTGGCGTGAAGAGCAGGATGATTGCTGCCAGCAACACAATGCCGCCGGCCAGGATCACCAGGGCCCGGGTGATCCGGCGCCGCCGGGCCCGGTCGTCGGCGATGCTGCCGAGCACCCGATCGAACAGGTCGGGTGCCGGTGATCGCGTCGCCGCCGGGTCCAGGGCGTCGTACAGGCGGCGCTCGACCTCGGTCGGCTCGTCGCCGGGAGTGCTGGGTCGCTGGGTCATCCCTGGACCTCCAGATCGGTTTTCAGCGCGCGCAGGCCGCGTTGCAAATGGGTCTTGACCGAGTTCGGCGACAGGCCGAGTGTGTCGGCGATGTCGGCGATCGACAGTTCGAGGTAGTAGCGCAGCACGACGCAGTCCCGCTGGCGCCGGGGCAGTGCGCGCAGCGCCGCGATCACCGCGCGCCGGCTCTCGCTCTCGGTCGCGTGGTCCTCGGCCGAGCGGTCGTCCGGGTCGGCCGGGAGGCGGTGACGGAGCGAGACCAGGCCGCGGCGGTTGTGGTCACGGGCCAGATTGATCACGATCGAGCGCAGGTACGCCGCCGCCCGGTCCTGGTCGTGGATCCGGTGATGGTTACGGGCCAGCCGCAGGAACGCCTCCTGGACCAGGTCCTCGGCCGCGGTCCGGTCGTCGACGAACCACCGGGCGAGCTGGACCAGGCGCGCGGCCTCGGTCCGGAACAACGCGACCACCAGCGCGTCGGCATCCGGCCGCACCTCGTCGGCGGTCAGCTTCGCAGCCGTATCCATAGCCCCCATCACCCCTACGGACGAGTGACCCGCCGGATCGGGTGACAGCGCAATCAGAGATCTTTTGCTGTCACCCGCGGCCCGGCGGTGCCTCGTCTGTCGTAGTGATCCGTGCTCCCAGCATGGACGTCAAGGGGGAGAGATGACAGTAAGGGTGCTGACCACGACTGCGGCCGGACTGGGTCTCGGGCTGAGCTGGGGGATCGCCGCCCGGGTCTGGATGCGGCTGATCTCCACCGAACCGGAGTTCAGCTGGACCGGGACCGTCGGGATCCTCATGCTGACCGGGCTCTCCGGTCTGGTCCTCGGTCTGTTGTGCGGCGTCCGCCGTACCGGCCGGTCACGATGGTGGCGCGTCCTCGCCGTGTTGTGTCTGCCGATGTTCGCAAGCCCGGGGATGATCTTCTTCCCCGCGTTCCTGCTCGGCGGCCTGCTCTACCTGCCGCACCTCTGGGCGCGGCTGCTGGGCCTCGTCGGGATCGCCCTGTCCCAGGTCGGGCTGTGGGTCACCACCCGCGAGGATCCCGTCAGTCCCTGGGTGCTCCACGGCGGCTTCCTCATCCTGTCGCTGACCCTCGCAGCCGGGGCGGCCGAGCTCTACCGGCCGCGCTCAGGCGAAGCCGCCGTTGCTCATGAGGAGTTGGCCGTTGATCCACTGACCGCGCGGTGAGCAGAGGAAGTCGACCAGGTTGGCGGTGTCCTCCGGCGTACCGAGGCGAGCGAGCGGGGTCTCCCGGATGCCGGCGGCCCGGATGTCGTCGTTCATCCAGCCGGTGTCGATCGGGCCGGGGTTGATCACGTTCGCACTGATGCCGAGGTGGGACAGCTCGTGCGCGGCGGCCAGCGTGATCCGGTCCAGCGCGCCCTTGCTCGCGCCGTACGGGAGGTTGTTGACCGTGTGATCGCTGGTGAGCGCGACGATCCGGCCGGTGCCGGGCGCTCCGGTGAAGCGGCGCCCGTACTCGCGGATCAGCAGCCAGGTCGCCCGGGCGTTCACGGCGAAGTGGCGGTCGAAGCTCTCGATGGTCGTGTCGAGGATGCCTGAGTCGACGGACTCGCAGTGACACATCACCAACGCCGTGACGTTGCCCAGCCGCTCCTCGGCCGCGGCGAAGATCCGCTCCGGCGCCGCTGGGTCCACCAGGTCCGCCTCGATCGGGACCGCGGTCGCGCCGAGCTCGGTCAGCTCCTTGGTGATCTCGGCCGTCGCGCCGGACTGGACGCCCCAGTCCATGCGTTCGTCGTACGCCGTCCAGTAGGTGAACGCGATGTCCCATCCGGAGGCCGCGAGCCGGCGGGCGATGCCGGCGCCGATGCCGACGGTGCGGCCGACGCCGGTGACGAGGGCGACTGGGCGTTGCGTGTCCGGCTGCGTCATGGGGCGATCCTGCTGGATGGCAGGTCAGGCGGCAACCGGATTCTTCACTGCGCGTGGATGATGTGCGCGTCCGGGCCGGGGAAGAACAGGGACTCGGTGTCGGTGTCGCTCCAGTGCACCAGGTACGGCGGGGCGCCGTTCGGGTCGTGCACCTCGACGATCTCGCCCTGCCGCCGGTGCGCCGACAGATGGGTGCTCTCAACAACAACCTGGTCGCCCGCCGCGGCCTTCACCGGACCCACCCGCTCTCGCCGTTCATCAGTCTCTCCTCGTCGCTGGTCGGGGCGACGACGACCCATCGCCCGGGCACACCCCCAGCTTGGCCCCACAGCCCCGCCCGCACCACCCCTCAGCCGCTGAATCTGACCGCGCCCAGGCCTTGCCAGGATGTGAGATCACCGCCGGCCGTGGCCTGTTCGCGTGTGACGGTTGGGGCATGCGCGCTGTCGGATTCACGAAGATCAACGGGGAGATCGTCGAGCTGGAGCGGCCGGTGCCGGAGCCGGGCGCGGGTGAGGTGCTCATCCGGGTCTCGCACGCCGGAGTCAACTTCGCCGAGGTCCAGCACCGGCGCGGTGACTTCGGGGAGCCGGAGCCAGAGGGCGACGTGCCTGGGCTCGAGGCGGCGGGCGTCGTGGCAGCGGTCGGACCGGCGGTCAGCGGACTCGCGGCCGGCGACCAGGTGACGGCGTACCTGCCCGGCTTCGGCGGATACGCGGAGTATGCGATCGCACCGGCCGCGTTCACCTATCCGATCGGGGATCTCGATCCCGTGGTGGCGGCGGGCGCGCCGACGGTGCTGACCACGGCGTACGGACTGCTGGCCGGCGCCGGGCGGTTGGCGGCCGGGGACACGGTGCTCGTGCATGCCGCGGCCGGCGGGGTGGGCACGGTCGCGGTGCAGATCGCGAAGGCGCTGGGTGCGGGGAAGGTGTTCGGCACGGTCGGTTCGGCGGACAAAGTGGCGTACGCGCGGCAGTTCGGGTACGACGAGGTGGTCGTGCGTGACGGGTTCGCGGATCAGATCCGGGAACTCACCGGCGGGCGCGGAGTCGACCTGGTGCTGGACTCGGTCGGTGGGCAGACCCGCGCGGACAGCCTCGGCGTACTCGCGGTGTTCGGCCGGCTGGCGGCGTACGGGGACGCGGGGAACCATCCGGATCTGACCCTGGCGGTCCGGCCGCTGTGGAAGAGCAACCAGTTCGTCGGCGGGTTCAACATCGGGGATCTGGCCCGCCGTGGTCCGGAGCTCGTCACCCGCTTCGGCCGTGCCGCGCTGGACCTCGTGGCCGCCAAGAAGGTCCACATCGACGTCACCGACGTACTGCCGCTCTCCGACGCCGGCGTGGCCCTCGACCGCCTGGCCACCGGCGCGAACCGCGGCAAGCTGGTCCTGTCCGTCTGATCGTCAGTGGATGTCGGTGGCGAGGCGGGCGGCGAGGGCGGCGAAGATACCGGCGGTGACGCGCTCGAGACGGCGGCGGACGCTGCTACCGGCGCGGAAGAACCGCTCGGTCAGACCGCCCGCGACCAGCGCGACGGTGGCGTCGACCGGGAACCCGACGGCGATGAAGATCCCGCCGAGCACCAGGAACTGCGTGGTCGCCGGCCAGCTGCCCGCGCCGGTCGTGACGAACTGCGGCACGAACGCCAGATAGAACAGAATCACCTTCGGATTGGCCAGGTTGGTCAACGTCGCCATCAGATAGGTCCGGCGAAGCGTCCGCTTCGGTAGCTCCAGCGTCTCGTCGGGCTCGCCGACCTCCTGCCGGCTGGCACGCCAGGTCAGGTAGGCGAGATACAGCAGGAACGCGGCACCAGCGACGCGTACGCCGTTCAGCACCTGAGGTGCGGCCTGGATGAGCGCACCGAGCCCCACAGCGACGGCCACACTGTGCACGGCCAGACCGGTCGACATCCCGGCCGCGGCCACCACACCGGCCCGGCGCCCGCCGACCGCCGCATTGGCCACGATGAACAACATGTCCGGTCCCGGTACGACGCTCACCAGGAAGACGGCAACCACGAACCCCAGCACTACCGACAGATCCATCCACTCATTTTCGCCCTGGGTGGTCCGCGACGGTGGGGTATTTCCGACCCGTGGTCAGCGGGGAAGGATGATGGTCGCGGTGGTTCCGCCGTCGGGGGAGGGGCTGAGGGTGATGGTGCCTTGGTGGGCCCGGGTGATCTCGCGAGCTATGGACAGCCCCAGGCCGGAGCCTCCGCTGGCACGGGCTCGGCTGGTGTCCAGGCGGACGAAGCGTTCGAAGACGCGGAGGCGATCGGCCTCGGGGATACCGTCACCGTCGTCGGCCACAGTGATCACGGCTGATCCGTTCTGCTCGGCCGCGGTGAGGTGGACGGTCGTGTGGGCGGCCCGCGCGGCGTTGTCGACCAGGTTTCTGAGCACTTGACTGAGCCGGGCCGGATCGCCGACCACGCGGACGGGATGAACCTCGCTCGTCACGGTGAGATCCGGTGCGGAACTCCGCAACCGCTGGAGCTCCGCCGCGACCAGGTCGTCGACGTCGACGTCCGTACGCTGCATCCGCAGGCCGGTGTCGTCCGCTTTCGCGAGCAGCAGCAGATCCTCGACCAGCCGCCGCATCCGCTCGGTCTCGGCCTCCATCACCAGATGCAGTTCCTGCCACGCATGCCCGGTGCTGTCCGCTTCGATGACCTCCAGCGCCGCCGTCAGCGTGGCCAGCGGCGACCGGAGTTCATGGCTCGCATCCGACACGAACCGCCGCTGCATGGCCTGCCCGGTCTGCAGCCGATCGAGCATCTCGTTCATGGTCGCCGCGAGCCGCGCGATCTCGTCCCGGGTCGCCGGCACCGGCACCCGCTCGGTCAGATCTCCCGACCCGATGCCCTGCACGCGCGCCCGGATCCGTTCCACCGGCCCGAGCGCCTGCCCGACCAGCAGCCAGCCCGCCACCCCGACCACGATCAGCAGGACCGGGAACCCGATCAGCAGGTACTTCGCCACCGTGGCCACCGTGTCGCGCTGGGTCTGCACCGACGATGCGACCACCACGGTGTACGTCTGGCCGCCGTACGACGCTCCCTGCGTGACGATGAGGTACGCGTGGTCGTCGTCGAGCAGCGGCATCTCACCGACCTCGGCCCGCAGGACCACCCCGGACGCGGGCCGGAGATCCGTCAGTGGCCTGCTGTTGACGCGCGTCGACGAGGCGGCGACCACCCGCCCGGACGCGTCCAGGACCTGGATCAGCTGGCTCGGCCGGGTCGCGTCGGTCAGGTCCCGCGCGAGTCCCGCCGTACCCTCCTCGGACACCTGGCCGGCCACGTCGGCGAGCCGCCCGTCGGCCGCGTCCGACACACCGGTGATCAGCGCGCGCTGGAGGAGCAGCAACAGTACGGCGGCGCCGAGTCCCATCGCCACGGCGACAACGATGACGGCTGCCGCGGTCGACCTGCTCCGGACGCTGGCGCGCCGCAGCCCGACTCCGATCCTCCGCCACGCGGCCAACACACCGTTCCTTCCCGGCAACCGAGGCTCCCGCACCCCATCATCCTCCCGGGCGCCGCGTGTAGTACGCACCGGTCGCGACCAGGCTCAGCCAGGTTGCAGCCAGCAACCACCCGGCCAGGATGTCGGTCGCCCAGTGGTAGCCGAGATAGATCCGGCTGAGCCCGATTCCCACGCTGAGCAGGACGGCGATCGCCGTACCGGCAATCCGCCACACCAGCCCGACCCGCAGCATCCACAACAAGCCGGCCATCGTCAGGAAGAACACGGCCGAGTTCAACGTGTGCCCGGACGGGAACGAGTACGACGTGTCCACGGCGCCGAGCACGTAGCCGACGCCCGGCCGCTGCCGCTCGACCAGCAACTTGATTCCGTACGTGAGCGCGGCAGAGCCGGCCATCGCGACGAGCAGCAGCACGGCAGGCCGCCGACTCTTGGTCACGCGCCAGAGCACCAGGGCAGCGATCAGCGTGAACACCATCAAGACCGGTACGTCGCCCAGGAAGGTCAAGGCCCGAGCCACGTCGGTCAGCTCCACGGTGCGCAGCCCGAGCACGTCGTGGGCCAGCCCGGGGTCGTCAGCAGCCAGTCCGTTGGATTCGCGCACCGAATCGGCCAGCCCGGCCACCGCGGCGACGCCCACGCCCGCAATGACGAGACCGGGCGCGACCACCACCAAACGCCGAACAGCCACGCCTCAGCCGCCCTCGGGATCGAGGCGGTAGCCCATGCCGCGGATGGTTTCGATGGAGTGCCGACCGAAGGGGCCGTCGATCTTCAGGCGGAGGTAGCGGATGTAGACCTCGACCACGTTGGGATCGCCGTCGAACGCGGGGTCCCAGACGCTGGCCAGGATCTCGAGTTTGCTGACGGTGTCGCCGCGGTGACGCATCAGGAACTCGAGCAGGCCGTACTCCCGGGGCGTGAGCGCGATCTCCTTCCCGGCCCGTTCGACCCGCCGCCGGGCCGGGTCGAGCACCAGGTCGCCGGCGGTCAGCACCACCGGCCGCTCCGGACCGCCGCGCCGGATCAGCGCCCGCAACCGGGCGATCAGGACCAGGAAGCTGAACGGCTTGGTCAGGTAGTCGTCCGCACCGAGATCGAACGCATCGGTCTGGTCGTACTCCCCGTCCTTCGCGGTCAGCATCAGCACCGGCGTCCACACCCCGCGCTCCCGCAACTCCTCGAGCACCTTGTACCCGTTCAGCTTCGGCAACATGATGTCCAGCACGATCACGTCGTAGCTGTTCTCCGTCGCCGCCCACACCGCGTCCTCGCCGTCGTGCACCAGCTCGACCACGAACCCGGCGTCGGTGAGACCACGGCGGACCGTGTCGGCCAGCCGGACCTCGTCCTCCACCATCAGCACCCGCATGGTCTCAGTTTCACCGCCGCTCGCTGAGGATGGGCTGAGAGCCACTCATCGGAGCGTCGCGAACACGTCGTCGAGGCGATGTCCCGGGGTCCGGCCGTGCTCGACGTACCACTCCCGCCCGAGCACCCGCCGGAACAGCCGCGGCGGCAGCTTGAGCAGCAGCCCGAGCGTCCGCGCACCGTCGTCCGAGCTCGCCTGACTGGCGTGCGCCCGGAACGCTTGCCGCTTCTGGTCCGCATACGCACGGACGTCGACACAGTGCGTGATCGCCGACGCGGGGGAGTACGCCCCGTCGTAGTCGGCCGCCCGCACCGCCGGCAGTACGCCGGGAATCGCCTCGACCACTCGGATCAGCCGCCGGATCAGCCGCCGGTCGATCGTTGCCTCCAGCACCAACGGCGTACCGGCCTGTGCGGCCGCATAGACGCCGACCGCATACACCTGCTGGTGGTCCGGATGCCCGTAGCCGCCGGCCGGATCGTAGATCGTCAACGCGTCGGCGCCCTCGGCCCGGAGCAGCTCGATCAACGGCGCCGCCGCCTCCTCGACGGGGACACGACTGAACGCACCGTCCGCCACCGGACCCGCCGACCCCGAGTCGGGGAACCCGAACCGCATGACCCGCGCACACCCCAGCGCCGCCGCCGAGCTGTCCAGCTCGTCCCGCCGGTACGCCGCCAGCCGGCCCGCCATCCGGTACGACGAAGCGGCCGCACCCGCCTCGCCGTCAGTGGCGACCGCCAGGACGACCCGATGCCCTTCCGCCGCGAGCCGGGCCAACGTGCCGCCCATCAGCAGCGCCTCGTCGTCCGGGTGCGCGTGGAAAGCCACCAGCGTGAACCGGGCAGCGTCGGTGTCCTGCGGATGTGCCACTTCCCGAGCATCGCACGGCCGCCAAGGGCCGCCCGACTCGCTCTCAGGATCCTCTCAGCAGCTGCCTTCCACGATGGTGCGATGAAGCCCAGAGCACCCCGCCGGGTCGTGACCTCAGTCCTGAGCGGGCTGGCGACCGCCGCCCTGGTGGTTCTGCTGCCGCGGGCGGTAGGTGCGACCTGGGGCGAGGTCGGAGCCGTCCTCGGCCGGGTTTCCGCCGGTGCGGTCATGGTCCTCGCGGTCGTCTGGATCGCGGGGTTGTGGGCGCATTCGTTCGTCCTGGCCGCGTCCCTGCCAGGACTGACGAAGCGCCGCGGCCTGACGCTGAGTCTGACCGGCAGCGCCGTCTCGAATGTGCTCCCGCTCGGCGGTGCGGCCGGAACCGGCCTGAACTTCGCGATGGTGCGCCGCTGGGGGTTCAGCAGGTCCGCGTTCGGTGGCTTCCTCGCCGTCACGACCCTGCTGAACATGATCTCCAAACTCGGGGTGATCGCGGTCGCGCTCGCGCTGGTGCCGATCCTGCACAGCGCGTCGGTGTTCGGTGCGGCGAGTCTGGTCTTCCTTCCGGTGCCGCTCGCCGTGGTGGCGGTCGTCTGGATGCTTGCCGACGAACGGGTCGCCGCCGGCATCGGCGCCGCACTGGACAAGATCCTCCGCCGCAAGCCGGGCCGGCTGGCGGGCAAGATCCCGGAGTTGCGTCGTTCGATCCTGCGGGTCATGCGCAACGGCTGGCGTCCGATGACGGCCGGCATGCTCGCGTACCTCGCGCTGCAACTGGCCCTGCTCTGGCTCTGCTTCCATGTGCTCGGCATCTCCTTCGCCCTTCCGGTGCTCTTCACCGCGCTGGCCGTCGAGCGACTGCTGACCCTGGTCGCGATCACCCCGGGGGCAGCCGGCGTGGTCGAGGTGGGCACCGCCGCCGCGCTGGTCGCCCTCGGCGGCGACCCGGCCGGCGTCGCGGCCGGGCTCATCCTGTTCCGCGGTTTCACCTACGCCATGGAGATCCCGGTCGGCGGCATCACGCTGGCGATCTGGTTCGGCATCCAGCACCGGACCCGAGCACGCTCGGCCGAGCTGGAGGCGGTCGCCGGATGAGGATCGCCCTGGTCAGCGACTGCTACCTCCCACGGCTCGGTGGGATCGAACTCCAGGTCCACGACCTCGCCGGACAGCTGATCCGCGCCGGCCATCAGGCCACCGTCTTCACCGTCACCGACGGTCCGCCCGCGGCCGGCGACGTCCCCGTCGTACGACTGCCGGCGCTCGGCGGCATACCGTTGCCAGCAGCAACCGATCTCCTGCGCCGGGCGCTGGACAAGGTCGACGTCGTGCACGCCCACACGTCCCTGGTCTCGCCACTCGCCTGGCGCGCGGCGCGGGTCGCACCGGCCGCCGTGATCACCATGCATTCGTTGCCCAGCCCGACGATGCCGTGGCCGCTCGCGCACCTCGACCGGTACGTCGATCCGGCCCGCTGGACCGCGGTCAGCGAGGTGGTGGCCGGCGTACTGCGTCGATCGTTGCCCCATCGGCCGGTCGACGTACTGCACAACGGCATCGATCCCACGCACTGGCGAACCCCCAGGCCTGGCAGGCATCCGCTGACCATCGTGAGCACGATGCGTCTCACTCGACGCAAGCGCCCGCTGGCCCTGCTGCGTACCTTCGAGCGGATCCGCGCCCTCGTGCCACCCGACGTGGACGTCAGAGCCGTCATCGTCGGCAGCGGACCGCAAGCCGCGGCGGTGGCCGCCGAGACCCGGCGTCGTGGCCTCGCGGACTGGGTCGAGTTGCCGGGACGCCTGACCCGCTTCGAGATCCAGCAGTTGTACGCCGCCGCCGATGTGTATCTCGCGCCGGCCGGACTGGAGTCCTTCGGAGTCGCCGCCCTGGAAGCGCGCTGCGCCGGTCTGGCCGTGGTTGCGATGGCATCCGGTGGTGTCGGCGAGTTCATCCGGCACGGAGTCGAGGGCTACCTGGTCGACTCCGACGTCGAGATGGGCGAGACCACCGCCGCGCTCCTCACCGACGTCGCCCGTCTCGCGCGGATCCAGCAACACAACCGCGACACGGTTCCAGCCATGACCTGGGAGCACGTCATCCCGCAGCATCTGACGACGTACCAGACTCAGGTGTCTCTCAGTGCACTGACCCTAACGTCGGCATCGTGACCCCCGACGACTCCAGCACGACCGAACTGTCCGGCTGGGGGCGGACGACTCACAAGCACACCCGGGTACGACGGCCGGACACGCAGGGCGGTGTGGTCGACGCAGTACTGGCCGAGCCCGAGGTGACGATCCGCGGCGCCGGCAAGAGCTATGGCGACGCGGCGCTGCCCGGTCAGGGGGTCGTGCTCGATATGACTGCGCGCGACCGGATCATCTCGTTCGACCAAGGCAACGGGGTGATCGTGGTGGAAGCCGGCGTACTGCTCAAGGAGATCGCGGAGCAGGCGCTGCCGCTCGGATGGCTGCTCCCGGTGATGCCCGGCACCGAGTGGATCACTGTTGGCGGAGCGATCGCGTCCGATGTGCACGGTAAGAACCATCCGGGTGCGGGATCATTCGGCCGGCACGTCCGGTGGCTCGCATTGCTCCGCTCGGACGGCGTGCCCACCCAACTGTCGCCCGGCCAGGACGCCGACGCCTTCTGGTCGACGATCGGCGGCATGGGCCTGACCGGCGTCATCCTGCAGGCGGCCATCCAACTCCACCGCGTCGAGACCGGCTGGGCCGTCCGCGAGCGCCACCGGACCGAGTCCCTGCGCGACACCCTGTCCGTCCTCCGAACCCTGGCCACGCACCAGGAAGCCGACCCCGATCACCACGTCGTCGCCTGGCTGGACGTCCACTCGACCGGCACCTCCCTCGGCCGCGCCCTCATCGACGAGTTCCACCCGGCCACCAGTACAGATCTCCCCGCCGCTGTCCCGCCGTTCCCGGAACGCCGCGGACGAAGCACGGCGGCCCGGCCGATCCGCTCTCTGCCCGGGCCGGGATTGATGTCGAGGGCAACGATTCGGGCCGCGTCGGCGGCCCGGTGGCACCTGAGCCGGGCCGGGCGTCAACTGGTTCCGCTGCATTCGGCGCTCTGCCCCCTCGATCGGGCCGAGTCCTGGCCGGCGGCGTTCGGGCGTGCGGGATTGATCCAGTACCAGTTCGCCGTTCCGCCGGAGGAGGGGCACGTTGTGGGGGAGGTGCTGGGCTACCTGGCGACGCACCGGATCGCGCCGGCGCTGGCGACCCTGAAGAATCTCGGCCGCGGGTCCGGCGGGCTGTTGTCGTTCCCGATTCCCGGCTGGACGTTGGCCGTCGACCTGCCGGCGCGCTGGTTGCACGACCCGGACGCGTTACGGTCGATCGACAAGCTGGTCGCGGCCGCCGGCGGCCGGGTCTACCTCGCGAAGGACGCCCTCAGCGACCCGGACCTCATCCCGGTCATGTATCCACGGCTGCCGGTCTGGCAACGCACGCAGGCCCGCCTGGACCCGGATCGCCGCTGGACGTCCGCCCTGGCCGAGCGCCTGGGCCTGCTGCGATGACCGACGGGACCGCCTTGCTCGTCGGCGGTTCGTCGGAGATCGGCATCGCCGTACTGACCGAGCTGCTCGGGCCACCGCCGCGGCGGGTTGTGCTGGCGGGACGGCCGAGTAGCGAGCTGTGGTGGAACGCCGAGAAGCTCCGCGACCTCGGCTACTCCGTGACGACGGCGCAGTACGACGCCTGCCTGCGGGCCGACGAGATCGACGGGATGCTCGAGCACGCCTGCGCGGACCATCCACTCGGCCTCGCGGTGGTGGCAGTCGGCACGATGACTGAGGAGTCGTTCGCCGACGGCATCGTCGTGAATGGTCTGTCCGTCGCACTGTTGCTGCGAGCGTTGGTGCAGCGCGGACCTGAGCAGATCGTGCTGTTGTCGTCGGCTGCCGCGATCAGGCCGAGGCAGTCGATCGCGGCGTACTCGCTGGGCAAACAGCTCGCCGACTCGACGGCCGTTCTGCTCGCGCGCCAGGCCGCGGAGTCCGGCGTACGGATCCTCGTCGTACGCCCGGGTTTCGTCGCGACCCGGATGACGGCCGGCCAGTCGAAGCCGCCGCTCGCAACCACGCCGGACCGTGTCGCCCGACGGGTCGCGGGCGCGGTGCGCAGCGGTCAGACGATCGTCTGGGCGCCACGCACGATGGGACTCGCCGTCCGGATCCTCAACCTGCTGCCGCGCAGGATGCTCCCAGCCGCCTGGCGCTGAGCGCTCTCCGGATCCTCTCAGGCTCCTCCGGATCTACTGAGGGCATGAAGCAGAATGCACACCGACGCCGTCGCCGCCGAGTCCGGAAGCGCTGGATCGCGTTGGTCTGCTGCCTGTTGCTGGTCGTCCCGGCGGTGTCCTATGTCCGGGCGCTGCTGTATCCGGGTAACGCGAGCTTCTCGGTCCGGACAGTCGAATGGTTCCGCGACCACGGTGGTAGCCCGATCGTCGACGCCATCGAGAACTGGAAGTACTCACGCAACCAGCCGCCCGCTACCGGCACCCCGAGCGACATCACGGCACCCAGTGTGACCGTCCCGGGCGCCCCGGCCACCGCGGGCCGCTCGACCGGTGCGACCCATGCAGCGGCCGCGACTCTGCCGGTCGTCAAGGTGCTCCCCGGCGTACGAGCGCTGCCGCACGAAGGCGCCTGGTCGGTTGCCCGGCAGACGACGGCCGGCAAGCCGTTGCTCTGGACAACCTGGTTCCGGCCCGATCCGGCGCACCTGCCGGTCTCGGTCGCTGCCGCGCTGATCCCGCAGTCCGCGAACCGTCTGGTCCTGATGCCCGGCACTCGGGAACCAGTCGTCGGCATGGCCTCCCGCCACGGCTACTCGGTCCCCTCGACCGATCACGCCGCCCTGGTTGCGACCTTCAACAGCGGCTTCAAGATGAAGGACTCGCATGGCGGCTGGTGGACCACCGAGTCCGCCGCCGTGCCGCTGGTCGACGGTCGCGCGTCCGTAGTCATCTTCCGCGACGGCACCGCGCGGATCGGTACCTGGAACCGGACCGTCCGGATGACGCCGGACGTCGTCGCGGTCCGGCAGAACCTCGATCAGCTGATTGTCGACCATCGGATCGTCGACGGGCTGACCGGCAACGCGAACGGCGCCTGGGGGAGCTACCGTAGCCAGTACCAGTACACCTGGCGGTCCGGACTCGGAACCGATGCCCACGGCAACTTGATCTACGTGGCCGGCCAGGGCCTGACGCTGGCCACGCTGGCCGCGGCGATGCAGCAGGCCGGTATCGCGCAGGGTATGGAACTGGACATCCACGCCGCGATGGTCAGCTTCGACATCGAGCAGCCCGGGCCGCACGGCACCGTCACCGGCCGACGGCTGCTCGCCTCGATGAACTCGCCGTCGGATCGCTACCTGGTCGACGACCAGCGCGACTTCTTCTACGTCGTGGTCAAGTGACAGACGTCCGTACGCCGGCAGTCGTCCCGCGCACCGAGTCATCGGCCCGGTCCTTTCTCAAGCTGAGCCGGCCGCGCCAGTGGCACAAAGCCGTGATGCTCTTCGCCGCACCCGCGGCGGCCGGCGTGCTCGACCAACCCCTCGTCCTCCTCGAGGCAGCGCTCGCAGCCGTCGGGTTCACGCTGCTCGCGATCGCGATCTACGCCTTCAACGACGTCCGCGACGTCGCCGACGACCGCCGTCACCCCCGCAAGCGCCTGCGCCCGGTGGCGGCCGGGTCGATCAGTCCAGCCCGCGCCGTGTTCTTCGGTTGCGTCGCCGCGCTCCTCGGCCTCGCCGTCACGTCGACACTCGGATTGTCGACGTTCCTACTCGGCGTGAGTTACCTGGTCGCCCAGGTGCTGTACGTGCTGAAGCTGAAGCACGTCGCGGTGGTCGACCTGATCCTGGTCGCACTCGGCTTCGTCCTCCGCGCGGCCGCCGGCGGAACCGCGACCGGCGTGCCCGTGTCGCACTGGTTCCTCCTCGTCTCCCTGTTCGGCGCCCTGTTCCTGGTCACCGGCAAACGCAAGGCGGAACGGATGGCTGCGGGGGAGGCCACGGAACCGCAGGCCGCGGTCAGTCGCCCTGTGCTGGCGGCCTACCCGGACGGCTGGCTCGACCAGGTGATGACGGTCGCGTTGCTCGGCGCCGCGCTCTCGTACGGCTCGTGGGCATTCCAGCACCTCGGGTACGACGTCTACCGCGAACTGCTGGCGATCTCGTTCCTGCCGTTCCTGACCGGGCTCCTGCGCTACGCGTTGATCGTCTCGACGGGCAACGGCGAGGTCCCCGAACGCGACCTGTTCCAGGACCGCGTGCTGCTGATCGCCGGCCTCACCTGGGTCGCCCTGGTCGGGACCGGTCTGTACCTGGCCTGAGACTCGAGCCGACCCAAACTTGACGGCGTGAAATCACCCGACCTAGCGTTGTCGAAGCGCTTCGACTGCGCCGCCCAGAGAAGGCTTCAGCTCGAGAGAGGGCTTCCCCGATGAAGTTCACCGATGGGTACTGGCAGTTGCGGGCGGGACTGACGCGGCTGCGGCCGGCCGAGGTCGAGAGTGTGCAGGCCGGCGAGCGCGAGCTGACGGTGTTCGCGCCGGCACACCGGATCGAGCGGCGCGGGGACACGCTCAACCAGCCGATGTTCACGGTGACGTTCTCGTCGCCGGCCCGTGGCGTGATCGGTGTCCGGATCGCCCACCACCTCGGCGGGCTGCCCGCGCGGCCGTCGTACCGGCTGGACACCGACGACGATCATCCGGTGAAGGTGGACGTCGGCGCCGCCGAGGCCCGGTTGACGTCGGGTGAGCTCAGCGTGGTCGTCCGGCTCGACGGGCCGTGGCACGTGCGGTTCGAGCAGGATGGGCGTCCGCTGACGAACTCCGGCGCCCGCAGCATCGGCCTGATCACCGATGCCGACGGCAAGCACTACCTGCACGAGCAACTCGCGCTGGGCGTCGGCGAGACGATCTACGGTCTCGGCGAGCGCTTCGGCCCCCTGGTGAAGAACGGTCAGATTGTCGACAGCTGGAATGCCGACGGCGGCACGTCGAGCGAGCAGGCCTACAAGAACGTCCCGTTCTACCTGAGCAGCAAGGGGTACGGCGTCCTCGTCGACAGCCCGGCCCGGGTGTCGTTCGAGGTCGGCTCGGAGGTCACCTCGCGCAATCAGTTCAGCGTCGAAGGCCAGGAGCTCGGGTACTACGTGTTCGCCGGCCCGACTCCGAAGGACGTCCTCCGCCGCTATACGGGCCTGACCGGCCGGCCCGCCCGCGTTCCCGCCTGGTCGATGGGGCTGTGGCTGTCGACGTCGTTCACCACCGACTACACCGAGGAGACGACGAGCGCGTTCGTCGACGGGATGGCCGAGCGCGACCTGCCGTTGAGCGTGTTCCACTTCGACTGCTTCTGGATGCGGCAGTTCCATTGGTGCGACTTCGTCTGGGATCCGATCGCGTTCCCGGAGCCGGCCGGGATGATCCGCCGCCTGAAGGATCGCGGCCTGCGCATCAGTGTCTGGATCAACCCGTACATCGCGCAACGCTCGGTCCTGTTCGAGGAGGGCCGCCGGCTCGGCTACCTGCTCAAACGGCCCGACGGTTCGGTCTGGCAGTGGGACCTGTGGCAGGCCGGCATGGCGATTGTCGACTTCACCAACCCCGACGCGACCGCCTGGTACCGCTCGAAGCTGCAGGAGCTGATCGACCTCGGCATCGACTGTTTCAAGACCGACTTCGGCGAGCGCATCCCGACCGACGTCGCCTGGCACGACGGGTCCGACCCGGAGCGGATGCACAACTACTACGCGCAGCTCTACAACGCCGCCGTCTTCGGCCTGCTGGAGGAGAACCGCGGCGATGGCGAGGCGGTGCTGTTCGCGCGCTCGGCGACGGCCGGCGGCCAGCAGTTCCCGGTGCACTGGGGTGGCGACTGCGAGTCGACGTTCGAGGCGATGGCGGAGTCGTTGCGCGGTGGGCTGTCGCTGGCCGCGTCGGGGTTCGGCTACTGGAGTCACGACATCGGCGGGTTCGAGGGCACGCCGGACCCGGCGATCTTCAAGCGGTGGGTGCCGTTCGGGCTGCTGTCCTCACACTCGCGCCTGCACGGCTCGTCGTCGTACCGGGTGCCGTGGGCGTTCGACGACGAGGCGGTCGACGTACTGCGGAAGTTCACCAAGTTGAAGCTCTCACTCATGCCGTATCTGATGACCGCGGCGGCCGAGGCGCATCAGGACGGTGTGCCGATGATGCGGCCGATGGTCCTGGAGTTCCCCGACGATCCGGCCGCCGCTTACCTGGATCGCCAGTACATGCTCGGCCACGATCTGCTTGTCGCGCCGGTGATGAGCTTCGACGGCGAAGTCTCGTTCTATCTGCCGGGCGGGCGGTGGACTCACCTTCTGTCCGGTGAGGTGATCGCCGGTCCACAGTGGGTGCGGCAGACACACGGATTCGACAGCCTGCCGGTGCTGGTCCGCGAGGGCGCGGTGATCCCGTTCGGGGCGGTCGACGACCGGCCGGAGTACGACTGGGCCGATGGTGTCGAATTGCGCTGGTTCGAGCCGTCCGAGGGCGTGACGACGACTGTCGAACTGCCGGACGCCAACGGGGGAGTGGCCGCGGTGATCGAGCTCAGCCTGCGCGACGGCCAGGCCGAGTCCCGGGTGATCGAGGGTGTCTGTGACCGCTACACCGTCAAGCTCTCCAGCTCATGACGCGACTTTGGTACGGCGGGGACTACAACCCGGAGCAGTGGGATCCGCCGGTGTGGAAGGAGGACGTCGACCTGATGCGTCGGGCCGGCGTGAACCTGGTGACCGTCGGGGTGTTCTCCTGGTCGAGCCTGGAACCGTCCCCTGGCCGGTACGAGTTCGGCTGGCTCGACCGCGTACTCGAATTGCTGCACGACGGCGGTGTGAGCGTGGATCTGGCCACACCCACCGCGTCGCCACCGCCGTGGTTCAGCCGGCTCCATCCGGAGGCGTTGCCGGTCACGGCTGACGACGTACGTCTGACGCATGGCAGCCGGGACACGTACTGCGCGTGCGCGCCGGCGTATCGGGAGGCTGCTCGGGGGATCGCGCGGGCGCTGGCCGAGCGCTATCACGATCACCCGGCCCTGGCGATGTGGCATGTGCACAACGAATACGGAACGACGTGTCACTGCTCGCTGGCCGCGGAGCGTTTCCGGACGTGGTTGCGGGAGCGGTACGGCTCGCTCGACCGGTTGAACGAGGCGTGGACGACGGCGTTCTGGAGTCAGGGGTACGGCGAGTGGGAGGACATCCAGCCGCCGCGGAAGACGCAGTACCTGGTGAATCCGACGCAGTTCCTCGACTACCGGCGGTTCTGGTCCGACGAGTTGCTGGCGGCGTATCTCGAGCAGAAGGCCGAGCTGCGGAAGGTTTCGGAGCTGCCCATCACGACGAACTTCGTCTTCGGCGGCTGGGTGCCGGTGAACCATGCGCGGTGGGCGGCGGAGGTCGATGTCGTTGCCATCGACCACTATCCGGACCAGGCCGGGATCGGCGCGGAGGAGCAGACCGTGTTCGGCGCCGATCTGGCCCGATCCTGGGCCGGCGGGAAGCCGTGGCTGCTGATGGAGCAGGCGGCGGGGACGCTCAACGACGGGCATCGGCTGCACCCGAAGGAGCCTGGGCGGATGGCGCTGCACAGCCTGTCGCATATCGCCCGTGGTTCGCAGGGTGCGCTGTCCTTCCAGTGGCGAGCGTCGCGCGGCGGGGCGGAGATGTACCACTCGGCGATGGTTCCGCATGCCGGTGCGGACAGCAGGATCTTCCGTGAGGTCGCGGAGCTCGGGTCGGTGCTGCCTCGGCTCACCGAAGCGGCTCAGAGTGAGGTCGTCGCGGACGTCGCGATCCTGTGGGATGTCGAGTGCTGGTGGGCGATGCAAGGCACGCATCTGCCGTCGTCGTCGCTCGACTACCTGGCCGCAGTGCGGACTGCACACCGGCAGTTCTGGCACGCCGGGGTGACGGTCGATTTCGCGTCACCTGCCGCGGATCTCTCGTCCTACAAGATGGTTGTCGTCCCCAGTCTGTACGTGGTGAGTGACGAGGCTGCAGCGAATCTGGCCGCGTATGTGGAGCGTGGCGGCCAGTTGGTCGTCGGGTACTTCAGCGGGATCGTGGATCCGGATCTGCGGGTCCGGCTCGGCGGATATCCGGGTGCGTTCACGGAACTGCTCGGAGTGCGGGTCGAGGAGTTCCATCCGTTGCCGGTCGACGGCGAGGTCGCGTTGTCGTCCGGCGGGCGCGGGCGGCTCTGGAGCGAGGACGTGCGGGCGGTGTCGGCCGAGGTGGTCGATCGGTACGCTGGAGGCGTCCTGGACGGGAAGCCGGCCATCACGCGCCGCGACGTCGGCGCTGGATCGGCCTGGTACGTGTCGACCGAGCTGGATGACGAGACCGCCGAGAGATTGCTGGGCTTGTCGGAGTCGCCGGTGGAGATCGTTCGGAGACGATCCGGCGACACCACGTGGACCTTCCTGTTCAACCACGGTGACGCGGAGGTCGTCGTACCGGCTGATGGGAGCGAGCTGGTCGTCGGCGAGCTGCCGTTGCGGCCTGGTGGCTATGCGGTCGTGCGGTCGGTCTGAGGGGCCTGGGAGGTGCTCCCGCGCGCGGTGAGCGTGGGCGGGAGCAGGGTCAGCTCGGGTACGTCGCCGCCCGCGAGCTTGGTGATCAGCGCTTCGACCGCCTGATCGCCGATCCGCTCCGCCGGGATGGTGACCGACGACAGCTGCGGTACCTGCCGTTCGGCCACGTCGTCCGCGCAGATCGCCACCAGCGACATGTCCTCGGGCACCCGGCGGCCGAGCCGGCGCAGGACGTCGAGGAGCGGGCCGATGATCGGCTCGTTCTGGACCACGAGTCCGGTGATGTCCGGGTGGTCGTGGAGGAGCTGCTCGACCGTGTGCAGGACCGCGTCGAAGGTGTGCTCACAGGGCGTCTCGACCCCGAACACCGCGCGCCGCCCGGCAGCCTCGGCGAACCCGGTCAGCGTGCGTTGCGCGAACCCGGTCTGCCGTTCGTACACGGCGGACGGCGTCCCGAGCAGCGCCAGCGACCGGTGGCCGAGGTCGGCGAGATGCTCGACGCAATGCGCGCCCGCGGCAACGAAGTCCAGGTCGATGCAGGTCAGCCCGTCGGCGTCGTCCGGGTAGCCGATCAGCACCGAGGGCATCGGCAACTCACGCAGCACTGGGACCCGCTCGTCGTGCAGCTCGACGTCCATCACCACGAGGGCGTCCACGAGCGAACTCTGCGCGACCCGATCGAGCCCGTCCGGACCCTCGTCGGCGGTCAGCAGCAGTACGTCGTGGTCGTACCGGCGGGCCGTGGTCACGACCGCGATGGCGAACTGCATCATCACCGGGACATGCATCCCGGTGCGCAGCGGGATCACCAGGGCGAGCACGTTGGACCGTTGGCTGGCCAGCGCCCGGGCGCTCGCATTCGGCCGGTAGCCGAGCGCTCGGACGCTGCGCTGCACGCGGTCGCGGGTGTCGGTCGAGATCGACCGCTTCCCGCTGAGCACGTAGGAGACCGTGCTGGTCGCGACTCCGGCATGGCGGGCGACGTCCGCGATCGTGACCATCGTCGTTCCCTTCGTGTGGTTCCCCCTTTCTACCGCAGTCGAAGCGCTTCGACTAGCCCGCGCTTTCGACACGCACGGGGCGTTTTCGCCTAGCCCAGCTGGATGATCCGCGCCGACGGCTCGGGCAGGCCGGTTCCGACCGTGAGCTTGTCGCCGGACCAGGTGTAGGTCCAGCCGTCGGCGGCGGTCGGGAAGAGCGGCGTGATGGATGCCTGGGGGAGGGAGAGGGTGATTTCGGCCGGGCCGGCGGCGCGATGCCACAGGCCGAGATAGTTGCCGAGTCCGAGAACGACCCATTCGTCCTCCCAGTCCGGCAACCCGAGCGGCCAGTGTGGGACGAGGGTTTCGAGATCGTGGAGTACGACGCGATGCGCGGCGACCGCGGACCGGACCAGTTCGCGCTCGGAGTCTGTCATCTGGTTGAGGTGGCCGGACAGGTAGAGGCGACCGAGGATGCCGTTCGCCAGGGCGAGCGTGAACTCCTCCCGCGTGGTGCTGGTGATCGGGTAGGCCCAGTGGCCGGCTTGTTCAGGCAGGACGGCGGTCGGCGCGGCCGCGGTGATCGTTGGGTAGAGCAACGGGTGTTGCTGGTCCGAGGTGGATTGCATATGCAGCCGGGACAGCATCGCGTAGTCCATCCGCATCGCGCCGGACGCGCAGTTCTCGATCAGCAGGTCTGGGTGCCGGGCCTGGACTCCGTCGAGCCAGTCGAGCAGAGCCCGTTGGTGTTCGAGAAGTCCGTGGCCGAGCGACGTACCGCCCTTGTCGGTGCCGGGACCGGTCATCGTGTTGTTGTCGAACTTGAAGAAGCCGACCCCGAAGTCGGAGACCAGCCGGTCGACCGTGTCGTCGAGGTGCTGGCGGGCGAGCGGGTTGCGCAGGTCGAGCAGGTAGCGGCCGTGTTCGGCGACGCGGATGCCGTGCCGGGTGAGGAACGCGTCGTCCGGGAGTTCACGGGCGATCGGTGCGTCGACGCCGATCACCTCCGGCTCGAGCCAGAGGCCGGGCACCATGCCGCGCTGGTGGATCCGCTCGATCACCTCGCCGAACCCGTTGGGGAAGCGCGTGGTCGACGGCTGCCAGGCGCCGACCGTGCTCCACCAGTCGCCCTCGGCGTACCAGCCGGCGTCGATGCAGAAGTAGTCCGCGCCGACCTCGGCCGCCGCGTCGATGAGCGGGAGCAGCTTCTCCGTCGTCGGGTCGCCCATCAAGGTGTTCATGTAGTCGTTGAAGATGATCGGCATCCGGTCGTCGACCGGACGCCGCTTCCGCAGCGCGCGACGCTGGCGGGTGAGTGCGGCGAACGTACTGTCGCGATCGGTGCCGGCGACGAGCGAGACCGGCACCGTCGTGAACGAATCGTCCGCGGTCAGTCGCACGTTCCACTGGTGTTCTTGGTCGGTCGGGCCGCTCAGCAGCAGGTAGCCGCCATGCCGGTTCTCGCCGAGCTCGTAGTGCCACGGGCCGTTGTGCTCGATCTGCCAGCCGAGTGCGTACGACGTCCCGACCAGGACCCCTACGGGCAGCCGCTCACCGCTCGACCACGACCCGGTGCTGCTCACGGCGTGCCGGCTCTTCGAGACGGGGTAGTGCGGGTCGCGAACGATCTGCGGCAGGCCGCCCGAGCGCAAGGACTGCACCGACCAGCGGTTCTCCGCCATCCAGTCGTTGGCCGCGGAGTGCAGGTCGGCGTCGACGGACTCCAGGCCGACGACCAGGGACGACAGGAAGTCCAGCACGAGTTCGCCCGGTCGGGTCAGCGAAGCCTCGGACCACGCGCGGACCCCGGCTCGTGCCTCGAAGACGCTGGTCACGCGGAGCCCGGTCTCGGGCTCCTCTTGGACGATGCGCAGCGTGGAGCCGGTGTCCTCGTGGCTCACATACCGGAGGCGTTTGCCGAGGATCGTGTCGACATGGCGGTTGGTGCCGGGGGAGCGCCCGTACCCGATGGCCGAGACCTCCACCAGCGGTTGCGGCGTCTCAGCTGAGGCTCTGGTGGTCAGCCGTACCGGTCCGCCGTCGATGGTGAACGTCAGGGTCAGCTCGGGCGTGCTCCACTCGAGGTGCATCGATAAACCTTAGCTGGCTGGCCGCGATCCCGAGTAGCACCAGCGCCAGTCCGACCACCTGTCGGACGGTGAGCACCTCGCCCGACACCAGGACGCCGAGGAGTACGCCGGTGACCGGGTTGAGGAGTCCGATCAGCCCGACGGTCGCGGCGCTCAGGTGGCGCAGGCCGGTGAACCACGCCGTGAACGCGAGGGCGGTCGCGACCAGTCCGACGTACGCGAAACCGGCGAGCGCTGGTCCGTCCAGGCTCGGCGGCGTTCCCTCGAAGATCACCGCGAACGGGACCAGCACCAGGCCGCCCGCGATCAGTTGCCAGGACGTTGTCGCGAGCGGCCCGTCGGCCCGGCCCCACTTCTTCGCCAGGACGTATCCGCAGGACGACATCGTCAAAGCGGCTACCGAAGCCGCGACTCCGCGCAAGTCGACCGGCTGCGATCCCGCACCGAGCAGGAGGCAGACGCCGGCGATCCCGGCCGCGGCCCCGGTGAGCACTTGCATGGTCGGTCGCTCGGAGAGCAGTCCCCAGGCGAACAACGCCATGGTCAGCGGCGACGCGGACATGATCGTCGACGCCAGGCTGACCGGCAGCAGCTGCGAGGCGAGGTAGATGAGAGCGAAGAACGCGCCCATATTGCAGACGCCGAGCAGCAGGGACCGCCACCACCACACTCCGCGCGGAAGGCGCCGGGCCAGGCAGAGCAGAAGTATGCCGGCGGGCAGTGCGCGGAACACAGCGCCGTACAGCGGATAGCCGGTGGGCAGGTACTCGTGGGTGACGAAGTAGTTCGTGCCCCAGGCCACCGGTGCGATCGCGGTGACGAGTGCCCAGCGCAAGGTATTTTCCATGGAAACTACTATATCTTCCCAGGAAGATATAGTGAACGGCGTGACCGATGATCATGTGGCGAGGATCCAGGCGGAGTGGCGGAGCGAGCGGCCGGATGTCGACACCAGCCCGCAAGGCGTGATCGGCCGGCTGCACCGGATCGCGAACCACCTGACCGGTGAACTGACCCTGCTCTATGCGAAGTACGGACTCTCGGAAGGCGAGTTCGACGTCCTCGCGGCACTGCGTCGCGCGGGTGCGCCGTACGAGCGGGCTCCGGGGGAGATCGCGCTGCACACGATGGTGACCACCGGTGCGGTCACCAAGCGCGTCGACCGGCTCGAGCGGGCCGGGCTGGTCCAGCGGCGCCGCAGCGATGCGGATGGCCGGGGTCGCGTCGTCCGCCTCACGCCGGCCGGACGTCGCTTGTTCGACCAGGCCTTCACCGCCCACATGGCCAACGAGGAACGCCTGCTGGCTCCGCTAGACCGGGCCCAACGTGCTCAGCTCGAGCAGCTCCTCACCACGTGGCTCGGGGACCTCGAGCCGCCGAACTGAGGAGTTTCCACTCCGGTTGTTCGGAGAGTCGTCGCGGCCTCACGGTCCGATCCGAAACGGCACGATTTTGTGGTCTAGATGACAATTCTGGCCGGCGATGCAACTTCTGCGGCGGTTCGGGACATCTATGCAGTAGCTGGGGGGCGCTTGCTGAGGCACGCGATCCAGCCGAACACGGGGCTGCCGGTCGCGGTGGTCTGCTGAGCGAGGGGAAATGACTGACGTGCAGGACTTTTCCGGCACCGACATCGCGGTGATCGTGCCGTGTTACAACGAGGCCGCGGCGGTCGGGAAGGTCGTCTCCGAACTCCAGGCGTCGTTGCCGACGGCCAAGATCTACGTCTACGACAACAACTCCACGGACAACACCGCCACGATCGCCGCGGCGGCCGGCGCGATCGTGCGGCACGTGGCGCGCAAGGGCAAGGGCAACGTGGTCCGCCGGGCCTTCGCCGACGTCGAGGCCGATGTCTACCTGCTGATCGACGGTGACGACACCTACGAGGCGGCGCGGGCGGCCGAGCTCGTCCGCGTCCTGCTGACCGGTCCGTACGACCAGGTCATCGGCGTCCGGAAGCACTCGAACGTCGCCGCCTACCGGCCCGGCCACACCCTCGGCAATCGCGTCCTGACCGGTGCCGCCGGCGCGTTGTTCGGCCGGGAGATCACCGACATGCTGAGCGGTTATCGCGCGTTCTCGCGCCGGTACGTGAAGTCGTTCCCGGCCCTGTCGCAGGAGTTCGAGATCGAGACCGAGCTGACCATCCACTCGCTGCACCTGCGGGTGCCGGTGGCGGAGATCCCGGTCGGCTACAAGGAACGGCCCAGTGGCGGGGAGAGCAAGCTGCGCACCTATCGCGACGGCGTGCGCATCCTCCGCTGGATCCTCAGCTTGACCCGGCTCGAGCGGCCCACGCTGTTCCACGGCGCGCTGGCCGCGCTGCTCGGCGTGGTGGCGCTGATCCTCGGCGTGCCCGTCGTACTGGAGTATCTCGACACCGGCCTGGTGCCGAGGTTCCCGACCGCCATCCTGGCCTCGTCGATCGGGCTGGTCGCCATCCTGATGCTGGTGCTCGGCTATCTGCTCGACGCGGTCGGCCGCAGCCGGCAGGAGGCCGCCCGGCTGACCTACCTCAGGCACCCGGCGCCGGCCGTCACCGCAGAAGTGCGACTGCCGATCGAGTCGCCACAGGTTGCTCGCCGATGAGGCTTGCCCGGACATTCGGCCGCCGGCACTGGCCGGTCCCGGTCGCCGCCGCGGCAGCCGGAGCGACATTCGTGGCGAGCGGAATCATCCGCGGCACGTACCCGTTCGGCGACGGTCATCGAAGCACCAACGACCTCGGTCAGCAGTTCGTGCCGATGTACGCACACTTTCGCGACATCGTCACCGGTCAGGCGCCCGGCGATCTGCTCTTCAACTGGTCGAGCGGCTTCGGCGTGCCGTTCCTCGGCGACCTGATGGCGTACGTCGGTTCGACCCTGTCCTGGATCGCACTCGTGCTGCCCCGCGATCGGATCGACCTGGCGCTGTTCCTGGTCGCCGTGGCCGCGATCGCGCTCGGCGCCGGCGCGATGACGGCGTACCTGCGCCGGCTGCGTCCGACCGGACCTGCCTGGCTGGCCGTGGCGGGCGGCGTCTCGTACGGCGCCTGTGCCTGGGCGATCGACGACGCGGCGTACATGACGGTGTGGCTGAACGGCATGGTCGCGTTCCCGGTGATCTGCCTGCTCTGCGAATGGATCCTGCGGCGCCGGTCGGCCACGTCGTTGCTGGTGACGCCGTTCGTCGTCGCGCTGCTGTGGACGTCGCACTTCTACACGGTGTACATGGCAACCATCGGCGCGGGCATCGTCGTGGTGGCCCGCATCCTGTCGTACGACGCCTTGGTGTCGTGGCGCGATCGTCTGATCGCCGCAGTGCGCTGCATAGTTGCCGTGGGCCTCGGTATCGGGCTGGCGGCTCCGTTGCTGGTGCCCACGTTCCAGGTGATCCGCGCCGCCCGGCCGAGCCCGAAGACGACGTTCCAACCGCACGACGCGGTCGAGTTCCTGTCTCGGCTGCTCCCTGGCAGCGAGGGCGTCGGAACCAGCCCGGGACTCGCAGTCGGCACACTGATGCTGCTGCTCGCGCTGAGCTTCCCGCTCAACCGGGCGATCGCGGTCCGCGAGCGGGCCGTGTGGTCCGTCCTGGTGGCGTTGACGCTGCTCAGCATGCAGGTCCGGTTCACCCACGAGGTCTGGCACGGATTCGACTCGCCGAACGGTAGCCCGTTCCGCCAGGCGTTCGTCGTCGCCGGGATGCTGGTGATCATCGGCTGGATGTCCGCCGCGTCCGGACTGCGATCCGTGGTGAGCGTCGCCGTACCGGTCGGGCTCGTCATGGTCTTGTATGCCGTGACCTGGAACGTCCGCTACATCACCGGCACCACGCACATCGCCGTACCGATCCTGACTGCCGTTGCCGTGCTGGCGTGGCTGGCGAGCCGCCGGCCGGTGCCGGACTGGGTCCGTCGCGGTGCGGTGGCGTTGCTGGTCGGCGCGGTACTGGTCGAGGTGACCATGTCGGCGGTCGCGATCGACGTGGCGCGCGGGAAGATTCTGAGTGCTGCCGCGCCTTGGGGGGAGGAGCAAGACGGGCTTCGTTCGCTGGTGATGTCCGCCGACGACTGGCCGCTGCATCGGGCGGCGCCCGGGGCAGAGGTGTCGGTGAACGATCCCATGTTGATCGGCGGCGAGGGACCGCAGTACTACTCGAGCACCATCCCGGACGACGTCTCGCGGGAGCTGATGGGACTCGGGTTCGGGTACAGCTCCTACGGGCGAGCCACGGTGGACCCGCAGAACCCGGTGGTCGACGCGGTGTTCTCCGTCCACGCCCGCGTGGTGGTCGACTCCGGGGTGCACGACGCCGAGAGGCCACGACTTGCGACGAACGACGGTGTGGCGCCGCTGGTCACCGTGCGTTCGACCAAGGCGTGGGCTTCGACCGACCCGGCGCCGTACGGGTTGCAGGAGAGCGCGCTCGGCGCCGACGTCTACACCGTCCCGACGCTGAGGCCCAAGCAGGTGCCCGGTGTGAGCGTGTCCGACCGGCAGGGGAACCTGTTGATCGCTCCGGTTGCGGGTGCCGCGAAGCCGGTCGAAGCGCGATTCGTCGCCACGTGCCGGGCCGGGTCGGAGGCTTACCTCGCCGCGCCCACCTTCGTCGGTGAAGTGCTCGTCGAAGGGTCCGGCTGGCAGACGGTGCTGGATCCGAAGGCGAAGCGGCCGGGGGTGTACTCCGGTGCGCCGATGCGACGGCTCGGGAGGGTCGGCGCGGACGGCGTCGTCGAGTTGGCCGTGCGGGTCCGGGGACCGGCCCGGCTGCCGGCGTCGGCCATCGGTTGCCTGGATCGTCATCTGCTCACCGCGGCCGTGGGGCGGCTGAACGCGAGTAAGCCGGCCGCGGTGAGCGTCGGGGGCCACAGTCTCGACATCCGCCTCACGCCCGGGGCCGCGGGCACTGTGGTGATCGGCGTGATCCGCATCCAGGGATGGCGGTGCTCGGTCGACGGCGGTGCTGCTCGCTCACCGAGCGTGCGCGCCGGCCTGATGGCGGTGCCGGTCGGTGCAGGCGCCTCGGACGTCTCGTGCGTCTACCGGCCGGTCGGCACCCGCATGGGCCTGGCCGTGGGTGCGATCGCTCTCATGGGCCTGGTCCTGATCGCTGGTGCACTGCTGCTCATGCGCCGCCGCTCGGGTGGGCGGATCGCGGCCGACGGATGACGGCGCGCGGGGGCTGCTTCCGGACTGGTCCAGCAACGGGTGGGTAACCTCTCCTGGTCGCCAGGTGAGCCGATAGGAGATGATGCCCACCGTGACCGGACCACGTACCCAGGACGCGCAGGACCGGCAGACGCCGTCGGAGGTCGATCCGGCCGTCGCCGGGCTGACCGTTGGGCTCGGTGGGCCGATCGGGCGGTTCGCCCGGCTCAGTTCGTCCTGGTGGACGCCGCTGCGGATCGCGCTCGCGGTGTGCACGATCACCTTCGGTCTCGGCGTACTGCAGAAGGCGCCGTGCATGGAGGCCGGGTGGGACCGGCAGAGTTGGCGGCCGTTCAAGGCGCTGTGCTACTCCGACATCGGGTTCCTCTACCAGGAGCGCGGGTTCGCCGAGGGCAACCGGCCGTTCCTGGACACCGGCAACTACCCCGTGCTCGAGTACCCGGTGCTCACCGGCGGCTTCATGGAGGTCGCGGCACAGCTCACCTGGCTGATCACCGGTGACCCGAAGAAGGACCTGACTGTCGAGCAGAAGCGCGACACCGCCGGCGTGTTCTTCGTGGTGAACGTGGTGCTGTTGTTCCTCTGTGCGCTGCTCATCGTCGGCCTGACGGTCGCCACCGCGCGTGGGGTCGAGTCGCGTCCGGGTGCGGCCCGTGGCCAGCCGCTGGACGCCCTGTACGTCGCCGCCGCGCCAGTGCTGGCGTTGACGTCGACGATCAACTGGGACTTGTTCGCGGTCGCACTCACAGCCGGGGCGATGTACGCGTGGTCACGCGGCAGACCGATCTGGTTCGGCATCCTGCTCGGGCTCGGGACGGCGGCGAAGTTCTACCCGTTCCTGCTGCTCGGGCCACTGCTGATCGTGTGCATCCGAGGCCGCAAGCTGTGGCCGTGGTTCCAGGCAGCGGTGGCCGCGGCGGTCGCCTGGGGTCTGGTGAACGCGCCGATCTACCTGCTGGCGAAGAACGAGTGGATGTCGTTCTGGACGTTCAACGACCAGCGGGAGAGCGACTACGGCTCGATCTGGTACGTGCTGAAGCTGGCGAAGCACGAGGTCGCGGACGTCAACCAGCTGAACATCGTGATCTTCGCCGGACTCTGCCTGTCGATCGCGATCCTCGGGTTGATGGCGCCGCGCCCACCGCGCTTCGCGCAGCTGGCGTTCCTCGTGGTGGCGGCGTTCCTGCTGATCAACAAGGTGTACTCACCGCAGTACGTGCTGTGGCTGCTGCCGCTGGTGGCGCTCGCGCGGCCGCGGTTGCGGGACTGGCTGATCTGGCAGGCGTGCGAGTGCTTCTACTGGATGCTGGTGTGGATGCATCTGGCCCAGTTCCTGGCACCTGGGAATCCGGAGATCCCGGACCGGATCTACTGGTTCGCGGTGATCGTGCGGATGGCCGGCACACTCTGGCTGATGCTGGTGGTGGCGCGCGACATCCTGCTGCCGGAGAACGATCCGGTCCGCCAGGGCAATCTGGTCGACGATCCGAGTGACGGGGTCAGCCCCGGCGCCCGGGCCCGGCTCGCGCCTGCCTAGAGCATCAGCTTCGCGACATCCAGGTTGCCGCCGCTGACGACAGCGGCGGTGACGCCTTCCGGTTGAAGGCCCTGGATGAGTGCGGCGAAAGGTGCGGCGGCCGCGGGCTCGAGGGCGAGCTTGGTGCGCGACATGACCAGTCGCGTCGCCTCCAGCAGCGCGTCCTCACTCACGCGTACGACGCTGTCGACGTACTGCTGGATGAGCGGGAAGTTGCGCGTGCCGCAGACCGGCGCCGCTAGCCCATCGGCGATCGATCGGGCCGTCGGGAGCTTCTGCGCCGAACCCGCCGCGAGGCTGCGGCTGACCACGTCGGCCTGCTCGGGCTCGATGCCGATCACGCGGATCTCCGGCTTCACCAGCTTGACCGCCAGCGCGACGCCGGAGATCAGCCCGCCGCCGCCCACCGGGACGAGCACGGTGTCGACGTCGGGGCGGTCCTCCAGGAGCTCCAGCCCGAGGCTGCCGTGGCCGGTGATCACGTCCTCGTCGTCGAACGGGTGGACGCCGGTCAGCTTCCGCTCGTCCCGGATCCGCTCGTACTGGGCCATCAGGTCGCCCTCGACCAGCTCGACGGTTGCGCCGTACCCGCGGGCCGCGTCGATCTTGGCCGGTACGGCGGTCCTGGCCATCACCACGGTCGCCGGGACACCGGCGTCCCGCGCGGCCCACGCGAGCGCGCCGGCCGCGTTCCCCGCCGAGACGGTGATCACCCCGCGCTCCCGCTCCTCGGCACTCAACCGGAGCAGCTTGGTCAGCAACCCGCGCACCTTGAAACTGCCGGTCTTCTGGAACAGCTCGGCCTTCAGCACGAACTCGCCGCCGAAGCGTTCGTTCAGCGCGGTCGAGGTGAGGACCGGCGTCCGGTGAATCCGGCCCTTCAGCTGGTCAGCGGCCTGGCGAATGTCCTCGAGGGTCGGCATACCGCCGACCCTATCGGTCGCTCAGATCCGGGCAGCCACCGCGGAAGCGAGCTTCTGAGTGGCTTCGGGGGACTGGGGGAAGAACAGGTAGGGCTCGATCAGTTCGAGCTCCATCAGGAGGAAGCGGCCGTTCACCACCAGGCCGTCGACGCGGGCGTAGAGCGGGTGGACGCCGGCCGTGGTGAGGACCGTGCGCGCACTCTCCAGTACGGCGGGCGGCGGGTCGGCCGGGGTCGCGGCGCCGCCGAACATCAGCTGGACCCGGTAGTCGCCGGCCACCGGACGCTGCACGACCGCGTGGCTGAACTCGCCGTCGATGAACACCAGGGACCACTCGCCGTCGGTCTGGACCTCGGGCTGGAACGGCTGGACCAGGTAGACGGTGTCCGGAAGCTCGTCGATCGCCTGGTCGAGCTCAGGAGACCCGGCGATGCCGCGGATCGTGTGCGTGGCGCCCGCGCCCACGGTCGGCTTGATGACGATCTCCTGACCGTTGAGGCCGGTGACGACCTCGCGCAGGCCCGCGCCGGCGCCGATCTGGGACGGCACGATCGCCACGCCACGCTCGCGCAGTTCGAGCAGGTAGCGCTTGTCGCCGTTCCAGCGGACCAGGTCGGAGTCGTTGAACACCGGTACGCCGGCCTTGTCGAGCTGGGCGAGCCATTCGGTGAAGTCGTCGTACCGCTGGTGGTAGTCCCACACCGAGCGCAGCAGGATCGCGTCGTACGCGGACCAGTCGACCGACGGGTCCGTCCAGACCTCGGCCACCGGGTCGAGGCCCGCGGCGCGGAGGGCGTCGACGAGCGGGAGGTCGTGTTCGTGCAATTCAGCCTGTTCGGCCGACGTCGCGAGGGCGATGCGTTTCGTCACGCCGATCAGTGTTGGCAGGCAGTGGGCGCGGCGTCAAACGGCTTTGGCGATCAGCCCGATGACGGAGCGTGATGGCGGTGACAACGATGACGGCGGCGACGAGGTGGATCAGGCCCTGCCGGGTGTCGTGCCCGAAGCTCGCATAGGCCAGGTACGAGGCCAGGGGTACGGCGATCCACTCGGGCCGGCGCGCGAGCACCGCCAGCGCGATCAGGGGGAGGCCGTACCACGGGTAGGTGGGGGTGGCGACGAGGAGTGCGGCGCCGTACAGCCAGCAGCAGGTGACGGCGATCGGCTCGTGTTTGGACCGGTGGAAGGCGAGTACGGCGAGGGCGACCGCGAGTACCGCCGCGGCGAGCTGACGGACCTCAGGAGGCAGCAGGAGCGCGAGAATCGCCGATCGGGAGCTGCCGTCGTCGAAGCCTTCCTGGGCCAGATAGCCGGGCAGGAAGCCGAGCACCAAGGTGCCGGCGGCAACCAGGTAGGGGACGTACGACGCGGCGAAGGTGCCAACGGCAACTACCGGCCGCCGGGCGCGGAACGCGGGGAGCAGCAGGAGTGGGAGGAGCTTGACGCTCGCGGCGGCGCCGAGAAGAACCGCGGCCAGCTTCGGCCTTCGGGTCGTGGCGATGACGGCGGCTGCGATCAGGAGAGCGGCGAGGACGTCGACGTGTGCGGCGTTGCCGGCTTCGAGGGCGACGATCGGTGACCAACCCCACAATGCGGCCCACCGGGGATTGTCTACTGCCAGTAGCCAGGTGAGTACGACGGCGAGCAGTGCGGCGGCGATTTGCAGGCCGAGGGTGCCCGCGGACCACGGCGTGACCAGCGCGACCGCGGCGAAGTACGCCTGCGCCACCGGCGGATAGATGGTCGGCACCCGCGGCCGGTTGATCCGGGTCCTGGGGTCGTCAGCGGACAGCGCTGCGAGCGCGGCCGGATCCTTCGGCACCCGCGGCGGCCCTGTCACTCCCGACCGCTGGTCCGGCGACAGCCCCGGGAACAACACCGGATCCCGGAGTCGCGCCAACGCGTCATCCAACGGCACCTGCGAGTACGGCGAACTGCCGGACAACTGCACCCGCCCGTCCCACACGTACCGGTAGGCGTCCGTGCTGGTGATCGGCGCCTGAGTCAGCCCCGGCACCTGACAGACAGCCGCAACCAGCACCACCCCCAGCACACCCAGCCCTTTGACCCGCCACACCACCCCCGCGACCATCAGGCTCCCCACCACCAACACCACATTCGGCCACCAACTGGACGCCGACGCCACAACGACCGCCACACTCGCCGCCACCGCGACCCCTCCGCCGGCGGCGCCCCCGACCCAGGCACGCCGACTTTGTGCACCAGGTCCGTGCCCGGAGCCCGAAATCATGCGGACACCATGCACAAAGTCGCAGATCGCGGCGAATGCGGCGAGCGCGGCGAAGCGGCAGCGACGAGGGCAGGGACGAGGGCGCCGGCGAGGGTGGTGGCTGCGGCGGGGCGGTGGCTGCGGCGGGTCGGCATCAGGCGATCCGTGCCGGGGTGGTGGTCCGGCGGAGGGCGAGGAAGGCTCGGTGGCCGGCTCGCCAGTCCTCGGTGGCGTGCAGGTGGGCGGCGGAGGCGTGGCGGAGGACGGCGCGCGCACCGACTCTTGCCCAGGGCAACGGTGTCGAACGGCGGCCGGTGGAGCTGCGGAGGACGATCGGGGCGGTGTCGTCGAGGTCGTCGTCCGGGTCGACCTCGACCAGCACCAGCCCGTCGGGGCGGATGAGCTCGGCACACCGCCGGAGGAGGTCGGCCGGATCGCCGCCGATGCCGATGTTGCCGTCCATCAGCAGCACACTGCCCCACCGCCCCTCGCCCGGCAGGCGGTCCTGCACCGGCCGCCGGAGCGCCGCCGCACCCCGAGCGGTGGTGAGCGACACCGCCCGCGGCGAGACATCCACGCCGAGCGCCGGTATCCCCCGCTCAGCCAACGCGGTCACGATCCGTCCCGGTCCACAGCCCACGTCGAGGACCGGCCCTTCGCACCGGCTCAGCGCAAGCCGGTCGACCTCGTCGGCGGGCGACTGCCACCGATCCAGTTCCGACAGCGACGGCACGGTCCGCCCATCGATGCCGGTAGCAACGACTCTCGCCGTACCCCCGAGCGCCTGCTCGAACAGCAGGCCCGGATGGGCCGCGTGCTGCAACCGCCGATAGAGCCTCGAGACTCGCAACGACGGATACGCGGCCGCGAGGTGCGCCGCATCGTGCGGCGTGTCCATGTCTCGCAGGGTCGGCAACAGCAACACCCGCAGCCCGAGCATCCTGAGCCGTCGCAACTGGTCGATACCGGTGTGATCGGTCGACATCGGTACGCCGATCAACGCGCGCCGATCGGGCACCCGCAACCCGAGGCACCAGTAGCCGCCATCGTCGGTCAGCCCGAGTACGGCGTCATGCCCGGACCACCGGAATCCCAGCAGCCCCGGCGTGAGCTGTGGCGTGTCCATGCCGACCAGAAGCATCGGCGTACCGTCGAACGCGTCCTCGAACGCCGCCGCCAGCCGCTCGTTCAGCCCGCCCCCGCGCTGCCCGATCACCTCGAAACCGTCCGGAAGCCACGGCCCAGGATCGCCCTCGAGCGCGAGAACGCGTCGCGAGGCCGGCGTCGAGCGGACGGCACTCAGCGTGTCCACCAGCGAGGCCCGCGCCAGCGCCGCAGCCTCCGCGGCGGTGAATTCGGTCTGCAGCCGCGTCTTCACTCGCCCCGGCACCGGCTCCTTCGCGATGACGATCAGCGTCCCGCGAGTCATCGCGCCAGCACCTTGGACATGTCGAGGACGGCCCGCGCCGCGCCGAGCGGCGTCCCCGTGACCTTGGAGCGACCGGAGCGCGGCAGGTAGTCGACGTCGACCTCAGCGATCCGCCAACCGGCATCGGCCGCGCGTACGACGGTCTCCAGTGGGTACCCGGATCGCCGGTCCAACAGACCGAGGCCGAGGAGTGCATCCCGCCGGGCCGCCCGCATCGGGCCGAGGTCGTGCAGGCGCACTCCCGTACGGCGTTTGATCCGCCGGGACAACTCGGCGTTCGCCAACCGGAGATGCCAGGGCCAAACGGCCCGCGAAACGGGTCGACGGCGGCCGACCATGAGATCGACACGGCCGGCCAGCAACGGCGCGGTGACGCGGACCAGTTGCCGCGGATCGAGCGACGCGTCGGCATCCATGAATGCGACCACCTCGGCCTCGGCCGCCTCCAGGCCCGCATGACACGCGGCGCCGTACCCGCGCGGCTCGCACCGTACGACGATCGCGCCCAGGCCGGCGGCGACCTCCGCCGATCCATCGGTGGAACCGTTGTCGACGACAACGGCCCGGACGCCGGCCGGCAGCCGTTCGAGCACCCAGGGCAGGGCGGCGGCCTCGTTCAGGCACGGGAGGACGAGATCGACTGACACTCTTCGACCGTAGGAAAGATCGGGTGGCGCCGGCGGCCGAACGCGGCTACGGCTCTCTTACGGCGTTCGCCGCCGCGGGCCGGACCGGGCTAGGCCCCGTCCGGACGATCTAGGCTCTGACCGTGGCTACTCGTGTACTCGTCGTCGACGACGACCCGACCGTGTCCAACGTCGTCTCGGCGTACCTGACCAAAGCCGGGTACGACGCCCGCGTGGTGGCGGACGGGGTCGCGGCGGTCGAGGTCTGGCAGCAGTGGAAGCCGTCGGTCGTCGTACTGGACGTGATGCTGCCCGGACTGTCCGGGCTCGAAGTGCTGCGCCGGATGCGCGCGGCCGACGACGGCGCCGCGGTGATCATGCTGTCCGCGCGGGGCGAGGAGGAGGACCGGCTGGTCGGGCTGGAGGTCGGCGCGGACGACTATGTGGTCAAGCCGTTCAGCCCGCGCGAGCTCACGCTGCGCGTGCAGGCGCTGCTGCGTCGCGAGGAACGGCTGGCCGGCCTCGACCTGACGCCGACCAAGATCAGCGCCGGTCCGGTCATGGTCGACACCGCGGCGCGGCGTGCCTCTCTGGACGGGGCCGAGCTGGCGCTGACGCATCGGGAGTTCGATCTGCTGGCGTTCCTGGTGTCGCATCCGGGCAAGGCGTACACGAAGGCCGAACTGCTGCGCCGCGTCTGGGGCTGGGACTTCGGTGACTCGTCGACCGTCACCGTGCACGTTCGCCGGCTGCGGGAGAAGATCGAGGTCGATCCGTCCGATCCCCGGTTGGTCCTCACGGTGCCGCGGACGGGCTACCGGTTCGTCGGAGATGCCGAATGAACAAGGACATGTTCACGATCCTGGCGCTCACCACGCTGTGGACGTTGATCGTCGCCGGGCTCGGAGCGGCAATCCTGTGGCAGTTCCGGCGTCGGTCGTTGCGGATCACGATGATCGTGGCCGCGCTGGCGCCGATGGCGGCCGCCCTGGCCGCGGTACTGCAGAGCGTGCGGGCGATGTTCATCTCCGAGCACGACTCGTGGGTGGTGCTGTGGACGCTGGCGTTCGCGGCATTGCTCGGACTGGGGATGTCAGTGCTGCTCGGGCACTGGATCAGCACGGGCTCCCGGGACGTTGGCCGTCGGTTGCGTCACCTCGGTACGTCGTACGAGCCGACGGCCGAGCTGACTGGCGCAGTACCGGCCGAACTGGCGGAGCTGACGGACGAGCTGGAGATGACACGTCGCAAGCTCGCCGCGTCGCACGAACGGGAGCGCGCGCTGGAGGCGAGCCGGCGGGAGCTGGTCGCGTTCATGTCGCACGATCTGCGGACGCCGCTGGCCGGATTGCGGGCCGTGTCCGAGGGACTCGAGGACGGCGTGATCGACGACGTACCCGGTGCGCTGCGGCAGATGCGGGCGACGGTCGACCGGATGACCGGTTTGGTCGATGACTTGTTCGAGCTGTCCCGGTTGTCGGCGGCGCCTCCGCCGCGGCATCGGTCCGCGGTCAGTCTGCGCGAGCTGGCGGAGGACGTGGCGGGGGAGAACGGTGAGCATGCCCGTTCGTCCGGGGTTCGGCTGGCAGTGTCGACGCCGACAGACGACGATCGGCTCGCCGTCCAGGGCGATCCGGACGAGCTGACCCGCGCGGTCACCAACCTGGTCGGCAACGCGATCCGCCATACCGCACCCGGTGGAACCGTCACCCTGGCCGTCGACCGCGAGCCCGACGGCCGCGTCCGCCTCGCGGTCAGGGACGGCTGCGGCGGAATCCCCAGCGACGATCTCGACCGGGTCTTCGACATCGGCTGGCGCGGCGACGAACAGCGGACACCCGAATCGGCGTCCACTGGCGAAGGTGCCAGATCGAGCGGCGGCGGCCTGGGGCTCGCGATTGCTCGCGGCGTCGTCGAATCACACGACGGCAACATCGCCGTGAGCAATATCGACGGCGGCTGCGCCTTCCAGATCGACCTACCCGCGAGCGTTTGAGAGCAGGTCCGCGAGACCGGTGGTGAGGTCGTAGCCCGGCTTCCAGCCCAGTTCGTTGCGGAGGCGGTCCGCGGACGCCGTGATGTGGCGGACGTCGCCCAGGCGGTACTGGCCGGTGACGACCGGCGCCGGGCCGTCGTAGGCGCGCGAGAGTTCGGTGGCGACGTCGCCGATGGTGTGGATGGTGCCGCTGCCGACGTTGTACGCCGCGAACGGGGGCTGGTGGGGGAGTGCGGCGGCAGATGTGGTCACGGCGGTGGCGATGTCGCGAACGTGGATGAAGTCGCGGCGCTGCCTGCCGTCCTCGAAGACCTTCGGTGCCTCGCCGCGTTCCAGCGCCGAGCCGAAGATCGCCGCGACTCCGGCGTACGGCGTGTTCCTCGGCATGCCAGGTCCGTAGACGTTGTGGAAGCGGAGCGCGGTCACCCTGCCGCCGGTCTCGCGCGCCCACGTCTGGGCAAGGTGCTCACCGTTGAGTTTGGTGGCCGCATAGGCGTTCCGAGGATCGAGTACGGCGTCCTCCTCGACGAGACCCGGGTGGAGTTGGGCGCCGCAGACTGGGCACGGTGGTTCGAAGCGGCCCGCGTCCAGGTCTTCGGTGCGGCGTGGACCGGGGGCGACGCGGCCGTGGCGATCACAGTCGTAGCGGCCCTCGCCGTACACGACCATCGAGCTGGCGTAGACGAGGTGTTGGATCTTGGCGTGGGCGAGTTGCCGGAGCAGGACCGCCGTACCCAGGCTGTTGCTGGAGACGTAGTCGTCCAGATCGTCGAGGTCGACGCCGAGTCCGACCTTCGCCGCCAGGTGGATGACGGTGTCGATCCCGTCCAGTGTGGCCGCGACTGTCGCCGCGTCACGGACGTCGCCGACGACCAGACCGGGACGTGGCGCCGGCTGGTGCGCATGGACATCCGGCCGGAAGGAATCGAGGACGATCACGTCGTGGCCCTCGGCAACGAGCTGGTGACGGACGTGCTGCCCGATGAATCCGGCCCCGCCGGTCAGCAGCACTCTCACCGCGCCGCCGTCCCGTCGAGGGCGTGCCGGCAGGTGCAGTCGGCGTCCGGCTTGGGGAGCTGCCCGATCACGTTCCTGAGCAGGTCCTGCAGTCGCTCGATGCTGCCCTTGAACGCGGTGAAGACCTCGGCCTGCGTGACGCCAGTGCCCGACTCGACGCCCGCATCGTGGTCCGTGACGACGGCGATCGAGGTGTAGCAGAGCGCGAGTTCGCGAGCGATCGCCGCCTCGGGCGCTCCGGTCA
This sequence comes from Kribbella sp. NBC_01510, assembly GCF_045040325.1. Lineage (NCBI taxonomy): Bacteria > Bacillati > Actinomycetota > Actinomycetes > Propionibacteriales > Kribbellaceae > Kribbella > Kribbella sp. NBC_01510. Next base: position 7,924,160 of record NZ_CP109418.1, on the reverse strand, counting down.
TGCCGACGACCGACCAGCCTTGTGCCGCGTGCCACCGCGACTCGGCGCGGGTGGAGAAGCGCGGTCCGTTGATCACCACCATCGTCCCCTCGGGTACGACGTTGCCCGCGGCAATCACCGTCTCCCGGCCGGCCGGACAGTACGGGTCGGCGACGGACGTGTGCACCACCGGCTGGTCGTCGTACACCGTCTGAGCCCGGCCCCAGGTGCGATCGACGTACTGATCGGGGACGACGAACGTGCCCGGCACGAGCTCAGGCTTGAGCGAACCGACCGCACACGGCCCGAGAACCTGCCGTACGCCGAGCTCGCGCAAGGCCCACAGGTTGGCGCGATAGTTGACCCGATGCGGCGGGAAGCGGTGATCGGCCCCATGCCGGGGGATGAACGCGACCTCCCGCCCGTCGAGGTCGCCGACCACCGGCGCCTCGCTGGGCGGGCCGAACGGGGTGTCGATCTCGACGGTCTGTGTGTCGGACAGGAACGTGTAGAAACCGGAACCGCCGATCACGCCGATGTCAGCCATGATCCCGACGGTAGTGCCGCCGGGCGCGGCGACTACCGGATTCGCCCGGACCGTCAGCGCTCCGTAATCGATGATCGAATGGTGCTGTGAAGGTGTCCTGGGCGCTGCTCGCGATCGGCGTGGTGCTGCTGTTGTTCGGCGCTTACGCGAGCTGGACCGCCGGCCGGCTGGACCGCCTGCACCAGCGGGTCGAGATCGCCCGCGCCTCCCTGGAGACCGAACTCGCCCGGCGCTCCGCCCTGGTCGCCGAGCTGGCCGGCACCGGCATCCTCGACCCGGCGTCGTCCCTGCTCCTACTCGACGCGGCTCATTGGGCCCGGACCGCCTCGCTGGAGACGCGTGAGCAGGCCGAATCGGCGTTGACCCGTGCTTTCCATGCCACCGGCACCGACAAGGAACCGTGGGCCGGCGAACTGAGCCTGGCGATGCGGCGGGTCCAGTTGGCGCGGCGTTTCCACAACGACATCGTGGTGTCGACGCGCGACCTGCGGCAGCGCCGGCTGGTGAGGTGGTTCCGGCTGGCCGGCCACGCGCCGATGCCGGGCACGATCGAACTGGAGGACGGCAGTTGACCTTCGCGGAGGAGGCCGAGCGGTACCGCCACGAGCTGCGGGTGCACTGCTACCGGATGCTCGGCTCGTACGACGACGCCGAGGACATGGTGCAGGAGACGTTCCTGCGGGCGTGGCGCCGGCGCGACGACTTCGAGGGTCGCTCGTCGTTGCGCGCCTGGCTCTATCGCATCGCCACCAACGCCTGCATCGACGACGTACGCCGCAAGCAGCGAGTCCTCCCGTACCAACTCGAACCGGCGTCCTTCCCCGCCACCGCCCTCCCACCGCGCGAGGACGTGCCCTGGCTCCAGCCGTTCCCCGACATCCTGCTGGACCGCGCGGACGAGCCGGATGCCGTTGTGATCCGTCGCGAGACGATCGAGCTCGCGTTCCTGATCGCGATCCAGCACCTTCCACCCCGGCAGCGCGCGGTCCTGATCTTCCGCGATGTCCTCGGCTGGCCCGCCAGTGACACCGCGTCGGTCATGGAGCTGACCGTTGCCGCCGTCAACTCCGCCCTCCAGCGAGCCCGGCCCGTGCTCGGCGAACACCTTCCGTCGCACCGGTCGGAGTGGTCGGCCACTCCGTCTGCTGATGAGCACGACCTGCTGCAGAAGTACGTAGCCGCCTGGGACGCTGGTGACCCCGCGGCGCTCGCAGCCCTCATGCACGAGGACGTCCGCATCACGATGCCGCCGTACCCGTTCTGGTTCGAGGGCCGGGCCGCGGCCGAACGCGTGCTCGCCGCCAACCTCGACCCGGCCGGGAACGCCTACCGTGGCACCTGGCGTTTCCTGCCGACCGCGATCAACCGCCAGCCCGCGCTCGCCGCCTATCTGCGCGGCCCGGGCGAGACCGTCTACAGCCCGTTCTCCGTCGACGTCTTCCGCGTCGAAACGAACCTGATCGCCGAAATGACCGCCTTCGAGATCACCGAGTTCTCCCGGCTCGGCCTGCCCGGGCACTACTTCGCGTCGGCGTAGGTCTCGACGGTGGCGGTGGTGAAAGCGAAGTTCGTGGGGGTCGGCCCGAAGGTGAGGGTGCCGGCCAGGGTGCTGGCGGACTGGATCGCTTCGGTGACCACCGAGGCTTCGTCGGCCGGGCAGTGGACGATCACCTCGTCGTGCTGGAAGAAGACGAGCTCGGCCTTGAGATCGGCCAGTGACTGGCGCAGGGCGGCGAGCATCAGCAACGCCCAGTCGGCGGCGCTGCCCTGGACCACGAAGTTGCGGGTGAAGCGGCCTCGGGCGCGGGCGTGACGAGCGTCGGTCTGGGGCTCGTCTGCTGGTGGTCCTTCCAGCATCGCGGCGTCCAGAGGAGTGCCGGACGGTGGGCAGGTCCGGCCCAGATAGGTGCGGACGAGCCGTCCTTCCTCACCGGCGCGCGCGGCGTCGTCGACGTACGCAACCGCCAACGGGAATCGCTTCCGCAGCATGGCGAGGTTCTTGAGGCCGTCGCCGGAGGTCTGGCCGTAGATGGCGCCCAGTACGGCGACCTTGGCGGTGGCGCGGTCACCCGAGAACGCCTTGTCCGAGACAGCCTTGTAAAGGTCGCCCGGGTCGCTCGCCACCTCCATCAGAGCCGGGTCGCGCGAGATGGCGGCGAGAATGCGGGGCTCCAGTTGGGAAGCGTCCGCGACCACCAGACGCCAACCAGGATCGGCGACGACGGCACGGCGAATGACCTTCGGGATCTGCAGACCGCCACCGCCGTTGGTGATCCAGCGACCGGAGACCGTGCCGCCCGGAACGAAGCCAGGCCGGAACCGGCCGTCATGGACCCAGTCGTGCAGCCAGGACCAGCCGTTCGCGGTGTAGATGCGATAGAGCTTCTTGTACTCGACCAGTGGTGCGACCGCCGGATGGTCGATCGTCTCGAGCTCCCAGCGGCGGGTCGACTTCAGCTGATACCCGGCCTGTTTGAACGCCTTCAGCACGTCGGCCGGCAGATCCGGTCGCACCCGCCGCCCGAACGCCGCTGACACCTCGTCCGCGAGCTCGGTCAGCCGCCGCGGCTCCCCGGTCCCGCCGAACCGATCGCCGAGCAACTCCGTCAGTACGGCGCGATGCGCCGACTCGCTCCACGGCAGGCCGGCGCGATCCATCTCGGCCGCGATCAGCATCCCCGACGACTCCGAGGCCGTGAGCAGCCGCATCCGGTCCGGATGCTCCGTGAGACCGTGCCGCCTGAGCTGGTCGGCGTACATCCTCAGGAGAGCGTCGAAGGCGACGGGTTCGGCAGCGATCTCGAACAACGACGACTGCTCACCAGGCACGACGCCCCGCAGCGGTGGATCCGGCGGCACAGGCTGACCACTCAACCGTGCCCAGGCGGCCGCCGCCGATCGCGGCTCACCCAGCCGGCCCTCGTGCCCGAGCAAGAGGCCTTCGCTGTTCTCGATGTCGTAGCAGCGTTCCACCCGGACGCCGCTCGCCAGCAACCGCGGATAGATCTCGGCCGACGACCGCCACACCCACCGCGTCACCTGCGGACGCGAAGCCACCGCGGTCGCGAGGTCCGGCTCGTGCACCGCCTCACCGGCAGGCTGCCCGTCCGGATGTAGCGCGACGAGGATTGCCCCGCCACCCTCCTCCGGCGCGATCGCCCACCGCTCGTCCATAGGCAAATACAAGCACCCGGGACGGACAGTTCTCGGAGGGTCAGGCCAGTGGTGGGAGACTGGACTTATGTGGCGGGAGAATGACCTGGACGCGGCGGACGGGACGAAGACCGAGCAGGTCGAGGCTCTCGTGCTGCGCCGGATCGAGCGGGGTGACCTGTCGATCGGATCCCGGCTCCCCTCGGAGCGGGTGCTGGCCGAGCGACTCGGGTTGAGCCGCGTGACCGTCGTCCGGGCGCTGGACCACCTGCGGGCGGACGGCGTACTGGAGACGAAGCGCGGCTCCGGCACGGTCGTCCGGCCTATCGACCGCCTCCTGGACCCGATCGCGCCCGCGTCGACCGTCACCGCGGGGGACCAGCCGGTGCTCGACCTACGCTTCGCGACGACCGCGGCACCGCACGATGTCGCCGAGGTGGCAGCGCAGATCGTCGAGGACGGCCTCCCGCAGGCCATGGGTGGCGACGGTCCGCCGCCGGGCGGGTCTATCGAGCTGCGTATGGCGCTCGCCGAGCGACTGACCATGGAGGGCGTACCGACCGAGCCGGATCAGTTGACGCTGACCGTGGGCGCAGCAGCCGGCCTGAATGCCGCACTGGCCGGACTGGACCTCGGACCGGGTGTCGCGATCACCGAGACACCGACGTACCCGGCTGCCTTCGATCTGCTCCGCAAACACCGCCTGGACGTCGCCGGCTGGCCCGCAGGCGTGTGGGACACGGATCAGCTCACCCACCTCTGCCGACGGCACCGGCCCAAGGTCATCTACCTGCAGGCGGACAACCACAACCCGACCGGACTCAGTCTCCCGGCGGACCGTCGTACGGCGGTAGTCGAGATCGCCAGGCGGTACGGCGCTGCCCTGATCAGTGACGAGACCATGCGACCGCTCTGGCTGGCCAGCGGGGAGCAAGCCGAACCACTGAGTCGCTATCCGCGCACTGTGAGTGTTGGCTCGCTCTCGAAGACGGTGTGGGGCGGACTGCGCGTTGGGTGGGTCCGTACCGGCAAACAGCTCAGACGACGCATCAACACGGCCGCACAGCTCAGCGTGGCGTCACCCAGTGCACTGGACGACCTCTTGGCCCAGGCGATCGTCCACCGGCTCGACAAGGTGATCAGCCGGCGCCGGACCCGCCTGCGCGCCAACCTCGCGGCGCTGGAGACGGGCCTCAGGACGCTCGACGGTGTGGCCTGGCCCACGCCCACTGGCGGGATGACGCTATGGCTGGAGTTGACCGAAACCAGAGCGCGCCGAGTGCTGGAGGCAGCCCGTGGGCACGGCCTGCTGCTGGGCGCCGGCGACCTGTTCACGCCCGAGGGCACCGACCGAAGGCACATCCGGATCCCGTTCACCGCACCGCCCGCGACGCTGCGGCTGGTAGTCGCCCGGCTGGGGGAAGCGCTGGCTCAGTCCACTTGATCCGAGGTGGACTGAGGATCGGTGCCGTCGTCGACCTAATCTGGACAGTGAGCCCCACGACCAGGAGGAAAGCAGTGACGGAGAACGAGACCCCTCAGACCGGTACCGCGAAGGTCAAGCGCGGCATGGCGGAGATGCTCAAGGGCGGCGTGATCATGGACGTCGTCACCGCGGAGCAGGCCAAGATCGCCGAGGACGCCGGTGCGGTCGCGGTGATGGCGCTGGAGCGGGTTCCGGCCGACATCCGCGCGCAGGGCGGCGTCTCCCGGATGAGCGACCCGGACATGATCGACTCGATCATCGGCGCCGTCTCGATCCCGGTGATGGCCAAGGCCCGGATCGGTCACTTCGTCGAGGCGCAGGTGCTGCAGAGCCTCGGTGTGGACTACATCGACGAGTCCGAGGTCCTGACCCCGGCCGACTACGCGAACCACATCGACAAGTGGAACTTCACCGTTCCCTTCGTCTGTGGCGCGACCAACCTGGGCGAGGCGCTGCGCCGGATCACCGAGGGCGCGGCGATGATCCGCTCCAAGGGCGAGGCCGGCACCGGTGACGTGTCCAACGCGACCACCCATATGCGCCAGATCCGCCAGGAGATCCGCAAGCTGCAGAACCTCCCCGAGGACGAGCTGTACGTCGCCGCCAAGGAGTTGCAGGCGCCGTACGAGCTGGTCAAGGAGGTCGCGCAGGCCGGCAAGCTCCCGGTGGTGCTGTTCACCGCCGGTGGCATCGCCACCCCGGCCGACGCCGCGATGATGATGCAGCTCGGTGCCGAGGGCGTGTTCGTCGGCTCCGGCATCTTCAAGTCCGGCAACCCGGCCCAGCGCGCCGAGGCGATCGTCAAGGCCACCACCTTCTACGACGACCCCGACGTACTCGCCAAGGTCTCCCGCGGTCTGGGCGAGGCCATGGTCGGCATCAACGTCGACGAGATCCCGCAGCCGCACCGGCTCGCCGAGCGCGGCTGGTGACGACACCGGAAGGTCTGCTGGCGGTGGACGAACGGACCGCCCGGGAGCTGCGGGGACTGGCCCGCGTCCTGGTGCGGTCCGGGTACGCCGACCACGCCGCCGTCTCGGCCGCGTTGACGGAGGCCGTCCAGGAGGACGCACCGTCGATGGACGCGGCCGCTCTGGTGCCGCTGCTGATCGGCGAGGCCTTCATGGATCTCCAGGCCGAGGCCGCCGACTGGCCGGCGACCACGGATCCTGACCGGCTCGACGCCGTACTGGCCGAGCTGGAGTCCCGCGGCGTCGTGGTGGTCCGCTACACGGCGGACCACCACGCCGCCAGGCAGGTGCTCGAGGCGGCCGCGGATCCGAAGGGCCTGGTGTTCTTCACCGACACGGACGTCTGGCACGCGGTCGACTTCGGCATGCTCGAGCTCAAGCTCTGGCACCCCGACACCGCCAATGTGGCGCCGGGCGAGCCGCTGCTGGAGGACGTGCTGTCGCTGCTACACCACTACGACCTGCCCGCGGTCTTCGACGAGGGCCGCATCGAGGTCACGCTCGACTGGCAACGAAGGGTGACGCTATGACCGTGATCGGTGTGTTCGCGTTGCAGGGGAACGTGCGTGAGCACGTGGCGATGCTGACCGAGGTCGGCGTCGAGGCCCGGCCGGTACGGCGTCCGTCCGAGCTGGAGCAGGTGGACGCGCTGGTGCTCCCGGGTGGTGAGTCGACCACGATGGACAAGCTGGCCCGGGCGTTCGAGCTGTTCGAGCCGTTGCAGAAGCGGATCGCGGACGGGATGCCGGTGTTCGGCACCTGCGCCGGGATGATCATGCTCGCGAACGAGATCACCGGCGGGATCGAGGGCCAGGAGACGCTCGGCGGACTCGACGTGACGGTCCGCCGGAACGCGTTCGGGCGGCAGGTGGACTCGTTCGAGGCGGACCTGGAGTTCGCCGCGTTCGACACGCCGTACCACGCGGTGTTCATCCGGGCACCGTGGGTGGAGCGGGTCGGCCGGGACGTGGAGGTACTCTCGACGGTGAGGTCGGGCCCCACCGCGGGTAGGATCGTCGCGGTTCGCCACGACCGGCTGCTGGCCACGTCGTTCCATCCGGAGATGACCGGGGACGCCAGGCTGCACGGCTACTTCGCCGAGCTGGTCCGCAGCCTCTGAGTCAGTTGCAGCGGTAAGAAGGGTTGGGTTCGCCATGTCAGGCCACTCCAAGTGGGCCACCACGAAGCACAAGAAGGCCGTCATCGACGCGAGGCGCGGCAAGCTCTTCGCGAAGCTGATCAAGAACATCGAGGTGGCCGCCCGGATGGGCGGTGGCGACCCTGGCGGGAACCCGACCCTGTACGACGCCATCCAGAAGGCGAAGAAGACCTCGGTCCCGAACGACAACATCGACCGCGCGATCAAGCGTGGTTCCGGCGCCGAGGCCGGTGGCGCGGAGTACCAGACGATCATGTACGAGGGCTACGGCCCGAACGGCGTCGCGATGCTGGTCGAGTGCCTCACCGACAACCGCAACCGGGCCGCTGCCGACGTGCGTACGGCGATGACCCGCAACGGCGGCTCGCTGGCCGACCCGAACTCGGTCGCGTACCTGTTCAACCGCAAGGGCGTCATCGTCGTCGCCAAGGACCAGGACGGGAAGTCGCTGTCCGAGGACGACGTGATGGAGGCCGTGCTCGAGGCCGGTGCCGACGAGGTGAACGACCTCGGCGAGTCCTGGGAGGTCGTCACCGAGGCCACCGACATGGTCGCGACCCGGACGGCGCTGCAGGACGCCGGCATCGACTACGACTCCGCCGACGTCCAGTTCGTCCCGTCCATGACGGTCGAACTCGACGCCGACGGCGCCGCCAAGATCTTCCGCCTGATCGACGCCCTCGAAGACAGCGACGACGTCCAGAACGTCTACGCCAACTTCGACGTATCGGACGAAATCATGGCCGAAGTCGGGTAATGGTGATGGGGCGGAAGTTGGCGTTGCGCCGCTGTGCCCGATTCCACGTATCGGACGAAATCATGGCGGAAGTCGGGTAATGATGATGGGGCGGAAGTTGGCGTTGCGCCGCTGTGCCCGATTCCACGTATCGGACGAAATCATGGCCGAAGTCGGGTAATTGCGCGTCAGCGAGTGGTGTCCCTGGCCAGGAACTTGATGACGGTCTGGACGAATTCGTCCGGACCATCCACCCACGGACTGTGCGCGGCACCCGCCTGGAGGATGTGCTCGCCGCGCGGGAAGAGTCCAGCCACCTCGGCGGCGGAGTCCGGACGCGGGGAACCGTCCAGCTCACCGGAGATGACCAGGACGGGCACATCCAGTTCAGCCAGTACGGCGCGGGCGCCGTCCGCGCCGTCGAAGGCGCCCGGGGCCAGGTAGGCGTCCGCCGCCTCCTCGTCGAACCACTCCTCGCACGCGGCGGCGTGCGCCTGCGCGGCGGCATCCCATCGACCGTAGGAGAGGCGGTCGAGCAGCGTGAAGTCCGCGCCGCTCGCCTCCCCGGACACAGCCCGCTCGAAGGCCGGCCGGACCTCCTCGTACCAGGGCTCCTCCTGGCGCAGTTCCAGCGCCTCGCGACGCCGCTCGACGGGGAAGTCGATCCCGGCGGTGCGCGCCCGCGCGCAGACCAGGACCAGCGAGCGCACCCGCTCCGGGTAGCGGGCCGCGTAGGCCAGCACGAGATCACCAGCGGCCGAGTGGCCGAGAAGATCCAACTGCTCCAGTCCGACGGCGACGCGCAGTGCCTCGATGTCCTCAGCCTGCCGGTCCACCCGGAAGCTCGCGAGGTCTGCGGGCCTGGCCGAGTCTCCCGTGCCGCGCAGGTCCAGCAACACCAACTCCCGCTGCGCGGCCAGCCCACCGAGGTCGCCGAAGTAAGCGGAGCGCATCATCGGCCCGCCGGGGATGCAAACGAGCGGTCGGTCACCCCCCGAGCCCTTTCGGTGGTAGGCGAGGCGGGTGCCATCGGGCACGTCGAAGGTCAGCATGAGCGGGATACTTGCAGGTGGCACGATAGCCCGCCACGGAATAAGCGACCTGGTTGCGATGGCACCACGCCTCCCGGCTCGAGTTGGCGGGCTACGGGTTGACGATCTGGTTGCCTACCAGGGCGAGGGTTTGGATGGCGGCCAGGCCGTAGAGGGCTGTGGTGTTGGTGGAGACCCACTTGGCGGCTTGAGTTGGGTTGAGGGTCGAGGTCACCTGCTCGGACGACCAGGGGAGGTTCGGGCCGTAGCCGTCGCCGGTGTAGAACTCCTTCCAGGCCCGCGCGGCCAGGTCGTCCCGGTTCAGGCGTACGGCGGCGTACGCGGTGAGTCGCGAGTGGCCCTGGCGGAGGATGAGGTTGCCGAAGTACGCGCCACACTCGGCCGTCTGCTCGGCGCGGGTGGCGTTGAAGAGGCGGCAGTACTGCAACCACGCCGCCTCGAACGCCGGCAGGTCCACCAGGTCGATCAGTTCGGCGCAGATCTCCACCTGCCCGAACATCGCGCTGAGGTGCGACACGCTGACGGTCTTCTCCGTCACCGGTGCGAACCGGCCGGTGTCCAGGTCGTACAGACCGCTCCCGGTGACGAAGCCGTTCGGCATTGCGCCGATCGTCTCCATCGTGCCGAGAAGCTTGCTGTGGGCAACGTCGGCCTTCGGGCCCTGCCGCTCCCACTCGGTCAGCCACGCGGCGGCCAGACCACTCCAGTCGGTACCGAGGCCGATCGACAGCGCATGCGGGTCCGGCTCGTACGGCTCGGTCCTGATCTTCCGCAGCGGATCCAGCACCAGGAACGTCCGGTCGGAGTCGACCAGCTCCGACAGCAGGTCGCCGGTACGCTCGTCGGCCGTCAGGTAGTAGTAGAACCGCCGGTAGATCGCCGTACTGATCCGCTGCTGCTTCGCACTGTCCGCCCAGTGCTGTACGCCGTGTCGCGTCCCCAGTCCGGCCCACTGCCCGAGGTGATAGACGTCGACCTCACCAGTGTGTCGCGTCATGGCCTCGGCGAACCGGAAGATGTCGGCCCGGCCGGTCCGCAGGAACGAGTACCAGAGCCAGAGATCCGGCGACAGCTCCGAGTTGTCCCACGCGTACCCACCCACGTCGTACCGCCACACCAGCCGGTCCTCGTCGAACGTGTGCATGATGTCGCCGTAGTCCCAGAACCCGTACCAGTGCCGCGACTCGACCTGACCCCGGTAGAAGTCGAACAGGAAGTCCAGATGATCCTCGATCGACTTCTTCGCCGGCACCGATCGATCCACCGGCGTGACCAGCCCACCGAAGACCCGCGTGTTGACGATCTGGTCCACCGGGTTGATCAACTGCGGTGGCGTTCGCACCTGGTCAGCCATGTCACCCAGCCGAGCAGCCGTCGGAGTCGCCGCCAGCGCCCAGAACGTCAGCTCGGACGTCCGCGCGATCCCGTAGGGCGTGCCGAAGGCCGGCTCGTAGTCCTCATACGTGATCTCGAGCGCGTCCAACTGCTTCGGGTAGGTGTCCTCGCCCATCCCGTCGTGGTAGAACCGCGTGTCCATGGCACCGGCCTCAGGCGACCACAGCCACACGGTGACCTCGGCCTCCTCGGTCGCGGCGCCACGGATGTCCAGCTGGGTGGGGTGACGCTGCCAGAAGTCCCTCAAACCAAAGGCGAACCCACCACTCACGCCACCGACGTACCCGAGCCCGGACGCGCGCCCGCCCTGATCGACCGAGACCCAGCCGAACCCCTTCTTGGTCCGCTTCTTCACCGTGAAGCCGTCGGCGTTCAGCTGACTCAGCGAATAGTCACCCCACTCGGGGATCCATTGCAGCCGCGTCGTCACCCGCTGGTCCCACGTAGCCGGATCAGGCAGCTTCGTCCCAGCGATCTGCGCTGCACGGACGGCGGCACCCGGGTCACGCCGCAACCCGGTGATCCCCTTCACCGCCTCGGACACCATGCCATGGCCCTCGCCGACGAACCGGACGTGCCGGTCGTACGCCGCATCCCGCAACGGCACCCGGAAGCGCACACCGAGCCCGGCGATGTAGTCCTTCTGCCCATCGCGGTCGTAGACGAACGTGTGCACCATCCGCACGTTCTCCGCCCCGGCCACGAAGTACAGCCGCACCGAGAACGGCAACCACGTCTTGCCCTTCCGCGACTTGTGCCGGCCGTCGATCCGCACCACCGCGCGGACCGGTCCCGCCTGCTCGACGGTGACGCCCGTGATGTCGCTGTCGTAGCGTTCCCGGACGCTGCCGCCTTCCTCGTCCTCGGCGATCTTGTCCTGCTTCAGGTTGACGAGCTCGCCCTTCCGGGCGATCAGCGTGTCACCACGCCAGATCTGGCTGACCAGCTCCGAGCCGCTCTTGCGGATCCGGGTCTTGATCACGCCGGTGTCGACGTCGACGTACGTCTTCTCGTTCTTGACGGTGACCGGTTGCGCGGCCGCGGCCGCCGTACCCGGGCCGAGTGTGTACGACTCGGCCGGTGCGTCGACCGCGATCGCATGCGCACTCCACTTCAGGGACCCGTCCGGCCAGTACGCGGTCGGCCAGCTCTGCACCGGTACGGCGCTGCCGTCGGCGGCCGTGAGTGCGAACGACTGGTTCGCCGGTACGGCGCCTTTCGGCCACGGCGTACCCCAGGTCGTCACGGCTGCTGTGCTCGGCTTGCCTTCCAGCCAGCTGAGCTTCACCTCGGGTACGTCGGCCACAGCCGTGGTGCCGGTGTCGAGCAGGGACGCTGCAGGTACGGCGGCCATACCTGCTAGGACAGTGCGTCGGGAGACCTCCATGCCTTTTCACCTCTGTCAGGTCGGTGTTCAGGGATCAGGGACAGGTTCTGGATCGCTGCCAGCGCGTACTGCGACGCGCCGTTGGTGCTGACGAACGCGGCCTCGTCGACCGGCATCAGTGCGCCGTCGATCGCGGTGGTCCGCCACTCCGTTTGACGTTGCATTGCATTGCGGTTGAGCTGGTCGCCTTCGTCGACGAAGAACTTGTGCCAGGCCAGCCGGGCCAGCTCCGCGTCCCCGCTGCGGCTGGCGGCGTACGCGGCGAGCCGGCTGTGGGCCTGGACGAGTGAGATGCCTTGGAGCGGTTGACCGACCTCGGCGGCCTGCTGCTCGGGCGGCAGCAGGTAGAGCCGGCAGTAGTCCAGCCACGCCTTCTCGAACCCGGGTACGTCGAGGTCCAGGTCGATGAGCTCCGAACAGATCTCGGGCAGCCCGAAGAGCGACGACAGGTGTGACACCGCGATGGAGCGTCGGCTCGTGTCGAACCGCCCGGTGGACAGGTTGAGCCGCGCATTGCCGGTGAGGAAGCCGTAATGGAGTGCCGCGATGTCGGCCATCGTGCCGACCAGCCGTGCCCGGGCCCGCTCGTCCCCGTGCCGCTCCCACCGCGTGAGCCACGCCGCGGCGAGCGCACCCCAGTCCACGCCCAGCTCGACAGACAGCGCATGCGGGTCGGGGGAGTAGACGTCAGGTCGCACCTTGCGCTGGGGATCGACGACCAGGAACATCTCCTCGATCGTCGCCAACTCGTCCATCAGGTCGCCGGTCCGCTCGTCCGCGGTGAGGTAGTAGTAGAAGCGCCGATAGATCGCGTTGGAGATGCGCGCCTGCTTGCAGCTGCACCCCCAGTGCTGCACGTTGTGCCGCGAACCGAGACCCTTCCACCGGCCGAGGTGGTGTACGTCGACCTCGCTGGTGTGCCGGGTCATCGCCTCGGCGAATCGGAACACGTCCGCCCGACCGGTCCGCAGGTACTGGTACCAGAGCCACAGATCCGGCGAGAGCTCGGAGTTGTCCCACGCATAGCCGCCGACGTCGTACCGCCACGTGTGCCGGTCCCGGTCGTAGGTGTGCATGACGTCGCCGTAGTCCCAGAACCCGTACCAGCGCCGTTGCTCTCGCTGTCCGACGTAGTACTGGAAGAGGAAGTTCAGCCGCGCCTCGATGTCCTGGTGGTCGGCGGTGGGCAGACTCCAGCTGCCGAAGACACCCGTCTCCAACAGCCGTCCTGGAGCGACGGCGAGTAGACCGGGGGAGTTCAGCAGCGCTGCGTGCTCGGCCAGGTCGTCAGCGGACGGAGTGGTGTCGTGGACTCGCAGTGTCAGCTCATGGGTACGCGCGATGCCGTGAGCGTTTCCGAAGCCCGGTTCGTAGTCCTCGTAGGTGATCTCGAGTCCTTCGAGCTGTTCGGCGTGCGTGTCCTGGTCCATGCCGTCGTGCCAGTAGCGCACGTCCATGGCCGGTGCACTGGGCGACCACATCCAGGCCGTCGCGGTCGCGAGGTCGGTGGCCGCGTTGCGGATGTCCAGGCGGGTCGGGTGGAGCTTCCAGAAGTCGCGGAGTCCGAAGCCCAGTCCGCCGCTGACACCACCGACGTACCCATAGCCTGGCGATCTGGTGCCGGCCGGGATCGTCACCCACGCATGATCCGCGCCGGTGCGCTTGTGCAGCGTGAAGCCGTCGGCGCTGCCCTGGTCGAGGGTGTAGTCGGTCCACTGCGGGATGAGGTGCAGACGGTCCGACACCTCAGAGTTGGGGATCTCCTCGACCGCATGGCCTGCCACCTGCTCACGTCGTACGTCCTCACCTGGATCGCGGCGCAGACCGGTCAGACCGCGGACTGCCTCGGTGAGGAAGCCGGACGGCCCGGCCAGGCGGATGTGGCGGTTGTGGGGTTCGTCGCGCATGACCACGTCAGCGCTGAGTCCCAGCCCGGCCAGGAAGTCCCGGTCGGGATCGCCGTCCCAGATGAAGCTGTGCACGATGCGTACGTCGGTGGCGCCGGCGTAGAAGTAGAGCCGGACGGAGAACGGCAGCCAGTCGCCGTGTTTGCCTTCCAGCCTGACCACCGCGCGGACCGGTCCGTCCTGCTCGACAACAAGATTGTCGACAATCGCCGTGGTCTGTTGCCGGTGACGCCCCAGATCCTCGTCCGGCGCGTCTTGTCGCACGCTGACCAGCCGGACCTCGCGCACGACCTCCTGGTCGCCGTCTGCGATCGAGGCGATCAGCGACGGCTTGCGCAGCGTCCATGTGACCTCGCCGGTCGTCACCCGGACTTCAGCACCGGACCGCGTCACTTGGACCGGCCGGCTCGGCGTCGTCGGCGCGCCGGTGACGAGTTCGTACGACGACTCCGGGTGCTCGGACGGGCCGATCGCGTGGGCGGACCACTTGATCGAGCCGTCCGGCCAGGTCGCGGTCGTCCAGCTCTGCACCGGCGTACCGTCGGCGATCGCGAACCGGGTGCCCTCGGCAACCGTGCCGCGCGGCCACGGGACGCCCCAGGAAACGCCTTGCCGGCAAGGAGTTTCCAGCCATTGCAGTGTGGTCATTCTTTCACCGATCCGATCAGGACGCCTTTGGCGAAGTGCTTCTGCAGGAACGGGTAGAAGAGCAGGATCGGCAGTGTCGCCACCACCACGACCGCGAACTTCAGGCCCTGCTCCGGGAACGTGACGGTCTCCAGTTGCTGCAGCACGTTCGCCGAGTCGGCGTTCGCCGCCGTGAGCTGGCGGACGATCATCTGCAGCGTCCACTTGTGGCTGTCGTCGATGTAGAGCAAAGGCGACATGTAGTCGTTCCAGATCCCGACCGCGTAGAACAGCGAGAACGTCGCGATGATCGGCTTCGACAACGGCAGCACGATCCGCAGGAACACGTTCAGCTCGTTGCAGCCGTCGATCCGGGCCGCCTCCTCCAGCGCCTCGGGCAACTCCTGGAAGAAGCTCTTCACCACGATCAGGTAGAACGGGTTGATCGCCAGCGGCAGGATCAGCGCCCAGTAGCTGTCCAGCAGACCCAGATCCCGCACCACCAGGTACGTCGGGATCATGCCGCCGGTGAACACCAGCGTGAAGATCACCAGATTCAGTACGAGTGCCCGCCCCGGTAGGAACCGCTTCGCCAACGGGTAGGCCATGGTCAGCGTGAGCACCAACTGGATGACCGTGCCGACCGCGGTCACGCCGATCGTGGTCAGCAACGCCCGCACGAACGTGTCGGTGGAGAAGATGTAGTGGTAGGTGTCCGTGACGAACCTGTGCGGCCACAGGAAGAACGGCCGCGAGCTGATCTCGGACTCGGTCGCGAACGACCCGGCCAGGACATACAGCAGCGGCAGGACCGTGACCAGCGACAGGGCGGTCAGCACGACGGCGTTCAGGACGTCGAACGCGCGGCTGCCGCGGGAGTCGTAGTACCGGACGGAGTGGTTGGTTGCCATGGTCACAGCCCCTTCAGAACAGGCCTCGCTGGCCCAGACGCTTGGCCAGGAAGTTGGAGCCGAAGATCAGCACGACACCGACGACGCCCTTGAACAGGCCGACCGCCGTCGCGTAGCTGAACGAACCCTGCGTGATGCCGACGTAGTAGACGAACGTGTCGAACACGTCGGCGACGTCGCGGTTGAGTGAGGTGGTCATCAGCCAGATCTGCTCGAACCCGGAGTCCATCAGATGACCGGACGTCAGGATCGCCATCACCACGATCGTCGGCCGGATCGCCGGCAGCGTGATGTGCCAGAACTGCCGCCACCGGCCGGCGCCGTCCACCCGGGCCGCCTCGTACAGCTGTGAGTCCACCCCGGCCAGTGCGGCCAGGTAGATGATCGTGCCCCAGCCGGTCTGCTTCCACAGCAACTGCAGCACGATCAACGGCCGGAACCACGCGGCCTGCGCGACGTAGTCCGTCTTCTGTCCGCCGATCAGGCTGTGGATCCAGTTCGCGATCACGCCGAAATCGACCGAGAACAGCAGGTACGTCAGCGACGCGACGATCGTCCACGACAGGAAGTGCGGGATGTAGATCAGTGACTGCACGGACCGTTTCAGCACCCGGACGCGCAGCTCGTTCAGCATCAGGGCGACGACGATCGGCGCCGGGAAGACGAACACGATCGTGAGCAGCGCGAGCAGCAGGGTGTTGAACATCAGCCGGCCGAAGTCCGGTCCGGTGAACAGCTCCTGGAAGTGCTTCAGCCCGACCCACTCACTGCCCGAGTAGCCCAGGAACGGCACGTAGTCCTTGAACGCGATGGTCAGGCCGTACATCGGCAGGTACTTGAAGACGACGAAATACGCCAGACCAGGTAGCAGCAACAGGTACAGCCAGCGGTACCGCAGCAGATCCCTCCACAACGGCACCGCACGCGTACGGCGTTTGCGCTTCGGAGGGGACGCCTGCCGCGGAGCACCCGCGGCAGGCTGTACCACCTCCGGCACCAGATCGGTGGCCATGGATCAGCCGCCGGCCTTGGCTGCCAGGTCGTTGACCTCCTGGACGATCTGCGTGCCGCCACCGTCGTACCAGCGCTTGATCTGCGCCTTCAGCTGGTCTTCGGTGATCGCACCGGACAGGTACTTGATCCGGGCGTCCGGGATGATCGTGTCCAGGGTCTGGCCCTTCGCCACCGCGGTGGGCGCGATCACGCTGAGGGCCGGGTTGAAGACCGCGGTCTTCAGGTCCTCGTTCATCAGCACGTCGAACTTCGCCCGCATCGCCCGGCTGGCCTCGTCACTCGGCCGCAACGCGTACGCACCAAGCCCGACTGAGGCGCGCGTACCGAGCTGGATGAAGCCCTTGTCCACGTCGTTCTGGATCGCCTTGACCTTCGGGTCGTCCTGGTTGATCGGTACGGCGTACTGCCCGTCGGACTTGAAGTTGCGGCCCTCGATCCCGTTGGTGAGCAAGATCGAGCCCTCCTTGGACTCGAGCTTGTCCAGCGTCTGCAGCACCTGGTCGAGCTGCTCCTCGGTCCGGATGTGCTGCTTGGAGATCGCCATCACCATGTTGTAGCCGGTGAACGGGTAGGAGAACTTCTGGCCGTCGGAGCGCTTCAGGTTCCCGACCAGGGTGACCTTGTCGAAGTCCTTCGGGTTCTTCTCCTTGAACAGGTCGAGCAGCTGCGTGGCCCGAACGTTCACGTCGATGATCATGCCGCCCTTGCCCTGCACGAACGGGTCGTTCCAGTTCGCGCTGTCCAGGGTGGCGAAGTCCGGGTTGACCAGGCCTTCCTGCACCCACTTGCGCAGCCACTCGTTGGCGGTCAGGAACTCGGGGGTGTCGAAGCCCGGGACCAGCTTGCCGTCGCGCTCACCCCACCCGTTCGGGGCGCCGAACCAGGTCTCTACGACGTCGTACGGGCTTGCGCTGGCGTAGTTGCCGGGCCACTTCGGGATGATCAGGCCGTAGGTGTCCTTCTTGCCGTTGCCGTCCGGGTCCTGGTCGGTGAACGCCTTGGCGATCGTGTAGAGGTCGTCGACGGTCTGCGGTTCCTTCAGGCCGAGCTTGGCCAGCCAGTCCTTGCGGATCACGATGCCGGAGCGCAGCAGCGGGCGGACCCGGTAGATGCCGTAGGTCTTGCCGTTGGTCATCGAGTTCTTCGCGGTCTGCTCGTTGGCCGGCTTGAGGTTCGGGTACTTGTCGAGCTTGCCGGTCAGATCCCAGAACGCGCCGGCCTCGGCGGCCTTGACGAACGAGGGGCTCTTCTCGTTCGCGACCATCACGTCCGGGATCTTGTCCGAGGCGAGCGTGACGTTCGACTTGTCGCCGTACTCGGCGTTCGGCACCCAGGTGATCTTGAGCTTCTTGCCGATCAGCTTCTCGACAGCCTGCTGCAGCTCGCCGCCCGGGTCTGGCGCGGTGCCGAACAACGGCACCATCACGGTGAGCTCGCTGCTGGCCGCCTGGCCTTCTTTGCTGTCGCCGCCGCCACCGGAGCAGGCGGAGGCGAGCAGTGCCGTCGACAGGGCGACGGTGACGGCGAGGCGCCGTCGGGAGAGGATGGTCATGAGTTCCCTTTCAGGTGCAGGCGCGCCTCGTTCTCGGCGAAGAAGCGCAGGCAGAGCCAGGTGTTGAGCTGGATCCAGCCGCCGCCGGCCAGCACGATCCCGAGCACCGGGAACTTGGCTGACACGTAGGCGATGGACACCGCGACGAAGAGCAGGACCAGCGACGACGCCGGCCGCGCGAGGGCGACCAACGATGCCTTGGGCAACAACTCGCGGACCCGGAGGTCGTAGTGCACGGCCATCGGGAGCAGATAGGCGGCGATCACCCCGAGTGCGACCAGGGCGACGAGGCTGATCAGCCGCGGGAGTGACGCCTTCGCGCCCAGCGACGCGAAGTACAGGTAGTTGCCGATCAGGAGGACGGCGGCCGCGACGAGCGGGAGCACCACGAGCGAGCCGCGGCGGAACTCCCGGCGGACCGCGATGCGGAAGGCAGGCAGTGCATGAAACGATTCACCGAAAGACCTGCGTCTGGCCAGGGAATACGCTGCGAGCGTGGCCGGGCCGATACCCAGCGCGACACCGCCGAGCAGGGTGCAGAGGATCCAGAGCGCGTTCAGCTTGATCGCCCAGACGACCTCATCCGTTGCGTTGTAGAGCTTGATGGACCAGCCACTCATGCTGCCTGCCTAGGTGTTTCGGGCGAAAAGTGATGTGACCATATAGTTGAATCGTCTCAACGTCAACGCTTCGGAAAGCGTTTGTCAGGGAGTGGTCACGGGGAGCCGGATCGAGTGCTGGGAGAAGCTGCTCAGGCCGGGCGAATCCGCAGATTCGCGTACTCGCCGATCAGCGGCGCCATCTGGCGGAAGCCGATCTTGCCGCCGGTCAGCGGCTGGTCGTCGTACCACCGGAAGCTGATCAGCTCGTTGACTGCGAACGTGATCAGGCCGCGGTCGACGGAAAGCCTCAGTTTGTAAGGACCTTGGGCGTCCTCGACGCCCGGGATCGGATCGGCGCCCTGCGCGACGAGGTGGAAGCCGTGGCTTTTGCGCAGGTTGCAGGTGTGGAAGGCACGTTCGGCCGGCCAGCGGCGGCGGAAGTACGAGACGTGGTACGTATCCAGGTCGCCGTGGTGGTACTGCTCGTACGGGCCGGTGCGCGGACTCAGCTCGAAGAGGTCCTCGCCGCTGCGGCCCTTCGCGTGGAAGAACAGGATGCACAGGCCGGGCTCGCGGATGGGCCAGAAGTCCCACTCCACGGTGATATCCGGCGGGAAGTCGTCGGGACACCAGAGCACCACGTTGGCGTCCTGGCCGTCCTCGGCCGGGCGCACGCTCTCCAGGCGAAGCCGGCCGAGCGGGAACGAGACGGCGCCGTCGCCTTCCATCCGGAAGCCGGCGAGATCGTCCGACGATGCCAGTGGGTTCTCGTACAGCATCAGCGGCGGGTGTGGTCGCTGGACTCGCGGACGATCAGATCCGGCTGGAAGATGACCTGCCGATGGCGGTGCCGGTCGGCCGCCTCGACCTCCTCCTGCAGCAGTTCCATCGCGGACCGGCCGAGCAACTCGGCCGGCTGCCGCACCGACGACAGCGGTACGGCGGCTGCCCGCGCGAAGTCGATGTCGTCGTACCCGACGATCGCCATGTCCTCCGGCACTCGCAGGCCGGCGACGGACATCGCCTGCAGGAAGCCCAAGGCGAGCAGGTCATTGGCGAGGAAGGCCGCGGTCGGGCGTGATTGCGCGGGCATCGTGGCGATCTGCTCGCCGATCGCGCGGCCCTCGACCACGCCCATCACCTCGACTTCGTAGTACTGGAGCTCGACGTTGTCCACCTGTGCGACGGTTGCGGTGATGCCGGCCATTCGGTCGGACACCTGCTGCATGGTGAAAGGCCCACCGATAAAGGCGATCCGGCGATGGCCGGCCTCGATCAGATGGTTCCCGGCGAGGCGTCCGCCGAGCTGGTCGTCGACGCTCACCGAACACAGTCCGCGGTCCGCGGCACGGTCCACCAGGACGACCGGCGTACCGCGCGCGACCAGTGCGGTCAGGCGGGGATCGGTGCTGTCGAACGGCGTGATCAGTATGCCGAGGACGCGCTGCTGCTCGAGCTGGTCGAGGTGATGCCCTTCGCGCACCGGGTCTGTCTTGCTGTTGCAGAGCATCACCACGGTGTCGTGTTCATAGGCCAGCGCTTCGGCACCTTCGGCGAGATCCGTGAAGAACGGGTTCGCGACGTCGAGTACAACCAGTCCGACAGTCCGGCTCCGTCCCGCCCGCAGGTGCCGGGCCGCCTCGTTCCGCACGAACCCGAGCGCCCGGATGCTGTCCTGCACCCGCTGCCTCGTCGCCGGCGCGACGATCCACGGCCGATTGAGCACATTGCTGACAGTGCCCACCGAAACCCCGGCCCGATGCGCAACCTCCTTGATGCTGGGCGTCGCCATCGTCCCCCGTCCAGCAGCCGTCACCGTCCGCCGCAGTCTATCCAGCCCTAATTGAATCGTCTAAATGCGCCCCGAGTACGCCGGGGAGACGGCTTCGTGGCGGCTGACTGGCCCGGGGAGGCGAGTCCGGACGGCATGCAGTACCTGCTCGGCCAGGCCAGAGGGATGCCGACCGCGCGCGTGATGACGTGCGTGAGTACGTGCTGGAGCATCTGAGCGACGAGGTCACTCGGCCGATCGACCAGCAGTTCTTGCGTGGCAGATCCGGCAGCAGGCCCCAGCACCAAGTCCCGTACCCGGCGACGGGGCTCCACCCGCGTGAACCGGCCCGCTATCCGGGCCTAGGACCTCGAAGGACTCCTGCCAGCGGGCAGCGGTGGCCGCAGCCTTCCCGCGGCAAGTCCACCAGCAAGATCACGCACTACGGCTGGACTCCTAGGTCACGCTGATACCAGGTGCCTTGCTTACCACCGAGGTCGGCCGGGTTGGCCGGGCCAACCGAGACGAACCCAGCCTTGGCCAGCACCTTCTGGGACGCGACATTCTCGCGGGAGGTGGCCGCGCGCAGTGTGCGCAGCCCGTGCCGCGCCGCCGCCAGCCGGCACAGCTCCTGGACGGTCGCGGTCGCCACGCCGCGGCCGGCGACGTTCTGCGCAACCCGGTAACCGAGTTTGGCAGTGCCGTCTTCGAGGTCGTACAGGTTGAACCGGCCCAGAACCGAGCCATCCCCGGCGACGAGCACGTAGAACGCGCAGATGCCGGCCTCTTGCTCAGCCAGCAAGGCCTTGTGCCGGTCGGTGAACTGCTCGTAGAACTCGTCGCCGCGGTCGGAGATCGAGGTAGCGAAGTAGGCGCGGTTGGCCAGCTCGAAGGCCAAGACCGCCGGGGCATGGCCGGCATTCAGTCGTTTCAACTCGGGCACCACCCGACTCTACCCAGATGGTGCGCTGAGGCCACCTGAGTTTTCCAGCGGCAGGCAGCCCCAGGATCAGGGCACATGACGGTCTACGACTGGAGTACTAACCCACTGGACGTCTGATTCACACCGGCTCCGCTGAACCGCGAGCCTCACCTGTCGGTGCCAACTCCTGAGATGCATCGTCGGCTGTGAGGTCGTCGTATATCCCTTCGACCCCGCCGTCTCGATGTGATGTTTTCCCTTGTGGATAAGGGCTTTCGGGGCCTCGCCGGATTTGCGGCAGCCTGATGGCGGTGCGTAGAATCGCACACATGTTCGAAGGAGATCTGGCGACGCTGACGACGGCCGACCTGCTGGCCTCGGCCGCCGACCACGACGCCGAGGCCCGGCGGGTCGATGCGCGGCGCCTGGAACATGCCCAGGTCTATGCCGATCGTTTCCATCCTGACGCGTGCCCGGTCCGGCCGGGCCGGCGTGCCTGCGACGGCCGGGAACGGGCGGTGGTGCTGGGTGGTGACGGGTGCCCGGAGATCCTGGAGTTCGCGGTCGCCGAGTTCGCAGTGATCCTCGGGATCTCCCCGCGGGTCGCCGCCAACTACCTGGGGCAGGCGCTGGCGCTGCGGCACCGGTTCCCCTTCACCTGGGCCAGAGTCCAGGCCGGCGACGCGACACCCTGGAAGGCCTGCCGCATCGTCGCCGACTGCGCGAAACTGACCCAGGACGCCGCCGCCTACGTCGACCAACGCATCGCGCGACTCATCGACTCCATCACCCCGTACCGGCTGAACAAGATCGTCCAGGCCGCCAAGATGCACGCCGATCCTGATTTGGCGCGGGCCGAGGCCGCCGAGACGGCCCGCGAACGGGGTGTGTTCGTCGGCCGATCCACCGAGCACGGCACCAAGACGATGTACATCAAGGCCGCCGCCGGTGCAGTGATCCGGAACAAGGCGACCCTCGACGCGATCGCCGAGGCGCTGAAGACCTTCGGCGACACCCGGTCGGTCCAATACCGGCGCGCGGACGCGGTCGGGATCCTCGCCGACCCCCGCTACACCCAAGAACTCCTCACCCAAGCCCGCCACCACCACCTCCACCTCCACAGCACCACCGACACAGCGCCGGACGCCACCGCACACGACAACACCGCTCCACCCACCACCGGAACCCCGGGCACCACCGCGGGCACCACCAAGCCCGGCGCCACCAAGCCGGGCGCGACCGTTCCGAGCACTAGCGCTCCGGGCGCCGCGAGAGGCGGGACCGCTCAGGGCAGCACCGCTCGGGACAGCACCGCTCGGGACAGCACCGCTCCGGACAGCACCGCTCCGGACACCGCCGCTCCGGACACCGTGGACCCCGAGGTAGACCCGCACGACGTCCGGGCGAGCGTCCGCGACGAGCCCCGCCCGGACGACGAGGCCGACCGCGACGCACCCCACCCCAGTAGCAGCGCCCTGCCCGACCCCCTCGACACCCCCGACACCGTGCCGATCGAACCCTTCGACCCCTCCGACCCCGGCCTACACCTCGACCCCGACGACGGCGAACCCCTGAACGCAGCCGCACGCCGCGCCCTGCACGCGCGCCTGGCACAGATCAAACACGACGCCTACACCACCCACGCCACTCGAACCGGCGCCGACCGCGCCGATAGTCCCGACCGGACCCGCGGACGGGTACGTCCGGGCCAGACCCAGATCTATGTCCACCTCACCGACCACACCCTGGCCACCGGCACCGGGGTCCTGCGCGCCGAAGCCATCGGGCCGCTGCTCGCCGACCAGTTGGCCGACCTCATCGGCCACGGCCCGTACACCGTGAAGCCGGTCATCGACCTGAACGATGCCGTCAGCGTGGACGCCTACGAGATCCCCGACCGGATCCGCGAACGCGTCAAAC
The DNA here is from genome assembly GCF_045040325.1 of Kribbella sp. NBC_01510. Classification (NCBI taxonomy): domain Bacteria; kingdom Bacillati; phylum Actinomycetota; class Actinomycetes; order Propionibacteriales; family Kribbellaceae; genus Kribbella; species Kribbella sp. NBC_01510. The sequence continues at coordinate 7,901,069 of NZ_CP109418.1, read as the reverse complement.
TCACCCACCCGGTCGAGCTGTTCCCGTTCGGCACCCAAGAGACCCACCGCGGCATGGACCTGGACCACCTCCAGCCCTACGACCCCCTCGGCCCACCGGGTCAGACCAGCACCACCAACCTCGCACCGCTCGGCCGGTACGGCCACCGGGTCAAAACCCACGCCCACGGCTGGACCGTCCACCGCCTCGACCACCAGACCCTCGAATGGACCACACCCCACGGCTTCACCTTCCAGGTGGCCCCCACCGGCACCATCAGAGTCAATCGTCCCCGAAGCGAATACCCGACCTAACCACCCTGCTCGTTCCGGCGCTTGACCGTTGCCTGTCTTCGACACCACACGACTGCGCCGACACTCCCGGCCATCTCGGCGTGTGAAGAGATATCGCCAGCCGGTGAAAGTCGCCGCCTCCGGGAGGTCGCCCGTCTCTGGAAAAGCTCGCTGCCTCTCGGCGGCCGTTCCCCGGGTGCCTTCGGCAGCGCAGATACGGCAACGGTGGCGGCGTGCACTGGTAACACCTCGGAGCCTACGGCGAAGGCGAACCCGTCGCGGTCAACGCAGACCCCGAGAAGCAGATAGAGCACGGGCGCAGCCGGCCGATGCATCGTCCTCTGGTGGTTGTTCTGGTCCCGACAGACGCAGGTGTGGCGGATGGGCGCATCCTTCGTCTGCACCAAGGCAACAAGGAGGCCCGCCATAATCCCGAGGGCATCGACCGGTCACATGGTGTGAACGATCGGGTTGGCGAGGTTGGTCGGCTGCACCACCGCTCAGGGTGCGAACCGAGCGTGCAGCTGGATTCGTCCCGCGGGTCATCGGCAAGCAGATGGTGATGTGTCGCCCCGGCCTGCTGCGGTCCAGCCTCATCCTGCTGCGCCTATGAGCGACCCTCGCAGATCAGATCCAGTTCCCCCGTGGCTGCGTCGCCGCAGGCAGTTGTCTCGCCGATTGCGTCCGGTCGTCTTGGCGCTGCGCGACTGCCGCCGGAGGCGGCCGAAAGACTGGCGCCGCGAAGCGGGGTCCTTTAGGCAGATTCTCTCGACGAAAAGTGACTCGTAGGTAACATGAGCGCATGGCGACGCAGGTGTTGGGGATGTGGGAGCGGTTGCGGGTCGTGCCCGGTGGGGAGCGGGTGTTTTCGCGGGCGTTCACGTGGCGGGCGCCGTACTTCCGGTCGATCCGGCCGCGGTTCGTGCAGGTGAGTCCGAACTATGCGGCGCTGGTGCTGCCGAAGCGGCGGGCGGTGCAGAACCACATCGGGACCGTGCATGCGATTGCCGTGTGCAACGGTTTGGAGGCGGCCATGGGGGCGTTGGCGGAGGCGACGGTTCCGCGCGGCAAGCGGTGGCTGCCGAAGGGGATGGAGGTCGCCTACCTGGCCAAGTCCACCTCCGACCTGACCTGCTCCGCCGAGACGGATCCGGGTGCGTGGACCGCGGGTCCCGACGTACCCGTGAAGGTCAAGGCCACTCGCGACGACGGCACGGTGGTTGTGGAAGGCACGATCCACCTGTGGGTGACGGACCGGCCCGCGTCGTAGGGTCGACGGCGTGACTGATGCGCTGCGGTTGGTGGACCTCACCGAAGACCACCTCGAGGACGTGTTGCGGGTCCGGAGGCAGTCGTTCGGGGCCTTGGGGTCGGGGGCCCGGGACGAGTGGTGGAAGTACGCCGTCAAGTTCCTCGAGGACGGCCGGTACGTCGGGGTCGCCGACGGGGACGAGGTGGTCGCGGCGGCTCGGTTCTGGGACTTCGAGCAATGGTGGGGCGGCCGGCGGGTCCCGATGGCCGGTGTGGCCGGTGTGGTCGTGGCACCGGAGTACCGCGGGCGTGGTGTCGGCAGCAAGTTGATGCGTGGGGTGCTGCGGCGCGCGGCCGAGAAGGGCTTCCCGCTGTCCGGGCTGTATCCGGCGACCACGGTGATCTATCGGCACCTCGGCTACGAGTTCGGCGGCTCGCGGTACAAGTTCTCCTTCCAGTCCGCGGATCTGCGCCGGCTCGGCGGCAAGGACGTCAGCATCCGGAGGGCCGGTCCCGACGACGCCGAGCGGTTCCGTGAGGTGGCGAGCCGGGTCAACGAGTCCCGGCGGGCGAACGGTCCGCTGATCTGGCCGCTCGACGAGATCGAGGAGTGGCTCGCGGACGAGGACAACACCGCGTTCCTCGCCGAGGACGGTTTCGTTCTGTACAACTGGGCGGGGGACGAGGAGTTGGGGATCGAGGAGCTGATCGCCGGCTCGGAGCGGACCGCTCGGGCGTTGTGGGCGACGGTCGGTTCGGGGTCGTCGACCGCGAAGACGGTGCATGCCTACCTGCCGCCGGCCGATCCGATCCACTTCATGGTCGAGACCGAGGCGGCGAAGTCGGCCGAGATCCAGCGGTGGATGCTGCGGCTGCTCGATGCCCCGGCGGCGATCGCGGCCCGCGGGTTCGCGGCGGGCACCGTACTGGAGTTGGACGTGCGCATCGAGGATCCCGACGTGCCGGAGAACAGCGGGGACTGGCATCTGTCGGTGGCTGACGGATCCGGGCAACTGACGAAGGCGCAGTCGTCGGGGGACGCAATCGGGGTGGGGCCGCGCGGATTGGCTGCTTTGTACGCCGGTACGTCGCTCGCCGCGCTGCGGGGAGCGGGATTGCTTCAGGGTGGATCGGTGGCCGCGGATCCAGCCATCGAGGCCGCCTTCGCGGGGCCGACACCGTACATGCTCGACTACTTCTGATCCGGCGCGTCGATTTCCGGCTGTCCGGGACCGCCGACTAGGGTTGTCGAACAAACGTTCGGAGGTGGTCCATGCGCGTGCTCGGCGTCGACCCGGGGCTCACCCGGTGCGGCCTCGGCATCGTCGAGGGCACCCCGGGCAAGCCGCCGACGCTGGTCGCCGTCGGGGTGATCCGGACGCCTTCCGACCTGGACGTGGCCAAGCGGCTGGTCCGGATCGAGGCCGAGCTGGAGGAGTGGATCACCAAGCATCGGCCGGATGCGGTAGCGGTCGAGCGGGTGTTCGCGCAGCAGAACGTCCGCACGGTGATGGGTACGGCGCAGGCGTCCGGAGTGGCCATGGTCGTCGCGGCCCGGCGCGGTCTGCCGGTCGCGTTGCATACGCCCAGTGAGGTCAAGGCCGCCGTCACCGGATCGGGACGCGCGGACAAGGAGCAGGTGACCACGATGGTCACCCGGATTCTCAAGCTGGCCGAGCGCCCGACGCCCGCTGACGCAGCCGATGCGCTGGCGCTGGCGATCTGTCACGTCTGGCGTGGTGGCGTGACGAGCAAGTTGCAGGAAGCGGCCGCGAGCCGGACGAACCTCGAGGCCCTGGCGCAGGCGCAGTCCCGTCTGCAGCTGGCCAGGTTGCGGGCCGCGGTGGCAGCACAGGAAGGCAGGAGATGATCGCGTTCGTGCGGGGGCCGGTGGCGGCCATCGGGGTGGACAGTGCCGTGATCGAGGTCGGGGGCGTGGGCCTGCAGGTGTTCTGCCATCCCGGCACGCTGGCGGGCCTGCGGCCGGGGCAGGAGGCCCGGGTCGCGACCTCGATGGTCGTGCGGGAGGACTCGCTGACGTTGTACGGGTTCTCGGACGACGACGAGAAGGATCTGTTCGAGCTGCTGCAGACGGCGTCCGGAGTCGGGCCGAAGCTGGCGCAGGCCGCGCTGGCTGTGCTGAGCCCGGACCAGCTGCGACAGGCCGTCGCGACCGAGAATCTCGCCGTACTGGTGAAAGTTCCCGGCATCGGCAAGAAGGGCGCGCAGCGCATCGTGCTGGAGCTCAAGGACAAGATCGGTGCGCCGTCGAAGACGGTCACCGGCCGTCCGCTGCAGGCGCAGGAGGCCTGGCGTGACCAGGTGCACGCCGGTCTGGTCGGCCTCGGCTGGTCGGCCCGGGACGCGGAGGATGCCGTCACCGCGGTCTCGCCGCTCGCCGCCGACAACCCGAACCCGTCCGTCCCCGATCTGCTCCGCGCCGCGCTGCGCGTGCTCTCGAAGGCGTAATCCATGGAGGACAACGTCCGGCCGCTCGTGTCCGCGGACGCGGTGGATCTCGAGGAACGCAAGATCGAGTCCGCGCTGCGGCCGCGCACTTTGGCCGAGTTCGGCGGGCAGCGCCGGGTCAGCGAGCAGCTCGAGCTGGTCCTGCACGCCGCCCGCGGACGCAACCGGGCTCCGGATCACGTCCTGCTGTCCGGCCCGCCCGGGCTCGGTAAGACCACGCTGGCGATGATCATCGCCAGCGAGCTGTCCGCGCCACTGCGAGTGACCAGTGGTCCGGCGATCCAGCACGCCGGCGACCTGGCCGCGATCCTGTCCGGGCTCAGCGAGGGCGAAGTGCTGTTCCTCGACGAGATCCACCGGATGTCGCGGCCCGCCGAAGAGCTGCTCTACATGGCGATGGAGGACTTCCGGGTCGACGTGATCGTCGGCAAGGGGCCGGGCGCGACCGCGATCCCGCTGGAGATCCCGCCGTTCACGCTGGTCGGCGCGACCACGCGCGCCGGGTTGCTGCCGGGGCCGCTGCGGGACCGGTTCGGGTTCACCGGTCACCTGGAGTTCTACGAGGCCGCCGAGCTGGAGAAGATCGTGAACCGGTCGGCCGCGCTGCTCGAGGTCGACATCACCCCGGAGGCCGCGGCCGAGATCGCGTCCCGGTCCCGCGGTACGCCGCGGATCGCGAACCGGCTGCTTCGCCGGGTCCGCGACTACGCGGAGGTACGGGCCGATGGCATCGTGACGCTCGCGCTGTCGAAAGCGGCGCTGGAGCTGTACGAGGTGGACAAGATGGGCCTGGACCGGCTCGACCGGTCCGTTCTGGACGCGCTGTGCCGCCGATTCGGCGGGGGACCGGTGGGTCTTTCCACGTTGGCGGTTGCGGTCGGCGAAGAACGTGAGACCGTGGAGGAAGTGGCCGAGCCATTCCTGGTCCGGTCCGGTTATCTGGCCCGTACGCCGCGCGGCCGCGTCGCCACGCCCGCGGCCTGGCGGCACATCGGGCTCAAGGTCCCGAAGGGCGCCACCTTCGCGGACACTCTGTTCGACACCGACGACGACTGAAGGAGTTCGACCCAGACTGACACCGAGGGAACGTCCGTGGGTGCCGGTACGTAGACACTGCGTAGCGAGTAACTCAAACGTGACCCGGTGTCATGAGGTACTTGTTGCCGCTCAGGGTTAGACTCCCCGATGGCCTGACCTCAGGCCATTCCGCTGCGACCTGCGCGCTTGAGCAGAGCGTGCCGGACGCCCGTACTCCCGATCGACGAAGGATTCTGAGACCCGATGCAACTCCTCGCCGTACCGATGGCCTCTTCCGGCGGCTCCGGCATCACGCTGCTGCTGCCGCTGATCCTGATTGTCGGGATGATCTGGTTCATGAGCCGCACGCAGCGTAAGCAGCGCAGCCGGCAGGCAGAGACGGTGGCCGCGCTCACCCCCGGCACCAAGGTGATCACCACCAGCGGTCTGGTCGGCATCGTCGAAGAGACCGACGACGAGTACGTGACCCTGGAGATCTCCGAGGGCGTGCTGGTGCAGGTGGTCAAGGCCGCGGTCGGCCGGGTCATCCCGGACGACGACGGCGTCGACGACGCGGACGAGCCGGTGATCGACGGGACCGCCAAGGACACCGTCGACGTACCGCACGCCGGCAAGGACAAGGCCGACGGCAAGGTGCAGGACGCGCCGAAGCTGCCGCCGACGCACACCGAGAACTGATTTCCGTCCCAACGGCCTGCGGCGCGACGCCCGGCGTCCACTCGACGTTGCGGCGCGCCCAGAAGCACAAAGGTTGAATCTGACGTGGCAACGACGACGACATCCAGGCCCTGGCGGAACTTGATCGCCCTGGCGGTCATCGTGGTCCTGCTGTTCGGGATCATGGCGCTGACCAACACCTGGAAGCCCAAGCTCGGCCTGGACCTGCGCGGTGGCACCACCATCACGCTGACCGCGAAGCCGGTGGCAGGCAGCGGCTCGGTGACCGCCGATCAGCTGAACGAGGCGAAGAACATCATCTCGCAGCGGGTCAACGGCGCGGGTGTCGCGGAGGCCGACATCACGACCTCCGGCGGCAACCACATCAACGTGGCCGTCCCGGGCGCCACGCAGGACGCGCTGGTGAAGCAGGTCGGCCAGACCGCGCTGCTCTACTTCCGGATCGTGTACGACGCCCAGGCGCTCGCGCCGGCGGCGACACCGACGCCGGCCCCGACCGGGACGCCGAAGCCGAGCACGACGCCGAAGCCCAGTACGACGGTGAAGCCCAGCACCACGGTCAAGCCGAGCACCACCCCGAAGGGCCGGGCCTGGACCAGTGCGCTCGGTGAAGCCACGCCGACTCCGAAGCCGAGCACGACGCCGACCGCCAAGCCGAGTACGCCGGCCGCCACACCGTCGGCGCCCGCAACGAACACCGGCGACCCATTGACCTACACCCCGGACGCGGCGACGCAGGCGGCGTTCGCGGCGTTCAAGTGCGGTGACCCGCAGACCCAGGACCCGAGCCTGCCGCAGTTCTCCTGCGATCGCAACAAGCAGTACAAGTACCTGCTCGGCCCGGCGATCCTCAGGGGTACCGACCTGGCCGATGCCAGCGCGGGCATCCCGCAGGGCGGCTTCCAGTGGCAGGTGAACCTGAAGTTCACCGGTGAGGGCGGCGACAAGTTCCTCAAGGCCACCACGAACATCTCCCAGCGCGGCCAGGGCCAGAACCTGTTCGCGATCGTGCTCGACGGGGTGACGATCTCGACGCCGAGCGTGGAGAACCCGATCCCAGGTGGCCAGGCGCAGATCACCGGCACGTTCACCGAGGCCGAGGCGCGCGACCTGGCGAACGTGCTGAAGTACGGCGCCCTGCCGGTCTCGTTCGACATCTCCTCGGTCGAGACCGTGTCGCCGCAGCTCGGTGGCGACCAGCTGACCGCGGGCATCTGGGCCGGCATCATCGGCCTCATCCTGGTCGTCGCGTTCTGCTTCCTGTACTACCGGGGGCTGGGGATCGTCGTGGTGGCGTCGCTGGGGATCGCGGGCATCCTGGTGTACCAGCTCGTCTGTCTGCTCGGCCACGCGATCGGGTTCACCCTGACCCTGGCCGGCATCGCCGGTCTGATCGTGGCGGTCGGTATCACCGCGGACTCGTTCATCATCTACTTCGAACGACTCCGCGACGAGGTCCGTGAGGGCCGCAGCCTGCGCTCCTCGGTGGAGACCGGGTGGGCCCGGGCCAAGCACACCATCATCGCGGCCGACTCGATCTCGCTGCTCGCCGCGGCGGTGCTCTACGTCCTGGCGATCGGCAGTGTGAAGGGCTTCGCGTTCACGCTCGGCCTGACCACGCTGCTCGACCTGCTGATCGTCTTCATGTTCACCAAGCCGCTGATGACGCTGCTGGCCAGGACCGAGTTCTTCGGTCACGGCCACAAGCTGTCCGGTCTGGATCCCGAACATCTCGGTGTCGAGCGGCTGCCGGGCCAGACGAAACCGTCGGCCCGGCCTGCCAAGCCGTCGTCGAGGCCCAAGCCGGTTGGAGGGGAGGTCTGATGTCGAAGCTCGGACAGCTGGGTGCCAAGCTGCACCGCGGTGAGGTCTCGTACGACTTCATCGGTCATCGCAAGCTCTGGTTCGGCATCTCCCTGGCCCTGATCGTCGTGTCGCTGGTCGGCCTGTTCGCCCGGGGCCTGGCGCTCGGCATCGAGTTCAAGGGCGGCGTCGAGTACCAGGCGAACGTCAAGGTCACCAGTAGCACCGTCGACGACTTCACGAGCGTGGTGAAGGCGACCAATGCCAAGGACCTCGGCGACCCGGTCGTGACCACCATCGGCTCCGACAAGGTGCGGGTGCAGACCAAGCCGCTGGCGCAGGACGACATCGCGAAGGTCCGGGCCGCGATCGCCAAGCAGGCCGGGATCCCGATCGAGCAGGTGACGTCACAGCAGATCGGCGCGTCCTGGGGCAAGCAGATCGCGGACAAGGCGATCTGGGCGCTGGTTGTGTTCCTCGGCCTGGTGTTCCTGGTGATCTGGGCCTACTTCCGAGAACCCAAGGCCTCAGCGGCCGCGATCATCGCGCTGATCCACGACGTGACGATCACGGTCGGCGTGTACGCGTTGGTCGGTTTCGACGTCACACCGGCCACGGTGATCGGCGTACTGACGATCCTCGGTTACTCGCTGTACGACACCGTCGTCGTGTTCGACAAGATCCGGGAGAACACCCGGGGCATCACCGGGAACAACCGGTACACCTACTCCGAGGCGACCAACCTGGCCGTCAACCAGACCGTCGTACGGTCGATCAACACCACGGTGACCGCGTTGCTGCCGATCGCCTCGATCCTCGTCGTCGGCACCGTGGTGCTGGGGACCGGTCCGCTGAAGGACTTGTCGCTGGCGCTGTTCGTCGGTGTCGCGGTCGGTGCGTACTCGTCGATCTTCATCGCGCCGGCACTGCTCGCGACCTTCAAGGAGCGCGAGCCGGGCATGCAGGCACTGCACCGCCGGGTCATGGCCAGGCGGGCCCAGGCGGCGAGCGCGGCTGCTCCGGTCGCGGTGGCGCCCGCGGGTGCTGCTGCGGGTGCGGGTGCGGGTGCGGCCGCCGCGCGGTCCGTCCAGCAGGACACGCCGCGCAAGAAGGACCGGCCGGCAGGTACGGCGCCGACGCCCGCGGCACGCCCGATGAAGGCGACTGCGGCCGGCCGGCCGCAGCCGACGCGCAAGCCGCGGTCGAAGCGCGGCAAGTGATGCGGTCGCTCGAGCAGGTCCTGACCGACGGCATCCGCGACATCCCGGACTACCCGCAGGCGGGGGTGGTGTTCAAGGACATCACCCCGCTGCTGGCCGACCACAGCGGGTTCGCCCAGGTGGTCGAGGCGCTGGCCGCCTCCGGGAAGGACGACGACGGGAACCCGGTGGTCGACAAGGTGGTCGGGATCGAGGCGCGCGGCTTCATCCTGGCCGCCCCGGTCGCGCTCGCCCTCGGCGCCGGGTTCGTGCCGGTGCGGAAGAAGGGCAAGTTGCCGGCTGCGACGTACGAGGAGTCGTACGCGCTGGAGTACGGCGAGGCGACCATCGAGGTGCACCAGGACGCGTTCGCGCCGGGGGAGCGGGTGCTCGTGATCGACGACGTCCTCGCCACCGGCGGCACGGTCGAGGCGTGTCTGCGGCTGATCCGGCGCTGCGGCGCCGAGGTGCTGGGGACGACGGTTCTGCTGGAACTCTCCTTCCTGCCGGGCCGCAAACGCCTCGCCGACGAGCAGTTGACCGCCCTCGTCACGGTGTGAATCAGTCGCCCTACCCGGCGTGTTGTCCACAGGGTGTTTCTGCCTCGTTGGCCGTCGCCCCCTAGACTGGTGGTCTGTCGGCGGAGGGACACAACGTGGGCGAAGACCCGGCGATGACGTCGGCGGTGCCGAACGTGGTACCGCAGGAGCCCCCGCGCGCGCCCATACCCGTGCGCCCGGCGCCCGTGTCGCCGCCCGCCGCCCAACCGCCCCGGCTTGCGCCCGCCCGCGTTCGCGCCCGGCTCGCCCGCCTCGGCGGCACCAGGCACCCGAACCGCGCGCCGATGCTCGAGCCGCTGTTCCGGGTCGTCCGTGCGACCCACCCGAAGGCCGACCTCGGCATGATCGAGCGCGCCTACCGGACCGCGGAGAAGTACCACACCGGCCAGCTCCGCAAGAGCGGTGACGCATACATCACGCACCCGCTCGCGGTCGCCACCATCCTGGCCGAGCTCGGTATGACGGCGCCGACCCTGTGCGCCGCGCTCCTGCACGACACCGTCGAGGACACGCCGTACACGGTCGCGGACCTGACTCGCGACTTCGGCGAAGAGATCGCCATGCTCGTCGACGGCGTCACCAAGCTCGACAAGGTCAAGTACGGCGAGTCCGCGCAGGCCGAGACCATCCGCAAGATGGTCGTCGCGATGGCCAAGGACATCCGGGTGCTGGTGATCAAGCTCGCCGACCGGCTGCACAACATGCGCACGCTCGGCTTCCTGCGGCAGGAGAAGCAGGAGCGGATCGCCCGCGAGACCCTCGAGATCTACGCCCCGTTGGCCCACCGGCTGGGTATGAACACGATCAAGTGGGAGCTCGAGGACCTGTCCTTCTCGACCCTGCACCCGAAGGTGTACGACGAGATCGTCCGGCTGGTCGCCGAGCGCGCGCCGTCCCGGGACGAATACCTCGCCTCGGTCATCGACCAGGTGCACGAGGACCTGCGCGGAGCCAAGGTGAAGGCGACCGTCACCGGCCGGCCGAAGCACTACTACTCGATCTACCAGAAGATGATCGTCCGCGGCCGCGAGTTCGGCGACATCTACGACCTGGTCGGCATCCGCGTGCTGGTCGAGTCGGTCCGGGACTGCTACGCCGCGCTCGGCATACTGCACGCGCGGTGGAACCCGGTGCCCGGCCGGTTCAAGGACTACATCGCGATGCCGAAATTCAACATGTACCAGTCGCTGCACACCACCGTGATCGGCCCGCAGGGCAAGCCGGTGGAGCTGCAGATCCGGTCGTTCTCGATGCACCGCCGGGCGGAGTACGGCATCGCCGCGCACTGGAAGTACAAGGAGGACCCGACGACCGCCGCGCCGGACGTGGCCGGTGCGCCGACCACCGAGATCGGCGGGCCGAACGAGATGCCCTGGGTGCGGCAGCTCGTCGACTGGCAGCGGGAGACCTCCGACCCGTCGGAGTTCCTCGACTCGCTGCGGTTCGAGATCAACAACTCCGAGGTCTACGTCTTCACCCCGCGCGGCGACGTGATGTCGCTGCCGACGGGGTCGTCGCCGGTCGACTTCGCGTACGCGATCCACACCGAGGTCGGGCACCGCTGCATCGGCGCCCGGGTCAACGGCCGGCTCGTGCCGCTGGAGAGCACCCTCGAGAACGGTGACGTCGTCGAGGTCTTCACCTCGAAGGCGCAGGGCGCCGGTCCGTCGCGCGACTGGCTGACGTTCGTCAAGAGCCCGCGCGCGCGGAACAAGATCAAGCACTGGTTCTCCAAGGAGCGCCGCGACGAGGCGATCGAGCACGGCAAGGACGCGATCGCCAAGCAGCTCCGCAAGGAGGGCCTGCCGCTGCAGCGCCTGCTCTCGCATGAGACGCTCACCGCGGTGGCCAACTCGCTGCGCTACCCGGATGTCACCGGTCTGTACGCCGCGGTCGGCGAGAGCCACGTCAGCGCACAGGCCGTCGTACGGCGTCTGATCGAGACGTACGGCGGTGAGGAGGGCGCGGCCGAGGATCTGTCCGAGGGCGTGCGGCTGCCGGCCAGTCGTGAGCGCCGGAAGCGGACGGCTCGCGGCGACGCCGGTGTCATCGTCAAGGGCGCGACGGATGTGCTGTCGAAGCTTGCCCGGTGTTGTACGCCGGTGCCGGGCGACGAGATCATCGGCTGGGTCACGCGGGGCGCCGGGGTTTCGGTGCACCGGGCGGACTGCGCCAACGTGGAGAACCTGCAGACCCAACCGGAGCGCATCGTCGAGGTCGAGTGGGCCCCGACCGCTCAGTCGGTCTTCCTGGTCGCGATCCAGGTCGAGGCACTGGACCGGGCCCGCCTGCTCTCGGACATCACCCGGGTCCTGTCCGACTACCACGTGAACATCCTGTCCGCGGCCCTCACCACCACCCGCGACCGCATCGCCAAGTCCCGCTTCACCTTCGAAATGGGCGACCCCACCCACCTCGGCCACGTCCTGAAGGCCGTCCGCTCCGTCGAAGGCGTCTTCGACGTCTACCGCGTCACGCAATAACTCGGTCGACACCAGGTCCGGTGCTCGGCAAGCTGGTCCGATGCCCTTTCCTGATGAGATCCACGCGTCGGTTTCAGTTGTCGACTATCAGCCGGGGTGGCCGGACGAGTTCGAGCTGATCGCCGGGAGGCTGGCTGCGGCGCTGGGGCATCGGGCGGTGGCGGTGGATCATGTCGGATCCACCTCGGTGCCCGGTCTGCCGGCCAAGGACTGCATCGACGTGCAGGTGCGGACTGCCGACCTGGACGGCGATGGGCTGGTGGAAACGATGGAAGGGCTGGGCTTCCGGCTGAGGCCGGAGCCGTGGAACGTCCTTGAGGTCTCGAGCGGTACGGAGAGCCGCAAGCGTGTCTTCGCGCCACCGGTGGGGGCTCGGTCGTCCAACATCCACTTCCGGATCGCGGGTGGGCCGAACGCTCGGTATGCGTTGCTGTTCCGGGACTACCTGCGGGCCGACGAGGCGGCGCGGATCGGCTGGGGAGCGTTCAAGCAGCGGCTGGCGGTCAGCGTGACCGACTGGGCTGACTACGGGCAGATCAAGGCACGGGCGACGCAGGTGCTGATCGCGGGCGCCGAGCGGTGGGCGCGGGAGACCGGCTGGTCGCCCAGCTGACCTGGCTGCGTTTGAGGGCCGGGGGAGACTGCGAGTATGAGCTCGTCAGGTCGGCTTGGACGTCGCGGACTGCTGGTAGCGGGTGCTGGGTTGCTGGCCGGGTGCAGTGGATCCTCGGCTGACAGTGGGCCGAGCAGTTCGGTTGCCTCGAGTCCGGTGGGGACGCCGAGTGCACCCAGCACGCCAACGGCGTCGACGGCGCCGGCTACACCGAGTGCGTCGGCTTCTACTCCCACGGTCGCGCTGCCTTCGGTGCGGGCGTGGACACCTGGGGCCGGGGAGATCCAGCCGGAGGCCAAGGCTGTGGCGGTGGCGGCTGTGGTGAAGTTGCTGCGGCCGGCTGGGACGTGGTCGGTGGTCGAGGTGATCGACGCGCAGTACGGCGGGATCCTGAGTGACTCGGCGAGTGTGCTGGTGCCGTGCCGGGTGTACACGATCAGCGGTGGGCGTGTGGTCAGCGGTGGTACGACGGTCGACGTACGGCTGAGCAAGTCGCGGGGGAGTTGGCGGGTGACGGCGACGCACCCGGCGCAGCCTGGGGCGCCGGGCGCGCGGTTGTCGGCGGCGGCGCGGCAGGTGCTGGCGAGTGATCGGATCTCGTTGCCGCCGGCATCCGCGGCCGACATCCGGTCGGGGCAGGTGCATGACAGCGTGCTCACCACGATGCTGCAGCTCGCCACGACGTACCGGATCGGGATCAGTGTGGTCCGCTCCGGTCATCCACTGGATGTCTTCGGCACCAACCGGCCGAGCGATCACCCGCGCGGGCGGGCGTTCGACACCTGGCAGATCGATGGTCACCCGGTCGTTGCCCCGAGCACCTCACGGTCGCTGATCACGTCGTACATGCGGGCGGCGGAGTCGCTCGGCTCGTACAACGTCGGCGGGCCCTACCAGCTGTCCGGTGCGGCGTTCTTCTCCGACCAGACCCACCACGACCACGTGCACGCCGGCTTCCAGACGTGAGCGTCAGTCCCACTCCCACGCGATGCCGACGGTGCCGGGATCGGTGGACGGCTCCACGACGTGCGCCCGGCCGTCGGGGGTGAGCATCAGGTCGCGCCGGACGAGGTCGGGACCACTCGTGTGGCGACGGCGGAACTCGTGCACTCGGACCGGCAGAGCGGCCCGGTCGAACTGCACCTCGAGCACGTAGTGGGCCCCACCCCACTCGTTGAACCGCTGATAGTCCATCGCCGGTAGGCCGGTCCGGTCCTCGATGTCGTAGTGCACGATGGCGGTGTCGCCGACTGCGAGCATGCGGTCGAGCAGGAGTTCACCCAGCATCGCGCCGGTGTCAGGATGGCGTGCGATCCGGCCGGTCCGGCAGCCGCTCACCGCGCGCAGGGCGATTTGGTCGACGTTGCAGCCCGGCTCGCCTTGGGCAGCGATGATCAGGCGATCCACCGGTTGTACGGCGATGACACTCTGGGTCACGCGTCTTAGGTGGCCGCTCCGGTGGGGGCCGAGGTGGAGCTCTTCGAGCACGGTCACGTTGCGGAGGCGACCGTGGGCGTCGCGGCGGAGCCGATCGAGCAGCTCGGTCAGGGCCACGGCGTAGTCGACGACGGCGTACGGATGTGTGGAGCAGGCCGGCTCGCTGCGGGCGGGTGGGATGCGGACCGTCAGCCAGCCGGTGGGCAGGTGCAGGAGCTCCTCGAGCGCGGTGATGACGGCCAGCGAGTCGTCGCGAGGGATGCGGCGGCCGCTCTGCCACGTGCTCAGCGTGGCGACCCCGACCTGCAGGCCGCGATCGGCGAGGTGAGTGCGGATCCGGTTCAGGGCGAGGCCGCGGCGCGCGATCGCCTGCCGCAGCGCCTCGGCGAACGACGTCTCAGGAGTCACAGCCGGCACCGACGATTCGATCATGGTGACGCTCCTAGGGAATGGCGGTCCGCGGCTCAGTGTAAACATTCACAGCACAGTCCGGCATCGGCTTGTCACCCGCTGTTCACGGCCGCTTCGCGTTCACAGCGGGCGGTGGCGTCGTACGCCGGTTCTTGCCGCGGCCCGGCCGGGTCCCGACGATGGACATCCACAACCCATCGCAGGAGGCTCCATGAGCAGGCTCCGCCCCCGCCGCTCCTGGTCATTGCTGCTGGCAACGATCCTCGGACTGGCCACGCTGGCTCCGCTCGCGCCGCCGGCGTCGGCCGCGCCCGGCAGCTACTACCTGAACGTCACCGGGCAGTCCCAGCAGAAGTCGAACTGGTGCTGGGCGGCGAGCGGCAACAGCATCGCGGCGTTCTACGGACGCGCGTACTCGCAGAACCAGTTCTGCAACCTGGCCTTCGGCAACAGTCAGAACGCGACCTGCCCGAACAACCAGGCCACGCTGGCGAACGACCAGCAGGCCTTCCGCTCGATCGGGATCAGCGCCGGCAGCTACGTCTCGGGCACGCTGAGCTTGAGCACCCTCGTCACCGAGATCGCGGCCGGGCGCCCGGTGATGACGCGGATCGGCTGGACGTCGGGCGGCGGTCACATGATGGACATCATCGGGTACGACTCCTCCGACTCGACGATCGAGTTCTACAACCCCTGGCCGGACGACCCGCGCTACAACTACTCGACCTACAACTGGTACCGGTCGAACTCCCAGTTCACCTGGACCCACTCCCTGTACCGGATCGGAGCCTGACCATGCCCCGCCCCAAGAACATCCTGCTCCGCTCCGCCGCCGTACTGGCCGTCGGTCTCGGACTGCTGATGACCTTCGCCGGTGGTGCGAATGCGGCGACCCCGCAACCGGTCTCCGCCACTGAGTTGTCCAAGGCAACCACTGCGGCCCAGTCACCGACCGCCCTCCGCCTGCTCGGCAGACTCGCCACCACGAGCTCCGCGAAGACCGCCGGCAAACTCACCGTCGCGCCGGACACCCACGCGATCTACGCCCTCAATCCGGCCTTCGTCCGCGACGCCTCGGCGCCCGTGGCAACCTTCTGGTACGCCGCAACTGCCGCCACCCAAGGCAATCAGTCGCTGACCGTCTTCACCGCCCTCGACGCGGCCACCGGCACCTGGCAACCGGTGAACGTAGCCAGCGGCAACACCGAAGCCCGCATGAGCACCGCAGCCCGCGGCGCCCTCGTCTTCACCGAACCCCAGATCGGCGCCTGGTACGCCCTCACCGGCACCCGGATCCGCCCCCTCAACCCCGCCGCCGCCAAGTCCATCGGCACCGCCCCCATCACAGTCGCCGCCTACCAAGACCTGGTCGCCACGCGCTACTCCGACAAACTCCCCGGCACCCACTACTCCGACCAAGGCACCGCCGGCGGCTACGACGTCGCCACTGCACCCTCCACCGACGGCTACAACGACCTCACCGCCGCACCCCCCACCGATACCTACAACGACCTCATCCTCCCCATCACCTGCGCAGCCGCACTCCTTCTGGCCCTCGCCGTCGGCGTTCTCCGCCACCGCCGCGGCAAGCCCGCCTCCAACTAAACCCTCGCCCGCCGCGAGCCAGCAGCCAGGCGAGTTTGCGCGGCACTTGACGGGCCGTGAAGGGCAGCCCGGCGAAGTAGTACGGCAAGTCGTACTCGAACATCCAGCAGGAGGCCCTCAGCGTGCTGAGAGTTGTCCACAGGGAGTGAGGTCTTGACAACAGGTTGATGGAGTGGCGAGCTTGCTGGAGGCAACAGCGCTCTCGGGGGACTAAGGGGAGTGCGGTATGACGATTGGACGGGTTCGGCTTGCCGTAGCGGCGATCGGGTCGGCGGTGCTGATAGCGGGGCTGGTGACGGCTCCGGGCAGCGCTGTTGGCAGTGCGGTGGTCGACGACACCCCGACGTTGCAGCCGGGAGCGGCGCCGCCGCGAATCAGTGAGGAAGACGAGCAGGTCCAGCTGCAGCGGGACCTGTTCTTCATGAGTCGCCGTACGGCGGGCGACCAGCCGCTCGACAACCAGCAGGCCGGAGCATTGCGTGCGGCCGCGGCCCGGGCCGCGGCCGACCTCCGTAAGAACGGGACGCCAAGTCCCGGCCCCGCGACGTTCACCGGTACCTGGACCGGCCTCGGACCGGATCCGATCGTCCAGGTGACCCGCAGTACGCCGATCTTCACCGCGATGGCCGGGCGGATCGGGGCACTGGCGATCCGGCCCAGCAACGGCCGGTTCATCCTCGGCGGTGCCCAGGGTGGCATCTGGCTGTACGATCCGGCGACCGGCACCTGGTCGGCGAAGACCGACGGCCAGCCGTCCCTCGCCATCGGCGCGCTCGCCGTGGCACCGTCCAACGACGCCATCGTGTACGCCGGTACCGGTGAGGGCGCACTGTCCGGCGACAGCTATTTCGGCAACGGCATCATGAAGTCCACCGACGGCGGTGAGCATTGGGCCCAGGTGTCCGGCGACTTCTTCGAAGGCGTGTCGACCTCTGCGCTGGCCGTCGATCCGGCCAACGCGAACCACCTCTACGCCGCGATCCTGCGCGGCCGCGGCGGAGCCCGTCGTACGACGCCTCCGGTGCACTCGCGGTACGGCGTCTGGGAGTCCAAGGACGGCGGCACGAGCTGGACCCTGCTGAAGGAAGCGAAGTCGGAGCTCAACGGCGCCACCGACCTCGAGCTGGACCCGCAGAACCCGAGCATCCTCTACAGCTCGTTCTGGGGGGACGCGATCTACAAGAGCACCGACGCCGGCGCGCACTGGGCACCGATCATGACCGGTCTGCCTGCCGCTGACTACGCCGGTACCGGGACGCGGTTCGCGCTCGGACTGTCGCATCCGGCGGGGCAGAACGCCGTACTGTACGCGGGATTCAACTGGAACGATCAGCCTTCCAGGGTCTTCAAGTCGACGAACCAGGGGGCCAGCTGGGCGATCCTGCCGGCCGGCACCGGTGCCGACACGGTCGAGGACTACTGCGCGGAGCAATGCACGTACGACAACGTGATCCTCGCGGATCCGGTGAACCCGAACATCGTCTACGCGGCCGGCCAGTTCAACTACGACATCGGATCCGGCGGCATCTTCCGGTCCGACGACGGTGGCCAGACCTGGAAGAACCTCGGCTGGGACCAGCACCCGGACTTCCACGCGGTCGCACTCGACCCGGCGAACCCGGCGCACGTCCTGATCGGCAACGACGGCGGCGTCTGGTACAGCGCCGACCGCGGCGGCCGGCCGAGCGCCACCGACCCGCTCAGCGCGGTCACGTGGCAGAACCTCAACGGTACCGTGGATCCGAACACCGCGGCGGTGACCCATCGCACCGGTCTCCAGCTCGGTCAGTTCACCTCGATCGCGAACGTGCCGACCGTGCCGGCCAGGGTCTGGGGCGGTACGCAGGACAACGGCACCGACCGTAAGTCGACGGCCTCGGCCAGCTGGTTCGACGTCGCCAGCGGTGACGGCGGTCAAGTGCTGGTCGACCCGAACGACGCGAACTTCGTGTTCGGCACGTACTTCGGCATCA
Source organism: Kribbella sp. NBC_01510 (assembly GCF_045040325.1). Taxonomy (NCBI): domain Bacteria; kingdom Bacillati; phylum Actinomycetota; class Actinomycetes; order Propionibacteriales; family Kribbellaceae; genus Kribbella; species Kribbella sp. NBC_01510. Next base: position 7,883,277 of record NZ_CP109418.1, on the reverse strand, counting down.
CCCCGTATCGCTACACCGACGGCGGAGCGGCGTTCTTCTCCAACCAGTTCATCCAGACCGGGATCAATCTGAACGACCGGGCCGAGTTCTACATCCCCTGGGTGCAGAACCAGCAGCGGACGGATCAGCTGTTCCTCGGCACCTACCGGCTGTACCGCACGGACAACGCGAAGGCTCCGTCGGCGGGTGACGTGCGGTGGAAGCCGATCAGTCCCGACCTGAGCAGCGGCTGCACCGGCGCGGCTCCCAACGGCGGACGCGGCTGCTTCATCTCGGCGATCGGCGTGGGTGGCGGCAACGCCGTCTACACCGGCGCGGAAGACGGGTACGTGTACGTCAGCCCGAACGCCCAGGCCACGGACACGCCCACCTGGACCCGGCTGGACAACGGCAAGCTGCCGAAGCGGCCGCCCACGCAGATCGCGGTCGACCCGAGCAACTACCGGATCGCGTACATCTCCTACGCGGGCTTCAACCGGGCGACGCCGTCCCGGCCCGGTCACGTCTTCAAGACCACCGACGGCGGGGCGAGCTGGACCGACATCAGCTTCAACCTGCCCGACAGCCCGGTGAACTCGATCATCCTCGACCCGTCGTACGCGAACACCCTGTACGCCGGGACCGACGTCGGACCGTTCGTCACGCACGACGGCGGCGTGCACTGGGCACCGCTCGGCTCCGGCATGCCGGACGCCGCGATCTGGCAGCTCAACCTGGATCCATCCCACCGGGTGCTGGCAGCCGGAACCCACGGTCGGGGAGCGTTCCGGAGCTTCGACACGACGGCCGTCCCGGCGCTCGTCGTGAGCAAGGTGGACGCGGGCGTGCCGGTCGGACCGTCGAGCCGGCTCGACTACGCGATCACGCTGAAGAACATCGGCAACGCCGCCGCAACCGGGGTGACGCTGACCGACCCGATCCCCGCGAACACATCGTTCCTCGACGCCGACAACGGTGGTACGAACGTTGCCGGAGTCGCGACGTGGACCGGTCTGACCATTCCGGCGGGCGGCAGTGTCACCGTGCACCTCGGCGTACGGATCGCCAGCTCGAAGAAGCTGTCCGCGATTGTCAACGACGGCGTACGAGCCACGTCCGCCGAAGGTCCCTTCACCACCGGCTCACCGGTGACGACCCCGATCGCACCGGCCTACGCCGTCGGCCTCACGCCGGCGACGCAGACCGACGGCGGTCGGCCGGGGACCACGGTGAACTACCCGCTGTCGGTCAAGAACCTCGGCTTCACCACCGACAGCTACACGTTGTCGAGCAGTGGCGGGACCGACCCGGTCGCGTTCTTCGACTCGACCTGTACGACGCCGGCCACGACGACACCGGCGGTCGCGCCAGGGGCGACGGCAGCGGTCTGCGTCAAGGTGACGGCTGGGGCGACCGGCACGAACACGGCCACCGTGACCGCGACCTCGGCCGGTAGTCCGGGGGTCACGGCGACCGCTTCGATCAAGACCATCGCGGTCACCGTCGACACCTTGCTCGTCGACAACGACAACAACTCGCCCGACGTGCAAGGGGTGTATTCGACCGCCCTGACCAGCAAGGGTGTCCAGTTCGACACCTGGGACCTCGGCGCCGACAGCAACCTGCCGCTGAACTACCTGCTCGCACACAAGAACGTCGTGTGGTTCACCGGGAACAGCTACCCGGCACCGATCACGCCGTACGAGCAACGGCTGCAGGCGTTCCTGACCGGGGGCGGGCGGCTGCTGATGTCCGGTCAGGACATCCTCGACCAGGCAGCGGGTACGACGGCCTTCGTGCACGACTTCCTGCACATCACCTGGGACGGGAGCGAGACGCAGAACGACAAGGGCACTGACGCCGTGCACGGCGTCGCCGGGAACCCGGTGACGAACGGCATCGGCACGGTGCCGCTGAACCACGCGGTCCTGGGCGCTGAGTTCGAGGACCAGATCACGCCGAACGGTGGTGCGCTGACGGCGTTCACCGATGACGCCACTCAGCCGGACTCACTGTCGTTCGCCGGGACGTACAAGGTCGTCTTCCTGGCCTTCCCGTTGGAGGCCTACGGAACGGCGGCCGACAAGGCAGACCTGATCGGCCGGACGATGACCTTCTTCGGGCCGTAAGCCCGGGCTGACGCCTGCGGGAGCGGGGCCCGCGGGCGTCAGCTGAAGTCGGTGAGGGCGTTCTGCGCCTGGGTGAGCCATTCGCGGCGGGCGGCGATGGCTTCGCGGGCCTCGGTGGCCTTGCGGGCGTTGCCTTGGGACTCCGCCTTGGCGGCCTGCTTCTCCAGGTCGGCGATGAGCGACTGGAGCTGCTTGACCGTGGCCTCGGCCCGGGCGCGGGCCTCGGGGTTGCTGCGGTTCCAGACCTCGTCCTCGGCGGCCTTCACGGCCTGCTCCACGGCGCGCAGGCGGGAGTCGATGGCGCGCATCGAGTCGCGCGGGACCTTGCCGATCTGGTCCCAGCGGTCCAGTAGCTCGCGGAGCTGCTCACGGGCGACCTTCGCGTCCTCGACCGGCAGGATGGCCTCGATCTCGACCAGGAGCGTCTCCTTGGCCTGGAGGTTCTCCACCTGCTCGGCGTTCTCCTCGGCCTGTACGGCGTCCCGCGCGCCGAAGAACGTGTCCTGGGCGGCCCGGAAACGCGCCCACAGCTTGTCGTCCACTTCGCGCGGCGCCGGACCGGCGGCCTTCCACTGCCGCATCAGGTCCCGGAAGCGGCCCGACGTCGGACCCCAGTCGGACGACGACGCGAGCGTCTCCGCCTCAGCTGCGAGCCGCTCCTTCACCACCGCGGCCTCCTCACGCTTGGAGGACAGCTCGGCGAAGTGCTGCTTACGGTGCCGGGTGTAGGTCGTCCGCGCGGAGGAGAACCGGTGCCACAGCTCGTCGTCGCTGGACTTGTCGAGCCGGGGGAGTGCCTTCCACTCGTCGAGCAGTTCGCGCAGCCGGGTCACGCCGTGCCGCCAGTCGGTGCCGGCGGCGATGGTCTCGGCCTCGGTGGCGATCTTGGTCTTGGCGGCGCGGGCCTCTTCGACCTTCGCGGCCCGCTCGGCCTTGCGCTTCTCGCGCTGCTGGGCGACCAGCGGGGTGAGCGCCTCCAGCCGGGACCGCAGGCCGTCGAGGTCGCCGACCGCCTGCGCCTCGTCGATCGAGCTGGTCACCTTCTTCACCGCGGCTCGCGCGTCGTCCGGCGACACCGTGCCCGCCTGGACCCGCTGCTCCAGCAGCTCCACCTCGAACGCCAGCGCGTCGTACCGGCGGGTGTAGAAGGCGAGGGCCTCCTCGGGGTTCGCGTCCGGCCACTGGCCGACCGCCCGCTCACCGTCCTTGGTCCGTACGAAGACCGTTCCGTCCTCAGCTACCCGGCCCCAGCTCTCTCCGGCCACAACTCGCCCCTTCCGGCGGTATGCACTGCGCTCGTGCCCATTCTGGTCAGTCCCCGGTCCATCCGCGCGAACAGGGTCCGCCTGGGCGCGTCGGGTGCTGTCCCGACGCTTATCCCTGAACAATCACAAACTCCCAGCCGTGACGCAACGGTGTTGCGTCACAATCCGGTTCGAACTCACCGCCCGCGCACCGGTAGCCTTGGGTGGTCCGGAACCGTTTCAGGAAGGTCTGTCGTGCTCATCGCCGGGTTCCCCGCGGGTTCGTGGGGTACGAACTGCTACGTCGTCGCCACCGGCCAGGGCGCGGAATGCATCGTCATCGACCCCGGTCAGGACGCGACCGCCGGCGTCGAGCGGGTGGTGCGGGAGAACAAGCTCAAACCCGTCGCCGTACTGCTCACACACGGTCACATCGACCATATGTTTTCCGTACTCCCGGTCTGCGGGACGTATGACGCCACCGCCTGGATCCACCCGGACGACCGGCACCTGCTGTCGGACCCGATGGCCGGGCTCAGCCCGGAAACGGCGCGGATGCTGCTCGGCGGGACGCACGAGTTCGCGGAGCCGGACGACGTCGCCGAGCTCACGGACGGGCTGAGCGTCGAGCTGGCGGGCCTTAGTTTCACCGTCGACCACACCCCTGGACACACCAGAGGGTCGGTCACGTTCACCACGCCGTACGACGGGCCGGAAGACGTGCCCGCGGTTCTTTTCTCCGGTGACGTGTTGTTCGCCGGGTCGATCGGCCGGACGGATCTGCCTGGGGGCGACCATCCGGCGATGCTGCATACCTTGGCCACCAAGATCCTGCCGATGCGCGACGAGATCGTCGTCCTGCCGGGTCATGGTGGCCAGACCACGATCGGCCGGGAGAAGGCGACCAACCCCTACTTGCAGGACCTGGAGATTCAGCAGATATGAGCAAGGCCAAATGATTAGACTCAGCCCACTGAGCGGGTTCCCCGAGTTTTTGCCAGCGGACCGGATCGTCGAGCAGCGGTTCCTCGACGTGATCCGGGAAACGTTCGAGCTGCACGGTTTCGCGTCGATCGAGACTCGTGCGGTGGAGCCGGTCGAGCGCCTGTCCAACCAGGGCGAGGACGCCGACAAGGAGATCTACGGCGTACGGCGCCTGGCCGCCGGAGCCGATGAGGACGCGGCGCTCGGGCTGCACTTCGACCTGACCGTGCCGTTCGCCCGCTATGTGCTGGAGCACAGCGGCAAGCTGGTCTTCCCGTTCCGCCGCTACCAGATCCAGAAGGTCTGGCGCGGTGAGCGCCCGCAGGAGGGCCGCTACCGCGAGTTCACCCAGGCCGACATCGACATCGTCGACAGCGGCGAGCTGCCGTTCCACTACGAGGTCGAGCTCCCGCTGGTGATCGCGGACGCGCTGCGCAAGCTGCCGGTGCCGGAGTTCGTGATCAAGGTGAACAACCGCAAGATCCCCGAGGGGTTCTACCGCGGACTCGGCCTGGATGACGTCACCACGGTGCTGCGGATCGTCGACAAGATCGACAAGATCGGTCCGGAGAAGGTGGTCGAGCGCCTGATCGAGGCCGGCGCGACCGACAAGCAGGCTCGGCTCGCGGTGCAACTGGCCGACATCTCCAGCACGGACACGTCGTTCGCCGACCAGGTCCGCGCGCTCGGTGTCGAGCACCCCACGCTGGACGAGGGCCTCGAGCAGCTGAGCCAGGTGATGGCCGCGGCCGCCGAGCACGCTCCCGGTCTGCTGATGGCCGACCTGCGGATCGCCCGCGGCCTGGACTACTACACCGGCGCGGTCTACGAGATCTACCTGGTCGGCCAGGAGTCGTTCGGGTCGGTGGGTGGTGGTGGGCGGTACGACTCGCTCGCCTCCGACGGCAAGACGACGTACCCGGGCGTCGGGATCTCGATCGGTGTGTCCCGGCTGGTGCACCGGCTGATCAGCCAGGGGTTGCTCAAGGGCAGCCGCAGTACGCCGACCGCCGTGCTGGTCGCGTTGAACGCCGAGGAGGACCGGGCCGACGCGATGCGGACGGCCGCGCAGCTGCGTTCGCGCGGAATTCCCGTCGAGGTGGCGCCGGCGGCGGCGAAGTTCGGCAAGCAGATCCGGTTCGCGGACCGGCGTGGGATCCCGTTCGTGCTGTTCAGCACCGAGAACGGCCCTGAGATGAAGGACATCCGCAGCGGCGAGCAGGTGCCCGCCGACCCGGCCACCTGGACGCCCCCGGCGGCCGACGTACGACCTCAGATCGACACCCTTCAGGAGAACTCGTGATCCGTACCCATTCCGCAGGCTCGTTGCGCGCCGAGAACGCCGGGCAGACCGTGATCCTGGCGGGCTGGGTGGCGCGGCGGCGCGATCACGGCGGCGTGGCGTTCCTCGACCTGCGCGACTCCACCGGCACCGTCCAGGTCGTCATCCGCGACGAGGACGCCGCGCACGGCCTGCGCTCGGAGTACTGCCTGAAGGTCGTCGGCGTCGTCTCCCCGCGTCCCGAGGGCAACGCGAACCCGAATCTGCCGACCGGGGAGATCGAGGTCATCGCCGAAGAGGTCGAGGTGCTGAACGAGGCCGCCCCGCTGCCGTTCCCGGTCGAGGAGCACCACACGACCCCGGTGAACGAGGAGGTCCGGCTGAAGTACCGGTACCTCGACCTGCGCCGCCAGGGCCCCGGTTCGGCGCTCCGCCTGCGCAGCCAGGTGAACCGCGCGGCCCGGGAGGTGCTCGCGAACCACGACTTCGTCGAGATCGAGACGCCGACGCTGACCAAGTCGACGCCGGAAGGCGCGCGGGACTTCCTCGTCCCGGCGCGGCTGCAGCCCGGCTCGTGGTACGCGCTCCCGCAGTCGCCGCAGCTGTTCAAGCAGCTGCTGATGGTGGCCGGGATGGAGCGGTACTACCAGATCGCCCGCTGCTACCGGGACGAGGACTTCCGCGCCGACCGGCAGCCGGAGTTCACCCAGCTCGACATCGAGATGAGCTTCGTCGACCAGGACGACGTCATCGCGCTGTCCGAGGAGATCCTGGCCGCGCTGTGGAAGCTCGTCGGGTACGACGTGCAGACGCCGATCCCGCGGATGACGTACGCCGAGGCGATGGCGCGGTTCGGCAGCGACAAGCCGGATCTGCGGATGGGCCTCGAACTGGTGGAGTGCACGGAGTACTTCAAGAACACGCCGTTCCGGGTGTTCCAGGCGCCGTACGTCGGTGCCGTCGTGATGCCGGGTGGCGCCGACCAGCCGCGGAAGCAGCTGGACGCGTGGCAGGACTGGGCCAAGCAGCGCGGGGCTCGTGGTCTGGCCTACGTGCTGGTCGGCCAGGACGGTGAGCTGGGCGGTCCGGTCGCGAAGAACCTGTCGGACGAGGAGCGCGCGGGAATCGCCGACCACGTCGGCGCGAAGCCGGGGGACTGCATCTTCTTCGCTGCCGGTCCGGTGAAGTCGTCGCGGGCCCTCCTGGGTGCGGCCCGGCTGGAGATCGGCCGCCGCGGTGGGCTGATCGACGAGTCGGCCTGGTCGTTCGTGTGGGTCGTCGACGCGCCGCTGTTCGAGCCGGCCGACGAGGCGACCGCCGCGGGTGACGTCGCGGTGGGTTCGGGCGCGTGGACCGCCGTACACCATGCCTTCACGTCGCCGAAGCCGGATTCGATGGCGACGTTCGACACCGACCCGGGGTCGGCGCTGGCGTACGCGTACGACATCGTCTGCAACGGCAACGAGATCGGTGGCGGGTCGATCCGTATCCACCGCGAGGACGTCCAGAAGCGGGTCTTCAAGGTGATGGGTCTGACCGACGAGGAGGCGACCGAGAAGTTCGGGTTCCTGCTCGACGCGTTCAAGTTCGGCGCGCCGCCGCACGGCGGGATCGCGTTCGGCTGGGACCGGATCACCGCCTTGCTGGCCGGCACCGAGTCGATCCGCGACGTGATCGCCTTCCCGAAGTCCGGCGGCGGGTTCGACCCGCTGACCGCCGCGCCGGCGCCGATCACGCCGGAGCAGCGCAAGGAGGCCGGCGTCGACGCCAAGCCGGAGAAGAAGGACGACGCCAAGCAGTAGCGCGGACCGTCAGGCGAGTTGCGCTCGTACCCAGGTCTTGTCGGGGGTGAGGTAGTCCGTCAGGGTCAGGCCGGCCTCGGTCAGCTGTGCGGACAGCTGCTCCTCGGTGAGGTTCTGGGTGAGGATCCGTTGCGACCAGGAGCGGCCTCCGATGGTGTGGGTCAGGGTCGCGGCCTGGCGATTGCCGGGGAGTTCCTCGACGTCGGAGACGACCAGGCGGCGGCGGTCGTTCTCCATCACGGCGGGACCGCGCAGCATGCCGGGGATCTGCTGCTGGAGGAGGACGGCGCCGCCGGGGCGGACGTGGAGGGCGCAGGTCTGCAGCAGGCGCAGGCGTTCCGCGTCGTCGGCGACGTTGATCAGGTACGACATCATCAGCACCACGTCGAAGCGGCGGTCGAGCCTGAGGTCGCCGATCGTCGAGCAGATCGTCTCGGTCTCGGTGACCCGCGCGATCATGTCCGGCGACTCGTCGACCGCGACCACCTGATGGCCGCAAGCGAGCAGCGGCCGGGTGATCCGCCCGGTACCGCAACCTAGCTCGAGAATGCTGCTGCCCGGATCGATCGCGGCGTTGATCAACTGGTCCTCACCGTGCACCGGCGTGACCTCGTAGAGTTCGATCGCACTGCCGTCCGGCGTGTGCGGTCCCGGCCCGGTCCCACCTTGTCCGACTCTCATCCCACCACCTTCGAGCAGGCTGTCGGGGAGCTCCAAGCTTTCGGTACCCGCCGAAAGTCCGCTCTGGGCCTAGGCTCGGAGGGTGGCGATCGTCGTACCGGTGGGGCTGCTGGGGCATCTGCGGCGTGCGCGGGATGTTGCTGATCGCAACTATGCGGAACCGCTCGACCTCGCCGGGCTGGCGGCGGCTGCCGGGGTGTCGAAGTACCACTTCCTGCGATGCTTCGCGGCCGAGTACGGCGAGACGCCGATGCAGTACGTCACCCGTCGGCGGATCGAGCGCGCGACCGATCTGCTGCGGGCGACGAACCTGACTGTGACCGAGGTGTGCGGACTGGTCGGATACAGCAGCCTGGGGTCGTTCTCGCAGCGGTTCACCGAACTGGTCGGGATGACGCCGACCGAGTACCAGCGGACGCAGACCGGGGCGCGGATCCCGGGTTGCTTCGTGTTCATGCTCGGGCTGAACTCCGCAATTCCGGAGAAGCAACCAGGGGCGGCTGCCGCCTACCGTCGTACTGACGACGACCAAGAGGAGGAGCCGTGATCACCAACGTCAGCCTGGTGACCGTCTATGTGAACGACATCGACGCGGCGAAGGCGTTCTACACCGACAAGCTCGGGTTCGTGCTGGGGGAGGACATCACCCTCAGCGAGGACTTCCGCTGGTGCACGGTGCACCAGGCCGACCATCCCGAGCTGGAACTTGCGTTGATGCTGCCCGGGCCGCCTCTCGACGAGGAGTCGGCCGGCTGGATCCAGCGGATCATGGCGAAAGGTTCGATGCACGGTGTCGGCCTCGCCACGGACGACTGCCACAAGACGTTCGCCGACCTGGTCGCCAAGGGGGTCGAGTACATCCAGGAGCCGGCCGATCGTCCGTACGGCGTGGAGGCGGTACTGCGGGACAACTCGGGCAACTGGCTGGTCCTGGTCGAACAGAAGCCCTACACCGCCGAAGACTTCGGCTGAACCCGGCCAGCTGAATTCCCCCGGGGCCGCCGATCCGGCATGCTGAGCGGATGGACATTTCGGTGGATCCGGTCGGGATCACGCCGCCGTACGAACAGGTGCGTGCGCAGATCGAGGCGTTGATCCGGGCCGGCGAGCTGGCCCGGGGGACGCGGTTGCCGACAGTTCGGCAACTGTCGCTGGATCTGGGGCTGGCGGTGAACACGGTCGCGCGGGCCTACAAGGAACTCGAGGCCGACCGGCTGGTCGAGACGCGCGGGCGCAACGGGACGTTTGTACTCGCGTCGCGGAGCCAGGTCGACGACGAGGACACCCGCGCCGCCGCCACCGCCTTCGCCCGAGCCGCCCGCCGCGCCGGCATGAGCTTGGCCGAGGCCACCGAGATCCTGAGCCGGGCCTGGTAGGGGCCTGTACCGAAGAACGGGTAGTAGTGGTCCCCGCCTTTGGCCGTCAGGCGTGGGCGACCCCATCAACTCCTCGATATCGGCACCACTACCCGCCCGTCGGTACGCGTGACCTCGGAAACGATTCCAAATACCTGGGGCGACGGTGTGACGAGCTATGTACACGCTGTCGTGACGTTGCTAATCTCCCGGCTGATTTGACATCGATGTCAACCTCAGGGAGTGGTCACGATGGTCTCGAGACGTGCGTTCCTGGCGGGCAGTGGCGCGGTGACGGCGGGTGGGTTCGGGTTGCTTCCGGGCCTCACCGCCAGCGCGAATGCCGCCGATCTCACGACCGGAAGCGGCTCCCGGCTCCTGCCGGTGTTCAACCGCCCGAAACGCCTGGACTACGGCGACGTCAGCAAGCTCAGCGGTGGGGATCAGACCCTGCTGACAACGTTGCAAGGCGTCGTCAATCGCACTCAGCCCGAGCTGTACTTCCTCTACGACACGGGCACCATGAGTACGCCGGACGCCAAGTGGCTGGCCGACATGCACTTGCCCACCAAGCTGTACGCGAACCCGCTGGACCTGGTCGCCAAGTACCGCAGCCGGATCCGCGGCGCGATCGTGCACGACCCCGACGTACCGGACTCGCTCAATGTCGCGACCACCTTGGCCGGCTTGGAGAACGCGGTCGTCGCCGACGCCGATCAGGCCAAGGCCCATGGGCTGCGGATCGTGAAGGACCTGCGCGGGATGTTCGACGCCGACCGCGTGAAGACCTATCGGTGGCAGCTCGACAACCTGTTCCCGCGGGTCACCCAGCAGCTGCTCGCCGGCCTGCCGCCGACCATGGTCGTCAACGTCGAGAACGTGGTCTGGCAGGAGATCGCCCGCGAGACCCGGCAGATCCGGGACTCGTCGAACCGCGGCACCTACGACCTGGACGTCTCGGCCGAGCTCGGCAAGGAGGCCGTGTACGTCCGGTTCGCCGACTCGTTCGGCGACGACGGCTGGGGTGCCTCGGTGCTTTCGGTGTCGGTGAAGGCGAACGGCACCGAGATCGCCCACTTCGCCCCGAACACCCCGGAGGAGGCGCCGTACCTGTTCGACGGCTCGCACTCGTCGATCGGTGGTGAGGGCAACCGGTTCGCCGACGGCGGCAACTACTGGATCTACCGCATCGCGCCGCCCGCGGGTACGACGTCCCTGGTCGTGACCGTGGAGATGTGGAACCAGTACCTGATCGCGGCCACCGACACCGCACCGACCCGGATCGAGCCGTTCCCGTACTTCCGCGACTACGTGGTGGCCACCAAGGCCCTGGTGAGCTGGCTGCCGCCGGGCGGCGAGACCGGGGACCTGCTCATCGAGCACTACGCCAAGTACCCGCCGCTCGCGCCGTACATGGGCTGGTTCGCCAACGATGTCTCCGGTGAGTGGGACGGCGTCGACCTCGCCTCGCAAGGTGGTTCGCCGGTGATCGCGGCCGACTTCTACATGAACGGGACCGTCCACGCCGGGTTCACGGCGCCGATCTCGGACAAGGTCCGGCCGGTGCGGCGGATCACCACGCCGAAGAACAAGGTCTACGTGACACTGACCTTCGGCGAGGGCGACAACATCCAGTACTGCCAGCGCCGGATGCGCGACATCTGGGACGACCCGAAACGCGGCGAGGCGCTGGCCAACTGGACGATCAGCCCGCTGCTTGCGGAGACCGGTCCGGGGTTGTTCAGCTACTTCCAGCGGACCGCAACGGCCAATGACCTGCTGGTCTGTGGTCCGTCCGGTGGGGGCTACACCTATCCCGGCTCATGGCCCGCCGACCAGTTGACGTCGTACCTGAAGATGTCCGGCGACTTCATGCGCCGCACCGGGATGGATCAGGTCTACGCGTACAACAACCGCCAGAACGGCCAGTGGGTGCCGTTCCCGGAGGAGATCGCCAAGGGGTATGCCGACTACACTCCGGTGAAGGGGATCATCCAGTCGTGGGACGGCGACCCACTGCTGGTCCGGCGCGGCGGACTGCCGGTGATCGGGATCTGGGGCGCACCCGGCAAGGCCGCCGAGTACAAGGCCGCGCTCGATGCGAAGATCGCGAACTGGGACGGCGCGAGCCCGCTCTTCATCGCGGGCGGGATCGGCGCCTGGTCGTGGACACCGTCCGACATGGCCGAACTCGCGCCGATGCTCGGCGATCCCTACGAGTTGGTGCTCGCGAACACCTTCTTCGACCTGCTCAATCGCGTGCTCTAGAAGGCGAAAGCGGTCGCCCGGTGGGGGAGCCGGGCGACCGCGGGGTGGGGGCTTACCAGTGGTGCGCGACGTCGATCACGAGGCGGGTGTTCGATCCCGGCCCCGCGAGCGTGTAGACGCGGAACGGGAGCCTGGCGCGGACGCCGACGCCGATCGTGGTCTGCCCCTCGAAGCTGCCCGCGGAGGCGAGCTGGCGGAGCGTTGTGTAGCCGGCCACGTTGGTCAGCTCACGGTCGTTCTTCGGCAGGTACGTCGCCTTCCCGTTGTCGTCGTACGCCGGGGCGTGGACGACGATCTGCAGTTTCGCGCCACCGCGGAGCGGGACGAGGAAGCCTGCGCCGTCGGTGTAGACGTTCGTCACGTAGCGGACGTCGTAGCCGGCTGTTCGGCCGTGCACATCGACGACGATCCTGTCGAAGCACGGATGCCGTCCGGTGCGGACGTTCGTGACGGGTGCCGGTGTCATCCGGCTGTTTGCCTCGGGCAACGATCCCCAGCCGCTCGGGCAGGCGGCGGCGACGACCGTGGCGGTCGAGGCGGTACGGGGTGCGGTGGATGATCCGGTGAGGGCCGGCGCGGCGAACGCGGCGGCCGGGACGGCCATCACCGCGAGTGCGGCGAGGATCGTCTTGGGTGTGATGTGGTGGATGTTCATGATGGTGTTCCCCCCTTGTATGGACAACTACTTGGACGACACCAGTTGCCAACTGGTTTACTTTCGAGCCTGGTGATTTCTGGTAGTCGATCAGGCACGATGTGCGGATGACGCCAGCCGAGTTGCTCGAGGTGTTCCACCGCCGGATCCGGTTGCCGGACGCCGACGCCATCCCCGGCTGGAAGCAAGAGCACGACGGCCTGGTGCATCGCTCGTACGACGACGGGCCCGACAGCGCCGGGTTCGTCGAGACACCGCGCGGTCTGGGCAACGACCCGGACGCCGTGATCGCGGACCAGGTGGCGTTCTTCCGTGACCGTGGCCTGCCGTTCGAGTGGAAGACGTACGCGTACGACGAGCCGGCCGACCTCGGCGAGCGCCTGGTCCGGGCCGGGTTCAGCCGGGAGGAGCCGGAGACGCTCATCCTCGGTGAGGTGGACCGGATCCTGGAGCGGCCCTCCGCCCTGCCGTCGAAGGTGCGGCTGCGGGAGGCCGATGGACCGGAGGACTACCACCGGATCGGCGTACTCACCGACACGTTGTGGCACAACGGGCTGGATCGGATCGTGGAGCGGCTGGCGGCCGAGGCGCGGATGTTCCCCGACCGCTTGTCGGTGTTCCTGGTCGAAGACGCGCTGAAGGCGGCGGACGGGCCGGCGGTGTCGGCCGCATGGGTCCGCTTCCACCCCGGGACCGGGTTCGCCAGCCTGTGGGGTGGCGGGACGTTGCCGGAGTGGCGGCGGCAGGGGTTGTACAGCGCGCTGCTGGTGCACCGGGCCCGGCTGGCGAAGGAGCGTGGATACGAGTTCCTCCGGGTGGACGCGTCCGAGGACTCCCGCCCCATCCTGCAGAAGCTGGGACTCCACGGGGTCACGATCACCACGCCGTACGAGTGGACACCGTGACCTGACGCGCGGAACGACGGTCCGACGCTGTACGTTTCCGGATCATGGCCCTGAAAATCGCTTCTCGCTTCCGCCGGCTGCTGCAGCGCCCCGGTTCGATCGATCTCGGCCCGTACGAGCGGCTCACCCAGCTGGTCGGCGAGGCCGAGGAATCGGTCCTGGCCCTGACCGACGAGGAGCTCACCGAGGCGGTCGCGGAGCTACGCACCACCGGCGGGCTGCACGAGGACGAGCAGATCGAGTTCCTCGCGCTGGCGCGGGAGGCGGGCCGGCGGACGATCGGCGAGCGGGCGTTCGACGGCCAGGTCGTCGGCGCGCTGGCGATGCTGCAGGGCCGCGTGGTCGAGATGGCCACCGGTGAGGGCAAGACGCTGGCCGGTGCGTTCGCCGCCGCCGGGTACGCGGTCGGTGGCCGCAAGGTCCAGGTGCTCGCAGTGAACGATTATCTGGCCCGCCGCGACGCCGAGTGGATGGGCCCGGTGTACGAGCTGCTCGGCGTGACGGTGTCGCACATCGGCCAGGCGTCCACGCCGGAGGAACGGCGTACGGCGTACGAGGCGGATGTCTGCTACGCGCCGGCTAGCGAGATCGGCTTCGACGTACTGCGCGACCGGCTCGTCACCGATGTCGCCGACCGGGTCACGGTCGAGCCGGACGTGGCGCTGGTGGACGAGGCGGACTCGGTGCTGATCGACGAGGCCCGGGTCCCGCTGGTGCTGGCCGGTGCGACCCGGACCGAGGAACTGGACGAGGACGTGGTCCAGCTGGTCCGGACGCTGCGCGCGGGCGTGGACTACGAGATCGACGGCGACGGCCGGACGGTCGCGCTGACCGACAAGGGCACGGACAAGGTCGAGGAGACGCTCGGCGGGATCAACCTGTACGAGGACGACAACCTCGACCGGCTGACCCAGATCAACGTCGCGCTGCACGCCGAGGTGCTGCTGCGCAAGGACGTCGACTACCTGGTCCGCGACGGCAAGGTCAGCCTGATCAACAACAACCGCGGCCGGATCGCGAAGCTGCAGCGCTGGCCCGACGGTCTGCAGGCCGCCGTCGAGGCGAAGGAGGCCGTGCCGGTCAGCGACTCCGGTGAGGTGCTGGACAGCATCACCGTGCAGGCGCTGGTCAAGAGCTACAAGACCCTGTGCGGCATGACCGGTACGGCGGTAGTCGTCGGGGAGTCGCTGCAGGAGTTCTACGAGGTCGACGTTGCCGTCGTACCGCCGAACAAGCCGAACATCCGCAAGGACGACCCCGATCGGCTGTATCTGACGGCCGAGCAGAAGAACGTGGCCCTGGTCGAGCACATCGCCGAGGTCCACGAGACCGGACGGCCGATCCTGATCGGCACGCACAGCGTGGAGGAGTCCGAGCAGTTGAGCGACCGGCTCGAGGCTGCCGAGGTCCCGCACGTCGTACTGAACGCGAAGAACGACGCCGAGGAGGCGGCGATCATCGCCGAGGCCGGTGTGCCGGGGACGGTGACCGTGTCGACGCAGATGGCCGGTCGCGGTACGGACATCCGGCTGGGCGGCAAGGACGAGTCGCACGACAAGGACAAGGCCATCGAGCTCGGCGGCCTCTACGTGATCGGGACCGGTCTGCACGCCTCGCGCCGGCTGGACGACCAGCTGCGTGGGCGCGCCGGGCGGCAGGGCGACCCGGGTGGCACGCTGTTCTTCGCCAGCCTCGCCGACGAGCTCGTGACGCGCTACTCCGTCTCGTCCGGTCTGCGGCCGCATCCGGACGAGAGTGGGCGCCTGACGGACCGGAAGTCTGTCGGGATGCTCGAGGGTGCACAGCGGGTCGCCGACGGCGCGAATGCCGAGCTGCACCGGACGACGTGGCAGTACCACCGGCTGACCGGGCAGCAGCGGGCGATCCTGCTCGACACCCGGGAGAAGGTGCTGGTCGACGACCTCGCGGCCGAGGAGCTGGCCGAGCGGGCCAAGGAGCGGTACGACGAACTGGTCGACGAGGTCGGCGAGGACGTGGTGAAGGACGCGGCCCGGCGGATCGTGCTGGGTCACATCGACCGGCGCTGGACGGACCACCTGGCGTACCTGGCGGATCTCCGCGAGGGGATCCACCTGCGGTCGCTGGCCGGCGGCATCGTGCACCTGAAGCCGATCGACGAGTTCAACAAGTCGGCGATCGCGTCGTTCGACACGCTGATCGCGGATGCGTGGGCGGACGCCGTCGAGACCTTCCAGGACGCCGAGATCACCGCGGACGGGCTGGACGAGGAGGCCAGCGGCATCCCGCGGCCGACCGCGACCTGGACCTACCTGGTCAACGACAACCCGTTCGGCACCGAGGCGGACCGGATCCTGGGTCGCCTCCGCAACGCGATCAAACCCGAGTCGGTGGCGGAGTCGGAGGAGATCCTCCCCGAGGAGTTCGACGAGGACGACCTCCCGGAAGAGCTCCGCGACGCGGACGACGAGGACGAGCTGCCCGAAGAGTTGCGCGACGCGGACGACGATGAGGACGAGCTGCCGGAAGAGCTGCGTGACGCGGACGAGGATGAAGAGAAGCCGGACCAGAAGGCGTAGACCTTCGACTTTGGTCTGATCGGCCGCAGCCGTCCGCCCGATGCCGGGCACCGGCCCGGCGGGCGAGTCTCGGGTCATGTCCCGCACCCGCGACCGCGTCCGGTTCCTCGTCTTCGACATCGCCACTCCGCTCGCGCTGTACTACGGCCTCCGAGCCGCCGGCGCGAGCAACGTGACCGCTCTGCTGGCCGGCACCGTGCCCGGTTTGATCAGTGCGGGGATCTCGATCGCGCGTCGCCGCCGTACCGATCTCCTGGGGGTGGCGGTGATCGTCAGCATGCTGGGGAGCGCGGTGGTGGCGGTCCTGGGTGGGGATGCCCGGCTCCTGCTCGTTCGCAACGCCTGGATCAGCCTCCCGTTCGCCGGGATCACACTGTGGTCCCTCAGGCATCCGCAACCGCTCTGCTACACGTTCACCCGCGCGATCTTTTCGTGGCGTGCAGCCGTGATGGATCGGCTGTGGGACGAGGATCCACGGTTCCGGCAGGCCTGGCGGAGGATCACGGTGCTCTGGGGGATCACATCCGTCCTCGACGCCGTGATCCGGGTCGTCGTCGCGTACACGCTGCCGATTCCCGTCGTACCCGCGATGGAGCCGGTGATCACGGTGGTCACGATCATCGCGCTGCAGATCCCCACCCAGGTGCTGCTCCGCCGCAGCGGCGCGTGGCACGTGGTCTTCGCTCCGCGGCCGGCGGCACGGCGAGCAGGCATGTAGCTGTAGCACCAGGGTGATGGATGCGGGCGCTGTCGGTGCCGGCGGATAGGCTCGGGACGTGAGTGATGGGTTGTTCGACCTTCCGGGAGCGCCGGCGCCGGCCAGGGGCGGCGGGAGTCTGGCGGACGTGGACCATACGGCGGCTCCGCTGGCCGTGCGGATGCGGCCGCGGAGTCTTGACGAGCTCGTCGGGCAGCAGCACCTGCTCGCACCCGGGTCGCCGTTGCGGCGGCTGGTGGAGGGTGACCAGCCGATGTCGCTGCTGCTCTGGGGCCCGCCGGGGACGGGGAAGACGACGATCGCGGCGGTCGTGTCGCATCAGACCAACCGGAAGTTCGTGGAGTTGTCGGCCGTCACGGCCGGGGTGAAGGACGTCCGGCAGGTGATCGACGGCGCCCGCCGGGATCTGTCCCGCGGGACCGGCACCGTCGAGACCGTGTTGTTCATCGACGAGGTGCATCGGTTCACGAAGGCTCAGCAGGACGCGCTCCTTCCCGGCGTGGAGAACCGCTGGGTGACGCTCGTCGCGGCGACCACCGAGAATCCGTTCTTCTCGGTCATCTCGCCGCTGCTCTCGCGGAGTCTCCTGCTCACGCTGGAATCCCTGACCGACGACGACATCTCGACGCTCCTCGACCGGGCGTTGACCGACGAGCGCGGATTGAACGGAGAGTTCGAGCTCGCCGAGGACTCGCGGGCGCATCTGCTGCGGATGGCCGGGGGAGACGCGCGGCGCGCGCTGACCTATCTGGAGGCCGCCGCCGGCGGAGCGCGGGCGAAAGGCGCCAAAGTCATCGACCTGAAGACGCTGGAGACCGCGGTCGACCGGGCTGCGGTGCGGTATGACCGAGCCGGAGATCAGCACTACGACGTCACGTCGGCGATGATCAAGTCGATCCGGGGCTCGGACGTGGACGCGGCGATGCACTACCTGGCGCGGATGATCGAGGCCGGCGAGGATCCGCGGTTCATCGCCCGCAGGCTGGTGATCTCCGCCAGCGAGGACATCGGTATGGGGGACCCGACCGCGCTCGGTGTCGCGGTGGCCGCGGCTGAGGCGGTGCAGCTGATCGGCATGCCCGAGGCGCGGATCAACCTCGCCCAGGCCGTCGTCGCGCTGGCCCTGGCGCCGAAGTCCAACGCCGTGATCATGGCCGTCGACGCGGCCATCGCGGACGTGAAGGCCGGCAAGGTCGGCCCGGTCCCACCCCACCTGCGCGACGCCCATTACGCCGGAGCCAAGAAGATCGGCCACGGCTCGTCGTACCAGTACTCCCACGACGACCCGCGCGGCATCGTCCCGCAGCAGTACGCACCGGACGTCGTCGACCGCACCGACTACTACAAGCCCACCCGCCGCGGCGGCGAAGCGGCGTACGCCGACCGCGTCGCCAACATCCGCAAGATCCTCAGGGACCGCGAGTGAGCCGGATGGCGTGATCCCGTGGTACGCCGAGGTTGCCGAGTGGTCGATCCAGTGTGGAAAGAGTGATGTGGGTAAGCCCTTGCCGACGGCACGCTGCTCGCACTCGATGGCATATCGCCCGCGCTCGGCACGGTGGCTTCGGTGGCGTGGGGCGGACGAGTAACACGGTGGCTTCAGTGGATTTGGAGCTGTGGACAATGTGAGGTGCCGCGTACGGGGTGCGGGCATTGTTGGGTGATGGGGAAGATCGACGGACCACCACTTGCCGTGCGAAGGCGGGAGTTGCTCGCTGTTGGGGTCACCCGAGCGCAGCTGGAGTCACCACACTGGGTATCGCCGCATTTCGGTTACCACCGGTCGGCACAGGTGAACGATCCCATCAGGCAGCGGATCCTGGACGCAACGGCGGTCATGCCGGACGGTGGCGTGGTTGGCGGCTGGGCGTCGGCGTACTTGCAAGGCGTGGCATACCTCGATGGCGGCTGGGCACGGACCGCGCGTGGCGAGCTGCGCGTCGGTGAACCCGTTCTGCTCGTGGTACCGCCGAGAAGCGTCGTGAATCGGCCAGGCATCAACACGCTGCGCGCAACCTTGGAGCCTGATGACGTGGTCGAGTGCCACGGCCTCCGGTGTACCAGCGGCGTCAGGACGACGTACGACCTACTGCGGCTTGCGCCGAATCTGACTGAAGCCGTCGTGGCCGGTGACTGCCTCCTCCATGCCGGGCTTGCGGACCCTGGCAGGATTTCGGCCTACGAGATGGCGCATCCGCGCCGGCGCGGTTTGCGGCAGCTCCGCGCCGCGCTGCCGTTGCTGAACAAGCTGGCGGCGTCTCCACCGGAGTCGAGGCTGAGGTTGCTCTGTCGACGCGCGGGACTTCCGCCGCTCGAGGTGAACGCACCGATCTTCGATGTCGACGGCACCTTCCTGGGCATCGTCGACCTGCTGGAGCCGATCTCGGGACTTGGCCTCGAGTACGACGGCGCGTACCACCGGGAGATCAGTCAACAGACGGCGGACAATCATCGCGAGGAAGGCCTCGAACGCCGCGGTCTGACGATCATCCGGGTGACGTCGGTGGACATGGCGGACGAGCCGGCATTGATCACCAGAATCCAGCGCGCACACCACGCCTGCCTGTCCGCGCCCCCCATCCACCCCCACCGCTGGACCTTCGCCCCCCGCGCTCCCTAACCCACCAACCCACCAACCCCACCAACCCACCCATCACATCGAGTGTGGGCAACGTGCGGCTGGTAAGCCCCTTCCAATCACACACCGCTCACAGTCGATGGCACATTCCCCTCATTGGCACGGTGGCTTCGGTGGTGAAGGGTGGGTGGTGTTGCTGGTTTCGGTGCCCGGTGCGTTCTGTGCTGGGATCGAGTGGGTAGGCTGCCTCTCGGCCTGGGGGTGAAGGGTTCGCACGTGACGCAGTTCCGCCTCGCTCGACATATCCGCAGTTCCGGTCCCCGACACAGCCGCCGACGTCTGCCGCTTCTGAAGCTGGGCGCACTCGCCGCGGTCGTGGTCGCACTGGCCGCCATATTGTTCTTCGTTCCGTCCCGCTCGCACGACTCGGCAACTACCCAGGCACCTCCGAGCACGACCTTGTTCAGCCCGCAGGTCGAGCGGACCTCGGGTACGACGCGGTCGGGCAAGCGACCGTCTCTCCCGGTGGGGAAGCCATTGCTGCCGGTCACCACCCCGTGGTTCCCGTCGACGCGGCCGACGCCGACCCCCAGCGCGCCGGCCCCACCGTGGTCAGGCCCGCTCTCCGGGCCGAGCCGGTCCAGCACCCCCGTCCCGCCGACCACCCTGGCGAAAACCACCCCGTCGAAACCCACCTCGACGACTCCGGCCCCAGCCAAACCGGCCACAACGACGGCCAGCCCAACGACGCCCAGCCCAACGGCGCCGAGCTCGACGACACCCAGTCCGACGACACCGAGCCCAACGTCGCCGAGTCCGACGACACCGAGCTCGACGACACCTAGCTCGACCACTCCCACAGCGGTGGTGTACAAGGACTGCGCCGAGGTCCGGGCAGCCGGCAAGGCGCCCCTGTACCGCGGTGATCCGGGCTACTCGACAGCGCTCGACCACAACGGCGACGGTGTCGCGTGCGAGAACGGCAGCTCCTGACCGTTGCCGTGGGATGACGTGCTGTCGCGGTTTGGTGAGGGACTGTGATGTGCGGGATGGTGTCCTGGAGCGGAGTGCGCCTGGACCGCGCGATAAGGTCGGGCGGTCCACGAGGTCGCAACGGAAGGTGGATCGTTTCCATGAGCGTCGGTGAAGTCGCGGGGTTGATAGCCGCCTGCGCGCTGCTCATCCTGGTGGGCCTGCTGGCCTATCCGATCCTGAAGCTGGGCAAGGTCTTCGACGAGACCCGGATCATGGTGAAAGGCGTCTCGAACGAGACCATCCCGTTGCTCGGCGAGGTGACCACCACCGTGACCACCACGAACGCCCAGCTGGCCAAGGTGGACACGATCACCGACAACGCGACCACGGTGACCACCAACGCGGCCGCGCTCATGTCGCTGTTCTCGGCCACCGCCGGCGGTCCGCTGGTGAAGGCGGCCGCCTTCAGCTACGGCGTCCGTCGCGCGCTCGGTGACCAGCAGCGCAAGGACGTCAGCCGACGGGTGAAGGAAGAGATGAAGGCCGAGCGGAAGGCGCGGAAACGGTGAAGCGGATCTTGTGGCTGATCATCGGGATCGTCGTCGGCGTGTACGCCGTCACCCGGCTGAAGAAGCGTGTTCAGGTGCTCGCCCCGGAGAGCATGCAGGAGTCCGCGGCCAAGCTCGCCGCCGCGGTCCGGCACTTCGGCGACCAGGTCCGCGAGGGCATGGAGGAGCGGGAGGCCGAACTACGCGACTCCCTCGGCATCGACACCAACAGCGCCATGCCTCCGGCCCCACCCACAACCCACCCGGACACGCGTGAGGACTACCGGTAACACCCATGGAAACCAGTGAGATCAGGCGGCGGTTCCTGCAGTACTTCGAGGACCGGGGCCACACCGTGGTGCCGAGCGCACCGCTCCCGTCGCCGGACCCGAACCTGCTGTTCAACGTCGCCGGCATGGCCCAGTTCGTGCCCTACTTCGTCGGCCAGCAGACGCCGCCGTACGCGCGCGCGACCAGCGTGCAGAAGTGTGTCCGGACCCTCGACATCGACGAGGTCGGCAAGACCACCCGGCACGGCACGTTCTTCCAGATGAACGGCAACTTCTCCTTCGGCGACTACTTCAAGGAGAAGGCGATCGAGTACGCCTGGGACCTGGTCACCCGGTCCCAGCGCGACGGCGGCTACGGCTTCGACGAGTCGGTGCTCTACGCGTCGGTGTACTACGACGACGACGAGGCGATCGACCTGTGGAAGCGGATCGCCGGCCTGCCTGACGACCGGATCGTCCGGCTCGGTATGAAGGACAACTTCTGGTCGATGGGCATCCCCGGCCCGTGCGGTCCGTGCTCGGAGATCCTGATCGACCGCGGCCCGGAGTTCGGCGCCGACCGGGACTGGGAGGCGGGCGACCGCTACCTGGAGTTCTGGAACCTGGTCTTCATGCAGAACATCCGCGGTGAGGGTGGCGGCAAGGACGGCTACGAGATCCTCGGCGAGCTGCCGAAGAAGAACATCGACACCGGTCTCGGCCTCGAGCGCGTCGCGTACCTGCTGCAGGGCGTCGACAACATGTACGAGATCGACGAGATCTACCCGGTGATCGAGCGCGCGTCGGACCTGAGCGGCCGCAAGTACGGCGTCGAGCACGTGGACGACGTGCGGTTCCGGGTGGTCGCCGACCACGTCCGCAGCGCACTGATGCTGATCGGCGACGGCGTCACCCCGGGCAACGAGCAGGGCGGCTACGTGCTGCGGCGGCTGCTCCGCCGCGCGATCCGCTCGATGCGCCTGCTCGGCTACGAGGACCCGAGCCTGGTCGAGCTGCTGCCGGTCAGCCTGGAGCAGATGAAGAAGTCGTACCCCGAGCTGGAGGCCGACTTCGGCCGGATCAGCCAGGTCGCGTACGCCGAGGAGGAGGCGTTCCGCCGGACTCTCACGGCCGGGACGAGCATCTTCGACGTCGCCGTCCGCGAGACCAAGTCCGGCGGTGCCCACCAGCTCGAGGGCGCGAAGGCGTTCCAGTTGCACGACACGTACGGCTTCCCGATCGATCTGACCATCGAGATGGCCGCCGAGCAGGGCCTGCAGGTGGACACCGAGGGCTTCAAGGCCCTGATGAAGGAGCAGCGCGAGCGGGCCAAGGCGGACGCCCGGGCGAAGAAGGCTGGTCACGCGGACACCTCGGGGTACCGGGAGCTGCGCGAGAAGGGCGTCACCGAGTTCACCGGCTACCAGGAGCTCGCGACCGACTCGCAGGTCCGTGGCCTGCTGAAGGAAGGCGTGGTCGCGCCGGCCGCCGAGCAGGGCGAGACCGTCGAGGTCGTGCTGGAGAAGACCCCGTTCTACGCCGAGTCCGGTGGCCAGATCGCCGACGAGGGCCTGATCGTTGCCGACGGCGTCAAGCTGAAGGTGCTCGACGTCCAGCGCCCGGTCAAGGGCCTGATCGTGCACAAGGTCGAGGTGCTCGAGGGTGTCGTCCAGCCGGGCCAGGACGTGCACGCCGAGGTCAACCACGAGTGGCGGGTCTCGGCCTGTCAGGCGCACTCCGGCACGCACGTCGTCCACGCTGCGCTGCGTCAGGTGCTCGGCCCGAACGCGCTGCAGAGCGGTTCGTACAACAAGCCCGGCTACCTGCGGCTCGACTTCGCCTGGTCGTCGGCGCTGGATCAGGCGACCCGGTCCGAGATCGAAGAGGTCGCGAACCTCGCGGTCCGGAAGGACCTGCCGGTGTCGGCGCAGTACATGACGCTGCCGGAGGCCCGGGACTGGGGTGCGCTGGCGCTGTTCGGCGAGACGTACGACGAGCAGGTCCGCGTGGTCGAGATCGGTGGCCCGTGGTCGCGCGAGCTCTGCGGTGGCACGCACGTGAAGCACTCGTCGCAGGTCGGCGCGCTGACCGTCACCGGCGAGTCGTCGGTCGGAGCGGGCGTCCGCCGGATCGAGGCGTTCGTCGGCCTGGAGGCGCTGCACTACCTCGGCCGCGAGCGGGCGCTGGTCCGGCTGCTCAGCGAGAACCTGAAGACCCGGCCGGAGGAGCTGCCCGCGAAGGTCGCCGACCTGAGTGAGCGGCTGCGCGCCGCCGAGAAGGAGCTCGAGCGGATGCGGGCCTCGCAGGTCCTCGCGGCCGCGGCCGAGCTGGCGAGCAACCCGCGAGACGTCTTCGGCGTCCAGTACGTCGGTCACCGCGCCCCCGACGGCGTGAACGGCGGGGACCTGCGCAAGCTGGCCCTCGACGTGCGCGGCCGGATGCCGAGCGACAAGCCGGCCGTGGTCGCTGTACTCAGCGTGAACGACGGCAAGCCCGGTGTGGTGGTCGCGCTCAACGACACCGCGCGCGAGTGGCGGCTGAAGGCCGGCGACCTGGTCCGGGTCGCGGCCGAGAAGCTG
This sequence comes from Kribbella sp. NBC_01510, assembly GCF_045040325.1. Classification (NCBI taxonomy): domain Bacteria; kingdom Bacillati; phylum Actinomycetota; class Actinomycetes; order Propionibacteriales; family Kribbellaceae; genus Kribbella; species Kribbella sp. NBC_01510. The sequence continues at coordinate 7,859,768 of NZ_CP109418.1, read as the reverse complement.
GGCGGTCGCGGCGGCGGCAAGGACGACGTGGCCCAGGGTGGTGGCACCGATCCCGGTGGCTCCGACGAGGCACTGGCTGCGGTGGAACACACCGTCGGCCAACTCGTCACTGGCTGATGAGAACGGGCGTGCGCCTCGCGCTGGACATCGGCGATGTCCGGATCGGCGTTGCCAGCAGCGATCCGCACGGAATCCTGGCGACCCCGGTGGAAACGGTCCGCCGAGGGCCTGGTGATCTGGATAGGATCGCGGCACTCGCCGCCGAACTGGAGGCGTTCGAGATCGTGGTCGGGCTGCCCCGCTCCCTGTCCGGGGGCGAGGGGCCGGCCGCGGTGAAGATCCGGGAGACGGCGGAGCTGGTGCGGACAAAGGTGCAGGAGGGCAAGGCGGACACGGCGGTGCGGCTGGTGGACGAGCGGTTCACCACGGTCACCGCCGAGCGCATGCTGCGGGAACGGGGAAAGAAGGGTTCCAAGCGGCGCGCGGTGGTCGACCAGGCCGCCGCGGTCGTGATTCTGCAACACGCGCTCGACCTCGAGCGCGAGACCGGCAACCCGCCCGGGAGGCCTCTGTGAACGGACCGTCGTTGGACGAAGACCTGAGCGAGAGCGACGACCTCGGCTCCGGGCTCGGGTTGCGCCCGGAGACCCGGGTCGAGCGCCGGGCGAACCGGCGCAAGGCCCGCGGCCGGCGCGCGTTCGGCTGCTTCGCCGGCCTGATCTCGCTGCTGGTGGTCGGCGCCCTCATCGCGGGCGCGGTGATCGGGTTCGGCAAGGGCAAGGACGCGATCGAGCAGATGTTCGCCGCGCCGGACTACTCCGGCACCGGCAGCAAGGAAACGGTGGTCGTCGAGGTCGCCAAGGGTCAGGCGGCCGCCTCGATCGCGGACACGCTGGAGAAGAAGGGCGTCGTGAAGAGCGCCCGCGCGTTCGAGAAGGTGGCCAAGGCCGACTCGCGGTCGCTTCAGATCCAGGCCGGCACCTACACGCTGCACAAGCAGATGTCGGCCAAGGCCGCGCTCGCCCTGATGCTGGACACGGCCAAGTCGATCCTGGTCACCCGGATCAGTTTCCGGTCCGGCCTGACCAAGGCCGAGGTCAGCGAGACCCTGCAGAAGTCGAAGCTGAAGCTGCCGGCCGGCGCCGCCGCGGGCGCGCTGGCGAAGCCGGCTTCGCTCGGGTTGCCGGCGTACGCGCACAACAACGCCGAGGGCTTCCTGTACCCGGGGACGTACGACGTGCCGAAGGGCGCGACGGCGTACACGATGCTGAAGCTGATGACGGCGCAGTACGCGAAGAACGCGAACGAGCTGAACCTGGTGAAGACCGCGCAGGGCAAGAAGCTGGATCCGTACCAGGCGGTGATCGTGGCCAGCATCATCGGCGCCGAGACGAACCGCCCGCAGGACTACGCCAAGGTCGCCCGGGTGATCTACAACCGGCTGCGGATCGGGATGAAGCTCCAGATGGACTCGACCATCCACTACGTCGTCGGCAAGGACGGCGGCGTGTTCACGACGCCCGAGCAGCGCCAGATGGACTCGCAGTACAACACCTACAAGAACAAGGGCCTCCCGCCGACGCCGATCAACTCGCCGACCAAGGAGACCCTGCGGGCGGCGATCAACCCGGCGCAGGGGCCGTGGCTCTACTTCACGCTGATCGACCTCGACACCGGCGAGACGGCGTTCGCCAGTACGCCGGAAGAGCACATGCAGAACGTGCAGAAGCTGCAGACCTGGTGCGCGGCCCACAAGGGCCGCTGCTGATGGCTGTATTGAATTGCCGCGCCTCCGGCACGGCGGGGTCATGGGGCTTTTACTCCCGTCCTTCCCTCGTCGCTTCAGTCGCTTCGCTCCCTACGCTCCTCAGTCCAGGCCGGGAGGCCCCATGACCCGGTGCGCCGTGCTCGGGTCGCCGATTGCGCACTCGTTGTCACCGGCGATGCACCGGGCCGCGTACGCCGCGCTCGGTCTGGACTGGCGGTACGACGCGTTCGAGGTCGAGGAGGACGAGCTCCGCGGGTTCGTGGCGACCCTCGGCGAGGACGTCCGCGGGTTGTCGCTGACCATGCCGTTGAAGCGGGTGGCGCTCGACCTGGTCGACACCGTCGATCCGGTCGCGGAGCTGATCGGCGCGGCGAACACGATGCTGTTCGAGCCGGACGGATCACGGTCCGCGCACAACACCGACGTACCCGGGCTGGTGAACGCGTTCGCCGAGCACGGCATCACCGCGGCCGACACGGCCGTCGTGCTGGGTGGCGGCGCGACCGCCGCATCCACGCTGGCGGCGTTGCGCGCGATGATGGTCACCGAGGTGACTGTCGTCGTCCGGGACGTCGCCAAGGCCGAGCGGCTGCGGGACCTGGCGGCCGAGCTCGGGCTGCGGACCTCGGTCGCGGACTTCACCCAGGTCGAGCAGATCGGTGGGTTCGATCTGTGCGTTTCGACGCTGCCCGGCGGTGCCGTCGACCCGTGGGCCGAGCACTTCGCAGGCGTCGCGCCGGTGGTGTTCGACGTCGCCTACCACCCGTGGCCGACCCGGCTCGCGATCGCCGCGCACCGGATCGGTACCGAGCTGTTGAACGGACTTGATCTCCTCGTGCACCAGGCTGCGCTCCAAGTGGAGATGATGACTGGTAGGACGCCGGCACCTCTGGCGGCCATGAGGGCAGCCGCTCGTGAGGAGCTCGGGGATCGTGAGCCAGTTTGACCGCCGAACGGTACTGAAAGCAGGTGGCACCCTCGTTGCCGCCGCACTGACCAGTTGCTCGGACGCGAAGAAGGCGAGCGCAGGCCCTGCGGCCGACACCCTCGCCGCGGCCGCTCCGAACTGGAACAGCTTCGCCCGGTCCCTGACGGGCCGCCTGTACCTGCCCGCGTCGCCCGGCTACGCCTCCTCGCACCTGCTCTTCAACCCGCGCTGGGACACCGTCCAGCCGGGTGCCGTCGTGAAGGCCGCGAACGCCACCGACGTGCAGAAGGCGATCAACTTCGCCCGGGCGAACAAGATAGTGCTGGTGCCGAAGAGCGGCGGCCACTCCTACGTCGGTGCGTCGACAATCAGCAAGGGGATGCAGCTCGACGTTGGCGCGATCCGGGGCCTGAGCTACGCGAACGGCGTCGTTACCATCGGCGCCGGAGCCCACCTGTACGACGTGCACGCGTTCCTCGACAAGTACGGACGCTCCCTGCCGACGGGGACCTGCCCGACCGTCGGGATCGCCGGGCTCGCGCTCGGTGGCGGGATGGGCATCCACACCCGCGCCTTCGGCCTGACCTGCGACCGGATCCTGTCGATGGGCGTCATCACCGCCGACGGTACGGCGCGCAACGTCAGCGCGGCCGTGGACCCGGATCTGTTCTGGGCGTTGCGGGGCAGCGGCGGCGGGAACCTCGGCGTGGTCACCTCGTTCCGGATCTCCACAATTCCGGGGACGAAGCTCGGGTTCTTCCGGCTGACCTGGCCGGAGTCGCAGGCGGCGGCCGTCGTGCGCGGCTGGCAGAGGTTCGCCCAGTCCGCGCCGATCACCTCCTGGGGCAACCTGCACATCGATGCCGTCAGCAACGGCACGCTGTCGATCCACGTGCTCGGCATCTCCACCACCGGCAACGCGACGGCCGCGGCCGCGCAGCTCGAGTCGTTCGTCGGGTCGAGAGCGTCGGTCCGTTCGATCACGGTGAAGACGCACATGGAAGCCGTGACGTATCTCGGCGGAGGGACGACCAGCCCGCGGACCGGGTTCCTGGCCGGCTCCGACGTACTCAAGGGGCCGATGAACGCGGCCACGATCACCGCCCTGCTCGGCGCGGTGAAGGCGGCGGCGCGGGCCAAGACACCGGCGTCGGCGATCCTCGACCCGCTCGGCGGGCAGGCGACCAAGCAGCCGGCGGGTGGCGCGTCCTGGCCGTGGCGATCGGCCCTCGGCGTCGTCCAGTGGTACTGCGGGACGCCCGCACACCCGACCACGGCGCAGCTCAAGGTGGCGCAGACGTTCATCACCAACGGGCATCGCGCGGTCCGCGCGTACTCGGCCGGCGGGTACGTCAACTACGTTGAGACCGGTCGCTCGGTCAGCACGTACTACGGCGCGAGCCTGGCCCGGCTGCAGACGGTCAAGAAGAAGTACGACCCGGCGAACTTCTTCCACACGAGTTACACCCTCGGCTAGATAGTCTCCCGCCGTGAAACTTTGGCGGGTCGTCGCAGGAGTGCTGGTTGCCGGATTCGTCGCGGCTGGTGTGACGCCCGCCTGGGCGTGCGCGTGCGGCGGCTACCTACCGGATGCCCAATCGCGCGCTCGTGCGTTCGGCGAGAACGCGCTGGTCCAGCACGACGCGGGGACCGAGAAGATCACGCTGTCGATGGCGATCAACGGCTCGTCGAAGAAGGCGGCCTGGATCATGCCGGTGCCCGCGGCGGCCAAGGTCGAGCTCGGTGACGACGACGTGTTCTACCGGCTGGACCGGATGACAAGGCCGAAGACGGTGATCCGCAAGACCTACTGGCCGTTCCGGGACCTCGGCATCATGGGCAGTGGCGACCCCCTTGCCGCTGCGGCGCCGGGTGCCGGGGTCAGCGTGCGGCAGCAGATGGTGCTCGGGCCGTTCCAGGTCGCCCGGCTCGGCGGCTCGAGCGGATCCGCGGTGACGGACTGGCTCCGCACGAACGGGTACGTCGTACCGGCCACGCTGGCCGCGAACCTCACGCCGTACCTGACGGAGAAGTGGGAGATCGTCGCCGTGAAGCTCGCGCCACGGCAGGCCGGCGAGAGCCTGAGTGGGGCGACGCCGCCGTTGCGGCTGACGTTCGCGTCGGACCGGATCGTGTACCCGATGCGGCTGAGCAAGGGCGCATCCACCGCGCAGACGGTCACCGTGTACGTCGCGGCCGCGCATCGCGTCGACGCCACCAAGCTGCCGGACGCGGACGTGAAACCGGACCTGCTGTTCGCCGGCCGGGTCGAGGACGACGCACTGGCGAAGCCGGCCGACTATCTGACCGCGTTCACGGTCACCTATCGCGATCCGGGCCGGATCACCGACGACTTCACCTTCGCGCCGGCGGCGACCGACGACGGGTTCCAGCGGGTCGAGTACGTCACCGAGAACGACGGTCTGTGGAGCACGATCGGGGTGCTTCTCGGCGGCCTGCTGCTGCTCGGTGCCGGTGCGGCGGTGATCGCCAGGGTGCTCGTCCGGCGTTCATCCACAGGACGGGCGTAGCCGCGGGCCGAAATCGTCTAGGCTCCTGGATCGTGCCGGCAGACAACGCGTTGCTCGCCGCCGGGATCGGCGTGGTCTTCTGCGGCGTCTCGGCGTACGTGCTCGCGCCCTTGCTGCTGCGGAGCATCCCTGAGCCGGTCCTGGAGGAGGGCGAGACGAAGGTCCCGTACGCCGCGCTGGCCGGTCGGCGGGCGGCGTACTGGTGTGGCGGTCTGGCCGCGGTGTCCGGGGGACTGCTGGGGCTCATGCTCGGAATGTCGGCCGTCCTGCCGGCGTGGTTGTTGCTGGTGGTCGCCGGGTCGGTGCTCGGGTACATCGACGCGCGGACCCGGTTTCTGCCGTCGGTGATCATCTGGCCGACGTACGCGCTGGTCGGGCTCGCGCTGCTCGGTGCCGCGGTGGTGTCGGGGGAGTGGGGCTCGCTGCGGCGGGCGGTGCTTGCGGGGGCGATCGGGTTCGCGGTGTTCTACGTGCTCTGGTTCGCGTTTCCGCGCGGAGTCGGGTTCGGCGACGTCCGGCTGTCCGGGCTCCTCGGGCTCGCGCTCGGCTGGCTCGGCTGGGGTGAGTTCGCCAGCGGCTTGTACGGCGGATTCTTCCTCGGCGCGATCGTCGGGATCGTCCTGATCGTGGGCAAGGTGATGACCCGCAAACAGATGGTCCCCTTCGGCCCCTTCATGCTGGTCGGTGCCTTGGCCGGCGTGTTTCTGGGCGCACCGCTCGAGCGGTTGTACGTCGGATAGCCGGTCTAGTCACCAGCCGGGGTAGCGGGTGATCCAGGTGGTGTGTGGTCCGTAGTCGCCGTGCAGCCGCTTGGAGGCCTCGGTGAACTCCAGTGCGAAGTCGTCGGCCAGCTGGAGGATCACAGGGCGACCCTCGACGGTGAAGACGAGCTCTGGCGGCAGCGCCGTCTCACCGTGGAGGGCGCCGAGGATGTTCCCGCAGATGGCGCCGGTGGAGTCGCTGTCGCCGGAGTGCGTGACCGCCAGCGCGAGGGCGTCCAGGAACTGCTCGGGCGCGGGGTAGGCGAGGGCAGCGTAGACAGCGATCGCCAGCGCCTCTTCCGCGATCCAGCCGCCGCCGAGTCGCTCGACTGTCACCGGTCCGCGCCCGGCCCCTGTCGCTGCCAGGTGGCGGGCGAAGGAGAGCGTCGTACTGGTCTCCTCGTGGTTCGGGTGCTGCACGAGCAGGGCGGTGGCGGTGTCGAGGGCCGCGTCGAGGGTGGCGCCGCCGCAGATCTCGTGGACGATCGCGGCCAAGGTGCCGGCGGCGAGCTTGCCGGTCGGGTGGCCGTGCGTGTAGCCCGCGGCGGTCGCGGCCGAGTCGAAGACCCAGTCGGTGGGGAACACAGCCGGCAGCAGTCCGAACGGCGCTACCCGCATCACACCGCCACAGCCCTTGGAGTCGTTGGTGGCCTCCGCGCCGAACTGCGGGATCCGCGGCTCGCCCTTGCGTGCTTCCGTCAGCGCGTTGAGGCACGTCGTACCTGGTGCTCGCCGGGCGTACAGCCACTGTTCGGCGTGCAGCCAGCCGTCCCGCTCGCCAGTCGGTCCGGGCTGGGTCTGTGTGTCCAGCCAGCGGTCGTACGCGTGCTGCACCACCGCCACCGTGAAGCCGAGGCCGCGATCGGTCCGCACGCCGGCCCGGATCAGCCCTTCGACGGTGAACAGCGTCATCTGCGTGTCGTCGGTGATCGTCCCCGGCGGCCACCCGGCCGGCCCGGAGACGAAGGCCCGGAGCCGGTCCGGGTGCTCGGCCACGATCGACGTGCCGTCCTGGAACTCGACAGGCCCACCCAGCGCGTCGCCGATCGCCCCGCCCAGCAGACTCCCGCGAACCCGCGCGCGCCACGTCTCTTCCGCCACCCGATTCATGCCAGAACCCTACCGACGGTGGTGCCAGCGTCCTCGCCCTCCGCGACGGCCTCACCGAAGACACCCCCACCTGCCGCTGGGTTGAGTGATTCTGTCCAGTCTGTCTAGACTGTTTCATGAGGTGATCGGTGATGACGGTGACGGCTGGACAGTGGCAGCTGCAAGAGGCGAAACAGCATTTCAGTGAGTTGATCCGCGCCGTTCAGACGGATGGTCCGCAGTTCGTGACGAAGCACGGACAGCAGGTCGCCGTGGTTCTGGACATCGTGGACTACCGGCGGATGACGGGAGTGGAACTGGTGGACTTCAAGCATTTCCTGGCCTCGGCGCCGGATCTGAGCATGCTCGAGATCGAGCGCTCGACCGCTCCGGTGCGGCAGGTCGAGTTCGAGTGAGCTTCCTGCTCGACACCAACGTGGTGTCGGAGTTCCGGAAGAAGTCTCCGGATGCCGGCGCCTCGGACTGGCTCGGGTCGGTCCGGTCGAGTCAGCTGTACCTGAGTGTTCTGGTCGTGGGAGAGATCAAGCAGGGTGTCGAGCGGCTCGCGGCGCGAGACCCGAAACAGGCGGCCGTGATCGAGGACTGGCGGCAGCGCCTCGTCCGTGGGTATGCGGACCGCATCGTCCCGGTGTCGCTGGAAGTCGCCGAGACCTGGGGCCGCCTGAACGCGACGGCCCCGTTGCCGCTGGTCGACGGTCTGATGGCCGCCACCGCGCTCGTCCACGACTGGACGTTCGTCACCCGGAACCACTCCGACGTCGAGCGGACCGGCGTACGACTCCTCAATCCCTTCTGGAACTGAGACCGGCGTCTGCGGGCTGGCACCGGGCGTGAAAGAATCTCGGCATGCTGCGCTGGCTTACTGCCGGCGAGTCGCACGGACAAGCGCTCGTCGCCGTACTCGAAGGTCTTCCCGCCGGGGTTGAGGTCACCACTGATGACGTGGCCGATGCCCTGGCTCGTCGTCGGCTGGGTTACGGCCGCGGGGCTCGGATGAAGTTCGAGCGGGACGAGGTGACGTTCCTCGGCGGGTTCCGGCACGGCCTCACGCTCGGGAGCCCGGTGGCGATCCAGGTCGGCAACACCGAGTGGCCGAAGTGGGAGCAGGTGATGAGTGCGGACCCGGTCGACCCGGCGACACTGGCGGACCTGGCCCGCAACGCTCCGCTGACCCGCCCGCGGCCCGGACATGCCGACCTGGCCGGCATGCAGAAGTACGGCTTCGACGAGGCCCGCCCGGTGCTGGAGCGCGCCAGCGCCCGCGAGACCGCGGCCCGGGTCGCCCTCGGTGAGGTTGCGGCCCGGTTCCTCCGGCAGGCGTACGGCGTGACGATCGTCAGCCACGTCGTTGAGCTCGGCACCGTCAAAGCGCCGTACGGCGTCATCCCGGAGTACTCCGATGTCGAGAAGCTGGACGCGGATCCGGTGCGCTGCCTGGACACGGACGCGAGCAAGGCGATGGTCGCCGAGATCGACGCCGCCCAGAAGGCCGGCGACACGCTCGGCGGCGTGGTCGAGGTGGTCGTGGACGGACTCCCGCCGGGCCTCGGCAGCTACGTGCACTGGGACCGCCGGCTCGACTCCAAGCTGGCCGGTGCGCTGATGGGCATCCAGGCGATCAAGGGCGTCGAGCTCGGCGACGGGTTCGAGCTCGCCCGTACGCCGGGGTCGCAGGCACACGACGAGATCGTCGCCGAGGACGGCACCATCCGCCGGGCCAGCGGCCGCTCGGGTGGCACCGAGGGCGGTATGAGCACCGGCGAGACGCTCCGGGTCCGGGCCGCGATGAAGCCGATCGCGACCGTCCCGCGCGCGCTCCGCACGATCGACACCACGACCGGCGAGGCCGCGTCCGCGCATCACCAGCGCTCCGACGTCTGCGCCGTACCGGCCGCGGGCATCGTGGCCGAGGCGATGGTCGCGCTGGTGCTGGCCGACGTCGCGCTGGAGAAGTTCGGCGGCGACTCGGTGGCCGAGTCCGCGCGCAACCACAAGGCGTACCTGGCGAGCCTGCCGACCACCATCACGCCGCGGGAGTGGGCCGAGCAGTGAGTCCTCTCGTCGTTCTCGTCGGGCCGCCCGGATCGGGCAAGTCGACCGTCGCCGCACTGCTGTCCGAGCGGTTGCACGCCCGGCACCGCGACACCGACACCGATGTCGAAACCGCTGCGGGCCAGCCGATCTCGGACATCTTCGTCGACTCGGGTGAAGCACACTTCCGTGCGCTGGAGCGAGCTGCGATCGTGGCCGCGCTCGCCGACTCCGGCGAAGTGTTGTCGCTGGGCGGTGGTGCGATCCTCGACCCCGACACTCGTGCCGACCTGGCCGGTCAGACGGTGGTCTTCCTCGACGTCAGCCTCGGCGAGGCGGCGAAGCGCGTCGGTCTCGGCGTCGCGCGGCCGTTGCTGCTGGGCAACGTCCGGACTCAGCTGCGCAACCTGATGGAAGCCCGCCGACCGCTGTACGCCGAGGTCGCCAAGCTGACTGTGGTCACCGACGAGAAGACGCCCGAGCAGATCACCGACGAGATCCTCAGTCAGCTCGGAGCCCGCGGGTGACCGGCGAGTCGACCCGGATCAGGGTGACCGCGGCCGCGCCGTACGACGTTGTCATCGGCAACAATCTGCTCGGTGAACTGCCTGGCCTGCTGGGCGACGGCGTGCAGCGGGTCGCCGTCGTCCACCCGCGCGCGCTGCGGACCAGCGGCGACGCGATCCGCGACGACCTGACCGCCTCCGGGTACACCGCGCACGCGATCGAGATCCCGGACGCCGAGGACGCGAAGACCGCCGAGGTGCTGGCCTACTGCTGGTCGGTGCTCGGTCAGGCCGGCTTCACCCGCTCCGACGCGATCGTGAGCATCGGCGGCGGGACGACGACCGACCTGGCCGGCTTCGTCGCCGCGACCTGGCTGCGCGGGGTGAAGGTCGTGCACATCCCGACGACGCTGCTCGGGATGGTCGACGCGGCCGTCGGCGGGAAGACCGGGATCAACACCGCCGAGGGCAAGAACCTGGTCGGCGCGTTCTGGGAGCCGGCCGGCGTGCTGTGCGACCTCGCCGCGCTGGAGACGCTGCCTCGCAACGACTATGTCAGCGGTCTCGCCGAAGTGGTGAAGTGCGGATTCATCGCGGACCCGGTGATCCTCGACCTGGTCGAGAAGGATCCGGCCGGCGCGACCAGTCCGTCGTACGACGCGACCGAGGAACTGATCGCCCGATCCATCCAGGTGAAGGCCGACACGGTCGGCGCGGATCTGCGTGAGCGGACCACCACCGCCGGGGGCCGGATCGGCCGCGAGGCGCTGAACTACGGGCACACGCTCGGCCACGCGATCGAGCGGGTCGAGCGGTACAAGTGGCGGCACGGTGCCGCGATCAGCATCGGCATGATCTTCGTCGCCGAGCTGGCCCGCGCGGCCGGCCGGCTCGACGACGCGACCGCTGACCGCCATCGCGCCGTACTCGAATCCCTCGGCCTCCCGGTCGGCTACCGGGCCGACGCCTGGCCGCAGCTCCAGGACGCGATGAAGCTCGACAAGAAGACCCGGGCCGACCGGCTCCGCTTCGTCATCCTCGACGCCCTGGCCAAGCCGACGATCCTCGAGGCCCCGGACCCGAGCCTGCTCGTCGCGGCGTACGCCGAGATCAGCTGAAGCCGTGGCCGGAAACGGTCACCTGCTGGACCAGGCCTTGTACATCGGTGCAAACCCCTCAAGGATATTTGGAAAGGGCTTTCCGACCTGAGGGGCTGCATGTCTGACAGCAAGCACCGGATCGCAATCGTCGGCACCGGCGGGATCGCCAACTCCCATGCCAAGGCGGTCACGTCGCTGCCCGAGCGCGCCGAGCTCGTCGCCGCGGTCGACGTCGACCTCGACCGGGCGAAGGAGTTCGCGACCAAGTGGGACATCCCCGCGGTGTACCCGAGCCTGACCGAGCTCCTCGCGGCCGGCGGCGTCGACCTCGTCCACCTGTGTACGCCGCCCAGCTCACACGTGCCCTTGGCCGCCGAGTGCCTGGCGGCGGATGTCGACATCCTGGTGGAGAAGCCGCCGACGCTGTCGCTCGACGAGCTCGACGCGTTGCTGGAGGCGGAGAGCGCGTCAGCTGCTCAGGTCGCCTGCATCTTCCAGCATCGGTTCGGGGCCGGGGCGGTGCGGTTGCGCGAGCTCGTGGCCGACGGCGTTCTCGGCCGGCCATTGGTTGCCTTGTGCAACACCACCTGGTACCGCGACGACGCGTACTTCGCGGTGCCGTGGCGGGGCACCTTCGAGGTCGAGGGCGGCGGCCCGACGATGGGGCACGGGATCCATCAGTACGATCTGCTGCTGTCGATCCTCGGCCCGTGGGAGAAGGTGACCGCGCTCGCGGCCCGGCAGGCGCGGCCGACGCGGACCGAGGACGTGTCGATGGCACTGGTCACCTTCGAGAACGGCGCCATCGCCTCGGTCGTCAACTCCCTCGTGTCGCCGCGGCAGACGTCCCAGCTCCGCTTCGACTACGAGAACGCGACGGTCGAGCTGGAACATCTCTACGGCTACAAGAACCCCGATTGGACGATCACCGCGGCACCTGGTCAGGAGTCGGTGAGCGATGCCTGGTCCACCGATCTCCCCGACGTCGCGAGCGGGCACGCTGCCCAACTGGCCGCGGTTCTCGATGCCCTGACTACGGGTGCGCCGGCGCCGGTCACCCTCGCCGAAGCTCGCAACACGGTCGAGTTGGCCGCCGCCATCTACGCGTCCGCCTTCACCGACAAGCCGGTCCGTCGCGGTGAGCTGACCCGGGGGACTGGCTATGCCGAGCGCATGGGCGGCCCGGGCGCGCCCTGGTAAGTCAGCTCGCTCGGCAGGTCGCGGGTGTGCAGGACGTCGAGGCGGGAGACGGCTCGGGTCAGCACAACGTAGAGGCGGTTCAGGCCGCGGGGCTCGGCGCTGACGATCTCGGCCGGTTCGACGGCGATCACGTGGTCGTACTCGAGGCCCTTGGCCAGACTTGACGGTACGACGGCCACCCGGCCGTCGCCGTCCGGCGGGACGGATTCGATTCCGGCCGCCTTGAGCGCATCGGCCAGGGTCGCGCTGTGGTGGTCCGCGGTGATCACGCCGATCGAGCCGTCGTACTCGAGTGCTGCGTGGACGGCGGTCACGCAGCCCGATGGGAGATCGTCGACCCGCGTGATCGTCAGTTGCCCGTCGGAGCGGAACGAGGTGGTCGGCGGCACCGAGACGCCGAGCGGCTTCAGCAGCCGGTTGGCGATCTCCACCACGGCTGCCGGCACGCGGTACCCGGTGGTGAGCGCGACCACCTCGGTCGACGGCTTCCCGAGGTGCGTCAACTGTGTCTCCCAGTCGCCGGCCGCCCAGGTCGTCGTCCCTTGAGCCAGGTCGCCGAGCACAGTGATCGAGCCGTGCTCGCTGCGGCGGGCGATCGCGCGGCACTGCATGGGGGAGAGGTCCTGCGCTTCGTCGACGATCACGTGGCCGTAGGTCTGCCCGCGTTCGAGGAGGGCGCTCACCTCGTCGAGCAGTACGGCGTCCGCCGCGGTCCAGCGTGCGCTCTTCGCCTTCCGCGGCCGAGGCCAGGCGATGGCTCGTTGCTCCTCCCTGGTGAGGATGCCGTCGGCTGCGGTCGCCAACTGCTCGCGGTCGCTCAGTAGCTCGGCCAGGATCTCGTCGGCCTTGACGTTCGGCCAGACGGCCTCGACCGCCGGCTTCGCGGCTCGCGCCATCGCCCGGAGCCAGACCGCGTTGCAGTTCTGACCGCGCGCCTCCGCCTGACGCTGCAGTGCGGCGACGATCCGAGCGGTCACTCGCTCGCGGCCGATCAGGTACGCCGTCGCCTCCGCCCGGGCCTCGGCCACCATCTCGTCGAACTCGTGCTGATTGACCCGCCACTTGTACGACCCGTCAGCCACGACCACGGCCTGGTCCGGCCGCCCGATCCGCCCGTACACCGCGTTCCGCAGTACGTCGGCCATCCGCGGATCGTGCTTGATCGCGGCTATCTCCGGCTCGTCGATGCTCCGGATCGTGCCGCCCAGCAACTCCTCGACTGTTGTCTGCTCGACGTCGACCTCGCCGAGCGTCGGCAGCACGGCCGAGATGTAGTGCAGGAAGGCACGGTTGGGGCCGAGCACGAGTACGCCGTTCCGCCGCAGCCGCGACCGGTGTGCGTAGAGGAGGTAGGCGGCCCGATGCAGTCCGACCGCTGTCTTCCCCGTGCCGGGTGCACCTTGGATGCAAACCGACAGCTCCAACTCGGTCCGCACCAGCGCGTCCTGCTCCGGCTGAATCGTGGCCACGATGTCGCGCATCGGACCGACCCGGGCTCGCTCGATCTCCCGCCGGACGAGATCGCTCGAACCCGACAGCGCGCCCGAGGTGAGGTGCTCGTCCTCGAAGCTGGTCAGCGTGTTGCCCGACCAGCCGAAGCGGCGACGGGTCTCAACCCCTTGCGGCTCCACGGCGGAGGCTTGGTAGAAGGCGGTCGACACCGGGGCTCGCCAGTCGATCACCATCGGCGGGCGCCCGATCGCATCCGAGATGTGCCGCCGGCCGAGGTAGTACGTCTGGCCACGGTGCTCGCCGGCGCCGGGCTGCGCGCCGTACCGGATCAGCCCGAAGAACGGCGGGTTGTCACCCTCCTCGCCCAGGTCGCGGGCGAGCGTCTTGAGGTAGTAGCCGAGCCGCTCGGCCGTGTACCGATCGCCCCACGTGTCCTCGCCGACGAGCACGTTCTCCCGCGCGCCGGCCACCATCCGCCGCAACGCCTCCCGGCACCGCTCGGCGTACTCGCCCTCCCCGCCCAACTCTTGCATCACGCTCCCGAAAAGTTAACCCGGTCAATCTTCTGACTAGGTTAACATGACGTCGTGACCGGACTCCGCGCCCGCAAGAAGCAGCAGACCCACGACGCCCTCTCCGAGGCGGCGATCACGCTGTTCCTCGAGCGCGGCTTCGACGAGGTCTCGGTCACCGACATCGCCGCGGCCGCGAGCGTCTCCAAACCCACCCTGTTCAAGTACTTCCCGACCAAGCAGGATCTCGTCCTGCACCGCATCGCCGACCACCAGCACGAAGCCGCCAGAGTGGTCGATGCCTCCGCGGCACCCCCGATCGAGGCCCTCCGCGACCACTTCCTCGATGGCCTCGACCGCCGCGACCCGGTCACCGGTCTCAATGACCACCCAGCCGTGCTCGCGTACAACAACCTCGTCTTCACCACTCCGGCTCTGGAGACTCATCTCGCGCAGTTCGTCGCCGGCGACCAGCAGGCCCTGGCGGTTGCCCTGGGCAATGACCTCCGCGCCGAGATCACCGCGGCCTGCCTGATCTCGGTCCATCAGGTGCTCAGCCGCCGCAACTGGCAAGCCATGAGCTCCGGGACCGCGGCCTCCGTCTACTACCCGACGGCTCGCGCCGAGGCGGTCACCGCCTACAACTCGCTGGCCGCTGGGCTCTAGGGTGGGTCGGGTGACTGATGTGCGTAGGCGAGTGCTGGTGCTGAACGGGCCCAACTTGGGGCGGCTGGGGTCTCGGGAGCCGGAGAAGTACGGGTCGACGACGTTCGCCGAGTTGGTGGGGGAGTGCGAGAAGGCGGGTGCCGAGCTCGGGCTGGAGGTCGAGGTGCGGCAGACCGATGACGAGGCTGAGCTGGTCGGCTGGTTGCACGAGGCGGCTGACGGGCGGATCCCGGTGGTGCTGAACCCGGCCGCGTTCACCCACTACTCGTACTCTCTCCGCGACGCCATCGCCCAGCGGACCGCTCCGCTGATCGAGATCCACCTCACCAACCCCGCCACCCGCGAGGAGTTCCGGCACACCAGTGTCGTCGCGGGCGTGGCCACCGGCACCATCGCCGGCTTCGGCCTCGACTCCTACCGGCTCGCGCTTCGCGCCCTCACCACCCTTCCGGAGTAACCAAACTGCCCTTTCGGGCATCTAGAGGGTGTGGGCACACGTCGCGGCCCGGCCAGGAGATCGGGGTGAGACACCGGTGAGAGGCGGATGGTTCACTGTAGGCGTGGGGTCCTGCTACCGGCCGTCACCGGTCTGAAGGCGGGCAGAAGGTTCGGCGGCACGATCGAATCGACGATTTGGCGGTTCGTGTGACTGCGGATTCGATCCGTTCTGTTCATCAACGCTCTGGGGGAGTGACAAGCATGATCACGCAACAAGGCATACCTGTCTGGGTGAAAGCGCTGGACCCGTTGTCGCAGTTCGGGCTGCTGCACGCGCTCAAGCAGCGGCCGGAGGTCGCCCTGATCAGCGACGCCGACCTGGCGGCCCTGCAGCAGAGTCCGCCGCCCGACCAGGGCACCGCCCCGCCAGTGGTCGCGTTGGTCGCCGTCGACTCGCTGGACAGCGGAGCCGTCCAGGTCCTCCGGGCGGCGACACAACGGGGGTGTCGCCGGACCGTGCTGATCGGCAGCACGATCGACGACGACGCGCTGATGACCGCGGTCGAGCTGGGGGTGTCCGGTGTGCTGCGGCGTACCGAGGCGACGGCCGACCGCATCGTGCACCTTCTGCAGGCCGCCGCGGCGGGTGACGGCAGCCTGCCTCCGGATCTGCTGGGCAGGTTGCTCGGTCAGGTGTCGCGGATGCAGCGGCACGTGCTGGCACCGCGTCGGTTGTCCGACACCGGGCTGTCCGACCGCGAGACGCAGGTGCTGCGGCTGGTGGCCGACGGCAAGGACACCCAGGAGATCGCCCGCGAGCTGTCCTACTCGGAGCGGACGGTGAAGAACGTCCTCCACGACGTGACCAGCCGCCTGCAACTGAAGAACCGCTCGCACGCCGTCGCCTACGCCCTCCGCGAAGGCCTCATCTAACCCAGCATCACTCCGCCGGCCCTCGCTCCCCGCGAGGGCCGGCTTCTTTGCTAGTGGCTGTGGTCTTGGAGGAGCTCGGTGACCAGGCTGTCGATGGACAGGTGGCGGGCCGACTCGGCGATGCGGTCCGCTTCGGGGCCGAGGGCCTGGCGGCACAGCGTCCAGGCATTGGCGAGGGCGGCGAGTTCGTCGGCGATGAACAGTGGGGCGCTGATCTCCTCGCGCTGGTGTTCGGCGGTCGTGAGCAGGCGGACCGCCAGATCGTGGTGGCCGGCGGCGGCCTCGACCGAGGCGAGCAGGCCGAACGCGTCCAGCACGCCGACGGAGTAACCGACGTTCCGCGCGGTCCGCAGGATGTCCAGGCCGCGGTCCCGGGCTGCGGCGGTGTCGCCCGCTTGGAAGTCCATGATCCCGAGGTTGCCGCCGGCAATCACCATGCCCTGGTCGTCCTGCAGTCCGGACCAGACGGCGTACGCCTCCTCGAACATCGTCCGGGCCTCGACCGGGTACCCGAGCTGCCGGAGTGCCAGACCCGAGCAGTTCAGCGCCCCACCCAGGAGTACGCCGAAGTTCAGCCGGCGCGTCAGCAGCTCCGTCTCGTGGGCATGGTCGAGGGCGGCGTACTCGTCGGCCAAGCCGAGGCTCGTCAGTGTGAGTCCTTGCAACGCGATCGCGAGTCCGCGGTCGTCACCCAGCGCGCGGTAGATCTCCACGCATTCCAGGCCGATGTCGCGCGCCTCGGCGTACCCGCCGCTGAAGCGAGTCTGGACCGCCAGCGCGGCGGCGCGCTCGGGTGAGCCGGGCGCGAGCATGGCGAGGGATCCACGCAACCAGCCGCGGGCCTGGGCCATCATGCCGCGGTAGTACCAGTGCCAGGACAGCGGCGCGACGATCTCGCTGACGCGACCGGGGTCGTTGCCTTCGCTGAGGCACCAGTCGAGCGCGGCCAGCAGGTTGGGCTCCTCGGTCCGCAGCCGCCGCGCTGCCACCGGCTCGGGCAGGGACGACCGCTGGTTCAACCGTGCATAGTGCTCACCGAACTTCGCCAGCCCCGCGCACCACGTGACATGACGCGCCCGTACGGCGGCCTCCTCACCGGAGGCCCGCAGTCGCTCATGCCCGTACTCGCGGACGGTCTCCAGCAGACTGAACCGCTCGTCGTCGTCCATCGTCACCAGACTCCGGTCCACCAGTACGGCGAGGAGCTCCGCCACCTCATCGACGCGGATTCCGTCGCCTCCGACGATCGCCTCGGCGGCCTCCAACGTGCAGCCCCCGGCGAACACCGACAGCCGGCGAAGCGCCGTACGGACTGGTAGTTCGAGCAGCTCGTGACTCCAGTCGAGGGCGGTCCGGAGGCCCGCGTGCCAGGGTCCCGCGTCGCGGATCAGCAGGCGGTCGTCGATCCGGTCGGCGAGTTGCCGCACGGGAAGGGTTCGGGTCAGGCCGGCAGCGAGCTCGATAGCGAGGGGGAGACGGTCGACGGCGGCGCAGATCTGGTCGACGGCGGGGCTTGCCTCGACCCCGCCGCGATCGCAGAACAGCGCGACCGCGGCCGTCGCCGAGAGTGGGCCGATGCGCTGGACATGCTCGTCGGAGAGCTCGAGCGCGCGCTGCGAGGTGACGAGGATGGACAGGTTGGCGGCCTTGACCCGCAGTTCGTCGATGACCGGGCCGATCTCGGCGGTGAGGTGTTCGGCGTGGTCGACCACGAGCAACGCGCCGGCGAGCAGTTCGGCGGCCTGTCCGATCGAATCACCGTTGCTGTCGGCACCGATCGCCGCGGCGAGGGCTGCGACGAGGTTGTCCGCGGCGTGCAGTGGGGCGAGGCCGAGCCAGGCGACCGGACGACCCTCGCCGACGGCTTGTGCGGCGACCTCGCGGGCGAGCCGGGTCTTGCCGGCTCCGGGGTCGCCGAGCAACGTGATCAGGGTCGAGCGGGTGAGGTCGCTGAGCAGCTCGGCTTGTTCGTGCCGGCGGCCGACGAAGCTCTTCGCTGCCGTGGGCAACGAAATCCGGGGCATCGTGGGGCGATGGCCGCGGAGGTCGTCCTCGATCGCGACGGTCTCCGGTGCGGGGTCGATGCCGAGTTCGTCGGCGAGTTGGTGGCGCAGACTCCGGAGCCGGTCGAGCGCCTCCGCTTGCCGGTCGGAGCGGGCGAGTGAGAGGGCGGACAGGCCGACCAGGCGTTCGTGCAGTGGATGGGCGGCGACGAGACGTTCGAGGTCGGGGCCGATGGGGTGACCGAGAGCCAGGCCGGCCTCGGCCCAGGCCAGTTGAAGCTCCAGTTGGAGGGACTGCAGGCGTCGCCGTTGCGCTGCGACGAAAGGGATGTCGTCCAGATCGCCCAGTGGCTCACCACGCCAGAGGTCGATCGCCGTCGCTGCCGTCGCGAACACGCCGGCGTTGTCGTCAGTTCGCCGTACGGCGTCGATCGTGGCGAGCGCACGCTCGGCGGCGATCAGGTCGGCAGGCTCGGCCCGCAGGCTGAACCCCGCCGGACTCCGGTCGAGGGCACCCGAGAACTCACCCAGCGCACCACGCAGCCGGGACGCCAGCACCCGCAGCCGCGCGGTCGGCCGGGCCGCGTCCGCGTCAGCCCACAGATCCCGGATCAAGATGTCATCGGCAACCGGTTCACCCCGGGCCAACGCGAGCCGCACGGCCAACGCCCGAGCCAGCGGTTGCCGCACCGCAAGCCGCACCCGGGCAGCCGTCATCACCTCGGCCGGGCCAAGGACATCGACCTGCAGGAGCAGGTGCCTCGTCGCTCTCACCCCCAGTGGAGGACGTCGTACCCGCCGATCTTAGAGCCCCGCCCCTTCGGCAACCCGGAAGGTCCCCCGGTACGGCGCCATCGCACCAGCCCGCCGGCGTTCCCCATACCTACCGTCGAACACCAACCCGCCACCCCCGCTCCCGCGACACTCCCACCCCCCCGCGGGCGCTTCCCGGCGGCGCACAGCTGCCCGTCGTACGACCGTTCGGGCGAGGCGGCGTGGTGACTCGCGGAGTGAAGCCGGTCGCGCTGTCGCGGGCTGCTTGCGGCGAGTGGAGCCGGCCGCGCAACGCGGTTGTTCTAGTGCGGCTTTGAGAGGTTGCCCCCAGAGGTGATGGGTTGCACAGCCAGAATGTCAAGCGGCAACCCACCAACTCAGGCGGCAACCCACCACCTCAGGGGGTGACAACCCGCGGCGTGCTGACGCGGCGATCTTGAGGTGGAGCGGATTTTGCTCCCGGATCACACTCCCGGATCGGCCGGAATCCTCCCCATCTGTTGCCGGCGCAGTGTGGTGACCTGGGAGGTGAGGCCAGTGCTGTCGTCGTCTGGCTGCTGGCGGCACCACCAACCTCCGGCCGGGTACGGCTAATAGCCCACGGTGAAGCGGTGGCGTATGTGTTGTGGCTGCTCGGCCTCGTCCAGCAAGGCGATTGCGAAGTCTTCGATGGAGAGGTGGGAGTTGCCGTGGGCATCGGTGAGGAGGTGGTCTGTTCCCTTGCGGTAGGTGCCGGTGCGGGTGCCTGGTTCGAGGAGGGCCGGGGGACTGACGTACGTCCAGTCGACGTCGTCAGCTTCGCGGACCAGGGCGAACTGTTCGTTGCAGGCAAGGGCGATCGGGCGCAGAAGGGCTGGGAAGTCTGGTGCGTCCTCGAGCATGTGGTTCGTGCCGGGGACGATCAGGCCGGCCGCACCGCCGACCAGGATCAGGCGTACGCCGCTGGACCGGAGACCGATGACGAGGCCTTTGGCCGCTTGGACCAACTCGGCTTCCTGACCGGGCTGCGGACGGGTCGCACTGATGGCGACGTCGTGGCCGGCGCTCAGGGCGGCGACGTCATCCGGGTCGGACGCGTCGCCTCGGCGGATGTGTAGAGCGGGAGAGGCGGGGAGTGTCGCGAGGCGGCTGAGGGTTCGGCTCACTGCCGTCACCTCGTGGCCGCGGGCGAGGGCGTCGTGGACGACTCGGCTGCCGACTGCGCCGGTGGCGCCCCAGACGAGGACGCGCATCGTCAGCTCCTCTCTCCGGCTGCCACGAGGACGGGCGCTGGACTGACTGGCCTCGTCCTGCGCCGTACCTGGGCGCTGATGAGCGCGGCCAGCACGATCAGGCCGCCGATGGCTTGGGCGGTGGTGAGGCGCTGGTCGAGCACCAGCCAGCCGAGGGTGGTGGCGGTCACCGGGCTCAGCAGCCCGAGGAACGTGACATCGGTGGGGGACAGCTCCCGAAGGCCACGGAACCAGAGGGCATACGCGACCGCGGAGCCGATGATCGTCAGGTAGGTGTAGCCCGCGATGTTCTGCAGGGTGAACGCAGGCGGTGCACCCTCGACCAGGAACGCGACGGGCAGCAGCACCACACCGCCGGCGACGAGTTGCCAGCCGGTGGTGGCCAGCAGGGGAGCTGGCGACGTCCAGCGCTTGCTCAGTACGACGCCCAGCGCCATGACGACCGCTCCACCAAGGGCTGCGAGCACACCCCAGGTGTCGAGCTGGGCGTTGGCCCGGAGGACCAGCATGCCGACCCCGAACACACCGGCGATCGCAGTAAGGACAGTCCGCAGCGACAGTCGCTGACCCAGCAGACCGGTAGCCAGCAGCGCGACGAGCAACGGCTGGATCGCGCCGACTGTCGCGGCCACGCCACCTGGCAGCCGGTAGGCGCCGACGAAAAGCAGTGCGTTGAACGCCCCGATGTTGAGCGTGCCGAGGACCAGCGATCGCCACCACCAGCTGCCGCGCGGCAGCGTGCGGGTGATCGCGATCAGCAGCAGTCCGGCCGGCAGGGCCCGGAGCAGCGCGGCGAGGAGCGGACGGTGTGGTGGAAGGAGCTCAGTGGTGACCAGATACGTGGTGCCCCAGAGCATCGGCGTGATCGCCGTGACCAGGAGGAGTGAGACTCGATTGCTTAGCACTAAGATAAAGTATCTCAGCGCTAAGCAACTTTCAATACCTCACCGCTAAGCGAGTTGGCCGTAAGCTGGACAGATGGCAGATCACGTCGACCTGGTGCTCGAGCAGTGGAGCGAGCAGCGGCCCGACCTGGACGCGTCGCCGATGGGCGTCATCGGCCGGCTGAGCCGGCTGAGTCAGCTGTTCGACGGCGAGCTGCGGCGCAACTTCGCGCGGCACGACCTCGACCGGGCGTCGTTCGACGTCCTCGCGACCCTGCGGCGCAGCAACTCCGAGCACAGCCTGACCCCGGCCGGTCTGATGCGCTCGTCGATGGTGACGTCCGGAGCGATCAGTCAGCGGCTCGACCGGTTGGAGGCCCGCGGACTGGTCACGCGGGCGCCGAGTGAGACCGACGGGCGCGGCGTTCGGGTGACGCTGACCGCCGAGGGTCTGCGGTTGATCGATGCCGTGCTGCCGACCCACGTCGACACCGAGAGCCGGCTGCTCGCCGGGCTGTCCGGGGCCGAGCGCGACCAGCTCGCCGGTCTGCTGCGGACGCTGCTGGAATCGCTCGGGGACCAACAGGACTGACCGCCATGGCTGCCCTCGGCAACGACTCGGCCCAGGCGGAGTTGTTGCGTGCGGCCCTCATCCGGCATTTGGTTGCCGAAGGCACCATCCGCGACGAGCGGGTGGCTGCCGCGTTCCGGACGGTGCCGCGGCACCTGTTCGTCCCGTACACTCCGCTCGACCTCGCGTACGCCGACGATGTCGTGCTGATGAAGCGGAACCAGGCCGGCGTGGTGATCAGCTCGGTGTCGCAGCCGAGCATCGTCGCACTGATGCTCGAGCAGGCCGGGATCGAGCCCGGTGACCAGGTGCTGGAGATCGGCTCCGGCGGCTACAACGCCGCCCTGATGCGGGAGCTGACCGGGCCGAAGGGATCCGTGACCACGGTCGACATCGACCCCGAGGTCACCGCCCGCGCCCGTGCGCTTCTGGACCAGGCTGGGTACGACGACGTCCTGGTCGTGCAGGCGGACGGCGAGTACGGTGCGCCGGGTCAGGCGCCGTACGACCGGATCGTGGTGACCGTGACGGCCTGGGACATCCCGCTGGCTTGGATCGACCAGCTTCGGCCTGGTGGGCGGATCGTCGTACCGCTGCGGGTGCGTGGGCAGACGCGGGCGATCGCGTTCGACCGGGTGCACGGTCACCTGGACAGCCGGTCGATGACTTGGTGCGGATTCGTCTGCATGCAAGGGGCCGGTGCGAACTATGAGCGGCTCGTCCCGATCAGGGGCGACGAGGTGGGCGTCTGCTTCGACGAGGATCAGGAGGTCGACGCGCATCCGTACGACGGTGTGCTGGAGCAACCGGGGGAGCGGGTCTGGTCAGGGGTGGTGGTGAACCGCGAGGAGCCGCTGTTCGATCTCAACCTCTGGCTCGCGACCACACTGCCTGGGTACTGCGTTCTGTCCGGTGACGGACCGGGTGTCGTCGCGCCGACGCCGCACTGGGGAGCCGCAGCGGTGGCGACCCGCGACAGCGTCGCCTATCTGACGTCCCGTCAGGCTCGGAGCGCCCTGGCCTCGTTCGTGGAGCTGGGATGCAACGGCCACGGCCCGGACGCACGTGACCTGATCGATCGGATGGTCGACCAGGTGCGGATCTGGGACGTCCATCACCGGCGTGGTCCTGGGCCGGCGTTCCAGGTGCACCCGGTCGGCGACGAACTGCCGCCGGGCTTCCACATTGGCCGGCGGCACAGTTACATCACGGTCAGCTGGCCGGAGTGACTCCGGGGCGCGGCGGGTTGCGGACGGTCTGCCAGAGTTCGTCGATGTCGGAGCGGTCGTCGGGCTCGGGGGTGTCGACCCAGCCACTGGCCCAGACGTCCTCCTCGCGGTCCAGGTCGAAGATCGACTCGGCGAACGCGGCCGAGCCGACGTACCGGGACTCGTCCTCGTCCGGCTCGGCGTCCGCGGACTGCGGCGAGCCGGCGGTGGTGCCGGTCGGCGCGACCAGGGCGCGGGCGTACTTCTGCGCGTCGAGGATGCCCAGGTCCCGCTCGTCGCACAGCAGCCTGATCGCGCCCACCTCGTGGCCGGTGCGCATCAGCTCGCGCACCCGGGTGTCGAGATCCTGCTTCGGTGCGGGCAGGTTGTTCTGCGGCGGGCGATGCGCGGGCGGCTGATTGGCCGGCGACCAGGTCTCAGCCGGCTGGTACTGCGGGGCCGACTGGGCCGGCAGTTGATTGGACTGGCCGGGTGACGTCCGCTCACCCAGGTGCCGCGGCTGGCGGCCGGCCTGCATGCTCTGCTGGAGCGCGGCGGCCACCTGCTGACTGCCCGGCGCGGTCCCCTGCTGCGCCTGGATCCGCTCGATCAGCTTCTGGACCCGCGGGCTCGGCGTACCGGTGCGCTTGGTCGACTGCTGCTTCAGCTTCCCGATCACGCTGAGCACGATCATGATGACGATGAAGATCGCGAACTCGGCCACCGGGTGCCTCCGTAGTGCTCGGGACTGCCAGCGTAGTCGCCGCCAGGGCCGCCGGCCGCCACGGAATCGGAGGAAAGCGGTGGTGACCGCTACAATCCGGTGTTACCGCTGATCGATTTCGAAGGGCATACCCGCGTGGCAACGACGAACGACCTCAAGAACGGCATGGTGCTCGACCTGGACGGGCAGCTGTGGTCCGTCGTGTGGTTCCAGCACCACAAGCCGGGCAAGGGCGGCGCCATCGTCCGGACGAAGCTGAAGAACGTGCTGTCCGGCAAGGTGGTCGACAAGACCTTCAACGCCGACGTCAAGGTCGACGTGGCCACGGTCGACAAGCGTGACATGACGTACCTGTACAACGACGGCTCGGCGTACGTGTTCATGGACAAGAGCACCTACGACCAGCTGCAACTGCAGCCCGAGGTGGTCGGCGACGCCGTGCACTTCCTGCTGGAGAACCAGGACGCCATCGTCGCCGTGCACGACGACCTCCCGCTGTACGTCGAGCTCCCGGCCTCGGTCGAGCTCACGGTGCAGTACACCGAGCCGGGTCTGCAGGGCGACCGCTCCAGCGGCGGCACCAAGCCGGCCAAGCTGGAGACCGGCTACGACATCCAGGTCCCGCTGTTCCTGACCACTGGTGAGAAGGTCAAGGTCGACACCCGCACCGGGGACTACCTCGGCCGCGTCACCTCCTGAGGCTTTGAGAGAGCTGACAACAGAACATGTCTGCCCGTAGCAAGGCCCGCAAGCGCGCACTGGACGTGCTGTTCGAGTCGGAGGTCAGGGGACTGCCGGTCGGCGGCACCCTGGCCGACCGGGTGGCTGACAACGATCCGCCGGTGAACGAGTTCACCGTGGCGCTGGTCGAGGGTGTCGCGAAGCACATCGACGTGATCGATGACCTGCTGGAGACGCACTCGGTGGGCTGGTCGCTGGACCGGATGCCCGCGGTCGACCGGAACATCCTGCGGATCGGGACCTACGAGCTGTTGTTCGACGACCAGGTGCCGGACGTGGTCGCGGTGAGCGAGGCGGTGGCCATGGCGCGGGACCTGTCCACCGACGAGTCGCCGGCGTTCGTCAACGGGCTGCTGGCCAGACTGCTGCAGTTGAAGCCCACCCTCGGCGTCTGAAGAAATTTCGAGCTGAGGAACGAGGGGGGGCGAGCCCTCCGGGAAGTCAGGCCCGAAACCGTCTCGGTACGGTCTCGGGCCGGGTCTACGTCCCCGTAGTGATGGCGCGGGGGGAACGGCCCCGGCGTCGATGGTGCTGTTGTGACGTACTGCGGTACTGCGAGGCGGGCGGCCGTGGGCCAGCTGCTACGAGCCCCGACCGTCTCTGCTGCCTCCGTCCGGCGTCAGGCGCCGGCTGCCTCGGACTCCTCGACGTCGCCCTTCGCCTCTGGGTTCAGCACACCCCAGGAGATGAAGCGCTCGGTCAGAGTCGTCGGCGACTCGTCGTAGATCACGGCGAGGGTCCGCATGTCGTCCTGACGGATCGACAGCACCTTGCCGTTGTAGTCCCCACGCTGAGCCTGGATCGTGGCCGCGTACCGCGTCAGCGGACCGGCCTCGCTCGCGTCGAGGTGTTGCAGGGCCTCCAGGTCGAGGATCAACCGGGGAGGAGCGGCAGCCGCGGCGGCCGCGCTGGCGTTACCAGGCAGCAACTCACGGATCGGCACGCCGTAGAAATCGGCGAGCTCGGCGAGCTTCTGGACCGTGACGGCTCGATCGCCGCGCTCGTACGAGCCGACGACGACCGCCTTCCAGCGACCCTTGGACTTCTCTTCCACGCCATGCAGCGACAACCCCTGCTGCTGGCGGATGGCGCGTAGCTTGCCACCCAGTGTCTTCGCGTATTCGCTAGGCACGCTGGTTCTTCCCTCCGACTAGATTTCGTCATGTCCGGCCCGCCGGAACGGGCCGGTCGGTGAAACCCCCTCGATTACTGAGAGTAACAATATTCTGGGCCGGAGGCCAGCGTCAAGACGGCGTGTCACATCCGATACCATGTCAATCGGTCCGAACCTGCTTTAAAGACCCGTCCAGAGAGGCGGGAAAGGAGGAACGGTTGCGATGAACCATGCCCACAACGCCGCGCCCCAACCGGCGCCGCGCGAGGTCCTGGACGCTTCCGACATTTCCCGGGCGTTGACCCGGATCGCGCACGAGATCCTCGAGCGCAACCGCGGTGCCGACCCGGTCGTCCTGCTCGGCATCCCCACCCGAGGCGTCGGCCTGGCCGCACGCATCTCCGCCCGGATCGCGGCGGTCGAGGGGCAGAGTGTGCCGACAGGGTCACTCGACGTGACGATGTACCGCGACGACATCGGCCTCAAACCACCCCGCGGCCTGGAACACACCGACATCCCGCCGGGCGGTATCGACGGCAAGGTCGTCGTGCTGGTCGACGATGTGCTGTTCTCCGGCCGCACCATTCGCGCGGCCCTGGACGCCATCGGCGACATCGGCCGTCCGCGCGCGGTCCAGCTCGCGGTGCTCGTCGACCGCGGCCACCGCGAACTGCCCATTCGCGCCGACTACGTGGGCAAGAACCTGCCGACCTCCCTGGTCGAGCGGGTCACCGTCCACCTGACCGAGTACGACGGTGCCGACGCGGTGCTGATCGCCGACAAAACGACGCCGACGTCCGAAGATCCGAGGTTCAGGACCCACGGTTCTTCGGACGTAAGGGATGGGGTGAGGTCGTGATGAAGCATCTGCTGAGTGCGGGGGATCTGAGCCGGGACGAGGCGAACCTGATCCTGGACACCGCCGAGGAGATGCGGTCGCTGGCCGACCGCCCGATCAAGAAACTGCCGGCCCTGCGCGGCCGGACCGTGGTGAACCTCTTCTTCGAGGACTCCACCCGGACCCGGATCTCGTTCGAGGCCGCCGCCAAGCGGCTGTCGGCGGACGTGATCAACTTCTCCGCCAAGGGCTCCAGTGTGAGCAAGGGGGAGAGTCTCAAGGACACCGCCCTCACGCTGCAGGCGATGGGCGCGGACGGCGTGGTCTGCCGGCACGGATCCTCCGGGGCGCCGCACCTGCTCGCGACCTCGGGCTGGATGACCGGGGCGGTGGTCAACGCCGGCGACGGCACCCATGAGCACCCGACGCAGGCGTTGCTCGACGCGTTCACGATGCGGCGGCACCTCGGTGCGCTGGACGGCCGCCGGATCACGATCGTCGGCGACGTCCTGCACTCCCGCGTCGCCCGGTCGAACGTGCTGCTGCTGTCGACGCTCGGCGCCGAGGTCACGGTGGTCGCGCCGCCGACGCTGCTGCCCGTCGACATGACGAACTGGCCGTGCGCCACGTCGTACGACCTGGACGCCGCGCTCGCCAAGAGCGACGCGGTGATGATGCTGCGGGTGCAGCGGGAGCGGATGAACGACGCGTTCTTCCCGAGCGCCCGCGAGTACACCCGCCGCTACGGTCTCGACGTCCACCGGATGGCGCAACTGCCGGACGACGCGATCGTGCTGCACCCCGGCCCGATGAACCGTGGCATGGAGATCAGCGCCGACGTGGCCGACTCCACCCGCTCGGTCATCGTCGAGCAGGTCACCAACGGCGTGGCCATCCGGATGGCCGTCCTTTACCTGCTGCTCTCGGGCAGCAACGACACGAACGAGGAGCAGACCGCATGACGGCGTACCTGATCACCGGAGCGAAGATCCTGGGTGGTGAGGTGGCGGACCTGCTGATCGACGACGGCGAGATCGTTGCCATCGGCACCAACCTGGAGGCGCCGGGCGAGGTCGAGACGATCGACGCCGCCGGGCTGATCGCGCTGCCGGGACTGGTCGACCTGCACACGCACCTGCGTGAGCCCGGCCGTGAGGACGCCGAGACCGTCCTCACCGGCACCCGGGCCGCCGCGCTGGGCGGGTTCACCGCGGTCTTCGCGATGGCCAACACCGACCCGGTGGCCGACACCGCCGGGGTCGTCGAGCAGGTCTGGCGCCTCGGCCGCGAAGCCGGGTACGCCGACGTCTACCCGATCGGCGCGGTCACGGTCGGCCGGAAGGGCACGCAGCTCGCGGAGCTGGGCGCGATGGCGGACTCGGCGGCCCGCGTGCGAGTGTTCTCCGACGACGGCGACTGCGTCTGGGACGCCGCCTTGATGCGGCGCGCCCTCGAGTACGTGAAGGCCTTCGGCGGCACGATCGCCCAGCACGCACAGGAGCCGCGGCTCACCCAGGGCGCGCAGATGAACGAGGGCGCGCTGTCCGGCGTCCTCGGCCTGACCGGCTGGCCGGCTGTCGCCGAGGAGGCGATCATCGCCCGCGACGTCCTGCTGAACGCGCACGTCGGCTCGAAGCTGCACATCTGCCACCTGTCCACCAAGGGCTCGGTGGAGATCGTCCGGGCGGCGAAACGCCGCGGGCTCGACGTGACCGCCGAGGTGACGCCGCACCACCTGCTGCTGACCGAGGACCTGGCCGCGTCGTACAACCCAGTCTTCAAGGTGAACCCGCCGCTGCGGACCAAGGAGGACGTCGAGGCGGTCCGCGAGGGCCTGGCCGACGGCACGATCGACATCGTCGCCACCGACCACGCGCCGCACCCGGTCGAGGACAAGGACTGCGAGTGGAGCGCGGCCGCGCCCGGCATGCTCGGCCTCGAGACCGCGCTCAGCGTGGTCCAGCACGCGATGGTCGACACCAAGCTGCTGACCTGGGCGGAGGTCGCGGACCGGATGAGCTACCGGCCGGCCGCGATCGGCCAGATCGGCGACCACGGCCGGCCCTTGGAGGCGGGGAGCCCGGCCAACCTTGTCCTGGTGGATCCGGCGGTCGTGCGGACGGTCGTCCCCCGGGAGACGGCGTCGCTGTCGCGGAATACGCCGTTCGACGGGATGACACTGCCGGGCAAGGTGGTCGCGACGTTCCGGAAGGGTACGGCGACCGTCCTGGACGGGAAGCTGGCCAGGTGAAGGCGTTCCTCGGCATTCTCGGCACGCTGCTGATCCTGGCGGCGGCCTACTACGGCATGTACCGGGGCTGGCGGAACCGCAAGTCCCGGCAGGCCGATCTCGCGCCGCTGCCCGCGGTGCCGGAAGGCAGGACGCGGGGCGTGGAAGGTGTGTACGTCGCCACCACGTCGGCCGGCGACTGGATGGACCGGATCGCCGTGCACGAACTGGGCGTCCGCAGTACCGCGGACCTGGCCGTCAGTGCGGCCGGCCTGATCTTCCATCGGCAGGGTGCGGCGGATGTGTTCATTCCCGCGGACCACCTGACCGGCGTCCGGACCGACCGCGGGATCGCCGGCAAGGTGACCGCGGAGAAGTCCGGCCTGGTGGTGGTCACCTGGAACCACGACGGCCGCGCGCTGGACACCGGCTTCCGGCCCCGCCGCAAGGCCGACACCGCCCCCTTGACCGAATCCATCGCAACTCTGATCGGAGCCGAGCAGACATGAGCCAGCCTGCATTGCTGGTCCTGGAGGACGGCCGGTCGTTCGCCGGTACGTCGTACGGGGCGACCGGAGAGACCTTCGGCGAGGCGGTGTTCACCACCGGCATGACCGGCTACCAGGAGACGCTGACCGACCCGTCGTACCACCGTCAGATCGTCACCCAGACCGCGCCGCACATCGGCAACACCGGGGTGAACGACGAGGACGACGAATCACAGAAGATCTGGGTCGCGGGGTACGTCGTCCGCGACCCTGCCCGGGTGCCGTCGAACTGGCGCGCGACCCGGTCCCTCGACGACCAGCTCAAGGGTCAGGGCATCGTCGGGATCTCCGGTATCGACACCCGCGCGCTGACCCGGCACCTGCGCGAACGCGGCGCGATGCGGGCCGGGATCTCGACCGAGATCCTGGACCCCGCCCAGCTGCTGACGAAGGTGCTCGAGCAGCCGCCGATGGTCGGGGCGGACCTCGCCGACGAGGTCACCACGGCCGAGACGTACGTCGTCCCGGCCGAAGGGGAGAAGCGGTTCACCGTGGTCGCACTCGACCTCGGGATCAAGTCGATGACGCCGAAGCGGATGGCCGAGCGCGGCATCGAGGTGCACGTGCTGCCGGCCACCGCGACGCTCGACGAGGTACTCGCGGTCGACCCGGACGGCATCTTCATGAGCAACGGTCCCGGCGACCCGGAGACCACCGAGCACCCGACGGAGCTGCTCAAGGCCCTGCTGCAGCGGGGGAAGCCGTACTTCGGGATCTGCTTCGGCAACCAGGTGTTCGGCCGGGCGCTCGGCCTGGGCACGTTCAAGCTCAAGTACGGGCACCGGGGGATCAACCAGCCGGTGCTCGACCGGGCCACCGGCAAGGTGGAGATCACCGCGCAGAACCACGGGTTCGCGGTGGACGCCCCGCTCGACGAGACGGTCGAGACGCCGTACGGCACGGCTGAGGTGTCGCATGTGTCCTTGAACGACAACGTGGTCGAAGGACTCAAGCTCACCGGCCGCGACGGCCGGGTGCTCGCGTTCTCTGTGCAGTACCACCCTGAAGCGGCAGCAGGGCCGCATGATTCGGCCTACCTGTTCGACCGGTTCGTAGAACTGATGGAAGGACGGGTCTGATGCCGCGGCGTACAGACATCGAGTCGGTCCTGGTGATCGGCTCCGGCCCGATCGTGATCGGGCAGGCCTGCGAGTTCGACTACTCCGGCACCCAGGCCTGTCGCGTGTTGCGCGAAGAGGGCTTCCGGGTCGTGCTGGTGAACTCCAACCCGGCCACGATCATGACCGATCCGGAGTTCGCCGACGCGACCTACGTCGAGCCGATCACGCCGGAGTTCGTGGAGAAGGTGATCGAGAGGGAGCGCCCGAACGCGCTGCTCGCCACGCTGGGCGGTCAGACCGCGCTGAACGCGGCGATCGCCCTGCACGACAACGGCGTCCTGGAGAAGTACGGCGTCGAGCTGATCGGCGCGTCCGTCGACGCGATCCAGCGCGGCGAGAACCGGGAGTCGTTCAAGCACATCGTCGAGAAGCTCGGCGCGAACGTCGCGCGGTCGCGGATCTGTCACACCCTGGACGACGTGATGGGTGCGGCCGCGGAGCTCGGCTACCCGCTGGTGGTGCGGCCGTCGTTCACGATGGGCGGCGTCGGCTCCGGGATGGCGTACGACGAAGCCGACCTGCGCCGGATCGCCGGCGCCGGACTGCACGCCAGCCCGACCACCGAGGTGCTGATCGAGGAATCGATCCTCGGCTGGAAGGAGTACGAGCTGGAGGTGATGCGCGACAAGGCGGACAACGTCGTGATCATCTGCTCGATCGAGAACGTCGACCCGATGGGCGTGCACACCGGCGACTCGGTCACGGTCGCGCCGGCGATGACGCTCACCGACCGCGAGTACCAGGTGATGCGGGACCTTGCCATCGGCATCATTCGCGAGGTCGGGGTCGATACCGGCGGCTGCAACATCCAGTTCGCGGTGAACCCCGACGACGGCCGGCTGATCGTGATCGAGATGAACCCGCGGGTGTCGCGCTCGTCCGCACTGGCGTCGAAGGCGACCGGCTTCCCGATCGCCAAGATCGCGGCGAAGGTTGCCATCGGCTACACCCTGGACGAGATCCCGAACGACATCACCCGGCAGACGCCGGCCAGCTTCGAGCCGACGCTGGACTACGTGGTGGTGAAGGTGCCGCGGTTCGCGTTCGAGAAGTTCCCGGCCGCGGACGCGACGCTCACCACGCACATGAAGAGCGTCGGCGAGGCGATGGCCATCGGCCGCAACTACACCGAGGCGCTGCAGAAGGCGCTCCGCTCGCTGGAGAAGCCGGAGGCCCGGTTCTCCTGGGCCGGAGCGCCGTCGACCGAGCTAGAGCCGTTGCTGGAGGCAATCAAGACGCCGCACGACGGCCGGCTGCGGACCATCATGGACGCGATCCGGGCCGGGGCCACGCCGGAGCAGATCTTCGACTCCACTCGCATTGATCCCTGGTTCGTGGACCAGCTCTACCTGATCCACGAGACCGCTCTCCAGGTCTCGGCCGCACCGCGGCTGACACCGGAGGTGATCAAGCTGGCCAAGCGGCACGGGTTCTCGGATCTGCAGCTGGCCGAGATCCGCGGTCTGACCGAGGACGTCGTCCGCGGGGTCCGGCAGGCGCTCGGGATCCGGCCGGTCTACAAGACGGTCGACACCTGTGCGGCCGAGTTCAAGGCCGAGACGCCGTACCACTACTCGTCGTACGACGAGGAGACGGAGGTCGCACCTCGTGAGACCCCGGCCGTGCTGATCCTCGGCTCCGGGCCGAACCGGATCGGCCAGGGGATCGAGTTCGACTACTCCTGTGTGCACGCGTCGATGGCGCTGCGCGAGGCCGGCTACTGCACGGTGATGGTCAACTGCAACCCGGAAACGGTCTCGACCGACTACGACACCTCCGACCGGCTGTACTTCGAGCCGCTCACCTGCGAGGACGTTCTCGAGATCGTGCACGCCGAGCTGCAGGCCGGCCCGGTCGCCGGGGTGATCGTGCAGCTCGGCGGGCAGACGCCACTGGGTCTGGCGCAGCGGCTGGCGGATGCCGGCGTACCGATCGTCGGGACCTCGCCGGCCGCGATCCATCTCGCGGAAGAACGGGGTGCGTTCGGCAAGGTTCTCGCCGAGGCGGCGCTGCCGGCGCCCAAGCACGGTACGGCGATGTCCTTCGACGAGGCGCAGCTGATCGCCACCGAGATCGGCTACCCGGTGCTGGTGCGGCCGTCGTACGTGCTGGGCGGTCGGGGCATGGAGATCGTCTACAGTGAGGCGGAGCTGACCGCGGCGCTGAACCGGTTGAGCGCGGGGTACGGGTCGTGGGAGCATCCGGTGCTGATCGACCGGTTCCTCGACGACGCGGTCGAGATCGACGTGGACGGGCTGTTCGACGGCGACGAGTTGTTCCTCGGCGGCGTGATGGAGCACATCGAGGAGGCCGGGGTGCACTCGGGCGACTCGTCGTGTGCGCTGCCGCCGATCACGCTCGGGAACGCCGACATCGAGAAGATCCGGACGTCGACCGAGGCGATCGCCCGTGGCGTCGGCGTACGGGGGCTGCTGAACGTGCAGTACGCGCTGGCCGGGGACGTTCTCTACGTGCTCGAGGCGAACCCGCGGGCGTCGCGGACGGTGCCGTTCGTGTCGAAGGCGACCGCGACTCCGCTGGCCAAGGCGGCGGCCCGAGTGATGCTCGGGGCAACCATTTCCGAGCTGCGGACCGAGGGACTGCTGCCGGCCGAGGGCGACGGTGGGACCCTACCGACCTCGACGCCGATCGCGGTGAAGGAAGCCGTGATGCCGTTCAACCGATTCCGGACCATCGACGGCGCGTCGGTCGACACCGTGCTCGGGCCGGAGATGCGGTCCACCGGCGAGGTGATGGGCATCGACGACACCTTCGGGACCGCGTTCGCCAAGTCGCAGGCCGGGGCGTCACAGCCGCTGCCGAGCTCGGGCAAGGTCTTCGTGTCGGTCGCCAACCGGGACAAGCGGCACATGATCTTCCCGGTGAAGCGGCTCGCTGATCTCGGCTTCCAGATCTACGCGACCGAGGGTACGGCGGACGTCCTGCGGCGCAACGGGGTCGAGGCGGTCACGGTCCGCAAGAGCAGCCAGGGTCCGGGGCCGAACGGTGAGCCGACGATCGTGCAGATGGTCCAGGACGGCGAGCTGAACCTGATCGTCAACACGCCGATCGGGATCACCAAGGGCGGGTCGCCGCGGCTGGACGGCTACGAGATCCGGAGTGCGGCGGTGGCACGCAACATCCCGTGCATCACCACGGTGCAGGGGCTGGCGGCCGCCGTCCAGGGGATCGAGGCGCAGCAGGCGGGAGACATCGGTGTCCGGTCGCTGCAGGACTGGGTGCCGAGGATCCGCGGTGTATAGGCGGGTCGTCCGGCCGGTCCTGTACCGGCTGGGAAAGGGCGACGCGGAGGTCGCGCACGAGCAGACGCTGCACGGCCTCCGCCGCCTCGGCCGGATCCCCGGCGCGGTCGCGGCACTGTCCCGGACGTACGGCGCGCTGCCGACCGGATCGCCCCGGACGGTCTTTGGCGTCCGCTTCCCCTCCCCGGTCGGTCTGGCCGCAGGGATGGACAAGAACGGGATCGCCCTGCCCGCCTGGCGCGCGCTCGGCTTCGGCTTCGTCGAGGTCGGCACCGTGACCGCCCATCCGCAGCCGGGGAACGAGAAGCCGCGGCTGTTCCGGCTGGTCGAGGACGAGGCCGTGATCAACCGGATGGGCTTCAACAACCTCGGCTCGTCCGCGCTGGCCGACCGGCTGGCGGCGTACGGCGACCTGGGCTACCCGCTGGGGATCTCGATCGGGAAGTCAAAGGTGACTCCGCTCGACGACGCGGTCGAGGACTACGTGACCTCACTGCGGCGGCTCTCGGCGTACGGCGACTACTTCGCGGTCAACGTGTCATCGCCGAACACGCCGGGACTGCGGTCACTGCAGGACGCCGGACACCTGCGTGAACTGCTGACCGCGCTGCACGCCGAGGCGGCCTCGCTGAGCGTCGGTGGCCTGGGCGGGAAGCCGATCCTGGTGAAGATCGCACCGGACCTGACGCCGTCCGCCATCGACGAGTTGCTCGCAGTGTGCACCGAGGTCGGCGTGGCGGGGATCATCGCGACCAACACCACCATCGGGCGGCCGGGGGTCGAATCCCATCCACTGGCAGCGGAGACCGGCGGGTTGTCCGGGCGTCCGTTGACCGAGATCGCGGCCAAGACGGTCGCGCACATCCACGCGGAGACCGGGGGAGCGCTGCCGATCATCGGGGTCGGCGGCATCCTCGAGCCCGCCGACGCGATGCGGCTGTTCGACGCCGGGGCCAGCCTGGTCCAGCTGTACACCGGACTGATCTACCGCGGGCCCGGCCTGATCCGCCGCATCAACCGAGGACTGACATGAGCCACCGACCCATCGGGAGTGACATGAGGAACGAACCCTTCGGCACCCGGCTCCGGGCGGCCATGGACACCCGTGGCCCGCTGTGCGTCGGGATCGACCCGCACGCCCACCTGCTCGAGAAGTGGGGCCTCCCGGACACCGCGGAGGGTCTGGCGTCGTTCACGTACGGCGTGGTGGACGCGCTGGCCGACCGGGTCGCGGTGTTCAAGCCGCAGTCCGCGTTCTTCGAGCGGTTCGGGTCGGCCGGGATCGCCGTACTCGAGCAGGCGACGATCCGGCTGCGGGACGCCGGCGCGCTGGTGATCATCGACGCGAAGCGCGGTGACATCGGGTCGACGATGGCCGGCTACGCGGCGGCGTACCTGGCGGAGAAGGGGCCGCTGGCGTGTGACGCGCTGACGGTCAGTCCGTACCTCGGGTTCGGGTCGTTGCAGCCGGCGATCGAGGTGGCGCGCTCGGCTGGTGCGGGGTTGTTCGTGCTGGCGCTGACATCGAATCCGGAGGGGCCGCAGTTCCAGTCCGCGCGGACGGTCGATGGTCCGACCGTTGCCGGCGCGGTGCTGGACGGCCTGCGTGCGCTGAATGCGGACGCCGACGATCTCGGGTCGTTCGGCGCCGTCGTCGGCGCGACGATCGCGTCGACCGAGGAGAACCTCGACATTCGTGGTCCGCTCCTCGCGCCGGGCCTCGGCGCCCAGGGCGGCACGGCGGACGGGTTGGTCAAGGTGTTCGGCCCGGCGGTGCGGAACGTCGTACCGTCGAGCTCGCGCGAGATCCTCGGCGCGGGGCCGTCGGCCGTCGCGCTGCAGGATGCGGCCGATCGGGCAAATGACGGGTTCCGGGCCGTCCTGGGGTACTGACAAAGGCCGGTGAAATCCGGTAGGATTTGATTTACCAAATGGCGCGATCAATTTCGCGCCATTTGGTGTTTTTTCTTGCATTGACCGGATTGCGCATGCGATCTTTCTCAACATGTCTCCGGGTCTGGAATTGTGTCGGCGGTTCTACGGCGAGGTGGTGCGTCCGCTCCTGACGGTGCCGCACAGCGCGGCACTGATGGGCCGCGGCTCCGAGGTGCTCGGGTTCGACGACGAGATGTCGACGGACCACAACTGCGAGGCGCGAGCCCTGCTCTTCGTCGAGGGGGGAATCGAGTGTCAACCTGAGGTGCCGAATCGCTTCGCCGGGCGTCCGGCCTTTGTCGAGGTGCACACGATCCGCTCGTATTTCGAGCAGCAACTGGGATTCGATCCGGCCCAGGGCCTCGCGGTGCGGGACTGGTTCACGTTCCCTGAGCACAAGCTCCGCATGTTCACGGCGGGCGCGGTCTTCCACGACGATCTCGGGCTGCAATCCGTGCGGGATCGGCTGGCGTACTACCCGGTTGACGTCTGGCGCTATCTGATGATCGCGGCGTGGTGGCGGGTGCATCCGGAGATGAATCTGGTCGGCCGGTCCGGATATGTCGGCGACGAACTCGGGTCCGCGGTGATCGGCGCGCAACTCGTGCAGGACCTGATGCGGTTGTGTTTCCTGATGGAGCGCGAGTACGCGCCGTACTCGAAGTGGTTCGGTACGGCGTTCAGCCGGCTGTCCTGTGGTTCGACGATGGAGCCGGTGCTGCGCGATGTGTTGCGAGCCGAGTCGTGGCAAGAGCGCGAGCAGGCGCTGATGGCGGCGTATCGGCTGGTGGGGGAGTTCCACAACCGGCTGGAGATCACAGCGCCGGTGGAACTCGGGATCGAGCAGATGTGCGGTCGGCCGTTCAAGGTGGTGTGGGGTGACTTCCCCGGCGCGCTCGCCGCCGAGATCCAGGATCCGGAGGTACGGCGGATCGCCGAACACTGGCCGGTCGGCGGGATCGACCACATCCGCAACGTGATTCTCTGGAAGGCCCAGGACCTCCGTCAGTTGGTCGGGCTCCTCGACTCCTGAAAGAGGCTGGTGAGCAGGGCGACGGCGGCTTCTGTCGCCGGGTGCGGGTCCTGACGGTGCCAGATCAGGTGTACGTCGACCGGCGGAGCGTCACGGAGTGGACGGTAGACGACGCCGTCGCGGCGGTACTGCGTCGTCGTCGCCTGCGGGGTCACACCCACGCAGCGCCCGGAGGCGATCGCGGCCAGCCAGTCGTCGACATCGTGGGTGTACTCGATCTTCGGACGCGCCTCCTCCGGCCAGAGG
Source organism: Kribbella sp. NBC_01510 (assembly GCF_045040325.1). Lineage (NCBI taxonomy): Bacteria > Bacillati > Actinomycetota > Actinomycetes > Propionibacteriales > Kribbellaceae > Kribbella > Kribbella sp. NBC_01510. The sequence goes on along the minus strand of NZ_CP109418.1, from coordinate 7,823,367 downwards.
TCCACGGTCGTGCTCCCGGTCCGGCGGTCGATCGACAGCGTGCGGTCGCGCAGCTGGTCGAGCGTGAGCGTTCGCTTCCGGGCCAGCGGGTCGTCGGCGGGCAACGCGGCGTACCGCCGCTCCTGAGCCACCGTGGCATGCGCGAACCGTCGCAGATCGATGTGTGTCCGCACCACTGCGAGATCACACAATCCCTCCGCCAGGCCGCCCGTCGCCGTGTTGGTCCGGATCAGCTGCAACTCGATGCCCGGATGCTCGCCGGCCCACCGCCGCTGAAACTCCGTCGTCAACCGCCCCAACGCCGACCACGCATGCCCGATGCGCAACCGCGAATGCCCGCTCGTTGCCTCGATCACCAACTCGTCGACCTCGGCAAGCACCTGCCGCGCCCGCGCCAGCACCCGCACGCCCGCGGTCGTCGGCGTCACCGACCGACTGGTCCGATGCAGCAACCGCACGCCCAGTTCCCGCTCCAGCGCCATCACGGTGCGCGACACCGCCGCCTGCGACACCCCTAGCTCGATGGCCGCATCCGTAAACGTCCCCGCATCCACCACCGCGACCAGACACCGCAACTGCCTGACCTCGAGATCCATAACCCCAGCGTATAGATCACCCCACCGATGCATTTTGCGGATGACCTCCGCGGCCTGACGCTCGGAGCATGCGCAGAGGCAGGCTCGGTGGAGTACTGATGATGCTCGGGAGCGGGCTCTCGAACCAGGTGGGCGCGTCGGTGGCCGCGCTGGCGTTCCCGGTCATCGGGCCCGTGGGTGTGGTGGCTATCCGGCAGTGGATGGCTGGGGTTGTGTTGCTGGCGGTCGGGCGGCCTCGGCTGCGGAGTTTCACGGCTCGGCAGTGGCGGGTGGTGCTGGGGCTGGCGGCCGTGTTCGCGGTGATGAATGTGTCGCTGTACACGGCGATCGACCGGATCGGGCTCGGGCTGGCGGTGACGCTCGAGTTTCTCGGGCCGCTGGCGGTGGCGCTGCTGGGGTCGCGGCGGCTGCTCGACCTGATGTGTGCGCTCGCGGCTGCGCCTGCGGTGGTGTTGTTGACGCGACCTGAGGCGACGACGGATTACCTGGGTGTCGGGCTCGGGTTGCTGGCGGCGGTGTGCTGGGCCTGCTACATCCTGCTCAACCGGGTGGTCGGACGGGAGTTGCCGGGAGCAACGGGGTCGGCCGCGGCGGCGGGGGTGTCCGGGCTGGTCTACGTCCCGGTCGGCGTGGTCGTGCTGTGGCATCACCCGCCGACGCTCGCGGCCGCGGCGTACGCGTTGGTGGCCGGGGTGCTGTCGAGTGCCGTGCCGTTCCTCGTCGATCTGCTCACGCTCCGGCGGGTGCCGGCCCAGTTCTTCGGGGTGTTCATGAGCGTCAACCCGGTTCTCGCGGCCCTGGTCGGGCTCGTCGTGCTGAACCAGCACCTCGGGACGCTCGACTGGCTGGCGATCGCGGTGATCGTGGCAGCCAACGCGGTCGCGATCTCGTTCGGCGTACGGCGCGCCGCGCCACATCACAGCCCGGTTCCAGTCGGCCGCTGCGACGTTGTTCACGGCGTGCCGGCCGGGGCGTTGACCCCGCGGTTCGGAAAGGTGTCCGCGGACGGGGAGCGACGGTCTTCCCGCGCGACACAGTAAGGATCGGAATGCGCAAGGTGGCGGCCCTCGCGGCGGCAGTGACAATCGGCGCCGGCCTGTTGACGGCGTGCTCAGGTGGCGACTACTGCGGCGACCTGAAGAACTATGCCGAGTCGGCGAAGAACCTCGACATCAAGGACTCCGACGCCGTCGGCAAGATGCTCGACCAGGCCAAGAGCGTGTCGAAGTCGGCGCCGGACGACCTGAAGGACGACTGGAAGACCGTCATCGACTACGCCGAGAAGGCGCAGGACGCCAAGGGTGACACGGGCAAGCTGACCGAGCTGGCCAAGAACGACGGCGAGAAGATCACGCCGGCCATGGACGCGATCACCAAGCAGGCCAAGGACAGCTGCAAGGTGGACCTCGGGGCCTGACTCGCCAGGACGGCGGCCGTCCCCGCCGTTCTGCCCCGCTACTGCGCTGCGGAAAGTATTCGTTTCGGATGGTTTGGTGACCGCCGGTAGCGTCGGGCCTGTGAAGCGCACACTCGCCCTCGCCCTGACCGTGATCGCCGGTGCCGCCACGTTGACCGCCTGCACCGATGAACAGGCCTACTGTGTGGATCTCGCCAAGTACGCCGCCGGTGCGGTGAACGTCGACCCGCAGAAGCCGGCCGACTACGTGAAGATCCTCGACGACGCGAAGAAACTGCAGGACTCCGCGCCCGACGCGGTGAAGGACGACTGGGGCGTCGTGGTGGCGTTCGCCGAGAAGGCCCAGAAGGCGGGCTCGGACCGGGTCGAGCTGGCCAAGCTGAGCAAGGAGACCGGCGGCGTGATGACGGCGTACAAGGCCATCAGCAGTCACGCCAAAGACTCCTGCAAGGTCGACGTTCCCGCCCTGAACTGATCATACGATCGTTCCAATCCGTCACCTGGTGTCCGACTCCGCTCACCAGCGCCGGATCAGAGGCTGGACCCGTGTTAGGTTCCCTTGCGAAGCCATACAACGGGACAGGTGAGACGGTGCCACTTCCTACTTTGACCCCGGAGCAGCGAGCGGCGGCTCTGGACAAGGCCGCGGCGGCGCGGCGTGAGCGAGCCGAGATCAAGAACCGGATCCGGCATTCGGGAGCGTCTCCGACGGAGGTGCTCCACGAGGGGCAGACGAACGACGTGATCGGCAAGATGCGGGTCAGCGCGCTGCTGCAGTGCATCCCCGGCGTCGGCAAGGTGCGCGCCCAGCAGATCATGGAGCGGGCGGGGATCTCGGAGACGCGGCGGGTGCGCGGCCTCGGCTCGAACCAGATCGCCGCGCTCGAGCGCGAATTCGCCGAGTGAGCCAGACCGAAACCCTGACCGGCTCGTTGGACACTGGTGTGACGATGACCACGCACCCGAAGAACACGACGAACGAGCCGGCGACGGGAGGACCCGCGGCCGGCGGTGGGCGGCCCGCGCGGCTGACCGTGCTGGCCGGCCCGACGGCGGTCGGGAAGGGGACCGTCGCCGCGGACATCCGTGAGCGATTCCCGGACATCTGGATCTCGGTGTCCGCGACGACCCGCAAGCCCCGGCCGGCCGAGGTGCACGGTGTGCACTACCTGTTCGTGTCCGATGCCGAGTTCGACCGGATGATCGCCGACGGTGAGCTGCTCGAGTGGGCCGTCGTGCACAAGGCGGCCCGGTACGGGACGCCGAAGCAGCCGGTGCTCGACAAGCTGGCCGATGGCCGGCCGGCGCTGCTGGAGATCGACCTGCAGGGCGCCCGCCAGGTCCGCGAGACGATGCCGGAGGCGCAGTTCGTCTTCCTGGCCCCGCCGAGCTGGGACGAACTGGTCCGGCGTCTGGTCGGCCGCGGGACCGAAACGGTCGAGGAGCGCGAGCGCCGGCTGGAGACCGCGACCCTCGAACTGGCCTCCGAGAAGGAGTTCGACGTGACGATCGTGAACGCGTCGGTTCGGGAAGCCGCCGATCAGTTGGTAAAGTTGATTCGATCACCCAAAATCTCTGAAAAGAGCTGACACTTGTCTGGCAACCAGCCCGTCGCCATCGGCATCACCTCCCCGCCGATCGACGACCTGCTCACCCACACCGACTCCAAGTACAAGCTCGTGCTGTACTCGGCCAAGCGGGCGCGGCAGATCAACGCCTACTACTCCCAGCTCGGCGAGGGCCTGCTGGAGTACGTCGGGCCGCTGGTCGAGACGCACGTGCAGGAGAAGCCGCTCTCGATCGCGATGCGCGAGATCAACGAGGGCGTGCTGACCTGCACCGACATCGACCCGGAGGCCGAGGCGGAAGCCGCCGCGGCGGAGAAGTCCGAGTAGTCCTGACCCGGCGACCGGGAAACGGAGTCCACGGAGATGTCCGCAACCGGTGAAACCCCCGGAGCCGCAACCGGCCCGGGGGCTGTCGTCGTGCCCAGGACCCGGCCGAATGTGGTGCTCGGGGTCGGTGGCGGGATCGCGGCGTACAAGGTCTGTGATCTGCTCCGGCGGCTGACCGAGTCCGGCCACAGTGTGCGGGTGGTGCCGACGGCGGCCGCGCTGGAGTTCGTCGGCGCGGCGACCTGGGCGGCGCTGTCCGGGCAGCCGGTGACGGCCGATCCGTTCGACAACGTCGAAGAGGTCCCGCACGTCCGGATCGGCAAGGCGGCCGAGCTCGTCGTGGTCGCCCCCGCGACGGCCAACCTGATCGCCAAGGCCGCCCACGGCCTGGCCGACGACCTGCTCACCAACACGCTGCTCACCGCCCGCTGCCCGATCCTGTTCGCGGCCGCGATGCACACCGAGATGTGGGAGCACTCGGCCACCCAGGCCAACGTCGCGACCCTGCGGTCCCGCGGCATCACCGTCCTCGATCCCGCCGTCGGCCGCCTGACCGGTGCCGACACCGGGCGCGGCCGGCTGCCGGAGCCGTCCGAGATCTTCGCGATCAGTCAGTTGATGCTCGCCGACGAGGCCGCCCGCGCGGCCGGTCAGTCGGTCGCCGATCTGACCGGCAAGCACGTCCTGATCAGCGCCGGCGGCACACGCGAACACCTCGACCCGGTCCGGTACCTCGGCAACTCGAGCTCCGGCAAGCAGGGCTACGCGCTCGCCCGGATCGCGGCCGCCCGGGGCGCCAAGGTCACGCTGGTCGCGGCCAACTCCGAGCTGCCCGACCCGGCCGGCGTCCAGGTCGTCCCGGTGACCAGCACGCGGAACCTGTACGACGAGATCACCGCCCGCGCGGGTGACGCGGACGCGATCGTGATGGCGGCTGCCCCGGCCGACTTCCGCCCGGCCGACGTCGCCGAGCACAAGATCAAGAAGACCGCCGACGGCTCGGTCCCCGCGGTCAACCTGGTGCAGAACCCTGACATCCTGCAGACGATCTCGCGCGACCGCGCCCGCGCCGACCAGGTGATCGTCGGCTTCGCGGCGGAGACCGGCGATGCGGAGCACAGCGTGATGGAACTGGGCCGCGCCAAGCTCGAGCGCAAGGGCTGCGATCTGCTCGTGGTGAACGACGTCTCCGGCGGCAAGGTCTTCGGCAGCGACCTGAACGAGGCCGTCATCCTCGACCGCGACGGCAACGCCCTCCCGGTCCCGTCGGGTTCGAAGGACGCGCTAGCCGGCGTGATCTGGAATCTGGTCGCCGCTCACTGGCACTAACCTCTCTGGCCGACTGACCACCACCGCCACGCCACACCACACCCCCGCCACGCCACCGCCGCCCGACCACCCCACCGCCACACCCCCGCCACGCCACACCCCCGCCGCCTGACCACCCCACCGCCGGCGCCCACACCGGCTCGGTCAGCGCACCCAGCTCAGCTGGCGGCCATTTCAGGGGTGAACCCCTGACCTCGCCCGTTCGCCTTGCGCATGCAAGGGGCGAACCCGCCATTTCAGGGGTGAACCCCCTGAAATGGCTATCCACAGGTTGATGGTTGAGGGTCTGTGGGGTGCCCGGAGCGGTGATGCTTGGTGGGGTGAACCCCATGTTGAAGCTGCTGGCCGAGCAGCAGGGCGGTGTGTTCAGTCGTCAGCAGGCCATCTGCGGTGGCTACACGGCGAAACAGGTCCGGTCGCGCCTCGACGACGGTCGCTGGGTCCGGATCCGGCACGGGCAGTACGCCGAGCAGCAGGATCTGAGTGCACTAGAGCCCTGGGTTCGTATCCGGCAGGAGCACCGGCGCATGGTCCATGCCGTGGTGAACTCATGGCGGCGGGGCGCCATCGCGGTCAGTCATCAGTCGGCTCTGGCGCTGCACGGCCTGCCGCTGTGGGGGCTCGATCTGCTGCAGGTGCACGTCACGCGGTTGGACGACCTGACCGGTGGCACCGTCTCTGGCGTACGCCACCACGTCGGCAAGCTGGCTGAGTCCGACCTCACCGAGGTTGAGGGGCTGACGGCAACCTCCGTTGCTCGTGCCGTCTTCGAGACGGCCTGTACGACGTCCTTCGAGGTGGCGGTGGTCAGCCTCGATGCGGCATTGCGCGATCGTCTGATCAGCTCGGATGACATTGTCCGACTTCTCGATGTCACCGAGTTCTGGCCCGGCAGTGCGACGGTTCGCGCTGCACTCGGCTTCAGCGACGCTCGGTCGGAGTCGGTCGGCGAGTCACGCCTCCGGGTTCTTCTGCACAATCACGGACTGCCGGCGCCGGTCCTGCAATACGAGTTCCACGATGCCAATGGGTTCGTGGCTCGAGTCGACTTCTACTTCCCAGAGTTTCACACCGTGGTGGAGTTCGACGGGAGAGCGAAGTACGGCGATGCTTCCGCCGATGTACTGGTGCGGGAGAAGATCCGCGAGGACCGGCTACGAGCGCTCGGCCTGCAGGTCGTTCGATCCGATTGGACGGATTTCAACCGGCCCGATCTTCTCCTGGCCCGAATCCACCAAGCCTTCGCCAGGTCACAACGCGCCGCCTGACGCCCTTCCTCGGGTTAACCCCTGACCTTGCCCCTTCTCCCTGCGGATGCGGTAGGGAGAAGGGGCATCTTGAAGGGTTCTGACCGGAAAATAACGACCTTGGCTGGGCAGGGTGGGGTGGTCTCGCGGGTGGGGCGAGGCTGGATTGGGTGTGCGGTGGGGTGGTGGTGGTGGTGGGGGTCAGGTGGTGGTGAGGGTTACGTGGTAGCCGAGGGCTTGGAGTTGGCGGAGGTGGGTGCGGACTTTGCGGTTCTTGTCGATGCGGGTGTTGTGGTAGTCGCGGCCGAGGTCGTGGTAGCGGGCGTGGGGGTTGGCGAGGAGTTGCCAGATGATGACGAGGATGGAGCGGGCGACGGCGACGAGGGCTTTGAGTTTGCCGCGGCGTTTGACCAGTCGCCGGTAGCGTTCGCCGAGGAAGGTGTCGGTCCGGGAGGCTGCGGCGGCGGCTTCGCCGAGGACGCTTTTGAGGTAGGGGTTGCCCTTGCCGGTCTGCCCGGATCGGTTCCTCGGCCCGGACTGGATGGTGCGGGGGGAGAGTTTTGCCCAGGACGCCAGGTGTTTCGCGGTGGGGAATTGGCGCATGTCCAGGCCGATCTCGGCGATGATCACCTGGGCCGCTTTGAGGCCGATGCCAGGGATCTCGGCGAGCCGCTGGGCTGGCGGGTAGTACCGCGAGGCCTCGCACGGTGCAGATCCGCCACTGCCCTCGCCACTGCCCTCGCCCCCGCCCTCGCCGCTGTCCTGGCCACTGGTGGTGGGGTCGACAGGTTCGGGGATGTCGGTGAGGAGTTGGTCGATCCGCGCGGTGATGCGGTCGATCTGCGCGTCGAGGCTGTCGACCTGGTCGAGCAGCATCCGGGCGATCTCGGCGTGGTGGTCGTCGAACCGGCCGGTCAGCGCCTCGACCAGCGCGGCCTGTTTGACCCGCAGCTTGCCCCGCGCCAGGTCGGCCAGCTGGCGCGGGTCGCGGCGGCCGGCGATCAGCGCCTCGAGCATCACCCGCCCGGAGACACCGAAGATGTCCGAGGCCACCGTGGACAGCTTGATCAGCGCGTCCTCGAGCAGCTTCTCCAGCCGCTGCTTGTGCCGGGACCGTTCCGCGACCAGATCCGAGCGCAGCCGGGTGTAGTCGCGCAACTGACGGATCTGGGCGGGTGGCACGAACGAGGGCCGCAGCATCCCCCGCTCGTTCAGCTTGGCCAGCCAGACCGCGTCGATCGTGTCGGTCTTGGGCCGGCCCGGGACATTCTTGACCTCGCGGGCGTTCACCAGCCACACCCTCAGCCCAGCCGCACCGAGCAGATACACAAACGGCCGCCAATAATCCGAGGTCGACTCCACCACCACCCGCTCGACCCCCTCAACCATCAACTGATCACCCAGTTCGATGATCGCGTTGGTCGTGGCCGGCACCTCCCACACCCTGGTCACCCGTTTCCCGCGACGGCCCGGATCAGGCAGCCGGGTGCACACCCTGCCCGTCGCCTTGGCCACATCGACCGCGGCAACCCGCTCGAGAGTCTCCTCCTGCTCGGCATCAACGACCACTACCGGCTCTGACCTCACCCCGACCACCCTCCCACCCACAACGACACCGCTCGGCGGGATGCCCGGGGGCCACGGTCGGGAACCGAAATTCTGACCGGCGTGCTCGAAGCAACAATGCATGACCCATCAGGTCGGGCCCCGGCGCCAGACTCCACCTACGGACTCCTACGACCAAGAACCAACCGGCGTCAACGGGCACCCCAACCCCATTTTCACGACCGCAAGACGTCACCACCAGTGCCACAACGACTCCCCTCAAATGGCCGTGGCGGGAGGGTGGATCGGCGCGGGGTGGGTGGATGGGCGGGGTCAGGGGTGGGTGGATCGGCGGGGTCAGGGGTGGGGTTCCGGGTGTGAGGGGGGATGCCGTGGTTAGGACAGGAGTTGTCCGTTTCTGTGGTTAGGGTCGGAGGAATGGAGATCACCTGGCAGGCCGTTGTTGCCCAGCGGATGCGGCGGCACTACCTCACCGAGTTCGCTGCGGCACCGGTTGACGCCGTACGTGCGATGTCTGGGGCGCATGCGCAGATCCTGGCGGCGGGGGAGTTGTCGGTGGCGCTGCGGGTCGCCGGCGCTACCCGGGAGAGCGTGCAGCAGGCGGACGGGCTGGTGAAGACGTTCGGACCACGCGGGACCGTGCACCTGCTGCCCCTCGAGGACCTGCCGTTGTGGACCGGCGCGCTGTCCGCGTTGCCGCGGGGTGCCCAGGCGCCTGAGGTGATGCGGATGACTCCTGGCCAGACGGCCGAGGTGATCGCCGCGATCGGTGCTGCCCTCACGCACGATGATCTGACCGCCGACGAGCTCACGGTCGAAGTCGTACGGCGTACTGGCGCCTGGGCCGGCGATCTCGTCATGCCGGCGTTCCAGGGCTACTGGCCGCGCTGGCGGCAGTCGATCTCGGATGCGGCGAACGCCGGTGTCCTCTGCTACGGCCCGATGCGCGGCCGCGTCACGACGTACTCGAACCCGCACCGCATCAAGCCCTTCGAACCGCTGCCGGCCGAGAAGGCGCTCACCGAACTCCTGCACCGCTACCTCTACGCCTACGGACCGGCCACGCCGCAGCACTTCGCCCGCTGGCTGAAGACGACGCCGACGTTCGTCAAGCCGTACTTCGACGACCTCCCGCAGGCCGAGCTGGACGGGCAGACCGTGTGGCATGCGCCGGGCGACGAGTTCCCGGACGACCGGGCAGACGGTGTGCGGCTGCTGCCGTACTTCGATGCGTACGGCGTCGGCAGCTACCCCAGGGAGCGGCTCTTCCCCGGCCAGGCCTTCACGAGGGCGACCGCGCGCGGCCAGGCCGGCAACTACCCGCTCCTGCTGATCGACGGCATCGTCGCCGGGGTCTGGCACCAGAAGAAGGCCGGCCGGACACTGCAGGTCACCGTCGAGACCCTCGGCACCCTGAATCGCCGGCGGCGCACGCTGCTGGACGCCGAGGTGGACCGGTTGGCTGCGATCCTTGCCTGCACACCGTCGCTCACCCTGGGCGACGTGGCGGTCGGTCCGCACGCCTGAATCCGGACCGCCCGTCCAACATATGGCCGCGAGTCTCGGATAGTGGGCGAATTCGGAGCGTCACCGGGACTCCGGGGAAAACTGCTGGCATACTTTCCGAGATGCATCGCCAACCGCCGGTGCATGGGGGGATCGTGCGGCCTCGGTCGCGCGGCACAAGAGGAATCCGAGGGAGAACTGTGGCGAGGCGCCTTTTCACGTCCGAGTCAGTGACCGAGGGTCACCCGGACAAGATCGCTGACCAGATCAGCGACTCCATCCTCGATGCCTTGCTGGCCGAGGACCCGAAGAGCCGCGTAGCGGTCGAGACCCTGATCACCACGGGTCTGGTCGTCGTCGCGGGCGAGGTCACCACGACGGCGTACGTCGATATCCCGGGGATCGTGCGTGCACGCATCCTGGAGATCGGCTACGACTCGTCGCTGAAGGGTTTCGACGGCGCGTCCTGTGGGGTGCAGGTCGCCATCGGCAGCCAGTCGCCGGATATCGCGCAGGGCGTCGACACGGCGTACGAGACGCGGTCGGACGCGTCGAAGGACGAGCTGGACCTGCAGGGGGCGGGCGACCAGGGACTGATGTTCGGGTACGCGTCGGACGAGACGCCCGAGCTGATGCCGCTGCCGATCACGATCGCGCACCGGCTGTCCGAGCGGCTGTCCGAGGTCCGCAAGAACGGCACGCTGGCCTACCTGCGGCCCGACGGCAAGACCCAGGTCACGGTCGAGTACGACGGTGACAAGGCGGTCCGGATCGACACCGTGGTGGTGTCGAGCCAGCACGCGTCCGACATCAGCCTGGACACGATGCTGACGCCGGACATCAAGAAGCACGTGGTCGACCCGGTGCTCGAGCAGTTCGACATCGACTCGGCCGGCTACAAGCTGCTGGTGAACCCGACCGGCCGGTTCGAGGTCGGCGGCCCGATGGGCGACGCCGGGCTGACCGGGCGGAAGATCATCATCGACACCTACGGCGGGATGGCGCGGCACGGTGGTGGCGCGTTCTCCGGCAAGGACCCGTCGAAGGTGGACCGCTCGGCGTCGTACGCGATGCGCTGGGTGGCGAAGAACATCGTCGCCGCCGGGCTCGCCGCGCGGGCCGAGTGCCAGGTCGCGTACGCGATCGGCAAGGCGGCGCCGGTCGGTTTCTACGTCGACACGTTCGGCACCGAGACCGTGCCGGTGGAGCAGATCACCGCGGCGGTCCGCGAGGTGTTCGACCTGCGGCCGGCCGCGATCATCCGCGACCTGGACCTGCTCCGGCCGATCTACGCCCAGACCGCCCGCAACGGCCACTTCGGCCGCACCGGCGAGGACTTCACCTGGGAGCGCACCGACCGCGTCGAGGCGCTGAAGGCAGCCGTCAACAAGTAGTTGTCCACAGGGGGACGGCAGTGCGCACCCGCACTGTCGTCCCACCGGACTAGCATTCCCCAGTGACATCGAACGGGGACTCACCGGAGCAGCTGACGCTGTTGCGGGACACCGTTCGCAAGTCCCGGACCAAGGAGCCGGCCGGGATCACGTCGTCGCTCCCGGTGGCCCGGATCGCGGTCGACGTCTCGTTGCCACATCTCGACCGGCCGTTCGACTACCTCGTTCCCGAGGATCTGGCCGCGGCCGCTCAACCCGGCGCGCGCGTGAAGGTCCGCTTCGCCGGCAAGGACCTCGACGGCTTCGTCCTGGAGCGCCTCGAATCGTCCGACCACGACGGCAAGCTGGCCCGGATCCGCAAGGTCGTCTCGCCCGAGCAGGTGCTGACGCCGGAGATCGCCGACCTCTGCCGCGCGGTCGCCGACCGGTATGCCGGAGTGTTCGCGGACGTCACCCGGTTGGCCGTCCCGCCCCGGCACGCGAAGGTCGAGGGTGAGCCGCTGCGCTGCAACCAGCCCGCGCCCCCGCCGCTGTCCACCTCGCGTTCCGAGTGGTCGGCGTACCCGACCGGCTTCCTCGACGCGATCGCCCGGTCGGAATCACCGCGCGCGATCTGGACCGCCGTACCAGGGGCCGATTGGGCGCTCGCGTTCGCGCAGGCGGCGGCGGTGTGTGCGGCGTCCGGTCGGGGCGCGTTGCTGCTCGTGCCGGACGCGCGTGACCTCGAGCGGTTGGCAGCGGCCTGTACGACGGTGCTCGGGGAGGCGGGGTTCGTCACGCTGTCCGCGGACCTCGGGCCGACGGCTCGCTACCGGGCATTCCTCGCGGCACTGCGCGGGTGTGCGCGGGTGGTGATCGGGACGCGGGCGGCCGCGTTCGCGCCGGTGGCGGAGCTCGGGCTGGTCGCGTTGTGGGACGACGGCGACGACTCGTACGCCGAGCCGCGGGCGCCGTACCCGCATGCGCGGGAAGTCTTGCTGCTCAGGGCTTTCCGGCAGAAGTGTGCGGTGCTGCTCGGTGGGTTCGCGCGTACGGCGGAGTCGGCCGCGCTGGTGGAGTCGGGGTACGCCAACGAGCTGATCGCGGATCGGGCGGTGATCCGGACAGCGGCTCCGGCGGTGCACATCGCGGGGGAGTCGGACACGGACCTGGCCCGCGATCCTGCGGCTCGGGCGGCGCGGTTGCCGCATCGCGCTTTCGAGATCGCCCGTGAGGGGCTGCGGTCGGGGCCGGTGCTCGTGCAGGTGCCGCGGGCCGGGTATCTGCCGAGCCTGGTGTGTCAGACCTGCCGGGCGCCTTCGCGGTGCCCGACGTGCGGTGGGACGCTGCGTCGTACCGGTGGATCCGGGCCGGCGAGTTGCAGCGTGTGCGGTCGACCGGCGACGGATCATCGCTGCCCGGAGTGCGGTGACACCCGGATGCGCGCCGCGGTCGTCGGAGCTCGTCGTACGGCGGAGGAGTTGGGCCGCGCGTTTCCCGGCGTGGTCGTGCGTACGTCGGGGGGCGACAACGTGCTCGACGTCGTGTCGGACAGCCCGGCGTTGATCGTCAGCACCCCCGGAGCCGAGCCGGTCGCGGACGGCGGCTACAGCGCGGCGCTGCTGCTGGACACGTGGCTGATGCTCGCTCGTCCTGATCTGCGTGCGCCGGAGGAGGCAGTACGACGCTGGTTCAACGCGGCAGCGCTGGTCCGCCCGGCCCGCGACGGCGGAACCGTGATCCTGGTTGGCGAGCCCTCCGCGCTTCCGCTGCAGGCGGTGGTCCGCTGGAGCCCGGAGGGCTTTGCCTTGCGCGAGGTCGAGGACCGCCGGGCTGCCCGCCTCGCCCCGGCCGGCAAACTCGCCGAGCTGACCGGCTCGTCCGAGGCCGTGGCCGACCTGATCGCTCGCGTTCGCGAGTTGATCCCGGCCAACGCTGGGCTGGAAGTCCTGGGGCCGGTCGATGTTGACGAAGAGACCGTCAGGGCTGTTGTCAGGATTCCGCGGACGGCCGGCTCGACCCTGGCTCGCGCGCTGAAGGAGGCGCAATCCGCCCGCAGCGCGAAGAAGAGCCCAGGCTCGGTCCGGGTGCAGGTGGACCCACCGAGCTTCGGCTAGTCAGGCGGTGGGAGCCAGCTGAGTGGACGCGGTCAGCAGCTGGTTGCCGAGCGAGGTCCGGTCGGATCATTGTGGACGGCTACGCAGCGACGTGGTGGCTCTTGCTCGCCGCGAGAATTTAGTGGTGATTCCAAAGAGGCTGATAATCAGCGATCAGAAACCCACCAAGCGTCAGCCACGCGGTCACGTCGAATGCGATCGTCACCCGGTAAAGCACCGGCTTGCGGCCTGCCGCTATGAGTTCGAGATAGGTCGCTGGCAAGGAACTGGTCGTACCCACCGGAAGGATGAGGGTGATGAACAAGACCATGAGAGCCAGGTAGGCAAGTCCTGTCAACGGTGCCCAACGCGATAGAAAACTGTGCCAATTCACGTCGCTTGCGCCGTCTGACAAGGTGGTGCGAACTCGGTCTCGATGTGCTGGTGTTTGCACTGTTCTGATCTCCTGGTCGCGTGTCGTGATGTGCGTGCACCACGCGCTCAGGTGGGCCGAAGGCGGCGGCGCAGCGATCCGGCGGCGGTCATGACGGGGAAGAACAGGCGGGTTGCCATGTTCCGGGCCGCGATTCCCTTTCGGGTGGCTGGGACGATCAGGGCGGCGGCTGAGGCGAAGCCCCGCTGCTTGGGGTCCACGAGGGTACGGTGCCGGGTTTCGTATCGGCGAAAAGCGGTTGCCGGGTCGGTACGGTTGGCGGCCAGTTCCTCGGCGAGGGTGTGGGCGCCCGCTATCGCGAGGGTGGAGCCGTCTCCGAACAGCGACATGCATGAGGCGGCGTCGCCGAGTACCGTGATGCGTCCATTCGACCATTGGGGCAGGCGGACTTGGCTGACGGAGTCGAAGTAGATGTCGTCGGCGGCTTGTACGCGTTCCAGGAGTTCGGGTATCCGCCAGGAACCGTCCCTGAAGATGGTCGTCACCAGCTGTTTGTGTTGCTCGGTGTCGCGATGGTCGAAGTTGGGCAGCGCCGGGCTGCGGAACATGAAGGCGGCGACAGCGTGGCCGCGCGAGGGGTGGACAGAGACCATCCGGCCGGGGGTGTTGTACAGGGTCACTTCCCGGTGGTTGTCGACTGAGCCGTCGATCGGCAGTGTCGCGACATAGATTCCCATGTGGTGAACGAAGTCGTTCTCGGGGCCGAACGTCAGTCGGCGGACCGCCGAGTGCAGCCCATCGGCTCCGATCACCAGGTCGAAGCGGCGGGGTTCGGCGCGGTCGAAGGTGACGTTTACTCCGTCCTTGTCCCGGCTGAGGGCGACGATGGCGTCGTCCCACAAGAATTCGGCGCTGTCGCGGCTTGCCTCGAGCAGAATCGAGGCAAGCTCTGCGCGTGGCACTTCCGGTTCGCGATCTCCAGCTGACATCTGAAAGGCCTGCAGGTTGATCCGCCCGACGCGGCGACCGGCGGCATTGACGAAACTCATGTGCGTCACAGCGGAGTCGGCCGCGCGCAGGCGTGGCATGAGGCCCATCCGCTGTGCCACCTCCATCGCCGGCCCCTTGACGTCCACCGGATTTCCGCTGGAGCGAAGCCCCGTCGCGCGTTCGACCACGGTGGGACGAAACCCGTGCCGCGCCAGCCAATACGCCAGCGTGGATCCGGCGATGCCGGCTCCGGAGATCAGCACCGTTTGGTCTCTCATGCTCTCCTCGCTATCTGGACGAATTTCGTCCGGTTACGGCACGCTACACTATCCGGAGGAAATTCGTCCAGTTGACTGTGGGAGCTCCGATGTCGAAAGAGCTGGGGTTGCGCGCCGACGCCCAGCGCAACAGGGACCAGATCGTCGCTGCGGCCCAGATCCACTTCCGGGAATCCGGGTTCGACGTGCCGATGGAGGAGATCGCCCGGGGTGCCGGCGTCGGCGTAGGCACGCTCTATCGCCGTTTCCCTGATCGAGATTCGTTGATCTGGGCGACGGCTCAGGCGGTCTTGCGCGACTTGGCGGACATGGCGGAAACCGCCTGGCGCGAAGAGCCCGACGCCTGGGCCGCGCTCTGTCGGTTCCTGCGTGGCTGTGCCGAGCGACGGCTGGGCGCGCTGGCATCGGCGATTGAACCCCGCCTGCATGCCTCGATCCAGTCCGATCCCGAGCTGCGCAGTTCACGGCAGACGGTGAGTGACCTCGTCGAGCGGATGACGGCGGGGGCCAAAGCGGACGGAGCGATGCGTCCCGACGTCAGCCCAGCAGAGGTGGGCCTCCTGATGACCCTTCGGATCTACACGCCGTCGGACATGTCCGACGACCAAGCCATGCGCCGTGTTGTCGACATCGTGCTGGACGGATTACGAACCGGACGAGAGCCGGACCCGCGCAAAGCCACCCAGGCTCGGTCCGGGTGCAGGTAGACCCACCGAGCTTCGGCGAGTCAGGCGGTGGAAGCGAGGGGAGTGGACGCGATCAGCAGCTGGTTGCCGAGCGAGGTGCGGTAGTAGAGCACGGCCCGGCCATCCCTCCGCGAGTCGACCACACCGGCGTTGCGCAGGATGCTCAGATGCACGCTCAACGTCGGTGCGGACACCCCGAGTTGATGCGCCAGGTGCGTCGTTGACATCGGCAGATCCAGATGACTCACGATCGCGGCCCGTGTCCGCCCGACCAGGTCCGCGAGCGGTGACTCGGTCGCGTCCTGCCGGTCCTCCCACAGGCGCCCCAGGCCGCGCGGCGGATACGTGATGGTCGGCACGTGCGGTGCCTCGGACACCGGGAGCGCGGCAGGCCAGGTGAACACGCACGGCACCAGCAACACCCCCTGGCCGGCCAGCGGTTCACCGTCGCACGCGAACGGGCGATCGATGTCGATCCGATCGCCACTGAACCGCACCGACGGATGCAGGTTGCGGAACAGCCGCTCGATCCCACCGCTGGCCAACTCGTCCAGCCGGAACGCCAGATCCTCCTGGAGCAGTGCGCGCATCCGGCGCCAGTCCGGCTCGAGCGCGCGCCGCCAATAGGTCTCCAGTGCCGACGTGATCAGGTCGAGGGCCTTGGCCGGATTGTCGATCAGGTCCGGCAGGAGAGGGTGCGGGTTGTGCCGGTGCAGCCTGCCGATCTCGTTCACGACCAGGTCGTGCGGCGTTGCCGCGATCGCGGCGAGACCGGATTCCAGGCTGGTCGAGCGCCGCGGCGGGGCCGGCGTGATGAAGTCCGGGATGTAGCCGAAGGACGGGATGAGGGCCTTCAGCAACGTCAGGTCCGGGCCCTCGATGATCGGCCGGACCTTCTGCAGCCACGGGCCGTGCACGCTGCGCGCGGTGTTGTTGCTGAGCGCCCGCACACTGGTGACGGCCTCCCACACGGGCGACAGTGCGAACCGGATCCGCCCGACGTCCTCCGCGTTCAGCCTGATCGTGATCACGGGACCACTCTAGCTGATTAGTTCTCTGCCTAATCGTCGACACCGGCCGGGTGGGCCACCAGAGTTGTGCGCATGACGACTGCCGCTGCTGTCGAAGCCCCCGCTCCGACTGCTCTGCCCAGGGCCTTCTGGGCGCTGTGGGTGTGCCAACTGGTCAACCGGCTCGGCAGCTTCGTGCAGCCGTTCCTGGTCCTCTACCTCACCCACGACCGTCACCTCTCCGCCGGTACGGCGGGTGCCGTGGCGGCCGCGGTCGGTGCCGGGACCGTGGCCGCGCAGCTCGCCGGCGGGTGGCTGGCCGACCGGGTCGGTCGCCGGCTGACCATGCTGATCTGCTTCTTCGGCACCGCCGCGGCGCTGATCCTGCTCGGCTCGGCCCGAGCGATGGTGATGATCTGGGTGGCCGCGTTCCTGGTCGGTCTGCTCGGTGACCTGTTCCGGCCGGCGGTGCAGGCGACGGTGGCCGACATGCTCCAGCCGGGCGAACGGGTCCGTGCGTACGGGCTGCTGTTCTGGGCGATCAACCTCGGGTTCTCGGTCTCGACCGTGAGTGCGGGGGTGCTGGCGTCGATCGGCTACGGCCTGCTGTTCTGGCTGAACGCCGGTACGTCGGTGATCGCCGGCGTGGTGATCTGGGCGATGGTGCCGGAGAGCCGCCCGGTGCTGGACGAGGACGCGCCTCGTCGGCCGCTGTTGGCGGTGGCTCTGCACGACACCGTGTTCCTGCTGATGATCCTGATCCAGATCGGGTACGCGACGATCTACTTCCAGGGGTACTCGACGCTGCCGCTGGCGATGGCGGCTGACGGTCTGCCGTCGCAGACCTACGGACTGGTGATCGCGCTCAACGGTGTCGTGATCGTGCTGATCCAGCCGTTCCTCGGCAAGTGGCTGGTGAAGATGGACCGGCCGAAGCTGCTGTCCGCGTCGATGCTGGTGGTCGGTCTCGGGTTCGGGCTGGGCGCGGTCGTGCACAGCTGGTGGGGCTACGGTCTGTCGGTCGTGGTGTGGACGATCGGCGAGATCGGGTTCGCAGCGGTGATCGGCGCGGTGTTCGCCGATCTCGCTCCGGTTGACCTGCGCGGGCGCTACATGGGCCTGTCCGGGATGGCCTTCGGCGTCGGCACGGTGATCGGGCCGCTGGCCGGGACCAACGCTCTCGAGCACCTCGGCCCGACCGTGACCTGGATCGGCTGTGCCCTGCTCGGCGTGGTGATCTTCGTCGGGCAGTACTCGCTGGCTCCCGCGCTGCACGCCCGGGCCGCGGCGAACGCGGCGACCGTTTGAGCTGAGTCGTCCGGCCCCGTCACATCCGGTCTCGTAGGGTTGCAGGCATGACTGAGCGGACGATCGACGTGGTGGTGTTCGACATCGGCGGGGTGCTGCTGGACTGGAGCCCCACCTACCTGTACGCCGACCTGATTCCCGACGACCAGGCGCGGACACATTTCCTGACCAACGTGACCACCCCGGCCTGGAACCACAAGCAGGACGAGGGTCGCCCCTGGGCCGAGGCGATCGAGGAGCTCACCAGCCTGCATCCCGAGCACTCCGAATGGATCGAGGCCTACGACACCGGCTGGCTGAAGATGGTCAAGGGCGTGTTCGAGGACACCGTCGCAGTTCTCACCGACCTGCAGGCTCTCGGCATCCCGACATACGCGCTGACCAACTTCTCCGGCGAGAAGTGGGGGGTCGCGAAGGACGCGTTCCCGATCCTCACCCACTTCGACGGCGAGGTCGTCTCGGGCATGGAGCAGACCGTCAAGCCGGACGAGAAGATCTACCGCATCCTGATCGATCGCTACGGTCTCGACCCCGCGCGCACCTTCTACACCGACGACATGCAGTACAACGTGGACGGCGCCCGTACGGTCGGCCTCGACGCCGAACTCTTCTCCGGCGCCACCGAACTCCGCACGCAGCTCCGCAGCCGCGGCATCTCCGTGTAGCTACAGTGGAACGGTGAGCATCCGGCCCGAAGACCGCTCGTCCCTGGTCAGGGATACCGACCGGGACACGGCCGTCCGACGCGTGCAGGAGGCCTACACCGAGGGGTACATCTCGTACGAGGAGATGGACCGGCGCCTCCACCAGGTGCTCACCGCCACGACCCGCCACGAGATCGCGTCGGCGCTGGCCTCGCTGCCGGCAGAGGACCCTGGCACCACGTCGACGATCTCCGCGGCGGCCGGCCGGATCCAGCGGCGTGGCGAGTGGCGCGTGCCCAGAACCCTCAAGGTTCAGTCCGCCTTCGGCCGGGTGCAGCTTGACCTGTCCCGGGCGGTTTTCGAGCACCGGGTCGTCGACCTCGAGCTGCACCTCGGCACCGGCGGCGCCAAGATCACCGTGCCACGCGACGCGATCGTCGATCTCGAAGGTCTGCGCACCGGCTGGAAGGACTCGCAGTACACCCCGCGGCGGCAGCCCCGCCCGGGCGGGCCGACGATCCGGATCTCCGGGATCATGGGGTTCGGGCGGTTGAGGATCCGCCACGCGTGGCGCTGAGCTCCGTCGTCAGACGACGGCTGCCGCGATGGTTTCCGTGTACGCCGGTGAGTTCGAGAGGTACGCCGCCTCGACGTACACCGTGCCGTCCTGGCAGGTGAGGGGAGTGAGCGCGGCACCGGCCGGACTGGTGTAGATGCGCTGGGGTTGGGCGAGGTCGGGGCGCCACCGGTTGATCTGATAGGCCTCGGTGCCGGCGGTAACGGTGCGCGTCTCCCAGAGGATCCAGTTGCCGCAGGCAAGAATCGTGTCGGTGACGACGGTGCCGAGGGAACGGGCGGGGGAGTCGCCGGTTGGGCGGACGTACGCCTTGCTCTGGTACTGGTCCGGGTCGGACGCGGCGACCTCCGACCAGACGGTCGCACCGCGCAGCGAGGCACCGCTCCACTGGATGCAGTTGGTTGCCGCTGGCACCGGTTGGGCGGACCCGGCGGTGAGCGATGCGGTGAGGAGGCGCTTGCAGCGGCGCGCGGTCTCGGGGGCGGTGATCTCGCTGAAGGTGACGGTGTCGGCCGACACGACCGGATCGGCGATGTAGCCGGGGGCGGCGACGCAGGTGACGGTGCGCGACTTGAGGGTCGCCAGGTCGGCGACGATCAGGCACGAGCGGTTCTTCGTGTCGGTGGAGGAGTAGGCGAAGGTGCCGTCGTACGCACCGATCTCGGGCTCGGAGATCTGGGGGAGTCCGGTCAGGGGGGCCGGGCGGCCGGTGGTGAGGTCGTAGCGAAAGAGTTTGATCTGCGGGTCGGGTCCGTCGGAGCGGATGTCTTCGATGAGCGCCCAGTGATCGTCGATCACGACGGGGGATTGCGCGACGAACCCGGTCGCGGGGGTGTGCCGGACCACGACCTTCTTGGTGGTCCGGTCCGCGACCGTTGTCCTGCCGGCTTCGTCGCTGCCGCGGGTGACGACGTACTTGCGCTGCTGGGTGACGAGATGCTGCCCGTCCACCGGTTGCCGTAGCACGTTCGCCCAGGCCGGGATCGCCGTACCGGAATCGGTCGGCGGCGCCGGGGTCGACGGCCTGCCCATCGGTGTGTTGGCCGGCGAGTTGGTGGGGCCTGCCTCCTTCGACGGCGACGAGCAGCCGGCCACGAGCAGGACGAAGAGGGTGCCTACGGCAACGGTGGTACGGCGCATCAGAGCCCGATGTTCTGGAAGGAGTTGGCCAGGGTGGCGTTGAAGAGGGCACTCGCCGGGACGTTCTTCGGGCCGTCGGTCACGTTGCCGCGGCTGTTGAAGCGGCGTTCGTTGAACACCTCGTAGATGGCGATCGTGCCCTTGGCCCGGTCATAGCCGCGGCCGACCTGGTAGTGGCCGCTGTGGTTGAAGGCGAGGTACGGGAAGTACCGCTTCAGCAGTTGCACGTGCTCGATCACCGGCGCCTTGTAGACGCCCAGGTGCTTCTGGTGGACGGTGAAGAAGGTCTGCGCGTTCCAGTGCGACACGCTCTGCACGATGTAGGCGCCGGCCGGCTTGTCCCAGTTGGTCTTCAGATTGGTCTGCTGGGCCATCGCGGAGATCGCCGTCCCGGACGTGGTCGAGCCGAGATCCTTGGCCCACGACGCCTGGGTGTCCTTCTGGTTGTCGTCCGCCCAGTCGATCGACTGGAACGTGGCCGGACCACACCAGTACCCCTTCTCCTGCGAGGTCTGGAATCCCTTCATGATGTACGCCGAAGCCGGCAGCTTCACCGGCACCGCCGGCGGATTCACCGGCGTGGGCGGCACCGGCGTCGGCGTGCCTTGTGTGGGCGTAGTCCGGGTCGGCGTAACCGGAGGCAGAGTAGGCGGTGTAGCAGTCGGCGTCGGCCCAACCGGAGTCGGCTGAGGCGTCGCCGCGGTCCCCGGACCAACGGGAGTCGGCTGAGGCGTCCCAGGACTGACCGGAGTCGGCTGAGCGGTCGACGGCTCCCCGCTCTCCGTAGGTGCAGCGGACTCGGCGAGCAGGCGCAGTTCACGTGCCTTGGCCCGTCCGTCCCAGGCCGCCTGCATCTCGTCGAGTTCGGCGTTCACGCGGGTGCTCCTCGGCATGGCCGCACGTTCCGCCACGAAGGCGGCAGGCGTGAGATCGCCCGTGGGGATGTCCTGCTCGACCGCCACCTCGCCGTCGGTATGCCGCTCCGGCGGGCTGAGCGTCGCCCGCAGTTGAGCCCCGGTCGGGATCTGGTCGACGAACCCGAGCCCAAGACAGTAGTTCTCGGTCTCGAGCTTGAAGCACCGCATCATCGATGCGGCCTGCGCGGACGTGTCCGCCGACCGCACCTGCAGATCACCCGGCGACGTCTCGGTCACCTGCGCCACCACCTCGCTCCACGACCGCGCCGCCGGCTGCTCAAGCACCGGCTGGCTGGGGGCGGTTGTGAGGGCCTCGGTAGGACTCGGGACAGGCTCGGCCGGAGGAGCTACGCCGGCCGGTTCAGGATCGCGGGGCTGATAGGCGGCGGCTGTGAGGGGTGCCTGTGCAAGCAGTGCACCCAGGAGGATCAGAGTTGCCCCCCGTGCTGCTGTGGGCATTGGGTCTCCCGTTGGGCGTGTGACGGCAGTGACTGTAGGTACGCCTGAGACCACAGTACGTGCTTATGGCAACAATGTGGAGGGGCCCTGCCCCCTAGGCCCCCGCCCGCGGCCAACTAGACTTAGCCGGTCCTGGTCCGTGGAATGCTGTGGAGAATCTGTGTCGGTCCAACCCATCCGCCTGTTCGGCGACCCCGTCCTGACCACGAAGGCCGAGCCGGTCGTCGACTTCGACGCCGAGCTGCGCCGCCTGGTCGCGGACCTCACCGACACCATGCAGGCCGCGCCCGGCTCCGGCCTGGCCGCGCCGCAGATCGGGGTCGGGCTGCGCGTGTTCACCTACCACGTGGAGGGCGAGCTCGGGCACCTGATCAACCCGGAGCTGACGCTCTCGGCCGACGAGCAGTTCGGCCCGGAGGGCTGCCTCTCGATCCCCGGCCTGACGTTCGACTGCCGCCGGGCGCTCTCGGTGATCGCCAAGGGTTTCAACATGTACGGCGACCCGATCGTGATCGAGGGCTCCGAGCTCCTGGCCCGCGCCATCCAGCACGAGACCGACCACCTCGACGGCATCCTGTTCGTCGACCGGCTCGACACCGACACCCGCAAGCAGGCGATGAAGGCGATCCGCGAGGCCGACTGGTCCGGCCTGTCCGGCCCCCCGCAGATCAGGGTCTCGCCACACCCGACGAACGGATTCGGCCTGTGAGAGTCGTCTTTGCCGGTACGCCGGAGCCCGCCGTCACCGCTCTCAAGGCGATCGTTGCCAGCCGCCACGAACTCGTCGGCGTGGTCACGCGTCCGGACGCCCCGGCGGGCCGTGGCCGCAAGCTGGTCGCCTCGCCGGTCGCGCAGTACGCCGAGGAGCTCGGTGGGATCGAGATCCTCAAGCCGGTGAAGCCGAGGGACCCCGACTTCTTGGCGCGGCTGGCCGAGATCGCGCCGGACTGCTGCCCGGTGGTCGCGTACGGCGGCCTGTTGCCGCAGGCGGCCCTGGACATCCCGCGGCACGGCTGGATCAACCTGCACTTCTCGGTGCTGCCCGCCTGGCGTGGCGCCGCGCCGGTGCAGCACTCGATCATCGCCGGGGACGACGTGACCGGGGCCAGCACGTTCCAGATCGTGAAGGCGCTCGACGCCGGCCCGGTGTACGGCGTACTCACCGAGCCGATCGGTCCTTCGGACACCTCGGGTGATCTGCTGAACCGGCTCGCGGTGTCCGGCGCGAAGCTCCTGGTGGACACGCTGGACGGGGTCGAGGCCGGCGTACTGGAAGCTCGCGAGCAACCGGCCGACGGCGTGACGCTGGCGCCGAAGATCACCGTCGAGGACGCCGAGCTGGATCTGGCCGCGCCGGCGCAGCGGGTGGATCGGCTGGTGCGTGGGTGCAACCCGGCGCCGGGGGCGTGGACGATGTTCCGGGGCGAGCGCTTGAAGGTTCTCGCCGTACGGCTGACCGACGAGGAGCTGAAGCCTGGTGAGCTTCAGGCGACCAAGTCGAGCGTGAAGGCCGGCACCGGGAGTAAGGCGGTGGAGCTGGTGACGGTTCAGCCGCAGGGCAAGAAGCCGATGGCCGCCGCCGACTGGGCTCGTGGTGTCCGCCTCACCGACGAGGACCGCTTGGGACGGTCCGCGTGAGCGATAGGTCGCCGCGCAATCGGACGCCGCAGCGGCGCCCGGATCGGGTACGGCGGGTCGCGTACCAGGTCATCCGGCAGGTGAACGGCGAGGCCGGCTACGCGAACCTCGTCCTCAACAAGGCTCTGCGTGAGTCGCGCCTCGGCGGTCGCGACGCCGCGTTCTGCACCGAGCTGGTGCACGGGACGCTCCGCTGGCAAGGCACGTACGACGCCTTCCTCGCGCGCAGCGTGTCCCGCCCACTCGAGGACCTCGACCCCGAACTCCTCGACCTCCTCCGGCTCGGCAGCCACCAGCTCCTCCGGATGCGCGTCGACTCGTACGCTGCCGTCTCGGAAATGGTCACGCTCACCCGGGCCGAGATCGGCCAGAAACGCAGCGGCCTGGTCAACGCCGTCCTCCGCAAGATCAGCCAACGCACTCTCGACCAGTGGATCGCCGCGGTGGCGCCGCCGGCCGCCGAGGATGCCTACGGCTACCTGGCGATCGCCAAAGCCCACCCCCGCTGGGTGATCGAGGCCTTCGCCCAGGCACTGGGTGACGCCAGTGGGCTGGAGCGGTTGCTTGATGCGGACAACGAGCCGCCTCGGGTGACGCTGGTGGCTCGGCCGGGGCTGGCCGAGGTAGACGAGTTGGTCGCGGCTGGGGCCACTGCGGGGAAGTGGTCGCCCTACGCTGCCGTGCTGCAGGGTGGTGGCGATCCCGGGCGGATCGACGCGGTTGCCACCGGTCGGGCCGGCGTGCAGGACGAAGGATCGCAGCTCGTCGCGCTCGCCCTGGCCGCGGCTCCGATCGAAGAATCGGACAGCAAGTGGTTGGACCTCTGCGCCGGACCAGGCGGCAAGTCGGCGCTGCTCGCAGCACTCGTGCAACAACGTGACGGCCAACTGACCGCGGTCGAGCCACTCAAGCATCGGGCCGAGCTGGTCCGCGCCAACCTCCGGGCGATCCCCGGCGAACACAAGGTTCTCGTCGGTGACGGGACCAAACCGACCTGGCCGGCCGGATCCTTCGACCGGGTGCTGGCCGATGTGCCGTGCACCGGCCTGGGAGCGCTCCGGCGTCGCCCGGAAGCCCGCTGGCGCCGTACGCCGGACGACGTGAAGGAACTGCGGCCACTCCAGGAAGACCTCCTGGACTCGGCGATCACCTCGGCGCGTCCCGGCGGCGTGGTCGCGTACGTCACTTGCTCACCGCACCCCGACGAGACCCGCGCCGTGGTCGACGCCGTACTGCGCAAACGGGACGACGCGACCCTCGAGGACGCGCGACCGCTGTTCCCCGGCGTACCGGACCTCGGCGACGGTCCCGACGTGCAGTTGTGGCCGCATCTCCACGGCACCGATGCGATGTACCTGGCCCTGATCCGCCGGTCATAGGGTGGACCGGTGTCAGGCGCAATCCGGCGAACGGTCATGATGGTGACGTGACAACGACCGCGACCCGCCCGCCGGCCTCGACCCGTCAGCACCACCTGGTCGGGCTCACGGCCGCCTTCGGCATCGGCATGCTGTTCGCGATCCAGTCCCGGATCAACGGCGAACTCGGCGATGTCCTCGGCGACGGCGTCGCGGCCGCGCTGATCTCGTTCGGCACCGGCCTGCTGATCCTGCTGATCGGTACGGCGCTCATCCCCGCGGTAAGGCGCTCTCTCGGCAAGGTCTGGAAGGCGATCCGCGAGCCGGTGCGTGCGCACGGCGGCCTGCGCTGGTGGCAGTGCATCGGCGGACTCGCGGGCGCCTACCTCGTCGCGACCCAGTCGATCACCGTCTCCGTGATCGGTGTCGCGGTCTTCACCGTGGCCGTCGTCGCGGGTCAGGCGGTCAGCAGTCTGGTCGTCGACCGGCTCGGCTTCGGCCCGGCCGGCCCGCAGCCGTTCACCAGCTTGCGCGTCGTCGGCGCGCTCATCGCTTTGGTGGCCGTCGTACTCGCGGTGTCGGACCAACTGAATCACCCCGCCGGCCTGCTCCTCGCTGTACTGCCCGCGCTCGGAGGCGTCTTCACCGCGGTCCAGCAGGCGATCAACGGACGTGTCGCGCGCACCGCGTCACCGGACGCGTACGGCGCGGTCGCGGCCGGCGTGGTCAACTTCCTGGTCGGGCTCGCCGCGTTGCTGGTGGTGTTCCTCGCCGACCTCGCAGTGCGGGGTGCGCCGCATCACCTGCCGAGCAACCCGTGGCTGTACCTCGGTGGCGCGTGCGGTGTGATCTTCATCAGCGCGGCGGCGGCCGTGGTTCGGGTGGTCGGCGTGTTCGTGCTCGGTCTCGGGACCATCGCCGGTCAGTTGATCGCGAGCCTGTTCATCGACCTGTTCCTCCCGGCCGCGGACAAGGCGGTCACGTTCCCGGTCGTCGCCGGGACCGTGCTGGCCCTCGCCGCCGTGGTGATCGCCGCCGTCCCCAACCTCCGCCGCTAGTCCCGTTGGTGTGCAGTTCGACAGGAGGTGTCGGTCCGCGGGTGGTGGTCGGGCGGCGTGCGCAGGCGTGAACCCGGCCGGGTGAGGCCGGACCCGAGCCGACACTTCCTGTCCATCTGCACCAGCACCACGCAGGGATAACCCTCAACACTCCGCGCGGGGATACCCAGCGCTCCGGTCGGTTCGGTGGGTGTTGCAGGGGTGGCTACATGCCGGAGCGGTAGGTGCCCGTGCCGTCGACCGGATCGCCAGGCCATCACAACGAGGCGGGGACGATGGCCTCCCGCGGGCGGTCGCGACGTCTCGGTGATTGTGATGGCCTGGAGGTCCGTTCTCCACTGGTGTGCCGGGGGAGTGACGGCCCTGGTGGCGACCAGGCGCGGCGCTAGGTCGTCGCCGGCGCCTCGGCCGCGACGATCGGCTTGCGCCGCGGCGGACGCAGCAACCCTTGCGAGACGGCGACCCCGAGCAACACGACCAGACCGCCGACCGGCTGGTACCAGGTGATGTGCTCGTGCAGCACGAGCACGCCGACCACGATCGAGAAGACCGGCATCAGGTAGGTCACCATCGACGACCGGCTGGCCCCGATCAGCCGGATGTTCCGCAGGCTGAGCACGAACGCGAGCCCACTGCCGAGCGCACCCAGCGCGACCACACTGAGCACGACCTCGATCGACAGCGACCACGGGGCCGGCGGCGCCTGCCGGGTGACGATCGGCGCCACGATCGCGAGCTGGACCGTTGCGCACAGCAACAAACTCGCGGACAGCGCCGTCCCGGACAGCGTGGTCCCGGCGATGAACCGCTTCTGGTAGGGAATCGCCAACCCGTAGAAGACCGCGGCCAGCATGCACAGCGCCTGCCCGGTCAGATCCGCTCCGGCGTCGACATGCCAAGCACCGAGTACGACGAGCATGCCGGCGAACCCGATGATCAGCCCGAGCACCCGCTGCAGCGAGAACGTCTCGGTGCGGAAGATGAGCACGGCGATCGGCAGCACGACCAGGGGGGTGATCCCGTTCCAGATCCCCGCCAGGAGGGACGGAATGCGCTGCTCGCCGTACCCGAACAGCGTCCAGGGGATCGCGGAGCCGATCGCGCCGAGCACGAACGAGTGCAGCCACAGCCGCGGGTCGCGGGGTAACGACTCGCGCTTCACCGCCAGGATCACCAGCAGGACGACGGAGCCCGCGATCACGCGGCCGAGCGCCAGATAGAGCGGCGGAAGCTCGCGCACGCCGACCGAGATGAACAGGAAGCTGCAACCCCAGATGGCGGCCAGGGTCAGCATCGTCGGAAGCCAGGCCCGCACCGGGGCGGCCGTGTCAGTAGTCGTCACCGTGCTCACTCCTGACATCCTGCACTACCGCTGCGACATTCCGAAGATTTTTATCCGGGATCGGGCAAGCCTGGTGAGAAATGGACAACCGATGGCAGCGAGTGCGGTCGCCGGGGGAGGATGACAGCCATGGGTGCCTTCGAGGTCGTGTCCGTCCGTAAGCAGTTCCCCGCGCTCGACGAGGGCGCGGCGCATTTCGACGGTCCGGGTGGATCGCAGACCCCGCAGGTGGTCGCCGACGCGGTGGCCCGGACCCTGACGTCGGCGCTGGCGAACCGCGGCCGGCTCACGACTGCCGACCGCCGGGCCGACGAGATCGTCATCGAAGCGCGGGAGGCGATGGCCGATCTGCTCGGCACTCAGGCGAATGGCATCGTCTTCGGCCGCAGCATGACTCAGCTGACCTACGACTTCTCGCGCACGCTCGCCAAGACCTGGTCGGAGGGCGACGAGGTCGTCGTGACCCGCCTCGACCACGACGCCAACGTCCGCCCGTGGGTGCAGGCCGCCGAGGCCGTTGGCGCGACCGTGAAGTGGCTCGGCTTCGACCCCGGGACCTCGGAGCTGGACGACATCGCGCCGCTCCTGACCGATCGGACTCGCCTGGTCGCCGTCACCGGCGCATCCAACCTGCTCGGCACCCGTCCGGACGTCGCCCGGATCGCGGATCAGGTCCACGCGGCCGGTGTGCTGATCTACGTCGACGGGGTGCACCTGACCGCGCACGCCCCGGTCGATGCGGCGTACGCCGACTTCTACGTCTGCTCGCCGTACAAGTTCTTCGGGCCGCACCTCGGGGTGCTGACCGCCAAGCCCGAGCTGCTGGAGACGCTCCGGCCGGACAAGCTGCTCCCGTCGTCGGACGCTGTACCCGAGCGCTTCGAGTTCGGCACGCTCCCGTATGAGCTGCTGGCCGGCACAACCGCGGCCGTCGACTTCATTGCCGGTCTCGGCGGGACTGGAGCCACCCGACGCGAGCGCCTGCTCAGCTCGATGCAGCTGGTCGAGGAGTACGAGGACGGCCTGCGTGAGGATCTCGAGTCTCGGCTGGCCGCCATCCCGGGCGTCACCCTTTACGGCCATGCGGCTCGCCGTACGCCGACCCTGCTCTTCACCGTCGAGGGCCATCCGCCGACCGCGGTGGCCGAGCATCTGGCCGCCGCCGGGGTCAACGCTCCGGCGGGCTCGTTCTACGCCTACGAGGCCGCCCGCCACCTTGGCCTGGCGGCTGCCGGAGCCGTCCGCGCCGGCCTCGCGCCGTACTCCGACCAGTCCGACATCGACCGTCTCGTCTCGGCGGTGGAGAGCCTTGACGGTTCTTCTGACCATTAACTAAAGTCCGTGGGGAAATTCGCCGCCGAGGGAGTCAGGTGAGAGAACCGAACGCTGTTTTCGTCCAGGCGGGACTCTCGGACGGGCTGTCCAGCACGGTCCGGACCGGCGCGACCTGGTCGGCCGACGGCATCGATGTCAGCTGGTCGGACGGCGCCATCGACGTCACCGGGCCGACCGTCTCGCGCGTCGCGCTCCGCTGGTCCGAACGGCTCCCCGCCGACGCGCTGATCCTCGGCGACGCCTGGGAACGCTCGTACGGCGACCTGCAGTGGCGTCACCAGCAACCCGAGCGACTGCTGCCGTGGTACTTCCTCGCCCACGACCCGCAGACCGGTACGACGACCGGCGCAGGCGTCGACGTGCAGCCGAACGCATTCTGCTCGTGGACCGTCGACGCCGACGGGTTCACGCTCTGGCTCGATCTCCGCAACGGCGGGGGTCCGTCCCAGCTGAACGGACGTACGCTGGCCGCAGCGACTGTCCGTCGGTTCGAGGACGCCGGCTCGCCCTGGCTGACGCTGCACGCAGCGGTCGCCACCATGAGCACCCGGCTACCGGCGCGACCTGAGCCCGCGCCGGTGGTCGGGGCGAACAACTGGTACTACGCGTACGGCGAGAACTTCGACCAAAAAGCAGTAGAGGTCGACGCCGCGACCATCGTGGAGCTCGCCGACGGTCACCCGGTCAAGCCGTTCAGCGTCGTCGACGACGGCTGGTACCCGGGCGGCATCGCGTCGGGCGGTCCGTGGGACGCGGGTGCGCCGGGAGTCTTCGACGACATGGCCGGCACAGCCGCGGCGATCACGGCGATCGGCGCCCGCCCGGGGCTGTGGTTCCGCCCGCTCCTGGTTCGCGAGGCCGGTCCGTGGGGTCGCCCCGGGCCGCACGACAAACCCGGTCGCGCGCTCGATCCGTCGTACCCGGAGGTGCTCGAGCTGGTCCGCGCCGATCTGCGGCGGTTCAAGGACTGGGGTTTCGAGCTGGTGAAGCACGACTTCAGCACGTACGACGTGTTCGGCCGGTTCGGGCCCGCGATGGGATCGCGGCTGACGAGCAGCGGCTGGCAGTTGCATGATCCGTCCCGGACGACGGCGGAGATCGTGCTCGCGTTCTATCGCGAGATCCGGGCGGCCGCGGACGACGTCGTCCTGATCGGCTGCAACACCGTCGGGCACCTCGCGGCCGGGCTGGTCGACGTGCAGCGGACCGGCGACGACACGTCCGGACGGGACTGGGAGCGGACCCGCAAGATGGGCGTCAACACGCTCGCATTCCGGTTGCCGCAGCACAACCGCTTCTTCGCCGTCGACGCCGACTGCGTCCCGTGTACGCCGCAGACGCCGTGGGAGCTGAACCGGCGGTTCCTGGATCTGGTCGCACGGTCGGGTACGGCGCTGTTCGTGTCGATCGATCCACAAGCCCGCACCGAGCGGTCGGACCGCGCGCTGAGCGACGGTATACGGTTGGCGCTCAGTGGTGGTGACGCGTCCGGGATCGAGCCGCTGGACTGGCTGACGAACACGACCCCGACCTCCTGGCGCTCGGGCGCCGAGACGATCCAGTACGACTGGTCACGTCCGTGGGGTGCGGACCCGATCTCCGACTGAGTTGGGGGGAGTTGTGACTGTACGCCGGGGCACGAACCTGGGTCGTGTGGGCGGTTTCAACGATGCTGTCGTGCTCGATGCGATTCGCCGGAGCGAGCAACTGAGCCGGGTCGAGCTCGCCGAGGTGACCGGCCTGTCCGGTCAGGCGATCTCCAACATCGCCCGCCGCCTCCTCGACGCCGGTCTGGTCCGCGAAGCCGGCCGCCAGCGCAGCGCGGGCCTGGGCAAGCCGCGCACTCTGCTCGAGCTCGAACCCACCGGCCAGTACGCCGTCGGCGTTCACCTCGACCCCGCCGTCGTGACCGTGGTGCTGCTCGACCTCACCGGCGATGTGGTCGCCCGCCGACGGGTGGACACGCCATACGCCGACGATCCCGACGTACTGATCGCCGGAATCGCGGCGACGATCGAGGACGTGATGACTCTCGCTGCCGCGTCACGGGATCGCGTGGTGGGTGTTGGAATCGCCGCACCCGGGCCGATCGATGCCGAGCGTGGTTTCGTGGTCGACCCACCCAACCTGGCGGCCTGGCATCTGGTCCCGATCCGCGACGAGCTCCGCGAGCGGACCGGGCTGCCGGTGCTCCTCGACAAGGATGTGACCGCTGCGGCGTCGGCCGAGAAGTGGGCCGGCGGAGGTGGGAGCTTCGTGTTCTTCTACCTGGGCACCGGCGTGGGGGCCGGCCTGGTGATCGGTGACGAGGTGGTCCGCGGTTCGTCCAGCAACGTGGGCGAGATCGGTCACGTCATCGTCGATCCGGATGGGCCGGTCTGCTACTGCGGCCGGCGCGGCTGCGTCGGCGAGGCGAGTCAGCCGCGGTACCTGGTGCAGCAGGCGGTCCGGGCCGGGGTGCTTGCCTCAGGCATCGATCTCGACGACCGGCAGGCTGTGGACGCGGAGTTCGCCCGACTGTGTTCGCTGGCCGCGGCGGATCCCGGGCCGGCCCGGGAGATCGTTGCCGCACTGGCCGTCCGGATCGCCAAGGTGGTCGAGGACATCGCGAACCTCCTCGACCTGGAGCGGGTGGTGTTCGGTGGCCCGCACTGGGAGCGGCTCGCGCCCCTGTTCGGCGATGCGGTCCGGGCCGCCCTGGACGGACGTTTCCTGGTCCGCTCCGTCCACCCCTTCGAAGTCGCCGGTACGGTGCTCGGAGTCGACGTCGGCGCGATCGGCGCGGCCAGCCTGGTCCTCGACCAGACCTTCTCGCCGAACCCCTCGGTACTGTTGCAGAGCCGCGAACTCGTGGCAGATAGGTGACTGTGTTGATAATCGATCCCGAGGTCCTCGCCCGGGCTACCGCGGCGGTCCACCGGGCGACCGGCGACGAGACGATCGCGGAGATGTTCCG
Organism: Kribbella sp. NBC_01510; assembly: GCF_045040325.1. Taxonomy (NCBI): domain Bacteria; kingdom Bacillati; phylum Actinomycetota; class Actinomycetes; order Propionibacteriales; family Kribbellaceae; genus Kribbella; species Kribbella sp. NBC_01510. The sequence continues at coordinate 7,792,252 of NZ_CP109418.1, read as the reverse complement.
GCGCTCGATGGCCGAGAACCTGCCCGCCGTCGCCGAACGGCTGCCGGACGGGACGACGTTCGTGCTCACCGGCGACATCCCGGCGATGTGGCTGCGCGACTCCGCCGCCCAGCTCCGGCCGTACCTGCTGCTGTGCAAGGACGATCCGGGCTTGCAGGAGGTGCTGATCGGTGTCCTGCACCGGCAACTGGAGTACGTCGTCCTCGACCCGTACGCCAACGCGTTCAACCGCGAAGCGAACGGCGCCGGTCACACCACCGACGAGACCGAGATGTCGCCGTGGGTGTGGGAGCGCAAGTACGAGATCGACTCACTCTGTTTCCCGCTCGAGCTGGCGTACCGGCTGTGGCGGATCACCGGTCGGGCGGACGTGATCGACGAGCGCTTCCGGGCGGCGGCGTCGGCGATCATCGACCTGTGGACCGTGGAGCAGGATCACGAGGCGAGGTCGCCGTACCGGTTCCAGCGGGACGAGCCGGACATGCTGCCGTCGGACACGCTGGTCCGCGAAGGGCGGGGCCGGCTGACCCGGCCGACCGGGATGTCGTGGAGCGCGTTCCGGCCGAGTGACGACGCGACCGAGCTCGGGTTCAACGTGCCCGGCAACATGTTCGCGTCCGTCGTCCTCGGCTATCTGCAGGAGATCGCGGCCGAGGTGCTGGACGACGAGCCGCTGTCCGCGCGAGCCAAGGAACTCAAGGCCGACATCGACGACGGCATCGCACGGCACGGCACGATCGATCATCCGGAACGCGGTCACGTCTACGCCTATGAGGTCGACGGCGCCGGGGCGACGCTGCTGATGGACGACGCGAACATGCCGAGCCTGCTGGGGATCCCCTTGACCGGGTACGCCGCGGCCGACGATCCGACGTACGTCGCCACTCGCGGGCTGCTGCTGAGCCCGGAGAACCCGTACTTCTACAGCGGTACGCACGCCGCCGGCATCGGCAGCCCGCACACCCCGCCGAACCAGGTGTGGCCGATTGCCCTTGCTGTGCAGGGATTGACGAGCACGTCGGCGGAGGAGCGCCAGCGGTTGCTGGAGCTTCTCCGCGACACCACGGGCGGCACCGGTCTGATGCACGAGTCGTTCCACGTCGAGGATCCAGCCGTCTTCACCCGCGAGTGGTTCTCGTGGGCGAACGCGATGTTCTGCGAGCTCGCGCTGGTGCACGCCGGGATCAGGTGACGTCCCGGCGCCGCGTCGTCCAGACCGCGAGTACGGCGAAGATCGCGCAGTAAGCGATCAGGGTCAGCAAGGCACGCCCACCGCCGACGGCATCGCGAACGCCGGGCGGTGCGTCGTTGGCTGCCATGCCGGTGACGCTGAACACCAGCGAGCCCGCGTTCGTGCCGGGCAACACGTTGGCGAGGAACTTGAGATCCGGCAGCAGGCTGCTGACCACGCCGGCCACCAAGGTCTCGATGCCGAGAATCCACACCACACCGAGGCCGATCGGCAACGCGACGTTGCGGAAGGCAACGGCCAGGACCGCGCCGGCCAGGCACCACATCATCAGCACCAGCCAGCCACCGCCGAGACCTCGCAGCAGGTCGAACGGGCCGGGCCACTTCATCGCGGCGCCCTCGGCGGCCGCGATGCCGATGCTGGAGAGCGCGCAGGCCGCGAAGATGCCGAGCACCCAGAGCGCGATCATCGTGGCGAGTGCGAGGAACTGCGCCGCGAGTACGGCGCCGCGGCCGGGTCGCTGGGTGAGGATCGTCTTCAGCGTGCCCCAGGTGTACTCGCCGCCGATCACGATCGCGCCGAGCACGAGGGCGAGCGCGCCGGCGAAGATCGGGTAGCCGCCGATCGTGTTGTCCAGGACGCGTTCCGGCAGCATGCCGCGGAGGATCTCGGCGCGCGGGATCCCGCTGGTCTGCGGGTTGTCGTCGCCGGTCGCGTAGCCCAGGTACGGCAGCAGGTAGCCGAAGATCAGGCTCAGCACCAGCCCGGCACCGAACAGGACCCAGACGGCCGATCGCTTGCGGAGCTTCAGCAGCTCCGCTCGATAGCTACCCAGCATCCGTCTTCTCCCCGCTGGTGGTGAGCTCGAAGAAGATGTCCTCGAGAGCTCGTTCGGTGCTGTGCAGTTCGGATACCGCGATCCCGGCCTGGACCAGCACCTGGTTCACCTCGGCGGCCCGGCCCGGGTCCACCTTTACCCTGAGCGTGTCGTCGTACAGGTGCACGGTGCCGGTGCCGAGGAAGTCGGTGAGGACCGATTGGGCGGCGTCGCGCGGTGTGGCGCGGACGACCAGCTCCTGCTCGCCGCGCAGCTCCTCGACGTTGTGCTCGGCAACCATCCGGCCGGCGTTGATGATCCCGACCCGATCGCAGATCTGCTGCACCTCGCCGAGCAGGTGGCTGGACAGCAGTACGGTCCGGCCGTCGGAGCCGAGTTCGCGGATCAGGCGGCGCATGTCCCGCATTCCGGCCGGGTCGAGCCCGTTGGTCGGCTCGTCCAGGATTACCAGTTCCGGATCCTTCAGCAACGCGGCCGCGACGCCGAGCCGCTGCTTCATCCCCAGGGAGTACGTCGAGAACCGGTCCTTCGCCCGCTCGGCGAGATCAACCTGCTCCAGGACCTCGTCGGTCCGCTGTCGTGGCACTTCGGCGTACTCGGCCAGCAGGCGCAGGTTGTCCAAGCCGGAGAGGTACGGATAGAACGCGGGCGACTCGATCATCGACCCGGTCCGGCCCAGTACGTCGGCCTGCCCAGGACGACCGCCGAGCACGCGGACGTCACCACTCGTCGGCGCGATCAACCCGGTCAGAATCCTGAGCGTGGTCGTCTTCCCGGCCCCGTTCGGCCCGAGGAACCCGTAGACCTCCCCGGGCAGAACCGTCAGGTCGACACCGTCCACCGCGAGGGTGTCGCCGTACCTCTTCGTCAGCCCGCTGACCTCGACTAGCGCATCCATACCCCAGAGCGTGCCGGTGCGGGCCCGCCGACCGCGTCGCCCAGGAGGAGTGACCGCAGCTACCCCACTCGGAGTACTGCCGAGCATACTGAGTGATCGTGGAGCGTCGAGAAGCAGTCCTGTCGGTCCGGCCGCTGGACGCTGAGACCTGGCCGGCGTTCGCCGCGCTGGTCGAGGCGAACAACGGGGTGTGGGGTGGGTGCTGGTGCATGGGCTTCCATGTGAAGCTGGGAAAGGGACGCACCGCGGCCCAGAACCGTGCCGAGAAGGAGCAACGCGTCCGGGACGGGAGCACCCATGCCGCGCTGGTCTTCGACGGCGACCAGTGCGTCGGCTGGTGCCAGTTCGGCACACCTGAGGAGCTGCCCGAAGTCAAGAGCAAACGCCTGTACGAGAAGGGCCTGACCGACCTCCCGGCCTGGCGCATCACCTGCTTCTTCACCGGCAAAGGGCACCGCGGCCGCGGTGTCGCCGACGCGGCCCTGACGGGCGCCCTCGCCCAGATCGCCCAGTACGGCGGTGGCACCGTGGAGGGCTACCCCGAGGAAACCGACGACCGGAAAGTCTCCGGCTCCTTCCTCCACACCGGCCCCATGCCCGCCTTCGAGTCGCACGGCTTTACCCGGGTCCGTCCGATCTCCCCGCACCGCTGGGTCGTCGCACGCACAGTCACCCCGGACTGACCTTCAGCCGAGCCAACCCGGTCGGACCAAGCCGGTCTGGTAGGCGACCACGACCAGCTGGGCGCGGTCGCGGACGCCGAGTTTGATCATTGCGCGGCTGACATGGGTCTTCGCCGTGGCCGGGCTGAGGACCAGGCGCTCGGCGATCTCGTCGTTCGAGAGGCCTTCGCCGACCAGGGCGACGATCTCCTTCTCGCGTTCGGTGAGGACGTCGAGTTCCTTGCTGGCGTGCGGTTGGCGGCTGCGGGAGGCGAACTCCGCGACCAGGCGGCGCGTGACCCCGGGGGACAGGAGCGCATCGCCGCGCGCGACCACCCGGACCGCCTGCAGTAGCTCGACCGGCTCGGTGTCCTTCACCAAGAACCCGCTGGCCCCGACCCGCAGTGCCTCGAAGACGTACTCGTCGAGGTCGAACGTCGTCAGGATCACCACATGCACATCGGCCAGCTCCGCGTCGGCGCCGATCTGCCGCGTCGCCTCCAGCCCGTCGGTGCCAGGCATCCGGATGTCCATCAGCACCACATCGGGCTTCTCGGCCCGCGCCGCTGTGACCGCCTCGGCTCCGTCCGCCACCTCGCCGATCACCGTGATGTCGTCCTCGGCATTCAGCAACGACCGGAACCCGGCCCGCACCAACGCCTGATCGTCCGCCAGCAGCACCCTGATCATGCGCTCACGCTAGAGCATCGGTCAGGCCAAGCCCGCGTCGTGCGCCAGCAGCGCGATCTGGGTACGGTTCCCGAGCTCGAGCTTGGTGAGGATGTGCGAGATGTGTGCCTTCACTGTCGCGACGCTCATGTAGAGCTCCGCCGCGATCTGCGCGTTCGCCTTCCCCTGGGCGACCGCGAGCATCACGTCGTACTCGCGGGGTGACAGCCGCTTGAGCGACGTCTGCGCGATCGTGTGCGCGTCGGCCTGGGTCGCGGCCTGGTCCATCAATCGCCGGGTGATCGCCGGTGACAGGATCGGGTCGCCGGCGGCCACCCGCCGTACCGCTTCGACGATCTGCGCCGGTGGCGTGTCCTTCAGCAGGAAGCCGCTCGCCCCGGCGCGGAGCGCGTGCAGCACGTTCTCGTCGGTGTCGAACGTCGTGAGGACGACGACCTCCGGCGGATTGGTCCGCGCCCGCAGCCGCCGCGTCGCGACGATCCCGTCCACCCTCGGCATCCGCAGGTCCATCAGCACGATGTCCGGAAAATGCGCGTCCACCGCGGCCGGTACCTCGTCGCCGTCGGCGGCCTGGCCGACCACGGCGATCCCGTTCGCGCCGTCGAGCATCATCTCCAGGCTCGCCCGGACCAACGCGTCGTCGTCCACCACCAGGACCCGGATGGTCGTCTCACTCATCCGCGTCCTCGCTTCGCTCCGGGCGCGGCTGAGGCACAAGTCGCCCTGTGCTTGATGATGAACTCGCTCCGCTCGCTCATGGGGGCCACGGTAGCGAGGCCTCGAGCCGGAAGCCGCCACCGGGCACCCGCCCATGGTCCAGCGTGCCGCCGGCGAGTTGCACCCGCTCCGTCAGGCCGACCAGCCCGGTCCCGCTGCCGGGGGTGAGCGGCGTCCCATTGGACGCCGGATTGGTCAGCTCGATCCGCAGCCCGTCACCCGGCCGGCCCGCCACCGTCAGCGTGACCGGATGCCCGGCCGCGTGTTTGCGCGCATTGGTGAGCCCTTCTTGCACGATCCGGTACGCCGTCCGCCCCGTTGCCGGCGGCAACGACGTGGCGTCGGCGACACGATCGTCGTACGAGATCGCCGTACCGGCCTCGCGGGACTCCTCGACGAGCGCCCGGAGGTCGCCGAACGTCGGCTGCGGCCGGCCGCCCGGGAGATCGTCGATCTCGGTGTCGCGCAGCACGCTGATCACCTCACGCAACTCGTCGAGCGCCTGGTGCACACCGGTGCGGATCACGCCGGCCGCCTTGGCGAGCTTCTCCGGCGACGAATCCGGGCGATACTCGAGGGCACCGGCGTACGTCGCCAGCAGGGACAGGCGATGCGCGAGTACGTCGTGCATCTCGCGGGCCATCTGGGTCCGTTCGAGGGTCCGCGCCTCGGCGACCCGGCGGCCCTGCTCGGCCTCGGCCCGTTGCGCCCGCTCCCGGAGCGAGGAGAGGAGTTGCTGCCGGGCCTGGACCCATTGACCCCAGCCGAGCAGTGCGGCGTGGACGGCGAAGTCGAGTACGGCGAACCACAGGAACGGGAGATTGCCGATCGGCCACAACAGACCTTGGACGAGGTGCGCCGTGGCCTGGAAGAGGGCGACGGGGGCCGCCGTACGCAGGGGGAACCGCAGGGCGACGGTCAGCGTGGCGGCCGTCGACGGCGGTGTTGCAGCGGGGGAGACAGCGGCCAGTACTGCGAGTGCGATCGCTGTCGGTATCGGGTGGCGGCGCAACCCCAGCATCAGCCCGCAGGCGACGACGCCGACCACGATGTCCAGCGCGAGCCACTTGTGGTGCGCGGGATCGGACATCCGGCCGACGATCGTCAGTGCCGACAGCAACCCGATCGCGGCGACGCCTGACACCTCGGCGGCCAGATTGCGCCGCGCCGGCAGACAACTCACCATGCCGCCGACCCTAGGCCCTGCCCTCATCCGTCACCACCGACCAAAGTCGATGCCTGGCCGACTTCGGACCACCTCACCTGCATCGTGTCCGTGGGCAGCCCGCTGTTCAACGGCATCGGCGTCGAGGCCAAGCTCGGCCTCGCCTCGCTCCACCTCGTCGTCGGCGCCTGGTGATCGTCGGACTCCGCCGTACGGCCCTCACTGCCATCGACCGCTGCTAAGGCAACTGGAGTTGGGCGGCCTGATAGAAGCCACGGATGTGCGCGGTGACCAACTCGGCCGCGCTGTCCGGCTGACCGGTGCGGACCGCGGTCAGGATCGCGCGATGCTCAGCGCGCAGTCCGACCGCGGTCGCCTCCCAGTCCGGCAGATTCGGTACGGCGGCCAGCACGTACTCGTGGATCGCCGACCGCAGCGACGCCATCACCGCCGCGATCAGCACGTTGCCGGCCAGCCTCGAGAGCGCGACGTGGAACTCCGCGTCGAGCAGATGAAACTCCTCGGGTGACAAGCCTGGGCGATCCATCCGGTCGAGCAACGCCTCGGCGACCTCGAGTTCACTCGGCTCCACCTGCCGCCCAGCCGCCTCCCGGGCCGCCCACGACTCCAGCAGCAGGCGGGTCTGGACGACGTCCCCCATCGGCAGATGATTCGTTGCCAGATGCAACCGCAGTACGGCGGTCAGCGGCGACACCGGCTCCGCCACGATGACCGCGCCGGCCTCCGGCCCGGAGCCGGTCGCGGTCCGCACCACGCCCATCGCCTCGAGCACCCGGACCGCCTCCCGCACCGACGGTCGGCTGATCCCGAGCTGCTCGGCCAGCACCCGCTCGCCCGGCAGCCGCCCTCCGATCCGCAGCCGCCCGGCCGCGAGATCCGCCTCAACCCGATGCAACACCAACTCGTAGTTCTTCACGCCCACCACCCCAACCCGGCGCGGGCAGGATTCCTGCGGAGTTCGGGGAGGGTTTTACCCCCGATTCCGGCAGAAAACCTCCCCGAAGCCCGCGGCCTCCACGCCAGGGAGGGAGGTGGGTTGTTGTGCACTTGGACGACTCTACTGTGTGGTCGGACCACAGGCTATGCTGTGGTCCGACCACAGATCGGGCGTGCCGGTTCGCCGTATGCATGCCTGGTCTCCGCCGGCCGTTCCGGAGTACTGATGACCGATCGACAGCTGCCCAAATGGTCCGAGCTGAAGCCGCTGCTGCGGCCGAAGCCGATCACGGCGAACCCGACCGACCGGCGGCTGGAGAAGGCGCTCACGATCGCGGATCTGCGCGCGATCGCCAAGCGCCGGACGCCGCGGTCGGTGTTCGACTACACCGACGGCGCCGCCGAGGCGGAGATCAGCCTGAGCCGGGCCCGCCGGCTGTTCGCCGAGATGGAGCTGCAGCCGTCGATCCTGCGCAACGTCTCCGAGATCGACCTGGGTACGTCGATCCTGGGCGGGCGCTCGGAGCTGCCGTTCGCGTTCGCGCCGACCGGATTCACCCGGATGATGAACCACGAGGGCGAGAGCGCGGTCGTCAAGGTCGCCGAGCAGATCGGGATCCCGTACGCGCTGTCCACGATGGGCACCACGTCGATCGAGGACGTCGCGGCCGCCGCGCCGGACGCGCGGAAGTGGTTCCAGCTGTACGTGTGGAAGGACCGGGACGCGGGGGAGGACCTGGTCAAGCGATCCGCGGCCGCTGGGTACGAGGCGCTGATGCTGACGGTCGACGTGCCGGTTGCGGGGGCACGGCTGCGCGACGTACGCAACGGCTTCACGATCCCGCCGTCGCTGACCGCGAAGACTGTGCTCGACGCGTCGCTGCACCCGGCCTGGTGGGCGAACCTGCTGACCACACGGCCGCTGACCTTCGCATCGCTGTCCACCTGGCACGGTACGGTCGCCGAGCTGCTGGACAAGCTGTTCGACCCGACCATGACGATCGACGACCTGACCTGGCTGCGCTCGATCTGGTCCGGGCCGTTGATTGTCAAAGGCATCCAGACCGTCGAGGACGCCCGCCGGGTGGTCGACGCCGGCGCCGACGCGATCGTCCTGTCGAACCACGGTGGCCGTCAGCTCGACCGGGCGCCGACGCCGCTGCGCATCCTCCCCGACGTCCGCAAGGCAGTGGGCACTGACGCCGAGATCTACCTCGACACGGGGATCATGTCGGGTGCGGACATCGTCGCCGCGATCGCACTGGGTGCGGACGCCTGCCTGGTCGGCCGCGCGTACCTCTACGGTCTGATGGCCGGCGGTCAGCGTGGCGTGGCCCGGTCCGCTGAGATCCTCACCAAGGAGGTCCGGCGGACGATGGCTCTGCTAGGCGTGTCCCGGGTCGCCGACCTCAACCCGTCCCACGTCCGCCTGCCCTGACCGTTCGGGCAGCGGCAACGTCGCGATGATCCGCAGGCCGCCGGTCGGCCTGCGGGTCGCGGTGAGGGTGCCGCCGAGAGCGGTGGCGCGTTCCCGCATGCCGACGATGCCGTTGCCTTCCGCCGGCGGGCCGGTGAGCGACTGGCCGTCGTCGTCGACCTGGAGTACGAGCGCCTCGTCGCCGTACTGGATCCGCACCGTCGCCTCGGTCGCCCTGGCATGCCGTACGACGTTCGTGAGCGACTCCTGGATGATCCGCAAGGCGGCCCGGTCCAGCCCGATCGGCAGCGGCTCCGGGTCGCCGTGCACGATGGTGTGCACCTCGAGGCCGGCCCGGGACGTCCGGCTGACCAGGTGCTCCAGCCGATCGAGCCCGGTGACCGGCTGCCGGGGCGCCGACTCGTCGGACTGCCGCAGGATCCCGACGATCGACCGTAGCTCGACCAGCGCTTCCTTGCTGGCGTCCTTGATCGCCGACAGTGCCGGGCCGGCCTGCTCGGGCTGCCGATCGACCAGGTGCAGCGCGGTCGACGCCTGCACGTTGATCAGCGAGATGTGGTGGGCCACGACGTCGTGCAACTCCTGCGCGATCCGCAGCCGCTCCTCACCGGCCTGCCGCAGCTCAGCTTCCTTCCGGGTCCGTGCCGCCGCCATCACGCGGTCGCGGTGTGCGCGGAAGAGCTCCGCCACGAACCCCAGTACGACGAAGCACGCGCCGACCAGGAGGACCTGGTACACGCCGTCGTGGTTGATGCCGAGCACCATTCGCCCGCCGACGTGCCCGAGGTACAGACCGGCCAGGGCCGACCAGCCCGCGAGCCGATACCCGAGCCGGATGCTCGTGAAGACGGCGATGACGAACGGGAGGATGACCGGACCCCACGGGTACTGCATCAGCATGTAGACGAGCGTCGCGACGACAGTTGCCCACAGCACCGGAATCGGGTGGGTCCGGAGCCAGTAGAGCGCCAGCGACGCCTTCAGGAGCAGCAGCACCATGAACCAGTCGGCGGGCCGGCGATCCGGCTGGCCGTCGGCCGCTCCGAACGAGCCGACGACCAGGAAAACGGCCAGGAACAGCGGCAGCGCGAGCCGGCGCACCCGGGACCCGACGGTGGGTGCGGCGATCGGCTCGGTCGTGCTCACAGTACGAAACCGTAGAGGTCCGCGGGGCAGGTGTCATCGTCGCCACGGAGTATCCCGACCTGCTCCCTGCGCGGTAGTTCAGTACTTGACGTTATAGATCTTCTCCTCATAGGCCTTGCCGTAGTACTGCTCGAGCTCGGCCAGGTCGGTGTCCTGCCGTTCGAGCGTCTTGGAGATCTGCGCGCGCCTCGGCATCGCGTCCGGCTCCCAGGTCTCGGGCTTCCAGAGCTTCGAGCGCAGGAACGCCTTCGAGCAGTGGTGGAAGATCTCCTCGATCTCCACCAGCAACGCCAGCTGCGGGCGGTTCCCCTGCACGATCATCTCGTCGAAGAACGGCGCTTCCTTGACGATCCGGGCCCGCCCGTTGATCCGCAGCGTGTCGCCGCGGCCGGGGATGAAGTAGATCAGCCCGACGTGCGGGTTGCTCAGGATGTTGGTGAACCCGTCGACCCGCCGGTTCCCCGCGCGCTCGGGGATCGCGATCGTCGTGTCGTCGAAGACCTTGGTGAACCCCGCCGGGTCGCCCTTCGGCGAGACGTCGCAGCTGCCGTCGGCGGCCGACGTGGCGATGAGGCAGAACGGCGACGCGGTCAGCCACTGCCGGTCCAGGTCGTGCAACTCCTTGCGGGCCTTGCCGGCCGCGGCGGCCAGCGGCTGCGGAACCACGTCCCGCAGTTCGTCGTGGGATGTGATTTCAACCAGTCCGGGGATCTCCATCAGGCGGCGTTCTCCTTTGCCGGCAACGGCTGGACGGCCCTCGTCCGTGCTGCCCATCGTACGGCGGGACCAGTTGCGCAACTGGTCCCCAGGAACAGTGCACCGACGACGATCCAGCCGATCGGACCCCAGCCGAGGATGACGGTGGTGAGCAGCGCCGGGCCGAGCATGCGGGCGATCGCGGGGCCGGTGCCGAAGAAGCCCTGGTACTGGCCCTGCTTGTCGGCCGGTGCGAGACCGAAGCTGATCTCCCACGCACCGGACGCCAGTTTCATCTCTCCGAGCGTCAACAGAGTGGCGGCGAGCACCAGTACGACGGCAGCCGTCGCCGCGCTCATCTTGGCGGCGGAGATCGCGAAGACCCCGCAGGCGGCCAGCATGGCGACTCCGGCGTACCGGACCGAGCGGGTAGCGGTGTGGAGGTCCGTCACGCGCTTGGCGATCCGCACCTGGAACAGTGTGACTCCCACCGTGTTGACGATCAGCAGCGAGGCGACGACCCAGTTGGGCGCATCGGTGTGCGAGACGATCCACAGCGGGGCGACGAGGCTGAGCAGCGGCATGAAGAGCAACATGATCGCGTTCAGCAGCGCGAGGACGGCGTACGGCCGGTCCCGCAGTACGGCGAGACGGGGCTCGCCCTTGACCCTTGTGCTGACCGCGACCGGCGGGACGCGGTGGATCAGGCGTGCCGCGATCAGGAAGCTGACCGCGTCGATCGCGAAGACCGTCAGGTACGCCGCTGAGGTGTCGAAGCGGAGCGCGATACCGCCGAGCGCGGCGCCGACCGCGAGTCCGCCGTTGACCGTGGACTGGAGGAACGCGCGGATCCGGGTGCGCTCGGCCGGCTGCACCAGCCCTGCGAGCAGTGCCTGGCGCGCGGCGGTCAGTCCGGTCTGACTGCTTGCGTAGGTGATCGCCGCAACCAGGAACAACGGGAAGCTTCGCACGAACAGGAACGAGCCGACCGAGACTGCCGTGGTCAACGCCAGCGCGACCGCGACCCCACGGGCGCCCTTCCGGTCGGCCAGGTTGCCCAGCGGGATACCCGTGAGGAAGCCGATCAACCAGGCGACCGTGAGTCCGAGTCCGACCTCGGCGGTCGACAGCCCGACCACCCGGGTGAAGAACAGCGCTGAGGTGACGATGAAGGCTCCGTCGCCCACCGAGTTCGCCAGTTGCGCCATCGCCAGGTCCCGGGCCGCTCCGGCCGGCGGCAGGATGCTGGAAGGCCCGCGGTCACGCTTGCTGCGGATGCGGTCGGCGGTGAGGCTCATCGGGGTCTCCCTCGGCTCGGTGTATCTCGAGCCTAGGAGCGTGGCGGCCCAGCGGGCAGGTCCACCTTCACCCTCAGATGATGGGCCACATTGGTCTGTGGACAACTCAGATCCGGGGTCGGAATCACGGCACCTTGTTAAGTATGAGCTTCCAAAACCTGGCACCGACCTGGGCCACTCAACCCCTCTCCGACCCCGCGCTCGCCACCGATGTCGTCGACCTGATGGTCAGCCTCGGCGATCGCCGGAGCGGCACGTTCACCGCCGTGCTGTGCGACCACGACGACCGCTACATCGCCACGGTCGCCATCGACCTGCCGTCCGAGTTCGAGCACCTCGAGCCGTCCCTGCGGAGCGATGGCCTCTGCGGCTCAGCCCTCAGCCCGATCATCCCCGCCCTCCGGACCACCCCCGGCGCCGCCCTCATCCTGGCTCTGGGCCGCCCCGGCCCGGCGGTCTGGCCCGACCTGGACACCGAATGGGCCGAAGCCGCCACCCACATCTGTACCGCGGCCGAAGTCCGCCTCCTCGGCTTCTACATAGCCTCAGCCACCCACATCTACCAACCAGCCGTGCGAGCGTCGGCAGCCGCCTGACCGGCCGCCTGCTGCGGCGAGGCCGTCAGCGCACGCCGCGGGGGCGGAACTGGATGCTGATCCGCGGACCTACCCGCCCCGACGCCTTGGGGATCGCGTGTTCCCAGGTGCGCTGACACGAGCCGCCCATCACGATCAGGTCCCCGTGCCCGAGCGGATATCGGACAGTCGACCCCACCGGCCCGGCGGAACCACCACCCGGTCGCGGCCGCAGCGCGAGCACCCGCGGCTCACCGACGGACAGGATCGCCACCATCGTGTCCTCGTGGTTCCCACGCCCGATGCGGTCCCCATGCCACGCGACGCTGTCCCGGCCGTCCCGGTAGAAGCACAACCCCGCCGTCCGGAACGGCTCGCCCAGCTCCTCGGCGTAGCGCGCACTCAACGCATCCTGGGCCTCGTCCAGGATCGGCAGCGGCAGGTCCTCGTTCTCGCCGTAGAAGCAGAGCAGTCGCGGCACGTCGACCACCCGGTCGTACATCTGCCGGCGCTCCGCCTGCCACGGCACGTCCCGCGCCAGCCGCTCGTACACCTGATCCGCCCCGGTCAACCATCCCGGCAGCACATCGATCCACGCACCGCGCCCGAGCTCGGTCCGCCCGAGCCCATCCAAAGACCCCAACGCCGGATCCTCGAACGCATCCAGCAACGAGCCCTGAAGGTCAGCACCCATGCCCCCACCATACCCCGGGATTCGAACACCCGTTCCCTTAAGATCAGATGCTGTGATCCCGAGGTCTGAAAAGCGGAGAGCGGCGGTTCGAAACCGCCCCTGACCACGCCGCCCCTGACGTCCGGTTCCATGTCGCGAGACCGCCGACCAATTCGCTAGCCCAGGTCCAGCCCCCGGGCTGGCCGAGTCTTGATCGGGTGGCCCGCCGGCATGAGACTTCGGAGATGCCGCGAGACCTCGTCGAAGTCGCATGCCGCTGGGTCGACGCGTCGGAGCAAGCGGACGTACCAGCGGCCAACGCGGTCAGCGGTCTCCTCGGATGGGATCCAGGTCCGTGGATCGCCGAGGCGTGGCAGCCAGATGTGGAAGAGCTCGCGGGTTCGGACCGGACGGTGAGCAGTGCGCGGCAGGTCAACGACCACATGGTCCGCGTCGTCCTGGTCGGCAACCGTGGACAGGCACTCGTGAGCGTGGTGCTCGACGAGGCCGCCAAGGTCGTCGGTACGTCGGTCGACCCCGACGAGCAGGACGGACGATTCTGGGTCGTCGTGGGCTGCCCCCAGGAGCGAGAGGACGAGTTGCGCGCGTTCTACTCGATGCTCACCCATGGACGGATCGGGTCAGGCGAGGGCCAGATGCGCCCTCCACGCTGGCGCGACCCGGCAAACCCAACGCAGATCCACCTCGACGTGCACGTCGCCGACCTGGAGGCCGCCGAGCGCGCGGTGCTGGAGCACGGCGCGACGAAGCTGGAGGATTTCCCCGGCTGGCGCGTGTACGCCGACCCGGTGGGCCATCCCTTCTGCCTGTACCCCGGCCTCACCAAACCCACGGACCGATTCGGCACGCTCGTCCGCGTGGTGATCGACTGCGCCGATCCAGCACCGCTGGCGCGGTTCTGGGGTGCCGTGCTGGACATGCCCCGTACGGTCGAAGACTCACCCGACCGGATCGTGATCGCCCGCGACGACGACCGGCTGCCGATGCTCTCCCTGCAGCGCGTCCCCGACTACCAACCACCACGCTGGCCCGACCCCGAATACCCGCCGCAGATGCACTTCGACATCGGCTTCGACGACCGCGCCGAGAAGGAACGCCTCGCCCACGGGCTCGGAGCGACACGGCTACCGCCGCAGGGCGGCAGCTGCCCCGTGTACGCCGACCCCGCCGGCCACCCGTTCTGCCTTTGCTACAAGGGCGAATGAGCCGACGGCAACGGTCTTCAGGAGGTCTGTCGGTCTTCTGCAGCGCGGCCGGAATCAGGCGGTGCCTGGGGCGCCTGGTCCCGGAGCGGCAGGAGCCAGCAGAGGGAAGATGGTGGCGAGGAAGTTCCGCAGCACATTCAGCGCCTGTTCTGGGGGCACGTCGGCCTTGGGGTCCTTGGGCAGGCCTTCGATCTCGATGTGGTTTTGATCGGCGTGCTCCCGTATCCCCTGGTACAGGGTCTTGCCTAGCGTGGACAGGCTCGTGCCCAGGGCTACCGCATCCTCCATGAACTGTGGCACCGGTCGCGGATCGGGGACGGGCCAGGTGGCCGGGTCTCGCGGAGTGTCGAGGGTGAAGACGTGGGAGAACGTCCGGGCAGCAGCATCACGCGCCGTGAACGGGTCTCCCAGACCCCACTGTTCCCGCAGCGTGGCGATCAAGGAGGTGTGCCGGTACTCCTCGTTGAACACCTCGGCTTCGGCTACCCATGGCGACACGATGATGGCCGGGACCCGGTAGCCCGAGCGGTCGAACGTGAAGCCGTCCTGGCCTGCCGGAGCGGACGGGTCCGGTGACGGCACCGAAGGGGGCACAACGTGGTCGTAGGTGCCGCCTGGCTCGTCCCAGCCGATCAGCAGGGCCGTGTTCCAGACGTTGGACCCGGTGGGGGACTGCATCCCTTTGTAGGCGTTGTAGATCCGTGCCAGGAGGGCCTCACCGCCCAGAATCGAGGACGGCGGGTCAAAACTCTGCACCGCGATCCCGTGCCCCAGGGCTCGCCCGCACGCCGGGTGGTAGTCGTTGTGCCCCACCCCCAGGGACGGCTCGAGGAACGAGAAGTCGGGCAGGTCCCCGTGAGCGGCGTCGGCCTCGAACTGGGCGAACGGCACGACGTGTGTCGCGAACCGGTCCTTCAGCCGGGAGAAGTGGATCAGGCCCGTGGCGGAGAGCTGCATCGGCTCGGCGACGTACACCTTCCAGGTCTTGCCGTGGTCCTCGAGCCGGTTGAAGATCGTCTCCGCAGTGTTCTTCTGCACGAAGTTCTTGACCGGCGAGTTCACGGAGAATCCCGAGGACGTCGCGGCGGTCCAGAACGACCGGTTGGGCAGCGTCTGCGACGGCACCTCGCAGAACCAGTGATCGAACACCCCGAACCCCCGCGCCAGCCCGCTCAGCACCGGGATCTGCTCCGGGGTGAACCCGGTCATGATCTGCGAGTACTCCTCGTAAGTGGGCTGGCGGCCCATCTCGGCGGTGAAGCAACTGATGTAGTCGGTGACGTAGCCGTCCATCGTCGGCACCTGGCCGGGCGCCGGCGCGTTATAGGGCGCCGTGATCTCCTCGCCGAGCTTGAACCGGTTCTGCTCGTTCTGGATGTTGAACAGCTGGGTGTTGGTGTGCGGGTACTCCTCGCCGGAGTCGGGATTGGGGCTGTCCATGTCGGTGGCCACCGTGTACGGCACCACCTTGCGATCGGCACCATGCTCGGCCCACTCCGGGATCGGGTTCGAAAGGTCCCTGCCGAGCACGCCCTCGAATGTCTTGCCGTCCGCAGGCCCGTACAGGCGACCGAGCACGTTATCCAGTGACCGGTTCTCGAACAGCACCACGACCACGTGATCAAGCGCGTTGTCCCTGCTCTGACCCGCCATCCCAGACTCCTGATCTCCCGATAGAGCACCGCCGCCACTGACCGCCGCAGGCGAGCCGGTGTTCTGGTTTTAGGCCGAATGTAGGCAAGTTGTGCCACAGATGAGCCACCCCGCGAGGGTGATCTCGGCTGGAGGACCGGACCGAGAGGTGCAACCTCGGCGGATCGTCGTGGTTGGTGAGCAGCGAGACATGTAGCACTGCATCCGATGGCCCGACTGTCCACGAGACTGCCTTACGACGCCCACCGACTGGAGGACGGATGTCACGCGTGCTGATTCGGAACGTCGCGGTGCTGGTTGTGCCGGAGACCGGTGAGTGCCGGGTCGACGAGGCTCAGGACATTCACGTCGACAGCGGCCGGATCACCGCGATCACGCCGACGCCCGCCACCTCCCACGAGCCCGCGACATCGCGGCGTCGGGGGAGCCGGGGGAGTGGGAGGTGATCGACAGGGCTGGGTTGCTGGCTGTGCCTGGGTTGGTGAACTCGCATACGCACAGTCCGATGGTGATGATGCGCGGTGCGGGTCGTCCGACCCGAGGGGCCTACTGGGCTGTGAGCGCCTGCACGATGAGTTCGTTGCGTGCATCCTGCCCGCCGGGCACCGTGGTGTGGACGCCTTCGCGCAGGTACATGGTGAGGCGCGCCGGCTTGGCCGCGAGGTATTCGGCCCAGCGGACGATGCGGAGGTTCGGGTATTTCTTCTGCGCGTCGGACAGTTGGGAATTGACCCAGGCGCTGTTGCGCTGATCCGCGAGCTGAACGGTCGCGGACTTGGTGGTCCGGGCGATCTGGGTGTTGACCCAGACGACGGTGCGGTGCGATCCGACGATGTTCATCGTGCGATCCACCTGGGCGGCGAACGCCGGTGGATTGAAGATGTCGTTGGTGCCGGTGGCCATCAGGATCCGTCGCGGCAGGCCGTACCTGGAGGCCCAGCTCTGGAGCGCGTCGACCGCGGGCGCCGTGGGCCGCCCCGACCAGTTGTTGACCGCCAAGCTTGCGCCGGAGCGGCTCAGCAGCCGGGTGGCCAGCGCCTTGCCGTCCTGGACCGCGATACTGTCGCCGAACATGTACACGCCGTCGTGGTCGCGGACGTAGGTGATCGTCGCCTCGCTCGCGATCGCCCGGCTGAGGACGGTCCAGTTCACGAGCTCGCCGGATCCGTAAAGGTCGGCCGCGGTAGCGCTCTCGGCAGCTACAACGGTCGAAACCGCCGCCACCGCCCCGGCCATCAGGACATGCCGTCGATTCGGTCTCATAGTGATTCCCCCCAGACAAGAACTGTGAGGAAGGCCCCCGCCCCCGCAGCTCGAACGTTAAAATCCTTGCCACGTTGACGATTGGTCAACGGCGGCGGCCTGAACGATACAGGCCTAGTCCGCACGGGCGTCAAGGCAGCGAGACCGAACGGAGACCTGATCTGCAGCTTGCTGCAATTCCTGTAACGCCGATACGGGCCTGACCGATAAGCCAGCACACCCCGGCCAGGAATGGCCGGGGTGTGCGTGGGTCGAGCTGTCAGCTCACCGTGAGGATCTTGTTCACGGTGTACGCCTGGGCGTGGTCGGCGTCGGCCGGGAACCACACGCGGTAGGCGATCTGGCCACGGATGGCCGGCTTGATGCCGAACGCGTAAGCACCGGACGTGCTCAGCTTCACCGAGGCGATCGACTTCCAGACCTTGTTCCCGTACTGCTGCAGGTACACCAGTTTGCCCGAATGCGCCGGTGCGACGTACCCGTTGAACTTCGTCACACCGCCCAGCCGGATCGACGCCGGCGCCAGCGTCGCCGAGATCGTCGGCGCCACCTGCACCGTGACGTCCGCGGTCCGGGTCCCCATCAGGTCACCGTTGCCCGGGAAGGTCAGCATGATCACCGACGACACGGCCGGCTTGTACGCGTAGCTGAGCGTGCCGGTCGACGACGTCTTCAGCGCCGCCAGCAACTTGAACGCCGTCACGTTCTTCGGCCGTACGTAGATGTTGACCGGCAGCCCGGCGTACGCCTTGTTGTCGATACGCAGCGTGCTGCCCTTGATGGTGATCGACCCGCCGTAATTGATCAGCGTCGACGTGACGGCGATCCCCGACTTCATGCCGAGCAGTTGGGTGGTCGCGACCGGGCTGACCTTCCCACCCCGGTCCTTGACCCACGCCGCATAGGTGTACGTCGTCCCCTGCAGCAACCCGGTGTCCTTCACCGCGGACCCGGACCCCGCGTAGACCAGCACCCCGGTGGTGATCGTCGGCGCCTTGCTTCCGGCGTTCCGCCGCACGATCACCTGATCGAGGTCGGGGGTCGCCGGCACCTTCCACGACAGGTTCGCCGCCAGGTAGGCGCCAGTGGCGTCGAACGTCCCCACCGCCTGCGGTGCGAGGTCGGCCGTGCTGAACACCGTCCTGACCAATGGCAGCACCGTGCCGTCAGCAGCCTTGAGAGTCTCGCCGATGATCTTGTACGCGGTGTTGTCCAGCAGCGGCGCGGTCGGCGTGATCGTTGCCTTCCGCGTTGCCGCGTCGTACGTGAGGGTTGCCGGAACGACCGCGTCCGTCTTGCCGTTCAGCAGCTTGACCGTGGCCGGGATCACGGTCGCCGGATCCATGTCGCGTGCGAACGTCAGTGTCGGCTTGACGGACACCGCTGCCGACGTCGACAGGTCAGCCGGAGACACGTCGCGCACGGGGTACGGCAAGCCCCAGCTGGAGCCACCGGGGCCTTCCGCGCTGACGGTCAACGTGTACGCCCGCGTGTCCCGCGACCCATTGTCGTTGCGCACGGCAATGAACGTGCTGCCGGCCTGTACGCTGACGTTCGCGGTCGCGGTCAGCTGTACGGGCGCGTTGCACCCCGTGTCCGGGTCGATCGGCGTCGTCGGGTACGGGTTCGCCGCATCGGTGAGCGGGAGCAGGTCGCCGTCGTACACCGCCACCCGGGGCCCGAAGTTCGACGAGAAGGCGCAGTTGAACTGCGGCCCGGTCAGCGACACCTTGAGGTTGCGCGCGGCCGCCGAGGTCACCTCGTACCAGTCGACGTCACCCTCGACGCTGATGGTCGAGCTGATCGAGCCGGTGTCGGTCGACACCGCGATCGCCCGCTCAGGCTGATCGTTGCCGTCCGCCGCGTTGACCGGGAAGTCCGTCGTCCACTT
Organism: Kribbella sp. NBC_01510; assembly: GCF_045040325.1. Taxonomy (NCBI): domain Bacteria; kingdom Bacillati; phylum Actinomycetota; class Actinomycetes; order Propionibacteriales; family Kribbellaceae; genus Kribbella; species Kribbella sp. NBC_01510. Next base: position 7,773,274 of record NZ_CP109418.1, on the reverse strand, counting down.
GCCGCCGAGAGCGGCGTACGCGTCGAGCATGCCGGCGCCGTAGTACGGGTCGTTCCCGCGTGGTCCGGCGTCACGTGCCAGAACCTTGAGTCGCTGGGCGACCTGGGCGGGGGTGAACGTCGGCCACTTGTTCTTCACCAGCGCGGCCACACCCGCGACGATCGGCGCCGAGCAGGAGGTGCCGGTGCAGTACCAGTACGGCAGGAAGCCGGGCGGGGTCAGCGACCGCGCGCCGGTGCTGAGGATGTCCCAGCCCGGGGCGGCGATGTCGACCCAGTCGCCGTACGAGCTGAAGTCCGTCAGGACGCCGCCGGCGTTGGTCGCCGCGACGGCGATGACCTCGGGGTAGGCCGCGGGGAACTGGCGGTCCGAGTTGCCCGAGTTACCGGCCGCCACGACCACCACGACGCCACTGGCCACGGCACGCCGCACCGCGTCGTGCAGGACCGCGTTGTCGTCCGGTCCGCCGAGCGACATGTTGATGACCTTGGCGCCGTGGGCGACCGCCCAGTCGATGCCCTCGGCGATGTCGACGTCGTACCCGGTGCCGTTGGCGGCCAGGACCTTGACCGGCATCGCCTTCGTGGACCAGCCGACGCCGGCGACGCCGACGCCGTTGTTGGCGCCGGCAGCGATGATGCCGAGCGTCATGGTGCCGTGACCGTTGTCGTCGATCGGCCCGCGGTTGGGCGAGGTGGCGTTGTAGCCGGGCACGAGGTGACCGACGAGGTCGGGGTGACCGGCGTCGACGCCGGTGTCCAGGACGGCGACGATCTGGCTGCCGGTCGACTTGGACAGGTCCCAGGCCTGCGGAACCCGGACGGTGTTCAGGTAGGTCTTCTGATCGGTGCTGTAGAACTCGTCGTTCGGGACGGCCGAGATGCTGCGCTTGTAGTTCAGCGAGGCGAGCTCGACCGTCGGGTCGGCCTTCACCTTCTTCAGCAGGTCCGGGGCCGGGAGGTCGCCGGTGAGCTTGACGACATCCGACGAGACGGAGTCCTCGGTGGTGGCGCGGAACTTGGAGACCGCGGCCTTCCGGGCCGAGGACGTCGCCTTCTTCTTGAACTTCACCATCACTGCGTTCGGCTCGAACTCGGTCTTCGCGGCGTTGTGGTGAGCGGTCAAGGGCGGCCGGTACGGACCTTGGGCCGCGGAACCGGAGGAACTGGTCAGGACGACCAGTCCGCCCGCGACCAGGGCGGCGGGTAAGCCCAGGCGTAGCAAGTGGGCGGGGCGGAAGGACAAGGGGACCCCCCCAAGGGTCTCAGAGTGATAGTCGCCCGGAGTATGTCAGAGGTCTGGACCGCTGTGCGTGCCGGACCAGATGTCAAAAGCTGCAATCGTGCAACGACGTCCTGGCTGAGTGCCGACGTACGGCGCTCGACACTACGAAAGGTGATCGATGAAGTACATGTTGCTGATCCGGCCGGATGACGACTACGCCGACGGCGTGCCGGAGGACATGGTCCGGAGGACCGAGGCCTGGGTGGCCGAGGTGACGGCTCGCGGCATCCGTCGCGAGGGCGCCGCCCTCCAGCCGCCGGCCGAGTCGACCGGCGTACGACGCCGCGCGGGCAAAGTGGTGACCACCGACGGCCCGTTCGCCGAGTCCAAGGAGCAGATGGGCGGCTTCGACCTGATCGACTGCCGGGACCTGGACGAGGCGATCGAGATCGCCTCCAAGCACCCGGTCGCCGAGTTCGGCATGGTCGAGATCCGCGCGATCGTTGAGGACCTCCGAGAGTGAAGATCGGCGCCGACCCGACAACAGCTTGTTGCCGATCGCGCACTCTAAGCTTGCGCTCATGACTGCGGCACCGAGCTCCGACCTGGCCGGCTGGCGGCGGGCGCCGTTCACCGGCGCCGGCCTGACGTTCGACTGCTTCGAGAAGGGTGCAGGCCCGGGGGTCGTGCTGATCCCGGAGATCCCCGGCCTGACGCCCGAGGTGCTGGGTCTCGGCGAGCACCTGGTCGCCGAGGGATTCACCGTGGTGATCCCGTCGCCCTTCGGTACGCCGGGACGCCCCGAGACCATGGGGTACACGCTGGGCATGGTGGCGCGCCTGTGTGTTTCCAAGGAGTTCCGGTGCTTCGCGGCCAACGCCGAGCGTCCGATCACGAAGTACCTGGGTGCCGTCGCCAACGACTTGGCCGCGCGTACGCCGGGACGCGGGGTCGGCGTGATCGGGATGTGCTTCACCGGTGGGTTCGCGCTCGCCACGGCGGTCGAGGACGCAGTCAAGGCGCCGGTGCTGAGCCAGCCGTCGACGCCGTTCCCGATGTCGGCGCGGCTGCGGCGCGATCCGGGCTTGTCCGAGGCCGAGCTCGAGGTCGTCAAGGAGCGGACCCGCACCGACGGGCTGTGCGTGCTCGGCATGCGGTTCAGCCACGACCGGATGTCGCCGTCCGAGCGGTTCACCACTTTGCGGGCGCAACTCGGTGACGCGTTCGAGGTGATCGAGCTCGACTCCGCGCCGGGCAATCCGGAGGGGTACGGCCGGAGCGCTCACGCAGTGCTCACCCGGGACCTGCGGGAGGACCCGCCGAACACGGCCTTTCACGCCCGCGCCCGGATGGTCGAATTCCTCCGGCAGCACCTCACTGCTACCGGCTGACACCCGCTGGTGACTGTCAGTGTGGAAATGTTAAAGCAACGTTGAGGAATGCAGAGCGTGTGATTCAGTGGACGCTGCGTGGGGGAGGCTTGCCGTATCTGGGGTGAATTGTTGCGGAGTGCAAGGGCGGGGGCGCGGTGGGTGACGCGCGGGCATTTCCTCTGGTCTCAAGCGCTGCAGGCATGGCACGATCGGCCACCGGAGGCACTTCAGGGGGCGCGCATGGCGATGGCCAGGCACTTGACGAGTGAGGCTGCATGAACGGGCGGACAGCGCAGGAGAGCCGAGTCCCGGTGAACGGGGCCGCGGCCGCGAACGGGACCAATGGTCACGGTCCGCAACCGGAAGCCCGGCTCGGACAAGTCCCGGCGGACGACCCGGCCGGCGCCGGCTGGCAGGCCGACCAGAAGATCGCGGAGATCCCGGTGGGAGAAGGCGAGGCCCAGGTCAAGGACGCGGGCGAGAAGCAGGCCCAGGACCCAAGCCGGAAGGGTCCGCCGCGCAGCGACTGGACCAAGGAGGTCCGCGACCGCCCGAGGGTGCCGAACGGTACGCTCGGCCAGTTCAACACGCCCGTCCGGGTCGACGAGATCGCCGTCGCCGCGATGGCCCTGTCCGAGAACCTGCAGGCCGCGACCCGTGGCATGCCCGAGACCGTCGAACTGCGGCGGTTCCGCCGCGACCTCGACCAGGCCGCGAGCACCTTCCGCACGATCGCGAGCGAACTGGAGGTCACCGCCGGTCAGCTGATCCGCCTGGCGGCGAACGAAGGCCAGGCCTGCGGTGTCGGCTGGGGTGTCTGTCCCAAGCACGGCCTCACCCTGATGAACGTCGGTGAGACCGTCACGTGCCACATCCTCGGCTGCGAGCACACGAACGAGGGCGCTGTCGAGCGCTGTCAGCACCCCGTCGCGTACCGGGTGGTCGATGCGGCCGGCCCGGCGCTCCTCACCTGCGCCGGCCACGCGATCGCCTGCCGCCTCTACTTGGACAACCCGGTCATCTCCGCCGCCGCGGACAGCATGGAGCTGTTCTAGGAGATCCGGCAGGACGTCAGCTGGTCATTCGCGTTCGGCGAGAGCGCGATGAAGTTCGGCATGTCCGAGGTCCTGGTCCACGCCGGACGCGCTGCCGTAGTCGACGCGTTCGTAGAAGATCACGCCACCCGTGCCCTGGCTCGGCATCGGACCGTCGGCTGGACCGACGTCACCGATGCCTGCCCCTTGAACATCCGACCGCCGTTGGTCAACCGCAGGTAGTAGTCGGCGCAGCACGCCGTACCGTCCTCGTCCAGCGCGCGGATCCCTGAGCCGGCCAGCGAGCTTCATGGCTGACTCCTGTGGGGGCGGTAGGAAATCTTGAACAGACTCTTGCAAGAAAGCGATCGTCGCAAGCTCTTGACGCCGTTCTCGCGTGAACTTAGTTTGTTGGGTCAACAGACAAAGTCGGGAGGGGTGGCAGATGACGCTGACCGACGGTCGTCGCCCGGGGAACCGGGGGGTCGCTGCCGATCACGTCTCGCTCCGCCGCAACAACCTGTCCGTGGTGCTGCGGCACGTTCGCGACCTCGGTCCGCGATCGCGCGCCCGGATCGCCGCAGACACCGGACTGAACAAGGCGACCGTCAGCAGCCTGGTCGCCGAGCTCGTCGAGCGCGGCCTGCTCCGCGAAGGCCCGGCCGACTCCACTCGCGCCCTCGGCCGCCCCGGCCAGCTCGTCGAGCTCGACGGCACCGGCGTCTGCGGCGTCGGCGCCGAGATCAACGTCGACTATCTCGCCGTCGCCGCGCTCGACCTGGCCGGCAACGTCGTCCTCGAGAAGCGGGTCCCGCTCGACGTCGCCCACCTCGACCCGGGTACGACGCTCGACCGGTTCGCGGGCCTGGTCGGTGAGGCGGTCGCGGCCGTGGATGCACGCGGTGGACAGCTTGCCGGTGTGACGCTCGCCGTGCCCGGTCTGGTCGAAGGCGAGACCGGTGACCTGAAGCTCGCTCCGAACCTGGGCTGGGGTGAGCTCTCGGTCGCTCAGGAGATGCGCGCCCGGCTGGGCGAGCCGACGTACCCGTTGCACGTGGACAACGAGGCGAACCTCGCGGCCCTGGCGGCGTACTCCGAGATCCGGCAGCACGACCAGGTGCACGATCTCGTCCTGCTGACCGGGGCAGTCGGTGTCGGCGGCGGGGTGGTCACCGGAGGGCACCTGCTCCGCGGCGGGCACGGGTTCAGCGGTGAGGTCGGGCACATGCCGGTGGCGCCGCCCGGCCGGGTCTGCGGCTGCGGCCGGACCGGCTGCTGGGAGACCGTCGTCGGGCTGCCCGCACTGTTGCACGAGGCAACGGACGGCGACGATCCGGTCCGCGATCCGTCCCTGGACGTGGAGCAACGGCTGGCCGGCATCGTGCGGCGCGCCGAGGCGGGTGACGCACGGACACTGACCGCGCTGAAGGACGTCGGCACCTGGCTGGGGATCGGGGGAGCGATCCTGGTCAACATCCTGAACCCCGACGTGCTCGTGCTCGGCGGCTACTTCGCGGTGCTCGGACCGTGGCTGCAAGAGCCACTGGAGAAGGCTGTCCGCGACCGCGTGATCGCCCCGGACGGCGGCGGTTGCCGGGTGGTCCGGTCCGAGCTCGGCTTCGCCGCCGCGGTCCGGGGCGGCGCGCAGATCTCGCTCGACCAGGTCTTCGTCGATCCGACCCTGGTCGGCCGCGTGACCACGGGGATAGCCCAATGACCGATTTCGAGAGCTAAGAGGAGAGCAATGACGAACCTGGGCATCGGCCTGATCGGCTACGCGTTCATGGGCGCGGCCCACTCGCAGGCCTGGCGGAGCGCGCCGCGCTTCTTCGACCTGCCGCTGGACCCCGCGATGAACGTGCTCTGCGGCCGCAACGCCGAGGCCGTCCAGGCGGCCGCGACGAAGCTCGGCTGGAAGGAGACCGAGACCGACTGGCGCAAGCTGCTCGGCCGCGACGACATCCAGCTGATCGACGTGTGCACGCCGGGCGACAGTCACGCCGAGATCGCGATCGCGGCGCTGGAGGCGGGCAAGCACGTGCTGTGCGAGAAGCCGCTGGCGAACACGGTCGAGGAGGCCGAGGCGATGACCGCCGCGGCCGAGGCAGCGGCCGCGAACGGGATCAGGTCGATGGTCGGGTTCACCTATCGCCGGGTGCCGGCGATCGGGCTGGCTCGCCAGCTCGTTGCCGAGGGCAAGCTCGGCACCATCCGGCACGTCCGGGCGCAGTACCTGCAGGACTGGATCGCCGACCCGGAGGCGCCGCTGTCGTGGCGGCTGGACAAGGAGAAGGCCGGCTCGGGCGCGCTCGGTGACATCGGCGCGCACATCATCGACATGGCGCAGTACATCACCGGAGACACCATCGGCGAGGTGAGCGCCCGGCTCGAGACGTTTGTGAAGGAGCGCCCGGTCGCCGCCGAGCACTCCGGCCTGGCCGGTACGGCGGGCACCGAACGCGGACCGGTCACAGTCGACGACGCGGCCGTGTTCCTGGCCACCTTCCGCTCCGGCGCGCTGGGCGTCTTCGAGGCGACGCGGTTCGCCACCGGCCGCAAGAACGCGATCCGGATCGAGATCAACGGCAGCCTGGGCAGCCTCGCGTTCGACTTCGAGGACATGAACCTCCTGCACTTCTACGACGCCACCGAAGACTCGAGGACCGCCGGCTTCCGCCGCATCCTCGCCACCGAACCCGCCCACCCGTACGTCGCCGCGTGGTGGCCGCCCGGCCACCTGCTCGGTTACGAACACGGGTTCACCCATCAGGTCGTCGACCTGGTCACCGCGATCGCCGAAGGAGCCGATCCGGCACCGTCGTTCGCCGACGGGCTGCAGGTCCAGCGTGTGCTGGCCGCGGTCGAGTCCAGTTCCACGACACGACAATGGCAGGAGATTGCCGAATGAACAGCTACACCCCGACCAAGGACGACAAGTTCTCCTTCGGTCTGTGGACCGTCGGTTGGCAAGGCGTCGACGTCTTCGGTACGGCGGTCCGCCCCGCGATGGACCCGGTCCACGCGGTGGAGAAGCTCGCGGAACTGGGCGCGGCCGCGGTCACGTTCCACGACGACGACGTCGTACCCGACGACGCCACTCGCGGGCAGGTGCTCGAGCGGTTCACCAAGGCGCTGGCCGACACCGGCCTGGGCGTCGAGATGATGACCACGAACCTGTTCAGCCACCCCGTCTTCAAGGACGGCGGCCTGACCGCGAACGATCGCCAGGTCCGGCGGTATGCCCTGGCGAAGGTGCTCCGCAATGTCGACCTCGCGGCCGAGCTGGGGGCGGCGACGTACGTGCTCTGGGGTGGGCGTGAGGGCGCCGAGTCCGGCGGTTCGAAGGACGTGCGGGCCGCGCTCGATCGGTACAAGGAGTCGATGGATCTGCTCTGCGCGTACGTGCGGGAGCAGGGCTACAACATCCGCTTCGCGATCGAGCCGAAGCCGAACGAGCCGCGCGGTGACATCCTGCTGCCGTCGATCGGTCACGCGATTGCCTTCATCAACGATCTGGCGGATCCCGAGCTGGTCGGCATCAACCCCGAGGTGGGGCACGAGCAGATGGCCTCGCTGAACTACGCGCATGGCATCGCGCAGGCGTTGTGGCACGGCAAGCTGTACCACATCGACCTGAACGGGCAGCACGGTCCGCGGTTCGACCAGGACCTGCGGTTCGGGGCCGGGAACCTGCGGGAGGCCTTCTGGACGGTCGACGTCCTGCAGGGATCCGGAAGCTACCCGGCGTACGACGGGCACGTCCACTTCGACTACAAGCCGCCGCGCACCGAGGACGAGGAAGGCGTCTGGGAGACCGCGAAGGCCTGCATGCGGAACTACCTGATCCTGCGCGACAAGGCGCGCGCGTTCCGGGCCGACCCCGAGGTCGCGGAGGCCCTTGCCGCCGCACGCGTCGCGGAGTTGTCCGAGCCCACGCTGGCCGAGGGTGAGACGCTGGCCGACCTCCGCAGCGAGAAGTACGACCGGGAGGCGCTGGCCGACCGCGGTCTCGGTTTCGAGAAGCTGGACCAGCTGGCGATGGAGCACCTGCTCGGTGTCCGCTGACCATGATCGCCTGAGGAGTGGACCATATGGCTCGACCGATCACGTTGTTCACCGGCCAGTGGGCCGACCTGCCGTTCGAGGAGGTGGCCCGGCTGGCGTCGTCCTGGGGATACGAGGGACTGGAGATCGCCTGCTGGGGTGACCATCTCGACGTACGGCGTGCCGCCGAGGACGAGGCGTACGTGCGCGACCGCCTCGACATCCTCGAGAAGCACAACCTGAAGGTCTGGACGATCTCGAACCACCTGCTCGGGCAGGCGGTCTGCGACGACCCGATCGACCAGCGGCACCAGGCGATCCTGCCCGCGCACATCTGGGGCGACGGCGAGCCGGAAGGCGTCCGGCAGCGCGCCGCCGAGGAGATGAAGACGACGGCCCGCGCCGCCCGCGCGCTCGGGGTGGACGTGGTCGTCGGCTTCACCGGGTCGTCGATCTGGAAGACGGTCGCGATGTTCCCGCCGGTGCCGCCGGCCATGATCGAGGCCGGGTACCAGGACTTCGCCGACCGATGGAACCCGATCCTCGACGTGTTCGACGAGGTCGGGGTCCGGTTCGCGCACGAGGTGCACCCGTCGGAGATCGCGTACGACTACTGGTCGACGACGGCGACCCTGGACGCTATCGGTCACCGGCCGGCGTTCGGGCTGAACTGGGACCCGTCGCACTTCGTCTGGCAGGACCTCGACCCGGTCGGTTTCCTGTGGGACTTCAAGGACCGGATCTACCACGTCGACTGCAAGGACGCGAAGCGCCAGGTCGGCAACGGGCGCAACGGCCGGATGGGTTCGCACCTGGCCTGGGGCGACCCGCGCCGCGGCTGGGACTTCGTGTCCACCGGCCACGGCGACGTCCCCTGGGAGGCATGCTTCCGGATGCTCAACACCATCGGGTACGCCGGCCCGATCTCGGTGGAATGGGAAGACGCCGGGATGGACCGCCTGGTCGGCGCCGCCGAAGCCGTCCAGTTCGTCCGCTCGCTCGCCTTCGACCCACCCACCGCCTCCTTCGACGCGGCCTTCTCGTCCTAGAGCTTGGCGAAGAAGTCCTGGAGGTCCCTGATCACATGGTCGGGGGCTTCCAGGACGGCGAAGTGGCCGACGCGGTCAGGTGCCGGGCTTGATGCCGCTGAAGAATCGCCAGGCAGCGCTCGAGGACGGCCGACCTGTTGCCGTTGGCAATCGTGATGAAGTGCGTCACGTGGTAGTCGGCCAGCGGGCGTGCGCGTACGCCGACCCGTCGGAGCGAGCGATACGACTGCGCCATCAACGCCGCACCGACCCTGGCCGCGACAAGTGCGAGAATCGCCTGCACCGTGTGAGCGGTCGCAACGCAGTGGGGGACCGCACCGAGGTCTTGGTAGATGGCCATCACCTCGTCATAGGCCTGGGGCGCGGATTCGCGCGGCCACATCACCAGGTTCAAGTTCCTCAGCGCCTCTGATGCGAGCGGCCCGGTGTCGGCCGCCAGCGGAGAGTTGTCGGGAAGGAAGACACTCAACGGCTCCTGCGCCCAGGGGATGCTCAGGAGTTCCGGGGCCCTGATCGGGAGGCGATGCACCGCGAGGTCGAGGTCGCCGGCCTTGATCTCCGCCATCAGCGACATGTCGTCGAAGGACTCCCGCAGCTGCAGTTCGACCTCTGGCAGCTCGCTGCGCAGCCGCGCGATGGCGGGACCCAACGGTCCATTGATGGCAGATCCAACAAAGCCGATCCGGAGACGTCCGGCGTGCCCGCGGGCGACGGCGCGGACCTCGGCGTCGAGGTTGTCGACACTGCGGAGAATGTCAGCCGCCCGTGCGACGAACACATCCCCGGCGGCGGTCAGGGTGACCCCTCGAGGCGTCCGGTCCAGCAGCGCCACGCCAAGCCGCCGCTCGAGGTCGCGAACCTGTCTGGTCAGCGACGGCTGGCTGATGGTGAGCCGATCGGCCGCCGCGGTGATCGATCCCTCGTCAGCGATCGCGCACACGTAGGACAGCAGCCGAAGGGTATAGGCGAAAGGCATGACTCAGATGCTAAGTCATGCCTTTTGCTCGCGAGCCTGTCCGCGGCCCCGCATCCTCGTAACGACCACCGACACGCCGGAGGGAAGCGACATACGGTGACTACGAAGACCTTGACCGCCGCGATCGTCGGCTCGGGAAACATCGGTACGGACCTGATGTTCAAGCTGCTGCGCTCGCGACAGATCGAACCTCGATGGATGGTGGGAATCGATCCCGAGAGCGCCGGTCTGGCCCGCGCCCGCGATGCCGGGCTGGAAACGACCGCGGAGGGCGTGAATTGGCTGCTCGGCCGGTCCGAACTGCCCGACATCGTGTTCGAGGCGACCTCGGCCGCCGTTCACGCGGCGAATGCGCCTCGCTATGCCGCGGCCGGTATCACGGCGATCGACCTGACGCCGGCCGGTGTCGGGCCCGCCGTGATCCCGGCCGTCAACCTCGACGATCACCTCGAGGCCCCGAACGTGAATCTCGTGAGTTGCGCCGGGCAGGCGACCATCCCCATGCTCGCCGCGATCAAGTCCGCGGCGAACGTGACGTACGGCGAGATCGTCGCCTCGATCGCCTCCGCGTCGGCCGGACCCGGCACCCGGCAGAACCTCAGCGAGTTCTGCCTCAAGACGGCGGACGCCCTGCGGTCCGTGGTCGGCATTCCGCGTGCGAAGGCGATCTCGGTCATCAACCCGGCGGAGCCCGCGATGACGATGCGGGCCACCGTCTACGCCTCCGTGACCGACGCGGACGAATCCGCGATCGAGGCCGCCGTGACGGCGATGGTCGCTTCGGTGGCGACGTACGTCCCCGGTTATGAACTGCAACTGCTCGACGTCGACCGCGACGTCGTCACGTGCATGGTCAACGTCGAGGGTGCCGGCGACTATCTGCCTCGTTATGCCGGAAACCTGGACATCATCACCGCCGCGGCTGTCGCGGTCGCGGACGGAATCGCCCTCACCCGATCCGCGCGGACGGAGACCCTGGGATGACCTTGAACCTCGTGGACACGAGCCTGCGCGACGGCATGAGCAGCGTCTCGCACCAGTTCACCACAGACCAGGTCGCGGCGATCGCCGGTGGCCTCGCACGGGCCGGCGTCCGGACCATCGAGGTCGCCCACGGTGTCGGCATCGGCGGTTCGTCACTGCAGTACGGTCGTGCTGCCGCCACTGACAAGGAGTACGTCGAAGCCGCTGTCAAAGCGGCTCCCGGAGCGTCGATCGCCGCCCTCTACGTCCCTGGCATCTCGACCTTTGCCGACCTCGACGACATCGAGCTGGCCGGAGCCACCACTCTGCGGGTGGCGGTCCACTGCACCGAGGCCGATTGCGCGGAGCAGGCCGTGCGACGGGCCCGCCAGGATGGTCTCACCGCCATGTGCTTCCTGATGATGAGTCACAAGATCGAGCCGGCTGAGCTTGCGCAGCAGGCATCCAAGCTCGAGAGCTACGGCGCGCAGGTCGTGTACGTTGTTGACTCGGCCGGAGCCATGGTCCCCACTCAGGCAGCGGCACGCGTTGCGGCCCTGCGCGGCGCTGTCGACATCCCAGTGGGCTTTCACGCTCACAACAATCTCGGTCTCGCGATCGGCAACTCGCTCGCTGCCGCTGAGAACGGAGCGACCTACATCGACGGCTCGCTGCGCGGGCTCGGTGCCAGCGCGGGGAACGCGCAGACGGAGGTGCTGGCGGTAGCGCTCACCCGGTCGGGCTTCCAGCTGGACGTCGATGCCTTCGCCCTCGCCGAGCTCGCCGAGCAGGTGGTCGCGGCCTGCATGAAGGCTCCCCAGATCATCGACGAGGCCGCGCTCCTCATCGGCTACGCCGGTGTCTACTCCACCTTCTTCCACCCGACGAAACGTGCCGCCGCCAAGTTCGGCACACCCGTGCGTGACATTCTGCTGGAGCTGGGCCGACGCAACATCATCGGCGGTCAAGAGGACATGATCATCGACGTCGCGGCCGAGTTGGCCGGGCAGCGCGAGGCCTCCCGATGACAGTGGCATCGCGCGATCACCAGGCGGCGAGTCAGATCGCCCAGGAGCTACTGACGGCCCGGCGAGGACGCCTGCCGATGCCGCCGATCTCCAGAACGCACCCGGCGCTCGACATCGACGACGCCTACTCCATCCAGTCTCACCAGGTCGATCAATGGCTCCTCGACGGCGACACGATCGCCGGATTCAAGATCGGCCTGGTGGCCGAAGCGATGCAGCAGCAGATGGGAGTCCACGAGCCGGACTTCGGGCACGTGATGGCCAGTTCGATCCATCGGCCGTCGACGGAGCTGGACCGGGCTGGATACGTCGCACCCTTGGTGGAGCCAGAGCTCGGCTTCGTCCTCGCCGCTGACCTGCCCAGTACGGGCGTCACCGCCGATGATGTCCTCGCCGCCACGGCGTACGTCGTACCGCTCGTCGAAGTCGTCGACTCCCGGATCAGCAACTGGGAACTGACCATCGTCGACACCGTCGCGGACAACGCCTCCTCGGGCGGCGTCTACCTCGGTGCGAGCCGGCACTCCCCGGGCAGCATCACGCTCACCGATGTCACCTGCACCCTCCTGGTCAACGGGGTCGAGCGTGCCAGCGGTACCGGGCGCGACGTTCTCGGCAATCCCGCCGAGGCCGTTGCCTGGCTCGCCAATGAGCTGGGGCGCCGAGGCGTCCGGCTCGGGGCCGGCCATCTCATCCTGTCCGGCGCGATGACGCGGGCTGTTCGCGTCGACGTCGGTGATTCGATCACCGCGAACTTCGGGCAGTTGGGTACTGTGCGACTCCCGGTGACCTGTTCCGCCGCAACACCAACTCACGACATCTCGTTCGACGCAGAAGCGAGGAAGGGCTCCGGATCATGAGCGTGCCAACCACCGCCTCCCACGTCGGCGTTCTCGGCCACACGATCGAAGGCGCGGCGTTGTGCTGGACCGAGGTCGCCCGCCACAGCGCGAAGCTCGGGCAGCCCCAGCATCCTGACATCACCATGGACTGCATCTCCTTCGAACGAGTGATGCCGGCCTGGGAGGCGGGCGATCTCGCAACGGTGCGGGCCGTTCTCCGCACCAGCGCCGAGAGACTCGCGAAGGCCGACGCGGAGTTCTTCGTCTGCCCCGACAACACCGCGCACCTGGCGCTCGAGGCCGCCGGGCCGGAGTTTCCGCTTCCGGGCTTGCACATCGTCGACGTCGTCGCCGACGCCGCCCAGGTTGCCAGCTACCAGCGAGTCGCCATCCTGGGTACGCGCTTCACGATGAATGGTCCCCTCTATCCGCGCGAACTGGCCAAGCGTGGCATCACAGCGGTGATCCCGGCGGAGGCCGAACGCGAACGTATCCACGACGCGATCTTCACCGAGCTCGTCTACGGGCGGGTGCCGGAGAGCGTGCGGAGTACCTTCCACGGCATCGCCGAGCGGATGCAGGCGGAGGAAGGCTGCGACGCGGTTGCCGCTGTGTGCACGGAGATCCCCCTGGCCATCGACTCCTCCACCTCCCCGATCCCCGTCCTGGACTCGACCCGCCTCCTCGGCCGCGCGGCCGCCGAGGTGGCGCTCGGGCGCCGCCCGCTTCCGGTGTGGAGCGGGGGCGCGTTCGGGTGAACCGACCACAGGACCACCTCGCCAGAGCTGGTCTCGAGCTGCCCCCGCACCCACCCGGGCCGGCTGGGGCTTATCGGTCCGCCACCCTCGACAGGGGCCTGCTGTTCACCTCTGGACAGGTCCCGCTGACCGATGGGCAACTGCTTGCCCAAGGCAAGGTCGGCCAGGAGGTCGAGCCCGACATCGCAGCGTTGTGCGCACAGGCGGCCGCTCTGAACGCCCTCGCGGCGGCGGCCGAGGTGATCGACCTCGCCGAAACCCGCGGCTGTGTCTCACTGCGTGTCTTCGTCGCCGGTACGCCGGCCTTCACCGACTATGTATCGGTTGCCGACGGCGCATCACGAGTCATCGCGGCCGCGTTCCCGGACGCAGGCCTGCCCGTTCGCACCGCAGTCGGTGTGGTGTCACTCCCGCTGGACGCCCCTGTTGAGGTGGAACTGATCCTCACACTGGACGACGCCCGCTGACCACTGGGGGCTACGCTCGGTGGCATGACTGCTGGCAAGTACGTCGCGCGGATCGTCGAGGTCCCGGATCACGGCATCAAGCTGGAGCCCGCGGAAGGTTCGGTCACGCCGGAGGAGCCGACCGAGGTGAACCTCCTCGGGATGGCGATCGCGCTGGCGCTCGGCGCGGCCGGGTATCGGCATCACGCCGAGCAGCGTGATCCGGAGCTGCAGACACTCGACACGTTGCTGAGCGGTGACGCCGTGATGCCGTGGCGACCGGCCGACGACGGTGCTACGCCGTACATCGTCTGCGCGCTGAACGACGGGCGCCCGACGTGCGAGGTCCGCCCGACCGCCGACTGATGGCGTGCCGGCGGCGTAGGGACCTGCGGTCTGCTGACTGATGGCCGACGCGATCTGGCCGGCGGCGCCGGAGCTGCGCCGGCCGCGGATCCTGCGGCAGCGGTGGCTCGATCTGACGTTCCTGCACTGGGCCGTCGAACCGGCTGACGTCGCGCAGTTCTTCCCGGCGGGCACCCGTCCCGACACCTTCGAGGGACGCACGTACGTCGGCCTCGTTCCGTTCCGGATGGTCGACACCGGGTTGCCGCACGGACCCGCCGTACCGTATGTGGGCACGTTCCTGGAGACGAACGTGCGCCTGTACTCCGTCGACGAGGCCGGCCGGCGTGGTGTCGTCTTCCTCAGCCTCGACGCGAACCGCCTGGCTGTCGTCACCGCGGCCCGTACCGTCTTCGGCCTGCCATACCGCTGGGCTCGGATGACGCACATCCGCGACGGCAACCACCACACCTACACATCGACTCTCCGCTGGCCCGGCGTTCAGGCGAGCGCGACCATCGACGTCGAGGTCGGCGCTCGCCTGGAACTCGGGCCGCTCGAACACTTCCTCACCGCCCGCTGGGCCCTTCACACCCACCGCGCCGGCCGCACCTGGTACCTCCCCAACCACCACCCACCCTGGATCCTCCACACCGCCGAGCTTGTTGCGCTGGATGCCGACGACGTCCTGACCTCGGTCGGCCTGACCGCGCCGGGCCGACCTCCCGATCACGTCGCCTTCAGCCCCGGCGTACCTGCCGAGTTCGGCCTGCCGCCGAGGGCTACTTCAGCAGGGCGTCCGTCTGGCTGACGAGGAACGGGAGTTCGACCTGCCGGGCCCAGCGGTTGACCTCGGTCGCGAGCGCCCGGGATCCGGCGAGGTCCCCTTCATCCCGAAGCAGCACGGCGAGCAGAGCCTGCTGAGCCAGCGCACCCAGTAGATGCCCGACCTTCTGCCGGAGCTCCGTCGACCGCTCCCACTGCTCCCGCGCAAGCACGAGATCCCCGGCAGTATGAGCGTGATCCCCGAGATGCCGCAGCGCGAGCGAGGCGAGCAGCTCATCGCCGCTCTTCTCACCGAGCTCCAGCGCGGCAGTGAAGTGGACGAACGCCTCGTCGCTGCGGCCCCGGAGATTGTCGGCGATCAGGCCGGCGTAGAAACTCACCGCACCGCGTCGAGCGTCACCGGGAGCGTTCTCGCCGAGCCGTTCCGCGCGGCTGGCGAGAGCGGCCGACGTAGCCTCGTCACGCCCCTCTGGGCCGAAGCTCAGATCGCCCGACTGGACCAGGGCTGTGCCGTAGTCCTTGCGCAATCGCAGCATCTCGACGTGCCAGGTGACTGTTGCATCGGTCGACTCGCCGATCAGTTGGGTGATGGCGGTGAGCGCCGTGGGGGCATGGGTTGTCTGTTGGGCGAAGTCTTGGTCGACGGCGACCTCGGCGCGGGCCAATGCAAGGGCTTGGTGCTCGGCGGGGTTCTCGGCTTGGCTGGCGCGGAGGAGTTCGGTGGCGGCAGTCCATTGGCCGGCGCGCATGAGGTGGGCGGCGGCGGTGACGACGGCGGTGGCGGCGAGGTGGGTCATGGGGGTGCTCCTCACGATGAGCTGGAGGCTGGAGCAGCAGGGTATTTCGACGTCGAAATATTTGACAACTAACCTTCAGCGGATGAAAAGTTAGACGGGTGAAGGATTGGGTGGATGACCATGTCGACCTCTGGTCTGCGGAGTGGCCGGAGCTCGATCGCCGGGTCGAGGGCATCGCGGTCCGGCTGCAGGCGCTGGCGCGCTACCTGGATCGGCATCGGGACGCGGTGCTGGCGGAGTTCGGGATGCAGTGGTGGGAGTTCAAGACGCTCCACATGCTCCGCCGCGGCGGTTCGCCGTACCAGGCGACCCCGGGCGAGCTCGCCAAGCAGCTGGGGATGTCGGCGGCGGCGCTCACCAACCGCCTGGACGCACTCGAACGCCGCGGCTATGTCGAGCGCTCGCACGACCGTGACGACCGCCGCAAGGTGGTCGCCACGCTCACCCCGTCCGGCCACGAGATCTGGGAGCGCGGCATCGGCCAGATCCAGCACGTCGAACAGGACCTGATCCACAGCGTGTCCTCCAGCGACCGCATCCGCCTCGAGGCGCTCCTCCGCCGGCTACTCATGGCGACCGAGAAATCCGACGGCTGATTCACGCACGGGATGTCAAGATCGCGTCCGCGGCTCCGACCTCTGGTTGTACGGACCAGAGAATCGGAGGACGGACTGATGGAACCGCTGAACCTGATGGTGTCGCTGAGTCACTTCGCGAACCAGAAGCCGAAGAACAAGCGCGGGCTGAGTGAGCGGGTCGGGCGCGGCCGGCGGGGTGAGGAGCGTCCGCAGCCGGAGCGTACGCACGGATGGTGGCGGAGCCGGTTGCACGGGGTGGCGAGGATCGCCACGCGGTGAGCCGCAGCGGCGGGAGGCCGGTGGTCACGGATGGTGGGGCTCGGCTGCAAGGAGTGGCGAGGACAGCCACGCGGTGACGGGCTGGCATTTCAGCAGGGTGAAATACAGGGCGGATTCCGGGGAGTCGTGGAAGAGTCCTCTCGTGACCGATGCGAAGAGTGAGCAGGCCCGGCAGTTGCTGGCGGTGTACGACGACCAGCTGCGTGGGACGAGCGAGAGCGCGGACGTGCCGACGAGCATGGACGGCCCGGTGATCCGGGTCGAGTACCCGAACCGTGGGTTCGTCAGCTACCGATCGCTGGAGGGGCTCGACGGCGCTGAGGTCGACGCGCTGATCGCCCGCCAGCGGGACTACTTCGCGGCCATGGGCCAGTCGGTCGAATGGAAGCTGCGCGGTCACGACCTGCCGGCGGATCTGCCGGAGCGGCTGCGCGCGGCCGGGTTCGAGCCTGAGGAGCAGGAGACCGTCCTGGTCGTGGAGAGCGCGGACATCGTCGAGCGGCTGCGCGGACGCACGTCCGTCGACGGCATCACCATCGGCCTCGTGAACGACCGCGCCGACTTCGAGCGCATCGCGGCGATGGAGTCGACCGTCTGGAACGACGACTGGTCCTGGCTCACCGACGATCTGGTTCGCCGTCACGCGACCGGGCTGACCGACATCTACGTAGCCGAGGCGGACGGCGAGGTCGTCTCCGCAGCGTGGGCGGTTTACAAGAAGGGCACCGAGTTCACCGGTCTGTGGGGCGGCTCGACGCTCGCGGAGTGGCGTGGCAAGGGCATCTACAAAGCCCTCGTCGCGGTCCGCGCCGCCCGCGCGGTCGAGCTCGGCTACAAATACCTCCACGTGGACGCGTCCGACGACAGTTCCCCGATCCTGCAGCGCCTCGGCTTCCTCGCGGTCACCACCACCACGCCGTACGTCTACACCCCGTGAGTCAGTTGGGTGGGCGGTAAAGGGCGTAGTGCATCGGGCCGTTGTGGGGGAGTTCCAGTTCGGCGATCGTGGTGAAGCCCATAGACTCGTAGAACGAGAGGTTCGCGGGGTCCTGGGTCTCGAGGTACGCCGGTAAATGCTCGCGGTCCGCGGCGGCCAGGCCGGGCGCGACGACCGCTCGGCCCAGGCCCTGGTGCTGCCGGTCGGGGGCGACGCCGAGGATGGCGAGGAGCCACAGCGGAGTGCGCGGTCGGAAGATGCCCATCGCCTGGCCGTACTCCGCGGCGACGGCCGCGCGTGATCCGGCGAGTTCGTTGAAGGCGTCGGCGAGCTGGGCCAAGGCATCCGGGGGAGTGGCGGGCGTCGTCCAGATGGCGACGGCGCTGACGTCGTCGGTGACCCAGACCCGGCCGTGCGGGATGCCGATGCCGGTGAGGAAGTGGCGGTTGTACTGCGAGAGCCGGGTGAGGTAGTCGTCGGGGTCGAGCCCGGCCCGGGTCATCGGGTAGTCCTCGAACGCCTGCGTCAGGGTCCGGACCGCCGCGTCGATGTCGGAGGTCGTTGCCTGACGCACCCTTTCGGTCATGATCGGAGCGTGTGCACGATCAGGTCGGCGACGGCGCGCATGCCGGTCGCGTTCGGGTGGTACGGGACGAAGCCGCGGAGGCGGCCGAGCAGGCCCCGACTGAACCCGGTCGTCCACGGCTCGGGGGAGCCGATGCCGTGGTCGCGGCTCGCGGCCGAGGCCGTGATCAGCTCGGCGCCCGTGCTGGCCGCAGCCTTCGCGAACGCCGCCGCCAGGCCGTCGGCCATCAGGGCGACGCTCGGCAGTTGTTCCTCGTTCAGTGGTACGTCGCGACGCGGACGGGTGCTCGGCCCGACGAGGGTGAGATAGTCGACGAGCACGACCTGGGCGTCCGGCGCACGCTCCCGGACGCGCTCGACCACGGCGACGAGGGAATCCGTGACGGCCTGGTAGGCCGCGTCGTCCTTGAGGTAGCTGACCCGCGCCCGGATCCGGTTCGCGACGCGCCGGCCGAAGACGGTGGCCGGCTTGGCCAGCAGGTTGAGGTAGCTGCCGCGGATGAACGTCCCGACGTAGTCGAGATCGTTGCCGCCGACAGTGATCGTGACGAGGGCCGTCTCCGGGGTGACGGCGTCGAGCTGCGGGGCGGACTCGTCCTGCCGGGTGTCGAGGAGGTGCGCGGTGGTCGCACCGGAGTAGGTGACGTCGGTCAGCTCCAGCCCGAGCTCCGCCGCGACCAGGTGCGCGTAGTTGTTGCCCGATCGGCCCGCCGGCGCAGACACGACCGGGTCGATCCCCGGACCGGAGGCGAACGAACTTCCGAGGGCGACGTACCGGCTGCCGGGAGAGATCACCGGACCACGATAACCGGGTCGGCGGGCCGGCTCGCGGCGTTGGGGCATACTGCACCGGTGAGCGACGACGTGTTCGGTACGGCGGGGATTCGCGAGCGGGTGCTGGCCGGGTGGTCGGCGGCGCCGGTGCGGTTCCGGGAGGACGCGAACGCCGAGGAGGATCTGGCGCTCGGTGGGTACGTCGACCGGCTCGTGATCGAGCTCGCGCAGAACGCCGCGGATGCGGCCGCGCGGGCGGGGGTGCCGGGCCGGGTGCTGTACGAGTTCCGCGGCAGCACGCTGGTGGTTGCCAACACCGGTACGCCGCTGTCGGCCGAGGGAGTCGAGTCACTTGCGACGCTGCGTGCGTCGGCGAAGCGAGACGAGCCGACGGTCGGGCGTTTCGGGGTGGGGTTCTCGGCCGTACTCGCGGTGACGGATGAGCCGGTGATCCTGTCGCGGACCGGTGGGGTGCGGTTCTCCAAGGCGGACACGGCGGCCGCGATCGCCGGGCTCGGGTCGGCCGGCCTAGACACCGAAGTACGCCGGCGGGACGGGCAGGTGCCGGTATTGCGGCTCCCGTTCGAGGCCGAGGGCGAACCACCCGAGGGCTACGACACCGCGGTCATCCTGCCCCTCCGCGACGAGGCCGCCGCCGCACTCGTCCGTCGACTGCTGGCTGAGGCCGGAGACGCGCTGTTGCTCGCACTACCCGGTCTCGAACGCATCGAGATCGAGACCGACGAGGGACGCCGGGTCCTGCAGGACGCCGAGTCCCGCTGGTGGATCCACCGCGCCGCCGGAGTCTTCGACGACCTAGAACGCGAAACGCTCCTCGCCGACCGCCCCGTAGAAGAACGCTCCCGCCCCAACTGGTCGGTCCTGTGGGCCCTTCCACGCCACGAGGTCGCGGTGGGAGAATCGTCGGGCGGCGGTGTGGAGTTGCCAGGGGTTGTCCAGGCCCCTACGCCTACGGACGAGCCGTTGTCGCTGCCTGCGTTGCTGTCGGCCAGTTTTCCGTTGGATCCGACGCGGCGGCATGTGGCCAAGGGGCCGTTGGCGGATCGGCTGGTGTGGGAGGCGGCCAAGGCGTACGGCGAGTTGGTGCGAGAGCGGGCTGGGGCCGGGGGTGACGTGCTGCATCTGGTGCCGACCGGGCTGGCGGCGGGTGCTCTTGATGGTGCATTGAGGGACGAGATCGGCAAGGTGCTGCCCGGCACCCCGATGGTGCGGGCGGTTGAGGACGGCGTCTTGCTCAGGCCGCGAGATGCCGTGGTGGTGGAAGGCGCGGACGACGCGTTCAACCGGGTGCTTGCACCGATCGTGCGCGGGTTGATCCGGTCGCCACGACAGGACCGCCTGGCGTTGGATGCGCTCCAAGTACGGCGGTTCGAGCTGGCGGAGGTGGTGGATCAGCTCGGGGGAGTGGCGGCCGACGAGCCACCCGAGTGGTGGCGGAACCTCTACGGCTCGCTGGCCGGCATGGTGACGGATGCCTTGCTGCGTGAGTCTCTCGGCACCCTGCCCGTCCCGCTCGCCGACGGAAGGCTCGTCCGGGGCGCCCGCGGTCTGCTGCTCCCACGCCCGGAGATCCCGACCGACAACCTGGCCGCCTTCGGGGAGTACGGCGTCCGCGTCGTGCACCCGGAGGCCGTCGACCCGGCGCTCGAGCGACTGGGCGCGCTCCCGGCGACACCACGGACGTTGCTCGAGGACAGCGCCGTACGCACGGCGGTCGAGCACTCGATCGAGGCCGACGATCCCGACGCCATCGCGCACGCCGTCCTCAGCCTGGTCGCGGCCGACCCGTCCCAAGCCGACGGGCTGTGGTGGCTCTCCGACCTGGTCCTCCGCGACGCCGACGGCGACCACGTCCCCGCGAACGCGCTCGTCGTCCCCGGATCCGAGGCCGAGGCGGTGCTCGACGACGAGGAGGTCGCGCCGGTCGCCCGCGAGGTGCTGGACCGCTACGGACAGCCCGCGCTGGAGGCGGTCGGCGTACTCGCGACCCTCGGCCTGGTGACGTCCTCGGACGTCGCCCTCGATCAGTTGCCCGAGGCACTCAAAGACCTCGACGGCATCGAGGACTGGGCGTACGACGTGGCGCCCGACGGATCGCGGTACGGCGCAACCGTCGGAGAACTCCTGGCGATCCGCGACCTCGACTGGATCACCGGCGACGCCTGGCCGCGCGTCCTCGAACTGCTCGGATCGTCACCGGAACTCCGGCGCGCCCTGGTCACCCAGGTCCGCGTCGTCGGGCCGGACGACCGTCCCCTCGGCGTACCGTCGTACGCGGCCTGGTGGATCCGCGACCGCGTGCTGCTGGACGACGGCGAACCCTTGGCCGGGCGCGCCGATCCGGACGCCGAGCCCGTGCTGGCGACCTTCCTGGACGACGCGCCCGAGTGGACGGCCGGCCTCGACCCCGAGGTGCGTACGGCGGTCGGTCTGGTCCGCGAGGTCGGGGACCTCGACGCCGACGGCCTCAGCCTGTTGCTGGAACGGCTGGCGGACCCCGACCGAGAGGTGGAGGAGGTCGATCTGCTGCGGCTCTGGCGTCACCTCGGCACGCTGTCGCTGTTTCCGGGCGACGCGCCGGACCACGTCCGGGTCCTCGCGGACGACGGCCTGACCCGGGTCACCGATGCCGGTCGCGCGGTCGTCGTCGACGGCCCGATGTGGTTGCAGCGTGCGGATCTGGGCGGTTTCGTGGTGGCGTCGGGTGCCGCGGCGGACGGTTTGAGCGACCTGTTCGACGTACCGATGGCGCAGGAAGTTGCCGAGGGCAAGATCGATGGTCCGGGTACGGCGGCCGACGTGCCGGCGATCGTCCGCGAGCTGGTCCCCGGGGTCCCGCCGACGTGGTGGGAGCACGAGGAGCTCACCGTCGATGGCGTCGAGGTGTCGTGGTGGGTCGACGCCGGCGGCGCACCGCACGCGGCGACGTTCGACGGCCTCGCGAAAGCGCTGGCGTGGGCGAGCGGCCGCTGGGATCAGCGCCATGTGATCCGCGCCGTGCTCAACGAACCGGACCGCAGTTCAGAGCTCCTGATCGACGCCGCCTACGACTGACCGCAGCGCGGGGTTGTCGATCGAGGTGCTGAGCGACTGGGCCGAGGCTGCGGCTCGGGGGTCGCCCAGGCGGCCGAGGTGGAGTTGAGCGTGGACCAGGAGTTCGCGCAGGTCGCACCGAGCAGCCAGGGCGGAGAGTCTGGTGGTCAAGGTCAGCGCGCGTTCGGTCTCGGATCGATCCAGGGCAGCCGTGATCGCGGCGTCCAGCACGTGTGCGTGGACCCATTGGTAGCGGTCCGGCTCGGTGCTGGCCCGGGTCAGGGCCACGTCGAGCCACTTCGTCGCGGCCGAGTAGTCGCCTCGCCGGGCGTTCAGCAGGGCGAGACCCCGGCCGGCCATGCCTTCCCAGCAAGGGTCGCCGAGTTGGCAGCTCAAGGCCCAGGCCTCCTCGAAACCGTCCGTGGCCGTGTCGAGCTTCCCGGCGTACAGGTCGAGCTCGGCGGCGAGCGCTTGCGGCCAAGGCTGGAAGGCGATCCAGCGTTCCTGCCGGACCAGGTCCAGCGTCTCGGCCAGTGCAGCCCCTGCCTCGCTGTACTCCGAACGCAGCAGATGTGCGCGCCCGACGAGTGACAACGACCACGCCTGCTGGCGGCGATCGCCACAGCGGGCGGCGAGCTCGACCGATGCGTGCAGTTGCTCGAACGCGAGCGCATAGTCGGACCGGTCGGAGGAGTTCATGCCGCGGACGCCGAGGATCGCGGCCCGCTCGTCGTCGGTCTCGGCCACCGCCTGTGCCTTGCCCAGCCACTCGTCGGCGGTACCACGCCGTCCGGCCTGCACCTCGATGAATCCCAGTTCGCGCATTGCAAGCACCGCGGTCGCTCGCTCGCCGGCCTGATCGGCGACGAGGAGCGCTTCGTTCAGGATGATCGCACCCTCCTCGTCGTGGCCGCGGATCGCGTGCACGAGCGCGCCGCCGAGAGCTGCGAGCGCACGGGCTTGCAGCGTCTTGTCGTTGCACCGCACGGCCGATGCAGCTGCTTGCCGTAGGCAAAGGATGCCGGCATCCACGGCACCGGCCACCAATGCGGCACGTCCGGCCTGGAGCTGGCTCACGGCCGCCGCGCGGCTGCTGAGCGGAGGCCCCTGCTGGGTCCCGATCAGGGCGGCTCCGCGCAAGGATTCGGTCACCTCGACTCCCAGCTCGTTCCGGAACAGGTCCTCACACAACGTGATCTGGCGCAGCGCGCCGGCCTCGTCGCCCGACTGCGCCAGGCTGCGGACGAGCAGTTCGTGATTGCCCTGCTCGAGCGGATGGGCGGCAACCGCCTTGGCCGCGAACGGGATCGCGTCGGCAGCCTGTCCACTTGCCAGCAAGGCGATCGCGTGCTGCCGCAGCCGCGCCTCGATGGCGCCGGCGACCCGGCGACGCTCGACCAGCAGCCACGACTCGAACTCGGGACATGACTCGAGCTCCACACCCTCCAGCAGTTCGCCGCTCGACATCAGCAACAAGTCGTCCAACTGCAGGACATCCACCGTCGTGGCGTCGAGCCCGGCGGACACCGGATCGCCGGTCAGCACCTCCGGTACGCCGATCGCCCGGCGGAGCTCGGCCAGGGTCCAGCGGAGTGCGCCGAGCGGGTCCTCGGCATCCGCGAAGAACAGCTCGGCGAGCCGGCGGCGGCTGGGGGGCCGCTCGGCCAGCAACACATACCCGAGCAGCCCCCAAGCCTTCTTCCCCCGCGGCTGACGTCCCGGCTTCTCGATCACCGGCGGTCCGAGCAATCGGATCAGCGGCACAGATCTCATCCCCTCCCGTGAGACCTCCAGTGTCGCCCGGTGCGTCACCCGTGTCAGCGTCGGACGCCGACCGCCTCCAGGTACTCCGCGCGCGCCGCGACCGTACCGTCGTCTGCGTAGTCGAATGCTCGCGGTACGTCGGCGAGATCCGTGGCGAAGTGGCGATAGTCCTCGCCGTCCAGCGACCCGGCCAGGCGGGTGATCGGTCCGTAGAAGTCCATGAACCACATCGCGAAGTGCTCCGGCGAGTGGTAGCGGAACACGTACTCACGCTTGGTCAGCGCCGTCCACTCGACCCGATCACCGAACAGTTCGGCCAAATGGTCCTCGGTGCCCCACAGCGTCGGCGACTGCACCCCGGCCGGCGGCGGCGCCCACTTGGACACCACCTTGAACAGCTGACCGATCATCCCGGCCGGCGTCCAGCTCGCCAGTGCGATCTTGCCGCCCGGCTTGACGACCCGGACGAGCTCGTCCGCCGCGCGCTGGTGATCGGGCGCGAACATCACACCGACCGTGCTCAGCGCGAGATCGAACGCCTGACCCGGGACCGGCAGCTTCTCTGCGTCGCCTTCGGTGAAGGTGACCGGAAGGTGCTCCGCCGCGGCCCGTTCGCGGCCCTGCTCCAGCAGGTTCGCCGCGTAGTCGACACCGGTCGCCTCGGCGAACCGCCGGGCCGCCGCCAGCGCCGCGTTGCCCTGACCACAGGCGACGTCGAGGGCGCGCTGCCCGGCCCGGACGTCGGCGGCCTCGACCAAGAGCTCGGCGATGATCTGCAACGTGTTGCCCACCCGTGGGTAGTCGCCGGTCTGCCACCCGGCCCGCTGCTTGTCCTTGATCGCCTCGAAGTCCACGGCCGTACTCGTCATCTGTTTCCCCCTGGAAGTCACTACCACTTCGGTGGCCGGATCTGGCCATCTGGATCCCAGCCAAAACGGTCACCGTGTGACGCGGCGTGTGACGACGCACGGCGTCGTACGACGGGACCAACACCCGCACTGGTCACACAGAGCAAAACATCGTTGTCATAGGTTGGTATATCGACTGATCTGCGGATATGACTTCATCTTTCCAACGTGGCAACGAACTCTTGCCAACGTTGTCATCGCTACTTATAGTCCGACACACCTCTCGGTCGGTGACCGCCCTGTCCGCGCAACGGAAACGGAGGTGACTTTCGTCATGAACGAAGCGCCGCGCCCCCAGTTCGAAGATGTCGAGGATGTCGTCCGCTATCAGCTGAGTCGGCGAAGCCTGGTCGGAGGAGGTGCCGCGGCCGCGATGACCGCCTTCCTGGCGGCCTGCTCCGGCGGTGGCGGCTCGTACTCCGACAAGCCCGCCAACGACAACAAGCCCGCCGCCACCAAGTCGATCCAGATCGGTAAGGCCAACATCCCGGTCCCACGGGACCAATCGGTGATCGTCGGCCAGGTCGAGTACACGGTCTTCGACAGCTTCAACGGGATGATCCCGAACGGCTCGCCGTCGGGTGCCGGCGTGGAGCTGAGCACCGAGCCGCTGTTCTACCTCAGCTTCGCCACCGGTGAGATGAAGCCTTGGCTGGCGACCGAGTACAAGTACAACGACGACCACACCGAGGTGACCTTCAAGTTCGACCCGAAGGCGCACTGGAACGATGGACAGCCGCTGGGCGCGAACGACTTCAAGTTCACCATCATGCTGCTGAAGGATCGCCCGGACCTGTTCGGCGGCGGCGGTGAGCTGAAGGAGTTCGTCAAGGACATCGAGGTCCCGGACGCTCAGACCGCGGTGGTCAAGATGACCAAACCGGGACCACGGTTCCACTACAACTTCATCTCCGCGATCGCCGGTCCGCCGCTCGGGATCATGCCCGAGCACATCTGGAAGTCGCAGGACCCGACGAAGTACAAGGACAACCCGCCGGTGCACAGCGGTCCGTACAAGCTGAAGCAGGCGATCCGGAACCAGAAGATGTTCGTCTGGGAGAAGGATCCGAACTACTGGAACAAGGACAAGCTCGACGTCAAGCCGCAGTACGTCGTCTACCAGAGCACGTCGAAGCAGCTCGACCAGGCGTCACTGGCGTTCGAGCGCGCCGAGTTCGACGTCGGCTCGGTGGACGAGCAGCACGCCAAGCAGTTGCGCAACACCGGCTACCCGGCCTTGCAGACCACGCAGTTCCACGACCCGAACCCGCGGGTGATGTGGCTGAACTGTGACCCGTCCCGGGGTGTGATCTCGGAGCCGAAGATGCGCTGGGCGATCAACTACTGCCTCGACCGGGAGAAGATCGGCAAGTCGATCTGGCCGGTCCCGGTGCCGCCGGCGCAGTACCCGTGGGCGGACTACCCGACCAACGACAAGTGGAAGAACGACGAACTCGCGAACAAGTACAAGTTCGAGTTCAACCCGGACAAGGCGACCCAGCTGCTCGACGAGATCGCGCCGAAGAACGCCGCCGGCAAGCGCACCTACAAGGGCAAGGAGATCAACCTCGAGATCATCACGCCCTCGCCGGTCGACGGCGGTGAGTACGCGATCGCCAACGTGCTGAAGACCGAGCTGGCCAAGGTCGGTGTCCCGGCCACCCTGCGCAGCCTGGCCGGCAACGTGCACGACGAGAAGTTCCAGCGCGGCCTCTACGACATCGACTCCAGCTGGGCCGGGATCGCGGTCGACCCCGAGCAGCTGTACTCGGACTGGACCAGCGACAAGTACCAGCCGGTCGGCAAGAACGCGGCCGGCAAGAACAAGCTGCGGTACCGGAACCCGAAGTTCGACGAGATCTCCGAGAAGCTCGCCCAGCTCGACCCGAACAGCGAGGAAGCCAAGCCGCTGCTCAACCAGGCGCTGGAGATCTACTTCCAGGACCTGCCGATGCTGTCGGTGATCCAGACCGGCTACCCGTCGTACTTCAACACGACGTTCTGGAAGGGCTGGCCGACCGACGAAGACCTGTACGAGGTCCCGCTGAACTGGTGGCAGCACTTCATCTTCGTGCTGGGCAAGATCGAGCCCACCGGGCAGAAGGGACCGGCGTGACGGCGGAGGCCCCGCCTGCGGTAGCTGTCGACAAGAGCCAGGACTCCGCACCCGTCTCGGGGGTGCGGGCCTGGCTGTCGCGGCATCCGCTGGCGGCGTACGCGATCCGCCGGTTCGGGCTGTATCTGATCGAGCTCTGGGGCGCACTGACCATCGCGTTCTTCTTCTTCCGGCTGATGCCGGGTGACCCGATCCAGACGCTGATCCAGACCCTGCAGCAGAACTACATCTACAACGCGCAGGCGAGTGCCGAGATCATCGCCCGCTACAAGCACGAGTTCGGGCTGGACGGGAACCTGCTGACGCAGTACCTGACGTACATGCAGAAGCTGATTCTGCACGGTGATCTCGGGCCGAGCCTGATCAACTACCCGACGCCGGCCCAGACCGTGATCCTGCGATCGTTGCCCTGGACGATCGGTCTGCTCGGCATCTCCGCCGTACTGGCCTGGATCCTCGGCATCGCGATCGGCGCGGTCGCCGGCTGGCGGCGCGGCAAGGCCGGCTCCGCGATCGCCACCAATCTGTCGATCGCGCTGTCGCACGTGCCGTACTTCTTCGTCGCGCTGGTCCTGGTGTACATCTTCGCGTACTCGATGGGTGTGCTGCCGGCCAGATCGGCGTACGACTCCAACATCAATCCGGGGATCAGTCCGCAGTTCGTCGGCAGCGTGCTGAAGTACGGGTTGTTGCCGGCGCTGTCGATCGTGATCATCGGGACGTTCAGCTGGATCCTGTCGACCCGGATGCTGATGGTTCCGATTCTCGGCGAGGACTACCTGGTGTACGCCGAGGCGAAGGGACTGAAAGGCCGGCGGATCCTGACCCGGTACGCGCTGCGGAACTGCTACCTCCCGCAGGTGACCGCGTTCGGGATCTCGCTGGGCTTCATCTTCAACGGGAACGTGCTGGTCGAGCAGCTTTTCAACTACCCGGGACTGGGGACCACGCTGGTCACCGCGATCCAGCAGCTCGACTTCAACACGATCCTCGGCGTGACCGACATCGCGATCTTCTCGGTCCTGACCGCCGTCCTGCTCCTCGACCTCGTGCTCCCGCTGCTTGACCCGCGGGTCAAGTACTGGAATTGACGTCCTCCCCGCCCGTGAAGGATGGGGATTCCAACTACTACGCGGAGGTAGCGAGTTGAGGTTCACGCTTCGGCGAGACCCGTGCGGACGTCTCTCGGCGTGCGCTGACGGCCCGTCCGGCCGCGATGTTCACTGCAGCGTTCATGTCGGCGTTCGCCCGATGTCCGCAGGCCACGCACCGGAACACCGCTTGGCTCTCGCGGTTTTCCGGTGCGCTATGCCCGCAGACGCTGCAGGTTTGCGACGTGTACGCAGGGTTGACCTTCTCGACGCGTCTGGGTGCCTTGTGCTCCAGACGACGTACCAGGGCGCCCCACCCGTTGGCCAGGATGCCGCGGTTGAGTCCGGCCTTTGCATGGCGCTGGTTATGCAGGTACGCGCCTGGTTGTGCGGGATCGGGCTTGGGTTTGGGGCGTCGGGTCATCGGGGCGATGCGCAGGTCTTCCACGCGGATGATGTCGAATCGCCGCGCGAGGTCGGTGCTGGTCTTCTCGACCCAGTCCCTGCGGCGGTCAGCGGCGCGGGCATGCAGTTTGGTGATCGCGTCTCGGACCCGTCGGTGCCGGTTGGAGCCGCGGCGGCACCGGGCGAGACGGCGCTGCTGCTGCTTCAGCCGGTCCTCCTCACGCCTCGACAGGCCGGGACACGACAGGAGTTCC
Organism: Kribbella sp. NBC_01510; assembly: GCF_045040325.1. Taxonomy (NCBI): domain Bacteria; kingdom Bacillati; phylum Actinomycetota; class Actinomycetes; order Propionibacteriales; family Kribbellaceae; genus Kribbella; species Kribbella sp. NBC_01510. Next base: position 7,744,864 of record NZ_CP109418.1, on the reverse strand, counting down.
CCGGTGGAGAGGGCCGCCGAGACAGATACGCCGCGGTCCACGCCGACGATCTCCCCCGTGCCGGGTGCGGGGATCGGCGGAGGGATGACGGCGAACGCGAGGTTCCAGCGACCCGCCCGGTCGCAGGTGATGCGGTACGACTTCGCCTCGGGAATGGCACGGGACAGCCGGACCCAGCCGACCTTCGGCACGTTGACCTTGGCCCACCTCCGGTTGAGCCTGACGATCCGGGATGCCTGGGGACCGACGATGCGGAACCCTTCGTGCCGCCCGGCCTTGCGCCACGTCGGGCGCCTGTGGGTGCGTGCGTGGAAGTTCTTGATGGCCTGGTCGAAGTCTCGCAGGGCCTGCTGTTGGACGGTCTGAGATCCGGATCGCAGCCACGCGCACGCGGCCCGTGCTGCGGTCAGTCGCCGGCACTGCGCAGGAAAGTCTGGCGTCGGGCCTTTGTCGCGGGTCCACATCGACCACTGCTCGAGCGCCAGGTTCCACACATATCGGGCATGCCCGCACTGCTCCAGCAACGCAGCTTGCTGTGCGGGAGTCGGGTACATCCGGAACCGGGACATGCCACCTACCCAATCAGCCGGGACCGACAGTCCCCGACCTCCGAAGGGAGGCAGTCGCGGGTCCGCCCCGCCCCGAGGGCCGGGGCCTCCCCGCGAGCAACCCGATGAGAAGAGCACTTGCTGCAGTACTACGGACCATCCGGCACAGCAGACGGCTGGCGACCGGACTGGTCATCCTCGGACTGCTGATCCTGATCGCGCTGTTCAGCCCGCTGATCACCAAGGCCATCGGTGGTGGCCAGGACCCGATCGAGCTGGCGGCGTACGACAAGTGGCTGGTGCCCGGGCCGGACCACCTGCTCGGCACCGACCAGTTCGGGCGGGACGTGTTCGCGATGGTCGTGAAGGCACTCGCGGTGTCTCTCCAGATCGGTGCGATCGCCGGTGTCATCTCGACGGTGATCGGTGTGATCGTGGCGTTCGTCGCCGGGTACAAGGGCGGCTGGATCGACAACGTGCTCTCGACGTTCACCGGGATCCTGCTGGTGATCCCGACGTTCCCGTTGCTGATCGCGCTGTCGGCGTACGCGAAGAGCGTGAGTCTGTTCCAGGTCGGCGTGATGATCTCGATCTTCGCCTGGCCGTTCGCGGCCAAGACGATCCGGTCGCAGGTGCTGAGCCTGCGGACCCGTCCGTACGTCGACCTGGCGCGGGTCAGTAAGGCGCGCGACCTGGAGATCATCACCACCGAGCTGCTGCCGAACCTGCTGCCCTTCATCGGCGTCGGGTTCGCGGCGTCGGCGCTCGGCGCGATCTTCGGCCTCGTCGGCCTGGAGATCATCGGCCTCGGGCCGGCCGGCGTGATCGACCTCGGCCAGATCATCTTCAACGCGATCGGCACCGGCGCGCTGACGCTGGGTGCCTGGCCGATGTTCGTCGTGCCGATCGCACTGCTGACCTTGTTGTTCGCGGCGCTGAACATGGTCAACATCGGCCTCGAAGAGGTCTACAACCCGCGACTGAGGGGAGTGGCCGGTGAGTGACTCGGCGAACGTGCTGGAGATCATGGGACTCGAGGTCGCCTACTCGACCAACCGTGGCGACGTGAAGGCGGTCCGCGGGATCGACCTCGACGTACGGCGCGGCGAGATCCTCGGCATCGCCGGGGAGTCGGGCAGCGGCAAGAGCACGCTCGCGGTCGCACTGCTCCGGCTGCTGAAGCCGCCGGGCAAGGTGACCGGTGGGTCGGCGATGTTCCACCCGGCCGGGCGGTCGCCGGTGGACCTGCTCAAGGTGCAGGGCGAGGAGCTCCGGGTGCTGCGGTGGTCCGCATTGTCGTACCTGCCGCAGGGGTCGATGAGTTCGCTCAACCCGGTGATGCGGGTGCGCGACCAGTTCAAGGACGTGATCCTGGAGCATGCGCCGGGGCGACGCGACTCGCTGTCCGAGTTGATCCCGCGGCTGCTGGGACAGGTCGGGCTGGAGCCGCGGGTCGCCTCGATGTATCCGCACGAGCTGTCCGGTGGGATGAAGCAGCGCGTGCTGATGGCGATCGCGGTCGCGCTCGAACCGGATCTGGTGATCGCGGACGAGCCGACCACCGCGCTGGACGTGACGATCCAGCGGGTGATCCTGCAGTCGCTGGCCGACCTGCGCACCGACTTCGGGGTCACGCTGATGGTGATCTCGCACGACATGGGTGTGCACGCCCAGCTGGCCGACCGGGTCGCGGTGATGTACGACGGCGAGTTGGTCGAGGTCGGCGGCGTACGTCAGGTCTTCAAGAATCCACGGGATCCCTACACCCGGCAGTTGATCGAGTCGATCCCACGACTGGGACGGAGGGCATCGTGACGTTGGAGCTCGAACTTCGTGGCGTACAGCAACGATTCCATGCGCGCGGTGTGGCCGGCGGGTATGTGACCGCGGTGGACGACGTGAGCTTCACGCTCGCCGCGTCGCCGCCGCAGATCGTGAGTCTGGTCGGTCAGAGTGGCAGCGGGAAGAGCACGATCGCGCGGAACGTTCTCGGCCTGCAGAAGCCGACCGCCGGATCGGTGCGGTACGGCGGGAAGGACATCTTCCGGCTGAGTCGCGCGGAGTACGACGAGTACCGGCGCGACGTCCAGCCGGTGTTCCAGGATCCGTATGCGATCTTCAACCCCTTCTATCGCGTGGATCGCGCGCTGTGGAAGGCGGTGAAGAAGTTCGGGCTGGCCTCCACGCGGTCAGCCGGTCTGGAGCTGATCGAGGAGTCCCTGCGGGCGGTGCGGCTGGAACCGGAGAACGTCCTCGGCCGGTATCCGCATCAACTGTCAGGCGGCCAGCGGCAACGCATCATGCTGGCCCGGGTGCACATGCTGCGTCCGTCGTTCATCATCGCCGACGAGCCCGTGTCGATGCTGGACGCCCAGGTCCGCAAGCACTTCCTGGACATCCTGCTCGACTTCCAGCGCGAGCACGGGATGACCACGCTCTTCATCACCCACGACCTGTCCACCGTCTACTACCTCGGCGGCGAGGTCATGGTCATCACCAAGGGCCAGATCGTCGAACGCGGCCCGGTCTCCACCGTGATGCACGAGCCGTCCCACCCGTACACCGAGCTCCTGCTCGACTCGATCCCGCAACCCGACCCCGACAACCGCTGGACCACCCGCATCCAGGTCGACGAACTGGACCGCGTCGACGACAACACCCCCGCCGACGCCACCAAGCCGGAAGCCCCGATCCTCTGAGCGACCGTCTCACGGGTCAACCCCCGAGCCTGTGGGTTGCCCCCTCGAAATCCCAGGGGGCAACCCACCAGGTGAGGGGTCGACCCCTCAAAGGGGGCTCTACTGCGCGATGTGTTGGGGGGTCTGGTTGGTCGCTGGGCCGGCGAGAGCTCACGGCCACCCGGACCGCCCAGGTGAGCTGAACGCCTCCCCTGCGGCCAGGACCCGTGCTCGGCGCCAGCGTTGCGCCCGCCTCCGCCCCCGGCCCAGTCCGGGGAGGGTTTTACCCCCGTGAGAGGACATTTCCCTCCCAGTTCACCCACCTCCCGGAGCTGGGACACCTACTGGGCACCAGTCCACGGCCGCTCGGAGCGGACCCAACCGATCCACGATCCGAACCCCACCTCAGCGGACGCTGAGTCGTGGATCCAGGCGATCAAACCAGCGCGTCGACAACCCCGATCCACGACTCGACGACCGTCCTGCCGTTGACACCTCGCTCCACGACTCGCCAAAACACAACCACGATCCCTGTGCACGCCCGACGACTGCGCCCGGGGGGGGTGACGCCACGGCTTGGGGCGAGGGTGCGGTCAGATGGTTTTGATGGCTGGGTCGCTGATGCCGGGGGTGCCGGTTTCGACGTGGCCGGCGAAGCGGCGCAGGTACGACGGCTCCGAGTCGATGGCCACCGAGACGTCGTACCAGCGGCTGGTGGTGGTGACGGTGTGCGTGGTCATGCCGGGGCGGAGGTCGAGCCGCTTCGGCTTGCCGCCGTACGCGTCGGTGATGGTGACGCGGCGGGCGGTGTCGGTGGTGAGGGTGAGGTCGACGTTGCCCGTGCGGGTGTTCTCGCGGGCGGTGATCTCCAGGCCGGTGGCGGGCTTGCCCTTGAAGGTGCGGAGGAAGCCGTTCGGGCCGTGCACGGTCAGGTCGTAGACGCCGTTGGAGTAGCTGGTGTTCCAGCTGTCGGCGACGCTCTTGCCGGCCTCGGTCGTGTAGGTCCACGGGCCGTCGGTCCGGTTCGCGGACGTGATCAGGAACTGGGCGCCGGCCTGCGCGCCGGAGCTGAAGGTCAGCTTGTACTTGCCTCCGGCAACCACGCCGTCGACGATCGACGCGTAGGGCAACGGCCTGGTACGGCGGCTGCCGCGCTCCTGAGCCGGGATCCGGCCGACCGCCGGTGGCGTCGGCACGTAGTCCGGGTGCCGCTTGTCGTCCGGCGGCTCGTAGGCCGTGGTGTCCGGGAGCCGCGCCGGCCGGGTGGCCGTCGTACCGAAGTCGAAGGCCGAGGTCAGGTCACCGCAGATCGCCCGCCGCCACGGCGAGATGTTCGGCTCGTGCACGCCGAACCGCTGCTCCATGAACCGGATGATCGAGGTGTGGTCGAACACCTCCGAGCAGGTGTAGCCGCCGGTGCTCCAGGGCGACACGACGAGCATCGGCACGCGCTGACCCAGACCGTACGGGCCCGGGGCGACCTTGGTCCCGGTGTACAGGTCGGGCCCGACGTCGACGGTCGACAGGCCCTTTGCCGCGGACATCGGCGGGTACGGCGGTACGGCGTGATCGAAGAAGCCGTCGTTCTCGTCGTACGTGATGAATAGCGCGGTCTTGCTCCAGACCTCGGGGTTCGACGTGAGGGCGTCGAGGACCTGGGAGATGTACCAGGCGCCGTAGTTGGCCGGCCAGTTCGGGTGCTCGGTGAAGGCCTCCGGCGCGGCGATCCAGGAGATCTTCGGCAGCCGGTTGTTCTTCACGTCGGCGGTCAGCTGGGCGAACAGGCTCTCGCCGGCCTTCGCGTTCGTGCCGGTGCGGGCCTTGTCGTACAAAGGATTCCCGGCCTGGGCGTTGCGGTAGGTGTTGAAGTACAGCAGCGAGTTGTCGCCGTAGTTGCCGCGGTAGGCGTCGTCGATCCAGCCCCAGCCGCCGGCGGCGTCCAGGCCGTCGCCGATGTCCTGGTAGATCTTCCACGAGACGCCTGCCTGCTCGAGCCGCTCCGGGTACGTCGTCCAGCCGTAGCCGGCCTCGTCGTTCCCGAGGACCGGGCCGCCGCCGGTGCCGTCGTTGCCCGTGTAGCCGGTCCACATGTAGTACCGGTTCGGGTCGGTCGAGCCCATGAACGAGCAGTGGTACGCGTCGCACACAGTGAACTTGTCCGCGAGCGCGTAGTGGAACGGGATGTCCTCGCGGGTCAGGTACGCCATCGTGGTCGAGGTCTTGGCCGGGATCCACTGGTCGCACTTGCCGTTGTTGTGCGCTTGGTGCGCGTCGGGCCAGCTGTGCGCGAGGTCCTGGATGAACTGCAGGCCGAGGTTGTCCGCCTCCGGCCGGAACGGCAGGATCTCCCGGCCGGCGGCGTCCGTCTGATGCCATACGGGCTGACCGCTCGGCAAGACGACCGGCCGCGGGTCACCGAAGCCGCGGACACCGTTGAGGGTGCCGAAGTAGTGGTCGAACGATCGGTTCTCCTGCATCAGTACGACGATGTGCTCGACGTCCTTGATGTCGCCGAACCGGCGACGGGCCGGGATCGCGGCGGCCTGCTCGATACTGTTCGTCATGGCGGCGAACGCGGCCGATGCTCCCGCGAGCTGCAGGAACCTCCGGCGGTTGATGTCTGGCATACGGGTCTCCTGACGGGCGGTGGGGCGGATGGAGTCTGGAACACCAGGACTGCGTCGCAGGCACCCTAGTCTGAACGATTAACACCCGGAAGATGAACTCTGCTGTCCGTTCCCGGTGACTTCCAAACTGTTCCGAACGCCGCGTCCGTAGTTCGATCACCGGCAGCGATTGCTCTCCGCGACGTTCGGCGGGAGACTGGACTAGCGCGCGGCCTGGGGGTTGGGGGAGGCTGCGATGGGCGGGCCGGCGCTCGCTGGAGGCGCCGCAACAGAGGTGGAGCGGCAGCGGCTCCAAGGGCAGCTCGCGGCCTTGACCGACCAGTTCGCCGCCGCCAACGAAGTACTCTCCGCGGTCGGCCGCTCGGCCGGCGACCCGGACACCGTTCTCACCACGATCGTCGAAAGCGCCCGCCGGCTCTGCCGCTCGCAGGCCGCGCAGCTGTATCTGTTCGAGGACGGAAGCTACCGACTCAGCAAAGCAGTTGGTATGTCGGCGGAGTCGATCCGCTACATCACCGACCACCCGATCCCGATGGACCGGGGAACGTTGATCGGCCGGGCCGGCCTGGACCGGACGACCCAGCAGATCGCCGACGTCCTGGCCGACCCCGACTACAGCCGCCAGGACCTGCAGCAGGTGGGCGGCTTCCGGACGACGATGGGCGCGCCGATGCTGATCGACGACGAGGTGGTCGGGGCGCTCTGCGTGTGGCGCAACGAGGTCAGTCCGTTCGACCAGCGCGAGCGGGATCTGGTAACCGCGTTCGCCGGGCAGGCGGCGATGGCGGTCAACAGCGTGAAGCTCGTGCAGCAGCTCGAGGCGCGCGGCGCCGAACTCGCCCGCAAGGTCGGTGAGCTGGAGGCGCTGCGCGAGGTCGGCGAGGCGGTGACGTCCAGCCTCGACGTGTCCAAGGTGCTGGCGACGATCGCCAAACACGCGGTCCGGATCTCCGCCACCGACGGCGGCTCGATCATGGAGTACGACGAGGTCCAGCGACAGTTCCTGGTCCGCAGCGTCTACCGGACCGACCAGAGTGTGATCGAGCGGCTGCGGGCGACACGGATCCATCTCGACGAAACGCTGGTCGGTCGTGCGGCCAAGCTGGGCCGGCCGCTGGCGGTGCCCGACCTCAGTACCGCGGAACGCGATCCACATCTCGCGGTGCTGTACGAGGCCGGCTGGCGTTCGCTGGTCGCCGTACCACTGCTCCGGGAGGGGCAGATCGTCGGTTCGCTGGTGGTCCGGCGGAAGCGACCCGGGGAGTTCTCGGCGGAGACGCTCGCGCTCCTGGAGATGTTCGCAGACCAGTCGACGCTCGCGCTCCTGAACGCGCAGCTGTACCGAGAGCTCAAGCAGAGCAGTGCGGAGCTGGAGGTGGCCAGCCGGCACAAGTCCGAGTTCCTGGCCAGCATGTCGCACGAGCTTCGGACGCCGCTCAACGCCGTCCTCGGTTTCTCCGAAGTCCTGCTGGAGCGGATGTTCGGGGACCTCAACGAGCGGCAGGAGGAATACCTGCGCGACATCCACGGCTCGGGCAAGCACCTGCTCGAGTTGCTGAACGAGATCCTCGACCTGTCCAAGGTCGAGGCCGGCCGGATGGAGCTGGAGTACACGACGTTCCCGCTGCGCCGGTTGCTCGACAACACCGCGGCGATGTTGCGCGAGCGGGCCACCCTGCACGGCATCGACCTGCGGGTCGAGGTCGGGCCCGACATCGACGAGGTGTACGCCGACGAGCTGCGGCTGAAGCAGGTCGTGCTGAACCTGATGACCAACGCGGTGAAGTTCACCGGCGACGGCGGCTCGGTGGTGGTCAGCGCGACCCGGTCCGGGGCCGAGGTCCACATCGCGGTCACCGACACCGGTCGCGGCGTACCGCCGGAGGACCGGGAGCGGATCTTCGAGTCGTTCCAGCAGGGCGGTCGCGGTCCGTCGCAGGAAGAGGGCACCGGCCTCGGGTTGACGTTGTCGCGGCGGATCGTGGAGCTGCTCGGCGGCCGGATGTGGTTGGAGAGCGAGGTCGGGGTCGGCAGCACGTTCGGGTTCTCCTTACGCAGCAGGGAGAACGTGGACCGGCCGGACCCGGCCCGGACAGTCGGCGACGTCGTGGTCATCGAGGACGACCGGCCATCGCTCGACCTGATCACGGCCTATCTGTCCGGCGCGGCTCTGCAGGTCACGGTCGCCGCCGACGGTCAGTCCGGGCTGGACGCGGTCCGGCGAGTCCGGCCGGCCGCCGTGCTGCTGGATATCCGGCTGCCGGGAATCGACGGGTGGGCCGTGCTGCAGGCGTTGAAGGCCGAGGCGGCCACCCACGACATCCCGGTGATCATCGTGTCGATCGTCGAGGAACGGGCTCGGGGCGCGGCGCTCGGGGCCGCCGCGTATCTGGTCAAGCCGGTCAGTCGGGACGCGTTGTTGCAGGCACTGCGATCGGTCGGCGTGATGGCCGGCCTCGAGGGGGAGAATCGATGAATCCGGGCCGGATCCTGGTGGTGGAAGACAATCCGAAGAACCTCAAGCTGGTACGGGACGTGCTGAGATTCTCCGGGTACGAGGTGATCGAGGCGACCTCGGGTGAGGACGGGGTCCGGCTCGCGGCCTCCGAGCATCCCGACCTGATCCTGATGGACCTGCAGCTGCCCGGCATCGACGGTGCCGAGGCGTTGCGCCGGATCCGGGCCGGCGAGCAGACCCGCGCCGTACCGGTGGTCGCGGTGACCGCGTTTGCGATGGACCACGATCGGCAGCGGGCCTTTGACTCCGGCTTCACCGGGTACGTCGAGAAGCCGATCAGCGTGCGCCGGTTACCGCAGCAGGTCAGGGACTTCCTCAGATTGGGCGGTGCGACATGACGAAGGTGCTCGTGGTCGACGACCAGCCACCGAACGTCCGGCTGCTGGAGGCCATCCTCAGTCCGCGCGGGTACGACGTACTGACCGCGTCGTCGGGTGAGCAGGCGCTGGAGCTGATCGATGCCGAGGACATCGATCTCGTCCTGCTCGACATCCTGATGCCGGGGATGGACGGGTACGAGGTGTGCCGGCGGATCCGGGACCAGGTGGACACGGCGTACCTACCGGTCGTGATGGTGACGGCCAGCGGCGACGAGCAGAAGGTGAAGGCGCTCGAGGCCGGGGCGGACGACTTCCTCACCAAGCCGGTCAACCAGAGCGAACTGCTCGCCCGGGTGGCGTCGCTGGCCCGGATCAAGCGGTACCAGGACACGATCAAGCGGCAGGCTGCCGAGCTGACCGCGTGGAACCAGGAACTGGAGACGCGGGTCGAGAGCCAGGTGTCGCAGCTGCAGCGGATGGGCCGGCTACGCCGGTTCCTCAGCCCGCAGCTGGCCGAGCTGATCGTGGACTCCGGGGACGAGTCGTTCCTGGCCAGCCACCGGCGCGAGATCGTCGTGGTCTTCTGCGACCTGCGCGGCTTCACCACGTTCGCGGAGGCGAGCGAGCCGGAGGAGGTGATGGGCGTGCTGGAGGAGTACCACCACGCGCTCGGCGACCTGATCTTCCGATTCGAGGGCACGCTGGAACGCTTCGCGGGCGACGGCCTGATGGTGTTCTTCAACGATCCGGTCCGCTGTGAAGACGGCCCGTTGCGGGCGCTGCGGATGAGCGTCGCGATGCGGACCCGGGTCCGTGGGCTGGCCGAGACGTGGGGCCGGCACGGGCACGACCTGGCGCTCGGCATCGGCGTCGCCCAGGGGTACGCGACGCTCGGGACCATCGGGTTCGATGGACGGCTCGACTACGCGGCGATCGGGAGCGTGACCAACCTGGCCTCGCGGTTGTGCGACGTCGCCGAACCTTGGCAGATCCTGGCCACCGAACGCGTCTACAGCGCCGCCGATGGCGCGGTCATCGGCGAGGACGCCGGACTCCGCGAGGTCCGTGGTTTCAGCCGGACCGTGCATGCCTACAGCATTCGTGGTCTCGACAACTCCCGGATCGCATCATGACCGGCGACCTGTGGACCGCTCCGGGCGAGGCGGCCCGTCGACTGTCCGCCATGACCGAGGACGAGCGGTACCACTACTTCGACCAGTTGCAGTCGCGGCTGGTCGGGGTGTGGGAGGCCATCGGGCTCAACTACAGCGACGAGTCGGTGGTCGTCGTACCGTCCCTCACGCTGGACCGGACCGAGGCCATCGGCACCGGGACGATGATGCAGGCTTACGAGGAACGGTTCCTGTTCCTCCTGATCCTGCTGCGGGAACCGCGGCTGCGGATGATCTACGTGACGTCGCTGCCGATCACGCCCGAGATCGTCGAGTACTACCTGGCGCTGCTGCCCGGGGTGATCCCGAGCCACGCCCGCGCCCGACTGTCGCTGATCGCGGTCAACGACGCCAGGCCCATCTCGCTCAGCGAGAAGCTGCTGGCCCGGCCGCGGCTGCTCCAGCGGATCGCGGACCTGATCCCGAACCGGATGCGCTCGCATCTGATTCCCTACAACACGACCGAGCTCGAGCGGGATGTCGCGATCAGTCTCGGTATCCCGATGTACGCCGCCGATCCGCGGCTGGCCCCGCTGGGTTCGAAGTCCGGGTGCCGCCGGATGTTCGCGGAGGTCGGCGTACCGCACCCGCTCGGCGCGGAGAACCTGCACACGCTCGACGACCTCGCCGACGCGCTGCTCGCGATGCGGGCCGAGCGGCCGGCGATGGACAGCGCGATCGTGAAGCTCAACGAGGGTGTGTCCGGCGAGGGCAACGCGGTGGTGCGGCTGAAAGGCCTACCGGCGTCGGGCTCGGCGGGGGAGCGGGACGAAGTGCTCGAGCGACTCCGATCGATGGAGCTGGAGTCCGAGAAGATGTCGTTCGAGACGTACATCGCCAAGTTCGCCGAGAACGCCGGGATCGTCGAGGAACGGATCGTCGGTACCGATCTGGAAAGCCCGAGTGTCCAGCTGCGCGTGCTGCCCGGTGGCGAGGTCGAGCTGCTGTCGACGCACGACCAGTTGCTCGGCGGGGCGAGCGGTCAGAGCTACCTGGGGTGCGTCTTCCCGGCGGCGGCGGAGTACGCGCGGCTCATCACCGAACATGCCGCGACGATCGGGCGGCGGCTGGCGAGCGAGGGTGCGCTCGGGCGATTCGCGATCGACTTCGTGGTGGTCAAGGACGCGGCCGGCGGCTGGACGCCGTACGCGATCGAACTGAACCTGCGCAAGGGCGGGACGACCCATCCGTTCCTCACCCTGCAGTTCCTGACCGACGGGCGCTACGACCCGCGGACCGCACTCTTCCTGACGCCGGGAGGTGACGAGAAACATCTGGTCGCGACCGACCACCTCGAGTCCGAACTGCTGACCGGCCTGACGCCGGCGGACCTGTTCGACATCGTGGCGCGGAACAAGTTGCACTTCGACCAGTCCCGGCAGGTCGGCGTGGTGTTCCACATGATCAGCTGCCTGACCGAGAAGGGCCGGCTGGGCCTGACGGCCGTTGGCAACACGCCGGCCGACGCGGATCGCCGGTACCGTGATGCTTCCCGCATTGTGCTGGCGGAGGCCGAGCAGGCCTTCGTCGAACGTCCGCTCCCGGTCTGAGAGGTTCGATGCAGCGAGTTTGGTACGTCGCCTACGGTTCCAACCTCGCGCTCGACCGATTCCGCTGCTACCTGGCCGGCGGCCGCCCCGCCGGCGGCGCCCGCGTGTACGTCGGCTGCCGCGACCACAGCGACCCGGGGCGGAACGTCGGCGTCCAGATACCCGGCGGGATCGTCTTCGCCGGCGAGTCGCGAGTCTGGGGCGGCGGTTCGGCCTTCTACGACCTCGCCGCCCCACGCCAGGTCGCCGGCCGCGCCTACCTGCTGACTGCCGACCAGCTCGGCGACGTCGCGGCTCAAGAGATGCGCCGAGAACCGGGCGGCGAGTTCGCCCGCGACCTGGCCGCCCTGCTGCCGGACGTCGACGCAGTCCACACGATGGGCCCCGGCCGCTACGAAACCGTGGTCCGCCTGGGCGACCACGACGGCCTTCCCATGTTCACCGTCACCCACGACACAGTCGCCGACCTCGAGCCGGCCGCGCCCACAGCGCCGTACCTCCGCTGGATCGCCGCCGGCCTGACTGAAGCCCACGGCTGGAACACGCAGCAGGTCGTGGAATACCTGCAGGCCGCGCCGGGCGTCCAGAAAGCCTGGACGCCCGCCGCGCTGACGGACCTGCTTACCGCTTGAGCGTCAGCGCGGGACCACGTCGACGATCGCGACGACCTTGCCGGACGCCAACACGGCTCCGAAGTTCTTCGCATCGCCGCGTGACACCAGGAAGACCGCGCCGTTCTCTCTGCTGAGCAAGACGCCGGGCACGGTGAACTCCTGCTTGCTGGCCACGCCGTAGAAGATCACCCGGCCACCCACCGCGGCGGTCGCCGGCAAGGTCGCCGGATCTGCGATCCGCAGCGCTACCGGATCCCGCGGCAACGCAGTCGAAACCCCGATCGAGGCAACATCCGACGTTGCCACAACGGCGCCCACCGGGAGATCTTTGAGGGCCACAGTCATGGCCAACGGAAACTCGGCGGGCAACTGGCCGGCGGCGGCCTCGCGCATCTCGACCTTGAGATCGCCCGGATTCAGCATTGAGAACGCCGAGATCGCCCGATTCACAACCAGAACTGGTCTGGTCTCATCTCCGTCGGGGCGATTGGCCAGCCAGGTGACGACGGGGACTGCGATCAGAATGACCACGAGGAAAAGCAGCGACCCGGCGATCGGGGAAATCCCGCGCCGTCGTCCCTTTGGTTGGGGCGGTCGGGGCGGAAGCGTCGACTCTGCCTGCTCGGCGGCCGGGCCGGACTGGGATGACACGCAAGGAGACTACGGCTTGTCAGGCGCCGCCCGTCGGAGGCGCGCTGGTCCGGCGGTACTGCTCCATGTCTGCAGGTCTGGCCTGCCGAACAAACTTGTCGAACGCCCTCCACATTCGCTTCTCTTCCTCGAGGCTACCGGGCGTTTTGAGCCCTAGCGCAGCCAGCAACTGTCCTCGGTGAAGCTCGAAACCTGCTTTAATCCGTTCGCCGTACTCCATCGCGGCGGAGAGAGACGATTCGTAGGCGAGCGTGGCACCGACAGCGCCGACGAGAAGACACAAGCAGGCGACCCATGGTGCGGCGCCGGTAACACTCAGGATGATGAAGTCCGCCACGCCGAAAGCTGCCCAGAACAGGCAAGTGACGAGGAGGAACTCGAGGGTGGCGCGTCTGTCCTCGACGTCGCGCTGAACTGATTCGGGGAGGAGATGGTAAAGCCGCGGCCATATGACGATGGTGTCGGCGTTGTAGCGCGCGAACGGGTATCGCTCGGCTGTTCGCAGGATGTTACCCAGCCGGGTCGGCAGGACCTCATCTTCGTCAGGATACTCAAGATAATGCTGCCATTGTGTCGCCTCGGTGCGTCGTCTCCTGTGCCAGTCGGCACTACGCTGTCCTAACGGAGTTCGCTCGATCGGGTACCCCTCGAACAAGCGGATGATATTGCGCCACTGGCTTGCGACGATGGCAGCGAAGAACCAGGTGACTACGAAGTAGGCCAGTCCGAGAACAATCCTCCCGGCAGTAGACAGGCTCTCCCACCATGCCGCGAGCCGGTCGAGTCGACCGCTTTGGATGAGAATTGGCCAGCTGAGAATTACAGGAAAGACGGCAACTGGCAGGAAGGCATTCTTGAGGAAGCGGCGCTCCAGCAGGCTGGATGCCCGGTCGTAAAGGTCAGTGAGTGCCACTCGGGCCTTCCTCTATGGCCCGAACGCTGTGAGTCTGATGGGGACGCCTCCTCTGCATGGGGCAGTTGCCCGGAACGACCTGTTGCCAGGCACCCCAGCCGCAATCGCATTCGCACCAGACGGATTCGTGGTCCTGCGTCGGATTGCCTGCAAGCGAGTCACTCATGCGCCCCACCCCTCATCTCCTCCATGAGAGCAGGTCGTTGCCGTCTAGTCCATATGATCCGGGCGGGGAAGTGGTCTCCCCGCCCCGGACCGGGAATCAGCGCTTGACGGCGATGCAGGTGGCGGCGGTGGTTTTGGTGGGGTCGCTTTCGGAGGTGGCGGTGAGGGTGATCTTGGCGAGGGGGGTCGTGCCGGGCTTGGTGTAGACGGGGACGGTGACCTGTTGGCCGGCGTTGGCGGTGGTCAGGGCGTTGGGGAGAGCGATTGACCAGTCCTTGCCGTTCACCTCGGCGGAGACGCGGTAGACGTCGCCCTTCAGGTACGGCGTGATGTCCTCGGGGTGCTCGGAGACGGTGCCGGCCGTGCCGGTGTTGGTGAGTGAGAAGTTGCAGGTCTGGACACCGTTGGACGCCGGCTTGGCGACGGTCGGCAGGACGCGGACGCCACGCTTCTGGGCGCCGGAGCCGTCCAGCGAGCGGACCGCGACCGTGTAGGACAGCACGCCCGCGCGGTCCCGGTGCACGTTGGTGATGTAGAAGTGCAGCCGGTTGGCGGTGTCGGTGTACTCGTACTCGCTGCCCGAGTTCGTGCCGGCGTGGAACAGCGCGTCCGACAGTTGGCGGTAGTCGCCGATCGTGATCGGGACCTTGGTGCCGTCGGGCAGCACGTAGTCGGTCATGTTGATGTCCTGCGGGTTGGCGTCGACGACCCACTCGAACGGCGCCTGATCCTGGTTCTTGGTCTTCGCCAGCAGTACGCCGGAATCGGGCGTGAACGAGTCCGTGCCCATCCGGTCCACCACCTCGACCGTGTAGTTCTGGTATCCGCGCCCGTCACACAGCGGGTCCGTGTTCACATCACAAGGCGGCGCCAGATCGCCCGTACCGCCGAGCTGGATGTTGATCCCGGACAAGCCCGTCGACCCAGGTTGCGCGGTCCGCGCGGTGACGTTCGCGATCACCACGCCCGACGTCGCCAGCGCCTCCCGCGACAACCGCAGCACGTTCTGCTCGTCGACCATCTGCAGCTTGATCTTGTTGCGCAGCATGTGTTGCGCGCCCATCGAGGCACCACCGGTCGCCGGGATCATCCACCGGCTGTGTGGTCCGCCGGGTCCGTTGAAGCTGCCCCGGCTGAGCATCTCCCAGATCCCGGTATACGCGCGCCGGGCGGGAACGCCGTACGGATTGTTGTAGTTGTCGCCGATGCCCAGGATGTGGCTGAACTCGTGGGCGAACACGGCCATGCCCGAGCTCTCCGCCTGGGTCGACGAACCACCGCCGGCGTTCGGCCAGATCGACGCTCCCGCGGCCCACGAGGTCCAGTCGACGTAGCGGGTGTTCGACCAGTTCGGCAGGCTCGGGTCCGGCGGCCCGAAGTCGTCGGTGACGTCCTCCTTGGTCGGGAACTTCATCATCCCGAACTCCTGCCAGGTGGACGACTCGTCCTGGCCGGCACTCAGAAAGAACACGAAATCGAACCCGGCCGGTACGTCGGGACCCTGATCGGCCACCCACGCCGCGCGACCGTCGGTGCGGATGTTCTTCGTGCAGTTGTCACCGGCCGGGCAGGCGGTGCCACCCTGGAACTCCATCGCGTACTCGTGCGACTTGCCGGGCATCCGGTACGGGCCGAACGCGGTCAGGTCGACGCCGTACCGGCCGCCGGAGTCCTCCATCCAGTACTCGTGCAGGGTGTGGCCGCGGTTCAGCGCGTTGGGCGTGTTGAGGAAGTTCTTGTAGAACTCGCCGACCTGGTCCCGCGGTACGCCGTTCGCCTCGGCACTCGGGTTGCCGAACACGGTCGAGCCCTTGGGCTTGGTGATGACGAAGTCCTGGTTCGGATAGTCGAGCAGCACGAGGGCACCCTTGAACGTCCGGACCGAGCCCTTCGTCGCCGGGTTCGCCCAGTCGGTCCCGGGCGGCTTGACGTAGTCGCTCCAGGTCATGTGGTCCGGGTTCTCCCAGTTCTGCGGGTCGATCGGACCCGGCAGACCCTGGGAGGTGGTGGCGGCGATCCGCTGGTCCTGGCCCGGCTCCTGCCACGGCTGCTTCTGCGGCCAGTGCGGATACTGCCAGGCATTCACGGGATCCGGGGGAGCGGCCGCCGAGTCGGTGGTCGCGGGAGCAGGTGCGGTCAGGGCCACGCCTGCGACGGCTGCGGCGCCGAGCACGGCGGCCAGCCGTACGGCGAAACGGGACTTCCGGAGGTTGGGCACGGGCGGTGTCCGATCGACGAGGGCGGATAACGGATCGGGATTTTGCCCGTCAGCATGCCCTTTTCACGGGCTGCCGACACGGCGGTTTTCCCCTGCGTCACCGAGCCCGGCGTTTTCCGCAACCATCGAGCCCGGGGGGTGGAATCGGCGCGGGGCAGGCGGACAATCACAGCATCGGGAAAGGGGCCGGAGATGGCCGACGACGTGATCATCGTGGGAATCGACGCCGCGTGGCAGCGCAGCAAGGCACTCGACTGGGGGGTGACCGAGGCGCTGCTGCGGGAGTTGCCGCTGCGTGCGATCCACAGCGTCGAGGAGCCGAGGCGTTACAGCGACACCCACGCTCCGGTGCGGCTCGACGGGGAATCGGTCGTCCCGGTGAGGATCGACAAGGCGGCCGCCCGGGTGGTCGACGAAGTGCGCCCGTACCTGGCGGGAATCGACACCGAGCTGGACTTTGGCGTCGACCTGCGCGTCGGGAAGCCGGATGACGTGCTGGTCGACCTCAGTGCGACCGCGACGATGCTGGTGCTCGGCCGGCGCGGGCACGGCGTCTTCGCCGACCTGCTGATCGGCTCCACCTCCGACGCGGTCGGCAACCGCGGCCGCGGCCCGGTGGTCGTCGTACCGAGCGGCTGGCAGCAGCAGGAGCATCGCACCGCCCCGGTCCTGGTCGGCGTCGACTGGATCCAGTCCGAGCCCGACCAGCCGGCCATCGAGTTCGCCGCGGACCACGCCGCCGCGCACGGCGTACAGCTCACCCTCGTCCTGGTCTGGGACTTCCCCTGGGAGGTCGCCACCGACCAGCCCGCGTCCGCCGAAGATATCGACCAGTGGCACGACATGGCTGATGCCCGCGGCGCCGAACTCGTCGAGGAGTGGCGCGCCAAACGGCCCGGCCTCGAGATCACGCATGACGTCCACCAGGGCCACCCTGTCGAAGGCCTCCTCGCCGCCGCCGAGGACTTGAACCCCCAACTTCTCGCCGTCGGCGGCCGCCCCCGCTCCCGCCTCGCCGAACACCTCCTGGGCTCCACCGCCCGAGGCGTCCTGCACCACACCACCCACCCCATCGCCATAGTCCACCAACGCCCGTAGGTGCCGTCGTAGCCGACGACCGAACGTTCGACGGGAACGAGCAAGAAGTCGATCCGGCTGTGAATCCACCACAGCGACGACTACACGCTGATGTCGCCATTGGGCGGGGACGTCGTCCGTGGCTTCGACTCCTCACCGGAGGCGTTGCAGAGCACGCGCGAGCTCTTCCGCGCCGGGGAGGCTTCGGTCAACTGTCCGAACTGGCGCGAGGGGCCGCCGGCTGACACGCCCGGAGGCCCGCACGGCATGCCGGGTGGCCACCGCGAGCGCATACTGCGAGATGTAGGGGGAGCTCGTATCAGGGGGGCCGACGATGCCTGTGCCCGGTGGTTACTCCATCAAGACCTATCGCTATCTGCGGATGGCGATGATCGCCATGATCGTCCTGCTCGGCGCATCGCTGGTGATCGAGTGGTCGAAGACCGATCCGCACTGCCTGCAGAACTCGATCAGTGCCTACTACTACACGCCAGTACGCGCGATCTTCGTCGGCTCGCTGATCACGATCGGCGTGTGCATGGTGGTGCTGAAGGGCAACACCGAGCCGGAGGACATCCTGCTCAACGTGGCCGGCATCCTCGCGCCCGGTGTCGCGCTGGTCCCGACGCCGGGGCGGGGCACCTGCCACTCGGTGCCGGTGGACCTCGGCGATGCGGCGGCGAACGTCTCGAACAACATGCTCGCGTTGTTCATCATCGCCGTACCGTGCCTGGTCGTCGCCGCGATCTTCATCATCCGCGATCGCATCCAGCACCCGAACCAGTGGACGTGGATGTACGTGGTCGGTCTGGCCGTGTCGACGCTGATCTTCGGTGGTGGGCTCGTGTGGTTCTTCGTCGACCGCGAGGGTTTCATCGACAACGCGCACTACGCGGCCGCGATCACGATGTTCGTGTGCATCGTCGCCGTGGTCCTGCTGAATGCGGAGCAGTTCCGGCGCAAGCAGCGCAAGCACGCGGTCCCGCACTCGCCGGCGAACCGGTACTCGGTGATCGCGCTGCTGATGGTGATCGCGCCGCTCGTGATGGTCGGCTGGAAGGCGCTCTTCGGCTGGCAGCACGCCGTCCTGTGGATCGAGGGCACCCTGATCCTGCTGTTCGCCGCCTTCTGGGTGAGTCAGACCCAGGAACTGTGGAACGACGGCATCCGTCAGGAATTGCCGCGGTCACAGGCGACGCCGTCACCGTTGCGATCCAGTTCGGTCGAGTAGCCGGGGTCGCCACGGTGGAGCGGCGCCTTACCGGCGGCGCGCACCTCGGCACAGTTCTTGTAGACCACGGTCGTGGTGGTGGCCTGGGGCGCGGTCGGCTCGGTAGTCGGCAGCGGCTCGGTCTGTGTGGGCGTCGGTTCCGATGGTTGCGTCTGCGTCGGCGTAGGGCTCGGTGTCTGCGTCGGCGTCTCGGTCGGCGTCCGGGTCGGCTCGTGCGTGGGTTCGGTGGTCGGTGCTGTCGTTGGCCCCTCGGTCTGTGGTGCGGTCGGCGTGCTCCCCGGCGCCGGAGTTGTCCCGGCCTCGGTCGTCGCTGCGCGGGTGGGCGCCGTACTGGCCGACTCGCCGCCGCCGAACGGGTTGAACAGCACCAACGCGATCAGGGCGACCGGGATCGCCGCGATCGCGCCGACCTTGACCCTGCTCGTGCCGCCGAACCGGCCCAGCGGACCGCGAACGGCGTGGCCATCCTCGTCGACCCAGAACGCCCAGCCGTCCGGAGCGGGCGGCCACGACTCCTGTGGCCGCCAACGTTTCGGTGGTCGCCACCGCGCGGTCGGCGGATCGGGCCAACCAGGTGGTGCATTGAACTGCCTCACTCCCAACCTCCCCAGTGCGTGCAGCAGCCTAGCGACAGCACGCAGAGACGGAAGGCCGGGGCCAGGAATCCGCCGTGTTTCATGCGTTTGACCGATGTCCCCGCGGAGATGGGCCGACGTAGTGAGGGCTAAGTCTCGTTGACAGACCCAGCGGGGTGATGTGAGGCTCGGTGCATGACTGAGACGCAGGAGCAGGCGCCCGGGGTGGCGGACGACCCGACGAGCCGCAGCCGGACCTTCTCCTGGACGGACCCGGCGCTGACGGCGGCGCGGATCGGGAGCACCCCGGGCCTGGAGATGCTGCGGGCAATGCAGGGCGGGGAGATCCCGGCGCCACCGATCCTGCAGTTGGTCGGCGCGACCGGGTTGGAGGCGGAGGAGGGGCGCGTGACGGTGTTCATGCCGGCGGCCGAGTTCCACTACAACCCGCTCGGCACGGTCCACGGCGGGATCATCGCGACACTCCTCGACACCGCGGCCGGCTGCACCGTGCACTCGACTCTGCCGGCCGGCGTCGGCTACACGTCCCTCGACCTGATGACCCGGTTCATCAAGCCGGTCACCACCAAGTCAGGTCTGCTCCGCTGCGAAGGCACCATCATCAGCCGAGGCCGCCGTACCGCGGTCGCCGAAGCCCGCTTGTTCGACGAAGGCGGCACGCTGCTGGCCCAGGCGACTTCTACGTGCCTGATCTTCGAGGTGCCTCAGGCCTGATCGGCGAGCAGCTTCTCGGTGGCTACCAGACGGACGCAGGTGGCGAGGCCGGTGATGGCGGCTTCCACCTCGGGGAGTTCGGGGTAGGTGGGGGCGATGCGGATGGTCTGGTCGGTGGGGTCGTCGCCGTACGGGTGGGTGGCGCCGGCCGGGGTGATGGCGATGCCGGCCGCCTTGGCCTTGGCGACGACCTCGCGCGCGCAACCCTCCGGCACCTGCAGGCTGATGAAGTAGCCGCCGGCCGGGTTGGTCCACGAGGCCAGGCCGGTACCGCCGAGCTCGGCGGTGAGGATCTTGTCGACCACGTCGAACTTGGGCCGGATCAGCTCGGCCAGCGTCCGCATGTGCGCGTGCAGCCCGTCGGCGTCGCGGAGGAACTGAACGTGCCGCAGCTGGTTGATCTTGTCCGGACCGATGCTCCGCTTCACCGTGTGGCTCAGCCACCACTCGAGGTTGGCCGGTGACGATCCGATGAACGCGACGCCGGCGCCGGCGAACGTGATCTTCGAGCTGGACCCGAACACGAAGACCCGATCCGGGTGACCGTTCTCAGCGCACAGCGCGAGTACGTCGGCGATCGTCGCGGGCGAGTCGGTCAGGTGATGGACGGCGTACGCGTTGTCCCAGAAGATGCGGAAGTCCGGTGCCGCCGTCTCCATCGCGGCGAGCCGGCGGACGGTCTCGTCGGAGTAGACAGCGCCGTCCGGGTTGCTGTACTTCGGCACGCACCAGATGCCCTTGATCCGCGCGTCCTCGGCGACGAGCCGCTCGACGACGTCCATGTCGGGTCCGTCGGCAGTCATCGGCACCGGGATCATCCGGATCCCGAACCGCTCGCAGATCCCGAAATGCCTGTCGTACCCCGGCACCGGGCACAGGAACGCGAGCCCGTCCACGTCGGCCCACCGCTGCTCGGCCCCCGGCACCTTCCCGAGTAGCGCGAACACGACGGCGTCGTGCATCAGTTCGAGGCTCGAGTTCCCCGCCGCCAGCAACTGCTCGACCGGCACCTGCAGATCCTCGGCGAAGATCGCGCGCAACTCCGGCAGCCCGTTCAGCCCACCGTAGTTCCGCAGGTCGGTCCCATCGGCCGCGACCGGTTCCCCCTCCAGCCCCAGCACTCCATTCGCCGTATCCAGTTGCTTCGGCGAAGGCTTCCCGCGGGTGAGATCGAGCTTCAGCCCCTTCGCCACCAACGCCTCATAGTCCTGCCGGGCACGGTCACGCTGGGCGGTCAACTCTTCGACACTCACGGGGGAGTCCTTTCACGGTGCTAGGTGTTAGGCCCCAGCCTAGTGATCACCCGACCGCGTGCAGAAACAGGGAGTGG
Organism: Kribbella sp. NBC_01510; assembly: GCF_045040325.1. Lineage (NCBI taxonomy): Bacteria > Bacillati > Actinomycetota > Actinomycetes > Propionibacteriales > Kribbellaceae > Kribbella > Kribbella sp. NBC_01510. The sequence continues at coordinate 7,723,942 of NZ_CP109418.1, read as the reverse complement.
TCAGCGGCCGCCGCGGCCACACTTCGGGTACCTGGGGTCCCAGGGCGGGCAGGTCGGGAATCCGGGCGGCGGCTTGATCGTCGGCGGCGTACCCGGCGGTGGCGGGGTGATCGGCGGCGTGGGGACCGTCGGCGGCGCCTTGCTGCCGTTGGACAGCACCAGCGTCACCGTCGCACCCTCGGGCGCACCGTCCTCCTGCCGTGGCGTGGTGGACGCGACCGTGCCCGCCGGCGCGTCCGAGTCCACCGGGGTCGGAGAGATCGCGGCCTTGAAGCCCATCGACAGCAGCTTGGCCGTGGCGTCCACCGGGGTCATGCCCTTCAGGTACGGCAGGTCCTTCACGTTGCCGCGGATCGTCTTGTCGTCCGGCTGGACGAACTTGCTGCTCGGCAGTCCGTGCAGCGCCAGCTGCATCGCGGTCTCCCAGATCGGGCCGGCGGTGCCCGAACCGGACGCGTCACGCATCTTCTCGCCGTTGAGGGTCTGACCGATCAGATCCTTGTACGGCGGGTTGGCGTCGGCCACCACCGACGCGGCGGCCAGCTTGGACGAGTAGCCGGCGAACCAGACCGCGAAGTTGTTGTTGATCGTTCCGGTCTTGCCACCCAGGTCGCTCTTGCCGAACTTCAGCTTGCCGCCGGTGCCGCCCGGCTCCATCACCTTGTTCAGCACGTAGTTGACGCCGTCCGCGACCGTCGGCGAGAGCGCCCGGTGACAGTTCGGACCCGGCGTGGGAACGGGCTTGCCCTTGTTGGAGATCGAGGTGACGATCTGCGGCTTGCAGTACATCCCGCGGGCCGCGAACGTCGCGTACGCGTTCGAGAGCATCAGCGGCGTGATGTAGCCGACCGACCCGAGCGTGAACGAGACCACCTGCTCCAGCGGCTTCATCGTCTGGGCGTCGTACATGCCGAGCTTCGAGGCGATCGTGGCGATCGGGCAGAGACCGATCTGCTCGGACAGCTGCAGGAAGTAGGTGTTGGTCGAGGCTCGGGCCGCGTCGATCATCGACGGGTCGGCGATCGTCTTGGTGGAGTTCTTCGGGGTGTAGTCGTCATCGGAAGTGACCCCGGTGCAGGTGCTGAACTTCTTGCCGCTCAGGGGGAGAGTCTGCGGCGAGTTGATCCGGTAGGTGAGCGGCACGCCCTTGCCGATCGCGGCGGCGATCGTGAAGGCCTTCATCGTCGAGCCGTTCTGGAACCCGCCGTACCCACCGGCGTAGGACTTCTCGACGTTGTAGTTGTACGACGTCTGGCCCTTCTTGCTGCCGTAGCTCCGACTCTGCGCCATCGCCTTCACCAGGCCCGTGCCCGGCTCGACCATCGTGATCGCCGCGACCGCCTGGTCGCTGGGCTTGGAGTGCTTCTTGATCGAGGACTCGGCCGCCGCCTGGATCTTCGGGTCGAGCGAGGTGCGGATCACCAGGCCCGCGGTCTCGATGTAGTTCTCCGCGTCTTCCGGGGTCTTGCCGAAGGCCGGGTTGTCCTTGAGCTGGGCGACGACGTAGTCGCAGTAGAACGGGTACCTGGAGTTCGCGCAACCGCTCGGCACGTTGATGACCTTGGCCGGATTGATCACCGGCGTCTTGATCGCGTCCTGGGCCTGCTTGGCCGTGATGACGTTGAGCTCCTGCATCCGGCGCAGCACGACATCGCGACGTTCCTTGGCCCGCCCCGCGTGGTCGATCGGGTTGTAGCCGGTCGGGTTCTTCACCAGGCCGGCCAGCATCGCCGCCTGCGGCAGCGTCAGTTTGGCCGCGTGGACGCCGAAGTAGTGCATGGCCGCCGCGTCGATGCCGTAGGAGCGGTCGCCGAAGAAGGCCAGGTTCAGGTACCGGTTGAGGATCTCGTCCTTGGAGTACTGCTTCTCGACCGCGATGGCGTAGCGCAGTTCGGCGATCTTGCGCTCGTACGTCTCGGCGGTGGCCGCCTTGACCTCCTCCGGCGTGCGCGCCTTGTTGATCAGGGTCAGCTTCACGTACTGCTGGGTGATGCTGGAGCCACCTTGCTGGACGCCGCCGGACGACTGGTTGCGCAGCATGGCGCGCAGGGTGCCCTTCGCGTCCAGGGCGCCGTGCTGGTAGAACCGGTCGTCCTCGATCGCGACGATCGCCTGGAGCATGACCGGGCTGATCTGCTTCAGCGTGACCGGGGTCCGGTTCTCCTGGTACAGCGTGGCGATCGTCGTACCGTCGGCCGCCTGGATGATCGTCTTCTGCGCCAGCGGCTCCGTCTTCAGGTCCTGGGGCAGGTACTGCACGGTGTCGTGGGCCTTCGCTGTGGTCACCCCGGCCAGACCCGCCAGGGGGAGCGCCAGGCCGGCGACGAGAGCTCCCGCCAGCGCACTCACCACGAGGAAAACGAACACCGACTGAACGACGTTGGGCCGTCGAGCCCGCTCGCCTTTGTGCATGGTCCGGCAGATTACGGCAGGAGAGGGGTTTCCGGGACCCTTTTCGTTACGGAATTTACACATCCACGCGGCGATCTCACCAGCTGTGACGACGCGCTCACTCCGCGGCGATCACTCCGGGCCCTGCGGGCACCACGGCGTGGCGTGCGTCACGGCTCAGCCGGTGGGTCAGTAGCCGGTGGGTGGGCGGGGTGTGTAGGCCGACTCCAGGGTGGTGAGCTCCTCCGGGGTGAGGGTGATGTCGAGGGCGGCGACGGCGTCGGCGAGATGGTTCGGTTTGGTGGGGCCGACGATGGGAGCGGCGACGACCGGGTTGTGCAGGACCCAGGCGAGCGCGACCTGCGCCATCGGGACGCCGCGGGTCTCGGCGACCGCCTGGACGGCGTCGGCGATGGGCTCGTCGTTGGCGGCGACGAAGCGCTGTGCGACGAGCGGGTCGGTGTCGCCGCGACGAGTCTGGATGCCCCACGGCCGGGCGAGGCGGCCCTTGGCGAGTGGGCTCCACGGGATGCTGCCGACGCCCTGGTCGGCGAGCAGGCCGAACATCTCGCGTTCCTCTTCGCGCTGCATCAGGCTGTACTGGTTCTGCATCGAGACGAACCGGGTCCAGCCGTGCAGGTCGGCCGCGTGCTGCAGCTTCGCGAACTGCCAGGCCCACATGGACGACGCGCCGAGATACCGCGCCTTGCCGGCCCTGACGACGTCGTGCAGTGCCTCCATCGTCTCCTCGACCGGGACATCCGGGTCGAAACGGTGGATCTGGTACAGGTCGACGTACTCGGTCCCGAGCCGGGTGAGCGAAGCGTCGATCTGTTCGAGGATCGCCTTGCGGGACAGGCCGGATCCGCCCGGGCCGTCGTGCATCCGGAAGTGCACCTTGGTGGCCAGTACGACGTCCTCGCGCCGGCTGTACTTGGTGATCGCCCGGCCGACGATCTCCTCGGAGCTGCCGTACCCGTACACGTTGGCGGTGTCCCAGAACGTGATGCCGAGCTCGACCGCCTGCCGGAAGATCGGCTCAGCCGCGGCGTCGTCCAACGCCCACTCGCTGAACCCTCGCGAGGTGTCCCCGAAACTCATGCACCCCAAGGCGATCCGGCTGACCTTGAGCCCTGACTTGCCCAGACGTGTGTACTCCATCAGCTTGTTTCTTCCTTCAGTCGCGGGGGAGGAGGCGCAACGTCACCGGCGCGACGCCGGGACCGACCACGGCGCCCACGGGACCGGGGCCGTAGCGGTCGTACTTCGCGTGGTAGGCGTTGTCGATGCGCGCGTGGTCGTCCGCGGCGGCGTCGGCGAATGTCACATCCCGTTCGACACCACCGGCCTTGATGCGGCCGGTACCGCTGGCTTTCGCGCGCCGGTACCAGGGGGTGCCGGCACTTTCCATCGACCGGATGTAGATGTCGTCGCCGGCCCGGACCATCCAGATCGTCACGTAAGGCCGGAGTGTGCCGTCCGTGCGGTACGACGAGACGCGGAGCTCGGTCGCATCGCCGATGCGCTGCAGTTCCTCGGCTGTCCAGGTCGTCATGACTCGAACACCTCACGGGCGATGGTGATCGCGGACATAGCCTTGGGCCAGCCGGCGTAGAAGGCGAGGTGGATGATGACCTCCTTGAGTTCGGTCTCGGTCAGCCCGTTCTGCTTCGCCCGAGCCAGGTGGCCGCGGAGCTGTTCGGTGTTCCCGCCGCTGATGAGACTCGCGACGGTGATCAGGCTACGGTCGCGCGGGGACAGTTCGGTGCGCTCCCAGACATCACCGAACAGGACCTCGTCGGTGAGCGCGACGAGCTTCGGCGCGAAGTCGCCGATCATCCTCTGTGCAGGCGTGGGTTCGGTCATGAGCGGACCAGCACTTTCAGCGCCTTGCGGTCGTCCATGGCGCGGTAGCCGTCGGGGACGTCGGTGAGGTCGATGGTGCGGTCGAAGACCTTGCCGGGGTCGACCTTCCCCTCGAGTACGCCGGGCAGGAGAGGCTCGATGTATGCGCGCGCCGGGGCGGGGCCGCCGGTAAGGGTGATGTTGGGACCGAAGAGGCTGGGGAAGCCCACCGGTGCGTCGAGGTACTGCGGGACCCCGACGCGGCTGATCACGCCACCCGCACGGACGACGCCGATGGCCTGTTCGTACGCCGGCATGTGGCCGACGGCCTCCAGGACGACATGGGTGCCGTCGCCGCCGGTGAGCTCGCGGACCTTGGCGATGCCCTCCTCGCCGCGCTCGGCGACCACGTCGGTCGCGCCGAACTCGAGGCCGAGATCCGTGCGGACCTTGTGCCGGCCCATCAGAATGATGCGCTCGGCCCCGAGTTGCCTCGCCGACAGGACAGCCATCAGACCGACCGCTCCGTCACCGATCACGGTGACGGAGGTCCCTGCAGACACGCCACCCTTGAACGCCGCGTGGTAGCCGGTGCCGTAAACATCGGACAGGGTCAGCAGGGACGGGACCAACGCGGAGTCCTCACCCACTGGCACCTTCACCAGCGTGCCGTCGGCGAGCGGTACCCGGACGGCCTCGGCCTGGCCGCCGTACACGCCGTTCGCGTTCCAGAAGCCGCCGTGCCGGCAGGAGGTCTGCAGGCCCTCGCGGCAGAAGTCGCACGTGCCGTCGGACCAGGCGAACGGCGCGATGACGAAGTCGCCCGCGCGGACCGTCGTCACCTCACCGCCGACGTCCTCGACCACGCCGACGAACTCGTGGCCCATCGACTTCCCCTCCGGCGTCGCGGGCAGGTTGTGATACGGGTGCAGGTCGCTGCCACAGATGCAGGACCTGACCACCCGCACCAGGGCGTCCGTGGGTTGCTGGATCACCGGATCCGGTACGTCGATGACCCGCACGTCTCCGGCGCCGTACATGTAAGTCGCTCGCATGGTCTCAGTAAAGGTCACGTTCCAGCCGCGCGGGAGTCACTGCGGATCCAGGTAATGCCAGTGCCTCCCTCCTCCCGGCGACGGTCCGTAACCTTGGCGGCATGGACCACCGAGCCGAGATCAAGGAGTTCCTCAGCTCCCGGCGTGCACGCCTGACCCCGGAGCAGGCCGGCCTGCCCGTGTACGGCGGCAACCGCCGGGTGAAGGGGTTACGGCGGGAAGAGGTGGCGCTGCTGGCCGGTGTCTCGGTGGATTACTACGTCCGGATCGAGCGGGGGCACTTGGCCGGTGCGTCCGAGAGTGTTCTCGAGGCGCTCGCCCGCGCGCTGCAACTCGACGATGCCGAGCGAGCCCATCTGTTCACCCTCGCCCGCGAGTCCGACCCCAGTCCCACGGTCCGGCGGCGTGCGGCGACGAAGGGGGTGCGGCCGGCGATCCAGCAGGTCCTGGACGCGATCACCGACGCGCCGGCCTGGATCCGCAACGGACGCCACGACCTGCTGGCTGCGAACCCGATGGCGCAGGCCCTCTACGCGCCGATGCTCGCCGACCCACGCCGCCCGGCGAACACCGCCCGGTTCGTCTACCTCGACCCGGCGTCGAAGGAGTTCTTCGCCGACTGGGAGCGCGCGGCCGACGACATCGCGGCGATCCTGCGGTTGGAGGCCGGCCGTAACCCGCACGACAAGGCGCTGACCGAGCTCATCGGCGAGCTGTCGACCCGGAGCGAGACCTTCCGGACCCGGTGGGCCGCGCACAACGTCCGCTTCCACCGGACCGGCAAGAAGAAGCTGCACCATCCCGTCGTCGGTGACCTCGACCTCGACTTCGAGGCGATGGAGTTCCCGTCCGACCCGGGCCTGATCCTGCTCGTCTACACCGCGCCGGCCGGTACGCCGACCGCGGACGCGCTCAAGCTGCTGGCCAGCTGGGCCGCCACCCAGGATCGGCCCACCGAAATCGTTGCTCAAGACAAGGAATAGCTGTGCAGATCCTCCCCAAGACCCCCACCGCCAAAGGCCCCGCCGAGTGGTTCACCGGTGACGTCTGGTTCGACGTCGTGATCCGCGGCGAGGCGCCGTCCCGGGTGCGGGTCAACACCGTCCGGTTCGCGCCCTGTGCCCGGACCGCCTGGCACCGGCACACGAACGGCCAGACCCTCCACGTCACCGATGGCGTCGGCCTGATCCAGTCCCGCGGTGGCGAGGTCACCCTGATCCGCCCCGGTGACGTGATCTACACCCCGCCGGGAGAGTGGCACTGGCACGGCGGTGCCCCGGACAACTTCATGGTCCACACCGCTATCTGGGAAGGCACCGGCTCCGACGAACCGGAGACGGAGTGGGGCGACCACGTCACGGACGCGGAGTACGTCGTACCTGCGTGAGCACCTCCGGGAGGTCACCGGAGCTGAGGATGCCGAGGCGTTTGGTGGCGCGGCTGACCGCGACGTAGAGGTCGGAGAGGCCGCGGTCGGACTCGGTGATGATGCCGGCCGGGTCGGCGATCAGCACGGCGTCGAACTCGAGGCCCTTGGACTGGAGTACGTCGAGGAGCGCGACGTCCGCGTCGAGGACGGACGGATCGTGGCCGTGGGCAACATCCGTGAGTACGGCGGCCAACTCGTCGTACCGGGGCGCAGGCACGATGACGGCGAGACGGCCGTCGTGGATCGACTCGCGTTCGGCCTTGATCGCGGTGATCAGTGCATCGGTGAACTTCTCGGCAGACACGCTCCGGGTCCACGGCTCGATACCCGTCTCGCGCACCGAGGCCGGTGGCTGCAGGGACGGGTCGATCGCGGCGAGGACGTCGGCCGCGACGGTCATGATCTCCGCGGGCGTGCGGTAGTTGACGGTCAGCTCGGCGCTGCGCCACCGCCGCGGCGCGTACTTGTCGAGCAGGTCGGCCCACGACCGCACGCCCGCCGCCGACCCGGTCTGGGCGATGTCGCCGACCAGTGTCATCGAGCGACGCGGGCAACGGCGCATCAGCATCCGCCAGTCCAGCTCGGACAGCTCCTGCGCCTCGTCGACGATCACATGCCCGAACACCCAGGTGCGATCGGAGGCCGCGCGCTCCGCCAGGGTGACCGGGTTCTCGATCAGCTGGGTCCGGCGGGCGACCAGATCGGCGAACTGCTCGATCTCCCACGGCATGATCTCGATCCGCTCCGCGGTCAGCTCGATGGCGACGACGCCGCGGGCGTACTCCCGGTTGGCCGCCTCGGCAGCGTCCGCATCGGAAGCCTGACGGTTGCGTGCGGCAACAGTTGCGTCGGTGTCACCGAGCAGCTCGGCCGCTTCGTCGAGCAGCGCGACATCGGACGCCGTCCAGTCCGCGTCCAGCGGCCGGAGCACTGCGGCGCGTTCCTCGTCGGTGAGGTGCGGTGCCGCCGCGGCCAGTCGCTCGGGTGAGGAGAACAGCACCGAGACGAGGAGTTGCGGAGTGAGCTCGGGCCAGAGGCGGTCGAGCAGCGCCTGGACCCGGTCGTCCTCGGTCAGTTCCTTGCGGATGTCCTCGATGTCCTCCGCGCCGACGTACTGGCGTCCGAGCCGGTCGACGATCTGGTTGGTGAACGTCTTGAGGATCCGCCCGACGAAGATCCCGCGCGCCTGGTTGTACGGCTCGTCCGACTCCCGGGCCTTGGTCTGCGCCTTGCGTACGACGTCCGGCCGCAGCACGAGCTCGTGCTGGTCGACCTTGAGCCTGATCGGCGCGCCCGGGACCAGCTGGAAGCCGCGGACCGCCTGCGCGAGGACGTCGGCCAAGGCCACGCCACCTTTGATCCGGGCGGCCGCCGGCGACTCCGGCGCCGTCGCCACCACACCCGGGTACAGCTCACTGATCGTCGCCAGCACGACGCCGGTCTCGCCGAGTGAGGGCAGCACCTGGTCGATGTAGCGCAGGAAGGTGCTGTTCGGCCCGACCACCAGTACGCCGCTGCGCGCAAGCTGCTCGCGATACGTGTAGAGCAGGTACGCCGCCCGGTGCAGCGCGACCACGGTCTTGCCGGTGCCCGGACCACCTTGGACGACGAGGACGCCAGGGAGTCCGGAGCGGATGATTTCGTCCTGCTCGGACTGGATCGTCGCGACGATCTCGTTCATCCGGCCGGTGCGGCTCGCGCCGAGCGACGACAGCAGCGCGGCCTCGCCGATCAGGGTGCTGCGCTCGGCGTCACCGAGCGCAGCGAGGGCGAGGACGTCGTCGTCCACGCCGGCCACCGTCCGGCCGTGCAGCCGGATGTGCCGCCGCCGCTTGACGCCCAGCGGGTCGGCCGACGTGGCGCGGTAGAAGACCTGCGCGACCGGCGTCCGCCAGTCGATCAGGATCGGGTCGTAGTTCTCGTCGAACAATCCGATCCGGCCGATGTGGAACCGGTCGCCGGCGGTTTCGTCGATCCGCCCGAAACACAATCCGCGCTCCACCGACGACAATTGGGAGAGTCGGCCGGAGAACAAGTCCGTGAACGATTCGCGCTCCGTGTAGGCCTGATTGTTCTGCGTGGTTTCCTCGCCTTGGACGCGGTGCAGTTCCGCCCGGGCCCGCTCCCGCAGCACGTCGAGCCGGTCGTACATCGCCGTCACCAGGCCTTGTTCGGCGGCGATCTCGCGCCCCAGCACCTGATCCGTCATCCTGCCCCCGATTCGTGATTGCAGAATCCCCGAATTCCTGATAATCTGTTGCCAGATGCCTTTCCAGGGCATCTTTTTTGTTTTACGCCACAAAACACTCAACGGTAGCGAATTCCGTCGCCACGGGCAATGCCCGCCGATGTGGAACGACCGTTTCACAGCAGGCTCACAGGGAAGCCGAAGGTTGTGCTCAGACGGCCACTCGACACTGGGGTGGACCCGCCACATCCCAGGAGCCGCCATGATCGAGACACCCGTCCTCGTGCTGCCAGGACGACGGGCTCGCAACGACGGTGCGGTGCGGCTCGGCGCCCTCGCCGTGCTGTGGCTGAGCCTGTTGCTGGTCAGCTACTGGTGGGTGGCCGGCGGCGGGGTGCAGGAGCTGGGCGGCTGGGCCACCGGGCTCACCTCGCTGGGCCGGCTGACCGGGTTGGTGGCCGCGGTGCTGCTGCTGGCCCAGGTGGTCCTGATGGCCCGTGTGCCGATGCTCGAGGCCGCGTTCGGCCAGGACCGCCTGGCGCGCATTCACCGGCTGGTGGGATTCACGTCGTTCAATCTGATGCTGGCGCATCTTGTCACGATCACCTGGGGGTACGCCGCGGGGGAGTTGGGCAGGACACCCGCGATGCTGTGGGATCTGACCGTCGACTATCCCGGCATGCTGCTGGCGGTCGGTGGCACGGTCTGCCTGTGTCTGAGCGTGGTGACGAGTATCAAGGCCGCGCGACGGCGGATCCGCTACGAGTCATGGCACCTCCTGCACTTGTATGCCTATCTCGGGGTCGGACTCGCGCTTCCGCACCAGCTCTGGACGGGCCAGGAGTTCCTGTCGTCGACCGGCCGGACCGTGTTCTGGTGGACGGCCTGGGCGGTCGCGGCAGCGACGATCCTCGTCTACCGGGTCGGTGTGCCGATCCGGCGCAACGTACGGCACGGGTTGCGCGTGACAGCCGTCGTACCGGAGGCCGATCGCGTGGTTTCGGTGTACGTCGCGGGCCGGCGACTGGACCGGCTGCGAGCCGAGGCCGGGCAGTTCTTCCATTGGCGGTTCCTCGGCCGGCCCGGCTGGACGCGGGCCAACCCGTACTCCTTGTCGGCCGCGCCGGACGGGCGCGGTCTGCGCATCACCGTCCAGGAGGCAGGTGACGGCAGCGCGGCACTCCGCGCGGTGCGGCCCGGCACCCGCGTCTTTGTCGAGGGTCCGTACGGGCGTTTGAGTCCGCGAGCCCGGACCGAGCGGAAGATCGCCCTGATCGGCGCCGGCGTCGGCATCACGCCGCTGCGAGCTCTCGCCGAGGGTCTGAGCTACGCCCCGCGCGACGCGATCCTGGTCCAGCGGTACACCGACGAGCCGTTGTTCTCCTCTGAGTTCCAGGCACTGCGCCACCAGCGCGGTCTCGACCTGCTGACAGTGCCCGGCCATCGTCGGCGCACCGACTCGTGGCTTGGCCCGGGAATCGACGACCTCGACGACCTGCAGGCCCTGCTGTCCTGGATCCCCGACATCGCCGAACGCGACGTCTACCTGTGCGGCCCCGACAACTGGACCCAATTGGTGAAACGCACGCTCGCCGCCGCCGGCCTCCCGCCCGAACGCCTCCATCTCGAATCCTTCAGTTGGTGACCCTGTGAAACGCATCGTCTTCTGGTTCCTCGGTACGGCGTCTGTTGTCGTACTGCTGTTCGGCTACCACACCTCGACCTCCGGCCCGCAGGCCGTGGCGCGGCCGATCGGTAGCGGCTCGGTGAGCAGCACGCCGACGCCCAGCCCGGCGGCCGGTGCCGGGTCCGGCGGTGATGGGACCGACACCGGCGGCACGCCCTCGCCGTCGGCAACGCCTTCGTCGTCCTCGTCCACGGTCACCGGTGACGTCGCCTCGACGCAGTGGGGACCCGTCCAGGTCCAGCTCACTCTGCAGAGCGGGAAGATCACCGACGTCAGCGTCCTGCAGTACCCGAACGGGAATCACCGTGACGCCGAGATCAACGGGTATGCGTTGCCGATCCTGATCGACGAGACCAAGCAGGCGCAGAGCGCGCAGATCGACATGGTCAGCGGCGCGACGGTCACCAGTGACGGCTACATCCGTTCCCTGCAAAGCGCTTTGGACCAGGCGAAATGACCACCAGCCGGTACGTCGACCACGTGATGGGGATGCCGATCAGCCTGGCCTTGCGCGGCCGCCACACCGACGACGACTCGGCCGCGCGGGCGTGGTCCGGCGCGCTCGACATCCTCCACGCAGCCGACCGCATCTTCAGCACCTACCGCACGGACTCGTACATTTCCCGCCTCAACCGCGGCGAGCTGGCCGTCGCGGACTGTCCGCCCGAGGTCGCCGAAGTCCTCGAGCTGGGCGAACGCGCCCGACTGGAGTCCGGCGGTGCGTTCGACGTACGGCGCGAGCACGGATTGGACCCGAGTGGGGTGGTGAAGGGATGGGCGGTCGAACGCGCCGCGCACGCCTTCGACCAGTTGCCGGACACGGACTACTGCCTCTCCGCCGGCGGTGACATGACGTGTCACGTCGCCACGCCGGACGCGCCCGCTTGGCGGATCGGCATCGAGGATCCGCACGACCCGGACAAAGTGGCCGCTGTCGTCCCGATTCGCAACGGTGCGATCGCCACCTCCGCGCTGCACCGGCGCGGCGACCACATCACCGACGCTCGCACCGGCGCGACGCCGACCACGCTGGCCTCGGTCACCGTCATCTACCCGACCCTCACCCAAGCCGACATCGACGCCACCGCGGCCTTCGCCCTGGGGCCTGACGCACTGACCTGGCTCCGGTCCCGCCCCCGGCGTACTGGCCTGGTGATCCTCAGCGACGGCACGCGCCGGCTCTACGGCGACAGCACCCGGGAGATCACCTCGTCGACCATGCCGCGCGGAATAGGGCGGTGGGCAACGAAGCGACGGTAGAAGAACGGGCTGGTGAGCAGATCCGTAGTGAGCTCGGGATCGGTGTCGGCGCCGAGCTCACCGCGCTCGCGGCCGCGTTTCAGGACGGCGAGAAGTGGTTCGCGGCGGCGGTTGGTCAGGTCGGTGTGGAGGCGGGACAAGGCCGGATCGCGTTCGGCCGCGTCGATGAAGGCGGCGAGCAGTCGCGGGAATGCGGTGTGCTCGAGCATCGCGACGAATGCCGTCAGGATCTCGGCGACATCGCTCGTCACCCGGCCGGTGTCGGGCTGCGGGAACGGCCGGAAGGTGGCGTCCATCGCGTCGATCAGCAGCGCGCCGGTGGTCGGCCAGCGCCGGTACAGCGTCGCCTTGCTCGCCCCGGCCCGCCGCGCGACCGCCTCCATCGTGAAGCCGGCCAGGCCGGACTCGTCGAGCACCTCGAGCGCGGCCGCGAGCACCCGTTGCCGGGCGCCGTCGCCGCGGGACGCAGCTGCCATTGATCCACCTCCATCGAAACGCTATCGTATCGATAGATAAGAGTACGGGATCGTTTCGATAGCTGGTGATCCGATGAGGAGAACTGCGTACTGGGTCGCCACCGCGATCGTGGTGACGGAGAGCGCCGTCGGCGGCACGATGGACCTGCTGCGGCTGGCGCCGTTCTACCCGATGATGATCGATCTCGGGTATCCGAGCTACTTCGCCACCATTCTCGGGACGGCGAAGCTCGCCGCCGCGGTCGTGCTGCTCGCGCCCCGGCTGCCGCGGCTGAAGGAATGGGCGTACGCGGGCGTGATGATCAACATGACCGGCGCGGCGGCGTCGAACGCCGCCGTGCACCAGTTCACCGCGATGATCGCGCCTGCCGCGTTCGCCGTCCTGACGCTGACGTCCTGGGCCCTCCGGCCCAGGACGAGGCGGTTGTAGCTACTTGCTGAAGCCGGCGGTCAGGCCGCTGAGCAGTTGCCGACGGAAGACGGCGTACAGGATGACGATCGGCAGAGTGGTGAGCACGACCGAGGCGAGCACCGCCGGGACGTTCACGCTGAACTGGCCCTGGAAGGTCCACAGTGCGAGCGGAAGTGTCCGCTTCTCCGGGCTCTGGGTCAGGATCAGGGGAAGCAGGAAGCCGTTCCAGACCGCGAGGCCGTTGTAGATGCCGACGGTGACGAGGGCCGGCCGGGTGAGCGGCAGCGCGAGTGTCCGCAGCATTCCCCACTCGGTGGCGCCGTCGACCCGCATCGACTCGAACAGTTCCTTCGGTACGTCCCGGATGAAGTTGGTCAGCACCAGCACGGACAGCGGGATCGCGAACGCGATCGACGGCAGGATCAGCGCGATCAGGCTGTCGTAGAGGTGCATCTTGATGATCAGCAGGTAGACCGGGATGATGGTCGCCTGCAGCGGGATCGCGAGGCCCATCAGGAACAACCCGTTCGTCGCCCCCAGGAACCGGCTGCCCGCACCGCGGACGATCGCGTACGCCGCCATGAACGCGATCGCGCCCGCCGGGATCACGGTGCCGGCGGCAACGATCACGCTGTTCACGAAGTACCGCGGGAAATCGGACTCGATCACCAGTCGGTAGTTGGCGAGCGTCGGCTCCGTCGGCAGTGAGAGCGGGTTGTGGGTGAAGTACACGGTCTGGTCTTTGAAGCTGGTGACGACGATCCAGTACAGCGGGATCATCACGACCAGGAGCCACAGCCAGCCCGCGATCCCGCCGAGCCAGTTCATCTGGCGCAGCTTTCGCCCGGCCGGAGCGCCACCGCGCCCGGCCGGTCGCGCCGTCGCCCGCGTTTCCCCGATCACCACGGCCATGTCACATTCCTTCCAACTGGCTGGCCGTCGTGCTGCCGCCGAGTCTGCGGAGCAGCAGCGCCAGGAGCAGGCCCAGGACGACGATAACGACCGCGATCACGCTGGCCAGACCCATCTGGTTGGACATGAACCCCTGCTGGTACATGAGCAGCGCCAGTACCCGGGTCGAGTCGCCCGGTCCACCGGCGGTCAGCACGAAGATCAGGTCGAAGAAGGTCAGCGAACCGACCACCATCAGTGTCGACGACGTGATGATCGTGTACTTCAGCTGCGGCACGGTGATGCTGAAGAACTGCCGCACCCGCCCCGCGCCGTCGATCGCGGCCGCCTCGTACATCGAGACCGGGATCTGCCGGACGCCGCCTTGGTAGATGAGCGAGTGGAACGGGATGAACTGCCAGGACACGATGAAGATGATCACGGCGATGGCGAGGTTGGCCTGGCCGAGCCAGTCCTGGGTCAGGAAGCCGAGGTGCAGCCCCGGGCCGAGGCCGAAGTTCGGGTCGAGCAGCGCCTTGTAGGTGATCGCGATCGCCGCCGAGCTGAGCAGCAGCGGGATGAAGAACAGGACGGCGAGGAACGCGCGGTACCGCTGCCGGCCGGCCAGGAACACCCCGAGCAGCAGGCTCATCGGGGTCTGGACCAGCCAGGACAGGATCATGATCTCGAAGGTCACCCACAGCGCGTGGTACAGCCCCGGATCCCTGAGCGCGACCTGCCAGTTCGCCACGCCGGCGGGATGGATCGGGCCGAGTCCGTCCCACTTGGTGAAGCTCAGCACGAACACACCGACCAGGGGGACGACGCCGAACACCACGAACATCACCAGGGCCGGCAGCACCATCCAGGCGACCGGACCGCTCCGCCCGACGCGGGTCGAGCCGGAGTGAAACGACAGGCGGCGGCCAGTCGACGATGCGACGGGCGGAGCGGTCACGGTCATGGGATCTCCGAGCCTTGATCGAGGAGCGCAGGCGCGGTCAAGAGCACACTCACTGGCCGATCACCGCGTTCATGTTGTCGGCGAACTGCTGCGGGGAGATCGACAGCTGGAACAGCTTGGCGATGTTGTCGAGCAGCGTCTCGGCCTGGGTCGGGCTGAGCGCCTGGTCCCAGGACTGGGCGAAGGTCTTCGCGTTCGCCGAGGTGTCGTAGACGAAGTTCAGCCAGTCCTTGTCGTTCGTGTCGGTGATCGAGGCGAGCCTGTCCTTCGAGTTCTTCGCGACCGCGATGTTGCCCGACTTCACCCACGCGTCGACCGAGTCTTTGTCGAGGGTGTTGTTGGCCAGGAACTTCTTCGCGTTGTCCTTGTCGGCCTGGCTGGCCTTGGAGGAGATCGACAGGTACTGGCCCGGGTTGCCGACGGTGTCGGTCGGGTCGCCCTTGCCGCCGTCGTACGGCGGGAAGTTCATGTAGCCGAGGTGCCCACCGGTCACGAAGTCGCCACCAGAGGCCTTCATGTTCCCGTAGGTCCAGGCGCCGTGCAGCATCATCGCGGCCTTGCCGGTGTAGAGCAGGGCCTGGTCGGCGTTGGAGTCGGCGGTGATCGAGGAGAAGCCCTTGATGAAGCCGTTCGCCTTGATCAGGTTCTGCATCTCTTCGAGCGCCTTCAGCGCGGACGGGTCGGACCAGCCGTTCGCCTTGCCCTCGTAGATGCTCTGGAAGACCTCACTCCCGCCGATCCGGTCGAACAGGAACTCCAGCCACATCATGTTGGTCCAGCGCGACTGCCCGCCGAGCGAGAACGGCGCGATGCCCTTGTCGTTGAACTTGGGCACCAGGTTCATGATGTCCTGCCACGACTTCGGGGGCTCGGCGCCGACCTTCTCGAACGAGCGCTTGTCGTAGAACAGCACGATCGGTGTGACGGTCTCGACCGGCATCGCGTAGATCTTGCTGCCGACGGTGGCCGCGCCGAACGCGGACGGGAAGATCGAGTTCTTCAGGTCGGCGTTGTCACCGAACCAGCCGGTGAGGTCCTCGACCTGGTTGGCGTCGACGTAGGACTTCAGGCCGCCGCCGCCCCAGCCCCAGATCAGCGTCGGGCCCTGGCCGGCGCCGATGGCGGTCTTGATCTTCTGCTTGAAGGCGTCGTTCTGGAACTCGGTGGTCTTGATCGTGCTGCTCGAGTTCGCGTCGTTGAACCGCTTGACCTGAGCCTCCCGGATCGCCTGCTGCGGCTGACCGGTCAGGAACCAGTACGTCGTCGTCCCGCTGCCGGCGGCCGCGCCGCCGGTGGTCGAACCGGACGTGCTCTTCGGGCCGGAGCTGCCGCACGCGGCGAGACCGGCCGCCAGTGCGCCGCCACCGACCAGGCCGAGGAAGGTACGCCGAGATGTCGTCATGGGATCCACTGTGATCTCCGTACTCCGTGCTGCCCCCACAGGTTGCGGAAGCACCTGTCGATATGACTTGTTTTCGAAACATAGATTTCGGAGATACTGCTGTCAAGACTTGAACTAGTGGCACTCGGGGGTCACAGTGAGGTCACGGATTCGCTTGTGGTCACAGGAGAATCACGAAAGCCGCCGCGGACCGCAACCAGCAGCCGTAATCGTCGAAAGTTTTCGATACTTTGTCACCATGCCGAGTTCTGATTTAGGGAGAACTTCTTGTCCACCTCGAGTGATCGGCCGTGGCGCGATCCCGCGCTGTCCGCCGCCCGGCGCGCCGACCTGCTGCTGCAGGCGATGACGCTGGAGGAGAAGATCGCCCAGCTGGGGAGCCGCTGGGCCGGCAACGACATGGCCGACACCGAGCTGCCCGCGGACGAAACGATCAACGTCGCGCCGATGGAGGATGTGTTCGCCACCGGCGCCTCGCTGTCGCTGGCCGAGGCGAGCCGCGACGGCCTCGGTCACCTGACCCGGGTCTGGGGCAGCGTCCCGCTGTCCGTCGAGGAGGGTGTGGCCGAGCTGATCCGTCAGCATGAGGTCGTCCTGAAGGACTCCCGGCTCGGCGTCCCGGCCCTCGTCCACGAGGAGTGCCTGACCGGCTTCACGACGTACGGCGCGACCGTCTACCCGGCGTCGATCGCGTGGGGTGCGACTTTCGATCCCGGACTGGTCGAGCGGATGGCCGCCGCGATCGGGCGGGACATGGCCGCGGTCGGCGTACACCAAGGGTTGTCGCCGGTGCTGGACGTGGTCCGCGACTATCGCTGGGGTCGCGTGGAGGAGACGATCGGCGAGGATCCGTATCTGGTCGCGCTGCTGGGTTCGGCGTACGTCCGGGGCCTGCAGAGTGCGGGCGTGCTGGCGACGCTGAAGCACTTCGCCGGTTACTCTGCGTCCCGGGCCGGGCGCAACCACGGGCCGGTGTCGATGGGCCGGCGCGAGTTGCTCGACATCATCCTGCCGACGTTCGAGACCGCGATCGCGACCGCCGGCGCCGCCTCGGTGATGAGTTCGTACGCCGATGTCGACGGGCTGCCCGCGAGTGCGGATCCGTGGCTGTTCGGCGACGTACTGCGTGACGAGTGGGGGTTCGGCGGCACGGTCGTGTCGGACTACTGGGCGGTGCCGTTCCTCGCCTCGATGCATCGGGTCGCGGCCGACAACGCCGATGCGGGCGTGCTGGCGCTGACCACCGGCACCGATGTCGAACTGCCGGACACGATCGGCTTCGCCGGACTGCTCGACAAGGTGAAGTCGGGGGATGTGTCCGAGGACCTGATCGATCGCGCGGCGCGGCGACTGCTGCTGCAGAAGATCGAGCTGGGTCTGCTCGATCCGGGGTGGACTCCGGAGGGTTCGGTCCGTACCGGCGAGGTCGACCTCGACTCGGCGGAGAACCGGGCCATCGCGCGGGAGCTCGCGGAGAAGTCCGTCGTGCTGCTCGACGCCGGCTCGGCGTTGCCGCTGTCGCGCGAGCTGACGAAGGTCGCGGTGGTCGGTCCGTGCGCGGCCGACGCGCGCACGCTGATGGGGTGCTACGCGTTCCCGAACCATGTCCTGCCGCGGTATCCCGACCGCGATCTCGGCATCCAGGTGACCACCCCGTTCGATGCCCTGCGCAACGAACTGTCCGGCGTGGATCTCCTGCATGTGAAGGGCTGCGAGGTCATGGGCGAGGACCGCTCCGGCTTCACGGCGGCGGTCGAGGCGGCGCGTGCCGCGGACCTTTGCGTCGCGTACGTCGGCGACCTGTCCGGACTGTTCGGCCACGGCACCTCGGGCGAAGGGTGTGACGCCGAGGACCTGCGGCTGCCCGGGGTCCAGGCCGACATGCTCGACGCGCTGCTCGACAGCGGCACACCGGTCGTGGTCGTGGTGGTCTCGGGTCGTCCCTATTCGCTCGGCGGGATCGCGGATCGGGTCGCCGGCCTGGTGCAGGCGTTCATTCCCGGCCAGGAGGGTGCCGGCGCGATGGCCGGCGTCCTCAGTGGGCGGATCGTGCCGAGTGGCAAGCTGCCGGTGCAGATCCCACGGCACGTCGGTGGGCAGCCCGGTACCTACTTGCAGCCGGCTCTCGGCAGCGTGGAGAGTGCCGGCATCAGCGGCCTCGAGGTCCGGCCACTGTTCCCCTTCGGGTACGGCGCGTCGTACACGAGTTTCGCGGTGGACGATCTGCGGTTGAGTGCGACCGAGATCGGGAACGACGGCGAGTTCACCGCGACGGTGCGGGTGCGAAACACCGGTGAACGCGCCGGCGACGAGGTCGTCCAGCTGTATCTGCGCGATGTGGTGGCGCGGGTGGCGCGGCCGTTGAAGTTGCTGACCGGGTTCTCGCGGGTGTCGCTGGAGCCGGGGGCCGCGGCCGACGTGACGTTCCGGGTGCATGCCGATCGGACGGCGTACACGGGTCCCGACCTGCGGCGGATCGTCGAGCCCGGAGACTTCGAAGTGATGCTCGGCACGTCGTCTCTGGACCTGCCGTGTCGTGCCACGGTCCGGATCACCGGGGATGTGAGGGTGGTCGGGCACCAGCGTGTGCTGACGACGCCGGTGACGGTCCAGGATCCCGGAGGAGGGTGATGAGATGTCGCGGTTGAAGGGTCGCGTCACCCTGGCGACGGTGGCGGACACGGCCGGCGTCTCGGTGGCGACGGTCTCCAAGGTGCTGAACGGTCGCAGCGACGTCGCGCCGGCCACCCGGGCGCGGGTGCAGGAGATCCTGGAGCGGCACGGGTACGTCGGCCGCCGGCCGAACCCGGTCCAGCGCGACACCGTCGAGTTGTTCTACCAGGGCGTTGTCAACGCGTACTCGGTCGAGGTGATCCAGGGCGTGGTCGAGGCCGGTCAGGCGGCCGGTGTGGATG
This sequence comes from Kribbella sp. NBC_01510, assembly GCF_045040325.1. Classification (NCBI taxonomy): domain Bacteria; kingdom Bacillati; phylum Actinomycetota; class Actinomycetes; order Propionibacteriales; family Kribbellaceae; genus Kribbella; species Kribbella sp. NBC_01510. The sequence goes on along the minus strand of NZ_CP109418.1, from coordinate 7,705,027 downwards.
TCATCCTCAACGCACACCCGCGGCATCCGCGGACGTCGAACGTCGGCCGGGCGGCCCGGTGGATCCGGGAACTGATCGGCAACCGCCGCCGCGCCGCGATCGGCATCACCAGCGAACTGTCCGCCGCGGACCTGGCCGCGCTGTCGCGGGCCCGGCTGCCGCTCGTCGTGGTGGACCCGATGAACATCGCGCAGCCCGATGTGACCAGCGTCGGCTCGACCAACTTCGCCGGCGGCATGGCCGCGACGCAGTACCTGCTGTCGCTCGGGCACCGGCGGATCGGCTACGTCGGCGGTCCGCCGACCTCGGGCTGCAACCAAGCCCGGATGAGCGGCTTCCGCAGCGCCATGGAGGCGGTCGGCGCGTCCGTGCCGGCCGAGCACATCTGGTTGCAGGACTTCCTGTACGACGATGGCCTGGCCGGCGGCTGTGCGCTCCTCGATCTGCCGGACCGGCCGTCCGCGATCTTCGCGGGGAGCGACGAGGTGGCGCTCGGGATTCTGGAGGCGGCTCGAGCGCGCGGTCTGCGCGTCCCCGAGGATCTCAGCGTGGTGGGCTTCGACGACACCGAGGTAGCCCGCCTCGCGTCACCGCCGCTGACCACCGTGAAGCAGCCCCTCCGCGAGATGGGCGCCGTCGCCCTCCGCACCGCCCTCCAACTCGCCGCCGGCGAAAAGGTCGCCTCCCACCACGTAGAACTCGCCACCTCCCTGATCATCCGCGGCTCGGCCGCCCCCATCCACATCTCCTCCGTCGCCGCCTCCTGACTCATTCCCTCCGGTCGGCGAGCGCCTTCGTGGCGAACAGGGCAGCGATCAGGATGGCCACGGCCAAGCCGGTCAGGAGCGTGAGCGGTACGGCGGTGCCCCCCGGCGTGCGTCCATCCGACAGGAGGGTCATCAGGGGACGGATCGGGGAGATCCAGCGGAGCAGGAGGACGGCGAGGATTGCGGCGGCCGCGGTCAGCATCGCGATGCCGATGCGGGGGATGACCAGGCGCGAGCAGAGCAGTCCGATGGCGATCCCGATCATCGCCGCTGCGAGTTGGGCGGCCGCGCCGACCACGAGATCGCCGGCCGTGAAGACATGCTTCCCGGTGACGATCGGGTAGACGATGCCGACCACGAGCAGCGGGACGCACCAGGTCAGGACGACGGTGACAGTGATCACGAGGACGCGCAGGGAGCTGCCGATCATGACCAGGGTGATCTTGTGCTGGGTCGGGTCCTCGTGGTTGACGAGACTCACCGTCAGCCAGGTCGTGCAGACCAGCATCGCGAGCACGCAGAACGCGTACGACGACTGGAGTGGTCCGTTGTCGGACGTCGTACCGACGGCCATTGCGGCGAGGAAGATCAGCGTCGGGGGCAGGTAGCGCTGGGAGAGCAGGACGCTGGCCATGAGGTAGCGGTAGAGAGCGGTCACTCGGGCTTCACCTGCCGGACCGTGGTGACCGACCAGCCGTGGTTGAGCGCAGTCAGCAGGGCCGCGTCGTGGCGGCCGGTCGGCAGCATCAACGTGACGCCGGTGTCGTGGCGGCGTACCTCGAGGACGTCTGGCTGCCGGGTCCAGTCGAGCTCGGCCCCGGCGATCAGGGAGATCTCGGTCAGCATGGCCGGTGGCGCGCCTTCGGTGGCGTGAAGCTGTCCGTTGCGGAGTTCGCAGACTCGGGTCGCGGTGGAGCGGACGACCAGGTCGGAGTGCTCGGTGAAGGCGACCGCAGCACCCTGCTCGCCGGTCTCGGTGAGGAGCTCGCGCAGTGTCGCGTGAGCGGCGGAGTCGAGTCCGGACCAGGGTTCGTCGAGGACGAGGAGTTGCGGTGGGTCGAGCAGTGCCTGGGCCAGCGCGACCTTCTGCGCGTTGCCCTTGGACAACTTCCGCATCGGCGTGTCCGCGCCACCCGACAGCGCGAGCCGATCCAGCAGTTCGCCGGCCCGGTCCCGGGCCACCCGGTCGCTGAGGCCGCGGATCCGTCCCATGTGCCGCAGGTACGCCGAAGCCGACAAGCGATCGTGCGACGCGAACACGTCGGGCACGTAGCTCACGACCCGCGCAGTGCGCCGGACCGTGCCCGTCGATGGACGGGACAGGCCGACCATCAGCTTGAGCACGGTGGACTTCCCCGAGCCGTTGGCGCCGACCAGTGCGAGCAGCTCACCCGCGTTCACCCGCAGGTCGACGTCCGCCAGGATCTCCCGCCGGCCGTACCGCTTGGACACCTTCCGGAGCCGTACTACTTCCATGCGGCGAGCCTATCCATGCGTTGGGGGTCATCACGCGTGCCAGCGGGCGGGTGAGGACCGCGGAAGCCAGGAGCGAGGCGGCGGCGAAGGCGGTGATGGCCGGTGCCGCGGAGGTCAGGTCGGCGAGGGCGCCGGCCAGGATCGCGAAGACGCCGAAGGCGGTCATCCGGAGCGCGGACTCCAGGCCGAGGACCTGGCCACGGAGATCGGACGGGGTGAGGTCGACCAGCACCTCCTGCTGGGACAAGGACGCCGAATAGCCGCTGCTGCCGACCGCGACGAGCACAGCCAGGACCGCGATCGGCAGGTCGAAGGCGAAGCCGAGGAACGGCACGGCCAGCAGGAACCGCAGCCAGCGGCCTGCGAGCCGGCGGCCGGTGCGGGTGAGGAACCGCCCGGCGACGAGATCGCCGGTCATCATGCCGGCAGCGCCGGCCGCCAGCAGCCAGCCGGCGCGCGGACCGGCGTACGGGACGAAGAGGGCCTCGCAGCCGACCATCAGGCCGTTGGGGATGGACAGTGCCAGGAGCAGCGGGCGAGTTCTCGCCTGGCCGAGCAGACGACGGTTGCCGCGCCAGGTCTCGCCGAGGCCGGTCCGCGCGACTCGCCGGGGCGCGCGGTTGCGCAGCCCGAAGCGGAGCACCGGAACGGTCAGGGCGGAGAAGCCGGTCGCCAGCCAGAGCACCGCCGACGGACTGATTGCCTGAAGCAACAGTCCGGCGATGCCGAAGCCGGCGATCTGCATCGCGCCGACGGACAGGTTCATCGCCGAGCGACCGAGGATGAACTGGTCCTCGCCGACCACCTCGCCGAGCAGGCCCCAGCGGACGCCGGAGCCGATCGACAGTCCGTAGGCAACCGCGAGCGCGAGCAGGAGCCGGAGTCCCGGGGAGAGATCCAGGGCAGCCTGGGCGCAGATCGCGACCGTGGAGAGTCCGGCGAGCAGGGTGAGCACCCGGCGCGGCCGGGCGGTGTCGGCCGCCGACATCAGCGTGGAGACGCCGAGGACCTGGGCGAGCGACGGGCCGAACATGATCATCGCCGCCAGCAGCGCGGACCCGGTGGTGGCGTCGACCATGATCGCGAGCGTGAGGCTGGTCATCGTCGACGCCGCGTTGCCGAGGGCACTGCCGATCCACAGATTGCGGAACTCGCGATTGGCGAAGATCGCCGCATAGGTGCTCATCCACGTCCTCGCTTCGCTCCGGGCGCGGATGAGACACGAGATGCGCTGTGCTTGATGATGAACTCGCTTCGCTCCTTCATGTCCCGAAGCCTCGGCGTAGCCTTCTTCCAGGCCTACAGTTTCGGGTGGAGGCGAAACGTTGTCCGAGTTCCTGGTCGATGCCGACACGCTGGCGAACGCCCGGTTCGGCACCTCGCAGCTGACCGAGACGGTGTCGGCGCTGCAGATGCTGAGCACGCCCGCCGAGCCCTGGTACCGCGCGTGGAAGGACGCCCACGTCACCGCGTTCCAGCGCGAGCTGGCGGACAATCCGATCTGGGCGGCGATCCTCGGCAACGCCTTCGGCCGGAGCTGGCTCGCCGACTTCCTCACCGTGCCACCGCTCGAGCCGGACCTCGAGTTGTCCGACGAACTCGAGCTGCTCACCTCGCTCGACGACGACCACATCCGCGCGGACCTGAGCGTCGTACGGACGACGCTGCCATCCTTGCTGCTCGAGTCGCAGGGACTGGCCGAGCAGGCGGCCGGGTTGCTGCGGTGGGTGTGGACCACCACGGTCGAGCCTGACTGGCCGCGACGGCTGCGCGTGTTGCAGGCCGACATCGTGTCGCGTACGTCGCGGCTCAGCGAGCAGGGGTGGTCCGGCGTACTGCGGGGGCTCGGGCCGGATGTCCGCTGGCTCGGTGACGGGCGGATCCAGGTGAACCGCTGGGACTACCCGCGGACGGATGTGCGTGGCCGCGATCTGATGTTCATCGCGGCCCACACGAACCGGGGCCATGTCAGTTGGCGGCTGCCGGACCGGTTCGCGCTGACCTATCCGGTGACCGGGATCTTCGCCGGCACCGAGACGCCCGACGAGCCGCTGGTCGAGCTGCTGGGCCGCAACCGCGCGCGCATCCTCGTCGAGGCCGCCGGCCCGGTCAGTACGACGTTGCTCGTCGCAACGACCGGCCTGTCCCTGGCCACGGTGTCGGACCACCTTCGCGTGCTGACCGGCGCCGGACTGCTGGAGCGACGGCGGTCCGGACGCTCGGTCCTCTACTGGCAGTCCGACACCGGCCGTCGCGTCGCACGACGACCGGCGTCGAACCAGTCCGGGCCAGGCTCGGCCGGCCGGGCAGCTAGCGGATCCGCAGTTCGGTCGAGAGCGGCAGATCCGACACAGCCGAGCCGGCCCGGAGAGTGAAGGCACCGGGCTCGGTGGTCCAGCCGTTGTCCCAGTGCTCGAAGGTGCGGTCGTGCAGTTGGACCGTGATCTCGCGGGCCTGACCGGCCTCCAGGCGTACGACGGCGAACCCCGCCAGCCAGCGGACCGGGCGGTCCACGGTGCTTTCGGGGCGTTCGGCGTACACCTGGACGACGTGCTTGCCGTCGCGCTCGCCGGTGTTGCGAACGATCAAGGCGACGGACGACGGGTCGTTGGCGCGGAGATCGGAGAGCTCCCACGTGGTGTAGCCGAGGCCGTGACCGAAGCCGAACGCGGGCTCTGTGCCGGCCCGGAGCCACGCGCGGTAGCCGATGTGCACGCCTTCGTCGTACCGGACGACGCCGTCCTGCGGGGTGACGTCGATGACCGGTACGTCGTCCTGTTCGCGAGGCCACGTGGTCGGGAGGCGGCCGCCGGGCTCGACGACTCCGAGCAGTACGTCGGCCAGCGCGTTGCCGTACTCCTGGCCGCCGAAGTAGGTGACCAGCAAGGCCGCGACGTCGTCACGCCAGGGGAGGAGGACCGGTGAACCCGCGTTGACGACCACGACTGTGCGTGGGTTGACCGCGACCACGGCCCGGACCAGGTCGTCCTGGCGGCCCGGCAGGGCGAGCGTCGTACGGTCGTAGCCCTCGGACTCGACCTTCGAGTTGGTGCCGACCACCACGAGGGCGACGTCCGCCGCCCGGGCGGCAGCGACGGCCTCGTCGATCAGCGACTGGGGGTCCGAGCGGTCCGGCTCGACGCCGACGGTGATGCTCAGCGCGTTGCCCAGACCGCCCTCGCGATCGGGGAGATCGAGCTCCACGCGGACGTCGATCGGCTGGCCGGCGGTCACCGCGAGCGGAGCCGTGACCGACGGCGGCGACAGGAGCGCGGCGCCCAGGTCCGTGCCGACCGGTACGGCGGTCTCCTCGAGCAGAAGGTTGCCGTCGGCAAAGATCCGGCCGCGGCCGACGGAGGCGAAGCCGAGCAGGATGTCGCCGCTCTCGGCCGGGGTGTAGGTGGTGTGGAACTCGAAGACCGCGGTGTCGGTGATCGGTGCGTTGCCGCCGAGGTAGACGAGGGCGCTGGAGAACCGGTTCTCGGCGAACAGCTCCATGCCGTCTGCTTCGAGGAAGCGGACGCGCGCGCCCGGCTGGCCGTTCACCGGATTGGTCATCGTGGCGAGCGGGAGCTCGGCGACGCCTTCCTGGACCACGGCGCCGATCGAGTAAGTGATCTCGGCGTTCGGGAGGGCCTGTTGCAGTCCGGCGAGGGGCGAGACCACGGACGAAGGGATGACGGTCGCGCTGCCGCCGCCCTGGGTCCGGGCGTCGCGGGCGTTGTGACCGATCACCGCGACCCGCTGCAGCGCGTCGGCGGTCCACGGCAGCTCGCTCTTGTTGCTGAGCAGCACCGAGCCTTCAGCCGCGGCGGTGCGGGTGAATGCGACGCCATCGACCTGCGGTACGTCGGCCGGCTTCTCGAAGCCTTCGAGTGCGCCGACCCGGGCGGCCAGCGCGAGCAGGCGCAGCACCTTCCGGTCGATCGCGTCCTCCTTGACCTCGCCGGACCGCACGGCCTCGACGAGCGCGTCACCCCACGCGCCGACCGGGCCCGGCATCGCCAGGTCCTGTGAGTGCTTCGCGCTCTCCACGCTGCGTACGGCGGTCCAGTCGCTCACCACGACCCCGTCGAAACCCCAGTCCGTGTTGAGTGGTGTCTCGAGCAGATCGTTCTCCGAGGCGGTGGCGCCGTTGATCGAGTTGTACGCGCTCATCACCAGCCACGCCTTGGACTCGGTGACCGCCTTCTCGAAGGCCAGCAGGTACACCTCGCGGAGGGTGCGCTCGCTCACGACCACGTCCGCGGTGAAGCGCTCGGTCTCGAAGTCGTTGGCGACGTAGTGCTTCGGGGTGGCGCCGACGCCGAGCTCCTGGACGCCTGCGACGTACGCGGCGGCGAGCTCGGCGGTGAGGACCGGGTCCTCGCTGAACGCTTCGAAGTGCCGTCCGCCGAGGGGTGACCGGTGCAGGTTGATGGTCGGGCCGAGCACGACGTCCACGTTCTTGCGCCGGGCCTCGAGGGCCGAGACGACGCCGTACCGATGGGCGATGCCGAGGTCCCAGGACGACGAGAGCGCGGTCGCCGACGGGAGGTTGAGCGACGGGTCGCGCTCGTCCCAGACGGCGCCACGGACGCCGCTCGGGCCGTCGGACAGCACCATCGAGCGCAGGCCGATCCCGGGCAGGGGATGGGTGGACCAGAAGTCCTGTCCGGTCAGGAGCCGGACCTTCTCCTCGAGCGTCAGCTGCCCGAGCAGGTCGTCGAAGTCGGCGGGAATCATGGCGACGACTGTACGCGCGAAAACCGAGTAGTGCTAGGTTTTGGTCATGGCTTCCAGAGGTCCGTACGCGAAAGGTGTCGCAAAGCGGGAGGAGATCCTGCGGGCGGCGCTCGAGGTGATCGCCCGGCACGGCTACCGGAACACCTCGACGCGGGAGCTCGCGGCCGCGGTCGGGCTGAGCGAGGCCGGGCTGCTGCACTACTTCGGGTCCAAGGAGAAGCTGTTCGTGGCCGTCCTGCGGGCCCGGGACGAGGCGGATGTCGAGCGGTTCGAGCAGTCGGAGCTGATCGGCAAACTGATCGCGATCATCCGGCACAACCGCGACGTACCGGGTCTCGTCCAGCTCTATTCGACCTTCTCGGCCGAAGCCGGCGATCCCCAGCACCCCGCCCACGACTACTTCGTCGATCGGTACGCGCGTCTCCGCGAGTCCCTGGCCGAGTCCGTCCAGGCCCGTCAGGCTGCCGGCACCATCAACCCGTCCGCCGACCCCGGCACCATCGCCACTCTCGTGATCGCTCTCTCCGACGGCCTCCAGATCCAATCCCAGTTCGACCTGAACGCCGAGCCCGCCGACCTCCTCGACGACCTGATCCAGCTCCTCCACCCCTGATCGCGGGTGCCAGGTCAGAGTCCGATCAGGAAGAGTGCTCCGGCGGCGAGCAGGCCGAGTTCGACGAGCAGGACGAAGACGCGATCGCTGATGCGGCCGACGATCTGCTTGCCGGTCCAGGCGCCGAGCAGGGTCGCCGGGGTGAGAGCGACGCCGTAGAGCAGCACCTGGCGGGTGAGCAGGTCACCGGCTCCGTAGGTGGCGATCTTCGTGAGATGCATGGTGAGGGCGCTCGCGGCTTCGGTGCCGATGTAGGCGGCGCGGGTGAGGCCGTAGGCCAGGAAGAACGGTGCTGTGAGTGGGCCGACCGAGCCGAGCAGTGCCGAGCCGAGGCCGGACGCCGCGCCGACCACCGCAAAGGCCGGATCGGCGGGCTTGCGGGTACGCCGATTGAACCGCCGCCAGACCACCACGGCGATCAAGAACACCCCGAGCAGCCGTTGCAGTGCGGCGAGCGGCGCGTGGGTGAGCAGGATGCCGCCGGCGACCGCGCAGGGCACGGCGCCGAGGGCGAACCAGCCGATCAGCGGCCAACGGAGTTCATGCCGGTTCAGCCAGGCGCGGGAGGCGTTGCTGGACAGTTGGGTCAGGGTCAGCATCGGCACCGCGACACGCAGACCGAAGAGCGCGGTGAACACCGGCAGCAGGAGTACGCCGCCGCCGAATCCGGCGACTGCGGAGAGCGCTGCCAGTGCGAACGCGGCCGCCGACGCGGCGAGCAGGGTGGGCACGAAATCGGTGAGCATGTCTCAGCAGGCCGCGGGGAGGCCGGCGAGGCGTCGTACGGCGGCCAGGCCGTCCGGCGTACCGGGCCAGTGCCGGTCCAACGCGGCAGGACCGGCTCGGCGAGTGACCGAACGGAGTGCGAACGCGACGATCACCGCGTCATCGGCGTACCCGATCACGGGGATGAAGTCGGGCACGAGGTCGAACGGTAGGGCGAGGTAGACCAGCAGGAGCCATAGCCGGACCCGGACCCCGCGGGGCAGCGTTCGGTCAGCCGCCAGGCGCCGCAGCAGTCGCACCAGGTCAGGCAGGAGCCGCAGGGCGTCGCGGATCCGCAGTTCGTCGGGGCGGGCGAACCACAGGGCAACGATCAGCGCTATCCACAACAGCAAGATGCCGGCGGCGGCACCCGCCACGATCGACCACCACTCAGCTGTCACCCGGCCCATTCTGGCTCTGGGTGCTGAAGGGCGGTCCGTGGGCTGGCGGGGGGATAGTAGTCGCATGACGAGATCCGCCGACGAATCCGCCGATCCCGCCGAGCTCAACCCGCTCGGCCCGCCGACCTCGGCCGACCCGTCATCGTCCGCCCCGCCGACCCGGGTCGACTCGTCTTCGTCCGGCCCGCCGACTCGGGTCGACTCGTCTTCGTCCGGCCCGCCGACCCCGGTCGACTCGTCATCGTCCGGCACCCACGCCGGTGATCCGGCCTCCGACGCGGCGAGTCCCCGCGGTCCGTCAGCGACCCCTCCGGCCTCCCCAGCGCGCGCGGGTGCCGGCGATCCGTCTTCCGCCGCGACCCGTTCGGCGTCCCCAGCCCGCGCCGCTACCGGCGATCTGTCTTCCGCCGCGACTCCTCCCGCGTCCCCAGCGCGCGCAGGTTCCGACTCCGGCGATCCGTCGTCTGTCGCGATGCCGGTCGGGGTCAGTCGGCGATTGCTGACGCAGGAGGTTTGGTTGGTGCTGGCGTTGTCCCTGGGAGCTTCCGGGGTGTCGGCGCTGATTTCGTTTGTGGGGGTGCTGACGTCGGCGAAGCCCATCAGTGGGCAGACGGCCGTGATCGTGGGGTCGCGAGCCCCGGGGCGGCCTTGGCTGGATCTCTCCTGGCAGATCTTCGCGGTGGTGACCGCACTGGTGCCGGTCGCGCTCGTGGCGCATCTGTTCGCGCGCGGTGGTGAGTCGCTCCGGGCGATCGGATTCGATCTGAGGGATCGGTGGCGCGATCTCGGTCGGGGGACGGCGGTTGCCGCCTGTATCGGGGGAGCAGGCCTGCTCTTCTACATCGCTGCACACGCCTCCGGCGTGAACCTGACCGTCGACCCGTCCCAACTGCCCGACTACTGGTGGCGCATCCCGATCCTGGTCGCGGTCTCCGCGCAGAACGCCATCCTCGAGGAAGTCATCGTCCTCGGCTACCTGAACCACCGCCTGGACCAGCTGGGCTGGTCCGTCCGCAGCGCCACCGCCGCGAGCGCGCTCCTGCGCGGCTCCTACCACCTCTACCAGGGCCTCGGCGGCTTCGCCGGCAACGTGATCATGGGCGTGATCTTCACCTACCTGTACCGCCGCTGGGGCCGGATCATGCCGTTCGTCGTGGCCCATACGCTGATGGACACCACCGCTCTGATCGGCGCGACCTACCTCCTCGGCAAGGTGTCCTGGCTGCCGAGCTGAGCCTGGCGCGAGGTCACTGAAACGACTGACACGTAACCGACCGGGCCATTCGCGGGTTGATGGTGTCGTGACAGTTAACGGGGAAATCACCAGTCCGCCCGAAATCGACGCAGGTTTGGCCGCCGCCGCGCTGGCCGTGTTCGCACACCGGCACGAGGTCGTCCATCTCCTGTACGCCGCGACCGACGAGCCGGACGCGCTCACCCGGATCGGAGGCCTGCTCCGCGTCGACGAGGCAACCATCGCCCGCGTGCTCGACCAGCCGTTCCGATGGATGCTGCCCCAGTTCCGCACCGAGCTGGAGTCGATCGCCGCCGCCCCGGCCACCCTGACCACGCCCGCCACCCGGACCGCCCCAGTCGCGTCCGCCCCGCTCGCCGCGCCGGTCGCGCCCGCCCCACTCGCCGCGCCCCCCGCACCCGCGGAGCCCACCCCCACCCCGGCCACAACCTGACCAGTCACCAGCCGACCAGTCACGAGCCGACCGGCCACGAGCCGACCGGTCACAACCCGACCGGTCACAACCCGACCGGTCACAACCCGAGCAGCCACGAGCAGACCGGCGACGGCCTGACCGGCCACGGACTGACCGGCCGCGGACTGACCGGCCGCGGAGTGACGGCCGCCGGTCGGGCCGGTGTGCTCAGGTCTAGGTTGAGGTGATGCAGACGTATGGCGCGGACATCCTCGGGATCGCGGATGAACTGACGGACGCGTACGTCGAGGTGTTCACGGCACCGCCCTGGGACCACCGGGATCCCGAGCAGACCCGAACCGCGTTCCGGAAGCGCCTGGACAGCGATGCGCTCCGGAACGGGTTCCGCGCCTGGATCGAGCGGTCGGAGGACGGTCGGATCGCCGGGTTCGTGAGTGGCTGGACGACGCCGGCGCCGTTCCGCAGGGATCGCGCGTACGGGAGCGTGCTCGACCGGCTGGGTCCGGAGCAGGTCAGGGAGCTGCTGATCGGCGCGTTCGAGATCGACGAGCTCGGCGTGGCCGAGCGCGCCCGGGGGACCGGCCTCGGCCGGCGGCTCCTGTCGCTGGCCACCGCCGAACACCCGCGCGCCTGGCTGCTGACCTGGAACCAGGCTCACGACACGATCGCCTTCTACCGCCGCATCGGCTGGAAGGAACCCGAAACCCGCGGCCCCGAACACGACATCATCGTCTTCCTAGCTCCCAACCACCCAGGCGCCGCCTAATCCCTCCGCCCCCAACCAGCCAGGCGCCGCCTAATCCCTCCGCCCCCAACCAGCCAGGCGCCGCCTAATCCCTCCGCCCCCAACCAGCCAGGCGGCCTGACCCCTCCGCGCCTGCCCCCGCCCCGACCTCCGCCGACCTTCCTTGACCACCACCCCATCGCCCCACCCCGCCGGCCCCAGCCACTCCGCCCGAGCCACCCCTCAACCACTCCGCCTGAACACCACCCACCTGAACGCCACGTCCAACCGCGTGCCCATTCAGGGGATAACCGGATATCACCTGCTCCGGACGATTCCGTGGGTGTTGCCCGCACCGTCGACCAGATCGCCAGGCCATCACAACCAGGCGAGGACGACGGCCTCCCACCGGCGATCGCAGCGTCTCGGCGATTGTGATGGCCTGGGAGTCCACCCACGCCCCGGCGGCGGTGGCGGGTTTGGCGATGCCGCGCCGCTGACCGGACCTGCACCCCCCGGCGGCAACCGACAGAACACGGCCGACGGCCGGTCCGGCTGCGGAGGCTGCCGAGGGTGCGGCCGGAGGGTGGGCGTGCCGGCGCGACAGGAGGTGTCCACCCTGGCCCCGGCCTGGCCGGCCGGAGCCAGGCGTGAATGCCTCGTCCGACCGGCACCCCTGGACCGACACCACCTGTCGAGCTGGCACGCCCATCCGACCTCGCCCACACATCCAGCAGAAGAGCTGGTTATCCGCCCGAGTGGTGCCCTGTCTCCTCGTACACCATCAGAGAACCCAGCACGCGGATGGATATCCGTGTTGGCCGTCCGGGTGCCGTCTGGCGGGCGCGGGCGCGGACACCATGTCGGGGCCTAGGACACCTCATGACATGTCCCAGAGCCTGTTGCTTTTTGTGGTGACACGCCTGGCTGTTGTTTGGCCGGGTGTGTGGGTGTTGGAATGATCTGGGGATGGCGAGGACGTATCGGCTGGTTGATCGGGCGCAGGAGTTTTTGTTGCCGCCGTCGATGGTGGACTGGCTTGCTGGTGATCATCTGGTGTGGTTCGTGATCGCGGCGGTGGAGCGGTTGGACACGTCGCGGTTTCATGCGCGGGCGGGGCTGGGTGGGGTCGGCCGGAAGGGTTACGACCCGGACATGTTGTTGACGTTGTTGGTGTATGCGATGGCGCATGGGGAGTCGTCGTCGCGGCAGATCGAGCGGTTGTGTCAGACGGATGTGGCGTTCCGGGTGATCTGTGCGCAGGATGTGCCGGATCACACGGTGCTGGCGCGGTTTCGTCAGCGCCATGAGCAGGCGTTGACCGATCTGCTGGCCGAGTCGCTGGTACTGGCCGCGGAGTTGGGGATGGTGTCGTTGGGGGTGGTGGCCTTCGACGGGACCCGGATCGCGGCGAACGCGAGCAAGGACGCGAACCGGACCGAGGCGTGTCTGCGGGAGTTGGCCGAGGGGTTCGTCGCGGCGGTCACCCAGACCGACGCGGCCGAGGATGGCTTGTTCGGGGAGGCGGTTCGAGGCGACGAGTTGCCGGCGCGGGTGCGCGACCGCACCGGTCGGGGTGAGCGGATCACGGCCGCGCTCGGTCAGATTGAGGCGCGTCGCCGTGCCGCAGGGCAGGCCGAGCGTGAGCGGTCCGAGACCGATCGGGCGGCCGGGCGTGCCTACGAGCAGGCGATCCAGCAGGCCGCTGACAAGGGAGCGGCCCCGCCGCTGGGTCCCACACCCAAGAACGCGGACCCGGTCGTGGTGGCCAAGGCCCGCCTGGCCCGGGCCCGGGCCAAGGCCGAGGCCCGCCGGCAGGCCCGTCTCGACCGGATCCGCACTCAGCCGCCCAGGTCGGGCAGAGGACGGCAACCGGTGCCGATCGAGGACAACGTGCTGGTGCGCCGCGCCCGCGCCGCCTACGAGGCCGCCCTCGCCGAAGCCGAGACCGCGGCTGATGCCGACGGCGATGACGGCGATGACGGACCCGGTGGCAGCCCGGGCAGCGATGAGACCGCCACCTCGGGCCGGACCGGCACCGGCAACACCGGCAAGGGAACCGGCTTGCGGGCGAACACGACCGATCCGCAGTCGCGGCTGCTGAAAACCCGCAACGGCTGGATCCAGGGCTACAACTGCCAGACCGCGGTCAGCGACGACGCGTTCATCATCTCCGCCCGCGCGACCCAAGACCCCACCGACATGGCCCAGTTCGTACCGACCGTGCACGACATCACCGCCACCGCGGCCCGGCTGACCGAACGCACCGGCCGCGACGACCTCACCATCGGTGTGATGCTCGGCGACGCCGGCTACGACTCCGACGCCAACCTCACCGCCACCGGCCCCGACCGGCTCATCGCCGACGCCAAGGCTCACACCATCGACCAGCGCGCCACCGCCAACCCCGCCACCGGCGATCCCGCCGACGACGCCAGTGCCCGCGAGCAGATGAACCACCGGCTCCGCACTCCCCAAGGGCACGCCCTCTACCGCCGGCGTTCCCCGATCGTCGAACCACCCAACGGCTGGCTCAAAGACCGCCGCGGACTCCGCCGCTTCGCCCGCCGCGGACTCACCGCCGTCCAAGCCGAACTATCCCTGGCCTGCGCGGTCACCAACCTCCTCAAACTCCGCACCAACAACATCACCACCCACCAACTCCAGACCGGATAACCCCCACCCCCCGGGGCAGACCACCACCCCCCCACAGCCCCAACACCCAACAACCACAACCAGCCCCACCTCCCACACCCACCAACCCAAAAAGCAACAGGCTCCCCCAAGTCCCGACATACTGTTCCAGGCCCCTGCTCCTGTCCGAAGTCCCCGGCGTTGTGCGCCGGCAGTCGTTCCGCCTGCTGCGCGCCGACAGTCGTACCGGCCGCCGCACGGCGTCAGCCGCGGCTGCTGAGCGCCGCCAGTTGTCCCGGGTCCGACCTGGTACCTCCGCCGCGGCCTGCCCCTTGACCCGGAGGGTTGCCTCCTGAGATTTCCAAGGGGCAACCCAGGGGCAACCCTCCAGGTGAGGGGGTGCCCGCTCTGGTGGAGGGTTCGCGCGGAGGCGGAGGCGGAGGCGGAGGCGGAGGCGGAGGCGGGGCAGAGCAGGGCGGGGCAGGGCGGGCAGGGCGGGCGGGGCAGGGCCGGGACGGAGCCGGGGCCGGGACGGAGGCGGGTGGGGGCGCGGGGCGGGGTGGGGTGGGGTGAGGAGTCAGAGGGTGAAGAGGGTGGTGGCGTTTTGCCACATGATGGCTTCGTGTTCGGTGGGGGTGAGGTTGGCGGCTTCGAAGGCGCCGATGGCTACTGAGGGGTCGATCAGGGTGGCGTCGGTGCCGAACATCAGGCGGGACGGGCCGAGCTGGTCGAGGATCCAGCGGATGCGGTTGGCGTCGGGGGCCGACCAGCAGGGTTCGAACCAGATGCGGTCCGAGCGGGACGCGGCCTCGGGGACGAGCGGCCAGCCCGGGGCGCCCATGTGGCCGGCGATCACCCGGGCGTCCGGGACGCGGTCCGCGACGTCGGCCAGGTCGACGACGTTGCCCGCCCAGGTGTGGACGAGTGTCGGCAGTCCGTACTCGGTGGTGAGCTCGATGGCGGCCTGCATCGCGGGTGAGTCGATCGGCGTCCGGCTGTATTCGGTGTGGATTTTCGCGCCGACCCACCGCGTCCGGCCGTCCCCGGCCAGGAGTTCGCGCAGGTCGGCCTTCGCCTCGTCGAGCCGGCGCGGGTCGACCACGATCATCCCGCGCAGTCGTGGGTCGGCGGGCAGTTGTGCCGCGAGCGACCGGTTGCCGACGGGAGCGTCGTACACGATGGCCTCGATCGCGGAGACTAGTTGGATGTCGATGCCGAAGCGGTCCATCAGTTCGATGTTGACGTCGACCGGTCCGACGTCCATGGAGAAGAACCAGGGCCCCCAGTGGGCATGCACGTCGATCAGCACGATGGCTCCAAGAGACGGTTCGGGCACCAGTGGGCGGGTACGGCGATCAGCATGTCGGCTCCAGGAGGGTGGTCAGGTTCTGACTGCCGGTCTGGGCGATCTCCGCGGGGGTGAGCTTGGACGTGAGCAGCCGGCGTACGACGGAGTGGGTCTCGTGGAACGGCGTCCGGCAGCCGAGGACCAACCGGTCCGCGCCGACCTCGCCGGCGACGATCTCCAGCGAGTCCGGGCCGGTGAGCATCCGGGTCGAGGTGTGGAACCCGGGCTCCGAGCGGGCCAGGATCACGAAGTCGCCGAGGTAGTAGAAGTGCGTGTCGAGGAAGACCACCCGCGCCCCGAGTCCACGCAGCGCCGGGCCGACCCGCCGTACGTCGCCCTCGGCGAAGATCGTAAGACCGGCCTCCACCAGCAGCTTCACCACGTGGCCGAAGGAAGGGAACCCGGGCTCGACGCTCTGCGCGGTCGGCGCCAGCCGGATCGCCCGCGGCGGCGACGCCGCGGACAGCTGCCGCTCGAGCTCCCGTTCGGCACCGAGCGCATCACGCAGGTCCAGCACCGGGCACAGCGACCAGCCGTTGCTCTCGGCAACCTGCTGGGCCTCGTCGTTCCCGGACGGTACGTCGAAGTGCACCGCCCGCAACGCGGACACGACCCCACCCGAGATGCCGGTGGCCTTGAACACCTCCTGCACCGTCTGGGCCCGGCCCCAGCGGCCGGTCGTCACGTCGTGCCCGACCAGTACGTCGCAGTCGAGCAGCGGGGGGGCGTCGGTCATGGGGCCTCCCGGCCTGGACTGAGGAGCGCAGGGAGCGCGGTCGTGGGGCCTCCCGGCCTGGACTGAGGAGTGTAGGGAGCGAAGCGACTGGAGCGACGAGGGAAGGCTGGGAGTGAAAGCCCCATGACCCGCCGTGCCGGAGGCGCGGCCAAAGGCACAGCGACTGGAGCGACGAGGGAAGGGCGGGAGTTAAAGCCCCATGACCCCCGCGCCGGAGGCGCGGCATTCAACTCGGTCATCAGGCCTCCTGGGCCAGTGCGCTGTGGACCTTGCGGATCGCGTCGACGATGTCGTCGACGTCGGCCTCGGTGTAGTTCTCGTTCCAGGGCAGGACGAGCAGCCGGCTGTTGATCAGCTCCTCGGCGTTCGGACACAGACCGACCGGGTACGAGACGTCCTGCAGCGGGAAGCCGGACTGTCCGTAGGTGATCCGCTCCCGGACCGCGGGCGCGGCGTACAGCGGGCCGGTCAGATATCCGCCGTTCGCCGGCACACCCTCAGCGGTGAGTGCGGCAGCCCACTCATGCAGCTCGCCGGCCGCAGGCGAGAGGATCAACGGGTACTGCCAATAGACGTGATCGCCACCGTCCGGGGGAGTCGTGATCCCGGCCAGGTCCGCGATCCCCGCCGACGCCCGGGCAGCCGCCGTACGACGATCTGCCACGACGCCACGCAGTCGCGTCAGTTGCGCGCGGGTCACCGACGCGACCAGCTCCGTCATCCGATAGTTGAGGGCGAGGAACAGATACGTCCGCTCGTCGGTGTCGCGCGGCCAGCCCTTGTCCGCGAACAACCGCATCCGCCGGGCCCGCGCCGCGTCGTCAGTGACCGCCAGCCCGCCGTCACCCGCGCTGATGTGCTTGGTCTGCTGCAGGCTGAAGCAGCCGATGTGCCCGATCCGACCGACGAATGTGTCGCCGACCGGCGCGAGGTAGGCCTGTGCGCAGTCCTCGATCAGCAGGATCCCGTGCCGATCGCAGAGCTCGCGCAACTCCCGCACGGGCGCCGGTTTGCCGAACAGGTGGACGACGATCACGGCCTTGGTCCGCGGCGTGATGGCGGCCTCGACCGCGGCCGGGTCGAGGTTCCCCGTGATGGGGTCCACGTCGGCGAACACCGGTACGGCGTTCTGCATCATGATCGGAAACACCGTGCCTATGTCGCTGATCGGCGTGGTGATGATCTCGTCGCCGGGCTCGGGGTCGACCGCGGCCACGGCCAGGTGCAGGGCCGCCGTGCCTGAACTGCACGCGACCGCGTACCCGGCGCCGAGCAGGTCGGCGAACTCCAGCTCGAGCGCAGGCGCTTCGGTGCCCCAGGTCGCGGACAGCATGCCACTGCGGAGGACCCGCTCCACTGCCTTGACCTCGTCGTCGCCGAAGCGTCGCCCGCTGGCGTCCATCACCGACGGCAGCGGGGACGTGCGCACCGCGGTGCCGCCGTCCCGGGCGAGCACGGTCTTCTCCATCGCTGCGAACCTCCTGGAGTTGATGTTGCTCACGGCAACGGTAGGCGGACGAGATCGCGGTCGGCGAGACCCCACACGCCGTGCCGCTCGCCGCGGACCGGCGTCAGCTGGGGCACGGTGTACCACCCGTCGCCGAGTTTGTTCACCAGCAGCTTCGCCTCGGTGAGCCCCGGCCCGAGCTGGTACAGGTTCCCGCCGAAGTTCGTCTCACAGTAGACCCCGGTGCGGTCAGTGTGGAGCTGGCCGTAACCGGAGAGCTTGTTCGTGCCGCGGACGACGGTCTTGGTCCGGAGGTCGTACGTGAACCAGCCGCCGCTGGTCCGCTTCAGCACGCCGTACAAGACCCCGTCGCGAACCGCGACACTCTGGATGGACCGCTCACCGGCGAGTGGTTCGACTGTCCACAGCAGCTTCCGCTTGCACAGGTCGAAGGCGGCGATCGCGGCCGACGTGCGGATCGGGGTGATGCCGCCCCCGCCGACCACGTCGCCGCCGAGGTAGGCGATGCCGTCGACGATCGAGACCGTCATCACGCTCTGGTCGGGCAGGATGCCGTAGTGCACGTCCAGCTCGCCGGTTCGCACGTCGAGCAGTGTCAGCGCTCCGGTGAGCTTCCCCGTTCCGGGTGCCGAGGCGATCGCGAGCAGCTTCGACTTCGCGTCGTACGCCGCCTGCCAAGGCCGGAGCTGGTCATGGCCGATCGTGCCGAAGCTGTGCACCTCCGTGGTGCGCGGATTCACCCGGACCACCTCGGTGCTCGGGTAGAGCGCCGAGTACAGCTCGCCACGCAGCCAGGTGAGCGTCTTCGCCTCGCCCGCGACGCGCATCCGCCGCGTGGCGCCGGATGCGACGGCGTGCTCGCTGATGACCCAGTGGCCGCCGACGTAAAGGTGCGGGTCGCCAAGCAGGATCGATTGCGGCTTGTCGGCCTCGGGGATGAAGCCCGCGTCGATGAGATCGAGCAGCTCGAACTCACCAGTTCCCAGGTCGAGCCACCACAGCACGCCCGACCCGGTCGAGCCGAGCAGGGTGTTCGCATCGAGCAGCTCCAGCTTGCGATGTTCATCGGCAGGCGCCGGCGTGGCGATCGCGGTCAGGCTCGTGTCGCCCGGCCCACACGACCAGACGGTCCCCGAGCCCCGCGTCGTCGCGTACGCCGTACCGTCCGGAGCGACCGTGAGCGCGTCGATACTCGTCTCGCCGGCCGGCAGCGGCACGATCCGTACGTCGCTGCCGTCGAGCGCCATGCTCACCAACGAGCCATCGGTGCCCGCGTAGATCCGGTCGGAAGCGGCGAACGGCCCGAACTTCTGTCCGCGGATCGCCTCCGGCGTCAGGTCGCGGAAGCTGCCGTCCGTCCGGTCGTAGCAGACCAGCTGCGACGGGGTGTAGATCCCGGCGTAGACGAAGTTGCCTGCGGCACCGACGTACCGCCCGTACTGCGCGCCCGCCACCGGAGTCCCGATTCGGGTGAGGGCGTTGGTGGCCGGGTCGATCTGCCAGATCGTGCCGTTCGGGTAGCTGACCGCGAAGACCTGCCCGTCGGGTGAGGTCACCAGGTCCCAGACGAAGCCGCCGGCTCCGGCCAGGCTGCCGACCCGGGTGAGTTCAGCGGTGATCGGGTCGAAGCAGTAGACGTCGGCGACCGGATAGAGGCCGACGTAGACCTTGCCGGCGGCGACCGTGATACCCCAGCCGCCTTCACCGACCGGGAGCTCGACCGTCCTGGTGACTCGCCTCGTGGTGAGGTCGATCTCGGTCAGTCGCGGTGGCACGATGCCCCGGCTGATGACGTACGCGCGGCCGTCGTGGACCGCCATCGCGACCACGGCCGCGGTCAGGCAGGCGGGCCCGAAGCTGGGCAGCGTAGTGCCGTCGATCGGAGCGTCCTCGGCCTGAGCGGCCGTCGTGGGCAGCGCGGTGGCGGCGGTGGTCACGAGCGCGCCGGCCAGCACCGTACGGCGGGAGACAGTCATCGCAGCCCCTCGATCCGGACCAGGTCGCGGCCCTTGATCGTGTAGAGCGCGTCACCCGTGGGCGACGCAGTGATCAGTGGATAGCTGTAGATCTGCGCACCCAGCCCGTCGACGACCGTCGTCACCGTCGGCGCGCCCGTCTTGCTCGGGACGACCTGGAACACGCGCTGGCTGTCGGTCCCGAACAGCCCGGCTCGCGCCACCGTCAGCCGGCTCTGCGCGGCCCCGATGACGGCGGTGGCGAGCACCTTGCCGGTGCGGGGATCCAGGACGGCGAGCCGCCCGTCGTCGGTGGTCGCATAGAGCCGACCGCGATACATCAGCACATCGCTGTAGCTCTGCGCACCCGGGAGCGGAGCGACTTCCCACAACGTGCGGTTGCGGCGCAGGTCGAAGGCGACGACAGTTGCCTCCGGCAAGATCGGGTCCGTCCCCAGACTGTTCCGGGTCGCGCCACCGAGATAGGCGATGCCGTCGTCTGTGGCCACGGATCGGACGGACTGCTGCGGTACGACGCCCCGGTGCACCTCTCGTACGCCGGTGTCCAGGTGTTGCTCGGTGAGAGTCCCGTCGTACTTGCCGTAGTCGGGCTCTGTCGAGATCAGCCAGGTCCGCGACCGCGCGTCGTAGGCGTCGTCGGTCGGCCGGGTCTGCTCGTTGCCGATCTGGCCGAGCTCCTGCAGGGCGGTGCCGTCCGGTTTCATCGACCACAGCCGGGCTAGCGTGTAGACGCCGAGGTAGACGTCCCGGCCGACCGGGGTCAGCGTCTTCGCCTCGCCCGGCAGGAAGGTTCGCGTGCTCGTGCCGGTCGCCAGGTCGTGGACCTGGACGCCGGCCTTGCCACTGACCAGCACCGAGGTCGCGGTGGCGGCGATCGCCATCGCCTGCTCCGGTGCGGGCGGCAGTCCGGCCTGACCGAGATCGGTGCCGGTGAACGTCCCGGACGCCTGGTCGAGGTCGACGACCTGGCTGGTCAACTCGGCACGGATGGCCGGGCCGTCGACGAAGATCCGGTTGAAGTAGGCGCCGTCGTACGGCGAACCGAGTCGAGTGAGCGTGGTGTCGCGGTATCGGTACAAGGTGCCCGACGGCCGGGTGCCGAGGTAGATGTCGCCGGTCGGTGCGTCGATGGTGATCGCGGTGACGTATTGATCGCCGCCCGGGGCCTGGACCTCGACCGGGTTGCTCAGGTCGGCGGTGTCGAACAGCAGCATCGTGCCAGTCGGAGAGAGGCCGGCGGCGAGCGTCGTACCTTCCAGGGTCAGCGTGGCGACGAAGGTGCGATCGGCGTATTTCGCAGGCAGGACGTCGCGGCGCTCGCCGGTGGTGCGGTCGATGGCGATCAGGTGGGCCTCGGTGCCGACGCCGGCGTAGATCGTGGTCGCGTCGGCGGCGATGCTGCGGACGTACTGCTCACCGGCGATGGCGGCGCCGTACTCCTTGGTGGCGCCGGTGGCCGGGTCGTACTCGTGCACGGCACCGTCCGGGTACGTGCCGGCCACGATCTTGCCGTCGGGTGTCGCGGCGATCGACCAGATGAACGAGCCGAACCGAGCCACCTTGGTGGCGATCCCGGTCGTGGTGTCGATCCGGTAGACGTCGCCGGGGGTGTAGAGGCCGACGTACAGATCGGTGCCGATATGGGTCATCGCCCAAGCGCCGGCGCCGGTGGGCAGGGAGAGCTTGCGGTCGATCGTTCGGCCGGCCGGGTCGAAGGCGCCGACCTGGACCGGCGAGACGCCGGACGTGATGGTCCAGATCCGGTCGCCGACCTGCTCGGCGACGCTGGTCGAGGTCACCGCGGAGGCGGGTCCCAGGTTGGTGACGGTGGTTTCGGCCAAGTCCGGAATTGCTGCCTGGGCCGGCGCCGAAACGCTCACCAGGCCTACACATATGACGACGAGACTGCTCAATCCCCGTGTGAATCGCTTGTCCACAAGGCCTCCCGGGACGCGGCGCACCGAATTACGGTCATGGCTGAAATTAGCCGGACGTGCGTTAGTGCGTCAACAGGCCGGGGAAAGATCAGAGATGAACGCGGTAGACGACCAGCGGGCGGCCGCTGCCGTTGCCGAGCTGGGTGCCGGTGGCGTCGGCGAGCCCGGCGCGCTCCAGCCGGTTGAGAACCCGGCGGGCGGTGCGGGGCTGGATGCCGAGGTAGTCGGCGACGGTCCGGGTCGTCAGTCCGTCCTCCGGCGTGGCGTGCACGAGCTCCTGCAGGCGCTCGAGCGTCGCCTTGGACAGCCCTGCTCGCTGGGCGAGAAGTTGCAGCTTCGAGCGCTGCTGCGCTCGCGGTGCCGCGCCGCCGACCAGGATGAGATCGATGTCGTTGCGCAACGAGACCACAGCCGCGGTCCGGCCGGCTGTCTTCGCGCGGCCGAGCGCCCGCCGGGCGAGCGCCTCCGTCTCGGTCCCGGAGCCGCCGATACCGAATCCGATCCGCACCGGACCGAACTGCTCCTTCAGCCTGGTCAGCATGCCGAGCTCGGTGAACGCAGCCGTCGCCTGCTCGAGCGGTCCGCGCGTGGTCACGACCAGATACCGCTTGTCGTCGTACCGGATGACGCTGCCCCCGAGCGAGCCGGCCTCGCGCCTGAGCGCACTCTCGCCGTCGGCGGCGATCTCGACCAGACCCAGCGCGATCTGCGCATCGTCACTGCGCAAAGCGTCATGGACGAGCAGCAGACTGTTCACGGCCGCCCGCACCGAGTGGACCGACGGCGCCAGCCGGAGGGTGGTCTGCTCGGTCCGGAGCTTCTCGTACGCCGATCGCAGGCAGGTGATCGCGACTGTGGCGCCGGCCTTGCGGTGGAACGCGATCACGTCGTCGGAGCTCAGCCCCTGGCGATACGGCAGCACGCGGATCCCGCGGGTCGGCAACCCGACCTCGTCGAGCGTCTCGCGGACCTGGGCCTCGTCGAGCACGTCGATGCTCATCGAGGTGACGTCGCGGCCCTCCCGGAGCAGCTGGACCAACGCCCGCATCAGCGTGGCGCCGGTGTACTCGACGTAGGCCGCCGGGCGGTCGAGCAGGCCGTGCGCGGCCGCGAGTTGATAGGGGACCACGCCGGTGAACAGCCACGCGTCGACGCTCGGCGGCGCCGCGGCCATCACCTTCGGAGTGTCGGTCTCGCGCCGGTACCGCAGCGGGACGACCTCCACCCCGCGCAGCGCCCCGACGATCCGGCTGCTGGAGGTGACCAGATCAGACGGCCCGACCACCCCGATCGTCGTCACCATGGAGCCCCCTCTTTCGTTCGGCTCAGTTTCACCAGATCGCCGCACCGCCGCAAGAACCCGCGCCGTACGCCGGACCCGGAGGTTGGCCTGGTCCGCTACGTTTCGACCATGAGCAGGCTGATGCGATCGCACGAGTGGGTTGCCGCGGGTACGGCGCTGTGCCGGGGAGCGCTCGTGGAGCTGGACGGACCATCGCTGCTGCCGGGATGGACCCGCAAGCATGTCGCGGCTCATCTGTCGCTCAACGCGGAGGCGATCGGCAACCTCGTGCACTGGGCGAGGACCGGCGAGGAGCGCCGGATGTACGCGTCGCCCGAGCAGCGTGGCGCGGATATCGAGGCGGCCGCGGTGCGGCCGGCCGACGAGTTGCTCGCCTGGTTCGAGGAGTCCGCGCAGGTGCTCGCGGACGCGATGGCCCAGCTGACCGACGAGCAGTGGCAGCGGCCGTTGGTCAATGCCCAAGGACGAGACATCCCTGCGTCCGATACCCCGTGGATGCGCAGCCGGGAGGTGATGATCCACGCCGTCGACCTCGGCACGGGCGTGACCTTCGCCGATCTGCCGGCGGACTTCCTCGAAGCTCTGTCCGTGGACATCCGGGCCAAGCGTGGCGACGTACCCGAGGTGACAGGCCCGCTGCCGGAGGTGGCCGCGTATCTCGCCGGGCGGTCGTACGACGGTGTGCTCGCAGCGGACGGGAAACCGGCCGAGCCGCTGCCGCCCTGGCTCTAGTTGCACTCGCTCGTGAGATCGGTGGGACCCCAGGCGATCTCCGGAAACAAGAGTGCGCCATGTGACCGCGAAGTTCCGGAAAGCGTCAAAACCCGCACATTGTGTCGCGGAGCCGAGAGTTGGCCCATTGCGCCAGACAGCCGGCTCTGGAGGGGCCGTACAGCTGGTCGGCTCTCGGAGGATGGGACACGTTCTGGTGGGTGGGGACAAGAAATAGCCTGTAGGCAGCCCACCAGTTCCTGTCTCAGGCCCCAGCACCTTGCCCAGTCCATCACCTCGGCCGCCGCTCCTCAGGCCCGCCCGCACTGACGGAGATCGCGTTGAGAGGTGACAGGTCGAGGACGAGACCGTCGGTCGACGACCGCCCGGCGAAGCAGTGGCCGCCGCCGCGCGGTTCGACGTGCACCCCGGAATGCCTGGCGTACGCGAGCGCCTCGACCACGTCCTCGACCGACGCACACCGGGCGATCGCCTGCGGCGCTTGGACGAATCGTGCGCCTTACACCTCGATGTGGGATCCGATGATGACGGTGCGATCGCGCGGGAGGTTGAAGAACTCGGCCGCGTCGGCGGTGATATGAGAGGTCGCGATGAACAGTTGCTTGCGCCAGGGGGCCATCGTCTTGGCCTCGCCCCGGCGGAGTTCGATCTTGGACAGGAAGTAGGAAGCCTTGTCCAGGTCGAGAGGGCCCTCGGTGGCGTCCGGGGCGAGCGTGGCCAGGGCGGCCGGTACGTCGGGGGTTTCCATGTAGCCGAACTTCGCGGTGACATAGGTGATCCCGTCGTCGCCGTACCCGAGGTCGTCGACGACGGCCCGCTGGTCCGCGCTGACGCGGGGGACGGGCTGGGTCTCGATCGACAGGATCACCACGTGCTCGTGCCGGACCTGGTTGTGCTGGACGTTGGCCCGCAGCGCCAGCGGAGTGGTCACGTTGCCCCGGTTGAGGAAGATCGCCGTACCGGGGACCGTTCGGGCGGTCAGCTCACCGGAGCGGAGCTGGTCGACGAACTTCCGCAGCGGGCCCTCGGTGCGTTCGCGTTCGGCGGTGACGACCTCGCGGCCGCGTTGCCAGGTGGTCATGATCGTGAACGCGGTGATCGCGATCAGCAGCGGTAGCCAGGCGCCGTGCAGGAGCTTGGTGAGGTTCGCGGCGACGAACAGCAGATCGACCGCGAGCAGTGGAACGGCTCCGAGGGCGATCAGCCACTTCGGGACGTTCCACCGATACCGCGCGACGTAGAAGAACAGCAGCGTCGTGATCGTGATCGTGCCGGTGACCGTCATGCCGTACGCGTAGGCCAGTGCGGCCGAACTGCGGAAGGCGAAGATCAACGTGAGCACCGAGGCGAACAGCAGCCAGTTGATCCACGGGACGTAGATCTGGCCGATCGTGGACGCGGACGTGTGCGCGACCCGCAGCCGGGGCAGATAACCGAGCTGTGCCGCCTGTGAGGCGACCGAATAGGCACCGGTGATCACGGCCTGGGAGGCGATCACCGTGGCCGTGGTCGCGAGGAGCACGAGTGGCAACCGGCCCCAGTCGGGGACGAGCAGGAAGAACGGGCTGCTGATGTTGGCCCGATCCTTCAGGATCAGCGCACCCTGGCCCATGTAGCTGAGCACGAGGGCCGGGAGGACGAGCCCCAGCCAACCGCGGGTGATCGCGCGGCGCCCGAAGTGACCCAGGTCGGCGTACAGCGCCTCGGCGCCGGTGACCGCGAGTACGATCGCGGCCAGCGCGAAGAACGCGACCTCGAAATGGCCGGCCAGGAAACCGATCGCGTACGTCGGCGACAGCGCCTTGAGGATCCCCGGGTGCTCGACGATCCCACCGACGCCGCACGCGCCGATGACCCCGAACCAGACGACCATGACCGGCCCGAACACCCGGCCGATCGTCTCGGTGCCGCGGCGCTGGACCAGGAACAGCACGATGATGATCACCGCGGTGATCGGTATGACGTAGTCCGCCAGTGACGGCTCGACGACCTTGAGCCCCTCGACCGCGGAGAGGACCGAGATGGCCGGAGTGATCATGCTGTCGCCGAAGAACAGCGACGCGCCGAAGAGTCCCACCGACGCCAGCACGATCGCCCCTCGGCGGCCCGGGTGCGTGATGCTCCACCTGCGCAGCAGCGTGATCAGCGCGGTGACGCCGCCCTCGCCCTCGTTGTCGGCGCGCAGTGTCAGCAGCACGTAGCTGACCGTGACGATGATCATCACGGACCAGAAGATGAGCGACACCACCCCGAAGATGTTCGAATCGCTGACCGGCACCGGGTGCGGGTCCTTGGGGTTGAAGACCGTCTGCAGCGCGTAGATCGGGCTGGTTCCGATGTCTCCGAACACCACGCCGAGCGCGCCGACCACGACCGCGAGCTTGGCCGTGTTGTGGGCGGTCGGGCCATGGGCCACGTCCGTCTGCTGATGATCCGTCACGGGACCGGACGATACAGCGCCGCGGAGGCAGACATGTCGAGACCCGGCGGCCGGTTCCGACGTACCCCGGTGACTACGGAGGAGGTGCTGGGGATGACACCGGAGCGGGTACTACGGACCTACATCACGCTGGTTGTGGTGTCGACGGGTGCGTCGTCGATGATCTGGGGGATCAACACCCTGTTCCTGCTCGACGCGGGGCTGAGCATCGGGCAGGCGTTCGCCGCGAACGCGTTCTTCACCGCGGGGATGGTGCTGTTCGAGATCCCCACCGGCGTCGTGGCGGACACGGTCGGACGGCGTACGTCGTACCTGCTCGGGACGGCCACTTTGATCGCGTCCACGGTGCTCTACTTGCTGTTGTGGCAGACGCACGCGCCGTTCGCGGCCTGGGCGGTGGTGTCGGCGTTGCTCGGGCTCGGGTTCACGTTCTTCAGCGGTGCGACCGAGGCGTGGCTGGTGGACGGACTGCACGCGACCGGCTATCGCGGATCGCTCGACGAGGCCTTCGCCAAAGGGCAGGTGGCCGGCGGGATCGCGATGATGGCCGGCTCGATCGGCGGCGGCCTGCTCGCCCAGGTGACGAACCTCGGCGTCCCGTACGTCGCTCGCGCGGTGCTGCTCGTGATCACCTTCGCCGTGGCGTGGCGGGCGATGCACGACATCGGTTTCACGCCGAAGCCGCGGGTCTCGGTGCGCGCCGAGATGGGCGGGATCCTGCGGGCCTCGCTGCGGCACGGCCTGCTGAACCCGTCGGTCCGGTGGGTGATGCTCGCCGGCCCGTTCACTGCGGGAGCGAGCGTGTACGGCTTCTACGCCGCGCAGCCGTATCTCCTTCAGCTGTACGGCCACGCCGACTCCTATGCGATCGCGGGCCTGTCCGCCGGGATCGTCGCCGGCGCCCAGATCGCGGGTGGCGCCTCGGCGTCGTACATCGCCCGGATCTTCCGGGACCGGATCCTGACCCTTGTCGTGGCCATCGCCACCTCCGGTGTTGTGATCGCGCTGATCGGTCTGGTGACCTCGTTCTGGGCCGCTCTCGGGCTGCTGATGGTGTGGGGCACGATGTTCGCCGCCATGAGCCCGGTCCGGCAGGCATACCTGAACAGCCACATCCCGTCGGCGCAGCGCGCGACCGTGCTGTCGTCGGACAACCTGCTCGGCTCCGCCGGCGGCGTGGTGATCCAGCCCGCCCTCGGCCGCGCCGCGGACGTCTGGGGCTACGGCCCGGCGTACCTGCTGACGGCCGTCATCCAGTTGTTCGCGCTGCCGTTCCTCGCGCTGGAGATCCGCCGCGGGCGCAAGCACAGCGGACCCGCCGCTGACGGCAACCATGCTGCGGTCACATTCCAGGGTGCTGCCTCGTCTTAGGTGTAGCCAATTACCGACGAAGGAGTCTTCGTGAGGAAGAAAATTACCAAGTCCCTGGGAACCGCGATGGTGGCGGGCTCCCTGGCCCTGGTGGGCGCGGCGACCGTGGGAGTCGCACCGGCCAATGCCGCGGAGCAGTGCAACACGAACGCCAGGAGTCTGGACCTGCCCGGCAAGCCGGACATCACCCTGAACATCACGTTGTGCGTGAGTGGGTCAGGTTCCTACCGGCAGGCCATGGCCTACTTCAGTTGGTCCGGCCACTACGGCTACATCGGCGGGACACGCCTGAACTCGATGTGGCTGCAGATCCGCCTCGAGCGCTACGACGTCGTACAGGCCAGTGACAGCAGCTACTACACCTCATCGGTGGACGCCCAGTACTCGGGCAGCGTTTCCATCGGCGCGCAGAAGACGGGCAGCCTGGCCGCCGGCGGGTGGAGCGCCGATGCAACCGTCGGGTACGACATCACCGACGACGGACTGGGCTCGACGACCTGGCAGCTGACCGGCTCGCCTTTGATCAGCTGATCCGCTGATCGCGGTCGACCCCGGACAGCGGGCTACCAGCCGTTGTTCGGAGTCGCCGGCCGGCGCAAATCCGTCGAAGAGACCACCGATGAACAGCTAGCCTTGCCGCCGTGGCAGCTCGTTTGGTGATCATCAACGGTGGATCCAGCTCCGGGAAGACCGGGATCGTGCGGTGTCTTCAGGCGGTGCTGGACGAGCCGTGGCTGGCCTTCAGCGTGGACGACTTCGTCGATGCGATGCCGGCCGCGATGGAAGGTGCGGCGGACGGGATCGAGATCGGCCCGGACGGGGCGGTCTCGGTCGGGCCGGCGTTCCGGGAGCTGGAGGCGGCGTGGGTGACCGGGATGGTCGCGATCTGCCGGGCGGGTGGCCGGGTGATCATCGACGACGTCTTCCTGGGCGGCGCGGCCTCACAGCAGCGGTGGCGCGACGCGATCGGTGACCTGGAGACGCTCTGGGTCGGCGTACGGTGCGCGCCCGAGGTCGTGGCGGGTCGCGAGCTCGCCCGGGGCGACCGGGCCGTCGGCATGGGCGCGCAGCAGGCGCTGATCGTCCACGAGGGCGTGAAGTACGACGTCGAGGTCGACAGTGCGCACGCCGAGTCGATCGACTGCGCCCGTACCATCGCCGGCTACCTCAGGTAGTCCACCCGCCCGAGTGCGGTGCCGATGCGCCGGCGGTGATCGGCGGCGACCTCGTCGGCGTCGTCGCCGGCCAGGATTCGCCGTACCGACTCGAGGTGCACGGTGCGGTAGGCGGCGACCGTGAGGGCCGCGGTGAGCCGCGCGTCGGGGACCTCGGTGCGATCCATCGCGTCGGCGATCGCCTGCTCGAGGTGGTCGAGCAGCTCGCGGGCCCGGGACTGCAGAGCCCGTGACGACGCGACAACCTCCCAGAAGCGGGCGAACTGGCCGCGGATCGCGGCCAGCGGATGCCCCGCGTCGGCCAGGTCGACCAGCAGGGTGGAGAGCGCCGCCACCGCGGACGTGCCGGGCGCGCGGTCGGTGACCGCTGCAACCACCAGGGACTCCGCCTCTGGATAGCGATCGAACAGCATGTCCTCCTTGCGCGCGAAATGCGCGAAGACGGTCGGGCGGGCCACGTCGGCGGCCTCGGCGATCTCCGACACCGAGACGTCGTCGAAGCCACGCTCCAGGAAGAGCGTGGTGGCGACCTCGGAGATCCGCGTCCGGAGCTCGGCCTTCTTCCGCTCCCGGCGGCCGGGCGGTGCGTGCTGGTCCACAGGCGTCAGGATAGGTGGAGTCATACCCGATAAAAAGATGTACTGAGTATGAGATTGGTTGCTACGCTGCTGACCATGCTTCCTGTTGGGGTGAACTACGACACCGGCCTGCGGTACGACGGCCGCAGCACGCGCACGCGGTTCGACGCCGGAACGGTCCGGGACGAGCTGCGGGTGATCGCGAACGACCTGCACGCCCCGGCGGTGCGGGTGTCGGGCAACGACCCGGACCGGCTGGTGATCGCGGGGGAGGCGGCCCTGGAGGCCCGGCTCGACCTGTGGTTCTCGCCGGTTCCGATGGATCTGGAGCCGGACGACTTCATCGCGTTCCTGACCGACTGCGCCGCCCGGGCGGAGACACTGCGGCAGTCCGGCCGGGGCGACGTCGTACTGGTGCTCGGGTGCGAGCTGTCCGTGTTCTGCAAGGGCTTCGTGCCGGGCGAGACCTCGGGGGAGCGGCTGGCGACGATGGCCGACCCCGCCACCTGGACCGATCAGGAGAAGATGGCGCAGTTGTTCGCCGGGCTGGCGCGCTGGGGCGAGGTCCAGCAGCAGTTGGTCGCGGCGGCCCGAGGGGTGTTCGGCGGCCGGATCACCTACGCCGCGGGAATGTGGGAGGACGTGAACTGGGAGCTGTTCGACATCGTCAGTGTCGACGCCTACCGCGACGCCGCCAACGCGGCGAACTTCCGGGACGAACTGCAGGCCCGGCTGAAGTGGGGCAAGCCGGTGGCGGTCACCGAGTTCGGCTGCTGCGCCTACCGCGGTGCGGGCGATCGCGGCGGTTCGGGCTGGATGATCGTGGACCGGAGTGCCGACCCGCCGGCGATCAAAGGGACCTTCGAGCGCGACGAGGAGGAACAAGTGGACTACCTGCTGGAGCTCGTCGAGGAGTTCGACCGGATCGAGCTCGCGGCCGCGTTCTGGTTCAGCTTCGCAGGCTACGAACTGCAGCACCGTCCCGACGATCCACAGCACGACCTCGATCTGTCGTCGTACGGGCTGGTCGCGGTCGGCGACGACGGCCGGTGGACGCCGAAGCGGGTGTTCGGGAAGCTCGCCGAGCTGAACGACGGGCGGCGCTGAGATGGAGCAGGTCCGGCTCGGGGCGACCGGTCTGCGGGTGTCGCGGATCTGCCTGGGGATGATGAGCTTCGGCACCGGCGGGGCGCGGGAGTGGCATCTCGGTGAGGACGCCGCCGAGCCGATCGTCCGGCGGGCGGTCGAGGGCGGCGTGACGTTCTTCGACACCGCCGACGCCTACTCCAAGGGGACCGGGGAAGAGCTGACCGGGCGGCTGCTGGGCAAGTTCTTCGGCCGGCGCGAGGACTACGTGCTGGCCACCAAGGTGTACTACCCGACCGGCCCGGGCCCGAACGATCGCGGCCTGTCCCGCAAGCACATCCTGGACGCGATCGACGCGTCGCTGCGCCGGCTCGGCACGGAGTACGTCGACCTCTACCAGATCCACCGGTGGGACGACGAGACGCCGATCGAGGAGACGATGGACGCGCTCGCGGACGTCGTCCGCGCGGGCAAGGTCCGGTATCTCGGCGCGTCGAGCATGTTCGCCTGGCAGTTCGCGAAGGCGCAGCAGGTGGCGCCGATCCCGTTCGTCTCGATGCAGAACCACTACAACCTGGTCTACCGCGAGGAAGAGCGCGAGATGATCCCGCTCTGCACCGACCAGGGTGTCGGCGTCATCCCCTACAGCCCGCTGGCCCGCGGCCTGCTCGCGCGCACCGGAGGTACGGCGCGATCCGGCGCGGATCCGGTCGCCGACGACCTGTACGGCGAGAGCGACCTGGCTGTGGTGGAGGCCGCCCGTGCGGTCGCGGCCGAGCGCGAAGTAGCTCCCGCACAGGTCGCGCTCGCCTGGCTGATGGGCGCTCCCGGCGTGACCGCGCCGATCGTCGGAGCCACGAAGCTCCAGCACGTCGAGGACGCGGTCGCCGCGGCTGACCTCACCCTGACCTCCGACGAGCGCGCTCGCGTGGAGGCGCCGTACCGTCCACATCCAGTCACGACGTAGGACGGTGGTCGAGCCAAGCCTTCGCCCGCGCTTGACGGCCGGCGTTTGACGGCCCGCGCCTGACCGGCCCGGCTTGCCTACCGAACTGGAGGGTTGCCCCCTCGGATTCTCAGTGGGCAACCCTCCAACTGGTGGGATGCCCATCACGGTGGAGGGTTCGCCGAGTCCGGAGGGGTGTCGCTTATTGGACTAGAGGGTACAGTCGGTGGCATGCTGACGGCGAAGGGTGTGGCGACGCGGGAGCGGATCGTGGCGGCGGCCGCGGCCGAGATCCGGGAGCGCGGGGTCTCCGCGGTGACTCTGGACGACGTCGGGCGGCGGAGCCGGACCGGCAAGAGCCAGCTGTTCCATTACTTCCCGGACGGCAAGGAGCACTTGCTGCTGGCCGTGGCGGAGCGCGAGGCCGATCAGGTGCTGGAGGATCAGCAGCCGCACCTCGGGCAGTTGACCTCGTGGGACGCCTGGCACGAGTGGCGTGACGCCGTCGTCGAGAAGTACCGGCGTCAAGGGGTGAACTGCCCACTCGGCGTACTGATCACCGAGATCGGCCGGCACACCCCGGCGGCGCAGGCGGTCACCGCCAAGCTGCTCTCGCAGTGGCAGCGCCGGATCCAGGCCGGCATCGAGGACATGAAGGCCGCGGGCGAGATCCGGTCCGACGTGGATCCCGCCCGCGCCTCCGCGGCGCTAGTCGCAGCGATCCAGGGCGGCGTCGCCATCCTGATGTCGAGCGGCTCGGCCCAGCATCTCGAGTACGCCTTGGATCTGTGCCTGGACTACCTGCGCGCTAGTTCCAATTGAGCACCGGCGGGCGGTAGCCGGCCGGCTTGTCGGCGACCTTCGCATCCGG
This sequence comes from Kribbella sp. NBC_01510, assembly GCF_045040325.1. NCBI lineage: Bacteria > Bacillati > Actinomycetota > Actinomycetes > Propionibacteriales > Kribbellaceae > Kribbella > Kribbella sp. NBC_01510. The sequence continues at coordinate 7,673,285 of NZ_CP109418.1, read as the reverse complement.
GTTGACCAGCCAGCCCTGGTACGCCGGCGTGAACATCCGGTAGACCGACTCTGGCGGTACGGCGCTGGCTTCGTCGAGTGCGGTCCGGAGCTCGTCCGGCAGCTCGAAGTCGAGGGCCTTCATGCTGGCCCGCAGCTGCTCCGGGCTGCTCGCACCGACGATCGCGGAAGCGATCCCGGGCTGCGTCGCGACCCAGTTGATGGCGACCTGGGCCATCGTCACGCCGAGCTTGTCCGCCACCGACTCCAGCGTCTTCAACAGGTCCCAGTGCCGATCGGACCACGCCCGCACCGGCGCGCCATCGCCGGTGAGACGCCCGTCGCCGGCCACGCCTTGTGCGTCGTCCCGCCGGTACTTGCCGGTCAGGAACCCGCTGCCGAGCGGACTCCACGCCGTGATCCCGAGCCCGAGCTGCTGCCCGACCGGGACATGCTCGGTCTCGATCGTCCGCTCGACCAACGAGTACGGCAGTTGCAGGTTGACCATCGGCGTCATCGCGTGCGCGTCCGCGAGGGTCTGCGCGCGAGCGGCGTACCAGGCCGGGACGTCGGACAGCCCGGCGTACCGGATCTTGCCGGCCCGGGTGAGGTCGTCGAGCGTGCGCAGGACCTCCTCGACCGGGGTGATCCGGTCCCAGGTGTGCAGCAGGAAGAGGTCGAGGTAGTCGGTGCCGAGGCGGCGCAGGGACGCCTCGACCGCACGGATCAGATGCTTGCGGCCGTTGCCGCCCGCGTTCGGGTCGCCGGGGTCGACACTGTTGGTCGCCTTGGTGGTGAGCACCATCCGCTCGCGGATCCCGGACTCCGCGATCAGCTTGCCGAGGATCCGCTCGCTCTCGCCCGCGGTGTAGAAGTCGGCCGTGTCGAGAAAGTTGCCGCCGGCATCGACGTACGCGCGGAAGATCGCCCGTGCCTCGTCCTCGGTCTTCCCGTACGGCGCGTGGAAGCCGGCCGTGCCGAAGTTCATCGTGCCCAGGGCCAGCCGGCTGACGCGGAGTCCCGACCGGCCGAGCAGGTAATAGTCATCAAGTGCCATGCCCACAGAGTGGCTCGGCGAAAATGGACCGGCAAGTACAAACTTGTCCGGACGAAGAGATCGCCCACGACAGCTGAGGCTACGTCTGATTGGGTTGGTCCGTGCGATTGTCTGAGCAGCAGCGGATGGTGCTCGAGCGGCTGGCGGAGGTCGCCGTACCGAGGGACGATTTCCCGTCGGCGGCGGAGGCCGGGGCGGTGGAGTTCATCGAGCGGGTGCTGACGCTCGATCGGCCGGACTGGCGTGCGCGAGTGGAGCGGGCGCTGGAGGTGGCCGGGCCGGAGCCCGATCTCGAGGCGGTACTCGCGGACGACGACGGTGCTTGGCTCGTGCGGCTGGTGCAGCAGGGGTACTACGCGGATCCGGCGGCGTGGGCGATGGTCGGCTGGCAGACAGGCGACTTTCCGGCAGTTGAGACCGAGCTGACGATCACACTGCGGTCGGCGCTGGCGGATCGGTACGACTGTGTCGTGATCGGCTCGGGTGCGGGCGGGGGAGCGGCGGCGCAGGTGCTGGCCGAGTCCGGACGGTCCGTGCTGGTGGTGGAGACCGGGCGCTACCCGACCACGGCATCGCTGGCGCACGACCATCTGCGGAACCCACGCTCGGTGGCCGGGCTGCCGGCCGTGACCGACCCCGATCCGCACGGTCGACCACGGATCGCCGTGGTCGACGGCGTACCGAGTCAGGTGCTGCCGCCGGATGGTGGTTGGGGCAACAACGCCTTCACGGTCGGCGGTGGAACCCGGGTGTACGGCGCGCAGGCGTGGCGGTTCGTTCCGCGCGACTTCGCGATGGCCACGACGTACGGCGTACCCGAGGGGAGCGCGCTGGTGGACTGGCCGATCACGTACGACGACCTGGAGCCGTACTACTCGTTGGCCGAGCAACGGTTCGGCGTGAGCGGCGGTGGAACGGATCCGTGGCACGAGCCACGGTCGATCCCGCTGCCGATGCCGCCCCTGCCGCGGACCGGTCCGGCTGACCGCCTCGCCGCGGCCGCTGACCGGTTGGGTTGGGGGATTCTCGACGTACCGCTGCTGATCAACTCGGTCGACTACCAAGGGCGGGCCGGCTGCGTCCGATGCGGGCAGTGCGTCGGCTTCGCTTGCCCGGTTGAGGCGAAGGCTGGCACTCACAACACCGCGCTGCCGGCCGCACTGGCGACTGGTCGCTGCACGCTGGTCACCGAGACGACAGCCGAGCGTCTGGTCACCGACCAGTCCGGCCGGGTCACCGGAGTCGCACTGGTCGCCGATGACGGGTACGGCGGGATCTGGCGACGGACTGTGCAGTGCGCGGAGGTTGTGGTCGCCGCGGGTGCGTCCGAGACGCCTCGGCTGTTGCTGAACAGCGCCCACGAGCACGAGCCGAACGGCCTCGGAAACAACCAGGATCAGGTCGGCAGGCACCTCCAGGCCCACGTGTACGCCGGAGCGGCCGGACTGTTCGACGACGAGGTCATGGACCTGGTCGGGCCCGGGGCGTCGATCGCGACCTGCGACTTCCGGCATGGCAACGACGGGATCATCGGTGGCGGGATGCTGGCCAACGAGTTCGTGCCGACGCCGGCCGCGACGTACGACTATCTGGCCGGTGCCGGGCTGATCCCGCGCGCCGGGGCGGCGGGGAAGGCGGCGATGCGGCGCGAGTTGCGGCGGATGCTGCGCGTGGTCGGGCCGATCCAGGAGGTGTCGTCGGCGGAGTCGCGGGTCCGGGTCGATCCCCGGGTCCTCGATCGCTTCGGGAACCCGGTGGTCGTGATCAGTGGATCGATCCATCCGGAGGATGTGCGGGCGCACGGCTTCATGAGCGCGAAGGCCCGGCAGTGGCTGGAGGAGGCCGGTGCGGTGCGGACGGCCGTTGGTCAGGTCGGCACGCTGGGACGGGCGAGCAGCGGGCAGCACCAAGCCGGGACGTGCCGGATGGGCGACGATCCGGCCCGGTCGGTCACCGATCCGTACGGGCGGGTGTGGGGACATGACAACGTCTGGATCGCCGACGCGTCGCTGCACGTGACGAACGGAGGAGTGAACCCGGTCCTGACGGTCCTGGCCGGCTCACTCCGGATCGCCCACCATCTCACCGAAATCCCGTTACGTCCGAAGAAGTGAGGGTCCTGACCCTCGGATCTTCGGACGCAACGACGGGAGACGCAACGACGGGAGACGCCGCGACGGGAGACGCCGCGACGGGAGACGCGGCGACGGGAGACGGCTGGGGGGTCAGCCGAGGATGCGGGAGATGCCGACGCCACTGCGGGCGTCGCGGCCGTACTTGGCGACCTCGGCGGGCAGGTCCAGCCGCGCGACGCCGGCCTTCTGCCGGTCCTCGTCGGTGAGCAGGTCCGCCGGGATGATCCAGACGATCTCGAATTCGAGTCCGTTCGGGTCCTTGCCGTACAGCGACTTCGTCGTACCGTGGTCCGACGCGCCGACCAGGGCGCCGTGCTCGCTCAGCGTCGTGGCCAGATCCTCGAGGTCGCCGAGGGTGTCCACCTCCCAGGCGAGGTGGTAGAGGCCGACCGTCGACCGGCCGGCACCGGACGGACCGGCCTCCGATCCGATCTGGAACAGCCCGAGATCGTGGTCGTTGGTCGACCCCGGCGCCCGGAGGAAGGCCGCGCCCTGCATCGCGTCACCGCCCTCGGTGTAGCCGAAGCCGAGCACGTCCCGGTAGAACGCGACGCTCTCGGCCACGTCCCGGACGTACAGCACCGCGTGATTCAACCGGAAGATCGCCATGAGGCGATGGTAGTTGAGAACTCAACCGGATACTAGCGTCGGCGTGACGGCTTGCGCCGGCCGCCGGCGGGAGCCTGCTTGCCGGTCTTCTGCCCGCTCTTCTGCGCACTCTTCTGGGCCGACTTCTTCGCCGCGGCCTTGGCCGGCTTCTCGGCCGGAGCCGGGCCGCGGGTGCTGTTGACCGTCCGGCCGCGGACGATGCCGATGAACTGCTCCACCAGCTCCGAGGTGTCGTCGTCGCGCCAGGACAACGCGACCTGTGACTCCGGTGCGTCTGTGAGCGGCCGGTAGGTGAGGTCCTTGCGGTGGTGCAGCCGGGCCAGCGACTGCGGTACGACGAGCAACCCGGTGCCCATGGCAACCAACGCGACCGCGTCCGCGGTGCCGGCCGGACGTTCGCCGATAATCCGCCCCGGTGGGCGGTCCCAGCCGAGGACGTCGTCCAGCGGGTGCAGCATGAGTTCGTCGGCGAGATCCGCGCTGGTCACCTCGTCGGCCGCCGTGACCACGTGGTCCTTCGGGACCACGACCACCGTCTGCTCGACGTACAAGGGAATGGCGTGCAGTCCGTTGCGGTCGATCGGCAGCCGGAGCAGGACGGCGTCGGCCTCGCTGCCGCGGACCAGCGCGGGCGCGTCGGCGGCGGCGACCTGGATCAGTTCCAGCGGGACCCGGGGCAACCGCTCCGTCCAGATCCGCACCCACTTGGTGGGTGTCACGCCGGGCACGTAGCCCAGCCGGAAGGAGGATTGTCCGGTCACGGCAGTCAGGTTACCGGGCGTGATCAGGGCACGGACTACGCTGCTGCCATGACAGCGCGTAAGACACCCCAGACGATGAAGCCCGCGACGGCGGCGAAGAAGCTGGACGTGTACCTCCCGGCCACCCCTGCCGAGTTCCAGGAGGGCGTCGTGTCGCGCGACGAGCTGAATGCGCTGCAGGCTGACCCGCCCGAATGGCTGCGCGAACTCCGGCGGACCGGACCGCACCCGCGCTCGGTGATGGCGGCCAGGCTCGGAGTCTCGATCAGCGGCCTGGCTCGCGCCGGGATCACCGAGGCGCTGACCACGGACGACATCGAGGCCATCCGGGCCGAGAACCCTGACTGGCTGGAGCACGAACGTGCAACGCAGGCCGAGGTCCGCCGGCAAGAAGCCGAGCTGAAGAAGAAGACGCGCTCCTGACCAACCTCCGTTAGCAGGCGGCGACGAGGCAGTGTCTCGTCGTACGCGGGTCAGCTGAGGCGGACGCGGAGGCGGCGGAAACCCCGGCCCTTGCTCTCCATCTTGACCACGTCCATCCGGCCGATCAGCGCGGTCGAGGCGACATGCGTCCCGCCGTCGGCCTGGGTGTCCAGACCGTCGATGTCGACGATGCGCACGACCTCGATGTCGGGTGGCAAGAGGTTCGTGGCGGTGCGGATGATGTCCGGGATCGCGAACGCCTCGTCCCGGGGCAGGTTGCTCACCGTGATCCGGCGATCGGTCCGGATCTCCGCGTTCACCGCCTCGGCGACGAGGTCCTTGAAGTCCGGCGGCACCTCGGACAGGTCGAAGTCCATCCGGGCGGTGAGCGGCTCCATGTTCCCGCCCGTGACCAGCGCGCCGTAGTCGCGGAACACCACGCCCGTCAGCACGTGCAGACCGGAATGCGTCCGCATCAACGCCGTACGACGCTCGTCGTCCAGCGCCCCGCGGACGGCGGTCCCGACCGGCGGCACCGGGTCACCCTCCTGCGGCACCAGGTAGAGATCGTCCCCCTTGACCGTCCCCACGATCCGGGTCCGCACCCCGCCCCACAACAGCACACCCTCATCCGGCGGCTGCCCGCCGCCACCCGGATAGAAGGCAGACCGGTCGAGCACGATCCCACGCTCCGGATCGACCCCGACCACCGTCGCATCCCACTCCCGCACCGAAGCATCCTCGAGGTCCAGCCGATGCGTATGCCCATGCAGCTCCATGACCGCACTCTGCCACAGCCGGATCCGCGTGAAGGGTTGACGTGACCTCCCGTCGGCGCGGTAGTTTCGGTCATGGCCGTAAAGCGAACCCGGGAGGTCCGATGAAGGTCAGACGGTTGGTGGGCGTGCTCGGGGTGCTGGCGGTGGCCGCGGTGAGTGCGTGTGGCGGTTCGGGGGAGTCGTCGGGCAAGGCGGTTGTGACGGTGTGGATGTATCCGGTGATCGCCGACGAGCAGGCGGCGACGGCGTACTGGGGGCAGGTCGAGAAGGACTTCGAGGCGGCCAACGCGACCATCGACCTGCGGATCGAGCAGCAGCCGTGGGCGAACCGGGACCAGAAACTCGCGACCGCGTTCTCCGGTGGCAAGGGGCCGGACGTGCTGCTGCTCGGTCCCGATCAGATCCCGCAGTTCGTCACGAGTGATTCGCTCAAGCCGATCGACAAGGTGCTGGAGGCGGACAAGGCGAAGTTCCTGCCGGGTGCGCTGGACGCGCTGACCGTCGACGGCAAGCTCTACGCTGCGCCGATCTACCACACCGTCACGACGACGATCTACAACAAGAAGCTGCTCGCCAAGGCCGGGATCACGAAGCCGCCGGAGACCTGGGATGAGATCAAGGCGGCCGCGCCGAAGCTCAAGCAGGCGGGCGTCGCGACGCTGGACTACTCCGCCTCGCCGGAGACTTCGCTCAACCTCAGCTTCTACCCGCTGCTCTGGCAAGCCGGCGGCTCGGTGTTCGCCTCGGATGACAAGAAGGTGGCATTCAACGAAGCGCCGGGCGTCGAGGCGCTCACGTTCCTCAAGACCTTGTACGACGCGGGCGCGATCCCGAAGAGTGCCTTGAGCAACACCAATGTGGTCGCCGACCAGGCGCTCGGCAAGCAGCAGGTGGCGATGGGCTTCACCAACACCCTGATCGACGCCAAGACGGTGACCGCGAGCTGGGGTGCCGCGAACGTGATCGTCGGCGTACCGCTGGAGAACAAGAAGCGCGTCGGCTTCGGCCTGCCCGGTGGGCTCGCCGTGAACGCCGGGTCGAAGGACATCGAGGCGGCGGAGAAGTTCCTCACCTTCATGACGCAGCCGAAGCAGGTCATCAGCCTCGGGACCGCGGCGAACTTCCTGTCCCCGCGAACCGACGCGCCGGTGCCGGCCAACGACGAGCAGGCGAAGAAGTTCGAGGAGGCCCTGCAGTACGCGTACTCCGGCGAGGTCAACCCGGCGGCCCGTCAGGTGATGGCGTTGCTCGCGGTCGAGATCCAGGCAGTCCTGACCGGTAAGAAGACGCCGCAGCAGGCCCTGGACGCCGCAGCCAAGCAGTCCGACGATCTGCTGTCCAGACAGCGCTGACCGCATGAGAGTGATCGACGTCAACCGCATCGTCGGTCCGGTGCCGACGGGTGACGTGCCGAGCACCGACGCTGCGGGACTGCTGGCCGAGCTCGACCGGCTGGCGATCGATGCCGCGTGCGTCGTGCATTCCCGTGACCTGTACTACGACCCGACGACAGCGGCTGAGCTACCGGACGATCCACGCTTGGTCCGCGTGCCAGTCGTCGTACCTGGGCCGCTGGGCACGGCCGTGCCGGAGACGGCGAAGCTGGTGCGGATGTGTCCGGCCGAGCACCGGTTCAGGCTGACCGGCCCGCACGGGATCGAGGCGGCGCGCGGGCTGGCGGAGCGTGGCATCACGGTGCTGGTCACGTTGGAGGATCCGGGGGAGATCCATCGGCTCGCGAGTGAGGTGCCGGCGTTGCGGATCGTGCTGATCAACACCGGCTACCGTGCGCTCCGCGAGCTCGCGGATCTGCTGGAGGTCCATCCTGAGCTGAACGTGGACACCGCGACGCTGTGCGGGCACTTGTCGGTCGAGTGGGTGGTACGGCGGTACGGCGCGCACCGGGTGCTGTTCGGCACCGGGGCACCGCTGACCGACGACGCCGGGCCGCGGTTCCAGCTCGACCATCTCGAGCTGCCCGTGGACGACGTCGCGTTGATTGCCAGCGGCAACGTTCTGGAGCTGCTCCGATGATCATCGACGCACATGGGCATCTCGGGTCGTGGTTCGCGTTCGCGATCCCCGACAGCTCGACCGCGAGCCTGGTCCGGGTGATGGACCGCTGCGGCGTGGCGACGATGTGCGTCTCGCATCTCCTCGCGATCGGCCCCGACTCTCGGGCCGGGAACGCCTTGCTGCTCGAGGAGATGGCGCAGCACCCCGGCCGCTTCCTCGGGTACGCCGTCTTCGACCCGCACGACTCGGAGGCGGTGGAGCGAACGGCCGACCTGCTGGCGACATCGGGAGTCGTCGGCCTCAAGCTGCACCCAGACACGCACGAGCATCCGGTGGACGGGCCGGGATACGAGCCTGCGTTCAAGCTCGCGGCTGAGCATGGCTGCATCGTCCTCGCGCACGGGATGTTCGGGTCGCCGTGGTGTGGTCCCGAGCGGTTCGCGGTCGTCGCAACGCGGCACCCGTCGGTCGAGGTGCTGATGGGACACGCCGGGCTCCTCCCGGCCGGCTTCCCCGCAGCGGCCGAGGTGGCGTCGCAGTACCCGAACGTGACGCTGGAGGTCTGCGGCTCCAGGATGACCGCACGCCACCTCGCCTGGTTGGTCGGCAAGGTCGGCGCGGACCGGATGGTCTTCGGCTCCGACGCGCTGTTCCTCGATCTCCGCGTCGGCCTCGGCCGGGTACAGCTCGCGCCGATCTCTCAGCCCGATCGCGACCAGCTGCTCTTCGGCACGATGACTCGGCTCCTGGAGGGACGTCCGTGACACTCGCAATCGATGGCGGTACGCCGGTTCGCACGGACGGCTGGCCGTCGTGGCCGCCGCCCGCGACCGCCGAGCAGCGGGAACTCCTGCTCGAGGTGCTGGACAGTGGCGCGTGGGGTGCGACGTCCGGCACGAAGGTCGGCGAGTTCACCAAGGCGTTCGCCGCGTCGATCGGAGCGCCGTACGGCGTCTCGGTCGTGAACGGCACGGTCGCGCTCTTCCTCGCGCTCCGGGCGCTCGGGGTCGGACGGGACGACGAGGTGATCGTGCCCGCGTACACGTTCGTCGCCAGCGCGACCGCGGTTGTGCTGGCCGGTGCGCGCCCGGTGATCGCCGACGTCACGCCGGAGACACTGCATCTCGATCCGGCCGCAGTGGAGCGACTGATCAGGCCGCGCACGAAGGCGATCATGCCGGTGCATCTCGCCGGCGCCCCGGCGGATGTCGATGCGTTGAAGGGGTACGGCGCACCGATCGTAGAGGACGCGGCGCAGGCGCATGGGGCGACGTGGCATGGCCGGCCGGTCGGGACGCTGGGTGATGCGGCATGCTTCAGTTTCCAGTCCAGCAAGGCGATGACGGCCGGCGAGGGTGGGCTGGTCGTGACGGCCGACGAGGCCGTGTACCGCAAGCTGTGGGCGTTGCACAACGTCGGCCGGAGCATCGAGGGCGGGTGGTACGAGCATCCGGATGTCGGGTGGAACCTGCGGATGACCGAGTTCCAGGCCGCGGTCCTCTTCCCGCAGCTCGCTGTGCTCGACGAGCAGGTCAGGGCCAGGGAGCGCGCGGTCGACTACCTGCGCCAGGAACTCGAAATCCTTCCGGCACCTGCGGGTACGACCAGAAGCAGTCATCACCTCGCGTTGGTGCGCTACGACCCGCGAGCCTTCGGTGGCCGCAGCAAAGCCGACTTCATCGCCGCGATGGCGGCCGAGGGCATCCCCCTCGACACCGGCTACCGCTCGCTGTCTCGCGAGGGCGCTCTCTCGGCGTACACCGACCTGCAGCCGTGCCCAGTGGCCGAGGCGGCGGCGGACTCGGTGGTCTGGATCCGGCAGAGCATGCTGATGGCCGGCGAGGAAGCGCTGGCCGATATCGGCACCGCGGCCCGAAAGGTTAGGCAAGCGTTCTCCGGCAGCTGAGAATGGCCCGCATGCCTTCCCGTCCGAACGTCGTCGTCTTCCTCACCGATCAGCAGCGCTGGGACACCACCGGCCTGCACGGCAATCCACTGGACCTCACCCCGAACCTGGACCGCATCGGCCGGGCCGGGACATACTTCGCCAACTCGTTCACTTGCCAACCGCTGTGCACACCGGCCCGCGCGACGCTGCAGACCGGCCTCTATCCGACGACGGCCGGGCCATGGCGCAACGGGATCCCGCTGCCGGAGGACTCGACGACGATCGCGCACCACTTCGGTGCCGCCGGCTACGAAACGGCGTACATCGGCAAGTGGCATCTGGGTGACCCGGCGTCGCGTGGACCGGTCGACCCGCGCTACCGCGGCGGCTACGACTACTGGCTCGCGGCCAACGCCCTCGAGCACACGTCGGACGCCTACGACACGATCGTGTACGACGGAACCGGGGCGCGGGTGAAGCTGCCCGGGTACCGGGTGGACGCGGTGACGGACGCGGCCATCCGGTACGTCGCCGTACCGCGGGAGCAACCGTTCTTCCTGTTCGTGTCGTTGCTCGAACCGCATCACCAGAACCGGCGGGACGACTATCCCGCGCCCGAGGGGTACGCCGAGCGCTACCGTGGGGCGTGGACACCGCCGGACCTCGCGACCCTCGGTGGGACGGCGCACCGGCAGTTGCCCGGGTACTACGGGATGATCAAGCGGATCGACGAAGCGTACGGACGGTTGCTGGAGGCAATGACAAGTCTCGGGCTGCGCGACGACACGATCGTGCTGTTCACCTCCGATCACGGGAATCATTTCAAGACGCGCAACGACGAGTACAAGCGGTCGGTCCACGACGCGTCGATCCGGGTGCCGACGGTGGCGACCGGCGGGGTCTTCACCGGCGGCGGTCAGGTGAACCACCTGATCAGCCACATCGATCTCGTGCCGACGCTGCTCGACGCGGCCGGCCTAGCGGTGCCGGACGAGCTGCAGGGCAGGTCCGTGGTGCCGCTGCTGCACGATCGCACCGCCGACTGGCCCGACGACATCTTCGTGCAGGTCAGTGAGTCGGAGACGGCTCGCGCCGTACGCACCCAGCGGTGGAAGTACGGCGTGACCGCGGCGGACGACGGTCCCGGCGCCGACCGGTACGACGAGGCGTATCTCTACGACCTGATGGCGGATCCGGACGAGCTCGACAACCTGATCGGCTACCAGTCGCACGTGCACGTCGCCGAGCGGCTGCGCGAGCGGCTCGCGCGGCGGATGACCGAGGCGGGAGAGAGCGTCCCGGCCATCACGCCCAGCCCTGAGCGTCCGTCGGGACAACGGCTCATCCACCCGGAGGAGGCTTTCAGCTGACGAGTGCCGTGAAGGCGTCGAGAGCGCGGCGGATGTTGTCGACCGAGTTCGCGTAGGAGAAGCGCAGGTGGTTCTCGCCGTACCCGCCGAACGACGTACCGGGGAGGCAGGCCACGCCGGCTTCGTCGAGCAGGCGGTCGGCCAGGGTCGCCGCGGACACGCCGAGCTCGCTGATGTTGGGGAAGGCGTAGAACGCGCCGCCGGGCTCGACGCAGGAAACGCCTGGTACGGCGTTCAGGCCGGAGACGATGACCTCGCGGCGTTCGCGGAAGGCCGCGAGCATCCGGTCGACGTCGTCCCACGGGCCTTCCAACGCGGCAATGGCGGCGTACTGGCTGAAGGCCGACGTACAGGACACCGAGTTGATCAGCAGGCGGGTCACCGGCTCGACCAGGGGTTGCGGGAAGACGCCGAAGCCGAGCCGCCAGCCGGTCATCGCGAACGTCTTCGACCAGCCGTCGAGGAGGATGGTCCGCTCGGCCATCCCGTCGAGGTCGAGGACGCTGTGGTGATCGCCGTCGTAGCGCAGCGCCCAGTAGACCTCGTCGCTGAGGACGACGAGGTCGTGCTCGATCGCGATCTCGGCGATCGCCCGCAGCTGCTCGGGGGTCGACGCGCTGCCGCACGGGTTGTGCGGGGAGTTGAGGATCAGCAGCTTGGTCCGGTCGGTGACGAGCGACCGCAGTTCGTCGGGGTCGATGACGAACCCGTTCTCCTCGCGCAGCGGCACCGGCACCGGCTTCGCGCCGGCGAACGCGGCGATCGACGCGTACATCGGGAAGCCGGGGTCGGGGTAGAGGACCTCGTCGCCCTCCTCGCACAACGCCATGATCGTGAAGAACATGATGGGCTTGGCACCCGGCGTGATCAGCACCCGATCCGGGCTGGTCGTCATCCGGCCGGTGCGCTCGAGGAACTCCGTGACGGCGGTCCGCAACTCCGGGATCCCGGGCGCCGGCACGTAGTGCGTGAAGCCTTTGTCCAGGGCCTGCTGCGCGGCGGCGATCACGTGCTCCGGGGTGTCGAAGTCCGGCTCCCCGATCTCGAGATGCACGACCTCCCGCCCACTCGCCTCCAGCGCCTTCGCCTTGGCCAGCACCTCGAACGCAGACTCGGTCCCGAGACGTTCCATCCGCCCAGCAAGCTTCACAGGTTCCACCCTAGTCTGAACGCATGACACGAGTAGCGGTGACCGGGAGCAGCGGCAAGCTCGGCCGGGCGGTGGTGGACCACCTCACGGACCACGGCTGGGACGTGGTCGCCCTCGACCAGGCCGCGCCGGCGCGGGCCGATGTGGTGTCGACGCGGCTCGACCTGACCGATTTCGGTCAGACCTACGAGGCGATCGCCGGGATCGACGACCGGCACGACGGGGTCGACGCGGTGGTGCACCTGGCCGCGATCCCGGCGCCCGGGCTGCGGCCGAACGCGGCGACGTTCCAGAACAACATGACCGCCACCTACAACGTGTTCTCCGCGGCGCTGCGGGCCGGCGTCCGGAACATCGTGTGGGCGTCCAGCGAGACCGTGCTCGGACTGCCGTTCGACGAGTTCCCGCCGTACGTGCCGGTGGACGAGGACTACCCGCCGCGGCCGAACAGCACGTACTCGCTGGTGAAGACGCTCGAGGAGGAGCTGGCCCGGCAGCTGTGCCGGTGGCATCCGGACCTCAAGCTGATCGGCCTGCGGTTCTCGAACGTGATGTATCCCGAGGACTACGTCCGCTTCCCGTCCTTCAACGCCGACGCGCACGCCCGCAAGTGGAACCTCTGGGGCTACATCGACGCCCGCGACGGCGCCCAGGCGGTCCGCAAGGCGCTCGAGTACGGCGTGACCGGGACGGACGTGTTCATCGTGGCGAACGCGGACACGGTGATGTCCCGGCCCAACGAGCAACTGCTCGCCGAGGTGTTCCCCGGCGTACCGGTGAAGCGGCCGTTCGCCCCGAACGAGACGCTCCTCTCCATCGACAAGGCACGCCGGCTCCTCGGCTACGAACCGCAACACTCTTGGCGGGAGTGACCCCGGATCCGCAGACGCACCGCATGTGCAGATCGACAGGACGTATACGTCCACTAAGGAGCCGGCGGCGGGTCGGGTGAGCCTATTTCCGCCGGCCCGACGCGGACACGTCCTGTCGAGTTGTCCCAGCCCCCGTGCACACCCGCCGCCCGAGTCCCAGCCGAGCCTGATCCCGCGGGCGCCGCCGCCCGAGTCCGACCAGAGCCTGATCCCGTGGACGCCGCCGCCCGAGTCCCAGCCGAGCCGCTGCCCCGGACGCCGCCGCAATCCCCGCCCTGAGTGACCCGCCGTACCTGCCCTGCACGCCATTGACGGGATATCCGGCGCTTTGGTCGGTTCCGTGGGTGTTGCGCGCCGTCGACCGGATCGCCAGGCCATCACAACGAGGCCAGGACGAAGGCCTGCCACGGGCGGTCGCGGCGTCTCGGTGATTGTGATGGCCTGGAAGTCCGCCACACTCCGCCCCGCCCGGTGGCGGTGGCGGGTGTGGCGATGCTGCGCCGCTGACCGGACCTGCACCACTCACAGCAACGCGATGCCACAGATGCGCCGCACGGCCACGACCACTCGACAGCTGACCGACCGGGTTAGTGAGTGCCCCACGTCCGCACAGGCCGAGACCCACGGGGCGACCTTGTCCCAGTAGTCGCGGTCGCGGATGTCGGCGGTCGGGACCGAGCACCAGGACTCCGGCCAGCCGCCCGGGCCAGGGCGGGGAGGATCTTCCACCCGATCCGGGATGTGATCCGATCCGGGACGAGATCCTCCCCACCCCGGCGACAACCAACAGAACACGGCCAACGTCCCGGGATGCGAAGGAGGCGAACGAACCACCCCACGGATACGTCAGACGAGCCGGATATCCCATGATCTTGTCCCTTCTCCCGTGAAGATTCGGCGGGAGAACGGGCAATTCGGCGGGAGAACCCATCAAATGGCCCCGGTGGGCGGGGAGCAGCGGGTGAGGGTGGCGGCGGGTGCGGCTACGGCGGAGATGGCGGCGGGTGCGGCCGCGGCTGGGAGTGACCGGGGGTGGCTGCGGCTACGGCGGAGATGGCGGCGGGTGCGGCCGCGGCTGGGAGTGACCGGGGGTGGCTGCGGCTGGGGTGCGCGGAGTGGCTGCGGTTGAGGGTGCGCGGGGTGGCCGCGGTTGGGGTTGCGCGGGGGGTGGCTACGGGTGGGGTTGCGCGGGGGGTGGCTACGGCTGGGGGTGCGCGGGGTGGCTACGGTTGGGGTTGCGCGGGGGCGGGACCGTAGGGGAAGAGCTTCTCCGGGTCGTAGGTCGCGCGGATCTCGGCGAGCCGGGTGAACGTCTCGGCCGGCCAGGACGCCTGGTAGGAACCAGGTACGGCGAAGGCGCCGGCGAAGTTGACCGTGGTCTCGGCGGAGATCCAGGGACCTAGCTTGGCCAGGACGCCGTCGGCCGTTGCCGGCAGCACCTGCTCGAACAGGCCCGGATCGGGTACGCCGATCATCGTCAGTGTGCCGGCCCCACCACGACCGCCGACCGCACTGCCTTCCGGTACGTCGCGCTGTGTCGCTCCACCGAGATGCCGGAGCTCGACCGCGACCAGGGGCAGTTGCTGGTCCGGACCGGCAGCGTCGAGGAACGCCTCGACGAAGCCCGAGCCGAACTCGGTCAGCATCACACCGCGATCCCACGACGCGGTCGGGTCCTTCGGGTCGTTGTGGATGACTGCGATATCACTGGCCGGCATCTCGCCGACGGCGTCGATCAGCGTCGTACCGGCGTCCCGGATCGGCTGGAACAGTCGCTTGCCCTCGGCAACATCACCGACGAAGGCGAAGCGGACACTGAGAACGGTCTTGCCACGCAGCGGTTCGGGGATGAAGTCGAGCGGGGGCAGCCGGAGGACCACCACCGACGAATTCGCTGCCTCGGGCAACGTCTTGGTCCAGTCGGCCCACGCGGTCAGTACTGGAGCGATGTGCTCGGCGTCGAAGAACACCGATCCGCCGTACAGCGTGGTCAGCTCGACCAGACCGAAGTCCATCGACGTGACGATGCCGAAGCCGCCCTTGCCGCCGCGCAGGGCCCAGAACAGATCGGGATGCTCGGTCGCCGTTGCCGTCACGACCTCGCCCGCCGCGGTGACCACGCGGAAGCCGCGAGCCCAGTCGGACGAGAAGCCGTAGGTCCGCGCCAGCGGGCCGAGGCCACCGCCGAGCGTGTAGCCGATGCAGCCGACCACGTCGGACGCGCCGGTGATCGGGGCGAGCCCGTGCTCGGCAGCGGCCGTGACGACATCGGCCCAGACACAGCCCGCGTTGATCCGCGCCACCTTCTCGTCCGGGTCGACAGTCACGCCGGCCAGCCGGGACGTGGTGACCAGGATGCCGTCGGTGACGGGAATCGGTACCCCGTGCCCGGTCGCCAGCACGCGGATCGGCGTACCGGTCTCGGCTGCGGCCCGAACCACTGCCACGGCGTCGGCCTCACTGGTGATGCCGACCGCTACGTCCGGACTGTGCACCACCGCTGTGTTGAATCCGGCCAGTTCCTCGGTGAAGCCTTCATCCCCCGGCTCCAGAACCGGTCCGGTTACCTCGGCCCGAAGCCGCTCGGCCAATCCACCCACGATGTCCTCCCCAAAGTCGCCCACCGGCGTCAGTTTTCCTGCCGCGAGGGTCATCAGGGGGACCCGACTCGACGGTAATGCCTCCGGACTGAAAACCTGTGCCAGCGGTTGGCGATCCCAACCGTACAAGGCAGGGTGAGACACGGAGGCGGTCGATGTTCAAGCGTATCGCAGTAGTGAACCGGGGCGAGGCCGCGATGCGGCTGATCAACGCGGTTCGTGAGGTGAACGCCGAAGGTGGTGAGCAGCTCGAGACCGTTGCCCTGTTCACGGATGGTGAGCGGACGGCGACGTTCGTTCGCGAGGCGGACCTGACCTACCCGCTCGGCCCGGCGTCCGCGCGTCCGTACCTCGACCTGGCCGTGCTGGAGCGTGCGCTGCGGGAGACCGAGGCCGATGCGGCCTGGGTCGGCTGGGGGTTCGTGGCCGAGGACCCGGCGTTCGCGGAGCTGTGCGAGCGGATCGGCGTCACGTTCATCGGGCCGTCGCCGGAGGCGATGCGCAAGCTGGGCGACAAGATCGGGTCCAAGCTGATCGCCGAGGAGGTCGGCGTACCGGTCGCGCCGTGGAGCCGCGGGCCGGTCGAGTCGCTGGAGGCGGCCCTGCAGGCGGCCGGGACGATCGGCTACCCATTGATGCTCAAGGCAACGGCCGGCGGTGGTGGCCGCGGCATCCGGGTGGTCCGGTCCGCCGACGAGCTGACCGACGCGTACGCGCGCACCAGTGACGAGGCCGCCCGTGCGTTCGGCAGCGGCGTGGTCTTCCTGGAGCGTCTCGTCACCGGAGCCCGGCACGTCGAGGTGCAGGTCATCGCCGACGGCCAGGGGACCGCGTGGGCGCTCGGCGTCCGGGACTGCTCGGTGCAGCGCCGCAACCAGAAGGTCATCGAGGAGTCCGCCTCCCCGCTGCTGTCCGCGTCCCAGGTCGACGATCTGAAGGCGTCGGCCGAGCGGCTGGCGCTCGCGGTCGGCTACCGCGGCGCGGCGACCGTGGAGTTCCTCTACCACCCGGGCGAGAAGACCTTCGCGTTCCTCGAGGTGAACACCCGGCTCCAGGTCGAGCACCCGATCACGGAGCTGACCACCGGGATGGACCTGGTGAAGGCCCAGTTGCACGTCGCGAACGGCGGCCGGCTGGAGGGCACGAAGCCGGCCGAGAGCGGTCACGCCGTCGAGGCCCGGCTGAACGCCGAGGATCCGGACCGTGACTTCGCGCCGTCGCCGGGGCGGATCGCCGTCCTCGATCTGCCCGCCGGCCCCGGCATCCGGGTGGACACCGGCGTGAGCGCGGGCGACAGTATCCCGGCCGACTTCGACTCGATGATCGCGAAGATCATCGGCTACGGCCGGACCCGCGAGGAGGCGCTGGCGCGGCTGCGCCGGGCGGTCCGCGCGACCACGGTGCTGATCGAGGGCGGCGCGACCAACAAGAGCTTCATCCTCGACCTGCTCGACCAGCCCGAGGTGATCGACGGCAGCGCCGACACCGGCTGGATCGACCGGGTCCGCGGTGAGGGCCGGCTGGTGTCGCACCGGCACTCCGGGGTCGCGCTGGTCGCGGCCGCGATCGAGGGGTACGAGGACGCCGAGCAGGTCGAGCGGACGCGGTTGCTGGAGACCGCGCACGGCGGCCGGCCGCAGGTGCAGCACGAGGTGGGCCGGGCGATCGACCTCAAGTTGCGCGGCGCGAGCTATCGGGTGACCGTGGCGCGGATCGGGCCGGACCGGTTCCGGGTCGGCGTCGGCACCGGCAACGACCACCTCAAGGTCGTCGACGCCGAGCTGGAGCGGCTGGACGACTACACGAGCCGGCTCGTCGTCGGCGGGCAGCGGTTCCGGCTGGTGACCGCGACGCACGGCCCGGTTCACCTGGTCGAGGTGGACGGTGTGACGCATCGCGTCAGCCGGGACGAGGGCGGCGTACTGCGTTCTCCCGCGCCTGCGCTCGTGGTCGCGACGCCGGTGCAGAGCGGCGCCGAGGTCGAGGCCGGTGCGCCGGTGCTCGTGCTGGAGAGCATGAAGATGGAGACGGTGCTGTACGCGCCGTTCAAGGCGACCGTGAAGGAGTTGCTGGTCGCCACCGGCAGCCAGGTGGAGACCGGCGCGCCGCTGCTTCGGCTGGAGCCGGTGGCCGACGACGCCGGTGCCGAGGAGGCCGCTCCGGCGGAGAACGGCGTACAGCTGGATCTGCCGAACGGGTCGGGGGAGAAGTCCGCGGCCGAGCGGGTCGAGCGGGGACTGGACGACCTGCGCAGCATGCTACTCGGGTTCGACATCGACCCGCAGGACCAAGGCGGAACTCTGGCCGGTTACCTGGCCGCGCGGTCGGAGCTGCCGGAGGCGCCTGTCGTCGCCGAGATCGAGCTGCTGAAGGTGTTCGCGGACTTCGCCGAGCTGAGCCGCAACCGGCCGGCCGGAGCGGATACCACGATCGAGAACCGTGTGCACAGCCCGCGCGAGCACTTCCACACCTACTTGCAGAGCCTCGACCCTGACCGGGGTGGGCTGCCGGCCGAGTTCCGCGCCCGCCTGGCCAGGGTGCTCGGTCACTACGGCGTGAGCGATCTGGAGCGCAGCACCGAGCTGGAAGAGGCGGTCTTCCGGATCTTCCTGGCGCAGCAGCGCTCGGCTCCCGACGTCGTGCTGGTGACGTCGATGCTGCAGCGCTGGATCGCCGAGCCGCGCCCGGAGGCGCCGCTGGACGAGTCGGCGCACGACCTGCTGGACCGGCTGGTGCTGGCCACTCAGCTGCGCTTCCCGGTGGTCGGCGACCTGGCCCGGAGCGTGCGGTTCCGGTGGTTCGACCAGCCGCTGGTCGACGCCGAGCGGGCGTCGATCCTGGCCGGGGTCGGTGACGAGGTCGCGGACCTCACCGCGCACCCGGAGGCGCCGGACCGGCAGGAGCGGGTCGACGCGCTGGCCGCCATCCCGGAGCCGATCGTCCGGTTCCTGGCGCAGCGGCTGGAGCGCGGCTGGGGGGACCGCGAGCCGATGCTCGAGGTGCTGATCCGCCGGCACTACCGCGAGTACGAACTGCACGACCTGCGCGAGTTCGCCGTCGACGGGCGGCCGTTCGCGACCGCCGACTACACGATCGACGACCGGCCCAGCCACCTGGTC
The DNA here is from genome assembly GCF_045040325.1 of Kribbella sp. NBC_01510. Classification (NCBI taxonomy): domain Bacteria; kingdom Bacillati; phylum Actinomycetota; class Actinomycetes; order Propionibacteriales; family Kribbellaceae; genus Kribbella; species Kribbella sp. NBC_01510. The sequence goes on along the minus strand of NZ_CP109418.1, from coordinate 7,654,528 downwards.
ACCACGGTCGGCACGGTGGCCGAGGTCGCCAACCCGGACAGCGGGCTGGCCCGGGCGCTGACCGCCCAGATCGACGCCCGCCCGGCCGGGCACGAGGCCGTGGTCGAGCTCTACCTCTACGGCCCGGACCTGGCGGAGTCGCAGCAGGAGGCGTCCGACCGGTTCCGCCGGATCGTCGCCGACCTGCCGATCGCCCAGCGGGTACGCCGGTTCTCGGTCGCGATCGCGCCGGGTCAGGACCGGCCGGTCTCGTATTTCACCTACCGCCCGGCCGGTGGCTCGGTGACCGAGGACGACAACGTCCGCGGCGTCCACCCGATGGTCGGCCGGCGGCTGAACCTGTGGCGGCTGCGCGACTTCCGGATCACCCGGCTGGAAGGGCCCGAAGACGTCCTGCTCTACTACTGCGTCGCGCGCGACAACGAGGCCGACCAGCGCCTGGTCGCGCTGGCCCAGGTGCGCCAGTTCGCCGTGGTCCGCGACGAGGACGGGCAGGTGACCTCGCTGCCGCACGCGGAGCGGGCGATCGCGAACTGCCTGGAGGCGATCCGCCGGGCCCGCACCGATCGGGGCGCGGCCGGGGCGAAGCTCGACATGAACCACGTCTGGGTGCACATCTGGCCGGTGGTCGACGCCCAGGTCGACGAGGTCACCGCCCTGCAGCGCAACATCGCCCCGCTGACCGCGGGGGCCGGGATCGAGGAGGTCCTCGTCCAGGGCCGGGTCGCGGCCCCGGACGGCAGCATCAACCCGGTCGCGGCGCGGTTCTACTACCAGCCCGGTGCGGGCGTCGTCACCTCGGTGGAGCAGCCGCCGACCGGTCGGCTGATGCCGCTCGACGACTACGCCCAGAAGGTGCAGCGGTCGCGCCGCCGCAACACCATCTACCCGTACGAGGTCAGCGGCATGGTCGCCGGTGCGGGCGGCTCCTTCGTCGAGTACGACCTCGACGACACCGGCGCCCTGGTCCCGGTCGACCGCCCCCGCGGCCTGAACAAGGCCGGCATCATCCTCGGCGTCGTCAGTACGCCGACGTCGCGGCACCCTGAAGGAGTCACCCGGGTCGCGCTCAGCGGCGACCCGACGAAAGCGCTCGGCGCGGTCGCGGAGCGGGAGTGCTCCCGGATCATCGCGGCCCTCGACCTGGCCGAGCGGATGCGGGCGCCGGTCGAGTGGTACTCGCTGTCTGCCGGCGCCCGGATCTCGATGGACTCCGGCACCGAGAACATGGACTGGGTCGCCAAGGCGCTGAAGCGGATCGTCGAATTCACCCAGGACGGCGGGGAGATCAACGTCGTCGTGGCCGGCATCAACGTCGGCGCGCAGCCGTACTGGAACGCCGAGGCGACGATGCTGATGCACACCAAGGGCATCCTGGTGATGACCCCGGACAGCGCGATGGTCCTGACCGGCAAACAAACGCTGGACTTCGCCGGTGGCGTCTCCGCCGAGGACAACTTCGGCATCGGCGGCTACGACCGGGTGATGGGCCCCAACGGCGAGGCGCAGTACTGGGCGCCCGACCTCAAGGGCGCCCGGGACGTGCTGATGGCGCACTACGACCACTCGTACGTCGTCCCCGGGGAGAGCGGCCCGCGCCGGGCCGAGACGTCGGACCCGGTCGACCGCGATGTCACGGCGTACCCGCACAGCGTGCCGGACAGCGACTTCAAGACGGTCGGCGAGATCTTCTCCGCGGCGACGAACCCGGACCGCAAGAAGGCGTTCGACATCCGCACGCTGATGCGGTCCGTGACCGACCTGGACCACCCGGTGCTCGAGCGCTGGGCGGGGATGGCCGACGCGGACACCGCGGTGGTGCAGGACGCGCGGCTCGGCGGGTTCCCGGTCTGCCTGGTCGGGATCGAGTCCAAGACGGTCCCGCGGCGTGGTTTCCCACCGGCCGACGGCCCGGACACCTACACGGCCGGCACGTTGTTCCCGCGGTCGTCGAAGAAGGTGGCGCGCGCGATCAACGCGGCCAGCGGCAACCGCCCGCTCGTCGTACTGGCGAATCTGTCCGGTTTCGACGGCTCGCCCGACTCGATGCGGAACCTGCAGCTCGAATACGGCGCGGAGATCGGCCGGGCGATCGTGAACTTCGAGGGACCGATCGTTTTCTGCGTCGTGTCGCGCTATCACGGTGGCGCGTTCGTCGTCTTCTCGAAGGCGCTGAACCCGTCGATGACCGTGCTCGCGGTGGAGGGTTCGTACGCCTCGGTGATCGGTGGCGCGCCGGCGGCGGCGGTCGTGTTCGCCGGTGAGGTCGACGCCCGGACCGCGGCCGACGTGCGGGTTTCTTCGCTGGCAGAGCGAGTTCGGGACGCGAGCGGCGCCGAGCGGGCCGCGCTCGCGACCGAGCTGGCCGAGGTGCGAACCGCTGTCCGGGCTGAGAAGCTCGGCGAGGTGGCGGCCGGGTTCGATCGGGTGCACGACATCCGGCGTGCGGTCGAGGTCGGGTCGGTCGATGCGGTGATCAGCGCGCCGGAACTGCGGCCAAAGTTGATCGAGGCAATCATCTCCGGGGTATCGGGAGTTTGATCGCTGGCTTAGCCTGGAGGTATGCGTACCGAGAGGGGCGGTCGCAACAAGGCTCGTTCGTTGATCACATTCATCGGGGTCAGCGCGCTGGCGGGCGCGCTGGCCGCGGGGCTGGCGATTCCGTTCGCCGGCTTCGCCGGGGTCGGCTCCCGAGCGGTGGTCGAGTCCGTGCAGGATCTGCCGCGGGAGCTCGACGTCGATCCGGTGGCCATCCGCAGCCGGATCCTCGCGTCGGACGGGACGCTGATCGCGACCCTGTACGAGCAGAACCGCGTGCCGGTGCCGCTGTCCGACATCAGCCCGATCATGCAGACCGCGATCGTGGCGATCGAGGACTCCCGGTTCTACGACCACGGCGCCCTGGACCTGAAGGGCACCCTGCGGGCGATGATCCGCAACCAGACCGAGGGTGAGGTGCAGCAGGGCGGCTCGAGCATCACCCAGCAGTACGTGAAGCTCAGCCTGGTCGAGAAGGCCAAGACCGCCGCGGAACGCGCCGACGCGACCGCGGTCACCTACCAGCGCAAGCTGACCGAGTTGCGCTACGCGATCGCGATCGAGGACCAGCTGTCCAAGGACGAGATCCTCGAGCGGTACCTGAACCTGGTGAACTTCGGCGACGGCTCGTACGGCGTCCAGGCCGCCGCCCAGCACTACTTCCGGACCACGGCCGCCAAGCTCACGCTGCCGCAGGCCGCGCTGCTGGCGGGCTTGGTGAAGAACCCGACCGGCTACGACCCGACCAACGACCTGGCCCGGTCCACGGCGCGGCGGGACGTGGTGATCCGGCGGATGCTCGAGCTCGGCGTGATCTCGCTGCACCAGGCCAACCAGGCGCTGAGGACCCCGGTGATCGACCTGGCCAGGGTCGAACCGGTGCCGAACGGCTGCGCCAACTCGCGCTACCCCTTCTACTGCGACTACGTCGTCTCGAAACTGCTGGAGAATCCGGCGCTCGGGGCGACCGTGAAGGACCGCGACCACTACTTGAAGACCGGCGGCCTGACCATCCGGACCTCGATCGACCCGCGGATCCAGGCGGCCGCGCAGGCGTCGATCAAGGAGCACAGCAAACGCACCGACACCGCGATCGCGGCGATCACGATGGTCGAGCCGGGCACCGGCGTGGTGAAGGCGATGGTGCAGAGCAAGCCGTACGGCAACGGCCGCAACCACACGAACTACAACTACAACGTCGAGAAGTCCTACGCCGGCGGGTTCGGCGGGTTCCAGAACGGCTCGACGATGAAGGCGTTCACGATCGCGGCAGCCCTGCAGAAGGGCTTCGCGATGGACTACCGGATCAACTCACCGGCGCAGATCGATCTGAGCGGGAAGAAGTTCACGACCTGCACGGGCTGGACCCGGGACCGGGACTACCGGCCGAAGAACTCGACGCACAGCGGCGACCTGACCATGGTCGACGCGGCCCGGTTCTCGACCAACACCTATTTCCTGCAACTGTCCCAGCGGACCGGCCTGTGCCCGATCGCGCGGATCGCGTCCCGGCTCGGGATGTACAACGCGCAGACCGGCGGGCCGCTCGACCAGGTCGTGTCGATGACGCTGGGGGTCGGCTATGTGACGCCGTTGATGCTGTCGAACGCCTACGCGACCTTCGCGGCCCGTGGCAAGTACTGCAAGCCGCTCCTCGTCGTGGCCGTGCGGGACAACGGCGGCCGGCCGATCGACACCCCGGGCGTCGAGTGCAAGCAGGCCATTCCCCGCGCTGTCGCCGACGGGGTCAACCGGGTGCTCAGTGCCGTGATGATGCCCGGCGGGACGGGCGGCCGGCTGCGGTTCGGCACCCGGGACATGGGCGGCAAGACCGGCACCATCCAGCAGAACCTGGCCGTCTGGTTCTGCGGCTACACCCCGAACCTGGCCGCGGCCGCAGTGGTCGCCGACGCGAGCATCCCGTATACGAACCTGATGTTCCGGCACACCCTGGACGGCGTGGACATCGCCGATCCGACCGGCTCGGGAACGGCGGGACCGCTCTGGGAGACCGCGATGCAGGGCGCGCTGGACGGCATGCCGGTGAAGCATTTCGTCACCCCACCGGCAAAGATGATCCAGGGCCCGGCCTCGGCCAGTTCCGGCCAACCGAACCAGAGCCAGCCGAACCAGAACCAGAACCAGAACCAGCCGAACCAGAACCAGCCGACCCCGAACTAGCCGCGCTGAGCCTAGCCCCCGTGCTCGTTGGTGTCCCTGAGCTTGCGCCCGGCGACGCTCCCGATCACCTTCCCCTTCGGGTCGACGATCTTGCCGTCGCCGCGCACACCGCCACCGGAGCCGGTGGCGGTCTTGGCCTGCCGCCCCTTCATCTTGTCGCCGTGCGGAATGTCGCGCCCACTCTTCCGGCCGAATGCCATGACCTCACCCCTTGTCCTCGGAACGGCTGAGTGCCGACAAGCTAGCGTCACGACAGGGTTCATCAAACGCTTCAGTGGCACACCTCGCCGTCGGTCTTCGTCGTGGGCGCCACGTCGATCGACGGGTTCTGGTCGAAGAAGCCGAACGGCTTGAGCCAGAAGGCGATCGTGTCGACCGGCATCACCGGCCAGTCCTCGACCCGGGTGACGTGGTGGATGCCGAACACGTACCAGAGCACGATGTCGGTGTTCTCCAGCAGTTCGTCGTCCGCGATCCACCGCGTCATCCCGTCGTCGACCGTCGACTGGGTCGGGTAGTCGCCGCACGGCCAGCGCTCCTCCTCGTGCTGCCGGGTCACCCAGACCGTGTGCCCGATCACCGGTGCGCGCAGATACTGCGGCGTCTCCGGGTCCATCAACGGCGGGATCGACGCGCTCGGGACGAGCTTGTACGCCGGGTTCGTGCCGACGGCGTTGACCCGGTTCGGGTTGACCACCTTCCAGGATCGTTGGGTCGCCCAATTGAAATCGCGGGCGGCCTCGGACTCGGAGCGGATCGGCGTCGCCTCGGTGACGACCGCGAGTCCGTAGGGGTTCTCGGCCGAGACCGGCAGCGCCCGGGAGTCCACCTCCTGCACGGTGTTCCCCTCACCGTCCACGTCGAGATCGAGCCGCGCGACCAGGAAGTGCTGGTGGAACGGCGCATATGTTTGCGTGTCCACCACGGTCCCGGTCGGTGGCGGCGTACCGTCCGCCGCGAACGGCGTGGTCACCATCAGCCCGGTCGCGCGGACCTCGCACTCGATGTTGCCGTCCTGGTAGAAGCGCCAGTAGATCAGGTACTCGTAGTTCGCCACGGTCGCGTGACACGACACGACCATCCGGCGCATCCGCCGTACCTCGGCGCCGGTCGTGTGATCGACGTGCTTCCAGAGGACGCCGTTGTCCTCCTCGTGCAGGCAGATCGCGTTCTTGATCGGGTACGGCTCGCCGCGCGTGTCATGCAGCACGGCGTCCAGGTACACGATCTCGCCGAGACAGTCGCAGCCCAGCTCGAGCGAGGTCGTCATGAACCCGAGACCCCATTCACCGATGTCGAACGCCGTACGCCGGTAGTGGTCGAACGACGCGTCGCGGTAGGGGACCACCATCTCGGTGAACGACATCCGATAGGCGATGTCGCGGGTCGTGCCGTGATCGTCGTACGTGACCTGGTAGATGACCGGACCCTCGCGGTGGTTGAAGCCGAGCCGCATCGTCCAGTTCTGCCACTTCAGCTCGGTGCCGTCGACGGTGAACGAGACGCCCTCCGGCTGGGTGACCTCGAGCGGTTTGAGGTCGGTGCGCAGCTCGCCCGTCCACGGGCCGGGGGCGTACTCCGCGTTGACGTCCGGCTGACCGTGGTTGTGGTCGTTCTCGAGTTCGAGCAGCTCCAGGGTGTTCATGTCGACGACGACCTTCAGGCCGGACACCGGGTGTGCGTACGGGTTGCCGTCGGGAGTCTCGCGGTACCAGATGTCACACCAGCCGAGCCGCCGGTCGCGGTACCTCTCCGGCATCAACGCCTTGCCGTAGGTCCACACCTCGATCAGCACCAGCGACAGGTCGGTGATGCCACGCTCGGCCAGGGCGGCGATCACGTCGGGATGAGCCCGCATCGCGTCGTCGACCTCGTGGTACTCGTCGACGGTGAAGTTGGGGGTGACGCCGGCTACCTCGGTCCACGAGACGACGCGGTCGCCGGTCAGGTCGACGACACCTTCCCAGGTCTGGTTGTCGGCCCGGTTCCACAGGACGGCGAACGCGGCCCGGGGAATCGGATCACCGGGACGCCAGGCCTTCACCGCGGCCTTGTCGGGCTCGAGCAGTTCGATCGCGGCGAAGCGCCAGGATCCGCCGAGCTCCTCGTCGCGGCGCAGGATCGCCGTGGTGTGCCGGAACTCGTGCTCGTCCAGCGGATCGAGTGGATGCGTCGCCATGGCCTTCTCCTGGTTGGTAGCTGAGCCTAGATTGAGGGAACGGGGACGGGATCGTGCGCCGCGAGGGAGCTGTCATGCCGGACAAGCAGGTCTTCCACAACGTCATCGGCGGCACGATCCAGGCCGCCGCGTCGGGGGCGATGATGGACATCGTCAACCCGTCCACCGGCGAGGTCTACGCGTCCGCGCCGAACTCCGACGAGCATGATGTCGACCTGGCCTTCCAGGCCGCGGCGAGCGCGTTCGAGACCTGGCGCTGGTCGACGCCGAGCGAGCGGCAGCACGCGCTGCTGAAGCTTGCCGACCTGATCGAGGACGGCGCCGAGGAACTGATCGCGATCGAGAGCGAGAACACCGGCAAGCCGGTGGCGCTGACCCGCTCCGAGGAGATCCCGCCGATGGTCGACCAGATCCGGTTCTTCGCCGGTGCGGCGCGGGTGCTGGAGGGCAAGTCGTCCGGTGAGTACATGCGCGGATTCACCTCGTCGATCCGGCGTGAACCGATCGGCCCGGTCGCCCAGGTCGCGCCCTGGAACTACCCGATGATGATGTCGGTCTGGAAGTTCGCCCCGGCACTGGCCGCCGGGAACACGGTCGTCCTGAAGCCGTCCGACACTACGCCGGCGTCGTCGTACTGGATGGTCGAGCGGATGCAGGAGATCTTTCCGCCCGGCGTCTGCAACCTGGTCTGCGGCGACCGTGACACCGGCGCCGCGCTGACCAGGCACAAGGTCCCGCAGCTGGTCTCGATCACCGGATCGACGCGAGCCGGCATGGCTGTGGCGATGGCCGCCGCGGCCGATGTGAAGCGGGCCCATCTCGAGCTCGGCGGCAAGGCGCCGGTGGTGGTGTTCGACGACGCCGGCATCACGGCCGCGATCGAGGGCATCTCGGTGGCCGGCCTGTTCAACGGCGGCCAGGACTGTACGGCGGCCACCCGGGTGCTCGTGCAGCAAGGCATCTACGACGAGTTCGTGCAGGAGCTCACCGACGCGGCCCAGCAGACGCGGACCGGATACGACCCCACCGACGAGGACATCCTGTACGGGCCGATCAACAACGCCAACCAGCTCGGACATGTGTCCGGCCTGGTCGACCGGGTGCCCGACCATGCCCGGGTGACGACCGGTGGCCACCGGATCGGGGAGACCGGGTACTTCTACGAGCCGACGATCGTCGCGGACCTGCAGCAGGACGACGAGCTGATCCGGACCGAGATCTTCGGCCCGGTCCTGACCGTACAGAAGTTCGCGGACGAGGACGAAGGACTCCGGATGGCGAACGACAGCGAGTACGGTCTGGCCTCCTCGGTGTGGACCACCAACGTCAACACCGCGGCCCGGATGTCCGCGCGGCTCGACTTCGGTTGCGTCTGGGTGAACACACACATCCCGCTGATCGCCGAGATGCCCCACGGCGGCTTCAAGCACTCGGGCTACGGCAAGGATCTGTCGATGTACGGACTCGAGGACTACACGCGGATCAAGCACGTCATGCTCCATCACGGCTTCGAGGGCTGATCAGACGTCCCGGGCCATCAGGTCGTCCCAGGTCTCCCGGCGTACGACGAGGCGCGCGGCGCCCTGGTCCGCGAACACAACCGGGATCCGGCGGTTGCCGTTGTAGTTGTTCGCCATCGTGTAGCAGTAGGCGCCCGTGGCGGGCACGGCCAGCAGATCACCCACGCGCGGATCGGCCAGCGGTACGCCGTCGACCAGGACGTCGCCGCTCTCGCAGTGCCGGCCGACCACGGTCACCGTTTCCACGGGACCGTCGAAGCGCCCGACGATGCCCGCCTCGAACCGCTGCTCGAACAACGCGACCTCCAGGTTGTCGCCCATCCCGCCGTCCACCGCGACGAACGTGATCACACCCCGCTTCACCGTCGTGACCCGGTAGATCGTGGTCGCCGCCGTACAGACCATGCTGCGTCCAGGCTCGATGATCAGTTGGGCGGAGGCGGGGAGGTGCTGCCTCGCCGCGCCGATCAGGGCGTCCAGGTACGCCGCCACCGTGGGCGGCTCGTCGGCCCAGGTGTACCGGGCGCCGAGCCCACCGCCCAGGTCGTACACCTCGAACTCGCCGAGCCGGGCGACCGGCGCGACCGACTCCGCGAACGGTTCGACATCGAGGATCTGTGAACCGACATGGACGTGCAGTCCGCGCATCCGCAGCCGTGGGCTGTGCTCGATCCGCTGGATCAGCCGGGCCGCGTCAGCCGGCGCCAGACCGAACTTCGAGCCCTCGTGCCCGGTCAGCACATGGCTGTGGGTGTCCGCGGTGACGCCCGGAATGATGCGCACCAGCACGTCCTGCGAGCGGCCGGTCGCTTCCAGCCGGTCCACGTCGTCTGCGTTGTCCACCACGACCAGGCCGATGCCGTGGTCGACCGCGAGCGCGATCTCCTCGTCGCTCTTCGCGTTGCCGTGCAGCACGATCAGCGCCGGATCGACACCGGCCTTCAATGCGGTGAGGATCTCGCCGCCGCCCGCGACATCCAGGCCGAGTCCTTCCTCGACCATCACCCGCTGGACCGCCGTACACGGGAAGGCCTTGGACGCGAAGACGACACGGGAGTTCGGCCGGCGGGCGGTGAGTTCGTCGCGGTACTCGCGGGCGCGGGCTCGGAGTGCTTCCTCGGCGACGACGAGGACCGGCGTACCGAAGTCGGTGGCGAGGTCGTCCGCGCGGCAGCCGCCGACCACCAGGGTGCCGTCCGCGTCGAGCCGGCTCCCGGCCGGGAAGAGCGAGAGCAGGTCGCTCATGGCTCGGTCCGGGCCAGCACCTCGCGAACAACGTCGAGGCTGGTGCCGGGATGGAGGAACGCGAACCGGCCGATCGTCTCGCCTTCCCACTTGCTCGGGGGGATGAACGCGACCTCGTCCTCGTGGAGTTGCCGCGCCCACTTGTCGTAGTCCTCACCCGACCAGCCCAGCCGCCGGAACAGGACGACGCCGAGGTCGGGCTCCCGGATCAGTTCGAGGTGCGGCCTGGCCTTGATCAGCCCGGCCGTCTCCCGGGCCAGGCGTGCCGCGGTCTCGATCGCCTCGCGGTACGCGTCCACGCCGTACACCGCGAGCGAGAACCACAGCGGCAGACCGCGGGCCCGGCGGGTCAGGTGGTAGGCGTAGTCGGTCGGATTCCACTCGCCGTCGGACACATGGATGACGTCCAGGTACGACGCGTCCTGGGTGTGCGTCGCCCGCGCGAGCTCGGGATCGCGATAGATCAGGGCGCAGCAGTCGAACGGGGTGAACAGCCACTTGTGCGGGTCGAGGATGAACGAGTCGGCCTGCTCGATCCCGGCGTACTTCGGCCGGAGTGAGCGCGCGAAGATGCCGGAGCCGCCGTACGCGCCGTCGACGTGGAACCACCAGCCGTGCTCGTGGGCGAGCGCGCCGCAGCCGGCCAGGTCGTCGATGATGCCGGCGTTGGTGGTGCCCGACGTACAGACGAGGGCCGCGATGTTCGACGGATCCGGATCGGCGGCGACCGCGGCCCGGACGGTGTCGGCGGTGAGCCGATGGTCGGGCGTGTCGACGACGAGCGCGTCCAGCTCCAGCAGACGCAGGGTGTTGACGATCGAGGAGTGCGCGTCGGTGCCGACGATGACGCGCAGCCGACGATCGGTCCCGAGCCGCTTCTTCGCGGTTTCCCGGGCGACCGCCAGCGAGGAGAGATTGCCGGCCGAACCGCCGGAGACGAAACAGCCACCCGCGCCCGGCGGCAGCCCGGCTTCGTCGGCGATCAGCCGGAGCACGGTGTTCTCGGCCGCGATCGCGCCGGCGGCCTCCAGCCACGAGATGCCCTGGATCGACGCGCAGGACACCAGCATGTCGAACAGCAGGCTCGCCTTCGTCGGCGCCGCCGGGATGAACCCGAGGAAGCGCGGGCTGTCGGCCGAGATCACGCTGGGCGCGATGACGGACGAGTAGACCCCGAGCACCTCGTCCGGGTGCCGCGGTGCGTCGCGGATCAGCCCGTCGAGCCGTTCGTACAGCTCGTGCGCGGGGAGCGTGTTGCGGTCGAGCGGCACGGGATCCATCCGCAGCCGGTTCTCGGCGTACGCGAGGACGCTGCGCACCATCTGCTCGGTCGTCTGGTCGACTTCGTGCATGGTCAGTCCTCGGTGGCCTGGCCGGCCAGCTCCTCGGCCCGGCTACGCGGGACGACCAGGACCGGGACGGGGGAGTGCCGGAGGATCTTGGTCGCCCGGGAGCCGAGGAACACCCGCGCGACCGGCCCGAGGTCGCTGGATCCGACCACCAGTACGTCACCGGGATCCCAGCCGACGTCCTCGATCGCCTCGGCCCAGGTCGGGCCGGACCCGACCACCGTCTCGACGGCGCGCGGCTGCTCGGGCAGGTGCTTCACCTGCGCGAGCGTGGCGGTCACGGACTTGTCCAGCTCGGCCCGCCACTCGTCCATCACCAGATCTTCGGAGTCGGTGCCCAGCCTGGTCGTGTACGCCGGCCGGGACCACACGGCGAACGTCGCGATCCGCAGCGATGCGCTCAGGTCAGTGCTGATCGTGGCGGCCGCGAGTACCAGGTCTTCGGCGCTTTCTGTGCCGCCGAAGGCCGCGGTCACCCGCGCCACGGTCTGGTCGCCCGGACACCGGAATCCCCGCGTTGCCAGGGCGAGCGAGACATGCGAGCTGTGCAGGAGCCGGTCCGTCACACTGCCGAGCGCGATGTGACCGAACACGCCGGCCGACGACGAACCGAGCACGATCAGCCGGGCGTCGTGCTCTTCGGCGATCTCGAGCAGACCGGCCGGCGCGGACCGCGCGCTGTGCCGGATGTACGCCGTCGGCGCGTCACCCGGCAGGAAGCTCCGGGCCCGCTCGAGGGCCTGGTCCGCGCCCTGCGCAAGGTGGTCCTGGTACTCGGCGTCCACGCGCGCCAGCCCCGGCACCCACGGCGCCGGTACGACGCTGCAGACAATCAGATTGTCGTGCGCCGATCGGGCCAGCATGGCCGCCAGATGCAGGGACGCGTTGCCGCGCTCGTCGGAGCCGTAGCCGACGATCATCGTCATGGCTGCGGCCCGTCCTCGTCGTGGATCAGCCCGACGTGCTCGTGCCGGCCGAGGTGCGAGTGCTTGAAGCCGTAGAAGAAGTAGAAGGTCAGGGCCACCGCGAGCCAGATCAGGAACACCCAGATCGTCACCGCGCGCAGGTCCTTGATGATCCACAGGCAGCCGGCGATCGACAGGATCGGCGTCACCGGATACCCCGGCACCTTGAAGCCGCGCGGCAACTCCGGATGGGTACGGCGCAACACGATCACGCCGATCGACACCACCAGGAACGCGACCAGCGTGCCGATACTCGTCATCTCGGCGAGGAAGTTGATCGGGATCAACCCGGCCAGCAGGCAGATCAGCACCGCGACGATCACGGTGTTCGGCACCGGCGTGTGGGTGCGCGGGTTCACCCTGTGGAACAGCTCCGGAATCATCCCGTCGCGGGCCATCGCGAACAGGATGCGGGTCTGCCCGTAGATGACGATCAGCGTGACGCTGAAGATCGAGATCACCGCGCCCGCGGCCAGCACCGTGGCCGGCCAGGTCGACCCGGTGACGTTCTCCAGGATCGCCGACAGACCGGCCTCCTGGTTCTCGAACTGGCCGGACGGCTGGGCGGCGACCGCGACCAGCGTGACCACGATGTAGAGCCCGGTGACCGTGACGAGTGCGATCAGGATCGCCATCGGCATCGTCCGCCGCGGGTTCTTCACTTCCTCACCGGCCGTGGAGACCGCGTCCAGGCCGATGTAGGAGAAGAAGATGATGCCGGCCGCGGAGGTGATTCCGCTGAGGCCGAACGGGGCGAAGTTCGCCAGGTTGTCGGAGTTCCAGCCCTTCAGCCCGAGGACGACGAACAGCAGCAGGACGCCGATCTTGATGCACACCATCACCGCGTTGGTCTTGGCCGACTCGCTCGCGCCGCGGATCAGCAGCAGCGTGCAGAGCGTGACCAGGATGACCGCGGGCAGGTTGAACACGCCACCCTGCTCGGGCGCCTGCGAGAGGTTGTCGGGAATGGTGAAGCCGAAGATGTTGTCGAGCAGTTCGTTCAGGTACTGCGACCAGCCGACCGCGACGGCGGCAGCGGACACGCCGTACTCCAGCAGCAGGCACGCAGCCACTCCGATCGCCGGCAGCTCGCCGAGCGTCGCGTAGGCATACGAGTACGACGAACCCGAGACGGGGACCGCACTCGCCAGTTCGGCGTAGCAGATCGCGGTCAGCCCGGCCACCACACCGGCGATCACGAACGACCAGATCACCGCTGGTCCCGCGACCGGCACGGCCTGCGCGAGAACGAAGAAGATTCCGGTGCCGATGGTGGCGCCGATGCCGAACATGGACAGCTGGAACAACCCGATCGAGCGGACCAGTTCGCTCTGGCCGGTGTCCGAGCCGCTCTCCTGCGCCATCTCCGGGACCGGCTTGCGGCGGAACAGTTGCTGCATGGTCATCGCCATGGTGCCTCCCCTCGACGGAGGTGCCCACCCGTCCCCCGCCACCGCCACCTTCTTCGGAGTGTGGCACCCGCGTTCCGCGCAGGGAACAGGTCAGCTCGGCCCGGGGCGATCGCGGAGCAGGGGGTGAGCGGGGCCCCACCGGGTGCCGTCGCGTTCGTCCTGGCGCTTGCGGGCGATCGCCGACACCGCTTCCAGTACGACGCGATTCGCCAGCGCGGCCGTGATGTCGGCGTGGTCGTACGGCGGACTCACCTCCACCACGTCCATCCCGACCACGGGCAGTTCGAGGCAGATCCGCCGTACGGCGTCCAGCAACTGGCGCGCGGTCAGGCCACCGGGCTCGGGCGTCCCGGTGCCGGGGGCGTGGCCGGGATCGCAGACGTCGATGTCGACGGACAGGAAGACGCCGTCGCAGTCGTCGGTCGCGATCGTGAACGCCTCGGTCAGGCACTCGTCCAGGCCGCGGTGCACGATCTCGGTCATCTCGTAGGACCGCATCCGCTGCTGGGCCATCCAGTCCAGCGTGTCCGGCGGCGGCCAGTACCCGCGCAGCCCGATCTGCAGGAAACGGTCGCCGCGCAGCGCGCCGGACTCGATCAGCCGGCGCATCGGCTGCCCGTGTCCCCACAGCGAGCCGAACTCGATGTCGCCGGTGTCCGCGTGCGCGTCGAAGTGCAGCATCGACACCCGGCCGTGGCCGAGCACGTTCGCGACGCCCTTCGCGTCCGGGAACGCGATCGAGTGGTCGCCGCCGAGCACGATCGGGATGGCACCCGAGCGGGTCACCCGCTCGACCGCTGCCTCGAGTGCAGGCAGCGCGACCTCGATGTCGCCCGAGTACATCTCGACGTCGCCGGCGTCGACGACGTGCAGGTCGACCAGTCCGTCGGTGCGCAGCGCCAGGCTCGGCCGCGATCCGTCATGGCCGAGGTAGTCCCGCATCCGGATCGCCATCGGCCCGAACCGGGCGCCCGGCCGGTGCGAGGTCCCGCCGTCGAACGGCGCCCCGAGGATGACCACCTGCGCATCCGCGTACGACGCCGGGTCGTCCAGATCGCAGACCGGAACTCCGAGAAAGGTGAAGTCCGGGCCGAACTGCTGGCCGTAGCGGCTCATCTTCGGAGTCTCGCACCCCGGCCATCAAGCGTCCAGGCGCGCGCCGATCGCTCCGAACGCCCGCAACGTGTCGATCAGGTACGCCGTGTTCTGCGGGTCCGGCCACGACGAAAGCTTCACGCCGACAGTCCTGGTTGCGCGCTGGACGTAGACCATCTGGCCGTGAATCCCCAAGCAGACAAGGGCTGTCCCGCGTTGGGTCGGCACGAACCAGAACTGGTTGCGATACCACCCACCGGGCAGCACGGCCTCGTTGTCCGTGCCCGCGAACGCGTCCCGCACAGCGAGGGGCGGCTGCCAGGCATCCGTGAGCCACTGGGCCGGCACCACCTGAGCACCATCGTCGAGCAGCAACTGACCGAAGCGGACGAGATCACGGGCGATCGCCGAGATGCCACCGTCGTGCACCGCGGAACCGACCGGATCACAGGTGATGTCGGCGTCCTGCTCGGCGCCCATCGGGATCCACACCAGACTCGACACGAGGTCCGCCATCCGGGTCCCGGCCGCGCGCTCACACACCCAGCCGAGCATGTCGGTGTCGGCCGAGCGGTACGTGAACGGTCCGCCATGGTCGGCCGCCGTACCCAGCGTGGTGAGGTAGCGGTACGTGCCGACCGGATCGCCGTCGAGGCTGGGTCGCCAGCCCATCGACCGCTCCATCACGCGGACCTCGGCGTCGACGGCCTGGTAGGTCTCGCTGAATGCCACCCCGGTGCGCATGTCCAGGAGATCCCGGACGGTAGCGCCGTCGTACCCGGACCTGGCGACCTCGGGCACGTACGTCGTCACCGGAGCCATGGGATCGAGTACGCCGCGATCCGCGAGGATCCCCGCGACACAGCCGACGATCGACTTCGACACCGACATCAGGAGATGTGGGGTGTGTGCTGTCATCCCGGCCAGGTACTGCTCCTCCACGATGACGCCGTCGTGCAGGACGATCAGCGCGTCGGTCCAGGTGTCGGCGAACACTCCGCCGGCGCGCGTAGTCGATCCGTCGAGGCGGGTGACCGGAGTCGCCTCCACAGTCGGATCGAGTGCGGTGGTGAGTGGGCTGACAGTGGCCGGATTGGCCGGGATCGCGTGCGTCGGCATCAGTTCGCGCATGTGGCGGAAGGCCCAGCGCACGTTCGGCGGGTCCTGCCAGCCGGCCAGGTCGACGAGAGTGTCGTCCGGCGGCGGAAAGCCTGTCATCCGGTCGTCGGTGGCTTCCATGCGACTACCATCGCACCATGCTCTCGCCGGGCACACTGCCGACCCAGGGTGTTTACCACAGCTCGCTTATCTGAGCCGGTCGAGGATCAGCTCGTGGATCGCATCGAGCAGGGCTACCTCTGCCTCCGAGTGTGCGGTGACCGTGACGGTGGTTCGTGTCTCGGGACAAACGAGAGCGTATTGGCCGTAGCGGCCGTCCATCCGGTAGATGCCGGCCCGGTCGATCCAGACGCCCAGGCCGTAGCCGAGGGTGAACCGCTCGCCCCAGTCGAGAGCGCTGGTGTCGACGCGTTCGACCGGCATCCGCCGGACATAGGCCGCCGGCAGAACCTGTGCGCCGTTCCACTCACCTTCTTGCAGCAGCAACCTGGCAAAGCGGGCGAGCTCCTCGGTGCGAAGGAAGAGGTCGCTTTCGGCGAACGGATAGCCACCTGGACAGGTGTGCCACGGCGGGTTGTGCAGGTCGAGCGGTGCGAACAGGCGGGGCAGGAGGTAGGAGCGCACGTCGGCGCCGGTGACCCGCTCGACGACTCGGCTGACTGCGTAAACGCCCGAGCCGGTGTAGGCGAACCGGCTCCCGGGGACCGCGTCGAGCGGCGCGGCGACGATCTCCTGGAGCAGATCCAGGGCCTCGATCCGCTCGTCGGCGTACCACTCGTGGCTCGTGCCGCTGGTCATGGTCATCAGTTGGCGCAGGGTGACGTCCTCGACCCCGTCCGCGGCGATCGGCCGGAGTTCGGGGAGGTGATCGAGGAGCCGGTCGTCGAGAGTGAGGCGTCCCTCGGCCTCGGCGAGCCCTACCGCGACCGAGGTGAACGTCTTCGCGATGGAGTAGAGGTTGACCCGGTCGTCGGAGCGGACCCGGCGCTCGACCGGCGGGCCGCCTTCGCGGTACAGGTGGATCCCGTACACGCCCAAGCCCCGCTCGCGATCGGCGCGGAGGAAGTCGTCGAGCACATCGTCGCGCACGGTCGAACCGTACCTCTCACCGGCAGTCGACGCGATGACAGGGCGTTCCCCACGGACCTACTGTGAAAGGATCAGGGGAGGGGTGGGGCGATGAACCCGAAGCTGCACGGAATCGCCGAGATCCGTACGTTCTTCCGGACCAACACCCAGCCGATCTACTTCTTCGGCCCGACCGCGTTCAACCTGCTCGGCATCGACCGCTGGGTGCGCAACTTCCAGTACGTCGTCTACTACGACTCCTGGGACGGCGCCCACCCGCGGGTGTTCGCGCCGAAGAACCAGCCGTACGTCGAGTTCGAGTCGAGCGAGCAGATCAACAACTACCTGCTCCGCGATCCCGAGGTGCGGACCCATCTGCAACGGCGCGGCGGTACGCCGATGATCGTGATGGTGTTCTTCGACGAGGAGACCGAGGAGATCTGCCGCGAGCTCGGGTACGAGTTGATCATGCCCTCGGACGAGCTGCGCCGCCGGCTCGACTCCAAGATCGTCACCACCCAGCTCGGCAACGAGGCCGGCGCCCCCTCGGTCCCCAACGTGATCGGCACGGCCTCGTCCTGGAAGGAACTCGAGGAGCTCGCCGCGCTGAACGAGCTCGGCCGCGACCTGGTCGTGCAGACGCCGTACGGCGACTCCGGCAAGACCACGTTCTTCATCGCCGGCACGAAGGACTGGGAGAAGTACGCCGAGGACATCGTCGGTGAGCAGCTCAAGGTGATGAAGCGGATCGACAACAAGGCGGCTGCGGTCGAGGCCTGCATCACCCGGCACGGCACCATCGTCGGGCCGTTCATGACCGACCTGACCGGCTATCCCGAACTCACGCCGTACAAGGGCGGCTGGTGCGGGAACGACCTCTTCCCCGAGGCGCTGCCGCCGGTGCAGCGGGCGCTCGCGATCGACCATGTCCAGCGGCTCGGCGACCGGCTCGCGCGGGAGGGCTACCGCGGGTTCCTCGAGATCGACGTCCTGGTCGACCTGGCCACCGACGAGGTGTACCTGGGGGAGCTGAACCCGCGGATCTCCGGCGCCTCCTCGATGACGAACGTGACCGCGGGCGCGTATGCCGACGTACCGCTCTTCCTGTTCCATCTGCTCGAGTTCATGGACGCGGACTATGTCGTCGACGTGACCGAGATCAACGATCGGTGGCGTGACCTGGCCGCGGTGGACGTGTGGGCGCAGCTGATCATGAAGGAGCCGGCCGACCGGGTCGAGCGCATCCTGCAGGCGCCCCGGACCGGGACCTGGCACCTCGACGAGGACGGCCGGTTCGAGTTCGTTGGTGTGAGCAACGACTGGCACGACGTCACGCACGAGGACGAGGCCTTCTTCCTCCGCGTCTACGGCCCCGGCGACTACCGCTTCAAGGGCGCCGACCTAGGCATCCTCGTCACCAAGGGCCGGATGCAGAACGCGGAAGGGCTGACCAGGCGGAGCCGCCTCTACATCGCCGGCATCCGCTCCCAGTACGTCTCCGAGACCCTGCCCGAGCCGCCGGCCCTGGTGCCGATCGGCTACGTGAAATAGCCGCGGCTACAGGGGCCTGAGGTCCGAGCCGGGGATCCAGGCGACGCGGCCGTCCTTGTCGCAGAAGCGGCCGAGCCACTCGCCGTTGTCGCGGATCCAGACGTCGAGCTCGCCGTTGGTCCACTCGGCCCGCTGGACCGGCTGGGCCGGGTCCACCTTCCGGACGGCGTCGGCCGGTCGCGGACCGTGAGCGTCGTACTGGACATCGAGATCACTGGCTATCCGATGGGCCTCCGTCTCGTCGTCGATATCGATCGCACGCCACCCGTTGACCGCACCGTCCCAGACGCCGAATCTGTTCGATCCGTCGTCGGACGGGCGCACCGTGAACCGACCAAGCATGTTTTCAGATTACCGCCTCTTCGAACACATGTTCTAGTCTTGATGTCGACGGGACATGTGTGCGATGGCGATCAGGGGCGCCGGCCGGCCAGCACGCAGAACTCGTTCCCCTCCGGGTCGGCCAGGGTGACCCAGCTCTCCTCGCCGGTCTGGCCGACGTCGGCGTGCCGGGCGCCCAGGTCGAGCAGGCGGCTGATCTCTTCGTCCTGCTCCCGGTCGGTCGGGTTGACGTCGAGGTGGAGCCTGTTCTTGATCGTCTTGCCCTCGGGCACGCGTGCGAAGGTCAACGTCGGTGGCACCGGGCCCAGGCGGTCCTTGCCCTCCGGCACCAGAGGCGAGCCGATGGTGATCACTCCGCCCTCTTCGTTCTGCACCTCGTAGCCGAGGACCGAGCACCAGAACCGGGCGAGACCGCCGGGATCGGCGCAGTCGATCGCGAGCTCGGTGAACTTACTGGTCATATCAGGACTCCCGCTCGAAACTGTCGTATCCGGGCCGTGTTGTTCGTAGCCAGGGTGAGAGGCCGCCCAGGAGGGCGCGGTCGCGACCACAGGAGATGCCGACGATGCCGCACCCACAGGCCAAGGTCCACCGTATGTTCGAGCTCGTCGAGCCGATCGCCACCGTCACCTTTTCCGAGGTGCCGACCGAGGCGTTCCTGGCCATCGGCATGCGCAACTACTGGGACGGGTACTTCGCGGGCCGGGCCGCGCCACTGGGGCTGGCACCGGCCGAGGTGGTGCACGCGGTCTTCTACAACTTCGCCGACGGCGAGGTGGCGCGCCACATCCCGTGGGTCTGGGGGAAGACCACCCCCGAGGAGGCGATCGCCGTGCGCGAGCGGGGCAGCGCCGCCGCGCTTTGGCAGATGATCGGGGAGCTCGCCGACGCCCCCGGTCTGGTGCGGGTCGCAGACCTCGCGACCCGCGCAGCGGTCAGCGCGCCGACCGAGGGTCGAGTGCTGTACGCCGGGCTCCGGGCGCTCGACGTACCCGAGGAGCCGGTGGCCAGGCTCTGGCACGCGGCGACTCTGCTGCGGGAGCACCGCGGGGACGGCCACAACGCCGCCCTCGTCGCCCACGGCATCGGCGGCACGGAAGCCCACGTCCTCCTGGCTCTCTCCGTCGGAATGAGGCCAGAGGAGTTCGGCCGGATCCACCACCTACCCAAGGCACAGCTGGCCGCTGTCGTCGACGGGCTGCGCGGCCGCGGCCTCGTGGACGCCGCCGGTGAGTTCACCGACGCGGGCCGGAAGACCAAGGAGCGGATCGAGGCTCTCACCGACGAGCTGGCGGCGCCGGCGTACGACGTGCTCAGCGGGGACGAGCTCGACGAGCTGGTTGCGGGGCTCGAGCCGATCGCCGCCGCGGTAGAGGCCGCCGACGACTGAGTTTCCCCAGTCGACCTCCACCTCGGGGATGAGGGGAACATATGTTCTATTCTGGTGGGAGGAGGTGCTGCGATGGGCTACAACAATCCGCCGATCAAGTGGTCGGAGCTGGAGCGGAAGCTGTCGGACCGATCCCGGCCGGGCAGCCACGGCGACCGGCCGGTGACGGCCGACGGCGGCGACAGCCCGGCGTGGTCGCAGCACCGCGGGCCGTACGTGCCGCCGAAGGCTCTCACGGTCCGGCCGGAGAACGCGGTGCCGTACGCCGAGTTGCATGTGCATTCGAACTTCTCCTTTCTCGACGGCGCCTCCCAGCCGGAGGACCTGGTCGAGGGCGCGGTCCGGCAGGGGCTGCACGCGCTGGCGCTGACCGATCACGACGGGTTCTACGGCGCGGCCCGGTTCGCCGAGGCTGCGGCGGCGTACAAGATGCCGACGGTGTTCGGCGCGGAGCTGTCGCTCGGGCTGACCGGCCCGCAGAACGGCGTGGCCGATCCCGAGGGCAGTCACCTGCTGATTCTGGCGGAGGGGCAGGAGGGGTATCACAAGCTGGCCGGCGAGATCACCGAGGGACAGTTGGCCGGCGGTGAGAAAGGGCGCCCGGTCTACGACCTGGAGCGGCTGGCCGACGAGGGCCGCGACCATTGGGTGATCCTGACCGGCTGCCGCAAGGGCCTGGTCCGGCAGGCGCTGGAGCTCGCCGGGCATGCCGACGGTCCGGCCGCCGCGGGCCGTGAGCTGGACCGGCTGACCGGGTTGTTCGGCAAGGACCGGGTGGTGGTCGAGCTGATCGACCACCACCTGCCCGCCGACACCAGCCGGAACCGGATCCTGGCCGGCCTGGCCGCCGACCGCGGCCTCCCGATAGTTGCCACGAACAACGTTCACTACGCCGCCCCGGCACAGCACAGACTGGCCGCCGCGCTGGCCGCCGTCCGGGCCCGGCGCGACCTGGACACGATGGACGGCTGGCTGCCGCCGAGCGGGATGGCGTTCCTGCGGTCTGGCGCGGAGATGACGGCCCGGTTCCGCCGGTACGACGGGGCCGTGGCGCGCTCGGTGACACTGGCCGACCAGCTGGCCTTCGACCTGGCCCGGGCGAAGCCGAAGCTGCCGTTGCGCGACGTGCCGGACGGGGAGACCCCGATGTCGTGGCTGCGGCATCTGACCTTGAAGGGCGCCGGGCTGCGGTACGGCACGCCCACCGAGCGGCCCGACGCGTACGAGCGGCTGGAGCGTGAGCTGGCCGTCATCGACGAGAAGGGCTTCCCGGGATACTTCCTGATCGTCGAGGACATCGTCCGGTTCGCGCACACCAACGGCATCCTCTGCCAGGGCCGGGGATCGGCGGCGAACTCGGCGGTCTGTTACGCGCTCGGGATCACTGCCGTGGACAGCATCCTCTACAAGCTGCCGTTCGAGCGGTTCCTCGCCACGACCCGGACCGAGGAGCCGGACATCGACGTCGACTTCGACTCCGACCGCCGCGAGGAGGTGATCCAGTACGTCTACGGCAAGTACGGCCGCCACAACGCCGCCCAGGTGGCGAACGTGATCTCCTACCGCCCGAAGTCCGCGGTCCGGGACATGGCCAAGGCGCTCGGGTATTCGGTCGGCCAGCAGGACGCGTGGTCGAAGCAGGTCGACGGGTGGAGTCCGGAGATCACCTCGACCGAGCACGACATCCCGCCGCAGGTGGTGTCGATGGCGAGCGAGCTGCTGAAGTTCCCCCGGCACCTGGGGATCCACTCCGGCGGGATGGTGCTGACCGAGCGCCCGGTGGGGGAGGTGGTGCCGATCGAGCACGCCCGGATGGAGGACCGCACGGTGCTCCAGTGGGACAAGGACGACTGTGCCTGGATGGGGCTGGTGAAGTTCGACCTGCTCGGGCTCGGCATGCTGGCCGCGTTGCAGTACTGCATGGAGATGGTCCGCGAGCAGATAGGGGAGTCGTGGCTGCTGCACACGATCCCGAAGGAGGAGGCCGGGGTCTACGACCAGCTGTGCCGGGCGGATTCGGTCGGGGTGTTCCAGGTCGAGTCGCGGGCCCAGATGGCGACCCTGCCACGGCTGAAACCGCGGCGGTTCTACGACCTGGTCACCGAGATCGCGCTGATCCGGCCCGGCCCGATCCAGGGTGGCGCGGTCCATCCGTACATCCGCCGCCGGACCGGGGAGGAGCCGATCACCTACCTGCACCCGAAGTTGCGGCCGGTGCTGGAGCGGACCATGGGGGTGCCGCTGTTCCAGGAGCAGCTGATGCAGATGGCGATGGCGGTCGGCGAGATCGACGGTGACGAGGCCGACCTGCTGCGCCGGGCGATGGGGTCCAAGCGCGGCATCGAGAAGATCTCGTCGCTGAAGGAGAAGCTGTACGCCGGGATGGCGCGCAACGGGATCACCGGCGACCTGGCCGACGAGATCTACGCCAAGATCGAAGCCTTCGCGAACTTCGGCTTCGCCGAGTCGCACTCGATCAGCTTCGCCCTGCTCGTCTACTCCAGCACGTGGCTGCGGCTGCACTACCCGGCCGCGTTCCTGGCGGCGCTGTTGCGCGCCCAGCCGATGGGGTTCTATTCACCGCAGTCCCTGGTCGCCGACGCCCGCCGCCACGGCGTGGAGGTGCGGCGTCCACACCTGCATCTGTCCGGAGTCGACGCCGGGCTCGAGGTGTTGGTGGACGGGCAGGAGCTGTCCGGGCCGACCGGGTCGCCGGAGTGCCTGAAGGATCCGCAGCCGCTGGTCGGTCCGTTCGACCCCAAGGCGCCGTACGACACCACCCTGCATCGCCGTGATGGTGCGTTCGCGGTTCGGCTCGGGCTGTCCGAGGTGCGCACGATCGGGGACAAGGGCGCGAAGCTGATCGTCGAGGAGCGGGAGCGCGGTGGGCCGTTCACCGAGATGGCCGACCTCGTCCGCCGGACCGGGATCACCGCCGCGCAGGTCGAGGCGCTCGCGACCGCGGGGGCCTTCGACTGCTTCGGCCTCGATCGGCGGCAGGCGTTGTGGGAGGCCGGACGGGCGGCCGAGGAGCGGCCCGGTCAGCTGGCCGGGATCACCGCGGCCGGCCCGCCGCCGACGCTGCCCGGGATGAGCGACATCGAGGCCGACATGGCCGACCTGTGGTCCACCTCGATCACCACCACCAGTCACCCGATGCAGCGCGTCCGCGAGCAACTCCGCGCCGAGGGCATCCTGTCCGCGGCCCAGCTTCGCGAGGTCCCGAACGGCGCCCGTGTCCGCGTCGCCGGGGTGGTCACCCATCGGCAGCGCCCCGCCACCGCCTCCGGCGTCACCTTCATGAACCTCGAGGACGAGACCGGCATGGCCAACATTGTGATCACCGTCGGCTGCTGGCACCGTCACGCCGCCGTCGCCCGCAACGCCGGCGCCCTCATCATCCGCGGCCGCGTCGAACGCGCCGGCGAAGTCACCAACCTCTCCGCCGACCACCTCCAACGCCTTCCCCTAACCGCCCGCACCCAATCCCGCGACTTCCGCTAGCCCTCAATCACTCAGCTTTCCGGCAGGTCTTCCACCAGGCGGTGGTGCGCCGCAGCTGTCTGAGGGTTGGGGTTGGGGTTTGGGTTTGGGGTTAGGACATCCCGTCGGGGGCTGGGACATGGCACGGACTGTCCCAGGTCCCTAGCTCCTGTCCCAGGTCCCGGCAGCTGTCTGAGGGTTGGGGATTGGGGCACTCTGTCGGGGGTTTGGGGTTAGGACATCCCGTCGGGGGCTGGGACATGGCACGGACTGTCCCAGGTCCCCAGCTCCTGTCCCAGGTCCCCGCGCGTCTCCCGTCCCAGGTCCCGGCGCGTCTCCCGTCCCGGGACCCCAGTTCCTGTCTAAGCTCCCGCGCTCCTCCTGGCTCAGGTCCCGCCGTTCGCTTACGTGGGTGGGCCGGCGGTTAGGCGGGTGCGGACGTCTTGCATGCGGGCGGGGGAGTGA
The DNA here is from genome assembly GCF_045040325.1 of Kribbella sp. NBC_01510. NCBI lineage: Bacteria > Bacillati > Actinomycetota > Actinomycetes > Propionibacteriales > Kribbellaceae > Kribbella > Kribbella sp. NBC_01510. The sequence goes on along the minus strand of NZ_CP109418.1, from coordinate 7,630,626 downwards.
TGGGGCATTTGCCAGCGGGTTTCGAGCCACCAGGTGGCGCCTGCGTCTGACCAGGGTTTGACGAGAGCGGAGGCGGCGGCCGGGTCGTCGGCGGGGGTCTCGCCCTCGGCGATCACGTCCAGCTCGGGGGAGCCGCCCTGGGCGGTCAGCCACGCGCGGAGCCTGCGGAGCTCGTCAGGTGTGTCCTGGCCCGGTGGGTACTGCGGCAGTACGCCGTCGCAGCGCAAGACGCGCCGCATCGACTTCGGCCGCGGCCAGGCGCCGACCACCCAGATCGGGATCCGCTCCTGCACCGGCCGACCCACCTGGGCGAGATCGTCGCGGGCGCACTCGTAGTCGTAGTGCTCGCCGTGGTAGCTGGACCGTCCGGCCCACAGCTCACGGATCAGGTCGATGCCCTCGTCCATCATCGCCGCCCGGGTCCGCAGCTCCAGCTCCTCACCGGTCCGCGGCAGATCCGTCTCGATCGCACCGACCCCGACCGCCAAGGTCGCCCGGCCGGACGAGAGCTGATCCAGCGTCACGACCTGGCTGGCGACCTTCCACGGTCGCCGCCACGGCAGCGGTGTCAGCATTGTCCCGAGCCGGATCCGCTCCGTCCGGGCGGCGATCGCCGTCAGCAGCCCCCACGCGTCGACGCCGTACGCCGCCTCCCAAACGAACACGCCGTCCCATCCGGCCTCCTCGGCGAGCACTGCCTGCTCGAGCTGCTCGACCGCCGTCCCACCCGGAAGAATCACTCCGTATCTCATCCCTCCTTCCTACCGGCCCCGACCGACAGAACGGCGTACGGTCGGCTGAGAGGAGGTGCGATGACTGTCGACGTGCTGACCGAGATCGTGATCGATCGGCCGGTGCGTGTCGTCGCGGAGTACGTCGCGGATCCGACCCATGCGCCGAAGTGGTACGCGAACATCGAGTCGGTCCGGTGGCGGACCCGGCCGCCAGTCGTAGTCGGGTCGCGGCTGGACTTCGTCGCGCACTTCCTGGGGCGCCGGCTCGCCTACACCTACGAGATCACCGAGCTGATTCCGTACCAGCGGCTGGTGATGCGGACCGCGGAGGGGCCGTTCCCGATGGAGACCAGCTACGAGTGGTCACCCGTGGTCGGTGCCGCTACCCGGATGACACTGCGCAACCATGGCGAGCCCTCGGGATTCGCCGGCGTCGCCGCGCCGATCATGGCGGCCGCGATGCGCCGCGCCAACGTCAAGGACCTCGCCCGCCTCAAGTCGCTCCTCGAATCCCCCTGACCCTCAGCCGGCGGTCACGTGTGGCGTGACGAGCTCCAACAGTCGCTGGTGGGCTTCGGGGGTGGCGGCGGCGATGAGGCCGGGGGCGGTGTGGAGGGGATCGCCGTGGAAGTCGGTGATGGTGGCGCCGGCCGCTCGGCAGAGGATGATGCCGGCGGTGTAATGGACGCTGTCGCGAAGCGAGCCGTCGGTGATGTAGCCGGCCTGTCGGCCGACGGCGACCCACGCAAGGGCAAGAGTCGTCGAGAAGACGCGGAGCGCGAAGGCCTCGCGGAGCTTCTCGTCGGTCAGCAGTTGCGCGCCGAGGAAGTGCGCGCCGTTCGGTGCGTCGATGTCGATGTCGACCATGCGCGAGGTCGCGGAGGGTACGGCGGGGGTGTCGACACCGTCACGGCGGATGAAGACCGCGGTCCCGTCGGTCCAGAAGATCTCACCGCTGAGCGGTTGAGCGACCGCGGCGACGTCCCCGGCCGGGCTCCGCAGCGCGACGTTCACGGAGAACATCGGGTTCTGGGCGGCGAAGTTGAGGGTGCCGCAGAGCGGGTCCACCAACCAGGTGCGCTCCGCCTGACCACTGGCGCCGTACTCCTCACCGATCACCGCGTCGTCGCGACGTTCGGCGCGGATGACTGCGAGAATGGCCCGCTCCGCCTCGAGATCAGCCTCGGTAGCGAAGTCCGTCGAGGACTTGGCATACCGCTCCAGCACGCCCCCGAACTTCTCCCGCACCACATCCGCCCCCGCCGCAGCCGCATTGATCGCTATCTCGGCATCACCCAGTTCGCTCATGAAGCCATCCAACACGGTGCCGGCTGTATCACTGCGGACGGGCGGGTCTCCTAAAGTCATGGAGAATCTCTTTCGCTTGATGCTCCTGCGTCCGGCGGTGAGCCAGGACCCGGAGCAGCCGTCGATCGAACTCGATCAGGAGTCCGCGTACCAGGACGCCCTGCGAGCTGCGGTCGCGGCAGGGGGTGGGCGGAAGGGTGTGGAAGCCGGGTCGGCTGAGTTCGCCGCCTCGGCCGACTTCGTCCAAGGCCTCGGTGACACACCGCTCGGACAGCGGCAGAAGCTTCTCGACGACCGCCGCAAGTGCGTCGACGAGTTGCCGGCCGAACACGAGGCGTTGCGCGGCGCGGCGACGTACACCCGGGTGCTCCGGGCACAGCACTTGAAGGGCCAACTGGCCCGTGAGGGAGAAGAGGGGGGCGAGCCTGATGAGAGGGCTGGGGCGCTGCAGATCAGCACACCGTACGCCGAACTCGCGCAGACTCTCGTGGCAGCACCGGATGTGGTGCTGTCCGCTCGCGCGGGGTTCACACCGGTCGCACTCGCCGAGCTTGGGTTCGTGCTCAAGCCGACCGCTGCCGACCGGTTGTCGCAGTCGACGCAGACTGTCCTGAAACAGCGCGGCATCGATCTCGGCACCCGCGCCGACGACGCCCTGCCGGTCTGGGAACAGAACGAGGACGGCGACTGGGTCAAGGCCTGATGGGCGACATCTTGAGGCATCGGGACATCGACGAGGACTTCCTCGAGCGGTTCGTCAGCGACGTCGCCAAGCACCGCCCCGAGTTCGTCGCCGCGGACGCGACCGAGCGGATCCGGCTGCAGCGCAAGCTCTACCGACGGCTGCGGTATCCGGCGTACGACGCGGGCACCAAGACGCAGAGCGCTGGGCGAGTGAGCACCAGCCGGATGTCCACGCCGAGTTTGCGCCATGCCTATCCGGCGTACGACGCGGGCACCAAGACGCAGAGCGCTGGGCGAGTGAGCACCAGCCGGATGTCCACGCCGAGTTTGCGCCATGCCTATCCGGCGTTCCCATCGGCGCAGGACACCGCGCACACGCTGCTGCATGCGCTGGAGAACCTCGAACACAAGGTGACCGGTGAGCCCGGCGAACTGCCGCCCGCGATCAAGGACGTGCTCGAGCAGCGTGGCCTGGAATCCCTTGGAATATTGGCCAAACCGGTCGTCATCGCGCGCGCCGCGCGCCAGCTCCGGGACTGGGTGCCGTTGATCCTGACGCTGCTCAGCGCGGACGAGCGACGCAGACTGGCCGCCAACGTTGCGCCAGAGGACTGGCCGTTGGCTCCGGGAGCGGCGAAGCCGGAGCGTAAGAACAAGGAGACCGAGGTCGACCTGCAGCTCGAACGGCACGCCGCCGCTCTCGAACCCCGGAAGCGAGACGACGGCCGGACCGAGAGCAACTACGACCGGGTGCCGTTCTTCGAGGACGCGCGGGTACTCGCGAGCGCTGCATCACCTCATCCGGTTCCCGCCATCGAACGGTGGGTGGGAGCGCCGGGCCCTGGCCATGTTCGCCGCGAACCAGCAGATCCCGCGGTACGCCGACCTGCCCGAGTTCGCCCGGCTCGTCGAAGGGGCGATGCGGCCGGTGGTCAAGGCGCCGAAGCCGGTGCAGTCCGAGCGCGAGGACATGGAAGAGCGTTACCGCCGGCTCGAAAGCGAGCTGGCGAACTATCGGTACCCGTGATGGAGGAGACACCATGCCGTTGACGTCGTACGGCGTACTGGTCGGCCGAGCGGTCGACGCACGCCGGGAAACTGGGCTGGACACGCCGCACTACCAGGTCCGGCTGGAGGATCCGGACGGGGTGAACTACCGGATCGCGGTGAACGTGAAGTCGCAGGAGTACCCGTCGGAGTTGCTCTTCCGGGTCGACGAGGACTTCCGGCATCCGGTCACCGCGCAGCTGTCCGGTCTCGCGCCGGGGTGGCACCGGCTCGACGCGGGGCCGGCCGGGGTGAACCTGGACTACGTGCGGCAGACGCTGTTCGATCGAACGCTGCTGCGGCCGCTGCCCGCTGATGTGGCGGGACCGGGCAACGACCTGGCCGATCTGCTCGACGACCAGGTGCAGCGGGCGATCCGGGAGCCGGCCGCGATCGTGTACGCGTTCGGCGAGCGATGGGGGCCGGAGGACGGCGTACCGGACAAGATCTTCGGCTTCAATCCTGGCAACGGGGTGCACGACATCCACATGAACCAGGGGAACGTCGGCACGTTCCGCAAGGACGACGGGGTCTGGCAGGACGGTGCGGTGATCATCGCGCTGCCGGATCAGCAGCGCTGGGTGGGCATCTTCCTGGCGTTCCAGAGCCAGTCATGGCACACCGACGACAAGACCGGTCACACCCTGGTCGATGGGCCGGTCGAGGAGTTCGGGGCCGAGGCGGTCCGGATCGTCGCCGCGCTGATCAATCCGGTCGGTCCCGCGCCCGAAGCCGAGACGGTCACCCTGCTGAACGCCTCACCCGATCCGGTCGACCTCAGCGGCTGGCATCTGGTCGATCGCGCGCTGCACGTCGGCCCGGTCCCGGCCGGCGTCCTCGATCCCGGCGCCACGCTCCTCGTGCACCTGCCGCCGACCGTCCAGCTGGGCAACAAGGGCGGCGAGATCACCCTGCTCGACAACGCCGGTCTCAAGATCCACGGCGTCGCCTACACCGCGAGCCAGGCCGAGGCCTCCGGCTGGACGGTCGTCTTTTGACCGCGGTCAGCGCAGTAGGGCCAGGCGGACGCCGAGCCCGATGAAGATGCCGCCAGTGGCGGTGTCGACGGTGCGTCGCGCCAGGGGGCTGACCACATGCTGGCAAGCGCTTGCCAGTCAGGTATGGATGTCTGCCAAACTGTCGGCCCATGAGCCTGCCTCGGGTGATCAATGACAACGGCGCGTGGTGCTGGTTCCAGGACGAGCGGGCGGTGGTGGATCCGGTCGGCCAGGTGCTGGTCGTCGGGTCGATCGCGGCACCGGAAGGTCCCGGCGGAGCCGAGCGGGCCGGCAATGTCGAGTTGACCGTCGTCGACCTGCGGTCCGGGTCGAGTGAGGTCGTCGTACTGCATGAGCGGTTCGAGGCGGACGACCACGATGTGCCGGCGTTGTGGCGTCGTCCGGACGGCCGATGGCTGGCGGTGTACACGAAGCACAAGACCGACGACCTGACCCGGTGGCGGGTGAGCGAACCCGGTGACCCGCGGACGTGGGGACCGGAGCGGACGTTCGACTGGAGCGAGTTCACCGGCGGTCGCGGGGTCACCTACTCGAACCTGCACGAGCTGGACGGACGGCTGTACTGCTTCGCGCGAGCGGTCAACGACGACCCGTGCGCCCTGGTCTCCGACGACGACGGCGATACCTGGGCCTACGCGGGCAAGCTGTTCACCCGGCCGAAGGTCGGTTACGTCAACGGCTACACGCGCTACGTCTCCACGCCGTCCCGCGTCGACCTGGTGACGACGGACCACCATCCGCGCGACTACGACAACTCGATCTACCACGGCTACCTCGAAGCCGGCGCGCTGCACCGAACCGACGGAACCGTGGTCGACCCGGTCGCACTCGACGGTGAGGCGCCGTCGCAGGTGGAGCTGACCACGGTGCTCGCGGCTGGGTCGAAGTGGGACGGCGAGCCGATGACGCATTGCTGGACGATCGACATCCGGCGCGGATCCGACGGGTCGCTGGCGGCCGTTCTGCTGGCTCGCCACGACACTCCGGAGGACCCTGCGGACGCGTTCGCGCGGCAGCATCCGGTGCCGGATCACCGCTTCTTCTACGGTCGTCTCGCCCCCGGCGGCACATGGCAGGTCCATCAACTGGCCAAGGCCGGACCAGGCCTGCTGCCCCACGAGAACGACTACACCGGCCTGGTCGCCATCGATCCCTACGACCTGGACTCGCTCTACGTCTCCACGCCGATCGACCCTCGCGACGGAATGCCGCTGGCGCATCACGAGATCTTCCACGCGCGTACGCCGGACGCCGGCGCGACCTGGGCGTGGACACCGGTGACGGCGGACTCCGCGGCCGACAACCTCCGCCCGATCGTCGCGCCCGGTGCTCCCACCCGGATCCCGCTGCTCTGGTTCCGCGGCGACATGACCGCGTCCCAGCACTACGACTGCGAGGTCGTCCTCCTGGACACTCCGCGACAGAGATAGTACCAAGCGGTACCATCACGTCCATGGATGTTCCGGTACGGCGGTTGTGGGTGGCGGTGCTGGCGGGGTACCTCGCGTTCGGGGCGACGTTGCAGGCGTTGCCGTCGTACGTGCCGGAGAAGTTCGGCGGGGGCGCGCTGGCGAGTGGGACCGCGGTCGGGATCGCGTTCCTGGCGACGGCTTGTGCGCGGCCGTTCGCGGGGTGGCTGGCGGATGCGGGGTGGTCGCGTCCCATCGTACTGAGTGGCGGAGTGCTGGCGGCTGTTGGTGGCTTCGGGCAACTGGTGGCTCCGAATCTGGCGGTGTTGCTCGCGGCTCGGCTGGTGATGGGAGCGGGGGAGGCGGCGCTGTTCTCGGGCGCGTTGCCGTGGGTGTTGGCCGGGACCCGGGTGTCACAGCGCGGGCGGTTGGCGGGATGGTTCGGACTGTCGATGTGGGGTGGGCTGGCAGTTGGGCCGGTGCTTGCGTCGCTGGTGGGGGACCGCCGGGTCTGGTGGGTCGTCGTCGGCCTCGCGGTGTTGTCGGCGATCCTGGTGTCGACGACGCGCTCCGATCCTCGTCGGGCCGAGCCACTGGTCCGGATCCGGCGGGTCCGCGATCTGGTGCCGGCCGGCGTACCGTTGCCAGGAGCAACCATCGGGCTGGCGGCGTACTGCTACGGCACGGTCGCGGCGTTGCTGGTCCTGCGCCTGCGGGCCGACGGCATCGCGGTCGACCATGTCGCGCTCACGGTGTTCGCGGCGGCCTTCCTGGTGGTGCGGCTCGCGGGCAGTCCGTTGGTCGATCGGTACGGCGGTCGCACGGTGGCCCTGTCAACAGTCTCGCTGGAGATCATCGCCCTGGTCGGTCTTGCGGTCGCTCGCGGTCCGGTGAGTGCGGTGGTGTTCATTGTGTTGGCCGGCTGCGGCATGGCGCTGGTCTATCCGGCGTGTGTGTCGATGACTCTGGATCGTGTGCGGGGACTGCGCCCCGGGGTGTCGATGGGCGTGATGACGTCGTTCTGGGATCTCGGCGTGATGGCCGCGGGTCCGCTCGGCGGGTTCGTGGCGGAGCAGGCCGGGTTCGCGGCCGCGTTCTTCGTGGCGGCCGGCTTCGCGATGGCGTGTGTGGTCGTGTGTGGGGTGTTCCTCAGGCCGCGTCGAGCAGTGTCTCGACGATGACGCGGGCCTCCGCGCCGAGACCTGGGTCCCGATCGACCGCACTGATCAGGGTTGCGCCTTCCAGCACGATGAGCAGCTGCCGGGCCGTGGTCTCGGGATCGCGCGCACCGGCCTCGGTGAGCAGTCGGCGGAACAGGTCGCGGTAGAAGGTGAGGTGGTCCTGGGCGAGTCGCCGCGGCGCTCCGTCCTGGTCGCGGTCCTCGGTGGCCGCGTTCATCATCGCGCAGCCGCGGAACCCGGCTTCGGCGTACCAGTTCGCCATCAGGTCGAAGACGGCCAGGATCTTCTCCCGGCCGGTGCCGGCCTGTTCGACCGCGTGGTTCTGCCATGCGCGGACCCTGTGGGTGCGGTCGGTCAGCACTGCCTCGACCAGACCGTCCTTGGAGCCGAAGTTCTTGTAGACGGTGAGTTTCGACGCACCGGCCGCCTCGACGATCTCGTTGATCCCGGCCGCGTGGATGCCGCGGCGGGTGAACACCTCCGCCGCCGCCTTGAGGATCCGCGCCTTCGTAGCCTCGGGATCCAGTCGCTGTCCGGCCTTGACCGGCATGCCGCACCACCTCCTGCCGACCAGAATACCGATCGGTGTTATCTCCGGCTGGCGCTAGATAAGAACGATCGGTACTATCAGCCACATGATCAATGGCTGGACAGCGGCAGGATTCGAGGATGTGGCCGGGGTGTTCGAGCGGAACTTCGCCGACGGCGGCGAGCTGGGCGCGGCCTTCGCGGCGTACCAGCACGGGCAATTGGTGGTCGACCTGTGGGGCGGGACGGCCGACCGCGAGACCGGCCGGGCCTGGGATCGCGACACGATCCAGCTGATGTTCTCCGGGACGAAGGGCCTCGCGTCCGCAGGCGTCCTGCTGCTGGTGCAACGCGGTCAGGTGTCGCTCGACGATCCGCTCAGCCGCTACTGGCCGGCGTTCGCTGCCGAGGGCAAGGATGCCGTCACGATCGCCGAGGTGCTGTCCCATCAGGCCCGCCTGCCCTGGGTCGAGGCCGGGTACGCCGATCTCCTCGACCACGACGTGATGAGCGCGCACCTGGCCGCGCAGGCGCCGGCGGCGGATCCACGGGCCGCGTTCATGTACCACGCGATCACGTGGGGCTGGCTGGTCGACGAGCTGGTACGACGCGTGGACGGCCGGACCGTGAGCCGGTTCTTCGCCGAGGAGTTCGCCGTACCGCTCGGGTTGGAGGTGTGGATCGGGCTGCCGGAGGAGCTCCAGTGGCGGGCGGCCACGATGGTCGCGCCGGACGGTGTCCTCGTCGACGGACCGTGGACGGAGCTGAATCGGCCCAATCCGCTGTGGGTGCCGGGTGCGGAGAAGATCTGGAACAGCTTCGAGTACGCCAGTGCCGGCCTGGCCGCGGTCGGTGGTTTCGCGACGGCTCGCGGGATGGCGCGGTTCTACGCGTCACTCCTCGGCGAGGTGGACGGTGTGCGCGTCCTGACACCGGAGACGGTCGAGCTCGGGCGCCGGGAGATCCGGCGCGGGATCGAGCCGACGTGGGGGAGCGAGATCGCCTACGGCGCGGGCTTCGAGCTCCAGACGCCGGACGCCCGGCTCGGCGCCCCCGCCGACACCTTCGGCCACGCCGGAGCGGGCGGCTCCCGGCACGCCGCGTGGCCGAGCCGGGAGACCGCCTATTCCTATCTGATGAACGAGGTGCGCGTCGGTCCCGACGACCGTTCGCTCACCTTGCTGTCGGCACTCAGCCGAGGTAGTCGCGCCACGGCCCGGTGATCGCGAGCGTGATGCCGGGCGTCTGGATGTTGACGAAGAGCACCTTGCCGTCGGCGGAGAACGTCGGGCCGGTGAGCTCGGAGTCGTTCAGCATGTTCCGGGCGATCGCGTACGTCGGGCCACCTGGCGTCGCGCTGAGCACGTGGCTGCTGGCCTGGCCGTCCTCGGCCAGGATCAGCGAACCCCACGGGGTGACGGTGACGTTGTCCGGGCCGTCGAAGTTGAGGTCCTGGTACTTCGACGCGAGCGAGTTCGCGGCGGCGTTCTCCGGGAAGTAGGTGACCAGCTGGATGGTCTTGGCGTCGTAGTTGTAGAACCAGACCATCCCGTCGTGCGGTACGGCGTCGGCCGGCAGGTCGGCGGTGCCGGACTCGGCGTACGAGTTCACGACGTACACGCCCTCGCTGGTGCCGTAGACGCCTTCGAACTTCTTGCCCCGGGTGACCTGGCCGTCGGTGAACTGCTTGCGGACCGACACCGTGGCGCCGTCGCGGTCGGGCACCGGCACCCACGCGACCCGGAACGGCCGGAGCAACTGCGCCGAGGTCAGGTACGCGACGTCCGGGATCGGCTTGCCGTCGTCGCCGAGGATGGCAAGCGCCTCGAGGGTGCCGAAGTCCTTGTCCTGCAGGTCCTTCCAGCTGCGCGAGCTGAGCTTGTAGCCGCGCGGTGCGGACCAGCGGTAGAAGGTGCCGTTCGGGCCGGAGGCGTCCTCGGACAGGTAGATGTGGGTGCGGTCCGCGTCGATCGCGAGCGCCTCGTGGGCGTAGCGGCCGAGGGCCTTCAGCGGCACCGGGTGCGCGGTCTCGCCGTCGGCCCAGACCTCGAAGACGTAGCCGTGGTCCTTCAGCCGGGTAGTCCCGTTGGCCTTGTTCTCGGTCTCCTCACACGTCATCCAGGTGCCCCACGGCGTCGGGCCGCCGGCGCAGTTGGTGATGGTGCCGGAGATGCCGACCCACTCGCCGAGGTTGTTGCCGTCGCGGTCCACCGAGATGACCGTGCAGCCACCGGCCGAGCCGACGCCGGAGTCGTAGACGGTGCCCTCGACCTGCGGTACGCCGAGCGGGTCGTTGGCGCCGATCTCGTGGTTCTGGATCAGCGTGTAGGTGTTGTGCCGGCTGCCGTCGAAGACCGCGGTGCCGTCGTGCAAGGCCGGCGTCGGCTGGCCGCTCGTCAGCTTGGTCTGGCCGGCCTGGGTGACGATCCGGTACTTGAACCCCGGGGGCAGCGCGAGGACACCCTTCGGGTCGTCCAGCAGCGGCGGGAACGGGCGGTGCTCCGGGAACGGCCCGTGGTGTGGCGAGGGGGCGGCGTCGGCGAGGGACGGTACGGTGCCGACAGTGGCGAAACCGACCCCTGCGGCACCGGCGGCGGCACCCCGTAGGACGGAACGTCGTGCAACTGACATGGCTTGCTCCTTGATGCGTGATGTGAGCGTGATCCTGCCGTCGGCGGACTGACACCCGGCAAACACCACCTGAACAACAAGGCATGCAACGAACAGCTTCGGTACGGCGTCTACTGTGGGAGGTGATCATGATGCACAGAGTGAGCGCGATGATGGCAGCTGCCGCCGCAACTGTCCTGTTGGTTGCGTGCGGCAACGAATCGCAGGAAGCAGGAGGGGGACCGTCGATGACGCCCAGCAGTGCGCAGACGCCCGGGCCGACGCCGCGACCGACGGATCCGCCGACACTGCCGGCGGATCCGGTCGAGCAGGCAAAGGCCGCGCTGGCAAGCCACCTCGGCGTCGATCAGAGCCAGGTGACCGTGGTCAGTTCGGACGAGGTGACCTGGCGCGACGGCAGCCTCGGCTGCCCGGAGCCCGGCATGTTCTACACCCAGGCCCTGATCCCCGGTACTCGCACCATCCTCGAGGTGGCCGGCAAGCAATACCACTACCACTCCGGCGGCAACCGGGCCCCGTTCCTCTGCGAGAACCCTCAGCCCCCCGTCGGCGGCTGAGGGTCGATCGGTTCGGTACTCGTCGGCCCGCCGAGGATCGGCCGGAGCCGTCGCAGGGCCTGGTTGGTGAACAGACCGGCCAACGCCCCCATGGTGACCAGGACCGTAACGCCCGCGGTCGACGGGGTCTCGTCGCCGATGCTGATCAGCCCGGTGTTGACGGCGACCACCACCACCGCGCCCAGCAGCGCGGCCCACACCGGGAACAGCACGTACCACCAGACCTGCCCATTCCGGAGCCGGTCGTAGCGGGCGTACTGCGCGAACGCCAGCCCCTGCTGGACGACGCTGCCGACCGCACCGGCCGCCGCGCCGACGATGAGCAGGCTCATGTTCAGCGTGAGCGGGATGTCCAGCCCCCACCAGCGCAGCGACCGCGTCGCGACCGTGCCGACCGGCGCCGCCTCCTGCGCGGCGACCAGCCGTTCGGCCAGTCCGTACGACGCGACCAGCCAGACGAAGGCGATCAGTCCTTCGAGCGCGTTCACCATGCCGGTCATTCGCCGCAGCGTCGGTGTCATCGGGGACGTGGCGGGTTTGTCGCGCCGTCGCGCCTTGGCCGGCTTCGTAGGCCGGACGGTGTCCGCGGTCTGCGCGGACGTCAGATCCATGGTGGCCACTGTGATCTCCCCCGAGAAGTTGCTCTTACCTAGCGGAGTCGCGAGCACCGGCTCGAGATACGGCCGGAAATTTCCGGAAAGGGATGTATCAGCAGCGCACGTCCCTGACTCCGCACAAATGTGGGGGGAAGCCTTCGAGTTGTTCCAGGGGGGAGAACAACCGGGGGCGCTGCAGGGGGAGGGCTGACGCGGTGCGGGAGGAAATCCGGTGGTCAGGCCGGCTGTCCGCACCGCGTCAGCGCAGTTTCCAGCTGTCAGCCGAGTGAGGCCAGTGCGTCGCCGGCGCGCAGTACGCCGCCTACGCCGGGCTCCGGCTGAGTCATGGCGAAGGCCAGCAACGCGTCAGCGGCCTGCTTGGCGTTCTCACCCGTCACCGACATCCGTCCCGCGATCAGTGCGGCGACCAGCGGTGTCGCGAACGACGTACCGCTCCAGCGGGCCATTCCGGTGAAGTCGCGCAACTGGCCCGCGTTCGGCGGCTCGGTGCACTCGTACGTGCCGGTCAGGTACGCGTTGACCAGGTCCACGCCCGGGGCGTAGACGTCGACCCAGCCGCCGAAGTTGCTGAACGACGCGCGATCCCGCCCGTTGACCGCCAGCGCTCCGACGCCCACGGCCTCGGGGAACGCGGCCGGCCAGAAGTAGTCCCGGGTGCCTTCGTTGCCGGCCGCGGCGACCAGGGCCAGGCCGTTGACGCGATTCAGCCGGGTCTGGATGAACACGTCCAGACCAAGGGCCGGCAGATCGAAGCGCGTCCGCGTGCCGGCCGACAAACTGATGATGTCCGGCGCCAGATCGAGCACCTCGTCGAGGGCCTGGGCCAGATCGAACTCCCACATCGCGCCCGCGGCGGTGAAATAGCTCTTCACCACGATCTCGACATTGCGCGCGATCGCCCGCATCACACCGGCGATGAAGGTGCCGTGACCCGCGTACGGGCGGATCCGCCCGGCTCCGTCGAACGCGTTCTCCGGGTCGCCGGTCACCCCGTTCAGCCAGTACGCCCCCGGCGCGTCGGACCAACCGACATCAAGGACGACGACCTTCACGCCACGCCCGTCCGCCGCGCCGGCGGACAGGAACGGCGTCGGCAGCACCGGGTCCGGCGGAATGCCGGGCGGCACCTCCTCGGGCTCGGTGGCCGGACACGGACTGACGCTCGGACACACGTAGAACAAGTGCTCCGGCGTGACCACGCCGCGGCCGAGGCGCAGATCGGCGTACTTGATGAACCGCAAGGTGATCGATGGGTCCTCCGGTGCGTCCGGTGGCGGCTTGTCCGGCAGTTGCAGCCGGGTGACGCCACCGATGCCGCCCTCGGCCGGAGTGCCGCCGCCGAAGAGTTCGACGACCCGGGTGAGGTCTTCGTCGCGCACCAGGACGGTCCCGGCGCGGCACAGATAGTCGACGCCGTCCGGTTGTTTCTCCCAGTCCGCCGGATGGACCTCGACCTCCCGGCCGAATGCTTCGAGAATCAACCTGATCTGGGCGGCGTACTTTCGCTCGTTCGTTTGACTTCCCCCGGTGCCGTTCCCATCCTGGGCCATTTCCTGCCTTCCCCCTGAATCGATGAAATGGTGCAACCGGCCGTTATCATTTCAGAGTGCCGACGGCCGGGGGGAGTGTCGAGACGGCGGTTGCACCGGAATCTTTGCTGCCGCTGGCACTGTCACGCCCGCACGACGCGATCGCGGCGGCGCGATCCCTGCTGTCCGATGATCCGTCGGCGGCAGTCGCATCCCTGGCCCACCAGGCTGCCGGCATCGGTTCGCGGCAGCTCGGCGACATCACCACGGCGATCCGCGAGCTCCGGATCGCGCTGCGGCTCGCCGAGCGATCCGGTCGGCCCGATCGCGAAGCGGACGTGCTGGCCACGCTCGGCGCGACCCTGGGCCGGGCCGGCCGGAGCCGGGAGGCGTTGACCAACCTCGACCGGGCCGTCGACCTCAGCCGGGGTGCGCTGAGCGGGCGCGTGTTGTTGCGGCGGGCCGACGTACTGCTCGTCCTGGGCCGGCATCGCGAGGCCTTGGACGATCTGCGGTCGGCGATCACGCGCTTGCGTCGCTCCGGCGATCAGGTCTGGGAGGCACGGTCGCGGAACTACCGCGGCTTCATCCAGCTGGCCCTCGGCGGGACCAAGCGGGCCGACGCGGACTTCGCGGTCGCCGAGCACCTGTACGCCGCCACCGGCCAGGAGTTCGAGTACGCCGAAGCCCGCCAGAACCGGGGACTGGTCGCGTTCGCCCGGGGCGACCTGCCGGCGGCGCTGAGGTATCTGGACGAAGCCGGACGGCGGTTCGCGGCGGTCGGCGTGGCGTGGCCCGATCTCGCCATCGACCGGTGCGGCGTACTGCTCGCGGCCGGTCTCAGCACCGAAGCGCTGGCCGAGATGGATCAGGCGATCGTGCAGATGGAAGCCGAAGGCGGTACGGCGACGAAGCGCGGCGAGCTGTGGTTCGCGGCGGCCACCGCTGCGCTCGCGACCGGTGACCTGGATGCCGCGCGGGAGCGAGCCGATCGGGCTCGGCGGCTGTTCTCCGCGCAAGGTCGCGAGTGGTGGTCGGTGCGCTCCTCGATGGTTCAGCTCGAGGCTCGCTACCAGTCAGGTGAGACCGGTCCGCGATTGCAGCGTCGGGTGAATGAAGTGGCTCGCCGCCTCGATGCGTTCGGTGCATCGGAGGCGTCGGCCGCGCATCTGCTGGCCGGTCGGCTCGCGCTGGCCGAGGGACGTGCGCGGATCGCGGATCATCAGCTGGAGTTGGCCGCGCGCCGCAGCAAGGACGCGCCGCCACTCGCTCGGAGCGCGGCCTGGCTCGGCAAGGCGTTGCGCTCCGAGGCTCGCGCCGATGTCCGCGGCATGCTGACCGCCTGTGCGCGCGGCCTCGACGCCCTGGACGAGCATCGGCTGACGATGGGTGCCACCGAGCTGCGCGCGCTGGCGACCGGTCATGGTGCGGAGTTGGCGGAGTTGGCGTTGCGCGACGCATTGCGGCGTGACGATGCGAGAAGCCTGCTGGTCTGGGGCGAACGGTGGCGAGCCACGGCGCTCACCGTTCCGCCGGTCCGACCGCCGGATGACGAGCACTTGATCGGCGACCTCGCCGCCTTGCGCGACGTCGTACGGCGGCTGGATCTCGAGGGACGCACAGTCGCGTTGGACCGCGAGCGGCGACGACTCGAGAAGGCTGTTCGCGAGCGGACTCACCGGGCGGACGGCCAGCCGTTGCGGGGGTCCACGGCGCGCTTCGATCTCGACGAGCTGATCGGGGCACTGGGCGAGACGGTGCTGGTCGAGTTGATCGAGGTCGACGACGTGCTGCATGCCGTCGTGGTCCGGGACGGCAAGGTCAGCCGGCACACCGTCGGGCCGGTGTCCACAGCGGCGATCGAGGTCGAGCGTTCGCGGTTCCGGTTGCGTTGGCTGGCGCACGGCCGGTCGCAGCGTGGTCCTTCGCTCGACCTACTCGGGTCCCGGCTCGCCGATGCGATCCTCGGGTCCGCGCAGGAGCTGCTCGGTGACCGGCCGGCGGTGATGGTGCCGCCGGGTCGGCTCCAGGCACTGCCGTGGGGACTGTTGCCGTCGCTGGCCGATCGTCCGGTCAACGTGGTCCCTTCGGCCGCGACCTGGTTGCGGGCGCGCCGGCTGCGGCCGCCGTCCGATCGACGCGTGGTGCTCGTGCTCGGCCCTGGGCTCTCGGCGGGCAAGGCCGAGGTGATGCGGCTGGCCGAGTGCTATCCGGACGCGACCGTGCTGGCGAACGGCGACGCGACCGCGGAGAAGGTGTTGCGTGCGCTCGACGGAGCGTGGATCGCGCACATCGCCGCACACGGCACGTTCCGGTCGGACAGCCCGCTGTTCTCGTCACTGCGGCTGGATGACGGGCCGTTGACCGTGTACGACTTCGAGCGGTTGCGGCGAGCGCCGTACCGGCTGGTGTTGTCCAGTTGCGACTCCGGGCTGGCGAAGCCTGTCGGTGCCGATGAGCTGCTCGGGCTGAGCAGCAGTCTGATTCCCCTGGGAGCGGCCGGCATTCTGGCCAGCGTCGTACCGGTGAACGATCCGGCGACCGTGCCGTTGATGACCGCGCTGCACGACAATCTGCAAGCCGGTCAGTCGCTCGCCGCTGCGTTCGCCGCGGCCCGGACCACGGCTGCCGACGACCCGGTGGCGGTGGCCGCCGGGCGGTCGTTCGTCGCGCTCGGGGCCTGAGCATGATGTATCAACGCGCGCCGGATCTGCTCCGTAAGGTAAGCGATCCGGTGTGGAAAGGGGGATGACATGCGGGACGACCCGACTGTCGTCGCTCTGGTCACCCGGGCCAGGGACGGCGACAAGGATGCCTGGGACGAACTCGTGGAGCGCTACGCGCCACTCGTCTGGTCCGTCTGCCGCCGCTACCGGTTGGCAGCCGCGGACTCCGACGACGTGGGGCAGAGCGTCTGGCTGCGGCTGATCGAGCACCTGCCAGGACTGCGGGAACCCGCGGCCCTGCCGGGCTGGATCGCCACTACGACCCAGCGCGAGTGCTACCGGCTGCTGCGCGCGACGAGCCGAGTCGAGCCCGTTGACCCGGCCGAGTCGACCGACGTCGTCGAAGAGGCGATCGCGGAGGAGGAAGTGCTTCGGCACGAACGCCGGGCGGTGATCCGGGCTGCGTTCCGCGAGCTGTCGCAACGCTGCCAGGCGCTGCTGGCCCTGCTCACGCAGGACCCGCCGGCGGCGTACGACGAGATCAGCCGGCAACTGCACGTCCCGATCGGCAGCATCGGCCCGAACCGGGCCCGGTGCCTGGACCGGTTACGCCGTACCCCCGCGCTGGCGCTGCTGGTCGCCGGGGGACCTGACGAGAACTCGAGGAGGTGAGCGCGTGATGAATCTCGACTGGAACGACGACGAGTTGCTCGATGCCCTGCGGGACGCATTGACCACTGCCGACGAAGTGCCGCGGACGTTCGTCGAGGCCGGCAAGGCCGCTTTCGTCTGGCGCACCATCGACGCCGAACTGGCCGCGCTCACCTACGACTCGGCCTGGGAGTCCCTGGCGCCGGCCGCGGTCCGGTCGGAGAGTGCGACGCTGCGGTCGCTGACGTTCGCCTCGGACGGCTGGACGATCGAGATCGAGCTGACCCCGGACGGGGTCCTCGGCCAACTCGACCCGCCGGAGGCCGGTTCGGTCAGCGCGCGTGGTGACGGCGGCAAGTTCGCGACCGCCGACATCGACGAGCTGGGTTTCTTCACCCTGCGCCCGGTGCCGACCGCGCCCTACCGGCTGGTCTGCACGACCGAGTCCGGTACGACGATCCTGACCGGCTGGATCACGCCGTAGCGGGTCAGGCCGAGGTTTCGCGACCGGGCTGGTCGAGCTCGACGTGCGGGCGGGACTGCCAGAGCGCCCACTCGGCGCTGACGTCTCCCGCCGTACGGAGAAGCACCGGCAGGTGGTCGTGGAGGAGCTTCTCGGTGGACGTCTCCGCGGCGTGGACGGTGACATTCATCGCGGCGCGCACTGTGCCGGTGCCGTCCCGGACCGGGGCCGCCACCGAACGGACTCCGGGCGCCAGCTCCTCGTCGGCCAGGGCCCAGCCGCGAGCGCGGATCTCGGTGAGCTCGTTGCACAGCTGCGCCGCGGTCCGTCCGATGTACGGCGGGAGTCCGGCCCGGCTCGGCTGCGCGAGGACGCCGGCCAGGTCGTCGGGGGAGAGAGCCGCGAGCAGGACCTTGCCCTGTGAGGTCTGGGCGGCCGGGAAGCGGGTGCCGATGTCGACCCGGAGCGCGATGATCTTCGGCACCGACACCCGTGCGATGTAGACGATGTCGGAGCCGTCGAGCTGGGCCATCGAGGACGACTCGCCGGTCCGGCCGACGAGGGCTTCGAGATGCGGCTTCGCGATGTCCCACAGGCCGAGGGATCCGACGTACGCCATGCCGAGGGTCAGCACCTTCGGCGTGAGCTGGAAGGAGCCGTCGACCGTGCGGACGAAGCCGAGCTCCTCCAGCGTCAGCAGCAGCCGGCGCGCGGTCGGCCGGGCCAGGCCGGCCGCGGCCGCCACCTCGGACAACGACATGGTGCGGTGGTCCGCGTCGAAGCAGGCGAGCACGTCCAGCCCGCGAGCCAAGGACTCGACGAAGTCTGGGCCCGCCCCACGTCCTGCCATCGGTTCCTTGCCTCCACGTCGTCGGGCGAACTGGTCCGACCGAGCCTACGACCCCGGCTCGCCGAAGATGGTGCCGCGGGCCTCGCGGGTCGAGTCGGACTTGTACTCGGTGTACTGGTACGGGTTGTCGAACACCTCGCCCTTCGGCAGCTCCGGGTTCATCCCGCTCGTCCAGGCTTCCTCCCCGAGCGACGAGCGCAGGTAGTCGACCGTCGCCTCGACACCGCTGCGTACGGCGGCCAGGTCGCAACCAACCAGTTGGTTGGCGAACTTCACCACCCGGCCGTCGACGATCACGGTGTGCACGTCACCTCGCTGGGCCTGGAAAGCCACGTGACCATAGGGATTGATCAGCGGGAACGAAACTGGTGACGAGTCGTTCTTGATCAGTACGACGTCCGCCTTCTTCCCGGGTTCGAGACTGCCGAGGTCGTCCCGGCCGAGCGCCTTCGCGCCGCCGCGGGTGGCCCAGTCGACGACATGCTCGGCCCGCAGGTGGCTGTGGGTCACCGTGGCGCCCTTCATGTGGGCCTCGAGGTGCTCGCGGGCCCGATCGGCGCCGAGCGTCGTCCGCATGGCACTGAACAGATCACCGCTCCACCACACGCTGGTGTCCATCGACAGCGACACCGGGATGCCGTAGCGGCGGACCTGCCAGGTGGGCGGGTAGCCCTGGCCGGCGCTCTGCTCGGACTCCGTGGAGACCGAGACCGATCCGCCGGTGGCCGCGATCCGCTGGTAGGAGTCGGTGGCCAGCGTCGCGGCGTGCACGTAGATGTTCTGCGGCGTCATGAAGCCGTTCTCGTGCATCAACCGGATGCCGTCGTCGTTGGTCGCACCCCACACGCCGGCATGGGTGGTCACGCCGAGCCCGAGCTCACGCGCCACCTCGAAGGCGGCCCGCTCCGGGAACGCCGGATCACCGGTGACGTCGAAGGCGAGCTGGAGCCCGATGGTGGAGTCGTCCCGCATCCGGGTCAGGAACGCCTTGACGGCCGGATCGGCGGTCCACTCCCACGGCCCGGCCTGAATGTTGCCATAGGCAAGGACGAACCGCCCGGGTACGGCGCGCAACGCGTCGACGGCCGCCTCGGCATGGTCGACGCTCTGCAGCCCGTGGGACCAGTCGACCGTGGTGGTGACCCCGGCCTCGAGCGACTCCCAGGCCGACGTCAGGTTGCCGGCGTAGATGTCCTCCGGCCGGAACGTCTTGCCGTGCTCGAGGTAGTACCAGACGAAGTACTGCGTCAGCGTCCAGTCGGCGCCGTACGCGCGCATCGCGGTCTGCCACATGTGCCGATGGGTGTCGATCATGCCGGGCATCACGATGCCGCCGGTCGCGTCGATCTCCTGAGTGCCCTCGGGCGCGTCGAGCGCCCGGCCGACGGCGGCGATCTGATTGTCGACAATCAGCACGTCTCCATCGGTGACGACCGTGTGGTCGTCGTCCATGGTCAGCACGGTCCCCCCGCGCAGCAGCACCGGCCGGCCCGCCACCGGTGTCTCGGCTGTGGTCATGTTCCCCTCCAGAAGAGTGCCCGGACACGCGTCCGTATGACGGTCAACGGGGCGATACGGTCACTATCGAAGCGTCCGCGAGGACTGTCAAGGGTTCGCTCCGGGTGGTTGACAGAGGCTCGGAGGCCGATCGAGACTGAGGCGATCAGAGTGTGCGGACAAGTGTCCGTAATAGCCGCGGGAGGTTGGTGCGTGAACGGTCCGCTCTCCGGCTTGCTGGTCGCCGACTTCTCCCGGATCCTGGCCGGTCCGTACGCGACCATGCTGCTGGCCGACCTGGGCGCCGACGTGGTCAAGGTCGAGGCGCCCGGCGGCGACGACACCCGGTCCTGGCAGCCACCGGTCCGCGACGGCATCTCGACGTACTACCTCGCGGTGAACCGGAACAAGCGGTCGATCGCGCTCGACCTGAAGGACCCGGGCGACCAGGCTACGGCCCGGGAGCTGGCCCGGCGCGCGGACGTCCTGGTCGAGAACTTCCGGCCCAACGGGCTGGCCCGATTCGGGCTGGACTACGAGACCGTTGCTGCCGGCAACCCCGGGCTGATCTATGCCTCGATCAGCGGCTTCGGTTCCGGCCCGAAGGGTGCGGAGCTGCCCGGATACGACCTGATCGTGCAGGCGATCTCCGGGCTGATGAGCCTGACCGGCTCCCCGGACGGCGAGCCGTACCGGGCCGGGATCTCGGTCTTCGACGTGATGGCCGGCCTGCACGCCACGATCGGTGTGCTGTCCGCGCTCAACGCCCGGCACGAGACCGGACGCGGTCAGCACGTCGAGGTCAACCTGCTGTCGTCGGCGCTGTCCGGTCTGGTCAACCAGTCGAGCGCGTACGTCGCGGGTGGCGTGGTACCGCTGCGGATGGGGAACAGCCATCCCAGCCTGTTCCCGTACGAGCCGTTGCCGTGTTCCGATGGCGAGCTGATCATCACGGCCGGGAACAACGGCCAGTTCCGCAAGCTGGTCGAGGTCCTCGGCGTGCCGGAGCTGGCGGACGACCCGCGCTTCGACCGGAACGAGAAGCGCACCGCGAATCGCGAGGAACTGCGGCCGCTGCTGGTCGAGCGGCTGGAGACCCGGACCCGGATGGAGTGGTTCCGCGACATCATCGCCGCCGGTGTGCCGTGCGGCCCGATCAACACCGTCGACGGCGGCGTGGCCTTCGCCGAGGACATCGGTCTCGACCCGGTGGTCACAGTGGGATCGATCCCGACCGTGCGCAACCCGATCACGTTCTCGGACGACGCGGCGTCGTACCGGCTGCCACCGCCGGAGCTGGACGAACACGGCGCCGAACTCCGCCGTTGGCTGAAGGAGCCGCTCACATGAACGAGCGAAGCGAGTTCATCATCAAGCACAGCGCGGTCCGTGCCTCATCCGCGCCCGGAGCGAAGCGAGGACGTGGATGAGCTTCCCGACCTCACTTGGGACGTCGAGTGCCGACGAGATTCGTCTGCTCGGTCAGGACCTCACGGCTGACCTGATGGGCAAGGTCGGTTTCGGTGAGCTGGCGTTCTGGCTGGTCGCGCTGCGTCGGCCGACTCCGTCCGAGACCCGCGTGTTCGAGGCGGTGCTGGTCGCTCTCGCCGATCACGGATTCACGCCGACGGCCATCGCGGCCCGGCTCACCTATCTCTCCGCCCCGGACTCGCTGCAAGGCGCCCTTGCCGCCGGTCTGCTCGGCGGTGGCTCCCGCTTCCTCGGGGTGACCGAGGACTCTGGGATGTATCTCGATGAGGCCCTCCAGGGGCGGGACTTGCCGACTGACGATGCGGGGTGGGACGAGCTCGCACTGGAGGTTGTCACTGCAACGCGGGAGGCCGGCAAGTATGTCCCCGGTCTCGGGCATCCGGTGCACAAGGTCCAGGATCCGCGGACCCCGGTCCTGATCGGGATCGCCGAGGAGGAAGGCCTGCGCGGTCCACACCTCCGACTCTTCGAGGCCATCGGGCGGGTACACGAGCAGGTACTCGGCCGCAGGCTCCCGCTGAACGGAGCCGGCGTGTGCGGCGCCGCGCTCGCCGATCTCGGGCTGCCGGTCGAGTTGCTGCGCGGATTCGCCTTGTTGGCCAGGGCTGCCGGGTTGCTGGGTCAGCTCGCCGAGGAACGCCGCCGGCCGATCGGTATGGACGCCTACCTCACCGTGGACCGCAACGCCGTCTACGTCGATCCCGCTAGCTGAAGGAGCACCACATGGCCACAGTCGCCGCGGTCATCGCCTCCACGCATCACCCGTTCTACTACCGCGCGAGCACCGCCACCGGAGCCGACCGGCCGCCGTTCGCCGACGAGTGGGTGGCGAAGATCGAGGCGTTCCGGGAGACGCTGACCAAGGCCCGGCCGGACATCCTGGTGATGGTCGGCAGCGACCACTTCCACCAGCTCTGGCTGGACAACATGCCGCAGTTCCTGGTCGGCAAGGCGCCGTACTTCGATGCGAACTGGTACAACGAGGAGCGTGAGTTCGGGCTGCCGCGGATGACGCTGCCGGGGGAGGAGCGGCTGGCCGCGCACATCCTGCGGAACGGGCTGGACGCCGGCTTCGACCTTGCCTTCAGCAACGAACTGCGGATCGACCACAGCATCACCTGCCCGATCATCACGCTCCGCCCGGAGGCGGACCTGCCGATCGTGCCGATCTACACCAACATCTTCGCGCCACCGTTGCCCCGGCCCGGGCGGTTCGTCGAGCTCGGCCGGACGATCCGGCAACTGGTGGAGTCGTGGCCGATCGACGCCCGGGTCGCGATCATCGGCACCGGGCACCTGTCGCTGGAGCTCGGTGGGCCGCGGCAGTTCGGCGAGCACGGTCCGGATCCGGAGTTCGACCGCAAAGCCGTCGATTGGATCGCGAGCGGCGACGTCGACGGCTGCCTGGCCGAGGTGACGCTGGACAGCCTGCATCTGCCGGGCAACGCGACCCACGGTTTCATGGACTTCATGCTGATGATGGGCGTGGCCGGCGCGGGTGCGAAGGCGGATCACGTCGACTCGCTCGACCTCTTCCACACCATGGAGGCCTACTTCACCTGGTACCCGAACGGAGTGCCGTCGTGAACGAGCGTAGCGAGTTCACCATCAAGCACAGCGCGGTCCGTGCCTCATCAGCGCCCGGAGCGAAGCGAGGACGGGGATGAGCAAGTACCTGCTGGACAAGTTCCTCTACACCGTCGACCGCGATCCCGACCTGATCGAGCGCTATCGCGAGGACGCCGGCGGGACCGTCGCCTGGTGGGAGCAGGAGATGGCCAATCAGATCCTCAATTGCCACGCCGCCGAGCGGTCCACGTGGCTCGCCTTCACCGACGAGGAACGCCGGGCGCTCATCGAGCACGATCATGTCGCGCTGTTCGGGCTAGGCGCACACCCATTCCTCACGCTCACGCTGTTCATCGCGATGTTCGAGCGGGACCACGGGCCGCTCGAGTACCAGAAGGCTTACGGCCGCGCGCTGCAGCATCTCACGCTTCCCTATCCAGACGTCGCCACCTAGGAGATCCCGTGCGAGCCGCAGTCCTGCACACCCACGGCCAACCGCCGTCCCACGCCGACCACCCGGACCCGGTGTCGTCCGACGGGTACTCCGTCGTCCGCGTCACCGCGGCCCCCGTCGTACCGCTCGACCTGCTGTGTGCGTCCGGTACGTCGTACTTCGGCCAGCCGGCGGTGCCGTATGTGCCCGGGGTGCAAGGGGTCGGGGTGGTCGAGCAGTCCGAGGTGGTGCCGCCCGGGACGAGGGTGTTCTTCGCGACGTCGGCCGGGATGGCCGCGGGTGACGGCAGTTTCGCCGAGCGCTGCGCCGTACCGGATGTTGATCTCGTGGTGCTGGACACCCCCGTCCCGGACACGGAGGTCGCCGCGCTCGGGCTGTCCGGGGTGGCGGCCTGGATGGCGCTCACGTGGCGGGCTCAGTTCAAGCCGGGGGAGCAGGTGCTCGTGCTCGGTGGCGGCGGGGCGGTCGGCCAGGTCGCGATCGGCGCGGCCCGGCTCCTCGGTGCTGACGGTGTGGTCGCCGTGTGCCGGTCGGACGCGGCACGGGACCGGGCCCTGGCCGCCGGCGCCGACGAAGTAGTTGCCTCAGGCCCCGACGTGGATGCGCTCACCGCCCGGCTGAGGGACGCGACCGATGGTGCTGTCGACGTCGTCATCGACCCTGTCTTCGGCATCCCCGCCACCGCGGCCTCGCGGGTGCTCGCCCCGTACGGCCGCCTGGTCAACCTCGGCGGTTCGTCCGGTGACGAGGCGGTGTTCTCCTCGTCGGTCCTCCGCAGCCGTACGGCGAGTGTCCTCGGCTACACGAACAACGCCATCACCCCGGAGCAACGCCGCGATGCGCTGACCGCCGTACTGCAACACGCCGCGAACGGAGCCGTCGCTGTCACGCACGAGACCGTCTCGCTCGCCGATATCGCCACCGCCTGGCATCGCCAATCCACCGGCAGCACCGACGGCCGCCTCGTCGTCACCATCTAGCCGAGAGCCGTGACGGCGTCGACGATTCTGGTCCAGAAGGCTTCGCGATCCAGTTCGACAGCGACCTGCGCGTTGGGCGCCCGGCCGGTGTAGTTGAAGAGGTCGACCGGGGTCGCACCGGACGTCCACTCGCCCTGTGTCTCGACGACGACGTTCGCCTCGACGCAGCGCACGATCGCCGGATCCATCACCCGGGCGACCGCGACCGGATCGTGCAACGGCGGCGCCTCGAACCCCCACAGTTGCCGGTACGTCGAGGCGAAGAACGTCATCCACTCGACGCAGATCCGGGCCAGCGGCGTCCCGATCCGTTCGAAGCGCGCCAGTACGTCGTCCGTCACCAAAGCCTGATGCGTGACGTTGAGACCGCACATGGTGAACGGGACACCCGACCGGACCACCTGGTCCGCCGCCTCGGGATCGACGTACGCGTTGGCCTCCGCGAGCGGCGCGATGTTGCCGCGGTCCGTCGAGCCGCCCATCCAGACGATCTCGGCGATCTTCGGGGTCAGCGCAGGCTCCGATGCGAGCAGCCGCGCGATGTTCGTGAGCGCTCCCGTCGCCACGATGGTGACCGGCGTGGAGTGCTTCCGCAGTACGTCGATCAACACATCCTGGGCAGCTGACGGCGACTCGGGCACGGTCGGCTCGGTTTCGAAGAGCGGGCCGTCCAGACCGGTCTGCCCGTGGACATCGTCGGCGATGCGCAACCGTCGTACCAGCGGCCGGTCGGCACCACGGGCGACCGGGACATCCGTCACTCCGGCCAGGGACAGCACTCGGCGGGCGTTCACCGTGCACTTGTCGACTGTCTGATTGCCCGCGACAGTCGTCACCGCGAGCAACTCGACCGCGGGATCGGCTACCGCCAGCAGCAGCGCCATTGCGTCGTCGTGTCCCGGATCGCAGTCGAGCACCAGGGGGATCGCCATGCCAGATCGTACCGGCGCCGACCGGTCGCCGGAGTGGCGTCGGTGCTCGGCAAACCCGCCGGTGGCGACCTATGTTGGGCTGAGGCCGCGTGTCCAGGGCGCGGGCAGGTCACCAGCGGAGCCAGCATGAGTGAGAAGGATCAGCCGCCGCAGGAGAAGTCCACGCCTGATCAGGGGGACCGGGACAACGGATCGCAGCGGCATCCCCACAAGCCGTGGCGGACCGAGGGGCTGCCGACCGCTCAGGGCAACGGGGACAAGCCGCGGCGGCCGCGGTGGTGGCGGTGGGTGGCCTGGGTCGTCGGTGGGTATCTGGTGCTGTTCCTGATCACCACGATGCAGGACCAGATGTCCGGCGGCGAGCAGACCGTCGCGTACACCGACTTCACGGCGCAGGTGCAGAAGCAGAACGTCGCCGAGGTGTTCTCGCGTGGTGACACCATCGAGGGCCGGCTGAAGGCGGCCGCCCCGATCCCGGGCAAGACCGACTCGACGTACACGAAGTTCACCACCGAGCGGCCGACGTTCGCGAACGACGACCTGTTCGGGGCGCTGCAGAAGAGCGGCGCGACGGTCCGGGCGACGCCGGTGGTCCAGCAGCGCGGCGTGCTGTGGAACCTGCTGATCTCGTTGGGCCCGTTCATCCTGATCGCCGCGTTCTACTTCTGGTTGTTCCGGCGCAGCCGCGCCGCCGGCGGTGGGCTGGGCGGCCTGCTCGGAGGCGGCCAGCAGAAGAAGCCGATCGATCCCACCAGCGTGCGGGTCACCTTCGCCGACGTCGCGGGCATCGACGAGGTCGAGGCCGAGATCACCGAGGTCGTCGACTATCTGAAGGACCCGGACAAGTACCGCCGGCTCGGGGCCCGCGCTCCCAAGGGCGTGCTGCTCGAGGGTGCGCCCGGGACCGGCAAGACTCTGCTGGCTCGCGCGACCGCGGGGGAGGCCGGGGTGCCGTTCTTCTCGGCCAGTGCCTCGGAGTTCATCGAGATGATCGTCGGGGTCGGCGCGAGCCGGGTCCGGGAGCTGTTCGGCGAGGCGCGCAAGGTGGCACCGGCGATCATCTTCATCGACGAGATCGACACGATCGGACGTGCCCGCGGCGGTGCCCGGTCGATCAGTGGTCACGACGAGGGCGAGCAGACCCTGAACCAGATCCTGACCGAGATGGACGGCTTCACCGGCACCGAGGGTGTCGTCACCCTCGCGGCGACGAACCGTGCCGATGTCCTCGACCCGGCGCTGCTCCGGCCGGGCCGGTTCGATCGCACGATCACCGTGCACGCGCCGGACCAGAAGGGGCGCGAGGCGATCCTCGAGGTGCACGCGCGCGGGAAGCCGCTCGGCCCGGACGTCGATCTCCGTGCCATGGCCCGGTCCACGCCCGGGATGACCGGCGCCGATCTGGCCAACCTGCTGAACGAGGCCGCGCTGGCCGCCGCCCGCCAAGGCCAGTCCGAGATCGACCAGCGCGATCTGACCGACGCCCTGGAGAAGATCCAGCTCGGTACGGCGCGCAACGTGGTCATGCCCGAGGAGGAGCGACGTCGTACGGCGTACCACGAAGGAGGTCACGCGCTGCTCGGGATGATCCAGGTCGGCGCGGATCCGGTCCGGAAGGTGTCGATCATCCCGCGTGGCCGGGCACTCGGTGTCACACTGTCCACGCCGGAGATGGACCGCTACGGGTACGACACGGAGTACCTGCGCGGTCGCATCATCGGAGCGCTCGGGGGTATGGCCGCCGAGCAGGAGGTCCTCGGCGTGGTCACCACCGGCGCCGAGAGTGATCTGGAGAGCGCGACCCGGATCGCGCGCTCGATGGTTGGCCGCTGGGGCATGTCGGAAGCCGTCGGCCCGGTCTCCGTCCTGCCGTCCGAGGGTGACCCCCGGATGGCCGGTGCCTCCGACGAGCTGCTCAACACCGTCGACGAGGAGGTACGCCGCCTGATCGACCAGTGCTACCAGGAGGCCAGACGCCTCCTCCGCGAGAACCGCACCCGCCTCGACTCGATCGCCGAGCAACTCCTCAAGCACGAAACCCTCGACGAGGCCGACGCGTACGCCGCCGCCGGCATCCCCCACGACGCCCGCACCTGACGGTTTGTGCGGCCGGCACAGTCGCCGGCCGGAAGTTCGGCTCGCCGGGCCAGGAAGGGAGAGGCCCTGAGTTGCGATTCTTGGTGTTGCCAGCCGGAACCCCACCTCGGCGACACCGAAAGGAAACTCCGATGATCGCCTTTCTCATCCCCGTCCTGTCCGTCATCGCCCTCGGCGTCCCGATGGTCGGGCTGCGGTTGCTCGCCAAGCAGCACGGCTGAATCAGGGTGCAGGAGGCATCAGCACCGAGCCGGCCAGCCAGCGGCAGGCGACGAGCGCCAGTTCGAGTTCCAGGCGCTCGTCGTCCAGCGGCCGGCCGCGTTCCTCCAGTGCCTTGTCGACCCGGTACTTCACGGTGTTCTTGTGCAGATGGATCCGCTCCGCGGTGGCCAGATAACTGCCCTTCTCGGCCAGGAACACCAGCAACGTCTCGCGCAGCCGGTCGGCCGCCTCGGTATCGGCCGCCAACGGCCCCAGCGCGTTCCGCACCAGCCGGCGGGTCCCCTCGAGGTCGGCGGCCATCATCGCCGCCGTCCGGACCTGCGGATCGGCGAACGTGGTGACCCGGTGCGCGCGTTCCCGCGCCGCCAGCGCGACCTGTTGAGCCCGCAACGCCTCCAGGTGCGTGACCCGGAACCCGTCCGCTCCGGCCGCGGGTGAGCCGACCGCGATCCAGCGGTCGCCGTCGTCGTCACCGGCCACGGTGATCGCCGGGCGGCCCCGGCCGAGCGGGATCCAGCCCCACCCCGTCGATCGGTCCCGCGGCACGAACAGCGGTTGCCCTGAGCAACCAGCCGCGGTGGCCGCCTGCTGCAGCAGGCGTTCGAGCTGGCGGAGGTTCTCGTCGCCACCGGACCCCGACGTACTCCAGAGCACGACCCCGACGTGGTTCTGCCGGAGCCGGTAGCTGAGCGCGCCCTCGGCCGCGGCCAGGTCGACCGGTTCGCCGCGGAGCAGTTCCTCGATCATCGCCTTGCGGAGCGTGTTGCGGTTCGCCAGCCAGCGCACCCGCTCCGACTCGTAGGCGGTCACCACCTGCTCGGAGATCCGGTCGATGTAGCGGAAGGTCGTGTCCACGATGATCCGGCCGGCGGCGAGCGCGACGGACTGGTCGGCATCCCGCCCGAGTTCGTCGAAGGCCCAGTCCAGTACTTGCTGCTGTCCGAGCCGGTAGGCCCGGACCAGCGCGATCGGCGCGATCCCGCGCTGAGCCAGCCGGCGCGCGTACTCCTCGGCGGCGAACGGGGTGGCGACCTCGTCGACGGCGACGTCGTACCGCAGGATGTGCGCGACCGTCTCGAGGTTGCTCTCGATACTCGCCCCCAGCAGCTCGACGATCAGCTGATCGCCCTGCAGGTCCTCGATCGAATCGGCCAGGACCTTGTGCAGGGTCTTGGTCAGCGCCGGCAGCTCGGTGCCCATCTGAGTGGCGAGTGCCGTCACGCGGGCGACCGCGGCCCCGTGCAGCCTGTCAGCAGTCACGGCAGCTCCGTTCTCCCGGTCCGATTGTGCGCCCGGTCGCCGCGGCTGTCAGCCCGCGAGCACGAACCGGCGGCCGAGCTTCGTGTCCCGCGCACAGTGCACGACGACCCGCGAATTCCTACCGTCGAGGACAACCAGAGCGGAGGAAACCGTGACCAATCTCGACTATCTCCCGTGGCGTCGGCCCGCGGCGTACGACGACCGGCCCGCGATCCGTGACGCACACCATGACCTGACCTACGCCCAGTTCGGCGCCTGGACCGACGCCGTCGCCGAGCAGTTCGCCGGGTACGGCGTCGGGCCGGGCTCCGTGGTCGCGGTAATGCTGCCGAATCGCGTCGAACTGCTCGTCGTGCTGGTCGCCGCCTGGCGCCTAGGTGCCGCCGCGACCCCGATCAACCCGATGTTCACCACGCACGAGGCCGACTACCAGATCAACGACGCCGACGCCGCCGTCGTGGTGAACGCCGGCCCGGACGCGCCGACCGGTGGCCGGCCGAGCATCTCGGTCGACGATCTGCGCCGGACCCGCCGCGGCGACCGGACGCTGTCCGCACCCGTCACCGAATCCGGCGACCTGGCGCTGCTGATCTACACCAGCGGGTCGACCGGCCGGCCGAAGGGCGTCATGCTCAGCCACAGCAACATCGGCGCGATGGCCGCGATGATGGCCGAGCACCTCGAGATCACCGAGCAGGACCACTGCCTGCTGGTCCTGCCGCTGTTCCACGTGAACGCGATCTGCATCAGCTTCCTCACCCCGATCGCGGTCGGAGGCCGGCTCACCATGCTGCAGCGGTTCCAGCCGGTGGAGTTCCTGGCCGCGATCGCGAAGTACCGGCCGACGTACTTCTCGGCCGTGCCGACCATCTACTCGCACCTGGTCTCACAGCCCTTCGATGTCCTCGCCGACACGTCCTCGATCCGGTTCGCGATCTGCGGCGCGGCGCCCGCCTCGACGGAACTGCTCGCCGCGACCGAGGAGCGCTTCGGGATCGGACTGGTCGAGGGCTACGGCCTGACCGAGGGCACCTGCGCGTCGACGGCCAACCCGGTCGACGGCAAGCGCAAGGCGGGAACCGTCGGTGTGGCACTGCCCGGACAGCGGGTGGCGATCATGGCGCCGGACGGCACGCTGGTGCCGACGGGGGACCGCGGCGAGGTCGTGATCCAGGGCGCCAATGTGATGCAGGGCTACCTGAACCGGCCGGAGGCGACCGCCGAGGCGCTCGGTGACGGCTGGCTGCACACCGGCGACGTCGGCATCCTCGACCAGGACGGGTATCTGCGGATCGTCGACCGGATCAAGGACATGATCATCCGTGGCGGCGAGAACATCTACCCCAAGGAGATCGAGACCGTCCTGCACGGTCACAGCGCCGTCCTCGAGGCCGCCGTCGTAGGCGCGCCGCATCCGGTGTACGGCGAGGTCCCGGTCGCCGTGGTCGCGCCGTACCCGGACCGGATCATCGAGGTGGACGAACTGCTCGCGCTCTGCCGGACGAAGCTCACCAAGATCAAGGTCCCGGTCGCGATTCACGTGGTCGAGGCGATCCCGAAGAACCCGGTCGGCAAACCCGACAAACCCGCCATCCGCAAGTCCCTCCGCCACTGAAGGAGCGTCACGATGGGATTCAGCAAACCCTCGGTTCCCCCGGTGGAACCGGACAAGGTCTACGACCTGCCGTACCTGGAGCGGATCAGGATCCTGTCCCGCTACTGGGCCGAGAACGGCTTCGGCTCACCGAAGATCTTCCACGTCATCTACATCGTCAAGCTGCTGTTCTTCTACATCGCCGGTGGCTACCTGGTCGGCACTCTCACCTCGGGCTTCCACCCGCTCCACCCGGGCGGGTTCTGGACCGAGCCGGTGCTCTACCAGAAGTTCATCCTGTGGACCGTGCTGCTCGAGGCGCTCGGCGTGGCCGGGTCCTGGGGTCCGCTGGCCGGGCACTTCAAGCCGTTCACCGGCGGCTGGCGCACGTACGGCCGGGTCGACACGATCCGTGAACCACCGTGGCCCGGCAAGGTGCCGCTGACCGACGGGGACCGTCGTAGGCCGGTGGACGTCGGCCTGTACCTCGCGATCATCGTCACGCTGGTGCTGTCATTGGTCCTGCCAACGGTCGACGACGCCGGGCTGACCGCGCACGGTTTCACCGGCGGCCGGGTGTCCCCGGTGCTGATGGTGATCCTCGGCCTACTGCTGATCGGGCTCGGCCTGCGGGACAAGGTGTTCTTCCTGCAGGCCCGCGGCGAGCAGTATCTGCCCGCGATCGTGTTCTTCGCCCTGTACGGCGCCGTCGACATGATCGTCGCGCTCAAGCTGCTGATCGTCGTGGTGTGGGTCGGGGCGGGCTTCTCGAAGTTCGGCAAGCACTTCGGCATGGTCGTGCCGCCGATGGTCAGCAACACGCCGTGGGTCCCGTTCAAGGCGATGAAGCGGATCAACTACCGGAAGTTCCCCGAGGATCTGCGGCCCTCCCACGCGGGCAACCTGCTCGCCCACGTCGGCGGCACCCTGGTCGAGATCGTCACGCCCCTGGTGCTGCTGTTCTCGACCAACAAGACCGTGACGATCGTGGCCGCCGTACTGATGATCTGCTTCCACCTGTTCATCACCTCGACGTTCCCGCTGGCCGTGCCGCTGGAGTGGAACGTGCTGTTCGCGTTCGCGGCCGGGTTCCTGTTCCTCGGCAATCCCAACTGGGACGGTTTCGGTCTGGGGGACATGACACCGTGGTTGCTCGTTCTGACCGCGGCGGGCCTGCTGTTCTTCCCGGTGCTGGGCAACCTGCGGCCGGACCTGGTGTCGTTCCTGCCGTCGATGCGCCAGTACGCCGGCAACTG
The DNA here is from genome assembly GCF_045040325.1 of Kribbella sp. NBC_01510. Lineage (NCBI taxonomy): Bacteria > Bacillati > Actinomycetota > Actinomycetes > Propionibacteriales > Kribbellaceae > Kribbella > Kribbella sp. NBC_01510. Next base: position 7,599,400 of record NZ_CP109418.1, on the reverse strand, counting down.
GGCGTCCGCGACCTGGGCCTTCGCGCCTGGCGCGGAGCAGCGGCTGAACGAGCGGCTGGTGAAGCCGGCGCCGATGGTGATCGACCAGGCCACCGAACTGCTCGGCAGCCGCGACGCCGCTGAGGTCGCGCTCTACCAGGTGATGGGCTGGCGCGCGCTGCACAGTCAGGGCCGCGCGCTGAACTCGATCCTGGTCGATCAGCTCGGCGACGACCTCGATCACTACGCGATCCGCGAAGCTGAGTTCATGACGAACTGCATCGTCGGCTTCAACTTCGGCGACGGCCACCTGCACGACCACAAGTTCATCGCCTCGATCCAGCGGCGCTGCGGATTCGCCCCTGGTGAGTTCATCGTGGCGTGGATCGAGTCGCAGCCGGTGCACAAGAACTTCCAGCGGTACGTCGTGATCGACGCGGCGCTCGGGATCGTCGAGCGCGGGACCTACCAGGTGGCCGACGCCGTCGCCGAGCAGCCCTGGCTGCCGAACGGACCGATCCCGCTGACGGTCGAGTGGCGCCTGCCCGGCTACCAGCGCGTTCGCTACCCGCGGCCGGGTGCGGTAGACAAGACGGTACCGACTCCTCCGCCTGCGACCGTCGAGTCGGCGCCGGACGGCTCGGGAGGTGGTGGATCATGACCAGGGCAATCGTCGTCGGGAGTGGGCCGAACGGACTGGCTGCCGCAGTCACTCTCGCCAAGGCCGGGGTGGACGTCGAAGTGCTCGAAGCCGCCGACCGCCCCGGCGGCGGCACCCGCAGCAGCGAGCTCACGCTGCCCGGACTGATCCATGACGAGTGCTCAGGGTTCCATCCGCTGGCCGTCGACACCGCGTTCTCCCGGTCTGTGGACCTGGCCCGGTTCGGCCTGACCTGGCGGTGGCCGGAGGTCCAGTACGCGCATCCGCTGGACGGCGGGCGCGGTGCCGCCGTACTGCGATCGGTTGAGGAGACCGCTGCGTCGCTGGGGCCCGACGGTCGCCGGTGGCGGCAGGTGTTCGGCCCGCTGACGGAGCGGTTCGACCGGATCACGTCGGATTTCTTGCGCCCCGTCGTACGCGTGCCGTCGCATCCGGTCGCGATGACGCGGTTCGGTGCTCTGTCCGCCCTACCGGCCTCGGTGCTCGCCAAGGGATGGTCGACGGAAGAGGCGCGGTCGCTCTTCGGCGGTGTGGCGGCGCACGCGGTGCGACCGCTGTCAGCGCCCTTCTCGGCGGCGATCGGCGTGGCCCTCGGTACGGCGGCGCACGCCTACGGATGGCCCGTGGCAGAAGGGGGATCGGCGGCGATCAACCGGGCGATGATCGCCGCCCTCGAGGAGCACGGCGGCAAGGTCGAGACCAACGTGCGGGTCGAATCACTCGATCAGGTCGGCGATGCGGACCTCGTTCTGCTGGATCTCGCACCGAGTGCGGCCGTGCGGATCGTGGGGGACGCGATGCCGGCCAAGATCCGGCGGGCCTTGCTCCGGTACCGGCATGGGCCGGGGGTCTTCAAGGTCGACTTCGCACTCTCCGGTGAGGTGCCGTGGACGCACGAGGCGTCCCGGCGGGCCGGGACCGTGCATGTGGTCGGGGACTACGCGGAGCTGGCGCGGGCTGAACAGGACGTGGTGTCGGGGCGGATGCCGGACCGGCCGTACGTTCTGGTCGGGCAGCAGTATCTGGCCGACCCGTCTCGTGCCGAGGGTTCCGTGCGGCCGCTGTACACCTATGCGCACGTGCCCAGCGGCTACGGCGGTGACGCGACGCTGCTGATCGAGTCGCAGATCGAACGGTTCGCTCCCGGCTTCCGCGACCTGATCCTGGCTCGGACCGTCCAGACGACAGCCCAGTTGGAGGAACGCAACGCGAACTACCTCGGCGGTGATGTGATCACCGGTGCCAACACCGCGCGCCAACTGATCTTCCGGCCGCGTGTCACCCTGCATCCTTACGGCCTCGGCGTACCCGGTGTGTTCCTGTGCTCTGCGGCGACACCGCCCGGCGCGGGGGCGCACGGGATGTGCGGCTACAACGCAGCCCGCGCTGCACTGGCGAGCCTGCGATGACCGCCCTCGCGAACGGTTGCCCGCAGCAACTGGCCGGTACCCTGCCGGCGGGCGGAAGCATCCTGGCCGTCATCGCCGAGGAGCCCGTCGCCGTGCCGCGGGTCGAGGAACGCCTGCGGACGATCGGCGTCGCCTCGGTATGGCAGGAGCTGCCGCGGGTCGTCGACCTGCTCGCGCTGGAGGCCCACCGCTACTCGGCCGCCTGACGCTGGTGGGCCGGAGTCAGGTGGTGTGCCCGGAACCAGGCTCCGGGCACACCGTTCGGGGCCTGGATCCTTATCCGACAGTCACCGTCTGACCGAGGTCGTTGTAGCCGGTGCTCGGTTGCCAGGTTCCGTCGTTCGCGAGACGGATCGAGTACTCGGGGCGGGTGGACAGGAGCGGGTCCGGCAGGTTGAGGAACAAGCGATACTTTCCGGGGATCGGCGGTGCGGCGACCTTCCAGTTGAGGTTGGTCGTCGTACCGGCGCCCCACCGGCGTGGGTCGGCCGGGACGTTGACCTTGAAGGTGTGCTTGTCGTTCTGGAAGATCAGCTGCACCTGGTGCGGGTTGTACGGAGCGGCCCAGCCGTCGTTGCGGACCTGCAGGTCGACCCTGACATCACCGCGCGGCTGCGCCTTGGTCGTGACCGTGCTCTGCGCGAGGGCGAATCGGTAGCCGAGCTTCTGCTTGACCGTCGTGAGGTTGTCGCCCCAGGTGTCCAGCACGTCCTGGTTGTATTCGATGTTCAGGAAGGAGAAGTGCAGTCGCGCCATCTCGGCCGACGCCGACTCCCAGTCCGACCGTGGTGAGTTCACCGCGCAGGTCTCGCCGCCCTCGGGCACGTAGTTCGTGTCCTGGGCAACGAAATCCTTGTCGAGCTCGATCGGGTCACTGAGGTAGGTGCCGAAGTCGTCCGGGCTGGCCAGGAAACAGTCGTTGTGATGACCGACCCGGGCCAGCGGCGAACCGTCGTACGCCTGCGCCGCGGTCAGGGCGCCCGCGGTCCCGGTCGGCACCCCGAGCATGCGCTGCTTCATGTACGGCGTCCGCACCTGGATCATCCGGTCCTTCGGGAGCGCCTTCAGCTCGGCCATGACGACGGCCTTGCGGTCGGCCCAGTTCTGGTCGGTGACCACGCTCGGGTCCTGCGGATCGGAGAAGTAGTCGGTGTAGTAGCCCTCACCCCACAATCCGACGAACCCGGCTTGGACGACCGCGATCACGTCGGAGTTCTCGCGCAGGATCGGGGTGAGCTGCTGGATCTGCTTGACCACGCGGGCCACCGGTGCGTCGCCGTACGGCGTCGGCGGCGGCCAGCCGTCGCCCGGCAGAGCGTAGGCGAAGCGGACGATCATCTTGACGCCCGCGGCGCGTGCGGTGCGGAAGTCCGCACGGACCAGGTCGAGGTAGTGCTGGTCGATCACGTCCTGCTTGGAGAACTTCTCCAGGTAGAACAGCCGCAGGATCTGGGTGATGTTCTCCTGGGTGCGGAAGTTGCGCAGGGTGGTGAGGTCGAGTGGGACATAACCGGTGCCGTCGGCCCGGTAGTGCGTCTCGGTGTGGTGGTAGAAACCGCGCTCCGGGTTGGCGATCACCTCGTCGGTCGACGTGTAGGTGCGGGTGGTCGTCGGCGGGTCGTTGTGCGCCATGGCTGCCTGGGTTGGCAGTAGCAGACCGATCGCCGCGACCGCTGTGACAAGCCTTCTCATCAAGAACTCCCTAGCTGACGGTGAGGGTGTGCAGGAGCGAGTTCATCCCGGTCGCCGCGTCCCAGGTGCCCTGGTTGGCGAGGCGGATCGAGTACTCGGGGCGAGTGGACAGGAGTGGGTCCGGCAGGTTGAGCAGCAGGGTGTAGGAACCCGCCGGCACGTTGGCGGGCACGGTGAGCGTCTGCGACACCGTGGTCGACGTACCCGCGGTCCAGCGCCGCGGATCGGAACTCATCGCGAGCCGGTAGGTCGTGCCGGTCGACGTGTTCCGCAGTACCAGCTCGAGGTTGCGTGGGTTGAAGGGCGTCGCATAGCCGTCGTTGTGGACGGTGAAGGACACCGGCAGGCTGCCGCCGGGTGAGGCGGTCGCCGGGTACGTGCCGGACTCCAGGCGGAAGCGGTACCCGAGGTTCTTGGTGACGTCGGCCAGGCAGCCGCCCGTATTCCACGAGTTCAGCACGGTTGGCTCGTAGTCGGTGTTGAGGAAGGACCAGTGGAACTGTGCGAGCTCACTGGTGGCCGTCGGGCAGCTGGACCGCGGTGGGTTGGAGCCACACGTCTCGCCGCCCAGCGCGACGTACGTCGTGTCGGACTGAAGGTACGGGTATTCGACCGCGGTGTTCTCGTAGGTGCCGAAGTCGTCCGCGCTGGCTAGGAAGCAGTCGTTGTGGTGACCGAGCCTGGACAGCGCCGAGCCGTTGTACGCCGCGGCCGACTGAACCGGCGTGGTCGAGTACAGGGTCCGCTTGAACTTCGGCGTCCGCAGCTGCACCATCCGGGTCGACGGCACGACACTGAGCAGCTTGTCGGTCACCGCCTTGCGGTTCGCCCAGTCGGTCGTCGTGATCGTGCCCGCGTTGCCGAAGTTCTGCGTGTAGTACCACTCACCCCACGCGCCGATCAGCCCCGCCTGCACGACCGCGATCACGTCCTTGCCTGCGTTCAGGTACGGCGCCAGTTGGTCGAGGTGGGCCAGGATCCGGTCCTTGGTCGTGTCGTCTCCGGCGGTCGACGTGGTGTAGGCGAAGCGCAGGACCATCTTGAGTCCGGCCGCGCGGACGGTGTCGATCTGCTGCTGCAACTGGTCGAGCGCCGCCTGCGCGATCGGGCCGTTCTTGTACTCGGCCAGGTAGAAGACGCACATCACCAGCGAGATGCCCTGGCTGGTGCGGTAGCTCTGCAGAGTCGTCTGGGAGAAGTCGGCCTTGTCGCAGTCGCCGGTGTGGTGGTAGAAGCCGCGCTCGGGGTTGGCGAAGTTGTCCGTGGCCGCGGTGTACGTCACGGTGCCGCCGGATCCGCCGCCGCTGTAGACGTGGGTGTACTTGCTCGAAGACTCCAGCGGGGCCTCCACCTGGAAGATCAGGTCGGCGTCGTTGGGGGAGGCGCTCTCGCCGAGGTCGGCGCGATTCACGGTCCACTGCGCGACTCCGCCCGTACCGGAGAAGGTGACCGCGCTGACCAAGGTCCAGCTCCAGCCGCTGCCGGTGTGCTGGTAGAGGCTGCCGTTCTCCAGCAGGTAGTCGGCGCCGGTGCCGCCCTGCGCGAAGCCCGTGCCGGCGTTCCGGTCGGTGTCGACGTAGACCCGCAGGTACTGCGGGGATCCGGTGTAGGAGAAGCGGTAGGTGACTGTCGTCGCGGTGTTGGTGGCGGTGCTGCCGCTGATCGTGGCGTGGGCGGGGGAGACGAGGACGGCGCTGAGCACAATGCCGGCCAGGGCAGCGCTGAGCAGGCGGAACGGACGCATCATGATGCTTCCTCTCGCTGGGCGGGCGATAGGAATAATCATGGAGTCCAGGAAAACTATGTCAAGGCCTCAGGCCGTTGTAGACGGCGGACTCCACCTGCTCGAGGGCCAGCCGGACCGCGCCGAGCGCGACCCCTTCGTCGGCGAAGGCGGAGATCCGGATCTCGGGTGTCCGCAGGCACCAGCGGTCCAGCTCGCGACGCAGCGGCTCGACCATCACGTCCGCCGACCGCGAGAATCCGCCACCGATCACCACCAGTTCGGGATCGAGCGTCAGGACCAGCGCCGAGGCGCCGACGGCGAGGTCGCGGACATACCCGCGAACCGCCCGGACAGCCTCGCGATCGCCGCCGCGCGCAGCGAAGAAGACGCTCTCGAACTCGTCCGACACGTCCGGCCGTCCGTTTCGCGCAAGCCAGTTGTGCAGATGCTCCGGCGCCCGGAGCCAGCCGGCGGCGGGCAGGGCGCCGATCTCACCGGACCAGTTGGCGAACCCGCGGTGCAGCTTCCCGTCGATGATCAGGCCGGCGCCGGTGCGCAGTCCGGCCAGCAGGAACACCACGTCCTTCGCGTACCGGGCGACGCCGCGCCACGTCTCGGCCAGCGCTGCGAGCTTGCAGTCGTTCTCCACCCGTACCGGTCCGGAGACGAGCCGGCGTACGTGCCCGGCGAGGTCGACCCCTGTCCACTCCGGCAGTGAGTCGGACAGCAGCACCTTGCCGGTTCCGTCGACGAGGCCGGTGGTTGCGACCCCGGTGGACCAGATCTGCCCCGGCTGGACACCGGCGATCGCCTTGGTGACGCATTTGTCCAGTACAGCAAGCCGTTCCCGGCGTCCGAGCCCGGGATCGACCGCGATCCGGGCCTGGCTCAGCACCTCGCCGTCGAGATCGGTGACCAGGGCAAGCACCTTGTGCCCGCCAATGTCCAGGCCCAGTAGCCGGCCGGCCCCGGAGTTGAACCGGTACCGCCTGGCCGGCCTTCCGACCGAGCCCAGCGCGGGCGCCACCTCGGTCAGCCAGCCCCGTCCGAGCAGGTCCCGGGCGACGTCCTCGGTCGAGGCCCGCGACAGCCGGGTCCGCCTCGACAACTCCGTCAGAGTGAGCGGTTGGTCGCCGCGCAACTCCCGGAGCACGGCGGCCGCGTTGAGCTGCCGCAACCGGGACAGGTCCCCGCCGGCGGGCTCCTCGCTCATCGTGACTCCTCGGATAATGCTGGACTCCTGAATAACTATAAGCATTCGTTCTGCGCACGGATCTCATCGTGCGAACGGGCGCGCCGACCCCTCCTCTTCCGCGATGACAACGTTGTACGGTGGTCCGGCGGTCGATCCGAAACGTTCCCACTGAGGAGGACCATGGTGTCCAAACCGCTCAAGATCGCGACCTTGAGTTTCTGGCACGTGCACGCGGGCGACTACTCCAGGCAGGCGCAACAGCATCCGGGTACGGACCTGGTGGCCGTCTGGGACGACGACGCCCAGCGCTGCCAGGACGCGGCCGACCAGTTCGGTGTGGAGTTCACCGGCGACCTCGATGCGCTGCTCGCCCGTGACGACCTCGACGGTGTCGCGATCACCACTCCGACCAACGAGCATCGCGACGTGATGCTGAAGGTGGCCCGGGCCGGGAAGCACATCTTCACCGAGAAGGTGCTCGCACCTACCGTGGCCGAGGCCGAGGAGATCATCGCGGCGACCGATGCCGCCGGCGTGAAGCTGATCGTCTCGCTGCCGCGGCTCTACCACGGCTACACCCAGGCGATCACAGAGGTGATCGACAGCGGGCAGCTGGGGACGCTGACCTACGGCCGGGTCCGGCTCTCGCATGACGGCGCGATTCCGCGCGACGGTGTCGCCGGCTGGTTGCCGCAGCGGTTCTTCGAGCCGACGACCGCGATCGGCGGCGCGCTGACCGACCTTGGCTGTCACCCGGTGTACCTGACCCAGCTGTTCCTCGGCGCACAGCCGGACACGGTGAGTGCGACCTACCGGTCGATCGCCGAACGCGGCCTGGAAGACAACGCTGTCGTGGTCGTCGGGTACGCCGACCAGAAGATCGGTGTGATCGAGGCAGGGTTCGCCAGCCGGAACCCGTTCACGATCGAGCTCTTCGGTACCGAAGGCACGCTCACCTACACCGACGACGGCAATGTCCTGACGGTGAACGGCGAGCAGGTGCCGGTGCCTGACCACGGCCAGGACGCGTTCGCGCAGTGGGTCGACCACATCAACAACGGCACCCGCGCGGACGAGAACATCGAACGCGCGCTCGAGCTGACCAGGTTGGTCGTGGCCGCGAACGAGGCCGCTGACCAGGGCACGTCCATCGCCTACAGCTGAGGAGACTCTGATGATCAAGGTTGGGCTCATCGGCGGCGGTGGGATCGCGTCCGCCCACATCAAGGGATACCGAGCGCACGCCGACAAGATCGGCATCACCGCGGTCGCGGACGCAGTCGAGCAGACCGCTGCCGCTCGCGGCGAGGAGTTGGGCGCGACGCCGTACACGGATTATCGGCAGATGCTGGCGACCGAGGAACTGGACGCGGTCGACATCTGCCTGCCACATCACCTGCACAAGGATGCGATCGTCGCGGCCGCCGAGGCCGGCAAGCACATCCTGTGTGAGAAGCCGCTCTGCCTCAGCGCGGAGGAGGCCGCGGACGTGCGTAAGGCGGTCACCAAAGCCGGCGTGACGCTGATGTGCGCGCACAACCAGCTGTTCATGCCGACCGTGGCCAAGGCGAAGGAGTTGCTGGACGCCGGGACCATCGGCACGGTCTACGAGGTGCGGACCACCGACAGCTTCTTCAACAACTTCGACCCGAGCTCGATGGGCTGGCGGGCGAGCGCCAAGACGAGCGGTGGTGGCGAGCTCATCGACACCGGGTACCACCCCACCTATCTGATGCTGCACCTCGCCGGCGGGCTGCCGGTCGAGGCCACCGCGATGCTCTCCACGCACCGGTTGAAGTTCATGGAGGGCGAGGATTCCGCGCAAGTTCTGATCAGGTTCGACAACGGTGTCGTCGGACAGATGGTGACCAGTTGGGCCTATCAGCCGGCTGCCTCGACCGAGCGGTTCTCGGCGGTCGGAGAGCTCGGCTCACTGACCAGCGACGGTACGACGCTGTCCTACCGGCTCCGGTCCGGTGAGAGCAAGACGTTCGAGCTGGAGCCGGTCGACACCTTCGTCGCCGAGATCGGACACTTCGCGGACTCGCTGCTCGGCAAGACCCGCCCGATCCACACCGAGGACGAGGGCATCGCCGTACTCGGCATCCTCCTGGCCGCCTACGAGGGATCGCGCACCAAGACGATCGCGCCGGTGCTGAAGGTCTAGGCACTGCGCGGCCGGAAGGCTGCTGCGGACATTCCGGCGGACCGGGCGTTGGGGCCCGGGACAGGAACTGGTGGGCTGGTACATGTCATTCCTTGTCCCGGCCCACCAGAAGGTGTCCAAGCCCTCAAGACCTGGCAACCGGAGCACCAGTGAGGACCGGTCGCACTCACCCGCGCGCCCAACCCCGGCCCGACCATCCAGCCAGGAAGCCGCCCCCCAGCCAGCCAGGAAGCCAACCGCCCGGTCAGGAAGCCGCCCAGCCACGAAGCCGGTCGCTTTGTGGAACATCGCTGCCACTCCGCTCACATTTATTACCGCAAACCCGATCGCCAGCCCATCCGGCGGTACGTCGCGCCTGTCAGCGGACCGCCACGAACCTCATCACCTGGTGCTGTTAGGCAGTCCGGAAGTAGAAGGCCTCGGCCAGTTCCTCGAGCAGGCCCGGGTACGTCGGGTGCCAGTCGAGCAGTTCGCTGGTCCGGGCGGCGGACGTCGGGTTGTCGATCCCGGCGAACGGCGCCAGGAAGCCGATGTACTCGGGCGCCTGCTCCGGCGTGACCGACCGGGCGGGTAGGTCGAGGCCGCGTCCGATCGCCTCGGCGATCCGGCGGACCTCGATGCCCTCGTCGGCGACGGCGTGCAGCCGGGTGCCGGCCGGGGCGGACTCGAGCGCGAGCCGGTAGAGCCGGGCGGCGTCGATGGTGTGGACCGACGGCCAGCGGTTGGTGCCGTCGCCGACGTACGCCGAGAATCCGTTCCGGCGGGCGAAGGTGATGAAGGCCTGCGCGAAGCCGTGGTGGTCGAGGGTGCTGTGGGTGATCGGTGGCAGCCGCACGACCGAGGTCCGGATCCCCTTGGCGGCCGCGTCGACGATGAAGTTCTCCGTGTCGATGCGGTAGCCGCCGGGCATGGTGTCGTCCTCGGTGCCGGGGCGGTCCAGTCCGGCGCGGCCGAGGAGCCCGGTGCCCGATGTGCCCACGAACGGCTTGTCCGTGCCGGCCAGGGCGTCGACGATCGCTCGCGCCGCGGCCAGATCGGTTTCGGCCGCGGCGGACAGATCTCCGGTCATCATGGCGTCGTGCCGGAAGGCGAGGTGGATGACGCCGTCGGCGCCCTCGGCCGCGGCGCGCAGACCGTCGAGGTCGTCCAGGTCGCCGCGGACGAACTCGGCGCCCCACTCGGTGAGCCGGGCGGCGGAGGCGTCGGAGCGGGCCAGGCCGACGACCGAGTGGCCGTGCTGCCGGAGTTCCGGGACGAGGGCGGAGCCGACATGTCCGGAGGCTCCGGTGATGAACACGCGCATATGCTGTTCCCTTCAGTGATGTCAGTCAGTGACATCACTATGCTACGACTCGTGATGTCAGTCAATGACATCAGCTAGGATCGGGCCTATGGGACGGTGGGAGCCAGGCGCGGCGGGCCGGCTGCGGGAGGCGGCGATGGCGTTGTACGCCGAGCGCGGCTACGACCGCACGACCGTCGCCGAGATCGCGGACCGGGCCGGGGTGACGGCGCGGACCTTCTTCCGGCATTTCGCGGACAAGCGCGAGGTACTGTTCGCCGGCTCCGAGGAGCTCGAGCGACACATGGTCGAGGCCCTGGTCGCCGCACCGGAGTCGGCGACCCCGATGGAGGCCGTGGCGGCCGCCGTACTGTCGTCCGCCGACTTCTTCGACGATCTCCGCCGGGACTACTCCAGCCGGCGGCAGGCCGTCATCGCCGCGACCCCCGAGCTTCGCGAGCGCGAGCTGATCAAGCTGGCCTCGCTCACCGCGGCGTTCACCGAGGCGCTGCGCAAGCGGGGTGCCGGCGAGGACGTTGCGGCGTTGGCGGCCGAGACCGGTGTCGCGGTCTTCCGGGTCGCGTTCGAGCGCTGGATCGCCGAGCCGGACGGCGTCGGCCTGGCGGACGTGATCCGATCCACGCTGGCGACGCTGTCGGGCCTTACTGCTTGACGCTCTCGTTCCACGAGGCGACGCAGACCAGCAGCACGCAGGTCACCGCCAGTAGCGCGAGGTCGGCCTCCACGCCGATCCACGGAGTCGCGAGGGGGAGCAGCAGGACGACCGCGACACCGGCGAGCGCGGAGCCCAGATGGAACCGCGACGGTTCCGAGATGACCCGGTGTACGGCCCACAGCAGGCCGACGAAGGCGGCGATCGGAATCGCCACGGCGTAGCTCACGGCGGTCGGTGTCAGGTGCAGGTCGTGCCCGGTCTGTTCGACGCTGACCTCGAGGCCGGCCCCGAGGGCTGCCAGCGCGGCGAAGATTCCGTAGTGGCCGTAGCCCCATCGGTACGAGCGGCTCCGGCGCTCCTCCAGCCGTGGACCGGCGGGGTGCAGGAAGTACAACCACCACAGGGCGAACAGGATCACCAGGCCACAGGCCGCGACCAGGATCAGGTCAGCGCTGCCCACGGTCTCCTCGACGGCACGTCGTACGGCGTTCGACGACGCCAGGACCGCCTCGCCGAGCAGGATGATCGTGAACAGGCCGTACCGCTCCGCGATGTGGTGGGGGTGCCAGGTGGTCGACCGGGGCCGCTCGGCCCAGAGGGGAACGCAAAGCTCGAGGATCGCCAGGACGACGAACAGGACGACCAGAGCAGTGTCCGACACCGCGCCGGTGCCGGCCAGGTAGAGGCGCCCGAACCAGCCGATCTGCAGGGCGCCGATCCCCATGGCGTAGCGGAACGCCGTACGACGGCGGGGCGGATCCTCGATGCCTGCCCGCAGCCATTGGGTGATCAGCCCGACCCGCATGATCAAGTAGCCAACGGTGATGAGGAGGTAGTCCCCATGATCGGCGGCCGCCGGGACGCCGGCGGCGAGGACCAGGACGCCGGCCATCTGGACCATGGTCAGCAGCCGGTAGGCGACGTCGTCGGTGTCGTACGACGACGCGAACCAGGTGAAGTTCATCCACGCCCACCAGATCGCGAAGAACACCTGCAGGAACGGGATCACCCCGTCGCCGGCGTGACCCTCGGCGATGGTGTGCGCGAACTGGTCCGTGGCCGCCGCGACCGCGACCACGAAGGTCAGGTCGAACAGCAGCTCGAGCTGGCTGGAGACCCGGTGCGGCTCGTCGATCGGCCGTGCGGTCATCCGGACCCGGATCCGGATCCTGGACGGTCCGTCGGCCGGCTCGGCGGCCGGTCCGGGAGCAGGCGCGGCGTCGGGCACAGTGGTCCCCCTCGGGGTGGTTTCGGACTGTCCACTTCTTCAGACAGGACAGCGCTGCCGGTTGTGACCGGGGTCTCCGCGGGTTGGCTGTCACAAGCCCGCGGTGTGCCCTGTCTTACCAGGTAACCGGGCGGCAAGGGATGCCGTCGGCAACGAAAGGGTTCTGCGATGAAGATCGTCGTGATCGGCGGCACCGGCCTGATCGGATCGAAGCTGGTGGCCAAGCTCGGGGAGCACGGCCACGAGGCGGTGCCGGCCGCGCCGAGCACCGGCGTGAACACCCTGACCGGCGAAGGCCTGGCCCAGGTGCTGGAGGGCGCCGACGTCGTGATCGACGTGGCCAACTCGCCGTCGTTCGAGGAGAAGGCCGTGATGGAGTTCTTCAAGACCTCCACCGGCAACGTGCTGAAGGCGGAGGCCGAGGCCGGCGTCCGGCACCACGTCGGGATCTCGATCGTCGGCACCGAGCGGCTGCCGGAGAACGGCTACTTCCGGGCCAAGATCGCCCAGGAGGAGCTGATCAAGGCCTCCGGCATTCCCTACTCGCTGGTGCACGCGACGCAGTTCATGGAGTTCGTCGCCGCGATCGCGGACGAGGGGACCTGGGACGACGGCAAGGTCCACATCGCGCCGGTCGCGTGGCAGCCGATCGCGGCCGACGACGTTGCCGCGATCCTCGCCCGGACCGCGATCGGTGCGCCGCTGAACACCCGGATCGACATCGCCGGTCCGGACGAGTACCGGATGGACGAGTTCTTCCGCAAGGCGCTGGCCGAGCGTGGCGACACCCGCGAGGTCGTCACCGACGAGCACGCCCGGTACTTCGGGTCGGAGCTGACCGAGCGCAGCCTGGTGCCGATCGGCGAGGCCACCCCTGGCGAGCTGCACTACGACGCGTGGTACGCGGCGCAGGCGAAATGAGCGGCAGCCAGGACGACCCGGTGCTGCGCGGTCTCGAGGTCGAAGTCGACGCCGATCTCGAGCTGATCGCCGCCAGCGGTGTGGACGAGAACGACCCCGGTCCGCCCGGCCAGTGGCAGTTCGATCCGGCCGAGGTCCAGGAGGAGGAGGTCGACCTGCGCAGCCTGCGCGGCGCGATCGAAGCGCTCGAGGGCGATCACCGGCGCGATCCCGGCTCGACCGTATCCTCGGGCTGACAGACGGGTGGTGCAGATGGCGGAGACCGGGCCGGCCGGCGATCTGGACGAAGCGGTCAGGATCTTCAACGGGGTGCGTCCGCGCCTGATGGGGATCGCGTACCGGATGCTGGGCAGTCACAGCGAGGCCGAGGACCTGGTGCAGGAGGTCTGGCTGCGCTGGCAGGCCGCCGATCGCAGTGCGGTGGTCAGCCCGGTCGCCTATCTGTCGACCGCCGTGACCAGGCTCGCGATCAACGCGAGCCAGTCCGCGCGGGCCCGGCGCGAGACCTACATCGGCCCCTGGCTGCCCGAGCCGGTCGACACCAGTGCCGACCCGACGCTGGGGGCCGAGCGCGGGGAGGCGTTGAGCTTCGCGGTCCTGCTCGTGCTCGAACGACTCTCGCCGACCGAGCGGGCGGCGTACATTCTGCGCGAGGCGTTCGACTACCCGTACGACGAGCTCGCCGCCATCCTGCAGTCGACCGAGCCGGCAGTGCGGCAGCTCGTCAGCCGGGCCCGCAAGCGGATCCGGGCCGAACGCCGTACCGAGATCAGTGGCAGTCAGCAGCGGACGTTGCTGACGGCGTTCGTCAACGCGGCGCGGTCGGGTGATCTCGCGGCGCTCGAACGGTTGCTGGCCAAGGACGCGATCAGCTACTCCGACGGGGGCGGCGCGGCCCGGGCGTCGCGCTTCCCGGTCGTCGGTGCGCCGCGGGTCGCGAAGTACCACCGGGCGTTCGCCACGCGCTTCTGGGCCGGCGTCGACGTGGAGTTCGGTACGGCGAACGGCCGGTCGATCGCGATGCTGCAACGCGATGGCGAGGTGTTCGCGGCACTCACGGTCACCGCGTCGGACGACGGGATCGACCAGGTGCTGTGGATGATGAACCCCGCGAAGCTCACCGCCGTACCCGCCTGACCCTGCTGGAGGAGATGTGAGCTTCCGACCGAGGCGGGCAGACGAGGCGGTCGTCCATCGGTTCGCGTCGGCCTGCGGCGCGGGTAGCATCGGTGCGATCCGGAGCCTGCTCGCCGCGGAGGTGGTCGTGGTGAGCGACGGCGGCGGGAAGGTCGCGGCCGCGCTGAGTCCGGTGCGGGGCGCCGATGCGGTCGCTCGCTGCGTCACCGAGTTGCTGAGTGCTGAACCTGGTACGGCGCTGAGCGTGGAAGCGGTCAACGGCCAGGCCGGCGTCGTACTGCGCAGGGCCGGGCAGGTCATGGCCGTGGTGAGTCTGAGTGTCACGGGCGCGAAGGTCGCGGCGGTCTGGATCGTGCTGAACCCGGACAAGCTCCGGCACTGGGTGTGAGGTCAGCCGTCGAGGTGGGTGCGTAGCGCGTCGAGGTTGCCGTCCCAGTCGCGAGCCATCGCGGCTAGGAACTGCTGGGCGACCTGCATCGGCGCCGAGCGAAGGCGGTAGCGGACGCGGCGGCGCTCGCCGTGTTCGGCTGTCACCAGACCGGCCTCGGACAGCAGAGTGAGATGCTTCGCGATCGCCTGGCGGGTGATCGGCAGCCGCTCGGCCAGATCGGTGGCCGTGGCCGGGCCGCCGGCGGCGAGGGTCGCCAGGATGTTGCGCCGGCTCGGATCCGCGAGGGCGACGAAGACGTGTTCCGCGATCGCCTCGGCCTCGGGCGCGACCAGGCGCTCGGTGCGATCGGGAAAGCCCACGGGTCCTCCGGTGGTGACGAGCATTGCAACCATGTGGTTGCTTCAAACTATAGCCTCCCTGGTCCGGGAATGCGGCCCGGGTCTCGCCGTGTTGACATGTCAACCTAGTATTTGATGTGGCGAACAGATGGGAGCAGGACATGGCCGACCTCGTGTTCGGACTCGACACCTTCGGGGACATCCCGGAAGGTGACGACGGCGCACCGATCACGGACGCGGCGGCGATCCGGCAGGTGGTTCGGGAGGCGGTCCTCGCCGACGACCTCGGCGTCGACGCGATCGCGCTCGGCGAGCACCACCGGCCGGAGTACTCGATCTCCACACCGGAGACCGTGCTGGCCGGGATCGCGTCGCTGACCCAGCGGATCAAGCTCGGGTCCGGCGTGACGGTGCTGAGCTCGGACGATCCGGTCCGGGTGTTCCAGCGCTTCTCGACCGTGGACGCACTGTCGAACGGGCGGGCCGAGGTCATCCTCGGGCGCGGCTCGTTCACCGAGTCCTTCCCGCTGTTCGGCTATGACCTGGCCGACTACGACGTCCTCTTCGAGGAGAAGCTGCAGCTGTTCTCCCGGCTGCTCGACGAGAAGCCGGTCACCTGGAGCGGCACCACCCGGGCCGCCCTCGACAACGCCGACGTCTATCCCAAGACCGAGTCCGGTCACCTGAAGACGTGGGTCGGGGTCGGCGGATCACCGCAGTCCGTCGTGCGTACGGCGTACTACGGGTTGCCGCTGATGCTCGCGATCATCGGTGGTGCGCCGGACCGGTTCGCGCCGTACCTGGATCTCTACCGGAAGGCGGCCGAGCAGTTCGGGACGACCGCGCAGGAGATCGGGATGCACTCGCCGGGCTTCATCGCCGACACCGATGAGGAGGCTCGCGAGGTGTTCTACCCGCGGTACAAGGTGATGCGGGACCGGATCGGCGCACTGCGTGGCTGGCCGCCGATCCGCCGGGAGGAGTTCGACTCGGAGGTCGAGCACGGCTCGATGTATGTCGGTTCGCCGGAGACCGTGGCACGCCGGATCGCCGCGGCGGTGCAGAGTCTCGGGGTGGGTCGGTTCGACCTGATCTACTCCGCCGGACCGGTGCCGGTCAGTGCTCGGCTGAAGACGGTCGAGTTGTACGGCGCGAAGGTGATCCCGATGGTTCGCGAGATTCTGGCCGAACAGGAGAACTGATGACGCTCGCCATCCTCGGCGCCGGGAAGGTCGGCACCGTACTCGCGCGGCTCGCGGTCGCGGCCGGCTACCGGGTGCTGATCGCGGGATCTGGTGAGGTGTCGAAGATCGCGCTGATCGTCGAGATCGTGACGCCCGGCGCGATCTCGACCACCGCGGCCGAGGCGGTCGCGGAAGCCGATGTGGTGATCCTGGCGCTGCCGCTCGGGAAGTACCGCACGATCCCGGCCGGGGCCTTGCGCGGGAAGCTCGTGATCGACGCGATGAATTACTGGTGGGAGGTCGACGGCATCCGCGACGACCTGACCGACCCGCGCACGTCGTCCAGCGAACTCGTCCAGGCCTTCCTGCCGGACTCGCGCGTGGTCAAAGCCTTCAATCACATGGGCTACCACGACCTGGAGGAAGGCGCCCGCCCGTCCGGATCGCCCGACCGCAAGGCGATCGCGATCGCCGGTGAGCCCGGTGACGCGGCCGAGGTCGCGACGATCGTCGACGCCCTCGGCTTCGACCCGGTCATCGCCGGCCCGCTCGCGGAAGGCGTCCGCCTGGAGCCCCACACCGACATGTTCGGTGCGAACGTCGGAGCCGCCGAAGTCCGCACCCTGCTGGAGCGCTTCCCGGACTCCCCGCGCGGCAAGGCGGTCGCGGAAGCCCGCACCACCGCCGAAACCGCAGCGTAGCCCGCGACGGCGCCGAGCTGTCAGGCGCATTCCTGCTGGCTCAGGGGCTGTCCCTGACCTTGACCGTCGACTACGCCGGTCGGCTGGTCCGGCTGCGTGGCGACTGAGCGTCGGCTGTGGGCTCGCTCTGCGCCCATGCCGGCGGCGACGACGCAGGCGATGCCGACGGCTTGCAGGAGGCCGGGGGACTGGCTGAGGAAGATCCAGCCGATGAGCAGGGCGAGGGCTGGTTCGAGGCTCATCAGGGTGCCGAAGACGCCGGCGTCGAGGCGGCGCAGGGCGAGGTACTCGAGGGTGAACGGGACCACCGGCAGCAGCAGCGCCAGGCCGAACCCGATGGCGACGAGCTGCCAGGTCATCACCGGGATCGTGCTCGGGCCCGCGACGATGGTCGCGACGAGGGCGGCAACCGGAATGGACACGCCCATGCCCTGCAGACCGGTCACATTGTCGCCGACATGCTGCGTGAGCAGGATGTACGCCGCCCAGCAGGCGGCCGCGCCGAGTGCGAACAGGACGCCGAGGCCGTCGACCGAACCGTGCCACGGCTGGGTCAGCAGCATGACTCCGGCAAAGGCCAGCGCGGGCCAGATGAGCCGGCCGCGACTGCGCAGTACGGCGACGGTCAGCGGACCGAGGAACTCCAGCGCGCTCGCGGTGCCGAGCGGGAGCCGTGCCACCGCGGCCATGAACAGCAGCGTCACGCCACCTGTCGCGACGCCGAGGCCGACCGCGGCCAGGAACGAGTTGCGGTCGAACGAGCTGGGGCGGGGGCGGAACAGCACGAGCACGATCAGCGCAGCGCACGCCAGGCGCAACCACGCGGCCCCCTCGGGACCGACCCGGTCGAAGAGGCTGACGGAGGTGGCGAGACCGAGCTGGACCATCGTCATCGACAAGACGGCGAAGGCCACTCCGGTGCGGCTGTCACGCGTGCTCATGAACCCAGTGAAGCTCGCGAATCCGTTCGCGTCCACGTGATTATCGTGGACAGATCGTTCGGGATTGCTGAACAATGAGAGCATGGATGTACGCCGCCTCGAGCTGCTGCTGGCCCTGTCGCGCCAGGGGTCGATGCATGCGGTTTCCGAGACCCTCGGCGTGACCACCTCGACCGTCTCGCAGCAGATCGCCGCACTGGCCAAGGAGGTCGGTACGCCGCTGCTCGAGCCCGACGGCCGCCGGGTCCGGCTCACCCCGGCCGGTCGCCGGCTCGCCGGCCACGCCGTAGAGATCCTGGCCGCGCACGAGGCGGCGCGGGCCGATCTCGACCCATCGGCCGAGCCGGCCGGGACAGTCCGCATCGCCGCGTTCCACACCGTGATCCGGGACACCCTGTTGCCCGTCGTCCACCGGTTGGCCGCCGACCATCCGGCGGTGCGGCTGGAGATCCAGGAGCAGGAACCCGTCGAGGCCCGGGCCATGCTCGAGCGGGACGAGGTCGACCTCGTGGTGAGCTACGACTACAACCTGGCCCCCGCGCCGCACGACCCCGCGTTGGTGGTGACCCCGCTGTGGGAGCGCAGCTGGAGCCTCGCGGTCCCTACGCGGTCCCGGCGTACGACGGGACCGGCGGCCGATGTGGTCGCGGCGTTCGCCGACAGCGACTGGATCGTCAACTCCCGCGACAGCGGAGACGAGCAGGTCGTCCGCACGCTCGCCGCCCTGGCCGGCTTCGAACCCCGCATCACCCACCGCGCCGACAGCCTCAGCCTGGTCCAGGAGATGATCACCGCCGGCCTGGGCGTCGCCCTGCTGTTCGCCGACTACCCGAAAACCACCGGTATCTCCCTGCGCCGCCTCCGCGACCCCGAACCCAGCATGCGAGCCCACGCCCTGACCCGCCGCGGTCGCGACGCCTGGCCCCCACTCGCGCTGCTCCTCACCCTCTTGGCAGCTTGAGGCCTGTCACTCGACCAGCTTGCCGTCGGACGAGACGTGGCGCATCAGGGTGCGGAACTCGTCGGGGATCGGTGGGATCGGCTCGTGCTCGATCGATCCGGGGCCGGACCACACGAGGTTGACCTGGAGGGATTCGTCGAGGTCGGGGTAGTCGGAGCGGTTGTGGCAGCCGCGGGATTCGCGGCGTTCGAGAGCTGCGTCGAGGGTGGCGCGGGCGGCCATGGCGGAGGCCTTCAGGTCGAACGCGTGGGCCAGGTCCTGGAAGCCGGCGATGTCGGGATGGACGCCCATCCGGGTCATCCGATCCTCGATGTCGGTGAGCTCCGACAGTCCCGCCAGCAGGCCGGTCGCATCGCGTACGACGCCGGCCCGGGCGGTCATCGTGTCGCGGAGCGCCCGTTGCAGGGCGCGGACGTTCTCCGGGCCGTCGTTCGCCAGGAGGGCATCGACTTCCGCGCGTGCGTCGGCGACGGCCTCCGCGGATCGCTGCTGGGATTGCCGGCCGATCGAGTACTTCGCCGCCTCCTCCGCCACGATCCGGCCGAAGACCAGGAGCTCGATCAGTGAGTTGCCACCCAGCCGGTTCGCTCCGTGCAGCCCACTCGCCGCCTCGCCGATCGCGTACAGCCCGTCGATGCCCGTGCCGTGGTCCTCCGGCCGGACCCACACCCCGCCCATCGAGTAGTGCGCGGTCGGGGCGATCTCGATCGGCTGCTTGGTGATGTCGAGCATCTGGAGCTCGAGCAGGGTCTGATAGACGCGGGGGAGCCGGCGCATGATCGTCTCGCGCGGGAGGTGTGACACGTCGAGCCAGACCCCGCCGTTCGGTGTACCGCGGCCTTCCTTGATCTCCGTGTACTCGGCGAGCGCGACCCGGTCCCGGGTGGACAGTTCCATCCGCTCGGCGTCGTACCGCGTCATGAACCGCTCGCCCAGGGCGTTGCGGAGCTGGCCGCCTTCGCCGCGGGCGGCTTCGGAGACCAGCGTGCCGGCGGCGTTCTCGGGCTCGATCAGGCCGGACGGGTGGAACTGGACGAGCTCGGGGTCGCGGATCCGGCCGCCGGCCTGGACGGCGAGGCGGAACGAGTCACCCGTGTTCTCGTCCCGGCGAGACGACGTACGGCGCCAGATCCGGGTGTGACCGCCCGCGGCGAGGATGACCGCGTCGGCGTGGATGACGTAGCGCCGCCCGGTGGTCAGGTCGAACCCGTACGCGCCGAACACGGCGTTGTCGCGGACGAGAATCCGCGTGACGTAGACCGTGTCGAGGATCGGGACGCCGAGCTGGACGGCGCGGTTGATCAGCGTGCGCTGGATCTCCAGGCCGGTGTAGTCGCCGGCGAAGGCGGTCCGGCGGTAGGTGTGCGCGCCGAAGAAGCGCTGCGAGATCCGCCCGTCCGCCTCGCGGGCGAACGGCATGCCGTAGCTCTCCAGGTCGGCGATGCCGCGGGCCGCCCCCTCGGTGACGATCCGGACCGTGACCGGGTTCGCCAGCAGGTAGCTCTCCTGCAGTGTGTCGGCGGCGTGCTGCTGCCAGGTGTCCTCCGGGTCCATCGTGGCGAGCGCCGCGTTGATCCCGCCGGCTGCCAGCGAGGTGTGCGCGTCCGAGCGCGGCCGCTTGCCCAGTGCAAGGACTTCGACGCCCTGCTCGGCCAGCTCGATCGCGGCCCGCAGGCCGCCGCCACCGGTGCCGATCACCAGGACGGAGGTGGCGATCTGCTGTTCGGCGATACTCATCTGATCTCCCTTGTCGGCTCGCGGCGTACTCACCAACTAGGACAGTCCACGGTGGCGATCTGTGACTGTCTCGCCGGTCACAATCCTGCTGTCCGGCTCGTCACAACCTGCCGGGCTGTCCGGTCCTTCTTGGTGACCCGAGAGAAGGAGAACCTCATGAACGAACAGAGCCCGGTCGTGGTGCTGGTCCACGGCGCGTTCGCCGAGTCGGCGAGCTGGAACGGCGTCGTCGAGCGGTTGCAGGCGCGGTCGATCGACGTCGTCGCGGCCCCGAACCCGTTGCGCAGCCTCGACGGTGACGCGGCGTACGTGCGCGACGTCATCGCCGGCATCGGCCGGCCGGTGGTCCTGGTCGCGCATTCGTACGGCGGCATGGTGATCACCGAGGCGGCGGCGGAGAACCCGGCGGTGAAGGCGCTGGTGTACGTGTGTGCGTTCGCGCCTGACCAGGGGGAGAACGCCTTCGGGCTCTCGGTCCAGTTCCCCGGCAGCACCCTCGGGGACGCTCTCGACACCTACCCCGTCAGCACCGGGGGCAACGATCTCCGGATCAAGCCCGCCCTGTTCAACCACCAGTTCTGCGCGGATGTCCCGGCCGAGCAGGCAGCCGTGATGGCCGCGACCCAGCGGCCGGCCACCGACGTGGCGCTGACCGGCAACCTGGTGACCGCGTCGCCCGCTTGGAAGACGATCCCGTCCTGGTTCGTCTTCAGCGACGAGGACCTCAACATCCCGGTCGCGCTGCACCGCTTCATGGCCGAGCGCGCCGGTGCGAAAGACATCCGCGAGGTCGCCGGTGCGTCGCACGCGCTCAGCGTCTCCGCCCCCGAGCCGGTCACCGCAGCCATCCTGGACGCCCTGTCCGCCTGACGCAGTGGTGGTCTCCGGCCCTGCGGTCGGAGACCGTCAGTGCGTCACCCGCGATCGGCCGGTTCCTCGGTCTCACAGATCTCGCAGTAGGCCAGATCGTCGTGCCGGATGCGGTAGAGCTCGAGCTTCTGCTGGTGGTACTGGTCGGTCTCGCCGATCCACTCCATGCCGATCCGCCGAGCGGTGGCGACGGCCCGGTCGTTGCCGGGCGAGACGAGCGCGAAGACCTCCTGGACCCCACTCCGGTGCAGCGCCCAGCGCGCCACCGCGTCCCCGGCCTCGGTCGCATACCCGTGGCCCCAAGCCGGGCGCGCGAGCTGCCAGCCGAGCTCGAGGTCTTCCCAAGGCGCGAGCCGGAGCACCGCCGCGCCGCCGACGATCTCCCGGGTGTCACGGCGTTCGACGGCCCAGTGGCTGACCGGCGCCACATCCTGGTCCCGCCACTTGCGCAGTACGTCGTGCATGGTCTGGACGTCCGGAACCCACGCCATGGCCGGAGTGAGCCAGCGAGTCACCTCCTCATCGCCGTAGATGGCCAGCGCGTCCGACGCGTCGGTGTCACGCCAAGGCCTGAGCAGCAGTCGTTCGGTCTCGATGGTGGGATTCATGTCACGCTCCACGGCTGGGGATGGGCCGGCACTGGTATGACCGCGTACGTCGATCTGCTGTGACACCCCACGAACCACAGGGGGAACCACGCACTCGACCACGGACTCTCCATGGCGCGGTGCGCTGCCGGCCCGGCGAGGGTGGGAGAAGCCCCCAGTGGAGGAGTCCGGATCATGAGTACGTCGACGGCTGGTGTGGATGAATTCGTGCAGGTACGACCGCGGCTGCTCCGGATCGCGCGCCGGATTGTCGGCAATCCGCATGAGGCCGAGGAGTTGGTGCAGGAGGCGTGGCTGCGGTGGCAGCGCACCGATCGGTCGGCCGTCGCGGATCCGGGGGCGTTCCTGGCGACCACGGTCTGCCGGCTCGCGATCAACCTGGTGCAGTCGGCCCGGCGTCGGCACGAATTCTCGGTCGGGCCGTGGTTGCCCGAGGAGAGTGCGGCGGGTGAGGTGGATCCGCAGAGTCTGGCGGAGCAGCAGGAGGCGTTCGACGACGCCGTACGGCTGTTGCTGGAGCGGTTGTCGCCGGCCGAGCGAGCGACCTACGTACTACGGGAAGGCTTCGAGTACCCGTATCGGCAGATCGCGGAGACGTTGCGGATCGGCGCGCCCAACGCGCGGCAACTGGTGAAGCGGGCCCGGGACCGGCTGTCGTCCGACCGGCGCCATCCAGTCAGCCCGGCTGCGCACCGAAGGTTCCGGCACGCGTTGGTCTCGGCGTCGCGCGCAGGTGAACTGGCCGACCTCGAACACCTCCTCGCCGCCGACCTCGCCCGGACGGCCTGCTGACCAATCTGGCGCTATTGCGACACTGCAGAGTTCTACCGCGCATCAGGCCTTGGGCTCTAGCCTCTGATGAGGTGGTGGAGCCATGGCGATTGGTGGACCGGCGCCCGAGCTACGCGGGCGGCGAACGGAGTGTAATCGGCTGGATCAGGTGGTGTCCGGCGTGCGCTCCGGCGACGGCCAGGTGCTGATCGTCCGAGGTGAGGCGGGCATCGGGAAGTCCGCTCTGCTCGAGTATCTGGTCGGGCAGGCCGACGGCTGCCGCGTCGCACGAGCGGCCGGCGTCGAGGCCGAGATGGAGCTCCCGTTCGCCGGTCTGCATCAGTTGTGTGCTCCGATGCTGAGCCTGGGGGACCATCTGCCGCGCCCGCAGCGTGACGCGCTGGCAGTCGCGTTCGGGCTCGAGTTCGGTGGTCCGCCGGACCGGTTCCTGGTCGGTGCGGCCGCGTTGAGTCTGTTGTCGGCGGCCTCCGACAACCGGCCGCTGCTGTGCGTCATCGACGACGCGCAGTGGCTGGATCAGGCGTCGGCCCAGGCGCTGACCTTCGTCGGTCGCCGCTTGTTCGCCGACCGCATCGGCCTCGTGTTCGCCGTCCGCGAGCCGGTGACCGGGCCGGAGTGGCGCGGCTTCCCCGAGCTGCCGGTCGGTGGGCTGACCGACCGGCACGCCGGGGCTCTCCTCGACGCTGTGGTCCCCGGGCGGTTGGACGAGCACGTCCGGGATCGGATCGTCTCCGAGACCAGAGGCAATCCGCTGGCGCTGCTGGAGTTGCCGAGCGGGCTGACCGCGGGTGAGTTGGCGGGTGGATTCGAGCGGCCGGACGCTCGCCCGTTGGCGAGTCAGATCGAGCAGAACTTCACTCGCCGGGTGCAGGCACTCCCGGTGGATACGCAGCGGTTGCTGCTGACCGCGGCCGCCGAGCCGATCGGCGACGTACCGCTGCTGCTGCGGGCGCTGGCGGTCCTGGACGTGCCGATGAGCGCGGCCGCACCCGCTGAGGCCGCGGGCCTGATCGAGCTCGGCGCGCGGGTCCGCTTCCGGCATCCGCTGGTCCGGTCGGCGACGTACCGTGCGGCGGATCCCGTCGATCGCCGCCAGGCGCATCAAGCCCTCGCCGACGCGACCGACCCGGATCTCGATCCCGACCGGCGGGCGTGGCACCGCGCGAACGGCGCGGACGGCCCCGACGAGGACGTCGCCGCCGAACTGGTCAACTCCGCGGACCGGGCACAGCGCCGCGGCGGCGTCGCGGCGACAGCAGCGTTCCTCCAGCGGGCGACCGAGCTGACCCCGGACCCGTCCACTCGGGCGGTCCGCGCTCTCGCCGCCGCGCAGGCGACACTGCGGGCCGGCGCGTTCGAGATCGCGCTGCGGCTGCTCGTTACCGCCGGCGAGGGTCCGATGAACGGCCTGCACCAGGCACGGGTGGAGCTCCTCCGCGCCCAGATCGCCTTCGCTTCGGGCCATGGGCGCGAGTCGGGGCCGCTCTTGCTGGCGGCGGCCCGCCGCCTCGAACCGCTGGACCTCGGCCTGGCCCGCGAGACCTATATCGAGGCGATCGTGGCCGCGCAGTTCGCGGGGCGGTTCGGCCGGACCTCAGGACCGGATGGCTCCGACGCACTCGCCGAGGCAGCGCTGGCGGCCCGGGCCGCGCCGACACCGGATCGGCGGCGCAAACATGACGTCCTGCTGGACGGTGTCGCGGTGTTGTTCACCGACGGGTACCCCGACGCAGTGCCGCTTGCCCGGGAGGTGATCCGGTTGTTCTCCAGCACGAACGGCACGCCGGATCAAGACGATATGCGGTGGCTCTGGCACGCGGAGCTGCTGGCAGTCGACCTCTGGGACGACGAGGGCTGGGACGCCTTGACCTCCCGGCACGTGCGGATCGCCCGCCGGCTCGGCGACCTCAACGAACTCCTGCTGGTCCTGAACCACCGAGTGCACCTCAGCCTGTTCACCGGCGACCTCGCCGCGGCCGGCTCGCTGGTCGCGGAGATCAACAACATCAATGACGCGACCGGCGCGGACCTGACGCCGTACGGCGCGATGAGCCTGGCGGCCTGGCGTGGGCGCGAGGACGGGGCCACGGCCGTGATCGCCGCTGGTATGGACGATGCGACGAACCGCGGCGAAGGCGGTGGGCTGAGCACCTGTCACCTGGCGAACGCCGTCCTGTTCAACGGCCTCGCGAAGTACGGGGACGCACTCGCGGCGGCGCGGGAGGCGACGGCCTATCCGGTCGAGTACGGCGTGGCGAACTGGGCGCTGCCCGAACTGGTCGAAGCGGCGGCTCGCACCGGCCGGCCGGAGCTGGCGGTCGACGGGCTGAAGCTGCAGGGGGAGATCGCGACGTCCTCGGGCACGGAGTGGGGTCTCGGCCTGCTGGCCCGGTCGCAGGCCCTGCTGGCCAGGGGCCGGCAGGCGGAATCGGCGTACCAGGAGGCGATCGAGCGTCTCGGCCGGACTCGGATGCGGATGGACCTTGCCCGGGCTCAGCTGCTGTACGGCGAGTGGCTCCGGCGGGAGGGACGGCGGCAAGACGCACGCGTCCAGCTGCGGACGGCGTACAAGCTGTTCGCGACGGCCGGTGCCGACGCCTTCGCCGACCGCGCGAGCCGTGAGCTGACAGCCACCGGAGAGACGGTCGGAGAGCGCACCGGCCGCGCCGCCGATGCCTTGACCGCGCAGGAGGCGCGCATCGCCGAGCTCGCCGGCGCGGGGCTGACCAATGCCGAGATAGGTGCGCAGATCTTCCTCAGCCAGCACACTGTCGAGTGGCATCTCCGCAAGGTCTTCCAGAAGCTCGGCATCACGTCCCGCAAGCAGCTTCGCCCCTGATACGTCACAACCCACGCGGCTGGGTTGTCTTCAACTACAGAGTCTCGACCGGAGAGAGGACACCCGTGCGCAGGATCCTGGTGGTCGGTGGTGGGTACGCCGGTTTTTACACGGCGTGGAAGCTCGAGAAGAAGCTCAAGCGTGGTGAGGCCGAGGTGGTCGTGGTCGATCCGCGGCCGTACATGACCTATCAGCCCTTCCTTCCCGAGGTGGTCTCGGGATCGGTCGAGGCACGCCACGCCGCGGTCTCGTTGCGTCGCAACCTCGACCGGACCCGCATTGTCTCCGGCTCGGTCACCGCGATCGAGCACGCCCAGCGGAAGGTCACGGTGCGGCCGACCCAGGGGCCCGACTTCGAGCTCGAGTACGACGTCCTCGTGGTGACCGCGGGCGCGGTGACCCGGACCTTCGACGTACCCGGTGTGGCCGAGCGGGCGATCGGGATGAAGCACGTCGAGGAGGCGGTCGCGATTCGGGACCGGCTGCTGACGGCGTTCGACGAGGCGTCCTGTCTCGAGCCCGGTCCGGCGCGGCGTCGATTGTTGACGATCACCTTCGTCGGCGGCGGCTTCTCCGGCGTGGAAGGGTTCGGTGAGCTGTTGTCGCTGGCCACCGCCTTGCTCAAGCGCTATCCGGAGCTGTCCGAGAGCGACCTTGCCTTCCACCTGGTCGAGGCGACCGGCCGGATCCTGCCCGAGGTCACCGATCAGCCCGGCCGGTGGGTGGTCTCGATGCTCGAGCGGCGCGGTGCGCAGGTCCACCTGAGCTGCACGCTGACGTCGGCCGAAGACGGGCACGTCGTGCTGTCGGACGGGACCGAGTTCGACTCGGAGCTGATCGTCTGGACCGCCGGCAACGCGGCGACCCGGCTGCTGCGCAACCACACCGACCTTCCGCATACGCCGCGCGGACTGGTCCAGGTCCGGGCCGACCTGCGGATCGGCACCGACACGGATCCGGTGCCCGACGCCTGGGCGGCCGGCGACGACGCCGCCGTACCGGATCTGGCGTCGCCGACCGAAGGCGCATTCACGGTGCCCAACGCGCAGAACGCCGTCCGGCAGGGGAAGCTGCTGGCGAAGAACCTGGTGCGGACTATGCGTGGACGCGAGCCGAAGCAGTACGTGCATCACAGCCTTGGCGCTGTGGCGACGCTGGGGTTGGGGAAAGGCATCTTCCAGTACCGCCGGCTCGTCATCAAGGGCTTCCTCGCGTGGCTGATGCACCGCGGGTACCACGTCCTTGCGGTCCCGACGTGGGACCGCAAGGTGCGCGTCTTCGCGATCTGGCTGGCCGCTGTCTTCTATGGCCGGGACATCGTGTCGCTGGCCTCGGTCCAGCGTCCGCGTGATGCGTTCACGTCCGCGGTCGACGCTGCGGCGCTCAGTTCTCGTCAGGCCAGTTCGGGGGAGCCCAAGTCGGGTGAGCTCAGTTCGACTCGCCCGGGATGAGTAGGTC
Source organism: Kribbella sp. NBC_01510 (assembly GCF_045040325.1). Taxonomy (NCBI): domain Bacteria; kingdom Bacillati; phylum Actinomycetota; class Actinomycetes; order Propionibacteriales; family Kribbellaceae; genus Kribbella; species Kribbella sp. NBC_01510. Next base: position 7,572,507 of record NZ_CP109418.1, on the reverse strand, counting down.
GGTCAGGTCGAACACCGGGCCGGCGGCGGGCAGGGTCGGCTCCCAGTCCGGCTCGAGGCTCAGGTAGCTGGCCGGGTCGGCGCGGAGCAGACCGATCAGGACCTCCGCCACGATCCGGCCGCCGACCGGGCCCAGCCGGTCACCGCCGCCGAGGTGCTCGGATTCCTTGAGAATGTAGAACCACAGCGGGGTGCCGTCCGGCCATCCGTCCACAGTGAGCGGCGGTACGCCGATGTACTTGGCGAGCGCCTCACCGCTCGGCAGGCCGGTGGTGTCGCCGCGGAGCAGGTCGCGCACTGCCAGGGACCGGTAGGCGGCGGTGTCGACCACGCCGGTGACCTGCTCGGGGAGGCCGATGAGGCTCGCGGCGAGCCGGCCGTCGAGGCGCTTCGCGCGCTGCGCGGGTGGTCGGCCAGGTACGTCGAAGACCTGCGTCAGGTCCAGTCGCCGACCCGCGCTCGGCGGCCCGAAGCCGACCAGATCGGGGAACAGTGGCAACTCCGGTCCGCCGTCGACGAGCCGGTACGTGTGCCGGATCTGACCGTGGCCGTAGCGGAAGGCCGCGTCGGCGAACTCCAGCGGGATGTAGGCCTTCATCGGCTCGGGCGCGAACCAGCGGCCGCCCTTGGCGAGAACTTCCTCGACCAGGTCCGGTCCGACGAGCCGCGGCAGGAAGTCGTGGACCGCGATCCACTGGTAGTGCCAGGTGAGCGTGGTGCGGGCCTTCTCGAAGACGTCGCTCTCGGGTACGCCGTTCGCCCGCAGATTGTCGACGATCCGATTGTGTGCACGCAGCAGCGCGACATGCAGAGTCAGGGTGAACAGGTGTACGTCGTTGCGCGGGTCACCGATCAGTGCCACGCCCTGCTGGTTGCGCGGTACGTCGTACCCGTCGGGGCCGAGCAGGAACTTGGCCGGGTCGTGGACGTCGAACAGGTACGGCGAGCCGACCGGGCCGTCCGAGTACATGATCTCCAGGTTGAGCTTCGGCGACCGCGCGTTCCGCAGCGCCTCGGGATCGACGCCGCCGGTGATGGGGGAGCGGTCCGCGGTGATGTCGTGGGCGATGATCTGCCCGAAGAACGGCCACCCGGCCGCCTCGGTCGCGTCGTCGCCGTCGCTGCTCCGGTCGAGCTCGGCGGCGGCGTCGCAGATCCCGCCGTCACCACCCGCCCGCATCAGCACCTGGGGGTCGGTGCCCAACGGCTCCAGGCCCGCGAACATCCGCCCGTACCGCGCCCCGCCAGTCGGCCGATCCACCGCCCGCGCCGCGCTGAGACAGTGATCCCGCCCCGCCGGATGACTACTCATCCCAAACCTCCCGTACACCGACCGCCGTGCGCGGCCCACACCAGAACAAGACAGCACAGACGCTCCTCCTGTGACCGGTCAGGAATCAAGAAGCACGCCACCGCGGTCCGTCACCAGCGTGATGGCCATGACGACGACAGCAAGATCCGGCCCCGGCGCAGTCAGCTGATCCGCGTGAGGCGGCCGTCCGGTAGCACTCGGATGGTGGTCTTTCGCCGGCCGACGGTGAGATCGACGAAGAACATCGTGCCGACGGTGCGGCTGGTGAACGCGACCGACTCGCCGGTGCCGGCCGGCACGACGGCGGACAGGATCGTGGCACTCGTCGCGTTCCGGTTGAACTTGACCACGGGGGCCGGCAGCCGGTGGAAGATGTCCAGGAAGTACCAGCCCTGCACCGGATCCTGCTGACCCTGCGCGACGGTGATGGCATCGGCGGGCAACTGTTGCCTGTAAGGGATCTGCAGCAGATAGGTCTTCGTGCGATCGCCAGGTTTGGCGGCGACGGCCGTGGTCGGCGACTGCACCGTCACCTTCTGGTCCGGTGCCAGGTGCCACAACGTCTCGTACCGCTGGTCGGTGGCCGACTGCCCACGGTCCAAGGTGACGATCAGATCAGGATCCTTCAGCACGAGCACGTCCCGAGTCCGCTGCACACCCGGCGCCGGGCTGTCGGTCAACGTGTAGTACTCCGAGGTCGGTGCGATCGCCGCCCGGACCAGCCGCGTCTCCACCGAGGCGGTGTTCGCCGACGGGATCGTCATCACGTTGTGGGCGGCCTGGCTCTTGGTCCAGGCCTGCCACTTGTCGAGCTGATACCCCGAGTGGCCGGGATCGATCAGGATGTCCCGGCCGCGCGAGGTGTAGGTGATCGACATGTGGTCGTCGTGCCCGTGATACCGGCGGCCCGGGCCGAACCGGATGCTGTACGTCGATTCCTGCGTGAACGGCCGGGTCTCGCCCCAGCCGGTCCGCCCGAACACGTAGCCGGCATCGAAGATCGCGGTCCGCTCGGTCGGTTTCGTACCGCTCCGTCCGAGCGTCGCGGCGTACTCCAGGGCGGTGCCGGTGGCGCCCTGAGGCGTCTGGCGTACGGCGTCGCCGACCTGCTGGAGTTCGCCGGTGGACTTGGTGGCGAGTGCCAGCCACTCCGCCAGCGCGCGGCGCCGCTCGTCGATGACCCGTCCTGGATCGGCGCCGCAGCGCTTGAGGGCCGTGGTCGCGCGGCCCCACAACTGGTAGTTGAACATGGCGTACCCGACCGACTGCTCGTTCGTCGAGCCCTGCGGGTCGATGGCTGTCGTGATCGCCTCGGTCAGTCGTTCGACCGCGCGACTCTTCAGATCTGCTCGCTTGAGCGTGCAGCCGACGCCGAACATCGCGATGCTCTCGTCCGTCCCGTGGTTCGACGGTCCGCCCCAGTTGTCGGTCATGAACTGGGCATGATCGAGCAGCGACTGATCCAGCCAGGCGTACTGCGCGGGCAGTGAGCGGACATGCAGTCCCGCGAGCACGGCCTGGCGAGCACAGATCAGCACGTTGGTGCGGTGCATCGTGGCCTCCCAGGCGCCGACATCGCCCTTCCACGAGTACGGGTTGTCGCGGACCCAGTCGTGGATGATCGCCATCACGTGCGTCAGGGCTTTCCGGTCGCCGTTCGTGGCGGCCTTGATGCCCTGGCCCAGCCAGCGCAGCGAATGCAGCCACATGTACCAGCTCGGCTTGTGGTACGGGTCGGAGCGCCAGTTGACGTCGCCCGAGCCGTCACCGACGCGGTACGGCGGATCGTCGCCCCAGACGAAGGTGTCCTGCAGGACCATCGACACCGGGACCTTCGACTCGATGCCGCTGTAGCCGGGGCACTCGTAGGTCCCGGTCACGGCCACCGGCGTCGACGGCGGGGGAGCAGCGGGGGTGTCGACGCCCGGGATCGGCTCGGTCGAGGCCGGGTCGCTCGGGGCCGGGAGGCTCGGGGCCGGGAGGCTCGGGGTCGGGCCGAGCGGTCCGGTGGCGGCCGCCGTCGTACTGCGCTGCCGGGTGCTCGGCATCAGCACGGTCACCGCGCCGGCGAACGCGACCGCGCACACCAGCACACACACGACGGTGAGCGCGACGGTGGTGCCCCACCGTCTGCTCCGCTGCGCAGCCACCCCAGTCCCCCCATGTTCGGCCTGCGATACCCCGGATCTCCCCGGCCGGCGTCGTCACGATGAAAGACGCGATCGGGTACTCAAAACGTTGCATGTGCGGACCAGACCACTAGGTTCCTGGTTGGCGAGCGATTGTTCAAGCCCCGTGCTCGCTGTGGCGAGCGTGGTCAGGAACAGCGTGATCGTGGTGGCGGCGGACGCGACGATCACGCAGGTGACGAAGCCGGTGGTGAAGCTGTGCGTGGTGCCGAGGAGTGGGCCGAAGATGGCGACACCGACCGCCGCGCCGATCTGGCGGGAGGTATTGAAGGCTGCGGACGCGGCGCCGTGCAGGGCGGGCTCGACGGCGGCGATCGACTGCGAGGTCATGGTGGGCACGAGCAGACCCGAGCTGAAGCCGGCCGGCAGCAGGGCAAGCACCAGCGGCCACAGCGCCGAGGATGTGCCCGCCCAGGCCAGGGCGAGGAGTGCGATCGCCAGGACAGCCTGGCCGACGCTCAGGACGGTCGCTCGGCCGAAGCGCTGCGCGAGCGGGGTTGAGCAGAGGCTGCCGATCGAGATCAGCCCGGTCAGCGGCAGGAACAGCAGACCGGTGGCGAGCGCGCTGAGTCCGCGGCCTTGCTGGAGCATCAGGCTCAGCGCGAACAGCACGCCGTAGAAGGCGAAATTGAACAACGCGCCCTGTACGGCGGTGACGGCGAAGCCGCGATCGGTGTAGATGCCGGGCGGCAGCAGCGGTTCGGGGATGGACCGCTCGACCCAGACAAAGCCGACCAGCCCGCCGACGGTCAGCGCGGCGGCGGTGATGACCGCGGGATGCCGGCCGAGCGCCGGTGCCTCGATCAGCGCGAACACCAGTCCACCGATCAGCACGGTCGCGGTGCCCATGCCACCGACGTCGAGCCGCCGGCTTCGACGTACGACGGAAGGCATCGAGAGCAGACTCCACACGACGGCCGGGATCCCGATGACCACGTTGACGGCGAAGACGGCCCGCCAGTTCGCGAGCGCGACGAGCGCGCCACCCAGCAACGGCCCGGCCGCCATGCCGACGCCACCGGCCGCGGCCCACCAGCTGACGAGGCGATGCCGCGTGTGCTCGTCGGTCGCGGACGCGGTCGCGAGTACGAGCGCGCTCGGCAGGAGCAGCGCGGCACCGGCGCCCTGGACGAGCCGCGCGAGGTTGAGCATCAGCATCGAGGTGGCGACCGCGCAGACTGCGGACGACGCGGTGAAGACGATCACGCCCGCGACGAAGGCCCGCTTCGCGCCGAGGGTGTCCGTGATCGCGCCAGCGCCGAGCATCACCGCGGCGAAGGAGAGCGTGTAGGCGTTGACGGCCCACTCGAGTTCGGCACGAGAGGCGTGCAGGTGGGTGGCGAGCTGGGCCAGGGTGACGTTCACGATCGTGCCGTCGACGAAGACCATGAAGGCCGCGATCAGCGCGAGTCCCGCCACACCCCGGCGATGTTCGACAGTCATGAAACAACTGTAAGCCAGTGTTCGACCACCGTCGAACAGTAATCCAGCAGCAGACCAGGACGTGCGTCAGCTGACAGGGAAACCGGGGTCGGGTTCGGCGACGTGGCAGGCGGCGTCGTGGTCTTCGCCGAGGCGGCGGAGGACCGGCGTGACCTGGTGGCACTTGTCGACGACCAGCGGGCAGCGCCAGCGGAACCGGCAGCCGGGCGTCGGATCGATGACCTTCGGCGGCTCACCTGTGTCGCCTTCGACCGCCGCCGTCAGCGGTGCCCGCGGATCCGGGACCGCCCCGAGCAGGAGGTCCGTGTAGGGGTGCTTCGGGTTGGCCAGCACCGACTCCGCCGGACCGGACTCCACGATGTGACCGGCGTACATGATCATCAGCCGGTCCGCGACGTACCGCGCGCTCGCGATGTCGTGCGTGATGTAGAGGAACGACACGCCTTCGGAGCGGCGCAGCTCCGCCATCAGGTTGAGCAGGCCGATGCGGATCGACACGTCGAGCATCGAGACCGGCTCGTCGGCCAGGATGAGCTTGGGCTTGTGCGCCAGCGCCTGGGCGAACCCGATGCGCTGCCGCTGGCCGCCGCTGAGCTCGTACGGATAGCGGTTCATGATGTCGCCCGCCGGCGACAGTCCGACCGCCTCGATGACGCGCTCGGCTTCTTCGAGGCGCTGGGCTCTGGTGAGGTCGCGGCGGTGCAGCTTCAGGCTGCGCAAGACGCCGTGGGACACCCGGAAGGCGGGGTTGAGCGAGCCGAAGGGGTCCTGGAACACCATCGGTACGTCGCCACGGTAGGCCAACTGATCCCGTCGCGACCCCATGCTCGACATGGGCCGGCCCTGGTAGTAGATCTCGCCGCTCGTCGGCCGGTAGACCCCGGCGAGCAGACGGGCGATGGTGCTCTTCCCGCTGCCGCTCTCGCCGGCCAGCGCGACGATCTCCTGCCGGCCGATGGTGAGATTTACATCGTCGACGGCGTGCAGCAGCTGCTTGGAGAGGCCGCGGCCGACCCGGAAGTGCCGGCTCAGCTTCTTGGTCTCGAGCAGCGGCGCCTCGTCCGCATCGGTCGCTGCGATCTGGTCGGTGCTCACCGAGGTCATGGGGCCTCCCGGCCTGGACTGAGGAGTGGAGGGAGCGCGGTCGTGGGGCCTCCCGGCCTGGACTGAGGAGTGTAGGGAGCGAAGCGACTGGAGCGACGAGGGAAGGCTGGGAGTGAAAGCCCCATGACCCGCCGTGCCGGAGGCGCGGCCAAAGGCGCAGCGACCGGAGCGACGAGGGAAGGCCGGGAGCCAAGGCCCCATGACCACGCCGGCGCCGAAGGCCCGGCCAAAAACACAGTCATGGTGTCGTCTCCCGGACGGGCTCTTCGGCCTGGATATGGCCGGGGGCGTGGAGGAGGCAACGAGCCTGCACGGGGCCGACCTGGTAGAGCTCGGGCGCGATCTTCGGGCAGTCCTCGAACGCCTTCGGGCAGCGCGGCTGGAAGCGGCAACCGCTCGGCGGGTCGGCGAGGTTCGGCGGGGCGCCGGGAATCCCGGTCAGCGGCACCTTCGGCCCGCGGATCGACGGGAACGCGTCGAGCAGCCCCTCACTGTAGGGATGGGCGGGATGATCGAAGACCGCCCGGGTGGCGCCGAACTCGACCACCTGGCCGGCGTACATCACCATGAGCTGGTCGGAGAAGTGGCTGATCAGCGACATGTCGTGGGTGACGAAGAGGACCGCGAATCCGAGTCGTCGCTGCAGTTCCTTGATCTGCACCATCAGCGACCGTTGCGCCACCACGTCGAGAGCCGAGGTCGGCTCGTCCATGATGATGAGGTCCGGCGTGAACAGCAGCGCCATCGCGATCATGGCCCGTTGCCGCATCCCGCCGCTGAGCTGATGCGGAAAGCTCTTCAGGTGGATCGGGTCGATGCCGACCAGTCGCAGTACCTCGGCCGGGCGCTCGTCGGCCACCGGTTCGTCGTGCGCCATGATCGCGTCGTTGAACTGAGCGCCGATGCTCGTTACCGGGTTGAGAGCGTTCATCGCGCTCTGCATGACCACGGAGTAGTCACGCCAGCGCAACGCCGCCAGCTTCTTCTCGCTCATCGCGACCAGGTTCTGGCCCTGGAACGTCACGCTGCCGCCGGTGATCGCGGCCGGAGGGCTCAGCAGCTGGGCGATGGCGAACAACAACGTCGACTTGCCGCAGCCCGACTCGCCGACCACGCCGACGAACTCACCCGCGTGTACGTCGAGATCCACCGCGTCGACGGCGACGACCGGACGATCGCCGCCGGTGTCGTACTCGACGGTGAGATCACGGACCTCGAGGATTGGCTTGCCCTCAGTGCTACTTGGCACGTCGCCTCCGAACCGGCCGCAGCGCGGGGTTGCTGATCTCGTCGAACGCGTAGTTGAGCAGGGCAAACGAAACACCGAGCAGCGCGACCGCCAGGCCCGGCGAGAGCGCCCACGCCGGCAGGCCGTTCACCAGGGCGCCCTGGTTCTGGGCCCAGTACAGCATCGTGCCCCAGCTCAGCGAGTTGGGGTCGCCGAGCCCGAGGAACTGCAGGCCGGCCGCGGTGAGCACCGCGTACAGCGCGGCGCCGAGGAAGTTCGCGACGATCAGCGAGATCATCGTCGGCAGCACTTCGACCACGATGATGTACGACGACCGCTCGCCTCGGACCCGGGCCGACTCGAGGAAGTCCCGGTTACGCAGCGACAACGCCTGCGCGCGCATCTGGCGGGCGCCGTAGGACCAACCCGTCAGGATCAGCACGATGATGATCACCGTCAGATTGCCCTTACCGGCGTACGTCGCCAGCACGATGATCAGCGGGAACGTCGGCAGCACCAGGAAGATGTCGGTCAGCATCGAGAGCCCGTCGTCCGCGTAGCCGCCGAGATACGCAGCCGAGACACCGATGATGACGGACAGGATCGTCGCGCCCAGACCCGCGACGATCGCGATGACCAGGGACTCGCGGGTGCTGTAGATGAGCTCGGCGTACACGTCCTGGCCGAGGCCCGTCGTACCGAGCCAGTGTTCGCTGGACGGTTTCGCCAGCGGCATGTCGCCGATCGCGCGCGGATCGCCGTGCAGCCAGGGGACGAAGAGGTGGGGGAACGCCGCGAGCAGGACGAAGAGGACCAGCAGACCCACGCCGACCATGGCCTTGCGGTTGTGCAGGACGGCCCGCAACAGGCCGCCCCGGGGGCGGCGGGTCGCGGTCGGTGCTGCGGGCGCGGCGGCGCCGGTGACGATCGCGCTCATCAAATCAACCCTTCGTCCGGGCTCGCGGGTCGAGCAGGAACACCGCGAAGTCGCAGAGCAGGACACAGATCAGCACGGCCAGCGTCACCAGCAGGAACAGCGCCTGCAGCAGTGGGTAGTCCGTGCTCACGGTGGCGTTGTAGAACATGTAACCCAGGCCGGGGTAGTTGAACACGTACTCGACCAGGATCGTGCCGGAGATGACGAAGCCGAGCGACATCGCGAACCCGGACAGATTGGGCAGGAATGCGTTCCGGCCGGCGTACCCGAACATGATCTTCCGGCTCGGGATTCCCTTGGCCCGGGCCATCCGGACGTAGTCCTCGGCCAGCGTGGTGACCATGTTGTTGCGCATGGTCAGGATCCAGCCACCGATCGCGGTGATCAGGATGGTTCCGGCCGGCAGGATGCCGTGCTTGAGCACGCTGCCGATGAACTCGGGGTTGAAGCCCGGCGTCAACCCCTGATCGTAGTTGAAGTCGTTGGGCAGGACCGGATGGCTGCCGATCGCGAACAACGAGATGAACAGCAGCGCGACCCAGAAGTACGGCAGCGCCGACGTCACGATGAAGAGCGGCGGCACGACCCCGTCGATCAGCCCGCCGCGACGCCAGCCGGCGATCGTGCCGATGAACGTGCCGATGAGGAACGCCAGGATGGTTGCGATGCCGACGAGGCCGACCGTCCACGGCAACGCGCTGCCGATCAGCGTGGTCACCGGGACACCGAGGCTGCTGCCGATCGACACGCCCCAGTGCCCGGTCACCATCGCCTTGAGGTACTCGATGTACTGCAGTGCGAGGTTCTTGTTCGGATCGAACCCGAACTCGGCCAGGACGGTCTGCAACTGCTCTGCCGTGACGACCGCGCCGCCCTTGCTGAGCCGCTGCCGCAGTGCCTCCTCGGGACTGCCGGGCATCATCCGCGGGATGAAGAAGTTCAGCGTCATCGCTGCCCAGAGAGTGAGCACGAAGAACCCGAGACGACGTATCAGGTACCGCACGACCACCAGCTCCTCGAGCTCACTCTCACGAACGATTCCTTACTTCTGGGCCGACTTGGAGTACAGGTTCGTCAGGACCTGTCCGACGTCGGGGATGTTGTACGGCGCGGGCTGGGCGTAGGGGTCGTCCTGCGTCGGCCAGCCCTGCAGGTCCTTGGTGTTGTACTGGTACCAGTCGACCGACTCGGTGGTCGGGATGATCGGCACGTCCTTGATCATGTAGCCCGAGATCTGCTTGATCAGCTTGACCTGCGTGTCCGGGTCGGCGCTCGCGTACTGGTCGAACAGCTTGTCCACCTCGGGGTTGCTGTACCGCGAGTAGTTGCTGTTCGCCTGCTTGCCGATCGGCGCCGTGTTCTTCGAGTACAGCAGTTGCCGCAGCTCGTAGTACGGCGTGGGGCCGCCGGACAGGCTGGAGTAGGCGAGGTCGTAGTCACCGGTGTAGAGCTTCTGGTTGTACGACTGCTGCTGCAGGTCCTGGATGCTCAGCTCGACCCCGACGGCTGCGAGTTGCTGCTTGACGACCGCGAGGGACGCATCCCAGTCGGTGTAGCCGGTGACCGTGATGACGCTGAGCTTGAGCGGGTTGGACGACGAGTAGCCCGCGCTCTGCAGGAGCTGCTTGGCCTTGTCCGGGTTCGGCTTGTCGTAGCCGGCGGCGGTGACCGCGTCCTTGTCGTAGTACTTGTCGAACGTCGGCGTGACGACGCCGCTCTGGTTCGCGGCCGGCTGGTAGCCGCTCTCACCGATCTTCGAGATCTGCTCGCGGTCGAGTGCGTACGCGAGCGCCTGCCGGACCGCCAGCTTGCTGGTCGCCGGGCGGGACGGATCGTTGTTCGGGACGAGTGCCACGTTCGCGGTCGGCGGGAACCAGTAGTTGTTGTCCGGCGACTTGGACTTGTAGAAGTTGTCGATGTTCGGGATGTACTGACCGCCCCACTGGGCCTTGCCGCTGGCCAGGTCGAGGTTGGCCGGGTTGTTGTCCAGGTACGCCGGGTATTGGACCTTCTCCACGTACGGCTTGCCCGGCTGCCAGTAGCTGCCATTGGCAACGTAGGAGATGTTGTTGCTGGTGCAGGACTCGACCGTGAACGCCCCGGTGCCGACCGGTTTCGTGTTCGGCCAGGTGGCCGGCTTGGCCGCCGCTTCACCGGTGGACCAGATGTGCTTCGGCACGATGCCGACCTGGTTGGCGAAGTTGAAGAAGTACGGCTCGGCCGCGCCCTTGAACTTCATCGTGACCTTGTTGCCGGCCGCGGTGACGCTGGTCAGCCCGGCACCGGTCCACAACGCGTAGAGGTCCAGGGCCGGCTGCTGCTTCATCAGGTTGAACGTGTAGACCACGTCGTCGGCGCTGAAGGGCTGGCCATCGCTCCACTTCACCCCGTCGCGGATGGTGAAGACGATCGAGTCCTTGGCCGGCGACCAGGTGAAGTCGCTGGCCAGCATGGGCGTGGTGGCACCGGCCTTGAGCACGTTGACGAACGTCAGCGGCTCGTAGACGAAGCCGAGTGCCACCTGGTTGACCGACGGGTTGAACGGGTTGAACTGGCACGGCCAGGTCTGCCCGCCCACGTTGGCGATCGTGACGGTGCCGCCCTTCTTGAACTGCCCTGCGCCGTTGCTCGCCGAGGACGACGGGTTGTTGCTGGACGACGCGCTCCCGACCGGCTTGTCACCGCCCCCACAGCCCGCGGCGGCCAGTACGCCGACCGCGATCGCCGTGCCGGCGATCCGTTTGATGCCCCTCATCGTCTCTGCCTTTCACTCCTCGAACTGATGGTCATGCGAATGCCTCCGCGCCGAGAACCGCACCCGCGGCCTCGACACCGAGGGCGAGTGCCCCCACCAGCGGCGCGTCCGAAGGGAATCGGGCCACTGTCAGCTCCGGTGGGAAGGGGACTGCCGCGTCGAGTGCCCGGCGCAGCTCAGGGGCGATCCGGTCCCACGCACCGACCAGTCCGCCACCGACGACGATCCGGACCGGGTCGATGGCGATCGCCAGGTTGACGACATGCATCGCCAGTTCGCGATGGAACTCCGCCGCGAGTACAGCGGCGTCCGGCTGTGTCGATGCCATCGCGAAGACATCGGCCGCCGTGACCGGTCGGCCCAGCCGGGCGCTACCGGTTGTCTCGAGTGCCTGGCCACTGACGACATGTTCCAGGATCGTGCGCTCGTCGGCACTGATCCAAACGTCGGCGGCCGAGCGCAAGTTGTAGCCGACCTCGCCGGACGCGCCGTGCGCCCCGGAGATCACGGTGCCACCGGCAACGATCGCGGTCGCGAGACCGGTGCCGAGATTGAGGTAGAGGCCCGGATCGCAGCCGGTCAGCGCGCCCCACCGCAGCTCGGCCGCGGCGGCCGCCTTCACGTCCGTCCCGAGCCGGACCGGGATGCCGGGGAAGGCGTCGCGGACCAGTTGCCCGAACGGCAGCTCACCCCAGCCGGGAAAGGTGGGTGCGAGCTCGACGCGGTCGTCGTACGGGATGCCGAGGGTGGCCGCGCCGACACCGGCGAGCTCCTGGCCGGGCGCGACGTCGGTCAGCAGGTCGCGGCCCGCGCTCAGACCGCGCTCCATCGCCGCCGCTGCTCCGGCCTCGGCCAGGGTGTCGAGCTTCGTGACACCGAGACGCCGGCCGGACAAGTCGCCGACGGCAACGGCGATCTTGGTCCCACCGAAGTCGAGTCCGAGGACGACCGGCGGACGAATCATGGACTGGCAACTCCTCGTCCCGACCAATAGAATCGATAGGAAACTAACTTAACAATCACCGTTGGCACAAGGGCTAACTGTGACTGCTGCTCGAAGCGTTATGGACGCAAAGGGGGTCGACGTGACGGTAGTCGCCGGAGGTGCCTCCGCGGCGCGCCCGCAACTGATCCGAGCGATCAACGAGCAGGTCCTGCTGGAGCACATCCGGCGGTCCGGTCCGGTATCGCGGACCGAACTCTCCCAGCTCTCCGGGCTGTCCAAGCCGACGGTGTCGGCGGCGCTGACCACGATCGAGCGCGCCGGGCTGGTGCACGCGACCGGTCAGCGGACAGGCGTGCCCGGGCCGGCTGCGCGCCTGTATGAGGTGCGGCCGGAGGGAGGGTTCGTGCTCGGGCTCGATGTCGGGCGGGAGTTCCTGCGTGGCGCGATCGCTGACCTGGCCGGGAACACCCGCTGCCGGTTGAACGTGCGGACCAAGGCCGCGGACGCGATGGCGCGGATCCAGGAGCTCTCGGACCTGGCGGCGACGCTCGCGGCCGATGCGGGGATCACGGCCGGGCAGTTGACCCAAACCGTGATCGGCAGCCCCGGTGTGTACGACGCCCGGCTCGACGCGTTGACCCTGACCGGGCGACTGTCCGGGTGGGACTCGCCGGCGACGCTGACCGCGCTGCGTGATCGCTTCGGGCCGTCGCTGATGATCGAGAACGACGTGGACGCAGCCGCGCTGGCGGAGCGGGTGCACGGCCACGGCCGGGACGTCGACAGCTTCGCGTTCGTTTCGGTCGGCACCGGGATCGGGATGGGGCTGGTGCTGGACGGCAAACTCCGGCACGGTTCACACGGGGTGGCCGGCGAGATCGGTTATCTGCCGTTCACCGAGGGCAGCGGAAGTGATCAGCGGGACGCTCGCAAGCGAGGCGGCTTCGACGCGTCGGCCTCAGCGGCAGCCGTGGTCCGGGCCGCGCGACGGGCCGGAGTGCGCGGGGCGGTGTCGGCCGAGAAGGTCTTCGCGGCGGCGGCGCGCGGCGATGCGGTCGCGGCCGGGGTGGTGGCCGAGGAGGCACTCCTCGTGGCGAAGGCGGTGTGCACCGTCATCACGGTCGTCGATCCCGAGCTGATCGTGCTGGGTGGCGGGATCGGCCAGGCGCCCGGCTTCCTCGAAGCCGTCGTCAACCAGGTCCGCATGCTCGCGCCGGTCGTTCCGGAGGTGAAGGCCAGCGTGCTGGGCACCGAGACGGTCGTGGCCGGTTGTGTCGCGGCCGGCCTCGACCGAGCCTGGCAACGCCTGGTTGGGGAACTGGCGGTCCGGGCCGAGACAGCTCCGAACCTGGGTTGACCTTCGGCCGGGCGACGTCTCGTACCAGCGATCGAATCCATCCATCGCTGGTACGAACCCACGTCGGCGTCGTCCCCGGGCAGGCAACTAGGCTGGCGGCGTGGGCGATCAGGCGAACTGGCGTGCGGAACGGCGCGAGGCGGCCGCTGCGCAGGCCGCCGCGCTGGAGCGCCGGAAGGCCGGCGAGTCGGTGCAGGCGCGGGAACTGCTGGTCGGCTTCGTCAAGGAGATGCGGGCGCGGGGTGTGGAGCCCGAGCCGCTGCGAGCCCAGGTCGTGGGTTCGGGGGCGAGCTATCGGACCGGTGTCATCGGCTGGTATCTCCGTCGCAACCGCTCGTTGGGTGTCGACGTCGACGCCAACTTCTACATCCTCGGCGTTCCCGCCAGCCTGAAGTCCCGCCTCGCGGGCGTCGACATCCTTCCCTCCGACCCACCGCTCGTCGTCGGCCAGGGCGCCCGGGACGGCGAATCCATGCCGCTCAAGGAGCTGCTCCGCCTCCGGCTCGCATCAACGGCCTGAGAGAACTGTCGCGATCAGCGCGGTCCCCCGCGCTGTCCGACCCCCCGGTCCGGCCGACGGCGTGACGTCCTCAGCGGTCAGTGCGTCGCCGCACTCCGAGCAGCAAACCGTGGCCGTGGTGACCTTCCCACAGGTGGCGTGCGTGAAGGTCAGCGGCTGACCCGCGGGTGGCGTCGCCCAGCGATCACCCCAGGCGGTGAGCGTGAGGAGGATCGGCACGAGTTCCCGCCCGGCCTCGGTCAGCTCGTAGGCGTAACGGACCGGATTCTGCCGGTACGGCGTACGCACGACGAGGCCACCGTCCATCAGCGTGTTGAGCCGGTCGGTGAGGAGATTGCGGGAGATCCCGAGATCGGTGACGAACTGGTCGAAGCGGTCCAGACCTAGGTAGAGGTCGCGTAGCACCAGGGGCGTCCACCAGTCGCCGATGAGTTCGAGGGACTGGGCGAGCGAGCAGTGCATCGAGGCGAAGCTGGTGTTCCGCATGTCACCACTCTAGTCAGTTGCGTTATTGAACTCACTATCTCTACGGTGGAGGCGACGACCGACGAGGGGAGACCGGGGCATGTACCACCGGATCGTGGCGATGCAGGTGCGGAACGCCTTCGCCCAGATCAGCGCGGGGAACTGGGAGGCCATGGTGGCCGGGATGGCGCCGGCGTTCACCTACCGGTTCTACGGTGACCACGCGCTGTCCGGCGAGCGGCACACGCACGACGCGCTCCGGCGCTGGTGGGAGCGTTGTTTCCGGTTGCTGCCGAACACCACCTTCGACGTCGAGGACATCCTGGTCGCCGGCTGGCCGTGGAACACCCGCGTGGCCACCGCCGTCACCGTCAACGTCGGCGTGGTCGACGGTTCGCGCTACCAGAACGTCGTCCACCAGTTCCTCCGGATCCGCTGGGGCAAGATCACCGAGGTCCGCACGCTGGAGGACACCGCCGTCCTCCAGAAGACCCTCGACCGCCTGGCCGCCGCCGGCTACGCAGAGGCGCACGCCGCCCCGATCACCGACCAGTGATGTTGCTGACGGCAACCAAACGCCGGGGGCTGTACCGCGGGCCGGTGGAGGTCTAACCTCGGAGAGGGCAATCTGATTGCGCACGTCGGGGGGACGCGATGGCGCTGCGGACGGGCATGCCGGTGATGCGGCTTGCGCTGTTGAGAGGTTTCGCACTCTGTGCGGACGGCCGCACACTCACCCTGCCACAGAACGCCGAACGGCTGCTGACGTTCCTCGCGCTGAACGGCGGGACGCTGCGGCGCGACTACGTCGCCGGATCATTGTGGCCGGAGTCGGCCGAGGGCAATGCCGCCGCCAACCTGCGGACGGCGGTCTGGCGGATCCAGCAGGCCGGTGGTCGCGTACTCGACGCCACCCGGACCCGGCTGCACCTGGCCGAGGTCGTCGCGGTCGACGTCCTCGAGGCAACCGCCCTGGCGCTGTCCGTGGAGAGCCGGGCGGCGCCGGACGCCGGCGCCGAACTCCTGGATCTGCTGGACTCCGAGCTCCTGCCCGATTGGTACGAGGAGTGGCTGCCCCCGTATCGGGAGCGGTGGCGGCAGACCAGACTCCACTCGCTCGAGAGCCTGGCGTTGCGGATGGCGCGGGCAGGTCGATTCGCTGTCGCGGTCGACGCCGCGCTGGCCGCCGTACGGGCCGAGCCGCTGCGGGAGAGCGCGAACCG
The DNA here is from genome assembly GCF_045040325.1 of Kribbella sp. NBC_01510. Taxonomy (NCBI): domain Bacteria; kingdom Bacillati; phylum Actinomycetota; class Actinomycetes; order Propionibacteriales; family Kribbellaceae; genus Kribbella; species Kribbella sp. NBC_01510. Next base: position 7,557,029 of record NZ_CP109418.1, on the reverse strand, counting down.
GTGCCTGATCCAGGTCCACCTCGCCGAAGGCAACGTCTACGAGGCGCGGCGGGTGCTGGAGCTGCATCGGCAGGCGATCCGGGCCGACCTCGGGATCGAGCCATCGGCGCAACTGGTCGCGCTGGTCAGCGGTTCACGGCACAACGGAGCGTTGACGATGCGATGACGCAGGGCGAGGACCGTTGACCCAAGGGGCGTGACCGGACGTCCCGGGACGGCTGGGGGGACCAGCATGGGCATCGAGCGGCGAGCCGGCCGGGCGTGATGGATCCAGCCGACCAGGTCCTGCTGCGGCTCGCCGACCCCGCTGCCCGCCCGACACTCCTGGACGCCGACGCGCTGCTCCAGCTGGCCGTCACCTGCTACGCCGTCGACCCCGCGGCCGTGACCGGCCCGACGACGGCTGTCTACGACCGGTTCGACCTCGCGGTCGCGCTGCCGGTGGAGACCTCCCTCTCCGCCCGGCTGATGCGCGCCGGTGACGCACTCCCCTGGGACGTCACCGCGGCTTGGGACACCGGCCGGCCACCCACCCCGGGTGCGGACGCTGTCATGGTGGGCAGCCTGGCCGTCCGTACCGCGGGGGTGGGTGGGCTGATCGAGGCCGTCGACGTGACCGAAGTCCCGGTCACCGGGAACTTCACCGCCGCACTCGGTGTCACCCTGCAGCTGAGCGCGCCCCCGAACGGCGAGGGAGGCGCACCACCTCTCCTCCTGCCGGTCGTGGTCGCGTTCCTGGTCGATGACGGGACCTCCCCGCGCGACCTGCTGCGCGCCACCGCCGCCGCCCGCCGGGTCGCTCGTTCCTACCCCTCACCGTCGCCCCCTGACGATGCACCGGCCCGCCGCGCCGATCGTGCCGTCTGCTGGCTCGTGCCCGCGGCGACCTTCGAGGACGACGGCTGGCCCGGCGGTACGACGGCGGACGCGCGGCTGGCCGCGGCGCGTGCCTGGCTCGGCCCGCAGGGCATCGCCGTCGTCGTCACCTGAGCATCCGACCGCACCACCCACCCCGAAACTCCGGAGGACTGCATGAGCACCCTGGTGCAACCGGCGTACCCGTACGTGAACGTGACCATCGACACCAGTGCCCTGGTCCCCACCGCACAACGCAACCCCGGCGTGGTCGCCGTCGTCGGCAACGCGGCGGCCGGCGCGTCCGCGCCGGCCGCGACCCCGGTCGAGGTCACCGACCACGCGTCGATCATGAGCTCCTTCGCCAGTGGTACGACGGCCAACGCGCTGACCCGGAGCCTGGACCTCGTCCTCGCCCAGGACCCACGGCCGAGCAAGGTGTACGGCGTACGCACGGCGACCGACGATGCCTACGCCGAGGCGCTGGCCGGTCTCGACGCCGCGGACGACGTCACGTTCGTCGCGCTCGCGGACGAGACCACGGTCGGTACGGCGACCAGCGGCGCGACCGCGGCCACCGGGCTGATGGCGCTGAAGGAGCACGTCGAGACCGCGTCGGCCGCCGGCAGCAAACGGATCGCGGTCGCGATGATCGACCCGGCCACACCGCGGTCGGCGACCTACGTCACGGACGTCCTGGCCACCGACGATCCCTTGCGCAGCGACTCCGGCCGGATGGTCCTGGTCGCCGCCCGCGGAGCGACTCTCGACCCGACCAGTACGACGGCCACCGCCGACGCCGCCGCGGCCGTGATGGGGGCGATCGCCGGGTACCCGCCGGGGACCAGTGTCGTCCTCAAACAGGTCCGTGGCTTCACGATGCCGGTGACCACTCAATACACGCCGGCCGAGATCACCGGGCTGGCCGGGCAGGGCGTCATCCCGCTCGTCGATCCCGCGCTGATCCCCGGCTCCGGTCTGTACCTTGGCGACGGCGGGCTGTTCTCCAGTGACGCGGCCCGCAACTACGTCGACCTGCTGACGCTGCTCGACCAGCTCGAGTTCTCGCTGCGGGCCGGGCTGATCGGGGCGATCGGCGACACCTCGATCACCAAGGCCGGGCTGACCGCGATCCGGGTCCGGATCGAAGGCATCGTCGGACCGTTCGTGGCGTCGGGTGCGATCGACTCGTTCGTGGCCTCGATCCCGCTGCTGGCGATCCTGTCGATCCCCGAGAACGCCCGGTCCGCCGCCGACACCGCCCGGCTGGTGACCGCGCGCCAGACCCGCCAGGTCGACGTGACGCTGCTGGCCGAGATCGCGTCGATCATCCATCAGCTCGACGTCATTCTGAAGCCGCATTTCTGAGGCAGGAGCAGCGATGACCATCACGCAGTCCGACTGGAAGACCAGGCTGGGCGTCCGGATCACCGTCGACGGGAACGAGACCCGGGTCTTCCTCGCGCAGTCCTACGTCCCGACGTTCGGGACCAGTGCCGAACCGCTGCACTCGATCGAGCGCACCCACGTGGGAGTGGTCGCGACACCACAGTCGCTGACCTTCACGCTGTCGGTCACCGCGATCGGGCCCGCCGCGGCCGAGCTCACCGCGCTCGCGTTGCGCGGTGACCCGTTCGAGATCGTGCTGCTCGAGCAGGAGGGCGATGACTGGTCGTTCTCCACGATCGTGCTGTCGCAGTGCTACATCACCAGCGCCGCGCCCGGTTCGGCCACCGTCAGCGGCGCGCCGGTCGCGACCTTCTCCGGCTTCTCGCTCGCCGCCGCCGTCACCGACACCGCCGGCTCGACCACGAAGGCACCGCAGTAAGTACAGACCAGGGGGAGTCGTGATGCAGGAGCCGCGAATCACCGAGCGCACCGGCCTGGTGGTCGTCAGCGCGGGTGAGCTGGTGATACCCGGGCCGGACAGCAAGGCCGTCCTGGCGCGGATCCAGGACGACGGGCTCGTGCTCGAGTTCCCGGTCGAGGTGGAGATCCGGATCGTCCCCGCATGCGATCCCGAGGACCACGTGAACATGACGCTGGCCCAACTCACGGCGGCCCTGGAGGCGCTGTCGTGACGACGGTCCGGATGCCCGTCCGGGTGCGGGTCGAGGTCACCGAGGACAGGGTCGACGACGACCTCGTGTGGCTGGTCACGGACGCCGTCGACGCTGCCCTCGGCCGGGCCGTCGACCGGGCGCTGACCGTGCGGATCGTCAGCGAGGCAATGGATTGCCGGGCCGCGCCGACCGCGATCTGCTTCAGTGGCGATCCACTGCCCGGCCGGGTGGCCGGTGCGCTGGAGGAGTCGTTGCTGACCAGCGTCGACCTCGCAGTCGCTCGGCTGTCCCGGCGTACGACGACCGCCGGAGACGAGCCGGACGAGTCCGGCGAGGGCGAGGTCCGGGACGACGATCGCGTCCAGCTCGGTGCGGCCGGTGATGCCTACCTGGTCCCGTACTACGACCAGAACGCGGCCCACATCAGTATGCGATTGGACGGTCTGCCGCGAGACCGCGATACGTCCGCCGGCCGGAGACCACGGCGGCGGCTGTCCAGATTCCAGAACTCCGCTCAGGTGTGGGCCGAGGTCGTTCGGCGCTCCGGTGGCGCACCGCCGGACTCGATCGCCGTCGTCGGCGCGCCCGCTTCCGGGGAGGGCGCTTTCGTGGCGTTCTTCGCGTTCGACGGCGAGCGCGCCCGGCAGCTGGACGGCATGCGGCTGCAGGTCTGGGACTTCAAGAGTGGAGACCGCCAAGCCCAGCTCACGGACAACATCGGCCTCGTGAGCGCGGATCAGTGGAGTCTCTACGGCCAGGCCAGTGGAGCGGCGCAGGTGTTCGACCTATTCGTCGAGGCGATGATGGTCGAGTTGCGGCAGGAGGCCGGCGGTGGCGGTGACCAGGCAGAGCTGAGACGACAGGCCGAGCGCAAGATCAAGCGGCTTCCGGACTGGGCCCGGGTCAAGGAGACGCTGTATCTCTACCAATTGACGGCGGACGGCAGCCCGGTCTGGATCGGCGCGGCCGACCCGCGGCTACCGCGCGGACCGGTCGACGTCCTGGTGCTCAGTGAGGACGACCCGGACACCCCGAAGGACACGTACGGCAAGTGTCCGCCGCTCAACGCCGACGAGCCCTTCAGCTGGCTGGGGATGTTCGGTCTCCTGCACGACTCTCCGTCCACGCCGGACACTCCATTCCTCGGCGAGCAGGACATCGCGCTGTGGCCGCACCACATCTCCGTCCGGCTGAGCCACAAGGTGGCGGAGGTCGCGGGCCTGTTGCACATGTCGCCGGGCAACTATGTCGGCGGCTTCCTGATCGCGGCGATGGTGCACATCGACCGCAGTTGCCGGACCCTCGTGCGCAATCACGCACCGATGGCGCCGCAGTTGCGGAACATGGCAGCCGCCTTCGGGGCGATCAAGGACCTGGAGCGCGAGTACATCACCCACATGCTCAGCCAGGACGACAAGCATCGCTTGCGATGCCCGATCGCCGGCCACGCCGCCGAGTGGGTGGCCGCCTTCGCAGGCGTCTTCGGCTCGGCCCGTGACGACGCGGTGGCCTCGATGTTCGTCACCCAGTGCCAGGACGTGCTCCTGCAAGTGCTCCTCGCCAGCGGCGACGAACTCAGCAAGCGCGCCCAGAACTTCAAGTCGTACATGGCGATGACGCGGGTGCTGCTCACCGTCATGCTCGCGGACCTGCCCGAGCTGATGAGGTTGCGGCAGGCGCTGCTCGAGGAGCTACAGCGGGAGCGGGTGATGGCCATAGGCATCCCCGGGGGACTCACCGCCGGGTGGATCGCCATGACCGGGCAGGTGATCGGCTCTCTCACCCCGGACCCCGACGCGCCTGAGCCCAAGGCCGGGACCGTCGCTCCGTTCAAGAACGGCCCGAAGGTGTACGACGGCAAGGGGCGCTGGTGGACCCTGGCCGAGCTGGACGCTGTGCTCTCGGCCGAGCGCCAGCAGGTGACGGCGATCGATCCTGTCCTGGACAAGGTGCCCGAGGTCGAAGACCTGGTCGAGCAGCTGAGGGCGGCACAGGTGCTGGACGCCTATGCGTCGACCGCTGCCGGCCACGCCCTCACCACGGCGGTCGACGACATCTTCAAGAGCCTGCTCACCGACCTGATCAAGGAGAACGAGCACTGGCAGCGCAAGGCGGCCGCCGACCGGAAGTATGCCTTCGGCCTGGCCAACTTCAGCCCTGACGACAAGGGTGCCGAGACCGACATCGGCGCCAAGCTGTCCGGTATCCACAAGATCGCCGCCGAACGGCTCCGGCCGGCTTTCACCGATGAGGAGGCCTACGTTACTGGAATGGCGCGGCTCGCCGAGACGGAGATCGGCAAGGCCGAACTGTTCGAGATCCTCAACCTGGTCGGAATGACCGTGCTGGCCGTCGTCTGCGCACCGCTCGCGTTCGCGGTCGGCGCGGTCCAGGCCGTCGAAGGACTGGAGACCGCATTCGAGCACCGCGACCTGCAGCGCGCGATGCTGGACGCCGACGACATTCTGTCGAAGGCGCAGGTCGAGGCCGAGATGTGGGCGGCGGTCATCAACGCCGCGCTCACCGTGCTGCCCGAGATCCCGTCCGCGGTCCGCGGCGCCCGGAGCGCCGGGAGTTCGCTGATCAAGCGGGAGGCGACCGAGGCGGCGGTGGCCGCCACCCAGCAGGCGATGCGCAATATCGCGAAGCGGCTGGCCGAGCTGAGTCTGGAGCACTTCACGGTCGAGTTCACCAAGCAGCTGACGCAGGGCTACCTGATCAACCTGGCGCTCTCGAAGGCGATGAACCGGATCACCGACGCGGTCGCCCACCAGGTGGCCGTCACCGGCGAGGCCACGATCGGCGACCTGGGTGGCGTGCTGGACCTGGCGATCGAAGGGTCGCCGGAGGGAGGGACACCGTGAACTTCCTCCGCGGTACCAAGTTCGAGGCGCAGATCCGGTTGAACCTGAAGGGACACCCCGTGGTCGAGGCCTTCGCCGCCCGGTTCGACGTACCGCACGAGCGGGCGCAGCACGTGGTCATCGAGTCCGTGATCGACGCGATGGAGCTGCTGGGTTCGGAGTACGTGATGAAGATGAACCGCGTCGTCGGCCGGATGACCCAGCTGCGCGAGGCCATCCACTTCGTCTACGAGCGGGTGCTGACCGGATCGCTCGAGGACATCGACACCGAGGGGATGGGGCAGAACTTCGCCGACCTGCGCGCGGAGACCCGGAAGCTGGTCGATCCGAAGACGTGGGCCGAGACCGAAGGCGCCGCGCTCCCTCCGCTCCCGCCGCTGCCGCATACGCCGCCACCCGGTGTCACGATCGAACCCATCAGGCCGCCGGTGACCACCGAGCCGGCCGTCCCCGCCACGCGGCAACGTGGCCGGCGTCGCCACGAGCCGCAGTACCCCGGCGCTCGTCCCGGCCTCGCCGACCGGCCGACCCGCGCACCGCGCAAGGGCGACCTCATCCCGGGGCGCGGCGGGAAGAGATGGGGCGAACAGATCGCCACGATCACGAAGGAGATCGACGCCGAGGGCCTGCTGTGGCACTGGCCTGACCTGAAGGACGACGTCGTCCTGCACTTCCCCGAGTACGGCTACCGGGTCTGGAAGGAGCATGGCACCGGAGCGGTCGTCGAGGAGTTGCTGACCGGCCCGAGTGTGACGAAGGGCCGGGGGCTGACTCGGGGCGAGGACGTCTTGTTCACCGCCGGGGACGTGAGCGAGGCGTACCGCGCGGCGAAGACGGAGCGCGCGCACGGTGCCGCGTCACCCGGCCTCGGCCTGGACGCGCCGTACGGCGTCGCCCACGCGGTACGGCGGATCAACCAGTGGCTGGAGAGGAGCGGGGTCGAGCTGTGGGCGCGCAGATTGCGCGACAACGCCGAGCCTGGGGTCGAGTACCTGTGGACCACGCGAACGCAGAAGCGCGGACAGACGCTGGCAAACCGTGAGTACGCCCTCAGCGCGGTCGTCGACGGGCAGATCCACGAGCTGTACATCTTCGAGACCAGCGTGCCGGCCGGCTCCCCGCCGAGCGATACCAACGTCGACTTCACGCTGGTCGGGGCCTCACCGGCCGCGGAGGTGTACGGCGCGCCGGTGACGCGGAAGAGCCGGGCAGCGATCGAGTCCGCGGCGCAGTCGGGAACTGACAGCCGGCACTTGATCGAACGGGTCGAGCCGCCGAAGGTCCTGGTCGAAGCACTCGGCCGGACCTCGCGGACGACGCAGGACCTCGCGCATCCCGCCGTACAGCGGACCGGTGAGCGGCTCGACAACCTCGCGACGCTGCTCGAAGGAAAGGAAGTGGAGCGACCCGGACGGACGGAGCTGGTCGGCGCGAAGTTGCTGAAGCGCGCGTTCGAATCCGAGGACAGCCATCTGATCGAGGCGATCGACGCGCTGACCAACGTCGTCCAGGATCTCCAGCGCGACATCACGACGGGTCCTGCCGATCCGGCCCGGCTCGCCCGGATCGACGCCGTGGTCAAGGCGTTCCACGATCGCGCCGCTCGCTGGACCGACAAGGTGACCGCCGCGGACGTCCTCGCACTCATCCGCCAGCTCAAGGCACTGCGATGACGAGCAGCTTCGCGCCGTACCTGCACACCCCGAGCGCGGTGTTGTTCGACGGAGTCGTGCCGGTGCCACTGTGGGCGGTGACCCAGTTGTCGATCGATTCGACGTTCTCGGTCCCGGCGATCGGTGGGACGAGCCGACGGGTCGCCCTGCCCGCGCACGACGACTCCATCGGTCTCAGCGCGGTCCTGATCGGGCCGTTGCGGATGGGGTGGAAGACGGCGCTGGAGAACATCGCGGAGGCGAGCCGCTACGGCACTGTGCTGTCCCCGAAGACCGGCGGTCTCGGCACTGGGCTGGTTCTGGTCTCGAGCGCGACCGTGCGGACCAACCTGGCCGTCCAGTCGCTGTCGTTCAGCTTCACGGCAGCTCGCCGGGACACCATCGACGTAACCATGCGGCTGGTCCACCTGCCGCCCCCGGGCAGCCTCACCCGGCTCATCGATGTCACTGCGATCGGGGTCGGCGCACTCACCGACGTCCTGCCGTTCTGAGGCCGCCGGATGACACATCTCCCCGCCTTCGTGACCCGGCCGCTCGTCGACGCGTACGCCGACGCGCTCGGGCCGGATGTGTTCCCACCGCCAGGCTTCCCGGCCGGCACGGTGGTCGAGTCCGGGCTGACCGACGGCGTACCGCTCCGGGTCGTGCTAGACGCATCCCGCACGCTCGTGCTCGCCGTACCGGTCGGGGCCGCCCGCGTCCTGCTCGACGCGGATCCGCTGACCGTCGTCTGGGACGACCTCACCGCCGGTACGTCGTTCGAGCGGACGCCCGTCGATCTGCCGCGGCCACGGCTCACCCTCGTGGTCGACGAACGGATCGCCGACAGTGCCGTGGTGGTCGAGCACCGGCCGATCCAGCTGGCCGACAACGGCCGCGCGCAAGTGGAGGTAGTCGTCGATCGTCTCGTCGTGACGGCCGCGACCCTGCGTGCACCGGGCGCTTCCGGTAGCCGGCTCGTGCTGCGCTGGCGCGACTTGCTCGTCGCAGCCGACTCCGGCCCGGCGCCGACGCCCCGAGATCCGGCTCTCGACCTGGTACGGAGGAGCGCGCGATGACCACAGGCCTGACCGATCCGCTGGGCGCCGGCAGCCCGAGCCGCGACGTCACTCCGGGAACGCTGCCGACGTGGGCCGTGGTGTTCTTCGACGACCTCGCCGGCCGGTCGCAGCGTCTGACCATCACCGGCGACACGTACGACGGCAGTGTCACCGCCACCCTTCCGGCGGACCTGTCCGGCGGGCGGTACGAGGTGATCGTCGAAGGCCTCACCGACGAGGACTACCAACGCATCAGGCATCCGGCCGGCCAGTCGCTGAACGCCGCGATCCACCTGTGGTGGAAGGATTCCGGCTCCGGCGTGTTCGCGGACCTGACCCGGGCGGCCGGGCTGAGCGACCTGCTGGGCGGCACCACACAGGCCCCGCCGGCCGGCAGTCTCGTCGCGGTGATCCGGGTCGACACCCTGCGCCGGGAGGCGGGGGAGCGGCGCTACAACACGATCATCAGCGGACGCGAACTCGTCTTCGCCCGCCTCGGCGACGCCAAGGTCAGAGGCCTCTGTTACGAGTCGCTCGAGGCGGCCGCCCAGGGCATCGCCCGCGATGCCGGTCTGCAGGTCGTGACGCACGGACTGAAATCACTCACTCCGGCGGCGGACGAGAAGAGTTTCGCCGACATCCGTCCCGGATCGGCGCTCGATGCGCTGCGGACGGTGCGGAACCAGGCCGCCGCGTCCCTCGGCCGGCAGGGCCTGTCCGCCGCCGTCGTCCGGGACGGCGTACTGCACGTAGGGATGTGGACGGCGACCGACGCCGGTACGGCGCGACTCGGAGTCGAGCGCGTGGTCGACACGACGAGCGGCCTGCTGGCCGTGACGCGCGGCGCCGACGCCGAGGTCCCGGCACCGGATTCGACGGACCAGCCGGGCGCCAAGCCGCGCGCGACAGTCACCGCGACGTGCCTCGGCCGCCCCGACGTCAAGCCCGGTGACATCGTGAAGATGCCGCTGCCGCCGGAGGACTTCCCCCAGCTCGCATCCACCGGACGTGGGCTGCCGCTGCTCAACGACCTGGCGGACCTGGTCGGTTCGCGGTCGGACTCGACGCCCGGACAGCCGTGCCTGGTGACCGGCGTGACGCATCGGCTCTCGGTCCGGCAGGGCTTCGTGACCGTCGTCCGGGCGTCAGCGCTGCGAGACGACAAGGACGACGGCTGGGATCCTGTCCCGCCGCCGCGCCACGAGGATGTGCACGCCGAACAGGAATCCGTCCGCGGCAGCGTGCCGGCCGACCAGGCCTCGGGGGCGGCCGGGGCGGTCCGTGGGGTCGCCCGTGCGGTGACGCGCGGCAGCCGGGCCCTGCGCTTCCTGGTCGGTCAGATCCGCGCGCATCCCGCCGAGCCGGGTGGCGGTTCGCCCGCGCAGACGAGCAGCGACCTCTGGTACTCCACTGCGCCGGACGACGGTCAACCGTCGGCTGTACGACGTTTGCCGGTGACTCCCGACGACCACGGCGAACTCCGGCAGGTGCCGGTCGTGACCCCGTTCGCGTACGGCGGGTACGGCCTCGTGCTTCCCCGCTATCCCGGTGAACGCGTGCTGCTCGCGGACACCGGCGGCGGCCGGGACGTCGTCGACCTCGGCAGCGTCTGGGACGACGGCGTCACGCCGCCCGCCGAGCCCGGCGACTGGTGGCTGGTCCTGCCGGTGTCGATCCCCACCGACGATCTTCCGGCCACGGAGAACGCGGCACCACCGAGCTCCGGCGACGCCAGTCACGACCTCATCGACGCCGACGGCCGCCGGGTCGTCGAGGTCAGCGGTCTGACGCTCCGCGTGGCCGACATCCCGCGGCAGTGCACCGAGCGCCCGGATCCGGGCGAGGTCGGCGTCGTCCTGCTCGAGAACACCAAGGACGGGAAGGCGGCCCGGATCGTGCTGCACAACGATGGCACCATCGCGATCACCGGCACCGGGATCACCCTCGACGCCGGCGACGGCGACATCACGCTCAAGGCGGCGGACGTCAAGGTCTCCGTCACCGGCACGATGGACGTGAGCTGATGGCCGGCCCGCTGGTCGTCGTCGATGCCGGCGATCTCACCTGCACACACACCGGGAAGCGGAGTCTGACCGCGCCTGGCACCGTGAAGCTGACCGTCGGCAGCTCGCCGGCGATCCCGCTGACATCCGTGGCCGGCGACGCGGCCTACGCGGACTGCATCTTCAAGGACACCAACGGCGTCGGCCATCCCTGCAAGAGCACCACCGTCACCAGCAAGGGCGCGAAGAAGCTCACCGTCGGCGGTACGCCGGTGCTGCTCGACAGCGACGCGGTGAACTCCGTCAACGACGTACCCGCGACCTTTCCGGCCACGGTCCATCCCGGCCAGTCCAAGCTGAGTGCCTCGTGAGGATGCCATGAGCCCGATCACCTCCAGCACGCCCGACCTGCCGGCGTCCGACGAGACGGTACGGCGCCGCCGGCTGCTCGGCGTCGGTGTCCGGGCCGACCTCGTCGACAACTCGGATCTGGCCCGCGACGTCGGCCTCCGCCGTACGCCGGGTGGCGTCGACCTCGATGTCGTGGAAGGACTCGACGCCCTCACCCAGGATCTCGCCGTCGGCCTCACCTCGCTGCGGGGGAGCGATCCGTTCAACTCGCGCTTCGGCTTCCTCGGGCTCGGGCCGCTGGCCGAGCAGACGTCGCCCGCGATCGCGCGGGAGGCCTTGCGGAGTGCGGTCGCGCAACTGGTCGCCGCCGACCCGCGCGTCCGCCGGATCACCCAGCTGACGGCCGGTACGCCGTCGGCCGGGTCGCGGGCGCTGGAGGTCTCGGTCGCGTTCGAGGCGATCAGCGATGCCGGTGGATCTCTCACCGTGGCCGGACTCGGCCCGGTACCGGACGCCGGACAGCAGGCCAGACAGGAGGACGGACAGTGAGCGACGACACGAGCCTGGACCTCAGCGAGATCCTGGCGGTGGACGACGAGGTGACGCGGTCGACCGGCAGCGACGGGTTCGGCGTCACCGCGGCCGGGTTCCTGCCCAAGCCGTTCACCCGGCTGCTGGCGGAGAAGATCGCGCTGGCCCGCCGGCTGATCGACGAGGACCTCGACCTGTCCAGCGGCAGCGTGCTGCGCAAGCTGCTGGAGGTCAGCGCGCTCGAGGACGCGCGGACCTGGTCCGCTCTCGGCGCGCTCTACGACGACTGCTTCGTCAGCACCGCCCGCGGCCAGGCGCTGGGCGATCTCGGCGCCGAGCTCGGCCTCGACCGGCCTTTCCTGGTGGCGTCCGGCCAGATCACGCTCACCTTGGCCGGCGCGCTGCCGAACGGCGTCGAGCAACTCATGCTCCCGCGCGGCAGCCGGATGAGTACGCCCGGCGGTCACCGGGTGGCCCTCGCCGCGACGACGACACTGTCCCGCCGTACGACGTCATTGCCCGCGGGCGTGGTCAGCTTCGACCCGGGTCCGATCGGCAACCTCGACCCTTCCGTTGCCGATGCCGATGGCAACCATCCGCAGCGGATCGATCGCTGGGAAGTTGCCGATGGCAAACTTGCCGACCTGCTCGCCGCCGACGCGGCGGCCGGACTGCCCGCTGGTGCGTCGGCGGCCGGTCAGGGGCTGGTCCGGATCGCGCACACCGCCGCACTGACCGGCGGTGAACAGCACTGGGACGACGAGCGGTACCGGGCCCTGCTGCTGGCGGCGCCACGGTCGATCTGGTCCGCGGAGGCCATCGCCACGACGGTCTCGCTGCTGCCGGGTGTCCGCCAGGTCAGTGTTCGCGACGGCTGGGGCGGCATCGACCTGTCCCAGTCCGTGTTCGGCGACTTCACCTTCCTGGAGCGGATGTTCGCGATCGACCGTGACCTGGCGTCGCCGTACTTCGTCAGCGTCCTCGTCGCGCCGACGGAAGCAGCCGTGTGGGACGGGCCGAACGGGCTGCAGGCATCCGTCGAAGCCGCCATCCGGGATGTCCGCCCGGTCGGTGTGTTCCCTGACGTGGTCGAGGCCGACCAGGTGTTCGTCGGCGTCCAGGCCGAGATCGTGACGACGGGACTGGCGTTGCCGGCCGGGAGTACGGCGAGCACGAACTCGAGCCCGTCGGCGCTGGCGCTCAAGGGCCGGCTCGCGGAGCGCCTGCATCGCGTCGTCGACCGCCTCCGGCTGGCCGAACCGGTCCGGTCGGCTGCGATCACCGCGGCCCTGATGTCCGAGCCCGGCATCACCGATGTCGTCAACCTCCGGCTCGTCCGGTTCCCACCGCTGGTCGATGCGGCGGGCAGTACGACGGATGGCAGTGACGGCCCGCAGGTCCTCGACGCCGATCAGAACCTCACGCTCGGCGCCGGCCAGATCGCCGTACTGGTCGACGCCCCGGACCTGCTGTCGGTGCGGTGAGGTGACCATGACAGTCCCGCAGACGACGGCCGACTTGCTCGACCAGGTCGCCGAGCCCGGCGCCGGATCGCTGGCAGCGGTCGCCCGTGAGCTCATCGGTCCGCTGGCGGGTGCGACGACACCGGAGCCCTTGCCCTGGGACGGTGTCGCGAACGCGCAGGTGACCGTGCCGGCCGGCAGTCGGTACGCCGTACTGAACGTCACGCTGCTGGTGGACACCGAGCGCGACCGGTGCGTCGTCGTACCGCGGGTTCTTCAGCCGGGGCCGGCTGCGGATCAGCCGGCGGTGACGTTCGAGGTGTGGAGTCAGGCAGGAAGCAGCGTGCCTGCGTACGTCCCGTCGGTGGATGAGTTTGGGGTGGCGCCGCAGCTTCAGCTGTCGGTGTCCGCGACCTTGATTGCCGCGGACGGTACGACGACTCAGCTGCCACCTGCCAAGGTGCGGAATCTGGTGCGGATCGATCTCGTCCAAGGTCTGACCGGCCGCGTGCTCGCCGCAGTCCTCGCGGAGAAGCAGCGGCTGCGGCGATGCGCGCGCGAGGTCGCAGCGATGCGTGTGCTGGCCGATGCGCGCGGGAACGCCCTCGATCGCATCGGGTCCGATCTCGGGTGCCCGCGCTTCGCCGACGAGTTGGTATGGGACGCCGTACGACGGTCTCCGGCAACCCAACCGCTGTCGCCACCAGGCCGCCTCGAGGACGACGCGGAGTACCGGGCGCGGCTCGCGCTGTTGCGGGGCTGGCGACTGCCCACGCCGTCGTGGGGTGAGAGCCTCCTGAACAGCGCACCCGGACCTGGCTTGCCCGCTCCCGTCGAGATCGACGAGACCCGCAACGCGGTCCACGTCGCCTTCCGGCTGGTTGCGCCGGACTCATCGGGCAACAGGGCCACGTTGCTGCAGGCCGTTCGGCAGGTGCACCTGGTCTGGCCCGCCGGCAGCGCCGACGGGGACGCAGCACATCAGGCCCGGCTGCTGCCGCAACGCGTCCAGGATCGGGTGGCGAGGACCCGCGCAGCTCTGGCGCGCTGGGCGCTGCCGGATCACCAACCGCTGGCGCCGGCCTTGGCCGGCGGGCTGGAGTTGCTCGAGACCCGGTGCCGCCAACTTGGTGCGCAACCGTGGACAGCTGTCGTGGCCGGACAGCACGACGATGGCGGGTCGCGGTTCGAGCTCGGTCTCGGCGCGCAGCTGTCGGCACCCGATCCGGCCGCCCTCGATGCCGCGGTCGCCGCCGCGCAGGCGCTGGGCGATCCGGGCCTCGTGCCGCGGCCGCGGTCGGACGATCCGGCCGGCGCGTGGCTGCTCGACGCGTGCGGCTTGCGCACCGCCGAACTGTTGCCGGACGCAACCGTGTTCGTCAGCACACTGCCGATGGGCCCACTCGTCGTCGACCTGACGCCCGGCCCGGACGCGCCACTGCCGCTGACCGCCACGGCGAGCCTCGTGACGTCGACGAACACCGGGTACGACGCGCCGCTGGCCGCTGTGGTCGCGGCGATGGAAGCCCGCCAGCTCACGCCTGTCGACGTGTCGGGTTTGTTGCCGGGAGCACAAGCGGCATCGGTGTTTCCCGACCTGACCCAGCGGCTGGCGCAGGTCGACGTACCGGTTGCCGAGCAGCTCGACGGATTCCGGCGGCAGCTGAGTGCGGTGTCCACGCGGTTGTTCGCGGCGTTCGATCTCGGGCCGGACGGGACCGCGGCGATCACCGCTCACCCCGAACAGGTCGCTGCCGTTCTGACGGCGGCAGCGGCGGCGGGGGCCAGCAGTGTGGTCGCGTTCATCGATGCCAACGGCAACGTCGTACTCGTCTTCGGCGTGACCGGGCTGCCGCTGGCGGGGAGCAACCTGGCCGCGCGACAGACTGTGCTCTACCGCTGGGAGTCACGCGGGCTGGCGGGCAAGGCCGTCCGGCTCGACCCGCGGCGTGGATCGACCACGCAGATCTACGCAGCCGGCGCGGGCATCAGCGTGGTGAGCTGTCTGGCCCACGTCCGCGGACTCGGCAACGACCCGTACGAGTGGAGTCCCGCGCTGCCCGAGGGGGCGCTGCTGACGCTGCGCCAGTACGAGCACCTGATGAACCTGGTCGAGCTGGTGACGCCCGTCGGCGTACGGGCGAACACGTGGGACCTACGCCAGCACCACGTCGACGTGGACGGCTCCGGGACGCCGTTCCCGCTGACCGCCGCCGCAGCCCGGACCTACCGCCACTACCGCACCGTTCGTTGATCAGCCGCCGCGCAGGAGGGGACCATGTCCACCAACGACAGCAACGCCGAGGGGCCGCTCGTCTTCGGCGTACCGGGAAGCACGATCGCGGCCGCGCTGCGGGAGGCCGGCCTCGGCGAGGACGCGGTGATCGCGGTCCTCGGCCAGGCGATCTCCCGCTCCGCGACGGGAGCCGAGCGCGAGGCCGGGTTCACGTTCCAGGTGCAGATCGCCGAGACCGCGCCCGAGTGTGCGCTGACCTATCAACGGTTGTTCGTGCATCCGGACTTCATCGACGGCGTCACCGTGGTGCAGGCCGGTCAGACGCCGGACGAGATCGGGTTCAACACCCGCTTCCACGCGCTCGAGGGGGAGCTGGACAGCATTTCCCGCGACCTGCAGACGTCGAGCAACTGCGTGGCCGAGCTGCGGCGGGAGGTCTTCGAGCTGACCCAGGAACTGGAGGCGAAGATCACCGAGATCGACAGCCGGCTGGACGCGAAGGGCAAGGACAAGGAAGCCAAGGAGGGGAAGGAGTCGAAGGAGGGCAAGGAAGGCAAGGAGACGAAGGAGAAGGAGCAGAGCAAGGAAGGCAAGGACAAGGAGGGCAAGGACCACAAGGAACACAAGGACAAGGACCACATCGACAAGGTCTCCGCCCTGGAGAAGCTGGTCGCCATCGAGAAGCAACTCGACACCCCCTTCGCGCCGAACCTGACGCCCGGCGCACCGACAGGCCGGGAGCGCACCTTCATCACCCTCGACGACCGCCCCGACGTAGGCGCCACCGCGCTGGACGACGAACCACCACCACCGGCGAAGAAGGCCGCAAAGAAAGCAGCAAAGAAGGCCGCGAAGAAGGCCGCGAAGAAGGCGCCCGCTAAGAAAGCGGCGGTGGGAGAGCCAGCGCCGGGGGAGGCGGCCGCGAAGAAGACGGCTGCAAAGAAGGCGCCCGCAAAGAAGGCTGCGGCCAAGAAGGCTGCGGCCAAGACGGCGCCCGCGAAGAAGGCTGTCGCGAAGAAGGCGGCTCCGCCTCCGCCTGGTACTGCGGAGAGCTGACATGCGGTTGGTACTTGCGCACGACCACGACATCACCGCCCGCGAGCTGGCCGCCCGCTGGGGGAGCGAAGCCGTACTTCTCACACCTGCAGAGCTCAGCTCCGAGCACCTGCTTCTCCACCTCGACGAACGCGGCGCTGCCCAGGCTGAAGTGACCTCCAGGCCGGGAGTGACGTCAGTGCTCACCCGGCTCGGCGGCATCAGTGCCGCGGACCTGCCGCAGGTCAACGCGCAGGACGCGGTGTACGCGGCGGCTGAGCTGGACGCGTTCCTGCACGCCTGGCTCGGCGTATGGCCCGGACCGGTCATCAACCGGCCGAGCACCACCTGTCTCAACGGACCCGGCTGGCGGCCAGAGCAATGGGTCGTGGCAGCCACAGCGGTGGGCCTCCGGGCCCGTCCGATCCGGCGACGCGCAACGCTGACCGACATGCCTGACGACGACCCGTACGGCGGCACAACCGTGAACGCGACTCGGGTGACCGTTGTCGGCGGCAACTGGTTCGGCCCGGTGAACGAGGAGATCGGACACAAGTTGTGCATCCTGGCTGATGCAGTCGGATGCTCCACCCTCGAGGCCGACCTCGTCGACGACGTGATCACGCAGGTCAGTGCCTGGCCGGATCTCACGCCCCCGCACGTCGCCGATGCCTTGGCACGAGTTTTGGACGGCACACCGTGACAGCACTCCTCTGGGGACTGCCGGGCGACTCGACGCTGGCCGCAGTACACGCCGAGCTCATCCGGCTTGACGTACCGCTCCTGTTCGTCGACCAACGGCTTGTGCTGGACACGACAGTCGAGCTGAACGTCGGAAAGACCGTCGAGGGAACAGTGCGGATCGGCGACACGGCGGCCGACCTCGCCACCATCGGCGCCGCGTACCTGCGACCACATGACGGCGCCCGCGTGGCCGCAGTACGCGACCAGCCGCCTGGCTCGCCGGCCTGGCGGCACACCCAGGAAGTCGGCGACGTGCTGTCCGCGTGGGCCGAGCTCACCCCGGCGTACGTCGTCAACCGCCCGTCCGCCTCGGCGAGCAACGGCTCGAAGCCCGCCCAGCTCCGCGACATCGCTGCCGTCGGTTTCGCCGTCCCCGAGACTCTCGTGACGAACGACCCAGCTGCCGTCGCGGAGTTCTCGGCCGCTCACGACAGCGTGATCTACAAGTCCACGAGCGGGATCCGGAGCCGGGTGCGATGCCTGACCGATGACATTCCGCTCGAGGACGTGCGGTCCTGTCCGACGCAGTTCCAGCGAAAGGTGCCGGGGACCGACGTACGCGTTCACGTGGTCGGGGCGGAGATCTTCGCGACGCGCATCCGCAGCGACGCCGACGACTATCGCTATGCCGCCCGCCAGGGCCTGCCGCGCCCACGGCTGTCCACGACCGACGTACCCGATGACGTCGCGGACCGCTGCCGCTTGCTGACGTCCCGGCTCGGCCTCGCCGTCGCGGGCATCGATCTGCGGGTCACGCCGGAGGGGGAGTGGTTCTGCTTCGAGGTCAACCCGTCACCGGCGTTCTTGTACTACGAGTACGGCACCGGCCAACCCATCGCGACCGCCGTTGCCGGATTGCTGGCCGCCGCCGTCACGTGCGCCCAGGTGGCCCGATGAGCACGGCGTCGCGGACCCGCCGAGTGTCAGTCGGCCCTGCGGAGGTCTACCTGCACCGAGTCCTCACCAAAGCCGAGTCGGCGTCCGCGGTGCAGCAACTGCTGAGCCCCTCGCCGTCCTTCCGAGACATGTGCTGGCACTCCGGCCCAGACCTGGCCACGATCGGCACACCGCTCTATCGCAGCCGGAACAGCCTGCAGTCGTACGCCGAACAGGCCCGGGCCACCAACGCTCTGCTCTATGGCGCCTACCGATGGCTCTACGACCGAGTGGCCGACTTCTTCGAGGATCGCTACCGCCTCCCAGTGGACTTCGTGGACGAGCTCGCCGTCCCGGGTTTCCACCTGATGTCCTACGACCGGGCCGGCCGGTTCGAGGGCGGCGGCTGGCACTACGACCAGCTCGCGCAGCAAGTGCCGTACTTCGCCGACCGAACCGCAGCGATCGACGGGGTCCTCAACTTCACCCTCCCGCTTGCAGTTCCCAGCGGAGGCACCGGCATGGACATCGTTCCCGAACCGGCCGAGGCGAGTGGTCCGCGACAGCAGGTGCACGTGGCCTACCGGCCCGGCGTCGTACTCTTCAACGACTGCGAGCTGCTCCACCGGATCGGCGCCTCGGTCTGCCGCGAGGCGGGCGAGTTCCGGCTGACGATGCAGGGCCACGGCGTCCGCTACCGCGGCCGCCTCCTCCTGTTCTGGTGAACGGCACCGCATCACCGATCGGTGAGCCCTCGGTTTCGCTCCGGGGTCGTGACGGTGCGTCCCGCGCAGGGAATCCCCGAACCTGTGCCTCTGACCTTCCACCGAGCCTGTGGACGACCTACCTTGTGGTGGCAGTTCCCCTGCTGCGTCTACACGGAGGCCACGATGGCGTCGAAGGCTTGGATCACGAGTTGTGCTTTGACAGCGAGTGCTGCGTTAGTGCTGGCGATCGGGCTGACGGCTCCGGCCGCCGACGCGAAGCAGCCGCCCGTCGGGACGACCACGGCCAAGGCTCTCGTGTTCATTCCGAACCCGGTCCAGTCCAGCGGCAACGAGTCGCTCACCGACCAGGACGACTCCGCGACCGCGGTCCCGCGCGGTGACTACTACGAGGTGACGCTAACCGACCTGGACGGTTCCGGCTATCTGAAGGGCACCTGGGCGAACGTGCGCAGTAACACCGGGCCGGCGGCGTACAGCTCGAACGGCACCTATTTCTACGACCGCAGCGACGACCGGTTCGAGCAGGTGATGGCGTACTTCTGGGGTACCGAGACGCAGAAGTACCTGCAGTCGCTCGGATTCGGCACAGAACTGCCCGCCGTGAACGCCGAGAGCCAGGACTACAAGGTCGATCAGTACGGCGGGGACAACTCGTTCGAGATCGAGAAGCGCGACACGATCACCCTCGGCAAGGGTGGTGTGGACGACGCTGAGGACGGCGAGGTGATCGTGCACGAGACCGGGCACTCGATCCACGCCGCCCAGGTGCCGGGATTCGGGTCGACGCTGGAATCCGGCTCGATCGGTGAGGCGTTCGGCGACTACTTCTCGGTGACTGTCGGCGATTGGGTGGCGAAGAAGTACGGCGTTCCGGAGAACCCGAATGTGCCGCTGGCGTGCGTGGCGGACTGGGACTCGACGTCGTACACGTCGACCGTGCCGCATTGCCTCCGTCGTCTGGACGCCGGGAAGCACTACCCGGAGGACGTCGTCGGCGAGGTGCACGCCGATGGTGAGATCTGGTCGCAGGCACTGTTCCAGATCCGCACCGCGCTCGGCCCGACGGTGGCCGACCGGATCATCGTCAACGCCCAGTTCGGCTTCGCCCCGGACACCAGCTTCGCGGCGGCGGCCCGGCAAACGGTCGCGACCGCTCGATCGATGTACGGCGTGTCCCAGGCTGCTGTGGTACAGAAGGCGTTCGCGGACCGCGGCATTCTCTGACAAGGCGTACCGTCGGCACGCCCCGGCAAACGACCCTGCCGAACAGGTTGCCAACGGCAACTGTCCGGCAGGGTCGGTGCGTGGTCAGGCAGCGGTGTTCTTGAAGCCCTTGACGGTCATGTAGATGCCGATCGAGAGCTCCCAGGTCGCGACGAGCACCGTCCCGGCCGCCGACACTGCGGAGATCTGGCTGTTGTGTCCCAAGACGGTGAGGATGTTGACGGTCAGCAGCAGCGGTGCGCCGATGAGACCCATGGCGGGGATGAACCGCGGGACCAGACGGAACCGGTAGAGCAGGCTGCCGAGGAGCAGGGCGCTGAAGGCCGGCATGAAGCCAGGACCGAAGAGGAAGGTCCAGTCGCGGACCGCGACCAGTGCCTGACCGATGGTGGTGAGCGTGGCGGGGTTGGTGCCGGCGGTGCCGGCGACATCCTGGCGCAGAGTGACGACGGCGAGGAGACAGACGACGCCGATCATGATGACGGCGGCCTCCAGCATGCGGGAGGTGACGAAGCCGAGGGCCAGGGATTCCTTGCGTCGCTTCAGTACGGGGAACAGGGCGACCGCACTGCCGATGCCGGCGAGGGCGTTGACGAAATCGAGGAAGCAGCCCCAGAGCACGCGGGTGTCCTGTCCGGCGCCGGTGATGTAGGCGGTGTCGTTCAGCACCGGCTGGATCAGAATCAGCGCCGGGATCGAGGCGGCGAAGGTCACCAGGTAGAAGATCCCGGCGGCCCGGACGTGGTTCCTGGTCGGATCTGCGGAGCCGATGGTGGTGGTTGTGGTCGGTACGGTGATGGTCATGTCAGTCTCCTGAGTGCTGGGTCTGCCGGTCGACCGAGAGCAACGGCAGACCGAGATCGCGAAGTCGCTGGAGCAGGCCGTGCAGGGCTGCCTGGTCGGCCACGAGGCCGTGGATGACGGTGGTGCCGTCGGTGTGGTCGGTGAGGGTCATGCCCTCGAACCAGGTGGCCCACCGTGGGTCGAGTCGCCCCTGGAGGCGGATTTCGTACCAAGCTGAGTCGTGGTCCATAGCCGCAAGTTAGGAGCGGGCCTGGTGACCACGCATCACATCATGTGGTGACCTTCAGCGGGTGAGCAGTCCGAGCTGATGGGCTCGCCGGACCGCCGCACGCCGGTTGTTCACGTCGAGCTTGGTGTAGATGTGCTTGGTGTGGGTCCGCACGGTGTTCAGTGACACCACGAGTTCGCGGGCGATCGACGGACCGTCGAGTTCGCTCGCGAGCAGGCGAAGTACGTCGATCTCGCGATCGCTGAGCGGGTCGACGAGCTCCTGCTCGACAGCCGGCTTGCTGACCCGGGCAGGCCGGCGCGCCGCTTCGAGAACCTTGCGTAGGTAGCCCCAGTCGGGTCGGCGCCGATGCAGCGTCGCGAGCAAGGCCACCATCGGTTGCCCCTCGGCGATGAAGACCCGAACGTACCCCTCGGGCTCGGCAAGGGTCAGTGCTCGTTCCAAGGCGGCCGGATCGCGAGTGGCGAGGGCTTGCAGGACCAGCACCTCGATCAGGGTGCCAATTCTGCCGCCTGCCTCAGTGGCCGCTCGCAACCGATCGAGGAGCGGTACGGCGTCCCCGTGCCGGGCCAGCAGAATCCTGGCCAACGTCACGTGCTCGTACTCGCGGAGATACGAGAGCTCATCGTCGACCGACAGCTCCTGCGCCCAGTCCTCAGCCGCGGACAGCTCTCCGCGGGCGATCAGCAGTCGCGCCCGGACGGCGGCGATCGGACGGACATCCGGTGAGAAGTCGCCGACGTACACCCGCAGGGCCGCATCCAGCAGGTCCAGTGCACTGTCGAGGTCGCCTTCGGCCTCGCGGATCCGGGCCATCGCGACCCGCCATCGGTACGGGTTCTGCGGGAGCTCGGCCTTCGCGCCCAGGTCCTCGCTGCGGCGCAGGTAGTCGCCGGCCACGTCGAGGTCGTTCCGCTCCCAGGCCAGCTGGCTCGACCCGACGTACATGTCGGCCGTTCCACGCAGGGCTGGGCTCTCGTGGCCGGCGAGCTCGAGGGCTCGCTCGAACCTTGTCTGCGCCTGCCGGAGCCGGCCTCGGGTGATCTCGAGGTCGGCCAGGGTGATCGAGCAGCCCAGGACGTCGGAGATGTGCCCGATCCGTTCGAGACCCTGGGCGGCGGCGCTGTAGCCGCGATGCGCGGCCTCGAGGTCCCCGCCGGCCCAGGAGGCGAGGCCGGAGAGCGCCGAGGCGGCCGAGGTGGTGAGGTGGTCACCGTCGACGGCTCGCTCGAGCGCGAGCCCGGCGTGCTCGATCGTGCCGGCCGGGTCGCCCGCGACGAGGGCGAGCGCGGCCCGGTACGTCTCGATGGCGCCGGGAAGACGCTCGACCTCGCCGCGATCCACGACCACCAGGGCATCGGCAGGTCCGGCCAACTGTCGCTCGACGTCGTCGAGCCGATCCCCGATGCCGTGGAAGTCGTTGCTGGCCATCAACGCGCCGACGAATCCGATCGCCAGGACCGGCCGTCTCCGGACGAGCTCGTCAGGTATGTCGTCCAGCCAACGCCGGATGGTGGCTTCTTGCCGCTCCCGCCGCAACCCCGGGACAGCGAGTTCGATCAGGTCGGCGGCCCGGTCGACGTCGCCGGAGGCCACGGCGTGCCGAACGGCCGCGACCGTTTCGCCGGCGTCGGCGTACCACCGGCTGGCCCGTCGATGCAGCTCAGCGACGTCGCCGCGTTCCGCAAGCAGATGCGCCCGCAGGACATCGGCGAAGAGGTGGTGGTAGCGATACCACCGCCGATGGTCGTCCAGGGGTACGACGAACAGGTTCTGGCGCTCGAGTGATTCGAGCATCGCCTTGCCCCCGGGCTGTCCGGTCACGGCGTCGCAGAGTGGTCCGGTCAGCCGGTCGACCATGGAGGTCTCGAGCAGGAACCGGCGTACGTTCTCCGGCTGGCGGTCGAGGACCTCCTCGACGAGGTAGTCGACGACGTACCGATCGTCGCCCGCGAAGCCGTCGATGAACCCGGCCGCGTCACTGCGGCCCTGCAACGACAGAGCCGCCAGGCCGAGCGCGGCGATCCAGCCTTCGGTGCGTTCTTCGAGCGTTGCGATAGCCGTCGCGTCGAGATCTAACCCGGTCACGCCGTTGAGATAGGAGCTCACCTCGTCGAGCGTGAAGCGCAGATCGGCGGCGCGGATCTCGACGAGCTCGCCCCGAGCGCGCAGGCGAGCCAACGGGAGTGCGGGGTCGGCCCTCGTGCTGATCAGCAGGTGCAGTTGGGGCGGGAGATGGTCGAGCAGGTACGTCATCCCTCGACTGATCTCCACGCCGTCCGCGAGGTGATAGTCGTCGAGGACGAGGTCCACATCGTCCGGGAGCACGCTGAGTTCGTTGAGGACGCCGGCGAGGATCGTCTCGATCGGCGTCGGACCCGACTGCAGCACCACGAGAGCGCCCTCGGCCACGCCTGGTGCCGCACGTTCCAACGCGGTCAAGACGTACGTCCAGAAGGTGAGGGGATCCTGGTCGCTCTCCTCCAGCGAGACCCACGCCGCACGCTCGGCCGGCCAGGACGAGACCAGCGTCGTCTTGCCGAAGCCTGCCGGGGCTGACACGAGCGTGAGCCCGACGCTGTCCTTCCGCCGCAGGCGGTCGTCGAGACGTGGCCGTGCCACCAGCCCCTGGCGAGTTCGCGGGCGGTAGAGCTTGGTCTCGACGAGAGGGCCCGCCATCACACCCCATCCCGTTCGACGTCGTTGACATGAGGGTAAGCCCGGCGATTGCGGGGCTGACCGAAACTCGGATGCTTTTGTCGGTGGTCGCCGTTACGGTCGGTTGGGTGCTGACTCTGCTGCGGTACGCCTTGCGGGTGGCACCTGGGAGCACCGCTCTGACGATGGGTCTGGCTGTCCTCGGCTCTGTCCTGGGCATGGGGGTCACGCTGCTCACCGGTCAGGTGGTCGGGGCTGTTCCAGGTGTGATCGACGACGCCCCGGGAGCGATGTCGATGACAGAGTTCAGCTGGCTGCTCGGGGCGCTGCTGACGGTCTTCGTCCTGGACAGCCTGACGCCCGCGATCCACCGGGTGGCCTCGCTGATCATGGACGCGGCGCTCGTCCGGGAGATCGGCACCGGCATCACCGAGCCGCTGCTCCGTCCGCGCCGGGTCACGCACCTCGAGGACTCGGAGGTGCTGGACGTTCAGGATCGGGCCAAGGGCAAGGGCGGTTTCCATCTCGCGCAGGGTCTGGCGAATCTGCCCTGGCTGATGGCCAGCCGCGTGACCCTGGTCGGTTCCGCGGTCATCGTCGGCGTGATGTTCTCCTGGTGGGTCGCCGGGATGCTCGTCGCGGTGACCGCCCTGCTGGAGTGGTACGGCGGCCGCCTGATCGAGCGCGAGATCGACGTGTGGTGGGGCAACACCGAGGAGCAGCGGCGGGCGAACTACCTGTTCGACCTCGGCATGCGCGATGCGCCCAAGGAGCTCCGCGTCTTCGGACTGCATGATTGGCTGGTCCAACGCTACGTCCGCGAGTGGACCGCGGGCTTCCGCGCGGTCTGGGACCGGCGCGGCAAGAACGTGAAGTGGTCGGTCCTGACCGGCGGTCTGCACCTGGCGGCGAACGGGCTCGCGATCCTGCTGGTCGGCCGGGCCGCACTCGACGGCGACCTCCCCCTGACCCAGGTCGCGACGACTGTCCCGGCGATCCTCGCCATCGGGGTGTCCAGCAACGGGTACGGCGTCGTCCAGGTGCGGCGCGGGTTGTCGGCGTACCGGGCGATGAAGGATCTGCCCGGCACGATCGCCGACCGCCACCCCGAGCCGGCCGCGGTCAGCAGCCATCGCGTCGAGACCATGCCGGCGCGGGAGATCCGTTTCGAGAACGTGAGCTTCCGTCATCCCGGCTCGGACGTGGACGTACTGCGCGACCTCGACCTCACCATCCATGCGCACGAGGCGCTCGCGCTCGTCGGCGTCAACGGTGCCGGCAAGTCCACGCTGGTGAAGCTGCTCGGTGGCGCGTACCGGCCGACCACCGGCCGGATCACAGTGGACGGCGTGGACCTCGCGGACCTCGACCTGACCGCCTGGCAGCGGCGCATCGCCGCGATCGTGCAGGACTTCCTGCGGTTCCCGTTGTCGGTGACGGACAACGTCGTGTTCGGCGCGGTCGAGCGGGCCGGTGACGACATCACCCTCGCCAAGGTCGCCCGCGAGTCGGGCATCGACGAGGTCGTGCGCGGACTGCCGGCCGGCTGGGACACCGTGCTCGACAAGACCTTCGACGGCGGTGTCGACCTGTCCGGCGGGGAGTGGCAACGGATCGCGCTGGCTCGGGCGCTGTTCGCCGTACATGCGGGGGCCGGGGTGCTCGTGCTGGACGAGCCGGCGGCGGCGCTCGACGTCCGGGCCGAGGCCGAGCTGGTCGAGCGGTATCTCGAGCTCACGTCCGGAGTGGCGTCCTTGATCATCTCCCACCGGTTCTCGGTGGTTCGCAACGCGCACCGGATCTGCGTGCTGGCCGACGGGCGGATCGTCGAAGACGGCACGCACGAGCAACTGCTCGAGCACGGCGGGACGTACGCCGCCATGTTCCGGCTGCAGGCCGAGCGGTACGTGACCGCGCCGGAAGACCCGGAGAGCGAGGCCGTCGATGCGTAGCCTGCGGATCCTCTGGCTGTGGCTCGCCACGTCCTTCCGGGCTGCGCCGGGGCTGATGGCGATGTCGACTGTGCTCGTCGCGGCGCGGGCGATCACGGCGCCCTTGCAGACGTACGGCGTCAGCCGGCTCGTCGACGGGATCGCGGCGGACCAGTCGAGCACGATCGCTCTGGGCATCGGCATCATCATCGGCGGTCTCGCGGTCTCGTTCGTGGCAGACGTGGTGGGCTGGCCGTTGCAGGACACCGCGCAGGAACGGATGGCGGGTCGCGTCCACGCCGACCTGCTGGACGTGACGACGGGTGTTCCAGGGTTGTCGCATCACGAGCGACCCGACGTGGCCGACCGGCTGGAGTTGGTCCGCGAGCGCGCGTGGCGGATGGGCGTAGGCGCCGAGGTGCTGCTGTGGGCGTTCGCGACGGTGACGAACACGGCGACCGTGCTCACCCTGCTCGGCTCGGTGCAGCCGTTGCTGCTCGTGCTGCCGTTGCTCGGTGCGACGCGGATCTGGTCGGCGTACCTGAGCAGCACGCGACAGCAGAAGGCCTGGGAGGACTCACTGCCGCAGGAGCGCTTGGTGGACCGGCTGATCGAGGTGGCGAAGGACCCACGGACAGGGCTGGAGCTGCGTGTGTTCGGGCTCGGGAAGGTCTTGCTGGACAAGATCTTCGCGCTCCAGACGGAGCGGTTCCAGCGCCGGGTCGCCGCGGCGCGCTGGGGCGGAAAGGTCGACGGGGTGGTGCGGCTGGCCTTCGGTCTCGCGTACGCCGCGGCCGTCGTGTGGATCATCGCCCGGGCGAGGGACGGCCTGCAGACGGCGGGCGACGTCGTCCTCGTGCTGTTGCTGGCGCCGCAGGTGGATCAGATGACCGGCGGCATCGCGCAGAACGTGTACTGGGTCGGCGAGGTGGTCCGGAGCTTCAGCCGGTACGACTGGTTGCGCGAGTACGCGAAAGAGAATTCGTGGCAGCAGAGCGTCACGCCGGCGCCGGCCCGCCTGAGGTCCGGCATCGAATTGCGGAACGTCGGATTCTCCTATCCTGGCTCGGATTCCGCCGTACTGAGCGCGATCGATCTCACCGTGCCCGCGGGATCGGCCGTCGCGCTGGTGGGGGAGAACGGCGCCGGCAAGACGACGCTGGTCAAGTTGCTCGCGCGGATGTACGACCCGACCACCGGACGCATCCTGGTCGACGGCGTCGACCTGGCGACGATCTCGCCGGACGCGTGGCGGTCACAGCTCTCGGCGGGCTTCCAGGACTTCGTGAAGTTCGAGCTGACGGCGGGTCTGGTCGTCGGGATCGGCGATGTCGAGCGGGCGGACGACGAGGCCGCCATCCGGGCTGCGATCGCGCGAGGTGACGCGGAGTCGCTGATCGCCGGACTGCCACGCGGGCTCGATACGCAACTGGGCAAGAAGTTCACCGACGGCGTCGAACTGTCCGGCGGCCAGTGGCAGCGGCTGGCTCTGGCCCGGGCCTTCATGCGCGAACGCCCTCTCCTGCTGCTCCTCGACGAGCCGACCGCGGCACTGGACCCCGAGGCCGAGCACCGGCTCTACGAGCAGTACGCCGCTGCCGCCCGGATAGCGGCCACCGAGACGGGAGGGATCACCGTGCTGGTGTCCCATCGGTTCTCGACCGTCCGGATGGCCGACCTGATCGTTGTCATGCACAACGGTCGCGTCGAGGAGGTCGGCACCCACGAAGACCTCCTGACCCACGGCGGCCGGTACGCCGAGCTCTTCGAACTCCAGGCTCGCGCCTACCGATAAAACGCCACTCCGGCATGGGTTGAAACTTACGCTTGATGGGTATTCCATCGAAGGGAAGTTTCGCGGCGACGCCTGATGTACCTCGCCGGGGAACTTCTGAGAGCCGGCTGAGAGCGTGATGAACAGCGGACGTCTCCCGTTCTTCGATCGTTCAACCGCCGGTTCCTGCCCGACGTTGTATTCCTTTCTAATGTTTCTCCGTCAGTAACACCGAGAAGGGAACCATGGACACACCCCCTGCAGTGCGGGCTCGCGGAATCGTCAAGTGCTTCGGTGAGGTGGTCGCCCTCGACGGCATCGATCTGGACGTGGCGCAGGGACAGCTCCACGGATTGGTCGGGCCGAACGGTGCGGGCAAGACGACGTTGCTCGGTCTCTTGCTGGGACTGGCCGTCGCCGACAGCGGCAGCTTGGAGATCCTCGGTACGCCGGTCGGCCGGGCGCTCGCCGTCCCCGAGGGCGTCGCGGGTTTCGTCGACGGTCCTGGTCTCTACCCCTCGCTGACGGCCAAGCAGAACCTCGCCGCCCTGGCCGCTCTCCGCGGCGACGCACCGACGATGGGCATCGGCGACGCACTCGACCAGGTCGGGCTGACCGACGTCGCCGACGACAGGGTCCGTGGCTTCTCCCTCGGCATGCGTCAGCGCCTCGGCCTCGCCGCTGCGCTTCTCACCAAGCCGCGCTTGCTCGTGCTCGACGAACCGTCCAACGGCCTCGACCCCGCCGGCAAGAAGCACGTGTACGGCGTCCTCACCCGGCTCGCCGCCGACGGAACTGCCGTGGTGCTGTCGAGTCACCGGATGGACGACGTCGAGGCACTGTGCTCGGACGTCACGATCCTGGCCACCGGACGAGTCGTCTTCTCCGGCCCGATGACGAAGCTGGCCACCGAGGGCCGGGAGCTCGACTACCGGCTCGTCACCTCCGACTCTGACGCCACCCACCGGCTGGCCGGTGAGACGGCCGGGATCCGGGTCGTCGACGACAGCGGCGTACGGCAAGGCGCCGACATGCTGGTGGTGTCCGCCTCGGTGGCTGCCCTGGACGAGCTCGTCAAAGGGCTCGTGCACTCCGGGGTCGCGGTGCGCGAGCTCGCACCGGTCGTGTCGCCACTCGAAGCCGCGTTCCTCGATCTCACCGAACAGCAGGAGTCGGACCGATGACCGCCACCGTCGCCGAGGCCACCAAGGAAACTGCGGCGCCCGTCGCCCGCAGCGTCTCGGTCTCGCGCGCCTACCGCTTCGAGTTGGTCAAGCTGCTCTCGCAGTGGCGCGTGCGCCTGCTGATCGTCGCGTGCTGGCTCGCGCCGGCGCTCTTCGTCGCGGTGATCAGCCAGCAGGCCGCGCTCCCGGTCGACACCCTGTTCGGCCGCTGGATGCATGCGACCGGGTGGGCGGGACCGCTGGTGATCCTCGGCTTCTCGGGATCCTGGGCGCTCCCGCTGCTGACCTCGCTGATCGCCGGTGACGTGTTCGCCTCCGAGGACCGGCTCGGCACCTGGCGCCATCTCCTGGTCGCGGTGCGATCGCCGCGACGGATCTTCGTGTCGAAGGCGCTGTCCAGCCTCACCGTGATCGTGGTGCTTGTGATCGGGATGGTGTGTTCGAGCACGATCAGTGGACTCGTGGTCGTCGGCAACCGATCCCTGAACGGCCTCGACGGCCACCTGCTGTCACCAGGCGACGCGGCCGGAAGGGTCCTGCTCGCCTGGGCCTGCGCACTCGCCCCGACGCTGGCTCTCGCCGCGATCGGCCTGCTCGGGTCCGTCGCGCTGGGCCGGTCGCCGATGGGCCTGCTGCTGCCGGCCGTGGTCGCCCTGGCGATGCAGATCGTTCAGCAGCTCCCGGTCCCCGTCGCGATCCGCTACGCACTGCCCGGCTACGCCTTCATCAGCTGGAACGGGCTGTTCACCAGCCCGGCACAACGCGGACCGCTGCTGATCGGCATCGCGGTCAGTCTGGTGTGGGTCGTCGTCGCGACCGCCCTGGCCTACTTCCTCTTCGTCCGGCGCGACTTCACCAACCCGGCCCACGACGGATCCGGCCGGCTGGCGATCACCGCCGGCCTGCTGCCGCTCGTCGTACTGTTCGGCCTCACCGCCGGGGTGCTGGCCCCGGTGGCCGGGGTCGGCTCCGGGATCGACCAGGACAAGGTGCAGCGGTCGGTCGCCACGTCGTTCGCGCACCTCTATCGCCTGCAGACCAAGCAGCTCAACCGGCCCGACGTCACCGAGGCGCAACTCCAGACCTCGGCCGCCTGCACCAAGGGCGGCGACCAGGTCGCCGCCGTCGGTGCCGGCAACGACTGGCGTTGCGTCGTGAGCTGGCACATCCCTGGTGTCGAAGCGGCCGGTTCGGCCATCTACCAACTCGACATCAACCCGCTCGGACGGTACGTCGCCGACGGGGACGGACCGAAAGAAGTCAACGGCTTCTTCCTGGTCCGGACCCCGGCAGGCGACGAACCGAATCCGCTCTGGCAGTTCGACGCCAACATCGAACTGCTTCCGTCCACCCCGAAGGGATAAACCCCATGCAGGTAACACGCCGCCGCCGGCGTGACGAGAAGGGCCTCACCACCCTTCTTCGCCGCCGGATACCACTCGTGACAGCCGGGACGACCGCTGTCGCCGTGGCCCTAGCCGGCACTGCAGTCGCCGCCACCCACCAATTCGGCTACGACCAGGTCGGCCAGGTCACCGACAAGGGCGAGGTGATCTCGAGCGACCAGTACATCAAGCCGCTCGGCGATCGTCTGGTCCTCCAGAAGGGCAAGATCATGTCGTCCACGGTCAGCGCGGACGGCAGCCACATGGCTGCCTCCGTGACCGACGGCGGGATGGCGCTCGCGATCATCGACCTGAAGAACTGGAAGGTTCAGCAGTACGTCGGCAACAACGCCGCCGCCGACCTGAGGATCCCCGGGAACGACATCGGCCAGGAGGGCCCGACGTACTCGCCCGACGGGTCGCAACTGTGGCTCGGGCAGGCCGACGGCTACCGCAGGTTCACGGTGAACCAGGACGGTTCGCTGGCCAACCCGACGTTCGTCACGATCGCCGCGGACGGCGCGAAGCGCGCGCTGGTCGGCGAGGCTGTGTTCTCGGCCGACAGCTCCACGGTGTACTCCGCGGTGAACGGCCAGAACCGCGTGGTCGCGATCGACACGGCGACCGGCACCGTCAAGCAGAGCTGGGCCGTCGGCAACGCCCCGCGTGACATGGTTGTGGTCGGCAACAAGCTGTACGTGAGCAACGAGGGCGGCCGCCCGGCCAAGCCGGGTGACCCGACGATCAACTCGTACGGCACCCAGGTGGTGGCCTCCCAGGTAACCGCGGCCACCACGACCGGTACGGTCAGCGTCATCGACCTGGCGAACCCGGCCGCCGCCGCGTCGAGCATCGACGTCGGTCTGCACCCGACCGCGCTGTACGCCAAGAACGGTGCCCTGTTCGTCACGAACACGGCCACCAACAACGTGTCCGTCATCGACACCACGAGCGACAAGGTCGTCCAGACCATCGCCACCCAGCCGTGGCCGGAGGCCTCGGTCGGCTACGAGCCGAACGGTGTGACGCTCACCGACGACGGTCACCTGCTGGTGACGCTCGGCCGCGCGAACGCGGTCGCGGTCTACAAGTACAAGAACCCGCTGGAGCCGGTCAGCTACGTCGGCCTGGTCCCGACGGACTACTTCCCGGCAGAGATCGCGACCGTCGGCACCAAGATCGTGGTGTCCAACACCCGCGGTGTGGACGCCCGCCGTACGACGACCGCCGCCGGTCACAGCACGCACGACACCACGTCCAGCCTGACCCAGTTCACGCTGCCGAACGACCAGGCGATCCACGGCCTCACGGCGCAGGTCTTCCAGCAGAACGGCTGGGACAAGGGCTCGGCCGCGACGGCCGACGCCACGGGCGCGGCCGCGGTGCCGGTCCCGCTGCGACTCGGCGACCCATCGACGATCAAGCACGTGTTCCTGATCGTCAAGGAGAACCGGACCTACGACCAGGTGTACGGCGACATCCCGGAGGGCAACGGCGACCCTGCGCTGACGCAGTACGGCGAGAACGTGACGCCGAACCAGCACGCGATGGCCAAGCAGTTCGGCCTGTACGACAACACCTACGACATCGGCACGAACTCCGCCGAGGGTCACAACTGGCTGATGCAGGCCGACAACCCGGAGTACACCGAGTCCTCGGCCGGTGAGTACCTGCGTAGCTACGACACCGAGAACGACGCGCTCGGCCACCAGAAGAGCGGCTTCATCTGGACCGGTGCGCAGGCGGCCGGCAAGACCGTCAAGGACTTCGGCGAGTTCCAGTCGATCGAGCAGAAGCCGGCCGGCGCGACCTGGCAGAACCTGTACTGCGACACCAAGAACATGCAGGCGACCGGTCAGGACACCGCCTACCCGATCAAGGTCGGTTCGGCGATCCCGTCGCTGAACGACGTGTCGGTGCAGGGCTTCCCGCAATTCGATCTGAATGTCCCGGACATCTACAAGACCGAGATCTGGAAGAAGGACTTCGAGAAGAACGGACCGGCCAACCTCAACATGTTCTGGCTGTCCAACGACCACACCGGCGGCCCGAACAGCGGCCCGGCCGGGGTGGCTGACAACGATCTCGCCGCCGGCCGGATCGTGGACGAGATCTCGCACAGCCAGTACTGGAAGGACTCGGCGATCTTCATCCTCGAGGACGACTCCCAGGCCGGTCTCGATCACATCGACGGCCACCGGGCGCCGATCCAGATCATCAGCCCGTACGCCCAGCACGGCGTCGTCGACAGCCACTACTACACGCAGATCACGACGATCCGCACGATCGAGCAGATCCTCGGGATGAAGCCGATGAACCAGAAGGACACCGCGGCCACCCCGATGTTCGGCGCGTTCACGCAGCAGCCCAACTTCACTCCGTTCAACGCCGTTCCCAACCGGACGTCGCTGACGGCGGGTCTGGCCACGCTGCCGCCCTGTGGCGCGGATGTCCCCGCGGCGCAGAACCCGAACGCCGCGCCGGTGCCGAAGGCAACGGTCCCGGCTGACCAGCAGGCGGTCGCCGCGCAGTGGGAGACGTGGCTGGCCCAGCAGCGGACCACCGGTCCGAACGCGAAGGCCGACTTCGCCAACCCGGCGCAGATGAACCACTTCGACTGGTACCAGGCGCACGACTGGTCCACGCCGTACCCGGGCGAGGACAAGATCGTCGCTCCGGCCGACGTGCCGGGTGCCGTCATCCCGTCCGCGGAGAACGACGGCTGATCAAGGTATGACGGACCGATCGCGCCGGGCGTCGGGCCGGATCGAGCAACCTGCCGATCCGGCCGACGTCCGGGCGGTCGGGTACGGCCCCGGCGATGTGGTGCAAGTGCCGGAGCGGTACGCCGGTCTGCCCGTCCGCAAGGAGAAGTCGGGACGGGCGGATCACTGGAACGACAACCTGTCCGCACCGGAGCCGTCGTCGGTCTACGTGGTCGACGACCGCTACCTGTACGCGACGGACAAGGCCGGCCGGGTCACCCATGCCGAAGGGTGGCTCGGCTGGCTGCCGTCGGAGCAGAACGACGAGCGTCGCGACCTGGACGCGCAGCGCGAGGCCGGCGAGCCCGACCGCGAGCGCACCGACGATGGTGGTCATCTGTTCGCGACGGTGTTCGACGGCCCCGGCGAGGCGATCAATCTCACCGCGCAGTCGCGGACGCAGAACCGCGCGGTGAAGGGCAGCGACAACTGGCGCCGGATGGAGGAGACCTGGCAGGCGCTGCGGGCGGCCGGCATCCAGGTGCACGCCGCCATCGACGTCCGGCACCCGAACGGTACGTCGCGCCGCCCGTCGGCCCGGACCGTCGTCGACCGGCACGAGGGCCGGCGATCGCCACGGCGTATCTTCAAGGAGACCAAACCGCCGCCGGCCCGGGGACGAGAATGAGCGAGATCGGCACCATCGACGCGATCGCCCGTGCGTTGACCGCCGGGCTGCCCGCCGGATGGCGTGAAGTGAGCGCGGTCTACCGGGCCACAGCGCCGTACGCCGAACTGGATGCGACCCTGGTCGGCCCGGGTGGTGAGCCGACGCAGCTCGACCCGCTGCCCGACGGGCTCGAGGACCTCTTCGAGGCCCTGCGGCGACAGATGTACCAGCCGGGCAAGGGCGCGTGGCTGACCGCGCACGTCGGCGTCAGCGCGGACGGGCGGTTCACAACCGACTTCGACTACGACCATGAACCTGCCTGGTCGCTCGCTGTCGACGCGGGCATCTACGCCGCCGACCTCGCTGAGTTCCCGCGGGACGACGAGTACATCCCGGACTGGTTGCGGACCAGCTCCGGTTGAGCCGCGCCACCTCCCGCCTGGAGTCGACTGACCTGCGGTTGACCAGATGACGCCGTACGGAGTTACGCGTGCACGGGCCGATTCGCGTCGTGCAAGGTGGCAACGACGTCGCGGTGCCCGGTGGACTCCAACGTGTCTCCGCAAGGCCTTGGACACAACGCAGCTTGAACGACCGCGAGGTGCAGCGAGTCCACAGGACCTCGACAACGAAGGCCGAAACATGATGTCAACCACCCGGCCGGGCCGTCGCGCGCAGTCGAGGTGGTTGCTAGCGGCAATCGTTCTGATATTCGGGCAGTACGAGAGCGGCCCGCCTCACGCGCGAGGCTGTGCACAGTCCCGGACCGCTGTGGATAGTCTCTTGTGAATGGAATCCCTTGAAAACAAGGGCTTCCGGGTTTGAAAACTGTCGGGGGCGCCGCCTACAGTTTGTGTATGGAGATTCTCGGACAGCGACCGGTGTGGTCGATGAGCGGCAGCGACATGCTGTCCACTCTCGACGCCACCTACGCCGAGATCGCCCGCCTGGAAACCCTCGCCCTGCACCTCATCGCCGGCCTCGACACCACCGGCCACGCCCACGAACTCGGCGCCGGCACCACCGCCCGGCTACTCACCTTCCGCTACCGCATCGACCCCACCAAGGCCCGCCGCGACGTCCACCTCGCCACCACCCTCGACAAGTACCCCGCCGTCGCCGCCGCCCTCCCCGACCCCAACCCGCTGCCAGACGACCCAACGACCGCTACCGGTGCCAGCGACGACGACCTGACCGACGACGCGAGCGGCAGCGACGCGGGCGGCAGCGACGCGGGCGGCAGCGACGCGGGCGGCAGCGACGCGGGCGGCAGCGACGCGGGCGGCAGCGACGCGGGCGGCAGCGACGCGGGCGGCAGCGACGCGGGCGGCAGCGACGCGGGCGGCAGCGACGCGGGCGGCAGCGACGCGGGCGGCAGGAATGGCAGCGACGGCGAGCACGATGCGGCGCGGGTGGGGGTGTTGTTGCACCCGGCGCAGGCCGAGGCGATCGTGTCCGCGCTGGACAAGGTCCCGGCCACCGTCCCGGCCGACGACCTGCGGGTCGCCGAACAGCAACTGGTCGAACTCGGCCGCACCCACGGCCCCCTCGACCTGCGCAAAGCCGGCCGCCTCGTCCGCGACCGCCTCGACACCGACGGCCCCGAACCCGCCGAACAAAAAGCCTACGACCGCGAGTCGCTCACCCTGAAGAACGCCGCCAACGGCGTCGCGTTCACCGGCTACCTGGCCAACGACAACGCCGAACTGTTCCGCACCCTCATCCACACCCACGCCAAACCCCACAAAACCATCGACGGCGCCCCCGACCCCCGCCCCCGCACCAAACGCCAAGCCGACGCCCTCACCACCCTCCTCACCACCACAAACCCCACAGCGGGCACAGTCGCCACCACCACCACCACGGCCGCCACCACACGCGCCGCCGCGCCCGCAGACACCGCCACAGCCGCCTCTGCGAGCGCCAGTGCGCCCACGGACACCGCCGACACCGCGCCCGCAGCGACCACCACCACCGACAGCGCCGACAGCGCCGACAGCGCCGACAGCGCCGACAGCGCCGACAGCGCCGACAGCGCGGACAGCGCCGGCAGCGCGGGCAGCGCGGGCAGCGCGGGCAGCGCGGGCAGCGCGGGCAGCGCGGGCAACCGTCAAGGGCGCGGGGCCGCTGCCGGGCACGGCTCGAAGCCACACATCACCGTCACCATCGACTACAACGACCTCAAGGCCGCCACCGCCGACAAACTCGGCCACCTGATCTACGGCGACGCCCTGTCGGCGGCCACCATCCGCCGACTGGCCTGCGACGCCCACATCCTCCCGATCGTGCTCGGCTCGGACTCCCAGCCACTCGACGTCGGCACCACCGTGCGGCTCGCCACCGGCCCGATCCGCAAAGCCCTCATCACCCGCGACAAAGGGTGTGTGTGCTGCGGCGCCCCACCCATCTACTGCGACGCCCACCATGTGAAGTCGTGGATCGACGGCGGCGAAACCAAGATCACCAACCTCGCCCTGCTCTGCAAACGGTGTCACCGCGACCTGCACGCCGGGCACTGGACCATCCAGATCACCAACGGCATCGTCGAGGTCGCCCGCCCCGCCTGGGCCACCCCCGGCCCCGTCCCCCGCGACAGATACCGGCCACCAACCACCACACCCCACCCACCCCCGGCCACACCCACAACCAGCGCCACCACCGGCCGCGCACCCACGACCGACCCAACTACCGGTCACGCACCCACAACCGACCCAACTACCGGTCGCACACCCACGACCAACCCAACCACCGGCTGCGCACCCACCGGCTGCGCACCCACAACCAACCCAACCACCGGTCACCCACCCACAACCGACGCCACCACCGGTCACGCACCCACGACCGGCGCAGCCGCGGGCGGCCCCGTCACCCACGCCTGGCCACGCGACACCGACCCACCCTGGATCACCGCCGACGAAACCGCACGCCTCAACCCCTGGGGCGACACCCCCGACGAACGACCCGTGCGCGCCAAGCAGCGCCCACCCGCCACCGAGGTCGATCCGTGGGGTGAAGGCTCCGGCGGCCGCCCTTCCGGCGTACCCAAAGAGCCAACCGGCAAAGCCCCTGCCGCCACAGGCCTCGACGTCTGGGGCGATCCAGTGAAGCCGCCCCCGACAGTTGATGGCAGCGGCGAGTTCGCCACGCGCTCCGGCGGCACGTTCGACCCCTGGGGCGACCTCGAGCTGGACGCCGACCAGCACAACTCTGCTGACGATCAGCCGGGACCCGAGCGCAGCCTCTCAGGCCCCTGGGGCGCTTCCACAACGCCCCCTGGCGCCCTCGCGGCGACCCCCACTGCCACTGCCGCGACCACTGGCGCGTCTGCCGCCACCTCGACCGCCTCCACTTCGACGGCGGCGTAAGTGCTGGGCTTGGCGGCGTTCTGAATCAAGCGTCGGCACCACGGGCTCATGTCGAGCGCGCTCCCCGCAACAACCGCGTCGCCAGCCGGCGGCCCGGCCGAGCAGGATGCCGACGGCGAACGAGATCACCGTCGCCAGACCGATCAGGCCGACGGTCCAGGGCAGCGTCTGATCGATGACCTGGGAGACCGGCACACAGACTATTCGGACGACGACACGTTCGGCGTGCGGCCGGACAATAGGTGAACCGCAGGGTCGCTGTGCGGTCGCGGACCGTACCTCGGAAGGCGCCTCCAACCCTCGGACGCCAATCCCCGACTGCGCTCTCTGACTGCGTTCTCTGACCCGCGTCGGTGACCCGGTCGAGGCAGATCTGCATCGAGGAAACGGTGGGCGGGGCCGCTGCCCAGCCGTGCGGCGATCAGACCAACGTCATGGACCTGGTCACGCCCGAAGCCCGCCACCACCTGACGGTCGCAGAGCGGCCCGTGCGTGGCATTCCGCCCATCGGCTGGATATTCGGTGGCGGACTGCCGGGGCCGCTGGTAGCGTCCTCGACCTGTCTTTTCGGGATCGAATCGAACCGGATGGTTGTGCTCCGGGGCGGGACCCTGCTGATCGTCCCCATCCGAAGCTCTCCACGATTCGAGGCTCTCTCCGATGGCCGAACCAGAACTCGACACCGAACGCGCGTTCCTCACCACGGCCCGCGCCGCGCTCGCCCGGATGTACCAGGAGGTGGAGGCCCGCGACGTCCCGCTGATCGGCGGCGAGGACAACGACGAGCGCTTCACCAACGAGGCCAACGAGCGGGCCAAGAAGATGCGCACGCAGGCCCTGCTCGACCTCCCCGACGTGCCGTTGTTCTTCGGCCGCATCGACTACGAGGCCGGGACGATCGAGGACCTGGACCAGATCTACATCGGTCGCCGGCACGTACACGACGGCAGCGGCGTACCGCTGGTCATCGACTGGCGGGCGCCGGTCTCGGTGCCGTTCTACCGGGCGACCCGCAGCGACCGGCAGCGGGTCCTGATGCGCCGCCGCTACGGCTTCTCCGATCACGCGGAGCTGACCGGCTTCGAGGACGAGCCGCTGATCGGGGCGGTCGAGACCGATCAGGCCGACGCGTTCCTGCGCGCCGAGATCGAGCGGCCGCGCACCGGGCCGATGCGCGACATCGTCGCCACGATCCAGCCGGAGCAGGACGACCTGGTCCGCGCGGCACTGCATCCGTCCGTCTGCGTGCAGGGTGCGCCCGGCACGGGGAAGACGGCCGTCGGCCTGCACCGCGTGGCGTATCTGCTCTACACCGAACGGGAGCGGCTGAGTCGCGGCGGTGTCGTGATCGTCGGGCCGAACCGCTCGTTCCTCTCGTACATCCGCAAGGTCCTGCCCGCGCTCGGCGAGGTCGACGTACGGCAGATCATCATCGAGGAGCTGATCAGCCGGCCGGCCGCGGCGGTGGACGCAGTGGAGGCCGAGCGGGTCAAGGGTGACGCCCGGATGGCCGACGTGCTGCACCGGGCGCTGTGGTCGTACGTCGGTACGCCGACCGAGGGAATCCTTTACAGCAAGGGATCCCGGCGCTATCGGGTGCACGACTACGAGGTGGTCGACATCGTGTCCGACCTACGCGAGTCGACCAGGTACGCGCCGGGGCGGAACGCGCTCGCGCAGCGGATCGCGCACGTCGTCCTGGTCCGGATGGAGCAGCGTGCCGAGTCGCCGGACGACCGCGTGCAGAACGCGGTGGCCCGATCGAAGCCCGTGAAGGAACTGATCGACGCGGTGTGGCCGCGCGTCGCACCCGAGCAGGTGCTGCACCGGCTGCTGTCCGATGCCGACTTCCTCGCGCGGGTGGCTGGCGACCTGCTGACGGAGGACGAGCGTACGGCGTTGCTGTGGCCCAAGCCGCCGCGTTCGTGGAAGTCGGCGAAGTGGTCGTTCGCCGACACCGTGCTGCTCGACGAACTCGAGGACCTGATCGAGCGCCGTACGGGCTCGCTCGGCCATCTCGTGCTGGACGAGGCACAGGACTTGTCGGCGATGCAGTTGCGTGCGCTCGGCCGGCGATGCCGCACCGGCTCGGCGACGGTTCTGGGGGACTTGGCGCAGGCAACCACCGCGTGGGCCGCCGGTTCGTGGGACCGGGTCCTCGGTCATCTCGACAAGTCGGACGCCGTGGTCGCCGAACTCGACCGGGGCTTCCGCGTCCCGGCCCAGATCATCGACTTCGCGGCCAAGCTCCTCCCACAGATCGCTCCCACGCTCGGCATCCCGAGCGGCGTCCGGACCGTCGCCGATGCGCTGGCCATCGTCGAGACCGACGAGCACTCCTTCGCCGACGAGCTCGTTGCCGCGTGCAAGACCGCCCTCGCCGGCGAAGGTTCGGTGGCGCTGATCGCAGCCGACGACCAGATCTCCCACCTCCGCGACGCCCTCGCCGCCGCCGGCCTGGAGCCGGCTCTCCTCGGTGAGACCGAGGACGAGATGGACACCACCAGACTGGTCTGCGTCCCCGCCACCCTGGCGAAGGGTCTCGAGTTCGACGCCGTCATCGTCGCCGAACCAGCCCAGATCGTCGCCGCCGAACCCCGCGGCCTGCACCGCCTCTACGTCATCCTCACCCGAGCCGTCAGCCGCCTCCACATCATCCACGCCCAGCCGCTTCCGAACCCCCTCAGCCGATAGCTTTCTCCGGAAGGAGGTGGGCATGGCCAGTGGGCTGGGGATTGTCGGGCTGATCGTTGTGCTGCTGGTGGCGGCGGGGGTGGTTTGGGGGATCGTCGCGCTCGTACGCCGGCAGCAGTACATCCGGTCGGTGCGGGACCGGGGCTGGACGTTCGTGAACAGCCCGACGTTCGACGCGGTGGGCAGGCTGGGGAATCCGCCGTTCGGCATCGGGTTCCGGCGGCGGCCGGACGATCAGATCACCGGGCTGACCAGCGGTGGCCGGCCGTTCCAGGTGATCGAGTACAGCTCCGAGCACTGGTCGGGCTGGGTCGGGATGGTCGGCCTCTCCCGCCGGCTGCCGGAGCTGTGGATCACCGGTGGTGAGACGCAGCCGCGGTACGGCGTCTTGGCGACCGGCGTACCGTCCCCGGCGCAGCTCGGACCGGGCTGGCAGATCGGTGCGCTGGACCCGGCGTTCGCCGCAGCGGCGTTGACCCCGCAGCTGTGTGCGCAGCTGAGTGCGATGGCAGCGGGCCAGCCGGGGGTGAACTTGAGCGTCGATGGTGACCAACTGGTGGTGCTCGACCCGCCGCGCAAGGACATCGATCGCCTCGGTCCCTGGCTTGAGCAGCTCGCCGCGGCCGCCGCAGCGATCGACGCTGCGCCCTTGGACGGCTGGATCCAGCCGGAGCGGCCGCCACGGCTGACGTTCTACCAGCACCCGGACTGGTACTGGATCGACGTCGACGACAGCCTGCTGCAGTTCGCCCCGGTCACGCGGTCGGGCCACGATCACCGCACCAGCGACGTGGTCCGGGGTCGCGACGGTGACGGACCGCCGTTCGTCGCTTTCACGCACCATTGGAAGGCCACCCGGACGGAGAGCTACACCGACAGCGAGGGCCGAAGTCAGACCCGGACCGTGGTCGAGAACCACAGTGAGCCGGTCCTCGGGTTCCAGTTGCCGGCCCGGATGCCGTGGATCCAGGTCGCGCGGCGCGGGTTCGGCCGCGGGATCAGCTTCGAGAGTGAGGCGTTCAACGATCAGTTCGCGGTCACCGCGCAGGACACCAAGTTCGCGTACGACGTCATCCATCCACGCCAGATGGAGTACCTGATGGCGAACCCACCGGCGTCGTTCCGGATTGCGGACGACTGGGCGTGGTTCTCGCCGGGTGTGCACAGCCAGCCGGCGATCGCCCACAGTTCACTCTTCCTGCATGGCTTCCTGGCCCGCATCCCGCGGTTCGTCTGGCGGAACCTGGGCCTTCCGGACGCGCCGTACGCAGCTCCGATCCCGCAGCGGTCGTGAAAATGGACCCCGGTGCTGTTTGGCTTCAACACCGGGGCCCTGAACGGCTCAAACCCCCGAGAGCTCGGGTCGTCCTGAACCTCCGGTGCCCGGTCGGAGCCGGAGTATTCGGGCTCAGCGCGGGAGTTTGCGGGTATCGACCAGTTCCTGCGCAACGTCGCGGAGTTTGCGGTTGGTGTCCTGGGAGTAGCGCTTGAGCACCTCGAAGGCGCGGTCGCCGTCGAGGTCGTACCGTTCCATCAGGATCCCCATCGCCTGTCCGACGAGCCTGCGGGCGTCGATGGCCTGGGCCATGGAGGCGTCGTGGCGGGCGGAGGCGATCGCGACCGAAGCGTGCTGGGCCAGGATGTGGGCGATCGCGACGTCGTCGGTGTCGAACGCGTCCGGCTGGTCGCTGTAGAGACTGAGCACTGCCTGGGCGTGCCCGGCCAGCATCAGCGGCACGTGCATCGCGGACCGGATCCCCGCGCTCGTGACCTCCTCGACCCAGCCCGGCGACCAGCGGGTCTCGGCTGCTGTGTCGGGGATCACCAGCACGTTCTCCTGATCGATGGAGGTCAGGAGTGGCCCGCTGCCGGCCTCGATCTGCTGCTGGTAGAGGTCGGCAAGCTTCGGGTCGGTGAGCGCCATCAGCTCCAGCCGCCGCTTTTGCGCGACGAGCACGACAGACGCGTGCTTGCACCGGACCGCCTGGCGGGCGAACTGCACCACCGCTTCGACGGTCTCTTCGACCCCCTCGAGGTCGTGCAGGTCAAGGGCGAATTGGCCGAAGGTTTCGGCCGACGACTGATCCAAGGACATGGTGACTCCCAGGGGTCGCAGACATGGGCGCACCCACCTTCTGGAGCGAACCCAGCCATAATGATGCACCCCGACCCCCCGGACGCAAAACAGCCTGCCGCTGCGCCGTGTCGGCCGGGCTCAGCGGGCTTCGAGGACGGCCAGATCGCGGTCCGCGAAGCGGTAGTGCTCGATGGCCTCGTCCATCAGGACCGCGAGGCATTCGGCGACCGCCCGAGGTTCTTCGGGGTACCCGGGCGCCGGGGTGCGCACGCACTCCCGGCCGAGGTCGCCGTCGGTGAGGCCGGCGAGCGTCCGGCGTACCAGCTCCGCCCGATCGGCATACAGGCTGAGGACTTCGGCGTACGACGGCGCCGCGTCAAGGTCGATGCCGAGGGCAACGGCGTCCTTGTCGGCGTACCAGGATTGCGCGACGCCGAGCGGATGGTAGGGCCGCTCCTGGTCGAGGACGGTGCGACTGAACCAGGCGTCCGTGATGAAGACGAGATGGCGCAGGGTCTCGACGAACGACCACTCGCCGTCGACGCGCTCGCGCCGGGCGGGCTCGGGCAGGCGTTCGGCGCGGGCGATCGCCTCCGACCAGAGCCGCTCGACGGTGTCCCACATCGCGCGGAACCCGTCGGCGTCCCGGATCTCGCGGAGCTGCACGCGCTCCGGGTGGCGGCGATCGAGTTCGGCGTCGACGTACTCGGTCACGTCGATGCCGTTGACGACGAGCCGCTCGACGTACCCGGAGATGTCGACGTCCACCAGGCAGCCGTCGACGACCTTGACCCCGGACAGGTCGCAGTCGGTGAAACGCGCGCCGCGCAGGTCCGCGACCCGGAAATCCTGACCACGAAAGGCATCGGTCTCTTCACCGCCACCTGAGAACCGGTGCGGTCCGTACTGAGCATCCATCGGCACAGTCAACCACTTGTCCGGGACACGCGGTGGACCACGAGCCGCGGGACGGCTTTCTAGACTTGAGACCAAGCGGGTGGTCGCGGCGTTCCCGACGGCCGAGATCCGCGAGCAGAGCTTCGAGGCGATCCGGGGCCGCGGCTACACCGTCGTACCCCGAAGCGCCTGAAGGAAGGCTTCTCCTAGGAGTCGGCGGGCTTCGTCTCCCAGCCGTGGAACGCCGACAGATCGCCCGCGTTCCAGGCCTCGCGGAGACCGGGCTTGCTGAGGTCCCAGTCCGGGCGGATCTCGCGGCTCGCCTCGCGCAGGTCACGCCAGAGGTCGTGCACCGACGGCCGGCCCCAGAACCAGTAGCCGTTGTAGATGCTGTGCACGACGAGACCCGGCTTGAGCACGAGGGTGTGCGGGATCATCGGGTTGTTCTCCGGGTCGGTGTACTCCCGGATGTCCA
This sequence comes from Kribbella sp. NBC_01510, assembly GCF_045040325.1. Lineage (NCBI taxonomy): Bacteria > Bacillati > Actinomycetota > Actinomycetes > Propionibacteriales > Kribbellaceae > Kribbella > Kribbella sp. NBC_01510. Next base: position 7,514,495 of record NZ_CP109418.1, on the reverse strand, counting down.
GATCCTGCTGGACGATCCGGCCGGGATCGGACAGGAACGGCCACTGCGCCCCGACCGCGGCCCGGAACTCCTGCAGCGTGTGGTGCTCGTCGGTGGCGATCGTGACCACCTGCGTGTAGGCGACGGCGATCTTCGGGTAGAACTCGGCGAGCTCGCGGTGCTGCTGGTGTTCCTTCGGGCAGTAGTGCCCGCGGGCCAGCGTGAGGATCAGCGGATCGTCGCCCTGCAGCTCACTGAGCTTGCGCGGTACGTCGGTGTGGTCGGGCAGCTCGTAGTCCGGGAAGGTGCTCCCGGGGATGATGTCGGATCGCATTGGACGCCTTTCACCGGAGGAGGCTTTGACCGCCGTCGATGTCGTACGTCGCCCCGGTCAGGGCGGTGTTCGTCATCAGGTGCACGGCGAGGGCGGCGACGTCGTCCGGCTGGACGACGCGACCGATGGGCAGTGTGGTCCGCAGCTCGGTACGGCGCTCTTCGAGCTGGTCACCGAGCAGCGAGGCCGACAACGGGGTGTCGACGAAGCCCGCCGCGATCAGGTTGAGGCGGACCGGTGCGACCTCGAGAGCCAGACTGGCGGCCAGGGCCGGCAACGCCACGGTCATCGCCGAGGTGATGCCGATCCCGCGATCCGGCCGGCGTCCGCCGGTGCCGCCCATGAAGGTCAGGCTGCCGCCGGGACGGACCTTCGCGAACCGAGCCACGCCGACCATCAGCATCGGGTGTTCCTGCAGCGCGCGCCTGGCTTCGTCGAAGTCGATGTCCGCGAGGGCGGCGTAGTACGGGCCGCCGGCGGTGGCCATCACATGGTCGATCGGGCCGCCCAGACCGGCGAAGAAGCTCTCCAGCTCGCGCGAGTCGTTGGCATCGAAGGACACGACACCGGTTGCGCCCACCTCGGCCGCCGCGGCTTTCAACCGCTCTGGGTCGCGGCCGGTCAGGATGACCGCGGCTCCGGCGGCTCGAGCCTGTCGCGCGGTCTCCAGGCCGATGCCGGCGCTACCGCCGATCACCACGACCGTCTGGCCCTGCAGTTCGTCGCCCATCAGAGTGTGACCCCTCCGCGTTGTGATTGGTACGCACCTACAATCGCGCTTGCGGGCCTACCTCGCACCAGTGAGAGTCCCTGGCCGCGTATCCGGAGCCAGGGACCGGGCTCCGAGGTCGAGGACACATCATGACATCACGATCGTTCGAGGGCCGGATGCCTGCGCTGACGGGCGCCACCGGCTGGCTGAATTCGGCGCCGTTGACCACCGAGGGTCTGCGGGGGAGACCGGTGCTGGTCAGCTTCTGGACCTACACCTGCATCAACTGGCTGCGTCAGCTTCCGTACGTGCGGGCGTGGTCCGAGAAGTACGCCGAGCTGACGGTGATCGGGGTGCACACGCCGGAGTTCGGGTTCGAGCAGGACGCGGAGAACGTCGTACGAGCCGTGCGAGACCTGAACGTCGGGTATCCGGTCGCGGTCGACAGCGACTACGCGATCTGGCGCGCCTTCGACAACCACTACTGGCCGGCGCTGTACTTCGTCGACGCGGAGGGCGCGATCCGCCACCATCACTTCGGTGAAGGTGACTACGAGCAGTCGGAGGCCGTCATCCAGGAGTTGCTGACCGACGCGGGAGTGGAGGCCGGCTCCGACCTCGTCGCCGTGTCCGCGGCCGGATTCGAGGCGCAGGCCGACTGGAACTCGCTCGGGTCGCCGGAGAACTACACCGGCTCCGAGCGGTCCGAGTACTTCGCCTCACCCGGCGGACTGCGGTCGGGGCGTGACGCGTCGTACTCGATCCCGTCGAAGCTGTCGTTGAACCAGTGGGCGCTGGCGGGTGAGTGGACCGTCGGTGAACAGGCCGCGCGCCTGAACACGCCGCACGGCTATCTCGTCGACAGGTTCCGCGCGCGTGACCTCCACCTGGTGATGGGACCTGCGGTCCGCGGCACCGAGGTCCGCTTCCAGGTCACGCTCGACGACCGGCCCCCGGGCGAGGACCACGGTCTCGATGTCGATGCCGACGGCCGCGGGACGCTGACGGAGCAGCGCCTGCATCAGCTGATCCGCCAGCACGGGCCCATCGACGAGCGCACCTTCAAGATCACCTTCCTGGACGGCGGGGCCGAGGTGTTCGCCTTCACCTTCGGCTGAGACGACCTCGAGCGTGTCCGCATCACCGCGGGCGGCCACATCCTCAACGCCGACGGCGGCCACTCCGCGCACTGACCGGCAACGGAGCGATCGTCGAGTTACCTTGTTTCCATCGCGGAGACGGTTCGGGGCGGCCAGTTCGTCGGAGGATGCTGACGTGAACCTCACCATGCAGCTCATCAAAGCCCTGGCGGCGCTGAGCGGGAAGCCGATCCGGATGTCGAGCGTGGCCGCTCCCGACGACGATCCGGACAGCATCGTCATCGCGCCGGATCCCGCGGCCAAGATCAGCCCGAGCCGCAACAGCCGCTCCTACAAGGGCCTTGCGTACGCCGACCACTCGCCGAAGCTGCGCATGGACATCCTGACCCCCCAAGGACCGGGTCCACACCCGCTGGTGCTCTATCTGCCCGGTGGTGGATTCGTGTCCGCGCGCCGGATGATGGCGGCCAAACAGCGCCGGTACGTCGCGGACGCCGAGTTCGTGGTCGCCAGCATCGACTACCGCACCACCAGCGTCGGCGCGACCTACCGTGACGGGCTCATTGACGTGGCCACCGCGCTGCAGTTCCTGCGGGGCCACGCCAGTGAGTACGGCGTCGACCCGGACCGGGTCGCGGTCTGGGGCGAATCGGCCGGCGGCTACATGGCGTCCATGGCCGCGACCGAGCCGGACAACAAGATCAGCGCCGCGGTCGACTTCTTCGGCGCGTCCAACCTCACCGAAGTCGCCGCCGGATTCGACGCGCCGACCGTGGCTGCTTATACGGGTCCCAAGTCCGCGATTCCGGCGTACATTCTGGGCCCCGGTCGAGCAGCGGCCGATCATCCCGAAGAGATGCGCGAAGCCGATCCGGCCAACCGTGTCACCGCGCAGACCCCGCCCTTCCTGATCCTGCACGGCGATGACGACCGGATCATCGCGCCGGCCCAGACGGCTCGCCTGCACCAGGCACTGCGAGCCGCCGGGGTGGACAGCACTCGCTATGTCCTCAAGGGCGGCGGACACGGCGAGCTGTCGGACACCCCGCAGATGTGGAGCAGCGCCGAGATCATGGATCGCGTCGTCGAATTTCTTCGAGCCCAAACGAGCCGCTGAGCTCTACTGAACGTCGGCGGGGGAAAATGGCAAGCGCTGGGGCGTGGAAGGTGCCAGGATGCCGGCATGGTTGTGCGTGCGTTGAGCTTCGGGGCGGTGGCGGAGGCGTACGAACGGTTCCGGCCTGGGTATCCCGTGGAACTCCTCGATCTGGTGACGGCGTACGCCGGTGGGCCGATCCGGACCGCCCTCGAGATCGGCGCCGGGACAGGCAAGGCAACGCGCCTGTTCGCGCAGGGAGGGATCGCGGTCACGGCGACAGATCCTGACGCGGCCATGCTCGCGGAACTGCGCAAACACCAGCCGGCCAACGTCACCACCGTGCAAGCCGCATTCGAGGATCTGCCGACAGATTCGTCGTACGAGCTGGTGTATTCGGCTGCCGCGCTCCATTGGACCAACCCTGAAGGCCGGTGGGCCCGCATGGCCACACTCGTCCGACCGGGTGGCGTGTTCGCCTCGTTCGGTGGACCGGTGGAGCTGGCCGATCCGGCCCTCAAGGAGGCCGCGCGCGCGGCACGTGCGCCGTATCTGGAGACCGACGGCGTGCCGTCGCCCGACGGCACGCCGTCGGATCGCCCGATGCAATGGCCCGGCACGGAGCTCGAGCAGTCCGACTGGTTCACCGATGTCCGGCAGTCGGTGATCGAACGGCACCTGACGATGAGTGCCCACGACTACATCGGACAACTCTCGACGATCTCGGCGTACGTGATGCTCCCGCCCGCCGACCGAGACCTGGTCTTCCGCCGAATCCTCCAGATCCTCCCCGAAACCGTGGAAATCAACGCCGAGATCACCGCCCACCTCGCCCGCCGCCACCACTAGCCCGACGCTCGGGCGGAGACTCGTTCGCCGCCGATCTTGCCGGCCTGGACCGACGCGCTGAAGGGTTCGGTCAACTGGCCGAGAGTAGAGTTCGGTGCCGTGACTCGTGGGGGAGCCGCTGCGAAACTGTTCGGCCGGGACGCCGAGCTCGAGCAGCTGGACGCGTTCGTCGCTACCGCAGCTGTCGGTGGCGCGGGTCTGCTCCTCACCGGCGAAGCCGGCGTCGGCAAGTCCGTGCTTCTCGATGCCACGGCGGTACGGGCGACAGCGCAAGGAGCCCGCGTGTTGCGGGCCGCGGGGGTCGAGTTCGAAGCGGACATGAGTTTCGCGGGACTCCACCAGGTGGTCCATCCGCTCGTCGACGTACTCCCGCGGCTGAGCGAGAGATACCGCCGCGCGCTGGAGACAGCGGTCGGGCTGAACGAAGAGACGCCGCCGGATCAGTTGACGGTTTCGAGCGCCATGCTCGCTCTGCTGACAGCAGCGGCCGGGGACCGGCCGTTGGTGGTGGTCGTCGACGACATGCCGTGGCTGGATCGCGTCAGCGCCGTCGTCCTGGGGTTCGTCGCCCGTCGGCTCGCGGGCAGCCGGGTCGGGTTCCTGGCCGCGTTCCGCTCCGACGAGGTCAGCTTCTTCGATCGCGGCGGTTTGCCGGAGCTCGAGGTGCAGCCTCTCGAGAGCGACGCTGCCGCCGCGCTGGTCGACGACCGCTTTCCCACGTTGTCACCACGGGTCCGGCAGCGTCTGCTCGAGGACGCGCAAGGCAATCCGCTGGCTCTGCTCGAGCTGCCGATCTCCCTCAGCGGCCGCCGGCCTGGTGGGCCGCCGGCGTCACCTCCGCCGCTCAGCAGACGCCTGCAGTCACTGTTCGCGTCGCGGATCAGCAACCTGCCGGACGAGACGCGTGGCCCACTCCTGCTGGCTGCCCTCGAGGGTGCCGGTGACCTACGCATCGTGCGCAACGCCGCAGCCGCGCAGTGGGGGAGCCCGGCGCTGGACGCGGCCGAACGGGCGCGGCTGATCCAGGTCGACAGCGGAGCCGGACGACTGATGTTCCGGCATCCGCTGACCCGTGCCGCCGTGGTCGAACTGTCGACCAGTGAGCAACGCAGCCAGGCCCACCGAGCCTTGGCCGAGCAGTACGCCGACGACTCCGAGCGGCATGCGTGGCATCTGGCCGAAGCCACCACCGGCCCGGACGAGGACGTCGCGATCCTGCTCGAACGGGCCGCTGCCAGGGTGCAACGGCGCGGCGACCCCGTCGGTGCCATGGTCCTGTTGCTCCGCGCTGCCGACCTCAGTCCCCGCCCAGATGACCGCAGGCGGCGATCGGTGATGGCCGCTTACATCGGCGTCGACGTCACCGGCGATCTCCGCAACATGCAGGACGTTCTCGAGCCAGGCGTACTGCGCGAGCCGCCCTCACTCGCCGTCGCCCTGGCGGGCGCGGCGTACCTGCTCAACGCCCACGGCGCCATCGACACAGCCCACCAGTTGATCGTGACCGCGATCGAGACCTCCCCGGATCCCACCGACGCAACGGACGAGATCCTCTTCGAGGCGCTGTGGGTCCTGCAGGCACTCGTCTCGTTCGGTTCGCGGTCTGAACTCGTCGAGTCGTTCCACACGGTGATGGCACGACTGCGGCCGCGACCTCCGGAGCTCATCGACCTCCTGGGGAGCACGTACATCGAGCCCGCGCGGCTCGCGTTGCCGGTGCTCGACCGGCTGGACGCCATGGTCGCCGGGCTGACCGAGCAGTCCGATCCGGGGCACATCATCCGCGTCGGCGTCGCCGCCCTGTACGTCGATCGGCTGCCGGCCTGCCGAGCCGCTCTCTGGCGGGCGGTCGAGCATGGCCGAGCCGGTGGCGCGATCACGGCCGGGATCGAGGCGCTGCTGCTGTTGGGATGCGACGGCCTGCTCGCCGGAGAGTGGGACGAAGTCACTCGGCTGGCGGACGAGGCCATTGCCCTGTGCGAGAAGCACAACTACGAACTGCTGTCGTATCTGCTGCGATTCCAGCACGCGCTGATCGCCGCCGCCCGCGGCGACGAGTCGACGATGACCGCTCTGACGGACCAGATGATCCAGTGGGCCGGACCGCGCCGGAGCGGGTTCGTTCTCAACTACGCGTACCACGCCAAGGCGCTGGCAGCCCTGGGCCACGCTGACTACGAGACCGCCTTCGAGCAAGTGACCGCGATCTCTCCGGCGGGCACGCTCGTACCCCACGCGGCGCATGCGCTGTGGGTCATCCTGGACCTGGTCGAAGCCGCCGGTCGCACGGGGCGGCACGCGGAGGCGGCCGCACACGTTGCCGCGGCTCAGGCCACCGGTATCGACCGGATCTCGCCACGGCTCGCCCTCGTGGTGACCGCGGCGGCTGCACTGGTGGCCAGTCAGCCGGAGGACGGCGAGCTGTTCGAAGCAGCGCTGGACGTTCCCGGCGCTGACCGCTGGCCCTTCGAGTTGGCGCGCGTACACCTTGCCTATGGCGAACGCCTGCGGCGGGCCAAGAGCGCCAGCCTGGCACGCAGCCACCTGGCTGCCGCGCGCGACATCTTCGACCGTCTGGGTGCTGAACCGTGGGCGAAGCGGGCCCGCACCGAACTTCGGGCCACCGGTCTGCCGTCGACTCACGAGGATGCCGCGCGAAAGATCGACGTACTCACGCCACAGCAGCGCGAGATCGCTTTGCTCGCGGCGGCCGGACTCACCAACAAGCAGATCGGCGACCGGCTCTTCCTGTCGCCGCGGACGGTCGGAACTCATCTCTACCAGCTGTTCCCGAAGCTCGGCGTCACATCGCGTGCCGCACTCCGTGACGCTCTGGCCGAGCATCCACCCGAATGAACCAGTCAGATGACGTAAGCGATCGACGACCTCGCCGACCTACCTTCGAGGCACCGAAATCCGGTGATCGAAGGAGAAATGATCATGACAAATACGCCCGTACGCAACGTCGTCCTCGTGCATGGAGGCTTCGTCGACGGCTCGGGTTGGCAGGGCGTGTACGACCTGCTCGTCCGGGACGGGTTCCGCGTCAGCATCGTGCAGAACCCGACCCTCTCGCTGGAGGATGACGTGGCCGTCACCAACCGGGTCCTCGACCAACTGGACGGTCCGGCCGTTCTGGTCGGGCACTCCTACGGTGGGGCGGTCATCACCGAGGCCGGCACGCACGAGAACGTGGTGGCGCTCGGCTACATCGCCGCGTTCGCCCCGGACAAGGGTGAGTCGGTCAACACGCTGATCGCCGACCCGCCACCGGGCGCCCCGGTGCCGCCGATCCTGCCGCCCCAGGACGGCTTCCTGTTCCTCGACCGGGAGAAGTTCGCCCACTCCTTCGCGGCCGACGTACCGAGCGAGCTCGCCGCGTTCATGGCCGACGCGCAGGTGCCGTGGGGAGTGGATGCGCTGGGTGGAACGGTGACCGAGCCCGCGTGGCGGGTCAAGCCGAGCTGGTACCTGGTCGCCACCGACGACCGGATGATCCCGCCGCCGGCGCAGCGAGCCATGTCCGAGCGGGCCGGCTCGACGGTCGTCGAGGTCCCCGGCAGTCACGCGATCTACGTGTCGCAGCCGCGGGCAGTGGCCGAGCTGATCAAGCAGGCCGCGGGCAGCTAAGACGGCATTGCAGTTCTCCGGTACGGCGGGATGGGCGCTACCCGGTAGGGGAGATGGGCGCCTGCCGGGATGATCTGTGCGGTGGGTCGGTCGAGTGTTGTCGAGTATGAAGGCATCCTCTTTGCACGTACTCCGTACGGCCGTGGCGATGACGGGGGTCGTCGCTGCGGCGGCGGGACTGACCGCCTGTGGCAACAACAAGAGCGCGTCGTCGTCGAGCAGCGCACCGCCCGCGAACACGAAGGTGGGCGTGCTGCTGCCCGACACGGCGACCTCGCCGCGTTGGGTCTCGGCCGACCCCAACCAACTGCGTAAGCAGTGCGCCGACAACAAGCTCACCTGCTACATCGACAACGCCAACGGCAGCCCGACCACCCAGCAGTCGCAGGCTCAGGCGCTGATCAACCAAGGCGTCGGCGTTCTGCTGGTCGTGAACCTGGACTCGGGCTCCGGGAAGGCGATCGAGGCACTCGCCAAGCAGCACAACGTCGTCACGATCGACTACGACCGGCTCACCGCCGGCGGCACCGCGTCGTACTACGTGTCGTTCGACAACGTCAAGGTCGGCCAGGACCAGGGCACGGCGCTGACCCAGGCACCTGAGGTGAAGGGCAAGAGTTCGGTCAACTACGTCGAGATCGACGGCGCGCCGACCGACAACAACGCCGCGTTGTTTGCCCAGGGCTACAACTCCGTACTGTCGAAGCAGCCTGGCTGGCACAAGCTCGCCGACCAGACCGGCAACTGGGACGCCGCTACCGCGCAGACCGTCTTCACCACGATGCTGGGCCAGCACCCGAACATCAACGCGGTGATGGTTGCCAACGACACCATGGCGCAGTCGGTCATCAACGTGCTCAAGGCCCAGAGCCTCGCGGGCAAGGTTGCGGTGTCTGGGCAGGACGCCACCGCCGGCGGACTCGACAACGTCATGGCCGGTACGCAGTCCTTCACGATCTACAAGCCGGTCGCCGGTGAGGCGGACGTGGCGATCAAGCTCGCCGGCGAGATCCTGGCGGGTCAGAAGCCGGCCGCACCGACGACGATCAAGGACCCGACGAGTGGCCGCGAGGTTCCGGCGTACCTGGCCGACCCGACCGTCATCACCAAGGCGAACGTCGCCCTGCCGGTGACCGACGGCTACGTGAGCGCGGCAGCCGTCTGCCCCACGCCGGCGCTGGTGGCGCTGTGCGCGGCCAACGGCATCAAGATGCCATGACCTCCCAGCCCACGTTGGAATTGCGAGGCATCGACAAGTCCTTCGGCCCGGTCCACGTGTTGTCTTCGGTGGACTTCACCGCGACGGCCGGTGAGGTGACCGCCCTGGTCGGCGACAACGGGGCGGGCAAGACAACGCTGGTCAAGTGCATCGGCGGCATCTATCACGTCGACGCGGGGGAGTTGATCTTCGACGGCACGCCCCGCACGGTCGGCGGTCCCCGGGACGCCGCGGCGCTCGGGGTCGAGATCGTGTATCAGGACCTGGCGCTGTGCGACAACCTCGACATCGTCGACAACATGTTCCTCGGCCGCGAGCGGATCAGCCGGTTCCGGACCCTGGACGAGAACACGATGGAGAAGCTGGCCCGGCAGGCGCTGGACTCGCTGTCGGTGCGGACGGTCCGCTCGATCCGGCAGCGCGTCGCCAGCCTGTCCGGCGGCCAGCGCCAGACGGTGGCGATCGCCAAGTCGGTGCTGTGGGAGTCGAAGGTCGTCATCCTTGACGAGCCGACGGCGGCCCTCGGCGTGGCCCAGACCGAGCAGGTGCTCGACCTGGTCCGCCGACTGGCCGAGCATGGTGTCGCTGTCATCTTGGTGTCGCACAACATGAACGACGTGATGCGGGTCGCGGACTCCATCGGCGTACTGTTCCTGGGCCGGATGGCGGCCCAGGTCAGACGCGCGGACGTGACCCAGACGCAGGTGGTCGAGCTGATCACCGCGGGCCGCTCCGGTGCGATGGGACTGTCGCCCGAAGAGTCGTCGGAGGCGACGGTATGAGCGCCGCAACCGACGATCTGGTCAGGCAGGACCAGCCCGAACCGGACCAGCCGAGCGAGGGTCTCGCCGCGCTGGGCGCCTACATCCGCGACTACTTCGCGCGGGTGCGTGGCGGCGAACTCGGCTCCATCCCGGCCGTGGTCGGGCTGATCGTCATCACCGTGGTGTTCGCTCTGGTGCACCAAGGCTTCCTGAGCGCCTACAACCTCGAGGCGCTGGTGATCCAGGCGGCGCCGATCATCGTGATGGCGATGGGGCTGGTCTTCGTGCTGCTGCTCGGCGAGATCGACCTGTCCGCCGGGACGACGGGCGGGCTGTGCTCGGCGATCACGGCGGTGCTGATTTTGCGGCACGGGTTCTCGTGGTGGCCGGCGCTGCTCGTCGGGCTGCTGACCGGTGTGGCGATCGGGTTCGGGATGGGCTGGTTGCGGGCGCGGGTCGGGATCCCGTCGTTCGTGATCACGCTGGCGACGTTCCTGGCGTTCCAGGGCATCACTCTGATCCTGATCGGTGGCCAGGGGTCGGTGATCCTGCCCGACTCCTCACCCCTGATCAAGCTGGAGAACAGTTTCGTGCCGCTGTGGCTCGGGTGGGTCCTGCTGGCAGTGGTCGTCATCGGGTACGCCGCGATGAAGATCAGCGCGGCCAACGGACGCCGGCGGGCCGGGCTGTCCCGGCCTCCGTTCACCGTGATCGCGGCGAAGGTCGTCGTGCTGGCGGTGCTCGGGGCGGCGTTCACCTACGAGATGGGCGTCAACCGCAACCTGACCACCAACGCGTTCTTCAGCAACAAGGCGCAGGGCATGCCGTGGGTCGTGGTGTTGCTGGTGATCCTGTTCACGGTCTGGCATTTCGTCCTCAGCCGCACCCGCTACGGCCGGCACGTGTACGCCGTCGGCGGCAACGAGGAGGCGTCGCGGCGCGCGGGTGTCGTGGTGTCCCGGATCCGGATCTCGGTGTTCGTGATCTGCTCTGGGATGGCCGCCATCTCCGGCTTCGTCGCGGCCTCGCTGCTGCAGTCGGTCCAGTCCAACGCCGGCGCCGGCAACACCTTGTTGCTGGCCGTCGGTGCGGCGGTCATCGGCGGTACCTCGCTGTTCGGCGGGCACGGCCGCATCATCGACGCAGTGCTCGGCGGCCTGGTCGTTGCCGTCATCATCAACGGCATGAGCGACCTGATCCAGGGCGCCAACTCCGCCGGCTGGGAATGGATCGTCACCGGCGCCGTCCTCCTGCTCGCCGCCGGCTTCGACGCGGTGGTACGCCGGGGGCGGACGACGTGAGCGATCGCCCTCACAACTCGTCGTGCGGCTCGATCGGAAGGTTGACCAGCACGGTGGTTCCCGCGCCGACCGGGCTGGTCACCGAGATCGTGCCGGCGAGCGCCTCGACCCGATCCGCGAGCCCGGTCAGGCCGGACCCGCGATCGGGTGCCGCGCCGCCACAGCCGTCGTCGCGGACCGACAGCCGCAGGCGATTGTCGCTGACCCGGGCGTCGATCCACACCGCCGACGCGCCCGCGTGCTTGGCCGTGTTGGCCAGCGCTTCGGACACGACGTAGTACGCGCAGACCTCGACCGGCGCGGCCAGCCGGCCCGGCACGTCGATGGTCACCTCCGACGGGACCGGAGAACGTCGCGCGAGCGACTTCAGGGCCGGGCCGAGACCGCCCTCGGTCAGGATCGCGGGGTGGATCCCTCGGGACAGCTCACGGAGTTCCTCGAGCGCGATGGTCAGTTCGTCCGCGGCGTTGCGGAGTTGGGGACGCACCTCCGGTGGCGCCGCCGCCTCGCCCGCCCTGAGCTGCAGTGCCAGCGACACCAGCCGCTGCTGGGTGCCGTCGTGCAGATCGCGTTCGATCCGCTGCCGGGCCCGGTCCGCGGCCGCGACAAGCCGGACCCGCGAACCAGCCAGCTCCCGCCGTCCCTGCTCGACCGCAGTAGCCATACTGTTGAAGCTCCGCTGCAGTACGCCGATCTCGCCCACGCCGTCGTCGGGCACACGGGCGCCCAGATCGCCGGCTGCGAGTTGCCCGGCCATGGTGGCGGTACGGCGCACGGGGCGAAGGATTCTCGAGTTCAGGTACCAGGTGAACAGCCCCACCAGCACGACCGAACCCGTCAGCCCCGCGGCGGCGGCGACGATCGCGCGATGGGCCACGGCGTCGGCCGTGTCCTGCCGAGCCGTGGCGAGTTGCTCCTCGGCCGCGATGAGCTGATCGAACTGGATCCGCATCGCGTCGGTCCGCTGCTTACCCTCCTGAGTTGCCGCCAGCGCGTCGACAGAGCTCCGGTTCCGTTGGGCGGCGGCGACCAGCGGCTCGGAGTATTCCTTCAGATAGGAGGTCCCGGCCTCGGTGAGACGCACAGCCCGGGCGTGCTGCTCGGCATTGCCCGCGACGAGGCTCTCCAAGCCGGCCGCCTGCTGCGGGAACGCCGCCCGGGCCGCGATCCACGGCTGCAGGAACTGATCTGACCCGGTCAGCAGGAACCCGCGCTGGCCGGTCTCCAGGTCGACGACCAGCCGCTCCAGCCGGTTCGCGGCCACCAGGACGTCCTCGGAATCCTGGGCCCGATGCTCCATGTCCTGCAACTCCGCGACGGAGGAGAACAGAACGGCGAACGTGGCGCCGATGATCACCGCGAGCAGGCCGCTCGCGATCATCGTGCGCAGGGTCAAACCAGGTTTTTCACGGTTCACCGACACCATCGAGGGTCCCTCGGATGGCGGCACCGGACAAGGCGGTCTTCGGCAGGAACCCGATCGCCGGGCTGGCGGCGATCAGATCGGCGTAGTCCTCTTCGGAATGCATGGAGATCAGGATGATCGGAGCGGGAGCTCCGTCGGCCTGGTCCGCCAGGCGCTTGGCCAGCTTCAGCCCGCTCTCGCCGCCGAGGTCGATGTCGACCAGCGTCACGTCGGGTCGCAGCTCGGCGGCCAGGCTCAGGGCCAGCGCTCCGGTCGACGCCGTGGCGACCACCGAGATGCCGTCGGGTTCCAATAGCGTCCGCGCGACCGCGAGGAAGCGGTCGCTGTCGTCGACGATCAGGCAGCGAAGCATGTGCCCAGACTCTCAAAGTGACCGGCCGATCGCATTCCCGCTAGCTGGTGACTTGCGCGATAGGGGCCGACAGCAAGGAACTGCTACCGGCCGTCGAGGTAGGTGAGGACCGCGAGGACGCGCCGATGGTCGTCCTCCGCCTCCGGGAGCTCGAGCTTGGTGAGGATGCTGCGGACGTGCTTCTCCACCGTCCCCTCGGTGACCCAGAGCTGCCGGCTGATCCCGGCGTTCGAGCGGCCCTCGGCGACAAGCGCCAGGACCTCCCGCTCGCGCTCGGTGAGCGCGGCCAGGGGGTCGTGCCGGTGGCGGGCGTCCACCAGTTCCTTCACCAGCCCCGGGTCGACCACCGAGCCGCCCCTGGCGACTCGCCGCAGGGTCTCGATGAACTCGTCCACGTCCGTGACCCGGCTCTTGAGCAGGTAGCCGACTCCGTGCCCGCTGGCGAGGATCTGCATCGCGTGCTCCACCTCGACATGGGCAGACGGCAGCAGGACCGCGGTCTCCGGGCGCTCCCGGCGGATCGCCTGCGCCGCTTCCAGCCCTTCGATCGAGTGGCCCGGTGGCATCCGGATGTCGATGACGACGAGATCCGGGAGATCCCGCCGGACCAGCGCGAGCAGCCCGGCGGCGTTGCCGGCCTGGCCGACGACCTCGAAGCCCGACTGCTCGAGCAGGCTCGCCAGCCCTTCGCGGAGCAGTACGTCGTCATCCGCGATCGCCACCCGCGTCTCAGCCACCTCACCGAGCGTAGCTCGCGCGGACGGCGGTGCAGCATTCTTGCAGCGTTCGGCGAGGCAGGCTGACTCCAAGCGGTGTTCGGGCCGCGGAGAGGGGAGATCATGCCTGTCGCACGGCTGAAGGAACTGGTCGACGAGGCACTGGCCAAGGGGTATGCGGTCCCGGCGATCAATGTGGTGGACGAGCTCAGCCTGCGCGCGGTCGTCGACGCCGCGGTCGAGCTGCGGTCACCGCTGATCGTCCAGACCTCCGTGAAGACCGTGAAGTCGGTCGGCCGCGACGTACTCAAGGCGATGTTCGACGCGACCGTCGCACCGGTTCCGGTGCCGGTCAGTCTGCATCTCGACCACTGTCCCGACCGCGCGGTCATCAGTTCCTGCCTCGAGGCGGGCTGGAACTCGGTCCTCTTCGACGCCTCGGCCCTCCCGGTCGAGGAGAACCAGCGCCAGACCGTCGAGGTCGTCGCCGAGGCCAAGGGGTACGGGGCGAACGTCGAGGGCGAGATCGAGGGCATCACCGGGGTCGAGGACGGCGTGGGTTCCGACGCGGAGTCGCAGCGTCAGTCCCTGGAGGTCGCCACCCGGTTCATCGAGACGACCGGGGTCGACGTCTTCGCGCCGGCGATCGGCAACGCCCACGGCATCTACCACTCCACACCCGACCTCGACAACCAGCGCATCACCGACCTGGTGACCGCGACCGGCATCCCGATGGCGCTGCACGGCGGTTCGGGACTGACCCGTGAGCAGTTCCAGGACCTGATCGGGCGGGGTTGCGCGAAGGTCAACATCTCCACCGCGCTCAAGGTCGCCTACATGAAGTCGTCGCTCGAGCATCTCGAACAGGCGCGCGCCACGGACAAGTGGGATCCGCCGTCGTTGTTCAACCACATCCACGCGGCCGTCAAAGCCATGGCCGCCGAGTACATCGAGATCTTCGGTAGCGGCGGTCACGCATGACGGCACTCATCTTCGACTGCGACGGCGTGCTGGGTGACACCGAGCGGGACGGGCACCTGCCGGCGTTCAACGCGACCTTCGCGCAGTTCGGCCTCCCGGTGCGCTGGTCCGTCGAAGACTACGGCCGCCTGCTCCGCATCGGTGGTGGCAAGGAACGCCTGGCCACCGTGCTGGACGATCCGGAGGTCTGGCGGGCGGCCGGGTCCCCGGCAACGGCAGCGGAACGTGCCGAGGTCGTGGCGACCTGGCACAAGGCCAAGACGAAGACCTTCACCGAGCTGGTCGCCGCGGGCGTCATCCCCCCGCGTCCCGGCGTACGACGGGTCATCACCGACGCACTGCGAGAGGGATGGACGGTGGCGGTGGCGTCGACGTCGGCGGAGCCGTCGGTCCGGGCCGTTCTGGCCGGGGCGGTCGGCGACGAGGTCGCGGCCACGATCCCGGTGTTCGCGGGCGACGTCGTACCGCGTAAGAAGCCCGACCCGGCCGTCTACCAGCTGACCGTCGAGCAGCTCGCGCTGGATCCCGCCGGGACAGTCGTCATCGAGGACTCGCGCAACGGCCTGCTCGCCGCCCTCGGCGCGGGGCTGGCGACGGTGGTGACCGTCAGCGGCTACACCCGGGACGAGGACTTCACCGAAGCTGCGCTGGTCCTGACCAGCCTGGGCGATCCGGACGGCGAGCGGCTCGAGGTACTCGCGGACCCCTGGGGAGTCCGGCCGGTCGACGCACTCGGCCTCTCCGAGCTCTCCCGGCTGGCCGGCCGGCCACCGCACGACACCCAAGGAGGTCAGACATGACGGACAGCTGGGGCGAGGTCGACCTCGTCATGACCACGATCATCACCACCTGCCTCGACAGCGAGAAGTACTTCGGCGACCTGGACTCGGTGGTCGGCGACGGCGACTTCGGTTACTCACTGGCCCGTGGCTTCGAGAAGGTGCAGGCGCAGTACGGCGAACTCGACCGGACCGATATCGGCACGTTCCTGAAGAAGGTCGGGATGCTGGTGACGTCGCGGATCGGTGGCACCTCGGGACCGATCTGGGGGACCGCGTTCCTGCGCGCGGGGATGACGGCCGGCGCGACCACCTCCCTGGACGGGGCGGACGTGGTGGCGATGTTGCGTGCCGCCGTGGCAGGCATCATGACGCGCGGCGGTGCCGAACTGGGGGACAAGACCCTGCTCGACGCACTGGTCCCGATGACGGATTCCATCGAGGAGTCGCTCGCGGCCGGGGCCAGTAGTGACGAGATCGTCGACCGGGCCGCGGTCGTGACCCGGTCAGCCGCCGACGCGACCGCGGAGCTGGTCGCGAAGCGTGGCCGAGCCGCCTACACAGGCGAGCGGAGCCGTGGATCGGTCGACGCCGGGGCCACCGCCGTCGCCGTGATCATCGAGCAGATCGCAGAGGTCTGGAAGACAAGGGAGTCCCGATGAAGAAGTTCGTCAACGATCCGAAGAACTACGTGCCGGAGATGCTGCGCGGTATCGCGCTGGCCAACCCGGACACGCTGAAGTACGTGCCGGAGTACAACCTGATCATGCGGACCGACGCACCCCGCGACGACAAGGTCTCGATCGTGCAGGGCTCGGGGTCCGGACACGAACCCGCCCACGTGATGACGGTCGGCAAGGGCATGCTCGACGCCGCGTGTCCTGGTGACGTCTTCGCGGCGCCGCCGATGGACTACGTGTACGAGACCACCAAGCTGCTCGCGTCCGAGAAGGGCGTGCTCCTGCTGGTCAACAACTACACCGGTGACCGGATGGCGTTCGACATGTCGCAGGAGCTGAGTCAGGCCGACGGGCTGAACGTCCGCACCTTGATCATCGACGACGACGTCGCGGTCAAGGACTCGACGTACACCGTCGGGCGGCGTGGCGTGGCCGGCAACTTCTTCGTGATGAAGGCGGTCGGGGCTGCGTCCGAGCAGGGTGCGGACCTCGACGAGCTCCTCCGGATCGGGGCGAAGGTCAACTCGGTCACCCGGACGATGGGCATGGCGCTCACCGCCTGTACGCCGCCGGCGAAGGGCTCCCCGCTCTTCGAGCTCGGCGCCGACGAGATGGAGATGGGCGTCGGCATCCACGGCGAGCCGGGCCGCAGCCGCGAGAAGCTCGCGTCGGCCGACGAGATCGTCGACACGTTGCTCGAGGCGGTCCGGTCCGACCTGCCCTACGAGTCCGGCGACGACGTCGCATTGATGATCAACGGGCTGGGCGGTACGCCGATCAGCGAGCTCTACCTGCTCTACGGTCACGCGCACCAGGTGCTCACCGATCGGGGGATCAACGTACGGCGCAACTATGTCGGGGAGTACTGCACGTCGCTCGACATGGCGGGTGCCTCGGTCACCCTGGTGAAGCTCGACGACGAGATCAACCGCCTGCTCGATGCTCCGGCGGAGATCGCGATCCGGGTCTTCTGAGCGGTCAGCCTTCGGTCCCGGCGGAGTCCAGTCCGTAGTCCGCGCGAAGCCGGCGTACCTCGGACTGGGCCGCGGACCACAGCGGTGAGGTGGGCGACATCAGCGACAGTTGGCGTTCCCACGCGCCCAGGTCGTTGACACCGGCGTACGAGCGGGTCCACGCCGCGACCAGGTCCACGTCGTACGTCTGCAGGACGGCGGCCCGGATCCGGTTCTCGAGCCGGTTCCGGGAGGCCACCACACCGGGTGCGTCGGACTGCGGCAGCAAGGGGCCGACGTAGCGACGCAGGGCCGACGACAACCGGTGGGAGTCGAGGTCATCGGCGGTCTCGAGCCAGTCCGCGGCGATGTCCGGGTGCAGACGGTACGGACGCGACTCGACGATGTCGGCGCCGAGCAGAGCGCGCAGGCGGGTGACCTCGCCGCGGAGTGAGGAACGGTGGTCGTCCTCGCCGTACAGGGCGTCCGACAACTCCTCGGCGCTCAGGCCCTCCGGGTGTGAGGCCAGGAGTACGACGATGTCGCTGTGCCGGCGGCTCAGCCGGAGGTCGCGGCCGTCGACCCGCACCTCGGCGTCCGGCCGGCCGAGGGCGGCGATCCGCATCCGGCGGGTCGAGTCGCCGGCGACTTTGCGAAGGATCATCAACCGGCCCAGCTCGGCCTCGGCCATCCGGGCCGCAGCCCGCACCATCGCCAGTGACTGCGGCGAGCTGGCGTCGGCGGTGCCGGTGATGTCGACGACGCCGAGCACGCGCTGGGTCTCCGGGTCGTAGATCGGGGCCGCGGCGCACGACCACGGCTGCACGAGGGTGGTGAAGTGCTCGGCGGACCGGATCTGCACCGCGCCGGAGACCTCCAGGGACGTGCCGAGTGCGTTGGTGCCGACGTGCCGCTCGGCCCACCACGCGCCCTCGGTGAAGTGGATGCCGTCCGCCGCGCGAATCGCTTCGGGTCGTCCACACACCCACAGCAACCGGCCGTCACTGTCGCCGACAGCCATCACGTAGTCACTGTCCTCGGCGGCTCGACCGAGGACGTCGTACAGCATCGGGAAGACCGCGGACAGTGGGTGCTCGGCCCGGTACGCCGCGAGTTCGTCGGACTCGAAGGCGAACGGCGCCGCGGCGTCGGACTGCAGCCCGGCCGCGATCGACCGCCCCCACGAGGCCGCGACCAGGCCCCGCACGTTCCGGCCCCCACCGTCGAGGAACTCCTCGTGTCGGCGGTGCAGCCACCGGTCGACGGAATCCACCTCTCCAGGGAACTGCCGAACCTGCCGAAAGTCCAGCACGGGCCGCGGTCTGTCCCCGGCGGCCGGTCCCGTGGATGATCGGGCCATGGGCAACCCGGGTGGTCTGCAGGCGATGGTGACGGGCTTCCGCCTCTCGGCGGCGCTCAGTGTTGCGGCCGAACTCGGGCTGTCCGACGAGTTGGCGGCCGGACCGCGCACGGTCGGCGACCTCGCGGCCGCGGTCGAGGTGGATGAGGACAGCCTGGGCCGGTTGCTGAGGGCATTGGTCGCGGTCGGGGTGTACGCCGAGAAGGAAGGCCTGGTCGAGAACACGCCCTTGGGTGAAGGCCTGCGGTCCGATCGGCCGGACAGCCTGCGCCCGTTGGCCCGGACCCTTCAGGATCCCGCGCTGTGGGCAGCCTGGGGACATCTCGGTCACAGCATCCGGACCGGCGAGAACGCGTTCCAGGATCTGCACGGTGAGGACGTCTGGACGCATCGGCAGGGCGACCCGAAGCAGAACGCCATCTTCAACGACAACATGGCCGCGCTCAGTTGGTCCGTCGCCGGTGCGGTCGCGGAGGCGTACGACTTCTCCGGGCTGCACAGTGTTGTCGACGTCGGCGGAGGTCAGGGCGCCCTGCTGGAGGCCGTGCTGACTCGGCACGAACACCTCACAGGAACCGTCTTCGACCTTCCGCATGTCGTCGCGAAGAAACCGAAGTCGAGCGCTGTGGAGTCCAGGTGGTCCGCGGTGGCGGGGAGCTTCTTCACCTCACTGCCTGCTGCCGATGCGTACCTGCTCAAGTCGATCCTGCACGACTGGCCGGACGGCCGCTGCGTCGAGATCCTCCGCACCTGCGCCGCCGCGCTCAACCCGGACGGCGTCGTACTGGTCGTCGAACTGGTTCTCGACCGTCCCGGCTACGAGGTTGTTGCGGCGTTCTCCGACCTGAACATGCTCGTGCTGCCAGGCGGGCGGGAACGCACCGAAGCCGAGTACGCCGCGCTGTTCGAGGCCGCCGGCCTGCACCTGACCCGGGTCATCGACACTCCCACCCGGATGGCCATCCTCGAGGCCAGGTGATCACCCTGTCCGCGGTGCCCAGCGGAAGGTCGTCGTACCGATGATTGTGGCTGCGACGCCCCAGAGGGCGACGACGCCGAGGTCGGCGAATGCGAATCCGGCGCCGGTGGTCGCCGGGTCGAAGACCGTCAGGAACGCGTCGTAGAGCCGTTGCACGGGGAAGAGCTGGGCGACCTCGCGGACGCCGGACGGGATGAGCTCCTGG
The DNA here is from genome assembly GCF_045040325.1 of Kribbella sp. NBC_01510. Lineage (NCBI taxonomy): Bacteria > Bacillati > Actinomycetota > Actinomycetes > Propionibacteriales > Kribbellaceae > Kribbella > Kribbella sp. NBC_01510. The sequence goes on along the minus strand of NZ_CP109418.1, from coordinate 7,495,080 downwards.
GGGATGAAGATCCCGGAGATGAAGTAGAGCGGGAGGGTGATGGCGTTCGTGATCGGCACGGCCGCGTCTTGGGACGGGATCGCTGTGGACACGGCGAATGCCAGGGCGGAGAAGGTGAACGTACCGACGACGAGCGTGACCAGCCCGGCCGCGATCGTGGTGGTCGGTACGGCGACGCCGTACACGACGCGCCCGATCGTCACCAGGATGACGACGAGCAGGAACGCGGCGATCGCCGCCGTGATGATGCGGCCGGCCATGAAGGTCCAGGTCGGGAGCGGGGTAGTGCGGAGCCGCTTCAGCAGACCGCGTTCGCGGGAGGGGGTGAGCGACACCGTGAGGTTGGTGAAGGTCGTCTGGATCACCCCGAGGGTCACGATCCCCGGCAGGTAGTAGGTCGCGCCCCGGACCAGTTGCCCGTCGGCGAGCTCCATTCGCTGGTTGCCGAACACGGTGACGAAGATGATCAGGAACATGATCGGCAGCACGAAGGCGAAGAAGACAGTGCTCGGGCTGCGCCAGAACGTCTTCCAGTCGTAGCGGGCCTGGTGCCGCACGAGATTCGCCGTACTCACGGTTGCGCCTGGGGTGCAGTGGTGAGGTCGAGGTAGACATCCTCGAGGCTGGGGCGCCGTACCTCGAAGTCGGCGAGGTCTACACCGTTCTGCACTGCCCAGGTGGTGAGCGTGTGAACCAGCGGCAGCGGCTCGTGCGAGCGAAGCTCGACCCGGCCGTCGGAGACCTCGACGCGCTCGGGCAGGGCCGGGAGTTCGACGCCGTGCGGATGCCTGAAGGTGATCCGCGTCGCGTGGCCGGCGACCAGGGAATCGGGCGGTCCCTCGGTCCTGATCCGGCCGTCCACGAGGATCGCGACGCGGTCCGCGAGCGCCTGCGCCTCATCGAGGTAGTGAGTGGTCAGCAGCACGGTCTTACCCGCGTCCCGCAGCGCCGCGATGATCTGCCAAGCCCCTCGCCGGGCCGCCGGATCGAAACCCGTTGTGGGCTCGTCGAGGAACAGCAGTTCGGGATCGCCGACCAACGCGATGCCCATGTCGAGCCTGCGCTGCTGACCGCCGGACAGCCGGCCGGCGCGAGTGTCGCGCTGCGCCTCGAGACCGACGAGCCGGACCACGTCCTCGACCGGGAGGGGCCGTGGGTAGTAACCCGCGAACTGCGCGAGTGACTCGCGCACGGTCAGCGTCGGTTCGACCTGCCAGGTCTGCAGCATCACGCCGATGCGAGCACGCCACCCGCCGTCCGCGTGAGCGGGGTCGGCGCCGAGCACCTGGACCTTGCCGGCCGTCGGGTCCCGGTAGCCCTCGAGGATCTCGACCGTCGTCGTCTTGCCGGCGCCGTTCGGGCCCAGGAAGGCGAAGACCTCGCCCGCCCGGACCTCCAGGTCGATGCCGCGCACCGCCTCGTGCTGCCCGTAGGACTTCCGGAGTCCCTCGGCCGTGATCACCGTCATGGACCGAGTCTGGAGTGGCTCAGCCGAAACTGAAAGTGAAGGCGGAGATGCCGGGGGAGTAGGTCAGGGTGATCGTCCGGCGTTGCGGTGCCGGGTCGTCGATCAACTGGTAGGTGTACGGCGTACCGGAGACCTTGATCGTCTTGTCCGGCTCGCCGGGGACCGAGACGGTGACAGTGCCTTCGCCGGCCAGGACGTGGTAGACCTTCGCCGCCTGGAAGTTGAGGCGTGCGCGGGATCCCTGGGTGGAGGTGACGCTCTGGGTGCCGACGGCCCAGTTGCCGCCGAGGCTGTAGGTGTCGTCGGGCTGGGCGGCGTTGAGGCCGAAGGCAACCGTCTTGTTCGGCGTCAGCTCGCCGCTGCCGTTCAGGTTCGTCGACCGGGAATAGGCCAGGTAGGTCTCCGGCGTGGTGCCGTCGGCGCCGATCGAGTCGGCGTGGACGGTGCCGTCCACCGGGGCGGGCAGCCTCACCTCGGGGTTCGCGGCCGTCAGCAGCTCGCGGATCTGGTCCTCGGTCCGGCCGTAGCCGCCCTCGCCGAACTTGATCGACCGAACGTTGCCCTCGGCATCGACCAGGTATTTCGCCGGCCAGTACTGATTGCGGTACGCCGTCCAGGTGGCCAGGTTGTTGTCCTGGACCACGGGATAGGTGACCTGCTCCTTGCCGATCGCCGACCGCACGTTCGCCGCCGACTTCTCGAACGCGAACTCGGGCGAGTGGACGCCGACGATCTGCAGGCCCAGGGATCGGTAGGCCTTGTCCCAGGCGAGCAGATGCGGGGTGGCGCGCTGGCAGTTGATGCACGAGTAGGCCCAGAAGTCGACCAGGACGACCTTGCCCTTGAGTCCGGCGAGGGTCGCCGGCCGACCGCCGGGGGTGTTGAACCATTTCTGCGTGCCACGGAACTCCGGTGCGGCGCCGCAGGAGGCGAGCTGGGCCGCGCCGGGGGTGCACTTGGCGAGTTCTTCACTGCCGGTGCCGATCGCCGGGGCCAGGGCGCCCTGGACGGTCTTGTTCTCGGCGACCTTCTTCTCCAGGCCGCTGGTGTAGCTGGGAAGCGCCCGCTGGATCACGTCGGTGATGTTGAACGCCAGCGCGACCGCCAGTGCGATCATCACCACGCCACCGGCGATCCGGAACCCGCGAGCGTGGTCGCGGTAGGCCTTCACCCGCTGCGAGATCCGCGCACCGGCGGATGCGAAGATCAGCAACGGCAGCGCCGCACCGATCGCGAACGAGACTGTCAGTACGACGGTCCGCCACCCGACGTTGCCCGTGGCACCGGCCACCGTGATGGCGGCCAGCACCGGGCCCGCGCACGGTACGTACAGCGTGCCGAGACCAAGCCCCAGGACGAACGCACTGTTGCCGTTCCGGTTCACCTTCGGGAGGCGGTAGAACGGCTTCTCGATCCAGTGCCCCAGCGCCGGGAAGATCAGGCCGAGGCCGACCACGGTGAGGACCATGAGCCCGGCCCAGCGCAGGAAGTCGTCCGGAAGACCGAGCGCGGACAGGATCACCGACCCGGCCAGCGTGAACAGGCTGAAGCTGACCACGATCCCGCCGATGATCTTGAGCGGCCGCAGATCGCGCGTCGTCTTCTCGGTCTCGACCAGCACACTGCCCGCCGCGACGGGCCGTCCGGTCGTTCCCGCGAAGAAGATGATCGGCAGCATCGGCAGCACACACGGCGAGACGCCGGTGATCAACCCACCGAGAAGTCCGATCAGGGCGAGGGTGATCATCGCGAACGTCTCCATCCGTCGGGTGCCAGGGACACCAGCACTTCGACGCCGCCGTACCGCGTGGATAGGTCGGTTACTGTACTAATGGTTCGTTGTGTACGACGTCTCGTGGAGGTCCCGTTGAGTGACATCGCCGATCCGCTGGAGCTGGAGAACCAGGTCTGCTTCGCGCTCGCGGTCGCCTCGCGGAGCGTGATCGCGGTCTACCGGCCGTTGTTGGAGCCGATGGGGCTGACCCATCCGCAGTACCTGGTGATGCTGGCGCTGTGGCAGCACGCGCCGCTGTCGGTCAAGGAACTCAGCCGGCTGCTCCAGCTCGAGCCGGCCACCTTGTCGCCGCTGCTGAAGCGCCTCGAGGCCAGCGGGTACGTCGAGCGTCCACGGGCGCGAACCGACGAGCGCTCGCTGGCGATCACGCTCACACCGGCGGGCTGGCGGCTGCGCAACGAGGCCGAGAAGATCCCCGCGGCGATCGTGGGCCGGCTGGGGATGGAGGTGTCCGAGCTGCAGCACCTGCACCAGGTGCTGACCCGGGTGATCGGCGCCGCGAATGAGGCCAACGTCTCATACCGTGCGAATAGTTAGGGCACTAATCGTTCGTGTACGATGGAGGACGTGAGCGCAGGAATCCGGTCTAGGCGCCGGCCAAAGCCTATGAACATCGAGACCGTCCAGCGATGGGTCGCGTCGGTCATCCTCATCCACGTGGGCAGCGTGCCCGCCGTCACGCTCGCCGTCTACAGCATCGGCGTCGCCGGCACCGACTACGGCAAGGGCGTCGGGTTGTGGATCATGTCCGGCGTCATCGGCCTCCTCACGGTCGCCGGCGTGCTGGCCATCTTCCGCCGTTCCGTGCTGTCGCTGTGGCTCATCGTCGGCATCCTCCCCACCGCGATCACCGGCTTCTACGTCCTGTGACGGCCTGGCGCTAGGCTGGCGGTCGACGGAGCCGGGCCACGAGTGGCAGGGGGGTGCATGGCGCAGGAGGTTCAGGCGCAGGAGGTCCTCGGGCCGCCGCCGAAGGCCGCGATCTTTCTGGTCCTCACCGTGCGTCCGGGCGCCGAGAAGGCCGTCCGCGCGGTCCTTGCCGACGTGGCCGCGCTGACGCGCTCCGTGGGCTTCAAGGCGCCGGACGACGAGCTGAGCTGCGTGGTCGGCATCGGCGCGTCCGTGTGGGGCCGGCTCTACCGGTTGCCGCGGCCGGCTGGTCTGCATCCGTTCCGGGCGGTGACCGGCGCGCGGCACACCGCGCCCGCGACGCCCGGTGATCTGCTGTTCCACCTGCGTGCCCAGCGCATCGATCTGTGTTTCGAGCTGGCCCGCCGGCTGCTGTCCCGGCTCGCCGGCGACGTCGAGGTCGTCGACGAGGTCCACGGATTCCGGTACCTCGGCCAGCGCGATGTGCTCGGCTTCGTCGACGGCACCGAGAACCCGGAGGGCCCGGCCGCGGTCGCCGCGATCACGATCGGTGGCGAGGACCCGTCGTACGCCGGAGGGAGTTATGTGGTCGTGCAGAAGTACCTGCACGACCTCGACGCCTGGCAGGCGCTACCCGTCGCCGACCAGGAGCGCGTGATCGGCCGGCGCAATCTCAGCGACATCGAGCTGGACGACACCGAGCAGCCGTCCGACTCGCATGTCGCGCTGACCACGATCGTCGACGAGGACGGAACCGAGCGGCAGATCGTGCGCGAGAACATGGTCTTCGGCGAGCTGGGCGCGGGGGAGTTCGGCACCTACTTCATCGGGTACGCCGCCCTGCCGGACGTGATCGAGCGGATGTTGCGCAACATGTTCGTCGGCGACCCGCCCGGAAACCATGACCGCATCCTCGACTTCTCGACCGCGCTCACCGGCACCCTGTTCTTCGTGCCGGCCGCGGACTTCCTCGAGAATCCGCCCCTGTCAGCAGCACCGGCCGCGGCACCCGCCGCGGCCACGACTCGTCCCGGCCGTCCGTCGACTGCGGACGGCTCGCTGGGGATCGGCAGCCTGAAAAGGAGTCGCACATGACGAACAACCTGCACCGCGAGCTCGCCCCGGTCTCCGACGCCGCGTGGGTCGAGATCGAGCAGGAGGCCCGGCGTACCTTCACCCGTGACGTCGCGGGCCGCCGCGTGGTCGACCTGGTCGGCCCGTCCGGCCCGGAACTGTCCGCGGTCGGCACAGGGCACGTCGAGGCCGTCGAGTTCGCGGCCGAAGGCGTGATCGCGCGACGCCGCCAGGCCCAGCCGGTGATCGAGCTGCGGGTGCCGTTCTCCGTCACCCGGCAGGCCGTCGACGACGTCGAGCGCGGCGCGAAGGACTCCGACTGGCAGCCGGTCAAGGACGCGGCCAAGCAGATCGCGTTCGCCGAGGACAGCCTGGTCTTCCACGGCTCCGGCCCGGCCGGGATCCTCGGACTCGCGCCGAGCAGCTCGAACGACTCCCTGCCGCTGCCCGGCGACGCCCGGAACCTTCCCGACACCGTCGCCCAGGGGCTGCGGGCGCTCCGGCTCGCCGGCGTCGACGGACCGTACAGCCTGCTGCTCTCCGCCGACCTGTACACCGCCGTCGCGGAGACCACCGACCACGGTTACCCGATCCGCGACCACCTCGCCCGGCTGCTGCACGACGGCGAGATCATCTGGGCACCCGCTCTGGACGGCGCGCTGCTGGTGTCGACGCGGGGTGGCGACTACGAGCTGCACCTCGGCCAGGACCTGTCGATCGGCTACCTGTCGCACGACGCCGAGCGGGTCGAGCTCTACCTGCAGGAGTCGCTGACGTTCCTGGCCCTGACGGCAGAGTCCAGCGTCGTACTGACGTCCTGAGGATCGGCCGGATCAGGCGAGGAAGTCGATCCGGTGTTCGTGGCCGGCGAAGGTGAACCTGTCGCCGAGTCGCAGACCTTCGAGTGCGGCGTAGATCGGCGAGTCGGCGGAGAGGCCTTCGTAGGTGACGCCGTCGCAGTCGAAGGCTGCGGCTACGACACCGACGACGTAGCGGGCGCCGTCGAAGCCGACGAGCGCCCCGGGTGCGACCGCGTCCTTGACGCCGAAGTCGAGGTTCTCGATGCGGGTCAGGTTTGCTTTCTGCCGGTCATGGAAGTCGTCGAGCAGGCCGCCCAGGTCACCTGCCTCGTCGGACTGGGACAGCGCGTCGACCGAGTCCGTGACGTCCTGGTCCAGCTGGGCCGCGGAGTCGTGTTCCGCGACGTCCGCGCGGGACGTCCGCAGCTCGGCTTCGGCCTGGGCGATCAGCACGTCCTTGACCTGCTGTTTGGCAACCTTGTCCATCGCCAGCTCACTCCTTCGAAACTTACGGTCGAGTGGGCGGGTCGGCGTCGTCGTACATGCGGGCGGCGGACAGTCTGCCGCCGGGGCCCCGCGTGAAGACCGCGACACCGGCTTGGGGGGACAGTTTTGTTGCGCCCCACTGAACGATGTTGTACTCCAGTACGCAGGTGTCTTCGCCTTCGATCAGCGCACAGCGCTCCAAGGGGATGCCGCCGCTGTTGGAGCACCACTGCTCGTAGAAGGCTCGCAGTTGCTCGTGGCCTCGGTGGACGAACGATCCGCCGGCGGGCTCACGGGCGAAGCCGTCGGGTTCGAAGGCGCTGACGATCCCTTCCACGTCGCCGGCCGCGAGTGCGCTGAGATAGGCGGTCACGTAGTCGGGCGGACGCAGCGCGGGGACGGGCTGCAGCAGCGGTGGGCGGTTGATGTGACGTCCGGTCAGCTGCCAGCCGCTGTAGTAGATCCGGAGTTCCTGGATCCGCCCGCGCCTACGGCGATCCGCGACGATCGCGACGGGCAGATCGACCGGACCGCTCTCGCCGTGCAGGTGCAGGATCACCTCCTCGAAGCCGCGGGCCGGGAGGATGACGTGGTCGACGTTCTCGACGGAGACGTTGTGCTCCGCGAGCCAGCCCTTCATCTCGATGACGAAGGCCTCGAACTCCGGAATGCCCCTGATCCTGCCCCGGACCGGGTCGTGCACGACCGGCTCGTCGGCGAACGAGTCGATCAGCGCATCGAGCTCGCCGGACGTCAACCCGTAGAAGAACGGCACAGCCAGCAGCTCGGCCCTGCGCCGCTTGTCCAACAGGCGCTCCAGGGCCGGCGCACTGAACAACTCTGGCGCCCACGGCATCCCGCAAGTCTAGTCACCTTCCCCCGCTTGGGAAGGTGACACCGAGGGTGACCGGTCGCCGCGTTGTCGGCGAGGTCACAGGCGTTGACTGACTGATCAGTCAGTTCCCTTGTTACGATCAGGTAGGGGGATCGATCGGGCATCCCTTTCGATGGAGCGAGGTGCCGGGGATGGCGCTCACGGATACGACCACTTCCCGCCGGAGGGGACGCCGGCGGGACGATTCGAGGCTTGCCGAGCATGTCGATCGGCTGGGGGCGGAACACCCGCCGATCCCGCTCGACAGCGTCGACTACACCATGCACAGGCCCGGCCTGCTCGCCGAGCGATTCGGCACGGTGCTGAACTTCATGGCGCGGGTCGAGCTCGAGGTCGAGCGGAACGTGATCGAGCTCAACCTGCTGATGCCGGATCCGCCGGAGGTCGATCGGCACTTCTATGCCGACGTGTGGCTCCCGCAGGAGACCCATCACGGTCTGATCCTCGATCGTCTTCAGGTGCTCGCGGGTCTCGACGCGACGCAGCCCAACCTGACCGACGTGTCGTTCAAACTCAAGCTGCTCGGAGCCCTCGGCCGGGTGCATGGCGTTCAGGACGTGAGCCGGATGCTCTACTACCTGACCGGACTCACCACCGAACGGTCCGCGGTCCTTGCCTACAACAAGCTTCACGCGGGCCTGGTGGAGTTGGGCGAACGGGCTGTCGCCGCCACCGTGGTCGCGCCGATCCGCCGGCAGGAACCGGGGCATTTCGCGTACTACCAGATGGCTGCCCGCGACCTCTGGGCGCAGCTGTCGTCCTGGCAGCGGTGGCTGGTTCGCACGTTGCGACGGCAGTCGTTCGAGCCGGTCGGCGTGTACAACAAGCGGCAACGCGCCGAGTTCGGTCAGCTGATGCGCGCGCTGGGCATCAGCACCGGTGGCGATGCGGATCTACGGCACTACGCCCGCCAGGTCGGACGGGTCGAGCACGAACTGCTGTGGGCCAACCGCCAGGGTCTGCGCGTGCCGGACTACGTCTTCAAGGAACTCCGGCGCGCCGCCAGGGCAGCCGCCAACCTGAAGGGGGGACACCGGAATTCCGCCGGACGGAGTGAACCGTGACCGCGCAGGCCGCGGCGCGGAGTACCAAGCGTCAGGCCATCATCGAGACCGCCGAGCGCCTGTTCGCCGAGCACGGGTACGACGCCACGTCGACAGCGCGGATCGCTCACGAGGCCGGCGTACCGTCCGGGCTGGTGTTCTACCACTTCGCGACGAAACTGGATCTGTTGCTCGCCATCGTGCACGAACGGCCGACGCCCAGTGAGGTACTGCGGTCCGCGACGCGCGGCCATTCGGTGCGCGGGCGGCTGCGTGCCGTCGTCGCCGTGATGGCGGAGGAACTGGAGCACAACCGCGCGGCCCGGATCATCGTCTTCCGCGAAGCTCAGGCTCGTCCCGAGATCGCCGAGCGGGCTGCGGAGCTGTTCGCCGAAGCGACCGCCACCGTCGCCGACGTACTCGGCGGCGCCGACGACATCGTCGCCGACCCGGCCCGGGTGCGGACTGCCGCCGAACTCGTCGTCAGCCGAGTGTTCCTCGACATCGTCGCGCTCGGCGAGGCCGACTCCGCGGTGAAGCGGCACGCGGCGATGATCGACCTGGTCGCCGAGTCACTCACCACGCCGCGGCCGGTGCGCGGCCCGGCCTGAGCTGACAGGTCACCCCCACCGCCGCGCATACGTTACGTGCCTACGGATTGACGTTGCGTCAACAGCCGGACGACGCATGCCGGTGGGCACGGGGAAGGCATGCGCTTGACGGAGACTGCTGACATCTGGTGGAAGAACGCGGTGATCTACTGCCTCGACGTCGAGGCGTTCTTCGACACCGACGGTGACGGACGCGGCGACCTGCGGGGAGTGAGCCAGCGGATCGACCACTTGGCCGAGCTCGGGGTGACCTGCCTGTGGCTGATGCCGTTCTATCCGACGCCGGACCGCGACGACGGGTACGACATCACCGACTTCTACGGGGTCGATCCGCGCTTGGGTACGCACGGTGACGTGGTGGAGCTGATCACGCTCGCCCGGGACCGTGGCATCCGAGTGATCGTCGACCTGGTCGTCAACCACACCTCCGACCAGCACCCATGGTTCCAGAGTGCGCGGGCGTCGCGGGAGTCGCCGTACCGGGGCTGGTACGTCTGGCGGGACGAACCGCCGGCGGATGCGGACAAGGGCATCGTCTTCCCGGACAAGGAGACCAGCCTGTGGCAGTACGACGAGGAGGCGAAGCAGTACTACCTGCATCGGTTCTACAAGCATCAGCCGGATCTCGACATCGCCAACGCGGAGGTGCGCGAGGAGATCCAGCGGGTGATCGGCTTCTGGCTCGAGCTCGGGCTGTCCGGCTTCCGGGTGGACGCCGTACCGTTCCTGCTCGACACGGCCGGAGCGCTGGACGCGGCCGAGTTGCCGGACCCGCACGACTACCTTCGCGACCTGCGTGCGTTCGTCGACCGTCGGTACGGGCAGGCGATCCTGCTCGGGGAGGTCAACCTGCCGTACGAGGACGTACGGCGGTTCTACGGGGACGAGGACGGCGACGAGCTGACGATGTGCTTCGACTTCATCGGGATGCAACGGCTCTTCCTCTCGCTGGCGCGGCATGATCCGGCCGAGCTGGTGAAGGCGTTGCGAGCGCGTCCCGTGCTGCCGGAGGACGCGCAGTGGGGCACGTTCGTGCGGAACCACGACGAGCTCACACTGGACAAGCTGTCCGATGCGGAGCGCCAGGAGGTCTTCGACGCGTTCGGCCCGGACAAGGACATGCAGCTCTACGGTCGCGGACTGCGCCGGCGGCTGCCGCCGATGCTGGGCAACGACCAGGCCCAGCTCAAGATGGTCTACAGCCTGCTGTTCTCGCTGCCCGGGACGCCGGTGCTGTTCTACGGCGAGGAGATCGGCATGGGGGAGAACCTCGCTGTGGAAGGCCGGTACGCCGTACGGACGCCGATGCAGTGGACGACCGACCCGAACGGCGGCTTCTCGATGGCCGATCCGGACGAGCTGGCCACGCCGGTCGTCGAGGGCGAGTACGGGCCCGAGCACGTCAATGTCGCGGCGCAGCGGCGCGATCCAGATTCGCTGCTGAACTGGATGAAGCTGCTCATCGAGCGCTACCGCGAGTGCCCCGAGTTGTCCTGGGGAGAGTGCACGATCCTCGAGACCGAGGCGCCGTCGGTGTTCGCGCATCGCTCCGACCACGAGGACGGCACGATCGTTGCCGTCCACAACTTCGCGGCCGAGCCTGCCGAGATCACCCTGGCGGTGGCAGGTGCCGGCGCCGGTCTCCGTGCGGTCGATCTGCTCTGCGAGGGTACGACGGACGTCGGCAACGACGGCCTGCTGTCGCTCGAGCTCGCGCCCTACGGTTGCCGGTGGCTCCGCGTCGTACGCCCCGGTGATCGCTACATCATCTGAACGGCTGCAAACGATCTCTTCGGCGAACGGTCTACCTGCTAGCAGGAATCCTTCCTGGGGGTGAACCGTAGTCCTTTCTTGCTGCTTGAACCTGGCTGCCTGAACGCCTCGTGTGCGGGGTGTCAGTCGGTCAACACAGCAAGGAGAAACCTGAGATGAAACGCCTCGCCTTCCTCGTCGGCACGGCCGTGATCGGGCTGTCCACTCTCACTGCCTGCGGCGGCAGTTCCAACGCCTCGTCGAGCGCCCCCCAAAGCACTCCCAGCTCATCGGCGCCGGCCACGTCCGGAGCGGCCAAGGTGTCCACGGCCACCGTGGGGAACTTCGGCAAGGTGGTTGTCGACGGCGCCGGGCGCACGCTGTACGTGTACGACGTGGACACCGCCAACCCCTCGAAGTCGAACTGCAACGGCGCGTGCGCGACGGCCTGGCCACCGCTGCTGGCCGGCACCGGTACGCCGCAGGTGAGCGGGGTGTCCGCCTCGCTGGTGGGTACGGTGACTCGCTCGGACGGAACCAAACAGATCACTCTCGCCGGCTGGCCGCTCTACTACTACGCCAACGACGCCAAGGCCGGGGACGCGACCGGTCAGGCCGTCGGCGGAACCTGGTGGGTTGTCGGTGCCAACGGCCAGAAGATCACCACCCAGGCGTCGTCGAGCACCCCTTCCGGGAACTCCGGCTACTGATCCACTCGACGGGGATGCTGAACTCATCCATTCGTAGTCAGTGATGCAAGGGAGCGGCACATGAAGAAACCCCTGTGGGTTGTCGTCGGTGGGGTGGTGGCAGCCCTGGGGCTGCTGTTCACCCTGCAGGGCACGGACGTCATCGGCGGCAGCGCGATGAGTGGCACCACCTTCTGGGCGATCGCCGGTCCGGTCATCCTCGTGATCGGTCTGGTCGTGGTCGTGATGGGAGTCAGGGGGAGGCGCGGCTGACAGGTTGGAGCTGCGGGCCCTCGAAATCTTGACAGAGTTAAGTAAAGGCTCCAATATCCTATCGGATCCGTGTTCCTGGGAGCGCGTGGCGAAGACCGCGCGCGTCAGGGGTCTCGGCTGTCAGATGATCAGAGAGGTCACCGCTCATGACCAGATCCCTTCGCAAGAGGGCTACGCGCGGCATCGTCGCGCTCGTCGCCGTCGGCGCGCTGCTTCCGGCGGGCGCGGCGGCGACGCCTTCCGCCGTACCTGGCGCGAGTGGGCCACCGCAGGGGCCGCGCGGCGTCACCACCAAGACAGGTGCTGCCAGCGCGGCGAGCATCAGCACCCCGGCGACGGTGACCGCCGCCGCGAGCGCGTCGCTCGGGCCGGCGGGTGACGCCGCGGCGAAGCCCTACATGGGCTGGAGCAGCTACAGCATGCAGGTGTACTCGAACGACGGCGGCAACTGGATCTCGGCGGACCAGATCATCGCCCAGTCGGATGCGATGCACAAGAAACTCCAGCCGTACGGCTACAAGTACATCAACATCGACGCGGCGTGGAACGGCGGCACCGACGAGTACGGCCGGCCCGTGCCGAGCAAGAAGCTGTTCCCGAACGGTCTGCAGGCCGTCATCGACCACATCCACGCGAACGGCCAGAAGGTCGGGCTCTACAGCATCCCGGGCATCTCGAAGGCGATGCTGGACGCCAACCTTCCCGTGTACGGCCACCCGGAGTGCACGACGGGGGACCTGGCCAAGCAGCCGTTGCAGCAAGGCGACTACTGGGGCTTCGGGTACCGGATCGACATGACGAAGCCGTGCGCGCAGGCGTACATCGACTCGATCGCCGATCTGTTCGGCTCCTGGGGCATCGACTTCCTGAAGTTCGACAGCGTCACGCCGGGTTCGGGTCACAACGACCTGTCGATGGATGCGCGCGAGGAGGTCAAGGGCTGGTCGCAGGCGCTCGCCCGGCACAAGATCTGGCTCGAGCTCTCCTGGGCGCTCGACATCAACTACGCGGACTACTGGAAGTCGGTCGCGAACGGCTGGCGGGTCGAGTGGGACGTCGAGTGCTACTGCCCGGGTGAGGCGCTCACGGCCTGGCCGAACATCGCGCGACTCTTCCCGAAGGCGGCCGACTGGTGGAGGCACGCCGGGCCGGGTGGCTGGAACGACTTCGACTCCCTCGATGTCGGCAACGGCACCATGGACGGTCTGACGAAGGACGAGCGCCGTACGGCGGCAACGCTGTGGGCCGTCTCCGCTGCTCCGTTCTACATCGGCAACGACATGACCAAGCTCGACTCGTACGGCGTGGAGCTGCTCACGAACCCCGAGGTCATCGCGGTCAACCAGGCCGGGCGTCCCGCGCAGCCGGTGTCGACCAAGACCAACCGGCAGGTGTGGTACTCGCTGAACGCGGACAGCTCGTACACCGTGGCGATGTTCAACCTCGGGACCACCGAGGCCGACATGACGGCGAACTTCGCCGACCTCGGTCTGGACGGCTCCGCCAAGGTGCGGGACCTCTGGGCCCGCAAGGACCTGGGACAGTTCACGGGCAGCTACACCGCGGCGACCGTTCCCCCGCACGGCGTCCGGTTGTTCAAGGTCACGCCGCAGGATGGCGCGACGATCCGCGTCAACGACGACGATCTGCGCGTTGGGTACGACGGTACTTGGCAGCGCAACGGCAACAACGAGGTGCCGGCAGTGTCGGAGCCGTTGACGGTCACGGTGACCGACTCGGGTGCCGCCGCCCCGAAGGCGGCTGCCACCTCCGGCGTACGGACGGTCGAGCTGAACGACAACGACCCGGGGATCGTCTACACCGGTTCGTGGAGCGCGAGTACGGGCCGCGGGCTCGGTGACTATCAGGACGATGTGCACTGGTCGGAGACCAACGGCGACGCCTTCACGTACAGCTTCGTCGGCAACGGCGTCGACTACATCACGGAGAAGGACCCGTCTCAGGGCGAGGTCGAGATCTACGTCGACGGTGCGTTGAAGGCGACCGTCGACACCCACGCCGACTCGCGCTCGGCGCAGCAGCTGGTCTACAGCATCTCGGACCTGCCGAACGGAACCCACACGATCCGCGGCGTGAAGAAGTCGGGACAGTTCATGCTGGTCGACAAGCTGGTCATCCGGCAGGAGAGCCTGCTGAACCCGGGTACGGCGGCGTTCGACAAGGCAGCGCCGGCCGATGTGACGACCGAGATGGGGCGCGACCCCGGTGAGCTGGTCTCGATCACCAACGCGGGCAAGGCTCTCGTCAAGGGGACCGACTACACCGTCGACGGCAAGGTCGTGACGATCAAGCAGGCGTACCTCGCGACTCAGCCGACCGGCAGCACGAAGCTGGACTTCAGCTTCCACGGTGACTACCGCGACGACGTCCACGCGGCGACTGCGAACGGCGCGGCCATCGAGTTCGCCTTCAAGGGCACGGCGGTCGACTGGGTCACGGCACTCGGCCCGGACCAGGGTGAGGCCGACGTCTACATCGACAACAATCTCGTGAAGCGGGTGAACCTCGCCAACCCGGCGCGGGTCACGACCCAACTGGTGTTCACCCAGTCCGGCCTGAAGGACGGTTCGCATACTCTGCGCATCGTGAAGGTCTCGGGCGACGTACTACGCAACGACATGATCCGCTACACGTCAGGAAAGTAAGCGCCGCGGCCCCCGCGAACTGGGAGATCACCCAGCCCGCGGGGGCTCTTCGGTCGGCAGTGCGCGTACGGACAGGAGGGTGGCGCCGATGTCGCGGATGCCGGCGAGGACTCCGTGGAGTTGCGCCTGGTCCACGACCGTCCCGGTGAGGGTCGACGTACCGTCATCTTGACGAGTGATGGTGAGGTCGCCGAGCCAGGCCGGCCAGTGGTCGTCGAGGTGCCCGGCCACTGTGAACTGATAGCGCCGGCCACTGGTCAACGGACTGCGGTTTGGTCGAGGGCGTCCGTCGTACGGTCGGCGATGGCGGTCTGCGGGTGTCGCTGGTCGCGCCACAGGGAGATGCCGAGCCCGATCAGGGCCACGCCGGTCGGGATTGCGAGCGGCCGCAGGCGTCGACCCCGTCGAGATCGCCTTCGGACAACCGCGTCCAGGCGAGATAAGCGCTCAGCAGAGGACGTCGGCGTACGACGTCGTCGGGCAAGGACTGGAGCCATCCACGCAAGGTGCGGTCCTGGCGATGCCGTCGCAGTTCGGAGATGGCCGGCTCCACCAGATCGGCGGCTCGCTCGGAGTCACCGGCGGCCAAGGCATGGGTCACCGCGTCGGCGACCGTGCCGTTCTCGGCGTGCCACTGGCTCGCGGCCCGGTGCAGCTCGCTCAGTTTGTCTGGATGCTGTTGGGCGAGTCGCGCACGGAGTGCGTCGCCGAACAGGTGGTGGTAGCGGTACCACTGGCGCGACGCATCAAGGGGAACTACGAACAGGTTGCCTCGCTCGAGAGCTTCCAGCGTCTCCTGCCCGTCGGCGCGGCCGGTCAGTGCGTCACACAGCGGGCCGCTCAGCTCTCGCAGTACGGAGGTGTCGAGGAGGAACTCGCGCGTCTTGTCCGGCTGGCCGCGCAGTACCTCTTCCACCAGGTAGTCGAGGACGAAGCGGTGGCTGCCGGCGAACGCGTCGATGAAGGCGGCCGCATCGTCCTGACCGCGCATCGACACGGCGGCCAGTTGGAGGCCGACGGCCCAGCCCTCGGTCCGGTTCTCCAGAGCGGCGACGTGTGGGGGAGCGAGGTCGAGTCCCATCACCTGGTTGAGGAACGCGTCGGCCTCGGCCGGGGTGAAGCGAAGGTCGGCGGCTCGCAGCTCGACGAGCTCGCCACGGCTGCGCAGGCGGGCCAGTGGTAGCGGTGGGTCGGCGCGTGTCGTGATGGCGATCGTGGCCCGGGGTGGAAGGTGGTCGAGCAGGAAGGTCAACGCTTCGTGGATCTCGGGCGCTTCGATCACGTGGTAGTCGTCCAGCGCGAGAACGGTCGATCCTTGCAGCAGGTCCAGATCGTTGATCAGGCTGACCAGGATCGCCTCGGTGGGCAGGGCTCTGTCGGTGTTCAACAGCGCGGCAGCTTCGGTACCCACTTCCAGGTGTCGCAGCGACGCGACGAGATGGACGAGGAACCGGCGAAGGTCGTTGTCTTCGCTGTCGAGCGAAAGCCACGCCTCGCGGCCGGTTGCGGTCAATCAGGGTTGTCTTGCCGAATCCAGCCGGCGCGGACACCAAGACCAGTCGGGGCCGCGAGCCCTCGTCCATCCGCAGCGATGCGGTCAGTCGCGGGCGGGCCACCAGTTCCCGGCGCGGCAACGGGACGTGGAGCTTCGACCCGAGGATTACTCCCGCCTGGCCTGTGCCCATGGTCGAACGTTAGCGCCAGGCATCCCCAGGGGTCCGGACGTAGCGTCGCCAGACGTAGCGCCACGGGATGACAGCGAGGATGACGACGACGAAGGAGCAACGGAACAACAGATCGCGCGCTTCGGCGTTCAGGTCGTTGGAGACCAGCTGGGGAATCGCGACCGCGCCGATCCAGATGACCTTCCAGATCACCTCGAACAGCAGGATCGGCAGCATCCGCACCGGGTATCTGAGCCCGAGGAACGCCAGCAGCGACATGGCCGTCAGCAGACAGGCGACAACCCCTTCCATCACCGGGAGCGACCGAGCGTCCTGAACCACGACCGGCCACTTGACGACCACCAGCCCGATCCCCACGAACGCATAACCGAACCGCATGACATTCAGCTGCCGGGTGGACAGCTCCTGATCCATTCGCGATGTTCGTTCGCCAGGGACGGTAGTGGCGCTCACGGCGTGCCGCCGGCGGCGTGTGACGGGATGTGCTGCGGATCGAGCGATCGTGTGGTCATGCCCCAAGGCTGGGGGTGGGTGGGGGGTGCGCCTAGCAAGGTTGCTGTTTGTGGGAATTGGGGGTCAGATGAGTCATGGAGGACGCCTCAGCGGCGGAGATCGCCGCGGTGCTCGAACGGGTCGGGGGACGGCTCAAGCAACTCCGCGCACGCCGCCGGCTGACGCTCACCGACGTCGCGACGGCGACGGGGATCTCGAAGAGCACGATGTCGCGGCTCGAGAGTGGGCAGCGGCGGCCGACCCTGGAACTGCTGCTGGCGTTGTCGAATGTGTATCGGGTGCCGCTGGACGACCTCGTCGCGGCGCCGGTGCAGGGCGATCCGCGGATCCGGCTCAAGCCCAGTCGCGTCAAGGGGCGGACGGTGATCCCGCTGACGCAGGAGCCTGACGGCACGCAGGCCTGGAAGATCGTCATTCCGGCCAGCAAGGCGCCCCCGGAGCTCCGGGCGCACGACGGCCACGAGTGGATCTACGTACTGTCCGGCCACCTGCGGCTCATCCTCGGCGACGAGGAGTCGGTGCTCGGACCCGGCGAGGTGGCCGAGTTCAGCACCGAGGTGCCGCATTGGTTCGGCAGCACCGGCGACGAGCCCGCGGAGATCCTCAGCATCTTCGGCCGCCCCGGCGAACGGATGAATGCCGGGGGGACGACTCCGCACGCTTAGCGCAGGTCGAGGCGCATGAGGATGCGGGGATGGCCGGCCAGGACGGACGTGGTGTCGGCGGCTTTGGTGAAGCCGGCGTGTTCGAAGTTCTTGCGGAGTCCGGCGTACGCCATGGTCAGGTCGACCTTGGCGTCGCCGTTGTCCAGGGGATAGGCCTCGATCAGGGGCGCGCCGTGGTCGCGGGCGAAGTCGACCGCGCCGGCGATGAGGGTGTGCGAGATGCCCTGCTTGCGATGACCCGGGCGGACGCGAAT
Source organism: Kribbella sp. NBC_01510 (assembly GCF_045040325.1). NCBI lineage: Bacteria > Bacillati > Actinomycetota > Actinomycetes > Propionibacteriales > Kribbellaceae > Kribbella > Kribbella sp. NBC_01510. The sequence continues at coordinate 7,477,541 of NZ_CP109418.1, read as the reverse complement.
GCACCACAGTGACCAGACCGGCAGATCGTCGACGTGCGGGATCTTGCGGTTGCGGGCGAAGGAGGTCGCCGAGCGCGGTGCGACCGCGGCCCAGCCGACCGGGGTGTCGCCGTCGTACGCGAGTACTCCCGGAGCGGGCTCGGCTCGGCAGAGCCCGGCGACGTACTCGCCTCGGGCCGGACCGCGCAGTTCGTTGTTCAGCTTGGACGGGATCCGGTAGCTCAGGCACCAGCAGACGTTGGACCCAGGCGACTTCGGGCCGAGGACGGCACGCACATCCTCGAAGACCGCAGCCGGGCGAATCGCGATGCTCATGGCCTCACGATCGCATGCGGTACGCACGCCAGTCGGACGATCGGTGAACTCAGTCACAGTGATGCTGGTTGCGCCGCATCCTGCTCAGTCGATGGGATGAAGTCGGTGGACCTGGCGAGCCGCGAGTGGGCTCCGAACCAGGCGTCCAGTACGGCGTCGTCGCCGAGCACGTCGAAGAGGGCCGGGCCCCGCTCGACGATGCGCAGCAGAGCGAGCAGGCGCTGCGTCGTCTCGCACATGATCGTCCCTCCGCCCAGCGTCGTAGCTTCCTGATCCCAGCCGCCGTCTCAACCGTGCCTCGGCTCGAAGCAGACGAAGTGGACGGCGCTTCAGGTCTGAACGCCGAGACCCCTCGCCCCACCCATCGCGTGGAGAGCACGAGGCGTTACAGATCCGGTCCAACGCATGGATCCGGGGATTGCGGGCACCCGGACGGGGTTGGATACCCCGAGCCCGTAAAGGAGAGACCGATGGGTGTCGGAGACAAGATGAAGAACGTCGCGGACGCTGCCAAGGGCAAGACCAAGGAGAAGGTCGGCGACGCGACCGACGACCGCGATCTGCAGGCCGAGGGCCAGGCGGAGAAGACGAAGGCCGACCTGAAGCAGGCCGGCGAAAAGGCCAAGGACGCCTTCAAGGACTGACCTCAGCATCCCGAGGGACCCGATCCAGCCAGATGGGGTCCCTCGGGCGTTTCCGGCCTGCTGGCCGCCGCTGAAGTTGCCCGAGGGCGCGGATTGGTGAGCGGAGTCCGTAATCCGGTTGATGGGGTGAGGGGGCTAGTGCGGTGCGGGGGGCGATGGCAGACTGCGGTTGGCGGGGCTGTTGGGGAGTCAGCAGCCGGGGTGACTGGGGGACATGATGGCGGTTGGTGGCGTCGACACCTACTACGACTACGACGAGAAGCAGTGGAAGAGCCGGAGGCTCGGCGGGGGACCGATCCGCCGCGGCCCGGTGTGTCCTGCTCCGCGGACGCCATCGCAGGAACAACACGGTTCCGGCACGACCACCCACTCCGAAAGCCGTCCGAAGAACACCGCAACCCGCGCCAAGGTCTAGCGCAGCCAAGGGCCTGCTCAGAGGAACTCGAGAGCGCGCTGGACGAAGTCCTGGTGGAACTGGAAGACGCCGCCATGGCCGGCGTCTGGGTAGATGACGAGCTGGCTGTTGGGGAGTCGTCGGTCCAGGTCGACGGTGTTCTTGGTGGGCACCATCTTGTCGTGGTCACCGTTGGCGACGAGGACCGGCTGGTGGATGGTCGCGAGGTTCGCGGGCTTCTGCAGTCCCCAGCGGTGGATGGCCTTGAGCTGCGCGCGGAACGCGCGCACGGTGACCGGCTTGTCGCGGTCGTTCGAGCGTTCCTCGAGACGTGCCAGGAATTCCTTGCCGGCTTGGATCCCGTTCGGAGTTCTGGTGAAGAAGAGGTACTGCTTGGGGTCTCGGCGGGTGAGTAGTCCTCGTGCGGTGTCGACGTACGAGATCCGGGTCACCTTGTCGATGCCCTCGCCGCCGGCCGGACCGGTTCCGGCGATGATCAGCTTGCGAACGAGTTGCGGCTCCTCCTGCGCGATCACCTGGGCGATCATGCCGCCCATCGAGAAGCCGAACAGGTCGACCTGATCGAGGCCGAGGGCGCGGATCAAGCTGACGGCGTCCGCGGCCATCGCTTCGATGGTCGTCGGCGTGGCCCCGCTGGAGGCGCCGACGCCGCGGTTGTCGAAGGTGATGACCCGATGCTGGGCGGCGATGCCGTCGACGACCCGAGGGTCCCAGTTGTCGAGTACGGCGGCCAGGTGGGTGAGGAACACCACCGGTACGCCGGTGTCCGGGCCGAGCTCCCGGTAGGCGTACTGCACTCCCGCTGCGGACAGGGTGCGCGTAGGGACGTCCTTCCAGGATGTCGTCACGGCTGATGACTCGTTCATGGCGGTTCCTTCCGTCGTTGCCCAACCGCCGGTGCGGTTGCGCTGATGGAATAGAGTATGATCATAATACTATCGAGATCACAACCCCGGGACGACGGAGGACGGCAGATGGCGCGGTATGGCAAGGAGCACAAGGAGGCGACGCGGCAGCGCATCACCGAGACGGCCGGCCGCCGGTTCAAGCAGGACGGGATCGACGGCTCGGGGATCGCGACGCTGATGGCGGATGCCGGGCTGACCAACGGCGCGTTCTACGCCCACTTCGAGTCCAAGGACGATCTCGTCGCCACGATCGTCGCCGACCAGCTGCGCGGACAGCGCGAGTGGATCAGCAGTACGGCGACCGACCGCGCCGGGATCGAGCGGATCGTGCGCGAGTACCTGTCGCCCACTCACCGCGACAACCCGGCAGAAGGCTGCCCGTCCGCTGCACTCCTCGACGAGATCGGGCGCTGCCCGGATGTGACCAAGCAGGCCTACACCGCCGGCGTATTGGGGTTCATCGACGACATCGCCGTGGTGCTGGCGCCGAATGATCCGGAGTCCGCGCGGGCGAAGGTGCTCAGTGTCTACGCCCTGATGGTCGGCACCCTGCAGCTCTCCCGCGCCCTGGCCGACCGGCAGCTTGCCGACCAGGTCCTCGAGCAGGGGATCCAGAACGCCCTCACGGTCCTCGACACCGCGGAGGCGACAGCATGAAGGCGTTCGTCATCGACCGCTACAAGGCCGGCATCCGGGTCGCCGACGTACCGGTGCCGGAGTTGGCGGAGGACGACGTACTGGTCGAGATCCACGCGGCCGGCGTGAACCCGCTCGACGCCAAGATCAGGGACGGGGAGTTCAAGCTCATCCTGCCGTACGGCCTGCCGTTGACCCTGGGCAACGATTTCGCCGGCGTCGTGGTCCGGGCCGGATCCCGAGTGCGGCGCTTCAAGCCGGGTGACGAGGTGTACGCGCGACCGGCCAAGGACCGCATCGGTACGTTCGCGGACTACATCGCAGTCAGTGAGGCTGACCTGGCGGCCAAGCCTCGGACGCTCACCATGGAAGCGGCGGCTTCGCTTCCGATGGTCGCGCTGACCGCGTGGCAGGCGCTGGTCGAACGAGCACACCTGAAGCCGGGGCAGAAGGTTCTCGTCCATGCGGGTTCCGGCGGCGTGGGGACGATCGCGATCCAGTTGGCGAAACATCTCGGCGCCACGGTGGCCACGACGACGAGCACCGCCAATGTCGACCTGGTGAAGGGCCTCGGCGCAGACGTGGTCGTCGACTACAAGAAGGAGGGCTTCGAGACGGTCCTTCGTGACTACGACGTTGTTCTCGATCCGCTGGGCGGAGAGACCCTCGAGAAGTCTCTGCGAGTCCTGCGGCCCGGCGGAATCGTCGTCGGAATCGCCGGTCCGCCGGATCCTGCTTTCGCACAGGAGATCGGAGCGTCGTGGTTCTTGAGGCTGGCCATGACCCTGCTGAGCTATCGAACCAAGAGGCGGGCGCGGCGCGGTGGCGTGAGCTATTCGTTCCTGTTCATGAAGGCGAGCGGTGAGCAGTTGCGCGAGATCACGGCGCTCGTCGACGCGGGCGTCCTACGTCCCGTCGTGGACAGGACCTTCCCGTTCGAGTCGACCGAAGAAGCGCTGGCCTACGTCGAGAGCGGACGCGCCAAGGGCAAGGTCGTCGTCAGCCGAGGTGTGGAAGGTGGCCGTCCGGGTACAGGCACAGAGGAGGCTACTGTGGAGTAAGGGGTGTGGTGTGAGTACTGGCGAGCGGGTCGTGCGGGATGTTGGTGAGCGGGAGGCTCGGGAGACTGCTGAGGCGGCCCGGGAGACGGTGTGGGTGCGACCGAGCTTCGCCAAGCAGCTGTATCTGGGGGACTTCGACCTGTCGCTGATCCATCCGCATCCACGCGCCACGGCCGAGGACGCCGTCCGCGGGGACGAGTTCCTCGGCCGGCTCGCGGCGTACTGCGAGACCCTCGACGGCCTGCTGATCGAGCGCGAGGCCCGCGTCCCGGACGAGTATCTGCAGGGATTCGCCGACCTGGGTGTGTTCGGCCTGAAGATTCCGACCGAGTACGGCGGACTCGGCCTGCCGATGTCGTACTACGGGCGCGCGTTGATGCTGATCGGGTCGGTCCACCCGACTCTCGGTGCGCTGGTGTCCGCGCATCAGTCGATCGGCGTACCGGAGCCAGTGAAGCAGTTCGGCACCGATGAGCAGAAGCAACGCTTCCTGCCACGCTGTGCGGGTGGTGCGGTGACCGCGTTCCTGCTGACCGAGCCTGATGTCGGCTCCGACCCGGCGCGGATGGCGTCGACTGCGACGCCGACCGACGACGGCGAGGCGTACCTGCTCGACGGCGTGAAGCTGTGGACCACGAACGGCGTGATCGCCGAACTCGTCGTGGTGATGGCCCGCGTTCCCGAGCACGACGGTCAGCGCGGCGGCATCACGGCGTTCGTGGTCGAGGCGGACTCGCCCGGCATCACGGTGGAGAACCGCAACGCGTTCATGGGCCTGCGCGGGCTCGAGAACGGCGTAACCCGCTTCCATCAGGTCCGGGTGCCGGCCGAGAACCGGCTTGGCCGCGAGGGCGAGGGCCTCCGGATCGCTCTCACGACGCTGAACACCGGACGGCTGTCGATCCCGGCGCTCTGTGCTGCGGCCGGCAAGTGGTGCGTGAAGATTGCCCGCGAATGGTCGTCGGAGCGTGTCCAGTGGGGCCGTCCAGTTGGCAAGCACGCGGCGGTGGCCGAGAAGCTGTCGTTCATCACGGCGACCACGTTCGCGCTCGAAGCGGTGCTCGACCTGTCGGCGCAGCTGGCCGATGCGGGGAGCAAGGACATCCGGATCGAGGCCGCACTCGCCAAGTTGTGGTCGAGTGAGATGGCCTGGAAGGTCGCCGACGAACTGGTGCAGATCCGCGGCGGCCGTGGCTACGAGACGGCCGACTCACTCGCCGCCCGCGGTGAGCGCGCCGTACCGGCGGAGCAGATCCTGCGCGATCTGCGGATCAACCGGATCTTCGAAGGCTCGACCGAGATCATGCATCTGCTGATCGCGCGGGAGGCGGTCGACGCGCACCTGGCCGCGGCCGGCGACCTCGCCTCGGCCGACGCGGATCTGCGGGCCAAGGCCAGAGCCGCCGTGAAGGCCAGCGGGTTCTACGCGAAGTGGCTGCCACAACTTGCCGTGGGCAAGGGATCCGTTCCGACGTCGTACGCCGAGTTCGGCCCGCTGGCGAGTCAGCTCCGGTACATCGAGCGCGCGGCCCGCCGGCTCGCCCGGCAGACCTTCTACGGGATGAGCCGGTGGCAGGCCAAACTCGAGTACCGGCAGGGATTCCTCGGCCGGATCGTGGACATCGGTGCGGAGCTGTTCGCGATGGCGGCCTCGTGTTCGCGGGCCGAGATGCTGCGGACGGACGATCCGGCCCGCGGCGAAGCGGCGTACGAGCTGGCGGAGGCGTTCTGCGAGCAGGCGCGGTTGCGGGTGGACCACCTGTTCGACCAGCTGTGGTCGAACACCGACGACACCGATCGGAGCTTGGCGGACCGGGTGCTGGACGGCAGGTACACCTGGCTCGAGGACGGCGTGATCGACCCGTCCGAAGGCACCGGCCCCTGGATCGCCGCCTGGCAACCTGGCGAGTCCAAGGCCTCCAACCACTCGCGCCGCTACCGCTGAACCCTTGCTATTTGCTCGCCCCGGCTTCGGCATCGCGGATCAGCTCGGTGGCGACGTCGCGGAGTTTGCGGTTGGTCTGGCGGCTGAAGCGGATCAGAGTGTCGAAGGCACGGCCGGAACTGATCGAGTAGCGCTCCATCAGCAGGCCGACCGCCTGGCCGATCAGGTCGCGGGTCTCGATAGCGGCGAGCAGGTTCTCCTCGCGTTGCGCACCCGCGTAGGCGACGGCCGCATGGGCGGCGAGCAACCGGCCGACATGCTCGGACTCGTCGGTGAAGGCGTTGGCCTCTTGGGCATACAGGTTGAGCGCGCACAGGCTGTCGTCCTTCACGAACATGGGGAAGGCCAGCACGCTCAGGGCTCCCAGCTCAGCTGCGCGGGGAGCGAACCGCGGCCAGCGGAGCTCCCGGCGCATGTCGTCGACCCGGATGATCCGGCGCTCGTGCAGTACAGCGTCCAGACATGGCCCTTCGTCGACCTCCGACATCACGGCGTCGACACGGGCCGGCAGCACGCCCGACTCTGCCTTGTGCTCCACCCGGTTGCCACCGACGAGTGCCGTCACGGAACCAGCCTCTGCCCCGGGGACGAGATCCATGGCGGCCTGCACGACTTCTCGCAGTACCGCATCAGGATCATCGGCGTCGTGAAGTTCCCGGGCCAGTTCACTCAGCGCATGGGCGAGCTGGTCCGGCTCCGACTGAGTGTCTTGCGGTGCCGGCCCTAGACTCCCCGAACTGCGGCGATCGGCCACGAGCACTCCTGCTTTCCTGGGTAGCACCGCAAGGCAGTCCAGTCCAGGGGTTTGGCGATTTGTTCGGGCACAGGGGTTGATCTAAGCGCTTCCAGCGGTCATAGTGGTTCAGCCTCAGACAGCCGGGCGACTTCTTCGACCTGCCGAGGCCTCTATGCGCGATGCTGATACCAGCACAGTCCGCGAACTGATTGCCGCCCTCCACGCCGTCGAGGCCGAGCTGCGCGCGGCCCGCTGCACCGCCGATCTCGATCGGCTGACCGCATTGATCCGACGCAAACGTTCGACCCTGTGCGAACTGCGCCGACGCCGCCTGCAGCTGTCCTGCGTGGCGTGATCCCGTCACCCACTGTCCGATTGCGGGCCCGTCCCTCTCGGGAGGGGGCAGGGGGAGCGGGCCCGCAATCACCTTCCTGCATCATTCGTTGACGTCGTGCAGTTCGAGGACGCGGTTGTCGAGCCGCGGGACGATCTGCTCCAGGACGAGCTCCTTGAAGTGGGTGGTCTGCTGGTGCGCGGCGAAGGCCTCGCGGGACTTGTACCGCTCGAGCAGCACGTACGTGCGTTCGTCGTCCAGCTGGCGATAGGCGACGAACGAGAGGTTCCCGGGTTCGGTCCGTGCCGCCTCGATCAGCCGGGGCAGCACGGCGAGCACGGCGTCCTCCTCGCCCTTCTTCATCGTGTGCTTGGCGATCACCAGAAGCTCGGTCACAGATCCTTCTCTCTCTCGGCTTGGTACGACGCTATCCGCCCGTCGCTTCGGCGAACACCGACGTCTCAGGACGGCAAGCGGTGGGTTCCGGCGTACCGGGCGGATGGCTACTGTTGACAGATGGGGAGAGGGCCGCGTGGCCCGGCGGTGGGGCTGGAGTTGGGGGTCCGGGCGGAGCTTCGGGCTGTTCCCGGGCTGCTGCTTTCGTTGCGGCTGTTGCCACTCGGGTACGACGCTCTGACCGGGACTGTGGAGCGAGAGCTCGCCGACAACCCGATGCTCGAGCGAGCGGCCGGATCTGCGTGTCCAGGGTGCGGGCGTCACCGCACGTCGGACAGTTGCCCGCGGTGCTCCGGCGTACTGCGGTATGCCGGCAACGACCCGGCCGTGATGCCCTTCGACACCCTGGAGGCAGCGGCCGCTTGTGAGATCCGGTCCAACTATCGCGAGGTGCTGCCGGTCGTGATCGCGCACCTCACCAGCCGTGGGCTGCTCGACGCGGAGCCGGACCAGATCGCGACCGCGCACGGCCTGGCACCTCAAGCTGTGGACGAGGCGGTCCGAGCGATCAAGGCGGCCGGACCGGTCGGCGTCGCGGAGACCTCCGTCGCCGACCTGTTGGTCGCCCAGGCCCGCGCACTCGTGGCGGCCGGCGCCGCCGAGGCTTGGATCGTCGACCTCGTCCGGGACCACCTGGAGGCCGTCGCCACGGGGGACACCGCGACCGTTGCCCGAGCACTCCGGGTCTCGCGGGAGGACGTAGAAGATGCGTTCCGGCTCGTCCGGGCCCGGTTGCGGCCGGTCGCCGTCGTCGAGGTGCCGGACCGGCCGGAGGCGTCCGGGATCCCCGACGTGTTCGTCTATCGCACCGATTCGGGTGCGTTCGAGGTCGAGGTGCCGGACAGTGACTGGTTCGGTCTGCGTGTGGTCGAGGTGACGTCTGCGGTGCGGGCCGACGCTGAAGCAGTCGCCTGGCTCGGCGGACACGAACGGGCTGCCCGAGAGCTGCTGCGCCAGCTCGACACACGTGGCAGCGTTTTGCGCCGAGTGGCGACGTACATGGTCGATCGTCAGGCCGGCTACTTCGAGCGCGGCCCGGTCGGGCATGTCCCGCTCAACCGGACCGATGTCGCCGTCGAGCTGGGGCTGCACCCCTCCACAGTCAGCCGCTGCGTCGCCGGCAAGCTGCTGCGCCGCCCCGACGGGAAGATCGTCGCACTGGCCGACCTGCTGGGGGGCGCGGTGGCGATCAAGGCACGGATCGCGGAGCTGGCCGCGGCCGGCCGGGTCAGCGATGCCCGATTGTGTCGCGCCCTTGCGGACAGCGGACACAAGGTCGCGCGCCGGACGGTGGCGAAGTACCGCGCCGAGCTGGGCATCGCCGCCGGCGGTCTGCGCCGAACCTGACTTCGGCCGCGGGGCGCTCCAGCCCCTCCGTGCGAAGGGTGCTTCGGCTGCGTGCGCTCCGCCGGGTTGGCACGAATTGTGCAGTAGGTGGGTGAGACCACGCGAGAGGGAGACATCCATGCACGACATCGACCGGGCACTGTTCGAGTCCGAAGCCTTCGGCGAAGGTGAGCAGAACGAATACCAGGAGTTCGGCGAGACGTCGGAACGCGAACTGGCGCTGGCCTCCGAGCTGCTGGAAGTCACGACCGAGGCCGAGCTCGACCGGTTCCTCGGCAGCTTGATCAGCGGCGCGATCTCCGCGGCCCGCGGCTTCGCCGGATCCGACGCCGGCCGGGCGGTCGGCGGGATCCTCAAATCGGCGGCCAAGCAGGCACTTCCGCAACTGGGGCGTGCGGTCGGGGACTTTGCGGCCCCCGGCCGCGGTGGCGCGATCGGCCAGCGCGCCGGGCAGTGGCTGGGCGGCAAGCTGGAGCTCGGGCTGCAGACCGAGGGGCTGTCGGCCGAAGACCGCGAGTACGAGGTCGCGCGCGCGTTCGTCCGGTTCGCAGACGAGACGGCTCGGCGGGCGGCGCAGGCGCCTCCCACGGTGCCGCCCGCGGTGGCTGCCCAACGGGCCGCCCTCGCCGCCGCGCAGCGCCATCTCCCCGGACTGGTGGGAGCCCAAGGAGCAGCAGGCGGTGGTCGCGGCACCGAAGGCCGCTGGATCCGTCGCGGCAACCGAATCATCGTCCTCGACGCGTGACACAGCCAAGAGAGAAGGGACAGCGGCATGTACGAGGCATTTGAGATCCCGGGGGAGAGCTACGAGTTTGCTGGTGAGGCCGAGTCCGAGTGGGAATCGGGCGAGGCGTACGAGAGCGAAGCCGAGACGATGGAAGCCGAACTCGTCCAGGAACTGCTGGAGATCAGCACCGAGGCGGAGCTGGACCGGTTCCTCGGCAAGCTGGCCAGCAGCGTGATGAAGGGCGCGTCCCAGTTCGTCAAGTCGCCGATCGGCAAGGCGCTGGGCGGCGTACTGAAGAACGTCGCCAAGACGGCGCTACCGATGGTCGGCGGAGCGCTCGGCTCGCTGGTGCTGCCCGGGGCCGGGACCGCGATCGGCGCCAAGCTGGGATCGATGGCAGGTGGCCTGCTCGAGGCGCAGGAGGCCGAGTCGATGGGCGAGGTCGAGGCCGAGTGGGAGGCCGCGAGCCGCTATGTCCGTTTCGCCCGCGGCGCGTACTCCAACGCTGCGCGGGCGCCGCAGAACATCCCGACCCGGGCAGCCGTCCGGGCGGCCGGGATCAGCGCCGCCCGGCGGTACGCACCGAGCCTGCTCGGCTCCGATCAGCGGATGTCTCCGTGGCGTTCGCGCCGGCGGTCGTACGGCGGCGGCCGGTCCCGACCGCCATGGGCCTACACCGAGCCGGTGCCGTGGTTCGGCGGTGGCGACGACTATGCGGGCGGCAGCTACGGCGAGCCCGATCAGTGGTGGCAGGGCGACGACTACGAGTCCGGCGAGGGCGAGGGCGAGGCCCAGGGCCGTCCGCCCGGCAGCAACGGGTCGCGAGCCATGTCCGGGCGCTGGGTCCGCCGGGGTGGCCGCATCGTCATCCTCGGCGCCTGAGGGGTTCCGATGGCCGATCCCGGAGGCTTGGCGACTCGCCTGCTCGAGCATGAGGCGCGCGGGCTGCTGACCCGTCTGGACCAGGTGCGGCCCTTCGCTCTGCACGAGACGATGGTGCCCGCTGCGGCCCTCCCGTACGACGCGCAGCTCATCATCGAGCGCTTCTTGCACGCGAGCCGCGGCCGCCTTCGGGAGAAAGTCCACGGGTACCTCGACTGGCTGCACGGCCAGGGCCGGCAGGCCGGCGCGGCCGAGCAGCAGCGGCGGTTCGTGCTGATCCGGCTGGGGTTCAACGACGTACTGTCCCAGTTCGATCTGTTCACCGAGGTCATCACCCAGCGCAGCGAACACGAGACGGGCGTCTGGCTGTCCGGCCTCGACGTACTGGCGCGGGACGCGCTCCGGGTCGATCTCGACGGCTACGAGCAGGTGCCGGCCGTGTGCTACCTGGCCCGGGGACCCGGCGCCGCGATCCGTCGGGCCCGCACGCGCTTGCCCGGCGGCGAGTCGAACCCGGTCGCGATCATCCGGGTCCCCAGGGAACGCATGGTGGGCAGCGGCATCGCAAGCTCGCTGGTGCACGAAGTGGGGCATCAGGGAGCTGCGCAACTGGGGCTGGTGGAGTCGTTGCGCGGCGACCTCGCCCGGGCGGCGGGCAAGGACCCGCAGGGCTGTTGGCCGACGTGGGACAAGTGGATCAGTGAGATCGTCGCCGACTGCTGGTCGGTCGGGAAGCTCGGGATCACGTCCACCATCGGTCTGCTCGCCGTCGTCAGCCTGCCGGCGTTCTTCGTCTTCCGGCCGTCCGGTAGCGATCCGCATCCCGTTCCGTACCTGCGGGTCCTGGTCAGCGCGACCATCGGCGAGGCCATCTATCCGCATCCGCAGTGGGCCGCGATGCGGCACAGCTGGAAGCAGTTGTACCCGACCAGCGACCTGCCGGCCGGCCGTCGTACCGAGCTGGAGCGGCTCGAGGCCGCGATCCCGGACTTCGTCCGGCTGCTGCTCCGACACCGCTCGGCTGCTCTGCATGGTCACCGGCTCGGCGACATCTGGCCGAGACGGGAACGCCACCCGGCGCGGCTGATCCGGCTGCACCACGACTGGGCCGGCGACATCGCGGTGATGGCGCGCCAGCCCTCGTCGCTGGTGTTCGCGGTCATCGGCCAGGCCAAGTCGGCCGGCCTGATCAGCCCGGAGGAGGAGAGCCGACTGCTGTCGGTCCTGCTCCAGGCCTGGGCCGTCCGCAGCAGTCTCGACGTCGTCCAGCGGCCCATCACCAACCACGCACAGCCCGCGCGACGGGCGTCATAACGAACTATCGAAAGGACACGACCGTGCACGTTTCGTGGACACCGGATCCCATCCGGGCCGGCCAGCGGGCCGTCCTGCAGATCCTGCTCGAGGACACCGATGACCCGGGCGACTACACCTTCCGGCTCACTGTCGCGGCCGACGACGTCAACCCGTTCGGCACCGGCGAGACCCATCGGATGCGGCGCGGCCTGGACTTCGAACCCGAGGTGCTGTTCGCCGTCGAGGGAAACAAGACGCTGACGATCACCAGGGGCAAGGAAGGCCCCTTCGAGGGGGATCCGGAAGTGGTCCTCCCGGTGCTCGCCGCGCTCACGCCGCAGGTGCCGACCCAGACGGTCGCCCTGGTGGCGGGCGACCCGCCGCAGAGCGCCGACGAGGTGCTCTGGAGCTTCATCCGTGAGCTCACCGGGCAACTGCGGTTCGAGGAGTTCCACGAGTTCGTCGAGCCCAAGCTCACCGGCCTGTCCGGGCCCGAGTGGTTCGGCACCGACGCCTACCGCCGGCTCTTCCGGGCCGCCGAGACCTTCGTCGAGGCCGCCGCCGACCCGCTGCGCGCGATCGAGAAGCGGCGGCTGCTCAAGGACGAGATCTCGCTGGGAACGGTGACCGGCGGACTCGAGCGGTCGTACGTGAGCAGCGAGCGCGACGACCTGGCGCAGCCGTTCCTGCGCTTCGCCCCCGATGTCCAGTTCCGGAACGACCAGGGGGTGGCGGCCAGGGGCGGCGGCGGGGGACCCGCCGCGCAGTTCCCGCTGCCGAACGTGCCGTTCGTCGAGTTGATCTGGAACTACTGGCATGAGGAAGGCGGCCTCGTGCAGACGATGAACCACATCCTCGCCCGGTTCCAGAACCGCCGGATCGGACCGCAGTACGACGCTCTGGCCCGGTTCGACCTGAATCCGCTGCTGCCACTGCGCAACCTGCTCTGGGGGTTCACCGAGGACGAGCAGAGCCGGCTGACAGTGCGCCGGCGGGCGGCGGAGTACATGGTGCAGTACGGCCTGCCGCTGGTCGGTCGTGCCGTGCCACCGCCGTACACGATGGTGGATCGGCGGACGCAGTTCCTCGAGGGCTTCCACGCGTTGCTGCACGCGGCGCACGAGTTCTACAAGGAGCGGGACGACAAGACCGTCGACGCCGACGCGTTCCCGTTGCTGAGCAGCCTGCGCGAGGTCCATCTGGTGCTGGCGCACGGGGCGCACAACCAGTTCGCCGACCTGCCGCTGGTAGCGCGCGCGGAGATGCTGACGATGCAGTGGATCCTGGCTCAGCCGGAGATGCGGGAGTTCCTCGGCGGCCCGACCATGGTCCCGTACGAGGAGGACTGGATGGACCGGGTCGACACCATGAAGAGCATCCAGGGGTGGCCCGAGGCCAGCATCACGCACTTCTTCGAGCTGGCCGTCCACGGCGAGCAGATCCTGCTCTCGATCCGGCACGGCCGCTGGAACGAGTCGAGCCGGACCCGCGAGGACGCCGCGAACTGGGCACTGACGTGGCGCAACGAGATCCAGCGCTACATCCACGCCTACCGGACCGTCACCGGGGTCGATCTGCAGACCTCGGTCGACGCCACCATGCCCTCGGTTCTGCTGGCTCGCCGCGGCGCGCGGCAAATCCGACGAGCGTGACCGGTCATGTCGCGACGGACCCGAGGCTCGACTTCACGTCGTCGTTGTTCCTCGGCCTGCAGCACGGCAGCAGTTCGCTGCCGCCATGGGCTTCGCTCACGACCGGCGTACCCCCGGTGCTGCACGAGGCGCCGGTCGCGCACCGGGTCGCTGCCGCCGTCGCGGCGGCGCAGGGTGCGCCGGCCGGCGTGGTCGGCCGTTCCGCCTTGCATGCGCTGATGGACGTGATGGGGATGATCCCGCAACGCGGCGACCTCGTCGCGATCGACGCGGCGGCCTACTCACTCGCCGAGTGGGCCGCATTGCGGGCAGCGGCCAACGGTGCTGTGGTGCGCAGGTTTCCGCATCATCGTCCGGAGGGGATCGTCGCCGAGCCCGGGCGACGGCTGTTCGTGCTGACCGACGGATGGTGCCCCGGCTGTAACCGGCCGGCGCCGCTGCCGGACTTGCGGCGGCTCGCCCGCGACACGGGTGGCGAACTCATCGTCGACGACTCACTGGCGTTCGGTGTCCTAGGCAACAAACTTCGGGGTGAGGTGTTCGGAGACGGCAGCGGTACGCCGGGATGGTGCGAGCTGGATCACCCGGCGATCGTCTGGGTCGCGTCGTTGGCCAAGGCCTACGGGGCACCGCTGGCGGTGACCACCGGCGACGCGTCGACCATCAGGCGACTGGCTGCGGATGGCGGCAACCGGGTACACAGCAGCCCGCCCTCGGCTGCCGACCTCGGGGCTGCGAGCACGGCTCTGCGCGATACGAGCGACAACCGGGCTCGGCGTACGACGCTGCAAGGGCATGTACTGCGCTTGCGCAACCGCTTGCGTGACATCGGCCTGTCGGTCAACGGCCTCCCGTTTCCTGTCGTCAGCATTCGGTTGCCGGGATCAGATGCCCAGAGCTGGTGGTCGCACCTGCAGTCGGTGGGCATCCGCGCCGTCCTCCAGCAATCACGATGCCGGCGCGGCGTCATGCTCACCGTCCTCGTGCGTGCCGATCACTCGCCTGCCGATCTCGACCGGCTCGCCCTGGCGCTGCGAGGGCTGGCTGGACGGCGAGGTGCGGCATGAGACGGCCCCCGATCATCGACGCGCATTGTCACGCCGGCCTTGGCGACGGATTCACCGGTCCGTGGGACACCGACGCATCGCTCGGCAAGTATCGGCAGCGGGCTGTGGAGGCGGGCATCGACCGGACGGTGCTGTTGGCTCCGCTGACCTCCGACTACCGCTCCGCCAATCAGGCGGTGGGCGCAATGGTGACCGCCGAGCCGCGACGCTACCTCGGCTTCGCCTTCGTCAATCCGGTGACCGATCGGGGCCGGGTCGGCGCGATGGTGGACGAGGCACGGGCGTGGGGTGCGTGCGGGATCAAGGTTCATTGGCGGGACGGCCGGATCACCCGCGAGGTGGCCGAGGTGGCGCTGCGCCGGGACCTGCCGATCCTGTACGACCCGGCCGGCGACACCGCCACGGTCGAGATGGCCGCGACGTCGTACCCGGGTGTCGCGTGGATCATCCCGCACCTGTCGTCGTTCTCCGACGACTGGAAGGCCCAGATCGCCTTCGTCGACCAACTGGTCCGGCTGCCGAACCTCTTCACCGACACCGCGGGCGTGCGCTACTTCGACGTACTGGCTGATGCCGTACGACGGGCCGGACCGGACAAGGTGCTCTTCGGCTCCGACGGCCCGTTCCTCCATCCCCTGGTGGAGATCAGCAAGATCCACGCCCTGCACCTGCCCCCGGCGGACGCCGCGCTCGTGCTCGGCGGCAACCTCCTGCGACTGACCCGGTCCGCCCGCCGCTCGGCGCCGCCTTATCTAGCAGCAACCCAGAACCGGAGGTACGCACGATGACAATGGCGATGCAGGAATCGGAGGCCCGGACGTGGTCCCCGCTGGGCCCCGCCGCACCTCGGCCAGGCCAGCCCCACCCGCGGCTGGTGCTGACGGCGCCGGGATTCGTGGAGATCAAGCCCCACACGGCCAGTGGGATCAAGTCCGGCCTGACCCAACTCGCCGGTCGCCTCCGCGGGGCCGGGCGCACGGTCGGGGTCCTCGCGACCTACCTGGGCGTCGACGCCCGCGGCCGGCCGATCCGGACGGGCCGGCCGGGATTCGTTCGGGTGAACGCGACGCTCGTGGACCTGGGCACGACACCGGTACCGACGACGGCTCAGTACAGCCGGCCCGCACAGTGGTTCTACCTCGGCCTGGCTCCCGTGCCTCCCAAGGTCGACCATCCACCGGTGGATCACGCACCCGCCTTCGGCTGGGCCGTCGAGCCGATCGTCCAGCGACAGGTCATGCAGATGGCCCACTTGCAGACCAAGAACCGGAGGTGGGTGCCGCTGGGAGGTCCAGGGCGCGGTCCCGATATCGAGTACAGCGAGCTTGCCCAGTTCTATCGGGAGCTGGCGCAAGAGTTGCGGGATCCGTTGTACGCCGAGATCGCGTCGGAGCTGGAGGCGATGGCCGCCTAGCTCACTCGCCGGTACGTCGTTTCGCCCGGCGCAGCTGCAATGCCCGGTCGGTGACGCCGAGACGCGCGGCGGCGGCGCGGATGCTCCCCCCGGATTCTTCGATCGCCGCGGTGACCGCGAGGTCGGCGACATGGTCGCGCAGTTCCCTGAGCGTCATGCCCTGCCGCAGCTGCTGCCGGATCGACTCCATCAGGGTCGGCGCCCGGCTGTCCGCCGTACCGTCCGCGGTCAACGGGCGATCCGAGGGCGGGAGATCGCCTGGCGTGACGGGGCCCGGGCCGACGTGCCGCGACGCGACTCGATGGGCTAGCTGCCGCAGGTCGCGGAGATTGCCGGGGTAGTCCCGCCGCCGCAACGCGATCTCCACCTCCGGTGTCACCTCGGCCGGTTCGGCGTGGCCCTGGGCTTCGGACACGAAGCTGCGGAACAACGGGATCAGATCGCCGGGCCGGTCCCGCAGCGGCGGCAGCTGCACGGAGTACGCCGCGATGCGGTAGTAGAAGTCGGCCCGGAACCGTCCGGCGATCACGTCGTCCTCCAGGACGCGGTTGGTGGCACAGATCAGCCGGAAACTCGTGTGCTGCCAGGTGTCGGCGCCGACCCGCTTGTACATGCCCTCCTGGACCACGCGCAGCAGTTCCGGCTGCAACTCGAGGGGGAGCTCACCCACTTCGTCGAGCATCAGGGTCCCGCCGTTGGCGGCGGCGCACGCGCCGGTCCGCACGCTCACCGCGCCCGTGAACGCTCCCCGCTCATGGCCGAACAACTCCGAGCCCGACAGGGTGGGCACGATGGTTGTGCAGTCCACCACCACGAGGTGCCCGGACCGGCCCGCCGCGCTCACCGTGTGCGCGACTTTCGCGGCCAGTTCCTTCCCGGTCCCGGTCTCGCCGGTGATCAGGATCGGACCACCGCCGAACTTGGCGGCCGTGACCAGGTCCCGCAAGGCGTGCCGCAGGGCCGGGCTGGTACCCCGGATCACGTCGGCCACCGGCGGCGACTCGACGACGTTCTCGACCTCGATCAGTCGCTCGAGGCGAGCCTGGATCGGCACGGGATCGTCGGCCCAGATCATCAGGTCGGTCGCACCGCAGGCCAGCAGCGACCAGGGCTCGAGGCTGTGTCCTGCCTCGGCTACGACAATCACATGGGCGTTGGTGGACGCCGCCAGCGCGAGCGTCTGTTCGAGATCGCGGGAGAAGGCCGAACACACGACGACGCCGGTGAGTTCGCCTGGTTCGGGAGCGGTCACCGACCGCAGATCCGGGTGCGAACCGCAGATCGCGCGCGCGATGGCCTTGGTACGTGAACCTCCGCCAAGGTCGAGCACCCACGTCATCAGATCCCCCGGGAGAAACCCCGTTAGAGCCTGGGTCCACGCCCCTCCGCCGCCGGCCACCCAGCCCTGATTTCAAGGTTAATCGGGCCGCGTCGGTTCTACCAGGGTTGAGTTACCTCACGTAGTCTGCGGACAGCGGGGAGGAGACTGCGATGAACCGTGGCTTGCTGAACTCGTTGACCGACGCCGAGCGGCTGCTCGTGGCCGAGACCGAGCGGGACGAGCTGAAACGCCTGGACGAGGACGAACTCCTGGACTTGCACCAGCGGATCCGACGGGCGCGAACCAAGTACGTGAAGAACTACCGGCGCACCGCGAGTGCCGCCGTCGCGCAGACCGGTGGCCGGGGGATGTCCTACCCGAAGAACCAGCGCGATCGCGACAAGGCGGAGCTGTTCGAGTCGGTCCTGGCGAGGGTGAGCCGCGAGGTCGCCGTGGTCGCCAACCGGGCGTCGATGGAGCTACGCAGCGAGCGGCTCGAGGCGGCGCGGGCGGCCAAGTCGGGTGCCGGTGCGCCGACGATGCGTGCCGTCGACCAACCGAAGCCGGAGGCGCGCACCAGGGCGCGGGCAACCAAGACCACGGGTGGCTTGAAGAAGGACGCCTCCACCCGGGCCACCGGCGCGCGTAGGCAGGCCAAGCGCGACGCCCGCTGAGGGCTCGCCCGAATCGGGGGATCCCAGCCGGCTTGCGGTCATGTCAGTTTGTCCCGCGACGGGAGGTGCGGAGATGCGAAGGACAAAGTTCGCAAGGACCTTGGTGGTTGGCTCGGCGCTGGTCATGGTCGGCCTCGCGTACGCCGTACTCGTGCCGGACGGCGCGGCCGGTGCGGACGGGCCGCAGTCCCAGCAGATCGAGGAAGGACGCAAGCTGTTCGCCGTCGGGTGCTCGAGCTGCCACGGTGCGCACGCCGAGGGGGGAACCGACGGCGAGGGACACATCACCGGGCCGTCGCTGATCGGCGTCGGCGCGGCCGCGGTCGACTTCCAGGTCAGCACCGGACGGATGCCGGCCGCTCAGACCGGTGCCCAGGTGCCGCAGAAGCCCCGGGTGTACACCCCCGAGGAGACCGCGGCGCTGGCGGCGTACATCGCCTCCCTCGCCCCTGGACCCGCGATACCGGCTGAGGAGGCGTACGACGTCAGCAAGGCGACACAGGAGGAGGTCGTCCGCGGCGGTGAGCTGTTCCGGACGAACTGCACGGCGTGTCACAACTTCTCGGGTCGCGGTGGTGCGCTGCCGAACGGACGCTATGCGCCGTCGCTGATGGAGACGACGCCCAAGAACATGTACCAGGCGATGCTGACCGGTCCGCAGCAGATGCCGGTCTTCTCCGATGGCGTGTTCACCCCGGAGGACAAGCGCGCTGTCATCGCCTACCTCGTCAGTCTGCAACAGTCGGAAGACCCCGGTGGCTTCGGTCTCGGCCGGCTCGGGCCGGTGTCCGAAGGCCTGTGGGGCTGGCTGCTCGGCATCGGTGCGCTGGTCGGCGTGGCGGTGTGGATCGGGGCCAAAACGCCTCGCGTCAAGCGCGACGAACAGGGACCAAAAGGGTGACAAAGGGCCGAATCGGCGCGCCGTAGTCGTTGCGAACCAGTTAGTCTCGTTATTTTGAGGACGGAGAAGGAGCGGGACCAGGGCAGAGCAGGACACGTCGGCCAAGGGGAGGGCGACGAGGGTGACGACCCCGACGCCAGGCGAAACGAGCGAGGAGATCCGGCGCTCGTCAGGCGGCCGCGTACCGCGGCCGCCGCTGACGCTGGTGACTCGTGAGCGGCTGCATTCCGCTCTCGACCTCGGCGCGCGAGCACCGCTGACGATGCTGGTGGCGCCCGCCGGTACCGGCAAGACGGTCCTCCTGTCGGACTGGGTCGCACGCCGAAGACAGGCGGGCGAGTCCGTGGTCTGGGTGCCGGGTCAGGCGGCCGGCGCGCTGGCCGAAACGATCGACGAGGCGGCCGGCGCCGACGGCACGCGACCTCCCGATCCGGTCGTCGTCGACGACGCTCACCTGCTCCCGGCCGAGACTGTCGCCGGCTTGTCCCAGATGCTGAGGAAGTCGCCGCACGCGGTCCGGCTCGTGCTGGCGACCCGGTACGACCTCCCACTTCCGGTGCCCGAGCTCGAGCTGGGCGGTATGGCGTTGACCCTGCGGTCGAGGGATCTGCGCTTCAACGACGCCGAGGCCACCGCGCTCGTGCAGGCACATGCGAGCAATGCCACCGAGGAAGACATCTCCCTGTTCCAGGAGCAGACGGCCGGCTGGGCAGCCGCGCTGGTGCTCGCGGCCCGGGCCTTCGCCGCGTCCGGCGCCGTCGTCTGGCCGCTCGCGAATCAGCGGCCGGTGCTCGACCTGCTCCTCGGCGAGACCCTGAGCACGCTCGACGCACGGGTCCAGGCGATGTTGCTGAGTACCTTCGGAGCCACCGCCGTGACCGGACACCTCGCGGTGATGCTCAGCGGCGACGCGGACGCCGGTGCGATGCTCGCGGATCTCGCCGGCAGCGGACTACTGGTCACGGCGTACGCCGACGGCCAGCGCAGCGACCCGCTGTATCGCTACCACCCACTGCTCGTCGAGCTGCTTCGCCGCCGGGTTGCCGGTAGCAACGAGGACGCCCGCACGGTGGTCGCGGCGCAGCGCCGGTCCGCCCTGTACTACGAGAACCGGGGCGACGGCGGGACCGCACTGCGGAGCGCGCTGGGCGCCGACGACCCGGCACTCGTCGCCCGGATCCTGCTCGGGCACGGGCCGGAGATCCTGGCCGCCGGGGATCTCGCCCTCGTCACGGCCGGCTTCGAGGCTCTCCCGGACGGCTACCTCGCCGCTCACCCGCACCTGATCGGTGTCCGCGGATTGCTGCGACGCGTGTCCGGGGACGTCACCGGGGCAGTCATGGACGCAGCCTCGGCCGACGACCTGGTAGGCGCGACGACGCGGCAGCCGGTGACACCTGACGACGACGCCCTGGAGGCAGACGCCGTACTGCTGCAGCTGTGGGAATCCCGCTACGGCTGGCAGGACGTCCATGCCGCGATCGGCCGGGCGCGGTGCATGCTGGGGCTGGAGCCGACCGACGGCGATCCCGGGCGTCGTGCCGTACTCGCGCCCGAGCGGCTGGCGTGGTTGCTGATCGAGCTCGCGGCGGCGGAGACCTGGGCCGACGAACTCGACGCCGCGCTCAGCCACCTGGACGAAGCCCTCGTCACGGCTCGGATGGCCGGCCACACGCGGCTGGTCGCGGGTGGTCTCGCGCACCGGGCCGTCGTGCAGTATGCGCGCGGCCAGCTGCAGAATGCGGCCCGGTCGGCGCAGGCGGCCCTCGACGTGGTCGGCGAGGACGGGCTACCGCAGGAGTACGCCGTCCGGGCCCACGTCGTGATGGGGTTCGCGGCCATGAGCCAGCTGGATCTCGACGGCGCCTGGCATTGGCACCAGCTCCTGGTCGCGACCGACCTGGCCGACTCCGACACCGTGGTCACGGCCTTGCGCTCGATCCTGCACGCCGAGCTCCTGATCGAGGCCGGTCGCCTCGACGAGGCGTTGACCGCGCTCACCACCGAACCCGCCGGGGCCGGACCGCTGCCGTCGTTCCTGTCCCGGGACCTCGCACTCCTGCGGGTCCGGCTGGCGATTCTGCTCGGGGACCGGGCCGGCATCGAGGCACAGCTCCGGGAGCTCGACCGGACCGGCAGCGCGACCGAGGCCGAGTTGCTCCGGGCCATGCTGTCGATCGGCCGGGGTGACCTGCAGGCAACCGTGGCGAGGATCGATCAGATCCTCGATCGACCCGACCCGTACCCTCCGATCGCGTCCGCGGCGGCCGCGTTCCGCACCGTCCTGCTGGCCCGGATGGGCGATCTGCCCGCTGCCGATGCCTCGCTGGTGGACACCCTGAACCGGGTGGCTCCGCAGCGCGTCCTGCAGGCCTTCGTCCCGGCCAGTGGCGAACCGGGGTTCCTCGACCAGCTGCGCAGGCACGTCGACGGACCGAACCCGCATCCGTTCGCCGCTCTCGCGCTCGGGAAACTGACCGACTACCTGGCCGCGTCGAGCGAGTCCCGCGGCCTGACCCTGCTGGCGCGGACCCGGCCGGACGGGCATGCTCCGCCGCCGCGTCGCCTGGACGCCGTGGTCAACGACGCCCGGATCCGGCTGACCGCCCGCGAGGCGGACGTGCTCGACCAGCTCGCACTCGGCAGTTCGTACGCCGAGATCGCCCAGGCGCTCTACATCACCGAGAACACCGTCAAGACCCACCTGATGTCGCTCTACCGCAAGCTGGGGGTGGAGAAGCGCTCGGCGGCCCTTCGGGTCGCCCGTGCCGTCGGCCTGACGCAGGGCGGCGGACAGCCCTTCGGCTGATTCATCCCCCACACCGGGTGACCCCGGTAGCTTTCCGACGGCCGCTGCGGCGTTCTCAGGTCACCTCATTCGGAGGAGGACGAGGGGCGCGCCCGGTTGATGGGATGGGGCGTCGCGGAACGGTGGGCGCGTCGTCCACCGCCGCTGCCGAGCTCCGGCCGGAGGAGATCACGTGAACACGACCCGAGACGACTTCGATCCGATCCCTTCGACGCGGCACCGGATACCGGTCGGCGTCGGTTCGCTGAAGCAGGCCGAGGAGGCGGCGGACGCGCTCGCCGTGCCGGTTGCCCTCGGCAAGGAGCCTCCGGACGAGCTGGGCACCGACGCGGCCGGGCTGGCGTCCGCCGGATTCACCGGTGAGCGCGGCCAGACCCTGGTCCGGACCCGGGAGAACGGTCCGGTCCGGGTCGCCGTGGGGACCGGTGCGCCGGAGCGGATCGACGCCACGCTCGCCCGCGACCTGGCCGCGGAGTTCGCCCGCGCCGTCCCGTGGCACAAGCGCCTCGCGATCGAGGTCCCGTCCCGGGACCTGGGGATCTCCCGGGCCGAGTTCGCGCAGGCGGTGACCGAAGGCGTGCTGCTGGCCCGCTGGCGGTACTTCGTCGGCAAGGACGCCGACCGGGCTCCGCTCGAATCGCTGCTCGTCGTGGCGCCCGACGAGGACGCCGAGGAGATCGGCCGCGGCGTCGAGCGCGGTCGCATCATCGCCGAGGCGTACTGCCTCGGCCGCGATCTGGCCAACTGCCCGGCGACCACGCTGTCGGCGGTCCGGATGGCCGAGGTCGCCCAGGAAGTCGGTCCGCCGGCCGGTCTCGTCGTCGAGGTGTTCGACAAGGACCAGCTGATCGAGCTGGGCTGCGGAGGCCTGCTCGGAGTCAACCGGGGGAGCGTGGAGCCGCCCCGGATGATCCGGCTCCGCTACCAGCCCGAGAACCCGACGGGCCGGATCGCCCTGGTCGGGAAGGGCGTCATGTACGACTCCGGCGGGATCAGCCTGAAGCCGAGCGACGAGTCGCACGCCCAGATGAAGAACGACATGACCGGCGCCGCGGCCGTGCTCGCCTCGATGACCGCCCTGCAGGCGCTGGGATGTACGGCGGCTGTGACCGGCTATCTGATGTGCACCGACAACATGCCGTCGGGGTCGGCCATGAAGCTCGGCGACGTGCTGCGGATGCGCAACGGTACGACGGTCGAGGTGTTGAACACCGATGCGGAAGGACGTCTCGTGATGGCCGACGCACTGGCGCTGGCAACCGAAGAACCGGTCGACGCGATCGTCGACATCGCCACCTTGACCGGCGCCTGCCTGCGGACGTTCGGTGTCGAGATCGCCGGTGTCATGGGCAACAACTCGGCAGTGGTGGAGCAGTTGAGGCGCGCGGGGGACGTCGTCGACGAGCCCGTCTGGGAGCTTCCGCTGCACCGGCCGTACCGGTCCCAGCTCGACTCCTCGATCGCGGACCTCACCAACATG
Organism: Kribbella sp. NBC_01510; assembly: GCF_045040325.1. NCBI lineage: Bacteria > Bacillati > Actinomycetota > Actinomycetes > Propionibacteriales > Kribbellaceae > Kribbella > Kribbella sp. NBC_01510. Next base: position 7,454,521 of record NZ_CP109418.1, on the reverse strand, counting down.
GGCGGCGTCAACGCCGGATCCATCACCGCCGCGCTGTTCCTCGAGGAGTTCGTCGACGGCCGGCCCTGGGCCCACGTCGACATCGCGGGCACGGCTCAGCTGCCGGCGCCGAGAACCTGGCGGAACAAGGGCGCGACCGGGTTCGGCACCAAGTTGCTGATCGAGTTCGCGCTCGGGTTCGCCCGCCCCGCGGACGCCGACTCTGCCGCGGCGGCGTCATGACCGCCGAGGCGGTGCCCGAGAAACCCGTCAAGAAGGGCGGGATGCAGAAGGTTCTGGACGGCATCGAGAAGGCCGGCAACAAGGTTCCGCACCCGGCGCTGATCTTCCTGGGGCTCATCGTCATCGTCATCGTCGCGTCGCAGATCCTGGCCTGGAGCGGGACAAGCGTGACCACCGAGGTCGCCGAGCCCGGGACGGCCCAGGTCGAGCCCGAGTACCCCGGCGGGACCAGCGTCCCGGGCAACGACGCGCCTCCGGCGCCGGCCGTGCCGAACTTCGAGGTGCACAAGGAGACGATCACTGCCAAGACCCTGCTCGACGGCGACGGCATCCGCTTCATCTTCACCACGGCAGTCCAGAACTTCAACGACTTCGGTGTCGTCGCCGTCATCCTGGTCGCGATGATCGGGGTCGGTGTCTCCGAGGAGGCGGGCCTGATCGCGGCGCTGATCCGCAAGATGGTGAAAGTGGCGCCCAAGGGTGCGATCACCTTCATCATCGTGCTGCTCGGCGGGATCTCCAGCGTCGCCTCCGATGCCGGCTATCTGGTCCTGATTCCCTTGGGTGCGGCCGCATTCGCATCCCTCGGACGACATCCGCTGGCCGGCATCGCCGCGGCGTACGCCGGGGTCAGCGTTGCCTTCTTCGTCAACATCCTGATCACCCCGGCCGACGGCATCATCACCGAGGTCACGAACGAGACGATCGCGCTGGTCGCCCCCGGCGTGCATCTCAACGTCACGCAGAACCTCTACTTCAGCATCGCCTCGACGATCTTCTGCGCGCTCGTCATGACGGTGATCACCGAGCGCCTGCTCGAGCCCAGGCTCGGCAAGTACGACGCGTCCGAGGCCCCGTCCGACGCGCCGGTCGATCACCAGCCCAGCGACGAGGAAATGGCGCTGGAGTCGCGCGGACTGCGGTGGTCGGTCTACTACCTGCTGGTTGCCGTTGCCATCGTCTCGGCGCTGACCTTCATCCCGGGCGCACCGTTGCGCAACCCCGACACCGGCGAGATCTTCGGGAACTCGCCGTTCATGAGCAGCCTGCTCTTCATCATCTCGATGCTGTTCCTCGCGGCCGGCCTCGGGTACGGCCGGGGCGCGAAGTCCCTGGTCGGCAGCACGAACGTCATCAACGCGATCGTGAAGACGTTCAACGGGCTCGGTGGACTGATCTTCCTGATGCTACTGATCGCCCAGTTCATCGCCTACTTCAACTACAGCAACATCTCGACGCTGGCCGCGACCGGTCTGGCCGACCTGCTCGAGCGGGCCGACATCGGCGCCCTGCCGCTGCTGATCGGCTTCATCCTGCTCGTCGCGATCATCGACCTGATCATGCCCGGGGTGATCCCGAAGTGGGCGATCCTGGCGCCGATCTTCGTCCCGCTGTTCTACCGGCTCGGCATCGCGCCGCAGACCGTGATCGCGGCGTACCGGGTCGGCGACGGTCCGATGAACGTGATCACTCCGCTGATGGTCTACCTGCCGTTCATCGTGCTCGTCTGTCAGCGGTACCGGAAGAAGGCCGGCATCGGCACCGTGGTGTCGATGATGCTCCCGTACACGTTCATCGTCCTGGTCACGTGGACTCTCTTCTACATCGCGTGGTACGCCATCGGCATTCCGTGGGGCCCGGATGCACCAGTGCATCTTGGCTAGGAGGCGTCATGGATGACGGCACGGTGAGCCTGATCATCCTCGGGCTCGCCGTCGCCTTGTTCGTGTGGAACAGGCTGCCCGTCGACGTCGTCGCGGTGCTCGTCGCCTTGGCCTTGTGGGCGACCGGAGTGCTGGGCTTCACCGCCGTACTCGCGGGGTTCGGCGATCCGGTCGTCATCTTCATCGCCACGCTGTTCGTGGTGAGCGAGGGCATCGACTCCACCGGGGTGACCGCCTGGGCCGGCCAGGCGATCGTCAGGTACGCCGGAACGACGCGAGCGCGGCTGTTGATCGCCGTCACCGGTCTGTGTGCTCTGCTGGCGGCCCTGATCACGCTCAACGGAGCGGTCGCCGCGCTCCTTCCGCTCGTCGTGATGCTTGCCGTGCGCATCGGTCAGCCACCGTCGCGGATGCTGATGCCGCTGACCTTCGCGGGGAGCGCCGGATCGCTGCTGATGCTGACCGGCACGCCCGTCAACATCATCGTCTCCGAGGCGGCCAGCGATGCCGGCGCAGGCCCTTTCCCGTTCTTCTCGTTCGCGGTGGTCGGTGTTCCGCTCGTCATCGGCACCATCGCGATCTCGGTGCTGCTCGGCCCCAAGCTGTTGCCGGCCGCTCGGCCGGCCAATCCGGCTGTCGACTTCGCCGTTCATGCTCAGACGCTCGATGAGCACTACGACCGGGCGGACGGCTTCTACCGGCTGCAGGTGCGTGAGCTCTCGCCGTTACTCGGCCGAGGGGTCGGCGAGTTCGACCTGACGGCGTACCCGGACGTGGTGATCGTCGGCGTGCAGGACGGGCAGGGACAGTACCGCGCGGATGCGGCCATCGATGTCGGTGACGTCCTGGTGGTGACCGGTCCGACGGAGCAGGTGAGCAGCCTGACCGCCGACTCGGCACTCGCGGTCAGAATGGCGCCGACGCCGGTCGACGACCTGATGACTCGTGAGGCCGGGGTGGTCGAGGTCGTCATCCCACCGCGATCGTCCCTCGTCGGCGAGACGGTCTTTCCGGGCATGCGCCGTAGCGGTGACCTCGTCATCATCGCCGTCCAGCGGATGGGCAAGGACCGCGGTAACCGGCAGACCCAGTTGGCCGAGGGCGATGCGATCCTCGTCCACGGCCCGTGGCCGGCGCTCGACGAGCTGACCAGGGACCGGGACGTCCTGCTCGTGGACTCGCCGGAACTCATCCGGCGCCAAGCCGTGCCGTGGGGGCCGAAGGCATCGATCGCCGTCGCGATCCTGGGTGCGATGGTCGTCCTGCTCGCGACCGGCGCGGTGTCGCCCGCGATGGCGGGTCTGCTCGCCGCGACCGCGATGGTGCTGACGAAGGTGGTCGGACCGCAACAGGCCTATCGGGCCATCTCCTGGCAGATCGTCGTACTGATCGGTGCCCTGATCCCGTTGTCGGCCGCGATCCAGTCCAGCGGCGCCGCGGAACGGATCGCGGACCTGATCATCGACACGATCGGGCCTGGCCGGCCGTACTTGTTGCTGCTCGCACTCTTCGCCCTCACCGCCGCCCTGGGACAGATGGTGAGCAACACCGCGACCGTCCTGATCGTGGCGCCGATCGCGGTGGCGGCCGCCCAGGGGACCGGGACCTCCGTCAAGCCGGTCTTGATGCTGATCGCCGTCGCCGGAGCGGCGTCGCTGCTGACCCCGATCTCGACGCCCGCGAACATGATGATCATGAGTCCCGCCGGGTACCGCTTCGGTGACTACTGGAAGCTCGGTCTCGTCGTGATGGCCTGGTGGCTCCTCACGGCTCTGGTCGTCGTCCCGCTGGTCTGGCCGTTCTGACATGCCGAACGCCGACAGGTACGTATCCACCGGCGGCCTGCCCGAAGTCACAACGGTCGCCGAGCTCGTCCAGGCGGCGTACGAGCGCTTTCGCGGTGTTGGCGACGGGACGGTTTCGGAGGTGTATCCCGCCTTGGCCCGGGCGGATCCGGAGGGGTTCGGTCTGTGCGTCGTGGCGATCGACGGGCGCCGGTTCGAGGCGGGCGACTCCGGCCGGTCGTTCACGATCATGAGCGTCGCGAAGCCGTTCGTGTTCGCCCTGATGTGTCAGGCGGTCGGAGTCGATGCCATCCGCGCCCTGGTGGGCGTGAATGCGACCGGCTTGCCCTTCAACTCGGTGCAGGCGGTCGAGCGATCCCCGCAGGGACGGACCAACCCGATGGTGAATCCCGGTGCGATCGCGACGACCAGCCTGACACCGGGTCGTTCGCTGGATGACCGGTGGCAGTTCGTCGTCGACGGTCTTTCCCGCTTCGCCGGCCGGGAGCTCGTGCTGGACGACGACGTACTCGCGTCCGCGCTGGCCACAAACCATCGCAACCGGGCCCTCGCCGCCCTCCTGCGGAGTGTGGGCGGGCTCTCCGGTGATCCCGAGGAGGCGACCGAGCTCTACACCAGGCAGAGCTGTCTGAGCGTCACCGCGACAGATCTGGCGATGATGGGGGCGACGCTGGCGGACGGCGGCGTCTGCCCGGTGACGCAGGAACGGGTCGTCGATGCGGGTGTCGCGCGCGTGACGCTGGCGGTGATGACGATCGCGGGCCTGTACGAGACCTCCGGAGACTGGCTGCTCGACGTCGGGGTTCCGGGCAAGAGCGGGATCGGTGGCGGGATCGTGACGGTCTCGCCCGGTAAGGGTGGGCTGGGAACGTTTGGACCGCGGCTGGATCAGGCCGGCAACAGCATCAAAGGTCAGCTGGCCGCGGAGTTCCTCGCCCGCCGGCTCGGGTTCGACCTGCTCGCCTCGCAGCCGGTCCCGCCCGCGTGAGTACTACGGCGCGCCCAGGGTGAGGGTGGTGGTCGCCGACGTGCCTCCCCGCAGGTAGGTCAGCTCGATGGTGTCTCCGACCTTGCGGGTCAGCGTCGCGACCACGATCTGCTCACTGCTGACAGCCGGTGCGTTGTCGACCTCGGTGATGATGTCGCCTGGTTGCAGGCCGGCCTTGGCAGCCGGGCCGCCGGGGTCGACCGCGAGGACGAACAGGCCGGTCTGGGTGCCCGCCGCCTCGGCGACCGCGGGCGGGATCTCCTGGACCTGCAGGCCGGTCGTCGGGTGACCGGGCTGTCCGGTCCGGATGAGTTCGTCGGCGATCGGTTTCGCCAGGTCCACCGGGATCGCGAAGCCGAGGCCGACGCTGCCGCCGCCGCTGACCCCGGCCTCGTTCGGCACCGTGGCGATCGCCGCGTTGACTCCGACCAGATGCCCGGAGCAGTCCACCAGGGCGCCGCCGCTGTTGCCGGGGTTGATGGCCGCGTCGGTCTGGATGGCGCCGATCAGATGGTGGGTGACACCGTCGCCCGGCACCGGAACGTAGCGATCCAGTGCGCTGACGATGCCGGAGGTGACCGTGCTGGCGAGGCCGAGCGGAGCGCCGAGGGCGACGACGGGCTGGCCGACCCGCAGCGACGCCGACGACCCGAGGGTGATCACGGGGTAGTCCTTCGCGCCGTCGGCGGCCTTGAGCACCGCCAGGTCGGTGCTGGGATCACGGCCGACGATCGTGGCGTCGGAGCTGTGACCGTCGCTGTACCGGACCGAGACGTTGCCCCCACCCGCGGCGACCGAGATGACATGGTCGTTGGTGAGGATGTACCCACCGTCCTGGAAGACCTGGCCGGACCCGGTGCCGGCCTGGGCGCCACGGCTCGCCGCGATCGTCACGATCGACGGCAGGACCTGGTCCGCCAGCGGGATCGCGGGGCACATCGCCGTACTGGCATCAGCCGATGACGACGCGCCGGGGGTATCGTCGTTGCTCCGTACGGCGACGATGATCAGCGCGGCCACGACGATCACGCCGGTCGCGATCGCGATCCACAGCAGGTGGCGCCGGTCGTCCGGCGGTGTGGCTGCCGGCGTCGGCGGTTCGCTGTCGGCCTGGACCATTTGGACCTCCTCCGGTCCCCTCAGGAGTCGGAGCGCACCGAGGGCAGGTCTTGCTCGACGCTCCCGTCGCCACCCTGAGAATAGGTTTGGCCCGCGTCCGGGAGCTCACCCGATCCAGGTGATTCCAGCGCGAAGGCGGCGCGGTCGAAGTACAGGTACGCGACGGCCGCGGCGGTGATCGGCATCGCGAGGGCGAACATGATCGACGTCCCGAGGTTGATCAGCGTGGGGGCCAGGTCGGTGGCGAGCAGCAGGACGATCCCGGCGATCGGGCCGGCGGCCAGGCCGAGTCCGATGATGATCGCGAGTGGCACCGCGGTTCGCCACCACCGGCCCTTGACCAGCATCCGGCTGCGTCTCAGCGCCGTACGTCCGGAGCGCTGTTCCGCGACCACGATGGGTAGGGCGAACGCCCGGCTGACCGCGTAGTAGATGGCCACGGGGATCGTCGCGATGAACAGTGCGAGGACGGTGAACACGACCCAGTACTGCACGGCCGCGCGAGCCAGTGGCCGCCAGTTCGAGACCACCTCGCGCACCGTGAGCTTGGCCGTCACCTGGACGCCCCGATCCAGCTGGTCGAGCGTCGTCGTCACGGTCGCCAGCAGGGCGCCGTACGTCGCAATCGTGAGGATCGTGACCGCCAGCGCAACCAGGGACGCCCACAGACCGGGCGCGTTCTCGGTCGGAGCGCCGAGGTCGGTGGGAGCGTCGCGTCTGGCCATCTGAAACTCGGTCAGGACGACCGTGCAGAGGCTGAGTACGACGAACGCCGCCGCGAAGCCGGCGAACAGGATCGGCCGAAGCCGGAACAACCGCAGCGCGGCGGTGACAGCCTGCCCCCAGGCCCGCCGCTTCCGGGCCGGCAGGGGATCGGCATCGCTCCACCGCGTCCGGCTCGCCGCGAACCAGATCAACGCGACGAGTGCGGCGAGGATCAGGCCGAGCAGCCAGGTCCGGTCGAGGGTTTCGCGGACCAGGTTCGATCCGGCCGCGACCGCCGCACAGAAGGCGCCGGTGCTGCTCGGGCCCAGCAGGGAGCCGGCCGGGACGACACCGCTGTCGTCCCGCCACGTCGTCTCGGCATCCTGGATGGGCGCGGTCCACGAGTCCTTCATGTTCGGCCCGGTGGGTCCGTCGAAGAAGGACCTCTGCCGTTCGCCCCACCGTCCCTCGAACGCCAGCCAGGGATACTCCTTCACGTAGTCCGCGGTGGCCATCGGCACATAGGCGACGTGCGGACTCATCGGGGCTTTCGGCCTGGTCGTGTCGTCACAACCCAGACCCTCCGAGCCGCGACCGAGGTACAGGCGCTGACCGAACTTGTTCGCGTGCGAACCCGCGGCCGGATAGACGACCGGATGGGTTCCGTCGACGATCTCGAGCTTGGCGTCGCCCCACCGGGCCCGCTCGGCGCCGCCGTGCTGGCTGAACCCGACGGCGGTCGGGTGCGTGGCCAGTGCGGCGGCGGGCGTCGGCGCGTCGAAGACGAGCTGGATCGATTCCCAGTCGCCCTCGTGGGTGTTGTTGTAGTCGTTGAAGACGTAGAAGAACCAGTACTCCAGCGAGATCTGCCCGGGGAACTTGGGGTCCGTGGCGACGTGGGCATAGACGGTCGCCGGATGCACCGCGTTGATCCGCGCCGACCACTCGGCATAGTCGCACCCCGGGCGCAGCGGATCGCCGGGGAAGTCCAGGAAGTGACCTGGGTAGCCGAGGCCGAGGTCCTGGTCCCGCGGCTGCGTCTTGACCAGGTCGGGCGGCCGCCACGGTCCACGGAGCGCGACCTGCTGGTCACCCAGGACGGCCTCGACGTCGGTGGGCTGGAACTGCTCGCCGTCCTCGCATCTCGACGAATCCTGCTGCAGCCGGACGACGGGGGAGTAGCGGTCGGCCAGCAGTTGCCCGGCGGCATCCGCCGGGGAACCCGCGGCGACGGCCGCATCGGCCCGGCCGACGAGCAGCACTGTCAGCACGGCGGACAGCGCCAGCGGCAGCGCCTTCTTCCAAGCACGGGCCGTCATGGCGACAGCATGCGCACGCCGAAGCGGTCCGCGCACCATCCGTCTCCGACTCACCGAGGCAGGGCAGGTCACCCGATCCAGGTGATCCCTCCCCCCTGACTGCCCGGGTCCAGGCTTGCTTCGACCGTACGACGGGTAAACCGCCCCGGCCCAGCTGGGTCAGAGTTCGCCAGTCGGACGGCCCGTCGTCCAGGAAGGGTGATGCTTCCGGGCGCCGGACGCTGGAGAGTCGTGTCGAGGGGCCGTGAAAGGGGGCGTTCCTATGGGCCATTACGTCATCCGGGTGAAGGGCACCTTGTCACCTGACCTGACCGACGCGTTTCCTTCGCTGGCTGCCGACTCGGAACCGGCGCAGACCGTTCTGCACGGATACCTGGACGACCAGGCGGCGCTGGCCGGTATCCTCAACCACCTCGACATGCTGGGGGTGGACATCCTCGAGGTCATGCAGGTCCCGCCGACCCGGCCGCCGAAGAGTGCCTGAGCTCTCGAAGGAGTGGTGAGGTTGTGGCCCGTAGTCGGTGCGGTGCTTCCCCAGGCGATGGCGATCGCCTTGAGTCCCGTGCCGATGGTCTGCATCGTGCTGGTGCTGATGTCGCGCCGCCCGGTGCGTGCCGGGCTGAGCTTCGCCGCGGGCTGGGTCGGCGCGCTGGCGATCGCGGTCGGACTCGTCGCGTGGCTCACTGACACAGTCGCGGAGAAGAACGCGGACGCGGCACGTGACGGAGTCGACCTCATCCAGCTCGCGGTCGGCGTCCTGTTCGCCGTACTGGCTGTCCGGTACTGGCGCAAACGTCCGGAGCCTGGCGCGCCGCCACCCCGCCCGGCGGTCGTCGACCGGATCGCCACCATGGCCGCACCCGCCCTGGTCCTGACCGGCGCGGCCGCAGCCTTGGCGAACCTGAAGAACCTCCCGCTCGTCGTGAGCGCGGCCAGCTACATCGGCGGCGCCGGCCTCGCCCCCGGAACTACGGTCATCGCCGCGGGCATCTTCGTCCTGGCCGCTTCGGCGACAGTCCTCACCCCACTGCTGGCGGTCGCGATCATGGGCCCGGACCGATCGGCCCCGACCCTCAAGAGCATCGAGACCTGGCTCCTGGCCAACCTCAACACCATCACCGTCATCCTCCTGGCCGTCCTCGCCACGGTCATGATCGGCAACAGCCTCGACCTCTTCCGCTGACCGCTCGTCGTGCACGTGGTCAGTCGAGATAGCTAGGTCGTGAGAGCTGTGATGAGCCGGCCGACGTTGGGGACGCCGAGGCCGGTGACCTCGTCGTACCCGGCGCCGGCTTGGAAGGCGCCGTTCGTCCCGGCGGTGATGTCCCGGAAGCAGGGCCCGCCCGCGAGTGGGTAGAGCTGCGGGTTGAGGAATCCGAGCGCCGGCTTCCCGGCCCGGGTGCGGGCCTCGTTGATCAGGGCGCAGAACGCTGCCCACACGGGTGCGCTCCAGCTCGTTCCACCGATCTGAGTCGCCGCACCGTTGAGGATGAGCAGTGCGCCGGTACCGGGGTCGGCGACGAGGCTGACGTCCGGCACGAGGCGGCGGTCGCCGGCGGGCACTCCGGCGGCGGTCTGCCAGACCGGCCGGCCGAAGAAGATGCTGGCGCCGCCGCCGCTGCCGGCCCACCCCGTTTCGGCGCTGACCGCGCCTTGAGGGGTCAGATGCAGTGAGGTTCCGCCGACACCGATGACCGCCGAGTCCGACGACTCGTACTCGGCCTGTAACGGACCGTGGGAGCCGTGACCGGTCTGATCGGGGTTCGAACCCGCGTCACCGCTCGACACGAACACGTTGACGCCGGCCGCGGCGAGCCGGAGGAACTTCTGATGCTGGATGGCGACCTCACCCTGGGGACCGCCCAGGAAGGTCTCACCGAGGCCGAGGCTGATGGACAGTTGCCGTAGGCCCGGGTTCCGCGGGAGGTCGGCGATGATCCGGTCGAGCGCGCGGTCCAGAGCGACGAACGACAGCGATCCGCTGGCGTAGACCCGGATCTTGGCTCCTGGCGCGATGCCGCTCGACCAGGCGACGTCGAGTGTCTCTTCGCCTTCGGGCGGTCCCAGGGCCGCGCCGCTGACGTTGATCTTCTTGATCCGCGACGCCTTGGTCTTCAGGTCGTTGGCTTTCCAGAAGGCCGTGATGTCCGATGTCTTCGGGACGGTGTCGATCAGGATCGCGATCGTCTGCCCGGTGCCGTCCACGGTGAGGCCACCGGCGCCGTAGGCCGCGAGAATCTCGGATACGAGGTACGGCGGCGAATTCAGAACCCTCGCCGCCTCCGCGGCCGGGATGGGACGAACGACCGATCGGAAGTGCTTGTTGGCGTGCCGGAACGGCTGCAACCCGATGATCGCCTGGACGCCTTCGCCGACGGTGGCCGGCAGGCTCGGCGCATTGCGGGCCGCGGTGAAGGTGATCCCGTCCTTCGTCACCTGCACCATGTCGACCTGCAACTGCTTGGCCAGGTTCGCGACCGTGGAGGTCGTGTAGACGCTCGTCCCGTCCTCGGACACATGCTCGACGGAGAATCCGTGTCCCTCCAACCACGTCTCGAGCTTGGCGCGTTCACCATCGGCTGCCCGGATCGCCGCGAGCTCACCGGCCGGTACGACGTCGCCGCGGGCGACCGCCTCCTCCAGGCTGCGCTGGGAATCGGCGGGCAGCGCGAGGGAGAACATGACCTCCATCGTCTCGGCCCGATTGCGCGGCGCCCGCCGCCTGGACGACCAGCCCGCCGGCCACGAGTCCATCATCAGGCGGCAACGGAACAACGCTGTCTTCGAACACCTTCCTGGCCATGTCTCCTCCTTGGTAACGCCGGTTTCCCGTTGCGAGGGAGGGCGCGGTCCAGGGCCAGGGCAGGCGGCATCGATGATCGAAGGCCGGTGGCCGAGAGTTGTGGCAGGTGTCCCCCTGTTGCTTCCGACAGTCCTCCTCGGCCGAACCAAGGTCAATCCCCCATCAGCGGCGGAGGGCGGCGGCGTGGTCGGGGACCTGGGTCTGCATCTCGCGGGGTGGGCGTTCGTAGCCCTTCGACGGTGGGCGGGGTGGGAGGTCGATCGGTCGCCGCTGGACCTCGTGGTACTGGAGCGTGGACAGCAGGTGGGCGATCATGTTGATCCGCGCCGAGCGTTTGTCCTCGCTCTCGACGACGTACCAGGGCGCCTCGGGGATGTCGGTGTGGACGAACATCTCGTCCTTGGCGCGCGAGTAGTCCTCCCAGCGGGTGATCGACTCGAGGTCCATCGGGGACAGTTTCCAGCTGCGCATCGGGTCCTCGAGGCGGCGGCGGAAGCGGTTCTCCTGCTCGCCGTCGCTGACCGAGAACCAGTACTTGCGCAGCAGTACGCCGTCCTCGATCAGGAGCCGCTCGAAGATCGGGGACTGATGCAGGAACCGCGCGTACTCCTGGTTGGTGCAGAACCCCATCACCCGCTCGACGCCGGCCCGGTTGTACCAACTGCGGTCGAACAGGACGATCTCGCCGGCGGCCGGCAGGAGCTCGACGTACCGCTGGAAGTACCACTGCGACCGCTGCCGCTCGGTCGGCGCCGGCAGTGCCACGATCCGCGCGACCCGCGGGTTGAGGAACTGCGTCACCCGCTTGATCGTGCTGCCCTTCCCGGCGGCGTCCCGGCCCTCGAAGACCACCACCAGCCGGGCGCCTTCCACGCGCACCCATTCCTGCAGCTTCACCAACTCGGCCTGCAGGTTCAGTAGCTCCCGCTCGTACCGCTTCTTCGGCAACCGCTTCTTCGCACCACTGATCTTCTTCGCACCACTCATCCCTGAACCATCTCGCATCCGCGTCCGGCTTGCACGGCCCTGTAGCACCGAAAAAGTCCGTGACTCCACGACACTATGAGCAGGAAGTGATCTGCGAGGGGAGGTGCGGGGTGGCCGGCTGGTCGTTGTCTGCTCCCGGTATCACCCTCCTGCGCAGCTATCGCAAGGGCTGGCTGCGGTCGGACGTGATCGCGGGTGTGACGGTGGCGGCGTACTTCGTGCCGCAGGTGATGGCCTACTCGGAGTTGGCCGGATTACCCGCCGTGACCGGGCTGTGGGCGTCGCTGGGGCCGCTTGTTCTGTATTTCCTGCTCGGGTCGTCGCGGTTGCTGTCGCTCGGCCCGGAGTCGACCACGGCACTGCTGACCGCGGCGGCGATCGGTCCGCTGGCCGCTGGTGACCCGGCCCGCTATGCGGTGCTGGCCGCCGTACTGGCGCTCTTGGTCGGCGCGATCTGTGTGGTGGGATGGCTGGCGCGGCTGGGGTTCCTTGCGGATCTGCTGTCCAAGCCGGTGCTGATCGGCTATCTGGCCGGTATCGCGGTGATCATGATGACCAGTCAGCTCGGGCGACTGACCGGCGCCCCGGTGCATGGTGATTCTCCGCCGGCCCGGGTCTGGTCGGCGATCCAGTTGTTCGGCGAATGGCAGTTGGCGCCGGTGCTCTTGTCAGTGACCGCCTTGACGCTGTTGCTCGCATCGGCGCGCTGGACGCCGTGGCTCCCCGGACCGCTGATCGTGGTGACGCTGGCCGCGGTGGTGACGTGGGCAGCTGACCTGGCGGACAAGGGAGTGGCAGTCGTGGGGGAGGTGCCGAGTGGTCTCCCGGTGCCCCACCTACCGCCGGTGACGGGTAAGGACATCGCGTTGCTGGCGTTCCCCGCGCTGGGCGTCGCGCTGGTCGGCTACACCGACACCGTGCTGACCGGTCGCGCGTTCGCGACCCGCGGTGGTGAGCCGCTCGATCCGGATCGCGAGTTGCTCGTCCTCGGGCTGGGCAACCTCTCCGCAAGTCTGGTGCACGGGTACCCGATCAGCAGTAGCGGCAGCCGGACCGCGGTCGCGGAGGCAGCCGGCGCGAAGAGCCAGGTGTACTCGCTGGTGGCCGCGGCGGTCATCGTCGCGACCTTGCTGTTCGCCGGCCCGTTGCTGGCGACCTTCCCGATCCCCGCGCTGGGCGCGCTCGTCGTCTACGCAGCCCTCCGGCTCATCGAGGTGGCCGAGTTCCGCCGCATCGCCGCCTTCCGCCGCAGCGAGCTGTGGCTGGCGCTGGCGACGACGGTCGGTGTGATCGCTCTGAACGTCCTGTACGGCGTACTCGTCGCTGTCGGGTTGTCGGTTCTCGACGTACTGCGCAGAGTCGCCCGGCCGCATGACGGCATTCTGGGGTATGTGCCGGGGATCGCCGGCATGCACGACGTCGACGACTATCCGGACGCGCGCCCGGTCCCCGGCCTGGTCGTCTACCGCTACGACTCACCACTGTTCTTCGCCAACGCCGAGAACTTCCGCAGCCGAGCGATCGCCGCCGTCGACGCCGTCGACGCCGCCGAGCCCCCGGTCCGCTGGCTGCTCCTCAATACCGAGGCCAACATCGAGATCGACATCACCGCCCTCGACGCCCTGGACTCGCTGCGCGAAGAGCTCGCCGGACGCGGCATCGTCCTCGCCCTGGCGCGCGTCAAACAGGACCTCCGCGACGACCTCGAAGCAGCCGGGTTCCTCGAGCGGCTCGGCCCGCACCGAATCTTCTTCACGCTCCCCACCGCGGTCGAAGCGTTCCGCCGGGAAACCGCCACCGACGCCTGAAGCACCTGGTCGCATCGCGGACAGTGCCCACCGGACAGAGGACATCGGGAAGAATCGCCGGTGTGACGACCTACCGCGCGGCCGCTGACCGCTACGAACGTCTGCAGTACCGCAGGGCAGGCCGATCCGGGCTCGACCTGCCGGCGCTGTCGCTCGGGCTGTGGCAGAAGTTCGGCGCTGACTACCCGTTCGAGAAACAGCGGGAGATCGTGCTGCATGCCTTCGACCTGGGGATCACGCACTTCGACAACGCGAACCGGTACGGTCCGCCGTTCCGCGCCGCGGAGAAGTTCCTCGGCCGCGTGCTGCGGACCGATCTGGCGCCGTACCGTGACGAGCTGATCCTGACCACGAAGGCGGGGAATCCGATCGGTCCGAGCCCTTATTTCAAAGGCGGTTCACGCAAGTCCCTGGTGGCCTCTCTGGACCACAGTCTGCGTGACCTCGGCACCGAGTACGTCGACATCTTCTATCACCACCGCGCAGATCCCTCGACTCCGCTGGAGGAGACGGCCGGTGCATTGGTGGGCGCGGTCCAGCAGGGGAAGGCGCTGTACGTCGGTGTGTCGAACTACCCGACCGCCGCGGCGCATGCGATGGCGGAGCTGCTGCGTGCGGCCGGCGTACCGCTGCTCGTGCATCAGCCGAGGTACTCGATCTTCGATCGTGGGCCGGAGAAGTCCGGGCTGCTCGAGCTCGCCGGCGCCGACGGGTTCGGACTCGTTGCCTACAGCCCCTTGGCTCAGGGGCTGCTGACGGACAAGTACCTCGCTGGCCGGATCCCGGCCGGTGCCCGGGCCGCCAACAGCACCTTTCTCTCGCCCGAGCAGATCGACGACGTCTACCGCGAGCGCGCCGCGGCCCTCAACGGGATCGCCCGGGACCGCGGTCAGTCCCTCGCGCAGCTCGCGCTGCAATGGGTGCTGCGTCGGCCCGAGATCACGACTGCTCTGATCGGCGCGAGCTCGACCGGTCAGCTGGATCACAATGTCGCCGCTCTGGACTTCCCACCACTGACCGAGGCCGAATTGACCCTCATCGACCACCACGGCATCCACGGCACCGCCCAACGCACCTAAGCAGCCCTCGGGATCCGTCAGGTCTTCATGCGCACGCTGAGCCGGGCGGTCAGTACGACGAAGGCGACCAGGGCGAGGGTGGTCAGGCCCGCCGGGACGAAGAAGACATGTGGAAGGCCGATGATCGCCACGCCGATGCCACCGATCGTGCCGCCGATGGCCGAGCCGAGTGGGATGGAGCTGAGGAAGATGCCGGACGCGGTGCCGACGCCTTCGGGGTAGAGCTGTTGTGCGATCGACACTCCTAGCGCACCGACGCAGGCCCAGAGGCCGGCCGTCAGTGCTTGTCCGAGGAACAGTCCGCTGACCGAGCTGCTGGTCGCGTAGGCGATGTTCCCGGCCAGGCCCAGCGCGGCTCCCACTGTCATGATCCGCAGTGGTCCGTAGCGGTCGGCCAGCCGGGCCACCGCCGGCAGCATCAGCAACTCCAGCAGCGGCTGGATTCCGATCACCGCACCGCGCACGGAGTCGGAGACATGCAGCTGTTCGGCCATGTAGATGGGCAGATAGCCGAACTTGATCGTGTCACCGGTCATCGCCAGGACGCAGATCGCGGTGAAGACCAGCAACGGCATCATGTGGTCGAGCCGTCGCCGGCCCTCGGGGTGCGGCGAGATCCCCGGATCCTCGTAGCGCTCCACCCGCTGGCCGCCGAGCGGCAGCATCTGCGCGAAGACGCAGGCCGCGGTCGCCACCAACAGCGCACGCAGCCCGAAGACACCGCCGAACCAGCTGCCCAGCACCGGTCCGAGGATCCAGCCGACCGTGAAGGCCATCCGGATGGTCGCGATGACCCGGTTCTCGGCTTTCGTCGGGTGTCGGCTCAGCTCATCCCGGCAGGCCGCGAACAGCTGTGCCATCGACCCGCCGGCCAGGCTCAGCGCCACGGTGCTGATGACGAACGGAAGCCACACCGTCTTCGCAGCCGCCATGGCGAGCCAACCGACACCCCCGATCACCGCGCACACCCGGAACCAGAGCAGTCGATCATGGCTCCGGTCCGACCACCGGCCGACCAGGAAGCCCGCCACCGGGGCGG
This sequence comes from Kribbella sp. NBC_01510, assembly GCF_045040325.1. Taxonomy (NCBI): domain Bacteria; kingdom Bacillati; phylum Actinomycetota; class Actinomycetes; order Propionibacteriales; family Kribbellaceae; genus Kribbella; species Kribbella sp. NBC_01510. The sequence continues at coordinate 7,438,983 of NZ_CP109418.1, read as the reverse complement.
CCAGGTTGGTGACGTAGTACAACCCGGCCACCGGCAGGGGAGTACCCAGGTCACGCACCAGGAAGAGCGTCAGCTGGGGAGTCGCGGCCGACAACCCGATCCCCGCGATCAACAGGGCCAGGAACGCCGAGCGATAGAACTTCGACCGGACGACAACGCGCAGCGCAGACTCGGACCGGTCGAGCATCAGCCCCCACCTAGTTGTGCAAGAACGTTGCCGAAACCATATCCGGCTTGGCGGCGGGCAGCGTTCACCGCTGTGATTCTGATACGGCGGCAAGGGCAGCGGCTGCTCAGCCGGCTGCCATCTGTGCCGTCTGCTGTGCGGCCCAGGTGGTGGCGGCGTCGGCGACCGGGATCGTCGGGTTCACCAACCAGGCGGCCTCGAGCCCGTAGCAGAAGGCGATGATCTCCATCGCCTTGAGCTGCGGATCGAGGTCGTCGCGCATCTGGCCGCGCTGTTGTGCGGACCGCAGGGTCGCCGTCACCCGCTCGATCGTCGTCCGGTAGCCCTCGACCAGGCGCGGGTGGAGGTCGGTGTCGGGGCTGACGTTCTCCCCGAGCACGACGGTGTTCATGCCGAGCAGGCTGTAGACCTTGTCGTCGTGCTGGCTCGGCCAGCTCACCATATGCCGGGCGATGATGTCGACGATCTTGATGCCGGGGTCGGGGCCGTCGCCCCACAGCCACTCCTCGGTGAAGGCCAGGTGGCGGTCCAGGACGGCGTTCAGCAGCGCCTCCTTGCTGCCGAAGTGATAGAGCAGACCGGTTTGTGACACGCCCGCCTCGGCGGCGATATCGGCCAGGCTCGTGCCGCGCGCCCCGTTGCGGGCGATGAAGCGGACGGCGACGTCGACGATGCGCTCCCGCGTCTCGAGGCCCTTGGCCGAGGTCTTGGGCTTCTGAGTGGCGGGCACGGTCGATCTCCTCGCGGTGGCCGGGACGGTTGTCGCCAAGCATAGACAACCGACTGAGTACTCGGTAGCTTTTGCAAAACAGACTGAGTACTCAGTCTGGAATGCCGAGAGGACGGATGCGATGCGTGCAGCTGGCCACGACGAGGACACGACGCCACGGCCACACGAGCAGGTCCAGGCCTTCCTGGACAGCTCCGGCCCGTCGCCCGACCCGTGGAGCGCCGACATCGCGATGGTGCGGACGGACGCGCGCGAGAAGGTCCTGGCCGTGTCCGGCGAGCCCGCGCCGGTGGCGTCGGTCGAGTCGATCGGCGCGGACGGCGTACCGGCTCGGCTCTACCGGCCCGCGGGCGCGGAGCGGGAGGTGTTGGTCTGGGCGCATGGTGGCGGTTGGATGCACGGCGACCTCGACACCGCCGACTGCGTCGCCCGCGCGCTGGCGAACCGGGCAGCCTGCGCGGTCTTGTCGATCGACTACCGGCTCGCGCCCGAGCATCCCTTCCCGGCCGGGTTCGACGACACGTGGACCGCCATCGCCTGGGCGCGGCGCAACTTCGACCGCCTGGCGGTCGGTGGCGACAGTTCGGGCGGCAATCTCGCCGCGGCGGCGGCGCTCAAGGCGCGCGACGAAGGTGTCGAGCTGGCGGCCCAACTTCTCGTCTACCCGGTGCTCGACAGCACCGAGGACACCGACTACAAGGTCGCGTTCCGGCAGCGGTACGCGACCTTCGCGGGCCGGCCGGGTTTCGGCGCCAACAGCTACCGGCGGCTCGAGCACATCTGGGAGACGTATGTCCCCGACCCAACGGCCCGCAAGGCGCCGTACGCGTCCCCGCTGCACGTTCAGTCGGTGGACGGCGTTGCGCCGGCGACGATCATCACCGCCGAACACGACTTCCTCCGCGGCGAGGCCGAGGAGTATGCAGAGCGGCTCAGGACAGCCGGTGTACCGGTCGAGCTGGCCGAGTACACGGGCCAGATCCATGGCTTCTTCGAGATGTTCAGCGTCATGACCGACGCGCAGCACGCCGTCAACGTGGCCGGCGACGCCGTACGTCGTGCGTTCCCATCCATCCAGCCTTCGAAGGAGTTCTCGTGCGATCGCTGACCCAGTACCGCGGAATCGTCCGGGTGGTCGCCGTAGCCGCGACCGCCACCATGCTCCTCGCCGCCTGCGCGCCCGGTGGCAGTTCCGACGCCGGCCCGGCGTCGTCCGGGCCGGTGTCCACCGGCGTCGGCACCGAGCCCGTCACGCTGAAGCTGCTCGTCAACAGCGGCGTCGACGTGCCGTTCTACACCGCCCTCGGCGAGCTCTTCCACGCCAAGTACCCCAATGTCACGGTCAAGGTGGACAACCAGGACTACGCCACCCTGACCACGAACATCGCGCACATCCTTGCCGGGAGCAACGTTCCGGACCTCGTCCGCGTCTCGCAGCTCGGCAACTTGATCGAGGACCATCTGCTGACCAGCCTCGATCCGTATGCCAAGGCGTACGGGTGGGACAAATGGCCGCAGTCGCAGTTCGACTCCACCCGCGTCGGGCCGGACGGCAAGCAGCGGGGGACAGGTTCGCTCTACGCCGCCGGCGCCGGTTTCGGCCTGACCGGGGTGTACTACAACAAGAAGCTCGTGCAGCAGATCGGCATGACGCAGCCACCGGCAACCGTGGCCGAGTTCGAGCAGTTGCTCGCCAAGGCGAAGGGTGTCGGGCTGCAGCCGATCATGATCAACGGCAAGGACGGCGGCAGCGTCTACCCACTGCAGAACCTGGTGATGTCGTCGGCGGACGCCGCACAATCCGTCCAGGACTGGAACTACGCCAAGCCCGGCGCGAGTATCGACAAGCCGGAGACGGTGAAGGCTGCCACCACACTGCAGCGTTGGGGACAGGCGGGATACCTGCCGCCCGATGTGAACGACATCGACCAGACCCGCGCGCCGGCCGAGTTCCTCAAGGGCAACGGCGTGTTCTTCCCGAGCGGCAACTGGCAGGCGCCAGGTCTGGACAAGGGCGGGGCGGGCCAGTTCGGGTTCTTCCTGTTCCCGTCGGGAGAGGCCGGCGGACCGTCGTACGCGATGACCGCTGCCGCCAACCTGGGGATCCCGGCGAAGTCGGCCCATGCTGACGTCGCGGCCGCATTCCTGGACTTCGTACAGACGAACGAAAAGGCGCGGCAGGACACTGTGAACCTCGGCGGCCTGGTGCCGGCAGGCCCTTCGGATGCCTCGGCGCCGACCGCGCCGGAGGGATCGGCGGTTGCCGCCACCGTCAGCGCGTTCCAGGAATTGCTGAAGAGCAACGGGCTCGTCGGCTTCATGGCTGACGCGACGGCCTCGATCCATGTCAACAGCCTGATCCCGCAAACACAGCTGCTGCTGGTCGGCAAGACGACGCCCGCGGCGTACGCGGCCAAGGTGCAGGCCGACTACGAGCGCGACCTCGGGCAGTGACGGTGGCGAACCGACCCCGGAACGTACGGCGGCCCAGGCAGTGGAGCGCGCTGCTCTGGGTCGCGCCGGCGTTCGCGATGTACGCCGTGTTCGTGCTGTACCCGATGCTTCAGTCCGTTCAGTACTCGTTCTACGACTGGGACGGCATCGGCCCGTCGAGGCCGGCCGGGCTGGACAACTGGAAGGCGATCTTCACCCGGCCGGAGTTGCTGCATTCCGTGGAGCACGCGTTCATCCTGATCGTCTTCTACACGGTCCTGCCGGTCGGGCTCGGGCTGGTCGCGGCCTCACTCATCCGCGAACTCCGGCCCAGCGCGTTCAACACGACCGCCCGGGTGATGCTGTTCATCCCGCAGGTGCTGCCGCTGGTCGCGGCCGGCATCGCCTGGACCTGGATGTATTCGTCGAACGGTCTGGTCAACCAGGTCCTGCGCGCGGTCGGCCTCGAACGGCACACCCGGGCGTGGCTCGGTGACTTCACGTTCGCCCTGCCCGCGGTCGGCGTGATCGGGGTCTGGGTCATGCTCGGCTTCTGTACGGTGCTGCTGCTGTCCGGCATCGGCAAGATCGACCCGGCGCTGTACGAGGCGGCCCGGCTGGACGGCGCCGGGCGGATCAGCGAGTTCTTCGCCGTGACACTGCCCGGGCTGCGACGGGAACTCGTCGTCTGTACGACGTTCACGATGATCGCGGCGCTGGCGAGCTTCGACATCATCCAGATCTCGACCCAGGGCGGCCCCGGCTACCAGACGATGGTGCCCGGCGTGCAGATCTACCGGCTGACCTTCCTGCAGCAGCATGTCGGTCAGGCCTCGGCCCTCGCGGTGTTCCTGGCCGCGCTCGTCCTGGTCCTCATCTGGCCGATCCAGCGTCTCGGGAGGGAGAGATGACGGCTCACCGCGTCACGCGCACCGGCATCCTGCTCGCGCTGATGCTGTTCGCGATCGTGCCGCTGCTGAGCATGTTCACCACGGCGCTCGCGGCGCCGGGCAGCTCGCCCCAGGGACTCACGTGGCCGAGCGACCCGCACTGGCACAACTTCGTGGACGCATGGAACGCGGCGAACTTCCTCGCCCTGTTCCGCTCGAGCACGCTGATCGTGCTGGGCGTCGTCCCGGCCACGGTCGCCATGGCAACCGCCGCGGGCTACGCCCTCGCGCAGCTGAACGTGCCCTTCGGCAAGGCGATCTACGGTCTTCTGATCGTCGGGCTCACCCTGCCGTTCGAGGCGCTGATCACCCCGCTGTACTACGACCTCCGGGGCATGGGCCTGCTTGGTACGAGACTGGCGATCGTGCTGCCGCTGATCGGACTGCTGATGCCCTTCGGCGTCTTCTGGATGCGCGCGCACTTCCTCGGCGCCGAGCCGGCGCTCACCGAAGCCGCGAAGGTCGACGGCGCCACCACCTGGCAGACGTTCCGCCGCGTTCATCTCCCACTGGCCACGTCCGCCTGGTCCGCGTTGGCTGTGCTCTTCTTCCTGGCGAGCTGGAACCAGTACCTGCTGCCGCTCGTCCTCGTCGACGACCCGACGAAGCGGACCGTGGCCGGCGGGCTGGGCGCCTTCCAAGGCCAGTACGGCACCGACATCGTGCTGCTGTGCGCCGGATCGCTGCTGATCATCCTGCCCTCGTTGGTGATCTTCCTGATCTTCCAGCGCAACTTCGTCAAAGCTCTGATGCAAGGAGCCGTGAAGTGACATACGCAGCCCACCGCAGCGTCGTCGTCGCGCCGGCGACCTCGCAGATCGAGAGGATCGAGGTCCGTGCGCCCGGCCCAGGCGAACTCCTGATCCAGGTGGTCGCGAACGGCCTGTGTGCCAGTGAGTTGCCGGCCTGGTCGCGCGGTCCGACCGACGGTGCTCCGATGACGCTCGGGCACGAACCGGTCGGCCGGGTCGTCGAGGTCGGCGGCGGTGTCGAGAAAATCGCGATCGGCGACGTCGTCACCGGCCGGCTGACGGATTCGTTCGCCGAGCTGATCGTCGTACCGGCCGAGGACGCCGTCGTCGTCCCGCCCGGACTCAGCTTCGAGGCGGGCATCGGTGAGCCGCTCGGTTGCGTCGTCGAGGCGTTGCGGCGCGCTCGGCTGGACACCGGCGATCGCGTTGCTGTGGTCGGGGCCGGCTTCATGGGTCTCTGCCTGATCCAGTTGCTCGCCACCAGCGCAATCGGCGAGCTCGTCGCGATCGACGTACGAGAGGACGCGAAGCGGGCCGCATTCGGGTACGGCGCGTCAGCCGCGCTCGACCCTGATGAGGTGGCCCAGTTGGCCGACGCGTTCAACGTGGTGTTCGAGGTGAGCGGGACGCAGGGCGGCCTCGACCTAGCCACCATGCTCACTCGATCGGGCGGCGCGCTCGACATCGTCGGCTACCACCAGGGCGCCCGTACGGTCGACATGCAGGCCTGGAACTGGAAGGCCCTCGACGTCATCAACGGCCACGTCCGGGATCAGCGGCGGCTCACCGACAGCATCCGCCGTGGGCTCGACGTCGCCGCCAGCGGCCGCATCGACTACGCGTCGCTGTTCACGCATCGCTATGCACTGGGTGACCTCGACCGGGCGTACGCCGACCTCCGCGCGAAGCCCGACGGCTTCGTCAAGGCGCTGATCGTGCTGACCGAGGAATGAAGGCAGGCACTGGCAATACCTGTTCCGTGACGCCGGACGCCTTTACGGTCGATGACGTGGACAACCGCCAGGACGTACATGACTTCCTCGTCAGCCGCCGCGCCCGGATCACGCCGGAGCAGGCGGGCCTGCCGACGTACGACGACAAGCGGCGCGTGCCCGGGCTGCGCCGCGAGGAGGTCGCCTCCCTCGCAGGCGTCAGCTTCGACTACTACGCCCGGCTCGAACGCGGCAACCTCGCCGGAGTCTCCGGGCCGGTGCTCGAGGCGCTCGCCGCTGCGCTCCGGCTGGACGACGCCGAGCGCCAGCACCTGTTCGACCTCGCCCACGCGGCGTCGGCGCCGGTCCGGTCCGCCAGGGCGAAGAAGGCACCGGCCAGAGTGCGGCCCAGCATCCTCGCGATCATCACCGGCATGACGGGTACGCCGGCGTACGTCCGGAACGCTCGTATGGACGTCGTCGCCGCGAACGACCTCTGCGTGGCCTTGTACGACGGCATTCTCGACACGCTGCCCGTGAACGTGGCGCGGTTCGTGTTCCTCGATCCGCGGTCGGCGGGGTTCTTCGCCGACTGGAACACCGTCGCCGACGATCTGGTCGCGGCTTTGCGTCGCGAGGCGGGGCGCAACCCCGAGGACAAGGCTTTGAGGGACCTGATCGGCGAGTTGACCACTCGCAGCGATCCGTTCGCCAGTCGTTGGGCCCGGCACAATGTGCGTCTTCACAGCACCGCCCGCAAGCGCCTGCGCAATCCGGTCGTCGGCGAGATCGAGCTGACCGGTGACGCGCTCGAGCTCACCGGCGACGACCTGGTCGTCATCGCGTATTCGGCCGAGGCAGGCAGCCACGCCGAGGACCAGCTCAAACTCCTGGCCACTTGGTCCGCCACCGAGCGGCAGCAGACAGATCGGGCTCCACAGTCCTGAACCAGGTACTGCCAATGCGTGGTTCGGCAGTCACTCCCGCGCCGGAGTGAGGATGTCTAGCGTGGCCGGCATGACTGTTCCTCTGCTCAAGCTCAACAACGGTGTGGAGATGCCGGCCATCGGCTTCGGTGTCTTCCAGACGCCGCCGGACCAGACCATCGCCGCCGTCGAGACAGCGCTGGCCACCGGCTACCGGCACGTCGACACGGCCGCGGCGTACCTCAACGAGCGCGAGGTCGGCGAGGCGATCCGTCGCTCCGGTCTCGACCGCTCCGAGGTCTTCGTCGAGACGAAGGTCTGGATCACCGACTACGGCTACGACGAGACGTTGCACGCCTTCGACAAGAGTGCCGGCAAGCTCGGGATCGAGCAGCTCGACCTGCTGATCCTGCACCAGGCGTTTCCTGGCGAGTTCGAGTTGACGATCGGCGCCTACAAGGCGCTGGAGACGCTGCTGGCCGACGGCAAGGTCCGCGCGATCGGCGTCAGCAACTTCATGGCCGACCACCTGGCCCGGTTGTTCGAGGCAACCTCCGTGGTGCCGGCCGTCAACCAGCTCGAGGTGCACCCGTACTTCCGCCAGTCCGAGGTGCTGGCGGTCGACGCCGAGCACGGGATCCTGTCCCAGGCGTGGTCGCCCATCGGTGGGATCACCTTCTACCGCGACGGTTCTCACGGGAGCACCCTCGAGGACGCGACCATCAACGAGATCGCGGCGGCACACGGCAAGACGCCCGCCCAGGTGATGCTGCGCTGGCATCTGCAGCAGGGTCGTCTGGCCATCCCGAAGTCGGTCACGCCCGCGCGGATCGCGGAGAACCTCGACGTCTTCGACTTCGAGCTCACGGCCGAGCAGCTGACCGCGATCGACGCGCTCGACACCGGCGTACGCGGTGGTCCGAAGCCGGAGCAGATCACCCGCGAGAACTTCGGCATCGTGATCCCCGAGGCGTGAGTCAGCTCAGGCCGGCGGCTGCGGCGATCAGCTCGATCTGCTGGAGGTCGGGGTTGGCCGGGAACAGGATCAATTCGTCGCAGCCCGCGGCGGTGAAGCCGGCGACGGTGTCGGCGACCGCCTGCTGGGTGATGAGGGCACTGCCCACGACCCTGTCGGCGTACGCACCGGCGAAGCTGTAGTAGTCGCCGAGATAGCTCCGCGCGTGCTGCTCGGCCTCGTCGCCGAGGCTCACGTATCCGATGGCGACCAGGCGCGGCTCACCTTCACGTCCTGCCTCGCGCCACGCACCTCTGGCCTTGTCGGCTGCGGCGGTGAAGGCGTCCGGTCCGCCGGCGCCGAGGATCCAGCCGGCGCCGTACTCGGTCATCCGGCGGAAGGCGGCCGGAGACCCACCACCGATGAGCAGCGGGGGACCGCCTGGTCGCATCGGGGCCGGCCCGATCGCACCGGCGTACCCCCGCGACTCACCGGCCCACACCGCCCGCATCTCGGCGAGTTGTGCGTCGAACACCTTTCCGCGCTTCTCGTACGGCGATGCCGTCGCCTCGAAGTCGTCCGGGCGCGATCCCACCGCGATGCCGACCGTCAGCCGGCCCTCGGAGAGGCGATCCACGGTGGCCAACTGCTTGGCCAGCAGCGCACCGTTGCCGCGGTACGGGCCGATCATGATGGCCGTCGTCAAGCCGATCCGCCCGGTCACCGCCGCCGCGGCGGCAAGCGTCGAGATCGGCTCCAGATTCCCGTACACAATCCGGTCGAGCGTCCCGAGGGTCGAGAACCCGGCCTCCTCGGCAGCCCGCGCCCAGTCCAGGACCAGCCGTCCGCGAATACCCGGAATCGTGGACGGCAGACCGATACCAACATCCATCAGAGCTCTCCCTGGTTCGCAGTGTTCGAGGCCTTACCCAGACTGCACGATCGTCTTGACTCTGTCTTGGGTCGCGAGGAGGGTCGAGCCCCGGCACCGGGCGGCTCTGGCCTTGCGGGTCAGGGCCGTCCTGGAGGCCCGGCAGATCCCCATGGCTGGAGAGGCATGGGGCAGATCGGGTCCGTGGCGGCGTCGTTCAGGTCGTAGGCCACGAAGGGGCAGCGGGTGCAGTAGAGGAGGCCGTCGGCCGGGTCGCTGAGGAGGTCGTGACCGTAGGCCGGGCCGGCGGCTGGGCAGGTCGTGTTCTCGATCTCGGCGCGGTCGGTGAAATGCGCGCCGCACAGGAGACAGACAGGGGTGGCGCTCGAGCGCCCCATCCGGGAGAGTTCCACCACTCGATGGCCGTTGATTTCAGTGAAGAAGTCAGTCACGATCCTCTTTCCCCGGAGAAGATGTGGGCGCTGCCTCCCTAGTGCCCCGTGCCGCGATTCTTACGCACCCCAGCAAACGGATGACCTAGGCCGGTTCGGGAATGTCGTCGCGGATGACCAGGAGACGGTGCAGCATCGTCAGCTTGATCGTCGACTCGAGCTGCGGCCGCAGCCGTGCCAGACACAGGTTGCCGCCGGCGTCCTCGGCCAATTTGTGGAGCCTGACGAAGACTGCGAGACCGCTCGAGTCACAGAACGCCAGCTCCGCCAGATCCAGAATCACGGAGCGCCCGGCCTCAGCCAGCGGCTGCACGACCTTCAGGAAGCCGGCGGTGGTGCCGAAGTCCAGCTCGCCGGAGACCCTGACCACGACGTCCGCCCCGCGATCCAGTACGTCGACGGACAGGTGCTCGTCACTCACCGTGCGTGCCTCGGAGCTTCCGGGTGTCGATCAGTTCCTGCGCGACATCGCGCAGCTTGGTGTTGTGCTGCTGGGAGTAGCGCTTCAGGATCTCGAACGCGCGGGTCTCGTCCAGGTCGAAGCGCTCCATCAGAATGCCCATCGCCTGTCCGACCAGCTTCCGCGCGTCCACCGCCGCGGCCATCGTCTCGTCGTCCCGTGCCGAGGCAACGGCCACCGAGGCATGCCGAGCCAGGATGTGGGCGATCGCTTCGTCGTCCGCGGTGAACGCGTTCGGCTGGGTGTTGAACAGAGACAGCACGCCGATGAGCTGGTCGCCGGCCCACATCGGCACATGCAGGGCCGATCCGACCCGGTACTGCGTGACCCGTGCGGTCCACGCCGGCCACCGCGTCTCGATCTTGACCTCGGGGACATAGACCGAGACTCCCTCGGTGAGCGCGGTCAGGACCGGACCCTCGCCGATTTCGCATTGCAGTTGATAGAGCTCGCTGACCAGGGGGTCGGTGACCGCAGCGATCTCCCGGCTGCCCCGCACCGTGAGCATGACACCGGCGTACGAACAGGCCTCCGCCTGGAGCGCGAACTGCACGACTGCCTCGACCGTCTCGGTCATTCCCTCCGCGTGGTGGAGTTCGACCGCGAGGCGGGCGAAGGCATCCGCTCCGAACGCCGCGCGGTCGTCCGTCGCGGCCGACTCGGCCGGCGGGTTCGCGCTGTGGCTCCGAACGCCGGAGAGCCGAGCTGAATCGTCCATGCGCATATGATGCCTCGCTCCGGAAGGCCGCTCGGACAGACGGCGGGGAATCAGCTCACAGATCGTCGTCCGGGCGAATCGGGGCTCCGAGAGCGAGCAGAGCGGTGTCGTCGGCCAGCCGTGGCCCGAAGCCGGAGAGCACGTCGGAGAGTGCTCCGACGAGTGCAGTCGGTGACGTTCCGGCGTACTGAGTGGCGAGCGTTCGCAGGGATTCCGGGCCGTAGAAATCGCCGTTGACCCGCGCTTCGGTCAGCCCGTCGGTGTAGAGCAGCAACATGTCGCCCGGCTCGAGCGTGACGTCGGTCTGCGGGAACTTCGAGGACGGCAGGATGCCGATCAACGTGCCGTCTTGGCTGAGGAGGAACTCGCAACGTCCGTCAGCGCGCACCAACAGCGGTGGTGGGTGACCTCCCGACGCGAAACGTACGGCGACCTGGCCGGTCACGGGGTTGCTCCGCAGCGTCCCGAAGACCGCCGTGCAGTACCGCAGGTCGCCGCCGGCATACCGCTCATGCAGTACGGCGTTCAGCGTCCCTAGCGCCGCAGCCGGGTCATGCATTGCTGCGGCTCGCAACGTATAGCGAGCCACCGAGGTCATCGCGGCAGCCGCAGGCCCCTTGCCGCACACGTCACCGAGAAAGAAACCCCAGCGTTCACCGTCGATGGCGAACAGGTCGTAGAAGTCGCCGCCGAGTTCGTCGGGTGACGCCGTGTGGTAGTACGCCGCGGTGGTCAGTCCCGGCACCTTCGGCATAGTGGCCGGGAGCAACGATTGCTGGAGGACGGCCAAGGCGTCCTGCAGCCGGGCACGATCCGCCTCCGCCTGGCGCCGTGCGTGCTCGGCCGCCTGGCGTTCCCGCAACAGTTCTTCCTCGTACGCGCGCCGGATGTGCGCGTCGAAGATCGTCGTCCGGATCAGCACCGGCTGGTCGTTGTCGTCGTACCTGACGACCGACGACACCAGGATCGGCATCCGGGCACCGCCGGCCTGTTTCAGCTCGAGGGCGACGCCGCTGACCTCACCTTGCATCCGCAGCAGGGGAGCGAAGTGGGTCTCGTGGTAGAGCTTGCCGCCGACGGTCAGCAGGTCGGGGAACCGAAGCCGTCCGACCACCGCATCCCGGGGCAGGCCCAGCCAGTCCAGCAACGTGCTGTTGACCTTCACGATCGTGCCGTCCATCGACGTCGACAGGAGGCCGCACGGCGCGGCGTCGTACGCCTCCTCGTCGGTCACCTCAGGTCCGCGAGGAAGCCCACGATGGCCTTGTTGGTGGCCTCGGGTGCCGACAGGTGCGGGCAGTGACCGGTGGCGTCCAAGGTGACGAGGGTCGAGCCTTCGACGGCGGCGTGCACGTAGGCGCCGACCTGTCGCGGGGAGATGACGTCCTGGGCCGATTCGAGAATCAACGTCGGCACCCGGACCGTGGCCAGATCGGCACGGGAGTCGGACAGGAACGTCGTCCGCGCGAAGACGCGGGCCATCGCGGGATCGGTGGCGCAGAAGCTGTTCGTCAGTTCCTGGTTGAGCTCGGGACGGTCCGGCGTACCCATGATGACCGGAGCCATCGCGGCGGACCAGCCGAGATAGTTCGACTCCAGCGAGCTCAGCAGTTCGTCGACGTCCTGGACGCTGAAGCCGCCTTGGTAGTCACCGTCATCGACGTAGCAGGGGGACGGGGCGACCATGACCAACGCGCCGAAACGTTTCGGATCCTTCTGCGCCGCCAGTACGCCGATCATCGCGCTGACCGAATGGCCGACGAACACCGCGTCGGTCAGGTCGAGCGCGGCACACACCTCGACCACGTCCTCGGCGTACCCGTCGAGCGTGGAGTAGCGCTGCTCGTCGAAGGCCGACAGATCGGATCGGCCGGAACCGACATAGTCGAAGAGCACCACCCGGTGATCCGCGGCCAAGGCAGGAACAGTCAGCCGCCACATGTTCTGGTCACAACCGAACCCGTGAGCCAGCACCACCGCCGGCCCGTCCGGATTGCCGGTGACGACGACATTGTTCCTGCGCACGATGTCCACCTGGCCATCCTCGCAGCCAAGTCCACACGGGCAGACCTCGACTGCTACGGGAACAGCCAGTGCAGGGCTCGCTGGCACTTGTCCACGTAGCGGCTCTGTCCGGTCTCGACTCCGAAGGCGAGGTCTTCGAAGACACTGCACCGGGCGTAGAACATCGCCCGGTCGACCAGCTGATCGGTCGCGGCCGTTCCGTACTGCACGAGCGCCGCCGCGAGTGCGTCCGGTCCGAGATCTCGGTAGATGAGGCCGAAGTCGTTGGCGCGGTCGACCAGGGCGGCATCGGTCCAGTCGATCACCCCGGTGACCGCTCCGGACGCGGGGTCGACCATGACGTGTTCGATGCCGAGATCGTTGTGTGAGAACACGAGCGAATCGGGCTCTGCCGGTGGCTCCGCGGCGAGAAAGCGGGTGATCGCCGGCCTACGACTGTCCGGCACCTGGTCTCGGACGGCCTCGAAGGTTTCGGCGGCCTCCTCGAGCCAATCGCTCAGCGGCACGACATCGGGCGCCACCAGACCATCGAACGCTTCGACCGGAGCCGAGTGAAGCGCACCCAGGAACGCCCCCAACTGCTCCGCCACGAGGAGCCCGTCGTACGGCGAGTCCCACTCGATCAGCGGGATTCCCCGCACCATCCGATAAGCCAGACACCCCTCGTCCGCCTCGGCGAAAAGCGGATCGGGGACCGCCAGCGGCGAGATCCCCGCGACCACTCCGAGCAGGCGGGCCTCGCGCTCCACCTGGGCCGCCGCAACGTCCTTGGCGAACCGGACCACGATGTCACCGTTGACGACGTACGCCGTGTTGTCCATCCCGGCCCCGATCAGTTCCACACCCTCGACCCGGCACCCCGGCAACCGCCTGCCGACCAGCTCGCGAACCCTGACGTCATCCACAGCCTGATCCTCCCCTCCGCTTCAAGCGCAGAGCCTGGGCTGTCAGTGACCGGCCAGGTTCCGGCCGAGTTCGGTGCAGACGTACAGAACCTGTCTGCCCTGGCGGTTCCGGCTGACCAGGCCGGCGTCGTACAGCACCTTGAGATGGGCCGAGATGCTGCTGGGAGCCGCGCTGAGTCGTTCAGCCAGATGGGTGGTGGTCTGCGGCGCGTCGAGAATCGCCAGCATCCTGGCCCTGGTGTCGCCGAGCAGCCGGGCCAATGGGCGGCCGGTCGGCTGTGGAGCGCGTTCCCAGAGCGTGCCGATCGCCCGGGCGGCGTAGTACATGGCATGTGGCGAGGCAGCCCGAACGGCGAAGGCGGGGCGCCCGGCGAGGAAGACGCTGGGGACCAGCGGCATTCCGTCCCCGCGGAGTTCCCGCTCGATGCGATGGTGCCAGTCCATCTCCAACCGCCCTTGGGTCCACGTCAGGGACGGATGAATGTCGGCGAGCATCCGGCCCGGTCCGTAGTCGGCGAGGGCACGCGTGCGGAACGCGATGTCGGCTTCCAGCAGCGTTCGCATCCGGGCCCAGGCCGGCTCGATGGCCAGCCGCCACCAGGTGGCCAGCGCCGCGACCAGAAGCGGGAGACCACGTTCGGGTTCGGCCTGAAGCCGGCGGCCGAGGTCGGTCAGCGGCAGGTGCCCGCCAACGGCCTCCAGGCCGGCCCGGACCGTTTCCGGGTCCCGAATCGGGTGATGAACACGGGTCCAGTGTCGCTGACGATTCGGCTGAGAACGAATCGATTTCGCGGCTCGCCGTCATCGGGTTCCATTCCCGGCATGACTGTCGCCACCCCGCTCACCCGGGCACAACGATTGCTTCCTCCGGCCGGGCTGCCGCGAGCGCTGTGCCTGCAGTCGGCTCTGTATGCCGTGGGCTCGGGATTCTTCCTGTCCGGGAACGCCGTCTTCTTCACCACGATCGTCGGCCTGTCAGCTGCCGAGGTGGGCCTCGGCATCTCGATCGCCGGGGCTCTCGGATTCGTCGCGGCGGTTCCGCTCGGTGCGGTTGCCGACCGGATCGGCCCGCGGCGCGCCTGGCTGCTTGCCGCGCTGATCGAAGGATGCATCTACTTCGCGTATCCGCTGGCTCGCGGGTTCCTCGCGTTCGTGGTGATCGTCGCGGCCCTGGCCATCGCCGAGTCCGCCGGGCATTCGGGCCGGGGCGCCTACACGCTGGACGTCCTCGCGCCGGGGGAGCGAGTGCGGTTGATGGCGTTCAACCGCTCGGCCCTGAATCTGGGATTCACCGCGGGAGCCTTACTCGGCGGGCTCGCACTGGCGAGCGGCAGCCGAACGGTGATCATGGTGGTTCCCCCGCTCGCCGGGGGGCTGATGCTGGTCACCGCCCTGCTCATCTCGCGGTTGCCGGCCTCGCCACACCGGCGTTCCGACCAGCAGGTCTCACGGTTCGCGGTCCTCCGGGACCGGCGGTTCATGGTGGTGTCGCTGCTCAACGGCGTACTCGGATCGCATCAGGTCCTGCTGATGGTCGTCTTCCCTCTCTGGCTGGTCGAGCGGACCGACGCGCCGCACGCCGTACTCGCCTGGTTGTTCGCGCTCAACACAGTGCTGGCGGTCGGTCTGCAAGTCTGGGCGGCGCGCGGCGCGAACACGGCGCACGGCGCGGTCCGCTCTTCCCGCCTGGCTGCGGCCGGTATCGCCGTTGGTTGCCTAGTGATGCCGATCAGCGCCGGGACCGCCGCCTGGGTGACGGTCTGCCTGCTGGTCGGTGCGTACGCCGCCATCACGCTCGGCGAACTGTTCCAGTCAGCAGGGCATTGGGGGCTGGTCAGCGAACTGTCCCCAGCCGACCAACGGCCTCAGTACCAAGGAGCGTTCCGGCTCGGGCTGCAACTCCAGTCGATCGTCGGCCCGGTCGCATTCACGGCACTCGCGGTGACCTGGGGCCCGATCGGCTGGCTGGCCATCGCGGCCGTGTTCGTCCTGGCGGCGATCGCGCTCGGCCCCGCGGTCGGCCGTCATCACGCTGTATAAGCTCGGGCGTTGGAGATCGGTTGGTTCGTTTCGAGGCTGGGTACGGGGGGCGAATGCTGGTTGCGAAGCGTTACAGACTGGGGCCCGCTCTCGGGCGGGGCGGCATGGGCGAGGTCTTCCGCGCCACCGATGAACAACTGGAACGTGTGGTCGCGGTCAAGTTGCTGCTGCCGTCCGGTCACGACGCGCGCGGAGCTGCCCGATTCCAGCGCGAGGCGCGAGCCGCCGCGAGGCTGAGCGACCCGCACGTCGTGTCGGTGTACGACTTCGGCCAACACGGCGACGGCTTCTTCCTGGTGATGGAGCTGGTCGAAGGCCGGACGGTCTCCGCGGAGCTCGCCGAGCACGGGCCCCTGCCGAAAGAGCGTGCGATCGACATCATCGAACAGGCCGCCGCGGGCCTGGCCGCCGCGCATCGCGAAGATGTCGTCCACCGGGATGTGAAGCCGGGCAACCTGCTCCTGGCGGCGGACGGGACCGTCAAGGTCGCGGATTTCGGTATCGCTCATGTTCCCGGTGACGGGTCGAGCACGCTGACGGCGACCGGCCAGATCATCGGCAGCACGCACTACCTCTCGCCCGAGCGAGCCAGAGGCGGGCAGGCCGGCAAGCCGTCCGACGTGTACGCGCTGGGTTGCGTGCTCTACCAGCTGGTCACCGGTGAGCCGCCGTTCACGGCCGAGCACCCGACAGCGATTCTTTACCAGCACGTCGACACTCCTCCGGCGCCGCCGAGTGTGGCCCGCCCCGAACTCGCTGGACCGTTCGAGACCGTTTTGCTCCAGATGCTCGCCAAGGAGGCCGCGGACCGTCCGTCCGCCGCAGAGATCGCGACCGGCGCCTTGCGCGCCGAGCCACTCGGAGCCGACCTCGGTCCCGTCGTCGTTCCCGTTGCCGAGGCTCCGAGCATCGCAACCAGCCCACTCGAGCCGCTGGAGCCGCCGAACCGGATGAGCAGGAAGACCGTGCTGGCCGGGGGGATCGCCCTCCTCGCGACGGCAGGGGCCGTGGTGGCCGGAGTCTTGCTCAACGGCAACGACCCAAGATTGCCCCCGAGCACCGAGGTCGGCCCCCGACAGGGCCCTACCTCCGCAACGCCGGAGTCGAACCCCGCCGCGACGAGCACCGCATCCACTACCGGCCCCACCCGCTCCGGTACGGCGAGCCGCGCAAACCCGACCACTCCGTCGCAAAGCGCCTCCCAGCCGGCAACGTCGAGCAGCCCTACGGCCGGCACCACCACGACGTCGCCGAGCGCGTCCACCCGGCCCAGCACCACCCCCAGCGCTCCCACGCAGGGAACTCCGTCGACGGGAACCTCTCCCTCGAGCACGCCTCCGACCGACACCCCCACGCCGAGCGCCCCGGCGTCAGACACTCCATCGCCGAGCGCGACGGGGCCGGCAGCGGACTAGGCTCCTGCTCGGAGTCAGGAGGCACGGGTGAAGGAGCTCGTCGGTCGCGTCGCCCTCGGGGTGGCGGGCCTGTCATTCGCACCCCGCGATCGGTCCGCCGATCTGGCAACGATCCGAGCCGGCCTCGCCGCGGGTACGGCGATCCTCGACACCGCCCGCGCGTACGCCCACGTCGACAAGCCCTTGTACGGCGAGGAGCTGGCCGCGGAAGCCGCCCGGGGTACGAGCGCGATCGTCGGGACCAAGGGTGGTCACTCGCGAACCGGGGCGACCACCTGGGACGCGGATATCAGCGCGCCGCGGATCCGGTCCGACGTCGAGACGAGCCTGCGGGTCTTCGGAGGCGAGCGCGTCGATCTCTACTACCTCCACAGAGTCGACCTGGCCGAGCAGCCTGTGGAGGAGGGCGTCGGTGCTCTGGCGTCGCTCCGTGATGAGGGCAAGGTGGCCCGGATCGGTCTGTCGAACGTCGGCGTGGCCGAGCTCGAGAGAGCGTCCACGGTCGCTCGCGTCGACGCCGTACAGAATCACCACAGCGCCATGGGACGCGAGTCGCTCGAGGTGCTCGCGTGGTGCGAGGCCAACGAAGTGCCGTTCTTTGCCTACTCACCCCTTCGACCTGCGGCCGCGGCACCCCGGCTGACCGCCATGGCCGATGCCCGTGGCGTCTCGCTGCAACGCCTCCAGCTACGCGCTCTGCTGGCCTCGTCACCCGTGTTGTCGGTCATCTCGGGCGCAACCCGACCGCAAACCGTCCTCGATTCTCTCGCCGCGGAGTCCGAGCCCTGGGACGAAGCCCTCGAGACCGCGTACGCCGAGGACCTCGCGCTGGTCGCCTCAGCACCGCCGGCCTGACCCGTGGAAACTGTATTTATGGCCCGCATTCCGCCTCTTGTTGACAGAGCAGGGGCGTCCAGGAGGGTTCGATGGGATCTGTGGTGAGGACTTCGGTCGTGGTCGGCGGCGGGATTGTCGGTCTGGCCGTGGCGAGGGCTTTGCAGCGGCTCGATCCCGGGACGCCGGTCGTCGTCCTCGAGAAGGAGGGGTCGGTCGCGGCGCACCAGACCGGTCACAACTCGGGGGTCGTGCACTCGGGGCTGTACTACAAGCCCGGATCCCTGAAGGCGCGGCTTGCGGTGGCCGGGGGAGCGGCGCTGAAGGAGTACTGCGACGAGAAGGGCATCCCGCTGGAGGTCCCCGGGAAGCTCGTCGTCGCGACCACGGACGCCGAGTTGCCGCAGCTCGACCGGCTCTTCGGCAACGGCCAGCAGAACGGCGTCCCGGTACGACGCCTCACCCTCGACGAGGTCGCGGAGCGCGAACCGCACCTGCGCGTGAAAGGCGCCCTGGCCGTCGACTCCACCGGTCGGGTGGACTTCAAGCTCGTCGCCGCCGCCCTGGCCGATGACGTCCGCGCGGCCGGAGGCGAGATCCGCACCGGGGTGACGGTGACATCGATCGAGAACGCGGGCTCGGTCGTCCGCGTGCGTACGACCGACGACGTGATCGAAGCGGATCGGGTCGCCGTCTGTGCCGGCCTGCACAGTGACCGGCTCGCGCGGGCCTCCGGCCTCGAGCCCGGTGTCCGCATCCTCCCGTTCCGCGGCGAGTTCAGCGAGATCGTCCCGGAGCGCGCCTCGCTGGTGAGAGGCATGGTCTATCCGGTGCCCGATCCCGATCTGCCGTTCCTCGGCGTCCACCTCACGCGGGGCATCGACGGCATCGTCCACGTCGGGCCGAACGCCGTACCCGCCCTGGCCCGGGAGGGCTATTCCTGGTCGAAGATCGTCGGTCGGGACCTCTGGGAGTCCATGACGTATCGGGGCACCTGGCGTCTCGCGCGGCGGTACGGGAAGACGGGCGCCAAGGAAGTGATGCGCTCACTCACCGGCCGGGCGCTCGTACGGGAGGCGCAGCGGATGCTGCCCGAGCTGCGAGTCTCCGACGTACGACGCTCTGGCGCCGGCGTGCGCGCACAGGCCGTGACCCGCGACGGCAAGCTGGTCGACGACTTCCTCTTCCTCCGCGACGGGCGGACCTTACACGTCCTCAATGCCCCGTCCCCGGCCGCCACCGCCTGCCTGACGATCGCCGACCGCATCGCCGAGGAACTGTCGGCAGACCGAGCCTGACGGTAGACCGCGCTCGGCCTGCGTGACTGCAGGGCCGAGCGCGGATCAGCTCAGCTGCGGGCGCCCGCCTCCGCCATGACCTTCTGGGCGCCGGCGCTGCCAGGCCGACCGGATGTGGTCGGTCATCGCCTGCGCTGCGCCGGGCGCGTCGCGGTCGAGGATGCGGTCCAGGATGATCCGGTGCTCGCCGTTGGTGACGGTCACGGCCTCGATGCTGGGGTGACCCTGGTAGCGCAGGCTGGTGCGCGCCTGACTGTGCACGGAGCTGACGATCGAGCGGGCCAGCCGGTTGCCGGATGCGGCCATGATCCGGTCGTGGAACTCCACATCCGTCTCGATGAAGATCTCCGGCCGGGCGGTGTCGGCCTCGAGCCGGTGGTAGATCGCCTCGAGTTCCGCGCGGTCGTCGTCGGTGGCCAGCAGCGCGGCCTGGCCGGCGAGGTCGGACTCCAGTGCGCAGCGGACGCTCACGAGTTCGTCGAGGATGGTCAGGTTCGAGTCGTGCTTGACCGCCGCGGCCAGCACGGCCGAGTCCAGCAGGTTCCAGTGCGAGTCGTCGCGGACCACGGCGCCGATGCCCCGGCGGACCTCGACCAGGCCTTTGGCCTCGAGCAGCTTGAGCGCCTCCCGGACGGTGATCCGGCTGACCTCGAACTGCTCGACCAGCGCGGCCTCGGGCGGCAGAGCGGCGTACGGCGGAATGTCGCCGGAGACGATCCCGTCCACGATCGAGTCCACCAGCAGATCGGCCAACCGGGCCGGACGTCGCGCGGCCGCGGCCGGGGCGAGTCGCACGGTTGCCTGCGGGCTGTCAGTGGCCACGCTTCCTCCAGGGATCTGCTCGGGCGTCCACTGGATTGTCACCCGAAGCCGAGCAGTCAACAAACCCTTGACAACAGACAACAGACAACTAACATTCGAGCTGCCCGTGATCGCGATCTACCTGTTCTTCCAGCGCCAGATCACCGACGGCGTCACCGCCGGCTCGACCAAGGGGTAGCGCATGCGCATCACGGGATATCGCACCGCCACGACGGTGCACGACTGGGGCAGACCCATCGGTGACGCCAACGGCGCAGTCGACTCCGGCAGGACGTCGGTGCCGGTCGTCATCGTCACCACCGACGTCGGCCTGGAGGGCATCGGGCTCGGGTCGTACGACGGCATCAACACGGTGTTCCCGGCACTCGACGGGCAGGACCCGCGCGCTGTGGTCGCGTTGTACGACCGGATGCTCGCTTGGGTCTTCAAGCGTGGTCACGCCGGCGCGGTGTTCGGTGCGATCGGTGCGCTGGACATGGCGTTGTGGGACCTGAAGGCGAAGGCCGTCGAGCAACCGTTGTGGCGACTGCTCGGCGCGCGCGATCACGTCGTACCGGCGTACGCCTCCGGGCTCGACGGGCCCTTGGCGGACGAGGAGTTGGCGAGGCTGCACAAGCGGTTCGCCGAGCGCGGCCTGCAGGCGGTGAAGGTCAAGGGCGGTCTCGACGTGGCCGCGGACCTGCGGCGGCTCGGCCTGGTCGCGGAGCTCTACCGCGACATCACCGGTCAAACGCCCGCACTGATGCTCGATGCGAACGAGGCCTGGTCACGCAAGGAAGCAGTGCGGCACATCCGGCGGATCGAGGAGCATGTCGACCTGGCCTGGGTCGAGGAGCCGGTACGGCGCTGGGACGTCGACGGGCTCGCCCTCGTCACGCAGTCGGTGAAGGCGGCCATCGCCACCGGCGAGAACCTCACCGGACTCGAGCAGTTCCGGCCGTTGGTGGCAGGCAACGCCGTGGATATCGTGCAGACCGGCAGCGTCTGGGGCATCACACACTTCCTCCGGGTGGCGGCGCTGGCCCACGCGTTCGACCTGCCGATCAGCCCGGTCGGGTACAACGTGAACCCGCTGGGTCATGCGGCGGCCGTCGTACCCAACCATCTCTCGATCGAGATCCAGGACCTGGCGGCCCCGATCGGGATCACCGCGGACCAGGAGGTTGCCGACGGCCACCTTGTGCTGGGGGAGTCGCCCGGGCTCGGCTACACCGTCGACGAGGACGCGATCGCCCGGCTCGGCGACGCCGCCGGCTGGGGTGACAACGCCGGGACCGCACGTGCGACCCGATCGGGCCGGCCGCCGGCTGGTCGGCAAGCCCGTGATCCGGCCGGGTGACCACGTTTGAACTCCACCGGTAGCTACGGAATGGACGCAGCATGACGACACACGCGCACGGTGACAGCAGCGCCGTGGTGACGGGCGCCGGGGGTTCGCTCGGGCGGGCCACCGCGCTACGCCTCGCGAGCGACGGCTATGCCGTCGCCCTGCTCGATCTTCCCGGCGAAGGGCTGGCCGAGTCCGAGGCCGTGGTCAAGGCAGCCGGCGGGCGATCCGCCGTACTGCCGATCGATTTGCGCGACTCGACTGCACTCGTCACCGCGATCGGTGCGGTCGAGGATCGGCTCGGCCCGCTGCAAGTACTGGTGAACAACGCGGCGATCTATCCGGCAACGCCGTTCCTCGACATCTCGCTCGACGAGTACGACGATGTCGTCGCGGTGAACCAGCGAGCCTACTTCGTGGCAGCCCAGGCGGCCGCACGGCTGATGAGTGGGCGGCGGTCCGGCTCGATCGTCAATGTCGCCTCGATCACCTGGTACGGCGGCTGGGAGAAGCTGGCCAGCTACGTCAGCACCAAAGGCGCCGCCGTCGCGCTCACCCGGGCGCTCGCGCGTGAGCTCGGCCCGAACGGCATCCGGGTGAACGCCGTCTCGCCGGGCGCGTTCCCGACCAAGGCGGAGACGATCCACGACGACCCCGAGGCCTACACCGCCTTCGTGATCGACCACCAGTCGATCAAGCGGCGCGGAACCCCTGCAGAGCTCGCCGCAGTCGTGTCATTCCTGGCGGGCGCGGACTCGTCGTTCGTCACCGGGCAAACGATCAATGTCAACGGTGGATGGGTGATGG
The DNA here is from genome assembly GCF_045040325.1 of Kribbella sp. NBC_01510. Classification (NCBI taxonomy): domain Bacteria; kingdom Bacillati; phylum Actinomycetota; class Actinomycetes; order Propionibacteriales; family Kribbellaceae; genus Kribbella; species Kribbella sp. NBC_01510. The sequence continues at coordinate 7,417,144 of NZ_CP109418.1, read as the reverse complement.
ATTGAGCATGAACGTCTTCGGGGAAGAGTTGTCCGTCGCGGCGCTGCGGGAGCGGACTGGTGATCTCGCCAGCGTTGCTGGTGTCCGTGAGATCGAGTTGAGCAACGGTGTCGAGCGTGGGGTGCGGGCGGTGCAGTTGCGGAGTGCTGCCGGGCTCGAGGTCGAGGTGCTCGTGGATCGTGCGCTTGACCTCGGGTCTGCTCGGTTTCGCGGCGTTCCGTTCGGCTGGCGGTCGGGTAACGGGTTCCGCCATCCCGGTCTGCACGAGAACAACGACGAGGGCGGGTTGTCCTGGCTCCGGGCGCTGGACGGGTTACTGGTGTCGGGCGGACTGGACCATACGTTGTTCGGCAACGAGGTCGACGCCGGTCAGTACCGCTATCCACCGAAGCAGACCGTGGCGCACGGTTTACACGGACGGCTGACGGCAATCCCCGCTCGGCTGCTGGAGGCGGGCGAGGTCTGGGACGGCGATCGATGCACGCTGCGGGTTCGGGGCGAGGTCATCCAGGCGACGTCGTTCGGTGAACACCTGCGCCTGACCCGCACGGTGGAGGTCGACTTCGACGGACTCGAGATCCGGCTGTCCGACGTGGTGGACAACCTCGGGTACGAGCGGACTCCGCATATGTTCCTGTATCACCTGAACTTCGGGTGGCCGGTCATCGACGCGGGGACGGAGTTCGTAGCGCCGATCGTCGAGACGCCCTGGCGCAGTGACTCGGTGGCCGAGCAGAGTGTGTCGTACCGGGTGCTGCCGGACCCGCAACCCGTCCTCGTGGAGCAGGTGTACGAGCACCGCCTGGCGCCGGACGCGGACGGCCGGCACCGGGTCGCGTTGCTTCGCGGCGACGGCACCCTCGGCGTAGAGGTCGCCTGGGACGCGGCGACGATGCCGTGCTTCTTCGAATGGCAGAACCTGCGCAGCGGTCAGTACGCCGTCGGCCTCGAACCGTCGACCCACCACGTCGCCGGTGACGCCGCCGCCCGCGCGGACGGTTCGATGACCTGGCTCGAACACGGCGAGTCCCGGACCTACCGCACCGCGATCCGCGTCCTCGACGGCGTCGAGGCCACCACGTCCGCCCGGGCCGCGATCCGTCGCGTCGCCGGCCAGCCCGACTGAATCCCGAGCGCAGGAAGAGACGATGACCACGAACAACCGCATCCTCGACGGGTACCGCGTCCTCGACTGCTCCATCGCGATGGCCGGCCCGTTCGCCGCCCAGCGGCTCGGCGACCTCGGCGCCGACGTCGTCAAGGTCGAGCCGGTGACCGGCGAGTGGCAACGGCACGCCGCGGCCGGTGGAGCGAAGGGCAACGCGATCAACGTGTCGTTCCTGTCGCTCAACCGGAACAAGCGCTCGCTGGCCGTCGACCTCAAGTCGCCCGACGGCAAGCAGGTGCTGCTCCGGCTCGTCGAGACCGCCGACGTCTTCCTGCAGAACTACCGTCCGGGCGTCGCCGAACGCCTGAGCGTCGACTACGCGACGCTGTCGGCGATCAACCCGCGACTCGTGTACGTGTCGATGTCCGGGTACGGCGAAGACGGACCGCACCGCAATCTGCCCGGCCAAGATCTGTTGCTGCAGGCAAAGTCCGGCGCGATGCTCTCGACCGGCCGGCACGGAGAACCACCACAACCGGCCGGACAGTACCTGGTTGACGCCGTCACCGCGTCGACGGCGTTCGAGGCGGTGCTCGCCGCGCTCCTGCATCGCGAGCGCACCGGCGAGGGACAGCTCGTGCAGGTGAACATGCTCGACGCGATCACCACGTTGCAGATGCAGGAGCTGTCGGTCTTCACGGCTGGGGGAGTGCCCCAGCAGCGCGGCTCGGAGCCACACGCTCACGTTTACATCAGGTCGCCGTACGGGACGTTCAAGACCGCGGATGGCTTCCTCGCGCTGGCGATGCCGGATCTGCCGACGCTGGGCCGGGTGATCGGTGCGGACACCTTCTTGGCGATGGATTCCGAGGTGCACGGCTGGACGCATCGGGACGAGATCTTCCGTCGTACGGCGGAGCGCCTGCTGGAGCGCACGACCGCCGACTGGCTGGCGGACCTGACCGCGGCCGGGATCTGGTGCGGCCCGGTGTACGACTATCAGCAACTGGTCGACGATCCGCAGATCCGGCACAACGGCACCTTCGTGGAGTACGACCATCCGACCGAGGGACGCGTGAAGACGCCGGGGTTCCCGTACAAGTTCTCGAAGACACCGGCGACGGTCGACCGTGGTGCACCACTGGTCGGCGAGCACACCAGCGAGGTGCTCGGTGAGGCCGGATTCTCGGCCGACGAGATCGCTGCGTTGCTGGACACCGGCGCCGTCGCCGAGACGCGGCTGCCGGATCCGGTGCGCTGATGGCGTCGTACCGCGGTCTGACCTGGGATCATCCGCGCGGCCGGGACGCGCTGGTCGCGGCCGGCGGTGAGCTGGACCTGGTCTGGGACGTGCACCCGTTGAGCGGCTTCGAGTCCACCCCGATCGAGGAACTGGCCGAGCGGTACGACGTGATCGTGCTGGATCATCCACATCTCGGGGATGCACTGGCCCACGGCTGTCTTCAGCCGGTCGACGAGTTCCTTGATGCCGGCGCGGACTTCGCCGGTCCGAGTCTGGCGTCGTACCGGATGGATGGCCGGCTCTGGGCGTTGCCGCTGGATGCCGCTACTCAGGTCGCTGCGACGCGGGCGGATCTGGTTGAACCACCTCAGCTGTGGTCGGAGGTGGTCGAGCTGTCGCACCGCGCGCCTGTCGCCTTGTCGGTTGCTGGTCCGCACGCGTTGCTCACCTTCGCTTCGATCTGCGTCGCGCTGGGGGAGGAGCCAGGTGTGGCCGAGCGGTTCGTGCCGGCGACCGGTGTCCGAGCCCTCGAGCTGATGACTGACTTCACCGTCCGCGCGCCGCGGCACACTGTGTCGCTCGATCCGATCGGACTGCTAGCGGACATGACGTCCGAGGACACCGTGACGCATTGCCCGTTGGTGTACGGGTATGTGAACTACGCCGCCTTGGAACTGGACCACCGATTGACTTTCACCGACGCACCCAGTGAGCGGCCGGGATCTCGGCCTGGCTCGACGATCGGTGGTACGGGTCTCGCGGTCAGCGCGCGCTGCGAGGTCGGCCCGGACCTCGCCGAGCATCTACGCTGGTTGCTGTCGGCAACTGCTCAGGAATCCTTCATCCCCAGCCATTCCGGGCAGCCGGCGAGGCTGAGCGCCTGGACGGCGGCGGCGGTCAACGCGCCGGTGGGGGACTTCTACCGGGCCACCTTACGGACCATCACCGCCGCCTGGATCCGGCCTCGGTACGCGGGGTATATCGGCTTCCAGTCCGCGGCGAGCGAGGTGATCCGGGACGTGCTGTCCGGAGCCTCCTCGATCAGCGCGGGCCTCGATCGGATCGACACCTTGCACAGCTCGAGTCGCCAGGCCGTGGAAAGGATCCCTTCATGATCAGTCCAGCCACCGACGACGTGCTCTTCGAACAGCATGGACACGTCGCGGTCATCACCCTGAATCGGCCGGCCAAGCTCAACGCCGTCACCAGTGAGATGTCCGACGCACTGGTCGAACTGGCACAGCAGTGCAACCAGGACGACGACATCCGCGTCGTCGTACTGACCGGTGCCGGCGAGCGGGCCTTCAGCGCCGGCTCGGACATCCGCGAGCTGGACAAGTACGCGACACCGTGGGCGTTCCGGAACCGCGAGGACTACTGCGACTCGCTCAAGGTCCTGCGCAAGCCGGTGATTGCCGCCGTCAACGGTTACGCACTCGGCGGCGGTCTCGAGACCGCGCTGATCTGCGACATCCGGATCGCCTCGTCGAACGCGTCGTTCGCGGCGGCCGAGGTGAAGCTCGGCTGGATCGGCGGCGGTGGGATGTCGGCGCTACTGGCCCGATCGATCGGGCCGAGCAACACGTCCTTGATGCTGATGACCGGCGACCCGATCGATGCCGAGCGAGCGCTCACCTGGGGTCTGGTGAGCGAGGTGGTGGAGCCCGCCGCGCTACTGCCTCGTGCGCTTGAGCTGGCGACGACCATCGCCGCCCGAGCTCCGATCGCCGTCGAGACGGCGAAGGCCAACTTGTCCGCGGCGTACAACCTGCCGCTCGATCAGGCGGTCCGGTACGAGCGCGACATCCAGACAGTCTGCTTCGCGACGCAGGACGCGGCCGAGGGCAGGGCCGCCTTCGCCGAGAAGCGCCCACCGAACTTCACCCGGGCGTGAGGCGGTTCAGGCCTGGTCGGAACCCGCCGTTGATCGCCGGCCGTCGGCCTGGGGTACGGTCGTCTTCCGGTTCGTTCGCTATCCCCAGGAGTGCACGTGGCTGGTGAAATCCGACTGATCGTTCAAGGCGACGACTTCGGCATGGTGCATGCCGTCAATGCCGGCACCATCCAGGCGTTCGAGGAAGGGATCCTGACACAGACCTCCACGATGGCCGCGTGTCCGTGGTTCACCGAGGCCGCTGCGCTGGCACGTGAGTCCGGGATTCCGCTCGGCGTCCATCAGACCCTGACCTGCGAGTGGGACTATCTGCGCTGGCGGCCGCTGACCGATGGACCGTCGCTCGTGGGTGCGGATGGCACGTTCCTCCGGACGGTGGCCGAGGCCAAGGCGTCGATCACCCATGCCGACGCTGTCCGCGAGTTGTCCGCTCAGGTGGCGAAGTTCGCCGCGGAGGGGCTCACTATCGACTACCTCGACGTCCACATGGGCCAGTCCGCGCCGGAGGCGTACGACGAGGTCTCGGCCGCGGCCGGCAAGCCGTTCATCTACGGTCCGGTGGAGTCGCAACGGTTCGCCTCGATCGAGACGCTGAGCGACCGCGATGCGGCAGTCAAGAAGACCTGGGTGCTCGAGCACATCGCCGGCCTGACGCCGGGCGTGCACCTGTTGGTCACCCATTGCGCTCTCGCTGAACCTGAACTCGGTGCCCTGCACGCCCCCGGCAGTGACACCTACCGCTGGGCCGAGGAGTACCGGCTCTCGGATCAGGCCATCGTGACCGACCCCGAGATCCGCAAGGCGATCGAGGAGCGCGGCATCGAACTGGTGTCGATGCGCAACGCGTTCACCGACTGACGCCGGATGGCCGGTCCCGGCCGCCCCCGAAAAGTTCGCCGCACTTCGGCGCTCAGTCGCGCCAGCCGGTGAGTTCGACGGACTTGCCGGTGTCGACCCGGAAACCGAGCTTGATCAGGAACTCCTGGCCGGCGGCCAGGTCGAGCTTCCAGGTGACGACGCCGAGCTCGGTGGTCTCGGCCGGCTCGGGTTCGGCGGTGATCGGCTTGACGGTGATCTCGTGGTCGCGCGACACCGGCAACTGGTCGAGCACGGTCACCCGGGCCTTGCGTGGGGTGTGGTTCTCGATCTGGGTCTCGTACTCGACCTCACGCCGGCGGGTCGATCCGAGCGTGGCCTTGGTCGCGTTCCGGCGGACGAGCTTGCGCTCGACGCGGATGCGGTCGTCCAGGCCGAGGGCGAGCTCGACGTCCTCGCCGGGAGCCCAGACCGGCAGCGCGGCCGAGCCCACGAAGTCCGCCTCGTGGAAGACCGCGGCCTTCCCGGCGGGCAACGTGTGCGTGGACGAGTTCACGACCGTGGCGCGCAGGTGGACGTCGGTCGACCGGACCGGCGCGGTGATGTAGTCCAGCTCGGCGTCGAGGTCGATCGAGGCGATCGTCGCGCGGTGCGAGGCGCCGTCCGCGGGCACGGCGACCGGCCGGGGCGGAGTGTAGGTCGCTGCCGTGACGCCCTGCTCGACGGTCGCGGACTGCTCGACCCAGTCGGGTGCGTTGGCTGATTGGAGGCTCTCCCTTGCGGCGTTGGACGCCCGCCTGGAGTCGAGACTCAGCGGCACGCCGGCCGGCACCGGCGGCGGGTGGGAGCGGTCGAGGTACCAGGGGTCGAGCTCGGGGACCTTGGCGGTCGCCATGGGACGGGCCGTGGACAGCGTGAGGTCGCACTCGGGCCAGTCCTCGCCGGTGCCCTGGCTGACCAGGCCGTACCAGCTCAGCGTCAGCCGTTCACCACTCAGGCGTACGTCGTACGAGCTCCCCCAGCCGGCGGCGGGTACGACGTACGACAGCTCGATCTCCACCTCCGCCTCGCTCTCCAAGGCCAACGTGACGGCGGCCGAAAGGCGGTCGGGTGTGCGTTGCTGCCCGATCGCGGCGAGCCGGCGGTCGGCGGCGGCGAGACGATCGTCGGCCTCGTGCCGCAGGGTGGCGAGCTCCCGTCGCTTCGACCGTACGGCGGACAGCCGTGCGGCGAGCGACTCGGTGAACCCGCTCAGCTCGGTGGCGGTCTCACCGGAGGCCAGCGATCGTGCGAAGCTGCCGCCGGCCCGACGAGCGAGCTGGGTCAGGAACGCGTCCAGCTGGCCCTGGACATCGTCGTCGTCGGCGAGCTCCGCGACCTCGGCCTGGGCCTCGCGACGCTGCCGCTCCAGCTCGGCCACGGTCTCGTCCGGCGCCTGCGGATTGTGCCGCGTCGCCAGGTCCACGCCGAGCACGGTGGCCGGTCCGCGGCCGGCGACCCGGACCGAGTCCTGCTCCAGTACGAGCGGCAGCGGCTCGACGTACACCGTTTGGTCGCCGGCCGGCACGATGACCTTGCCGCGTCGCGTGATCCGGGCCCGGTCCGGATAGACGGCGACGGCGACGATCGGAGCGTCCACCACGAGTTCGGTCATGCCCCGACAGTAGCCCGCGGCTTCGGCCAGGCGACGTCGTCGATCGCGAGCCATGGTGCGGCGGCAACCGCGGCGGGCGTCGTCCCGGCGAACGCGAAAACCTCGCGATGCAGGTGTGATTGATCGACGTACCCGCTCTCGGCGGCGACGCCGGCCGCGGCGTGGCCCGCCGCAAGGAGGTGGGCGGCGTGGTCGAACCGCACCAGCTGAGCGGCTCGTTTGGGGGTGATGCCGAGCTGCGACCGGAACCGGGACCACAGGCGCTGACGGCTCCAGCCGATCTCGCTCGCCAGGCCGTCGACGCGCGCCCGCCCGCGACTGGTGAATGTCCGGCCCCACGCGTGGGCGACCTCCGCATCGACGGATCTGTGGGCGTCCAGACGCCGGCCGAGCACATCGATGACGATGGTGAACCGATCGTCCCACGACGCTGCAGCCCGCAGTCTGTCCTCGAACCGTCCGGCGTCGCGACCCCACACCTCCGCGAGGGACGCAACCGTCCCGGTCAGGATGGTCGATGCACCGAAGACCGCGGCCGCCGCGACCGGCGACAGCCGGATCTGGAGACATTCCCCGACCCTGCCGCCGGCCCGCAGGGCGCCCGGCAGGAGCCCGACGAAGACACTGCCTTTCTCTCGCCGGCCGTGCACGTCGTAGACGAGACCTTCGCCCTCGCCCAGATCGATGATCAGGCTGACGGCGGGGTGCGCGACCATGGCCATGTCCACGAACGCCGAGGCCCGGTGACCGAACCCGGCCATGCTGACGCCAGGCAGCCGGGCCGGACAGCGCGGGACGGCGATGTCCACCAGCGTCCAGTCAGGTGGTGTCCCGGTCGGTCGCATATGACGATGCTAGGCCTGATGGTCAGCGGTCTGCCGCGACGAAGTCCAGCAGCAGACCGCTCGTCGCCTCGGGAGCTTCGAGCATGGGGATGTGCCCGATCCCTGGCAGCATCTCGACCCGCGTGTTCGGTACGGCGTCATAATCGTGCGCCGACGACGGATCCCAGCGAGGGTCCGCACCGCCGAATGCCACCAGCACAGGTACGTCGAGGTCGGCCAGCCGGTCGGGGACACTTCGTGCCGCGATGTATTCGCCGTTGCAGCGCAGCACCGCCGCGAACGTGCTGTACGTGAGTCCCCGGAGCTCGGTGACGAGATCGTTCGGGATGTCCACCGGGCGGGCGCACGTCACGTTGATTCCTCTGCGGATCAGCTTGTCGGTGCGCAGCGCCCAGACGAGTCGGCCGATCGGCGGCCACGCCAGGGCCCGCATGAGGGGCGGCTGCGGTAGAAGTGCATCGGTTCTCGGGCCTGTGCTGACCAGTGCGATCGCCTTCACCAGCTCGGGTCGCTGTTCCGTGAGTGAGGTCGCCACATAGCCGCCGCTCGAATGTCCCACCACGGTGACAGGACCGAGGCCGAGGGCATCGATCACCCTCGCGACCTGGGCCGCCTGCGCCGGCACGTCGTACGACGCAGCGGGTTGGGAGTGGCCCATCCCCGGAAGGTCGACCCGGACGACGTGAAGGTTGCCGGCAAGTGCCGGGACCACTGGCGCCCAGCACGCCCCGGACGCGCCTGAACCGTGGATCAGCAGCAATGGAGGCGCCTGACGCGGGCCGTCGTGGACCACATGCATCCCGTCCGAGTACTCCCTCATGGACGACACGATGCCACGGCTGCGGACGGCCGGTCTTGTACGAATGTCAGTTCTCGAGTGCCGTCACAGACGACCGCCACGCGGTGGGCGCAACCTTTGGCGGCTCGGGTGCATCGAAGCAGATGTGGGGGATTTGCGGTAGGGGGTGGTGGTTCTTGGTGAGAGAGCTTCGGCAGTCACGTTCGACCTGAGCTGCAGGTCGGACCGTCGTTAGCGGCGAGCAGGCCCCGAGGGTGTCCGCGTGCTCGCCGATGGCAGGACAGATCTGGCCGGCAGTGCCTGAGCCCTGTCCAGTCGTGCATTTCGGCTCTGGCGCGCTCGCGACCCGAGCATCGACAGCGTCGCCGCGGTCCGGCGACGGTGGGGGAAGGACAAGTCATGCGATTCATGACCACGGCCGGTGCGGCCGTCGGGATCGCCGTTCTGGTACTGGGGGCGGGAACGGCAACAGGAACAACTCGAACACCAGCGGCCACGCCGGGCATCACGATCGTGCCCGCGCCGCCGGGGCCGGACCAGGCGGAGTTCGTGCCGGGGCAGAGCAACGTCGTACCCCCGACCGCACCGCCGGCGACGGACATCGGTACGGGCCAGGTCCAGTCGCTGGCGGCACCGTTCTACGCGTGTCCCGGCTTCAGCGGGCTCCAGACGACGAACCCGTTGGCGAATCTGTACGTGGACAAGTTCCAGTGGGGACCGTACGCGGCGTACAAGGTCGGCAATGGCGGCGGCAACATCAATTGGGCGTTGAACCCGTACAAGAACGCGAGCTGGTACATGTGGTTCCATTCGCTGCGCTGGCTCGGCCAGGGCATCGTCGCGGCCGGCCAGGGCAACCTGACCGCGCTGACCCGGGTGAACACCATCGCCTACGACTGGTACCGCGACAACCCGTATTCGTGGAAGGCGAACGTGGGTGCGTGGGAGTCCACGATGCACCGGACGAACGTGCTGATCTGTCTGCGGCAGGCCATCTTGTCCGGGCTGAAGGTGACCACGTTGCCGACCAGGTACGCCTGGCTGAACACCGCGTTGCTGAGTCATGCGAGGTTCCTGACGAACTACTGGAGCGGTGCCTGGAACCACGGCACCGACGAGAGCATCGCGCTCTTCGGTGTCGGGTGCACCTTGAACCGGTCCGATTACAAGAACCTCGCCCAGCAGCGGTTGGGGATCGGCATCACCACGTCGATCGACGCGCAGGGGTCGACGAACGAGCAGTCGACCGGGTACGCCGCGTTCAACTACTCGCTCTGGGGCCGCGCGATGACCGTGCTGACGAACTGTGGCGTCAGTCCCGGTACGACGATCGCGACCAGGCGAGCGCTCTTGGCCAAGTGGCTGACCCTGGCCACCAACTCGCTCGGCAAGTTGCACCAACTCGGTGACACCGAGGTCCAGGCGACGTACCCGTGGCCGGGAACGCCGATGGAGTACGCCGGCTCCCGGGGGACGAAGGGTACGGCGCCGCTGTGGCGGGTCGGGATCTACTCGAACGGCTATGTCTTCGGCCGGACCGGTTGGGGTACCGATGCCGCCCGGGGGTTCGCGGGTGAGTCGACGTACAGCATCAGGTTCGGTCCGGGGCGGGCGTTCCATGGGCACTTCGACCACACCAGCATCACCTACACGGCCCGTGGGCGGGACATCGTCATCGACGGCGGGTACGCGGCGTACAACGCCGGTGCGTACCGAACCTGGGCGGTGAGTCCCTCGGCTCACAGCGTGATGACGACGCCGCTGTCGACGTATCTGAACCCGGTCACGAAGCTGACCGCGTCGTCGGTGAAGGCGAATGCCGAGTCCTATCAGTTCGTCGACGCACCGGGGAGCGGGATCAGCCGGGTCCGTTCGGTGCTGGTGCTGAAGGGCCCGGACCTGATGGTCACTTGGGACCGTGCGTCGGCGAAGACGGCGCAGGCGTTCCAGACGCTGTGGCATCTGCCGCCGGATCAGAAGGCGACCGTGATCTCGCGGACCACCGCGGTGGCGATGGCACCCGGTGACACGACCAAGACGGTCCTGTTCCAGATCCCGTTCAGGCAGGCGCTCCCCGCGGGCGCAACCTTGGTCAAGCAGGCCCAGACGAACCCGATCCAGGGCTGGTCCTACCCGAGCAGCTACGTGCGCAAGTCCGCCCCGACCCTGCTACTCGCGCGGTCCGGCAAGACGGCGTCCATCCTGTCGTTCGTCGTACCCGTCCGGGCTTCCGGTTCGGTCAGCTACACCACCCGCTGGTCGGGTACAACGTTCATCATCAACCTGAACGTCGGCGGCCAACGCGCCACCATCGGCATCTCGGGTGGTGGCTCGCTGTACCGTGCCGGCTAGCTCGCAGGGCCCGGATAGTTGCCTTCAGCAAGCAGCATGACCCGGGAAAGAGGGCAGGCGGCGCCACATCGGCGTCGCCTGTCCTCCGACTGTCAGTCGACGGTCGTGGACGTCAGGTCGACCCCGCCGCTGGAGGCGTGGTGCAGGGCCGTCCGGTCGCCGTGGTCGATGATGGTGAGGTCTCCGCTTGCGCCGTCCACCACGACCCGGCGGCCGCAGCCGTCAAGACACTCGAACAGCAGACCGGCAGGGCCGGCCGTGCACTCCATCCGATGCGTTCTGGCCATGCTTCATGACAGCACCCTGCATCCGCACGCGCAATCGCATCCGGCACGGCATGGTTCGCGAGGAGTGCCGCACACCTGATGCGGCAGCAGCACCGGCCCGACGCCCGCCACCGCCTGGCTGCGGGCCAACCGCAACAACGCCTCTGCCGCCTGGGGAGCGTTTTCACCAGTCGCGGACATCCGTGCCGCGATCATCCCGGCCACCAGTGGCGTCGAGAACGACGTCCCACTCCAGTTCGCGATCCCCGCGAAGTGCCTTTGCTCATTGACATGGGGCTCTTCGACGCACGTGTAATCGCCGACTGCGAACGCGTTCACCAGGTCCTCGCCGGGCGCGTACACGTCAACCCAACCGCCGTAGTTGGAGAAGTCCGCGCGGCCGTTGCCGTCCGCCGACAGAGCGCCGACCCCGATCACCCACGAATACGCCCCGGGGAACGTCGGCAGCTGTGTCGTGTCGTTTCCGGCCGGCGCGAGTACGACGGCGTTCAAGTAGCGCAAACGCTTGTCATAGAAGGCAGTGAAGGTGTGCATCGGGCGATGGAACCGGGTGAAGCCGTCGAACTCGCAGACGATGATGTCCGCACCCAGGTCCAGCAGGTCGCTCATCTTCGCGATGATCTCGTGCTCGTACGCCATCCCCGCGCACGGCCGATGGTCGATGTACTCCGCCTTCTTGACGCACACTTTCGCCTTCGGCGCCGTACAGCGCACGCAGCCGGCGACGAACGTGCCGTGGCAGGAGTACGGCTGGATGTGTCCTTTGGGTCCGCCGAACGGCACCTCGGGGTCGCCGCAAACGCCGGCCATCCACGGCCATCGCTTGGGTGCGTCCTCGAGCAGACCGCCGTCCACGACACCGACTATCACCTCATGGCCGTCCCATCCGTGTTTTCCGCAACAGATCCCGTTGCTCACCGGTGGTACTGGGCTCATCGAGTGGCTGGGTACTTCCGCCGGCTCCGTCGCCGGGCAGGGATGCCCGTTGCCGCACAACGAGAGCGCATGGTCCGGGGTCGCCTTCCCCACACCGAGGACCTCGTCCAGCCGGCGCAGTACCGTCGGCGTCGAGAGTGCATCGTGATCGTCGTGGCGGCCGTCGTAGGTGCCACCGAGCTGGTCGCCACCGTATTTCCCAGGCCTGGTGGCCGCTGCGAAGGTCCTGCCATAGCGCCAGACGAGCCCCGTGACACCGTCGATCACGGGCAACCGATCGATCGCCACATTTGCGGGAATGATCGCTCCGACGTCGTCACGACGCTTCGACGCTGTCTGTTGATCAGGCATCGGTTCTTCCCGCAGCGCGTCGAGCACCACGTCCAGGTCCTCCGTGCGGACGAGGATGGTGTCCCGGCGGTAGAAGTACTCGACGTATCCGAGCTCTTCCCAGTTGTCCGGGTACGCGGCCGCGGTGCCGTGCCACCGTTCGTGTCCGTCACCTCGCTTCTTGCGACGGCTCGAACGCTCGTGGGCTTCAGGATCGTCCAGAATGAGGCTCAATGCTTCGTTGAGGCGTTTCTGCGGTGGCATTTCGTCCCCTCCTCCATCGTGAAATATTCCGGAGAATGCACAGGGGCGGAGTATTACGATTCGAAGATGGGTGGGCAAGGGGAGGGCGGTTTTTGCCGTGGACGCCGACGAATTGCACGCGCTTGCACTCTCGCGGCCCGCTGACGCCCTGCGGATCGCCCGCGACGTTCTCGCGAACTCCCCATCCCATTCCGAGGCCGCGGCAGCCCATCAGGCGGCGGGTGTCGTCCACCGCGACTTCGGCGACATCCACGAGGCGGTGACCGAGCTCCGAGCGGCGTACCGGCATGCCCGTAAGGCTGCGGATCGAGACCACGAGGCGGACATTCTGGCCAGTCTCGGCGTGGCTCTGGTGATGGCCGGTCACACCCAACGGGGTGTGGCCGCGCTCAACTCGATCCCACGTGGCCGCACCGGTGTGATGGCCGGCCGCATCCTGATTCGGCGCGTCTGGGTGTGGGGCGCGGTGCTCGGCAAGTACGACGAGGCGCTGGCCGATGCCGAACAGGCGGTGGTGTTGCTGAGCGACACCGGCGACCTGGTCTGGGAGGCTCGGGCACTTACCCACCGGGCGATGGTGCTGCTCGCGATGGGCGCGATCGACCGTGCCGACGAGGACTATGCCCACAGCGAAGAGTTGTTCGCGAAGAGCGGTCAGCAGGCCGAGTACGCAGACACACGTCAGGCGCGTGGCGCCGCAGCGTTCGCTCGCGGTGACCTGCCGACGGCGCTGTTGTACCTTGACGACGCACAACGGATGGACGAAGAGCTGGGCATCCTCGAGCCGGACTTGTTCGCCAACAGGTGTCTGGTGCAGCTGGCCGCCGGCCTGACCCGAGAGGCACTGACCGAGATCAACAACGCGCTCGACCGGATCGAACAGCAGCGTGGCTCGGCGGCGCGCCGCGCGGAGTTGTTGTACTGCGCCGGACTGGCAGCGCACGCTGCCGGCGCTCTGGATCTGGCCGGAAGCCGCAGCCGCGACGCGCTGAAGCTGTTCCGCCGCCAGCAGCGTCCGTGGTGGGCGGCGCGCGCGGAGCTCTCGCTGCTCCAGTCCCGCTATGTGAGCGGCGATCGGACGGCACGCCTGCTGCGCACCGGCCAGCGCGTCAGTGCCGAACTCGACGGGCTCGACCCAGACCTCGCGGCGGAGGCGCACCTCCTGACCGGCCGCCTCGCTCTGGCGCGCACCGACCCGGCCGAGGCCGGACGCCACCTGAAAGTCGCGGCTGGAGCCAGGAACCGTGGCCTGCGGGGGCGCGGCGCCGGTTGGCTGGCCCAAGCCACGCTCCACCAAGGTGACGGCCGATCGCGCGCGATGCTGGCCGCCTGCCGGCAGGGCCTGAATCTGATCGAGATCTATGTTCGAACCCTCGGCGCCACCGAACTGCGCGTACTGGCCACCGCCCAGGGGGCCGAACTCGCCGCGATCGCGCTCCGGTACGCCGTCCAGCGCGGCAACGCCCGGCAAGTTCTCGACTGGAGCGAACGCTGGCGTGCCACGGTGCTCGCGATCCCGCCGGTCCGGCCCCAGGCCGACGACGACCTGGTTGCCAACCTTGCCGCGCTGCGCGACCTGACCCACCGACTGGAGGCCGGCTACGATCACCGGCTCGGATCCGGCCCGCTGCATCGCGAACGCCGCCGCCTCGAAAACGTCGTACGTCGCCGGGTCCTGCTGACGCCCGGCACCGCGGGCGACCGGTCGGCCCAGTTCCGCAGTGCCGACCTGCTCGATCACCTCGGGAACCGCACCCTGGTCGAGCTCACCGACGTCGACGACCAGTTGTACGCCGTGGTCGCCGCGCGTGGCCGGGTCCACCTCATGCCGGTGGGTCCCACCGCGCTGGCGACTCATCGCCTGTCCCATGCATTGTTCGCGCTGCGACGAGAGGCGACCGGACGCGGCACGCACCAGCTCGACCTCGACGCCATCGGAGCTCGGTTGGAGGCGGCTCTGCTAGGCGAGGTGGTCAGGTATTTCGACGACGGCCCCGTCGTCGTCGTACCGACGGGGCGGCTGCACGCAGTGCCGTGGAGCCTGCTGCCGTCCTTGCGGAGCCGGCCGACATCGGTGGCCCCGTCGGCCGCGGCATGGCTGCGCGCGCGGAACGCAGTACCGCCGTCGACCGAGCGGGTGGTCCTGATCGGTGGTCCCCAGTTGTCGACAGGACTGGAAGAGGTGCGATCCCTCTCAGACCTGTATCCGCACGCGGTGGTGCTCACCGATGGCGATGCGAAGGCTGAAGCGGTGCTGGAGGCGATGGACGGGGCGTCGTTGGTGCATGTCGCGGCGCACGGCACGTTCCGCGCCGACAGCCCGCTGTTCTCGGCGCTCGAGCTGGATGACGGGCCTCTGACGGTGTACGACCTCGAACGGCTCGAACGGGCGCCGCACCGAGTGGTGCTGTCGAGTTGCAGCTCGGCGATCGGCGGACCAAGTGGTGCGGACGAGTTGCTCGGTCTGGTCAGTGCGTTGGTCGCTCTCGGATCGTCCGGCGTGGTGGCGAGCGTCGTACCGGTCAACGACCCCGCGACTGTACCGCTGATGCTCGGGCTGCACGGCAGGCTGCGGGCCGGGGACGATCTCGCCGGGGCACTCGCCCAGGCCCGGGCGTCGGCCGGCGTCGGCCGGCAGGCGCGCACGGCCGCACAGTCCTTCATCGCACTCGGAGCCTGACGGCCGATCACAGTTGCACCCAGTCGGTGACCAGTCGGCCGGTAGCCGTGTCGCATCGCAACCGGATCGCACCAGCAGGCAGCGACGGCAGTTCGAAAAAGCCTGACTCGCTGACACTGAGGTGGTACTCGGCGCCGTCCGAGGTCTCGATGTGGATCTCGCCGGCGCTGGCCGGCAGGATCTGGCCGACCACTTCGTCGTGCAGCACCTCCAGCTCCATCGACAGCGGAGCGGAGGTGAACACCAGCACTCGGCTCTCAGCCGAGTCGGACCGGGTCTCGGCAGCCGGTTCCAGCGACGAGTCGAAGGTCAGGATCGCCTGCAGGAGGTCCTCGTCGATCGTCTGCCAGGACAGGGCGTCCTCGGCGTGCTCGGCGATCTCCCGGGCCAACGGTGCGGTGGCGCGGAGAGCCTCGGCAAGATCCTCGAAGAGGAGATCGTCGTCATCCCAGCGTTCCGGCGCCATGCCGATCACCTCCTGACGATTCCGACCGCTCTGAGGCTGCGAGGTACGCCCTGACCGGCGGCGATCTGCGAAGCCGCTCGAGCGCGCGTGACCGGGTCGGTCCGATGCTGCCCACCGGGATACCGGTGCGCTTGCTGATCTCGGCGTACGACGGTTGCGGATCCTCCACCAGCAGCAACAGCAACTCGCGCTGCCGGCCGGGCAGATCGGCCAGCCCGGACAGCAGCACCTCGTGCCGCTCGGCGCGGAACAAGCCTTCGCCGGGGTCAGCGGTGTCGGCCGCGACCGACGCGTACACGGGATCCAGCGGGTCGCTGGGGCGCAGGCGCCGTGCGGATGACAGGTGCCGGATCGACTCGCGACGTGCGGTCGTGATGATCCACTGCGGGATGGCCTGCGGTTCCTGCAGGCTGTCCAGGTGCTCGACCAGCCGCAGCCAAACGGTCTGCGCGACGTCCTCGGTCTCGCTCGGCGTCAGCCGGAACCTCCGGATGACAGACACCAGCAGGGGAGCGTACCGGCTGACGAGCTCGCTCCAGGCCTGTTGCTCGCCACCGGCGGCGGCGACGACCAGGGCTGTGACTGGTGAGATGTCATCTGCCATGACGCCTCCTGGGTTGGTCCGCATCTGCTTCCCGGAGCAACTGGTGGACTTTCCTGCGGATCTCCACGCCTTCTCCGGGGCGGCCCGGTGGCGACACTGCAGCTCCTGCCAGGTCGCCGCCGGGCGGCGCCGATACGCAGCACCCGGCCCCTCCGCCGAGTCTGTGCATCAGCGACTGTCGGCTCCGCTGCCTCAGGGCCGGCGGAGCAGGAACATCGGCCCCTCGCTGAACGCGGCCATCTCCGTCAGGACGTTCAGCGTGTTCCGGTACGTGATCACCACGACGAGCTTGTACACGCCCGAGTCCGGCGGCACGTCGGACGGCAGCGTGCCGGCCGGAACGTTGATCGACGCGCTGTACGCCGGCCCACCGGTCGCCGCCACGACGGCGGTGCCGATCAGCACCTCGGGACCAGGGCCCATCGACTCCGCGTACACCTTGACGGTCCAGTTGCCGTCCAGCAGCGCGGCCGTGGCCGGTGGCTGGACGGTCCAGTCGATGGTCACATCGAAGGGAAGTTGGTCGTCGATGACCCGGTTCGGGTTACCGTCGTGATCGATGATCGCTACCGCGGTCACCGCGCCGTCGAGGGCCGGAAGGCCGTCGAAATCGGAATCTGCCATGGTGTGTCCCCCCAAAGTCGTGCCCCTGCTGATAGATAGGGGCTCCTATTGGTACGGACCGCACCAGGACACCGCCAGATACATGCAATCCATCGGGTCCACGGTGGCCAGCGCAGCGGACGACATCGGAGTACCCCAATCGCGAACGAACTTATCTATACGGACAGGTCCGAATCGGACGCTGATCCGTGGATTCAGGCCCCGGCTTACCGGGACGGATTGTTTCCGGCTGCTTGCGAAGGGTGAGTTGGTGGCGGTGTGCGTTCGGGTGGTTGCTGTGGGCACCTGATCGTCGGGCGACGTGCGTATTTGGTGGTCGCATGTACCGAGGTCTCGTCGTACATTCGTGTGCACACCTGCTGCGGGGGAACTGGGGAGTGGTACGCAGGTGTCGAGGGGAGTGACGACGTTGCTGAACCAACACCGGGAGACCTGGTCGGCGCTGCCGGACGGATCGATCCCGTTCTACGGCAGCTATCCGCTACCGGGGATGCCCGGCGGCGATCCACCGCTCGCGGCCTTCGGTTGGGGCCCCGAGCTCGACGATGACCGGGAGTACTTCCTCGGCCGCCGCAAGCCGCCGCGTCGAGGTCTGCTGATCGGCCTACTCGTCATCTGCAGCCTGGTCATCGCAGGCATGGCGACCGTCCTGGCCACCCGGCGAGACGATTCGCCCCCCGCCCCGCCCACGGCTGCGGGCCGGCTATCCGTTGCTCACAGCAACTACCACCCGCCGGCGCTCCGGGGGTGAGCTACCAGTTGCCGCGGTGGTCGGGGACCAGGAAGGTGAGCGGGATCATCAGCAGCAGGATGGCGGCGAAGACGACGAAGCTGTAGGCCTGGGCGGTGCCGCTGTTCGCGGAGTGGGTGAGGATCGTCGTGGTGATCGAGACGGCCACGATCCCGCCCGACTGACGGAACATCCCACGCAGTCCGGCGATCGCGGAGATCTGGTCCGGGGCCAGTTGCAGGCTGGCGTTGTTCGAGGCCGGGATCGACAGGCCCATCCCGATGCCGGTGATCCCCGCGGCCATCGCCAGCCACGCGTACGGCGTGAGTCCGTGCGGCGGCAGCGACATCACGGTCATCCCGACCGCGACCAGCACGAAGCCGCCGATCATCGGGGCCCGATAACCGGTACGGCGGAGCGCGAACACGGCCAGACCGGCGACGCAGATCATCCCGACCGCCCGTGCTGTCAGCAACGTCCCGGCCTGGAGTGGCGGGATGCCGTAGCGGGATTCGGCGTACAGCGGGACGAGTGCGCCGAATCCCAGCATGGCCGCGCCGAAGAGGAAGTTGATCGTGTTCATCGCCCCGAAGCCGCGGCCACGCAGCAGGCTGATCGGGATGAACGGCGCCGCGTGCCGGTTGGCGTGCCGGACGAACAGGACGCCGAGCGTGAGCGCGAGCGCCATCGACGCGATGAACAGTGGATCGGTCGGCTCCGCGCCGCTGCCGCCGAGCGAACTGATCCCGAACATGCCGAAGAGCAGCGTCAACGCCAGCAGTGCGGCGCCGGCGCCGTCGACCCGGGCGGCGGCCTTCGGGGTGCTGCTCGGGATGAACCGCAGGCCGAGCACGATCAGCAGCAGGCCGATCGGGATGTTCACGACGAAGATCTCGCGCCAGGACCAGTAGGTGACGATGATGCCGCCGATGATCGGGCCGATGATGCCGCCGATCGGGAAGATCGAGGTGAACATGCCGATCGCCCGGTCCCGGTCGCGACCGAACTGTTCGGCGACGATGCCGGTGGCGGTCGGCATGAACGCGCCGCCGCCGATCGCCTGGAGAGCGCGGAACACCACCAGCAGGTAGATGTTGTCGGCCAGGCTGCAGGCCAGTGAGGCGATGGTGAAGAGCGCCGCGGCACCGAGGAAGACCTTCTTGCGCCCGAACTGGTCTCCGAGCCGGCCGGCCAGCGGCATGACGATGATCTGGCCGAGCGCGTAGATGGTGATCGTCCAGCCGCTCCAGGTCAGCGGAGCGTTCAGGTCGCCGCGGATGGCATTGAGCGCGGTCGCCACTATGGTCTGATCGATCGAGGCCATCAGCAGAGCGATCGCGACGATGCCGAAGACGAGGCGCCGGTGGGCCAGTGGCTCGTCCGCGGCCGGCTCGGCGATCAGTGCGGGTGTTCTCGACGGGTCCATCGATGAAGAGACTACATTGCTTGCTGGCAGGCAATAAAGGGGTGACATGACTGACACCGAGACGTTGAGCAAGCTCCGTGGGGTGATCTCCAAGCTGGCGCGGGAGCTCAACGCCACGGCGACCGACGAGGGCCTGACACCGACCCAGGCCTCCGTGCTCGGCCTGATCACGTTCCGCGGCCCGCTCGGCCTGACCGAGCTGGCGCAGCTCGAGGGTCTCAACCCCACCATGCTGTCCCGGGTGGTCGGCAGACTCACCGAGCTCGGCCTCATCCAGCGCGACCCGAACCCCGACGACCTCCGCGCCGTCCGGGTCGAGGCGACCGACGCGGGTCGTCAGCTGCACGAACGCGTCAAACTCCTCCGCACACAAGCGATCGGCGCCTGCCTCGACCAGCTCCCCGAGCAGTCCGCCCAGACCATCATCAACGCCCTCCCAGCCCTCGAAGAACTAGCCCAAACCCTCCGCACCAGCCGCTGACCCGCCCCGCTCTCACGGGCGCGGTCCTCAGCGCGGACATGGCCATCAGTCGCGGTGAGCGGCGACTCCGGCCGTGCGTGTCAGCACGCATGCTTTCTCGGCGTCCGCACGTGATCATGGGATCGGGAACACATGACGCGCCCGGTCCGGGCGTGCGGTCCGAGGTTGTGGTGTGAGTTGGGCGTGGGGGCGTGGGGATGACAGGCTGGCAAGTCGCGCTGGCCGCCGCGGCGGGCGCGCCCGGCATCGTGCTCGGTCTGCTCCTGTTGCTCCGCGGACCACGGGTCGTCGGCGCACTGCTCGTGGCGCTCGGATTGCTCCCGCTGGCACTGCTCTCGCCCGACTCGACGGTGGCGGGCAGGTCGCCACCGCACGGTCTCGCCCTGCTCCTCGCGGTGGTCTCCGTCGCCGGATGGGTGTGGCTCTACGTCCCGCCTGCGCTGCTCGCTGCTTATTTCCCTGACGGTCGACTCGGCGGCGGCTGGTGGGTGCTTCCGGCAGGCTGGGGGATCTTCTTGGTCGCTTTCCACGTGGCGGTCGCCCTGGACCCGGGCAACTACGGTGGCCGGGCCGGACAGATCCCGGGTGGTCCGCCGCTGGAGGTGCCGCGCTGGGTCGACTCGGTGCTCGGTTTCGGCTCACTCGGCCTACTGCTCGCCTTGCTGGTCGGATCGGTGGTCAGGGTTGTCGTGCGCTTCCGCCGTGGAGGGGAGGTGGTACGGCGACAGCTGAAGTGGTTCGCGTTGAGCATCCTGCTGCTGCCGATCGTCCTGATCGTCACCTGGGCGGCGTACCTGCTCACCGACGTCGCCGGCATCGTGGTCCAGGTCGGACTGTTGCTGGTCTTCGTCAGCGTGCCGGTCAGCGTCGCCATCGCTGTCTTCCGGCACGACCTGTACGACGTCGACACGCTGGTCAGCCGCACGGTGGCCTACATCGTGTTGACCGGCGGCCTGGTGGCGATGTTCGCCGCGGTCACGGTGGGGCTCGGGGTTGTGGCGGGACGTGGCTCCGGTCTGACGACCGCGACGGCGACGCTGGTGTGCGCCGCTGCGTTCGGACTGCTGCGGCGAAGGGTGCAGGCCGTCGTTGACGCCAGGTTCGACCGCGGCCGGCGCGACGCCCTGGCGCGGCTGGACCGGTTCCTCGACGAGGTTCGAGATGGTCGAGTCGGGCCGGACCAGGTCGAGTCGGCGTTGCGTTCGGCCCTGCACGATCCTGGAATACGCGTGGTGTATTGGCTTCCTTCCGACCCGGCGACGCCATGGCGAACCGGCGACGGCGAGCCGTCGGCCCGGCCCGGGGAACCTGCGCTGGACGTCACGGTGGCCGGCAGACTGCTGGGCTGCGTCGGTTACGACCTGGCCGCGCGACGCCCCCGGCTGCTCCGGGAGGCGCTGCGACAAGCGCACCTGCCGTTGGAGCTGGCGCACTCCCGGATCGCGCTGCGCCACGCGCTGGCCGAGATGCGTTCCTCACGGGCGCGCCTGGTCGAGGCCGGCGACGCCGAGCGTCGCCGGCTGGAGCGCGACCTGCACGACGGCGCCCAGCAGCGGCTGGTCGCGATCGGGATGTTCCTGCGGCTGGCGCAGCAGCGCGCGGACCCGGCCGATCCGCTGCAACATGTGCTCGGTACCGCCGTACGGGACCTGCAGGAAGCCCTGGGCGAGCTGCGCCAGCTGGCCGGGGGAGTGCGCCCACGCGGGCTGGACGAGGGCCTGTCTGCTGCGATCCGGGGGCTGGTCCGGACGAGCCCGGTCCCCGTGGAGGTTCACCTGACCGCTGATGCCGTACCTGACCTGGTCGCGACGACGGCGTACTACGTGGCCGCCGAGGCGTTGGCGAACGCGCTCAAGCACGCAGAGGCGCGGTCGGTGGTCATCGACGTGACCCAGCGCAACGGGGACCTGCGGGTGGTGGTGTCCGACGATGGTTGCGGCGGCGCCGCGGTGCGCGCTGGGTCGGGGCTCGCCGGGCTGCGCGACCGAGTGGCCGCGACCGGAGGTGAGCTCGCTGTGCACAGCAGCCCCGGCTCTGGCACCAGGGTGGAGGCGAGGCTGCCGTGCGGATCGTGATCGGCGAGGACTCCGCCCTCGTCCGCGAGGGCCTGGCGCTGCTACTCGCCGAGGCCGGCTACGAGGTCGTCGCACGCGTCGGTGACGCGCCCGCAGTGGTGGCGGCGGTGCTGGAGCACGACCCCGACCTGCTGATCACCGACATCCGGATGCCGCCCACCATGAGCGATGACGGTGCCCGCGCGGCGCGGGAACTCAGGACGATGAGGCCAGGGCTACCGGTAGTGCTGTTGTCCCAGCACGTGGAGACGACCCAGTCGACCGAACTGGTCGCGACTGGAGCCTTCGGCTACCTGCTCAAGGACCGGATCCTCGACCTCGAGGACTTCCTCGATGCCCTACGCCGGGTCGCCGCCGGAGGATCGGCGCTGGACCCCGAGGTGGTCGCGTCGCTGCTGACACCGATGCATCCCGAGCCTGCCTTCGCCCAGTTGACCGCCCGCGAGCGCGAGGTGCTGGGGCTGGTCGCGGAGGGCCGCTCGAACGCGGCCGTGGCACGTCGGCTCCACACCACCGAGCGCACGGTGGAGACACATGTCCGGCACATCTTCGTCAAACTCGGACTGTACGACTCCGACGACGACCACCGCCGCGTCCTGGCAGTTCTCGCCTACCTGCGCAACAGTTCGTAGGTTTCCGGCTTCGTCCCCGGGGGACGTCGGCGGAGCAGGGCCGTCGCTGCCAGTCCGAAGCCGATCGCCTGCGCGACGGCTCCGATCACGTCCGAGAACGGGAAGCCGAGAACGTGGAACACCGGCCACGCCATCAGCCCGAGTCCCGCGAGCCGGCCCGCGGTGCGCGTCCGTACCAAGGCGAGGCCGAGCAGGAACGTGCCCAGGAAGTTGCCCAGGACGAAGAGCAGATAGACCCAGCGCGTCAGCGGCTCGTCCAAGACGGCCTGCAACACCTGGACGTCCTGGCTCGCCGAGCCGCCGACCTTCGCCATTGCGGCCGTGGTGAAGCCCTGGAACACCATCGCGAAATAGCAGACGTACGCCGCGGCGGTGAGCACACCGCCGATCAGGCCGAGACGCGCGGCGCGGACACGGACCAGTCGCATCACGCCGAGGACGGCGGGGACCAGCAGCAACGCACCGGCCAACGCGGCCAGGCTGGCCCAGCGGTTCAACGTCAGGTGCGCACCGGCCAGGGCGAGGTCGTCGCTCGGCTCGAGGTCATCACCCCCACGCAGGGCCATCACTGCGTTGCCCACCTCGGCGACGACGATGAGCCAGGGGGCGAGAAACATTGCGACAGCGAGTCCGATGCGGCGCGTCGTCGCGGTGCGCGCGTCCGGAGTGGACTCTGCGGTGGTGGTCATGGCGACTCCTTCGTGTCGAGATGGAACTCATCACCTCGAGCGTCGTACCAGCGCCCGCCGGGCACGTCGGCGCCAGCACGGCACCTGGGTACGGGCCAGCACGGACGTGCCTCCCCGCGCCATGGCGACGCTGGGGATGGCGCGGAGTACCTCAGGAAAGGTGATTGCTGGGTGTGAAGGGCAGTGCGGAGAGCCATCTACGATGCTCTGGCAGCCGTGATGATGGAAGCCAGGGAGACCACTTGTCGCTCAACACTCGACGTCGCGCAGCAGGCGATGCCCTCATCGCTGCATCACGCCGCCAGGTCGTGCTGGACTGTGCCGGCGCGCAAGGCGAGGCCGCAGAAGTTGCCGCAGGCAATTTGAGGAGAGTCCTTGTCGAGCGAGGCGGTGAGGTAAGCCAGTTCGGAGTCCGCATCAGCAACGCCCGGATCACCGGGCAACTGGACCTGAGCGCATGTCGTGTCGACTTCCCGGTCTACTTCAAAGACTGCCGGTTCACCGAGCCGATCGTGATCGAGGGAAGCGACCTTCATTCGCTCTTTCTCGTCGGTACCCCGCAGGCGGACGGAACCGACCCGGAATCGTCGGTGCCGGGCATCCTCGGGAACGGCGTTCGAATCCGACGCGATCTCCTCCTGTCGCACACCTTGATCACTGGTGCGCATTCGACCACGTCGTCGCTGAGTCGGTCGGCTGCGGTCTGGCTGACCGAGGCCGAGATCGGCGGTCGCATCATTGCGGTCGGCACCCTCATCGACACGAGTGCCGATCGCGCGATCCAAGCAGACAGATGTCAGGTCACCGGTGACATCAGACTCATCCAAGGCTTCCGCGCCAACGCCGAAATCAGGCTCATCGGTGCCCAACTGGGAGGCTCACTGGACCTGGCAGGCTGCCGGTTGGTGCCGCGCAACGGTCGGGCTGTGGACCTCGCCGAGGCCACTGTGGGAGGCAGCCTGTTCATCAACGACAGCCCTGCACATGCGCCACTGATCGAAGGCCGCCTCGAAATGGGACGAGTCTCCATCAACGGTCGCGTGCTCATTCGCCGGGCCACACTGAACGCACCGGCAGCCGGCGTCGGGCGGCACCACTACAACTCCAAGGATCCCGCACAGCGACTTGCGATCGTGGCACAGGGCGCCAGCATTCAGGGCGAACTCAGCATCGATGAGAATACGTCGGTGGATGGCGGTATCACCTTCGCCGGAGCCGCGATCGGCGGCGGCATCTACATCGACGGCGCTACGATCCAGAACGCGGGCGACATTGCGCTGGACTTCACGCACGCCCGAGTGGGATCGACGCTGTCCGCCCTGGGAGCGAACATTCAGGGGACGGTCGATCTGGACGGCGCCGAGGTGGCGGGCCCGCTCGGCTTGGCGAAGGCTGAAATCAGCAGGCCGGCCGGCCGGTACTGCCTGACGGCTGTCCGCGCCGTCGTGCACGGTGATGTGAAGTTGTCGGACGCAAAGGTCGGAGGCACCTACCCGGTCGCGATCCCAGGAGCTAGCGGTGGCATCGGTTTCAGGGGAGCTGAGCTCCGCGGAATGTTCGACGCCGAGCGGGCGCAAGTCATCAGTCCCGGCGATACGGCCGTGAACCTCCATCAAGCACGAATATCGGGCAACCTGCGGCTGTGCGACGGCTTCCGTTCCATCGGCTTCGTCGCCTTGAATCGAGCAGTGGTCGAAGGCCGACTGCGGTGCGACGGTGGTCGCTTCGAATGGCGACCCAGAGATGTGGGTGACACGCGCCCCGCCAAGCGTAACGAACGTGTAGTGGCGTTCGAGGCCATCTCGGCCACGTTCCGCGGCGGCGTGGGGCTCGGCTGGTCGATCGAGGGCGCGGTCGACTTCACCGACGCTCACACCACGTACCTGGCCGACCGGCCGACACAGGATTGGCCGGCGCGCCGCAGCTATCTGAGCGGCTTCAGCTATGAACGCTATGCGGCCATTTCGATGCAAGGATCCGGGGAGTGGGAATGGAAGGCTCGTGCGCGCTGGCTGGCCAACTGTGACCCAGCGACAAGTGACGAGCCTGGGGATCCCGGACCTTGGGAGCAAGCCGCACAGACACTCAAGAACCATGGCGACTCCGTCGGCTCTGAGCAGATCCTGATGGCATATCTGCGGACGAAACGGCAGCGGCGGGTCGGATGGGCGCGCAGCCGCTTGCTTCGCGGGCTGGACAGAATTTTCAACGATTGGTTCCGGGGATACGGCTACAGGCCCCTTCGCGCCCTCATCCCGCTCGCGCTGCTGGTCCTCGCTGTCGCTGGGCCACTGCTCCCGGCGCGCGCGAACCACGTCATGCGCGCTACGGACCCAGCGGGTGTTGTCTACACGCCCCAGGGGGAGTTGAGCCTCGTCGAGTCCGGTCAGGCGCCACCCGAGACCTGCGGCCAGGGCAAGGTGCGCTGCTTCAATCCCTGGCTGTACGCCGTCGACACCGTCGTACCCATTGTCGACCTGAAACAACGGAGTGCTTGGTCCCCGAGCAGCGACGCCGGTGGAGGTTTGATGCTTGCCTGGGTCAACACGGCCACACTTGCCGGGTGGGCGATCTCCAGCCTGCTCGTGGTCGGCCTGGCCCGAGCCGGAAGCCGCTCGCTGAACTGAGTCCGTTGTCGCGGGTGGACTCGGTTTGGAGGTCCGCGTTCGGCGTACGGTGGGGGGATGATCGCGCGGATGTGGCGGGGGTGGGTGCCGACTGAGAAGGCGGCTGAGTACGTCGAGATCGTGGAACGAACCGGGATGGCGGGGTATCGGAGTACGCCGGGGAACGAGGGTGCCCAGCTGCTCAGCCGCGATCTCGGTGACGGACGGACCGAGATCGTCACGCTGAGCTGGTGGAGCGACCTCGATCAGATCCGGGCCTTCGCCGGTGACGACATCGACTACGCCAAGTACTACCCGGAAGACGACGAGTACCTGCTCGACCGGGAGGCCACGGTGTCGCACTTCGAGGTTGCGCCCCCATCGTCACCATGAGGCAGCTAGTTTCGAGGTATGCCTCTGGATCGGCGGACTGTCCTGCGTTCGACGCTGCTGGCCGTGGGTGGCGCCGCGGCCGCCGGCTGCACGCCCCACGAGCAGACTCCGGCCAGCACCCCGACCCCGTCCGGTACGCCGTCGGAGACACCGGCGCCATCGCCGGTCCAGCCGAGTCAGCCGGCCCTGCCGCTGCCGGCTGCTGCGGTCGAGGTGGGTCATGGACCGCGTTCGGTCCGCAAGGTGGCGTTGACGTTTCATGGCAACGGCGACCCGGCGCTCGCAGAGCGGCTGCTCGCACTCGTCGAAGGCCACGCCGCCCGGATCAGCGTGCTCGCTGTCGGGACCTGGCTGGTCAGCCACCCGGAGATGGCCACACGGATCCTGCACGGCCGGCACGACCTGGGCAACCACACCATGCATCACAAGCCGATGCGCACCCTGGGCTCGGCTGACGCGCACCGCGAGGTCGGCGACTGCGCGGCAGTGCTTCGCCGTACGGCGAACTCGAAAGGCCGCTGGTTCCGCGCGTCCGGGACGCAGCGCACTACACCACTGATCCGATCGGCGGCGGCCGCGGCCGGGTACGACACCTGCGTCTCGTACGACGTCGACGGGTTGGACTGGCAGGACCCACCGGCGGACACCGTCGTCCGTGCGGTCCTCGACGGAGTCCGGCCGGGCTCGATCGTCAGTCTGCACCTCGGCCATCAGGTCACCATCGCGGCGCTGCCCCGAATCCTGGCCGGACTGTCCACAAAGCGACTCCAGCCGGTCACCCTGACCGAGCTCCTGGCATGAAACCCCTCCGGCTCGCTCTGCTGGGAGGGCTGCTGATCGCCACCGCGTGCACCGGACATCCCAGCGCCACCACGGGTCCCACCACCAGAGGCCCGACGCCGATTGCCACGCAGGTCCCCACGGCAGGCCCTGCGAAGGCGATCCCTCAACTCCTGCCGGGGATGCCACCTCCGCTGTCGCCCACCGATGTCTGGGCCGCCGACCGCCCCGGCCGGTTCGCCGCCTCGGTACGCCGGGACCCGGTGCGGATCTATGTCCCGAACAGCGGCAGCAACACGGTCACCGAGATCGATCCGCGGACCTACCGGGTGGTCCGGACCTTCCCGACCGGCCGGCAGCCGCAGCACGTCGTACCGTCGTGGGATCTGCGCGTGCTGTGGGTGAACAACGACCTCGGCAACAGCCTGACCCCGATCAACCCGGTCACGGGACTGCCCGGCCGCGCGGTGGCGGTCCACGATCCCTACAACCTCTATTTCACGCCGGACGGGAAACACGCGGTGGTGATGGCCTCGGCCGACCAGCGGCTGGTGTTCCTCGATCCACACACGATGGCCGTGCAGAAGTCGGTTCCGGTGCCTTGTGCCGGGGTGAACCATGCCGACTTCGCCGCCGACGGCCGGACCTTCGTGGTGTCGTGCGAGTTCTCCGGACAGCTCCTGCTGGTCGACACCGCGGCCGAGAAGATCCTGCAGGTGCTCCGGCTGCCGCAACGACGCAGGATGCCGGCTCCGATGCCGCAGGACGTGAAGCTCGCACCTGACGGGCGGTTCTACTACGTCGCGGACATGATGAGCAACGGCGTCTGGCTGGTGACTCCCCAGCCGTTCGCGGTCCGCGCCTTCGTGCCGACCGGCAAGGGGGCACACGGTCTCTACGTGACCCGCGACTCGCGGCGGCTCATCGTCACCAACCGCGAGGAGGGCTCGATCTCCTTGCTCGACTTCGCCACCCGGCGAGTGGTCGCGAAGTGGCGCATTCCGGGTGGCGGCAGCCCGGACATGGGTGGGGTCTCGCCGGACGGGTCAGTGCTGTGGGTCACGGGCCGCTACAACGCCGTCGTCTACGCGATCCGGCTCCGCGACGGCCGGCTGCTCGCCCGGATCACGGTGGGCAGTGGACCGCACGGACTCGCCGTCTTCCCGCAGCCCGGCAGGTACTCGCTCGGTCACACCGGTGTCTTCCGCTGACAGCCGGCCAGTAGGCCGGAACCTTTCGGCGTGCCGTCGCCAGAACCGTCTCCGATCGGTTGCTGGAGGCAAATGTCGTTCCTCAGCGTTCTCTCAGCTCCGTCTCGCAAGGATGGCGAGGTGATGCTCGTGCGACGTAGACGGTCGTCGGAAGCCCCCTGCGACATCACCACGGATGCAGCTGGGCCCAGGTTCAGTGTGGTGATCCCCGCCTTCAACGAGGAACGTCTCATCGGGGGCTGCCTGCAGTCGCTGGCTCGACAAGACTTCACCGGCGGGCACGAGGTGATCGTGGTCGACAACAACTGCACCGACGACACCGCGCAGATCGCCCGCCTGTACGGCGCAATCGTCGTACGCGAGGAGACACCGGGCGTCTGCGCGGCGCGGCACCGTGGCACGCTCACGGCCCGCGGACAGATCGTCGTGTCGAGCGACGCCGACACCGTGTTCGACGCCGGCTGGTTGTCCCGTATCGACCGGACGTTCCGGCAGGATCCGGTCCGGGTAGGTGTCGCGGGTCCGTGCCGGTACCCCGACGGACCCTGGTGGGGCAAGGTGTACGCCCGGGTCCTCTTCGAAGTCGTGCACCTCACCTACCGGGTGACCGGCCGGGTCGTTTACATCACCGCGACCAACATCGCATTCCGCAAGGACGCCTGGTCCGGCTACGACCTGACCGGCACCCAGGGCGCCGACGAGCTCGGTCTGCTGCGGCAGCTGAGGTCACGCGGCCGGATCGCCTTCGACCGGGGCAATCCCACCCTGACTTCGGCACGCCGGCTGACGCAGGGCCTGGCGTACAACCTCGTCGTATCGTTCTTGTTCTACTACGTTCTCGCCGTCACCCTGAACCGCGCGACCGGGCGCGCCGTCATCGGCACCGCTCCGGCCTTCCGGAGTGATCGGTCTCGGCCGGCTTCGCGGCGTTACCGGTTGCTTGGTTTGACCGTGGCCGCCGCTGCCACGGCGCTGACGGCCCGACTGATGGACAGTTGATGAGCCGCGCAACGAGATCGTCCAAAGCCTCGCGGTACGTCGCGGGGCTGACGGTGGGTACGGCGGCAGCGTATTGGCTCATGATGTCGCCCTACTCGCAAACGCTCGGCCCGTTCCCGTACCGCGGCCCAGCCGACCGGCGCGACGTCGCCCTCACCTTCGATGACGGCCCCAACGAACCGCACACGTCGCACCTCGCGGACTACCTCGACCACGAGGGCATCCAGGCGACGTTCTTCCAGGTAGGTCGGGCTGTCCAGCGCTACCCGGAGGTGACCGTGCGGCTGGCGTCCGCAGGTCATGTGATCGGCCTTCATGGCCACACCCACGACTTCACCCGGTACCTACGCCGAGGCACCCTCGCCGAGGATCTGGAGCAAGGGATGGCTGCCTTCGCACAGCTCGGGGTCCGGCCGGCGCTCTACCGGCCGCCCTGGCTGCTGCGGATCCCCGCGCTTCGCAGCCTCCTCCAGGACCACGGCCTCCACGTGGTGTCCGGCGAGTTCTGCCACCCGCTCGAGGTGGCTCAGCCCAGTCCCGAACGCATTGCTCGGCTCGCGGTGCGGGTCACCCGCCCCGGCTCCATCATCATTTTCCATGACGGCCGTGATGGCAAAGGCGGCGACCGGACCGCCACCGTCGACGCGGTGAAGTTGGTCGTCGACCGGCTCCGCGACAAGGGCTACGGCTTCGTCACGGTCGATCGCCTCCTCGGAGTACCCGCCTATCAAGATCCCTCTGCCATGGACTGAGAGCTGGGCAAGACGTGCGCACACAGGGGACCCGGCGTCCGCGGTAGGGCGGACGCCGGGTCGTTCGGTCAGAGGATGCTGAGCGTGATCGTGCCTCGCGCCAGCCCGCCGGTGGCCACCGTGTCGCGGCCGGCGAGCGTGTCGACGGTCAGGTGGTCGGTCGGTTCCGCGTTCTTCAGGCGTACGTCGGCCCGCAGTCCCGACACCCGCACGTTCCCGGCGGAACCGGAGACCTGGATGTGGTCCCGGCCGGCGGTGCCCGTGACGGTCACCGCGTCGATGGCCGAGTCGCCGCCGCTCGTGTTGAGCTGTGCACCGAGGTCGACGTCGACCCGCTGAACATCGGTGCCGCGCAGATCGCCGACGGTGACCGTGTCGGCGCCGCCGAGTGCGTTGAGCGCGACCCGCTCGACGTCATCGGTGTCCATCACGATGTTGCCCAGGTCCCGGATGAACCGCAGTCGCGGACCGTTGGCGGAGGCAACGAACTTCTCCGCGCCGGCCGCACCGTTGAACACCATGGTGTCCTGGCCGCGACCGCCCTCGATCACGTCGCTGCCGTCGCCCGGATCCCAGATGAACTTGTCGTTGCCGTCGCCGAGCAGCGCCGTGTCGGTGCCGCGGTTCCCGTCGACGACGTCGTTGCCGGCGCCGGTGCGGATCAGTTCGTTGCCGCTGCCACCGAATACGGTGTCGTTGCCGTCACCGGTGTCGATGATCGTGAACGGCTGCACCTCGGCGCCGTAGTCGATTCGCACAGTGTCGTCGCCGCCCCGGCTGGTGACCTGGATCTGGCCGAAGTCGCTCCGCTTCACGGTGCGCTTCGCCGTACCATCGCCGAAGTCGACCTCGAGAACCGACGTGTCGGCAGCCGGCACGCTCAGTGTGATGTGGTCCGCGTGGTTCGTGCCGGTGACGATCAGCTGGCCGGTGTCGATCGCGACGCTCCCCGAGGGCGTCGCGGATGCCGGGCCGGCCAGACTCACGGCGATGCCTGCGCTGATAGCCGCGGCAGCCGCCGCGCTGAGGCTCCGCCGGATACGTCTCGTCGTGCTGCTCATAGTGTGGTCCCTCCCTGTTGGTCACGGCGGTCTCGGATCGGAACGCCGCGGTGCCGGTTTGTCTGGGACCTATACGGGCGTGATCGCCGGCCGGTTCACCCCAATATCTCCAGAGTTTCGATGCACCCGTCGCAAGAAGTTGCCGAGGGCATCTAAAGACAGAAGTGTCCGGGGCGATCGGAATTCTCACCGATCGAAGGTCGAACCGGATCGGCCCGACGTCCGTATTGAGAGCACGAGAGGCGTATCAGGACCCGCAAAGGCAGGCGATCATGGCAACAGTCGCGGTGGACCCACCACCGACGGTCGTCGCGCCAGGGCACCTGGTGACCGGCCGATATCGCTTGCGGATGTTGCTGGGCCGCGGCGGTATGGGCCGAGTCTGGCTCGGAGAGGACGAACTGCTGCGCCGGCGAGTCGCGCTCAAGCACATGATGCTCCCGGACCACGCGTCCGAGCACGTCCGCGCCACTGCGCTGGCCGAGGCGCGCGCGGCGGCGCGACTGAATCACCACAACGCGGTCAAGGTGTACGACGTCATCGAGGACGCCGGCGATCACTGGATCGTCATGGAACCGCTGTCCGGGCGAACCATGGCCGACGCGCTGAGATCGGATGGACCGCTCCCGACCGCGGACGTACGGCGGATCGCCCTGCACCTGGTCGATGCACTGCGGGCCGTGCATCGTGCGGGTCTGGTGCACTCCGACGTCAAGCCCGCGAACGTCCAACTGTGCGACGACGGGCGGGTTGTCCTGATGGACTTTGGCATCGCCGCTGCCATCGACGATCAGCACACCCTGTCGAGTGAGGCTCTGGCCGGCAGTCCGGCGTACATGTCACCGGAGCGAGCCCGTGGTGACGCGGTCGGCCCGGCGTCCGACCTGTTCTCCCTGGGCGCGACACTGTTCGCGGCTGTCGAGGGGAAGTCACCCTTCGGCGCCGGCGACCCGTTCAGCACGCTGGTCGCGGTGGTCGAGGCCCAGCCGGGCCCGTTCGTGAACGCCGGCCCGCTGCGCCCGATCATCGAAGCCCTGCTCGCGAAAGACCCCGCCGATCGGCTGACCGTCGACCAAACCACCGCCGCCCTCCAGGGGCAGCCAGTCGAGTCGGAATCAGAACGGAAGTAGCCGGCCCGACGGGGACCGAAGGTCGAGGTCTTTCAGGCGTCTGCGCCTGACTGTTCGAATCCGCCTCGGCCGAATCAGAACCTGCTGCATCGATTGCACCTCCTCCGAAGGGCACGCCATCGTGCCGACGGTGTGTGTTGATCTCACTGGTAACGACGGCGCAGCCCGCCGGAATGTGACGTGGCTGGGCCGCTCAGCCGTTCGGACTGGCGTCCCAACGAGCGTTCTCCGCATGATGGTTGGAACGACGAAGGAGGGAGGGGAGTGACCTTGCCTCAGTCCCTGGCACGCACCCTCGCGACTTCTGGTGACCTGCGGGAAGGTCCGAGTCGGAGCGCACACCCGCCGATTGCGGACTATGCCTTCCTGTCGGATTGCGAGTCGAACTGCCTGATAGCGCCGAGTGGTGCGGTGGAGTGGATGTGCCTGCCGCGGCACGACTCACCCAGCGTGTTCGGAGCGATTGTCGACCGGGCCGCGGGGAGCTTCCGGCTCGCCTCGCTGTTGCTCCTGCCGTTGCTGCGGTTCCTGCCGGCTGACGATCCACGGGTTCGCGCCACTGTGCGGGCAATTGCCGACGAACTGACCGAGGACGGCATGGTGCTGCGCTACCGCGTCTCGGAGACCGACGACGGGATGCACGGTGCCGAGGGCACGTTCACGATCTGCTCGTTCTGGCTGGTGTCCGCGCTCGTCGAGATCGGCGAACTGGACCAGGCCACCGCGCTCTGCGAGAAGCTCCTGTCGTACGCGAGCCCGCTGGGTCTGTACGCCGAGGAGCTCGACCCGCTCAGCGGACGCCACCTCGGCAACTTCCCGCAGGCGTTCACCCATTTGGCCATGATCAACGCCATCACGCACATCATTCGCGCCGAGGAAGCAACCGGCCCGAACACCTTCGTCCCCGCCCACCAGCGCCTCTGATGCTTCGGGAGCCCCGCTAGGCGGCCTGGGGCAGGAGGGTCCAGCGGGGGTCTTTGTCGGGCCAGTGGTTGACCAGGGCGTCGACGGCGAGACGGTGGGTCGCCGGGTCGAGTATGCCGTGATCGGTGGCGGCTGTGAGTACGTCGAGGTACGTGGCGATGGACTCGATCGGCAGCGTCTTGGCGATCGGAGCCACGGACGTCGCAACGTCGCGCATGTCGACGAGGGTGAAGACTCCGACCAGGATCGCGCCTTCGCTCTGGAGTTCGTCGGCAAACGCCTCGAGCGCCGTACCTGACGAGACGGCATCGTCGACAAGCAGCACTCGCCGGCCTGTGACCGACGCTCCGCGGACGCGTGGTTCATGGTCTTCGTGCCCGACGTACCCAGGCTTGCGGACGAACGCGAAGGGGAGGTCGCCGGCCAGCGCGACTGCGGTGGCGAGCGGGATCCCACCGGTCTCTGCGCCCACGATGACGTCCACGTCGAGCTGATGGGCGAAGGTTGCACCTGGTTCGGCGAGGTCGTGCAGCAACCGCGGGTCGCCGTACGCGTTCTCATTGGAGAGCGGCTGCAGGGGGAGACGGGTCTTCATGTCCCAGTGCGCGATGCCGGGCCGGACCAGGCCCGGCACGGTGGCGAGCCGGGTGACGAGGTCGGTGCGCGGACTCGGTACGGCGGTGAGGCGGGCAACGTCCGCACGGTCGGCGAGCCTCGTCCGCCGGGGGTTCGCCAAGGTGATCTGGTTGGTGTTCATACCATTCACGGTCGCGCTGGACCGCTTTCGTCGCGCCCGTGGCTTTGCCTAGTGATCACCCTGGAAGCCCCGCGGGGAACCGAAGCGTGTTCAGCTGGCAGCGACGGTGATCAGCACCTTGCCGACCGCTCCACTCTCGACGGCGGCGTGGGCCGCAGCTGTCTCCTCGAGGGGATAGCGGTGCAGGGGGAGACCGGCCTCCTCACCGACCCGGAAGGCGCCGTCCGCGATTGCCTGGTTGATGTCCGTGGCGCCGGCGGAGATCCGGTCCCAGCCGACGGTGTAGAGCAGGACGAACTGGTAGCGCGTGTTCAGCCCCATATTTCGCCATACGTCGAGATCGACCGGGACGCCGCCGTCGTTCGCGTAGATCGAGATCGTCCCGCCCGGGCGGAGAACTGCCAGATCGAGCTCTGCATTGGCGCCGGCCGCGACCTCCACGACAAGGTCGACCCCATCGGGCGCGATACCCCTGATCGCCTCGACCGCGTCCGGATCGCGGTAGTTGACGACATGATGCGCCCCGGCGGCCGTCGCGAGCCGCGCTTTCGCCTCCTGGCTGACGGTCGCGATCACCTCCGCGCCCGCCCAGCGCGCGAGCTGGATCGCCGCGTTGCCCACTGCTCCGGCGCCGCCTGCGACCAGGATCGTCCGATCCGCCAGCGCATCGGGTGCCAGCCGGGTTGGGCCGCCCTCGCCGACCGTCAGCGCTCGATGAGCGGTGAGTGCCGGGATCCCGGTACTGGCGCCGAGGTCGAAGCCGGCACTCGCGGGCAAGGGGAACACGCGCTTGGCGGGGACGACGGTGAACTCCTGCGCGGTACCACTCGCGGGACGGCCGTCGCCGGCCAGCGTGACCCAGACGCGATCGCCGACGCCGAGGCTGTCGACGCCGGCGCCGAGTTTGTCGACCACGCCCGCGCCGTCGTGGTTGGGGACGGTTGCGTCCGCGGGTGCGCCGCCGTACTGACCGCTGCGCGCCTTCCAGTCCGTCGGGTTCACCCCCGACACCATCACGCGCAGCCGGACTTCGCCGTCCCGGGGTTCAGGGATGGGTGCGTCGACCAGTTCGAGCACAGCCGGATCGCCGGGGCGCGTGTACCTGATCGTTCTCATACAACGTCCTCCTCGACGTCGGCCGCTGCGGGCAGCGTCTCATGACCGGTGCGACGGCGTCGCCCCTGGGCCGAAAGCCTCGGCGCCGGACACGCACCAGGAGCCGGACCAGTGACTTCCACTGGGGTGACACGTCAACCACAGACGCACTGTGGTCGTAACGGAACCCCTCCGATGATTGGAAGACCGATGAGAAACCTGATGTCGAATGCAAAGAACCTGCTGGTCGGCGCGGCCGGAGTGGCGGTCCTGCTGGCCGGGGCGACCACTGCCCAGGCCGCGGAGGCCGGACAGACCGCCCAGTCCGAGCAGGTGAAGCCGACGATCGTGCTGCTGCATGGTGCGTACGCCGACGGCTCGAGCTGGTCCGGAGTGACCAGCCGACTCCAGCACGACGGCTACAACGTCGTGGCTCCCGCCGTACCGCTACGCGGGATCGCGTCCGACACGTCGTACCTGAGCGGCGTCCTCGCGACCATCCCCGGGCCGAAGGTGCTCGTCGGTCACTCGTACGGCGGCGCGCTGGTCAGCGAGCTCGCGGACACGTCCGGGGTGAAGTCGCTCGTGTACGTCGCAGCGTTCATCCCGCAGGCCGGCGAGACGCTGGGGGCACTCAACTCGCAGTTCCCCGGCAGTGAACTCGGTCCGGACGTGACCAACGTGATCAGCTACCCCGGTGGGGTGGACCTCGCGCTGAAGCCGGACAAGGCCGGCCCGATCCTGGCCGCGGACATCCCGGCCCGGCAGGGTGCTGTCTTGATTGCGGCGCAGCGGCCGGTTGCGGCTGCGGCGTTCAGCGAGCCGGTTGAGAAGACCGCCCCGGCGGCCCTTCCGAAGTACGCGGTGATTCCGACCGGTGACAAGGCGATCGCCCCGGCCGCCGAGCGGTTCATGGCCGCTCGGGCCGGCGCGACAGAGGTCGAGATCCCCGATGCGTCGCACCTGGTCGCGGTGTCCCAGCCGTCGGCAGTGACCCAGGTGATCGAGCGAGCCGCCCGTTGATCGCGTCCTCGCCAGAGCCGGCCGGAGCATCCCGCTCCGGCCGGCTCTGGTCTGCCAGGCGCGGTCAGCGGAACAGGGCTGGCAGCGGAGGTCGGCGGCGAACTGTCGTGAGGTGCTGTAGGCGTCCGGGAGTGAGTGCGATCCTGTGGCGGTGAGAACTGGGATGACGGCCGCTGCTTGGGCCGAGCAGCAGGTCGCCGCGGTCCGCGACGATCCGTCCGGCCGGCTCGCCCTGATGCAGCGTTGCTACTACGGTCCGTACGGGAAGGCGCCTCGGCACCTGCCCTATCGCCGGGCGGCGATGTCGGCGATGCAATGGGAGTTGCGGCGCGGTGTGCTGCAGCCACCCTTCAGTGATCGTCCGGGAAGTCCGTGGTGGCGGGCCGTGAATGAGCGTGTCCTTCGGGACGGCTGCGAGGCTGTCGCGCTGAGCGGCGACCTGTCGGGCTCGGCCTCGTCGCGCACGGTCGAGTTCTGGCTGTCCTTCGCGCAGTACCCGACCGCCAGGGCGTGGTGGCGAGCGCACAACGGAAGCGTGATCGCCGGCTATCTGGAGCACCGCGCGCTGGCTGAGACGGAGACCGTCGCTGAGCGCTTCTTCATGAACGTCGTGCTGTGCCGGGTGCTCTACACCCATGCCCTCGTCGCGGCGCCCCGGATCGCCTTGGGCTGGCTTCGCCCGCTCGCCCCGTTGCTCGGTGACCCGAGGCTCGGTATGGCCGGGATCTTCCTCCAGTTGTCCCGAGTG
This sequence comes from Kribbella sp. NBC_01510, assembly GCF_045040325.1. Lineage (NCBI taxonomy): Bacteria > Bacillati > Actinomycetota > Actinomycetes > Propionibacteriales > Kribbellaceae > Kribbella > Kribbella sp. NBC_01510. Next base: position 7,380,730 of record NZ_CP109418.1, on the reverse strand, counting down.
CTGCCGGACGAGTACCCACTGCGCGAGGAGGTGCGGTTCTATCTGCGGAACGAGCTCGGATTCGGCCGGCTTCTGGACTACGGCGTGATCGTCCCGCGGCTGCAACAGATCTACGAGTGGTCGGCACACGAACTCGCCGACTCGGGCCTGCTCGACTGCATCGACGACGGAGCCCTGACCTACGCGCTGTCAGCCGACGACCACACCTTCTGGCAGCCACCAGACTCCCTCATCCTCCACCTGGCCCGACGTCTGCTGCCCCCGCCGACGGAGCCTCGGAGGGGCGGTACGTCAGCGTGAGTAGCGGGCGACGAGCGTGTTCATCGCCTCGTCGATGTTGTGGTCGACGCGGCGCCGGGCGGGGTTCTCGTCGTACCAGGTGATGATCTCGCGGGCGCCTGTTTCGAAGGGGATCGTCGCGACGAAGTCCGGGACCACTTGGCGGAGCTTGCTGTTGTCGAAGACCGCCGAATGGGTCTTGTCGCCCAGCAGGCCGTCCCCCCATCCCTGATGTACGGCGGCGATCGCGTCCGAAGGAACGTGGACGATCTGTGCTGACGTCCCGGCTGCCGTGGCCAGCGCGTGCGCGATCTGGTCCCAGGTCAAGACGTCGTCGGAGGTGATCTGGAAGGTGTCGCCGAGCGTGCGTGGATGGCCGAGCAGGGGGACCAGTCCGCGGGCGAAGTCGCGGTGGTGCGTCAGAGTCCACAGCGAGGTCCCGTCACCGTGCACCACGATGGGCTGCCCGCGGCGCATCCGTTCGACGATCGTCCAGCCGCCATCGAATGGCACCAGGGTGCGGTCGTAGGTGTGTGAAGGCCGCACGATCGTCACGGGATAGCCCTCGTCCCGGTACAGCCCGGTCAGGAGGTCTTCGCAGGCGATCTTGTTGCGTGAGTACTGCCAGAACGGGTTGCGCAACGGTGTCGACTCGGTGATCGGCAGCCGGGCCGGTGGCGTCTGATACGCCGAGGCGGAGCTGATGAAGACGTACTGGCCGACGTGTCCGCGCAGTGCGTCGGTGCGGGTGCGTACCTGATCGGGCGTGAACGCAATCCAGTCGACCACGACATCGAAGTCCTGGCCGGCAACAGCGGCCAAGGACGCCGGGTCGTCGATATCGGCGGCGATCTGCTTCGCCTCCGGCGGGAGCGGGCGGATCGAGGTCTGGCCCCGGTTGACGACCGTGAGGTCGAGTCCCAGCTCGACTGCTCGCCAGGAGCAGGCCGAGCTGATGATTCCGGTTCCACCGAGAAAGAGAACACGCAGCCCACTCATTCGAACAACCTCTCCGTAAGATCACTCAGGTCCCGAACTTGGAGAATGATAACAACTGAGCCATCCTGGGCTTACATCTGAAAGATTCAAGAAGGGCGGGTGGGTTGTGAGCAGCCTCGAGGGGCGCGTTGTTCTGATCACCGGCGCCGGCGGCGGTATCGGCTCGGCGACCGCTCGCAGCGTGGTGGCCCAAGGCGGGCACGCGCTGATTCACGACATCACGGGATCCGCGCTCGATCCTCTCGCCAAGGAACTCGGTGACAGCGCCACGGCCCTGGTCGCCGACCTCACCGACCTGGAGGCGGTCAAGAAGCTGTGGGACGACGCTTGGGCCGTCAAGGGGCACGTGGACGTCCTGGTCAACAATGCCGGCGCCTATCCGCCTGCTCCACTGGACGCCCCGCTCGAGGAGTGGCTGAAGGTCTGGGACTTCTCGCTCGACCTGCATCTCAAGGCGCCCGCGGTCCTGTGCCGCGAGGCGGTGGCGGCGTACGCCGGACTGGACCGGGGCGGCATCATCATCAACTTGGCGTCGCGCGCTGCGTTTCGCGGCGAGGATCCGGAGTACTGGCACTACGCGGCCGCCAAGGCCGGTGTGGTTGCGATGACGCGCACGATCGCACGCCAGTACGGCCGTCACGGCGTGACTGCCTTCGCTGTCGCTCCTGGGTATGTGGACACCGACTTGAACGAGCACTTCCGTGACACGGTCGGCGTCGAGGTCGCCGCGGAGCAGACCGGTCTGGGGGAGGTCGCACAACCGCAGGACGTGGCCAACATCATCGCGTTCCTGGCGAGTGGTCTGGCGAAGCACGCGACGGGCACCACGATCGACGTGAACGGAGCGTCGTATGTCCGTTGACACCGCCCTCGCGCGGATGAGTGCGGACCTGTTCGTCAACGGATCCTGGACCACGGGCAAGGCCGGGGCTCTTGACAACGTTGACCCAGGCAACGGTCGTACGATCGGTGCCGTCTCGCTGGCCGGCACCGACCAGGTCGCCGAGGCGATCACCGCCGCCGAGAACGCGTTCCCGGCCTGGTCGGCGACGCGGGCCGCTGCTCGAGGAGACATCCTCCGGCATGCGGCCGCACTGCTCGCGGATCGCGGCGAGGAGGCCGTGGCGACGATCCTGTTGGAGACCGGTAAGACGGAGGCCGACGCCCGCGGCGAGATCGCCCGCGCCGTGGAGACGCTGCGCTGGAACGGCGAGCAGGCCGGCCGAATCCCAGCAAGCGTGTTCCCCGGCGTTGCCGCCGGGTCGCGCCGCCTCTCGATTCCGACTCCGCTCGGTCCCGTCGCGGTGATCACGGCCTGGAACTTCCCGGCTGTCCTGGCGACGCGGAAGCTCGGCGCCGCCCTCGCCGCGGGCTGCACGGTGGTGTTCAAAGCATCGGAGTTCGCCCCGGCCACCGCACGACTCATCGTCGAACTGCTGGTGGAGGCAGGTCTTCCGGCCGGGGTGGTGAATCTGGTCTTCGGTGATCCGCAGGCGGTCTCCGAACAGCTCACTTGCTCCGCGGCGATCAAGGCTCTGTCCTTCACCGGATCCACGGCCGTCGGCAAGATGCTGGCCGCGCAGTCGGCTCCGAACCTCATCCGCACAGTCATGGAGTTGGGCGGGCACGCGCCCGTACTGGTGATGGATGACGCCGACGTGGATCACGTGATCGCCACCACGGCGGCCGCCAAGTTCGGTTCCGCCGGTCAGTCGTGTGTCGCGCCCTCGAGGTACTTCGTTCATGAGTCCCTGTACCGCGAGTTCGTCGACAAGCTCACGGCCAAGGCGGCGTCCTACATCGTTGGCCACGGCACCGAGGATGGAGTGACGCTCGGCGCGGTCGCACACCAGGGACGGGTGGACGCACTTGTCCGGCTCGCCCGCGATGCCGCCGATCATGGCGCCGTCATCGCGACCGGAGGCCGGCAAGTGGACCGCGATGGCTTCTACTTCGAGCCGACCGTCGTCGCCGGACTGCCGCTGGACTCCAACGCCATGATCCTCTCGGAGGAGCCGTTCGGTCCGATCGCGACCGTCTCGTCGTTCAGCACGTTGGACGAGGCGATCGCTGCAGCCAACGCGGCGCCTTACGCGTTCGCGGCGTACCTGTTCACGAACAGCATGGATGTGCGCGACGAGGTCGTCCGGCGGCTGAGCGCGTCGAACATCGGCGTCAACCAGTTGGCTCCGTCGCTGCCCGACGTACCCCTGGGCGGCCTGGGCAACTCCGGCTACGGCTACGAAGGCGGAATCGAGGGCATCCTCGCCTTCACCCAACTACGTCTCGTCTCCGAGACCGCGGGAGATCCCCATGCTCGCCGATAATCATTCCTCCTTGGCGCACGTCCGTGACGTGGCCGCGACGGCGCGCGAACCGTACGTGCTCGACGCGATCGACCTGGCCCTGCTGAAGATCCTCGTGGCTGACTGTCGTACGTCGCAGCGCCAGATCGCCACCATGCTCGGAGTCTCCGCCCCCACTGTCGGTGAGCGGATGGCCCGGCTGGAGCGCAATGGCGTCATCACCGGGTACAGCGCCCAGGTCGACTGGTCGGTCGTCGGCTACGGGCAGGTCGTGTTCCTCTCCATCGAAGCAGGCCCGGGATATGACGTCGCCGCGATCATGGCCGCCCTCTGGGACCTGGCGGAGGTCGAAGACGTCACTCTGGTCACCGGTGAGCTCGATCTCCTGATCCGGATGCGGGTCCGCGACTACGGCGAGCTGAGGACGATCCTGATGGACCAGGTCTGGCGGATCCCGGGCATTCAGAGGACGGCGACCCTGCTGTCCGTGGCCGACATGCCGGCGAAGGACTTCGGAGCCGCCCTCCTCGACAAGCTCGAGCAAGCAGCCGGCGACTGACTCACGACGGTTGGGTCACCCCGCGAGCGTGACGGCGATCCGGGCAGCGATGTCAGCGTTGTTCCGGGCCAGGGCGAGGTTGGCTGGGATGCTCTCCCCGTCCGTCTCCTTCTCGATCCTCGCGAGGACGTACGGCGTGACGGCGGGACCTGCGACCCCGGCACGGGCACTCGCATCCAACGCCGCCGTGAGTACGGCGTCGATGCGCGACGCCGGGATCTCGTCGTCGACGGGAATCGGAACAGTCAGCAGGACGCCGGTAGCCGACCGCGCCCGGAAGCGGAGAACGTCACAGACGACTCGCTCGTCATCGACCCGGTGTGGAATCGGCAGACCACTCGACCGCGTGTAGAACGCCGGGAACCAGTCGTGCTGCCAGCCCAGGACCGGGACGCCGGCGGTCTCGAGATACTCGAGTGTTCGCGGCAGGTCGAGGAAGGCCTTGGCGCCGGCGCTCACGGTGATGACTGGGTGGTTGGCGATCGCGTCGAGGTCGGCCGAGACGTCGCCGCTGAGCTCTGATCCGCGGTGGACACCGCCGATGCCGCCGGTGGCGAACACCGAGATGCCGGCGGCGTGGGCCAAGGCAACCGTCGCCGAGACGGTGGTGACGCCGACGTCCCATCCTTGTGCCTGGGCCACTGCCAGGTCGCGCTCGGCGACCTTGCGGGTGCCCTGCAGCACTCGCTTCTCTTCGTCCGGCGAGAGACCGACATGCGGCCGGCCGTCGAGGATCGCGGTCACGGCTGGTGTGGCGCCGTGGTCGAGGACTGCTTGCTGGCACAGTCCGAGTGCGTCGGCGTTCGCCGGCGCCGGCAGGCCGAGATTCGAGAAGATCGTCGACTCGAGCGCGACGACCGCGCGACCTCTCTCCAGAGCGTGCGCCACGTCGTTGGACAAGATGGGCTCAATCACACACAGTTCCGTTCTCGTCAGTGGTCATGGACAGGGTGGCACCAGGTTCGCCGAGAACCCTCCGGGCAAGGCGATGGCCGGCTTCGACGGCCTCGACGGCATCGGCTGCATCGAGTACGGCGGACAGGAAGCCCGCGGCGAACGCATCGCCGGCGCCAGTCGTGTCACGCACGTCGTCGACAGGGGGTACCCGGACGGTTGCTGACCTGTTGCCGCCGAGATGAACCTCAGTGGGCTCCACGCCGTTCTTGACCACAACCGTCGTACCAGAAGTGGCGAGGTCTCGCAGGGAGGCGGCGTCGGCTTCGATCCCGTTCGCGAAGACGTACGTCGGCTGCAGTGTTCTGATCAGGGCACGGAACGGCGTAGGTCCGACGGCATCGATGAGAGCGACCGAGGACGCATCGATGGTGAGGATTGCGCCTTCGGCACGGGCGATGCCGGACGCTTGGCGGAGGACGGACAGCGACGGCCCGGCGAGGGAGTACGCCGAGAGGTGGATGGCGTCCGCGCCGGAGAGCCAGAGGTCAGGTACGTCAGCCAGCTGAGCCGCGGCCGCTCGGTCGGGGTACATCGTGCGCTCTCCATCGTCATCCACCAGAATCACGATGGTGCCGGTTCGTCCTTGCCTCTGGACCCTGGCGTCGACACCGGCCCTGGCCAGGTCCCGCACCAGTGCCGCGCCGACAGCGTCGTCCCCAACACGCCCGACGAACCGAACCGCCGTCCCGAGACTGCTCGCAAACGCAGCAACATTGGAGGCCGCGCCGCCGCGTGCCCGGCGGATCCGTGCCGGGTTGTCCGTACCCACCCGCGTCGCACCAGCCGCCCAAACAACAACGTCCTCGACAAGGTCACCAACACACACAAGACTCCGTCGACCCTGCAACGCCCCACCTCCCATCCCGGCTGAGGCGACGCTATGGGAAGCGAGTCGGTCAGTCGACCACCGCGGGCGGAACCTGGTCGTCGACGACAAGGCGTGTCACCTCGCGTTTGCGGGGCAGCATCAGGGCCGGCACCAGCGTGAGTACCACCAGCACCCAGGCGACCCAGAAGGTGTGTGCGAACGACGCGGCGGCGTCGACCAGCCCGCGCAGGACCGCGGCGGGGTCGAGATGGAGCAGGGCGATGCCCCCCGGGCGGGTGTTGGCCGCGATGGCCGCCTGGGTCTCCCGGATGCCTCCGTCCTGCCCGGGGAGGTTCTGCGTACCGGGGATGATCGGCGAGTTGTTGAGCTGATTGGTGAGGATGACCGACATCGTCGCGACGCCGCAGGACGAGGCGATCTGCTGGGTGATGTTGAGCAGGGTGGAGCCGCGCGCGACCTGGGGGCCGGGGAGTGTCTTCAGCGCCGAGGTGAACAACGGCATCATCGTGGCGCCCATCCCGAAGCCCATCACGACCAGCATGCCGATGATCAGCAGGTACGGCGTCGTCGCCGTGAGCTGGGTCAGGCCGAACATGCCGATGACGATCAGCACGAGACCGAACGGCACGATCCGGCCGACCGGCACCTTGTCCACGAGCCTCCCGGCGATCGGCATGGTCACCATGGCGCCGAGTCCCTGTGGCGCCACCAGGAGACCTGCCTGCAGCGTGGACTCGCCGCGGACCTGCTGGAAGTAGGTGGGCACCAGCAGGAGGCCGCCGAAGAACGCCGCGGCGAACAGGAACATCGTGATGATCGAGACGGTGAGGTTGCGGTTGCGGAACAGCCGAAGGTCGAGCAAGGGATGCTCCGGCCGGAAGGAGTGCCAGACGAACGCCGCCATCAGCAGCACCCCGACCAGCATCGAGAGCCACACTCGGGTCGCACCGAAATCACCGTTCTCGGCGGGCAGGGAGGACACGCCGAACAGGAACAAGGCGAGACCGGGAGACATCAGGAGCACCCCGACGACGTCGAGCGACTCCGACCGATGCGCGGTGTCCCTGGCCAGCGCGAACCAGGCGTAGACCACTGCGATCATGCCGAGCGGCACGTTGATGAGGAAGATCCAGTGCCAGCTCGCCACCTGGATCAACCAGCCGCCCAGGATCGGTCCCAGGATCGGGCCGAGCAGCATGGGCACCCCGAGGATGGCCATCAGCCGCCCCATCCGGTGTGGCCCCGCGGCCCTGGTCATGATGGTCATGCCCAGCGGCATCAGCATGCCGCCGCCGAGGCCCTGCAGGACGCGGAAGCCGATCAGCATGTTGATGGTCGTCGCGGTCGCGCACAGGGCGGACCCGGCGGTGAAGAGCAGAATCGCGGTCATGTAGAGCCGCTTGGTGCCGAACCGATCGGCGGCCCATCCGGTCAGCGGAATCACGGTCGCGAGCGCGAGCGTGTACGCCGTGACCGTCCAGGCGACATGTGAGTAGGGGACCGGGTTGCCAGGCGTGCCGAACTCGACCTGGAAGGTCGGCAGGGCGACGTTGACCACCGTGATGTCGAGGATCGACATCACCGCGCCCAGCACCACGACGCCGGCGATCTTCAGGACGGCGGCATCGATGTGGTCGGGGTAGTCGGACTGCGTCGCTGGCTGGCTCATTTTGCCCCCTGAGCACGAATCAGATGAACCCGAGCGTACGCGCGAATCCTGCGCGGGCACGAGCTTTTTCCTGATCAGCCGAGTTTGAAGGGGTCGCGGGTGGCGCCGGTGAGTTCAACCCAGACGGCCTTGACCTCGGTGTACTCGTGGATCGCATCGAGCCCGTTCTCACGGCCGATTCCGCTCGCCCCGAAGCCACCGAACGGCACGTTGGGAGCGACGACGCGGTAGGCGTTGATCCAGACGTTGCCGGCCCGGAGCCGCGCGGCGACCCGGTGCGCGCGGTGCACGTCCTTCGTCCACACCGCACCAGCCAGACCGTACGGCGTGTCGTTGGCGAGACCGAGCGCATCGGATTCGTCGCGGAACGTGTACACCGCCAGGACCGGCCCGAAGATCTCCTCCCGGACGACGGTATGCGCCTTACTCACACTGGTGAGTACGGTCGGCCGGATGAAGAGGCCGCCGTGGTCCTGGTCGGGACCGCCACCGCAGGCGATCACGGCCCCTTCCTTCCGCGCCGTCTCCAGGTAACCGAGCACCTTCTGGTACTGCGGTGTGTTCGCGGCCGGTCCCATCTCGGTGTCCTCGTCGTTGGGGTCTCCGAGCCGGATCCGGTCGGCACGCTCGACGATGAGACCGACCAGTTCGTCGTGGACACTCTCGTGCACGATGAGGCGTGATCCGGCCATGCAGGTCTGGCCGGTCGCGGCGAAGACACCGGCGATGACGCCATTGGCCACTGCGGCGAGATCCGCGTCGGGGAAGACCACCTGGGCGGACTTGCCGCCGAGTTCGAGCGTCACCCGGTTCAGATTCGCGCCGGCGGCCTGGGCCACGGCGGCACCGGTCGCGGTCGACCCTGTGAAGGCGACCTTGTCGACGCCGGGGTGCCCGGCCAGCGATGCGCCGACCGACCGGTCGAGCCCGCAGACGACGTTGAACACGCCAGGCGGGATCCCGGCTTCGTGAACGAGTTCGGCGAAGGCCAGGGTCGAGGCGGGGGAGTGTTCGGATGGCTTCACGACGAAGGTGCAGCCGGCCGCGAGTGCGGTGGCGAGTTTGAAGGTCATCAGCAGGAGTGGCGAGTTCCACGGCGTGATGGCCGCGACGACACCGACCGGCTCGCGTCGGGTGTATACGAAGAAGTTGTCCCGGTCCGAGGGGATCGCGCGGCCCTCGATCTTGTCCGCCAATCCGGAGAAGTAGTAGTACCACTCCGGCAGGTACCGCATCTGGCCGATCATCTCGCGGTAGAGCTTGCCGGAGTCGGCGACCTCGAGCCGGGCCAGTCGCTCGGCGTTGGCGGCGATGACGTCGCCGAGTCGCTGGAGGAGCCGCGCCCGCTGGAAGCCGGTCATGCTGCCCCACGGACCGTCGAGAGCGTCCCTCGCGGCTCGGACTGCTCGGTCGACGTCGTCGACCGTCCCATCCGGGACAATCGCCCAGTCCTTGCCGGTGTAGGGATTGTTCGAGGCGAAGGTCGCGCCCGACAGGGCGTCGACGAACTCTCCGCCGATGTACATCTGGAACCGCTGCAGGTCCTCCCGGTCCGTCTGCGGCGTGAGCGTCGTACTAGTCATCGCTGCTCCTGATCGTCGGAGGCGTCTCCCTACGGACGTTAGGTCACGCCGGTCCCGACGGCCAGCCAGGACGGAGGCTTGACAGTTCCTGCGGCGGGGGAGATCTTCGCTTGTGACGGGGGGGCGGGATGGTGGGTAGCGATGGTGTCGCGCGACGGCTCGCGCTGATCGTGGCCACATCGGCGTATGAGGATGAGGGCCTCGCGCAGCTGGTATCGCCCGCGTACGACGCTGCCGAGCTGGCCAGTGTGCTGGCGGATCCGGCGATCGGCGGGTTTGCGGTGTCGTCCGTGCTGGATGCTGCATCCGGGCAGATCTCTCAGACCATCGAGGACTTCGCGGCCGAACGCGAACGTGGTGACCTGGTGCTGCTGTATCTGTCGTGCCACGGACTGAAGGATGAGCAGGGCAGGCTGTACTTCGCCGCGCGCGATACGCGACGCGATCGGTTGCGCTCGACGGCTGTCTCGGCTGGGTTCGTGAATGACGTTCTGTTCGCCTGTCGATCGCGCTGCAAGGTTCTGGTGCTGGACTGCTGCTACAGCGGCGCGTTCGCCAGAGGCTTGTCCGTCAAGGCCGATCCATCGGTTCACACCGCGGATCATTTCGACGCGCGCGGCCTGGTGGTGCTGACGGCATCCGATGCGACGCAGTACGCCTTCGAGGGCGACAAAGTGGTCGGAGGTGCCACGCCGTCGATCTTCACGTCCAGCGTGACCCGCGGGCTCCAGACCGGTGCCGCCGACATCGACGGAGACGGCCTGGTCTCTGTCGACGATATGTATGAGTACGCGCGCCGACAGCTTGCCGGGCAACCGCACCTGCAGAATCCGCGCAAGTGGGAGTTCGACGTGGCCGGTACGATCGTCCTGGCCAGATCGCCAGCCGCGCCGGGGCCTGCGGTCGCGCCCCCAGCGGAGAGTCTTCCGGCGGTTCTGTCCCCCGACTGGGGGAACGCGGCGCCGGTCTCGGCTCGGATCCGGCAGACCCAGTGGTGGCTCGGGCTGCTGCTGTTCCTGGCCACCGCGGTCGTCCTCAGCGTGTTGCTGATGCGATGGCTCTTCGATTGGCTGTATTTCCTGGGTCTGACAGACCAACTGCCTTCTGACACCGCAGGACTGGTCACAGCAGCCGCGGGCGGTGCCTTGTGGGCTGCCGCCTACGGCGCCGTCGATGCAGCTCGGAGCTCGCCGTCCCGCTGGTACGACCTGCACCTGCGCTGGCTGGCCACCCTGCGCCAGGTGGTTCAGCCTTCAGGTTGGCGCCAGTTCGCGCAGGCGGTCCGCGCGGCAGTGCCACTGAACGTCGCACTCACGCTCGTGGTATCCGTCCTCATCGGCGCCTTCGGCTACGACCACTGGGGCGGCTCGCAGGGCCGCGACAAATCCTTCCCACTCGCTTACACACTCCTCACTACCCTCGCCGTCGCCACCTACCTGACCAGCGAACAACGCAAACGCCGAGAAGACTCCTAACTGTCCGGCCCATGGTGAACAGCTAGCGATCCGCGTCAGGATCGCCGTACAGGAGTGAGGCGAGTCCTCTTCGCAGTCCTGGCTCGTCGGCGACGCGGCGAATCGCCAGGAGGGTCCCGGCGACGTACGGGTCCGCGGTCGAACCAGGATCGTGGCGCATCACAAGTCGTTCCCCTGATCCACCGAACACCACCTCGGTCGTCACGACGAAACCGGGCAACCGGATGGAATGGATCCGGGTGCCCGCCAACCTCGGCACCTCGGGCCTCGACCGGACCGTGCAGGTCGGGGAGCGGGATGGCAGTCCCGGGCCGGTGCACACTGCCCAAGGTTTCGGCGAGCTCCCGGGACGTGCCGCTGGGGACATCGGGCTTCTGGTCGCTGGCGTAGTCGAGCACTTCCCAGTGCTCCAGGTGCTCGGCGGCCAGCGACGCGGCACGCAGTAGGACGGCCGCCATCACGGAGAAGTTTCCCGCCGCGATCACGCCGACGCCACGGTCACGCGCCGTACGATCGATCTCCGCATAGTCGGCGGCGGTCAGCCCGCTCGACCCCACCACGACATGGATCCCGGCCTCGATCGCCGTGACCACGTTCGTCTTGACCGCGGTGGCGCTGGTGAAGTCCACGACCACGTCCACCGGAGCCGATCGCAAGGCCGCGGTGACCGTCCCGTAGATCGATCCGCCGGCATTCGAGCTGGTGACCGTCGCGATGTCCTGACCGGCCGCCGATCTGGACACTCCGGCGGTGAGCGTCAGGTCATCGGAGGCTGCGATGGCAGCGACGATCGGCGCCGCGGTCCACCCGGTGATACCGGCGAAACACACATTCGTCATACCAAGACACTACGGGCTCGGTCACTCGACGAGCGCGACTCCGCGAGGCACACGAAGTGTTCGGGGCACCCGCGTCCTGCAGTTGTTGCCATTAGCAACATGCTGACCGGCTGACCCGGATGTGAAGGCGGCTTGGCGACGCTGTCGCCGCGGATTGCACCACCTCTGACAGCAACATCCCGCGTGGGCAGAAGCCTGCCCGACGACATCGATCCGGTGGTCGCGTGGGACGGCTACCAGGCTCGTCGGGCATTCTCGCGACGACGCGACGGTGGCGTTCAGACTTCCCTTTACAGCCAGGCGGAGGCGACGATCTGCGGTCTGTTGGCGGCCGGGTGTTCGCGGACGCCGTACTGCGCGCCGGCGCCGGCCCAGAGAATCAGCTGCCCTGCGTAGTCGGGGTGGAGCTCGATCATGTGGTTGAAGTAGCCGAGGGCAGTGGTCTCGGTCTTGAGGGCGGCTTCGGCTTCGTCGAGATACCGCCGGGTGGCGGCGATCTGGCGGACGGCGTTGTCGTCACCGAGCCGGTTCAGGTGTCCGGCAACGATCGTTCGCGGTGCGAGTGCCTCGACGTTGTCGATCGCGGCCCGCCACGGTGCGAGACCGTCGGGGGCCAGGGCGTCGCCGACGTACTGGTGGGCGCCGTTGTAGATCACGTCGCCGGCGACGACCAGCCCGAGGTCCGGGACGTGCAAGACACTCGAGTCGTCGGAGTCACCGTGGCCGACATCGACGATCCGGAGTTCGTGGCCCTCCAGCGCGAAGCGATTGTCCGGCACTGTCACCGCGGTGACCGATGACGGCGGAATGTCGTCGTACATCTTGTCCCACAGGAACGGCCGGGCGGCGACGCTGGCATGCATCGGCCGGATCACGCCCGCGGACGCGACGATGCGAGCGCCGAACCGGTCGGCGAGGAGCTGTGCCGCGAACCAGTGGTCCCCGTGGCCATGCGTGATGTAGATGTCGGTGAGCGTGCGTCGTTTGCCGGCCACCCAGTCGCCCAGGTCGCGCGCCGCGGAGGGGTTGAAGCCAGGGTCTGACAGAACGGCGTTCTCTTGTCCGTAGATCAGGGTGCTTGCGATCGGGGAGAAACTCCTCGGCGCACCATTCGGCAGGGCACCGGGCTGCGCGGGCGCTTCACTGACGAACACCTCGTACGCGAGACCCTCGGCCGACCTGCTGTTCATGGTCCTCTCCTCTGGTCGATGGACGTCTACGACGATGCCCTTCGAATGCGCTGATCGCGCCTGGGCAAATCCCTGGTCCGGCCACGCCGGCCAGGGACAGTCCCGCGGACCAGGGAATTACCCGGGCGCGACGCACGCGCATCCGGACGATCCTGAGATTCGAAGGAGACTCGCAGATGTTCGAAGGAGCAGGATGATGAAGCGCGATCGACTCACACCGCTGGGAGCCATCACTCGTGGGCTGGTCGCGGGCACGATCGGGACCCTCGCCATGGACACGCTGTTGTACGCCGAGTACCGAAGCGGCGGCGGCAAGAGCGAGATCGGCCGCTGGGAGTTCTCGGCCGACATCCAGACCTGGGAGCAGGCAGCCGCCCCAGCACAGGTCGGAAGACGGTTGTTCGAGGGCCTCTTCCAGCGCGAACTGCCGGACAGCGGAGCCGCCCTGGTCAACAACATCATGCACTGGGGGTACGGGATCGCGAACGGTGCCGCGTACGGCGTCGTCGCCGGGTCCGCACCCAAGCCCCGGGCCTGGTACGGCGCGATCTTCGGCGCCGGGGTGTGGGGAACCAGCTACGTCGTACTCCCGGCAGCAAAGCTCTATCGCCCGATCTGGCAGTTCAACTACAAGGTCCTGGCCAAGGACCTCAGCGCCCACCTGGTCTACGGCCTGACCACCGGCGCCGCCTTCAAACTGACAACCTTCGCGAGAAGGCGGCGCCGCTGACCGCCGTCCGGCGATCGGAGCGGCCCTGCGCAGCTCGTGGGTGCGCAGGGCCGCCGGGTTCAGCTACCGGCTGTCAGAGTCCGGCGCACTGGCCCGACTTCGGGCCGGACGCGGTGTTGGGTTGGCCTGCGTTGGTCGGCGCGGGGGAGTTGCCCGTGCAGGACAGCGGCCCGCTGATGTGGTTGCCGGCGACGATCGTCGAGCCGGTGTTGTTCTGCACGACGAGCGGGCCGGCGACGGTGGCGCCGTCGATCGTCACCTGACCCACCGAGCCGCTGACCCTCACCGGACCCCCGACCGTCGGGGGCGCGCACTCGCCATTGTGGTTGCCGAGCCAGACCCGGGTTCCACCGGTCACGCTCACCGGCCCGGACACGGTCGTGCCGCACAGCAGTACGCTGCCTGCCCCGGACGCCGTCACCGGGCCACGGAATTCAGACCCGGATGCGTAGAGTCCGGCACCCGCAGCCACGGTTACAGGTCCCGAGACAGTCGCGCCGTCGAAGCAGGCGACGCCCGCTGACACGGTCAACGGATCCTGGTGCGTCCCGGTGACCATCGTCGTACAGGACGGGACGCCGGTCGCGACGAACGGCACGTCCCAGGTCTGGCCCTGACGGCTGTAGGTGACAGTCCCGTGATAGACCCCGTCCACCGAGTAGGTGTGGCTCCCGCTGACGGTCATCAGGCTTCTGCCCTGACGTTGGCTCGCCACGTAATCGCGTGCTGCGATACCGGCGGCCTCGGCCGGGGATCCGTCGCCCCAATCGATCATGGCGGTGAACTCACCAGGCGGAATCGAGCCGGCGGCCAGACGTCCCAGAGGTGCGTTGCTCACGGTCTTGTCCACGCCGAAGCGGGTGACCGTGCCCATCGCCTCCGGACTCCAGGTGACCTGGGCGATCGAACCGAAGTTCACTCCTCCGAAGGCCCACCGAGGTCCGGCGACGCTGAGCCGTTGGCGATACGCGTCGTAGTCCTGGGTGAGCACCTTGGGAGACCAGGCTTTCTCCAGGATGCCGGCCAGCCGCGGGAACACCATGAACTCGTTCGTGGCCAGCCCACGCATCTGCTCGCCCCAGATGGGCGCCTCGATGCCGATGATGTCCTCCGCTTTCGGTCCGCCGTACGCCGGTTGCGCCCAGACGGACCGGTACTTCTCGTACACCCACTCCGGGTCCCACGAGTAGGCCTTGTCGAGCTCGGTCCGCGGTGTCCGGCCGGGAGACCCGTCGTACCCGAAGTCGAGGTAGGCGTTCCATTCCGGGGTCGTGATGACGCTGCGGCCCTGGTTGAACCACTCCGGCTTGATGAGCGGGGGGCCACCGCCGGTGTAGTCGGACCAGTAGTGGTTGATGGAGGTCGAGCCCGGTGCGTATCCCTCCAGTGCGGGGTTCCAGCCCATCATTCGCTTGCCGGCGTTGTTGACGATGGTCTCCATCTGCCCGATCCACCACTTGTAATCCTCGTGGGGCATCCCGATGGCCTCGTCGCCGCCGATGTGGATGATCGGTGCGGGAGAGATTGCGGCAAGTTGTGCGATCGCGTCCCGCCAGAAGGCGAGCGCTCGCTCACTCGCCGGGTCGTTCGGGTTGGTGCAGAACCGGTCGGTCTGGGTCTGGCCCTGGCAGCCCACGACCGCGACGCCGCCCAGGGATCTGACCGCCGCCGTCGCATGGGCCGGGCCTTCCAGCTCTGGGACGATCTCGATGAACCTGTCGGCGGCGTACTTGACCAGGTCCTTGAAGTCCTCTTGCGTGTAGAAGCCCGGGATACAGGCCGATCCGTTGCACCCGGTGCCGTCCAGAGCCGGGTAGCCCTTGATCTCCAGGCGCCAGGACTGGGAGTCGCTCAGGTGCAGGTGCAGCCGGTCGCCCTTTAACGCCGCGAGTTGGTCGATCATGGACCGGATCTCGGCGACAGTCATGAAGTTGCGGGCGGGGTCGAGCTGAAGACCTCGATGCTCGTAGCGCGGGTAGTCCAGGACCGTGACGGGCTGCGCTGTCCACGGCCCGGCGCCGGTAGTGGGGGAGTTGATTGCCGCTGGCAACAGCTGCCGGAGGCTCTCGAAGCCGTTGAACAGGCCATGTGCTTGCGGGGCGACGATCTTCGCGCCCGCACTCGACACCGTGAGGGAGTAGCCTTCGGCGGCCTTGTTCTCCGGGACGCCGGACACCGGCCCCAGGTTCAATGAGATGTCAGAGGCAGTAGCGGAATCTGTCACGACGGGGAGCACGAACCCGGTGGCGGGCCGCAGGTAACCGGCGAGCACCTCAGCTGTGGCGGCAAGGGCGCTGCTGGAGATCACGATCCGGGAGGTGTCCGTGAGTTCCCACGGCTGACCGGTGCCGGGCGTCTGCTTCACCGGCACGGGAATGATCTGTCCCACGACCGGCGGTGGCTTGGGGCCGGACCAGATCTCGAACTCGTTGATCGTGTACCCGGTGGTGGACGTCGTGGCCAGGGCTTGCATCCGGACACACGAGATCGGGTCCTTGCGATCGATCACCTGGGAATCCTTGTCGCTCGGATTCACCACGTGGGTGACCGTCGACCAGGTCTGGCAGTCGGCGTCCGTGGAGACCTGCAGATCGTATTCCGTCGGCTTGGCCGGAGAAGTCCAGCGGCTGAACACCTCGTAGACCGGGGCGGGCGTGGCCAGCTTGACCTGGAACCAGTCCTGGGTCGGGTCGTAGCCGTTGCCGACCGACGCGTAGTTCGAGCTCCATCCGTTGTGCACGAACACGTCGACCGCGTTGGCGGGCGCGTACGTCGCCGCGGGCGGAGTCATGCGTTGGGACTTGGCGGAGGCGACCGCACCCGGCAGGAGGGCGAGGTTGACGCTCTCGGAGGCTGAGGGATCGGCGGACGGTGTTGGTGTGCCGGCGGACGCCTGTCCCACTGTCAATGGGACAAGAGCTGCGGCCACAAGCGCACCGATTGTCAGAGCGGGGACAGCGCGAGACCGAGACCGATGGCCTGCGGCCCGTCTCCCCTCGGGTTTCGACGACAAGAACGAGATTCTCACGTCACTCCTTACCGGTGCTGGGCGGTGTCACGCGGGCGTAGAGAGGACGACCGTTCCGGCGATTTTCCCGCCCCACTCGCCAGACGTGCAACAGCACCAGCGCGCCGACCCTGGCCGGTCATCGAACCTGTTGCGGCAGGCGAGTTACCCCTCATCGGGCAGCGACTGATCTTCGGATGATCCTGCATGCCATGACTGCCAGAGTTTGCCGTAGACGCGTCCTGCGCTGACAAGTTCGTCGTGGGTGCCGAGCTCGACGAGTTCACCGGCTTCCATGACTGCGATTCTGTCGGCGTCGTGCGCTGTCTGCAGGCGGTGGGCGATCGCGATCACGGTGCGACCGCGGAGGACGGCGGCTAGTGATTGTTCCGTTCGCCGTGCTGTTTTCGGGTCGAGTTGTGCGGTGGCTTCGTCCAGGATCAGCGTGTGGGGGTTGGCGAGGACGACTCGTGCCAGCGAGAGCTGCTGGGCACTGGCGCCGTCGAGGTTGGTGTCGTGGCCGAGCTCGGTGTCCAGGCCGTGTGGTAGGCCGTCCATCCACGCGGCTCCGACGGCGTCCAACGCGGCGTACAGCTCCTGGTCCGTGGCGTTCGGTCGTGCGATCCGCAGGTTGTCGCGCACGGTGTCGTGGAAGACGTGATGATCTTGGGTGATGAGTACGACGTGCTCCCGCAGGTGGTCGGGCGACAGGTCGGCAACCGGCGTACCACCGATGGTCACGGACCCGGTGTGAGGGCGGTCGAGGCCGGCGAGGAGCCGTGCGAGGGTTGACTTTCCTGCTCCGGAGGTGCCGACGATAGCCAGCCGTTCTCCGGGCTGCACGAAGAGATTGATTCCGTGCAGTACGTCGCGAGCACCTGTGTAGCTGTAATGCGCGTTGTTCACTTGGATACGGTCACCGTCGAGGGCGTCGGTGCCTTGACCGTTCGAGGTCAGCTGGATGTCAGCTAGCCCTTCGACGCGGGCGTAGGAGGCTCCGGCTCCTTGCAGCTGTTCGATCCAGAGCATCAGAGTGTTGAGTGGGCCGACGAGTTGGCGTAAGTAGACCGTCGCCGTCACCACGATTCCCAGGCTGACCAGACCATTGGCGTAAAGGCCACCGCCGATGACAAGGACGCCGACCACCGGTAGTGCTAGCGCAACTTCCGACCACGGAAACAGCACCGTTCGCAGCCACAATGCACCTAGGCGTGCGGACCGGGCTTGGTTGATAGCGGCTTCGGTGGCCTGTGTCCGGCGGTGTTCCAATCCGAGGAGTTCGATCGTGCGAGCGCCTTTGGCGGTGCTGGCGACGACGTCGGCCAGCTCTGCACCAGATGCGGCGACTGCCAAATAGGCCGGCCTGGCACGTCGCAGATACCAGCGCACGGCGGCTCCAACGCCGATCAGGCACGCGAGCCCGCACAGCCCTAGCCACGGATCCAGGACGAGCACCGCGACGATGAGAAACAGGGCGTGGACGACGGCCACGAGAACTTCTGGCACTGCTGACCGCAATGTCATGGCCACCAGCGAGGCATCGGTGCTGCCGCGGGCGATCAGATCGCCGGCGGGAAGATGGTCCGCCACTCGTGGGGGCAGCGCCAAGGTCCGTTCCAGGAATCGCTCGCGAACGCGTGCGGCGGTGCGTTCGCCGAACCGATAGCCGATCTTGAGCGCCCACCACGTGAGCACCGTCTGCACGATCGTCAACACCAGCGCGCCGAAGGCAAGTCGGTCCACCGTGCTCAGCACGTCACCCGAGCCGGCCTGGATGGTGTCGATGATTCGGCCGAGCAGCCACGGACCCGTCAGACCTGCCGCCGAGGCGAGCCCATTGACAAGGATGACCCCAACCACGGCCCGGCGGTCTGCACCCAAGTCTCCGATCGCCGCAGTACGGACTTCGGCTGGGCCCGCAACCGGCATCTGCCTACTCATCGGCGACCTCATCGTCTTCGGTGTCAGCTTGGGCGCGGGAGACCAGGTCGCGATAGTAGGGGTCGCTGCGCAGAAGTTCCGCGTGCGTTCCGACTGACGAAGCGCGACCGTCGATCAGGACGATGACCTCGTCAGCACGATCGAGCACGAGTGGCGACGCCGTCGTGACGAGTGTGGTCGTGCCGCGCCGGGCTTCGCGGAGCCGGTCGATCATGGCCGCTTCGGTGTTGGCATCGACTGCAGAGGTCGGGTCGACGGCAAGCAGTACGTCGGGTGTGGAATAGACGGCGCGGGCGAGTTGGATGCGTTGCCGTTGCCCACCAGAAAGGTCACTCCCGCCGGCGGCGATCGCCGCATCCAGACCGCCGGGCAACGCCTCCACCACATCCTCGGCGACCGCTGTACGGATGGCCGCACGAATCCGGTCATCGTCAGGCTCAAGACGCCCCGCCACAACGTCTCGCACTGTGCCGGCGAACACCTCGGCATGGTTGTCAGCGACAACCAACCGATGCCGGAACTCCTCGCGGGCAACATCGTGAATCCGCGCACCGGCCCACGTCACACCTGCCTCGGAATCGGTGCTCAGGTGCCCAAGCCTCTCGATCACCGCGAGCGCCTCCGCGGGCCGGGCAGCTACCAACGCTGTGAACACGCCAGGACGAACGATCACGCCCGAGTCAGGATCGGCCAACGGGCCACAGCCAGTCGGGATCGTCGCAGGGTCGTCGTCGTTGTGGCGTACGACCGGCAGGTTGAGCAGATCGATGATTCGTTGACCGGCCACTCGAGCACGAGCGATATCGCCACCGCCTTCGATGAAGGACGCCACCGGTACGACCAGCACGGCAACGTAGCCGTAGACGGCGACAAGATCACCGATGGTGATATCGCCGACCGCCGCCATTCTCGCCGACAACCACACCACCGCGGCCAGGAACAGCGCCGGCAAGCCGCTCGACAATGCGCCAACCCAACTCGAGGGTCCGGCGACCCGGTAGCCGCGATCCACCAGTCCCTGCGACTGCTGTTCATACCGCTCGGCCACAAACGCCTTCCCACCGAGGCCATTCAGCACGCGGAGTCCGGCCAACACATCGACCAGACGCGTCGTCAACCGCCCCTGGTACGCCCGGTACTCGCCGCCGGTGTGTTCAATGCGCCGCAAGAACGGACCAACTGCGATGGCGAGCAACGGCACGCCGCCGAGGACCAGGGCGGCTAGCAACGGTGAAATGGTGAACAGCACAACCGCAACAACGGCGTAGGCCAGGACCGCGCCAACGCCAGGCCCCGTGACAGTCAACGCCTGCGCAACGGTGTTCACGTCGGCGATGCCGACGGTCACCACCTCCCCGGCGCTCACGCGACGCGCCAAAGAGGCACCCAAGCGGGACGTGTGCCACACCGTCGCCCGGACCGAGCGAAATGATGCGTCCATCCGGATCTTGGTCATGGTGCGATGCCGAGCGATCCCCAGCAGCGCGTTGACCACACTGACCACGAGCAATACCAGCGCCCACCCGACGAGAGCGGCAGTATCGCCTGCGACAAGCCCGTCATCCACCGCACGGGACAGCACCCAAGGTGGCACCGCCAAACCGACCATCCAGCAGCTGCCCAACATCGCACCCATCGCGACACGTCGTGACTGCGATCGGGTAAGCCAGAAAAGGAAGCGAAAAGGGCTGGTCAGATCACCCGGCGTCGGCGGGACCCAGGTCTCGGTTGTCCTGTCCAACCACCGGCGGACTGCAGCCATCCGGTACATCCGCCGCCGTGCACTGTCGCGGGCCATGCCGCAGATCCTCGCAGCAACGCATCCAACGAGGAAAACCACTCGTGATGCATCAGCCTCGGGAGGCGCTCTTCGTCGCCCTGGGGCGAGGTGTAATCCAAGGATTTGGAGCCCTACGCATTCAAGATCTCGGAAGAGATGTTCGACGGGGGCGTATTTTCAGACGGAGAGCCGGACGCGCTGTTCGCGAGCTGGAGGCGCTGACCAAGCTCCGCGAGTGCCCCGCAAGCATGACTTCCGTTTGGAGGACAAGTGATGCCGACCGACGATCGCCGGCCGCAACCGATGCCCACGTCGGCGAGCGCGATGCTGGCCACGCTGACAGACGAGCGTTTCTCCGATCCGGAGTGGTTGTTC
The DNA here is from genome assembly GCF_045040325.1 of Kribbella sp. NBC_01510. Classification (NCBI taxonomy): domain Bacteria; kingdom Bacillati; phylum Actinomycetota; class Actinomycetes; order Propionibacteriales; family Kribbellaceae; genus Kribbella; species Kribbella sp. NBC_01510. The sequence continues at coordinate 7,360,212 of NZ_CP109418.1, read as the reverse complement.
GAGCGGAAGTGGGACGGCGTGCGATGCCTGGCGTTCCGTACGGCGTCAGGCGAGGTCCGACTGCGCACACGCAACGACAAGCCGCTGGAAGGTACCTACCCCGAGATCGCCGACGCGGTGGCGAGCGAGTGCGAGGTGGCCGCGGTGCTGGACGGTGAGGTCGTGGCGTTCGTCGGCCGCCGCACCAGCTTCGAGCGCCTGCAGGGCCGCTTGGGGCTGACCGATCCTGTCGCTGCGAGGGCGACCGGCATCGCTGTCTTCTACTACGTTTTCGATGTGCTGCATCTCGACGGGTACGACGTCCGGGGCTTGCCGTTGCGGGAGCGCAAGCGCTTGCTCCGCGACGCCGTCCATTTCGCCGATCCGCTGCGGTTCACGGCGCATCGCAACACCACGGGCGAGGATGAGTTCCGCAAGGCGTGCGCGCGAGGTGACGAGGGCGTGATCGCCAAGCGGGCCGATTCGCCGTACGCCGCCGGTCGGTCGCACGACTGGCTGAAGTTCAAGTGCGTGCGTGACCAGGAACTGGTGATCGGCGGCTACACAGCACCGAAGGGCTCCCGGATCGACTTCGGCGCGTTGCTCGTCGGCTACTTCGACGGGGACGATTTCGTCTATGCCGGGAAGGTCGGTACGGGTTTCAACGCCTCGGTGCTCACCGACCTCCACGCGCGAATGCAGAGCCTGGAGCGGGAACAGTCCCCGTTCACTCGTGGACGAGTTCGTGAGCGGGACGTGCACTGGGTCGAACCGCGGCTCGTGGCACAGATCGGCTTCACGGAGTGGACCCGGGACGGGCTGCTCCGGCATCCGCGGTACACCGGGTTGCGCGACGACAAGAACGCGCGAGAGGTCGTGCGCGAAAGCTGATCGGTCCCGATCTAGCCTCTGGGCCGGCACATGGCCTGGTCGATCGCGGTCATCGCGGCCATCACCGCGACGTCCGGATCAGGGTCGGCCAGGTTGCGCCAGACCTGGGGATCACACGGGCGGCCGCCGAGATCCGGAGGTGTGCTCGAGCTGTCCCAGACGTCTCGAGCAGTTGCGCCGCTGGAGGCCAGCGGGATGACACTGACGCCGCGTTCGAGTGCCCAGCGGACCTCGTCGCTGGTGCCGCTTCCCCCGCAGATGACCAGCAGCGCGCGGCAGTCGTTGAGGACGCTGCCGACGAGTTCTTCCCGCTCCAGGTCGGTGAAGATGGCGGTGCCGACGTGCGCGTCCATCAGTGGCGCTTGTTCTCCGAGGTTCTTCCGGAAGTAGATGCGGAACCGGTCAGGCTCGTAGCGGCCGTTGGCCCGGAGGAGTTCGGCGAGTCGGCTCGTGACGCCCCACCCCGCCGGCCCGCCGAGCGAGGCTAGCTGCCACGACGGAGGACGTGCGGTGAGCGCGACCGCGAGCTTGTCGTACCACGGCTTCAGCAGTGCCTTGTCGCCGCTCCCGCTGACGAACAAACGCTCCGGGCGGGTTCGGGTGGTGATTGCCCGCAGCATCGGGGTGAGTTCGCTGAAGTCGCTGATCTCGCAGACGTGCACACCGCTGTTCTCCAAGTCGCTGACCCGCAGTTCGTGGAGCTGGATCCCCTCAGGGTCGGCCGGCCGACGCAGGACGGTGAGGTGCCGGTCCGCGGCGGTGGTGCCGTACCGACGAGCAAGTCGCAGCAGAAGGTCGATGTTGGGGTCGGCGAAGCTGAAACCGAGGAAGAGCATCGTGCGAGTGAGGTACGACGCTCGCAGCAGCGCCCACATCCGCGGATGCGTGTCCTCGTACTGCTCGAAGTCGCTGCGGGTGATCACCGGCGGCGCGATCCAGGCCGGCGGGTTGTCGAGGCTGAGGCCGCCGTGCATCTTGATAATCGTCCGGCGGCCGGTGCCGATGTCCAGAGCATCGTTGTCCTGCGTGGCGACGCTGGCGTCGGGAGCTGCCGTTTCCAGCAGCGAATCGAAGTTGGTCGTCCAGATCTCGTCGATCGGGAGCTTCGCGATGAGGTCATGACTCAGTGCCGGTGTCCGGTACGCCGACAGTTCCTTGCGCAGGTGATTCTCCAGCGCCGGGCGCCGGCCGGGACCGTTCTGCTCGTAGTACTCGGCGAGCAATGGCAGATCCGCGAAGGCGCCCGCTACGCCGATCTCGGCGGCGAGCGGGCCCAGGAGGTCGCTCCAGGTCGGCAGTCCGGCCGCCGCGGACAGGCCGGCGCCCACGAACAGCGAGGCGACTCCGGCATCGACGGCGCCGCCGAAGATCCCCACGAGCTCGTACCGGTCGATGGTCACCCCGACAGCGTGCCACGTCCGGCCCGCGCCCGTTCCCTGCCGAGGATCTCAGGACTGGTCGAGTCAGTGCCGCACTCGGCGTCGCGGGCTGTGTTGGCGCCGCTGCGAGGATGCGGGTGGTCAGTGTTTGCGGCGGGTTCGGCGTGGGGGTGCTGAGCTGGCGCGGAGGACGAGGTGGGTCGGGAGGACGATGTCGGTGTCCGGCTCGTGGTCCGACGGTGTCTCCAAGGCTTGCAGCAGTAGCTGGGCGGCGACCGCGCCCTGCTCGTGGGCGTCTTGTGCCACGGTCGTCAGGTCGAGGACCTGTGCCAGCTCGTGATCGTCGATGCCCACGACCGACATTCTTTCGGGCACCGGGAGGCCGGCCCGGCGTAGCGCCCAGAGTGCCCCCAGGGCCAGTTCGTCGTACTCCGCGAACACCGCGGTCGGCAGTACCGGTCCCGAGAGCAGTTGCGCTATCGCGGCCGCGCCGCCTTCGATCCCGTAGTGACCGGTGACAGTGAGGTCCGGATCGACCGTGAGCCCAGCGGATCTCAGGGCCAGGTCGTAGCCCCGACGACGCTGCTCGGAGGAGGCGAAGCCGAAGCCCGGGTCGTCCGGTACGCCGGCGATGAGGCCGATCTTCTCGTGTCCCTGGTGCAGGAGATGGTTGACCGCGGTTCGGGCCGCGGCGATCTCGTCGATGCGTACGGAGGGCGAGCCAGGCACGTGGGAACCCACACTGACGAGCGGTAGGTCGAGGGCGCGTAGCGCCAGTGTGTGCTCCTCGGAGAGTGGCATCGACAGCGAGAGGATGCCGTCGACCCGTCGGGCGAGTGGCATCCGCTCGAAGAACCTGTCGCGGTCGTTCGCGCTGCCGAGGTGATAGAGGACCACGTCGTACCCAGACTCCCGCAGGATGTCGGTCACCCCGGCGACTACGGTGCTGAAGAACCAGCGGGTGATGAACGGGACGACTACTGCGATAGCACGGGTCCGGCCCGACGCGAGGCCGGACGCCTGGGGTGAGGCGACGTAGGAGAGCTGATGCGCCGCGTCCAGCACGCGCCGGCGGGTCTGCGGAGCGACCTTGGACTGCCCGCGCAGGGATCGGGACACGGTGGCGGGGGATACGCCGGCCAGAGCGGCGACGTCGAGAATGCCGGGCCGGCCGGCCGGCGACTCCCGCCCCCGCTCAGTGCTCACGACCCACTCCAACTGGATTGCTTCACGGATCTCCGGATGAAAACGCTTTCACCAATTCTTTTTCCCATCTTACCGCCAGTAAAGGCTTAAGAAATAAGGACTTACGGAGTCAAGGCGACACGCCCTTGTCCATCTCCAGTGACTCATGTCACACTCCCTATGAAAACGCTTTTACCACTCCCGTCGGCCTCGCCCGATGCCCTCCGCCCACGACCCGAGTGACGGCGCTGACGGAGGAGGAGCCTTGACTGCGAATGTGATCGTCACGGTGGAGCGCCAGTTCGACTACCCCCGCGAGCGAGTCTTCCGGGCATGGACCGAGCCGACGGAGCTGGCCCAGTGGCGCGGCTCCCCGGGCTGGCACGTGGAGACGGAGAGCCTGCGGGGCGAGCAGAAGCTCGGCGGCCATCACTATCACCTCAAGGTGCGCGACAACGATCCGAGCACCCGAGTGGGCACCGACGGCGTCTACACCGAGTACTTCGACCCCGACGTCTTTGTGTCCCGGGAGCGGATCACCGGAGATCCCGGCATCGACCCCGACGTACCGCTCGAACTGCGGGTCGAGTTCTCCAAGACCGGGCGTGACGGGACGCTGGTCCGGATCATCCAGGGCCCCTACGAACCCGACGTCGCCGGCTGGCACGGCGAGGGCTGGGAGAAGGAACTGATCCGGCTTCAGGACTTCCTCGTCAAGACGAGCCGGCAGGAGGCCACGCCATGAGTTCGGTCGAGCAGCGTTCCAGCCTGCAGCACACCGCCATCGTCCGGCAGAAGCCGCTGATGAACATGCGGCAGATCCTGCTGATGAATCTCGGGTTCTTCGGTATCCAATACAGCTTCGGGATGCAGCAGACCGCCGTGAACCCGGTCTACGAGTTCCTCGGCGCCAATCCGGGCGACCTGCCGATCCTGAACCTGGCCGGACCGATCACCGGTCTTCTCATCCAGCCGCTCATCGGAGCCCTGTCGGACCGGACGTGGAGCCCTCGGTGGGGTCGCCGCAAGCCGTTCTTCATCGCCGGTGCCATCGGCTGCAGCATCTGCCTGTTCCTGTTCCCGTTCGTCACGGCGGTCTGGATGGCCGTACTGCTGCTGTGGCTCCTCGACGCCAGCAACAACACAGCGATGGAGCCCTACCGCGCGTTCATCGCCGACAAGTTGCCGCCGTCCCAGCTGGGCAAGGGCTTCCTCGCCCAGTCCTTCTTCACCGGTCTCGGCATCACACTCGCCAACATCTCGCTGTACGTCTTCCAGCAGTTGATCGACGGCGCCACCAAGGCCGGCATCCCGTACTGGGTGGTGGGGTCGTTCATGCTCGGCGCGGTCTGCTCGATCGGGACGGTCCTGGTATCGGTGCTGACCACTCCCGAGATCCCGCCGAGTGCGGAGGAACTCGCCGCGCTGCGGGCGAAGCGGGGCGGCTTCGGCTCGGCCATGCGGGAGATCGGCGAGGCGATCGTCGAGATGCCGCCCGAGTTGCGCAAGCTGGGCCTGGTTTACCTGTTCCAGTGGTACGGCATGGTCTGTTACTGGCAGTTCGTCGCGTTGTCCATCTGGAAGTCCGTCTTCCCGCCGACCGATCAGGGCAAGGAGGACGCCGTCGCGTGGACCGGCCTCGTCAACGGCTGGTACAACATCGTCACCTTCAGCGTCGCCTTCTCGCTGGTCGCCTTCGCCCGCCGGCGCGGGGCCAAGGTGGTGCACTGTGTCTGCCTGATGCTGGCCGCAGTCGGGTTGCTGATCTTCCCGTCGGTGAGCAACAAGTACCTGCTCTTCATCCCGATCATCGGGCTCGGCATCGCGTGGGCCTCGATCATGGGCGTGCCCTACATCATGGCGGTCCGGATGATCCCGTCGACCCGGTACGGCGTCTACATGGGCATCATCAACATGATGATCGTCGTCCCGATGCTGATCCAGTCTGTCACCTTCGGTGCGATCTACGAGAACGTCCTCGACGCCAACCCCAACAACGCCATCCGGTTCGCCGGCGTACTTCTCGGTCTGGCGGGGCTCACCATGCTGTGGATCAAGGAACCGCCGATCGTCCGTGACGTCGACGAGGTCAGCTACATGCCGTCGGCCGGGCACTGAGGAGGAGGATCGCCATGACCATGAAGGACTACCGCACGATCGTCGTCGGCACCGACGGATCCGAGCTCGCGGGGCAGGTGGTCGCCCGGGCCGCTTGGCTCGCCGTCCGGGACGACGCCGACCTCGTCATCGTCTGCGCGTTCTCCCAGCTGCCCCGCCGGGCAGAGGCGAAGAACGTCGCCACCCTGGGCGGCGATCCGCGCACTGGACAGGTGCTGGGCCGCGAAGCCGCCGGCCTGGCCCTGGATGGGGCCATGACGACGGCGAGGAAAGAGGGGGCGACGGTCTCCGCCGCCCTCCTCGTCGATGGGGAGCCGTCCACCGCGCTGACCACCACTGCCGAGGAGCGTTCCGCGGATCTGATCGTGCTCGGCGCCGTCCACGACCGCTCACTCGCGGACAGGCTGCTCGGAACGGTCGCCACCGAAGTGACCAAGCGGGCCGGCTGCGACGTACTCGTCGTCCGGCCGGTGGACGAGAAGGGTGATCTCGAGATACCCGAGGAGGCATCCCGGGTCTGAGGGCAGTGGCCATGGCAGACAAGGTTGAGCTGATCGCCTACGCGGACCGCCTCGGCGGAGACCTGCCGGGCTTGCACGAAGTACTGCGCGGGCCGCTCGCAGGACTGTTCGGCGGGGTCCACGTGCTGCCGTTCTTCCCGCCGTACGACGGCGCCGACGCCGGCTTCGACCCAGTGGACCACACAGAGGTCGACGAACGGCTCGGCAGCTGGTCGGACGTCGCGCGCCTCGCGAAGGACTTCGACCTGATGGTGGACGTCATCGTCAACCATGTCTCGGCCGACTCCGCGCCGTTCGTGGATTGGCTCGCGCACGGCGGGCGGTCCGAGTCCGACGGTATGGTCCTCACCTTCGCCGGAGTCTTTCCCGACGGGGCGACCGAGGAGATGCTGCTGCGGCTGTACCGCCCGCGTCCCGGGCTGCCGTTCACGCCGTACCAGCTCGCGGACGGTACCAAGCGGCTGGTCTGGACGACGTTCACACCGCAGCAGATCGATATCGACGTGCGGCACGCGGGGACGCGCGAGTACTTGGTCAAGGTGCTCGATCGGCTCGCCGCGGCCGGGGTACGGCGAGTGCGTCTGGACGCGGTCGGCTATGCGGTGAAAACGCCGGGGCTGACCTCGTTCATGACTCCTGAGACATTCGAGTTCATCGACGACGTCACCGCCTGGTGCCGTGAGCGCGGGCTCGAGGTCCTTGTCGAGGTGCACTCATACTACCGCCGGCAGATCGAGATCGCAGATCGGGTCGACCGCGTCTACGACTTCGCCCTTCCACCGCTCGTGCTGCACGCGATCACCGCCAAGGACGCCGATCCGCTCCTGGCCTGGCTGGCCATCCGGCCGCGGGATGCGGTCACCGTGCTCGACACCCACGACGGCATCGGGGTGATCGACGTCGGCGCCGACGCCGGCGACCGGTCCCAGCTCGGGCTGCTCACACCCGAGCAGATCGATCGGCTGGTCGAGGCGATCCACGACGGCAGCGGAGGCACCTCGCGCCAGGCGACCGGCGCCGCCGCCTCCAACGTCGACCTGTACCAGGTGAACTGCACCTTCTACGACGCCCTCGGCCGGGACGACGACCGCTACCTGCTGGCTCGGGCGGTGCAGCTCCTCACGCCCGGTATCGCGCAGGTGTACTACGTCGGGCTCCTTGCCGGTTGCAACGACATGGAGCTCCTGGCACGCTCCAATGTCGGACGCGACGTCAACCGCCACCACTACACACGCCCGGAGATCGAGCTCGAACTGCGACGCCCAGTGGTGCAGGCATTGCTGCGACTCATCCGCTTTCGCAACTCCCACCCGGCTTTCGAGGGCGCGTTCTCAGCCGCGGGCGGCGGCCCTCACCTGACCATGGCGTGGACCCACCACAACGACCAGGTAACCCTCGACGCGACCCTCGACACCCCGTCGGCCACCCTCACCTGGACCGAAGCAGGCACCCGCCGAACTGCGCCGCTCCACGAACTCCCCTTCTGACGCCTGCCCGCATCGTCACCTCTCGTGCCCGGCCGGCCGGAGAGGTGAGTCTGGTTCTTGCAAAGATTGATTCAGATATTGCGTTGATGTCTGCCGCGTTACGGTCTGGCCGCCGCGCCGCAGTCCTTCGGAGCTGTGCGATCGACTATCCGCCCCTGTCGAGAGAGAGCAGCGCATGTTCCGGTCAATCAAATCCTGGAAGGCCCGCGTCGGCGTGCTCGCCGCGTGCGGCGCGTTGGTCGCCGCCAGTCTTGCCGTCGTGGCCGCCGTACCGGCGTGGGCCGCTGCGTCCGGCGGTGTCGGCGCCACCTTGCCGTACGTCGAGGTGCAGGCCGAGAACTCGTCGACCAACGGGACCGTCATCGGCCCGAGCGCCGACTACAACACGCTTGCCGCCGAGTCGTCCTATCGCAAGGCAGTGACGTTGCAGGGCACCGGCAAGTTCGTCGAGTTCACGACGCCCGCGGCGACGAACTCCATCGTCTTCCGCTACAGCATCCCGGACACCGGGTCCGGGTCGGTCTACACGCCGCAGCTGTCCCTCTATGTCAACGGGACCAAGCAGCCCACCTTCACCCTGACCAACGCGTACAGCTGGTACTACGGCGGCCACCCGTTCACGAACTCGCCGGGGAGCAACCCGCACCACTTCTACGATGAGGTCCACCGGCTGTTCCCAACTCCCTACCCGGCCGGCACGAAGTTCCGGTTGCAGGTCGACTCCGAGGACACCGCTTCGTCGTACACGATCGACTTCGCCGACTTCGAGAACGTCGCGGGCGCTCTGACCCAGCCGGCCGGCTCGGTCTCGGTGACCAGTACGGGCGCAGACCCGACGGGCGCCGCGGACTCGACCGCCGCGTTCAACTCGGCGATGACCGCAGCCGGCGCCGGCGGCACCGTATGGATTCCGGAGGGGACGTTCAGGATCCCGGGTCACCTGATCCTGAACAACATCACCATCAAGGGTGCGGGCATGTGGCGCTCGACCGTCGTCGGTGCGGCGCCGGGCTTCTACGGCAACTACGCGCCCAACGGCAGCAGCGGCGTACACCTGTCGGACTTCGCGATCTTCGGCGACGTGCAGGAGCGCAACGACGGCGCCCAGGTGAACGGCATCGGCGGCGCGCTGAACAACTCCACTGTGGACCGGGTGTGGATCGAGCACGAGAAGGTCGGCGCCTGGATGGACGGCCCGTTCACCAACCTGGTCCTCAGCGGCGTGCGCATCCGCAACGTGACGGCCGACGGGGTCAACTTCCACAACGGCGTCACCAACTCCAAGGTCACGAACAGCGATCTGCGCAACCTCGGCGATGACGGCCTGGCGACCTGGGCGGAGCAGAACGCCGACGTCAACGACTCGTTCGACCACAACACGGTGCAGTACCCGATCCTTGCCAACGGCATCGCCATCTACGGCGGCCACGACAACTTCGTCACCGACAACCGGGTGATCGACGCAGGCCTTACGCAGGGCGGTGGAATCCACGTCGCGCAGCGATTCGCCTCGACGACGCTCGGGCGTACGGACGTTCTGCGCAACACGATCATCCGGTCCGGGAGCCTGGATCCCAACTGGCAGTTCGGGGTCGGGGCACTCTGGTTCGACGCGCGGGACGGCGCGATGTCCGGCCTGACCAACGTCGACAACATCCTCATCGAGCAGAGCCCGTACGAGGCCGTCCAATTCGTCTCGGGCTCGAACATCAGCAACGTCAAGATCAACAACGCGACGATCCAGAACACCGGAACCTGGGTGGTCCAGGAGCAGGTCGGCGGCTCGGCCACCATCACCAACAGCACGGCCACCGGTACCCAGGCACCCGGACCGATCTACAGCTGTGGCGTCGGCTTCACGCTCACCGACGGCGGCGGCAACTCGGGCATCTTCGCGCCTGGACAGTGTCAGAACATCACCGCGCCGGCGTTCCCGCCGTACCTGCCGGACAACGGATCGCAGCTCTCGATCAGCCCGAGCGCGCTCAGCTTCGGCTCCGTCGCGACCGGTACGTCGAGTGCCCCGCAGGCCGTCACCGTCACGAACAGCGGTACGGCGGCGGCGCCGGTCAGCTCCGTCGCGATCACCGGTGACTACGGTCAGACCAACAACTGCGGCACCAGCATTGCGGCCGGCGCCTCGTGCACGGTCAACGTCACCTTCAGCCCCACGACGGCGGGCAGTCGAGCCGGAAACCTGACCGTCAACGCGGCCGGGGTCACCAGCACCGTCCCGCTCTCGGGTACGGGTGTCGCACCCGGGCCGATCCTCACCCCGAACCCGGGCAGCCTGTCCTTCCCGGATACCCAAGTAGGAAGTTCCTCGCCGACTCAGACCGTTGCGGTGACCAACTCCGGTACGACGTCTGCGACGGTGTCGGCCGTGTCCGCCTCGGGCGACTTCGGTCAGACGAACAACTGCGCCACAGTCGCCGTCGGCGCGTCCTGCACGGTGACGGTCACGTTCCGGCCGACTGCGTCGGGAGCGCGTGCCGGCGGGGTGACGGTGACCAGCAACGCCAACAACAGCCCGACCTCGATCTCCCTGACGGGCAACGGCATCGGGACCGACACCAACCTCGCCCTCGGGAAGCCGGCCTCGGCGAGCAGCCAGGCCAACGGCACGCAGACCCCTGCGATGGCAACGGATGGCGATGCGAACACCTATTGGGAAAGTGCCAACAACGCCTTCCCGCAGTGGCTGCAGGCGGACCTCGGAGCGGTACGCAGCATCGGCAAGGTGACGCTGAAGCTACCGCCGAGCTCGGCGTGGGGCACGCGCACGCAGACGTTGTCGGTCCAGACCAGCACCGATGGAACGAACTTCAGTACGGCGGTCGCATCCGCGACGTACACATTCACGTCACCTACCAACGTCGTGAACATCACCGTTCCGGCGACCGATGCTCGCTACGTCCGGGTCAACATCACGGCCAACAGCGGTTGGCCTGCCGGGCAGGTGTCGGAACTCGAGGTGTACCCAAGCGGTGGCAGCCCGATCAACGCTCCGGTGTTGAGCGCCAGCCCGTCCTCGCTCACCTTCGGATCGCAGACGCTCAACACGACAAGTGCCGCCCAGGCGATCACCGTGACCAACACGGGCAGCCTGGCCGCCTCGGTCTCGAGCGTCACGGCCTCGGGTGACTACACGCAGACCAACAACTGTCCGGTACTGGCGTCGGTGCCACGAACACCAACCTCGCCGCGGGCAAGCCCACCAGCGAGTCCAGCCACACTGACGTCTACCCGTCGAGCAACGTGACCGACGGCAACCAGGCGACGTACTGGGAGAGCGCCAACAATGCCTTCCCGCAGTGGGTACAGGTCGACCTCGGCTCTGCAAGTAGCGCCAGCCGGATCGTCCTGCAGTTGCCCACCGCATGGGGAGCGCGCACCGAGACGCTGTCTGTCCTCGGCAGTACTGACGGCACGACCTTCAGCACGGTCGCCGGATCCGCGGGCTACTCCTTCGCCTCTGGTAGCAACAACACGGTGACCATCACCTTCGCCCCGACGACCAAGCGCTACTTCCGGCTGAACATCACGGCGAACACAGGTTGGGCTGCGGGCCAGCTCTCCGAGTTCCAGGTCTGGGACTCCTAGTCGGGAACCGCCGGCCGGTACGACGAACCCGTCGTACCGGCCGGAGGTATGGACTCATCGTTGTGTATTGATGCGCGAATCTGCATCATAGGGTCCACAATCACGCAAAGAAGCGTGTCGTCCTGGCGTCGGAAGGAGTGGTCCGAAGTGACCGCGAAGTGGACGTTCGTACTCTGCGATGCGCTCGCGAAGGTGCACCCGGTTCGGGACCCGCGGCCCGTGACCACCGCAACCCGGTTCCAGGCGTTCCTCGGCGAGCCGGCGTCCTTCCAACTCGCCTACCGCCCTCCGCTCGACCCGACGTTCCGCGACCCGCGCCCGCTCCAGGTGCGGATCGAGGGGGAAGCTGGCGACCTGGTCGCGGTGTCGAGCGTGGACCTCGTGCCTTGCGCCTTCCTCGCTCTCCCGGGGCATGACGACGGCTATGAGTGGGACGAACCCGGGCTGTATCCCGACGTGCTGCGTCCCGTGCCGAACGGCGAAGCTCCCGTGCGGTTCGGCAGTTGGGGGGCGGTGTGGTTCGACCTGACCGCGACCGATCCGGTGCGGGCCGGCGTACACGAACTCACGATCGTGATGGTCTCGCCGGACGGGTCTGAGCTCCATCGGGAGCCGGTCACCGTCGAAATCACCGGTATCGAGCTGCCGCCACTCGACATCGTGTCGAGCCACTGGATGCACCTCGACGCGCTGGCCGATCACTACGGTGTCGAGGTGTTCAGCGAAGAGCACTGGACCCTCGTCGAGCGATTCATCGCATCGGCGGCGGAAATGGGTGTGACGTCGCTGCTCGCACCGGTCTGGACGCCACCGCTCGACACTGCGGTCGGTTCGTACCGCACCGTTGTGCAGCTCATCGACATCACGGCGACCGCCGAGGGATACCGGTTCGGCTTCGATCGGCTTCGGCGCTGGCTCGACCTGTGCCGACGCAACGGGATCAGCGGCGTCGAGGTCGCGCATCTCTTCACCCAGTGGGGCGCGGAAGCAACGCCCGGCATCGTCGTGAACCAGCAGCGAGCGTTCGGTTGGGACGTCCCGGCAACCGACGCTCGATACCGGACCTTGATGGAAGCGCTCCTGCCGGCGCTGCAGGCAGTGCTCGACGAGGAATGGGACCGCGAGCACGTGGTCTTCCACATCTCGGACGAGCCATCCGGAGAGGGTGGACTCGCGAGCTACCTCGCCGCGAAAGCCGTCGTCGCCGATCTCCTGAAGGGCTGGACGGTCGTCGACGCCCTCAGCGAGCACTCCTTCTACACGTCGGGTGCCGTTCCCGTGCCCGTCGTCGCGACCGATCACGTCGAACCGTTCCTGGCGGAGCGGCCGGAACGCTTGTGGGTGTACTACTGCGTCTCACAGGATCGCGATGTCGCGAACCGATTCATCGGGATGCCCTCGTCGCGCAACCGTGCGATCGGGCACCAGCTCTTCTCCTCCGGCGTAGACGGATTCCTCCACTGGGGATTCAACTTCTGGTACTCCTGGCACTCCATCCGGCGGGTGGACCCCTTCACGGACACCTCGGCGGGAGGTGCGTTCCCGTCCGGAGACCCCTTCGCCGTCTACCCGGGCCCGGACAGAACACCCTGGCCGTCGATCCGCTTCCGCGTCTTCGCGCAGGCAATGTGGGACCACCGCGCACTACAAGCCGTACGCGCGGCCCACGGAACCACCGCGGCCCTGGACCTCATCGACCCCGACCGCACCCTCCGCTTCAACCGCCCCGTCCTCGACCCAAACCACTACTACCAAGCCCGCCAACGCATAGCCGCAGCACTGACCAACACTGAGCCCGTGGCTTAGATCGAACGACTCCACTCTGAGGCGGGGAGTGGCCGAGTCGAACCTCGAACCCGGGTGGATGCACTCTCATACTTAAAGTTGACTTGAGGTCAACAGTGGCAGGACTGGCGACGCCGGCCTTCCACGCGCGCGCGGCGGAGTGTGGGGGCTCCGCCGCGCGCTTCGTGCTCTGTGAGTATCAGCCGGCAACCGCGCGGGCGTACTCACCGATCTGCAGGACACCGTCCGGGTCGTACTTTCGGCTCACCTCGGCGATCCGCCGAAGTGTCTCCTCGTCGTACGCGCGGCGCGCCGTCCGGGCGTCGTGGGGAGGCCCGAAGTTCGGCCAGACGCCGCCGGTGTCCCACTCGGACAGCGCCGCGTAGAGGCGGTCCCAGTGCGGTAGCACGCGGGGGTCTTCCGCGATGCCCACGGCGAGCACGCTGAAGCCGGCGGCTCGGTGCGAGAAGGCGTCCGGGTGTTCGGCCTCCCGGGCGTAGGCGCCACCCAGCTGGCGGACCTCGACCATGATCTGCGGTGACCCCGCGTCGTAGCCGGCCACGTCGAGCAGCCGCTTCGCGGTCACGTCGGTGAACTCGGTGAGCAGCATGGCCGGGTCGACGACGGGCATCGGGTCGACCGGGTCGGCGTGCACCGAGTCGACGGCCAGGTACGGCTTCAGGTCGGCGTCGTCGAGGATCACCGGAGCGACGGAGCGGATCTGGTCCAGCAGCTCGCGGCCCTCGTCCGCGGCCCCGGTCCAGAGGAAGCGGACACCGAGGGTCATGCGGCCCGCCAGGGCCGGCGGGACGCCGGGCATGTCGGGCAGTTGGAAGAGCACGAACGACGTCGTCGCCTGCTCGGGAAGATTCTCCGACCAGTCCCGCCACCGCTCGATGACGCGTGCTGAGTCGGCGCCGTCGAAGTACACCGCGCCGCCGTAGAACGTCGGCAGGTGCACCAGGTCGAACTCCACCGCCGTCACGATCGCGGTGGCGCCCTTGCCGCCCCGGAGGGCGAAGAACAGATCCGGGTGCTCGGTCGGGGTGACGCGACGGAACTCGCCGTCTCCTGTGACGACCTCGAACGCGCGCACCTTGTCCGCGGCGAGACCGTACGTGCGGGCCATCGGGCCGACGCCACCACCGGTCGTGTACCCGACCACGCCGACGTCGCTGGTGGACCCGTTGAGCGGAGCCAGCCCGTACCGCGCGGCCGCTCGGATCACCGGGAGCCATTTGACGCCGGCCCCGACGCGAGCCCAACCCTCAGGGTGAACAGTGACCTCGTCGAGGCCCTTGGTCACCACGAGCAGGTGTCCGGCGTACGAGCTGTCGGCCCCGTGGCCGGTGGCCTGTACGCCGACGGTGTAGCCGTGTTCCCGGGCGAAGCGGACGGTGGCGACCACGTCCTCGGCAGTGCGTACGGCGACAACCGCGGCCGGCCGCATGGGTACCGTGAGGAGCCACGGCGTGGACAGCGCGGCGTACTGCTCGTCGTCGGGTGTGTGAACCTCGCCGGTCAGGCGACTGCGGAGTTCCTCGAGGGAGGTGTGCTGCCGGATGGTGGCGCGGTCAAGAGCGATCGTCATCGAACTTCTCCTGTTCGGTCTGTCGTTGCTGTGATGACGGACCGACGGTGTCGCGAAGCACTTGACGGCGACTTGTGACCGGCTTGAGGCGCCGGCTCAAGTCTGATGCGGTGCCATGAAGAGCCTGTGCGGATCGAGCCTGCGACGGATCGCGGTGAGCCGGGCGTGGACGTCCGGCGGGAAGGCTTTGCGGGTGTCGCTGCTGTCGTCGAGCATCGGAAGATAGGTGCCTCCGGTCGACCAGGGGGCGACCGCGGCCAGGAACCGCTCCGCGTCGGCGCGCTGCCGCGGCCAGTCGTCGGGCTCGAACCCCAGGCCGACACCCAGTGCCAGGAAGGCGCCGTCGAGGGCCGACAGGATGCCGCCGTCCGGGTCCGGCCGGGACAGTGCGCCGCCGAGCTGGCGCAACTCGGCCACCGTGAGGGTGCTGCCGGATCGCGGACCGACAGTCTCGATGACCGCGGCGATCGCGGCGACGGGAAGCTCGGCGACCAGCGTGCTGCTCGCGTACGCGGGGGTCGGCTCCTCCGGCTCGAGGTGCAGCCTGACCAGGTCGGCGGCCGGAACCCGGCCGATCGTGTCGAGCTCCGGAGCGAGTCCGCGCAACGGCGCCAGTACGTCGTCTGCGAACGCGTCGTCGCCGAGCACGGCACCGTCGATGATGGCCAATCGCCGACCCCGGACCTCGGCCGGTATCGAGTCCCGATCGGGTACGTCGACCAGGCGGAACGACGTCGTCACGTGCTCGGGGGCGTCCGCGCACCACGCGACCCACCCGGGCAGGACCTGGTCGACGGCCGTCCCGTCCCAGGCGAGGAACCCGGCGACGACCGTCTGGATCGGCTGGAGCTCGAACTCGAGCGCACAGACCACGCCGAGCGGCGTACCGCCACCGCGGAGGGCCCAGAACAGGTCGGGGTCGCTGTCGGCGGTCGCTCGTACGAAGGTGCCGTCGGCGAGGACGACCTCGACTGCCGTGACGGAGTTGCATTGCAGACCGAGTCGCCGGGCGTACCATCCGATCCCGCCACCGAGCGAGTAGCCGACCACGCCGACGTCGGGGGAGGACGGATGCAGCGTGGCCAGCCCATACCTCCCGGCCGCCTCCGCGACATCACCCCACAACACGCCGGCGCCGACGCGGGCGATTCGGTTCTCGGGGTCGATGCTCAGCTCCGTCATCGCGGAGGTGCGCAGCAGTACGGCATCGGCCAGCCTGCCGCCCAGCGCCGGGGCGCCGTGGCCGGTGCCCTGCGGCGCGACCGAAAGGCCGGCGGCCTGCGCGGCGCGGACGACCTCGGCGACCTCCTCGGGAAACGCGGGATAGGCGACGGCCGCGGGATAGTCGGAGACGACCAGGTTCCACGGTGCGCGCGCCATGTCGTACGCCCGATCGCCGGGAAGCTGCACGGCGCCGCCGCAGAGCCCTCGAAGGCTCGCGGCCCGGAGACTCTGCTGCACCGTCACTGGAGCCTCCCGTTCTGGTCGTGCGTCATGGTCACCTGTCCGACTTGAGAAACTCTTGAGCTGCCGGGTTCCGCCGTGAAGCCGGCACCGTCCAGGACGTCCCGAACGGTTCCCGGTGTGACGAACATCCGCTGCGCGACTTCGTGAACGTCCAGGCCGGCGGCGGTCAGGTCGAGGATCTGCCGGTCGGTCCGCGACAACCGGGGCACCTCGTCGGTGCCTGGCTCGATCGGGCGACCGCGCCGCTCCAGTTCGGTCAAGGCCCGCTCGCGCACCGCACCGGCGCCGCGCTGCTCCGCCAACCTGCTTGCAGCTTCCAGCAGCGCGATCGCATCCTCGCCGCCCACGTCCGGATGGCTGCCGAGCGCGCATTGTGCTCGGGCGAGGTCGACCGCGGCGGTCGTCGACGAAAGCAGCTCCACCGCCTCCACGAGGTCGTCGAGACCCGCGCGACCACGGAACTCGCCCAGCATGCACAAAGCCCTGCCGAGGAAGCTCGGTGCGCCCCAGGTCCGAAGCAGAGCCAGTTCCTCCTCGGCCGTCTCGATCGCCTCCGACGTTCGTCCGAGCCCGAACAAAGCTGCGGCCTTGATGGACCGCCACGGGTTCCAGACCGGATTGACGATGGCGATCCCGTCGATGGTCGACTGCGGATCGCCGAGCACGACAAGGGCTTCCTCGCAGCGGCCCTCGGCGACCAGCAGGCGCGCCACGGCCTGCTGATAAACGCGACCGCCTTCGCCGAACGCGGCGCCGCCGGCGAAGGCGTCGGCCGCCCGGCGGGCGGCAGCGAGGTCGCCCCGATCGAGATGACAGCCGATCTGGAAGGCGCGGGCGAAGGGTTCGCCCACCCGCGTACCTCCCCAGAGGCGATCCTGGTCGAGCGCGGCCCGCAGGCACGCCAGGGCCTCGTGGAGCTCACCGCGGCGCCACTGCCAGAAGCCTTCCCACAGGCTGGTGGAGAGGGCCGCGAACAGCGACCCGCGCGCGTGGCTGGCGGCGCGAGCCCGGCTCCAGAAGTCGCCGATGTCGTCGTCGGAGAGGATCCGGACCGCCGCGGCATTGACCCAGAACAGCCCGTCGTCGACCGCGATCAGGTGGTCGCCGTCGAGTGCGAAACGGGCCATCGCGATGGCGCGTTCCCGGTCGCTGCCGGCCAGAACCGCTTCCAGTGCGACCGTGGCGGCCAGCATCCGCGCTCCCGGTCCTTGGCCGGCCGGCTCCTGAGCGGGTGTCTGCCAGCCGTCGCCGATGCTGTGCATGAACCCACTGATGCGCTGGATGGCGATGAGCGCCTGGCGCTGGTCGGCCAGTCCGTCAGGCAGCGCCGCGGCGGCCTCCCGGGCGAAGGTCGTCGCGACTCCGGGCGGACTCGCGAACACTTGGGTCGAGGCGGCCGCGATGGCGATCTCGCTGCGGACGCGCGGGTCGTCCTGCAGCCGGTACGCCTGCACCAGGTGTTCAACCGCCGCCGCACCGTCCACTGGCGCTTCTCGCATCCCGAGCTCGAGCACGACGTCACCTCGCCCCGAGCCCATCGGCGACTCGACAAGTGCCCTGCGCAGTAGGTCACCGCGCTCTCCGACGCCCCTCGCTCCGCCGCCTCGCGCGCCGCCGTACGGAGCAGTGTCACGACGTTCTCGTCACCCCGGGGCGGCGCCAGCAGTAGGTGTGCCGCAACCAGTTCGTCACTCGTCCGGGCAGACCGGAGGACCGACGCGGCCCGCTCGTGGCAAAGTTCCCGCTCGGCCGCCGGCTGCGCTTGGTACACCGCGTCCCGCACGAGCGGGTGTGCGAACGTCACTGGTTGCTCGTCCCTGACGATCTCGGCACGCGCCAGTGCGGCCAGCGCTTCCGCGGTACGGGCCTCCGTGACGCCGGCCAGTGCCGCGATCGCCGGCAGGGCCGCACCGTCGCCGAGGACGGAGGCCGCCCTCGCGACGACCACGACGTCGGGTGGCAGCCTGCGCAACTGCAGCAGTACCCGGCTCGACACCGCCCGCGACCCGACCGCTACGACCCGGTCGGCGTGGGAGGCATCCGGCCGGACGCCGTCAGCCGCAAGAGCCTGGAGCAGCTGACACAGCAGGAACGGGTTCCCCGCGGTCGTCCGCTCGCAGGCGGTGACGAACAAGGGTGCGGGTCGTACGCCGAGCCGTCGCTCCACCAGTTCCGCCGTCGCCTCCGTGGACAGCGGCGCCGGCCGTACGACGAGCGCCTCGGGTTCGAGCGCCAGCTCTGCGATGAGGTCCTCGTGGTCGTGTTGCTCGCCGGTGCGCAGGGTCGCCAGGACCAGTACGGGTACCGCGGCGAGCCGTCGTACCAGATATGCCAGGAAGCGGAGCGAGGCGCCGTCACACCACTGCGCATCGTCGACCGCGAGTACCAGTGGTCCCTCGGTCGTGAGGTTGACCGCCGGCCAGTACAAGCCGTGCAGCACGGCGAAGCCTTCGGCCCGGCCGCCGTCGGCGATGTCGAACACGGCCCCGGCTCCCGCTGCGGCCCCACGCAGCAGCTCGCCGCGACGCACGGGGTCGCCGACTTCTGCCTCGAACAGCTGGCGTACGACGCCGAACGCGAACGCACTCTCCAACGCGCTCCCGCGGGCCGACAGCACCCGCACGGACCGCTCGGCCGCGAGCCTGCGCGCCTCGGCCAGCAGCCGCGTCTTTCCGATCCCGGCCGGACCCTCGAACAACAGCAGGCCGGGCTGCCCGCCAGCGAGGTCGTCCAGCGTCGACCGGAGTGCGGCGAGCTCGCGGTCCCGGTCGACGAGACCGTTGCGGTCCGGGGCCGTTGCCTGCACCGTCTCCTGCCGCGGTTGCTTGGCCGGAACCAGTTCGGGCGACTGCGCGAGTACCTGCGCCTCCAGTTCGCGGAGAGCCGGACCGGGGTCGACGCCGAGCTCGTCGGCCAGGGTCTCGCGGGCACGCCGCAGCGCGGCCAGTGCGTCGGCCTGCCGATGGGCGCGGTACAACCCGAGCGCCAGCAGCCGCCACCGCTCCTCCCGCAACGGCTCCTCGGCGACCATCCCCTCCAGCTCGGCAGCGACAAGGGCCGCCTCCCCGAGATCGAGACGAGCGGCGAGCAGCCGCTCCCGGCCGACAGATCGCAGCTCGGTCAGGCGGGCGATCTCGGCAGCGGCCCACGGCTCGTCGGCGTACTCGGCCAGCGCCGGACCGCGCCACAGCGCGAGCGCCTCGTGCAGCGCGGCCGCCGCCTCCGCAGGGGACGTCGTGGCCGTCTGCAGCAGGGTCTCGAACCGCCAGGCGTCGACCGCGTCGGAGGGGAGTCGTACGGCGTACCCGGGACCCTCGCGGACGACGACCGCGGACCGGGCGCGAGCCGGTGACCCCGGCTGCAAGCTGCGGCGCAGGTGCGAGACATAGGACTGCAGGGCGCCGGCGGTGTTGCCAGGCGCATGTTCTCCCCAGACCGCGTCGGCGAGCCGGTCGGCCGGGACGACCTCGCCGCGTGCGAGCACCAGCACGGCGAGTACGGCGCGCTGCCGCCGCCCACCCAGATCGAGCACGGCACCGTCGTACGACGCCGTGAACTCGCCGAGCAGGTTGATCCGCAGCTGGTCCGCCCCCACGCCACCACCCCCACCGCCACGGTAAACGAAGAAGACTCATTTCGACATCGCCTCCGCGGTCGGTGAGCGCCCTGCTACTACCAGTCGCGACGCCGGGACGGCCTCCAACTCGTTGCGGGGGGCAACTGATGCGGTGGTGGATGAGAGGACGCTGAGAGCGACGTGTCTGGTCTGATATCGCGAACTAGCTTGGACAGGTGCGCGCTGCCGGGCAGGGTGTTCGATCGCTGACGAGGCTCTTCGGCGTCAGTGCGCTGGCCGGTGCACTGATGGCGGGGCTGCTGGTGCCGCTCGCCGGGCTGGCGGGGATCGGCAGCGAGCAGGTGGCCGACTCGCTCCACGCGTTGCCGCAGACATTGACGTCTCAGCCGCCCGAGGTGCGGACCCGGATCCTGGCAGCTGACGGGAGCTTGATCGCGAATCTGTACGAGGAGAACCGCGCGCCGGTCGGGCTGAACCAGATCGCCCCGACGATGCGGCAGGCGATCGTCGCGATCGAGGACTCGCGGTTCTACCAGCACGGCGCACTCGATCTCCAGGGCACGCTGCGGGCGATGATCCGCAACCGCGCCGACGGAACTGTCCAAGGCGGCTCCAGCATCACCCAGCAGTACGTGAAGCTGACCCTGCTCGAGAACGCCCGCACCCCGGCCGAGCAACGCGCCGCGACCGCGCTCACCTACCAGCGCAAGCTGACGGAGCTGCGGTACGCGATCGCGGTCGAGCAGGAGTACTCCAAGGACGAGATCCTGGCCAGGTACCTGAACCTGGCCAACTTCGGCGACGGGACGTACGGCGTCCAGGCCGCCGCCCAGCACTACTACGGCGTCAACGCCTCCGAGCTCACCCTTCCCGAGGCCGCGATGCTGGCCGGCATCGTCAAGAACCCGAGCGGCTACGACCCGGTGACCAATCCGGTGCAGGCCAGGAACCGCCGGGACACGGTGCTCGAGCGGATGCTCAAGCTCGGCCGGATCTCGGTCGCTGAGGCGAACGCGGCACTTCGGGCACCGGTGATCGACCTGTCCACCGTCCGCCCACTGCTGAATGGCTGCGCGAACTCGCCGTACCCCTTCTACTGCGAGTACGTCGTCTCCAAGCTGGTCGACAACCCGGCGCTCGGCGACACCGTCCAGGAGCGCGACCACAATCTGAAGACCGGTGGCCTGACGATCCAGACCTCGCTGGACCCGCGCATCCAGGCCGCCGCGCAGCACTCGATCGACCAGCACAGCAAGCCGACCGACAACACGATCGCCGCGGTCACCGTGGTCGAGCCGGGGACCGGCCTGGTCAAGGCGATGGTGCAGAGCACGCCGTACGGCGATGGCCGGCACGAGACGGCGTACAACTACAACGTCGAGAAGTCCTACGCCGGTGGGTACGGCGGGTTCCAGAACGGCTCGACCATGAAGGCGTTCACCATCGCCGCGGCGATCCAGCAGGGGATCCCGATCGACTACCAGATCAACTCGCCGCCGCAGATCGACCTGAGCGGTGTCCCGTTCCGGACCTGCACGGGCCGGACCCGGGTTCTGAACTACCAGCCGAAGAACTCCACCAGGAGCGGTGACTTCACCATGGTCGACGCGGCCCGGTTCTCGGTGAACACCTACTTTCTGCAGCTGTCCGAGAAGACCGGCTTGTGCGCGCCCGCGACGGTCGCGGCCGAGCTCGGCATGTACAACGCGCAGACCCTGAAGCCGCTCGACCAAGTGGTGTCGTTCACCCTCGGAGTCGGCTACGTGACTCCGCTCATGCTGTCGAACGCGTATGCGACGTTCGCCGCCCGTGGTGTCTACTGCCAGCCCCTACTCATCACCTCGATCACCGACCAGGCCGGCAAGTCGATCGCGACCCCGGGCCAGTCCTGCAAGCAGGTCCTCGAACCGTGGGTCGCGGACGGCGTGAACCGGGTGCTGAGCGCGGTCATGCAACCCGGCGGTACCGGCGGGAACCTGACCTTCGGGAACTGGGACCTGGCCGGCAAGACCGGCACCATCAACCAGAATCTCGCCGTCTGGTTCTCCGGCTACACCCCGAACCTCGCCGCCGCGGCGGTGGTCGCCGACGCGACTCCGCCGTACACGAACCTGATGAACGGGCACAAGCTGGACGGTCAGGACATCACCGACCCGACCGGTTCGGGTACGGCGGGACCGATCTGGGAGACCGCGATGCGCGGCGCACTGGACGGGATGCCGCTGGAACACTTCGTCGCCCCACCGGACCGGGTCCTCGGCAGCCTGGCCGGCCAGAGCTCGAGTCAGACCGCCGGCCCGAACCAGAACCAGAACCAAAACCCGAACCAGAACGGTGGTTGACCAGGGCAACCGTACGGGCGATGGCATGGTCAGTGGCTGGTGACGACGACTGTCGGCGGGTCGTGGACAGGGCGAACGCCAGAGAGACGGTCGTGTTCCAGCGATCCGCTGTAGATGCTTCGGGCAAGTGATCAGAGCTGCACCGTGAGGGTCCAGCTGTTGAGTTTTCCGACGTCGCGGCCGGCCTTGTCCACAACCGTGAGGGTCCAATCGCCCTGGGCGTCCAACCCCACGAAGGCGGCGAGTGGTTCGCCGGCGTCGCTGCGGTAGGTGGTGATCAGGTGATCCACTTCCGCGCCGCCCCGGCGATGGACGGTGACGCGTTTCCCGGTCGGGCCGCGCAGCGCGACGCCCAGGTCGCCGACTTGCGCGTGGGCGATGTCGACGGCAAGCGCTACCCCTGCGACGGTTCCAGCCTCGCTCACGGTGACCTTGTTCTCGAGGGCGGGGCCTTCGGCCGGTATCGGCGCGCCGAGCAGGGATTGCAGTTGCACCGACGGACCCACGGGGGCGATCCCGACCGCGAGTGCCCAGCTATCCAGTCGGCCGACGTCTGCCGGCGCACGGTCCGCCACCTGCAACGACCAGCTTCCGCCGGTCTGCGTCCCCACGAGTGCGGCGAGCAAAGCGACCGAGTCGGAGTCGTACGACCGCTGCAGGTTGTCTGCCCCGCCGCCGGTCCGGTTGTGCAAAACCGCGGTCCGGCCGTCCGGCGCCACCAGGCTCACCACCAGGTCACCCCGGAACGGGTGCGTGATGACGACGTCGACTGCGAGCGACTGCACCACTCCCGCAGCCGGGAGCGAGACAGTGGACACCACGCCTTCCGCATCGGCATCCGGGATGGTCAGGCCGGGAGCCGCCTCGGCCCGCAGGATTGAGGTCGACGGGGCAGGCGGCGGCTCGAAGTCGGCGACGATGCCGCTCAGTTGCGGTCCGTCGGTCCGCGCACCAGGACCCATCCCATAGCGGGCGAACACCTCCCAGGCGGACTGCACAAAGCTTGCTGTGGCCCCGTCGTCGTCTCCGCGCGCGACGGAGAACTGCCGGGCCGCGAGCAGGATCGCGTCGCGCGCGGCGAGCAGGCTCGGGTTGGCGGCCGTGAGCTTGAGGCTGTCGACAACGATCTGCAGGGTCTCGGTGCGGCCCAGCCGTCGGCCGAGCGACATCAGTCCGGCGCACCAAAGCTCGCCGATATCGTGCACCTTGGTGTACTGCGGTGAGCCGAGCTCGGCATAGGTGCCGGGGTAGTCCTCGGTGTAGGCGTGGCGGCGGATCCCGGTGGCGCGGTCGACCACCCAGTCGCCGACGACTTTCTTGCCGAGCAGTGAGCACGCGACGAAGTCGCTCCAGCCCTCACCCATCCCACTCGACTGAGCCGCGTCCAGCGAGGTGTCGTCCAGCGGGCCTCCGACGAGCCGGTTCGACAGCCCGTGGGTGTACTCGTGATAGACCACGTCCGCGTCCAGTGCGGTGTGCCGCTGGGTGGAGTTGACCAGTCCCATGTTCATCGTCGGCGCGGATCCGTCGGCCGGCGTGGCCATGTTCGCCGTACCCCAGACCACCCCCGGGTGCACCTGGGCGAGCACGGCGTCCCCGGCCCGGCCGCCGCGTCCGAGCGCGCTGAGCTGGAAGTTGCCGTCGGGCTCCCGGAACCCCAGCAGGTACAGCGCGTCGTGCATCGCGGCGCAGTACGAGAACACGTTCAGGACGAGCTGTTCCGGCGCGTTCTCCTGAGCGGGTGCTGCGAACACCACGCCGCCCGCGCTCGGTGCTCCTTTCACTGTGCGGCCCGTGCTGAAGTCGATTGCGCGTACCGAGGCTCCCGCTGTGGTCTCGTCGAGCAGCCAGGGATCCGGGAACCCGGCGGGCAGCCCGGGAGGCACAGGTACGCCGTACGTCGCCAGTGGCAGCGGGAAGTCGACATCCTTCCGTCCCTCGCCGGAACGCAGTACCACCTGGGCGTGCCCGCCCAGCCCGTGCGTGAGCCGTCGGCACAGCAGGATCCGCGCGTCGGCGGCGTCGATCAGGAACCGGTACTCCGGGGCGCCGGGCACCTGGACCCGTAGATGCCACGAGAGTCGCAGCCCTCCGTCCAGCGGGAACCACATCAGCGCGACCGTCACCGGCCGGGCGAATCCGGTCGCTTCGAAGACCGTTGCCCGGTCGGGGCGCTCGAGCGGGGAGGTGATCAGCCGCGCGGTCATCGACTGGACGTCCGGAACCGGCTCGGCGACGGACTGGCCGAAGGGATCGGGCTCCACCTCGTCGTCGCCGGCTGCGAGATGTGCCGCCGCCACCTCGAGAGCCTCCGACGCCGGGATCGACGGCTCGACGACGAGATCGTCGGCGATCGTGTACGACCGCCCGGCCACTTCGAGCAGTTGGCCGCTCGGGTCGAAGCGGACCGTCTCGCTCGCGTCGTAGATCGCGATGCCTTTGTACTGCTGCCTCAGGTGTACGGCGACGCCGTCGGCCGAGGTGGTCTGGTAACCAGGATCGGCGAGGTACTCGGGCGCCTGCTCCGGAGCGAGGCCGAGTGCCGGCCCGACGTTCTGCACATGCGCCAGCGCACGCCGGACGAAGTCGCCGTCAGCAGCCGGCGCGTCCCGGGACACCACGACCGCGGGATTGCCGGTGCTCGCGTCGAAGCTGACGATCTGGACGTCGTGGCCGCCCGGCCGGGCGGAGGCTGCCTCGGCCGCGGCGTGGAGTTCCGCGCGTCGCTCCGCAGCGACGGTGGTGCCGCTGCTCGCCTCGGTGCGGAGATCGAATTCTCTGGCCATGACAGCTGTCCTTACTTTCTAGGGGATGACGTCGAACACGCGTAAGGCGACGCCGGGCCGGCGGCCGACGAAGGCGCGGAGGGTCTCCAGGTCGGCGAAATCGGCCGGGACGTCGAGCAGCCAACCGGGGCGGTTGTCGTCGGCGACACAGAGCAGGAGTTCGGTGCTCGGGGCAACGGGGCCCGGGTTCCACGCGAGCTCCTCGACATGAGTGCTGCCGGCCGGCACCGGCGGGGCCGCAGCGACGATCTCGTTCGCGGTGATAGGTGTGGCGGCGAGGTCGAGGCGGAACAGCCGCAGCCGCGTCTGGGTGGAGTCGACCGTGCCGACGTTGCGCACCCGCAGGTACAGGGTGTTCGGGACACCCGCCTTCAGCACGTCCTTACCGAGCGCGGCCCGGACGGCGAACAACGCGGGTCGATCCGGTGCCGCGACCGCCGCGGGAGTGGCGACGAGCTCGGCCAGATAGGCCCCGCCGAGCACCGGATGCCGCCGCCCACCGCCCTCGGGCGACGCCGCGACCCGCAGGTCGATGTTCGGTACGGCGGCCTTCGCCGGAACGCCGACCAGTTCGCAGGCCAGCGAGATCGCCCGCCGGATGTCGGCATGCCGTGCGTGGGTGAGGTCGGGGATGTCGGCCGGGTCGCTGTCGAACCGGACAACGGCTCGCGGCGTGACCTCGACATGGAGCACCGGCCCGGCCGTCAGGTCCAACGGCCCCGGAGCGGCTCGCAGCCTGCTTCCGGTCGCCGAGGTGAAGCCGATCGCCGCCAGCCCTGGTCCGCTGATCGTCATCGAGCTCGAGTCCGGGCCGTACAACTCGAGCCCGGTGACCAGCCGCACCGTCACCAGTCCGTCGACCCCGCCGAGTCTGAGGTCGTCGATGACCGCCCGGGCCACGTAGTCTCGCCGGACGAACACCGCGCCGGAGAAGCGGGACGGCGACAGATCCACCGGTACGACGACGTTGCCGCCGGCAAGCACCACCGTGATCGTCAGCGCCGTCGCCCCGGCGAGCGCGAACGCGTCCGTGAGCCGGGAGCTCTGCAACTGCGCCGTACCCGGTCCGCCGACCGGGAAGCCGAGTGCTGCGGCCGCGGATCCGCCGGCCCGCAGTGTCGCCCCGCCGGTCCCTTCGAGCACGAACCCGGCTGCCGGGTCCCAGGCCCCGATCGGCAACCCGGCCTGGGTGATCCGCCGCTGCAGCATCCGGACCAGCTCGGCCGGCTGGACGGCGGCCGCCGTACGGGCCTCGTCCGCGGCCGGAAGGAGCGCGAGGTCGGCAACCAATGGCGCCGCGAGCCGGATTCCCAGGGCCGGCCGGGGGCTTGCGAGGGCCGTGAGGTTGAGGTCGTCGGCCGCCGCAACCTTGGTGACCCGGATCCGTCCGGCCACGCCGAGGTCGCCCGGCTCGAAGCCGAGATTCACCGCAGCCGGCGTGCCCTCGGACGCGGCGACGTTCTCGATCACGATGTCGCCCGGCCCGGTCGCTCGCACGACCAGCGTGCGGTCGTCGTCCAGCCGTCGTACGACGACCTCGCGGAAAGCAGCCCGCCGTTCCGTGGCCAGCAGGGCGGGGACAAGGGTCGGCCCGCCGGTGAGCGGGTCGGCGGTCGCGGTGGTGAGCACGAGCAGCCCGACCGAGTTGACCCCATCGAGGGCCGGCCAGGCGACGGGGAAGGTGACGACGCCGGTGTCGCCGCCCGGGATCGTCCGCGGGACTTGACCGTCGCCGCCGACGAACCACGCGCCGACTGGCCCGACGAGCGGTGGCGCAGCAGCCAGCCGGGTCCAGATGTCGGCCGGGAGTGGCGGGATGCCGTTGTCGAGGGGGGCCCACAACAGCACGACCCGGGCCTGCTCGGCGACCGGTCCGCCGGGAGGTGGCACGGAAACGGGCCCGACGTTGCTCACCTGCACCATCACGTCGGCGGCCGACCCGGCCACGATGTCGTCGTGCGGGATCTCGAGATCGAACGTCACGCCGTCGATGTCGGCGTCCGTGCCCAGGCCGGCCGCACGGCGTCGTACCACCTTGATGTCGGGGGAGCCGATCGGGACGGGACCGGCGGCGGCAGTGCCGAACGAGGGCGCGGCGCGGGCGGGCCGGAAGCCGTCGTCGAGTTCGGTGGTGCGGACGAGCAGGCGTACGTCGTCGGGCGGGTCGGCGTCGATCCGGCGCTCGTAGGCACCGCGCGTCCACAGGGATGCGCGCAGCATCCGTTGTTCGGGATGGCTGACGAGGTCGACGACCTGTGCGTTCGGGAGGCCTTCATTCAAAGGCGTCCACGTGTCGCCGGAATCGGTACTGCGGAAGACCCCGGCATCGGTGGCGGCGAACAAGACGGTCGGATCGGCCGGGTCGAGCTCGAGCGCGTGGACACCGAGCGGGACACCGCCGCTCACGATGCCTTGCGCGACACCACCGACGACCTGATGCCCGATCGGCTGCCAGGTCGTGCCGCCATCGACTGTGCGGAACACGAACGTCGGGTCACCGGGCACGGTGGCTTCGCCGGACAATGCCATCCAGGCGTTCAGCGGCTCAGTCGGATGGACGGCGATCGCCTCGGTCTCGCGATCGCCGAGCCGCATCAGCGGGATCGTGCAATCGAGCCAGGTCGCGCCGCCGTCCCGGGTGACGAAGACGCTGCCGTCCTGTCCGCCGGCCCACGCCGGGGACGGCATCGCGGGACCACCAACGGCTGCCGGTTGCGGCGGGCCGAACGTCAGCTCGCTGACCCAGCCCTCGGCGGGCATCACCACCAGGTCCGCCCGCACCCGGACGGCAGGTGTAGCGGCGAGGTGGCGACTGATCAGGCTGTGCAGCTCCTCGACGGTGACCGCCCGCAAGTCGGCCACATCGGCAGCAGTGAACCGGAGTGGCGGCGTTGCGTTCGTACCGTCGGAGATCACCAGTTCCAACGGCGGTCCGGTCGGGGTGAAGTCGACGCCGGCGAAGTTGCGCACGTTGGTCTTCAGGTGCGCGGTCGTGCGGCTGAACAGGCCGATCCGGACCAGTGGAGCTCCGGCGACGGGAAGCGACAACCGTGCCGCTGCGGTTCCGGTGAGCACCACTCGAGTGCCCGCCTCGGACAGCAGCGAGACCCAGGCGTTGGACGGTACGGCGTGCACGTGGACCGGGGCGCCGGCCAGCAGATCGGCGAGTCCGGAGGCGAGCTGGCCGGCCGTGATGTTCGACGGGTCGGGGAAGGTCGGCGGTTCGATGCGCAGCGGCCGTACGGCGCCGGCGTTGATCGTCACCTCCAGCGTGCGGACGGGCCCGGAGAAGTCGCGGTTGGTCCGCGAGTCGAGGTTCACCAGGTTCAGCAGGACCGAGGCCGGCCGGGCGTCGTCACCGTGGTAGTCGCCACGGTTCACCGCGAGCCGGGACAGCCCGTCGGGCAACGGATCCAGCGCATCGCCGCCGAGCCGGATCAGCGTCGCGGCGCCGGCGTCGTGGGTGACGAGCTGCACCGCGGACGGCGTACGCCACATGGTCGGGAACGCCTCGACCTGGTGCACCGGCAGGTTGGCGACCGTACGGACTACGTCGGCGACCATGACACTCGCCAGGTTGATGCCGTCGGCCGCCCGGAACTTCACCGATTGCGCTGCTCCGTCGATCAGCAGCCGCAGTTCGTCGCCCTCGGTCAACTGGTATGGCGCGGGCAGGCGGCTCGCGATGACGAATCGGTCGTGGTCGGTGACGTCGACATGTTCGTACCGGCCGCCGCGTCCGGGCAGCAAGCCCAGCTTCCGGGCGCCGGGTGTATCGATGACTTCGACCACCACACGGGGTTCCGGTGGCGGTGGCGGGTAGAACCGCAGCGGCTTCGGCATCCGAGTTCGCGGTCCACTCGCGGCGGGTGGCATCCGGACCCGCAGGACGAACGATCGGCCGACCATCTCGAGACCGAATCGCTCACCGGAGCCGGGTTTCAGGCCGTAGAGCCGGCCCTTTCGCGCAAGCAGCAGGCGGCCGGTGTCGAGCGGGTCGCGAGCTGTCTCGGGAACGAAGACCGAGTCGTCGTCGAGCCCATCGGTCAGCATCCGCTGGGTCGCGGTGTCGGGACGGTCGCGGGCCTCATCGGCGAAGATGCTGTCGCGCAGCGCCGGGAACTGCAGGGCTGCGAGCCCGCCGTAGTAGCTGACGGCCAGCCGGTACGGGTCGTCCGGATCGAAGGTGCAGAAGGCGCCGTCGCCGCCCATGATCGGGCGCCACGTCTGGCCGCCCGAGCGCAGGTACGTGCCGTTATCCTGCAGGCCGGTGGCGAGGACGCCGCGCACGAGCGGGCTTTGCGCGAGGTCGTAGGGCTGGGCGCCTTGGATGCCGACGTCGCGTCGTTCCCAGCCGACGGTGCCAGGCGCCACGGGGCGGGTCCATTCGACCTCGACGGCTGCCGGGTCCGACCAGTTCGGTGTCGCCCGCGCTACGCCGCCGTCGTTGCCCACCCACAGCTGCGGTGGGTCCCCGGCGATGGTCACGCCGTGCTGGTCGGCGTGATGACCGCGCAGTCCTTCCCGGTGCAGCGGCCACGACATGATCCGGCGCCACCGGACCGCATCCGGCGCGAGGTTGGCGTTCGTACTGACGTGCAGGTAGACCAAGCCGGTCACCAAGAGCTCAGGATGGCCCGGCCGGACCGCGAGGACCATGTCGTAGACGGCCTGACCGTCGTTATGGAAGTCCGAGTGATCCGCGAGCTTGGTCCAGACCATCGACCGGCCGAGCGCCGCATTGAGGTTCGTGGTCCGGAAGATGCCGATGTGCCGATCGTCCTCGTCGGCGAACCGCACGTAGGCGGTGGCCGCCGTGGCGATCGCGATCTTGCCGCTGGCGGGCCACGCGGCCCGGGGCGGTCGTGCTGCAACGACGACGCTGAGCGCGTCGGCGGAGGCGAGCTCGGCCCTGACCGCGGCCTCCGCCGCGGCGGGAGCATTCAGCCGCAGTACCGCGCCCTCGCCGGCGGTGCTGGTGCCACGGACCAGCAGCAGCCGGCGGTTGGCGGTGAACGCGACATCACTGAAGTACGTGCCCGCGAGGTACGGCGGGTCGTCCCAGGTCAGGCCGCCGTCGAGGGTTCGAAAGGCGCCGTCCACCCCCACCGCCCAGGCGTGCAGCGGCTCGCCGGGATCGACCGCGATCGCCTCGAAACCACCGCGGTGCACGGGGTTCGCCATACCGGCGCCGAAGTTGTCCCAGGTGTCGCCGCCGTTGGTGGAGACGAAGACGCCGAAGCCGCGCAGGGTGTTCGAGCCGGCCGGTGACGCTTCGCCGGTGGCCGCGTAGATGCGGGTCGGATCGGTGGGCGCGACGGCCATGGCACCGACGACCAGGCAGCGGCGGTCGTGCCAGTCGGGCAGCGGTTCCCAGCGCCGGCCGGCGTCGCGGGTCCGCCAGACTCCGCCGCCGGCCGAGGCGGCGAACCACACTTGGGGATCTGGGTTGGCGGGATCGCCGCAGACGATCGCGCGCATCCGGCCGGCCACGTTCCGCGGACCGATCGGCACCCAGTTGTGGCGGGCCCTGGCTTCCTGGCCGACGCTTGCGGTCGGCCGTCGCACGGCGCGTGGGCCTGCGGCTGGTGCGGCGCCGCGGCCCGGTGTGCCGAGCCAAGCGGCCGGCCATTCGGCGATCAGGTCGGGATCGGCGGCGGGAGCGCCAGGTGCCATCGTGGCGCGGGCGAGCAGTTCGTCCGGGCCGTCGTCGTCTTCATCGGGTTGCTCCGGCTCGAAGACGTCGGTCATACCGGCCACCTCCCGTCGCGGATCATGTGGGCCCCAGATCGAGCAGGTACCGGATGCCTTCGGTCAGTTCGGCGTTGATCGGTCGCCGGACCGAGCCGTCGGCGAAGCGGACCAGGGGAGTCGAAGCGAGCGGGAGGGGTGACGCGGCGTCGGCCTGCGGATCGGTGGCGACCCGGATCCACGCGCGCCACAAGGGAATCCAGCCCATCGCGGCGACCAGGTCGGCTCCGACTGGCTGGGCGCCGGCGTACCCAATGGGTGGTGTCCGCAGCAGCGGGTCGGGTGCCGCCTCCGGCGGCCCGTCGGGAGGAGCGCCGCCGCTGACCAGTGTTTGCCACTCGGCCAGTCGTCGCTCGTCCAGGTTCCAGCGGCGGAAGACCTGCACCACTTCACCGACAGCAGGCACGGGCAAGGCCGGCAGTACGCCGTCCGCGACGGCGACCGGACCGAGGGCCGGGGCGGCCGCGACTGCCAGCAGCGTGGCGAGGTCGGCGGCCGCGCCCAGGCCGCTGCCTTCGAGGTCACCCAGGGATGCCACCGGTACGACGGGGAACGCGTCGGGGCCGGACGCCATCAGTCCCGCCGGGGTGGACAGGTCGGCCCGCGGTGCATGGCGGAGTACGACGCCGGTCTCCTGCGTCTTGCCGACCGGCACGAACCTGGCCTTGGCCACGGCGGCGTCGGCGATCGGTCCGGGATCGCCGGGGTCGGCGAGAGTGGCCGGCCAAGGCAGCGACGGGTCCGGTGGCTTGCTGGTCAGTAGGGCGGACTGAACGCCGTCCATCTCAGCCGGCAGCAGCTCCGCCAATGATTCAGCAGTCGTCCCGGCGGGGATCCGGACTGGTACCGGGACACCGCCGTTGACGCGGAAGGTGACCAGGTCGTCGGCGTACTGCACCTCCAGAGTCCCGTTCCCTAGCCACCAGATCGTGATCAGGTCGCGCATGCCGCTCGGGTAGTCGTGCCCGGAGAGGTCCGCGGGGAGTGCGGTGTCGGGGTCCGACCAGAGCGTGGAGTCGTCGAAAACCCTTGCCAGGGCGGTGGGTTCGGGCGGTAGCAGACCGGCCGCGGCAACCGAGGACAGCAAGGGGAAGTGCCGGTCGGAGCGCAGGAACCAGGACTGCCAGCCGCCGCCGTTCGACAGCGCGATGGACGCGATGATGCCGACCAGCAGCCACATGATCGCGGTGAACAGACTCCACACCAGCCAGAACGGCCAGCCCGTATTGATGCCGAGCGCCTTCATCACCGCCGACACGATGAGTGTGAGCCCACCGGTCGCGGCCGGGATGGTCTGGATCGCGAACACGGTCGAATCGCCGGGGCGGCGCGAGCCGGCGGCGAGCGACCGGATCAGTGCGTAGATGTCGAGTGAGACGAGCGGAGCGAACATGCCCAGCCACTGGGTCAGCGAGCTCTGCTCGGCGTTGCCGGAGGTCGCCAGCGCACCGGTGACGATGCCGGCCCGGGCCAGGAACATGATCAGCGCGGTGACGAACACCTCGGTGTGTTCGTCGACCGCGGACCACAGGATCATCGAGTAGACGAACGGTGCGACCGATCCGATGCCCATCGACAGCGTGAGCAGTTCGAAGACGGACCGCGGTGTGAGGTCGCCCTCGGCGAAGAACAGGCCGGCGTTCGGCAACGTTCTGGCCGCGAGCATCGAGATCGACGGGGCCAGCAGGATCGGCGTCAGCAGACCCCACCAGGCCGGCGCGGGCCAGGACGAGGTCCGCAGATCGTCGAGCACGAGGTTGTAGGCGTTGCGCATCCGTACGGCGGTGAGCCAGTCCCCGGTATCCAGCCCGTCCTCGAACAGCGGGAATCCCAGCGCCCGCTTCTCCGGCAGGCCGTACACGTCGGAAAGCGCCCGGAGATAGCCGTCCCAGACCGCCGTCGGCACACTCTTTGCTGTAGGCAACCAATCGATCAGCGGGGCGGGCACTGCCTCGCCACCCAGGAAACGCCGGCGCAGGTAGCGTTCCGCCGCCGCAGCGCCGCCCGACTGCGAGTGGCGGTGCCAATCCGCGTTGGTGTCGCGCGCCAGCAGGTCGGCGAGCTGCGGCCCGACCATCACGCCGGCCGCGGCAGCAGCGAGCATGCCGCTGCCGAACCCACGGACCGCGGCCGCCGCGGCGGCGTCCGCTCCGGCAATCGTGAGTCCTGCTCTGGCCATCGCCAGCGGAAACTCCGAGGCCGGTACGGCGACCCGGCTGCGCTGTGGATCCGGTGTGCCCCGCCGCATCAGGTCGGACACCCAGGTGCCGCCAGGAGCGAGGACGGACGTGAAGCCGGGCAACTCGAACCCCAACGCGCCGAGCAGTGCGTACTGCCCGATCCCCGCGCCGGGCAACGTCCGCGGGACCGTGGCGGCAGGGCCACCAGCCATTGCCGCCCGTGCTGCCGTCGCCATCGCCAGCACTCGGCGCTCGACGGGATGTGGACGGACCGGGACGGTATAGCCACCGAAGGCGGGGGAGACCCGGGCAGACTGCACCTTCCGGCTCAGCTGGTCGGTCAGGTCGCCAAGCCGTTGGTGCGCGAGCAATGCGGTGGTCAGCGGCACGAGCAGACCGGTCCCGCCCGGCGGGTTCAGTGAGGCCGCCCCACTGGCTGCCGACGCCGCGGCCAGACCTTTCGCGGGTACGGCGGTCACCCGGCGCATCGCAGCCCGTGGCTCGCCGGTCACGAGGGTCACCGGGTTCTGCGACGCGGCCACTGGGAACGGATCGCTTGCGTGGTGTACGAGCGCCAGCAACACGAACCGTTGGCCCTCGGCAACGTCCACAGTGGGGAGCAGATCACTCGTCAGGTTGAAGCTCGCCACTCCCGGCCGGCCGGGCTTGATGCCGTCGACCGTGCGGATCCCCACCGTCTTCCAGCCCGCCGCGTCGATCGGCGTACCGTTCACGACGACGTTGCCGAAGCCGGGTGGCAGCGGGACCGGCGGGGTCGCGTCATCGGCGCCCGCGGGACCGATCAGCAGGGCGACGCGGACGCCGTCGACGGGCGGATTGGCCGGACTCACGCCGCGATTGCGAACCGTCACGTGCACCCGCGTCGTGGCCACCGCGGCCGGGACGCTGGCCAGGACCTCGCGTTTGCCGTCGAGGTTTCGCAACTCCACCAGCGTCGGCGCGGTGACCGCCTCGATGACGTACTTCCCGTTCTGGTTCGGGGCGTCCACGGCGATGTCCGGACTGGCGTCGATCGTGCTGGCCAGCTTGTGGTCGCCGGGAAGCGCCACACCGACCCGGGCCGGACGACCACGGTCCACCGGCGTGGCACGCAGTACGAGACTGACGGGTGGCTGCGGCGCACCGGAGAGGTCGAGTTCGAACACGCCACGCCCGTGGACAGTGGCGCGCAGAATCGCGGGAGCAGCGGGGACGGTCGGGTCGGTCACGAGGTCCAGATCGAGTACGGCGGCATCGGGCAGGTTGGCCGAGAGCACCTGCCAGACCCCGGCGCCGGCGTTCCAGGTCCAGACCCCGAGGTCGGCGCCCACCCAGCGGCGGTTTCCAGTGGGGTCCGCGGGGTCCAGCACGATCGTGTTGTGCTGTACGTCGATCAGGCCCGGACCGGCCGGCGCCCACGGCCAGCCCGGCGGCAGGACCGCCGGGGGTGGCCGGGTGTCCAGCAACCAGACCCGGTCGACGGTCCCCACCGGCAGCACCGCCGGCCCGCCGACCGTGACGTAGACGCGTTGCCCGGCCGGAACAGACGGATCGATCGCGATGCTGGTGATCGGTCTGAACTCGCCGATCCGCGGAAAGTCCAGTACGGCCCAGCCGCCCGCGCCCTTGTCGTACCGGGCCACGTGACCGTCGGTCCAGCCGGCATAGAGCCGGGTGGGTGAAGCGAACGCCAGCGAGCGAACGCGGACTCCCGCCGGTGTCACCGGAGTCCGGGGTGGCAGGCGCTTCCAGTTCCCACCGAAGGTCTCGCTGACGTAAGGCACCTCGCCGCCGAACGCCACCACTCGCGAGTCGCCGGGGACCGCGCTCGGCGGCGCGCCGACCAACGGTGGGTAGAACAACTGATCCGCCGGGCTCGGGTTGACCAGGGTGGTGTCGTACCGGGCACCGTCGATGTCGCTGCGACGAACGGTTTCCTCGATGTAGATGCTCAGCAGTTGACGGCGGGTGCCCGGACCGGCGGGTGCCCAGTCGACCACGGTGTCGCCGCCGTCGCCGTACAACTGGTGGTCCCAGACCTCGGAGCCGAGGTAACGCAAGCCGCCGTTGTCCTGCGCGCCGCAGAACGCGTACGAGTCCTCGCCGGGGATGTGCCCGAGTCCCATCAGGCTCAGGGTTCCCAGGCCGGCGTTGCAGGAGCGGAACAACCGGTTGCCGGTGCCACGGGCGTTCGTGGTCGCGAAGACCCCGCCGTCGCAGCCGATCCACAGGTCGCTCGAGGAGCCTGGCCGGTGCACCAGCGCATGGACGTCGGCATGCGAGGACGCACCGATGTAGATGTCCTTGCACTTGAAGCCTGCGCCCGACGGCTCGACCTCGAGGCGATACACGGCGGCGGAGAACTCGCCCTCGGTGTTCTTCCCTGATCCGCCGATGTAGACGACGGTCGGGTCGGTGGGGTCGACCGAGATCGCCTGGTCGTAGTTGCCCTGTCCCGGCTCAGAACCGCCGAACACATCGTTGGGTGCACCCGAGATCGTGGACCACGCCGGCGCCACGGCCGACGGGTCGATCCTGTGCACGCCGTGCAGTACGCCGCCCTTCGGGTTCTTCGGATTGGCAAAGGTC
The DNA here is from genome assembly GCF_045040325.1 of Kribbella sp. NBC_01510. Lineage (NCBI taxonomy): Bacteria > Bacillati > Actinomycetota > Actinomycetes > Propionibacteriales > Kribbellaceae > Kribbella > Kribbella sp. NBC_01510. The sequence goes on along the minus strand of NZ_CP109418.1, from coordinate 7,324,981 downwards.
ACCGGGGTCGCGGACAACGCGTAGACCACGACCGGGTCGCTGCCCGAAGCCGCAAGCGAGCTGCGGCTCGACCCGGCCGGCAGTGGAGGGAGCGCGGCCCAGCCGGCGCCCGGCCGCCATTCGAAGGTGTCGCCGTTCTGGACCACGATGTAGAAGCGGACCTGTCCGGCCACCCGGCCGACCGTCACGCTGGTGATCCGGTTGCCGGCACCGATCACCGGCAACGCCTCCTCGACCCACGGCGCCGGCGTGGTCGAGCTCGCGAGAGTACGGCGGAACACGCCGGCGTTGGTCGCGACCACGACATGCTCGCGGTCGGTGGGATCCACGGCGAGGGCGTAGACCGTCCGGCCGAGGAGTGGCGGGGCCGCAGGCTCCTGGAACCAGGTCCGTCCGCCGTCGTCGGATCGCAGCATGCCGACGCCGAAGAAGTCGGGGGAGGTGCCGGTCCCGAAGGACGCGTGACCCTCGCCGGTTCCGACGTACAGCCGGTCGTGGGCCGCGTCGCCGCCGTCGACCATGGCGATCGCGCCGGTGGCGAGTGTGTCGACCTGCTGAAGGGCAGGGACGACCCCGCCGGGGCCGCCCGGGAACACCACTTCCAGGGCATCGAGTTCGTCGCTCATGGGTTCCCACGAGCGGCCCGAGTCTCCGGTTCGCCACACGCCGCCGTTCGCGGTGGCCAGGTAGACCCGTTGACCGTCCTTCGATACAGCGAGGTCCTGGACCCGGCCGCTCACCACGGGCTTGGGCGCCGCCTGGCCGAGCACTGCACCGAGTGGTCCGATCGGCACCCAGTTCGGCCCGCCGGCCACGGCGACCAGACCCTCCACCGGGCCATCGGTACTGGCCGTCCGGGCCTCGCGCTTCAGGTCGCGGTACGCCCGCAACTGCTCCAGGCGGCCCTCGATGCCGGCTCCTGGCTGCGCGAGATCGTCGGACGCGGCGAAACCCGCGGGTGCGCCGGCTGCGCCGCCCAGTCGCTCTTCGACGAAGTACTCCCATCGCAACTGCGAGCCGCGCTTGCCCGAGCGACCCGGTTTCGAGCCGGCCATCAGAAGCCCACCTCGATCCCGATGTCGGCACCGATCGAGAGCGGCGACTCCTCGACGTGATCCGGCAGCGCTGCCTGCAGCCGCTGCAGTGCATCGCCAGTACGGTCGAATCCCTCGTCCAGTTGGGCCGCGAGCACGTCCAACGCAGCCAGCACCGGTTCGAGCAGCGCCCGTACATCCAGCCCCGAGGCCAGCGCCAGTACGTCGTGCTGGATCGTCACGACATCTGCGAAAACCACTGTGGGACGGACGTTCTCGAGTACGTCGAGAGCTGCCTGCTGTGCTGCGGCAACGGCATCGCGGACCGGCGCCAGCGGGTCGAAAGCGCGCAGCCGGGCGATCACCTCGTCCGCCTCGGTCAGCACTCCGCCGAGCAACTGTACCGGACTGAGCGCCTGCACCTCGCCGGAGATTTGGGTGTACAGGGCAACCAACTCGTCAACGATCGGCTGCAGGTCGAACGCCTCGATCAACCCCCGGACCGTGTCCACCACATCGAGCGCCGGCTGCAGGAACACGTCGAGCAGCGCGATCAACTGGTCGCGTCCAGCTGACACCAGGTCGGCGATCGCGGGCAGGATCCGGGCCGGGCCGGCCAGGTCGTACAGCTCCAGCACCAGTTCCGACAGCGGCGCCGAGCCGTCCACACCAAGCGCACTGAGGATGTCGCGCAGCTTGGCCGGGATCGTCATCACCGGCAACAACGCCACCGTGACGCCGCCCGCGGCGGCTGTGACCTCACTCCGTCCGGAGGCCGCCAGCGTCTCGGCCACCACCGCGTCCACCTCCAGCGCGGCCAGGTAGCGGCGGCGGTTCTCCGCGATTGGACCGAGCACCACGGCTGGAGACACACCGGCGAGCAGCGGCTCCAAAGCCACCCGCAGTTGGGATCCCGGCGGATGGACCTGCAGTGCACCACTGATCGCCCGGTGCTGCGCCCCGGTCGCAGTAGTCAGCGGCACCGGGTCGAGTCCCGCGACGCCATCCCGCACCGACGCGACCTGATCGGCGACCTGACGCAACCGCGCCCGCACAACCGCCGCGCCGTCCTCGCGACCCCCGATCCACGCGAGCATGTCCGCGACGGCCGGCTCGGTCAGGTCGAGCCCACCGGCCTGACCCAGCTTGACGAGGATCGATCCGAACGCGCCACCGGGCGGTCCGGCCGGCAGATCACGCAGCCGCGCCGCCACCGCTTCATCCAGTACGGCGGCCAGCGCCATCGGATCGACACGCCCGAGCCGTTCCGCCGCACCATCGCGGAACGACGTCACCGCAGCAGTCACGTCGTCCAAATGAAGGGCATCGAGCGCGGTCTGCCGAACCTCGTCGAGTGGCGCCTGAATCGGGTCGAGCACGTGCGACGGGTCCAACTCGGCCAGGGCGTTCAGGACCGGGTCGAACAGATCGGCCAGCGGATCAAGGACCGCAGCCTTCAGGTCGATCCCGTCGAGCAGACCGCGGACCTCGTCGAGCGCCTCGGTCGCCGGAGCCAGCAGCGCGACCGGATCCACCTCGGCGACGGCGGCGCGCAACTCCTCCAGCGGTCCGGCTTCCAGTTCGACCAACGCCGCCTCCGGGTCGAGCGAGGCGAGGAAGTCGACGACCTTCTGGTACACCTCCTCGATCGCATCGAGAGTCTCGGCGTGCAACGACTCCTGGATCGCGGTCAGCTCCGCGCGCAGCGTGTCCTCGACCTCCTGCAGATCGAGCTCCTTGATCGGCTTGGCCAGGTCGACGATCTCCTGCTGTACGTCGGTCGGCAGCAACCCGAACGGGACGGCGTCGATCACCTGCGCGCCGGTGTCGATCACGTCGTTCGCGGTGTCGAAGTACGGCGTCAGCTGGGCCGCGCCGAGGGCGGCCGAGATCGCACCGAGTTCGGTGCGGAGGGTTTCGGCCAGGTCGGCCAGCTTCAGCTCGTCGAGGGCTCCGCTGACGCGGCCGAGGGCGGTTCGCACCTCCTCGGCGGCGTCGCCGACCGCGTCCGCGACCACCTGCAGCCCGTCCTCGATGTTGCCGCAGACCTCGAGCAGGACGTCCTCGGCCGTGCCGACCGCGGCCTCGATTGCGTCGAGCGTGTCGATCACCGGCTGCATCGCCCGCTGCACGGCCTCGGCGACCGAGCTCAGATCCACCTCGTCGACCAGTTGCCGGACGGTACGGATCGCGGACGAGATCGTTCCGGACACCGACTCGACGGCCAGCCGCACTTCGTCGAGCGGACCCACGACGAGGTCCGTCACGTCGGTCACCGGCTGCAGCAGCGTCGCCGGATCCCAGCTCCGGACCGCCGTCACCATGCCGCCGACGAGATCCAGCGCCTGGTCGACGACATCACGGGTGGCGTCCGCCGGGACCGGCAACTCGAGGTCGAGCACCGGCGCGGCCATCGCCCGTACGTCGGTCGCCATCTTGCCGACGGCCTCGAGGTTCGCGCCCGCCATGGCCAGCCGGGCCAGCTCCAGACCGGCGACGCCACCGGCGAGATCGAGCCCGATCAGCGCTGCCTCGCCGAGTCCCATGCCTGCCGTCCAACGCCGTTCAACGTCGAGCACGGCGTCGAGGAAGGCGACCACTCGTCGCCCCAAGACCTCAACCGCGTCAGGATCGTCCGGGTCGGCGGATCGCAGCGCCGCCACCAACCCGGTGTCGGCAGCGAGTGAGCCGAGCCGGTCGGCCGCGGCTTTGGCAGCTTGTACGTCGAGTCGCCCGGCCAGCAACTCGGTTCGCGCCACAAGGCGATCGCTGACCGCGGCCGTCGCGGTGAGCCCGGCGAGCACTCGCACGAGCTCCACCAGGCCGCCGACCGTGCCTGAGGTGTCCACGAGGCTTTGCGGCAACTGCAGTTCTGGAACCAAGCCGAACAGTGCGGCGAGCGGACCCTGCTCGACGGACGAGATCACGGACGTGGTGCGGGCGAGGAGTGAGTCCAGGCCGGTCTCGGCCACCACGTCCAAGGCCGGTTCGAGGACGCTGCCGGTTTGGCCGATCGAGGTGATCAGGCTGAGCAGTCCGTCGATCTCGGACGGCACCTCGGCGCCGGGGACGCCGGCCTCGAGTCGGGCGGTCAACGTGACGGACGCCGTACCGCTTGCACTCAGGACGGCCGCCAGATCAGGGGGTGCTGCGCTCGCGACCAGGGTGAGGATGCCGGACGCGTCGAACCGGACCTCGCCGAGATCGGCGCCGGTGAACGATCCGGACAGGGTGGTGAACACCGCGTCGAGGTCGATCGCGGCGGTCGCCTGGAGGTCTGCGTCGAGCATGTCCGCCGCCTATCCGCGCTTGACCCGGATGGTCAGCCGCATCAGGCCGCCGGGAGTCGGGAAGTCCTCGGCGCCGGTGATCGCGGCCTGCGACGACGAGACCGGCCGGCCACTGCGGTCCATCAGGTAGTCGCAGACGACGTCGACGAGAACGACGCCGCCGAGTTCTTTGAGCGAGTTGATGGATTGCTGGGCCGAGACCGAGATCGTGAGTTGGTTCGCTTGGACGGCGACGGTGTGGGGCGGGTGCAGGATCGGGAGCGCGTCGGTGCCGGGGAGGACGAGCACCTGGACGGCGACGCCGGAGAACCGCTTGAAGAACTCCGCTTCCAGGTCACTCGACCAGTCGAGCACCAGCCGTTCGAGCAGCCCCGGGACGTCGCCGATCCCGAGCAGCACGACCGGATCCCAGTTGATCCCCTTCAACGTCGTCACCGCGAACGGCTGACCACCCCCAGGCGGCCCTTGATCCCCCTTCGGCCCTTGAGCCCCCTGATCACCCTTCGGCCCCTGGTCTCCCTGGTCACCCTTGGGCCCTTGCCCACCTGGGTTCCCCTTCGGTCCCTGGTCGCCCGGGTCACCTTTGGGGCCTTGCTCTCCCTGGTCGCCCTTCGGGCCGGCGTCGCCCGACGGCCCGGCATCTCCTTTGGTGCCGGTGTTTCCCTTGTCTCCCTTGGGGCCTTGCTCGCCGGGCGGACCTTGTGGTCCGGGGTCGCCCGGTGGGCCTTGGGTTCCCTCGACGTCGCCGAGGTCGATGGGCGCACCGTCGTACAACCAGAGCCCATCGTCGTCCTGCTTCCACGTCCCCGAGTGCGCATGCGACTGCGCCGGCACGAACCGGGCCGGATCCTCCACTGTCGCGAGCTCCGGGTCCCGCCGTACCGTCCCGACCACGAGCGTGTCCGGATCCGCAGCATCGGCCGGCGCGACCACCTCGCTGAGCACGTCCACGATCGTCGCGACTGCGCCGAACATGGTCGCGTCGTCCTCCCGCACTACCGCGTGGACCCCAACGACGACATCATCCGTGCCGTCCGGCAGGGACAACGTGACCTGCTCGTCCCGTCGTACGGCGAGCCCACTGCGGGTAAACCCGACCCCAGGCGTGAGTACGACGTCGCCCCCTTCCACCAGCAGCCGGAAACCCAGCGCGATCCGATCGCGCCCGACCACCCGGCGCAGGTCCGTGATCGCCGCATCGGCCACGGTCTGCAGGTGGTTCAGGTGCGCCGGAGTGACCCGGAGGCCGTCCACGAAGCGCGTTCCCGGAGCATCGGTCACGGCGACACCTCCTGCTCTCGATAGGTGACCAGCACGGTGTCGAGGGTCAGCGATCCGGCGGCGGCACAGGTCGCGCGCAGCAGCACCGGCGGCGTGGCCGGAATCGGCGTCCGCATGATCAGTCGAGCCTGTAAATCCGTCTGCCCGGGATCGACATCCAGGAAGTCAGGCGTGCCGACCACCTGCAACGTCGTCGCCGCGATCAAGTGGTCGCGGTCGGGCAACCCGACCACTCGTACGGCGGCGCGCAGCGGACCGATCGCCGGGATGTCGGTCAACCCACCCGTCGCCCCACCGGACAACCGCCGACGCAACGGACCACCCGGGTCGAGCACATCCGACGGTGACCCGGCGGTGAGCGAGCACTCGACTTCGCCGTACCCGGGCTGAAGCTCCAGCCACGCGGCGACGAAGCGCTCCTCGGACGGTTGCGGAGGTGGTGCCGGCGGCTCCGGCGGCAGGGGTACGGCGACCGGAGCCGCGAACGGCAGCGTGTACCAGCGGGCCACGACATCGCTGACCTGGACCGGGCTGAGCGTGCCGTCCTCGAGCGGTTCACCCGGCCGGCCGTCGGCTGTTGCCGCCAGCAACTGACCGGTGACCTGGCCGCCGCTCGTGTTCTCGGGCGCTCGCAGGTTGAGCCGGACGCCGCTGACCGTGCCGAACCTCGAGACCAGCGTCCGCGGCAGACCGATCAGCAGACTCCGGCCGACGGCGAGCACGACCCGCGCGGCAGCACTGATCTCGGGGCCGGTGGCCGGCTGGATCCGCTCGGGCCCGAACGTGCCACGGACCACGAGCGACACCTCGTGCACCGCCTCGGCGTTCGGTGGTGTCACCTCCACCTCGACCACACCTTCTTCGGCGAGGTCGAAGGACCGGGCCAGCCCTTGTGGCGGAAAGTCTTGCGAGTAGACCCGCAGCACGTTGATCTGAGGTGTCAGCCGCAACGCTCCCGGCGCGGCGGCCCGCAGGGCAACACGGATGACGACCGGCGCGGCCGGGTCGGTCGCCGCGGCCACCGCTCGCGCGAACGCTTCCCGTACGGCGTCGGTGCGGTCGACCACGTACCGCACTCCGGCGGCCAGCTCTGGCTCGTTCGGTACGTCGATCTCAGCGGGCGAGCTGCCCTGCCGCTCGAACCACACCGTTCGCCCGTCGACCAGCACCTCTAGCGACGGCGGTACCGCCGGCAGCACCACCCCCGCCATCTCGAGCAGCCGGTCCGCGAGGTCCTCGGTCCCGTCGCCGCTGTTGGTCGATTGCAGCAGCAGCCGCTCGGTCGCGGCCTCGGCGAACTCCGGCGCCGAGGCGAGGAAGCGCCACTCGGTCCCGGTCCAGCGGTACACGTTGTCGACACCGAGCACCGAGGTGAACTTCTCGTCGCCGATCAGCCCGCCGAGCGTGACCAGCCGGCCGAAGTCGACGGTCGCGGCGGCGGTCGCGTCCGAGGTGAGCGGCGTACTCGACCGGATGTCCGCGATCGTCGAGAGTTTCGCGTTGTCGACCGGTTCGGCGATCACCTCGAACAGCGCGGACTCGATCCGGGCGTCGGCCGGCAGCGGCAGGTCGAGCTCGACCAGCGACCCGGCGACCGTCGACTGCCCCGGGATGATGATCGTGTAGCTCCCGGGGTAGTGGTTCGTCGACACCTCGAGGACGCCTTCGACCGAGCCGAAGGCCTTCCCGAAGCCGGTGGTGGAGACGGCCATCACGGTGTACCGAACGACGTCAGCATCTTCAGCGTCTCGATCGACGCGTCGACGTCCCGCCCGGGGACGGTGTCCTCGATCGTCACGTCACCGGACAGGAACAGATCCTTCAGTGCCTGTACGTCGGTGGAACTCAACGGCCCCTCGGACGCCCGGACCACCAGGCGCTGAGCCTGCGGCTTGCCCCGGACCAGCCGGTCGTACGCGTTGCCGATGGACGTCGTGCGCAGGCCCTCGTGGACACCGCGGACGATCCCGACCGGCAGCGTGTTTGGCCGCGCGAGGGTCAGGTCGACGACCGTGTCGAGCGGGACCGGCGTCCCGGGCTTCACCGACTGCGCGACGATCCGGTAGAGGATGATCGGCTCGCCGATGACGACGTCGTTGAGGATGTCGGGGTCGATCTCGTGGACCGCGATCGGGATGCCGTCGCGGACCACGTTCGACTCGATCTGGCGCGCGCCGACGTCGATGAAGACCACGTCCTGGTTCGACCGCAGCTTCGACGTCGTGGCCCGGGGCGTGACCGGTGACAGCGGGCTCTCGCTCATCTCGTGACTCCTATTGATCGGCCGCGGTCTCGCGGAACGTGGTGGTGCCTACCCGCAGGCCGAGCTTGCCGAGCGCCTGCTGTGCCTCGGACAACGTCAAGCCGGCCAGGCTCGGCATGGTGACCACGGGCTCGCGCCGCAGGGCCGAGGAGACGACCATCCGGACCCGGCCGGTGCCGCTCGGAACCACCGCGCCGGCTGCGGGCAACTGCGCGAGTACGGGCGCATCGACGTACTCCGCGGGGACGGCGACCCGGGAGATCTCGCGTCCGGTGGTGTCGAGCACCAGGTCGGCATCGATGCCGAGGGCCCGCAGTTTGTCGAGCGCACCGCGCATGCCGAGGCCGAACAGGTCCGGGGTTTCGACGCCGTCGGTGGTCAGCGTCACCGCGAGTGGTTCGGTGTGCGGGATCGTCACCTCGCGGATCTCCGCGGTGAAGCCCGGCGCCTGGATGTGCACTCGCCAGGTTCCGTTGGTCAAGCCGCCGAGCAGGTGCGCGGTGCGGGTCCCGAACGGCGGCAACGCCTGGACCGAGTGGCCCTCACCGAGCGGCTCCGCGAGTACGTCGGCCGTCGGCAGCGGCTCGGTGGTGGCGGTCGTCCCGGTCCCGACCGACCTGGTGACCGCGACGTCGAGCGTCTCACCGCCGAGTGCGATCACGGCGTCGTACAGTGCGGTCAGGCCGGTGACGATCGCGTTCCAGCCCTGCGCGGTGACAGGTTCGCCGGCCGTGACACTGGCCAGGCTCGGGGTGGTGAGCGTCATCGTCGTTCTCCTAGGGCTCGGGCTGTTCGGTTCCGTCGGGCCACAACTGGGTGCCGGCCAGGACGACTCCCAGGGCGTCGTCCGCGCCGGCGCGGACCACTCCTTCGCCCAGCGACCAGCGCGGGTCGGCGTACTCGATCCGTACGTCGACGCCGGCCGCCCGGTGCCGGTCGAGCAGGCGGGTGAGCGGCTGGCGGAGCAGGGTTCCGGTCTCGTCGTCGGCGGCCGCGAAACGCTGTGGCAGCAGGACTCTGACCGCGAACGGCTCACGTTCCTCCCACGCGAAGCCGAGCAGCATCGAGGGCTGGACCTCGGCGGTGGTCGCGGCGGCGAAGACCGAGCCGTCGAACCGTCCCGCCACTGTTCGCGGTACGGACGCCTGGCCGACCGCGCCACCCGAGCGGGCAACTCGGACGAGTGCCGTCCAGCGGCTCTCGCCGCGGGGGAGTTGCAGCGGTCCGACGGAGGCTGCGCCATGTGGCAACGGCGGCGACTCGTCGAACGCTTCGGCTACCGGTGTGGCGACCGCGAACCTGGCTGCGGGGCCTGGCGATCCGGCGCTCGCCGTACCGGTCGGGACACTGCCGTCATCAGCTGTGTAGACGAAGTCCTCGCCCGGCAGCGCGTTGCCGTCGTCGGCGAACAGCCCGCCGGTGAAGGTCCAGCTCGAGCCGGTCACATCGGTCTCGTCGAGGGTGACCCGGCCGCTGGAGCTGAAGGCCAGCTCCACCCCGTCCGGCACGTCGCCCTCGTACACGAGTCCGCGACCGGTGCCCAGATGCACGATCATCGGCCGGACCGTGCGGTTGCCGAGGCCGAGCACCCGGATCGTCACGTCCACGTCCTCGAGGCCGCCGCGAAGGATCCGCGTTCGCTGGCCGTGCGATTTCGGCGTGGGCTCGATGTCGGCTCGGCGTACCGGATTCTCTTCCAGCGCAAGGACGTCGGGCAGCGCAGCCAGATCGGGTGGGGGAGGCGGAGGCGGGGCGCCGTCGACCGGCGGCGCTGGAGGCGGCGGGACCAGCCGGAGCTGCTCGACAGCCTGGGCCAGGTGCCACCAACCGCCGGCTACGTGGCGCACGATCTTGACCTCGAGCCCGAGATAGGCGGCGGTGGCGAGCAGCAGCGCGGCGGGCGTGGTGTTGCCGATCCGATGCGCCCCGATCGAGCCGAGCACCGCGGTGCGTCCCAGTGCGACTCTGGTCTGGTATTGCGAGGCAACCGCAAGTGCAGTGGCGAGATCGACCGCGCTGAGCTCGGCCAGCTTTGTCGCGGGTACGCCGAGCAGTCCCGCGAGTACATCGAGATTCGGGGGCACGGCCGCGGCCGTGGTCCGCAGTTTGAGCGCACGGTTGTCCAGCGGTACGAGCGCCTCGCCACCGAGTCGATGCAGATTCGCCAGGGCCAGGAGATCGCGGATCGTCGGCGCTTCACTGACCCGGCGGGACGCGCGGACGGTCTGCACCTGCTGCGTCAGTACGTCGAGATCGGCCACCAATCCCGTGACCACGGCACCGAACCGCTTGCCCGGGTCCGTCGCCGCGAGGTGCAGCGGGAACCGGTCGAGTACGGTCGCGGCGCGGGTGCTCATGACCCCACCTGCGTCTCGGTCACGACCACACTGCGCACCCACACCTGCTGGGCCGGACCGAGTGGCACAGTCACGTTCGAGGCCGTCACCCGGACGCCCTCGTCGATCAGCTCGACCCGGTAGGACAGTTCCTCGACGGCGTAGTCCGCGGTCGGGTCGAGCATCCCGAGGAGCGCGGCCGGCGTCAGCACAGGCGGCGTCAACGCAAGGGCCTCCACCAGCCGACGCTCGATGTCCGCCCGGGCGGCGCCGAGCGCGGCCTCCGGCTCGGCCGAGGCCGCGAGCCCGCGGCGTTCGACCACCACGCTGAGGTCGACCACAACCCGCTCGCCGCGCAACGTGACAGCGAGGTTGCCGACTTCCAGCTGGGCGCGCGCACCGGGGACCGGCGGACGGACGTTGTAGCGCTTGAGCGGTTCGCCGGCCGGCCGGTCCTTGGGCCCGATGTCGATCACCGCATCGAGTACGCCGCTGACCGCCATCACCGCAGACACCAGCCGGTTGTAGATCACCGGCTCACCGACCCCCAGGGCCTCGACCGCCGCGATCAGTGCGGCCGCAGTGTCATCCTCCAACCGGCGCCGCTGTTCGTCGGTCAGCCCGGTGTCGCCCGGCGTCACCGTGAGCCGCGCCTCGAGCGGCATGAACACCCCTTCGAGGGCGACACCCGAGGTCGGGCCGTCGCCACCGCCGCCGGTGTTCTCAGCCAGTGTCGGTGCGGCCGGCGCCGGGACGAGCAGGTTGTCGTCGACCCGCACACCGGCAGGCCGTGCTTCGTCAAGTGCTGCCCTGGCCAGCACGGCCGCGGCCTCCGTCAGTTTGGTGGCGATGGTGACCTTGACGACGCCTGGGAAGGCGAGGTGGTCCTCCTCGACGAGCACGTCCTGCTCGCGGATACCTTCGACAGTCATGAGTGCCCCGACCAAGGCGTCGCGAGTACCGCGACCGGAACGGGCCAGCGAGTACTGGATCCGGGCCCGCAGATCCTCATCGGTCTCGGCGCCACCGCGGAATGCCATCGGCTCGGGGTTGAGGACCTCCTCGATGCCGAAGATCGGCCGGTGCAGCACGGTCAGCGTCCGCGCGGCGGCGACGCCGGCCGGCCCAGCGGCCAGCGCCCGGACCGGCGCTTGTGCGCTGACGGTGCCGCGCCGCAGCGTGACGGTCGCCGTTGTCTCGACCGTGACCGCGATCGGAGCATCGGCCGACGTAGAGACGAGGGTGCCGGCCACGACGGTGACATCGGCCGGCGCCGGCGTCGAGCGAGCGAGCACCACCTCGCCCGCGGCCTGCGTGACGCCCCGGCGCTCGACGCCGACCAGCGCCGCCAGTTGGTCGAGGTCGCGTCCGCCCGCGGTGGCGACGAACGACCCGGAGTACACGCCGTCCAGCTGATGCGAGATCACGGCCAGCTCGAGTGCGAACGACTCCGCCAGAGTCCTGGTGATGCTGCCGGGGTTGCGGTCGGTCAGCACCGGCGGCGGTCCGCCGGGCCGCCGGTCGAATCCGACCCAGACGTCGGTGCCAAGATCCGGAACCGTTGCCCCGGGCAACGCTTCGCCTGGTACGACGTGTCGCCACTCCACTGCACCGTCGACACTGAGGACGAAGTCCCGGCCGGAGACGAATGTGGTGAAGAGGCCGCTCGCCAGGCCGGTCACGCGCAGGGTCTCCGGCAGGACCCGCTCGTGCTCGGGGATCTGGAACGGCAACTCGGTCTCGAGGTAGTGGAACCGCAGCCGGCTGGTACCACCGGTCAGGTTGGCGATCAGGTCAGCGGCGAAGACGCCGTACGGCTCGGCGGCGAAGCTCATGTGACCGCCCCCAGGTCGAACGGGACGACCAGGTTCAGCGGGTCGTCGACGTCGATCAGCCGCACCGTCAGCTCGACCCGGACAATGTCGCGGCGGGCCTCACTGCGGACGTCGCAGCGTTCGATCTTCGCGATCCGCGGCTCGTGGCGCAGGGCTTGCAGGATGTAGAGCTTGACCAGGTTGCGGGTGCGTTCGGTGTTGGGCTCACCAATCAATTCGTGGTGCCGGCTGCCGTACTCCGGGTGGCCGAGCGGCGCCAGCTCGCCCTCGCGCGTCATCAGCCGGTTCACCAGCAGCTGGACCGCTTGATCGAGGTTCTCGGCGACGTCGAGGTCGACCACGGTCCGGCCGTGACCCGGTCGGTTCTCGGTGGCGAGGTCGGCGTCCGCGAACGATCCCGCCGTACCGGCCCAGAAGAGTCCGAGGTCGCGGCCGAGCCGCCGCCAGAGCAGCTCGATCTCGGCCGCGGTCCGCCGCGGTGCCGCGGTCATGGCGCGGTCCCGTCGGTCACGAACGGCGCGGCCGGCGGGCCGAGCACCGTGAGTACGCCGGGCCCGGTCGGGATCCGGTCGCCGACACGCACCAAAGCCTGGCCGTCGACGGTCACGCCGGTCGACGCTCCGGGCTGGCCGATCGGCAGCACGTACGGCACACCGCTGACGGAGTTCACCAGCGTGCAGAGCGAACCGGTCACGGCCAGCGGCATCCCGCCCGCGGTGGCCGTCACCTGCAGGACAGCGGTGATGAGGCCGCTGTCCGGTGGCCCGGCCGCACCGGGGGAGAGCATCACCGAGCACCCGACGGTCACGGGCGGGCCGGACATCGGTCAGCCCGCCGAGAAGCTGGTCGTGCCGGCAATGGTCGTGGTGCCGCCCTTCAACGTCGCGGACCCGGAGCCCTCGACAGTGACGCTCGACCCCTTCAGCGTCGCGGTCGACGCGGCCTCGAGCGTGAGTGAGCCGTTGGCCTTGATGCTCACGTCGGCGGCGGCCTCCAAGGTGATCGCGCCGTCGGTCTCGACCGTGACTTTCGTGGACCCCATCGCGATCTCCAGGGAGTCGTCGGTGACGGTCAGGGTGCTGCCGTTGGGCAGCTTGAGCTCCAGTCGCCGGGTGCCGCCGGAGTCGGGGACCTCGTAGACCACTTCCTCGGGAGTCGCATCCGGTGGTGGGGTGCCGGCGGCGTGCAAGGTTCCGAGGAGTACGGCGCCGTTCACGTCTCCGTCGATGAAGCCGAGCACTACCAGGTCGCCTTGCCTGGGCACTGCCGACAGCCCTGGTCGCGCTACGGCAACCGGGACGTCTTGGAGGACGAGTCCCGAGCCGTGGAGACGGACGTCGCACTCGAGGTGGTGTTCGCCGGATCCGCCGTCGTTGGTGCGGGCCGCATCGACGACGCCGAGCGCGACGCCGCGGTGAGCGGCCAGCTCGCGACGGGCCACGTCGGTCATCAAGGAGACAAGACCGGTCACGAATCCCCCTCGAGTAACAAGTCGCAGAGGTAGCCGGTGGCCGGGTCGACCGCATGCTTGACGCGCAGGACCCGGTAGGACTCGCCGCGGGCCTGGATCGTCGTACCGGCCCGCAGATCCGGCCGGCCGGTCACCCGCATCCGCGCGCGCCGAGTCGCCCGCGAGGCGTCCGCCGCAAACGCGTCGGTGCCTGCGTTGGCGGCCTCTCGGGTCCGTAGCGCCGGGTCCACGACCTCGACATCACTCCCGCTGTCCGGCGCGGCTTCCAGCAAGTACCAGTACTGCGCACCCGCCGGACTGACCCGCGTCAGGGCAGTGCGCCCCTGCCGCGCCCCAGCCCGGAAGCTGAGAAGCTCGGCCCCTTCACGAAGCTCGCCACTTCCGAGCCCGGTGGGGAGACTTCCCAGTCCAGTTGAAGGTGTGAAGGAGACTTTGCCGTCGGACGTCGTCGTGATTTGGTGGCCGGTGCGGCGAGCCAAATCGTGGAGGGCGGACCAGATGCTTCGGTGTGGATCGACGTGGAGAGCGGGCAGCGAGAGCGTGGCATCCACGTCTCCGGCGTCCACCTCGCCGTCGCCGAGCAGGTCATGTACGACCTGCCCTAGCGTCGTCTGCCGCCACGACCGGCCGGAATGCGTCAGGGACAACCGCCGGCTCGCCGAGAACGCGGTCAGCACCGACCCACCCGCAATCGCATCCACCCCGCTGACCTCGGCCCGCAAGACATCCTCCGGATCGCCCTGACCGTTGCCGAGGGCAACACTCAGTACGTCACCCGGCGCCGCGCCGGCCAGCTTCGACCCGGCCCACAGCACGAGCTCCACCCGGTCATGCGCCTCATCGACCGACAGATCCACCCGCAATCGCCGTACCGCCGCCTCCGCCAGCCCCACTGCACCACCAGGCGGAGCGGCCGCACCGCCGCTCAACGCCAAACTCGCTACTGGTCGCCCGATACTCACGGCGCCCCCGCATCCAGCCCGTACCGCTCCGCCTCACGCAAGACCAACGCCTCGAGAGCCTCCTCGACCTCATCCTCGAGGTTCCCCAGCAAATCCGCCGGCGCAAGCACAGCAGCAGGCCAGGTGTGGACCACGTGATCCGTCCCGGAGAACTCAGAACCCCCACCGGGTCGGCGCGTGCCGCCCGGAGCGCCGCCAACTGGGGTGCCGCCAAGTGGGCCGGCGCCAAAGGGAGTGGCGCCCAGTCGGGCGTCGTCGAGGGGAGCGGCGCCGAGTGAGCTGGCGCCGAGCCGGGCGTCGTCGAGGGGAGCGGCGCCGAGTGAGTTGGCCCTGAGTGAAGTGGCGTCGAAGGGGGCGGCTCCCAGCCGGGTGTCGTCGAGAGGAGTGGCTCCCAGCCGAGTGTCGTCGAGGGAAGCGGTGCCCAGCCGGGTGGCGTCGAAGGGAATGGCGCCGCGTGATGTGGCGTCGAAGGGGGGCGCGTTGGGAGGGGTGAGGTCGGGTGGGCCGGCGTGGGGTGCATCCTCGGGCGGGGTGGTGCCGGAGTTGCGCATCGGGATGGGCTTGGCGCCGGGGAAGGTTGTTGCCGTGTCGTCCGGTTGGGCGTCCTCCCAGCGCCGCAACAGCTCGCCAAGTCCGCGCTGCCCCACGTCATCGCTGCGACCGACGTCCGATCGGTCTCGGACGACCCCGGTGTCTGAGCCCGTGACCTGCCCCGCAGGTCCGGGCTGCAGGTCGACGCCCGGCGCGCCCTCGACGGCCCCTGAACCTCGTACAGGTGGCGTCACGAGCGCCTCAGGTACGTCGTGCGGGAGCCGGGAGCCCCGTCGTGCAAGAGGGCCAAGCCAATCGCCCGAGCCCGCCGGCCACAGGCCGTTCGATGCATGAGCCGGCGTCGGCACCGCCTGATCGGAGGCCGCGTCGTCCTGGACCATCCGGTTTCCCGGGCCGGGCCAAGACCGTTGCCTCAGGCCACCATCAGATGGCGCTTCCCCTCCCGCCGAACTGCTGCGTACCTCGGCTGGCGATGCCGGACTGAGCGCTCGGGCAAGGACTGCCAGATCGACGGCGCGGACGGCCAGGTCCCGCCACGGTTGGCGTAACGCCGTGAGGGCTGGGGGTTGGAACAGCTCGGCTCCGGCGAGACCACGTGCTCGCAGCCGGCCGCGGGCCGCGCGGATGCCTTCGCCTGCGGCGGTTGTTCGGCGGGCTCGTCGTACGGCGGCAGTCAGGCCGGATGGAGTGATCATGAGGCGGGGTGCTCCCCGCGTCCGAGCATCTCCAGGTAGAGGAGGACCTGGCCGACGGTCAGCTCGGCGCAGCGATCCGGGGTCCAACCGAACTCGCGGGCCAGCACAAAGCACGCCCGCGCGAGCGGTGCGTGCACGGCATCCTCCAACTCGTCCCCGTGCAGGCTCAGCCCACTGACCCGGTTCACCTCACCGAGCATGAACTCCACCAAACCGGCCGGCAGCCGATGCACCTGCTCCAACGTCAACCGCGGCTCCACCAACGCCTGGTGCACCATCAACGCGCTCGCCAGGTCGCCGTCATCCGCCGCAGCCCGGTTCAGTCGGGCGATATCCGCGAGTACCAGCGGCCGCACCACCACCTCCGCCGGCGCGGCTTCCGCCGTACCCCCGGCGACGAGGTGTGCGGGCAACGTCACCCGGTGGGTGAGCGCGGAGCCCGCGAGCAGCTCCTCGGCGGTGAGGGTCGGCACGTCAGGCCCCCTCGCCGGCGGCGTCCGCGACCCCGATCCACAGCGCGCGGAACGTCACGCCTTCGAGAACGAAGTCGTCCTCCGGGACGGTCAGCGACCAGCCGTCCAGCTTGACCTGGTGGACCGTGACAGTGGCCGACTGGCCGGGCCGGGCCGGATTCTCCAGCACCAGGCTGAGGTTGAACGTCGGGCTGACGAACGCACCCGCCGGTCGCGTACCGGCTCCACCCTCGCCCAGCATCAGCTGCAGCAGTGCACCGTTGATGTACGCGCGGCCCATCGTTCCGGTGACGTTGACGTTGCCCGGACGGAGCTCGGTGGCATAGCGCTGGCCAATCTCGTGGAACGGGCGCATCGCGGACGTGACCTGGACGGTGACGTCGGTGGCCCGGCCGACGGGCGTCAGTGCGAAGGTCTCGGCCACGGTGTTGGCGGCCTGTCCCTCGGGGGTCGCGGCGTCGTCGACGGCGATGGTGATCGCGCCGTCCATGCCGGTGTAGACATTGGTGTTGGGCACGGCGGATCCCTCACTCCAGGTTCATGGTGACGCGGATGTAGTCGATCGAGAACGTGGGCAGCAGAGTCATCACGACCGAGCAGAGACCGGCCCGTTCCTGCGCCCGCGTGGCCGAGACCTCGAGCTGGTAGCCGACGAGCATCTCGTCGAGCACCATCTGGGACAGGAACCCGTCGAGCGTCGCCTGCAGTGCCTTGCGGACCCGGTTGTTGTTCAGCCGGCCGATGTACGGGTCGGCGCCGAGTCGCACGCCCGCCTTCGCGTAGTCGACGATCCGGCGGATGCTGATCTGGGTGAACGGTGGCTGCGCACTGGTGATCCCCTTGACTACCTGCGCACCGAACTTCTGCCGCACCAGCAGCACCCTGTTCTGCAACAGGCTCTGGGTCAGTGCGGTGGAGTAGCGCACGTCCGGCACGACCGGCAGCACCTTGTTGGTGAGGCTGACCTGCGGTGCCAGAGTTGACAGCTTGCCCGCCACAACGGCCGCCAGGTACGGCGGCGGCAACGCCACGTTCGCACCGGTTTGCGCGTCCGTCGCGACGAGCCCCGGTGCCACGAGCACGATCCGGTCGTCGCTGGTGGCCGCGGCGTCCGCCTCGACACCGCCGGCGGACGTCGCTGTACCGGAGGCTCTGGCGCCGAGGATCGCGATCCGCTCCCGGCCCTCGGCCTCGGTGCGGTCGACGTGGCCGAGCACGGTCGTCCCGATGACGTTCGCGCCGAGTCCCGCGACCAGCAGGATGTTCACCGGCTGGGATTCCAGGACGGTCAGCCCACGCAGTACGTCGACGGCGCTGACATTCGCGCCATCGGTGCCACCGGCCAACGAGGTGGTGGGCAGCGCGGTGAAACCCGACGTGGCGTTCTGCACGGCGCCGGCCTGGACCAGCTTCGACGTTCCCAGCTTGCCGTGGATGTCGCCGACGGTGGCGCCTTCGTAGACCTCGCGGAGCTGGCCGTACGCCACGGTCATCCGCCAGGTCACCGGCGTCGTCGTACTGTCGGCCACCACCTCGACGTCGATGTCCTGGCCCCAGGTGCCGGAGCTGCCGGCGATCTCGGTCCCGGTCTCGCCCGCGATGCCCTGGGCAGTCAGGGTGAAGGCCGGCTGATCCACCCCGGAGGCGCCGATGTTCAGGGTGGCCGCCGTACGGTCGCCGTTGGCGATCCGGATAGCGAAGACATTCCGGGCGCCTCCGGCGTACGCCTGCTCGAGCGCCCGGGTCAGGGTGAGCGGCTGGCCGTCCACCCGGGGGTCGGCGAACGCGTCCGGCTGGCCGAAGATGTCGGCGGCTTCGGTGAAGGACCCGATCGGTACGACGGTGTCGACCTGGCCACGCCCGGCGGTGCCGACGATGCCGATGTTTCCGGTGGAGATGCCGCCGACCGCGATCAGTCCTTCGGCCCGTACCTCGATGTACGTGCCGGGGATGACCATCTCGGCGATGGACTCGCTCATGTCGTGGCTCCTCGCGTGACGGTGAACGGCTCGATGGGCAAGGGGATGTCCGGGGGACTGGACAGGGCGCCGGTGACGGCGACCCGGCTGATCACGCCGCCGCCGGAGGTGAGCACCGGCTCCTCCAGTTCGGCGTCCAGCTGGAACGTGGTGACCTGGGACCGCGTCGCGGTCTCGTCGGGTAACTCGGCAGGACGGACCGGACCCCAGGACGACGGCGTGGTGCGTATCCCCGGGTCGCTCGCGGCGAGCGCGGTGGCGACCGCGCGCGAGGTGTCCGCGACCGCTTCCGCGGTGCCGGCGACCACCTCGACGGCGAGGGTGCCCTGCACCCGCGTGGTGACGACGTCCCACTGGCCGACGTGGTAGGTCAGGTCGAGGTCGCCGCTGGTGGCCAGCGGCACGCCGAACAACAGGGTGCCCTCCTGTGGATCGACCTGGACCTGGCGTCCGGCCGGCGTACCGGCCACGACGATGAACGGAGCGCCGTCGTCGGCGGACACGTCGCCCGGTCCGAACGGCGGATCGGGCGTGCCGTCGGCGCGGACCAGTGGGCCGTGGGGGAGCGTCAGCGTGCGGCGATCGGCCGAAAGCAGGTCCAGGGTGTCGCCGCCGCCGAGATCGAGAACCGGGTCGGCGAGGTCGACGGTCGCTGCCAACCGGAGCGCGCCGGTGCGGGTTCCCCGGGGTACCCGGCCGACCCCGACCAAGGTCTGCGTCACGGCATCCAGGGACAGCACGGCGCACGGTAGATCGGTCGTCGCGACCGGTGCGACGTCGTCCACCCGGACGCCGTCGACCTCGCTTGCCAGGTGTGCGGCCAGCGGGTCGAGGACACGATGCAGAGTCACGCCGGCATCCCGAGGGCTTCACGCAGTCCGCCGAGCAGCGCCGGAACATCGGCCACCGCGTCCCTCGCCGTACCCAGGGCGGGCCGGATCGGCTCGCTCGGATCGGCCAGCGCCGGTACGCCGCCCAGTAGCGCGGGCAGATCGAGACCATCGAGGAGGTTCCCGGCCAGATCCGCGAGACCGGCGAGGTCGTCCAGCGGGAGCTCCGGGACCAATGGCGGCGGTTCGGGCGGCTCGACGTACTGGCGCACCACGATGCGATAGCGGACGGCGTCGACCCACTCGTCGGTCTCGACCACATCGAAGCTGACGATGACGACGTCCTCGAGCTCGCTGGACTCCACGATGTCGGCGACGAACGGCACCGGATCACCGCTGCGGAACTGCTCCTGCAACGCCTCCAGGAACCCCGACCGCGTCTCCGCACCGGACAGGCTGCCGGTGATGGTGACGGCCAGGCTCTCGACACCGAGGTCCTGGTGCAGGTCACCGAGCAGGCCCGGTACGCCGAGCCGGACCTGGCGTCGAGCCTGATGCAGCTCGACGCGCTCGATGCACGGCAACTCCCAGTCGCCGATCATCGGTCGCACAATCATTCGACCATGCGATCAGGTCGGGGGTCGCCCAGACGTCGCGACGGCGTCACCCCGGCGTTACGGCGCTCTGCCCGTGGGGTGAGCGCTGCCGCAGCCACCAGGTGTGTCACGGGGCGCGTGGTGGCGATGCGCCGGACACGCCGTCGTGACGCCCGACCTGCTGCGCTGGCTGCATGGCCACCGGCTGGGCTGGCGTTGTGATCCGCTGCGAGCAGATCGAGGGATCGGCAGCAGACGACGATGCGCTGTTGCTGCGCGTGCAGGTCTCGATCGGTGACCGGACTCCCGAGATCCTCGGGCCGCTGGTCGCGCGCCGCTCCGAGGCCGGCCAACTCGTGGCGGAGGTTCTCGACCGGATCTTCGAAACGCTTGTATCAGGCGAGGCCGGCGACAGCGGAGATGCCGCGACGTCTTCAGATTCCTGACCCCGGGGCAGATGATCGTCTTGTGCCCCGGACCTCACCAGCCGGGGCCGCGGTACAGGGGGGTGGACGGTGATGGTCATCGTACGGCTGCTTGATCGTTTCGTCGTGACGTCGGGCGGCGTCGCGATGCACGTCCCGGCGAGCGCCCATCGTCTGGTCGCCTTGCTCGCGTTGCGCGGCTCGCCCGTGGAACGCTCGTACGTCTCGCAATGCCTGTGGATGGACAAGACCGAAGCGCGGGCCTACGCCAATCTGCGGTCCGTCATCTGGCGGCTGCGCAGGAGCAGTCCGCAGCTGGTCAGTCTGTCCGAATCTCACCTGTCGCTCCGTCGCGAGGTCGAGGTCGACATCGACGCGTTGCGTGGATTGGCCCGGGCCCTCGTCGACGAGTCGTCTGCCGTCGAGCTGTCCGCGGTCGATGCGGAGAGCTTGTCGGGGGAGTTGTTGCCAGGGTGGTGCGACGACTTCGTGGAGCTCGAACGCGAACGGTTGCGGCAGATGCGGCTGCACGCGCTGGAGTCCCTGTCGCACCGGTTGCTGCGCGCTGGACATTACGCGCTGGCACTCGACGCGGCTCTCGCGGCGGTCGCTGCCGATCCGCTGCGCGAGACCGCCCACCGCGCGGTCATCACGGTCCACCTTACGGAGGGCAACTTCGGCGAGGCGCTCCGTCAGTTCTCGTCCCTGGCCGACTTGCTGGCCCGGGAGCTGGGGATCGCGCCGTCGCGTCGTACGGCGGAACTGGTCGACGTCCGATCGGACTGGGCCGCCGGTCCACCGCCGCCGCAGGCCTCCCGGTTGCTGCCGATCTGAGCTCTTATCGCGACAGCTTGATCTGTAGGGCGTCCGAGACGCCTTTCTCGAGGAGCTGCTTGCGAACGTCGTCGACGGCGTCTTCGTCTTGTTCGGGGGAGACGGCGTCTTCGAACCGGCGGTAGAGCTCGGGGTCGGTCGCCAGGTAGAAGGCGAGTTCTTGGCCGACCTGGCCGAGGTCGGCCGGTACCTTGTCGGCGGTGGTCCGCAAGAGGTCCGCCAACCCGTCGTCGAGGCCGTTCGCCGGACCTGGTGCAGCGGCGAGAAGTGGTTGGGCGCTGCGGACGGTGCTCTCGAAGAGCTGGCCGAAGGTGGTGAGGCCGCCGCGTCCTAACGGAACGTGTTGGGTGGCGGTCGGCGCGAGGGTCGGTACGGTCCGGCCGTTCGGCAGCTGTGCAGAGAGCAATGCGTCGGCGTTCACGAGTCCGCCGCCGAACTGCCCGGACGGCCAGCCCGGGACCGGGGTTGCGGTGTCTCGCACGAGTTGCGAGAACGTCGACGCGATCCGCTCCTTTCCGCCGCAGGCGCTGATGATCGTGTTCCGCCCGTGTTTGGCGAGCCACAGGGCAGCGATCCCCGCGACGGTGGCAACGGCGTACGACGTTCCCGAGCCCTGGCTCACGTTGTTGAGGGCGTCGTTGGCATTCGCGGTGGCGTGCCACACCCGGTCGCCTGGCGCGGTGATGTCCACCGCGCGTCCTCGTGAGGAACCCTTCCAGATGCCGCGCTCGGCATCGCACGCGGCGACAGCGACGACCTCGTCGTACGCCGCGGGGAACACGACGAAGCGCACGCAGTTGCCTGCGGCGGCGAGCACGATGACGCCTCTGCTGGTCGCGTAGACCACGGCGTCATGCAGACGATCGCTGCCGACGCCGCCCATGCTGATGGAGATGACGTCGACACCCCGGTCCGTGGCCAGCTCGATCGCCCGGGCGAGGTTGAGTGTGTCAACGACGACCACGCTGTCGGAGACCCGGAACGGGACCAACTTGGCGTGTGGCGCCGTACCGCTGACCGCGTTCTGCGGATTCGCGTCGGCGGCGCCTCGTGGACTGACGATCACGCTCGCCGTTCCGGTGCCGTGCCCGCCGTTCTGCCAGGGGAAGGTCTTCTTCAGTTCGTCCTGCGGGTCGTCGTCGTTGTCGACGAGGTCGCGGCCGAGGCCGGTCAGCAGGTTGGCCGCGATCTCGGGGTGGCGACGGTAGCCGGTGTCCGGGTGGCCGATGACCACTCCTTCTCCCGGCTGGGCGCCGGCGAAGTGGTTCTGCCAGGCCAGGGGGACGTTGGCCAGCTCGATGCTCCACTCGTGCGCCTTGGCCTTGGCGAGATCCTCGCCGCTGCCACAGGCAAAGCTCGGGAGACCGAAGGCGGCGGCCGGTTGCTCGTCGCCGTCGAAGCCCCACTCCGGACGGTCGGTGACCCAGGCCTTGAACAACGGCTCGGCGCTCGCGATGCCTTTGTGCGCGCGAAGCTGGTACGTCCGGTCCCACGCTTCTGGGCGTTAGCGCACTCTTCTCGGAGATCACTTCGAACTGGTTCCTGCGGTCTCCGTAGTTCGTGGCGTGCCAGCCCTCGCCGAGGACGTCGCCGATCGCCCGATCGACCTTCTGTTGCGCCGCGCGAGCGGTGGTCTTGACGGCGAAGGCCTGGAAGGCCGGACCCGGGACCTGCTCGTTCTCGCTCATGTGCGCGCGTCCAGGTCAGATCGTCGACTTGGCGATCAGATGATCGAGGACCCGCTGGGTCTTGCTGACCTGGCTGTCGTCGACCGGTAGCTGCTGCTGCTGCACGAAGTCGGTCAGCGCGGCCTGAGCGGCGACGGCCTTCTTCGGCTTGGCGACGATCGACAGCTCGAGGAAGTCGAGCCCGGCGTCGACCTGCCAGCGTTCGGCCCGCACCTCTGTCGTCAGGCCGTCGAGGGTGAACTTCTCGTACCGGGTAGCGGCGATCGGCGGCAGCATGCTGACGGCCGCGAGGTTGACCCGGCCCTGGCCGCACTTGCCGAGGAAGTCGAGTTGCTCCTTGCTGAACAGTTCGGGGACCAGCCCGGCATCGGCCTGCGCGGCCGCCAGCCGCGAGTCCGTCCATTGCACGGTCATCGCCGTGGCGAGCGACCGCTTGTCGCCCGCCCAGTCCGCCTCGATCTTCAGCTCTTCGTCGCCGGCCTCCCGGTTCTCGAAGTACTGCGGGGCGAGCTGGGACCAGCGACTGGGCCGGAGCTTGATCGTCGAGTCGCCGGTCGTCGCGGTCTTGCCGCGCACGCGCAGAACGACTCCGATGTCGAGCAGTGCCGTCGACGCCGCGGCGTCGGTGACGTCCTCGCAGAAAGCCACCGTCCAGGCGTCGCCGCCGGTCAGCCCGAGTCGGTCGACCGCCTCCTCGATGTGCGCGCCGGCAAGCGTGATCTTGATTTCCACCGATTCTGGACGCACCTCGACACCCCCCAATGAGTACGTCGGCCGGACCCGCTCCCCAGCTCCACCGGCCGCACGTCAAATTTCACACTCCTCTCCCTCCCAACCACCGTCAAGGTTGCAAATGTTTGACATCTGCAGGCCCTTGCGACCGGTTGGCCGAGAGCGGATCCTGCAAGGACAGGCGAGCCCGTGGGGGAGTCACCATGCCGGATCCAGGTAAGCCCGTCCGTCGCCGTTTCTGGTTCGAGCTGGTACTCGCGATCGTCACCGGCGTGCTCTTCGTCGTGACATTGTTCTGGCACGAATGGCTGGAAGCTTTCGGATTCGATCCGGACCAAGGGTCCGGCACGGCCGAGTGGCTCATCGTCGGCGCGCTGCTGCTGGCGTGCGTAGCCTCCAGCACCCTCTCAACCATCGAATGGCGCCGGACCACAACAGCACCACCTGAAGGCCTCACCGACTGAGCCCCCCTGCGCTCTAGGCCATCCGAGCCGACCCGTTGCTGGCAGCAACTACCAGCGACGGCACGACAGGCGGCACGATCTGTGCCGCCTGCGCGGGGTTCAGATGACTTGGAAGCGGCCACGGCCGAGGTTGGCCAGGTCCTTCGGGCCGGGGATGCCATCGATGAACTTGGGAGCGCTGCCGATGGCCTTCTGATGCTTCTTGTAGGCCTCACGGGTGAACTTGCCGGCCCGGCCGTCTACGGCCAGGTTCGTCTTGACGCGGGCATTGAGTGCCAGCTGGATCGTCTTGACGTCGGGCAACACCTTGGTGCCGCCGGCCCTGAACTGCTGCTGAACCGTCACCAGATGTACCACCGGCCGACCTCCGACCGGCACCACGCCGCCCGTTGGCATCGTCAACGGGAACACTGTGATCTTCACCCGTGGACCATCGAGCGGGCCGCCGTCCTTCAGCCCGTTCTTGCCATTCCTGTAGGCCTCCACCTGCCTGGCCGCGGACGGATCCAGACCAGGATCGCCGATGGCCACCGCGTGGATGTGGTCGGCGAATCCCTGCTTCGTGGTGCGATGGAAGGCGGCGAAGGAGACCTTGCGGAGCTCGACGAGTGTTTGTGTCTGCTGTGCCGCGGTTTGGTCCTTCGTCCGGATATCCACGACCCCGGCGCGGTTGTGCGTCGGACCGGACCTCTTCGCCGCCTTTCCGGCCAGGAAAGAGCCTTGCACAATGACGAGTTTGCGCCCGAGTTTGCGTTCGACGGCCTCGAGCATCGCCTTGGTACGGCGGTTGATCACCAGCGGTCGTCCTGAGGAGTCCCTGCCGAGGGATATCTTCTCCAAGAACACATTGGCCATGATCTTTCGTCCCCCTTCAGGCCGGTTCGCCCGGCCTCAGATCCGTGGCGCCGTTCTGTCGCTCGCTCGTCGGCCCCGGCGTGTGCAGCGCGGCCCCCACGTCCAGCGGAATGCTGTCTAAACCACAGTGAACGGCCGGCCAGGATGGGACAAGGGGGAGCCGGGACTTGGACGGACCCGGTGCTCAGATCTCGACTCAGGCGGTCGACGCGGAACGCGAGCTTACGCGGGGGAGCTTCTGCGTGGTTTGGAGCGTGGCGGACAGTTCGGCGAGCTGGTGGCAGCCTGCATTGATTGCGTCCTGCAGGTTTGGCCATTGGTCGACGCATCAGAAGGGGTCGTCGGGTTGGCGGTCGTTGTCGTCGTCGATGTCGGCGCACCAGCCGCCGGTGTAGGCGTGGTGAACGTGCAGTCTGAGGTTCATGGTCTTGAACTGTCGGTGTGGGCGGGTGGGATCAGAACGGGAGCGGTCGGCCCGATGGTGTGCGGAGGTCGAGCGGCTGCGTGTTCATGCGGGCGAGTGCTCGTAGCGGCCTCCTGCGGATCTGGATCTGTCGCATCGCTTTGCTCCTGTCCTGGGGAGTGATGCGACGGGTCGTCGTACCACTCCCGGCTACTTGGTGGGAATGTTTCGTCATGCGATGCCTTCGGGGCGATTGCAGGCGCGGATGGGTGAGGAGGCGGCGCGATGGCTGCGTGCGTGGCTGGTGTCCTTCGATCGAGCCGCCGGACCCGATGGATCCCGATCTGTCGATCCTCGAACTCGCGGATGCCCACGTTGGAGCGCTTCCGAGCTGCAGCCGGCGGAAGGTACCTCGAGCCGCTCGCGATGCCCGTCGCCGCGATGACCGAGGAGACCTTGAACGGCGTTCCGGTTGACACCCGGCTGGCTCACCGCGGAAACCAATGGCTCTTAGGGCCGGCCCGTGGTTGCCGGTAGCAACTTGAACGCCTTCATCGGCGACAACGTGTGAGATGCGGAGCGACAGACTCGAGCGCTCAGAACCCCGAACCCATGGTCGACGATGTGCGAGAAGGCGCTGGGCTGGTGCCGCGTCAAGCAAGGTTGGGGCGGTAATCCGGGGCGACCACTACCCCGAAGCCCGCCCCTGCGGCCAGGTGCGGGGTTCACCCCTGATCTTGTCCCTTCACCCCGGGTATGCGGTGGGTAGAAGGGTGCAGCTGCGAGGTTCTCCCCCGAAATTGCCCCAGGCGGAAGGCGAGTGCGGTAACGACCTCGACGTTTCTTGGCGAGGCACCAGCACCTGCAGGTACGTGGCGCGGCCTGTCGGTCTAACAGCTCTGATCCGAGTGACCTTCTTGCTCCTGGCCGCGCACTGAGCCTCGTTGTCCGGCGCGGTACGCCGCCTTCGGGGCTGTGCATCTGGGGATGCGCCGGCGGGGTAGTGTTTCGCTCTGATGCCTCCAGCCCGCGCCCGCCGTCCTCGCCCTGCCGACATGACAGTCCCTGTCGGCGCCCGCACGGTGTTCACCGACGGTGCCTGTTCGCGCAACCCCGGACCTGGAGGCTGGGCCTGGGCGCTGTCGACGACCGAGTATGCCGCTGGTCACGAGGCTGCCTCCACCAACCAGCGGATGGAGATCCGAGCCGCCCTCGAGGCCGTGCGGGCCAACGACGGTCCGCTGCTGGTCGTGTCGGATTCGACGTACGTTGTCAACTGCTTCCGCGACGGGTGGCACAGGGGTTGGCTCGAGCGAGGCTGGCTCACCTCAGCAAAGAAGCCGGTCGCCAACAGGGATCTCTGGGAGCCCCTGGTGGCGTTGGTGACCAAGCGCGGGGATGTCGCCTTCCAGTGGGTAAAGGGCCATTCCGGCCACCAGATGAACGACTTCGTGGATGGCTTGGCCGTCGCTGCCTGCTTCCCACAGCACTGACCTGGGTGGACGCGCGACACCCCGTATCTTGTGACGATCCGGCCCGGGTGCTTTCCTGATCGTGGGGCTGTGGTGCGGGCGGGCGAGGTGCCTGCGGTCGCCGCAGAGGACGATGAGCGATGGATCGAGTACGACGTACCTCGTGCTGGAAACCGGATCGCACCAGGGGCAGCGGATCGACCTGACCGGCGCCCGTCTGACGGTCGGCCGGCTGCCGAGCTGCGAGGTACGGTTCGAGGACCCGTACCTGAGCCGGACGCATGCGGCGCTGTGGCAGCAGGGCGGTGTGGACTACGTCGAAGATCTAGGCTCGGCCGGCGGCACCTTCGTGAACGGCGAGGCGATCACGGTGCCGCGGCGGCTGTACCCCGGGGACCGGGTTGCGTTCGCGGACCTGCAGCTTCGCTACGACACGGGCGAGGGCGCGCCGACCGCGGTTCGCTACGACATCGGCGATCAGCGAGCGCACACGATCAACAATGTCGGACGGGACCAGTACGTGCAGCACGTGATCCAGCAGCGGGAGAACTTCTTCCGCGAGATCGGCCCTCGTTGGGCCCCTCGGCGTGCTCGCGCAATGGCTGGGACCCTCGGAGCAGGCCTCCCGGCCGAAGGTGTTGAACGAGGTCAGGTAGCTGACCTTCGTCAGGCCGCTGTCCGCTCACCGATCCTCGGCCTCCTGCCGGCTCTGCTGTGAGTTGTGTGTCCGAGGAGGAACACGCACGTTAACCACAGGCCTCCAGGTCCACGTCTGAGCCCACGCCAGCCGCGGTCATCCGGTGACGATGTTGACGAGCCGTCCGGGCACCACGATCACCCGCTGGACGTCGACGTCGGCCAGCATGCGGGCTACCTGAGTGTCGGCCAGCACCAGCGCCTCGGTGCTCGCCTTGTCGGCGTCGGCAGGTAGCACGGTCGTCGCCCGCACCTTGCCGTTCACCTGCACCGCGATCTCGATCGTCTCAGTCGTCAGCAGGGTCGGGTCGGCGACCGGAAAGGTCTCCCACGCCAGCGAATCCGCATGCCCCAGCCGCGACCACAGCTCCTCGGCGACGTGGGGTGCCAGGGGGGCCAGCATCAGCAGCAGTGGTTCGACGACCTCACGCGGTGCTCCGCCGGCCGCGCCCCATCGCGCGGTCAGGTGGTTGTTCAGCTCGGTGATGCGGGCGATCGCGGTGTTGAAGCGCAGCCCTTCCATCCCCTCGCGCACGGCCGCGATGGTCCGGTGGAGGTGCCGCCGCGTCTCCTCGTCGGCCGCGTCCGAAGAGACCCGCGGCGAACCGGTCTCCTCGTCGACGACGTTGCGCCAGACCCGCTGCAGTAGGCGGTAGACACCGATGACCGCCTTGTTGTTCCACGGCCGGGATTGCTCCAGCGGACCGGTGAACATCTCGTACAGCCGCAGGGTGTCCGCGCCGTACTCGGCGTACATCTCGTCCGGGGCGATGGAGTTCTTCAGGCTCTTGCCCATCTTGCCGAACTCGCGGGTGACCGGCCGGCCCTCGTAGGTGAAGCTGCCGTCGACCTCGGTGACCTGCGCTGCCGGTACGTAGAAGCCGCGCTCGTCGGCGTACGCGGCGGCCTGGATGTAACCCTGGTTGAACAGCCGGGCGAACGGCTCGGACGCCGACACGTGCCCCAAGTCGTACAGCACCTTCTGCCAGAAGCGTGCGTACAACAGGTGCAGAACGGCGTGCTCGACGCCGCCGACGTACAGATCGACGCCGCCGGTCGGGTTCTCGGCGGTCGGCCCCATCCAGTACCGCTCGACCTCCGGGTCAACGAAGCGATCGTGGTTGGTCGGGTCCAGGTAGCGGATCTCGTACCAGCAGGAACCGGCCCACTGCGGCATCGTGTTGGTCTCGCGGTGGTACTTCTTCGGCCCGTCGCCCAGGTCCAGCTCGACCTCGACCCAGTCCGGCAGCCGGGACAGCGGCGGCTCCGGCTCTGAGTCGGCCGCGTCCGGTCCGTCGTACGTACGCGGCGAGAAGTCCGTCATCTCGGGCAGCTCGACCGGCAGCATCGACTCGGGCAGCGGTACCGGCAGCCCGTGCTCGTCGTACACGATCGGGAACGGCTCGCCCCAGTACCGCTGTCGGCTGAACAGCCAGTCCCGCAGCTTGTACGTGATCGCCGCCTCGCCCAGGCCCTGCACCTGGAGCCAGGCCGTGATCCGGGCCTTCGCCTCTTCCTTATCCAGTCCGTTCAGCGAAACGCCGGCGTTCGCAGAGGCGATCAGGACGCCGTCGCCGGAGTACGCCTCCGGCCACTCGGCCGGTGGGGTGTGCGCGCCGATCCGGTGCCGCTCGGTCCACTCGGCCGGCGGCTCGATCACCTTGACGACGGGCAGGCGGAACTTCTGCGCGAACTCCAGGTCCCGCTGGTCGTGCGCGGGCACCGCCATGATGGCGCCGCTGCCGTACCCCATCAGCACGTAGTCGGCGACGAAGATCGGCACCTGCTCGCCGTTGACCGGGTTGAGCGCTGTTGACCCGGTGAAGACGCCGGTTTTGTCCCGGCCCTCGGTCTGCCGCTCCAGGTCTGAGCGCCGCGAGGCTGCTTTACGGTACTCGGTGACGGCCTTGCCCGGCGTCGGGGCGCCACCGGTCCACTCCGGACGTACGTCGTCCGGCCACCGGTCGGCCGTGACCTCGTCCACCAGCGGGTGCTCCGGGGCCAGAACCAAGTAGGTGGCGCCGAACAGTGTGTCCGGCCGGGTCGTGAAGGCCTCGATGTCGCCGGCGGGCGAGCCGAAGCGGACCCGCGCGCCACTGGACCGGCCGATCCAGTTGCGTTGCATCTGGGCCACCGACTCCGGCCATTCGACCGAGTCCAGGTCGTCGATCAGCCGGTCCGCGAACGCGGTGATCCGCAGCATCCACTGAGTCAGCGGCCGCCGGTAGACCGGGAAGTTTCCGCGCTCGCTGCGGCCGTCGGGGGTGACCTCCTCGTTGGCCAGCACGGTGCCGAGGCCGGGGCACCAGTTGACGACCGCATCCGACCGGTACGCCAGCCGGTGTGCGTCCACCACGTGCCGGCGCTCCACTGTGGACAGCTCGGGCCACGGTCGGCCGTACGGGTTGGTGCCCTGGGCCGGCTCCCGGACCCGGGCGTCCAAATCGGCCCACAGTTCCGTGACCGGGCGGGCCCTGCTCGCGGCCGCGTCGTACCAGGCGTCGAAGATCCGCAGGAAGATCCATTGGGTCCAGTGGTAGAAGTCGACGTCCGTGGTGGCAACGCTGCGGCGCAGGTCGTGGCCCAGTCCGAGCCGGCGCAACTGCCGCCGGTAGTTCCGGATGTTGGCCTCGGTGGTGGTTCGGGGGTGTTGCCCGGTCTCTATCGCGTACTGCTCGGCGGGCAGGCCGAACGCGTCGAAGCCCATCGTGTGCAGCACGTTGGCCCCGGACATCCGCAGGTAGCGGGCGTAGACGTCGGTCCCGATGTAGCCCAGCGGGTGGCCGACGTGCAGCCCAGCGCCGCTCGGGTACGGGAACATGTCCAGCACGTAGCGGCGCGGCCGGCCGGCGACTTCGTCGAAGCCGTCGGACAGCGGGCCGGTCGGGTTGGAGGCCTGGAAGGTGCCCTCTCGCTCCCACCGCTCCTGCCAGGCGGTCTCGATCCGCCTGGCCAGCGCCGCGGTGTACCGGTGCGAAGGGATACCGGCCGCCGATGTCTCCGTGGTCCCGTCGACAACTTCGCTCATCGTCGTCGCTCCTTGGTCGGTGCGGATACGAAAAGAGCTCCCGCAGTCCACGGTCGCGACGAGGTGGTCATTGGCTGGTGACGACGAGTGTCGGCGGGTCATGGACGGGGCCCGGAAGCGCGTTCGTCTCGTAGGGCTGCCGCAGTCCGGGCCGCCAGGCGAGGAGCCGGGTGCGGGACCCGGCGTTGAGGGCGATCACCAGCCAGTCATCACGGCCGGTGAAGGTCAGCCCGGGTTGTGACTTGGTGGGCAGTTCGATGCCTGGCACGATGCTCAGCCGGCCGGTGTCGAGTTGCAGGATCGCGATGTCCAGGGGCGGGAGCGGCTGGCCGGCAAAACGTTGGTCTGTCGTTGCTCGTTGGATCAGGAAGGCGACCCTCGTGCCGTCCGGGCTGACGACACCGCAGCAGGCGGGGCGTGGAAGGGGGGATCCGAGGGTCTCTCCGCCGGCGATCAACCGGCGGTGGAGCCTGCACGGTGACGCGTCGTCGTGACAGCCGGTGGTCCAGAAGACTTGGCCCGCGCCGGCCGCGAGTGGCGCGACATATTGGTCGAGCTTGGCCTGTAACCGACCGGTGCGTGCGTCGACGAGGGCGAGCCACGTCGGTGAGATCCCCGGATCGGGCTGCATCAGGCCGACGATCGTGTCGCCCACGATTGCGGATGCGTAGAAGCCGAGCGGCAGCCGGACCCGCTGCCCGCCGACGACCGGAGCGATCGTCCCGTAGGGGTTGTCGATGTCACTGGCGAAGGAAGCGATCCAGACCCGATTGCCATCGGTCAGCGCCCACTCGGTGGGACGGAGTGGGCGGATGACACTCACCCGGTGATCGACGCTGATGCGCAACATCGCGTAGGGAGCCGTCTCACTGCACGACCCGGTTGTCGCGTACGCCGTGACCGGATCACCGGCCAGCACAGCGGCGTACTCACCCGGACGGACGACTGCGTCAGGCAAGGTCGTCACGCGGCCGCTGTCGAAGTCGACGAGTCGCAGCCGGTCTCCGCCGAGCAGCACCTGGATCCCGGTGTGCCCCGCGGGTGGCGCACTCGACACGATCGGCAGCAGCGTGTCCGCTCCGCATGCGCCGGGCGCCGTCGGCCACGCCGTCGCCGTCCGCCCGCCCGGGATGGCGTTGATCGCCTCGGACGGGGTTGGACTCGGCACGGCCTGATGGGGCGGACGATCCGTCGAGGCACGAAGGACGATCAGGGTCAGCACCGCCACCAGGACCAGAATCCATCCGGCCCTTCGGCGCCCACGTCTCGAAGCCTTCCCGACTTCGAGGATCTCTTCCTGTTCGTGCTCCACACCACCATGAAATCACCGCTCGTGCCGTTCAGGCCGCGAGTTGTACCCGCAGTGACGAGGCTGATCGGCTTCTTCTCGCCGGCCCTGCCGTCTTGACGCGTCGATGACATTCGCGTTTCATCCTCCTCACGGTGTCTTCGCAATTTCTCGATGTTTTGAAGCAAGTTTCTGACACCGTGGCCGACGCGGCGCCCATCATCCACAGGCCTCCTGCCGGCGGTAGGAGGCAGCGTCTCCTAGCAGAGAGCTAACCGGTCGTGGTCACGGTCTTGGTGGCCGGTTCACACTGACCAGCAAGTGCACGTTCTAACCAGATTGCAGCCTCCGGAGAGTAGATAGATTATGTGTGAGGACGCTGAGAAGGCTCCGTCACACCGGGGCATGCTCAAGCTGGGCACGGCGGCGTTGGCGGCCGGCGCGGTACTGACCGGAGGTGCCGGTCAGGCAGCCTCGGCGGCACCTGGCCCCAAGTCGGCGAGGCCCAGGTTCGCACCGCTTCCGCGCTCGGAAGTGCGATGAGTCCTACTGTGATGGCCGGCTTGGACAACGGCGTGCCCAACAACCCGGCCGTAGTCAAACACGCGCGCCAAGGAGTCGTACGCGCGCTCTCCGCGGTGTTCCACCAGGTCGACAAGAACTGCACCGGGGTCGACACAGTTCGGATCTGGTTCTGATCTGCATGGGTTCGCCTCTGCGTGATCGGCGTGATCGTCTGGCCGCGCTGCTCGGCAGGCGCAGCGAATGCGCGACCCTCGACGGCCTGATCGCGGGTGCGCGGGCAGGGCAGAGCCACGTGCTCGTCGTGCGGGGTGAGGCCGGAATCGGCAAGACCGCATTGCTCGACTATGTGGAAGCGGGCGCAGCTGGTTGCCGCATCGCCCGATTGGCCGGCGTTGAGGCCGAGACTGAGCTCGCCTACGCCGGGCTGCATCAGCTCTGCGCCCCGTTCCTGGATCGACTTGACCGCCTGCCCACTCCGCAACGTATCGCCCTCGGGACTGCCTTCGGCCTGACCGGAGGGCAGGCACCGGACCGGTTCCTGGTCGGACTCGCGGTGCTGGACCTGCTGGCTGACCGCGCCGAGCAGCGACCGCTGATCTGCCTCATCGACGACGTGCACTGGCTCGACCGTGTCTCGGCGCAGACGATCGCCTTCGTTGCCAGGCGGCTGGCGGCTGAGCGGATCGGGCTTGTGGTTGCGCTACGGGAGCCAAGCGATCAGCACGACTTCGCCGGCTTGCCGGAGCTCACGGTCAACGGACTGATCGAGGCAGACGCCGGCCGGCTGCTCGACTCAGTGGTGAAGGGTCCGATAGATCCCCGCGTCCGCGACCGAATCATCGTGGAGACCCGCGGCAACCCGCTTGCGCTGCTCGAGTTGCCGCGCGCGTGGACGGCGGCAGAGCTCGCAGACGGGTTCGAGCAATCGGATCTGGTTCCATTGGCCAGTCGCATCGAGCAAGGCTTTCTTCGTCGGCTGTCGACGCTCCCGCAGGACACCAGGCGTCTGCTCGTGGCCGCGGCGGCTGAACCGCTCGGCGACGCGACGTTGCTGTGGCGGGCGGCGGGTGTGCTGGGGATCAGGGCGAATGCTGCGCAGCCGGCCGAGACGGCGGGTCTGATCAAGTTCGGTGCGCGGGTCGGGTTCCGGCATCCCTTGGTACGCGCGGCTGCGTACCGCTCTGCGTCTCCGGAAGAGCGCCAGGAGATCCACCGCGCATTGGCCGAGGTCACCGACGCCGAGGTCGATCCCGACCGGCGAGCATGGCACCGAGCCCAGGCAACGCTGGCGCCGGACGAAGGGATCGCCGCTGAGCTGGAAGAGTCGGCCGCCCGAGCGCAGTCTCGTGGCGGCCTGCTGGCTGCCGCGGCGCTGCTGGAACGAGCGGCAAGTCTCACGCCCGAACCAACCGGGCGGGCTGAACGCCAGCTCGCCGCGGCCTGGCGCAAGCGCGATGGTGGCGCCCTCGATGCTGCTCTCGCGCTCCTGGCCGCGGTCGAGAGCGGCCCGGCCGATGCGATGCGGTCTGCGGAGGTGAAGCACCTGCGCGGACAGATCATGTTCGACCAGCGGAGAGCCGCCGGCGCCGCTCCGCTACTCCTGGACGCCGCTGGACACCTCGAGTCGCTCAACGGTGATCTGGCCCGCGAGACGTATCTGGATGCGCTTGCCGCCGCCATCTGGGCCAGCGGGACCGATACGCCCGAGCTGACGAACGTCGTTGCGGCCGCCGCGCGGGTCGGCTCCCCGCCCCGAGGAGCGCCGCGGGTCATCGACTGCATCCTCGACGCGCTGGCCAGCAGATTCACGGACGGCCACGCGACGGCGGCAGCATCGCTTGCCCGAGCGCTGATGGCTGTGCAGAGCATCGATTGCGGCGCCGAGGACGTCGGCCGGCTGCTTCGGCTCGGCGGCAACCGGGTCACGGCAATACTCGCGACCGAGCTGTGGGATTTCGAGGCGGGACGGGCGCTGGCCGAGCTCCAGGTCCGCCGAGCCCGTGACGCCGGCGCGCTTGTTCAGTTGCAATTTGCTGTCAACGTGCTCGCGACCAACAGGCTGCTTGCCGGGGAACTCACCGAGGCCGCTGAGCTCGTCGAGGAGGACCGAATGGTCGCCGACATCACCGGCAATCAAGCAGTCGGCTACGCCGCGATGCTCCTCGCTGCCCTCCGCGGGCCTGACGAGAAGGCATCGAGGTCGATCGCGGCGGTCCGCGGCGAGGCGTGGTCACTGGGCCAGGGGCGGATCGTCACCTTTGCCGACTACGCAACCTCGGTGCTGGACAACAGCCTGGGGCGTCACGAGGTCGCACTGCTGGCCGCGCGCGAGGTCTTCGACCGCGATGTCGTGGGCGGATACCAGATGATGGTGGTCTCGGAGCTCGCGGAGGCGGCCTCCCGCACCGGCGATGCAAAGCTGGTAGCGGCAGCGCATCAGCGGATGTCGGAGCGCGCTCGTGTCACGCCCACCTCTTGGGCGTTGGGTATCGAAGCTCGGCTTCGCGCGTTGCTGGGTGACGAGGACGTGGACGCGTCGCACCGCGAGTCGATCCATCACCTGGACTGCGCGGGTCTTCGCCTGGAGGTCGCACGAGGGCACCTCTTGTACGGCGAGTGGCTGCGACGGATCGGTCAGCGCATCAAGGCCCGGGAGCAGCTACGCACCGCTCACGACATGCTGTTTGCGATGGGGGCGACCGCGTTTGCCGAGCGGGCTCGGCGCGAGCTCGCGCTGGCCGGCGGCAAGGCGCTCCGCCGGGGTGTCGAGACCACTGAGGAACTGACCGTCCAGGAGTTCCACATAGCGCGACTCGCCCGCGAGGGCCTGTCCAACGCAGAGATCGGCACCCGTCTCTTCCTCAGTGCCCGCACTGTCGAGTGGCACCTCGGGAAGGTGTTCACGAAGCTAGGCGTCAGTACCCGCAAAGAGCTCCGAAACGCGGTGCTCGACGTGGCACCCGGATAGCCCAAACCTGCATCAGGGCGAGGCCCTGGGGCGAGCGAACCAGGCATGGGCCGGGGTGTTCACCGGGTCCGCGTCGGGCAGCGAAACGGAAGGATCGGGGTGAAGCCGACCCGGTCGGCGCCGTAGCTGAACGCAGGAGGCTCGCAGATGGAGTATCTGGTCACGATGACGACGCAGGTTCCGGAGGGAACCGCGGACGAGGTAGTTGAGGAGGTTCGTCGCCGCGAGGCTGCACGTTCCATCGAGCTTGCCGGCCAGGGGCATCTGCTGCGTTTGTGGCGTCCGCCCCTACAGGCGGGCGAATGGCGCACCCTCGGCCTGTTCGCCGCCGACGACGAGATGGAGCTCGAGGCCGTCCTCGCGTCGATGCCGTTGCGCGTTTGGCGCTCGGATCAGGTGGTGCCGTTGGCGGCCCATCCCAACGACGCCGGTCTGTCGTACGAAGCACATGCCAAGGAGTTCCTGACGACGTTCGAGGTCACGGTTCCCGACGGCGCGAGTGAGCAGGAGGTCGCCGACATCCAGGCCCGCGAGGCCGAGCGGACGCGCGACCTCGCCGAGGAGGGACATCTCGTCCGACTGTGGATGCTGCCGCCTACGCCGGGCAGTTGGCAGGCTCTTGGCCTCTGGCGGGCCGAAGACGGGGACGAGCTGCAGGTGATCCTGAAGTCGCTGCCCATGGGCATGTGGATGACGACTGAGACCACCCCCCTCACCGAGCACCCGAGTGACCCGGCCAACTCCCAGGTCTGACAGACGCGGCTCCCGGCTGCATGTCACCGGCGGACTGCAGCGTCGGTGCGATCCCCACACTCGGCCAGCAGCAGCTGGTCAAGAACCCAGTAGAACAGTTGTGTACAAACGAGAAAGAGAGTGGACATGAGCTCCACGCGTAATGACGCAGGCATCGGCGAGGGCGAGATGCATCTCGAGAACGATGTCATTCCGGTCTCCGACGTCGATCGGTCCAAGCAGTTCTATGAACGCTTGGGATGGCGGTTCGACGACGACGTCGCCCCGCTGGACGGTCTTCGGATCGTCCAGTTCACCCCACCGGGCTCCCCGTGCTCGATCACGTTCGGCACCGGACTCACCGCGGCCGCGCCCGGCTCGGCGCAGGCGGTGCTGGTTGTCTCCGACATCGAAGCGACGCACAAGGATCTCGTCAGCCGTGGCATCGACGTGGTCGATGTCTGGCACGGCCCACCGTTCCCGGTCGAGGCACGGCAGCCCGGCCCTGACCCGGAGCGGACCAGCTACGGCTCGTTCTGCTCGTTCACCGATCCGGACGGCAATACCTGGCTGGTCCAGGAGATCACGACCCGACTCCCCGGTCGGGTCTGATACCGCACCAGAAGAAGGCCCGGACCAGACGGTCCGGGCCTTCTTGCTATACGCCGGGCCGGCCGACCCGGGGGTGACCGGGGTTCGCCCCGGGCGCAGGACGGCCACTCGGCCCGCGATGGTGAGTGTGGAAAAGCAAGCAGCAGACAAGGAGAACGTCATGCCACGCATCGCCGTCGGCACCGAGAACAGTGCCCCGATCGAAATCCACTACGAGGACCACGGGTCCGGGCAACCGGTCGTGTTGATCCACGGCTACCCGCTCAACGGCGCTGCGTGGGAGAAGCAGGAACGAGCGGTGCTGCAGGCCGGATACCGGGTCATCACCTACGACCGGCGCGGGTTCGGCAAGTCCAGTCAGCCCACGGTGGGCTACGACTACGACACCTTCGCCGCCGATCTCAACACGTTGCTCGAGCACCTGAACCTCAGCGAGATAGTGCTTTGCGGCTTCTCGATGGGCACCGGCGAAGTGACCCGCTATCTCAAGACCTTCGGCTCGGCCCGAGTCGCCAAGGCCGTCCTCATCGG
This sequence comes from Kribbella sp. NBC_01510, assembly GCF_045040325.1. Taxonomy (NCBI): domain Bacteria; kingdom Bacillati; phylum Actinomycetota; class Actinomycetes; order Propionibacteriales; family Kribbellaceae; genus Kribbella; species Kribbella sp. NBC_01510. The sequence goes on along the minus strand of NZ_CP109418.1, from coordinate 7,288,131 downwards.
GGCGATCCCGCCGTTCCTGCTCAAGACCGGCGACAACCCCGACGGGGTCGACGGGGCCGTGTTCGACGAGATCAAGGCCGCGATCGTCAAGGACCGGCCCGCCTACCTCGAGGCCTTCCTCGACAGCTTCTACAACCTCGACGTACTCGGCGGCTCCCGAGTCAGCGAGCAGGCCTGGCAGAACAGCTTCAACGTCGCGATCACCGCCTCCCCGTACGCCGCGCACGCCTGCGTCGACACCTGGCTGACCGACTTCCGCGGCGACCTGCCCGAGATCGACGTACCGACACTGCTGATCCACGGCGACGCCGACCGAATCCTCCCGTACGCCGCCACCGCTGCCCGGCTGCCCGGCTTGATCAAGGATCTCGAGGTCGTGACGGTCGAAGGCGGGCCGCACAACATCGCTTGGACCCACCCCGACGAGGTCAACCAGGCCCTTCTGACCTTTTTCGCCCAATAGGCCGCGTATTTCATCTGCGCTGAACCACACAACGATTTGTCTCTATCCAACGCACGAGAGGCTCTGATGAACGCAGCAACGCATGATCCGCAACTCAGGCTCAATCGAGTCACACCTTCATACTGTCGAGTCGTACTCGACAACCCGCCGCTCAACCTCATGGGTCCAGAATTCGTTACGCAGCTGCGAGAGATCGTCACGGCGCTCGAGGACGACGACCGAGTGAAGGTAGTGGTCTTCGAAAGTGCCGTCGACGGCTTCTTCCTGAATCACTCCGACTTCCTCGCGAATTTCGAGGATCTGACGAGCATCCCGCAAGGTCCGACCGGCCTCGAGGCGTGGCCCGACATCCTGGTGCGGCTGACGCGCGCCCCGTTCGTTTCGATCGCGCTGATCCGGGGGCGGGCGACCGGAAACGGCAGTGAGCTCGCGCTCGCCTGTGACATGAGCTTCGCGAGCCGAGAGAGAGCGATCTTGTCGCAGTGGGAAGTGGGCGTGGGTCTGGTCGCCGGGGGAGGGCCGATGGCGCGATTGCCGCGAGTCATGGGACGGGCACGAGCCCTCGAAGTACTCCTCAGCTCAGACGACGTTCGGGGCGCCGACGCCGAATTCCTCGGTTACGTGAACCGTGCGCTACCGGATGCAGAGCTGGACAATTTCGTCGACGCACTCGCAACCCGGATCGCCTCGTTCGACAAGTGGGCGATCGCCAACACCAAGCGCCTCGTGAACGAAGCGAGCCTGCCGCCCGACGTCGAAATCAGAGCCGGCTGGGACGCCTGCATGACGTCCGTCAAACGACCAGCGGCGCAGGAAAGCATCAAAGCCCTCCTGGCGCAAGGCTTGCAGGAGCCTGGCGACTCGGAGAATCGACTCGGAGCCTTCGTGGGTCAGCTGGCGCTCAAGCGCGAGCACTGAAACCCGAACGACCTGTCTTACTTTCTGGAAGGAAAACACATGACCACGGACTTGCTCACCATCGCGAAGGAAATCGCGGACCGCGTCGAGGCCGAGTCGCTCAAACAAAGCGTACCCGTCGCGGTTTCCGTCATCGATATCCACGGCAACGTCGTTCTCACGCACCGCATGACCGGAGCGCCCGCATTCTCTCTCGAGCTCTCCGAGCGAAAGGCCTACACATCGGCCCTCGTCCGGATGCGCACCGCTGACCTCGTCCCCCTCGTGCAACCAGGCGCGGCCCTCTATCCACTCCTCGCCGTCTCCGGCGGCAGATACTCCGCGATGGGCGGCGGCGTGCCGCTCACCAGCGAGGGTCAGGTGATCGCCGGCATTGGAGTCAGCGGTGGAACGACGGAAGAGGACATAGCCATTGTCGAAGCGGCGATGAGACAGGTCGGAGCCATGTTCCCCTTCGAAACCGGAGTAAACCGATGAACGACGACAGACATCAGGACGGCATCTACCCCTTCCCAGCCGGTGTGCAGTCGCGTGAGATCGAAACCAACGGCGTCACGATCCACGTACGCGTCGGCGGGCATGGTGCACCGGTCGTCATGCTGCACGGCTTCGGTACAACGGGCGACATGTGGGGTCATCTGGCGAGCGCACTCATCGAAGACCACACGGTTGTCGCGCCCGACCTGCGTGGGTTGGGCCTCTCGTCGAAGCCTGAGGGCGGCTACGACAAGAAGAATCAGGCGGCGGACATCTGGGGCGTCGTGGACGCCCTGGGTGTGCAGACGATCGAACTGGTGACGCACGACATCGGCATCATGGTCGGCTTCGCAGTCGCCGCCACCCACCCCGAGCGGGTGAGCCGATGGGTGGCGATCGATGCGCCGCTGCCCGGCATCGGGCCCTGGGATCAGATCATCCAGGATCCGGTCATGTGGCACTTCGGCTTCGGTGGTCGCGACATGGAGCGCCTGGTCGCCGGCCGCGAGCGTATCTATCTCGACCGCTTCTGGAACGAACTCTCCGTGGACCCGACGCGGTTCGACGAAGCGAAGCGCGAGCACTATGCGGCGCTCTATGCGCAACCCGGCGCAATGCGAGCGAGCTTTGCCCAGTTCCTGGCGTTCGGGCAGGATGCGACCGACAACAGAAAGTTCCTTGCGCAGGGCAATAAGCTGCAGATGCCGGTCTTGGCCTTCGGTGGCGAAGCTACCTTCGGCCCTGGGATCGGCGAGGTGATTCGGTGTGTCGCCGACAACGTCGAAGATGCGGTCATCCCGGATTGCGGGCACTGGATCACGGAGGAGCAGCCGCAGGCGACGACAGACCTGGTCGTCGACTTCCTGCGCCGGGCGCGTTGAAAGGCGGTCCCTGCCGTTGCGGTACGGGCGGCAAGCCGCTGAGCTCTGGCGCGGGGAGCGATCCTCGCGCGTCTCGGCGTACTCGGCGCTCTGGACGCCGCGGTCGAGCCGGCCGCCCGGCGGACCTGCCGGAAGCTCAGGCTGTGGCGTCGTCGAGGAGTTGGATGATGACCCGCTGTTCATGCTTGGCCGCCTCGGAGCCCACGCCGCCGCGGCCCGTTGCTCGGCGTGCGAGGGAGGCCGGAGTCGAGCCGCGGTCGTTCGCCAAACGACGATTCGCGCCCAAGCGCAGGAGTGTCTCGACAGCAGCCGAGCACCGGTTTCGGACGGCTCGATGCAAGGGCGTGGTCCCACCCAGCGCCGCAGCGTTCGGGTCGGCGCCCGCCTCGATGAGGTACTCGATGACTGCCCTCTGACGGGTCGGATTCCAATTCGTTGCGCCGGGTCCACCGCTGACGGCCGCATGCAGAGGTTCGGCGCCCCGACGGTTGCGGGCGCGGAAGTCGGCGCCGCGCGCGACCAGATCTTCGGCGAGCTCGACGTCGTACGCGAACGCCGCGGCATGCAGCGCCGTGTCGCCTTCGTAGACCTGGACCTGACACTCGGCGATGAAGCGCTCGTCGCGGCGCGCCAGCCGCGCCGTTGCCAGCTGTGGTGCCGCGTCGAGCGACGCCGTGACGACTATGCGATCGCCCGCCGCGATGGCCACCAGCAACCCGGCGAGGTCTTCGATGGCAGGCATACGGCACGCTACCTCGGTCAGGCGGCCAGCAGCTTGGCGATCTGGGCCGGCTGAGCCAGGAGCGGGAAGTGTGCGCTGCCCGAGGAGGACGGTGAGACCGGGAGCGCGTTCTCCAAGCACTGCCAGTACGTCGGTCCGCTGGCGGATGGACTCGATCGTGACCCCGGCGTCGCCTTCTGAAATATCCGTTTGGTGTCCGAGGGGGACACGCACATCAACCACACGGCTTAGTACTCCAGCCGTAGATCGTTATGGCCGGAGACGCGCCACTACGCCGCTTGGCGGCGGCGTACGTGGGCCTCCAGAAGTTCGCGCAGGCGGGTCTCGTCGGCCGGACTCGCCAGTCCACGCTTCGGCAGGATGAGGAGCGGTCCATCGGAGGGACGGCCTACGCCGAGCCGGAGGATGAATGCGCGGCCGCTCTCCTCGACGTCGCGGATCCGGGACCACCCCCACCAGCACTCGAAGTCCTGCTGCCGGCGCGACAGGCCCCGGTTGTCGGCCACGTACTCGACCAGATCCTGGAGCAGCGGGTCGTTCTTCCATCGCAGTTGGAGCGATCGCCGTGGCGCAGTGCCGAGCAACAGCAGGAGCACGCCGCCGACGGCGACGAGGAAGCCACCAGACTTTTCCGCCGCCCCGGTCGCGAGCAGAAGCAGGCCGACGACGAGAAGGGTCGAGGCGACGGCCAGCGACTTCGCGATCTGCCTCCGAAAGGCCGGCCGGCGCGCCAGCTCTTGCAGGTCCGCCGGCTCCGGCATCCATCGCAGCGTGATCGCGTCCGGGTGTATCTCGATCGCCATGACCGCAGAGCGTACCCGTCATCAGAGGTCGTCACCTGGGCAAGCGGCCCGCGAACAGCATCTCGGGAAGCGCCGTCGAGCAGGGGGACGCCGGTAGCCCGCGTCCGTCGGGCGGGACGTGGTCACGGCTGTCGAAGCGAGGAGGGAACGCTGTGTCACGTGTGCGTAGCGCGCTGGTGCGGTGTGGCCCAGCCGCAACGTAGGCCCAGGTATCCCGGCGAAGATCTACAGAACGGCTGTGTCTCAAGACCAAGGCTGCGTCCAGCTTCAAGACAGGACGGAGGAACGAGGACCCCGTCCTTGAACACGACAGCTGCGCCGACGGCGCACGATTCGTTGATTCCTGGACGCAGCGGTGCGGTGTGCATAGGCTCGATGGTGGCCAGTCGGCCTCTCCTGGGATGTCCGCGCTGGCCGTGGTGGAGCCCGGCAATCCCCACGCCAACACGATGCCGGGGGAGACGCAGCACTGGAGGCCGTGATGACGACACACGCAGCACCCTCGACGTCGAGCCCTCAGCCGGGCGGGACCTCCGTCGACCCCGCCGTGCGGGTGGGGCTCTACGAGATTATGGTGCTCTCCCGCACCTACGAGGAGGCGATCCTCCGGGAGTACCACGCCGACAAAGGACCCGGCTTCGATATCGGCAAGGGGCTGGTCCCCGGGGAGATGCACCTGTCCGCCGGACAGGAGCCCGTGGCGGCCGGCGTGTGCGCGCACCTGACCGCGGAGGACGCGGTAACCGCGACGCACCGCCCGCACCACTTCGCGATCGCCCACGGCGTGGACCTGCGGAAGATGACGGCAGAGATCTTCGGTCGCGAGACTGGTCTCGGGCGCGGGCGCGGCGGCCACATGCACCTGTTCGACCCTGATACGCATTTCTCCTGCTCGGGGATCATCGCCGAGGGCTACCCACCCGCGCTGGGACAGGCGTTCGCGTTCCAGCGCCGCGGCGGCAGCCAGATCGCTGTCGCGGTGACCGGTGAGGGCGCCGCCAACCAGGGCGCGTTCCACGAGTCGCTGAACCTGGCGGCCCGATGGCTGCTGCCGGTGGTGTTCGTGATCGAGGACAACGACTGGGCCATCTCGGTGCTGCGCTCGGCGTCCACGGCGATCGGCTCGAATGCGGACCGTGCAGCGGCGTACGGCATGCCGGGCGAACGTGTCGAGGACAACGACGTCGAGGGCATCTACGGCGCCGCACAGCGCGCCGTTGCCCGAGCCAGGGCGGGCCAAGGGCCGTCGCTGATCGAGGTTCACACCCTGCGGCTGTGGGGGCACTTCGAGGGCGATGCTCAGGGATATCGCCCCGAGCTCGCCGACGTACCGATGCAGGACCCAATCCCTCGCTACGAGCAGACCTTGCGCGCGGCCGGGCACCTCGACGACGCCGCCGCGGCCCGGATCAAGGACGCGGCGAGCGCGCGAGTCGAGGACGCGATCACCTACGCCAAGAACAGCCCCGTGCCCGACCCTGCGTCGGCCACTTCCTACGTGTTCGCCTGAGGAGACGACGATGACCATCATCGACACCCCGGCTGCACCCGCGCCCCAGGCAAGCCGCCGGCTGACTACGTCCAAGGCGATGGTCGAGGCCATCGCTCAGGAGATGGAACGCGACCCCTCGGTGTTCTACCTGGGCGAGGACGTCGGCGCCTACGGCGGAATCTTCAGCTCGACCACCGGCCTGCTCGAGCGGTTCGGGCCGCAGCGAGTCATCGACACCCCGATCTCGGAGACCGCCTTCATCGGCCTCGGCATCGGCGCCGCGGTCGAGGGCATGCGCCCCATCGTGGAGCTGATGTTCGCCGACTTCATGGGCGTATGCCTGGACCAGATCTACAACCACATGGCGAAGATCCACTACGAGTCCGGCGGCAACGTGAAGGTCCCGATGGTGCTGACCACCGCCGTGGGCGGGGGCTACTCCGACGGCGCGCAGCACTCGCAGTGTCTGTGGGGCACGTTCGCGCACCTGCCGGGCATGAAGGTCGTGGTCCCCAGCAGCCCCGCCGACGCGAAGGGCCTGATGACCTCGGCGATCCGTGACGACAACCCGGTGGTCTACATGTTCCACAAGGGCGTGATGGGGCTGCCGTGGATGGCGAAGAACGCTCGCTCCGTCGACGAGGTACCCGAGGGTGACTACGCCGTGCCTATCGGCAAGGCGAGGGTCGCCCGCGAGGGCAGCGACGTCACAGTCGTGACCCTCTCCCTGTCGGTGCACCACGCCCTCGACGTCGCCGAAAGTGTTGCCGGTGAGGGCATCGACGTGGAGGTCATCGACCTCCGCAGTCTGGTGCCGCTGGACCGCGAGGCGATCCTGACGTCGGTGGCCAAGACCGGCCGGCTCGTCGTGGTGGATGAGGACTACCGCTCGTTCGGTCTGTCCGGTGAGGTCGTCGCCACCGTTGCCGACCACGACCCAACGATGCTGCGGGTCCCGGTACAGCGGCTCGCGATGCCCGATGTGCCCATCCCGTACGCCCACGCACTCGAGTACGCCGTCCTGCCGCGGCAGGACAAGATCGAGAAAGCCGTACGCGCTGCGGTGGCCGGATGACCGACGTACCGTTCCCCGCATTGTCGAAGGACACACCGGACGCGGAAGGAGTGCTGGCTACCTGGTTCGTCAGTGACGGCGCCACCGTCAGCGCTGAACAACTGCTTGCCGAGGTACAGGTCGACAAGGTCTCGGCAGAGGTACCGGCACCTGTAGGCGGTGTGGTGCGCCTCCTCGTGGCGGAGGACGAAACTGTGAAGCAGGGTTGCCCGATCGCGCGCATTGAGTGAGTCCCGACGGGAAATCGGGATCTGTCGCCCACCCACCGCGCTCACGCCGGGCCGGCCTTGGCCGCCGCGGTAGGCACATTCGGTGGCTGTTGCCGCCGGACCGCGCCGCATAGGCTCAGCCTGGTGACCGGGTCGCGGGTCCATTCTGGCGCCGCCGGGCCTAGCCCGAGGCGGATGGTCGCACGCCAGCTGGAGCGACTGGCCGGCCTTGGCGCTCGGCCAGAGGACTCCCGCGACGAGCGGCTTCGGCAGGGGACGCTCATCTTCGTCTCGGTTCTGATCGCCCTGATCGCCACGATCTGGGTTCTCACCTACCTCGCCTACGGCGACCCGGTCTCGGCGGCGATTCCGGGCGTCTACCAGGTGATCACCGTCGTCGGGCTGGTCGTGCTGGCTCGGAGGCGGCGTTTCGGCACGTTCCGCACCACGCAGCTCGCAGCGTTCCTGGTGCTGCCTGCCTTGCTGCAGCTCTCTCTCGGCGGCTTCGTGGCCTCGAGCGGGATGATCCTGTGGGCGATGGTCACGCCGCTGGCGGCGCTTGCGCTGCTCGGACTCGGGCGCTCTGTGCCGTGGCTGGCGGCGTACCTGGTCGAGTTGGTACTGCTGGCAGTCCCCGATGCCCGGCTCCCATACTCCCCGGCGGCGCTGCCGGAAGGTTTCGTGGTCACGTTCCTGGTGCTGAACATCGCGGGCGTCACGGTGAGCGCGTATTTAATGCTCGGCTACTTCGTGGAGCAGCGGGACCGCGCCCACCGGGAGCTCCAGGTGGAGCGGGAGCGGTCGGAGCGGCTGCTGCTCAACGTGCTGCCGGAGCCGATCGCGGAGCGTCTCAAAGCCGAGCCGGGCGTGATCGCGGAACACTACGAAGCGGTGAGCGTGCTCTTCGCCGACATCGTCGGCTTCACCGCCCGGTCCGCGGTGATGGAGGCGGCGGAAGTCGTTGCGCTGCTGGACCAGGTGTTCTCCGCGTTCGACCGGCTCGCCGATGCCGCGGGCGTCGAGAAGATCAAGACGATCGGGGACGCGTACATGCTGGTCGGCGGGCTGCCGGAGCCGCGGTCTGACCACCTGGCGGCGGTTGCCCGAACCGCGCTCGCGATGCGCGAGGAGATCCTCCGGATCGCGGCCCGCCCGGGGCAGGGCTGGCTCGCGGTCCGGATCGGGATCGACTCGGGACCGGTGGTCGCCGGAGTGATCGGCCGGCGCAAGTTCATCTACGACCTGTGGGGCGACACCGTGAACACGGCGAGCCGGATGGAGTCCTATGGACAGCCCGGCGAGATCCAGGTGACCGGGCGAGCGGCCGCCGCGCTCGGTCCGGAGTTCGTGGTGCGGCCGCGCGGCACGATCGAGGTCAAGGGAAAAGGCCCGATGGAGACCTACCTGCTCGACTGGGCCGATCAGGCTGCGGAGGAGATGCCTCCGCGCCCATATCACCGGGAGGCTGGGATGACGCCAGGGGAGCGGTTCGACGAGTTGGTTGGCGAGTTCCTGGATATGCCTGGAGTGACGTTGCCAGGTCCGGGACGGGGCTTCGGTTCTTCGGCGTTGCGTATCGAGAAGAAGATCTTTGCGATGTTGGCGCAGGAGCGGCTGGTGGTGAAGTTGCCGGCGGCCCGGGTCGATGTGTTGGTGGCCGCGGGGGAGGGAGTTCGGTTCGACGCGAACAAGGGTGTGCCCATGAAGGAGTGGTTCAGTGTTGATCCTGATTCGGCTTTGCCGTGGCAGCAGCTTGCTTCTGAGGCTTTTGCTTTCGTCGCGGGGGAGTAGGCCGTGGCCGCTCGCCTCGGACGGCAAGGTTTACGGCTTCCCACCGGTGGACGGTGGTATTCGCGGTAGGTGAATTCCGATCAGGCGTTGCCGGAGGCCGGTTGCACGTAGCGCTCTGCGGCCCATGGCCAGACGTACGGACGTTTCGTTCCCGACGACGCGTAGTCGGTCTTGGGCACGGGTGATTGCTGTGTAGAAGAGTTCGCGGGTGAGCAGGCGCGACTCTTCGCCTGGCATCAAGACGGTGACTTCCGCCGCCTGGCTGCCCTGGGCTTTGTGGATGGTCATTGCGTGGAGCGTTTCGATGTTGCCTAGTCTGCTGGGGGCGAAGTCGAGACGGCCGCGGGAGCTGTCGATGCAGACTCGTAGGGAGCCGTCGGGGCGCCGGATCGTCACTCCCACGTCGCCGTTGTAGATGCCCAAGGCGTAGTCGTTGGCGGTCACCAGTACCGGTCGGCCGACGTACCAGGTGTCCCAGAGTGGGTCCTCGGCTTCTTCGGTGATCCATCGCTCGATGGTTCGGTTCCAGTGGTCGACGCCCCACGGCCCTTCCCGGTGCGCGCAGAGTAGGCGGTGCCGGTCGAGCGCGGCCAGTGCGGCGTCGGGGTCGCCGGCTTCGGCGGCGGTCCGGATCGCGAGTACGTCGGGAAGCAGCGCGGACCGCAGGGTCTCGCGTGGGTCGTCGTCCTCGACGAAGTGGACCCGTTCGCCGCTGCTGCGTAGTACGGCTAGAACGTCCTCGGGGCGGTCTTCGCGCACGGCCAAAGCCAGCTCGCCGATCTCGCTGCCGAAGCGGTGCGAGGTGCGTAGTTCGGCTCCTTTGATGTGCCCGCCTGCGACCAGCCCGTCGACGAGGTCGGCGAGTACAGCGCCGGCTTCGATGGAAGCGAGCTGGTCGGGGTCGCCAACCAGTACGAGCCGCGCCTCGGGTCGCATCGCCTCCAGCAGCCGCGCCATCATCGTCAGCGAAACCATCGAGGTCTCGTCGACGACGATGGTGTCGTGCGGCAGCCGGTTCTCTCGGTCGTGGCGGAACCGGGTGGACGAGTCGGAGCGCCGGCCGAGCAGCATGTGCAGGGTACGGGCGTGGAAGTCGCCCAGCCTCTGTGTGTCCTGTTCGGAGAGGCGGTCGGACATCTCCCGCCGTACCGCCTCTTCGAGCCGGGCTGCGGCCTTGCCGGTTGGTGCGGTCAGCGCGATCCACGGGCGGCGCTCGCCGGCGATCTCGGCCTGCTCCGCGAGTACAGCCAGCAGGCCGGCGACAGTGGTGGTTTTGCCGGTGCCAGGGCCACCGGTGAGGACCGTTGTCCATTGCCGGGCCGCGGTCTGTGCGGCAGTCCGCTGTTCGTCGTACGAACTACCTGGAAAGAGCCGGTCGAGCCCTGCGACCAGCGCAGCTTCGTTGGCGATCTGTGGCGCCGGCAGAGCGGCGCGACGGCGAAGGTCCTGCTCGACCTGCTCCTCTTCGCGCCAGTAGCGATCGAAGTACAGACGCGCGTCATCGAGGCGCAGTGGGTGTGGAGCGGCGAGCAGGGGGCTAGCGGCGATTGCTGCGAGCCATTCGTCCAGGACGGGCCAGGCCAGCTCGTCGCCGTCATCGCCGACTTCGTTGCGGACCTCGGTGAGGTCGAGGCAGATGGATCCGGCCCGGACGGCTCGCGCTACCAGTGCACAGGCGAGTGCCACTGACTCGTCGGTCTCGTTCAGCATGGTCGTGAGCCGGGAGGCGACATGGACGTCGGCGGCCAGGATCACGCCGGCCTGGTTGAAATCGCGCAAGATCCCGGTCGCGGCGAGCGCCAAGGCCGAGTCGAACTCGTCGACTGTCGTGGTCATGCCGTCCTCTCATCGAGTAGGTCGGACAGCGCGAGTACGAGCGCCGCCGGCAATGGCCAGCTGAACACCCCGGCCGGATGCCGGTCCACGAGAGGCGTCTCCGGGCCGCACATGCCGCGCAGGTAGAGATAGACGACCCCACCGAGATGCACCTGAGGGTCGTAGGCCGGCAGTCGCCAGCGGAGGTATCGGTGCAGCACGACCGAATAGAGCATCGCCTGCAACGGATAGTCGGAGTGCAGCATTGCGGCGCCCAGTTGATCCGGGCCGTACTCCGCCGACGTAGCAGGCTGCTCGGGGTCGCCGAGCCGGTTGGTCTTGTAGTCGACCACGACGAATCGGTGGCTGTCGCCGTGCGGGACACGCAAGACGACGTCGATCGATCCGGATAGATAGCCTCGCAAGCTCTGTCGGCCGAGCAACGGTTGTTCGAGTCGGTCGGCGTACGCAAGGAGCGGGTCGTCGGCCGACAGATGGGTGCGTAGCAGTGGCGCCACCCCGGCCAGCCGTACGTCGCCGGCCATCGCGTGATCGCCTCCGGCCAATGGGATCTCGAAGTCGAGTTCGCGGAGCCGGTCGGCGCGGCCGAGGTCGCCGAGGGTCAGTCCAGGCACGAGCGGACCGAGCGGCGTGGTGTGCATCGGCAGCATCGCCGTGGCCAGGGCATCGGGTGTCACGTCGACGTCGACGCGCCAGAGCCGCAACTGGTCGCGGACCTGTGCAGCCAATTCGGCGTGCAGATCGGGCGCGTGTGGGTCGGCCTCCTCGAGCACTGCGTGCACCAGCGACCCGAACGTGGCCCCGACCGGCAGTCCGTCCATCGGAGACGGCAGCGCATCGGGCGGCACGTTCTCCGGTGTCGGTACTGGATCCACCGACTCGTCCTCGAGTTGGCTTTCCTCCTGTTCGCTGACTACACCGCCCACCTGCTGGTCGGCCGCGCGGATCAGCCCGGAGTACGACGTACGGCGCCAGGCGAGGTCGACCTCGCGGGAGAAGGTCCCGACTGCGAGCCCGCTGGGCAACCCCTCGCCCACGGGCTCGACCTGCTCGGCGATCATCGACTCCTCGACGACGGGACCGCCGGCCTGCTGCCAGCGGCGCAGCCAGATCAGCACCTCGTCGTCGGACGATGGCCTGTCCAGGCTGTCGGGTACGACCGGCTCGCCCTGCTTGCGACCGCGCAGCAGGCGGGAGATTCCGCCGTTGACCTCGTCCCAGGACGGCGCCCACCAGGCCACGACCTGCGACTGGGCCCGGGTCAGCGCGACGTACGTGAGCCGGATGTCGTCACCGGCGACCTCGGTCCGCCAGAGTTTCTCGTTGGCGGTGTAGCCGGTGCGGTTCTTGCCGCCGATGTCGAGACTGCGTACGCCGTTCTCGTGGAAGAGAAGGAGTTCGTCATCGTCGAAGATGTGCCGGTTGAACCCGAACGGCAGGTAGACGATGGGGTACTGCAAGCCCTTACTCACCCATACCGTCATGATCTGCACTGCCGCGGTGTCACTGTCGAGCCGGCGGGTTCGCTCCGTCGTACGCCCCTTGCCGGTGCACTCTTCGCGCAGCCAGTCGAGCAGCGCGGGCAGCCCGAACCCCTCCCGGTGAGCGGTCTCGTGCAGCAGTTCGGCGAGGTGGGCGAGGTCGGTCATATCGCGTTCGCCGCCGCGCCAGGCAAGTACTCGTTGCGCCATCCCCTTCACCTGGGCGGTTTCGAACACGGCAGCCACACCGCGGGTGCGGAGGTGGTCGGCCCACCCGCGCAGGGTTTGTCCGATCCGATCGGTGAGGTCGTCCCCACCGGCTTGCAGAGTGGCCGCGGTCTCCCCGAAGAACATCGTCGTCGCAGCGGCGCGGACCAAGCCGGATCGGTGCGGTTGCTCGAAGGCTTCGAGCAGACACAGCCAATCCTGGGCGGCCTGCGACGAGAAGATGTCGAGGTCGCCGGAGTAGACCGCGGGAATCCCGGCCTTGGCCAGTGCCTCCCGGCAGGCCCGCGCGTCCTTGTGTGCCTCGACGATCACCGCGATGTCGCCGGCCCGGAGTGGCCGTTCGTCGTAGGCCGCGTTGGACGCGAGCAGTTGACCGATGTCGACGGCGAGGTCGCGGGCGATGTGGTCGCGCAGGTCGTCCATGGGGATGCTCTTGCGCGTCGCCGATCCGAACTGCTCCCGGCGCGCGACCCTGAGCCGGACTGGCGCGTCGGATGGTGCACCAGTGAGCCGGCTGCCCTGGTGATGGGCGCTGACCTTGTGGACGACGATGTCCGAGTGGCCGAGCCGGGCGCCGCCGAGCACCACTTGAAGGCAATCGACCAGCGGCTGGTCGCTGCGCCAGTTCGTACCGAGAGTGCGCCGCTGACCCGCGGTTTCCGCCGCCGCAAGGTACGTCGCGATGTCGCCACCGCGGAACGCATAGATGGCCTGCTTGGGGTCGCCGATCAGCACCAACGTGCTGTGACCGTTGAAGGCGGCGTCGATCACCTTCCACTGCACCGGATCGGTGTCCTGGAACTCGTCGACCATCACCACCGACCAACGGCGCTGCATCCGCTGGCGAGCCGGGGCGTGGGGATTCTCCAGCGCGGTGGCCAGCCGGGTCAGCAGGTCGTCGTACCCGAGGATGCCGAGGCGGCGTTTGCGGCGCTCCAGCTCGGCCAGGACGGCCTTCGCGAACTCGACCCGGACGCCCTCAGGCGAGGACCCGTCGTACTGTTCGGGCACCAGCCGGGTGTGCGGGTTACCGACGACCTTGAGGGCGAGCTCCAGCGCGGTGGAGCGGGTGATAGTCGGTTGCTCGGCGGAACCTCCGAAGCGATTGAGATAGATGTCGTCGACGACCTCGGCGACAAGCTCTCCGAGGTCGTCGACCAAGGTGACGCCGGCGTCGGTGTCACCGGCGACGCCGAGCGAACGCAGTACGAGCTGGCAGAACTGATGAGTCGTCGCGATGGTGGCCGCGTCGAAGTTGGCCAGGGCGTCCCGAAGACGGCTGTGTCGTACGGCGACGTCGGCAGCGCTGCCGTTGACCAGGTGACCGAGCAGACCTGGGTCGTCGCGCCAGCGATCCGGATCCGCAAGAGCACGCTCGGCGTCCAGCAGTTGGGAGCGGACGCGTTCACGAAGCTCCTGGCTGGCGGCGCGGCCGAAGGTGATCAGCAGCATCTCGTCCAGACGTGCGGCGCCCTCGGCCACGTAGCGGGTGACCAGCCCGGCGAGGGCATAGGTCTTGCCGGTGCCGGCGCTCGCCTCCAGCACAGTGGTGCCCGTCGGCAGTGGACCCAAGAGGTCGAAGGGCTCCATCACGGCGCCCCTTGCTCGAAGCGCAGCATCGGTTCCCAGACACGGTTCGCGTAGGCGCCGAGCCGAGTCGGTTCGCCCGGCCGTTCCTCACCGGGCCGAGTCGGCTCGAGAAGAACCTTGAGGTTGGTGTTGGGTCCCCAGACGCGGACGTGGGCGGGATCAGAGTTCTCGCCGTCGTAGTTCGCGGGGCGCCACCGACGTCCGGCAGCGAGCATCGGGTCGTCGTCCGTGCGCCGCGCCTGGCACCAGGCGAAGGAGGTCTTCAGCGGTAGCGGCAACGGCTCGCGACGGCCGGCGTCGTAGACCGCGACCAGGTCGGCGAGCAGGGCGCGGGCGTCGGGTCCGACCGGCCCGAACAGCCGACTCGCGGGGGTGCGACCGCTGCGCGGGCGGCCGATGGCCAGACCCGTCCAGTTGTGGTCCTCGTCGTCGGCGGACAGCGCGAGCAGTTGAATCCAGGAGGTCAACAATTGCTTGGCGTCGAGCCGCGAGTAGCTCACCGAGACGAGCCGGTAGGTGTACACACCTGGAACTGTTCCGGTGAGGCGCCGGCCACTGCCGAGGTCGACGTCCACATCGAACGCCTGTGGACTCGCCTGGCGATGCGGGTACGCACTGATCGCGAGACTTCGGGCGATGTCACGGATCTCGGTCGCGGTCCGCCAGCCCAGCCGTCCCGGTGGGAGAACGCCCCGTCGCCACTCTGCTTGGAGGGCCGCGTCGGGGTGGATGCCTGTCAGCATGTCGCGGAGCATCCGGTCGCCGACCGACCACTTCTCGAGGTTGTCGATCTCCACCGGCATCACGTCCGAGACGCCGTCGACCTCCCACGGCAGAGTTAGATCGAGCGCCCGGAAATACCCCTTCACCGGATCACGGAAGAACGCCAGGAGATCCGATAACGCGACATCATCATCCGCCGGTAGCGTCAACTGTCCGGCGATGAACTCCGGGCGTGGCGGCCGGGAACCCGCTGCGGCCCGCGCCGCGACCAGTGCGGTCGGGTCGAACGTGAAGGGCCCCGGCGTACCAAGACGGCCGGCCTCCAGGTTCTTCCGATCGAAGGGCTGGAGCGGATGCTTGACCACGACCGCTTGCCGAACCTCCGACTCGGTGGTGCGGTCGAGGACATCGAGGAGCTCACCCAGCGGTACGGCGGGCGGCCGTGGCTGACCGGTGTACTCGTTGGCGCCGGTGTAGGTGATCACGAGCGACTCGGTCGCGGCGAGAATCGCGTCGAGCATCAGCTGGCGATCCTCGCTGCGGACGTCGCGCTCGCCGGTGACCGGTGACCTGGCCAGTACGTCGTCTCCGTCAGCGAGCCCGAACCGTGGAAACACCCCGTCGTCGAGGCCCAGCAAGCAGACCACCCGGTGCGGCACCGAGCGCATCGGCACCATCGTGCAGACGGTCAGCGTGCCGGTCCGGAAGTTCCCGCGGGTCGGCCGCCCGGCCAGATGGGTCGACAACAGGGCCCGGACGTCCGGCAACCTCAGCGAGGTCGCGGCCAGGTGACCGGCCTCGGCCGCGACCTCGGCGAACTCGCGATACACCTGGCCGACCTGCCAACCGTCATCGCGACCGACGCGAGTCAGCTGGTCGATCCCGTCGCGGAGCGCGTCCAGCCACTCCGCGAGCGGTTGGGCGCCGCTGAGCCTGTCAGTTGCCGCCAGCAACCGATCGACGTACTCGGCGAACCGGCCGGCCAGCTCGATGCGGGTGCTGCCTACGTCGTCGAGCGGCAATGTCGTGTCGATCCACGCGTGCGCGTCCGCCGACATCGTCACGCCTGCCAGTACTCGATCAATGCCGAAGCGCCAGGTGTTCTGCGGGTAGTCGGCCAAGCCGAACGGGTCGCGGTGGTCCTGGTCGAACGCCCACCGCACGCCTGATTCGCGCACCCAGGCGGTGGCGATGTCGATGTCGTCATCAGTGAACCGGAAGCGGCGGCGTACTGGCTCGGTCTCGGCGAGGTCGAGCACCTGGCTCGCCGTCGCTCTGCTGCCGGCGAGGTCGAGGAGTTGAGCGGCGACGCCGAGCAGCGGATTCGTCTGGGTGAGTGACCGGTCAGCCAGTTGGACGCGGAGCCGATGCGCCGGGTGGCCGTCGTTGTCGACCTCTCCGAGACCGAACCGGGCGCTGATCAACGGCGCGTAGGTCTCGATGTCGGGGCACATGACAAGAATGTCGCGCGGCTCGAGCGTCGGGTCTGCCTGGAGCTTCCCGAGCAGCACCTCGCGCAGTACGTCGACCTGCCGGGCGGTGCCGTGGCAGGCATGTATCTGCACGCTGCGATCGTCGGCGGCGAGGTGGCGACCCTCAGCGGCGAGGGTGTTGTCGCGCAGGTCATGCTGCAGCCAGCCGAGAAGTGTGTCGGGCGCCGGTGGTGACGGAAGGTGTCGGTCAACGGCTGGTGCTGCGGCGAGGGCCAACTGCAGCTCGCGACTGTCCCGCCCGAGGGTGGCGAGCAGCGGGTTGTCGGCCTCTTGATGGCTCGTGTCGGCGGCTCGGTCGCCCGCAGTAGAACCCGCTGTCCTCAGCCGTTCCCAGAGCGCGCCGCTGGGGTGGGGGAGCCAGAGGTGTACGTCGCGGTGTTCCGCCAAGGTGGAGAGCAACTCGATCTCCGTGAGCGGCAGTCGAGTGTGTCCGAACAGTGAGAGGCGTTCCGGTAGATCGAAGGACTCTGGCTGATCCCGGAGCCGGCCCAGCGTGTCGGCGTGGCGAGTGTTCGGTGGCTGTGCGTCGATTCGGCCGACCAGTCGCCGCCAGAGTTCGGGTTGCCAGTTCAGGTCATCGTCGATCGGCACTCCGCGACCGTCGGTGTCGCGACCTTCGCTCCAGTCAGCGAGGAGAGCCGGCCGTTGGACGGCGTACGCCGCGAAGAGCCGGGCCAACCGCGCTGCGACGGCGTACCTGCGCCCCTGGCGCAACTCGGCCTCGGCTCCGGTGTCGAAATGGCCCAGGTGTCGCGCAACAGGCTCGCACCAGACCTCGTCGAGAGACTCGTCGAGCACGGCCAGCAGCGGCCAAGCCATCGCCTCCGCGGCCCACGGGTCGTCGTCTGTGAGACCCAGCACCGCGGACACCAGCGAGCGCGGTGTCGCAAATCGAACCCCAGCGCACACTCCGTCGGCTCGCCCCGCCGCCGCACCCAAACGGTGTGCGAGTCGCTGGGAGAGCCACCGCTCAACGCCCTTGGCCGGCACCACCACCAGCTCCTCGGCGAATGGATCGGCCAGAGGAGCGGCGAGCAAGTCACCGAGCCCGTCGGCGAGCACGTCTGTGCGCTCGGCACGGTGCAAGTACAGGGCCACCGACGCAGCATGCCACGTCGCGCCTCCGCCTCGTGGGAAGGCGGGTACTTTGCTCCCCACGGACGGCGGCCGACCAGTGAGCAGCCGCGTCGATCAGGAGGGCGCGGTTTGCCGTTGGCAACTTGAGCACGTCGGAGGCCGCCGCAGGCGCAGAACAATGTCGGTTACTGAGTGGCGGACTCCAATCCTGTAGCCGCTGATGTGCAGTGGAGACTGATTGCCGGTGCCGATGACGCGACATGTCCTGTGAGTTGTGGGTCACTGGACCCGGCCCGCTGCCTCGCCCAGGCAAGCGGCCGAGGCGCCGAGCCGCTGAGGCGTCGAAGGTCAGGCGGCTGTTTCGCTGACTCCGAGGCGTTGCGCGGCGTCTTCGAGCTCGCCGATGGCCCGGAGACGGAGCTCGCCGGTGCTGTAGTCGGTGACTTGGTGCCACTCGTGGCCGGTCACGTAATAGACGTGTGGGCTGACCGAGCCTGGCCGAGTGCTGAACATGCGGTTAGCGGTTGTGATCAGCAACTGCAGAGCTTTGAGCATCGTCTGATCTCGCAGTACGTGCACGAACAGCATGTCTCGGGCCGGCATTGCGACAAGGCAGCCGAACGGAGGGTTCTCGACCTGCAGCGATTCGCGCAACACAGTGTCGAACACGAGTGCCCGCGACGCTGTGAACATACTGCCAGTGAGCAAGGTGATCTCGGCACCCTCGAAGCGCACGGTCTCGACCTCATCCCGAATGCCGCGTAGGTTCGCCAACCCCATCCGTGTGGCTTCCTCTCGTGGCACGCCGAGGCTGTCGATGTTGAAATGCATGGCCACCCCGCGCCCGACGTACGTGGCCGGCACTGTGAGAACGCCCGGAGCGAACTCGGGCACACCTTTACCCATCTCGGGGTCGATCGTCGCCGCACACACCAGCCGGAGGTAGAGCTCGTTCTCCAGATCGTCCGGGATCGGTGGAGGCTCATTGAGAGAGGTCATCTGGTCGAAATGCGCCGCCACCGCGGAGCGCCACTGCTGACGTGGCAGGTCGGCAACGGTCCGCGCGAGGTTCATGAGACCGGCCGACGGGCCGTCTCCCACCGGAGCGCCGTCGCTTCCAACCGGCACCAACGCCCCCGCGCCGTCGTACCGCATCGTGAATCCGCGCTTCGCGACCGCCTCCTCGGACATCCGCACCAGCCGCTCCGCCTGACTCGCCGTCAGCGGCGTCAACACCTGGTGTGGCTGCAACGTGTCTGTCTCCTTGCGCCGCCGATGGCTTCCATGTCGGCTCTGACGGCTGTCCTTGGCCTTGCCAGCACTCATCGAGCACCTCCTTTACCCAAGAACATAGGGACTTTCGGAGACGTGGAACGGACGACTTTGCAACCTGTGGATAACTGGTCCTCGGCGTACTTACATGGTGGCCAACTCGAACCCCGAGTCCGCTGATATCCAAGCGAGGTCGTTCGTGGGCTGCTGCTACTTGGCAACGGGAACCTCTGCGCTCGGCGGCCATCAACGCGACGCCGACGCCGCTTATACGGGTTTGAATGGGCCGCCGGTGGCGGGCGCGACGACTTCCAGGAACGCGCTGTCTTTCGGGAGATCGTCGGTGGAGAAGAGGGTGGCTACTTCCTTGAGTGCGTTGACCAGAGTTTGGCGGGGGACCATGGTCTGGGCGGAGTGGCCGTGGACGTCGGGTTTGGTGGACATCAGCGCGGTCAGTGGCGGGGCGCCGGCCGGGCGCTTCGTCCACAGGGCGTACAGGCTGCGTGGGGTGGCGTTGCGGCTGCCGTGGTGGCCGACCTTGTAGAGGTCGATCCCGGCGAGTTTGGCGCTCAGGACCTGGTCGTCCGCGAGTTTGTCCAGGGTCGGCTGCCAGTCCTCGATCTGCGCGTCGCCCGGGAACAGCATCGACAGGTTCCCGATCTCGAGCACCAGGATCAAGCTCGTGTTGTTCATCGCGTCGTCGAGGTCCCGCACCAGCCTGGTCAGGGAGTCTGTCTGGTGCTTGGCCAGATGCTCGACGAGCCAGCGCACCTGGCCGGGCGGTACGTCGGCGGGCGGTTGCACCTCCGCCGGTGCGGACGCCGTCAGGGACTGTTGCAGCCGTAGCATCCAGTACTCCGGATTTCGGCTGACCTGCTTCGCAACCCGCTTGTCCTGGTTGACGGTCGGCGGTCCGAGGACCGTGACCTTGAGGCCCGGTACGACGCTCTGCAGGCGCAACGCCGTGCCGGCGTGCAGATATTGACCTCGTCCGTCGGCGGCCAAGGTGTCGAGCGCGGTCACCGCCGCCTGGTTAGGGAGCGCCTGGAGTGCCTCCTCGTGCAGGTCGTGCTTCGCACCGCTACTCTCCGCGGTCGCGGTGGCGACCCCTTCAACCGCCGATTGGGCATTGGCCAGGTGAACTGCGAACCTCCCCGCTGCTGCGGCACCGTCATCCGCTGGTCCGTCGGCGGTTGCAGGCAGCGTCGGATCCTCGGTCCAAGGCCGCAGTACGAGCTTGGGAGCGAGCGTCCGGAAGACCTCCGCGCCGTGCGTGTCGCCGAAACCGAGCAGGTGGTCGCGATGCCGGTGGGTGAGGACGAGGACATCGAGACTGCCGTGGGTGTGCTCGGCGATGAGGTCGGCGATGTCGGCCATGTTCACCGGCCTGTCGTCCGGGCCGCTGGTCGAGCCGCAGTCGAAGAGGATGTGCCGTTCCGCGCGAGTGTTCCCGCCGGCGCCGTCGTACTCGATCGTGACCAGGAAGCAGTCGCCGAAGCCGACCTGGTACATCCGGACCCGGACTCTGGCCGGAACCAAGGTGGCCATCACCACACCTCCCCGGTGTCGGAGCCGGCCGAGTGCAGCTCGGCGAAGATCTGGCCCGCCGCTCCGCCGAAGGAGAACCCCAGCCTGCCTGCGCGGTCGTAGAAGCCGGCGTCGTGGAGGTACCGAGCCCGCTCGACCTGACGTTGCCAGTCGTCCAACCGCTTGACGATGTGGAGCTTCGCCCGCCCGAACTGGTCGAAGACCAGGGTGCCTCCGCCGAAGATCTGCAGCGTCGTGGTGGGGTCGAGATCCGCGGGCAACGGTATCCCTGCGCGTTTCTCGAGCTCGCCTGCCGTGAGCTGGAGCATCTGAACGTAGTTGGCGACGGACTCGCGAACCACGAGGCCGTCCGGGCCGACGCGTTCGGTCGCGAGCACGGCCTCGACATGGGTGTGGTAGTCGGTGTCGATGCCGAGCAGCGAGGCGTTCTCCCACATGAAGCGGAACACCTCGTCGCCCGCGGTCCGGAGCGCGGTGAAGTTCATGGTCGCGTAGTGGGCCGGGAAGGCGCCGGACACCAGGTCGCGGTTGGTGTCGGGCGGGCGCCCGATGCCGAAGCGGGCGAACTGCTCGACCAGGCCCTTGCGGTACCCGAGGGAGTCTTCCGGCAGGACCTCTTCGTCGGCGCGGATCACGGCATCGAGCAGGTCATCGAACTCGAACTCGACCGGTGGCAGGTAATCCAGGCCCCGAATGAGCATGGTCAGCAGATGTCCTGCGGCCTTGGCGCCTTCCTCTGCCGCCCGAGCCCGGTCGACGGTGGGCTTGGCTCGGCCGCTGCGCTTGGATTTGAGGGCTGTCAGGCGGCGGGTCCAGAGATCGAGCAGGACTTCGAGTACGGCGGCGACCAGAATCTCCCCGCGGCGATGGGGTTCCTGGTACGCCGGAAGGCTGCTCCAATCGGGCGGCGGCTGCTCGAGGGCCGACCTTCGCAGCGCGCCGCGTCCTTGGGTCAGCACATCGCCGAGCTGTTCCGCGACGCCGGTCAGCACACTGGTGCGGAGGACGTTCTCGTCGGTCATGTCAGAACTGAGGCGGCTGGTGGTGGATCCCAGATCGAGGCAGACCTCGACGACCTCCTGGAGCGAGAACACCGACAGCAAGGCGACGATGTCCGCGAAGCCTTCGTGGAAGCCCGCCTGATCCGGCAGGCCCGGTTCGAGGAAGTGGTGCCGCAGACCATCGAGTACCGCGTGGGTCGTCTCGTGCGCGACGACATCGTGCGACAGGCACGTATAGATGGTGGAGTCGTCGCCACCTGGCACATAGCCGAACAGCAGGGCCCGATCGTCGAACGAGTAGTAGGCGTTCGCTTCACTGAAGGCGTGCGGCACGAGGTACAGCTGATGTCCGGCGAACCCCCAGGGCAGGCGGCGTCCGAGGGCGGACTCGAAGGTGGCGAGCGTGCGGGCGGCGACGGCGTACACCTGCTGGGCATGGAACGCGAAGTCGGTGGTCAGTGTCTTGTCGTCGGCCTTGGCGAACAGGTCGCTGTCCGGCGGCAGATTCGCGGCCGGCACGAGCGTCCCGGTCGAGGCGTCATAGTCCACTACGTAGAACCTCGGAGTCCGCGGTCCTGGTTCGAGTCGAGCGGCCGGCACCTTGGCACGCGCGGTGAGGATGTGCTTGTCGGGACCGCTCCGCACCGACGGATCCTGAGCGATGATCGTCAGGTCGGTCACGTTGCGCGCCGCGCGTACCGCTGGACCTTCGACGTACGCCTCGGCGTCGGTCACGCTACGCCGCCGGCATACGGATAGGCGGCCGGGGGAGCCGCGGCAGTGTCGAGATGTGATCGCAGTCCGGCGTCGCCGACGGCGTACCCCCAGTTGATCAGCCGTTCCTGGTCGCTGTCCGGGATCTCCTTGAGCCGCGTCTTGATCTCGGCGATCCCGGTGGTGACGGCGAAAGGTGCCTGGAGCAACTTTTCCGCCGGGTACCGGGTGATGTCGCTGCGGATACCGACGTACGCGCCGTCGCGGCGGCCCTGGACGAAAGACTCGATCACCTGCCGCTTACGCAGCGACCTGATCTGATGATCGAGTAACTGGGTGACTCGCAGCATGTGCTGGGCCCAGTCCGCGGCCGGATCCGCTTGGGGCGAGAGGCTGCCTCCGGCGTCGGAGACGAAGACGGTGCGGCAGCGCTTCCACGCGGTCTCGAGCCCCAGGTTGTCGTAGACGCCGCCGTCGGTCAGCGCGAACTCGTCGCGGTACTCGGCTCCGGTGAGATCGTTGCCCTTGTCATCGATCCAGGTCGCCTTGCCGAGATCCAGACGGTACGGCGACAGGAACGGCGGGAAGGCGGACGACGCGGCAACGGCTGCGGACAATCGCAGTTCGGGATGCTCGACCCGGCCGACCCGCCAGTCCGCGATCCGGTCCCGGCTGAACCGGACGAGGTTGCCGGAGCCGGTGTTCGTCGAGTTGAAAACGAACGTCGGGGTGACCGGAAGATCGGCGAGCATCGTGTCGCCCAGCAAGTGTTGGCGTAACTCCGCCTCGAACTGCTCGCCGATCGTGGTGAACGGCGAGAGGAGGCCGGAGATCACGCTCGGCTTGTCGATCGTGCGCGACGCCAGCGAACGGATCGGCGCCACGACCAGGTCGGCGAACGCCTGGTGCGGATCGGCCGCTTGGTGGAATTCCGGCCAGACCTTGGCCAGCATACCGGCGGTCATGCTGCCGCCCGAGACACTGGAGATCCGGTTGACCTGGTGCAGCCAGCGAGTCTCGGCCAGCCGCCAGAGCACGCCGGTATGGAACAACATGGCGCGATACCCGCCACCGGACAGACACACTGCCACGCCGTCCACGGGCGCCTCGTCCGGATCTGCCGGCAACTGCCTGACAGGATCAGCCAGTTCGGCAATGGCTTCGGTCATGTCGATCTCCCCCCGACATCGCCGATCCCCAGCGGCCCGTCGGCAAACGTTCGTCGCACCTCACGACGAATCCCCTTCCATTCAGTGAGGCACGCCCACCACGGGGTGTCAATCCACGAACCACCGTGGTCATCCGCATCCGCGGAAGGCGGCAGCGGGTCACCGGCTGCGGGTGTTCGTGATCGATGAGTTCGCGGCCGCCGGCGTCGCCGCAGGCAAGGTCGTCCGGTCGCGGCTACCTGTTCGTCCGGCGATCGTGTCGGTTGAGACGTACGTTCCCGACAACCCGCCGCATATCACTGCCCCCCAGGTTCTGGCCTAGGTCGTCGGTGGATCGGGGCTATGGTTGCTGAGTGGGGCTCGATGGGCGGTCGTCGAGTGGGGAGCAGCGGTTTGGCGTGGTGTTGCGCCGTTACCGCGCTTTGGCGGGCATGTCGCAGGAGGTGCTCGCACAGGAGGCCGGCCTCAGTCGCCGTGGTATCGCGGACCTCGAGCGGGGCGCCCGCAACTCTCCCTACCCTGATACCGCTCGGCGGCTGGCCGATGCGCTGAAACTCAGCTCGGCTGACCGCGAAGAGTTCATGGCGGCGTGCCATCGCACTGCGAAAGGCGCCGCAGCGCGGTACCGCCTACCCATCGAGCCGTCACCGATCGTCGGGCGGCAAGGTGAGCTGGCCGACCTGGCAGGTCTCGCCGGCACCTCGCGACTCCTCACACTCACGGGACCGGCTGGGGTCGGAAAGACCCGGCTCGCCCTCGAACTGGCAGGAGAGTCGGAGGCCATGTACCGCGACGGCGCCGTACTGGTCGACCTGGCACCCGTAGCCGATGGCGCGCTCGTGTCGGCCACCGTTGCGGCAACACTCGGCGTGATCCCGGCACCCGGACAGCCTGCCGCGGAACGGGTACGTGAGCATCTGCATTCGATGCAGATCTTGCTCGTGCTGGACAACTGCGAACACCTGGTGACGGCGTGTGCGGAGTGGGTCGACGGAGTGCTGCGCGATGCTGCGGATCTACGAATTCTGGCCACTAGTCGCGAGCCGATGAGGATCCACGGCGAGACGGTGTGGGTCGTGCCGCGGTTGACCACCGCCGACGCGGTCACGCTCCTGAGCCGGCGGGCGCATGCGGCCGGCGCACCAGCATTCACCCGAGGTGAAGCCGACGTTGTCAACCAAGTCTGCGGCCGATTGGAGGGCCTACCCCTGGCGATCGAGCTCGCAGCCGCGCACATACCGGCTCTCGGCGTGGCCCAGGTCGCCGACCTCCTCGCCGATCGGCTGGACTTCTTGGTGGGAGGTGGTCGAGTCACTCCACCGAGGCACCGCACGCTCCGCGCGGCTCTGGACTGGAGCTTCACGCTGCTCGACACGACCGAGCAGCGGGTCATGACGCAGCTGGCCAGCTTCAACGGCGGTTGGAACCTGGACGCAGCGCGAGACGTTTGCGCGGATGGCGACATCTCGCGAGCCGCTGTGGTCAAGGCTCTCGAGGGACTGGTCGAGAAGTCCGTTGTCGCCGTCGAAGACGGAGGCGGAGAGCGACGTTATCGCTTCCTCGAGATCATTCGTGAGTACGCCGCGGAGCGCCTCGCCGGCGCCGCTGACGCAGAAACCACTCGCGACCGTCACGCACGGTACTTCTTGACGGTCGCCGAGGCCGGCGCGGCCACTCGCCTCGGTATCCGCTATCCCCGCGATGTTGCCAGGCTGCGCGTCGAGAACGCCAACCTCCGCGCGGCCCTGCGGTGGCTGCTCGAAGGGGAGCGGCTCGATGCGGGTCTCGAGTTGTGCCAGGCGCTCAGCGGCTTCTGGTTGTCGCAAGGCTTCCTTCTCGAGGGTGAGGAGTGGTTCGAGCGGTTCCTCGATCGCACTGGTGGGAGGTCGTCGCCGGCTGTAGCTGCCGGCCTGTATTCGTGGGGACGGCTCGCTGAGTACGCCGGTGATCTCGACCGGGCTCTCGAACTGATCGAGACCAGCCGATCCATGAGCAGCACCCTCGATGACCCGACGGTGTGGTCCCGTGCCTGCTGCGGGCTGGGCGACCTCGTGCTGCATCACGGCAAGTACGCCGAGGCGCTTGAGTTGTACGAGTCTGCGGCGGAGACAGCCGACAGTGCCGGGAGCGTGCCCGAAAAGGCGCAGGCGCTGTTGGGTCTGGCGCGGGTGACGGGTCTGATGGGCGATCCGCAGCAGTCGATGTCGTGGCTCGAGCAGGCATTGACGCTTGAGCGACAGCTGGGCGATCGATGGGGCGTCGCCTATGTGCTGAACGAGATGGGACTGCAAGCCCGCAGGGCCGGTCGGCTCGACCAGGCGCTGACACTGCTCGAGGAGTGTCACGTGCTGTGGCGTCAGACCGGTACGCGCATGGGCGAGCGTTCTGCTGTCATGAATCTGGCGCTGGTCATGCTGGAGCTAGGACTGGTCCAGCGTGCTGCAGAGCTTGCTCGGAACAGCCTTGAGCTGAGTCTCGAGATCGGCGACACCGGCTCGACGGCCTCGGTTCGCTGCATCGAGATCGCGGCACAGGCCCTCGGCGGGCTCGGCGAGATGGCAATCGCGGTCCGCGTGATCGCAGCGGCGACCGAGCGGCGATCCCAGCTCGGTGCTCCACGGCCGTCGATGGAGGAAACCGAGATCCTCCAACTACTGGGAGGTTCTCGCGAGCGGCTGGGTGGGTCCGAATTCGAGGCGGCGTGGTCCTGCGGACTCGACCTAGCCATCCGCGACGCTGTCGATCTGGCAGCTGAAGAGCTCACACGGCGCCTCGAGATGAGGACGTCGGTCGCCGACCCGGACTCTTCGTAGCTCGCTGATCGGAACGTGGAACTGCGAACCAAGTGCGTACATCGTGCACATCGATCCACAGCCGCCCCGGCAACTACCGTGTTGGCAACGAAGGAGGCTCTCATGACCATCGAGCCCTTGAGAACGGCGGTTGTCGGATGTGGTGGACACGGCACGGCTTTGGCCCGAGCCGTCGTACGGTCGGACCAGCTGCAACTCGTTGCGTGCGCCGATCCTGACGAGGTCGCCAGGCGGACCGTCGCGGTACTGGCTGACGGCGTCAGTTCTCACAAGTCAGTTGTCGAGCTTCTGGGTGCCGCAGACGTCGACGCCGTGTTGATCGCGACGACGCACGAGGCACTCGCCCCCACAGCGTTGGCCGCGATCCGGGCCGGCAAACATGTGATGATCGAGAAACCGATGGCTCTGAACGAGGAAGAGGCCAAGGAGGTTGAATTCGCCGCGGCCAGCGCCGACGTGACTTGCATGGTCGGGTACTCGTTCCGCTACGGGATGGCGAGGTATGTGTCGCAGTTGCTGGCGCAGGGAGCCGTGGGCGACCCCCGGGTGATCACTGGTGCTATCGGGACCCCTGCGATGGACGACGGTTGGGTCGCTCAAGCCAGCTCCGGCGGCGGCCCGATGCTCTACGTCGGCTGTCATCTGATTGATCTCGCCCTGTGGGTCATGGGCGAGGAGCCAAGCGAGGTCACGGCCCGTGTGCACTATGCAGCCGACACTGAAGTCGACGAGACATCGGCCGCCACGCTGGGATTCAGCGACCGTCGTCTCGCGCAGCTCGTCGTGACTCAGAAGGCCTCCGGGTTCTTCTACGAATTTCGCATTATTGGCAGCTCGGGTTTCATCGGGCTCCGCGGGCGGAACTTCGTACAGTTCGAGATCGAGGTTCAGAGCGACGTTCTCGAGGCGTACCGGGAACCGACGATCATCCGGCCGTCGATGCGAGGCGACAACGTCACGATGATGCTGGTGCCTGAGCTGGCGGAGTTCGCGTCGGCGATCGTCGATCAACGACCGGCAGCCATCACGGCGACGGACGGACGCAGAGCACTTCGCGTCATCGACGCTGTCGGTCAGAGCGCACGTAGCCTGCGCCCTGTGGCCTTGGCGCCAACGCTGACCGCCTACTGACTGCCGGCCGGAAGCGGAGGAACAAACCCGCCCCGGTCGGAGGGGCCGACCTCGCACGCCCGATTGCGATCCGATCATCTCTGGATTCTCGTCGTACCTGGTCCGCCAAGTGTGCGAGCCCGCCGACGCGAGGAGCGGAGCATCGACCATGTCTAAGTCAGAAAGCACCAGAAGGTGGCGAATGGTCGGCGTCGCCGCGGGCGGGGCAGCCTGTGCGGCTCTTCTCTCGATCACGCTGCCGGTGAACGCCAACGTGAAGCCTCATGACCCGCCGGTCGCGTCCAGGGGTGCGGCTTGTTCGGGCTGCAACCAGCCGTACAACTACTCCAACTACGATCCGTACTACGAGGTCCAGCCCCTCGAGCGCGAAGAACGACCGGATACAACCTGGGTCGCGCTCGGTGCTATTTCCGCCGCCGGCGCCACACTCGGCATCACCCTTGGCGTGCGTCGACGACGCGACCCACTCGTCATCAGCGAGAAGTGACCGTGATCCTCTTGGTCCCGGTCGGCGATCCGTCCTTGACGTTCGACATCCGTCACCTGCGGGCGCGGTGAGTGTCGTAGGCGTCACCGACCGATCCCATCGACGGGCTGAGACCATGCAGGTGCAGGGTGTCGCGGCCTGGAGAGCTAAGCCGGTTGATGCCCGATGTCGTAGTCGCCGCCTCATTCACCGAGTTGCCGAGCGGTCGTTGCCCGCAGCGTTCAGGGGCGGCGGACGTAGTACTCGGTGAACTCACGGCAACGTCCTGCGCCATCGAAGCGCATGATGAAGCAGTTCTCGTAGGTGCGGACGATGGGTCCGTCGGGCACTTCGCGGTACCGCGAAGTGCCGGTGGCCACCACGGTGTCATCGTCGACCGCGACCGGAGAGTACTTGGCCTCGTAGGTGCCGGGCGCGTCGCGGGTGGAGGCGCCGCCCGACGCGCTCTGTCCGAGCCAGGATGCGACGACCGCGTCCCGACCGGCGATCGGCTCGTCATACGGGTGGTAGCGGTACGCGACGTTCTCGCTGAACAGCCTTGATATGTCGCTCGGATCGTAGGACATCCACGCCTCGACGTACTGGTCCAGCCAGTCCTGAGCGGTCTGCTTGTCCATTGGCCAACCTTAGTCCGCTCATCTCTCTACGAAGAACGCAAATGCAGGCAGCCAGATCTGTCGCGATCCGGGATCGCGCAGGATCCACGGTGCTCCTCGGCAGCCCGCGGCGGATGCGCCATCCGGCTGGGGGGTCAGGTGGTCTCGAGGAGGCCGAGTTGGTTTCCATCGGGGTCGGTGCACGTGACAAGTCGCTGGCGGCCGCTCGCCACTACCAGAGGATCGGCGGTGGCGATGTCCGTCGCGGTCAGCCGGCCCACTCGCTCGTCCAGGTCGTCGACGAGGAAGTTGACCGTCGTACGGCCGGCCTTGCCTGGATCGTGGAAGACCTGAACGATGCCGGCGTCGATCAGATGCCATTCGGCCAAGGAGTCCATCGGTCGCTGATCGGCTGGACGCCCGAAGAACGACGCGTACCAGTCGCATGCTGTATCGAATTGCCCGACCGGTATCACCGCCAGTACTGCGTTGATCGCCATCGGTGTCGCCTTTCTCACCTGGCTGAATGACTCGTCGCGATCGTCTGTACCCAGAACTTGCGAACTGACCCCGTCGGGGTCGGCGACACGCTGACGCCGAGCCCGCTGGGTCGACGTTCGCGTTATCGACCGGGTGTCGCACATCGGCGTGCGCTGCTGTCCCGACGGCCAGGACGGCCTGCCGCGGATCGTCGCCGAGCTTGCCGGGACCCCGATGCTCGAGACCGGCCGCTATGGCAGATCGTGATGGTGCGCGATGCCGGGCTCACCCGGCTCATGCCGGGCTCACCCGGCTCTCGCCGTGCGATCATCGACGGATGGATGTCTCGTCGATCGACGATTTGGCTGCCGAGCGGCTTGCCAAGGCAGCGTCGGCCGAGAGTGGGCGCAGCTCGGTCACGGTCTACAGCAGGCCCGGTGCCCGTCTGCGGCAGACGCTCACGGCGCTTGCCGCAGGTCGGGTGATGGGTGAGCACAAGAGTCCCGGGGATGCCTCGCTGCTGTGCCTGCGTGGCCGTGTCCGGGTCCGTGCGGGTGACGCGGAGGTCGAGCTCGGTCCGGGTGATCTGGTCGCGGTGCCGCCGCAGCGCCACGACGTCGAAGCGTTGGAGTCGTCCGTCCTGCTGCTCACGGTCGCACTGCACTGATTCCTTTCGCGCCGAGCCCGTGTCCGGATCGTGCGATTGCTGACGGCAACTGATTCCATGTGCGAGCGGCCCGCCGGCCGCAAACACAACAGGCGGCACGAACCGCGCCGCCGGCCACAACTGAACCATCTGTTTCAGTATCTGTGGAGGAACACGCACCTTAACCACACGCCTGGAGCTCGGGCCTGCGGCGTGACGTGGCGATCTCCTGCTGACTGATGGCCGCGCGTAGTCGTCCACTTGGGGCGCTCCTTGGACGCGCCGGGCACTTTCCGATGTTCACCGCCAAGGAGCTAGACCGGCTGAGGACCGCACGCCCTGCCTAACCATCGATCCGCGCTCATGAATTGGGGCCTGGTGTGCCGACTTCGAGGCAATGTTCGACTCCGAGTCGGCGGCTTGGTTAAATCCGCTTGCGGGTAGGTGCGGGATTCTGCCGTATTGGTCGGTTAGCGTCGGGGCGTGTTGCTGCCTGAGTCGTCGGTGCCGGGGGCGGATCTGCCTGTCCGGGCGGTTTTGCCTGCCACGGTCGATGCGGTGCGTTCGCGCGGTACTGCGGTGTTGGTTGCGCCGCCCGGATCGGGGAAGACCTCGCTGTTGCCGCTTGCGCTGGGCGACGCGCTCGGGGGCACGATCATCGTCGCCGAGCCGCGAAGGATGGCAACCCGCGCGGCGGCGGCCCGGCTGGCGATGCTGGTCGGCGAACCGCTCGGGCAGCGGATCGGCTACGCGATGCGCGGTGAACGCAGCGGCGGCAAAGGACTCCGTATCGAGGTGGTGACGACAGGGCTCCTCGTACGGCGTCTGCAGCAGAACCCGGAGCTGCCGGGTGTCGCCGCGATTGTGATCGACGAGTGCCACGAGCGACACCTCGATGCCGATCTGCTGCTCGCGTTCTGCGTCGACATCCGGGCGAATCTTCGGGAAGACCTGGCGATCGTTGCGACCTCGGCCACCGCGGACACGAACAGGCTGGGTCGCGCATTGGGCACCGACATTCCGGCCCCAGTGATCACCGCGTCCGCGGCGCTGTTCGACGTGGCGATCGAATGGGCCTCACCACCGGTCCCCGTGCCGCTGCTTCCCGGTGGGCGGGTCGACCCGCGACTGCTGGATCACATCGCGGCCGTCGTTCGGCGTGCACTGACGGAGAACGACGGCGACATCCTCGTGTTCGTCCCGGGGGAGGCCGAGATCAACGGTGTGACTCGCCGGTTGGCCGGTCTGAATGTTCTGCCGTTGTTCGGTCGCCAGTCCAGGGCTGAACAGGACCGCGCGTTGAGGCCGGCCGCCACTCGTCGGATCGTGGTCACGACGTCGGTTGCGGAGAGTTCGCTGACAGTGCCTGGAGTCAGGGTTGTGGTCGACTCGGGTCTTGCCCGGGAGCCGCGGACCGATCAATCGCGTGGCCTAGGTGCGTTGGTCACCTGCCGGGTTTCGAGATCGTCGGCCGACCAGCGAGCGGGTCGCGCCGGGCGGGAGGCGCCTGGCCGGGTCTATCGGTGCTGGTCTGCCACCGACCACTCGCATCTCGACGATCATCCGGCGCCGGAGATCGCGATCGCCGATCTGGCAGGCTTCGCCCTCGACCTGGCGGCGTGGGGTGCGCCTGCTGGTGCCGGTCTGACGTTGCTGGAGGCGCCGCCGGTGGTGGCGATGACCGCGGCCGCCGAATTGCTGCGCCGCCTCGATGCCGTTGACGACGGTGGCCGGATCACCGAGCGGGGACGGCGGATGGCGGCGATCGGGGCGCATCCTCGGTTGGCTCGTGCGTTGCTGGATGGGACGCCGCGGGTCGGCGCTGACCGGGCGCGCGAGGTCGTCGCGATGCTCTCGGACGACTCCGGCCGTGACTTCGGCGATGATCTACCGGCCCGCTGGCGAGCCCTCCGCCGTGGCGAGGACCGCGGAGC
This sequence comes from Kribbella sp. NBC_01510, assembly GCF_045040325.1. Lineage (NCBI taxonomy): Bacteria > Bacillati > Actinomycetota > Actinomycetes > Propionibacteriales > Kribbellaceae > Kribbella > Kribbella sp. NBC_01510. Next base: position 7,257,061 of record NZ_CP109418.1, on the reverse strand, counting down.
CACGGCCCGCTGGCGAGAAGAAACGAAGCGCCTCGGCCGAGGCACGACGACCGGCGACCCGTTGGGTGGTGATGGAGTGCGGCCGGCGGTTCGTGGAGGGACGCGCGTACTACCGGATGATCTTGCGGTGGGGGTTGTGGTGGGGCTGGCGTATCCGGATCGGATTGCGCGGGTCCGGGGGGCCGACCTCGCGACGTACCAGATGTCTGGTGGTACGGGTGCTGCGCTGGATCCGCAGTCGCCGTTGCGGACGACGACCTGGCTGGCGATCGCGGCTGCTGACCGGGCTCCGGGTCGCGCCGACGCCAGGATCCGGTCCGCGGCGCCGATCGATGAGCAGACCGCGCGAGACATCGCGGGCGACCTCGTCTCGACCACCGACCAGATCCGCTGGGACGACGGCCGGATCGTGACGCGGCGTGTTGAGGCACTCGGCGCGATCGTGCTCAACGACGTCCCGCTGGCAAAGCCCGACCGGCTGCTGGTCCAAGCGGCCGTCCGCGACGGTATCCGGCACAGCGGTCTGTCCGTACTGCGCTGGTCGGAGGCCGCACTCGCCTTGCGGGAGCGGCTTGCGTTCTGCCATGCCCACCTCGGATCCCCGTGGCCCGCGGTCGACGACGAGGCACTCCTGGCCGATCTTGACCGATGGCTGGGTAGCGAGCTCGCCTCGGTGCGAGGCGCGCGCGATCTTGCCCGCATCGACGTGGCTTCGGCGCTCAGGCGACTACTGCCATGGCCCGCGGCAGCCCGGTTCGGCGAACTCGCACCGGAACGGCTCCGGGTCCCATCGGGCTCCGAGGTGCGACTCGCGTACCACGGTGTCGAGCCACCGATCCTCGCCGTGAAGCTGCAGGAGGTATTCGGCTGGACTGCCACTCCAGCCGTCGCGGACGGTCGTGTCCCTGTCGTTCTGCATCTACTGTCGCCCGCACGGCGCCCGGTCGCGATCACGAGCGATCTCGCCTCTTTCTGGAAGCAGGGCTATCCCCAGGTCCGAGCCGATCTGCGAGCCCGCTACCCCCGCCATCCGTGGCCGGAAGATCCGCTCACCGCCATCCCGACCAAGCGACCAAAGCCTCGCCGGTGAACCGAGCTGGGGTCGCCTCTTGACAGGCGCACGCGACGGAGGAGGGTGCGGGGGAATGAAAAGGCTCCGGGAGCCGGTGTACTCGCGAAGCCTTGTGAATAGCTCTGGTGTCCGAGGCCGGACACGCAACTTAACCACACGCTTGGAGCTTCGGGAGATCCCGGAAGTGGAACACCGTAGCCGGTGATTCTAGCCGAGGTCGATCGAGAAACCGTATCCGACGACAGCGAGCTGCTCGACCACGCCATCATCCGCAACTGAGCAGAGTCCCTGCAGTCGTAGCGGCCCTTTGACGGGCCGTGTCCGCGGCCCGTCAAAGGTCGGAGCACTGCACGTTCTTTGCGGGGTGATCTGGGCGGACCACGGCGTCGCGTGACCGGCGGCAACATCGAGCCCGGCAAAGGCCGACTGGACTTCGCGTTCGACGCGCTGTCGGCGGAGTTGGGTCGGCGGCTCGAGGCTCGAATCAACGAGGAGATCGCGGCCGCCCGGGTGATCGTGGTGGATTTCGTCGGGCGCGAGATGGCCGACGCGTACCCCGCACTGATCCGGGTCGCCGCTCACCTGATCCCGCGCGAGATCGACCCGCTCCGGGTGATCGACATCGTCGGCCTCGACAAACAGGCCGACGGTGGCACCCACGTCCTCAGCGCCGCCGAGATGGGCTCAGTCGCCGTCACCGGAACCGAGTCCAGGGGCAAGGCGAACAAGCGCATCCGCATCGAGGTGCGGTGACCACCCGCTCGAACCAGCCGCAGCGACACGGAGGCTCCGATGGTGCCGAAGACCTGGACCACCACCGTCGCCCTGACCGCGACGCGGCATTGACCCTGGCGTCGGGCTGACAGCGCCCGTTGCCAGGGCACCGAGGCACAGAAGTACCCGCAGTCGCTCGGCTTCGGCAGCGAGCGACCGCCGGTGAATGCCGAGAGCCAGGACTACAAGGTCGACCAGTACGGCGTGGACAAGGCTGCCAGCCTGAGTAGGACTGGCCTGTCGGCCAGTGGATGCTTCGGGTGAGCTCGAAGGCGGTCTGGACTTGGTCGTGACGGCGTCGGACAGCGTGGACGAGATGAACGCCAACGTTCCGATCGACTCGCCGGAGCGAAGGGGCTTGGGTGGCAGGTTCTCCTCCACACCGATCGGCCCGTATGTGGCTCCACAATGAGTCGCGGGTTCCCGTAGTACCTCAGTTGCCCAGTAGCCAGCTTGCGAGCCCGCCTTCCGCTCCTTCGACGACCAGAGGGATTCTGGCAGGCCGAGCGCGTCGGCCGACAGGGACACAGCCACAGGATGCGTCTCCTCCTCGGTCCCCGGCAGCGTCTGGGTCTTCAGGTGCCCGTTCGAGTCATAGGTTGTCCAGGTCCGTATGGCGCCCGAGGTAGGTCACCGGCCCGTGGTCCGGGACTGAGATCTCGTGGAAGCCCAGTCGGTCGTAGAAGGCGCGGGCTGCGGTGTTGGTCGTGGCCATGCCGAGGTGCACGGCGGACACCTGCTTGCGGTGTAGCGCGTCGAGGAAGGCGTACATCAGCGTGCGGCCGTGACCTTGGCGCTGGTACTGCGGCAGTAGATCGATGTGCAGGTGTGCCGGGTATGGCGCGAGCTCGGGCACGAGCATGCGTTCGGGATTGTGCATCAGTCCGATCATGATCTCAGTGGGCGTCACTGGCGGGGTGCTCGGCGCCGGGTATCGCTGCTGGATCGTGGGCAGCCACGATGCGCGGTACTCCTTGACGAACCTGGCCGTGTCTGCGGTGCCGAGGATGTAGCCGACAGCGCGGTCACCGTTGTCCAGCACGAACGTGAGATCAGGTTCCAGATAGGGGTAGGGGCCGGCGAAGATGCTCGGCATGAGTTCCGGGTCTGGGTAGATGTGCCGAGAGTCGCGGCCCCCGTCGGCCGTCCGGACACAGATGTCGTACAGCGCGGCGTGGTCGTCGGGGTGATAGCGCCTGACATCGAGTGTTGGGCTCATGCGATACATCGTCTCGCATCGCCGGTGGCGGCGTCGAAGATTGCCTCGCCCACGCCTGCTTCCAGAAGCCGAAGTCGCTACTCACGCCACGCTCCTGCGCAATTTGGGCGGGTTCACCGGTTCGACCGAACACAGTCCGGACGTATCCCCCGGGTCGCCACCGGCTGAAGCTTAGCGTCCGTCACCGTCGCAGTGGGATGCCCGTCACAAAATCTGGAGGTTCCTGCAACCGTTGCCATCAGCAACATCCCGCCGCCACGGCAGACCAGGCCGCGAACAGAAAGAGGCGACACGCGGATCCGTGTCACCTCTCCTATCAAACAGCTGTTTCGGTGTCTGAGGAGGGACACGCACACTAACCACACGTCTCACCATGAGTTCCTGAGCACGGAGCTCGGCGCAAAGTGCCAAGTTCGCTGACCATGAGGCGCCGGAAGATGCCTCGCGCTTGGGCAGAATGGCGTCGGAGCACATCCCATCGAGAAGGGGAATCATGGCCGAACCCGGCGTGACCCGTGTCGCCGTCTACATCGACTTCGACAATATTGTGATCTCGCGCTACGACCAGGTGCATGGTCGTAGCCAGTTCCAGCGTGACAAGGTGCGGGCGTTCGACCGGGCGGAGATGTCGGCCGAGCCCGACATCGCAGACAAGCTCAGGCGCGCCACGGTCGACATCGGCGCAGTCATCGACTTCGCCTCGTCGTTCGGCACGCTCGTCCTCACGCGCGCCTACGCGGACTGGTCAGAACCGGTCAACGCCGACTACCGCGGGCAACTGGTCAGTCGCGCAGTGGACCTGGTGCAACTGTTTCCCGCCGCGGCCTACGCCAAGAACGGTGCTGACATCAGACTGGCCGTAGACGCGGTGGAAGACATGTTCCGCCTCCCGGACCTGACCCATGTGGTGATCGTGGCCGGAGACTCCGATTACATCGCGTTGGCCCAACGCTGTCGGCGCCTTGGCCGTTACGTCGTGGGCGTGGGGGTGGCCGGATCGACCAGCAGATCGCTCGCCGCAGCCTGCGACGAGCTCGTGACGTACGACGCGTTGCCCGGTGTCACACCCATCGACACCTCCCAGTCGGCGACCGAACAGCCGGCAACCCCCAAGGCTGAACCCGACGGGCCCGCCGGAACCGTCTCCCAACCCGGCTCGCGACGGACCAGGCGCCCGGGCGCTACCGTGCGAAACGAGGCCGATCCCGACTCCGAAGATCCCCAGCGGCTGGCGACGAGCCTCCTCGAGCGGGCGCTGCGCCTGGGACAAGAGAAAGACGACGCAGACTGGCTGCACAGTTCCGCGGTGAAGAGTCAGATGAAGCGCATGGACCCGTCGTTCAGCGAGAGGGCGCTCGGCTACCGATCGTTCTCGGACTTCGTGAGGTCACGAGAAGCCGTCGCCGAACTCGACGAGACAACCTCCGCTCAGCTCGTACGGCTCAATCCGACGCTGGCCGCACGGTAGCGGATGACTCAGACCGCACCCGACGATCCAGGCAAGCGACGCCTCGCCTCAACACGAAGGCGGCCACACCCACGCTCGCTACCCCTGCGATCGAACAACGGTGCCACCCGTACGCGGAGCGGAGAGCTGAGCGTCGAGAGCACTACGCCCACGACATCGAGTGCGTGGCCAGGGCTGATTCCGGCCTCGCTGCGGGCAGCGCATCCTCCCACACACGCTTGAATGACATCCGACGGCCAGCGCCGAAGCTTCGACTACGCTCTAGGTTCTCGGTGTGCTGGTAGTGGTCCGCCTCCTCGATGAGGGGCAGCCTCATCGCATCGACGTACAACCGTCGGCTCACCCTCGGATCCGGGGTGATCACAGCGACGCTCGAGATGAACTGGACCTGCATCACGCCACCTTTCTTCATCCTGGCATCCCTGCGTACTCCGATGGTGCTCGACGGAACTGTGCCGACGCCGACCTCCGGGCGCGGATGCCGGCTCGTGCTCATGCGTCGCGGCGGCGGATCAGCCACAACGTGGCGGCCAGGAGGACGACCGCGAGTGCGGTGAGCCAGCCGAACTCGATCCACTGGAACGTCCAGTACCGGCTGCCCGGTTGGTAGCTGGTCCACTGTGTGTAGCCGTGGTGGAGCAGGTAGGTCACCGGGTCGGTGCCGTCGCCGGGAGTAGTGGGCGTGGTCTTGCCGCCGCCACCGATATTGACCTGCTTGACGCCTGCCGACTGGAGGGTCGCGTTGAGGTCGCTGTTGCTCACGACGGCGCCCGCCTTCTCCCACCATTGCTGGATGGTCTGCGAGCCGGGCACGAAGTCGAGGCTCTTGGTCTTGAGCGGCGCGAGGTAGTGGAACCGGAACCTGGATGCGGCGAGGGCGAGGCCGAAGCCGATCGCGAGGGCGGTGGCGAGCGCGGGCAGCGTACGTCGCCACAGGAACCCCGCGAGTACCCCGACGGCGTACGCGAGCAGGCTCCAGCCGACGACCGCGATGCCGGTGGTGGGGAACTCGTTGGCACCGAGCCGGGCGGTGACGTCGGCGTCCCACAACGGGTGGTCGTGCCAGGAGACCAGCGCGCCGAACGCTCCGGTCAGGACGGCGACCACGACCGCACCGGGGACGAGCAGTGCGATCGCCCACCGGAGACGGCCGACGCCCTGGGTCCAGGCGTAGCGGAAGGTGCCGGTCTCGAGCTCGCGGCCGATGAGCGGGGCGCCGGCGAAGGCGCCGATGAGGAGCGGCGCGAAGAGGAACGCCGCGCTGATGATGCCGGGGTTGGAGTAGCGGTCGTGAAAGTTGTTCCACTCGAAGTTGCAGGCTCTCGACTGTCGCGGGGTGCAGGCGTTGACGGTGTTCCAGGCCGAGCGCATCCGCAGTCCGGTCACGAGGAGGTAGATCGCGACCAGGCCGAGCAGCGCGAGGGTCGTGAGGATCATGGTCCGCTGCCGGCGCCAGCTGACCCAGGCGAGCCGCTGCCAGGGGATCGGTCGTGCCGCGTGCGGTGGGACCGGAGTCAGGGTGGTCGTGCTCATCGCAGCGCCTCCAGGGGTGTCGGTCCTGACGTTCGGGCGTCTTCGCGCAGGTAGGCCATCGTCAGCGCTTCGAGGCTGATCGGCCGGCCCTCCCAGCCCAGCGGTGTCGGGCTGTCCGGCGGGGCCTCGACGACGAGGTGGCTCTGAGCGCCGGCGGTGGTCTGCTGGATTGCTCGCCAGCGGGGGTCGAGGTGTTCGTCGCGGGGGCCGGTGACAAGGCGGTGCGCGGCGAGCAGGTCCTCGACGGCGCCAACGAGACGGACCCGGCCGCGCGAGATCAGGACCAGGTGGTCGGCGACCCGCTCGAGCTCGGCGAGCACGTGGGAGGAGAGCACGACGGAGATGCCGTCCTCGGCCATGGCCGTCATGACGGCGGCCATGAAGTCGTGGCGGGCGAGCGGGTCGAGAGGCGCAGTGGGCTCGTCGAGCACGAGGAGCCTGGGATGCCGGGCCAATGCGAGTGTCAGGGCGAGCTGTGCCCGCTGGCCCCCGGAGAGCTTTCCGGCCTTCTGTCGTGGCGGAATGCCCACGTCGTCGAGACGGCGTCGCGCATAGTCGTCGTCGAAACGCTGGTTCAGGTTGCGGGTGAGGTGGATCAGGTCCGTCGCCGACAGGTTCCGGTACAGCGGCATGTCCTGGGCCACGAAGGCGATCCCGTCCAGAGCGGCGGGAGAGCCGGCCGGTACGCCGTCGAGGACGGAGACCTCACCGCTGCTGGGTGCCGCCAGGCCGACCACGAGATTGAGCAGGGTGCTCTTGCCGGCGCCGTTCGGACCGACCAGCGCGACCAGCTGGCCCTCGGGAACACTGAGCGTGCAGTCGGAGAGTGCGGCGATGCGACCGTAGGTCTTGCCGAGCTCGCGAGTCTCGATGGCGGTCGTCATGCTGCACCTCCTCCGGCCCGCTTGCGCTCACTCGGCACGCCGCGAGGGGTGCCGACCTCGCGGCGTTCAGCGAAATCCCGCAGGGTGCTCGAGAACAACGCGACGATGCCGTCGTGGTCGAGGCCGGACGAGTCGGCGTGACGCAGCCACGTGAGCAGCGACGTACGAAGGTCTGTGACACCGGCCAGGTCGATCTGGTCGAGGCTCGCCTTGATGAACGTCCCCTGTCCGGGACGACCCGCCGTGAGCCCCTTGCTCTCCAGGTCGCGGTAGGCCTTCAGCACGGTGTTCGGGTTGATCGCCAGGTCCGCGACGACCTCGCGGACCTTGGGGAGCTGGTCTCCCAGCCTGAGGTAGCCCAGCCGCAGCGCGTGCTCGACCTGATGCACCAGCTGGAGGTAGGTCGGCACGCCTGACGCCAAATCAAGGGTGAACACGATCGGCGAGGACGCCGGGTCACCCCTGTCCTGCTTATCTAGTGTCATAGTTAAACTATAGAGGGCTCCACGCTGCAGACAAGCCACAGACGCAGGGAGACGTGACGCTGCTCGACGTCTGACCTCCGCTGCACATCGGGGCGCGGCTTAGCGCCGCCCGAGTAGGCGCCCAGATTCAAACGGTCAGCGGATGGGACGTTCAGCTCCGGGGGACCAGGCACACTGAATGTCGAGACGACGCATAGCGGCGCAGCGCGCTGGCAGCGAACCTCCCGGCCACGATCCTGGCCGACCTCGCCGATATCAATATCAGCACCGCCATCCAGTGCACACGTCAAGCCAAGACCGACTGGACGACCTACATAGCCGACAGGGCGTCCGATGCCCAGCTTGAACGCGAGAGTCGGTATCTGAGCAACTGGGCTCGCAGCCCATTTTGGCAATCCACAGCAGCTTTAGGCTTGACCGCCTGAATAGGCCTCATAGTTTCCACATTCTGCCGTGATCTCGGCCGTCGCTTGCGCCGCGCTGAAGAAGTCCTCGGCCAGCGGCGAGATGCGCGATGCCGCCATTGCGAGGCACACCTGGTCGGGCGCGAGTTCCGGGATGGGTACGTAGCTGATGTCCGGACGTGAGTAGAACAGTGTCTCCGAACGCGCCACGAACGAGATGCCCCTGCCGGCTGCGACGTGCTCGAGTTTCTCCTCCACGCCGCGCACCCGGAGCCCGGAGTCGGGGTGCGGGCGTCTGGTGGGGTGCGTGCTCGGCTCGGCATGCCAGACCAGCGGCTCACCGGCCAGGTCGGCCTCGGTGACCTCCTCCTTGCCGGCCAACCGGTGGCCTGCGGGCAGTACCACCATGAGCGGCTCGGTGTACAGCAGGGTCACGCGCAGGCCGGTCTCGTCGATGGGCAGCCGCACATAGCCGACGTCGATGCGGCCGTCGAGCAGCATCGGGGCCTGGTCGTCCCATTCGATCCGCTGCACGTCCACGACCACGTCCGGATGCCGGGCCCCGAACGCCTGGGCCGCCGGGATGACCGGGATGCCGGTCCGGAAGCCGACCGCCAGTCGCCGGCTGACGCGGGCGGCCACGGTCACCCGGCGGCGGACCGCGTCCGCGGAAGCGAGCAGCGGACCGGCGTCGGCCAGCAGTTGTCGGCCGGCGTCGGTCAGCACCACTCCGTGGCGATTCCTGGTGAACAGCGAGGCGCCGAGATCCTGTTCCAGCGCGCGGATCTGGCGGCTGAGTGCCGGCTGCGCGATATGCAGCTCTTCAGCGGCGCGGCCGAAGTGCAGCCTGTCGGCGACGGCGAGGAAGTAGCGCAGTTTGCGCAGGTCCAGATCCATGGCGCCTCCTGGTCCGGTGATGCCTCCAAGGTATCACCACGGCTGAAAGAGGTCTTGGACACCCGCTCGGGCCAATGGCAGCCTTAATAGGTAGCTGATGGGGCCAAGCGAATTCGGTAGAGGAATTCGGGACTTGATAGCAGGGCCCAGAATCAGAATGAATACTTCATGAATTGAGCCAGGCCCATCGCGTCATTCGACGGCATCGACGACAACCGTTGACAGCGACGGGTGGGCGTGACCTCCTATCCAGCTCCAGAAAGCAGGCACACCAATCGTGGGAAAGCTCGATGGCAAGGTAGCGGTGATCACCGGCGGATCCACCGGCATGGCACTGGCCGGCGCCAAACTGTTCGTCGAGGAAGGAGCGCACGTCTTCATCCAGGCCCGGCGGCAGGAAGCACTGGACGACGCCGTCAAGCTGATCGGCCGCAACGTCACCGCCGTCCAGGGTGACGCGGCCGAACTGGACGACCTGGACCGCTTGTACGACGCCGTCAAGCGGGAAAAGGGCTCGATCGACGTGCTGTGGGCCAGCGCTGGGATGGGCGAACCGGCCGTCCTCGGCGAGATCACCGAGGAACAGTTCCACCGCGCCTTCTGGCTCAACGCGCGCGGCACCCTGTTCACCGTGCAGAAGGCACTGCCGCTGATCAACGACAACGCCTCGATCTTCATGACCGGATCCAACGCCTCCCTCGGCGCCTTCCCCGGCTGGAGCCTCTACGCGGGAAGCAAAGCCGTCCAGCAGGCCTGGGCCCGCGTCTGGCTCAACGAACTGCGCGACCGCAAGATCCGGGTCAACGTCCTGACCCCCGGCCAGGTCGCCACCGCCAAACAGGAAGAACTGTTCGACGAGGCAACCAAGGCCGCATTCGAGTCCCTCATCCCCCGCGGAAAGATGGGCCGCCCCGAAGAAATCGCCACCGTCGCCCTGTTCCTCGCCTCCGACGACTCCAGCTACGTCAACGGCCTGGAACTGGTCGCCGACGGCGGCACTACCGCCATCTGAACGACACACAAGGAATGTCGCGGGGGATTGAGCGACACCTCGAGAACAGGAAGAGCACACCTCATGAGCAGCATCACCCTCATCGGTACGGGGAACATGGCCCGTACCATCGGCACACTCGCGGTGGCGGGCGGCAACACCGTCGAGGTCATGGGACGCGATCAGTCCAAGGCCGAAGACCTCGCCAAGGCTCTGGGCGGCGGCGCAACAACGGGCAAGTGGGGCGCCGTCCCGGCCGGGGACATCGTCATCACGGCCCTGTTGTACGACGGTGTCGTTCCGGTCGTCTCCGAGTACGGAGACGCCCTCGCGGCCAAGGTCATCGTCGACATCAGCAACCCCTTCAACGCCACGTTCGACGGACTGGCCCACAGCGAGGAGACCTCGATCGCGCAGGAAGTCGCCAAGGTGGCCCCGGCCAGCGCCAGCGTGGTGAAGGCATTCAACACCATCTTCCGCAATGTCCTGGAGAACGGCCGGCCCGACGTCTTCATCGCCGGCGACAATGCGCAGGCCAAGGCGGACGTGGCGGCATTCATCGAGAGCCTCGGGCTGCGCCCGCTGGATGTCGGCGGCCTGAAGATGGCGCACTGGCTGGAAGGAGCGGGCCTGCTGATGATGGGCCTGGCCGGCCACGGCGTCGGGAACTTCAACTTCTCCCTCGGCGTCAGCATTCTCAGCTGAGCGCACCCGCACCACCACTTCTCGTGCCACATCATTCACAAGGAGCCGTAGCGCGCGCGTATTCGTCACTGGCGGGACCGGCCATTCCGGTTCATACATCATCCCCGAGCTGATCGCCGCCGGGCACGAGGTCACCGGCCTGGCCCGGTCGGACACAGCTGCTTCAGCGCTGTCCGCGCTCGGCGCGAAGGTGTGTCGCGGCGACCTCGAGGATCTCGACGGGCTCAAGGAGGCGGCCGCGGACTCCGACGGCGTCATCCACGTTGCACACAGGCAAGACCTGCTTCCGTTCGGCGGGATCGACGCCGTAGCGGCCGCGGAGCTCCCGATCATGCTCGCGTACGGCGAGGCGCTCGCGGAAACCGGAAAGCCGCTGGTCGCGGCGGGGAGCATTGGCTCGCCCGGGAACCTGGGCCGGCCGGCCACCGAGGAGGATCCGGCCCTTCCCAGCGGCGACGAGTACAAGGGCACACTCCGGGTTCGTAACGTCGTGGAAACCGCCGCAGTCGGCCTCGCCGAGCGGGGAGTGCGGTCTTCGGTCGTGCGGATTGCCAACATCGCGCACAGCACGACCGACTGGACCTGCCCGCCGTGAGCATTCCCGCGGACGAACTGATGGTGCCGGGATACTTCGGGTTCCTCGCGAATATCGTCACGCAGAACTACCCGGCGTCCAACCTCATCACCCGCCGGACCCTGGGCTGGGAACCCGCTCAGCCCAGCCTGCTCGCCGATCTGGACAACGGCCATTACTTCTCCGCCAGCTGACGGCAGGCACTGGATGCCGGCTGGGGTCCGGTAGAGTTGCGTGAGCGATGCAACGCGGCTGTCGCGGAGAAGCGATCGGCCGAAGCGGCGCTCGCTGCGACCTGCTCGGCGACATCGTGAGTGCCCTGGACACTGCCGAACCCGGGGAACTCAGCGAGTTCTACGCGTCGGCGATCTACCACCACGTGGAGCAGATTGTGGAGGTCAGCCCGCTGGCCGATCGTGTGGAGAAGTGTGTCCGAGGAGGGATACGCACACTAACCACACGCCTACAGCTCAGCCGTCTGAGCCGGGGGACCAGCCAACTCGAACCCCGAATCCGCTGATTTCCAGCTGAAGTTGATCGTTGTGTGTCTGGGTTGCGCGAAAGCCCTTGTTTGTAATGGACTTCACGGACTGGTGGAGCGCATTGGTTGTCATCGCTCACCATCCTCGCGCGCCGATAGAGGTGCGTAAAGAGGTGTGCTGTACGTGTCTCTCTCCGTGCGGCGTGTTCGTCTGCCGCACATGGTATAGCTGACGGATCGCGACTGAGCCGGGACCGTGACGAAGACACAACCGGGCACTTTCGAAGCCGCGCTCGTTGATCGCTGAGACGTAAGGCGGGTGTTCGCTGGACGATAGGGGATTCGTCTGCGCCGTCCGTTTGGTGGCTGAGGGTCGTGCTTGGTCTGAGGACTGCCGGGTTGGCGCGGCGGCTCGGTTTGGCGCTGACTGTTTCGTGCGGTGTGTGTGATTGGTCCGCGGTTGGCTGCGCTTATCCCGTGTCGGGGAGCCTGCCTGGGACAGCGGGCGCAGAGACCACGGGCTTTGGACCAGAGGGCAGCTGTTGAGGAGGTCACTGAGATGGGCTTCTCGGTGAGCTGGCGCCGGGTGTGCGGGTTCGAGCTTCGAGTCGGGGTGTTCGTACGAGTCCGGGTCCACGCGTCGCCCGGGTACATGTCGGAGCCGGCCGGACCGGTTTCTCGACCGGCGTCGGGCCGGTTGGCTTCTACACCAGCGCCGGACGCGGACGATCTCGCTCGGCGAGTACGGCGGCAGCGAACCGGCAGTGGTGGCGGCCGTTCGTCAGCAGGCCGCTGCCGGCAAAGCCGCGGAAGCCAAGGCGCTTGCGGATGCGCTCGTTGCGATCACCGAGATCCATCGTCCAGAGTTTCCGCCAGCTGCGCGGCCGATCGCGCCCGAGGCACCCCGAGTGGACACCGCCGAGATCATCAGACGCCATCGCAAGTCGGCGAAGCAAGCGACCAGCCTGTTTGCCAGGCGCTCCCGCAAGAGCGCGCTCACGCGGTCCGCGGTCGACGCTCAGGAGGAGATGGCGGCCGGCGAAGCTCGGGCCATATGCGGGGGTCGGTTAGGGCCGTTGTTGTATCAGTGTGTCGAGCTCGCTGTAGTTCAAGCTGTTGTCGGACCGATGCGAGGTTGAGAGGGTTCATCGCCGGACGGTTGAGTTCTGGCTGGGGGCTGTTGTTGCCTCAGCCGACGCCGTTGGTCTGATTTGACCGACCCGACCGAACGCGTCCGCGAACCAGTCGAGTTGAGCGTCTTGCTGGTAGGCCTGGCCGCCCTCGTGCTCGTTGTGGCTGTAGATTTTGATGTTTTTGGCGACCCCGGCGTTTGCCTCGGTGCCATAGGCGTTGTAGGCGGCGAAGACGGTCGAGGGCGGGCAGTTTGGGTCCATCAGAGCGACCGAGAACAGTGCTGGTGCCGTGGCCAGGCGGCCCAGGTTGACGCCGTCGAAGTAGCTCAGGGTCCGGTAGACGGTGTCGACGTGGTCTCGGAAACCTCTCAGGTACTGGGTGATCTCGGCGTACGGGTCCTGATCGGTGATCTGCACAGCCCGCTGGAAGTGGCACAGGAACGGTACGTCGGGTGCGCAGCCGAGCAACTCGATTCCGGTCAGTCCGGCCAGGCCGGCCGCCGCGATGGCGATGCCACCACCCTGGCTGCCGCCCGTGACGATGATCTTGTCCGGATCTACGAGCGGAGACGTCCGCACCGCGTCCAGCGCGCGGACGGCGTCGACAAAGACTCGGCGGTAGTAGTAGGTCTCAGGGTCGGTGATGCCCGCGGTCATGAACCCTGGGCTGTGGTTGAGACCGGCATACGCACTGTTGTCCGGGGTCGCATCGGGCCCGCCGCTGTCGTAGCCCTGGCCACGGTTGTCCATCTGGAAGAGGGCGTAGCCGGCTTGGGCCCACAGCGTGCTGGTGTGCGGGAAACCGCGGCCTCCGGAGTAGCCGAAGTACTGCACCACGGTCGGCAACGGGCCGGTTGCGCCGGCCGGGACGTGCAGCCAGCCCTTGATCGGCGCACCGCCGAAACCAGCGAACGTGACGTCGTACGTGTCGATCACAGCGAGCTTGTTGTCGACTGCCGTGAATGTGGCGGACAGGTCGTGAGTGCGCGCCTTCTCGATCGAGCGGCACCAGAAAGCGACGAAGTCGGCGGGTGCGGCCACCTCGGGCCGGTACTCGCGGAGCTCGTCGAGGGAAAGGTCGAACATCGCCATGAGCAACCAATCTGAGCCAGACGCGTGGGCTAATGCCCTGACGTACGAGGAAAGTAGGAGCGTTTCGAATCCGGCGGGCGCGGCGTCGACCGGGCGGGTAGTCGAACAACTCGAGTTCGGGGCCTAGTGCAACCTTACCGACGAGCACATCGATCTGCCCCCAGAATCCGTCTGCTCAAAGGAGAATGGATCAGCGCCAGAGCAAACTTCGAGCGATTGTCCAACGGCGATAAGCCCTCCGAGACGTATGCCACCTGCCGGACGGGACGTGAGCCGCGATGTACCACGTGAACGACGGCCGGATCGTCGAGGTCTGGGGCGACCTGGACCACGCCCCCGCCTGGACAGGTAGTCCCAATGCTCCAGGCGGCCGCGTGGTCAGGACGAACGGGAGGCCGCACGATGAACTGGGGGCTCAGGCTGATAGCCGGGACGGCCCGTGTTGTGACGATCGCATCGCGGCGGGTACTGGAGCGGTATGCGACTGCGCCGGAGTCATCCTGACCAGCCGGGGTACTCCCGTCGGCGTCGGGGCAGCGGTTTCAGCTATCTGGACAAGGATGGCAAGACGATCAAGGATCCCGACGTCGTCGAGCGGATCCGGACGCTGGCCATCCCGCCGGCCTGGACGGAGGTGTGGATCTGCCCCTATCCCAACGGGCACATCCAGGCGATCGGCACCGACCAGGCAGGGCGGAAACAATACCTCTACCACGACGACTGGCGTTCGGCTCAGGATGCCGATAAGCACGATCGGGTCCGTCAACTCGCTCGCAAACTGCCGGCCTTCCGCGAGGCGGTCGATGCGGATCTGTGTGCCAGCGGTCTCGGTCGACGCCGGATCCTGGCCGTCGCGTTGCGGATGCTCGACTACGGTGTCTTCCGGACGGGCAACACAGAGTACGCCGAGGAGTACGGCAGCCGCGGCGCAGCCACCCTGCTCCGCGACGACGTCCGAGTCAGCAACAGCAAGGTTGCCTTCGACTTCGTCGCCAAGGGAGGTCAGCAGCGCTCGCTCGAGCTCGACGACGACCGGCTCGCGGCCGCGGTGCGGTCTCTGAAACGCGGCCGTCACAAGAACCGGAGGCTCCTCGTCTATCGCGACAAGTTCGGCTATCACGAGATCGACGCAGGGATGATCAACGAACGCTTCCAGGAACTGGTCGGCGAGGACTACACGGTCAAAGATCTGCGTACGTGGACCGCCACCGTCCATGCGGCCGTGGATCTGGCGGAGCAAGACCCGCCCCGGACCAAGAAGGCCCTCGACGCCGCCGTCAAGGACATGCTGGAGGAGGTCTCCGACCATCTCGGCAACACTCCGGTGGTCGCGCGGGCGTCGTACGTCGACCCTCGTGTGGTCACGCAGTACGAACACGGGCACAGCATCGCGGACACCGTCGACCGTGTCGGCGCTGGTCTGGACGACGAGCAGGCCCGCAATGCACTCGAACGCTCGGTGAACCGCCTCCTGGACCAGGACAGTCGCTGAGCGATCGACGCCATGGGTTCAACCCCAGGCCCGCTCTGGTGACGCGGTCTCGAGTGGTATGTCGTCGGCTGGGATGACGCCGAGTCGAGTTGTCTGGCGCCGCAGGACGGCATCGAGCAACCAGTCGGTGGCGGTGCGGACGCGGTTCCGTGGCGATATCGCCCTGGGATACCGGTCCCGAAGCTTGCCGCGTCGATCGAGACGCCCATCCGGACGTCGAGCCCGCGCTGGCGCAGTACCTGTCCGCCGTACGGGAGAGGCGTTCATCGAGTTCCGGCAGGACTCGGTCGGCGACGCCGAGGAGGAGCAATCGGATGGGTTGATCGCGGTTGGCGCTGCCTCAGCAGGTCGGTGTAGAGGACGCCATGGGCGGCGACCTCATTTCGGCACAACAGCGCGGTGGCTCAGGGCTTCGAGCGGGTGCGGCGCTCGAGGGCTTCGATGATGGTTGGGCAGACGTCGATGTCGTAGAGCCTTTCGACGCTCTGCATCCCGCCGGGGCTCTCCGCGTTGATCTCCACCACCTTGTCGCCGATCACATCGATGCCGACGAAGTACATGCCGTCGGCCACGAGTTTCTCACTCATTGCTTCGACGATGCCGCGTTCCGCGGCACCGATCTCGAGAGGGACCGAGCGTCCACCCTTGCTGATGTTGGCCCGTGGGTCGCCACCCGTGGGCACCCGCCGGAAGGCGGCCGGCTTCCCGTCGCGCTCGAGGATCTGTCCCTCGAGCAGGAAGATCCGGGCATCGCCGTCCTCGCCGCCGTCGACGAACTCCTGGACGATCGCGTAGCCGTCCTGGAGTACCGCCTCGGTCATCTGCGCGAGGTTCGCTTCGCCCGCGTCCTCGATCATGAACACGTTCCGGCCTTTGGATCCGTACACAGGCTTGACAACGCAGTGGCCGACATCGCCGGCGAACCGCTCGATCGCCTTCGGGTCGCGTGTCACCAGCGATCGGGGCCGGATCTTCTCGGGGAACTCTTCCAGGTAGAGCTTGCTCGTGGCGCGGGTGAGTGACGTCGGGTCGTTCACGACCGTTACGCCTCGAGCCTTCAGCATCTGGCCGAAAACCACGCCCAGTGGACTTGCCCACGGCCGCTCCTGCAGATCGTCGATCGATTCGTTGCGGAGGAACAAGGCATCGAGGTCGTCCATGACGATCCGCTCGGCATCGCGCTCCTTGATGCGCTCCATGAAGACCTCGAGCGTGTCGTGTCTCTCGAACTCTGCGGCATGAGCCCGGGCGACCAACTGCCCATCGCTTTCCCCGAGCTCGACGTCTCCGACCCCGACGTACCAAACCTCATGCCCACTCTGAGCGGCGGCCCTCGCCAGCCGCGTAGTCGTGTACTCGTCTACCTCGGTAGCGACGTCGTTGACGAAGAAGGCAAGCCTCATACCGATACATCTCCTTCGTAGAGGTCCGTGACCGACGCACCCGCGCGCAGCCTGTCAAGGCGCTCCTGAGCGCCGGGCACGTCCAGCCAGCGTGGACGCACCCATGGCGCCTTGAGCACCTTGCGGTCGAGCAGATCCTGGATCAACGGGATCTGATCCAACGCGAGCTTGCCGACGAAGAGGGCATCGAGGCTGCTGCCCTCGGCGAGGGCCTCGAGGATGCGCGTGATCCCACGCAGGTAGATCGCGTCCTTCACAGAACCGCCCCCCACGACAACCCGGATGGCGATGGACCAGGCGGTCCTCGTCGGTATCCGATGTTCTGCCCGTAACGATTCGAAGATCTCCAGGAATCCGGCGCCGTCGAGCATCTGGCCGATCGCAACAACCCTCGCCGCGAGCACGCGCAGACGCCGCGGATCCAACCCGCCGGTCAGGTACTCGGCGAGCACGGCAAGGCCCTCCTGGGTCTCGTCGTAGCCCGGCAATCCGATCGTCAGCAGCGTCAGGGGCTGCCTGGCACCGTTCTGGTAGGTGACGACATGGGTGCCGACCTCGTGATGCAGCAACGGCTCGACGCGATCCGCCCTGATAGTGGCGGCCTCGGGGATGAGCAGCCAACCGAACGACACCATCAGTTCGGAGATATCGTCGCGCACCTCGATGTGCACCGGGAAGTCCGGATACACCGCACGGTACCGATCGAACTCCGCACGAGCCGCCTCCGCGAACGCGCCGGCCGTGACGCTCCGGGTGCTGGGAGCCTGGGCTGGGATGTTCTCGAGCAGCCTATCCGCGGCGGACGCGAGAGGCTGGGCAATCCCTCCATACAGCTGCAGCGACCCGTACACGAACCGTGACGTGTCGCGATCCTCCAAGACCGTGATCTGTCGCGCTATCTCGTCGCGCTTCGCCCCGAAGAGTGCGTGCAGCGCAGGGTCGGTGACGTTCTCGATCTCGAGGCTGTAGAGATCACGTCGTACCACGTCCGGCTCGAACTCCAGCGGTCTGAGCCGCAGAGTCGGCGCCATCCCGAAGTCAGACCGTTCGAAGTCCGCCCATGCCTCTGCTGCATTGACCGGCGTGATGTTCAGCAGCAGGTCCAAGCCGCGCTCGATCTCGGTCAGGCGGGCATCGATATCGAGAGCAGGCGCAAGCTGCTGAGTCGGAGAGCTCATCTACACGAGGTACCCACCAACCACTACAACCCAAGCATAGTTGAGATGGAGTCCCTGACCCGATAGAGACGGCAGCCTTGGAACAAGACATTCTGCGGCGTCGTCACCTAGTGCGTTCGTGGAGCCGGAGGCCCTCGTGTCGTCGGTGGTTGTCGGCTGATCGGGCAAATCGGTCAGGGGCACCGGCCGGGCGACTGAACGTCGACGTACCCGCGCACCACGCTGGACGAAGCCGGCATGGGCCCGGTCACCTACCGAGCGAACCGGGCCGATCAGAAGCAGCAACCGTTACGGTCCTCGCGGACCCAAGAGATGGCGGAGCAGATCGATACCTGCACGAACAGGCGGGAACGGGGTGAGCAGCGCGTCGATCACAGCCGGGCCGACGCGTTCCCAGTGGGAGTTCAGGTCCAGCCAAGCCTGTCGTCGCCTGCGGCCTGCACGTCCAGGGAAGCCGCGGTGTCGGCAGGATCAGGGTGGACGAGAGCCCAACCGCCACTGCGTAATGGGTTTCCGACAGGCGCCGGCGCGTTGCACCACTCCAAGCCGTACTCGCCAAGATTCAGATTCTTGATCGTGGGCGACACGGCCGCCAGCGGGCAGAACGAGCTGAAAGTGTCGTGCACAAACGAGGCGTCAACGTCCGTCGCGCTACGAACCGCGCCGGCGATCTCGTCGGTGGCCTCCAGCGGTACGACGTCCCATCCGGCCTCGACCAGCAAATTCGCGCCAACCAGCCCGGTTCGGCCCGGTACCAACAACAACGGCGTCACTCACGAGCTGCAGCTTTCATGTTCATGTCTTGAGGTACCCCACTCAGTAGCCTGGCAGGAAGAGGCACAGGAGGTCTCCGTGGGGGTCGCGCATGACCCGTACGCCGTCGGGTTGTGGCTGGTGTTGCTCCATGGTCGCGCCGAGGTTCACGGCACGCTCCACTTCGCGGTCGAGATCGTGGACCTCGACGTCGAGATGGGCCTGCATCTGCTGCGCATCGGGGCGTTGCGGCCAGACTGGCCGGATGTGGTCGGATTCCAGTTGGAAACTCAGTCCGGGGCGTTCATGGTCAGGGTGGCGCAACCGAACCCACCCCGGCTCTCGGCTGGTTTCGATCCAGCCCAGGAGCTCGCGGTAGAAGTCGGCCAGCGCCGGCGGATCGGGTGTTCCAAGAACGGTCGCGGCAAGACTCGCGGTCATCAAGATTTCCTTAATTGGCGTCCGGCTTCGCTGTAGCTACGCGTCCACTGCCGGTCCCCGCATCACGTGACCTGACTCGGACGAGATGTTGATGGGTACCTGGGGCGTGTAAGTGACTGATCGGGAGGGGTGCAGGCGATGGCAGAGGCGATGTCCACCGGGGGTGACGAGCGTCCGGACCGGCCGTACCCGAGTGGCGACATGAGCTTCCAGCGCGGGGACGAGGTAGCCGCGGTGACGGACCTCGGCGGTTTCTGGCAGGGCAAGATCCCAGCCGGCACACCGGGCGTGGTCGACGAGATCGACGAAACGGATCCCTCGACGCCGATCTTGACCGTCACCTTCACCATCGAGCAGGACGACCTGCTCACCCCTCACCAAACGACTGTGACAGGCCTGACCATCACCGAGCTCAGCAAGCAGTGAGCTGACCAGCACGCAGTAGCCGAGAAGGACGGCAGTTGCATCGGCTGGACTCGGTCCAAGGTGGCTCGAATCGAACTGGGGCAAGCTGCTTCATGCAGGCGCACGCTGGCGAACCCGTTCAAGGATTGACCCCTTGAGAAGTTGCGCGGTCCCTGGTGCTGTCGTCTCAACACCCGGAACCTGGGACGGCTCCGACCTCGAGATCGCGCCGTCCTTGGAGGCCATGTGCCCGCAGTGCAGGCAGAATACTCAGTTCTAGCGGGTAGCTTTCGAGTGTCGATCAGCTCTTGGGCGACGTCGCGGAGCTTGCGGTTGTTGTCTTGGGAGTAGCGCTTGAGGACTTCGAAGGCGCGATCGCTGTCCAGATCGTAGCGCTCCATCAGGATGCCCATCGCCTGGCCGACGAGTTTTCTGGCGTCGACAGCCTGTGCCATGGACGAGCCGCTCCTGGCGGCCGCGATCGCGACTGCGGCGTGCCTGGCAAGGATGTGCGCGACGGCGATGTCATCGGCATCGAATCCATCGGCGTGCTCGCTGTACAGGCTCGGCACTGCCTCGGCGCCTCCGGCCACGATCAAGGGCAAGTGCATCGCGGATCGGACGCCCGCCGCCCTGACACGCTCGCTCCACTGCGGTGACCACCTGCCTTCGGTAGCCACATCTGGGATCAGCAGTGTTTCGCCGGCTTCGATGACGGTCAGCGCAGTACCGAACAGCGGTGAGGCGAGTGGGAGAGATGATCGCGGCCCGGTACAGGGTTGTCGACGCCATCGGGCGCGGTGGGATGGGGGAGGTGTACCGGGCGACCGATGTGGTGTTGGGCCGCGAGGTGGCTGTCAAGGTCATGCTGCCCATCCCCAACACGGTTGCCGCGGGGAGCGCTTCCTGCGCGAAGCGCGTGCCAGTGCACGGCTGCGTCATCCACATGTGGTGGCCGCTTCTGACTTCGGTGAGTACGGCGCGGCCTACTACCTGGCAATGGACCTTGTTCGGGGCCGAACGGAAGGCGAAGAGCTCAGGCGGCTCGGTCCGCTCCCGGCGGCCCGGGCCGAGCACATGATCAGGCAGGCCGCTGCCAGGTTGGCAGCCGCGCATGCGGAGGGCATCGTCCACCGGGACATCAAGCCTGACAACCTTTGTCTATGCCCTCGGGTGTGTGCTGTACCAGCTCCTCACCGGTCGTCTCCGAGAGTCCTGCGTCGGTCATGTTTCAGCACGTCCAGCGCGAACCGACACCACCGACGGAGCTTCGGGCGGAATTGCCCAGTGAGCTCGAGGCGCTGACTCTCCGGATGCTGACGAAGGACGCGGCCAACGACCGACCGCGGGTGAGATAGCGAACGGCGTCCGGCCGCCGATCGTCTTGGTGTCAGAAGCCGACATGGCGACAACGGTGATTCTGCCCGTACGTCGGAAAGCCATGAGAACGGTGTTCATCGGGGTCGCCGCGCTCGCCGCTGTCGCGGTGCCGGCGACTATTGGCGTCCTCTCTGGAGCCACAGATGATCAGCTCCCGACCACCACTGACCTCGCGCCGTCGGAAGCCAGACGCACCGCACCGCCCATCGCCCCGGTTCCGGCGAAGACGCCCAGGCCGACGGCTGTGCGGACGGTTACCCACACAACGACGTCCAAGCCCTACGTGGCGCCCCGAAGGTGAGGCAGACCAGACCAAGGCGAACCTCATGCAGGCCGGCGAAAAGGTGAAGGACGCCTTCAAAGACTGACGCCTTGAGTGTTGGTCGGTCCCTGGTGCTGTCGTCTCAACACCGGGGACCTGGGATCATGCGGCGGACCACCTCCGGTCGCTTCCGCCTCGTGCAACATCCATCAGCTGTCGGCCTCGCTCTGCAGCTTCTTCTGCAGTTTGTCCTTGGTCAAGCCGGACGTCCCTGAGATGTCGGCGTTGCTTGCTTGCTGCGCGAGCTGGTCCCGGGTGATGTCGCCAGGTTGTTCACCGAGGTGTTGTTTGCGACTGGCAACGAAGGCCTCGCCCAGCTGGGTACGGCGCTCGTCCGACAGATTCGAGCGCATCCCGGGCAGAACCTTGGTCTCCTCCTCCTCGACATGGTGGGACACCGCGTCGACGAGGTTCTGCAGGGCCTTGTCGAACTCGGCCGACGTCGGATCGGTCTTGGCGAGCTTCGCGAGCAGCTGGTCGGCCTCGATGTGCTCCTGCTGGCTGTGCGACACCTCTTCCTTCTCACCGGCCTCCGCCGCGGCCACCGGGTAGACCTCTGCCTCTTCGGCTCTGCTGTGAGCGGTCAGCAAGGTGGTGAGCACCGGAAGCAGGTTCGGGCGCTTCTCCGGGTTCTCCTTGAGCTCCTCGAACAACCGTTCGACCTCGCGGTGGTCCTGCATGATCAGATCGACAACATCAACGGGCATTTCAAGCTCCTCTCGCCGGGTCTGGTGCCGGGCCCGGTACCCCGGCGCAATCCCGCCTGCCGCTCCCATCAGGCGTAGTGCGTCAGGTCGTTCGGGCGAGTGAGGCGAGGACTCGTGGGTACCTGGCGGCCATAGGCGTGGATCGGGATGGTGCTGATGCGTTGGGTTCGGCTGCGGGCCTTGTTGCTGGTGAATCTGGGGTTGTTCGCCTTGTTCCTGGTGGGCGTGTTGCTCACCGGGCACGCGCACGAGAACGAGGACTTGTCCGATCACGGTCAGCCGACCGAGTCACTGGCCGCGTATGCCGGGTCGTCGTCGTTCGGTGAGACGGTCTTCGAGAACTGGGAGTCGGAGTTCTTGCAGATGGGGATGTATGTGCTGCTCACGACGTTCCTGGTGCAGAAGGGGTCGGCGGAGTCCCGGCCGATCGGCGGACCCGCCGAGCAGGACGAGGATCCGCGGGACCATCGCAGCGATGCCAGGGCTCCATGGCCTGTGCGGCATGGGTCGGAGCTGGTGTTGCGGTTGTACGAGAACTCGCTGGCAATCGCCTTCGGGATCGTCTTCTTCTTGTCTTTCTGGCTGCATGCGGTGACCGGCGCGGGTGCGTACAGCCAGGATCAGCAGTTGCACGGCGGCCAGGCCGTCACGGCCTGGCAGTACGTGCGTACGTCGCAGTTCTGGTTCGAGTCGTTCCAGAACTGGCAGAGCGAGTTCCTCGCGGTCGCGGCGATCATCGGCGGCTCGGTTTACCTGCGCCAGCGTTCCTCATCGCAGTCGAAACCTGTGCATGCTCCGAACGATCAGACCGGCGACTGATCCGACGGCTCAGACACCGGCACCACTCGGCTCCGTCAGAGTGCGCCTGTGGCGGCGGAGGCGATGTTGCGTTGCATGCCGCCGAAGACGAGCCCGTGGAACGGCTTGATCGCCCACCAGTACAGGTGGCCGGGCAGGCCGCGCGGGTGGAACAGCGCACGTTGGCGGAAGACGGTGTTTCCCGCGTCGTCGTGGTCGACCACGAGTTCGAGCCAGGCCAGGCCGGGGAGCCGCATCTCGGCGCGGAGCCGGAGCAGCCTGTGGTCTTCGATCTCTTCGACGCGCCACCAGTCGAGCGGATCGCCCACGGACAGGTCACGTGGATTGCGCCGGCCGCGGCGCAGACCCGGACCACCGAACAGTCGGTCCAGCAGGCCACGGGCCCACCAACCGAGGCGCCAGGAGTACCAGCCGTTTCCGCCGCCGATGCCCTCGATCACCCTCCATAGCCGGTCGGGGCTCGCGGGTACTACGGCCTCGCGCTCGTCCACGTACAAGGAACCGCCGGACCAGTCGGGATCACTCGGCAGGGGATCGCTCGGCGCGCCCGGCGTTGACGCCGACGCCCAGCTGGTTGTCACGTCCAGGTCGCGGACCCGCTTGAGCGCGAGTTCCACCGCCCGATCGAAGCCGATCAGTCCGGACTCCGGATCGGGCACGTACTTCGCGATGTCGTGCTCCTTGCAGACGACCTCGTGGACCAGGCTGTCGACCAGCGGTCTGGCGATGCTGCTCGGTACCGGGGTGACCAGACCGATCCAGTGGCTCGACAGCGACGGCGTGAGGAGCGGCAGCAGGACGATGCGTCGTTGGTTGAGGTGGGCAACCTTCGCGTAGCGCTGCATCATGTCGCGATAGGTCAGGACATCAGGCCCACCGACGTCGAATCCGCGGCTCACGCCGGCCGGCATCGACGCGCTGCCGACCAGATAGTGCAGGACGTCGCGTACGGCGATCGGCTGGATCCGCGTGCTGAGCCAGCGGGGGGTGACCATCACCGGCAGGCGATCGGTGAGGTGCCGCAGCATCTCGAACGACGCCGAACCGGAACCGAGAATCACGGCCGCGCGCAGCACAGTGACCGGTACGCCGGATGCCAGCAAGATCTCGCCGACCTCGCGCCGGGATGCCAGATGCGGCGAGAGTTCCTCGCCTTCGGGGTAGAGGCCGCCGAGGTAGACGATGCGGGGCACGCCGGCTTCCCTGGCAGCCGTCCCGAACGTCAAGGCATTGTGCCGGTCGCGCGCCGCGAACCGCCGGCCGGTGCCGAGGGAGTGGATCAGGTAATAGGCGATGTCAACGCCGTTCATCGCCGCCCGCAGTTGCCGTGGGTCCCCGGCATCCGCTTCGACGACGTCGACCTCGTCGTACCAGTCGTGATCTCGGAGCCGGTCTGGGTTCCGTGCCATCGCGCGGACCCGGAAGCCGCCCTCGAGCAGTTCCGGCACGAGGCGGCCACCGATGTAGCCCGTGACTCCGGTGACGAGAGCAAGACGCTGGTTCATGACTCCCGGTGCCCTGCGCGTGCCGAGCGATGCGGTCGAGATTCCATCGCAGCCGGTCGAGTTGCTTGGTTTGGGTGTTTGGTGGCGGGTACCGGGCGACTAGTTTCAGTGGTCTCGCGGCCATGCCGGCGTCGGGCGCGATCTGCTGCTCCAGCAGCTCGACGCTCTGACCTCGGCGCCACGGCAGGGGCTGGGGATCGGCGTCGCGATCGCCGTCGTGGCCGCGTTGTGGAGCGCGTCAGGAGGTGCGGGGTACCTCCTGACCGCTGTCAACCTCGCGTACGACGAGGACGAGACGCGCGGGTTCGTCCGCCGCAAGCTCCTGGCACTGGGCATGACGTTGGGCGCGATCGTCTTTGTCCTGCTCGCGATCGCCCTGTTCACGGCCGGCGCGGCGATCGGGAACGATGTGGCCACGCCGGTCCGGATCCTGCTCGAGGCGGTACGGCTGGTGCTGGCCGTCGTACTGATCACGGTGGCGCTCGCGGTCACCTACCGGCTGGGGCCGGATCGGGACGCCCCACGCATCCGCTTGGTGTCCACGGGCGCCGTGGTCGCGACCGTCATCTGGCTGATCGCGTCGATCGGTTTCTCGATCTATGTCGAGACGTTCGGCAACTACGCCAAGACCTACGGCAGTCTGGCCGCGGTGGTGGTCCTGATGTTGTGGCTGTGGCTCACCGCGTACGCCGTACTGCTCGGAGCCGAGATCAACGCCGAAGCCGAGCAGCAGACCGCCCGGGACACGACGAAGGGCGCGCCGCGTCCCCTCGGCGAGCGAAACGCCGTCAAGGCCGACTCCGTCCCGCAGCAGTAGGTCAGTTGTCCTTGTCGAAGGTCGCGTTGAGGTCCTCGGCGAGCTTCCGCAGTTTGACGTTGCCGTCCTGGGACAGCCGGGTGAGGAACGCGAAGGCGCGCTGATCGGTCAGCTTGTAGCGTTCCATCAGGATGCCGACGGCCTGACCGATGGTGGTCCGGGTCCGCACGGCTTCCTGGAGGTTCTGGATCTCCTGCGCATAGTCGATCACCGCGGCGGACTGGTGCGCGAAGAGCTGACCGAGGGCGCCGAGATCCTCGAACGAACCCACGTGGAGCGAGTACAGGTTGAGCGCGCCCTGCGACTTGGGGGCATCGAACAGCCGGATGCCTGCCTGCGCCCGGATGCCGGCCTCCACCGCGACGGCTGCGTAGCGGAGGAATCGTGAATCTGCCGCCAAGTTCGGCGCGCTGACGTGCACCGCGTCCGTCGCGGCGTCGTAGCAGGGCCCTTCCTGCAACTCGTACTGCGCCGCGTCGAGTCTCAACAGCATGTCGTCAGTCGGTGCCGCAGTTTCCAGCCGGCCATCGGCGCGCTTCACGGTGATACTCGCGTAGTCGACGTCGGGCAGTACCTCGACCGCAGCCGCAGTGATCCGACCCAGGGTATGGTCCAGATCACCCGGAGTCAGCGACTCGAGAGCCGACGTGCGGTTTCGATCAAGCGTTGCTCATCCACGCCCGATCGGTACCCCCCTCCGCAAACATGAACCGCCCAAGGACACTCACTTCGGCCACGTGACGGACAACGGCTTTGACTCCGGTCGTTTGAAGTTGGGTACAGAGGCTCTGGCGCGGGGAACTCGCCGGCAAGCATCGGTCCGGCCCAAGTGATGGGAACTACCGTGGGTCTCATTCTGTGGATCATCGCGGCGATCCTGGTGATCGCCGGCATCTTCTCGATCGTTCGCGGTCAGCTGATCTGGGGCATCGCTCTGATCATCATCGGCCTCCTCGTCGGTCCCGGCGGCGTCAGCATCTTCACCTGACCCCAGCCGCTGGCCGGATTCTGATCAGTCATCCGTCAGACGTGGACCTGCATGTCCGGCGAGACAGAGCCATCGGTCGTCGACCTGGACCCACGTCTGCGTCATCGGCATCCGGAATGTGTCGATGCCACGACCGTGGCCGACGCGGTCGGTCACCACGCACCGCAGTACTGCGGTGTCGCAGACCACTGCTCGCCATTCGCACTGGCCAACGCGTCCGCCCGGGCCAAAGCAGCGGCTACGACTTGGTCCTCGACAGTTCCCATGACATCCATTTCTTGGAGCTGGATCGAATCCGCGGGACGGCGCAGTCAGATGATGGTGGCTTAGGGCAACGGGCGGCCGCCGGTGGCGCCTATACCTACGCCGGTGTGCGAGTTCGGCGGGCTGACCAGCTCGACCGAGCGGGGTGTCGGCGCCGAACTCGTCGACCTTCTCCGGCGGCATGGTCGCGGGGATCAACGGGGTTCAGATGGGTCCAGGGGCGACGGCATTGACCCGGATGCCCTGGGGCGCGAGCTCCTGGGCCAGACCTTTGGTGAAGTTGAGGATGGCGGCCTTGCTGGTGGCGTAGTCGAGGAGGTTCGGCGACGGGTCATAGGCCTGGATCGAGGTCGTGTTGATGATCGCCGCGCCCGTCCCGGATGTCTCCGGGTACGGCGGCCGCCGTACGCCCGGCGTCCCGGACCAGGCGACAGGTCTCGCGGGCGTCCTTCTCCTCCGCGGCCAGATGGGAGATCATCACGTCGGCTCCTTCGCGGCGAAGGCGAGCGCGACGGCCCGTCCGATGCCGGAGTCGCCGCCGGTGATCAGAGCCCCCCGACCGGTCAGCTTGCCGCCGCCGCGATAGCTGTCTTCGCCGTAGTTGGGCTCGGGACTCATCGCATCGCCGTGTCCCGGATGCGGCTGCCGCTCCGGATCCTGCTGGTCGGGCCCGGGTCACGACTGCGCGGATCTGTGCTCACTGTGTGCCCGCCGTCAGCCGGCATGAAGAATCGGCTCGATGCGAGTCCGGGTACCCGCTCGAAAGGTGATCCATGCCCGGACGTCCGCGGTGCCCGAGCCTGCCTCTTTGCTCTTAGCAACAACATCGGCCGGCGGCTATGAGGCATGAGGACACAGCCGGCCCATCGAATCAGGCGTCGGTGGTCGGCCGGATCGTTTTGATCGGTGAACGGGGTGGGAACCGTCCCGAGCCGTAGATGTTGGTCTCGACGACCGCGCCGGCGGCGTCGCGGATGATGTGCTGGGCTTGCGCCCACCGGGCGACTTCGGCCCCGATCGCGACCTGCCGCAGCCGTGGGCCGCCGCTGGAGAACGGCTCACAGCCGGGTCGGCGGTTCTTCCAGACACCGTTGTCGCAGTAGGTCTCGACATCTTGAGCGTCCATCGCCAACCCCCTCGTGCTATTTGGCCTGCCGGCTGGCAGGGACCTGTCCACCGACGACGTAGCACCTGTACCCCGCCACAATCGTTCGTTCCACCCACCAACGGCTCTCGGCAACGATGCGAGTCCCTTCATGACGATGTCCTCGGCGTTTGTTCGAGGGTCCGGTCGACTCGTGCTCGGCCGGCGGCCGCCGCAGGGGGGCGCAATACGTCCCGGGATGGCATCCTGATGGAACGCTATGACCTCGACGGCGACCGGGCCTTCACCGTGCTCAGACGCTACTCGCAAGACACCAACACCAAGTTGCGCGACGTCACTCAGCAACTGATCGACACACGCAAACTCCCCGGCACCGAAGCCCGGCGATTGAACACCGAAGCCGCTGCCGGAATCAGGGCGGCCATCGAGCTTCGGCGCGCGGTACAGCGAACGCCTAGATCCGGAGTCTGGTACGGCGAGCTGCTGCCGACCGTCGTGGTGCTCACCGGGGCGTGACGTCCGCTGCTTCAAACGCGCCCACATGCCCTCTTCAGAGGCGACGAACACGTCATCGAATGGATGACGGATGCTGCTTGTCATCCATTCGATGACGTGTTAGAACGGTGCTGCGTATTGACACCGAAGTCGACAGTCTGGAGGTGGACGATGTTGATGCGCACCGACCCGTGCCGGGACCTGGACCGGTTGACTCAGCAACTCCAGCGGTGCCTCGTCGCCAGGGACATGGTCGAGGCGGAACCCGACGCGGATCGGATCACGGCGGAGTACGAGAACGGCGTACTGACGGTGAAGATCCCGGTCGCCGCGCAGGCCAAGCCCCGCAAGATCTCCATCAGTGGCGGGGATTCCGAGCCGCGCCAGATCAACGCCTGACTGGCCCGCGACACAGGGGAACCCAGATGCATCGAGCTGAGCCGCCCGACGGACTTGACGAGGCGACCGATGCGCTGGCCTTCGTCACCGGTGTACTGCGCGAGCTCGATGCTGACGGCGACGATTCGGCCGCCCGGTTGCTCGAGGCGCTGGTCCGGATCCGCGAGGTGCGGGATCACCTGGCCGAGTGGGAACCGAGATTGATCGAGCAAGCCCGGGCCGCCGGCACCAGCTGGGCCCAGCTGGCGCCGGCGCTGGGGGTGGCGAGCAGGCAGGCGGCCGAGCGGCGGTACCTGCGGATCAACGCGCAGGCCGCCGGCGCCGCGATGACCGGCGAGCAGCGTGTCCAGGCCGCCCGGGATCAGCGTGCGAGCGACCGGGCTGTGGCTACCTGGGCGCGGGGCAACGCTGCTGATCTTCGGCGGCTCGCGGGGCAGGTCACCGCTTTGGACGGGCTCGACCGGTCCACCCAGGAGAGTGTGGACCGGATCCACGATGCGCTGGGCGACGACGACTCCGCGGCCCTGCTCGGCCCGTTGGCCGATGCCGGCCCGCGACTCACCGTCGATCATCCGCGGATCGCGGACCGGATCTCCGAGCTCGGTGACCGGGCTGACGAGGTCCGCCGAGCATCGACACAACGGCCGGGCGAGGCCCGGCAGAGCCAGGAGGAGGGACTCTGATGAAGTTGCTGTTCGAACTCCGGCCGGTCGACCACCTGGACGCCAGCGTGGACGACTACCGCAGCCTCGGGCTCGAACCGCTTGGGTGGCCCGACGACGACACGGCCATGCTCGGACCGCGCGGCGGCGCGGCGACGATCGTGTTGGTCCGTGATCCCGCCGAGAGCGCGCTCGGCGCCGGGGGTGTGTACGACGTGGGCGACCTCGGGGTCTTCTTCGGCGATCACCCCGGACCTGGATTGGTTGATGGCCCCGGTCCGGTCGTCGCTCGGCTGGTACGCGGTGTTCGCCGACCGGACCGGCACCTGCATCCGGCTGCTGGACCCGTCCCCACACCTGCCGAGCGCCGAGGAACCATCGCCGAACTTGTTCGCCGTCGCCAGCTGACAGCACCAAGAACTTGACCGTGGTCCAGGGATGTGGCCACGCCGTGTCTCGAGGGTCGCGAGGTCAATCATGCTTTCTGGAAAGACCGACGAGACAGTACCGACGCAGTGCTCGACGCCCGACGAGCGGGCCGCGCGTGAAGCCGCTACCCAGGAACTGCTGCAGCGCCGGGAGCGAACGTCCGACGACGTGGAGCGACAGGCGTTGATCGATGAGGTGGTCGAGCTCAACATCGAGATCGCGCGCGGGATCGCCCGCCGGTTCCGCGGACGTGGCGCCGAGGCCGATGATGTCGAGCAGGTCGCCTACCTGGGCCTGGTCAACGCGGCTCACCACTACCGGCTCGACGCGGATACGCCGTTCATCGGGTTCGCGATCCCGAGCATCCGCGGCGAGGTGAAGCGGTATTTCCGCGACTGCGCATGGACCGTGCGGATCCCACGCCGGCTGCAGGAGCTCCAGGGCTCGATCATGGCCAAGCTGCCCGAGCTGCAGCAACAGCTGAACCGCGACCCGACCCGGGCCGAGGTCGCGGATTACCTCGGCCTGGAGGTGGACCAGGTCGAGGAGGCGATGGCCGCGAGCGGTTGCTTCAACGTGCTGTCCCTGGACCGCCCGTCAGACGCGGACGCGAATCTGACGCTGGTAGATCTGGTCGCCGCCGAGGAGGACCGGACGGTCGATCAGTTGGAAGCGGTTGACATGTTGCGGCCAGTGCTGGCAGAGCTGGGAGCGCGTGAACGACGCATCTTGGAACTGCGTTTCATCGAGGGCTGGACCCAGACCGAGATCGGCAGAGAGATCGGCCTCAGCCAGATGCAGGTCTCCCGCGAACTACGCAAGATCCTCGACGACCTCCGCACAAAACTCACCCCCACACAGGCGATCGCCTGACGGTCAGCGGTCAGCGGTCGACGGTGATGGCGCAGACTCTGCCCGTGCAGCCGGCGACGATCAGCAGTCTTCGTAGTACCGTCCGCCCTCTGCCCTCGGGATGTGAGCGACTGAATACTCTTGGGCACCGGTGTGTCAGGTGGCCACAAGCCCGCGGGCCGAAGGGTCACTAGGCCGCGCGCGTTGCGCTTATCAGCGCGCGCGGCCGCCTCATGACTGCCTGGTTCACATCCTCCTCCGCAACCGTGCTCTGCGCTTCCGGCTGGCCAGGGCCGGCTGCTCAACGCCAGCGGGGCCGCTCTTCTGCCGCCAGGGACAGGCTGGATTGAGAGTCGAGTCCCCGAGCGGACATCTGGCGGATGCCCACCGGCCATCCACAGCCGCTGACGCCGAGGGAGATTCGAACGATGGTCGATCTGTTCGGCGACATTCGTCGAGCGCTGGATCAAGCGCTGCCTTGGAGCATCCGCCGACGGTGTATCTGCGGGCGGATCAGCTCAGCACGAAGGTCAACGATGCGGCCGAAGGGACCATGTCGGGGCTTCGGCGTGCGTTGGATGCGGGCTGGGATCCTGCCAGTTGACCGCGTAGTACAACGCTGCCGATGCTGAGAAGCGGCGGCCGAAGCAGGGCTGGAGACGATCGTGTACCCGGAGCGGCTGACGCCGAAAGAGGTTCGAGCGAACCAGCGAGAGCTCGCTGAGTTGTACGACGCTCTTCGGCTGGCGGTCGATTACGACCATCGGACACAGGTAGCCGAAGTGTCGATCACACCTGCCCCGCGTGTGGTTAGTGCGTGTGTCCGAGGAGGGACACGCACCTTAACCACACGGTTCGAGCTCGACGCGGCGCCCGCTGGTCGAACTCCGTAACGGCTGATCTCCATCTGAGGTTGATCGTGAGTTGTCAAAGATGAGCAGAATCCCTTACTGGTAAGGGTTCTGCTCGTTCGGTCGTGCGCAAGAGCTCCCGTCGCTGGCCATCGTCTCGCGCTGATTGAGGTGCGTAAAGAGGTGTGATCTCGGAGGTTCGCGGCGCGGCCCCGGTGGCGGCCCAGTTCCGGCCCCCATGTCGACGTCGTCGGTCTGCGGCTGTCGGAGATCGCGCCGAATACGGTGACTGACGTCCCGACCCGGGCGCCGCGGTCCGGGTTCACCGAGTGCTTCGCCGTCCCGACACAGCACTGCCTTCAGGCTGCCCGGTTGTAGTAGATGCCGGCCTGGATGACACCGCTGTTATGGGTGGTCTGGTGGCCAGCCACGACCTGTTCCTTCTCGAGGACGACGGCCGGTTCGTCACCTTTGGACGTCAGCTCCCAGGATGTCGCGGCGCCCACAATTCCGCTGCCGACACCGCTACCTCGGACATGACGCCTCATCCTCGCCGAGAAAGCCGGACACCGCGAGGGTTGCATTCTGCACCATCCGGTGCATCGTTGCCGACAGGAGATTGTCATCGGTTGCCGGCGCGGCGATCCTGTGCCTATCTGATTTT
The DNA here is from genome assembly GCF_045040325.1 of Kribbella sp. NBC_01510. Lineage (NCBI taxonomy): Bacteria > Bacillati > Actinomycetota > Actinomycetes > Propionibacteriales > Kribbellaceae > Kribbella > Kribbella sp. NBC_01510. The sequence goes on along the minus strand of NZ_CP109418.1, from coordinate 7,225,418 downwards.
GTTCTAGGGGGCGGCAATGGCAACGAAGAAGTTGACAATGCGGGCAGTCGTATTCGATTTCCTGGAAAGGGCAGGTTGGTCTGCCGGGCAGATGTTCTTCGCTACTCTCCTCGCGGGCGGTACGGAGATTTCCGCCGGCAACCTTCCGTGGAAGTACTCCGGCACCCTCGCGATCGGCGCGGCCGTGGCTTCGGTCATCCTCACCGCGCTGCAGTACCTGACCAAGATGACCGAACTCACCTTCTGGCCCGACGTTGTTGTCCGGCTGGCGAAGACATTCCTCTCGTCGCTGGCGGCATCGATCGTCGCTGTCGGCGTCTTCAACGTCGGCACGTTCGACTGGGGCACCGCACTCAATCTGGCGTTGCTCACCACCATGGGCTCGCTGGGGAAGGGCCTGCTGGCCCGCCAACCGGGCAAGGCGGCGAACCCGTCAACACTGCCACCGGAGACCTACGCGGCAGCGGTCTCAGGCCCGACTCCGGCCCCACCCGGCTAGAGATCTGCTCTCGCCGCGCGCGGCGTCGTATCGTGCCAGCTGGGGGTGGGGGAGATGTCTCAGGCTGCGAGTGGGAGTCCTTCGGGGCGGTCGGGGTCGTTCGCGGAGGCGTTGCGGTGGGCGGAGGCGTCGGCGGCGTTGCGGGGGGCAGGGCAGACGGTGAGCGAGCCGGACCTGTTCCTCGGGACCTTGCTGGCTCATCCTGATCCGGACGGCGAGATGCGGCGCCTGATCGGGTACTTCGGGCTCACCGCTCGTGATCTGCTGCCGGACGACTTTCCGAAGATCACGCTGGACAGCCTCCGGCAGGCGGCCGCGACCGTCGGCGCCAGCCCGCTCGGCCAGGATCAGCAGGTCACTCAGGTCATCTCGGTGGCGGACCGGCTCGCCCCCAGGCGGACGCCCATCCTCGCCGACCTGGTCGGCGCGCTGCTGGCCGAGTCGCAATTCTTCCGGCAGGCTCTGCAACGCCCGCTGAACCGATCCGGCCTCTCGGTGAGTACGCTCGCCGATCGGTATCGCACCTTTCTGGTCGAACTGGTCCCGCAGCAGGAGATCGCGGGGAAGAAGCTGGGGGAGTGGCTGGCCGGGACCTTTCCGCGCCGGCCGGCCAGCCTGGCCGCGTTCAGCAGTGACGTGGTCGATCCGACAGCCGACTTCGTCGACATCAGCGTCGAGGCCGACGCCTTCGCGTACCTGATCTCGTCCCGCACCCTGGTGCCGCCGCTGGCCATCGGCCTGTTCGGTCAGTGGGGCAGCGGCAAGAGCTTCCTGATGGCCAAGATCCGGCACCGGATCTGCCAGCTCAGCGAGTTGGCCGGCAAGACCGCGCAGGCCAACCTCACCGTCTGGCCCAATGTCGCGCACATCCAGTTCAACGCCTGGGAGTACGTCGAGACCAACCTCTGGGCGTCGCTGCTGGAGAAGATCTTCGACAAGCTGGGTCCGGCGCAGCAGACGCTGTCCGATCGAAAGCGGACAGACATCCTGGAGAGCCTGGACGCCACGAAGAACGAGGTCGCTGCTGCCGAGCGGGAGCTGGAGAGGTTGCGCGGCGCCGAGACCAAGGCGGCCGACGCTGTTCGGAAGAAGGAGGAGCACCTCGACGCGGTGGTGCGGACGACCGCGGAGCTCCGGGACAGGATGATCACCGGTGAACTCGAATCCGTCGCTCGCGCGACGCTGGTCCAGACGGTCGTTGCCGCTGGCAAGAACGAGCTCGACGGTACGCCGGCCGCGGCCGTGGCCGACGGGGTCGCCGAGGTACGGCGGGCCGTGGTGGCCAGCCGAACCAGCCCATGGTTGCAGAAGAAGTTCTGGACCGGCTGGCGAGTCGTCTACGTGGCACTGGCGGCGGCCGTCGTACCGGTGGTCGCGTTCGTGATGGACAAGCTGTCGGCTCCACCACTCGCCAGCCTGGTGACGAGTCTCGCTCCGCTGATTCCCTTGGCGGCGTTGGCGCTCAAGGCGGTGGCAGACTTCGCCACGAACCAGCAAGAGGCCTTGGCCGAAGCCGAGCGCAAGGTCGACGAGGAGCTCGCGGCGGCCGTCACCGAGGTCAAGAACGACCTGAGCGCAGCCAAGGACCAACTCCAAACGACGCAGGCTGACGTGGGAGCCGCGAAGACGGTCGCGCACGAGGTTCGCGACCGGCAGACCGAACTGGAGCGGAGGCGCGATGCCTACACGGTCGGAACCACGCTGGCGGATTTCGTCGCCGGTCGTGGGGCCAGTGATGACTACCGCAGCCAGCTGGGCCTGATCAGCAAGGTTCATCAGGACCTGCAGGATCTCGCCGACCTGACCGCCGAGTTCAACCGGGAGACACCACTGGCCGCGGGCGGACCGCCGAACCGGATCGTGTTGTACATCGACGATCTGGATCGATGCCCACCGAAGAAGGTGGTCGAGGTTCTGGAGGCGGTGCACCTGCTGCTGTCGTTCCCCCTGTTCGTCGTGGTCGTCGCGGTGGACACGCGCTGGCTCCGATCGGCCCTGCACGACGCGCTGCCCGCGCTCGACGCGACGCCGGACGAGGCCGGCGAGCAGCCGAAGGCGATGGACTACGTGGAGAAGATCTTCCAGATCCCGTTCTGGGTGGAGGATCTCGACGACGACGCCCGGCGACGACTGTTGCGCGGACTGCTGTTGCCATCGGTGGCAGCACAGCCGATCACTGCCGGCGGCGGAGGTGACACCCTGCAACTCGGCAAGCGCGAGGAAGAGCTGGTGACCGCGATGCTGACGGACTTCGGCAGCTGGCTCGACCTCGACGCCACGCAGCTTCAGCTGACCGAGGAGGAACTCGCTTTCATCGAGTCGCTCGCACCCCTGATGGGCGGAACACCGCGCCGGGTCAAGCGTTTCGTCAACATTTGCCAGCTGTTGCTCGCGATGGCACCGCCGCTGTCGGCGGAGGGCGGACAGCCGACCGAGCGGATGGCCACTTGTTTCATGGCAGTCCTGCACGAAGGTACGCCGTACCTGGCAAAGCGTCTCGCGTTGGCATCCGCCGACGAGATCTCCGAGCCGCCGGCCACCCTTCGCACTGCCCTCGCCGCGTTCGGCGAGGACGAGCTGACCGTGGAGCGAAGGTGCGTGGAGACCTGGCTGACGAAACGCAAGGAGCTCATGGGTCGAGGCGCAGGCGATGATTTCGACCTGACACCGATGAGCAGATTCCTCAGCCGCTACGACCTGATTCGCCGGCTGACCTTCGATGCCGGAACCTGATCCGAATCAGCATGCCGGCTTGTTGGAGAAGTAGTTCAGCACGACCTTGGTCTTGAGCTCGGGCTTCGTACTCACGTGCACGCCCTCTTCCTCGGAGAGGTCGAGAAGTTGCTGCCGGGTCGCGGCAGCCGCCGACGGATCCTCTTCACGCCCGGAGAGCTCGAGGAAGCGAAGATCGGGCGGCAGATGGAGGGCGCTCCGCGGAAGCACGCGATGTTCTACCGGTGCGCCGTGCGGACCCTGGTTCCGGGGTCGAGGGCGGCTCTTGGACATCCGCGGCGGTTTACGTCCGCGAGGATCGCCTCTCCGACGGTGTGAACGAATGGATTGCGGGACTGTTCAGTCCTGAAAATCTTGATCGGACTGTTGCACTTCTGGCGGGTGCACAGAGCGAGGAGGATCCCGCGGACGCGGCGGAGCGAACGTTCCGGCAGAGGATCGCGGCCGCGGACGCGACGATGACGCGGCTTCAACGTGCTCTGGACGCGGGTTGGGATCCCGAGGCGCTGACGAGTCAGTACAACGCTGCCGTCGCGGAGAAGAAGGCCGCGCTGGCGGGACTGGAGGCGTTGGAGCCGGCCGAGCGTCTGAGCGGTGCGGACATCCGCGCGATGGTGGAGGAGCTGGGAGGCCATGAAGGCGGTGCTGGACCAGGCGGATCGAGCGGATTTGGCTGACCTCTACGGCGCTCTGAGGCTCGAAGTCTCCTACAACTACGAAACGCGGGTGGCTGATGTTTCCATCAGGCCTAGCCCGCGTGTGGTTAGCATGTGTGTCCGAGGAGGAACACGCACCTTAACCACACGCCTCGAGCTCACCTCTGACCCCGGCGGCCGAACGCCAGAATGGTGACTGCGTGGAGAGCAGGAAAGGCGACGCCAGCGAAACGCAGCTCAGCTCTCCTAGTGGAGCGTTTCTGAAGTCTGCTGACGGTTGGCCTTCTTGAGGATCTGGTCGGCGGTCTTGGTCCAGACGAAGGGGTGGCAGCGGTTGTTCCAGCCGTCGATGAAGGCGCGGATCTTGGCGTTGAGGTCTTTGACCGAGCCGAATGTGCCGCGGCGGATGGCCTGTTTCTCGATGATCCCGAACCAGACCTCCACGAGGTTGAGCCACGACCCCGAGGTGGGAGTGAAGTGCACCTGGATCCGGGGGTTCGCGGCTAGCCAGCCGCGGATCTCGGGTCGCTTGTGCGCGGCGTAGTTGTCCATCACCAGGTGCAGTTCCTCGTCCGGGTAGGCCTTGGCGACCTGCCTGAGGAAGCCCAGGAACTCCTGGTGGCGATGCCGCGGCCGGACCGCGGCGGTCACCTTCTCGGTGGCGACCTCCAGCGCCGCGAACAGGGTGGTGGTGCCATGCCGGACGTAGTCATGCGTGCGCCGCTCGGGAAAGCCGGGCTGCATCGGCAGCATCTTCTGGGTCCGGTCCAACGCCTGGATCTGCGACTTCTCATCGACACAGAGCACGATCGCGTTCTCCGGCGGCGCCAAATACAGTCCCACCACGTCGGTCACCTTCGCGACCAGTTCGGGGTCGGTGGAGAACTTGAACGTCTCGGCCCGCCAGGGCTGCACTCCGTAGTCACGCCAGGCCCGGGCCACCGTCGCATTGCCAACGCCCAGCTTCGCGGCCAGCAGCCGGCTCGACCAGTGCGACACCCCCAGCCGCTTCGGCGGCGGCCTCAACGTCGCCGCCACGATCGCTCGATGGTCCACCAAACGCGGCCGACCCGAACGCGGCTCGTCCTCCAGCCCTCTCAGTCCACCCTCTTCGTACCGGCCACGCCAACCGACCACCGTCTGCCGGGTGACGCCGACCTTATCCGCGATCGCGGTGTTCGACACCCCGTCGGCAGCCAGCAACACGATCCGCGCCCGCTGCGCCAGACCCGCCCGCACACTCGAACTCCTCGTCAGCGACACCAACCGCTCCCGGTCACCATCACGCAAACCCAACGCCGCCGCCGCACGATTCGCCATGCCTCATTCTCGCCCAGACGAATACGTCTAGAAACTAATGACACGCTCCACTAGCGTCGGCTCCCGCGCGTGGTCAGACCTTCCCGTGCCAGATCCATTGCTCACAATCTGCAACCGCCACCTTGGCACCGAGTAGGAATTGCGGCATAGTCCTGGTCTGGGGGGGTTCACGATGTACCTGGGGGAGCGCTGGCCTAGCTTGTTGGCCGTTGCACGCGTGGGCAGTGACCGTCGGCCGTCTCGGTCGGTGGGGCTGTATGCGTGCAATGGCTTCAGCATTGCCGCCGAACTGAATAGCGAGCGACCTAGCAACTTGCGGGCCGACGCCGTCGCGCCGCTCAATCTGCCCGTGCCTGCTGAGGGTATGAGCAATCGCTTGATTTGTACGGTTTCGCTTACTCATGCATTTGAGTCGTCCCGTCTCGAAGGCGCCATCTCGAGGGCCGGAGCAACACGCATCGCGTGCTTGCCGCGCCGCGAGGTCGCATCTGTTGCACCATTGCAGAGGACCCAGTTTCCAATCGGCTGCAGTGGCGCGGGATGCGTAGGACGACCGGAGGTTCCATGGACGATGCGAGGTGTGGGGAGTGGGGAACGATGACAGCGTCAGCTCTTGAGATGCGACCGGCCGAGGGTGAGCGTGTGCTCGCGACGGTAGCCGAGCGGATCGTGCAGGTGATCGGACGGAACGAAATCAGGGTCAAGCTGGATCAGTTGGTCGATGAGCTCTCACAGACGATGCACTGCACGCCCCAAGACGTGTACCTCGCGTTGTCCAGGCTCGATGTCGAGGTGCGAGGTGACGACTCACTACGCATCGTACGGGACTGACGTTGCCTCCGAAATCTCGCGCGGATGAGCGAGTCTATGGCGTCAACTCGACTGCCTCTGGGCGGATAACCCGTCCGAGTGGGCGATCACGGAGGCCAGAGGAACCGGACGTCCGTTCGCAGGCGCAGCGTGATCGAGATCGGATTCTCTATTCAGCTGCATGGCGTCGCTTGACTGGCGTGACGCAGGTGATCACACCCTTTGACGATCTCCCACTGATGCACAATCGCTTGACGCACTCGGAGAAGGTGGGGCAGGTCGCGCGCAGCATCGCGGAGCGACTTGTCCAGAATCGGGACAACTGGGCCGACATGGAGAAGCTCGGCGGGTTCGATGTTGAGGTTTGTGAAGCTGCAGCATTGGCGCACGACCTCGGGCATCCTCCGTTCGGCCACATCGGCGAGCAGATATTGGACGAGGTCGCACGAGAGATCCTCGGCCTCCCCGATGGTTTCGAGGGAAACGCGCAGACGTTCCGTCTGCTGACGATCGGCAAGGTTCGAAGTCTTAAGTACGAAGGGCTCGATCAGACGTATGCAACGCTCGCCGCAGCGGCGAAGTATCCCTGGATGCGTGTTGCCCGACGCTCTGGCGCCGATCACGACGATGGCTTAAAGGCAGACTCCGACTATCGCAGGCACTGGAACAAGTTCAGCGCGTACGAGCCTCAAGGTGAGTTGCTCGCAACCTGTCGAGACTTCGCTAATGGTATCGGCGCGGAGATCCAGACATTGGAAGCATCCGTGATGGATGTGGCGGACGACATCACCTACGCCGTGCATGACCTTGAAGACTTCTACATCGCGGGCGTGCTGGACGTGTCAGCGATCCGAGAGGATCTGGATGAATTCGGCGATCGGGACCTCATATTCACGCCGTTCAAGAGTCTCGGTGATCGCCTGGCGATCGACTATCCGGGGTGGTTCTCACGCGAGGCGCTGAAAGAGGCCGCCGGCAAAGTGGAGAACTCGTTGAAGATCGGATTCGAGCGGCACCGCGCGGACCTGAGCGAAGTCGAGGCCCGCGCTCGAGGGAAAGGCTCGGATCTCATTGGGTCGTACATCGCGGCGGTCACTATGCAGGCCGCCGAGCCTCTTTGGCCAGGTGGGCCACACATTGGCCTCAAGCAAGCCGAGTGGCACGAGGTCCAGATCCTCAAGGAGATTACCCGCTCGTACGTAGTGCAGCGGCCAGACATCGCGTTACTACAGCGAGGGCAACAGACGGTGATCGAGAACCTTGTGCAGATGCTGCACGACTGGGTCCGCAAAGACCGTGATCGTCTGCCGCCGCGGCTCCGCAGGGAAGTCCAGATTGCCGAGGAACTCGGCGCCGGCAAGCTGAAGCTCGGATATGGCCACGACTCATCAGGTCCACGTGGCGGTGAGAACCGCGCCATCCTCGATTACATCTGTGGGTTCACGGACCAGCACTGTCTAGCCTTGTATTACAAGCTTAGCGGTATCCAAGTCCATCGCATGAGCATGACTTCCATGCTCTAGCCCTCAGCCGCGCATCAAGCCTACGTAGTCGGACTCTTGGGAAGTTGATGTCGGTGCGTGAAGGGCATTTGAGTGGACGAGGCTGACTACGGCGAACTCTTCCGGCATATTCGGAGAGCAGTGCGGGGAAGGCGCCGGGACATAGATGCTGTCCTGATCGAGTCAAGGCGGATCGAGGGACTCGATCCCCGCATGGCGGTTGGCTGCGCGCTCGCCTCTTGGGACAGTTCGCGTCGCACTGGCGCCGCGGTGCCGTGAGTGAGCGTTGGCACGATGACGTGCTCATGGATTGGAGCACGATCGGTTATGTCGGTGACGGAGTTGGCTGGTGCTGCTGTCGCCGTTGCTGCCGCGGTAGCAATCACAAGGTCATGGCGGGACCGGCATGACGCTTCGGGCCTTCACGGTGAAACGTACTTCCAGGCCTTGCAGAGGAGACGGACGGCTTATCGGTCGAGCAGGCCGTCAGAGAGCGGATCCACCTTCGCCACACCGGCCGGCGGCCGTCCACTCGAAGTCTCGCAGGCCCCGTCCTAGTGAAGGACTCGAGGGTCGACCACGCGGTCGTGCCCGGCGTAGCGCAGCGCAACGCCCACGAGCGCTATGCTGCGCTGACTAGAGGCAGCCGGTCGGACGGCCATCACAGGGAGCCGGTCGTTCGCCCGCCGCCTTTCCCTGCGAGCAGCCACTCGTCCAGATCCTGCCTCTCCACGACAGTCACGAATCAGCGGCCCCGGCGCGCGGAGACGGCGCTCGCCTCGGCATTTGAGTAGGATCCGCTGCGGCTTGTGCTGCGTCCCGGCGCGAGGAAGGTGCGCGCGGTCGTGAGGAGTGCTTCGTTCGAAGCGGCAAGCCACTGCTGAGTGCCTGGGATGATCTGGACCGACCCGTTGTATCCGTGTCGCGGTGTTATCCGGTCGAGGTTTCGTTGTCTCCCGCTGAGAATTGAACTGGCCCAAACGCGACATCGCCACATTCAAACGGTCGCGTGCAGTATGGTCTCCGTCTCAAGCACGCACACGTAGGGACAGCGCCTGATGCACATCGTTTTCTGCATCTCCCATGGCCGACCGACCTGTGCCGACGACTCCGTGGTCAGGTGTACGCATGGCGAGTGAACCTGCTGGTCAGGGCAACAGCTCTTCGAAGAATCCTTTCACGGCCACGATCATCGCAATCCTGGTCGCATTCGGGCCGCCGGCGATCGCGACCGGATCGCTTTGGTCGGCGGTTCGCGCGCATATTCCGCTGAGTTGTCTCATCCTGGTCGCCTACTGGCTGATCGTCAGCGCCTCGCGTTTTCTGCTCCGCGTGGCTCGCGCGGTGAGCGACCTATGGGTGCCTCGGGTAGCCACCGCCGTTGACCTGCGGCTGAGAGCTCTGGTGAACCGACATCGCGCGCGCTACGTAAAACAACTCGTCGCCAGCGTGCGGGACATCGAGTTGCTCGGCATGTCAACTCAGGGAGAGTTCGCGCTCCCACTCCGGGACGTGTACGTCGACGTCAGCCTGGCGCCGTCCCCGTTGCAAACGACTACTCGGACGCCGTTCGTGGGTGCAGAAACCGCTACAGGCGAACGAAGGACGCTCGACTCGTTCCTGAACAGCAAGGAGCCGCGGGTCTTCGCGATCATCGGCGGCCCCGGATCCGGGAAGACAACCTTGCTGCGTCGTACCGCGCTGAGCTTCGGGGAGGGGCCGCGGCGCGGAAGAAGACTGCTGCCGGTGATCCTCTACCTGCGGGACCACGCACAGGAGATTGGCCGAAATCCCAATGTCACGATCCCCGAGCTGCTCGTCGGCGTCTCCTGGTTGAAGGGCTTGGTTTCCGCTGACCTGTTCGAGCGCGACCTGGAGCACGGGCGCTGCGTTGTGATGCTGGACGGTCTGGACGAGGTCGCGTCAGAAGAACAGCGCCGGCTGACCTCGAAATGGGTGCAGGATCAGGTCGCACGCTATCCCCGGAACCACTTCGTCCTGACGTCACGGCCACATGGCTACCAGGCAAATCCGGTGAGCGGTGCCAACGTTCTTCAAGTCCGCCGGTTCACCAGCGAGCAGATCTTCAACTTCGTCCGCGGCTGGTACTACGCGATCGAGTGCCGCAGCAGGGGCGAGGAAGGGGATGAGACCCGGACCATCTCCGACGATCATGCGGATGACCTCCTCCGCCGTATGCGTCTGCAGCCGGCTCTGTACGACTTGGCCGCCAACCCAATGCTGCTGACGATGATCGCGAACGTCCACAAGTACCGAGGCGCTCTTCCCGGCAGCAGGGCGGCCCTGTACAGCGAGATGTGTGCCCTGCTCCTCCACCGGCGGCAGCAGGCGAAGAATCTCCAGGTCGGTACCAACCTGAAGACCGAGCAGCGCGCGATGGTGGTGCGGAAACTCGCACTGGCGATGATGTCGCTCGAGGTCCGCGACGTCACATCGGCGAAAGCCAGCGAAATCCTCGGACCGACCCTGAACCGCATCCCACGCGCGGCGACGCCGGAGGAATTCTTGGACGAGCTCACGAGAAGTGGTCTGCTGATCGAACGTGAGGCCGGGACGTTTGCATTCGTCCACCAGACGCTGCAGGAGTATCTCGCCGCCGTCGAGATCCGGAACGATCCAGACGAAGTCGATCTTCCCGCTGTGGTGGAGAATCCTTGGTGGCGGGAAACCACCCTTCTCTGGGCGGCGGATGCGGACGCTTCGGCGGTGGTCGCAGCCTGCCTGGAGTCTCGCTCTGTCGACGCCCTCGCACTGGCCTTGGACTGCGCCGAGGAGGCACGTGAGGTCGACATCGTGCTGCTGGAGCGCCTGGACCAGTTGCATGATCCCGGTGTCTCATCCAGCGATGCTCAGGCCCGCAAGATCCATCGGCGTCTGATGGCCGCCGTTCGAACCTCGAGAAGCCTGCGCGTCACGGTAACCCTGAGCAACGGTGCGGTGGCCTGCGCCCAGCCGATCCCGCAGACCCTTTACCAGTTGTACGTCGAGCAATTCGGCGATCCGGCTGCTCGTCGCGCGCAGTACGGAGAAGCCGACTCACGCGATGACAGCACGGAGGCTGTCGGTATCCCGGCAGCGGATGCCGAAAGGCTCGTACTCTGGGTCAACGGTCTGTTCGACGGCGGAACGACGTATCGGCTCCCTACCCGGGCCGAGCTGGCTGATCCAACGACGAGCGTCGTTGTAGACCTTGCTCGGCACACCGTATGGTATTCCGACGCGATCTCGAATGAGCCGCCCGGCATAGCGGCTGGCGGTCCTTCCGGGAACCCCGTCGAGGAGCTGTACGCAGGGCCGAAGATCTTCGTGCCCCGCGGCGTCAAGCATCCGTATGTTCCAGCCGAGCACCAAGTCAAAGACGCGATCCAACGCGATCTTGCGGCCCTGTCAAGCACGGTGCCGTTCATCCTGGCACTTTGTCTCGAGCGCGATCCAGGCAAGGCCTACGTACGCGACTTCAGAGCCTCCGTGCGGCGGCTCGATCGATTGGCAAACAGCCTGACTCCATCCTTGGAAAGGAACGCGACACAGGTCGATCGTGCGATCTCACGCCTTCACGGCGGCTTCATGGAAATGCAGTCCGTGCGTGGCGACGTGCGGCGACTGGTAAACCTGACCGATGAACTGGCTACCATGAGCGGTTTCTCCGTTCCATCAGACCTTGCGCAAGGTCTGCGATCGTTGTACCGGCGCGATCCACAGCTTGCGAGAGCACTCGGTCAGGCGCTCGACATTATCCTGGCGAACGCAATCGAGGCAGAAGAGATCTCGGCGCTTGCGGATGACCGCCGCCGACCAGGGAGGTCTGCGACGAGCGAGCCCCCGGCGACGCTCCTGCTCGCGTGGCCCGACCGCCCTGAGGCTGCCAATGAGTCAGAGCTCCCGTTGCATGTCCAGGAATTCGAGCTCACCATCCTGGCGATGAGCACCTTGCTTTCGCTGTGGGAACTGAACCGCACGAAGGGCAGTCCGCGGTCCGCGTGGGAACAGTTCACGGTCTTCCTCGACGGCCTGTGTTCGAGGGAGCTCGACTCGTTGCCCACCATCCCGGAAGAAGTTGAGATATCTCTGCAATCGGTGCAATCGCTCCTGCTCAGGGCCACCTGGGGAGGACTGGATCCCAAGCTGCCTGAGTCTGCAGGGTCGGACCCTGGCCGTGATGATGAGAGCAGGCGGTTGCTGGCTCGGCGAGTAGTCGACGCGGTTGCAGCCATTACTAAGTTGCTTCTGCAAGAACCCGCGCGAACAACGCGGCACAGCTCAACAGTGCGGATCGGTCTACTGGCCGCCATCTGTGTGTCGGACAGATTCCTCGAGAAGGACATCGCGAGAACGCTGCGAGGCGTGTACGGCAGCCTGGTATGCATGGAAGCCCGTCAGATCGATCCGAGCCTGGCGTCGGAGGTCGTCCTCTTGATGCGCGCCTGACTCAGCTTGACGAGACTTCGATCGGCGGAACCGCCGGCGGCATCCTGCAAGTTTGCTGATTGTCCAAGGCCGAACACGCACCTTAACCACACGCCTGGAGCTTGACGTGGATCCTGCGAGTCAGACCCCCTGATGGCAGGTTGGACGTGGCAACCTCGGTCATGTGTCGGTGGGGCCGATGAGTCGGCGGTATCGGGTCTTGATGGCGTCCTCGCCGCCTTCGAGGATTACGCAGACGTTTGCCTTGACGGCCCGAACCTGGAGTGTGCCTTCGGTCTCTATCTTGGGAAGAGATTCTCCGTGCTCGAGTACGAGAATATTCTCGGCGGCGGACGTGACGACGATGTTCGCGTTGTGTGTCGAGACGATGATCTGTCGCCGGGTTTTGATGTTCTTGAGGGTTTCGACCGCGAGTTGCTTGATCAGCTTGTTCTCGAGATCATCCTCAGGCTGGTCCAGCAGGAGCGGATCGGTGCCCATCTGGAGGATGACGGTGAGGAGAGCCGCCGTCTTCTGACCGGGAGATCCTTGATCGACGGGCGTGAAATTGCCGCCCTCGGTTTGGCGGTACTGGACGGCGATGAGGTCTTCTGGAAACCAGAGCATGATGTTCGTGACCAGGTCGAACGTGTCGGCAGCAGCGAGGCGACTGTAGAAGCGGGCGTCAACCTTGAGGGACAGCCCGATCTCGGAGTCGGCGCCTCTTTCCACTAATTCGACGAGAGCTGCCCTGAACTCGTCCACCTCGTTCGGGAAACGTGGATCCTTCGGCTGTTGTTTGAGCAGAGATGCAGCGATGCCGTCCTGGCCGAACGCTGACTCGAACGACTCCGGGCAGTTGAGGAGAGCGCGAAGTCCAGCTCCGATGGTTGCGACATCGCCTTGTTCATGAACGTTCACGCGCGTGTGGGTGGCCGTAGCGTTGAGCTGCCTGGCGAACTCCTGACGCCGTCCGAAGAGCTCGCTTCTTTTCGAGGAAAGTTCCTGCATGAGTTGGGCTATCGCCGCGTCCTGTTCCTGACGCCTTTCAGCGGAACTCTCGACCTCCCGGAGCTCGGCCTGCAGTTCAGCTTCCCGCTGCCGATCCGCCTGCGTCTGCTCGGCATCCGCGTGGAAGGCGCCGCTCTGCTCGGCCAGCCAGGCGTTGAGCTCCTCAACTCTTGCTTGCCATGACGCCGAGGTCGCTTCGCTCTGCCACGATGCGCGCGCGGTCGCCAGAGCAGTCGCAGCCTGCTCGAGCAGATCTGCGGCGATGGTGAACGAGGTTGCCCTGTCAGCGTAGTCGGTCACCTGCAGGACATCAGTCACGAGGCCGCGCAACTCACTGGCGTGGGTACCGAGGTTCTGCTCGATACTTTCGGCCTGGTCTTCGGCCGTCGTGGCATCTCTGATCCGGGCCTCGGTTGCCGTCAGTTCATCGTATTGTGGGGTCGATTGAAGCTCGGCCAGGCGGTGCAGACGACCCTGCACTTCTTCGAGCTGGCCTCGGATTCGGTCGGACTTGTCCGCCTCTGCCAGCAGTTGGCGGAGCTTGTTGCGCTCACCCTTGAACTTGAGTTGGAGTTCCTCGTACTCGATGTCCCATTCGCTTTTCTGGATCGGTGGCATGTCGTCGAGGATCGTCAGGAAGCTTCGTGGGGAGGTCGCGAGCTCGTAGATTTGCTTCTGACTGAACACCCGAATCGGGACACGGTCGAACACTCGGCCGGCTTGTGCCTGCCAGGTGCCTCCTTCTAGGACCTCGAGGACTGACTTGTGGGGCTCGTCCCCTGACCAGGTGACTCGAAGCAGACGGTCATCCTTCGTGTATTCCACGACGATCCGCGTCTTGCCGTCCCACCACCGTTCGCTGGGATCTGCGGAGGGCTGGAACCGCTTCAGGTCCACGGCGACCGACCCCGCCAGCTCATGGCTGCGGCCAAGGGCCAGCCGGAGCAACTCGACAAGCGTTGACTTGCCGACTCCACGTCCGCCGATGAGGCAGTTCAGCCAAGGGCCGAAGCGGTAATCCTCGGTGACGCCATCGTGCTCGACCCAGATTCTGTCGATGTGTCCGTGCCCTGTGTTGTTCGGATCGATGTCACCGCGCCGGGATCGTCGAACGGAGTGGATGGGATCGGTCAGAGCGAGCCGAAAACCTTCGAGGTCGAGGGTCTCTGCCTTGATGAGGGTCGTGTGAGTGCCCGGCGCTTTCGCGACGACCTCATCAGGACAGCCGTCGGTGGTCAGGTGAGGTGCGTCGGATCCCAGAACAGGAACCCACCCCACCCGCTCGGCCTCGCCGACGTTCCCGTCGTCGACGACCTCAACGGCGAGGATGGACTCCGACGCGATGAGGGCTTCGAGGTCCCGGGAGTCGATCTTGAACACGCCCCGAAACTGGTCGGCGTGCGCGGGCACGCAGATCCCTCCCTGGGTGACGATGACCGCGGCCGCGTCGAGGACGGTCTTGTTCGCGGTTCCGTCGCTGTGCCCGCGCGTTCCGGTGAACTCACAAAGGGTCAGTACCCGATTGACGACTTCGGCGTCGCAGGTCGGGTCGAATATCCCGAGGATGTGAGTGCCGCCAGTTACTGTCAGCTCGACGCCTGGAAAGATCACGAACGGAGGAAGCTCCGGGCTCTCTCGGCGCAGCTCTGCCAGAGCCTGCCGGGCCTGATCGATCCCTGCGTGCGAGTTGTGGTCCGTGACGACGAGGCCGTCTAGTCCCGCGTCGATGTAGGCACGGATCCACTCCTTGAACGACGGCTTGAGCGCCTCGTTTGCGTGACCTTCGGTGCCCCCGTAGTCGAAAGACTCGGGTGAGTGGGCGTGGATGTCGATGCTCCACCACCGCGCTCCTGCCTGCTGCCGCGCCAGGCCGTCTGAGGCGTCATTGGCCCCACTTGTAGAGATCACTGCGTCCCTTCCTGACGGCCGACGATTCGGCCGTTTCCAACCAGATCCGGGGGGGCGTGCGGATCCGCCTTCTAGGTGCCCCGTACATCGAGAACGGACACAAAGCGTTACATCCCGTCTCCGGTCCGCCGGATGTCCTCGACGACTAACGAGTCGAGCCGCATTAAGTCATCTCGCCACCGATGGGTGGCCGGCGAAGTAGACGGCGTCGATGCTGGGTTCGCTGTCGATGATGGTGAAGTCGGTTCGGGTCTTAGGGGTGAGGGTGCCGGTGTCGGTGGGGCCGGCCTGGCGGGCGGGGCAGAGGGAGGCCATGCGGAGGGCTTCGTCGGTGGGACGCCGATGAAGTGGACGTAGCCTCGGATGGCTCGGGCCATGGTGAGGGCGCTGCCGGCGAGGGTGCCATCCATGGTTTCGGAGCGGCCGTCGCGGTGGTGGATCTCAAACTCATCGAGGCGGAATTCGGCCGATAGGCATCCTTCAAGCAAGGAGCGAAGTCCTCATAGGTCAGGAGTCCACCGAAGCGGGGGACAGTCGCGAGGAACCGTCGCCACCTATGAGCAGTTAGCCGCCATCGACTCAGCCACCTATGGCCCTCTGCCCGGCACAGCACGCCACGTGCTGGCGGACCCCAGATGAGGGATTCGGATTCGGGCGGGATCATTGCGATTTGTGCCAGCTCTTTGGCATTGGGCTCACACCTCTGTGGGTGCCTCAAGCCCAGCTCGGTACAGCCGCCTGCGGAGTTCGAGGCCCAGCTGGTCCAGGTCACCGTCCGGGCGAGGCAGGTGGAGCCGATAGGTCGTCATCGGGCGCGAGGTAGTCGCGTAGTAGCTGGAGTTGGCGAAAGAGCTCGTCGTACGTCACCACGCGGACTCCCGATAGGTGCTCGCGGAACAGCTCGAACGACTTCTGCTTGTCGGCGGTCGTCAGTTCGTCTGTCCGTCCCGCGACGACGAAGCATCTCGGCGCAGTGCTCACCCAGGACGCGCCAGGCGTCCTTGCTTGCGTGTCCTTCTCGTTTTTGGTCAGTTGCAGCGCCTGATCGAGCACTTGGGTGACGGATTTGGTGATTTCGGATGAGACACCGTATACACCCTCGCGGTAGGCGCGGGCGTTCATGAGGCGGGTACTCGGTCTCTTGATCTCGACCAAAGCCGCGTTGTTCGTTGTTGGGCTCTGGAACAGATAGTCAGCGATCTTCTTGCCTTTGGCCGAGTTGCCCCCTTTGCCTATGGGGACCTGGGAGCTGACGAAGACTGTTGGTCCGCCGAAGAGCAGTTGGAGCACGAACACGTTCTCCTCGAAGTATCTCTGCCACCAAGGCTCGTTGTGACCGGCGTCGAGTCCTGCTTCGTAGGTGCGCAGGAGCTGATCGAGGTTGACCAGCTCGATGTCACGCTGGAGACGAACCACGCGGTGCGGTGTCCTGGTTGCGAGCTCGGCCGCGCTTGCGGCCGCGGCCGCAAGCAGCTCCTCCTCTTCCCTGTCGGTGAGCGCGGTATCTCCGGCTGCGATTTTTGTCATCCACTTCGTGGTCGGGTGTCTGCCCTCTGAATAGTGCTTTTCATCGAGGTCCAAGACCTCGGCGAGAGCGTTGTGGGTGAGGGCGTCCTTGACACGGTGGATCGCCATGCCGCCCCGGTTTCCAATCCTATTCAGCTCTGACCGGATTGCCTCGAAGTCCGCGATCTTGAACCGGAACGTTCGGCCGCTGACGGTGGTGCTCTGCGAATGCGTGAATTCGAGCGTGTCGCAGTCGGTGTGGGCCTCGATGAGATCGATGACTACGCCGTAGTCCTTGATCAGACCAAGTCCGTACTCAGGGTCCCTGATGAATCCGGAGGGGAGGAAGTCCTCGAGGAGGTCGATCAGGTCGATCTCGATGTCCTCGTAGTCGTCGAATGGGAGCGTAATAGCTCTGATCTTTGTGTACTTCGGGCCGAGGTAGTCCGGGTGTCCCGGGAGCGTGTTGAGTGGGAAGATCCGCACTACGCCGTTCTGCGGATCCGTCTCGATGATCTTGACGCTGACGAGCTGGTGCTGCCCTGGATCGCCATCATCGATCGGCTCCTTCGGTACGAAGTGCCCTTCTATGCCTGTCGCGGCGTCATGAATCTCGAACGAACCGCGCTCGCCGGACTCCATCCCAAAACGTGCCACGGGCCATCAACTCCTCGACTTGTATGGCATCGGCGACTGAGGGCCACTGATGCGTTGACTGTACTTGCCAGGCGTCGAAATCGGACAGGCGAGGGATGCACGCGAAGCAGCGGTGTTGGTGTGTTGCCGTCGATGATGATGGACATTCGGGCAAGTGCGAGGGCTCGGCGCGGCCGGTGGCGACGAGCAGGCGAATGCCGCACTCGGTGCGCGAGCGGCTGCTCATTTCGATGGGTCGTGGGCAGCGGCAGACCTGCAAACACTTGCTTGATTGGCAGCCGGCTTATGCAAGTGCAGACTTCCTGGCGTTGGGCGCCTATTGTTGGTGAATGGATCTGGACCTCGACTGGGACTCGCCGTTGCGGACTCGACGCGGTGCTCCGAGGCAGTTGCGGGGGATTCGGCTCTTCTATGACTTCGTGTGGCGCGATGTCTTTTCCAGTGGGCGAGCGCACTTCAAGAACGGTTTGGTCCTGGCTCGTACGGTCCAAAGCAGGGCGCCCGAGGGCTTGGAGCCGGCGTTGCTGCTCACCAGGAGATCCGATGTTCCGCAAGGATTTCGGCAAACCTCCACCCACTTCCTCTACATTCTCAACATCGACGAGTATCGTCAGGCGCAAGGCAACCCGGCACTCTCGTATCTCGCCAATCATTTGGCCGTTGATGCGACGGAGATCCATGAGTTTGCCGACCTGGCTCAGTTCGGTGACCCGGAGAGGGTGCGGTCGCTGCTCATGCGTCACATAAAGCTGGACGATGTCGTATCTTGGCTCAACGAGGACGTAGATCGCCCGGAGTTGCTCGCGGAGCTTGTGAATATTGGCACGAAGAGCTCCGCGACGATGGACGACGTCGTTGATTCAGTGCTCGGCCTGGGTGGTCTGGGCGAGGAAGATATTCGCAAGCTGGTCGAGCTGACGGTCGGCCTGACCAGCACAGAACATCGTGCCGACCTGCTGCGGGGTGCGATGTCCGATGAAGAAGGCCGTCGCGCCGCAGGGATGGTTCTGGGTGAGCAGATCGCTGAGCGAATTGCCGACGCCGGCCATGTGGTCGATGCATACGAAGAATTGTTGCGTGCTGATAATACAACCGAGACCGAGATGCAGAAGTTCTTGGCAGACAATCCCCTGATATTCGGCCTCGAGTACGTGACAATTCGCCCTCAGACTCGCGGCCCAAGCGGCTCGATGGACTTCATCCTCGAGCGGATCGATGGATACAACGATCTTGTCGAGCTGAAGAGTCCCGGAGACGCCATCATCAAGGTGTCTTCGCGGGCAAACGAGACGGGCAGTCCGAGCCCGCACAACTACAGCCTGAGCTCGGGGCTCTCCCAAGCGGTGGCGCAGGCCATGGCCTACCGTGACCGACTGACTCGCTTCGCCGATGTGGCGATCGAGCTTCACGGCATCTCCAATCCAAGAGATCCTCGACTGCTCATCGTCCTCGGGCGGTTCGACCGGCTCTCCCCCGATGTTCAGTTCGTCCTCCACGAGCTGAACAGATCACTCGTCCGAGCCCAGATACTTCCCTACGACCTACTGGCTCGGCGTGCTCGTGCGATTCTCGGCAATGTCCGCAGCTACCTCGTCGCGGCCAAGGAGCATGCCGACCTGCCGACGTGACGGGGAGACGAAGACTCTCGTCAGGACGTGCTGCGGCTGTGGAAGGTCCGTGTCGTCCAAGACGGCTAATGCCGCCAAATGCATGGCAGGCTTGCTCTTTCGGTCAAATTTGGCGCCGTAGTCGTTGAGCAGCGCCGGCCGAGCAGTCCCGAGTCGAGCCACAAGGCGAGTCATTCACAGTCTGCCGTGCTGTCACAACCCACTCGTATCCCTGCTCGACATTCGCCGACCGGACAGGTGAGGTGATGAACGGCCGCCTCGTGCGGCATCGCCGAAGCTCCGCCTAACAGCGCATCTCGTGCGCCGACTCGTGCCCGGCGTCTACATCAGATGCCACCTGCGGTATGGGTTTCGGGCCGACAACCTGCGAGCCTGCGCGCGTCTTAGTGCGTCGCGGAGGGTTGTGTTCGCGTCCTGAAGTTCGGTGACTTGGCGCCGCAATCTGTCGATTTCCACGAGGAGCGCGGTGACGTGTTCGGCCTCGATTGCTTCTGCTGAGCGGACCCGTTTGCGGCTTCGCCAGTGGCGGAGGCGGCAGCGATCTGAGCAGAAGCGTTGGTCGGATCTGGCCGCGGTGTAGGTGTCGCTGCAGTGCTCACAGACGTGTCGGCGCGCGGTCAGATCGCGCCCGAACGGGGGTGGAAGGTCGTCCATGGATGCTCAACGTGCGTCCCGCGAAGGTGCCGGAATACTCGTTGCACTTCTCTGACACGCCTCGGATGCCAGAAGTGTGACGGCGTTGGGTATGCCGCTTTGGCTCGATGGTCGCGTTGGCGTGCTGGTCGGCGGTGCGTTGTGGGCTGGTGGCCTGGCGAGTCGTGACTGTGGTTCGACCGCCATGGGCAGTACTCGAAGGTCGTCGCTCAGTCGTTCAGGTGCTGAGTCGGCGGGGGAGCTGGTCGGGGGACAGCCTGGTGTTGATGGTGATGTCGACGCGAAGCGGCAGGGAGGGTTGTTCGCCGAGCACGGCCGTTGTTGGCCCCAGGACCGGGGGAGCAGGTTGGTGCTGACGTGTCATGCTGGCGTGGTGGAGGATGGGCTGACCGCGGAGCTTCAGTTGCCGTCGCCGGTGGTTGAGATTGAGGATGACCGGTTGAGGGCTGCGGAGGTGCGGGTTCTGTTGAAGCGGGATGATCTGATTCATCCGGAAGTGCCTGGTAACAAGTGGCGGAAGTTGAAGTACAACATCGCGACTGCTCGGGAGTCGGGGACCGAGACTCTGCTGACATTTGGTGGGGCGTACTCGAATCACATTCGGGCGACTGCTGCGGTCGGGTCGTACTGCGGCTTCAGGACGATCGGGGTGGTCCGTGGTGAGGAGCATCTGCCGCTCAACTCGTCGCTTCGGTACGCCGTGTCGCGCGGTATGCGGCTGACATACGTCGATCGGACGACGTACCGGGCGAAGACCTCGGACGCTGTGGTCGAGGCGCTGCGTCAGGAGTTCGGCGACTTCTATCTGATACCCGAGGGCGGCAGTAACGCCGACGCGGTCCGGGGATGTGCCGAGTTGCCGGCGGAGCTGAATGCGTCAGTCGACGTCGTGTTCTGTGCGGTCGGTACCGGAGGGACGCTCGCAGGTGTGGCTGCAGGAGTGCGACCCGACCAGTTGGTGATCGGGGTTCCGGTCCTGAAGGGTGGCGCGTTCCTTGAGGGCGACATCGTTGGGCTGCAAGAGCAGGTGTACGGCGCACGTACCGGGTCGTGGCGGCTCGAATGTGATTACCACTTCGGTGGATATGCGAAGCGGAGCCGGGAGTTGGGCGAGTTCATCGATGACTTCGAGGCGCGGCATGGTTTGCGGCTGGACTGGGTTTACGAGGCGAAGATGATGTACGCGTTGTTCGACCAGGTGGCTCGCAACGCGTTCGCGAGAGGCGCGACGATCGTGGCCTTGATCAGCGGCTCCGGCGATGTGCCGGACATCTGATGGCTAGGCGTCCAGCCACTCCAGGTGCCAGTCTCCTGAGTTGACGATGAAGTTCTTGCCGAAGCCGAGCCAGCGGCCGTTCATGCCGCGGGCGTGTGGGCTGACGACCAGTTGGATGGTGCCGTGGTAGACCGCGCCGCGGTAGTAGCCGGTGGGTGCGGTTCGTTCGTTCCAGGTTCCGGTGGCGATGGCTCCGTTGACGGACAGGTCGAGTGTGAGTCGTGATTCGCCATCGGCGGGATCGGTGGTGCCATGGAGCCGGCTGCCGGTGTGGTGGAGGCGGATCTTGTGCTCGCCGTGGAGGTTCGTGTCACGGCCGGTGGAGAAGTAGCTGTACTGGGAGAGCCAGAGTCCGTTGAGGTTGCCGCTTGTGGCTCGCGCTGCGTCGAGGTTGGAATAGTCGGCCAGGTCGACGACGAGGTCGGCGACGGCGCACTGGTAGAGCTCGGCTAGCCGGGCGAGGACATCGAGGGAGGGGGAGTAGCCGGTTGGTGCGGGCCATTGCTCCCAATAGGAGAAGTTCTTGAAGGTCTTCGGGTCGTCCGGCCAGTGATGGTTCCATTGTTCGGCTGCGTCGCGCTGGCTCCAGTCGTGAGCGAGGCGGAACGACACCCGTGGATTCACGCCGTACCCGTCGGCGAAGGCGTCGGCGATCTCGACCCAGGTTGATCCCTGGGCGCGCAGTTCGGCGGCCCAGTTTCGTCGCTCCTGGCGCAGACTGCTCGCCCTCGCGGGACGCTTGCCAGCGTTGATGCTCATGCGTCCCATGGTGTCACAACCTCCCCGTTACGCGGGGAGGTTTGAGGCAAATGGTCACTGGCTGTCTCGGTGGTTCCTACGCGCTGCTGGCGGCAGATTTGGAGCACGGTCAGGGCGTTGGGTGAGCCCCGAGCGTGCGCCGGGCGGTGTGCGGTTCTCCTGCCCCGTCGCCCTGGCCGATCCAAGCGGGAGCTGTGATCGGAGGACGGGGAAGTGGACGTGACAAGGCAGCGGACGCGGGAGTGGCCGGTGCTGCGTTCGGCGCAGGAGTTGGATTGTGACGGCCGGAACCTTCGCAGCGATGAACCGTGCGTCCTCGGATATCACCAGGGTCCGCATCGGGACGAGGCCGGCGATGAGTGGCTCGATGACGGTGACCTCGCGCGGCCGGACTGGCTCGAGGATTCGTTCGGCAAGCGCGCCTGAGGCGTGCAGTAGGCCAAGACCACTGACGAGCGTTGCGAAGTTTTGATCACTCTGTGTAGCTCATGCGTTGAGCTGGCATGGAGAAGCCAGGTACGGACGGTACGAACAAGTCGCGGGTCCGGGTGAGGTTGCCGAACAAACCACCGCTGCTTTATCCACAGGCGGCTCGTGTGCTGCGCCGGATCGTTGTACGACTGGCACAGGCGAGGCGCGGGACCGACAACGCCTCTCAGCCGGAGGAGAAGGCATCTTGAGCGACGAGGGTATCGATCCATGGGCGACTCTGGATGAGCTGCTGGGCACGGAGGCGCTGCCTGATCATCCGACGGACGGCGGCGTTGGACGGCTAGCGTTCTATGGGCGGTGCTCGACCGAGGACAACCAGGACCCGAAGACGTCGAAGGCCTGGCAATTGGGGGAGGCGACGCGGTTCGTTGAGCCACTCGGCGGCGTGATTGTGGAGGAGTTCTTTGACATCGGACAGTCCCGCTCGTTGCCGTGGGAACGACGAGACGAAGCCAATCGCGCGTTGCAGGCTTTGAAGAACCCGAATCGCGGATGGGACGGACTGGTCGTCGGCGAGGCGACTCGATGCTGGTTCGGCAACCAGTTCAGCCTGACCTGGCCGAAGTTCGATCGGTACGGCGTATCGCTCTGGATTCCCAGTCTCGGTGGTCGGTTCGATGCTGAGAACACGGTGCACGACATGGCGATGACGATCACGGGTGGTCTGTCGAAGTCGGAGCGGCAGCATGTGCAGCGCCGAGTTCGAGCTGCGATGGCAGCTCAGGTGCTGATCGACGGCAAGCATCAGGGCGGGCGAGCGCCGTACGGCTATCAGGTCGTCGACGCGGGACTGCATCCCAACCCGCGGAAGGCGCAGGAGGGCTACCGACTGCGAGTTCTTGCCATCGACGAGGTGGCAGCTCCGGTCGTCCAGCGGATCTTCGAGCTGTACCTGGAAGGCACCGGTCACAAGGGCATCGCGCAGTTGCTGAACGCTGAGAACGTCCCGTGCCCCGCGGCCCACACTCCTGAGCAGAACCGGCATCGTTCCGGCGACGGCTGGCAGGGCTCGACGGTGAGGGCGATCCTGTGCAATCCGCGATACACGGGCTATGCGATCTATGGCAGGTGGCAGAAGGTCGAGGAGTTGCTTGACCCGGACGATGTCGCGGCGGGTCATGTCGTGAGGTTCAAGCGCTCGCCGGCGTCCAAGATCGTGCGATCGCGCGAGCCGGCGCATCCGGCGATCGTGTCGGTCGAGCACTTCACGCGGGTGCAACTCGAGATGTCCGCGCGTGCCGGGGCGAGCATGTCAGAACGGGCTCGGATGAACAGGACGCGCGTCACGTCGTCGCACTCCTATGTCTTGCGGAGGCGGATCCGGTGCACGATCTGCGGACGGAGAATGGAAGGTTCCTACCGGTCGCATGCGACGTTTTGCCGGTGCCGCGCACGCAGTCTTGCTCCGGGATCACCCGCGCTGCAGGGGCACCCACCGAATGTGTACCTGCGCGAGGACCATCTGACCGCCAAGATCAACTCCTGGGTCGCGCGGTTGTTCGATTCAGCTCATGTCGACAGCACTGTTGAGGCGTTGGCCGACGCGAACGAACTTGCACGCAGTATTGAGACCCAAGCGCAATCGTTCAGGCGCCGCATCGCGGCCGCGGAGTCGACGATGGAGCGCCTGCGGCGGGCGATCGAGGTCGGTTGGGATCCGGAAGCACTTACTGAGCAGTACAACGGGGCAGTGGCCGAGAAGCGGGCGGCGCAAGCAGGTCTGACGGCGATCGATCCGGTGCCTCGACTGACGGCAGGCGATATGTGCGCGATGGTGACGCACCTCGGTGACATGGCGAACGCGCTGGACCGGGCGGACCGTAACGATCTGGCCGAGCTGTACGACGCTTTGGGCCTAGCGATTGCTTATGACCACCGACTGCAGGTCGCGGAGGTGTCGATTACTCCCGCCCTGCGTGGGGTTAAGAAGTGTGTCCGAGGGGGGACTTGAACCCCCACGCCCCGCGAAGGGCACTAGCACCTCAAGCTAGCGCGTCTGCCTATTCCGCCACCCGGACGAGTGGTCGCCCCGCCTCAGCGGTGCTGACCGGAGAACAGTAGCAAACTCCAGGGGTGGAATTCACATCGGGCGGGCGGGGTGGTGACGAGGGGGTGGGGAGAGCGTAGTTTGAAATTCAAGGAGCGGCTCGTGGTGGGAGGTGAGCGGGCATGAGCGGGTGGAACGGCATGTCCTTCGAGGGCAAGGAGACGATGCTCGGGGTGGTGCGGCGAGAGGCCGGACAGTTCTTCGAGATGGTGGACTCCGACGACGTCTGGGAGGCGCCGACCGGGGCCGGGCACTGGCAGGTGCGGGACGTGGTGGCCCACATCACTGACACGACGGAGGCGTACTTCGTCGCCTTCGACGCGGCTCGAGCCGACCAGGAGCTGCCGGAGGCGTACGGGTTGCCGGGGATGGCTGCGCGGGTGGACACACAGGCGCTGGCGCTGCGGTCGGTGCCGCGGACCGAGTTGGTCGAGCGGCTGCGTACGGACTTCGACAAGATGATGGAGATCTTCGACGCGCTGGGCCCAGACGAGTGGACCGGGTTCAACGTCCCGCACTTCTACATGGGTCCGCTGCCGGCGTTCTTCTTCCCGGCGTTCCAGCTGATGGACTACGGCGTCCACTCCTGGGACATCCGGCAGGGGACCGGCCGGGCCCACGGGCTCTCGGGCGAGGCGGCGGATC
Organism: Kribbella sp. NBC_01510; assembly: GCF_045040325.1. Lineage (NCBI taxonomy): Bacteria > Bacillati > Actinomycetota > Actinomycetes > Propionibacteriales > Kribbellaceae > Kribbella > Kribbella sp. NBC_01510. The sequence continues at coordinate 7,200,887 of NZ_CP109418.1, read as the reverse complement.
TCCTCGTACCGTTCATGTTCGTGCTGTGGAAGTACACGACCGGCGCCAAGGACCCGTGCGAGCTCGGCATCCGGATCACCAGCGGCCCGAACGCCGGCGACACGCTGGTGCGAGTCGGCCCGGACGGCATGGACTACGAACCGGGGGACGCGACCGGGCTGCCGACCGTCCTCGAGTTCGACCCGGGCAGCTTCGTGCTGACCGCGTTCGGCCGGAGCAACGCCGGCACGATCCGTGGCGACCGCGCGATCGCCGACCGTTACCTGAACCTGTTCTTCCGGATCTGAGGGGATCGCATGACCGATATCGACCTGCCCGCGATCGAGGCCGAGCGCGACCGGATCAGGACGACGTACCTGACACCGGGCGGGAAGAGTTCCGCGCGCGGGCTGCATCACACCGCGCTGCTGAGTGCGGACGTCGAGCGCACGGTCAAGTTCTACCAGGAGGTGCTCGGGTTCCCGCTGACTGAGATCGTCGGGAACCGCGACTACGAGGGGTCCAACCACTTCTTCTTCGACATCGGGAACGGGAACCTGCTCGCGTTCTTCGACTTCCCCGGGCTCGATCTCGGTCCGTACGCCGAGGTGCTGGGCGGACTGCATCACCTGGCGATCTCGGTGGAGCCGGCGCAGTGGGAGCGGCTGAAGCACAACCTGGACGAGGCCGGCGTCGAGTACTTGGAGGAGAGCGGTACGTCGATCTACTTCCGCGACCCCGATGGCGCCAGGATCGAGCTGATCGCCGACCCGCTGGGCGAGATGTACGGCCTAAAGGTGCTCTGACCCGCGAGCGCGGCGGGCGGACCGGCGGGCCTGCCGTAACGGCTCGGGCGTCCGGTGGCCGCCGAGCGACGCCGAGACGATCCGGATCGCTGTGGGCAGGTCGGTTCGCCAACCCGGGTGCACCACCAGCGGGCGGGTGCCTTTCCTCGTGCGGAGCCAGGCCGCGACCTGGTCGGTGCCGATCGTCAACGGTGAGGTCGCGCCACGCTCGTCGGCCGGCCAATCTCCGGAGGCGGTCAGCGGGCGATGCGTGACACCGACTGTGGGCAGGTCCAGGACGGCGCCGAGATGCAACGCCAGCCCGGCCTGTCGCGGGTGATCGCGTCCCGTCGCGTCGAGGAGCAACACGGCGGGCCTGGGGCGCAGACGTCGTACGACGTCCTCCCACAACGGACCCACGCGGAGGGCGAGCAGTCCCGGGATGTAAGGACCCGAGGCGTGACCGGTCACCAGCTCCTGCCCGACGACGCGACCGCGATCCAGGACGAGCGCGGCGGCCCAAGCGCGGTCGCCGGCCGAGCCCGGACCTGTCGATCCGCGAGGGAAACAGACCCAGATACCGCCGATCAGAAGGCGGTCCGGCGGAGTCCACAGTGTGGGTTGCGTGTGCGCAAGCTCCTGCTGCCGCGAGATCAGTTCGCCGGGCTCGGTCGGCCAGGTCATAGGTGGGTGCGGAACCAGTCGCGGGCCAGTTCGGCGACGTGTTCGAGGGTGCCGGGTTCGGTGAAGAGATGGGTGGCGTCGGCAACGATCTCGAGGCGGTTGACGCAGCGTAACTGCGTTTGGGCGTCACGATTGAGGCTGAGTACGTCGGTGTCCAGCTCGCCGACGACCAGGAGAGTGGGTGCCGTCACATCGGCAAGCCGCGCGCCGGCCAGGTCGACTCGTCCGCCCCGGGGAGACCACCGCGCGCACGTCGTCGGAAGCGCTGCCGGCCGACCACACCGCGGCGGCGCCGCCGGTACTCGCGCCGAAGTATCCGACCGGGAGATCGCCGATGTCGTCGCGCCGCTCGGCCCACTCGTGGGCAGCTGTCAGTCGCTCAGCCAGCAACGGGATGTCGAAGACGTTCCTTCGATCCTGCGCCTCCACCGGGGTCAGTAGGTCGAACAGCAGGGTGGCGAGGCCGGCCCGGTTGAGGACGTGGGCGACGTACTTGTTACGAGGGCTGTGACGGCTGCTGTCGCTGCCATGGGCGAAGATCACCAGACCAGCCGCAGCCCCCGGCATGGCCAGATCCCCGGGCAGTTCCATGCCGTGGGCGTCGATGACGACCTGTTCAATGTTCATGTCCGTCGGCCGAGGGCTCGCCGGCCGGGTGCTCCACCAGCGCGATCACCCGGGCGGAGATGAAGCGGGCGGTGCGGATCGGCGTACCGGAGCGGGTCACCTCGACCACCTCGGTGACATTGCGGCTGGTGGTGACCTCGACCCGGCGACCGGCCTTGGTCGCCGTGATCTCGTACGCCGACGCGCCGTTGCCGGTGTCGACGACGATCTCGACCCGATCGCCCTTCATACACCCAACGTACTCGTCTCATCCGGATCCCGACGGGCTCCGGCCTCAACCGTTGACCGGGCGTGCGCCGGGCGGGATCCTCGGATCAACGCTCCGGGGGAAACGAGATGGGGCAACGCAGTCCGTTGGTGACGCTTGCGGCGACAGCCGTGGGTCTCGTCGTCCTGCTCGTGGTGGACAGCACCCAGACCGGCCCGGCCCCGGCCTACACCTCGACCGCGCCGGTGACGAGTACGCCGACAACCACGGCACCCGCGACCACACCGCCGCCGACGCCAGCAGCGGCGCCGCAGCAGACCGTCACACCGCAGGCGCAGCGGACCATCGTCTACGCCGGAAGGACGACGAAGCGTGAGGCCTCGGTCGCAATCGCGGTCAAGGGCGATCGAGCCGTCGCCTACGTCTGCGACGGGCGTCGGCTGGAGGCCTGGCTGACCGGCACGTTCACAACGGGTCAACTCGCACTGCGCTCCCGCACCGGCGAACGGCTCGTCGGCCGGGCTACCGCGAAGTCAGCGGTTGGCACGTTCACGTTACGTGGCCGCACGCTGCACTTCGCGATCAGCGCGGCTGGTCCGCCGGCCGGCCTGTACCGGTCGGCGAGCAACAGCAGGACCATCGGGTGGATCGTGCTGCCGGACGGCAGTCAGGTCGGCGTCGACAACGACGGGACGCCGGCAGCGGCGCCGCGGCTCGACCTGGCGAGCCGGGTGGCGAGCGTCGACGGCGTGCAGGTGACGGCGCAGTCGATCACCGGTGACGAGACGTTCTGAGGAGCGGATGTGACGACGACACCGGTTCACCAGGTCACGAGGGTCGGGATCCCACTCGCGGTCGGGGCCGCGGCCGCCGTCGCGCTCGGCGTCTACGGCCGGGTCCACGATCCCACCGGCGTCGCGATCAACGTCGCGGGCTTCTCGAGCTTCCAGTCCGTGAAGGCCTGGATGGCGACCCTCGCCCTGCTGCTCGGCCTGGTGCAGGTGGTCTCCGCGATGGCCCTCTTCGGACACTTCAAGGGGCTGGCCGGGCGCGCCTGGGTCGGCCCGCTCCACCGCTGGTCAGGCCGTGCCGCGGTCGCGGTCACCCTGCCCGTGGTCGCGCACTGCCTGTACGCATTGGGATTCCAGTACGGCGAACCGCGCGTACTGATCCATTCACTGCTCGGCTGCTTCTTCTACGGCGCGTTCGTCGCGAAGATGCTCACGCTCAGTCGCAAGGACGCGCCGTCGTGGCTGCTGCCCGTGGCCGGCGGTGCCGTGTTCACCGCCCTGGTCGGGCTGTGGCTGACCTCGTCGCTGTGGTTCTTCACCACGTTCGGCATCATCCGTTGAAGGGACCACCTGTGGCTGAGACCAGTCGCCGTACCTTGCTCGTCGCCGCCGGACTGGCGACCGTGACCGGCTGCGCCAAGTACGGCGAACCCAAGAGCACGCCGGCCCCGGCGCCGGCCAACGCCATCCTCGGTAAGACCGAGGACATCCCGGTCGGCGGCGGGGTGATCTTCGCGCCGAACCAGGTGGTCGTCACGCAGCCGACCAAGGGCAGTTTCAAGGCGTTCAGCTCGATCTGCACCCACCTGGGCTGCCCGGTCGCGACGGTCGCGGACGGCACCATCAACTGCGACTGCCACGGCAGCAAGTACGCGATCGCCACCGGCGCCGTAGTCGCCGGACCGGCGCCGCGACCACTCCCGCCCAAGCAGATCACCATCTCCGGCGACTCGATCACCCTGACCTGACGACGATCTGACCGACCCGGTGGGGGAGGATGGGTCGCATGACTTCTCCGACGCCGAGCGACCGTACGTCGTACACCCCCGACGCCGAGGTGGTGGAGCTCTGCAGTGAGCTGATCCGGATCGACACCACGAACTACGGCAACGGCAAGAGCAACGGTGAGCGGGTCGCCGCCGAGTACGTCGCGGCCAAGCTGGACGACGTCGGGATCGAGTCGACGATCTATGAGTCCGAGCCCGGCCGGGCCACTCTGGTCGCGCACTGGGAAGGCGAGGACCGGTCCGCCGATCCGCTGCTGGTGCACGGCCACCTGGACGTCGTACCGGCCGATCCCAAGGACTGGAAGGTCGACCCGTTCGCCGGGGAGATCTTCGACGGGTGCGTCTGGGGCCGCGGCGCGGTCGACATGAAGGACTTCGACGCGATGGTGCTGTCGGTGGTCCGGGCGCGGCAGCGGGCCGGGGTGAAGCCGCGGCGGCCGGTGCGGCTCGTCTTCACCGCGGACGAGGAGGCCGGCGGCGTGTACGGCGCCCAGTGGCTGGTCAACAACCACCCAGACACCGTTGCCGACTGCACCGAAGGGATCGGCGAGGTCGGCGGGTTCTCGGTCACGCTGAAGGACGACCTGCGGCTGTACCTGATCGAGACCGCCGAGAAGGGCATGAACTGGATGCGGCTCAAGGCCCGCGGTACGGCGGGCCACGGGTCGATGGTCAACACCGACAACGCGGTCACCAACCTGGTCGAGGCGGTCACCCGGATCGGCACGCACGAGTGGCCGCTGCGGGTCACGCCGACGGTCCGGGAGTTCCTGAAGACGCTGGAGGACGTGCTCGAGATCGAGCTCGACCCGGACGACATGACCGCGACGCTGGCGAAGCTCGGGAGCTTCAGCCGGATGTTCGGCGCGACGGTCCGCAACAGCTCCAACCCGACGATGCTGAACGCCGGCTACAAGGTGAACGTGATCCCCGGCGACGCCGAGGCGCACATCGACGGCCGGTTCCTGCCCGGATACGAGGACGAGTTCTTCGCCACCATCGACGAGCTGCTCGGTGACAAGGTGCGGCGCGAGACGGTCGTCGAGGACATCGCGCTGGAGACCGAGTTCAGCGGTGGCTTGGTCGAGGCGATGAAGGCCTGCCTCGCGGCCGAGGACCCACAGAGCCGGACCGCACCGCTGTTGATGTCGGGTGGTACGGACGCCAAGTCGTGGAGCCGGCTGGGAGTGCGCTGCTTCGGATTCGTACCGCTGCAGCTGCCGCCGGACCTCGACTTCATGGGCATGTTCCACGGCATCGACGAGCGGGTGCCGACGAGCGCCCTGGAATTCGGTTCCCGGGTCCTGGACCGCTTCTTCGATCAGGCCTGATGCCGCAGGACCACCGTCGGTGGGTTGAGCAGACCTGAGTTCAGGAAGTCGGCGGCATGCTCGACGTCCTGGAGGTCGAAGCGGCGTCCGTACTGAGCGGTGACGGATTCGACCAGCGGCGCGAGGTGATCGTCGGCCGCCAAGGCATTGGCCGCGGTGTTGTGGACGACGATGCGCAGCTCGTTCGGTCCGGGCTGCGCCGCGTGCGTCAGGTCGACGCGGTACGGCGGCGCCCAGAGCGTGCCGCAGAGGGTGTCATTGAGCCAGATCTCGGCGGCGACTCCGATCGGCGGCACGAGCATCGCCCGGTAGGAGTGCGCCGGCAGATAGGTCTCGGCCTCGGCCGGCACAGCCTGGCCGGCGCCGAAGTCGAGCAGCACCCGCATGGTCGCTTCCAGATCAGGCAGCTCGATCGAGGTCTGGTAGGTCGCGGAACCCGAGTACGCCGCTCGGCCGGGATCGTCCTCCCATCGGTGCGGGAGCGTCACGGGCGTGGTCTCATCGGCGAAGCCGACCATCCACGCCCCTCCGCCCGAGCCGACCGTCACCTCTTCCACCGCGACTCGGTCTGCCGACGAGCTAGTTGGGACGAGGACGGTCGCCTCGTATGCGTCCAACGTCACCTCTGCACCGTCGATGACCGTGACCGCGCCGGTGAACGGATCCCACTGCTCAACCGGCCCCTCGTAGCGGACTGTCCGCGGCTCGTTGCCGGTGTTCGCCACGAAGTACACGTCACCGTCGTCCAATCGCCGGTGCACCACCCCGACGTCGTCCGGCGCTCTCACCGGTGCGGCCGGCAGCGCCGCCGACGGGTCGCTGACCACCGAGCCGCCGGCCGCGCGGACCGCGTCGAGCCAGCGTGTGGTTGCCTCCGGCAACGTCGCGTCCGCGGGTACGACGACCAGCGGCACGCCGGCCGGGTCGATCACGGTGAGCGCGTCGTCGTCGATCAAGTCGAAGTCGACTCCCGCCGACCGGATGATCCGCGGGATGTCGTCGCCGATCAACCGTCGGACGGTCCGGTACAGATTCACCGATCCGTGCATCTCGGCGTACGCGTCAGAGGCCGGCACGTAGACCTTGACCGGCCGGACCGGTGTTCCCTGCTGCAGCAACCAGGACAAGCGGTGCAGATAGCCGAAGAGATCCGTTGCCACCGGCCACCAAGGGTTGCGGTCGTCGAGCGCACCGGCGGCGTAGAAGATCCAGCCCAGCCCGGGTGCGCCGGACGGCGAGTACGGCCAGCCGTGTCCGATCAGCTGGTTCACCCCGGACAGGAAGTGCTCGTGCGCCTCGCCCTTGAGATCTAGCGGGGTCGCGCGGAACGACGGCGAGTGGACCCAGGTCCAGGCCTCCGCCGACACGACCGATCGGCCGTGGATGCTCGCGGCCGACGACGCCCACCGCGTCTCCGGGATGCTCGTCCACCCCCAGCCCTCGCCCTCGAACAGGTCGGCGAAGCGGTAGCTGCTCATCGTCGCGGGCGGTTCGCCGTAGCTCTGGATCCGGAACGGTACGCCGTGCCCGGCCGCCCAGCGCTGGAAGACCGCGACGAAGTTCTCCTCGTACAACTCCGACAACGTCCGGTGGAAGTCGATGCGCAGTTGCCTCGAGCCGGTCGTGTCGACGAGCAACTCGTACAACCGCGGCCGCAAGTCGTATCCCCGCCGACGGCCGAACTCCTCGAGGATGCCCACCGTCCAGTCGGCCTGATACACCTCCAGGCTGTCGCAGAACACTGATCCGACCAGCTCCGGCGTGGCCGCCATCAGCAGCGGTTCCACGACACACCTGATGTGTTCGGCCGCCGCAGCCGCCGAGTAGTGATCGAGCACCGGCCCTTCCGCGCCCGCCGCGGCTCGCTTCACGTTCTGCCCGGTAAGGCGCGAGGACGCGATCAGCACCTCACGCGGCCCGTTGCCCCGCGGCACCCGGATCGTGCCGTCGCTGACCGGAAGTTCGACGTAGGACGTGGGCACACCCCCTGACCCTTCGCCCACGAACGCCGCGACGACCTCGTCTCCTGGCCACGCCGCCACCGCCGGTACGTCGTACGCCTCGGGGCCGATCTCACGCCGGTCCCAGCAGAGCCGGCGGGCGGCCAGGTCCGGTCCGATATGCCCGCCGCCGAAGGGCCAGCCGCTACCCAGCGTCAGATCGAACCTCAGCCCCAACTCGCGTGCCGTCCTCGCGGCATGGCCTACGTCATCGAGGAACTTGTCCGAACCGAAGGGCGTGTCGACCGAGCCCAGGGGATAGACGAAGGCGACCTCGACCCCGCCCAGCCCGGCCGCGGCCATCGCCCGCAGTTGGCGGTCGAGCTCACGCCAGTCCACCGACGGCCCGAACCACCACCATCGCATCATCGGCCGCCCCTCGGGCGGCGGTGTCCGGAACTGGCTTCGTACGTCGTCGACGGTCGCCACCCGATCACCCCATCGCGATCCGCGACCAGAGGTCAACGCCTATGACCACTACCGGTCAGATCCGGTCGCGATGCGGTGATGCCGGAGGTGAGGAGGTACTGACCGATCGCGTACGACGACATCACCAGCGCACCGCGTCCCGGGAAGTCGCGGCCGGCCATCCGCAGCGCGATCAGCGTGTCGGAGATGAAGAACAAGGTGCCGCCGAGGCCGCTGCGCGGGCTGTGCCAGCGTGAGGCGATCGCCGTTGCCGTGAGCAACAACGCGTACACCGCGACGGGGACGCGCTGACCGCCCAATCCGGGGGAGAGCGCCGCGATCAGCGCCGCCCAGAGCGCGCCGTACGCGGCGAGCACGCGCCACGACCGTTGCGCCGGGTTGGCGAGGAAGACCGCCAGGTAGCAGGCGTGGGCGGCGGCGAAGGCGGCCATGCCGGCCAGTTGGAGATCGGTCTCGAGGAGGAGGTCACCGGCGGCCGACGCCAGCAAGGCCGCTTGGAGGAGTGGCGGTGCGTCCTGGGTCCGCGACCATGACCACAGCAGTGGCATGAGCGGCACTTTGCTGGCCTGCTTGAGGATCTTGACGTCGAAGGCAACGGCCGCCACCTGCACGACCGTCGTACCCCAGAACGCCGTCAACAATCGCCGGTCACGCGCCAACCCCCGCAGGTTCATACGTCCGAGTCTGCCGTACGGCGGGCCGCGGCTCGCCGGTGTTCACGACAAGTTCAACGTGGCGCGGAGGCGCGGGAGGTACCGGATCAGTGGTTTGGGTGGCGTGGGGGTGGTGATGACGGAGAGCGTGAGGCGGTAGCGGAAGGGGGCCGGGGTGAGGTGTTCGCCGGGGCGGAGCTCGGTGGCGAGGGCGCTGCGGGGGACCAGGGCCAGGTGGGCGCGGCGGCGGGCCATGGCGACCGTTGTACTGAGGGTGACACCGCGGCGTGGGAGCGCGCCGAGGGCGGCCAGGCGGGCGTGGATGTCCTCGATGCCGCGGTCGTAGGTGGCGAACGCGACCGGACGATCCTTCAGCGGGTGCCGGCCGCGGCCGGGTGGGCGGGCGCCGGGTGGGACGAACAGGACGAGTTCGTCGCGGCCGACGCGGCGCGCGACAGTCTCCCGCGGCAGGGTCATCTGGTCGGCGATCGCGATGAAGGCGGCGTCCATCGTGCCCTCGGCGATGCGCTCGACCAGGAAGTGGCCGTGGTCGACCTGCTGCTCGATGTCCAGGTCGGGCAGATCGGCGTCCAGGACCGGGAACAGGATCGGCGCGAGGCTGGCGAAGGTACCGATCACCAGTCGCCGGCCGACGGCGGCCGCCCGGGTGGCGGCGTACACCTCCTCGAGGTGGCCGAGGATATGGTCGGCCCGGCGGCTGAGCTCGGCGCCGGCCGCGGTCGGGCGGGCGCCGCGGGTGTCGCGCTCGAACAGCCTGGTGCCGCACAGGCGTTCCAGCCGGCTCAGTCGCTGGGACGCGGAGGGCTGCGAGATGCGCAGTTCGCGGGCGGCCGTGCCGACGGCGCCCGTACGGGTGACGGCCTGGACCAGCCGCAGGTCCTCGACCGAGGGTAATGAGGCCATAGGTTCAGCCTATGGCAACCAGGCAGCACCGGCTCACTACCTGAACGGCCGGAAACCTCGAAGAATCAAGGGTATGAGAGCCCGGTCCGAAGCGCTGGCGTTGCTCGCCGGCGGGGGAGCGGCAGACTTCGCCTTCCGGATCGCGCAGGTCGCACTGCCGTTGGTGATCCTGCGCGAGACGGGCTCGGTCGCCGCGACCGGCCTGGTCGGTGGTGCGGCCGGCATACCGGTGCTGTTGTCGCCGTGGTGGGCCCGGAAGGCACGGCAATGGGTGGACTCGGGTCCGAGGCTCGCAGTGGTTGCGGCGGTCTCGGCGGCAGCGCTGGCCCTCGTGCCGGCTGCGGCGATGCTCGGACTGCTCACTCCTGAGCTGCTGGTGATCAGCGGACTCCTGCTCGGCTGCGGCGACGCGCTGTCCACGCCGGGCCGGTCGGCTCTACTCGCCGACACCGGAGACCGGTGGGTTGAGGGCAGGGCCGTCGTACTGCTGACCTGGCAGGACGGACTCCGCCGGATCGGCATGATGGTCGGCCCGGTCGTCGGCGCCCTGGCGGTCGCGGCGGACCTGACGAACGGACTCCTCTGGGTCGAAGCCGCGACCGTGCTCGCCTCCGGTCTGCTGGCCTGCACCGTGCGCGCCGAGCGAGCACCTGGAGGTATAGCGACACCCTCGATCCGGGCGAGCCTCGAAGGGCGCCGTGAGGTGCTCTACGGCTGGATCGTCCGGGGTACGGGATGTGTGACGTGGTTCGCGTTCACTCTCGGCTTGTCGGTGATCGGCGAGGAGCGCGGACGGCCGGGCATCTACCTCGCCTCCGGCATGACCGGGTACGGCGTGGGGTCGGTGATCGGGACCGCGATCTCGCTGGCGATCGTCCGGCGGATCCGCCCGGTGCCGTTGGCATCGATCGCCTGGACCGGCATGGGGCTGTGCTGGATCGGCATGGGTCTGTGGACCACCCCGGCGGTCGTCGCCGTGATGGGCGCGTTCTCCGGGCTGACCGTCGTCCTGGGGATCGCGGCGATCTCCGTCATCATCACGCGGTCGTCGGCCGGCGCCGAGCGGCGGACGTTGTTGTCGGGCCAGAGTGTGGTGGTGAGCGCGAGCAGTTCGGCCGGGATGCTGGCCGGCGGGCCGATCATCGCCGCCGCGGGGGCTGCGCACACTCTGGTCGGAGCCGGGCTGCTGACGGCGCTGGTCGCCGTACTCGTGCTGGTGCGGTGCGAGACTGCGGGGTATGTCCGAGATCGTGATCACCACGTTGGCCGAGCGGCCTGAGTACCTGGAGCGGATGTACGAGTTCGCCGACGCGTGGCCCGAGTTCATGCACAACGACCCGATCGGCAACGCGTTCATGGGTCAGGTGCCGGTGCGGTTCCCCGACCAGTGCGTGGTGGCGACCGAGGACGGTGAGCTGGTGGCGCACGGCCGGAGCATCCCGTTCGTCTTCCCGGACGAGAACCGCACGGAGCTCCCGTCGGGCGGCTGGGACCGGGTGCTGCACTGGGGGTTCGCCGACCTGCGCAACGGCCGAGAGCCGAACGTGTCGAGTGCACTGGAGATCCTGATCCGGCCGTCCCACCTCGGCCGCGGCCTGTCTCACGAGATGCTCAGGGCGATGCGGGCGGCGGTGAAGGCGAAGGGACACAGCGCCCTGTTCGCGCCGGTCCGGCCGAACGGCAAGACGGACGCGGATCAGCCGATGACGGAGTACATCAAGCAGCTGCGCCCAGATGGTCTGCCACAAGACCCGTGGCTGCGGGTGCACGTCAAGGCGGGCGCAACCATCGTCAAGGTGGCGCCCCGGTCGATGGTGATTGCGGGCTCACTGGCGGAGTGGCGCGAGTGGACCGGCCTGCCCTTCGACACGACGGGCGACGTGATCGTCCCGAAGGCGCTCGTACCGGTGCATTGCGACGTACGGCATGACCACGCGGTGTACGTCGAGCCCAACGTCTGGATGCGGCACGATCTTTAGCGGGCGAGTCGGCCGAGGAGGGAGGCGGCTGCGCAGATGCCGGCGGTGGCGGCGACGATGAGGACTCCGAAGTCCAGCCAGTAGTTGGTGGGTAGGCCGATGAGCAGGCCGCGCAGGGCGCTGACCTCGTACGTGAGTGGGTTGACGTGGCTGACGACCTGCAGCCAACCGGGCATCAAGCTGACGGGGTACAAGGCGTTGGACGCGAAGAACAGCGGCATGGTGATCGCCTGACCGATGCCCATCAGCCGGTCGCGCCGCAGGACCAGGCCGGCGATCGTCATCGACAGGCAGGAGAAGAAGGCTGCGCCGAGGACGACGACCACGAACACGGCCAGCAACTTCAGCGGATTCCACGTCATGCTGACGCCGAGCAGCGCGGCGACGATGATGACGACGATCGCCTGCGAGATCGTCCGTACGCCGGCCGCGAACGCCTTGCCGGTCACCAGGGCGGAGCGCGGGCTGGGCGTGACGAGGAGCTTGGTGAGGATGCCGGCGTCGCGCTCCCAGATGATCTGGATGCCGTAGAAGATCGCCACGAACAAGGCGGACTGCGCGATGATGCCCGGCGCGAGATAGTCCAGGTACGGAACGTCGCCGGTCGGGATCGCCCGGATCCGGCTGAACGTCTGGCCGAAGATGACCAGCCACAGGATCGGCTGGATCGCGCGGGTGACGAGCTCGGTCCGGTCGTGCCGCAGTTTCTGCAACTCGACCAGGCAGAACGTGGCGATCCGCGACAGCAGCCGGACGGCGGCCCGGGGCCTGGACTCAGCCCATGCGTTGGGCGGTGCGACGGGTGCCACGGACATCGCGCAGGCCTCCCTTCTCGGCAGCGGCGAGACTCTCGCCGGTGTGGTGGCGGAAAACGTCCTCGAGGCTGGCTTCGGGTCCGAGCTCGGCCTTGAGCTCGTCCGGGCTCCCGATCGCGCGCAACCGGCCCTCGTGCATCAGGGCGACCCGGTCGCAGAGCAGGTCGGCCTCCTCCATGTAGTGCGTGGTCAGCAGCACGGTCATCCCGTACCGCTCCTGCATCTGCTGAACCCGGGCCCAGACCGAATCCCGGGCGACCGGGTCGAGGCCGACCGTCGGCTCGTCCAGTACGAGCAGTGCCGGCCGGTTGACCAGCGCCTGCGCCAGCTCCAGGCGGCGCACCATGCCACCGGAGTACGTCGAGGCGAGCCGGTCCGCGGCATCGGTCAGGTCGACGATCTCGAGCACCTCGGCGACCCGGGCGGCCCGCTCCCGACGCGGTACGTCGAACAGCCGCGCGAACCACGACACGTTCTCCCGGGCGGTCAGCGCCCCTTCGATCGACAGCTGCTGCGGGACGTAGCCGAGCATCCGCCGTACCGACATCGCGTCGGTGCGGACGTCGAGCCCGAAAACCCGGACTGTGCCGGACTGCGGTCGGTAAAGGGTGTTGAGGACGCGCAGCGTGGTGGTCTTGCCGGCGCCGTTCGGACCGAGCAGGCCGAAACACTCGCCGGGTGAGACCTCCAGATCCAGGTTGTCGACGGCGAGATGATCGCCGAACCGATGGCTCAAGCCGTCGATCCGGACGGCCGGAACCGGGTCAGGCACTGAATCCGCACTCATCCTCGCTCCTTCCCCTGCTGGACCAGGGCACGTTCGTCTTGCTGGGGGTGCAACCGCTCCGCGAGTACGTCGAGCACCGGCAACGCGGCCCGCAATGCGTCCCGATCGTCGGTCTCGAGGCCGTCGAGCGCCTGGGTGACGAGCGCGGTACGGCGGTCGCGCCAGGCCTCGACCTGCTCACGGGCCGGCTCGGTCAAGGTCAGCCGGGCGACGCGCCGATCGGCCTCGTCCGGGGAGCGCACGAGCAGCCCGCGCTCGATGAGCTGACCGACCAGTGTCGACACCGTGTTCGCGACCAGGCCGAGCTCGGCGGCGGCCTCGGTCACCGAGATGCCGGGGTTGCGGCGGACTGTCCGGACCAGCTCGGTCTGTGAGCCGGTCAGCGTCGACAGCGACCCGGGCCGCCCCGCGGATCGGCGGAGGTGCCGACGCACCAGCCCGAGCGCGGCCAGCAACTCCTCGGCGAGGACGTCGTTGCTCATGCTGATCAGAATACCTCTGTCGCAGAGATATTTCAGCGACACGAAACCCCAACTTGTGGGGGTACGCCGGGGAGCCGGTCCGTCGGAGCATCGATGCCATGAACACAACAGACAGCAACAAAGCCGTCGTCAGGGACTTCATCGACGGACTGTTCACCAAGGGGGACCCGAGCGCGGTCGACACGTACCTCGCCGGGGACTTCATCAACCACGATCCGCCGTTCGGAGTCACGCCGGACGGTGACGGGATGCGGGCGGCCGGCGCGATGATGCGGGCCGCGTTCCCCGACTGGCACAGCGAGCTGCACGCACTCGTTGCCGAGGGCGACATCGTGGTCGAGCGGTTCACCGCCGGCGGGACCCACGAGGGCGAGGTGATGGGCATCGCGCCGACCGGGAAGACCGTCAGCCTGCCCGGGATCAACATCTTCCGGCTCCGCGACGGCCGGATCGTCGAGCGCTGGGGCGGCCTGGACGACCTCGGTTTCCTCAGGCAGCTCGGCGTCGTACCGGCGTAGCATCACGATCATGGGGGCGGCGGATCGCCTGGACGTGCTGATTCAGCGCTGTTACGCGGGGCTGGACGCCGATGAGCTGCGGTCCGAGACGCTACGCCGGCTGAAGGGCCTGATGACGATCGACGCGGCGTTCTTCGCGACGGTCGATCCGGCCACCGTGCTGTTCACGGCGGTCAGTGTGGACGAACCGCTCGGTGCGGTGACCGAGCAGTTCCTCGCGAACGAGTTCGGTCAGGCGGATGTGAACAAGTTCGTCACACTCGCCGCGGCACGCGATCCGGTCAGCTCACTCGGGCACGCGACGAAGGGTGACTGGGCCAGCAGCGCTCGGTACGCCGAGGTGATGCGGCCACTCGGTCTCGGTGACGAACTCCGGGCCGCGCTGGTGTCGAACGGCCGCTGCTGGGGCGTCATCTGCCTGCACCGCGAGGACGCGGACGCCGGGTTCTCGGAGCAGGAGTTGCAGCTGGTACGGCGCCTGACACCACATCTGGCCGAGGGACTGCGACGAGGCCTCCGCATGGGGTCGATGGAGACCGCGGACGTCGGGCCGGGGGTGGTCGTGCTCGATGCGGATCTGCGGGTGGAGTCGATCAGTGCGGAGGCCGAGCACTGGTTGGCCGAGCTGGATCCGGATCGTCGCAGCGAGCTCCCCGTCGCGGTGCGAGCGGTGGCCGCTCAGCTGATGCAGGTGCAGGAACTGCCCGCGGCGCCGGCGGTCAAGGTGCGGACGAAGGCGGGCCGCTGGCTGGCCCTGCACGCCTCGACACTTCGAGGCGGTGGCGAGCGGACCGCGGTGGTGATCGAGCCGGTCACTCCGGCGCAGCTGGGGTCGTTCCTGCTGGATGTGCATGGGTTGACGCCGGCTCAGCAGCGCGTGACGGAGTTGCTGTTGCAGGGGTTCTCCACACGGCAGATCGTCGAGCGGTTGTGCTTGTCGCCGTACACCGTGCAGGAACATGTGCGAGCGGCGTACGACAAGGTCGGCGTTGGCAGCCGCCGGGAGCTGGTGACGGCTTTGCTCAGAGGGTCCGCATCACCCGGATGATGCGGCGGCGGAGCCAGACCCGCCGGGTGCCGTCGGGGTAGCGTCTCAGCCGGGCCAGCTCCCAGCCGCCGTACTCCGCGTGCTCGGTCAGCAAACGACGGACCGCGCCACGCGATTCCGTCCTCGACACCTCGAACTGCTGTAGCTCATATTCGGCCATCCGCACCTCCAACGACTTACGACACATCCTCCAGCGCAGCGACGATCGCGGGCGGGAGGGTCAGCTCCTCCACACCCAGGACCGACTTGAGCTGCATCGCCGTCCGGGCCCCGACGATCGCCGCCGACACTCCCGGCCGGTCCCGCACCCAGGTGAGCGCCACCTCGAGCGGGGTCCAGCCGAGCCCGTCGGCGGCTCGTGCGACCGCTTCCACGATGCCCGAACCGCGGCCGTCGAGATAGGGGTCGACGAATCTGGACAGATGCTGAGACGCGGCCCGGGAGTCCGCAGGGATGCCCGTTCGGTACTTTCCAGTCAACACACCGCGGCCAAGCGGCGACCACGCCAGCACCCCGATCCCGAGCCCGCCGGCCGCGCGGATCGCGTCCGCCTCGGCGTCGCGGGCCAGCAGTGAGTACTCGACCTGGTTGGACACCGGCACCGCGCGGCCGGGCCAGGCCTGCTGCCAGGTGACGGCCCGGGCCGACTTCCAGCCGGCGTAGTTCGACACGCCGACATACCGGACCTTGCCCGAGTTCACCGCGTGGTCGAGCGCGGACAGCGTCTCCTCCAGCGGTACGTCGTCCGACCAGGTGTGCAGCTGCCACAGGTCGATGTGGTCGACGTTCAGCCGACGCAGCGACGCCTCGAGGTCACGCAGCAGGGCACCCCGCGAGGTGTCGGTGATCCGCTCACCGCGGCGGACGCTGAACCCGGCCTTGGTCGCGATCACCAGGTCGTCGCGGTCCACCACGTCGCCGAGCAGCGACCCGATCAGGCGCTCGCTGTCGCCGTCGCCGTACGCCGCCGCGGTGTCGATCAGCGTGCCGCCGGCGGCGACGAACGCGGCGAGCTGCTCGCGCGCCTCGTGCTCGTCGGTGTCGCGGCCCCAGGACATGGTGCCCAGGCCGAGCCTGCTCACCGCCAGTCCACTGTGACCGAGATAGCGCTGCTGCATGACCCGAGCCTATTGCGGGCCACCGACAACGGCTCGCTAGGCTCGCCAGTCATGCGACTCGGACTCAACATCGGCTTCGTCTTCGGCGGCGACGACCATCTGGACCATCTGCGGCTGGTGCGAGAGGCCGAGCGGCTCGGATTCTCGGTCACCTGGGCGGCGGAGGCGTACGGCTCGGACGCCGCCACGCTGCTCAGCTGGATCGCCGCCCAGACCACCACGATCGACGTCGGCGCCGCGGTCTTCCAGATCCCGGCCCGGTCCCCGGCGATGACCGCGATGACCGCGGCCACCCTGGACCGGCTGTCGAACGGCCGGTTCCGGCTCGGCCTCGGCGTGTCCGGACCGCAGGTGTCGGAGGGCTGGCACGGCGTCCGGTTCTCTCAGCCGTTGCTCAGGACGCGTGAGTACGTTGCCATCGTGAACTCCGCTCTCCGCCGTGAGACCGTTGCGTACGAGGGCAAGTACTTCACGCTGCCGCTGCCGGACGGACCGGGCAAGGCGCTCAAGCTGACCGTCCGGCCGATCCGTGACCACGTGCCGATCTATCTGGCCGCGGTCGGCCCCAAGAACCTCGAGCTGGCCGGCGAGATCGCCGACGGCTGGCTCGGCATCCTCAACGACCCCGCCTATCTGGGAGAGCAGTTGAACCACGTCAAGACGGGCCGCGAGACCCGCCAACTCGCTCTCGACGGTTTCGACGTCGTCGCGTCCGTACCGGTGATGACCGGAGACGACCTGCACGCCGCGGCCGACCCGATCCGTGGATACGCCGCGCTGTACATCGGCGGCATGGGGAGCCGGGAGAAGAACTTCTACAACGCGCTCGCGGTCCGGATGGGCTACGCCGACGAGGCCAAGGAGATCCAGGACCTCTACCTGGACAAGAAGCACCGCGAGGCGATGGCCGCCGTACCGGAAGGATTCATCGACTCGATCTCGCTGCTCGGCGGCAAGGAGCGGATGGCCGAGAAGCTCACCGCGTACGCCGAGGCCGGCGCGACGACCGTCGCGATCACGCCGTTCGCCTCCACCGTCGACCAGCGGATCGCCGACCTGCGCACGGTCGCCGAGGCGCTCGACCTCGCCGGAGTCGGTCACTGATGACGATCTGGGACGCCATCATCCTCGGCATCGTCGAGGGCCTGACCGAATTCCTGCCGGTGTCCAGCACCGGCCACCTGACCATCGTGTCGAAGATGCTCGGCCTGCAGATCGACGACCCGGCGATCACCGGCTTCACCGCGGTGATCCAGGTCGGCGCGATCGCGGCGGTCGTCCTGTTCTTCTGGAAGGACATCCGGCGGATCGCCGTCGCCTGGGTGCGCGGCCTGGTCAAACCCGAGCACCGTGGTGAGTTCGACCACCGGATGGGCTGGTACGTGATCGTCGGCTCGGTGCCGATCGTCATCGTCGGGTTCCTCGCGCGAGACATCATCTCCGGTCCGCTGCGCAGCCTGTGGTGGGTGGCCGCGGCTTTGATCGCCTGGTCGTTCGTGATGGTTGCCGCCGAGCGCCTCGGCACCAAGAGCCGGCCGCTGGAGAAGCTCACCTTCGTCGACGCGCTCGTGATGGGCCTGGTCCAGTGCCTGGCGCTGATCCCGGGCATCTCGCGGTCGGGTGCGACGATCTCGGCCGGCCTGTTCCGCGGCCTGGAACGGGTGGCCGCGGCCAGGGTCTCCTTCCTGCTCGGCATTCCGGCCCTCGTCGGTGCCGGTGCGTACGAGCTGAAGGACGCCCTGAACGGCGACGTCGGCGCCGTCCCGCTGCTGGTCGGGACCGTGGTCAGCTTCATCGTCGCCTACGTGTCGATCGCCTGGCTGCTGCGGTTCCTCGTCAACCACACGATCGAGGTGTTCGCCTTCTACCGCCTCCTGCTCGGCATCGTGCTCGTCATCCTCCTGGCCACCAGCACAATCACGGCGACTTAGCTCGGATCCGTGGCTGCCGACGGTCCCGCCCACGCCGGCCCGCGGGTTGCGGCCTGGGCGGACGTGGCGCACTGACTAACCCGGTCCGTCAGCCGCCGAGGGCTCGCGGCCGAGCGGGGCCTGTGTGGCATCGCGTTGCTGTGAGTGGTGCAGGTCCGGTCAGCGGCGCGGCGTCGCCGAACCCGGCACCGCCGCCGGGGCGGGGTGTGGGTGGACTTGCAGGCCATCACATTCGCCGAGACGCTGCGATGGTCCGTGCGAGGCCTTCGTCCCCGCCTGGTTGTGATGGCCTGGCGATCCGGTCGACGGCGCGGCAACACCCACGGAACCGACCGAAGTTGCGCAGTGGGCTGGGGCGGAGAAGGGATCCGGGGACGAGGGCCGGACTCGTCCGTGGATCCCGGCTCAGAGCCAGCCCACCTTGCGGAAGAAGCGGTACATGGTGGTGCAGGTGACGGCCAGCAGCAGGAGGATGGCGTAGTACCCGAAGTGCCAGCGGAGCTCGGGCATGTTGTCGAAGTTCATCCCGTAGATGCCGGCCACCATGGTCGGCACCGCGGCGATGGCGACCCAGGCCGAGATGCGGCGCATATCGTCGTTCTGCTGCACCGAAACCCTGGCCAGGTGGGCATGCAGGGCCGAACTGAGCAGCGTGTCGATGGACTCGGTCTGGTCGGAGACGCGGTTGAGGTGGTCGACGACGTCGCGGAAGTACGGCGCGGCCTTCGGGTTGATCCCGGGCATGCCGTGGGCGAACTGTTCCATCGGATCGCGCAGCGGCTGGACGGCCCGGCGCATCTCGAGCACCTCGCGCTTGAGCTTGTAGATCCGCTCGGCGTCGCTGGTGCGCTCGGGGGAGAACACCGAGCTCTCGATCTCATCGACGTCGAGCTCGACCGACTCCGCGACCTTCTCGTAGTCTTCCACGACCGAGTCGCAGATCGCCCACAGGACGGCGGCCGGACCGTGGCCGAGCAGGGAGGCCCGCTCCTCCAGCTGATGCCGGGCCGTGGCCAGCTCGCCGCCCTCGCCGTGCCGTACGGTCACGACGTACCGCGGACCGATGAAGACGCTGAGCTGGCCGGTCTCCACGGCGTCGCCCTCGTCGACGTACCAGAGGGTGCGCAGGACGACGACGATCGCCTCGCCGAAGCGCTCGATCTTCGGCCGCTGGTGGGCCTTCAGCGCGTCCTCGACGGCGAGCTCGTGCAGGTCGAACAGGCCCTGGACGCGACGCATCTCGGCGTCCGACGGATCGTGCAGGCCGACCCAGCCGAAGCACTCGCCGTTGTCGTCGATGGCCTGGGCAACGGTCTCGGGATCCCTGGGCAGGTCCTGCCGTTCGCCCTCGGCGTACACGCCGCAGTCCACGATCACGCCACCATCATGGCACCGTCGCTTGACCGGACCGGATAGCGTGCAGGTCATGCCCACGGTGATTCTGGTCCGGCACGGCCGCAGCGCCGCGAACACATCCGGCACACTGGCCGGCCGCACGCCGGGTGTGAAGTTGGACGAGACCGGCGTCAAGCAGGCGGAGGCGGTCGCGCAACGGCTGGCCGAGCTGCCGCTGGCGGCGATCGTCACCTCACCGCTGGAGCGCTGCAAGCAGACCGCGGCGGCGATCGCGAAACACCACGAAGGGTTGCGTCCGGCAACGGATCGGCGGCTGACCGAGTGTGGGTACGGCGACTGGACCGGGCAGAAGATCGCCACCCTGGCGAAGGATCCGTTGTGGGCGGTCGTCCAGCAGCACCCGTCCGCGGTGACGTTCCCGAACGGCGAGTCGATGCGGGCCATGCAGCAGCGTGCCGTCGACGCCGTACGGGCGCATGACGCGGCGCTGGCCAAGAGCCACGGCGACGGTGCGATCTGGGTGGCGGTGTCGCATGGCGACGTGATCAAGGCGATCGTCGCGGACGCGCTGGGTCAGCACCTGGACACCTTCCAGCGGATCGTGGTGGACACCGCGTCGACCACGATCATCACCTACACCCCGACCCGCCCGTTCCTGGTCCGGCTGAACGATTCCGGCAGCGAACTGAAGTCCCTGATCCCCAAACCCCCGGCCAAGGGAAGGACCAAGAAGCAGTCCTCGGACGCGGTGGTCGGCGGACGGTAATAGGGTCTAGACATGGCGCGAGTTGTGCATTCCTACGACGACCCGGATCGGTTCGTCGCCGGCACCGTGGGGGAACCCGGTGCGAGGACGTTCTTCCTGCAGGCGCGGGCCGGCGTCCGGCTGACCTCGGTGGCCTGTGAGAAGGAACAGGTGATGGCGCTCGCGGAGCGGCTCGACGTGATGCTGGACGAGGTGGCCCGGCGGTTCGACCGGGACCCGGCCACGCCGACCTCGATCGACGACACGGACCCGCTGGAGCAGCCGATCGAGGAGGAGTTCCGGGCCGGCACCATGACGCTGGCCTGGGAGGCCGACGCCGAGCGGGTGGTGATCGAGGTGTTCGCGGTCGTCACCGGCGAGCAGGCCGACCTGGAGGAGACCGACCCGATCACGGCCGCGATGGAGTCCGAGGACGCGGAGGTGTTCGTCGTCCGGATCACCGAGGAGCAGGCCCGCGCGTTCGCCCGGCGGGCGGTCGCTCTGGTCGCGTCCGGTCGCCCGAGCTGCCCGTTCTGCGGCCGGCCGATCGACCCGGAGGGGCATATCTGTCCACGTGCCAACGGCTACCGCAGGCACCTGCCGGAATGAGCGATCCGGACCTGCTCGCCCAGGGGGAGCTGTCCCTGCACGGCCGGCTCGTGGCCGCGTCGAACGGCACCTTCCAGGGATCGGTGAGCCTCGACGGCGAGACCGCGACCGTGGTCTACAAGCCCGTGCAGGGGGAGCGGCCCTTGTGGGACTTCCCCGACGGCACGCTGGCTCAGCGCGAGTTCGCGGCGTACGTCGTGTCCGAGGCGCTCGGGTGGTCGGTCGTGCCGCCGACGCTGCTGCGCGACGGGCCGCTCGGCGACGGCATGGTGCAGCTGTGGATCGACGAGGCCGAGCTCGGTCCGGGGGAGACCGAGCTGGTCGACATCGTCCCGCAGGGGCGGGTGCCGGCCGGATGGCTCGGCGTACTCGACGCGCTCGACGGGCGGCACAACCCGGTGACGCTGGTGCACGCGGACAACGAGGCGTTGCGGCGGATGGCGGTATTCGATGCCGTGGTCAACAATGCCGACCGCAAGGGCGGCCACGTGCTGAACCCGGGCGACGGCCGGGTGTACGGCGTCGACCACGGCGTCACGTTCAACGCCGACGACAAGCTGCGGACGGTCCTGTGGGGCTGGGCCGGCGACCCGATCCCGGCCGACCTGCTGGACGACGTACGCCGGTTGGCCGATCAGCTGGCCGGTGGACTCGGTCAGCAGCTGTGCGACCTGATCACCGCGGTCGAGCTGACCGCCACCCGCGAGCGCTGTGCGACCCTGCTCAAGACGGGTGCCTATCCGTTGCCCAGCGACGATTGGCCCGCCATTCCCTGGCCCGCGTTCTGACCTGGTCTCGACCGTGGAATGGAACGTGTCGCGTCGTTGAAAACCGGACTGGCATAAGCTCCGACACATGCAGGCGTGGACGAAACCAGACATCCCGGTCGTGCCGGGCCCGGCCCGGCGGCTGCGCCTTTACGACACCGCCTCGGGCGGGCTGGTCGAGGTGCCGCCGCTCGACAGCGCGACGGCCCGGATGTACGTGTGCGGCATCACACCGTACGACGCCACCCACATGGGCCATGCGGCGACGTACCTGACGTTCGACCTGGTCAACCGGCTCTGGCGAGACGCCGGGTACGACGTCCACTACACGCAGAACATCACCGACGTCGACGATCCGCTGCTCGAGCGCGCGGCCGAGACCGGTGTCGACTGGACCGACCTGGCGTACCAGGAGATCCAGCTCTTCCGCGACGACATGACCGCGTTGCGGGTGATCCCGCCGCAGCACTACGTCGGTGTCGTGGAGTCGATCGACCTGGTGGCGAACGCGATCGAGGACCTGCAGCGGGCCGGCGCGGTCTACTCGGTCGACGGCGACCTGTACTTCGCGGTGAAGGCGGACCCGGCGTTCGGCAGTGTCTCCGGGTACGACCGCGAGACGATGCGGGAACTGTTCGCCGAACGCGGTGGGGACCCCGATCGCGAAGGCAAGCGGGACCCGCTCGACAGCCTGCTGTGGCGGCACGAGCGCCCGGGCGAGCCGGCCTGGGACTCGGCGGTCGGCCGCGGTCGCCCGGGCTGGCACGTCGAGTGCTCGGCGATCGCGCTCGAGCATCTCGGGATGACGTTCGACGTCCAGGGCGGTGGGTCGGACCTGATCTTCCCGCACCACGAGATGTCGGCGAGCGGCGCGCAGGTGGCGACCGGGAAGTACCCGTTCGCGCGGGCCTACGTGCACCAGGCGATGGTCGGCCTGGACGGCGAGAAGATGTCCAAGTCCAAGGGCAATCTCGTGCTGGTGTCGAAGGAACGCCTGGCCGGTGCCGACCCGATGGCGATCCGGCTGGCGTTGCTCGCGCACCACTACCGCACGGACTGGTTCTGGATGCCGTCCGATCTGCTCGACGCGCAGGCACGACTGGACGTCTGGCGTGGCGCGATCGGCCGGGGTTCGGGTCCGGACGGTGCCGCCGCGGTCGACGCCGTACGCGCGGCGCTCACCAACGACCTGGACACGGTCGCCGCGCTGTCGGCGGTCGACACCTGGGCGTCCGCCAACGGCGACGACCCGGAGGCGCCCAGCCTGGTCGCCCAGGCCGTCGACGCTTTGCTGGGAGTGAAGCTCTAGCCGGTCACCGGCTGGTGGGTCTTGATCGGCGTCGGGCCTGGGTTCGGGTGATTCGTCGAGGCCAATCGGATGCCGCGCAGCCGTCGGCCGGGAGGTGTCCGGTCCCAGGGTGGTGTTCCGTCCGATGCAGTGGGGCGGAGGTGGACTGGGGAGGGAAATGTACTGATATGGGGGTAAAACCCTCCCCAGTCTCGCCGCGACCTCTGGCCAAACCATCACACCCGTCCCGTGCGTACCGGCATACCAACCAAATCGGCTACTCCGGGTGAGGTTACGGCGTCAGGTAGTGATCGGCGATGTCGTCGCTCGTGGTCAGCCAGACGTCGGGCTGCGCGGCGATGTACTCCAGCGCGAGGTCCAGGTACTTCGCCCGGAACGGCTGCCCGATCACGAACGGGTGCAGGGCCAGCGCCATCACGCGGCCGCTGTGCTCGGACTCCGCCCGGAGTACGTCGTACTGGTCCTTGACCATCTGGAGGAAGTCGGGACCGGTGAGGCCACGCAGGAACAGGCCGAGGTCGTTGAGCTCGAGCGTGTACGGGACGCTGAGCATGCCGGGGACGTTCAGCCGGTAGGGCTGGTCGTCGTTGGTCCAGTCGAGCACGTAGCTGTAGCCGAGCTCGGACAGCAACTGGGGAGTGTTGTGGGTCTCGGTCAGGGCCGGACCCATCCAGCCCTTGGGGTGTTGACCGGCGGCCGTCTCGATGGTGTCGGTGATGTCGGTGAGGATCCTGCGTTCCTCGGCCGGCTCGTAGCCGGTGTGCAGGGTCGAGTTGGTCTGACCGTGGGCGAGCCAGGCCCAGTCGCGTTCCACGCCGGCCTTGATGATCTGTGGGTTGTGCTCGGCAACCATCGAGTTCACCAGCGCGCTGGCGCGGATGCCATGCCGGTCGAGGATGTCGATGGTGCGCCAGATACCGACCCGGGCGCCGTAGTCACGCCAGCCGTGGTTGAGCGGGTCGGGCTTGACGTCGAGGGGCCAGATGCTCGTCGACGGCTGGTCGGGGACGAAGTGCTCGAGGTTGAGGCCGACATAGAAGGCGACTCGCTTGCCATCGGGCCATGTGAGCCGGGGGCGTTCGGTGATCGGGCTGTAGTCGAAGAGCGTCATACCGGGAGGGTAAAATCTGACATCAGTGTCAACTTCAAGTCCTGCGGGAGGATTGGCGATGCGGATCGGGGAGCTGGCCCGGCGGACGGGTGTGAGCGAGCGGTCGCTGCGGTACTACGAGCAGCACGGGCTCCTGGTGTCCGAGCGGACCCCTGGTGGGCAGCGCGAGTACGCCGAACGCGCGATCGACCGGGTGATCCTGATCCAGGAGCTGTTCGCCGCCGGCCTGCACAGCAAGAAGATCGCCGAACTCCTCCCGTGCATGCGCGACCCCGACGGCGGCCCCAACGAGCACGCCACTCCCGAGCTCGTCACCTCGCTGACCGCTGAACGCGACCGCATCGACCGCATGATCGCCGACCTCGCCACGTCCCGCGCCGTCCTCGACGACGTCATCACCACCGCCGCCCGCGAACTGTAGTTCCGGGTACTGGGGTCGCCCCACGCGCGACGTGGTGGGCCGGGACGGGATAGTTCGGCTCTTCTGCTGGATGTGTGGGTGATGCGAGTGTCTGTCCGGCCGGGACGTCCAGGTCGAGCCCGTCGTGGGTCGGTTGGGATGTGCAGGGTCGACAGGAGGTGCCGGTGCAGGAGTGCTGCTCGGGCGAGGCATTCACGCCTGAGATCGGCTGGCCCGACTGGGGCTGGGGCCGACACCTCCTGTCGACCTTGCACGTCCCAGCCTCCAGCTGCGCGCCATCAGCCTCCGACCGCACCCAACCGACCCCACCGGACCGACCGCACGGGGGCACGGCGGAGCGGGAGCCGGGGCGGATTCGTGGGGTTGACGGTGGGATCGGTGCGGGTCTGCGGGACTTGGGACACCAGTTGGAGTCGTCGGACAGGTTGTGCCGTGTCCGCGGTCCTGGGTACCTGTCCGAGGTCGCGACGTAGGAGCTGTAGCACGCGTGGGTGTGACACCCAGCCCTAGTCGCTGGGGTGGTTTTTGTTGCGGCGGCGTAGGTAGCGTTCGAATTCGGCGGCTATTGCTTCGCCGGTGGCCTCGGGGAGGTCGGTGGTGTCCCGTTGCTCCTCGAGCGACTGGACGTACTCGGCCACCTCCGGGTCCTCCTCGCTGAGCTCGTCGGCGCCGCGCTGCCACGCGCGGGCCAGCTCCGGGAGGTCGCCTTCGGGGATCTGCAGGTCCAGCAGCGCCTCGACCTTGCCGAGCAGGGCGAGAGACGCCTTCGGGCACGGAGTGCCGGCGATGTAGTGGGGGATCGCCGACCAGATCGAGACCGACGGTACGCCGAGGGTGCTGCAGAGGTCGGCGAAGACGCCGGTGATGCCGGTCGGGCCCTCGTACGTCGACGCCTCCAGGCTCCAGGACGCGGTCAGCTCCGGGTCCGACGAGCTGGCCGACACCGGGATCGGGCGGGTGTGCGGCGAGTCGGCGAGCAGGGCGCCGAGGACGACGACGAGCTGCGCGTTGGACTCGTCGACGACCTCGAGCAGCTCCTGGCAGAACCCCCGCCAGCGCATGTTCGGCTCGATGCCGCGGATCAGCAGCACGTCCCGGTCGGTGTCCTCGGGCCGGGCCAGGTAGAGCCGCGTGGTCGGCCACGACAGCCGTCGTACGCCGTCCTCGTCGAAGCCGACCTGGGGCCGGTTCACCTGGAAGTCGTAGTAGTCCTCGGGGTCGATCGCGGTGACCAGCTCCGCGTCCCACTCGTCGATGAGGTGGTCGACCGCTCCGGTGGCCGCCTCGGCCGCGTCGTTCCAGCCCTCGAACGCGGCGATCACGACCGGGTCCCTCAGGTTCGCGAGGTCAACCACTCGCAGGCCCCCTGTCGTCTCTGTAGCCATCCGGCGGGGTCGCCGGAAACCGGACTGCCAGCCTACGTGCTCGGCCGGTCCGGCGTGCCGGGTTTCACGCCCAGCGGAACGTGTCGGACGGCCCCGGCATGTCCTGACCTGGGGCGACACGGGAAACTAGGTGTGACGTGATCGCCGGAGACTGACGGAGGAGCTGGAGTTGCCACCCCTGCAAGCGGTGCTGTGGGACATGGACGGGACGTTGGTCGACTCCGAGAAGGTCTGGGCGGAGGTCCAGCTGCGCCTTCTGGCCGAGCTGGGCGCGACCTGGACGGTCGAGGACTGTGTCGGGCTGATCGGTAGTGACCTGCGGGACGCCGTGCAGGTGTGGATGTCGCGGATCCCCGCGGGGGTGATCACCGCCGACGAGCTGGCCGACCGGATGTTCTCCGAGGTGATCGAATCGCTCCGCAGGGAGGTGACTTTCCAGCCGGGTGCGGTCGAGCTCCTGCAGGCGCTGCGCAAGGAAGAAATCCCGTGCGCGCTCGTCTCGGCGTCGTACCGGACGATGATCGACGCGGTGCTCGGCCACCTGCCGCCGGAGCCGTTCGACGTGATCGTTGCCGGCGACGAGGTAACCCTCGGCAAGCCACACCCGGAGCCGTACCTGACCGCCGCGGCGAAGCTCGGCGTGGACCCGGCGCACTGCGTGGTGATCGAGGACTCGGTCACCGGCACCCAGGCGGGGACCGCGGCCGGCGCGTACGTCGTCGCCGTACCGCAATGGGTGTCGATCCCGGAGGCGCCACGCCGGCTCGTCGTCGGCTCCCTCGAGCCCCTCACCCCGGAGTCCCTGCGCGCGCTGCTCCATTGCCGAGTTACCGTCACTTGGTGCCCTCGGGGGCGTTGTAGTTCGGGGAACGGGCTGGGGAAGGGTGAGATCGTGATCGAGTGGGTGCGCCGGGTGTCGGCGGCCGCGGCGGTGGGCGCGCTGGGCGTGTCGCTGGCCGCGTGCGGTGAGCCGGACGACAACGCGCCGCACCAGGGTCAGACGACGCCGAAGCTGATGGTGCTCCGGCTCGCGACCACGGACGCGATCACGTCGCTCGACCCGGCCGGTCCGTACGACGTGGGCTCGCGGACGGTGCAGGCGAATCTGTACCAGACCCTGCTGACGATCATGCCGGGTAAGCCGACTCCCGTGCCGGATGCCGCGGACTGCCAGTACGACTCGCCGACGACGTACACGTGCAGCCTGAAGGAGCAC
The DNA here is from genome assembly GCF_045040325.1 of Kribbella sp. NBC_01510. NCBI lineage: Bacteria > Bacillati > Actinomycetota > Actinomycetes > Propionibacteriales > Kribbellaceae > Kribbella > Kribbella sp. NBC_01510. The sequence continues at coordinate 7,173,872 of NZ_CP109418.1, read as the reverse complement.
CTGACCTTCCCGAACGGGCACGAGCTGACGTCCTCGGACGTGAAGTTCAGCTTCGACCGGATGCTCCGGCTGAAGACGCCGGGTGGCGCGGCCGGCCTGTTCACCTCGGTGAAGTCGGTGAGTACGCCGGACGACCTGACCGCGGTGTTCAACCTGAAGAGCCCCGACGCCCGGCTGCCGTACCTGCTGACCACGACCGCCGCGTCGATCGTGGACGAGGAGTCCTACCCGGCGAACAAGCTGCTCGACACCAAGGCGATCGGCAGCGGCCCGTACCAGGTGACGGCGTACAAGCCCGGCGAGGAGATCACGCTGGCGAAGTTCGCCGGGTACCACGGTCCCCGCGGCGCGCAGAACGACGGGGTCGAGATCAGCCTGCTGAAGGACTCCACCGCGCTCTACCAGGCGATCACCACCGGCAAGGCCGACCTGGCCTTCCACGGCTTCGGGCCGAGCCTGCTGGACAAGTTGCGCAAGTCGGATCAGGTCCAGGTGATCGACAGCGACTACGCGGACACGCGGTTCTTCGCCTTCCACATGAAGTCCCTGATCGCGCGCCAGCCGGCCGTACGGCGTGCGATCGCGCAGCTGATCGACCGTCCGGCGATCGCCAAGAAGGCGTACGGCGACCACGTCACGCCGCTGTACTCCGTGGTGCCGCCCGGGTTCGGTGGGCAGGTCGACGCGTTCAGGACGGAGTACAAGCAGCCGAGCAAGGCGGCCGCCACGGCGATCCTGAAGGACGCGGGCATCACCGTGCCGGTGCCGTTGACGGTCGGCTGGACGCCGACGGAGTACGGCGTGGGCGCGAAGGCCGAGGTGATCGAGCTCAAGCGGCAGCTCGAGGCGTCGGGGCTGTTCCGGGTCACCTTGCGGAGCGCGGAGTGGCCGCAGTACCAGCAGCTGACCCGGGCCGGGGCGTACGACCTGTTCCACGCGGGCTGGATCCCGCAGTACCCGGATGCCGACGACTACCTCGCCCAGTTCGTCGCCACCGACGGAGCGTTCCAGAACGGCTACCGCTCGGCCGCGGCGTCGAAGTTGCTGCAGCAGGAGACCACCGAGCAGAACGGCCTGGAGCGCGACGATCTGGTCGGGCAGTTACAGGGCGTGCTCGCCCGAGAGGCCCCGGTGATCCCGAGCTGGCAGGGCCGGCTGACCGTGGTCGCGGGCAAGGATCTGGAGAACGTTCCGGCGGCGATGGACCCGCTGTCGTACCTCTATCTCTCCGTCCTGCGGAAATGACACAAAGATGCCATGACAGTAACGGTTCGCGAGGCCCCGGCGACCGTGGGTGCGTCACCGTGGTTTACTGCGGAATGTCCACGATACGGGACGATTTCCTGACGATCACGATCGGGCAACGCAGCACTTTCCGCGTTTGACTCCGGCGAGTAATGGCGGCAGGTTTAGGCGGCAGCCAACCAAACCGGTCTCGTACCGGTCCGTACTGAATCAGGCAGGGGAACCCATCGCGTGACTACCCCACTCGACGTCGAACCCGGATCATCGGCAGCCCAGCCGGAGGCCGTCGTCGCGGGTGTGCGCAAGATCGAAGGCCGCTCGCTCTGGCAGATCTCCTGGATGCGCCTGAAGCGCGACAAGGTCGCGATGGCCGGCGGCGTCGTGGTGATCCTGCTGATCCTGGTCGCGGTCTTCGCGCCGCTGATCTGCAAGCTCGTCGGGGTCACACCCAACGACTTCCACCAGGACCTCGTCGACCCGTCGCTGCAGATCCCGATCGCGAAGTGGAACGGGATCAGCTGGGACCACCCGTTCGGGATCGAGCCGGTGAACGGTCGCGATATCTTCGCCCGGATTGTGTACGGCGCCCGGATCTCCCTGCTGATCGCCTTCCTGGCCACCCTCGTGGCGGTCGTGATCGGGGTCACGATGGGCGTCATCGCGGGCTACTTCGGCGGCGTGGTGGACACCCTGATCAGCCGCTTGATGGACATCTTCCTCGCCTTCCCGCTGGTGCTGTTCGCGCTCGCCCTGGTCGGCGCGATCCCAGACTCGGCCTTCGGTCTCCAGGGTGACTCGTTACGGGTGGCGCTGATCGTCTTCATCATCGGGTTCTTCAGCTGGCCCTACATCGGCCGGATCATCCGCGGCCAGACACTGTCGCTGCGAGAACGGGAATTCGTCGACGCCGCCCGCAGCCTCGGTGCCCGGCGTCCGTACATCCTGTTCACCGAGCTGCTGCCGAACCTGATCGCACCGATCCTGGTCTATGCGACTCTGCTGATTCCGACGAACGTGCTGTTCGAGGCGGGGCTGTCGTATCTCGGTGTCGGGGTCCGGCCGCCGACCTCCAGTTGGGGCGACATGCTGTCCGGGGCCGCGAACTGGTACCAGGTCGATGCGCTCTACATGGTGCCTGCCGGCCTGGCCATCTTCGTCACGGTACTGGCCTTCAACCTGTTCGGTGACGGGCTGCGGGACGCCCTCGACCCACGCTCGCACTGAGACCTACCTCAAACCAGGGAGCCTGGCTCTCACGAAAAAAGGGGTGCAACAAGAGATGAGATGGAATCGCATCACGACGGCAACAGCCGTCAGTGCGGTCGTCGCAGCGAGCCTGGTGGCATGCGGGGGCTCCGACAACGGAGGGTCCAGTGGCTCCGGCAACAGCGCTAACGCCACCAAGGCCGAGTACAACGCGGCCATCGGCAAGGTGTTCAAGCCGACCGACCAAAAGGGCGGCACGCTCCGGATGGCCATCACCGAGAAGTGGGACTCCACGGACCCGGCTGACACCTACTACGGCTTGTCCTGGAACCTCATCCGCAACTACGTCCGGCCGCTGACCACCTTCAAGGCCGCTCCTGGTAAGGCAGGCACGGAGGTCGTTCCGGACCTCGCCGAGACGCTCGGTGTGCCCAGCGACGACGCGAAGACCTGGACCTACAAGATCCGCAAGGGCGTGAAGTTCGAGGACGGCACGCCGGTGACCTCGAAGGACGTCAAGTACGGCGTCGCGCGCTCGCTGGACAAGGCCACGTTCACGCAGGGCCCGACGTACTTCAACGACTTCCTGCTGGACGTGCCGAAGGACTTCAGTCCGTACAAGGACAAGGCGCTGGCCGGGCTCGCGAAGGCGATCGAGACGCCGGACGACCAGACGATCGTCTTCCACCTCAACAAGCCTTTCGCGGGTTTCGACTACTTCGCTCAGCTGCCGTCGACCTCTCCGGTGCCGCAGGCGAAGGACACCGGTACGAAGTACCAGCTGCACCCGATGTCCACGGGCCCGTACAAGTTCGAGAGCAATGACCCGAACAAGGGCATTGTGCTGGTCCGGAACGACCAGTACGACCCAGCGACGGACCCGAACTCCGGGCGGAAGGCGCTGCCGGACAAGATCACGGTCGACTACAACGTGAACCAGGCCGACATCGACAACCGGCTGCAGGCCGGTGACCTCGACGTCGACATCGCCGGTACCGGTGTGGCCGCGGAGACCCAGGCGAAGGTGCTGGCCAACCCGCAGCTCAAGGCTCACGCGGACAACGGCTCCTTCCCCCGGCTGTGGTTCACCGTGCTGAACAGCGACGTCAAGCCGCTGGACAACATTCACTGCCGGAAGGCCGTGCTCTACGCTGCCGACCACGAGGGTTACCAGCGTGCGTACGGTGGTCCGGTCGGTGGCGACATCGCGACCAACCTGATGCCGCCGCAGGTCGCGGGTGCGCAGAAGTTCGACGACTACGGCTTCGAGACCGACAAGAACGGCAACCTGGACAAGGCCAAGCAGGAGCTCCAGCAGTGTGGCCAGCCGAACGGCTTCAGCACCAACGTCAGCTACCGGGCGGACCGGCCCAAGGAGAAGGCCACCGCGGAGTCGCTGCAGCAGTCACTGAAGCGGGTCGGCATCAACCTGACCACGAAGCCCTACCCGACCGGTGACTACACGAAGCTGTATGCCGGCAAGCCGGACTTCGCGAAGGCCAACAACCTTGGCCTGATCGTCTACGGCTGGGGTGCGGACTGGCCGGACGGCTTCGGCTTCCTGAGCCAGATCGTCGACAGCCGGGTCATCCGGGCCGCCGGTGGCAACACGAACCTCGGTGTCAAGATCCCCGAGGTCGACCAGATGATCGACAAGGCTCTCGAGACCACCGACAAGTCGGCCCGCGAGAAGATCTGGGTCGATGTCGACAAGAAGGTCATGGAGCAGGCGGCAGTCCTGCCGGGCATCTGGGCGAAGGGCCTGCTGTACCGCCCGGACTCCCTGACCAACGTGTTCATCAGCGACGGCCAGAGCATGTACGACTACGCCGCACTCGGCGTCGCCCCGAAGTAGTCGGCCCGCCGCTCTATCGACACTTCCCATTCAGAGGTAGGTGAAGGCTAACGGTGGCCGGTGATCCCCAGGGACCACCGGCCACCACGCCGACCAGGTGTTCGCATACTTAGTCCGCCGGGTGATCGGGGCAGTGTTCCTGCTCATCATCGTCACGGCCGTTACGTTCTCGATCTTCTTTCTGGTGCCCCGGCTCGGCGGCGCGACCGCGGACGACCTGGCGGGGCGCTATGTCGGCAAGAGTGCCGGCGCGGCGCAGATCCACGAGACGGCAGTCAGGCTCGGCTTCACCGACCCCCTGTACCAACAATACGGCCGCTTCATCAAGGGCTTGGTCGTCGGCCAGGACTACAACTACGGTCCCTCCACCGAGCACTGCCCGGCGCCGTGCTTCGGTTACTCGTTCCTCACCCAGCAGCCGGTCTGGCCGGACCTTGTCGCCCGAATACCGGTCACGATATCGCTGGCGGTCGGTGCTGCCGTGATCTGGCTGATTGCCGGTGTTGGGACCGGTGTCATCTCGGCGCTCAGACGTGGATCGGTGCTGGACCGATCACTGATGTCGGTGGCGCTGGCCGGTGTCTCGCTACCGATCTTCTTCACCGGTCTGCTCGCGTTGTCGATCTTCAGCTACGGTCTTGGCTGGACCGCGCAGGGCGGGTCCAACCCGATGGACGCGTCCAATCCGCTCGAGTGGGCCTACGACCTGATCCTGCCCTGGACCACACTCGCGTTCCTGTATGCCGCGGCGTATGCACGACTCACCCGGGCGGGCATGCTGGAGACCATGAACGAGGACTACGTCCGGACCGCTCGGGCCAAGGGCCTGACCGAACGGACCGTGGTGACCCGCCACGGCCTGCGGGCGACACTGACCCCGATTCTGACCATCTTCGGCCTGGACGTCGGTCTGTTGCTGGGTGGTGCGATCCTGACCGAGACCACGTTCTCGCTGCCCGGCATCGGTCAGTACGCCGTCATCGCACTGCGGGCGAACGACCTGCCCAAGGTGCTCGGCGTGACCCTGGTCGCCGCGTTCTTCATCGTGCTGGCGAACCTGATCGTCGACCTCATGTACGCCGTCGTCGACCCGAGAGTGCGGATCCAGTGAGCGAGCCCCAAGTCAACCAGCAGCCGCAAGACACCGTCCAGCGCATCGAGCGCGGCGAGGCGTTCCTCGACGTCCGGGATCTCAAGGTGCACTTCCCGACCGACGACGGCGTCGTGAAGTCCGTCGACGGGATCTCGTTCAAGCTCGAGCGGGGGAAGACGCTCGGCATCGTGGGCGAGTCCGGCTCGGGCAAGAGTGTGACCAGCCTGTCGATCATGGGCCTGAACCCGCCGGGTGCGGCCAAGATCAGTGGCGAGATCTTCCTCGACGGCCAGGACCTGGTCTCGTCGACGCGCGAGGAGGTCCGGCAGCTCCGCGGCAAGCGGATGGCGATGATCTTCCAGGACCCGCTCTCCGCGATGCATCCGTTCTACACCGTCGGGCACCAGATCATCGAGGCGTACCGGGTGCACAACCAGGTGAGCAAGCAGGTCGCGCGCAAGCACGCGATCGAGATGCTCGACCGGGTCGGCATCCCGCAGCCGGACAAGCGCGTGGACGCGTACCCGCACGAGTTCTCCGGCGGTATGCGGCAGCGGGCGATGATCGCGATGGCGCTGTCCTGCGACCCCGACCTGCTGATCGCGGACGAGCCGACCACCGCGCTCGACGTGACCGTACAGGCGCAGATCCTGGACCTGATCCGGGACCTGCAGCGCGAGTTCAACTCGGCGGTCATCATCATCACCCACGACCTCGGCGTGGTCGCCGAACTGGCCGACGACATCCAGGTGATGTACGCCGGCCGGGCGATCGAGTACAGCACCGCGGAGGACATCTTCGACCGCCCGCAGCACCCGTACACGTGGGGTCTGCTCGGCTCGATGCCCCGCATCGACCGGGAGCGCAGCGAGCGACTGATCCCGATCAAGGGCACGCCGCCGAGCCTGATCAACGTGCCGAGCGGATGCCCCTTCAACCCGCGCTGCGACTACGCGCACCTGACCCGCGGCGCCAGCGAGACCGAGCGTCCCGAGCTGCTGGACATCGGCGACGGTCACATGGTCGCCTGCCATCTCACCCCGGAGCAGCGCAAGCAAGCCTGGGAGACCGACATCAAGCCGAAGCTGTGAACGGGACGACGACTGTGACGACTGCGAATACCGACCCAACCGCCGTCCCGGGCATTGTCGAGCCGAAGATCGGCGAGGAACTGCTGTCGGTCAGCGGCTTGGTGAAGCACTTCCCGATCCGCAAGGGCGTGCTGCAGCGCCAGGTCGGCGCCGTCCAGGCGGTCGACGGTCTGACGTTCAACGTCACCCGCGGCGAGACCCTGTCGCTGGTGGGGGAGTCCGGTTGTGGCAAGACCACAACCGGCCGGCTGCTGACCCGTCTGCTGGAGCCGACGTCGGGCACGATCACCTTGGAAGGCCGGGACATCAGCCACCTCCGCGAGGGCCAGATGCGGCCGCTGCGGAGAGACGTGCAGATGATCTTCCAGGACCCGTACGGCTCGCTGAACCCGCGGCACACGGTCGGCAAGATCGTCGGCGCGCCGTACAAGCTGCAGCATGTCAAGACCGAACAGGGCACCAAGAAGGCGGTCCAGGAACTGCTCGAACTGGTCGGCCTGAGCCCGGAGCACTACAACCGGTACCCGCACGAGTTCTCCGGCGGTCAGCGCCAGCGCATCGGCATCGCCCGTACGCTCGCCCTCCGCCCGAAGCTGATCGTCGCCGACGAGCCGGTGTCCGCGCTGGACGTGTCGATCCAGGCCCAGGTGGTGAACCTGCTGGAGGACCTGCAGGAAGAGTTCGATCTGACGTACGTGATGATCGCTCACGACCTGTCCGTCGTACGGCACGTGTCGGACCGGGTCGCGGTCATGTACCTCGGCAAGATCGTCGAGCTCGCCGACCGGGTCGACCTGTACGAGAGGCCGATGCACCCCTACACGGTCGCGCTGCTGTCGGCCGTCCCGGTCCCCGACACCAAGCGCAAGGCCAAGCAGGACCGCATCCGCCTCCAGGGTGACGTCCCCAGCCCGATCAACCCACCGCCGGCCTGCCGCTTCCACACCCGCTGCTGGAAGGCCCAGGACATCTGCAAGACCACCGAGCCCCCGCTGCTGCAGCTGGCTCCCGGCCACCAAACCGCCTGCCACTTCCCGGAGAACCAGCCCTCCGACAAGCCTGTGGCTCCGGCCCCGAGCCCGGACACACAGGACAGCTGAGGTCAGTGGCTGGGCGTCGCCTCGAGGAGTAGCCGCGCGATCAGGGCGTGGCCGGCGGCGTTGGGGTGGTCGCCGTCAGGGGCCAGCAGGGTTGTGACGTCGGCGGCATTGCGCTCGAAGGGCGTGTAGATGTCGACGTACGTGGCGTCGCCCGTTTGGGCGGCGCCGGCGATCGCGGCGTTGACCTGGAGGGTGAGTTGGTCGGTGGCCGCGCGACCCGTGGCCGGGAAGGTACGGCGGGCGACCTCGCCGTCCTCGAAGACGTTCCAGTAGCCGGTGGCCAGGATCGTGGTCGGCCGGCCGCCGCGCAGGGCGTGGATGCGGCCGAGGATCCGGTGCAGGTTGATGGCGAGTTGTTCGCGCTCGTCGGCGACGCAGTCGGTGTCGGTGCAGCGGCCGGCGGTGACGTCGTCGTGGTGGTCGCCGAAGTCGTTCGCGCCGATGGTGAGCAGCACGATGTCGGCGACGGAGATCGCTTGCTCCGTGGGGGAGTTGGGCTGGTCGAGCCGCCGGAGCAGACCGATGCTGTCGAGGCCGCCCGCGCCGAGGTTGTCGACGGTGACGGTGTCGCCGGTCCGGGTGTGCAGAAGGTCGCCGTACATGCTGGGGAAGGCCGCGCAGCTGCAGGCCGTGCCTGAGGTGACCGAGTCGCCGAGCGCGACGACGTGGAGCTGAGCGACCGGAGGAACCGGTGGGACCGGTGGGACCGGTGGGACCGGTGGCCGTGGTGCGGCGCTCACCACGCCGCCGCCGGCCAGGATGGCGACGAATGCGATGAGAAGCAGCGCGGTGATGAACCGTCGCAGTCTGGGCATCACGCCGGTTTCGAGGACCTCGCTTCACGGTGCGCCGTGACGGCGGCGAGCTGGTTGACCAACCAAGGGTAGGCGGTCGCGAACGCGGGACCGGCGAACTGCCAGACGTGGCTGCCGGGAAAGACCTCGACCTGGGACCAGATGTCCACCTTGGCCGCGGCCTGGGAGAGCTCCTCAGCCTCGTGCTGGTGCCGGGGCTCGGCGGTGCTGGTGAGGAACAGGCCGCTCACGCCGCGGTACCGGCCGTGGGCAGGCATGACCAGGAGCGGTTCGTTCGCCTGCTCGGCGGCGACGTTCCCGCCGTACAGATCGGCGAGGGTCTGGGCCGGGTCGCCGCTGTTCGGGGCCAGGTCGCCGGAGATGTCGACGAAGTGGGTGAAGGTCGACGGGTGCTCGACGACCAGGTCGAGGGCGCAGGTGCCGCCCATCGAGAATCCGGCGACGGCCCACTGCGCCGGATTCCGGGACGCGTCGAAGGTGTGCTCGATGAACTGCGGGATGTCCTGGTAGAGATGGTCGGCGGAGTTGCCCCGCGGGCCGTTCACGCACTCGGTGTCGTTGCTGAACCTCGCGATCGAATCGGCGAAGACGAGGATCGGCGCGTACCCGTGGTGGCGGCGGGCGTAGTCGTCCGACGTCTGTACGGCGTTGCCGAGCCGGACCCAGTCACCCGGACCACCGCGCTCGCCGCCGATGAGCTCCACCACCGGCAGCGCCGGGCGGTGACGGCCGCGGAACCAGATCGGCGGCAGGTAGACCAGCTCCTGCCGGTGCCGGAAGCCGCTGTACGCCGGTGGGATGTTCACCGCGACCAATCGACCGGCCGGCGGGAGTTTCGCCGTACCGGCGTCGTGTGCCAGCCCGGACATCGATTCCTGACCGGGCAGCGGGGTGTGGGTCCAGTCGTTCACCGCCGCGGAGATGGTCGGGTAGTAGCCGACGAACTGGTTGATCTGGTTCGCGAAGACCAGCGTCGCGAGCGCGATCGCCACGACCGCCGTCCCGCGTCGCCACCAGCGCGCGCTCCGCCACCCTGCCGCCAGCACGATCAACGCCGCCAGCGCGGCCCCGAACCAGAGCCAGACGTGGAACGGCAGCGGGTCGGTGACGCCAAGCAATCGTGCCGCCGGATACGCGGCGATCAGCGTCCCGAACGTCGCCCCACCGACGATCATCGGCACCGCCCGTACGCGCCACTGCCGATCTCGCCACCCCACCGCGACCACTAGGGCAGCAACGGCCACGACATCCAGCATCGCCGGCAACCAGCCCCCGAGCAGCGACACGTTCATCCAACCCCTCCAGAAGCCGAGCAGCCCCAAACCACAGACGCCGACCAAGCCGAGCCGGTTGGCATGAAGTCAGATCTGCGGCTGGAGACGGTTACCGTTCAAGCATGGGGCATCCCCTTGATCATCTGGTGTTTGCTACTCGCGATCTGGCCGGGACCATCGCCTGGTTCGCCGAGGCGACTGGGGTTCAGCCGGCTGAGGGCGGGCGTCATGACGGACGTGGCACTCGGAACTATCTGGTTGGTCTGGGACCTACGGCGTACCTCGAGATCATCGGGCCAGACCTGGAGCGCCCGGCGAGCCGGCCGGCGCCGTTCGGGATCGACGAGCTGGTCGGAGCGCGGCTGGTGACCTGGGCTGTGCGGCCGGACGACATCGAGTCCGCCGCTGTCGCGGCGCGGGCGGCCGGGGCGGATCTCGGGCCGATCCTGCCGATGTCGCGGACGACGCCCGACGGTGAGGTGCTGAGCTGGCGGCTCGCGACGGTGTACCCGGCGCCGTACGACGGGATCGTGCCGTTCCTGATCGATTGGGGCACGAGCCGGCATCCCGCCGCCTCCGGGTTACCGACTGCCGATCTGGTCGAGTTCGAAGCCACGCACCCACGCGCGGACGAGGTGAGCGCCGTACTGGACGCCTGCGATGTCAGCTTGCCAGTGGTGGCCGGCGCGGCGGGTTTGCGAGCCGTTGTCGCCGGGCCGGGAGGTACCTGCGTGCTCCTGTGAGGTCACCGTGTGTCGCAGTCGGGGGCCTGGGGCGCGGCGTTCGACAATGTCGAACGACGGGCGTTGTGCCGCCTCGCGATCGCTCCTAGATTCCGGACAGCCGTGGTCGTCACGGCGTGGAAGGGAGGCTCGGTATGGCTACGACCGAAGCGGTCAAAGCACGAACCCTTCTGGCTGAGTGTTCCTCGGAGTTCGCGGGAACGTTCATCCTGATCCTGTTCGGTGTGGGCGTGGTGGCCCAAGTGGTGGCAGGTGGTATCGGGAATCACGACTCGATCGCATGGGCCTGGGGTATCGGCGTGACCATGGGCGTGTACGTGTCGGCCCGGATCAGCGGCGCCCACATCAATCCCGCGGTCACGATCGCCCTGGCGGCGTTCCGCGGGTTCGCCTGGCGGAAGGTGCTTCCGTACATCGGTGCGCAGTTCCTCGGCGCGTTCGTGGCGGCTCTGGTGGTCCGCTGGAACTACAACGCCGTTCTGGAGAAGTTCGACCCTGGCCTGACCATCAAGAGTCAGGGCGTGTTCTCGACCCTGCCGGGCAACGGCCGGACGGATCTCGGCGTCGGCGTGTGGGGCGGTTTCCTCGACCAGATCATCGGCACCGCGATCCTCATGATGGTCATCCTGGCCATCGTCGACCTGCGCAACACCGCCCCCGCAGCGAACCTGGGCCCGTTCCTGATCGGCCTGCTGGTCGTCGGCATCGGAATGGCCTGGGGCACGCTGGCGGGTTACGCGATCAACCCGGCGCGTGACTTCGGGCCGCGACTGGCCTCCTACCTGACCGGATACGGAGGAGCCTTCAAGGACCAGTTCGGAGACCTCTATTTCTGGGTCCCGATCGTGGGACCGATCATCGGCGGGCTCATCGGCGCACTCCTCTACGACCTGCTGGTCGGCCGGAACCTGCCGGTCGGTGACGTCGACGAGGAGCCGGGCCGGGTACCCGACGAGGAGACCGCAGCATGACGCATCGCGCCACAGAGCAGTGTGAGGAGAGGACTTTCCATGGCTGACTTCGTCGGTGCCGTCGATCAAGGCACCACGAGCACCCGATTCATGATCTTCGACCACTCCGGCAACGAGGTGGGTATCCACCAGCTGGAGCACGACCAGATCCTGCCGCAGGCCGGCTGGGTCGAGCACAACCCGGTGGAGATCTGGGAGCGGACCAGCTCGGTCATCCGGACCGCGATGAACGCGCAGGGGCTGCAGGCCAGCGACCTGGCGGCGGTCGGCATCACCAACCAGCGCGAGACCGCGGTGGTCTGGAACCGCAAGACCGGGCGGCCCTACTACAACGCGATCGTCTGGCAGGACACCCGGACCGACCGGATCGCCTCCGCGCTGGACCGTGAAGGCAAGGGCGACGTGATCCGGCAGAAGGCCGGTTTGCCGCCGGCGACGTACTTCTCGGCCGGCAAGATCCAATGGATCCTCGAGAATGTCGACGGGGTCCGCGCGGCCGCCGAGGCCGGTGACGCCGTCTTCGGCAACACCGACACGTGGGTGCTGTGGAACCTGACCGGCGGCACCGAGGGCGGCGTCCATATCACCGATGTCACGAACGCCAGCCGCACGATGCTGATGAACCTGGAGACGCTCGACTGGGACGACGAGCTGATCTCGTTCTTCAACATCCCGCGCCAGATGCTGCCCGAGATCCGGCCGTCGTCGGACCCGAACAAGTACGGCGAGACCCTCGCGAACGGCCCGCTGGGAGGCGTGGTGCCGCTGACCGGCGACCTCGGCGACCAGCAGGCGGCGACCGTCGGCCAGGTCTGCTTCAACCCGGGCGAGGCGAAGAACACCTACGGCACCGGCAACTTCATGCTGCTGAACACCGGCACCGAGCTGGTCCGGTCGAAGGCGGGCCTGCTCACCACGATGTGCTACAAGTTCGGCGACGAGGCGCCGGTCTATGCGCTGGAGGGCTCGATCGCGGTGACCGGGTCGGCCGTCCAGTGGCTGCGGGACCAGCTCGGCATCATCTCCGGCGCGGCGGAGACCGAGACGCTGGCCCGGCAGGTCGCGGACAACGGTGGCGTGTACTTCGTGCCCGCGTTCTCCGGCCTGTTCGCGCCGTACTGGCGCTCCGACGCCCGCGGTGCGATCGTCGGACTGTCCCGGTTCAACACCAACGCCCACCTGGCCCGAGCAACACTGGAAGCGATCTGCTACCAGAGCAAGGACGTCTCGGACGCGATGGAGAAGGACTCCGGCGTCAAGCTGGACGTGCTCAAGGTGGACGGTGGCATCACCGCCAACGAGCTCTGCATGCAGATGCAGGCCGACATCCTGGGTGTGGCGGTGAGCAAGCCGGTCGTGGCGGAGACCACGGCACTCGGGGCGGCGTACGCGGCCGGCCTGGCGGTCGGCTTCTGGAAGAACAAGGAAGAGCTCGTCCAGAACTGGAACGAGGACAAGCGGTGGGAGCCGCAGTGGAACGACGAACAGCGGGCCAAGGGGTACGCCGGCTGGCAGAAGGCGGTCCAGCGCACACTTGACTGGGTCGACGTCGGCTGATCAGGCGGTATCCGCAGTAGGTAACGGAATCGGAAGGAACAGCACAGTGGGCGTAGTGGCTCTGTCACCGCAAGCGAGGGCCGAAGCGATCGACGCGATGGCCGACGGACGGGAACTGGACGTCCTGGTGATCGGTGGCGGGGTGGTCGGCACCGGGTCAGCGCTGGACGCCGCGACCCGAGGCCTGACCACTGGACTGCTGGAGGCGCGCGACTTCGCGAGCGGAACCTCCAGCCGGTCCAGCAAGCTCGTCCACGGTGGCCTGCGCTACCTGGAGATGCTCGACTTCCGGCTGGTACACGAGGCGTTGCAGGAGCGTGGTCTGCTCCTGCAACGCCTGGCACCGCATCTGGTGAAGCCGGTGCCGTTCCTCTACCCGCTCCAGCACCGGTGGTGGGAGCGGTTCTACGCCGGCGCCGGCGTGGCCCTGTACGACGGCATGGCCGTCAGCTCTGGTTTCGGCGCCGGACTGCCGCTCCACCGGCACCTGACCCGCCGCGGCGCGATGCGGCTGGTCCCGAGCCTGCGGAAGTCCGCCCTGATCGGCGCATTGCAGTACTACGACGCCCAGGTCGACGACGCCCGGCACACGATGGAGCTCGCCCGGACGGCTGCGTCGTACGGCGCTCACGTGGCCAACCGGGTCAAGGTCACCGGCTTCCTCCGGCAGGGCGAGCGTGTCACCGGGGTGCAGGCCAAGGACCTGGAGAGCGGCCGCGAGTTCGAGGTTCGGGCCAAGCAGGTCGTGAACGCGACCGGCGTCTGGACCGACGACACCCAGGCGATGGTGGGGGAGCGCGGTCAGTACCACGTGCGCGCCTCGAAGGGCATCCACCTCGTCGTCCCGAAGGACCGGATCCAGTCCAGCACCGGGATGATTCTGCGGACCGAGAAGTCCGTGCTGTTCATCATCCCGTGGGGCCGGCACTGGCTGATCGGCACCACCGACACCGACTGGCACCTGGACAAGGCCCACCCGGCCGCGACCAGCAAGGACATCGAATACCTGCTCGAGCACGTCAACGCGGTCCTCACCACGCCGTTGACTCGCGAGGACGTCGAGGGTGTGTACGCCGGGTTGCGGCCGCTCCTCGCCGGTGAGTCGGAGAGCACGTCGAAGCTGTCCCGCGAACACGTCGTCGCACATACGGCACCGGGTCTGGTGGTCGTTGCCGGCGGCAAGTACACGACATACCGGGTGATGGCCAAGGACGCGATCGACGCCGCCGCGGCGGCCCTGGACGGCCGGGTGCCCAAGTCGGTCACCAAGACCACCCCACTGGTCGGCGCCGACGGCTACCACGCGCTGTGGAACCAGCGGCACCTGATCGCGCAGCGCTCCGGCCTGCACGTGGCCCGGATCGAGCACCTGCTGAACCGGTACGGCGCGATGATCGACGAGGTCCTCGCGCTGGTCGAGGAGGACCCGACGCTCGGTGAGCAGCTGCCCGGCACGCAGGACTACCTGAAGGCCGAGATCGTGTACGGCGCCAAGGCCGAAGGCGCGCGCCATCTCGACGACATCCTGGCCCGCCGGACCCGGATCTCGATCGAGGCCTGGGACCGTGGGGTCGGCGCCGCCGAGGCCGCGGCCCGCCTGATCGCCCCGACCCTCGGCTGGGACGAGGCGGCGATCGAGCGCGAGGTCTCGGTCTACCTCCGCCGGGTCCAGTCCGAGCGCGACTCCCAGGAGCAGCCCGACGACGAGTCCGCCGACAAGGTCCGCCTCGAGGCGCCCGACATCGTGTCGCCGGCCTGACTACAGGCTCTGGTCCTCCGGGCGGATCCAGTTGAAGGTGCGCTGGACGGCGGATTTCCAGTTCGTGTACTCGGTCTCCCGGCGGGCGGGATCCATGTGCGGCAGCCACTGGCCGGCGCGGTGCCAGTTGCTGCGGAGCCCCTCGAGGTCGGGCCAGTAGCCGACCGCCAGGCCAGCGGCGTACGCCGCGCCGAGCGAGACGGTCTCGGTCACCATCGGGCGCACCACGCGTACGTCGAGCAGATCGGCCTGGAACTGCATCAGCAGGTTATTGGCCGTCATCCCACCGTCGACCTTCAGCGCGGTCAGCGCGATCCCGGAGTCGGCGTTCATCGCGTCGACCACCTCGAGGGTCTGGAACGCGGTCGCCTCCAGCACCGCGCGGGCGAGATGGCCCTTGGTGATGTAGCCGGTCAGCCCGGCGATCACCCCGCGCGCCTCGCTCCGCCAGTGTGGCGCGAACAGGCCGGAGAACGCCGGCACGATGTACGCCCCGCCGTTGTCCTCGACCGTCCGAGCCAGCGTCTCGATCTCGGCCGCGGTATGGATCATCCCGAGCCCGTCCCGGAACCACTGCACCAGTGAGCCGGTCACCGCCATCGACCCTTCCAGCGCGTACGACGCCGGGTGGTCACCGATCTGGTACGCGACCGTGGTCAGCATGCCGTGCTTGGACCGGACGATCTCCTGCCCGGTGTGCAGCAGCAGGAATGAGCCGGTGCCGTAGGTGCACTTCGCCTCACCGGCACTGAAGCAGGTCTGCCCGAACAGTGCGGCCTGCTGATCACCGAGGGCCGCGCCGATCCGGACTCCGGGCAACACCTCGGTCGCGGTCGCGAAGACCCCGGACGACGGGCGGATCTCCGGCAGGATCGCGCGCGGTACGTCGAACGCTTGCAGCAGCCGGTCGTCCCATTCGAGCGTCTCGATGTTCATCAGCATCGTACGGCTCGCGTTCGTCACGTCGGTGGCATGCAGTCCACCGGCAGCGCCGCCGGTGAAGTTCCAGATCAGCCAGCTTTCCATCGTGCCGAAGAGGATCTCGCCGCGCTCGGCGCGTTGCCGTAGACCGGGTGTGTGGTCGAGCATCCACTTGATCCGCGGCGCGGAGAAGTACGTCGTCAACGGGAGACCACACAGATCCGCGAACCGGTCTGGGCCTTCGGTGCCGGCCAGTTCGGTGACGAGCCGGTCCGTCCGGGTGTCCTGCCAGGTCACCGCGTGACCGATCGGCCGGCCGGTGATCCGGTCCCAGAGCAGACTGGTCTCCCGCTGGTTGGCGATGCCGATGGCAACAATTTGGGCCGGCGAGGCGCCGATCTGCCGGATCGCGGCGGGCACCACGCGGGTGACGTTGTTCCAGATCTCGCCGGCGTCGTGCTCGACCCAGCCCGGCCGGGGGAAGAGCTGGTGGTGCTCCCGCTGTGCCACCGACACCAGCCGCCCGCGCCGATCGAAGAGGATGCACCGCGTCGAGTTCGTCCCCTGATCCACCGCGGCCACGTATTGCTCAGCCATCTGCCCAACCCCCGATCACCCGCCGGCCGGTTCTCCGCGACCGACTCGGCCCACCCGTCAAGTGTCCTCCCGGAGGTCACGACCGATGGCCTCCGCGGTGGCACGAACCATGCTGACCAGGTCGGCGCGGTGCCGCAGGCGGCTGTCGCAGATCCGCTCGACCCGCCCCGCCAGCCCGACCGCGCCGACCACCAGCCCGCCGAGGCCCCGGATCGGAGCGGCGATGCCGGCCAGCTCGACGGTGTATTCCTCGAACTCGCTGGCCCAGCCCTTGGCCCGGACCGCAGCCAGTTCGTCGGCGAGCCGGGCCGGGTCGATGATCGTCCGGGTCGTGTACGCCTCCAGCTTGTGCGGCCGGGCGGCGCCGCTGGTGTCGAACGCCAGCACGGCCTTGCCGAGAGCGGTCGCATGCGGCGGGAGCGTCGTACCGACGTCGAGGTCCTGGTCGCTGTCGTCCGGCCGGAAGACGTGATGGACGACCACGACCTTGCCTTCGACCAGGCGGCCGACGCGGACCACCTCGCCGCTGCGGGAGGCCAGCGAATCAGCCCAGTTGATCGCGCGGCTGCGGAGCTCGTTCGGATCCAGGTAGCTCTCGCCGAGCCGGCCGAAGGCGTCGCTCAGGTGGTAGTGCGCGCCGGTGTGGTCCTGTTCGACGAAGCCGACCTGGTGCAGGGTGCGCAGAATGCCGTGCACGGTCGTCTTCGCCAGCCCGAGCGCGTTGCCGAGGTCGGCCACTCCGAGCCCGTTGGGCGCGGCGGCGAGCAGTCGCAGCACGGCCGCAGCCCGCTCGATCGACTGCACTGTGCCCGGCACAATCGCAGGCTACCTGCGATGGCAGTGGTATGGCTGTAGGTCGCCTCTACTCCGTGGCGATCGCCTGCAGGACGTCCAGACGCGCTGCACGCCGTGACGGCCAGACCGCAGCGAGTACGCCGACGACCGCGGCCGCCAGCGCGGCGACCACCAGCTGGAGCACCGGGATGTCGCGGACGTTCAGGCCGTTGTCGACCATCGCGGACTGGATGGACGCCGCGAACAGCACCCCGATCGCCAGCCCCAGCAGGGCGCCGAGCAACGAGATCGCGATCGACTCGACCCGGAGCATCCGGCGCAGCTGCGGGCGGTCCATGCCGATCGCCCGGAGCAGGCCGATCTCGCGGGTCCGCTCGACCACGCCGAGTGCGAGCGTGTTGATGATGCCGAGGATCGCGATCAGGATCGCCAGCGCGAGCAGCATGCCGACCGCGGCCAGCGCGCTGTTGACCGGTCCGCGGGCGCCGGCCGCGTACGCCTGCTGATCGCGGACCTGGATCGACGGGTAGTCCTTCAGCCGGCCGAGGATCAGGGCGGCGACCGGCGCCACTTGGGTGCCCTGGGCAACTTCGACGTACAGGACGGAGTCGCTCGCGGTGCCGCCGACGGACTCGTACGCCGGGAGCGACAGGACGATCGCGTTCAGTTGACGGTTCGGGGCCAGGATCCCGCCGACGGTGAGGCGGTGCTTGCCCGTCGTCGTGGTGAGGTCGAACGTCTTGCCGACGCTCAGGCCGAGGGTCTTCGCCAGATTCCGGGGGAGGACTGCCTGGCCGTCGTGCAGTCCGGCCGCCGAGCCCGCGTCGAACTTCGTGGTGATCGACCCGTCGAGGGTGCCATCGCTGACACCGCTGACCTGCACCGCGGAGTCACCGACCTGCCCGGCCTGCTGCCGGAGCTGATGCACCGACTGGACGCCGGAGACCTTCGAGACCCGGTCGGCGACCTGCGGGCTGAAGCTGGCCGGGCCGTCGGAGGTGATGACGAGCTCCGCCGTACCGAGCTCGTCGGCGATGTTCTTGTCGATCGACGCCTTCGCCGACGCGGCGATCACCAGCAGGCCGCTGATCAGCGCGACCGAGATCATCAGGGCGGACGCCGTGGCCGAGGTCCGCCGTGGGTTCCGCTCGGCGTTGCGGCGCCCCAGGGTCACCGGGGCCTTGCGCCCGAACGGCCACATCAGGGCGCGAACGACGTACCTGCTGATCAGCGGGCTCACCATGACGACGCCGAGCACGGTGATCGCGGCCCCGAACCCGATCAGGACGGCGCCGGGGAGAGCACCGGCGCTCAGCCCGATCAGGTACAGCGTCACGGCCATGAGCAGCATGAACGCGCCGATGAGGACGCGCGCCAGCAGCGAGCGCTCCGGCAGCGTCACGTCGTCACGCATCGCGGCGACCGGCGGGAGCTTGCCTGCCCGGCGCGCCGCCGGGTACGCCGACGCGATCGTGACACCGATGCCGATCAGGTAGCACGTGATCACGGTGGCGGCGCTGACCTGCATCGGCGCGGTCGGGATCTGGATGTCGAGGTGCTGGTAGAAGAACCGGATGCCCGCCGCCACACCGATGCCGACGAGCAGACCGAGGGTCGAACCGATCACGCCGATGACGAGCGCCTCGGCCAGGACCGTGCCGGTGACCTGGCCGCGGGACGCGCCGATCGCCCGGAGCATCGCCAGCTCGCGGGATCGCTGCGCGACCACCATCGCGAACGTGTTGACGATCAGGAACGTCCCCACGAACAGTGCGAGGCCGGCGAACAGCATCAGCACGGTGCTGAGGCCGCCGAACGTGTTGTCCAGGTCGTTCTGGCCATCGACGGTGACCTGGGCGGCGGTGCGGACCTTGACCGAGTCGCCGGTGGTCTGCGCGATCGCGTTGCGCACGGTGCCGGGATCGGCGCCGGATTGGACGGCCACGCTGATCGACGTCCAGCCCGGCTCGCCGAGCAGGAACAGCTGCGCGGTGACGGCATCGAAGGTGACGAGCGGTGCGCCGGCCGAGATCCCGGCCAGACCGGGCGTGGTGATCGCGGTGAGCTTGGCGGTCACGGCCCTGGTCGGGGTGACGATCCGGACCTGGTCGCCCAGGTCGTAGCCCAGGCGGGTCGCGGTCGACCGGTCGAGGCCGAGTTGGCCCACGCCCCAGGGCAGGTCGCCTTCGAGGAGTTTGAACTGTGCGGTCCGGGAGTCCCGCGGCCACGCGGAGCCGAAGCTGGGCAGGCCGTACGTCTCCATCGGCTTCCCGTCCGGGCCGAGGATCTGTACGCCGCTGACCAGGAGCTGCGGGTTCGCACTCGCGACACCGGGTACGGCGGCGACGCGCTCGACCAGTGTGGAGAGGAAGGTCGCGGGCCGGTCGGTCCCGGCGTCGATCGGCGTGACGGGCGTGACGGTGATGTCCGCCGTACTGGTGGTGAAGTTCTTCTTCAGAGCTGCGGAGAGGGTGTCGGTGAAGACCATCGCACCGCCGGCGAACGCGACGCCGAGCAGGACCGCGACCGTGCACAGCACGAAGCGGAGCCGGTGCGCGAGGACCGAGCGCAGGCCGAGCTTCAGCATCAGCCGGCCACCGCGGGGTCGAGCGTCTTCATCGTGTCGAGCACGGTTTCGGCGGTCGGGTCGAGCAGCTCGGACTCGAGCCTGCCGTCGGCCAGGAACAGCACGCGGTCGGCGTACGAGGCCGCGGTCGGGTCGTGGGTGACCATGACGACGGTCTGACCGAAGTCACGGACGGACCGATGCAGGAAGCCGAGTACGTCGGCCGACGAGCGCGAATCGAGGTTCCCGGTCGGCTCGTCGGCGAACACCACGTCCGGCCGGGAGACGAGCGCCCGAGCACACGCCACCCGCTGCTGCTGGCCGCCGGACAACTCGGACGGTTTGTGCCCGAGGCGGTCGGTCAGGCCGATGGTGTCGATCACGGTGGTGAGCCAGTCCTGGTCCGGCTTGCGGCCGGCCAGGTCGACGGGGAGCGTGATGTTCTCGAGCGCGGTCAGGGTCGGGACCAGGTTGAACGCCTGGAACACGAATCCGATCCGGTCCCGGCGCAGGTGGGTGAGCTGCTTCTCGGGCATCCGGGTGAGGTCGACGTCGCCGAGGAAGATCTGTCCGTCGGTCGGCTTGTCCAGGCCGGCGAGGCAATGCAGCAGGGTCGACTTCCCGGACCCAGAGGGCCCCATGATCGCGGTGAACCGGCCCTTCCCGAAGTCGGCACTCACGTCCGCGAGCGCGTCGACCTGCGTCTGGCCGCCGCCGTACCGCTTCCACACTCCGACAGCACGCACCGCAGCCGTGTCAAGCACACTCATGCGACGAACGCTATCCACCCAGGGTTCCTCCGGGGGCGGGTGGCTGGCCTCAGCCGTCGACGCCGACCAGATCCACCCCGGCGGATTCGGCCGCTACCTCCTCCACCGAGCGGGTCGGGAGGGGAGGGGGTGTGCCGCCCCAGGCGGGGCAGAGGGCCTTGTGGTCGCACCAGTCGCAGAGCGGGCCGGGGCTCGGGCGCCAGTCGCCTGACTCGAGGGCGCGGGTGATCGCCGTCCACAGGGCCGAGATCTTGCGTTCGCAGGCGCGGAGGTCGGCCTCGTCGGGGACGTAGCGAACGATCTCGCCGTTGCCGAGGTAGACGAGCTGGAGCATCGCGGGCACCACGCCGCGCAGCCGCCAGAGCACCAGCGCGTAGAACTTCATCTGGAACAGAGCCTTGGCCTCGAAGAACTCCGACGGCGACCGGCCGGTCTTGTAGTCGACCACGCGGATCTCACCGGTCGGAGCGACATCCAGGCGGTCGACGTACCCGCGCAGGACCAGGCCGGACTCCAGCGCGGTCTCGACGTACAGCTCCCGCTCGGCCGGCTCGAGAGCATTCGGGTCCTCGAGGGTGAAGTACTTCCCGAGCAGCTGGTGCGCCTCGGCCAGCCACTTGGCCAGCTCCTCGCCGCTCGCGTCCTCGGCGAACAGCTCCGCGACCTCCGGCTCCATCTCCAGGACGTGCTGCCACTGCGGCTCGAGCATCTCGGCCGCGTGCTCCAGCGTCCGCTGACCGCGCGGCAGGTCGAACAAACGCTCCAGCACACCGTGCACGACGGTGCCCCGGACCGCGGCGGACGACGGCTTCTCGGGCAGCCGGTCGATGACGCGGAAGCGATACTTCAGCGGGCAGCTCATGAAGTCCGCGGCCCGGGACGGCGACAACGCCCCACGGGGATGCCCATGCACATCGACTTCGGCTGCAGAACTCATCCACGTCCTCGCTTCGCTCCGGGCGCGGCTGAGGCACAAGACGCGCTGTGCCTGATGATGACCTCGCTCCGCTCGCTCATACCCAAGACCCTAGGCGAGTCCATGGACACTTCGCGTGCGCACCACCCGGGTCTGTGGAAAACCTGTTCACAGCGAACTCCCAGCGGACTTTCGGCCGACCATCGGCTCCAGTTGCCAGGCTGGTCCCATGACGCCGCCACCGAAACCACCCCGTGAACACGACCTGGGGCTGGAGTACGACCTGGGCACGCTGCATCGTCGACGCTTCCTCGGCCTCTTCGCGGGCGCCGGCCTTGCTGCGGTGGCCGGCTGCTCGGCGGACGACACCGGCTCGGTCACAGCCGATCCGACCGCTGCCTCGACCTCGCCGACGGCGTCCACCACCTCCGGTGCGACGGACGTCGACGAGATCCCGCAAGAGACCGGTGGGCCGTATCCGGCTGACGGCTCCAACGGACCGAACGTGCTGACCGAGTCCGGCATCGTCCGCAGCGATATCACCAAGTCCTTCGGATCCGCATCCGGCGTGGCGAGCGGCGTACCCCTGACTGTCGAGCTCACCATCCTCGACGCGGACAAGGACACCCCGCTGAACGGCGCGGCCGTCTACCTCTGGCACTGCGACGCCCAGGGCCGCTACTCGCTCTACTCCGACGGCGCCACCGACGAGAACTATCTCCGCGGCGTCCAGGCCGCGGACTCCACCGGCAAGGTCACCTTCACCACGATCTTCCCGGCGGCGTACATGGGCCGCTGGCCGCACATCCACTTCGAGGTCTACTCGAGCCTGAACGACGCGACCGCGGCCGGGAAGATCACCAGAACCTCCCAACTCGCCCTGCCCAAGGACGCGTGCGACACGGTCTACGCCACCGACGGCTACGACGGCAGCGCCCAGAACCTGGCCCGGACATCCCTGGAGAACGACAACGTGTTCGGCGACGACGGCGGCGTACATCAGCTCGCGACGGTCACCGGAAACGCGACCGAGGGGTACGTCGCCACGCTCGGCGTCGGCGTGTGAGGTGGGTATGTAGCGTGGTGTTACCGCCGGACAAGTAGCGTTGGGTCGATGCCAGAACCGCGCGATCCCCAGAACCCCGCCCAGCCGGCCGGCCCACCACCGGGAACCTGGGTGATCGGTCGTGTCCGCGGCATCCGGCTGACCATGCGGTTCACCTGGCTGCCGGTGGCGATGCTGCTGGCGATCGGGTTCGCCGCCATCATCGGGCAGCAGTTCCCGGATCTGGGCGGCTGGCGCTATCTGGCCGCGTTCGCGTTCGTGGTCGCGTTCACACTGTCGATCCTGGTGCACGAGCTGGCGCACGCCTTGATGGCGATGCGGTTCGGCATCCCGGTGTCCGAGATCAACCTCGGCTTCTTCGCGGCCGGCACGCATATCGAGGGCGAGCGGAAGTCACCATTCGAGGAATTCGCCGTCTCGGTGGTCGGCCCGGTCGCCTCGCTGATCGTCGGCGGGCTCGCCTACCTCGGCTCCCGCGCTTTCGACGAGGGCGTCGGGTACGTCGCGCTCTGGGAGCTCGGCATCGCGAACCTGATCGTCGGCGTCACCAACCTGCTCCCCGGGCTGCCGCTGGACGGCGGCTGGGTGCTGCGGGCGGCGGTCTGGAAGTTCACCGGCAACATGCACACCGGCACCGTCGTGGCCGCGTGGGCCGGCCGGGTGCTCGCGTTGCTGGTACTGTCGGCCCCCGTCCTGATCGAGGAGATCTGGAACCGGCAGCCGTCGTTCATCGACTTCATCATCGCGGCCCTGGTCGGATGGTTCCTGTGGATGGGGTCCACAGCGTCGCTGATGCAGGCCCGGCTCCGGCGCAAGCTGCCCGCCCTGCAGGTCCGCACGCTGGCCCGCCGCGCGATCGCGGTCCACTCCGGTACGCCGATCTCCGAAGCGGTCCGGTTGGCCGGGGCGTCGCAGGCCGGAGCGGTCGTGGTCATCGACGGCGACGGCAAGCCGCACGCGCTGGTGTCCGAGTCCGCGGTGACCGCCGTGGCACCGAACCAGCGCCCGTGGACCACCGTGAGCGAGGTCGCGACGCGCATCGGCGCGGGCCACATCATCGGCATCAACGACACCGGCGAGGAGATCCTCGCCACCGTCCGCGAGCACCCCGCCTCGGAGTACCTGGTCCTGGACGCCACCGGCGCCGTGTACGGCGTACTCGCGACCGCCGACATCGAACGCGCGTTCCGCGGCCGCTGAATTCCCCACCCCACCCCACCCCACCCCGGCCTACCCCGCCGCCTCCACTCCACCTCGCCGCGCCCACCCCGTCCGCTCGGCGAACCCTCTAGCTCAGGGGATAACCACCGAGGTGGAGGGTTGCCCCCTGAGAATCTGAGTGGGCAACCCTCCAAGTCAGTGGATATCCACCGAGGCGGAGGGTTGTGGCGAGGGGCGGCGTGGGTGGTGGTGGGATTCGGGGATCGGGGTGACTCAAAGTTAAGGTGAGCGCCTTATGGCTGACTTGCGCGACTTTCCCGACCAGGCGTTCTCCGGGGTCCATCACGGCCCCTTGCAGGCGGGGGAGTGGATCACCCTGCAGGACTCCAAGAACCGGCGGCACTCGGTGTTCCTGGAGCGCGGGAAGATCTTCCACACCACCAAGGGCGGGATCGCGCACGACGACCTGATCGACGGGCCGGACGCGGTCGTGATCAGGTCCAAGGGCGGCGTCGAGTACCTGGCGTTGCGGCCGTTGATGGCCGACTACTCGGTGTCGATGCCCCGGGGCGCGGCGGTGATCTATCCGAAGGACACCGCGCAGATCGTGACGATGGCCGACATCTTCCCGGGCGCGAAGGTGGTCGAGGCCGGGGCCGGCTCCGGCGCGCTGACCACGGCGCTGCTGCGGGCGGTCGGGATCCACGGGCAGGTCGTCTCGTTCGAGCGGCGGGAGGACTTCGCCGAGGTCGCCCGGAAGAACGTGACCGGTTTCTTCGGCGGCGAGCACCCGGCCTGGCGGCTCGAGGTCGGCGACCTGGTCGAGAAGCTGAACGAGCAGGACGTGGACCGCATCGTCCTGGACATGCTGGCCCCCTGGGAGTGCGTTGACGCCGCCGCTGAGGCGCTTTCACCCGGTGGCGTGCTGTGTGCCTATGTGGCCACCACGACGCAGCTGAGCCGGTTTGTGGAGACGCTGAGGGCACACGGTGAGTTCACGGAGCCGCGCGCCTGGGAGTCGCTCGTGCGAGACTGGCATGTAGAGGGTCTCGCGGTCCGCCCGGGACACCGAATGCAAGGTCACACAGCTTTTCTGGTCACCGCTAGGCGGATGGCGCACGGGGTGCAGGCACCCCGCAAGAAGCGCCGGCCCGCACCAGGCGCATACGGCGACGACTACGTGGGGCCGCGCCGTGCCGAGACATCCGACGACATGCCGAAGGCAACTGATTCATCCGCAACCGACACGTGATGGGATACAGCTTGCCCGGCGAGGTTTTCTGGGTAAGGTCCATAGGGTCGAGCCCCACATGGTGAGGTGATGATCGTGGCTGGAGACGAGAGTCCTACCGCGGCAGAGCTGCGTAACCAGGTCCGGTACCTGGAAGCCGAGGTCGCGGCGTTGCGACGTCGGCTGCTCGAGCACCCGGCGGACAGCCGGTCGCTCGAAAGCAGACTGTCCGAAACCCAGGCCTCCTTGGCGAGTGTCACCGCTCAGAACGAGCGGCTGGCCGACACGCTGCGGGAGGCGCGAGAGAAGATCATCGCCCTGAAGGAGGAAGTCGACCGGCTGGCCCAACCGCCGTCCGGATTCGGCACCTTCCTCGGACGCAACGAAGACGACACGCTGGACGTGTTCACCGGTGGCCGCAAGCTCCGGGTCGCGGCCAGCCCGTCGGTCGACCTGGACGCGCTCAAGCTCGGCCAGGAGCTGATGCTGAACGAAGCACTCAACGTGGTCGAGGCCTGTGACTTCGAGGTCGTCGGCGACGTGGTGATGCTGAAGGAGCTGCTGGCCGACGGCGAGCGGGCGCTGGTGATCGCGCAGGCAGACGAGGAGCGCGTCGTCCGGCTCGCCTCACCGCTGATGGACCAGGCCCTGCGGGCCGGTGACTCGCTGTTGCTGGAGCCCCGCTCCGGCTACGTCTACGAGAAGATCCCGAAGTCCGAGGTCGAGGAGCTGATCCTCGAAGAGGTCCCCGATATCGACTACACCCAGATCGGCGGTCTGAGCGGTCAGATCGAGCAGATCCGGGACGCGGTCGAGCTGCCGTACCTGCACAAGGACCTGTTCCTGGAGCACGAGCTGAAGCCGCCGAAGGGCGTCCTGCTGTACGGCCCGCCGGGCTGTGGCAAGACGCTGATCGCGAAGGCGGTGGCGAACTCGCTGGCCAAGAAGGTCGCCGAGCGGACCGGGGTGGACGGGCAGAAGTCCTTCTTCCTGAACATCAAGGGCCCGGAGCTGCTGAACAAGTACGTCGGCGAGACCGAGCGGCACATCCGGCTGGTCTTCCAGCGGGCCCGGGAGAAGGCTTCCGAGGGCATGCCGGTGATCGTGTTCTTCGACGAGATGGACTCGCTGTTCCGCACCCGCGGAAGCGGTGTCTCCTCCGATGTCGAGAACACCATCGTCCCGCAGCTGCTGAGCGAGATCGACGGTGTCGAGGGCCTGGAGAACGTCCTGGTCATCGGTGCCTCCAACCGCGAGGACATGATCGACCCGGCGATCCTGCGGCCGGGCCGGCTGGATGTGAAGATCAAGATCGAGCGCCCCGACGCCGAGGCGGCCCGGGACATCTTCTCGAAGTACCTGACCACCACCCTGCCGCTGCACGCCGACGACCTGAGCGAGTTCGGCGGCGACAAGGCAGAGTGCGTGAACGGGATGATCCAGCGCACCGTCGAGCGGATGTACACCGAGGCCGACGAGAACCGGTTCCTCGAGGTCACCTACGCCAACGGTGACAAGGAGGTCCTGTACTTCAAGGACTTCAACTCGGGCGCGATGATCCAGAACATCGTCGACCGGGCCAAGAAGATGGCGATCAAGGCCTACCTGGACGAGAACCAGAAGGGCCTGCGGGTGCAGCACCTGCTGCAGGCGTGCGTGGACGAGTTCAAGGAGAACGAAGACCTCCCGAACACCACCAACCCGGACGACTGGGCCCGCATCTCCGGCAAGAAGGGCGAACGGATCGTCTACATCCGTACCCTCATCTCCGGCAAGCAGGGCACCGAGCCCGGCCGCTCCATCGACACCGCCACCAACACCGGTCAGTACCTGTAAGAACACCGCGAACGGCCGCCGATCAGCCCCTGAGCTGACCGGCGGCCGTTCGGCATTCCAGGACTACCCGGCGACCCGCCGGCTGAGCGCGGCCAGTTCCCGGTTGAAGTGCTCGGGTTGCTCCAGGTGCACGGTGTGGCCGACTCCGTCGTACCAGGCGGCCTCGGCGGTCGGGCAGGTCGCCAGCACGTGTTCGGCCATCGCCGGGAGCACCACCGTGTCGGCGCGGCCGTGGGTGACCACGAGCGGCACTGTGAGGGTCCGCAGTACGTCGTCCTCGTCGATCTCGCGGGCCGCCAGGTTGGCCCGGATCCGGGCCGGGACGGTCATGCTCGCCGCGAGCAGCAGCTCTGTGTCTTCGGCCGTGAACGGGGTGGCAGGGAAGGCCTGGATCAGACCGCGTGCACCGCGGATGTTGGCCGGCAGGTCGTCGGCGATCAGGTCGGGGAAGTTGTCCAGGAAGCCGGGGCCGATCAGGGTGCCGTACGCCGCTGGACCGAGCCGGACCGTGCCGCCGACGAAGTCGATCCCGCCGATCCGGTCCTCGCCGTACGCTCGCACATAGTCGCAGATGACGAACGCGCCGTACGACCAACCGACTAGGACCGGCCGGTCGAGCTGCAGCCGCTCGATGACCGCCGCGAGGTCATCGGCCCACAGGCGGGCGTCGGTGTACTGCTCCTGCTCCAGCGGTGCCTCTGACATGCCGTGGCCGCGCAGGTCGTACGCGACGAGCCGGAACTCGCCGGCCAGCGCGCTCTCGTACTGCTTGCGCCAGCACAGATGGCTCTGCGACAGACCGTGGATGAACACGATCGGCGGCCCGTCCGTCCGGCCCCATTCGCGCACGTGCAGGCGCAGACCGCCACCGCCCGGCACGGTATGGATTGTCGGCTGCTCGATGACTGCTGTCATGGCCCCTCCTCGGCTCGTTCGGTCGACTCGATCGTGACCGTGCGGCGGCAAGAACGGCATCCGGAACGGGCTACGTATCCCTTCTCCGCCGCCTACGTAGCCGATGCGGCGTGATACTGACCAGATGAAGGCTCGCGCGAGCGATGTGTTCGTCGGCCGCGCCCGTGAACTCGAGGCGCTCGAGGGCGTACTGGACGCTGCCCGGACCGGCCGCGGCGGGACTGTCCTGATCGCCGGCGACGCCGGCATCGGTAAGACCCGCTTGACCGCCGAGCTGTCCGCACGCGCCCGGGACGCCGGCTTCGAAGTCCTGCTCGGGCGCTCGATCGACCTGGTCGGCACCGAGCTGCCGTACCAGCCGTTCGCGCAGGCGCTGCGTCCGGTCGGTGACCTTCCTCGGGCTGACGGCCAGCAGTTCCGTGTCTTCGAGAACATCCTGGGTCTGCTCACGGACCGGGCGGAGTCCGCACCGGTGCTGCTCGTGCTCGAAGACCTGCACTGGGCCGACACGTCCACGCTCGATCTTGTGGTGTACCTCGCGCAGTACTTCGACGACCGGTCGGTGCTGCTGGTGGCGACGTACCGGGCGGACGAGCCGTCGTCGAGTGAGCGCATGCTCCGGCTCGCCAACGGAGTACGCCGTTCGGGATCGGCAGTGCTCGTGGATCTCGGACCGCTCGACCGTGACGAGCTGGCCGCACTCGTCGCGGCGTACGACGTTCCGCCACGGGCCACCGCCAACGCTGATGCGATCGTGGTCCGGTCCGAGGGCAATCCGTTCTTCGCGCAGGAACTGATCGCCGCGGCCGGCGACGGCGGTCTGCCGCGAGGCCTGCGTGAGCTCTTGCTGCAACGGGTCGACCGGCTCGATCAGCAGGCCCGGGCGGTCGTCCGGATCGCCTCGGCCGCCGGCCGGGAGGTGGGATACGCGCTGCTGCGAGCGGTCGCGCTGATGCCCGAGCAGGACGTTCGCGCAGCGCTGCGGCAGGCGGTCGAGTACGGCGTGCTGGTCGCCGAGCCGACGGCGAGCAGCTTTCGATTCCGGCATGCACTGCTGGCGGAGGCGGTCTACGCGACTCTGCTGCCGGGTGAGCGCGAGGAGATCCACGAACACCTCGCTGAGGAGCTGGCGCGCACTGACGCGGCCGCGCCGGCTGAGCTGGCGCCGCACTGGGCGGCCGCGGGGCGCGCGGCGGAGGCGCTGGCGGCGTCGGTCGCCGCCACTCGCGAGGCGGTAGCCGTTGCCGGTCTCGCCGAGGCGCGCACCCATCTGGAAAGGGCGATCTCGCTGTGGCCGGCGGTTGCGAACGCGGCCGAGCTCGCCGGGTCCGATCTGGCCGGCATCTGTGCGTGGGCCGCAGAGCTCGCCGGCGAGACCGGCGAGGCGCCGCGGGCGGTCGAGCTCACGCGGCGCGCGATCGACCTGGCCGGACTCCGCGATCGGCGCCGGGCGGCGCTGCTGCAGGTACGGCTGGGTGAGTACCTCCACGGGGTCGGCAGCGACCTGTCCGGGCTCGCCGCGCTCGAGCGGGCGGTCGAGCTCGCACCGGCCGAGCCGCTGCCAGATCGGGCGTACGTACTCGCCTCGCTCGCCGGCGGCCTGATGGTCGCCTGGCGCCACGCGGCATCCGCACGGCTGGCCGAGGAGGCGTTGGTGCTCGCGCGTGACGCCGGGGCCGGCGAGGCATTGGTGCGGGCGCTGACTGTGCGCGGCGCCAGCCACGTTTATCTGGGCAGGACGGAGGAGGGTTTGTCCGACCTTGGCGCGGCGCTGCGGCTGGCCGAGGAGATCGGCGACCGGGTCGGGCTGGATCGGGTGTACACCAATCTGACCGATTCCCTGACGATGCTCGGTCGGCTACGGGAGTCCGTCCAGGTCGGCCGCCAGGGTCTGGAGGCGGTCCACCGGTACGGCATCGACAGCGCCGTACTGGTCTCGAATGTGATCGAGGCGCTGCTCGCGCTGGGCGAGTGGGACGAGGCCGACGCACTGAGCACGGCCGCGTTGCGATCGACCCTGGCGAGCTTCCCCTACATGCTGCTGATGCTTCGAGCCGATCTCGAGATCGGCCGCGGCGACTTCGCCGCGGCCCGGGAGCACCTCGACTCCGCGCTCGAGACCCTGCGTCCGGACCGTGGGCTCGGCATCTACGACGTTGACCTGGCCGAACTCGCGCTGTGGGAGCGGCGTTGGGCCGACGCCGCGGATCACACGAACGGGGCCTTGGAACGGATCGGCTCTGTCGGGGCCGCGCAGCTTCGGGTTTGGTTCTGTGCAAAGGGTTTGCGGGCACAGGCAGAGCTTGCCGCGGTCGCCAGGACCCGACGCGATGCCGCCGCGGAGCGGAGCGTGCTCGACCGCGCCGATGAACTGATCGCGCTCGCCCGCCGTGCTGCCGAGGACGCCGCATCGGTGACGCCGGTCGGCAGCGCCTGGTTCGGGCTGGCCGACGCTGAGTACCAGCGCGCCCGGGGCGTCGTCGGTCCTGAGCTGTGGGCCGACGTCGCGGGCCGCTGGGCAGACCTCGACCGTGTACCGCTCACCGCCTACTGCCGGTGGCGCCAGGCGGAGGCCTTGGTCACGGCCGGAGCGTCCCGGGCCGAGGCGAGCATTCCTGCCCGTTCGGCGTACGAGATCGCGGTCCGGATCGGTGCGCAGCCGTTGCGGCGCGAGCTCGAATTGCTCGCCGAACTGGCCCGCCTGCGGCTGGCAAACCCGTCGGCCGGGATTGAGCCCACCGAAGGTCTTGACGAGGTTCTCGGGCTGACAGGACGCGAGGCCGAGGTGTTGACCCTGCTGTCCCGCGGCTGCACCGACCGTGAGATCGCGGTGGCGCTGGTGATCAGCGTTCGGACGGTCGGCGTCCACGTGTCGCACATCCTGCAGAAACTCGGCGCGGCCAACCGGATCGAGGCCGCCGCGATCGCCCACCGGATGTCCGCGCCCAGCTGAAGGGTGCGACCGGGGTTTCCCCTGATTACGGGGAGGTGGGGGCGGGTTTAGCTTGCTGGTATGGCGACGGACGAGGTACGGAAGGACCTGCGTGCGGCGGTGGCCGCGCGGCAGGAGCTGGGACCGGAGTACGAGGCGGAGCTGATCGACAGCTTCCTGGAGAAGCTGGATGCACGCGCCGCCCAGGTCCCCGTCGCCGCGCCGGCCAAGCCGGTCAAGGAGAGCCGGGAGAGCGATCCGGGCGGTCTCGCGCTCGCCATCGTGTCGGTGGTCATGGGGATTCCGATCACCGCGATCGCGGCCACTCAGGAGGGCACGATCGCGGTGATCGTCTGCTGGGGTGGTCTGGTCGGGATCAACCTGGCTCGCTCGATCTCGCGGATCGCGGGCAGGCCGGACTACCGCCGGCGCTGACTCGTCCCGGCCCGGCTACCCCTTGACCGGAACCAGTTTGCCGGCGGCGTCGAACGCGCGGACCTCCGCCTTGAGGCGCTGGCCCACCGTGAACCTCCCGTGCGCCTGGACCTCCGTGTAGGCGAAGCCGCCGTCGACGACCCCCTTGGTCCACTCACCGGCCTTGCCGTTCAACACGTACCGGGCTTCGACTCTGGCGATATCCGGCCCGGCCCGGTAGATGGTCCACGCCTGCAGGGTGCCGAGGTCGTTCGTGAAGTCGGTGTCCGACCCGCCGAGCGCCACCAAGCCTCGCTCAGCCGTCGGGCGGGCGGTCCAGGCCTGATCGGCGACGATACCGACGCTGCCGACGGCGCCGAGCTTGGCGGACGGCGGCACGCGTGTCATGCAGAACCTGTACCCCAGCCTGGCGGATGCGGGATGACTGCCCGTTGAGTTCAGGGCCACCGCCACCGACGTCGTGCTGTCTTTGGTGATGCCTCGTACGTGGCGGCTCCAGAGGATCTTGACGATGCCCTTCTCCTCCGGGAACGTGCAGTCGCGGAGGAGCGTGGACGCGTCGCCCCGCGGCACCGCTCCGAGATCGACGCCGATCCTGGCGCGCGCCTGCGCCTGCGCCTGGGTCGGGGTCTGGGCCGGTGTGCCGGCGACTCCGGGATCGCTGGAAGGCTTGCCGGTGATCACGAGCGTGCCGGCGACCACGGCTGCCACGGCGGCGACGGCAACCACCGGCGCGACCCAGCGCCGGGTCGACTGGTCGCGCGTGGGCCTGGACTTGTCCATGACCCGGTTGCGGAGCTGGGACCGCTGGGACGAGGTCAACGGGGGGACGGGTGGCGGGTCGAGCCGGATGTTCATGAGAGCTCCTCGGTGAGCGCGACCCGCGTCAGCAGGTCCGGGAAACGGCGACGGGTGCGGTGAAGCCGGGCCTTGACCGTTCCGACCGGTACGCCGAGCGCGTCCGCGGCCTCGGCCATCGTGAGACCGGACCAGACAACGAGCTCGAGGGTCTCCCGTTCGTGCCTGGGGAGTTTGGCCACGGCACGACGGACTGCAGACATGCGGCGCTCGTCGTCCAGCCGGCGAGCGACCTCGGGGGCGTGATCGCCCTCGGGCGCCGGGTCGGGCAGACGATCCAGCAATTTGCGCAGCCGGCTCGCTGTACGGAAGAGGGTCCGGCACTCGTTGCTGGCTACCATCAGCAGCCAGCCGCGGGCGCTGGGCCCGGTCAGCGGGCCTGGTGGGTTGCGCTGGAATCGCCGCCAGGTGCTCAGGAACGTCGCCTGGACCACGTCCTCGGCAGTACTCCAGGAAGCGGTCCGCCGGAACGCGAAGGCGTGCACGTCGTCCCCGTAGCGGTCGAAGAGCTCGCCCAGCGCGAAGTGGTCGCCGGTGCGCAACCGCTCCCAAAGCTCCGGATCGGATCCCGTAGCCATGACCGGCTCCGTATCGTCAGTCAGGATGATCTTCACACCGGGTAATGACCGGACACCAACCCGATGGTTGCATCAGAGCGCGGCCAAGATGTCGCTGAGTCCGCGAACCACGGGCCCTCGATCCAGGCGTGGCTGTCCCAGCCCTGCGTGATCGTCACACCAGACTCCTGACCAGCGGGCCGAGCAGGGCGGCGGTGTCGGGCATGAAGGACCAGGTGGGGTCGTCCAGCTTGGCGACGAGGTCGGCCGGGGACATCCACGCGCCCCAATCGACCTCCTCCGGCTGGTGCTTCACCGGGCCGTCCCAGACGCAGCTGTACAGGTACGCGCGGTAGCGGGTGTGCTCGTCGGCATAGTCGCCCTCCGGCAACCGCACCAGCTCGGCACCGGTGATCCCGAGCTCCTCGGCCAGCTCTCGGACCACGGCGTCGTACGGGTCCTCGCCGGCCGCGACGACGCCTCCGGCGGCGAAGTCGTACCGGCCGGGGTAGACGTCCTTGGTCGGCGTACGACGGTGCACGTAGATGTCGCCGGCCGGATTCCGGACGAGTACGCCGGTGGCCGCGTGGCGCAGGTTGTCCCGGCGCATGACCGAGCGGGGCGCCGATCCGGCGACACGGTTGTCTTCGTCCAGGATCGCCACCATTTCGTCCACGGGCGCAGTTTCACACGTAACCCTGTGGACACGGCAACACCTTTAGTCGGCCGCACCGCGTAGGCTCGTTCGCATGAGTGTTCGGCGGATCATGGGAACCGAGACCGAGTTCGGCATCTCGGTGCCCGGCCAGCCCGGGGCCAACCCGATGCTGACCTCGAGCCAGGTGGTGAACGGTTACGCCCAGACGCAGCCGCTCGCGCGGAAGACCCGGTGGGACTTCGACGAGGAGCACCCGCTGCGGGACGCGCGCGGCTTCGACCTCAGCCGGGAGGTGGCCGATTCCAGCCAGCTCACCGACGAGGAGACCGGCCTGGCGAACGTGATCCTCACCAACGGCGCCCGGCTGTACGTCGACCACGCCCACCCGGAGTACTCCGCCCCCGAGTGCACCAATCCGCGCGACGTCGTGGTGTGGGACAAGGCCGGCGAGCTGGTGATCATGGAAGGCGCCCGGCAGGCCCGCCAGATCCCCGGCGCCCCGCCGCTGAACCTGTACAAGAACAACACCGACAACAAGGGCGCGTCGTACGGCTCGCACGAGAACTACCTGATGCGCCGGTCCACGCCGTTCGCGTCGATCGTGCGGCACCTGACGCCGTTCTTCGTGAGCCGTCAGGTGGTCACCGGCGCCGGCCGCGTCGGCATCGGCCAGGACGGCGCCGCCCATGGTTTCCAGATCAGCCAGCGCGCCGACTACTTCGAGGTCGAGGTCGGGCTGGAGACGACGCTGAAGCGGCCGATCATCAACACCCGCGACGAGCCGCACGCGAATCCGGACCGCTACCGCCGCCTGCACGTGATCATCGGCGACGCGAACCTGTCCGAGGTCTCGACGTACCTGAAAGTCGGGACGACGTCGCTCGTGCTGTCGATGATCGAGGACGGCTGGCTGACCGACGACCTCGGCGTCGACCGCCCGGTCAGCACGCTGCACGAGGTCAGCCACGACCCGACCTGCACACACCTGTTGACGCTCAAGGACGGCCGCAAGCTGACCGCGGTCCAGTTGCAGACGGAGTACCTCGAGCAGGCCCGCAAGTACGTCGAGGACAAGTACGGCGACGACGCGGATCGGCAGACCAAGGACGTGCTGCACCGCTGGGAGCAGGTGCTCGACCAGCTCGCCACCGACCCGATGAAGCTGGCCGACCAGCTCGACTGGGTGGCGAAGTACAAACTGCTCCAGTCGTACCGCGACCGCGACGGCCTGGACTGGGACGACTCGAAGCTCCATCTCGTCGACCTGCAGTACGCCGACCTGCGCCCGGACAAGGGTCTTTACTACAAGTTGGTGAAGGCCGGCCGGATGCAGCGGCTGGTGTCCGACGAGGAGATCCGGATGGCGGTCTCGCACCCGCCGACCGATACCCGGGCGTACTTCCGCGGCCGCTGCATGCAGCAGTACGCGCCGCAGGTGGCGGCCGCCTCCTGGGACTCGGTGATCTTCGATCTGCCCGGCAAGGAGTCGCTGCAGCGGATCCCGACGCTGGACCCGCTGCGGGGTACGAAAGCGCATGTCGGGGCACTTCTTGACCAATGCGACACCGCGAGTGACCTGGTTCGCACCATCACTGGGGGTGCCGCCGGGTAGGGTCGCTGTAGAAGGGTCGGTTGGGCGGCCTTTCCAGCGGTTCTAGGAGGTGTGTGGCCATGGCGAAGGACGGCGGTCAGCAGCACAAGCAGCCGAAGCGTTCGTCGACCGAGGAAGAGGTCGAACAGGTCGAGGCGTCGGAAGACGCCCAGGAGCGCAAGGAGCGGCTCGACGACGACGTCGACTCGATCCTCGACGAGATCGACGAGGTGCTCGAGGAGAACGCCGAGGAGTTCGTCCGCGGATTCGTGCAAAAGGGTGGGGAGTGAACCGCTCGATGACTTTTGATGCCTCCGGCCGGTTGCCGGAAGCCTTCCTGATCCCAGGTGGCTCGTCGTTCATGGACTTCCTGGCCGGGCACGCGCCCGACCTGTTGCCGGGACGGCGCAGCCTGGGATCGGCCGACTTTTCCGCCGACGTCCCGCACGGTACGACGATCGTCGCGGCCACCTTCCCCGGTGGCGTGGTGATGGCCGGCGACCGGCGGGCCACGATGGGCAACATCATCGCCCAGCGTGACATCGAGAAGGTGTTCCCCGCCGACGAGTACTCCGCGGTCGCGTTCGCGGGCACCGCCGGCTTCGGGATCGAGATGGTCCGGCTGTTCCAGGTGGAGCTGGAGCACTACGAGAAGCTCGAGGGCGCGACCCTCAGCCTGGACGGCAAGGCCAACCGGCTGAGCGCGCTGATCCGGGGCAACCTCTCGATGGCGCTGCAGGGCCTGACCGTGGTGCCGCTGTTCGCGGGCTACGACCCGGACATCAAGGGCGGCCGGATCTTCTCCTACGACCCGACCGGCGGGCGCTACGAGGAGCACCACTTCCACAGCGTCGGCTCGGGCTCGGTGTTCGCCCGCGGCGCGCTGAAGAAGCTCTACCGCGAGGACAGCTCGGTGACCGACTGCGTCACGGCCGTGAT
Source organism: Kribbella sp. NBC_01510 (assembly GCF_045040325.1). Taxonomy (NCBI): domain Bacteria; kingdom Bacillati; phylum Actinomycetota; class Actinomycetes; order Propionibacteriales; family Kribbellaceae; genus Kribbella; species Kribbella sp. NBC_01510. Next base: position 7,138,419 of record NZ_CP109418.1, on the reverse strand, counting down.
CCAGTCCCTGATCGACGCCGCCGACGACGACTCGGCGACCGGCGGTCCGGACATGCTGCGGCGAATCTTCCCGGTGGTCGGTGTGGTCACCGCGGACGGCTACCGGCGGATGCCGGAGGACGAGGTCGCCGCGATCGTCGACGCGGCCTGGGCCGAGCGCCACAATCGTCCGGACGGCCCGGCTTCGGCATCCCTGACCTGACCTTGATCCCGATCGACTGATAGAGGACGACACCTTCGATGAGCGTTCCGTTCTACGTCTCGCCCGAACAGCTGATGCGGGACCGGGCCGACTTCGCCCGCAAGGGCATCGCCAAGGGCCGCAGCGCGATCGCCCTGCAGTACGCCGACGGCATCCTGTTCGTCGCGGAGAACCGCTCGCCCGCGCTGCACAAGGTGGCCGAGATCTACGACCGGATGGCGTTCGCCGCCGTCGGCCGGTACAACGAGTTCGAGAACCTGCGGATCGCCGGCGTCCGGCTGGCCGACATGCGCGGGTACTCCTACGACCGGCGCGACGTCACCGGCCGGGCGCTGGCCAACGCGTACGCGCAGACCCTCGGTGCGATCTTCTCCTCCGGCGGTGAGAAGCCGCTCGAGGTGGAGATCCTGGTCGCCGAGGTCGGCACCAGCACGGCCGAGGACCAGATCTACCGGCTCACCTACGACGGCTCGATCGCGGACGTCCGCGGGTACGCCGTGATGGGTGGACCGGCCGAGCAGGTCGCGGACTACGTCGGCGAGCACTTCAAGGAGGGCATCTCGCTGGCCGGCGCGCTCCGGCTGGCCGTGGATGCGCTCGGCCACGACGGCACCGAGGTCCGCCAGTTGACCCCGGATCAGATCGAGGTCGCCGTCCTGGACCGGACCCGGACCCAGGTGCGCAAATTCAAGCGGATCTCCGAGGAGACGCTGGCGCGCATCCTGTCCGAGTCCAGCCCGGACAAGACTCCCACTGAGCCTGTCGAGGCGAAGCCTGCTGAGGACGCCACGCCGGCTTCCTCGGCCGACGACAGCCCGGTCGGGCCGGCGGACGACGACGTACCTATCGCGCCACCTGAGGAGCCGGACGACAACCGGCCGCTGTGAGCGAGTCAGCTGAAGGTTCAGCCGCCGCGGACTCCGCGGCGGCTGACCTGTCTCGTCCCGGCGATCCGCAGCCGTGGGAGTTGCTCGGCGAGGAGCCTGGGTTCCACCGGTTCCTGACCGTGAACCTTCGGCGCTACCGGCTGCCCGACGGGCGCGAGGTGGAGTGGGACGTGTTCGGCCCGAAGTCCGCCGAGGGCATCACGGCGGGCATCACTGTCCTGCCGCTGACCCCCGAGGGCCGGATCGTGACCGTCCGGATGTTCCGGGCCGGACCGGATCGAATCGTCACGAACCTTCCCGGCGGGCTGGTCGAGCCGGGGGAGGACCCGGCGCTGGCCGGCGCGCGGGAGCTCGAGGAAGAGACCGGGTACACCTGTGAGTCGCTCGACCTGGTCGGCTGGCAGTGGTCGTCCGCGTCCTCGATCTATCGCAAGTACGTCGCGATCGCGCGCGGCTGCCGTCCGGACGGGAAGCAGGCGCTGGACGAGACGGAGGACTGTGTCCCGGTCGAGCTGACGGTGGACGCGTTCCGCACCGAGCTCCGGACTCCTGGTGCGATGACGGGAATCGATGCCGCGTACCTCGCTCTCGACCACGCCGGACTTCTCTGAAAGCTTGGGATCGTGACTCCAGAACCGCAGCAGACCACCCGCCGCGACGACGGCTTCGACCTCGGCGACACGATCGGGCTGGTGCACGGTCCGACCACTGACCCGGACGCCGAGCGCGTCGTCCGCGAGACCCTGACGCGCGCCGGCGTACAGACGATCATCGACGGAGAAGCGGCCGTCACGATCCGGTTGGGCGGAGGCGGCCTCGACGTGCAGACCGCTGAAGGGCTGCCGGCCGAGGGGTACGTCGTTGCCGTCGGGAGCAATCAGGTCGTGCTCGAGGGCGTCGACGGGCGCGGTACTTTCTATGCCGCGCAGACCTTCGCACAACTTGTCCAGGGCAACCACCTGGACGGCGTGGAGATCCGCGACTGGCCGACGATGCGGTACCGCGGCTCGATCGAAGGCTTCTACGGTACGCCGTGGTCGCACGCGGACCGGCTCGACCACCTGGACTACCTCGGCGCGCACCGGATGAACACGTACCAGTACGCCCCGAAGGACGACCTGTACCACCGCGAGCAGTGGCGCGACCCGTACCCGGCCGACAAGCTGGCCGAGCTCGGCGAGCTGATCGAGCGCTCGCTGCGGAACAAGGTCGACTTCACCTTCGCGCTCTCGCCCGGCCTCTCGATCCGCTACACCGACGACACCGAGTTCCAGGCGCTGATCGCCAAGTTCGAGGCGCTCTACGAGCTCGGCGCGCGGGCGTTCAACGTGCCACTGGACGACATCGAGTACGAGAAGTGGCACTGCGCCGAGGACGAGGAGAAGTACGGCGCCGGTGGTGGCGGGGCCGGGAGGGCGCAGAGCGACCTGCTGAACCGGATCCAGCGCGAGTGGGTGGCGACCAAACCGGATCTCGCCCCGCTGCAGATGGTGCCGACTGAGTACTACGACGTGACCGAGTCGCCGTACAAGCAGGCGCTCCGGGAGCAGTTGGACAGCGCGGTCGTCGTGCACTGGACCGGGATCGGTGTCGTCCCGCACTCGATCACGAGCGCACAAGCGGCCGAGGCGAAGGCGGTGTTCGGGCACGACATCCTGATCTGGGACAACTATCCGGTCAACGACTACGCGCACGGCCGGATCCTGCTCGCGGACTACAGCAACCGCGAGCCCGGCCTGGCCGACCAGGTCGTCGGCGTGATCTCGAACCCGATGAACCAGGCCGGGGCCAGCAAGCTCGCGCTCTACTCGTTCGCGGAGTTCGGCTGGAATCCGGCGACGTACGACCAGCAGGCGTCGTGGCGTCGCGCGATCGCCGAGCGGGCCTCCGGCGACCCGGAGACGATCGCCGCGCTCGAAGTCTTCGCCGATCTGACGACCTACGACGGGAAGCTGCACCTGGCGAACGCGCCGGTGCTGGCCGCGAAGATCGCCGAATTCTGGGCGACCTGGGAGGGCGGCGACCTGGCCGGCGCGATCGCGGAGCTCGAGCCGTACTTCGAGGCGATCGAGAACGCTCCGGCGCAGATCCGCGCTGGAGTGTCCGACCCGTCCTTCGCCGACGAGACCGATGCCTGGCTCGACGCGAGCTTCTACTGGGGTCAGGCGCTCCGCGAGGCCCTCCGCGTCCTCGAAGCAGGAGCCGAGGGCAACAGCTCGGACGTCGCCACCAGCCAGGCCCAGATCAACCACCTGGTCACCCAGGCCGAGGAGATCCGCGACATCCGCCTCCCGCACTCCCAGACCTACCCCCGCATCGGCGACGGTGTCGCCGACACGTTCATCGCCGAGGTGACCGCCCGGGTATCCTGACCGGTGGGCCGCGACTGGCGTTGAGGTGGGTAACCACCGGGGAACGGCCTGCCGGAGATCCGGCTGCGCCGCGCGCCTGGGCATCTGACCTGTTGTCGACGCCCGAAGGAGTGCGCGCATGACCACCGCCGAACTGATGACCGGGACCCACCTCGCCGCGGAGATCGTGGCTCACGCCGCCGCCAGGGCGAAGGCCCTGCAGGAGAAGACCGGCGTGCAGCCGTGTCTGGCGACGGTGCTGGTGGGCGATGACCCCGCGTCGGCGACGTACGTGCGGATGAAGCAGAACCGGTCGAAGAAGGCCGGCATCGCGTCGCGGAGCGTCGTACTGCCCGCGGAGACGACCACCGACGAACTGGTCACCGAGATTCACAAGCTCTCCAGCGACCCGGCGGTGCACGGGATCCTGCTGCAGCACCCGGTGCCGGCGCAGATCGACGAGCGGGCCGCGTTCGAGGCGATCGATCCGGCCAAGGATGTCGACGGCGTGACGATGCGGTCGTTCGCCGCGATGGCGTTCGGCGATCCCGGGTTCCGGTCCGCGACGCCCGGCGGGATCATGCGCCTGCTCGAGGCGTACGACGTACCGATCGCCGGCGCGCACGCGGTCGTGATCGGCCGCAGCCCGATTCTCGGCAAGCCGGTCGGGATGTTGCTGCTGGCATCGAACGCGACCGTCACCTACACGCACTCGCGGACCGTCGGCCTGCCGGAGATCGTCCGGACCGCGGACATCGTGGTGGCGGCGGTCGGCAAGCCGAACTTCGTCCGCGGCGACTGGCTGAAGCCGGGAGCGGTCGTGGTCGACGCCGGGTACAACGAGGGCAACATCGGCGACGTGCATTTCGAGGAGGCGGCCCAGGTCGCCCGCCTGATCACGCCGGTCCCGGGCGGCGTCGGACCGATGACGATCGCCCTCCTGCTGGAGCAGGCCGTCGACGCCGCCGAGGCTCAGGCGGGCTGAGTCAGCGGTCGCACCCGCCGTCCTTGTCCCGCCGGGAGTGCGGGCGAGCGAGATCGTCGATGCCCTTGTAGGCGTACGGATCGGTCCCGGCCACCATCACGATGTCGCGGTAGTCGTGCTTGCCGACGTGGACTCCAGGTGGCACGGACTGCCAGGGGAGCAGCGACTCCGCGCTCATGTAGTGGTTGGCGAGCGCCCGGCGGAGTCCGTGCCGGCCGGTGTTCGGCAGTGATCGGTGCAGCAGATAACCGTTGAAGATCACCGCTGAACCCGCGGGCACCTCGACCGGGACGGCATCGTCGTCGGTGTACGGGAAGTCGAACGCCTCCACCGTGCAGTCGAAGCGGAGATCGTCCTGCTCCCGGTCGGGGTAGATGACACCGCGGCGGTGGGAGCCCGGCAGAACCCACAGGCAGCCGTTCTCCACGGTGGCATCGTCGAGCGCGATCCACACCGCGGTCAGCGAGCGGTCCCTGGTCGGAATGAAGAACTCGTCCTGGTGCCATGCCTGGCCCGGCTTCCCCTCGGGCTTGATGAACAGCATCGATTGCATGGCCTTGACGTTCGGCCCGATCACCGCGGTCAGCGCCGCGACCACCCGTGGCGCCCGTAACGCCGCGAGTGCCACGTCGGACACCTTGTGTGGTTGGTGGATGCACAGGTACTTGCGCAGGACATCCGCTGTCGGCTCGGCGGCTGGACCTCCGTCGATGACGCCCAGGTCACCGCGGCACAGAGCCTCGGCCGCGGCATGGAGCGCGGTGACCTGGTCGGGCGACACGGCCTGATCGAGGACGACGAAGCCGTCCCGCCGGAACGACTCGACCAACTCGTCGGTGACCTCGGCGAAGCTGTGTACGGCGGTGACAGACTGCATCTGATGCTCCATCCGGCCTTTGGGGGCGATGACCGGCTTCACGGTCTCAGAGCAGACCAGGCCCGGCCAATGTCGCGGGCGTGCGCATTACTATCTGTTCGTGACCTCGCGACCCCCGGTGATCAGCGTGAACTCCGTGGTCCAGGTCGCGGACTATCCGCCCGGGGCAACCTATGGCCCACGCACGCTGCCGAACTACGAACTGCTGTGGATCCTGAGCGGTTCGGCGCGGTGGCGGACCGAGGTGTACGACGATGCCGGCCTCCGGCAGGCGACCGTGGAGGAGGACCTTCGCCCGGGCACCGTGGCATTGGCTCGGCGCGGGAACCGGGATGCTTATATCTGGGACTGCGATCGCTCGTCGCGACACGCGTACGTGCACTTCCAGATCGAGGACTTCGGCGGACTCGGCGATCCGTCGAGTTGGCCGTCGGTGCGATCCCAGTCCGATCCGAGCCTGCTGGACGGGCTGTGCACCTACCTGCTGGACCTTGCCGGCGTACCGTCATCGTCGGTCCGGGGACACAGTGACCGGCTGGTGGCGACGATGCTGGAGGTCTTCCTCAGCGCTCCGGCCGGTCAGTCGCGCGAGGAGATGCCGGTTGCTGTCCGCCGCCTGGTCGACCATGTTGCGACCGTGTGGGCGAGGAGCGGCCCGCGAATCATCTCCGTCCCGGAGTTGGCCGCTGCGGCGAACCTGTCGGCAGGGCACCTGCACCGGCTCTTCCGGGAGCGGTACGCCTGCGGACCGGCGTACGCCCTGGATCTGATCCGGCTGGCCCGGGCCGCGACCGCGCTCCTGCGCACCAACGCGACGATCGCCGAGATCGCGTCCGACTGCGGCTACAGCAATCCGTACCACTTCTCCCGCCGCTTCTCCCTCACGTACGGCCAACCGCCGGGATCGTTCCGGCGTCGTCGGCAACTGACCGATCCGCTCGCGCCGGTCCGGGAGGCCGGGCTGCTTCCGGTGGCCCGGACGCTGCTCGAGGCGGCACTATCCGAGACGGCTGTCCACCCTCTGACCACTCTGCTCTAGGGTTGGAGACAGACGACCAAGGAGGCGAAGACGTGGCGGTACGGGCGATCCGGGGTGCCACCCAGCTCGACGTGGACGAGCGCGAGCATCTGCTCGAGCGGTCCGCGGAGCTGGTGCGGGCGGTCCTGGAGGCGAACGATCTGGAGAACGAGGATCTGATCAGCATCCTGTTCACCGTCACGCCGGATCTGCACTCGGAGTTTCCCGCCGTGGCCGGCCGCCAGATCGGGCTGACCGACGTACCGCTGATGTGCATGCAGGAGATCGCCGTCCCGCACGCCCTGCCGCGCGTGGTCCGGCTGATGGTGCACACCGAGACCCCGCGTTCCCGGGAGAAGATCCAGCACGTCTACCTGCACGGCGCGGTAGCTCTCCGTCCAGACCTGACGGGCGCCCAGTGACTGTGCTTTTGGCCGGGCCTCCGGCGCCGGCGCGGTCATGGGGCTGTGACTCCCGCCCTTCCCTCGTCGCTTCAGTCGCTTCGCTCCCTACGCTCCTCAGTCCAGGGCGGGAGGCCCCATGACCGAGCTGCGCGGTCCGGTTCGGATCGTCGGCACCGGACTCATCGGTACGTCGATCGGCCTGGCGCTGGCGCGGTTGGGTGTCGTGGTGGAGCTCGTCGACGCCGATCCGGACAACGCGCTGATGGCCGAGCGGATCGGCGCGGGTTCGCGGCTGGTCCAGATCGAGCCGCAGCTCGTGGTGGTCGCCGTACCGCCGGATCACGTCGGCGCGGTAATCGCCGAGCAACTGGAGCAGACCGACGCGGTCGTCACCGATGCCGCCAGCGTGAAGTCGAAGCCCCTCGCCGACGCGGGCAAGCTCACCGGTGACCTCAGCCGGTACGTCGGCAGCCACCCGATGGCCGGCTCCGAGCGGAACGGGCCACTCGCCGCCCGCGCGGACCTCTTCGACGGCGCGACCTGGGCGATCACTCCGCACGACACCAGCTCGCCCGAGGCGATCGAGCTGGTACGGCGGCTGGCCGAGGCGGCCGGAGCCCGGACCGTCGAGCTGTCTGTCGAGGACCACGACCTCGGCGTCGCCCGGGTGTCACACCTACCGCACCTGATGTCGGCGCTCGCCGCGGGCACGCTCGCCGACGCGCCGACCTCGCACCTGCAGCTGTCCGGCCAGGGCGTCCGGGACGTGACCCGGATCGCGGCCGGCGACCCCAAGCTGTGGACCCAGATCGTGTCCGCGAACTCGACCGCCCTGACGGGTCTGCTGGAGCAGATCCGCGGCGAGCTCGACCGCCTACTCGTTGCCTTGGGCAAGGAAGAGGCGGCGGAGGAGCTGACCTCGATCCTCGGGCAGGGCGTTTCCGGTGCGGTCCGGGTGCCGGGCAAGCACGGTACGCCGCACATCGACCTGGTGACCGTTCTGGTGACCATCCCCGACCGGCCGGGGCAGCTGGCCCGGTTGTTCGCGGACGCGGCCGAGTCCGGCGCGAACGTCGAGGACCTGCGGATCGACCACAGTCCGGGCCGTCCCGTCGGTGAGGTCGAGCTGGCGGTCAAACCCGGTTCGGTCGACCAGTTGGTCGACGTACTGACCGAGCGCGGCTGGGTCGTCCACCGGTAGCCGGTCCTGATCGGTGGAATGTCCCCCGCCACAGGTAATCTTCGGGGCATGATCATCGCTGTGGACGGCCCGAGCGGCTCCGGTAAGTCGAGCACCGCGCGAGGCGTCGCCAGCCGGCTGGGGCTGCGCTACCTGGACACCGGAGCGACGTACCGGGCGGTGACCTGGTCGGCGCTGGAGCACGGACTCGATCTGGACGACACCGCGGCGGTCGCGCAGCGGTCCCGGGAGCTGCGCCTCGAGGTCAGCATCGACCCGGCGAACCAGTTCGTGATCGCCGACGGGACCGACGTGACGACCGCGATCCGGGAGCCGCGGATCAGCGAGACGGTCTCCAAGATCGCCACCAACCTGGACGTCCGCAAGGAGCTGATCCGGCGCCAGCGGGAGATCATCGACGACGCCCAGCCGACCGGCGGGATCGTGGTCGAGGGCCGCGACATCGCCACCGTGGTCGCGACCGACTCCGAGCTCAAGGTGCTGCTCACCGCCGACCAGGACGCCCGGATGGCGCGCCGCGGCGCCGAGCTGGCGGCCGGGGCGGTGACCGCCGAGCAGCTCCGCGACCAGATCGTCCGCCGGGACGCCGACGACGCGACCGTGTCGGAGTTCCTGGTCGCGTCCGACGGCGCGGTCACCATCGATTCGACGCATCTGTCCCTGGAGGAGGTCATCGACGTGATCAGCCGTCTCGCGAAGGAGGCCGAGGCCGCCCCGAGAGGGCCGAAGTCATGACAGAGCGCATCGCCGCATGACCGCGGAGCTGACCGGGCACCTGGAGTTGCCACGCACCGACGATCTGCCTCGGCTGCCGTACCGGCTCGCGCTGCCGATGCGCACGGTCGCCAAGCCGTACTTCCGGCGCAAGTACAAGCTGACCATTCACGACGAGGACCGGTTCCCGCGGACCGGTCCGGTGCTGATGACTCCGAACCATCTGAGCCTGCTCGACGGGCCGCTGCTCGGGGCGATCGCGCCCCGGATGCTGCACCAGCTCGGCAAGATCGAGGTGTTCGGCGGGCTCCAGGGGAGGATTCTCCGGCGGATCGGGCAGATCCCGGTCGACCGATCGGCGTACGACGTCCTCGCGGTCCGGCAGTCGATCAAGGTGCTCCGCGACGGCCGGGTGCTGAACATCTACCCCGAGGGCACTCGCGGTCCGGGCGACTTCAGCCGGATCCGGACCGGCGTGGCGTATCTGGCCATGGTGACGGGTGCGCCGATCCTGCCGGTGGCCCTGCTCGGGACCAGGCTGCCGCGCGGCGACGTGGAGGGTTTCCCACCGGCCGGGAGCCGGGTCGATGTGGTCTATGGCGAGCCGTTCACGGTGGAGCGCGTACCCTTTCCCAGGAGGCATTCCGACGTACGCGCGGTTGCCGACCAGATCGGCGACGTGCTGCGAGCCCATGTGAGGGCGGCCGTCGAAGCCACCGGCCACCCCCTCCCGGGCGCGCCAGACAAGAAGGACCCTGATGACTGATCTGCCCACCGGCTACGACTTCGCCGAGCCTACGCACGACCGTGAGGACACCGGGCCGCTGCCCGTGCTCGCGATCGTCGGCCGGCCGAACGTGGGCAAGTCCACGCTGGTCAACCGCATCATCGGCCGCCGCGAGGCCGTCGTCGAGGACACCCCGGGCGTGACCCGGGACCGTGTCTCGTACGACGCCAACTGGGCCGGCCGCGGCTTCACGGTCGTCGACACCGGCGGCTGGGACCCGGACGCGGTCGGGATGGCGGCCCTGGTCGCGGCGCAGGCCGAGGTCGCGATCAACGCGGCCGACGCGGTGCTGTTCGTGGTCGACGCGACGGTCGGGATCACGGATGCGGACGAGGCCGTCGTACGGGTACTGCGGAAGTCCGGGAAGCCGGTCGTGCTCGCGGCGAACAAGGTCGACGACCAGCGGGTCGAGGCCGAGGCGATGAACCTGTGGAGCCTCGGCATCGGTGAGCCGTTCCCGGTCTCGGCGATGCACGGCCGCGGCACCGGTGACATGCTCGACGCCGTACTGGCAGCCCTGCCCGAGGCGCCGCCGGAGCGCGACCCCGAGACCGGCGGCCCACGCCGGGTCGCGATCGTCGGCAAGCCGAACGTCGGCAAGTCCTCCCTGCTGAACAAGGTCGCCAAGGAGGACCGCGTCGTCGTCAGCGACGTCGCCGGTACGACGGTCGACCCGGTGGACGAGCTGATCACGCTGGCCGGCAAGGAGTGGCGGTTCATCGACACCGCCGGCATCCGCCGCAAGGTGAAGAGCGCCCAGGGGCACGAGTACTACGCCTCGCTGCGGACCAACGCGGCGATCGAGCGGGCCGAGGTTGTCGTGGTCGTGATCGACGCGTCCGAGCCGATGACCGAGCAGGACCTGCGGATCATGAGCGCGGTCGAGGAAGCCGGCAAGGCGCTCGTGATCGCCTACAACAAGTGGGATCTGGTCGACGAGGACCGGCGGTACTACCTGGAGCGCGAGATCGACCGCGACCTGGTGCAGTTCCGCTGGGCGCCACGGGTGAACATCAGCGCCCTCACCGGCCGGCACATGGAGAAGCTGGTCCCGGCCATCGAGGCCGCGCTGGACGGCTGGCAGACCCGCGTCCCGACCGGCCAGCTGAACGCGTTCCTCGGCCGCCTGGTCGCGGCGCACCCACACCCGGTCCGGTCCGGCAAACAGCCGAAGATCCTGTTCGGCACCCAGGCGACGACGATGCCGCCGACGTTCGCGATCTTCACCTCCGGCCAGATCGAGGCGTCGTACCAGCGCTTCATCGAACGCCGCCTCCGCGAGGACTTCGGCTTCGTCGGCAGCCCCGTCCACGTCCAGATCCGAGCCCGCCAAAAGAACAAGAAGCGCTGACCCGCCGACCTGGAACCCGGTTAAGACCACTCCACAAGATGCGGTAAGGTTTACCCCGCTCGGCTCTTCGGAGGCGGGCATCGGGCTGTGGCGTAGTTTGGTAACGCGTCTGGCTGGGGGCCAGAAGACCGCAGGTTCAAATCCTGTCAGCCCGACCCAAGAGGGGCACCGATTCTGTCGGTGCCCCTCTTTAGGTTTCTTCCATGAAGACATCGGGGGACAGGCGCACCTGGGACGATCTGCAGCTACGTCAGGCAGTAGAGGAGAACCACTCGTGGCGCGCGGTCGCTCGCGCACTGGGATTGAACGGCACGTCCGCAGGCACAATCCGTGTGCTCAAACGACATGCGGACCGGCTTGAATTGGACACCGCCCACTTCACGGGCCAACGTCGGTGGTCTGACCGAGAGCTGCGTGCAGTGATGCGCGACGCCACCTGCTGGGCGGATGTATTTGCCGGGCTGGGCGTCAGCGACGGCACCGAGACCCGGGTTCGGATCAAGGGGCATGCGGTTCGGCTCGGCCTGGACTGCACCAATCTGAGGCCGTCCGAGCCGCGGTCACTGTCAGGTGAGGTGTTCGATCAGCCTGTGCGTCCTGAGCTGCTGCGAACTGCGGCGCCTGCGATGGCGATGGCCTGGCTCACCTTGCGGGGCTGCTCGGTGGCGTTGCCGATCGAGCCCGAGGTGTATGACCTGCTGGTGACTACGAGGAAGGGCGTGCAGCGCGTGCAGGTCAAGAGCAGCGCTCGCCCCGATGCCAAGGGGCACTGGGGTGTCGAGATCGGACGGCGGCCGTACGTGCTGGACAAGTCGGCAAGCAAGATGCCGTACGACCCGGACGATATCGATCTGTTCTTCATCGTGCTGGGCGACGGCAGCATGTATGTGATCCCCAGTTCGGTGCTGGCAGGACGAATCCGCATCTATGCAGAGACCTACGCGCCGTACCGGGTGGGTGATGCTTCGGGACTGTTGCGCTGAGGAGCACCGGCCACGTGCGGGTGCGCCTCACCACAGTTCAGTGGATGTCGGCGAGTTGTTTGGGCTCGGGGGTCTCGTCGATGTGGAGGGATTCGCCTTCGATGTCGACCTTGGGGGTGATGCGGTCAAGCCAGCGGGGGAACCACCAGGCGCGGTCGCCTAGGAGAGACAGCACCGCCGGCACGAGGGTCATGCGGACGACGAAGGCGTCGATGAGGACGCCGATGGTGAGGCCGAAGCCGATCGCCTTGATGATCGGGTCGTGGACCATGATGAAGCCGGCGAAGACCGACGCCATGATCAAGGCGGCCGCCGTCACCACGCGGGCGCCGTGGCCGAGCCCCTCGATGGTTGCCTCGGTCGCGTGTTTGCCGTGCACGAACTCCTCGCGGACCCGGGACACGATGAACACCTCGTAGTCCATCGCCAGCCCGAACAGCACGCCCAGCATGATGATCGGCAGGAAGCTGACCAGCGGCCCGGGGGAGTCCACGCCGAGCAGGTCGGCGCCCCATCCGAGCTGGAACACCGCGACCGTGATGCCGAACGTCGCCCCGACCGTGAGCACAAAGCCCAGCGTCGCCTTGAGCGGCACGAGCACCGACCGGAACGCCAACAACAACAGCAGGAACGACAGCCCGATGACAACCAGCAGGTAAATCGGCAATGCGTTGGACAGCTTGTTCGACACGTCGACCCCGACCGCGGTATTGCCTGTCACCGAGATGCTCGCGTCACCGGTGGCCAACGGCTGCACCGCCGACCGCAGGTTCTTCACCAGCTCTGCGGTCTCCTGACTCGCCGGGCCGCTCTTGGGGATGACCTGCAACAACCGCGTCGATCCGTCCGCACTGGCCGGCCCGGGCTGGGCCGCCACGACATCCTTCAGCCCTTGCGACTTCGCGAGTACCTGCTTGACCAGCGCATCGGACGTCGCCGGGTTGGTGCTCTTCACAACGACGACGAGTGGACCGTTCGCGCCCGGCCCGAAGGCGGCCGCGGTCAGGTCGTAGGCGACCCGCTGGTTCGTGCCGGCCGCAGCCGAGGCACCGTCCGGCAGCGCGAGCTGCATGTCCTTGACCGGGATCGCCAGCAATCCGAGCCCGAGGATGCCGACGGCAACGATCGGGACGCGGAACCTGGTCACGAGCCGGCCCCAACGGAAGCCGAAACCTTCCTTGACCGGAGCGGCCGTCGGCGCCTTGCGGATCTTGCGGGGGAGCACCCGGTTCCCGACGAACCCGAGCATGGCCGGCAGCAGCGTGAGCGCGACCAGCACCGCGGTGAGCACGGTCGCCGCGGCCGCCAGCCCCATCGCGGTCAGGAACGGTACGCCGACCACACTCAACCCGGCCAGCGCGATCACCACCGTCGCGCCGGCGAACAACACCGCCGACCCCGCGGTCGCTGTCGCTCGCCCGACCGACTCCTCCGGATCCATGCCCTGAGCAAGCTGTGTCCGATGCCGCGAGCTGATGAACAACGCATAGTCGATACCCACCGCGAGTCCCAGCATCAACGCCAGGATCGGCGCGGTCGACGACACATCAACGAACGCGGTGACCAGGAACAGCCCTGCCATCCCCGCCAGTACGCCGAGCAGCGCGGTCAGCAACGTCATCCCGGCCGCGACCAGCGAACCGAACGTGACGACCAGTACGACGGCCGCGACCGCGACCCCGATCACCTCGGTGGCTCCGATCTCGGGTACGCCGCCGGCCACCTGGCCGCCCGGGACCACCTGAAGATCCCCGGTGCTCAGTCCGCTGAGTCCGTCGTACGCCGTGGTGCTGTCCTTGGAGAGCTCGTCGGCGGGCTTGTCGAACTGGACGCTGATCAGGCCGGTCGTGCCGTCGGGACTGATCGCCTTGCTGGTGAACGGATCGATCGCGGCGATCACCTCCGGCACCTTCGCGACCTTGCCGACGGTCGCGCCGACGGCCGCCTTCACCGCCGGATCCGCGAGCGTCTTGCCGTCGGGTGCCTTCACCACGACCGTGGCCGAGGCACCGCTCGCCGCGGGCAGTTCCTGCTTCAGGGCGTCGAGCGCGCGCTGCGACTCGGTGCCCGGGATGGAGAAGGTGTTCGCAGTCTTGCCGCCCAGCGTCAACGCGCCGACACCGAGCAGGACGAGGAACAACGCCCAGACGGCGGCGACGAGGCGCCGGCGCTGGTAGGAGAACCGGCCGAGCCGGTACAGCAGATTGGCCATCGGGAGTGCGTCCGTTTCGAGTCGGTACGTGCGAGCAGGGGAGACCGTCCGCCGGCGGTCGGGATGGGTTCAGCTGCGTCCGAGCAGTCGACGGAGGGCGATGTCGCAGAGTCTCCGGAGTTCGTCGTTGGTGCGTTCGCCGGGACGCCGGCACTCGCCGAGCAGGCCGTTGACGGCGAACTTGGCCAGGTCGTGCTCGAGCGGGTCGTCCGAGCCGGCCAGGTAGTCGGTCATCTTCATGCCGTCGGCGACCAGTCCGGCGATCTCGGGCATCTCCACCATCACCGGGATGACGTCCTGGATGACGTCGATGACGCCGCGGTGCACCACGGCGAGGTCGATGAAGCGCTGGATCGCGAACTCCTGCGCCTCCGTCTGCGGCAGCGCGCCGGCCGCGGCGATGAGCTCGGCCAGGTCGGCGGCGGCCGGCTCGAGGACCGCGGCCAGGACGGCGGGCTTGCCGCTGAAGTGGTAGAGCACCGTCGCCTTCGAGCAGCCGGCCGCGCTCGCGATGTCCTGCAGTGACGTCGCGTTATAGCCCTTGGCCTGGAACAGGTCCATCGCCTGCCGCACGATCTCGTGCCGGGTCCGCTCCCGGGCGGGGGTGGTGACTGCCATGTCAGCCATCATCCTGACCGATCGGCCAGTTTTCAACCGATCGGTCAGGATTGTGGCTTCCCTCACGCGATGGCCGCGGCTTGCTTGCGGTGTAATGATGTAATTCGGGAGGCAGAACCATGGCTGATGAGATTGCCGGCGACGACGTACTGGATGCCTACTCCCGAGTGGTCTCGGGCGTGGCGGAACACCTCATCCCGCGGGTGGCGAGCCTACGGATCCACAGCCGGCGCGGCGACTCGTCGGGATCGGCGGTCGTGCTGACCGGCGATGGCCACCTGCTGACCAACGCGCATGTCGTCGGCGAGGGCGAGCAGGCGAACGCCGAGTTCGCGGACGGTACGACGGCGCAGGCCCGAGTGGTCGGGGTCGACCGGCTGTCCGATCTCGCCGTACTGCGAGCCGACCGGGAGATCCCAGATCCGCCGGAGTACGGCGATGCGGATCACCTCAAGGTGGGGAACCTGGTGGTTGCCGTGGGCAACCCGTTGGGGCTGGCCGGGAGTGTGACCGCGGGCGTGGTGAGTGCGCTCGGCCGGTCGTTGCCGGTGCGGAGCGGGTCGGCGCAGCGGATCATCGAGGACGTGATCCAGACCGACGCAGCGCTGAACCCGGGCAACTCCGGCGGTGCACTTGCCGACGGCAACGGCCGGGTCGTCGGCATCAACACCGCGGTGGCCGGCATCGGTCTCGGGCTGGCCGTTCCGATGAACCAGACCACGCGCCGGATCATCTACTCGCTCCTGCATGACGGTCGCGTCCGCCGCGCGTACCTCGGTCTCGTCACGACCCCCGCGCCGCTGCGGCCCGCCCTGGCCGAACGCTTCGACCAGCGCACGGCTCTCCGCGTCGTCGAGGTGATCGCGAACAGCCCCGCCGCCGACGCCGGCCTTCGCCCCGGCGACCTGGTCCTGGCTGTCGACGGCGCCCCGCTCCGCGACGCTCAGTCCCTCCAACGACTCCTGTTCGCCGACGCCATCTCCCGCCGCACCGAAATCACCGCCATCCGCAACAACGCCCTCGTGGATGTCATAGCCCATCCCACCGAACTGACCGACCGCTAGCTCAGTTCGGCCCGGAGGAGGACGCCGCTGCCGGGTTTGAGAGGGGCGCGGGGGAAGGTGAAGTCGCGGGTGACTTCGGTGAAGCCGAAGCTCTGGTGGAGGTCGAGGATCGGGCCGTTCGCGAGGTTCGCGAAGTAGTAGACGGCGTCGGCGCGCTCGGCCGTCCAGCGGATGCGAGCGGTGGTGAGGAGTTCCCCGATGCCGTGGCGGCGCCAGTCCGGGGACACGATCAGGCCGACAAGGTAGTAGCCGGTGGGGGCCGTGGTTGGCGGGTCGTCGGATGAGACCTCGTGGTGGATCACGGCGGCGTAGCCGACCACCTCAGTCTCGACGCACGCGACGACGGAGTAGCGGGTCGGATCCTGAAGGTCGGACAGCAGACGGCTTCGGCGCTCGGCGACAGATCCGCCGGTGCGCGAGACGATCAGTTCGGCGCAGGCGTCGAGGTCGTCGGCGCCCATCGGGCGGATCTCGATCGGAGTGTCCGGGACCTGACGGCCGGCGTCCGGCTCGTATTCGGCGAAGTTGCTCACGACGGCAGCCTAGGCTCTGGCGGGTGGACGAACATTTGGCGTGGGCGAAGGACTTGTACGAGCGGGCGATCTTCAACGGGGCATACGACGCCCTGTCGCAGGCCGATCGTGAGCTCGACGCGGTCGAGGCCGCGTTGTTGATCGGTCGTGGCCGGGTCATGCATGGCCGCTACCTGGAGACACGGATCGAGGTCCCCGAGGAGTTGCCGGCCTTCGAGCGAGCGGCCGACCTCTACCGCGCCCTGGGCGACGAGCGCGGCGAGGCCGAAGCCCAGTTCTGGATCGGCTGCTTCCACCAGGTCGTCCGCGACGACAACACGTCCGCCGTCCCACCCCTGACTGCCGCGAGCGAGTTGGCCAGGAAGACCGGGGACCAGCTGACCCTGTCCAACGCCCTCCGCCACCTGGGCATCGCCGCCCACACGGCCGGCGACCTCGACCGGGCCCGCGCCTTGCTCGAGGAGTCCACCGCTCTCCGCCGTACCCTCGGCTTCACGGCAGGTGTGGCCGCCAACTTGGTCGGTCTCATCTACCTGGCCGCCGCACAAGGACGCTCCGACGACGCGCAGGCGCTGGCAGATGAGGCGGCTGCCCTGGCCGCTTCGGTGGGAGCCGTGATGATCAGCGCCCAGATCGAAGCAGCCCGCTCGCGGAGCTGATTCAGGTCAGCGGCCGAGTTCCGGTTTGGCGGTGTAGTCGGTGAAGCCGATGACGTTGCCCCAAGGATCGCGGACCTCGAACGCCCAACCCGTAGGGATCCGGAACGGTTGTGCCAAGGGCGCCACTCCCTTGGCGGACAGCTCGTCCGCCGCCGCACGGGCGTCCGGTACCTCGAACCACACCTTCTGCCCACCGGCGGTCGGCGACTCGGAGACACCGACACCCAACCCGGGTGTCTCGTCCCCGATCCGGAAGAGAACCATGCCGATCTCGTCGAAGCGCTTGGCCACTGGTAGTCCCACCGCGTCCTGGTAGAACGCCACCGCCTGGGTGAGGTCCCCTACCGGCAGGAAGACATTGTCCACGCCGAGTACCTTCATTACAGCTCCCTTCGTCGGTCGATGCCATTCCCACCATCGACGGACCCAGGGGCTGGGGGCAGGGGCGAAGGTCCCGCTACCAGCCGCGTTCGCGCCATTCCTTCAGGTGGGGGCGTTCGGTGCCGAGGGTGGTGTCGGAGCCGTGGCCGGGGTACACCCAGGTCTCGTCGGGGAGGTCGGCGAAGAGTTTGGTCTCGACGTCGTTGATCAGGGACGTGAAGCGCTCTGCGTCACCCTGGGTGTTGCCGACGCCGCCCGGGAACAGTGAGTCACCGGTGAAGAGGTGAGGTGCGCCGTCCGGGTCGTCGTACACGAGGGCGATCGAGCCCGGTGTGTGGCCGACCAGATGGATGATGCGCAGGCTGCACCGGCCGACGGCGATGTGGTCGCCGTCGTCGACGAGTTGGTCGGTGGGGACCGGGATGCCCTCGGCGTCGTACCGGCCGGCGACCGTGGTGGCGCTGGTCCGGGCGACGACCTCGGCGAGCGCCTCCCAGTGGTCCTGGTGGCGGTGAGTGGTGACGACGCGGGCGAGCCCACCGTCGCCGATCAGCTTGAGCAGCGTATCCGCGTCGTTGGCGGCGTCGATCAGCGCCTGCTCGTCGGTCTGCCGGCAGCGCAGGAGATAGGCGTTGTTGTCCATCGGGCCGACCGCGACCTTGGTGATCATCAACCGGGCCAGCTCGTGTGTCTGAGCCGGTCCGCCGACCTTGACGTTCCCGTGGTACTCCGGCATGCGCCCTCCCTGGAAGTCGTGACAGCCCCGATCCTTGCACTCCGGCGACCGTCCGGTCATCTCGGGGCCGACTTGCATGAACTACCGCCCGCGATCGAATATACTTTCGAAGCGGCCGGTGCGGTCGGGCGTCCTGCGGGCACCTCGATCCGCCGCCGGAAGTTTTTGTCGGTGGGCCTCGTTAGCATGACCGGGCATGCCCTGGATACCCTCGAGAACGGCTGAGAGTGAGCTTGTGTCTGACCGTCTGATCGTGCGTGGAGCGCGTGAGCACAACCTGAAGGACGTCTCGGTCGACCTGCCCCGGGACGCCATGATCGTCTTCACCGGGCTGTCCGGGTCCGGCAAGTCCAGCCTGGCCTTCGACACGATCTTCGCCGAGGGCCAGCGCCGGTACGTCGAGTCACTGTCGGCGTACGCGCGGCAGTTCCTCGGTCAGATGGACAAGCCCGACGTCGACTTCATCGAGGGTCTGTCCCCGGCCGTCTCGATCGACCAGAAGTCCACCTCGCGGAACCCGCGCTCCACCGTCGGCACGATCACCGAGGTGTACGACTACCTCCGCCTGCTGTTCGCCCGGGCCGGCCGCCCGCACTGCCCGGAGTGCGGCGAGCCGATCGCGCGCCAGACCCCGCAGCAGATCGTCGACCGGGTGCTGGAGCTCGAGGAGGGCACTCGCTTCCAGGTGCTGGCCCCGGTCGTCCGCGGCCGCAAGGGGGAGTACCTCGACCTGTTCCGCCAGCTGAGCGGTCAGGGGTTGTCCCGGGCCCGGGTGGACGGTGAGACGATCCAGCTCACCGACCCGCCGAAGCTCGACAAGCAGAAGAAGCACGACATCGATGTGGTCGTCGACCGGCTCGCGGTGAAGAGCTCGGCCAAGCAGCGGCTGACCGACTCGGTCGAGACCGCGCTCGGTCTGGCCAGTGGTCTGCTCGTGCTGGACTTCGTCGACCTGCCGGAGGACGACCCGCACCGCGAGCGCCGGTTCTCCGAGAAGCTCGCCTGCCCGAACGACCACCCCCTCGCCATCGACGAGCTCGAGCCACGGTCGTTCTCGTTCAACTCGCCGTACGGCGCCTGCCCGGTGTGCACCGGTCTCGGCACCCGGATGGAGGTCGACCCGGAGCTGCTGATCCCCGACCCGTCCAAGTCACTCGACGAGGGCGCGATCCAGCCGTGGTCCGGGCAGAACGTCTCGCAGTACTTCGAGCGTCTGCTGGCGGCGCTGGCGAGGGACCTGAAGATCAAGACGAGCACGCCGTTCGGCGAGCTGCCGGCGAAGGCGAAGAAGTCGCTGCTGACCGGCCACGACAAGCAGGTCCACGTCTCGTACCAGAACCGCTACGGCCGCGAGCGCTCGTACTACACCACCTTCGAGGGTGTGATCCCGTACGTCGAGCGACGGCATGCGGAGGCGTCGAGCGACACCGGCCGGGAGCGCTTCGAGGAGTACATGCGCGAAGTGCCGTGTCTGGCCTGCAACGGCGCCCGGCTGAAGCCGATCTCGCTCGCGGTCACGCTCGGCGGCAAGAACATCGCGGAGATCAGCGCGATGTCGATCGACGAGGTGCACGGCTTCCTCGCGCAGATGGAGCTATCGCCGCGGGAGAAGCAGATCGCCGAGCGGGTGGTCAAGGAGATCGGCGAGCGGCTGCGGTTCCTGCTCGACGTCGGCCTGGACTATCTGGCGCTGAGCCGGCCGGCGGGTTCGCTGTCCGGTGGTGAGGCGCAGCGGATCCGGCTGGCGACCCAGATCGGCTCCGGGCTTGTCGGCGTTCTGTACGTCCTCGACGAGCCGTCGATCGGCCTGCACCAGCGGGACAACCGGCGGTTGATCGAGACGCTGGTCCGGCTGAAGGAGCTGGGCAACACGCTGATCGTCGTCGAGCACGACGAGGACACCATCGACCACGCCGACTGGGTGGTCGACATCGGCCCGGGTGCCGGTGAGCACGGCGGCCAGGTCGTCGTCTCCGGCACGGTCGAGGACCTGCGCAACCACCCGGACTCGATCACCGGCCAGTACATCTCCGGCCGCCGCGAGATCCCGATCCCGCCGGTCCGGCGACCGCTCACCGAGGGCCGCGAGCTGACCGTGTACGGGGCCCGGCAGAACAACCTCCAGGACATCGACGTGACCATTCCGCTCGGGGTGTTCGTCGCGGTGACCGGGGTGTCCGGGTCGGGCAAGTCGACGCTGGTCAACGACATTCTCTACACCTCGCTGGCGCGGCAGATCTACGGTGCTCGGGCGGTGCCGGGCCGGCACACGAAGATCTCCGGGATGGAGCTGGTCGACAAGGTCATCCACGTCGACCAGTCGCCGATCGGCCGGACGCCGCGGTCCAACCCGGCGACGTACACCGGTGTCTGGGACCACGTCCGCAAGCTGTTCGCGGACACGCCCGAGGCGAAGGTCCGCGGGTACCAGCAGGGCCGGTTCTCCTTCAACGTCAAGGGCGGCCGGTGCGAGGCCTGTTCGGGTGACGGCACGCTGAAGATCGAGATGAACTTCCTCCCGGATGTGTACGTGCCGTGCGAGGTGTGCCACGGCGCCCGGTACAACCGCGAGACGCTCGAGGTGCACTACAAGGGCAAGACCGTCGCGGATGTGCTGGACATGCCGATCGAGGAGGCGTCGGAGTTCTTCGCGGCGATCCCGGCGATCTCGCGGCATCTGACCACGTTGGTCGAGGTCGGCCTCGGGTACGTCCGTCTCGGGCAGCCCGCGCCGACGCTGTCCGGTGGTGAGGCGCAGCGCGTGAAGCTGGCGTCCGAGCTGCAGCGGCGGTCGACCGGGCGGACGGTCTACGTGCTCGACGAGCCGACGACCGGTCTGCACTTCGAAGACATCCGCAAGCTGCTCGGCGTGCTCGGCGGCCTGGTGGACAAGGGCAACTCGGTGCTGGTGATCGAGCACAACCTCGACGTGATCAAGACCGCCGACTGGATCATCGACCTCGGGCCGGACGGCGGTCGCCGCGGTGGCACGCTGGTCGCGGAAGGTACGCCGGAAGAGGTCGCGGCGAACCCTGCGTCGTACACGGGTGAGTTCCTGGCGGAGATCCTCGAGGGTCGCGCCGCGAAGCCGAGCGCGAAGCAGCAGGCCGCCGCCGCGAAGAAGGCGCCGGTCAAGAAGACCGCGGCGAAGAAGACGGTCGCCAAGAAAGCCGTTGCCAAGAAGGCCCCGGCGAAGAAGGCACCGGCCCGGAAACGCGTCGCCAGCTGATCAGCCCGCGAGTATCACCGGCCGAAGAGCTGTCCGAACAGTTGTCGCAACCACGTACGGCGCGGATGCGGCGTCAACACAGAGGGCAGTACGACGGTCGGTGGCGTGGCCAGCGTGACCGGCACCTGAACTATCCGATCGCCCTGTAACCAAAAGAGATCCGGGCAGCACTGGTCCGGTGCGTCGCGGTACGTCTCGGTGACGAACCGCGCCAACGCGTCGGCCCGATCCTGGCCCGCATCGGCCGGGCAGTAGGCAACTGTGCTCAACCGCGGCACCCCGACCAGCACCCCCGCGCCCAGAGATGCCTGCGGCAACAAGGTCTCCCGGTCGACGATCGCCATCGACACCAGCGGATCGCCGTCCCGGCTGAGGACGGCGAACCCGTCGTGCTCGACCGGCTCCAGGTCCGCGATCTCCGCCAGACTCAACCGCACCGGCGACGGCACGCCGGGATCACCCAGCCCGAGCATCGATCGCCGTACGACGGTCAGTCGCCGGAGTTCCTTGCCGGTCCGGACGAACACCACGACCTCGAAGTGTTCGCCGAACGGGATCAGGGCGTCCGCGACCGGTCCGGCCGTTCGCGCAGACCATCCGCGCTGCACGAGCAGAGCACGTTGCCGCTCCGCGACGTCGCCGTACCGGTGTTCCTCCGTGGCCAGCTCACCTTCGGCGACGACGGCCAGCAGCCAGGCCTCGATCTGTTCCGGCCAGCGTTGCTGTGGGAGGTGCAGACAACGGTCGACGATCTCGCCGACGCCGACGACCGCGGACATCTGCAGCGCGCCGCGTCCCCAGCCGACTTCGACCGTCCGCTCCTCGGTGTCCACCACACAGCCCGGCAACCACATCGGCGCGAGATCCGCGATCACCTCGACGACAGCGAAACTTTCGCTCGTGTCCGTCATGTCTTGACCTCCGCCACCACTGAAGTGTCTCGCGCATCCGTTCCAGAAGTACGAAGCCCCCCGGCGTCCGCGGGCTGGTCAGCGGGCCACACCTTAGTGGCAGTCCGGATCACGCACCCGCACTACCAGCTGATTCACAGCAAACTCTCAAACGCCGGTTGAATCCGGCGCTGGTTGAACCGATCCGATGATCCAGTCGTTTGACCCGGTATCGGCCCGGTTTGGCAGGGTCGGCTACACAGAAGCAAAGCGTTCAACCACTTCGACCGGCAGGCTCCTGGAGGTCCAGATTCATGAGCGATGACACGATGGCACCAACCACCCCGCAGCAGACCCCGGCGGGGGACAACCTGCGCGACCGGAGGTCGGTGCTCCGCTGCGCGGCAATCGCCGCCCTCGCGGGTGCCAGCGCACCGATCCTTGCGGCCTGCGGCGGCAGCGACAACGCGAGCGGGAGCAGCGGCTCCAGTTCCGCACCCGCGACCGGCACGAGCTCGGCTCCGACCAGCGCACCGACCAGTACGGCGCCGTCCTCGAGCGCGCCGGCGAGCACCAGCGGCGGCACGGTCCTCGGCCCGGTGTCCGACGTACCGGTCGGTGGCGGCAAGGTGTTCTCCGACGCCAAGGTCGTGGTGACACAGCCGACCGCGGGTCAGTTCAAGGGCTTCTCCGCGATCTGCACCCACCAGGGCAACCCGGTCGGGTCGGTGCAGGGCGGGCAGATCGTCTGCCCGTTCCACAACAGCCACTTCAACATCACCGACGGCAGCCCGGTCAGCGGCCCCGCGCAGTCGCCCCTCCCCGCGGTAAACGTCGCGGTTCAGGGCAGCAACATCGTCCAGTCCGCCTGACAACCGTAACGTCCGAAGAAGTGAGGCCCATAGCCCTCACTTCTTCGGACGTTAGCGGTTTGTCAGCTGTGGGTGGCTGGGTCGAGCTTGCCGACGTAGAGGAGTTGGTTGGGGGAGCCGGTGCCGGGGTCACCTACCTTGTCCGGCGTTGAGGCACCGACCAGGGCCGTTGCGACATCGGCCGGCGTGGCGTCCGGGTGGTCGGCCAGGTAGAGCGCGACCCCACCGGCCACGTGCGGCGTGGCCATCGACGTACCGCTCATCTTGGCGGTCGCCTCGGGGTCGGTGATGCCGACCGACGTGATGTCGACGCCCGGCGCGAACAGGTCGACACACTTGCCGAAGTTGGAGAACGTCGCCTTCTTGTCCTGGTCGTCGGTCGCGCCGACGGTGATCGCCGAGGGCTCCCGGGCCGGCGAGCCCTGGCAGGCGTCCGCGCTTTCGTTGCCAGCGGCAACGGCGTAGGTGACGCCGGAGCCGACCGAGGCCTTCACCGCCGCGTCCAGCGCGTCGTCGGCGCCGCCGCCCAGGCTCATGTTCGCCAAGGCGGGCTTCTTCGCGTTCTTGGTGACCCACTCGATGCCGGCCACCACGGACTCGGTCGAGCCGGAGCCCGAGCAGTCGAGCACCCGGACGCCGTACACATGCGCGCCCTTGGCCAGGCCGTACGTCGTTCCGGCGATGGTGCCGGCCACGTGGCTGCCGTGCCCCATGCAGTCGACGCCGTTCTGGCCGTCGCCGACGGTGTCGGTGCCGACCGAGGCGCGGTCGCCGAAGTCCTTGTGCGCGGCGTAGATGCCGGTGTCGATCACGTAGACGTTCACGTTGTCCGCGGTGGTGGACGCCTCGTACTTCTTGTCCAGTGGCAGGTCACGCTGGTCGGCCCGGTCCAGGCCCCACGGCGGGTCGTCCTGCGCGACGGTGATCTTCTGGTTCTGCTGGACGTAGGCCACCCGCTTGTCGCCGGCCAGCTTCTTCGCCTGGTCCGCACTCATGCTCGCGGAGAAGCCCTTGATCGAGGCGTCGTACTGGTCGCGCACCTTGACGTCGTAGCTGGTCGCGAGACTGGCGTTGGTGGCCCGGGTCTCGGCCTGCGAACGCTGGTCGGCCAGGACGACGATGTAGCTGCCGGGGATGGCGTCCGGGGTGGCGGCGCCGCGGATGGTGACGGCGGCCGTCTGCGACGCGTCACTGCCGGCCGCGGTGGCGACGATCCCGGTGACGGCGAGCGCGGATGCGGCGACCGCTCCGAACACGGCACGCGGTCTGCGAATTCTGGGGGACATGGGCGGAACTCCCTCGAGTCAGCGCAAGGCCCGGTTGCCTCACGCAAAGGTCCTGCACGTCTACCCTGGGTCAGACGCTAGAACTCCCGCTCATCCCAACCGGGGGTCAAACCAGCCTTATGGGACAACCCGCAACACGACCGCAACGTTCACTTGCCCAATAGGGGGTTACTGCGGCGTGCCTGGAAGTTGGCGTGCTTGCGGATGGCGAAGTCGTAGGCCTCCTGCAGCAGCGGCAGCAGGGGAGTGGCGTCGGACGGCGAGACGATGCAGACCCAGTGCTGCGAGGCGTAGAAGGGGTGCGGTATCAGGGTGTCGCGGGCGGTGTAGTCGTGGCCGGAGTCGAGTACCCAGTCGGCGTCGCGCTCGGTCGGCACCGCACCGAACAACGAGGTGTACGTCGCCTTGGTCAGGCCGATGTTGAGTCGCCAGGCGCCGGGGTCGTCGAGCCGGGACACCTTCTCGTAGTGGTCGCCGGTGACGATGGTGGCGAACGGCTGCTGCCGTTCCGGCGGCAGGTCCGCGGCCGGGTCGTACAGGTAGAACAGATCGCCCTGTGCCTCGAGCACCCGGATGCCGCCGTACGCGCGGATCACCCGATCCATCTCTTCAACAGTCATGCCTTCAAGTGTGTCATTGAAGTCACAATTGAGACTTTGGCGGGATTCCGGATTTGTCGGCGGCCCGAACTAGGGTGGTTGAGTGGCTGATCCGTCCTCGTACCGTCCCGCTCCAGGGTCGATCCCCGACTCGCCTGGTGTTTACCGCTTCAGCGATGCCGCCGGGCGGGTGATCTACGTCGGCAAGGCGAAGAACCTGCGCGCCCGGTTGTCGTCGTATTTCCAGGATCTGGTCAACCTGCATCCGCGCACCCAGGCGATGGTGACGACGGCCGCGAAGGTCGAGTGGACCGTCGTGGCCAGCGAGGTCGAGTCGCTGCAGCTGGAGTACTCCTGGATCAAGGAGTACGACCCGCGCTTCAACGTGAAGTACCGCGACGACAAGTCGTACCCGTGGCTCGCCATCACCCTCAACGAGGACTACCCGCGGGTGATGGTCGGCCGGGGCCAGAAGAAGAAGGGCGTGAAGTACTTCGGTCCGTACAGTCACGCCTGGGCGATCCGCGAGACCGTGGACCTGCTGCTGCGGGTCTTCCCGATGCGCTCGTGCAGCAAGGGCGTGTTCAACCGGCACCGCCAGATCGGCCGGCCCTGCCTGCTCGGCTACATCGGCAAGTGCGCCGCCCCCTGCACCGGTCAGGTGAGCCAGGAGGAGCACCGCAAGATCGTCGACGACTTCGCCGCGTTCCTGTCCGGCCAGACCGCGACGTACGTGCGCCGGCTGGAGAAGGAGATGAAGGCGGCCGCGGCCGAGCTCGAGTACGAGCGGGCCGCGAAGATCCGCGACGACCTGGCCGCGCTGGAGAAGGCCCTGGCCAAGAACGCGGTCGTCCTCGGCGACGGGACCGACACCGACGTGATCGCGCTGAGCGAGGACCCGCTCGAGGTCGCGGTGCAGATCTTCTACGTCCGCGGCGGCCGGATCCGCGGTGAGCGTGGCTTCATCGCCGACAAGGCCGACGGTACGGCGACCACCGGCGACCTGGTCTCCCGGTTCATCCAGCAGACGTACGCCGGTGACTCGGGCGACGCGATCCCGCGGGAGATCCTGGTCCCGACCAAGCCGGAAGACGCGGACGCGCTGACCGAGTGGCTCGAGGGGATCCGCGGCGCGAGGGTGGAGATCAGGGTCCCGCAGCGCGGCGACAAGAAGGCGCTGATGGAGACGGTCGAGCGGAACGCGCTGCAGACGCTGACCATGCACAAGACCAAGCGGGCCAGTGATCTGACCACCCGCAACCAGGCGCTGGAGGAGATCCAGGCCGCGCTCGACCTGCCCGAGGCGCCGCTGCGGCTGGAGTGCTACGACGTCTCGAACCTGCAGGGCACCGAGGTGGTCGCGTCGATGGTCGTCTTCGAGGACGGTCTGCCCCGCAAGAGCGAGTACCGGCGGTTCGTGATCAAGGGCGTCGACGGGCAGAACGACGTCGCCTCGATCGCGGAAGTGCTGACGCGAAGGTTCAAGCGGCTGCTCGACGAGCGGGCCACGCTGCAGGAGGACGAGGACCCGTCGGCGGCGCTGATCGATCCGGAGACCGGACGCGCCCGCAAGTTCTCCTATGCTCCCGGACTGGTCGTCGTCGACGGCGGTCCGCCGCAGGTCGCGGCCGCGCGCCAGGCGATGGACGAGCTCGGCCTGGGCGACATCCCGGTCGTCGGCCTGGCCAAGCGGCTGGAGGAGGTCTGGGTCCCGGACGAGGAGGACCCGGTCATCTTCTCCCGCACGTCCGAGGGGCTGTACCTGCTCCAGCGCCTGCGTGACGAGGCCCACCGGTTCGCGATCACCCACCACCGCAACCGGCGCTCGAAGTCGATGGTCGAGAGCGTCCTGGACGAGGTCCCGGGGCTCGGCGAGGTCCGCCGGAAGACGCTGCTGCGGCATTTCGGCTCGCTGAAGAAGTTGCGGCAGGCGACGATCGACGAGGTGGCTGAGCTGCCCGGATTCGGCCGCCGGACGGCGGAGTCCGTCGTACTCGCGGTGAACGCTGCCGCAACGACGGCCGAAACCGGCCGGGCGCCGTCGGTGAACACCGCCACGGGCGAGATACTGGGCGACGACGTCCCGGCGCCGGCCGGGGCGCCCGACGGGGACCCAGGGAGAACTGAGAGCTGATGGACGACACAGGCGGCAACCTGATCATCGTGTCCGGGATGTCCGGCGCGGGACGGAGTTCGGTCGCCGACGTACTGGAAGACCTGGGCTGGTTCGTCGTCGACAACCTGCCGCCGATGTTCCTGACCACCCTCGTCGAGCAGGTCATCGGCACCGGCGCGGCACCACGGCTCGCGGTCGTCGTCGACGTCCGGACCGGCTTGTTCTTCGAGGAGCTGAGCTCGGCCATCCACGACCTGCGGCTGAAGGGGTACCGGCCGCTGACGCTGTTCCTGGAGGCCTCCGACGACGTGATCGTGCGCCGGCAGGAGAGCGTCCGCCGGCCGCACCCACTGCAGGGCGAGGGCCGGTTGCTGGACGGGATCCAGCGCGAGCGCGCGCTGCTCGGCGACATCCGGGCCGGCGCCGACCTGGTCATCGACACCTCGAACCTGAACATCCACCAGCTCGCCGCGAAGATCGTGAACGCCTTCGGCGACGAGGAGAACGCCGAGCTCCGGGCGACCGTGGTGTCGTTCGGGTTCAAGTACGGCATCCCGGTGGACGCCGACGTGGTCGCCGACATGCGCTTCATCCCGAACCCGTACTGGCAGCCCGACCTGCGCCCGATGACCGGGCAGGACAAGCCTGTGTCAGACTTCGTGCTCGGCCATCCGCTGGCCCAGCAGTTCCTGCAGAACTACGTGGACGTGCTGGACACCCTGCGGACCGGCTACCTGAACGAGGGCAAGCGCTTCGTCACCGTCGCGATCGGCTGCACCGGGGGAAAGCACCGCAGCGTCGCGATGGCCGAGGAGATCGCCCGGCGGCTGCGTGAGAGAGGGTCACCGACGTTGGTCGTACACCGGGATCTGGGGCGGGAGTGACGCGAGCTCCCCGGGTCGTCGCACTGGGTGGGGGACATGGCTTGGCCGCCTCCCTGTCCGCACTTCGGCACGTCACCGACCAGCTGACGGCAGTCGTGACGGTCGCCGACAACGGCGGCTCGTCCGGTCGACTGCGGCGCGAGCTCGGCGTACTGCCACCCGGGGATCTGCGGATGGCGCTGGCCGCGCTCTGCCGTGACGACGAGTGGGGCCGGACCTGGGCCGACGTGCTGCAGCACCGGTTCCAGAGCAACGGTGAGCTGCACGATCACGCGCTCGGCAACCTGCTGATCGTCGCGTTGTGGGAGCTCCTCGGCGAGGCCGTCGACGGACTCGACTGGGTGGCGCGATTGCTCGGCGCACAAGGGCGCGTGCTGCCGATGTCCGCCGTACCGCTGGACATCACCGCGCGGGTGCTCGGACTGGACCCGGACCATCCGGAGGCGATCACCGAGATCCGCGGCCAGGCCGAGGTGGCGACGACCGAGGGGCAGGTCGTCGACGTCGCGCTCGACCCGGCCGACCCGCCGGCCTGCCCCGAGGCGCTGGTGGCGATCGCGGAGGCCGACTGGGTCGTGGTCGGACCGGGGTCCTGGTTCACGTCGGTGATCCCGAACCTGCTGGTCCCGGCGTTGTCCCGGGCTCTCGAGCAGACCAGCGCGCGTCGTCTGGTGACGCTCAACCTGGGCGAGCAGAAGGGCGAGACCGACGGCTTCTCACCCGAGACCCACCTCGAGGTGCTGGCCGCGCACGCCCCCGACCTCCGCATCGACGTCGTGCTGGCCGATACCGACCATGTCCCGGATCCCGCATTGTTGCGCCGTACGGCGGAATCCCTCGGAGCGGAGGTGGTCATCGCCGACATCGCCGACGATGACCGTCACCTCCACCACGCCCCGGACAAGCTGGCCAAGGTCTACCGGGAGATCTTCAGCTGACTCAGCCGGCGTCGACCGACTTCTTCGCGTCGTACACCTGCTTGCCCTGGGCGTCGTACCCGCGGACCTGGACTGTCTTGACGTCGGACTTTCCGCCGGTCGGTCCCCAGGTGTAGAAGCCGTTGGCCATCAACACCCGGGTCGGTCCGGCCGGCAGATCGATGATCATCTGCGCAACGCCCGCGGGCACCATCGCGAACCCGAGGTTGTCCGCGACCTTGCCGTCCGCGTCCACCGCGTGCCGGGTGTAGTCGGACTCGCCGCCCTTCGTGGTGGGCGTCGTCATATGGCACCACACGGCGACCCGCTGGTCCGCGGAGATGAGCACGGCGGTGAACTTGTCGCCGGTGCCGGTCTTCAGCGCCACGTCCCACGACTTCGTGATCGGACCGGCTGCCTTCGCGCGCGGATCCTGCGGCCCCTGCCCACCGTAGGCGGGGTTGGTGGCGATCTCCTGCTCCCAGAGGCGGCAGCGATCGCGGATCTGGTCATCACTGAGCGGACTGACCGGCGGTGCGGGAGCGAGGGCCTTCCCGGTTTGCGGATCCTTCGTGAGCACGACCTGGGGTGTGATCGGGTCGGCGGTCTTGACGGTCACCTTCGGATCGACGGCTGGCTGCGCCGGGGGAGTGATCGGCTTGACGATCTGGTCGTACACCCTCGTGCCGCCGGCGTCGTAGCCCCGGATCCGGGTCAGCGTGATCAGCTTGTCGTTCTTGCCGGGGTGGCCGAAGGTGACGAATCCGTCAGTGCCGACCAGGGCCTCACGCGGACTGCTTTCGCCGGCAAGGTCCACCAGCACCCGGGTGACACCGGTGACCGGAAGCAGGAGGCCGTCGTGCACGGTCAGCGGCTGCTGGGTCCGACTCCTGGACGAGACGTCTGCCGTCATGGTGCGCCCCACGCTCGCGGGCTTCTCCGGACTGTTCATGATGCATGTCGAGACGACCGACTGGTCCGGTGAGAGGAACAGCGCGTTCAGCACGGACTGGTCGCCACTCTTCACCACGATCTTCCACCGGGCGTCGACCGGACCGGCCTTGTCCATCGTCTTGTGCGTCTGGGCCTGGTGCCGGTACGCGGGGTCGTACGGCTTGCAACGGCGTAGGACCTCGGCATCGGACAACGGGCTCACCGGAGGTGCCGGCGTGACCGTCTTGCCGGTCTCGTTGTCGACGATCCGGCCGGTCTTCGCGTCGATCGTGATGGTCTGGTTCTTCGGCGTGCCCGCCGGACCCGCGCTCTCGGAACGCGTCGCGGACCAGGCGGCGACGCCGCCGAGGATCGCGGCGGTGGTGACGATTGCTGTGGACGCGGCGGCGATCCGGCTCTTGCGGACCGAACGCCGGGCACGGACGAGAACGTCCCCGACGTCGGTGTGCAGCGGCTGGTCCGAGTCGTCGGCCGCGGCAGCCAGCAGGCGTTCGAGGTCGGTGCTCACGAAGCGCTCCTTTCGGTCTGGTCGAGTAGTAGTTCGCGCAGGCGGCCGAGGCCGCGGGAGGTCTGGCTCTTCACGCCGCCGACACTGATGCCGAGGATGTCGGCGGTCTGTTCGAGGCTGAGGTCGGCGTAGTGCCGCAGCACGACGCACGCGCGCTGGCTGGGCGACAGGTGGTGCAATGCCTCGATGACGAGCAGGCGGTCATCGACCGATCCGACTGCGTCCGGTAGCGGTCTGAGGTCCTCGCCGGTGTCGTCGAGACGCTCGCGGCGCCACGGCTTCCTGGACTGGTCGAGGACCGCGGTGACGACGCAGCGATGCGCGTAGCCGATCAGGCTGTCGGTGCGGTTGATGCGGTTCCAGTGCCGGTAGACCTTCACCAGAGCGTCCTGCGCCGCGTCCTCGGCCCGGTGCCAATCGCCGCACATCAGGTACGCCGTACGCCGCAGCCGCCGGATCGTGATCGCCGCGAACTCGGTGAACTCGGCTTCGTCCCGTGCTTTCATGCCCCTCCTCGTACTCTCGCGGAAGGAACGCGACCAACCACGAGAAAGGTTGCAGCCCCCGTAACAGGTCCCCGATCGGCCCGTTGGTCCTGGTACGACCCCCGAGGGTCTTTGACAGCGGTGGGAGGATGCCTTCATGGCGATGACAGCACAGGTGAAGTCCGAGTTGACCAGTATTCAGGTCACAAAACCCTGTTGCCGCAAGGCCGAGGTGTCGTCCGTGCTGCGATTCGCGGGCGGGCTGCATCTGGTGTCCGGCCGGATCGTCGTGGAGGCGGAGCTGGACAGCGGTGCCGCGGCCCGGCGGCTGCGCAAGGACATCGCCGAGATCTTCGGGCACCCGTCGGACGTGGTCGTGATCTCCCCGTCCGGAATCCGGAAGCAGACCAAGTACGTCGTCCGCGTCGTGCGCGACGGCGACGCGCTGGCGCGGCAGACCGGCCTCGTGGACAACCGCGGCCGGCCCGTGCGGGGTCTCCCGCCCGCGGTCGTCTCCGGCGCGTCCTGTGACGCGGTGGCGGCTTGGCGCGGCGCCTTCCTGGCGCACGGCTCGCTGACCGAGCCCGGCCGGTCGTCCTCGCTCGAAGTGACCTGCCCCGGTCCGGAAGCGGCGCTCGCGCTGGTCGGTGCGGCTCGCCGGCTCGGCATCGGCTCCAAAGCCCGCGAGGTGCGCAACGTCGACCGCGTCGTGATCCGCGACGGCGACGCGATCGGCGCCCTGCTGACCCGGCTCGGCGCGCACGAGTCGGTGCTCGCGTGGGAGGAGCGGCGGATGCGGCGCGAGGTCCGCGCGACCGCGAACCGGCTGGCCAACTTCGACGACGCGAACCTGCGCCGCTCCGCCCGCGCGGCGGTCGCGGCGGGCGCCCGGGTCGAACGCGCGCTGGAGATCCTCGGCGACGACGTACCCGATCACCTGCAGGTGGCCGGCAAGCTGCGGCTGGAGCACAAGCAGGCCAGCCTCGAGGAGCTCGGTCAGCTGCACGACCCGGCCCTCACCAAGGACGCGGTGGCCGGCCGGATCCGCCGCCTGCTGGCGATGGCCGACAAGCGCGCCGCCGACCTCGGTATCCCGAACACCGAGGCCAACCTGACCCCGGAGATGCTCGACCCGGCCTGACCGGATCGTTATCTGCGGCAGCCCACGCCGAACTTGTCGCGTTGGTTGGATTGCCCTACGGGGGTTCCATCCGATGAACAGATGAGGACAGATGGGTACCCAGGAAGAAGAAGCCAGGGCGCTGGCCGAGCTCGAGCGCGTCCGCACCGAGAACGCGATCAAGGAGATGCAGCGCCAGGAGGAGCTCCGCAAGCTCCAGGAGCAGCAGAACCAGAACAAGATGGTCGCCGACGGGCCGGCGGCGATCGGCTGGCCGGACAACGAGGTCCAGGCCCCGCCCAGCCGGCTGGACGCGGTGAAGGGTGCACTCGGCGTTGGTGCGCCCGGCGACGCGGCGTTCGCCGGCCGACTCCTGAACGACGGTCGGCCCCCGGCGACCGATGCCGTGGCGGACACGGCGGGTGTTCAGACCGACGGCGCCAAGGAACGCCGCGGCGCCACCGTGAACACCCGGGCGGCTCAGGCCTTCGGACGCTGACAAACCAAGGACGCCGACCGCGGTCCGTCGGGATCAGCCCGCCGTACGGCCCGTCTCCGAGGACGCTCCGCACTGCCTGCGGGACGCGGACGACACCGTCCACGATGCGGGCACCGCACTAGGGGTCAACCATCCAGATGGTGGGTTGCCCACTCAGAATCCGAGGGGGCAACCCACCATCTCCGTGGTCAGCCCCTCAAATCGCCATGGCTCCACCCTTGCGCCCGTCTCGCGGTGAGCATGTCCGGAAGGCGCGTTACTCGTTGCCGCAGAGTCCGGAACGCGGACAGCGACCGACTTCACGCAGGAGGAGCGCGTACCAGCCGGTGGTCTGGTCTGAAACCGTGGATGCGGCGTTGGTGGTCTGCTGTGGACACTACCAGTTGGCTCACTGGGCTGTTGGGCTAATGTTCGGGCTGTAGCGGCAGTGCTCGAAAGCTAGTTCTGAGGAGACGCAGTCCCGTGACCGTACGCGTAGGTATCAACGGCTTCGGCCGGATCGGCCGTAACTTCTTCCGCGCCGCGCAGGCGTCCGGTGCCGACATCGAGGTCGTCGCCGTCAATGACTTGACCGACAATCAGACCCTCGCTCACCTGCTGAAGTACGACTCGATCCTGGGCCGCTTCCCGGGCGAGGTCTCCGCCACCGACGACGACATCACCGTTGCGGGCAAGAGCTTCAAGGCGTTCGCCGAGCGCGACCCCGCGAACCTGAAGTGGTCCGACGTCGGCGCCGACGTGGTGATCGAGTCGACCGGCTTCTTCACCGACGCCACCAAGGCCAAGACGCACGCCGACAACGGCGCCAAGAAGGTCATCATCTCCGCCCCGGCGAAGAACGAGGACCTGACCGTGGTGATGGGCGTGAACCACGAGCTGTACGACGCCGAGAAGCACACCGTGATCTCGAACGCGTCCTGCACCACGAACTGCATCGCCCCGCTGGCCAAGGTTCTGCACGACGCGTTCACGATCGAGCGGGGTCTGATGACCACGATCCACGCGTACACCCAGGACCAGAACCTGCAGGACGGTCCGCACAAGGACCTGCGCCGCGCCCGCGCCGCCGCGCTGAACATCGTGCCGACCTCGACCGGCGCCGCGAAGGCGATCGGCCTGGTGCTGCCGGAGCTCAAGGGCAAGCTGGACGGCTACGCGCTGCGGGTCCCGGTCCCGACCGGCTCGGCCACCGACCTGACCGTCACCGTCGGCCGCGAGGTCAGCGTCGACGAGGTCAAGGAGGCCTACAAGGCGGCCGCCGCCGAGGGCACGCTGAAGGGCTACCTGACGTACACCGAGGACGAGATCGTCTCCACCGACATCGTCACCGACCCGGCCTCCTGCATCTTCGACGCGGGCCTGACCAAGGTGATCGGCAACCAGGTCAAGGTCGTCGGCTGGTACGACAACGAGTGGGGCTACTCGAACCGCCTCGTCGACCTGGTCAACCACGTCGGCGCTTCGCTCTGACCCTTCACATCCACAGCCTGCGTCCGGACAGCCTGGTGCTCACCCGGACGCAGGCTCGTGCCCGAGCCTGAGGAAAGCTGAACCGTGAAGACCATCGAAGACCTCGGCGACCTGGGCGGGCTGCGGGTGCTCGTCCGCTCCGACCTGAACGTGCCGATCAAGGGCGAGACGATCGGCGACGACGGCCGCATCCGCGCGTCGCTGCCGACGCTGATCAAGCTGGCCAGGGCGAGCGCGAAGGTGATCGTCACCGCGCACCTGGGCCGCCCCAAGGGCAAGCCCAACCCGGAGTTCACCCTGGCCCCGGTGGCCAAGCGGCTCGGCGAGCTGCTGCAGCCCGAGGGCATCACCGTGCACTTCGCCACCGACGTCACCGGTGACAGCGCGCAGACCGCCGTACAGAACCTGGACGAGGGTGAGGTCCTGCTGCTCGAGAACGTGCGGTACGACCCGCGCGAGGAGAGCAAGGACGAGGCCGAGCGGGGAGCTCTGGCCGACGAGCTGGCGGCGCTCGCGGACGTGTTCGTCAGCGACGGCTTCGGTGTCGTGCACCGCAAGCAGGCCAGCGTGTACGACGTCGCCCGCAAGCTGCCGCACGCCGCCGGTGGCCTGGTGCTGGCCGAGGTCGGCGTACTGAAGAAGCTGACCGAGGACCCCGCCCGCCCGTACGTCGTCGTGCTCGGCGGCGCGAAGGTGTCGGACAAGCTCGCGGTGATCGACAACCTGCTGGCCAAGGCCGACAAGCTGCTGATCGGCGGCGGCATGGTCTTCACCTTCCTGAAGGCGCAGGGCCACGAGGTCGGCAAGAGCCTGCTCGAGGACGACCAGCTGGACGCGGTCAAGGGCTACCTGGAGACCGCGAAGTCGAAGGGTGTCGAGATCGTGCTGCCGACCGACATCGTGGTCGCGCCCGAGTTCAAGGCGGACTCGCCGGCCACCGTGGTCGCCGCGGACGCGATCCCGGCCGACCAGCTCGGTCTGGACATCGGCCCGGAGTCCGGCAAGGCGTTCGCCGCCGAGATCGCCGGCGCCAAGACGGTGTTCTGGAACGGGCCGATGGGTGTCTTCGAGATGGCCGCGTTCGCCGGCGGAACCAAGGCCGTCGCGCAGGCGTTGACCGAGGTGGACGGGCTGAGCGTCGTCGGTGGCGGTGACTCGGCCGCGGCGGTGCGCCAGCTAGGCTTCGCGGACGACGCGTTCGGGCACATCTCCACCGGTGGTGGGGCGTCGCTCGAATACCTGGAGGGCAAGGAGCTCCCTGGTCTCGCCGTACTGGAAGAGGACTGAGCACATGGCCGACAGCACAGCTGCCCGTACGCCGTTGATGGCGGGCAACTGGAAGATGAACCTCAACCACGTCGAGGCCGTGCACCTGCTGCAGAAGCTGTCGTGGACGCTGCAGGACAAGAAGCACGACTACGACCGGGTCGAGGTCGCGGTGCTGCCGCCGTTCACCGACATCCGCAGCGTGCAGACGCTGGTCGACGGTGACCGGATGAAGATCAAGTACGGCGCCCAGGACGTGTCGACGCACGACGCGGGCGCCTATACCGGCGAGATCTCGGCGGCGATGCTGAGCAAGCTCGGCTGCACCTACGTGCTGACCGGTCACTCCGAACGCCGGCAGTACCACAACGAGGACGACGCGCTGGTCAACGCCAAGACGGCCAAGGCGCTCGAGGCCGGGCTGATCCCGATCGTCTGTGTCGGCGAGGGCCTGGAGGTCCGTAAGGCCGGTGAGCAGGTCGAGCACACGCTGGCTCAGGTGGACGGCGCGCTGGCCGGGCTGAAGCGGGACGACGTACGGAAGCTCGTGTTCGCGTACGAGCCGGTGTGGGCGATCGGCACCGGCGAGGTGGCCACTCCGGAGGACGCGCAGGAGGTCTGCGCGGCGATCCGGGGCCGGCTGGAGGAGACGATCTCACCCTCGGTGGCCGACTCGGTACGCATTCTTTACGGTGGATCGGTGAAGATGGCCAGCGCAAGTGGCATCATGGCCCAACCGGATGTCGACGGCTGTCTGGTCGGGGGCGCGAGCCTCCAGGCCGACGAGTTCGCCGGTATCTGCCGTTATCTGGACCTTCAGTTAGGCTACTCCTCGTGATTCTCGCTTTCTCGATCGTCGTCATCATCTGCAGCCTGATGCTCACCCTGCTGGTGCTGCTGCACAAAGGCCGCGGTGGCGGTCTGTCAGACCTGTTCGGTGGCGGTGTGTCGTCCAGCCTGGGCGGCTCGTCGGTCGCCGAGCGGAACCTGGACCGGATCACGATCGGCATCGGTCTGGTCTGGTTCGCCGCCATCGTCGCGCTCGGCCTGCTCTACAAGCTCGGCTGAGGGGCGGGTTCCCGTGGCTGGTGGTGGCAGTGCTATTCGTGGCAGCCGGGTCGGTGCCGGGCCGATGGGCGAGGAGGAGCGTGGTGAGACCGCGCCCCGGCAGCGCATCGTGTTCTTCTGTGCCAACGGGCACGAGACCGCGACGGTGTTCGCGGTCGAGGCGGCCATCCCGGAGGCGTGGGACTGTCCGCGGTGCGGTCTGCCGACCAGCACCGACGTGAACAACCCGCCTCCGCCGCCGAAGATCGAGCCCTACAAGACGCACCTGGCCTACGTGAAGGAACGGCGCTCCGAGCAGGAGGCGGCCGAGATCCTCGAGGAGGCCCTGGAGAAGCTCCGCGCCCGGCGTGCCCGCGGCGAGGTCATCTTCTGACGTACGGCGCAACAGCCCGGGACGGATCGTGAATCGTCCCGGGCTGTCGCTATCCCACCCCTCTTGGGGGCTGACCCGTCAGACGGTGGGTTGGCCCACTGCATGCCGTGGGCTGACCCACCACGCCGTGGGCTGACCCACCGGAGGTGAGCGGTTGCAGCGCGCTAAGGTCTGCGGCATGAAGTCGTCGATCGCGCCCGTCCGCTGGACACCGCCGCCCGCGCCGCCGGTGCGGCACCCGAAGACCGTCGACGTGGAAGTGATCGCGATGCCGGGGCCAGGCCCGGAAGACGCGCTGATCGACGATGACGGCAGCGTGCTGACCGGTCTGCTGGACGGGCGGATCCTGCGCGTGAGTGCGGACGGCAAGACGATCACCACCGTCGCCGACACCGGCGGCAGGCCGCTCGGGCTGGAGTGGCTGCCTGACGGCAAGGTGCTGATCTGCGACGCGAACCGCGGTCTGCTGACGCTCGACAAGGACGGCCGGGTGACGACCCTGCTGTCCGAGATCGACGGCCGCCCGATGCGCTTCTGCAACAACGCGGATGTGACGCCGGACGGCACGATCTACTTCACCGACTCGTCCACGCGGTTCGGCGTCGACGAGTGGATGGCGGATCTGCTCGAGCACTCCACAACCGGCAGCGTCTACCGCCTGACTCCGGACGGCGAGGTGACGCGGCTGACGACCGGCCGTGCCTTCCCGAACGGCGTGGCGCTCAGCGGCGATCGCCGTACCCTCTTCTGGGCCGAGACAGCGACGTACGCGCTGTACAAGCTCGATCTCACGGTAGAGGGCGCTGAGCCCGTGCAGGTGGCCGCGATCCCTGGGTTGCCGGACAACATCGCTCGCGGCTCGGACGGCCTGATCTGGGTGGCCGTCGGCTCGCCGCGCAACGCGGTGCTCGACTTCCTGCTCCCCAAGCAACCCGCCCTGCGCAAAGTCGTCTGGAGCCTGCCCGACGCCCTGAAGCCGAAGGCCGCCGACATCATCGAGATCCAGGCGTACGACGACGCCGGCACGCTGGTGCACGACCTCCGGGCCAAGCACCCCGACTTCCACATGCCCACCGGCGTGCGGGAGCGCGACGGCAGAGTCTGGCTCGGCAGCATCGGAACCAGCTCCCTGGCCACTTTCCAGACCCCGACGCGCTAGCCGGCTGCCTGCAAGCCCATTCGTTAGGGTGCGGGCATGCGATTCGGGATCACGATCCTGCCGGAGTACCGGTGGAAGGACGCCGCGCGGTTGTGGCGACGGGCGGAGGAGCTCGGCTTCGACCATGCCTGGACGTACGACCACCTGACCTGGAGTGGCCTGCAGGACTCGCCCTGGTACGGGACGACGCCGACCCTGACGGCGGCGGCGCTGGTGACGACCACGATCAAGCTCGGCACCTTCGTGACCTCGCCGAACTTCCGTCATCCACTGGCGCTGACCCGCGACATCCTCGCGCTCGACGATGTGTCCGACGGACGGTTCCTCTGTGGCGTCGGCTCGGGCGGCAGCCTCGACGCGACCATCCAGGGTGGTCCGGACCTGACGCCGCGGCAGAAGGTGGATCGCTTCGAGGAGTTCGTCGTACTGCTGGACAGGCTGCTGACCACCGACGGCGTCGACTTCCAGGGCGAGTACTTCGAGACTCGCAACGGCCGGACGTTGCCCGGGTGTGTGCAGCAGCCGCGGGTGCCGTTCATCATGGCCG
Organism: Kribbella sp. NBC_01510; assembly: GCF_045040325.1. NCBI lineage: Bacteria > Bacillati > Actinomycetota > Actinomycetes > Propionibacteriales > Kribbellaceae > Kribbella > Kribbella sp. NBC_01510. Next base: position 7,100,214 of record NZ_CP109418.1, on the reverse strand, counting down.
CCAACGGGCCGCGTTCACTCCGGCTGGCGGTGAAGTTCGGCGCCGGCTGGGTGACGACCGGCCCGAAGTCGCCGGACTTCGAGACCTGGTTCGCTGCGGTCACGGACCTCAGCCGCCGCCTGGACGACGTACTGGAAGGCCGGCCGTTCGACCGCTACCTCGCCCTCGACTCGGCCCGCTACTCGCTCTCCAGCCCCGCTGCCTTCGAGGACGTCGTGAGCCGTGCCGCCGCCCTCGGCTTCACCGACGTGATCACCCACTGGCCCCGCCGTGAAGGCGTCTACGCCGGCTCCGAGGACACTCTGGAGAAGATCGTCACCGACCTGATTCCCCGCTTGCGCTAGTACGGCGGACCCAGGCGGGGACGGCGTACCAGAAGACGGCGAACCAGAGTAGGACGAGCACGACGATCAGGATCGCGATCGCGCGGGGGAGGACGACGTCGAGGGCGAGCAGGACGCCGCCGGCCATCGCGAGGACGAGGAAGACGAGGCCGCCGATCGCCATCCGGTTCGCCACCGGCAGCATCCGGTCGCGGATCTTGTGCCGGTAGACGATCCGGTGGAACGACACCGGTGCCAGGAACAGGCCGACCGCGAGCGCGGATGCGATCAGGGTGACGGCGTACACGCCGTGGGTGAAGGCGTCGGCATCCTGGAACCTGTTCTGGAAGGCGATGCTGAGCAGGAACGCGAACAGGATCTGCGTGCCCGTCTGCGCCAGACGGAGCTCCTGGAGCAGTTCGTTCCACTGCCGGTCCAGCCGTTCGCCGGCGTCCTCGTCCGGTCGGCTGTACCGCTCGCTGTCGGTCACGGTCCCATTGTTCGTCACCCGGTGGCGGAAACGGCGAAGGGGCCGCACACCGGTGTGGTGTGCGGCCCCTCCAGCAGTTGCGAGAAGGGTGATCCAGGATCAGATCGGACGGATGTTCTCCGCCTGCAGGCCCTTCTGGCCCTGGGTGATCTCGAACTCGACGCGCTGGTTCTCGTCCAGGGAACGGAAGCCCGAGGTCTGGATGGCCGAGTAGTGCGCGAACACGTCCGCGCCACCGTCATCCGGGGTGATGAAGCCGAAGCCCTTGTCAGCGTTGAACCACTTGACAGTACCGACAGCCATTTGTGTCTATCTCCTTGATGGCTTGTAACAAACCGCGACCCACACCTCATGAGCCACGTGTCGCCGAAAGGCCCCAGAAGACAGAACCGGCCATGCAGCACAGCGAAAGTCAGTGGGAGTCCAAAAGTGCAACGCGATAACTGTAGCCGATCTGCGGCCGCGTGGAAGGGGTGACCAGGAACACGTGTCGCTGATTGTCGCCGCCCGCCACGCTGTGTGGCCGGTCGGATCCAGGTCCGCAAGGGCCGCTCCGGACCGGAAACCCCGCGCCGACCTGCTGGTTCGCGCCCGCGAGCGGGGTTCGCGGGATGGCAACGAAGGACAATCCATCGGTACGCCGGGTGATGGGCGCGTTGTACTGATCGAATTTCCCGGCGTGTCGCGCGGCTCTGGACATTCGTTGCGCCGCGCGCAATCGTGAGCCACCACAAGCCGAGGGAGACGTTGGTTGATCGTCAAGGTAACTCGCAGCGGCGGTTTCGCCGGTCTGAAGGCTCACGGCGAGCTGGACACCAGCGCAGAGCCGGACACGGATCGGCTCGAGGCCGCAGTGCAGGCGCTGGGCTCGGCTGACCTCGGCTCCGGCCGTCCACAGCCGGACCGCTACGTCTACCGGCTGGAGGTGCGTGACGCCCCGGATGCGGACGCCACGCACCACACCGTCGCCGAACAGGACCTGGACGAGACCACCGCGTGGTTACTCGACCGGGTCCTGCGGCACTAAGCCCAGTCGATCTCCGGCGCGCGGTAGAAGTTGACGCCGAGCATGTCCCACCGCGCCGCCTGACGGGCCAGACGGTCCTTGTACGTCGTCCAGTCCAGCGCGGACGCCGGCGACCAGCCGAGCTCGGCGATCCCCGGCAGCCGCGGGAAGGCCATGAACTCGACCTTGGCCATGTCGTCGAGGGTCTCCGACCACAGTGGCCCCTCGACCCCGATCACGGCGCTCTCAGCGAGGCCTGGGATGAGCGTCGCGGGGTCCCAGCGGTAGGACTTCTCCACGCTGATCAGACCGGCCCAGTCGAGCCCGTACGGCGTGTCCTGGTCGTACTTCATGTCCAGGTACGCGCGGTTGGCCGGCGACATCACCACTTCGGCGCCCTGGGTTACCGCCTTGCGAGCCAACTCCTGGTCCCCTTCTTCGTCGGTGCCCCAGTACTGCACGATGCTGCCGGCGGGCAACGAGGCGTCGGCGATCTCGTGCCAGCCCATCACCCGCTTGCCGTGCTTGACGACCAACGCGGCCGCCTTCGGCACGAACGTGAGGTAGTCCGAGTGCGGCGTCGAGTGCGCCTCGTCCCCACCGAGGTGGATCACGTCACCCGGGGTCTGCTCGGCCACCTCCCGGAACACGTCGTCCAGGAACTCGTAGGTGAGGTCCTTGTCCACGGTGAGCGAGCTGAACCCGACCTCCGTGCCGGTGTACAGCGGCGTCGCCTCACCGTCAGCGTTGAGCTCCGCGTACGACGACAGCGCGGCGTTGGTGTGTCCCGGAGTGTCGATCTCCGGCACCACGGTCATGAACCGGTCGCCGGCGTACATCACGATCTCGGCGTAGTCCGCCTTCGTGTAGTGGCCGCCCGGCCCGCCACCGACCTCCGAGCTGGCCCCGTGCTTGGTCAGGTCCGGCCACGAGTCCACCTGCACGCGCCAGCCCTGGTCGTCCGACAGGTGCAGGTGGAGCCGGTTGAGCTTGTAGAGCGACGCGAGGTCGACGCACCGCTTGATCTCCGCGACGGAGCGGAAGTGCCGGGACACGTCGACCATGACGCCGCGGTACGGGTAGCGCGGTGCGTCGGAGATCTCTACACCGTCGATCTCCCACGGACCTGCCTGCTCGGTGCCGGCCTCGGCCTTGGCGGGGAGCAACTGACGGAGTGTGGTCACTCCGCGGAAGAGGCCTTCCGCGGAGGCGGCGGTGACGGTCACAGCCGTGCCGTCCACGCGGAGCTCGTAGCCCTCCTCCCCGAGCGAGCTCGGTCCGTCGGTGGAGAGAGTGATGGTGCCGGTGCCTGGCTCGACAGGCAGTGGGAAGCCGGTGGAGACGCGTACCTGGGTGGTGAACTGCTCGGCCACTCGGTTGGCGGCTTCAGAGTCACCGACCACGCCGACAGTGGCAGAGGACTGGAGCGTGAAGGTGTGGTCGGGCAGGGGGCTCTGGGTGACAGGTTGCGGAATCAGGGTGGGCTCCGGAGGGTGCGTGAGTTGTTAGGAAGAGTCTCATTCATATTTGTGCGCCATGGCGATCGCCTGCGGCACATAACTCCCACCGAACATCACCACGTGCGTCAGCAACAGGTGCAAGCGGTGCAGTCCGACCCGGTCGCGCCAGCCGTCCGCGAGTCGGTGTGCCTCGTCGTACGCGCGGAGCACACGCTCGAGCTGCGGTAGGCCGAAGAGGCCGAGCATGGCGAGGTCCGTCTCCCGGTGACCGCCGTGGGCGGCCGGGTCGATCAGGTGGACTCCGTCGGTTGCCCAGACGACGTTGCCCGACCACAGGTCGCCGTGGATCCGGCTCGGCTCGTCGGACGGGTCGTCGTACGCACCTGCCTCCAGACGTGTGCACACCTGCTCGAAGAAGTGCAGTTGGTGGCCGTCGATCGTGCCCTGGTTGTAAGCGGCCCGCAGATACGGCCGCAGCCGCAGGTTCGCGTAGAACTCACCCCACGACTTCAGCGGCTCGAGTGCATGCGGCAGTCCGATCGTGCCGATGTAGCCATCTGCTTGCCAACCGTCAGGGGGTACGCCGTAGTGGTGGGCGCCGGCGTCATGTGTGACAGCCAACCGCCGACCGAACTCGTCAGCGGCTGCACCGGTCGGCGGCCGCAGGTCGAGCTTGACGGTGGTCAGGTGGTCGGGCGAGACGTCGAGCGGCTCCGCGACCGGTACTCCACCAGGCACGGCGAGCCAGCGCAGTCCGGCCGCCTCGACCTCGAAGTACCCCGCCGGCGCGTCAAGCCGCCTCTTCACGAACCTGTCGCCCAGGACCGTCATGCTCGCACTCTCCCATCACGATGCCGCGCCGAGCCAGCACCGGTTGGTCGGCAGTCATGATCACCAGAGCTACGACCGCGAGCAGGGCGCCGACAAGTGCGACACTCCGCACGCCGGTGCTGTCGAGCAGCCCACCACCGATGAACGCACCTCCCGCGATCCCAATGTTGAACGCCGTGCTGGTACCCGCCGACGCGAGGTCTGTGTTGCCGGGAGCCACCTGCATAGTCCTGCTCAGTACGGCGACCGCCAGCGCGCTGAAGGCCATTCCGGCAGTGGCGACGAGCAGGACTGCCGGCACCTGCCAGTGTCCGAGCGTGTAGAGGCCGAGCAGCGCCGCACTGATCAGGGCGAGCGGCAGGACGATCGCAGCCCACGGATGCTGGTCGAGGACCCGGCCGACGAGCAGAGTCCCGGTCAGTCCGCCCAGTCCGCTCGCCAGGAGGACTGGACCGAGTGCACCGGAGGTGAAGCCGCTGACATCCAGCAGGAACGGCGCGACGTAGGTGTTGAAGGTCAGGAAGCCGGCTACTCCGAGAGCCGTGGCGGCGACGAGCACGGCGTATCGGCGACCGTCGGGAGCGCTGCCGCGACCCGACGCGGACTCCTGGGCGTTGACCCGGGGCAGCAGGATCGCGATGCTCAGACAGGTCGCGGTCCCGAGCACTGCCATGAGCGCGAAGGGGATCCGCCACCCGAACTGCTCACCGAGCCAGGTACCAAGCGGTATGCCGATCACGGGAGCGAGCGCCGAGCCTATCGAGAGCTTCGCGACGACCCGTCCGCGGACAGCCGGCGGGAACAGTCCGGTCGCGATCGGGAAGATGATCGACCAGAAGAGCGCGTGTGAGAGCGCTGTGAGCAGCCGTGCGACGAGGAGAACCTCGTACGTCGGTGCCAGCGCGGTGATAGCGGCTCCGACGGCCATCAAGCCGAGTGTGGTGCCGAGGACGAGTCGGCGCGGGAGCCGCAGGGTCAGCCGGGCCAGCGGGATCGAAGTCAGGACGACGACGGCGGCGTACCCGGTGACGAGGAGACCGACGTCGGAGCGTGAGCGGCCCAGATCGGCGGCGATCACGGTCAGCAGTCCGATCGGAAGCACTTCGATGGTCACGTAGGAGAACGTGCCGACACCGAGCATGACCAGCGCGGCACGGGCTTTGCGGGACGTGATGAACATGACGTCACCTGCGATTCCAGTAAAAGTGGTTATGGTGGTAGCATGTCATGCATGGCAGACAACCGCAACGACGTACTCCGGATCGTCGGCGGCCATCCGGCCCTCGACTTGGTGAATACGGTCGCGCCCCGCGTGCCCGGTGGTACGGCCGAGGAGCTCGACTACCTTCGGGCGCCTGCTGCACTGCTGGCCTGGAGCCGGCGGATCGGGTTGACCGACGACAGTGAGGCGACTGCGGTCGCGGCGGCGTGGGACAGCGCTGCTGGGACGGCCGAGCAGGCACTCCATGCGACGATCGAGATCCGCGAGGCTGTCTATACCGTGCTGGCCTGGCGGGACGAATCCGCTGAAATGGCTGCTGCGCTTGAGCTTTTGACGTTGCGATGGTCGGCAGCCGCGGCTCGGTCGGTGCTTGTGCCCGGCGGCGCAGTCGCCGAGCTTCAGGTCGGTACGTCGCCGGCGCTGATGATTCCGGACCGATTGGTGGCGGCGGCGGTCGAGTTGCTGCGGACGGTTGACCTGCGCCAGTTGCGGGCCTGTCCGATCGAGGAGGGAGGCTGTGGCTTCCTGTTCCTCGACCGCAGCCGGAACGGTTCGCGGCGCTGGTGCGCGATGGAGGACTGCGGCACCCAGGCCAAGATCCGGAAGCTGAGCGAGCGCCGCCGGGCTACCACCGTCGAGGGTGTTCAGCGGTAACAACAGCGGCTGTTGACTGTCCGCGACCGGCTGACTGGCCAAGAAGGCGTGTCGAAAGATGCGAAGTGTCCACTCGACCTGTCATCGTAGGCGGCCGGGCCTTCCGACCAGATGGGCCCTGGCCGGTCCTGCCCCGACACGGGCAGGCAGTCATGAAACAGAAGCTGGAGGACAGATGACGCAGGTGGCAGAGCAGCCGGGCAGTACTGCCGGGCGGCTCGGCTCGGTGGTGCTGGACTGCCCGGACCCACTCGAGCTCGCCCAGTTCTACTCGGCGCTGCTGGGGCTGGACATCGACGAGAACGGTGACGACGACTGGCGGAGCCTGACCGGCGCCGGGTCGTTGCTCGAGTTCTCGACGCTGGCCTTCCGGCGCTCGGAGGAGTACGTGCCGGCCACCTGGCCCGGCACCGACGCGCAGGATCTCCACCTCGACCTGATCGTCGAGGACCTCTCCAGCGGCCACGCCACCGTGGTCGCGCTCGGGGCTGAACCGCTCGACCCCCTGGACCCGCCGCCCGCCGAGAACGATCGCGGCTGGCGCATCTACGCCGACCCCGCGGGTCACCCGTTCAGAATCTGCCTCGAATAGGCATCGACATCTGCCCGCCCCGGGCTCGCCGGGGCGGGCTTTCGTGTGTCAGGACCACGCACTGCGTCCGGTGAACGGGAAGTGGCGGCCCTCGACGTACGCGGGCCGTGGCTGGTAGCTGTTGACGCCGGGCTCGCCGCGCAGGTGGAAGGCGCTCGGGTAGGGCACCTCCGGATCGGTGATCCGGGTCGACGTCGGGATGTAGCGGATCGTCAGTCCGCAGCGCCGGTTCGGCGATGTGTTCGCGTTGCTCCCGTGCACGATGTTCGGGTGGTGCACCTCGACATCACCGGGCGCCAGCACCATGTCGACCGCCGCTGACTCGTCGACCTCGACCGCGATCTCCTTGCCGAGGACGCTCTCGACCTCGGTGTTGTCCCGCATCCCGGCGACCCCCGACCGGTGACTGCCGGGGATCACGCGCACGCAGCCGTTCTCCGGCGTCGAGTGGTCGACGGCCAGCCACAGCGTCACGACCTGCATCGGCTCGAGTGGCCAGAACGCCGCGTCCTGGTGCCACAGCACCGGCTGCCCCGAGTACGGCGGCTTGGAGATGTAGTGCGACGCGAACAGTGCGAGGTCCGGTCCGACGAACTGCTCCGCGATATCCAAGAGCCGGTCGTCACTGATCAGCCGGACCCAGAACGGGTCGTCGCGCAGGTACACGTGCCCGAGTTGCTCGGGCCGTACGTCGGGATGCCGGGCCTGCAGCCACTCGACATGATCATTCACTTCCTTGATCAGTTCTTGGTCGATGACGTCGCGGAAGATGACGTAGCCGTCGGTCTCAAACATGTCTTCATGCTCCGGGTGGGGCACGGCTCGGTACTAGCAACGAGCTGACGAGAACTTGTAGCGTGTTGATGTGGAGCAGGCGCTGCGGTTCGAGTCGCACGCGTTCGGCCGGCCGTACCATGCGGCCCGGGTGCGGATCCCGGCGCGGACCCGCGACACCGAGTTGCACACGCACGCTGACTTCCACGAGTTCATGGGCGTGGTGTCGGGCCGCGGTGAGCACCTGCTGACGCGCGGGGTCGACGATCTGGTCGCCGGCGACGTGGTGCTGGTCCGGCCGCACGATCGGCACGCGGTCCGTGGCTCGGCGCCGGACGGACTCGAGTTCGTCAACGTCGCCTTCCCCAGCTCGGCCTGGCGGGGCTTCCTCGACCTGACCAGGACCGACCCGGCCGGCAGTTGGGCGGCGTCGCCCGGTCCGGTCACGTTCCACACCCCGGCCGCGACCGCCGTCTTCGAGCACGCCCTCGGACGATTCCAGGACGAGCCCGGCCCGTACGACCTGATGCGGTTCTGGATCGACCTGCTGCCGTTGATCTCTCCCGTCGAGACCGCAGCCCGCCCGGGCACGCCCAACTGGCTGGCGAAGGCATGTACGGCGATGCGTGCCGAGGAGAATCTCCGCGGCGGCGTGCCGCGGCTCCTGCAGCTGGCCGGCGTCAGTCCGGCCCACCTGTCCCGCTCGCTGCGGTCCGCGTACGGCGTGACTCCGACGGCCTTCGTCACCGACCTCCGCCTGGAGCACGCCGCTTCGTTGCTAGCAGCAACCAATACCACGGTCGCGACGATCGCCACCCGCTGCGGCTTCACCAGCCAGTCCTATTTCAGCCGCTGCTTCAGCACGGCCCACCAACTGTCACCCCGCGACTTCCGCCGCCGTTCCCAGCGCGCCTTCGTGCCCTGATCAGAGCTTGCTGAGGAACTCGACGGCCTCGGGCTGCTTGAACCACTTCGCCCAGCCGAGGACGTCGGCACCGAACCGGGGATCCGTCGCGGACAGATCCGCGCCGTGCTCCACCAGGAACCGCAGTGTGTCCAGCGATCCGGTCCCGGCGGCCAGGTGCGCTGCGGTTCTGCCGTCCGCCGTCCGTTCGTTGACGCCGAACCCCAGGTCGGCGAGCTTCGGGATGATCTCCCAGCGCTGCGCCGCGGCGGCCTCGGCGAGCAGCGCCGGGCGCTCCGCCGGCGTCACCTCGCCGGCCAGGGCGGCGGCGAAGGGATCCTCGGCTCGCAGTCCGCGGTAGAAGTCCCGGACAGTCCCGACCTCAGCGCCGTGGTGGATGAGTTCGTCCAGGATGTGCAGGACGAACGCGGTGCCGTCGTGCTCGGCCCACGGACCCGCGATCTCGCCCATAGGGCGGTCGAGATCGTCCTGGCTGACCGCAGCAAGACGTCGGCGCCAGACGTCGTACGCATGGTCGAGCGCTGCCAGCGCGGCCTCGGCCGATTCCGGCACCGGCGGTTCGCCGTCGTCGGCCGCCGGTTCGTGTCCGAGCCACGTGGCGGTGCGCTCCTCCTGCAAGATGTCGACGATATGGGTGATCCGCCACGCGAGGGTGGTGAACGGCGCCGGTTCCGGTGGGATCCAGGGCCCGTCCGCGGCCAAGCCCGTGTCGGTCTTCCGGACCGTCCAGCAGCCGTCGAAGGGCTCCCAGAAGTACTCCTCGTCGGTCAGGCCCTTCGCCCGGTCGCGCAGTCGCTGCCAGGCGAAGTCGGACAGGTCCAGGAGGTTCTGCTTCAGCGTGGTGGTCATGAGGTCACCGTAGAACGACCTGCGGACAGGATCGGTCCGCAGGTCGAGGCAGAATGGTCGGACCATGGATACCGCGGCCCGGTTGCTCCGCCTGCTGTCGCTGCTCCAGTCGCGCCCGCAGTGGGACGGCGCCGACCTGGCGGCCAGGCTCGACGTCACGCCTCGCACCGTACGGCGTGATGTCGCCCGGCTGAGATCACTCGGCTACCCGGTCGACGCCGAGGCCGGGATCGGTGGTGGTTACCGCCTCGGTCCCGGCGGCCGGCTGCCGCCGCTGCTGCTCGACGACGAGGAAGCGGTGGCGATCGCGGTCGGCCTGCGCGTCGCGACGACCACGACGGTGTCGGGGGTGGAGGAGGCGGCGATCTCCGCGCTGGCCAAACTGCATCAGGTGCTGCCCACTCGTTTGCGCGCGCAGGTCGCCGCGATCGGCGCGCACACGACCCAGTTGCCGCAGGGCGACCTGCCGACCGTCGACGGCGAGGTGCTGGTCACACTGGCCGCCGGGTGCCGCGATGTGGAAGGGATCCGGTTCCGCTACCGCACCCACGACGGCACCGAGTCCGAGCGCACCGTCGAGCCGCTGCAGATCGTGCACACCGGCCGGCGCTGGTACCTCGTCGCCCGCGACCGCGATCGGCAGGCCTGGCGCACCTTCCGCGTCGACCGCATCGCGGCCCCCGTGCTCACCGGCTCGCGCTACCACTTCGACGACCCGCCCGATCCGGTCGCACTCGTTGCCGAAGGCACCGGAGTGGCTCCCTGGGACATCGTCGCCCGGATCCGCGTCCACGCGGATGCGGCCACGGTGACCAGGATGATTCCGCCGAGCCAAGGGGTGGTCGAGCCGATCGACGCGACCACCTGCGAAGTCCGCATCGCCGCCAACGAGCTAGGCCCGTTGGTTGCCCAGGTCGCCCGGATCTACTGGCCTTTCGAGATCCTGGACCCACCCGAGCTACGCGCCGCCGTCCACGACCACGGCCGGCGTTTGCTCGATTCCTAGCTCTCCGCGAGCGCCTTCCGGATCCGCTTCTCGGAGACCGGGTACGGCGTGCCGAGGGTCTGGGCGAAGAGGCTGATGCGGAGCTCCTCGAGCATCCAGCGGACCTCGAGGAGTTCAGGGCTCGGGTACTTGCCGGTGGGCACGGCTCGGAGATGCTTCTCGTACTCGTCGGTGAGGTTCTGCACGATGGCCATGCCGGAGCGGTCGCGCATCGCATTGGCGCCGATCTTGTCCAGGCGTTGCTCCATGCCACGCAGGTAGCGGACCAGATCCAGAAGGCGCTTGGCCCCGGTCTCGGTGATGAAGCCAGGGTGGACGAGCGCTTCGAGTTGGCCGCGGACATCGGACAGCGCCGCGAGAAGGGCCGGGCTCGATGCGCGGGAGATCTGCTTGTCCACAGTCCGCGCATGTGCCAGTACCTGCTCGACCTGGCGCAGGATCGTCAGAACCGTGTCCGCAAGCTCCGACCGTACGGCGTCGCGCAGTACGGAGAAGGCGGTCAGATTCCACGCCGGGCCATGTGCGTCGGCCATCAACTGGTCGACAGCCGCCGCGATCGCGTCGTCGAGCAGTTCACCGACGTTGCGGTGTGGTCCTGCCATCAGCGTCATCTTCTGCTGGTTGGTCAGATTCCGCTGGACGACGTCGATCACGGACGGCATCGTCAGCAGCAGAAGCCGGCGGGTGCCGTTCCACATCGCGGCAGCCTGGTCGCGTTCGGTCTCCTGCAGCCGGATCGCGACGCTCTTGCCTTCGTCGACCAAGGCGGGGTAGCCGGCCACAGTCAGGCCGTTGCGGTGTTCGGAGAAGCTCCGCGGCAGGTCGCCGAAGGTCCAGTCGGTCAGCCCGGACTTCTCCAGCCCGCTGACGGCCTTTGAGGCGACCTTGGAGATGGCGGCCGTGGTCTTCGGCTTGAGGCGTTCCTTGAGCTTGGCGAGATCCTTGCTCTCGGCCACGGTCTTGCCCTTGTCGTCCACCACCCGGAACGTCATCCGCAGGTGCTCGGGCACCCGGGACCAGTCCCAGTCGGCGGTCTCGATCACCACACCGCGCAGCTCCCGCAGTTCGCGGGCGAGCGCGTCGGTGAGCGGACCGGAGGACGGGTCGAGGTGGGGGAGGACCTGCCGGGCATGGTCCGGGGCGGGCACGATGTTCCGCCTGATTGCCTTCGGCAAGGACTTGATCAGGGTGGTGACGAGCTCCTCGCGGAATCCGGGCACGCTCCACTCGAACCCGTCCGCGGTGACCTGGTTCAGCACCAGCAGCGGGATGTGCACGGTCACGCCGTCCGCGTCGGTGCCGGGCTCGAAGGCGTAGGTGAGGTCGAAGGTCATCCCGTTCTGCGTCCAGTGCAGCGGGAACTCCTCCGCCTTCACCTCGGCGCCCTCGCGGACCACCAGCGACCGCTCGAAGTCGAGCAGGTCCGGGTCACGCTGGCGGGCCTTCTTCCACCAGGTGTCGAAGTGCGTGCCGGTGACGACCTCGGCGCCGATGCGTTCGTCGTAGAAGGCGAACAGCGTCTCGTCGTCGACGAGCAGGTCGCGGCGCCGGGTCCGTTCCTCGAGCTCCTCGACTTCCTCGATCAATTTGCGGTTCTCGTGGAAGAACTTGTGGTGCGTGTCCCAGTCGCCCTCGACCAGCGCGTGCCGGATGAACAGCTCGCGCGAGACCTCCGGGTCGACCTTGCCGTAGTTGACCTTGCGCCGGGCCACGATCGGTACGCCGTACAGCGTGACCTTCTCGTAGGCCATGACGGCGCCGGCCTTTCGTTCCCAGTGCGGCTCGGAGTACGTGCGTTTGATCAGATGCTGGGCGAGGTCCTCGGCCCACTCCGGCTCGATCTTCGCGTTCACCCGCGCCCACAGCCGCGACGTCTCGACCAGCTCGGCGGCCATCACGAACTGCGGCGGCTTCTTGAACAGGCCGGAGCCGGGGAAGATCGCGAACTTGGTGCCGCGGGCACCGATGTACTGGTGCTGGTTGGCCGGATCCTTCATGCCGAGGTGACTCAGCAGTCCGGACATCAGCGAGACGTGCACACTCTGCGGGTCGGCGGGTTCACCGCTGTTGAGCGTCACGCCGATCTGTGCGGCGACCTGACGGAGCTGGGCGAAGATGTCCTGCCACTCGCGGACGCGGAGGTAGTTGAGGTACTCGCTGCGGCACATCCGGCGGAACTGGTTGCCGGAGAGCTCCTTCTGCTGCTTCTTCAGGTAGTTCCAGAGGTTCAGGAACCCGAGGAAGTCGCTGTTCGGGTCGCGGAACCGGGCGTGTGCCTGCTGGGCCTGCGCCTCGGCCTCGGTCGGGCGTTCGCGCGGATCCTGGATGGAGAGCGCGGCGGCGATCACCATCACCTCGCGGACGCAGCCGTTCTTGTCGGCTTCGACGATCATCCGGGCGAGCCGTGGGTCGAGCGGGATCTGGGCGAGCTGGCGGCCGATCGGGGTGAGCCGGCGGTGCCGCTCGGACGCCTTCGCGGGCTCGATCGCGCCGAGCTCGGTGAGCAGTTGCAGGCCGTCGGTGATGCTGCGCTTGTCCGGCTCGTCGATGAACGGGAACGCCGCGATGTCGCCGAGGCCGATCGAGGTCATCTGCAGGATGACGGACGCGAGGTTGGTGCGCAGGATCTCCGGATCGGTGAACTCCGGCCGGTTCTCGAAGTCCTCCTCGGAGTACAACCGGATGCAGATACCGTCGCTGGTCCGGCCGCTGCGGCCCTTGCGCTGGTTGGCGCTGGCCTGTGAGACGGGCTCGATCGGCAGGTGCTGGACCTTGGTGCGGTGGCTGTAGCGCGAGATCCGCGCCGTACCCGGGTCGATCACGTACTTGATACCGGGCACGGTCAGCGAGGTCTCGGCCACGTTGGTGGCGAGGACGATCCTGCGGTTCGAGTGCGATTGGAAGACGCGGTGCTGTTCGGCGTTCGAGAGCCGCGCGTACAGCGGCAGGACCTCGACCGCGCCCGGTCGGCCGCGCTGGTGGGCGAACTTGTCGTTCAGCGCGTCCGCAGTGTCGCGGATCTCCCGCTCACCGCTCAGGAAGACCAGTACGTCGCCGGACGCCTCGACGGAGAGTTCGTCGACGGCGTCCAGGATCGCCTGGGTCTGGTCGCGGTCGATCGTGCTCGGGTCGTCCGGGTCGTTGATCGGGCGGTAGCGCACCTCGACCGGATAGGTCCGGCCGGAGACCTCGACGATCGGCGCCGGCGTGCCCTGGCTGTCCGCGAAGTGCTCGGCGAACCGCTCGGGGTCGATGGTCGCCGAGGTGATGATCACCTTGAGGTCGGGGCGGCGGGGGAGGAGCCGCTTGAGGTAACCGAGGATGAAGTCGATGTTCAGGCTGCGCTCATGCGCCTCGTCGATGATGAGCGTGTCGTAGCGGGTCAGGTCGCGATCGCGCTGCAGCTCGTTGAGCAGGATGCCGTCGGTCATCAGCTTGACCAGCGAACGGTCGCTGACCTTGTCGGTGAACCGGACCGCGAAGCCGATCGTCTCACCCAGCTCGGTGCCGAGCTCCTCCGCGATCCGCTCCGCCACCGTCCGGGCCGCGAGCCGCCGCGGCTGCGTATGCCCGATCATGCCCTGCACACCGCGGCCGAGCTCGAGACAGATCTTCGGAATCTGCGTCGTCTTTCCGGACCCGGTCTCACCCGCGACCACCACGACCTGGTGATCCCGGATCGCCGCCGCGATCTCGTCCTTCAGCTGACTGACCGGCAACTCCGGCGGATACGTGATCTCCGGCACGGCCGTCCGCCGTACCTCGACCCGCCGCTCGGCCTGCTCGACCGCGCCGATCACACCCTGGAGCGCCTCGGCCCGCTTCCGCGCGTCCTTGGTCGTCCGCACCCGCTCGAGCCGCCGCCCGAGCTGCTCCCGGTCGTAGGTGGTCAGCCCATCGAGCCGAGCCACCACCTCAGCCAGCGACAGCCCGTCCTCAGCGGCCGGGTTGTCGGTGGCTTCGGTCCGCCCGGCTCTCGGCGCACCCGCCTTCGAACCACGCCGGCGACGAGGCCGACGACGTACGGCGGGGTCCTGGACGGGACCGGTGGCTGGGGAAGGACTCGACGACTCGGTCCGGGCATCAGGCATAACCCGTCCAGTTTAGGCGGCCGGGCACAGCCACTCACCCGGATTACCAAAGGCGCCCTGCCAGCGCCTTGAAGGCCGCGAGCTGGTCGGCGATCGGGGTCTCGACGATGTTCAGATCCCAGTCGACGCGGCTGATGCCGGACTCGGCCGCCAGTTGGAGGTCGTCGAGGATCGCCGCCGGGGTGAAGGTCAGTGGGCCGTTGAGCATCGGGTGCGGTTTCAGCGGGCCGGCGCGGAGGATGATCGGGCCGGAGCCGCCGGCGTCGTGGTACCAGCCGATGGCCACGCGGGTGGACTCCCAGTCGCGGTGGGCCAGTGTGAGCCCGTCGGCGATCCGGGCGGCCCGTTCGATCGCGGATCGCGTGACACCACCGCCGTACAGGGTGAGCGGTGCCAGTGGTTTGGGCCCGATCTTCGCCGGCGGGACGGTGAAGTGCTGACCGGCGAGCTCGACCGGATCAGGTCCCCAGCACGCCCGCAGTACCGCGACCGCCTCCTCGTACGCCGCCACCCGCCCGTGATCGGGGACGCCGGTCGCGACGAACTCCTCCGGTAGCCAGCCGAGCCCGATGCCGAGATCCATCCGGCCGCCCGAGAAGTGGTCGATCGTCGCGACCCGCCGCGCCAGCACCACCGGCTGCTGGAACAACGGCATCAGCACCGCCGTATGCAATCGCACCCGCTCGGTCCGCGCCGCGACGTACGTCAACGTCTCCGACGCGTCGTACGCCGGATACTCCGGCAAGCCGGCGTGGTTCACCCAATCCGGCGCCGCCGGCAACAGCAACCGCTCGAACACCGACACCGCGGCGAAGCCAACTTGCTCCGCCGTCACCGCGATGTCCGCGATCGCCGCCGGACTCGCCTCCGGCCCGATGATCGGCAGTCCGACTCCCACCTGGGGGTAGGCCATCAGCGCATCCTTTCCGACCGAGGGCACACCGACAGCGCCCTCTCCACCCACTGGTCGGAGCCGATTACCGCGGTTTGCGTCAGTCGTCGTGCCGGGACGAGGACTTGACTGCGAGGACCGGCACGGGGGACTCCAGGAGGACTCTTTGGGCGGTGCTGCCGAGGATGAGTTTGCCGACGGGGCTGCGGCGGCGGAGGCCGAGGACGATCAGGCCGACGTCCTCGGCGGCGGCCGCCTTGAGGAGTTCGCCGGCTACGTCGCCACTGGTGACGGCCTGCTGGATCGCCACCTCGACGCCCAGCTCTCGCAGCCTGGCTTCGGCGGCGGCCAGCTCGTCGGCGTTGGCGTAGCGGGTGTCGACGTACGAGTCACCGCGACTGGTGTTGAGCAGCAGGACGGACGCCCCCCGCATTTCCGCCTCAGCGGCCGCGGCCGTCAACGCGGCCTCGCCCTCGGGAGTTGGCACGTAACCGACCAGGATCTTCACGCCCTCACTCTCCCATCAGTCTCCAAGCCACTCACCCCTCCACGCCGGACCTGTACCACTCACAGCCAAACAACCGAGCGCCGGGCAGCTCACGTTCGGCCACCGGTCGGCAGCGGTCGGACACGTGCGTTGATGAGTGGCACAAGTCCGGCCCGGGCGAGAAAGCGCACTCGCGTCACCCGGTGGTCCCCCGCTGGGCGGTCCCGCGATCGTCGTGCAGGTGCCCCTGGCTTAGGGTCGTGCGCATGGTGGAACTGCAGGTGGTCCTGCCGGACGAGTCGGCGGCCATGGCTCCCGAACGGTTGGTCGAGCTCGCCGTAGCCGCGGAGGAACTCGGCTACGGCACGGCGTGGTTGCCGGATCATCTGCTGCCGCCGGGCGAGTTCGGCTCGACGTACGGCGGGGTCTACGAGCCACTCGTGACCATCGGCTACCTGGCCGCGCGCACGACCCGGATCCGCTTCGGCACGTCCGTACTCGTGCTGCCGATGCGCAGCCCGTACGTCGTCGCCAAGCAGGCCGCGACGCTTCACCGGCTGTCCGGGGAGCGCCTCGTCCTCGGCATCGGCGCCGGCTGGGACGCGACCGAGTTCGCCAGCGTCGGAGCGACGTTCGAGGACCGCGGCCGCCGCACGGACGAGTCCCTCGCGATCATCCGCGACCTGTTCGCCGGCAGGGACCGCGGCGGTGTCTTCGAGCCGAAGCTCCGCGCCCCCCTTCCGATCATGATCGGCGGTACGACGAAAGCCGCCCTCCGCCGAGCCGCCCGCTACGGCGACGAATGGCAGGGCCTCGGCCTGGACGCCACAGCCTTCGCCACCGCCGTAACCCGCCTTCGCGTGCTCCGCGAGGAGTCCGCGACTCCGAGCGAAGAGTTCGCAGGGCGCGGCGGAGTGGAGCCGGCCCGGGTTGACGCAGCGCGGCCCGTGCGGGTTGGTACTCGGCTGGACTGGTCCGGCGGAGATCCAGGCCCGGTCGTCGAGCTGGCCTACGAGCTCACCGACGCCGGAGCGGAGACCGTGGCCGTCTCCTTCGGCGACGAACACGACGCCCTGGACCGGATGACCCGCTTCCGCAGCCTGTTCACGGCGGGCTGAGTTTGTTGCGGAGGACCTTGCCGGTGGCGTTGCGGGGGAAGTCGTCGAGGATGACGATCTGGCGGGGAGTCTTGAAGCGGGCCAGGTTGGCGCGGACGTGGGCGATGAGGTCGTCCTCGGTGACCGGCTCGTGGAGTACGACGTACGCGACCAGGCGCTGACCGAATTCGTCGTCGGGGACCCCGGTGACGACCGCCTCCGCGACCGCGGGGTGGGCGGCCAGGCATTGCTCGACCTCGACCGGGTACACGTTCTCGCCGCCGGAGACGATCATGTCGTCCTCGCGGCCGTCGACGAACAGCCGCCCGGCCTGGTCCAGGTGGCCGAGATCACCGGTGCTCATCCGCCCGTCGACCACCGTCTTGCTCGAGCCGTCGGAGTACCCGCCGAACACCAATCCACCGCCCGCGAAGATCCGCCCGGTCTCGCCGGTCGGCACCGGCCGGTCCTGGTCGTCGAGGATCCGGATCGAGCTGCCGAGACACGGCCGCCCGACGGTCCCGGGCGCCGCGATCAGATCGGCCGACGTCGCGATGGTGGCGATCCCGACCTCGCTCGACCCGTACGCATCGCACAACACCGGTCCGAACCGTTCGATGAACCGCTCCGCCAGTGGCGCGCCCAGCGCGGACGCCCCGGAGATCACAACCCGCAGCGCCCGTAGGTCGTACGTCGCGATCTCCGCCGGCCCGAGGTCGAGCATCCGCCGCAGCATCACCGGTACGGCGAGGATCGTGCCGGCCCGGGTCCGGTCGGCATCCGCGAGTACCGCAGCCGGGTCGAACCGCGGCCGCAGCACGAGCGGTGAGCCAAGAAACAGCGCGAGCATCGACGTGAGCAGGCCGAGTCCGTGGAACAGCGGCGGACAGATGACGATCGGCTCACCCGACCGGAGACCGAACCGATTGAGCGCGCTCCCGGTCAACCCGGCAAGCCCCAGTGCGGTCGGCACCCGCGGCGCGGCCTTCGGCGTACCCGTGGTGCCCGAGGTCAGGATCGTGATGTGGCCCGGGGAGTCCGGCGACGGTACGGCGGCGGCCGTCGACCCAGCCAGGTCGTCGAGATCCGAGCGGACCGCCGGGACGCCCGCGGGCGGTGTGAACTCGGCGTCGTGGATGAGCAGATCCGGCCGGTGTCGCTCGAGCACCGCCTGCAGTTGCGGGGGAGCGAACTCGGTGTTCACGAAGAGCACGTCCGCGCCGATCCGGGAGGCGGCCAGCGTCGCCTCGATGAACCCGCGGTGATTCCGGCACAGCACGGCGACCTTGCCACCGGCAACGATTCCGTGCCGGTCGTGCAGACCGGCCGCGATCCGCTCACAGCGCCGGTCGAGCTCGGCGTAGGTGATCTCGCCGGCCTCGTCGATGACCGCGGCGCGTTCGGGATAGCGGATCGCCGCGATGGCGCCGAGCGCGGCCATCGACTGACCCCAGGCGCGCAGCGCTCGCTCGATGCCGATCAGCTGCGACGGCCGGGCCGAGCGCCACAGGCCGGACTTGATCAGCGCAACCGACAGCCCGCCGACCTCTGCCGCTCCCTGGATCAGCCACTCCGGCGGACGCATCGGCGCGATCGGGCGGGGCTTCCTCATGGCTTACCCCGCTTGGTCCCGCCTCCGGTACGACGGAAGTACTGCTCGAGCAAGCGGTCCGTCGGAACGCGCAACAGGTTGCCCAGGGCATCGGCCGGGCGGACCATCGGGGGAGTGATGTTGTGCGGCCGTTCCGCGACCGCCGTACAGACCTGATCGGCGGCCTGTTCCGGAGTGAGCCCGGGCATCTTGTTCAGCAAGGGGGTCGGCTCGCTCATCCGGGTGTGCACGAGGCCCATGTAGACGGTCGACGTGGTCACGCCGTCGCCGCGGATCTCCTGCGCGACACAGCGCAGCCAGACATCGAACGCACTCTTCGACGCCAGGTACGCCGACCACCGCGCCATCGGTGGGGTCCGCACGCCCGCGGTCGAGACGTTGACGATGTGCCCGGAGCCGCGCTCGCGCATCGACGGGAGCAACTCCGAGCACGAGCTTGGCCGGGCCGAGGTAGTTGACCGCGTTCGTCCGCTCGATGTCGTGGAAGCGCTGGTACGAGTCCGCGACCGACCGGCGGATCGACTTGCCCGCGTTGCTGACCAGTACGTCGACACGGCCGTGCTCGGCCAGCACCGTGCGAGCCAGCTCCTCGACGGCCACCGGATCGGCCAAGTTCGCCTGGTAGACGAACGCCGTACCGCCGGAGGCCCGGATCTCGCCCGCCACAACCTCCAACTGATCCGCCGTCCGCGCCACGAGCAGCACGGTCGCCCCGGCCCGGGCAAGCCGCTGCGCGGTCGCCTCGCCGATCCCGTACGACGCACCGGTCACCAGGACCACCTGGTCGCGAACGGCCGCGGCCAGCCGGTCGTCGGCGATCCCTGCCCGCCCATTGGTCAACGCGACAAGCAACGACCACCCGATCGGACGCTTCCCAGTCACCATGCGGCTGACATTACCCGCTGGTAGCCGCGGATGGCAGGCGCTGCAGCCATTCGCGGATCAGCGCGCCGAACAACTCGGGCTGCTCGAGTTGCAGGTTGTGCCCGGCGACGTCGAGAGCCGCGAAGGTGGCGCGAGGGTAGTGCGGGAGCAGCGCGAACTGATCCGCGTACCCGGTCACGGCGTCTTGTCTGCCGCAGACGATCAGTGTCGGTCCGGCGTAGACAGGTCCGCTCTCAGGCCCGATCGACAACGCCCAGTTCCGCTGGATGCGGTCGAGCGCCTCGGTGTCGGCGACGGCGAGGCCGGGCGCCACGTCGGAGCGGTACGCCGCCAGGGCGGCCGCCGTCTGGACCACGGCGAGATCGGTGAAGTCCTCGCCCTCGGTCAGGGACTCGACGACGCCCGGCTCGGTGCGCAGGACGACGTGTTCGGGCACGGTCCGCTCGCTGTGGACCAGCTTGCCGACCGGGCAGACCAGGCCGAGGCCGAGGATCTGCTCTGGCCGCTCCGCGACCAGGCCGCGGGCGAGGTAGCCGCCGTACGACTCGCCGATCACGATGAACGGCTCGGTGCCGATCTGCTCGTCGATGAACGCCCGGACGGCGGCCTGGATGCCGTCGGAGCTGTCGATGTCGCCGGCCGGGCTCTGGCCCATGCCGGGCAGGTCGGGGTAGAGCCGCCGGTATCCGGGCAGTTCGGCGAAGATCGGCTCCAGGCATCCGGTCATCAAGCGGTGGTCAGGGGTCCAGCCGTGCAGCGCCAGGACTGGAACGCCGTCGCCGTACGACACGTGGTGCAGTGTCATCGTGGTTACCTTTCGCCGAGCTCGATGCGAGCGGACAAGTTTTAGCAACCGCCACCGACAGTCTTAGAGTCGCCTCATGTCGAGTCGCACACCTCAAGGTCCCGCACCCGAAGCTTCCATCCTTCATGCCCGCCTGGAACGCGCCCGCGAAGCGGCCGCCGGCACCGGTCTGCTGATCGCGCCGGGGTCCGATCTGCGCTACCTGATCGGTCAGGCCGGTGGCTCGTTCGAGCGGCTGACCGCGCTGGTGATCCCGGCCGACGGCCCGGTCGCGCTCGTCGTACCGAAGCTGGAGGCGCCTGGATTCGCCGGCTCGCCACTGGACGAACTGGGCGTCGAGGTCGTCACCTGGGTGGACGGCGACGACCCGTACGGCGTTGCGGCGGATCGGCTGCGCGGCGTGGATCTGGTCGCGGTCAGCGATTTCACTCCGGCGTTGCATGTGCTCGCGCTACGGGATGCGATGCCCAAGGCCGAGCAAGTGCTGGCCGGGCCGATCGTGCGTGAGCTGCGGATGCGCAAGGACGCGGCCGAGATCGAAGCGCTGCGGAAGGCCGGGGCGGCGATCGACCGGGTGCACGCGCGGGTCGGCGAGTGGCTGCGACCAGGCCGGACCGAGGCGGAGGTCGGCGCCGACATCGCGGCTGCGATCGTCGAGGAGGGCCACATCCTGGCCGACTTCGTCATCGTCGGTAGCGGACAGAACGGCGCAAGCCCGCACCACGCCGTGTCCGACCGGGTGATCGAGGCAGGCGACGTGGTGGTCGTCGACATCGGTGGACCAGTTGCCGAGGGCTACAACTCGGACTCGACCCGGACGTACGCCGTCGGCCAACCCCGGGACGCGGATGTCGCCGCGACGTACGCCGTACTACAGCAGGCGCAGCAGGCGGCGGTGGACGCCGTGCGGCCCGGCGTCTCGGCGGAGTCGGTCGATGCTGCGGCGCGGGAGGTCATCGTGGCGGCCGGATTCGGCGACCTGTTTATCCACAGGACGGGACATGGGATCGGGCTCGACGTGCACGAAGAGCCATACATTGTCAGTGGGAACGGGTTGCCGCTGGAGCCGGGGATGGCGTTCAGCATCGAGCCGGGCATCTACCAGCCGGGGCGCTGGGGTGCGCGGATCGAGGACATCGTGGTGGTCACCGCGGACGGCGTCGAGTCGATGAACAACCAGCCGCACGAGCTGGTCGTGCTCTGAGGCTCAGCCCGCGCGGAAGGTCTTGCGGTAGGTGAGGGGAGACACCCCGAGCTCGGAACGGAGGTGATGACGCAGGGAAGCCGCGGTACCGAGGCCGGCCGACTCGGCGACGCGATCCACGGTCAGGTCGGTCGTCTCCAGCAGGTGGCATGCGTGGCGCACGCGTTGCTGCAGCAGCCAGGTGCCCGGGGACTGCCCGGTCTCGGCCTTGAAGCGCCGGCTGAAGGTGCGCACGCTCATCTGCGCATGAGCGGCCATCGCCGGCAGGCTGAGCGCCCGGCCGAGCCGCTCGAGCGCCCACGCGCGCGTCGGCGCGGTCCCTTCGCTGCCTTCCTCCGGTACGACGCGCTCGATGAACTGCGACTGACCACCGTCCCGCCACGGCGGTACGACGCAATGCCGCGCGGCCCGGTTCGCCACCTCACTGCCGAAGTCGCGGCGGATCAGATGGAGGCAGAGGTCCACGCCCGCCGCGAGGCCGGCGGACGTGAGGATGTCGCCGTCGTCGATGAACAGCCGGTCCTCGTCGAGCTGCACCTGCGGGTAGACGCTGCGGAAAAGCTCGGCCCGCTGCCAGTGCGTGGTCGCGGGCCGATCGTCGAGCAGTCCGGCCGCACCGAGGACGAACGCGCCGGTGCAGATCGATGCGATCCGCGTGCCCGGCCGGATGGTCGCTAGCGCGTCGGCCAGGTCGTCAGGCAGGGTGCCCTCATAGCGCGGCTGCGCGATGTACGTGCCCGGGATGATCACGGTGTCCGCGTCGGCCAGTGCCTCGGGGCCGTAGTCCGGGATCAGGCTGAAACCGGCGCTCGCCCGGATCGGCGCGATCTCCAGTCCGCAGATGCGGACGTCGTACAGCGGGGTGCCGTCCGCCTGCGTGGCCGCCCCGAAGACCGTCGGCGGGATCGTCAGGTCGAACCCGACGACCGGCGCAAGAGCCAGGACGGCGATCCGGTGCGGGCCGACCGCGGAGAGGTGCCGCTTGCCGCGAACTGGAGTCATGGCCACATCTTGACACATGCTGGCATTCTGGCCACTAGTTCGACGGCGGTCGAACCGGCAGACTTGGCCGGGTGACGCAGATTCTGGAGACGAAGAAGGCTGCCCGGGTCCATCTGGCCTGGGCAGTCGCCGCCGTGGGGTTCGTGACGCTGATCGGTGCGGCCGGCTTCCGGTCGGTGCCCGGGGTGCTGCTGGATCCGCTGCACGACGAGTTCGGGTGGTCGCATGCGACGATCTCGTCGGCGGTGTCCATCAACCTGCTGCTCTACGGCCTGATGTCACCGTTCGCGGCCGCGCTGATGGACCGGCTGGGCCTGCGTCAGGTGGTCAGTGGGGCGCTCGTACTGATCGCGCTTGGCAGCGGGCTGACCGTGTTCATGACCGCCTCCTGGCAGCTGCTGCTCTGCTGGGGTCTGCTGGTCGGCATCGGCACCGGGTCGATGTCCATGGTGTTCGTCGCGACGATCTCCGGTCGTTGGTTCGTCCGCCGTCGCGGTCTGGTCACCGGGGTGCTGACGGCCGCCGGTGCGACCGGGCAGCTCATCTTCCTGCCGCTCATCGCGAGTCTGGCGGGCCATTACGGCTGGCGTGTCCCGGCGCTGGTTGCGGCCGGCTCTGCGCTGGCCGTCGTACCGCTGGTTCTGTTCTTCTTGCGGGACTACCCGAGCGATGTCGGACTGCGCGCGTACGGCGCTCCCGAGGGCAGCACGGCCGGACTGCGGGTCGAGTCGACCGGCAGTAGTGCGGTACGGGCGCTCAAGGCGTTGCAGACGGCCATGCGTCGGCCTGCGTTCTGGTTGCTTGCCGGTGGTTTCGCGATCTGTGGTGCGTCGACCAACGGACTGATCGGCACGCACTTCGTCACGGCTGCGCACGACCATGGCATGCCGGCCACGACCGCGGCGTCGTTGCTGGCGCTGGTGGGTGTGTTCGATGTCGGGGGGACGATCGCGTCCGGCTGGCTGACCGACCGGTGGGATCCGCGGTACCTGCTCATCGCCTACTACTCGCTGCGTGGGCTTTCGCTGCTGGTGCTGCCCTCGCTGCTCGGTCCGACCGCCCAGCCGAGTGTCTGGGTGTTCATCATCTTCTACGGGCTGGACTGGGTCGCGACCGTTCCGCCGACCGTGGCGCTGTGCCGGGAGTGGTTCGGAGTGGACGGGCCGATCGTGTTCGGCTGGGTGTTCGCATCGCACCAGATCGGTGCCGCGCTGGCCGCAACGGGTGCCGGTTGGATCCGGGATGCCCAGGGCAGCTACAACCTGGCCTGGTATCTGGCCGGCGGATTGTGCGCGGCCGCGGCGCTGATGTCCGCGAGCATCGGTCGCCGCCTCGTGACCGCTTGAGACCGTCTGTCCGCTAGCCTCGATCTAGGTTGAGGTTGGAGGGATGGACGATGGACATCGAGCCGGGTGAGCTGACAGTCGGGCAGTTGTCGCAGCGCAGCGGCGTGGCGATCTCGGCTCTGCACTTCTACGAGCGCCAGAACCTGATCGTGAGCCGTCGTACGTCGGGCAACCAGCGCAGGTACCGGCGGGACACCCTCCGCCGCGTGGCGTTGATCCGGATCGCGCAGCGGGTCGGGATCCCGCTCGCGGAGGTGGCCGCGATCCTTGCCTTGCTGCCGGACAACCGGACGCCGACGCGCGCGGACTGGGAGCGCATCTCCGAGTGCTGGCAGGCCGAGCTCGATCGCCGGATCCTGCACCTGGAGCAGTTGCGCGACGACTTCAAGGACTGCGTCGGCTGCGGCTGCCTCTCCCTCGACCGCTGCGCCCTCGCCAATCCGTACGACGCCTTGGCCGCGAAGGGTCCGGGTCCGCAGCGACTGGTAACCGCCGAGGGCGAACCATGCCATCCCGGCAAGTGCGCCTGAGCCCAGCCGCACCGCCCGCCTGCCGCCTACCCCCGTTCGAGGGGGGATCCTGCTCTCCAGCTGGATGTGTGGGGTGATCGTCAGCGGGGTGTGCTGGTTCGGGATAGGGGGCGATGTCCGGGGTGGGCCGGGGTGGAGGGTGTGGCGAGGCTGGGCCGGGGTGGAGGGTGTGGCGAGGCTGGGCCGGGGTCGAGGGTGTGGCGAGGCTGGGCCGGGGTGGAGGGTGTGGCGAGGCTGGGCCGGGGTGGAGGGTGTGGCGAGGCTGGGCCGGGGTGGAGGGTGTGGCGAGGCTGGGCCGGGGTGGAGGGTGTGGCGAGGCTGGGCCGGGGTGGAGGGTGTGGCGAGGCTGGGCCGGGGTGGAGGGTGTGGCGAGGCTGGGCCGGGGTGGAGGGTGTGGCGAGGCTGGGCCGGGGTGGAGGGTGTGGCGAGGCTGGGCCGGGCGGTTCCGGCGGACTTGTTGTGCGCGGATCGGTTCACGTTTGGTGACCTGGGACAGGTCGTCGCGGGCCGAGACAGGCAATAACGTGTCCCGACCCGCCAGTACGTGTCCCAGGCCCCGGCAGTTGGTCAGCCGCTGGCCCAACCCCATCCCAGGGGACCACCACCCCGCCGGCTGCACGACAGCCCGGCGCCACGCGTCCCCGCCGACCCGGTCCGCCGACCTAGTCCGCCGACCCGGTCCGCCGACCTGGTCCGACGCGGACTGGGGGTCCGGGATCGCGGTCACTTTGTGCACCAGATCCGTACGGCGACGGCCTCGGCGTACGGATCTGGTGCACAAAGACGATCCTCGCCGTCGGCTCGAACGGGCGCCGCACCGAGTGGTGCTGTCGAGTTGCAGCTCGGCGCTCGGCGGACCAAGTGGTGCGGACGAGTTGCTCGTCTGGTCAGTGCGTTGGTCGTCCACAGCTCCGATCCACCCCGGGCCGAGGACGGCGCGGGGTAAGGGACTGGATGGCACGGACCCGACCAGGGCACGGAGGTTGGCCGGGTCCGTGGCGCGGATCTGTGTCACTCACCAAGCAGACACCGCCCTGGCCGGTCACGCTCAGACCTGCGCCGGTGATGACCCGACGGTGGGGTTGGTGAGTGCCTCAGGTCCGCACCAGCAACGATCCCGCCAGACCGACACCGACACCGACACCGCAAGGACCGCTCACCCACGGAAACGACACAAGAGCCGCAATTCCTTGTCCCAACCCACGGTGCTTCCGGCCCCACCCCGCCGCCGGCCCCACCCCGGCGGCCCCACCCCGCCGGCACCACCCTGCCGGCCCCAGCCCGGCGGTTCCGGTCTCCGCCCGGTGCTGTGTGTCGGCGCGGACCTGTCCCGAGCGTCCCCTTTGGTGGGTTGACGTCCGAGATGGCGGGTTGGCGCCCCGGAATCCCGTACGCCAACCCACCACATGGGACGTCAACCCACCAAAAGCCCAAGCCGGGGTCGCCGACCACTCGGGGCGGGTTGCCGAACGCCGGACAAGCAACGCGACGGCCGGTCCGGCGAACCTGTCCCCTGGGCCTTGAGCGGCCGGATGTCGGTCTGCCCGGTGCTCTCACCGATGACTTACCGCAACCGGCCAGCCGCCACGCAACCGGCTAGCGGGCAGCTGCACAGCCCGGCACACCGCTGTCCCGAGCAGCGTGCTCGCCTTCCTCGACGGCCCACACAACTCACCACGCCACCGCGTGCACCAGTTCAAGGCCCGTCACATCACCCACACATAAAGCAGAAGAGCCAGCCGGATATCCCCTCGGGTTGCGGGTTCTCTGTTGGTACACCAGGCGAGAACTCTCCAATCGTGGGGATATCCGTCCCACAGCGGGCGGGGGGATCACGGGCCCGTCGCCGTCGCCGTCGCCGCAGCCGGCGGGTCCAGGGAGGCGGGTTTTCCACAGGTCGACGGTTGGAGCCAGCGAAGTGTAGGTGGGGGCGTCTAGGGTCTTGGCATGGCTGAGACCAACGCGACGCTGACTCTGACCGACGAGCGCGCCAAGATCGCCGGCGGTGTGATCCAGGCGATCGCGGGGGAGAGCGCGCGGCTGCGGGCGGATCAGGAGACCGCGGTCGCGGCCCTCTGCGAGCCGGCCGCGCGAGTGCTCGTAGTGCAGGCGACCGGTTGGGGCAAGTCGGCGGTGTACTGGGCGGCGACCGCGATCAGACGGGCCGAGGGCGCCGGTCCGACCCTGGTCGTATCGCCGTTGCTGTCGTTGATGCGCGATCAGGTCGCGGCCGCGAGCCGGGCCGGTCTGCGCGCGGCCACGTTGAACTCGAACAACATCGACGAGTGGTCCAGTATCGAGAACGATCTGCGCTCCGGGGCGATCGACGTCCTGCTGGTCTCACCGGAGCGGCTGGCCAACCCCGGCTTCGGGCGGCGCGTGCTCGACGGGCTGGCCGGGCAGATCGGGCTGTTGGTGATCGACGAGGCACACGCGGTGTCCGACTGGGGTCACGACTTCCGGCCGGACTATCGGCGGGTCTCCGACGTACTGCAGCAGCTGAACCCGAAGACTCCGGTCCTCGCGACCACCGCGACGGCGAATGCGCGGGTGACCGAGGACGTCGCGCATCAGCTGGGCGAGTCGACGCTCGTACTGCGGGGTCCGTTGGCGCGATCGAGTCTGCAACTGGCGGTGGTCGATGCGTTGTCGCCGCTGGATCGGTTCGCGTGGGTGGTCGAATATCTGCCGAAGCTGCCGGGCTCGGGCATCGTCTACACGCTGACGGTCGCCGACGCGCAGCGGCTGGCCGCGGTGATTCAGGAGGTCCACGGTCGCGACGTACCGGTTGCGGCGTACACGGGTGGGTTGGAGGCGGGGGAGCGCGAGAGCCTCGAGGACGCGCTGCGCGCCAATCAGTTGAAGGCGCTGATCGCTACGTCGGCGTTGGGCATGGGGTACGACAAGCCCGATCTCGGGTTCGTCGTGCACGTCGGGTCGCCGCCGTCGCCAGTCTCGTATTACCAGCAGGTCGGTCGTGCGGGGCGCGGGATCGATCATGCGGTGGTGGCGTTGCTGCCGTCCGATGCGGATGCCGGTGTGTGGGACTACTTCGCGACGGCGACGATTCCGATCCCGGAGAACGTGCAGCGTCTGCTGCGCGGCTTGGACGGGTACGGACCGGATCAGCCCGCGACCGTTCCGGCGCTCGAGGCCGAGACGGGACTGCGTCGTACTCGCGTTGAGCTGATGCTGAAGCAGTTGGCGGTGGACGGCGTCGTCGACCGGGTCGAGCGGGGCTGGGTGCGGACCGGGGCGGAGTGGACGTTCGACGCCGCTCACTACGACGGGATCGTTGCCGTCCGGCGGCGCGAGGCGGACATCATGCGTGCGTACACGCGTGGTGATCGTTGCCTGATGCAACTTCTGCAGGAGTCGCTGGACGATCCGTCGGCCGAGGCGTGCGGGCGGTGTTCGGTGTGCCTGGGGGAGTTGCCCGATCCGCTGGGGGAGCGGCCGGAGGCGGAGACCGTGGCGACGATCACGCGGTTGCTGCGCGGCGAGGTGCACGTGCTGGAGCCGCGGAAGATGTGGCCAGGTGGCGCGTTCGGTGCGAAGGGCCGCATCCCCGCGGAGCTGGGCGCCGAGCCGGGCCGGAGCCTGATCTATGCCGATGCTCCCGAATGGCGCGAGGTCGTCCGCGCCACCTTCACCGACGCCGAACCGCCCGCCGAAGCACTCGAAGCGCTGAAGGCCGGTGCTGTCGCGGCCCTGTCCCGCTGGCGCGGCTCGTGGTCAAGTCGCCCGGAGGTGGTCGTCGCGCTACCCACCGCAGGCCACCGTCAGCTGACTGTCGCGATCGCCGAGCACGTTGCCGCCGTCGGTCGCCTGGACCAGGCAGAGCTGACGGTCGACCGCAGCGGGTTCACCGACGACCTGTCATCCGCAGAGGAGGCCAAGGTCTGGCGCGACGGCCTCCAGGTCGACGGCACCACCGCCCAAGCCGTCACCGCTCGCACCGTCCTCCTGCTCGTCGACGCCACCTCATCCCAATGGCCCATCACCGTGGCCGCCGCCAAACTCCGCGAGGCGGGCGCCGCAGCAGTCCTTCCGCTCCTCATCCACAAACGTCCGTAGTCAGCCGGCTGCCAGTTCAGGGCTGGTCTCGGCGAACGACTTCAGGTCGGAGATCAGGCGGGTCCAGCCGTCCTCGATCATGGCGCGGATGGCGCTGCCTGGTTCGAAGCCGGTGTGGATGACAGTCAGTTTGACCTGGTCGTCGACCGGCTCGAGCTCGAAGGTGGCCTTCGAGAGTGGTTCGCGGCTGGTCTTCTGGTAGAGGTCGTCGTCCATCTCGACCGCCTTCGCGAACTCCGGCGTGATGTGGTGCCAGGTGAAGGACAGCCGCGTGTACGGGTCGTGCTCGAGCACCACCTGTCCCGGCCCGGCCATCGCGACGTCGCCCAGGTGCCACACCATCTCCGAGCCGACCTTCCAGTCGGTCTCGTGCTGGACGTGCCAGTACTGCTCGGTGAACTTCGGGTCGGTCAGCGCCCGCCACAGCCGCTCCGGCGTGGTCTTGATGTACGTGGTGTAGACGAAGTCGTTGTCGCTCATGGTTTCGGCCTCCAAAGCCGTTTTGAGATCGGCGAACAGCTCGACCCGCCGGCGGTCGTACCGGTTGATCCAGCGGTCCGCGATGGCGTTGATCGGCTCGGCGTTGAGGTGGTGCAGCTTCTCCCGGCCGCGCCACACGGTGGTGACGAGGTTCGCGGCCTCCAGTACGGCGAGATGCTTGCTCACCGACTGCCGGGCCATCTCCAGGCCGGCGCAGAGCTCGCGCAGTGTCTGCCCGTTGCGCGCGTTCAGCATGTCGAGCAGTTGCCGGCGGTTCGGGTCGGCCAGGGCGCGGAACACCTCGTCGTCCATCACGCTCCGATCAGTTCATGCAGCCGCCTGGCTGCATAAAGACCATAGGCAGCCGAACGGCTGCATGTCAATCCGGAATGAGATTGACGAGGGCAGGAGGATGGCCCTGTGGAGATCACGAGCCTCGGTTATCGGACCGACCTGTTGCTGCTGGAGCTGAGCGGAAGCGTCTTCCACGACGCCGGCGAGTACGTCGTGGTGCGGACGCCGGACAACCCGGGTTTTTGGTGGGGGAACTTCCTGCTCTACCGCACCCCGTTCGCGCCCGGTGACACGAAGACGCGCCTGGACTCCTTCCACCAGGAGTTCCCGGCCGCGAAACATGTTGCCCTGGGCATCGACAGCGTGGACGGCCAGATCGGCGCCGAGGACGAGCTGACCGCGGCCGGCTTCACGGTCGAGCGGAGCGTGGTGATGACCGCGAGCGAGGTCGTCCCACCAGGCCGGCCCAATGAGGAGTCGACGTACCGCTTGCTGGGCAGCGACGACGACTGGGAGCAGCTAGTTCAGCTGAGCCTGGCGACCGCGGACATGACGGTCGACGAGGGGTACGAGCAGTTCACCCGGCGGAAGCTGGTCGCGAATCGCGCTCTGGTCGAGGCTGGACACGGGAAGTGGTTCGGGGCGTTCGACGGGGGCCGGTTGCAGAGCTCGCTCGGGTTGATGTTCGACGGGAAGGGGCTGGCACGGTTCCAGACCGTGCAGACCGCACCGGAGGATCGCGGCCGCGGGCTGGCGAGCACGCTGGTCCACCGTGCGTCGACGTACGGCCTGACCGACGGTGGGGCGCGGACGCTGGTGATGGTCGCGGACCCGGAGTACCTCGCGATCCGGATCTACCGCGCGCTCGGATTCACCGACTCGGAGACCCAGTTGCAGTTCTCGCTGCCGCCGGCGTGACAGGGTGAGGGCATGACTGATGTACGGCGTGGGGTTGTCCTGGTCACCGGTGGGAGTCGAGGGATCGGTGCGGCGTCGGCGATCGCGCTCGCGGCGGACGGATGGGACGTCGGCGTCAACTACCGGACCCGCGAGGACGCGGCCGCGCGTGTGGTGAAGGCGTGCGAGGGGGTCGGCCGGCGGGCGATCGCCGTCCAGGCCGATGTGGTCGAGGCCGACCAGATCGAGCGGCTCTTCGACACCGTCACCGCCGAGCTCGGGCCGATCGGTGCCGTGATCAACAATGCCGGCATCGTGTCCCCGCGCGGCCGGGTCGCCGAGTACGACGCCGAGCGGCTCGACCGCGTGTTCCGGATCAACTCCGTCAGCGCGTTCCTGGTCGCAGGTGCCGCAGTGCGTCGGATGTCCACGGCGTACGGCGGTTCCGGCGGAGTGATCGTCAACGTCTCGTCGCGGGCAGCCGTGCTCGGGTCAGCCGGCGAGTACGTCGACTATGCCGCGAGCAAGGCCGCGGTCGACGCGCTCACCACCGGACTGGCCAACGAGGTCGCCAAGGAGGGCGTCCGCGTGCTCGGCGTCCGCCCTGGCCTGATCGAGACCGACATCCACGAACCGGGCCGGCTCGAGCGCATCGGTACGACGCCACCACTGGCCCGTCCCGGGAAGCCGGGAGAGGTCGCCGAGGTGATCGTGTTCCTCGCCTCCGACCGCTCGTCGTACATGACGGGTACCACCATCGACGTCTCCGGCGGGCGCTAGTTCCGAGGGAGAGACGAGATGGGACTACGCCCGGTTGATCTGGCGCGGCGAGCCGGCGTCTCGACGCAACTCGTCCGGAACTACGAGGCGGCCGGGATCCTGCCGCCGGCACCGCGATCCGATACCGGGTACCGGCAGTACGGGCCGGAACATCTGTCCGCGTTGCTGACCTATCGGGCACTGGCGCCGGGGTTCGGGGCGGAGACCGCAACGGAGATCATGCGCGCCGTGCTCACGGGCGACGAGGCGCTGGCCTACCGGCTCGTCGACGCAGCCCATGCCGCGCTGCATGAGCAACGGCTGGCCACCGATGCCGCGAGTGAGGCGCTCGGTGCGATGGCTGCGGAGTACGTCGAGGAGTCACCGGTGACCGGGCCTTCACTGCTGGTGGGGGAGCTCGCGCATCGGCTGGGCGTCCGCACCTCGGCTCTGCGGGTCTGGGAGGCTGCGGGCTTGCTGGCACCTACGCGGGAGCCGGGGACGAAGTACCGGCGGTATGGTCCGGAGCAGGTGCGGGACGCGCGGGTCATCCACATGCTGCGCCAAGGGCGGTACTACTTCGAGCAGATCAAGCCGGTGATCGACGGACTGCGGCGTACCGGGAGCACCGAGGCGTTGCGGGAGGCGATCGCGGAACGACGGGCCGCCCACGACCGCCAGACCAAGGCGATGCTGCACGGCGCGGCCCTGCTGCACGAGCTGATCACCGAGGAGCAGGGATCGCCAGCTGGGTCGGCGCGGAGCGGCCGCGGACAGTGACCCGGTCGGTCGGCTGCCAGTGATCGGCCTCCGCAGGCGCCGATTCGTCGACCGCGCTCATCGACGCGATCAGCCGGCCCGGCGTCGACTTGGCCAGCTCGCTCAGGCGAGCCGCCTCGTTCACCGGATCGCCGATCACCGTGTACTCGTGCCGCCGTACGTCGCCGACCGTGCCGGCCACCACGATCCCAGCCGTCACGCCGATCCCGGCCGTTGCCTCCGGCAACTCCTCGGTCAGCCGCCGGGCCAGCTCGCGACCTGCGCTCAGCGCGCTCCCGGCCGCGTCCGGCAGCTCGGCCGGCGCGCCGAAGATCGCCAGCGCGGCATCGCCGGCGAACTTGTTCACGAACCCGCCCTGCCGATCCACCTCGTCGACCACGATCTCGAAGAAGCGGTTCAGCAGGTGGACCACCTCGGTCGGCGGCCGGTCCGCCGCGAGCTCGGTCGACCCGACCAGGTCGACGAAGAGCACCGCGACGAACCGCTCCTCGCCACCGAGCTGGTCACTGGTGAGCGCCTCCTCCACGACGCCAGGACCGACGTACCGCCCGAACAGGTCGCGGATCCGCTCCCGGTCGCGCAGTCCCTCCGCCATCCGGTTGAACCCTGCCTGCAGCGATCCGAGCTCGGTGCCGTCGAAGACCGGGATGCTGACGTCGAGCCGCCCTTCACCGATCAGACTCAAGGCTGTCCGCACCGAGCGAACCGGCGCGACCACCGACCGGGCCGACAGCATCGTCAGCAGCCAGCCGTTGCCGAGCGCCACAATGCCCAGCGCCAGGATCACGACCGAGAGCCGGGTCGAGGAGACGTCCTTCTCGATCAGCGCGAGTACGGCGGCCAGCATCAGCCCGGCCACCGGCACACCGGACCCCACCGCCCAGAAGAACACCGTCCGAGCCTTCAGGCCGGCCGCGAGCAGCCGGCGCGGCGGCGGTGAGTCGACCAGCGCCCGGGCCGCGACCGGCCGGAGCGCGAACTCGGTCAGCAGGTACGAGACCGCGCAGGTGATGATCATGCCGTCGAAGACGGTGACCGCGATCCGCAGGGCGTTCTCCGGCTGGAGCACGAGCGTCATCACGGTGAAGATCACCCCGGCCACCAGCCAGAGCAGAACCTCGATCAGCGTGAGTCGCAGCGGCAGCTGAAGGGTCGCGATCTGCTCCGCGCGGGTGGCCGGCCGCTCCTCGTCCACCCAGCGGGTCACGCGCCGGGTCAGCCACGTGCTCCAGATGCAACCGACCGCGATCGCGATCAGGAAGTACGCCGGGATGGCGATCGCCTTGAACAGCTTCAGGTGGTCGAGCAGGGGCGGGCCGGGCAGCACGAACACGGCGAGCACGAAGACGACCAGGGCACCGATCAGGTTGGTCCCGATCGAGAACGTCGTCATCAGCGCCTGCAGCCGGAAGCGCAGCAGCCGCGTGCTTTGGTCGGCGGGCCCCAGCAGCCATGATCCGAACGGCCGCCTCTTCAGCGTCAGTTCGGGACTTCCCTGCGACATCATGGTTACAGTCTGCTAGGAGACATCCCGGTTTTCGCAACCGGCGTCAGGATCAAACCAGGGTTTTGGCACCATGGTGCGGCTGGCTCAGAATGGCCGCCTGATCGGGCTGTGGCGTGGGTACTGTTCCCCGGACACCTGACTCGGGGAGTAATCCGTGACGCACGATCGCCACTCCTACGCCGAACCTGCCCTGGTTCGGACCACCCATCTCGAGCTCGACCTCGAGCTGGACTTCGCTGCGAAGGTCCTGGCCGGCAGCGCCACGCACACGCTGGCCTGGACGGGCACTGGTGACCGGCTCGTTCTCGACACCCGCGACCTGACCGTGGTCGCGGTCGAGGGCGCGACCGGCGACGGCTGGGAAGCGCTGGAGTACAGCCTGGCGGTGCCGGACAAGGAGCTCGGCTCGGCGCTGACCATTCGCACCGCTCAGCATGAGCGCGTGCGGGTCAGCTACCGGACCGCACCGACCGCAACCGGTCTGCAGTGGCTGGAGCCGGCGATGACGGCGGGTGGCGTGATGCCGTTCATGTTCAGCCAGTCGCAGGCGATCCACGCCCGGAGCTGGGTGCCGGTGCAGGACACTCCGAGTGTGCGGTTCAGCTACTCCGCCCACGTCACCGCTCCGCCCGAGCTGATGGTGCTGATGAGCGCCGACAACGGTACGACGTCGCGCCGCACCGGCTCGTACGACGTGGTGATGCCCGAGCCGATCCCGTCGTACCTGCTGGCCATCGCCGCGGGCGACCTGGTGTTCGAGCCGATCGGCGAGCGGTCCGGGGTGTGGGCCGAGCCGGAGATGGCGCGGCGGGCGGCGACTGAGTTCGCCGACACCGAAGAGATGATGCGGGTCACCGAGGAGCTCTTCGGCCCGTACCGCTGGGGTCGCTACGACCTGCTCGTGCTGCCGCCGTCCTTCCCGTACGGCGGGATGGAGAACCCACGGATGACGTTCGCGACGCCGACCGTGGTGATCGGGGACAAGTCTCTGGTCAGCGTGGTCGCGCACGAACTCGCGCACAGCTGGTCGGGCAACCTGGTCACCCAGGACAGCTGGGACGACATCTGGCTGAACGAGGGCTTCACGTCGTACGTCGAGAACCGGATCGTCGAGGCGGTCTACGGCGCCGAGTTCGCGGAGATGGAGACGGCGATCAAGCAGCACGCCACGGTCGTGAAGCTGGACCCGCTGACCCCGGCCGAGCTGGCCGTCGAGCTGCCAGGATTGAACCACCACTCGGAGTACCACGGGACGACGTCGACCGGGCCGCTCAAGGGCTCGTGGTTCCTGTCGTGGCTGGAGGAGCGGTTCTCGCGCGAGGTGTTCGACCCGTTCCTGGGCGGGTACTTCGACCGGTACGCGTTCCGCAGCATCAACAGCGACGACTTCGTCGCGCACCTGCAGGAGCACCTGCTCGAACCGCACCCGGGGGTCGTGACTGAGGCCGAGATCTCGGCGTGGCTGAACGAGCCGGGGATCCCGTCGTTTGCCCGCCGGGCGGTGTCGGAGCGCTTCCAGGCAGTCGACGAGGCCCGGGACCGGTGGCTGACGACAGGCGAGCTCCCGGCCGGAGCGGAGCGGTGGACCACGCAGGAGTGGCTGCGGTTCCTCGACGCGGCCCCCGACGTACTCAGCCCGCTGCTCTTGCAGCAGCTCGATCGCGCGTTCGGCCTGACCGGCACGGCGAACGGCGAGATCGCCCGGCGGTGGTACCAGATCGTTGCCGCCAGCAGCTACGAGGCGTCGTACGCCGAACTGGCCGAATTCCTCACCAAGGTCGGCCGGATGAAGCTGGTCCTGCCCGTCTACCAGGCCCTGGCCGGCACGGACCGAGCCTTCGCCGCCGAAGTCTTCGCCAAGGCCCGCCCCGGCTACCACCCGATCACAACAGCCGCAGTCCAAAAGATCCTCGGCCAGTAGCCGACTGTTACAAGTCCAGGGTGCGGCGGTGGACGGCTCCGGTGGGTTTGTAGCCGAGGTGGGTGTTGGTGCGGCGCATCGGGGTGTTCGTATCGACGGTGTCGGTGAGGAGGGCGTCGAGGTCGGGGAAGTGGATGCGGGTCTGGAGGATCTGCTCGGCCTTCATCCACAGGGCCAGGCCGTGGCCTCGGTGTGCGGGGAGTACGGCGGTGCCGTAGTGCTGGGCGTCGCCCTTGCCGTCACCCGGTACGACGAGTTCGGTGAAGCCGGCGATCGCGCCGGTGGCGTCGTCCACGGCGGCCACCGTGGTCAGCTGGTCACCGCGTTCCTCGATGACCCGAGCGGCGTACCGCGTCCGCTCGACGTCCCACGGATCCTCGCCGTACGCGATGTCTCCGGAGGGCGCGTCGTTCATCCCGGTCCGCGCGTCCGTGAACGTCTGCGCCAACTCGTCCGGTACGACGCCTCGCCACGAGATCAGGTGATAGCCCGGAACATCCGGTACGGCGGGAGTCGCATCGTCCAACCGGAGACGCGCGTAGACGAGCGTCAGGCCGATCGCGAAGCCGTGGTGCTGGAGGAATTGATCGGCGGGGGAGCCGGCGGTCGCGTCTGCGAGCAGCGTGTGGACCTCGTGGTCCTGGGCGGCGTTGACGACCGCTTCGAGCAGCCGGGAACCGACACCGCGGCGGCGTTCGGCCGGGTGGACGTTGAGCTGCAGCTCGGCCAGGTGGGCTTGGCTCTCGCGGCTGTTGAGCCGGAGGAACGCGGACCCGATCGGGTTGCCGTCGGCGTCCGCGGCGAGCCAGGCGATCCGGCGGCTGAACGGCCGGTAGTCGGGATCCGTCAGTGGAGTCAGTCTGATGCTCAAGCCGACAAGATAACCCCGCGCCGGGATCACGTGCCGACGCCTGATCGATCGGCTAGCGTGGCGCGAAGCGAAGCGGGGAGAGGAGCCTGGGGTGGAGCAGCCGAGTGGGGGCCAGGTGCGCACGATCGGTGCCGACCATGTCGCTTTACGCGAGCAGGTACTCGCGGAATTGCGCCGGCGGATCGTCGACGGTGATTACGCGCAGGGCGAGCGGTTGACCGAGACCCGGCTCGCGGACGACTTCGGAGTGTCCCGCAATCCGGTGCGCGAGGCGTTGCGCGTGGTGGAGGCCGAAGGCTTCGTCCAGATCCTGCCCCGTCGCGGTGCGGTGGTGGCGACGCTCGACGACACCGCGGTTCGCGACCTGTTCGCCGTACGCGAGCAGCTGGAGACTCTCGCCGCCGGACTCGCGGCCGAGCGGGCGACGGCGAACGACATGGCGCACTTGCGCCGTCTGCTCGATCAGGCGAGCTCGGCGACCGATGCGAAGGACTTCGACCTGGTCGCCGAGCTGAACAGCGCGTTCCATCGCGGGGTGATCGAGGTCAGCGGCAACCGCTGGCTGCTCTCGATCTCCGCCGCGATGTATCACCACGTGCACTGGGTCTTCCGCGTCGGCGCCGCCCAGCGCGCACCGCACTCGTGGGAGGAACACATCCGCCTGGTCGAGGCGATCGAAGCCCGCGACCCGGCGGCCGCGACCACAGCGGCGCGCGAACACGTGGAAGCCGCCGCCAAGGCCGCGCTGACTCAGCGTCCGACCGCGTAGCCCTGCATCCCGCGCGGGTTGGCCGCGGCCGCCAGCACACCGTCAGGTTCCTTGCGTACGGCGCACAACCGG
The DNA here is from genome assembly GCF_045040325.1 of Kribbella sp. NBC_01510. Lineage (NCBI taxonomy): Bacteria > Bacillati > Actinomycetota > Actinomycetes > Propionibacteriales > Kribbellaceae > Kribbella > Kribbella sp. NBC_01510. Next base: position 7,063,704 of record NZ_CP109418.1, on the reverse strand, counting down.
CCGAGGCTCCACGCATCGGTCTCGGTGACGGCGTGCCCGCGTCGTACCAGCTCATCGCGTACGGCGGTGCCGAGTCGGCTCTCCATCACCAGACCACCCGGCTCGGTCGCGCGCGGGTAGAACGACGACGGGAAGCCCGTGGTGTGCCAGGCCGGCGCGTCGATCGCCTCCTGCAGATCCATCCCCTGGCCGAGATGACGCAGCAGGAAGAGCAGCTGCCACTGGTCCTGCTGGTCGCCACCGGGCGAGCCGCAGGCCATCACCGGCCGGCCGTCGCGCAGGACCAACGTCGGCGTGAGAGTGGTGCGCGGACGCCTGCCAGGCGCGAGCGAGGCCGGCAGTCCTTCCTCGAGCCAGAACATCTGCGCCCGGCTCCCGAGGCAGAAGCCGAGCTCCGGGATCGTCGGCGACGACTGCAACCAGCCGCCACTCGGCGTCGCGGAGATGATGTTGCCCCACCGGTCGATCACGTCGACATGACAGGTGTCGCCACGCGTCTCACCGACGGACGAAACGGTCGGCTCTCCCGTGGTCGCGTCGCCCTGATCGTTGCCGACGGCAATCGAGGGCAGGATGGGCTGACGGCCGTCCGGGCGACCGGGCCGGAGCTCGAGGCTCGCGTCCGGGCCGATCAGCTTCGCGCGCTCGGCGGCGTACGCGGGGGAGAGCAGCGTCTTCAGCGGTACGTCGGCGTCGTCGCCGTACCAGGCCTCGCGGTCCGCGTACGACAGCTTCATCACCTCGACCGTCGTGTGGACACCCTCGGCACTGTCCAGGTCGACGTCGCCCAACTCGGCCAGTACGGCGAGCGACTGCAGCAGACCCGGTCCCTGGCCCCATGGCCCGGTCTTGGCGACGGTGTAGCCGTTCCAGTCGAGCGTGGCCGGCTCCTCCCAGCTCGCCTGGAAGGCAGCCATGTCTTCGCCGGTAATCAGGCCGCCATGGTCCGCACCACTGGAGTCGCGATGCGGCAGCCGAGAGAACGCGTCGACCGCCTCCGCGACGAACCCTTCCCGCCAGGTCTTCCGCGCCTGCTCGATCTGCGCCTGCCGGTCCGCGCCGGCCGCCTCGCCCTCGGTCACGAGCTTCTCGAGGGTTGCGGCGTACGCCTCGTTGCGGAACATGCCGGTCGGCGGACGCCCGTCCTTCAGCCACAGCGCGGCTGACGTCGGCCAGTGGTCCTCGAACAGGTCCCGCACAGTGTTGACCGTGTCACCGACCCGCGGCACCAGTGGGTGACCGTTGCGCGCATAGTCGACAGCAGGCTCCAGTACGACGCGCAACGGCAGCGTGCCGTGATCACGCAGCAGGAGCAGCCATGCGTCGACAGCTCCAGGCACTGTGGCCGCGAGCGGTCCTGAACCGGGGACAAGCGTCAGACCGAGTGAGCGATAGTGCTCGATCGTCGCACCGGCCGGAGCGACGCCCTGGCCGCTCAGCACCCGCGGTGTGGGGTCGTCAGCGGTCGCGATGATCGCCGGCACCTCACCACCGGGTCCGTTGAGATGCGGCTCGACCACGTGCAGCACGAACCCGGCGGCGGCGCCCGCGTCGAACGCGTTGCCGCCGAGCTCGAGGATCCGCATCGCCGACTGCGACGCCAGCCAGTGCGTGGACGAGACCATCCCGAACGTGCCGCGCAAGGTGGGCCGGGTGGTGAACCTCATCGAGTAACTCCTTCTTCGACTCTGCGTACGTCTGGTCCGGTGCCGTCGTCGTTCACGAGGTGACAAGCCACCTGGTGTCCACCTTCTCCGATTACCCGCGACTCCGGCACGACTGTCCGGCATGTGTCGATCGCGACCGGGCATCTGGTGTGGAAGCGGCACCCGGACGGCGGATCGATCGCGGAGGGCAGGTCGTCACCGAGCAGGACCGGCTTGCGCGCCCGCTGCTCGGTCGGGTCGGGTACGGGCGCCGCCGACAGGAGTGCCTGGGTATAGGGGTGAGCAGGCGCGCCGAAGATGCGGGATCGTGGGCCTTGCTCGACCAACTGGCCCAGATACATCACTGCGACCTCGTCGGCGAGGTACTCGACGGCGGAGAGGTCGTGGGTGATGAACAGGCACGCGAAGCCCAGGTCGCGTTGGAGGTCCGCGAGCAGATTGAGCACTGCTGCCTGGACTGAGACGTCCAGTGCGCTCGTCGGCTCGTCCGCGACGAGTAGCCGCGGCTCAGAGATCAGTGCACGGGCGATGCTGACTCGCTGGCGCTGACCGCCGGACAACTCGTGTGGTGAGCGCTGTGCAACCTCAGGCCGGAGTCCGACGCGGCGTAGTGCCTCTGCGACCTTGGCCGGGATGTCTTTGCGGCGCATGAGCCGGAGCGGTTCGCCGACAATGTCTCCGACCGAGAGCCGCGGGTCGAGCGAGCCGGCCGGGTCCTGGAACACGATGGATACGTCTCGTCGGTGCGGTCGGAGCTGTCGGCGGTTGAGGTGCGTGATGTCGGCATCGGCGAGTCTGACGGTCCCACCGCTCGGTTCGAGCAGTCTGACGATGCACCGGCCGACCGTCGACTTGCCGGAGCCGCTCTCGCCGACCAGTGCGACGACAGACCCTTGACGGATCCGCAGCGTCACACCGTCGACCGCCCGAACCGGCCCGAAATGCATGACCAGATCTTCGACTTCCAGGGCGAGGGCTGTGGTCTCCATCAGACCTCCACTGGTTCTCTGACTGGATTCCAGCACGCGACGCGGTGCGGACCACCGGTCAGTTCTGGCTGGGACGTCGTACAGGTGTCGAGTGCCCGCGGGCAGCGGTCGGCGAAGGTGCAGGCGTCGGGTTGTTCCTCGAGCACGGGCACCAGGCCTGGGATCTCGTTGAGGCGATGCGTCTCGGCATGGCGGCCGGCAGCCGGTGATGCGCCGAGGAGGCCGGTTGTGTACGGGTGCTGCGGATTCGCGAACAGGTCGTGCACCTCGGCTGTCTCGACGACGCGTCCGGCGTACATGACAGCCACCCGGTCGGCGAGGTCCGCGACCACGCCGAGGTCGTGGGTGATCAGGACGATGCTGGTGCCGAGTCGTTCGCGGAGTCCACGCAGTACGTCGAGGATGCCGGCCTGGATCGTGACGTCGAGGGCCGTGGTCGGCTCGTCGGCGATCAGGACCTTGGGATCGCAGGCGACCGCCATCGCGATCATCACGCGCTGGCGCATCCCGCCGGAGAGTTGGTGCGGGTAGTCGCTGACCCGGCGCTCGGCGGACGGGATCCCGACGAGCTTGAGGAGTTCGATCGAGCGATCCCGGGCGGCCTGGCGGCTGACGCCGACGTGGGTGCGGAGGACTTCGCCGATCTGGTGGCCGACGGTGAAGACCGGGTTCAGCGAGGTCATCGGCTCCTGGAAGATGTACGCCACCTCGCGGCCGCGGATCGACCGGAGCGTGCGTTTGCCGGCGCCGATCAGTTCGACGCCGTCGAGCTTGACCGAGCCGTCGACGGTCGCGGTCCGGGGGAGCAGGCCGGCCAGGCTCATCGCGGTGACGCTCTTGCCGCAGCCGGACTCGCCGACCACGGCGAGCACTTCACCGTCACCGACCTCCAGGCTGACCCGGTCGACGGCTGACAGCAGGCCGTCCTCGGTCCGGAAGGTGACGGACAGATTGCTGACTTCGAGGACATGCCCATTCGTCGATACAGTCATCGGCGGCTCGCTTTCGGGTCGAGCGCGTCACGGAGGCTGTCGCCGACGATGTTGAACGCCAGCGTCAGCAGCATGATCGCGAGGCCGGGCATCACCGCGGCCCACGGCGCCCGCGACGCGAACTGCTGCGCGTCGGACAGCATCGTGCCCAGGCTCGGCGCCGGCGGCTGGATGCCGAGCCCGAGGAACGACAGCACCGCTTCGCCGAGGATCGCCGCCGGCAGCGCGACGGTCGCCTGGACGATGATCACCGAGGCCGCGTTCGGCAAGATGTGCCGGCCGAGCACCCACGGATCGCCGGCGCCCTCGACGATCGCGGCCGCGACGAAGTCGAGCGACTTCAGCCGCAGCGTCTCGGACCGGACGATCCGGATCACGCCCGGGATCTGGGCGATACCGATCGCGATCGCCGCGTTGCCGAGACTCGCGCCGCGGATCGCCGCCAGCCCGACCGCCAGGATCAGGAACGGGAACGCGAGGACGAGGTCGGTGAACCGCGAGATCAGCGCGTCGATCCTACGGAAGTAACCGGCCATCAGACCCAGCGGTACGCCGATCACGAGTGAGGTGGCGACCGCGAGCAGCGCGACGTGCAGGGACGCTCGGAGCCCGAACATGATCCGGGAGAGCACATCGCGGCCGAGGTCGTCGGTGCCGAGGAGGTAGCCGGCCGTCCCGGGTGGCGCGAAGGCATTGTCGAGATGGGTCTGGGTCGGCTCGTGCGGTGCGAGCCAGGGGGCGAACACGGCGAGGATGATCGCGATGCAGAGGACGACGAGTCCGGTGATCGCGAGCGGATTGCGGAGCATCCGGCGTACGACTTTGCTGCGGTTGCTGCGCAGTGACGGGCTGGCGGTGAGGGTTTCGGCGACGGCCATCACACATCACCTCGAACGCGGATCCGCGGGTCGATCACCGAATAGAGCAGGTCGACCAGCAGATTGATGACGATGTACGCCGTCGCCGTGACGAGGACGACGGCCTGGATGACCGGATAGTCGCGCTGGAAGACGGCGTCGACGGTGAGCTTGCCGAAGCCAGGGAGCGCGAAGATCCGCTCTGTGACGACGGCGCCGGAGATGAGCGCGCCGAGCTGGAGGCCGACGATCGTGACGACGACGATCAGGCTGTTGCGGAGCGCATGACGGCCGATCACCGCGCGGGGCGCGAGCCCCTTCGCTTCGGCGGTACGGATGTAGTCGGCGCTCAGCGCGTCGAGCATCGACGATCGGGTCTGGCGCATGATCACCGCGGCCAGGCCGGTGCCGAGGATCAGCGCGGGCAGGATCAGGTGGTGCAGATTGTCGGCCGGGTTGCTGAAGAACGGTACGAAGCCGGACGCCGGAAAGAGGCCCAAGGCAACGGACAGGTAGAGGATCGCCATCAGCCCGAGCCAGAAGTTGGGCACCGACAGGCCGAGCAGCGCGAGCGCGTTGGCCGCCCATTCGGCCGGGCCGCCCCGGCGTACGGCGGCCACTACGCCGGCGCCGACGCCGATCACACTCGCCACCAGGATGGCCAGCACCGAGAGCTCGATCGTCACCGGCAACGCGCTCACGATCATCGTCCGGACCGGCTCGCCGGTCCGGATCGACTGCCCCAGATCGCCCCGGACCGCATGGCTGACGAACTGCCAGAACTGCACCAGCTCCGACTTGTCCAGCCCGTACTGCTGCCGGATCGCCCGCAGCGACTCCGGATCCCGGTCCTCACCGGCGAGCGCGAGCGCCGGGTCACCCGGCAGCGCGCGGACGCCGGTGAACACGACGATCGTTGCCAGGATCAACGTCACGACCGACTGCCACAACCGGTTGAGCAGATACCGTCGCACGAACCCCACCTCCTCTCGCTCGTCGTCATCCGCCCGCCGAAGGCGGGCGAACCGGAGGAAGCGCTCACTTCGCGAAGCCTGCGAAGGCTGTCCGGATCACGCCGTCCGGGTAGACCTGGATGCCGAGGAGCTTCTTGCTGACGCCGGTGAGGTTGCGCTGGCGGTACATGTAGATCAGCGGGTCGTCCTGCTGCAGCTTCGTGACGACGTCGCCGTACAGCTTGATCCGTTGTGCCGTGTCGGTGTTCTGACGGGCGTCGGTGAGGAGCTTGTCGACCTCGGGGCTGCTGTAGCCGGCCACGTTCTGGCTGCCGGTGGTGCCGACGAAGTTGTAGGTGTTCGCGTCGGGGTCGACCCGCCCGGACCACCCGAGCTGCAGGAGCTCGAAGTCACCGCGGTCCTGCTGGTCGAGCAACGCGGCGTACTCGACCGGCTTGATCACCAGGTCGAATCCACCCTCCTTCACCATCGCCTGCAGCGCCTGCGCGAGCCGCAGACTGTCGGGGTTGTTCGAGGTGATCATCGTGACCTTGTACGGCGTCGTCACGCCGGCATCCGCGAGCAGTTGCTTCGCCTTCGCGGTGTCGTGGGCCGGGCAGACCTGCGCGGCGTCGGAGGTGAACTCGCTCTTCGGCGAGATCGGCGAGCAGGCGACCGTGCTCAGGCCGTTGAAGATCGACTTCACCAGGGCCGCGCGGTCGATCGACAGGTCGAGTGCCTGGCGGACCCGCGGGTCCTTCGCGATCGGGGTATCGAGCTGCTTGAGCGGGTTGCCGATGCCGTTCGCGTTCGCGATGTTGATGGTCAGGCCCTGGTACCCGAGCGACTGCGACTGCAGCACGGTCATGCTGCTGTCCTTCTGCAGCGACGGCGCGTCCTGCGTCGACAGCGAGTCCGCGACCTGCGCGTCACCGGACTTCAGGTTGGCCGAGCGGATGCTCGAGTCGGTGATGATCCGGTACTCGATCGCGTCCAGGTGCACCTTGGCGGCGTCGTAGTACAGCGGATCCTTCACCACCTTGATGGAGTTCTGCGCGACCCGGCTGGCGAACTTGAACGGGCCGACGCAGACCGGCGCGGTGGAGAAGTTCGCGCCGAGCTTGGCGACCGCGGCCGGGCTGAGCACCATGCCGGCCCGGTCGGCCAGCGCGGCGGTGAGCGGGGCGAACGGCTTCGACAGCTTGATCACCACGGTGTTCGGGTCCGGGGTCTCGACCGAGGTGATCGGGCCGAGCTCGCTCTTCCGGCCGGAACCGGCCAGCGTCAGACCGCGGTTGATCGAGATCTTCACCGCGTTCGAGTCGAGCGTGCCGCCGTCGGCGAACTTCACGCCCTGCTTCAGCGGGATGGTCAGGCTCAGACCGTCCGCCGAGACCGTCGGCAGCGCGGTCGCCAGTTGCGGCACGATCTTCGCATCCGGGCCGAGGTCGTAGAGCTTCTCGCACATGGTGTGGAAGACATACCGCGAGTACAGGCTGCGCGACAGCGTCGGGTCGAGCTTGTCCGGGTCGGCGGACAGCGCGACCGTGAGCGTGCCGCCCTGCTTCACCTGTGCCGCATCGGCCGGGTCGCCGAACACGTCCTGCCCGGTCGGCGATTGGCTCGCGCCGCTCGTGTCGTTGCCGGCGGGTTCGACAGGGGAGCAGGCGGTCCCGGTGAGCGCCAGCGCGATCACCCCCGCCACGGCTCCGGCCACCGCACGGCGGCGGTTGCTCCAGCTGGAGCGGTTCAGTGCGAACGGAAGTCGACGAGTCATGGCGGAACTCCTGGGTAGGCGGTCTCGACGACTGTTTCATGTATACAAGGCACATGCGCAAGTGATTCGGCGAGTTTGACTGAACCTTTTACGAGTTCCCGCCGTACAGCTTGCCGAACGTTCAACGCCGACCGCCGCCCGGGCCGCCGGAGGCTTCCGCACGGCCTCCGACGGCCCCGGGCGCGGGTCAGGTCGTGACCGGGTAGGTCAGATCGCCGGCCGGTACGGCGTGCCCGTCGAGCGCGAGCGCCATCAGGTTCGGCCCGTCGTACTGCGGGTGATGGACGCCGAACTCGGTCGCCTGCCGGAACCCGAATCGCGGGTAGTAGTCCGCATGACCGAGCACGACAACGCTCTGCTCACCACGATCACGCGCAGTGGCGAGGGCTGCCGTGACCGAAGCGCTCCCGGCACCTTGTTTCTGGTACGCCGGAAGCACGGCGACCGGCCCCAGTGACAGGACCGGGATGCCGCCGATGTGGCAGCGGGTCAGCAGCGAGTAGGCGACGGGCTTGTCGTCGGGGGTGGTCGCGACGATCAACAACCCGGGAAGCCAGGCGATCGGGTCGGCGCGGTGGGCATCGAGGAAGTCGACCTCGAACTGGCGACCGAAGGCGCGCAGAGTGATGTCGCGGATGATGTCGACGTCGGCTGGAGTCTCGACACGGGTGTTCCAGGTGAAAGACAACGGAAATCCCTTTCGGGCGAGGGGTTCAGGCAGAACCCACGGTGAGTTGACTGATCGGACCGGCTGCCGGACGGACGGCAGCGCCGGTTGGCGCGGTCATCAACTCACCTCCTCGATCCTCCGAAGTTGCCGCGATCTTACTCAGGTCGCCGGCGTCGTCGCACGGCAATTACCGGTCGGCCGTGTCGTCGGCCAGCGCCGTGAGTGGATCGGTGGTCGCGGGTGCGGTTGGAGTCCAGCGATCGTCGATCAGGGCGTACGGATGCCAGCGGGCGTGGTGATCCAGGCGGAGCTGGACGGTGTTGCCGAGGGTGAGGCGGTTGTGGTTGGCCTGCAGCGTGAGCTCGTCGTCGGCGGCCAGCAGTTCGGTCCGCGCCCGGGCGATGTCGGTCGGGTCGGGCGTCCAGGTGTGTTCGAGCACGTCCAGGCCGGGTGCGCCGCCGTACCGCCAGGCTTTGATGCCGAGGGCAAGCGCTTCGGGCCGGCCGGTCGCCTCGGTCAGCGGCGTGGTCAGCTCGGGGAAGTCAGCGGCAAGCCGGACGGCGTCTGACCATTCGTCGAGTGGCTGTGGCTCCGGCGTACCGCGCAGGAGTGCGCTGAGGATTGCCCGGGCCCGGCGGGACGCATCGAGGACCAGCAGCGAAAGGGTCGCCGGTGTGAAGCCGGGCGGGGCCTCGATCCCACTGATGGCCAACTCGTCGGCTGTCACCTTCCCCGGCAGATCTGGCAGGTCAGGCAGCTCGCGTAGCGGCGCCGCGAGTACGTCCTGCGGGGATGCGCCTGGCTCGGCCGCTTCTGGCGCGGTGGCACTTGAGCTTCTGGCTTGGAGCTCGTCGAGGATGTCTTCGCGGGATCGGCCGCGGAGCAGCAGGAGGATGAACGGGTCGTCGTCGAGCAGCCAGGCGACCTGATAGCAGAGCGCGGCGGCGTGCTGGCAGGGCAGCTCCCAGCCGTCACAAGTACAGGTCGGGTCGAGGTCACCAATGGCGGGCAAGAGCGCCACGCCGGCATCGGCCGCAGCCTCAACCAGATCGTGCGGCATGTCACCGTCGAGCAAGGCGGCAATGTGCCCGGCACGGGCGGCCACCTCATCCAGGAACCTCCGCCACGCGTCCTCGCTCAGCGGATCGATCTGAACGACGGCCTCGTAGGTGTCGTCGGGCGAGTCGACCAGCGCCGCGATCCGCCCCGGACTGATCGTGATCGCTCCAACCTGCCCCGAGTTCGCGTACCGCCGCCCCTTCCGCAGCTGATCCGAATCCAGCGACGTATCCTCCAACGCCTGCACCCAGGCCCGAGCCCACCAGGACCGCCCCCGAGTACTCCGCCGCTGAGCTCCGAACGGCCCAAACCCCCGCGCATCACTCATCGGCCACCTCCGCGGAGTTCGACCAGGTTGGCGAGGTCAGTGTCGGAGAGTTCGGTGAGGGCGGCCTCGCCGGTGGCGAGGACTGCGTCGGCCAGCTCGCGTTTGGTGGTCAGCATCGTCGCGATCCGGTCCTCGATGGTGCCTTCGGCAATTAATCGGTGGACCTGCACCGGGCGGGTCTGCCCGATCCGGTACGCACGGTCGGTCGCCTGGTCCTCGACCGCTGGATTCCACCACCGGTCGTAGTGCACGACGTGATCGGCGCGAGTGAGGTTGAGTCCCGTCCCGGCCGCCTTCAGCGACAGCAGGAACACCGGCACCTCACCGGCCTGGAACCGTTCGACCATCTCCTCCCGCTTCGCCACGGGCGTCCCACCGTGCAGGAGTTGCGTGCCGATGCCACGATCGGACAGGTGGCGCTCGAGCAGTCGCGCCATAGCGACGTACTGCGTGAAGACGAGGACGGCACCGTCTTCGGCGAGGATCGTCTCGAGCAGTTCGTCGAGGAGTTCGAGCTTGCCGGAGCGGCCGTTCAGCCGTGCGTCGGCGGGCTCCTTCAAGTACTGCGCCGGGTGATTGCAAATCTGCTTCAGCCCGGTCAGCAGCTTCACGATCAGACCGCGCCGGGCCATCCGATCGCTCGCCTGCACTTCCGCCATCAGCTCGCGGACGGTCGCTTCGTAGAGGACCACTTGCTCGCGGGTGAGCGACACCGGCTGATCGGTCTCGGTCTTCGGCGGCAGCTCAGGCGCGATGCCGGGATCGGACTTGCGCCGTCGCAGCAGGAACGGCCGCACCAGCTTCGCGAGCCGCGCCGCGACCTCCTCGTCCTTGTCCGCCTCGATCGGCGTGGCCCACTGGCTCCGGAACGTCCCGAGCCGGCCGAGCAACCCAGGCGTCGTCCAGTCGAGGATCGCCCACAACTCGGACAGGTTGTTCTCCACCGGAGTGCCGGTCAACGCCACCCGCGCCCGCGACGGCACGGTCCGCAGCGCCTTCGCCGTACTGGACGACGGGTTCTTCACGTGCTGAGCCTCATCGGCGACGACCAGTCCCCACCGATGTTCAGCCAGTCGTACGGCGTCCCGCCGCAACGTGCCGTACGTCGTCAGCACGAAGCCCTCCCGTGCGTCGTCGAGTGACCGCGACGAACCGTGGAAGCGCCGTACCGGCGTACCGGGAGCGAACCGCTGGATCTCACGCTCCCAGTTGCCCAGCAGAGACGCCGGGCAGACGACGAGTGTGGGGCCTGCGGTGCCGGGTGACTGCCGGCGGTGGAGGTGGAGCGAGATGAGGGTGATCGTCTTGCCGAGGCCCATGTCGTCGGCCAGGCAACCGCCCAGACCGAGCGAGGTCATCCGGGCCAGCCACCGCAGGCCGCGCAGTTGGTAGTCGCGCAAGGTGGCGTGCAGGCCGGCGGGCGCGTCGATCGGTTCGTCGACCCGGTCGGGATCGGCGATGCGGGCACGCAGGTCGTCCAGCCAGGCGGTCGGGGTGACCGTGATCTGGCGGCCGTCGATCTCGGTGCTGCCGGTCAGTGCGACACCGAGCGCGTCGATCGCCGTGACCGGCTTGAGGATCCGCTCGCGGGCCTTCCGGGCCAGGTCGGGATCGATCAGCATCCACTGGTCCCGCAGCCGAACCACCGGGCGGGTCGCCTCCGCGAGCTGATCCAGCTCCGCCTCGGTCAGCGGGTCATTGCCAAGAGCAACCTGCCAGCTGAAGTCGAGCGTCGCCCCACCGCCGAAGAAGCCAGGCAGGTCGCTCGGCGGTCCATCCGCCGAGGTGATCGCCGCCCGCGCCGTGAGCGCCCGCCCGAGACTCCGCGGCCAATGCAGATCTACCCCGGCCGCCGCCAACCGCTGCGCCGTTTCAGCCAACAGCTCAGCGACGTCCTCATCCGCCAACTCCATCCGATCCGGTACGGCGGAATCCAGCAACCGACAGAGTGGCGTCCACACGCGGGCCGCCCGGCGAATCGCCAGCGTGGCGTCGATCCGGGCCCGTGGTCCGAACCCGGCGACGTCCTCGGCCCAGACGTCGTACGCATCCCGAACCAAGGTCGGATCCTTCAGGCTGTGCAACTGCACCACAGCGCTGAAAGCCGGCGACTCGGCCATCTCGATCCGCAACGAGATCCGCACCCCGGTGTCGAGCCCCACCGACACCTCATCAGCCCACGACCGCAACCGCTCAGCCCGCTGCGGCGCGACCCCCGCGAACAGCCCCACCTTGTGGGCCTTCGCAGCCGCCGGCGACCGAGGCATCCCATCCGCCACCGCATCAAGAAACTCCCGCAACAACTCCTCCGCCACAGGCAGCCGTACCCCAACACCCGATCCCGGGAGGGCGCCGGACGGAGTCGGAGCGTCACCCGAGAGTGAGCCGAAACGCGGGTCCTGGGGCGAGGCCGAGCCGGTGGTCGGGTTCTGGAGCGTGAGGAGGGGGAGGGCGCGGGCGGTCGGGGGCATTGCTTCGGCGAGGGTGAGGACTCGGGTGACGTCGTCGGCGTCGAGTGGGCCGACCCGCCAGGCGTCGTGGCCGGCGGGGGAGAGGCCGGGTAGGAGTTTGCCTCGGGCAACCAGTTGAAGCGCGGCCAGGGCTGCGGCTCCCCAGAAGGCTGCCGACGGGTGGGAGCCGGCTGCCTGGCGGGCACGGCCGAGGAGTGGGACGGCGTCGGCGACCGGGAGTTCGATCGCGCGGACGGTGCGTGGAGCCGCGTCGACGATCAGGTCGAGCTCGGTCTGTTCACCGACGCCGAGGGGGAGTGGCCCACCCTCGGGATCCCAGAACGCGACGCGGCTCTCCCGCGGCGGATCCGCCGGCCTGAACACCACTGCACACCCAGCCAGCTCCTGCCCCGTACCCACCAACCCGACGCCCTCCTACCGAAAACAGAACCCAACGACATCCACACCCGTGCCTCAGACCGTGACTACCTCCGCGTTCCCTGTGCCGGGCTGGTCGAATTGGGTTCGGTAAAGCTCTTCGTAGCGGCCGCCGGCGGCGAGGAGGGCAGAGTGGGTGCCCTGCTCGACGATGCGGCCCGACTCGATCACGAGGATCTGGTCGGCGGCGCGGATCGTGGACAGGCGGTGCGCGATGACGACCGCCGTACGACCGGCGAGGGCCTCCGTCAGAGCAGCTTGGACAGCAGCCTCGTTGGTGGAGTCCAGGGCGGCGGTCGCCTCGTCCAGGATGACGACGCGTGGCTGGGCGAGGAGCAGCCGGGCGATCGTGAGGCGCTGGCGCTCACCGCCTGACAGGCGATAGCCGCGCTCGCCGACCACCGTGTCCAACTGGTCCGGCAGCGACCGGATCAATTCACCGAGCCGCGCCCGAGAGATCGCATCCCACAGGTCGTCTTCGGTTGCCTCGGGGCGGGCGAGCAGCAGGTTCTCCCGGATGCTGTCGTGGAAGAGGTGACCGTCCTGCGTGACCATGCCGAGCGTGTCCCGCAGCGACTCCGCCGACACGTCACGGACGTCCATCCCGGCGAGCTTCACGGCGCCCGAGTCGACGTCGTACAAGCGCGGAATGAGCTGCGCGATCGTCGACTTCCCGGCGCCGGACGACCCGACGAGCGCGATCATCTGCCCCGGCTCGGCGCGGAACGACATGTCGTGCAGCACCTCGACACCACCCCGCGTGTCGAGCTTGGCGACCTCTTCGAGCGACGCGAGGGAGACCTTGTCCGCCGACGGGTACGCGAAGCGGACCCCCGCGAACTCCACCGACACCGGTCCGTCCGGCACGCGCCCCGCGTCCGGCTTGTCCTTGATCAGCGGCTCCAGATCCAGCACCTCGAAGACGCGCTCGAAGCTGACCAGCGCGGTCATCACCTCGAGCCGCGCACTCGCCAGCGCAGTCAGCGGCGAGTACAGCCGCGTCAGCAGCAACGCCATCGACACCACGGCACCGGCGTCGAGCTGTCCACGCAACGCGTAGAACCCGCCCAACCCGTAGACCACGGCGAGCGCCAGCGCGGACACCAGCGTCAGCGCAGTCACGAAGATCCACTGCACCATCGCGGTCCGCACCCCGATGTCGCGCACCCGCCGGGCCCGGACCGCGAACTCCGCGGACTCCCGCGCCGGCCGCCCGAACAGCTTGACCAACGTCGCACCCGGCGCCGAGAACCGCTCGGTCATCTGCGTACTCATGGTCGCGTTGTAGTTGGCCGCCTCCCGCTGCAGGCCCGCCAGCCTGGCGCCGATCCGGCGGGCCGGTACGACGAAGATCGGCAGGAGGATCAGCGCGAGCACAGTGATCTGCCACGACACCCCGAGCATCACCACCAGGGTCAGCACGAGCATCACCACGTTGCTGACCACGCCGGACAGTGTGTCGCTGAACGCCCGCTGCGCCCCGATCACGTCGTTGTTCAGCCGGGAGACCAGCGCGCCGGTCCGGGTCCGGGTGAAGAACGCGATCGGCATCCGCTGGATGTGGTCGAACACGGCCGTCCGCAGATCCAGGATCAGCCCCTCACCGATCCCCGCCGACAACCAACGCGTGAGCATGCTGATCCCCGCCTCGGCGATGGCGATGACAGCGATCAGCACAGCCAGCTTCAGTACGACGCTGAACGCCTTGCCACCCACGATCGCGTCGACCACGCGGCCGGCCAGCACCGGTGTGGCGACCGCGAGGACGGCCGCGCCGATGCTGAGCACCAGGAACCAGATCAGCTGCCGCCGATGCGGCCGTGCGAACGCCAGGATGCGTTTGAGGGTGGCCCGCGAGAACGGGCGTTTGTCGTCCTGGGCGTGCATCGCGTGGTACAGCGAGTTCCACGCGGTCATCTCCATGCTCACGGTTGTGCTCCGCTTCCGGTCGATCGGGACAGCCGATGATTCCGGAGACCACCGACAGTTCCCGACCGTAGGACCTCGACAATGCTTGAGGTCAACTGAATACCTAACTGAGTACGCTGTACGAAGTAACCGCACGACTATAGCCAATCCGAGAGACTCCCGCACATGAACCAGGAGTACAGCGGCAGCGGCGACCCGGCGAAGAGCCTCGAGTTGCTGTGGCGCCGCCGGCCGCAGCCGACCCGCGGGCCCAAGCCGGCGCTGACGGCCGACCAGATCGTCGAGGCCGCCCTGCGGGTCGCCGACGCGGAGGGCATGACCGCGATGTCGATGCGCCGGGTCGCCGACGAGGTCGGTGCCGGCGCGATGACGCTGTACCGCTACTTCCCCGGCAAGGGCGAGCTGCTCGACGTCATGCTCGACACCGCGTACGGCGAGCTGCCGCGCCGCGACGTACCGGGGGACTGGCGAGCCAGGCTCGATGAGGTCGCGCGGGCGAACCGGGAGCTGTACCTCCGGCATCCGTGGATGCTCCACGTCGCCGTCAGCCGCCCGCCGCTCGGTCCCAACGTGATGGCCAAGTACGAGTACGAGCTGACCGCGGTCGAGGGGATCGGCCTGACCGATCTCGAGATGGACGCGACCGTCGCCCTGGTCAACGGTTACGTGCACGGCGCCGTGCGTACGGCGGTCGAGGCGCGCCAGGTGATCCAACGGTCGGGGATCACCGACCGTGAATGGTGGTTGGCGCACGTGCCGCACCTGGACCGGATCAGTGACACCAAGAAGTTCCCGCTCGCATCCCGGGTCGGGACCACGGTCGGGAATGAGTTCGACGCGCCGTACGACTCCGATCACGCGTTCGAGTTTGGTCTCGAACGGCTCCTGGACGGCGTTTCCACGCTGCTGGAGAACCGGTCTGCGCCAAAAGGGTGAACGAGGTTGTGAGTGAGTACTCACTCAGTTACCCTCGAACCTGTGACACCACGAGCGACTCCACTACCTCCCGAGGAACGGCGCGCCGCCATCATCGAGGCCGCGCTGCCGCTGCTCGAGGAGTTCGGTCCGGACGTCAGCACCAAGCAGATCGCCGAGGCGGCCGGGATCGCCGAGGGCACCATCTTCCGGGCCTTCGGCAGTAAGGACGCGCTCGTCGAGACTGCGATGGCGACCGCGTTCGACACCACCGACCTGATCCGGGCGCTGGAGCGGGTGGACCGCTCGCTGCCGCTGCGGGAGCGGACCATCGCCGCGGTCGACATCGGCCAGAAGCGGCTGCGCGGCGTGTTCAAGCTGATGTTCGCGCTCCGGATGCGCCGGCCGCCGGAGTGGAAACACACCACGCCGATGGACGAGGCGCGCCGCAAGCGGCAGTCCGACCTGGCCAACGCCGCGTTCGCCGACCTGCTCCGGCCGGACCAGGACCAGCTGCGTTACTCGCCCGAAGAGGTGGTCCGGCGGATCGGGCTGATCACCTTCTCGGCCACCCACCCAATGATTTCCGGCGGCGTCGTGCTGACCGCCGAGGAGATCGTCGACTTCGCGTTCGACGGCCTTCGCAAGCACACCACAGGTCAGCCCTTGGCCACCGAGGACATCGCCGAGTTCGCGCTCGACGGTGGCCGCCATCACGACTCTGGGGAAGATTGATGTTACTTCGCATCTTGCGTGCGCGCCTGCGTCCGTACGCGGGAAACCTGTCCCTGGTGGTCGTCCTGCAGCTGATCGGGACGATCGCCTCCCTCTACTTACCCAAACTGAACGCCGACATCATCGACAACGGCGTGTCCAAGGGTGACACCGCGTACATCATGCGCATCGGCCTCTGGATGCTCGCCGTCAGCCTGCTGCAGATCACCTGCACGATCATCGCGGTGTACTTCGGCGCCAAGACGGCAGCGTTGTTCGGGCGCGACGTCCGTGCCGCGGTCTTCCACCGGGTCGGCGAGTTCTCCGCCCGCGAGGTGAACCAGTTCGGCGCGCCGACGCTGATCTCGCGCAGCACGAACGATGTCACCCAGATCCAGATGCTGGTGGTGATGGGCTGCACGATGCTGGTCGCGGCGCCGATCACCATGATCGGCGGCATCTTCATGGCGGTCCGCCAGGACATCGGGCTGTCCTGGCTGGTGGCGGTCGCCGTACCGTTGCTGGCGGTGTCGGTCGGGTTCATCGCCAGCCGGATGGTCCCGCAGTTCCGGAAGATGCAGAAGAACATCGACGGGGTGAACCGGGTGCTGCGCGAGCAGATCACCGGCATCCGGGTGGTCCGGGCCTTCGTCCGGGAGCCGCACGAGGTCGAGCGCTTCGGCGAGGCCAACGCGAAGCTGACCGACACGGCCATCCGGGCCGGCCGGCTGATGGCGCTGGTCTTCCCGGTGGTGATGCTGATCCTGAACGTGTCGAGCATCGCCGTGCTGTGGTTCGGCGCCTCCCGGGTCGAGGACGGGACTATCCAGGTCGGCGCGCTGACCGCCTTCCTGAGCTACCTGATCCAGATCCTGTTCTCGGTGATGATGGGCGTGTTCGTGATGATCATGGTGCCGCGGGCCTCGGTCTGCGCGGACCGGATCACCGAGGTGCTGGACACCGATTCCTCGGTCAAGCCGCCGGTCACCCCGATCACGACCTTCACCGGGCGTGGGCAGCTGGTCTTCGAGGACGCCTCGTTCCAGTACCCCGGAGCGGCGGAGCCGGTCCTGCGCGACATCAGCTTCGTCGCGTCGCCGGGCCAGACGACCGCGATCATCGGCAGCACCGGGGCCGGCAAGACGACGCTGCTCTCGCTGGTGCCGCGGCTGTTCGACGCGACCGGCGGGCGGGTGCTCGTGGACGGTATCGACGTACGCGACATCGAGCCGGAGGCGCTCTGGGAGCGGATCGGGCTGGTGCCGCAACGGCCGTACCTGTTCTCCGGGACGGTCGCCAGCAACCTGCGCTACGGCAACCCGGACGCGACCGACGAGGAGCTCTGGGAGGCCCTGGAGATTGCCCAGGGCAGGGACTTCGTCGAGGCGATGGCCGAGGGGCTGAACGCACCCATCTCGCAGGGCGGGACGAACGTGTCCGGAGGTCAGCGGCAGCGGCTCGCGATCGCGCGGGCGCTAGTCCGCAAGCCGGAGATCTACCTGTTCGACGACTCGTTCTCGGCGCTCGACCTGGCCACCGACGCCCGGCTGCGGGCGGCCTTGCGGCCGATCACGGCGAACGCCTGTGTGGTGGTCGTCGCGCAACGGGTGTCCACGATCATCGACGCCGACCAGATCCTCGTCATCGAGGACGGCGCGATCGTCGGCAACGGCACGCATGACGAGTTGCTCGAGACGTGTCCGACGTACGTCGAGATCGTCGAGTCCCAGCAATCCGCGGAGGAGGCGGCATGAGCGAGGAGAACCAGACACCGCCGGCCTCTCCCAACGGCCAGGCTCCGTCGGTGAACGGCGAGGCCGGCGGTACGCCGAAGACCGTGAAGGCGACCGAGCGGCCGACCACCGGCCGCGCGTTCGGCCCGCCCGGTGGGATCCCGGGCGACAAGTCCCTGAACTTCATGCCGTCGGCGAAGCGGCTGCTCGGCCGGCTGCGGCCGCGGATGCTGCAGGTGAGTACGGTGATCGTGCTCGCTATCAGCAGCGTCACGCTGTCGGTGCTCGGGCCGAAGATCCTCGGCCGCGCGACCGACATCATCTTCTCCGGCGCGATCGGCAAGCAGTTCCCGAGCGGCATGAGCAAGGAGCAGGTGATCGAGCAGACCCGGGCGGCCGGCAACGGACGGCTCGCGGATCTGCTGGGCGGGATCGATCTGATCCCGGGCGTCGGCATCGACTTCGATGCCCTGCGCAACGTCCTGCTGGGGGTGCTGGCGCTGTACGTCGGCGCGTTCTTCCTGTCCTGGATGCAGGGCTACATCCTGAACGGCGTCGTCCAGCGGACGATCCTGGACCTGCGGTCCGAGGTCGAGGCCAAGCTGAACCGGCTGCCGCTGAGCTACTTCGACGGCGCGCCCCGCGGTGAGCTGCTCAGCCGGGTGACCAACGACATCGACAACATCTCGACCAGCTTGCAGCAGACACTGAGCCAGTTGCTCACGTCCGTGCTCACGGTGATCGGCGTGGTGACGATGATGATCGTGATCTCGCCGGTGCTGGCGCTGATCGCGCTCATCACGATCCCGATCTCGATGGTCCTGACCGCGGCGATCGCCAAACGCTCGCAGGTGCGGTTCGTCGCGCAGTGGCGTCATACCGGCGCCCTGAACGGCCAGATCGAGGAGGCGTTCACCGGGCACGAGCTGGTCAAGGTCTTCGGCCGGCAGAAGGAGATCGAGGCGAGTTTCGCGCAGAAGAACGAGGAGCTGTACCAGGCCGCGTTCGGCGCCCAGTTCATCTCCGGGCTGATCATGCCGCTGATGATGTTCATCGGGAACGTCAACTACGTGATCATCGCGGTCCTCGGCGGTCTGCGGGTCGCCTCCGGCACGATGTCGCTGGGCGACGTCCAGGCCTTCATCCAGTACTCGCGGCAGTTCACGCAGCCGCTGACCCAGGTGGCATCGATGGCCAACCTGCTGCAGTCCGGAGTCGCCTCGGCCGAGCGGGTCTTCGAGGTGCTGGACGCCAAGGAGCAGATGCCGGACGACGCGACACCGGAGAAGGTCACCGATGCGCGTGGGCGGGTCGAGTTCGAACACGTGTCGTTCTCGTACGACCCGGACAAGCCGCTGCTCACCGATCTGAGCCTGGTCGCGGAGCCCGGCCAGACGGTCGCGATCGTCGGCCCGACCGGAGCCGGCAAGACCACTCTGGTCAACCTCATCATGCGGTTCTACGAGCTGAACGGCGGCCGGATCACGCTCGACGGCGTGGACATCACCGAGCTGACCCGCCACGACCTGCGCTCGCGGATCGGCATGGTGCTGCAGGACACCTGGCTGTTCGGCGGGACCATCCGGGACAACATCCTCTACGGCAATCTGGAGGCCACCGAGGACGACATGCTGGCCGCGGCCAAGGCGACGTACGTCGACCGGTTCGTGCACAGCCTGCCCGACGGGTACGACACGGTGATCGACGAGGAGGGCAGCAACGTCAGCGCCGGTGAGAAGCAGCTCCTCACCATCGCCCGTGCCTTCCTGGCCGATCCGCAACTGCTGATCCTGGACGAGGCCACGAGCTCGGTCGACACCCGCACCGAGGTCCTGGTCCAGCGTGCGATGGCCGCGCTGCGGTCCGACCGGACCAGCTTCGTGATCGCCCACCGCCTGTCCACGATCCGCGACGCGGACCTGATCCTCGTGATGGAGGACGGCTCGATCGTCGAGCAGGGCAACCACCAGGAACTGCTCGCTGCCGACGGCGCGTACGCCCGCCTCTACAACGCCCAGTTCAGTGGCGCGGTAGTAGACATCGACGAGGAAGCCGCAGCCATCCCAACCCCAGTCGGCGCCCCCGCCGCCCGCCGCTAACACCGGAAGGGGACGCCGCCCAAGGCGTCCCCTTCGAGAATCTTGATCGGGTTACCGGAAACAAAAGTGCGCTATCTGACCGGAATGTTCCGAAGATCTGTAGCGGTCGCGCGAGCCGGTCAGGTTGAGCACATTGGGTTCGGCGGGCGGCTCGGGCGCCGCAGCAGAAGCGGTGGCGGGGGACCGCGTCACAGCGGCAGGGAGCGCGTGATGAACTGCTGGAACTCCTCGGGTGCGGAGAACATCGGCATGTGATCGGCACTCGGGATCACCGTGAGGTCGGCGTTCGGAGCCTGGGTGGCGAGGCGGCGGGCCCAGAGTTGGGAGCCATGGAAGTCGCGTTCGCCGATAAGGACAGAGATCGGAGTCACGAGCTCGGCGAAGCGGGTCTTGACCGGCGGGTCGAGTTCGAGGCCGTGGTAGACGTCCATGGTGCGCACTCGGGAGTTGGCGATCTGCAGACCGATCAGACGGCGTCGGTCGTTCGCGGGCGCGGCGGGACACCACGCGTCGACGTCGAGTGCGGAGACGGCCGGGATTCCGTCGGTCGCGAGGACCTTCTCGCACTCGGCGAAGTGGCTCCGCATCACCTCGCGGGCGGCGGATTCCTCGGGCGTCGGATCGGGGAACTCACCGAACGACGCGGCGACCGCACACGCGCGCGTCACCCGCTCCGGGTGCCGGTGCGCGAAGCCCAGCGCCCGCCGGCCACCCTCGGACGAGCCGATCAGAACGGCCCGGGAGACGCCCAGGGCATCGAGCACAGCGGCCAGGTCGCCGATCTCGTCGTACGCTCCGTACGCCGGTGCAGACAGACCCGTGTCGCGGTAGTCCCATGTCGTCACCCGGGCCCGCTCGGCCAGCCACTCGACGGTCGCATCCCACATCCGCAGATCGGCCAGCCCCCCGTTGAGCAGCACGACATCCGGACCGTGTCCCCACTGCTCGTAGTAGAGGTAGCCACCGGGAACGTCGACGAAGTCCTTCGTGTGATGAGACATGCCCGTAGTCTCTTGGCGTCTCGACGGCCAGTGAATCGGGATTTCTCCCTATTCGAGCCCGCGAGCGAGCCGCCGTACGGCGAGTTCGGCCAACAGCGCCGCGGCGTCGGGGAGGATGGAGTCGTCGAAGTCGGCCAGCGGGGAGTGGTTGTCCGCGGCCGCGTCGGGGTCGGCGGATCGGCAGGCGCTCAGGTTGAGGTAGACGCCGGGGACCTCGTTCAGGACGTAGGACATGTCCTCGGCGCCGCAGCGCGGATTGGACCGTTCGCGGAACCGGTCGGCGCCGAAGACGTCCACGATGGTGTCCCGCGCGAAGCCGTACTCCGCGGCGTCGTTCACCGTGACGGGGTAGCCGATCTCGTAGTCCACCTCCGCGACCAGCCCGTGAGCGGCCGCCATCGCCTCGACCAGCTGCGTCGACGTCCGCTGGACCTTGGTCCGGGTCGCCTCGGAGAACGTCCGCACGGTCGCGTCGAACACCGCGTCGTCCGGGATGATGTTCTCCTTCGTGCCACCCGCGATCCGCCCGACGGTGAGCACCACCGGGTCGAACACGTCGAACTGCCGGGTGATCATCGTCTGCAACGCGGTCACCATCTCGCACGCCACCGGGATCGGGTCCTTGCCGCGGTACGGCGTCGCGCCGTGCGTGCCGGCGCCGACGACGCGCACGTGCAACTGGTCGGCCGCGGCCATGAAGGAGCCGGGCTTGCTGCTCCACATCCCCAGCGGCTGGCCGGCGGACCCGACGTGCAGACCGTAGGCCGCATCCGCCCGGCGCCCGGCGGCGTCGAGCACGCCCTCGCGGATCATGATCGGCGCACCGCCGCTGGTCTCCTCGCCCGGCTGGAACATGAAGACGACGTCACCCGGCAACTCGGCCTGCAGCGCCGACAGCACCTTCGCCGCGCCGACCAGCCCGGCGACGTGCAGATCGTGGCCGCAGGCATGCATCATCCCGGGGTGCTGGGAGATGAACGGTACGTTGGTCCGCTCGGTCACCGGGAGCGCGTCCATGTCGCCACGCAGCAGTACGACGGGACCCGGGCCGCGACCACCGCGCAGTACGGCGGTCACCGAGGACAGCTCCTTGCCGAGAGTGATCTCGAGCGGCAGACCCGCCAGCGCCTCGAGGACGAGCTGCTGCGTCTTGGGCAGCTCGAGGTCGAACTCAGGCACCTGGTGCAGCGCGTGCCGGAGGGTGATGATTTCGTCGCTGAACTGCTTGGCCAGCTCCAGAGTCGCGCTCATGCCTTCGGTCCCAGCTTCAGCGCCGACATCACGCGCTGGGCGCTGCCGCCGAGCTCGAGCAGCTCGACCAGGTCGAGCCAGCGCTCGGGGTCCTTGACCTCGTGCGGGATCTCCGCGTCGAACGAGCCGACGGGCGCGTCCTTGGCGACCGCGACCACCTTCGGGGCGACGTCGAGGTAGTCGCTCGCCTCCAGGATCTTCCGCTTCACCGACGCTGACATCGGCGTACTCGGGTCGGCCGCCGCGGCCCGGATCGCGTCCAGGTCGCCGTAGGCCGTGACGAGTGAGGCAGCGGTCTTGTCGCCGATGCCCTTCACCCCGGGCAGGCCGTCGGACGCGTCACCACGGAGCGTGGCGAAGTCGGCGTACCGGCTGGCGGGGATGTCGTACTTCGCCAGCAGCGCCTTCTCGTCGTACACCTCGGCCCGGCCGACGCCACGGGCGGCGGTGTAGACGACGCGGATGCCGCGGCTGTCGTCGATCAGCTGGAACAGGTCACGGTCGCCGGTGACGACATCCACCGGCATCGTCGCCTGGTGCGACAGCGTGCCGATCACGTCGTCGGCCTCGTGGTCGGGCGCGCCGACGATCGCGATGCCGAGCGCCTCGAGGGTGGCGCGGATGTACGGCACCTGGACCTCGAGCCGGTCCGGCACGTCCTCGACCTGCTCACCCCTCGGCGTCACGAACTCGACCCGCTGCGCCTTGTACGACGGGATCAGCGCGACGCGCCAGGACGGGCGCCAGTTGTCGTCCCAGCAGGCGACCAGGTGGGTCGGCCGGTGGTTCTCGGCCAGGCGGGCGATGAAGTCGAGCAGCCCGCGGATCGCGTTGGTCGGCGTACCGTCGGCGGCCTTCATCGTGTCCGGCACGCCGAAGAACGCGCGGAAGTAGAGCGACGCGGTGTCGAGCAGCATCAGCCGCTGTCCTGTCTCAGCCATGGGGCGATGCTTTCATGCCGGGGCGTCGCGGCAGTAGGGTCTCCAGGATGGAGGACCTGGACCGCAAGATCGTCGGGCTGCTCGCGTCCGACGGCAGGATGAGTTTCACCGACCTGGGCAAGGCGACCGGCCTGTCCACGTCGGCGGTGCATCAGCGGGTCAAGCGGCTCGAGCAGCGCGGCATCATCCAGGGATACTCGGCAACCATCGACCACACCGCGCTCGACCTGCCGCTGACGGCGCTGATCTCGATCCGCCCGATCGACCCGTCCCAGCCGGACGACTCGCCCGAGCGCCTCCGCGACGTCCGCGAGATCGAGTCCTGCTACTCGGTCGCCGGCGACTCCAGCTACATCCTCGTCGTCCGCGTCGCCTCTCCGGGTGCCCTCGAGAACCTCCTCGCCATCATCCGGGCCCGAGCCAACGTTTCCACCACCACCACGATCGTCCTCAGCACCCCGTACGAACGCCGCCCCCCGGCGCTGTAGCGGGCAGATCGACAGGATGTGCGGCCGCGCTGGATCGGTCGCCCCGCCTGCAGCCAGGCTGGATCTGCTCGCGCGACCGACTACCTCCTGTCGAGCTGCTCCAGCCCGTTCTCCCGTGGATCGCCCGGAGGGCGGATAGGGTCGAGGGGTGCGCAGAGCCCTTCTGAGTGATCTCTTCAGCACTCTGGTCCCCGGCGGTGAGGTCGAGCGTGATGCGGTCCACGAGCAGATGGCTCACGTGCTGGGTGTCGACCCTCATGCGTTTGCTCGCGAGTTCGACGCGACCTCGCGGGAGCGGTTCACCGGCGCGTACGGCGACCTGCCGAACACGATCCGCGTGATCACCCGGCGCGCCGGCGGCGACCCGACGGACGAACAGGTGCAGCAGGCAACGACCGTCCGTCAAGGACTCTCCCGCCGCCTGGTGGACGCCGTACCGGCCGGCACGCTCGCCACCTTGGCCGCGCTGAGATCGGCGGGGTGGCGAATCGGCCTGGTCAGCAACATCACCGCCCACACCGAGCTCCAGTGGCCGGCGAGCCCGCTTCCGCCGTACTTCGACGCCACGGCGTTCTCCACCCAGGTCGGCGCGGCCAAGCCGGATCCGGAGATCTACCTCGCCGCGTGCAGCGCGCTCGACGTGCCGCCGGCCTCGTGTGTGTACGTCGGTGACGGACGGGACAACGAGCTACAGGCGGCCGCCGCGCTCGGCATGTACGCGATCCGTACGACGGAGCACGCGGACAGCGACCCGACCTGGACCGGCCCGACGATCTCGTCGTTCGCCGAACTCCCCGCGGTGATTCACCTGGCCGATCTCGCCGGTCAGTAGCCGCCGGCGTCGATGAGTTGGGACTCGAAGGAGAGGACCGTGATCTTGCCCGCGCCCTTGGCGGGGACCAGGAGGACGGCGTCGTGCAGGGTGGTCCTGGTGAGGCCGCCTTGGTACTTGACCGTGGCGGGGCTGAAGCCGAGAGGGTCACCGCTGGACCAGTTGAAGCTGTAGCCGGCGCCGTTCTCGAGCTTGAAGTCTTCGGTGACGGTCGCGAAGACGAGCGCCGCGCCGGACTTGGTGACGAACGCGGTCGGAGGGGTGTCGATGCTGAAGTCTTCGGTCACGTTCTGGTAGATCTTCGGCTGCTTCGCCGCCGTCGACCGCCAGTCGGCCGCACTCGCGAGAACCTTGGTGACACTGGCGTTCGGCGCGAACGACGCCGCCCGCGGAGACTTCGCGCCGGCCGTCAGGTACTCGGCGAGTGCGGTCGCGGCCGCTTGCGGGGCGGCGGCCAATCGCTTGGCGCCGCCGTTCGTGACCGTGCGCAGACCGGTGATGTCCGGGACCTTGGCCGCGGCCGGGGGAGCGGCGGCGAAGGTCAGCATCCACGGGCTGCCCGCGGTGGCGCGTTCCCAGACGCCGAGGTAGCGGTAGTCCTTGGTGTCGGAGATGCCCGCGGACACGACGAAGTGCATCGGGTACGTTCCGTACTCCGGCGCCCCGACCACGGGCTTGGTGTAAGTGAACGGCTTGACCAGGTCCTTGCCGGCCTTGTCCAGCGTCCGGCTGATCGCGTAACCGGCCTGGCTCTCCCGGACCACGGTCCCGCCCTCGATGGTCGCGATGAGCTTGTCGTCGCGGCGGTGGTTGGCGGCGTTGTTGACCTCGTTGTAGTGCTTGACGACGGCCGCGGCGGTCTCGTTGCCGATCGCCGGACGAGTGAGACTCGCGAGGGTGTCGCGCTCCGGGATCGCCGAGCAGCTACTCGCCAGCGCGACCACCACACCGACCGCCGCGACCCGGCGCATCGGCCCTACCGGCTGCCCCTGTCGCGCCGGTACGCCGGGCGCCGTGAAGACCTGGTGGGGAGCGCTGGGACGCCGGCGGCGGACCAGAATCAAGAGGATGCCGACGGCAAGCAAGACCAGTCCGGCCAGCAGCACACCGAGGGCAGCGAGGAACGCGTGCGGGATCTCGATGCCGAGGTTGACCTGGACGTCGGGGGCGGTCTTGCCGTCCGCGGTCATCACCACCACGTCGTACGGGCCGTCGGTGATCGGCCAGGCGATCGACTGGGTGCCGGCGCCGTTCGCCTTGGCGACCCACCAGTCGAGGGTGTCCGGTGCCGCGAGCGGGCCTGAGGCACCTTTCTGCTCCTGGGTAGTGAGAGCGATCGGGTACTGCACCTGGACCAGCGAGGTGTGCGCGAAGCCCTTGAGGTAGCTCGCGACGTCGAAGTCCCGGGCCACGCCGACGAAGACCGGCTTGCCGTTGGTGGAGTGCGCGTCGACGTGCAGCACCGGACCGTGGCGGTCTAGCAGTTCCGGTGAGCTCGCGATCGCGAGCCCTTTGCTGGTCACGTGCTGATCACCCGACTTCAGCGTGTTGTCCGGGCCGATCAGCCAGAAGGCCGCGGCGGCGCCGGCCAGGCCGACGAGTAGGCCGATGAGGGCAAGCAGGACACCAAGAACAGAGCGGACGACCCGCACACGGACTCCCGAGCTCGCGGCATGCCCCAGACATGCCGCACAATGGACGACGCCAGATGCTAGCGGTTGCCCGGGGCACCGTCAGGGGTGCGGGGGGTCGCGGGTTGCAGAACGCCTCCGGTGCCACCCCCTGCATCGGTGGCACCGAAGGCTGATTGTGTTAGTTGATCTCGAGGAGCTTCTGGGCCTCGGCGGCGTTGCGGGAGGCGGCGGCGCGCTTCTCGGCTTCGGCCAGAGAGATGCCGGCGTGCTGGCGCCACCAGTCCTGGCCCTCGGCCGGGAGGGTGTCGATCGGGTCGTAGTACTCGTAGGTGCGGTTCAGCGCTTCCGGGTCCTGGTGCTCGATGCCGGTGCGGTAGTTCTTCTTCCAGTACGAGATGCCGCGGACCGCGTCGTACTCCGACAACTGGTGCACCCACCGCTTGCCGACGTACGGGACGTCGCAGACGATGCGCGGGGTCGCGAAGCCGGGGAGGTACCCGAGGATGCCGTGCTGCAGGTGCTGTGCGTCCTTCACGGACACCCGCCAGTGCTCGGAGAACGGGATCATGTCGCACATGTAGAAGTAGTACGGCGAGATCGTCGCGCCATCGAGCAGCGCGAAGCACAGGTCGAGCAACTGCGGGACCGAGTCGTTCACGCCACGCATCAACACACCCTGGTTGCGCACGTCGCGCAGGCCGGCTTCGAACATCGCCTTCGTTGCCTCGGCCACCAATGGCGTGACCGACTGGGCGGCGTTGACGTGCGTGTGCATCGCGATCATCACGCCGCGCTGCCGGCCGAGCTGAGCGACGCGCTCGACGCCGGCCCGGACGTCGTCCGACAGCCAGTGCTGCGGCATCCCCATCAGCGCCTTGGTCGCCAGCCGGATGTCGCGGATGTTCTCGATCTCCAGCAGGCTGGTCAGGAACGACTCCAGCCGCGGCCACGGCATGTTCGCCACGTCGCCGCCGGACACGACCACGTCCCGGACTCCCGGCGTACGGCGCAGGTAGTCGAGCATGTCGTCGAGCCGGGTCTGCGGCTTCGCGACGAACTTGAGCTTCTCGATCACCGGCGTCGAGTTCCCGACCAGGTCCATCCGCGTGCAGTGACCGCAGTACTGCGGGCACGTCGGCAGGATCTCCGCGAGGACCTTGGTCGGGTAGCGGTGGGTCAACCCCTCCGTGGCCCACATCTCGTGTTCGTGCAGCGAGTCGCGTGTCGCATGCGGGTGCGACGGCCAGTCGCTGCGCCGGTCGGAGAACACCGGCAGCATGTAGCGGCGGACCGGGTCCGCGTAGAACGCCTCGGTGTAGTCCGGGGCGCCGTTCGGCACGATCGTGTTGAGCATCTGCGGCGGCAGCAGCATCGACATCGTTGCCCGCTCCGCCTGGTCCCGGGCGAGGTCCTCGTACAACCGCTCCTCGAGCAGGTCGCCCATCACGTCACGCAGTTGCTTGACGTTCTTCACGCAGTGCGACCGCTGCCACTGCACGGACCGCCACTCCTCGGCGGTGACGTCCTTCCAGCCGGGGATCCGGGTCCAATCAGGCTCCACCAGCTCGGCTCGCTGGTATGCGTACGGCTGGTCGGCGAGATCGTCGCGGGGCTCCGGTACGGCGCCACCCTCAAGCAGCTCAGCGGGGCTGATCAGGTCAGTCACGAGTCCTCCGGGGGCTTCAGGGGTGGCGCGGTCTCATGTGAGGATAGCGATAGAACTTCCCTCAGATCCAACAGTACGCCGCAAGAATTCTCGCCAGACTACCCTTTCAGTAGTATTTTGCCCGATCTCAACCGAGGAGGAGCCCGTGTCGTCCAGCCCTGTGGGACTGCACCGTGTACTCGCACCCGCCGGCGTCCTGCCGCAGGCGGCGGAGCAGTTGGACGCCCGCCCGGAGATCTGGCCGGACGAGGTCCGGATCGCGGTCGTGCGGCTGAACCTGGATGCGGCGTCCTATCGCCAGCTCGCCGAGGCGCACGGCGGCGACGGTACGGCGATCCGCCGCGCGGTGCTCGAGATCGTCGCGACCCGCGGCAAGATGCAGAACCCGGTCACCGGCTCCGGCGGCATGCTCGTCGGCGTGGTCGACGAGGTCGGTCCGGAGTCACCCCTTGGTGTGCAAAAGGGTGATCGCGTCGCCACGCTCGTCTCGCTCACGCTGACGCCGCTGCAGATCACCGATGAGCTCGCCG
Source organism: Kribbella sp. NBC_01510 (assembly GCF_045040325.1). Taxonomy (NCBI): domain Bacteria; kingdom Bacillati; phylum Actinomycetota; class Actinomycetes; order Propionibacteriales; family Kribbellaceae; genus Kribbella; species Kribbella sp. NBC_01510. Next base: position 7,035,791 of record NZ_CP109418.1, on the reverse strand, counting down.
GCTGGGACGGCAAGGGCGAGCAGGTCCCGGCGCAAGGTCACGCGATCCTGTTCGCCCGGTCGATCGTCGCCAAGCTGCCCGACGACCTGAAGCCCGAGCTGTCGCTGGCCGTTATGGACGTCTGCGGCGCACCCGCGCTGACCGCTCGCGTGGTCCGCCAGTATGTCGACAAAGGCACAAAACCTGTCGTGTCAGTAATTGGCGGCGCAGGGAAATCGGGCTCGCTGTCACTGGCCGCCGCTCGCGCCGCCGGAGCAGCGCGCACGATCGGGATCGTGCCTGTCCAGCAGGAACACGACCGGCTCACCGACGCCGGGATCGCGGACGTCGTCACCCTCGCCGATGCCCGGGATCCGGTAGCGCTGGCGAAGGCGGTGGAGGACGCCGGGGGACCGTCGGACATCACGGTTGTGTGTGTCGACGTACCGGGTTGCGAGCACGGCGCCGTACTGTCGACGGCCGCGGGTGGCACGGTGATCTTCTTCTCGATGGCCACGTCGTTCTCGGCCGCGGCCCTCGGTGCGGAAGGCCTTGCCGCCGACGTGACGATGCTGGTCGGCAACGGGTACGTGCCGGGCCATGCGGACTATGCGCTGGAGCTGTTACGGGCCGAGCCGGGTGTCCGCGGACTGTTCGAGAGCAGGCTGGCGGAGGATTAGTTCGTGCGCACACTTCTGACGAACGGTTCCGTCTACTCACCTGCCGACCCGCATGCCACCGCGATCGCCTTCGACGACGGCGTGGTCACCTGGCTCGGTGACGACACCGGCGCGGGTTCGTACGCCGACGGCGCGGACGAGGTGATCGACCTCGACGGCAAGCTGGTCACGCCGGCCTTCGTCGACGCCCACGTCCACACCGCGCAGTCCGGCGCGCTGCTGACCGGCCTCGACCTCGCAGGTACGACGTCATTGGCCGAGACGCTCGACCGGCTCGCGGGGTTCGCGCGGAGCCTGCCGGCGGATGCGGTCATCGACGGCGCCGGCTGGGACGAGACGAAGTGGCCGGAGGGCCGGCCGCCGACCGCGGAGGAGCTTGATCGCGCCGCTGACGGCCGCCGCGTGTACCTGTCCCGGATCGACGGTCACTCCGGAGTGATCTCGTCCGCTCTGGTTCCGGCTGCGCAAGGCGATGGCTACGACCCGAGCGGCCGGGTGGAGCGCGACGCGCATCACGCCGTCCGGGACGCGCTGAGCGAACTCATCGGGCCGGACCAGCGCCGTACGGACATCGAGGCCGCTCTGAAGGCGATGGCATCGAAGGGGATCGGCGCGTTCCACGAGATGGCGGCGCCGCACATCGGCCCGCTGTGGGAACTGCCGATCGTGCGGGAGGTGGCCGACCGACTCGGGCTGGCAGCGACCCTCTACTGGGGTGAGCCCGGCGTCTTCGAGCACATCGCGACGTATGACCTGGCCGGTCTTGCCGGCGATCTCAACGCGGACGGCGCGCTCGGCTCGCGGACGGCGGCACTGCGGGAGGCGTACGCCGACCGCGCGGACCACCGCGGTCACGCGTATCTGACCCCCGAGCAGATCGCCGAGCACGTGATCGCCTGCACCGAACGGAACGTCCAGGCAGGCCTCCACTGCATCGGCGACCAGGCGCTCGACAACATCGCCCGCGGCTTCGAGCTCGCGGCCGAGAAGGTCGGCGTCCAGGCGCTCGTCGCCGCACGGCACCGGCTGGAACATGTCGAGATGGTCGACGAGGCAACGATCGCAACCCTGTCCCGGTGTGGCGTCGTCGCCAGCGTCCAACCGATGTTCGACGCGCTGTGGGGCGGCCCGGACGGCATGTACGCCGAGCGCGTCGGCGACCGGTGGCAGGGCATGAACCCCTTCGGGTCGCTCGCCCGGGCCGGCGTCGTACTCGCGTTCGGCTCGGACTCGCCGGTCACCGAGCTCGGTGGTTGGGAGGCCGTCCGAGCGGCCGCCTTCCATCACGAGAAGTCGGAGCGGATCACAGTGCGGGCCGCGTTCCAGGCACACACCCGTGGTGGCTGGCGAGCGGCCGGCATCGACGACGCCGGCGTACTCGCACCCGGTACGGCCGCGACGTACGCGATCTGGCGGAGCGACGCGGACCTCGTCGTCCAGACGCCGGACCAACGCGTCGCGGCCTGGTCGACGGATCCGCGTGCGGGAGTGCCGGTGCTGCCGGACCTGCGCGAGGGCATGCCGGTGCCCACTTGTCTGCGGACCGCTGTCGGCGGCCGCATCGTGTACGACGCCGAAGGATGGTCGCAATGACGCGCGCCAAGAAGAAGCTCGACCTCGACCCGGTCACCGTTCGGAAGGCGCGCAGCCTGGCTCGCAAGGCCGGGCGCCCGATCGTCAACCTGGCTCGGCAGCACACCACGGTGTCGGTCGAGCGAGCGGTACTGCGATTGGCCGGGCTGACCGGCGCGGACACCGAGGGCATTCCGTGGGTCAACCGGCTCGCGGACACCGTCCGCGCCGACGTGGGACTGGAGCACGGCCTCGCCCTGCCGGTGTGGGACGCGTTGGTGCGTGGTGAGGCGGAAGACCTCGGCGTGCTGGCGCAGAAGGCTGCGTCGGGTTCCGTGGCGTTCCGGTTGCCTGAGGGACGGGACGCCGTCCGCGCTCGGGCGGCGGCGCGGAAGGCCGCGACCGCCGGGATGAAGCGGATCGACGGGCGGCGACGGGAGCGGGACCGGTTGATCAAGCGGCACGGTGACCCGGAGCAGCGGCCGTGGATCTACCTGATCGTTGCCACCGGCGACATCTACGAGGACATCCCGCAGGCCCAGGCGGCGGCGCGCGCGGGCGCCGACATCATCGCCGTGATCCGCTCGACCGGGCAGTCGCTGCTGGACTACGTGCCCGAGGGCGCGACCCGGGAGGGCTTCGCGGGCACCTACGCGACGCAGGAGAACTTCCGGCTGATGCGGGCCGCGCTGGACGAGTCGTCGCGCGAGCTCGGCCGCTACATCCGGCTGACCAACTACGCCTCCGGCCTCTGCATGCCGGAGATCGCGACGCTGGCCGGGCTGCAGCGGCTCGACATGATGCTGAACGATTCCATGTACGGGATCCTGTTCCGCGACATCAACCCGATCCGGACCTTCGTCGACCAGCGGTTCAGCCGGCAGATCCACGCCCGGGCCGGGATCATCATCAACACCGGCGAGGACAACTACCTGACCACCGCCGACGCGGTCGAGGCCGCGCACACGGTGACGGTGTCGCAGCTGCTGAACGAGTACTTCGCCAAGGAGGCGGGTCTGGGGGACTGGCAGCTCGGGCTCGGGCACGCGTTCGAGATCAACCCGGACCTGCCGGACTCGTTCCGGCTCGAGCTGGCGCACGCGATGCTGGCCCGCCAGCTGTTCCCGGACGCCCCGCTGAAGTGGATGCCGCCGACCCGGCACATGACCGGCGACGTGTTCCGCGGCTACCTGCTCGATGGCTTCTTCAACCTGGTCGGCGCGATGACGGGCCAGGGCATCCTGCTGGTCGGCATGATGACCGAGGCGGTCGTGACACCGTGGATCTCCGACCGGGACCTGGCGCTGCAGAACGTCCGCTACGTGTTGGGGGCCGCGGGCAACCTGCACGAGGACTTCCATCCGGCGCCGGACGGCTTCATCGCGCAGCGCGCCCGGCAGGTGCTGGGGGAGTCGGTGGAGCTGCTGGAGCGGATCGTCGACGACGGTCTGCTGAACGCGATCGGCGACGGCACCTTCGGCCTGATGAAGCGCCCGCAGGACGCCGGCCGAGGCCTGGACGGGGTCGCGAAACGCTCCGACGCCTACTACAACCCCGCCATCGACCTACTAGAGGAAGTTACGTCCGAAGATCCGAGGGTTATAGGCCACACTTCTTCGGACGCAGGGAAGGAGACGCGGCGGTGAGCATCATCCGGCCGTACGGCGACACCACCGGGGACGGCATGGTGCAGCTGTCGTTCACGCTGCCGATCCCGCACGACAAGCGGGCCGAGGGCGCGGCGGTCCAGCTGGCCAACAAGATGGGCATGGATCCGGCGCTGGTCGTGCACTCGAAGGCGATGGGTCCGGACTTCACGTTCTTCGTGGTCTACGGGCCGGTCAACCACCTGGTTGACACGTCCAAGGTCGAGGTGATCGAGCGGGACTACCCGCTGCTGTCGCCGAAGGACGCGAACCTGGCGATCCGCAAGGGGCTACGTCGCCGGCTTACCGTGGTCGGTGCGTGCATCGGCACCGACGCGCACACCGTCGGCATCGACGCGATCATGAACATCAAGGGGTTCGCGGGGGAGAAGGGCCTGGAGTACTACCGCGAGCTGAAGGTGGTGAACCTCGGCGCCCAGGTCGCCGTACCCGAGCTGGTCCGCCGGGCCAAGGCGGAGAAGGCAGACGCGATCCTGGTGTCGCAGGTGGTGACCCAGCGGGAGGCGCACGTACTGAACACCAAGGAGATGTCGGCCGCCTTCCGCGAGGCGTACTCCGAGGACACTCGTCCGGTATTAGTTGCTGGAGGCCCCCGTTTCACCGAGCAGATGGCCGGCGAGCTCGGGGTGGACCGGGTGTTCGGCCGCGGCACCACACCCGGCGAGGTGGCCAGCTATCTGGTCGACGCGCTGGTGACCAAACGCAAGCATGCCCCGAGCAAGAGGAGCGCTTAGGTGTCAAAGGCAACTATCGGGCTGACCGCGACGCATCGGCGGTACGTGCCGTACAGCCACGCGCACTACGCGGGGAACCTGGTCGACGGTGCCTACGTCCTCGCGCTGTTCGGCGATGTGGCGACCGAGGTCTGCATCCAGGCCGACGGCGACGAGGGGCTGTTCGCGTCGTACTCGGATGTGCAGTTCCTGCAGCCGCTGCGGGCCGGTGACGTTGTGGAGGTCCAGGCAACGATCACCCGGGTCGGCAATCGCAGCCGCGACCTCGAGTTCAGCGCGTACGTCGTCTGCCGCGGCCGGCCGGATCAGTCCGAGTCGGCGGCCGAGGTGCTGGCCGAACCGCTTGTGATCACGCGCGCAAAAGGGACCGTCGTCGTACCGGTCGGGTGACGGTTAGTTGCCCTGGGTAACGATTACATGGAGTGCCGAGACGGCTCTGTAACGTGACTCGGGTGAGGGAATCTCGTTTTCCCTTGCAGGGCGGGCGATCGTGTTACAACGGCCTCAAGGAGCCGGTGGAGAGGTTGACACCGTCGCCGTCAGCGAGCATCGTTTTGGGAGTCGTCATATCCCGTTCGATCCACGGTCACACGAAGTTCGGCCACCGGATGATCCCGCGACGCTGACCAGGCCAGTGCCAGGCTTGAGTCGACGGGGGCTGAGATCGCTGGTGGTGAGCCCCCCGCGGGGCAGAGGTGGAAGAGGTTCGGCGCCCAGTAGACAACAGCCGTTCGGTTCGCAGCCAGCGGATCGCCGGTTGGTCCGAAGGAGCGCCGAGCCTCTTTCCTCTTATCTGAGCCTCGTCCTCTTCCGGAGCGTCGTCACCCCATCACTTTCCGCGATCGGTGCCGAATGGCTACCGACCGGATACATTTGCGTGTCCGGGACGTTGTACGGTCGTGCGACCGGCGTCCGCCGGGGCTTGTGAGGACAAGGGGTTACCGCGTGGACCGGTTGAAGGCTCTGGGGCGCGTCCTGCCGAGGGTTGCCGTCGCGGTCGCCGCCGGCGCCCTGCTCGGGCTGGCCTTCGAACCGCACGACCACCCGTGGCTCACGGTGATCGCCGTACCCCTGTTCCTGGCCGCGCTGAACGGCGCCTCGGCCAAGGGCGGTTTCCTGATCGGTGCCGGCTTCGGCATCGCGTACTACGCGGTCCTGGTGCCCTGGCTCAGCGTGATCGGTGGCGACGCCGCGATCGCACTGGCGGTGCTCGAAGGGCTGTTCTACGCCGTCTTCGGGTTGTTCGCGACGCAGGTGCTCAAACTCAAGCTGTGGATGCTGTGGATCCCGTGTCTATGGGTGGCGACCGAGTTCGCGACCGCTGCGGTCCCGTTCGGCGGTTTCCCGTGGGGCAAGCTCGCGTGGGCGTTCTCCGACGAGTCCCTCGGCAAGCTGGCCGCGTTCGTCGGGATCCCGGGGCTGAGCTTCGTCGTCGCCTTCGTCGGCGTTCTGCTGTACGCCGTACTCCGGCCGAACAGCGGACTGCGGCTCCGGGCCGTCGCCCTCGTCGCCGGGGTGGCGATCGTCTTCGGCAGCTCGCTGATCAACCTGTCCACCCAGGGCGACGGCAAGACCGTGAAGGCCGCGATTGTGCAGGGGAACGTCCCCGGCAAGGGGCTGGAGTTCCTCGGCCGCGCGCGGACCGTCACCCGCAATCACCTGGCCGCCACCCTCGACCTGGAGAAGCGAGTCCAGGACGGCACCGAGATGAAGCCGGACGTGGTGATCTGGCCGGAGAACTCGACCGACATCGATCCGTACAAGGACGACGAGACGCGGGCCGACATCGAAGAGGCCGTGAAGGCTGTCGACGTGCCGATCCTGGTCGGTGCGGTCACGGAGGGCCCCGGCCCGAACGAGCGGCAGACCACCGGCATCGTGTGGGATCCGGCCGGCGGCCCCGGCCAGCGGTACGCGAAGCGGCACCCGGTGCCCTTCGGTGAGTACATCCCGTTCCGTGACCAGCTGCTGCCGTACATCAAGCGGCTCGAGATGATCGGCGCGCAGACCGCACCCGGCAAGGTCCCGGGCGTGATGTCGATCGGCGATGTGACGTACGGCGACATCATCTGCTTCGAGCTCGTCTACGACAACGTCATCTCGGACCTGATCAAGGGCGGCGCCCAGGTCCTCATCGTGCAGACCAACAACGCGACGTACGGCGGGACCGGGCAGCCCGAGCAGCAGTTCGCGATCACCCGGATGCGGGCGATCGAGACCGGCCGGACCGTGCTGATCGCGTCCACCAGCGGGATCTCCGGCGTGGTCCGCCCCGACGGCACGGTCGAGCACAAGTCGGGCCAGTTCGTCTCCGATGTCTATGTCGCGACGGTTCCGGTGCGCGACGCCCGGACGCTGGCCAGCACCCTCGGCCCGTGGCCGCAGTGGATCCTGACCGGGCTGGGGCTGCTTGGCATCGCGCTGGCGCTGGTCGCCCGGCGCCGGCGGCGTACCGACGACGGCCCGCAGACTCCGCCGGCCGCCACCCCAAGTCGCGAGAAGGTCCCGGCCTGAACCAGGGTCCGCTCAGGGTTGGCCGTTCCCATCCGTTCCGTACGCTGGTGACTCAGGCAGGAAGGGGCAGGACATGCCGTGGTTCGTGGCGCTCGCGTTGCTGGTGGTGCCGATCGTGGAGATCTACGTGATCATCCAGATCGGTCAGGTGATCGGCGGCTGGCCGACGGTCGCCCTGCTGCTCGTCGAGAGTGCGCTCGGCGCCTGGATCATCAAGCGCGAGGGCCGACGGGCCTGGAGGGCCCTGCAGAGCTCGTTCGAGACCGGCAAGATGCCCGGGCGTGAACTGGCCGACGCCGCGCTCGTGCTGGTGGGCGGGACGCTGCTGCTCACACCGGGCTTCGTCACCGACATCTTCGGCTTCTTCTTCGTCCTTCCCTTCACCCGGCCGCTCGCGCGCCGTGGCATGTCCGCCTTCTTCAACCGCAGGCTCGCCGGCCAACTGGGCGGCGCCGGACTGGGTGGTTCCGGTCTGGGTGATTCGGGACTAGGCGGCTTCATCCCCGGCGCCGGCGGCCCGACCCGGCCACCGCAGTCCTCAGGCGACGTCGTCCAGGGCGAGGTCATCGACCCGGATACGAAGTAGGTCTTCCTCGCCGGAGGGCCATCGTCTGTGCGGAGGTTCTTCGGTCGGGACCTCCGCGCGCACCGCGTGACCTGAGCGATCGGGTGGAGCAGACTGGCACGATCGGGAATCGGGCCGGCGAGTGAAGGTCGGGATGGGCGTGATGGTGCTGGGCGGACGCGTCACGGCGTGGCTGCGGCGCCGGGATCCCGGGCTGGCCGCGACCCGACGGGCCGCCAGGACGGCGGTGGTGATGCCGGCGCTGTTCGCGTTCTGCGCCGAGGTGATCGAATCCCCGGTGGTGGCGACGTTTGCCGCGTTCGGCGCGTTTGCGATGTTGCTGCTGGTCGACTTCCCGGGGACCACAGTGCAGCGCATCCGGGCGCAGGTTCAGCTCGCGGTGGCATGGCTCGTGCTTGTTTCGCTGGGCACACTCGCAGGGCAGTCCGCGTGGACGGCGACAGCGGCTACGGTCGTCGTGGGCTTCGCCGTACTGTTCTCCGGTGTCGTCAGCTCAGTGCTGGCAGTTGCCAGCACTTCTTTGCTGCTCGCGTTCATCCTCTCGGTGGCGACGCCCGCGCCGCTCTCGATGCTGCCGGACCGACTGGCCGGCGTATCTCTTGCTGCCGCAGCCGCTGTCCTCGCCGTCTGGCTGCTCTGGCCGAGACCAGCGGTTGATCCGCTCGGGGCACCGGCCGCACGAGTCTGCCGAGCCGCTGCGACGCAGCTTCGCGCCGAAGCACGGGACACCGTCGAGGTATGCGCCATGAAGACGCAAGAGGCGGCGACCCTCATCGACGAACTGCGGCGTACCTTCACCGCGACGCCGTATCGGCCGACCGGCCTGTCCATGGGGTCCAGGGCACTGGTGCGCTTGGTCGACGAACTCACCTGGTTGAGTGCGATCCTTGGCGAGTTCAGTCCTGCCACCGCGCAGGGAGCGGCGAGCGATCCGGACTCGTCCGAAGTTCATTTCGCGGCAGCGACCGTACTGGATCTCAGTGCGGAACTCCTGGCGGATCCGAGGGTCGCCCCGGACCAACTGGCCACCGCGGCAGAGGCGCTTCGCAATGCCGTCGCGGCGCTCGAAGAAGGCGCGGTGGCCCGCTTGCCATCGGCGTACGGCACAGTGGGGGAGGAGCCCGGCACGGCCGGGTTTCTCGGCAGTCTCAACGTGTCCTTCAGGGCGCAGGAGATTGCCTTCGGGGTACTGCTGATCGCGCAGAACGTCGAGATCGCGCGGGCCGCGGACCAGCGAAAGTGGATGGACCGCCTGCTCGGTCGCGAGCCACGGTCACTCACAGATCCGCTCGTCAGCGCGGCAGAACGCGCCGCCGCACACCTCGAGCCACACTCGGTGTGGCTGCACAACAGCATCCGCGGCGCGGCCGCGCTGGCGATCGCCGTCGCGGTCGCGAACGTCACCGGTGTCCAGCATGCCTTCTGGGTCGTTCTCGGAGCGTTGTCGGTGCTTCGCTCCAACGCGCTCAACACCGGTCACAACGCCTACCGTGCTATCGGCGGTACGGTCGTCGGCTCGCTGGTGGGGGCCGGACTGCTGGTGCTGATCGGTGAGAACACCGTGGCGCTGTGGATTCTGCTGCCGATCGCGGTGCTTTTCGCCGGCATCGCCCCTGCCGCGGTCTCCTTCGCGACAGGGCAGGCAGCGTTCACGGTCACCTTGGTGATCCTCTTCAACATCGCTCAGCCTGAAGGCTGGTCGCTCATCCTGTTCCGCATCGAGGACATCGCGCTCGGCTGCGCGGTGAGCTTGCTCGTCGGTCTGTTGTTCTGGCCGCGAGGGGCGTCCGCCGCGGTCGGAAAGGCGCTGGCGGAGGCGTACGTGGACAGTGCGCGCTACCTGGTCAGCGTCGTCGGGTACGCCGTGTCCTGCTGCGTTCCCGGGTCCCGCCCGGCCACACCACAGGACAGCCGCCGAACAGCGGCCGCAGCCCGCCGACTGGATGATGCCTTCCGCACCTACCTCGCCGAGCGCGGAGCGAAGCCGGTCCCGCTGAGCGAGATGACTGCCCTGGTCACCGGCGTGGTCGGAGTCCGGTTGGCGGCGGACGCAGTTGTCGAGCTTTGGGAGCGGTACGCCGGTGGTCAACCGGCCTCGGAGGACCGGGCCGCCGCACAGTCCGCACTGCTCACGTTGGCGGACCGGCTTCTCGAGTGGTACACCACCCTTGCCAACGCCCTGGACGGCCACGGCCGGGTGCCCGATCCACTCCCGCACGACCATACGACCAAAGCTCAACTGATGGTGGCAGTACGCCGCGACCTGTACGACCCTGACGGCCAAGCGACCCCGACAGCGATCCGCATCCTGTGGACCAGCGATCATCTGGACGTCGTACGCCGCCTCCAGCCAAGCCTCGCTGCCGCAGCCAGCCAAACCACAACGGCCCCCGCCAGTTCCTGGCCCAGGTCCCAGCGCCTCAGGCGAAGGGGCCTTTCGCGCTGAAGCTATGCGCGGCGAAGCGGGTGGCCATGATTCGGTGGGTTTCGGGGTCGGGGTGCAGGTCGTCGGGTAGCGGGTGGGCGGTGTTATCTGGTTCGCCGTAGAGGGTGCGGCCGTCCAGGTAGTGGAGGTTGGGGTCGGCGGTGGCGCGTTGGGCGATGATCCGGGACAGCTCGGCGCGGATCACCGAGAGGGTGAGCTTGCCGGTGGCAACTTCCTCTGGGGCGCCGGTCGCGGCGAAACGGAGGTGGCCTTCGGCGAGGGCGGACAGGTCCCAGCCGGTGGGGCCAGGGGTGTGCTCGTGGATCGGGCAGAGGATGGGGGAGATGACCAAGAGCGGGGTGTCGGGGTGGCCGTCGCGGATGGTGTCCAGGAAGCCGTGGACGGCGGGGGTGAAGCTTCGGAGGCGGAGTGAGTCGGTGTTCACGATGTTGATACCGAGCTTCAGGCTGATCAGGTCCGCGGGCGTGTCTCGGATCGTGCGGGCGACGAACGGCTGAAGGAACGAGCTGCCCGCGAAGCCGAGATTCACCAGCTCCACTCCACCGTGAGCCGCGGCCAGTGCCGGCCAGATGGCTGTCGGGCTGCCGGCGTCCGAGCCATGACTGATCGAGCTGCCGTGGTGCACCCACACCCGTCGGCCGTCGGCAGGGACCGGCTCGATCGGTGCATCGGTGCGCAGGGCAACGAGTTCGGTGGTCTCGTTGTGCGGCAGCCAGAGCTCGACGGTCTTCAGTACGTCGCTCAGTCCGTCGAAGCGCAGCGTCCGTGACTCACCACGCCGGCTCTCGGTGGACCCGGTCATCAGGTCGATCGTGATGACATCCCCGCCGTCCACGGTGGCCTGAGCTGTCAGCTTCCCGTCGACGACCAGGTCGTAGACGCCGTCCGGTCGCGGGGGAGCGCCGACATACTCCCGCTTGGTCAGCAGCGTCTCCAGCTCGACGACGGTCGCCCGGGTCCGGAACACGAGCCGCACCCCGGACGGCTGGGATTCGGCCATCTCCAGCTGACCGTCGTCGTACTGCTGCCGCGCCCAGGCGGGCAGCCGGTGCGGCAGCAGGCCACGGTCGGTCAGCTCAAGGTCGAGCGCCCCTCGCTGGAGCGAGGCCGTGATGGGGGTGGTGATCATGTGAAATACCTCTCAGGGCATGAAAAACGGACCCTCACCGCGCCGTTGCGGTGAGAGCCCGTCAGGGCCTTGATCAGGCGGTGCGCTTGGTGCGGTGCAGGTGGGCGGGGCCGATCTCGCCCTTGCGGAGCAACTCGACCCGCTCGGCCAGCAGCTCCTCCAGCTCGGAGATGCTGCGACGCTCGCGCAGCATGTCCCAGTGCGTACGCGCCGGCTTCTCCTGCTTCGGCTCCGGCTTCTCGCCGGTGGACCGGGCGGCCTCGCTGCCGCAGTGCGGGCATTCCCAGACCGCGGGCACCTCGGCGTCGTGCGCCATGGTCACCTCGACCACGTGGCCGCGGGGGCAGTCATACGTGATCATCTGGCGCGGCGCGAACTCGACACCGCGGTCATCCTCGAAGCTGACCCCACCCAGCCCCGAACCACGCAGTACGCGATTAGACATGTGATACCTCCGAGATCGTCATCCGTGCCAACGGTCGGCCGGCCCGGATCATTCCCATTTTGGCATGCCCGAGCCCCAGGTACGCACCTGACAGCACCGTCGTGACGCCCTGTCATCGAGCGTTCACTCATCACGGTGTGTCGCGATGCGTCCGACGTACGACGCACCGAACCGATGGACAGTTCACAGCCAGTTGCCAGGAATCGGGGATCAGATCCTCAGCAAACGGCCCTAGCGTCTGCGTCCATGGTGCTACCCCGCCACAAGCTCCGTGGCCTCAGCTTCGTCAACGTGGCCCTGGTGGCCATCGTCCTGGCCATCGCCCTCACGGCGTACTTCCTGTTCTTCCGAAAGGACCAACCAGCTGCGAGTGCGACTCGCCCGACGGCGGCAGTGGCCCGCGGGGACGTGACCGCCAGCGTCAGCTCCAGCGGCACCCTGCAGAGTTCCCAGAACGCGTCACCGCAGTTCGAGACCTCCGGCACGGTCACCCAGATCCTGGTGAAGGTCGGCCAGGTGGTCGCCAAGGGCGCGGCGGTCGCGAAGGTCGATCCGTCCGCCGCCGAGCGGCAGCTCCGGATCGCCGATCAGAACCAGATCGCGGCGGCCAACTCGGTCACTGCCGCGCAGGAGTCGCTCGACGACGCCCAGAACGCCGCCGAGGCCGCAGCGGAGGCGTCGGCCTCGCCGAGCCCGACGCCGACCAACGGCCAGCAGCAGACGCAGTCCCAGAACCAGACCCAGAACCCGGAGGTTGCCGTCAGCAACGCCGAGGCGAGCCTGGCCCGGGCGAAGGCGGACAAGGAGCAGGCCGACCAGGACGTCGAGGGCGCCCAGGCCGCGGTCGACGCGACCACGCTGAAGGCACCGATCGCGGGCACGATCACCGCGATCAACGGCTCGGTCGGCTCGGTGACCGGCGGTTCGAGTACCGGTTCGGGGTCAGCCTCCGGCTCCGGTTCAGGCTCGACCTCAGGTCAAGGTTCAGGGTCGACCAGCTCGAGTACGACGACCACGTCGGGCTCCGGCTTCGTCGACATCTCGGACCTGAAGGCACTCCAGGTGGTCGCGTCGTTCGCCGAGGCGGACGCGATCAAGATCAAGGCCGGCCAGTCCGCCACCGTCACCCTGAACGCCGAGCCGGGTACGACGCTCACCGCCACGCTGGTGTCCGTGTCGCCGACGCCGACCACGACGAACGGCGTCGTCTCGTACTCGGCCACCTTCTCGCTGGCCAAGCTGCCGGCGAACGCCCGGATCGGCCAGACCGCCAACGTCACCGTGCAGACCGCGAAGGCGACCAACGCCCTCTACGTCCCGAGCACGGCGATCGCCACCAGCGGTACGACGTACACCGTCACGATGGCCGACGGCGGCGGGACGCGGGAGGTGAAGGTCGGCGTCCGCGGCGGCAGCTTCACCCAGATCACCTCCGGCCTGAACGAGGGCGACCGGATCGACTTGCTACAGGGCACGATCGGTGGCACCACGAACCAGACCGGCCAGGGTCGGCAGTTCGGTCAGGGGCAGTTCCCCGCCGGTGGCGGCCAGTTCCCCGGCGTGGGCGCGGGCACAGGCGGCGGGGGCAACCGTGGCCGCTGACGCCCTGATCGAGATCCGGGACGTCACCAAGACGTACGGCAGCGGTGAGACCGCCGTGCACGCGCTCCGCGGGGTGTCCCTGCGGGTCGAGGCCGGTGAGTACGTCGCGGTGATGGGCTCGTCCGGATCCGGCAAGTCGACGCTGATGAACATCCTCGGCTGCCTGGACGTCCCGAGCCGGGGGGAGTACTGGCTGGACGGGAGCAACGTGGCCCGGCTGACCGAGGACCAGCAGGCGCTCGTCCGCGGCCGCAAGATCGGGTTCATCTTCCAGTCGTTCAACCTGATCCCGCGCACCAGCGCGCTCGCGAACATCGAGCTCCCGCTCACCTACGCTCATCTGCGCCGCGCCGAGCGGCGCGAGCGGGCCAGTCGCGCGCTGGACCTGGTCGGGCTGTCCGATCGCGCCGATCACCGGCCGAACGAGTTGTCCGGCGGCCAGCAGCAGCGTGTCGCGATCGCCCGCGCGCTGGCCACCGGGCCGCGGATCCTGCTCGCGGATGAGCCGACCGGCAACCTGGACGCTCACTCGACCGACGAGGTGCTCGGCATGTTCGACCAGCTGAACGCCGACGGGCGCACGGTCGTCGTGATCACCCACGAGCATGACGTGGCGGCCCGGGCCCGGCGGCTGATCCAGGTCTCCGACGGCCGGATCGTCGCAGACGAGGTGACCCGCTGATGTCACCTCGCGACCTGATCGGGGCCGCCTTGCGCGGCCTCAATGCGAACAAGCTGCGCTCGCTGCTGACCATCCTCGGCGTCTCCATCGGCGTCGGCGCGGTCATCGTGCTGGTTGCTGTCGGCAACGGCTCGGGCAAGGCGGTCCAGGCCCGGCTGGAGGCCATGGGCACCAACCTGCTCACGGTCTCCACGACCGGCGGTGGCGGCGGCTTCCAGCGTGGCCAGGCCGGGCCGTCGGCCCAGCAGTACAGCCTGACCCTCGACGATGCTGCTGCTCTCGCCGACGAGCGGCTCGCCCCCGACGTGGCGGCGGTCGCCCCGGTGATGACGAGCAGCGGTACGACGGCGACGAACGGCGACACCAGCTACACGGTGAGCCAGGTGATCGGTACGACGCCGGAGTACATGCCGGCCACCAACACGCCGGTCGGGACCGGGGCGTCGTTCACCCAGGAGGACGTCGACACCTCCCAGCGGGTCATCCTGCTCGGGCAGACGACCGCGACCGAGCTGTTCACCCGGCCCGCGAGCGCGGTCGGTCAGACGATCAAGCTCGGCGCCGTCGACTTCGTCGTCCGCGGGGTGCTGGCGAGCAAGGACAGCACCGGGTTCTCGGATCCGAACGCGACCGCGATCATGCCGATCAGCACCCTGCGCGCGACCCAGGCCGGGTACGGCGCGATCAACCAGATCGTGGTCCAGGCGGCGAACGAGGATCGCGTGGACACCGCGCAGGCCGAGGTCACGCAGTTGCTGACCGCACGGCACCAGGTGCCGGCGAACCAGACCTCGCCGTTCCGGATCACGAACTCCGCGCAGATCCTGCAGACCAGCCAGGACACCGCCGCGACCTTCACCGCCCTGCTGGCGACGGTCGCCGCGATCAGCCTGGTCGTCGGCGGGATCGGGGTCACCAACATCATGCTGGTCACCGTCACCGAGCGGACCCGGGAGATCGGCATCCGCAAGGCGCTCGGCGCGCGGCGGCGGACGATCCTCGGCCAGTTCCTGATCGAGGCGACCCTGCTCAGCCTGATCGGCGGCGCCGTCGGGGTCGGCGTCGCGCTGATCGTCACCCGCTTCCAGCTCGCCGGTGTGCAGCCGGTGCTGGTGCCGTCGTCGATCGGACTCGCGCTCGGCGTGTCCGCGGCGGTCGGCCTGTTCTTCGGCAGTATGCCGGCGCACCGAGCCGCCGGTCTTCGTCCCATCGACGCACTACGACACGAGTGAGAGGCCCATACCCGATGAGTAACCAGAACCCCGACGAGTTCGCGCAGATCGGGTCCGACGAGGAGGTCGACGCGGCGCTGACGCCGAAGAAGAGCCTCAACCTGCCACTGGCGACGGCGATCCTGGCCGGCATCGTGGTCCTGGCCATCGGCCTCGCCGGCGGCGCCGGCCTGCACGCGGCGTTCGCGTCGGACAGTACGACGACTCAGCCGCAGGCCGGCGGCCGCGGCTTCGGCGGCGGGTACGGCGGCTTCCGCGGCCAGAACGGCAACGGGCAGGCACCGGGCGCCGGCCAAGGCGGTCCGGGGGGCGCGGCGATCGGCACGGTCGTGTCGGCGACGGGTACCGAGCTCGTGGTGAAGACCCAGAACGGCAACGTCACGGTCAAGCTGACCGGCGACACGACGTACGAGATCACCGCCAAGGGCACCGCGGCGGACCTCAAGCAGGGTGAACAGGTCGTCGTCAGCGGCCAGAACACCAACGGCACGATCACGGCGAACACCGTCCGCCAGGGAAGCTTCGGCGGAGGCTTCCGCAACCCGAGCGCCACGCCGTCGCGGTAACCCCGAACCGTGCGCCCGGCCAGCACCCCGGCCGGGCGCACGTCAGCGCCGGGTGGCGGTGAGTGCGACCGCGGTGCTGTCGATGGTGAAGCTGCCGCCGGCTTCGTCGATCGCTTTGGCCATGCCGGTGAGAAGTGGCTCGAGCTTGCCGGCGTCCGCGAATTGCTTGGCGTTGCCTCCGGTCCTGACCTGGTCGAGCCACTCGTCGCGCGTGTACGCGCGGCTCCAGGGGTACTGCGATCGCTCGAGTTCCTCGAAGGCACCGGTCCCGCGCAGACCGTCGGCGGCCTTGTCGAGGAAGGCGTCGTACGCCCCCAGCGGGGAAGCGACCACGCGGTGATACATCGGGCTGTCAGGGAGGACCTCGCGGTAAACGGCGGCGAAGGCCTCGGCCACCTCGGGCGGCGGTTGGAGGACATACCAGAAGACCGCCAGCCGGCCGCCTGGTCGTAGTACTTCGGCCGCCTTGGCCGCACCGGCGTTCGGATCGATCCAGTGCCAGGTCATCCCGGCGACCACGGCGTCGAAGGTCCGGCCCGCCGGATCCCACGACTCGAACGGTGACACCTCGACCTCGACGCCCGTACTGCGCGCGAACTCCGCCATCCGCTCATCGACGTCCACACCCAGGATCTGGCACCCCGCCGCTTGGAACTGCCGGGAGGTAATCCCGGTGCCGCACCCGACGTCGAGGAACTTCCGGCCCGGTGCCGCTGCGACGATCGCCTCGATGAGTGCGTCCGGGTAGCGCGGTCTGGCCCGGTCGTAGAGGTCGGCGCCGGCCCCGAAGGACTCGGCCATCTCACGGTGCTCGTGCGGTAAAGTGGGCATGCGCCCACATTAATGGGCGTCTGCCCACTCATGTCAACGGAAGGTGCGTATGCCGACAGGTGTGGCGCTGCGGGACGCCCGCGAGCAGCTGTTCGACGCGGCCGAGCGCGTCCTGCTTCGGGACGGGCCGGAGGCGCTGACCAGCCGGGCCGTCACCACCGAAGCGGGCTGCGCGAAGGGCGTGCTGCACCGGCACTTCACGGACTTCGACGGCTTCCTGGCCGAGTTGGTGCTGGATCGGATCCAGCGGCTCGACGGTCAGGCCGCCGTACTGCGGGAGTCCGTCGGGCGGGGGAGTGTGGCGGACAACCTGACCACCATGCTGACCGAGCTGTTCGGGTCGGTGGCAGTGGCGATCATCAGCCTGACGATCTCGCGCGACGGGCTGCGCGCGCGGCTGCGGCAGGCAATCCCGACCGGCGTACCGATCCTTACCGACGCCGGGCACATCATCATCGACTACCTGAAAGCTGAGCGCGACCTCGGCCGGATCCCCGCCGGCGCGGACGTCGACACGCTCGCGCTCACCCTGATCGGCTCCACCCACATGCTGTTCGCAGATCGGACCGGCATCCGGCCGAGTCGGCAGCAGGTGCAGAAGCTTGTCGCCTCTGTCGTACCCGGTTAGTGCGCATCCAGACAGGTCGGGGCCAGCTGCGGTGGGTTGACCCGTCAGTGTGAGGGTTGGCAAACCAGAATCCGGTGGGCCAACCCACCGGCTGGTTGGCTGACCCACAAGCCGCGCCGGCTCGATGGCGGCTCCGCAACCCAGGCGGCGGGTTGGGTGTCACGACGTCGGCGGGTGTCGGAGTCCGTGCCGTGCGAGCGGTTATCCGGCTCTTCTGCTGGATGTTGGCGAAGTGAGTGAGGTCGGCTGGTGTGCAAGCTCGACAGGAGGTGTCGGTCCAGGGGTGCTGGTCGGGCGAGGCATTCACGCCTGGCCCGGCCGGCCCGGTCGAGGCCGGGGCGGACACCTCCTGTCGAGCTGCACACCCCAGCCACCGTCCGCACCAGACCGGCCCGCACCGGCGGCGCTAGACGATTGCGGGCTGGGCGTTGCCGGCTTCGGTGATGCCTCGGCGCATGTCGACGCGGGTCAGCAGGATCAGGCCGATGAGGAAGAAGAGGCCGAGGGCAACGATGGCCGGGCGGTAGGAGCCGGTGAGCTGGTGGACCAGCCCGAAGACGAGGGTGCCGAGCCAGGAGGTACCGCGCTCGCCGGCCTGGTAGAGGGAGAAGTACTCGGCCTCGCGGCCCTTCGGGATCAGCTGGCTGAAGGCGGACCGCGACAGCGCCTGGGTGCCGCCGAGGACAATGCCGATCGCGATGCCCATCACCAGGAACGGCACGATCTGGTGGGCGGGTAGCAGGAACCCGGCGATCACGATCAGCATCCAGACCACCAGACCGCCGGTGATCGTCCGGTGCGCGCCGTACCGCTGGGCGAACCGGCCGAACGCCAGCGCCCCGAAGAACGCCACGAACTGCACCAGCAGGATCGTCGCGATCAGCACCTGGGTCGCGAAACCGAGCTGTTTCTCGCCGTACGTCGACGACACCGAGATGACCGTCTGGATCCCGTCGTTGAAGAACAGGTACGCGACCAGGAACAGCAGCGTCATCGGATAGCTCCGCAGGTGCTTGAGCGTCGCTGCCAACTGCCCGAAGCTCTGGCGCACCAGGCCCCTGCTCCGCACCGGTTCGACGCTCGTCGGAGGCCGGTTCCGCAACCGCACGTACGGGATGAACGTGAACGCCCCCCACCACAGCCCGGCACTGAGCAGGCTGAGACGGACGGCCGTCCCCTGGCTCATCCCGAGCGCGTCGTGCGCGGTGACCACGGCGAGGTTGAGGAGCAGCAGGATGAACCCACCGGCATACCCGAACGCCCACGCGCGGGACGAGACGGTGTCGCGCTGGTCCGGCGGCGCGATGTCGATCAGGATCGAGTCGTAGACGACCAGTGACGAGCCCAGGCACAGATTGCCGACGAACAGCAGCAGAGCGCCGAGCAACCAGCGGCCGCCGCCCACGAACACCATGGAGCACGCCGCCAGCGCGCCGACCCAGGCGAACCCGCACATCAGCACCTTCTTGCGGGACATTCGGTCCGCGATCGCCCCCACCACCGGCAGGAACAGGGCCGACACCAGAGTCGCCACCGTGACGACGTAGAAGGCGAGGGAACCAGGGGAGATGCCCAACCCGAGGACGTCGAGGTTGGTGTTGCACGGCCTGTCCGTCGTACCGGCGTACCCGCAGGCCGCGGTCTCGGCGACCGACGTCAGGTACGGCGCGAACAGGACCGTGCCGACCGTGGTGACATAGCCGGAGTTCGCCCAGTCGAAGGCGCTGAACCCCCAGTACTCGCGCTTGTCCACCGCGGCCGGGGCGGAGAGAAGTCCCATGCGCGGAAGTGTGTCAGGTCCCGGCGACGATGCGGCGTTCCCGCGGATAACACTTCAATCCCACTGGCCCCGCTCGACCAGGACGTCGCGGAGCAGATCGGTGCGATCGGTGATCAGGCCGTCCACGCCGGCGTCCAGCATCCGCCGCATGGTGGCCGGATCGTCCACGGTCCAGGCATGCACTTGCTTGCCCCGGGCATGCGCTCGTTTGATCAACCCAGGCGTGAGCACCCGCAACGGGCCGTATCCGTCGGGGATCTGCAGACACGCCCCGCCGGACTTGAGCGCGAAGGGCAGGAACCGGATCAGCACGATCTCGAACTCGCCGTACCCGGTGCACAGGCGCGGACCGAGATCCTTACGGATCCGCCGTACGCGGGACTGGGAGAACGACGACACGCAGACCCGGTCGATCGCGTTCGCGGCCCGCAGGACGCCGGCCGCCGGCTTCAGCCCGTTCTCGGCCTTGATGTCGAGGTTGAACCGGACGTCCGGGAAGTGCTCGAGGAGCTCGTCCAGGCGGGGGATGGGCTCGTGGCCGTTGATCCTGGCCTTGCTGACCTCGGACCAGGGCAGCTCCGCCACGACCCCGGTCCGGTCGGTGACCCGGTCCAGCTTGCTGTCGTGGAAGGCGATCACGACCCCGTCGCTGGTGGCGTGCAGGTCGGTCTCGAGGTAGCGGTACCCGAGGTCCACCGCGTTCTGGAACGCGTGCAGCGAGTTCTCGTAGCCGATGTTGTCCGGGTGCAGCGCGCCGCCCCGATGGGCCATCGCGATCGGCCCGTCGTGGTCGAGGTAGGGATACACGACAGGAAGTATGTACCGTTTGGCTGGTGACGCTACTGAGCCCCCGCCCCGACCTGTGGACCCTCGACCCCGAGGTCCTGCACCTCAACCATGGTTCGTACGGCGCTGTGCCGCGGCGGACCCAAGAGGTCCTGGCCGCCCTCCGCACGGAGGCCGACGCGAACCCGATGGCCTGGTTCCGCGCGGTCGCGGCGCGACTGACCGCGAGCCGCCTCGAGTTGGCGTCGTTCCTGCGGACCGATCCCGCCGGCTTCGCGCTGGTCCCGAACGCGAGCGCCGGCGTGACCGCCGCGCTGGCCACGCTGCCGATCCGGGCGGGCAGCCGGATCGTGCTGACCAACCACGCTTACGGCGCGGTCCGGTACGCCGCCGAGCGCTTCGCCCGGCTGAACCAGGCCGAGGTGGTCATCGTCGACGTACCCCTGGAGGCCGACGACGAGACCGTGGTCGCGCTGCTCGCGGCCCACCTGGACGACGCCGCCGCCCTCATCGTGGATCAGATCAGCTCGGCGACCGCGATGGTCTTCCCGATCGCGGCGCTGGTCGAGGTGTGCCACGACCGCGGTGTCCCGGTCGTCGTCGACGGCGCGCATGCTCCAGGGCTGATCGACGCCCCGGCGGCCGACGGCGCCGACTTCTGGACGGGCAACTTCCACAAGTGGCCGGCCGCACCGCGTGCGACGGCCGGTCTCGTGGTCGCGGAGCGCTGGCGGTCGGCGACGCTCCCGCTGATCGTGTCCTGGTCGGAGTACGACGAACGGCTGCCGGAGCGGTTCGACATGCAGGGCACCTACGACTACGCGCCGTGGATCGCCGCGCCGGAGTCGCTCCGCGTGCTCGACGAGCTGGAATGGCCGGTACGGCGTACGCAGCTGAGCGCGATGATCGACGAGGGCGCGAAGATCGTGGCGAAGGCGCTCGGGACCGGGATCGCGCAGCTCGCCCGGCAGACGCCGACGATGCGCCTGGTCGAGCTGCCGTCCACCGTCGACCTCACCGCCGGCGAGGCGATCAAGGAGCGCGTCTCCCGCGACCTCAAGGCCGAGATCACCTTGACCGGCTTCGACAACCGCGGCTTCATCCGGCTGTCCATCCACGCCTACAACTCGCTGCAGGACTACCAGAAACTGTCGGAGCGGCTCCCTGAAGTCCTCGCGTGAATGACATACCGCGTGCTGCAGCCCGGCGGCTACCTCGTGCACGCGTTCAAGATCGGCTCCGGCGGCCGGCACCTCGCCAGCGCGTACGGTCATGACGTCGACCTGGAGGTCTACACCTTCGATCCGGCCGACGTCACCGGTCTGCTCAGTGCCGCCGGCTTCGCCGAGGTAGCCACCCTGGCTCGCGCTCCGCTACCGCCGGAGAAAAGAACCGCAGGGCTATCTGCTGGTACGCAAGCCCGCCTGAGCATCCGGACCCGCACGTCCGTCGAGGTGCCGCATGAGGTGTACCGACGGACGGGTAGTTGTCGATCAGCTCCGGCGCGGTTGGGATAGTTTGCGCGGGGGCTCGGGTGTGCTTGATGGGGTGGCTCGACTACTACCCGTCCGTCGGTACGCATCGCCCTGAAGGTCCGTCGTCCGATCCGCAGGGTCCGCGTGCTGGTCACCGCGGCGCCGAGCGGGGAAGCGCGGACACCCTCTCGGGAGTGCGGACATCTGATGCGGTGCCCGAGGTCTCCGTTTGGTGTCCGAGGTTCGCCTGATCGGTGGTGGGCTGGGACAGGAAATATCAGGTGTCAGCCCACCACACCCTGTCCCAGCTCCCCGCGAGCGTCAGCCCTTGACCGCGCCTGATGTCAGGCCGGCGACGATCTGGCGGTTGAAGAACAGGAACATGATCAGTGGCGGGATCGTGATCAGCAGGATGTTCATGAAGAGGAGGTTGTACTGGGTGGTGAACTGACTGGAGAAGTTGTAGAGGGTCAGCTGGACCGTGGCGTTCTTGTCGCCGGGCAGGAAGTACAACGGGTTCACGAAGTCGTTGAACACGTTGACCGACTGCACCACGACCACGGTCACGATGACGGATCTCAGCAACGGGAAGATCACCCCGAAGAACAACCGGAGTGGACCCGCGCCGTCGATGATCGCCGCCTCGTCCAGCTCCCGCGGGATGGTCGCGACGAACGCCCGGAACAGCAGGATGCAGAACGACAACCCGAACGCGATCTCGATCAGGATCAGTCCTGGCATGGTCTTGAACAGGCCGAGCTTCTGCAGCACCCAGATCGTCGGTACGACGGCCGGCGGGATGATCAACCCGGACAGCACGAGGAAGTTGATGAAGCCGTTCCACCTGCTCTTGCGCCGCTGCAGCACGAACCCGGCCATGGCCGCGAGCACCACCATCCCGGTGACGCTGGCCACGGTCAGGATCGTGCTGTTGATGAAGGCGATCACCAGCATGTAGTCGCGGGCCTTGACCACCTCGACGAAGTTCTGCACGATCCGGAACTGGTGCGGCCAGGAGAAGCTCAGATCCGCGGACTGCTGCCGGTCCTTCACCGCGGTCAGCACGATGAACGCGAAGGGGATCACGAACACCACGATCGAGGCCACGATCGCGACGGCGCTGAGCAGGTAGTTCCGGCCCGGTTTGTGGTTGACGAGCTCGGCGGTGCTCACAGGTCCACCTCCTTGCGGTTCAGGAACCATGACAGCGGCAGGATGATCGCGGTGACCACCACGAACAGCACGACGTTGCCGGCCGTCGACAGGCCGTAGAACCCGGCCTGGTACTGCTTGTAGATCACCGACGCGATCACGTCCGAGGTGAACCCGGGCCCGCCGCGTGTCATCGCCCAGATCAGCTCGAACGACCGCAGGCCGCCGATCAGGGACAGGATGATCACGGTGACGGTGGCCGGCTTGCACAGCGGCAGCACGATCCGCCGGAACGTCTCCCACGCCCCGGCTCCGTCGACGCGAGCGGCTTCCATGTACTCGCGCGGGATCGACACGATGCCGGCGATGTAGATGAGGGTCGCGAGCCCGACGCCCTTCCACACGTCGACGGCGGCGATCGACATCAACGCCCATTTCGGGTCGGTGAGCCACCCGGGTCCGTTGATACCGATCACACCCAGCGCGCCGTTGATCAGGCCGCGCTCGGGGTTCATCAGCACCGTGAAGGTGAGACCGACGCCGATCGTGCTGACCAGCACCGGGAAGAAGACGACTGAGCGGAGGTACGCGCGGCCAACGATCCTGGACGTGAGCAGTACGGCGAGCAGCAGGCCGAGCACGACCTTCGACCCCGACGTCACCACCGCGTAGATCAGCGTGTTGGTGAAGCCTTTGACCAGAGCCGGCTCCTGGAAGAACAGCTTGAAGTTGTCGAACCCGATGAACTTCGACTCGAACAGGCTCCACCGGGTCAGGCTGTAGTAGAAGGAGGCAAAGGTCGGAACGAGGAACAGCACGGTGTAGATCACCGCGGTGGGCAGGTAGAACCAGAACGAGTACGGCGAGTAGACCTTCCCCCCGGCCGCGGCTGCGGCCGGGGTCGCGTCACTGCGCGCGTCCGGGCGTGTGGAGGTGACGGTCATGGGGCCTCCCGTCCTGGACTGACGAGGGAAGGGCGGGAGTCAAAGCCCCATGACCCGCCGCGCCGGAGGCGTGGCATCGATACGGTCATGGCGCCTCCCGAGCTGGACTGAGGAGCAGAGCGCCGGTCACAAACCTCACCAACCCGCCAGTCCGAGCTGCTGCGCCTGCTTCTTCACGTCCTCGTCGTACCGGGCGGCGCCGTCCTTCGCCTTCCGGATGCCCGAACCCACCTCGACGGTGATCTGCTCGAGCGACGGGCCCTTGACCGGCGAGAGGAACTCCAGCGCCAGGCTGGACGCACCCGGCTTGTCGAGGTACGGCTGCATGTCCTTGATCGACTGGGGTACGTCGTCCCCGAGCGTGCAGCCCTTGACCGCGTACGGACCGGTCGGTGCGCCGGCCGTGTTCTGCGACTTGCACCCGTCCGGGCTGGCGACGAAGGCCTGGAACTTCTTGGCGGCGTCCAGCTTGTCACCCGTGGTGGACTTCGGGATGTAGAGACCACCCGGTGTCCACAACGTCAGGCCGTTCTTGCTCGCGTCGTCACCAGGTAGCGCGAACAGGCCGACGGTCTTGGCCGCGTCGGGGTAGGTGGCGACCATGTTGGCGACCACGCCGGACAGGATCGGGTAGTGCGCACCCTTGCCGGTGGCAAGCATCTTGAGACCGTCCGGCAGCTTGGCCGAGGCGAAGTCCTTGTTCTCGTACCCGGCGTCGTGGACGGCCTCGGTGTGCTCGAATCCCTTGAGCGCGGCCGGCGACGTCGCGTACTTCGCCTGGTTCTGGGTGTACTTGTCGGCGAAGTCCGGCTCGGCCGCCGACACGTTGTGGAAGTCGCCCAGGACGAACAGCTGCGAGGTCCACGTCTCGCCATAGGTCTGGATCACCGGTGCGACGCCGCCACCGGACGCCTTGATCTTGGCGTTGTTGGCCATGAACTCGGCCCAGGTCGTCGGCACCTTCAGCCCGAGCTTGGTGTAGACGGGGATGCTGTAGAGGACCGCACCGCCCTGGAAGCCGCCGACGGGTGCGCCGTACACCTGGCCGTCGGCCGTCACGGTCTTCTTGAAGTTGTCGTCCAGGTCGGCGACCCACGGCTCGTCGTTGACCGAGAGCAGGTTCTTCTGCGGTGCGATCGCATTGAACAGCGACCCGGTGTTGTAGTTGAACACATCGACCATGTCGCCGGTGGACAACCGGGTCTTGATGAGGTTGTCCCCTTCGGTGCCACCCGGCCGGGTCTCCACCTTCACGGTGATGCTGGGGTTCTTCGCGTGGAAGTCCTTGGCCAGTTGCTCGGCCTCCTTCACGTCCTGGTCCTGGTTGGTGGTCAGGTACGTGATCTCGACCGAGCCACCGCCGGCGTTGTCGCTGGAACCGAGACTGCCCGCACTGCACGCGGTCAGGGCGAGCGAGGAGACGGCCAGAACAGTGCTGACGGCCAGTCCTCTCCTGCCTGGGCGGAATGTCATCTTGACCTCCAAGGGGATGTTTCTTCAGGGCATCGGCAGCGGGGCGGTGGTCGGTGGAACAGGGTCAGTTTTCGAGCAGGGCGTCGAGTTTCGCCTGCAGGGCTTGGGCAGCGGGGGAGAAGTCGCGCCGGCTGATCGCGTCGACCAGCTGGCTCGCGGGCAGGTCGAGGTACCGCTCCAGCCGGGCGGCCAGCTCACCGTCGTCGGCGACGACCTCGGTCTCGACGGCCGCGGCGACGAAGGTGTCCCAGCTGGACTCGTGGTCGATGAGTTGCCGGACCGTCGGCTCCGCGGGCAGCGCGGGCGTCTCGGCGTACGTCGCGGTCCACTCGTGCGTGCCGTGGCCGACCTCGACCGGCTCGCTCTCACCGGGTACGGCGACCTGTGCACGCGAGCCGACCGGCACGGTCACGCTGAGCCGGATCTCGCCTTCGGACCGCGTCCACGCCACCGCGGCCTCGCCGTACGGCGTGATGTGCTTGGCCGATGCGGCGGTGAGGTGCGAGGTGAAGAGCGGCCGTACGACGATCGTGCGGTAGCCGGGGTCGCCGGCCGCGAGGCCCGCCACCCGTCGGTGCATCCAGTCGGCGCCGGCGCCGAGCGCGTAGTGGTTGAACGACGTCATCTGGCCGGGGTTGATGCTGCCGTCGGGCAGCATGCTGTCGTAGCGTTCCCAGACCGTCGTCGCGCCCATCGTCACTGAGTACAGCCAAGAGGGGCAGGCTGTCTGTAGCAGAAGGCGGTATGCGAGGTCAGGATGTCCGGAATCGGCCAACGCGTCGGCGATCAGCGGCGTACCGACGAATCCGGTGCTGATCCGGAAACCTGCCGTCCGGACCAGATCCGCAAGGCGCTCGCCGGCGCGCTCCCGCTGGCTCTCCGTCGGCAGCAGGGCCCACTGGAGCGCGAGCGCGTAGTTGGTGGTCGCATCGCTCAGTACGCGTCCACCCTCGGTGGTGTACTCCGCGGCGAACGCCCGCCGGACGCGCGCCGCGAGGTCGGCGTACTCGCGGGCCAGGTCGGCATCGCCGACGACCTCTGTGGCCTTGGCAACGACCTCGGCCGAGCGGGCCAGGTGAGCGGTGGCGAGGACATCCGGGTCCGCCTTCGCGCGGAAGGGGTTCTCCGGCGGAGCGGTCGGGTCGAGCCAGTCACCGAACTGGAAGCCGCCGGACCAGAGCAGGTCGTCGCCGGCCAGGTCCGCCATCTTGTCCACCCAGGCCCGCATGCTCGGCAGTTGGCGCGCGAGCAGACCGGCGTCGCCGGTGCGCTCGTAGATCACCCAGGGGACGATCGTTGCCGCGTCACCCCATGCGGCCGTGGCCGGTGCCGAGTTCTTGAGCACATCCGGTACGACGAACGGCACCGAGCCGTCCTTCTGCTGCTCGGCCGAGAGGTCGGCCAGCCAGTTGGTCAGGAAGCCGGCGGTATCGAACAGGAAGCTCGCAGTGGGCGAGAAGACCTGGATGTCGCCGGTCCAGCCGAGCCGCTCGTCGCGCTGCGGACAGTCGGTCGGCACGTCGACGAAGTTGCCGCGCATACCCCAGACCACGTTCTCGTGGAACCGGTTGAGCAGTGCGTGCGAGGAGTCGAACCAGCCGGTGCGCGGCAGGTCGCTGCCGACCACGATCGCCTCGAGGTCTTCCTTCCGGAGATCGCTGACGCCCGTCACTTCGGCGTACCGGAAGCCGTGGAAGGTGAGCGGCGAGTCGAGGGTGACCTCGTCGGATCCGGCCAGGATGTAGGAGTCGGTGGCCTTGGCGGTACGGAGCGGGCGGACACCGAGCTCGCCGTGCTCGAGGACCTCCGCGTGCCGCAGGACGACCTCGTCGCCCGCGGCGCCGCCCCGGACCGTCAGCCGGACCCGGCCGACCAGGTTCTGGCCGAAGTCGATCAGGGTCTTGCCGGAGGGCGACGTACTGATCTCGATCGCCGGCAGGACGTCGGTGATGCGGACCGGCGGGCCGTCGGGTGCGACGAGCAGACCGAGGTCGGCGTCGAGCACGTCGACAGGTGTGGGCTCTCCCGGCGTACGGCGGAGGTCGGTGCGCTGGCCGTCGTACAGGTCGTCGGCGAGGACCGCGTTCTCGCGTGAGGTCCAGGTGTCGTCGCTGCCGAAGGTGTGGACCTGACCATCGGCCGTGGTGACCTCGAGCTGGGCGAGGACCGCGAGGCGGTTGCCGTACACCTCCTTCTGGTCCTGGAAGCCGAGCCGGCCGCGGTACCAGCCGTTGCCGACGAGGAACTCGAGCCTGTTCTCACCAGGCCGGACCAGGCTCGTCACGTCGTACGTCTGATAGCGCAGCCGATACTGGTACGCCGTCCAGCCGGGCGCCAGCTCTTCGTCGCCGACCCGTTCGCCGTTGAGCTCGGGGAGATAGACGCCGTGCGCGGTCGCGTACAGGCGGGCCTTGACGATGCCGTCCGGCAGGTCGGCGACACCGGCGAGCAGGGGAGCGGGGGAGCCGTAGCTGTTGTCACGCGGGCTCACCAAGCGGGCGGTCCAGTCGTCCGAGCCGAGCAGGCCGACCTCGACGGTCGCGGGCCGGCTCCAGTCACTCCAGTCGCCGTTGCCGCGGACGCGCACCCGGACCTGCGCCGACTCCCGGGAGGCGAGCGGGTCACCCGGCCACGGAACCAGGACCTGCTCGGAGGACTGGACCGTGTAGACCTGCGCTGTCCCGGTGGTGATCTCGACCTCGTACGCCGTCTGCGCGTAGTCGGCGTCCGCGGCCGCAACCTGCCACGACAACCGTGGGGTCGCGGTGCCGAGGCCCAGGACGGGGGCGGCCCGGTGTTCGAAGCGGAGCGAAGTGGGTGCGGCGAGGTTCGACATGAGTCTCCAACCGACGTCGAGTGAAACGATTCATTGGGTGTTCCGGCGAAACGCCTCGTTCTGTTGCGGATTGATGGCTGCGACGTATCAGGGACGTTTCGCCTGTTCCCCGATCCTGCGGCTGGTAGTCGCTGGGGACTAGCCCGGAGTGCACTCGTGGTAGCACAAAATGCACCTTGGCCCGTATCGTGAGGCATGGCCGACGAGCCGGTGAGGACCCGCGGGACCGTGCTGCACTTCGTCGAAGGGACGGTGGTGCACGCCGGTCCGCACGTGCACGAGGACTCGCATCCGCTGCACACGCACAGCTTCTTCGAGCTCGCCCTGGTGATCGGCGGCGACGGCGTTCATCACAGCCTCGCCGGCCGGCAGCGCCTCCAGATCGGGGACGCGATCCTGCTCCGTCCGGGCGTCTGGCACGAATATGAGGAATGTAGTTCTCTCGAGGTCTACAACTGCTGCTTCTCGGCCGACCTCGTCCGCCGCGAGCTCGCCTGGGCGCGCGAGGATCCCTTACTGGGTTACCTGTTGTGGACTGGACCTTTCTCGGCGCAGCGCCGCGGGATGCTGACCACGCACCTCGACCCGGACACTCTGCGAGAAGGTATCGGGCATCTCGACGGTTTGCGGCAGTTGCGGAACCGGCCGCTGAGCCGGCATCGCGGTGAGGTGATCGGCTGGCTGTCGTTGTACCTGAGTTGCGTGGCGCGGACGGTCGCCGAGCGGGACGACCGCGGCGAGCAGACGCATCCCGCCGTACTGGACGCGATGCGGATGATGGAGGCGGATCCGGCCAGGCCGTGGACGCTGACCGATCTGGCGAACGCATTGCATCTTGCGCCCGGGTACCTGGTCCGGTTGTTCAAGTCGGTGACCGGGATGCCGCCGATGGCTTATCTGTCCCGGCATCGGGTCGAGCTCGCGGCCGACCAGTTGCTGCACACGGACCTGCCGATCAGCCGGATCGGCGAGTCCGTCGGGTGGCCCGATCAGAACTATTTCGCCCGCCGATTCAAGTCCCACTACGGGCTCAGCGCATCGACCTATCGGCATCGTTTCAATTCGCTGCGGATCAGTCCTTCCGTGCACTGATCAGCAGCTCGAGACCGTCGAGGATGCGGTCGAGGCCGAACTCGAGGCCCTGGTTCTCGCTGCCGGCCGCGGTGCGCAGGGCCGCGGCGAGATTGGGGAAACGCTCGGACTCGGTGCTGAGGATCTCGGCCAGTGACTGGGTCACCTCCTCCTCGGTGAGGCCGACGCTGTGACCGGGGAAGGTCGTCGACTGCTGGGCGATGTTCCGGACGTGGCTGGTGATGACCAGGATCGAGTCGAGCTGCTCGCCGCCACGCAGGCCCGAGTCGCCGAGGGCTGCGAGCCCCTGCTCCATCCAGGCGAGTTCGTTCGGCCCGAGCAGGCGGCGTCCGATGGTCGACTGCAGTAGCCAGGGGTGACGACTGAAGCCCGCGTAGAGGTCCATCGCCCACATCTGCAGTGCTTCGCGCCACGGCAGGCCGGGCCGCTCCGGCGGTGCGCCCATCGCCAGGTCGCTCATCACGGCGAGGAGTTCGGTCTTGCCGGGCACGTAGCGGTAGAGCGCCATCTTGGTGACCGGCAGCTCGCCGGCGATGCGCTGCATCGAGACCGCGTCGAGTCCTTCCGCGTCGGCGATCCGGATCGCGGCCTCGGCGATCCCGGTCAGGGTGATCGCCGGTTTCGGGCCGCGACTCGGCGCCGGCTGCCTGCCCCAGAGCAGTTCGGTCATCGGTGCTCCCTTCCGGATGCGCTTGAACTGTGTCTACCATACACATTATTGTGTCCGACGGACACAATAAGTCAGGAGGCGGAGATGAAGGTTCTGGTATCGGGTGCGAGTGTCGCGGGCCCGTCGGTGGCGCTCTGGCTGGGACGGGCCGGCCACGACGTGACCGTGGTCGAGATCGCGCCGGCGTTGCGGCAGGGCGGGTACGCCGTGGACTTCCGGGGCGAGGTGAACAAGGCCGTGCTCGGCCGGATGGGCGTGCTGGATGATCTCCGGGCGCTCCAGACCGGTGGCACCGCGATGCGGTTCGTGGACGAGTCCGGGCGGCGGCTGATGCGGTTGCCCGCCGAGTTCGCGGGCGGTGAGCTCGAGGTCCTGCGCGCGGACCTGTCCCGGGTGTTGTACGAGCACAGTCGCGAGCGGGCGGCGTACCGGTTCGGCGACTCGATCGCCGGACTGCGTGAGCATGTCGGCGGGGTGGATGTGCGCTTCGAGAGCGGGCTGGAGGAGACGTACGACCTCGTCATCGGCGCGGACGGGATGCATTCGGTGGTACGCCGGCTGGCCTGGCCGGCGGAGCGGGTGACCGAGCGTCATCTCGGGTACTACGTCGCCGGCTGGGAGGTGCCGAACACGATGGGCATCAGCGGTGACGGGCTCCACTACAACGTGCCTGGGAGGTTGGCGAGTGTTGGTGCGGACCGGCGCGACCCCGCGCTGGCGCAGACGCTGTTCGTGTTCAGGTCACCGGAGCTGCGATACAACCGGCGCGACCAGGACGAGCAGAAGGCCATCGTGCGTGAGCATTTCGCGGATCTCGGCTGGCACGTGCCGGCATTACTCGATGGGTTGCCGGCGGCAACTGAGTTGTACTTCGACTCGATCAGCCGAGTGCATGTGGATCGCTGGTCCAACGGCCGGCTCGTGCTGCTCGGCGACGCCGGGTACGGCGCGACCTTCGGGGCGCTCGGCACGGGTACGGCGGTCGTGGGGGCGTACGTCCTGGCGGGGGAGTTGGCGCGAGCGGGCGGCGACTACCAGGCCGCGTTCGAGCGGTACGAGGCACGGCTGCGCAAGGCGGTCTCGACCACACAGGATGGCAGTCAGGCCGGACGGTTCCTCGCGCCGGCCACCAGGCTCGGGATCATCGCGCGGAACCGGATCCTCGACAACCGGTTCTTCCTCAAGCAGATGCTCAAGATGGCCCAGAAGATGAGCAACCTGATCGAGCTGCCCAACTACTCAGTGCAGCAAGGGGAGCTTGTGGAGGAATGACTCCCAGGGGTCCGGGAACCATCCCGGGACACCGAGCACGGCTAGGTAGAGCCAGATCGCGACGATCACGCAGAGGAAGAGGGCGAGCGTGCCGAGCGCCTTCAGCCAGGCGGGCTGCCTGCCGGTCCAGGCGGTGAGTGCCTTCACCCAGTCCCGGACCCGATAGAGCAGGCGCTGAGCCCACTCGAACTCGCTGGACAGTACGGCGAGGCCGGCGATGAACAACGGGATGCCGCCCGGTCCGGGCAGCCAGCCGGTCAAAGGCGCGGCGATGATCAGCAACCCACCGACCACCCCGACGCCGATGCGGTAGATCAGGAGCTTCCTCGGATTCGCCCGGATCCGCCGCCGCCACTCCCACCGGTCGTCCTGAGCGTCCAGCGTGATGTTGTGATCAGTGCGGTCGGGACTGTTCTGCTCGGCCACGATGCAAGCCTACGCGCTGGGCGGCTTCCCGAACTCCCAATGCCACGGCTCTTCGCGGCTGCCGCCCTGATCGGCCCACTGGGGGTGGACCCAGCCGAAGGCGGGCGCATGGGCCTTCATCCACTGGTACTGCGCGGTGCCGTACTTCTCGATGCCGCCGCAGAGATCGACCGCGACACCCCAGCCGTGGTTCGACGTGCCCGGGAGCGCGGCCAGTGACGGCTTGCGCGCGTACAGGTCGACCTGGGAGGCGTAGGAGCGGTACGAGTCGGTGATGCAGAGCGTGTTGCCGAAGTGGGCGCGGTAGGCGGTGGCCAGTTGCTGGTACGCCGCCGCCGCGTCACACCGGAGCATGTGACCGGACGCGATCCCGCACAGCTTGCTCGCCGGGATCATGCCGTTGCTGTAGCCACCCCAGCCCATGCTCGCGGAGCCGGTGGCCAGGAACGGCATCGGGTTGACCGGCTCGCCGCCGAGGTGGACCTCGAAGTGCAGGTGCGGTCCGGTCGAGTTGCCTTCGGTGCCGACGGCGCCGATCCGTTGGCCGGCGGTCACCTGCTGACCGTCGGCGACGTCGATCTTGCTGAGGTGGGCGTAGAGCGTCTCCAGGCCGTTGCCGTGGTCGATGCGCACGAGGTTCCCGGCCCAGGCCGGGTGCTCGACCCGGACGACACCGGCCGTCACCGCGTGGACCGGCGTACCGACGGCGGCCACGAAGTCCTGACCGGTGTGGAAGCCGGTCGCCCACATCGGCCCGGCCTGACCGAACGGCGTACCGATGTCATACGTCCCGTCGGCCAGCGGCCAGGTCCAGGCGCCCGAACCGATGTTGTACGACGTCGCCGTGTTGCCGCAGCGGAAGTCGACGGCGTCCGAGGCCGCGGCGGGCGCGACCTGCGGCTTGACCGGAGCGCCGAGCGTCGGGCGCAGGGCGGCGTACAGGTTGTCCGGGACGGCGGTGACGACGACCGAGCCCTTCGCCTCGTCGGAGGCGATCATCTCGCCGTTGTCGAGGGCGACGCCGATGTGGACGAGTCCGAGCGACTTGCTGCCCATCACGAGCAGGTCGCCGGGCTCGATCTGGCTCGTGGGCACGGCCTGGTAGTCCGGATAGACCTTGCCGACCAGGTTGGGGAGGGTCGTGTAGGGCTGCCAAGCGACCCGCGCCGCGCCGAGGCAGCCGTACTTGTCCGGGCCGGTCGCGGCCACGCCGTACGGCTTGCCGAGCAGGCTGAAGGCCTGGTTCACCGCGCGGATCGTCTCG
Organism: Kribbella sp. NBC_01510; assembly: GCF_045040325.1. Classification (NCBI taxonomy): domain Bacteria; kingdom Bacillati; phylum Actinomycetota; class Actinomycetes; order Propionibacteriales; family Kribbellaceae; genus Kribbella; species Kribbella sp. NBC_01510. The sequence continues at coordinate 7,003,328 of NZ_CP109418.1, read as the reverse complement.
GCGGACAGCACCCGGACGGTCCGGCCGGCGGCGGCCATGGTCGCGACACCGGCGACGGGCGCACCCCGCCGGGTGAGCGGCTTCAGCCCGGCCGGGAGCTTGGCCGGGTTCTTCAGTACGGCGGCCGCCGGGGGAGTGACCTTCGCGGTCGACAGCTCGGTCAGGTAGGTCTGCCAGCGGACGAGCGCCTGCTGGTTGCGCGCGAGTTGCAGCTGCTTGGACAGCTCGGACGCTCCGTCGAGGTCGGCGGCCTGGCCTTCCATCGCGGACGCGGCGAACGCGGCCTTCTGCTGGACCTGCTGACTGAGCTCCTTCGCCTTGGCGGCGGCCTCGTTCGCGGCGGCCCGCTTGCCGGCGGCGTCCGCGGTGAGCCGGTCGGCCTCGTTCGCCGCGGCCATCGCCGTCCGGTACTGCGCGACCTGGGTGCTGCCGAGCTGGGTGATCGCGGTCTGCCGGTCGGCGATCTCCTGCAGGTTCTCCGCGATCGGGGCGAGCGACCACAGCATCGACTCGGTGCCCATCACGGTCGGGATCCCCATTTGATAGGCCTGCGCGGTCAGGAGCCCGAGCTGGTGACGCTCGGTCTCTGCCTTGTTCTTGGAGACGGTCGCGCTGGCCTCGGCCTTCTTCGCGGTGGCCTCCGCGGTCTGCGCGGCCTTGAGCGCGTTCGTGTAGGCGATGGTCGCCTTGGCGAAGTCGGCCTGGACGGCGGCGGCCTCGGCCTGCAGCTCTTCGAGCGACCGGTTCACGTCCGTGACGGACGCTGGTGGCGGCGGCGTGGGGTCGTCCGCGTACGCCGGCAGTGCGACCACTGCCAGCACTGTGCCGAGTGCTGCGAACCACAGCCCTCGGCGGCTCCCCAGAACCATCGGGCCCCCATCGTCGTCGCCTCACGCACGCGGAGGGAGACGGCCCCCGCGTGGCCCCCAGCGTAGGCGGCGAACGGTCCTGGCGGAACCCGGATGAACGGACTGTAACCGTAGTAAGTACGGCCCGGCGGGCCGATGGCGGACAAGACTGCCCGATCGGGCCATCGCAGTGACCCCGGTCACGCCCGCGGCAGAGCGTCGTACCGGTGGTCCGGAGGGCTGGTGCGACCCACTAAAGTTCACAGCATGGCCTCGCACTTTGACGTTGTTGTCCTCGGCGCGGGTCCGGGTGGGTACGTCGCGGCGATCCGCGCTGCCCAGCTCGGGCTCAAGACCGCCATCATCGAGAAGAAGTACTGGGGCGGTGTCTGCCTGAACGTGGGCTGTATCCCGTCCAAGGCGCTGCTGCGCAACGCCGAGCTGGCGCACATCTTCCAGAAGGAGGCGAAGACCTTCGGCATCAGCGGCGAGGTCAGCTTCGACTTCCCGACCGCGGTGCAGCGCAGCCGGAAGGTGGCCGACGGCCGGGTCAAGGGCGTCCACTTCCTGATGAAGAAGAACAACATCACCGAGTTCGACGGCTGGGGCTCGTTCACCGACGCCAACACGCTCGACGTGACGCTGAACGACGGCTCCTCGGAGACCGTCACGTTCGACAACTGCATCCTGGCCACCGGCGCGACCACCAAGCTGCTGCCGGGCACGCAGCTGAGCGACCGCGTGGTGACGTTCGAGGAGCAGATCGTCACCGAGGAGCTGCCGGGCTCGATCATCATCGCCGGCGCCGGCGCGATCGGTGTCGAGTTCGCCTACGTGCTGGCCAACTACGGCGTCAAGGTCACCATCGTCGAGTTCCTGGACCGGATCATGCCGCTCGAGGACGCCGAGGTGTCCAAGGAGCTGGCCAAGGCGTACAAGAAGCTCGGCGTCGACGTGCTGACCGGCACCCGGGTCGACTCGATCGACGACTCCGGCGACACGGTGAAGGTCACCGTGACCGGCAAGGACGGCGCCCAGCAGACGCTGGAGGCCGACAAGGTCCTGCAGGCGATCGGCTTCCAGCCGCGCGTCGACGGCTACGGCCTGGACAAGATCGGCGTCGCCCTGACCGAGCGCGGCGCGATCGGCATCGACGGCTTCTGCCGGACCAACGTGCCGAACATCTTCGCCATCGGTGACGTGACCGCGAAGCTGATGCTCGCGCACGCGGCCGAGGCGATGGGCGTGGTCGCGGCGGAGACCATCGCCGGGCACGAGACGATGGAGCTGGACTACAAGATGATCCCGCGGGCGACCTTCTGCCAGCCGCAGATCGCCAGCTTCGGGTGGACCGAGGAAGAGGCCCGGCTGGAGGGCTTCCACGTCAAGGTCGCCAAGTTCCCGTTCACCGCGAACGGCAAGGCGCACGGCCTCGGCGACCCGACCGGTTTCGTCAAGGTGATCAGCGACGCCAAGTACGGCGAACTACTCGGCGCGCACCTGATCGGCCCGGAGGTCACCGAGCTGCTGCCCGAGCTGACCCTGGCGCAGAAGTGGGACCTGACCACCAAGGAACTGGCCCGCAACGTGCACGCCCACCCCACCCTGAGCGAGGCACTCCAAGAGGCCTTCCACGGCCTCGAAGGCCACATGATCAACTTCTGATCGCTGTCGCAGCGAAGCCCCGGACCAGGCGGTCCGGGGCTTCGTCGTTCGGGACCGAGGTCCCGGCGATCCGGGACTTTCGGCCGCAGTGCCGGGCCGGTGTCAGGTGATGAGCTTTGGTCGCAGGATTTCTCGCTGAAGGCAGGCCGGATGACATCGTGCGACCAGTACGAACCAGACACCACCCACGAGCTGCACGCGGATGTGGAGACCTACCACCAGGGCGGCACGTGGTACACGCGGCGTTGTGACAGTACGGAGCCATTCGCCTCCGGGGCGAGCAGGCTGCGGCTGATCGCGATCGGCGTCGAGGTCGCCCGCTGGAACGGGCTGCGGCACCTGATCCGCGACACCGACGGGACGATCGCGGAGATCAACACCTACCTCACCGGGCCGTATCCGGCCCGATCACCGATCGCGCATCAGCGCCTCCGCCCGTGAGCGCGGCGGTTCAGCGGTCGGTGACGTCGCCCAGGACGGGCTTGACGTCGACGATGGGGGTGCCGTCGAGAGCTTCGAGATTGTTCACCTGAATCCGCGGGCCGTCGGTGGCGAGGACCGTGACGCGATGCAGGCCGAGGGGATTCGGCCGGTCGGGCGAGCGGGTGCTGAAGACACCGGTGGGCGGCCGGGTCCGGTCGCCGCGCGGATGCACCGTGAGTACGTCGCGATCGGCGCGGTCGAACCAGGTGATGAGGATGATTTCGTCGCCGGCCGCTACATCGGCGAGTGCCGCCAGGACCGACTCGTCGAAGACGACCCACGCGTCGGGTCCACCTTCGTCGCCCTGGCGTGGCGCGTCGGCTCGCGTGATGAGTGCGGATTGGACGCGGCCGATGACCCGCAGGGTCAGGTCGGTCATCGGGCCGGGTAGCGGTAGACGGTCTGCAGCGGCTCGCCGTCCACATGGATGTGCAGTGCGAAGCCGGGATGGGCCGTGGGGTCCAACAACGTCCCCGCCGCGGTAGCGGGTTCGAGGGGGAGCGGGATCGAGGACCGGATGCTGGGGGCGACGCGGAGCGGGATGCCGGCGAAGGTGGCGGCGATGGCGTTGTGGACGTGGCCGGCGAACAGGGCGGTGACCGGTTTGCCTTCGAGGACGGCCGCGAACGGCTCGCGAGTCCGGAGCATCCACTGATCCATCGTCGGGTGATGGAGGTTGAACGGCGGGTGGTGGAAGGCGACGAACAACGGTCCGTCGAACGGTTCCCGCAGTACGCCGTCGAGCCAGGCCAGCGACTCCTCCGGCAGCAGTCCGTGGTTCTCACCCGGGACCGTCGTGTCGAGCAGGACGAACCGCGCCGCACCGACATCGCGGACCTGATGGACCGGATGGCCTTCGCCGGGTGAGTCGACGAGCGACGAGAGCGCCGCCCGCAGCGGCACGCTCACATCGTGGTTACCCGGCAGCACAAGCACCGGCAGATCCAGCTTGAGCTCCGCGGCCAGCTCGGCGTACTCCGCCTCCAGCCCGTGATCGGCGAGATCGCCGGTGACGAGGATGACGTCCACCGGCCGCCGGAAGTCCTTCAGGTACGCCGTGATCCGCCGCAACCGGTCACGCGCCTCCTCCGAGCCGTCGAGATGCGAGTCACTCAGGTGCGCGATCACGTACATGCCTGCACCTTAACCGCAGAAGCCGGTCAGCAGATCTCCACACGGAACGAGACCACTGCGTCGGTCCCCACTTCTCCGAGCCCCATACGTACTGGCCCGCGGTGAACGGATGCTTACCGACCGATGACACGCAGGCTCGAGACTTGGCCGGTCCGGGCCGGTCTGCGAGATTGGGCGGCATGGCTGAGAACGTGGATGTGGTCGTGGTCGGAGTCGGCGTCGGCGGCGAGGAGACGACCGGCCGGCTGGCGCAGGCGGGATTGCGGGTGGTGGGGATCGAGTCCCGCCTGGTCGGCGGTGAATGCCCGTACTACGGCTGCATCCCGAGCAAGATGATGATCCGGGCCGCGAACCTGATCGCCGAGACCCGCCGCGTCGACGGCATGGCCGGTACGGCGACCGTCGAGCCGGACTGGGCTCCGGTGGCCAAGCGCATCCGCGAGGAGGCCACCGACACCTGGAACGACCAGGTCGCGGTGGACCGGCTGGTGAACAAGGGCGCCACTGTCATCAAGGACCGCGCCACGATCACCGGACCCAGCACGGTCCGGGCCGGGGACCGCGAGTACGAGGCGTCCCGCGGCATCGTGATCGCGACCGGCACGCTCCCGGCGATCCCGCCGATCGACGGGCTCGCGGGGACGCCGTACTGGACGAACCGGGAGGCGATCGAGGCGGAGACACTACCGGCCACGATCCTGGTGCTCGGCGGTGGAGCGATCGGGATAGAGCTGGCCCAGGTGTTCGCCCGGTTCGGCACGAAGGTGACCGTGATCGAGGGCGCGGCCGACGTGTTGTCGATGGAGGAGCCGGAGTCCGGCGTACTGGCCCGGGAGGCGCTGGAGCGCGACGGCGTCACCTTCCGGACCGGGGTGCACGCCAAGCAGGTCGGGTACGCCGGTGACACGTTCACCGTCACACTCGACGACGGGTCCTCGGTCAGTGGGGAGAAGTTGCTGGTGGCAACGGGACGCCGGATCGCTACCGACGACCTCGGCCTGGACAAGCTGGGACTCGACCCGAAGGCGCGCCGGATCGAGGTGGACGAGCACGTCCGGGCCGGCGACAAGCTGTGGGCGATCGGCGACGTCACCGGGGTCGGCGTGTTCACCCACAACGCGATGTACCAGGCCGACATCGCGGTCCGCGACATCCTGCAGGAGCCGGACGCGCCGACCGCGAGCTACCACGCGATGCCGCGGGTGACGTTCACCGATCCCGAGATCGGTGCGGTCGGGATGACCGAGAAGCAAGCGCGCGACGCCGGGCTGAACGTGCGGACCGGGTCGACCCCGATCCCGGCCTCGACCCGCGGCTGGATCCACAAGGCCGGCAACGAGGGCTTCATCAAGGTGGTCGCGGACGCCGATCGGGGTGTCCTGGTCGGTGCGACGAGTGCCGGCCCGACCGGTGGCGAGGTGCTCAGCGCGCTCGCGCTGGCGGTGCACGCGGCAGTTCCCGTTCACACTCTGCGACAGATGATCTACGCGTACCCGACCTTCCACCGCGCGATCGGGGAAGCCCTGAAGCCGTTGTGAGACGGCTTCTTGCGAATGCGTCGCAACTAGATCAAGAATGTGGCCGTGCATGTTCCTGACGGCTTCTTCGACGCGCCGACCTCCGTCGCCACCGGGCTGATCGCCGCGGGCGCGGTCGGGTTCAGCCTGCAGCGGGCGAATCGGGAGATCCGCGAGACCGGTCCGGCGCTGGCCGGGCTGACCGCCGCCTTCGTGTTCGCGGTGCAGATGGTGAACTTCCCGGTCGGCGCGGGGACCAGCGGACACTTGCTCGGTGGCGCGCTGGCCGCGGCGCTGGTCGGCCCGTGGACCGCCGTACTCGTGATGTCGACGGTGCTCTTGGTCCAGGGGTTGTTGTTCGCGGACGGCGGGCTGACCGCCCTCGGGACGAACATCACGCTGATGGGGCTGATCACGGTGCTCGTCGGGTACGTCCTGATCCGGGCGGTGCTGCGGGTTCTGCCGCGCCGGCCCGGCAGCGTCGTACCGGCGGCGACGCTCGGGGCGCTGGTGTCGGTGCCGGTCGCGGCGCTGGCGTTCACCGGGCTGTATGCGATCGGCGGCGCGGTCGACATCCCGCTCGGCAAGCTCGCGACCGCGATGGTCGGCTGGCACATCCTGGTCGGGATCGGCGAGGCGGTCATCACCGCCGCCGTACTGAGCGCGGTCGTGGCGACCCGGCCGGATCTCGTCTACGCTGCCCGCCACCTGCAGCAGGACCTGATCCTGGTCGATGCCGACGGCAACACCTCCACGGTGTCGCCGGACAAGGCGATCGCTACCAAGCCGGCCGGTCGCTCGCTCGGCGTCGGGATCGCGCTCACGCTGATGGTGGCCGGTGGGCTGAGTTTGTTCGCGAGCGCGCGCCCGGACGGGCTCGAGTTCGTCGGCGCCAAGCTCGGCTTCGAGAGCGCGGCCAAGGGCTCCGCGGCCGCGAGTAGTCCGCTCGCCGACTACGGCGTCAGCGGGATCGGCAACTCCCAGGTCTCCGGTGCGCTCGCCGGCATCATCGGCGTACTGGTCACGATCGTGGTCGGCCTGGCGATCGCCAAGCTGGCGTCGCTGCGTGCCGGCAAAGCGTCGTGAGCGGAGACGGTCTTCTCGTCGCGGTGGACAGCCGGATCCACCGGATCCCGGCGCAGGTGAAACTCGTCGCCCTGTTCGTCTTCGTGCTCGCCGTCGTCTCCACCCCGGCGGCCGCCTTCTGGGCGTTCGGCGCGTACGCCGTGATGCTCGTGGCCGCCGTGGTCGTCGCGAAACTGCCGGCCCCGGTCGTGTCACGGCGGCTGGCCGTGGAGACGCCGTTCATCGTGTTCGCGTTGCTGCTGCCCTTCGTGGCGACCGGGCCGACCGTCTCGGTGCTGGGAGTTGAGTTGTCGGAGTCCGGCGTACTCGGGGCCTGGAACGTGCTGGCCAAGGGCACCCTCGGGGTGGTCGCGGCGATCGTGCTGTCGGCGACCACGGGACCGCGTGACGTGCTGGCCGGCCTCGAGCGGCTGCGGCTGCCGTCGACGCTGGTCGCGATCCTGTCGTTCATGGTCCGGTACCTGAGTGTGGTGTCGGACGACCTGCACCGGATGCGGATCGCGCGGGAGTCGCGCGGCTACACCGGCGGCCGGGTCGGTCATCTGAAGGCGGTTGCCGGGGGAGTGGGGGCATTGTTCGTGCGCAGCTTCGAGCGAGGTGAGCGGGTGCATCTGGCCATGCGGTCACGCGGCTACACCGGCCGGATGCCGCTGCTGAGCGTCGCGGGTGCGACGCGTGAACAATGGCTGCAGGGGATGACGATGTCCCTCGTGGCCGTGCTGATCGCGGTCGCGGCCAGGGTGGTCGGCCTGTGAGCGGTCCCGCGATCCATGTCGAGCGTCTGGTCTTCGCCTATCCCGATGGCCGGCAGGCGTTGTTCGGCGTCGACTTCACGGTCCAGCGTGGCGAGCGGGTCGCATTGCTCGGGCCGAACGGCGCCGGCAAGACCACGCTCGTCCTGCATCTGAACGGGATCCTCGGCTCGGTGGCCGGCGGCACCGGCAGCGGCCGGATCGAGATCGGTGGGACCGGTTTGCACCGGGAGCATCTGTCCGTGGTCCGGCGGAAGGTCGGGCTGGTGTTCCAGGACCCGGACGACCAGCTGTTCATGCCGACAGTGCGCGACGACGTGGCCTTCGGTCCGGCGAACCTCGGACTGCGCGGCTCCGAGCTGGACGACCGGGTGCACGAGGCGCTGGTGCAGGTCGGGATGCAGGACCACGCCGATCTGGCGCCGCATCACCTGTCGTTCGGTCAGCGGCGGCGGGTCGCGGTGGCGACGGTCCTGGCGATGCGGCCGGAGGTGCTCGTGCTCGACGAGCCGTCGAGCAACCTGGACCCGGCCGCCCGGCGAGAGCTCGCCGACATCCTGGCCGGCCTGGACGTGACACTGCTGATGATCACGCACGACCTGCCGTACGCGCTGCAGCTGTGTGAGCGCAGCCTGCTGATGGACGACGGCCGGATCGTTGCCGACGGCAAGACTCGCGATCTGCTCGGCGACGCCGACCTGATGGCCGCCCACCGCCTGGAGCTCCCCTACGGCTTCGACCCCCTCTCCGTCCCCGGCCCCGAACGCTGACCTGCCGGCCGACAACTCTGCACGCGCACGAATATCCGGTCCACCGAGGCGCCCGCAGGGCGCGGACACCTTGTCGGAACCTAGTGCCTCGCCAAGAACGCTGAGGTCGCCACCACACTTGGCTTCTGCCCAGGGCAATTTCAGGGGAGAACCTCGCAGCTGCACCGTTCCCCCTACCGGATACCCGGGGCGAAGGGACCAGATAAGGGGTGAACCCCGCATCTGGCCAACGGGCTGGCTTCGGGGCAGCGGTCGCTCCGGACCACCGGTCCCGTCATGTGATCAGGACGGGTCGGCAGTCGCCTCGGGGATGGGGTCGGCGGCGGGTGCGATGGCGACGGCGACTGTCTCGGGGGCCGACTCGAAGGCTGATCTGAGGCGACCGCGGGAGGCGGACAGGTGGGCGTGCATCGCCCGGTCCGCGGCCTCGGTGTCGCGCTGCCGGATCGCGGTGACGATCAGGTCGTGCTCCTCGAGCGCCTCCTCGGTCACCCGGGAGTCGCGCAGCAGCCGGAACAGCTGCAGGTGGCAGTGCAGCTTGGCGAAGATCTCGCCGAAGTAGCTGTTCCCGGTGGCTCCGATGATGGCCTGGTGGAACTCGGCGTCCTTGCGGGCGAAGGCGCCGTACGACATCGTGCCGGCCAGGTAGCGGGCGCGCAGGTCGGCGGCGATGCCGGCGATCTGCTCGACCTCGACCCGCTGGTGCCGGCCGGCTGCCAGGCCGGAGCAGTACGGCTCGATCAGGAACCGCGCCTCGAAGAGGTCCTCGAACCGCTCCGGTGTCAGTTTCGGGCTCGCGGAATATCCGATCAGATGTGTTTTGGTGACCAGATCTTCGGCCTCGAGCCGGTTCAGTGACTCCCGGACCGGGGTCTGGGAGACGCCGAGCTGCCGGCTGATCACATCGACCCGGATCCGCTCACCGGGCTGGATCACGCCGTCCAGCAGGAGCGTCTGCAGCTGCTCGTAGACCACATCGCTCATCCTGGTGCGTTCAGGACGCTCCGTTGCGTGCTCGCTCATATGCCTGCCCTGTCCGGTCGGAGCCTGGTCGGCCTCAGTCGTGAATTCGTATCCACAGACCATTGCAAATCATATCTGATCTGATCTAGCCTACCAAAAATCGACAAAATCCACCCCTGGGATGGTCGACGTGCACACTGACCTCGCAACAGCGCAGTCCCTGGCCGAACGTCTGCTGATCACCGCGGGTGTGCCCGGCCCGGCAGCCACTCAGCAAGCCGAGCTCCTCCTGATCGCCGAGGCGAAAGGGGTGCCGTCGCACGGCCTGCTCCGGCTGCCGCGGCTGCTCCGCAGACTGGCGAACGGTACGGCGAGCCCGACGAACACCGGCAAACACGAATGGCTCAGCCCGTGCTACCTGTCCGTCGACGGTGAGCAGGGCCTCGGCCCGGTGGTCGCGCTGCGTGCGCTGGAAGCCGTCGTTCCGGCGGCTCGACGGCACGGCGTGGCGGTCTGCTCGATCACGAACAACAACCACCTCGGCATGCTCGGCTTCTATGCCGGCCGGATCGCCGAGCGCGGTCTGGTCTGCCTCGGCATGACGACGAGCGAGGCGCTGGTCCATCCATGGGGCGGCACCGAGGCGATCCTCGGGACCAATCCACTGGCGCTCGGTGTCCCCGCGCAACCGCATCCGCTGGTGCTCGACATGGCGACGTCGCAGATCTCGATGGGCAAGGTGCACGACCACGCTCTACGCGGCGTACCGCTCGAGCCTGGCTGGGCACTCGATGCCGACGGCAACGCGACGATCGATCCCGAGGCGGCCAAGTGCGGATCCATCGCACCGTTCGGCGGACCGAAGGGCTACGGGCTCGGGCTGGGCTTGGGCGCGATGGTCACCTTCCTGACCGGCGCCGCCTACGGCACGGCGGTCGGCGGGACGTTGGACGACGACCGCCTCAGCAACAAGGGTGACCTGTTCATCCTGCTGAGCGGTGGCGCCTACTCGGCCTCGGAGTACCTCGACCAGGTCCGTGGCAGTCGACGCGCCGACCCGGCGACGCCGGTCGCGGTTCCCGGCGACGGCGCCCGGGCCCGGTATCGCAACTCGGTCGCCGACGGCATCGATGTCGCCGACGACCTGTGGCGCGAGCTGACCGCTCTGCAGGCAGCCCGGCCCGAAGCAGTGCTGGCCGAATGACCCCGCCCCGACCAGACAAGGACCCCTCACGATGACGATCACCACCCCCTCCTTCGGCGTGCAACGAGCTCCGCGAACCGTCGTCTTCGGCGCCGGCCAGCGCGCGCTGCTCGGCAGCCTGGCCGCGGAGTACGGGCGCAAGGCACTCGTCTGCACGGATCAGCGGTTGGCCGCGTCGGCGGAGTTCACCGAGCTGATCGCGGATCTGAAGGATCACGGCCTCGAGGTGAGCGTGTGGTCCGACACCGCCGCCGAACTGCCGACCTCCGACATCGACGCCTGTTACGGCGCGATGAAGGATGCCGGGATCGAGGTGGTGATCGGGATCGGCGGCGGCAGCTGTATCGACCTCGGCAAGGCACTGGCGCTGCTGCTCAGCCATGGCGGCCCGATCGACCGGTACTACGGGGAGAACGCCGTACCGGGAGCCGTCCTGCCGATCGTCGCCGTTCCCACGACCGGCGGCACCGGGTCCGAGGTGACGCCGGTCTGCGTGCTCAGCGACAGCCGGCGCGAGCTGAAGGCGGGTATCTCCTCGCCTTACCTGATTCCCTCGGTGGCGATCTGCGACCCGGAGTTGACCTACAGCTGTCCGCCCGGACTGACCGCCAGCGCCGGCGCCGACGCGGTCTCGCATCTGATCGAGTCGTTCACCGCGATCCAGCGGCCGTCGACGGCGGTCGGCGAAGGCCGGGTCTTCATCGGCAAGAACGTGATCAGCGACTCCTACGCGCGCTGGGGTCTCGGGCTGCTGGCCAAGGCTCTGCCCGAAGCCTTCGAGCATCCGGACGATCGGCAGGCACGCTCCGACGTGATGCTCGCCGCGAACGCCGGCGGCTATGCGCTCGGTGTCGCGGGAACCGCCGCCGCGCATGCCTTGCAGTATCCGCTCGGCGCCCTGACACATACCGCGCACGGTGTCGGAGTCGGCGTCCTTCTCCCGTACGTCATGCGCTACAACGCGCAGGCCCGGGTGCAGGAATTCGCCGAGATCGCGACCATCTTCGGCGTACCGGTGACCGGTGGCGGCGAGGCGCAGGCGCTGGCCGGCATCGAAGCCGTCGAGCGCCTGCTCGAGCGGATCGGCATCCCGTCCACGTTGAAGGAGCTCGGCCTCGCCGAGGACCAACTGTCGTACGTCGCGTCGATGGGGCTGAAGTCGGCCCGGCTGGTCGACAACAACCCCCGCCCGCTGGACGCCGACGCGCTGTACGAGATCACTCGTGCCGCGTACGCCGGCGACCGAAGCCAACCGTTCTGACCAGGCATATGGAGCACACCCAGATGATCTCTCCGCACGATCTGTTCATCGATGGTCAGTGGCGGCCGGCCGCTGACGGCCGGCGGTTCCCGGTCCACGATCCGGCTGACGGCTCCGAACTGGCACAGTTCGCAGCTGCCACCGAGGCGGACTGCCTGGCCGCGGTCGACGCCGCGGCGGACGCACTGGCCGGCTGGGCCGCGACCCCTCCGCGGCAACGATCGGAGATCCTCCGCCAGTGTTTCGACATCCTGACCGCCGAGCGCGAGCAGTTCGCCGAGATCATCGTCGCCGAGAACGGCAAGGCGTACGCCGACGCACTCGGCGAGGCCACCTACGCCGCCGAGTTCTTCCGCTGGTTCGCCGAGGAGGCGGTCCGGATCGGCGGCGACTTCCGGCTCTCCCCGTCGGGCGACAAGACGATCGTGGTCCGGCGCGATCCGATCGGGGTCTCGGTCCTGGTCACCCCGTGGAACTTCCCGGCGGCGATGGCGACCCGCAAGATCGCCCCCGCGCTGGCGGCCGGGTGCTCGGTGGTGCTCAAGCCGGCCAGCCAGACGCCGCTCACTGCCGCCTATGTCGTCGAGGTACTGCGTCGGGCCGGTGTGCCGGCGGGTGTCGTCAACCTGGTGACGCCGGTGCCGGCCGGTCCGGCGGTGAGCGCGATGCTGCACCACCCCGCCGTACGCAAGCTGTCCTTCACCGGCTCGACCGAGGTCGGACGGGTGCTGCTGCGGGAGGCTGCCTACCAGGTGGTCAGCTCGTCGATGGAGCTCGGCGGCAACGCGCCGTTCGTCGTCCTGCCCAGTGCCGACCTGGACGCCGCGGTCGAGGGCGCGATGGTCGCGAAGATGCGCAACGGCGGATCGGCGTGTACGGCGGCGAACCGGTTCTACGTGCACGACTCGCTCGTCGAGGAGTTCGGTGCCCGGATCACCGCAGCCATGAAGGGCGTCACGATGGGTCCGGGGGCCGATCGGTCGAACGAGCTCGGCGCCCTGGTGTCGCCGGAAGAGCGCGACAAGGTGGCCCGGCTCGTCGAGCAGGCCGTCGCGGACGGCGCCACGCTGACGCTGGGCGGTGAGACTCCGGCGGTCGGCGCCTTCTACCCGCCGACCGTGCTCACCGATGTCCGGCACGGCAGCGAGATCAACCAGGTCGAGATCTTCGGACCCGTCACCGCGATCGTCTCCTTCAGCGACGTCGACGAGGCGATCGCGATGGCCAACGACACCATCTACGGCCTGATCGCCTATGTGTACGGCGATCCCGCGCAGGCGCTCGCGGTCGCGCAGAAGATCGACGCCGGCATGGTCGCGGTGAACCGCGGCGTGCTCAGCGACCCGGCGGCGCCGTTCGGCGGGACGAAGCAGTCCGGACTCGGGCGCGAAGGCAGCTCCGAAGGCATCCTCGAATTTCTCGAGGAGAAGTACATCGGGATCGAGGTGTGACCGATGGCCAACGCGGTCCTCCTGAAACCCCCGGACGTCGACGGCAGACGACCCGCGCGCAAACGGGTGAAGGTGAAACCGAAGCGGCAGAACCTGGCCGGCTGGTTGTTCGTCGGACCGGTGATCGCCGGCGTGCTGTTCTTCCAGCTGGCACCGGTCGCGGCCTCCCTGGTGGTGTCGCTGACCAACTGGTCCGGGCTGAACGCACCGAAGTTCCTCGGCCTGGAGAACTACAAGGAGCTGTTCACCGCCGACGACACGTTCTGGCCGTCACTGAAGAACACGGTGATCTTCACGGTGGTCGTCGTCGTACTGACCATCTTCATCGGGCTCGGTCTCGCCGTCCTGTGTAACCAGAAGATCAAGGGCATCGGCATCTTCCGGACGCTGTACTACTCGCCCGCGGTCACCAACGTCGTCGCGATCGGCTTCGTCTGGTTCTGGCTGTACAACCCGGACAACGGCCTGTTCAACTCCACCTTGAAGACGATCGGCATCGACGGGCCGGCCTGGCTGTCCGACACCAGGACCGCGCTGATCGCGGTGATCATCGTCGCGCTCTGGCAGGGCGTCGGCTATCCGATGGTGATCCTGCTGGCCGGGTTGCAGAGCATCGACCAGTCGCTGATCGAAGCGGCGACGGTGGACGGAGCGTCGGCCTGGCGGCGGTTCTGGTCGGTGATGTTCCCGCTGCTGACGCCGAGCCTGTTCTTCCTCACCATCACGCAGTTCATCACCTCGTTCCAGGTGTTCGGGATCATCTACGTGATGACGTCCGGCGGGCCGAACAACGCCACCTCGGTGTTCATCTTCCAGATCTACGAGGCGGCCTTCGGGCACGGCCGGCTGGGTTACGCGTCCGCGATGGGCTGGGTGCTGTTCGTCATCGTCGGTGTCGTCACCGCGATCCAGTGGAAGATGGAGAAACGGTGGGTGCACTATGACAGCTGAGGCTCTCCGGATCCCGGTGAACCGGCCACCGAGGCACATCCCACGCCGCGTCGTGCTGATCGTCGTACTGCTGTTCTTCGCCGTGGTGTTCGCGATGCCGCTGCTCTGGATGATCAGCGCATCGCTCAAGCCGGAGAACGAAGTATTGCAGTCGCCGCCGACGTTCATCCCGTCCACCTTCCAGTGGGCCAACTACTCCCAGGCCGGTAACGGGCTGCTGCCGTTCTTCCTGAACAGCTGCAAGCTGGCCGCACTGAACGTCGGTTTCCTGCTGCTGTTCGCGTCGCTGGCCGGCTACGGCTTCGCCCGGCTGAACTTCGCCTTCAAGAACCTGGCCTTTGCGCTGTTGTTGTCGACGGCAATGATCCCGGGCATCGTCTACCTCGTCCCGCAGTACATGCTGTTCCGCGAGATGGGCTGGATCGACACCCACTATCCACTCTGGGTGCCGAACGTGCTGACGCCGGTGTTCGGGACCTTCCTGCTCCGGCAGGCGTTCCGCGGCGTACCTATGGAGCTCGAGGAGGCGGCCAAGCTCGACGGCGCGTCCACCTTCGGTACCTTCTGGCGGATCATGCTGCCGCAGGTGAAACCGGCCCTGGCCGCGGTCGGCGCGCTCACCTTCATGGCCTCGTGGAACGACCTGTTCGGGCCGTTGATCTTCCTCAACTCGACGCGGTTGCAGACGATGCCGATCGCGCTCGCGCTGTTCAAGGGTGAGTTCTTCACCCAGACCAATCTGATGATGGCGGCCGCGACGCTGACGATCCTGCCGCCGCTGCTGCTGTTCCTGCTGGCCCAGAAGTACTTCGTCCAGGGCATCACGATGTCCGGCCTGAAAGGTTGACCATGCGGATCACCCGGATCGAATCGATCATCCTGCTCGACCAGCTGCACATCCTGAAGATCCACACCGACGAGGGTCTGGTGGGCGTCGGCGAGGTCAGTCCGATGAACGCCCACGTCACCCACAGCGTCGTGGAGCAGGCGCTCGCGCCACTGCTGGTCGGCGAGGAGGCGACCGACATCGAGCGGCTGTGGCGCCGGCTGTACACCAAGCCCTACAAGCTCGGCCCCGGCGGCGCCCAGCTGAACGCCATCGCCGGCATCGACATCGCCCTGTGGGACCTGCTCGGCAAGGCCGCCGGGCTGCCCACCTACCAGTTGCTCGGCGGGAAGTACCGTCAGAGCGCCAAGGTCTACGCGAGCTCCATGGCACGGGGGATGAGCCCGCAGCAGGAGGCCGAACGCGCGCAGTCCTTCCAGGAGAAGGGCTTCCACGGCTACAAGATCCACTCGTCGACGCCGTGGATGCACGACGACGGCTTCGACCAGACCATCGCGACCGTGACGGCGGTCCGGAAGCTGGTCGGGGACGACTTCCCGATCCTGGTCGACGTCAACAACGCGTACTACGAACACACCGCCATCAAGCTGGCTCACGCGCTGGAGGACCTCGGCGTGTGGCACTTCGAGGAACCACTCGCCGCCCACGACTATGCGGCGTACGGACGGCTGGCCGACGCGGTCGACATCCCGGTCGCGGTGGGGGAGCAGGAGTACACCACCTGGCAGTTCCGTGACCTGATCCTGACCGGGCGGGTCGACATCCTGCAGCCCGACGTCATCAAGTGCGGCGGGATCACCGAGTTCAAGAAGATCGCCGTCCTCGCCGACACCTTCACCAAGCCGATCACGGTGCACAACACCCAGCAGACGATCGGTACGTCGGCGCACGCCCACCTCTGGGTCAGTACGCCGTCCTGCGTGTACCCGCAGGAGTACAACATCGAGCACAACCCGATCCTCGACGACGTGCCGATCTGGCAGAACCCGCTCGTCCCCGTGAACGGCGAGATCACGCCGTGGGAACTGCCCGGTCTGGGCATCGAGCTGGACGACGACGCGGTCGCGAAACTGCGCACCAACTAACCCCCTGACAGAACAGGAAAGACCATGACCGCATCACAGTTTTCCCGACGGTCGGTGCTCAAAGCCTTCGGCGTCACCGGTGGGGCCATCGCTGTCGGGTTGCCGCTCGCTGCGTGCAGTGGCAACAGCAGCGCAGGAGGCGGGGGCGGCAACGCCTCCTTCCTCACCTGGGACACCAACAGCGGCACCCCGCTCTACACGGTCGCCGAGAACTGGGCCAAGGGCGCCGGCAAGACCCTCGACATCCAGTCCGTGCCCGGCGACGACTACGACACGAAGCTGCGCACGGTGCTCTCGTCGGGGGCGGCCCCGACGGCGATCCGGATCAACGACGACTACGTCAAGGGGTACTACGCCGAGGGATCCCTGCTCGACCTGAAGCCGTACCTCGAGAAGGACGGCATCAAGCCCGAGGACTACTTCCCGGTGGCGTTCAACTTCCCGAAGCAGGAAGACGGCGCGCACGCCGCCTGGCCGATCATGACGAACCCCGGCGTCATCTACTGCAACACCGACGCATTCGCCGAAGCCGGCGTCGAACTGCCGCCGAAGGACTGGGCGAAGAGCGGCTGGACCTGGGACGACTTCCTCGACGCCGCGAAGAAGCTCACCAAGCCCAACGGCGAACGCTGGGGAGCACTGGTCTTCCCGGACACCTCGCTGGAGACCGTCTGGCCGGTCAGCAACGGCGGCGACGGGATCTACTCCAAGGACGCCACTCGCTTCACGCTGGCCGAGCAGCAAGGCGCCGAGGCGATCCAGTGGGTCGCCGACCTCGCCCTCGTCCACAAGGTCCACCCGGACTTCGCCACCGTCACGGCCGGCCGGCAGACGCCGAACTGGGCGCTGGCCCAGCTGGGCACCGGCAAGGTCGCGATGCTGCTCTCGCTCACCAGCGGCATCCCGTACCTGCGCAGCAATGCGAAGGTGAAGTGGGACATCTTCCCGACGCCGATGAGGGCCCGCCGGACGACCGTCAACACGATGACCGTGCTGGCGATCCCGAAGCAGTCGAAGGACCCTGACGCGGCCTGGGACTTCCTCAAGTACTGCGCCGGCCCGGACGCGTCGAAGCTCCTCGCGCAGTCACGCGGCTTCATGCCGGTCAGCAAGAGTTCGGCGGCGCTGTTCGTACCGGACGACAAGGGCCCGGCCAACCTCGCCCTCGTCACCCAGGCACTGGACAACGCGGTGAACGAGAACTTCAGCCGCTACATCGAGCGCGCCCGGACCATCTACCGTCCGGTCCTCGATGACGTCTGGAGCGGCAAGCAGACCGCGGCGGCCGCGCTGGGCAGCGTCAAGCAGAAGGTCGAAGACGTCCTCGCGGGCAAGGGGTGACATGAAGATCACGGACATCAGTGTCGAGGTCGTGTCGGAGCCGAAGGCGCACGCGGTCCGCGACGCGATCCAGTTGCTCGACCGCAACGGGCAGACCCGGGTACGGATCGACACGGACGAAGGTGTGAGTGGCGTCAGCACCACGTACTTCGGCCGGGTGGCGAGCTCACCGGCGGTCCTGGCCAAGATCATCACCGAGCAACTGGCCCCAGCGATCATCGGCGAGGATCCGGCCCTGATCCGCGGGATCCGTCAGCGGCTGCAGACACTCACCGACTACCAGGGCACGGCGGGGCTGTCGTCGTACGGGATCTCGGCGATCGATCTGGCGTTGTGGGATCTCCTCGGCAAGTCGCTGGACGTGCCGGTGTGGAAGCTGCTGGGTGCACAGCGCACGACCATCCCGACGTACGCGATGGTGGGCTGGCTCGAGCTGGACGTTGCGGGCCTGGAGACCGTGTCGGCCAAGGCGATGGAGCAGGGCTTCCGCGGCGTCAAGATGAAGGTCGGCGGCGGCCCGCTCAGCGAGGACATCCAACGGATCAAGGCCGTCCGGGCCGTGATCGGGCCGGATGCCCCGCTGATGGTCGACGCGAACCAGGCCTTCGGGTACGACGAGGCGCTGCGCCGGGGCCGTGCGTACGAAGGGCTCGGGTGCCGGTGGTTCGAGGAGCCGTTGCCGGCCGCCGACACCGAGAGCCATGTCCGGCTGGCCGGCAAGCTGGACATCCCGATCGCGACCGGTGAGAACAGGTCCGGGCAGGCCGCCTTCCGCGACCTGATCGCTCGGGGCGCGGTGGGCGTCGTACAGCCGGATCTGAGGCGTGCGGGTGGGCTGACCGACTGCCTCGAGATCGGACTGATGGCGGCTGGGTTCGGTGTGCCGTACGCGTCGCACGGGGGTGGTGCACACATCCACGTGCTGGCCGCACTCCCGAACACGATCTATGTGGAGAGCGGACTGCTGCCGGCGGACGGCCGGGTCGAACTAGTGGACGGCTGCTACCCGCTCCCACTCGGCCCCGGCCTGTCGTCGTGGAACGACTAGCCGGAAACTCGGCCTACCGGAATCGGCAACTGGCGGTGAATTTCTAACCGGGCCCTTGTGTGTTACTCGCGAGTCGGCGAAGGTGACGTTGAGTGGTTCAGTCGCCACCTCTCGCACACACTGTGCTGTCGTGCACAGAAAGGCGGTCCGCCCATGAAGTCCATCGCCAGTCTGCTCTCCGCCGCGGCCCTCGGCGCCGCGATGCTGCTCAGTCCGGGGGTCGCCCACGCGGCGGCGCCGAACTACGTCGCCCTGGGCGACTCGTACGCCTCCGGTGTCGGCACCCGCACCTACATCTCCAGCAGCGGGTCCTGCCAGCGATCGGTGAAGGCCTATCCGTACATCGACGCGGCCCGGATCGGGGCGAACCTCACCTTCGTCGCCTGTTCCGGAGCCCGCGTCGCCGACGTCACCGCCAACCAGCTGCCCTCGGTGACGAGCGCCGCCAACCTCGTGTCGGTGCAGGTCGGCGGCAACGACGCCGGCTTCTCCTCGGTCATCACCGAGTGCGCCAAGCCCTCCTGGCTCGGCAACTGCACGAGTGCGGTCGCGAACGCGCAGGCGATCATCAACAACACCCTGCCCGGCCGGCTGAACACCCTGTACTCCTCGATCAGGAGCCGGGCGTCCTCGGCCCGGGTCGTAGTGGTCGGCTATCCGCGACTGTTCAACGGCACCGACTGCAACGCCGGCACCTTTTTCAGTCCGGACGAGATGACCCGGCTGAACGCGACCGCCGACCTGCTCAACTCGAAGACCGCGGCGTCGGCGAGCGCGGCCGGCTTCGCCTTCGTCAACCCGACCTCGCTGTTCATCGGCCACGCCGTCTGCGGCAGCCCGGAGTGGATCAACGGCCTGTCGAACCCGGTCAGCGAGTCCTACCACCCGAACGTCACCGGCCACGCCAACTTCGCCAACCTGGTCCAGCCCGCGCTCTGATCGGCGCAGTCCCGTAGTCCCGCAGTTGGGGCCTGGGGCACCGTTCGGTGACCTGAGACAAGCTATTTCCTGTCTTGGCTCCCGAGTTGGTGTCCCAGGCCCCGACTGCTGTTCGGGTGGTCGCCGGCATTCGAGATGCGGGTCGGGGTTGTTCGTGGTGTCATGCTGGGGTGGCGGAGAGGTCTGTGGACTGGCTCTTGGCGGCCCGCATGCAGGCCAACTGCCTGGCACGTCCGGTGGACGAGGCCGGCCCCGGAGGGGTGGCCGACGTCGTGCGCCGGACGGGGGGACTCCAGGCGCAGGCGTGGCGCGGTGCCGCGTACGCCGTCCGGGCGCGCTCGACCGCGACCACTTTCGCTGACGTATCACACGCGCAGGAGACCGACCGGAGCGTCGTCCGTGGCTGGTTCATGCGTGGGACCCTCCAACTCGTCGCCGTGGAGGACGCGGGCCCACTTCTCGGCCTGCTCGGTCCCGAGGCCATCAAGGACACCGAGCGCCGGTACGGCGAACTCGGTCTGACCAAGGCGATCCGGGCTGAAGCCGCCGACCGACTCGAAGCACATCTGCTGAGCCATGGCCCGTCCACGCGGGCCCAGTTGGCCGAGGTACTCGTGAAGGCCGGACTGATCGAGGAGCCCAAGGGCCAAGCGGTGTACGCCCTGATCCGGTACACCGGGCTGCTCGGTCGGCTGTGTTACGGGCCGGGGTACGACAAGGACGAGACCTGGGTCGCAGTGAGCGACTGGCTGGGCGAGCCGCTCGTACTGGAAGGTGACGTCGAGACGCTGGCCCGGCGTTATCTGGCCGCGTATGGACCGGCGACGGCACGCGACTTCGCGACCTGGTCGGGGCTGCCGGTACCGGTCGCACGCCGCGCTGTGCAGGCGGCGGCAACCAAGTCTTTCGACGTCGAAGGAGTTGAGTTGGCCGCCATCGATGATCTGCCGGGATGCCGGGACGTGCGGCTGCTGGGGGAGTTCGACGCCTATCTGCTCGGCTATCAGGATCGGCGGCAGGCGCTGGCCGCCGAGTTCCACCAGCAGATCCATCCCGGTGGCGGCATGCTGCGTCCGGCGGTGCTCGAGGCGGGTCGGGTGATTGGTTCGTGGCGGCACACCGATCGTTCCTACGAACTGTTCGACGCCGGCGCCCGCACGGACCTCGCCGGAGAGCTCGCGGATCTGGCCCGGTTCGCCGGTTGATCGTATATGCCGGGTCGGGTATATATGGAGTCATGACCGAGACCTTGAGCACCGAGAACGGCCGGACGGTTCTGCGGATGCGGCGGGAGCTGCGGCATCCGGTGGAGAAGGTCTGGCGGGCGATCACCGAGCCCGGACAGTTGGCCGGATGGTTCCCGGTCGCGGTCGAGTTCGACCTGCGGCTGGACGGTCCGGTCACCTTCACCTTCGAGACGGATCCGGGCGCGCCCGTCGACGTCCAGACCAGCGGCGTGATCCGCGCGTACGAACCGCCGAAGGTGCTCGAGTACACCTGGGGCGTCGAGGTGCTGCGCTGGGAGCTGGACCCGTCGCCGGACGGGTGCACGTTGCAGCTGACCGCGACGTACGACGATCGTCCGGGATCCGCGAGCTTCAGTGGCGGCTGGACGTTGTGCTTCGACGCGCTGGATCGCGTGCTGGGCGGATCGGTGTCCGAGCGCGACTACGCCGTACTGCATGAGCACTTCGTGAAGGTGTACGGGCTGGACGAAGGCGTCGTGACGGATGACGGCGGGGTGCGGTTCGAGCGGCAGTTGGTGAAGCCGAAGGAGGCTGTCTGGCAGTTGCTCACCGGCGCGGAGCGCGCTGCGGCCGGGAGCGCGCCGCCGGCCGGGTTCGTTGCGAAGGGCATTGATCCGGGCCCGGCCATCGACGTAGAGGAGCCAGTGCGCCTCAGCTACGGCTGGAGCGGCGGCGAGGTGACCTGGACGCTGCGGGACGGTAACGGCGGAGCCCGTCTGGTGCTCACCCAGACCGGCCCCGCCGCCGGTTACCTCAACACCTGGCACGACCTGATCGAGACGGTGGCCGCCGAGCTGTTGCCTTAGGCCATGACCTGCGGATCCGGTTCGGCGCCGACGTACTCGCGTAGGTGCTCGGCGGTCACGGTCGGGCTGCTCTCGACCAGGTCGGCCGGGGTGCCGGTGAAGACGATCCGGCCGCCGTCGTGACCGGCCCCGGGGCCGACGTCGATGAGCCAGTCGGCGTGGGCCATCACGGCCTGGTGATGCTCGATGACGATCACGGTGTTGCCCTGGTCGACCAGGGTGTCGAGCATGCCGAGCAGTTGGTCGACGTCGGCCAGGTGCAGTCCGGTGGTGGGTTCGTCGAGGATGTAGATCGAGCCGGTCCTGCCCATGTTGATGGCCAGCTTGAGGCGCTGCCGCTCACCACCGGACAGCGTGGTCAGTGGCTGACCGAGGCCGATGTATCCGAGTCCGACCGTCGCGAGCCGATCGAGGACGGTCCGCGCCGGACCCTTGGGGAAGAACTCCCGGGCCTCGGTCACGGTCATCCGCAGCACCTCGCTGATGTTCTTCCCGCGTAGCCGGTATGCGAGCACCTCCGCGGTGAAGCGGGCGCCGTTGCAGTCCTCACAGATCGAGGCGACCTCGGCCATCATCGCCAGATCCGTGTAGACGAGTCCGATGCCCTTGCAGGTCGGGCAGGCGCCGACCGAGTTCGCGCTGAACAACCCCGGCTTGACCTTGTTCGCCTTCGCGAACTCGGCCCGGATCGGATCGAGAAGCCCGGTGTAGGTCGCGGGATTGCTGCGTTTCGACCCGCGGATCGGCTCCTGCCCGGCGATGATCACACCGTCCCGCCCGGCCAGCGATCCATGGATCAGTGAGCTCTTCCCGGATCCAGCCACCCCGGTGACGACCGTGAGGACGCCGAGCGGGACGTCCACGCTGACGTTGCGCAGGTTGTGCAGGGTCGCGTTCTCGATCGCGAGCTTGCCGGTCGGACGGCGTACGTCGTCTCGCAGGGCGATGCGGTGATCGAGGTACCGACCGGTGAGCGTGCCGGAGTTCTTCAGGCCGTCGAGATCGCCGGCGTAGCAGAGTCGTCCGCCGGCCAGACCGGCACCGGGACCGAGGTCGACGACGTGGTCGGCGATCCGGATCGTCTCCGGCTTGTGCTCGACGACCAGGACGGTGTTGCCCTTGTCCCGCAGTTGCAGGAGCAGGTCGTTCATCTGCTGGATGTCGTGCGGATGCAGCCCGATCGTGGGCTCGTCGAAGACGTAGGTGACGTCGCTCAGGCTGGAGCCGAGATGACGCACCAGCTTGATCCGCTGGGCCTCGCCGCCGGACAGCGTCGTCGACTCCCGGTCCAGGCTGAGGTACCCGAGGCCGATGGTGACGAACGAGTCCAGCGTCTGCCGGAGTCCTTCGAGCATCGGCCCGACTCCCGGATGGTTGATTCCGGCAACGAACTCGGCGAGGTCGCTGATCTGCATCGCCGAGCACTCGCCGATGGTGCGCCCGTTCACGCTGGTCGTCCGGGCGGCCTCGTTCAGCCGGACGCCGGCGCACTCGGGGCAGGTCGTCTGCCGGATCGCGCGCTCCGCGAACGCGCGGGCGTGGCTCTGCAGCGACTGCGGATCCTTGCCGAGGTACTGTCGCTTGATCTTGGCGACCAGGCCCTCGAAGGTCAGGTTGCTCTTCCCGACCTTGATCTTGGTCGGCTCCTGGTAGAGGAACCGCTCCCAGGCCTCGGTCGGATAGTCCTTGAGTGGAAGGTCCGGATCGAACAGCCCGGAGTTCGCCATCAGCTGCCAGTGCCAGCTGTCGATCGCGTACCCGGGCGCCTTGATCGGGCCCTGGTTGAGGCTCTTGTCCCGGTCGACCAGCTCGTCGAGGTCGAACTCGGTGGTCCGGCCGAGTCCTTCGCACTGCGGGCACATGCCCTCGGCCCGGTTGAAGCTGAACGCCGACGGCGGCCCGACGTACGGCGTACCCGCGCGGCTGAAGAGGACTCGGAGCATGGTGTGTGCGTCGGTCGCGGTACCGACCGTGGACCGGGCGTTGGCGCCGATCCGCTCCTGGTCGACGATGATCGCGGCGGACAGGTTCTGCAGCGAGTCCACGTCCGGGCGGCCGAGGCTCGGCATGAAGTTCTGCACGAAGGCCGTGTAGGTCTCGTTGATCAGCCGCTGCGACTCGGCGGCGATGGTGTCGAAGACGAGTGATGATTTACCGGAGCCGGAGACGCCGGTGAAGACGGTGAGACGACGTTTCGGGATGTCGAGGGAGACGCCGCCGAGGTTGTTCTCGCGGGCGCCCCGTACCTGGATGAAGTCGTGGCTGTCGGCAACAGGCATCCTTCAATTGTGACATTGAAGCAGTCGTAAGAACTTTTCACGCACACCCAGCCAGAGCCCAGGGCGCAAAGCTTATACGCCGTGACGAAGGTTTCCGGTCCGCTTCGCAACCTCGTCGAGGAGTTCCTGCAGTTGGGCGGCCAGTTGCGCGCGACCGGTGGGGGACAGTGACGCGACCAGCTCGGACTCGCGGGTCAGCACCTGGTCGACCGTCCGCTCGATGAGGTCGTGGCCGGCCGCGGTCAGGGTCACGACCACCGCCCGGCTGCCGTCATCGGCGGTCCGGCGGGTGACCAGGCCGGCGTCCTCGGCCCGGGCGACCCGCTGCGAGATCGCTCCGGCGGTGACGAGCGTACGGCGGCTCAGTTCGCGCGTACTCACCTCGTACGGCGCACCCGCCCGGCGCAGCACGCTGAGCAGATCGAGCGTGGCGGGATCCACTCCGGCATCGGCGAGCACCCGCCGGCGGTCGTCGGCGAAGAGCTTGGCGAGCCGCCACAGGGGAGTGACGATCTCGATCGAGTCCGTCGGCGTACCGGGCCGCTCGCGTTGCCAGGCGCGGGCGATCTCCGCGGCGGGATACGGGCTGGGTGTGTCGAGGGGATAGGAGTCGGCCACAGGGTGATGATACGTTTAGGTCTAAACATTTAGACCTAAACGTGAGGATGCGACCATGACGCGGGTGATCGTGGTGACCGGCGGAGCGACCGGAATCGGGCGGGCGACCGCCGAGCGGTTCCGCGCGGACGGCGACGAGGTGGTGATCACCGGCCGCCGGGAAGACGTACTCGCCAAGACCGCGGCCGACCTCGGAGCCAGGGGAGTGGTGTGCGATGCGACCGATCCGGCGCAGGTCGAGCGACTGCTGGACACGCTCCCGGACCAGGTCGACGTACTGGTCAACAACGCCGGCGGGAACACCGACTTCGGCCGGCCCGACGCAGGCCTGGACCAACTGAAGGCGAACTGGCTGGCCAATCTGGGAGCCAATCTGCTCAGCGCCGTCCTCACCACGACCGCCCTGGCGCCGCGGCTCACCACCGCGGTCGTGCATCTGGGTTCGATCGCCGGCGCGCGCGGCCCCGGCTCGTACGGGGCCTCCAAGGCAGCGCTGGCGTTGTGGAACCAGGACGTGGCCGCCGAGCTCGGACCGCGCGGCATCACCTCGAACGTCGTCGCCCCAGGCTTCACCGCCGAGACGGAGTTCTTCCAGGGCCGGCTCACCCCGGAGCGCCGCGAGACGTTGCTCGCAGCAACAATGACCAAACGGGAAGGCCAGGTCGAAGACATCGCCGGCACCATCCACTTCCTCGCCTCTCCGGCCGCCCGGCACCTCACCGGTCAGGTCCTGCACGTGAACGGCGGCGCACTCGTCACTCGCTGACTTGTGACAACGTGGCCAGGTGTGACAATGGGCGACATGCGTGCCACCGTCAAAGACGTCGCCAAGCTGGCCGGGGTGTCCCCGAAGACGGTGTCCAACGTCATCAACGGTGTCGTGTTCGTCCGACCGGAGACCAAGGCTCGGGTCGAGAGTGCGCTGGCCGAGCTCGACTACGTGCCGAACATGAGTGCTCGGGGCCTGCGCAACGGCCGGACCGGAATGATCGCGCTCGCGTTGCCCGACCTGCTCCGGCCGTACTCCGCGGAGGTCGTCCATCTGGTCGTCGAGCTCGCCCACGAGCGCGGCTGGGGTGTGCAGATCGAGCAGACCGCGGCCGAGCCCAAGCGTGAGTTCGAGCTGCTGTCGAAGGCCCGCGCGTACCTGGTCGACGGCCTGATCCTCAACCCGGTGAACCTGGACGACAGCGCGGTCACGACGGCCGGGCCGCTGCCGCCGCTGGTGCTGATCGGCGACGTCGACCAGGATCTGGTCAGCCAGGTCGCGATCGACAACGTCGCCGCTGCCAGGGACATGACCAAACACCTGCTCGCACAGGGCTGCCGCCGAATCGCAGCGGTCGGTACGCCGGAGATCCCGCGCGGCTCGAGTGGCACCGGCGTACTGGCCGGATCCGCTGAGGCTCCCGGTACGGCGGCCTCCCGGTTGCGGACCGCCGGCTATCGCCAGGCGCTCGAGGAGGCCGGCGTACCGAACGATCCCGCCCTCGAGATCGGCCTGGATCGCTGGCGGCCGGAAGGTGCGGCGACGGTGGTCGGGAAGTACCTCGCCGAGCACGAGTTGCCGGACGCGTTCTTCTGCTTCACCGACTCGCTCGCGTCCGGTGCCTCGTCGGCGCTCTGGAGCGCGGGCGTCGCTGTCCCCGGGCAGACGCTGCTGGCAGGGTTCGACAACATCCTGGAGAGCCAGTTCATGATCCCGCCGCTGACGACGGTCGACTTCGACCGGCGGGCCTTCGTGTCGGCGGCCCTCGATCTGCTCGGCGAGCGGATGGCCGACAAGTTCAGGGCGCCGCGCCGGGTGATGATCCCGCACCGGATCGTCGAGCGCGCCAGCACCACACGCTGAGCCACAACTTTCCGCCGTGGACGGGAGTTCCGGCACTCGGGATTCCGGTTACTATCTCTTGCAAACGCCGTCACTCTCAGCAAGGGTTGCCTGATCACTTCCGCGTCGTTTCCGGGTGCGGGAAGGACGGGGGAGTGTGCGGTCGTCGCGTCGTACTGCGACGTTCTTGCGGCCGCGCCTACCGTCACTCGGGGTAGTACACGAGGAGAAGGGGGAAGTGTGTCAGCGATGACAAGGCTCGCCGAGCACTGCCGTGATGTGAGGAGTCACGGCAACGCTGGTCTCGGACGGGCCGCGATCCAACCGGCGGTGTGTACCGGCATCCACGAGGTGGACTCGTCGACGTCCCCGGTGCGCCCGCGACGCGTGGCGGTGCTCAGACTGAGCAACGGCATGACCACCACGCTGCGACTCGGCGACGGTGCGCAGGCACCGGAGCGAGGTGCCACCGTGTTCGTCCGGGGTGGCCGGGGCATGGGGGATCAACCTGCCTCAGGTGGGTCATCCTCGCGCCGGGCAACCCCAGCCAGCACGGATGAGCTGAGTCAGTGACTCGCCGGTCTCAGGTCCCAACGCCGAGCTGAGGCCGGCAAGTCCCTGGAGCTGCTCGCGAACCTGCCGACGCACCCGGCAGTGCCGCCTACGAATCCTCCGGCATCGGATCCGTGAACGAGCGGATCTCGATCGGTGAGAACCGCGCCTCCGGAAGCTGGGCCGCGATCTCGGTCGCCCGCTCCAGACTGCAGTCGAGCAGGTAGTAGCCGGCCAGCACCTCCTTCGCCTCCGTGAACGGCCCGTCGGTGACCGCCGCGACGCCGTCGTTCACCCGGACCACCCGGGCGTTCGCCGTGGTCAGACCGAGACCGTCGAGGTACTCACCCTTCGCCTTCAGCTCCTCGGCCAGCTGTCGATGCCGATCGAGCACCTGCTCGATTCCCTCGGCGTGCAGGGCGTCCCAGGTGTCGTTGTTCCCGTAGATCAGCAGCATGTACTTCATCGCGTGCCTCCATTCACCGGGTACGTCGGAGCGCCGGTGCCGTTCTCGACACCGGCGCTCCGACGTTACTCACTACCAGGTGGCACCGGCCGGCTGGCGCACCGTCGTGTTGATCCGGTTGAACATGTTCGTCAGCGCGATCATCAGGACGATCGCGGACAGTTCCTTCTCGCCGAAGTGGTCGGCCGCCGCGGCCCAGATCTCGTCCGTGACCGCCTCCGGCCGGTCCGCGAGCCGGGTCGCGGCCTCGGCCAGCGCGAGCGCCGCCCGCTCGGCGTCGGTGAACAGGTCGGACTCACGCCAGGCCGCGACCTGGTGCAGCCGCTCGTCGGTCTCACCGTTCTTCAGGGCCGACTTGATCCCGCCGAACACGCACGGCGCGCAGCCGTTGATCTGGCTCGCCCGCAGGTGCACTAGCTCGAGCGTCGCACCAGGCGCGCCGGCCTGCCCGATGGCCTTGTAGATGTTCTGGATGCCCTTGGTGGCGTCCGGGAGGATCTCGGCGGGGTTGGTCATCCGTGCTGCAGTCATGGGAGGTTCTCCATCAAGTGAGTGTGTCGATTTCACTCCCTTGACGGATGCTGTGCGGCGGATGTGACAGCGGCGTGGAGATCTTTTTCGAGCCGTTCCTCGACCGGTACGGCGGGGTCGGAGTACTGCCCGGTCAGGCAGATCGGGCCGGAGTACTTGACCTTCTGCAGAGCCGCGAACACCGCGGACCAGTCGGACAGTCCTTCGTCGGCCTGCACGAAGTACGGCTTCCAGACGCCGTCGGTCCGGAGGTACTGCACGTTCTTCAGGTTGACGATGCCGAGTCGCTCGGCGCCGAGCTCGAGCGTCACTGCCGGATGGTCGCCGGCCAGTGCGTCGTGCGCCGCATCCCAGACCAGCTTGAACTGCTCGGGCAGCCCGTCGAGCAGTTGCAGTACGCCGAGCGTCGACGCCACGAATCGCCCGTGATGCGGCTGCACCCCGACCTGCACGCCGTACCGCTCGGTCAGTACGGCCGCTGTCTCGAGCAGCATGCGAGTACGTCGTACTGACGCGGCGTACCCATCGGGACCGAGCTCGGCCATGATGCGGATCAGCGGCACACCGGCCTCCGCACAAGCGGCGAACACCCGCTCGGACAGGTCACTGGCAACGCTGATCGGTTCGACGCCCTCGGCCCGCAACTGCGCGGTGAACTTCGGCAACTCAGCCTCGGCCGTAGCCGGGCTCACGTAGGCGGCCTCGCGGACCGGGACCTCCGCTCCGGCGAACCCGAGATCGGAAACGAGCCGACCGAGCTCATCACCCGGCAACGCCAGCCACGGTTTGGTGAAAACAGACCACAGATAGGTCATTTCAGCGGCCTCCCAGCCCACTCACGGTGATACCTCGGACGAACCAGCGTTGGGTCAGGAAGAACAGGATGATCAGGGGGATCGTGGTGACGGTGGCTGCCATCAGCAACAGGTTCCACTGGGTGCCGTTCGTGTCCTGGAACACCTGCAGCCCGACCGACGCGGTTCGGGTGGCATCGCTGTTCGAGATGATCAACGGCCACAAGAGGTTGTTCCACTGGCTGATGAATTTGAACACGGCAAGCGTCGCGATCGCCGGGATCGCGAGCGGCACGATCACCCGGACGAACGCCTGCCAACGGTTCGCGCCGTCCAGCCGGGCGGCCTCCTCGTAGTCGCGCGGGATGCCGAGGAAGAACTGCCGGAGCAGGAAGACGCCCAGTGCTGTGAAGGCGTGCGGCAGGATCATCCCGGGCCAGGTGTCGATGCCGTGCAGCTTCGCGACCAGCACGAACTGCGGGATCAGCGTCACCTGCGACGGGATCATCAGCGTGGCGAGGTAGATGCCGAACAGCCAGCTGCGGCCGGGGAAGTTCAGCCGGGCGAACGCGTATGCCGCCAGCGCGGCCGTGACGGTCTCGAGCAGAGTTGTGCCACCCGCGAAGTACACGGTGTTGAGGAGGTACTTGCCCAGTGGCACGAGCTCGAAGGCGCGCGTCAGGTTCTCCGGGTGCCAACTGCTCGGCCAGAACGACGGCTTGGCCGCCATCGACTCGGCATCGGACTGGAACGCGACCAGCACCATCATGACGACCGGGATGAGGGTGAGAGCGGTGACCAGGAAGCAGGCGAAGACAATCAGCTTCCGCTGAAGAACCTTGTTGGAGGCCAAGGGGAGCACTTCAGTTGTCATAGTGGACCAGCCTCCGCTGGAAGAGGAACTGCGTGGCGGTGATCATCACGATGAACGCGAACAGCACGAGCGACTGTGCCGCGGCGTACCCTTGGTCGTAGTTCTCGAAGCCGGTCCGGTAGATGTACATGACCAGCGTGGTGGTGCGGGTGCCTGGTCCGCCGTTGGTCATGATGAGCGCCTGGTCGAAGACCTGGAACGAGCCGATCACCGAGGTGACGATCACGAAGAACAAGGCCGGTGACAGCATCGGCAGGGTGACGTTGCGGAAGCTCTGCCACGGCGACGTGCCGTCGACGCGAGCAGCCTCGTAGAGCTGTTGCGGGATCGCCTGCAACCCGGCGAGGAAGACGACCATGCCGAAGCCGAAGCTCTTCCACACGCTCATCAGGATCAGGGCCGGCATCGCCCAGTTGTCCGAGATCAGCCAGGTCGGTCCGTTGATGCCGAACACCCCGAGCGCGGCGTTCACCAGGCCGTCGTGCGGGATGTAGAGCCAGATCCAGACGAACGCGACCGCCACCGTGATCGTTGCGTACGGCAACAGCAGGAGCGAGCGGAAGACCGCGACCCGGCGCAGCCCCTGATTCAGCAGCAATGCGAGCGCGAGGCTCACCAGGATTGTCAGCGGCACGCTCACGAAGGTGAAGTACGCCGTGTTGCCCAGCGCGGACCAGAACGTCGGATCCGGGCCGAGGCGGGCGAAGTTGCGCAGCCCAGCCCAGCGCGGCGGGCTGAACAGGTTCCAGTCCAGCAGCGAGATCACGCCGGCGGCGACGACCGGTCCGGCGGTGAAGGTCAGGAATCCGATCAGGCTGGGCAGGATGAACAGCCAGGCGGTCAGCGTCTCGCGGCTCCGCCAGCGTGGCGTCGGCTTGGAGGACCGCTGTGGTGGTGCGGTGGTGACCGGGGCGGCGAGAGTGTCGACAGCCATGGTGGATCACCCCTTCCTGGCGGTGGCTTGGCGGATGTTGTCCTGGTGCTGCCGCATCAGTACGTCGAGACGCGGCGTGAGCCCGGTGATCGCGTCCGCGACCGTGACCTGTCCCAGGAAGCTCCGCGGGAGATCCTGGCCGAGGAGTTGCTTGACCTGGTTCCAGTTCGTGGTGACGTCGAACGCGTGGCCGCCGGCGAGTTTGCCGGCGAGGATCTGCTGGACGATGCCGAGGTTGTCCGGCGGTGGCTGGAACGCGCTGCCAGCGCTCAGCCGGGCCGGGTTGTTGCGGCCGGCCTTGGCGTAGATGTCGAGCGCACCTGTGCTGGTGAGCGTCTTGAGCAGCTTCCACGCGAGGTCCAGTTCGGCCCCATCGCGCACCCCCGACGGAATCGCGAAGCTGGATCCCGATACCCGCGGTGTACTGCCGACTGCCCCGGCCGGGAACGGGATCACGTCCCAGTCGAACTTGGCCTTGCGCACGTTGACCACCTGCCACGGCCCGTTCTGCATGAAGGCGACGTTGCCCTCCATGAAGTTCGACAGCGAACTCTCGGTGACCAGGTTCTTGATCGGCGGGGTCACCTTGTCCTTGACGAACAGGTCGATGACGTACTGCAGTGCCTCCATCGCCTCCGGATCACCGAGCGTGCTCCGGGTGGCGGCGTCGTCCATCACGTTCCCGCCCGCGCAGTAGATCCACGACACCAGGTCGTCGATCGCCGGTGCACAGGTGAAGCCGTACTGCTCGCCGGGTTTGGTGAGCTGCTTCGCCAGGTCCCGGAACGTTGCCCATGGCATCGGCACCGTCTTCGGGGGCAGCTCGACGCCCTGCTTCTGCAGCAGCGTCTTGTTGTAGTACATGACCGTCGGCGCGACGTCGAAGCCGATCGCGTAGGTCTTGTTGTTGAAGCTCGAGATCCGGCGGCTCGACTGGTAGAAGTCGTCGAGGTGGAAGTCCGGGTCGGCCTCGATCAGGTCGTCGAGCGGACGGTGCGCACCGCGGGCGGCGTACGTCGGGATCAGTGTGCCGTTGAGCGCGGTCACCAGGCCGGCCGTGCCACTGACCAGTTGCAGGTCGAGTTTGGTCGGGTAGCCGTTCGACGGGGTCAGGGTCGGGACGGACTTCACCCCGAGCTGGTGCTCGACGTACTTGCTGAAGTCCTGCCAGACCTTCTTCTCCGCGGCACTGCTCGACCACATCGCCCAAGTGGCGGCGCCGGCGGGTGGTCCTGACGAGCACCCGGCCGTGGATCCGGCAACAGCCAGCCCGAGCCCGGCGAGACCGGTCAGCTCGAGAAAGCCGCGACGGGACAGGTTCGTTCCCATGTTTCTCCTCACCGATAGAGCAGGTCGATCGACTCGGCGCGGATCCGCTCCTCGTCGACCTGAACGCCCAGTCCAGGGGCGGTGGGGACCGTCGCGACGGCCTTGGTGATGCTCAGCCCCTCGACATACAGATCGGACAGCAGCTCCGGCCCGTTGAGCTCGGCGGGCAAGGCGAGCTCGAGCTGACTGAACACGTGCAGTGCGGCGGCGAACGCGACCCCGCAGTCGGTCAGGCCGCTGGCGAGGACCTCGACACCGCCGGCGATCGCGGTCTGCGCGGTCTTCAGGGCGTTGCGCAGCCCACCGGATTTGCAGACCTTGACCACGACGAGGTCGGCGGCGCCGAGCCTGATCGCCCGGGCCAGGTCCTGGGCGGAGAAGCTGCCCTCGTCGATCGCGATCGGCAGGTCGATCAGTTCGCGCAGCCGTTGCATCGCGAGCGTGTCGGTGCTCGGTACAGGCTGCTCGACACAGTGGATGGTGCGGATGCCCGCCGTACGGTCGAGGAGTTGCTTGAGTGCGGTCGGCCGGTAGGACTGGTTGGCGTCGAGCCACAGCGGCTTGCCACCGGCGATCTCGGCCACGGTCTGGATCGCCGCTGCATCCGCGTCCAGATCGCCACCGATCTTGACCTTGTACGCCGGATAGTCAGACGACTGGAGCGCATGTTCGCGGACCGCGTCCTGGTTGCCGACCCCGATCGCCGAGCACAGCGGGATCTCGTCGTACACCTTGCCGCCGAGCAGGGCGTGCACCGGGACGCCGGCGAGCTTGCCGGCCGCGTCGTGCATCGCGACGTCCACGGCGGCCCGGGCGAACGGGAAGCCGTTCGACACCGCGGGACTGAGGCGCTTGGCCGCACGCTGGTGGAACAGCTCGACGTCGAAGGGCGTGAGTTCGAGCAGGATCGGTGCGAGGTGCCGCCGGATCACCACCGCCATCGTCTCGGCGGTCTCGTAGCTCCAGCTCGGCAGCGCGCGCTGCTCACCCCAGCCGACGACGCCGTCCTCGGTGGTCAGCTTCACGAACACGACCGCAGCGGCCTGGTCCGGGGCGTCACCGGGGGAGCCGACCGCGCCGCTGCCGAGCACGAAGCGGCGCGCGAACGGGACTGCGACCGGAAACACTTCGACTTGCGTGATCCGCGACATCGGCTGTCCTCTCAGGCCGCGATCGACCAGGCGGCCGGGTCGACGAAGCTCGGTCCGCGGGTGCCGTCCTCGAGCCACCGGATCACGTCCGTCAGGACGTAGCCGGCCAGCGCGAGGTGGCCTTCAGCGGTGTCACCGGCGACGTGCGGGCTGAGCAGCAGGTTGGGCGCGTCGAGGATCGCGCGGTCGAAGGTCGGCGGCTCCGGGTCGTAGACGTCCAAAGCGGCGTACAGGCGGCCGTCGAGGACGTGGTCGAGCAGGGCCTGCTGGTCGATGGCCGGACCGCGGGACGAGTTCACGACGACCGCGCCGTCGGGGAGTTGCTCGATCAGCGCGCGGGTGATCATGCCCTTGGTCTCCGGCACGTTCGGGACGTGGATGGTGAGGAACGGGCTGCTCGCCGCCTCTTCGAGCGTCGTCGTGCGTACGCCGAGTTGACCGGCGCGCTCGTCCGTCAGGTAAGGGTCGTAGACCGCGAGGTCGCAGCCGAAGGGCTTCAGCAGAGTGATCAGCGCCCGGGCCGTGCTGCTGGCGCCGATGACGCCGACCCGGGCGCCCGCGAGTTCGTGGCCGCGGAAGCCGGTCTGCTTCCAGCCGCCCTGCCGGATCGCTCCGTCGAAGCGGGGCAGGCGCCGGGCCAAGGTGAGCATGGCGGCCAGGCAGTACTCGCCGACCGACCACGCGATCCGCGGACCGGCGGAGAAGACGGCGACACCCTGGTCGAGGATGACCGGGTCGATAAGGTTCTTGACCGAGCCGGCCGCGTGGGCGACGACCTTCGGGCCGTTGCCGTCGGACCACAGCTCCTTGCCGAGGTGCGGCGTACCCCAGCTGGTCAGGAGGACGTCGGCGCCGGCGGCCAGCTCGGGTACGGCGGCCGGGTCGAGCGCCGGCGGCTTGCCGGGTGATCCCGGTCCGGCCGCGTGCGCCGCCTCGGCCCAGACGACCTCGAAGCGGTCCTCCAGCAGCCGGCGGGTCGCGGGGTCGACCACGTCGGCGGCACGGTCGGGCGAGAACAAGGCAGCGAGCTTGGGCACCGGGGAGGCTCCTTCGGTTCGGCGTTGAGAGACGCAGCCTCGACGGTAGGCGTTTTCCGTTATGCAGGTCCAAGCCCTATTTCGCATGAACCGATACCGTGCCGGTATGGACTTGTCGCTGCAGCAGCTCCGGGGGTTCGTTGCCGTCGCCGAGGAACTCCACTACGGTCGGGCCGCCCAGCGGCTCAACCTGACCCAGCCACCGCTCACGCGGCAGATCCAGGGGCTGGAGCGAACCCTCGACGTCCGGCTGTTCGACCGGACCGGCCGGGGAGTGCGCCTGACCGCGGCCGGTGATGTCTTCCTCGAACACGCTCGCCGGGTGCTCGCGCTGCTCGAGGTCGCTCCGGAGGCGACTCGCCGGGCCGCCGACGGCCAGACCGGGACCCTGCGGATCGCGTTCACCGCCATCGGTGCGTACGCCGTACTCGCGGACTTCCTCACCATGGTCGGGAAACGCACGCCGGCGGTGACCTCAGAGCTCACGGAGCTCGTCAGCCCGGCGCAGTTCGAGGCGTTGGCGAACCTGGAGATCGACATCGGCCTCGTCCGGCCACCGATCCCATCGCAATTCGAGTCGGTGCTGGTGCATTCGGAGGATCTGGTTCTCGCCGTACCGACCGATCATCCGCTCGCGACCGGCGACACCCCGGTCACCCTCGCCGACGCCACCGACGACTACATCGGCTACAGCCCCGAGGGTTCGCAGTACCTGCACGACATCTGCGCCGCGATGATCGGCATGGATCGGTACGCCGTCAGTCAGCTGGCATCGCAGGTGCCCACGATGCTCGCGCTCGTCCGGGCCGGTCTGGGGTGCGCGTTGATCCCGCGTTCGATCATGGCGATGGGAGTCGAGGGGGTCCGTTACCGTGAGCTCGACGCGGCCGACGCGCATTCGGTCACGCTGCACGCCTGCTGGAGCCCCGACAGTCCGAACCCGGCCCTGCAGCGGCTGGCGGAGTCACTGCGGCAGAACCCGCACCTCGACGCTTGACCTAGAGTGTGCGCGAACTCGTAGAGTCCAAGACATGACTGCACAGCACAAGATCGGTTCGGGGTTCGGGCACGACAGCACCGCGGACGACGTCCTCGCCGGGATCGACCTGACCGGCAAGCTGGCCGTCGTCACCGGCGGATACTCCGGTCTCGGCCTCGAAACGACACGTGCGCTGACCAAGGCCGGTGCGCACGTCGTCGTACCGGCACGGCGGCCGGACGCCGCGCGCGCGGCGCTGGAGGGGCTCTCGAACGTCGAGATCGACGAGCTGGATCTCGGGGATCTGGAGAGTGTGCGGGCGTTCGCCGATCGGTTCCTGGCGTCCGGGCGGTCGATCGACCTCATGATCGACAACGCGGCGATCATGGCCGCGCCGGAGACGCGGGTCGGGCCGGGCTGGGAGGCGCAGTTCGCGACCAACCACCTCGGGCACTTCGCGCTGGTGAACCGCCTCTGGCCGGCGCTGGTGGCCGATGGTGGTGCGCGCGTGGTGTCGGTGTCGTCGACCGGACACCGGCGCTCGGACATCCGCTGGGACGACCTGGAGTTCCGGCAGGGGTACGACAAGTGGCAGGCGTACGGGCAGGCGAAGACCGCCAACGTGCTGTTCGCCGTGCAGCTCGATGCCCTGGGCAAGGACTCCGGCGTGCGCGCGTTCGCGCTGCACCCGGGCGGCATCCTGACCCCGTTGCAGCGGCATCTGCCGCGCGAGGAGATGGTCGCCTTCGGCTGGATCGACGAGGACGGCAACCCGCTGAACCCCGGCTTCAAGTCCCCGGAACAGGGCGCCGCGACCCAGGTGTGGGCCGCGACGTCGGCACAGCTCGACGGGCTCGGCGGCGTGTTCTGCGAGGACTGCGAGATCGCCGAGGTGTCCACCGACGACAGCCCGGGCGTCCGGCCGTACGCGATCGACCCGGCGTCGGCCGCCCGGTTGTGGGCGGTCTCCGCGGAGCTCACCGGAGTGAACGCTTTCGGGTAGGGTGGATCGCACCAGGGACGACGGACTGAGGAGGTGGGACCGATCACCGGACAGGCAGGTTGGTTGCTCCCGCCTCGAGTGGTCAGCTTCTGAGACTGACCGCGGGAGCCTCGGTTCTAAGGGGTTCTGTGTCTGTATCTTCTGTTCCTTCTGTTGAGCTCGGCGCTGTCGTCGAGCGACTGCGCGCGTCCGGGTGCGTCTTCGCCGAGGACGAGGCCGCGCTGATCGTCGAGACCGCGCGGGACGCGGCCGAGGTGGCCGCCATGGTCGACCAGCGTGTGGCTGGGTTGCCACTCGAACACGTCCTCGGCTGGGCGTCGTTCCGCGGACTGAGGATCGCGGTCGATCCCGGTGTGTTCATCCCACGCCGCCGGACCGAGTTCCTCGTCGCCGAGGCGCTGGAGGTGACCACACCGGGCGCCGTCGTACTGGACCTCGGCTGTGGGTCGGGCGCGTTGGGTGCGGCGATCGCGGCGGAGCGCGAGGTGTCGTTGTACGCCGCCGACATCGAGCTGGCCGCGGTTCGGTGTGCCCGGCGCAATCTGGTGCCGTGGCGCGGCTCGGTGTATCAGGGCGACCTGTTCTCCGCGTTGCCGGATCAGTTGCGGGGGCGGATCGACGTACTGCTCGCGAACGTGCCGTACGTGCCCACCAACGAGATCCGGCTGCTGCCGCCCGAGGCTCGGCTCTACGAGCCGCACGTGACGCTGGACGGTGGGCCGGACGGGCTCGCCACATTCCGCCGGGTTGCGGCGGGGGCGTTGAGCTGGCTTGCCCCGGGTGGGCACCTGTTCGTGGAGATGAGCGAGCATCAGGCCCCGCCGGCCGCAGCTGTGCTGACGGATCAGGGCCTGACGGCTCGCGTGACGTCCGACGACGAGCTCGGTGCGACTGTTGTCCACGGCATCAAACCCGGCGCTGCACGTGCAGGAGGTAATCCCGCCGGTTGAGTGGGTCGTGGTCGGTCCGAGGGCGTTCCGGGATCGGGCCGGTGACGGGTTGGTAGCGCTCGAACGCGGACTCCAGCACGCCTTCGCCGCGGGTGAGGGCGGGCAGCAGTTGCTCGAGTTCGTAGACGGCGGCCGCGGGGATTTCTCCTTCCAGGGTTGAGGTTTCCGCGGCCAGCGCCGGCACCTGCGGGATCGCGCGCAGCCGGGCCAGAGCCGCGAGTGCGGCCCGAGTCGTGTCGGTCGGGATCTCCAGCCGGAAGCGGTGCATCGGCTCGTGCACCGTCGTACCGGCTTGCTGGAGGGCCGTCATCAGGACCAGCGGGGTCAGGAAGCGGAAGTCGCCGGCCGTGCTCGACATGCTCTTGTCGAAGACGGCGTGGGCATGACTCTGCCGCGCCGAGTAGCCGGAGTGCGTCATCACCACCCGCGCGTCGGGGATCTGCCAGCCGTGAATGCCCTGGCCGAGCGTCTCGCGGACGGTCTCCTCGACGGCCTTGATGAACGCGTACGGCATCGAGCCGAGCTCGACCTCCAGCTCGAAGCTGACACCGGCGTTGACCGGGGCGGGTTCGAGCCGGAGACCGACGGTGGCGAGGAACGGGTTCGGGTCCTTCTTGTTGAACTCGACCGCCGCGCCGGTGCCGTCGAGTCGCTCGATGCAGATCGTGGTCGTCTCGCGGAAGCCGGCCTCGATCCCGAACTCGGTCGCGAGGGTGGTCTGGATGACCTCCTTCTGGACCTCGCCGTACAGGGACACCGAGATCTCCTGGCGGAGATCGTCCTGGCGCAGGTTGATCAGCGGGTCCTGCTCCGCGAGCTGGGTCAGCGCGACGCGAAGGTTGCCCTTGTCACGCAGCTCCTTCGGGTAGACCACGGTCTCCAGGGTGGGCGGCGCGAACATGACCGGGTTTGGGGAAACAAATGGTCGCTCAGCGGCAGTAATGTTCCACAGATCGCTCAGCCGGTCGCCGATCTGGATATCGGCGAGGCCCCAGACCCGCGCGATCTGCCCGGCGCGCACCTCGGCGGCAGGGGTCGCGCCGCCCTCGCCGAAGACGCGGAGCGCGGTGACCTTGGCCTCGGCGCCGGCCCGGAAGCCCAGCCGCTCCCGAACTCGCACCGTGCCGGAGAACATCCGGACGTAGGCGATCTTCTCGCCGGCCGGGCCGCGCTCGACCTTGAAGACCGCTCCGTCGACCGGTTCCTCCTGGGTGCCGGCCAGCGGGAGCAGTTCGCGGATGCCTTCGGTCAGCGCCTCCGTGCCCGCACCGGTGATGGCGGAGCCGAAGTAGACCGGATGCACGAGCGCGTCCTTTGTCTGCTTGGCCAGCGCTCGCTTCAGGGCGTCACGGGAGAGCGGCTCGCCGTCCACGAACATCCGGAGCAGGTCGTCGTCGCGCTCGGCGAGTACTTCGAGGAGGGCGCCGTACGACTCGGTGAACGTCGCTTCCGGGGTGCCTAGCTGCGTGGCCTCGCCCATCGGGACAAGCGCCGGGGTCAGCTTGTCCGCGATCGACTTGAGTACGGCGTCGTACTGCGCGCCGGCCCGGTCAACTTTGTTGACGAAGATCAGCGTCGGGATCTTCAGGCGCTGCAGCGTCCGCATCAGCACCCGGGTCTGCGCCTGGACGCCTTCGACGGCCGAGATGACCAGCACCGCGCCGTCGAGCACGCTGAGCGCCCGCTCCACCTCGGCGATGAAGTCCGGGTGGCCGGGGGTGTCGATCAGGTTGACCGTGACAGGGTCGGCCTGGCCGATCGTGAACGATACGACCGCCGACTTGATCGTGATACCGCGCTGACGTTCCAGCGCGAGGGAATCGGTCTGGGTGCTGCCGTCGTCGACGCTACCGATCTCGTCGATGACCCCGGCGGCGTAGAGCAGCCGCTCGGTCAGGCTCGTCTTACCGGCGTCGACATGCGCCAGGATCCCAAGGTTCAGTACTTTCACGCAGCTTCATGTCCTTTGAACAGGTGTCAATTCCTTCCGCGACAGACATGAAGCGAGGTCGCATGACAGAACTCCTTGACTAGACACCTGCTGGTACGCCCACGAGTACACCAACTCCCGGTGCGGCCCCGCAAACCATTTAGACGAGCACTACACCGTCGGTACGCTAACGACGTGCCGCCCCTCGATCCACGACCGCTCGCGTCCCCAGTGATCGGTCGGATCACCCGCGTCGAGCCGGTCAACGACTTCGCGGCCAACCAGACCTTCCGCCTGCACACGCCGTCCGGCGTCTACTACCTCAAGTCCGGCAACACCATTGCCGCGGAAGCCGAAGCCTGCGATCTCGCCCGCTCGCTCGACGTCCCCAGCCCTCGAGTCATCGCGGTCGACCTCACGGCCCCGACGTACCTGATCACTGCCGAACTCCCGGGTGAGCCCACCAACTCCCCACAGGTCCTCGCCGAGGCCGGCCGCTGCCTCCGTCGCCTCCACACGATCCACGACCCCTCGGCGGATTGGCCCACGAACCTTCTCAAGCCGATCGAAACCCTCGACCGCCTGACCAGTGTCCTCCCCGACCAGCTCGCCCAGCGGCTCCGCGACACCGTCCCGCCCTTCGTCCGCACCGTCGCCGACATCAAGCCGGCTCTGCTGCACGGCGACCTCCACCCCCGCCACCTCTATGCCGTAGGCAACAAGCTCACCGGCGTCCTCGACTGGGGCGACGCCATGTACGGCGACCCCCTCTTCGACATCGCCCGCTTCACCATGTCCGGCCCGGCACCCACCGCCGCATTCCTGACCGGCTACCCTCTCTCCCGCACGCCGTACATCAACCACACCCTCTCGCTCTATCGCGCCCTCTGGTCCCTGATGGCCCTCCACGCAGAGCACTCCGCCCGCGGCGACTGGTTCCAGCCACACGTCGACACGATCGCCCGGGAACTGGTCAGTTGATCAGGGTGCCGATGGGGGTGCCGATGGTGATGGAGGCGGCGGCGGAGGGGCGGTCGATGTCGAAGACGTGGAGGGGGAGGTGGTGGTCACGGGCCAGGATGAAGGCCGTCTGGTCCATCACACCCAGGCCGCGGTCGATGACTTCCTGGTAGGTCAGGTGGTCGAAGCGGCGGGCGTCCGGGTGCTTGTTCGGGTCGGCGTCGTACACGCCGTCGGTGCCGTTCTTGGCGACCAGGAGGGCGTCGGCGTCGAGCTCGATCGCGCGCTGGACGGCCGGGTAGTCGGTGGTGGTGAACGGCTGTCCGTTGCCGCTGGCAAGCAGGACGATCGAGCCCTTCTCCAGGTGCCGGAGGGCGCGCAGCCGGATATACGGCTCGGCCAGGTTGTTGATCGGGATCGCCGTCATCAGGTGGACGTCGTCGGCACCGAGCGCCGTGAGCCGGCCGCGCAGGAGGACGGCGTTGATGACAGTGCCGAGCATGCCGATGTTGTCGGCCTCGACGCGGTCGATACCCCACTCGTCGGACCGGTTGCCGCGGAAGACGTTGCCGCCGCCGACGATGACCGCGACCTGGATGCCGGTGGCGTGCAGCGCGATCACCTCGTTCGCGAGGTGGGTGAGCCGGTCGCTGTCGAAGCCGAAGTCGTTCGAGCCGGCGATCGCCTGCCCGGACAGCTTGAGGACGAGCCTGCGGTACATGCCGCTCCGTTCAATCAGAAGGCGGGACGGAACTCGCCTTTGTCCGCCATTGTGGCCCCGGGCGGGCTCACGCCAAGCTGGGCGGGTGACCGAGTTCAAGGACCAAGACCTCGCCGCCGCGCGGTTCGAACGGTCGTCGCTGCGGGAGGCGGTGTTTCACGATGTCGACCTGCGCGGTGCCCGCTTCGACAACGTCAACCTCAACGGCGCGACCATCCGCGGCGCATCCCTGAACGACGTGTCGCTCGACGGCGACATCCGCAACCTGAGGGTCTGGGGCGTTGACGTCGTACCGCTGATCGATGCAGAGCTCAACCGTCGTCACCCCGGTCGCGAGAAGATGCGCCCTGCGGACGCGGACGGTTACCGGGAGGCGTGGGAACTGCTCGAGCGGCTGTGGAGGGAGACCGTCGAGCGGGCCCGGCAGTTGCCGCCGGAGCTGTTGCACGAGTCCGTCGACGGTGAGTGGTCGTTCATCGAGACGCAGCGGCACCTCGTCTTCGCGACCGATGCCTGGGTACGGCGTACCGTCCTCGGCGACCCGGCTCCCTGGGACCCGCTGGACCTTCCGCACGACGAGATGCACGACGTACCGCCCGTTCCGCGCGATCGCGCCGTACGCCCGTCACTGGACGAGGTGCTCGTGTTGCGGGCCGACCGGATGCAGACCGTTCGGGACGTCTTCGCTGAGCTCACCGACGAGCGGCTGAGTGAAATGACCGTGCCAGTGACCGAGCCCGGGTATCCGGCGTCGCAGAGTTACCAGGTCAGCGACTGTCTCGGCTGCATTCTGAGCGAGGAGTGGGAGCACCGGATGTACGCCGAG
Source organism: Kribbella sp. NBC_01510 (assembly GCF_045040325.1). Taxonomy (NCBI): domain Bacteria; kingdom Bacillati; phylum Actinomycetota; class Actinomycetes; order Propionibacteriales; family Kribbellaceae; genus Kribbella; species Kribbella sp. NBC_01510. Next base: position 6,962,165 of record NZ_CP109418.1, on the reverse strand, counting down.
CGAGATCTCGCCGTACTGCGTGTCGAGTCCGGCGGGAGCTGATCGACGCCTGGGTGAGAGCACCTCTACCTAGGGAGAAGTCATGGAGCTCAGCGTCAACGTCTTCGTCAGCCTCGACGGTGTCATGCAGGGGCCGGGCGGACCGGACGAGGACCGAAGCAACGGGTTCGAGTACGGCGGTTGGCTCGTGCCGCACGCGGCCGACGGCCAGCTGGACCCGGTCGACGGGTGGTTCCGGGAGGCGGACGCGATCCTGCTCGGCCGGTCGACGTTCGAGATGATGCGCACGTTCTGGTCGCAGGTGACGGTGGAGCCGGACAACATCGTGTCCACCGCGTTGAACACCTGGAAGAAGTACGTCGTCAGCAACACGCTCTCCGACGAGGATGCGGCGTGGGGCGACACCACCGTGCTCCGCGGTGACGACATCGTGGAGCAGGTACGGCGGCTGAAGGAACAGCCCGGGCGTGAGCTGCAGGTGCACGGGAGCTGGCAGCTCGTGCGGACCCTGCACGACGCCGGTCTGGTGGACACCTATCGGCTGATCCAGTTCCCGGTCGTGGTGGGGACGGGGAAGCGGCTGTTCGAGGCCGGCGCCGTACCGGCGACCTACAAGATCAGCCACGGCGAGGTGCTGCCCGGTGGGGCGGTGTCGCTGACGCTGCGGCAGGACGGGTTCGGATCGCTCGGAACCGGGGACATCGTGGTCGAGGACGGCAAGGAAGTCCTGATCTGAACTGTCGGCGTGGTGTCCTAACCTCTTCGGAACCGCGATTTCTTGGGGGTTGGCGATGGACATGCTGAGCTGGCAGGCGATCCGGGACGCCGAGCTGGCCAACTGGCGCAAGCTTGGCCAGGGCTTACATGCGCGGTTCCTGATCGGGTCGTTCGCCGACGGCGCTCGCTTCGTGAGCGCCCTCGGCGAGGCCTGCGCCTCGGGTGAGCATGCGCCCGAGGTCCGGCTCGGCAAGGGCTTCGCGGATGTGCGGCTGCGCAGCGACGACGCGGTGAAGCTCGGCACCGGCGAGGGCTATCCGAACGTGACGCAGCGGGATGTCGACCTGGCGCGGCGGATCAGCTCGATCGCTCAGTCACTGGGCCTCACAGCTGACCCGTCGGCCGTGGCTGAGGTGGAGCTCGGCCTGGATACGGCCGACGAGGCCGCGATCGGTCCGTTCTGGGCCGCCGTACTCGCCGGCGACCCCGGCGTCTACGACCGGCTTGACGTCTGCGACCCGACCGGACGGGTGGTGACCCTGTGGTTCCAGGGCACGGACGCGCATGAGACTCCTCGGCAACGATTCCATCTGGATCTGTGGCTTCCGGCTGAGGTGGTCCCGGCCAGGATCGAGGCGGCGCTGGCGGCCGGCGGGACGGTGGTGGCCGACGACAAGGCGCCGTCGTTCACCGTGCTGGCGGATCCCGAGGGCAACAAGGTCTGCCTTTGTACGTACCTGGATCGCTGAAAATCAGGCGCGGAGTGGAGGTGCCGTTGGATAGAGTCTCGGTTGTTGTGTGATCCGAGGAGGTGCGTGATGGCTTGCATGGTTATCCGGTTCCGCGCCAATCCCTCCTTCTCTGCTGCCTTCTGACAGCTTTCCGGACCGGTTGGTGCGTCGCGGCGTCTGGCCGCGGGTCTCGTGCGCCCTGCGCGCACTCCGTGCCGACCGAACCGGAGTTCCCTCATGTCCTTCGTGGACACACAACTGCATGCTGCCCTTGTCCGCGTCCTTGCCGGTGTCCAGCACGACGTGCTGCGCCGCCGTGTCATCGCTTTGTCGGACCGCTATCGGGGTGAGCGGGTCGACGACAGCACACCGGGAATGAGCGACGACCTCGACTGCCTCGCGTACGCCGTCGTACGAATGCCGGCGACTTGTCGTGCGCTCCACGCCGCCCTGCTCGCGGCTGATCGACACGTCGTCAGCACCTTCACGACTCACCTCGACCTCGGCGGGGGAACCGGCGCGGCCGCCTGGGCGGCTGACGCCATCTGGCCGGGGATCGCCATCGAGACCATCGAACGCGAGCCCGCCGCCATCCGCCTCGGCCGAAGACTTGCCGATGGTGAGCACGGCCGTCACGTTGTCGACGGCAACCAAAGCGGGCCGCTTGCCGGCCCAAGGTGGACGGCGGCCGACCTCCGCCACTGGAGCCCGCACCGCGAGGTCGACCTGATCACGATCGGCTACGTCCTCAATGAACTGTCCGACGCCGCCCGCCGCGACCTCATCGACGCAGCGGCGCAGACCGCCGGCACCGTCGTGATCGTGGAGCCCGGGACTCCGCGCGGGCACCGCCGCATACTCGATGCTCGTGCTCAACTCATCGAGCAGGGTCTGACGATCGCGGCTCCCTGCCCGCATCAGGTGGGGTGCCCGCTCGTCCCCGCCGACTGGTGCCACTTCGCCGTACGACTGCCGCGGACCGAACTGCATCGGGTCCTGAAGGACGGCACGCGCAACTACGAGGACGAGAAGTTCAGCTACCTGGTCGCCACCCGCGCACCGGCCCATCTCGCGCCGGCCCGGGTGATCGGGAGGCCCGCGCGGCCGAAGGGGAGGGTGATCCTCGACCTGTGCACCACCGCCGGTTCACGTGAACAGACGGTGGTGCCTAAGTCGTCCAGCAGTTACCGCGCCGCCAGGACCGCGACGTGGGGAGACGACTGGAGTGGTCAGAGGTCGTAGCCGCCCGAGGCTTCGAGGGTCTGGGCGGTGATCCACGCGCCATCGGGGGAGAGGAGGAACGCGATCACCGTGCCGAGGTCGTCCGGTTCGCCGATGCGGCCGAGGGCGGTGCGGTCGGCGATCGGCGGGATCAGCTCGGGATAGCGGGCGAACGCGTCGTCGCCGAGGCGCGTCCGGGTCACGCCAGGAGCGACGGCGCTGACCCGGATGCCGCGGACGCTGAGTTCCTTGGCGAGGTAGCGGGTGAGCACCACCTGTGCGCCCTTCATGCTCGCGTACACCGAGTACCCCGGCTCCGGTCGCGTGTTGGCCAGGGCTGACGTGCTGCTGGTGTAGACGATCGATCCGCCGTCCGCGATCAGCGGCAGGAGCGTCTGGGTGAGGAAGTACGGACCCTTGAGATGGATCCGCAGCATCTGATCGAACAACTCCTCGGTGGTGTCCTCGAACATCACCGGCTGTTGCCCGACGCCCGCATTGTTGACGAGGAAGTCGAACGACGTCCGCCCCCAGCGCTGGAGCACGTCTCGCACGTCGGTCGCGAAGTCGGCGAACGTGTCGGGGCGACCGACGTCCAGTGGCAGTGCGACCGCCGTACCGCCGTCCTTCTCGATCCGTTCGGCGGTCTCCAGGCCGCCGTCGCGGTTGCCGTGGTAGGTCAGGATCACCCCGACGCCGCGCTTCGCGACCTCGAAGGCCGCGCTCTGCCCGATGCCGGAACTCCCGCCGGTGATCACAGCTATTTGCATGATCGTGTCAATCTCCTCGAACGTCTTGAACAGGTACTTGTCCAGTAGACGTGTTCTCGCAGGAGAGTCGCTAGACAATTGCTCGCCGCTACTTGCACGATCCTGCTCTATGGCAGGGAAGCTTCCGCGCGGATCAGGCTGGTGTCACGGCTGGGCGGCGTACCGAACTCGCGCCGGTACTCGCGGCTGAACTGCGACGGGCTGTCGTAACCCACGGCGTACCCGGTGCTCGTCACGTCCTCGCCCAGCCCGACCAGCCGCAACCGCGCCTCCTGCAACCGGATCTTCTTCTGGAACTGGATCGGCGTCATCGCCGTGACTGTGCGGAAGTGCCGATGGAACGCCGACGTACTCATGCCGGCCAGCGCGGCCAGGTCCTCGACCCGGAACGGTTCGGTGTAGTGGTCGCGGATCCAGCGGATCACCCGGGCGACATGCGACAGGCTGCTGTCCGCGAGCCCGATCTCGCGTACGGCGGCACCCTGCGGACTGCGCAGCAGCCGCCAGAGGAGCTCGCGCTCGACAAGTGGCGCGAGCACCCGGGCATCCTCAGGTTCGTCGACAAGCCGAAGCAGGCGGACCACGGCGTCGACGAGTTCGTCGGGCGCACGGCTGACAGTCAGCGCCTGAACCGAGCCACCAGGCACCTGACTGTCCGCCGCATCCAGCAGCAGCGAGGCGATCAGCTCGGCCCGCAGCGACAACCCGACCCCGAGGCACGGCTGGTCCTTGGAGGCCTCGACGAAGTGCCCGGTCACCGGCAGATCCACCGAAACGACGAGGTAGTCGCCGGCGCCGTACTCGAAGACCTGGTCGCCGACCGCGAGCCGCTTCCGGCCTTGTGCAACCAGCGCGAACGTCGGCGTCGCCAGGGAAGACATCGGCGGTGTCGGCGCGTCGACGATCGACAACAGCAACCCGTCGACCGCATGCTCGCGCCCGGCCGCGGCGACGATCCGGGCTCGCAACTCCGCCAGTGCTTTCTCCATAGCAGGTTCAGGCTATGACGAGCCTGGTGATCACGTCGTCCTCGAGGGTGAAGGTGAAGTCGAGGTCGACGGTTCCGCCGGGGAAGTCGCCCTCGAGGTGATGGGTGGCGACGTACGTCTGGTCGTCGACCTGGCGTGCGCCGGTCAGTTCGGTGGTGTAGGTGTACTCGCCGGCAGACCGAGCCATCCAGGCGCGGATCTCGTCGCGGCCGTGGTAGGTCTTGCCTTCGTCGGTGACTTCGGCGTCGGCGGCGTACCACCGCATCGCGGCGTCGAGATCGCGGGCTGTGTGGCTGATCAGGTACGCGGTGATCGTGGTGGGCAACTGGTCGAGGGAGATGTTCATGTCGGTCAGCCTGATGCCTCTCGGTGGGAGAGGGGCAAGGAATTGACTCTCTCGCAGGGGGAGGGTGCACAGTGGCGGGGTGAGTCGGGGACTGACGATTGGCGAGTTCGCGCAGGCGACGCAGCTGAGTGTGCGGACACTGCGGCGGTATCACGAGAGCGGTCTGCTGGAGCCGGCGTCGATCGATCCGTCCAGCGGCTACCGGTACTACACGACCGGGCAGATCCCCTCCGCGCAAGTGATCCATCGGCTGCGTGAGCTCGACGTACCGCTGGCTGAGGTCGGCAAGATCCTCGCGACCGACGATCCGGAGCTCCGCGCCGAGTTGATCGCCACGCACCTCGACCGGCTGCAGGACTCACTCGATCGGACCCGCACGGCGGTGACGTCGCTGCAACGCCTGCTGCGGCCTGACCCTGGCGAGTTGGCCGTCGAGCTGCGTTCCGAACCGGCCCGAATGGTTGCCGCGATCACCGATGTGGTCGACCTGGACGACGTCTTGCCCTGGTACGACGGCGCGATGGCCGAGCTGGACTCCGCCGTACCCAGCCACCAGCGCCTAGGTCCACCGGGCGGCCACTACGACAACGAGCTCTTCACCACCACCCGCGGCAGGGTCGTCGTCTACTACCCGGTCGCCGCCCCACCGTCGTACGGGCGGGTGCGCCCACTCGAACTCCCCGCCGTCGACCTGGCCGCCACCATCCACTACGGCGCCCACGACGACATCGACGTCACCTACGGCCGCCTCGCCACCTGGGCGCACAACCACACCCTGACCGTCACCGGCCCAGTCCAGGAGACCTACACCGTCGGGCCCCGAGACGACCCGAACCCAACATCGTGGCGCACGGAGATCGCCTGGCCGGTCTTTCGCCTGAGCTACCAGGGACTGTTCAGGAAGTAGCGGCAGGCGGGGCTGACCGTGGGGGCTGCAAGGATGCGGCCATGGAACAGACATTGAGTCGGCAGGAAGCGTCGGAGGCGGTCCAGGACTCTGGGTGGCGCTTCTTGCTGGGCACTTTGCGAACGTCGGTCCCGGTCGGGTCGTTGGCTCGGGCGATCGGCTTGGCAGCGGACGCTGTCGCGGTGTGCGGCGACGACGCCGACCGGCACCTTCGGGTCGATGCCCGCCCTGATCGGGTCGTCTTCACTCTGCAGTCGTTGGAGCGCGCAGCGGTTACCACCCGGGATGTCGAACTCGCGCTTCGGATCTCTGCCACCGCGGACAGTTCCGGGTTTCTGGCGAAGCCCGAAATCGGAACGGGGGCACCGCGGTCCGTCCAGATAGTGGAGATCGCGATTGATGCACTGGACATTGCCGGGATTCGGGCGTTCTGGAAGGCGGTGCTGGGCTATACCGATGAGGCGGGTGCCGATGGGCCGGAGGATCCGCTCGTCGACCCGGTCGGGCAGGGCCCGGCCATCTGGTTCCAGCAGATGGACCGGCCGCGTCCGCAGCGCAATCGCATCCACTTCGACATCTGTGTTCCGCATGACGAGGCACCACGGCGCGTCGAGGCCGCACTGGCGGCTGGGGGCCGACTGGTGTCCGCGACGCGTGCCCCCGCTTTCTGGGTGCTTGCCGACCGGGAGGGGAACGAAGCCTGCGTGACCACCTGGCAGGGCCGAGACGGCTGAAACCTTCTTCCAAGCTGCAGATCCCCTTCAACGTGCCCCGGCCGCGGCACGGTCGTCGTCTACCACCCGGTCGCCGCCCCACCGGCGTACGGCCAGGTGCGCCCGTCGACCTGGCGGCCGGCTAGTCGGCGTCGAGGAAGGTGGTGACCACGTCGTGGACGAGGTTGGTGCGGGACAGGCCGTTGAAGTGGGTGGTGCCGGGGAAGACGGCTAGCTGGGAGGTGGGGACCCCGGTGAAGTCGCCGTTCACGTCGCCGCCGCGGAGTTGGAGGAAGCGGACGGCGTGGTCGAGTTTGACGGCGTCGCAGTCGCCGACCGTGATGAGGGTGGGAGCGGCGATGCCGCGGATGTCGTCGTCGGTCCAGCCGGCGGTGCCGCGGTCGTAGCCGTCGAGCTTGGTGAGCAGGGTCTGCAGGTGCTCGAGGTCCGGGTGCGGCGACTTCGCGAGGTACTCCGCTTCCATCGGCGTACCGGCGATCATCTCCACCTTCATCTCGCCCACCGCGGCGTTCTCTGGGCGCTCACCCTCCGTGCTGAACGGCACCGACGAGATGACCGCCTTCCGGACCAGCTCCGGGTGCTTGATCGCCAGGTACAGCGCGACCGCACCGCCCACGCTGAACCCGAACAGATCCACCTGAGGTACGTCGAGCTCCTTCAACAACCCGACCACGTCCGACGCGAGGCCGACGGTGCCCAACGGACGGTCGATGTCATTGGTGTAGCCGTGTCCCTGGAAGTCGGTCGCGATCACCTGCCGCCTCTCGGCCAGTCCAGGCAGCAAAGCACCGAACTGCAGGTCGATGTTGAACAGCCCGCCGTGCAACAGCAGCAACGGGGTCCCGCCCGAGCCGTGGATCTCGTAGTACATCCGCAGGCCGTTGACGTCGGCGTACCCAGTCTGCTTGCTCACAAGACCCCCACGAGGAGACAGAACGGATGCCCGGCCGGGTCGGCCAGGACATAGAGCGGCTCGGAATCCTCGGACGTGCGGTCCAGGAGCAGCCTGGCGCCGAGCTCTTCGGCCCGCTGCCGGTGCCTATGCAACTCTTCGACCGAAGGTACGGCGTAGTCGATGTGGAGCTGCATCGGTACGTCGTGAGACGGCCAGGTGGACGTCGGCAGCACATCCACCCCTTGGATCGCGAGCTGCCGATTCCCGTCGTCGTCGACGAGCACGAGCCAATCGGCGTCATCCGCCGTACCGTCACTCGGCGGCTCGTCGCCCGCCCGATACCGCAACCCCAGCAACACGCGATAGAACTCCGCCAGGCCGCGCGGATCCGTGGCCTCCAACGCCGTGTGCATCCGTCGCGGGTAGGTCGCCATGGTCGCAGCCTACGTGCTGTGGAAGGTGCGTCTGTAGGTGTCGGGCGGTACGCCGACGACACGCTTGAACTGGCGTCGCAGGGTCGTGGCGGTGCCCATTCCGGTCGCGACGGCGACTGTCTCGATGCCGTCGTTCGTAGCCTCCAGCAACTGTTGGGCGCGCCGGACGCGCTGGGTCAGCAGCCATTGGAGTGGTGTCTGGCCGGTCACCGCGCGGAAGGTTCGGCCGAGGTGGCGCGGACTGGTGTTCGCCTGCCGGGCGAGGTCGGTCACGGTCAGCGGCTGGTCGAGTCGCTCCTGCGCCCAGGCCAGGAGGTCCGCGAGAGTGTGGTCGCCGCTGACCTGCACCGGCGTGTCCACGAACTGCGCCTGACCACCGGCCCGATGCGGCTGTACGACGAGGCGCCGCGCGACCGAGTTCGCGATCGTCGCGCCGTGGTCGAGATGGATCAGATGCAGGCACAGGTCCATGGCAGCCGCCTTGCCCGCGGAGGTCAGCACGCTCCCGTTGTCGGTGTAGAGCACGTCCGGATCGACCTCCGCCTGTGGATAACGTGCGCTCAACGCGGCGGCGTGCCCCCAATGGGTGGTCGCCCTCCGACCGTCCAGCAGCCCTGCGGCACCAAGCACGAACGCACCCGTGCACAGCGACGCGATCCGAGCGCCCGCCGCGTGCGCCGCTCGGACTGCCTCGACCAGCTCAGCCGGCGGCGGCTCGTCGATGTCCACACACGCCGGCACGATCACGGTGTCCGCGCGGGCCAGCCGATCCAGACCGTCATCGGGCTCGACCCGGAAGGGACCGACCTGGACCGTTCCCGGACCGCAGAGGACGACCTCGTACCAGTCGTCGACGTGACCGAGCGGTGGATTGCCGAAGATTTCGTACGCGATCCCGAGCTCGAGGTGCAGCAGATGCCCGGCGGTCGCCAGCGCGACAGTGTGCATGTCCGAAAGTGTACGCATGGTGTCGTTCCGGACTCTCACGGTCGGGTGCGTCGGACGGCGAGACTCGACGTGTCGATCGTCGACAATCGGAGGAGAAGACAATGAATGCAGTAGTGGTCTACGGAGCGACCGGGCACACGGGCCGCTTCGTCGTCGAGGAGTTGCTGCGGCGCGGCCTCCCGACCGTCATCGCGGGACGCGACGCGACCACGCTCGAGACGCTGGCGTCGAAGTGGGGCGACGTCGACGTACGCCCGGCAGCGGTCGACGACCCGCACGCGCTCGACCAGGCGCTCGCCAAGGCCGCGGCCGTGATCAACTGCGCCGGCCCCTTCGTGGCGACCGCCACGCCGGTGGTCGAGGCGGCAGTCCGGGCGAGGATCCCGTACGTCGATGTCGCGGCCGAGATCGAGGCGAACTTGTCAACACTCGACAGGCACGCGGACACGCCGGTCGTCCCGGCGATGGCGTTCTACGGCGGCCTCGGCGACCTGCTGACGACCGCCGTGCTGGGGGAGCGGACCACCGCCGACGAGGTGCACGTCGCCTACGGCCTCAGCAGCTGGCACCCAACTCCGGGTACGCGCGCCGCCGGACAGGTCTCGCACGATCGTCGCGGCGGACGCCGGTTGCGGTTCACGGGCGGCGAGCTGCAGTACCACGACGACAAGCCGGTGCAAGAGGACTGGATCTTCCCCGAGCCCCTCGGCCTGCGGCGCGTGATCCCCGAGTTCACCATGGCCGACGTCGTCACGGTCCCCAGCCACCTCGCCGTACCCGAGGTGCGCACCTATATGACCGTCGAGGCGGCGGTCGACCTGTTCAACGCGGACACCCCCGCGCCGGTAGCCGTCGACGCGCTAGGCCGCTCCGACCAGTCCTTCGTCGTCGACGTGCTGGTCCGCACCGATGGGGTCGAGCAGCGGGCGACGGCACGTGGCCAGGACATCTACGCGATCACGGCTCCGCTCGCGGTGGAGGCCGTACGACGGATTCTCGCCGGCGAGACGCGGACGACGGGCGTGGCGACAGCCGGGGCGATGTTCGACGCGACCGACTTCCTGAAGACCCTGCCGCTGGAGGTCGACTTGCCGTAGGGCGGTGCAGGACTGCCTAGCGCTCTACAACCGTTGCCAGCCGACGCCGGAGGTCGATGATCAGCAGGCGACCGGCTTCGGCTGGCTCCTCACCAACGTCGCCTGTCTCAACTGGGGTGCCCGCCGCTGAGCCGATTTGTTCACGTGATGTCGGTACCGGAGCGCCGGAAGGGGGCCTAGCCTGGCTGGTGGAGGGGATCCGGGGTGGGGGGAGCCGAGGTGCAGGGGGCTGCGGTAGAAGTGCGTGGCGGACCGACGCGCGTCCGGCGCTACGGCGGGCTTGCGGTGGCCACCTTGTTGCCTTGGGCATGGTTCTTGGTGCGCGACCGGCTCGGTGTGGTGACCGATGTGCTGGCGATCGGGCTGCCGATGCTGACGTTGGTGACAGCGTTGATCGTGGGCTTGCTGGGTCGGCGGCACAAGGCCGCCATCGTCTTTGCCGTGTCGACGCTGCTGGTCGGAATCGTGGCGACCGTGCTGCCGTGGATACCAGACGGAGCCGGCACCGTCGACCAGACTCGCGCCGTACGGATCGCGGCGGCGAACATCGGCAGCGGCGAGCTCGAGGGCGCCGACAGTCTGCTCGCGCTGCACGCCGACGTGCTCGTCGTCTCCGAGATCGGGTCTCCACTGACCGCTCGGCTGTCCGAGTCGTACCCGGTGCACGTGGCCGACTGGAACGGACCCGCGGTCGGCATCTTCAGCCGGTGGCCGCTGACGGTGGTCGAACGGCCCGGGCCGGATCTGCCCGGCTTCGTGATCCGCGTCCAGGCGCCATCGGGTGAGTTCGACCTGATCGCCGCGCACGTACCGCGTCCGTGGTGGACGTCGGGCGGAGCGACGTACCAGTCGCCTCCGGACGACGGAGCGTCGTACCAGACCACTGTCGCCGAGCACCACCGGCTGATGGAGCAGATCGCGGCGAGGGCCGAGCGCGACGACCACCCGGTCGTGGTTACCGGAGACCTCAACACTACCGACCGCGGCAGGGATTACCGGGTGCTCAGCAAGCACCTCGCCGACGCCATGCTGGACACCTGGGGCCGGCCGTCGGAGATCGGCAACTGGACGGCGTTCCTGGTGCGGATCGACCACATGTTCGTGAAGCCGGGCTGGTGCGCCGACGATGCCGGCTGGTACAAAATCCCCGTGTCGGACCACCGCGGCATCATCTCCACCGTCGGCCCCTGCAGCTCGTCATGACCACCGAACTCGAGCAGCTGCGCGCCGCGCTCGATGGGCTGCGCGCGGGTGTGCTGAAGAAGCTGTCGGGTCTGAGCGAGGCGGACGCGCGCCGCAGCACGGTCGGCTCGGGCACCAACATCGCCGGCCTGGTGCAGCACCTGACGTTCGCCGAGTCCCTCTGGTTCGAGGAGATCGTCGCCGGCCGCAAGGTGAGCCGGGGCAAGCGGTCGATGCACGTCGATCCGGCGCTGACTTTGAAGATCCTCCGCGCCGACTACCGCGCCGCCTGCGCGGCCTCGAACGACATCATCACCACCATCGGCGACCCCGATCACCCCGTCACACGCAACGGCAAGACCCATGACCTTCGCTGGGTCATCCTCGGCGTCATCGAGGAAACCGCCCGCCACGCCGGCCACGCCGACATCATCCGCGAACAACTCGACGGCACCACCGGCCGCTAGTTGCGCGCGGTCAGTGCGAGCGGGCCGACTGGGCGTGCAGCTCGACAGGACGTGTCGGTCCACGGATGCTGGTCGGCGAGGCATTCACGCCTGGCCCCGGCCGGCCCGGCCGGGGCCAGGGCGGACACCTCCTGTCGAGCTGCCCACCCAGCCTCCGACCAGCCCGCACCGGCGGGCAGTTTCAGGTCCGGGCCACCACGGGCTGTCGGGGTGCCCGGTTCATTGACCCCCGAACTGCTCGGGGGAGCACCCTAGGCGTGTATGACTTCTTCGGTGGGACGTGGCACGATTTCAGGGATGAGCAACAGTCCGGCCGATGCGCAGCGCCTGGGGGACCTCGCGCGGTTGCGGCGTGTCAAGGACCGGATCGATCGGGAGTACGCGCAGCCGCTCGACGTGGAGGCGCTCGCCCGGGGTGCCCACATGTCCTCCGGCCACCTCAGCCGTGAGTTCAAGCGTGCCTACGGAGAGTCGCCGTACGGGTATCTGATGACCCGGCGGATCGAGCGGGCGATGATGTTGCTGCGCCGCGGCGACCAGAGCGTGACCGACGTCTGCTTCGCGGTCGGCTGCCAGTCGCTGGGCACGTTCAGCACCCGGTTCACCGAGCTGGTCGGGATGCCGCCGAGCGTCTACCGCGAGCGGGCGGCCGACGCGACCGTGGGCATCCCGTCGTGCGTCGCGAAACAGGTGACCCGGCCGATCAGGAATCGAGAAGCAACTCCGGCGAGCGGCACGTAGCGTGACGTCCATGGACATCAAGATTCTGTCGAGTTTCCTCCCGCACACCGATCCGGAGGCGTCGCTGGCGTTCTACCGCGACGTCCTCGGCTTCGAGATCCGCACCGACGTCGGGTACGGCGGCATGCGCTGGATCACCGTCGGCCCGGCCGGCCAGCCCGACACGTCGGTCGTCCTCTACCCGCCGGGTGCCGACCCGGGCGTCACCGAGGACGAGCGCCAGACCATCGCCGAGATGATGGCCAAGGGCACCTACGCCACCCTGGTACTGGCGACCAAGGACATCGACGGCGTGTTCGAGCGGCTGCAGGCCACCGACGCCGAAGTCATCCAGGAGCCGACCGACCAGCCGTACGGCGTACGCGACTGCGCGTTCCGCGATCCCGCCGGCAACCACATCCGGATCAACCAGGTTTCCTGAGCCGACCCCGACCGTGCCGAACGGAGACCGCGCCCGCGGCTCCGCCCGACAGCCAGACGCGATGAGCTGTCCTGAATAAGATGGAGACACCCATGAGCAAGGCCCCGAGGTCGGCCGGCGAACAAGTTGCCGACAGCCACGACCTGATCCGCGTCACCGGAGCGCGGGTGAACAACCTGAAGGACATCAGCGTCGAGATCCCGAAGCGCCGGCTGACGGTCTTCACCGGAGTGTCCGGCTCGGGCAAGAGCTCGCTGGTGTTCGGCACGATCGCAGCCGAGTCGCAGCGGCTGATCAACGAGACCTACAGCGCGTTCCTCCAGGGGTTCATGCCGTCGCTGGCGCGCCCCGAGGTCGACGTACTCGACGGCCTGACCACCGCGATCATCGTCGACCAGGAGCGGATGGGCTCGAACCCGCGCTCCACGGTCGGCACCGCCACCGACGCGAACGCGATGCTGCGGATCCTGTTCAGCCGGATCGCGAAGCCGCACGCCGGCCCGCCGACGGCGTACTCGTTCAACGTCCCGAAGCGGACGGCGACCGGGTCGATGGTCGCCGACAAGGGTGCGGGCGAGAAGAAGGTCGTGCGCGAGGCCGTCTACGCCGGCGGCATGTGCGCGCGCTGCGAGGGCATGGGCGCGGTCACCGACTTCGACCTGACCGCACTGTACGACGACAGCAAGTCGCTGAACGAGGGCGCCCTGACGATCCCCGGCTACAGCATGGAGGGCTGGTACGGGCGGATCTTCCGCGGCAGCGGCTACTTCAACATGGACAAGCCGATCAAGAAGTACACCAAGAAGGAGCTGCACGACCTGCTCTACCGGGAGCCGACCAAGATCAAGGTCGAGGGCATCAACCTGACCTACGTCGGGCTGATCCCGCAGATCCACAAGTCGTTCCTGTCCAAGGACGTCGAGGCGATGCAGCCGCACATCCGTGCGTTCGTGGAGCGTGCGATCACGTTCACCACGTGCCCGGACTGCGGCGGGACCCGGCTCAGCCAGGAGGCGCTGGCGTCGAAGATCAAGGGCAAGAACATCGCCGACCTGTGCATGATGCAGATCACCGACCTGGCCGCGTGGGTGCGTGACCTGAAGGAGCCGTCGGTGGCGCCGCTGATCGGGGCGCTGGGGGACGCGCTCGACGCGTTCGTCGAGATCGGGCTGGGCTACCTGTCCCTGGATCGACCCGCCGGCACGCTGTCCGGTGGTGAGGCGCAGCGCACCAAGATGATCCGTCATCTCGGTTCGTCGCTGACCGACGTCACGTATGTGTTCGACGAGCCGACCATCGGTCTGCACCCGCACGACATCCAGCGGATGAACGAACTGCTGCTGCAACTGCGCGACAAGGGCAACACCGTGCTCGTCGTGGAACACAAGCCGGAGACCATCGTGATCGGCGACCACGTCGTCGACCTCGGTCCGGGCGCTGGGTCCGGTGGTGGCGAGGTGGTCTTCGAGGGCACGGTCGACAAGTTGCGGACCAGCGGGACGCTGACCGGGCGGCACCTCGATGACCGGGCGACGTTGAAGGAGTCGGTGCGCTCGGCGACAGGTGCGCTCGAGGTCCGGAGCGCCTCGACGAACAACCTCCAGAACGTCGATGTCGACGTACCGCTCGGTGCCCTCGTGGTGGTGACCGGGGTGGCGGGCTCGGGGAAGAGTTCGCTGATCGACGGTTCGATCGCCGACCTCGATGGTGTGGTCTCGATCGATCAGGGGGCGATCCGGGGATCGCGGCGGAGCAACCCGGCGACGTACACCGGACTGCTCGAGCCGATCCGGAAGGCGTTCGCGAAGGAAAACGGCGTGAAGCCGGCGCTGTTCAGCGCGAACTCCGAGGGTGCCTGCCCGGCCTGCAAGGGTGCCGGCGTGATCTACACCGAGCTCGGTGTGATGGCGACCGTCGAGTCGCCGTGTGAGGAGTGCGAGGGCAAGCGGTTCCAGGCGGCGGTGCTGGAGTACACGTTCGGAGGGAAGAACATCGCCGAGGTACTCGCGCTGCCGGTGGCCGAGGCTCTCGAGTTCTTCGCTGAGGGCGACGCGCGTACGCCGGCCGCACACAAGATCCTCGATCGCCTGGCGGATGTCGGACTCGGCTACGTGAGTCTCGGCCAGCCGCTGACCACGCTGTCCGGGGGAGAGCGGCAGCGGCTCAAGCTGGCGACCCACATGGGGGAGCCGGGCGGGATCCTGGTCCTCGACGAGCCGACCACCGGCCTCCACCTGGCCGACGTGGAGCAACTCCTGGCGCTCCTCGACCGCCTCGTCGACGCCGGGAAGTCGGTCATCGTCATCGAGCACCACCAGGCCGTGATGGCGCACGCCGACTGGCTCATCGACCTCGGCCCGGGCGCCGGTCACGACGGCGGCAAGGTCGTCTTCGAAGGCACTCCGGCCAAGCTGATCGCCAAGCCCACCACGCTCACCGGCAAACACCTCAAGGAATACGTCGCCAAGTAAGGGCCGTCGACCAAGCTTTTGTCGCTGAACAGCGTCGTGCCAGATCCGCGCGTCGACGCCTCCGGCCGGATCGTGAAGACGCGCGCCTACGACCTCGGCAGCGTCTTCGACATCAGCCGGTCGAGGTCGCTGCGGTGCCGAACGAACCGCAGCGGACGGCGATAGTGGCCAGCCTGAAGCGCGGCGTCGCGCGTTATGCCGGCTGACAGCAAGTCGGAGGTCCCTTTCGCACACCATCTCCACCGGCGACAGTTAGCGAAGCGCGTTCAGCTCGTCGAGGGCGCGATGGCCGCGCTTGACCACCCCTGGAACGACATCGTGGCGCCCGTGACGGATGGGGAACTCGAGCATCACGAGGATCTGTGTCGCTGTGAGCACCGCCGCCCCCTCCCAGCCGACCAGGTCGAGGATTCTCGTCCACAGCCGCCTTCGGACACCGTCCAGTGGATCCTGGAAGGTGTGCCACTGGAGGGTGGTGAGATCAGTCGCCCGCGTGCCGCTACCGGCGTTCCCGATATCAACGACCGCCACCACCACTCCGTCACGGACCAGGACATTGTCGGGCTTGAAATCGGCATGGACCATGTCAGGTGCCTCTCGCGGTGGTGGGACGTCGCCACACACGAGCCGCAGGCGCTCGACCAAGGCCGACACTACGGAGGAATACCCCGAAAGCCCGGCGACAGCCCTCGACAAACTCGGAGCTAAGTCTTGACCGGATTCCTGACCGGTGGCGAGCCGCCAGGCGTACGACCAGTGGTCGTAGGGCTCGGAGGCTTGGCCGGCCTGGAGTTCGTTGATCTCCATCAGCTGCTCAACGAGGGACGCGGTCAGCTCTGGCGCGGGAGCCGCGTCAACGAAGTCGATCAGATGCCATACATGAGTGGCTGTGGCGCCCACTCCGAGCCAGGCCGGGGTGGGATAGCCGCGCCTACGCATGTGCTCGACGACTCTCTGGGTTCGCAACGTCTCGTCCAGCTGGTTGGGACGTGCCCGGGGCCATGCTTTGAGCACTGCATTTGCCCTTCCGGCCAACTGGACGCGCAAGGCACCCACATCGAAGCCTCCGGGTAGGCGACCGAGAAGAGTGACCTGTGCCCCGACCACGCTGGCCACGTCGGCCAGAACCTCTGCTGGCAGCTCTTCGGGATGGGTGCCCTGGTTCATCGGCTCGAAGTGCCGATCACCGCTCGGATGGCTGGTCCCGCCGAGCAGTGTGGAGCCAGGCCCCAACCTGGTGACCTTCCGAGAGGACCAATGTGTTCCACGGCGTCGACCTCGACCACCACATTCGGTCGGGCCACCAACTGCGAACTCATGACCCACCCGAAGCTCAACGCGCGCGCAACCATGCCGGCATCCTGGCACCCTTCCACGCCCCAGCGCTTGCCATTTTCCCCGGCCGAAGAGCGGACGCGAGGGGAGGGCCGGTGCCCCCTATCTTTGGTGGCCGCCCCTGGCACCGGAGCTACCGCAGCCGGGCGAATGACGCCGCGATCAAACGGAGCCCACGACACAACGCCCATCATCAGTCCGGCTTGACTTGTTCAGTGAAGGCTCTCCTGTCGTTTCCGTGCGTTGTCGGCCCCGCCTCGCTTTGTGCACCGACCAAGCACCCCGCCGCCGCCGCGACGCTCGACTGGTGCACACCCGGGCGGGACGACAACCACCACCGCCAGCCGGCGCCGGTGGGTGGCGGTGGCCTTCAGGGATCGGGTTGTGGGCAGCGGTGGGCGTGGGCGGGGACGGCCGGCGCCACCGATGGGCGCGACCTTCAGCACCAGCCGGACGCGGCCAGCGCTTCGATCCGCGGATCCAGCTATTTCGAGCCGGAGAAGGGACCTGGGACAAGATGTCGGGACCTGGGGGGACAGGTCACCAGGTGTCCCAAGTCCCGACATGGTGTCCGCGCCCCCACCCGCCTAACGGCGCCTCGGACGGTGGAGCCGATATCCGACAGCAGAGAGGTCGACTTTGTGCACCAGATCCGTACCCGGAGGGCCGGGCCGTACGGATCTGGTGCACAAAGTGACCGACCAAGCCAGCCGGGCGGGGGTAGCCAGGCAGCGGTCCAACCGTCTTCGGCGCCCTTCAGACAACCTTGGACCGGGTGTCGCGCGAAGCGGTCAGGAATCGAGAAGCGCTGGTGTGGTGAGGGGAATAGCGTGACAGTCAGTACACATCAAGGGCTGCGAGGCCCAAGAGTTCAGGAGTGACAATGACTTCCACGCAAGGCATCAAGACGGTTCTGCACCCGGTGGCGGACCTGGAGAAGGCCAAGGCGACGTACATCGCGCTGCTCGGTATGGAGCCGACGGCGGACTCGCCGTACTACGTCGGGTTCGAGGCCGAGGGTCAGCAGATCGGCCTGGTGCCGAACAGCGACATGACCTCGCCGATCGCGTACTGGCACGTGGACGACATCGAGGGCAAGCTCGCCGAGGTGACCGCCGCCGGTGGTGCGCTCAAGGACGCCCCGAAGGACGTCGGCGGCGGCCGCCTGGTGGCCACCTTCACCGACCCCGACGGCAACGTCCTCGGCCTGATCCAGGACCGCTGACCGATCGAACACGCTGAGTAGTCGACCGCACGGGGGAGCGGGCCTGGGGGAGACCTACGTGTCTCCCCTGAGCGTGGCCCGTTCCCCGCGCTGTTCTGCTTGAGACCCTGGTTCTCGCTATCGTCGGGCGGTGCACTTCAGCGAATACGACACCCGGTTGGCGGCGTACGCGGTGATCGTCGACGAACACGACCGGCTGTTGCTGAGTTGGTTCGTCGGCAATGAGAACTCACCGGCCGGCTGGACGATGCCAGGCGGCGGCGTCGAGTACGACGAGTCCCTGCCGGACGCCGTCGTCCGCGAGGTGCTCGAGGAGACCGGCTACACGGTCTCGGTCGGCAATCCCATCGCGACGAATCACTTCACCCTCTTGGACCCCGGGCGTGACAGACGCCCGTACAAATCCGTCCGAGTCATCTTCGCGGCCACCATCACCGGCGGCTCGCTCGGCACCACCGAAGTCAACGGCACCACAGCCTTCGCCCGCTGGATCCCACTCACCGACATCCCATCCCTAACTCCACGCGCCGACATCATCGACATCGCCGTGGCCGCCTGGAGGAACTGCCGGCCGGCGGTCGCTGAGTCGAGTGTTCGCCACGTGCTGTTGGATGCCGACGGCGTCCTGCAGGACCTGCCCGGGGGCTGGTACGCGGCCATGGAGCCGTATCTCGGTGACAGGGCCCGTGACTTCCTCCATCAGACCTGGGTTGACGAACTGCCGATGCTCGCCGGCCGCGGCGACTACATGCCGGTTCTCGCGGCGACACTCCAGAACTACGGAGTGGTCACGCCGGTGGCCGAGGTGTACGACGCGGTCTGGAAGAACATCGCGGTCATCGAGGAATCGATCGGCATCGCGCGAGTACTCAAGCGGAACGGGTACGGCGTCCACCTGGGGACGAATCAGGAACGCTACCGTGGCGGTCACATGCGGACGGCCCTCGGGTACGACGATCTGTTCGACGTTAGTTGTTACTCGTACGACCTCGGCGTCGCCAAACCCGACCCGGCCTTCTTCGTCCAGGCGGCTCGCCGGATCGGTGCCGATGTCGGGACGATCCTGTTCATCGACGACAACGCACGAAACGTCGAAGGTGCCCGGGAGGCCGGGATGCTCGCCGAGCAATGGGACTTCACGCAGGGCCACGACCTGCTGCTCGAGCTCATGTCGAAGCACGGGGTCGCCGCAACCATGACCGCCGAGAAGCCGACGCGGTAACGGGAGCGGTACTGGCACGAGCGACAACGAAGCACAGTCTCGCCAGCACCAACGTCACCGGGCCGAACAGGAACCGTTCCCACGGACTCTGGGACAAGAAGTTCGCCAGCGTTCCAAGCGCCAGCAGCCCTACCAGCACCCACGAGCCGATCCGCGCGACCGCGCGGGAAACCCAAGGGACCCAGAAACCCTTGCGGGACACAGCTTGGCCCCGTCGCGCGAAACACTGGTCGCATGGACATTTGCATCGCAGAGCAGGCTGACCTGGAGCACCTGGCTCGTCTGCTCTGGTTGAATGCCGCACCTGACGAGCAGGCCAAGCAGTCGGTCGACTCATTCGTGGTTGACCTTGCCGCGTGGTGGACCGAGCACGACGACTCGCATCTCGCCTTCGTCGCTCGACTTTCCGAGTCCGACGTCGTCGGGATGGCGTGGCTGGCGCTCGTTCCACGGGCGCCGAGGCCGGGTACCACCAATCGCCGCTCGGCGGACATCCAAAGCGTCTTCGTCGTACCGGAGCAGCGCGGGAACGGCATCGGCTCGGCGCTCGTACAGGCCGCATCAGAACACGCCTTTCGCCTTGGCGCGAGTCGAGTGACAGTTCACTCCGGCCGCAAGGCCGTACCGGTCTACGAGAGACTCGGTTCGCATCCTCCCGCCAACTTCTCCAGAGAGAACCCGAGTGAGTGCCCGTGGCGTATCGACGTACTTTCCGAGCCTCCGCCGCCTCTTGAGTGAGCGCCGATAAGCGACATTATGTCAACTTGTGGGTTTTGGGACACTCCCCTGGGAGGTTGGAAGATCTTCGGGAAGTGGTGTCGGATCGGGGTGTGGGTGTTCGTTGAAAGGGTGAGTGGGAGCCTGCGAGGGGCGCCTGACAGCACAGGAGATGATGTCGAGATGCAATATCTGGTTTCCGTGATCGACGACAAGAGCAAGCCCGGCAGCACGGACAGGCAGCCCGCCATCAGCGCGTTCAACGAACGACTGATGGCCGAGGGCTACTGGGTGTTCTCGGGCGGACTCGCGGCCACCGACGCGGCAACGGTCATCGACAACCGGGGCGAGCAGGCGGTGGTGACCGACGGGCCTTTCGTGGAGTCGAAGGAGTACCTCGCCGGCGTCTGGGTGTGGGAGGCCCCCGATCTGGATGTGGCGCTCAAGCTCGCCACCGAGGCGTCGAAGGTCTGCGATCGGAAGATCGAGGTGCGGCCGTTCCTGTGAGTGTGGCCGACGTCCCGGAGGCGATCACCCAGGCGCACCACGAGGAGTGGGCGCGGGTGGTCGCCGGCTTGGCCAGGCGTTTCGGTGACCTTGATATCGCCGAGGAAGCGGCGGCCGAAGCGTTCGCAATCGCCGTGGAGCGGTGGCCGGCCGACGGCGTACCCCCCAATCCAGGCGCGTGGCTGACCGTCACCGCCAACCGTAAGGCCATCGACCGGATCCGGCGCGAGAGCAAGCGGGACGACAAACACAAGGAGGCTCAGATGGTGTACGACGACCCGCCCGAGCCTCTCGGTGCGGTCGACGACGAGCGGCTCCGGCTGATCTTCACCTGCTGCCACCCGGCACTCGCGATGGACACCCGGATCGCGCTGACGCTGCGCATGGTCGGCGGTCTGACGGTGCCCGAGATCGCCCGTGCCTTCCTGGTGCAGGAGACCACCATGGGACAGCGGATCACCCGCGCAAAGGCCAAGATCAAGGCCGCTCGCATCCCCTATCGGGTGCCGTCCGCGGAGGATCTCCCGGCCCGCCTGACCGGCGTACTCACCGTCCTCTTCCTCGTCTTCAACGAGGGCTATCTGGCGACCGGGCCCGACACCGACTCCGTCCGCCACGAGCTGACCGCCGAGGCGATCCGGCTCACGCGCCTGATCCGCGCGCTGCTGCCGGAGGACGGCGAGGTGGCGGGGCTGCTGGCGCTGATGCTCCTCACCGAGGCACGTCGCACGGCCCGGGTGTCGGCGAGCGGCGAACTGGTCCCCCTCGACCAGCAGAACCGCGGCGCCTGGGACGCGACGATGGTTGCCGAGGGCCACCGTCTGGTGCGCGAGCGCCTGGCCACCGGGATGGCTCCGGGGCGCTACCAGATCCTCGCCGCGATCAACGCCGTACACACCTCCGCCCGCGACATCCGCGACACCGACTGGTCGCAGATCGTCGCCCTCTACGACCAGCTAGTCCACCTTGACCCCACCCCGATCGTCGCCCTCAACCGCGCCATCGCGGTCGCCGAGCTCGACGGCCCGGACGTGGCGCTGGCGGCAGTCGACAGTCTCGAGGACAAGTTGGCCGGCTATCACGCCTACCACGCGACGCGCGCCGACCTGCTGCGCCGGCTCGGCCGCAGTCAGCAGTCGCGTTCGGCGTACGACAAAGCGATCGAACTTGCCGGCAACACCGCCGAGACCGCCTACCTCACCCGCCGCCGCGACCAACTGGGCTAGCGCCCGCTCGAATCCAGGAGCTTCTCCGTCAGGTACCGGCACCACGTCCTGAGTACGGCGTCAGTCGAGCCCGCATGTGGTCCGGGGAAGGCAACGAGGCGCTTGTCCGAGGACGCCAGGCCGTCGAACAACGCGAACTGCCCGGCCCTCGGGAAGATCTCGTCGTTCCATTGGACGTGATACATCACGGGCGCGACGACACACGACGCGTCGCTCATGATTCGCTGAGGTGTGTGCATGCCGGGGTGCAGTGCGGGGCTCTGCTCCAGGCCGAACTTGCCCAGCACAGCACAATGAAGTCGCTCGCCGAGTGCGGCCGCCAAGGGCAGGCCGAATCTTGTTGCCATAGACATGCCCAAGTAGCCCAGCCTGTCGGTGCGAACCTGCGCGTGCCGGCTGACGGCGGCGATCAGCGCCAGCCAGTCCTCGGTCAGATCGTCCAGAACACGCTCGACTCCCCTGTCGACAATGAGTTGCTGGTACGCCGCTGGGCTCAGCGGCTCCGCGACCCGCTCGCCATGAAACGGCCCGTCGATCGCTGCAACCGCCAGTCCGGATCGCGCAAGCCGATGGGCGAGCTCCACTTGCCGCGAGCTCCGCTTGTGGCCACTTCCGCCATGACCGAGCAAGACCAGCGGACGAGCGGTCTCGGCGGTCGGCACCTGCCACAGGACAGCACTAATGCTGACCTGGCCGCGGTCGACCTCGAAGGATGACTCTTCGATCACGTCGTACATACGTTCGAGTATGGCAGCGATCCTAATCGCGTTGCGTGGTGTGTCGCGGGCACTTAGCGTTGCTGGCTCGGGCAGGCACTGTGGGGATGAGGAGCGGCATGACTTCTGAACTCGAGGCACTCTGCTTCGATGCGAATGACCCGCTCCGTCTGGCGCGTTTCTGGGCTGGGGTGCTGGGGCGGGAAGTTGCTGACGACGGCCTCGTGTTGCTGCCTAGTGACGACACCGGGTTTCGGATCCGGTTCGCGCCGACACACGAGCAGAAGACTGTGCCGAATCAGATGCACTTTGACCTGACGAGTGCGTCGCTGGAGGAGCAGCAGGAGACGGTGGCAAGAGCGCTCGAGCTCGGTGGCCGGCATATCGACATCGGTCAGCTCCCGGAAGAACTGCACGTGGTGCTGGCCGATCCCGAAGGCAATGAGTTCTGCGTGATTGAGCCGGGCAACAACTTCCTGGCCGGCACTGGCTTCATCGGGGCGCTGTCGTCCGACGGTTCGCAGGAGGTCGGGTACTTCTGGAGCAAGGCGCTGGACTGGCCGTTGGTCTGGGACCAGGACCAGGAGACCGCGATCCAGTCGCCGCGCGGCGGTTCGAAGATCACGTGGGGCGGTCCGCCCGTACGCGCGAAGACCGGCAAGAACCGGCTGCACTTCGACCTCGCTCCCCCGGCCGACGGCGATCAGCAGGCGGAGGTCGACCGCCTCGTCGCGCTTGGGGCGACCCGCATCGACATCGGCCAGGGCGACGTCTGCTGGGTCGTCATGGCCGACCCGGACGGCAACGAGTTCTGCGTACTGGCCCCCAGATAACACCGCATCAAAGGTTGTTGAGACGGGCGGCTTGGCGGGTCAGGTGGTCGCGTTCGGGGAGGCTGGTGGCTGCTCGGGCGGCTTCGGCGTAGAGGCGTGCTGCGGTGGAGGGGTCGCCGTCGCGCTCGTGGAGGTAGGCGGCGACGGCGGTGTAGCGGGGTAAGGCCGGGTCGAGTGCGGCCAGGGCGGCCAGGCCGGCTCGTGGACCGTCGGCTTCGCCCAGTGCGACGACCCGGTTGAGACGGGCCACCGGGCTGTCGGTGAGGCGCACGAGTTCGTCGTACCACTCGACGATCTGCACCCAGTCAGTCTCCTCAGCCGTCTGGGCGTCAGCGTGAAGTGCGGCGATGGCGGCCTGGGCTTGGAACTCGCCCAGGCGGTCGCGGGCCAGGGCTGCCTGAAGTATCTCGACGCCCTCGGCGATCATGCGGGTGTTCCATCGGCTGCGATCCTGCTCGGCGAGCGGGACGAGCCTCCCGTCGGGTGTGGTCCGTGCGGGGCGCCGGGCGTGGTGGAGCAGCATGAGCGCGAGCAGACCCGCGACCTCCTCATGGTCGATCCTGGTCGCCAGCTGGCGAGTCAGCCGGATCGCCTCGGCGGCGAGGTCGACGTCGCCCGAGTAGCCCTCGTTGAAAACCAGGTAGAGCACGCGCAGCACGGTGGCGACGTCGCCGGGCTGGTTGAACTGGACGCCGGAGACGGTCCGCTTGGCCCTGCTGATCCGCTGCGCCATGGTTGTGTCCGGCACGAGGTAGGCCTGCGCGATCTGTCGCGTGGTCAGGCCGCCGACCGCGCGTAGCGTGAGCGCGACGGCCGAGGCCGGTGTCAGGGACGGGTGCGCGCACAGGAAGTACAGCTGGAGGGTGTCGTCCACGACTTCAGTCGGGCCCGGCTGGGGCTCGCCCTCGATGCGTACCTCGCGGTTCCGCCGCGAGGTGTCGGCGCGGGTGGCGTCGAGGAACTTTCGCCAGCCCACGGTGACGAGCCAGCCCTTCGGGTCCCGCGGCGGGTCGTCGGGCCACACCCGCACGGCCTCGACCAGAGCGTCTTGCACGGCATCCTCGGCCGCCGCGAAGTCGGCTCCGCGACGGACGAGGATGCTGAGCACAGTGGGGGTGAGGGTCCGCAGCAGGGCCTCGTCCACGGAGGTCACTCCGTGATGGTCGGGGGCTCGGTCAGGAACGGGCGGACCTCGAGCCACTCGTGGATCGGCTTCCCACCGGCACCCGGAGCCGCGGACAACTCGCCGGCCAGCTCGAGCGCGCGCTCGTAGGTGTCGACGTCGATGACCATCCAGCCGGCGATCAGGTCCTTGGTCTCCGCGAACGGGCCGTCGGTGACCGGCGGCCGGCCCTCGCCGTCGTACCGGACGAACGTGCCCTCCGGCGAGAGCGCCTGACCGTCGACGAACTCGCCGGTGCCTTCGAGCCGGGTGGCGAAGTCCTGCATGTACTGGATGTGGTCCGACACCTCCTCCGGCGTCCACCGGTCCATCGGCACGTCGTTCACCGCTGCCGGTGCGCCTCGGTAGTGCTTGAGCAGCAGGTACTTGGCCATCGTGTTCTCCTTGGTGCGGTACGGCCCATTCTGGCCGCGATCACTCCGGGGACGAAGCCACCCACGGGTTCTCGACATCCCACCACGAAAATTCTTTCCGGCACCGTCAGCTGAGCCTCGCTACGAGTCTGGTGAGGTGCGGGCGCAGGTTTCAGCTCTCGCGCAGAGCGTCTGCGATCATGCGGTGACCCTGTTGTTCGAAGGGACTGTCGCCGACCTGATGTGCCCACACGGCCGTGTTGACGGCTTCGCGGAGTTGGGCGCGGTGCCAGGTGTCCGGGTCCCGTGGGTCCTGGCCGTAGCCGTCGAAGAAGGCGGGCTCGAGGGCTGGGTCGGATCGGAACTGCTGCGCGGCCAGCCGGGCGAAATCGGTCGCAGCCGGCCGGAGTGCCGCGCGGCCGAAGTCGATGACGCCGACGATGCCGTTGTCGATCAGCCAATTGCGTGGTTGCCAGTCGCCGTGCGTCGGCACCAGCGCGGCCGTCGGGGTCGGCCATGATTCAATCTCCGAACGCAAACGATCCGTGAGCGCCGGCGAGATCGTGTGCGACTTGCCGAGATTGTCGAGCGTCCGCCGATTCTCCCGGGCCTCATAGGCTTCGTCCGGTACGGCGAATTGGCCGTGAAATACCGCGAGCAGTTCACCGGCCTGGCGATAGGTCTCCGGCACCCATTCCGCCGCGGTGCCTTCCACCAACTCCCCCGGCAGATAGCGCGTGAGGATCAGCTTGGCCTCGTCATCCGCGCGGACGAGTTGCGGCGCGCTCCCCCGCGAGGTCCATGGCGTCAGCCAGCTGCGGTGGGCCTGGATTTCTCGCGCGAGATGGTGGTCGGCCGCGTCGCCGGCCTTGGCGATATAGCGCTCGCCGCGGAGCCGGAGCTCGAGGACGACGGTCCCCACCAGGCCCCAACTGTGGTCGGTCACAACCTCGGCGTTCGGCAGCCACTCCTGCAAGAGGTCCCGTTGGCGCTGAGTGAGATCCACCCGACGAGCGTAGCGAAGCACTGAAGAAATCGCGCGGAAAGGGTGGACGAAAATGATTCTAGGATTTATCCTGGCCGAATGCAGAATATGCAAGAGAATACGACCCTACAATCAAATTTATCATCAGCAATTCCGGAAAGCAAGTCGACGGAATTCTGGCACCTCGGGGACGCGACCATCCGTCGGGTCGGGTTCGGGACGAAGCGGCTCGCGGGCAGCACCGGCGGCGGGCCGGACGTGCAGGAGCGGGCGGTCGTGCTGTTGCGCCGAGCGGTCGAGCTCGGTGTCAACCACCTCGACACCGCCGACTTCTATCCGACGTACGCCGAGGGCGGGCAGACGCGTTCGTTCGAAGAACTCCGGTGGGCGAACGAGGCCATCCGCCGCGCGCTGGCGCCGTACCCAGACGATCTCGTCGTGGCCACCAAGGTCGGGCCGACCGAGAGCGGGCTGGCCCGGCCGGATGGATTGCCGGCGTTGGTCGAAGGCAACCTGCGCGCGCTCGGGGTGGAGACACTCGACCTCGTCTACCTCCGGCAGGCGGGCCTCGACGACGTCTCCGAGCATTTCGGAGTCCTGGCCGAGTTGCGGGCCAAGGGCATGATCAAACACCTCGGCCTGTCGAACGTCCGGGTGGAACACCTCGCGCAAGCGCAGGAGATCGCGCCGATCGTCGCTGTGCAGAACAGGTACGGCGTCGGCTTCGGCCGGGTGAATGACGACATCCTGCGCGTCTGCGGCGAGCAGGGAATCGCCTTCGTGCCCTTCTTCGCACTGACCGCGGCGTCGCGGGAAGTCGGCGGCGTCTCCAGCAATGACGCGGTACAGGAAGTCGCCGACCAGCACAACGCGACGCCGGCGCAGATCCGGCTCGCCTGGACGTTGGGCCGGGGCGACCACGTCCTGGCTATTCCTGGTACGTCGAGCCCTCGGCATCTGGAGGAGAACCTGGCGGCCGGTGCGATCCACCTCTCCCCCGGGCAACTCGCCGTACTCGACAGCATGGAGGAGGCTCAGTCGTAGTAGCGCCGCACGCTTGAGCCGATGCGGGTGACATCCGTCCCGTAGATGTGGATGGAGATCGCCGTGCTGTCGGACGTGTTGTGGACCCGGTGAATGTCCCCGGGTGGCGCGAATCCGCTCACTTCGCCGACGTGGTTGTCGCTGCGGCCGATCAGCCGGAGGTCGCTGTCGTACAAGTCCTCGTGTTCGACGCCCTGGATGACGCCGAACACGCACCATGTCACGTGATCGTGGATTCGCGTCACCTGGCCGGGGCGCCACACGAGCGCGATGATCGAGAACGAGCCGTCCGGTTCGACGTACAGGGTGCGGCTGCGGTAGCCGTCCGCGGAGCCGAGACGCTCCTCGGCGGTCATGATCTCGTCCGGGCTCGGCAAGTGGCGGCGGAGTTCGTCGGCGACCAGGCCGGCGGTGTCGTGCCAGTCGGCGTGCCTGCCGATCGCGGTGCGGACACCCTCGACGAGGGCGGTCAAAGTGCTGGTGGCGAGCTGTGTTGTGGTCATGTCTTGAGCCTGCGCCCGGCAACCCATAACGTCTAATGCCAAGTTTCGTGCTCACCCATAGATGGGTTTGATACATGCTCGATGTCACGAGGTTGCGCGTGATCGACGCGGTCGCGCGGAACGGATCGGTCACCGCCGCCGCGCGGGAGCTGCACTACTCGCAGCCGTCCGTCACCCACCACCTCGCGCGCCTCGAGGCCGAGACCGGGGCGCAGTTGCTGCAACGTGCCGGCCGCGGCATCCGGCTGACCGAGGCGGGCCGGCTGCTGGCCGACCGTGCCGCCGAGATCATCGGACGGATCGACGCCGTCGATGCGGAACTCGCGGCCCACGTCGGCCTGAGCGCGGGCCGGGTCCGTCTGGCCGGCTTCTCGTCGGCGATCGGGTCGCTCGTCCCGGGCGCTCTCGCGGTGCTCGCCGGCAAGCACCCGGGTCTCGGGATCAGCCTCCTCGACACGCATCCGCCCGAGGCGCTGGAGCTACTGCGGACCGGGAAGATCGATGTCGCGATCGTCTTCCGGTACGACGAGACCGAGCCGGAGCCGTCCGGCGTACGACTGCATCACCTGCTGGACGATCCGCTGTACGTCCTGTCCCGGGATCGGACGGCCGAGCTGGCCGGGCTCCGCGACGCGACCTGGATCGCCGGCTGCGATCGTTGCCGTAGTCACCTGGTTTCGCTGTGCGCCGCCGAGGGCTACGAACCGCGGATCGCCTACACGTCCGACGACATGGTGGTGATGCAGGCCCTGGTCGCGGCGGGACTCGGCGTGACGACGATGCCGGGCCTCGCCTTGCGCACTCACCGCGCCGAGGGCATCGTCGCCACCGAGCTGCCCGGCTCGCGGCGCCACGTGTACGCCGCGACGTACGGCGAACCACCCGACCCACCCGCGATCGCGGCACTACTGACCGCACTCGCCGAGGCAGCGCAGCTCTGACCTGGATACGATCAGGGACAGGTCTTGCGGTAGGGCCGGCCGGCGAAGTTCTCGTGCCATTCCTCGACGGTCAGGTCACGGCCGGCTGTTCGGCAGGCGTACTCGATGGTGTGCTCGAGGCGGGTGTCCCAGGTGTAGATCGCGTCGTCGTAGGACGCGATAACTACGGTGTGGCCGTCAGGCCGGAAGTCCGCCGTGACGGTTGTCCGGTTCGGGACGACGACGGAGCCAAGTGGAGCGCCTGTGGAGCCGTCGTACAAGTTCACCGTGCCCTCACCGGGCGCCACCAGGAGGGAACCGTCGGCCGAGAACGCGAGACTGTTCGCGCCCCGTTTGACCTTCACGGGCCGTCCTGGCGCTGCGCCAGCCGCGGTGTCGAGCACGAGTACCTCGCCCTGCGCGCTCGTGACCGCGATATGTCGTCCGTCCGGGGAGAGTGCCACGACCTCGGGGTCGGCTAGCGACAGCCGGCCCGAGCGGATCACCTCGCCGGCCTCGAGATCGAGCAGTGCCCAACCCGTGGTCTTGACCCCGTCCGCGATGGTGTCTCCGGTGAGCACCGCGGCGGTGTGGCCGTCGGGGCCTGCTGACAACCAGTTGATCGAGCCGTTCAGCTGGACCGGTGTGCCCACCTCTTCGAGGGTGTTGGAGTCCAGCAGCGTGGCCACGCCGGACACCTGGCCGATGGCAAGCCGGCTGCCGTCTCGCCCGGCGTAGTGGAAGTCCGAGACTCGACTGCCTGCCACCGGGCGGCTGGCGATGAGCTCACCTGTTCGCGCGTTCCACACCCTGAGCACGTCCGACTTCATCGTCGCCGCTCGTTCTCCGTTGGGGTGCCAGGCGGCGCAGTTGCCGGTGTCAGTCTCCCACCAGTTCCCGGGGAGCGGGACTGGCCTGGTGGCATTGTGCGTTTCGACGTCCTTGAACGAGACCCCGGCGGGGCCTTGGCGGTAGGTGGTCTTGCCGCCGGGGGCCAGGATGATGCAGCCGTAGTCGCCGCCGGTCGGAGGGATGAGGTGTTCGATGTATCTGCGGCCGCCCGCGAGGTCGTAGCTGCGCAGGGCTCCTTCGTTGGCCACGTAGAGGGTCGCGTCGTCCGGACTGAAGCCGACGCCGTTGACGCCCGCCTGGCCGACATTGATGTCCTCCACCGCGCGGCCGGCTCTCACGTCCCACACGGTCGCCTGCAGCTCGGCTGTAGTGGTCACCAGCAGGGTCCCGCGGTGGGAGAAGCGCACTTTGGCAATTGCCTCGTCGTGTCGCCGCAGCGGGCGTTCGCGAAGTCCGGTCGCTGCGTCGATCAGCAGCACCTGGCCGGGGTCCAGATTCGAGCCGGCGAGGAAGCCGCCGATGGCAAGCGTCGAGCCGTCCGGGGCGACGTCGACGCCGCCGTACTTGAGCTCGGGTCGCGAGTAGCGCAGCGTCCCGGTCGGGACGTCGTAGGCACTCAGCG
Source organism: Kribbella sp. NBC_01510 (assembly GCF_045040325.1). Classification (NCBI taxonomy): domain Bacteria; kingdom Bacillati; phylum Actinomycetota; class Actinomycetes; order Propionibacteriales; family Kribbellaceae; genus Kribbella; species Kribbella sp. NBC_01510. The sequence continues at coordinate 6,932,851 of NZ_CP109418.1, read as the reverse complement.
GTCTGCTCGTGTACAGCCGGCTCCCGTCCGGGCTCATCACCAGCCCGCCGTTCCCCGCGAGGTCCGACAGTTGCAGGGTCATCCGTACCTTCGGTGGCCCACCCGGTCGGACGTCCCAGACGAGCACTGTGGCCCCATCGGTCGGTGTCCCGTTGCGGTAAGAGTGCAGCATGGCTGTGAGCGAGTTCCCGTCCCTGCTGTAGCTGACGTGCGTCGCGCGTGCCGGTAGCCCGGAGCGTGGTAGTTGCCGCGACTCCGCCACCGGTTCCAGCGTCTTCGGATCGAGCAGTAGCACCGGCTGAGTCGTCGGCGAGGGCATCCCGATAGCCAGATGACGGCCGTCCGGACTGAAGACTGCTCCCCACCCGTCCTCGGGTTCCTGGCCCGGTTGGCTTTCGGGCCGGTGCTCAGCCGTCGGCTTGCCGGTCGTCAGGTCGTACAGCACGGCCGTGCCGGTCCAGTCGTGCACAACGACAGTCCTGCCGTCCGGACTGACGTCCAGGCCGCCGACGTCCAGGCTTTCGGTCTCGAACGACCGGATCAGCTGGGAGTTCTTGGCAAGTACGGCGAGCAGGTTGTCCCTGGACTCGGGGGTGTCGTCGAGCCGAAGGCCGGCCACGGCGAGCAGCATGGACTTGCCAATGTCGTCCTGTACCACGGCCTTCGCGCCGGCCTTGCCGGCATCCGCGGCCACCGCCGCTTGCTCGGCGGCGGCCGCTTCCCGGTCGGCGCGCTCGGCTTGGCGGACAGCGACGAAGCCGGCGATGAGTGCGCCGACGAGCAGGAACGCGGCGGTGGTGAGGGCGGTGCGGAGGCGGCGGTTGACCCGGATCTGGTGTCGGGCAATGTCTTCGGCCGCGCGGAGCTCGGCCTCGGACAAGCGGCGGGCGGCCGCGAGGAAGTCGCGTTCGGTGTCGGTCAGCGTCGGGTTGGTGTCTTGCTGCCACTCCAGGGCCTTGGCGAGGCGGACGCCGCGGTAGAGCTCGCTGTCGGGACGACCGAGACCGTCCCACGAGTCCGCGGCGACGGTCAGGTGGTGCAGGATCCGCTGGCCCTCCAGGTCGTCATCCAGCCAGGCGCGCAGCCGGGGCCAGGCGCGGGCGAGTGACTCGTGTGCGAGCTCGACAATGCCGTCGTCGCTGGTGACCAGCCGCGCGGCGACCAGAAGGTCGACCATCGCCTCGTTGTCCGGTCCGGTGACGACCAGGCGCCGCGGCAGCCGGCTGCGGACCGGCTCGCCGTCCGGGCCGGGGGTGATCAGCCGCAGCAGCAGGTCGCGCAGCACCGTGCGACGCTGAGGCGGGATCCGTTCGTAGACCGCCTCGGCGGACTGGGCGACCGCGCCGCGGATCCCACCCGAGGCGTTGTAGCCCGCGACGGTCAGGGTCCGGCCCTCGCGACGTTGCCAGGTCTCGGCCAGCGCGTGCGACATCAGCGGCAGCGCACCGGGCTGGTCGGCCACTTCGTTCACCAACAGGTCCACCAGACCTGGCTCGACCACGAGCGACGCAAGCCGGGCCGGTTCCTCGATCGCGGCGTGGAGGTCGGCCTCCGCCATGGCCGCGAGCAGGTAAAGGCCCTGCTCCACGGCCCGCGCGAACCCCGAATGGGACGAGATGTCGGCCAGCCGATCGGCCCGGAACGACAGGATCAGCGGCGCCGCAGTCAGGTGCCTGGTCAGCGCGCCGAGAAACGCGTCACGCTCCGCGGTGTCCTGGCACAGCGAGAAGACCTCCTCGCACTGGTCGACCAGCAGCGCCGGCGTCGGGCCGGACCGCGGCATCGCATCTGCCAGCGCAGCGACTGGGTGCACGCCGGGGGTGATCACGACGACCCGCACCCCGTCGCGGCGCAGGGCGGCGGTGACGCCTGCGCGGACCAGCGAGGATTTGCCGCACCCCGACGGCCCGACGACGGCGAGGACCGAGCTGTCGGCCAGCCGCCGCAGACACGCGGCGATGTCGGCATCCCGACCGAAGAACACCTCCGCGTCGTCGACGTCGTACGGCTTGAGTCCCTGATACGGGCACACCGCGCTTGGCTCGGGCAGCGCGCTCTCCACCACCAGCGCCGGATCCTGCCGCAGGATCTCCTGCTCCAAGGCGGCGATCTCCGGTCCCGGATCCAGGCCGAGCTCACGATCCAGCACCGAGCGGAGCTGGCGGAGCGAGCGCAGCGACTCACCTTGACGGCCGGACTGGTACTGCGCCGTGGCCAGCAGCGCCCACCGACGTTCGCGCAACGGGGCTTCAGCCACCAGCGCCTGCGCCTTCGCCAGGACCCTGTCGTGCTGGCCTGCCCGCAGGGCGGACTCGACGTACAACTCCTCGGCTGTGTACAGGAGCTCGGTCAGCCTGGCCGCCTCGATCCGCGCGGCGTCCCATCCGTCGATCTCGGTCAGCGGCCGGCCCCGCCACAACGCCAACGCGTCCGCCAGCACAAGCGCCGACCGCTCGGCGTCATCGGCGGCGAGGAGCTCGTGCGCCCGAGAGACGGCGCGCTCGAAGCGCTGGGCGTCGATCTCGTCCAACGGCACGACCAGCCGATAGCCCAGCGCGGTGGTCTCGATTGCCTGAACGCCCAGCAGCTTGCGCAGCCGGACCACGCACCCCTGCACGATCTTGGCCCACGACGGCGGCAGTTGCTCACCCCACAACACGTCCGCCAGCTCCTCTGCGCTGACCACCTCTCCCGGGTGGACGACCAGAGCAGCGAGCACGACGCGATCACGTCGTCCGAGAACCTTGTGTTCCCCCTCGATCGTGAGCGGGCCGAGAACGGCGATACCCACACCCCGACTCTCGACCCGTCCGCAACTGCCGTCAATGGCCGCGATACCGCGGCGATACCAGCCCTCGCCCCGCGCGATACCGCGCCGTGCGACAACCGGATCACCAACGGTCAGGCGCAATCAGGCAGACCAGAAGCGGCGGGCCCTCGCCGGACGCGAGAACAGGAGTACAGGAGTACAGGAGTCATGTCCGCACACGTACCGAACCCCACAACCCAGGCTCAGAGGAAAGGTCTGGCCGCGCTGACAGCGAGCGGCGCAGGCATCCTGCTGGCCCTCATGGCGACCTCCGCGCCGGCCACCGCCTCCCAGAAGCCCGAACCCAACGGCCCGGCCGAGACCTCGACCACCGCGACGAGCCCGGGACCTCCCAACTACACGAACTACGACGCGCAGCACCATGGGAACATGACGACCACGGTCAGCCCTTCTGCCGAGCACAGGAGTGGGCTGGACACGACCTCGGTTGCGCTCGGTGCGCTCGGCGGCATCGCCCTCGGCGGAGCCGGGCTGGGCATCACCCTCGGCGTGCAGCGGCGCCGCGACCGCTCTGCGCCGCACCCGGCCTTAATCCAAACGCCGCGATCACCTGAACGGGAGAAGGAAACGTGAACCGCAGGTACTCGGCCTCGCCGTAGCCCGATTGCCGCCGCGGTCAGCTCCTGCCGTGAGGGTCACGGCGTGGGAGCGGCTCTGATCGATCCGCGGTCCGTCGAGGAGCTCGACGCGCGCGGCTGGGCCGGGACCAGCGAGGTCCAGGTGGGCGACGGCATTTACACCGGTGGCTCCCTGAACGGGTGCGACGAGTTCGTCAAGCGTGATTTCGCGCCAGCTTCGAAGCGTGGCTGATCAGTCTTCGGTGATGTCATCGCCGGTCACGGGGTCGTAGACGTAGACCTCGGTGCCGGCTTGGGGGTCGCGGGCGTGGACGGTGTGGAAGATCGGGCCGAACGGGCCGCCGAGGTCGACCACGGTCGCGCCGGCTCCGAGGACGCCGCGGACCAGGGTGCTTGGCGCGGTGAGGTCGATCCGCGTGATGACGCCAGGCGTCACCCACACGGGCTTCGTGCTCAGCTGCCCGGCCAACTGGTGGTGGAGGTGACCGCACAGCACGGCTTGTACGTCGGTCCCGGCCAGCGCGCGCCCCAACTCCTCAGGATCCTGGAGTACGACGGACTTCAGATACGGGATCGCGTCCATCGACATCGGCGGATGATGGAGTACGACGATCGACCCGGCCGGCGCCGGCGACGCGAGCTCCGCGGCCAGCCAGTCCAGTTGGGCCTGACCCAGGACGCCATACGTCTCGCCGGGGACGAGGCTGTCGAGCGTGATCACCCGCAGGCCGGCGACGTCACTGACCGCGGCGATCACCCCGTCGATGTCGGCGGCGCGGCCGAGGGGTGAGCCATCCGCGGCGAGATGCCCGGAGCCGAGTGCCGCCGCGAAGCCGTCGCGGCGGTCGTGGTTCCCCGTGCAGTACACGTGCGGAATGCTCCGCTCCGCCGCGAACTGCCCGACGACAGAGCGAACCGCGCGGCAGCCCGCCTCGGACCCGTCATCGGCGACGTCCCCGCTGACGACCACCAGATCCAGGTCCGGCACCCGGCGTACGTCGTAGAGCAGACCCCGCAACGCGGCGAGCCCGTCGACGCCGTCCTCATCCGGACCGGTACGACTCACATGGGTGTCGGACAGATGCAGGATCCGATGCGCCATCAGTCGGTGAAGGTGACCTCGGCGGTCTCCTGGACGGCGGCGGTCCGCCCCGGGGCTCGGTGATCTTGCCAGTAGAGGTTGGTATGGGCGATCACCTTGTCCGGAGTGGGCGCGCCGTACTCGGACAGGTCCTCCGTCGTGTGAGCGTCACCGACCAGAGTCACGTCGTACCCGCGGACCATGGCGCCGTGGATCGTGGAGCGGATGCACTCGTCGGTCTGGGCGCCGCTGACGAACACCCGGCCGATCCCGGCGGCGGCGAGGACGTCCTCGAGATCGGTGTCCTCGAAGGAATCCGCGAACGTCTTGTGCACCAGCGGCTCCGAGTCGTCCCGCTTGAGCTCAGGAACGAATTGCCACTCGTCGCTGTCCTTCACCAGGTCGTCGCTCGAGTGCTGGACCCAGACGACCGGCACCGCGCCGGCCCGGGCCTTGCCGACCAGAGTGCTGATGTTGGCCACCACCTGATCCCGCTCGTGCGCGCCGCCGACGACGCCGTTTTGGACGTCGATCACCATCAGTGCCGTGTTCGGCCGATCTGCCAGCGTGGACATGCCGTTTCCTCCCTGTGCCGGATGTACGACGAACGCTAGACCCGCCCGCCGACAGTCTCAGGTCCGGATCCGCAAGCGCACCGTCGGGACATCCCCGTCGTCCAGTTCCTCCGCCCGCCGCACCGCCGCCTTCACCGGCACGATGTACCGCCCGTCCTTCGGGAACAACGACGTCTCCCAGACGCTGTCGCCGATCTCCGCGGTGACCGGGATCATCCCCCACCCGTAACTCACGAAGCCCGACTCTGCCTCCAGATACGCGCATTCCTCCTCCGGCACCGTGATGAAGTACCACGGCGCCGGCCCGCGCCAGAACCAGATCTCCCCGTCGAACTCGATCTCATTCACTGTTACTTGCCTCCAGCAAGCGTTGGGCGAGGTTCCGGGCCGCGGTCTTCAGCTCCGGGGATTGGAGGATGCGATACGGCCATGGCAGTGAGGTCAACTGGCTCGCGTACCAGTAAGGTTCGTCGGTGCTGGCCAGCAGGCGGGTGTGGGTTTCGTCGATGGATTCGAGGCGGCCCATGCTGCGGGAGATGCAGCGCGCGACGTCGTCACGAGGGGCGTCGATGGTGACCTCGATGGGGTATTTCCAGCCCATTGCCAGGTGTTCTTCGACGGCGGCCAGCGGGTCAAGGTCTGCAGGTGGGATGAATTCAGTGGACTGTGGTTCGACTTTGGTGACCTTGTCGACGCGCAGGACTCGTTGCGAGTTCTTCGTATGTGACCAGCAGAGCAGATACCAGCGCCCCCGGCGTACGACGACCGCCCACGGGTCGACGTCCATCGGCCATTCCTCGCCGTAGTGGCGGCGGTAGTGGATGACGATGCGGCGGCGCGCGGTGCTGTGTGAGACGAGCGCAGCGGTGATCTCGGGGTCCGGCGTGCGGGCGCCGGGGTCGGGGCCGCGAGCGCTGACCCGGCGGATGGCGTCGGTCGAGCGGGCGATCGGTTCGGGCAGGACCCGGATGATCTTGCCGAGTGCGTTCTCGACCGGGTCGTCGGCGCCACGTGGTCCTTCGAGCACCGCCATCACCAGGCCGAGCGCCTCGGTGGCACTGAACATCAGCGGTGCCAGCCGCAACCCGCGGCCGACCCGATAGCCGCCGTAAGGGCCGCGGACGGACTCGATCGGGATCTCGGCCTCACGCAGGATCGCGACGTACCGCCGGGCCGCCCGTTCCGAGACCCCGAGCTTGTCCCCCAGCTGGTCGGCCGTGATACCCGGGCTGTTCTGGATCAGCTCCAGCACCATCAACGTCCGCGCGGTCGGACTCACGTCGTACGCCACAGCCCCTCCATCAATCCGGAAGTGAACCGTCCGGAACCGAGCGTAGCGTCCCCGGCATGGACAAGAACACTGTGGTGGAGTTGCCGGCCGCGGGCGGCGACGTCGAGACGCTGCTCGGCGTGCTGGAGCGCAATCGCCGGACGTTCGCATGGAAGTGCGGCGGCTTGGACGCGGCCGGGATGAGCGCCCGGCTCAGCCCGTCGACGATGACGCTGGGCGGTCTCGTCAAGCACCTCGCCCTGGTCGAGGACGACATGTTCTCGCACCGGTTGTACGGGCGCGACCCGGGCGAGCCGTGGAACCGGATCGACTGGGACTCGGATCCCGACTGGGAGTGGCGCACTGCCGCCGACGACTCCCCCGAGGAACTGATGCAACTGTGGGAGGGCGCCGTGCAGCGCTCGCGAGCCTCGATCGCGGAGGCCCTGGACAACGGCGGCCTGGGCACCGTCGGGTACCTGGTCTGGCCCGACGGTCAGTCGCCGAACCTGCGCCGGATGCTGGCGGACATGGTCGAGGAGTACGCGCGGCACACCGGCCACGCCGACCTGATCCGCGAGTCCATCGACGGCCTGGTCGGCGAGGACGCACCACGCGAGGTGCCGGCGAGTTAAGTGCGCACTGGATGAGCGGTTTGTCTGCGACGATGACGAGGTGCGGGCAGATCGATTGGTGGCGGTGCTGCTGCTCATGCAGGCCCGCGGACGGGTGACCGCGGCCCAGGTCGCGGAGGAGCTGGAGATCTCCGTCGCCACCGCGCGCCGCGATCTCGAGGCGCTGTCGACTGCCGGCATCCCCGTCTACCCGCAGGCCGGACGCAACGGCGGCTGGCAACTCGTCGGCGGCGCCCGGACCGACCTCAGCGGGCTCACCGCCACCGAGGCGCAGGCCCTCTTCCTCCTGGTCGGTCCGGCGGCGTCCATTGCTCCCGACGCCAAGGCCGCGCTGCGTAAGCTCGTCCGCGCGTTGCCCGACACCTTCCGTGAACACGCACAGGCAGCGGCCGAGGCGGTCGTGATCGATCCGGCCCGCTGGGGCGAGCACGTCAAGGACCGTCCCGAGCTGGTCCGCCGGCTGCAGGATGCCGTCGTACGTCGGCTCAGAGTGCGACTGCTCTATCAAGGACGAGGCCGGGAGGAGTCGGAGCGGTTGGTCGATCCGCTCGGGCTCGTGGACAAGGACGACATCTGGTACCTGATCGCGCAGACCGAGAAGGGGCAACGGACGTTCCGGGTCGAGCGGGTGGTGTCGGCCGAACTGACCGAGGACTCGTTCGAGCGGCCGGCCGACTTCGACCTGTCCGCCGCGTGGAGCGAGATCGTCGACCGGATGGAGGAGCTGCGCTCGGGACTGACCGCGACCGTGCTGATGGACGAGCGCTTCGTGTGGGTGATGCAGGACCGGCTCGGCCGCAACTGCGAGGTCGACGGAACAGAGGGCGATCGGGTCCGGCTCAGGATCACCGCGCCCACTCCGCTGATGATCGCCCAGCACTTGGCCGGCTGGGGCGGCTCGATCGACGTGGTCGACCCGCCCTCGGTCCAGGCGGAGCTCGCCCGCCTCGGCCGCGAACTCGCCGACCGCTACAGCGGGATCAGGTAGAGGATGAAGCCCCGGTTCTCGGCGACCTGGTCGTAGAGCCGTCGGGCGGTCGCGTTGGTCTGGTGTGTCGACCAGTACACCCGGCCGCACCCGCGCTCGCGAGCCCAGTCCGTGACCGCGGCGATCAAGGCGCGCGCAGCACCCTGGCCCCGGGCCTCGGGTGCGGTAAAGAGGTCCTGCAGATAGCAGGAGTCGGGCGCGGTCGTACTCGCGTGGGTCAGGAAGTGTGCGATGCCCACCAACTGTCCGTCCAAGCGCGCACCCAGTGCGTGGATCTCCACGTCGTCCTGGAATCTGGACCATGCGTGATCGAAGAAGTCGTCCGGCATCGTGCGGCCGTAGAACTCGTTGTAGCCGGCAAACAAGGCCTGCCAGGCGTCACGGTCGGTAGGTTCCAGGCGGCCGATGCTGAGCATGCACGGCACGGTGCCATATCGGAGGCCGCGGTGGCCCATTGGGGTGAGTAGGGTGCGGTGGTTCAGCTTGATCCGACATCGAGTTACAGGGAATCGTCCGTGACCACATCCCCTCCCCAGCCACCGCAGAACCCCTACCCAGGTCAGCCGGGCGATTACGGTCCGCCCCCGGAGCAGTTCCCGCAGTACGCCCAGCCCCAGCAGCCCGGGCCGACCCAGCAGCCGGGCCAGGGGTACGGCCTGCAGCCCGGCCAATCGCAGCACGGCCAGGCGTACGGCCAGCCTGGTCAACAGTACGGCCAGCCGTATGGGCAGCCGTTCCAGGAGCAGGCGCCGTACGGACAGTCGTTCCCGCAGCAGGGGCAGGCGTTCCCGCACGGCCAGCAGGCCTTCGCGGCGCAGGGTCAGCAGCAGTGCCGGTTCTGTGGTGGGTTCCCGGCTGTCGACGCGACCGTGCGCGGGCACCAGGGCCTGATCGTCGTTATGAAGTTCCTGAAGCTGCGGGGACCGTTCTGCCGCACGTGCGGTATCGCCTCGGTGCGGGACATGACCTCGAAGAGCCTGTGGCAGGGCTGGTGGGGTCTCGGCTCGTCGATCATCAACCCGATCACGATGCTGATGAACATCGGGCCGATGCAGAAGTTCAAGAGCCTGCCCGAGCCCTCCCCGGGTCCGGGCCGGCCGATGGACCCGGGCAAGCCGCTGTTCCTGCGCCCGGTGATCCTCGGTCTGCTGGTCCCGGTGGCGCTGCTCGCGCTGATCATCGTCGTGAACCTCGACCCCACCTCGAACGCCGACGTCGGGCAGTGCGTGCAGAACAAGGGCACGTCCAGCCACCCGAACGTTAAGGTCGTCGACTGCAGCTCGTCGGACGCCGAGTACCGGATCGTCGGCAAGGTGGACGACTCCACCGACGACACCCAGTGTGAACAGTTCGCCGGCTCCGAGGCGTCGTACGTCTACGAGCATCGCTCCACGAAGTACACGCTCTGCCTCGCCCCGGTGTGAGGACGACGCGCGCGTGCCGGTCTAGGCGTAGTACCCATCGACCGGCACGCGCGCCTCGTCGTACAGCGCCGGGCCTTCCAGAGGTACGGCGGGGAAGCCGCCGGTCGGCTTGAGTCCGCCGAGCTGCTCGCCCGACAGCGCATAGACCACCCGGCCGAGTCCCGAACGGGCGAGAGCGCCGGCGCACATCCCGCACGGCTCGCAGCTGGTGTACATCGTCGTGCCGGCGGCTTGTTCGGGTGAGAGCTCCCGCGCTGCCCAGACCGCGAGCTTCAGCTCGGGGTGGAAGCTGATGTCGCCGTCGGTGACGGTCGAGTTCTGCTCCTCGGCGAGAACGGTCCCGTCCGGCCCGACCAGCAGCGAGCCGAACGGCGGGTTGCCCGCCTGCCGCGCGGCCGCGGCCAGCTCGATCGCGCGGCGGAGGAAGCCTTCAGCTTCGGGGGTCACATCGTCTCCTGTCGTCGGTGCGCGGCGATCGTCGCCAGCGCTTGCCAGGCCACTTCGGGCCGTTCGGTCTCGGCCGGATCGCCTTGGAAGGGATCCAGTACGACGCTCCGCGCGCCGAGCTCACGCAGTGCGTCGAGGTCTGCCAGCACCTGCTCGAGCGAGCCCTCACCGGCGGCCCGCTCGTCGTCGCGCAGCGGCTCGGGGGTCAGCCGGAGCAGGATCCGGGGTGCGAAGTCCGGCGCCGGCCGGTCCTCCTCGGCGGCGATCGCACGCAGCCGATCCGTTGCCGTGCGCATCCAGTCGAGCCGCTCCCGGAGCGGGTGCCACGCGTCGCCGAACCGCACCGCCCGGCGCATACCCGCCGTACTGTGGCCGCCGATCCAGATCGGGATGTTGCCCGCGCCGTAGTCCTTCTGGTCCGCCCAGGCGCGCCGGAGCTCGGCGAGCAGGTGGTCCGTCTGGCTTCCACGCTTCGTGAAGTCGGCGCCGAGGGCTTCGAACTCCTGGCGGGCCCAGCCGACCCCGACGCCGAGCACGAGCCGGCCGCCACTGAGCTCGTCGAGGTTCGCCGCCATCCTTGCCACCAGCAACGGGTGCCGGTACGGCGCGATCAGCACCGTGGTCCCGAGCCGGACCCGTTCGGTGACCCCGGCGAGCCAGCTCAAGGCGGTGAACGGCTCGAAGAAAGGCGCGGGGTACTTCTCCGCGACATCGGGAGTGATCGCGACATGGTCGGACACCATCAGCAGGTCATAGCCCAGCCCCTCGACGACCCGCGCCCACTCGCCCAGTCGCGCCGGGTTCGTGCCCGGGCCGAAGTTCGGGACATTCACACCGATTTCCACGGGAGCCAGGCTATCCAGGCAGGCTGCCGGTCTTGAAGGGATTCCTCCCGGCATCCGGCGCCCGTCGCCGGGGATTCACCGGTAGATTGCCGGTATGACCGAGACTCTCGATCCGACCGACTGGGCCATCCTGGCCGAGCTGCAGAACGAGGCCCGGATGTCGCTGACCGAGCTCGGCCGCCGGGTCAACCTGAGCGCCTCCGCGACCACCGAGCGGGTTCGGCGGCTGGAGTCGATCGGCGTGATCACCGCGTATCGCGCGGACGTCGACCTGACGAAGGTCGGCTACCCGGTGCTGGCCGTCGTCCGGCTCAAGTACCCGGGCAACAAGCACGAGCCGCTGCACCGGCTGCTGGCGGACCGGCGGGAGATCCTCGAGTGCCTCCGGACGACGGGCGACGACTGCTACACGCTGAAGGTCGCCGCGGCCTCGATGCCGCACCTGGAGGAACTCGTCAACGAACTCACCGAGTTCGGCAGCACGACCACTAACCTGGTCTACTCCCAGACCCAGCCCTACCGTGGTCCACAAAAGCCGGTGCCCGATCGCCACTGAGGATGAAAGCGTTGCCGGATGCTGACCGTCCTGGGCGTCGACGTCTCCCCCGGCCTGCTGGATCGATGGGTCGACTGGCTCGCACCCGAGGAGCAACCGTTCTTCCTCACCAAGAAGCAGGCCTCCCAGTGGGGGCTGCCAGTGGACGACGTACGCGAGCCCACCGCGGAGCAGCGCGACACCTATCGGACGTACGACGTCGACCGGAAGGCCGCGCGGATCAGTTGGCTGACTGAGGCGGCGTACGCGGACCTGCCGAAGGCGACCCGGGCGGCGTTGGTCCGCGCCCAGGTGAGCCACGGCCGCGACGCCGTCCCGACTGTCCGCGGATGGTCGAGCGTCCTCGACGCTCGACAGCAAGCCGACGGGCATCGCTTCGTCTGGTGGACGTCGCTGCTGCCCGATGCCGATGTCGTGCTACCACCGATCGTGAGCCGGGACCTCGGACCGAGCCGGCACGCTGAGGTCCGCACCTGGCCGGCGGAGTTGCCACGGGCTCGTGAGCTGGCCGGCGCGTTCCCGGACGGCAGCGGACCCAACTGCTTCGGGACGGTGATGGCGGCCTGTGGGGTCGATGGTGCCGAGGAGGTGTGGATGCAGCGCGAGCCGTTCGAGCAGTGGCTGGCAGAGCACACGACGACAGGTGGGCGCGATGACGCACCGGGCACGGTCTTCGTGTGGCGGGACGCCGGCCAGGCGGTCCAGCATGCGGCGATCACGCTCGGGGACGGGTGGATGCTGCACAAGCCGTCGCAGTCGTGGATGAGCCCGCGGAAGGTGCGGACCGTCGGCGAGGTCAAGCGGAGCACACGGACTGCCGGATGGCGGCTGCAACGCCGTAGTGTGGTGCTGTGAGGCTGCTCGTCACTGGGGCCACTGGACTCCTGGGGCGCGAGCTGCTGCGGTTGGCCGAGCACGAAGTGATACCGGCCTACCACTCCCAGCCAATACCGGGTGGAGTTCGGCTCGACGTACGGCGGCAGGACGAGGTACTGGACGTTGTTCGCAGGGTCCGGCCGGACGGGATCATTCACACCGCGTTCGACCAGGCCGACTGGGTGACGACGGCCGATGGTGCGGCCAACATCGCGGTCGCCGCGGCCGATGCGCGGCTGGTGTTCGTCTCGACCGATGTGGTGTTCGCCGGCCGGGCTGCACCGTACGACGAGGACGAGCCACCTTGCCCGGTCACGCCGTACGGCGCGGCCAAGGCGGCTGCCGAGACAGCCATCCGGGCGATCGCGCCGTCGGCCGTCATCGCGCGTACGTCGATCATCGTCGGACACGACGGACGGTCGGCGACCGAGCGCCTGGTGCACGCGGTCGCCGCGGGTCAGCCCGGCGCCTTCTTCACCGGCAACATTCGCTGCCCGGTCCACGTAACCGACCTGGCGTCGGCGCTCCTCGAACTCCTCACGTCCGACGTCACCGGGGTCGCCCACGTGGCCGGACCCCAAGCACTCAACCGACTGGAGCTCGGCCGTCTCATTGCCATCCGGGACGGACTCGACCCGGACACGTTGCCGTTCACTCCCGGTCTGCCGTCAGACGTCCGCCTCGACAGCCGCCGTACCGGGAAACTGTTGAAGACCCGCCTCCGCTCACCCGCCGAGTTCCTCGCCGACCGAGGTCTACACCTTGCGGTCGGGCAGGAGGGCGCACGCTAGTTGTTCGAGGGCTCGAGTCAGCTCGGCCACTCGAGCCGGGTCGTCCGTGCCGAGAGCGGTGGCGAGTGCGTCTTCGATGCTAGACGCACGGACCTGGGCCAACCGGTCCGAGACACCAGGCGTCCGGCTGACCAACGCACGCCGCCGGTCCGCGGGATCCGGCACCGACTGCACTGTGCCGGATTCCTTCAGGCGGGCGATCGCCGTGGAGACCTGGCTCTGCGGGAGTCCGGTGCGGGTGGCGATCTCCCCCACCGCGCTGCCCGGGTGCTCGGCGATGTCGCTCGCCACGATCAGGACCATCCGAGCGCTCCCGGCGTACTTCCCCGCTCCGCCGGGCGGCCCGGGCAGCGCATCCTCGCCGATCTTCATCAACGCGCGCCCGAGCAGGAACAGGTCGACTCCGTTCACGCCGCCAATCTACATCAGGCTAGATACATCTAGCCGGATACATCGTCGTTGACCGTCGTGGTGACCGGGGTGCCGAGTTCCACCGTGCGGCTGACCGTGCAGAGCCGATCGTGGGACATCTTGACCGACCGCGGCAGCGCCTCGCGGGCCTTGTCGCCGTCCTCGCCCTCGGGGAAGCGGACGGTGAACTCGACCGCGAGGTTCTCCATCCGGTTGCCCTCCTCGGCGTCGCGGACCTTGTCGCCGCGGACCACCGCGCGGAACTCGGTCGGCTCGGCCCGGCGGCTGACCACGATGTCGACGTCGATCGCCGAGCAGGTGCCGATCGCGGCCAGCAGCAGCTCGACCGGTGTGAAGTCGGTGTCGGCGCCACCGGAGCCGACGGTGATGCTGCCGCCGCGCGCGTTCTCGACCCGGTAGCTGCTGTTCGCCAGGCGCTCGAAGTGCACCTGCCGCAGTGTGTCGCCCATAGCCGTCACAATCTGTTGCCAGCGGCAACGTCAGAGATTCGTCAGTGCCTCGGCCACCGGGGTGTCCCCGGCGATCAGCTCGAGGGTCCGGCCGATCGCGGCCGGGGTGTCGCAGAGGCCGGCCAGCACCAGCGCCACGTCGTCGCGGCTGATGCTGCCGTTGCCCGTCTTGTCCGCCAGCTTCACCTGACCGGTGCCGGCGTCGTTGGTCAGCCCGCCCGGCCGCAGGATCGTCCAGTCGAGGTCCCTGGACCGCAGGTCTTCCTCGGCGGCCCACTTCGCCTTCAGGTAGACGGTGAACACCTCGTCGTCGTGCAGCGAGTCCGCTCGGTCCGCGCCCATCGATCCGACCTGGAGGTGGCGTCGTACGCCGGCCTGCTCGGCCGCGTCGGCGAACAGCGCGGCGGCTCCCCGGTCGACCGTGTCCTTGCGGTCCTTCCCGCTGCCCGGTCCGGCGCCGGCCGCGAAGATCGCGACATCCGCACCGGCCAGTACGCCGGCCACCGCCGCGACGTCGGCCTGCTCCAGATCCAGTACGGCGGCCTGCCCGCCGGCCGCGGCCAGATCGGCCTCGTGATCGGGGTTGCGCACCAGCCCGACGACCTCGTGGCCGTCACCGGCCAGCAGCTTCGTCAGCCGCAGCGCGATCTGTCCGTGTCCACCCGCAATCACGACTCGCATACCCCGAGCCTAACCCTCGGGAGAATCAGGCAGACTGCACCCGTGCCGCACGCAACGACCGCCGACGGAACCCGGATCGCCTATCAGGTTCGCGGCGCGGGAAAGCCCCTCGTCCTCCTCGCCGGTCAGTCCAACAATCACCACTGGTGGGACCCTGTCCACGCCGACTTCGAGGCGACGTACCGGACGATCACGCTGGACTGGCGTGGGACCGGGGACAGCGACAAACCCGACGAGGTCTACAGCACGCCTGGGTTCGCCGACGATGTCGTGGCGGTGCTCGACGAACTGGGGCTGGCGAAGGCGCATGTCTACGGCACGTCGATGGGTGGCCGGGTCGCGCAGTGGATCGGGATCAACCATCCCGGCCGCGTGGACGCCCTCGTCCTCGGCTGCACGTCACCGGGCGCGGCACACGGGTACGAGCGCAGCCGAGAGATCCGCCGCGCTCTCGCCGACCCGGACCGAACCGACAGCGTGCTCCTCGACCTGATGTACACCCCGGCGTGGCTGGCCGCGAACCCCGGCCCGTATCCGGTCCTCGGTGACACGAGCATGCCGTCGTACGCGAAAAGCCGGCACCTGGTCGCGAGCAACCGGCACGACGCCTGGGACGGCCTGCCCCACATCACGGCGCCGACGCTCGTCGTGCACGGGACAGACGACGTCTTCAGCCCGGCCGCCAACGCGCAACTCCTCGCCGGCCGCATCCCTCGAGCGCGTGCCGAGTTCATCGACCGGGCCCGGCACGCCTACTTTCACGAGTTCCGGTCAGTCGCCGGGCCGCTGGTCCTCGACTTCCTGACGGCGCAGGATCGGTCGTAGCGCGTCCAGTACGGCGGGATCCTCGATCGTCGACGGGATCGCCTCGTCCCGGCCGTCGGCGATGCCGCGCATAGTCTTGCGCAGGATCTTCCCCGACCGAGTCTTCGGCAGGCCGTCCACGACGGATACGTCCCGGAACGACGCGACCGGCCCGATGTCCCGCCGTACCGCGGCCACGAGTTCTTCCCGCAGCACCTCTTCGGGGATGTCGACACCGGCCTTGAGTACGACGAGACCGCGCGGCAACTGGCCTTTCAGCGGGTCGTAGACGCCGATGACCGCGCACTCGGCCACCGCCGGGTGCGCCGCGAGTACGGCCTCCATGCTTCCGGTCGACAAGCGGTGGCCGGCCACGTTGATCACGTCGTCGGTGCGGCCCATCACGAACAGGTAGCCGTCCTCGTCCCGGTAACCACCGTCACCGGTCAGGTAGTAGCCGTCGTACCGGCTGAGGTAGTTGTCGATGTAGCGCTGGTCGTCACCCCACAGCGTCGGCAACGCACCCGGCGGGAGCGGGAGCTTGATCGCAATCGCGCCCTCCTCGTGCGCGCGGAGTTGCTTGCCCACGGGGTCGAGGATCTGCACGTCCCAGCCCGGCATCGGGACCGTTGCCGATCCGGGCTTGGTCGGCAACGGCTCGAGACCGCGGGGGTTGCCCGCGATCGGCCAACCGGTCTCGGTCTGCCACCAGTGGTCCACGACCGGTACGCCGAGATGCTCGTGCGCCCAGTGGTACGTCTCCGGATCGAGCCGCTCGCCCGCGAGGAACAGCGTGCGGAACGAATCGCGCTGGTACTTCGCCGCCTCGGCGGCCTCGGGGTCGATCTTCTTGATCGCCCGGATCGCGGTCGGTGCGGTGAACAGCGCCTTCGCGCCGTGCTCGGAGATGACTCGCCAGAAGGCGCCGGCGTCCGGAGTGCCAACCGGCTTGCCCTCGTACAGAACTGTCGTCGCGCCGACCAGGAGCGGCGCGTAGACGATGTAGGAGTGGCCGACGACCCAGCCGACGTCGGAGGCGGTCCACCACACGTCGCCCGGCCCGATGTCGTAGACGGCCCGCATCGACCAGGCCAGTGCGACCGCATGCCCGCCGTTGTCGCGGACCACGCCCTTCGGCTTCCCCGTCGTACCCGAGGTGTAGAGGATGTAGAGCGGATCGGTCGCCGCGACCTCGACCGGGTCGACGGGCTCCGCCGAGGCGGTCAGTGCGGCCCAGTCGAGATCGCGCTCACCGAGTTTGGCGAGGGTGCCCTCGCGCTGCAGGACGATCGTGTGGTCCGGCTGGTGCTGGGCCAGCTCGAGGGCGGCGTCGATGATCGGCTTGTACTCGACCACGCGGGCCGGCTCGATCCCGGCCGACGCGGCGACGATCACCTTCGGGGTCGCGTCGTCGATCCGCGCGGCGAGTTCCTTCGGCGCGAACCCGCCGAACACCACGGAGTGGATCGCGCCGAGCCGGGCACACGCGAGCATCGCGATGACAGCCTCGGGGACCATCGGCATGTAGACGATGACGCGATCGCCCTTGCCGACGCCGAGCGACGCGAGCGCGCCGGCGAACACCGCCACGTCGTCCCGGAGCTCCGAGTAGGTGTACTCGCGTCCTGTCCCGGTGACCGGTGAGTCGTAGATCAGCGCCGTCCGTTCGCCGTGGCCGGCCTCGATGTGCCGGTCGAGCGCGTTGTACGACGTGTTCAGAGCGGCGTCGGGGAACCAGCGGTACAGCGGGGCGTTCGCGGAGTCGAGCGCCCGCGTCGGTGGCCGGATCCAGGAGATCGCGGCCGCAGCCTCGAGCCAGAACCCGTCCGGATCCGCGAGACTCCGGCGGTAGCTCTCGTCGTACGCACCCATTTCTGGGCCTCCTTCGGTCGGCTCCGTTCCATCGTGGCAGGGTTGGGGCATGACAGTAAGTCTCGACGAGGTGCGGGCGGCGGCGGAGCGAATCGCCGGACGGGTACGGCGTACTCCGGTGATCGAGGTGGCGCCCGGGCTCACCTTCAAGCTGGAGCTGTTGCAGCACACCGGCTCCTTCAAGCCACGTGGCGCGTTCAACCGGCTGCTCACCGCGAAGGAGAGCGGTGAACTGAGCGGCCAGGGCATCGTCGCCGCGTCCGGTGGCAACGCGGGTCTCGCCGCGGCCTACGCGGCCCGGGAGCTCGGCGTACCGGCCCGGATCTTCGTCCCGGAAACGACGCCGATCGCGAAGCTCTCCAAACTCCGGACGCTCGAGGCGGACGTCGTCCAGGTCGGCAGCGAGTACGCCGAGGCGTACCAGGCGGCCGTCCAGGCGCGGGACGACTCGGGCGCGTTGCTGGTGCACGCCTATGACCAGCCGGAGGTCGTGGCCGGTCAGGGCACCGTCGGGCTGGAGCTCCTCGAGCAGGTGGATGGCTTCGACACGGTCCTGATCGCGGTTGGCGGCGGCGGGCTCATCGCGGGCATCGCGACGGCGATCGGCGACAACGCCCGCGTCATCGGCGTGGAGCCGGTACTGGCGCCGACGCTCCATCGGGCTCTGGAGGCCGGCCGGCCCGTCGATGGTTCGGTCGGCGGCGTGGCGGCGGATTCGCTCGGTGCCCGTCGGCTGGGAGAGCTTGCGTTCGCGGCGGTGCGGCAGCACGGCGTGCGCTCGCTGCTCGTCGACGACGAGCCGATCATTGCCGCCCGCAATGAGCTGTGGCACGACCACCACCTGGCCGTCGAGCACGGTGCGGCGGCCGCGTACGCCGCGCTGACGTCCGGCGCCTACCGACCGGCGGCCGGCGAGCGGGTGGTCGTCGTGATCTGCGGGGCCAACACCGATCCCGCCACGCTTAGCTGACCGGAGACCGCTTCGGCTTGTCGTCGGCCAGGACCCATGCGGCCAGGATGCCGGCGATACCGCCGAACAGGTGGCCCTGCCAAGAGATCCCGTCCTGCGGTAGCAGGCCGCCGAGCAGCGCGCTCCCCCAGACCACCACGACCACGATGCCGATCAGGACCTGGCCGAGTCGCCGGTTGAACAGACCTCGCGTGATCAGGTAGGCGGCGTACCCGAAGACGAGGCCGCTGGCGCCGATCGTGATCGTGTTCGGCGGGGAGATCAGCCAGGTCCCGAACCCGCCGATCACGACGACCATCGCGGTGACCGCGAACAGCCGGCGCGCGCCGCTGACGGCGATGATCAGGCCGAGGGTGACCAAGGGCAGCGTGTTCGAGATCAGGTGGCCGAAGCCGAGGTGCAGGAACGGCGCGGTGATGATGCCGACCAGGCCCTGCGGATCGCGGGCGATGATCCCGTACTGATCGAGTCGCCCGCGCAGCGCGGTGTCGACCACCTCGCTGAGCCACATCAGGCCGACCAGAGCGACGAGCAGCTTCACGCCACTCGCGATCCGGGCGGTCTCCACGGACCGCCCAGTCCGCCGCGCCGGAGTCTGGAAGCTCATCCACGTCCTCGCTTCGCTCCGGGCGCGGATGAGGCGCAGATCGCACAGTGCTTGATGATGAACTCGCTTCGCTCGTTCATAACCCAACGATGCCGCATCGCCCCAAGTCTCAGCCCAAGGTCGGGCGCGGCGACAGCACACAGTGACGTCTGGAGTACCAAGCGTGGCCTGGGAGGATGTGGGCCGTGATGCATCTTCGACTCATCGCTCCCTCGGATCGCAGCGAGCGCGTCCTGGACAAACTCGTCGCCGACCCCCGGGTGACCAGTGTCGTCCGCCTGCCAGGTGCCGCGCACCGGCCGGAAGGGGACATGATCGAGTGCGATGTCACGCGCGAGGCGACCTCGGACATCCTCACCTTCCTGAAGCACGAGGGCCTGTACGACGACGGCGCGGTCGCGGTGAGCGCGGTCGACGCAGCCCCGTCGCGGAACGCTCGCGCGACCGAGAAGGCCGCACTCGGCGCGCCCGACGACGCCGTGATCTGGGACGCGGTCGTCGACCAGGCCTACACCGAGGCCAGCGGTTCGTGGGTGTACTACGCCTTCCTCACGCTGGCGACGATGATCGCCGCCGTGGCCGTCGTCACCGACTCCTCGATCCTCGTCGTCGGCGCGATGGTGGTGGGTCCGGAGTTCGGCGTCGTCGCCGCCATCGCGGTCGGGCTGGCACTGCGCAACGCCGGGCTGACCTGGCGAGCGCTCCGGTTGCTGGTCTGGGGCTTCCTGCTCGCGATCGCCCTGACCACGATCGCGGCGCTGCTCGCACGGGCGGTGGGATGGATCGACGTCGGCGACGTCACCGCCGATCGTCCGCTGACCGGCTTCATCTGGCGGCCGGACAGGTGGTCGGTGGTGGTCGCCGTACTGGCCGGATGCGCCGGGGTGCTGTCACAGACCGCCGGGCGGGCCAACGCGTTGGTCGGCGTGTTCATCTCGGTGACCACGGTGCCGGCCGCCGGCGACCTCGCGTTGTGTCTCGCGCTCTGGGTACCTGCCCAGATCGGGGGCGCCGCCGCACAGCTCGGGATCAATCTCCTCGGGATGACCGTCGCCGGCGTGCTCACCCTGCTCGCACAGCGGATGATCTGGCGGGTGTATCCGAGGATCAGGGCGGGCGCGCGCGTTGAGGCTTGACCGGGCGTCCCCTGTCCGGTCCGCGCGCGCCCGGCAGAGACAGGATTACCCCAATCAGGGGCCAATCGCACCTGACGGAACCCTGACGTATCCCGGACATGGCGCGAAGTCGCCACCAACCGAAAAGGAGTCCACCTGGTTCCAGGAGACGAGATAACCTGATCGGATGCTGGAATCGGTGGGGGTGGAGCCACCCGACGAAGAGGCATACCGGGTGCTGTTGTCAGCGCCCGGCTGCACCATCGCTGAGCTCGCCAAACACCTCGACCGCGACGAGCGCGAAGTCGCCACGACCGTCGAGCGGCTCGAGCGGCTCGGCCTACTGACGACCACCGCGGACCACCCGGTGCGGCTGCTGCCGACCCGCCCGGATGTCGCGGTCGACGCGCTGGTCGCCGTACGGCGGGCCGAGCTCGACCGGGTACGCGCCGAGGCTCGCGTGCTGCTCTCCGAAGTCCGGGCGCAGGAGCAGCACCGCCCGGAGAATCTGGTCGAGGTGATCGTCGGGCAAGAGGCGATCGCGGCCCGCTTCGCCCAGTTGCTCAACGGCACACGTCACCAGTTGCTGGTGCTCGACCGGCCGCCGTACGCCTCCCGGCCCGGCGAGACCGACCCCCGGGTCCGCGGTCTGCTCAACGAGGGTGTGGTTGTCCAGGGCATCTACTCTCCCGATTCCCTCAACGTTCCGGGCGGGGTGGACGAGGCCTACAGCGCGGCCGACGCCGGCGAGACCTCGCGGGTCCATCCGCAGGTCCCGATGAAGTTGGCCGTGTTCGACCGGAAGATCGCACTCCTGCCGTTGTCGGTCGATCAGCTGGTCGACAGTGCCCTCGTCGTTCATCCCTGTGCGCTGCTGGACGCGCTGATCGAGATGTTCTCGCTGCTCTGGGACCAGGCCGTGCCCGTCGTACCGTCGCCGATGACGGACCCGACGGACGCGCGGCTGATGACGTTGCTCGCGGCCGGCTTCAAGGACGACGCGATCGCGCGGCAGCTCGGCCTGAGTAGTCGTACGGTCGGACGGCGGGTGGCCGAGTTGATGGAGGCGCTGGGTGCGCGGACCCGGTTCCAGGCCGGTATCCACGCCCAGCGCCGCCAACTTCTCGACGACTGAATCAGGCCGGCTGACTCAGCAGGTGCCGAGCATCTGCTGCAGAGCGGTCTTCTCCGCCGACTGCAGCGACAGACCGTACGTGTACTTCACCCAGATCCACTCGCGGGCGTAGATGCAGTGCACCGACGTGTTCGTCGGCTTCCAGGAGGCCGGGTCGGAGTCGCCCTTGGACCGGTTGCTCGACGCGGACACGGCGATCAGCTGCGCGATGCTCAGGTCGTTGGCGAACTGCTGGCGGCGAGCGGTAGTCCACGCGTTCGCACCGGACTTCCATGCTTCGGCGAGCGGCACGATGTGGTCGATGTCGATGGACGAGGAGGATGCCACCCAGGTGGCGTCGTACACGCTGTACCAGCTCCCTGCTGTCGGCTGGCAGCTGCTGTTGACGGTGACACCGGTGCCGTCGCGCTTCAGCACCACTTCGCGCGTGTCACAGGTGCCGGACTGGGTGATCCAATGCGGGAAGAGATCCCGGCTGTAGCCGCTCGTCGAGCCCTCCGTCTTCACGGTGAGGCTCGCCAGATCGGTGGCCGCTGTCGTGGCCGACGGCGGGGTCGGTGGGTAGGCCAGCGCCGGACCGGCGCTGAGGGTCCACGCCGCGGTCGCGGCGACTGTGGTGATGGCAGCAATGATCGAACGTCGCATCGGTCAGGCCTCCGAGGGTAGGGCGGATCCCCCCTGACGTGCTGCCCTCAAGCCTTCCCCGGTCACGCGCGGTGAGAAACCACCCACCGGTGAAAGCCATGTGAACGGTCAGTCGTGCTCGACCACGGTCAGCGTCCAGCCACCGGCGGCCCGATCGAGCTCGGCGTTCCACCGCTCGGCCACGAGCTTGTGCAGGGCTTTCGGCGTACCGGGATCCTTGCCGGACTCGAGCAGGTGCCGCGCGACCAGGCCGCGGGTGTGCTTCGCGTTGTGCGACACGACCGTGCGGACGCCGTCGCGCTCGCGCACCACATTCACCGAGACCCACTTGGCTGCCCGCTCGCCAGTGGGTCGCCAGGCAGCGACGTACGTCGACGACCGGCAGTCGACGATCACACCGTCGGCCTCGGCCAGGGCAGCGTTGAGCGGGTCGCGCCACACCGATGCGAGCGGCCCGAGACCAGGAAGGCTCGTACCCATGGACAGCCGGTACGGCGGGACGCGATCGGCCATCCGCAGCGCCCCCCACGCGGCGGACACCACGAGCAGACGGTTCCCTGCACGCCGCTTGCTTCCTGCTGACAAGGTCGCGTAGCCGAGCGCGTCGTACAGGACGCCGGAATACAGCTCCGCCACCGGTACGGCCGGCTCGGTGCGCCAGCGCGTGTTCCGGTCCACCTCGTGCTGCAGTGATGCGCCGACCCCGAGGACGTCGTACGCGTCGGAGGAAGCGGAGACCTTCGCCAGCGTCTCCAGGACCTGCTCACGGACGGGATTGAGATCGGGAAACGAGAGCGTCGACTGGTCGACGGCGCGCCCGCGGGATCGCCCAGTCTTACCCTCCGACGGCGGCAAGAGGACAAGCGTCATGGGGCCTCCCGGTCTGGACTGAGGAGCGGAGAGAGCGCAGCGACCGGAGCGACGAGGGAAGACCGGGAGTCAAAGCCCCATGACACCCGCGCCGGAGGCGCGGAATTCAACATAGTCACGTCAGGTCGTCCAGGGCGGCCAGGTCGGATGCCGTCGGGTCCCACAGGCCGGCTGCGACGTTCTGTGCGATCTGCTCGGGCGTGGTGGCGCCGGCGATCACCGAGGCGACCGCCGGCTGCGCGGCCAGGCCGCCGATCGCGACGTCGATCAGGCTCAGGTCCCGCTCGGCCGCGAACGTCTCGAGGGCCTCGATCTTGTCGAAGTCCGCGTTGGCCAGCCGGTCCGGCTGGGTCGCCAGGCGGGTGCCGTCCGGAGGCGTCTCGCCGCGCTTGTACTTGCCGGTGAGCAGGCCCGAGGACAGCGGGAAGAACGGCAGGATGCCGAGACCGAGGTGCTCGCAGGCGGGCGCCAACTCGTCCTCGACCTCGCGGTCGAGCAGGGAGTACCGGTTCTGTGCGCTGACGAAGTGCTCCAGCCCCGCGGTCCGCGCGGCCCAGTCCGCGTCCACCACCTGCCAGGCCGCGAACTGCGAGCTGCCGATGTACCGGACCTTGCCCTCGGCAACGAGCTCGGTCAGCGCGGCGAGGGTCTCCTCGATCGGCGTGACCGGATCCGGGACGTGCAGCTGGTAGAGGTCGATCCAGTCGGTGCCGAGCCGCTGCAGGCTCGACTCGACCGCCTTGCGGATGTACCGGCGGGAGCCGCGGACACCCCAGTCCGGCCCGTTCGCCCCGTGCATGTCGCCGCCGAACTTGGTCGCGATCACCACCTCGTCGCGGCGGTCGCCGAGCGCCTTGCCGAGCAGTTCCTCGCTGAACCCGTGCTCGCCGTGATAGACGTCCGCGGTGTCGAACAGCGTGATCCCCGCGTCGACCGCGGCGTTCACCACCGCGTCGGTCCGGGCCGCATCCAGCCGCCGCCCGAAGTTGTTGCACCCCAGCCCGACCGTACTCACGGTAAGGCCCGAGTCGCCCAGCTGCCGGTACTCCATCTCGCTCATGTGCTCACCCTAATCACCGCATAGAGTTGCCAGCATGCCGAGTCTCACCGTCGACGGCGCCCGCACTCGGGCCGCCGCGCTTTCCGTCCAGTCGTACGACGTCGACCTCGACCTCACCCAGGGCGAGCGAACGTTCGGATCCACCACCACGATCAGGTTCACGGCCTCGAGTCCGACAACCTGGCTGGACGTCAAACCGGACGAGCTGACCTCGGTCACGCTGAACGGCACGGCGGTCGACGTGGCCGGCCTGAACGACGGACGGCTCGAGCTGACCGACCTGCAGCCGGAGAACGAACTGGTCGTGGTCGCGTCGATGCTGTACTCCCACGACGGCGAGGGACTGCACCGCGCGGTCGACGCCGCCGACGGTCTCGTCTACACCTACGCGATGTCGTTCCTCGACGCCGCGCCGCGGATCTTCGCGTGCTTCGACCAGCCCGACCTCAAGGCGCCGTACCGGATGAAGGTCACCGCGCCGCCGGAGTGGCTGGTGCTCGGCAACGGCGCCGCCACCCAGGTCTCCCCCGGCCGCTGGGAGCTCGCCGAGACGCTGCCGCTGTCGACGTACTTCGTCACCGTGGTGGCCGGGCCGTACCACCAGATCACGGACTCCCACGACGGCATCCCGCTCAGCGTGGTGTCACGGCAGTCGCTGAAGGACGCGCTCGACCGTGAGGCCGAGGACATGTTCACGGTCACCAAGCAGTCCTTCGACGAGTACCACCGGATGTTCGGTTACCGATACCCGTTCGGTGAGTACCACCAGGCGTTCGTGCCGGAGTTCAACGCCGGCGCGATGGAGAACCCGGGCTGCGTGACCTTCCGCGACTCGATGGTGTTCCGGTCCGCGGCGACCGACGCCGAGCGCGGCAACCGGGCCCGCACGATCGTCCACGAGATGGCGCACCAATGGTTCGGCGACACCGTGACGATGAAGTGGTGGAACGACCTCTGGCTGAACGAGTCCTTCGCGGAGTACATGGCCCACCGGGTCTCGACCGCCGCCACGAACTACCAGGACAACTGGATCGACTTCGCCTTCATCCGCAAGTGGTGGGGCCTGCAGGCCGACCAGCGGTCCTCCACCCACCCGGTCGCCGCCGACGCGGTCAAGGACGCAGCATCCTCCCTCGACGACTTCGACGGCATCTCCTACGCCAAGGGCGCGGCGGTCCTCAAGCAGCTCGCCGCCTACCTCGGTGACGACGTCTTCCTGGCCGGCGTCAACGCCCACATCCGCGCCAACGAGTTCGGCAACGCGACCTTCGCCGACCTGGTCACCAAGTGGACCGAGGCCGGCGCCGTCGACCTCGAGACCTGGGCACAGAACTGGCTGCGCACTCCGGGCCTCGACACCATCAGCGCCTCCCGGACGGCGACCGGCATCAAGCTGCACCGCACGGTGCCCACGGCCTACCCGGCGTCCCGGCCGCACAAGCTGACCGTCGGCGGGTACGACGCGGACGGTCGCGGTACGACGGTCGACGTACTGCTGGACGCGGAAGAGGTGGAGGTCGCCCTCGATCCGTCGCTCGCGGTCGTGATCCCGGACGCCGGCGACGACACCTGGGCCAAGATCCGGCTCGACGCGGAGAGCCTGGCGAACCTGCCGTCGGTGCTGCCGAAGATCGAGGACGGCGTGACGCGGGCCGTCGTCCTGAACAGCCTGCGGGACTCGGTCGCCGACGCCGAGCTCGATCCGAAGCTCGGGTTCGAGGTCGTGCTCGGGTTGCTGCCGACCGAGACCAGCGACATCGCGGTCGGCACGATGCTCAACTGGGCCAACACCCACCTGCTCGGTGTCTACCTGCCGTACGAGCCGTATCGCGGCCGGCTGGCCGACGCCATCGCCGCCCGGCTCCAGACCGCGCCGGCCGGTTCGAGCCTGCAGCTCGCGGCTGCCCGTGGGGTGGCGCGCTTCAGCGACGACGTCGAGCTGCTCAAGGGTTGGCTCGCGGATGACGGCGTACCCGAAGGCCTCGCGATGGATGCGGACCTGCGCTGGCTGGTGACCGGGCGGCTCGCGCGGCTCGGTGCGATCGGGGACGCTGAGATCGATGCTGAGCTGGAGCGGGACACCTCGTCGGAGGGCGTCGTCCACGCGGTCCGCTGCCGGGCCTCGCTGCCGACGGTGCAGGCCAAGGAGCGGGCGTGGACGCAGATCATGACCGACGCCGACATCGCGAACTACGAGCTTTACGCCGCGTGTGAAGGGTTCTGGCATCCCACGCAGGTCGAGCTCACCGCGCCGTACGTCGACCGGTACTTCGCCGAGATCGCGGGCACCGAGAAGCTGCGGTCCGGCTGGGTGGTGGCGCAGAGCGCGAAGCTCGCGTTCCCCCGGTACGCCGTCGAGCAGCGGGTCGTCGACCGGGCCGCCGACCTGGTCGCGGACGAATCGGTCGCGGCCGGAATCCGGCGGTCGATCGGCGACAGTGTGGACGACCTGAAGCGTGCTCTTGCGGTGCGTTCGGCGTTCGGCAGCTGACACGTGAGTCGCGGTCACACCGTGTTGTGACTACTGTGGCTGGTGTGATCAGGAGAACCCTGATGACCAGGCAAGATGTGATTTCGTGACGTAACCTCCACAATGACCGGGCGGCACGGCGCGCCGGTCTTGGTCAGGCCGTACGTCCCGGGAGAGACTGTCAAGAACCGCACAGGAGAACAAAGGCAATGCGCGAGGCGAGGCTCGTCGGTCTGAGCCAGGATGGCAAGCAAGTCATCCTGGCGATGGCAGAGACGGGTGAGGAGTTCGCCATCCCGGTCGACGACCGGTTGCGTGCGGCCCTCCGCGGCGACCGTGCCCGACTCGGCCAGCTGGAGATTCAAATGGAGAGCGCGCTGCGCCCACGAGACATCCAGGCTCGTATCCGCGCCGGCGAAAGTCCCGAGGCGGTCGCAGCCGTCGCCCAGATGCCGATGGAACGCGTGATGGCGTTCGCCGGCCCGGTCCTGGCCGAGCGAGACCACATCGCCAGCCTGGCGCAGCGCGCGTCCGTCCGTCGCCGGGGTGGCGCCGACGCCCCGGCCCGCAACCTCGGCGCCTGGGTGACCGAGCGGTTGCGCACCCGCCAGGTCGACCCGGCGTCGGCCGAGTGGGACGCGTGGCGCCGCGAGGACGGCCGCTGGGCGGTCCGGGTCTCCTACTTCGTCGAGGCCGACGACGAGGCGGAGCAGAAGGACGAGAAGATCGCCATGTTCGCGTACGACGCTCCCGGTCGGTACGCGGTCCCCGACGACGACGAGGCCCGCTGGCTGGTCGGCGAGCAGGCCCAGGTGCAGGCGCCTCCGATCCAACCCACGCATCAGCCGGGCGAGCGCCGGCTGACCGCGGTCGCCGACATCGACCTGTCCGTTGCTCCCGATCACGGTGCCGACAGCTACGAGGCCGGCTTCGAGGACACCGTCAGCCTCCCCCGCCGGAACCACCCGGTTTCCCGCGAGCAGACGCGCGACCAGGAGCGTGGTCCGCGCCGGGTCCACTCGGTCCCGAACCCGGACGACGAGCCGACGCTGATCGACGTACCGATCGATCAGCCGCCGGCGCTGCGGCCGTCGGTGCGCGCCGTCGAGCGTTCGGCGCAACCCCCGGCAGAGACCGCGACGTTCGCACCCCCGGAGGAGCGCGCCGCCGCGCCCGAGAACCCCTTCACCGAACGCCGAGCCACCCCCGACCGCGGCCCGGCCCCGGTCCGCCAGGCCCCCGAGTCCCGCGGCCCCGCCGAGCGCCCTGCACCGGACTCCCGGACCGTCGAGCGCCCAGACGCTGCCCCGGCAGACCGCCGGTCGGCCGCTCCCACCGAGCCGGCGCAGCCGACCGTGGACCCAGCCGCTGAGCCGTCGGTTCCGCAGCCCGATACGGAGGCGCCGGCCGCATCGGCCGAGCCGACCGCCACGGAAGAAGCTGCCGAGCCCAAGAAGAAGCCGGCCCGCCGCGCCTCGAAGCGGGCCAGCGTCCCGAGCTGGGACGAGATCATGTTCGGCAAGAAAGCCGACTGATCCACCACTCCTTCGGCCTCCCGTCGACCTCGGCCACCCCGTCGCGGCGACCTCGCGTCTCGGCCATCCCGCCCGTGTCGACTGGCCGACGTTGCGGCTGAGTCAGCCCGTGCTGGCTAGATTGACTCAGGTGCTGCGCAAGCTCCTGATTCGGCGAGTCGTGGATTGCGGCTGTTCCCCCGGGGCGGTTCGGCGACCCCGATCCACGACTCGACGGCTGCTTGCTGACACATCACGGACAGTTGTCCCAGATGGCGGACGGTGTTTGGCACGCGTGGGGAGGTCTGTCATGATCTTCGGCATGCAGATCCTGCTGTGTTGTTGCTGTTGTCGCTGACGCGCGCCGTCTCCGGCGCACGAGGCCCTGCCCCTTTCCGTGGCCCGCCCGCCGACACAGCACTCACAGGAACTTCGCATGAATCTCCCGGCCTTCGCCGATCTGCTCGCGTCTCGTGGTCTCCGACTGCTCTCCGGCTCGCACGCCGTCCCGGTCGAGCTGCTCATTCAGTTGCCTGACGCAACAATCGTCCGGTTCACCGCCCGCGGCACCACGCTCCGCCTGCGCCGCTACTCCCCCGACGCGTTGACCGCCATCACCATCGCAGCCGAGTGCGGCTGCGGTGACCACCACCCCCAGACCGGGCCCACGCGCGTCGCCTTGATGCGGTACGCCGTACCCCTCGACGAACGCACCATCGACGGCGAGCTCCTCTTCGGCTGGCGGCACCACGAAGCCGGCCTCCTCCGCCTCCCCGACGCCGCCACCCACTTCTTCACCCTCCTCGACCAACTCCACTCCCCCGCTCGCCAACTAGTCGGCGTCGCCTGACCGGAAACGGAATCCGTAAACGGAGGTGTCCGGGTGGGTCGAGCCGAGTGCGGCGGCGGCGCCGTCTGGCGGCGCTCCCGGGACGAGCACCGGAGCAGCACCTTCGAGGAGGTGTGCCTGCTTGCGGACGCCGTGATGACACCGGCCACGGCCCGGAGGTCTGGACGCCTGATCGTGGGAGCCTGAGCTGCCCGATCCCCGGCAACCGAGAGCTCCACACACCCCGACCACCCCGCGCCACCCGACCCTGCGGGCATCCCAGGGGGTGGCCGCTGTCCTGTCGTCCGTGGGTGCCCCGGGGACGCCTACTCGGTGTATCCGCACCTTGACGATGGGGCGGGCGCGCATGACCGAGACCGCCCCGCGGCGGACGGTGCGCTGCGTGACCTCACCCGACGACCAACCCGATCCCGGCCGACACCCCGGCGCCAGCCCCGTCGCTGCTCGCCGCCACCCGGCGCCCGGCTGCCTGCTACCCCGCCCGGCTGGGCCTCGGTCGGTCACTTTGTGCACCAGATCCGTACGGCGCCGGACTCCGCGTACGGATCTGGTGCACAAAGTCGATCTCTGCCGTGGCCGAAGCCGGTTCGGCCAGGGTCCGGGCTCGATTCCGCGGTGCTGGCAGACTCAGCAAGCAGGCGCGGTCCTGGCCGGTCACGCTCCGATCCGGGCCGGCGGTGAGCTGACGATGGGGGTTGGTGAGTGTCTCAGGTCCGCACCCGCACCGACCCGCAATCGCGGCATCGACACCGCCAATCTCCGGCGCCGTTTCCGGCGGCATCGACGCTGCCAATCTCCGGCGCGGTTTCCGGTGGCGTGTGCGGCGCCGTCAGGAGGGCGGGGGTGCGGACACCATGCCGGGGCCTGGAACACCTCATGACCTATCGCAGGTTCCGACACCTTGTCCTAGGTCCCTGCTTCTGTCCGAAGTCCGGCCGCGGTGTACCTGGCGCGGGCCAGACGCTGCTCCGTACGGCGGCGGTCGGTGAGGGTGTCGTTTCGCCCGACTTTGTGCACCGGTCGAGCGCTGCAGCGGTGGGTCGGTGGTTGATCGGTGCACATGGTTGGGCGGAACCGGCGACCCACGGGATCCCCTCGACTGTTCGGGGCGGCCGGGACCGGGCGGGGTTCAGGGGCGGCGGTGGGCCGGTTCGTGGGTGTCGAAGTGGTTGCGGGCTTGCTCGACCTTGGTCAGGTTGGGGGACCAGTCGGCGAGTGAATGGAACAGCGGGGCCAGGCTGCGGCCGAGGTCGCTGAGTTCGTACTCGACGCGCGGCGGGACCTCCGCGTGGTACGTGCGGAGGATCAGTCCGTCTCGCTCGAGTTGCCGGAGCCGCTGCGTCAGGACCTTGGGCGTGATCACGCCGATCCGACGCTGAAGCTCCACGAACCGCTGCCGGCCGTACTCGTTCAGCGTCCACAGGATCGGCGTCGTCCACCGGCTGAACACCAGATCCACCACCGGCGCGATCGGACAGGCCTGCACCGGATCCACCGCTGTGCTCTCGCTCACAAACCCGCCTCCCAGCCAATACTTTCCTCTAGGTACCTACTATCCCACGGCAAGTAGCGTCCTCGTCAGATCAACCGAACGAGGAGAGAACATGATCGTGGTCACCGGAGCGACCGGAAACGTCGGCCGCCCGCTCATCCAGTCCCTGGCCGCCGCAGGCGAGCAGGTCACCGCAGTTTCCCGCCGGATCTCCGACGTACCGAACGGCGTACCGAACGGCGTACGGCGCCTGCAGGCCGACCTGTCTCAGCCGGAGACTCTCGAGCCGGCACTCGACGGAGCGGAGGCGGTCTTCCTGCTGACGGCCGCCGAGTTCCTGGCCAACGGCAACATGAAGGACGTCATGGAGGTCGTCGAAGCCGCAGGTGTCGAGCGCGTCGTCCTGCTGTCCTCGCAAGGCGTCGGCACCAAGCGGCACCCGTCGGACCTCGAGGACGCGGTCACGCAGTCCGGCCTCGGCTGGACGATGCTGCGCCCTGGCAACTTCGCCAGCAACGCGTTCCAGTGGGCCGAGTCGATCCGCACCCAGCGGCTGATGGCGGCCCCGTTCGCCGACGTCGCCCTGCCGGCCGTCGATCCTGACGACATCGCCGAGGTCGCCGCCGCTGCGCTCCGCGACCAGAGTCACGCCAGCAACGTCTACACGCTGACCGGACCGGTGGCGATCTCGCCGCGACAGCAGGCCGAAGCGATCGGACAGGTTGTCGGCGAGCCGGTGCAGTTCGTCGAGCTCAGCCGCGAGGAGGCCCGCAGCCGGATGCTGGCCTACATGCCCGAGCCGGTCGTCGAGGCCACCCTCGGCGCACTCGGTACGCCGACCGCGGCCGAGCAAGAAGTGAGCCCCGACGTGGAGAAGGTGCTCGGCCGCCCCGCGCGGACCTTCACGGACTGGGTCACCCGCAACCTCCCCGCCTTCAAGTAGTCCGGACCAACGGCAGGAACACGTCGTCGACGAGTGACGTGAGAGTCGAGGCGGCGACGGGCTCGCGGGCGAACACCATCTCGTGGCGCAGCAGGTTGGTGGGTGCGGTGAGGACCCGGGCGGGAACATCCCCGGTCGGGATCTCACCGCGGGCCGCCGCCCGCTGGACGATGGTCGCCATCACGCCCGACATCCGGCTGTAGACCTCCGGATCCAGATCCGGCGCCTCGGCCAGCAGACCGTGGACGATGTCGGGCCCGACCGACGCGAACCGGTCGGCCATCCGCTGCAGTACGGCGAGGACGTCATCACGCAGGCTCCCCGTGTCGGGGATGTCCTCGACGATCGAGCCGGTGCGATGCCGCATCGCCGCGACCACCAGCTCCGCCCGGTTTCTCCACCGCCGATACAGCACCTGCTTGCCGGTGTGGGCCCGCGCGGCGACCGCCTCCATCGTCAGCCGTGCGTACCGGGACTCCATCAGCTCGTCCCAGGCGGCGTCGAGCAGCACGGCCTCCAGTTCGGCACCCCGCCGGCGGCATCACCGATCGGCTCGGCGCGCGCCCAGTGGTCCTCGTAGGCATCGCGCTGACCACGATCGGCACCATCCCGTTCGCCTTCGCGGGTACGACGTACGTCCTGCTGGCGATCGCTCTCGTCGTGCGTGGCGCGGGGCTCAGTGCGGTCAACCTGGCCGTGATGGTCGGCGCCTTTCGGGAGCTGGAGCCGCGGCAGATCCCGGACGCCAGCAGCACGACCCGGATCATGCAGCAGCTCGGCGGTGCGTTCGGCGCAGCCACCCTGGCCGTGGTCCTGCAGGACCAGCTGACCGGCCACACCGCGCGGATCGCCTACGCGCACAGCTTCGCCTGGGCGATCGCGTTCACAGTGATCGCGGCCGTTCCGGCCGTTCTGCTGCGCCGGAGGCCGGGGTCTTGAATAAGTAACACGCTTGGTTTAACTTATCCGCGCACCTGCTGTCGCATGTACTCCGGCCCGCCACCTGGAGGTTTTCAGCATGTCCAGACGCCTGCTCGCGCGGGTCCTCCCCGCTCTCCTTCTTTCGAGCGTGATCGCCGTACCAACGGCCCACGCCGCCACGATGTACCCGAGCGGGGTCGGCACCGATCTCGGACCGACGCCGACCACGCTCGGGGTGAAG
This sequence comes from Kribbella sp. NBC_01510, assembly GCF_045040325.1. NCBI lineage: Bacteria > Bacillati > Actinomycetota > Actinomycetes > Propionibacteriales > Kribbellaceae > Kribbella > Kribbella sp. NBC_01510. Next base: position 6,900,884 of record NZ_CP109418.1, on the reverse strand, counting down.
CCCGCGGCCGGCGACGATCCCACTGGGCTCCGAACCGGCACCGAACAGGGCCGGACCTACTGGCAGACCAACCAGGCCGCGAACACCGGCTACCTCGAGTTCGACGTCGACCGTGACTACGTCGACGAGATCGGCACCGACGACGTCCTGGTGACGGTGACCTATCTCGACGCCGGTACCGGCACGCTCGAGCTGCAGTACGACGCCAAGACGAATCCGCAGGCGGACACGACGGACGTCCAGCTGACCAACACCGGCCAGTGGAAGACCGGCGTCTTCGAGCTCACCGACATCGGGTTCACCAACCGGTTGGGCGACGCCGACCTGAGGCTCTTCGGGAGCGCTGACATCACCATCGCCGGTCTCCGGATCAGCACGGCGGGCGCCTCGGTGCAGCTGGGTGCGTCGCCGATCCAGAGCGGTATCAGTCCGCGCGCCGGGGACGACGCGGCGCATCTCGTCACCGGAGTGCAGGACGGCCGGCCGTACTGGCAGACCGATCACACCGCTCCGGCACCAGGCACGAACTTCTTCTACATGAACGTTGCCGACACCTACCTCTACGACAACCACAGCCTGGTGCTGATCAGCATCGACTACTTCGACGAGGGCAACGGTCAGTTCGGCCTGCACTACGACTCCCCGGGCGAGACGATCCCGGAGAAGTTCAAGAACTCCGAAGTCGTTCGCTACGGCGACACCAAGACGTGGAAGACATACACCTTCGCGTTGCCCGACGCGGTGATGACGAACCGCTCCAACGGCGGCGACTTCCGCATCCACAACGGCGACGGCTCGGTCGACCTCAAGGTCGCCGCCGTCCGCGTCGCCAAGGTCGCGACCACGCTCAACGTCACCGAGGGCCTCCTCGACCTGATCGACCAGGCCGCGCGCACTGAGACGGCCGCCCGCGAAGGCACCCGCGACGGCCAGTACCCGGTCGGCTCTCGCGCCACCTTCCGCGCCGCGATCGACGACGCCCGCGCTGTCGCGGCCACGCCAGGCGTGACCGACGTACAGGTCAAGGCGGCACTGCAGAACCTGCAAGCCAAGCTGGACGCGTTCACCGCGTCGGCGGTGAACACCAACTTCGCCGGATCCGGTACGGCGACCGCCAGCAGCGGCACAGGGGTCACCAACGTCAACGACGGCAACCACAACACCGCCTGGACCAGCGGCCCGGGCGACTCCTGGCTGCAGCTCGACCTCGGCAAGCCGCGACCGGTCAACGACGTCCGCGTCGAATGGGCCGAGGCCTACTCCCCCGACTACACCGTCCAGGTCTCGAACGACGGCACCAAGTTCACCAGCGTCGGCCGGATCGGTTCACCAGGCGGCAACCAGGTCAGCAAGACGCGATTCGCGTCCACCTCCGCACGGTACGTCCGGGTCGCGATGACCGGCGCCGACTCCTTCATCGTCAAAGAACTCGAGCTCCGGCAGTCCCCGGTCGTGACACCGAACCCGCGCCTGGTCGACACGATCAACCCGACCGAGGACGGTGTCGTCGCCGACTTCGACGCCACCCAGTACGGCGCCGACCGCACCGGCCGGCGTGATTCCACCCAGGCGATCCAGCAGGCGATCTACGCCTGCCAGGACGCGGGCGGCGGCACGATCTGGCTGCCGGCCGGCAAGTACAAGGTGACCGACACGATCGAGGTGCACGCGTTCTGCACGCTCCGCGGTGATCACGGCCAGGCGCCCGGCTACGGCACCGTGGTCATCGCCGACCTGCCGTCAGGGGACGACGGACCGAGCCTCTTCCGGATCGGTGGCAGCGCCGGCGTCCTCGGCGTCACGACGTACTACCCGAACCAGAACGCGACCGACCCGGTGCCGTACAACTACACGTTCGAGATCCCCGGCGGCGCCTGGATCGGCAACGAGAACTACATGATGGCGACCGTCTCCGACGTCACCATGCTCAACTCGTACCGCGGCATCGGCGTCAGCACGATGCCGAACGACCAAGGCAACGCCCCCAGCTCCGGCCAGGTGCACGAGTCGACCACCATCCGCAACATCAGCGGTACGGCGCTGTTCGAGGGTGCCCGTGCTTACAACGGCGCCGACGTCGGCACCTGGGAGAACGTTGCCTTCAGCAACTCCTATTGGGCGTCCGCTCCGGCCGCCTACCACCCACCGGCCCGTACGGCGCTGGACGCGTGGACCCGCGCGCACGGCACCGGCCTGGTCCTCGGCGACCTCGAGTGGGATCAGTTCCACCGCATCTCACTGGCCGACTACGCGGTCGGCATCCATGTGGTCGCCGGCCAGCGGGCCCAGTTCACCGGCAGCTTCCTGGAACCCGACATCCGCCGGACCGGGACCGGCCTGCTCGTCGACGTGATGGACGACCGGTGGGGTATGACGCTCGCGGCCGGCCGGATCGAGGGCAGTGACCACGCGATCCAGGACAACTCGCGTGGCTACGTCAAGGTCACCGGCACCTCGCTGACCGGCGCCGTCGACGGGATCGTGCACCGGATGTCCGGCACGGCACCGACGTACCAGACCAAGCCGCTGCCCAAGCCGAAGCAGTCGCTGTACGTCGTCGACGCGGCGCACGGAGTCGGATATCTCCCGGCCGCCGACGCGACCAGCGCCGTACAGAAGGTGCTGGACAAGGCGGGGCGCGACGGCGGCGGCATCGTCTATCTGCCCGCCGGGTGGTACCGGATCGGCACGCATCTCACCGTCCCCGCGAAGGTCGAGTTGCGCGGCGCGTCCGCGGTGCCGAACCGGGACCAGGGCGGCGCAAGTGGTGGGACCGTTCTGCAGGCTTTCGAGAAGAACACCGAGACAGCGCTGCTCACCCTGCAGAACCGTGCGGGCGTCCGTGGGCTGCGGGTGTTCTACCCCGAGAACAACCCCGGCTCGGCGGAGGGCGTCGTACCGTACCCGTACGCCGTCCGCGGGCACGCCGGCGGGAACTACGTCATCAACGCCGGCTTCCCGAACGCGTGGAACGGGATCGACCTCAGCGGTGACGACGTCGTGGTCCGCAAGGTCGCCGGCGCCTTCTTCGACCACGCGATCGCGATCGGCCCTGGCCGCGACGGCCGGATCGAGGGCGTGCTGTCGAACGGCAACGCGGTCACCCGGGTCGGCTACCAGCAGCCGTACTGGATGAACGAGGGCAGCATCTTCGAGCTCGTCATCGACAAGTACATGCGCAAGACCGCCAAGATCGTCACCGTCGACGGCGCCCGCGGACTCACCTTGCTCACTGTCTTCGCGTACGGCTTCCACGACGGGCTCGTGGTGAACTCCGGTCAGGTGGACGCGTTCAACCTGGGCACGGACAACCTCGGCACCGACGGTCATACCGTGAAGGTGGTCAACGGCGACGTCGAGGCGACCAACCTCGCCCGGTACAACGGCGCCACCCTCAGCGGCCCCGCCACGCTACGCAACGTGATGGTGATCAACGTCGTCCAGCGCAGCGTCTCAGTGAAGGTCAGTGGTGATGGCACCGCGAAGATCAGCGGCAACGAATCCGAACCCGGCACCTACGAAGTCGGCGCGCAGGTCACCGTGACGGCGACGCCAACATCGGATAGCGTTTTCCAGAACTGGACCGTCAACGGGACGGTGGTCTCGACCGAGCCGTCGTACACCTTTACCGTCAGCACGGACCAGGTTCTGACCGCGAACTTCCAGGCGAAGTAGGAGCGAGATGGCTGACACACACCAGCAGCAGGTCGCGATCGTGGGCTGCGGCATCATCGGCCGCACCCACGCGGACACGATCGCGGCACGGCCGGATGCGACCGTGACCGCCCTCGTCGACATCGACGCCGGCGCGCGTGAGGCGCTGGCGGCGCGGCTGACGGAGGCGGGCCGGCCCGAACCGAAGCTGTACGACGATCTGGCCGGTGCGCTGAGTGGATCGGACATCACGCTGGTCGCGATCTGCACCCCGAGCGGGACGCACGCCGAGTTGGCCGAGCAGGCGCTGAACGAGAAGAAGCACGTGGTCATCGAGAAGCCGATCGACGTCGATCTGACCCGGGCCCGTCGCCTCGGTGCGGCGGCCACGCGGGCGGGGAACCAGGGTGTCCTCTCCTCCGTGATCAGCCAGCACCGGTTCGACGCGGGCAGCGCGGCGATCAAGCAGGCGATCGACGCCGGCCGGTTCGGCGAGCTCACGTCCTCGGTCGCGACGGTTGCCTGGTGGCGCAGCGACGAGTACTACGCCTCCGCCGGCTGGCGCGGTACCTGGGAACTGGACGGCGGCGGCGCGCTGATGAACCAGGGTGTGCACACCGTCGACCTGATGCTGTGGTTCATGGGCCGACCGGTGAACATCCAGGCCCAGGCACTGCGGGCGGCGCATCACGCGATCGAGGTCGAGGACACCGTGGTCGCGACGATCACCTTCGAGTCCGGTGCCGTCGGCACCCTGCACGCGACGACTGCGGCCTTCCCGGGTGGCCGGACGCGGCTGTCGGTGCACGGCACCGCGGGTGGCGCCGAGGTGGAGGACGATCTGCTCAGCCGCCTGAACGTCGACGGTGCGAAGGACGACGCCCCGATCGACGTCGGTCCGCCCGGCGGCCACAAGGCGCAGTACGACGACATCCTGTCAGCGATCGCCGACGGTCAGCAGCCGGCGATCACCGTCCACGACGCGATCGACGCCCTGGCCACGGTCCGAGCGGTCTACATCGCGTCGACCCTGCAGCGTCCGGTCAAGTTCATCGACGTACTGGAAGGCCGCTACGACGACGTGGACGTCTCCCGCGGCATCCGCCTCCCACCGAACTAGGCCGTTGCGTCCGAAGAAGTGAGGGCTATGACCCACACTTCTTCGGACGCAACACGGTCGTCAGGCGCCGGGCGCGCGGTCGTTGAGGATGCGCTGGTAGAGGTTGCAGTCCTGCCAGTACCCGTCGATGTGCAGGTACGTCGGCGCCGTGCCGATCTGCCGGAAACCCGTGCGCTCGAGGACGCGCTGCGACGCGGTGTTGCCGGTCAGCGTGCTCGCCTCGATGCGGTGCAGTTTGAGCTCGGAGTCGGCGATCTCCGCGACGGCGTCGACCGCGCGGGTCGCCAGCCCCCGGCCGAGCACCTCGACGGCGAGCCAATAGCCGAGGCTCGCGCTGCGGAACGGTCCGGGCACGAGGTCGCTCAGGGTGATCTGGCCGACGAGCCGGTCGCCGGCGTCGAGCACCCACGGCACGACCTGCCCGTTCTTGTATCGCTCGAGCTGGTAGGTCAACCGCTCCGCCTGTCCGGCCGGAGTGAACCACTTCTCCACCCGTTCGGGCTCCCAGGGCCGGAGGTGTTGTCTGCTGCGGATCTGTTCGTCGGCCAGCGCGGCGGCGTCGTCGAGGGTGGCGATGCGGAGCTGAACGTCGGTCGTCAGCGGGCGGGATTCGATCACTTGGGCAGCCTACGTGCTTGGGAGGATCCGCTGACCCGGGGCGTGAAGGCGTCGTGGAAGATCGTCGACGCGGCGCCGACCGCGGCTGCGTCGGTCTGCAGCATCGACTCCTCGACCACGACCGGCCGGGTCTCGCGGGCGACCGGATGCGCGTTCACCGCGCGGCCGATCTCGGTCAGGAAGATCTCCGAGATCTCCTTCCCGAACGCGGGTCCGCCCAGTACGACGAGGTCGATGTCCAGCAGGTCGACCAGGCCGACCGCCCCTTGCCCGATCACCCGCGCGACCTGGGTGACCGCCTTGACGGCTGCCGCGTCCCCGTCCGAGGCCGCCTTGCAGACGGCCTTGTACCGCTTCGCCTCGTCGGTCGCGCTCGGGTCGGTCTCGACGTACCCGAAGTCGGCGGCGATCACGGGCAGCGAGGCGGTCGGGTTGCACTCGGGCACCATCCGCGGACCGTCCTCGGGAGTCCACTCCCCCATCCGCAGTGCTGCGATCTGGCCGAACTCGCCGGCGTTCGCCGTACCGCCGCGGTAGACGGAGCCGTTCAGGATCAGGCCGCTGCCGACGCCCGTGCCGAGGTAGAGGTAGGCGAAGTCGCGGGAGCGGGCCGAGCGGCCGATCCAGCGCTCGCCGATCGCGGCCGCCGTACCGTCCTTCTCGACCAGGACCGGATGGTTGAGCTTCTCCTGCAGCAACTGGCGGATCTTCAGACCACGCCAGGCCGGCTGCAGCGGGAGCGCGAGCAGCGAGCCGTCCGCGTCGATCGGCCCCGGTACGGCGACGCCGACGCCGAGCATCGAGGCGAGGTCGATCTGGCTGATGCTGAGCGCCGCGGTCACGGTCGCGGCGGCCAGGTCGACCAGTTTGGTCGCCTCCAGATCGTCGGCCAGGTCCACGGTCTCCCGGCGCACGATCGTGCCGTCGAGGTCGACCACCGCGACGGTCAGCAGTTCGGGGTCGATGTGGATGCCGACCGCGTGGGCCGCGTTCGAGCGCAGCCGCACCGGGGTGCGTGGCTTGCCGAGGCGTTCGGCGCGCTCCTGCGCTTCCTCGACGAGCAGCCCCTGCTGCAGGAGGATCCGCAGGATCCGCGACACCGACTGCTGGGTGAGACCGGTCCGGCGGGAGATCTCGGTCCGGCTGATGATCCCGGCCAGCCGGATCGTCTCGATGATCACCGCCTCGTTGAACGACCCCAGGTCGTACTGGTTCGCGCCCGCGCGCCGCAGCTCCGATTCCTCACCCGAGTCGTCCATCGCCACCTCCCCGCTCTTCCCGATTAGCCGCGATCGTACTGCCGAAGGTGCTTGATCACGGTGCTTCTAGCGCTCCGTCGATGCGTCGTACGCCGGCCGCCCACTCGTCGTGTCCGGACAGTTGCGCGGGATAACGGGCCGCCGCCTCCAGGTCGAGGTCGATCCCCCAGCCGGGAGCCTCGTTCGGACGCAGCCAGCCGTCCTCGATCCGCAGCGTCCCGGGGAACACCTCGTACGTCGCCTCGTTGTAGAGATGACCCTCTTGGATGCCGAAGGCAACGGAACTGACGTCGAGGGCGACGTTCGCGGCCGCGCCGATCGGCGAGGTGTCACCGGGCCCGTGCCACGCGGTCCGGACGCCGGAGATCTCGGCGAGATCGGCCAGCTTCCGGGCCGGCGTGAGACCGCCGATGTCGGACACGTGCGACCGGATGAAGTCGACGCCGCCGTCACGGATCAGGCGGACCGCGTCACCGAAGGACGTCGTCAGCTCACCGACGGCCAGCGGCACCGGCGACGCCGCCCGCACCTCGGGCAGCCGGTCCCAGAGCTCGGGCGCCAGCACATCTTCCAGGAAGAACAGCCGGTGCGGCTCGAGCGACCGGGCCAGCAGCACGGCCTCCTTCGGCGTGAGCCGGGAGTGCACGTCGTGCAGCAGCTCGATGTTGTCCGGCAGCACGTGCCGCGCCTCCGCGAACAGCTCCGGCGTCGTCCGCAGGTAGTCCCGCGCGGACCAGCCGTTGTGGTACGGCGCGTCCGGATAGAGGGTCGGCACCCGCGGAGCGCCGTACCCGCCGCCGCCAGGCGTCGAGACCTGCAGACGGATGTGCCGCCAGCCCTGTGCGATCAGCTTCTGCGCGTGGTCGAGGGTCTCCTCGATCGTCTTGCCGCTGGCGTGGATGTAGGTGTCGGCCGCCGCGCGGACCTTGCCGCCGAGCAGCTCGTAGACCGGCATGCCGGCCCGCTTGCCGGCGATGTCCCACAGGGCCTGGTCGATGCCGGAGATCGCGTTGTTCGTCACCGGTCCGCCACGCCAGTAGCCGGAGTACCCGGCGAGGCGGGTCAGGTCGCCGATGTCACCCGGGTAGCGGCCGACCAGCAGCCGGGCCAGATGCTCGTCGACGAACGTCTGGACAGCCTTCCACCGCTGGGTGAACGTCGCGCACCCGAGCCCGTACAGGCCGGGCTCGGTGGTGTCGATCTTCACCACCACCAGCGGGATGCCTTGCGGCGCGGTCACGATCGCCTTGACCTCGCGGATCCGGACGTCGTCCCGGACGGGCCACGGCTGGTCGAAGTTCGAGGGCATTCAGAGCTCCAGGGGAAGGGTCGGTAGGTCGAGTTCGTGCCGGGCCTGGAAGCCGAGCACGGTCCGGACGGCCGTCAGGTCGATCGGCACCTCGCGGCCGATGAACCGGCGCGACCGCCGCACGTCCGGCGCGAACGCGCCGAGGAGGTCCTCGGTCGCGTACGGCGCGAGAGTAGTGCCCGCGGCGACGAAGAACGTATGCGCCCCGGACGCCGGCGCGGTCAGCCCGAGCTCGATCGAGTACGCCGCATCCCGCGTGTCCAGGTAGCTCCAGGCCTCCCGCAGTCCGGCGGCCGGCGTCTCCCGGGCGTTGCCGGCCAGACGCTGCAGCACCTCGGCCGAGTTCACGTGCGGGAAGCGGAACGCGACCACATCGATCCCCCAGCGCCGCCAAGCCATTCTGGCGGTGTTCTCGTCGTTCTGCTTGGACAGCGAGTACGGGTCGCCGACGTCGGCCGGCGCCTTCTCGTCCCAGGGGAAGTACGCCGGCTTGATCTCGTGCGGGTTGAACGGGATCCCGGTCGCGTTGATGCTGCTCGCGATCACGGCCCGTTCGATCCCGAGCGCTCCGGCCTGGGCGAGCACGTTGAACGTCGACACCACGTTGATCGCGTAGACGTCGTACGGCGTACCGGCCGACGGGTGAGCGAGTGCCGCCAGGTGAACGACGTACTCGGCGCCCTCGAGCGCCCGGGCGACGTCCGGCTCGGACCGGGTGTCCCCGATCAGCACGCGGTCGGCCTTGAGGTCCGGGTGCTCGACGTTGGTCAACGCCGTCACCCGGGCCCCGAGCTCGTTCAGGTGTTCAACCGTCGCCAGGCCGATCCGCCCGGCCGCCCCCGTCACCAGCACCCGCCGGCCGTTGAGTGGACTCACTCTTTGATACCCCCTGCCATCCCCACGCCTCGCAGGAACTGCTTCTGGAACAACAAGAACAACACGACAGGTATCAGAACCGCGAGGAACAGGGCACTCATCTGCAGGGAGATCTCCGTGGTCTTCTGCACCCGTGGCAGGGCAACCGAGATCGGTTGCAGCCGCGGGTCGGGCAGGACGAGCAGCGGCCAGAGGTAGTCCTTCCAGGACCCGATCACCGTGAGTAGTGCGACGACGCCGACGATCGGCTTGGACAGCGGCAGGATCAGCGCCGTGAACAACCGCAGGTTGCTCGCCCCATCTATCCGGGCGGCCTCGATCAGCTCGCGCGGGATCGAGTCGAAGTACCGCTTCATCACCAGGACGTTGAACGCGCTGGCCGCCGACGGCAGCCAGACCGCCCAGAACGTGTTCTGCAGGCTGATCCCGAGCAGCGGCATCTTCAGCACGGTCATGTACAGCGGGACCAGTGAGATGACACCAGGCAGGAACAGCGTCGCCAGGACGGCTCCGGTGACGATCGGTCCCCATTTCGGCCGCAGGATGCTCAGTACGAAGGCTCCCGTCGTACACACGAACAGCGTCGAGATCATCGAGCCGATCGCGATGAACGCGGTGTTGCCCAGGTAGGCGCCGATCTGGACCCGGTTCCAGGCGTCGGGGATGTTCTTCAGCTGGATCCCCGACGGCCACAGCTGCATCGGGCCGCTCAGGATGTCCTGGCTGGTGGAGACGCCGGACTTGAGCAGCCAGAGCAGCGGGCCGACGCCGGCGATCAGGACACCGATGAAGATCAGCACCTGGATCGCCGGCAGGCCGACGCGGACCACGCTGCGCTGCCGGTCCTTGGTCGAGATGATTCCGCGCTCGTAGCTCATGAAGTACTCCAGCGGCGAGTGACGAAGTGGTAGACGACCGACAGCACGCACAGCACCCCGGCGAGCAGCACGCTGAGCGCGGTCGCGGCGCCGAAGTCTCCGTTGACGAACGCGTACCGGTAGATCAGCAGCAGGACCGTCATGGTGGCGTTGTTCGGGCCGCCGCCGGTGAACAGGAACGGCTCGGTGAACACCTGGAACGTCCCGATCAGCTGCAGCAGCATCATGATCAGGATGATTCCGCGGATCTGCGGCAGGGTGACGTGCCAGACCCGGCTCCAGATCCCCGAGCCGTCCAGTTCGGCCGCCTCGTACAACTCCGTGCGTACGCCGGTCAGCGCCGCCAGGTAGATGATCGACGTGGCGCCCGCGCCGGCCCAGGTCGCCTCCAGCACGATGGCCGGCATCGCCAGGGTCTGCGAGTTCAGCCAGGCGAACGGCCCGATCCCGAACCAGCCGAGGATCGAGTTGAAGACGCCCGCACCACTCGGGTCGTAGAAGAACGTCCACAACAGGATCGCGGCCACCGGCGGGACCACGGCCGGCAAGTAGGAGAACACGTTGTAGAGCCATCCGGTCTTGCGCAGCTCACTGATGAACACGGCCAGGAACAGCGGCACCGGGAAGCCGAAGAGGAGTGCCAGGAAGGCGAAGTACAGCGTGTTGAGCGCCGCCTGCGGGAGCTGCGGATCGGTCAGCACGTAACTGAAGTTCGACATCCCGACCCACTCGGCGGGCAGGACCAGGTTGTTCTTCTGGAAGCTGAGCACCAGGCCGCGGACGATCGGTCCCCAGGAGAAGTACAGGAAGATCAGCACCAGGGGCAGGGCGAAGAAGATGCTGCTGAGCCCGCCGGAGCGGTACCAGGTCGCGACGGACCTGGCACTGCTCCGGCTCCGCTTCGGCGTACGTAGCTGGAACATCGGCTACCGGGCCAGGCGTGCGTCGATCTTCGAAGCGGTGTCACTCAAGAGTTTGTCGATGTCGGCATCCTTCTTCGTGAGCACCTGCTGGACCACCGGGTCGAGCAGCGAGTAGACCTCCTGGCCCTTGTTCGACGGCTCGGGCAGCAGCTTCAGCGACGTGGTCGAGTCGATGTAGCCCTGGAACTGCTTGACCGGGACGTTCACGTACGGCTCACGCCACTTGTTGAACTGGTCGTACGTCTCCTGGCTCAGCGGGCTGATGCCGGGACGGCCGACGAAACCCTTGTCGGCGATCGTGTTCTTGGCGTCCTGGACCGCGACCGACTCGGTCGTGTACTTGTCGAACTGGTCGAACTTGATCCACTTCAGCGCGGCGACGATCTCGTTCTTGGTCGCCTTCGGGCTGATCATCTTCAGCGAGCCGCCGGTCAGCGTGCCGTACGGGCCACCGTCCTGCGGCAGCGCGCCCTCACCGAAGTCGGCGGGCTTCATGCCGAACTGCTTCACGCTCATGTCGTAGGCGTCCGGCGCCTGCAGGACCATGCCGATCTTGCCGGCCGCGAAGTCCTGGCGGACCTCCTCCTGGGTGTACAGGAACCTGCTGCCCATCGAGTTGTCGGTCCAGCGCATGTCCTTGAGCAGCTGCAGCGCCTTCTTGGTCGGCGCGTCGTTGAACGTGCTCTTCTTGCCGTCCGCGCTCTCGACCGTGCCGCCCATGCTGTAGGTCATCGTGGTCAGCATCCAGCCACCGGTGTTGTTCGTGGTCAGCTGCGCGTACCCCGCCTTGCCGGTCTTCTCGGAGATCTGCTTGGCGTACTGGCGGACCTCGTCCCAGGTCGTCGGCGGCTTGTCCGGGTCCAGGCCGGCCTTCGTGAACAGCGCGCGGTTGTAGGCGATGCCGACCGAGAAGACGTCGATCGGTACGCCGTAGATCCGGCCGTTCGCGTCCTGCACGATCTTCAGGACGTTCGGGTTCAGGTCCTTGGTCAGGTCGACCAGCTTCAGCTCGTCGGTGATGTCCGGCAGCTGCTTGTTCGGGATCATGTTGGCCGGTTCGGTGAAGCTGATGTTCATCACCGTCGGCAGCGTCCCGCCGGCCACCTGGGCCTGGAAGGTCTGGGCCTGCCAGCTGGTCTCGGTCGACTTCACGGTGATGTTCGGGTTCTTGGCGGTGAAGTCGGCGATCTTCTGGTTGAACGCCTTCAGGTCGTTCGGCTTGTCGGGGGTCGGGCGGTCCCCGATCGTGATGGTGACCGGGGCGTTCTGGTCGATCTCGCCACCGGCGCCGGACGCCGACGGCGTCGTGCCCTTCGCACAGCCCGCGGCCGCGAGCACCAGCCCGGCAACCCCCAGGGCGGCGCCCCACCTGCTCACTCTCGTCATCGGAACTCCTCAGGTTTCCGGATGCCGCCGATGTGCTCTGAGCTACACACCGGCCAGGTCCCGAGTAAGTTAAACCAAGCGTGTTACTAATTCAATGCCTAGAAGAGGGTCAATTGCTGCAGCGCTTTCGCTCAGGGGTTGAGGTCGCCCAGCGGCATGAACTTGGGCGGCTGCGGATCGGCCAGGAAGTCGAGCAGCAGACTGTTGACCAGCCCGGGCTTCTCCAGCGGCAGTCCGTGCGAGGTCCCCGGTACGACGGCCACCTGGGCGTCCGGGATCGCCCGGGCGACCTCGGCGGTGTGCTCGATCCGGACGCAGTCGTCGTCACCCTGCATCAGCAGGACCGGCTCACCCGCGCCGAGCTCCTCGTAATACGTTCGGACTCCCCGCGCATCGACGTACATGATTGTCGAACGCCCGGAGCAGGCTCCGACGTTCCCGATGACAGCCACTCGAGAAGGGGCATCATGCCGAATCATGTCGTGCACTTCGAGATCACGGGGACCGATCCCGCCCGCCTGCACGCCTACTACCGAGAGCCCTTCGGCTGGACCTACGAGCTCGGGGACACCGTCTCCGGACAGGTCTCCGAAGCAGGCTCGTACGGCTTCGTGGACGCGAGCATCGCCGGCCTGAACGGCGGCGTCGGTGGTGGCGCGACAGTTCGGCCCAAGGCGCTGTTCTATGTCGGTGTGGATGATGTCGGAGCCGCGCTGGACCAGGCCGAGGCACTCGGCGGACAGCGGGTCTTCGGGCCGGACGGCGTACCGGGGAAGCTGGTCGTCGGTCAGTTCACCGATCCGGAAGGCAACCTGATCGGTGTCGCCGGCCCGCACTAGCCGCGCTGCTACTCAGCGCAGTACTGCCGCCAGCAGGTCGGCCCCCAGTGCCGTCAGATCGGGCAGGTTGAGGGTGTAGTGGACGTAGCGCCCGTGCCGCCGGGTTGAGAGCAGGCCCGCGCGGCGCAGGACGGCGAGGTGGCGGGAGACCTCCGGGGGTGAAAGCTCCCAGGCGTCGGCCAGCTCGCCGGTGGTGTGCGGGCCCCGGGCCAGCGTGCGCAGTAGCCGCAGGCGGATCGGATTGGCGAGTGCCTCCAGCCGGAGGGTGACTGTTTCCAGCGACACCGGCTCCGATGGACTCTGCTCGGCGACGGGGTACTGCACCACCGGATGCCACCCGGGGGCGTGGACCGCTACCAGGTGCGGGCGGCCGAAGACGCTGGGGACGAAGGTGACCCCGGTGCCGTGGGCGGAGGTCGCCTTGTCCTGCAGCTTGTCCACGATGATGCAGTCGCCGTCCGGTGCCAGGGTGACGGCGCTGGAGACCGAGGCGAGTGCCGCCCCGATGCCCTGGCGCTTCAGCAGGTCGTTCTTCAGCCGCAGGTCGGTGGCAAGCTGCACGGCGACGCCTGTCCAGGCGGCGTCGAAGAAGGCCTCTGCGCACTGTTCGAGGGTGTGGCGCACCCGCGCCCGCACTGCGGCCGGGTCCGCGAGCAGCCGTTCCGCGAAGGCCTCTTGGACCGCGCCGCGGGCCTGGGCCAGGTCCAAGGCACGCTCGCGTGCCGTCGCGTCGGCGAGCGGCGACGGCCCGGCGAAGTGGACCCGGTTGCTGCCGCATGTGGTGACGAGCGCGGCGGTCACATAGGTTTCATCGTCGATCCGGTCCACGTCGTCCAACTCGTCGGCGAGGGTGGGCCGGGGACGCGCGGGGACCAGGAAGTCGGCTCGTGAGGAACGCCAGAGGAACTCCGCTTCCCTGAGCCGCTCGGCCAGCTCCGGCCGCAGCCCGGCCCAGACGTCCCCGGCCCAGCCGGCGAGCTGCGGGTGATGCCCGGGTTCGGCCAGCACGTGCAGCATCGCGGTCAGCTCGGCCAGCGGGGAGGCAGCGAACCGTACTCGCCCGGACGGCAGGCCGCCGATGTCGATCCTCAACGTCATCTCCTCATCATCGCTGGTCGGACGGCCGGCGAACGCGTCGATTGACGGTGTCCGTCAACCGACATGGCCGGCCCGGCGGCCTCACGCACCGTTGACGCCATGGGAACCAGCACCAAGATCCAGCCGCGCGCCCTCGTCCGGGCCTCCGGAGGCCCCCGCTATGCCGTGGCCGTGGCCGTGGACTCGCTCGGCACCGGCCTGCTGCGGCCCTTTCTGCTGCTCTACGGGGTGACGGTGCTGAGGCTGTCCGCTCCGACCACCGGCATCGCCATGACCGTCGGCGTCGTCGTGGCGCTGGTATGCACGCCCGCGGTCGGCCGATGGCTGGACCGGGGCGCACGCAGCACGGTCGTGGCGGCGTCGATGCTGGTGCGTGTGGTGGGCGTGGCGCTGCTGCTGGCCGCCCCGGCAGGGCACGTCTGGCTGTTCGCGACGGCGGCACTCTTCCTCGGCATCGGCAACCAGTCATGGCCGGCCGCCCATGCAGCCCTCGTGGCCACGGTCGCCCACGGCCGCGAACGCGACGCCGCTCTCGCGGCCGGCCGCGCCGTGCGCAACGCCGGCCTGGGCGCGGGTGCGCTCCTCGCCACCGCATGTCTGGCGGGAGGCACCACCGCGTTCCAGGCGATGGCGGCCGTCAGCGGGCTCGCCTATCTCGCGGCGGCAGCCTTGGCATGGTCGGTCCACCTCCACACGCATCCGGCCGCTACTTCGGCCAAGGACAGGGCGGACCGGCCCGCACCTCGGATGCGCGCGCTGCTGGCAGCGAACGTGGTCTACGTCTTCTGCCTCAACGTCTTCGAAATCCCGGTCCCTCTGGTCCTGGTGACCCAGTTGCACGCATCCCCGGTGTGGCCGGCAGCCATCTTGGTGGGCAACACGGTGCTGGTGGTCACCCTGCAGGTTCCGGTCACCGTCCTGATGTCCAGGTTCTCCCGGCGAACCGTGCTGGCTCTCGCCGGCGTGATACTCGCCGCGTCCTACCTCGGCTTCCTCGTAGCCACCTCACTGGGACACGGCTGGGGTGCCCCGGCCGTCGCGACGGTATCCGTGGTCTGCACGATCGGCGAGATCATCTATGCCGGCAGCGCTACCGCGCTCGTCACCGCCCTCACCCCGGCGCATGTCCTGGGACGCACCCTCGCCCGCTTCCAGCTCTCCACAGGCTTCGGCCTCGCCATCTCCCCGGCGGTCATCACCGCACTCGCCTCCCACGGCGCGGCTGCGCTCTGGGGCAGCCTCGCCGGTGCGACGCTCCTCTCCGCCACCGCCGTTGCCACCGAGAAGGATCAGGGTGCTCGTGGAGCAGGGCGCGCGCCTGCCCGTACGTAGCCGCCGTACAACGGCTTAGTGCTTGCCGGTGGCGATCGGGCGGGAGGGGTCGGTGATCCATTCGGACCAGGAGCCGATGTAGACGGTGGCGGGGAGGCCGGCCAGGTCGAGGGCCAGGGCCTCGTGGGCGGCGGTGACGCCGGAACCGCAGTAGACGCCGACTTCGGTAGTCGCGGTGGCTCCGAGCTTTTCGAAGCGTTCACGGAGTTCGGCGGCGGGGAGGAAGTGACCGGTCTCGTCGACGTTCTGGGTGGTGGGGGCGTTGGTGGCGCCGGGGATGTGGCCGGCGACCGGGTCCATGGGTTCGACCTCGCCGGCGAAGCGCTCGGGGGCTCGGGCGTCCAGGAGTACGCCGGACGCCGCAACGGCAGCCGCGCCATCGGCGTCGAGCAGCGGGAGGTGGCCGCCGGTGGCGGTGTAGGTGCCGGCGCCGTCGGCAGGGACGTCGGTGGTGACCTCTCCCCCGGCGGCTTGCCACGCGGCGAGGCCGCCGTCCAGGACGCGTACGTCGGACAGCCCGAAGTACCGGAAGATCCACCAGGCCCGGGCGGCCGCCATCGAGTTGGCGGCGTCGTAGACCACCACAGCGCTGTCCGCGGACACCCCGGCCCGGCGCAACGTGGCCGTCACGGTGGTTGCTTCGGGCAACGGGTGGCGACCGGGTCCGGGCGGACCGGCCAGCTCGGTGTCCAGGTCGACGAAGTGTGCTCCCGGCAGGTGGCCCGCGTCGTACGCCTCCTTGCCTGGAGGACCGGCCAGGTTCCAGGTGACGTCGATGAGAACCGGCTTCGGGTCCGCCGCACGCAGTTCGTCGATGGTGATCAAGGGACTCATGACGCGGCTCCTCCGAAGGGCAGTACCTCGGGTGACAGGGTGGCGCGGGCGCGGGCCTGGGTGAGGCGGCGGCGGTGGTGCCGGCGGCAGAGCACTTCATAGGAGACCTCGTGGTCCAGCGTCACCATGTCACCCACCACCAGCTGCTCGCCCTCGGTCACCATCTCCCCACCGATCGTACGGGCGTTGTGCGTGGCTCGTTCACCGCACCAGCACAGTGCCTCGACCTGCAGCAGCTCCATCCGGTCCGCGAGCTCCACCAACCGGGCCGATCCCGGGAACAGCGTCGCCCGGAAGTCGGTCAGGATGCCGAAGCAGAACACGTCGATCTGCAGCTCGTCGGCCAGCCGGGCCAGCTGCTCGATCTGCAGCGGGCTGTAGAACTGCGCCTCGTCGCACACCACGTAGTCGATCCGGCCGCCCTGGGTCAGCTCGTTCACGACGTAATCCCAGAAGTCGAACTCGGGCCGCACCTCGACCGCCTCGGCGGCGAGTCCGAGCCGGGACGAGAGCACCGACTCACCGGCGCGGTCGTGGCTGGTGAAGATCCGCCCGAGCCGGCCCCGGGCCTTGTGGTTGTGGTCCATCTGCAGCGCCAGCGTGGACTTGCCGCAGTCCATGGTCCCGGTGAAATAGAGCAGCTCAGCCACGGGCGCACATCCTGCCAAGTCAGCGGATCACCTCGCACGCCGGGGTGTGCCGGAGGGTCCGGCTTGGGTTCTGGGCCTCCGGGCGGTTTGAATGGAACGTGCGCAAAGCTCTGGTCCTCTTCCTCGCGGCCTGTCTCATCGCCGCCACCGCCACCCTGCCGGCCGCGGCGACGCCGGTCCGGGCGCAGGCCGGACTCCGCGCGTACTTCGTCATCACCGAGCCGGGCCAGACCGGAAAGGTCACCGGCGCGGTCGGCTCGAACGGCGGCACCGTCTACGCGACGTACGACGCGATCGGGGTGATCGTGGCGCACTCGACGGCCACCGACTTCGCCGCCAAGATGCGTGGCGTCGACGGCGTCCAGAAGGCCGGCGCCACCCGCACCTCGGACCTGCCCGCCGAGGTCGGCAACCCGGCGATCCCGCCCGTGGTGCCCGAGGCGGCCACCACCTCGCCCGAGATCGATCGCGGCGACATGACCCAGATCGGCGCGGACCGGGCCTGGCAGAAGAACCCTGGCTCCAAGAGCATCACGGTCGGCGTGCTCGACACCGGCGTGGACGACCAGCACCCCGACCTGAAGGCGAACTTCGACACGAGCAAGTCGGCGTCCTGTGCCTACGGCAAGGCCGACACCCGGCCCGGCGCCTGGCGGCCGGTCGGCGAGCACGGTACGCACGTCGCCGGCACCATCGCCGCGGCCCGGAACGGGATCGGCATGATCGGCGTCGCCCCTGGCGTGAAGATCTCGTCGATCCGGATCGCCGAGCCAGACAGTCAGCTGTTCTTCCCGGAGAACACGGTCTGCGCGTTCATGTTCGCCGCCGACAAGGGTGTCTCGGTCACCAACAACAGCTACTACGTCGACCCGTGGCTGTTCCTGTGCCCGACGGACCAGGACCAGGACGCGATCGCCGAGGCGGTCCGCCGGGCGGTCGCGTACTCGGACGCGAAAGGCGTGGTGAACGTCGCCGCGGCCGGCAACGAGGACTACGACCTGGCGGAGAAGAGCACCGACGAGTCCAGCCCGAACGACTCGACCCCGGCCCCGCGCACGGTCGCCGACGACTGCATCAGCCTGCCGACCGAACTGCCGAACGTGGTCGTGGTGGCCTCCGTCGACTCGACCAGCACCAAGTCGCAGTTCTCCAACTTCGGTGAGAACAAGATCAACCTGGCCGCCCCCGGTCAGGGCGTCTACTCGACCGTTCCGGGCGGCGCCTACAAGGTGCTCGAGGGTACGTCGATGGCGTCGCCGCACGTCGCCGGCGTCGCGGCCCTGCTGCGGAGCGTGGATCCTCGACTGACCCCCGCGCAGGTGCGTGCCCGGCTCGCGCAGCAGGCGAACGACCTGGCCTGCCCGGCCGGCTCGTCCGGTCAGTGCGTCGGCTCGGCGGCGAACAACTCCTTCTACGGCGAGGGCATGGTCGACGCGGCGGAGGCGGTCGGTGCCGCGGCCGCGCAGCCGCAGGGTGCGGTGGCGATCACCGAGCCGTCCGAGCAGCTCGGATTCGGCGGAGCGCCGGCGATTCCGCTGCTGATGAAGGGGACCGGTGGCACCGGCGACATCAGCTACTCGGCGGCGGGCTTGCCGCCGGGGCTCAGCATCGACCCCGAGCGCGGCTGGATCACCGGAGTCCTCACCCCCGGCTCCGGACGCTACAAGGTGACCGTCGTCGCCCGGGACGGCGAGGCCAAGACGGCGCAGACCAGCTTCTTCTGGGACGTCTGGAGCTTCTAGCCGCGGACCAGAGCTAGCGGCCGGCGTCGACGAGCAGTGGGATCAACATCTCGTCGACGGTGAGCGAGCCGTGCAGCCCGATCAGTCCGGCCTCGGGCGGGTACCGGCGGCTCGCGACCAGCGCAACCGGTCCGAGTGCGGCGACCACGACGTCGCCCAAGCGCGGCGCAACCCGGTCCTCGACGGCACCGAACCATCCACGTGCGACCGCATCCTCCCGGCTCAGCACGAGCGCCTTGTCCCCCAGCCGCTCGCGGTACGTCGCGATGACGTCGGCCTCTGCCCCGGCGAGGCAGTACAGATGCCGGAAGCGTGACTCGCCCCCGATGAGTCGCAGGCCGTCGGTCAAAGCAGGCTCGGCGTCGAGGTCGAGGCGGTGCTCCGGCGCCACGTCCACCATCCCGTGGTCGGCGACGACGAGCAGTACAGCGTCGCGCGGCAACGCGGACCGGACTTGCTGCGCGAACATGTCCGCTGCGGCCAGCTCTTTCTGCCACTGCCACGACTCGCTGCCCTGCTGATGACCGGTGTAGTCCAACTGGGAGTCGTACACGTACACCAACGACGAGCTACCTTCACGGCTCGCGAACCGAGTCGCGTCCAGCCGGTCCTCGATGGTGTCAGCGCCCCGGTGGGCACTCCCCCGAAACGCCGCGGCCGTCAGACCCGACGAGTCGAAGCGTGCCTTGCTCACGTTGCGCGTGGCAACGCCGGCAGCGGCGACGCGATCGAAGACCGTGCCATGCGGTTGCCAGCGGCGCGGGTCGACCGGTGCGTCCCAGGACAGGGCGTTCAGCAAGGCACCGGTCTCCGGCACGATCGAGGTGTAGCCGACGATGCCGTGGGCGCCAGGCGGCAACCCGGTCCCAAGGCTGGTGAGGCTCACCGCGGTGGTCGAGGGCACTCCAGCCGTCAGGCTGCGACCGGTCGGCAGCAACGACGCCAGGTACGGCGCGGCATCCGCGTGCCGTTGCAGCAGGTTCCACCCCAGTCCGTCGAGCAGCAGGACGGCGTACCGCGGTGACGGCGGTAGGCCGAGGGCGTTCTGCTCGCCGGGGACCGACAGCGCACCGGCGACCGATGGGAGCACGTCGGCGAGCGAGCCACCGCCGTACTGCGGCTCCACCGGCACGATCACCGCACTACCTGCTGGTCGCGAACGAGAGGGCCTGCGCGAACTCGAGCACCTGCTGGATCCCGGCCGGGCCGTCCGCGGCGGCGCTGATCCGCAGCGAGATGTCGTCGGCCGCGACGGATCCGGTGTAGCCGTGGTCGGCCTCGCAGTTCGGGTCGGCGCAGACGGCCGGCTCCAGGTCGATCCGATTCACCATCCCCCAGCCGATCGTGAGCACGACCTCACCGCCGCCCGCCACCGCCGGGTCGGACTTGCCGGACGCGTAGCCGGCCGGGTTGGGAACCACCCGGTTCACGACCACCGCGTTCACCCGTTGCAGCGGGATCGCCTCGGTCGAGGTCGACGCGTACGGCGCGCGGATCAGCTCGTCGGCCGCGTGCTCGTCGGTGTGCCCGACGATCAGCCGGGTCGGGGTGAGCGCCAGGATCGTGATGTGCCGCCGGACTTCGTCCCGGTCGAACGTCGGCTCGTGCTGCAGCATGAACGCGCGGATCGGCTCGCCGGCGATCGCCACCGCGAGCGAATCCGTCACGACGTCTGGGTAGTAGCCGCACCGGTCGATCGCCTCGCGCAGGGCTGCGGACGCGTCCGCGAGTTCCGGGGCATTCAGGTCACGCATGCCCTCATCCTGCCACGGACGCGGCCCGCGCCGTTTTCCCCTTGTGGACGAGCACAGTGGACGACGGTGATCAGTTCGCGCTCGCCTTCCGCAGCACCGGTGCACCCGCGGCGCCCGCCACCGCGACCAGCACGAGTCCGGCGACGACCTGACCGATCAGCAGCAGTACGCCGGAACTCCCCTGTGTGATCACCTTTCCACCACTGAGCGCGAGCCCGCACAGCGCACCGAACCCGACGACCGGCAATCCGACCCCGATGACAGGTACGACGGCGGCGAGTCGCGCCGACCGCTCGATCACCCGCAACGGCACACCAGAGCGCCGCAACGCACGGGCAGGCGCGGCCTGGTCAAGCGCCGTACCCACCGCTCCTGCTGCTGTCGACGCAGCCACGGTCATGAACACAAGGGCCAGCAGCAGCGCGACTCCGATGCACAGATCGTGGAACGTCGGGTCGTCCTTCCCCGGCGGCATGAATACCGAGATGAAGCCGGTGACAAACCCACTCAGCACCAGCGCCGCCACCGGACGGAACGCGGCCTTCGGGTCGTCGGCCAGTCGCCGTCCCGCGAGCAGCGCCACCGGACCGTTGGCCAGGCTCGCCAGCATCTTGCCGATCACCTGCACCGCCCATGGCCCGATCACCCGTACGGCGAGCGCAGCGAAGCCCACACCGATCAGCAGCGGGATCAGAGCCGCCTGCATCCCGTAGTACGCGAGAACGATCGGACCGATCAGCAACAGGCCGAGCCGCAGCACCCTGATCCCCTTGCGAGTCTGACCGCGTACGACGCCGAGTGGGGTGATGCTGACCCGGCCGAGCCCGATCAGCGCGCTGATCACCGACAGGACGGGTACCGCGGCCAGTACGACGAGCACGTTCCACCAGCTCACCGTGATGTCGTCCACGTACCAGCGTCCGCCGCCCAGCGGGATGCGGGCGATGAGTGGACTCAGCAATGTGTAGCCGACCAGGCCGATGACTGCACCGGCCAGACCGAGTACCGCCTGCTCCACCGCGCTCAGCCAGAGCACCTGTGTCCTGGTCGCTCCGGCGAGGCGGAGTGCAGCCAGGCGATGCTCACGGCGCTTCGCCGCGACGCCGGCGGCCTGACCGACCAGGCTCAGGATTGGGAACAGCACCAGGATGATGCCGAAGGCCACCGCGAACAGCAGACCGACCATGCGGCTGTCCCAGACGTCGTCGTTCCAGCTGCTGACGTACTGCGGATGGTCGTCGGGCCGGAGTGAGTCGACGCCATGGATGACGACGAACTCCTCCGGCGAGGACAGCCCCTTGTCGCTGATCACGCCGGCCGGGTTCTCCACGCCGTACTGCTTGCTCAGCGTGGACCAGTGCTTGGCGACCTCGGGCGAGACGAAGACCTCGCCCGGCTTCGGGGTGTGGCCGAGGCCGGGTGGTGGCGGGAGTTCGTTGGGGCGGAGCGTCGCCAGGTCGAGGCGGATCATCGGGTGACCGTCGACCGTCTCGTCGGTCTGGTCGATGGTTCCGATCGCCGTCGCCGGGTCGGCTTTGTCGGAGCTGCGCCAGCCGATCCGGTCGGAGCGATGGGCCAGGCCCAGCGAACCGGCGATCAGGAAGGTGACGAGGAGCGCAACAACCGCGGTCGCGCCCAGGGCGGCGAGGTTGGCCGCCCGGCCACCAGGCCCCGGACGGCGGACGAACCGCAGCCCGAGGTCCGTCATCGGGCTCATCGCCCAGTCCCCCAGCCGAGGTCGCTCATCGGCGACCCAGCACCCGGCGAGTCACTGACCCGGCCGTCGACGATGCGCAGGACTCGGTGGCAGCGGGCGGCGACCGCGTTGTCGTGAGTGACGACGACTGCCGCCGCGCCGCGATGCGTGGCCGCGCCGACGAGCAGGTCGATCACCTGCGAGCCGGTGGTCGCGTCCAGGGCACCGGTCGGTTCGTCGGCGAACACCACCTGCGGCTCGCCGACCAGTGCGCGGGCGATCGCGACGCGCTGTGCCTGACCGCCGGACAGTTCGCCCGGGCGCCGCCCGGCTTCCGCTGCCAACCCGACCTGGGCGAGCATCCTCCGGGCCCGGCCGATCGCGTCTCGCCGGCTCAGTCCGTCCACCATCAACGGCAGGGCGACGTTCTCGTCGGCGGGCAGCTCGGCGAGCAACTGGTTGTCCTGGAAGACGAAGCGCAGCCGGCGACGTCGAAGCACTGTGCGGGCCGCGTCGGTCAGCTGGTCGACGCGTTCGCCGCCCAGCCAGACCTCGCCCTGGTCCGGCGTGAGGATGCCGGCAAGGACGTGCAGCAAGGTGGTCTTGCCGTTACCGCTCGGGCCCATGACCGCGAGCGCCTCACCGGACCGGACCGCGACATCCACGCCGGCCAGGCCGACGACGTCGCCGTAGTACTTGACCAGGGCGTGACCGCTCAGGACGACCTGTGGTTGGGGACTCTGGAAGCTCATACCGCAGAGCCTGTCGCGGGCGGCGCCTCGGATCATCGGCCCGCGGACCGGTCTTACCGTCGTCTTCCGGCGCCTTTCGCCATCCGCGCGTACGACCGGGGTCGTACGTCAGTCGGTCCGGAAGGCAGAGGGATAGGCGTCGCGATAGCTGGGGATCGTGCCGGCCGAGGTCTCCACCGACTCGGCGTTGAGCATCGCGTGCACGATCGCGCGGGACAGCGTCCGGGCACCGGCCGCGTAGACCATCTCCAGTTGCCCGATCGCCGTCGGATCCGTGACACTCAGCCGCGGCCCGTCGTCGGTACGGGTCGACAAGGCGAAGATGCTGTCGCCGTCGACCAGCGCGTGGATCGGGTCGATCGCCCGGGCCAGCCCGTCGTGCGCGACCATCGCCATCCGCCGTGTCGCCGCCTTGTCCATTGGTACGTCGGTCGCCAGCACCGCGATCACGGTGTTCATCGGCGGCCCGGGGATCAGGTTGCGTCCGGGTGCGGCCGGCGGAGGCGGTTCGGTGGGAGTCCGCAAGTGGGCGAACTCGTCGGCGAGGCCGTAGCGGGCGCCGTACAGGTTGCCGTCGGCATCGACCGTCGATCCGGCCGCGTTCACGATCACCAGCGCGCCGACCGTCGTACCGTCATCCAGCCGGACACTGGCCGAGCCGACGCCGCCTTTGAGCGACCGGGCGCGGGCCCCGGCGCCGGCGCCATGGTTGCCTAGGGCAACCGGACCGTCGGTGGCGACCGCGATCGCCTGGGCGCCCCAGTCCGGCTCGGGCCGGGCCTGGAAGTCACCGCCGCGGCCGAGGTCGAAGATCACCGCGGTCGGCACGATCGGGACCACGTCCTTGTCGCCCTGCCCGACCCGGACGC
This sequence comes from Kribbella sp. NBC_01510, assembly GCF_045040325.1. Lineage (NCBI taxonomy): Bacteria > Bacillati > Actinomycetota > Actinomycetes > Propionibacteriales > Kribbellaceae > Kribbella > Kribbella sp. NBC_01510. Next base: position 6,877,295 of record NZ_CP109418.1, on the reverse strand, counting down.
CCTCACCGCGCTCCTCGAGCCAGCGCATCACGCTGCCGGCCGTGTCCAGCCCGTACGCGCTGCCGCCGGTCAGCACGATCGCGTTCACCCCCGCGTTGGAGTTCACCGGCTCGAGCAGATCCGTCTCCCGCGTCCCCGGCGCGCCACCGCGGACGTCGACACCGGCGACCGCTGTGGCCGGCAGATGGACGACCGTCGTACCGGTCAGGTACGGCGCATCGACGCGCTCGACCTGACCGACCAGGACTCCAGGGACATCGGTGATCGCGTTCTGCGGACCCGGCTGCATCGTCATGGTGAATGTCTAACACCCGGGCGAAATCCGGTTGCGGGCGACATTAGCGTGGATGCCATGAACGCCGATCAGCTCTGTGGTCTGCTCGCGGAACCGTCGAGGCTGCGGACGTACTCCGCCGTCGTCCTCGGCGCGACGACTCCGGATCAGGTTGCCGGCAGCACCGGACTCCCCGCGCCGGTCGTCGTCAAGGCGCTCCAGCGGCTGACCAAGGGTGGGCTGATCACGGCTGCCGGCGACGGTCTGCAGGCCGACGAGGCGGCGTTCAAGGACGCGGTCCGGGAGAGTCGCCCGGAGCGGGTGCCGCTCGACCCCGATCCGGACCGCGACGGCGTCCTCAGGTCGTTCATCCGGGACGGCCGGCTGACGCACTTCCCGACCTATCCGGAGAAGCTCCGGATCGTCCTGGAGTACCTGGTCACCAGCTTCGAGCCCGGGCGCAGTTACCCGGAGCCGGAGGTGAACGAGATCCTCAACCGGTGGCACCCGGACCACGCCGCCCTCAGGCGCGAGCTCGTCGAGGCGCGCCTGCTCGATCGCGCCAGCAGCATCTACACGCGCCGGTAGTGTCGCGCGCTGCCGTCAGGTGAGTCGGCGGGCGGACGTGTCCTGGCGGGGCTTCTCGTTGGGAGCGATCCGGATGCTCGTGTCGAGCACTGTCGCGCCCTGCGCGGCGGCCAGCACCGAACGAAGGTCCAGCCGGACGACTTCCTCGAGGTCGAGGGTCAGCCGGGAGACGCGGTGCAGCAGGGCCTCGATCGCGGGGATGTCCACCGGGTCGGAGCCCCGGTAGCCGTAGAGCAGCGGAGCCGCGCGCACCTCGCGGACCATCTCCGCGGCATCGCGGGTCGTGAGTGGCGGCATCCGGTACGAGCGGTCGCCCAGCAAGTCGGTCGCGACACCGGTCAGGCCGAAGGTGACGACCGGACCGAAGGACACGTCCTCCAACGCCGAGATGACCACCGGCACGCCGGGTGGCGCCATCTTCTGGACGACGAACTGCGCCCGGGCGGGATCCGACGCGACACCGAACATCTGCGTCATCTCCGCCCAGGCCGCGCGCATATCGTCCTCGTCGTGGATGTGCCGCCAGATGTCGGCCAGGTCCGGCCGCATCCGCCACTGCTCGGCGGTCGCCTTCAGGATCACCTCGTAGCCGAGGTCCGCGGCCCGTGCGACCGCCTCGTCCGCACTCAGCACCGGGAACGCCGGCAGCACCGGGATCCCGTAGAAGCTGAGCAGCCGATGCCGGTCGGCGTCCTCCAGGTCGGCGCCACTCGGGTGCCGTTGCAGGTACTCCGCGACGAAGTCCTCGGCGCCCGCGGTGTCGATCTCCGGCAGGTCGGGGATCCGGCTGACCGACCGCCGCCGCCACTCGGCGTACTGTGTCGCCTTCGCCAGTGCGCCGACGGCGTACTGCGGATTCAGGAAAGACGGGATCGATCCACGCGCCGCGCCACCGTCCGCGTCCGGCACTCGCAGCTCCGCGGGCACGCTGCGGGACGCGAGGAACGTGGACACGACCGGCTTCTTCGAGCCGGCGGCCGCCGCGGCCAGGACCTGTGCGACCTCCGCGCCGTTCGACTGCACCGGTGGCGTGTAGATCACCACGATCGAGTGCACCCGATCGTCGCCGAACACCTCGGACAGCGCCGCGCCGAAGTCCGCCGCGGTCGCGTCCGCGCTGAGGTTCCGCGGCTCGCCGGCGACCTCCAGGCCGCAACTGGCCATCGTGTCCAGGGCGAGCAGGGTCAAGGCGTCGGAGTTGCTGACGATCGCGACCCGGCGTCCCTTCGGCAGCGGCTGGTGCGCGAGCAACTGGGCGACGTCGAACAGTTCGCCGGTGGTGTCCACCCTGATCAGCCCGCTCTGCCGGAACATCGACTCGATCGATGCCGGAGGCAGCTGACTGCGCCGGACCATCTGCCCGACCGGCACGCCCTGCGTGGCCCGGCCCGACTTCAGCGCGACCACCGGCTTCCGCCCGGCCAGCCGCCGCGACACCCGGCTGAACTTGCGCGGATTGCCCAGCGACTCCAGGTACAGCAGCACGACCTCGGTCGCCTCGTCGGAGTACCAGTACTGCATCAGGTCGTTGCCCGAGACATCGGCCCGGTTCCCGGCCGACACGAAACTCGACAACCCCAGGCCACGCCCGGCCATGTCGGCCAGGATCGGCACGCCGAGCGCACCGGACTGGCAGAAGAACGCGACCCGGCCGCGGCTGGGCATCACCGGCGAGAGCGTCGCGTTCAGCTCGACTCCCGGCGCAGTGTTGATCACCCCGAGCGCGTTCGGCCCGATCACCCGCATCCCGTAGGACCGGGCCAGGCCAACCAGGTACCGCTGCCGCTTCCGCCCTTCGTCCCCGATCTCGGCGAACCCGCTCGATATCACGACCAGCCCGCGCACGCCCTTGGCCGCGCAGTCCAGGATGACGTCGGCCACCATCTCCGCCCGGACGGCGACCACGGCCAGATCGACCGTGTCCTCGACCTCGCGGATCGTCGGGTACGCCGGTACGCCCTCGATCTCGTCCGCCTTCGTATCGGTGTTGACGGCGTACAACCGGCCCGGGAAGCCACCGTCGCGCAGGTTGCGCAGCAGCGCGTTCCCGATCGTGCCCTCACGCCGGCTGGCACCGATCAGCGCGACGCTCGACGGCGTCAGCAACCGCGCGATCGAGAGCGCCTCGGACCGCTGCTCCCGGGCCTGCATCACCCCGAACGACGTGTCGGTCGGCGCGATGTCGAACTCGACCACGATCACGCCGTCCTCGAACTCGCGGGCGACCTTGTAGCCGGCCTCGGTGAAGACCGTGATCATCTTCCGGTTGTCCGGCAGTACCTCGGCGACGAACCGGGCGATGCCGTTCTCCCGGGCCGCCTGCGCCAGGTGCTCGAGCAGGAGTTGCCCCAGCCCGCGGCCCTGGTGCGCGTCCTCGATCAGGAACGCGACCTCCGCCGTACGCCGTCCGGTCCGCTCGTACCGCCCGACGCCGATCATCTCGTCACCGACGGTCACAATCAGCGCCAGCCGATCGTGGTAATCGACCTGTGTGAACCTCGCCACGTCCCGATCGGACAATTGTGGGTACGGGGCGAAGAAGCGGTAGTACTTGGACTGCTCGGACACCCGGGCGTAGAAGGCCACCATCAGGTCCGCGTCGGCGGGCGCGATCGGCCGGAGATGCGCGGTAGCACCGTCCCGCAGTACGACGTCCGCCTCGAGGTCGCCCGGATAGCCGGACGGGTGGTGCGGGTCATACTGGGCCGGTTGCTGCGGGTCCTCGTCCGGCGGGGTCACCTGGTCAGCCTACTCAAAACAGTCTGGTAGAAGGTGGTGAATTTTGGTCGCGCGGATCGCGCCCGTACTGGTCTTCCTGATCGCCGTGACCGTCATCGCCGAACTGGCCGACAAGGCCAAGCTGTTCGAGGTCGCCGCCCGGGAAGCCGCTCACCTCGCGCGCGGCCGGGTCTGGCGGTTGTGGCTCCTCGTAGTCGCGCTGGCGACAGGGCTCACCATCGTGCTGTCTCTGGACACCTGCGCGGTCCTGCTGACCCCCGTTGTGCTCGCGATGGCCCGGCAGCTCGACATCCCGCCGAAGCTGTTCGCGTTCACCACCGTCTGGCTGGCCGCCACCGCATCGCTGCTACTCCCGGTGTCCAACCTCACGAACCTGCTCGCCCTGCACCAGTTCCACCGGTTGGACGTCTCGTACCTCGCGGTGAGCTGGCGACCCGCGATCGCCGCGATCCTGATCACGGTCGCCGTGCTGGCCGTCCTGTTCCACCGCGATCTGCGCCGGACGTACGTCGTACCGCCGACGCCGGAGGTGGACGACAAGGTGCTGTTCTGGGGCTCGGCAGGTGTCTGCGTGCTGCTCGGTCCGGCGTTCGTGTCCGGGATCGAGGTCGCCTGGCCGGCCAGTGTGGGCGCGATCATCCTGGTCGTGCTGTTCGCGGTCCGGCGGCGGAGCGCGCTGCGGTGGTCGCTGATCCCGGCCAGGCTGGTGATCGGAGTGGTCGTGCTGTTCGCCTTCGTCGCGTTCCTCACCGATCACGGCCTGGAGGATCTGCTCCGCCGAGTCGCCGGGACCACCTCGGACCTGCGGCTCAGTGCAACCGGGGCGGTCGGTAGCAACCTGTTCAACAACCTCCCGGCGTACCTGGCGATGGAGCCGGTCGCCTCCAGCGACCCGCACCGGATGATGGCTCTGCTGATCGGCGTGAACTGCGGCTGCCTTCTGACCCTGTGGGGGTCGCTCGCGACGCTGCTCTGGCGGTCCCGCTGCGACGCCGCCCGCGTCGACATTTCGTGGTGGTCGTTCCTGTGGCGCGGCATGATCCTGACGCCGCTCGTCGTTGCGGGATCCGTTCTCGTACTGAATGGGTAATGTGCGGGACATGGCTACGGAGCAGAGCACTTCGGACGTCACGCGGGAGTTCCGGGAGGCGCGGGATTTCCTGGTCGCGCATCGGGAGGACTACGAGACGGCGTACCGGGACTTCAACTGGCCGTCGTTCGACCGGTTCAACTGGGCCCGCGACTGGTTCGACGCGCTCGCGGTCGAGCAGCCCGAGGTCGCCGCGCTGACGATCGTCGAGGAGGACGGCGAGGTCAACTCGCGCACGTACGCCGAGATGGCCGAGCGATCCCGCAAGGTCGCCGGCTGGCTCACCGCGGCCGGGCTGAAGCCGGGCGACCGGGTGCTGATCGTCCTCGGCAACACCGTCCCGCTCTGGGAGGTCCTGCTCGGCTGCATCCGCGCCGGCGCCGTGATGATCCCCGCGACCACGCTGCTCACCGATGCCGACCTGGCGGACCGGATCACCCGCGGCGGCGTCCGGGCCGTGGTCACGAGTAGCTCCGAGGCCGGCCGGTACGCCGGGATCGCGGACCACTGCATCCGCGTCGCCATCGGCACGCCGGTCGAGGGTTGGCTGCACTACGACGACTTTGCTTCGTACGACGGACCCGTGCCGGAAGTGGATACCGCCGCTGACGACTCGCTGCTGCTGTACTTCACCTCGGGGACGACGAGCCAGCCCAAGCTGGTCGAACACACCCAGGTCAGCTACCCCGTCGGCCACCTGTCAACGATGTACTGGATCGGACTCCAGCCCGGCGACGTCCATCTGAACGTCTCCTCCCCCGGCTGGGCGAAGCACTCCTGGAGCAACGTCTTCGCGCCGTGGAACGCCGGAGCGACCGTCTTCCTGTACAACTACACGCGCTTCGACGCCGAGAAGATGCTGCAGGTCCTGCAGACGTACGGCGTGACGACCTTCTGCGCACCACCGACGGTCTGGCGGATGCTCATCCAGGCCGATCTGTCCGCGGTGAAGGTCCAGATCCGGGAGTGCATCTCGGCCGGTGAGCCGCTCAACCCCGAGGTGATCGAGCAGGTCCGGAACGCGTGGGACATCACCATCCGGGACGGGTACGGCCAGACCGAGACGACCGCCCAGATCGGCAACCCGCCGGGTCAGCCGGTCAAGCTCGGGTCCATGGGCCGACCGCTGCCCGGATACTCGATCGCGCTGCTCGACCCGGCCACCGACGAGATCGGCGACGACGGTGAGATCTGTATCGAGCTCGCGCCCGCGCCGGTCCCGCTGATGCGCGGCTACCGCGACGCCCGCGAGCTGACCCAGGAGGTCATGCGTGGCGGTTTCTACCACACCGGCGACGTCGCGAGCCGGGACGAGGACGGCTACATCACCTATGTCGGACGCTCGGACGACGTGTTCAAGGCCAGCGACTACCGGATCTCGCCGTTCGAGCTGGAGTCGGTGCTGATCGAGCATCCGGCGGTCGCCGAGGCAGCCGTCGTACCGTCGCCGGATCCGGTCCGGCTCGCCGTCCCCAAGGCGTACGTCGTCCTCGCGGCCGGCCACGAACCGTCGCGCGAGCTGGCCGGCGAGATCCTGCGGTTCTGCCGGGAGCACCTGGCGTCGTACAAGCGGATCCGGCGGATCGAGTTCGCCGAGCTGCCGAAGACGATCTCCGGCAAGATCCGGCGGGTCGAGTTGCGCGCGGACGAGGCCGCGAAGGTGGCGAGTGGCTCCGAAACCCAGTACGCGTACGACGAGGCCGACTTCAAGGAAGCCTGACCCCGGGCGGACTGGAGCACGGGCGTACCGTTTCCTCATGACCGATGACAAGAGCCTCCTCAGCCGGATCGACGAGCTGGTCGCCGAGGAGAAGGAGCTGCGCACCAGGCATGCCGCCGGCCAGATCACCGACACCGACGAGCACGCGCGCCTGCAGGCCCTCGAGGTCGAGCTCGACCAGTGCTGGGACCTGCTCCGCCAGCGCCGCGCCAAGCGCGAGTACGGCGAGAACCCTGACACCGCCCAGCCCCGCTCCGCCGACACCGTCGAGGGCTACCTCAACTGACCCACAAGACCATTCCGGGATTCCGTTAAATCGTCCCTCTCCCCTCGTGATTCAGGGAGAGAAGGGCTCTCTCGCTCGATGTGCGGGTGATTGTCGGCAGGGTGTGCTGGTCGGGATAGGGGCGATGTCCGGGGTGGGCAGGGCGGAGGCTGTGCCGGGCGAGAGGTGTGCCGAGGCTGGACCGGGCGGTACCGGCGCGCTTGTTCTGCGCGGATCGGTCAACGTCTGGTGACCTGGGACAGGTCGTGGTGGGCCAAGACAGGCAATACCTTGTGCCCACCCACCACGAACCGTCCCAACCCACCGCTTCCGGCCCCAGCCCACCTGTGCCCACCCACCACGACCTGTCCCCGCCCACCACAACGTGTCCCAACCCACCAATGACCTGTCCCACCCACCACGACCTATCCCCACCCACCGGTTCCGATCCCTGGCCGGCGCTGTGTGGCGGCCAGGGCAGGTCCCGAGGGCCCGCCAGTCGCGCGCATATCCCCTCGAGTTGTGGGTTCTCTGCTGGTACACCAAGGGAGAACCCGCCAGTCGCACGGATATGCCCTCGAATGCACCTGGGCCAGCGGGTGGTCAGAAGCCGCGGAGGTTGTCCGGGGTGATCCGGACCAGGACCGAGTAGCTCGCGTGGAACTGGTCCGGGGTCATCCCGAGCCGGCTGATGTCGTCGGCGTACTTCGCGTTGTAGGCCGCGAGCTCCTCGGGAGTCAGACCGTTGTCGTCGATCGCGGCGTCGCCGGTGAGTACGCCGACCTCACCGCCGGTGTGGGTCGCGTTGAAGTTCAGCGAGACTCGCGGGCGCGAGACGACGTGCTGCACCTTCGCGGTGCCAGGCTGGCTGCTGACCAGGATCTGGCCGTCGCGCCAGAGGTACCAGACCGGTTTGGGGGCCGGCGTACCGGACTTGGCGACCGTGGTCAGCCAGAGCACCTTCTCGTCGTCCAGCTGCCGGGCGATCCGCTTGCCGAAGTCGCTTGACGTGTCGATCGTGAACATCAGGCCCCTTAAGGTCTCAGGAAGGCCCCAGCCGCCCCCACTCGATCGCCGGGCAGTGGTTCATCACCATGGCCAGGCCTGCCGCGGTCGTGCGTGTGTAGGCGTCCGGATCCACTACACCGAGCTGGAACCACACTGCCTTCGCGTTGATTCCCACCGCCTGGTCCGCGATGTCACCGGCCAGGTCTGACCGGACGAACACGTCCACGCAATCGACCGGGAACGGGATGTCCGCGAGCGTCGCGTACCCCTGCTCGCCGTGCACGGACTCCGCCGACGGATGCACGGGCACGATCCGCTTCCCGTGCCCCTGCAGGAACCGCGCCACGCCGTACGCCGCCCGGCTGGTGTTGTTCGACAGCCCGACGACAGCCCACGTCTGGCAGTCCGCCAGAATCTTCCGGATATCACTGTCCATGCCTCTACCCTCCCCCACCACCCAAGCAGTTACGTCCGAAGATCCGAGCGCTATAGGCCACAGTTCTTCGGACGCAAGCGACAGGTGTCAGCTGCGCAGGTAGGTCAGGACGGCCGAGACCCTGCGATCCAGCCCGTCGTCCAGCTGTAGCTTCGCGAAGATGTTCCCCACGTGCTTGCGTACGGCGGCCTCACTCACGACCAACTGCGCTGCGATCGACGCGTTCACCCGACCCTCGGCCATCAGCGCGAGCACCTCCAGCTCACGCGGGGTGAGTGCGGCGAGCGGGCCGTCGTTCCGCCGCCGGGCGAGCAGTTGCCGGACCACCTCGGGGTCGACCACCGTCCCGCCGTCCGCGACCCGGTCCAGCGACTCGAGGAACTCGGTGACGTGACCGACCCGGTCCTTCAGCAGGTACCCGATCCCACCGGTCGTTGTCTCGAGCAACGACGAGAGGTACGCGTCGGCGACGTACTGCGACAGCACCAGGATCCCGATCGACGGCAGCTCGGCCCGGATCGCCGCGGCCGCCCGCAGGCCCTCGTCACTGTGCCCCGGCGGCATCCGCACGTCGGTGATCACGACGTCCGGCGGCTCCTTGCGTACGACGGCCAGCAGCGTGTCCGCATCCCCAACGGTGTCGCGTACTTCGTGCCCGGCGCGGTCCAGGATGCTGGCCAGTCCCTCCCGCAGCAGCAGTGAGTCTTCGGCCAGCACGATGCTCAGTCGCCGAGTCGGCACGGGCACTCCATCCGCAGTCGGGTCGGCCCACCGGGCGGGCTGTCGACGACGAGTGTGCCTCCCAAGGCGTCCAACCGCGTGACCAGTCCGGTGAGTCCCGTCCCCGCACCGACCTTCGCGCCCCCGATCCCGTCGTCCGTCACGGTCACGATCAGCTGATCCCGCTCGACCCGGCCGGTCACCCCGCAGCTCGAAGCCTTGGCGTGCTTCGCCACGTTGGCCAGTGACTCGCTGACGACGAAGTACGCCGCCGCCTCGATCGGCGGCGGCAACCGTGACGGCAAGGCCAGCTGCACCGTCACCGGCAACGGACTCCGATCCGCTACCTCGCGTACGGCGGCCTCCAGCCCGTGGTCGACGAGCACGCGTGGATGGATCCCCCGGACCGCCTCGCGCAGATCTGCCAGCGCCGCCTCGGCCTCTGAGTGGGCCTTCACCACCAACCGCCGGCCCTCCCCCTCGGGCAAGTCGAGCTCGGCCAGCCCGAGCGTCATCGTGAGTCCAACCAGGCGCTGCTGGACGCCGTCGTGCAGATGCCGCTCGATCCGCACCCGCTCGGTCTCGAACGCGTCGACCAGATCGAGCCGGGACCTGCGCAGCTCGGCGACGTTGCGCTGCAGTTCTTCCTGCCGGGGACCGAGCATCGCCTTCGCCAGTGACGCCTCGGCACCGGCCACGACGCCGACCAGGTAGGAGCTGACCACGAAGAACGGCGGACCGAAGGCGACCAGGAAGATGAGACCCTCCCCTGCGGTATCCAGGGTCCACGGACCCATGCCCATCTGCTCGCTGTTGGCGATGACCGGCGCGGCCAAGGTGATCGCGAGGGTCGTCGCGCAGATCCCGGCGATCAACGCGCTGAGCGGCCAGATGAAGACGCCCAGCACGAAGCCGTACCCGAGGGCGCGCAGGGACGCCTGCTCACGGCGCCGGAACTTCAGCTTCTCCCGCCTTCTGAGCGCGGACGGCATGGTCGCGTGCGGACTGCTGATGCCGTCGATCAGCACCAGGCGGGCGCGCCACCGCTCGACCCGGCCGATCAGGACGCCGAGGAGCGGGAAGGCGGTGAGCAGCAGGACGCCGATCAGGATCGGGCTCAGTACGGCGCCGGCCGCCGCGGCACCGATCAGAACGCCGATCGTCAGCACACCCACCGGCACCGACGTGAACAGGTAGGCGTAGCTCCGCCACGGCCACGACGACACCAGGAACCGCGGCGACGCCAACGCGGCCCACGACGTCACTGGCCGCGTCGTTGGGGAGCTGTTCACGTGCCAACCCTAGGTGGCGGACGGCGCGCGGGACGGTAGCGTGCGCGCTACTCCGGGTGTCCTCCGTAGGCCAGGGTGCGGAGCGGCGTACGGCGGTTGGCTGGGACCATGACCGCTACCGCGCCGACGTACCCGAGCGTCGTACCCACCGAGCCGCCGGCTCTGCTGCTGGACGGCATCACCAAGACCTACCGCTCCAAGGCCGGAGCGGTCGACGCGCTGCGAGGCGTGACCTACCACTTCGCCAGGGGCTCGTTCACGGCCGTGATGGGAGCGTCCGGCTCCGGTAAGTCCACTCTGCTGCAGTGCGCCGCCGGACTCGACCAACCGACCAACGGCACCGTCGTACTCGGCGGTGTGACCCTGAGCGGACTCAACGAGGTCGCACTCACCAAACTGCGCCGGGCTGAGATGGGCTTCGTGTTCCAGGCCTACAACCTGCTGCCCTCGCTCACCGTGTACGACAACGTGGCGCTACCGCTGCGGCTGACCGGTCGCCGGCCGAGCAGCGGCGAGGTGAACCGCGTGCTGGACCAGGTCGGGCTGCAGGGCAAGGCCAAGCGGCGGCCCGCCGAGTTGTCCGGCGGTCAGCAGCAGCGGGTCGCGATCGCGCGGGCTTTGATCACCCGGCCGTCGGTCTTCTTCGCCGACGAGCCGACCGGAGCCCTGGACAGCGGGACCAGCCGGCAGATCCTCACGTTGTTGCGTGAGGCAACCGACCGCGCCGGGCAGACCGTGGTGATGGTCACCCACGACCCGGTCGCGGCCGCGTACGCCGAGCGTGTGCTGTTCCTGTCCGACGGCCTGCTCGCGGGCCACCTCGACCGCGGTACGCCGGCCCAGATCGCCGCCGCCATGAGTGACCTGGAGCGGTGATGTTCTATCTCAGCCGGCAGACCGTCAGCCGCCATCGGTCCTTGTACGCGGGCTCGTTCGTGGCATTGGCCGTCGGCGTGTTCCTGCTCGGTCTGGCGGCGACAGCCACGGCCGCCACGATCGCCTACCACGGGCCGGCCGCGGCGAAGATCGTCGTGACCACACTCGGCGGTGACGACGCTGCGCCCCGGCAGGTCAGCGTGCCGATGTCCGACGCCGACGTGTCCGGGCTGCAGACGGTACTCAGTCTGGTCGGTGTGATCTGCGGGTTCATCACGATCTTCGTCATCGCGAGTACGTTTGCCTTCGCGGTTGCGTCCCGGCGACGCGAGCTCGGGCTACTGCGGCTGATCGGCGCGACACCGGGACAGATCCGGCGGATGGTTCTCGGCGAGGCGCTGGTCGTCGCGCTGGCGGCGTCGCTCACGGGCGCGGTCATGGCCCAACTGGCGACACCGTTGCTCTTGCGGAAGGCGTCGTACACGGAGCTGGCACCGGTGAGGCTCGAGCCGGCGTCACCGTGGGTGCCGTTGTCGATCGCGGTGGGGGCTGGGCTTCTGGTCGCGATGCTCGGCGCCCGGTCCGCAGCTCGGCGGGCCGGCCGGGTCGGTCCGATCGACGCGCTGCGGGAGGCGGCGTTGGAGCCGCCGCGGATCGGGCCGGTGCGGGTCGTCTTCGGGCTGCTGTTCATGGGCGGGGCGATCGTGATGCTGACGCTCATCCGGCCGTCGACGGGTGAGGGCGTCGTACCGCTGGCGATGTTCACGCCGATGGTGATGGTGATCGCGCTGACGTTGCTCGCGCCACTCGTGGTCCCATGGATCAGCCGGCTGTGGGCGCTGCCACTGGTCGCCTGGACGCGCGTGTCCGGGCGGCTCGCCCGGAGCAACGTGGTCGCCGCGCCCAGGCGCAGCGCATCGCTCGCGGCACCGATTCTGTCCATCTCCGCGATCGCCGGTTCGATGGTCCTCAGCCTCAGCTTCGCCGCCGACAGCGCCGCCGCCACCATCCGCGACACCCTCCGCGCCCCCGTCGTCGTGACTGAGGCGGCAGATCTCTCCAGAGTCCCTGGTGTGGGTACGGTCGACGCCGGGCTGCCGCTGCAGTTGGTCCGGATCAGCCGGGACGACGCCCAACTCGAGGACGCCGAGGGTATCGATCCGGCGATCGCCACCAGGACCCGCGACCTGACGCCGCTGTCCGGCGACCTCGACCACCTGACCGGCAATACCGTTGCCATCAGCAAGGAAATGTCCAGCCTCGAGCACTACCGGGTCGGCGGCGAGATGTCGGTGACGTTCCTGGACAAGACCGCCGCCAAGCTGAAGATCGTCGCGATCGTCCCGGACGCCATGGGAGTGAACCCGTCGCTGCTGATCCCGCTGGACGTCGCCCGCAAGCACGCACCGACCGCCAAGCCCGACCATCTGTTCGTGCTACCGGCCGATGGCGTGGACCCAGCGTCGCTGGTCAGCACGATCGATCACGCCGTACCAGCCGCGGACTGGGAAGCGGAGCAGGCTGACGGTGTCCGCAAGGGGAACCAGTTCGGCCTCATCCTGCTGCTCGGTCCAGCCGCTCTCTACAGCGCGATCGCGATCGCCAACACGCTGCTGATGGGGAGTCTGCAGCGGCGGCACGAGTTCGTCACGTCGCGGCTGCTCGGGGCGACGCCGGCGCAGATTCGCCGGATGGTGCTGTGGGAGTCGTCGCTGGTCGGTGCGGTGGCGCTCACGCTCGGTACGGCGATCACCGTGACGGTCGGGATCCTGATCCGGCACGCGATGACGTCGGGGGTGGCCGACGTACCCGTCACCGTGCCGTGGGCGGTTCTGCTGGGGATCGCGGGAATCTGTCTGGGCCTGGCGGTAGGGTCCGCTCTGGCCCCGACGACGTACATCCTGCGCCGGTCGCAGCCGTCCGCGGCGGTGGAGTAGACCGGTATCGGGCGCTTCGACCACCACGCGGGCGGGTCGTGGCCCCGGTCATGGGGCCTCCCGTCCTGGACTGAGGAGCGTAGGGAGCGAAGCGACTGAAGCGACGAAGGAAGGACGGGAGTTACAGCCCCATGACCCGCCGCGCCGGAGGCGTGGCCGTTCGTACAGAAATCACCGTTCACCAGGGACAATGGGTGCGGCGCCGGACCGTCGCGGCGCCGGACCGGTTTTGATCGAGGAGTTCGCAGACCCGCATGGCACGCCGTAGCAGCACCACCGCTGAGCCCGAGGACTTCGAGGAGCGCATCCTCGACGTCGATGTCTCCGACGAGATGCGCTCCAGCTACCTGGAGTACGCCTACTCGGTCATCTACGCCCGGGCGCTGCCCGACGCGCGGGACGGGCTGAAACCCGTCCAGCGGCGGATCCTGTTCTCGATGGCGGAGAACAACATCCGCCCCGACCGCGGGCACGTGAAGTCGGCCCGCGTCGTCGGTGAGGTGATGGGTAAGTACCACCCGCACGGCGACGGCGCGATCTACGACGCCCTGGTCCGGACCGCGCAGCCGTGGTCGATGCGGGTCCCGCTGATCGACGGCCACGGGAACTTCGGATCTCTGGACGATGGTCCAGCGGCGATGCGATACACGGAATGCCGGATGGCGCCGCCGGCGATGGCGATGACGCAGGGCCTGGACGAGAACGTCGTCGACTTCCGGCCGAACTACGACGGCCAGGAGGAAGAGCCGGCGGTGCTGCCGGCCGCCTTCCCGAACCTGGTGGTCAACGGCGCCACCGGGATCGCGGTCGGGATGGCGACCAACATGGCCCCGCACAACCTGGTCGAGGTGATCCAGGCGCTGCGGCACCTGATCAAGACCCCGACCGCGACCCTGGACGACCTGATGCGGTTCGTCCCCGGCCCGGACCTGCCGACAGGCGGCAAGATCGTCGGCCTGGACGGCATCAAGGACGCCTACGCGACCGGTCGCGGCAGCTTCAAGATGCGCTCCACCGCCCGGATCGAGAACGTCACCCCGCGGCGCAAGGGCATCGTCATCACCGAACTGCCGTACTCCGTCGGCCCGGAGAAGGTGATCGAGAAGATCAAGACCCTGGTCCAGGCGAAGAAGCTGCAGGGCATCGCCGACGTCAAGGACCTGACCGACCGCACCCACGGCACCCAGCTGGTGATCGAGGTCAAGAACGGCTTCGTCCCCGAGGCCCTGCTGGAGCAGCTCTACAAGCTGACCCCGCTCGAGGACGCCTTTCACGTCAACAACGTCTGCCTGGTCGACGGCCAGCCGCGCACCCTCGGGCTCAAGGACCTCCTCGAGGTCTACCTCGACCACCGGTACGACGTGGTCCGCCGGCGCAGCGAGTTCCGCCGGCAGAAGGCGCAGGACCGGCTGCACATCGTCGACGGTCTGCTGATCGCGATCCTCGACATCGACGAGGTCATCCAGATCATCCGCGGCAGCGACGACGCGGCCGAGGCCCGTGGCCGGCTGATCGAGATCTACGACCTGTCCGAGGTGCAGGCCAACTACATCCTCGACATGCCGCTGCGCCGGCTGACGAAGTACTCCAAGCTCGAGCTGGAGACCGAGAAGGGTGAGCTCGAGCGTGAGATCGAGCGGCTGACCGCGATCCTCGAGGACGAGGCGCTGCTGCGCAAGACGGTATCCGACGAGCTGGCCGAGATCGCGAAGACCTACGGCACCCCGCGGCGGACCGTGCTGCTCGAGTCGTCCGGTGCGACCAAGACCGCGGCCGTGCCGCTCGAGGTCAGCGACGACCCGTGCTGGATCCTGATGAGCTCGACCGGCCTGCTCGCGCGGACGAATGGCGTCGAGCCGTTCGGCACCGGTGACACCCGGGCGAAGCACGACGCGATCGTCTCCGCGGTGAAGAGCACGGCGCGTGGTCAGTACGGGCTGATCACCAGCACGGGCCGGCTGATCCGGCTCGAGTCGCTCGATCTGCCCGCCGTACCGACGACCGCGAACGCGCCGAACCTGCAGGGCGGCGCGCCGGTGGCGGAGTTCGTCTCGCTGGAGCCGGGTGAGAAGGCGCTCGCGCTGACCACGATGGATCCCGACTCGATCGGCGTCGCCCTGGGGACGGCGGGCGGCGTGGTGAAGCGCGTCGTACCGGACCACCTGAGCAACCGCGACTCGTGGGAGATCATCCGGCTGAACGACGGCGACGAGGTGATCGGCGCGGTCGAGCTGACCACCGGCGACGAGGAGCTGTGCTTCATCGCGTCGGACGCGCAACTGCTGCACTTCCCGGCGTCAGTGGTTCGGCCGCAGGGGCGGACCGCGGGTGGCATGGCCGGCATCCGGTTGACCGCCGGCGCGAAGGTGGTCTTCTTCGGTGCCGTGAACACCGGTCGCGAGGCGCAGGTCGTGACGATCGCAGGCTCGTCGACGGCACTGCCGGGGACCGAGGTCGGCGCGGTGAAGGTGACGCCGTTCAACGAGTACCCGGGCAAGGGCCGTGGCACCGGTGGTGTGCGGTGCCAGCGGTTGCTGAAGGGTGAGGACGGGCTGCTGCTCGGGTTCATCGGTTCGGCGCCGGTGCGGGCGAGCGCGAGCAGTGGTGCTCCGGTCGAGTTGCCGCCGATCGACATGCGGCGCGACGGTTCCGGCGTACCGGTGGCTCAGCCGATCGCGGCCTGCGCTCCTGATCTGGCAGGCTGACCCCTGTGAAGAGACTGCTCGCGCTCTGCGCGGTGCTCGTGGTAGCGCTGGCGGGCTGCAACGACAAGAAGGACTCCGGCGGGGGCGACGGTCAGTCGGGCGACGATGCGGTCGCGATGCTGACCGCGGCCAAGAAGTCGATCGACGACGCGGCCAGCGTGCACATCGTGCTGACCGGGCGGGACCTGCCGGACAACGCACAGACGCTGGCGAGCGGTGACGGAGTCGCGACCCACGCCCCGGCATTCAAGGGCAAGCTGACGGTCCGTTCGAACGGCGCCCCGATCGACGCCCAGGTGGTGTCGGTCGGCAGCAAGGTCTACGCGAAGCTGTCGTTCACCCCGAGCTACATCGAGCTCCCGCCGTCGCAGTTGGCCGGTCTCGGCGCGCCCGACCCAGCGGTCCTGCTGGACCCGGCGAAGGGCTTGTCGTCGCTGCTGACGGCCGTGAAGGACCCGAAGGTGAAAGGTGAGAGCCGGGACGGAGCGAAGGTCCTGACCGAGGTCACCGGCTCGATCCCGGGCCAGTCCCTGCAGGGCATCTTCCCGAAGGCCCCCGCGGACAAGGACTTCCCCAGCTCGTTCAAGATCGACAAGGACTCCAAGCAACTCGTCTCCGCCACCATCACCGGTCCCTTCTACGGCGACGCCACCAGCAGCTACGACGTCACCCTCGACAAGTACGGCGAGAAGATCGAGATCACCAAGCCGTGAGCTCGTCCGTCGGCCGCCCGACGCCGGTGAGCAACCCGAGGACCCAACTCACCCTGGCCTCCATCGCGGTGGCGTTCGCGGCGGCCGACACGTACGTCGTCGTCCTCGCGCTGCCGGACATGATGGCCGGGGTCGGGCTGTCGGCCGACCAGCTGCAGCGGGCGGCGCCGATCATCTCCGGGTTCCTGCTCGGGTACATCGCGGTGCTCCCGCTGATCGGGCGGATCGCCGATGTGGTCGGGCGGACGCCGGTGCTGGTCGGTGCATTACTGCTGTTCGCGGTCGGCTCGCTGATCACAGCCGGGGCGTACGACCTGCCGCTGGTGGTGACCGGTCGGTTTCTCCAGGGCGTCGGCGGTGGTGGGCTGGTCCCGGCCACGCTGGCCCTGGTGGCGGATCTGTGGCCGGCTGAGCGGCGAGGCCTTCCGCTGGGTGTTGTTGGTGCGGTGCAGGAGCTCGGCTCGGTGCTCGGCCCACTGCTCGGCGCCGCCGTACTGGCGATCGCGGACTGGCGGTACATCTTCTGGCTCAATCTCACCGTCGCTGTCGTGCTGGCCCTGTTGTTGCGCGGATGGCGACCACCGCCTCTGTCCGCGATCATCGGGGTGCTCGCCTGCATTGCACTTGGGCTGACTCTCACCGCGCCCGAGCGGTTGGCAACTGGCGTAACGCTCGGCCTGCCATTCGTGCCGTTCACCGGGTCTTCCCGGCTGCTCACCCCGATCGGAGTCGCCACCCTCGTGCTGGGTCTGCTCTGGCTCGGTCTGGTCGCGTGGCGCAGCCGCGGCCGGATGGGGACTGTGCTGGCCCAGGTCGACCTCGTCGGAGCAGTCCTCCTCGCGCTCGCCCTTGCCGGCGTGGTGCTGGCGTTCGCGACCGCCGACCCCGAGCGTGAGCTGATGTCGCCGGCCGGCCCATGGCTCCTGGTCGCCGCCGCAGTCTTCGCGATCGCGTTCGCGGCCTGGCAGCGCCGTACGACGCGGGCGATCGTGCCGCACGGTCTCCTCGGTGCGCGGCCGGCCTGGGGATCGCTGGTCGTCAGCTTCCTCGTCGGATGTGCGCTGATCGCCGCGCTGGTCGACGTACCCGTGTTCGCCCGCACGACCCAGGGCGGTGGGCAACTGGCCGCCGCTCTGGTGCTGCTGCGGTTCCTGATCGCCCTGCCGGTCGGTGCGGTCGTCGGCGGCTGGCTGACTCGGCGCTATGGCCTCGGCCTGATCACGGGTGCCGGGCTCGCGTTGTCCGGCGCGATGTTTGTGCTCATGGCGTTCTGGAGCCGTACTGCGCTCGATCACTGGCCGGCGACCGTCGTACTCCTGCTCTGCGGCTTCGGCTTCGGACTCGCGCTGTCTCCGGTGAACACCGCCATGCTCGGTGCCACGCCGGCCGACAGTCACGGCCTGGTCAGCGCGCTGGTCGTGGTCGCGCGGATGGTCGGCATGCTGGTCGGGGTGTCCGCCCTCACAGCCATCGGCCTGCGGCGGTACTTCGCGCTCGCCGACGACATCCCCTCCCCGAACGAACTGTGCCCGAAGTCCCCCGGCAACTGCCGCCCGTTCGTCGACGCGCTCCGCGATGCCGCCGTTTCACAAGTTCACACCATCTTCGCCGGCGCCGCCATCAGCGCCTTCCTGGCCGCGCTCCTGGCCGCACTCCTGCTCGGCCGACGTGGCGTTGTGCACACATCCTGATCATCATGAGGGACAGCCGTCTCACCTCGCGTACGGTGATGCTGTGACCCATCGTCTCGACGCCACCGGTCGTGCCGGTTTGTGTTCGACCTTCTGCCGGGAGTTGCGTGAGCCCCTCGCCGGTACGGCGGTTGTGGCCGTGGGCTGGGTGGTTGTCGAGCAGCCGGGGCCGTGGGGCGCGAAGGCGCCGATGCAGAGTCACCTGGACCCGGCCTTCGGCGGCGCGTTCGACGAGGCCTGCAAGAAGGTGGACGTCCGCTTCGGGCTGATCCGCTCCCCCGGCCGCCATCCGGATGAGGTCGAGCGCTCGCACCAGGTGTACGTCGCCTCGACCCTCCCAGGGCGCACGTGGTTGCTTGGTGCCTGTGTCGATGATCCCGCCGCACTGAAGGAACTCGACCTCGACGCGGTCGGTCGCGGCGACCGGACCGCCGTACTCGCGTCGCTGCCGTCGCTGGCCCCGATCGACGAGCCCGTTGTGCTGGTCTGCACGAACGGCAAGCGCGACGAGTGCTGCGCACTCCTCGGCCGCCCGCTCGTCTCCGCGCTGGAGAAGCTCGCGCCGGGCCGGGTGTGGGAGGCGAACCATCTCGGCGGTCACCGGTTCGCGCCGACCGCGACCTTCCTGCCGGCCGGCACCATGCACGGCCAGTTGACTGTCGAGACCGCCACGGCCGTGCTGGACGCGGCCGGTCGTGGTGAGATCGTGCTGACCGGGCTGCGCGGCCGCTCGACCTGGACCAAACGCGGTCAGGCCGCGGAGATCGCCGTACGCCGTCTTGTCGGTGAGCTCGCGCTGGATGCCCTCAGTGTCGTGGGCGAAGACCTCGAGGCCGTCGCCGTACGGCATGTCGACGGCCGGTCCTGGACCGTGCCGGTGACCAGCGCACCCGCCGATCCACCCCGTCCGGAGTCCTGCGGAAAGGAGCCTTTCGCCATGTCGATCCTGCATGCCGGAACCCCTGAGGCTGGTGAGGTCCGTTGAGTACCGGTTTCGAGGATGTCCTGGCCGCCAACGCCGACTACGTCGCCGACTTCCACTACGGCGGGTTCGACGGCATCGCGCACGCCGGCATCGGCGTGGTCACCTGCATGGACTCCCGGATCCCGCCGCTGGAGATGCTCGGGCTGAAGCCGGGTGACGCGAAGGTGCTGCGCAGCGCCGGCGGCCGGGTTACCGAGGTCACGCTGACCGGGCTCGTCCTGGGCGTCCAGCTGCTCGGCGTCCGCCGGATCATGATCATCCCGCACACCCGCTGCGCGATGGCCGCGATGTCGGAGGACGACCTGCGCGCGAAGGTCGAGGCGGCTGCCGGGAAACCGGCGGGTTACCTGCCCATCCCGGTCATCCCCGACCAGCTCGAGGCCCTCCGCCGCGATGTCGCCGCCGTCCGCGAACATCCGCTGATCGGCGACGACATCCTCGTCGGCGGTTTCATGTACGACGTCGACACCGGGCAACTCACCCAGATCGACTGACGCCTACCGCCTGTTCAGTTGGCGCGCTGGTAGGTGAGCAGAACGAGACCGTCGCCGATGGTCCGGTTGCCGACGAGGCGCTGAGGCTTCTGCTCGCCGGTCTCGCCGAAGAGGTGTTGCCCGGCGCCGAGTACGCACGGGAACGTCATCAGCCGCAGTTCGTCGACCAGATCGTGCTCCAGCAGTGTCGGCACGAGGCGGCCACTCGCGTAGACGACGAGGTCTCCGGTGAGCGTTTCCTTCAACTTCGAGACGTCGTCCACGACGTCGCCGGTCAGCACGGTCGAGTTGTTCCACTCGGCGGCCTCGAGGGTGGCGGAGACGACGTACTTCGGCATGCTGTTCAACCTCTCCGCCCAGACGCCGGTCCGGGACGGAAACCGTCCGGCGAAGTACTCGTAGGTCCGTCGCCCCAGCAGCATCGCCTCGACGTCCAGCGCCTCGTCGGTGAAGAACTCGGCCCACGCAGCCTGATCCTCGGGCCCCATCTGGCTCCAGGCACCGCGGCCGAGACCTTCCTCACCGGTCGGGTCCTGGATGACTCCATCGAGCGTGATGTTCTCGGTGACGATGAGCTTTCCCATGTCGGTTCTCCCTTGTCGTGATGTCGACTACTGCTGATGGAGACTCCGCGGTGTCCGGAAACGGGGCGTCCGCAGACCGCCCCCTTCGCTCCTCGGCCGGCGTCCATACAGGATGGAAGCGCGACACGACAGAGAGGTGGCCGGAGTGGAGTTGGTGAGAGCCGACCTGATCAGCAGGGCGCGGGCCGGCGACGAGGAGGCGTTCCGGGCGTTGACCGAGCCGCACCGCAGGGAGCTCCAGGTGCACTGCTACCGCATGCTCGGATCGTTCCAGGACGCCGAGGACGCCCTCCAGGACACCCTGCTGGCTGCCTGGCAGGGGCTCAGCGGGTTCGAGGGGCGCGCCTCGCTCCGCACCTGGCTCTACCGGATCGCCACCAACCGGTGCCTCAGCACGCTGCGGTCAGCCATCCGGCGTCCCGCCAAGGAATGGGACATCCCCGGCGTCGAACGGCCCGAGCCGACTCGGCTCGGCGAGGTCGTATGGCTCGAGCCGTACCCCGACGCGCTTCTCGACGGCGCGATCACCGTGCCGCTCGGCCCGGAGGCCCGCTACGAGCAGACCGAATCCATCTCCCTAGCCTTCGTGACCGCCCTTCAGGTCCTGCCGCCTCGCCAACTCGCCGTACTGATCCTGCGCGACGTCCTCGGATTCCGCGCGAACGAGGTGGCCGGCATGCTCGACACGACCGTCGAGTCGGTGAAGAGCGCCCTCAAACGGGCCCGCGTCAGCCTGCAGCGCCGGCAGTCGGCGGCCGCCGAACCGCCTCCCGCCGCCGACTCACCCGCCGAGGATGCGATGGTGGCGAAGTTCGTCAGCGCGTGGGAGTCCGCCGACATCGACGGACTGCTGGCCCTGCTGACCGACGACGTCTTCATGTCCATGCCGCCGCTGCCGTTCGAGTACGAGAGCCGCGACATCGTGGCCGGCTTCTGCGCAACGCTGTTCGGCTCGGGCCGGAGATTCGACCTCGTCCCGACCCGAGCCAACGGTCAGCCGGCGTTCGGCGCCTACCTGCGCGGCGCCGCCGGCGTCCGGCACGGCACCGGACTGTACGTCCTTACCCTCAGCGGCGACCGGATCTCCGCCATGACCCGGTTCGAGAACAGCGTGTTCCCGGCCTTCGGTCTGCCGCGATCGCTCCCCGGCGCTTAGCGCTCGTCGATCACGTCGATCTCGTCGACGGCCGACGTACCCTCGCGGACCAGGGCGAACGCCGCCTTGGTCTCGGCGAGGGTCGGGGCGAGTTCACGGGCTGCCTTCAGGTCATCGGCGGACTCCCAGCGCCAGACGCCGACCCACTGGTTCTGGAGCCGGCCGAGCCGGGCCTCGGTGAGGCCTGGGATGGCGGCGCGGACCGCGTCCACCAGGGCGTTGTGTTTGCCGCGGATGTCGGAGGCGTCGTCGGTGGTGGCCTCGAAGCGGGTGATTGCGATGAGCGACATGACTATCGCCTTTCACTAGAGTTGACTTATAGCGAACAAATCTAGAGATAGACTCTAGTCATGACTGTTGTCAAGCGGCCCAACCGCCGAGCGGAGAAGGCGCAGGAGACCCGGCGGCGCATCATCGAGGCCGCGAGGGAGCTGTTCGTCGCCGACGGGTACGGCGCGACCAACCTGCAGGACGTGGCCGACCGGGCCGGCGTCGCGGTGCAGACGATCTACTTCACCTTCGGCAACAAGCGGGCTCTCCTGAAAGAGCTGGTCGATGTGACGATCGCCGGCGACAGCGAACCGGTCGCCACGATGGACCGCCCGTGGTTCACCGACGCGGTCGCCGCCGCCACCGCCGGGGAGATGCTGGCCGCGTACGTCCCCGGCTCGAGCGCCGTCCTCGCCCGGGTGTCCCCGATCATGCGGGTCCTCGAAGCGGCCGTCGCGAACGACCCCGAGGTCGCCGCGCTCTGGCCCCAGGACGAGGACCTGCGGTACGTCGTCCAGCGCGCAGCCGCGGACGCACTCGTCACCAAGCCCGGCGCTCGCAATGGTCTGACGGCCGACGAAGCCGCTGATCTCCTCTACGGCATCCTCAGCCCCGAGCTCTACCTCCTCTTCACCCGAGACCGCGCCTGGCCACACGACCGCTGGCTCACCTGGGCCACCCAAACCCTCCACACCCAACTCTGCGCGTGACGGCCAGATGATCACCCGGGGCTGTTCGGAATCTCTCGGAACTCGGGCCGGGATCTGGTAGACACCACGTATGAGACTCCGCCCCAGCTCATTTTCGCGTTCCCTGCTCGTCGGCGCCCTCGCCCTCACGACAGTCCTGTCCGGCGCTCCGACGGTCCACGCCATCCCGCCTGTCACCGGATGCCTCGACCAGTCCGCTACCGGAACGGTCGAGGAGCAACGTCTCGACACCGGCGTCGCCGGCGGTCCATCGGTCCCGGCCGAGATCCTCCGCCGATCCGGCTTCGACCGCCATGTCGCCCTGTTCACTCGCCTGCTCTGCTCGATCCCGAACCGCCAAGCCGCTGCGGCCCTCGTGCACGCGCAAGGCGAAGCCCTCTGGCGTACGGCGACCCACCGCGCCCAGCACGCGCCGACAGGATCGGACGCATTACCCGCCACCGACGACCGCGGCCTCTACTGGGCCCGCCTCTCGATGGCGCTCGCATTGAGACAATGGCACCCCCGGTTCGGCCTCGGTACGACGGAACGCGCCGGACTCATCCGATCCCTCGAGTACACCTCGCGCGGCATCACCAGCACCCGGTTCGCGCCCGGCGTACGGAAGATCCTGGTGACCGGCTTCGACCCGTTCACGCTCGATGCGGATATCCGGATCGGCAACCCGTCCGGGGCGAACGCGCTCACGCTGGACGGGCAGCGCTGGACGATCAACGGCAGAACCTACGAGATCCAGACCGTCGTGTTCCCGGTCCGCTACACCGACTTCGACGAGAACATGGTCGAGAACGCACTCGCACCGCACTACCGCCCCGGCCCACAGCACGCGGACCTGGTCATGACGGCCAGCCAGGGGCGCGTCGGAATCTTCGACCTCGAGGTGTTCAACGACCGGCGTCGTTCGGTCAGCTCGATCGGCGACAACAACAACCTCTGGGGAGGCGGCACGATCTCCGCTCCGGTCGTCTCCCCCAGCATGCCGCCGGGACCCGAGTGGATCACGTCGAGTCTGCCGCTGGCGCGGATGTCGCAGGCCGACGTGACGCCGTTCCGCACGCGCGTCAACACGTCGGTGCTGGAGATCCCGGCCGGCCAGACCCAGCCGGTCCGTCAGCCGCTCGGCCCGACGCCCGGCTCGATCGCCTCGGAGGGCACCGGCGGCGGGTACCTCTCCAATGAGGTTGCCTACCGCAACACCTTGCAGCGCGACCTGCTCGACCCGTCGATGCCGGCCGGTCACCTGCACGTCCCCGTGCTGTCCTTCGGCCCGGCCAACAAGACCGACATCACCGACCCGACGTACGAGGCCAACCGCGAGGCGATCGTCACCGGCGCCCACGCGATCCTCCGCGCAGCGCTCAGCTAGTACAGAAAGCTGGCTCCCGGGCGGCGGGTGGGGGCGCTGGCAAGAGCAGGGACCTGGGACAGGATGTCGGGACCTGGGGGGCAGGTCACCAGGTGTCTCAGGTCCCGACATGGTGTCCGCGCCCCCGCCCGCCAAACGACGCCGCTCGTGCGGGACCGTTGCGGGTTCGGACCTGAGCCACTCACCCGGCCAAACCGGTTTCGGCCACAGCAGAGCTCGACTTTGTGCACCAGATCCGTACGCGGAGTCCGGCGCCGTACGGATCTCGTGCACAAAGTGACCGACCCAGGCAGCCCGGCGGGGTAGCGAGGCGGCCGGGGGCGGCGACCAGCGACGAGGCTGACTAAGTGGCGTCCGCGGGGAAGGGGTTGGTCCCCGCGGGTACTCACGGAACGACAGGACAGCCAGAAAACTATTCATGGCCACGCTCGGCATGGACAGTTTTCTGATCAGGCCGGGCGTGGCGACGCACACTCAAAGAGCCAGTACGTCGGCCGTTCGAACAGGCAGTCCGGTCTCGAGGGAGCGGTTCGCCGCCAGCCCGGTCACCAGCGCCAGCGCGGCCTGCCGGGCATCAGCCACGTCGGCTCCCTCGGTCCGCGAGTCGTCGAGCAGCGCCGCGAGTACCCGGGCGTCGGCGCCACCATGGCCGGCGTGATCGTGCTCGACGGTGTGGTCGACAGCCGCTGACCACAGCGGCCGCAGGGTGATGCTTGTCTGTCCGGCCGTCGGCGCGGCGAGGTCGCCATGGACCGCTCCCCTGGCCGACTCGACCCGCTGGTGGGGCAGGACAAATGTCGACTCTTCTACATTCAGCTCCAGCCGTCCCCGCGATCCGTTGAATATCACGCGGTAGCCCTCGGCCGGTGAGTACGCGGTCAGGTGATACGTCATGGTCGCCCCGGAGTCGTAGGCCACCAGCACCGCCATGTCGTCCTCGATCGACACCCCTGGCGCGAACACGTTGCGATCGCGGTAGTAGCCGTCCTCCGCTTCCGCGTCCAGGTACAGCTCACGCAAGGTCTGGTTGTCGGCCAGGTGCAGCGCGAACGGATCGTCCAGGGCGGCCGCGGATCCATGGGCACGGACGTAGTCCCGCGCGTACCCGTGCCGGCGCCCCGGACCGTAGAAAGGCCAACTGTCCTTGTGCATAGACGATCCGGGGTTCGGCGCCGAGCCACCAGTTCACCAGATCGAAGTGGTGGCTGGCCTTGTGCACCATCAGGCCGCCCGAGTTCGCCTTGTCGCGATGCCACCGGAATGATCGTGCAGCCGTGCGGCAGGAACAACGTCGCCGACACCAGCCCGAGACAGAAGCCTCCGCCCGGGAAGCGTGTGCAGGCAAGTGCATATCCGGCGCAGGACGTGACTACTAAAGTGCTCACTACCGCGCCTCAGGTGATCAGTATTGTGTTCATGAAGGACCGGCCGAACGATGCCGGCCGGCGCCGAGGCCATCCTCACCGGCCTGGCCGGGATCCGCCCGCACCCCGACGGATCCCGCACCATCCACCCTCAACCCGTTGCCGCGGGCAACATCAGCATCCACGGCCTCAGCTACCGTGGCCACTCCGTCGACGTCACGATCACGACCGAGAACTGCCAGGTCTCCGTGGACGGCCGCCGGCTGTCACCCGGCCCGGACGGCACCATCCTCGCCGTACCTCCGCGGTCCTAGCTGTTGCGATTCGGGAGGTCCCGCCGCATGATTCAGAGGTTTGATCTGCCAGGCGAACGCTCGGAGAGGACCAGACATGAGAATCCGACTTCTGGCGAGCGCTGCCGCGACGACCGTTCTGGTGGTCGCGGCAGTTGCCAGTCCTGCCTCGGCACGACCCGCGACGACCGGCACTCCAGCGCCGGTGGCGCCGACCTTCGTCGACGGTCTTGCCCAGGCGGTCTTCTCCACCAACCCCACCGACTGGTACAGCGGTGAGGTCTGGGTCCAGGCGCCGTTCGACAGCGACCACGACGGCGAGCTCGACCGGATCCACACCGACTTCTCCGCGCCGCGCGAGGTGCTCACCGAGGGGCTGAAAGTACCGGTCGTCTTCGAGGACAGCCCGTACTACGCGGGTACGGCGGACGCGTACAGCAACTGGGCCGTCGATCACCCGCTCGGCTCGCCGCCGCTGCTCCGGCCGCGGGCGCCGTTCTGGACGGCCTTCGACACCAGCCCGGTGATCAGCACCAGCCTGGAGTCGACCTGGGTGCCGCGCGGATTCGCCGTCGTCCATGCGGAGTCACCAGGCACCGGCCACTCCCACGGTTGCCCGACGTCGGGCGGCAGCAACGAGACGCTGGCCGGTAAGGCGGTGATCGACTGGCTCAACGGTCGCGCCCGGGCGTACACGACCAGGGACGGCTCGACCCGGGCCGTGGCCGGCTGGACCACCGGCAAGGTCGGCATGATCGGCACGTCGTACAACGGCACCCTGCCGGAGGCTGTCGCGACGACCGGGGTGGATGGCCTGAAGGCGATCGTACCGATCTCGGCGATCTCCGACTGGTACGACTACTACCGGGCGAACGGCATGGTGCGGGCACCGCATTCGTCATCCAACCCGTCCGGCAACAACAATGCCTTCCAGGGCGAGGATCTGGACGTGCTGGCCGACGTCGTGTACTCGCGGCTCGACGAGACCGGCGAACGGAAGATCTGCCAGCCGGTGATCGACGACCTCGAGCACCACATCGATCGCGCCACCGGGAACCGTAGCGGCTTCTGGCAGGAGCGCAACTACATGAAGGACGTGCGCAACGTCCACGCCGCAACCTTGCTTGCCCATGGCAATAACGACTTCAACGTCATGACGAAGAACGCGGCGCAGTTCTACGCGGCGCTCAAGAAGCAGCACGTGCCGCACATGTTCTACTTCCACCAGGGTGGCCACGGCGGCCCACCGCCGGACGTGCTGGTGAACTACTGGTTCACCCGGTACCTGTACGGCGTACCCAACGGAGTCGAGCGGCTGCCACGGTCGTGGGTCGTCCGCGAGGCCGCCTCCTGTCCGCCTCGCCAGACCGCTGTCAGCGGAGACCAGTCGAACACGGCAACGCTGGCGGTGGCCGACACCACCCCGTTCCGGATCGGGTTCTCCCTCACCGTGCCCCAGACCAACGCCGACGGCACGATCACCACCACGACCCGGCTGATCGCGAGGATCCCCGACTCGACCCATCTGGTACTGGCGTCGGCGGTCGCCACCGCGACCGGTCAGAAGGTAGCCGACGGCGCGACCGTCAGCCTGCAATGCAGCAACGCCAACCCGACCCCGTACGCCGAGTGGCCGGATCCCGCCTCGGGTCAGGCCGGTCTCCACCTCACGCCGGGAGCCCCGGCACGCGGTGGCCTGACCTTCGCTCCGACCGCGGCCGGCACCGCGACGGAGACGCTCACCGATGACGCGTCGATCGCCGCCATCACGTCGGCGAACGCTGCCGCTTCGGACGTGCGGCTGGTCTACCAGACGCCGCCGCTCACCAAGCCCGTCCGCATCAGTGGTACGCCGTCGGCCGCGCTGCAGATCGCCTTCAGCGCGTCGAAAGCGAACCTGACCGTGGCGCTGGTCAGCTACCCACCGACCGGCAACGGCACGATCCTCACGCGTGGCTGGATGGACCCGGCCAACCGTCTCTCCGACTGGGCCGACGCTCCCGTCCAGCCGGGCAAGCTGTACCGGATGAACGTCGACCTGCAGCCGAAGGACACCGTCGTACCGGCTGGGAACAGGCTCGCGCTGATGGTCGTGTCGAGCGACCGCGACTTCACGATCCGGCCTCCCGCCGGCACGCGGCTGACCCTCGACCTTGCCCACAGCTCACTGGTGATCCCGGTGGTCGGCGGCCCGGAAGCGCTGGTCGACGCCCTGAGCTAACCCCTGGATTCAGCTGGCGAGAATGATGGGGAATACGCCCTGGACCGAAATCAGGTGGTGGTCCGCGATCGGCGTCGGCGCGTCGTGACGGTGGCCGATCCGGATGGTGCTCAGGTTGGCGTTGATCCCGCCGGCGATGTCGTACGACGGATGGTCCCCCACCATCCACCCGTCGACCAGGGTCGCCCCCGCGCCTTCGGCTGCGATCTCGAAGATCCGCGCGTCGGGCTTCCGCACGCCGACTGCCTCCGAGATGCAGCAGTAGTCGACCGCGTCGGCGATCCCGGTGTGCTCGAGCTTGCGGCTCTGCTGGACCACGCCGCCGTTCGTGACCACGGCAACCCGCCAACCCGCCGTACGCAAGGAAGCGAGCCCGTCGAGCACCGGCTGGTCGACCCAGGTGAACGACGGATGCTCCCGGTCGTACTCGTCGACGGAGACAGCAACCCCAAAGCGTTCGCGGAATCCGGCGAACAACTGCGGCCGCGGCGTGAACCCACCGTTGTCATGGGCAACCAACCAGTCGACCGCGTCCGGCCCGAGCCCCGCGCGATCGACCCACCACCGAGCCCACGCCAGAAACGCCCCGTCCCGATCAATCAACGTGTTGTCGAGATCGAAGCACGCCAGCCGGGGCATCACACGTCGATGCGGTTCTCGTCCAGGTCGTAGGCGCCTTGGACGATGAATTCCTTGCGGGGGGCGACGTCGTTGCCCATCAGGAGGTCGAAGACGTTCGCGGCGGCCTCGCCGTCGTCGACGGTGATCCGGCGTAGTGTGCGGTGCCGCGGGTCCATCGTGGTCTCGGCCAACTGGTCGGCGTCCATCTCACCGAGGCCCTTGTAGCGCTGCGGTGGCTCCTTCCAGCGGACGCCCTTCTTCATCAGCTCGGCCGTCTTCCGCTGGTACTCCGCGTCGCTGTACGTGTAGAGGTACTTCTCCTGGCCCTTCTTCGGGTTCGTCAGCTCGAACCGGTGCAGCGGCGGTACCGCGGTGTAGACCCGCCCGGCGTCGACCAGCGGCCGCATGTACCGGAAGAAGAGCGTCGCCAGCAGGCAGCGGATGTGGGCGCCGTCGGAGTCGGCGTCGGCCATGAAGATGATCTTGCCGTAGCGGACCTGCTCGAGGTCGAACGTCCGGCCCGACCCGGCGCCGACCACCTGGATGATCGACGCGCACTCGGCGTTCTTCAGCATGTCGCCGACCGACGCCTTCTGCACGTTCAGGATCTTCCCCCGGATCGGCAGCAGCGCCTGGAACTCCGAGCTCCGCGCGAGCTTCGCCGTACCCAGCGCCGAATCACCCTCGACGATGAACAGCTCGGAGCGGTCGACATCGTTGCTGCGGCAGTCGGCCAGCTTGGCCGGCAGCGCCGACGACTCCAGCGCGGTCTTCCGCCGCTGCAGCTCCCGGTGCTGACGGGCCGCCACCCGCGTGCGCGACGCCGCGACGACCTTCTCCAGCACAGCGCGCGCCTGCGCCTTCTGGGCAGCCTTGTTCGAGGTGAGGAATGCCTCCAGCTCGCTCTGCACGACCTTCGCCACGATCCGCGACGCGGCCGGCGTGCCGAGCACCTCCTTGGTCTGGCCGTCGAACTGCGGCTCGGCCAGCCGGACCGTCACCACCGAGGTCAGGCCTTCGAGGACGTCGTCCTTGATGATCTCCTCGCCGCTCTTCAGCAGGCGGGTCCCGTCAAGTGCGTTCGTGAAGCTCTTGGACAGCGCGCGCTCGAAGCCGGCCACGTGGGTCCCGCCCTTGGGCGTGGCCACGATGTTCACGAACGAGCGGACCTCGGTCTCGTACCCGTCGCCCCAGCGGACCGCGATGTCGACCTCCAGATCGCGCTCGACGTCGGTCGGCGTCAT
This sequence comes from Kribbella sp. NBC_01510, assembly GCF_045040325.1. Taxonomy (NCBI): domain Bacteria; kingdom Bacillati; phylum Actinomycetota; class Actinomycetes; order Propionibacteriales; family Kribbellaceae; genus Kribbella; species Kribbella sp. NBC_01510. The sequence goes on along the minus strand of NZ_CP109418.1, from coordinate 6,847,933 downwards.
GTGCCCGGCGTCGTCGAGCATCGGCACGGTCTCGGTGAAGTGACCGGTGCCGGTCAGCCGGACCACCTCGGTCACCTTCTGGTCGGTGGCGAGGAACTCGCAGAACTCACTGATCCCGCCGTCGTGCTTGAAGGTCTCCTCGGTGATCTCGTCGCCGCGCTCGTCCCGGATCACCAGCTCGAGCCCCGGCACCAGGAACGACGTCTGCCGCGCCCGGGTGACCAGCTCGTCGTAGTTGAAGGTCGCGTCGCGGGTGAAGACCTGCCGGTCGGCCCAGTACCGGATCCGGGTGCCGGTGACGCCCTTCTTCGCCCGGCCGGCCTTGCGCAGGCCCGTGGCCGGAGTGAACGGCGCGTTCGCGCCCTCGCCGTCGAACTCACCGGCGGCACCGCGCCGGAACGACGTGGTCCAGATCACGCCACCGCGGTCGACCTCGACGTCCAGCCGCGCGGACAGCGCGTTCACCACCGAGGCGCCGACACCGTGCAGACCACCCGAGGCGTTGTAGCTCCCGCCGCCGAACTTGCCGCCGGCGTGCAGCTTGGTGAACACGACCTCGACACCGCTGAGCTTGGTCTTCGGCTCGATGTCGACCGGGATGCCGCGAGCGCGGTCGCGGACCTCGACGGACCCGTCCTTGTAGAGCACCACGTCGATCCGCTCGCCGTGCCCGGCCAGGGCCTCGTCGACGGCGTTGTCGATGATCTCCCACAGGCAGTGCATCAGGCCGCGGCTGTCGGTGGACCCGATGTACATGCCGGGGCGCTTCCGGACCGCCTCGAGACCTTCGAGGACGAGCAGGTTGCGGGCGTTGTACGTCGGGTCGAGCTCGGTACTGCGAGGCGTCGGGGCGGCCACTTGGCTCCTTCACTGGTTCACAATCCACCTGCACACGTCCGGGACCGGATCGGCTCCGAACGCATGCTGACAGCCTATGCGGCCGCACCCCCAAATCGTGGCAGGCAGGGCTGTGAGTGGACGGTGATGGGTACTGGAGATACGTGCTGCGGCAGGTATCGATCTGGACTCGATCCGGGAGTGGTGTTCGACACTCCGATCTTCAGCGCACTGTGACCGCACCATGGCGCACAGTGAGAGAAGACACGCCCGATACCCGCCGGAAACAACAATTCGACCCTCCCCGAAACGATTCCTCGTCAAGATGCGTCATACGGGAACAGGTGGTTCGTCTCACATACGGACACGTTGCCCCACCCGGGAAGCGATCCGTCTGTCAGGATGTTGGTATCTGGTGAGTACGGAACTAGATGAGATGAGGCCTCAATGACTACAGCACTCGCCCCGAGCTCGACCCTGTCGGCTGCGGACCGTTGTGATCGCTGCGGCGCGCAGGCCTACGTTCGTGTCACCTTGACCAGCGGTGGGGAGCTTCTGTTCTGCGCCCACCACGGCCGGGAGCACGCGGAGAAGCTGCGCAATATCGCGATCACGATCCACGACGAGACGGGACGGCTCGAAGCGACCCCGACCATCGCCACGGACGAGGATCGGTAAGGACCTGACTTCCTAAACGCGCCAACGGCGGCGCCAAAGTCATACAGGCTTCGATGGCGGTCACCCGCAAGGGTGACCGCCATCCTTCCGTTCACACCACAGGTACGGCGGGAGCCGGGCCGTGGCGGCGGAGTTCGTGCCAGGCCCGGGCCAGCCGCGCGACCGCATCATCAAGCACTTGCTCGGAGTAGGCGAACGGCACCCGGAGATAGTCGTCGTGCTCGCCGGTCGGATCCATCGCATGACCCGCCACCACCTCGACACCGTGCCGCAGCGCGACCTGGGAGAACACCCGGGCGTCAGTGTCCGGCAGCCGGATCCAGAGCGCGGACCCACCGACCGGTGGAGACCATTTCCAGTCGGGCAGTCGCTCCGTCAGCAACTGCCCCATCAGCTTCTTCCGCGCAGTCGACACCCGCGCCCGCTGCGCGGTCAGTTCGGTCAGCCGCGGCAGCAGCCGAGCCGTGAGTGCCTGATCGATCACCGGACTCCCGAGGTCGGCCAGCGCCTTGTGTCGTGCCAGCCGTTCCGCGAGCGGTCGTGACGCACGGATCCACCCGATCCGCAGTCCGCCCCAGACCGCCTTCGACACCGACCCGATCGTCAGCACCTCGGCCCCGTCCGGCGCGTAAGCAGCCAACGGTGGCGGGATCGACGGTCCGGCCGGATCCCACGCCGAATACGCGTTGTCCTCCACCACCACAACGCCGTACTTGGCCGCCAGTTCGGCGACCTGCCGTCGCCGGTTCGCTGACATCAGCCGACCGGTCGGATTGTGGAACGTCGGCATCACGAACAGCATCGCCGGCTGATGCTCGGCGAACGCTGCCGTCAGCAGGTCCGGCCGGATGCCGGCGTCATCCAGCGGTACGCCGACCACCCGCCCGCCGGCCGCGCCGAACAGGTCGAAGCACCCGGGCCAGCTGGGCTGCTCGATCACCACCGTGGCCCCGGTGCGCAGATACATCTGCGTCACCAGAGCGATCGCCTGGTGTGCACCCGTGGTGACCACCACCTCGTCGGCCTCGGTCGGCAACCCCGACGACGTGAAGTGCTCGGCGATCCGCTCCCGCAGCACCGACAGCCCGCGCGGGTGGTACCCGACGTCGTCGAGCAACGCGGGGAGGTCGCCGGACGCCAGGTCGATCAGTTCCTCGGCGAGTTCGGGCAATCCCGGGTCGACGGCGTACGTGAGCGAGATGACCTCTCCTGGGCCGACCGCGATCCGATGGAACAACGACTCGCCGTACCCGGCCGGCATCTGCTTGTCCGCCCGTGAACGACCACGTCCCGCCGCCCGTGCGACGGTCGTACCGCTGCCGCGCCGGCTCTCGACGAGCCCGCGGGCACGGAGTTCGTCGTACGCCGCGACGACCGTGGAGCGACTGATCGCGAGGGACTCGGCGAGCCGGCGTTCGGCCGGGAGGCGGGCGCCGACCGGGAGCTCGGCCGAGCCGATCAGGGCCGCGATCGCGTCGGCCAATCGCCGGTACAAGCCGCCGGCGCGGCCGGTCAGCCGGTGACCGATCAGGTCGGCCAAAGCGGCTGGGTCTCCGGAACGGTCCACTTCTCCCCTTATTGGCTCGGGTGGACTGCTTCTCGCGCCGCCAGGCTAGTACCGGCAACCAGTCCAGTTCGAGTGGAAGGCGGGATCATGGGGATCGGGCAGTTGTTGGGGTTCGCCGGTGCGACGGTGGTGCTGGTCGGCATGCCCGGGCCCAACAACCTCTACATCTCGCTGCGCAGCCTGACCCAGGGCCGCCGCGCCGGGGTCGTCTCCGCGCTGGCGATCGAAACCGGCACGCTCGTCTACATCGTCGTCACCGCGCTCGGCCTCGCGGCGCTCGTGCAGGCCTCCCCCGCGTTGTTCACCGCGATCACCGTCTCCGGCGCGCTGTACCTCGCCTATCTCGGGCTCAAGCTCGTCAAGGTCCGCGCGACCGAGCACTCCGGTGGCGTCCCGGCGGCACCCCTCGGCCGCGTCTTCCGCGACGGCGTCCTGGTGAACCTGCTCAACCCCAAGGCCGCGCTGTTCTTCCTGGCGTTCCTTCCGCAGTTCACCACCCGCGACGCCGGACCCGACCAGCTCCGCAGGGAGATGTTGCTGCTCGGCGCCGGCGCGATGCTGATCGGTCTGGCACTGGACCTCTGCTACGCCGTTGGCGCGGACGCGATCGGCCGGCGCTTCCGCTCGGTCCGTACGACGAACCGCGGCCGCAATCTGGTCGTTGCCACGATCTACTTCGCGCTGTCGGCGTTCGCCCTCATCAGCGTGTTCTGAGGCGCTTCCAGCACGGTCAGGACGCCGTCCTCGACGCGCACGGACAGTACTTCGTCACCGAGCCGAAGCCCTCTGACCTCGAGTGCATTCCACGGTGCCTGGGCTGGGTTCACGATCAGCGTCTCCCCGGGAACATCCGGCTCGATGCCCAGCGCCGCAACCACCGCCGCGACGACCGATGCGGCGGCCCACGCCTGCGGCCGACAGGACAACGGGTACGGCGTCGGCGTGTTCTCCTCGTCCGTACCGCGACCGCCGTATAACTCGGGCAACCGATAGCCGAACGCTTCCGCGGCACGAATCAGACCGTCCACGTACGACGAAGCCACCGCCCCGTGACCGGATGCGTACAGGCCCTGGATCGTCATCGCGGTGTCGTGCGGCCAGACGCTGCCGGTGTGATAGCCGAGCGGGTTGAACCGAGTCATTGCCGTGGACAACGTTCTCAACCCGAAGCCGCTGTTCAGTTCCGCGCCGGCCAGCACGTCGGCTACCGCTTGCTCCTCGTCCGCATCGAGCAGACCGGTGCCGAGCAGATGACCCATGTTCGACGCGCGCCCGACGACCGGGTCCTTGGCGCCGTCGAGCGCGATCGCCGGGTAACCGTCGACCCAGAACGCGGAGCGGAACCGCTCCTGCAGAGCGGCCGCCCACTCCCGCCATTCGTCGCCGGACTCACCGTGCGCTTCGAGGAGCTCGGCTCCCCTGACCGCCGCGGCGTACGCATAGCCCTGCACCTCGCACAGTGCGATGGGTGCGGTGGCGAGCGTGCCGTCCGGCCATTGCACCGCGTCGGCGGAGTCCTTCCAACCCTGGTTGGCCAGTCCGTGGCCGGACTCATCGACATACTCGAGGAAGCCGTCGCCGTCAGGATCGGCGTAGTCCTTCATCCAACCGAGTGCGCGGCGCAGGTTCGGCAGCAGGTCGCTGACCTCTTTGGCCGGCATGCCCCAGCGCCAAGCCTTGTGGAGGGTGGTGATCCAGAGTTGGGTCGCGTCATGCGTTCCGTAGTACGCCGCGGGCAGGACGAGACCGCCGCCGTGGTCGGCGACCTCGGCGCGGAGCTCGTGCGGGATCTTGCCGGGTTGCTCGGCGGAGTCCGGGTCGACCTTGGTGCCTTGCCAGGCGGCGAGCGCTCGCAGGGTTCCGGCGGCCAGTCCGGGGTCGACCGGGATCAGCATGCCGGACGAGATCAGCGAGTCGCGGCCGAAGAGCGTGAGATACCACGGCGGGCCGGCGCCGAGATAGCGATCGGCGCCGACGGCCAACTGCAGCGCGAGCACGTCGTCGAGTGAGCGCTGCAGCCAACGCTCGACCCGCTTGTCGTCACAGCTCAGGCGGACGCCGTACGGCGCTCTGTCCGCGGGCGGCTCGATCGAGAAGCCGGTGGTCGACGTCGGGACGTCAGCCCTGACGCGCAGGGTGATAGTGAACTCCTCCCCCGGCTCGAGCCGGGGCATGGTGGCGACTCCGGGATCGGCACTCACGCTCACCCGGGTCCCGGCTTTCTCCCAGTGCAGCCAACCCGACTCCCCCGCCCTGGTCGGCAGTGGCGTCAGGTCGGGCAGCTCGGCGGCCGCTCCGCTCCGGACCGCGGCCGTCCCTGCGAGATCGGTGCCCAGGGCAACATCCAGCCGGCACGCGATCGGCGTGCGGGAACGATTCACCAGCGTGATCCGCTCGGTCAGGCCCTCGCTGTCCACCTCCCGGGTGCGGTACAGCATCACGGTCGGATCGTGCCGGGTGTCACCGAGTCCTTCGACCATCGCGACGTACTCGTGGGCCGCCGCGGAGCGCTCGACGGCGTGCACCGGGATCGGCTCCCGGCCGTCGATCGTGACCCTGAGCCGGGACAGGATGCGCCGGTCGCGGGCGTACACCCCCTCGGCGCCGGAGCCGGTGAGCTGCCCGGATCGTGGCGACAGGACCACCCAGGGAGCAGCGAGTGCGGTGACCAGTTCGTGCAGCTGGGACATGGCTCCACCCTAAAGGGCTGCTTTTGCGGCAGAGTGTCGGTGTGGAAACTGGTGTGACCCTCCTGGTCGGCGTCGCGATCTTCGTCGGGATCGTGGGGATCGTCGTGCCGATCCTGCCCGGGGCCCTCCTGAGTCTGGCGGCGATCCTGGTCTGGGCGATCCTGACGCACAGCGCGACCGGCTGGATCGTGTTCGCGATCACCGGGGCCTTGATCGGTGCGAGTCAGGTGGTGAAGTACGTCGTACCGGAGCGACGGCTCCGGGAAGCCGGCGTGCCCCGCCGGTCCATGCTCGTCGGCGTCCTGCTCGGGATCGTCGGGTTCTTCGTCATCCCGGTGGTCGGCATGTTCGTCGGCTTCCCGATCGGTGTCTACCTGTCCGAGGTCCAGCGACAGCGCACGCACGCCGCCGCGTGGACGTCGACCAAGCATGCGCTGCGGCAGACCGGGGTGTCGATCCTGATCGAGCTCATCGGCACGTCGCTGGCTGCGGCGGTCTGGCTGGCCGCCGTACTCTTCGTCGTCTGAATTGCCAGGGTTTTCTCAGCCGCACCGGAGCCCCGTCTCAGTTCGGCGGTGCAGCGTGGGAAGACCAGTGGCAGGTCAGCCTGGCACGCAGTTCGGAAGGCAGAGCAGGATGAAGCTCTCAGAGAAGCGGTGGCGGATCCTCGGCACGGTCGCCGCGGTCGCCGTGACCACCACCGCAGGCGGGGTGGCCTGGGCCGCGACCAACGCGGACCCCACGCCGTCCCCCTCGGCGTCGCCGTCGACACCGTCCACGCCGAACCAGCAGCAGCCCGGTGGACCGGGCAAGGGCGGGTTCGGGCATCGCGGCGAGTTCGGTGTCGGTGGGGCGCTGCACGGCGAGTTCGTGGTCCCGAAGGACGGCGGCGGCTATCAGACCATCGCCACCCAGCAGGGTGACGTGACCGCGGTCAGCACGGACTCGATCACCGTGAAGAGTGCGGACGGGTACAGCCGCACCTACACCGTCGCGGCGGAGACCCTGGTGAACTCGGCCCGCGACGGCATCGCCTCGATCAAGACCGGCAGCAAGGTGTCGGTCAGTGCCGTGGTGGCGAACAACACCGCGACCGCGACCACGATCGACGACGGCACCGCCCGCGACGCGGCGGGTCAGAAATGGGGGTTCAAGCACGGGCCGCGCTGACAACTCACAGCTGATTGCCAGGAACCCTCCAGGGTTCACACGGGTACCAGCGGCAGACTGTGGGGCATGAGTCCGCATCTGCTGGTGGTCGACGACGAGCCGAACATCGTCGAGTTGCTGTCCGCGAGTCTGCGTTTCGCCGGGTACGACGTGACCACGGCGACCCACGGCGCCGAGGCGCTGCGGAAGGCTCGTGAGGTGGAGCCCGACCTGGTCGTCCTCGACGTGATGATGCCGGGCCTGGACGGATTCGAAGTGGTCCGCAGGCTGCGCGGTGGGGACCGGCATGTGCCGGTGCTGTTCCTCACCGCCCGTGACGCGGTCGAGGACAAGGTCCTCGGCCTGCACACCGGTGGCGACGACTATGTCACCAAGCCGTTCAGTCTGGACGAGCTGGTCGCCCGGGTGCGGGCACTGCTGCGCCGGTCCGGTCACCGCGAGCAGACCACCTCCGAGGCCGCCGTACTGCGCTATGCCGATCTGGAACTGAACGAGGACAGCTACGAGGTGTTCAAAGGTGGTCAGGCGGTCCAGCTCTCGCTGACCGAGTTCAAGCTGCTGCGCTGCCTGCTGGAGAACGCCGAGCGGGTGATGTCCAAGGGCCAGATCCTCTCCGCGGTCTGGAACTACGACTTCGCCGGCGACGCCGGCGTGGTCGAGTCGTACATGTCCTACCTGCGCCGTAAGGTCGACACCGGCGACCAGAAGCTGCTCCACACCGTCCGCGGGGTCGGGTATGTCCTGCGCACCCCGCGAGGCCCCAACTGATGCAACTGACCCACCGGCGCTTCGCGGACCGGTACCCCCTGCGCGTCACCATCGTCGTCGTCCTGCTGACGTTGGTGGCGCTCGCTCTTGCCGCCTCCGGCGTGGTGGCGACCACGATCATGCGCGGCTACCTCGTCGACCGTGTCGACGAGCAGTTGCACCAGACTGTGATGCAGGTCCAGCGGATCCCGCCGGACCGGCGCCCGCAGCCACCCGGCACCGGCGAACTGGGCCGTCGTCCACTGCCGAGTGAGTTCGTCGTCCAGTTCAACGACTCCGAAGGCACCAGCGACGGCGGTCCGATCGGTGCCCGGCTGGCCGAGACCGAGCCGCTGCCGAAGCTGCCGACGCTGAATCTCAACCAGGTGCGGGCGCTCGACGGGAAGTCCTTCAACGTCGACGCCGTCTCCGGCGGCGCGACGTGGCGAGTCGTCGCCATCCCGCTGGACAATGGCTCGGGCTCGGTGATGGTCGCGCAGAGCCTCAAGGACATCGACCACACGATCCAGCGCCTGGTCGGCATCCAGGCAGCCGCCGGCATCATCCTCCTGGTGTTGCTGGCCGGCATCGGGACCTACGTCGTACGGCGAAGTCTGCGCGGACTCGAGGACGTCGAGCACACCGCGGTCGCGATCGCCGGCGGCGACCTGAGCCAGCGGGTGCCGCAGCGGGATCCCAGGACCGAGGTCGGCCGGTTGTCGCTCGCGCTCAACCAGATGCTCGGGCAGATCGAGACCGCGTTCACGCAGCGGACCGCGTCCGAACTGGCCGCCCGGCGCTCCGAGGAGACCGCCCGGGAGTCCGAGGAGGCCGCGCGACAGTCGGAGGAGGCGGCCCGCCAGTCGGAGGACCGGATGCGGCGGTTCGTGGCGGACGCGTCCCACGAATTGCGGACGCCGTTGACCTCGATCCGTGGCTTCGCGGAGCTTTCCCGGCAGCGCGGTGACACCACGGATCCGGACACCATGCGGCGGATCGAGGACGAGGCCAAGCGGATGGGCCTGCTCGTCGACGACCTGCTACTGCTCGCGCGGCTCGATCAACAGCGGCCACTGAAGATGGAATCGGTGGATCTGCTGCCGATCGCCGCCGACGCGCTGCACAACGCCCAGGCCGTGCAGCCGGGGCGCAACATCTCGCTCAAGATCCTGCAGGACTCCGAAGCGCCGGTGGTCGAGGGCGACGAGGCTCGCCTGCGTCAGGTGCTCGGGAACCTGGTCAGCAACGCGCTCCACCACACCCCGCTCGAGGCCCCGATCACTGTCTCCGTCGGCACCCGCGGGGACGAGGCGATCCTCGAGGTCAGCGACACCGGCCCGGGCCTGAGCGATGAGCAGAAGGCCAAGGTCTTCGAGCGCTTCTACCGCGCAGACTCGGCCCGCACCCGCACCACCGGCGGCTCCGGCCTAGGCCTCTCCATCGTCGCCGCCCTGGTCGCCGCCCACCGCGGCCGCGTCACCGTCACCGACTCCACCCCGACCGGCGCCACCTTCACCGTCCACCTGCCGCTCACAGAGCCGGGAAGGCGCGGGTAGCGGACTCGCCGTGCTCGAGGACCTGGGCGGCCGGGCCGAGGATCTTCGGGTCCGGGCTGCCGACCAGTTCGACGTCCTTGTCGGTGTAGTCGTAGCGGCTGAGCACGTGCCGCATGGCCTCGAGCCGGGCGCGCTTCTTGTCGTTGCTCTTCACCACGGTCCAGGGCGCGTGCAGCGTGTCCGTGTAGTGGAACATCGCCTCCTTGGCCTCGGTGTAGTCGGCCCACTTGTCCAGCGACGCGAGGTCGGTCGGCGACAACTTCCACTGCCGCACCGGGTCGATCTGCCGGATCGTGAAGCGGGTCTGCTGCTCGGCCTGCGACACCGAGAACCACAGCTTGATCAGCAGGATGCCCGAGCGCACCAGCATCCGCTCGAACTCCGGCGCCTGCCGCAGGAACTCCTCGTACTGGTCGTTCGTGCAGAACCCCATCACCCGCTCGACACAGGCCCGGTTGTACCAGGACCGGTCGAACAGCACCATCTCCTTCGCGGCCGGCAGGTGCTCGACGTACCGCTGGAAGTACCACTGGGTCTGCTCGCGCTCGGTGGGCTTCTCCAGCGCGACGATGCTCGCGCCGCGCGGGTTCAGGTGCTCCATGAAGCGCTTGATCGTGCCGCCCTTACCGGCCGCGTCGCGCCCCTCGAACACGATCACCAGCCGCTGCCCCGACCGCTTCACCCAGTACTGCAGCTTGAGCAACTCGATCTGCAGCAGCCGCTTGTCCCGGTCGTAGATCTCGCGCGGCAGCCGTTCGCCGTACGGATAGCCCTCGCGCCAGGTGTCGACCGGCGTACCGTCCGCACGCAACAGCACCGGATCGTCGTCCTCATCGTCGAGGACACGGAAGCCGAGCTCTTGGACCAGATCAGGGGTGCTCATGTCTCAAGAGTCTGCGCCGCCTGTGTCATCCAGGTAAACAGGTCGTTCCTCCGGCAGAATGAGCCACTGTGATCGACGAAGGTGAAGAAGTTCCCCTGCTCGGCGGCGACGTGACCGAAGGACTGGTCCGGGTCGGCGACACGGTACGACGACCGCCCGGTGAGCGCGGCGAGCTCGTCAGGGATGTGCTGCTGCACCTCGAGTCGGTCGGGTTCGAGGGTGCACCGCGATTCCTCGGAGTCGACTCCGCCGGCCGTCACGCGCTGTCCTACATCGAGGGCGAGGTGGCCGGCCGTCCGTGGCCGGTCTGGATCGCCGACGAGGACCGGATGCTCTCGGTCACCCGGCTGGTCCGCGCGTACGACGACGCGATCGAAGGGTTCGGGATCCCGACGGATCTCCCGCCGCCGATCGAGCCGCCGGGGCTTCCGGACCTCGCCGATCCAGCGGAGCTCGTGGGGCATCAGGACATCACCCCGGAGAACGTCGTCTTCCGCGACGGCCGCGCGTACGCCTTGATCGACTTCGACCTCGCGCGGCCGGTCAGCCGTGCCCGCGAGGTCGTCAACCTGATGCTGTGGTGGGCGCCGTTCGGCGCGGACGCCGATCTCGACCCGGCGATGCGCGGCCTGGACCGCGCCCGGCGGTGCCGGCTGATCGCTGATGCCTACGACCTGTCCCTGGCGGACCGCAAGCGGTTGATCGGCTTGGCCATCGGACTGGGTGAGCGGGGCTGGCACCTGATGAAGTACCGCGCGGAGACCCTCGGCGGCGGATGGCAGCGGATGTGGAGTGAGGGAGTCGGCGACACGATCAAGCATCGCCAGGTCTGGCTCGAGAAGAACGCCGACTCCCTCACCACTGCCCTGATCAGCTGATATTGAACGGTGATCAAGTCCTGCACATCGTTCAAGGGCCGGCATGAACTACCTCGGCCCGAACCTGCTGCGCGTCTTCGGACGAGCTGCTCGGCCTCTACCTGACCGCCGGCTTCGAACCGGCCGAAGCCGACCACGCCTCCAAGACAGTGCTCGGATACGTGATCGGCAACGCCTCGACCGAGGCCGCCACGACCACCCGACGGAAGCCGGACCCGGTCACCGAGTGATCTTCACCTCGGATCCGATCCGGGCGGACTCGTAGATCGCCGACAGGATGCGCGCCATCTCGAGGCCTTGCTCCGCCGTCGCGTCGGCCGGGATCTCCCGGCGGCAGATCTTCAGGAAGTTGTCGATCTGGTTGGCGAACCCGACCGCGAAGTCGAACCCGAGCGAGTCGATCTGCGGCTGGACGTGCAACAGGGTGTCGTGCCGCTCGGTGACCATCAGCAGCTCCGGCTCGATCTCCGCGCCGCCCTTGTCGCCGTGGATCTTCACACTCGTCGAGTTCCGCGCGTGCAGCGAGTACGACGTGTCCACGTCGAGAACCGCCCCGTTCTCGAAGCGGACCTGCGCCGTCGCGTAGTCCTCGACGTTGTTGACCCGCGTCTCGGACGCGGCCCGGTACCGGGTCAGGTGCTGGATGTTGTCCCGGGCACCGAGTGGCGAGAACGTCGCCCCCGACACCGAGACCGGGGTCGGCATGCCCATCAGGTACCAGCACAGGTCGATGATGTGCACACCCAGGTCGATCAGCGGGCCGCCACCGGAGATGTCGACGTCGCCGAACCATCCACCGGGGTTGCCGGCGGCCCGGATGATCGTGGCCCGCGCGGCGTAGATGTCGCCGAACTCGCCCTCGTCCAGGAAACGCTTCGTGACCAGGGCATTCGGGGCGAAGCGCCGTACGTAGCCGATCTGCAGGGCCTGACCGGTCTCCTGCGTCGCCCGGACCAGCGACTCCGCCTCGGCGACCGTCACGGACATCGGCTTCTCGACCAGCACGTCCTTGCCGGCCCGCAGCGCCGCTTCCGCGATCTTGGCGTGCAGAAGGTTCGGCACGCAGATGCTGACGGCGTCGACACCGGGGTCGGCCAGGACCTCGTCGACGACATCGGTTGCCCGCGGTACGCCGAACTCGTCGGCTCGGGCCTTCGCTCGCGTCCGGTCGATGTCACAGACGGCCACCAGCTCGGCCTGCGGGTTCTTCTGGTACGAGATCAGGTGCTGGGTCGCGATGGCACCCACACCGATGACAGCAATTCGGGTCGTCATGTCAGGCAGCTCCCGCCAGTCGGAGGATGTTGTTGAGCGAGCGCTCGATGGCGTCCGGAGTCGACTCCAGACCCTCGAACTCGAGGCTCACCGGTACGTCGGGCTTGGTGGCGACCAGGGCGAGCAGGCCCGCCAGGTCGAGATCTCCGTGCCCCGAGATCGTGCCGAGCAGGTAGTCCCCGGCCAGCGTCCTGAGCCAGCCGTCGCCCGCCGACCGGCGGATGTGGAAGTCCTTCACGCCCACGGAGGCCGCGAGGTCGATCAGTCCGGCGGCGGTCTTGCCGGGCACCTCGCCGACGCACAGGCCGTTGCCGAGGTCGAGCGTGACCCGGAAGTTCGGGCGGTCCACGGCGTACACGAGCCGGGCCAGCCGGTCGCTGCCGTTCATGAAGAAGCCGTGGTTCTCGATCGTCGAGACGATGCCCAGTTCCGCGGCATGGTCGGCGACGGCACGGCAACCTTCCACGACCCGCTCGAACGTCGACTCGAACTCCCCCGGGTCCTGTTCACGCCACGCCCACGGGGCGACGTCGTGCCGGAAGACGCGAGCGCCGAACCGGTGCGCGACATCCAGTTGCCGGCGGAGGCGGTCGATCTCCTTGTCCTCCGCCGTCCGCAGGTCGCCGCTGACGAGGTAGTTCACGATCGGTACGCCGACATCGTCGGAGTGCTTGGCCGCGTCGCGGACGACGCCGTCGTTCTCCAGGTAGTACTCGCCGTCCATCGCGGCGATCTCCAGATGCCCGGCAGGTGATGACGCGACCCAATCCAGGACCCCGATCAGGTCCATCTCGCCGCTGTTCATGAGCCCTCGGAAGCAGTACGAGCTGACTCCTAGTTTCACGTGCTGGTCCTCTCCACGTCGTGAGTGATCCGGCTCCACGGACTCGGGTAGCCGTGAATCCCATAGATGTCTGAACTGAACTGGTCGAACGCGGTGCCGACCGCCCCGAGCACCACGGCCTCACGCCCCAGGGCCGAGGCGACGAACGGTGGGCGCTCGGGGAAGAGCAACTCCTTCTCGACCGCGGCCTCGAGCGGACGAAGCAGCGCGTCACTGTCCTGCGCCAGCCAGCCCCGCACGACCACGACTTCTGGATCGACGACCAGCAACACGGTGGCGATCCGGCCGGCGATCTGCGCGCAGAAGTCCGCGATCTCCGCCTGGGCGGCCGCGTCGCCGGCGGCAGCCGCGCTCAGCACCGCTTCGCCGCTCGGGTGTGAGGTCCAGATCAACTGCCCGCGCTGCGCGTTCCGCGTCCAGCGCATGCCGCGCTGCGCTCCGAGCTCCCCGGCGAGCCGGTGGCGTCCTTGCCGGATGACTCCGTTCAGGACGATCGACACGGACAGCCGATGACCTATCTGGAGGTAGACCACGTCGGAGTACCCGCGCCCCGCACCGCCGCGCTGCTCGGCGAGCGCCGCCAGCTTGATGTCGTTGTCGATGGCAACCGGAAGGCCCAGGTCCTGCGACACGGTCTCTACGATCGGGACGCCGACCAGCTCGGGCAACGCGAGACTGGCGCGCAGGTGACCGTTCGCCTCGATCACACCGGGCAGCGCCAAGCCGACCGCACGAAGTCGTCCGGCGTCGACCGCGCCCTGTTCCGCCGCGGCGTCGATCGCGCGCTGGATCAGGGAGACACCGGCACGCCGGTCCCGCTGCAGTTCGGTGTAGCCGACCCGGCGGCCGGACAGGTCACAGATGACGGCTCGAGCCCCGCGCGGGCCAAGATCGACGCCGGCCACCAGCCCTGTCTCCCGGGCGAACTGAAAGGCACGCGCGGGCCGGCCCGGACCCACGGTCGCCGGGTCCGTGGACACGACCAGACCGGCCTCGAGCAGATCGTCGAGGACGGCGTGCACCGTGGGTCGCGACAGTCCGGTCTCCGCGCTGATGACTCCGACCGTTTGCGCTTCGTCGGAATCGGCCAGGAAGCGCAGACAGGCGACTTGGTTCGCCGACCGTACGGGATCCATCGCCCTCCGTCGCGTTTATGCAACCGGCTTTATTAAAGACGGTAGCAGAATGATGCGACGGACCGCAACAGATAGTTGCTCCAGGCAACTGTCAGCGTTGCAGGATGGTGCGTTCGGCGACAGTCCAGGCGGTCGTGGTGAGCAGGTACAGGCCGGCGGCCAAGGGCAGGAAGGCCGCGCTGAGCAGGGTGCCGTAGGGCAGCAGGCGGGCCACCCGCCGGGACAGTGGCGTGGCCGTCTCGTCGAGTTGCCGCAGGGCGAGGCGCGCCGAGAACCAGGCGACGACCGCCAGCAGGACGGCGAGAACGAGGAACGCCGGGGTCCCGGTGAGGACCGGCCAGTGCAGGCCGAGCGGCGCGCCGAGGAGGCTGCCACTGATCAACTGGTTCAACTCCCCCGCCACTACCGCACGGGAGAACAGCGTGTACATCAGCCAGAAGAACGGCATTTGCGCGAGCGTGGGCAGGAACCCGGCGAACAGCGACGTACCCGACTCCGCCTGGAGCTTGGCGAGCTCGCGTTGCAGCCGCTCCGGATCGCCACGGTGGCGATCACTGAGCTTCTTCAACGCAGGCATCAGCTCCGCGCGGGCGCGCAACCCGCGATGGGCCCGCAGGCTGAGCGGAACGAGACACAGGCGTACGGCGAGGGTACAGACGACGATCGCGATCACGGCGGCGTAGCTGCCGGTGAGCGGTTCGATGGCGGTGACGAGGGACGTGAGCACGTGATAGGCACCGGCGACCGGTGCCTCCAGGAACGAAGGCACAGCACAACTCCACGAGTGAGAAGGAACGGGTAGCGAGGTAGAGCGCTACCGTCCCGGTGCTCGTGGACGAGGCCGCCCGGCGTCGTCCGGATCACACAGCCGGAGGAAAACGGTCTGCTCCGCACGATCGCGGACCGAGGTCGCCCGCGCGAGCAGCGGAGCGGCCGGGGGCGCCGAGGTGCGCGCGACGAGAAGAAGCGTGAACAGCAAGGCCGCCGCCGTGAGCACGGCGGCGGCCAAGGTTGCCGAATCGTAGGCAGGCATCACCAGCGCGAGTACGCCGGCGATCGCCTGACCCACTGTCATCAGTCCAGGTAGTCCCGGAGGACCTGCGAACGCGACGGGTGGCGCAGCTTCGACATCGTCTTCGACTCGATCTGCCGGATCCGCTCGCGGGTCACGCCGTACACCTTGCCGATCTCGTCCAGCGTCTTCGGCTGGCCGTCGGTCAGGCCGAAGCGCATCGAGACCACGCCGGCCTCGCGCTCGGACAGCGTGTCCAAGACGGCGTGCAGTTGCTCCTGCAGCAGCGTGAACGACACCGCCTCGGCCGGCACGATCGCCTCGGAGTCCTCGATCAGGTCGCCGAACTCGGAGTCGCCGTCCTCACCGAGTGGGGTGTGCAGCGAGATCGGCTCACGGCCGTACTTCTGCACCTCGATGACCTTCTCCGGGGTCATGTCGAGCTCCTTGGCGAGCTCTTCCGGAGTGGGTTCGCGACCGAGGTCCTGCAGCATCTGCCGCTGGACCCGGGCCAGCTTGTTGATGACCTCGACCATGTGCACCGGGATCCGGATGGTCCGGGCCTGGTCGGCCATCGCGCGGGTGATCGCCTGCCGGATCCACCAGGTGGCGTACGTCGAGAACTTGTAGCCCTTGGTGTAGTCGAACTTCTCCACCGCGCGGATCAGACCGAGGTTGCCCTCCTGGATCAGATCCAGGAACAGCATGCCGCGGCCGGTGTAGCGCTTGGCCAACGACACCACCAGGCGCAGGTTGGCCTCGAGCAGGTGGTTCTTGGCCCGGCGCCCGTCCTCGGAGATCCACTCGTACTCGTCGCGGACCTTCTCCTTCAGCTTGTTCGCCTCGTCGCCGATCTGCTCCTCGGCGAACAGGCCGGCCTCGATCCGCTTGGCGAGCTCGACCTCCTGCTCGGCGTTCAGCAGCGGGACCTTGCCGATCTGCTTCAGGTAGTCCTTGACCGGGTCCGCGGTGGCACCGGCGACCATCACCTGCTGCTCGGGCTCGTCGGTCTCGTCGGCCTCGGAGACGACGAAGCCCTCGTCCTCGGTGAGCTCCTTCTCCAGCGGCTTGACCGCGTCGGGACTGAAGTCCGCCTCGTCCACCTCGTCCAGCGAGCGGGGCTTGCCGGTCTTCGGGTCGATCGCCAGACCCGCCTCGGAAACTGCGGCCTTCTTCGCCGGCGCCTTCTTGGCGGCGGCCTTCTTCGCGGCGGGGATACCGTCCTCCTTGATGCTGGCGGCAGACTTGGCCGCGGCCTTCTTCACGGCCGCCTTCTTGGCAGCGGGCTCGGTCACTCGGGCGCTGGTCCTCGGAGCCGTGCTGCGGGCGGTGGCGGCCACGGCCCGGGCTGACTCGGCGGGAAGATTCTCGGACGAGCTGGACGACACGAATTACCTCTCGTCTGACGCAGGGTTTGTACGGCGGTACGACGTTGTGATGCTGCTGGTGGTGCCACGTTCTGGGTATGACTGTGTGTGCGCTGCTCGCTGGTCAGGCGGCGGCAACACTACATTGTAATCCGCGAACCAAGCCCAGGCGCCGCGCGACCCCCCGAAGGACATGCGCAGGCCTCCACCGTACGGGCGTTCCCGCCCGGATGGAGGCCTGATCGCGTCAACGTTCGATATCGTCTGCCGTCACCCGTTGCGGGTCTGCCGCAGCGGCCGGGCCACGACCCGCTGCCGGACCACCTGTTGTTCCTGCTTGAACTGCCGCACCCGAACCAGCGACGCGACGTCGATCACGTCCGCGACGGACTTGTACGCGCCGTCCTCGCCGTACGGCTCGGACGCCTCGCGCCACCCGCGCGGGCGGACCTTGAGTTGCTTGCCGAGCAGCGCGACGAAGACCTTCGCCTTCTGCGCGCCGAAGCCCGGCAGGGCCGAGAGCCTGGCCAGCAGGTCGTCCCCAGACTTGACATCGGACCAGAGCCCCGAGGCGTTACCGCCGTACTCCTCGTCGAGGTGTTTGGCCAGCGTCTGGATCCGGGCGGCCATCGCGGTCGGGAACCGGTGCACGGCCGGCGGGCCGGCCACCACCTCGACGAACGCGTCCGGGTCGTAGTGCGCGACCGTGGCCGGGTCGAACGGACCGTCCATCCGCTGGGCGATCGCGACCGGGCCCGCGAACGCGCGCTCCATCGGGATCTGCTGGTCCAGCAACATCCCCACCAGCAGGGCGAACGGATCTCTGCTCAGCATCTCGTCGGCGTCGGGCTGCTGTGCGAGGCACAGCTTCTTGCTGCGTGTCGAAGTCACCTCAGTCCTCCCCTTCCTCGGCCTTCACGGCCAGCACCGGGCACGGAGCGTCGAGCAGCACCCGCTGGGCGTTGCTGCCGAGGATGAGCTTGCCGACCGGGGACCGGCGGCGCAGGCCGATCACGATGAACTCCGCGTGCACCTGCTCGGCGACGGCCACCAGGTCCTCCGCCGGATCGAGTCCACGCACCAGTTGCCGTACCTCGTAGGGCACGCCGGTCGAGTCGAGCTGTTCCCGTACCTCTGCCAGCGCGGCGTCACTCGCCGCCGCCTCATCGCTGTCGAAGCTGCGTCCACCCCGGTGCGAGTTCACCACCACCAGTTTGGCGTCCCGAAGCGTTGCTTCTTCCGCCGCCCGCCGAAGGGCCGCACGGCCCTCCGCCTTCGGCACGTAACCCACGACGATGGTTGTCATCGCCCTGCCTCACCTCCGGGTGTCGTGTCGACCCGTTCCGAACGATACTGCTCCCGACCGTGGTCGGCATCCGCTGCATTTACACCAGCTGTGTCGCGGCCGTGACGGATGGCTGATCGTTACGCGGGTAGTACTCCACCACCGGCTAGACCACCGTGGTGGCAGCCACGCCGGTGCCCGAGTACTACCCGCGACGAAACTCTCTAACCTTCCGGTGGCCACACCTTTGCAGGGCTGTCACCCAACGCGCCACCCCTGTAGTCCGGGTCGTTATCGAACTCGTCCACCCAGTTGCCTTGGGCAAGGTCGCCGGAGCTCGGCACGGTTCCGCCGGAGGGACCCCGGTTCCGCGGCTGCACCCCCGCCGGGCGGAGCGAGGCGCGCTTTCCCTTGTCCAACGTTGTCGTAAATAACTAACCGGTTCAGTCCACCGGCCACTCATGAACTGGCGTGTTCTCGTGCATGTGATCGCGGTAGCGGCGCAGCATTCCGCGCAACGCGTCCCGCCGCCCGTGCGATCCCTGTGTATACAGTCGATGGAACTCGTCGGCCTGCCACGACGCGCCGTTGCGGTGGGTCAGGCAGCGCTGCTCGATGATTCCGAGCAGCCGATCCCGTACGGCGGTGTCGACGCCCCAGGCCTCGAGTCCCCGGGATGCCAACGGCAGCAGGCGTCTGAGCACCAGCTCGGTCGCGCGCACCGTACCGATACCCGGCCAGAACACCTCCGCGTCGATCCCGTTCCTGGCCGCTTCGTGGAAGTTCTCCTCGGCCGCGCTGAACGACATCTGCGACCAGATCGGCCGTTCGCTGTCGGCAAGGGCCCGCACCAGGCCGAAGTAGAAGGCGCCGTTCGCGATCGTGTCGACGACCGTCGGCCCGGCCGGCAGCACCCGATTCTCCACCCGCAGATGCGGCTTTTCCCGGACAACGTCGTACACGGGCCGGTTCCAGCGATAGATCGTCCCGTTGTGCAGCCGCAACTCCGAAAGGGCCGGTGTGTCGCCACGATCGAGGACGGCGATCGGATCCTCGTCCGACGTCACCGGCAGCAGCGCCGGGTAGTAGCGGGAGTTCTCCTCGAACAGGTCGAAGATCGAGGTGATCCAGCGTTCACCGAACCACACCCGCGGCCGCACGCCCTGGGTCTTCAGTTCGTGCGTCCGGGTGTCGGCGGCCTGCTCGAACAACGCGATGCGCGTTTCCCGCAATAGCTCCTTACCGAACAGGAACGGCGAGTTCGCGCCGACGGCGAGCTGGACGCCGGAGATCGCCTGCGCGGCGTTCCAGTACCGCGGGAAGGCCTCGGGTGTCACCTGCAGATGGAACTGCGTCGACGTACAGGCTGCCTCGGGCACGATGCTGTCGGCGGTCACCTGCAGCCGCTCGATCCCGTCGATGGAGATCTGCACGTCCTCGCCCCGCGCGGCGAAGATCTGGTCGTTGAGCAAGGCATACCGCGGGTTCGTGCTCAGTGCCTCGCGATGGATGTGCTCGGTCAGCAGTGTCGGCAGGATACCGACGACAACCATCGACGACCCGGTCCGGGCCGCCTTCTCCTCGGCCGCGTTCAGGCTCTCGCGGATGCTGGACTCCATCGTGTCCAGGCCGATGCCGTCGATCTGCCCGGGTGGCACGTTGATCTCGATGTTGAACTGGCCGAGCTCGGTCTGGAACGCGTCGTCCTCGATCGCGCTCAGCACCTCGCCGTTCTTGAACGCCGGGTCGCACTGCTCGTCGACCAGGTTCAGCTCGATCTCGATTCCGGTCATCGGCCGCTCGGGGGCGAACCGGTTCTCGCGCAGCATCCGCGCGAAGGCGTCCAGATTGCGATGCACTTGATTGCGGAACGCGGTCCGGTCCGCCCGGGTGAACTCGACCCGGTCGACTTCCTCACCCATTTCGGCCTCCCCTGGTGGCTCCCGCTACAGCATGGCCTCAGTCTGCCCGAAGGTGCCCATCCATGGGTGGCGCAATCGCGTGGTGGATCAGACCGGGTAGACGATGAAGTGGTCGCGGACGACCCGGACCGGCTCCGGTCCCGCCTCCTCGAGCACGCCGGCGAGCTCGGTCAGTACGGCGGGATCGAGCGGCAACTCGTGTTCGCTGGGGTGGCGGTCGGCGCCCATCTCGTAGTCCTCGCCGGGCCGGTCGGTCAGCTCGATGTGCGCGCCGGCGATCCACTCGACGGCATTGCCCGCGGCAACGAAGTCGGCCAGCCGCCGGACACTCGCCCGGAACGCCGGCCAGTCGAAGACGTACAGCCGGCCGGGGTACAGCGAGTCGCCACTGATCAGCAGCCGCGTCGCCCGGTCGTAGACCGCGACGTGCGAGGCGTGGTGCCCCGGGATCGGGATGATGTCCAGGACCCGGTCGCCGAGATCGAGCTGGACCACGTCGTTCGGCCAGTCCGCGATCCCGAAGTACGCCGCCACCTCCTCCGGTGAGCGGCCGACGACGCTGTCGAACTCGGCGTCCCCACCGACGTGGTCGCCGTGCGCGTGGGTGTGCGCGACGATCAGCTCCTGTCCGCTCAGCAGGCTTTCGACCAGTGGGCGGAGCTGCACGTGACCGGTGCCCGTGTCGAGCAGCAGGGCGCGCTCGGTGCCGAGCAGGAGGTACAGGAACGGTCCTTCGAAGTTGGTCCGGAGCGCCTGCCGGATGATCACCGTGCGCTCGTCGTACCAATGGACCTGATGGTCGGGACTGGCCGGATCGGTGCCGTCGTCCCAGTGGTCGGGGAAGCTCATGACGCAATTGTCGGTCATAGCAGGGACACTTGGGTCGTGCGTGGGGATCCGTCGGTGCTGCATGTCGATCTGGACGCGTTCTTCGCGGCCGTTGAGCAGCGGGACAAGCCGTCGCTGCGGGGCAAGCCCGTCGTGGTCGGCGGTGTCGGCGTCCGCGGTGTCGTGTCGACCGCGTCGTACGAGGCCCGCAAGTACGGCGTCCGGTCCGCGATGCCGACCGCGGAGGCGCGGTCCCGCTGTCCGCACGCGGCGTACCTGGGGCCGCGGTTCGAGGTGTACCGGCAGTCCAGCCGAGCGGTGATGGCGGAGATGCGGGCGCTGTCGCCGCTGGTCGAGCCGCTGTCGCTGGACGAGGCGTTCATCGACCTGGCGGCGTCCGGCCTGACCGGGCTCACGGTCGACGACGTGCAGGCGATCGCGAACGATCTCAAGGCGGCGATCCGGAAGGTCAGCGGCGGACTCACCGCGTCGGTCGGCGCGGGCACGTCGAAGCTGATCGCGAAGATCGCCAGCGATCTCGACAAGCCGGACGGTGTGGTCGTCGTGCCGGCCGGGACAGAGGCCGAGTTCCTCGCGCCGATGCAGGTCACCGTGATTCCCGGTGTCGGTCCGGCGACCGCCCAGCGGCTGAGCATGGCCGGCGTCCGCACGGTCGCCGACCTGCAGCAGCTCGACGAGGACGAGCTGATCCGTCAGGTCGGATCCGCGCACGGCTCGAGCCTGTACCGGCTCGCCATCGCGGCCGACGACCGCCCAGTGGTGAGCGACCGGGAGACCAAGTCGGTCAGTGTCGAGGACACCTTCGAGACCGACATCATCGACCGCTCGCTGCTGGCCGCGATCGGCGACCGGATGGCCCACCGCGTCTCCGAGCGCTTGCAGAAGGCGCAGCTCTCCGGCCGGACGGTCACGGTGAAGACCCGCATGCACGACTTCACCACCCACACCCGGTCGTCCACGCTGGCCGGCCCGACCGACGATGCCCGCGTGATCGCCCGGGTCGCCCGCCGGTTGCTCGACGACAGCGAGATCGGCGGCGGCATCCGGCTGCTCGGGGTGGGTGTGTCGTCGCTCGCCGACTGGATCCAGGACGACCTCTTCACCGAGAGCGAGTACGCCGAGGCCCCGGTCGAGGTGGTCGAGCTGCCGGAGCGCCCGCGCGACCAGATCGGGTTCTTCCCGGGCCAGGACGTCGCCCATCCCGACTACGGCCACGGCTGGGTGTGGGGCTCCGGACGCGGCCGCGTCACGGTCCGCTTCGAGACCGCGGACACCCCGCCGGGACCGGTGCGGACGTTCGCCACCGACGACCCGGCCCTGTCAAAGGTCACCATCGGGTTGCAAGAGGAAGACGACGAGCCCGAAAGCGACCAGAATAGGTCGAGTGAATGAGGAACGGCGGGGGGTTTACCCGTTCTGTGGCACGTGCGCGTCGTCGTCGATCGCGTGGCGCGCGGCCGTGACGGCCGGCCCGATGGGGAGCCGGTTCTACGGCCACCGGGACGTGTGCGAGAGCTGCGGATCCTCGGTACGCACGCTCTACAGCACGATCCTGTGGGTCCCGGTGTCGAAGGTCGCCCGGTACCGGATCATCCCGACCGGCGGCCGCAGCTACATCGGCCGGAAGGTGATCGACCGGCCGATCCTGACCGTCGTACGGCATGAGCCGGTGTCGGCGCTCGCCGATCACCCCGAGCTCGACGGCGATCCGGCGTACAAGCAGGCCGAGGTGTACTGGCACGAGCGCGAGGCCGGGCAGGCGTTGCCCTTCTATCAATCCGCGTTGGTCGAGCGGGAGAAGGTGCTCGCCGCGGACGACCCGGCGACACTTCGGGTCCGGCTGCGGGTGGCGCAGGGCCTGCTGGCGACCGGGAACTACGGACGGGCGATCGCGTGGTTCGAGCTCGTGACACCGCAACTGGTGGACGTGTTCGGGCCGAATCACGATCTGACCCGGACGGCGACCGAGGCCGTCACCGGAGCCCGCCTGATGGTTGGCGGACCGCACTCCGAGGCGCAACTCCTGCAGGACATCGTCGCCGTCGACGCGCTGGTCCTGGATCAGCACGACCCACAACTGCTCCGCGACCGGGCAGCCCTCGGGCGCGCGCTCCTCTCCGGTGGGGAGATCGCGGCGTCGATCGAAATGCTCGCGCACGCAGTTGGTGGCGCCGCTGCCGCACTCGGCCCGACCCACCCGGACACCTCGGTCTATCGCACCGCGCTGGTGGAGGCGTGCGACGTCGCCAAGGCGCGTGGCAAGAAGCGGGACCTGCAGGCTGCTGAGGCGGCCCTGCCGTTGCTCAACGCCGAAGGCGCACCGACAAGCACGTGACACAGCCCTCGAGCTTCTCGAACTCGCTGATGTCCACGACGACCGGCGTGTAGCCGAGCTCCGCGAACAGCGCCGCGGTCTTCGGCGCGGAGGCCGCCATCAACAGCCGGTCCTCCCCCAGCAGGACGATGTGCGCCCCCGCTTCCTCGGGGACCGGACGGAAGCTGTCGAACGCCGCCGGGTCGTCGACGAGTGGCTCGTACCCGATCACGGTCCCGTCGGGCAGTGCGGTCACCGCCGACTTCAGGTGCAGCACCTTGCGCACCGGCACCGCGCGTACGTCGGCCCCGAGCGGCGCGAGCGCGTCCCGCAACTGCCGGATGCCTTCGTCGTTGGTCCGCCCGCCGAGCCCGGCGTACACGGTCGAGCCGATCTTCAGGATGTCGCCGCCGTCGAGCGTCCCGGGCCTGGTGATGCGCGTGATGCGGTACCCCTGGCCCGCGACCGTCTCCTCCGCGGCGGCCGCCTCCGGCCGGCGCTGGTCGGCTCCGGACCGTGCGATCACCGCGAGGTCGCCGTACACGATCATGGTGTCCTCGATGAAGACGCCGTCGGGGCATTCGTCGATCGCCGGCACCTCGACCGTCGTCCACCCGGTCGCCTCGAGCGCGCCGATGTACCCCTGCCATTGCCGTACGGCGAGCTCGGCGTCGACCGGGGTCCGTTCGATGTGTGTGACGAGTCCGTCGGCGAGACGCGGGCTGGGGCGTCGGACCAGGGCAGTCGGCATGGCTGCAGGGTAACCGGGTACCGGAGGGCTCGACGAAGGGAGGAACGGATGCCGAAGATCCTGCCCGCGACGGGCGGCGACGTGGTCGAGATCATCCTGGCGGACCACCGGTGGTTCGAGGAGGCGCTGCGCGAACTGCGAGACGTCCAGAGCGACCGGAAGGCTGTGCTCGCCGATCTGGCGACCGTGCTGATCGCCCATGCGGAAGCCGAGGAGGCGAAGGTCTATCCGGCGCTGCGGACGAAGGATGCGATCGACGCGGAGGAGGTCGAGCACTCCGAGCACGAGCACGACGAGGGCAACGAGGCGCTGCTCGACCTGATGGAGATCGAGGACACGGACAGCGAGGAGTTCAGCAAGCAGCTCCACGAGTTGTCCGAGGCGCTGACCCACCACCTCGACGAGGAGGAGCGCGACGTCCTCAACCCGGCGCGGACGGATGTCTCCGAGGAGGTACGGCGCAACCTGGGCGACGCGTTCGCCGAGGAACGGGCGCGACTGATCGACTCCGGCTGCGGCGACATCGCCACCGTGCGCAAGATCGTCGCCGGGGCGAAGTGAGCGGCAGCCCGGCCACAGAGGGTTCCGGTGTGGCCGGGCTGCTCGGTGGCCGCTCTCACAACGTGATAGTCAGGCCCTCGTCCGCCGCGATGACCTCGCCGTCGAACTCCTGCTCCGCCTCGGCCACCGACACCGACCGGTCCGAGCCCGGCCAGAAATGCGTCAACAGCAGCCGCCGCGCGCCACGCGCACCACGACCGGCCTCACCAGCCGTCATCAGATAGCGAGGCGTCGTGTCCGGCGACGGACCTTGCAGGGTCGCGTCGGAGATGAACAGGTCCGTTCCTTCGGCCAGCTTCCGGAGGTCAGGGGACGGACCGCTGTCGCCGGTGTAGGCGACCGACACACCCGGCGCAGACAACCGCACACCGAAGTTGGTCTTGTAGTGCGGCAACTCGACGGTCTCGACGGTGAACGGCCCGAGTTGCTCGGTGGTCGCGAGGTCGTGGAACTCGAAGACGGTGGCCGGATCCGGGATCGGCTCGAGGGCTCGCAGTACGTCGAGGACGCCCGGAGTGCAGTGCAGCGGGATCGGCGGTGCGTCCGGTGCCTCGTAGTACCTGACCCGGGCCAGCGCACTTACGTCGACGCAGTGGTCCGGGTGCTGGTGCGTGACCACGACCGCGTCGACCTCGCCCTTCGGACGGTGCTCGAGCAGTCGCGGGAGGGCGGCGTACCCGAGGTCGAGGACCACGCGAAAGCCGTCGTATTCGAGCAGGAAGCCGGCGCACGCACGGCCGGCCTCCGGCCAGGCGCCGCACGAGCCGAGGACGGTGAGCGACCTCACCGGGCGGCGAACGGCTGGTCGGTCGGCACGATCTCCTTGCCGAGCGGGACCAGCGAGATCGGGATCAGCTTGAAGTTCGCCACACCGAGCGGGATGCCGATGATCGTCAGGCACAGCGCGATCCCGGTAGTGAGGTGGCCGAGCGCCAGCCACCAGCCGGCGAAGACGATCCAGATCACGTTGCCGAGCAGCGCGCCCGCGCCGGCACCCGGCTTGTCGACCATCGTCCGGCCGAACGGCCACAGTGTGTACCCGGCGATCCGGAACGCGGCGATGCCGAACGGGATCGTCACGATCAGCACACAGCAGATGATGCCGGCGATCGCGTAACCGACCGCCAGCCAGAACCCGGCCAGCACCAGCCAGATCAGATTGAGAAGCGTCCTCATGTCCCCCAGCCTGCCACCTGGCGGGGGTGTTCCCGTACCAACCGGGCACAAGTCCGGGATCGTTCCGGGGCACCCCTGACCATCTTCGCGATCTCGTGGACGGCGATCCCGCTCAGTAATCGTCCGTGCTGAGGGTGGCAAAGGTCATCCCCGCTGCGACGAGACGGTTGCGCAGGGCCGGGCCCATGGCCGCCGCTGTCGTGGTCTGGCCGGCCGTCGGCGGCAGGTCGTCCAAGGCCAGGCAGAGGGCGCTCTCACCGAGCATCTTCGCGGTCTCGTCGTACCCGGGATCGCCGCCGGCGACCTCGGTGATCACCTGCTTGCCGCCACCGCGGCCGACAAAACGGACGTTGAACCAGGACTTCGCGCGGCGCTCTGGGCTCGGGCCATCGCCGGGCTTCAGCCGGTTCAGCAACGCGTTCCGCAGCGGCGGCACCTGGGCGGCCGCCATCAGGAAGCCGACGGTACCGATGCCGCCGGCAACCATCGGGAGCCGCCTCATCGCCGCGTAGTGCGAGTAGCGGAAGTCCGGGCCGTAACTGTCCAGCAGCCGCGCCGAGTAGCCGACGATCTGCGGATCGATCGTCGGCAGCGGGACGGCCCAGAAGCCTTGCTGACGGTGGATCCGGCCGGTGACCGCGCCGGCCTTGCGACCGTCCGGGCGAGGTTCGGCCCGGCGACGGGCGCGGTGGGCGTCGACGTTCTGCTTCGGCCGGGAGAACGCGGTGATCGCGGTGTGGAAGGTGCCGCCGGACGGTCGGCCGCCGGCCCGGAGCAGTCCGTCGACCTTGATCGGGACACGCTCGGGCAGTTGCTCGACGGTGTACTGGACGCCCAGGTCGTACGGGATCGAGTCGAAGCCGCACGCGTGGACGATCCGCGCGCCGGTCTGGACGGCGCGCTCGTGGTAGCGGACGTACATGCGGTCGACGAACTCTGGCTCACCGGTCAGGTCGAGATAGTCCGTCCCGGCCTCCGCGCAGGCAGCCACCACTGGTTCGCCGTACTGGATGTAGGGACCGACCGTGGTGGCCACGACCTTGGTCGACTCCGCCAGGGCCTGCAGGGACTTCGGGTCGGTGACATCCGCGTACAGGACGTCCTTGCCGAACACCTCCAGCTTCTTCTGGTTGCGTCCGGCAACGGCCCAGTTGAGGTCGACCGGTCCGTTCTTCGCCAGGTACTCCGCGGTGAGGGCTCCGGTGAAGCCGCTCGCCCCGAGCAGCACGACGTCGTACGCGCGGCTCACTTGTTCGCGGCCTTCTCCGCGTCGGCCCGGCCGCCGGCGCCCGTGGCGCGAGACGACTCGGCGGCGCCGCGGGCCTGGATGTCGGCGAGCGCGGCCCGGTCGGCCTTCGGCACGCTGAATCGCGAGCCCAGTTCGATCACGTGCGGAAGCAGCCAGCGGAACACCTTCATGGCCCCGATCCAACCAGGCACGTGCACGGTCCGCGAGCGTTTCCGGATGCCGTCGACGAACTTGTCCACGGCGAAGTCCAGCGGGTACACCTTGCTCGCCAGCGGGATGCCGGTCCGCACCTTGCCGAATACCGGGTGGTCGTCCACACCCCGCACCATGTCGGTGTCGACGAACGTCATGTGCGCGACGCCGATTCGGACCCCGAGATGCTTCAGCTCGGGCCGCAGGGTGTCCCCCATCGCCTCCACGCCGGCCTTCGCCACGTTGTACGACGCGAGCCCGGGCATGTGCACGATCGCCGCGAGGGACGAGACCAGCAGGAGGTAGCCCTTACTCTCCAGCAGGTACGGCAGGGTCACGTGGACGGTGCGCCAGACGCCGTACAGGTCGACGTCGAGGACGCGTTCCCACATCTTCGGGTCCATGCTCCGGCTGAACCCCGGCGCGGCGATCCCGGCGTTCGCCATCACCACGTCGATCCGGCCGTAGCGCTCGGCCACGGCCTCCACCGCGGCACGCAGGGACTCGGTGTCGGTGACATCGGCCTCCCACCAGCCGGCATCCGGGCCGCAGTCCTCCGCGACCTTCTTCAACTCGTCCGGCTCCAGGCCGATCAGGGCAAGCGTGGCGCCCTCGCGGGCCAGCTTCCGCGCGACCGCGGCCCCGATCCCCCGGGAGGCGCCGGTGACGAGGACGATTTGACCGGTCAACGGGCGCATCTGGACCTCCAGCTTGTTGAGTGGATACTCAACAGTAAGTGCTTGTTGACCCTTTACTCAATAGACTGCCGCCATGACTGCGCTTTTGGCCGGGCCTTCGGCGCCGGCGGGGTCATGGGGCCTCGGCTCCCGCCCTTCCCTCGTCGCTCCGGTCGCTTCGCTCCCCGCGCTCCTCAGTCCAGGGCGGGAGGCTCCATGACCCAGACCTCGTCCGCCCGGCTGCGGCCTGACGAACGGCGGGCGCAGATCCTGGCGGCCGCCCGCCGCGTGCTGCTCGCGGATCCGCACCGGGAGCTGACCGTCGAGCTCGTCGCCGCCGAGGCCAAGGTCTCCCCCGCCCTGCTGTTCCACTACTTCGGCTCGAAGAAGAAGTTCCAATACGCCGTGATCGAAGAGGCGGCTGCGGAGGTCATGCTCCGCACCGCTCCGGACCCGTCCCTTCCCCCGGACGAGCGGCTGCGCTCGGGCATCCGTGCGTTCGTCCGCGCTGTCCTCGAGGCACCCCAGCTCTACCGCGCGACCCTCCTGATGTCAGCCGCCGGCGATCCCGACGTAAGGGCGTTGCATTCCGAGATCCGGCAGGTCTTCGGCCGATGGGTGATCAGCGCAGTCGCCGAGCGCGGGATCGAGATCACCCCGACCGTCGAGCTCGCCTGTCACGGCTGGCAGGGGTACGTCGAGCAGATCCTGCTCACCTGGATCGACCACCCGACGATCCCCGCCGAGGCCCTCGAGCACCTCTGCGAGCACTCCCTCGACGCGCTCCTCACCACGACCACCGACTGAGCGGACTCCGTGATAGGGCTGACCGGGGTGGTGCAGGTCGACAGGACGTATGCCTCCACTGAGGAGGCGGCGGCTGGTCGGTCAGGCGTGAAACCGGCCGGCCGGGCCGGGGGCCCGGCATATACGTCCTGTCGAGCTGCACCACACCGGTCAGTTCTCAGGCCGGGCGTTAGGGTTTGGCCGTGCTGACGGTTGCCACGGTGAATGTGAATGGGATCAGGGCCGCGTTCCGGCGTGGCATGGGGGCGTGGCTGGAGCAGACGGATCCCGACCTGTTGCTGATGCAGGAAGTCCGGGCGACAGACGACGTACTGCGGGAGCTGCTCGGCGGGGACTGGAACATCGCGCATGCCGAGCCGTCGATCGACGGCCACAAGGGCCGCGCGGGGGTCGCGGTGGCGAGCCGGCGGCCGATCAAGGACGAGCGAGGCGAGATCGGGCCGTCGCGGTTCGACGGGTGCGGGCGATGGGTCGAGGCCGACGTGGTCCTCGATGACGGTACGACGCTGACGGCCGTGAGCACGTACGTGTTCACGGGCGAGTTCGAGACGCCGCCGCGGCAGGAGGAGAAGTACGCGTTCCTGGAGGCGATCACCGCCCGGTTGACCGAGCTGCGCGCCGACGAGCGGCACGTGCTGATGTGTGGCGACCTGAACATCGCCCACCGCGAGGTCGACCTGAAGGCCTGGAAGGCGAACCGGAAGAAGAGCGGCTTCCTGCCCGAGGAGCGGGCCTGGATGGATCGTTTGTTCGACGCCGGCTGGGTCGACCTCGGCCGCCGCTTCGGTGGCGAGGGCCCAGGCCCGTACTCCTGGTGGTCCTGGCGCGGCAAGGCCTTCGACAACGACGCCGGCTGGCGCATCGACTACCAGATCGCCTCCCCCGCCCTCGCCACCGCAGCCACGACTTGCGTCGTCCACCGCGCCTCGACCTACGCCGCCCGCTGGAGCGACCACGCCCCAGTCGTCGCGACGTACGACGTGTAGGTCTGACGCTCCACCGGCTCTGACACTGGGCGCGAATACCGTGGGCGGCATGCCTGACTCCCAGCCTGCGTTCGTGCTGCCCACACCGGACGTGCAGCGCACGCGGCACGAGGGATTCGAGCTGTACCTCCCTGTGGCATCCGAGCAGGCTCCGGCGGTGATCCTGGTCCACGGTGTGCCCTACACCGCCGAGGGCCGGCCGGTGCCGAGTGCGTGGCCGATCTACCAGGGATACGGGAGTCAGCTGGCCGACCTTGGCTGCGTGGCGACGGTCGTCGACCACAGTCCCGATGGACTGCCGGACGACAACCGGTCCACCGCTGCCCTGAGCGCCGCGATCTCGGCCGTCCGAACCCATCCGCGCGTGAACGGCAACCGGGTCGGGCTGTGGTTCTTCTCCGGCAGTGCGCCACTGGCTGCGACGTACCTGCAGCACCCGCCCGAGTGGCTGCGGTGTGTGGCGCTGACCTATCCGGTGCTAGGTGACTCAGACCTCGTCACGATCCGCGGCCTGCATCCGATCGAGGCGGTCGCCGGTGCCGGTGGGTTGCCGATCGTGATGACCGTGGTGGGCCGGGAGCTTGCCGATGTCGCTCCCACGCAACCGCCGTTCATCGCGGCGGCGCGGGCGGCAGGAGCCGACCTCGAGGTGGTCGAGGTTCCCGAAGGTCGCCATGGCTTCGACGTCCTGGACCACACCGACGAATCACGCCGGGCGGTGACCACCGCTCTGTCCAGTGTGACGGCACGATTGCGCGCTTAGCCGCGGCGCGCGCGACAGGTAGTCTCGCGGCATGTCCGAGTTGAATTCTTCCCCGAAGGCCCCGGTTGCCGCCCGGAAGCCGGTTGAGCGACGCCATCATGGTGACGTGTTCGTCGACGAGTACGAGTGGTTGCGGGACAAGACCGACGACGAGGTGCTGGGGCACCTGCGCGCCGAGAACTCCTACACCGAGGCCCGCACGGCGCATCTCGAATCGTTGCGTGGGGCAATCTACAAGGAGATCTCGGACCGCACCCTGCAGACCGACCTGAGCGTGCCGAACCGGCGCGGCGACTACTGGTACTACTCGCGCACGATCGAGGGCAAGCAGTACGCCCTGCACTGCCGGGTCAAGGTGGACGGCGACCAGCCGCCGGCCACCGACGGCGACATCGCCGGCGAAGAGGTGATGCTCGACGGCAACGAGGTGGCCGGCGACTCGGAGTTCTTCTCGCTCGGCACCGTCGACATCTCCCCCGACGGCCGCCTGCTCGCGTACTCCGTCGACCTCAAGGGCGACGAGCGCTTCACCGTGCGGATCAAGGACCTGAGCACCGGCGAGCTGCTGCCGGACGAACTGCCCGAGGTGCACTACGGCTCGGCCTGGTCCGCCGACGGTTCGACGATCTTCTACACCAAGGTCGACGACGCCTGGCGGCCGTACCAGGTCTGGCGGCACGCCCTCGGCAGCACCGACGAGGTCCTGGTGATGGAGGAGCCGGATGAACGGTTCTGGGTCGGCGTCGACCTGAGCCGCAACGAGCAGGCCATCCAGATCGCCCTCGGCAGCAAGCTCACCAGCGAGGTCTGGCTGCTCGACGCCAGCGACCCCGCCGGTCAGCCGGTCGTGGTTGCCCCGCGCCGGGAGGGCGTCGAGTACGACGTCGAACACGCCGGCGACCAGCTCCTGATCACGCACAACGCGGACGCCGCCAACTTCTCGCTGGCCACGGCTCCACTCGACTCCCCGGGCGACTGGACGACGCTGATCCAGGGCGACAAGTCCAGCCGCCTGCTCGCCACGGACGCCTTCGCCGACCACGTCGTTCTGTACCGCCGTCGCGACGCGCTCACCGAGCTGGCGATCATGCGCCGTACGTCCGAGGGCTTCGGCACTCCGGAGGTGCTCGAGTTCGACGAGCCGATCCACACTGTCTCGCCCGGACGCAACGACGAGTGGCACGAGACCCGGTACCGGTTCGGCTACACGTCGCTGGTCACGCCGGGTTCGAC
Organism: Kribbella sp. NBC_01510; assembly: GCF_045040325.1. NCBI lineage: Bacteria > Bacillati > Actinomycetota > Actinomycetes > Propionibacteriales > Kribbellaceae > Kribbella > Kribbella sp. NBC_01510. Next base: position 6,816,528 of record NZ_CP109418.1, on the reverse strand, counting down.
GTACGACGTGGATGTCGCGACCGGGGAGCGTCGGCTGCTGAAGCAGCAGCCCGTGCTCGGTGGCGTGGACCTCGGCGAGTACACGCAGTACCGGGAGTGGGCGACCGCGCCGGACGGGACGAAGGTGCCGATCTCGATCGTCGCGCGCAAGGACGTCGTGAAGGACGGCAACGCGCCCGTCGTGCTCTACGGCTACGGGTCGTACGAGAGCTCGATGGATCCGTGGTTCTCCATCCCGCGGCTCTCGCTGCTGGACCGCGGTGTGGTGTTCGCGATCGCGCACGTCCGCGGCGGGGGTGAGCTGGGCCGGCATTGGTACGACGACGGCAAGATGCTGACCAAGCGCAACACCTTCACCGACTTCATCGCGGCCGCCGAACACCTGGTCGAGGCCGGCTGGACACGGCCGGAGCGGATCGTCGCGCAGGGTGGCAGCGCCGGCGGTCTGCTGATGGGCGCAGTGGCGAATCTGGCGCCGAAGGCGTTCGGCGGGATCGTCGCGGAGGTGCCGTTCGTGGACGCGCTGACCACGATCCTCGACCCGTCGCTGCCGTTGACCGTGATCGAGTGGGAGGAATGGGGCAATCCGCTCGAGGACAAGGCCGTCTACGAGTACATGAAGTCCTACTCGCCGTACGAAAACGTCAGCGCGCAGGGGTATCCGCGCATCCTGGCGATCACCAGCCTGAACGACACCCGGGTGTTCTTCGTCGAGCCCGCGAAATGGGTGGCGAAACTCCGGGCGACCGCGACCGGCGAGGTCGACGTCCTGCTGAAAACCGAAATGGAAGCCGGGCACGGCGGCCGCAGCGGCCGGTACGACGCGTGGCACGAGGTGGCCTTCACGCTCGCCTGGGAGCTCGACACGCTCGCCTTGGCCTGACCCGAGCGGAATTTCTCCGGCCCCCCGTGTGTTGTGCAACACATCGGGGGGCACTGGAGCGTGTGATTCTGACGAGATTCTCAGGTTCGGTGGCCGGTGTGCCACTGGACAGGCGGTACCGAATTCCCTTGGTTGTCACGGGAATTCGGGATGCCCGGCGCAAACCCGTCCGGGCAGCGGTTCCGGGAGGTTCCTGGACACCGGTTTCCGGCGCGGATCGCTGCCGGGAACTCTCAGGGAACGTTCAGGCTGTTTACACACTGGTCCTGGAATCTTGAACCTCACTCGAGCGTTGCTCTCCATGTAACGACGAAGGGAGTTTCGGTGGCTCGCATGGCTCGTGTCCGCAGCACGGACGACGGTATCGACGGCAAGGACAGCGTTGGTCTCTACCTCGAAGAGATCGCGCGTACGCCCCTGCTCACCGCAGAGGAAGAAGTCGAGCTCGCTGAGACGGTCGAGGCAGGACTCCTGGCGGAGCAACTGCTGGCCGAGGGGCGGGTTGGACGCAAGAAGGGCGGAGCGCCCAAATATGCGACGGAGGACGAGCTGGAGTGGCTGGCCGAAGAGGGCCAGCGCGCGCAGCAGCGGTTCGTGACCGCAAACCTCCGGCTGGTGGTTTCTATCGCGCGCCGCTACGGACGTTCCCAGATGCCGCTGCTGGACCTGGTCCAGGAGGGCAACACGGGGCTGATCCGGGCGGTGGAGAAGTTCGACTACCGCAAGGGATTCAAGTTCTCGACGTACGCGACCTGGTGGGTGCGGCAGGCGATCACCCGCGGTATCGCGCAGCAGGCCCGTGTGGTCCGGCTGCCGGTGCACGTGGTGGAGCAGCTGAACCAGATCGGCTCGGCGCGGCGCACGCTGGAGCGCAAGCTCGGGCGGGAGCCGGAGCTCGACGAGATCGCGGCGGAGCTGGACCTGGACGTGGAGCGGGTCACGGAACTGATCCGTATCGGCCGGGACCACATCAGCCTGGACAACCCGATCGACGACGAGGGTGAGACCTCGCTGGGTGACCTGATCGCGGCCGAGACCGCGCCTGGCCCGGACCAGCTGGTCGCCGACGCGTCGGACCGCTCGGGCCTGTTCAGCCTGGTCGACCAGCTCGACCCGCGGTCGGCGGACGTGATCCGGCGCCGGTACGGCCTGCACGACGGCCGCCAGGCCAAGCTCGCCGACATCGGCGCGGTGCACGGCATCTCCGCCGAGCGCGTCCGCCAGATCGAGCGTGAGGCCCTGGGCCGCCTCCGCCTGCTGGCAGATCCGACGCTGGCCGCGTAACTCCCCACCCGAAACCCCTCGAAGGACCCCGAGCCGACCACCCGGCTCGGGGTTCTTCTCGTCTGTCAGGCGGCGGCCGTGTTCCAGCTGTCGATCAGGGGCGGGAGCTCGGACAGGCGCTGGACCGTGGCGTCGGGCGTGCCCTCGGTGTGGCCGACCTGCTCCACCGGGATCGCGCTGTGCGGGACGTGCGCCGCACGCATGCCGACGTTCTGCGCGCCCCACACGTCGTCGAAGAGCCGGTCCCCGACGAACAGGCACCGCGACGGCTCCGACACCCCGACCGCCCGCATCGCGGCCAGGAACGCCTCCGGGTGCGGCTTCGTGTACGGGATCTCGCTGGTGTAGACGGCGCCGTCGAGCAGCTCAAGTACGCCGTCCCGCGCGAAGATGTCCTCGTGCCGCCGGCGCGACCAGATCGTGTTCGACAGCACGCCGACCTTCAGCCCGTCGGCCCGGATCGCGCGGAGCGTGTCGATGGCGTCCGGCTCCAGCTCGGTGTGCGGGTCCCACTGCCGCTCGTACTCCGCCAGGGCGGCCGGTGTCATCACGGCGTCCGCGAGCAGGCACACCTCCTCGAAGGTGCCGCTGCGGTGCTCGTCCCGGGAGCGCCGCCAGACGGCGTTCTCCGCGGTCACGAGCCGGGCGGCCAGCTCGTCGGCCCGGGCCTCGTCGAGCAGCGCCGCCACCGGGCGCCAGGCGGCCAGCAGGTCAATCGTGTGCCAGGTTGCCAGCGTGCCGCCCCAGTCGAACAGGACGGCTTCGATCTTCACGTTCGTCACGCGGATACCCTGCCAGACACCGCCGACAGTCCTCGCCTGATTTTCAGCTGCTGAGCCGCGCGATCTCCCGGCGCCGCGACAGCCAGACCACGGCCGCGGCGTAGAACGCCAGGCTGGGGATGTCCGAGAGCAGCAGCGTCCACGGCGCGCCGCCCTGATCGTCCCAGCCGGACAGCTGACCAATTGCCGCTGGCAACAAGAATGCGAGCAGATTGTTCAGCACGTGCAGCGCGATGCCCGCCTCCAGTCCGCCGGTCCGGACGGCCAGCCAGCCGACGGTGAGCGCGAACAGGAAGATGTCGACCATCGCCCAGCCGGTGTACCCGTGCCCGGCCACGAACGCCGCGCCGGCGACCACGATCCCGGGCCACGGCGAGCGGAACACCGCCCGGACCCACCGCCCGCGGCCTTCCTTCTGGTCCGGCCTGTAGGCGCCGACCGCCTGGATCAACCACCCACGGAAGAGAAACTCCTCCGCCGCGGACTGGAACGGCACCAGGCAGATGATCACCAGCGCCGGTACGACGAACGCACCGAAGCCGACCCAGGACCCGCCGTCGCCGGCGGTGGCCGAATCCTGACCGGGGAAGATCGCGTCGACCAGCAGGCCGAGGCCGTACGACAGCGCGAGGTAGCCCAGCGCGGGCACACAGCACAACAGCAACCAGCGCCAGCGGATCCGATTCACGACGGACGCGACGCTCCAGAACGGGCGGCGCTGGACCAGCCAGGCGGTGAACATCACGAACGGCGTGAGCACGCCGAGCATCACCAACGTGACGGCGAGGTTCTCGGTGTCACTCGGGAAGATGTTGTTGCCCTGCGGCTGGGAGAACTCGCCGGTGATCAGGCCGTGGACGATCTCCCAGCCGACCAGGACGCCCGCGGTGATGAACAGGACGCCGGCGCCGAGGAAGAGGGTGCCGAGGATCGGGCGCCACCACGCGTTCTTCGCCGTACGGGCCAGGCGGTGGAACGGCGTACCCGCCGGCGCCGGGACGATCCGGGGCTCGCGGGAGGCGAACTGACCGGGGTACGGCGGCGGCGCACCCCATTGCCGCGGGTACGGACCTGGCGGTGGGTAGGTGCCGCGCGGTGGGTAAGTCCCGGGCGCGGGGTATGGACCCGGGGGCGGGTAGCCGCCTTGTGGGTGGGGCGGGGGCGGTGGGTACTGCCCCGGCTGCGAGTATGGGCCCGGTTGTGAGGGCGGCCCGGGTTCTTGCGGGTCCATGACTGGACTCTAGAAGATCAGGGCAAGCGTGAGTGGAGGGAGAGCACGGTGGTGACTGATCCGACACCTGGACCGGCCGCGTCGACGCGGGCGCTGCCGCAGTCGGTCCTGATGCCGCTGACGGGTTCCGCGATCTTCTTGGTCGTGACGATCGACCCGGGCGGCGAGGCGACGGCCCGCGACCTGCTCGAGCGGATGAGCGGTCTGGTCCGCTCCGTCGGCTTCCGGGTGCCGTCCGGCAGCCTGTCCTGTGTCACCAGCATCGGGTCGGACGTGTGGGACCGCTTGTTCAGCGGCCCGCGCCCGGCCGAGCTGCACCCGTTCATCGAGCTGAAGGGCCGCACGCACCACGCTGTCTCCACACCGGGCGACCTGCTCTTCCACATCCGCGCCGCGCACCAGGACCAGTGCTTCGAGCTCGCCAGCCAGATCATGAACGTCCTCGACGGCGCCGCCACGGTCGTCGACGAGGTGCACGGCTTCAAGTACTTCGAGATGCGCGACCTGCTCGGATTCGTCGACGGCACCGAGAACCCGACCGGCTCCGAGGCACAGGACGCCGTACTGATCGGCGACGAGGACCCCGGCTTCGCGGGCGGCAGCTATGTGATCGTGCAGAAGTACCTGCACGACCTGAAGGCGTGGAACGCGCTGACTGTCGAGCAGCAGGAACGTGCGGTCGGCCGGAGCAAGCTCGAGGACATCGAGATGGCCGACGACGTCAAGCCGAGCAACGCCCACATCGCGCTGAACGTGATCGAGGACGAGGACGGCAACGAGCTGCAGATCGTGCGCGACAACATGCCGTTCGGCACCGTCGGGACCCAGGAGTTCGGCACCTACTTCATCGGGTACGCCAAGACTCCGTCGGTGACCGAGCTGATGCTGCGCCGGATGTTCATCGGCGAGCCCGAGGGCAACCACGACCGCCTGCTCGACTTCTCGACCGCGGTCACCGGCACTCTCTTCTTCACGCCACCGTCGGACTTCCTCGACGACCTCCCGCCTGCTCCCTGAGCCCGCGTCACTCCGGTCGGTGACGAAAGTCGTCTCCGGAAAGTGTCGGCAGGATGGGTGAGACTGGGATCATGTTGCTGACCGAGGTGGTGGAGACGTCGGCCGCGCTGGCCGGGACGCGGTCGCGCCTGAAGAAGGCCGAGTTCATCGCCGGATTGTTGTCGAAGGCCACCGAACCGGGCGACACCGAGATCGTCGTGACGTACCTGTCCGGTGAGCTCCGCCAGCGTCGGACCGGCGTGGGCTGGCGGACGCTGGCCGACGCGCCGGAGCCCGCCGCGGAGCCGTCGTTGACCGTCGAGGAGGTCGACCGGGCCTTCGCGGAGCTGGCCGAGATGGGCGGCGCGGGGGTGCAGGCCCGGCGGCGGGAGGCGATCGACGCGTTGTTCGGCCGGGCGACCGCCGATGAGCAGTGGTTCCTGCGGCAACTCGTGGGTGGTGAACTGCGGCAGGGCGCGCTGGACGGGGTGATGGCTGACGCCGTCGCGCGCGCCACCGGGATCCCGTTGGACAAGATCCGGGCCGCCACGATGCTGCGGGGTGCGGCGGCTCCGGTGGCCGTCGCCGTACTGACCGAGGGTGAGGCGGGGCTGGCGCAGTTCGGGCTGGAGGTCGGGCGCGGCGTGCAGCCGATGCTCGCCCAGTCCGCGACCAGCGTCGCCGAGGCCTTGTCCAAGACGGGTACGCCGGCCGCCCTCGAGTGGAAGCTGGACGGCATCCGGATCCAGGCGCACCGCGACGGCGACAAGGTCGTGGTCTACACGCGGACGCTCGACGACATCACGACTCGGGTGCCTGAGGTGGTCAGCGCCGTACTCGAAATCGATGCGCAGCAGGTGGTGCTCGACGGTGAGCTGATCGCGCTGCGGCCGGACGGGCGACCCGAGCCGTTTCAGGTGACGGGATCGCGGACGGCGACTCGTGCGGCGACCGGACCGGAGTCGGTGCCGTTGACGCCGTACTTCTTCGACATCCTGCATCAGGACGGGGAGGATCTGCTCGGGCTCGACGGAGCCGCTCGGCACGACCGGTTGTCGAAGCTCGTGCCCGAGGAGCGGCGGATTCCGCGGCTGGTGACCTCCGATGCGGATGCCGGGCAGTCGTTCTTCGTGGATGCGGTACGGCGGGGCCATGAGGGCGTGATGGTGAAGTCGTTGACCGTGCCGTATGAGGCGGGCCGGCGCGGATCCGGGTGGGTGAAGGTCAAGCAGACGCACACGCTCGACCTGCTCGTGCTCGCGGCGGAGTGGGGGCACGGGCGTCGTACCGGATGGTTGTCCAACCTGCACCTGGGAGCGCGGGACGAGGAGACGGGCGAGTTCGTGATGCTCGGGAAGACGTTCAAGGGGCTGACGGACGAGTTGCTGCGGTGGCAGACCGAGCGGTTCCAGGAGCTGGCGGTGCGGCGCGACGACTGGGTCGTGTACCTGCGGCCGGAGGTGGTGGTCGAGATCGCCTTCGACGGAGTGCAGACCTCGCCGCGGTACCCGGCCGGGATGGCGTTGCGGTTCGCCCGAGTGCTGCGATATCGCGAGGACAAGCGACCTTCCGACGTTGATACGGTGCAAACCGTCCGGGCGATCCACGTCGGCCCCGGCGTCGAGGAGGAAGGTGCGTCCGATGGCTGAGGACCCCGATGTCGTATCGCGACGGATCGCCCGGGAGTCGCTGGACCGCGACGACCCGACCGGCTGGTTCGAGCAGCTGTACTCCGCTGCGTCGGAAGGCGCCGCCGTCGTACCTTGGGATCGCGGTACGGCGCATCCGCTGCTGATCGAGTGGATCGACGAAGCGGACCCGGACGGGGCCGGGAAGACCGCGCTGGTCGTCGGGGCCGGGACGGGCTGGGACGCGGAGCAGATCGTCGACTGCGGCTACGACACGACTGCCTTCGACATCTCCCCCACCGCGATCGCGACCGCACACCGGAACCACCCGGACTCGAAGGCGCACTACATGACCGCCGACCTCCTGGCACCACCCGCCGACTGGCACCGCGCCTTCGACCTGGTCGTCGAGATCTACACGGTCCAAGCCCTCCCGATCGCGGTCCAGCCGGCCGCCATCACCGAGGTCACCGAGCTCGTCGCCCCCGGCGGCACCCTCCTCGTCATCGCCGCCGCCCGTGCTGACGACGAGCCCGACGAGGCCATCGAGGGGCCGCCCTGGCCCCTCACCCGCGCCGCCATCGACTCCTTCACCACCCCCGACCTCCACCTGATCCAGCTGACGCGATCCCCCAGCCCGGTAGACCCCACCATCAACCGCTGGCGAGCCGAATACCTCCGCGACTAACCCACCCCCATCTGCAGGCCGGGGTGGCATGCAGGAGTTGCCACCGCTGGTTGTGCGAGCGCCGCAGGCGGCGGCCGAGGTCGGGGTCCCGCTGACTCGGCGCCAGCTGAGTGACGCGGGCGGGCACATCCCGGCGTACCAGCAGGCTGGACGTCACGTCGGTGGAGGTGTTGCCGGCCGTTCCTGGGCCACGCGGAATTCGCTGGTGGTGGGGACTCGGATGGGGTGATCCGGCTTTCGAACGCAGGGGAACATATGTTCGATAATGCTGTAGACTGGGCGCATGGCGGGGCAGGGCGTGGTGGGGCCGACGGCGTTGCGGATGATGCTGGGCAGTCATCTGCGGCGGCTGCGGGAGCGCGCCGGGGTGAGCCGGACGGACGCCGGCTGGGCGATCCGTGGGTCGGAGTCGAAGATCAGCCGGCTGGAGCTCGGGCGGGTCGGCTTCAAGGAGCGCGACGTCGAGGACCTGCTCAGCCTGTACGGCGTGACCGATGCGCGCGAGCGGGATCGTCTGCTCCAACTGGCGCGTGAGGCGAACGATCGCGGCTGGTGGCATCGGTACGGCGATGTCACGCCGGACTGGTTCGACGCCTACCTCGGGCTGGAGGCGGCTGCTGAGCTGATCCGGACCTACGAGATCCAGTTCGTGCCGGGATTGCTACAGACCGCTGACTACGCGCGGGCGGTCGCACGGTTGACGCCGGGTAACGCGCGAGCCGACGACGAGGTCGAGCGCATCGTCGCTCTTCGCACCAGGCGGCAACGCGCGCTGGACCGCGAGCCGCCGCTCAAGCTCTGGGCCGTGATCGAGGAGTCCGTCCTGCACCGCCCGATCGGCGGTCCCGACGTCCTCCGCAACCAACTCGACGCGCTCAGCGAGGCCGTCGCGCACCCCAACGTCACCCTGCAAATCATCCCGCTGGACAGCGCCGGCCACGCCGCCACCGGAGGAGCCTTCACCCTCCTCCGCTTCCCCCAGCACGACCTCCCCGACATCGTCTATCTCGAGCACCTCACCAGCGCCCTCTACCTCGACAAACGCGACGACGTGGAGACGTACACCCAAGCCCTGGACCTCCTAGCCGCCACCAGCCCCCCGCCCCACCAAACGGCCGCCCTCCTCACCACCCTCCGCAACCAACTCCCCTAACCTCCCCGCACGTCCCGGGAAGCTTGCGCGCGCACAGCACCCGGCCGCTGGGGTCGGTGGTGCTGCAGGCCCGCCCGAAGGAGCTCGCGCCAGCGCAGCCGCGAGCAACACCCGCGCGGCTGTGGGGCTTGGGGTGCGCGGCGTCAGTCGTCTGGGGTCAGGAGGTTTTGGGCGGGGGTGGTGGTGACCAGTTCTGGGTGGTTGGCGTCGAAGGCGGGGCTGTCGGAGCGGATTCGGGGCAGGTGGTCGAAGTTGTGGCGTGGGGGTGGGCAACTGGTCGCCCACTCCAGCGAGCGGCCCCAGCCCCACGGGTCGTTGACGCCCACGAGCGGGTTCCGGCGGGATTTGTAGACGTTGTAGAAGAACGGCAGCGTCGACAGGCCGAGGATGAAGGCACCGACGCTGGACACCTGGTTCAGCGTGGTGAAGCCCTCGTGCGCGCCGTACGACGCGTAGCGCCGCGGCATGCCCTCGACACCGAGCCAGTGCTGCACCAGGAACGTGGTGTGGAAACCGATGAACAGCAGCCAGAAGTGCACCTTGCCGAGACGTTCGTCGAGCATCCGCCCGGTCATCTTCGGCCACCAGAAGTAGAACCCGGCGAACATCGCGAACACCACGGTGCCGAACACGACGTAGTGGAAGTGCGCGACCACGAAGTACGAGTCGTTCAGCTGGTAGTCGAGCACGGGCGAGGCCAGGATGATGCCGGTCAGACCGCCCAGCAGGAACGTCACCAGGAAGCCGAGCGACCACAGCATCGGCGTGTCCAGCGACACCGATCCGCCCCACATCGTGCCGATCCAGTTGAAGAACTTCACCCCGGTCGGGACCGCGATCAAGAACGTCATGAACGAGAAGAACGGCAGATTCACGCCACCGGTCACGAACATGTGGTGCGCCCACACCGCGATCGAGAGCGCGCCGATCGAAATCGTCGCCGCGACCAGGCCGATGTAGCCGAAGACCGGCTTGCGGCTGAACACCGGCAGGATCTCGGTGATGATGCCGAAGAACGGCAGCGCGATGATGTACACCTCGGGATGCCCGAAGAACCAGAACAGGTGCTGCCACAACAACGCACCACCGTTCGCCGCATCGAACACATGCGCCCCCAGCCGCCGATCCGCCTCCAGCACCAGCAGGGCCGCGGCCAGGATCGGGAACGCGATCAGGACGAGGATCGACGTGACCAGGATGTTCCAGCAGAAGATCGGCATCCGGAACATCGTCATACCGGGCGCCCGCATCGTGATGATCGTGGTGATGAAGTTGACGCCACCGAGGATGGTGCCTAGACCGGCCATCCACAGACCCATGATCCACAGGTCGCCACCGACACTCGGCGAGCGCACAACGTTCGAGAGCGGCGAGTACGCCGTCCAGCCGAAGTCGGCCGCGCCACCCGGAGTCAGGAACGAGGACAGCGTGATCAACCCGCCGAACAGGAACAGCCAGTAACTGAACATGTTCAGCCGCGGGAACGCCACGTCCGGCGCGCCGATCTGCACCGGCATGATCACGTTCGCGAAGCCGACGAACAGCGGGGTCGCGAACAGCAGCAGCATGATCGTGCCGTGCATGGTGAAGAGCTGGTTGTAGACCTCTTCGTTCACGATCTGCAGCCCAGGTTCGGCGAGCTCGGCGCGGATGATCAGCGCCATGATTCCGCCGACGAGGAAGAAGGCGAACGAGGTGATCAGGTACAACTGGCCGATCACCTTGTGATCGGTCGTCGACAGCAACCGTCCGATCACCACCCCGAGCGGCCGCCGAGCCGGCCCGACGGCGACCGGACCGGTGCGTTCAGTTACCCCGGTGTGTTCGCTGACACTCGCCATGCGTCCTCCCGTGGACGATCCCGCCTGCGCGGAACCCACATTCCTCCGATTACACACCCGAACGGGCGTCGCAGGAAGAAGCCCGGCCTCAGCGCGCCGGTCCGGCGTCGATCACCGCGCGTACGTCGGCCGGCCGCAGGGTGGCCGGGTCGAAGTCGGTCAGGCACCACGTTGCGCCGGCGGTCGCGTACGGGCGTACGTCGGTCGACGATGACACGGCGACGGTGATGTCATACCCGGTGAGGGATCCGCGCAGGGACTGCACGCTCGCCACGACATCGGCCAACTGGTTCGGCGAGGTCAGGTTGACCGGGAAGAAACCGTCGTGGCGGACACCCCGGCGCAGCGGCCTCGGATTCCCGGGGAAGCCTGCCACCCAGATCGGGGTCCGGCCCGCCACGGGCCGTGGCAGGAAGCGCACCGAGTCGACGGTGTAGTGCTTGCCATGGTGACAGACAGGTTCACCGGTCCAGCCGGCCTTCAGGATCTCGAGGGACTCGTCGAGTTGCCCGGCGCGGACGCGATCGTCGGCCTCCTCCCCCGAGCGGGAGAACTCGCCCGCGAACCGATCACTCCCCAAACCGACACCGAGCTTCAGACGTCCACCGGACAGCCGATCCAGCGTTGTTGCCTCGCGCGACAGTTTGACGGGGCGCCGGCGGGCGACCGGTGTCACCATCGGCCCGATCCGCAGCCGTTCGGTCGACGCGGCCACGGCGGCCACGGCGGCCAGCACGATCCACGGATCGGCGACAGCGGTGACCGGCGCCCGCCACCACAGCTGGTCCCACACGAACATCCCGTCCCACCCGGCGTCCTCCGCAGCGGCCGCAAGTCGCGCAACCGTCAGTGGATCCGCCAGTTCGTCGAACAGGGGCACCCACACCGCGAAGCGCATCACCGGCTCGCGGTGTGCTCGCTGAGGGCGTCGGCAAAGACATCCCACAGCTCGGGGGGAACCCCGTGCCCCGCACCCTCGAGAACGACCAGGCGACCATCGGGAACGGCCGCGCGCAGAGCCTCCCCGTGCGCCGGCGGAAAGACCGGATCCACCGAGCCGTGCACCACCAGCACCGGCATCGAGAGGTCAGCGAACCCACCGTCCACGGGTCCGTCGAATGCCATCGCGTAGTGGTTCGTCAGCGACGCCTCATAGTCCCGGGCCCGCGCCATGTCGCGACGGACGAGATCATGCGCCGCGGCCTCGTCGAAGTACCCGGCTGACTCGGCCTCGATCGACCGTACGACGTACTCCTCGACCGCGGCCGGGTCGTCGAAGTCGGGTCGCTCCAGGTGCGGCAGCGACGGAGGCGGCAGGCCGTCCGCGCCGGTGCTCGTCGACACGAAGGTCACCGATGCAACCCGCGACGGGTAGTCGACACCGAGCGTGAGCGCCGTGCCGCCGGACATCGACTGCCCGACCACGTGCGCACGATCGATGCCCAAGGCATCCAGCAGGCCGACCGCATCCGCGGCCAGGTCCCGCGTCGAGTACGGCGGCCGGCCGACGGGGTACGACGTCGATCGCCCGGTGTCACGCTGGTCGTAGCGGATCACATACCGCCCGCGGACCGCGAGCTTCCCGCACAACTCGCTGTCCCACCAGAGCATCGAGGCCGAACCGCCGTGGATCAGCAGGACCGCCGGATCGGCGGCATCACCGAACGTCTCCGCACAGATCTCCGCGCCGTTGATCGGATAGAGCGTCTCGGAAGTCATGTCCTCGACCGTAGAAGCCGCACACCATCACGAAAAGCGATTGTTCCCGATGATCTTGATCGCCCGTGGCGATCGCCCGCAGACCGGCCGCGCACTCAGGTCAGCCCACGTACGAGAGGGCCAGCTCGATCACCGGTTCATAGACCGCCCGACGATCACGCGTCCAGACCTCCGGGCCGTGGGCGAGCTCGTCGGTCGCCATCCGATAGATCAGCGCCCGCACCAGCATCTGCCCCCACTCCGGCAACTCTGACCACCGCGCCGCCAGCTCCGGTTCGGCGTCGTACCAGCACAGGGCGTCGGCCACCGCGACGGCCGACGCCCACGCGGGTGGGCGCCAGTACACCGGCCAGTCGATGATCGCCGGCGGCAACCCGTCGGCGAACATCACGTTCCCCGGCAGATCCCCGTGCACCGCCTGCGCCACGAGGTCGACCGGCCGACGCGCCGCGACGAGCGGCGACACCAACTCGACGTACGCCGGACTCCCGCCGATCGACCGCTCTTCCCAGGCGACCCGATCGCCGTCCGACCAGGGATCGTCCCGCGTATCGACGAAGTCCGGGCGCGGCAATCCCGCCACTGTCTCGTGGAAGGCGACGCCGGCCGTCAGCACCTCGTCCTGCCGGCTCACGTCCGTGGCACCGGCCAGCAGCTCCGAGGCCTCCCAGCCGAACGCGACCCACGCGCCACTCGCACTCCGCACCGGCCGAGCCACCCGGAACGCGGTCGACTCCGGCAGCTGATCCAGCACGGCGGCCCGCCACTCGGCCTCCGCCGGTAACCCCGCACGCTTCAGCACGACAGCCCCGCACCGCCACGTGTCCCCCTGCCCACCGGGCAGGAGTACGGCGCTGCCGGACAGGCCGAACGCTTCCAGGACAGTTTCCGGCGGACCGTTCATCCGCCCGATCTTAGGCCGCAACGTCTGGCTAGCTGCGGGTCTGCTCTCCCGAACTCAAGAGCGTTGCAGGAACCTGCCGCACAGCCGGCCGCGCCGACAGCAACCGGCTGTTCGCCGCCACGCCGACGAGCAGCGGCAGCAGCCCGGTGAACGTCCAGACCAACCCGACCGCCGCCGCGAACCAGCCGACGATCGCCGGTCCGATCAGGACTCCGGCGTACGTGAAGGTGGTCAGCCGGGACACCGCGGTCGCGGCCTCGACCCCGCCGGTGCGACCAACCGCGCTGAAGACCAACGGGAGCAGGACCGATCCGCCGAGCCCGACCAGCGCAAAGCCGGCGATCGACACCGGCCACAGCGGCACGGCGACGACAACGGTCAGCCCGATCACGGCCACCAGTGCGCAGGTCCGGAACAGTGCGGCGGCGCCGTACCGCTCGGTCAACCGATCGCCGATCAAGCGGCCGACGGTCTGGAACGCGGTGAATGCGGTGAATGCCAGGCCGGCCGTCGCGAGGTCCGCACCGCGCGACTCGTGCAGCAAAACGCCACTCCAGCTGATCACAGCTGCCTCGCCGATCATCACCACGAAGCCCATCGCGCCGAAGATCAGCACCGGCCGGGTCCAGCCCACCGTCCACCCGGATCGCGTCACGCGATCGGTCTGGTCCGCCGCGGGCGGAAGCAGTCCGCGTGTGACGACCTGTCCCACCACGAGCAGCACGGCAGCCACGACCACGAACTGATTGCCGAGGTCGACGTCGGCACGGATCGCCACGGCACTCAAAAGCGAGGTCAGCACCGCACTCACGCTCCACGCCGCGTGGCAACCACTCATGATCGGCCGGCCGCGGAGCCGCTCGACCGCGACCGCGTGGGCGTTCATGGCCACATCGACCGCACCGTGCACGAATCCCATCACCAGCACCGCAAGGCCGAGTTGTACGACGCTGCGTGCCAAGCCGACGGCGACCAGCAGCAAAGGAAGGACCGCGAGCGCGATCGTGATCAGGCGCCGGCTGCCCACTCGGGCGACCAGACCGCCCACGAACTGCATCGACACCAGCGCCGCCGCACCGAACAGCGTGAGCACGATGCCGAGTTGGCTCTCGGTCAGCTGATGCTCGACCTTGATCGACGGGATCCGGGACAGGTAGCTGGACACCAGGCATCCGTTCACGAAGAACACCGTGGTCACCGCCCAGCGTGCGCGTCCGACGTTCATGACAACCTCCTCGGCGCGCCGTCTGCACGCTCTCGGGGGCGACGTCGGAGCCGATCCGCGGATGTTGCCGATCCGGTGCGGCGGGTCGGACGGAGGTCCTTGGGGTGGGTCGCTCTAGGATCTCGTGGTGACTGATCTCGATCTGTTCGGGGACCTCGACACCGCCGCGCTCCCCGAGCGGCAGCAACGGATCCTGGTGGTGATCCGGGACTGGGTGACGCGGTACGGATACCCGCCGAGCAGCCGGCAGATCGGTGACGCGGTCGGGCTGCGGTCCTCGTCGTCGGTGTCGAAGCACCTGGCCAGCCTGGAGGACAAGGGTTTCCTGCGCCGGAGCCCGTCGGTCTCGCGGCCGATCGACGTCCGGATGTTCCTGCCGGAGCCGACCGCCCGGGAGTCCGAGGACTCGGTGCCGGTGCCGGTGGTCGGTGACATCGCGGCCGGTACGCCGATCTCCGCCGTCGAGCAGGTGGACGACGTACTGCAACTGCCCCGCGGACTGACCGGCCGCGGGAACGTGTTCGGCCTGCGGGTCCGGGGCGAGTCGATGATCGACGCCGCGATCTGCGACGGCGACATCGTCGTGGTCCGGCAGCAGTCCGAGGCCTACACGGGCCAGATCGTCGCCGCGATGATCGACGACGAGGCGACCGTCAAGGTCTACCGCCGCCGCAACGGCCACGTGTACCTGGAGCCGCGCAACCCCGCGTACGACGTCATCGACGGGGACAACGCGGTCATCCTCGGGATCGTCGTGTCGGTGCTGCGGAGCGTTTGACGCCGAGGAGCAACTCGATTACTGGGCCAGCCGCTCCTGCAGCAATCCGAGTTGGGCGGGATTGACGGTCAGGTCGGCGGCCCGTCGGTCGGCCGCATGTGCTTCGGGCTCGCGACCGAGGTCGCGGAGGAACTGGGCGTGCGTCGCATGGAACAACGGATACGCCTGGAGGTCCGTCGAGAGCTCATCCAGTTCGGCGAGCGCGGCCTTGGCGTTTTCGACGTAGGACAAGGCGATCGCGCGCTGCAGGCGAGTGACCGGCGTCGGCTGCACGACCAGGAGCATGTCGTAGAGCACGAGGATCTGTACCCAGTCCGTCGCCGCCCAGGTCCGGGCCTCGCTGTGGCAGGCGGCGATGGCGGCCTGCAGTTGGTAGGGACCGGGAGCCCTGTGACGCCGGGCGGTGCGGGTCAGCAGGGCCGTCGCGTCGGCGATGGCGGCGTGATCCCAGCGGGCGCGGTCCTGGTGCTCGAGCAGGACAAGGTCGCCGGTGGTGGTGAAGCGGGCCGCCGTACGGGCTCGATGGAGACGGATCAGGGCGAGCAGACCGGCGACCTCGGGCTCGTTCGGGAGCAGACCGTGCAGGAGCGCGGTGAGCCATTCGGCGTCGTCGACCAGATCGCGGGAGTGGACGCGCTCGGCCGTGCTGGACAGATAGCCTTCGTTGAACAGCAGGTAGATGACGGTCAGCACCTCTGTGACGCGCTCCTGGAGATCGTCGTCGCGCGGGATGCGATACGGGATCCCGGCATCGGTGATCTTGCGCTTCGCCCTGGTGATCCGTTGCGCGACGGCCGACTCCGAGGCCAGGAACGCGGCCGCGATCTGCGCGGTCGTCAGTCCGCAGACGACTCGCAACGTGAGGGCGATCTGCGCCTCGCGCGCCAGCGCCGGGTGGCAGCAGGTGAAGATCAGCCGGAGCCGGTCGTCCGGAGCCGGCTGCACGGGCCACTGGAGCTGGGCCAGCTTGGCACGGTAGTTCTGCTGCCTTCGCAGTACGTCGAGACCGCGCCGCCGCGCGACCGTGAACAGCCACGCGTCGGGCCGCTCGGGGATCCCCTCGACCGGCCAGCGCCGGAGCGCGATCTCGACAGCGTCCTGGACCAGGTCCTCGGCCGCGGAGAAGTCGCCGAGCAACGACACCAGCGATCCGGCCAGCCGGCCCGCGTGATCACGCACCACGCGGGCCAGCTCGTCGTCGGTGTTCACAGCTGCTGCACTGGCCGGATCTCGACGATCGGGCAGGCCGGCCAGGTCTTCACCATCCGCAGCGCCTCGTCGAGATCGGCGACCTCGATCTCGCTGAACCCGGAGATGACCTCCTTGCCCTCGATGAAGGGCCCGTCGGTGGTCATCGGTACGCCGCCGCCGAACCGGACCGTGGTCGCGGACTCCGCCGCCTGCAGCTTGCTCCCGCTCCGGATCTTGTCCCGGTGGTCGTCGAACCACTGCATCACCCGCTGATACGCCCGGTCCCGCTCGTCCGGCGCCATCGCCTCGAGCTCCTTCGCGTACTCCTCGGTCTCCACGAACATCAGCACGTACTTCACGCGCACACCTCCTGCGGTCAGTCTCACACTCACTCGACACCACCAAGACGATCGGGATCCGGCCGGATCCGACAGTGGGGGCCTCAGCCGGCGGGGACTTCGGACCTGCCCGGAAAGGCCCTCCGGCACTGCCGGTCGGGCGGGCTCCCCCGGTTGGATCGAGGAAGCGGCAGGAAGGGAGTGTTCGATGACATCGTCCGGCCGATCACGGTCTCCGCAGGGGAGAGACCAGTCGCGGCGGATGGTCCCGCTCGAACTAGCGCAGGAGGAGGGGTCTGCGCGGTCCGGGCCGGATGCCGACGCGTCTGAGGAGTCACAGCAGCTGACGGCTGGGGCTCTGATCCGGCTGGCCGGTGCGCTGGACACCACCGTCTCCGCTCGCACGGGTTCACGGACAACGCCCGTCCGTGGACTCGCCGCCCTCCATCCGGTCCTCGATCACCTCCGCGAGGACGAGTGCCTCGCACTCCTGGCGCCCGGCGGCAGTGGCCGGCTCGCGTTCGACCTGTCCGGCCGGCTGTCGGTACGGACGGTGACCTACACCCTGCACGACCGGCTCATCGTGTTCCGGACCGGGGCTGCCACGGCGATCGCGCAGTACGGCGATGGTCCGGTGGCGTTCGAGGTCGATCGGCTGGACGGGGTCGCGCGGGATGGCTGGAGTGTGCTCATATCGGGGCGCTGCCGGCACGGCTCCCTCCAGGAGATGTTCGCGTGGCGACCGTTCATGGACGAGTCGGGCGACGAACGGGAGATCCTCGTCGTGATCGAGCCGGAGCACATCAGTGGCCGCCGCATCCGCGCCTGGTGACGGCGGGTCAGGTCTTCGGCCGGCGCTTGGTGCGCTCGACCGCGTACACGGCCGCCTCGGTCCGCCGTTCCATGTCGAGCTTCCGCAGCAGCGCCGAGACGTAGTTCTTCACGGTCTTCTCGGCCAGGAACATGCTCTGCGCGATCTGCCGGTTGGTCTTCCCCACCGCGATCTCGTCGAGGATCCGGCGCTCCTGATCCGTCAACGACTGGTACCGCGGGTCGTCCTCGACGTCGACGGGGTTCCGCAGGCGCTCCAGGACCAGAGCGGTCATGGCCGGGTCGAGCAGCGACTCCCCCGCGGCCAAACGCCGTACTGCTCCGACCAGATCGGTGCCGCTGACCTGCTTGAGCAGGTAGCCGGCCGCACCGGCCATGATCGCGGTGAACAAGGCTTCCTCGTCAGAGAACGAGGTCAGCATCAGGCAGGCCGGCGGCGTGTCCATCGACGACCGCACCTCCCGGCACACGGTGATCCCGTCGCCGTCGCCCAGCCGGACATCCAGGACGGCGACATCCGGGCTCAGCGCCGGGATCCGCGCGATGGCGTGCGCCGCGGTCGACGCCTCGCCGATCACCTCGATGTCCGGCTCGCTCTCGAGCAGTTGCCGCAGCCCGAGCCGGACGACCTCGTGGTCGTCGAGCAGGAACACCTTGATCGTCATCGCGTCTCGCTTCCCCCGGCAGCACCCGTCCCGCTCAGAGTAAGCCGACCCCGGAGGTTGTGATGCGAAGCCAGGACGGCGCCGCCCGCGAGTTTCTCGACGCCGGCGAATGTCTCCGCCTGCTGGGCTCGGTCCCGGTCGGGCGGCTGGTCTTCACCCAGGGCGGCCTGCCGGTCATCCGGCTGGTGAACTTCCTCGTCGACACGGACACGATCGTCTTCGTGTCCGACGACCCCGAATGGCTCCAGGCCGCCCATCGTGGTGACGTGGTCGCGTTCGAGGTGGATGACCTCGATCCGTCCCGGCACCTCGGGTGGACCGTGACCTCGATCGGCCACCTGTCCGTCGTACCCGCGGCTGAGGCGGCCGACCTGGAGCGGACCGCGCCGTCGTGGGTGGGGCTGGGTGGCCGCCCGTTGTTCCGGCTCGGCGTCGAGTCGCTCAGTGGCCGGCGTGCGCCTATCGATGCTCAGGGCAACGGCTCCGAAGCGTTCCCAAACCGTCACGGGCTTCGTACCGTGGCCACGTGAGTGATCAGGACGACGTCGGCCGGCGGCGCCTGTACGAGGTGACCGCCGAGATCACACAGTTCCTGCTCGGGGACTTCGACGAGCGGGACGCCCTCCGGCTGATCGCCCGCCGGGCCCGCGAGGTCTCCGGCGCGCACGCCGGTGCCGTCCTGCTGACAGACCACGACAAGCTCGTGTTCGCCGCGCTCGACGGGCCGCCCGAACTCCAGGAGTACGTCGGCAAGCGGGTCGCGGGACTGGATCACCTGGTGCGCGCCGACCGGGTGAGTGTTGTCGGCATACCCCAGATCGCGTCACTCGGACCGGCCCTCGTCGCTCCGCTGCCGCCGGCGTCGTCCGCGGTGGGCGGGCTGTTCTTCGTGGCGGCCGAGCCTGGTGGTGCAGTGCACGAGGCTGACGAGCTGGTCAGGATGTTCGCGGCGCAGGCGCGGCTGGCGCTGGATCGCTCGCAGGCACAGCGGGAACACTCGATGATCGCCGTCCTGGAGGACCGCGACCGGATCGCCCGGGATCTGCACGACCTGGTGATCCAGCGCCTGTTCGCGACCGGGCTGCAATTGCAGGGCATCCACCGGATGGTGGACGCCGAGGTCCAGGAACGCATCGATCGCGCCATCGCGGACATCGACTCCACGATCCGCGACCTGCGCGCGGCGATCTTCGAGCTGCGCCACCACCCGGCTCGCCGCTCGCTCCGATCCGACCTCCACACCCTGGTCTCCGAGTACACCGGACCCCTCGGCTTCCGTGCCGAGCTGACCTGCACCGGCCCGCTCGATGCCGTTGTACCGCTGGAGGTCCGTCCCGAGATCCTCGCAGCGGTCCGCGAGTCGCTCTCGAACGTCGTACGCCATGCCGAAGCCACCGCGGTGACCGTCGACGTCACGGCGACCGCGACCGAGGTCATCAGCCGGGTTGCCGACAACGGCGTCGGCGTGGCCGCGGTCGACCACCGCAGCGGACTCCGCAACCTCCAGGAGCGGGCGGAGGCACTCGGCGGTGCCGTGCGGCTGGAGAGGAACCAGCCGCATGGCACCGTCCTCGAACTGCGCGTGCCACTCGCCGGGCCGCGCAGCTGAGCCTGTTCGCGTGCACATTCCAACCCACACGGTCTGTGAGTGCGCGAGCTCGCTGGGTGTGCGTGTCACGCTGAAGGTATGCGGATGGTGATCGCGCTCGGGGGGAATGCGTTGTTGCGGCGCGGGGAACGGCCGGACGCAGAGGTGCAAGTGGCCCATCTGGCCGTGGCGGCGCCGGCGCTGGCGACCGTGGCGGCCGAGCACGAGGTGGTGATCGTGCATGGGAACGGACCGCAGGTCGGGCTGCTCGCATTGGAGAGTACGGCGGACCCGGGCCTGACCAAGCCGTATCCGCTCAGCGACCTGGTCGCCGAAACCCAGGGCGTGATCGGCTACTGGATCCAGCAGGCACTGACCAACGTGGGCCTGCCCGGCCGAGCGGTCACCCTGGTCACGCAGACCGTCGTCTCCGCCGACGATCCAGCGTTCGGTACGCCGACGAAGTACGTCGGGACCGGGTATCCCGCGGACCACGCGCGCCTGCTCGAATCGACGACAGGCTGGACCTTCCACCAGGACGGCGTCGAGTGGCGCCGCGTCGTCGCGTCACCCGAGCCGCGCCGGATCGTCGAGCTCGACGCTGCCGAGATCCTCCTCCGCAACGGCGTCACCGTGATCCTGGCCGGCGGCGGAGGCGTCCCAGTGGTCGAAGGTGCCGCGAGGTTGGCCGGGGTCGATGCCGTCGTGGACAAGGATCTGACCGCGGCGCTGATCGCGACCGAGCTCCGCGCGGATCTGCTGGTGATGCTGACCGATGTGCCGGCGGTCTATCTCGACTACGGGACGCCGACCCAGCGTCCGTTACACGAGATCGGGATCGTGGACCTTGCGGCACTCCACTTCCCCAGCGGGTCGATGGGGCCGAAGGTCACCGCTGCCGGCCGGTACGTGGAAGCGACCAAGGGCCGGGCCGCCATCGGCTCTCTGGACGAGGCGGCCGCGGTGATCGCGGGGGCCGCGGGGACCCAGATCGTTGCCGGCAGTCCACGGGTGAGCTGACCTCAGTGGTGGCCGGAGCCGTCGTCGGACGACTTCCCCGAGCCGGACTTGCCCGAGCCACTCTTCCCTGAAGTCGGCGTCCCCGAGGTCGGTGACCCTGAACTCGACTTGCCTGAGGTCGGTTTGGTGGTGGCGGTCCGGTCGACGCCCCTGTCGTCGCCGGGTTCGGTGGTCGCGGTGCTGGGGCCGGGCGTGCGGGTGCGGTCGCCGCCGTGGTCGTCCTGGGTCGGGGTGACCTTCGCGCTCTGGGGAGTGATGTTCTCCGGTGGCGGGAACCACAGTGGCGCGGGCGACCGGCCCGGCGTACCAGGATCGAAGGCGGACCAGACCGCCGTACCTCCGGCGACCAGTCCGGCTGCCGCGACCAGGCCCAGCAAGCCGGTGCCGGCCCAGGCGAGGTAGCGCACCGGGCGGCGTTGCGGCTCCGCGTCGTCTCCGCTGGTGCGCAGTACGACGGGGCGGCGGCGCAGGTCTTCCGAGTCCATGCCTCGATGCTGTCCCAGCTACCCGGCCGGCGCTATCGGACCTTGGTACTAGTACCTAGTCGTCCCGGCGCTGGCGCTGGGCCCACAGCGCGGCCTGGGTGCGGTCCGTCACGCCGAGCCGCTGGTACACGTTCGTCAGGTGCGCCTTCACCGTGCGCTCGCTGATTCCGAGCCGGCGGGCGATCGTCTTGTTCGGCAGGCCGGCGCCGACCATATCGAGCACCTCCTGCTCACGATCGGTCAGCTTCGTCTCCGGACCTGGGCTCCGCCGGTTCGTCAGCAGGACACGCGCCGCTTTCGGATCCAGCGGCGATCCGCCGGCGACGATCTCCCGCACCCCGGCCAGGATCACCTCGGGCTCGCTGTGCTTCAGCAGATACCCCTCAGCTCCGGCCTGCAGCGCGTCCAGGATCCGAGCCTGATCGCTGAACGACGTCAGCACGAGCACATGCACACCTGGGTCGGCCGCGACGATCTGCCCGGTCGCCGAGATCCCGTCCGTCCCGGGCATCGACAGATCCATCAGTACGACGTCCGGCCGCAACTCGGCCGCCATCGTCACTGCCTCGGCACCGTCACTCGCAGCCCCGACCAACTCGATGTCGTCCGCAGTACCGAGGAGCTGGGACAGACCCGTCCGGACGATCGCATGATCGTCGACAATCAGCACCCGGATCACACCGGCACCTCGGCTTCCACCCGTGTCCCCTGCCCGGGAGCGGCCCGGACCGTCAGCGTGCCACCCGACTCGGCGAGCAGGTCGCCGATCGAGCGTAGCCCGAGGTGCCCGTTGCTACTCCGCTCGTCGAGTCGCGATTCGTCGAACCCGCGGCCGTCATCGTCGACGATCAGCACTCCCCGACCGTCGACCCGCTGCGCCTTGATCAGCACTTCACGCGCGCCGCTGTGCGCGGCCACGTTCCGCACGACCTCCTGCGCTGCCCGGAACAACAACGCCGCGGCCGCCGGCGGCAACTCCTCCACCCCATCGGTCTCGAGCCGTACGTCGACCCCCGCCCGCTCGAGCCCCGCCGCCAACTCGGCCAACGCCGACGTGAGCCCTTCCTCGGCGAGGTTCGGCGGATAGATGTCCACCAGCAACGACCGGAGCGACCCGATGCTCGCGCGCAACCTCCCAGCACTCTCCGCGATCAAGTCCGCTCGCTGCCCCTCGCTCGGATTCCCCAGCCGCATGGCATCCAACGCGTAGTTCAGCCCGGTCAGCTCCTGTACGACGCCATCGTGCAACTCCCCCGCGATCCGCCGACGCTCGGCGTCCGAGGCGTCGACAGCGTGCTGCAGCAGCCGTTCCCGCTCCCGCTGTTGCCGCTGCACCCGCCGGGCCAGCGACCAGGCGAACGGAATCTGGACCAGCTCCAGCACGAGCAGCGCACCCAGCGCAGGCGGTGCGAACCGCTGCCAGGCAGCCTTGCCGGCGTCAGTCACCGCCTGGTACTGGAAGTACGCCTCGAACAGCATGGGTTCCCCCTGCGGCCCCCGGATCCCGACGTACACCTCGAGCAGCTTCTTGTACGGGATCTCGAACCGGTTCTCCGGCCGGCTCAGGTCGCTCACTTCCGACGCGCTGCTCCCCTGCTGCCGCAGAGCGGCCTCCTCTTCCGGGCCCAGCGGGAACTGCTGACCGATCAGGCGGGGCTCGTCGGAGTAGACAATCCGGCCGTCGGCATTCCACACCTTCACCCGTACAAGCGATCCCTGCAGCACGTACTTGCGCATCGCCGTGTCGAACGACTGCAAGGCGAGCGGCTGTCCGGCGATCACGCCCGCGTCCAGGCGCGGCTCGACCACCCCACGCGCGGTCACAAAGGCCACCTGCCGAGCCGACTCCCTTGCCTGCTCGACGCCCGCCTGGCGGGCCACGACCGCGATCAGCGCGGCCAGGGACAGCAGCACGATCAATCCGGCCGCGGTGAATCGCACCAGCAGCCCGACCGTCGAGATCGGCCCACGGTCCGTGCGCGAGCGTCGCAGTCTCACCATGCCTGGGATCGTAGGGGTTGCCTGGCGCCGCGCGGCAGCCCGACGACAGTCGTAGTACCAAGGTGCACTACCGAAGCCGACCGGCCGGCGACGACGGTTGTCGGCATGAAGCTTCCGCTCTCACTCGCCGTCGCCGGGCCCGCCGCCCGAGCGCAGTTCCCTGCGCTCGCCGTCGCGGCCGGGTTCGTCGTACTGCGAGTCGGCGCGGTTCTCGTCCGTCCGTGGCCCCTGGCCCTCGCGGTCGATCACGCCCTCGGGCCGGATCCCGCGGCGGATCCGGTCGTCGTCCTCGGATTGGCGGCCGTTGGCAGCGTCGGATTGTCGGCAATCATCGGATTGCTCGACATGGCGAGTCTGCGCACCGTCGAGGGTGCGGCCGAGCGGATCGGCGCCTCACTCCGCGCCACGATGTTCCAGCGCACGATGACGCGGTCGTTGCGGTGGCACGATCGCATGCGCAGCGGCGAGCTGGTGTCCCGCCTGACCACGGATGTCGGCCGGGTCCTCGACGCGGTGGTAGCGGTGACCACGTCGTTCCTGCCCGATGCGGTGATGCTCGCCGGCGTCCTCGCGCTGTTGTTCGCGTTCGACCCCGAGCTCGCCCTGATCGGCCTGGCGGTCGCACCGGTCCTCGGCGCGCTGGCCGTCCGGCAGCGGCGGCTCATCCGAGTGGCACAGCAGGATGCGAGGACCGAGTCGGGACGGTTGGCCGGGGCAACGACCGACCTGTTGCGGAACGTCCGCGCCGTTCAGGCCTTCGGGCGCATCGACAGGGCCGCCGCGATCTTCGGCACCCGGAACCGCGCCGTACTCGATGTCGAGCTGCGAGCGATCGAGGTGGACGCGCGCTGGACCCCGATGGCCGATGTCGTGCTGGCGATCGGCGCTGCCCTGGTGCTGGTGATCGGTGGACGGCACGTGCTGTCCGGAGCGCTCACGGTCGGTCAGTTGCTCGTCGTACTCGCCTACCTGCGAGACCTCTACTCTCCGGTGCGCGGCCTGACCCGGCTGTCCGTCGTACTTGCCAAGGCCGGTGCCAGTGCGGCGCGGGTTCGCGAGATCCTGCACTGCGACGAGGCGGTCGAGGATCGGTACGGCGCTCGGCCGGCCCCGGCACTGCGGTCCGGCGTACGGTTCGAGCGGGTCTCGTTCGGCTATGAGAACGGTCAGCCGGTGCTCGATCACTTCGACCTCGACATCGCAGCCGGCGAGACCGTCTGCCTGCTCGGACCGAGTGGGATCGGCAAGAGCACAGTGCTGCACCTCCTGCTCCGCCTGTACGACGTGGACGCCGGACGGATCCTGATCGACGGCGTGGACGTCCGGGACTGCGACCAGCGCAGCCTGCGGGACCGGTTCGCGTTCGTCCCGCAGGACCCGTGGCTGCTGGACGCGACAGTCGCCGAGAACATTGCCTTCGGCAACCAGAATGCGACCCGCGCGGGTGTCATCGCAGCCGGGCAGGCGGCCCTGGTGGACGAGTTCACCGGACGGCTGGCGTACGGGTACGACACGCCGCTGGGCGAGAGCGGTGTCCGGCTGTCCGGCGGTCAGCGCCGCCGGGTCGCACTGGCCCGGGCCGCCGTGTCATCCGCGCCGATGGTCCTGCTGGACGAGCCGACCGCGTCCCTCGATCCGGTCTCGGCCGCCGCGGTGATCGAGGCCATCCGGACCACGACCGCGCGGCGCACGGTCCTGCTGGTCACCCACGATCGCGACCTGGCGGCCATCGCCGACAGGGTCGTCACCCTGCACGAACACCAACTCAGTGGAAGGAGGTGACCACCATGCTCCGCATCAAGCCGGTCATGCACCACGGCCACGGACGGTCCCGCAGCCGCTCGCGCTCCCGCAGCCGTTCCCGCAGCCGCTCCCGCGGCTGACCACCAGCCTGCCGCCGGCCTAGCCGGCGGCAGGCTTCACCGCTTGGAGGCCGAATGATGAATGTCGACACCGAGGACGGACTGGCCGTCTGGGATTGGGCCGAGGGTTGCGAGCTGCCGGGTGGAAGCCTCGCGCTGGAGCGCCTCGGCGTTGGCCACCGGTGCGAGACCTGGCTGGTCTGGTCGGTCGCGTTGTGGTCCCCCGCCGTACTCAAGGCCGCCCGTCCGCATCAGATCCACCATCCCCGCGCGATGAAGTCGCTCCAGCGGGAGACCGTCGCCCTGGCGGGCAACAGCCACCCGTCTCTCCCACGTCTGCTGGCCGACGGCACCGGCGACCCGATCCCACACGTCCTGCTCGAGTACGTCGACGGCCCGACGCTGACCGAGGAGCTGGAGGAGAACGGCGTACTGACCGCCGAAGAGACCGCGCTGCTCGGCGCGCAACTGCTCCCAGCCCTGATGGCGCTCCACAACCGCGGTCTGGCCCACTTGGACGTCAAGCCGGACAACATCGTCCTTCGCGACGCCCGCCCGGTCCTGATCGACTTCGGCAGCGCTCGCCGGATCGGCAGCGAGCAACCGCCGGGTCACCCGGTCGGGACCGTCGGGTACGCCTCCCCCGAGCAGGAGGCGTGCGAGCCGGTGTCCGTCGCGATGGATCTCTACAGCCTCGGCCAGACCCTCGCCGAGGCGGGCGCCGAGCTGCCCGCGAGCCTCCAGGGACTGCTCGTGCCGCAGGCGGGCCGGCGGCTCACCACGGCCGAGGCACTGACGGCCCTGGCCGAAACCGCCGGCGCGCTCCGCCCGTGGCCTGCCTGGCTCAGGGCGTGAGGTCCAGCGCCGCGCGACCCTCGGGGAAGTAGGTCGGCACCGAGACCTGGTCGTGGACGACCATCCACTGGCCGTCGATCCGCTGCCAGGCCGCCGTCCAACGGACCCATTGGTTGGTCTTGGGACCGTTCACCACCGTGCCGCTGATCCGGTTGACGGCGAACACGACCGCAAGGTCGCCGTCCACGAGCACTGTGAGGTCGCGGACCTCGTAGTCGATCGGCAGCTGATAGATCGTGAAGACCTTCTCCCAGTTCCGCCACTTCGCCTCCGCGCCCAGATGCCGCAGCGGCGCTTCGATGTCGAACGAGACCACGTGCGGCGCGAAGATCGTCTTGACGGCCCCCATGTCACCGGTCCGGATAGCACCGACCAGCGTGTTGATCCGGTCCCGGATGTCGGCTTCGTCTGTTGCGTGTTGAGTAGTCATGATCAGTACGACGGAACGGTCGGCCGGACTGTGATGACCTCACACTTCGGTACGGCGTCTCGTCGTACCGAGGAGAGGTGGAACCGACGAAGGGAAGCACCATGACCGGGGACGACCAGGTCGAGCCGGGCCTGAGCGCGATCATGAGCGAGCGGCGGCAGCTGATCAACCTCGCCTACCGGCTCCTCGGCTCGCTTGCCGACGCGGAGGACGTCGTCCAGGAGACGTACGCGCGCTGGTACGCGATGCCGAGCCGCGAGCAGGAGGCGATCGACTCCCCCGGCGCCTGGCTGACCAAGGTCGCCAGCCGGATCTGCCTCGACCTGCTGCGCTCGGCCCGGGTCCGGCGCGAACGGTATGTCGGCGAATGGATCCCGGAGCCCCTGCCGGAGAACGCCGACTGGCAGGCGGGCACCGACCCGGCCGATCGGGTCACGCTGGACGAGTCGGTGAGCATGGCGTTCCTCGTCGTCCTCGACGCGATGACGCCGGCCGAGCGGGTCGCGTTCATCCTGCACGACGTCTTCCGGTACCCGTTCCCCGAAGTGGCCGAGATCGTCGGCCGGACCCCTGCGGCGTGCCGTCAGCTGGCGTCCTCGGCCCGGCGCCGGATCAGTGAGGCGCAGACCCCCGCACCGCCGACGGCCCGGCGCGCCGAGCTCATTCGCCAGTTCAAGGAGGCGTGGGAGGCCACCGACATCGCGACCCTCGTCAATCTGCTCGACCCCGACGTCACCGCGGTCGCCGATGGTGGCGGCGTCGTGATCGCCGCGCTCGAGCCGGTCCATGGTGGCGCGAACGTTGCGCAGTACTTCAGCGGCCTGCCGATCCTGGACTACGGCCGCACGCTGGTGGAGCGGACCGTCAACGGCCAGCCGGGCCTGGTGATCGAGTTCGAAGGCGTCACCGAGACGGTGATCGCGTTCGACATCGCCGCGGACCGGATCACGAACATCTGGGCGGTCCGCAACCCGGAGAAGCTGCGCCCCTGGACGAGCTGACCGGCGTCAGACTCGGCCGCTGACGAAGCTGAACAAGGTTCGGCCCGGGACCAGGGGTCGTGGTTCGCCGATGAAGCGATGGACGCCGACACCGAAGCCCGCGTCCGGATCGGACACCCACACCCGCTCGAACTCCCGCTCCTCGAACCACGCACAGATCTGCGGGACCAGGTCCGGATCCTCGCGGTGCCGCGTCCAGATCAGCGTCGCGCCGGTTTCACACAGTTGCGGACACGAGTCGATCGTGGCCTCGATGTCCTGGTCCGAGATGTTGCCGAAGACCCCGCACACCAGGACCACGTCCGCCGGCGCCATCCCGCCGTACTGATCGATCAGTGCGGCGTCCCCGGTCACCACTTCGACCTGGTCCCGCAGGCCGAGGTTTCGTGCCCTCGCGTCGGCGAACGACGACAGGCGCGGGTCCAACTCGACCAGCCTGGCCCGGACGTCGCTACGCCGCGGATGCTCGGCCATCACATCGAGCACATCCCGTCCTTGCCCAGCGCAAAGACTGATCACCCGCACCGCACCAGCCGGCGCCCGGTCCAACGCGGCAAGCACTTGCCCTTGAACGACTGCCAGCCGCCGTGCCAACCCCGACCCCGGCTGGTCATAATTGTTATGCCATCTCTGCCAATCCATGCCGGCAACCTAGCGCCGCCCTCGGACAGCCTGACCACCTACCGGTCGTCGTTCCCGGCTTCTGTAATCTCCCGGTGACGGAGAGGCACGGAACTTCCCCGGGCGGTCAGCAGTTGTCCTTGATGGGCGCCGAATCGGACCAGGCGTGGCGAGCGAAGGAGAGTCATGAGTAGGCGTGTCGAGCAGAAGGCCAAGGCCCGCGAGCGGATCGCGGCGCAGCTGGCCGCTCAGCAGCGGGCGGAGCGACGCCGGCGGCTTCTGCTGGCGGTCGGGGCCGTCGTGGTCGTCATCGTCATCGTCGGCGGCCTGGTCGCCGTCCGCCTGGCCGGTGGCGGCAAGAAGACCACGACCGGACCGTCGGGTGCCGCCGACAGCCAGATCGTGACCGCACTGTCCTCCATCCCGGAGTCGACCTTCGCCGCGGTCGGCTCGGCCGGCGTCCAGGCCGCACCGTCGCCCATCACCGCCCCGCCCCTGACGTCGGGCGGCAAGCCGAAGGTCCTCTACATCGGCGCCGAGTACTGCCCGTTCTGCGCGGCCGAGCGGTGGCCGGTCACGGTCGCACTGTCCCGGTTCGGCACCTTCAGCAACCTCGGTACGACGCACTCCTCCGGAAGCGACGTGTATCCGAACACCCCGACCCTGTCGTTCCACGGCTCCACCTTCACCAGTCAGTACCTCGCCTTCACCGGCGTCGAAACCACCACGAACGAGCAGGTCAACGGCCAGTACGCGCCGCTCGACACCCCGACGGCCGAGGATCAGAAGACGTTCGACACCTACAACGCGCCGCCGTACGTGAAGACCGGTGGCTCGATCCCGTTCATCGATCTCGGCGGGAAGTTCGTGTCGTCGGGCGCGACGTACAGCCCCGAGATCCTGGCCGGGAAGACCCAGGCCGAGGTCGCGGACGCGCTCAAGGACCCGTCCAACCCGATCGCGAAGGCCGTCATCGGGTCCGCCAACGTCTACACCGCCGCGATCTGCAAGATGACCAACAATCAGCCGGCCAACGTCTGCTCGACCGAGCCGGTGACCGCGGCCGCGGCCAAGCTCGGGAGCAGCTGAGCGATGAGCGGCACCACACAGCGCTCCGAGAAGGCGACGACCGGGCTCGGCTGGATCCCGTGGACCATCCTGGCCCTCTCGATCGCCGGTCTCGCGGTCGCGTCGTACCTGACCTATGAGCACTTCACCGCCGGCACCACGCTGGCCTGCCCCAACACCGGGGTGGTCAACTGCGCGAAGGTCACCAGCAGTCAGTACTCCAAGGTCTTCGGCATTCCGGTCGCCCTTCTCGGCCTGGCCTTCTTCGCCGGCATGACAGCGCTCTCACTGCCTCCGATGTGGCGTACGTCATCCCCCTGGCCGAGCCGCCTCCGGCTGACCGCCGTCGTCGTCGGCGTGGTCTTCGTCTGCTACCTGATCTGGGCCGAGCTGTTCCAGATCGACGCCATCTGCCTGTGGTGCACGGTCGTCCACGCGCTGACCCTCGTGCTGTTCGCCCTGGTCATCATCCGCCAGGCGCTGGATCCCGACGGCGGCTGAGACCGACCGGAGCCGGGTACTGGTGAAGCATGCAACCCGACGAGTTCGCCGGAGCAACGCGCTGGGTCCCGCAGAACGGCGGGATCCGGAAGCTGCGCGCGGCCCTGCCAGACTGCCGCGGGTGCGACCTGCAGGAGTACGCCGAGCGGGTCGTGCCCGGCGAAGGTCCGGTCCGGGCCCGGATGATGCTGGTCGGTGAAACGCCCGGCGACGTCGAGGACAAGGAAGGTCACGTCTTCGTCGGGCCGGCCGGACGCCTGCTCGACAAGGCTCTGGCGGAGGCCGGCATCGACCGCTCGGAGGTATACCTGACCAACGCGGTCAAGCACTTCCGCTTCGAGCGCCAGGGCAAGCGCCGCATTCACAAGACCCCGGCCGTCGGCCACATCGTCGCGTGCCACCCGTGGCTGGACCGCGAGCTCGCGATCGTGAAACCCGAGCTGGTGGTGGTCCTCGGCGCGGTGGCCGCGCGCTCGTTGCTAGGAACCGGCTTCAAGGTCACCGAACACCGCGGCGAGCGGGTCGAACTCCCCGACGGCCGCGCCGCGGTCGCGACCGTCCACCCGTCCGCGGTGGTCCGTTCGCAGGAGTTCCGCCGCGACTTCGCCGACTTCGTCAAGGACCTGCGCGCCGCAGCCGGCCTCCTGGCATAACGGGAGGTCGCCCCCACGCCGGGGCGACGTGAGGGCGACCAGATCCGGTAGGGGGTCAGGTGAAGATGCTGACGCCCCCGGGACCGACCAGCAGGCCGATCACGATCAGTGCCGCGCCCCACAGCAACTGGCCGCGGAAGAGCGAGACGATTCCCGAAATGACGAGGATCGCAGCGATGATCCACAGAATGAGACCCATGGTCCTTCCCATCTCTCCGGCCGGGCGGAACCCGGCGGCTGAACTCCCCGTGCACGACCTCCGGTGCCCCACCCCAAACGCTGCAAACAACCTCGCGCATCCGCCGCGAGCCCTTCAGCCGGTTCAGGCACCGGCCTCGAGCTCGGCGAGGTCGCGCACTGCATAGCGGTGATGCTCGGCCTCTTCCTTGAGCACCACCTTGAGGCAGCGGCGCACGACGTATTCCTGGTCGGGATACGAGTCCGCCGGCTTGCGACGACAGACCCGATCGAGCTCGGCCTCGGTGAGCCCGTCGACGACACGCCGCATCGTGGCCATGCGGACGAACCGCGCCGCCAGCACCTCGTCGAGAGTCGGGGTGGCTTCGAGGGTGAGGCCGAGCTTCGCCGACGCCTCAGGCGGCATCCCGCCGATGGGGAAGCCCAACGGGTGATACGGCGTTTCCTCCTCGAGCACGGCATTGCCGAGCCAGGCATCGCTGCCGTGCAGCAGGTGTCGTTGGGTCTCGACGTACGACCACTCGCCGTCGACCTGCACGTGCAACTTTGCCTCGGGCAACAACCGGGCGCGGTCGTGCGTCGTCTGCCACATCTTCTCGATGGCGTCCCACACAGCCCGGTAGTCGTCGGGGGACCCGGCGTCACGCGCGAGTGCCCGGGTGGGGTACTGCCGGTCGAGCTCGGCCTCGACGTAGGCAGTCACGTCGACGTCGTTGACGACAACACGCTCGAAGGCGCCGCCGAGGGAGACCTCGCTCCCGTAGCAATCGACGATCTTCAGACCGCTGACCTCGCAATCGCGGATCTCGAGCCCGGCGAGCTCACTCGACCGGATGCGGGCACCACGGAACTGGTCACTCTCGGCGTACTCAGCAGACATCGAAGCAGTCTCTCGCACCCGCCCGGCCCGCGCCAAGTGGCAACAAAGTGTTCAGCGCTCTGCATCAGACGCAACCCCCAGAACCAGTGGCGACCTGATCACCTGAGGACGTGCAGGGTCGGCCGATAGGTGAGTTCTTGGATGTTGCCGTCGAGGGTCCGGGACTCGAGCAACTCGAGATCGAAGTCGGCCGTGCCTCGGAAGACCGGGTTCGCTCCGGTCTGACCGGTGAGGACCGGGAAGACCGTCACCTGGACCCGGTCGACCAGACCGGCGGCCAGCAGAGCGCGGTTGAGCGAGATGCTGCCGTGCGAGCGCAGCGGTACGTCGGACTCGTCCTTGAGCCGGGCAACGAGGTCGATGGCGTTGCCCGAGGCAATGGTCCCGTCCACCCAGTCGAGGGGTTCGTCCAGGGTGTTCGACACCACGGTTGCCGGCAACTCCAGCATCCGGCTGACCCAGGGGTCGTAGATCTCGGAACCCTTAGGGAACGTGGCCAGCATCCCCGCGAACATTCGGTACGTGCTGGCCCCGAAGACCATGCGCTGCTTCTCGCTGTACTGCGCGAGGCGGTGTTCCAGAAACTCGGGTCCCTGCTTGCCCCAGTAGCCACCCCAGTCGCCGCCGCCGGGCGAGCCGAAGCCGTCGAGCGTCGAGAAGACGTCGAACGTATACGTAGCGGTCACGATGTGCTCCTCTGATCAATGCGGCACTCTCGGCCGCCTCACTCATGCTACGAACGCCTCACCGCAGATCCGACACGTCCTCGAGCAAGAGTTCTGGCGTCGACCCCGTGACCGACGGTGGCCACTCCGGGCCGACTGCCACCAAAGAGCGACCGCATGAAACGTCGGCGTGCGGGCACTCGGTGGGAAAGCGAGTGATCGGAGAACTGTGAAGATCGGGTATTTCCTGTCCAGTGAGGAGTACACGCCGTCCGAGTTGCTCGAGCAGGCGAGGCTTGCCGAGGAGGCCGGGTTCGACGGGCTGTGGATCAGCGACCACTTCCATCCGTGGAACGACGAGCAGGGGCAAAGCGCGTTCGTGTGGTCGACCATCGGTGCGATCTCCCAGGTTTGTGAGCTGCCGGTGACGACGGCTGTCACCTGTCCGACCGTGCGGATCCATCCGGCGGTCATAGCGCAGGCTGCCGCGACGAGCGCCGTACTGATGAACGGGCGGTTCACGCTCGGTATCGGCACCGGCGAGGCGCTCAACGAGCATGTGGTCGGGTCCGTGTGGCCGACCATCGACGTACGACTCGAGATGGTCGAGGAAGCGGTCGAGATCATGCGCCGGCTGTGGACGGAGGAGGGGTTCGTCTCACACCACGGCAAGCACTACACGGTCGACACCGCCCGGATCTACACCCGGCCAGAGGCGCCGCTGCCGATCTACATGTCCGGATTCGGGCCGGAGGCAACGGATGTCGCGGCGCGGATCGCGGACGGCTACATCACCACGACGCCGGACGCCGAACTGCTGGAACGGTTCCGCGACAACGGCGGCGGGGACAAGCCGGCGCAGGCCGGGTTCAAGGTCAGCTACGCGCCGAGCGAGGCCGAAGGTGTCGAGCAGGCGCACCGGATCTGGGCCAACTCGGGCCTCCCGGGTGAACTCGCCCAGGTGTTGCCGTCCCCTCGGCACTTCGAGCAGGCCAGCCAACTGGTGACCAAGGAGTCGACCTCCCAGTCCGTCGCCTGCGGACCGACGGCGGACGTCCACGTCGACGCCTTCACGCCGTACGTCGAGGCCGGCTTCGACGAGGTCTATGTCGCCAACATGGGGCCGCACTCGATCGACATGATGAACCTCTACCGCACCGAGGTCCTCCCCGAACTCCGTCGCACCAACCGCTCGTAGGCGTCAGACCGCGGTCAGCTCGACGCAGCACTCGCCACTCTCGGGATCCAGTACGGCGTGGATGGCCGTCGCCTGGAGCCCGGAGACCACTCCGCTCACGAATGCATGGTTGATGCCGCAGACGGCCTCGGGCTGTGACTGCGCGAGCGGGTGGAACGGGCAACTCTGCAGCCGGACGCAGCCCGGGCGTGGACGGACCGGCTCGAAGCCGACGCTCGCCAACGTCGCCTCGGACATCGTCAACGCCCGCTCTGCACTCAAGCGGCCCGGGCGGGTCCGATCCCGCTCCTGCTCGCCGACCCGCTCGCCGTGCCGGAAGGCTGCCCGGCGCGCCGACTCCAGCGGACTGACGTCGTCCTGATCGAGGACGCCGTCGAGCAGGATCTCGGCGAGCAGGTCCGGCCGGCGCGGCGGGATCGACACCTGCAGGTCGGTCGCGACCGGCTCGTACATCTTCGGCGCCCGGCCGACCCTGCGGATCCCGCCGGCACGGTCGTAGTGAGCCCGCAGCAGACCGGCATCGACCAGGCGCTCCAGATGGAACGCGGCCAGCTTCCGCGAGATCCCCACCTCGGCCGCCGCCTCGTCCCGGCTGATCGCCCGGCCGGCCCGACGGCAGAAGTCGAACATCCGGCGCCTGGTGTCGTCGCTCAGCACCGACACCGCCTGGATCGTCGCGTCCGCTCCGCTCCCCCGTGCTCTCACCGATCCACCATAACGGACATCACCATTGGCGAAAAGCATCGGCAGTTGCCCTTCAACCCTTGACCTGTGATCCGCAATAAGACCAAACTCCATTAGTGGAACAGGGAGGCCCCGGTGTCCGATCGGTCCGCTGCGGCGAAGCGTCCGGTGAGTGCGTTGCTGACCGGTCCGTACGGTCATCCGTTCCATCCGATCCTGGTGACGATCCCGATCGGCGCGTGGGTGGCCAGCTTCGTCTTCGACATCGGGTCGCGGGTGGCCGACGCCGCGTTCCTGGTGCAGGCGTCGGTCTGGCTGATCGTGATCGGCATCGTCGGCGCCGTCGCGGCCGCGAGCGTCGGTCTGCTCGACTTCTTCGCCATCCCGTCGGGCACCCCCGCGTTCCGCACCGGCCTCGTCCACCTGATCCTCAACGTCGCTGTCACCGTGGCGTACGTCGTCAATGCCTTGTGGCGCCGTGGATCCGAGGCCGACCAGGTCCCGGTCGGCCCGATCGTGCTGTCCGCGATCAGCCTCGGAGCCCTGACGGTCTCGGGCTATCTCGGGGGCAAGCTGGCGTTCCGGTACGGCGTCCGCGTCGCCGAGGAGCATGACCAGGCCGAAGGCTTCGAGCCGAGGAGATGACATGGGTATCGCAGCACTCGTCACGTGGCTGATCACCGCGCTCGGTGGCTTCTTCCTGCTGTACACCTGGATCAGCAACGGCGGCCCTCGCAAGCCGAGCTCGAGCCACTTCCCGCCGGCACTGATCTTCGGCCACTTCGCCCTGGCCGCGATCGGTTTGGTGCTGTGGATCATCTACCTGATCGTCGACAGCGACACACTGGCCTGGATCGCGTTCGTCCTCCTGCTCCCCGTGGCTCTTCTCGGCTACACCATGTTCTTCCGCTGGCTGCCGACGTACCGGACGCGGACCGAGGCACCGGCCGCCGACGCGCCGGCGGAGCGTCACTTCCCCATGGCGGTCGTCGGCGGCCACGGCTTGTTCGCGTTCGTGACTCTGGTCCTGGTCCTGCTGACAGCGCTCGAAGTCGGAGGGAGCTGACCTAGGACCTCGTCAGTTCGCCGACGGGCAATGCCGCTGCCACGGTGTTGCCTGTCGGTGCCAGCGGGCACGTCCAGAGTGGACTGTAGGCACACGAGGGGTTGTAGGCGAAGTTCAGATCGACGACGAGCCAGCCTTCGCGGACGTCCCCACCGAGGTCCGCGCCCTTGACCGTGTCGAGCAGATAACGCCCACCGCCGTACGTGCGCTCACCGGCGAGCGAGTCCTTGACCGGCACGAACAGGCCACCGCCGTACGACTCGAGCCACCACACATCCAGGTCACCCACGGTCGGCACGTGCAGGACTCCGGCCCGGGTGAACGGAATCACGCCATCCGTTGCCGAGGGCACCTCCCATCGCACCGGCTCGACATCCGTGTCGATGGCGACCTCGAAGCGCAATTCCGGCCGATAGGCCCCGATCTCAGGGCCCTTGTAGGCGTCGCGATCTTCCACCGGCGATGCGGGATGGGTCATCAGCAACTCGTCGCGCCCGGCCCGCCACACCGCGTGTGCCGTGGCCGGATCACTCTCCGCCCGCACCGCCCCGTAGAGCGCGAACACTCGGCGCCGCCAGTCGGTCACATCCAGCACGGAGGCGTACTGCACCTGATCGTCCTTCACACTGCCTCTCCTCTCCGGTTGCTCACCCACGACACTACGGAGCCGACCCCAACGGCGTGATCGCCGCCCACGGACGACGTACTCGCGGAAGCGGCGGGTACGCGATCCGGCGGTCAGCCCGGTGGGATCACCCGACGGCTCGGGCGGATTTGTCCCAGTTGTCGTGCAGGCGGTCGAGGTAGGACTGAGCTTGTGTGCCGGCCTTCGCACCCTTGGCGAACGCCCGCATGTTCCCGGCGCCGGTGTTGTAGCCCAGGGCAAGCAGTTCGTCCTTGGTGTACCGCTGGCTTCGCTTGTCGGGCAG
Source organism: Kribbella sp. NBC_01510 (assembly GCF_045040325.1). Lineage (NCBI taxonomy): Bacteria > Bacillati > Actinomycetota > Actinomycetes > Propionibacteriales > Kribbellaceae > Kribbella > Kribbella sp. NBC_01510. Next base: position 6,780,686 of record NZ_CP109418.1, on the reverse strand, counting down.
GCGCTTGGCCAGGTCGTGCAGATGCCAGGCCGCGGCCTCGATGGCCAGGCCCGGATCGTCGGGCAGTTGCTCCCACTTCCGCCCGGCGAAGTCGCGCCCGCGCTTGCTGTCGTCGAAGGCGGCCCGATGCATGTTCGCGATGCCGAAGGCGGGGTCCGAGTCGACCTGCGCCCACGAGCGCTCGAACTTCGGGTCGTGCGGCTTGTACGCCTCGTTGTACAGGATTGCCATCAGCAACTGTGGACGGATCCCGGCCTGACCGGCGTACCGGCGTACCTGCGGGGCGAAGTGGGCCGGGTCGTAGTCGTCGTACCAGGGCTTCGCGGCGGGCGTCGGACTGACAGTCCGCTGGGGCGTCGCCGAGGGAGTGGGCTGGGCGGTCGCGGTCTCCGCGGTCTTGCGGTCGCCGTCGTGGCGTGCGGCCCAGACGCCCACGACCACGACTCCGACCGCCACCCACCACCAGCCCTTCGCCACCCACCCAACCTAGTCAATCGCGCAACGGAACCAAGTCACGTTCGGCCTGAACCGCCGGGTTCGTACGCCGTACGACACCAAATGCGATCAGCGCAGCGGCGACCAGCAGCGCCGCGCAGAGCGTGAAGCCGAGGGCGTAGCCGTCACTGAGCGCTTGGGGTGTCACGGATTTCCCGCTGCGATCGTGAGCCGCAGTGCCGACAGCGGCCAGTCCGAGCGAGGCGCCGAGCTGACGGGTGCTGTTGAGCAGACCTGAGGCCATGCCCGTCTCGCGGGGATCGACGCCCGCGGTCGCGGTCGCCACCACCGGACCGAGGCAGAGCCCGAAGCCGACGCTGGCGATGATCGACGGGCCGAGGATGTTCGTGAGGTAACTGCCATCGGCGGTGATCAGGCCGAACCAGGCGAATCCGGCGGCCGTCAGCAGTGCGCCACCGGCCAGGAGGGTGCGGGCGGGAAGCCGGTAGCCGAGCTTGACCGCGAGTACGGCGCCGACGACCACGCCCAGCGCGAACGGCAGGAACATCACCCCGGTCTCGGCCGGCCCGATCCCGAGCACGCGCTGAAGGTAGAGGGACGTGAAATAGAAGGCCGAGGCCATGGCTGCGCCGACCAGGAGGTTGAAGGCGTTCGCGCCGGAGACCGAGCGATTGGCGAACAGGCCCAGCCGAATCAGCGGTTCGCGGCGGGTGGTCTTCTCGACCGCGATGAAGGCCGCCAGCAGTGCGACGGCGATCAGCAGCGTCACGAGCGTGGTCGCCGAACTCCACGGATACCTGTCGGTGCGCACCACGCCGTACACGAGCAGTGTCATTCCCGCTGTCGCGAGAACTGCACCCAGCACGTCCGGGCGGCCGGCGCGGGCGGTCGTCGAGTCGGTGGGGACGCCACGCCAGGCCAGTGCCAGCGCGACGGCGGCCATGGGGACGCTGACGAACATGACCCAGCGCCAACCGGCGTACTGGGTGAGCAGGCCGCCGGCGAGGACACCGAACGCACCGCCCGCCGCGTTCATCGCGCTCCAGACCCCGAAGGCGCGGATCCGCTGTTTGCCGGTGGGGAAGGTTGCTGTCAGCAACGAGAGCGCGGCGGGGGCGAGGGTGGCGGCGCCGATGCCCTGCGCGGCGCGGGCGGCCACCAACTGGCCGGGCACCTGGGCGAACCCGCCGGCGAGCGACGCGAGGCCGAAGACCACGAGTCCCAGCTGCAGGACCCGCCGGCGCCCGTACCGGTCCGCGGCCTTGCCACCGAGCAGGAGCAGCCCGCCGAACGTCAGCGCGTAGGCGTGGATCACCCAGGTCAGGCCGAGGGCGCCGAACCCGAGGCCGGTCGCGATCTGCGGGAGGCCCACGTTCACGACCGAGAGGTCCAGCGACACCATGAACTGCACGACCGCCACGGCCGTGAGGACGAGCCCGGTCCGGGCCATTGCAGTGTCTGTCGACTTTTCGAACATGTTCCGAAAGTAGCATTACTATGAACGGACCGCCAAAGGTTTTCGGCCTCGTCCGACGGCGGACGGCATGATGGGGCCCGTGGCTCAACGCAACGCAACGAACGGCCGCACCGGCCGGCCGCCGGTCACGTCGCGCGCCCAGATCCTGGTCGCTGCGCGTCAGCTGATCGACCGGGACGGCTGGGAAAAGCTGACCGTCCGCCGGTTGGCCGCCGAGCTCGGCATCGGTCCGACGACCATGTACCACCACGTCCGGGACAAGGAGGACCTGCTGCTGCTCCTGCTGAACGAGTACGCGGCCCAGATCCCGCGCCCCGACCTGCCGAGCGATCCGCGCGACCGCGTCGTCGCGGCCGGTCTCGCGATCCACGACGCCCTTGCCGACTGGCCGTGGGCCGCCGAAGTCCTCACCGCCGACGGTTTCATGGGCCTCATCGGCCCGTCGGCCCTCTGGATGGTCGAAACCATCGTCGACGCGACCGTCGAGGCAGGTCGTACCCCGGATGAGGCCGTCTACGTCTTCCGAACCATCTGGTACTACACCGTCGGCGAGATCCTGGTCCGGGCCCACTCCCCCCGCCGGCCCCTGGACCGCGACCCGTTCTTCACCACCCTCGACTCCACCCAAACCCCGCAGCTGGCGGCCATAGCCAACAGTTGGCCCACCCTCGCCGCCCAGAACACCTACCCCCAGGGCCTCCAGGCCCTGGTCAACGGCCTACTCCCCCGCGACTAATCGCAGCAACCGTCAGTGCAGGAGGCGCCACAGCCGCAGGTCGCCGTGGCGGTGGCGCCGGGGATGGGTGAGCAGCAGCCTTTGCCTTGCCAGGCTTCGACGCCTTCGCGGATGGCGACCGCGGCAATGACCAGGCCGGCGATGGGGTCAGCCCAGGTCCAGCCGAGGGTTGCATTCAGGACGAGGCCGACGAGGAGTACGGCGGACAGGTACGTGCAGAGCAGGGTCTGGGTGGAGTCGGCGACAACCGCGTTCGAGCCCAGGGCCTTGCCGGTACGGCGCTGGGCCCAGGAGAGGAACGGCATCACGATGAGCGACGCGATCGCCAGGCCGATTCCGACCCGGGACACGTCGGGATGGGCACCGGTGACGAGCGCGCGGACCGATTCGAAGGAGACGTAGGCGGCCAGCGCGAAGAACGAGAATGCGAGCAGACGCAGCGCCTGGTGCTCACGGCTCTCGGGCAACCGGTGACGGAACTGCCACAGGATGATCAGGCCGCTGGAGACCTCGACCACCGAGTCGAGGCCGAACCCGATCAACGCAACCGATCCCGCGACGAGACCCGCGCTGACGGCGACGACCGCCTCGACGATGTTGTAGGCCACCGAGACCCCGGCGAGTAGCTGCGCCCGTCGGCCGAGCCGTCGCCGCTGCTCTGGGTCTGTCGTCCACGAACCGGTCGGAGCGCTCGTGATCCGGAGCGGCTCGGTCATGACCGGCTCGCCGCCTCGCCGTAGATCGGGCAGAGGACGACCGCGTCGCCGGTCAGGCCCAGGAGGCGCTCGGCGGCGGTCAACAGCGCGAGGGTCGCCTCGGGATGGGTGAGGCTGAACAGCGACGCCCGACCCTGCGGCCGGGACTCGACGAGACCGCAGTCCCGCAGACACGCCAGATGCTTCGACACCGTCGACTGCGCCAGACCGAGATGCTCGGTCAGATCCACCACCCGGTGCTCCCCCAGCGCTAGGTGCCGGACGATCGCCAGCCTCGACGAGTCACTGAACCCGTGAAACAGACAGGCGGCCGCGGAGAGCGCGGCCGCCTCGTCGACTACCTCGGACTCGACACCAGTCGACGCTGTCATCGCCATTCGGCGATGTTATCACCGACCCTGGAGCACCTTGAACAGGTCCGTGTGGTCGTTCGTGCCGAGGACCGCGTCGGCGCCGGGACCCTGGGCCCAGACCGGTACGACGGAACCCGTGTGCTGCTGGCTCGGCGGCGTACCGACCGGAGCCTTGCCGTCGCCGCCGAAGCCGGCGGTGCCGTAGGTCAGGGTGAGCGTCTGACCGTCCTTGGTGGTCAGGTTGGTCGAGTAGCCGGTCGGCAGACCCGAGCCGGACGCGTCCTCGCCGACGATCTGGCTGGTGTGCGAGTGGTCCGCGGTGACGACCACCAGGGTGTCGGGGTGGGAGCGCTGGTAGTCGAGCGCGACGCCGATCGCCTTGTCGAAGGCGACAGTCTCACCGATCTGGCCGCACGCGTTCGTGGCGTGGTCCTGCTTGTCGATCGAGGCGCCCTCGACCTGCAGGAAGAAGCCCTTGCGGTTCTCCAGCAGCTTGATCGCCTTGGTGGTCATGTCCGCCAGGCTCGGCTCGTTCGCCGGACGCTGGTTCTCCTTGCACGCCGCCGGCGTGTTGCTCTTGCCGAGCGCTGCGGACGGCCCGGTCCACTCCAGCGACATGTTGCTGCTGTTGAACAGGCCGAGCACCGGCTTGCCGCTCTTCACCGAGTCCAGGCCGGCCGCGTCGGTCACGTACTGGATGCCCTGCGTCTTCGCCTGGTCGACTACCGTCTTGCCCGCGAACGGACCACCGGTGATCGTCTGCTCGAAGCGGCCGCGGCCACCACCGAGCAGGACGTCGACCTTGTGGTCCACCTGCTGCTCCGCGATCGAACCCAGGCCACCCGCGGCCTTCGTCTCCTTCGCGCAGGCGGTCATGTCGGCCGGTCCCTGGCACCCGCGCAGCGAGATGTGCGACGTCAGCACCGCCGGCGTGGCGTCGGTGATCTCAGCCGTCGAGACGTCTCCGACCTTCAGGCCGCGCTTCTGCGCCAGCTCCAGCACCGTGGTGAGGTTGGTGCCGGGTACGTCGATGGCGCTGCTCGGCCCCTGCGAGATCCGCTCGTCGAGGGTCTTCTTGCCGGTCGCCCAGCTCGAGCCGGTCGACGCCGAGTCCGGGTCGTAGTCGGGCTTGTACGGCGGCTTGGCGGCCGGCTTCACCGACCACGTCGTGTCGAAGCCGGTGTACCGGGCCCGGTCGACGTTCAGCTTGTTCTGGACACCCTGGTAGTAGCGCGCGGCGGTGATCTCCTGCGTCCCCATGCCGTCGCCCAACAGGAAGATCACGTTCTTCGGCCCGGCCGGCGCGGACTGCGCCTCCGCGCCCTGCGCCGACGAGAACGCGCCACTGGCGGCGGCCGAAGCCATACCTGCCGCGGCGATCACCGTGGTCGCGGCGAAGGCGGCCACGACGGCCTTTTTCCTGATCATTTCGGGCCTTTCTGCTTGGACGGAACACCCGGAACGTATGCGTGATCTCGGGACAACAGGTGACCGCCAAGCAACGAACAGATGACACAAGCAGCGCGCCAGGTGGGGGCACCGGGGTCACCGACTGGCGGACTGCGGTTAGTATTGGAACCGCACCGACATCGGCGACGCCGATCGCCGCGGATTCTGCTGGAGCTCACGGCCACCGACTGATGGTCATCGGTCCCCCGTACATTGGCCGGTCTCGTCGGAATCGACGGACCGACCATCTCGCGATGGACTGAGCCAGTCTCGCGGTGGGCTTCGTCGGACACACGGCGTCTCGTCGACGGCATCACGCCGTACGGTGCGCGTTTCACCATGGCCGGGGGCCATGGCAGTCCCTAGGAGGATTCTTTGGCCCGACGAGGCCAGCGCCAGCCCGGCGCTACCCGACCGGCTCCTCAGCGCCGTCGTCCCGCCCGCGATGCCGACGGCCTGCTCCCGGTGCTCGCCCGCGCCGTCCGAGAGGTCGAGTCGGCGGTCGAGCGTGCCGACGTCCGGCCGTCGGTCCGGACCAAGTTCCAGGTCGTCGCCCTGCTCGTCCGCGAGGAGCGGTCCCGGGTGAACGCCGACCACGCCTCCAGCGACGCGTATCGCGCCGAGCAGCTGCGGCGGCTCGACGGGATCGCGACGATTCTGGCCAAGTCCGCCGCCCGCGAGACCACACTCCTCGGCCTGCTCGCCGAGGACGCGGTCATCTCGGAGGCAGCCGCGTCACTCAAGCGCGAGATGCTGATCGCCGCCGGTCAGGAGCCGCCCCGCGAGGAGCCCGTCAGCCGGCCGACGACCCCCGCCGACACGACCGTACGCCGGGTCGTGCCGCAGACAGTGGTCCAGCGGCAGCTGGCCAACCCGTTCCTCGCGCCCGACTTCTCGTCGGCCCCGGCCCGCCCGCCCCGCCCGGGACGTCTGGCCGGCTGGGAGCTGATCACCCCGCTGCTGAGGTCGTTCGAGCACGCCGCGGCCTCCGCCAGCAAGTCCCTGCCGGAGCCGACCACCCTGCGGACGGCGGAAGGCCTGGAACTGATGCCGCACCAGGCACGCCTGATCGCCTCCGCCGCGGCCGGCCACCGAACGTTCCTGCTCGCCGACGAGCCTGGCCTCGGCAAGACGGCGCAGGCGTTGCTCGCCGCCCGGGCCGTGGGCGCCTACCCGTTGCTCGTCGTCGTACCGAACGTCGTGAAGACCAACTGGGCCCGCGAGGCGGGCCTGTGGACTCCGAAGCGGAACGCCACGGTGATCCACGGCGACGGCGAGACCGTCGACGGCTTCGCCGACATCGTCATCGTCAACTACGAGGTACTCGACCGGCACGTCGGCTGGCTCGGCGATCTCGGCTTCCGCGGCATGGTGGTCGACGAGGCGCACTTCATCAAGAACAAGAAGTCCCAGCGGTCGCGCAACGTGCTGCAGCTGTCCGAGCGGATCCGGACCCGCGCCGGGCGACCGTTGCTGATGGCACTCACCGGTACGCCGCTGATCAACGACATCGAGGACTTCACCGCGATCTGGGAATTCCTAGGCTGGATCGACGAGACCGGACCGCGGGCCGAGCTGATGGAGTCGCTCGAGGAGACCGACCTGACACCGGCCGATCCCGGCTTCTCGGCGGCCGCCCGTGCGCGGGTCATCGACATGGGCATCGTCCGCCGCCGCAAGGTCGACGTCGCGGCCGATATCCCGGCCCGCCGGATCGCCGACCTGCCCGTCGAGCTCGACGGTGCCATCGGCCGCTCCATCCGCGACGCCGAGCGCGAGCTCGCCGACCGCCTCGTCGCGCGCTACGAGACCGCCCTCGCGACCCGGACCTCCGGCAGCACCGTGGACGGCATCGACCACGACCTCGTCCGCCGGGTGGCCGGCTGGGAGCGCTCCGACCGGGACAGCGCCAAGACCGGCGAGAACGTGTTCAGCCTGGTACGGCGGATCGGCCGCGCGAAGGCCGGTCTTGCCGCCGACTACGCGGCGCAGCTCGCGCACAGCGTCGGCAAGGTCGTGTTCTTCGCCCGGCACATCGAGGTGCTGGACGCGGCCGAGGAGCTCTTCACCGAGCGCGGCATCCGCTACTCCTCGATCCGGGGCGACCAGTCCCGGACGACCCGGCAGAAGAACATCGACGCCTTCGTCAACGACCCGGACGTCTCCATCGCGGTCTGCTCCCTGCTGACCGCCGGCGTCGGCCTCAACCTCCAGGTCGCCTCGAACGTCGTCCTCGCCGAACTCTCCTGGACCAACGCCGAGCAGACCCAGGCCATCGACCGGGTCCACCGCATCGGTCAGGCCGAGCCGGTCACGGCGTGGCGCATCATCGCCGCCCAGACCATCGACACCAAGATCGCCGACCTGATCGACGCCAAGGCCGGCCTCGCGGCCACCGCCCTGGACGGGTCCGACGACGAGGTGGCGGCGTCGGCCGACTTCCAGCTCGAAGCCCTCGTCGCCCTGCTGACCAACGCGCTGTCGGAGTAGCGCCTGCGCAGGCGTTGGTTGCGGGCGGAGCTATCTACTGCATCAATTGGGTTTGATGTAATGTCGGCTGGGTGGGCATGACCGACGGTGCGGCGCTACCCGAGTTCGTTCGACTGGTGAGCCATCCGCTCAGGTGGCAACTGATCGCCGAGCTCGCGCGGAGCGATCTGCGCGTCCGTGAACTCGTCGCCATCGTCGACGAGCCGCAGAATCTGGTCTCCTATCACCTGCGGCTCCTGCGAGACGGTGGCCTGGTTGCGGCGAGACGCAGCAGTTTCGACGCGCGTGACAGCTACTACCACCTCGACCTCGAGCGCTGCGCCATCGCGTTGGCCGACGTGGGCGTCGCACTGCATCCGGCCCTGCGGATGGCGCCAGTACCCAGCGCTCCGATGCGGCGGTCAGGGCGAGCGAGCGTCCTGTTCGTCTGCAGTGGCAACAGCGCTCGATCACCGATCGCCGAGGCGTTGCTGCGCCGCCACGCCGGGAACCGGGTCCGCGTGAGCAGCGCCGGCACCCGGCCTAAGGACCGCATCCATCCGCACGCGGTCCGGGTGCTGCGGGAGCAGTACGACATCGACATCGAGGGGCAGGCACCGCGCCCGCTCGACTCCACGCGGAGCCGTCGGTTCGACCGTGTCGTCACTTTGTGCGACAAGGCGCGCGAGGCGCTGCCCGACGGCGAGTACTGGCCACGCGCCCACTGGAGCATCGCCGATCCAGCGGCCGGCGACGAGAGCCGAAGTAGCTATTCGAGGTATCTGTCGGCGGCGGCCGAGATCGACACCCGCGTTCGGCAGTTACTGCCGAGCCTCAGCACCGAGAAGGAGGACTGACCATGGACACCTTCGCGAGCGTTCGCTACATCGTCGACGACGTGCCGGCTGCCATCGACTTCTACACCACACACCTCGGGTTCGTCGTGCGCAGCAACCCCGCACCAGCCTTCGCCGACGTCACCCACGGGCCGTTGCGCCTCCTGCTGTCCGGACCACCGTCGTCCGGCGCACGTGCTACTCCAGCCGACGCGGCCGGGCCTGGCCGAAACCGCATTCATTTGATCGTGGACGACCTCGATGCCGAGATCGACCGGCTCCAGGCCGCCGGCGTCCCGTTCCGCAGCGAAGTCACCACCGGCCCGGGCGGGCGCCAGATCCTGGTCGCCGACCCCGCCGGCAACCTCGTCGAACTGTTCCAGCCCGCGAACTGACTGCGGGCGACAAGGTTCATCGAGCCGGCCGGACAAACTCGACCGGGTCAGTGGTCAAAGCGGATCTGCTCGGCATAATCTGAGCGAGTTCGGCACAGGTGTGGCGTGGTTGGCCCGGTGTGCGTCGTGCGGATCATCGCTGGGGGGCGAGGGCGGGGCATGAGGCTGCTCGGGCGTCGGTCGGAGTGTGAGGTCCTCGACGACGTGCTGGCGGCCGTTCGCGCGGGTGAGAGCCGGGTGCTGGTCCTGCGAGGCGGCGCGGGAGTCGGGAAGTCAGCGCTGCTGGAGTTCGCGGCAGACGCAGCCGCGCCGGACATGCGCATTCTGCGCGCGGCGGGCGTCGAGTCCGAGATGGAACTGGCCTTCGCCGCACTGCACCAGCTCTGCGCACCGCTGCTGGGTCGGGTCGACCACCTGCCGACCCCACAGCGCACGGCTCTGGCGACCGTCTTCGGGCTGCAGCCGGGTCCGCCGCCGGACCGGTTCATGGTCGGCCTCGCCGTACTGAGTCTGATCGCCGAAGCGGCCGATGAGCGACCCGTGTTGTGCATCGTCGACGACGCACAGTGGCTCGACACGGCGACCGCGCAGACGCTGGGGTTCGTCGCGCGGCGGGTGCACGCGGAGACTGTCGGTCTTCTGTTCGGGGCACGGGAGGTCCGCGAGGAGCTGCACGGTCTCGCCGAGCTCGCCGTCGACGGCTTGCAGGAGGATGACGCCCGCGCGTTGCTCGGATCGGCGGTCGGGTTCCTGCTCGACCGGCCGGTCCGCGATCGGATCGTGGCGGAGACCGGCGGCAATCCGCTGGCCCTGCTCGAGCTCCCGCGCGGGCTGACCGCGACGCAACTCGCCGGTGGATTCGGGCTGCTGGGCACCCAGACGTTGCCGGGCCGGATCGAGGAGAGCTTTCTGCGCGAGGCCGACACGTTGCCGGCGCCGACCCGCCAGCTCCTGCTGGTCGCGGCCGCCGAGCCGGTGGGCGATCCGGTGCTGGTGTGGCGAGCAGCCGACGAGCTCGGTATCGCCGCCGCCTTCGCCGAGATCGACGGTCTGCTCACGCTCGGCGAACGGGTGACGTTTCGCCACCCGCTCGTCCGGTCGGCTCTCTACGGCTCGGCGACGCCGCCGGAACGACGCGCTGTGCACCTTGCCCTCGCGAACGTGACCGACTCGACGGTCGACCCCGACCGCCGGGCCTGGCACCTCGCCGCTTCGGCAGCCGGACCGGACGAGGACGTCGCCGTCGAGCTGGAGCGGTCCGCCGACCGGGCTCAGGCCCGCGGCGGATTCGCTGCTGCCGCCGCCTTCTTGCAGCGTGCCGTCGCCCTGACACGTGACCCGGCTCGCCGGACCGACCGAGCGTTGGCCGCGGCCCAGGCCAGCCTGCAGGCAGGAGCTTTCGAGACCGCCCAAGGCCTTCTCGCCACCGCCGGTGCCGGCGACCTGGATGAGCTCGGGCGCGCGCGGGTCGACCTTCTCCGCGCGGAGTCCGCCTTCGCGTTTCAGCGCGGCGGCGACGCACCGGCGCTGCTCCTCCGGGCGGCCCGGACGCTCGAGCCGCTCGACGTACGGCTTGCCCGGGACACCTATCTCGACGCGTGGAGCGCGGCACTGTTCGCCGGCCGGATGGCGACGACCGCGGATCTCCGGGAGGTGTCGCGCGCGGCCAGGGCGGCTCCCCCGGCCGAGGCCGCGGGACGCGGCTCCGATCTGCTCCTCGACGGTTTCGCGCTGTTGTTCACCGACGACCGCGGCCACGCGGTGCCACTGCTGAAGCAGGCGGCCGGTGCGTTCGCAGCAGGTGACGTCTCGACCGAGGAGGTCCTGCGCTGGGGATGGCTCGGGACCGCCGCCGCGGCCTTCGCGTGGGACTTCGAGGCCTGTGGTGGAGCAGCCACCCGGCAAGTGCAGGTGGCCCGGAGCGCCGGCGCCCTCGCCGTACTCGCGGTCGGCGTGAACGTACTGGGTCAGGTCGTCGCGTTGGAGGGCGACTTCGCCGAAGCGGCATCGCTGAAGGCGGAGGCCGACGCGGTCCGGGAGGCGACCGGCGCGCAGGTCGCGCAGTACGGCGCTTTGGTGCTCGCGGCACTGCGGGGACGCGAGAGCGACGCGTTCGCCCTGATCGAGGAGACCATCGCCGAGGCAACGGCCGTAGGCCAGGGCACCGCGGTGCAGTACGCGCACTGGGCCCGATCGATTGTCCTCAACGCCCTCGGCCGCCACGACGAAGCGTTGATGTCAGCCAGGCTGGCCGCCGACGACACCCCTGAGCTTTTCGTGGCGTCGTGGTCGCTGAGCGAGTGGGTCGAGGCCGCCGTCCGGAGCGGCAACCCCACCGCGGCGACCGAAGCACTCGCGCGACTCCAGGTGCAGATCCGGGGGACGCATGAGCCCTGGGGGTTGGGCGTCGAAGCCCGCGCCCGTGGCTTGGTGAGCAAAGGCCCGAGCGCCGAATCCGCCTACCGCGAGGCGATCGAGCAACTGGGCACCACCCGGCTGCGGCCGGATTTGGCGCGTGCCCATCTGCTGTACGGCGAATGGCTGCGCCGGCAGAGTCGCCGCGTAGACGCCCGGGCCGAACTGCGAGCGGCGTACGACCTGTTCGTCCCGATCGGGATGGAGGCGTTCGCGGAACGCACGCGGCGGGAGTTGCTCGCGACCGGGGAGAGGGTGCGCAAGCGGACGGAGTCGTCGTCGGCGGGTGCCGAGTTGACTCCTCAGGAACGGCAGATCGCCCTCTTGGTGCGGGACGGCCTGTCGAACCCGGAGGTCGGAGCCCGGCTGTTCCTGAGCCCGCGGACGGTCGAGTGGCACCTGCGCAAGATCTTCGACAAGCTGTCGATCAACTCGCGCCGGCAACTGCGGAGCGCGCTGCCGCGGACCGACCACGAGGCCGCCACCGGCTAGCCCGGTCCCTGGTCCCGGTCGGCCAGGGACACTCCCTGGCGCGACCGGCGTACGCCCGGAGGAGTGTCGTGGCGTGGCCATGACAGAAACGCCCCTGTCCGGGGCGGTTGCGCTCGTCACGGGCGCGAGCAGCGGTATCGGAGCCGCGACGGCTCGCAGCCTCGCGGCGAGAGGTGCCGCGGTGGCGCTCATCGCCCGCCGCCGCGACCGGCTCGACCAACTCGCGGCCGAGCTGACCGACGACGGTCGCGGGGCCGCGGTCCTGGAGGGCGACATCACCGACCCGGAGGTCGCGTCCGGCGCGGTGCAGGACACGGTCGACCGCCTCGGCCGCCTGGACATCCTGATCAACAACGCCGGCATCATGCTGCTCGGCACCGCCCTGCACACCACGACCGACCAGTGGGATCGCATGATCGCGCTCAACGTGTCAGCGCTGGTCCACGTCACACATGCGGCGGTCCCCTACCTCATCGACGCAGCCGCGACGTCACCCCGCCGGGTCGCCGACATCGTGAACGTCAGCTCCACCGCCGGCCGCGTCGCCCGCCCGGCCAGCAGCGTCTACAACCTCACCAAGTTCGGCCTGAACGGCTTCACCGAGTCCCTCCGCCAGGAACTCCTCGAGGAAAGCGTCCGCGTCAGCGTGATCGAACCCGGCACCGTCGACACCGAGCTCGTCGACCATCTCGCCGACGACCTCCGCGACGCCGTCCGCCGCCAGGTCGACGGCATCGACCCCCTCCACCCCGAGGACGTCGCCGACGCCATCACCTACATCGTCACCCGCCCCCGCCGGGTCTCTCTCAACGAACTCCTGCTCCGAGCCACCGACCAGACCTGGTGACACCACGCTCGGTCGGCGCAGCTCGTCTGGGGGATTCGGGCGAGGGATGATCGCAGTATGACGACGGCGCGCGTGGGTGACCCGGTGCGGGATGGGTGGGCGTTGGCTGTCGAGGGGTTGGGGAAGCGGTTCGGCGAGCGGGTTGCGTTCGACGGGGTCTCGTTCGAGATCGGGTACGGCGAGGTGTTCGGGTTCCTCGGGCCGAACGGGGCCGGGAAGACCACCATGGTGCGGACGCTGGGGACGCTGATCGCGCCGACCTCGGGTACGGCGACGGTCGCCGGGATCCCGTTGACGCCGGACAACGGCGTACAGATCCGCCAGCGGATCGCGATCATGCCTGAGGCACCCGGGCTGTATCTCCGGCTGAGCGTGCAGGAGAACCTCGAGTGCTTCGCCGGTCTCTACGAAGTGCCGCAGCCCGGCGACCGCGTCGAGCGCGCCTTGGCTGCCGTCAACTTGACCGACCGTGCCCAGGACGCATGCGGTGCGCTGTCCAAGGGCCTCCGGCAGCGCGTTTCGCTGGCGCGTGCTCTGCTGAGTGACCCGGAGGTGCTGTTCCTCGACGAACCCACCTCGGGACTCGACCCGGTGGCTGCGCGCGACGTTCACACCCTTGTGGACGATCTCCGGCGGCGTGGCGTGACCATCTTTCTCACAACGCACCGGTTGGAAGAGGCAGAACGCCTGTGCGATCGCGTCGCGATCCTGAACACCACTCTGCGCACGATCGGCCGTCCCGACGAGCTTCGCGACAGACTGTTCGCCAAGACGCTCAAGATCAGGACCGCGGCGCCGCTCGCCGACCCGCGGCGCGTCTTCGAAGGCCTGCCAGGCGTCGAGGGTTGGCAGCCTGACGGCCCTGCCGCCTATGTCCTCGCCGTCTCCGATCCGGCCGCCGCGGCTCCGTCCGTGACACGGGCGCTCGTTGCCGACGGCGCCGACGTACTGTCGATCGGCGAGTCGCACCACTCACTCGAGGACGTCTACCTCGAGACGGTGGAGAACAGATCATGAGCCTCAGCGCGCGGCGGGTGCGAGCCGTCTTCACCAAGGAGGTGCGTGAGTTCCGCCGCAACCGATCCATCACCGCCGGGATGGCGATCATCCCGCTGGTCTTCAGCGTCCAGCCGCTGATCAGCATCTTCGCGCTGCAGCCCGCCGCCTCGGCACCGCTCGCGCAGGAGCATGTGCTGCTCTACATGCTCGGCATCCCGGCCCTCGTTCCATCGCTGATCGCGGCGTACTCCGTGGTGGGCGAGCGCCAGCAAGGCACCCTCGAGCCAGTGCTGACGACCCCCATCCGCGCCGACGAGTTGCTGCTCGGCAAAGCTCTGGCCACCTTCCTGCCGGCCGTCGCGATCGCCTACGCGGTCTACGGCCTCTTCCTGCTCGCCGTCGAACTCTTCGCCGCCGACGGCGTCGCGTCGGCCCTCATCCGGCCTTCGGACCTGGTCGCCCAGCTCCTGTTCACGCCACTCCTGGCCGGCTGGTCCATCTGGCTCGCGATCGTCATCTCCACCCGCTCGAGCGACGTCCGCGTGGCCCAGCAGTTCGCAACGCTCGCGAGCCTCCCGACGGTCGCGCTGACCACTCTGATCGCCCTCAACGTCATCCCGCCCTCCCCCAGGCTCGCCGTCACTGCCGCGGTCGTCCTGATCCTCCTCAACGTGCTCGGCTGGAAGACCGCCGCCAAAGCCTTCGACCGCGAAATCCTGATCACCAACACGCGATCCTGACCCTCCTCGGTAAGCGCTTGCTATCGTGATCCGGTGATCTATGAGCTGAACCACGTCGGCGGTCGGGTCCAGGATCTCGAAGCCAGCCTGGCGTTCTACACCGGGCTCGGCGCGGAGGTGGTCGACCGGTTGTTCGTGGCCAGTAGTCGCGTCCACCGGGTGCACATTCAGCTCGCGACCGGGCTGGTGGAGCTGCTGCACAACGAGGAGCCCGATCCGGACGCCACCTACGGGCTGAACCACGTCGGCTTCATGACCGACGACCTGGACGCGGACTACGCGCGCCTGATCGCCTTGGGGTACGCCGAACTCTCGTCTCCCAGGACCGCGAGCAGCGGCCAGGGCCGACTCGCCTTCCTCGCCGACCCGAACGGCGTACGCATCGAACTCCTGCAACGCTCGGAGGAGTTCCGCATCCCACCCATCGCCTCAGGTCCCGTACGCCGCCTGTCCCACATCGCACTGTCCGCACCGGACCTGGACGCGGCCACCGAGTTCTACGGCACCCACCTCGGCATGCAGCCCGTCCCGGACGACTTCCCCGGGACCGCCACGTTCCGCCTCGGCGCCGACGCCGTCAAACTCCACAAATCCTTGCCCCCAGCAACCACTCCCGTCAACCATCTCGCCCTGCTCGCAACCGAGGGCCGGCCCGCCACCCAGGACCCGGACGGCAACCGCCTCACATTCCTCGAGGGCGCAGGCACATGATGGGTGCGTGACCAGTGCGGACGAGCCGGCGCCGACGAGATGTTGGTGTTGCGACAGGGAGTACGACGAGCGCGAGTTGGTGCGGTTGGGCGCTCATCCGGAGGTTGGAATCTGCGGTGCGTGCGCCGTCGACATCAGGCAGCGCGCCAGTCAGCGCCAGGACGAGCTCAGGCCGGCCTGGGGCACGACGGTGCGGACCGGCGTACGCCGGCTACGCGAAGGTGTGATCGCCCGGGGCTGGCACCAACGACCGTTGATCGGCCCGATCCTCCGCCGGATCAACCGCCACTTCCCGTGACCTCAGTCGGCCGAGCCCGGCGGGCTGATCGCGGCGCGGAGTTGTTCGATCGACGGTACGGCGACGGGAGCGCCGGACTCGTCGCGATAGAGGCGACAGGACAGGCCGCACTCCCCCGCGGGAAACGGATCGACCCCGTGGACCAGTAGCGTGGGCGAGCCCGTCATGCCGAACCGCACGGCATCCGCGTCCGTACTCACCACTCGCGTCACCACAGGCAGGTCGGTCACCTGGCTGAGGTGATCGAGGAGAGGCGGCAGGTTCGGGCAGTCCGGGACGTGCAGGACCTCCAAGCTCGTCGGACCTCCTCTCGTTCGCATGCCATCCACGGTAATGCCGCGTCGAGCAGGGTTGGAGAGGTAATCCGGACTGACCACCACCCCCGAGGCCGGCCGCGGCGGCCAGGTGCGGGGTTCACCCCTGATCTGGTCCCTTCACCTCGGGCATGCGGTGGGTAGAAGGGTGCAGTTGCGAGGTTCTCCTCTCAAATTGACCCGTGTGGGAAGCCAAGTGCGGCAACGATCTCGACGCTTCTTGGCGAGGCACAAGGAAGGCAACTATGAGCGAGGACGGGCGGTTACCGGGTGGTGTTGCAGACCGTTTGGTTGTTGCTTACGGGATTCGGCCGGCGATGATCACGCGGATTGCTGCCGGCACGGCTACGGCGAACTTTCTTGTCACCGAGGAGTCGGGTGGGCGGTGGTTTGCGAAGGTTTATCGGGATGGCGGCGGGCTTGAGCGGGAGCGGGCTGCCGTGGAGTTGGCCGAGTTTGCGCGGGCGGGTGGTCTTCCGGTTCCCGGCGTACGGCGTACTTGCGCGGGCGAACTGGTTGCGGAGAACGGGTCGCCGGCGATGTCGGTGTGGGAGTACGTCGCGGACGCCGAGACCGCCGAGGGTGGACTGACCGGAGAGCGATGGCGGGCTGTCGGGGCCGTGCTTGGTCGGCTCCATCGGCGGCTCGCGAGTCATCCGGCGGCGGCGCCGGCTCGGGTCGGCGCGAGCGGAGTGCGCGATGTCGAGCGGTCGCGGGATCTCTTGGATCGGCTGACCAGCGAGTACGGGCGGCGCAGCGGGCTGAGCTCATTCGAGCTGTTCGCGCTGGAGGCCGCCCGGGAGAAGCGGTCGTCGCTGGATCGGGTCGGCGGCATCCTCGGGCGTCTGCCTGAGCTGACCCAGCAGATCGTGCACGGCGACCTGGCCGGCCCGAACCTGCTGCTGCGTGGTGACGAGGTCGCGGCCGTGATCGACTTCCAGCCGCCGACCTCACGCTTCGTGTCGTGGGAGATCGCGCGGATCGGTTGCGACCCCAGGACGATCGTCCTCGGCGATCAATGGATGACCGGGCTGCCAGAGCTTCTCGTCGCGTACCGCGAGGAGCATCCCGCGGCCCGACCGGACGACCTCGTAGCCACCGTCGCCGTCGGCTGCGCCTACACGTTGGCCTCGACGTATCCTCTTGCCGAACCATTGCACAACCCGGACGCCGTGGATCCATCCCTGGAAGCCTACGGACGCGCCCGTCACCAGGCGGCCCTGCTCATGCTGGACCGCCTCGACGAGATCGAGGCAGTACTCCGTGACCACCTCAGCTGATCTAACACCGGAGCAGTACCTGCGACAGGCGGATCCGGTGCTCGGCTCGATCATCGACGACGTCGTCCAGGCCAACGGCGCGCCACTGACCGTCGAGCCCGACCCGGCGCTGACGCCCGACCCGAACCTTCCGAGCGAGCACTTCGCCGTACTCCTCCGCGCGATCGTCAGCCAGAACATCTCGAATCTCGCGTCGCGCGCCATCTTCCAGCGCCTGCGGGACCGCTTCGGCGGAACGCCGCCGACGCCGCAGGAGATCCTGGCCGACGATCCCGACGAACTGCGCACCTCGGTCGGGCTGTCGAGGGCCAAGACGGCCTCCGTCCGCTCGCTCGCCGAGCACGTCAGCTCCGGTGAGCTCGAGCTCGACCACCTGCACGCGCTGTCCGACGACGAGGTGGCCGCGCAGCTGATCGCGGTCAAGGGCATCGGCCGCTGGACTGCCGACATCTTCCTGATCTTCCACCTGCGGCGGCCGGACGTTCTGGCCGTCGGCGACCTGGAGATCCGCCGGATGGTCGAGAAGGCGTACAAGCTGCCGGACTTGCCCGCGCCCGCGGAGCTGGAGCGCCTCGCGGAACCCTGGCGCCCGTACCGCACACTCGCGTGCCTCTACCTGTGGCAATGGGCGGAGACGGCCCGGCAGTCCTAAGGCATGATGGGCGGGTGCTGGGCTCCTCCGACATCGCCGAGCTCGCTCGCGAGCGGCTCGGATTCGACACGCTGCGCCCCGGGCAGGAGGAATCCGTTCAGGCGGTCCTCGCGGGACAGGACACGCTCGCCGTCCTCGCCACCGGGACCGGCAAGACCGCCATCTACCAGCTCGCCGGGCTGGCGCTCGGTGGAGTGACGATCGTGGTGAGCCCCTTGGTGGCTCTCCAACGGGACCAGCTGCGGGCCTTGTCGGAACACCCCGCAGGCGTCGAGGTCGCGGAACTGAACGCCAGTGACCACGCCGGTCGCCGGGCGGCTCACGACCTGCTGGCGAACAACCGTCCCGGCTTCGTACTCATGTCGCCGGAGCAACTCACGCATTCCGACGTACTCGACCTGCTCGCGGCGTCCCGTCCCCGGCTGGTGGCTGTCGACGAGGCTCATCTGGTGAGCGAGTGGGGCCAAGATTTCCGCCCCGACTACCTGCGGCTCGCCGCCGCCATCCGCGCGATGGGGCGGCCACCGACCCTCGCACTGACCGCCACCGCCGCGCCACCGGTGCGCAAGGAGATCGTCCACCGGCTGGAGTTGCGCAGCCCGGCCGTGGTGGTCGGCGGATTCGACCGGCCGAACCTCAATCTCGCCGTGTTCACCTTCGCCGACGAGGAGACCAAGAACCGCCGGCTGCTCAGCCACGTCCGCTCCTCCCGCGGACCAGGCATCGTGTACGTCGCAACCCACCACCACGCCGAAGACCTCGCGGCAGAACTCCAGATCGCCGGTGTGTCCGCGCAGGCGTACCACGCGGGCCTGTCGGCGCGGCAACGTCGCGAGGTTCAGGACGGATTCCTCGCGGATCGGTACCGGGTCGTGGTCGCGACCATCGCCTTCGGGATGGGCATCGACAAGCCGGACATCCGCTGGGTCAGCCACGCCGAGGCACCGGGCTCGGTCGACGCGTACTACCAGGAGATCGGGCGCGCGGGCCGCGACGGCGAGCCGGCCGACATCGAGCTCTTCTTCCGCCACGCCAACCTCGGGCTCAACCGGTTCTTCGCCTCCGGCGGGGTGACAGACGAGGACCTCCTCGCCGTCGCCACCGCGATCAAGGAACACCGTCCGGCCGGCATCGAGGAGCTCGCCACGACGACCCGGCTCAGTCCGGCCCGGATCGAACGCGCGCTCGGCCGGTTGATGGATGCCCGGGTGGTTGCCATCGGCCACCAATTCCACCTGGCCGCCCGCACCACCGTCGACCAGGCGGTCGCCGCCGCCTCGGCCGTCGAGCACGATCGCCGCGAGGTCGCCCGCTCCCGGGTCGAGATGATGGCGGCGTACGCGGAGTACGGCGGGTGCCGCCGCGAGTGGCTGCTCAGCTATTTCGGCGAGCAGTACGAAGGCCCGTGCGGCAACTGCGACAACGACCTGGCCGGGCGCACCGCCGCACCAGCTCCCGACCAGCCCTTCCCCATCGGCAGCCGAGTCAGACATCCCACCTTCGGACCCGGCCTGGTCGAACACTACGACGGCACCACCATGACCGTCCTCTTCGACCGCGTCGGCTACAAAGAACTACGCACCGCCTTCATGACCCACAACCACCTACTCCAACCCGAATCCTGATCGACGGATCATCGCGCCGTGGAGGGTCGGACCGCGGTTTCAGCTCTCGCCGCTTCGACGCGGTAGTCGTGGATCGGACGGTAGCGGTCGTACAGCATGGTCAGAATGCTGAACAGGAAGACGAAGAACAGTGTGTCGACCAGCCGCAGGCCACCTTCGCCCCGCCTCAGCAGCAGGGCCGCGACTGCGACCAGTACGACGTTGGTCACGAAGACGACCAGGAACGAGACCCCGGCCGACTCCCACGAGTGACCTCGCTTCGCCGCCCACACCCCGAGCGCGGCATTGATGATCGCGAACACCGCGACGCCGAGGAAGATCTGCAGGCTGCTCGCCTCGACCCCCGGCAGGACCCGTCCGTAGACCACACTGATCAGCCCGATCAGCAGGATCTTCTCCACCGCTGCCTCGTCGAAGACCTTCCGGTGCCTGGCCTGGAACGCGGCGCGCTC
Organism: Kribbella sp. NBC_01510; assembly: GCF_045040325.1. NCBI lineage: Bacteria > Bacillati > Actinomycetota > Actinomycetes > Propionibacteriales > Kribbellaceae > Kribbella > Kribbella sp. NBC_01510. Next base: position 6,760,974 of record NZ_CP109418.1, on the reverse strand, counting down.
GCTCGCGTCGGCGATCGCGGCCGGCAGCGGATCGGCCGCGAGCCGCAGGGACCAGTCGGCCTGCGGCAGCCGGGGGCGTACGACGAACACCAGGATCGCAATCAGGAGGAGTATGGCGGCGGCGAGCGCCGGACCGAACCAGGGCACGTCTCTGATCGTGTCGGTCACGTCGAGCTCCGCGATGTGCAGCCAGTACTCCTGTGGCAACTTGATGAACACCCAGATGGCGCCGGCGACGATCGCCCAGAACTTGAACGCGTAGCGCAGCGGGTTCCACCGGGTGCGCACCGTTTCGTAGGCGATGAAGAAGTACTCGAACGTGTTCGGGAACACCAGCAACAGCCACCGCAGGCCGCTCAGCTCGAACGCCACCGCACCAATCTGGCGGTACAAGAACAGGAACCGGTTGATGCCGAACGCCGACATGTTCGTCCAGTTCCGTAGGCTGGCCGTATAGGCCACGGACAGATAGAACACGTCCATCGCCTTGTCGTAGCTCTGGTAGAACGGCGGGTTGAACCCGAACGCCTGGAAGATCGTCTGGTCAGCAGCGTCGAGCACCAAGCAGGCGACGACCCCGGGCAGCGGGTACTTCGGGATCAACAACGGCAGCGCGAAACGAGCCAGGACCACGCTCCAGAACACGATGTCGACGGTCATACATCCCTCACACCGTTGTCTGACGGTGCCCAGAGCCGGTGAGGCCGGGGCCTTTCGTGGAACGAGCCTAGGCGCGACCCTCGGCGCGATCCTAGGCGTGCTGTGCGCGGTTCTAGGCGCCCTGTGCGCGATGCCGCGGACCGCGGCGAATACGATCGGAACCTAGCCGTGCGAGTCCGGTGCGGACCGCGTCGTCGAGCTTGAGGTCGGCGGCGGCGAGGTTCTCGGCGAGGTGCGAGCGAGTGCGGGTTCCGGGGACCAGCAGGATGTTCGGGGCGAGATCGAGCAGCCAGGCGAGTGCGAGCTGCGCCGGCGACGCGCCCAGCCGCGCGCCGAGCGTGGCGAGCGTGGCGAGGTCGGGGTCGGTGAGCAGCCGGTGCCGCTGCTCGCCGGGCAGGCCCAGTGGACAGAACGGCACGAACGCGATCGCGCGTGCCTCGCACTCCGTGAGGACGTCGAGGGACCGCTGGTCGGCCAGGTTGAAGAGGTTCTGCACGCAGACGATCTCTGTTTGGTCAGCGGCCCGCAGTAGGTGCGGCCGGGAGACGTTGCTCAGTCCGATGCCGTCGATCAGCCCGTCCTCGCGAGCCTTGATCAGCGCCGCGAGCTGAGCGTCGAACTGCCCGCCCGGGACTTCGGACGGATCCGTGATCCGCAGGTTCACCGCAGCCAGCCGGTGGGTGCCGAGCGTGGCGAGGTTGTCCTCGATCCCTTGGCGCAACAACGCGGGATCGGTGTCGCCGCGGGCACCCACCTTGCTGACGATCGCCAAGTCGTCTGGGTAGGGGTGCAAAGCCTCGCGGATGAGCTGATTCACTGTGCCCGGCCCGTAGAACTGCGCGGTGTCGATGTGGTCAACCCCGGCCGCGACGGCCGCGCGCAGTACCCGCAATGCCTCGTCGCGATCTCCCGGCGGCCCGAAGACCCCGTCGCCGGCCAGTTGCATAGCGCCGTACCCGGCCCGGTGCACTTGCCACGGGCCGAGTGCGAAGGATCCGCCGAGCGTCACGGGTGGACCTGCGAGCCGACACCGCTGTCGAGGCGGACCGATTCGAGGATGAGGAACGCGGTGCTGGCGGTGTAGACGTCGGCGGCGGCCAGGACGCCGGTGTACTTCTTGATCACCGGCGCGGCCGCGTAGTCGACCTGCGCGTCCTGGTAGGTCTTGACCGCCGCCCAGGTGTTGTTGCCGTACTTGGTGAAGAACGGGGTCGGATCAACAGCCACGAGTGCCTTCTTGACGCCGTCGATGAGGTCGGCGACGTACTGCTGGTAGACGACCATGTCGTGCCGGGTGCCCGTCCGGCCCATGTGGCCGCCGATGAAGTGCTTCCACGGGTAGGACAAAGCCTTCGCGGGGGCTGCGATGGAGCCTGGGACGTCCTCGTTGATGTTGAAGCTGGCGAACGGCACCCAGCCGGGCAGGTTGATGTCGACCAGCATCAGCGTGTCGTGGGCCGGTAGGTGGATGTAGATGTTGTCGGGCGTGTGGTTGGTGCCGTGCCAGGCCAGGTCGATCCGCTCCCCGCCGACGCGCAGCGTGCGCCGGGTCTCGAAGGTCACGTCGGGCCCGGGCCGGGTCGGATCGTTGTCCCGGGCAAGCAATCGCTTCGTCTCGACGTGGCCGACGCGGACCACATCACGGCCGAACAACGACGATGCGCCGAGGTGGTCTGCGTGGTGGTGCGAGTAGACGATGTGCGTCACCTTGTTGGACACGCCGTTGGCGGACGCGATCTCGTCGATGGCGCGCTGCAGGTTGTGTCCGATGCTCGGGGGTGCGTCGAACAGCACCACCCCGTCCTTGGTGGTCAGGAAGGCGGCCTGGTAGGTGCCGTCGGTGACCCAGTACAGGTTCCGCTCCAACCGCCCGACGGAGTAGCCCTGCGCATTGACGGCCGGCCCGAGGGCGGACGGCGGTATCGGCGCGTAGTCGGGCAAGGTGTCGTCGGCAGCGGCAGCGGCCGGCTCGGCGAGGACTCCCCCGGCGACGGTGGCTAGCGCCGGCACGGCCGCTATCGCCGCGCCACGAGCGAGGAATGAGCGGCGGTTCGGGGTGGGGCTGGATGACATAACAGACCTTTCACGAGATACGACGGGTTGACGGTCAGGGGCCGTAGGTCGGGACGATGGCCCCGCTGATCGGAGCCGCGGCGTCACTGACGAGGAAGATGATGGAGTCGGCGGCAGCCTCCGGTGAGACCGCGTGCGCCAGCAACTCGGGACTCAGGTACGGCCGGTTCTTGGCCGTGTCGAGGATGTCTGGTGCGATGGCGTTGACCCGGATCCCGAGCGGACGGAGCTCCAGGTCGAGGACGCGGGTGAGGTAGACCAGCGCCGCCTTGCTCACGCCGTACGCCGCCATCCCGGCGGTCGGCTCCAGCCCGGGCTTGGAGGCCACATGCACGATGACGCCCGTACCTCGGTCTCGCATGTACGGCGCCACCGCCTGGGTCAGCCACAGCGCGGGGCCTGTGTTGACGTCGATCATCCGCCGCAGATCTTCCGGGGTCACGTCGAGCGCAGCACCGAGGCCATAGGTGCCGAGGGTGTTGACCAGTACTTCGGGCGGACCGACCTCGGCGGCGATCCGGTCGACGAGCTCCTTCGCGACGGCCGGGTCGGTTGCGTCACCCACCTCGGAGCGGATGCCGTCGGGCAGTTCCTTCAGGCCCTCGGCGTTCCGGTCGACAGCGACCACCGTGAAGCCGCCGGCTGCCAGCTTCTGCGCCGTCGCGCGGCCGAGTTCGCCACCCGCGCCGACCACGATGGCCACCCGCGCGCTCATGGGTGCACCTGCGAACCGGTGCCGAGGTCGAGGCGGATGGACTGGAGGATGCTGAACGTCGTGCTCGTGGTGAAGGCGGGTACGTCGGCGGCCCCCAGGACGCCGGTGTACTTGGCGATGACCGGCGCGGCGGCCTCAGCGGTGACGGTGTCCAGATAGCCGCCCACACCGGCCCACACGTTCGCGCCGTACTTGACGAAGTAGGGGGTCGGGTCGATCGAGGCGAGGGCGGCGTACGAGCTGTCGACGATGTCGGCGATGTACTGCTGGTGCAGGACAACGTCGTCGCGAGTCCCCAGCCGGCCGAGGTGACCGCCGATGAAGTGGTTCCACGGGTAGTCCATCGCCCGCGCCGGAGCGCCGATGTAGCCGGGCACGTCCTCGCTCAGGTTGAGGTTGTAGATGGGCACCCAGCCCGAGTTCACGACATCGACCAGCATGAGCGTGTCGTGGTTCGGGAAGTGGATGTAGATGTTGTCCGGCGAGTGGTTAGGCCCGTGATAGGCCAGCTCGACCCGCTCGCCACCGACCTCGAGCGTGAACGTGTCCTCGAAGGTGACCTCCGGCGCGGGCCGGGTCGCGTCGTTGTCGCGCAACAGGAGCCGCCGGCTCTCGACGTGCCCGATCCGCACGATGTCGTCACCGAACAGGTTCGCCGCACCGGCGTGGTCGGCGTGGTGGTGCGAATAGACCAGATGGGTCACCGTGTTTCCGATGCCCTCGGCGGCCGCGACCTCATCCACGGCCCGGCGCAGGTTGTGGCCGATGGTCGGTGGAGCGTCGAACAGGACGACGCCGTCGGCCGTCGCGAGGAACGCCGACTGGTAGGTGCCGTCGGTGACCCAGAACAGGTTGCGCTCGACACGGCCGACGAAATACCCCTGGTCGTTGAGGGCCGGGCCGAAGGCCGCCTCAGGTACCGGCACGTAGTCCGGCAGGTCGTTCTCGCGTGGACTCGACGTACTCATGATCACCCTCTGTTTCGTTCCGCATCGATCAAGGCGGGTTCAGCTTCGCCAGCCGCCCGGTGAGAGGTCGTCACCTGATTCCAGTGATCTCCGCGAGTACGCTGACCGGGTGCACGGGCTCATCGACCGTCGCGATCTGATCGCCGCGCTGGACAAAGCGGTGGAGAAGCACGTCACGGTCATCTCGGCGCCCGCCGGCAGTGGGAAGACGTCGCTACTTCAGGCGTGGGCCGACCGACGGCGCCAGGACCGCCGGATCGTCTTCCTGTCGGTCAAGCCCGGCCAGCACGACGCGCAACTGTTCTGGCTCACCCTGCTGGGCGCGATCCGCGGTACCGAGGCCCCGCCCCCGGCGCCTGGCTTCAACGGCCGGGCCATGGTCGACAAGGTGCTGTCCGAGCTCACGGCGTACGGCGGACCCGTCGTCCTGATCATCGACGACCTGCACGAGCTGACGTCCGCCGAGGCCACCGAGCAGCTCACGGTTCTGTTGACGAACCTCCCCGCGGAAGTCCACGCGATCGTGGCCACCCGCCGCGACCTTCCGCTGCGCCTGCACCAACTCCGGCTGGCGGGAGAGCTGGCCGAGATCCGCGCCGCGGAATTGCGCTTCAGCGAGGAGGAGACGCGCAAGCTGCTGACCGCTGCCGGGATCACCCTGCCCGATCAGGCGGTGACCACGCTGTACGAGCGGACCGAAGGCTGGGCGGCCGGGCTGCGGCTGGCCGTCCTGTCCCTGACCGGCCACCCGGAGCCGGAACGGTTCGTCGCCGAGTTCTCCGGCAGTGACCGCACGGTCGCCGAGTACCTGATGGCCGAGATGCTGGACCGGCAGCCGCCAGAGGTGCAACGTCTGCTGCTGCGGACGTCCCTGCTGGACCAGGTCAACGGCGAGCTGGCCGACCTCCTCACCGGCTCAGGAGGATCGGAGCGGATCCTGCTGGATCTCGAGGACGCCAACGCGTTCGTCGTGTCACTCGACCCCGCGCGCTCATGGTTCCGCTACCACCATCTGTTCGGCGGTCTGCTCCGGCTGGAACTGCGCCGTACCGTCCCCGGAGACGTCCCGGAGCTGCACCGGATCGCCGCGCGGTGGTTCGCCGACCACGGCCGCACCGCTGACGCCATCCACCACCTGCAGGCCGCCGGTGACTGGACCGACGCCGCCCACCTGCTCACCGACCACGCTCTCAGCCTCACCCTCGACGGTCAGGCCGGGACCGTGGCCGTGCTGTTGCGCACCTTCCCGGCCCGGATCGGCGAGGACTTCCCCGGGCTGGCCCTCGTGTACGCGATCGCCGATCTCGACCAGCTCCACCTCGACCAGGCCGACGCACACCTCGACGTCGTCAGGGCGTACGCCGAGACGACGCCGCCGGACCGGCAGCACCAACTGCGGTTGGCCCTCGCATCCCTGGACCTGCTGTCGGCCCGGCTTCGCGGTCACTTCGACAGCGTCTTCGAGCAGGTGGACGCGCTGCCGGCAACGGCCCACGGACAGACCAACGCCGATGTGGCCCTGGGCAACGATCTGCGGGCCATCGCGCTGCTGAATCTCGGCGTCACCCAGGCGTGGTCGCTGCGGCTGGCGGAGAGCGAGAAGAGTCTGTCGGAGGGCGCGGCTCTCGCCCACGACATCGGGCGACCGTACCTGGAGGTGGCCTGCCTCGCCCACCTCGGGTTCGCTGCCACCGGCCGGTCCTACGCCCTCGCCCGGCAGCATTGCGAGAACGCCATCGCGCAGGCGGCGCTGCACGGCTGGGACGCCGAGCCGGTGATCGCACCGGCCCAGGCGACACTCGCCGGGCTCCTCGTCTCGGCGGGCGAGTTCGACCGCGGCGAAGAATGGCTGGAGCGCGCCAGGCGTGCCACCGAGGCCGGCGCGGAGCCAGGGGTCCGCCTGCTCATCCACCTGATCGCTGCGATCCTCCGGGCGGCGCGGGGACGGCTGCCCGAGGCACTGGCCGAGCTCGGCGCCGCCGAGCAGATGGGCGCTCGCATCACCGGGAAACACGCTTTGACGTCGCGAGTCACCGGCTGGACGATCGCCACCCAGGCCCGTGTCGGCGAGATCGACCAGGCGCGCGCCACCCTCGCCGCGGTCGACGACCAACTGGCCGCGGCCGGCGAGATCCGCACCGCGGCCGCGGTGGTCCGCCTCGCCGAGCACGATCCAGCCGGCGCTCGCCGCGAACTCCGGCCTGTCCTCGATGGCGCTGCCCCGGTCGACCCGTACGCCACGCTGATCGAGGCTCACCTCCTGGACGCGCTCGCCTGCCGGGACCTGGGCGACGAGCGCGCGGCGCGGGCGGCCCTGGAGCGCGCGCTGCAGCTGGCCGAACCGGACCGGCTGATCGTCCCCTTCGCGGTGACCGGCGCCTGGGAGCTGCTGACGGCCCTGCCACCGCACGGTACGTCGCACGCCGCACTCATCACCGACATCCTCGACGCCGTCCACGGCGACAGCCCGACCAGCACGACAACTCCCGAGCCGGTCGAGAAGCTCAGCCCCACCGAGCTCCGCGTGCTCCGCTACCTGCCGACCAACCTCACCCGGCCCGAGATCGCCACCGAGCTATCGGTCTCCCTGAACACCGTGAACACCCACATCCGCCGCATCTACACCAAGCTCGGCGCCAGCGACCGATCCTCGGCCGTCCAGCGTGGCCGCGACCTGCGCCTGCTGTCAGCCGGCCGCGCGTGAGCGGCGGTACACCTGCTCTGCGTTACCGCCGTACAAGAGAACTCGTTCGGACGGGCTCATCGCCGGGAGTGCCGCATCGAGCCCCGTGACGATGTCGCCGTACGAGCCGGCGAGCAGGCACACGGGCCAGTCCGAGCCGAACAGCAGACGCTCAGCGCCGAACCAGCGCACGACGCGCTCGACGAAGGGGCGGAGGTCCGCGGCGGTCCAGGTGCCCCAGTTCGCCTCGGTGACCATCCCCGACAACTTCACGGCGACGTTCGGCGCCGCGGCGAGAGCAGGCATCCGCTCTGTCCATTCCGGATCGGCACCGGCCGCGATGCGTGGTTTCGCCACGTGGTCGAGGACGAACGGAAGGTCTGGAAGGGCCCGGACGACATCCACTGCCGCGGGTAACTCGCGGGCGCGGACGAGCAGGTCGTAGGTCAACCCACGCTGCTGAACCGCGGCGAGACCACGTCGTACGTCGTCCCTCCCCAGCCACTCGGGGTCAGCCTCGTCGTGCACCTGATGGCGGATGCCGACCAACCGGCTCCCGCCCGGCCCGTCGAGCAACTCGTCCAGGTGGTCGCCCACCGCGGCCGACGTCAGGTCGACCCAGCCGACGACGCCGGCGATGAAGTCAGTGGCGGCCGCCAACTGCAGGAACTCCCGTGTCTCGGCGACGCTGGAGACGGTCTGGACCAGGATAGTGCCGTCGATCTCCGCCGCACGCAGTACGGGGCGGAGGTCGTCCGGCGTGAACGCCCGCCGAACGGGATCCATCGCGTCACCGGCCATCCACGGATACTCGTGCCGCGCCGGATCCCAGAAGTGCTGATGTGCGTCGATTCGCATGGCCTACTCCGGTGTCGGTACGTCGGGATCGAGTAGTCCCGCGGCTCGAAGATCAGCCCACAGGCCGGCCGGGATCTCGCAGTCGAACAGCGCCAGATCCATCTCGAGCTCGTCGATCATGCGAGCCCCCACCAGCACCGTGCACACCCGCGAGTGCGCCAGCGGGAACTGCAGTGCGGCGGCAGCGAGGGGGACGTCGTACCGCCGGCAAACCTCCCGAATCGCCGCAGCTTTGGCGAGGACCGAGTCGGCGGCCGGGATGTAGTCGAACGACGCCCCCGGCGCCGGATCGACGAGAATCCCGCTGTTGAAGACACCACCGATCACCACCGAAGTTCCCCGAACTTCGCACGCTGGTAGCAGGTCCGACAGCGCGGACTGATCCAGCAACGTGTAGCGACCCGCGAGCAGAACGACATCCAAGTCACACGAGCGAACGAGATCGGCGAGTGGAGCCGAGTTGTTCATCCCGGCGCCGATCGCCCGGACCAACCCGGCCTCCCGCAGATCACGGAGAGCGGCGTACCCGGTGGAAGCGGCCGCGGCCAGATGCTGGTCCGGGTCGTGCAGCAGGAGAACATCGAAGTGATCGAGCCCGGTCCGTTCCAGGCTCTCCTCGACCGACCGGCGAACGCCGACATAGCTGAAGTCCCACACCGGACCCGCCGCCGGCACATCCCGATAGAACGGGACACCGTCGTGGTACTGCGTCTCGTCCCGCGGAGCGTCCTCCCGCAGCAGGCGGCCGACCTTCGTCGAGATGATCAGCTCGTCCCGCGCAACCTTCGCCACCGCCTGCCCGACCCTCGACTCGGCGAGCCCATGCCCGTACAGCGGGGCAGTGTCGAGGTAGCGGACACCCAACGCCAGAGCACGATCCACCACCGCCACGGCGTCCGCGTCGGTGATCGCCTGCTGAAAGTTGCCCAGGGCAGCGGTTCCCAACCCGATCCGCGGGACGAGCAGGTCGGTAGTGCCCATCCGATCAGTCATTCGACGTCCGCCGGCCGACGCCCTTGAGCTGCCACTTCTCCCTGGCCTGCTTGAGGACAGCCGTCGACGCTCCCGGAGTCTGCGGCCGTTCGGCGAACCCTTCGTTCACGACGCTGCGCTCCTCGAAGACGTCCTGTGTCCACGGGATGAACTCCAGCAGCGCCGGGCTCTCGCTCAGTACGACGCCGGCGAGGTGCTGATGGACCTGCATCATGTCCCCGGCATGCGGGACCAGCCGCAGACTGCGCCCCGCCGCCTGGTGGGCGACCTGCAACCACTCGGTCACACCGCCGAGCCGGGTCACGTCGGGCTGGACCACACGGAGGGCGTCCGCGGCCATGAAGCCGGCGAACGCGTGGTACGAGTAGAGGCTCTCCCCCGCAGCGACATCGACCGTCCCCACCGCCTGCAGCCGCTGGTGCGCGCCGAGATCGTCGGCGTGCACGGGCTCCTCGATCCAGTCCAGCTCGGCCTCGGCCAGAACCGGCATGATCCGCTGCGCGGTGGCGAGATCCCACCGCTGATTGGCGTCGGCCATCACCGTGATGTCCGATCCGACCGCCTTCCGTACGGCGCGCACCCGGGCCGTGTCCTCACGCCAGTCGGCCTTACCGACCTTGATCTTCACCCGTCGCCAGCCGCGGTCGATCAGCGAACCGACATCGCGGACCACCTCCGCGACACTCAGATTCAGCCAGCCGCCGTCGGTGTTGTACGTCTCGATCGGGTCGGCCGAGCCTCCGAGCAGGCGCCAGAGCGGCACCCCGGCACGCTGAGCGGCGAGATCCCACAGGGCGATGTCGACCATCGACAGGGCCATGTGGACGACGCCGGCTCGGCCGATCCAGTGCGTCGGCAACCAATAGAGCCGTTTCCAGGTGCCGAGGATGTCCTCCGACGAAGCGCCGACCAGCGCGGGTGCGTAGTACTGGTCGATGACGTGGCAGAGCAACTCCGGCCCGCAATGGACTCCGGAGATCCCGGTTCCGACCCGGCCGTCCGCCGTACGGATCTCCACCACCGGGACGATCCAGGACTTCAGCGCCGCGGTCGAGTCCGCCAGCGGCTGCACCAGCGGTACGGCGAGCGCGTAGGTCTCGACCGAGACGATGACGTTGCCCTCCTCGCCCGGGACCAGGTCGGTCTGCGCCGGCGACAGCAGCCCCAGCGCGTCATCCGGCAGCTTGAACTCCACTCCACACCCCTTTGTTCGCACGTCATTCGGCACCGCCATTCAGACATGCCGGTCTGGTCCGCCACAACGCCGAAGTACGAATGCAGAGGTTTCGTACGACGAATACCGATGGCCGATCGCATCCGGTCCGGCTGATAGCGTCCGAATCACCAAGGTCGTTCGGAAAGGAGGCAGCCGGTCATGGATGTCGAGCTGGCCTGGCTCCGCACCTGGCTCGAAGTCGTCGATTCCGGCGGGTTCGCCCGCGCGGCCGCCCGAATGCATCTTTCCCAGCCGCGGGTGTCGGCGCGGGTCGCCAGCCTCGAGCGTTCGCTGGGATGTGTGCTGATCGAAAGGCGCATGCGTCCACTGACGCTGACCGACGACGGCCGGCGGCTGCTCCCGCGGGCCCGGCTGATCGTGACCGAGGTGGACGACACGGTCTCCGACCTGCGCGCAACGGCCGGATCGATCACCGGGAAGCTGGCCATCGCGAGTTTCGCCAGCGGGAGCTCGGAGTTCCTCCCCGGCGTCCTGAAGCAGCTGCGGACCGCCAACCCATTGCTCGAGATCGCCGTCCTCGACGGCGACGTCCAGATCAGCGACGAGTGGCTGTCCGACCGGCGCGCGGCGGTCGCCCTCCGTCCGCTCCGGCCGGAACCGGCCGACCACGCCTGGATCCACCGCGGCCTCTGGCGCGAGCCGTTCGTCGTGCTGGCGCCACCCGGCCATCCGATCCTGGCCGCGGACGCGATCGGCCTCGAGGACGTGGCGGCGCACCCGATGATCACCATCGGCGATCCGCTCGGCGACCCCAGCCTGGGCTACGAGGCCTGGTCGGCGATGCAGTCGAGCCGGATCGAGCCGGCCGGGGGCATCGTCTCCCACCAGCCGACCACGCTGGCGGCCATGGTCCGGGCCGGGCACGGCATCGGCTTGATCAACGGCCTCGCCGCGGCGATGGTGCGCACGGACGGTCTGGAAGTACGCCAGGTGGACAGTGCGCAGCTCTACCGCGATGTCGGCGTGTGGTGGCCCTCCGAGCGTCCGCTCAGCCGGGCCGCCCAGGCCTTCGTCGACCTCGTGCTCGCCGCGGAATGCCCCGCCGGGACGCGGCCCATCCCCGCCGCCTGACCTATTCGCGGGACGAATACTCCCCATCCGGTATGCGTCGTTGCACCGGGCAGCACGCGCATGACTGAATGTCGGTGAGGTTAACCCTTCGAGTCGAACCGCATTCACGGCGGTCATTCCTGACAACGACTCGCCGCAATTGTTCCGCGAAGGAGCTCACCGTGGTGACACTTGCCACCGGCACGCCGTCACATCGCCGAAAAACCAGGGGTCCCGCGCATCGGTCGGATTGGCGGCTCGCGGTCGTCCTCATTCTTCCGGCCGCCGTGGGATTCATCGTCTTCGCCGCCGGGCCGGTACTGCGCGGCATTTACCTGAGCTTCACCAGATTCCGGATCCTGACCCCGGCCACTTGGACCGGTCTGGACAATTATCGCCGTCTTCTCGGTGACGACGTCTTCTGGAAATCGCTCGGCGTCACCGTGCAATACGTCGTACTGTCGGTCGTCCTCGGCCTGGCCGTGTCGCTGGCGACCGCGGTGATCATGCACCGGCTGACCCGATCGACGGTCGTCCGTGGGCTCGTGCTGCTGCCGTTCCTGGTGTCCGGCGTCGTCGCGGCGCTGGTCTGGCAGTGGATGCTCGATCCGGGACTCGGCATCGTCAACGTGGCCGTGAAGGCGGTCACCGGGCACGACATCCTCTTCCTCGGCTCCCAGGGATGGGTCGTCCCGACGCTCGCGTGCATCGGTGTGTGGAAGGCGATGGGCTACAACGCGATCCTGATCTTCGCCGGCCTGCAGACGATTCCGGCGCAGATCTACGAGGCCGGCCGGCTGGACGGCGCGAGCGAGCCGCGGATGTTCACGCACCTCACGCTGCCGCTGCTGCGTCCCATCCTCGCGCTGGTGACGGTCCTGACGGTCATCGGCTCGTTCCAGGTGTTCGACCTGGTCGCTGTGACCACCAAGGGCGGGCCGGCCAACGCCTCGAACGTGCTGCCGCTCTACATCTACAGCAAGGGCTTCGCCGAGTTCGACTTCGGCTACGCGCTGACGATGTCGATGGCTCTGTTCATCCTCTTGCTGGCCATCACGTTCGTCCAGATGCGGCTGCTGCGAGCCAACGAGTCCGACACGAACTGAGGGCGCAACCATGACGACCACACTCCCCCAGGTGACGCACTCCCCGGCCCGGCCGGATCTGCCACCGCAACGCCGCAAACCGCCCATCGGCAAGACCGTGGCCTGGGTCTACCTCGTCCTCTTCCTCGTCGTCACGATCTTCCCGTTCTACTGGATCCTCCGTACGGCGCTGTCCAACAACTACGCGTTGATCGACCACCCGTCCTCGCTGCTCCCGGTCGATCTCACCCTCGGGCCGTTCGAGCGCGTCCTCGGGCTGGCGACCCGCGAGCAGGCCGTCGCCGAGGGCGGCTCCGGCGCCACCATCCAGCTCGGGCTCTACCTGCGGAACTCGGTCATCTACGCGACCACGTTGACCGTGCTCGTGGTGTTCTCCTCGCTGCTCGCGGCGTACGCGTTCGCGCGGCTGCACTGGCGGGGCAGAGATCTCGTCTTCGGCCTCTTCCTGAGCGCGCTGATGATCCCGGGGATCATGACGCTGCTCCCGAACTTCGTCCTGATCCACGATCTGGGTCTCACCAACACCTTCGCCGGCCTGATCCTGCCGGGGGCGCTGTTCTCGGCGTTCGGCATCTTCTTCCTGCGCCAGTTCATGCTCGGACTACCGACCGAGATCGAGGACGCCGCGCTCATCGACGGACTCGGCCGGTTCCGGCTGCTGTTCCGGATCACGGTCCCGATGAGCCAGGGTCCGCTGACCACGCTGGCGTTGCTGACCTTCATCAACGCCTGGAACGACTACTTCTGGCCGCTGATGGTCGCCGGCAACTCGAACGTCAAACCGCTGACCGTTGCCCTCGGCGTCTTCCAGCAGGCCTCGCCGCAGACCCAGCCGGACTTCGCCGGCCTGATGGCGGCCGCCCTCGTCGCGGCCTTCCCGATGCTCGTCATCTTCATGCTCTTCGGCCGGCGCATCGTCGACTCGATCGGCTTCACCGGACTCCGGTAGCCGGCCACCCACTCTCGACCGTTCCGAAAGGGGACACGGTGAACAGGACACGACTCGTCCGCTCTGCTGCCGCTGTGGCAGCCGCGCTCACAGTACTGACCGGCTGCTCCGGAGGCGACAACTCCGGCGCCTCGGGAGAGACGACCACGGTCAACTGGTGGACCTGGTCCCCGGACCAGGCGATCGCCTACGAGCAGTGCATCCCGGCCTTCGAGAAGGCCAATCCGACCATCAAGGTGAAGATCACCAATTACAACGTCAGCGACTACTTCACCAAGCTCACCTCGGGATTCGTCTCCGGTGACGCGCCCGACGCGTTCATGAACAGCGTGACCTACCTGCAGTCCTATGCCGGTCAGGGACAACTGCTGCCCTTGGACGACTACATCTCCAAGGACAAGCTCGACCTCGGCCAGTACGCCATCGGCACGGAGGGCTGGAAGTACAAGGACGGCAAGCAGTACGCCCTGCCGATGGACTGGGCCACCGGAGCCCTTTACTACAACACCGATGTCCTGGCCAAGGCCGGCTACACCGCCAAGGACGTTGCCGCCCTCAACTGGACGTCCGACGGCGGCGGCAGCCTCTGGCCGATGATCAAGCACCTCACCGTCGACAGTGCGGGCAAGCGTGGTGACCAGGCCGGCTTCAACGCGAACGCCGTACAGACGTATGGGCTCGGCAACATCGAGTCGACCGGTGACCCGTTCGGCCAGAACGCCTGGGGCTGGCTGCTCCCGAACGACGGGATCAACATCCCGGACCAGCAGAACTGGGCGACCGTCTTCAACTACAACGATCCGAAGGTGGTCACGTCGGTCCAGATGGTCCGCGCGCTCGCCAACGACGGCTACACCCCCAAGCTGAACCAGTTCACCACGGCCAACAGCCAGCAACTGGGGTCCGGGAAGGTCGCGATGGTCGTCGGCGGGACCTGGGAGGCCGCGACCTACGCGGCGTTGAAGGGCGCGAAGATCGGCACCGCTCCGCTCCCGGCCGGCGCCGGCGGCAAGCGCGCCCTGATGACCAATGCCAACGGCAACAACCTCTGGGCCGGAAGCAAGCATCCGGACCAGACCTGGAAGTGGGTCAAGTACCAGGAGAGCGAGGAGTGCCAGACGACGGCCGCGAAGTTCAACGGTTCCTTCTTCCCGTCCATCGCGGCGTCGATGAAGGCACTGACCGATCAGCAGGCCGCCAAGGGCGCGGACTTCTCGGTCTTCAACCGGTACCTGACCAGTGGCGAGCTCGTTCCGTGCCCGGTGTACAACAATGGCGCGGCACTCACCAACGCGATGGTGCCGCAGTTCGAGTCGTATTTCACGAACAAGGCCGACGAGAGCATCTTCCCGAAGATGCAGGACCAGAGCCGGACGCTGCTGGCGGAAGGCAAGTAGGAGAACCATGCTGATCGCTTCACCCGCAACCGGGCCGCGACCCTCCGTCACCCCGGCCGGCACGCTCTGGTACGACCGGCCGGGCGAGCGCTGGTTCGAGGCGCTGCCCATCGGCAACGGCCGTCTGGGTGGCATGGTGTACGGCGGTGTGCCGACGGAACGGGTCGACCTGTCCGAGTCGACCGCCTGGTCCGGAGGGCCGTCGACCGTCGACCTGAGCCCGACCGCCCGGCAGGAACTGCCGGCCGTCCGCAAGCTGCTCGTCGCGGGCGACTACGCACAGGCGCAGCGGCTCGCGGGTGAGCACCTGCTGGGCACGCGGGCGTCGTTCGGGACGAACCTTCCCCTTCCCCACGTCCGCCTGACCTTCGCCGACCGCGGACCGGCCACGAGCTACCGACGGTCTCTCGACCTCGACCAGGGCATCGTGGCAGTCACCTACGACCAGGGCGGGACGCGGTTCACCCGGGAGGTCCTCGCATCCCATCCGCAGCGCGTCATCGCCGTACGCATCGGGGCTGATCGGCCTGGGGCGGTCAGCTTCACGGTCGGCCTGGACGGGGCCGTCATTCCCGGCAAGACGACCGGCGCGGAGGCTGGCGTCGCGTTCAGCGGTCGCTCCGTCGAGTCCCTGCACAGCGACGGCCGTACGGGCACAGCGGTCGAGATCCGGGTCAACGTCGAGGCTGTCGGTGGGACCGTACGACGAACCGACGATGCGGTCGAGGTCGACGGTGCCGACTCCGCCGTACTGATCGTGGCCGTCGGCACTGACTGGGCGGGCGAGGACCCGGTGCGACAGGTCGAGACGTTGACGGCGGCGGCCACCGCAGCCGGGTTCGATGCCATCCGCGCCGCCCACGTCGACGACCACGCCGGCCTGATGCGGCGGGTCTCGCTCGACCTCGACGCTGCCACCGAGCCCGATCCGGTGCCGACCGACCGCCGCCGCGACAACCTCGCCCGCGGTGAGCGTGATGACAGCCTCCTCGCCTTGTACTTCCAGTACGGGCGTTACCTCACCGTCGCCGGATCCCGCGCCGACTCACCGCTGCCGTTGGCCCTGCAGGGACTGTGGAACGACGGCCTGGCCAGCAGTGCGTCGTGGAGCAACGACTTCCACCTCGACATCAACACCCAGCAGAACTACTGGGCGGCCGAGCCCACCAACCTAGCCGAGTGCCACACTCCCCTGTTCCGCCTGCTCCAACTCCTCGCCGAGACCGGCCAGACCACCGCCACCCAGATGTACGACGCTCCCGGGTGGGTCGCCCACACCGTGACGAACGCCTGGGGCTACTCGGCTCCGGGCACCGACCTGGGATGGGGCCTCAACGTCACCGGTGGCGCTTGGCTCGCGACTCACCTCTGGGAGCACTACGAGTACGGCGGTGACGACGAGTTCCTGCGCGACGTGGCCTACCCGATGCTCCGGGGCGCCGCGCAGTTCCTGCTGTCCTACCTCACCGAGGACCAAGGCCTCCTCGTCTCCGGACCGTCCGAGTCCCCCGAGAACTGGTACGTCGCGCCCGACGGCAGCAGGTGCTCAGTTGCCATGGGCAACACCGTCGACCGGGTCTTCGCCGAGGCGATCCTGCGTGACTGCGCGACCGCCGCGGAGGTGCTCGGCGTCGACCCGGACCTGCGCGAGCGAATCACGGCCGCTCGCGCACGACTGTCGCCGTACCTGATCGGCCGGCACGGCCAGCTGCAGGAATGGCTCCATGACTTCGAGGAAGCGGATCCGGCCCATCGGCACACGTCCCATCTGTGCGCGCTCTTCCCCGAGCGCCAGATCACACCCCGCGCAACGCCGGAGCTGGCCCGCGCCGCCGAAGTGACGATCGAACGGCGGCAGAGCGCGGCAGGCTGGGAGCAGACCGAATGGGTCGAGGCGAACTTCGCCGTCTTCCACGCCCGCCTGCTGCAAGGCGACAAGGCGCTCGCCCATCTGACCAGCCTGGTCGCCGACGCCAGCGAGGCGAACCTGATGAGCTACTCCGTCGGCGGTGTCGCCGGTGCCGCGCAGAACATCTACTCCTTCGACGGCAATGCCGGCGGCTCCGCTGCCGTCGCCGAGATGCTCCTCCAGTCGGACGGCCAGGAGATCGAGCTGCTCCCCGCCCTCCCGGCAACCTGGCAGAACGGATCCGTCCGCGGGCTCCGCGCCCGCGGCGGCTTCACCGTCGACATCACCTGGAAGAACGGCCGGCTCGACCACGCCCGAATCCACCCATCCAGAGCAACGACCCATCACATCCGGTACGGCGACACCACCACCGAACCGACCTTCACCAAGCAGGAGGCCCTCAACCTCCGCACCGATTAAGGGCTCTTCTCCTTGGTGTGTGGTTGATGATCCAGGGGTGGTCGGATCTGGTGACCTGAGACAGTCCCCGGACACCAACCCGGGACTGCGGACACCGGGCCGGGACTGCGGACGTCTGATGCAGTGTCCACGGTCCCCACAACCTGTCCGAGGTACCACCCCCCGCCCCGAAACCCTCCACACCACTCAAGCTCTCACCCCTTCTCACCCACACAGAAGGCAGAGGAGACCCCTTTGAGGGGATAACCGGCTCTTCAGTCGGTTCCGTGGGTGTTTGCTTGCGCCGTCGACCGGATCGCCAGGCCATCACAACGAGGCCAGGACGAAGACTTCCCACGGACGGTCGCTGTGTCTGGGTGATTGTGATGGCCTGGAAGTCCGCCACACCCGCCCCGTCGGGGGGCGGGTGTGGCGATGCCGGGGCGCTGACCGGACCGGCCCCACTCACCAAACAGCGCGATGCCAGAGATGGCACGCTCGGCCGCAAGCACTCAGCACCTGACGGACTGGGTTGGTGAGTGCGCCACGTCCGCCCAGGCCGAGACCCACGGGCCGGCCTTGTCCCAGTAGTCGCGCTCGCGGATGTCGGCGGTCGGGACCGAGCACCAGGACTCCGGCCGGCCGGGCGAGGCTGGGGAGGATCTTCCCCCGATCCGGGGCTGTGTTCCGGGACCAGATCCTCCCCACCCCGGGCGGCAACCGACAGAACACGGCCGCCTGCCCGGGACGCGAAGGAGGCGAACGAACCGCCCACGGATACGTCAGAAGAGCCGGATAGCCACTCGGGGTGCGCCTTCTCCCCTGGTGTACGAGCGGAGAAGGCACAACCGGAGGGGACATCCGGCTCTTGTGTCGTTCCGTGGGTGCCCACTTCGGGCCACACCGGGGGCGACTTTGTGCACCAGATGCGTACGCCGAGGTCGGCCGCCGTACGGATCTCGTGCACAAAGTGAGCCATCGTGACGATGGTGGCAGCTGGACGGCCGGACAGGACGGGCGGACAGGACGGCCGGATATCCCCACTGCTTGTGGGTTCTCCCTCGGTACACCAGGGGAGAACCCAGCAGCCGCAGGGATATCCCATGAAATGGCGCTACCGCAGCGGGCAGAGGAGCGGGTTAAGGACCGTGGCGGGATGCTTCGAGGGCGAGGAGGAGTTCGGCGAGCGAATGCGGATCGTTGAGCGAGCGGCCGGTGCGTTCCTCGATCCGGCGCAGGCGGTGCCGGACCGTGTTCGGGTGACAGTAGAGGTGTTCGCCGGTCTCGGTGGCGGAACCGTGATGCGTCGACCAGACCGCCAAGGTCTCGAGCAGCACCCCACGGTCGTCGGGCGGAAGGTCGTCGAGTCCGCCGAGCACCTTCCGGACGAAGTACTGCATCACGTCCGGCGCCGCGACCGCTGCCATCGTCAACGGTGACTCGTCGAACAGCGCCACCGGGGCGTCCGGCGTCGAACCCGACAGGGCGACCCGCGCGAACCGCACCGCCTGCCCGGTCCCGTCGAGTTCGTCGTACGGCGGACTGACGCCGACGCGACCGGTCGCGGACTGACGCAGCAGGTCGACCAGTACGGCGAGACGCCCGGGCCGCACGCCCACCACGCCGATCTGCAGCTCGGGCAGCAGCCGCCAGGCGGACGCAAGACCGACAGACCGCAGCCGCTCCTCCGCCGCGGGCAATGCCTGCCGGCCCACCTCGGGCACCTCCGCGGCCACGACCACGAAAGGTCCCTTGTGCGGCAACCGCAACAGCTCGGCCGCCTCCCACAGCGTGCCGCCGCCACTCACCCGGCCCTCGAGCAACGCTTCGACCAAGGCCGAGCGTTGTTGGTCCTGCTCCAGCATGCGACGGGACTGCACGTCGCGGTACGCGTCCGTCATGGCGTCGGTGTAGGACGACTGCATCTGCCACAGCCGGCTCGAGGCGCGCACCAGCACCTGATCGGTGACCCGAGCCGCAGCGGCCGCGGCGAGCACCGCATCCCAGAGATACCGCGTGCCGACCCGGTACGCCGCCATCACGTCGGCCAGCGGCGCGCCCTGCTCCGCCCGCAGCCGCCCTGTCTCGCGGGCGGACACCGGGTCGGAGCGGTCGCTGACCAGTGACTCGAGCATGAAGTCGAAGTTCGCCCGGCAGGACGCCCGCAACGCGGCCGGCGGCACGAGTCCCCCGGTGCGGTAGAAGTCGATCTCGCTCTCGATCTGGGCCGCCATCGCCTCGACCAACTCATCGGCCCGGGCCCGGAGCCGGCCGACGAGACCCTCGATCTCCGGGCCGGCGCGCTCCGTGCTCACCTTCGGAGCATAAGCCCCGGGCCGTTGTTCACGGGGACACTCGTGCGCCCGCCACGTTGGCCGGCCGGCCATCGACGCGGACCGGCCCCGGACGGATCGTGGAGTCAATCCCCGAACCCCGGAGCGACGCCATGACGAATCTCAGCCTGAACCTCACCGAGTCCGCGGCCATGTACCCGGACCACCCCGCGATCCGGCTGGACGACGACGTCCTGCGCTACGCCGACCTCGATGACGCGGTATCCCGCGTCGTCAGCCTGCTCCGCGAGTACGGCGTGCAGTCCGGTGACCGGGTCGGCGTGATGCTGCCGAACATCCCCGAGTTCGCGATCGTGTTCTACGGCATCCTCCGGGCCGGCGGCATCGCCGTACCGATGAATCCGCTGCTCAAGCGGCGTGAGATCGACTACTACCTCAGCGACTCCGGTGCCAAGGTGCTGTTCGCCTGGCACGAGGTGGCCGCCGAGGCCGAAGCCGGATCCAAGGCCGCGGGCACCGAGCACGTGCCGGTGGCACCGGGTGAGTTCCGCACCCTGATCTCGACCCGCCAACCGGCGCCGGACCCGGTCAGCAAGGACGGTTCCGACACGGCGGTGATCCTCTACACCTCCGGCACCACCGGCCGGCCGAAGGGCGCCGAACTGACCCACGCCGGCCTGAACGCCAATCAGGCGGTCAGCGCCCGGACACTGTTCCGGATCGGGCCGGAGGACGTGGTCATGGGCTGCTTGCCGTTGTTCCACGTCTTCGGACTCACCTGCGGCCTGAACACCGCGATCGCCAACGGCGCAACCTTGACCATGATCCCCCGCTACGCCCCGGCGAAGGCGCTCGAGGTCATCGCCCGCGACGGCGTCACGGTGTACGAGGGCGTGCCCACGATGTACGCCGCCATGCTCGGCGTCCCCGGGCGCGAGTCGTACGACGTGAGCACGCTGCGCACCTGCGTGTCGGGTGGGGCCGCGCTTCCGGTCGAGGTGCTGCGCGCCTTCGAGGAGGCGTTCGGCTGCATCATCCTGGAGGGCTACGGGCTGTCCGAGACCTCGCCGGTCGCCTCCTTCAACCATCCGGACGCGACCCGCAAGCCCGGGTCGATCGGTACGCCGATCGAGGGCGTGCGGATGCGAGTCGTGGACGACGCGCACCGGCCGGTCCAGCCGGGTGAGATCGGCGAGATCCAGATCGGCGGCCACAACGTGATGAAGAGCTACTGGAACAAGCCCGACGCCACCGCGGCGACGATCGACGCCGACGGGTGGCTGAGCACCGGGGACATGGCGCGGCAGGACGAGGACGGCTACTTCTTCATCGTCGACCGCAAGAAGGACCTGCTCATCCGCGGCGGGTACAACGTCTACCCCCGCGAGGTCGAGGAGGTTCTCTACGAGCACCCCGCGGTCGCCGAGGCGGCCGTGGTCGGCATTTCGCACGCGTCCCTCGGCGAGGAGATCGGCGCGGCCGTCGCCCTCAAGCCCGGTACGACGGCGACGCCCGCCGAACTGCGCGACTTCGTCAAGACCCGGATCGCGGCGTACAAGTATCCGCGCGCGGTGTGGATTGTCGACAATCTGCCGAAGGGACCGACCGGCAAGATCCAGCGCCGCGACGTCCTCGTCCCGGAAGGTGTGCTCCGATGACCACCCACGACGCTCGCGCCGACGCACTCGCCGCGCCGCTCGACCTGTTGCTGACCAGCGCCGCCATCGGCCCGATGCGCCGGCTGATGCCGAACGCCTCCTGGGCCCGGATGACGACCGGACTGGCCGCCCGGCCGCGCACGGTCGCCGGCCGCGCCGTGGACCTGGCCGGCGAACTCGGCCGGATCGCGATCGGTCACTCCGACCGGGCACCGTCCCGCCGCGACCGGCGTTTCTCGGACCCGGCGTGGACGCACAACCCGGTCCTGCGACGAATCGTTCAGGCCTACCTGGCCGCGGCCGAGACGGCCGGCGCGCTGACCGCGGACGCACAACTGGAGTGGCGGGACCGGCAACGGATGGGCTTCGTCGTCGACAACGTCGTCGAAGCACTTGCCCCGAGCAACAACCCGCTGGTCAACCCGGTGGCCTGGAAGGCGCTGATCGACACCGCCGGGCTGAGCTCGGTCGCCGGCGCCCGCAACCTGGTCCGCGACCTGGCCACCGCGCCGCGGGTGCCGAGCATGGTCGAGCCGACGGCGTTCGAGGTCGGTACGACGGTCGCCGCGACCGCCGGCGCGGTCGTGTTCCGCAACGAGC
Organism: Kribbella sp. NBC_01510; assembly: GCF_045040325.1. Classification (NCBI taxonomy): domain Bacteria; kingdom Bacillati; phylum Actinomycetota; class Actinomycetes; order Propionibacteriales; family Kribbellaceae; genus Kribbella; species Kribbella sp. NBC_01510. Next base: position 6,739,425 of record NZ_CP109418.1, on the reverse strand, counting down.
TCCTGGAGCTGATCCAGTACACCCCGCAGACCCCGAAGGTCCGCACCGTGCCGCTGCTGATCGTCCCGCCAGTGATCAACAAGTACTACGTCGTCGACCTGGCACCGGGCCGAAGCATGGTCGAGTACTTCGTCGCTCAAGGCCAGCAGGTGTTCACGATCTCCTGGCGGAATCCGGACGCCCGGCATCGCGACTGGGACCTCGACACCTACGGCCAGGCGATCCTCGACGCGATGGACGCCGTCCAGCGGCTCTGCCGCACCGACAGCACGCAGCTGTTCGCGACCTGTTCCGGCGGAATCCTCGCCTCGATGGTGCTCGCACACCTCGCCGCTCGCGGTGAACTCGACCGCGTCGCCGGCTTCACCCTCGCGGTGTCGGTGCTCGACCAGACCCACGCCGGCTTCGCGTCGGCTGCTTTGGACGAGCGCGTGGCCGCGGCGGCCGTAGCTTCATCGGCGGCCAAGGGATACCTGGACGGCCGGGCGCTCGCCGAGGTATTCGCCTGGCTGCGGCCGACCGATCTGATCTGGAGCTATTGGGTCAACAACTACCTGCAGGGACGACCACCGGCTGCCTTCGACGTGCTGTTCTGGAACGCCGACACCACCCGGATGACCGCCGCACTGCACCGTGGTTTCGTCGAGCTGGCGATGGCCAACGCGCTGACTCAACCGGGGAAGGCGACCATGCTCGGGTCCGCGGTCGACCTCAGCAAGATCGGCACCCCGTCGTACGTGATCGCCGGGATCGCCGACCACATCTGCCCGTGGCAGGCGTGCTATCGCAGTACTCAGCTGCTTGGCGGCGAGACCCGGTTCGTGTTGTCCACGGCCGGGCACATCGCCTCGATGGTGAATCCGCCCGGCAATCCGAAGGCGACGTACCAGATCAACGAGGCCAACCCGCCGGACCCGGACGAGTGGTTGCGCACAGCAACGACAGAGCAGGGGTCCTGGTGGCCCGACTACGCCGACTGGCTGGGCAAGCGCAGCGGCCGGCTGAAGGCCGCACCGGAGGACCTCGGCGGCGGTGGGTTGGACCCGCTCGAAGCCGCGCCCGGCAGTTACGTGCGAGAGGCCTGAGGTGGAGATGCTGACCGCCGCCGGGAGACGGATCCGGTACGACGTACGGCTGGGCGACCCGCGACGAACGCCGCTGCTGCTGTGCTGCGGGATCGGGGCCGGCTTCGAGGTACTGCAGCCGGTGGTCGACGTGCTGGACCGGACGGTGATCCGCTTCGACGTACCCGGCGTCGGCGGCTCGCGGGTCGGGCTGCTCCCGGACGGGATCCCCAGACTCGCGTGGATGGTCGACCGGATGCTGACGCAGCTCGGCTTCGCTCAGGTCGACGTACTGGGACTGTCGTGGGGTGGCGCGCTCGCGCAGCAGCTCGCCGCCCAGCACCGGCGGCGTGTCCGTCGACTGGTACTGGTGAGCACTGGCACCGGCGCCCTGATGGTGCCCGGGCGGCCGACCACCCTGCTGCGGATGCTCACGCCGCGACGCTTCGGCGACCCCGGGTACGCCGCCGGAATCGCCGGTGCCATCTACGGCGGAAGCGCCCGGGAGCACGCCGGTGACATCCGAAAGGTGTTCCAGAACCAGGTGCGGGCCGGATCGCTGCGCGGCTACCTCTACCAACTCGCGGCCGGCGCCGTCTGGACCAGCCTGCCGTTCCTCGGCCTGATCCGGCAGCCGACGCTGGTGCTGACCGGCGACGACGACCCGATCATCCCGGTCGTCAACGGCCGGATCCTGGCCCGTCTGATCCCGCACGCCGAACTGCACATCTACCGCGGCGGGCACGTCGAGCTCGTCACCGAGGCACCCGCGCTGGTGCCCGTCATCACCCGATTCCTGTCCGCCGAGGGGGACGCATGACCACCGACCCGATCGACTTCTACGGCCTCGAACTGCTGCTCGACAACCATGACCGCGAGCTGTTGCACGCCGTCCGCGAGTTCGGCGACAAGCAGGTGACGCCGATCATCAACGACTACTGGAACCGGGCCGCGTTCCCGTTCGAACTGATCCCGGCGCTGCGCGACCTGGGCATCGTCGGTACGCCGTACACCGGGTACGGCTGCCCGGGCCGCAGCTTCCTGCTCGACGGGCTGATCGCGATGGAGCTCAGTACGGCGGACCCGTCGATCGCCACGTTCTTCGGCGTACACAGCGGGCTCTCGATGGGATCCATCTACCTGTGCGGCTCCGAGGAGCAGAAGGAACGCTGGCTGCCGGCGATGGCCCGGCTGGAGAAGATCGGCGCCTTCGGCCTCACCGAGCCCGAGGTCGGGTCCGGCGCCTCGCGCGGGCTGCAGACCACCGCCCGGCGCGAAGGCGACACCTGGGTCCTGGACGGCCAGAAGAAGTGGATCGGCAACGCGACATTCGCCGATCTCACCGTGATCTGGGCTCGTGACGTCGAGGACGGTCAGGTGAAGGGCTTCGTGGTCGAGAAGGACACACCGGGGTTCACTACCACCAAGCTCGAGGACAAGATGGCGTTGCGCGTCGTACAGAACGCGCTCATCACCCTGGACGGCGTACGGGTCCCGGACGCGAACCGCCTGGCCGGCGCGGAGTCCTTCCGCGACACCGCCAAGGTCCTGCTGATGACCCGCGCCGGCGTCGCCTGGATGGCCGTCGGCTGCGCCCGTGGCGCCTACCGTCATGCCCTTGCCTACGCGGGAGAACGCGAGCAGTTCGGCCGGCCGATCGCGTCGTTCCAACTCGTTCAGGACCTGCTCGTCCGCATGCTCGCCAACACCACAGCCTCCGCCACCTTGTGCGCCCGCCTCTCCCAACTCCAGGACGCCGGCCTCGCGTACGACGAACACGCGTCACTCGCCAAGGCCTTCTGCACCGTCCGGATGCGCGAAACCGTCGGCTTCGCCCGCGAACTCCTCGGCGGCAACGGCATCCTCCTCGAACACAACGTCGGCCGCTACGTCGCCGACGCCGAAGCCATCTACTCCTACGAAGGAACCCGCGAAATGAACACCCTCATCGTCGGCAAATCCATCACCGGCCACTCCGCCTTCCTCTGACTACTGGCTCAAGACGATCACCGCGCGGGCGCCGCTTGCCCGGCCTGGTTCGAGTTCGAGTGCTCCGCCGCATCTGGCAACCAGGCGGCGGCAGAGGACGAGACCCAGTTGGGCGCCGGTGGCGTACCGGCCCGTCGTTCCTGGCGCGGCGCCGTCGTTGTCGACGGTGAGCACGCTGCGATCGCCGACCCTACGAGCCTGGATGTGGATGCGTTGTGCACCGGCGGCGACCGCGTTTCCGAGCAGGTTGCGGAGGATCAGGCGGAGGGCGGCGGGTGCCATCGGGAACTCGCCGGTCACGCTGGTGACGATCTCGGCGGGCAGACTGTCGAGATCCGCGGCAGCCTGTTGCAGGCAATCGGCGACGGGCGCGTGACTCCGGTCGGCATGATCGGCACGTGCTGCCTCGAGGATCGAGTCGACGAGGTCGAGGGCGCGCTGCATGGCCTCCCGTGGCTCGTCGGCGTCGATCGCGAACCTCAGGATCGACTTCAGGTCGTGCGCGATCAGGGCCGACGCGTCCTCGAGCGCCTCGTTCCTGCGTGCGAGGCGCGCAACGTGTTCCGCCAACTCTTCCGCGATCCGTCGGTACGTCATCCGTGGACTCCTCGAACTCTAGGACTGGCCGATGAGGCCGTGGGACAGGGCGAACATGACCAGTTCGGCGCGAGTGCCGAGCCGGAGTTTGCGCATGATGTGTGCGCGATGCGTGTCCACGGTCCGCACCGAGATGAACAGACTCCGTGCGATCTCCTGGTTGGTGTAGCCGAGGGCCAACTGGTAGAGAATGTCGCACTCACGCTCGGACAGGGGTTGGAGCGCGGCCAGCTGATCGCCCACCACCAGCCTCGCGCCAAGTGCTGGCTCGACATACGTCTCGCCGGCACAGATCCGGCGCATCGCACCGATCAACGCTTGGTCCGACGAGCCCTTCGAGATGTACCCGGACGCACCGGCCAGCAGAGCACGCCGTACGGTGCTCGCGGACGCCTGCGCCGACATCATCAGAATCTTCGTGCCGGCCGCGACACGTCTGAGCGGTGCGATGGCGTCACAGCCGTTCGTCCTCGGTAGCACGACGTCCAGCAGGATGAGATCGGGCTGAAGCCGCTCTGCGAGCGACACCGCATCAGCCGCGTTCCCCGCCTCGCCGACCGGCACGATGTCGGCCTCCCCCGCCAGCCGCGCCCGAAGCCCGGCACGGACCAAACCGTGGTCGTCGACGATCAGAATCCTCATCACACAACCGAGCCTAGGGCCGGAATCGGCCAGCAGATAAAGCGATTCGGCAACCCTGCACGCCTGGCAAGGCCGCGTGCACGGAGAACACAGTCGTACGCCGTGGCCGTGGCTAGCGTGCAGATCGTCAGTACCGAACCGAATCCTCAGGAGGAGAAATGACTGACGAAGCAGTGGCCCTGAACGTCAAGGACGAACTGTTCTGGGACCCGAAGGTGGACAGCGAGGAGATCGCAGTGTCCGCGGACGACGGAATGATCACGCTGCGCGGGACCGTCGGCAGCTTCCGGCAGAAGCGCGATGCCAAGAAGGCCGCAGAACGTGTGCACGGAGTCGTGTACGTCGACAACGAACTCTCGGTACGCATTCTCACCAAGAGCCGGCGCGCCGACGCCGACCTGCGCGGCGATGTGCTGCAGGCGATGCTGCTCGACTCGCTGATCCCCACCACGGTCGACGCCAAGATCCAGGACGGGTACGTCACCTTGTCCGGCGCGGTCGACTGGCAGTATCAGCGCGACGAGGCGACGTTTGTCGCCGGCAACGTTCTCGGCGTGACCGGCGTCGACAACGAGATCTTGGTCGGCGGTGACGACGCCCATACAGCCGGCGAGGTGTCGGACGACATCCAGAAGGCGTTCAAGCGGGACGCCAAGATCGACGCCGACAGTCTCGCGGTGGCAGCCTCGGCCGGGACGGTGACGCTCACCGGTAGTGTGCGGTCCTGGTCCGAGCACGACGCGGCCCTCGTAGCGGCCTGGGCCGCCCCGGGCGTCACCACCGTGAACGACCGGCTGGTCGTCACGTACTGATCCGCGAAGCGACTGAAGCCGGCTCCAGGTGGTTGCCACCTGGAGCCGGCTTCAGTCGTATGTTCGGCCGTGGTGTGTCAGCCGACGGATTCGGCCAGATTCTGGGGAGCCGATCCCGCCTTCCGGAGCTGCGCCGCCAGCACCAGCGTGGAGATGCCGTAGACGATGCCGAACAGACCGAACACCGTGGCCAGGCTGACCGCACCGATGTCGGGCCGGATCGCCAGCACGACGCCGAGTGCGATCGAGACGAGTCCGGTGAGCGCCCACATCGCCCGCTCCCCCGCCTCCTCGCCTTGCCGGAACGCCATCGCGACCTCGATGACGCCCGAGACGAACGCCCACACGGCGATCCAGATCGTCAGCACGAGCGCGGTGATGCCGGGCCACGCCAGGGCGGCGATGCCGGCGACGACGTCGAGCAGTGCGAGTAACAGGTAGCCGATCACGGGACCGGCGCTGCGGCCGGCGAACGCGCGAGCTCCATCCGTGGCTGCCGCGATGAAGGCGTAGATCGCGAAGAGAATCACGACCGCGCCGACGGTGACATCCGGCCAGGCGACGGACACCACGCCGATCGCGACGGCCAGCAGGCCTCGCCAGAGCAATGAGGACGACACGGATTTGAACATCAACAGCCTCCTTGGTGATTGATCACGACGCGACGTCGGCGTCGATCGGGTTGTTGGTGAGTGCGTAGGCGCGCTGCTTGTGCTGGTGCAGCGCACGCCATTCGCGCGGCGACATGCCGAACGCCTCGCGGAAGGTGCGACTGAAGTGGGTCGCATCGCCGAAGCCCCAGGCATGCGCGATGGCGGAGATCGTCCGGCCCGCCGTCGCGCTCCTGGCGAGCTCACGCCGGCACCCCTCCAGCCGACGTACCCGGATCCATTCGCCCAGCACGATGCCGGACCGCGACAGCGTCGTGTAGAGATGCCGGACCGAGATGTTCTGGGCGGCGGCGATCTTCGCCGCGGTGAGGTCCGGATCGGTGAGATGCTGCCGGGTGAACTCCATGATCCGCAGCGCGAGCGTGTTCTCCATCGGTTCGCCGGCCAGCACACCGGCGCCGAGCTGCGTGGCGACGACAGCCCGGATCAGCTCGATCGTCGGGGCCTCGAAGACGTCCAGGTCCGCCTCGGCGGCGAGCCGTTGATCACCGACCAGCCGGGTCAGGTACGCCGCCGCGAGGTTCGCGACCGGATTGCGTGGGCCGAGGCGCAACCCGGCGACGCGGGCGAGCGCGTGATCGGTCAGCGCCAGATCCGCCCTCGGGACCCGGACGGAATGCTGGTGGTTCCCGTCCTGGCTGGTCGACAGGTACGGCCGGCGAGCGTCGAGCAGGATGAGATCGCCCGGCGACAGCACCGTTCGCCGGTTGTACTGGACGACCGATCGCCGGCCCGCCAGCTGCAGCTCGACGATGATGCTCGGCTCCGGATCGGCCCGGGCCAGCCGTACCGTACGCCGCACGGTCAACGGCGTCGTCGTGACCGTCAGGATCGACAGCCGGCCCAGCCTGCCACCGGTACCTCGCGCGGACACCTCGTCCGGACCGACGTGGTGCAGGACCTCCACCGGCACCGCGGCGCTGCCCATCGCATCCCGCAGCAGCCGGAGCCGGTCGCCCGGCGGCATGGTCGCGGTGTCGAACAACTCGGGCAACGAGCTGTTGTGGTCGGATGGCAACGAGCGAGCCATGGCAGCCTCCTGGCGGTCATCGCGAGCGTCCTGCGCTCGACATCGACGACGCTAGGAGGCCGCGTGCGGCCCACACATCGGCAATCCGACGCAACGATGACCCAAATGAGCCGACCGTCACCCCCGCCGGGCCCGGTGCCGATGGATCCCGGCGACTGCCACGGAACAGATCAACGCTGCGGGAATGGCCTTGCGGACCAGAGGTCCGGCGGCGGCCTTCTTCTCCGTGGTCACCTCCGGCTCGTGCCGCGGGCCGGCCAGCTTGATCAGGTGTTCGAGCATCGTCTTCATCGCGCACTCCTTCTCGAGGGCATGTGGGTCATGCCTGTGCCGAAACGGTAGGAGCGCACCGGCCGTCCTGATCTGCGCGGAACGCGCCACTTCTCTGCGTTTTGCGCTCACTTGGATTCAGTGGGGCTGCCGGCGGGTGGCCTCGAGGGCCAGGCAGAGTTGCGCGACGTCGCGAGGTGCGGTCACGGTGCGGCCGGTGAGCTCGACGATCCGGCGCAGTCGTTGGCGGACCGTGTTGGGGTGGACGAACAACTGCTTGGCTGCCTCCGCGGTCGATCCGCCGCAGTCACGCCAGGCTTCCAACGTGTCCAGCAGAACCTCACGGTCGGCCGCAGCGTCCAGCGGGCCCAGGGTCGAGCCGACGATCCGGGCCATCACCTCGGGCGTACTCGCCGCGGTCACGGCGAGCGGCGAGTCGTCGAAGAGGGTGACCTTCGCGCCGGGTGCGGTGCCGAGAATCGCGAACTTCGCGAAGCGCAGGGCCTCGCGCGTCCCGTCGAGTGTCGAGTATCGCGGGCTGATACCGACCCGGTGCTCGGCGTGCTTGGCGAGCGCGGCGACGAGCTGGTCCATCCGGCCACTCTCGGGCAGTACGACGATGCCCACCTGCAGGTCCGCGAGCAGCCGCCACGCGGACGCCAGTCCGACCGACCGCAGCCGCACCTCCATGTCGGGCAAGGCCTGGCGGCCGACCCCCGGCAGCTCCGCGGCGACCACGACGAACGGTCCCCGACGGGAGATGCGCAAGATCTCCGCGGCTTCCCAGAGGGTCTCGTGCTCAGTGATCCGGCCCTCCAGGAGCGCCCCCACCAGAGCGGAGCGTTCGTGCTCCTGGGCGATGATCCGCTCGGCCACCGCGTCCCGGTAAGCGTCTGCCATCGCGTCCGTGAAGTCGTCGAGGATCAGCCAGATCCTGGACGCGGCCCGAACCAGTGCGTCGCTGCTGAGCGCGCGAGTCTCCCTCGCCTCGGCGACCAAGGCCTCCCAGATGAATCTGCCGCCGACCCGGTAGGCGTCCATCGCCTTGGCCAGCGGCACACCGGCGTCGACACGGTGCCGACCGCTCTGCCGCGCATAGGAGACGTCCGCTCCCGCCGGCCCACAGAGGGCGGGCAGGACCGACTTCAGCTGTGCACGACAGTCCTCGCGGAGATCGGCGTAGGGGACCAGTCCGGTGTCGACGTACGACGTGACCTCCTTCTGGATCCACTCCGCCATCGACTCGGCCAGCTCGCCGATCCGGTCCAGCAAGGCCGTGGCCAGCACAGCGATCTGGCGATCGAGATCCGCGTCGTCGTGCCCGGTGTCCATCTGCTGATGGTAGGGCTTCCGTTCGTCCGTTGGCCGTACACGATCGCTGACGGGCGCGGGTGATGACAGTCGGCTATGAACGCGGCATCGGTCCGCTGCTCGGCTCCCGGATCAGATGCTTGTGCAGCTCCTCGGTCAGCGTGTGAATCTCCCGGGTGAGCTTCGTATTGTCCTTCAGTTCCAGCTCTTGCTCGGTGAAGTCGTGATCAGCCTTGGCCTCCTGGAAGGCGGACTGCCGGTTCTGCCCGATCATCACGAACGTGGACAGGAAGATCGCCTCCAGGGACACGATCAGCGTCAGGGTCGGCCACGGACTGGACTCGAAGAAGAGCATCCAGACCGCGAACACGATGGCGTGGATGTAGACGAAGGTCATCGAGCCGGCAAAGGCGGTGATCGCGTCGGCGATCCGCAACTGGAAGTCCTTCGCTCGCTTCGCGCGGGTCGCGGCGACAACAGGATGGTGCTGCTGAGCACTTGTGTCCGTGGCATTCATGGGATCCCCGGACCGTCAGCTCTTCGGCGCCAGGTCGTCGGCGTCGGCCCGGGCAATGGTGGCGTCGACGATGGCGTACTCCGCGTAGTCAAGGGCGTAGATCGCGAAATCAATCGCATCGGCCGCATCCAGCTCGGCGTCGTCGGCGCGCTGCTCGGCGCGCTTGAGATCGCGTTCGGCCTTGTGCTGCTCGCCCTTGGCGCGCAGTTCGGCGACGTGGCTGTCCATGGCCGTCCGAAGATCGTGCCACTTCGACTGGGCGTCGGCCTGCGCCTTGGTCGTCCCTTCGTCGATCCGGGCCCGCTCGGCGCCGACGGCCGTCTGCAGCTGCGCCTTCTGCGCCTGCAACCGTTCCCGGTTCTTCGCCTTCGCGGCGTCGACGACGTCCTCGGTCCGCTTCGTACGGTCGGACAGGTCGCTGAGCTGCTCCGAGAGCTTCTTCATGGTGGGGGCCTTCCTCAATCGTCGGGGTTGTGTTCGATCCTGGCCGGCAGGACTGCGTACGACCGTACGAGCGCGCAGCCGAGCGTGGTCTGCGGATGATGCTCAGACTCTCGGCTTTTCGTGCCGAATGTCTCCCACCACTGCTGACGGCGCCGAACGCTGTGGGCGCGTACATCGACTCTGGGCCGGCCCGATCGGATCCTGGAAGTGGCCGTACTTCCTCCCGTGGGAATCAGGTCACGATCAGTTGCGAAAGGATGCACGACGGTGAAGTCAGAGCCCGTGGGACGCGCGGCCGAACTGGAGCGGATCGACTCACTCCTCGAGCGGTACACCTCGACCCGGCCCGCGCTACTGCTGCGTGGCGATCGGGGTATCGGCAAGACCGCGCTGCTCGACGCCGCGGCAGAGCGGGCGGCGGCCCGCGGAATGCGGACTCTCCGTGCCTTCGGTGCGGAATTCGAGGCGGGGCTGTGCTTCTCGGCGCTGCATCAACTCCTCTACCCGCTGCGCGACCGGGTGGACCGGTTCGCCGGCCCGCACCGCCGTACCCTCCAGCAGATCCTGGATCTCACGCCGGGACTGTCACCGGATCCGTTGGTCGTGACTGCGGTGCTCGCCCTCCTCAGTGAAGCCGCCGCCGAGCGGCCACTCCTGCTGATTGTCGACGACATCCCCTGGTTAGACCCCGCCAGCGCGGCCACGCTGGGGTTCGCAGTCCGCCGCTTCGGCCACGACCCGATCGCCCTCCTGGCGGCCGCGCGGACGGGTACCCACGGTCTCCTCGACCGAGTCCAGGTGCCTGAACATGTCATCGCGTCACTCGACGCAGGGTCGGCGCTCAGGCTGCTGGACATCCAGTGGCCCGGCCTGGCTCCGCCAGTCCGGCGGCGAATGCTGGCCGAGGCCGCCGGCAACCCGCTCGCACTCCAGGAGTTGCCTGTGTTGCTGGACGACCGGCAGCGCTCCGGCCAGGACCCGCTCCCCGAATTCCTGCCGTTGTCCGGACGACTGCGGGCCGCCTTCGCCGAAGAGGCCCGAACGTTGCCCGCCGCAACTAGACGGGTGTTGTTACATGTGGCCCTGGAGCCGGAGGTCAGTCTGGCTGCGATCCAGGGATCGGCGACGGACTCGGTGGACGTCGACGATCTCGCTCCCGCGGTGCAGGCCGACCTGGTGCATGCGGATGCCGGTGGCCGCCGCATCTGGTTCCGGCATCCGCTGATCCGCTCGGCCATCGTGCACCAGACTCCGCCAGGCGAACGCCGGAGCGCACACCAGGCCCTGGCCACGATCATGACCGCTAGCCCCGAGCGCCGCGCCTGGCACCTCGCCGAGACCGCCACCGGACCCGATGAAGCTGTGGCTCGCGCCCTGGACGAGGCCGCGACGTCCGCCAGACGCGGGGGTGCGGCGTCCGCGGCTGTGACCGCGCTCATCCGGGCCGCCGACCTCAGCCCGCACGCGGCCGATCGGTCCCGGCGGTTGATCGAGGCGGCCCATCTCGCCGGCATCACCGGCCAACTCGACGAGGTACCCCGGTTGCTGGCCGACGCCGGCCAGGCCCGGGACACGCCGACCGGCCTGGTCTTCGCCACCACCGCCCATCTCCTCACCAACCAGGACGGCGATGTCGCCGCCGCCTACCGACTGCTGACCCGAGCGCTCGACGATGTCGACAGTACGGCGAACAACGACCGCCGGTGGAACTCTTGCGGCATTCTCTACGCACTACTGCTCGTCAGCCTCTACTCCCTCCGGCCGGAGCCGTGGGAGCTCCTCGACAAGGCCATGGCTCGATTCGAACCGGAAGCAGTCGCCCCGTTCCGTCTGTGCCACGACGCGTACGTCGATCCGTCCCGGTCCGCCAGTGCGGTGCGCGACGGCCTCGCTCAGGCATTCGCCGCGCTGCCCGCCGACGCGGGACCCTGGCAACTGCTGCCCCTGGCCTTCGCAGCCGTTGCGATGGATGTCCTGTCCGACTATCGCTACCTGCTCGCGCGGATGATCGACCGGGAGCGCGATGGTGGCGCGATCGCCATGGTCATCCCCGGCTTGATGCTGCTCTGCCACGACTCGTACATCCACGGGCAGTGGGACGAGGCCGAGCGCCTGGCCCAGGAGGGGCTGGACCTGGCCGCGGTCTACGGATACCACTTCTGGGAGGGCCAGATCCGGGCCTTGCTGGCCTCGGGCGCGGCGCTGCGCGGCAACGCGGATCTCTCCCGATCCCGCCGTACCGAGACCACGAACTGGGCGGCGCCCCGCGGGATGGGGGTGACAGAGGCGTACGCGCGGTCGGCCGGAATTCTCGCGGCCATGGGGCAGGGTGACTTCGACGAGGCGCTGGTCCAGGCGGCGAGGATCGCCCCGGCCGGCGCCCCGACCGTCGGCATCCCGGGCCGGTGGGTGGTGCTCGACCTGGTCGAGGCCGCGGTCCGCTCCGGTCGCCTCGACCAGGCACGCGCCCACGTCACCGCCGCCCAACAGGCCGGCCTGCACCGGATCGGCCCGCGCATCGCGCTGATGATCACCGGCTCGGCAGCCCTGACCGCGGACGACGACGAAGCCGGCACGTTGTTCGAAGCGGCACTGGCGATGCCCGATGCGGCTCGGTGGCCATGCGAGCACGCGCGCGTCCAGTTCGCCTACGGACAATGGCTCCGCCGCACTCATGACACCACTCTCGCCCGGGCACATCTCCGCGCCGCCCTGGAGACCTTCGACCGGATCGGCGCCGAAGGCTTCGCTCAGCGGGTCCGCGCGGAACTCCGTGCGGCCGGCGTCGCGTACGCCGTACCGCCCGACGTCCCGGCGGTTCCACTGACGGCGCAGGAGCGGCAGATCGCCGACCTGGCCGCGACCGGGCTGACCAACAAACAGATCGCCGAACGGCTGTTCCTGTCCCACCGGACGGTGGCGTCCCATCTTCACCGGCTGTACCCCAAGCTCGGTGTCGCCTCGCGCACAGCCCTGCGCGCCGCGCTGGATGCGATCGCCCGGGGCGAGGTTCCTTCGTGATTCCCGCAACCGGTCAGTGGCGGCTCCGATGCCGCAAGGGTGTCACCCCGCCGAGGATCGAGAGCACAGGAGACACCCGACGAAAGGAACTGAGATGAGCTGGGACAGCGACCTGGTCGACAACGTCAGCGACGAACTGTTCTGGGACCCCAAGGTCGACAACGAGGCCATCGCGGTCTCGGCGAAGGCCGGCACGGTCACACTGCGCGGCACCGTAGGCGGTCTGCGCGAGAAGCGGGAGGCGAAGAAGGCGGCACAACGCGTCGTCGGCGTACTGGACGTCGACAACCAGCTGAAGGTGCGGCTGATGGGCGGCGAGGGACGCATCGACGCCGATATCCGCGGCGACGTGCTGCAGGCCCTGATGCTCGACAGCCTGGTGCCGAGCGCGGTCGACGCCAAGGTGCTGGACGGCGTCGTGACCCTCACCGGCACGGTCGACTGGCAGTATCAGCGCGACGAGGCGGAGTTCGTTGCCTCGAACATCGTCGGCGCCCTCGACGTCTTCGACGAGATCGAGATCAAGAACCCGAAGCCGAAGGCCGGGGACGTGCAGGACTCGATCACGAACGCCTTCAAGCGCAACGCCGCTCTCGACGCCGAGGGTCTGCAGGTGTCGACCGACAACGGGATCGTCACCGTCAAGGGAACCGTCGGCTCGTGGGCCGAGCGGGACGAGGCGATCGGCGCTGCGTGGTCGGCACCTGGCGGCACAGCGGTGCGTGACGACCTGACGGTCACCTACTGACCGAAGCACGGCCCGACGGCGCGGGCGGCATCCACCGCCCGCGCCTCGCCGTATCTGAGGAGCAGGTTCATGAAGCAGATCAATCCGCCACTCCAGATCGCCGGTGAGCTGATATCGAGCGCCGGCATCCGCGGCTGCTCCGTGTACGACCGCACGGGCCTCCGAGTCGGCCGGCTCGTCGATCTGCTCGTCAGCCCCGACATGACCGACCCCCGGCCGCCGATCCGAGGAGCTTTGGTCCGCGCCCAGGGCCGGCTGTTCTACCTCCCGGAAGCCGCCATCGCCGGCATCCGCGACTGGACCCTGTACCTCTGCACCGTCGGCCTTACTCTTCGACCCTTGGCCGCTGACCTAGTCCCGCTAAGTCACCAGGTCCGCCACTGTCAGCTGCGCGCCTCCGACGTGATCGTTGCCTGCGGCCCCGACGGCCTCCGCCTGGTCGGCGTCGACCCCAGCCTCCGCACCCTCCTCCGCCGACTCGCCCCCACCCCGCTGCGCCGCAGAGTCATCCGCCACCGAATCCAGCCCTGGCCCTCGCCCGCTCCCCGGCTCACCCCAGCACCCACACTAACTCGGCCCACTCGCCAACCGGTGCCCCCGCAGTACAGGCCCTACACCAGACCGCGCCGCCAGCCTTCAGCCGCCGGACACGGGACGTAGCTCGACGACGGCGATCGGGCGGGTGGTTCTGGTCTGGTACTGCGTGTAGCGGTCGGCGTTGACCGAGTTCACGATCGTCCAGCGGCGGGCGTAGTCGGGGTCGTCCGGCAGCGTCGAGCGTGCGGTGACCGGGATCCGGCGGCGGCCGACCTGGATCTCGCAGCGCGGATCGGCTGTCAGGTTCGCCAGCCAGGCGGGGGGTTTGGGTGATCCGCCTTTGGACGCGACGACCAGGTAGTCGTCGCCGTCGCGGGCGTAGGTGAGCCCGTTGGTGCGAACCTCGCCGGTACGGCGGCCGGTCGTGCGGAGCAGCAGCGTGGGGTTGCCGAAAAGCAGGTGATGACCGAGAAATCCGTCGGTGTGCTCGTAGATCCATTGGTGGGTGCGCAGGACCTGGTGGAAGAAGCTCATCACAGTCCCTTCACCGTTCCATCAGCTGACTCCCACCCTACGGCGAGGGCGGCCGGCGTTGCACTTCGCGGTCGGAGGCGTATGGTTATGAAAGTCATTTTCATCTATGCCGTCGAGGAGATCGTTGTGCCACACCGTGCCTTCGTACGTCGGTTGTCGGGGCTCGCCTTGGCGGTGACTACTGTGATGGCGGCTGCGGCCTGTTCGACCGCGGCGCCTGAGGTTGCCGATTCGTCCACGAGTGGCAGGACGATTCAGGTCGTGGCGGCGGAGAACTTCTGGGGCAGCATCGCGTCCCAGCTCGGCGGCGACCACGTCAAGGTCACGAACATCATCAGCAATCCGGACGCGGATCCGCACGACTACGAGCCGACCGCCGCCGACGCCCGGACCGTGGCCCGCGCGCAGTACACGATCGTCAACGGCATCGGGTACGACGCCTGGGCGGACAAACTGCTGTCCGCCAACCCCACCGACGGCCGCACCGACCTCACGATCGGCGACCTCGTCGGCATCCAGGCGGGCGGGAACCCGCATCGCTGGTACTCCCCCGGCGACGTCCACAAGGTCATCGAGAAGATCACCTCCGACTACAAGTCGCTGGACCCGGCCGACGCCGCCGACTTCGATGCGCTGAAGACGACGTACGAGACAAAGACCCTTGCTCGGTACAACCAATTGATCTCCGATATCAGGACGAAATACGCGGGTACGCCGATCGGTGCTTCCGAGTCCATCGTCAGCCCACTGGCCGATGGACTGGGGCTGAAGATGCTGACTCCGGATTCGTTCCTGAGCGCGATCAGCGAGGGCACCGATCCGACCGCGCGGGACAAGTCGCTCATCGATCAGCAGATCGCCGGTAAGCAGATCAAGATCTACGTCTACAACAGCCAGAACAGCACACCGGACGTGCAGACGCAGGTGAAGGCGGCCGAGGCCAAGGGCATCCCCGTCGCGACAGTCACCGAGACCCCGACTCCGGCCGGTGTGTCCTTCCAGGACTGGCAGGTCAGGCAACTCGAGGGCCTCGAACAAGCCCTCGCCAAGGCCACGGCCAAATGACCGCAGAACCATTTCCACCGGTGCAGCCACGGTTGTCAGCGGCAACGACACCAGGACAGTTGTCAGCGGCAACGCCGACGAGGTCGTTGTCTGCGGCAACACATCCGGCCGCTGCGGTCTCGTTGCGGGGTGCGGCGGTGCGGGTTGGCGGCCGGACGTTGTGGTCGGGCGTCGACCTGGACGTCGGTGTAGGCGAGTTCGTCGCTGTGCTGGGTCCCAACGGTGTCGGCAAGTCCACCCTGGTCAAGGTGCTGCTCGGCGTCATGCCGCCGGCTGCGGGCGACGTACGCGTGCTCGGCGAGCGACCCGGGCGGGCCGGCGACCGGATCGGCTACCTCCCGCAGCGGCGCAGCTTCGACGCCTCGCTGCGGATCCGTGGCATCGACGTCGTCGGACTCGGCTGGGACGGCGACCGCTGGGGTGTTCCACTGCGGGGCCGCCGGCGCAGGGCCGCCCGGGTTGCCGAGGTCATCGAGCTGGTCGGCGCCTCCGCCTCTGCGCACCGGCCGATCGGGCAATGCTCGGGCGGCGAGCAACAGCGTTTGCTCATCGCCCAGGCGCTCGTACGCCGCCCCGACCTGATGCTCCTCGACGAGCCCCTGGACAGCCTCGACCTCCCGAACCAGGCCGCGACGGCCGCCCTGGTCGGAAGGATCTGCCGGGAGGAGGGCGTGACGGTGATGATGGTTGCCCACGACATCAACCCGATCCTGTCCCGCCTGGACCGCGTCGTCTACCTGGCCGAGGGCGGCGCCGTCGCGGGACGGCCCGAGCAGGTCATCACGTCCGAGATCCTGTCGCGGCTCTACCGCACACCGATCGAGGTACTACGGACCTCCGACGGCAGACTCGTGGTCGTCGGGCAGCCGGACGCACCCGCCCCGCTCACCCGATGATTCCGGTCGGTGGGCAGGCGTGGTCCTGGGACCCGGTGACCGACCTGCAGCAGATGTGGGCGTTCCCGTTCATGGTCAACGCCTTCCGCGCGGGCACGATCGTCGCGGTCGCGGCCGCAGTGGTGGGGTGGTTCACGGTCTTGCGCCGGCAGAGCTTCGCGGGGCACACGTTGGCCGTGGTCGGGTTCCCCGGTGCGGCCGGCGCGACGCTGGTCGGCGTCAGTGCGTCGTACGGCTATTTCGCCTTCTGTGTGTCGGCGGCCGTGGTCATCGGAATGATCCCGCGGGACGCCGATGGCCACGAGTCCGCGCTGACGGGAACGATCCAGGCCTTTCTGCTTGCTTGCGGTTTCCTGTTCGCGGCGCTGTACAAGGGATTGCTGGGCGGTGTGACCGCGTTGCTGTTCGGCAGCTTCTTGGGGATCACGGCGACTCAGGTCTGGATGCTGCTCGCGGTGGCCAGCGCCGTACTCGCTCTGCTGGCCGCGATCGGGCGTCCGTTGCTGTTCGCATCGATCGATCCGGATGTCGCAGCCGGGCGTGGTGTTCCGGTGCGGTTGCTCGGGTTGGTGTTCCTGGTCCTCCTCGGGGCGGCGGTCGCCGGGGCCAGTCAGATCACCGGGAGTCTGCTGGTGTTCGCGCTGCTGGTGATGCCGGCCGCAACGGCCCAGACGCTCACCGCGAGCCCACGTCTCGGGCTCGCCCTTTCAGTGCTCATCGCCCTGGTGGTCACCTGGGCCGGCCTGATCGCCGCCTACTACACGCCGTACCCGATCGGCTTCTACGTCGCCACCTTCGCATTTACCGGCTACGTGCTCGCGTTGACCGGTCGACGGGCTCTGGCATGACGACGTTCTTTCAGCATGCCTTGCTCGCCGGTACGGCGATCGCCGCAGCGGCCGGCCTGGTCGGGTACTTCCTAGTCCTGCGTGCTCAGGTCTTCACCGGCGATGCGCTGAGCCATGTCGCCTTCACCGGCGCGCTCGCCGCGCTGGCGGTCGGTGTCGATCCACGGTTCGGGCTCTTCGCCGCCACGATCGGCGTTGCGCTGCTGCTCGGCGTACTCGGCCGTCGCGGTCGGCCCGATGACGTCGCCATCGGCAGCGTGTTCAGCTGGATCCTCGGCCTCGGCGTCTTCTTCCTCACGGTCTACACCACCTCACGCAGCGCGGCGAACGGCGGCGCCGGAGTCAACGTGCTGTTCGGGTCGATCTTCGGGCTGTCGGCCTCGCAGGCCGTGACCGCGGCGGCGATCGCGGCCGCCATCTGCGCGATCGTCGCGGCCATCGCCCGGCCGTTGCTGTTCGCATCGATCGACGAGGCGGTGGCGGCTGCTCGCGGTGTACCCGTTCGACTCCTGGGCCTCGGTTTCCTGGCCCTGGCCGGCGCCTGTGCGGCCGTCGCGACCCAGGCCGTGGGTTCGCTGTTGATTCTGGGGCTCCTGGCCGCTCCCGCCGGTGCCGCGCAGCGCCTCACCGATCGTCCCTACCGGGCTCTCGCCTTGTCGGCAGGGCTGGCGGTCACCGAGATGTGGGCCGGGCTCGCCCTCAGCTACGCGGTGCCGAACGTGCCTCCGAGCTTCGGCATCCTCGCCGCCGCGACCGTCGTCTACGCCGGGGCGACGATATCCACCTCGTTGCCTTCGGGGTCAGCAAGTGTGCAGCGACCCTGAGCCGGCTCGGCCAGGATCCGTCCCCCGGCGGCGACGGCTGCGTCGATCCGGGCCCGGGCCTGGTCGTCCGGTACGACGAGGTCGAAGTGGATCCGGTTGCGCTGCCGGAGCCGTTCCTCGTCGGCTGCGCCCATCTGCTGGAAGATGATCACCGGGTTGAGCCGGCGCGGATCGTAGATGTCGGACACGTTCGGCCGTGGGTCGTGCTGGTAGCCGAGCAGGGTCGTCCAGAAGTCCCGCACTGCGGGAACATCGACGGCGTCGATACCGAATTGGACGAAGCGCAGGCGCGATGGGTCCGCGGCGAGCGCCAACTCGTGGGCCGCGGCCTGAACCCGACCGGCAAGCGCCGCGAAGCGAGGCACGTCCTCCTCCCACAGATCCTTGCCGCTGTCGATCGTGACGCCGTCCGGCCGGAGGTCCACCATCAGCGGCACACCCGCGTCGTCGGCCAGACCGGCCACGGCCGTAGCGAGCGCGGCTTCCTGCGCGGGTGAGGAGGTCGGATAGAAGGTCATCGCGCCGAAGACCACTTGCCAGTCGGCGGTCTCCGGCCCCTCCGAGAGCTCGCCGCCCGGGACCAGATCGACCTCGTTTCCTTCGGTGTCGGCGAGCGTGAGCTGCCACGCGCCGTACGCCTCCGTGCCGAGGGCAGTCTTGACCGCCTCCACCGCTTCGGGCGATCGGCTGACATCGAAGTGGATCCGATTGCGCAGCGGTCGTGGTTGGTCCAGGCGGTGGAACGAGATCGGCGGGTCCCGTCGCAGCGCGTCCGCCAGGCTGTTGTCATCGGCCGGCTCGTAGGCGAGCGCCGTACGCCAGAACGACATCACCGAGGACCTGTCCGCGGCGTCGATCGCGAATTGCACGGTCTGCAGCGCGGCCGGATCCGCAGGCAGGCCGAGGTCCTGAGCCGCCGCCGAGATGGCGCTGGCGAGCTCCACGTCGAGATCGGAGGAAGCACCGATCCGGACCCGAACCCCGCCGGAGCGGAGATCCAGGTCCGGCAGGCCGGGCGCCAGGTCGGCGATCCGGCCGACGAGCGCCGCGCCCGCGGTCTGCGACGGCGCGTCGAACCAGGCGCTCGCGCCGCTGCCCAGGACCCGCCAGTCCTCGACGCCGCCGGCTTGCTGGAACTCGGTCGCCTTCATGCCGGTGACACCGTCGCACTCATCACGCAGTGGTTCTTGCCCTTGGGGCGGGAGTAGGTGAACCCGGCCTGCGCGAAGAGACTGCGGGTGCCGTTGTAGAGGAACGAGGCGGTGATCTGCTTGCCGGCGGTGTCCTGTGGGTACGCCTCGACGACCCCGCCGCCCGCCTGCGCGATCAGTTCCAGAGCGCCGCGCAGGGCGACCGCGGACACGCCCTGGCGCCGATACCGCCGGTCGATGAAGAAGCAGGTCAGCCGGTAGTCGGGCGGCTCGCTGAGCCCGGCCTCGTACTCCTTGCGGTGGTTGATGTTCGGCAGCTCCTGCGGTGCGCCGTACTCACACCAGCCCACCGCGACGTCCCCGTCGAACACCAGCGCGGCGTGGGCCCGCCCCTCCGCGACCAACCGCTCCTTCAGAGTGCGGTTGTCCGCCGCCTCGAACGTCTTCTCACCGTGCAGCGTGTGGAAGAACGTGCACCAGCATCCGCCCCATACTCCGTTGTGCCGCTCCGCGAGATCCGCGAAGGCGGCCCAGGTCTCCGGGGTGAGCGGCCGGACGGTGAGCTCGCCCGGAACCACCTTGGTCTTGGCCATGCTCTCAGGTTAGGACGCTATCCGGACGATCTCCGTCCGGAAACGCCGTCATCACGCCGGTGCCGGGTTGGCGGGAGCCGGCCAGGAGTGTTCGCGGCGCAGCATGAAGCCGGTCACGACGAAGACCACACCCCAGCACACCGCGATCAGACCCAGCCAGACCGCGATCCCGACGACGCCACCCCCGGGGTTCACGACGAAGAACACGCCCAGCAGGATCGACAGGGCGGCGCCCAAGAGGAGCAGCCACCGCGGTGTGAGCCGGTAACTGCTGAAAGCGGTGAAGACCTCCACCACCCCGCGAAAGATGAGCCAGAGACCGAAGATCCAGGTCAGGGTCTTGGCCGCCACGTCCGGGCTGAAGATCGCGAAGAACGCCACGACCAGCGCGATGACCCCCAGCACCCCACGTCCCAGCCGGCTCCCCTGCGTGCTGGACCGGAACGCCTGCACCAGCAGGCTGATGCCTTCGAGCAGTGCCCAGAATCCCCACAGCACCATCAGGGCGATCGCGGTCTCGATCGGCCAGACGATCGCCAGGATCCCGATCACGATCCCGACCACCCCGCGGACGACCATCATCTTCCAGCTCGACGTGAACAGCTCCTGATCCATGTCCAGACCTCCCCGGCCTCCGCGCAGCACAGGTTGCGCGATCAGGCCCATGATTCTCCGGATCGGCGCCGGGAAGATCATCCAGGAAAGGTGAGGACGGTGCGGTCATCGGACGCAACGGTTGAGGCACGTGTTCGCGCTCCGAGAAAGGACGCTCGCAATGAGTTTCTGGGACATTGTGTGGTTCATCATCATCAGCTTCGTCTTCGTCGCCTACCTGATGATGCTGTTCTCGATCATCGCGGACCTGTTCCGCGACTCCGAGACCTCAGGAGTGGTCAAAGCCATCTGGCTGATCTGTCTTCTCTTCTTCCCGCTGATCACCGCGCTGGTGTATGTCATCGTCCGCGGCAAGGGCATGTCGGAGCGGATGGTCACCAGCCGCGTGGCTGCCCAGCGGCAGCAGGAGGACTACATCAAGCAGGTTGCCGGATCGACCAGTCCGGCCGACCAGATCGCCCAGGCCAGCACGCTGCTCGACAGCGGCAAGATCTCGCAGACGGAGTTCGACACCCTGAAGGCGAAGGCGCTGGCGGTCTGACCTGTCATCCACAGCGGAGGAGGACCGGCTGTGAGCGACTCCGACGAGGTACGGCGACTGCGCGAGCGGGTGGCTCAACTCGAAGCCGAACTGGCCGCCGGACAACACCTGGAGACTCGCGAACCGGCGGGCCGTCGGGAGTCCTGGCGCACGGTGGTCTCCGCCGTGCTCATCACGCTGGCCTGCCTGCTCGCACCCTTGTCGGCGACGGCCGTCTGGGCGAGCAGGCAGGTCTCGGACACCGACAGGTACCTCGAAACCGTCGCACCACTGGCACACGACCCCGCGGTGCAACGGACCATCTCCGACGCCGTCACCCGGCAGATCTTCGCCGCCGTCGACCTCCAGGCGATCACCACCGACACTCTGAACGCGATCTCCCGGCAAGGCCTGCCCCCGCGGGTCACGGCCAACCTGCAGGCGCTGAGCGGACCGCTCGTCAGCGGCATCCAGAGCTTCATCCGGGGCCAGGTCGACAACCTCGTCGCCAGCCCCCAGTTCGCCGCCGTCTGGAGGCAGGCGAACCAGACGGCGCACGCATCACTGGTCAATCTGCTCGAAGGCAGGCAAGGCGGCGCGCTCAGCGCGCAGAACGACACCGTCACGCTCAACCTGGCACCGATCATCGCGCAGGTGAAGGACCGGCTCGTGGCCAACGGCTTCAGCCTGGCGAGCAGGATCCCGGTGGTGAACACATCGATCGTGCTGGTGCAGACCGACAGCGTGACCAAAGCCCAGGGCCTCTACCGGCTCCTCAACACGCTCGGCTCCTGGCTGCCGATCATCGCCCTGTTCCTGCTTGCCCTCGGCGTCTATATCGCCCGCGACCACCGGAGGGCTCTCCTGCTCGGTGCGCTGGGAGTCGCCGGATCAATGCTGGTCCTGGGCGTCGCCCTGACCCTCGCCCGCGTGTTCTACCTCAACGCCCTGCCGGCACAGGTGATCTCGAGGGACGCGGGCGGCGCCGTCTTCGACACCCTCGTGCGCTACCTGCGCTACGGCCTGCGCGCCGTCGCCGTCCTCGCGCTCATCGTCGCAGCCGCGGCCTTCTTCACCGGCCCGTCCATTTCCGCGGTGCGCACGCGCGTCGGGCTGACCAAGGGCATCGGGTACCTGCGAGGCAGGACAGAGTCCGCCGGACTCAGCACGGGCCGCGTCGGAGCGTGGACTTTCGCCCACAAGCGTCTGCTGCTGATCGCCAGCGTGGTCGGCGGCGCGCTCGTACTCACGTTCTGGTCGAGGCCCACTGTCTCGGTCGTCGTGGTCACCGCCTGCGTCGTCCTGCTGGCGGTTGCCCTGATCGAGTTCATCGGCCGTCCACCGGCCGGCGACGCCCGTCCCAGCGCGCCGGCCTGACCACGGCTACAGTCCGCTCTCGGCCTCCAGCCGGCCGGTCTTGATCGCTTCCAGGAACGCCTGGTAGTCGCGTTCGTTCTGGTCGGCGTACGCCTCGGCGTACTCGACCATCGCCTCCGGGAAAGCGTCGTCGCTGTTGAGGTAGGTCGACAGCGCGATCCGGTCGCCCGATCGCGCGTGAGCCCGGGCCAGCGTCCAGCCACACAACTGGCCGTACATCGTCATACCGCGCGGGTCCATCCGCTCCACTGCGGCCGAGCCCTTCATGTCCCGCAGTTGCCGGAGGTAGAAGTCGCGGGTCTGTTCATCGATGCCTTCGACCCGTTGCCAGCCGAGGAAGATGTCACTGGCGGCCTGCATCAGACGTTGACCCACCACCACGCGCTCCCCCTCGTTGCGGGGCTGGGACCGCTGCCTGAGCGTGGTGGGCACCTTGGCCTTGAGCACTGACGGCGCGGCCTCCTTGACCTGCAGGAAGAGCGGATCACCGTCGTCCCTTCCGCGCAGCAGCACGATCCAGCACCGCGTGTCGACGCTTCCCACCCCGACGACCTTGCGGGCCATGTCGACGAACTCGAACTGGTCGAACAGTGCCCGCCGCTCGGCCGGCAGCGACCTGCGGTAGAGGTTCAGCAGGCCCTTGATCCCGGTCTCGAGCTCTGCCCGGCCGGCGTCGGGCAGCAGATCGGCGATCGGCACGACCAACGGCGGATCGGCCTTGATCCGAACCCCGTCGTCGGTGATGTCGGTGAGCTTGGCGAACGCCTTGAGACTTCCGCTGCCGCGCGCCTTCAGCAAGGTCTGGTCGACACGCCTGCTGCGGCTCGAGGTCAGCTTGTTGCGCAGCGTCTCCTCGATCTCATCGATGTCGGCATGCGCATACCAGACGTCGAGCGCTCGCATCGTCGCGAACTCGGCACTGGCGTCGCGATAGCGCCGTACCGTCTCCAGGACGCACTTGCGGCGCTCCTTCCGCCCGAACCCGTTGTCCCGGCCCGCGATCGACAGGCTGGCGGCGAGACGTTTCACGTCCCACTCCCACGGACCGGCGATGGTCTCGTCGAAGTCGTTGATGTCGAAGAGCAGTCGCCGTTCGGGAGATCCGAAGACTCCGAAGTTCGACAGGTGCGCGTCACCGCACAGCTGCACCCCGAGGCCCGACACCGGCGCCACGCCGAGGTCGGTGGCCATTCCGAGGGCGTTGCCCCGGAAGAAGGCGAAGGGCGACACCATCATCCTGCCGTGGCGCACCGGCACAAGTTCGGGAACGCGGGACCGAGCCTGCTCCTCGAACAACGCAACCGGATCCGGACGGTCCGCGGGCAGTACCAGCTCCGCCTGCTCCCGCGGCGGCAGCGCTGCCCGCGCGGCGAGTCCCAGGCGGGCATGGTCGGCCGGTGCGAGGCGACGGGCAGCGGACACCGATGCACCGTCGGCGCGAACTGACCTCGTGGTGCGGACGGCTTCCCTCGTCGGGGGTGTGGCTCGGCGTGACGTCGCGATCGGGTTCTGTGGAGTCATGCTGCCTTCCCCCTCCGGTCATGGTCGAGCCAGACTCAGATCCGTGAATGCCCCAGACAACACCGGAAATCGCCTGGCCAGCATCACCCCCGCCGGATGAACCGCCCGGCGGGGGTTCGGGCTTCACTAAGACTGTGAGAAGGACCGAGGTCAGCTACGCCCAGCTCTCCCCGCGGAAGCGCCGCCGCCTCGCCACAAGGTCGCTGCTGCGGTCCTTGCTGGTGTCCGTGGTCATCATCGCCGGCTACTTCCTGCTGCCGATGACCCATCTCGATGGCACCTTGAGCCTGGCCCTGGCCGCTGGACTTGTGGTGGTGGCGCTCCTGCTGGCGTGGCAGATCCGCGAGATCACCCGCTCACCCTATCCCCGCATCAGGGCGGTCGGCACGCTGGCGACGTCGCTGCCGTTGTTCCTCGCGATCTTCGCAACGACGTACTTCCTGCTGGGACGTAACCAGCCGGCTAACTTCTCCCAGTCGTTGAGCAAGCTCGATTCGGCGTACTTCACGGTGACCGTCTTCGCGACGGTCGGTTTCGGCGACATCGTGCCTGTGACGGAGATAGCTCGCATAGTGACCATCATTCAGATGCTCGGTGATCTCCTGATCGTCGGCCTGGTCGCGCGCGTGCTCTTCAGCGCCGTCCAGCAGAACCTCAGCCAGCGGGAGGAATGAGGGCCACGGACGGCGGATCCTGCTGGCGGGCCATCCGGAAGGAGTTCACCAGGCCGGCGAGAGCCGCGAGAAGCGGAATGCCCAGCGCGACTTGGAGGGCGATCGGACGCGCGTCCGTGTTGATCCGGATGATCTCCGCCTGGACATCCGGTGGCTGCTTGACGAGCACCTTCTCGAGCTCGGTGTTGCTCATCACCTCGGCGTCTTCGTCCAGCGCTTGGGCGACCTGCTCCTGCTGGCCCGGTTGAAGGACGGCGCTCGACTCCGCCATGTTGGTGAAGGTGAAGGACAGCGTCGCGAGCATGATGGCACCGGCGAACGCCAGACCGAAGGACAGTCCGAACGAGCCCGCCGCCGAGTTGACGCCGGCCGCCTCGCTCACACGTTCCTGAGAGATCGGCGACAGCGTGTAGTTGTTGAGCTGGGACACGAGCAGGCCCAGACCCAGTCCCGCGAGGATCAGCGGCGGGATGAGAGGCCAGCCGGAGTCGGCCCGGGGCACGATCGGGATCAGCACCACGAGGCCGGCGGCAAGGAGCAGGAATCCCCACCTGACGATGCTGCTCGGGCGTCGCCCGCCCGCCTTCTTCTCCGCGAGGATCGCCATCCCGAACATGCTGAGCGAGAGCGGTGCCAGGGTGAGGCCGGCCTCCATCGCGTTGTACTCGAGGACCATCTGGAGGTAGATCGGCAGCACGATCATGGTGCCGCCCAGGGCGATCTGCTGGAGCATCTGCTGGGAGATACCCAACTTGAAGACGGCGGAGCTGAAAAGAGCCGGGTCGATGAGGGTCGGCTCGCCCCGGCGTTTGCGCCGCACCAGCCAATAGCCGAACGCCACCAGCCCGACGACGCCGATGGCCAGGATCAGACCGACGAGTTCGCCGCCTTCCTGCCACACCAGGATGCCCAGCACGATGCCACCCATCCCCAGCACCGACAGGATGGCACCGACCACGTCCACCCGCCGGGACCCCGTGTACGGCACGTCACGGATCAGGCCTTGGCCGACGAGCACGACCGCGATCACCGCGTCCTCGAGCAGAAACGCTACTCGCCAGGACAGGTAGGTGGTGATGAACCCTCCGATTAGCGGTCCGACCGCGGCAGCCAGCGCAGCGGCAGCACCGACCAGGGCATAGGCCTTCACCTGAGCCGCGCCTTCGAAGTTGCCGTGGATCAGTGACTGCATCGCGGGCAGGAGCAGCGATGCCCCGATACCACCCACCAAGGCCCAGAAGATGATGACCGCCGTCAGGCTCTGAGAAAGCGCCATCGCCAAGGCGCCGATCGCGTAAGCACACAGTCCCAGCAGGTACGCACGCTTGCGGCCGATCAGGTCACCGACCTTGCTCCCGATCAGGATGAAGGCCGCGGACACCAGCGCCTCGAGCGCGATCGCGGACTGGACACCGCTCACCGTCGTGTCGAGATCGTGGACCACCGAAGAGATCGAGACGTTCATGATCGAGGTGTCCACGACGAGCACGAACATCGCCATCGCCAGCAGGATGGCAAGCCGTGGGTTGGCCTTCGTCCCGGCCGGAACGCCACTCACTTCCTCGGTCATTGCAGCCGTTCCTGTCTGTCGGGCCACTGATCGGGAGATGGTGGCGTACTTCCCCGGGACGTCCGGTGCGGCCGCGAGTCAGCCGGCGAGGATCTTGGCCTTCTGTGCCTCGAACTCCGCGTCGGTGAGAACACCCGACTGCTTCAGCTCGCCGAGGGTCTTGAGCTGGTCCAAGCGGTCGGCAGTGGAGTCCGATGGTGGCGCAGCGGCCTCTGCCGGTGCAGCGTCCTCCGGCGGCGCGGTGTCCTCCGCGTACGCCTGGTCGCGTTGCGCTGCCGTGTCGGCGTCTTTCTGAGCGAACTTGGCGTCTTGATGCCGCCGGACCCGGCCGGCGACAACCGTCGCGGTACCCGCGACAGCCGCGGTCCTCGCTATTCCTCGCAACAGTCCTGGCATGTCAGGCTCCTCAACTCGTCGATTCCAGGCTTTCGAGGGCCTCGAGTGCTTCCATCACGTCCTCGGCCGGAATGCGGCCACCGGCGATCATCTGGCCGCCGGACTCCATGGCGGCGGCGACGAACGGGATCGCCCAGGTGTTCTCGTAGACGATCAGTGCCGCCAGGGTGCCGGGCTCCATCGCGGCGGCCGCCTCGGCGAGGTCGTCGTCGGCCAGGATCCCCGACCGGGCGCCGCTGAGGTCCGCGAAGCTGCCGGCCTCGCCGGACGCTTCGGCGAGGTCCACCGCGTAGGCGGTTCCGTCGGCCTGCTTGCCGACGATCATGACGTCGTACACGTGAACGATGCCGCGCTCGACGAGGTTCACGAGTTCCTCGGCCGCTCGACCGGTCATCTTGTTGCCGGTGAACTCGAGGAGTACGTAGTCGATGGGTCCATGAACTTCTACGTCTGGCATGACTCTCCATCCCTCCACCAGGGTCGTGGCGACCCCGCGCCCTGTTCGTCGCCACACTGCCGTGGCCTGGGGGCGGCAGTCATCACCCGCGCGGGATGAACTCAGGCGGACAGGCTCGCGGGCGACGACGCGTCTGATTGCGTGACCTGCCGGATGCCGAGGATCGTGAGGCCCGCGGCCTGCAACATCGCGACGAGATCGGCGATGCCCTGATCGTCGTGGACCTGCAACCGAA
This sequence comes from Kribbella sp. NBC_01510, assembly GCF_045040325.1. Classification (NCBI taxonomy): domain Bacteria; kingdom Bacillati; phylum Actinomycetota; class Actinomycetes; order Propionibacteriales; family Kribbellaceae; genus Kribbella; species Kribbella sp. NBC_01510. The sequence continues at coordinate 6,712,496 of NZ_CP109418.1, read as the reverse complement.
AGACTCCGGAGGTCTCGTGATCGGCCTGCGGGCCGGCGCAGAACGCGAGTACGGCCGGCTTCAGCTCCCCCCGGACGGTCACCTGGTACGACGCGCCGCGGCCCTCATGTGTTTTCATCGTCTCCGCCCCCCTGATCGATGTCGATCGGTTCCGTCGACCGTGCGGCAGGGTCCAGGATCCGGCGAACCTCGACGACCTCGATGCCCAGGGCACGCAGTCTTGCCAGCAGACCGTAGAGCGCGGACTGGTCGGGGATGCCGTAAACAACGGTGTTCACCTGGTCGACCGCCAGTGTCACGGCGCCCATGTCTCGAAGGTCCTGTTCCGGTACGGCCCCCGCCACGCGGATTTCGTACGTCGCGTCGACCATCGAACCCACTCCGTTCCCAACGTGTGCGTTCGACGCTCGCAAAGGTCGGGTGTCGCGGCGTCATCCCTGCGGGGTGAACTGCCCGCGAGGCGCGTTGCGCACGTCTTCTTGAGTTCTCAAATTAAGACCAGCTCGTCTCGGAACGTCCGGCAATCGGACGGCGAATACTGGTTTTACAGGCGATTCCGTGATTTCGTCGAAGTGTGCGGACTCGCGACGCACCGCCCTCCCCAGCGTTCCGTGATGCCGCACATCGCTAGGAGGGGAAATGCCGAGCGATCAGCACGCAGGGGCGGGGAACCGAAGCAACACTTCACCGGGTGCACCATTCGCAGGCAACAGCAGGTCCTCGGCCTGGACCTGGGTGATCCCACCGGGAACAGTGCCGCGGCCTCGTCTTGTCGATCGCCTGAGCCTCGGGATTCATCGGCCGCTCACACTGGTGAGTGCGCCCGCGGGCTACGGAAAGACGATGCTGCTCGATGCGTGGGCAGCGCGCTATGCAGGTCCGGCCGTGATCCGGCGCGTCGCCTTGAACGGCAGCGATGAACCAGCGGCCATCGTGGAGTCCGTCCGCGACGATCACGACGACGTACTGGTGCTCGTGGTGGACTGCGGCGACGTGACGATGACGCCGGAGTTCGGGCAGAGTCTCCATCGCCTCCTCCGCGACAACGCCGGACGCGTGCGGGTTGTCCTGGTGACGCGGACCGACCCGCCGCTCCCCCTGCACCTCTACCGGTTGGCGGGCACCGTTGCCGAGATCCGGGCCGATGAGCTGGCGTTCACGACGGACGAGGCCGCGGCGCTGATGCGCGGGCACAAACTCGAACTGACCGCCGCGGACGTCGGCGAACTCCAGGCCCGGACCGACGGCTGGCCGGCCGGCCTGATGTTCGCGGCCATGAACCTTGCCGGAAAGCCCGACGCGCAGCGGGTCATCCGGGAGTTCCGCGGAGACGCCGGGAACGTGGCGGCGTACCTGATGACCGAGGTCCTCGACGCACAGCCCCCGGAGCTGCGCGAGTTCCTGCTTCGGACCAGCGTCGTCGACGAGGTCCGGCCGAGCCTGGCCGAAGCGCTGACCGGGCACGCCTGCGACCTTCGGTCATTGGAGTTCCTCTCCCACGGCAACTCGTTCATCCAGCCCGTTCCGGAGACAGCGGACCGCTACGGCTACCAGCCACTGTTCCGGGAGTTCCTTCGCGCCCAACTGCTGTACGAGCGGCCCACCGCCGTCCCTGCGCTGCACCGCGCCGCCGCTGCCTGGTTCGCCCAGAACGATCAGCCGCTGGAGGCGATCCATCACGCGATCAGGGCCGATGATTGGGGGCAGGCGGCCCGATACCTGGTGGAGAAGCTCGACGTTGCCGGTCTCCTCGTCGGGCGCCGGCGTCGACAGCTGACAATGTTGTTCGACGGCTTCCCCGACGATCTGGACAGCCCCGAGGCCGCAGTCGTCCGAGCCGCCCGGGCACTGGCCGCGTTCGACGCCGACCGCTGTACGTCGGAACTCGGCAAGGCCAGGAACTGGCTGGACCAGCGGACGTCCGCTCAAGGGCATGCGGCCGAGCTGGCCATCGGTGTTCTGCACGCGGTCTGCGCAAGCCTGAGCGCGACGCCCGAGGCTGGGCTCGGCGCCGTCCTGACCGCGGAGGCCGAGCTCAGAGCGGCATCGCGGGAATCAGCCATCGCCCATCCGGAACCGAGGCTGCTGGTCGCCGCCTGCAAAGGCCGGGTGCTGCTGGAGCGCGGAGACTTCCCGGCGGCCCTGACCGCCTTCACCGAAGGGATCGCGATCGCGGAAGAAGCCGCTGCTCACGAGACCGTGTCCGATCTCCTCGGCATGGCGGCGCTGGTGGAAGCTGTCTGGGGACATCTCCGGCGCGCCGGAGAGGTCGTCGCGCACGCGGCCACGCTGTCGGAGTCCGGGCCGGCGCTGCCGCAGTCCGCGATCGTGGCCGAGGCCTGGGTGCATGCGGACCGGGGCAACCTGTCCGGCGCCGAAGAGATGGTGCAGCGTGCCGCGGAGGCCGCCCCCACCCAGGACGCACGGGTTCTCGCTGCCGTACTAGCTCTGGTTCGGGCCCGGCTGCTGCGGGCCGGCGGCGACATCGATCTCGCCGCTGCCGAGTTGCGGGCCGCGAGCAACCGGTACGGCGCGAAGGGCGGCTGGCTGGACCAGGCGATGGTCGTCGACGAGGCCAAGATGCTGCTCGCACGACACCAGCCACAGGAGGCCATCACGGTGATCGAGCAGTCCCCGGGTCGCGACCAGGTCGGATCGCTCCTGGTGCTACAGCGCGCCGCTGCCGAGGCCGGCGAGCGCCCGCCTGGTCCGCCACCTCAGGTCACGGATCGCGCCGTCCCACTCGAAACCCAGGTGGACGGCTGGCTGGTCCAAGCCGCGGAATCGATCCGGACCGGGGACACCGGCCGCAGCGGGCTCTGCCTGGAACGCGCGCTCAGACTGGCTGCTCCCGAGCAGCTCCGCCGTCCGTTCGCGGAGGCGCCACCGTCGTTGCGCAAGCTGCTGCAGCCGAGCGGTGAGCTGATGAGACATCACCCGTGGCTCCGTGCGCCCGGCCTTCCAGAAGGTCGCGACCGCGCCGCCAGCCACTGGGGAGTGCCCCGGACCGAGTTGGTCGTCACCGCCTCGCTGACCAGCAAGGAGCACGAGGTGCTGGAGTACCTCGCCGAGCTGCTGACCACGGAAGAGATCGCCAGCACCATGTACGTCTCCGTCAACACGGTTCGCAGCCACGTACGCAGCATTCTTCGCAAGCTGAGCGCGTCTCGCCGGAACGAGGCGGTACGGCGGGCGTGGGAGCTGGGACTGCTGCCCGCACGTCCGGAGGCCTGACCCGTCGGCCTCGCTACGGAAGGCCGCCGATGCCACCCTCGGGCCGCACCTCACGACCGTGGAAGGTCAGCGCCCAGATCACCAGGATGTCCAACGCGATCATGATGGTCGTCCAGGCCGGAGCCGCGGCGAGGAACCCAGCGTTCACCACGATGCTCAGGACGGCCACGATCACGCCGACGACCCGGGCCCACACCTGACCGAGGAGGACACAGAATCCGGCCACCAGGACGATCGTGCCGACGATCAGGTGCGTCCAGGCCCAGGCGGTGTAGTCGATATGGACGGCGAGACCGTTCTCCCGGACCGCGTAGAACCCGTCGTTGAACAGAGCGACGAACCCCTGGAAGCCGTGGAAGAAGCCGAGAATGATCATCATCACGCCGGCAAAGACGATCGGGCCGATCCAGACCCCGGTCGAGGTCGCGGCCCGCTGGTCGGTGTCCGCCACGCTCACCTCCTCCACGGTTGTCCGGGTAGCCAGTCGTAGATGACCGACGTCCGCAGGACGAGGTCCTGCACAGAGCGGTGCAGGCGCCCGCCCGCGCACAACAGCAGTCCGAGCGGGAACACGACATAGAAGACGGCCCGCAGCAGCGCGACGAGCGGCCGCAGCGGCCTCCCGCGATGGTCGACCACCCGCAGCGCCATCACCTGACAGCCGTAGGTTCGTCCGGTGATCGACCAAGCGGCCGTGAGGTAGACGATGAGGATGAGTATCCCGGTCGTGACACCCGGCAGCGGCGAGGCTTCACTGAACTGGAAGCCCCGGGGATCGATCAGGAACTTCAGCCCGTTGACGCCCACATAGCCGGCCACCAGCACCACCGCCACCACGAGCGCGTCGATGACACCGGCGATCGACCGGGTGACGAGGCCCGCTCGTCGTCCCTGGTACGGCTCGGCCTCGCGCGGGACGATCGACACGTACTCGTCCGTTCTCATGGTTGCGTTGGCGTCGTCTTAGGGTCTTTGCGGCCGCGCCGCAGCTTCAGCCGGGCCACCACGCGGCCGACGGCCTGATCACCGGAGATGCCCTGCATGCGGACGCCGCGGACGGTGTCGGAGGCAACGGATCCGGAGGACTGCCGGATGATCTCGGCGAGATCGACCTCCGCGATCACCCCCTCGGCCATTCCGGCCACATCGATTCGCTTCAGCACCTCCGCTGCCACCGCGGGAACCATCCAGTCCACCACGGCCATCAGCTGGCGCTCCAGTTCCGCACGTTGCCGGCCACCGCGCTCAGCCAAACCGTCCAGCCAAGTAGCCGGCTGGTACCGCTCCGCCAGCATCGGCGGCCGCAGGATCACGACGGCGACCGGGTTGACAGCTCCCCCGACCCGGTGCCGGACCGGGCTGAGAGCGCCCCCGACCCGGCGTCCTACCGTCTGCGCGACTGCCGCGGCCAGCAGGGAAGCCCCGACGGCCGTGTCGAGCACGCGGAGCGCCTGCGGTCCCAGCGGCGGCGCGTCACTCGGCGGCGTGTCACTCAGGGGCACTTCGCTCAGGGGCACTTCGCTCAGGGGCACTTCGCTCAGGGGCACTTCGCTCAGCGGCACTTCACTCAGCGGCACTTCACCCGGCGGCACTTCACCCGGCGGCACGTCACCCGGCGGCACGTCACCCGGCGGCACGTCACCCGGCGGCACGTCGCCCAGCGGTGCGTCACCCAGTGGCGCGTCAGGCGAGTTCCCCGGCTGCTCTGATGTACCCACGCGACCATGCTCCGTCCCGCCGCCGGGCGCCACCTCATCCATGGTGGGGGAGAACGCCCGGCCCGGGATGAGCCTCGGTTCCGAGCCAGGTACGGACGCGGCGCGCGAACCAGCCCTGGCTGCGGTCGAACTCCGCCCCGACCACGGTCGCCATCACCAGGATGAGCGACACCGCCAGTAACCAGCCAACCAGGGCCAGCGTGACACCGAAGAGGCCGTACCGCTCGCTGTTGGTCTCCATCATCCGCGGCATGTAGATGGTGGACGCACTGCTGTAGGCAGCGCCGCAGAGGCTCGCCACCACCGCGGTCGGCAAGAGTCGTCGCCAGTGAACGCGGCCGTCGAGCAGCAGCCACGGGATGCAGATCCACAGCACCAGTCCGCTCACGATCGAGGCCGTAACGCTCAGCAACCAGTTCATCGGCAGCGTCCGCACCGCCGAGCGGGCCAGAGACAGCAAGGCGATCTGCAGCAGCAGGGCGGCCAGGCCGACGAACGTCGTGAGCGACCCACGAACGCCCGAAACACTGTCGAGCCGCCAGGCATCCTGGTACATCCGCTGCACCCGGCGGGCGAGCGACACTCCCGAGAAGACCAGGATCACCACGCTCAGCAAACCGATGTTCGAGCCGCCTGGGGGCCGCGTGAACACCTCCCGAACGGCCGCGGCGGCGTTGCCGCTGAGCTCGAACTTCCTGATGAGTCCCTGCGCGACGACGTCACGGCGGTTCGCCGGAGCAAGCGTCGAGACCAGGAGCAGCAGTGGAACGAGCGCCGTCAGCGCCTGCGAGGCGATGACCATCGCCCGGTCGATGCCGCGCATGGCCACGAACGACTCGACGCACCGGCCCAGGAACGTCTGCTCCAGCCGCCGAGTGATCGCCTCCAGTCGCTTACCCGTCAGCGCTCGGCTCCCGTCCGATCAGTAGCGGCGGCGCGGTAGTCGGCGATCGGGCGGTACCGGTCGTACAGGGTGGCGAGAATGCTGAACAGGAAGATGAAGAAGAGCGCGTCGACCAGGTGCAGCTGGCCCGGTCCCCGGGACAGCAACACGTCGGCCAGCACCACCAGTACGACGTTCGTCGCGAAGACGACCCCGAACGAGACCGCCGCGGAGTCCCACGAGTGGCCGCGCTTCGCCGCCCACAGGCCGATCGCGGCGTTGATCACCACGAAGACCGCGATCCCGAGGAACAGTTCGAGGTTGCTCGACTCGACGCCGGGCAGCACCTCGCCGTAGATGATGCTGATCAGGCCGATCAGGAAGGTCTTCTCCAGCGTTGTGCTGTCGAACACCTTGCGGTGCGCGGCCTGGTACGCGGCCCGCTCGTGGGCCTCGTCGATTCCCTCGGGCAGCGGATCGGCGCGGAACCGCCAGGCCCAGTCTGCCGGGCTGAGCCGCGGCCGGACGAAGAAGTACAGGACCGCGAGCAGAGCGAGCACGGCGACGATCAGCGCCGGGAGGAACCAGGGCACGTCCCGGATCGTGTCGGTCAGGTCCAGCTGGGCGATGTGGATCCAGTACTCCTGCGGCAGCTTGACGAAGATCCAGATCGCGGCGGCGACGATCACCCAGAACTTGAAGCTGTACCGCAACGGGTTCCGCCGGGTCCGGACCCCTTCGTAGGCGATGAAGAAGTACTCGAAGGTGTTCGGGAACAACAACAGCAGCGCCCGCGCGCCGGTGAGCTCGAACGCGACCACACCGATCTGGCGGAAGAAGAACAGGAAGCGGCTGATCTTCACCGCCCCCGGGTTGGTCCAGTTCCGCAGGCTCGCCAGGTAGGCGATGGACAGGTAGAAGACGTCCATGGCCTTGTCGTAGCTCTGGTAGAACGGCGGGTCGAAACCGAACCACTGGAAGATCGACTGGTCGACGCCGTCGAGCAGGAGGCAGGCGATGATCGCCGGCAGCGGGAACTTCGGGATGAACAGCGGCAGCGCGAAGCGCGCCAGGACAACGGTCCAGAACACGAACTCGACACTCATGTCAGAACTCCCCATGCCGGCGCATCCGGCGGGGCCGGCCGTCCGGGTCGTAGATCAGCCGATAGAGCGGTTCCGCCCAGAGCGCTTGGAACCGGGACACTGGTTGTGGCTCGTGCGGGCGGATCTGTCCGGGTGGCCGGATGCCGGTGCGGCCACCGGCGTGCCAGGCCTCCAGGTCCGCGGCGGTTCGCGACCACAGGTCGAAGCCCGTCCGCGGGTCGAGGCGCGCCAGGTTGCGGCGCGGCAGGCCGAGATGCTCCGACCACACCTCCAGCCGCAGCTCCCGCGCGAGCCGGCGGGTGCCCTCGGTCACGAACTCCCCGTCCTCGGGAGTCGGGTCGAGGACCGCGCAGGTGAGTTCGCTGTCACAGGTCCAGGAGCGGCGGTTGAAGTTGTCCGAGCCGCAGGTGAACCACACGTCGTCGACGATGCAGATCTTCGCGTGCACGTAGATGGGTGCGCCCACGGCGTTCTCCAGGTTGTAGACCCCGACGCGCTCGGGCGCGGTCCGCCGCAGCATCTGCACAGCGCGCAGCTGACCGAAGCGAGCGGGAGGTCCACTCACCGCACCGTCGGCGTCCGGGTAGCGCGGCACGACGACGATCACCCGGAGCTCGGGTGACCGCTCGAGGGCATCGTGGATGCCCTGCGCGATCAGCTCGGACCACAGGTACTGGTCCTCCAGATAGATCAGGCTCCGGGCGTTGCCGAACGCCTTGCCGTACGCACGGGCGATGCTCCGCTCCCCCTCGGGCGCGAACGGAAAGCCGGGACGCTTGTTGGCATACGTTCGCAGCACCTGTACGGCGTGCGGCCCGGCCGGAGGTGGATCCGGGAACCTCTCCGGCAGCGACTTCGGATGGCGCGGCATCCGGGCGAGCCGTTGCCTGATCATCCGGTACGGCGTCCGCCGGTCCAGCGGGTGGCCGTCGTCCCAGCGCTCGATGAAGGTGCGGAGCAGATCGCCGACGACCGGTCCGCGGATCTCCAGCGCCGCATCGTGCCAAGGTGTGCGGTCGCCGTACCTGCGATCCATCGGTGCCTGTTGTGGGTCCCCCAGATGCTCGCCGTCGTCCCGGCGCTGATGGGACAGGTCGATGCCGCCGACGAACGCGAGATCCAGTTCCCGTCGCCCCTTGTGCTGGATGACGACCAGCTTCTGGTGGTGCGACGACATCCACCGGACCCGCTGGTCGAGCAGCACCTCGGCGCCGGCCTCGTTGAGCTTGGTTCCCAACCGCCGGTTCTCCTTCGCGTTGAACTGCAGGTAATCCGAATGCGATCGCCACAACAGCCCTCTGACCTCGACTCCCGATCGGGCCAGATCGGCCAGGACCGTCCCGATCGCCGGGCCGTCGGGCAGCAACTTCTCATCCGCGTCGCCGCGCCAGTCGGTGAAATACACCCGGTCGCCGGCCTGCAGCGCGCAGAGCTCCTCGTACAGCCGGCGGAAGTAGGTCGCCCCGTGGATCAGCGGCCGGACCAGGTTGCCCTCGACCCAGGACCCGTCCACGTCGCCGACCCGGTCGATGTCCGTGCCGGGATTACCGCGCTCGTCCGGGCGGAGGAACCACTTACCGGCAGTCTGGTCGATCATCGTGACACCCCTCGGTCGAGTGTTGCCCGCCGGCCGCGCCGGTTTGCTCATCCTCTGTGGGTGAGTCTCCGTCGGTCCGGCGGTGATAGCTGTGTCGCGCCGTCGCGAGAGATCCCGCCGCGCTGCCCGAGCTGTTCGAGGTAGCCGACGAGCACGCGGTGCAGCTCGTCCGCGCCGCGGATCGGCTGGTCCGGAACGGCCAGGTCGGGCGGAGCGAGCAGGAACCCCCGTCCCTGCCACCCGCCGAGCCCACCGTGACAGCCCACCAGACCCTCGAACGCGGAGACCTCGCCCGTGTCCTGGTCGACCGAGCTGTTCACGTACAGATCAGGTGCCTCGGGCATCGACACCGCTCGCAGCAGGTCGGCCGGGATCAGCGGCCCGAATTGCGCCAGTGGGTCGTCCCCCGTCACCTTGGAGTCGGTCAGCCGGTGAAGACCCGAGGGCCCGACCACCAGCGGTCCGTGCTCGGTGCTCAGCACCGCGACGAAGCTGATCCCCTCATGGTTCACCAGCCCCGGGATGAGGGCCGGCCAGCGACCGTTGATGTCCTCCATCGTCAGCCGGCGTTCCTCGGCGGCGTAGACCAGGCCGAGGTTTCCCGACCCGAGGACGACCAGGTCCGAGCCGGCCGTGACCGTGGGCGGCGCGGAACGGCGCTGGACCCGGAGTGCCGCGCCATGGGCGGCGCGCCCCCGGCTCGAGTCACTTCCGGACAGATCGGCCAGGAGCCCGTTCAGGCGCCCCCAGCCCTCGACCGGCTGCTCGACGGCCTCGACCTGTGCCTCGGTCAGCTGTGCACAGACGGCGGCGAGGTCGACTCCGTACCGATCGGCGAAGATCGCTCCCTGGGACTGCCCGTGGTCGGACAGGATCACCAGCCGGTAGGGCCGGGGCGCGGCCGCGGCGACCTCCTCCAAGCACGCCAGCACGTGATCGAGCCGATCGAGCGCGGCCAGCGACTCGGGCCGCAGGCAGCCGGCGTGATGAGCCACCTCGTCGTAGTCGACATAGTCGACGTATACGGACCGCGTGCCACGAATCATCTCCTCGGCCACCAGCGCGGTGTTGAGATCCCGCAGTACGACGTTCGTCACGGCCCGCATGCCGGCGAACAGCCAGCCGCGGTGTCCCCGTGGGCGAACGTCGCGCCGACGTTGCCGCCGGGCCTCGAACCGCTCCCTGGCGATCTCCGCGACCGCCCCGAACAGGCTGCCCGCGAACCCGTCCGGCCGGGCGAGATACCAGCCGACGCGGCGACGCGTGTCAGCGGAACCCCGCTTGAGCTCGATCTTGCTCATCGTCAGTACCGATCGCTCGGCGTCTCCGCTGAACAGGTTGGAGATACTCACGCCGCCGTCGGCCAGCAGACCGCGACCATCAGAGGCGCGGCGCTCGATCTCGGCGGCGTCGGCGGCGCGGTTGGCCACCAGCACCCGCCCGAGGGCACGGTCGTACCAGCGGAAGGCGGGGACGCCGTCGATGCGGCCGTGCAGGATCCCCAACTGGCTGGCCGGTGTGGTGGGTGGCAGCACCGGCGTCCATTCCACCAGCCGATAGCCGCCGTCGCGGATCCAGCGGCCCACCGTGGGCAGGGTGGCGGCCAGGAGCTGCCAGCGCAGGACGGGGAAGGGCACGCCGTCGAGCTGAACGAAGATGACGCCGGGAGCCTCGGGATCGTCGACCGGTGTGCGCCGGCGCCTGGTCCGGCGGACGAGGGCCGCGGTGAAGGCTTCCGGCGTACCGGAGGTGCAGAGCCACGCCACGATCGTCGTCGCGGCCGCCACGATCCAGGCGGCGGCGAGCACGACCCAGAACGAGTCCGCCTCGACGCCCGGGATCAGCGTGAGCGCCACCGCGAGGATCACGGCCTGCCCGAGAAATGCCAGCAGGAGCACCGCGAGCCAGCCGATCGCCGCACTCGCGGCGACGAGGACCGGGCGCACCAGCGCACCGATCAGCAAGGCCGCCGCAGCCGTGGCGAGCAACTGCTGTAACGACGTGAACCGCAGGCCGGGCAGCACGGCGGCCGCCAGGGCCAGCGCCAGGACCGAGGTGACATAGGTGGCGACGATCCGGCCGAGATCGCCAGTCCGGACCAGCGGGGTGGCCACGGGTGCCCGGCCGTCAGGTCCGCAGTGCGCGCGGACGCGTCAGCGCCCAGATCACCCACGCGTCGAGCGCGATCAGCAGCAGCGCCCAGAACGGCTGATAGGGAATGAAGAAGAAGTTGTCGATCGCACTCAGCACCACCAGGAACAGGGCGATCACACCTGCCCACACCGCTCGGGAGAACAGACCGACGCCGGCGACGATGAGCGCCAGGCCGATGACCAGGTGGATCCAGCCCCAGCCGGTGACGTCCAGATGGAAGGCGTAGCCCCGGACGATCCCGAAGTATTCGTCGTTCAGGATCGCGGCGAGGCCGGCGATCACGTGGAAGGCGCCGATCAGCAGCATCATCGTGGCAGCGAAGGCGACTCCGGTCATCGCCCAGCCCGACTCTGCCTGCGGCTCGACAGTGCGGTTGCCGGTCATCTGTGTCCACTCCTCCTGCTCGGTCTCGACGGACGTCGAGTGCGCGTTCGACAGTAGGACCGCACCGACCGCCGGCGCGTCACCCTTGGCGGACGACGTACCGGCCTCAATGGGTCAACGCGGCCTTCAGCAGGACGATCACCAGGCCCAGGACGAGGTTGATGACACCAGCAGCCACCAGGCGGCCCCTGGTGGCGCCTGCTTTGGCAGCGACGTACAGCGCCCATCCCAACTGGGATCCGACCGCCACCGCCAGCGCCAGCCACGCGGCGCCGGCGTCCGACAACCCGAGGAACACACCGATGCCGACCGCCGCCGCGGGAGGTACGGCGGCCTGCACGATCGGCCACTCCCGCCTGGCACAGACGCGGAACTCCGTCAGGGACACGAGGGCTCGGGATGATTTCTCTCCGACCAGGTGGGCATACACGTGGGCCAGCCAGAACACCACGCCGGTCGCGAGCAGCAGTGCGATCAACTGGCCAGGGTTCGGAGGCTGATGCCCAGGGCCGGTGCCGGCCACCACTGACGCCGCCAGCAGGGACCCGTAGATCGCCCCCGCGTAGTCGGACGGGGAACGCTCCTGGCGCGCGGTGGCCGAGTCGGCCGTCGGCCCGTCTCCCATCCGGCCTCCTTCACAGTGCCGTTCAGGTCAGTGCCATGGGATCAGGAGCAGCCTCCCGCGGCGACGGACCCCACCACCTCACCCCGATCGGATGACGCGAAGGATCATCCAGGGCGGGTGATGCTGCCCACGGTGATCTGAGCGATCTTCGAAGCCCGGATGGAGTCCGGGGAGGGAGGTTGCGACCATGTCCGCAGGCTCCACGGAGTCCCTCGATGGCCAGGCGCCGGGCGCCGGCCCGCCGCCTCCGTCCTGGGCGTTGCCGCGCGGGGTGATCGTCCTCCTCGGGACGGGCGCCGCCGTCCTGACGGCCGCCGGACTCCGCAGCATCCCGGGCATCGTCGGACCCGTCTTCCTCGCGCTCGTGCTGACGATCGCTGTCACGCCGCTGCGCCAACTGCTGATCAGACGAGGCGTCAGGCGCTGGCTTGCCGCACTGATCGCGCTCGTGGTCGTGATCGTCTTCTTGCTGGCAGTGGCGGTTGCGCTGGCCTTGTCGCTCGCCAAGCTGGCGACTCTGCTGCCGACGTACCAGGACAAGTTCGCCGGCCTTGTCGACGACATCCGGAGCTGGCTGGCGAACCTCGGCGTGGGCCAGGACCAAATCCAGGCCGCCCTGAAGAAGCTCGACCTGGGGGCGCTCCTCGATGTCCTGCAAGGCTGGCTGAGCGGACTCCTCGGGGTCTTCTCGAACCTGGCCTTCGTCGTCATCCTGCTGTTCTTCATGGGAATCGACGCCACCCACTTCTCGGACCGCCTGCGCGAGACGGCGCGGGTCCGGCCGGAGATCACCGCCGCCCTGACCGGCTTCGCACGAAGCACGACGCGCTACCTGATCGTCTCCACCGTCTTCGGGCTGATCGTCGCGATCTTCGACGTCGGGGTCCTCTACCTGCTGGACATCCCGCTGCCCTGGCTGTGGGGTCTGCTCGCCCTGATCACCAACTACATCCCGAACGTCGGGTTCTTCATCGGGGTGATCCCGCCCGCGCTGCTCGGGCTGCTCGACCAGGGCTGGGAGACCTTTCTGTGGGTGATCGTGGCGTACAGCGTCATCAACTTCATCATCCAGTCGATCATCCAGCCGAAGGTCGTCGGCGACGCGGTCGGTCTGTCCACGACGCTGACCTTCGTCTCCCTGGTCTTCTGGGCCTGGGTCCTCGGCCCGCTGGGCGCCGTCATGGCCATCCCGCTCTCGCTGCTGACGAAGGCCCTGCTCCTGGAGGCCGACCCCTCCACCCGCTGGCTCGGCGGCCTGATCTCCGGTGCCCCGCTCCCGGAGGACGCCCCGACCGCGGAACCGGCCGACCTCCCACCTGCCGATCTCACGGCCGAGCAGGCCGGATAGGGGATCGACATGTGGCGCTCAGTGTTGCTGCGCGAGTTCCCGGACCACAACATCCGGTCGCTTCACGGCCTGCCGGGCAGCTTGTCGCCCAGCTCGCTCCCACTGAGTCCGTCCGAGGGCACCGTCCTGATCGCACCCGGCCGCAGCCTCCACTATGTCCTCGACACTCCCCTGGTGGATGTGATCGGAGTGAGCTGCCAATTGCAGTTCAAGCACCCCGGCCGGACCGTGAGCTCGTCGGTGCGGATCCTTCGCCTCGGGGACGAGTTCGATCTGAGCCTCGAACCGCTGACCAGCTTCCAGGCCTTGGTCCGGGTCCGGCTGCACCGAGCCTGGCACGACATCGGGCAGCTGCCGAACCCCAGCACGCACTTCGCGGAACTGAGATTCGACTGGCACACCAGCGGCAAGACCTACCTTCGGGTGGACGGGCGACTCGTCGGTTATCACGATGCGCTGAGTCGAGGCTCCCGGCTCACCATCGAGGACGTGGCCTTCGGCTCCCCCGCGTCGATCCCCACCGTGCCCGACCCGCGCTATCAGCTGGGCGAATTCTTCGTCCGCGCCCTCAGCCGCCGCGCGCACTGGGGACGGAGGCAAGCGACGGCGGCCCGCAGACCTTGACGCCGACCGGGTCAGACCTGGCTTTCTCGAGCGTGCGTCACGGACCAGATGACCCACACGCAGAGCGCGATCACCACGATCGACCAGACCGGCTGGACAGGAATGAAGAAGAAGTAGTCGAGGGCGGTCAGCCCGGCGAAGATGATCGCGACCAACCCTGCCCACGCCTTGTTCATGAAAAGCCCGATCCCGACCACGACGAGTGCGATGCCCAGCACCAGGTGGATCCACCCCCACGCGGGGACGGAGAGGTGGAACGCGTAGCGCCGGTTGTTGACCATGTAGTTATCGTCGAGAATCGCGGCGAGCCCCGCCACGATCGAGAACGAACCGATCATCGCCGTCAAGGTCGCGGCGAACGCGACGCCGCCCACCGCTCCGCTCGAGACATCCTGCTCCACTTCCAGGTCGTCCATCGGACCGTATTCGCCGTGCGTCATGGTGCCACCCCTTTCTGGTCATTCGCCCCCACGGTGATGACGATGCCCGCCGATCCGCCGCACCGCATCGTCCATCCAGGGTGAGATGCCGCCGCCGCTCAGCCCCTAGGCTCGCAGCCATCAGACCCTCGATCGCGGAGGGAGACGCGCGTGGCCGGTCACCGCGTGACCGCGCGCCCGCTGCTGCGGTGGCTGCGATCGATCCGTCCCGAGCGACGGAACCTGCGCGCCGACGTGATCGCCGGGCTGCCGGGCGCGATCAGCAGCGTTCCCAACGGGATGGCGTCCGCGGCACTCATCGGCGTGAACCCGATCCATGGCCTCTACGCGAGCTTCGCCGGTCCGGTCGCGGGCGGATTCGCGACGAGCAGCCAGCTGATGGTGATCACCACTACCACGGCCGGGGCCCTGGCCGCCGGATCGGCCCTGGAAGGCGTGGACCCCGCGGACCGGCCGCAAGCCCTGCTGCTGTTGACGATCATCGCCGGCCTGGTGATGATCCTGGCGGGCATCGCCCGGTTGGGGCGCTACACCCGCTTCGTGTCACACTCGGTGATGACCGGGTTCCTCAGCGGGATCTCGGTCAACATCATCCTCAGTCAACTACCCAGCCTCGCCGGCGCGAACGCCACGGGCGACGTCGCGCTCACGAGGGCCATGGACGTCTTCCACCCCGGGCAGATCGACCTCGCATCGCTGCTCGCGGGCCTCGCCGCGCTCGCGATCCTCGTCGGCCTGTCCCGCACCCCGCTGGCGAGGGTGAGTGCGTTGGTGGCGCTCGCCGTCCCAACCGCCGGCCTGGCACTCGCCGGCGCCGACCAGGTGACCCTCGTGAAGGACATCGGACAGATTCCTCGCGGCATTCCGCTGCCGCAACTGCCGGACCTCGGCCAACTGTCGTTCTCTTTGCTCACCGGCGCTCTGGCGGTTGCGGCCATCGTCCTCGTGCAGGGCAGTGGTGTCGCCGACGCCGCGCCGAACCGGGACGGAACCGCCTCGGACGCGAACCGGGACTTCGTTGCCCAGGGCATCGGCAACGCCGCGGCCGGCTTCTTCCGCGGCCTGCCGGTCGGCGGTTCGGTGGGCCAGACCTCCCTGAACCAGACGGTCGGCGGCCGGACCAGGTGGGCGGCGATCTGTTCAGGCCTGTGGATGATCGCGATCCTCGCAGCCTTCTCCCAGGTGATCGGGCTGGTCGCCATGCCGACACTGGCGGCCGTGCTCATCTATGCGGCGGCCAAGTCGCTGCGGCCGCGCGAGCTGGTGTCGATCCTGCGGACCGGCCCGACGTCGGAGATCGCGGTCGTCACGACCTTCTGCGCAACCCTGTTCCTGCCGATCGCCGCCGCGGTCGGCATCGGCGTGTCCCTCTCGCTGCTGCTGCAGCTCAACCAGGAGGCGTCGGACCTCAAGGTCGTCCAGCTGACGCCCATCGGCGACGGCCGGTGGAGCGAACACCCGGCTCCCGCGCGGCTGCCCAGCTATCGGGCGACCGTCGTCGACGTGTACGGGAGCCTGCTGTACGCCGGCTCCCGCACTCTTCAGGCCAAACTGCCTGACCCGGCCGGCGCCGAGGCACCAACCGTCGTACTGCGGATGCGCGGCCGGACAGCCGTTGGTGCGACGTTCGTCAAGGTCGTGGAGGACTACGCCGCCGCCCTCGACGCCGTCGGCGGCCGGTTGTATCTCAGCGGGGTCGACCACGCCGTCGCCAAGCTGCTGCGTCGTACCGACCGGACGGGGGCGTCCGAACCGGTCGGCGTCTTCGAGGCTACCGAAGTGGTCGGGGAATCGACGACGCAAGCCTTGCGGGAGGCGGAGAGCTGGGCAGTGCGGCGTCGACCGCCGAACTCCGATCAGTAAGTGGTACGGCGGTCCCGCATGGCCGACCGCGCCGCTCCGGTCAGCAGGGTGCCGATGGCGATCCCGACGATGAGGTTGATCAACCCCGTCGCAATCTTCGATGACGTCGTGCCGTTGGCCACGAACGGGAGGAGTGCCGCGGCGATCGTGGCCAGCCCGATGATCCAATGGAAGAACTGCAGGGGCCGCGGCGTGGACAGCAGCAACAGATGCAGCAGGCCGGTGGCCACCAGCGCCGCGACAGCGCAGTACACCGCGTACTTCAGGGTGTCGGCGTCTCCCCAGGTGCCCTCGCCTTCGGGTGCGAGGACGGGTACGTCGAAGACGCCGCGCGCAAGCAGTATGCCGACCACCGCGATCAGTGCGGCGATGATGGCCGTGGCAGCGCCTCCGGCCCACAGCCGGCTGGCGACGATCGCGTTCGCACCGCCTTGGGTGGGTTGAACTGTCATGACGTGTGCTCCTTGTCTTCGGCTGGCTTTGGTGGGCCGCCGCGGAGCGCCAGCCGTCCGGCCAGGCGTCCGAACAGCGCCCCGACGGTCGCGCCGACCAGAACGTCACTCGGGTAGTGCACGCCTGTGTACACCCGGGAGAACGCAACGACCGCCGCCGCACCGCGCAGTGCCGGCCGAAGCGTGGGCACGACCTCCCCGACGGCGACGGCGAAGGCCGCCGCGGACGCGGAGTGTCCGGACGGAAAGGATCCCGACGAGGGCATACGCACCCAGCGCTGCACGGGGACACCGAGGCCGACCCGGTCGGGCCGGTGGCGTTCACCGACCATCTTCTTGAGTGGCTGGTTCACCAGCAACGACGCCGCCCCGATCGCCCCGAGCCCCGCGACCGCGGCCCGCCGGCCCTGCGGGCCGCCGAACAGCGCGAGGGCGCCGGCCACCAGGAACCATGGCTTGGAGAAGTTGGCGAAGTCGGACACCCGTCGTAGCGGCTCGTCCAGGACGGGCGTCGACAGTTCTGCCACCGACCGGTACAGCGCGCGGTCGTAGGCAGAGAGCCGGTGCGATGAGCCGATCACGCAACGGTTTCCGTCACCATGTGAGCTCGACCTCGAGCTCACTCCCGTCGTCCCCGAGCTCGAACTCGAGCTTCAGGAACACCTCGTCCGGAACGTGCACCCTGACTCGCAGGCCGCCTCGGTCGAACTCGACATCGTTCTCCTTGGTGAGGCTGTCGGCAAGAGCGCGCAATCGGGCCGCGGCGGCCTCCCGGCTCATCGGCTCCTTCTCGTGGATCTCGATCAGATCCATTACGGCCTCCCAGGGGTTGAGCTTGCCGAGTGCCGGTCGCGGCCCAGAGCGATGCGCACCAGCGCGGCCAGGCCGTCGCGGAGGCCCTCGGGAAGCATCGCCGACGGCGATGCGCCCGGGTGCTGGGGCGCGATACGGACCCGGAGAACTCCGGGCCGGATCTGAAAGCGCAGCGGCGCGTCGAAGATGAGCGCCTCGCCGTCGACGCCGGCCGGCAGTGGCCGATCGGCATCGACCTGGAAGGACGGAGTCGTCCACTCGCGCATAGGACGCTGAAGGCGGCGTTGACCTTCATCCGCGGGCGCGCCCATGACGGTGATGCCGAGCAGACCGTCGTCGATGCGCGGGCGGGTGCCGGAACCGACCGCACGACCGAGGCGGTAGCGGTTGTTCGAGACGAGCACGGCGGCTCCCCCGCGGTGTTCCTGCCCTTCCGGCCCCGCCCAGCGCATATCGAGGTCGCTGCCACCGGCGCCGAGGGCGTCGGGCACGGTGTCGAGCAGAGTGCGGATCTTCGCCGCGCGGTAGCCGGTGCGCTGGACGGCTTCGGCGTACACGCCGAGCGACACGTTGTTGACGAACACCCGCCCGTTGACCTCCGCGAGATCCACCAAGCGCTCGCCGCCGTTGACGAAGGCGTCCAGCGCACCGACCACGTCGTCACGGTCGACCCCGAGGTCGAGCGCGAAGTGGTTGCGGGTGCCGGCCGGCACGCACGCGTAGGGCAGCGAGAGTTCGGCGGCGACCGCGGCGACGACCGCCTGTGAGCCGTCCCCACCGGCCATCGCGAGTCCGTCCGCGCCCCGCGCGACCGCGCCGCGGACCAGGGTCTCGAGATCGTCCCCGCGCTTCAGCTCGATCGGCTCGATCCCGCGGTCACGCGCTTCCTTGGCGACTGCGAAGCGTTCTGCCTTCCCGCCACCGGATTTCGGGTTGTAGAACAGCACCGGATGCTGCGGTGCCGGCGCGGATGGGAGATCCACGCGGGAGGTGAAGCTGGCCCGGGTGGCTGCCAGAGTGACCAGCAGTCCCACGATGAGCAGAAGGTCGCGGCCGAAGTCCCCACCCAGGACAATGACGAGCAGCGCACCGACGAGCGCCAGACCGGCCACGTACAACCCAGCCGTGCGCGCGATCCCTCGCCGCAGTACGCCGTAACAAGCCGCTACGACCGCAATCACCACGCACGCCAGGAAGATGAGGCCGCGCGGAAACTCATTCACGGCGTTCACGACACCGAACACCAGCGTCGCGGCCCCCACCACCAACGCGACCACCGCCGCAATCCGCCGCCTCACGAATTCCACCCCATCGGCCAGCCCTCAGAATCTCCGGTTCAGCGCCGAGCCCCGACACCACGGCCATCCTGTCCGGCCCCGACCCTCGAGGGCATCCCACAGCCCGGATGATCTACCCGCCCGTTTGCCACGTGGGGATACCGGTTCATCCGTGGCGGGTGGCGACTCGAATTCGGGCTCGATCGAGGCTGTCTTGAGGCCGACTGCTGTCAGCAATCAATGAGGAGTGGACGTTATGCCTGTGCCGTTCCGAGGAACGATCAATGTCGATATCCGCGACTCCGTAGCGGATTGGACGCCGTTCGAGCCGGCGAAGGCCCCGGACGGTGCGCCGAACGTCGTCTACATCGTCCTGGACGACGTCGGCTTCTCGGCAATGAGCTGCTACGGCGGCCCGATCGAGACGCCCAACATCGACGCGATCGCCTCGCGCGGGGTGCGCTTCACCCAGTGGCACACGACGGCGCTGTGCTCGCCGACCCGGTCGTGTCTGCTCACCGGCCGTAACCACACCCGCAACAGCATGGCCTGCATCACCGAGGCAGCGATCGGATTCCCGAACGCCAGCGGCACGATCCCACCGGAGAACGGGATGCTGCCGGAGATCCTCGGCGAGCGTGGCTGGAACACGTACATGGTGGGCAAGTGGCATCTGTGCCCGACCGACGAGATGAACCTCGCGGCCACGCGCCGGAACTGGCCGAGCGGCCGCGGCTTCGAACGCTGGTACGGGTTCCTCGGGGCCGAGACGAACCAGTGGTACCCCGACCTGGTCTATGACAACCACCCGGTCGATCAGCCGCGCTCGCCCGAGGAGGGCTACCACCTGACCGACGACCTCACCGACAAGGCGATCGAGTTCATCAGGGACGCCAAGGCGATCGCTCCGGAGAAGCCATTCCTGCTGTACTACGCACCCGGCGCCTGCCACGCGCCCCACCACGCGCCGAAGGACTGGATCGACAAGTTCGCCGGGCGCTTCGACCAGGGGTACGAGGCGATGCGGCAGGAGACCCTGGCCCGCCAGAAGAAGCTCGGTGTGGTTCCGGCCGACACCGAACTGCCCGCACTGAATCCGATCGGCACACCCGAGACTCGCAGCGGCCCGGATGATTTGCCGTTCCCGACGCTGGATTACA
Organism: Kribbella sp. NBC_01510; assembly: GCF_045040325.1. NCBI lineage: Bacteria > Bacillati > Actinomycetota > Actinomycetes > Propionibacteriales > Kribbellaceae > Kribbella > Kribbella sp. NBC_01510. The sequence continues at coordinate 6,692,818 of NZ_CP109418.1, read as the reverse complement.
CCCGTCCGTGGGACACACTGAACGCCGACGAGCGGCATCTGTTCGCCCGGATGGCCGAGGTGTACGCCGGATTCCTCGCGCACGCCGACCACCACATCGGCCGGTTGCTCACCTACCTGGAGCAGACCGACCAGCTGGACAACACGATGATCGTCGTCGTGTCCGACAACGGTGCGAGCGGCGAAGGCGGCCCGAACGGCTCGGTCAACGAAATGAAGTTCGCCAACGGGATCGCCGACGACCTCGCGGAGAACCTCGCCAAGCTGGACGACCTCGGTGGCACGAAGACCTACAACCACTACCCCAACGGCTGGGCGATGGCGTTCAACACGCCGTTCAAGATGTGGAAGCGCTACGAGTTCAACGGCGGTACGGCGGACCCCTGCATCATCTCGTGGCCGGCGGGTGCGACAGCCCGCGGCGAGATCCATCACCAGTACCACCACGCGATCGACATCGTCCCGACCATCCTCGACGTCCTCGGCGTCGACGCCCCGGAGACGATCAAGGGACACACCCAGAGCCCCATCGACGGGATCAGCATGCGGGCCAGCGTCGACGACGCGTCAGCCGACTCCGGACGGAGGACACAGTTCTACTCGATGCTGGGGTCCCGCTCGATCTATCACCAGGGCTGGAAGGCGGTCACCACCCACCCGACCGTGTCGGGCTGGGCGCACTTCAACGCCGACGAATGGGAGCTTTACCACGTCGAGGTCGACCGGTCGGAGATCAAGAATCTCGCGGCGGAGCAGCCGGAGAAGCTGCGCGAACTGGTGAACATCTGGTTCGCGGAGGCGGGCGCGAACGACGCCTTCCCGCTCGACGACCGCTCACCACTGGAGATCCTCGGTACCCCCCGGCCGCAGCTGAGCGCACCGAAGGATCGGTACGTCTACTACCCCGACACCGCCGCGGTCTCGGAGTGGCAGGCGGTCAACACCCGCAACCGCTCGTTCTCGATCGGCGCCCTGGTCGACATCCCGGCACCAGGAGCCGAAGGCGTGCTGTTCGCGATGGGCGCCAGGTTCGGTGGCCACGCGCTGTACGTGAAGAACAACCGGCTGCACTACGTGAACAGTTTCGTCGGCGCGCTCGAGCAGCAGATCGTCGCGACGAAAGACATCCCGACCGGCGAGAACCTGATCCTGTCGGCCTCGTTCGACAAGGAAGGGATGGACCCCGACGCCGCAACCGGCACACTCTCGCTCTACTACGGGGACGAGAAGGTCGGTGAGGGACACATCAAGACTCAGCTCGGTGCCTTCGCCATCGCAGGTTCAGGTCTGTACGTCGGCAGGCACAACGGTGAGCCGATCACCGACGACTACCCGGGCGAGCCGCCCCACACCTTCACCGGCGGCACGATCAACCGGGTGGCAGTCGACGTCAGCGGCGACCCGTACCTGGATCTTGAACGCGAGGCCGCTCTGATGCTGATGCGCGAGTAGAAGTTCCACATCCGACGAGGATTCACCGAGGCCCGGCCCCGCCGGGCCACGGTGACGTTCCGGCAGCCGGAGCCTGATCGTCCCTCAGGGGTGATGCGGCGACCAGAGTCCTGCTGAATCGTCGGCAACGGAGAGAAAGGCGGCCGATCATGGCGACGAAGGTTCAACATCTGACTCTGGACGAGCGGTATGCGCGCGGTCTCGAGGCTCGCACCCGAGCGATGCCGGACAGTCACGCAGGGTGGATGCCCGCCGCGGACCGGCCGGATCCGGTGGCACTCATCGAGGAGCAGAACCTACGGCGTGATGCCGATCTGGTCCCGGTACGGCATGGCCGGATGATGGCCTCGCCGTTCACGTTCTACCGCGGTGCGGCCAAGATCATGGCCGTGGACCTTGCCGAGACACCCACGTCCGGCCTCGAGGTCCAGTTGTGTGGCGACGCCCATCTGTCGAACTTCGGCGTCTTCGCCTCGCCGGAGCGAAATCTGGTGTTCGACATCAACGACTTCGACGAGACCCTCCCCGGCCCGTTCGAGTACGACGTCAAACGGCTGGCCGCGAGTTTCATGGTGGCGGCACAGAACAACGGGTACTCGGAGGCGGACGGTCGTGCGATCACGAAGGCCTGTGTCACCTCCTACCGGGAGACTATGGCCGAGTTCGCCGCTCAGAAAACCCTCGACGTGTGGTACGCCCACATTTCCGAGGACGAGATCAACCAGTCGGTGAATGCCCTCCTGGCCGGAGTCGACAGTAAGGGCAAGGGATCCAAGAAGGGTAAGGGCAAGAACAAGACCGCCGGCGCGGACGGCATGGACGAGATGACGCCGAAGCAGGTGAAAGAGGCCCACAAGCGCTTTACGAAGAATGCGCTGAAGGCCCACTCCCGCAACAGCAATCAGGCGCTGTCCAAGCTCGGCGAGGAGGTCGACGGCCGCTATCGCATCGCCAGCGTCCCGCCGGTGATCGTTCCCGCGCGCGAACTCCACGCGACGTACGGACTCGAGCCCGGAGTTCTCGAGGACGTCGTCCTCGACTTGTTCCGGGACTACCGCTCCACCCTTCGGCCCGACGTTCGGCAACTGCTCGAGCGCTTCGAGATCATCGACTGGGCCCGGAAGGTCGTCGGCGTCGGCAGCGTCGGAACGCGAGCGTTCGTCGTCCTGCTGCAGGGCCGTGACCGCGGCGATCCGCTGTTCCTCCAGGTCAAGGAGGCGACCAGGTCGGTTCTCGAAGGAACGTTGCGCAAGAGTGCGTTCAGGCAGCCGGGCGAGCGGGTGGTCCAGGGCCAGCGATTGATGCAGGCCAGCAGCGACATCTTCCTCGGCTGGTCCAAAGGGGTTCAGGCCGACCGCTACTTCTACTGGCGCCAGCTGCGCGACATGAAGGGCTCAGCGCTCGTGGAGATGATGTTGCCCGCGGTGATGACCTTCTACGCCCGCACGTGCGGATGGACCCTGGCCCGTGCTCACGCACGATCGGGTGACGCGGTGTCCATCGCTGCCTACCTGGGCGACAACGATGCCTTCGACAAGTCGATCACCGACTTCTCCGAACGCTACGCAGCCCAGAACGACCAGGACTTCGCAGACTTCACCAAAGCCATCAGCTCGAACCGAATCGAAGCCATCCAGAACGTCTGACCACCGCAGGACGACATGAGGCTGATCCCAGAGTCGCTGCGTGGATACCAGCGGCCCTGGCTGGCGCGCGACGTCATCGCCGGCCTGACCCTGTCGGCGGTGGCGATTCCCGAGGTGATGGGTTACACGTCCATCGCCGGTACGCCGATCGTGACCGGGCTCTACACGGTCATCTTCCCCACCCTGCTCTTCGCGCTGCTGGGCTCTTCGCGGCTGCTCGTGGTGGGGGCGGACTCGGCCACCGCCGCGGTGCTCGCCGCGGGTCTGACCGGTCTGGGCATCGCCGGCGTCACACCCGGATCGCCCGAGTGGCTTGCGCTCGCCAGCCTCACGGCGCTGGTCTGCGGCGGTCTGCTGATCGTGGCGCGGCTGCTGCGGCTGGGCTTCATCGGAGACTTCCTGAGCACGTCCGTGCTGATCGGGTTCCTCACCGGCGTCGGCATCCAGGTGCTGTCCGGCCAGATTCCGGACCTGCTCGGCATCTCGAAGGGCAAGGGAATCTGGTTCGAACAGCAATGGCACTGGATCAGCTCGCTGTCCTCGATCCAGCTCGCCACGTTCGCTTTCGGGCTCAGCACGATCGCGATCATCCTGATCTTCAAGCGTTTCATCCCGGTCGTCCCGGGTGCCATCGTCGCCGTCGTACTGCTGACCGCCATCTCCGCGCTGACCGATGCACAGGCGCACGGCGTCGCCGTGGTCGGCGCCGTCCAGGGCGGCTTCCCACCGATCGGCCTGCCGTCGGGCATCTCCTGGCCGGACGTGACCAAGGTGCTGCCGACCGCGTTGTCGTGCTTCGTGCTCATCATCGCCCAGAGCGCCGCCACCTCCCGCAGCTTCGCGTTCCGGCACGGCGACGCGGTCGACATCAACCGGGACATCGTGGGGCTCAGCGGCGCCAACCTCGCCGCCGGGCTCAGCGGCACCTTCGTGGTCAACGGCAGCCCGACCAAGACGCAGATCCTCGACGAGCAGAAAGGGCGCACCCAGCTCGCCAACATGACGATGTCGGCCGTCGTACTGCTGTTCACGCTCTTCTTCACCGGGCTGCTGGTGGACATGCCCAAGGCGGTGCTCGGCGGGATCGTCTTCCTCATCGGCGTCAGCCTGATCGACATCCCCGGCCTGCAGCGGCTGTGGATCCGGCGCAGGAACGAGTTCGTGGTCGCGGTGATCACCACGGTCACCGTCTTCGCCGTCGGCGTCGAGCAGGGAATCGTCCTCGCCATCGTCCTCTCGATGCTCGACATCATCCGGCGGCAATACAAACCGGGCGACTACGTGATCGGTCAGGACCAGGCCGGCGAGCCGACGTACCTGGCGGCCCGGCCAGGCGTCCAGAGCCTGCCCGGGCTGGTGGTCTTCCGCTACGACGCGGAGCTCTTCTACGCCAACGCCAACCGCTTCGTCGACCATCTGGAGCTGATCATCGCCAACGCTCCAGATCCGGTCCGCTGGGTAGCGCTGGACTGCGGCGCGATCGACGACATCGACTACTCGGCCGGGGTAACCCTGGCGAACCTCGTCAACTACTGCCAGGCTCACCACGCCCGTTTCGTGCTCGTCCGGCCGGACACCCAGCTGCTTGCCACGCTCCGCTCGTACGGGACCTTGGCCGAGATCGGCGAGGGCAACATCTACCGGACCGTCGCCGACACCTTCCGTGCCTATCGAGCCGACCCGGGATCTGCGGCTCTCAACGCTGGAGCGGAGGCGTAGTCCGCTCGGCACCCGACATGTCGGGTGCCGGCTCGCCGCCCCAGGCCTCCACGCCGGTGTCTCCGAGCCGGTCTCGTACGTCGGACCACCGGACGGTGAGCGCGAACAGGATGACGACGTCCAGTGCGATCATCAGCAACGACCAGACCGGGTAGGCACCGATCCAGGCGATCTGCGTCACCGCGTGCAGGCCGACGACGACGATGCCCGCGATCCTGGCCCATGTCTGCACCGCGAGCAGGCCGACGCCGACGGCCATCATGATCAGCCCGGAGATAATCAGGAACCATCCCCAGCCGGTCACGTCCACAATGACGAATTTGTTCCGCGTCACGACCAGACGCTCGTCCGAGAACAGCGCGATGAATCCCTGGAAGATGTTGACCAATCCGACCACCAGGAGCAGCGATCCGGCGAAGACGACCGAGCCGGCCATCACCGCGCCACCTTTCGCAGCCATCGTGGTATCTCCTCTCGTAGCGTCGGCCGCCGCGGAATCGGCGGCGGCTCGCACCTGATGCTGGCCCGCGCGACCCCAGGTTCGCCTCACCCACCACGGATGAGCTGGTGACAGCCGGCGATCAGCCTGCCGGACAGCTCTGTGTCAGCGTGGTGGCGAACGACGTGGCCGCGCTGCCGACTTGCTGGAGCGCCGAGTTGATCTGCGGCGCCTTCTGCCTGAGGTTGTCCGCACTCAGGCCACTCGCCGCGGTCTCCAACTGTGAGAACGCCGCTTTGACACTCTCGACGGCAGGCTGCAGAGCAGCCGATGCCGCGGCTACCGCGACACCCAGGCTGCTCTTGACGTTGGCCATCGCTGTGGTCAGTGCGGTGAGACCGTCCTGCAGGGGCTTCACATTCGCCAGATCCGCCAGCGAGGACTTCAGTGCGGACGCGGCAGCGCAGTCCGCCGTGGACGCACCTGTCGTCGGTGGAGCTACCGTCACTGACGGACTTGACTGGCCCTGCGTCGAGTTGTCACTGCACGCCATCGGTACGACGAGCAGGGCAACGGTCACCAGCGCGGCGACCATCGATCGACGTCCGGCGATTCGCAACACAGCTTCCCCCCTGGCCTACTTGCCGGCCGCCTCTTTGACCTCCGTCGCGCTGTCCGCGTCGACCTCGTTCTTGGTGACCTTGTCCGCGTGCGACAGCGCCTTGTCGACGTCGGCCACCCACACTTCCTCGAACAGCGCCACGATGCCCGAACTGTTCGGCGGCAAGGCGTCTTCGACGTCGGCCTTGATCGCCGCCTTCTCCCGGTGGGACTTGAGAGCACCGATGCCCAGCCCCGCGCCCGCACCGACCGCCGCGCTGGCCAGCAGGCTGGGTGGGAAGATGAGGCCGATCACCGCGCCACCGACCGCGCCCCACTTGGCGCCTTTGCGGGCCGTGTGGAAATCGTCGTCGACGTTGATCTTGCCGTCGGCATCGCGGCTGACGAGGACGAGCCCGTCGACCTTGATCACGTCGTCCGACGCGGCTTGCTTGATCGCGTCCCAATCGCCTCGCGCCGCGTCCGCGTCCATGTAAGCGGCGATGTACAGGTCGACGGGAGCGTTGCTGTCAGATCCCACGGGTCTCTCCTCCTGATCGGGCGACCGCACGCGGTCCGAGGTACATGTCGCCCCGACGATGCCTCCGGTCCCGGCCGGAACACCTCACCCCGGGCGGACTAGCTGCAGCACACCCGGATCAATTCACCCCGCCAGGATGAGGCTCGCCGTCGGCCCGCACGCAACGATCCAAGTCCACCATCGCCGCACTGCGGCGATCAGGCGCGCGCGAGAGGAACGACCATGGGGTGCTTCTTCGCTCTGCTTGCCGGAGTCTTTCCGCGCCTGGCTCTGTTCATCGTGTGGGTGGCGCGCCCCAACCTGGTCGACTCCGCCTTCGACACGTGGATCTGGCCGCTGCTCGGCATCATCTTCCTGCCCTTCGCGACGCTCATGTACGTCATCCTCTACACGGGCGGCGGCCTGAGCGGCGGCGACTGGTTCTGGATCGTCCTGGCCGCCATCCTCGACGTCGTGCACTGGGGCTCCGGCTGGACCCAACGCCGCGCGGCTCCCGGCTACCCGGGCACCGCCCAGGCGTGACCCGGCACCCCATCCTGGCCGACCGACGCGAACGGCCGCTGCACGTCGTCCGCTAGTGGTGGGCGGAGCGTCGTGACCGGGGGGCCGAGCCCGGATCGTCGGCCGCCCGCTCGACGTGGACGTAGCGGCTGCCGAACGGACCGGCCGTGACACCGTGCAGCGCCACACTCAACAGCACGGTCAGCGCGATGACTGCGACGGCGTGCTCGACCACAGAGGCTTCGCCGAGCTGCTCGACCGCCAGCAGCGCGAACACGACCGAGGCCAGGCCGCGCGGCCCGAACCATCCCACGAACAGGACGGTGCTGCGATCCAGCCCGGCTCCGAGCAGAGCCAACGCGACCGGAACCATGCGGACCACAGTCAGACTCAGTACGGCGTACGCGAGCAGCGTGAGGTCGAAGTTGTGCACGGCGATCGGCACCAGCGCCGCTCCGAAGAGGAACCAGACGGCGAGTGCCAGGACCTCACCGAGACGTTCCGGTAGCTCGACGGCGCTGGCCGCGCCGGCATCATCCGCGGAAAGTGCCGCTCCGAAGGCGATGCCGGCCACGAACGCCGCGATGAACCCGTTGCCGCTGAGCGTGACAGCGAGTTCGAAGCTGCCGAGTGCGGCGGCGAGTGTTGCGAGCCGCCCTGCCCCCTTGCTCATCCAGTGCCGTCGGGAGGCAACCATGATGAGTCTGGCGCTCGCTGTTCCGACCGCCAGGCCGATGACGAGACCGATGCCGAGTTCGAGCAGCGCACCGCCGCCGTGGTCGGAGCCGCTGTCGTGACTCCCGATCCCGAGTTCGCCGGCAGCGACGGCCAGCGTGAACGTGACGACCGGCGTGACGATGCCGTCGTTGAGTCCACTCTCCACATTGAGTGCGCGACGCAGCCGCATAGGTATCCGGCGGTCGTTGATCACCTGCGCGCTGAGCGCAGCGTCGGTGGGAGCGAGTGTGGCGCCGACGAAGCCGGCGAGTGCCCAGGTGAAATCGGCGAAGAACCACGCGGCGAAGAGAGAGCCGAGGATCACGGAGAGGGGAAGGCCGACCGCCAGCAGCCGGCCGGGCAGGCGAGCATCTGCCTTCAGCCTCGAGAGGTTGACCCTGGCAGCGTCCGAGAACAGCAGGAGTGCCAGCGACAGCTCCGCGATCCGATGGACAGACGGGGCCTCGACGTCCACCGAAAGCGGACCCCAGTCAGGATTCCCCAAGACGTAGCCGGAGATGGCGAACACCAGCGGACCGGTGATGTTCAGGCGGGCCAGGAGATCCGAGGTCACTGCCCAGGCAAGGACGAGGAGCGCGAGCACCGCGGACGTGCCCTCTGTCACCGCCCCGCCTCCGCCCTGCCGAATCGCGTACAGCTCGGATCTTCCCCACCCTGACAGCTGCCGCCCACCCCCCACCTCATCCCTCAGAGAGGGTTTCGAACGGTCAGCAGGCTGGCATCGTCGGCTGGAGAGTCCGCCCCGTACTGCGTTTTCAAGCGAAAGGGGGCTGTCGTGGCGATCGAGGAGTATCCGTCCGGGACTCCGTTCACCGGTGTGGTGGGACGGACAACCGACGAGTCGAGTCCGGCATGGCCGGCCATCACCCGGGCGAAGGCCGGCAGCCCGAACGTGGTGTTCGTGGTGCTGGACGACACGGGTTTCGGTCACCTGGGCTGCTACGGGAGTCCGATCGAGACACCGAACTTCGACGCGCTGGCCGCCGCCGGGCTGCGGTTCACGAACATGCACACCACGGCGCTGTGTTCGCCGAGCCGGTCCTGCATCGTCACCGGGCGGAACCACCACAGCAACGGCATGGCCGCCATCACCGAACTTGCGACCGGCTTCCCTGGCTACAACGGGGTCATCCCGTTCGAGAACGGGATGCTGTCGGAGATGCTGGTGGAGCAGGGCTACAGCACGTTCATGATCGGCAAGTGGCACCTGACCCCGAGCAATCAGGAGACAGCGACGGGGCCCTACACCCGCTGGCCGCTCGGTCGCGGGTTCGAGCGCTTCTACGGCTTCCTCGGGGGCGACACGAGTCAGTGGTATCCCGACCTCGTGTACGACAACCACCAGATCGAGCCGCCGCGCACGCCGGAGGAGGGATACCACCTCACCGAGGATCTGGTCGACCGGTCGATCGAGTTCATCGCCGACGCCAAGCAGATCGACCCTGGCAAGCCGTTCTACCTGCACCTCTGCTTCGGGGCCACTCACGCGCCACACCATGTGCCGAAGGAGTGGGCCGACAAGTACGCGGGTGCTTTCGACGAGGGCTGGGACGCCTATCGGGAGAAGGTCTTCGCCCGGCAGAAGGAACTCGGCATCATGCCCGCCGACGCGGAGCTGTCCCGGCACGACCCCGACGTACCGGACTGGCCGTCGCAACCACCCGAGGCGCGCAGGCTGTTCAGCCGGATGATGGAGGTGTTCGCGGGCTTCCTCAGCCACACCGACCACCATCTCGGCCGGCTGCTCGACTTCCTGCGTGAACAGGGCGAGCTGGACAACACGATCGTGATGGTGATCTCGGACAACGGGGCGAGTGCCGAGGGCGGCCCGACCGGAACCACGAACGAGGCGCAGTTCTTCAACAACGCTCCGGAGTCACTCGAGGACAGCCTCAAGGTCATCGACGAGATCGGCGGCCCGAAGCACGTCAACCACTATCCCTGGGGCTGGACCTGGGCGGGCAACACCCCGTTCCGGCGCTGGAAGCGGGAGACCTACCGGGGCGGATCCTGCGACCCCTTCATTCTCTCGTGGCCGGCCGGCGTGCAGGCGAAGGGCGAGATCCGCCACCAGTACGCCCACCTCATCGACATGGTGCCGACTGTCCTGGACCTACTCGGCACCCAGCCGCCGCCGACGATCCGCGGAGTCACGCAGTCGCCGCTGCACGGCGTCAGCTTCGCGCACGCCCTCGACGACGCAGCGGCGCCCAGCAAACATCACACCCAGTACTTCGAGATGCTCGGCCACCGTGCCATCGACCACGACGGGTGGCGCGCGGTCTGCCCGTGGCCCGGCCCGTCGTTCGCCGAGGCGGGTGTCGGCTTCGGTCAGCCGATCAGTGCGGCGAGATTGTCTCAGCTCGACAGCGCGGGCTGGGAGCTCTATCACGTGGCGGAGGACCCCGCGGAGACCCACAACCTCGCCGCCGGCGAACGCGATCGGCTGATCGCGTTGATCTCCACCTGGTACGCCGAGGCCGGGAAGCATGGCGTCCTGCCGATCGACGGGAGTGGGTTGGCACGCCTGATCGCAGACAAGCCGTCGATCGCGCCTCCGCGCGATCAGTACACGATCTGGCCGAACACCCAGCCGGTCCCGTTCTTCGCGGGCCCGCGCGTCCTGAACCGGCCGCACAGCATCACGGCCTTCGTCGAGATCCCCGACGGCGGCGCCGAAGGAGTTCTCCTCTGTCAAGGCACCGCGGCCGGCGGCTACTCGCTGTACATGAAGGATCAGCGGCTGCACTACGTCCACAACTACGTCGGCAGGAGCCTTTTCGAGGTGTCGTCACCCGACCCGGTCGCGCCTGGCGAGCACAAGCTCCGCTTCGAGTTCGAGCCGACGGGAAAACCCGACCTGCCCAACGGAAAGGGTGCGCCCGGTCACCTGCAGTTGTACGTCGACGGAAACCTGGTGGCCAGCGCCGATGCGGCCGTGACGACGCCGTTCGTCCTCAATCCCGGTGCACTCACCTGCGGCGCCAACCCCGGCTCCGCGGTGACCCCGGACTACATCAGCCCGTTCAAGTTCACCGGCACCATCCACAAGGCCGTCATCGACCTCAGCGGCGAGCTCATCCACGATCCCGAGCTCGAGTTGCGGGCCCACCTGGCCCGGCAGTAGCTGTGCCGGCCCCCGTTTCACCCCGGACGGAGGAGGCGCGGACCTGCCGGCGAGAGGCATGCTTTGGTCTGAATGAACTCGATGGGGAGTCGAGAACCGGGGCAAAGGAACTGACAACGTGAGTGAGACGACGCGGTCATCAGGCGCCGGGGGGCGTGATTCCGGCGCTCCCCGCAGCAAGGGTCAGAGTGTCCGGACGTGCTGTATCTACGTGGCCACCACAGTCGGGCTCATCTGCGCGATCGCCAGCTGGGGGGTGGGCGGAACCATCATCAGCGCGGTCGTGGTCGGGATGTCGACCGCCGTCGTCGCGTCGTCCATGTGGGGAGCGGACGGGAAGAGCGAGGTGCCCAGGATCCTTCGGGTCACCTTCGCCGGCGCGCTGATCACGCCGGCCGCCGTGGGGCTGATCGCGGTCTTCAAGTTCGCCGGCGTCTTGGTAGTGGTGGCACTCGCAGTGACGACGCCGGCTCTGACAACGAAGTTCCCGGGAAGGCACGCCAAGGGGGATCCTCCCGCCCGTCAGCCGGAGCCGGCAACACCTGCCGTCTCCGCGACGCCATCCGCGGACGGTCCCGCCGACGACGCGGCGCGAGAGCTCGGTTCCCTCGACGATCAGGCCTTGTGCCTGGCCTGGCGCCGGAGTTTCCGCCTGCTGGAGACCGCCCCTTCGGCGGCGATACGCCTGGCCATCGTCGACCAGCGGCAGAAGTACCTCGACGAACTCCAGCGGCGATCTCCGGAGGGGCTCACGGCCTGGCTCGCCTCCGGAGCGCGGGCCTCCGGTAACCCATTTCCGTACGTCGAGGACGCCCGGCGCCGGGCGAGCTGAGTCAACGACTCAGATGCACGCCCCGACGCCGCCTTCCGCGCCGGTGTTGAACGCGGAGGTCCGCTGCTCGGCGTTCCCGTGATCGCTTTCCTTGGTCCAGGGATAGTCGTCGGCGACCGCGGCGAGGGTTTTGGCGATCTCCTCGCTGTCGCCGGGCTCGATCGTGATCAGGCCGTCGTCGGCTGCTCCTTGCAGCGTGGCCCCGGCCAGGCAGTCCGCCTGGAGTTCGGCCGCGACCGAGACCCGGTCGCTGCGCAGCCTCGCCTGGATGGCGTGGCCCCACTCGTGGGCGATGATCAGGTACACCCACGCATCGCCGATCTGGCTGTAGCCGGCCGCCATCAGATCGTCGTCCCAGGCCACGAAGTCACCGGGCCGGCAGTAGACGGCGTTGAACGGCACGGATTCCGGTTCGCCCCCGCACGGCGGTCCATGCGTACCGATGTAGGCCCCGGCAACACGAGGACTCTGGTACGGCTGTCCGGACTGCTCGGTGAAGTGGCGGTGCCAGAACGAGTCCACCGCCTTGACCGCGGTGTCCTGGTCCTCCTTCATCGCCTCCCGGTCGACCGCCGGGACGGTCTGATCCGCCGACGTCGGCGGTGTCTCGGTGGTGGCCCCCTCTGGCAGGGCGGACGTCGGCGCACCGCAGGCGGCTGCGACCATCGCGATCGTCAGCCACCCGAGGACGGTGCGCTTTCTGCGGGTGCCGTCAGGCAGCGACATCGCGACCGTGCGCGGCCAGCGCCCAGATGACGAAGACGTCGATCGCGATGACGGTCAGTGCCCAGAACGGGTAGTACGGGATGAAGGTGAAGTTCGCCAGTGCGCTCAGGATGGCCAGGACGATGCCGACCACCCGGGCCCAGGTCTGGCCCGCGATGACCGCGAAACCGGCCAGCAGCACCAGCAGGCCACCGATCAGGTGGATCCAGCCCCACGCGGTCGCGTCGAACTGGAACATGTAATTGCGGGTGGCCACGTAGAACTCGTTCTCGAACAGTGCCACCAGACCGGAGAAGATCTGGAAGCCTCCGGACATGATCATCATCAGGCCGGCGAACAGGACGAACCCGACCGCCCAGCCGCTGACCTCGTGTTCCTCGCCCGCCGCGTCGTAATGCGATGCCGCTGCACCTTGTGCCACTGTGGTTCACTCCCCTGGTCTCTCGCCGCTACGCGTTGCGTAATCGGACCGCTCCGCCACCGCGGAGTGACACAAGGCTGGCGAACCACGTCAGGTCCGGCATCATCCGCAGCGGACGACTGTCCGACCCTGCTCAGACGTGGAAGCTGACCGGAAAGGTGGCGATCCACGCGATGGCGCCGACCAGGACGAGACAGCCGGCCCCGGCCAGGATCCATCGCAGCCGCGGGTTGGCGATCTTGGTGCTCATCCCGGCGAAGAACAGGACCACGGCGTACAGGACGACGGTGAGCACGTAGTCGCTGGCGATCTGGATGTCCCGTCGTACCTCGGCCGCGGAGCTCTCGGCGGCCGCGTCGAGCCGTGCGGCCTCCTGCCGCGATGCGAGCTGGTACTGCGGCATGGCGAAGGGCGTCGGCGGCGCACCCGGGTTCGTCAACGGGTGGGTCGCCATCCAGGCGTTGAACGCGGGCCGGAACTCCGCGCGGAACCGGTCGGCGTAGAAGGCGGCGACGGCAGCCTCACCCCGGCGGTCCGCATCCGCCCAGGCGATGAACGTGGCGACGTCGACCTGGCTCTGGGCCTGGGACAGGCCTTGGGCCCGGGCAGCGTCGATCCTGATCGCGTTCGTACGGGAGGCCGCCTTGGCCTGCTCGCCGTTCCACCGCGTGGCCTGGTAGCTGCTCCACGAGGTCCCCAGGGCAGCGACCACCAGCAGGACGGTGACCAGCACCTCCTGCGCGGTGCGGCCACGGCTGGGCTTCTCCTCAGCGGCGGTTGCCATGCTCGTCACACGGAGGTGTCACGTCGAGCCCGACCACCTTGAGCTGGGTGTCGATCAGGCCGATGGTTCGCACCATCGCGGTCGGCTGCAACCTGCCCACACCCGCTCCGTGCGGATGGTCGAAGAACACGAGCAGGAGCAGCAGAAGTGTGATGACCACCGTGACGCTGCCCATCAGAACGCCCTGTGTCACCGCGCCCTCGGCCCGGTCGGCGAAGAACAACAGGTACACGAAGATCACCACCGAGATCACCGACAGGACCAGCCACAAGGGCGTCGGGATGATGCCCTCCGCCCCGTGCACCCGGTCGATGCGCGCCTGCTCCCGTTGGGTTGTCTGATCCATCCACCGGTCGTACGCCGACTGCTCGGTCGGCGTTACCGGGTTGACAGCCCGGATCGTCTGGAACATCGCCACACCCCACGGGTTGATGGAGTTCCCGAGCGAACCGGTGTCCTGGGCGTCCCACTCCGGCCCGGCGACGGTCCGCGCGTAGCAGACCAGTTCGCCGGTGAGCTCCGACGCGGTCTTGCCGGGCATGAACTGCGCCGTCTCAACCTGCTGCGCCACGATCGTTGCCTCGGCCTCGGCGCCGGCCCGCGACTGGTCGTACGAGGTGAACGACAAGAAGATGATGAAACCGAGGAGTACCGAGAACCCGGTGGCGAGCACCCCGAAGACGCCGGAGGCGCGGTCACCGTCGGTGAAGTAGCTGCCCTCCGGCGCCCGCCTGCGCACGAGGAGCATCGCCGTGACGGTGACCGCGGTCACGAGGACCGTGATCAGAGCAGCCCAGACGATGTTCATCGAGGCCTGCCCGCCCCCGTTGTCACAGTCTGCTACTTCGCCGTTCCGGGTACAGCTCCGGGCGGCGCGACGGGGCCGGAGGCAACTGGTGTCCGGCCGGCGCCGACCAGGACCTGCAGAACTGCCAGCAACCCGACCACCAGAGCGAGTGACCAGAACAGGCGCGACAGCGAGATGTTGTTGCCCCAGAGCAGGACGACGACGCCCAGCAGCGCGACGACGACGCGCAACCACCGGACGTTGGCCGCGACCCATCGGCCGGCGCCACCGACCGGGCTGTCGGCCAAGGCTCCCCCGATGCCTTCCAGACCGCCGGTCACGCCACCGCGAACGGCGGTGCCGTACCGGTTGGATCCCGCGAACCAGCCGATCACCACGAGGCTCAGACCCAGCCAGAAGAACACTTGCCGGCCGCGATCGAGGTAGGAGAGCAACTGGTCGTAGAAGACCCTGCTCGCCGGACCGAACGTCGTACCGGCCAACGCGTCGATGAACAGCTGCCGCCCGACGGACAGCGCCAGCGCGAGCAGCAGCGCGTTCGCCGCCAGTAGTGCCCCGATGATCACCGTCATCCGCGGACGCCGGCGCGCGAGCACCAGAGCGGCCAGATACAGAGCCGCGACCAGCACGATCAGCCACTGTGCCAGCGGGTTCGCGAAGGCGTAGATCGTCCGGATCTGCTTCAGTTGCGGCGCTTCCATCAACACGATCTGCTTGTCGACGTTGGGGATCGGCACGTTCTGCAGGATCGTGAGTCCCCGGTCGACCAGGCGTTGCTTGACCTGGTCGATGACGTCGGAGAGGTCAAGGACGACCTGATCACCCTGCAGCTGAACAGCGCCGGATTGATCCCCCTTCAATATCCGCTGGAGGGACTGCTGCGCCCGCGTGTTGGCCGCGATCCAGAGGTCGGCGAACTGGTCCGAGGCGAGGAACTCCCGGACCTGTCGGTCGATGAAACTGTTGATCGCAGCGGCGAGCGGACCAACCAGTCGCTGCAGCCGGGGCCGGTCGGTGATGACGCCGGAGAACACCTGGTTGAGGAGTGCCTCGACGTCGACCTCTTTCTGGATCGTGTCGGTGACCTTGGTCGCGATGGCGTCCTGCACCTCTGGCGAGTTCACCAGCGGGCCGACGGTGTTCACGTAGCGGGTAGCGTCGTTCAGCGTGCGTTGTCCCCAGTACGCGATCGCCGCCGGTGTCGTCAGCAGGGCCGCCAGCACCACGCAGATGATCACCGCGGCCGACCGCCCCTTGGACGACCGCTTCGCGGTGGGTGCCTCCTCAGGCACGCTGCGTTCTGGACCAGCTGACAGCGCGGCGTCCGGGTCAGACATGCTGTGCCTCCTCGAGTGTCGGCTGCACGTCGGCGATTCGATCGTCGCTGCCACAGCCGTCCAGGACCTCACCCCGCGCGGATGATGCAGCGAAATCCGACGAGGGACGTTGCGGTGTCGATCGCCTGGGGCATCCCGGAAGTCCTCAGTCTGTGGTCGGCCGGCTGAGCGCGGAATCACCCGGCGGGGGTGAGGCACTCCTGACGAGGCCGCGGCGATCCTTGACCCGGCGTACGAAAGGAGCCGGGGATGCCTGATCCGTTGCCGAGCTGGAACGAGAGCCGGAGCAAGGACGCTATCGTCGACTTCGTACGGCAGGCCCGCGGCGACGGCTCCGGACCGGGATTGGCGATGGCGGACCGGGTGGCGGTCTTCGACAACGACGGCACGTTGTGGTGCGAGAAGCCGATGCCGATCCAGCTCGACTTCTTTCTGCGTCGCCTCGTCGAGATGGCGGAGGCGGACCCCGACCTGCGGGAGCGCCAGCCGTGGAAAGCCGCCCGCGAACGAGACTACGGCTGGTTCAGCAAGGTGATGGATGAGCACTACGCGGGCGACGACACCAACGTCGCAACGGTGGCAGCCGGCGTGCTGGCGGCGTACGGAGGAATCAGCGTCGAGACGTTCGCCGCGAAGGCAGAGGAGTTCCTGCGCGCCGCTCGCCATCCCACCCTCGGTCGCGGCTACCTCGAATGCGCCTACGCGCCGATGGTCGAACTGCTCGCCTACCTGGCCGACAACGGTTTTTCGAACTACATCGTCTCCGGCGGCGGCCGCGACTTCATGCGACCGATCACCGACGAGGTGTACGCCGTACCGAGCGAGCGGGTGATCGGCAGCAGTATTGCGCTCACCTACAAGCCGGACGAGCACGGTGGCACGATCATGCGTGTGGCTGCAGCCGACTACCTCGACGACGGGCCGGAGAAGCCGGTGCGGATCTGGTCGCGGACCGGACGACGACCGGTGCTCGCCGGCGGCAACTCCAACGGCGACGTCCCGATGCTCGAGTACACCCAGCATGGCGACAAGCCCTTCCTGCGGCTGCTGGTGCTTCATGACGACGCCGACCGGGAGTTCGAGTACACGTCCGGCGCCGAGCAAGCCCTCGACCGCGCCTCCGCGGCCGGCTGGACCGTCGTCAGCATGAGAAACGACTGGGCAAAGGTCTTCTAGCAGCACGCATTTCGGCCCTCACCGTATCCGCAACCCGTCGGCGAATATTCCCGCGCCAAGCTGAACCACAGCTGGTAAGGCCGGTCTCGTCATCTACTACTGGGCCAGGGCAGTAGCCCTCCCAGCCGCCCAGATCCAGCAGATGATCGACCAGGTAGTGGTCCCGGAAGAATCCGAAATCCACTGACCCCGCCGCCTCTGCTCGACGTTACCGGTCGCTCACGTGCCCGCTCATCCCCCTTGACGCGCGTGACCGCCCGGTCGATCGTCGAGGACGAGGGCGCTGATGAAGACGAGTGCTGGACCAACCGCCGACGACCGTGTGCTGGTGTACACACGGGTCGTGTCGCTGTGCATCGTGCCGTTCCTGGTCGCGGGATTCGTGATTCTGTACCTGTTCCCTCAGCACACCGCGCGGCTGTGGGCGTGGCCGCTGCACCCGACCATGACCGCCATGGTCCTCGCGTCGGCGTACCTCGGCGGCGCCTACTTCTTCGTCCGGGCAGCCCTCGAGCGACGATGGCACGTCCTCTCGCCCGGCTTCTTGTCAGTCACGCTGTTCGCGACGCTCCTCGGTGTCGCGACGGTGCTGCAGTGGAACAAGTTCACCCATGACAACCCCGCCTTCTGGATCTGGTCCGCCCTCTAGTTCACCGCCCCGCTCCTCGTTCTCGGTGCATGGCTCGCGAATCGGAGGTACGCCGACCCCGCGAGCGGCGACCTGGTCGCTCCAGCTGTGCGTGCCGCCGTCACAGCCATCGGCGTACTCGCGCTGATCCAGGGGGCCGCCATGTTCATCTCGCCCTCGACCTTCCTGGACGTGTGGCCATGGACCCTCACCCCGCTGTCCTGCCGCACCCTGGCAGCCGTGTGCTGCCTGGGCGGCGCCGGAATCGGCATCTGGAGCGACCCCCGCTGGTCGACGCCACGGCGAATGCTCGAGGTCGAGATCCTGATGGTCGGCTCCATCCTGCTCGCCACCCTCCGGGCGCACGACCAACTCGACTCCTCGAAGCCACTCGCATGGCCACTGCTGGTCGGCTTCTCACTCCTCTTCTTCGCCTCGATCATCGTCTGGTCACGCCACAGCCTGCATTCGCGTCGCACGCTGGACCACCCGGCACCGATCGCCTGAAACCTCACCCAGCGAGCGCAGCAATTCGGCGGTCCGTTGCCTGTGGATGCCGCTTCGGCGTAGCTTGACGAACGGGGAGGGGCACATGGTTCGATCACGTGGGTTCGCGTGGCTTGAGGGGCTTCGGCAAGCCTCTCAGCCGGCTGCACAGGCAGTGACGATGTGAACGCCGACGCACCGAGGCTGGAGGCACGATTCTGGCGAAGTCGACGGTCAGCAGCCGTCGCAGGCATCGTGTTTGCGATCCTGCTCCTGGCAGCGTTGACGATGGTCCGCCTCGCACTGTCCGCGGACAGCCTTCAGTCGCTCCAATCCGACGCAGCGCGCCGGAGGCTGATCGGGATCAGCCTCCAGCTCGTGCCGTTTGCCGGAATCGCCTTTCTGTGGTTCATCGGCGTCATTCGTGATCAGCTCGGCGACGTCGAGGACCGGCTGTTCTCCACCGTCTTCCTGGGCAGTGGGCTCCTCTTCCTGGCCATGCTCTTCATTGGCGCCGTCAATGCGTCCAGCATGACGGCAATGCTCGCGGGACCGGACATCAACGCCGACCTCTGGGCGTTCGGCCGCACCAGCACACAGGGGCTCATTTCCGTCTACGCCATGCGCATGGCCGCAGTGTTCACCCTCTCGGTGACTACCGCGGGTCTGCGCACTTCAGCCTTCCCCCGGTGGCTGGTGATCCTCGGATGTCTCGTCGCACTGACGCTGATTGTGGCAGCCGGTGAACACAAGTGGACCCAACTGGTGTTTCCCGTTTGGGTTCTCGTCGTCAGCGTAGTCATCCTCGTCACTCGTCCAACCCGTGAAGTCGCCGCCGAGCAGACGGAGAGCCCGTCATGATGGTGTCACCAGCGGCGCCGTCGAGGGATGAGCCACCGGAGGATGTTTGTGAACTCAGAGCTCGACCGGCTCGCGTACGGCGTACTGTTCCCCGCGCTCGGTCGGCCCAAGCTGCCGAACTGGGTGGGACCGCGGATCGAGGCCGGCCTCGGCGGCTTCGTGATCTTCGGCAAGGACATCGTCGACGGCGACCAGTTCCAGCGGCTGGCTGCGGAGCTGCACGGGCTGCGTGACCACGTGCTGCTGTCGATCGACGAGGAAGGCGGCGACGTCACCCGGCTGGAGAACCACGGCGGATTCTCGATGCCCGGCAACCGGGCGCTCGGCGAGCTGGACGACCTCGAGCTGACCCGCCAGGCAGCCTTCCAGATCGGCCTGTCACTGGTCGAGGCAGGGATCGACTGGGACCTGGCCCCGGCGGTCGACACCGCAGTCAACCCGATGAGCCCGAACGGAATCCGCTGCTTCGGCTCCGACCGCGACGTGGTCAGCCGGCACACCGCTGCCTGGGTGAAAGGCCTGCAGGCAGCCGGCGTCAGCGCCTGCGCCAAGCACTACCCGGGCCACGGTCTCAGCGGTACGGATGCGCACCTCGCGACCCCACTCGTCGACGTCTCCCGCGCTGAGCTGCTGGACAGCTATCTCAATCCATTCCGGGCCGCGATCGCGGCCGGCGTCGACAGCATCATGGTGTCGCACGATCTGGTGCCGCAGGTGGACGACGTACCGTCGACGATCAGCAAGGTGCTCCTCACCGACATCCTCCGCGGACAGCTCGGGTACGACGGGGTGGTGATCACCGACGCCCTGGAGATGTACGGGATCGCCGACGTGGCGCCGTTGGCGGAGGCCGCCGTACGTGCGATCGAGGCCGGGGCTGACGCGCTCTGCCTTGGAGCGTGGGCGTTCCTCGACGACGTGGACGTGGCGGCCGCCGCTCTGGTCGAGGCGGTCGAGAGTGGACGGTTGCCGGTGGAGCGGTTGCGGAGCGCCAACGAGCGACTGGCTCGATTGGGGACGCGCCCGAAGGCAGATGTCGCGCTGCGGGACAACGCGCTCGGTCAGCGGCTCGCGGACCAGGTGGCGGTGACTCACGGGGACCCCGTACTGCGGAGCAACGCCGTACTGATCATCCGGCTGGAACCGACCCACTCCCCCGCCGCCGGCTCGGCGGGCTGGGGTGTCGAGCAACTGCTGCGCGACGCCGGAAAGGTTGTCGAGAGCATCGGTTTGTCGGGGCAGACCTACAACGGACCCGGGATGGCTCGGGCCGGCGTCGGCGAGTTCCGGTCGGAGTACGGCGCGGACAGCCAAGTCGTACTGCTGGTCAGGGGCGCACACCGCTTCGACTGGCAGGAGAAACTCATCGGCGAGTTGCAGACCCAGCACCCCGACCTGATCGTCGTCGACATGGGCGTCCCCGGCACGGACTACTCCGCCTTCGCCGGCTGGATCCAGACCTTCGGCAGCGCCCCAGTCTGCGCCCGGACCGCCGCCCACCGGTTGCTGGGTTCATAACCAGGTCAGTTGGTGTGGGTCGCTACCGCTTGGACCGGCGGGAGGGCGGGCGGCTCGGTCGGGTCGCCGGTTGGGACCATGCGGCGTACTGCCTCCGGCATCGCGCCGACGGTGAAGGCGCGAACGGCCGGCCCGGCGGACACGGTGACGAACGACGCGACGGTCGGCACGTCGGCGGGGAGCGGGATGAGGTGCTCCCCCGCATCGAAGTGGGAGTCGACTACGCGCATCGACGTGCTCGTTGGTTCGGGTGGCGTGAACGACGTGGCCCACCAAGCCTCGACGACCACTCGGGACGGCTCCTTCAGGGTGAGCCGCACCGTCCGCCGAGTCGTGTCATAGGCCACGTCATTGTCGTCCTGGGCGGTCGACATCGCGCCCTCGACCTGGGCCGCGACAAGCCCTGCGATGCCGCCGAGACCCTGCACGAAGGTGACGTGACCGTTGCCCTTGGAGATCTCCTCCCTGAGGTACCGCTTGGTGGCGGGCGGAACCATTCCGCCGAACACGACGACGTCGAACTGCGTGGTGTCGTACGCCGTCAGCACCTCGTCGAACTGGTTGGTCGCGTCGGCGTGGAAGCCCTTGTCCCGCAGGATGCCGGCGGCCTCGAGAATCACGCTCGGGCTCCTGCCGATGATCAGAATGCTGGCGCTTGATGCGTCCATGAGCCGGTCTCCCCGGAGAGATTGAGTGTTGGTGTTGCCAACATAGCAAGTGTTGGCCGCGCCAACAACTGATATCGTCGGCTCATGCCGATGGATCACCCGCCGAGCCGTACTCCCGCCCGCGTCAAGGATCGTCCGACCTGGCTCATCAGCCGGACCTTCGCGCGCTCGTCGGGTCTCCTCGCCGCCGGGTTCGAGTCGCACGGCCGCGGACTTCGCAGCTACCACTACCGCCTGCTGGCCGCGCTCGAGGAGTGGGGACCCGCGAGCCAGGCCGAGCTGGGCCGCGGGACCGGGATCGATCGCAGCGACGTCACGGCGGCTCTGACCGAGCTCGAGTCGCGCCAGCTCGTCGAGCGGACTGTCGACCCCGGGCACAAGCGCCGCAACATCGTCACCATCACGCCGGCGGGAGTCGCCCAACTCCTGGAACTCGACGAGGTCATCGACGACATCCAGGAGCAGGTCCTGGAGCCCCTGACCGCCGCGCAACGCCGTCAGTTCATCGCGTTGATGGCGAAGCTCCTCGCACCCGAGCCGCCCAAAAGCTGAGCGTGCGCCATGACAACCATGACTCCGCCACCCTCACCAGAAACCACCTGGTCGCGAGCTCCTGAGAAGGGAGGCGGTGTCGGATCGGGGCCGCTGTCTTCGTAGCAGGGGTGAGCGGCCGCCGCGAGGGCGCCGCCGTACGCAAGGAGGACATCATGACCGCGACCTACACCTTCGACATCTTCTCCAGCCTCGACGGCTTCGGCTCGTACGACGGCGGCGACTGGGGCGGCTACTGGGGCAAGCAAGGCCCCGAGTTGCTCGAGCATCGCCTTGCCGTGTACGGCGCGGAGCAGCGGATGATCTTCGGAGCCACCACGTATCGGGCCTTCGCGCAGATGCTGGCCTCGAGCACCGCGGAGTCCGAGGTCCGCGACCCTTGGGTCACCCGGATGAGAAGCCTGCCGGCAACGGTGGTGTCGACGACACTCGAAGGACCCCTCGACTGGCCGGACGCGACCGTCGTGAGCGGTGACGCCGTCGACGTCGTCACCCGGCTCAAGGAGGAGTCCGACGTGCCGCTGCGCTCCCACGGCAGCCTGTCCCTGAACCGCGCGCTGATGGCCGCCGGCCTGGTCGACCGCATCCAGGTAACGCTCTTCCCGGTGATCGCCGGTCAGACCGGGGTGCAGCCGATCTTCCAGGGCGCCGCGGACTTCGACCTCGAACTGCTCGAGAGCCGGACCCTCGACGGCCGCACCCAAGAGCTCACCTACCGCCCCACCCTCCACGTGTGAGTCTGGTATTTGCCCATAGCAACTTCCAGGGCGGCTCGGTGAGCTCCGGGCGGTGCGCCCCTACGGGCCATGGACTTCGCGCGCCCACAGCCAGTCGATGATGCGGTCGACGCCCCGGGCGAGCTGGCGGCGGTAGGTGGTGAACGGCAGGCCGAGCACCTCCGCTGCGCGTTCCTGGGTGGCGGCGGGCCGGAGGAAGGTGCGGTCGACAGCCCGGAAGGGTCTGTCGTCACGCGGGTCGGCCCGGAGTGACTCGGCGGCCTCCAGGACGAGGGTACGAAGCGTGTCGGCGGATGAGTCTCCGTGGTCACGGACCAGCCTGGAGCGCAGGAGCGGATTGCCGGCGAGCCGGTCCGGCCGGTGCAGCGACCGCAGGGCGGCACGGACCGCGTGGGCGAATTCGGGCTGCGAGAGCACCAGCTCCGGGTCGGCGCCGGTTGGCGGTCCGGCAGGGGCGCCGATCTCCCGATCGGCCATCAGCTCCAGCCAGTCCAACGGCCCCAGCCGCCGGAAGTCGTGGGCGTACACGGCGTAGTGGTGACCGCCGATGTCGTACTCCGCCTCGTGGGCCCGGTGGTAATCGATGTAGGCGAAGAAGGGCTCCCAGAATGCCGCGTCCTCGAAACACGCAATGAAGTCCCAGGACAGTCCCGGACTGGTGAGCACGTGCTGGACATGCCGTGCGGTGATCACGTTGTTCGACGCCGACGGCTTCTGGTAGGCCTCGCGATCCATGAAGAACCTGGCCGCGTAGACGGTCTCGCCCGGGCGCGGCGGGCCGTGTCGCTGTGCGTACTCCCAGATCGCCGCGGCGGCGGGGTCGGCGGCGAGGTCGGATTCGCCGGCCTGCTCCAGGTTGATCTCCCCGGCGTAGCCGATCGGGTCACCGGCACCGGCCCGGAAGGCCACGAACTTCGCCGCCGGATGCTCCACCCAGTGCGCCACAAGCTCGGCCTGCTCGACTCCCTGGTGCCGCCTGGTCATCGCGAGGATCGGAGCCCGGTCCTCGTCGCGGAGCTCGTCCGGGAACGCCTGGCCGAACGTCTCCCAGTCCCAGAAGCTCCTCATCAGCGGGTTGTTGCGGTGCAGGAAGATGATGTCGGCGGACCACCGGTGCTGTTCCAGGCCCGTCGTACGACGGGCCTGTTCCACCAGGTGCCGCCGTACCCGCCGGTGCAGGTCGGCGTACGACGCACGGTCCCGCCAGCGCAGGTCCGCGTCGAGGACATCCCGCGCCACATCATGCGGGAACACGCCGTACTGGTCCTCCTCGATGAACGACAGACCACGCAGCCAGCCGAACAACTCATGCGCGTCGTCGCCACCGAGCGCAGTGCGCAGCAGGTCTTCCGTGGTGAACCGGGCGTGCGCGCACGCCTCCAACGCTTCCCGGTGCCGTGGGCTGGGGACCCACTCGACGAAGTGCTCGAGCAGCACCCGAACCACGTCCGGCGTCTCCTGCAGGGACAGGCCCGGCGCGAGGGCACCTCGGTGCTGCTCGACGACATCCACCAACAGGGACAGTGCGAGCGGATGACCGTGCGTCATCTCGAGCACCCGTCCATGCAAGTCCTCGGGCACACCCGCGGCGCGCAGGTAGGCGCGCGCGTCGTCGGGTTGCAGGTTGCGCAGGGCAACCACTCGCAGCAGCTCGCCCCAGCCGGGATCGCTGGCCCACTGCGGCGACGGCGGCGTCCGCCCGGCCGCCACGACCAGCGCGTCCGCGGGAAGCGCCGGCAGGAACTCCTCCCGCAGCCAGTTGTCCAGCGGCATCAACTGCTCGTAGGTGTCGATGAAGAGAATCGGGCGCGGGCGCGCGGCGAGGCTCTCCAGTGGTGCTGCTCGGTCCGATACGCCGAGAGCCGCGCCGAGTGCGGCGTAGAACGCGGGCGGCGACGGCTCGATCGTCCGGGCGTCCAGCCGCACCGCCGTGGCATTCGCCTCCTCAGCGGCCTCGGCGAGAGCGCCGAGCAAGGTGGTCTTCCCGATCCCACCCGGACCGTGAACGAACAACACAGCGAAGCCGGACTCGCCCGGCGTCAACGCTGTCCGGAACAGCTCGAGTTCACCGGTCCGCCCCACGAACCGGCGGCGCCGCGCCTGCCGAAGCCGATCGGCAACCGTGATCGCACCGAGCTCTGCCGCCGGCGTCGACTTGCCACGGCTCGTCATGCGCCACCCCCTCCGGCACTCCGAGCACCCTCAGTCCAACCTGCCCCTCGCCCGGCCGGCGGTCAAGACGGACGGACAGCTCGTACGGCGTTCGGACAGCGATTGGACAGTGATTGGTCTGGAAGGTGAGCAGGTCGATGCCGCACGCTGCCCGCACTGAGACAGCTCCGGAGGTGCGACATGGCGGAAATCCTCGTACTGGGCGCCGGCCTGAACGGCCTGGTCACCGCGATGCTCCTGGCCCGCGACGGCCACAGCGTCACGATCCTGGAACGCGACGAGGCCCCGCCCGGCAACGATGCCGAGAACGTCTGGCTCGAGTGGCAACGACCAGGCGTCAACCAGTTCCGCCAGTTGCACTTCATGCTGCCGCGCTGGCGAACGCTGATGCAGCGCGAACTGCCGGCCGTGCTGGATCAGTTGATCGCCTTCGGCGGCTCCCGCCTGAACGTGTTCGACCAACTGCCCGCCACCGTGACCGGCGGCCGGCGCGACGGCGACGAGCGGTTCGAGACGGTGACCGCCCGGCGCCCGGTCCTGGAGGCAGCAGCCGCAACCGTCGCGCAGCGGACCCACGCTGTCTCGATCCGCCGCGGTGTCAAGGTCACCGGATTGCTCACCGGGCCCGCAATCATCGCAGCGGCACCACACGTGACCGGTGTCGTGATCGACGGCGGCGCAGTACTCCGTGCCGATCTCGTCGTCGACGCGACCGGCCGGCGGTCGCCGGTCGGCGCGATGATCGAGTCCGCCGGCGGCCGCCGCCCCCACGAGGAGCGCGAGGATTCGGGATTCGTGTACTACGCCCGCCACTTCCGTTCGACCGACGGGTCCCGTCCCGCGGTCCTTGGCCCACTGCTCCAGCACTTCGACAGCCTGTCGGTCCTGACCCTTCCCGCGGACAACAACACGTGGGGCGTCGGGTTCACCACGTCCGCCCGGGACAAGCAGTTGCGCGGGCTGCGCGACGCCTCTGCCTGGCAGGCCGCGCTGAAGCTCTACCCGACCGCCGCCCAGTGGGGCGAGGCCGACCCGATCACCGACGTCCAGGTGATCTCCGGTATCGAGGACCGCTACCACCGGTACGTTGTCGACGGCGAACCGGTGGTCACCGGGCTCGTCGCGATCGGCGACGCGTGGGCGTGCACCAACCCGTCGCTCGGGCGCGGCGCGTCGATCGGGATGCTGCACGCCTGCGTACTCCGCGATCTGCTCCGCGACGTCGGCCCGGACCAGCCGGAGAAGCTCGTACGCCGGTTCGACGAGATCACCGAGAGCACTGTCACCCCGCTGTACCGGATGACCCTCGCCTTCGATCGGCACCGCCTGAACGAGATCGCCGCCGATGTGGCCGGCGAGACCTACCAGACATCCGACGCGAGCTGGGCGATGACCAAAGCGCTGTACGCGGCGGCGCCCCAAGATCCCGACGTACTGCGTGCCTACGTGTCCGTCGCGTCGATGCTCTGCACTCCCCCGGAGGCACTGGCAGCACCCGGCATGGTCGCCAAGGTCCTCACGCTCGGCGCCAACGCCCCCCAATACCCAACCCCTGGCCCCAACCGCGCAGAACTCCTCGCCACTATCGCCACCGCACGCTGACGCCACTGAAGGAGTTCGCCATGCGCTTGGACATCAACGGAACAATCCTCGAGGTAGCGGACGTCGGCGACGGCGAGCCCGTCCTCCTGCTCCACGGCTGGCCCGACAGCCACGAGGTCTGGCGCCACCAGATCACCGCCCTCGGCGAGGCCGGCTACCGAACCATCGCGCCCGATCTCCGCGGCTTCGGTCAGTCCGACAAACCCGGCACCGTCGCGAGCTACGGAATGATGCAGATGGTCAGTGACCTGATCGGGCTCCTCGACGTCCTCGGGACAGGCCCGGCCCACGTCGTCGGCCACGACTGGGGTGGTGCGATCGGCGCCGTACTCGCGGCACTGTCGCCCGAACGGGTCGCCAGCCTGACCTGCCTGTCGGTCGGCCACCCGGCCGCGTTCGCCGCCGCAGGCTGGGAACAACGCGAGAAGTCCTGGTACATGCTGCTGTTCCAGTTCCCGGGCATCGCCGAACGCTGGCTCGCGGCCGACGACTTCGCCAACCTGCGCAACTGGAGCCGGCACCCGGACATCGACTCCGTCATCGCGCACCTCCGCGACCCCGAGGCCCTCACCGCGAGTCTCGCCGTGTACCGGGCGATCCTGCCACCGGAATCGCTGATCCGGCCTTCGACCGAGCTCCCGCGCATCCAGGCACCGACCATGGGGATCTGGAGCAGCGAAGATCTTGCCATCACCGAAAAGGCGCTGACAGGCACCGCAGCTTTCATCGACGCCCCATGGCGGTACGAGCGGATCAACGGCATCGGCCACTGGGCACAACTCGACGCACCCGGCCAGGTGAACGCCCTGCTGCTCGACTTCCTGACCAGCCTTCCTGCTCCCACAGCGGCGTACTCCTGATCGTCTACGCCACGCCTGCGGCCCATCCCGCGGTTTCGCCGTGGATCCGTCCCGTGGTCGTCGACAGGCGCTGTCCGCTGGCCGAGGATCGTGCTGCGATGATCTCCGCCGCGATGGAGATCGCGGTCTCCTCAGGCGTCCGCGCGCCCAGATCCAAACCGGTGGGTGACGACAGCCGGGCGAACTCTGCGTCAGTCACACCCGCCGCTCGCAACCGGGACAGCCGATCCTCGTGAGTACGGCGCGATCCCATCGCGCCGATGTAGCCGGCGTCGGTGCGCAACGCCACTTCCAGCAACGGCACGTCGAACTTCGGGTCGTGGGTCAGCACACACAACACGCTGCGCCGATCCACCACGCCCTGTTCGAGCGCCTCCGCGAGGAAACGGTGGGGCCAGCACACCACCACCTCGTCCGCCTCGGGGAAGCGCTGCCGAGTGGCGAACACTCCGCGCGCATCACACACCGTCACGTGGTAGCCGAGAAACTTGCCGACCCGAGCCACAGCGGCCGCGAAATCGATCGCGCCGAACACGAACATCCGCGGCGGGGGCGTGAACGCCTGGACGAACACTGCGATCTCGGCACGCTGACACTCCCCCTGCGCGCCGTAGTACCGGATCGCGGTGGCCCCCTGGTCGAGCATGGCCACGGCGTCCTCGACGACGGCGGCGTCCAGGCCCGAGTCACCGAGACTGCCAGTGACTCCGTCCGGCCAGACGATCAACCGCTGCCCCAGGCGCTCTCCGGTCGTGACCACGGTCGCGACAGCGACCGGCCGACCTGAGTCGACCGCGTCGGCAATCGCATCGAACTCGGTGAACGCGGCCAGGTCGACCGGCTGCACCAAGACCTCGATCACTCCCCCACAGGTCAGGCCCACAGCGAAGACATCATCGTCGGAGACGCCGTACCGCCGCACAGTCGGTAGGCCGGTCTTGATGACCTCACGAGCCACCTCGTACACGTCGCCTTCAACACAGCCGCCGGACACGCTGCCTACCACAAGGCCGTCGCCGGACACCGCCATCGCCGCGCCCGGTTGGCGAGGCGCCGAGCGGAACGTGTCGATCACGGTGGCCACGGCGAACGGCGCGCCATCGGCGTACCACTGCCGGAGGTGCGGGAGCAGGTCACGCACGTCGCCTCACATGTTCTCGGCGCCGGCCTTGACGGCGTCGCGGATCCGGGAGTAGGTGCCACACCGGCAGATGTTGCGCAGCTCGTCCAGGTCCGCGTCGGTGATCTCGTGGCCCTCCGCGCGGGCCTGTTTGACCTTGGCCACGGCCGCCATGATCTGGCCGGGCTGGCAGTAGCCGCACTGGGCGACGTCATGGTCGAGCCAGGCCTGCTGCATCGGGTGCAGGTCCTTGCCGACGGTCGCCGGCAGACCCTCGATGGTCGTGATCTCGTCGGCCGGCTCGATGTCCTTGACCTGCACGGAGCACGGGTTGAACGCCTTGCCGTTGATGTGCGAGGTGCAGGACTTGCAGACCTCGAGCGCGCATCCGTACTTCGGGCCGGTGACGCCGAGCAGGTCGCGCAGAACCCACAGGAGACGAACGTTGCCCTCGGCCTCGACGCTGATCTGCTTGCCGTTGAGCTTGAAAGTGTGCGTTGCCATGGCTTCCTCAGAAGGTGTGGTCGAGACCGTCGGTCGGTGACTGCGGGGTGGACGGCTCCAGCGGCAGCGGCTCGAAGCCGAGCGTGCCGTGGTTGATCGGGAAGTACGTCGGCATGGTCCCGGTGGCGCGGGCGTAGGCACACGCGATCGCGGCGAAGGCCGGTGCCACCGCCAGCTCGCCGGCGCCGCTGGGATTGTCACTGGTGTTCGGCATGATGATCACCTGGACGTCCTGCGGCGTGTTCCACTGCCGGGTGTAGAAGTAGTTGTCCCAACTGCCCTCGAGAGGCATGCCGTTCTTGATGTGCAGGCTCGACGTCAGCGCCAGCGCGATGGCGTCCTGCAGGCCACCGATCATCTGGGCTTCCAGCCCGCGGGGGTTGATGCAGAAGCCTGGATCGACCACGATCAGCGCCTTCGTCACCCGCGGGCCGCTCACGCCGTCCGGAATCGGCCTGTTCACCGTCTCCGGCCGGCAGTCGATCTCGACCAGGGTCGCGACCGCGCCGCGGTACTCCGCGTGCAGCCCGACGCCCTGCGCCATGCCTTTCGGCATCGTCTTGCCCCAGTCGCCGACCTCGGCGGCCTTGTTCAGCACCGCCAGCAATCGCTGGTCCTTGAGGAAGTTGCGCCGGAACCGGACCGGGTCCTGGCCCAGCTTCGCGGCGAGCCGATCGACCACGAGTTCCTCGGCACACACCACGTTCGGCGAGTAGATGTTGCGCATGCTGCCGGTGTTGAACTCCAACGGGATCTCGTTCAGCAACTGCGTGGTGACGCCGAAGTTGTACGGCGATGACTGGCTCAGCGCGAAGATCGTCTCGGCGAACGAGAGATTGCCGCCGACCGGCAGGTGTGCCGCGGTCGAGGTGATCATCTCGCCGAGCCCGTGACCGAATTCGGTCTGCACACTGGTGTGCCGCTGCTCGTAGCTGAGCACATTGCCGGCCAGGTAGTTCACTCGCACGCGCGACGTACACATCGGGTGGACGCGTCCCTGCCGGAAGTTGTCCGTGCGCGACCAGGACAATCTGACCGGCTTGCCCATCTTCTGGGAGATCTCCGCCGCCTCGGCGGCCACATCGTGGAACAGGCGCCGGCCGAACGAGCCACCGCCCTGGATCACGTGCACCTTCACCGCGTCGATCGGCAGGCCGAGCCGTTTGGCGATGTCCTCCTGGGCGACGATCGGCACCTTGAGGCTGGCCCAGATCTCCGCGCTGTCCGGGCGAACGTCGGCAATCGCGCAGTCCGGTTCGAGCGGGCTGTTGCTGGCGAAGGCGAAGACGAACTCGGCGTCGATCGTGCTCGACAGCAGCGGCGGCACGGCCATCGGCAGCTGAGCCGCGCGCAGCTTCGCCAGCACCGTGGCATCGGACTCGTCGTCCACCGTCCCCGGGCCCCAGGTCGCGTCGACCACCTGGATGGCGTCGATGCACTGACCGAACGTCTCGCCCCGGATCGCCACGCCGTGGGTGATGGCGACCACGTCGGTGATGCCGGGCATCGCGCGTACGGCGGCGAGATTGTTGACCGCCTTCACCGTGCCGTTGATCGTCGGTGGCCGGGCCACCATCGTCGGCTTGGCGTTCGGGACCTCCAGGTCCAGCCCGAACTGCTTGCGGCCGGTGACGATGTCGAGAGCGTCGACGCGGTTGTGCGGGCGCCCGAGGATGGTGAACTCGGACTGGGGTTTGAGCTCGGCGGACACCGTGATCGTCCGGGAACTGGCCGCGGCCTTGGCCAACGACCCGTACGTCGCCGTCCGTCCGCTCGGCCCACTCACCACACCATCGCGAGTGGTCAGCTTGCCTGCGGCGCACTGTGCGGCGGCCGTTTCCACCAGGCGTTGCCGAGCGATCGCAGCGGCCGTGCGGACCGGGATGTACATGCTGCGCATCGAGTTCGAACCGCCGGTCAGCTGATTCATCAGCAACTCCGGCCGCGCGTCGGCGAGCCCGATGGTGATCTTGTCCATCGGCAGGTCCAGCTCCTCGGCGACCATCATCGCGATCGATGTGGTCACGCCCTGGCCGACCTCTGCCCTGGGTACGGCGAAGAACGCGGTGCCGTCGGTCTTCAGTTCGACCGAGATCAGGCCGGACGTGGGCGCGGCCGCGAGGTTCTGCAGATCGCCGAGGTCGAAGATGTCCTCGGGCTGCGGCAGCGAGGGAACCGCGGCATCCGCCGGCCGGGGGTCGGAGGTGTTGGCGATCCAGCTCACTCCGACCGCCAGGGTCGGCGCGGCGAGAAGGTACCCGAGGACCCGACGGCGCCCCAGCCGGCCGCGCTGCTCTGTTGACTCGTCAGGCGACCGACGGTGTTCGGCCATGAAGATTCCTCCGTGTTCGACCAATGCTGGGAACGCAGTCTGACAGCGCGGAAGCTGCCGCGGCATGGCCAGAACGCCTACGTTTGGCCCAGCCTGACTGTGCACAACGCACAGCGGCGGGATCAGCTGCTCTGCGGCGGAAACAGCCTGATGGCACGGAGCGCGAGGCCAAGATCCAGGTGGTAGGCGGCGTCGGTCAGGTCGCGTCCGGTGATCTGCTGGATCCGGTGGAGCCGGCTGATCACCGTGTTGCGGTGGCAGTGCGCCAACTCCGCCGTACCGCGAACGGAACCGCCTGCCGCCACCCACCTCTCGAGGGTGTCGAGCAGTAGTTCCCGCTCGGACGCGGGCACCTCCATGAGCGGCACCAGCCACGTCTGCACGAGTTGTTCGGCCAGCTCCGGGGCACTGAGCAGCAAGGCTTCTGGGAGCCGCTCGGTCAGCGACGCGACCCCGATCTCGCCAACCGGCAGAGTTCGCCGGGCCAGCGTCGCCTGGCGGTATGCGACGCCGACGTTGGCAAGCCCGGATACCACGCCCGACACGCCGGCAGGCGCGCGTACGGCGGCGCGCAGCGACCGGAGTACTGTGTCCGGAACTTCCGTGCCCAGGGCAAGCAATCCGACGACGGTGTGCACCCGCACCTGCCACGCCGAGCCGACCCGGACGCCGGCCAGCCGCCGTTTGAGCGAAGCGGTCGTGCAGTCGTCGTCGACCAGGTTGTCGATCGCCACCACCGCATAGCGGCCGTTCACCGGGATGTCGAGAACCGTTGCCGCCTCCTGGACGAACGCCCGGTCCTTCCCTCGGCCATGTAGCAAGCCTTGCCAGAGCGTCGATCTGCGTCGCTCGTCGGCACGGACGAGCTGGCGTTCCGCGGCGTGATAGGCGGCCGCGACCTGCGAGGACGTGCTGTCGACGACCTCCCAGACCTTGCTCGCGACATCCAGCAGCGCATCGGAGTCGACCACGCCCTGCGCACGGGCCTCGTCGATCAGCGCCTCCCAGACCAGCCGCCCGCCGAGCCGGAACGAGCGGAGCACGTCGTCCAGCGGCATCCGCTGCTCTGCCCGCCGCCGTCCCGCCGCCCGCGCCGCGTCGAAGTAGTCGTCGGTCGCGGACCGGCCCAGGCAGCGGTCCGCGTCGGCGACCATCTGCACAACCCGGGCGACATTGTCATGACATGACTGCCACAGATCATCCGGCGGAACCGAGTTCACCTCACGGTAGGCAGGGTTCTGCTCGTAGATGGTTCGCACCAGCGCGTCGGTCACCGTATTCAGCTGGAGCAGGACGCTCCCAGCCAATGACTCCGCAGTCCGCGGCGCCACCGGCCGCGCGACGTACCGCCGTGCCACCTCACTCATAGTCGGCACAGCATCGCACACCGTCGCCAAACCTCACACCCCGGACGGGCTCCGGCTGCTGCCGAAGCCCGGCGGCCATGAGACCGCTAGGCCTGATTGGTGACGAGTAGGACGCCGAGCGCTATGAGCAGGACCAGGATCATGCCGAGTACCGTGGGTGCGCGCCGGCTGAGTGATGTGTCCGGCGGTACGAAGCGTGCGGCTGGATCCGTGCTGCGCTCCCACCACCTGACGATCCGCGCGAAATCCCGGTGGAAGTAGAAGTAGGGGTCCATGCTGCTGTGCCGAAGCGCGGGCAGCGAGCGACGCCGCCCGTCCGCGAGGGCGATTCGGACCACCCGGAACGTCCCGTGGTTATTGGTGGTCTCGCGGATGTCGACCCACCGGATCTCCTGCCACGGATGGGTACGACCACGCCGCCCGAAGCCGTGGCAGACGGTGATTCCGGCCGCCCCGACCCTGGTCCAGCTCCGGAGCGCGATGAAGCTGCCGAGGCTGACGAATGCGGCTCCCGCGCCCATCATCCAGCAGGTGACCGCGGGGTTGCCGAGTCGAAAGACGACGGAAGATCCTCCGACGATCAGCCCGAAAGCCAGCACCACAAGGGGCATTCGGGAAAGCTGGCGGTACCGATCCTTCCCGCGGAAGGTGAGTTCCTTCATTGAAAACACATTACAACTACTGCCCTCTGCCTGTTAGTCGTTTACGGATCACACCCGGCAGGAGGTGCGGCGCGCACCTCCTACCGGGCGAGTCCGTCAAGCGAGGCAGGCCTTGACCGCGGCGGCCAGGCTCGACGCGCGCGGTTCGCCGATGCGGAACGACCAGAGGTTCATCACGTAGCCGAAGCCGACACCGGCGTCGGGGTCCGCGAAGCCGATCGATCCGCCGGAGCCCGGGTGACCGAAAGACTTCGGTCCGAGCATCGGCTGCGGCGGGCACGACCGCCAGAACCCGAGCGACATGTAGAAGGAGCGGTCGGCCGGGATGTCCAGGCCCGGCGGGAGCCCGTACATCCGCGTCTTGTCGGTCTGGACCTCGATCGCCCGCTCGACCGTGGCCGGCTCCAGCAGCCGGATGCCGTCGACGTCGCTCACCGTGGCGGCGTACATCCGGGCCACCGACCGCGCGTCGGCGACCATGTTCGCGGCCGGAACCTCGGCCGCCCGCCAGGCACGTTTGGTGAAGTAGTCGGAGGTCGGGTCGAACGCGCCGCCGAGAGTGCCGGCGGCGGCCTGGACCGAGCCCTCGCCCCACACCGAGGTCATCCAGGCGTTGACCGTGTCCGCGTCCAGCCCGGTGGTCTCGATGATCCCTTCGGTCATCTCCTCCAGGGTGAACGGAGCGGCGTACTCGATCGTGGCCACCTTCTCTTCCTGCTCCTCGGGCAACCCGATCCAGGCCTGCAGACCGAGCGGACCGGCCACCTCGTCGGCGAAGAACGTGCCGAGCGACTTGCCCGAGATCCGGCGCACGACCTCACCGACCAGGTAGCCGAAGGTCATGGCGTGGTAGACGTGCTCCGTGCCCGGCTGCCACAGCGGCTTCTGCGCCTCGAGCGCCCGGATCACCGGGTCCCAGGCGTACGCCTCCTCGAGCGTCAACGGTCCGTCGATGACCGGCAGACCGACCTGGTGCGACAGCAGCCAGCGCACCGGGATCTGGTCCTTGCCCGCTGCCCCGAATTCCGGCCAGTACTTGACCACCGGGGCGTCCAGGTCCAGTTCACCGCGCTGCGCCAGCATGTGTGCGCAGATCGCGGTGGCACCCTTCGTCGTGGAGGCGACCTGGGCGATGGTGTCCTCGTTCCACGGCCGCTTGGACGCGCTGTCGGCGAAGCCGCCCCACAGGTCGACGACCGGGCGACCCCCCGCGTAGACGCAGCACGACGCGCCCGCCTCGCCGGGGTTTCCCTCGAAGTTGGCGCGGAACGCGTCCGCGACCTTCCCCCAGCCGTCCTCAACGTGTCCGTGCACGTTCGGTGTGTTCATGCTGCTGTTACCGCCCTTTCGAGAGTTGTTCGGTCTTCCTGGCGACCACGATCGCCAGCCGCCCTGACGCCGAGCAGTCACCGCACTGACACGGCGTCAGCTTGGTGAGGTCGATCGGCGCCCCGGACCTGGCCGGCAAGCTTCTCAACGAACATTTCAGCGACGCGTGATGCGTTCGGGTGCGAAAGGCTTCAGCAGGTCGGCCGCCTGGCCGGTCATGATGAGTTCGGACAGGAAGAAACCAGTCGCCGGCGCCAGGGTGATGCCGGACATCGAGTGCCCGGTGGCCAGGTAGACGTTCTCGAAACCCGGCAGGCGTCCCAGGATCGGCAGGCCGTCGGCGGCGAGCGGCCGCATCCCGACCCACTCGTCGTCGACGGTGCCGTCGGGCCACTCCGCCATGTACTTGCGCGCCCCGACCTGGATGGCGCGTAGGCGGCGCCGGTCCAGGTTCAGATTGAGGCCACTCAGTTCCATCGTTCCGGAAACGCGCACCTTGCCGTCGGAGAACGGCGTGACGACCACCTTGGACTCACCGAAATGGATGGGCCGCAGCGGCTGAATCCGGGGACGGACAGAAAAGCTGTAGCCCTTGCCGGCTTGCATCAAGAGCTTGACACCGAGCATCCGCGCCAGCGGTTCGGTCCAGGCCCCGGCGGCGAGCACCAGGTCGTCGACTTCAAGCCTTCCCGACGAAGAGTGCAATGCGGTCACTCGCCCATTGCGGTGGTCGATCCCGATCACCTCGGTGCCCTCGAGGATCTCTCCCCCGACCTGGACGAGGCCGTCCGCGAATCCACCGGCTATCCGCGCCGGGTCGACGTGCGCCTCGCCCTCGATGACGAACCCGGCGGCTACATCGTCGGAGAGGAACGGTTCAGCCTCGTGAAGCTCGTCTCCGGTCAGGACTGCGTCGGGCAACGGGTACCCGTAGGCGGACAAGACCCTCAGGCGGTCGAGATCACCCTCGAGCGACGCGGCGTTCAGGGCGACCATCAGAATCCCCGCACGCTGGATTCCGAAGTCGATTCCGCGCGCGGTGAGCTCGGAGTACAGGGCATGGGTGCTTTCGCCCAGCTTGGCCGTCGCATGCATTCCGCGCTGGAAGGCTCCGTCGTTGCAGTGCCGCCAGAACTTCCAGGACCAGCGGACGAAGTCCCGGTCCGCTCGCAGGGCGAAGTAGATCGGCGATGCAGGGTCCAGGAGCGACTTCATCGTGTAGCTGACCAGACCCTTCGCGGGTACCGGTCCAGCGAACGAGGGCGCGATCCAGCCGCTGTTGCCCCACGATGCTCCGCTCCCGGTTCGACGGGCCTCGATCACCTGGACTGCCGCGCCCGCCTGAGCGAGGTAGTAGGCAGTGGCCAGGCCGATGGCCCCGCCGCCAACCACGGTCACCTCTTTGGTCACGGTCGTCTGCTTCTCACGAGAAGTCGATGACGATGCCGACGCCCTCACGCTGCGCACGCGCGACGATCGATGCCGCCGCCGCGACGTCCTGGATCGCCAGTCCCAGCGACTCGAACACGGTGATCTGGTCCTTGGCCGTCCGCCCGGCCCGGGCACCGACGAGCAACTCGCCGAGCTCGGGAGGGTCGAACGACTCGGCCAGTGCGCCTTCGGCGAGCGGGATCAGCATGTCGCCGGCATTGGCGAAGGCACCTTCGCGGCTGTCGACGGCGAAGACAGCCGCAGTGCGAACCAGGTTGGAGCAGAGTTCGCGACCGTCCCGGTGAAAGGCGCCGACGGCGTTGAGGTGGGTTCCCGGTGAGATCCAGTCTCCGTCGATCAAGGGGTCCGTGGACGATGTCACGGAGCAGATCAGGTCCGCTCCGTCCACAGCAGACTGCACGGTGCGGCACACCTCGACACTGAAGTCGTGAGATTCAGCCCACCGGACGAACTCGAGCGCCCGTTCCTCGGTACGGTTCCACAAGCGAATCCGTCGGAGTTCGCGGACCTCGGCCATCGCCAGCAGATGGCTCCGCGCCTGGACTCCCGCGCCGATGATGGCGAGATCGCCCGCGTCCGGCGTGGCCAGCAGATCGGTTGCGGCAGCCGAGGTGGCGGCCGTCCGGAGCTCCGTCAGCACACCGCCCTCGAGAAGCGCCAGCAGCACGCCCGTCACGGGATCGAGTAGCGCAACGAATGCCTGAATCACCTCCAGGCCACGGTGCTGGTTCCCAGGAAAGATGGTGAGCACCTTGACCCCGAGACCGCCCGCATCCCCCTGAACCGATGCGGGCTTGAGCCACACGGACCCTTCGAGCGCCGGCGGCTCAAGCACGACCCGAGCAGGCTGAAACACCTCTCCCCTGCCATGCGCCACCATCGTCGAGCGCATCAACTCGACAGCGTCGCTCAGGGGAAACGCCCTGCGTACGTCCGCGGCGGTCAGTACCAGCATCCCGACGTCTCCATCTCGAATCGCCACCGAGCACGACAGCCGGCGGTTGCCCAGCTGACCACGCTATTCGCCCGCCCGCGACGAAGCATTCTCCATTCGTCGCAAGCCGGCGACCCGCTCTCCTCGTTCTGTAGGTCGCGGGTCATCAGGCACCGGCCCAGACTCGGTGCGTGACCGAGTTGACCAGCGCCAAATTCGTTGCCGAGGGCACCAGCGAGGGACAGCCCGTCGCCTGCTACGACTTGACTCTCCCGGAGCATGATGACACCGCCGAGCTCGCAGGGTGGCTGGAACTGATCCGCGTGGACTACTTCGAGACGCGAGGAAGTGACCCGTCAGCGATTGTCGCGGTGGTGGTCGCGCCGTCGACGAGCTTCGTCGACTACGGGCTGCGATTCGTCGCCGCGGCAGGACCGCTCGGTGGATGTGGCGAGGCGACGCTGTTCGCGACGTACGCGTGCACCAATCCGGATGTGTACCCCTCCGTCACGTTCGAGACGTCGGGCGGTCAGATCGTGGGGAGCAACCTCGGGTCCGGGCGGATCGCGATCCAGATGCCGGCAGTGGCGCCCGCATCGGTGGTTCAGCAGGTCGAATACGAGGACGAGTTCCTTCGGATCAGGTCAGTCATGGCCGGCGGCAACCGCTTCGCGGCCGTCAGCGCCGACGACCTCGGTATCCGGCTCGATCAGCCCTCGCTCGATGAGCTCACAGTGACAGGGAGCGACCTACTGCGCTGGCTCCGTCGGCGCGCCAGTACGTCGAGCGAGCAGCAAGCGCCGGACATGCTGCTCATCACCGAACCAGTGGCCGGATCGTCGACCCGCAGCGCCGTCATCTGGGGTGACTCGGTGCTCAACCGTGGTCCTTGTGGAACCGGGACCTGCGTTCGCTACGTCCTCGCCGTCGAAGACGGCGACGTCAGTCCGGGATCGCACCTCGTGCACGAAAGTCCCTTCGGCTATTCCTTCGAGGCGCACTCGATCGCGGTGGGAGCCGACAGCACGACCGACGGGCTGAACATCGTGCTCAGCGGCGTTGTCGAGATGGTGTAATCAAGCCTCTGGATCATCGCCACGAGGATGTCTGACACCGATCAGCCGCGCGATCTTCAGGCCCAGGTGGTACATGAGGCGGTCTTCCCCGTCCGAGAGTCGCGCACCGGTCAGTTCCTCGATGCGTTGGAGTCGGTAGTACAGGGTGGTGCGATGCACGAACAGTTGCTCCGCCGTCGTTTGTACGTCTCCCGCGTTCTCCAGGAACGCCTCGAGGGTGTCGACCAGTTGGGCCCCTTTCGGACCTGATCGGATCAACCGGAGGAGGCCGGGCGGCAGGCATGTCTCGTCGAGTTCACGATCCGGGATCCTGGTGAGCAGTCCATAGACGCCGAGCTCCTCGTGGGACACCACGCGATCCGGGCCGCCCATGCTGCGCGCTACCCGCGCTGCTCGTTGTGCCGTCTCGTACGAGCTGTGCGCGTCGGCCAGATCGCCGGCCAGGGTACCGATTCCGGCGTACGGATCTCTGTCGGGCAGATCCGCCAGGATGCTCGACACCAGATCGCGCGCCAGCGAGACCTTCTCCTTGCCGCCGAACATCGGATCCTTGTCCGACAGCAGCAGGAGCCCATGCTCGCGCCGAACCAGGCAGACGTGCCGGCGATCGCTCAGTCGGCGCCCCGTGCGATCGAGCCAACCACCCAGCACGTCTCGCTCACTGTCCGACAGTCCACGACCGTCGGCATCGAGCGTGACCAGCACGACGCACACCGGCTCGGACGCCACGAAGTAGCCGGCGTCCACGAGCTCGCCGGCGGCGTGCCGACGGGCGGCCGCGTCACCGGCCACCATCAGCTCCTGGGCGAGTTCGCGGGCCTTGCTCCTGCTGAACTCCTCTTCCAGTTGGTCCCGATACAAGGCGACGGCCAACGGGTCGATCGTCTTCAGAACCGTCTCGAGCTCGGTATCGGTGAGCCCGGTCCCGCCCTCGACGATCCAGACGTACCCGAGCAGCGCGCCCTGCCGCCGGATGGGGACCACCAGTCGTTGCTCGGTGCAACCGATTTGCGGATCGAGCGGGGGCCGGAACGGTTTCACCGCGGTCCGTGCGCCGGCCGCCCGCGTCCAGGCCAGGACCTCGGGGCGCACATCGCGTTGCTGGAAGATCGACTGCCGGCGGAGCCGGTCGACCGGACCGTACTCATGGGAGGAGAAGGCCAGCTGGCGCATCCGGGCATCGTCGATCGTCACGTTGCGCTGAATCTTGTGGCCGAGAGCATCAACCAACCGTTGGAGCTCTGACGTCATACCGCTGACGATATCGTCCGCGGGGCGGCGTCGCATCGGACTCCCCTGCCGTCAACCGTGGCTGCGTGTCACACGCCCGTTCGACCCAGGCCCCACGACCGCAGGTACTCGGGGACGGCCGTTCCGGCCGGCACGTGCTCGTCCGCGACCGCCTGACCAGGTACGACGCGCAGCGGGAGCTCACCCGCCCAGACCGGCAGGGCGCGATCCGCTACGGCGTCGTCGCCATCGCCGGTGCGCACCTTGACGGAGCATTCGTCGAGTGGGATGGACACCAGCAGGACACTGGCCAGCTCGGCGTCCGTCAGGGGTCGCAGATCCGGCAATCGGCCCGGGATGAATTTCTCGACGAGCGCCAGCATTCGCTCCAGCTTGGCCTCGGGATCCTCCACCGCCGTACCTGTGCCCAGGACTACGACCGACCGATAGTTCACCGAGTTCTGCAGAACCGAGCGCCCCATCGCAAGGCCGTCGAGAACCGTGGCCTCCACGCAGACCGGCGCGCCGTCAGCGATGAGGTTGAACATCCGGTTCCGGCGTGAGCCGTGGATGAGCAGCGAATCGCCGACTCTCACATGAAGGGTGGGCAACACGTACGGCTGGTCGTCGACGACGACGCCGACATGACACATGAGAGATTCGTCCAGGATCTCGTGGACCCTGTCGAGGTCGTAGGAGGCTCGGGCGGGACGGCGCCGAACCCGGACCCGCGGACTCGCGGGCCCCGCAATCGCATCACTTCTCGACATCTGGGCGGCCTTCCTCACGATCGTCGTACGGCGATCTGGGTCGCGTGACGGACGACCCTCGCAGCAGCGTCGTCCCTGCATCGATCATCGACATCCCGACCCACGAATGCCAACGACAGCGGTCGCAAGTGTGCGGCCGCTTGCTCGGCATCTGTCGGAGTCGACAGCGGCTCGGGCGACCTATGGTTCCAGTGACCGATTCGTTCCGCCTGACAGAGGATTCCCCATGCTCGGCTTCGTTGGTGCAGGAAACATGGCCGGTGCGATCGCGCGCGGGCTCGGTGAGCCGATCTACGCGACAGACAACGGTTCCGGGCGAGCGGCGGCCCTGGTGGCCGAGTTGGGCGGAGAGGTCATGCCCTCCAACGCCGACCTCTTCCGGCGTTCGGACATCGTCTTCCTGGGGCATCGTCCCGACCAGCTGGCGGCGATCGCCGAAGGTATCGACGCCACGGGAAAGCTGGTGATCTCGATGATGGGCCCGACCACCATCGCTCAACTCCAGGACGCCTATCCCGGCGCCACCGTCGTACGGACGATGCCCAACACGCCGGTCGAGGTCCGCAGAGGCGTGGTGGCCGTGGCCGAAGGCGGTGAGCCCGCCGTCGACCTTCTCTCCAGGCTCGGAACGGTCGTGGTTCTGCCCGAGCGCCAGATGGATCTCGCCACGGCGACGGCCGGGGTGATGCCCGCGCTCATCGCCGTCCTTGCGGAGGCAGCGATCGATGCCGCGGTCTGCCACGGTCTTGACTTCGAAACCGCGAGAGACATGTTTCTCGAGACGATGGCCGGCACGGCCGAGCTTCTGATCAAGCGGGACGGCGACACTCTCGCCGTACGCCGAGAGGTCGGCACACCGGGTGAGTCGACGGTCCGTGGGGTCGCTGCCCTCGAACGAAACAACGTCCGTACGGCGTTCATGGACGCCTTCCACGACGTCCTGACCCGCCTGAGCCGTCCCTACCTGGGCGGGTCCGTAGTCGTGGACTGACCTACGACACGTCGTCGGCGAGCGTTCGCCGCCGTAGCACCACACTCCCGGTCGGCACCGCGGAGCAGGCCAGCACCGCGCGCGAACCCGGTGGGAGTGCCGGCTCGATCAGGTACGAGACTTCGCCGCGCACGAGGTCGAGCGTGCAGCTGCCGCAGGCGCCGGACCGGCAGGCGGAGAGCACGGGCACCCCATGTTGCTCGGCCAGCTCGAGCAGCGTGCCATCAGCGTCCGTCCACGTCGCCGCGGTGCCTTCGGGCAGGTAGGTCACCGAGTACGGGCCGGGACCCGGTGCGGGCCGTCGGACCGGCGGATCGGTCGCCGGCGAGACGAATGGGTCGGCATGGATCCGATCCCGGTCCACTCCCGCTGCTTGGAGGGCTGTGGACGCCATGGTCACGAACTCGGTCGAGCCGCACACCAGCGCCTCTGCGTCGACATGGCCTTCGTTGGGCAGGTGCTCGAGGAGGTCGCGCGCGGTGGGACGTCGTGCGGCTGCGTTCGAGGGACGGGTCTCGAAGAGCGCGGCCGTCCCGCCGGACAGCCGAGCGTGCTCGACCACCTGGGGCCACAGCGTCGCGCTCGGCTGACTGGCGTCGACGTGCAGCACGGAGACCGGGCGCCGGTCGGCAGCCGCCACCAGCTGCTGCAACGCCGCAGCCACGGGCGTGATGCCGATGCCGGCACTGACCAGGTACAACGGCCGCTGCTCTCGGGAGAGCGCCGGGACTCCGAACGGACCTGAGACGAGCAGGCGGTCTCCGCCGGCCAGCAACGCGAGGCGCTTCGAGACCTCGCCGCGCAGCCGCACCGAGATCCGAATCCGGTCGTCCTGCCGTCCGGAGACGCTGTAGGCGCGCCAGGTCAGGCCGTCGTTCGCGGTGGGCAGATGCACGCGGATGTGCTGGCCGGCCGCCACCGGCAGACCGAAGGGGTCGCGGAGCCACAAGCTGATCGTCCGGGCGTCCTCGCGAACCGTCTCGAGAACCTGCGCCTCCCGCGGCCACGCCTGCGGCACCTCGCGGCGTTCCCGCAGCCCGTCGACGAGCCGAGCCGGATCCGGCCGGCCACCGGTGACCACCGTCGCGCCGGCGCGAAGCCGGGCGGGCTTCGCTACACGCGCGTACACGCCAAGGTTCGGGTGGCCGACGGCTCGGGCGAGCAGGGAGGGGAACTCGAGGTCCCGCGCTCCGGTCGCCGGGTTCGCGGACGTCGCGCGGCAGCGGGCGGTGGGCCGGATCACCTCGACCTCGCAGTCGCCGAGCCGGACGCGTCGGCCGACCCACGAGAGCTCCGCGAACGCGGGCAGGCCGTCGAGGTAGACGTTGGCGCGGAATCGCCGGGGATCG
This sequence comes from Kribbella sp. NBC_01510, assembly GCF_045040325.1. NCBI lineage: Bacteria > Bacillati > Actinomycetota > Actinomycetes > Propionibacteriales > Kribbellaceae > Kribbella > Kribbella sp. NBC_01510. The sequence goes on along the minus strand of NZ_CP109418.1, from coordinate 6,650,772 downwards.
AGCGTGCATCCGGTGAGCCGCTCGAGGGCGCGGACCGAGGCAAGGTTGATCAGCGAGAGTTCGGCATCGGACAGGTCCCACAAGGCCACCGCATCCGCGTGGACAAGGCGCAGCCCTGGTTCGCCGAACCAGCCGCGCAGGACGGCGTCCTGGTCCTCTTGGGAGTGATCCGAACGCACCGACGGCCCAGCTGGGTGAGCACGGTGGCAGAGCTCGACCGCGCCGGACCCGAGCATCGTCACCGTCACCTGTGTCATGTCGGGATCGCGTGCCACTTGCTTGAAGGCCGATCGTGCCAGCCACTTCGTCCGGGGCGGCATCGGCTGATCGCCGCGCGCGATCGCCAGTGAACGGTCGTGCAGCACGCCGGTGCCAGGCAGGACGTCGACCTCGTCGACCGCAACGCCCACAGCACCCTTGACCGGGTACACCCACAACGAGTCGACGAGTCCGGTCGCCGTACTCACGACCGTCCCAACCGGTCGCTGTAGACCGGCGCCCGGTTCTCGCGGACCGCGGCGATCGCCTCCTTGGCGTCGGCCTCGGCGGCGAGTCGCCCGGTCATCCGTTGCTCGAACTCGTAGCCGGCCTTCAGGTCCATGAACTCGACCGTGTTCAAGGCCTCCTTGGCATGGCGAAGCGCGGCCAGGCTGTGCCGCGTCATCTTCTCGGTCAGTTCGAGCGCGCTGTCGAGTACGTCGTCGTCCGCCACGACCCGCAGTACGGACCCGAACCCGACGAGATCCGCCGCCGGCCACGGCTCGGCCGTGAAGTACATGGCCCGCACGATCGGTTGGGGAATCAGGCGGGCCAGGTGCGCAGCTCCACCCATCACACCGACGCTCACTTCCGGCGTACCGAACCGGGCGCTCTCACCAGCCACGACGACGTCGCACGACGCGGCGATCGCCAGACCGGTCCCGAGCGCCACTCCACGGACGGCGCCGACCACCGGTACCGGACAGTCGTAGATCGAGGCGAAGGCATCGCGGACCAGCCGCATCCGCCCCGCGGAGTTGAGCTCGGTCAGAGTGAGGAACTCCTCGAGCTCGTTCCCCGCGCAGAAGTGCTTGCCGGCGCTGGTGATCACCACCGCCTTCGCACCGGGCAGCGTCTCGTCGAACCGGCCGAAGAGGTCGCGGATCTCCTCGTACATGCTGAGGTTCACCGCGTTGACGGGTGGCCGGTTGAGTGTCACGACGGTGGTCGCGCCACGGTCTTCGGTGCACAGAAACTCGTAGGACATCTACTGCTCCGATCAGCTGGCCGGGCAGACGGGCAGGATGACGTGGGAGGGATGTGACGTATCCCGGTAGATGGTCTGGGTCGCAGGCACCGGATCGCCCGGCGCGCCGCCCAGGTTGGTGTTCCGGTCGAACCGCGGGAAGTCCGCGGAACTGACGTCGATCCGGATCCGGTGGCCGGCCTTGAACCGGTTCGCAACCACCCACATGTCGATCTCCAGCGGGTAGATCACACCGGGCACGAGCGGCTCGGCGCCTCGATCGAGGTCGCGGTACCTCGCCCGCAGCAGGCCGTTCTGCAGCTGGACCGCCCGCCCGTCCGGCCCGACGTCACTCAGCCGTACGGCGAAGTCGGTGTCGACCGCGGACGAGCTCGCGTGGAGCACCGCGCGAAGCTTGCCCACGACATCGACGTCGTGCTCCAGCGGCTCTGTCGAGTATGTGAGGACGTCGCCGCGCTGCTGGACCGCGCTCACATCCACGCTCCCGGGCGGATAGACCCAGGAGACGATGCTGCCGCCCACGGTCGGAGTCGGATCGAGCGGGTCGTAGACGTACTCGTCCACATCCTGCTGCTCCGGCGGAGGCGTGCTGCTGAGCATCCCGTCGGCCCCGAGATAGAAAGGGGTGTCGACGGCTTCGGGCAGCGGCCAGTCGTCCGCGCTCCGCCACTCGTTCGCGCCCATCAGGTAGTAGATGACGCGCGGCCACTCGTCAACGGCGTCGTCCCGAACGGTTTGGTACCAGCGCAGCGTGAAGTCGACGTTGGACCAGTGGTTGTGCTGCAGCTCCGGGTGCTCCCCCATCCGCTCCTTGTAGCCGATCGAGTTGTGGGAGGAGGGAGTGATGATGATCCGGGCTTTGGAGCGCAGCGGTTCGGGGGCGTGCTTGCGCAGCAGCTCGAAGGTGGCCAGCGCGTCGTTGATGAACCAGTCGTACCAACCGGTGCGCAGCAGCGGGATCGCCTGGAACTCGGCGACCTGCCGCGTGGGGTCGACCGACGGCAACGTGTGCCGGTCGAGCGAGATGCCCTGACCGAAAAGGGGCCCGATGTTCTCGGCATCGACGATGGTGACGTGGGCCGACCCCGTGATACCACGGACGAACTCGGCCCGTTCCGCACAGGTCAGCGAGCAGTAGTGCGCCCACAACCAGTCCTGCGCCTCCACCGGCGACAGGTCTTTGATCGCGGGCAACGACTCCGCCAGCTCGGCCAGCATCGGACTGACGAAAGGCTCGTTGAAGAAGCCCGTCGACAACGTCTCGTCCAGCATCATCGGCTCGAGCTGCCAGTGCGGCACCTCGGTCTTCTCCTCGCCGTGGCCGATCGTGTGCGCGAGCGCATTGACCACCATGTGGAGGGACGCGGTCTTGGTACCGACCCCGATCCCGCTGACCTCGGGAACGATCGTGGTCATCTTCGGATGCCGTGCCATCGGCCACTGCACCTGACCGACGTACGAGCCACCGAGGGAGCCGATGAACCCGTCGCACCAGTCCTGCGCGCTGACCCAGTCGACGAAGTCGTAGCCGTCCTGCGGCTCGAACATGTAGAAGTCGTGGTCGTCGGGTTCACTGTCACCCGTACCGCGAAGGTCCTGTACTGCCACGACATAGCCCCGGCGTGCGAACGAGATGAAGGGGGCCACGAGAGCGTCGCCGTCGCGTCCGTACGGCGTACGCACCGCGATCACCGGCGCGGGCAGCCGCGGCGGCAGGTAGAGATCGGTCGCGAGCCGAACGCCGTCCCGCATCGGCACCTGCACCGTTTCGAGCCGGATCTCGGTCACGGCGAACTCGGCCGGCGTCCGGACGTCCTTGCTCCGCAACGCGAACTGGAGATCAGCTGACACGGTCATCTGGCCGGCCGTCCCATCACGTCACGGAGAACGCGCAGCACGTTCTCGCCGAGTACCTTGCGAATGTCTTGCTCCTCGAACCCGCGGCGCACCATCGCCTCGGTGATCTTCGGCAGGTCCGACGGGCGGGAGATCTCGGCGGGCCGGTAGGCCAGGTCGCCGGTCGGCAGCGCCCACTCGCCGAGCCAGCCGCCGTACACGTTCTGGTAGTAGTCGTCGATGAAGTCCGGGCCCAGGCCGACGTGATCGATGCCGGCGACCCCGATGATGTGCTCGATGTGGTCGACGACGCGATCGGCCGTCGGAGCGTCGGCATCGATGAAGAACGGGATGGCCGCCGCGACTCCGACGACTCCGCCGAGCTCGGCGATGGCCTTGAGCTGTTCGTCGCCGAGATTGCGGTGGATGTCGGTGATGCCGAGACAGGCCGAGTGCGTCGCCAGGAACGGCCGGGTCGCCAGCGAGAGGACGTCCTCGACACCGGCGATCCCGAGATGGCTGATGTCGAAGACGATGCCGAGCTCCTCCATCTCGCGGAGCGCGGTGATGCCCTCCGGAGTCAGGCGGCCGCGCGAGGTCTCGTCGAGCCCGCTTCCGTCGGCCAGGAAGGTCCGGCCGAAGTGCGCCATCGAGACCACCCGGACGCCGACCCGCGCCATGGTGCGCACCAGCTCCGGGTCCTGCCCTACGCCATGGGCTCCCTCGAGCGCGATCACCAGGGCCATCCGCCCGGACGAGGTGGCGTCGTCGATGTCCGCGCCGGTCAGGCACAACGCCACGTCGTCGCTGTGCTCCGCGGCGAGCTGATGGATCCGTTCGACGAGCAGCAGCGTCCGGCGCAGCGCTCCTTCGGACTGGAACTGCTCTTCGATACAGATGGGCAGGACCTGTACGTCGACGCCGCCGGCCCGCAGCTCCGGCAGCCAGAACCGGGCGAAGTGATCAGGCTGGTCCCTGCGGTCGAAATGGTCCACCAGGACGATCAGGTCGTTGTGCGTGTCGACGACCACGGCGTCGTCGTGCAGCCAGTGCGGATCTGTCATACGCAACTCCTGCTCAAAGCGATCGGGAGATGAGGTCCTTCATGACCTCGTTGGTTCCGCCGTAGATCTTCTGGGCCCGTGCGTCGGCATACAGACGGGAGATGAGGTACTCGCGCATGTAGCCGTAGCCACCGAACAGCTGCAGGCAACGGTCCATGACGTCGCACTGGTTCTGGGTCAGCCACCATTTCGCCATCGACGCGGTCGTGCGATCGAGGGTGCCGGCGATGAACCGCTCGATGCAGTCGTCCAGGAAGACACGCGAGGTCCGGACCACGGTGGCCAGCTCGGCGAGCTCGAGCTTGACGTGCTGCATGGCGAACAAGGGCGCACCGTAGACGTGGCGGGTCTTGGTGTACGCGATCGTCTCTTCCAGCGCGCGCTCCATGGCCGCTACTGCTGCGACGCCGATGACGAGCCGCTCGCGGGGCAGCTCGCTCATCAGGATGCGGAAGCCCGCACCTTCGTCCCCGAGCAGGTTCCCGGCCGGCACCGCCACGTCGTCGAAGAACAGCTCCGCGGTGTCCAGGGCGCGCTGACCGAGCTTGTCCAGGACACGTCCCCGCCGGAACCCCGGTGCGTCGGCCGTCTCCAGGACGAGCAGGGAGATCCCGTCGCGTCCGGCCGCGGGATCGGTCTTGGCGACGACGATGACGAGATCGCACTGCCCGCCGTTGCTGATGAACGTCTTGGACCCGTTGAGCACATAGTGGTCGCCGGTGCGGACGGCACGGGACTTGATGTTCTTGAGGTCGCTGCCGGCGTCGGGTTCGCTCATCGCGACGGAGCCCATCACCTCACCGGTCGCCATCCCCGGCAGCCAGCGCGCTCGTTGCTCGTCGGTGCCGTACGCCGCCAGGAAGTGGGCGACCACCCCGCTGTGCACCATGTTGCCGAACCCGGTGTCGCCGCAGCGCGCCTGCTCGCTGAACACGACGGCATCGTGGGCGAACGTACCGCCGCCCCCACCGAACTCCGCGGGGACTTCGCAGCACATCAGGCCGAGCGCTCCGGCCTTCCGCCACACCTCGCGGTCCACATGCTTCTGCTGGTCGAAGCGCTCGAAGTGCGGGACCACTTCGTCGGAGAAGAAGCGGCGGGCGACCGCGCCCAGCGCGACGGCCTCGTCGTCCATCCAACGCGGCCGTCCCTCGTGCCCGGGCGGGGCGCCGGCATCGACGGGCCGCCCGGCGGTTTCGGTGCTCATCGGTTCTCCTTCAGGGAAAGGGGGTTCAGTTCACGGCCCGGTCGTGCTCGGCCCAGAACCGCGCCCGCAGTTGCTTCTTGTCGACCTTGCCCAGCGGGGTGAGCGGTACGGCGTCCACGAACTCCAGCCGCTTCGGGGCGTGCACAGGTCCCTTGAGCTCACGGACGAGAGCGATGAGCTCGGCCGGCGTCGCGGTCGCATCGGGGGTTCTGACCACGAAGGCCGTCACCGCCTCGCCCCACTTCGGATCGGGGACACCGATCACGGCCGCGGCCGCGACCTCCGGGTGTGTCACCAACGCGTCCTCGACGTCGCGCGGGTAGACGTTGAACCCGCCGGTGATCAGCATGTCCTTCTTGCGGTCGGTGAGATACAGGAAGTTGTCCTCGTCGAAGCGGCCGACGTCACCGGTGTGCAGCCACCCGTTGCGCAGCGTCTCGGCGGTCACCTCCGGCTGCCGCCAGTACCCGTCCATGAGGAGCGGCCCGCGGACGCAGACCTCCCCCAGTTCACCGACCGCGCAGGGCTGGTCGTCGTCGTCCAGTACGGCGACGTCCAACGCCGGGTGCGGTCTGCCGCAGGAGGCGAGCCGCTCGGGTCGGGCCAGGTCATGGTCTTCCTTCGAGAGCGTGGTGACCGTGTTCGGCGCCTCGCTCTGACCGTAGAACTGGACGAACACGGGCCCGAACACGTCGAGGGCCTGCTCGAGCCGATCGGGTGCCATCGGCGCCGCGCCGTACAGGATCGTCTGCAGGCTGGACAGGTCGACCGAGTGCTCGGCGACGTAGTCGAGCAGCACGTAGATCATGCTCGGAACGAGGAAGGTCGCGGTGATCCGGTGGGTCTGCACGAGCTCGCAGAACTCGGCCGGATCGAAGCCCCTGGTGAGGACGACGGTGCCGCCCTGATGGAACACCGGTGGCACCATGCCGAGGAGCGCATGGGTCAACGGCGTCGAGCCCAGGAACCGTAGGTCGGTCGGCAGCTCCCAGTGCGCGAGGGTGAGGAAGAGGTGGGTGACCAGCGAACGATGGGAGAGCATCACTCCCTTGGGCCGCCCGGTCGTCCCGCCGGTGTACCCGAGCAGAGCGAGGTCGGATTCGCGTGCCAGCGTGGGAATGTCCCCGTCGGAGCCACGGGCCACCAGGACGTCGGCCGCCGATCCCCCGCCGAGCAGGAAGACCTGCGGGCGTGTCTCCAGCTGTGCGGCAAGAGCCGCCGCATGCTCGGCGTACTGCGGCTCGTCGGCGATGATCGCGGTGATGCCCGCGTCGGCGCACACCGTGACGTGGTCCGCCATCGATCCCATCGGATGCAGCGGTGTGTAGTGCGCACCCAGCGACTGAGCGGCGATCAGCGCGGCAAAGGCCTCGGGCCGGTTCGGCGAGAGCAGGGCCAGGCCGTCTCCGGACTTCACCCCGCCGTCCTGCAGGGCGGCCGCGATCCGGGCGATCATCCGCCGCAACTCGTCGTACGACGTCTCACCGCTCGACGTGACGAAGGCGACCCGGTCCGGATACCGCTGGAGCGAGCGCGAGACCAGGTCGACGAAGGTCGGCCGGCGGTAGAGGTCACTCGTCTCCGCGATCACCGCTGACCGGCCCGTCGCCGGATCCGCCGCAGCTCCGCCTCGAAACCGTCGAGGATGGCCCTGACCCCGAACATGTATTGCGCCTCCGGGTCCTCGGAGACCACTTCGCTCAGCCGCCGCATCGGCGAGTCCTCCGGCGTGTCCTCGTGCACGAAGTTGACGTCCACCTCGCGGGCGAACTCCTCGCTGCCGCGGCGGAAGCGCGAGACCTCCCAGGCCATGGCGCCGATGATGTGGTTCCGCAGGGCCATGAACCCGCGGATCGACGAGTCCTCGTCGAACCCGGCCTCGTGCAGCATCGCGATCATGTCGAGCCCGACGGCGGCCGCGCTCGGACCGCGGACGTAGGTCTCGAGGACGATCTCGATCAGCGCCGGATGGCGCAACGCGCACGTCCGCGAGTCGAGCGCGAACTCTTCGAGGCGCACCCGCCAGGACCGCCCGTCCTGGGGAATGGCCGGGATCTCGGACACCGCGAGATCGGCCACGGCGTCGAGCAGCTCCTGCTTGTCGCTCAAGTGCCGGTAGAGCGACATCGGGCTGCCGCCCAGCGCCTCCGCCACCCGGGCCATCGTGACGCCGCTGAGACCGTCGCGGTCCGCGATCTCGAGCGCTGCGGCGACCACCGTCTCCCGGTCGAGCGCCCCGCGCGCCAACCGCGCTGACTTCTGCACCTTGGGCTGTGTCGCCACGGCCTTCCTCCTGTCCGGTCCTGCCTGGATACCTCTTGCACCGCTCTTTGCGTATCAGCATAGTGTATGTGTGTACGTAAGCGAATGGTTCGACCGTCAGGAATCCGTACGCCGCAACGCCGAAGGAGCACCCTGCCCATGACATCCACCCACTGGCTCCACGGCGCCACCCTCATCACAGCGACCGGGCACGACCCCGAACCGGCGGGAATCCTGGTCGACGACGGGAGGATCGCCCAGATCGGCGGATCCGCACCGCGCGAGGCCGAAGTCGTCGACTGCACCGGCCTCACGCTGACCCCGGGCCTGATCGATGCACACGTCCACCTCGGCCTGTCCAGCCCGCTCCTGCAGAGCATCGGGTACGGCATGTCCGTGGCGGAGCTCGCCGCTGACATGTTCGCCAACTGCGCCCAGACACTGCGCGCGGGATTCACCTCGGTCCGGGACTGCGGCGGCATCGACGCCGGCATCGCCAACGTCGTTGCCTCAGGCAAGATCCCGGGACCCAGGATCGTGCAGTGCGGGCCGATCCACTGCCAGACCGGCGGACACGGCCACTACGCTCCCGAATGGGAGCCCACCGAGGTCTGGCGGGGCCAGGAGATTCCCGGTCTGCGGACGATGGCGATGCTGTCGGACGGGCCGGACGAGATGCGCAGGAACGCGCGCGAGTCGTTCCGGCGTGGCGCTCAGTTCCTCAAGCTCTGCGTCACCGGCGGCGTGATCTCCAACCACGACAAGCTCACCGACACCCAGTTCAGCTCGGCGGAGATCGCGGTAGCCGTCGCCGAGGCCGCGGCCCGGGGCACCTACGTCACCGTCCACGCCCACAACGTCGAGGGCATCCGCAACGCCGTCCTGGCCGGCGTGCGGTGCGTCGAGCACGGCACCGGCATCGACGAGGAGACCGCCGCGCTGATGGCCGAGCGCCAGGTCTCCCTTGTGCCCACGCTCGCAGCCGTCGAGGCGCTGATCACGAATGTCGACGGACTCGGCCTGCCCAGCCATTTCGCCGAGCGAGCGATGCGGGTACGCGCGGCCATGGTCGACGGACTCCTCGCGGCCAAGGCCGCCGGCGTCCGGGTCGGACTCGGGTCCGACGTCATCGGCCCCGACCAGACCGGTCGGGGTGCGGAGCTCACCCTGCGCGCCGCGGCCGAATCGCCCATGGAGGCGTTGATCGCGGCCACCCGGGTCAACGCCGGCCTGCTCGGACTCGACAGCGAGATCGGCACCCTCGAGGTGGGGAAGCGGGCGGACATCGTCGCGTTCGCAGGGAACCCGCTGGACGACCCGAAGCTGTTCGCCGATCCGGACAGCGTCGTCCTCGTGCTGCAGAACGGCGTGGTCGCGAAGGACGAACGAGCAGCCTGAGGCTGAGCCCGCCGGCCGGCGGGCTCAGCCCGGCTCGTTGCCGAAGATACCGACGAACGAGATGAACTCGCCGGGGAGTCCACCCATGTTGTGCGTGAGGCCGAGCCGTGGCGACGCCACCTGCCGTAGGCCGGCCTCGCCGCGCAACTGCAGCCACAGCTCGAAGATCATCCGCAGGCCACTCGCGCCGACCGGATGGCCGAACGACTTGAGGCCGCCGTCGGGGTTCACCGCCAGGGTGCCGTCGAGGTCGAAGTCACCGTCGAGGACGTCCCGCCAGGCCCGGCCACGCTCCGAGAAGCCGAGGTCCTCCATCAGGATCATCTCGGTCGGGGTGAAGCAGTCGTGCACCTCCGCCAGCGAGATCTGCTCGCGGGGATCGGTGATCCCGGCGTCGGCGTACGCCGAGGCCGCGGACTGCACCACCTCCGGGAAGGACGCGTGCTGCACGCCCGCGGTCGCGGCGCCGTTGCTCATCCCGGCGTACAGGGACATGCCCTTGAGGTAGATCGGCTTGTCGGTGTACTGGAGCGCATCCTCGGCACGCACGATGAGCGCCGCGGCGGCGCCGTCGGAGACCCCTGAGCAGTCGAACACGCTGAGGTCGCCGGCGATCCTGGGTGCCTTCTCGATCTTCTCCTTCGGCACGACAGAGGTGTACTGAGCGCGCTCCGGGTTCCTGGCTCCGTTGGCGTGATTGCGCCACGCGATGTGGGTGAGCGCCCTGCGGACGTCACCCGGGTCCACGCCGTACGCCCGGCTGTACGCCGCCGGCAGCATCGCATAGGCGGCCGGGTTGCTGACCTCGGTGGCGGTGTTGTCGCCTGGCGGCACGTTCAGCGTCAGGCCGGAGTACCCGCTGTCCTTGATCTTCTCCACGCCGACGGCCATCGCCACGTCGTACACCCCTGCCGCCACCGCGAAGGCCGCGTTGCGGAAGGCGTCGGAGCCACTCGCGCAGAAGTTCTCCACTCGCGTCACCGGGCGTTCGACCTTCAGAGCCTTGGCCAGCGGGAGTCCGGCGTGGCCCGAGGCCACGGTCGAGTACCAGTAGGCCTCGACGTCGTTCTTGCGCAGGCCGGGGACGGACGCGATCGCATCGAGCGCGGCCTCGATCAGCAGGTCGTCGGCCGACTTGTCCCACAGTTCACCGAACCTGGTGCATCCCATCCCGACGATGGCGATACGGTCGCGCATGCTTCCGGTCACTGCGGGCTCCTGTCCTTGGGCCGGGCCTTCCAGAAGTAGTTGGGTACGTCGTCAACGGCGTACGTACGCCGGAAGGTCATCTCGACCTCGGCGCCGTCCGCGACATCGGCCGGTGACGCGTTGGTGAGCTCGAGCAGGAGACGTCCGGTCGTACCGAAGTCGATCAGCGCTGCCAGTGCCGGGGGCGCTGGGCTGTCGGACACCCCGTCGGTCGTCTGCGTCACGATCGTCCCGGTGAGATCAGCGATGCTGAACGGCTTGGTCTGATCAACCGCTCCGCAGGCGCACACCCGCGCGGGCGGCAGGTAGACCTTCCCGCACTCCAGACACTGCGAGCCCGTCAGGCCGAACTTCCATCCGCTATTGCGGTACGCCGGTGGCGGAGCGACCGAGGGCCGTTCGGGACGACGAGCAGGTTCTCGCGCGACCAGGCCTCGCCACGTGAGGTACTGGTGATACCCGATCTCTCTTCCCGCACTGTCCGGCCGCCGATCACCGGCGAACGGGCCGTCCTTCAGCACTCGGAGGAGCAGCGCATCGGCTCCCCCGCCGGCCGAAACCACCAGGATCGTGTCGCCGGCCTTGGCCGTGTCGAGAGCGCTCGCCAGCAGCAGACCTAGGTCCGCCGCTCCGCAGTACCCCGTGTTCTCGCGGTGGGCATCCTGCGCCTCTGAGCCACCTTCGGAACCGATCGAAGCCCTCAGCGAGCTCGCGAGACGCCGGTTCAGCGTGGACACCACGGACGTGGTCGGCGTCTCGGTGTGCCCAGAGCGTTTGCCGATCTCGGTCACGACCTCTTGTACGGCCTGTGCCAGCACGTGGTCGACAAAGCGGTCCTCGCCGATCAGCGCGTAGCTGGTGCCGGGCGTCCGCCACGCATCCATGACCTCTTTCGGCACGGACGCCGATCCGAGGACCTCGGCGATCGCGTCGTCACCGTCACTGTCACCGAAGAGGAAGGCGGCGGCTCCGTCACCGCCGTCGGCCTCCTCAGCGGATCCCGGCCTGCCGGTCCGCAGATCCGCGGCTGCCGCCACGCCTCCGGACTCGGAGGCAGCCTTGAGAGCGCCGAGGCCCGACCGCAGCCCGGTCAGGTCCAGCGCGAAGGCTCGACCGTGCATCCCACTGGCGGCGTGCACGATCAGCGAGCAGGACTTGTCCAGCAGCGGCGAGTTGGTGGTCGCGAAGTACAGGTGATCGGCCTCGCCGACCCCTGCGCCGAGTGCACGGATGGCCGCCACGGCCATGGACACCGCATCCTCGTCGTATCCCGCCACTGTGCGTGCCCCGGAGCCGCGAGGGATGCCTGTCAGGGCAGCGTTGACAGCGCTGCGGGTGAGTCGGTAGTGGGGCAGGTAGGTCGCGTAGGCGAGCAGTCGCTTGGTCATTCAGCCGCAGACCGCCCCCATCACGCGCACGAAGTTCTCGCCGAGCACCTTGGCGATGTCCTCGTCCGACCAGCCACGTCCGACCAGGCCGCGGGTGATGTTCGGGAAGTCCCGGTAGTCGTCGAACCCGGCCAGCTGCTGCGTCGCGACCAGCTTGTCCTCCGGCCGGAAGCCGGTCTCGGCGAAAATCGGCTGGAGGAGATCGCTGAGCATCCACTGGGGCAGCTGCATCGGCCAGTCGGTACCGATGGCGACGTGGTCCACGCCGGCGACGTCGGCGACGTACTCGACATGGTCGAGCATCGCGTTGATCGTGACGGAGGGTCCGGCGCCCAGGAAGAACGGGACGGTCACGATGCCGATCAGACCTCCGGTGGCTGCGAGCGCCCGCAACTCTTCGTCGCTCTTGCCACGCGCGTGGTTGAACACACCTTGCGCCGCGGTGTGGGAGGCGACGACCGGCGCCTCGGACACCTCGCAGGCGTCGAGCGTGGTCATCCGGCCGACGTGACCGGTGTCGACGATGATGCCGAGCTCGTTCATCGCCTTGACGCTGTCGACACCGAACGCCGACAGCCCCGCGTCCGTGCGCTCGGTGGATCCGACGCCGACCGCCGTCATGTTGTTGTAGGTGAGCTGGCACATCCGCAGCCCGGAGTCATGTGCCCAGGCCAGCGCGTCGAGATCGCGCCACGGCCCCAGCATGACCTGTGAACTCATCAGGCCGGCATGGGTGCCGGTCTCGTGCGCACGACGGATGTCACCGGCGGTCAGGGCCTTGGTCAGCCAGGGAAAGTAGTCGAACTGCTTCTGCACGAACGCGAAGCTGCGCTCGCGGATATGGCGGACGTCCGACATCTCCACCTGCCGGTTCCCACAGGTGATGCCGCTGGCGTCCCAGTGGTCCTTCACCTCGTCCATCCGGCCCGCGAACGCACGCCGGATCGGCGCCTCGAGACCATAGGAGAAGGTCCCCAGGGTGTCGTGGGTCTCCTTCAGCCGTGTTTGCAGCTCCTTGTTCATCTCGTCGTCGAACACCCGGTACCCGACCGGGCCCTGGAACAGGACGTCGACGATGACGCACTCGCGATGCAGCCGCGCGGCACGCCCCTCCTGGGCCTCGTCCAACCCGAAGTCGAACGTGCCGAACTGTTCCGTCATCAATATCCTCCAGAGCCTCGTGTGCAGTAGTGATCTCAGCTGTCGCCGATGCGGCGGGTGAGTTGGTCCATCACGAACAGGTACTTCGGGTGACCCGCACCGTCGTCGCCGATGCCGTAGGCGAACGGCGGTTGGCCGGCGTGATCGGCCAGGACCAGGGCCTGTGGGCCGGCCGGCCGGAGCCGGACGACGGGGAACCCGGGCCGGTCTCGCTGCAGAATCTCCTCGGTCCACCTCGGCAGGCATGACAGCGCGTCGCGGTCGTCGGTGATCCGGATCTCGCCACCCCAGCTCCGGTACACGCCGTGGTAGCGGGACGGGTCGGCCGCGGGCCCGGACAGGTCGGGCGAGTCCTGCGGCGGCAGGCCGAACCGCTTCTCCAGGATCGCCTCGGCGAGCTCCTGATGGAACGGCATCGAACCGGCTCCGCCGTTCGCGAACGCGATGTACGCGGTGCCCTGGTCGGGAACGACGGCGACCATCGCGACGCCGCCGTACGAACCGCCGCCGTGCGTGAGTACGACGCGCGACCCGTGCTGCTTGCGTAGCCAACTGAGCCCGCACGAGCCGGTGGCGGGGACCGGGAAGTCGAGGTGATGCGCGGCCATCCGGTCGACCGATTCGTCGGTGAGGAAGCGCGGCCCCTTCGGCAGATGGGTCTGGACGAACGTCAGCGTGTCCTGGACCGTGGTGATGAACGTCGTACCCGCCGGGCCGAGGCACTCGGGCAGGAGGAACCGCTTCGTCGGCACATAGCCGCCTTCACCTGGATAGTGCCCGATCGCCATCCGGTGCAGGATCGCCTCCTTGGCCGTGAACATGCTGCGTTCCAGACCCAGTGGCGCGAACAAGCGGTGCCGCATCGCGTCCGAGAAGCCCTCGCCGGTGACGACCTCGATGATCCGGCCGGCCAGCACGAAGCCGGCGTTGTTGTAGGAGAAGTACTCCCCCGGCTCGAACAACTGGCCCTTGTCGCTCAGCAGGTCGACGAAGTTCGCGATCGCTTCGTCGCCGTCGCCCACGTCGGCGAGGAAGATCGCCGCATCGATGCCGGACGAGTGCGTGGCGAGGTGACGCACGAGCAGGGCATCCGCGACGCCGGGCTCGCCGAGCGCGAAGCCCGGCAGGTAGCGCTTGACCGGCGCCTCGAGGTCGACCAGCCCCTCGTCGACGAGCGACATGAGCAGCGTCGTGGTCCAGACCTTGGTGATCGAGCCGGTCAGGAACAGCGTGTCCGGCGTCATCTCCACGCCGCTGTTCAGATTCGCGATGCCGGCGGCCGCCGCCTCGATCCGGCCGCCTTCGAGGACACCCACCACAGCGCCCGGGATCCCGTGCCGTGCGACCAGTTCTTGCACTGTCTCCTGAAGTTCCGTCATGCGAGGTCTCCCGTCATCCGAGGCACGCCCGGACGGCATCGGTCAGGTTGCGTGCCCGCCGTTCGCCGGCCTGGTAGGACCAGAGGTTCATGACGTAGCCGAAGCCGAGCTCGGCATCGGGGTCGCCGAAGGCGACCGATCCGCCGGAGCCCGGGTGGCCGAACGAGTTCGGCCCGGCCATCGGCAGCGGCGGGCAGGAGCGCCAGAACCCGTGCGACATGTAGAAGGAGCGGTTGGCCGGCAGGTCCAGATCAGCCGGTAGCGAGTGCATCCGGGTCTTGTCGGTCTGGACCTCGATCGCCCGCCCGAGAGTGACCGGATCAAGCAGTCGTACGCCGTCGACGTCGCCCACCGTGGCGGCGTACATCCGTGCCATCGACCGGGCGTCCGTAAGCATGTTCCCGGCCGGGATCTCCGCCGCTCGGTAGGCACGCTGAGCGTTGAGGTCGTCCTTGTACTCGAACGCGCCGCCGAGCACGCCGGCGCGAGCCTGGACCGAGCCCTCGCCCCAGACGGCCTGGATCCACTTGGTGACCGTGTCGGCGTCGAGCCCGGTGTGCTCGATCAACCCGGCGGTCAGGTCCTCCAGGGTCACCGGTCCGGTGTACTCGATCCGAGCCGCTTTCGGCTCCTGCTCCTCGGGCAACCCGATCCAGGCGTTCAGCCCGAGCGGGCCGGCCACCTCGTCGGCGAAGAACGTGCCGGGTGACTTGCCGGAGATCCGGCGTACGAGCTCGCCGACCAGGTAGCCGAACGTGATGCTGTGGTAGACGTGCTCCGTCCCCGGCTCCCACAGCGGCTTCTGCGCCTCGAGCGCACGAATCACGGGATCCCAGGCGTACGCCTCCTCCAGCGTCAACGGCGTATCGATCACCGGCAGGCCGGCCTGGTGCGACAGCAGCCACCGCACCGGGATCTGATCCTTGCCGTTAGCACCGAACTCTGGCCAGTAGTCGACCACCGGCGCGTCCAGGTCGAGCTCACCGCGTTGCGCCAGCATGTGCGCACAGATCGCGGTGGCGCCCTTCGTCGTCGACGCGACGATCGCGATGGTGTCCTCGCTCCACGGCCGGTTCGTCTCACTGTCGGCCAGGCCGCCCCAGACGTCGACGACCGGGCGGCCGCCCACATAGACGCAGCAGGCTGCGCCCACCTCGCCGGGGGTTCCCTCGAAGTTCGCCCGGAACTCGTCCGCGACCTTCCCCCAGCCCTCCTCGACGTGTCCGTGCACTGCTACCTCGCTCGTCGTGGTCATCGTGGTGCTCCGCCTTTCGAGAGTTGTGCCGGCAGTCCGGTCGTCGTGGGCGTCACCCGATCGGCGCCGGCGGAGTCGCGTAGGTGAAGCACTTGCAGCCCAGGTCGTAGCTGGAGACGGCCGTCAGTTCCATGCCGGTGTGGTGGCCGGGCCCGAACTTGGTGGCACCGTTCAGAGTGAGGGCGCTGACGAAGCTCGTGCCGATCTTCTCGATCCCGGGTACGAGCTTCTCGGTCCCGCCCAGGCCACCGCTGTTGATCAGGCCCTGCTCCAGCAGCCGGACCGCGTCGCAGGCCTGGAAGACGGTGATCTGATCCGTGATCTTCTGCACGGCCAGGCCGGCGGTGCGGGCGTTCGCCAGGCAGTCGTTGCGCACCTTGGCCTGGGCCGCGGACGGCGCCGGCGGCTGAGTCACGTCGAGATCGGGGAAGCCGCCGAAGCCGCGCATGTTGGTCAGCTGGTCGACCGGGTAGATCTTCATGCTCCCGGCGCCGCCCTGCGAGTGGAAGAGCAGGTACTGCGGTGACCACTTCTGCGTGTGGGCCCCTTGGGCGAAGTAGTAGACCAGTCCGTTCTCGTACATCGTCAGGAACATGACGCTGTCGATGTCCTCGGACTTGAACTTCAGGGCGAGCGATTGGATCAAGGCGAGGGTCGGACCGTTGTCGGCGTACCCGTGCGCGCACTTGACGCCGGCCTTGACGAGCTCGATGCCGGCCTTGTCGGCGATGGGCTTGAGGGTCGAGTCGTACACGCGATCGTTGTAGGGGCAGTCCTCGATGACCACGCCGACCTTGCTGCCCGACGGCAGGTACTTGGCCGCGATGGCCTTGTTCATGATGCTCTTGACCCGGTCGTCGACGCTCACGGCGTTGGCGGCGATCACGCCCGGGTAGTTCTTGAGGTCGGTCTCGTCACCCACCGGCGACCCCGTCTGGCCCATGAACACGATCGGCACGCCCGCCTTCGACAGGCAGCCGTTGAAGCTGTCGTTGTAGATCAGGCCGTCGTAGACCACGGCCTGCACGTTCTTGTCCTTGGTGAACCGCTGGCAGATCGCCTCGAACGCCGTGTCGTGGTTGGGACTGCTGAAGTCGATGGCTTCGTCGACGATCTCCAGCTTCCGGTCCTTGACACCGCCGCGGGCGTTGATCGCATCGATCATGGCGTGGGCAGCATCGCGGTACGGGCTCACGATCCCGACCCCGTTCCGTGCGGTCTCGGCCCGGGTGTCGGTGATCAGCACCCCGACCTGGATCGGTCCGGAGGTCGTCGGCGTGAAGCCGGAGCCCCCGCCCTGCGGACCTGCACTGCTGCCTTGCACCCCGCCACACGCGGCGAGGAGGACAACGCCGCACACCGCGAGCGCGGCGTTCCGAATACGCATCATGGATCCTGACTCCTTCATCTCAACGCCGGACTCGCGCACGGCGGGGTCAGCCGACCACTCGGGCGGCCAGGTCCTTCAGAATGTCGATCGCGCCGCTTCCGGTGCCGAGGAACGCGGAGAACGAGTACCAGGTGTCGCCGTCCAGCACCTGCACCTCGCTGGGCGACGCGTACGCCTGGTCGCCGAGGTTGACGGACACGGACTTCGGGTACGCCGCCTTGGTCTGCTCGAACAGTTGCGCCACGGTCTGGCCGCTGGATTTGAGCGCGCCGTCGAGGCTGTCCTGGCGCAGCACGGTGATCGAGAACGTCTTGGCCGGCGAGGCATTCGTGCTCGTCCAGACGCACAGGTCGGCACCGGTCTCCTGGTGGGTCGGCACGCCGTCGCCGAAGGCGGTGCCGAACTTCGCCCCCAGCTCGGCCGGCGTCAGCAGCTTGCAGGCGCCCTCGCTCTTGCCGCCGGCCGAGGCGGAAGGGGTGGCCTTCGTGGCCCCGGCCGAATCGTTGCCTCCACACCCTGAAAGCACGAGTGCGAGGACGAGGAGAGCCCCGGGGAGACCGATACGGATCCGCATGGGCGCAACTCCTTCAAGTCGGCGTACGCGATGTCGTACGTACATACACTATGCTGATACGCCTGGGGTGAACGCAAGGCCTCGCGAGCAATCCGCGCCGCGAGAAGCTGCGAATCAGGAGGAGACCATGGATTCCCTCGCAGGGCGCACGGCCTTCATCACCGGCGGAGCACGCGGCATCGGGCTGGCCGTCGCGCGCTCGCTCGCCGGCCGTGGGGTCGCGGTGGCGGTGGCCGACCTCGACGGTCCAGCCCTCGAACAGGCCGAGGCCGAGTTGTCGGCGGTGACGAGCGCGCGCTGCTACCGGCTCGACGTCCGCGATCGGCAGCGGTACGGCGAGATCGCCGACACCGCGGAGGCGGAGCTCGGCCCGGTGAGCATCGTCGTCAACAACGCCGGCGTCCTCGATTCGGTCACGCCGTCGCGGATGGACCACACGATGTGGGACTACGTGATGGGCGTGAACGCGAACGGCGTCTACAACGGCATCCAGGCCTTCGTGCCGCGGATGATCCGGCGCAGGCTCGGCGGCCACGTCGTCAACACCGCCTCGGCGGCCGGTCTCTTCGTCGACAGCCACTCGTTCCTGTACCGGTCGGGATTTCTCTACCATGCTTCGAAGTTCGCGGTCGTCGGCCTGAGCGAATCGTTGCGCGTGGAGTTGGCACCGCACGACATCGGGGTGAGTGTGCTGTGCCCCGGACCGGTCGCCACCGACGGTGTGGAGAACGCCCGGCGCCTGCGTCCGGCGGATGCGCCGGAACACTCCGCCAAGATCGCGGCGATCCTGGACCAGGCCCAGGACATCGTGCGCGATCAGGGCGTCCAGCCGTCCGTCGTGGGCGAACTCGTCGTCGACGCGATCCTTGGCGACCGCCCGTACATCCTCACGGCCGCGGACAACGCCGCCCCGATCCGGGCCCGGATGGAAGCGTTGCTGGACGCGGTGCCGACCGAGTAGACCCGCGCACCCTCATCGGTCGGCCGCGGCCAGTCGCACGTCCGAGCGTTCGATCGCGGTGATGCTGCCGCCGAGATAGGCGTCGACGACCTGCGGGTCGGTCCGCACCACGTCCGGCGTACCTTCGGCGATGATGTTGCCGTCGGCCATCGCGATGATCCGGTCCGAGATCCCCATGATCAAAGGGATGTCGTGCTCGATGATCACGAGCGTCAGGTCGAGCTCGCTCTTCAGCTCGGCGAGCAGGTGACCCAGCGCCTCGGTCTCGCGCTGGGCGACGCCGCTGGACGGTTCGTCGAGCAACAGGCACAAGGGCTGCAACGCCACCAGGCAGGCGATCTCGGTGATCCGGCGGGTGCCGGTCGACAGTTCCTGGATCGCCTTGTCCCGGTAGTGGTCGAGGCCCATCGCGGAGATGAGTGCGCGGGCCTGGCGCTCCTTCGTCCGCTCGCCCAGGGTCACCCCGAGCGTCGACATCACGAAGCTGGTCGGCCGGACTCG
The DNA here is from genome assembly GCF_045040325.1 of Kribbella sp. NBC_01510. NCBI lineage: Bacteria > Bacillati > Actinomycetota > Actinomycetes > Propionibacteriales > Kribbellaceae > Kribbella > Kribbella sp. NBC_01510. Next base: position 6,631,941 of record NZ_CP109418.1, on the reverse strand, counting down.
CTCGAGTGACAGCATCACGGTCTGTTTCACGGTCATCGTCGGGAACAGCGCGGCATCCTGGAACGACCGGATCAGACCGCGCCGCGCGCGTCCCTCCGGGCCTGCGTTGCTGATGTCCTCACCGTTGAAGAACACCTGGCCGGTCTCCGGTTTCGTGAAGCCGCCGAGCAATTCGAATGTCGTCGTCTTGCCGGCCCCGTTCGGCCCGATCAGTCCGACCGTCTCGCCGGCAGCGACCTCGAACGACACACCGCGCACGGCATGCACGCCGCCGAAGCTCTTGCGCAGGTCGCGCGCTTCGAGCAGTGGCGTGCCCGCCGGGACAACCGCCCGCTTCGAGGCAGCGGTGTCCGATTCGCTGACACGCAGGTCGCTGATCCGGACCCCCTGAGCGGTCGCGCCGGTCTCCCCTGCGTCCTCGCCGGCGTACAGTGGGTCGGGATCGATGCCGTGCCGGCGGGCGATGAACTTCACGATCCAGTCCCGGATCGGCGCGACGACCTGGATCAGACCGCCGGGCTTCCACAGCACCAGGAGCAGCGCCCCGAACTTCGTTGCCGCCAGCCCGATGTTGCCGATGTCCAGCAGTGGCAGGCCGAGGACCCAGGCCGCACCGAGCAGCGGACCACCGAGCGTGGACACGCCACCGAGCACCGTCATGACGACCACGTCGATACTGGCGGACGCCGGGAAGGATCCGGCGCTGATGGTGGACAGCGAATGACCGTACGTCGCGCCGCCGATGCCCGCGATGAACCCGGCGACCATGTAACCCTGGAGCTTGACGAGACTCGCCCGTACGGCGAACGCGCGTGCGTTGTCCTCGTTGTCGCGGATCGCGACGAGCAGGCGGCTGAAGCCACTGCGCCGGATGTTCCACACCAGCACCAGGGCCACCGTGAACAGCACCAGCGCGCAGTAGTAGTACTCGCGGCCGGTGTCGAGCGGACCCTTGAGCGGCCAGCCGACCGGCTTGCCGGGATCCTTGCCATCGCCAAGCATCCACGGCTGCGCGAGCAGCCAGATGGGAGTGGCGAGCGCGAAGCCGAGGGTCGTCACGGTGAGCATCAGACCGCGGATGCGCAACGCGGGCAGGCCGATGACGACCGAGACGAGCCCGGCCGCCAGACCGGCCAGCAGCAGTGCGAGCGGGAAACCACCGGCGCTGGTCGCCACCTTGTAGGAGACGACGGCGCCGATCGCGGCGACGGCGAACTGGCCGAGCGTCAACTGTCCACCGAGGCCGGTCAGGACACTGATCGACAGGCCGACGATCGCGAAGGCGATGATGCCGGTCAGCGTCACCGACTGACCGTTGGAGATGAACACTGGCATCAGCGCGAGTACCGCGATCGTCACGACGGCGAAGACCGGGCCCAGCGCACGCACTGTCCACAGCCTCTGCAGCCGGTCCGGGATCGGGCGCAGGCCCTGCACCGCGGCCCAACTGCCCTTCTCCTCGTCGCGGCCGGTACGCCGGCGCTGCACCAGCAGGGCCACCAGGATGATCACGAACATCGCCACCTCGACCAGCCCCGACTGCGGATAGTTCCACAACAGGATCTGCTCGAGGATGCCCAGACCGATGCCGCTGACCAGGGCGATCGGCAGGCTCTGCATCCGGCCGATGACGGCGGCTGTCAACGCCCGTAGCAGCAACGCGGGACCGAAGCTGTCCGCGCCGACGAAGCCCTGTGTCGGCGCGGTGAGGATCGCGGTGAACGCCGCGAGTGCGCCGGCGATCGCCCACGCCAGTGTCGACATCCGGCTGGCGAAGATGCCGGACATCCGCGCGGCTTCCGGGTTGGCCGCCGCCGCGCGGATCGCCAGGCCGAACCGCGATCGCTTGAGGAACAACGCGATCGCGAGAACGAACAACGGCGACAGGAGCAACATGCCGGAGTACGCCGGTGTCACGCGCAACTGGCCGACGTTGAAGACCGGCAGCCACGTCGGCTGCGGATACAACGGCCCGGACGCGGTGGAGTTGATCAGCGACGCGAAGACGACCAGGAACTGGCCGACGCCCAGCGTCGCGACGATGGACACGATCCGCGGCGCGTTACGGAGCCGTCGTACGACGCCGGCCTCGGCGCCGGCCGCGGTCACCGCGGACACGATCGCCGCCAGCACGAACGCGATCCAGTACGGGATGTGCCACTTCACCGCGGCGACACCGAAGAACGCCGCCCCGAAGGCGCCGATCTGGCCGTGCGCGAAATTGATGATGCGGTTGCTCCGGAAGACCAGCACGATGCCGACCGCCAGCAGACCGTACGTCATTCCGACGATCGTGCCGAGCAGGATGACCGGCATCGGTGTCTCGGCCTTGATGACGCCGTGGCCGGCCAGGATCGCGGAGACGATCTTCGCCACGACGACCGCGACCACGAAGGCCGCGAGGTGGAGGAGCGGCTTCCGCGCCTTCATCGCGCCGCTCCCGCACCCTGGAGGAAGACCGCGCGCAGCAGGTCGTCACGAGCCAGCAGGTCATCGGCACGGCCGTCGAAACGCATCTCGCCCTTTTCCATGAAGTAGGCGTGGTCAACGAGGTTCAGCGCGATGTTCACCGACTGCTCGACCAGCACCACGGCCGTACCGTCGGCGTTGATCCGGCGAACCATCTCGAGGAGCTGACCGACGATCACCGGCGCCAGGCCGAGCGAGAGTTCGTCGATCAGCAGCAGCTTCGGACGCAGCATCAACGCCTTGGACAGCCCGAGCATCTGTTGCTCACCACCCGACAACGTCGATGCGAGCGAGTTGCGGCGTTCGTAGAGCCGCGGGAACGCCTCGAAGCAGGACTCGATCGCGCGCCCGGCCGATCCCCGCTCCTTGGCCATCGTGTAGCCGTAGCTGCGGAGGTTCTCGACGACCGTCATCGGCCCGAAGACCGCGCGGCCACCGGGGATCTGGGTGATGCCCAGCCGCATCCGCCGCTCCGCGTCGAGATACGTGATCTCCTGCCCGCGGTAGCGCACGCTGCCCGCGCTCGGCAGGCAGACGCCGGAGATCACCTTGAGCAGCGTCGACTTGCCGGCGCCGTTCACGCCGAGCAGAGCGACCATCTCCCCGTCGTCGATGGTGAAGTTCGTGTCGAACAGGACCTGCAACTGGCCGTAGGAGAAGTCGACGCCGCGACAGGCCAGCATCGGCAAGCGCCCACCGCTGCGCCTGATCCGGCGGATCTCCTCCTCCTCGACCACCTCGTCGATCATCCGGTCGAGGTCCGCCTCGATGAACCGTCCCGCACTGGCGATGATGAACGCACCGATCACCCCGGGGATCGCGATGGCGACCATCGTGCCGCCGACGCCGTACTGGTCCTGGACGCCACCGAGCAGCAGGGCGCCGACCGAACCGCCGATCGCGACGAAGATCCCGGCGAGCGCCTGCGCGTGCGGCCGCATCTGCGCCGGCACGATCGACAGCATCGAGATGCCGAGCATCGGGTGCAGCAACCCGATACAACCACCGGCGATGCCGAAGCAGATCAGCATCAGCACGAGCACCGGCATCACCCCGCCCAACGCGATGAAGACCACCGCCACGGCCAGGAGCAGACCGGCGGACCGCAGGACTCGCGCCGGCGACTGCCGGAACTGCTTCTCGCCGCGTCCGCCGTAGACGACCAGCGCGACGACACCGATCCCGAAGAAGGCCGAGAAGAACAGACCGCGCTGCCCCGGACCGAGGTTCCACCGGTAGTCCAGGAACACCGAGATGAAGGTCCCGAGCGGGACCGTGAGTACGCCGTACACGGCGAATCCGGCGTACACCCGCCGGTTCGTCGGGATGAGCAGGACCCGGCGGCAGATCTCCCAGAAGCCGAGCGCGACGTCGTCGGCGGACAGCCCGGTCGTTGCCGCCTCATCGTGTACTTCACGCACCTCGGCGCGCAACCGCTCGGTGTCCCACTTCCCGAAGCCCGGGTCGCGCAACCCGATAGCGGCCAGGGCCATCGCGATCGACGCACACCCCAGCGCCAGGAAGACACCACGCCAGGTCAGGCCGACGATCGAGGCGAGCAGACCCACCAGCAGCGGCACGAGCGCCTGGCCGAAGGTCCCGATCGCGCTGTACGCCGACAACGCGCGGACCCGCGTCGACGGCGGGTAACTGTCGACGATCAGCGGCGCATGCAGCGCGTACGCCGACCCGGTGGCAAGGCCGTCGAGACACAGGATGGCGATGAGGCTGACCAACGAGGTCACGAAGCCGGTCGTCAACGTGATGACGCTCCACACGATCCCGGTGCCGACGCAGATCATCGCCCGCCACGCGCGCGCCTGCGACAGGCCCGCGATCGGCAGCGGCGCGATCGCGATCGCGAGTTGGTACAGCGCCCGCGCACCAGCGAGGGCGGCGATCGAGATGCCCAGCGAGCCGCTGATCTCCGGCGTCAGGACCGTGAACGCATAGCTCTGGAAGGAGACCGCCGCCAGCAACAGTCCGAGTGCGATGACCGGGTAGTAGCTCAGGCCATGCTCCCGCACCAGGGTCCGGAAGCTCTCGGTGTCCTTGTCGCCGGTGACGCCCAGCGTGGCGCGGGCCTTGTCGCGCAACGCCGTACTGGTCTGCTCGACCTCCGCGAGCACGGCCTCCTCGGCGGCCCGCGAGTTCCTCGAGTCGGCCATTCAGGCACCGACCTTCCGCGCCCGGAGGTCGAGTTGCCAGGCTGATTCGCCGATGCGATGGCCCGCGGTGTCCATGAGCACGATCGTGATGGTGTGCAACTGCAACTCCTCCTCGCTACCGGGGATGTCGGAGATCACCGGGAGCTCGAGTGACGTCGCCGTCGTCGTGTAGACGTCGTGATCGACGAGGTAGGCCTTGTCCGGGCAGTCCGGCCGCCCTTCGCACAGGGTGTCGCCGTCGGCGACGTCGGCCAGCGTGTGGCGGGGCTCGATCGGCGACTGATCGACGAAGACCGCGAAGTAGCCGGCGTCGCGCGACGGCGGCTCGCTGTCCGGCGCCGCGATCCGGAAGTCCTTCATCGTCCACGTGACGGTGACCGGGGCCTGCACGGTCGACCGGGCTCCGGGGCTGACGAAGTCGAGCCGGTCGTCGACGCGGAAGTCCAGGTCGTCGAGATGGGTGAGTCCACATCCGGCCAGTGCGACGACGGCGGCCATCGCCATCGCACCCCGCGCAAACCATCGTCCGCCAGCCACTGTGCACCTCCGCGTCGGTGACCATCTAGCTTCGTCTTCGGTGATCCGGTGGTGCGCAGTGCCCGCATCGGCGCACTGATGTATGCAGATACACTATGGTGGTACGCAACGGTTCCCGCAAGAGCCGCGGTCGGACCAGGGCGCGCAGCGTCTATCACACGTCTGAAGAAAAACAGCAACTAGGTCTTGCTGATATCTCAACTCGCTCCTACTGTGATTTCAACCGGTCGCCGAGCGAAGGAGATCCCAGTGCCTCCCAGTCCCGATCCGCGCACGCCCGGCTGGCGAGTCGGCGCCGACATCGGCGGCACGTTCACCGATGTCATCGCACTGGGCCCAGCGGGCGAGGTGGTGCCGATCAAGGTCCCGTCCACTCCTCCCGACTTCGGCTCCGGCGTCGTGGCGGCGACCATCGGCGTACTCTCGTCGGCCTCCGCCGAGCCGGAATCCGTGGTCGGCATGCTGCACGGGACAACCGTGGCCACCAATGCGATCCTGGCGATGAACGGTGTCCGCACCGCGGTGGTGACGACGCGCGGTTTCCGCGACGTACTGGAGATCGGGCGCCTGCGACGGCCGGTGCTGTACGACCTGTCGTGGTCCAAGCCCGTGCCGCTCGCGCGACGCCGGCATCGGTACGAACTCGACCAGCGCATCACGGCCGACGGGCGTCTCGAGCCACCGGCCGATGACGAGGAGGTCCGTACGTTGGCCGCGCGGTTGCGAGCGGACGGCATCGAAGCAGTCGCCCTCTGCCTGATCAACTCCTACGTCCGCCCGGACGAGGAGCGCCGAGTCGCCGAACTGCTGCGGGCCGAGCTGCCGGGCGTCTATGTCACAGCATCGGTCGATGTATCCCCGCAGCCGCACGAATTCGAGCGCACGAGCACCGCGACGGTCAACGCGTACGTCGGTCCCGCGGTGCACGGTTACCTCACCCGGCTGGAGGAGGGGCTGCGAGCCGTGAAGGTGAGCGCCCCGCTGATGGTGATGCAGTCCAGCGGAGGACTGCTCGATGCGGCGTCCGTCGCACACCGGCCGGTGCAGATCATCGAGTCCGGGCCGGCGGCCGGGGTCACCGCCGTACAGAAGCTCGCGCAGCTGATCGGATTGTCGACAGTGGTCGCGTTCGACATGGGCGGGACCACGGCGAAGGCGTCCCTGATCGAGCACGGTGAACCGTTCGTGTCGGCCGACTACGAGGTCGGCGGCGGGATGAATGTTGCCCGTGGCATCAGTTCCGGCGCCGGGTATCCGGTGCGGGCGCCATCGATCGACATCGCCGAGGTCGGCTCCGGCGGCGGCAGCATCATCTCCGTCGACGCCGCCGGCGCGCTCCATGTCGGACCGGCCAGCGCCGGGTCGCGGCCCGGCCCGGCCTGCTACGGCCAGGGCGGTGAGCTGCCGACTCTGACCGACGCCAACGTGACGCTGGGCTATCTCAGCCCGCACGACCTCGCCGGTGGCCGGGTGGCGATTCATCCGGAACTGGCAGTGAAGTCGCTGTCGCCGGTCGCCGAGCAGCTCGGTGGCGACGTACCCGGCACGGCGCGCGGGGCGTACCAGGTGGCTGTGTCGAGCATGACGACCGCGGTCAAGGCAGTGACCAGCGAACGTGGCCGTGATCCTCGCGAGGCGACCATGGTCGCCTTCGGTGGCGCCGGCCCGCTCTATGCCGCCGCCCTCGCCAAGGAGCTGGGGATCTCGACCGTCATCGTGCCCGTGTATCCGGGCCTGTTCAGCAGCCTCGGCCTGCTCGTCGCCGACACCGAACGCCACGAGCTCACGCCGTACCGGGAGGAGTTCGCCGAGGTGAGCGCACTCGCCACGGAGTTCGGGCTGCTGGCAACGAAGGTGAGCGCAGACTTGGGACCCGGCGCCGTTGTGGATCGGCTGCTGGACATGCGCTACCACGGCCAGCGCTTCGAGCTCCGTATCCGGGTGCCCGACGGCCACCTCACCGACGACCTGCTCGCCGAGGTACGGGCCCGGTTCCATGCCGAGCACAAACGTACGTACGGCAGGGCCGGCTCGGACGAACTGGTCGAGCTGGTCAATCTCCGGGTCCGCGGCAGGCTGCTGACCGATGTGTCGATCGCCGACGTGCTCGACTCCCCCGTCGTCCGGACTCACGAGCCCACGACCCGCGACTGCCGGTTCGCCGAGACCGTGCGTACGCCGGTGGTGTCGCGCTCCGATCTCGGCACCGAGCCCGTGGACGGTCCGATGATCATCGAGGACATGGACGCCACCACCCTCGTCCCGCCAGGTGCGCGAGTACACCGTGACCGGTTCAACAACATCGTCATCACCTGGAGTCCCGAATGATCCGCGACGCCGTGACCTTCGAGGTCTTCCGCAATGCCGTCACCGGACTCGCCGACGAGATGGCGATCACGATCCTGCGGACGGCGCACTCGCAGCTTGTTGCCTCCAGCATGGATTTCTCCGCCGCGCTGTGCGACGCGCAGGGCCGGGTGATCGCCCAGGCCAACACCCTGCCGCTCCACCTCGGGTCCATTCCGGGCGCGATGGAGGCGATCTTCGACGCGTTCGGCGGCGCCATACGGCCAGGAGATCTCTACCTGCTGAACGACCCGTCCCTGGGCGGCATGCACCTGCCGGACATCTTCGCGGTCGCCCCGGTCTTCGCCGGCGAGGTCCTGCTGGGCTTCTCGGTCACGGTCGTCAACCACACCGACGTCGGCGGGTGGGCGGCCGGTTCGATGGCCGTGCAGTCGACCAGCATCTTCGCCGAAGGTGTGCAGATCCCGCCGTCGCGGCTGATCGACGCCGGCGTCCTGAACGAGACCTTCCTGCAACTGATCCTGCGCAACGTCCGCGAGCCCGAACTGCTGCGCGGGGACCTCGAGTCGCAACTGGCGGCCTGCCACACCGGGGCCGAAGGCCTGCGCGCGCTCGCGGCACGCCACAGTACCGAACGACTCGTCTCCCTCATCGACGAGTTGCTCGACTACTCCGAGACGTTGCTGCGAGCCGCGCTGGCCGAGGCGGTCCCGGGCACCTACGAGTTCACCGACCACATCGACGACGACGGCCTCGGTTCGGACCCGATCCCGATCCGGGTGGTGGCCACGCTGTCCGAGGCCGGGATCGAGCTCGACTTCACCGGTTCCGCGCCGCAGGTCAACTCCGCGCTCAACGCGACGGAGTCCTTCACCCGCTCGGCCGGCTATGCCGCCCTGCAGGGTGTCCTCTCCTCGGACATCCCGGCCAACAGCGGCTTCTACCGGCCGTTCACGTTCGTCATCCCCGAAGCCTCGATCCTGAACGGACAGCGGCCGGCCGCACGCGCTGCCCGTGGCCTCGTGGGCTTCCGGATCGTCGACGCGGTGCTCGGGGCGCTCGCTCCGGTCTTCCCCACCCGGGTGCCCGCCGCCGGAGACGGTGGGCCCAACGGGATCGCGATCGGCATCGTCGAGGCTGACGGCGACTCCACCGTGCTGTGGGATCCGCTGGCCGGAGCCTGGGGCGCGCGGCCCGATCGGGACGGTGTGGACGGGATCAGCGCGCTGGGCTCCAACCTGACGAACACCCCGATCGAGGAACTGGAACGCTCAGGTCACCTCCGCATCGACGGGTACGGCTACCTCCCGGACTCGGGTGGAGCAGGTCGCTGGCGTGGCGGCCTGGCGACGTTCCGGGACATGACGCTGCTGGCACCCGAGGCCACCGTGCAGATCAGGTCGGACCGGCGGATGTTCCTGCCCTACGGGCTGGCCGGCGGCGCGCCGGGGACACCTTCCCTCAACATCCTCGACCCCGACGGTCCGGACGAACGGGTGCTGGCGTCCAAACCGCATTTCGTGATGACAGCAGAAGACCGTCACCGGCATGTGACCGCCGGCGGCGGTGGGCACGGTCCGGCCTTCGAGCGCGCCCCGGAAAGGGTCCTCGAAGACGTCCTCGACGGCAAGGTCACGCACGCGGGGGCCGCCCGGGACTACGGCGTCGTCGTCAGCCAAGACGGCGTCATCGATGCGAGCGCCACGGCCAGGTTGCGCGGCCGGGTGCGCTGAAGCCCCACCCTTCCTTTCCACCGATTGGACCTGCGATGAGTTCGACCGCAGCTACCACCCAGACCTCCGTCGCACCTCAGACCTGGCGCAAAGTCAGCCTCCGGATCACCCCGCTGATCGGCCTCGCGTACGTGGTGAGCTTCACCGACCGCGCGAACCTCGGCTACATCGCCGCACCGATGTCGCGTGACCTGCACCTCACCAAGTCGCAGCTCGGCCTCGCCGCCGGCCTGTTCTTCATCGGCTACGTCCTCGTCGAGGTGCCGAGCAACATGCTGCTGCGCCGGTTCGGCGCACGGATCTGGATCGCCCGGATCATGATCACCTGGGGCCTCGTCACCGCCGCGACGGCGACCGTCGACTCGGAGGCCACGCTGTACGTCGCACGGCTCCTGCTCGGGTTCGCCGAAGCCGGCCTGGGCGCCGGAATCCTGCTCTACATCACGTACTGGTTCCCGCGCCGCCAGCGTTCCTGGGCCCTGTCGCTCTTCATCCTGATGACCCCGGTGTCGGCGATCATCGGCTCCCCCCTGGCCGCCGCGGTGCTCAAGTGGGGAGAGCAGGTGCTCGGTATCACCGGCTGGCGGGCGCTGTTCCTCATCGAGGGCGCGCTGACCGTCGTCGTCAGCATCCTGATCTTCTCGTTCCTGCCGGACCGCCCGAGCGACGCACGCTGGCTCGACGACCGGGAGAAGGCCGGCATCGAGAACACGCTGGCCGCCGAGGCCGCCGAACACCGCGCCAACGGTGCGCTCACCGGGCTGCGCGAGGCGTTGACCAGCGGCCGGGTCTGGGCGATGGCCGTGACGTGGTTTGCGATCGCGTTCGGACTGTATCCGCTGGCGTACTTCCTGCCCACGATGATCGCGTCCATCACGCACAGCATCGGTCCGGCCGGCGATGTCAGCAGCGTGCTGCTGTCGGCGATCCCGTGGGCGGTGTCCGTGGTGGCCCTGCTCACCTGGGCTCACTTCGCCGGCCGCAAGACCGCCGTCACGGCGACGGCCGTACCGTTGGCCTGTGGTGCGGCGGGGCTCGTGCTGGCGACCTTTACCAGCAGCGGCGTCCCGTTCGTCCTCGCGGTCTGCCTGAGTGTCGCCGGGATCATCTCCGCGATGCCCCAGTTCTGGCGGATCCCGGCGATCGGTCTGACCGGCGCGGCCGCCGCCTCCGGGATCGCGCTGATCAACTCCGTCAGCAACCTCAGCGGATTCGTCGGTCCCTACATCACCGGGGCCATCGCGGATGCGACCGGTAGCTTCTCCTACGCACTACTGACCATCGCAATCATCATGCTCACCGCCATGGCTGTCCTGCTGACCACAGGGCGCCGGATCGAGCGGCTGGACGGGAGCCGGTCTTGACCACTGCACTGATCATCGGCGATCTCCAACAGGGGATCACGAGCAACTACCCCTTCGCCCGGCAAGTCGTCCCGCCAGTCACCGACGTGCTGTCACGCGCCCGCGCGGCCGGAGTGCTCGTGGTGTTCGTGCACTTCGCCTTCCGGGCGAACGGGACCGACGTGCCGCCGGACAGTGCCCTGCTGAGATCGTTCTACGAGGCCGGGGACGCCTTCCACGAGGGATCGCCCGGAACCGAGGTCGACCTACCGGTCGCCGACGGGGACGTCGTCGTACTCAAGCGCCGCGCGAGCGCCTTCGCCGGCACAGATCTTGACCTGGTGCTGCGCGCGGCTGGTGTCAACAGTCTCGTGATCGCCGGCGTCGCGACCAGCGCGATGGTGGCCGCGACGTGCTACGACGCCGCCGACCGCGGCTACCAGGTGACCGTACTGCGGGACGGGTGCGCCGACGGCGACCAGGCAATGCACGACTTCTTCATGGACGCGGTCTTCCCCAGCCGCGGATTCGAGGTCGTCGATTCCACCGACTGGAACGGGTTGGACGCGTGAACGCCACGTTGCTGGACCGGCTCCGGACAGACCTCGACGTACGCCGGGAGTCCACCGGGTTGCGCCGCGATCTCGTTGCCTCAGGCATCCAAGGGCCGACCCTGCGCGTCGGCGGGGAGATCCTTGTGAACTTCGCCTCGAACGACTATCTCGGGCTCGCCGCCGACCCGGAGGTGCTCGAATCGGCGCAGCGGGCGCTGCGCGACCTGGGACTCGGGGTCACCGCGGGACGCGTACTGTGCGGCACGCGGGAGATCCACGGCGAGCTCGAGGCGGCCATCGCGGACCTGGTCGGAGCCGAGGACGCAGTGCTGTACAGCTCCTGCTTCGATGCGAACCTCGGCACCTTCGACGCCCTGCTCGGCCGGGACGACGCCGTCTTCAGTGACGCGCTGAACCACGCCAGTCTGATCGACGGCATCCGCTTGACGTCGGCCCGCCGGTACGTCTTCGGCCATGCCGACCTCGACGAGCTCGAACGCCACCTCGCCGCCTGCGCGGATGCCCGCCACCGGCTCATCGTCACCGACGGAGTCTTCAGCATGGACGGCGACATCGCCGCCTTGCCGCAGCTCGCCGAACTCGCGCAGCACTACGACGCGGCGCTCATGGTCGACGACTCCCACGCCACGGGTGTACTTGGCGCCACCGGTGCAGGCACAGCCGAGTACTACGGACTGGACGGCCGCATCGACGTACTGACAGGGACGCTGGGGAAGGCGCTCGGCGGTGGCGCCGGCGGTTTCGTCGCCGGGTCCCATGCTGTCGTGGAGACACTGCGCCAGGTCTCACGCCCGTACATCTTCACCAACGCGATGTCACCGCCCCTGGCCGCCGCGGCACTGACAGCGATCCGGATCGCGCGAGCACACCCCGAGCTTCGGGAACGTCTGGCCGCCAACACGTCCTGGCTCCGGACGGCACTGCAGGATCTCGGGTACGACCTACTGCCCGGTGAGCACCCCATCATCCCGGTGATGCTCCGCGGCGGCTCGCTCGCCCGCGACGTAGCAGCCGCCCTCCGGCGAGATGGTGTCCTCGCCTTCGCCTTGTCACATCCAGTCGTGCCCGCGGGCGAGGAGCGGATCAGAGTGCAGGTCTCGGCATCACACACCACCAACCAACTCGAACTCGCGGCGGCCGCCTTCGGTCGCGCGTACGCCGTCATGGCGGGCGTATGAGCGCCGACGAGGGGCTCCGCGCACCCACCAGCGCGGACAGTGCCGAGCTGGAGGGCCGGGTCGCGATCGTGACCGGCGGTGCGAGCGGCATGGGCCTCGCGACCGTGCATGCACTGGCGCGCCGCGGCGCGACCGTCGCAGTCTTCGATCTCGCCGCGCCTGGCCGCACCGAGCTGGCGTCGATGCTGGATGTGGGGGTGGACCGGGTCCGGTCGGTCGCGGTGGACGTCACGGACAGCGGCCAGGTCGACCGTGCGGTCGCCTCTGTGTTGGCGGAGCAGGCGCGGCTCGACATCCTGGTCAACGCTGCGGGCATCGCACCGCCGACGCCGTTCGAGGACATCACCGAGGACGAGTGGAGCCGCGTGCTCGCGGTCAATGTGAACGGCACATTCCTGTGCTGCCAGCGAGCGCTTCCCGCGATGCGCGACGGCGGCTGGGGGCGGATCGTCAATTTCTCCTCCACCGCCGGTAAGACCATCAGCACCGCCGGCGGCGCGCACTACACGACCGCGAAGCACGGCGTCCTCGGGCTCACCCGGCACCTGGCGAAGGCCTACGGGCCGGTCGGGGTCACGGTGAACGCCGTGTGCCCGGGTCTGATCGACACACCGATGGCGCGCGGCCTGTTGCCCGAAGGGTCGCTCGAGCGCGCGACCGCGTCCTACCCGGTGCCCCGGGTCGGCCTGCCCTGGGAGGTCGCCGAGCTCGTCGCCTTCCTCGCCTCCGACCGGGCCGCCTACATCACGGGCGCGGCCGTCGACATCAACGGCGGTGATCTCATCGTCTGAACCGACGGCGAACCGCAGAACTCCTTGGGAACTCAGCAGAAGGGCGAGCACCAGTGAGCACCATCAAGACCATTCATCACCGCATCGGCGGCCGGAAGACCGTCGGCGAGTCGAGCCGCACCGCCCCGGTGTGGGATCCCGCGACCGGTGAGCGCCAGGCCGAGGTCTACCTGGCCGAAGCCGCCGACGTCGACGCCGCGGTGCGGGCGGCCCGCGCCGCGCTGCCGGGCTGGGCCGAGAGCTCGGTCATGCGCCGCTCGCGGCTGATGTTTGCCTTCCGCAACCTTGTTGAGAAGTACCTCGACGACCTGGCCCGGATCGTCTGCTCCGAGCACGGCAAGGTCCTCGACGACGCCCGGGCCGAGGTCCTGCGCGGCATGGAGGTGGTCGAGTTCGCCTGCGGGATCCCGCAGTTGCTCAAGGGCGAGTACTCCGACCAGGTCTCGACCGATGTCGACCTGTTCTCCTTCCGCCAGCCACTCGGCGTCTGCGCCGGCATCACGCCGTTCAACTTCCCCGCGCTGGTCCCGCTGTGGATGCACCCGATCGCGATCTCGACCGGCAACACGTTCGTCCTCAAGCCCTCCGAGCGCGACCCGTCGGCATCCAACTTCCTCGCCGAGCTGTATGTGGACGCCGGCCTGCCCGACGGCGTCTTCAACGTCGTCCACGGCGACAAAGTCGCGGTCGACGCGATCCTCGACCACCCGGACATCGCCGCGGTGTCGTTCGTCGGCTCGACGCCGATCGCGCAGTACGTGCACGAGCGGGCGACCCGGAACGGCAAGCGGGTGCAGGCACTCGGTGGCGCCAAGAACCATGCCGTCGTACTGCCGGACGCCGATCTCGACCAGGCCGCCGACCACCTGATCGCCGCCGCGTACGGCTCCGCGGGCCAGCGCTGCATGGCGATCTCCGTCGCCGTCGCGGTCGGCGACATCGCCGACCCGCTCGTCGAGTTGGTGGGCAAGAAGGCGCAGGCCGTCAAGGTCGGTCCGGGGCTGGAGGCCGGGGCCGAGATGGGTCCGGTCGTGTCGCCCGAGGCGCTCGAGCGGATCAGGGACTACATCGGCCTCGGCGTCGACGCGGGCGCCGACCTCGTCGTGGACGGGCGCAAACTCGATGTCCAGGGCAACGGTTTCTTCGTCGGCCCGACCGTGTTCGACCACGTCACACCCGCGATGGACGTCTACCGCAACGAGATCTTCGGTCCGGTGCTGGTCGTCGTCCGGGTCGGCACGCTGGAGGAGGCGATCGACCTCGTCAACCGCAACCCCTGGGCCAACGGCACGGCGATCTTCACCGCGAGCGGCCAGGCGGCGCGCACCTTCCAGCGCTCCGTGCAGGTCGGGATGATCGGCGTCAACGTCCCGGTCCCGGTGCCGATGGCGTTCTACTCGTTCGGCGGCTGGAAGGACTCGCTCTTCGGCGACCATCACGTCCACGGCCCCGAGGGCATCGCGTTCTACACCCGTGCGAAGGCCGTCACCACTCGCTGGCCCGAGGAGACGACAGACGGCCCGCGCCTCCACTTCCCCACCGCGGTCTGACCCCTCCAGGCCGCGTCCCGGCACCCGATCCCCCGCGGGTGCCGCAGGTGCCGGCCCGCGCGAGCTACTTCGGGCGGGCCGGCACCGGCATCTCGATGCTGGCCCTGCTGACCGAGGCGCTCTTCGACAGGACCTGGAGGACGTCCTGACGCACGCGCTCGCAGCGCTTGTGCGAGGCGGCCCGGGTGGCGTCGGCGTCCCGGTCGCGCAGTCGCTCGAAGATGGCTTGCAGCTCCCCCGGCGGACTCGCGATGTCGGGCGAGATCAAGGTGGCCATCCGCAGGACCCGCTCCAGCTCGTCGAGCAGGTCCACGATCGCCTTGGCCAGCCGGTTGTTGCCGCTGTAGTTGGCGATGATGGCCTCGAACTCGATCCCGGCCTGCAGCGACTCTTCGAGTCCCACTTCGCCCGCGGCGAGCTCGAAAGACACCTTGGACAGGACTTCGAGCCGCCTGAGCGCCGGCGCCTCGACGCCTCGGCTTGCAGCGGCAGCGGCGGCCTCGCTGCACAGCAGTGTCCGCACCGCACACAGATCATCGGTGTCCTGGAGTGTGATCGGGCTGACGACGTACCCCGCGCGCGGAAGCGCGTTCACGAGTCCGTCCCGCCGCAGCCGCGCGAGTGCCTCCCGGACCGGCGTCTTGCTGATGCGCCATTGCTGCGCGAGCGACGTTTCGGTGAAGCTGCTCCCGGGCGGCAAGGTCAGATCGATGATCTGGCGCCTGATCGCCCGATAGGCCTGGCTGGTGCGGTCGAGGCCGCTCGCTTCGCTACCGACCAGCAGGAGCGCGGGAACGTGAGGCGTTCCCCGGATCACAGAATGGGTATCTGGCACTCCGTCAGCGTACCACCGAGCTGAATTGATACAGCAGCACCAGCGAATGGGCATGTCTTAAGATGTTTATGTTCCTTTTTGATATCTCAATGGGATAAACTCTGCTTGTGCAGCGATCTTGGACTCCCCCCGTGCGCGACCTCCCGACCATGGGTGCGATGAGCGCGCGCGACCGCGCGGCACGAAGCACCCACGACGGCGTGCGGGTCCTCCCGCTCGTGGGCGCCCCGGTGCTTCCCATGCCGGCGCATGTACGGCAGGCGGTCGCGGACGCGATGGACCAGCCCGACCCACGCAACAGCCGTGGCCTCCCCGAGTTGCGGATGGCGATCGCCGCCGAGCTCAGGCGCGACCACGGCCTCCGCGTCGATCCCGACCGTCGCCTGCTCATCACCCACGGAGCGATGCACGGCCTCTCATTCGTCCTGCGAACGATGCTCGCTCCGGGCGACGAGGTCATCGTCCCGACGCCTACCTTCTTCTTCGACGGCCTCATCCGCGAATCCGGCGCGACGCCGGCGTACGTCCCGTCCCTCGAGGGCGATGGCTGGGCGCTCGACCCCGCCAGGCTGGAGGCCGCCATCACGCCACACAGCCGCGCGATCCTCCTGTGCAACCCGAACAACCCGACGGGCTACCTGCCCGACGCCGCGACCATCGCGGCGGTGGTCGACATCGCGGCGCGCCACCGGCTCCTCGTCGTCTCCGACGACTCCTGGCAACACTTCACGTACGACGGTCGCCACTACCAACCCGTAGAGGCCTTCGCCGACCGCTGGCCGCACATCGTCACCATCACCAGTCTCAGCAAGTACTACGCACTAGCGACCTGGCGTCTCGGCTATGTCGTAGCGCCGCCGGCCATCATCGACGCGCTGGAGCGCCGCCTCCAATGGGAGGCGGTGTGTTGCGGCGTGGTTCCACAACGGGCCGCGGTCGCCACCCTGACCGGGCCACGCGACTGGCTCGACCGCGCGCTTTCGACCTACCAGGCCAAGCGGGACCTCGTCTGCGACGGCATCGCGGCGAGCGGCCTCCCCGATCCCGTGCGACCCGCCGCCGGCGCCTTCCTGCTCGCCGACTTCTCTCGCCTCGGCAAGACGCCGGCCGACATCGACCGCACGCTTCTGCGCCACGGCATCGCGACGATCCGCGGCGCCGACATGCACGCCCCCGACACCCACGTCCGCCTCACCTTCGGCTCAAGCAACCAGGTCCTCAACGAGCTGGTCAACGCCCTCACCCAAGCCCACCAAGAATCCGCGACAGTCCGCCCGTAGACGCGCAACGCTTCGCGGCGCACGAGAAGTTCTTCGTCGAGGACGTCCGCGGGTGGACGCAGTCGCGTTTCGACGTCGCACTACCAGCCGAACGTACGGCGTGTTCGGTGTCTCAGCGAGTGGCGAACTGGCGCTAGCTATTGGCCTTCGCCATCCGGACGTCTACGGCGCGATCTTCTCCGCGTCGCCCGGTGGGGGTTACAAGCCCCCCGGCGACATGCAGAGCACGCTACCGCGCACCTACCTCGTCGCAGGCACCGAAGAACCGTTCTTCCAAGAGAACGCGACCCGCTGGGCGGACGCACTCCGCGACGCAGACGCCGACGTCGTCATCACAGAACGGCCCGGATCACACGGCGACCCGTTCTGGCGCGACGAACTCCCGCTGATGGCGGCGTGGGCATTCACACAATGAAGCCACCGCCGTAGGTTGGCCGGCACAGGCCAAGGCCCTGCCGCGCCCGCAGATTCCTCTCATCCACCTCGAGCGGCAGGAGCGGGCAGGCCGCAGTTTGCCCTGCCGACTGGACCTGGATCGTGCCGCCGATGTCGGGCTCGCAGACCCCCGTCTTCCACCGCTACTACGACGCCGAAGGCAAAGTGCCGAACTTCTCCGCCGACGACGATGCAGCCCGCCGGTCGCTCGAGGGCGGTCCCCCGCCTTCCGCTGACCCAGTTGCCCAACGCAACTATCCGGCCGGCCACGGTCCGCGTCGCGGACCGTGGCCGCGATCGGCCCCAGCGGCGCACCTAGGACGCGACAGGCGCGGCCTTGTCGGCTTCGTCGAGATCCTCGTCGGTGACTGTGTGCGACTCCGACGTACCGCCCAGCTCTGTCAGCTTGTCCGACACCGCGGTCGCTTCATCAACCGGCGCCAGCACTCCGACGGCGGCCTTGCCATCGGTGAGCGCGGACCCGAGGCGTTCACGGGCGGCCTTGTCCATTCCGAGCCCCTTGTGGTGCAGCGCACCGACAAGTCCACCACCGACTACTCCGACAGCGAGGCCGACGGGGGTGAACAATGCCAGCGCCAGACCGATCCCCGCTCCCTTGCCAGTGCTGCGTTTGCCGACCTTTTCAGCCTTGACCTCGCCCTTCTCGTTCAGGACCAGAACCCCGATCGCATCATGCTTAGCGAGCCCGGAGTCTTTGAGTGACTGCGCAGCGGAATCCGCCGCGGCCTCGTCCCCGAAAATTGACAACACAACGATCTTGTTTCCCATGGGAATCCCTCGATAGGTGGCC
This sequence comes from Kribbella sp. NBC_01510, assembly GCF_045040325.1. NCBI lineage: Bacteria > Bacillati > Actinomycetota > Actinomycetes > Propionibacteriales > Kribbellaceae > Kribbella > Kribbella sp. NBC_01510. Next base: position 6,613,929 of record NZ_CP109418.1, on the reverse strand, counting down.
AATCGCAACTGCGACATACTCGTTCTAGTGCGTCGGCCAGACCTACCGCCTCACCCCCGACGGATAGTTGGCTGATCAGCCGCCGCTGCCGGCAGCCACTGTGCGTCGCGAACTCGTCACCGAAGTAATCAACGCCGAGACGCTCGTACGACGTACTGGCCAGGCATCCCCGGACTTGCCGCCGAGACCTTCCGTGAGCGACCGTTCCGGCACATGATGCAATCGAGACCGACGGAAGGACCGGTTCGATGTCCAGCCTGGCGAGCTACACAACTTTGTACGTGACTGCGATCGGGCTGGCCGGGGACTCGGGCCTCGAGAACATCTTCGCGGTGCGGTGGGACGCCGGCGGGCGCGATCCGGAAGAGTCGTCGGCAGCAGACTTCATTCGGTGGCTCGACCATGGCGACGGCCGAGCATTTGTACGACGTACCGACGGCAGTAGAGGCCCCCGGGTTCGCGTCGCCTCCGACCGAGCGAGGCGCTACCTCCGCAGCCGCGACGATGAGGCCTCGCAGCAAGACGAACTGCTTCTCCTGCCGCACTGGAACGCCGGCAAGCACTCCACCAAGCACCTCAGCCGAAGCTAGCCCCGGGCAGTCGTTGGCACCTTCGTCAGTGCTCCAGCGCCCAGCCGATGCGGAGCGGCCGCGGAACGAGTAGTTGCCTCCAGCAACCTCAGCGCCGAAGCTGTGAGGCACAGCGCCGGATGCCTCGACGAGTCGAACGACTGGCGCCGGCCCCCCCCCGGCTGAGTCGGTCGCCCGCTGGAAGTGCCCGGCGTGCGACCTGGGAAGTGAGCTCCGTCTCTCTTTCAGGGTGGCGGTGATTTTCATAAGGAGGTTATGCATAATGGGGTTATGCAATCGGATGCCTCCGGCACTGAGTTGGTCGTGGTGCTCGAACACCTGGTGACGTTCATCCGCCAGGTCTCCACCGCCGGCGACCTCAGCGCGGCAGCCTCGTCCGCCCTGCACCGCCTTGGACGTGACGGACCACTCGGGCTGACGGAGCTGGCTCACGCCCAGCGCGCCTCCCAGCCGGGGATGACGCAGTTGGTCACCCGGATGGAACGCGAGGGCCTGGTGCGCCGCACCGCGAAGAGCGACGACCGCCGCACCGTGCTGGTGGAGGCGACCGAAGCCGGCCTCGAGCTCCTCAGGCGCAGGCGTGCGGAGCGCGCCGAGGCGCTGCAGCACCTGCTCAATCGCCTCGATCCGCAGGATCAGGCCGCTATCGCCGCCGCCCTACCCGCGCTCGCCCGACTCGTCGAGTCGCGGGCATCCGACTGACTGAACACGCCCACCGTGAGGAGAACCTGCAGATGACCGCGTCCCACGGGACAGCTCCGAGCCCGTTCAAGCAGCCGCGTGCCGTCTGGGCCGTGGCGTTCGCCTGTGTCGTCTCGTTCATGGGCATCGGGCTCGTCGATCCGATCCTGCCCGCACTGGCCGGCAGCTTGCACGCCACGCCGAGCCAGGTGTCGCTGCTGTTCACCAGCTACCTGGTCGTGACCGCGGTCGCGATGCTGGTCGTCGGCTGGGTATCCAGCCGCATCGGCGCAAAGCGCACGCTGATCGTCGGACTGATCCTGATCGTCGCGTTCGCCGCGCTCGCCGGCACCTCGAACACCATCGGCGGCATCGTCGGGTTCCGCGCCGGCTGGGGACTGGGCAACGCCCTGTTCATCGCGACCAGCCTCGCCGTCATCGTGGCCTCGGCCAGCGGCGGCTTCGCCGGGGCGATCATCCTGTACGAGACCGCGCTCGGCCTCGGCATCGCGGTCGGGCCACTGCTCGGCGGCGAACTCGGCAGCATCAGCTGGCGCGGGCCGTTCTTCGGCGTCGCGGTGCTGATGTTCATCGCCCTCGTCGCGACCGTCGCGTTCGTCCCGAACCTGCCGAAACCAGAGCGCAAGACATCGCTGGCCGCGCCACTCAAGGCGTTGCGGCACCGCGGCCTGCTGACCATGGGCATCATGGCGCTGCTCTACAACTGGGGATTCTTCACCATGCTCGGCTACGCGCCGTACCCCATGGAACTCAACGCCCACAAGCTCGGCCTGGTCTTCACCGGTTGGGGCCTGCTGGTCGCCGCCTTCAGCGTGTTCTTCGCACCGCGGCTGCAGGCGCGCTTCGGCACCGCGCCGGTGCTCTACGTCAACCTGTTCTGCCTCGGCATCGTCATGGCCGTGATCGCGATCGGCGTGAACACTCCGGCGGCGGTCATCGTCGCGGTCATCGTCAGTGGCGCGTTCATCGGCATCAACAACACGTTGACCACCCAGGCGGTCATGCTCGTCTCGCCGGTGGAGCGGCCGGTCGCCTCCTCGGCGTACGGCTTCGTCCGGTTCATCGGCGGCGGCCTCGCGCCGTTCGCCGCGGGCAAGCTCGCCGACGCCACCAACCTCAGCGTCCCCTTCTACCTCGGCGGCGTCGCCTTCATCCTGGCCATCGTCGTACTCGCCTCCGGCCACAAACTGGTCGCCGCAGCCGAGCAGGGCATGGTCGAGGGCGAGACCGTACGCCCGAGCCTGCATCCCGTCGGCGACACACCGACTGCTGCGTACCGACCGGTCATCGTCGCGGTCGGCGCCACCGACGACGCCGCCGAGATCGTCGACGCGGCGGCCATGATCGCCCGCGACGCCGGTCGCCCCCTGGAGGTCGTCCACGTCCTCGAGACCGCCGTAGTCGAAGAACTGGCCATCGACGCCGAGGACGCCGAGCAGGCACACGCCGCGGTCCTGGACCACCTCGACCGGCTGTTCGCGCAAGGCATCGCCGCCACCGGTCAGGTGCTCACCAGCCTCGGCGACCACGCCGCCGCTGGTCGGGTCCTCGCTCAGCACGCCGACGACGTCGACGCGCGCACGATCGCGGTCGGCCGGTCCCCGCGCGGGCCGGTGGCCCAGTTCGCCGACGGCAGCTTCACCAGCGCATTGACCCACGCCGCGGCCCGCACGGTCGTACTGGTCGAACCCGGCAAAAGCGCCGTACCGGTTGCCAGCCTGATAGCAGCGTCGCCAGGCACTGCACAGCAGAACCCCTAAGGCAGGCAGGCGATGAGACTCCGAGCGACGGTCGGTGTCATTGCCAACGCAACTATTCGGCCGGCCGCGTTCGTCGGGCCCGTGGTCGGCGTCCAAGCCGCCGCCACGGGCCTGACGGCTTCACTCAGGCCTTGGTTTTGCGGGCCCTCGGCTTGCGGGCGGCGGGATGCGAGCCGTTGCCGTTGCTCTCGGGCTCGGGCTCGGCCGCGAATGGGATGAACGGCATGGTCAACGGCAGGGCCGCCAGCCGCATCAGGAGTAGGACATTGTCGTCACCGGCGGTCTTGTTGAGACGGAGGCGCCCACAGTTGGTGCACCTGTGGATGAGGACCCAACGGCCCTCGCCACGGACCGTGACCGCGATCGGCTCCATGCCGCCGGCGCAATCGGCCTTGCGATCACCCGGGACGTTGCGGTCGAGATGGCGCGACCACAGACAGCTCGGGCAATGGTTGCGATGGGTAGTTCCAGGGGCGTCGAGAGAAACCTCTACGCCGCAGTGCTCACAGCTGAACGAACGTGCGAATACCAAACCGAAGAACCTTTCAGAGCGAAGCTGCTGGACAGGACAGACATCGGCTTCCCTCCTTCCGGTCCGCGCCGGCTCATCCGGCACACCGCCTCCAGCAGATCAGCCCGCCTCCACCAGCGTCAATCGATTAACTCCTGAGAACCATCGACGATTCATCCCCGTGCCGCTCCGCGGACGGTCGCCTGTTGCTGGGCTGTCAGGGCCAGGCGCATGGTTTCGAAGGTGTGCTCCTGCGGCGCGGCCGAGGCGGTTCGATCCCGTACGTCGCGAACCAGGTCCGCATAGTAGGTGGTCTCCACCTGCGAGCAGTCGACGTACTGCATACCTTCCTGGTTGACCAAGAACAGATGGTCACCACCATCCCGGCCTGCGATATCGACGTACTTACGCAACTCGATGTAGCCGTCCGTGCCGAGGATCATCAGGCGGCCGTCGCCCCAGGTGGGCAGACCGGCCGGCGTATACCAGTCGACCCGGATGTAGCCCTGGGCGTTGTCGCTGCGCAGCAGGATCTCACCGAAGTCCTGCAGACCGGGCTCGTCGGGGTTGGCGAAGTTCCCCACCGTGCTCGCCACGATCTCGGCCGTCCGTGCGCCGGTGAACCACAGGAACTGGTCGATCTGGTGGGAGGCGATGTCGGTCAGGATCCCGCCGTACCGGTTGTTGTCGTAGAACCAGTCCGGGCGACCCGCCCCACCACCGAGATGACCGCGGTCCCCCACGCGATGCGGCCCGATCCCCAGCGTCTGCACCACGGTCCCGATCCGGCCCTCGCGGACCAGCTCACCGGCCTTGATCACGCTGGGCACCTCGAACCGCTCCGAGAACGTCACCGACCAGAACCGCCCGGTCTGACCGACCGCCTTCTCGATCTCCTCCAACTGATCCAAACTCACACAGCCAGGCTTGTCGGTCATCACGTCCTTGCCGGCCCGCAACGCCGCCACGGCGATCGGCCCCCGCCGATCCGGTACGGCGGCGGTCACGATCAAGTCGATCCCGTCCCGGCCGAGCAACTCGTCCGGACTCTCGACCACCGCAACATCCGGATACCGCTCCCGGACCCGGGCCGCGATCGCAGCCGACGGGTCGTCGGTCGCCATCCCGACGAACTCTGCACCAGCCCCGATCAGGCCCGCGATCTGACCGAAGATGTGCGCGTGATCAAGCCCGACCGCGGCGAACCTGACAGCCTGCGTGGAAGTCACTCGTATTCCTCCCGGCTCGACGAACCTTCGACTGCCACTCACCCTATGCCAGTTTGGCAAGCGCTTGCCAACCCCTGGCGAGCCGTGGACGGGTCAGAGGGACGACACCCTTCGCTCCATCCGCTGCAAGGCGGAGCCGGAAATCTCCACTCCCCAACCAGGTGCGTCGGACAGCACCACCTCGCCGTCCCGCGCGACCGGGAACGGCTCGTAGACCCGCATCGCCGAGGCGTCCTCGATGGTCCACTCGTGGAAGAGGTTGCACGCCGGCATCGCTGTCACCAGATGCGCGGTGAAGATCGCCGTCAGCGATCTCCCCGACGAATGCGGTACGCACGGGAGCCCGGCAAGGTTGGCCAGATCCGCGACCTGCCGGGCGCGCGTGATGCCGCCGATGTAACAGACATCGGGCTGGATGACATCGGCCACGCCGTCCCGCACGATCCGTCCCATGTTCTCGACCGAGAACTCCTGCTCCCCCAGTCCGACCGGGATGTCAAGGGCGGCCGCGACGCTCCTGGTGTTCTCGTACTCCCAGAACGGCACCGGCTCCTCGAAGTGCAGGTAGTCGTGCTCCTCGAGCAGTCGCCCGATCCGGACCGCCTGGCCCGGGGAGTAGGCGCCATTGGCATCCGCGCTGATCTCGATGTCGTCGCCGAGCTCCTTGCGCAGCAAGGGAACCAGCTGCCAGGTCCGGCCGGTACGCGACTCCGCATCGCGACCGTTGCGCTCGCCGATCTTGATCTTCACGGCACGGAAGCCGTGCGCAGCGACGGCGGCGACGATCCGATCGACCTCCTCCGCCGGCGTTGTGTCGCGACGCATGGCCGAACCGTAGACCGGCACCGATGGCCGGAACTTTCCACCGAGCAACTGGTAGACCGGCTCGGACTTCGCCTTGCCCACCAGGTCCCACAGCGCGGTGTCCACGCCGGCCAGTGCCCGGAACAGGAAGCTGCCGAAGTACTTGTACTCGGCCCGTGCGCACTCCTCGGCCAGGGTCGTCACATCGAACGGGTCGCGACCGAGATAGTTCGGCGCGATCAGAGTGTGCAACACCTCCCCCGTGATCCGGGCCTCGGAGTGCGCGGTCTGTCCATACCCCACCAGCCCGTCGTCGGTACGGACGCGGACGATGCAGCCGTGGCCGTCGAACGTCTCGATCGAGATGATCTTGGTCAAAGCGACTCCGCCCTGGCCGGCAGCTTGTAGAAGGCCCGGGCGTTCTCCGTGTAGATGCTGTCCCGCTGGGCCGCGGGCAACCGGACCTGGAAGGCGTGCGCGGGATGGTCGAAGTCCCAGTGCGGATAGTCGGTGGAGAACATCACCTTGTCGGTTCCGCCGAGGTGTGCGAACACCTTGTGCAGGTCGGCCGGCCGATGCGGTTCCTCGATCGGCTGCGTCGTCATCCAGAAGTGCTCGCGCAGGTACTCCGACGGCCTGCGGCGAACGTGCGGAACCTCGGCGCGGAAGCGCTCCCAATGGGTGTCCATCCGCCAGGCCAGGGACGGCAGCCAGCCGAACCCGCCCTCGATCAACGCGATGCGCAGGTTCGGAATCCGCTCGAAGATCCCACTGAAGATCAGGCTCGCCACGTGGGCCTGGAACGCGCCGGACATCCCGGCGTGATCCTCCAGGTAGAAGGACGGCCAACCTGCCGCGCTGATGGGTACGCCTCGAACGCCACCGCCGTAGTGAATGCCGACGGGCAGATCGTGCCGGGCGGCAGCCTCGTACATCTTCCAATAGCGGCGATCGCCAAGCGGTGCGGAACTGCGTGCAACCAGAAGGATCTGCACGAACCCCGGGTGGCCCGCGAGCCGCTCGATCTCGGCGACCGCCTGCTCGCTGTGCTCGGCCGGCACGATCATGCCCGCTCGCAGCCGCGGCTCCGGCTCGAGCCACTCCTTGATCTGCCAGTCGTTGGTCGCCGCCGACAGGGCCGCGGAGAACTCGGGATCCATTTGGCTGCCGGAGGAACTGAGCGGACCGAGGATCCCGAACTCGACATTCAATCCGTCGAGATGTTGTTTCTGCATGAACCCCAGATCGGCACCCGCGGGCAGTCCGGACGGCGGGAAGGCGTCGTACCGGGCCGGCGATCCCTTGGGATACACGTTCCCCGAGTGCTGGCGCGAGCCGAAGGTCTTCAGATGGTTGAGCCAGCGATTCGAGAGGTAGGGATGCAGTGCGCCCGGTGCCATCACGTTGTGGATGTCGCAGTCGATGATCATCTGCTTCGCAGCGGTACGGCGTACGGTCCGCGGCTGCGTCTGTGTCTCAGTCATGTCTCTCCTCATCCCAGCCGGTACGTCGCGTGCGCGTTGCCGGACATGATCTTGGTCTGCAGATCCCCGGAGATCCCCTCGGGCAGCGCGTCGGCGGCGTTCGCGAAGTGCGCATGCGGGTAGTCGGTGGAGAACATCAGCATCTCGTCGCAGAGAAGCTGGTCGATGACCTCGACGAGGAACTCCGGGGTGTCGGGCCGGTCGAGCGGCGCGATGGTCATCCGAACGTGCTCGCGCAGCACCTCCGACGGAGGACGTTCCACCCACGGAACCTCACGTCGCAGGCCCTTCCAGTCCTTGTCGAACCGCCACATCAACGGCGGCAGCCAACTGAAGCCGCCCTCGATCGTCGCGACGGTCAGCTCGGGGAACTCGACGAACACACCTTCGGTGACGAAGCTCAGCAGCTGTGCCTGGAATGCCAGCGGAACATTCACGTAGTCCTCGACGAAGTACGTCGGCCAGCCGACCGGCGTCACCGGGTTGCCGCTGAGCCCGCCGGCCTGGACACCGACGACGAGCCCGGCGTCTCGCGCGGCTTCGTAGATCGGCCAGAATCCGCGCCGGCCGAGTGGCTCACGGCTGCGGGACGGGACGGTCACCTGGACGAACTGACTGTGCTGCGAGGCCCATTCGACCTCCTTGGCCGCGAACGCCGGATTCTGCAGCGGAAGCACAGCCGATCCGCGGAGCCGGGGGTCCTGCTCCAGCCACTCGTGCAACTGCCAGCGATTCAGCGCCCGGGCGAGCGCGGCCGCCAGGTCGTCGTTGTGGATCGAGTCGATGGCGTAAGTGCAGTTGAGGATCGCGTACTGCAGCTCCCACGGGTCGAGCAACTGACTCCGGAGGAGCTCGAGGCTGGACCCGGATGGTCCCTGCTCCGGCCGGGAGCCCTCGAGGAAGACATTCGGCGCGTTGGACGGATAGAGAGTCGAGGCCAGCCCGCCCATCCCGGACTCGGTGATGTAGTCGCGCCACCGCGCCCCGAGGTAGGGGAACAGGCTCTTCAGGCTGTCGAGGTTGATGTGTACGTCGGTGTCGACCAGGTCGAGTCCGGCCCACTGCTGGGGGCGTGCGTAGTTCTCGAGTTGTTGGATGGCCACTTGTGCTCTCACCTTCGTGGTTGTGGGGAACTCACAGGTCGAGGACCAGCCGGGACGAGAGCGCGCGCGAGACGCAGATCATCATCGTGTCGTTCGCGGCGCGTTCGTCGTCGTCGAGAACCGAGTCCCGATGATCCGGAATGCCTTCCAGCACGGTCGTCTGACAGGTGCCGCAGGTTCCCTCTTCGCAGTTGGACAGGACGTAGACACCGGCCTCGTCCACGACCTCGAGGATGGACTTGTCCGGCGGTACGACGAGGACCTCGTCACTGTCGACGAGTTCGATCTCGAAGGACGTGTTGGGAGCGACCTCGGTCAGCGGTCTCGGCGCGAACCGCTCCACCTGAAGGGTCCTGTGCGGCCAGTGCGCGCTCTTCGCCTCGACGGCCGCGATCAGCGGTTCGGGACCACAGCAGTAGATCAACGTCCCGGGCTGTGGTTCGGCGAGAAGCTGATCCAGTTCGATCAAGCCGCGACGATCCTGCGGCCATTCGAGTACGCACTCGGGACCGTAACTCCCGACCTCGTCCCGGTAGGCCATCGATGCCTCGCTGCGACCGCCGTAGACCAGGCGCCACTCGGCGCCCGCTGCGTGCGCGGCGGCAATCATCGGGATGATCGGAGTGATTCCGATGCCGCCGGCGATGAACAGGTACTGCGGGGAATCGTGGAGCGGGAAGTGGTTACGCGGGCCGGTGGCCGTCAGCACGTCACCGGGCTGGACGCGCTCGCACAATGCGGCGGATCCACCTCGACTCTCGGGCTCCCGCAGTACGGCGATGCGCCACTGGCTGCGATCCTCGGGATCGCCACACAGCGAGTACTGCCGAACGAGCCCGGGGCGAACCTGTACGTCGATATGACTCCCCGGGGTCCACGACGGCAGCTCCGAGGAATCGTCTGCGACGAGCACCAGCTCGCTCACGCCGGACGAGACCTGCTGGTGGGACTTCACCCGCAACGGCATGCTCGTTTCGCGCACCAACTCCGCTCCCCCACGGGCGTCAGATATTGACAATGACATAGTCGCGGTCGACCTCGACCTCGTAAGTTTCGCCGGAGTACGGACCGGGTTGGAACCCGGCGGCGGAGAGCTCCGGATTCTTGACCAGTGCCTCACCGGACTCCACCCCGGTCGGATACGCCTTGACCTTGGTCTTCGCGGGGTCGAACCAGGACTGCCCGGTGGCGATCTCGAACTCCCAGCCGTGCCATGGGCAGCGGATGATCTCCCCGCGCATGATGTAGTCGTAGTTCCCGGGCTTGTCCGAACGGACCAGTCCCGAGGTCACGCCCTCACACATCGGTCCGCCGCCGTGCGGGCACTGGTTGCGGATCGCGTAATAGTTGCCCTTGACGTTGAAGACGCCGATCGACCGCTTGGCGATCTCGACCACCTTGCGGTGGCCGGGTGGGATCTCGTCGACCGTCGCCACTACGTACTTCGTCACGTTGTCTCCTTGTCCAGAAGGCATCATTTGATTCCGGTCATCGAGATTCCGCGGCTGAAGTACTTCTGCGCGAAGACGAAGACCAGGACGGTCGGGATGATGGCCAGCGTCGCTCCGGCCATCAGCGGGCCGTACTGGGTGCTGTCCTGCGTCTGGAAGAACGCCAGCCCGACCGGGACGGTGAACTTGTTGACATCACTGAGGTAGACCAACGGGCCGAAGAAGTCGTTCCACACGTTGACGAAGGTCAGCACCGCGAGGGTGGCCAGGGCCGGCTTCGACAACGGCAGGATGATGCTCACGAAGATCCGGAAATGGCTCGCACCGTCGACGAGGGCGGCTTCGTCGTACTCCTTGGGGATGGTCAGGAAGAACTGCCGGAGCAGGAAGGTGCCGAACGTGTTGGCGACGATCGGCGGGATGATCAACGGGAAGTGGGTGTCGATCAGACCGGCCTTGACGTACGCCGAGTACAGCGGCAGCACCATCAGCATGTCCGGGATCATCAGCGAGGCGAGCAACAGCCCGAAGGCGGCGTCCCGCCCGCGGAACTGCAGTCTCGCGAAGCCGTAGGCGCCCAGCGCACAGACGAACAACCGGCCGATGATCACCAGCACCGTGATGTAGGCGCTGTTCCCGAGGAACCGGAGGAAGGGCAGGACGCCGTTGTTGATCAGGTAGGCGTAGTTCTCTCCGGTGAACGGGTGTGGGAGCAGGTGCGGCGTCAGGCTGATCACGTCGCCCGGCTCCTTGAACGAGCTCGACAGCATCCACAGGAACGGGCCGATGGCAACCAACGCCACTATGACGCAGACGACGTACGTCGCCGTCGGTATCACGATCCGGCGCGGCCGACGTCGCTGTTCGACGCCGGTGTCGCCCGGCGGCATCGGCGACCGCGGTGGCGCGAGCTGTTGGGGAGCACGAGTGTCTTCGACCGTCATTGGTAGAACACCCACCTCTTCGAAAGCCGGTTCTGGATCCAGGTGACCGCGAGCAGCACAGCGAAGAGCACGATCGCGAGCGCCGAGGCGTAGCCCATCCGTCGGAGCGTGAAAGCCTCGTACCAGAGGTGGTAGATGTAGACGTACGTGCCGTCGCCCGGTCCGCCGCCCGTCATCACCAGGATGAGCGCGAAGACCTGGAAGGAGCCGATCGTCTGCAGGATCAGCAACAGGAAGATCGTCGGCGTGAGGAACGGCAGCGTCACGTGGACGAAGCGTGAGAATCGGCCGGCCCCGTCGAGGGTGGCAGCCTCGATCAGCGTCTCCGGGACCCCTTGCAGGCCGGCCAGGACGATGATCATGTTGAAGCCCATGTTCGCCCAGATCGCGGTGGCGATCACCGCGGCCATGGCCGATCCGGGTTCACCCAGCCAGTGCGGTCCGGTGATGCCGAACGACGCCAGCACCGCGTTGATGACGCCGTACTGATCGCTGAACACCCACCGGCTGACGACGCCGACGGCGACCAGGGACGTCACGTACGGCAAGAAGATCAGCGCCCGGATGACGGCCATGCCTCGAAGCCGGTTGTTGACCAGCAGGGCCAGGGCGATCCCGATGATGATCCCGACCGGGACGTACCCGACCGTGTAGATGACCGTGTTGATCAAGCTCTTGCCGAACAGCGGATCCTGCCCGGAGAACATCTCCTGGTAGTTGGCCAGGCCCTTGAACGTCGGCGCCGCCAGGCCGTCCCAGTCGGTGAAGCTCGTCACCAGCGTGGGCACGACCGGGATGACGTTGAAGAGCAGCGTCCCGAGCACGACCGGACCGATGAACATCCAGCCGCGGAGGTTGCGGCGCCGCGCTCCGCGGTGTCGCACCTGCCGGTCGGCTGCCTTGCTGTCCGGTGCCTGGATGGTCTGTGCGGCCGTCACTTCGCCGCGACCTTCAGTTCGGGATCGGTGAGCGCTCCTCCCTTCTCGAGCAACTCCTTGCCCTTGGTCCCGTTCCAGCCGCGCTTCTTGATCTCAGCGTTGACCGCGGCCCGGCCACGATTGATGTAGTCGGCCGTGGCGAGCTTGCCGCTCATCAAGTTGTTGGCATTGGTGCCCTCGACGAAGGAGTCGGCGAGCACCGTCCCGATCGGCCCACGTGGGAACGGCACGTCGACCGGGTGGCCCGCGGCGTTGCCCAGCGCTTCGGCCCAGACGTTGGCGGTCTTCGGCCGCGGATGGTCGGTGAACGCGGCGCTCTTCGCCACCTCGGTCAGCGCCGGGACGGCGAATTGCGCCTTGGCCATCACCTCCGACGCCGCCTTGCCGCACAGGGCCTTCATCGCCAGGAAGGCGGCCTGCGGATCCTTCGCGGTCTTCGGGATCACCCAGGTCCGGGCGTAGTTCTTCGTCATGGCGAAGAGCGGCGTCTTGGGCCAGGGCATGACGTCCCAGTCGATGCTCTTGCTGATCTGCGCGCTGATGTCCATGGCCTGCCACGTCATGGCGAGTTTTCCCGCGTTGAACAACGGCAGGTACTCCACGTCGACGGTGGGGGCGTAACCGTCGCGGATGTAGGAGACCTGCTTGTCGATCGCGGCCGCCGTCTCCGGCTTGCCGTACCCGCATTCGGTCTGGTTGTTGTAGAGCGCGGTGTCACCAGCACCGTACGCCGTGGCCTGGACCGTGTTGACGGCGTACTGCAGACCGTAGGTATCGGTCCGGCTGCCGTTCTTCTTCGTCAACGTCTTGACGGCTGCGTCGAACTCGTCCCAGCTCCACGCCTCGGACCACGAGGTCGGCGCCGTGAGCCCGGCATCGGCGAACAACTTCTTGTTGTAGTACAGCGCGTTGGCACTCATACCGGGCGTGATGGAGAACTGGTACCCCTCGACAGCGACCTTGGTCGTGAACGTCGGGCTGTACTTGGTCAGGTCGAACCCGTTGGTGGCGTCCCGCATCATCTTGTCCAACTGCAGGATCTTGCCGTTCGTCGCCAGGTCGTACACCCGGTCGTCGTCGATGCGCTGCAGGTCGGCCGCAGTACCGGACGCGAACTGCAGCATGACGCTCGCCCAGTCGTCTCCAGGGGCGGGCTTCCAGACGATCTTGATCTTGTGCTCGTCGAGGCTCTCCTTCTGAGCAGCCGCGATCATGTCCTTGAACATCTTCTGGGTGGTGGGATCACCGACGGAACTGAAGGTCACCTCGGTCCATCCGGTGGGCGTCCCGGACGCCCCCGATCCGCAGGCGATCAACGAGTTGCCGGCAACGCCGGCGGCGGCCAGTCCAAGGCCTCCTTGGAGTAGTCGGCGGCGGGTGAACAACGAGCCGGAGGTCATGGCGATGGTCTCCCTTGACAGGCGGTTCGCCCGGCACAGGCCCCAGAGTCTGCGCAACAACAGCCATCTACACCGATGTACTACACGGCGCTGACAGCAGCGGGCTGTGGATCTTGGGTGTGCCCCAAGTGTTCGCCTGCCAGACCAGGGTGTCAACACTATGCGGAATGGAACTTCCAATATTCGGAAGTCTGAAGCTCGCCTGCCGGCCCGCTCGGAGGGGGTGGGCGGAGCACTTATGCTTGAGTCCCGATCGGGTCAGAGACAGAGAGCAGGATGGTGGAGAACAGGACGTCGGGAAGTGTCCAATCCGTCGAACGGGCCTTCCACCTTCTCGAGCTACTGGCCGACAGCGGCGATTCGTCGCTGACCGATCTCTCGGCCGCCATCGATGTGCCGGCGCCGACCACGCACCGGTTCCTGAAAACGCTGGTCGCGCTCGGATACGTCCGCAAGCTGCCGAACCGCCATTACGGGCTCGGGCTCAGGATGGCGAGACTGGCGGGCCGGGTCGACTTCGGCCCGATCGTGAAACCGCACCTGGACACGCTCGCCCGGGAGATCGGCGAGTCGGCGAATCTGGCGGTGCTGGAAGGCGACATGGTCGTCTACATCGCCCAGTCCCCCTCCCCGCACGCGATGCGAATGTTCACCGAGGTCGGGCACCGCGCGCACACCCATTCGACGGGGGTCGGCAAGGCGATCCTCGCCGGACTGTCCAACGACCAGGTTGCCCGCATCATGAGCAGGGTCGGGATGCCGGCCGCGACCAAGCACAGCATCACCGACCTGGCGAAGCTCCGCACCGAACTGAACCGGATCCGCCGCACGGGCTACGCGAGGGACAACGGCGAACAGGAGATCGGTGTCGTCTGCTACGCCGTCCGGATCCCCGACGTACCGGTCTCGATGGCGATCTCGGTCTCCGGGCCGGCCTTCCGGATGACGCAGGAACTCGGCAAGGCGGCGGTCCCCCTGCTGATCAGCGAGGCACAGGCGATCTCAGCGGAACTGCTCGGCGCCCTGGACTGACCCGAGCCGTCGGGTGGTGCAGCCTCACATCGCGGCTCTCAGCACGTCGAACTCGCAGCCTGGAGAGTCTGGGTCGAAGCCGTGCTCGACCAACCAGCGGGCCGCCCCCAGGCTTCGCAACGACCACCACGCGCGAATCACCTCGAGGTCGACGTCGGCGGCGCCGTAGCCGGCGACGAGGTCACCAAGGCGCTCCTCGTGTCCGAGCGTCAAGCTGGCGAGGTCAAACATCGCATCGCCCTGGCTCGCCTCGGACCTGTCGATGACGCCGGTGATCTTGTCACCGGCAACGAATACATGGGTGATCTGCAAATCGCCGTGCGCGAAAACCGGTGTCCATGGCCAGAGCGCTGCCTCCGCAATCTCGCGATTGCGCGTGACCAAGTCGGTGGGAAGGACGCCGTTCGTGATGAGCCACTCGCATTCGGCATCGAGGTGCGACGCGATCTCCTCGCGACTCCGACCGGGCCATGGCGGCAGCGGCGCGTCGTGCAGCATCCGTACGGCGGCACCGTGTGGATCCTGAACTCAGGTATGAGGCCGGGCTCCGTTGTCGTGTCCCGCACCCGAGCCGTCCACGCACTCGCCGCTCTTACCCCGCGTGCAGGCTAGGAGCCTTTCGCGCCGGGTGTCGTTGTCGCGTAGCGACAGGGGCATGCGACCGGCGGTCGACCAGTGGGGCTTGCCAGATCGCGAGACGTAGGCAGCCCGAGTCTGTTCCGCCCTCCACGCGCTACCCCCGGCCCGCTTCCAGCTGGGACCGTGAATCCATCGGTCCTGGTACGCGTGACGCCACCGGTTCGACATGTCGTTGGCCCGAGGGTGTCCTACTGTAGGGGGACGGCGAAGGGGTGATGCATGTCCGACCTGCTCGACAGTCCGCGTCTGCAGAAACTTGATTCGGACGGAACCGAGGAATTCTGGGCCGAAGTCGCCGAGCAGGGTGCGCCAATGGTGGAGCCCGTGCTGGATGACGACCGCGATGTCTGGCTGACTTTTCTCTATCGGTCGAGCGAGTTGAATGGCAGCGTCTCGGTGTTCGGCGGCCCAGCAGGATGGGAGGCACCGGGCAACTTGATGCACCACTTGGACGGCACCGACGTCTGGTACCTCACCTGCCGGGTCCGCGCCGATCTGCGCTGCACCTACCGCCTGGCGGTCGATGACGTGGACGGCTCGGCGGCCAAGGCCGAGGATTGGCAGGAACGTACGGCGCACTGGTTCTCCGATCCACTCAACCCGGCAACGTTCTCCTATCCCGAGGACGAATTCCTCGGCACTGACGAGACTGTCGTGTCACTGGTCGAGCTACCGGCCGCGCCCGCGCAGCCGTGGCTGACTCCGCGTGCCCACGGCAACCATGGCGAGCTCGTCCAGCATCTGCACCGTAGTGAGATCCTCGGCAACGAGCGCCGCATCTGGGTCTACACCCCGCCCGGTTATCGACCCGACGACGAGCCGTATCCGCTGCTCGTGCTGTTCGACGGCGACGTCGTAGGCGGCCCAATGCCGTTCCCTACGATCCTGGACAACCTCATCGACGATGGCCGCATCCCGCCGATGGTGGCCGTCCTCGTCGACAGCCTGACCCAGGAAGTCCGCAACCGAGAACTCCCTTGCGGCAGACCATTCCTGGAGTACCTGACCGACGAGCTGCTGCCCTGGGCCCACGAGCAGTACCGGATCACGACCGATCCCGCGCGCACGATCGTGGCCGGTCAGAGCCATGGCGGTCAGGCCGCCGCGTTCGCGGCGCTCAGTCGCCCGGATATCTTCGGCAACGTGATCTCGCAGTCGGGATCGTTCTGGTGGAGCCCCGAGGATGATCACGAACACGAGTGGCTGACCCGCCAGTATGCCGAGTCCGAGCGACAGCCCGTGCGGTTCTACATCGAGGCCGGCCTGCAAGAACGCGGTCAAACCCCCGACCACGGCCCATCCATCCTTGTCGCAAACCGCCACCTTCGAACTATCCTGCGCAGCAAGGGCTACGAAGTGAAGTACACGGAGTTCAACGGCGGCCACGACTACGCCTGCTGGCGCGGCTCGCTCGCCGACGCGCTGACCACCGTTACTGCCCCTTCGTTGACGCAATGACATCCGAGGCCGACCAACCAGGAAAGGGTTCCTGGCGGGCGAAGGCGATTCGTTGATACCGGCAACGTGGAGCCTGGTCCGATAGCGCGCCGCGAGTTCGTAGTACCGGGTGGCTCGCAGCCGTAGGGACGTCGTGCGATCAGAGCGGACTCGGCAAGCTTGCGGCGCTCCTGCATCCCGCGTCCGTCCACCGGGAGGGCAACCCGATACCTCACCACGTCGAGTCGGCGTTCCGCCCCGAAGCTGCATCCTCTCAGCGCCCTGTCTGATGACGCAGCCCGGCGCCGCACGGCCGGAACGTAAACGCTCTCCATGGGCGGTGCGTGGCGGACCATCGCGACGTCACCTGCGACCATTCGTCGAGCCGGCACAACGCGTCACAGTCGCGGCCCGGACACATTCTTGACGAGCCAGCGTGCCAGCGGGCGTAGTTGAGAGAAGGCGGCGAGTACGTGATCTGCCGCGGCGGGAGTGTGAATCCATTCCTCGCAGCCGAGGGCGCGGCTTGCGATGACCGACCTGTGCCGCAGTAGCTTCGCTCGCGGATGGTCGGCGGGATGGACGCGCAGCGGTCGCGTCAGCAGGTCGCCCGTGATCACGAATCCGCCCCGCTCGAGATGCCGCATGATGGCAACCAGGCGCGGCCCGGAACCCGGATCCGCCACCGCGGCGCGATACCGCTCGATCTGCACCGACGGCCCGTACCACCACGCCACCCCGACCTCCAGGCCGTCCAGATCGAACCGGATTCCCAGTTCGATGTTCCGAGCCAGCCGGACGATCGCGTGCTGCCGCTGCCAGGCTTGCACCAGTACATCGCCGTAGCCCCAGACCGCGAAGTCCTCGTACTCCGGATCCGCGTCAGCCACCGCATTCATCAGCTCAACCATCGGTCGGCGAACCAGGTCTTCCCGGTCCCGCCGGCATCGCCGCCTCACATCCGCCGGAGGATCACCGTCAAGCTCCAGCAGCACATCGAACGCAGACCTCGGCCACCCCTCGAAAGCCCCAGTCACATCACGCAGCTTAGCGATCGCATCCGCACGGCCTGGTGCGTGACGCTCGCTGCCAGAGCAACTCGCGAGCCGTCGACACGAATGCCGAACGCCCAGCCAGTGCTGGCGACACAACTCGCCAGGCTGCACATTCGAGTTCGGCAGCCGAGCCGGGGCGCGATTGTTCATTGATCCCGGCTGGCGCGACCACGGGGCAGTCGCCCGCGAGCGCTAGCGAGCCCCTCGCGGGCGACAGCCCGCAGGTCCCCGGCGGCAGCCGGGGGCGGGTGGGAGCACTCGCCGCACGCGCTTCTGCTGGCAGAAGCCATCTGGACTCTCTGCTATCGAGGGAGATCGCGAATATATGTACCGCCGTCGATCAACTCGCGATAAAGGGGCATCACCGCGAAGCGTGGGGGAAATGGCGGACACAAAGTTGGAATCGGAATCGGCTGACGAGATCGGTCGATCTGGTTATCGGGTATGGATTCGTGAACGAGCACTTGCGTCCGCCGGGTGGCTTCGTATCCTCGTCGGCGCGAACTGGTCGGCTGTCATTGTCGCTGGTGATGGCGAGCATCAGTCGTTGGTCACGGTGAGCGTGTCGCCGATCGTTCCCTGGATTCGGGCCGACCCGACCGCGGTTCCCGACGCCTTAACGAGGCTGTCGAGCGGGTCTATCACCCAGTACGCGATCGTCGCGGTCCCGAGTAGGTCGAAACGATCCTTGCGGACCTTGCGGTCGTCGGTCAGTTGGTCGATCGACCCGCCGGCTCCCTTCACGAACAGGACCGCGGCGAAGCGGTCCGCGGCGCCTGCGGTCCCGTGCAGCCCTTCGTGCAACGCCGCGGTCACCAGCGGCGAGCGGGCACTTCCTGACGGGACGACATGGATAGCGGTCCGGAAATCATCAATCCCCTTGATCACGTCCAGCACCTGCTCGGCGTTCCGGGTCTTCTGCACCAGAAGGGCCGCGGCGTGGTCGCGTGCCTTGGTCGCGTTGTCGATCTCCTCCTGTGCCGCCGGCTCTTCCGGGTCCTGTTGATGCTTGCTGAGTACGGTGTCCAGGGCCGACTGCTTGACGGCTGCCTCGGCTTCCGCCTCAGCCTGGTCCGAGTCCGCTCCTGCCTTTTCGTCGAGCAGCAGGCCGCGCTTGTCCATCAACTCCCTGTCCAGCTTGACCACACCGTCTTGAGGCACAGTGCGGAAGTCCGCCAGCATGATGTCGCGGGCACCCACCAGCCGGCCGGCCACGTCGGCAAGGATCACCGGGTCGTCCAGACTCATGGCGTGGCTGGAGACACTTCGGGTCGGAGCGAAGAACGAGATGAGCCCGGGAATCGCCGCCACCACCCCTGCGACAATGGCAGGGGCGATGCCGTCCGGATTCGGCAGCAGGGCGTCGGCGGCGTCGTGCAGCATCTTGAGGCCCTGCTCCACCTCGACATAGACACCGTCGAGCGAAGCGAGATCATCGGCCGAGGTGAGGAGGACCCGGCCGGCGCCCTTAGCCGGTAACGACGCGGCCACCGCATCCGCGAGTGCCTTCGCCGCATTTCCCAGCGCCTTATGGGTGACCCGGGAGCTGAACAGTGACTGATCGCCGGAAACCTTTAGCTCGGGCACGGTGGCTTTCGACAGGTCCGGGATCAATGCGGCCACCCGAGCCTGCTGGGTGTCGAAGTCGGACTTCTGCGCCTCGGCGATCGCCTTGTGGGCCGCGGCTTCCCGTTGCTCGCGGCCGAGAGCGCCGGACGCCTCCGCTTCCTCGCGTTGCGCCTTCGCGGCGTCCACGGCCGCCTTCTGCGCATCCGATTTCGCCTTCTCCGCGTCGGCTTTTGCTTTTGCGGCCTCCGCGAGCGTCTGCTCGAGCTTTGCTTGATCGATCTGTTCCTGGTCGACCGGCATGGTCAACACCCCCCCGGGTCTCCGCGCATCGCGCATTTCAGTATCAGCCTGACCGCCCGGATGGACAATGGCGTAGCCGGCCGATGACAACCCAAGGACCTCAGGACTACCCTTCAGCTCATCGGGGGGCAATTATGGCCGACGGATTTCACCACCTGTCGCGGGGCGCCGAGGATCTGGCCGAGGCACGGCCGCGGATGCTCGAGCTGAACCTCCGGGCAATTGAGTCCGGCGCGGGACGGCTGAACAACGAGTTGGTGGCGCGGCGCTATCTAGACAGCGCCTTGGAGACCGAGCCTGAGCGCCGTGCCTTCCGCGCGCTCCGTGCCTCTGACTCGCCGGCCTGGGTGCCGGCGCTCACCCTGTTGGAAGAACTCAGGTCGCCCTTCGACGAGGGATCGGTCGTCCGCTTTCGCCAGCTGTTCAGAGGCGTGCCGGTGCACGGCGCCCGCGCGATGGTGGAGCTTTCCGGAGATCAGGACCTGGCCCATCTGAACGTCGAAGTCGCCGACGAGGCCGAACTCGCCGAGTCCGCACCGTTCCCGCCGCGGGTACACCCGGAGCTGGCGGTCGACATCGTTGCCAACAGCACCGACGCCCCATTCCCCTGGCCCTTCCAACCTACTGTCCCGGAACTGGGGTTCGTCCACGTCCCTGATCGCGGGTTCGTCCTGTGCTGGCGGGTCACTGACGTGGAGATTTCGAGGCGACCCGACACTGTTGACGAGCACGCCGGCGGCTGGGAGTCCCCGCTGTATCGGCCCGCACGGTTCGACGTGTACGTCGACGCGATCGCCGGCGAAATCGTGCTGCAGCTCTCGCAGTCCAGGGCGGTCGCGCCGGCTTTCGTCCAGCCCGTCGTCTGCACCGGCGACAGCGAGGATCAATCCGACTGCCGCTTCGACGGATCGCAAACCGGCCAGGACTTCCAGATGCTGGACCCGGGCCGAAACACCGTCACCCACGACTTCGCTCTCCAGCCGTACAACCTCCGGCTGCCGCCACCAGGCCTCGGCGCTCCCGTTTCAAGCCCCACACCCGCCTGGGCCGCCACGAACCGAGCCGCGGTCACCGCCACCGTCAACGCACAGATCGTCCACGACTTCCTGGAGAGCCTCCTCCACCGCCAGAGCATTGACGGCCGGCAGATGACCCTGGTCAGCGTGGTCAACTGCGCCCGGTCAAACGGTGCCACAGACTTCCCCCAGGCCTACTGGAATGGCGACCGGATGGTCTATGGACAAAGCTCCACGGGCGGGCAGCTGGTGAGCACGGCCAGGCACCTCGAGGTCGTCGCCCACGAACTGTGCCACGGACTGACCGACCACACCGCCAAGCTGCGCTACCGGGACGAGAGCGGCGCCCTCAACGAATCGATCAGCGACATCCTCGGCGTCATTGTCGCGAATCGCACCAACCGAGGACAGAACACCTCCACCTGGTCCTGGGACATCGGCCCGGGACTTGGACAGAAGGGTGGCCTACTCCGCAACCTGGCAAACCCCAGTCTTGGAGATCCCTCACAACCGCAACACATGAACGACTACGTGTACACGGGCCAGGACAACGGTGGCGTCCACTACAACTCCGGCATCCACAACCGCGCGGCATTCCTGATGCTGACGACGACCATGCCTGACGGTTCGCCGATACTGCCCCCGGACGAGATCGCCAGGATGTACTACTACATCCTGCTTCAGCTCACAGACAATGCGACCTTCGCCGACGCCCGGAAGACGCTCGTCGAAAGCATCACGAACCGACACCAGGTCTTGCCCGACATCGCCGACCGGGTAGCCGCCGTCGAGGCCGCGTACGACTCCGTAGGCATCGTCTGACCACCTGCCCACGACGGTGACTGATGGAGTCAAGATGGGCAGATGATCCACTGGCCAATGGCTCTCAACGGCGCCGGCGGGCTGCCCACCCTGGACAGCCACTCTTCCCGCGAGGGCGGGGCCGATGTCGATCCACCACGTCGAGCCCATCCAGCAGGTTCAGCGCCGCCTCGGCCCCCGGGTGAACTCCCCCTGGTGCGTGCGATCGCGGTTACACGATTTCTAGGACCGTGAGTCGAGGACCGGATCGGGTTCGCGAACGGTCGAGTCACGGGCGTGGATGGCCGCATGGTCGACGTCGCTGTGGGTCACGGTCAGGTAGGCGACGAACACTACAAAGAGCAGCAGCCCGACCAGGGTGACGGGCCCGATACCCCAGCCGACGCCGCCGTCGTGGGTGCCTTTGCCGAGCCAGTCGGCGATCGAGGCGCCGAGCGGTCGGGTCAGTACATACGATGACCAGAAGGCGACAGTGACGTTGAGGCCGAGTTTCCACAGGCCGAGCGGCACTACGATCAGCACGGCGAACAGGAGGATCGACCAGGTGAAGCCGAGGCCGAAGTCGATGGCGGTCGCGTCGCCGACGGCGGTGCCGAGGCCGAAGGTGATCAGGACGACGCCCCAGTAGAACCGCTCGCGCCGGGCGGTGGTGATCGAGTGCACCGAGATCGTGCCCTCGCTTCGCTTCCACCACGTCAGAAGGGCGCAAAGCAGTACGAGGTAAACGATGGAGTCGAACCAGTACGGCGTGCCGAGCGCGACGTGCGGTCCGTCGGCGATCATCGTGCCGAAGAGAGCGACGCCGAGCACGGTGACCCAGTAGCGCGCCGGGCGGTAGGTCTGGGCCTTCAGTTGCAGGTAGAGAGCGGTGAAGAAGCTACCGATCCCGATGACGGCGGCGAGTGGAATGCTGACGGTGCCGAGGTAGTCCGAGGCGGTCTCGCCGATTCCGGTGGTCAGCAGCTTGACCACCCAGAACATGAGGAAGACCGCGGGGACCTTCGGGGCACGGAACACTCGGGTTTGCATGGTCTCGGAGGATAGGCACCACAAGCTGAGAGTCACCTGATAGTGATGCCGACCTCTTGTGAGGACTTTCCCACCACCAGCGACAGCAGCAGTTGGCGCTCGGAAGAGTTCAGTCAACCGGCCGGCGCGCGCGTGTTGCGCTATTGTCCGCAACCATGTTCGGCGTGCGAGGCAGGACGGCCCATCTGGCGTGGTACCGGACCGATGAGGCGGCGCCCGAGGTCGCCTTCCTGCACGGCTTCTCCGACTCTGGGCAGTGCTGGGAGCCACTGATCCGTGCGATGCCCGGGATTCGGGCGCTCGCGATCGATGCGCGCGGGCACGGAGAGTCCGGGCTACCAGAGGAACCTATCCGCTA
The DNA here is from genome assembly GCF_045040325.1 of Kribbella sp. NBC_01510. NCBI lineage: Bacteria > Bacillati > Actinomycetota > Actinomycetes > Propionibacteriales > Kribbellaceae > Kribbella > Kribbella sp. NBC_01510. The sequence continues at coordinate 6,591,756 of NZ_CP109418.1, read as the reverse complement.
TGCCGCACACCGCGACGATGCTGCCCTCGTGCTGTCGAGCCAGCCCCGTGACGGCGGGATGGTAGTGGTCGGCCACTCGATGGGCGCGATGTCGGCCGCCCACCTCGCCGCGTCGAGGCCGGACCTGGTCCGGGCGGTTGTGCTGGAGGACCCGCCGACTGGAGCGCCGTCCGCTGGCCAACAGGACGAACCGTGGTCCGTGCCGCGTTGGCTCGCGGACCTACGAGCCCTCGACCTGCCGTCACGAATCGCGCGGGGCCGATCCGAGGACCCCGACTGGCCCGATGACGAGCTCGAGCCCTGGGCCGTGTCGAAGGCGCAAGTCGACCCGCACCTGTTCGATCTGCCGTTTCGCGAAGCGGGCCCGCTGACCGACCTGCTGGCCGCGATAGCGTGCCCGGTACTGCTGATCCACGGGGACACTGACCGCGGCTCGCTGATCTCCACCGAGTACGCGGTGCGCTGCGCCCGAGCGGCCGCCGGCGAGTTCCGGGCGGTACACATCGCCAGTGCCGGCCATTCGGTCCACCGCGACAACCGCCGGCAGTACATCGCGGAACTCAGCAGGCTCCTCGACCGATACCGCTGACCGTCGGCGCATCGGGCTCCTGGCGACGCAGCGAAGGAGTCAGTGGAGCGCTCCAAGGACGCAGAGGCTACGGATCAGCCGCGACTCTCTCCTAGACCGGTGCCGACAGCTACTTGTATCGGTGCCACAGTTCGTTGGCGCCCGATCTGAGTGTGGCCAGCCGATGCGCGTGGACCTTGGCGATGTCGGGGCGGTTGCGGAGGTCGGTGATGACGCTCCTCACGAGGACCAACGATCGGATGCGGCTGAGGGTTGCCCAGGAGGGAAGGGTGGTGACGTCGAGGCCGTAGCTGGTAGCCAGAGCTTCGTGGCCTTGGGTGGCGCCGAAGCGTAGAGCGCTGACAGCGGCGACAACCAGGTCGTAGGCGAGGGGGCCGATGCTGGTGCCGTCGAAGTCGCAGAGGACGAAGCGGCCGGTGGGTTCACGTAGGAGGTTGCCGATGTAGGCGTCGCCGTGGAGTAGGCCCATCTGGAGGTCGGGCGTGAGGGCGCGGTAGTCGGCTTCGATGTTGGCCCATTGTTGGGTGAGCCAGGCGTGGTCGTCGGCCGTGAGGCCGTCGGCCAAGGCGAGCCGGCTGCGCGCGCTGCTGAAGGGGTCCCAGGGCTTGAGGCCGGGCATGGGCTCGAGTTTGTGCCAGCCGAGCAAGGGTGCTGCCAACTCGGCGCCGGTCCATGCGGGGTTGCCGCCTTCGAGGAGCTGCCAGATTGTTGCCGAGTAGTTCTCGAACAAGACGGGCTGGATCAGACCTGGCTCGAGCCTGACAGCCGGCGCGTCGTGGAGCTCCAGCCAGGTGGCGATTCGCGCGACGTGGTCGGCTCGCTGACTGGCCAGGTCGCCAGCACCGAATCTGACAACGACGCTCTGGCTTGGAAGCCGGTAGACGGCGTTGTTCGTGTACTTGATCAGCTCCGCTTCGTCTGGCAGAAGACCAGCCTCTTGGCAGATTCCCTTGAGCGCGTGCTTAAGCCGTTGGTCGAGCTCTGGGGACAGGTTCGTCATGCGGTGAGTGCCTTCGGCGCGTTTGTGCGGACGGATTCGAGCTGGTGTAACAAGTCCACCGCGTCGGACTTCCCAGAGTGTTGTGAGGCTGCGGTGCCGATCTCGGCCAGGCGGCTGAGTCCGCGGCCGCTGCGGAGATGCTGCGCTTTATTGATCACGTCACGAGCCACGTCGATGCCGACGTCCAGCTCGTTCGTACGCAGCAGGTTCGTCGACAAGATGATCCGATCGAAGGTCCGGCTTCGGCGCGATCTGTCGGGGCCGGATTCGGTGATCGCTTGCTGCGCGAATGCGACCGCGCGTACGGCGTACTCGCGGGCTTGCGCGTCGTCTTTCGCGTAGGCCGACAGCGAGTTGTACACCAGTGCTTGATGCCCGGTGTAGTCGCCGGGCGTGAAGTACAGCGTCGTCCACGGGGAGACACGGTGCTTGTCTGCACGGCCCATTTCGTGTTCCGCACGAGCGACAGCATCGACGACATGATCGTGCTTACCGAGCATCGCGTAAGCCAATGCTTCGTTGGCGTGCGGCCTGGCGACTTCGGCTGGATCACCCGCATCCTGCGCGGCGAGCTGGCCAAGCTGCAGCATCTTCAACGCCTCCACAGGCTCGGCTTCTTGCATGCTCGCCAGTCTCTCGACGACCCCGGAATCAGTCTCTGACCTGCGCAAACGCCTACCTGATGCGCATGCCGGAGATGGCGCGCGCGATCACCAATCTCTGGATTTCGGACGTGCCTTCGAAGATGGTGTAGATCTCCTCGGTGCTCGCGGGGACCTCGGCTGCGCAGGCTGCGAATCCGCCCTGACCTGCGGATTCGTGTCTCGACGCTTGTCACCAATTGCCGCCGCTTGCCAGCGTCTCACGGAACAGTGACGGAACAGCGGTTCAGCGATCCCATGAGCCAAAGCGTCACGCCTTCACCGCTCGGCTAGCTGGCAGGCTGGCGAGACAGCCCGACAACCCACGCCGGCAGGCCGCGATCGAGGACCATCTCGACGAGGTGATGCAGCACCTTGCCTTCGCGGCCTCGCTGGCCGAACTCGTCGAGCGAGCCGGGGATCGAAGCCTGCCGATATCGCAATCACCGATGCCGACGCCATGGCCACCGACGGCGACGTGACCATTCGCGGAGGCCGTCTGGCTGCCAGTCGCGACATCCATCAAACCGAACCGGATGCGTTCGCCGTCCTGATGGTGTCGTCGTGGCGTCCGCGGCCGCATCGTGTGGCTACGAGGTACGTCAGAACGCCGACACCTCCCCCGATCCCACCCTTGCTGACCACGAGCGATCCAGCACTCGGTCCATTCGAGTCGATCCCATCCAGGCTCCGGGTCCGTTCCACCCATCCCCGAGTCCGTCCCGAGTAGCTCTGAGTGGGTCCCAACCGGCCCGGAGTCCGTCGCTCCAGGGCACCCCAGGTCGCCGACGTCGACCCGGGGTGCGCCTAGCGTCGGTCCGGTCACCAGGACGTGATGAAAGGTGCCACAAGCAATCATTCGGGATCCACCAAGGCACCGTCCCCACGCGGGTGCGGCATCCGACCGGCCACGCTGCGGACGGCAAGATGCTCCAGACCGTCACCTTCCCGGATCCAGGACGTCATCAATATCCGGAGACGAAGCGGACGCCCACGGTGGTGCTCAGAAGGTCGGTGAGCGCGCCATCGAGGGGTTCGTCGACTCCGCTGCGGTGGATCCGAGGGGACGGTGCCTCTGCGCGGTGCGCACTCGAGGTGCGGTTGCGTGATGGTCAAGTCGAAGTGGGTGTACACGTCACGAGGGACTCGTGTGCTTGTGGCTGCTGGTGGGTGGGTAGGCGAGCAGGGAGCGTAGCGTGCGGTCGAGGAGTCCTAGTGTCGTTTGCTCGTCGGCGCGGTCCAGGCCGAGGCGGTTCGCGTGCATGTGCATGATGCTCGCGGCCAATTGTTCTGGTGATTGCGTGCCAACACCGTCCGCCCAGAGAGCACGCAGCGCCGACACCAGCGGCGCCAGCGCCGCCCGTCGCCGCGCGAGGACCTCACCGACCAAGTCCCCGTTTTCACTCCATGGCTCGCCGGCGTCACCCCACGACCCATCGCCTGCTGCGCGCACCAGCGCCCGCATCCGAAGCTTGCGCTCGCGGAACAAATCGCTCGCCTCTCTCGCTGCGCTGGCAAGCCTCTTGGCCCACTCTGATTGCGTGGCGCCGTCATCACCGGCCAACAAAGCCAGCATGTCGGCAGCGCTTACGAGCCCCAGCTCCACCAGATTGAACTCGCTCGAGCGTCTGACCGACCGTGCAATGCCGAGCAGGCCCCGGACGGCCGTGCTGTCCGCACAGGCCATTGCCTCGCACACGGCGGTGGTTTCAGGTCCTCCATATCGCTCGAGTTCGCGCTCGTACGGCAGCACCTGCAGGCATGCCCGGGTTCCGGCCGCGATTGCCTCGCTCCCCCACCGGGTCACTGCGGGGAGAACCCGGTCGATCAGCACACCGGGCTCGCCGTGTATCCGCAGCCGCAGTTGCCGCTGCGGATCGGCGTACCGAAGAAAGAACCAGCCGTCGGCCAGGCCGCGCTCGACCAGCCCGTCGGCCATCTCCCCCAGGGACCCGGCAATCAGTTGATCCTCGGTGCGCCGGGGGCCGTCCAAGGTCAGGTACAGCCACTCTGAGCCCGGTGGACGGCGCCGCTGCTCATTGCTCCAAGTCGCGGCCTTGGGGCTGTGCGAGCCCTCGGCTGGGCGCGGCTGCTCAGACAACGCACGCACCAGCGGAACAACCAACTCCACGAGATGTTCGCCATGGGGCCCTATAAGCCACGCGTCGTCCGGGCCCGGAACTCCTTCGTGCAGAACAAGTGGACGGCGATCTGCTGCGCGAAGCGCCTCCATCAGCTCAGCACGGTGTGTGTCCTCGTCAAGATCCAGAAGCAGTCTGTGGTCGCCCTTGACGAGGTAGACCAGTCGCGGGACGCGCCACCGCCGGCGCCATTCGTCGAGGCGAGCATCGAGCTCCTTCGGCGCGCTCCGATCGGTCGGGAGGTCCGTCGAGCCAAGCCGCCATCGCGCCGGTGACAGCACAACGCGCCCGTGCCGGACCCGCGGCAAGAACGGCATCGCCGTCATCGGCCCCCAGTCGAACGAGGGGAGGTGAGTTCTGCCGTCGGAGGTCAGCTCCATCACGGCGCGGCACACCGGCGGGGCGGCTGCCGGGTTCAGCATGTGCCCGGCGGCGAGAAGCAACGGCCGCTCCGCTTTGTCCCACCACACTCGGAACCGTCCGTCCTCGAGTCCGACCGACAGCTCATCGACCCGCACAACCCGGTCGGGCGGCAGGCTCGGGGGTACGCCGATCGGCAGCTCGTAGCCGCGCACCAGCGGACGTACGGCGACATTCGCCGAACGTGCCGGCAATGGCCGGTACACGAGCTCGGCGACGATCGGCCCGGTTCGAGCGCCGGCGCCGACGGCCGCGTCCTCAGCCCCGGCGCTCTCGGCCAGCAGGTCGTTGGCCGCAGGGCTGAGCAGATCCGCGAATCGGCCGATCCCTCGTCCGGCCGCCTGTGCACCGAGATTCGGTCCGACGAAGAGCAGGTACTCACCATGGTCGAGATCCGCCCGCGTGCGCGCCGAGACGAAGGCGCTCAGCTCCACAGACGACGGCAATTGGCCGGGGTCGGGCTTCCAGGTCGAGAGCTGCTCGAGGAGCCGCTTGTCGAGCACCACTTCGCCACAACCGTCCCGGATCGCGGTCGAGGCAAGGTTGCGCAGTACGTCGGCCCGCCGGTCCTCCACCTCGACCGGCAAGGCGCCGTGCGTGTGTCGAAGGTCGTCTCCCGGCGCGCCCAGACCGAACCTGGGGTCGAGCAGCTCGAGCAGACCGACGCGGCGTTGATCGCCGTACCTCTCGTGGAACGCTGCGCGGTATCCCGCCAGGGGCGCCCAAGTCGGGTTTGGATGCAGGCGGAAGAGAAGGTCGACGGCCTGGCCGGCGTCCGCCGCGATCCGCCGGGTCACGCCGGTTCCGGACAGTGGCAGCGCGGAATCGACCTGCACGAGCTGTCGTCCGGAACCGCTCGGTGCGGGCAGGAGCTGGGCGGCGTCCTTCAACTGCGCTGCAAGCGCTTTGATCCTGCCCGTGGCTGCCTCCGGGTCCGCGTCGTCGACCGCACGGCACGCGCTCGCGGCGGTCGTCAACCGGGCCGACCATTCGACGGCCGTCGGTACGTTGCCGACGCCATCCAGGCCTTTGACGACATGAGCCAGCGGATCCGCGGTCAGAGTCGGCAGCAGTTCCGGCAACAGGAACTGCTGCTCTGCCAACTGTGCGAGCAGACGCTCCACCTTCGCTGGGGTGGCATCGCTCCGCGCCTGGATCCGCCTGGCTAGCTCGTCCCGGGTCACCCCGGCGCGCGCAAGCTTCAGGGCAAGGCGCACCACCGACGTAGCCCGGACCGACACGTCCGGCCCGCGGTGGGCTCCCCCGGTACCGAGGTCGGCCAGGTAGACCCGGCCGTCGCGCTCGAGCGCACACGTGTTGGCGTAGACCCGTAGGCCCGGCCGGCACTTCGGGTCGGCAGCCAGCCGGACGGCCACCTCGGTGAGCCACCCCATGTCAACGCGCGTACGGGTCGGGCGGCGGCCCGGCGCGATGGCGAGGTCAGTGTGGTCCGCCCAGTTGGCCAGGCCCACCGCGGCGAAGCCTCCGAACGGCGTGGGACGAGTGGCGGCCCGGATCAAGTAGCGCCGCAGCGCGGCCTGCGCTGCGCCGGCGGTCAGGCGAACCGCTGGTGCCGCCTCCAGCGCGTCGGCCAGGTCGGGGGATGCCACCGCCACCGCGAAGCGGATCTCGGGGTCAGACCACCAAGCGTCCAGCTCGGCTCCGATCTGCCGAAAGGTCTTGGCAGGTAGCAGCGGAGCCCGGACCGCCAGCCAACTCAATGGCCGGTACAGCGGCTCCGCAGGCTGTGAGTTCGCCGTCATGACAGCAGGAACATCCGGTCCCAGTCCGGACGTTGGTCGCCGTCCGGGCAGACCCCCAGCAGTGCGAGCGCGATCCCCGGTGCGCCGTCCAGCAGACCTGGATGATCGACGAGTACCCCCTCCGGCTCAACGCCGCGCACACCCAGGACCGATGCCGGGTCGAAGCCGGCTACCAGCTCGGCCGCCAGGGTGTCGGCCGTGGCCGTAAGGCACGGGTCGGCTAGGTCCACCGCGAATCGCCGCAGTACTTGCAGTTGGCCGGCCGAGCCGTGACAGAACGTCGGCGTGAACAGCGACCAGCTTGGCCGCGGCCGGGTCGCGACGGCCCGGACCGTACGCGCAGCAAGGCTCTGCCACTCTGCCTCCCCCACGGCCGCGCCTGCCAGCCACAGACTGCGCGCCACCCCGAGAGCGCCGTAACACCAAGCGGCCCGGCCTGGTGCTGACGCGTCCGTGGGCCGGTCGGCAGGGTCGAGTGCGACGGCGTCCGGCCAGTCCGGTTGCTGCGACGCTCCGGTCCGGTGCTCGACCAACCAGCTGGCCGCAACCTCGATCGCCTGCCGCCCCAGCGGCACTCGCAGTCCGGCCAGTAAGCCCAGCGACAGCAGCGCCAGCGGACCCGAGACCCCGTGGGCCATCCCGCAGTTGTAGTGCCCGCGAGGGAACGCCTCTCGAAGCGACCCGGTGGCCAACGCGGCGGGCGTGTGCCAGGCGCGAGGGTCGTCGGTGCTGACCAGCAGCCGGGCCAGGCCAGACAGCGCCAGGATCATGGTCTGGTCATCCACTCCGCCTACCGAACGCCTGTACTGATATCGCGTCAGCAGGTACACACCGACGCCGGTGAGCCCGGATACGAGATCGGCCTCGGCGGCAGCGCAACCCCGTGCCGTGGCCAGTCGCTCCGCCTCCGCCTGGACTCGAGGGGCGAGCACAGCGTCCACGCCCTCGAGCAACCGGAGATAGCGCCGCCGGCCGGCCGCCAGCTGAATCGCCGCGAAACCCACCCCCGCCAACCCGGAGAACAACGAGACGTCGTTTGGCCCCGCCGCGGCCACCGCGACAGAGAGGTGGTGATGGCCCGCCCGGTCCCAGCCGTGACCGGGCTCGCGGCGGTCCAGTTCAGCGCAGAGCAGGGCGATCCCCGCGTGACCTTGGGCCAGGCCCGCCGGCCGCCACGGGAGTACGTCGGCATACCGGGACTGCCGCGCCGCGGCGGCGATCGCCTCGGCCAAGATGGTTGGATCCGCCGCCCGGTCGGCGATCTGCGTCGCAACCACTGACGTCGTCATGGCTGCTGGCAGCCCGAATGGCAGGTGAAGCAGTGCGTCTGTGCCTGGGTCACACAGTCGCAGGTGGCGTGACAGGTCGCCTCGCAAGTCGCCTTACAGGTGTTCGCGCAGGTGGCCTGGCACGTCGCGTGACAGGTGTTGGCGCAGGTGTGGGCACACGTCGCCGGACAGGTGCCGTGACAAGTGGCAGGACACGTCGCGTTGTGCGTATCGCAGGTCTCGCCGGGGATCTCCCGTCCGGTCGGCAGATACAGCTCCAGCCCGCCCTGCGGGTCGAGGTCGCCCCAGGCCAGGTCGAGGTCGAACTCGTCGAGGCCTACGTCCTCATCCTCGGTGAACATCGTCGTTCCCGTTGCCCCGGTGTTCGAGGTCGTCGATCCGGGAGGCGAGAGCGGCGTTCGCCGTCCCTAGTTCGTTCACCGCGCCGACCAGAACGCCGGCCAGCCCGGCGTAGTCGACCGCCATCAGGCCGTCCGGCCCCATCGGGATCACCAACTCAGGAAAGACGTCCACAACTTCCTGGGCCAGTACTCCGGCCTGCCGCCGGGCGGGCGCTCCGGCATCGGAACCACGCGGCGTGAAGGTTACGGCTCGCACCTGCGCCAGGCGATCGACCACGTCGACGAGGTCGACGACGGCTGACTTGAGCCGCAGGTCCGACGGATTGCAGAACGTCACGGCGCAGACGGTGCCGTTCACGTGGACGTCGAAAGCTGGAGCGGAGGTCTTGACCCCCACCTGCCCGGATACGATCACGTTCCGCGAGACCTCGAGATCGGCCGGTTGGGCTCCTCCCACATGCACTGTCTGGGTGTTGTTCCAATTGAGGAACAGGCCGTCCGGACCGTCGTCATTGACTCGTTTGCCGTTCACGTGCCGGGTGGTCAGCGCGCCGTTGGCCCCAGCACCGATGACGGCGTCCGAATGCACGGCCAGACCGTCGAGCACTCCCTGGCCTGCGCTGAGGTTCCCGTCCACTCCGAGATTCGACCGCAGGTGAACCGGACCGCCCACGTCGGCGCCTCCCTGCACGGTCGCGCTGCCGCTGACCGCGAGGTCGCCATCCATCGCGACGTTCGCAGCCATTGCGACATCGCCACCCACGGTGAGATTGCCCGCCGTAGTCAGGTCGCCGATCGCCTCGACCCCGCCGGAGACCGTCAACCCGGAGGCCAGCGCGGTCGCCCCGGAGACGCGCAAGCCCGCTCCGAGATCGACGTCAGCCGCACTCCCGACCACCGACAGCGCCCGGCGCGCGGGCCCGTTCGACAACAGGTTGATGTCCAGTCCGCCGTCCGTACGGGGAGTCAGTTCGACGGTCGGCACCTGTCCGACCGGTAACGCGGTGGTCGAGTCACCGGTCGGAAGACGGAACTCCAGCCGTCCTGCCAGGGACCCGCTGAGGCGCCGCGGGCCGACCTCGAGGGCATCGACCAGACCGCTGCTGTCAAGGCTCACTGCGGCGAGCACGAGTTGGAGCCCGTCGTCGACGTACGTGACGGGATCGACCAGCCTGAGCCAGGGAGCCTGTCGCAGCACGAGCAGCCCGGCGTTCGCCTCCTCCACTTCACGCCAGGTCAGCGTGACCAGGAGTGCACCGGTCAGGCCAGTGGTGTCGACCGTGACCCCGGTAGCTGTGACCGGAACGGTCGGGATGTTCTGCACCCCGCTCGGGCCGACGAGTGGGTCGACGATCGCCGTACCACCTGCGGCCAGCACCACGACCCGCCCCGTCAGGTCGAGGGCTGTGCCAGGCGCGATCGTCACCCCGGCCGCGCCGACCGTCGCCGAGACCTGCAGGCCGGCAGCGACCCCGGAGCCGTGAAATGCCGAATTCCGCGCGTCGTCCGAGGCGAGCAGGTATCCCTCGACGTCCGTGCGGGACTCCGCCTTCGAGGTGAGACCCGTGCGCGGCGTGGGGTTCGGGCCGCTGACATTCCAGTACTGCGTCCGGACCAGTCCTGTGCTCATCGTTCTTCCTCTCACTCTCCCCCGGGGTACGGCTACGAGACGCTCTGGACTTGCGAACCCCGCCGGTCTTCGTCGCCGGCGTGGCCGGGGCCGGAGCCGGCTGTGTCATCGCTGCCGGCGCGCAAGAGTTCCTCGAGCACCTGGATCGCGCCGCTGATCCGCAGCAAGGTCTCCCGCAGCGCCGTCTCCTGCTGCAGCAACTCGCGCAGCCGGCCGTCGCCCACCTGGTATTCCCGCCTCAGTTCGTCCAGGCGTGCCTGGACCTGTTCGTCGGCCACGGTCATCTCATTCCTCCGCGTCGTCGGTAGTCGGGCGCCGGTAGTCGAGCAGACTCCTGTCGGGCGACACACCGAACAGCGACGGATGCAGGTAGCGGCCCACCGCCTCGTCCGGTTTCGCACGCTCGGTCACGATCCGATGGGCTTCGGCCCACATGTCCTGCCGTACGCCGGTGACCAGCCAGCACACCTTGACCTCACCCGGCTCGGAGCGAATCGCGAATCGGTTGTCCGCCACCTCCTCGGCCACCGTCAAGCGAGCCTGTAGGCCGACAGCTGTGAGCTGGTAGGTGAGATCCCGGTTGAGTGCCTCGAAGTACTCCGGCAGCTCGACCCAGGCCAGGCCGTCGACATCGGTGACCGCCGTACCCGTGTAGACGTTGAGCATCTCCGAGGACTCGACGAAGGAATGGGACAGAAACTTCTCCGCGGGTTCGAGCGGATGGTCGATGGTGAAGCCGCCACCCCCCTTGGACAACGTCCCGGTGACCTGTACGTCGCCGTCGAACGTTCCGGCCCACGGGGTCCCGGTCGCCCGGATGCCGATGTTGCCGCTGGCATCGATCCCGACCCCGGGGCGCAAGAACCCCGGGATCCCATGGTTCACGTCGCCGCGGGCCCGTACCGCGATATGCCCGCCAACATCGAGCCGCGCCGACGGCTCGGTGAGTCCGAGACCGAGCCCGACATTTCCGGAGGCGGTACTCATGGCCAGTCCCCACCCCGCCCCGTTCGCGCCGAAGAAGCCCACGTGGGTGGTGTCGCCCATCCCGACGAACGCGCGGTCGGCGTCCTCGTGGAACCAGACCCCGGCCGAGAAGGGGCCGTTGGCCCGCACCCGCATCCGGTGGAACACGTCGAACCCCGTCCCTTCGGAACCGTCCCCGGCCGCGACCGTCAGGGTTCCCGCGACGGTCGTGTCGCCCCCGACGGTGAGCGCCGACGGGACCTTCAATGCGCCGGCCAGCCGGGTGTCCCCGGTGCCGGCGGCGATCGTCAGCGCCTGCACCGGCGCCGGCTCACCAGGCAGGGCGAGCACCAGGTCGCCGCCGGCCGCCGCAGCCAGCGTGGCGACCTGGACCTGGCCCACACCCGCACCGGGCACCGAGGCGGGCGCCCGCAACTCGATGCGCCCGCTGGGTGTGCCCGCCAGTCGCCGCGATCCCGGAACCAGGTTGCCGACAAGCCCGCCGGGCTCGACGGTCAGGCCGGCCAGGACGAGCTGCTGACCGTCGTCCGTGAACCCGTCCACCGGCACCAGCCGAAGCCAGGGCGCGTGCGCGAGCACGAGCAAGCCCGCCTCCACTTCCTCGACCTCTCGCCAGGTCAGCGTCAGCAGCAACGCCCCGAGGTGGGGAGCGGTGTCCAGTTGCACACCATCCGGGCCGACGGCAACGGTCGGGATGTTCTGCACCCCAACCGCCCCCACTGATGGGTCGACCACCGCGAGGCCGCCGGCCGCCAGGGTGACCACCCGGCCCCGCGCGTCGACCGCCGTACCGGTGGAGATCTTGAGCGCGTCCGCGCCGTCGGGCGCGGAGACCTGCAGGCCCGCGCTCACGCCCCAGGTCTGCAGGCCCAACGTGCGGGCCTGGTCGAACGGGAGCAGGTACTCCTCGACATCCGTCCGGCTCTCGGCCCGCGCTGCCGGCCCGGAGATCGGCGTGGGGTTGGGCCCGCTGAGGTTCCAGTACTGCGTTCGCCTCAGCATCATGGGGTCTCCTTGTCCGGTGGCGGTGCGGTCAGAGAATCGAGGTGGTCAGGGTCCACAGCGTGTGGGCCGGCTTCTGCTCGGTGACGATGGCGCTGATGTTCCCCACCGCCTGGTCGAGGACGCGCTTGCGGGCCGCGGTGTCAGCCGGCAGCCGGGAATCGGTGAAGTGGATCGCCACGTCGAACTGGAACGGTCGCACCCTTCCCCAGTAGGGCTCGAGCCCGGACACCTCGGGCTGCCCGGGGTCGCTGACCACCAAGTGGTCGCCGACCGAGGCGAGTCCGGTCGGGTAGACGAACTGCCCGGGTGCCGTGATCCGTAGCAGCGCCGGAGGCTTGGCGCTGACGTCGACGGCATAGATCGCCGCCGGTTCGGCCACCGGGCCGATGAAGGGGTCGGTGGGCGAGGGTGCGAAGGGTTTGAGCCCGACGTCGAGCACGTACAGGGTGCTCCCGACGCCGACCATCCCGGTCGGCGCGATCAACGGGTTGGCCGCGGCGTCAGCGGGCAGCAGAAGCGTCTCGGTCCACGGGGCTGTCCGCCGATCCACCCGGACCACGTTGGCGGGGAACTCCGCGGCAACGCTCGGTTCCTGTTCGCCACCGTCACCGATCAGCAGCGTTCCACTCGACTCCACGACGAGAGACAACGGCTCGACCACCTTCGCGAGCTTGGTGCGCGTCACCGCCAACGGACCGGGCCGCACAGTCAACAGCGTCGGTACGGCGGCCTGCGGAGACCTCCCGCCACGGTCCAGCACCAGCAGATCGCCCGTCGCGGGCTCGACGGTCATCGCGACCATCCAGACCGCCGTACCGGGGACCGAGAGCGTCGTCACCAACGTCGCTTGCACTCCGTCGAAAGGAGCCGGTACGGCGAACAACCGCCCGGTCCGGGTCACGGCGTACAAGGTCTCAGGCGCAGCGGCCAGCGCCGGGCGAACGGCCACCGCCACGACATCCTTGAGCGTGGCCTGGTCCACCGCCAGGGGCTGCGGCCTCGGCGAGACACCCGCCAGGTGGTAGCGACCGGCCGGGTCGAGGTGCCACAACCGGCTCGGCAGCGGCACCGACGCCCCTTCGGGGAGCCCGATGTCCCCGACGAACAGGCTGCCGTCCGTGGCCGCGGTCACGCACCAGGGCCGAGTGAGCCCCTCGGAACGCACCTTCGAGCCGATCACCACCGGGCCTTGCGAGACGAGAGAGCTGACCTCGGACAGCGCGCCGGGCCGTGGGGTCACCACGAGCAGGCGCCCTCCGTCGTCCACGCTCACCCGAGGGCGCGCCTGGCCCACGGCGTACAGCTCGAGATACTGGTTCAAGCCGGCTCGGCGGCCCCGCAGCCGATAGATCTGTGCGATCTCCGCAGTGACCTTGCGTCGCTGGTATTCCGCCCACAGCGGTTGCCCCTGCAGCGTTGGGAACTCCAGCGCTACCCATGAGGCCAGCCAGGGCAAGAACGCGATGGGCGTCGTCCACGGATCGAAGAGCCGATGCAGGTCCGCGATCTCCTCGGTCAGCGCGGAGTGCTCGTGGTCGTTGCCTGGGTGTTCGGCGTCATGGTGTAGCAGCGTGACCGCGTCGGGCAGACCGGTGGCGACTTTCTCGAAGATCCTCAAGGCGGCGCCGAGCCCGAGCCGGACGTCGGACGCCTCACTCGTCGAGGGCGGTGCGTCGTTCGCCCACAGCACCGGCGGCAGATAGTTCAGATAGCTGCTCACGTCGCTCATCTGCCCAGCTCCGCTGTCCGTCATCGCGCTCACGCCTGAACCGGCGTCGTCTTGACCAGCTGAACCGCATCGGCCGCGGCGCAGACCAGCTCGTAGTCGGCCAGCCGGACCGACGCCCCGAACGGCGACAGCGCGAACGGCCGCTCCAGGTCGGGCTTGTAGACCCCGCCTGGACCCACCGGCGGGAAATGGTAGGCGGGAGTGTCCGGACGCACCTGGAGAACACTGATGTAGCCGATGTCCTCGGTCGGCATCAGAGCCTGGAACAAGTCCGACGTGAACACGGGATCGCCGACGTTCCAGCCCTTGCCCTCCGGTCCACCCCGGGTCGGATGCAGGAAGGCCCTGATCCGCTGCCGCGTGTCCGCCTCGATCGTTGCCCGGTCCGCGCCGGCGTCGAGCGCGAACTGCCAGACGATGATCTCGACGTTGACGATCACCGGCAGGTACCGGGGCGCGACGACCTCGAGGCGGGCGGTCAGATCCCGCCGGCTGTCGAGATAGGACTGCACCAGCCGGATCTGGTCCGGGGCGGGCTCCGGCCTGGGGACCTCGAGCCCTCGGTCGGGGACCACGATCAGGTTCGCCGTCCCCGGCGCGCGGACCAACCCGCCGAACTCCCATGGGTCTCCGGCGAGCCATGGCGGCGGCTGCCCCGGTGCGTCGGCGGTGTGCACGCGCGGCGGCAGGCATCGACGGATGACGAGGTCGTTGCTCGCCTCCCGGGCGAGGAACTCGTAGTCGTCCACCGTCACGGCTCGATAGCGGATCCGAAGCTCCTCGGGCGCACGACGCATCGTCTCCTCGATCGGCTCCTCGTCCGCGCCACCCCGCGCGGGCCCCAGATTGCTCACGGCCCGGACCCCGTCAGGCATGGCCACGCTCGGGGTTGTGCCCAGCACACTGACCTGACTCGGCCCGACGTTTCCTCCGGCGCCGGAGTCCACATAGCGGTAGCGGGCGGCTTGGATCCGGCGACCGGCGGGTGGTACCGAGCCGCTGCCGGTACCACTGCGGTCGTCGAAGTTGCCGAAGCGAATCTCGCCGGCCACGGGATCCACCCGGTAGACGTCTCCCGCTCCCGGGGGAAACTCGTCGACGAGGACCCACTCCTCCCAGGTCTCCGGTGTCACGGATTCGACCTGTACGACGAGATCGGCGTACGGCGTGGCGAGTCCCGGCCGGCGGAACAGCGGCCGGTACCGCAAGGGGAACACCTGGAAGGCCTGCCCGGTGCTCACCCCGACCACCTCAGCCGACCGGACGGTGAGTGCTGTCCGCGCGGAAGCGGCGTTGAACAGCAAGCGATCGATACCGACTGTCAGCGCCGGAGCCGCGTCGTCCGGCGCGCTGACACTCAGGCCCATCCAGAACAGTGGCTCCGCGACGGCGTCCGCCCCGGTCGCCGGGAGAACCGAAGTCCATGGCGCCGGCGGACCTTGGCCGGCCGCGCGCTGGGCCGCCCAGTCCGCGGGGATCGACAAGCGCAACGTTCCGTCGTGCCGCAGACCCTCGGTACCGTCGCCGAGCGCGGTCACGAGTGGCCAGTCCAAGGGCTCGAGCGTGCCCTTGGAGTAGGTACAGCTCACTGCCGCCGGCCCGAGCGCCGGAGCCGCCTGGTAGAGGCGCAGGTCGATCGACAACTCGGCCGTGCTGGCCTGGTCGAAGCCGAGGCACAGCTGGACGGTCTCGCCCGGCGGCACATCGAGCAGGTAGCTACCCGTCGGCGGACCGATCAGGGTGGCCGAGTTGTTGCTGTAGGCCCCTGGATCGTCGCCGGCCGAGAACGGCCCGAACGCCAGCGCCGCGGTGAGGGCGGCCGGCAGGACCACGAGATCCTCGTCAGTCTCGAAAGTCACCGGCTGCCCGCCGGGCGGCGCTACCGTCTGGGCCTGTGTCCCGGCGGGGACCACGACCGGTACGGCGGCCCCCGAAGTGAAGGTCAGGTGGGTCCTGGCCGGGCTCGGCGGATCACGGGTGATGCCGAGCAGATTGAGGAACGCGAGGTAGTTCTTCTCCGGGGTCTGGTTCAGCCGGAAGATGATCCCCTCACCCAGCCACGCGAACAGCTCGATCAGGGTGATGCCGAGGTCGCTCGGGTTGTGGTCGGTCCACTGGGGGGCGTACTTCGGGATCAGCGCCCGCATCTCGTCGACGAGGTCCTGCCAGGTCCGGTCGTCGAGGTCCGGCGGGATGATCCGGCCGCGGCGCGATTCCAGCGTCATCAGGCACGCTCCAGGGGGAAGGGGTACACCAACTGGTGCTCCTGCGCAGTCGCCCGCAACTGGTAGCGGATCTCGATCACGAGGATCCCGCGGTCGAGGTCGTTGGTCACCAGGACGTCGAGGACCTCGATCCTCGGTTCCCAGCGGGTCAGTGCGTCACTCACGTAGTAACCGGCGAGGCTGGCCGTGGTCGCGTTGTTCGGCGCGAAGATCAGGCTCTTGAGGTTCGCACCGAATCGGGGACGCATCAGGCGCTCGCCGTACTGCGTGCCGAGGATGATCCGGATCGAGTCCTCGACCTTGGCCACCCCAGCGGCTTCCCCGAGCCCGGTGGCGCCGATCTGCAGCGGAAAGGCCAGCCCCCGGCCGAGCAGCTCCCCGGCCATCATCCACCCACCGCGGCGCGCAACCGAGTCTGATTAGCCACTGCCGCGGCCAACGGTGGTCCGGGCGGCGGGGGCGGCTGACCGCTGGAGAACCCGGCCAGCACGTCGAGCAGCACCGACGTCCCCCCGACTGTCAGCTTGGACGTCTCCCCTGCCGTGACCGACGAGACTTTGGCGCAGTGAACCGTCGAGGTGTTCGGATTGTCGACGACCGTGCAGCCATTGATGGTCTTACCGGCCACGGACGCGAGCAGCACCGGCACCCCGGCCACAGTGAGCCGGGAGCTGCTGTCCGCCGCAACCGTGCCGGAATGGGCACACGTCACGTTGCTGTTCGAGGTCAGGACCGCAGGCGTGCTCATCGGCCGGCTCCGTCCGTCGTCATGTCACGTCCACCCCATCCGTGGCCAGCGTGATGGCAGTGCCTCCGGCTGCTGCCTCCAAGGTGATCTGCCCGGTGGCTTTGATCGAAAGATCTCCCGCGGCGCTGATGGTGAGTGTCCCTTTGCCGGCGTCATCGAAGGTGATCTCGTGGCCGGACCGGCTCTTGAGCACGCGCTTGCTGTTCGTCCCGTCGGCGTTCCCGGCCGGTGGCCGCTGGTTCGCCGTCCATAACGCGCCCAGCACATACGGTTTCGAGAGGTCGCCGTGCTCGAACGCGACGAGCACCTGGTCACCTTTGTCCGGCAGGGCGTAGAACCCGGCGCCGTCACCGGCCATCGGGCGCGCGCAGGGCGCCCAGCCGCTGATGAACGACTTGGGCAGGAGCCCGGGGTACCTCACCTTCACCCGTCCGATCGGCACCTGGGGCAGCGGGTCCAGCAGTTCGTTGTTCTCCTCCACCTCGGCCAGCACGACACCGAAGACGGGCTGAGCGCCGTTCGGTGACGGTTCCTCCAGCAGCTTCTTCCGCAGCATGCCCAGCAAACTGGAATGCCCGCGCGCGCTGATCGAGAAGTCGGTCGAGAACCCGTTCTGGTCGATCCGATGCGTCACCTTGCGCAGCCGGTACGTGCCGCTGAACCGACGGCCGACCCCGGCGATCCGGACGTACTGCCCGGCCGCCAGGTCCGCGATCCCGATGCACGACCCGGTCCCCTCGTACAGCCCCTCCAGCAGGTTCTGCAGGACTGCCTTGGCGACCATCGCCGCCTGGACCGGATTGCCGATCGCCTCGTGCCGGATCCCCTTGCGCACGAACGATGTCAGCAGTTGCATCGCCGAGGAGCCGAGCCGCTCGACCAGGTTCTCGGGATCGACGTCCAGCGCCAGGATGGTGATCGTGAGCGCCTGTGCCAGTTCCTGGCTGTAGACCCGGACTTCTTGTACGCCGGCCAGCCCCGCAGCCGAGATCCGCGGTTTGAAGCTGGACAGATTCTTCCCCCACTGCAGAGTGTGCGCGGCGAACTGCGGACGCGGGAAGTGGAAGTGGAGCCGGTCCCATTCGACGTACACGTCGAAGAAGTACTGGTCGGCGCACGCCTTCAGGAAGGCCATGTCGCTCTCGAGCTTGACCCGGGTCGTGATGAACGGGGCCGGATCCACCACCGGGATCAGAGCGTTCTCGGCTGCGATCTGTGCCGCGACGATGCTGTCGTTGATGGCAGGGTAGCTGCGCGGCTCCGGCTGGGTACGCCGCAGCAGGTACGACTTGTCGTAGCCGGACACGGCGATCGTCGGCGGACCGTCGGCGGGGAAGGACGGCTCGATCGCCGCCACCTCGCCGAGGAACGCCGGCACTAGGTCGTGCCCGTACCCGAGGTGGATCTCGACCGTCTTTCCCAGGTCCAGCAGCGCCGAATCGAGCAGCCGGTTGTCGGGGTTGCGCAGATTCAGCGTGAAGGAGCCGGCCAGATCGAGGTCCGTCTCCACGGTCAGGCTCAGCACCTGGCCGGCGAGGTCGGCCGCCAGCGTCACGCCGGACACTCGCACCTCGAACCGTGGGGCGAAGGGTGGCGCGCTCATGGCGTCCGCCCCGACCCGACGGCCGATGGGATGACAAGGGTCGCCCCGGTCACCAGCGAGAACGGGTCGACGACGCTGTTGGCGCGAGCGATCTCCCGCCACCGCCCGGGATCGCCCAGGTAGGCGCCAGCGATCCCGCTGAGCGTGTCTCCCTGCAGGACGACGTGAACGGCGCCCGAGACGCTCGCGGACAACCTCTCTACCGTGGCAGCGACGCCGGGGATCGCCGAAACCAGCGCGGACGCGGTGGGCGATCCCAGGAAGAGTCCCTGCTGGATCTCGAGCGACATCTCGACGTACTCCTGCAACCGCACCGACATCGTCGAGCGGACGGGGGTGCCGTCGCGGCCGAACATCGTGAATCGCTGGCCCGCGTCGGTCAGCACGCAGCGGAACTGCACCCACCCGAGCGAGAACAGCAACACCGGCGGTGCCAGGGTCTGCGGCTCGGTGTCCAGCAGGCGGACGATCGGCGCAGTGTACGCGCGGACATCCTCACCGGTCTCGTAGGTGTCGAAGAACAACTCCATCGTGAGGACGCGGTTCTTCCCGCGGACGTACTGCAGCGGAGACGCGTTCAGCCCAGGGATGCCGACCTCGGCGAACTGGTTGCCCTGCTCGAGCTTCAGCTCCTCGGGGTTGTACATCACCGGGTGGCCGACACCGGTCGTGGTGTCGATCAGGATCGCCTTGGCCAGCTCGTTGGCGATCGGCCGGTCGACGAGCCGCTTGGTGGTCCGCAGCGAGACCGGCCGTGGTGGTGTCGGTGTCGCCATCTCAGCCTCCTCGTTCGAAGTCGGTGCGCAGCCGGTGCATCACGTCGTCGATCAGGCCCTGGCGAAGTGCCTCGAGGTCGACCGGCTCCGGCGCGGTGTCGTCCGCACGATCCACCTCGGCCCGCATCGGAGTGGCCGCGGCACTCGACGTCGCCGCGGCGACCGGAAGCGGCCGGAGCGTGGACACCTCCGGCGGGCGAGACGCGAGCCTTCCAGCTCGGGACCCTGCCCCGTACGGCGGCGTCGACGTGTGATCGTTGTGCCCGGCACCCAGCGGGTCCCGTCGTGCCAGCCACTCGACCTGCCCGGCTGTCCTCTCCTCGGCGGTGACTCCCGCAGGGCTGGTCCGACGACCCGCGCCGCCCGGCGCCAGCAGGGCGGTGACGTGACTCGCCTCGTGCGCCAGCAGGGCGAAGCCGGCTGGGGTGTCCGGCCGGAACCGCCCGGCGCGCAGATGAACGTCGGCGCCGATCGTCACCGCATCGGCTCGTTGGGACCGCGCAGTGGCATCGGCGGCGGCATCAGCCCGGACCCGGAACTGGTCGGCGCCCGGCCCGGCCACGTTCCGCAGCCGCGCGCGCAGGTCGACCGGCAGTATGCGCTCGGGACTCTCGGGCCGACGTACCGCGGCGGCGGGTTCGGCCGTGGCGTCGGCCGGTTGCGGGCGGCCGGTCAGCGCCGGGTCAGCCGGGAATCGGATCGATCGCGGCGGTCGCGGGGTCATCGCCCGTGGTTCCCCGCTCTCGTCCCGTTCGAACCGCCGCTCCCATGACTGGCTCAGCGACTCGACCCGGGCGAGCACCGGGGCGAACCCGGCCGCCCACGCATAGACCGGCAGGTGACGGCGCCGCAGCAGTTCCCCGACGACGGTGAGCCGCTCGCCGAGCAAGAGCGGCCGCGGAACGTCGTCGTGAACGTCGTCGTCCGGCTGCGTCACTCCGCCACCCCCTCCGGTGTCGTCAGCTCGACTCGAGCTGACCTGTGATCTCTTGCACCCAGCGCATGCGCTGCGCATGGTCCAGGGTCAGCACCTCCGTGAGGGTCCAATGTGCGTGTCGACCGAGAAAGGCTGCCTCCTGGTGGACCCGATCCAGGGGGTAGCCGACTATCCCCCCAGGAGTGGGACCTCCACCTCGTGGACCTCACCGCAGTGCGGGCAGGCGACGGTCAGCACCTGCGGAGTGAGGCCGTTGATGCGGTTGTAGAGGTCCTGCAGGTGCGCCAGATCCTCCGAGAACAAGCCCTCGACGACGCCCGCGTTGATCTCCCGCAGGCTGCCGAGCCGGGTGACCACCCGGGTCAGCAGCAGGATGATCAGGTAGGCCGGCCAGTTCTGAACTCGCGGATCGCGCAAGGGATAGATCTCGTCCGCCGCGGTCGCCAGCCGCATCGTGCCCGCACGATGCAGAGTGCCCTCGGCGTCGACGTACCCCTTGGGGAGCTCGAACGGCACCTCGGTGACCAACGGACTCGCGATCATGCCCGGGTCAGCCCTTCGTGCGCCAGAACCAGAGTCTCGATCAGAATCTCGCTGCCCTTGGCGTTGAACGCCGAGCTCTCCCATTTAGTCGGCCAGGCCCGGGCGAAGTTCCATCGCGTCACCTCGGAACTGTTGCTCAGATCGAAGACGACGATCGAGCCGTTCTTGCGCAGGACCAGGCCCTGCACGATCTGCAGCCGCCACTCCCACAGCTCGGTGGAGGTCGTCGCTCCCCACTTGAGCGAGATATCGGTGTACGTCGTCTTGCCCGGCAACTTGCGCACGGTGACGTTGTCGCCGCCCTCGCGGTTCTCGATCACCTCCGTGGTCGAGCCGAGCCCGGTGCATTCGGTGAAGCTGGCCTGCGCGATCCCGTCGAGCTCGACCAGGAAGTTGAAACTGCGGTACGGATCGACGCGTTGCCCTGTCTGCGGCATCTCCTTGCCTCCCAACCCTGAGTTGCCGGCCCGGCCGAGTCGCGCTCCGCCGGGACCGAGCGGTCAGCCCTCGGTGACCTTCGCCCCGCCGTCCCACAGGCCGATCCGGAGGATGATGTGCTCGGCGGGCCGGGTCACGGCCAGCCCGATCTCTACGTACACCTCGCCCCGGTCGCGCACCGGCGCCGGGTTGATGGACTCGTCGATGGTCACGTAGAACGCGTCCTTCGCGGTCCGCCCGAACAGGCCGCCCGCCTCCCACACCCTGGTCAGGAACTCGGTGATCGAGCGCTCCAGACCTTTCCACAGCGCGATGTTGTTCGGCTCGAAGACAGCCCAGCGCAGTCCCTCGATCAGCGAGTCCTCGATGTAGGACACCAGTCTTCTCACGTTCACGAACCGCCACGGCACGTCAGCGGTCAGGGTGCGTGCCCCCCACACCAGGGGCGGCCCGCCCGGGAACCTGCGCAAGCCGTTGATGTTCTTGTTGTTCAGGAAGCCTTGCTCGATCTCGTTCAGCGTGTAGTCGAGACCGACGGCGCCACGCAACTGCTCGTTCGCCGGCGCCTTGTGCACCCCGACGGTGCTGTCGCAGCGGGCCATCACGCCGGCGATGTGCCCCGACGGCGGGACCGCGATCGGGGCGGCGGTGGCATCGCCGCCGGGATCCGGAATCAGGATCCACGGCCAGTAGAGCCCAGCGAATCCGCTCTCCGACAGCAGTCCGCCGCGCTGGGTCAATAGCGGCCCGTCGGCCTTCAGCGGATTCGTGTCCTGGACGCCGTCCAGGATCGCGAACCGATCGCGCATGTCCTCACAGTGCTTGATCACCTTGTCCTTCTGGGCCGCGGCATCGACCAGGCCGGGCACGCACACGAGCCCGACATCGGGCAGCCTGGTGAGCTCGTCCAGTGCGCCGTCCAGACCGGCCGCGTCCTTCGTCGGTACGACGTACGCCAATGTCCCGCCGTTGTCGAAGAAGCCGCGGACGGCGTACGGCAGGTTCAGACCGGCCTTGTATTCGCCCAGCGCCTCCTTGTACGCGTTCCAGCTCGTCACCGCGACGGGCTTGCCGAGCGCGTTGCCGGTGGGGAGCGTGGCGGTGGTGCCGATCAGGGCGGCCACACTCGTTCCCGCCCCCTCGATCGGGCCCGCGGGAGTGATCTCCTCCAAATGGATCCCGGGTGCCGCTGTCGCATAGTCGACCATCGCTTGTCCTCCGCCTCCCCTTGTCTTCGACCGGTGGAAAGAACTGCTCTAGCTGTCAGGGTCCGGACAGGACCACGGTGTGGGTCTGATGGTCTGCCGCATACGTCACGGTGACTTGTTCGACGGGCTTCGCCGGCGCTTGCACACTCAACGTGTAAACGCCGAAGCCGAGCCCGGGCACGATGAACGTCCCGTCCCTCGCCGAGGTGGTCTGCGCGCCGGTCTCGACCACTGTGACGACGACCGCCGGCACCGGTGTGAGGGCGTGATCGAGCACCCGCCCGGCCAGCGTGGGATCCGGGATGGACGTGCTGGTGATCTGAATACTCTCCACCTGCGGGAGATCCTCGACCTGGTCGAACGGCTCGACGGTCAGGGTGACGGTGACCGAGAAGGCGGGTCGGGGTGCGATCCCGAGAGCGCTCCAGAACTCGCCGTTCGACCGTCCTTCCTGGGTCTGAGCGACGACCGTCGGCAGCGGGTAGAGCTGGGGCGGATTCTTCAGCGAACCACGCAGGAAACGATCGTCCACGATCGGAAACCGGCTCAGCCACCGCAGCGCGAGGCCAAGGAGGTGATGCTCCTCAGCGGCCTTGAGTGCACCGGCTTGGGCCGACCACGCCGTGGTCAGATAGGTGCAGTCCACGCGAAGCGGCGGCATTCGCGAGGTGTACCCGTCGCCGACCCGCTCCATCACCCGTGCCTCGTCGCGCAGCGTCCGATTCTCGGTCACCTCGTGCAGGAACAGGTTCACGGTGGCCTGCGCCGGCTTGTAGTCCTTGTCCGGGGTGTCGAAGCTGACGTCCGCCGCTTGCAGTTCGGCCGGGCCCGCGGCGTCGTCGAGCAGCGCCTTCAAGGTGGCATCCAAGTCCTGGAACACGGCCGCTCACCGCCCTTGGTCCGCGAATGGTTCCGGCGGAAGCCGGCCCATCTTCTGGAACTCGCGCCGGATCGCCCGCAGTACGGTCGCCCTCTCGATGGGCCGGCCCTGCGCGGCAGCCAGATAGGCCGCATGCAGTACGGCGTTCTTGATCCCGGCGCCGGACAACCGGAAGTCGCGGGCCAGCGCGGCGATGTCCACGTCGTCGTCCACCGGGGCTTCCGCGGGGAAGCTGACCCGCCAGATGCCCTCCCGCTGCGTCTCGTCCGGAAAGGGAAAGTCGACGACGAACTGGAGCCGGCGGGTGAACGCCTCGTCGAGGTTCTCGCGCAAGTTGGTGGCCAGGATCGCGATGCCGTCGTACTGTTCCATCCGCTGCAGCAGGTACGACGTCTCGATGTTCGCGTAGCGATCGTGCGCGTCATGAACCTCGGACCGCTTGCCGAACAACGCATCCGCTTCGTCGAACATCAGGATCGCGTCGGCCTCGGCAGCGGCCGAGAAGATCTGCTCGAGGTTCTTCTCGGTCTCGCCGATGTACTTGCTCACCACCGCCGACAGGTCGATCGACAACAGGTCGAGGGCCAGCTCACCGGCGACCACCTCGGCCGCGGTGGTCTTGCCGGTCCCCGGCGGCCCGGTGAACAGCGCGCTGGTTCCCTGGCCGCGCGGCAGCTTCCGGTCGAACCCCCATGCGTGCAGAACCGTCGATCGCAGCCTGACCCGCGAACACAACTCCTCCAGCTGCGTCGTGGTGTCGGGCGGCAGGACGAGGTCGGCCCACGAGCACGCCGGCTCGATCCGGCGGGCCAGCGCCGTGAGCCGGTGGCCGGTCTGCCGACGCGCGGTCGCGAACAGCTGGTTCTCGGTCGGCTGCCCGGTCCCGCCCGCGACCACCACAGCGCTCGCTACGGCCTCGGCGATCCGCGCTGGTCCGAAGGAGAATCGACCGGCCAGCGTATCGACCAGTTCAGGTGACGAGGCGACCCCCGACTGGTCGAGACATCGCGCCCAGGCGGCGCGCCGGGTGGGCAGATCCGGTCGGCCGAACGCCACCTCGAGTAGACCGATCGGTCGGTCTCCGATCGCCGACCATGGCTGGCTGCCCGCGAGCACACTAATGCCGCTGTGCTCGACCAACAACTCGACCAATGTCTCGACAAGGCCCGCCGGGCCGTCCGAGGGGAGCGCGTCGACATCACTGATGAACAACAGTGCGCCCTGCAATTCGGCTTCGCGAAATGCTCGGGTCACAACGGTCGCGGCCTCGCCGTACGCGCTGGGAAGGTACGCCGTGCTCAGGGTCAGCACCGGAAGCCGGAGCTCCCCCGCCAAAGCCTCGGCGGCGGCCCGCCGACCCGAGCCCGCTGGGCCGTGCAGATGGATTCGCAGCGGGTGCCGGCCGTTCGCCGCCCGGGCTGCGTGGAGAACCGCCTGCCGGACCTCCGGCGGCAGCGGTGTCTCCGCCCAGCGGCCCCGCGGCGAAGTCGTGAGCCTGCAATGGGCGGCCAGCTGTCGATCGAGACCATGCTGCAGCAACAGCAGGCTGGTCACTTGCTCGTCGACCACGACCGTCTGCGCCAGCAGCGGCGTGAGCGGGACGCGCTCCTCCCCCGCCAGCCGAAGCAGCAGGCGGTCGAGCAGTGGGGCGTCGGCGGCGAACAAGGCCCGGCGAGCAAGCTTCTCCCCGGCCGAAGAGCTGACCAGGTCGAGTACCAGGTCGACCGTCGGGCGCCGCCGGCTCACATCGTCCTGCAGATAGCCATAGAGGCGCTCGTAGCGAAGATCGGCCTCAGGGGCTAGCGCTATCAGGAGGACGTCGAGTTCGACATCGGTGAGGCCGATGGTGTCGCGCAGCCACGCCCAGCCCTCGTGATGCGCCGCGATGTCCGCCCAGGCCGGCTCGAGCGAGCGGTCCGGCACACCCGCCCGGTGCGCGCACAACGGCTCTCCCAATGGTCGGCTCAGTACGTCGGCGGCCTGATCGTCGCTGATGTAGAGCCCACGGAATGAGTCGTGGCCGGCCGCGCTGCCGAACCTCACGCGAGCCTCGGCGACTGCCGCAGCCAGCAGGCTGTCAAGTCGCTCGAACGGTCGGCGCCAATCCGCGGCCGGCCCGGCCGGCGACGCGGCGAGAGCGCGCAGCGAAGACACGACGTCGCCCATGTGCCACCCCCGGCCCCTACGCGCCGATCGGCGGAGGAGACGAGGCTTCCGCCTGATGTACGCGCCTTATCGACGCTAGGGAGGGGCCGAGTTGGTGTCAAGGCGTCAGGCGGGAACCACACACGGTTTGCCCGCGTCGTGGATCTCCCCGCAGATGCCGGGTCCTCGACCTTGCCCGGACCCTCCGTCGAATTCATCCTGGAGCCGGAGGGAACCACGGCCGAACACTCGGCCTGGAACCTGGGTGGGGCTACGAGTGATCCAGCAGAAGGCAGCGCCGCAGCCGGACCGGGCAACCGAGGGGCAGTCCCGGCAACCGGCGCAGGCGGACGTCGCGCCGCCGCGGGGAATGCACGCGTCGATCCTCGCGATGCAGCGCTCGGTCGGGAACCAGACGGTCACCGACCTCCTGCAGGCAGCCACCCGCCCGCAGCCGGCCGAGAGCCCGCGGCCGGCCGAACGTCACCTCGAGCCGGAAGCAGTCCCCGCAGCGTTCACGGTGGTACGCACCCCACCCCCACCCGACAATCACGAGGAAGAGGCCGATCGCCTGGCCGACGAAATTCCGGCGGAGCCTCTCGACCTGGACTCGGTCCGCGTCCACAGGGACGCCGCATCGGCGTCGGCCGCGGACTCCCTGGACGCCGAGGCGTACACGATCGGCTCGGACATCCACCTCGGTCGTGACGCCCCCGCACTGACGTCCCCCGAAGGGCGTCGCCTGATCGGGCACGAGCTCGTCCACGTACGACAGCAGGCGGCCGGCGCCGCACCGCGCGGAGTCCCGCAGCCGAAGCGCCGGAAGCCGAAGCAACGCAAGGCAGAGAGCTTCCGGATCGTGGTCGACCACGCCATGGGCCCCGACGAGCTCCTCCGGGCCTTCGTGGCGCAGTACTACCGCATCACCGACACCCATGAGCTCAACCGCGTTGTGGCGCGATGGCATTGGACGCCGAATCCGCGCTCGGCGCGAGACAAGGATGTCGCCCAGGGATTCGTGCAGGTCAATGTCTATGACACCGCCCGGACCGAGTTCGACGCACTCGCCGCCAAGGACAAGAAGGCGGTCAACGACGAGACCGACCGAAGGTTCTTCGCCGAGACCGGGCTCGACCCGACGACCAAGCTGAGCGCCGGCCCCGAGGACAAGGAACTGGCCGCACGCTGGCGGGGAATCCGCGCCAACCTGCTGGCCGAACAGGCGCAGGCACGCGCCCTGCTCGCCCTGCCCGAGGACATCAAGAAGGTCCTCTTCGCCGGCGGACGGCAGATCAAACCGGAGGAGTACGAGCAGGCGCTGACGCTCGCCGAGCGGCTGGGGCGGCTGAGCAAGTCCGAACGAGCGCAGTACCTCGCCCAGGTCAACGCGAGTACGGACGACCTCAACGCCCTCTCCAAATCGATCGAGGGGTTCGAGCGGGCCCAGCGGATGCGCGAGTTCGACGCGGAGCAGATCGACGCCGCGGCCGCGGAGATCTTCGGCTTCGAGGATCTCTACGATCTCTACAAGGCAAAGCAGGAAGCCGACCAGCTGGCCGCGATCGCCCCGTACATCGGAGCGACGGTCATGCTGACCTCCCCCGCAGCCTTCGCGACAACCACCCGGTACGCCGAGGCGCAGGAGGCGGCCGACAAGAAGTTCCGCGAGGCCGTCGCCCGCAGCAAGTTCCATACGATCGAGGCTTTCGAGGCGGCCCTCGTCAACTACCAGCGGCGGTTCCGGACCGCCGCCGTCAACCTCGCCCTCGACGTACTCGCGGGCTACGACCACCTGCTCTATGTCGCGAAGCTGAAGTTCCGCGACACCGATGCCGCGAGCAAGCTCGTGACCGCGATCGCCGGGTCGAACGCGGCCGCCGGCTTCCGGGCCGCCGAGAACAAGGAGGCGGCGGCCTCGCTCGCCGAGATGCGGGTGGCCGACGACCTGCCCGGCAGGTCGATGCGTCTCTATCCTGGCGACCCGTTCCAGCTCCGTGCAGAAGGTAAGGCGTTGCGGGCGTCCGCGGAGGAGGCGGTCGTCGAGGCCTCGGGGCACGAGCCGCTGATCGACCCCAACATCATGGGCCGTGGCACCAGCCTGGAGAAGCTGGCCAGGCTGAGTGCGCCGGAGGCGCGGGACTATCTGCTCGAGGTCATCGACGAGCGGCTGCACGACACGGCGCGGGCGCGAGCCGAATTCTACCAGGATCCCGAGCGGATCTTCAGCCTGCCCGATCTCGTGCTCGCCACCATGGAGAACCAAGGGATCGAAGAGAAGACCATCTACGGGCGGATCATTCGTGACCACGTCGCCGACATCCGCAGCGCCCACATCTTCTCCGCCATCGTGCTGGGAATCATCGCGCTCGTGCTCGCCGTACTCGTGCCCGGCGGCGGCTGGCTAGCGGCAGCGGCTCTGGTCGCCAACGCCACCATCAGCTCGGTGCAGGCGATCCAGGCCATCGACGAGTACCGCAGGCAGTCCCGCGACTTTCGGCTCAACTTCATCTCCGACGAGCCATCCCTGCTCTGGGTCGGGGTGGCGGTCGCCGCGGCCGCCCTCGACCTCGGCCTCACTGCCGCCCAGCTTCTCAAGGCATCGGCGAAGGGCCTGGCCGAACTGGAGGGCCCGCTGCGGGAGTTCGCGGCCGCCAAGGACGTCGAAACTGCGGCCAGCAGGCTGGAACAACTCACGGCCCGCATCGACGCCGCGACCGGTCTCGAGGAAGAGCTCAAGACCGCGCTGAAGGCGCGCGCCGCCGCAGAGCTCGGATTCACCCGTGCGCTGGGCAAGACCATGTCCCTGAAGGCCGGAGTCGATCCGACGCCACTGTTCGAGGCGCTCTACTACAGCATCAAGAAGGGCGCGGACACCATCACAAAGCTGCGCAAGGAAGCACAGCTGATGGCCGTCCTCGGTGACATCACCAAGCTGCCCGGCGGGTCGCTCGAGGAGCTCACGCTCGCGTTCCAGCGGGTGAAGAAGGTCATCTCGATCGCCAAGCGCAGGAGCATGGACGAGGCCACGATCCTCAAGTACGTCGACCGGCTGGCCGCAGAGCGGGCAGGCGGCGAGGGCGCGTTCGAAGTGCTCACCAGCGAGATGGGCGCGTGGAGACCAATGACGCCGCAGCAGGCGCGGGCGGATGCGGCGCTGGCCGCGGCGCACACGGAGCTCCTCGACCGGCGCAAGATGCTGCAGGAACTGGAGTTGGAGCTCGAGGCTCGCCCCAAGCGCCCGGACGGTACGCCCGACGTCGAGCGGATGCGGGAGATCGAGGACGACCTGCGCTGGCTCAAGGGTGAGACCAAGCAGACGCGGACCGGCTCACATCGGGTGCCGGGCGCGATCGACGAGGCGCAGAAGGCGTTCGAGAACGCGATGCGGCTCGCCGAGCAGGCGCGGCTGGACCCCAAGATCCTGATGCGACGTGCCTTCGCGGCATCCCCCGAGCGCGCCGCCGTCCTCGATGCCTCGAAGGGCGTGGACCAGGTTGGTGGGCTGCTGCCGCCCGCGTCCGGCATCCATCCCGACCACATCGTGTCACTGCAACGAATGACCGAACTGGAGGGCTTCGAGAAGCTGACCCTCCTCGAGCGCGGGCACTTGGCGACCTTGGAGAAGAACCTCGTTGCCATGGACGCAGCCGCCAACCTGTCCAAGGGCGAACGCTCGTGGTCGTTGTGGAAGCAGGCATCATTCTTCTACCCCGCCGAGACGATCCAAAGGATGGCGGCCCGCGAGGCCGGTCTCCTCACCGAGATCCAGGACTGGATCAAAGGCGTCGTAGCCGGACGCCCCTAACCACCGCTCACCGCGGATCTCGAGCTGGACTCGCATGAGCAGGTTCCTCCGCGGCCGGCATCGTAGCGAGCGTGTTGCGTGGACGGCGCTGTGCTGCGGACCGTAATCGCCGCCTCGCCGACGCACTCATCCCGTCGGCTCGGGCGTCTCGTCGGTCGAGCCGACCGCATGCGCTGTGCACTTGGGCCTCAACGGACCAGGTTCGCCCGATCGCGGCCTGCCCTGACAGTGCTCTCCCCACTCGGCGGCCAGCCTCCGGACCTTCGCGGTGCCCTCCAGCGTGCGGTCCAATGCACCGCGGCCCAGCCACTTGAACATCCGGTCCCAAGCCCAATTGAAATGCTTCTGCGTCGGCGTGGCACCTTCGTGTGGTGTCCAGCCGGACGCCGACTACTGATCCAGACAACCCTGGAATCAGCCTCTGACCTGCGGAAACGTCAGCGGATTCTCATCCCAGAGATCGCGCGGGCGATCACCAAACGCTGGATCTCTGAGGTGCCTTCGAAGATGGTGTAGATCTTGGCGTCTCGGTGCATGCGTTCTACGGGGTACTCGCGGGTGTAGCCGTTGCCGCCGAGGATTTGGATGGCTTCCTCGGTGACGCGTACGGCGACCTCGCCGGCCTTGAGCTTTGCCATCGAGCCTTCGCCGTGGCTGTAGTCGGGGGTTTCGCCGCGCATCAGGCCGGCGGACATGTTGGCGGCGCGCCAGACCAGGAGCCGGGCGGCGTCGATCTCCATCGCCATGTCGGCGAGTTTGAAGGCGATGCCCTGGTTGTCGATGATCGGGCGGCCGAACTGTTCGCGGCTCTTGGCGTAATCCAACGCCACTTCATAAGCAGCCCGCGCGATGCCGATCGCCTGGGCGCCGACGATGTGGCGGGTCATCTCGAAGGTGGCCATCGAGGCGTTGCGGCCCTGCCGGCCCTCAGCAGAGCGGGCGCGAGCGAGGCGCTCGTCCAGCTTCTCTTTGCCACCCAGCACATTGGAGGCCGGGATGCGCACGTTGTCGAAGAAGACGTCCGCGGTGTGCGACGCCCGCAGGCCGTGCTTGCGCAGCTTCGTGCCCTGCTCCAGACCGCGCACTTCGGACTTGGGTACGACGAAAGCCGCCTGCCCCTTGGTTCCAAGAGACGGATCGACCGTCGCGACGACCACGTGGATGTCGGCGATCCCGCCGTTCGTCGCCCACGCCTTCTGTCCGTTGATCACCCACTCATCGGTCCGAGAGTCGTACGTCGCCCGCGTACGGATCGCGGACACGTCCGAGCCCGCCCCGGGCTCCGACGAGCAGAAGGCCGCAACACGGACGTCATCCGGCGTGCCGTAGCACCGAGGCATCCACTGACTCCACTGCTCCGGCGTACCGTTCGAGAAGATCGCCGACGACGCCAGCCCGGTGCCCTTCAGCGACATCCCGATGCCGGCGTCACCCCAGAACAGTTCCTCGTGGACCAGCGGCATCAGCAGCCCGGACGGATCCACGAACAGGTTCACGTTCGCGTCCAGGCCGTACAGACCGATCTTCGCGGCCTCCTGGATCACCGGCCACGGTGTCTCCTCGCGCTCGTCCCACTCGGCGGCTGCGGGGCGGATCACCTCGGCGGCGAAGGTGTGGGCCCAGTCGCGGATCTCGCGCTGTTCGTCGTTCAGAGCGAGCGAGAACGTGCTCCAGCCCGGCTTGGACCGCTCGGCGCCCAGTTCACCGGCGAGCGCCATCACGTCGGCGGCGACAGTCGCCTTGGGGGTGGTCATCAAACATCCTCCGAAGCAGGGGAAGACTCAACAGCCAGATGTTACCCACGAGTGTAACCGTCGTTTGCACCAGGGGGTACCGGTGTGGCTAAGATCGATCCATGAGCTCCGCGCTGCTCGCGATCGGACGCCGCCGGACCACGGCGGAGCGTCGTCGCGACCGGGAGCGGGACATCATCCGGGCGACCCGGGAGCTGTTCGACGAGCGCGGCACGATCGACGCGCAGATCGACGATATCGCCAAGCGGGTCGGCATCAACAAGGCGCTGATCTACCGGCACTTCGCGGGCAAGGAGGAACTGTTCGCGCTCACCCTGGTCGACTACCTGGCCGAGCTGGACGACCGCCTGTCCACAACAGACAACCCGCGCAAGGCACCGCTCAACCGGCTGAAAGCACTGAGCGAGGTCTTCGTCGACTTCTGCCTGGAGTATCCGGCGTTCGCGGACTGCGCGATGAGCCTGCTCCGCCGGACCGGTGAGGAACTGTTCGGCGAGATCACCGAGCCGGTGATGATGAAGCTCGGTACGGCGATGGCCACGGCGCTGGCGCGGATCGCGGCGATCCTCAAGGCCGGGCAGCGGTCAGGTGTGTTCGACGACGTCGACACCGACTACCTGGCCAACCACCTGTACACGCAGACGCTCGGATCGTTGCACATGGCAAGGGTCGGGTTGATCGTGTCGAGCGGCCAGCCGGGGCATCCGGTCGTGCATCATGCCGATATCGCCACCGTCCGGGCGACCGCGATCACCGCCACCCTCGCGACCGCAGTAGGCCGGAAAGCTCTCAACCACAGCAGCCGGGCTCCGAGAAGCAGAACCACCAGAGCAGGAGAGACATCGTGACCGAACCGCGCAAGGTGGCCGTTGTCGCCGGGAACAGGATTCCCTTCGCCCGGCAGGACAAGACCTACCGGCACGCCTCCAACTCCGACATGCTCACCGCCGCGCTCAACGGCCTGGTCGACCGGAGCGGCCTCGGCGGCCAGGAGCTCGGTGAAGTGGTCGCCGGCGCGGTGCTGAAGCACGCCCGCGACTGGAACATGGTCCGGGAGGTGGTCCTCGGCTCGAAGCTCGCCCCGACGACCCCGGCGTACGACATCCAGCAGGCCTGCGGCACCGGACTCGAGGCGGCGATCCTGGTCGCCAACAAGATCGCCCTCGGCCAGATCGAGGCCGGCATCGCGGGTGGTGTCGACACCGCGTCCGACGCGCCGATCGCGGTCAACGACCGCCTCCGCGGCATCCTGCTCGACCTCAACCGGGCCAAGACCTACCCGGATCGCCTTCGGGTCCTCGCGCGCGTCCGCCCGAAGGACGTCGTACCGGAGGTCCCACGCAACGTCGAGCCGCGGACCGGGAAGTCGATGGGCGATCACGCGGCCCTGACCGCGCTCGAGTGGGGCATCACGCGGGCGGCGCAGGACGAGCTCGCGTACCGCTCCCACATGAACCTGGCCAAGAGCTACGACCGCGGCTTCCAGCAGGACCTGATCACGCCGTACCTGGGCCTCGAGAAGGACCAGAACCTCCGCCCCGACACCTCGCTGGAGAAGCTCGCCACACTCAAGACGGTGTACGGCAAGGGCGAGACCGCGACGATGACGGCCGGCAACTCGACCCCGCTCACCGACGGCGCGTCGACCGTACTGCTGGCGACAGACGAGTGGGCCACGAAACACAGCCTCAAGCCCCTCGCCTACCTGACCCACTCGCAGACCGCGGCGGTCGACTACGTGAAGGGTGCCGAGGGGTTGCTGATGGCTCCGGCGTACGCCGTGCCACGCATGCTGGCCAGGGCCGGACTGAGCCTCCAGGACTTCGACTACTACGAGATCCACGAGGCGTTCGCATCCCAGGTGCTCGCCACCTTGAAGGCATGGGAGGATCCGATCTTCTGCAAGGAACGGCTCGGCCTGGACGCGCCGCTCGGTGAGATCGACCGGGACAAGCTGAACGTGAACGGCAGCTCGCTGGCCGCGGGCCACCCGTTCGCGGCGACCGGCGGGCGGATCGTGGCCGCGCTGGCCAAGCAACTGGACGAGAACGGCGGCGGCCGGGGCCTGATCTCGATCTGCGCCGCGGGCGGCCAGGGTGTCGTCGCCATCCTCGAGAAGTAGGAGCTGAGATGACGGATCGCTACCAGACCTTCACCCGGACGCCGCTCGGCCAGACCCTGGTGAAGAACCTGGGTCTGCCCGACCCGGCACCGCTGCCGCGCTGGACCGAGGGTTCGCCGGTGATCGACGGGCCGGTGGTGTTCGGCGCGATCTCCGAGACCGACACCGGTAAGGCGATCCAGGCGCTGCTGCGGGACATCGGAGCCTCCTTCAGTACGGCGACCGAGGGCGTGGCGTCGAGCGAGATCCGGCCGAAGGCGCTGGTCTTCGACGCCACGGGCGCGACGTCGACGGCCGAGCTCACCAGCCTGCAGCGGTTCTTCTCCCCCGTGATCCGCCAGCTGGCGCCGGCCGGGCGAGTGATCGTGGTCGGCCGTACGCCGGAGCTCGCGCAGACCACCGGGCAGCAGATCGCGCAGCGCGCCCTCGAGGGCTTCACGCGAAGCCTCGGCAAGGAGGTCAAGCGCGGCGCCACGGTCAACCTCGTGTACGTCGCTCCGGACGCGCACGAGCAGCTGGATTCGACACTCCGCTTCTTCCTCTCCCCCAAGTCGGCGTACGTCGACGGCCAGGTCGCGCGCGTCGGGACCGGACCGCTGGTCAGCAACGACTCGGCTCGTCCACTGGCCGGCCGCGTCGCGCTGGTGACCGGCGCGGCCCGCGGGATCGGCGCGGCGATCGCCGACACGCTGGCCCGGGACGGCGCGACCGTGATCGGCGTCGACGTACCGCAGAACGCGGACGCCCTGCGCAAGGTGATCTCGAAGATCGGGGGCACCGAGCTCCTCCTCGACGTGACCGCGGTCGACGCACCGCAGCGGATCGGGGCGCACGCACAGGAGCAGCACGGCGGCCTCGACATCGTCGTCCACAACGCCGGCATCACCCGGGACAAGCGGCTGGCCAACATGCGCACCGACGCGTGGGACGCCGTACTCGACGTGAACCTGCGCGCCCCCGAGCGCATCACGAAGCATCTGGTCGAGTCCGGCGCGCTGAGGGACGGCGGCTCGATCGTCGGCGTCGCTTCGATCGCGGGCATCGCCGGCAACAACGGCCAGACGAACTACGCGACCTCGAAGGCCGGCGTGATCGGCTTGGTCCAGGCACTCGCGCCGACGCTGACCGACCGGCAGATCCGGATCAACGCGGTAGCGCCCGGGTTCATCGAGACCGAGATGACCGCGAAGGTCCCGTTCGCGATTCGCGAGGTCGGCCGCCGGATCAACTCGCTGCAGCAGGGCGGGCTGCCGATCGACGTGGCCGAGACGATCGCCTGGTTCGCCGATCCGGCCTCAGCGGGTGTGACCGGCAACGTGGTCCGCGTCTGCGGCCAGAGCATGCTGGGCGCCTGACATGCCGACCCGACGGTACGACGACTCCCCCGGCCTCGGCTCGCTCTACGCGCGGACGGTCAAAGCCACGCTGCGACGGGCCGACTACGAGCCGGACGCGGACGGCCTCACGCTGGAACTCCCCCGCTCCGCGATCGACCAGGACCACTTGTCGGCGTACCGGGATGTCACCGGGTTCCCGGCCGGTCCGGCGCTGCCGGCGACGTACCCTCATGTGCTCGCGTTCCCGCTGCACCTGGACCTCATGTCCGACCCGTCGTTCCCGTACAAGCCGATGGGGATCGTGCACCTGTCCAACACGATCAGCCAGCGGCAGCCGATCCCGATCCACGCGGAGCCGGCGATCCGGGTGCACAGTACGCCGGAACGCCCGCACCCCAAGGGGACCGTGTTCGACGTGGTCAGCGAGGTGCGGGTCGACGGTGAGCTGGTGTGGACCGATCTCACCACGCTGCTCAGTCGCTCGTCCGGGACGGAGTCGGCACACGTCGACCTACTGAAGAACCCCGAGCTGAACCCGACCGCATGGTGGGACCTGCGCGGCAACCTCGGCCGCCGGTACGCCGCCGCGTCCGGCGACCGGAACCCGATCCACCTGTTCAAGCTGACCGCTCAGGCGTTCGGGTTCCCGCGCCAGATCGCGCACGGCATGTGGGCCAAGGCCGCCGCGCTCGCCTCGATCGAGCGCGCCGGGAAGCTGCCGGACACCTTCACCGTCCGCGTCGACTTCCGCAAGCCGCTGCTGCTGCCGTCGCGCGTGCAGTTCGGCTACCAGCAGACCGGCAAGACCACCGACTTCGCCCTGTACGACGAGCAGCACGAGCTCACCCACCTGATCGGCCACCTGCAGGCCCACTGACCCACTCGACTCCGCCTGGAATGTGGAGGACACTCCGAGCCATAGGAGGGGTGGACATGATAGGAGCATTGCTACTCGGCCTGGTCTGCGGTGCCGTGGCCCGGATGCTCGTCCCCAATGATGCCTTCCGGCACATGAGCGGGCCGAAGTCCTGGCTGGTTTCGATCGGACTCGGCCTGCTCGGCGCCTTGCTCGGCTACGTGATCTTCACGCTGGGCCTCGGCATCGGTGACGACGACATCTTCGACTGGGGCGGACTCCTGAGTGCCCTGATCGGGACGATCATCGTGGTACCGGTCGCGACCTGGATCCTGCGCCGGCGCGCACAGAATCCGACCTGAGTGCGGCAGGTTGGCAGTCGTCGCGCAGGTCGTCGAGGACCTTCCCGATGTCCGCCGGGTCGAGCTGCTGACCATCCCGTCGGCGAACGGCGATGAGACCGGCCGCCGCCTCGCGGGCACCGATGACGGCCTGGTACGGCGCCAACCGGTTCTCGCGGATGCGTGCGCCGAGACTGCCCTCGTCCGCATGCGCGATCTCGACCCGCAACCCCCGATCCGACGCCCGCCGGGCGACCTCGGCGGCGACCTTCTCCTCGTCGTCGGAGATCGGGAGTACGACGAGCTGGACCGGCGCGAGCCAGGCCGGGAACGCGCCGCCGTGCACCTCGATCAACTGCGCGACCGCGCGTTCGATACTGCCCACGATCGCGCGGTGCACCATCACCGGACGGTGTTTGTTGCCGTCGGCGCCGACGTACTCGAGGCCGAACCGCTCCGGCTGATGGAAGTCGATCTGCACGGTCGACAGGCTGAACTCGCGGCCGGCCGAATCCTCCATCTGGATGTCGATCTTCGGTCCGTAGAACGCGGCGTCCCCGGGCGAGTCCTCGTAGTCCACGCCGGCGTTGTCGAGAACCTCACGAAGGAGTCGCGCGGCTTCGGCCCAGCTCGCGGCATCACCGACGTACTTGCCGGCCGGGCTGTCGAAGTCGGCGTCTTCAGCGGGCAGTGCCAGGACGTAGCGGGACGGGCTGATCTCCATGTCGCTGTAGGCCTGGTTGATGAGAGCGAGCGCGTTGCCGGCCTCCTCGGCGACCTGGTCGAGGCGGCAGAAGATGTGCGCGTCGTTGAGCTGCATCGCGCGGACCCGGCTCAGGCCGCCGATCGCGCCGGAGAGCTCGGCGCGATACTGGCCGCCGAGCTCGGAGATCCGCAGTGGCAGCTCGCGGTAGCTGTGGGAGCGGGAGCGGTACATCAGCGCGTGGTGTGGACAGATGCTCGGCCGTAGCACCAGTTGCTCGCCGCCCATATCCATCGGCGGGTACATGTCCTCGTGGTACTTGGCCCAGTGGCCGGAGATCTCGTACAGCTCACGCTTGGCGAGCACGGGCGAATAGACCTGCTGGTAGCCGGCTCTTCGTTCCACCTCGGCGATGTAGCTCTCCAAGGCGCGCCGGATCGCGGCACCGGCGGGCAGCCAGCAGGGCAGGCCCGCGCCGATCAGCGGGTCGGAGTCGAACAGGCCGAGTTCACGGCCGATCTTGCGGTGGTCGTACATGGTGTTTCCTCCACGAGTTGGGGGCGAGCAACCCACGGAAGGCACGAAAAAGCCCCGGGGCACTCGCCCCGGGGCTTTGTCAGACAGTCAGGTGTCAGCGCGCCGGGACGAACTCCGGCGTCGTCGTAACTACTGCGCGCTGCAACATGCCTCCACGATATCAGAAGTTGCTACGCGTTCTCGTCCAAGTTCAGGCCTACCGGGCGGATGAGGCCTTCCTGCGCTACTGAGGCGATGAGGCGCCCGTCGACGGTGTAGAGGCGGCCGGTGGCGAACC
The DNA here is from genome assembly GCF_045040325.1 of Kribbella sp. NBC_01510. Taxonomy (NCBI): domain Bacteria; kingdom Bacillati; phylum Actinomycetota; class Actinomycetes; order Propionibacteriales; family Kribbellaceae; genus Kribbella; species Kribbella sp. NBC_01510. The sequence goes on along the minus strand of NZ_CP109418.1, from coordinate 6,554,986 downwards.
CGCGCGCACCGGACGCGGACGGGGACGCCTGGTCGTAAAGGAGCCACTCGTCGGCGCGGAACTCGCGATGGAACCAGAGGGCATGGTCCAGCGACGCGGGCTGGATCCGGCGGTCGCCGATCACGATGCCGTGCGGCAGCAAGCTTGCCCCGAGCAACGTCAGATCGCTCGCATAGGCGAGAACGCAAGCGTGCAAGGCAGGATCGTCAGGAAGTTTGCCAGCAGCCCTTATCCAGAACTGGCGGCCGGTGACTCCGGCCAGGCGTACGTCGAGGGCCGCCCACTCCTTGTCCCAGTCGGCGGCCGAGCGGCCCGACCGAGCCTCGAGGACGGTCGCCAGCCGCGGCGCCTCGTCCGGCGGTACGACGTCGTCCGGCATCGGATCCTGGTGGTCGAGACCGGGCTCCGGCCGCTGGAACGACGCCGACATGTAGAAGATCGGCTTCCCGTTCTGCGACGCGACCACGCGCCGGCTGCTGAACGAGCCGCCGTCGCGCGTCGGCTCCGGGCGGTAGACGATCGGTACGGCGGTGTCGCCCGCCCGCAGGAAATAGCCGTGCAGGGAGTGCACGATGCGCTCGGGGTCGACGGTCCGGCTCGCGGCGGCCAGCGCCTGACCGAGCACCTGGCCGCCGAACACCCGTTGCATCGACGTGTCGGGCTGACGCCCGCGGAACAGGTCGACGTCGATCATCTCCAGGTCGAGCAGCTCGACCAGATCCTCCAGCGACTCAGGCATGCCTCATCCTGACAGGCGGGGCCTCGCCCACGAACCGGGGGCCTGGGACAAGAAATAACCTGCCCCAGGCCCCCAGAACCTGTCCGAGCCCCCACCCGGTGTCCCAGCGCTGGGACCGGGCCCAGCCGCGGTGCTCGCTCCGCGGACGAGCGCCGGTCGGCGGACTTGCCGTACTGCCTGGTGGCGAGGGTTATTCGTCGTCGTTGCGGTTGAGTTCGGCCAGGAACTGTTCGACCTCGGCGCCGAGCTCTTCGGCCGACGGGGTGGAGTCGGCCAGGAGGCTCTTGCGGCTCAGGGAGCCGGCGGCTGCGTCGTACTGGGTCTCGAGAGCGTTCACCACCGCGCTCGCGTCCTCCGAGGCCTCGACCTGCTCGTCGACAAGCCGGCCGGTGACGGCGGCCTCGTCGAGGAGGGCCTTGCTAGGGAGGAGCAGGCCTGTCGCCGCGGAGATCGCGTGCACGAGGGCCAGCGCGGCGCCCGGGAACCGGTTCTCGGCCAGGTAGTGCGGCACGTGGACCGCGAAGCCCATCGCGTCCTTGCCGGCCTCGCCCAGGCGCACCTGCAGCATCGTGCCGGCGCTCGCGGGCAGCCGCATCTCGCCGTCCCAGATGTTCGAACGGGTGACCAACTCGGGCCGGGTCGCGTGCGCGGTCAGGCCGAGCGGACGGGTGTGCGGGACGCCCATCGGGATGCCGTGCACGCCGACCGTCAACGTCACGTTGTACTGCTCGATCAGCTGCCGGACGGCGCTGGCGAACCGGTCCCACTGGTTGTCCGGCTCGACACCTTCGAGCAGCAGGAACTCGACACCGGCGTCGTCGGTGAGCAGATGCAGGCTCAGGTGCGGCGGCGTGTAGTCGATGAACCGGTCCTCGGCGAACGTCACCTCAGGCCGCCGGGCCCGGTAGTCGTGCAGGAGATCGATGTCGAACCGCGCGAGCAGCCGGCTGTCCAGCACCTCGAGCAGGTGGTCGGCCGTGACCCGGCCCGCCTGACCCGCGTCCATGAACCCGTCCAGCGAATGCACCAGCACCTTCGGCGTCGCCGCCGGGCCGGTCGCCACCGACTCGTCGACGATCTCGTAGAGGTCGTCCGGTCGCAGCATGGTCGTCTCCTTCACACAGTGGCCAACAGGGCGGGTAGGCTCCTCTATCCTGCCCTCTCACCTGTTAACGCCTGAGATGCGGGCCCACATTCCGGCAGTCCGGAACTTTCAGCATCTTCCAAGATTCGGCACTCGGGAAGACACGTTGGAAAGCGCTTGCTAGGTTGGCTGTCGTGAGCAGCGAACCAGACTCTCCCCTGACCGTCATGCTGGCGATGAGCGACGCGAGCCGGGAGCGTGTCCTGATCCCGCGCGTCCGGCAGCGCCTGGAGACGGCCGCGACCGTCCTCCCGGTCGGTCCTGGGACCAGCTTCCTGGCCGACCCGGCGATCCGGGCCGCGCTGGCGGAGGTCGACGTACTGCTCACCGGTTGGGGCTGCCCGCGGATCGGGCCCGAGGTGCTCGACGCGGCGCCGAAGCTGCAGGCGATCCTGCACGCGGCCGGCTCGGTGAAGGCGATCGTCGACCCGGCCGCGTTCGACCGTGGGATCCAGGTGTCGTCGGCGGCGACCGCGAACGCGTTGCCGGTGGCCGAGTTCACCGTCGCCGCGATCGTGCTCGCCGGGAAGCGGGCGTTCCGGCTGGCCGCGCAGTACCGGATCGAGCGGCGGAAGGCGGACCCGCACGGGATGCCGGGCAACTACGGTACGACGGTCGGCCTGCTGGGCGCGTCGCGGATCGCCAGGATGGTGGCCGAGCGGCTGCGCGGATTCGACCTGCACGTGCTGATCAGCGATCCGTACCTGACCGCGGCCGAGGCGGCCGGGCTCGGCGCGGAGCTGGTCGACAACGACACGCTCTTCCGTCGGAGCGACATCCTCAGCGTGCACGCACCGCTGATCCCGGAGACCGTCGGCCTGGTCGACGCCCGTCTGCTCGGGCTGCTCCGGGACGGTTCGGTCCTGATCAACACCGCCCGCGGCAAGATCATCGACTCCGAAGCCCTGGTCCGCGAATGCGTGTCCGGCCGGATCGACGCCGTCCTCGATGTGACCGATCCCGAGCCGCTGCCGCCCGACTCTCCGCTGCTCGACCTGCCCAACGTCTTCGTCACCCCCCACGTCGCCGGTGCCGTCGGCAACGAAATCGCCCGCCTCGGCGAACTCGCCGTCAGCGAGCTCGAACGCCTCGCCACCGGCCAACCGCTTCTGCACGCCATCAGCGCCACCGAACTCGGGAGACTCGCATGACAGTGCTTTTGGCCGCGCCTCCGGCGCGACGGTCATGGGGCTTCAACTCCCGGCCTTCCCTCGTCGCTCCAGTCGCTTCGCTCCCTCCACTCCTCAGTCCAGACCGGGAGGCCCCATGACACGCCTCGTACTGCCTGACACCGATCGTGTTCTGTCGCGCCAGACGGGATGGAGTCGCGCGCACTGGGAGGCCTTGGCGGATCACCTGCTTGATTCGCTCGTGCCGTACTTCTCCCCCGGCGCGTCGCTGATCGCATTGCCGGGTCGGCCGAGTCGGTCGGGGACGGCGTCTGATGCGTTGGAGGGGTTTGCTCGGTCGTTCATGCTGGCCGCGTTCCGGATCGCCGGCGTGCAGGGCAAGGGCTGCGAAGAGCTGATCGAGCGGTACGCGCGGGGTGTCGCGAACGGAGCGAATCCGGACCACCCCGAGGCGTGGCTGCGGCTCACTCCGCGCTCCCAGCAGATGGTCGAGGCGGCGGCGATCGCGGTCGCGCTGCACGAGACGCGGGAGTGGATCTGGGACCGGCTCGACACCCGTGCGCAGGAACACGTCGCGGAGTGGCTGGGTGGCTTCAACGGCTCGACCACGCACGACAACAACTGGCGGCTGTTCCAGGTCGTGAGTGAGCAGTTCCTCGCGTCGGTCGGAGCGCCGTACTCGCAGGAGGACATCGACAGCGGGCTGGACCGGATCGAGGACTGGTACGTCGGCGACGGCTGGTACTCCGACGGCGACGGGCAGAACTTCGACAACTACATCGGCTGGGCCATGCACCTCTACCCGGCCCTGTGGACCCGGATGGCTGCTGCCACGCCGGGGGCGGCGTACGAGGACCGGTTGAAGCTGTACCGCGAGCGGTTGAGCCTGTTCCTCGAAGACGCGGTGCATCTGGTCGGCAACGACGGCGCACCGATCTACCAGGGCCGCTCACTGACCTACCGGATGGCCGCTGCGACGCCGTACTGGATCGGGGCGCTGCTGGACGCCACTCCCCTGTCGCCCGGGCAGACGCGGCGGCTGTGCTCGGGGATCGCGCGGCACTTCGTGCAGCACGGTGTGCCGGATGAGCGTGGTCTGCTGACACTGGGGTGGTACGACACGTTCCTGCCGACGACACAGCAGTACTCCGGGCCTGGCTCGCCGTACTGGGCCTCGAAGGGTTTCATCGGGCTGGTGTTGCCGCCGGACCACCCGGTGTGGACGGACCCGGAGGACTCGATCCCGCTGGACGACGCGGATCAGGTACGGGCGATGCCGGCGCCGGGGTGGATCGTGCACGCGAGCCGGCACGACCAGATCGTGCAACTGGTCAACCATGGCGCGGACCACGCGCCGGTCGCCGAGCCCAAGGGTGTGGAGCCGGAGGGCGACCCGCACTACAACCGGTTGGCGTACGCGAACCACGCTGGGCCGGAGCTGTCCGACCAAGCACCGCACATCGACAACCTGATCTCGCTGGTCGACGCGGATGGCCGGGCGAGCTCGCGTGGGCGGATCCGGCGGATCGCGGTCAGCGGGCGTACGGCGTCCTCGTGGCACAAGGCGTGGCTCGGCACGGACGGACCGTGGCGGATCGAGACCGCGTCGGTCGTCCACGGCGGCTGGGAGATCCGGTGTGCACTCGTCGAAGGACCGGCCGGAGCGATGGTGCGCAGCGGCGGCTTCGCGGTCGCCGGCGAATCCTTGCCTGAGGCAACCGCTGGAGCGCGGACGGCGTCGGCGCGGAACGACGACGGCTTGCTGACCGCGGTCGTCGGACTGCACGGGTACGACGAAGCCGGTGTGCACCGGGATCTGGGGGCGAACCCGTTCGGTGTGCACTCGGCGACGCCGTACCTGACGGCTGCGCACCGCGGCGATCCGCTGGTGCTGGTGAGCGCCGTACTGCTGACCCGGGATGCGCTCCGGCCGGAAGCGCTTGCCGAGGGCATCGATGTCGCGGTGGACGGGACGTCGGTCCGGATCAGCCTGCCCGGCGGCGGCACCGAGGTGGTCGAACTGGCACAAAATCGAGTCGGTTAGGGGAGGCCCCCAACGATGTGGAATCCGGTCGTGCCCACTAGATTGACGGGATGAGCACGTACGAAAAACTTCTGCAAGAACAGATCCGTAACGAATTCACGGCGTCCCAGCAGTACACGGCGGTGGCTGTCTGGTACGACGATCAGGACCTGCCGCAGCTGGCCAGGCACTTCTACAAGCAGGCGCTGGAAGAACGCAACCACGCGATGATGATGGTGCAATACCTGCTGGACAAGGACATCCGGCCGCAGATCCCGTCGGTCGGCGAGGTGGAGTCGGACTTCAAGACCGCGCTCGAGCCGCTGGAGCTCGCACTGGCGCAGGAGATCACCGTCACCAAGCAGATCGAGACGCTGGCCCGGACCGCGCGGGACGAGAGCAACTACGTCGGCGAGCAGTTCATGCAGTGGTTCCTCAAGGAGCAGGTCGAGGAGGTCGCCACGATGAAGACGCTGGTCAACGTCGCGAAGCGGGCCGGTGACAACCTGTTCAACCTCGAGGACTTCCTGGCTCGCGAGGTGGCCGGCGACGCAGGCAATGACCCGACAGCTCCCCCGGCTGCCGGCGGCGCGGTCTGAGTTCCTACCAGCTGCCGCCGCCTCCGCCGCCCCCGCCACCGCCGGAAGAGCCCCCGCTGAAGCCGGAGGAACTGCCGCCGCCTCCCCCGCTGCTGGCCGGGGCGGGCGGCGGGTCGAAGGTTTGGGCGAGGGTGGAGCCGACCAGGCCGGCGGTCCAGCCGGAGGTGTAGTACGACGGCCCGCTGTACCAGTACGGGTCGGGCGTCAGGCGGCCGGCGGCGACCAGTTGCTCGCAGACCTTCTGCCAGCGGTCGGCCAACTCGAACGCGATCGCCCACGGGAGGTACTTGCTGAAGATGTCCTCCCCCTCCTCGAACCGCAGCTGGTCAGCCTCGGCGGTGGCCAGGTACTTCCGGAACCCGATCAGCTGGTCCGCGACCGCCCGGCCGGCCGGGTTCCGCTGCCCCTTGCCGCGCTTCGCGATCCAGATGCCGACGGCAACGAGTACGGCGACCACCGGAACCACGATCACGATGCCGCGCCCGAGCCCGCCGGTCGCCGCACCGGTGATCGTTCCGGCCAGCCCGGCCCCGAACACCCAGATCGCGATCATCCCCATGCACGCGCAGCCAAAGCCGTTCTTGAAGACCGATCCGCCGCCCGCCCGCGGCATCCGCAGGTACCATCCGCGCTGCTTCACCTGATCCCGCAGCGCCGCGATCATCCCGTCGTGCGCCTGCTCCATCCTGTGGTCACCCACCTTGCCGCGGCGCAACTTGATCTCCGACCCCGGCTGCAGCGACGGGAACAGTCCCGACATCAGCACCTGCTCGTGCGGCGCCGTCGCGACCGCCGGGTTCAGCAGCACGGCCTTCTGCTTCTCCCCCGTGCTCTCGATCCGTATGCCGCCACGCACCGCCATGTCGATCAGCGTTGCGGCTGTCTCCGTGGTGGTCGCCTTCGCGTCGATCAGCAGGCCGCCCTCGGCCACCGGGATCCGCGGCGGCGCGAACGCGACCGGGATCTGGTCCTCGGTCAGGTCGTCCTTCACGGGCTCGGCCGCGACTCCGTTCGGTGGGAACGTGCCAGGCGGCATCCCGGCGAATCGCTGGTCCTTGTTCCCGTTCCGCGAGTACAGCACCGCCACGGCGATCGCGGCCAGGCTCACCGCGCCCGATCCGATCAGCGCGAGCCAGGACAGCCCGTTGCGCTCCATCCAGCTCGGCGGGTCGACCACGATCGGGGCGTCGTTGCTGACCACGCCGGCCTTGATCCCGGCAACGATGGTCATCTGCTCGCCCGGAGCGAGGTTGGCAGCGCCGAAGATCCCCTTGCCGTCGCTCACGGTGTTCAGACAGTCCTGCGTCGAGCCGGCGGTCCCCTGGAAACACTGGGTCTGCTGCACACCTTCCGGCACAGTCACGGTGACGTCGACCCGCTTGAGCTCGGCGTCCCAGGCCGATCCGGTCGCGTCCCAGTAGAGCTCGCTGTGGTCCGCGAAATGCCGGAGTGCGCCGCGGACGTCGTACGTGATCACGTACGTCGCGTCGTACCCGGAGATCGTCTTGTCCGCCGAGCCGATCTTGATCCGCATCGTCTCGTACCGGTCCTGGTTGGACGACGTCGTCTCGGTGCTGAACTCGCTGGACACGCCCGGGCTCGCGGACACCTTGATGTTCGAGACCTCGTACTCCTGGTCCTTCGAATCGTCGTCCTTGTACGGCTCCCGGGTCACCAGGTCGCGGTAGATGCCGTGCCGGCCGGTGCTTCCGAAGGTGTACGCGATGGTCTCCTTCACCTGCAGCACGCCGTCAGGGGTCACGGTGTAGTCGATCGTGAAGTTCTTCACCTCGTCGCCACTGGCGGCCGACGCGGGAAGTGCGAAGCCGGCCAGGGCCAGTGCGGTGACGAGCATGGCGATCGCGGTGAGAAGTGCCCTACGCATGCTGTGACAGTACCGACGGCGGGGGTCCGCCGGTGGGAGGCGGCCCGCGGCGGCCAGCGGCCGACGGGTCAGGCGAATCCGGAACGTGATGGCTCTTGTGCGAAGTGGCCGTTGGGGGAATGGTGGGTGGACCAGGAGGAACGTCATGGCAGACAAGGCGAACACTTCCCAAGGCACCGGAGCCGCGCCCGCTGTGGACAGCCCGGACGCCATCCGCAACGTGGTGCTCGTCGGCCCGTCCGGGTCCGGCAAGACCACTCTCGTCGAGGCCTTGCTGGTGGCCTCCGGCGTCCTGAACAGACCCGGCACCGTCCTGGACGGAACCACGGTGTGCGACTTCGACGACGCCGAGATCCGGCAGCAGCGCTCGGTGGGCCTGTCGCTCGCCTCGCTGCCGCACGACGGCGTCAAGGTGAACCTGATCGACACCCCCGGGTACGCCGATTTCGTCGGCGAACTGCGGGCCGGACTCCGCGCCGCCGACTGCGCGCTGTTCGTGATCTCGGCGAGCGAGGGCGTCGACGAGCCGACCAAGGCGCTGTGGCAGGAGTGCGACCAGGTCGGGATGCCGCGGGCCGTCGTGGTCACCAAGCTCGACCACGCCCGCGCCAACTACCAGAACGCGCTCGCCACCGCGCAGGCCGCGTTCGGCGACAAGGTGCTGCCGCTCTACCTGCCCGCTGGTGACGGGCTGATCGGGCTGCTCTCCCAGACGTACTACGGCTACGCCGGGGGCAAACGCACGACCTCGGCCCCGGAGTCGTCGTACGGCGACCAGATCGAGGAACTGCGCGGCACTCTGATCGAGGGCATCATCGAGGAGTCCGAGGACGAGTCGCTGATGGATCGGTACCTCGAGGGCGAGGAGATCGACCAGAAGGTGCTGATCGACGACCTCGAGCGGGCCGTCGCGCGAGGTTCGTTCTTCCCGGTCATCCCGGTCTGCAGCGCGTCCGGGGTCGGCACGTCCGAGCTGCTCGAGGTCGCGACCAGCGGGTTCCCGTCGCCGCTCGAGCACACGCTGCCCGAGGTGTTCAGCCCGCACGGTGTGGCGCGCAAGGGCCTGACCTGCGACCCGGACGGACCGCTGCTGGCCGAGGTGGTGAAGACGACGTCGGATCCGTACGTCGGCAGGGTCAGCCTGGTGCGGGTGTTCTCCGGCACCATCAGGCCCGACACGACGGTTCACGTGTCGGGCCATTTCACGTCCTTCTTCGGTGCGCAGAACTCGCACACCGATCACGACGAGGACGAGCGGATCGGCTCGCTGTCGTTCCCGCTGGGCAAGGTGCAGCGGCCGGCGCCGGCCGTGGTCGCGGGCGATCTGTGCGCGATCGGGCGGCTGACCAGGGCGGAGACCGGCGACACGCTGTCCGACAAGGCGGATCCACTGCTGCTCAAGCCGTGGACGATGCCCGAGCCGTTGCTGCCGATCGCCGTCCAGGCGCATGCGAAGACCGACGAGGACAAGCTGAGTGGTGGGTTGCAGCGGCTGGCGGCCGAGGACCCGACGCTCCGCATCGAGCAGAACCCGGAGACCCACCAGATCGTGCTCTGGTGCATGGGCGAGGCCCACTCCGACGTCGTACTCGACGCCTTGGCCAACCGGTACGGCGTGACCGTGGACACCGTGGAGTTGCGGGTGCCACTGCGGGAGACATTCGGCGGGAAGGCGAAGGGCCACGGGCGGCACGTCAAGCAGTCCGGTGGCCACGGTCAGTACGCCGTCTGCGACATCGAGGTGGAGCCGCTGCCGCAGGGGTCCGACTTCGAGTTCGTCGACAAGGTGGTCGGCGGCGCGGTGCCGCGGCAGTTCATCCCGAGCGTCGAGAAGGGCGTGCGGGCGCAGATGGAGAAGGGTGTCCACGCCGGGTATCCGATGGTGAACATCCGGGTCACGCTGCTGGACGGGAAGTCGCACAGCGTCGACTCGTCCGACATGGCGTTCCAGATGGCCGGCGGGCTGGCCTTGCGCGAGGCCGCGGCCGCTACCAAGGTGAACCTGCTGGAGCCCGTGGATCTGGTGTCGGTGCTGGTGCCGGACGACCTGGTCGGCACGGTGATGAGCGATCTGTCCGGCCGGCGCGGGCGGCTGCTCGGCACGGACAAGGTCGGCGACGACCGGACCCTGGTGAAGGCCGAGGTACCCCAGGTGGAGATCACCCGCTACACGATCGACCTGCGGTCGCTGTCGCATGGCTCGGCGTCGTTCAGCCGGCAGTTCTCCCGGTACGAGCCGATGCCGGAGTCGGCAGCGGCGAAGGTGAAGTCGACCTGACGACTGTGAGCCGGCTCAGCCCTTGGTGTCGCGGCTGAGCCGGCGGCGGACGTCGCGGGACTTCAGGTACGCGGCGACGTCGTCGTACCGCTCGCTCTGGTTGGCGAACTCGATGTACGAGCGGACGCGGTGCAGCCAGTCGAGTGTCGACGGCTTGACCGTTGGCAGCGCCTCGGTCAGGTGCCGCATCGCGAGCGGCGGCTCGCCACCGCCGGCGAGCGCCTCGTCGATCACCCGGTCCACACCGCACTCGATCAGCGCGCGCAGGTCCGCGCCGCTGAACATCGGCGTCTGACCGGCGAGCGCCTTCAGATCCAGTCCGTCGGCCGGTACCTCCGTCACCAGCACGGACAGGATGTCGGCCCGCGCGGGCTCGTCCGGCGGCGGCACGAAGATCACCCGGTCGAACCGGCCGGGTCGCAACATCGCCTCGTCCACGTCCCAGGGCGCGTTGGTCGCGGCGAGGACGAGCAGGCCTTCGTTCTCGGAGCCGATCGCGTCGAGCTCCTGGAGCAGTACGTCGACCAGCCGGCGGGCCTCGGATCCGCCGTGCTTGTGCCGGGCGAAGGCCAGTGCGTCGAGCTCGTCGAGGAACAGGACGCACGGCGCGATCGCGCGGGCGCGCTCGAAGGCTTCGTGCAGGTTGCGCTCGGAGACGCCGAGGTACGGGTCCATCACGTCCTCGATCCGGACGTTGACGAACGGGAGACCGCACTCCCCCGCGGTCGCCCGCGCCAGCAACGTCTTCCCGCAGCCAGGCGGGCCGTAGAGCATCACGCCGCCGCCCGACTTCCGCCCGTACTTCTCGTACAGCTCCGGGCGGCTCAGCGGCAGGATGACCATCCGGTGGATGACCCGCTTGATCTCCTCCATCCCACCGACCTGGTCGAAGGTTGTGGTCTCCTTCGGCGTCTCCACGTCGTACGGCGTCCCTGCCTCGGGACCGACCTTGATCCGCACCCCGCTGCGCTCCGCGATCATCCCGTCGACCAACTGCTGCAGCCGACCGGTCCCCTCGACCACGCCCTGCAGACGGGCCGCCTCGAGCAAGCTCCGCAGCAGCGCAAGCCGCCCGTTCGCCGCCGCCAACTCGCCGACCGGCACGAACTGATCGTCCGGAAGCCCCTGCTGATCGAGGAGTACGACGTACTGGTCGAGCGCCTCCTCGGTGTCACCGGCAGTCACCAGCGACTCAGCCAGGACGAGCCGCAGCAGGACGTCGTCCGGGTTGGCCTCGACCGCCTTACGCAGCGCGACAATCCGGTCGTTGGTCATGTTCCCCACCTTCGGTTGAGCCAGCGGCGGACGAGGGGTGGGACCACCCAGGAGTACACGCAGAAGCCCAGCCAGATCATCGCGAACGCGAACGACAGCGGTCCCAGACCGGCGATCCGGAGACCGTAGATGATCGCCACCGCGCCGATCCAAACGACCAGCGGGTTGAGCCGCGCGAACGGCCGCAGCGGCAGCATCAACGGATGGTTGATCAGCTTGGCCTGACGAGCAGCAGCACGCAGGTCCGCGTCGCCGGGCTGGGACGCGGCCGCGGAGGCGAGCGAGGTGTACCCGGATCGCGAGTCGCCGGTGAGCATCGACGCCGTACCGTGCAGGGCCCGTGCGTTCGGGTCCTCGGGATCGTGGGACAGGGCCTCGGTGCTGTGGCGGTGCATGTCGCGGTCGTTGCCGAGGGCGAACGCGACCTGCGCGCGAGCGGCGGAGACGGCGGCGCTCTCGGGAGCGTGCGAGGCAGCGCGCTCGACCAGAGCGCTCGCCTTCTCGGCCTGACCGGCAGCGAGGCAGACGCGGGCGTAGCCGATCAGGAGGTCGGGGTCGTTTGGGTCCAGGCTGAGGCCCTGGAGGAAGGCGGCCTCGGCTTCGGGGAGTTGGCCCTCGGAGCGCAACGAGGAGCCCAGGACCTGGAGGAGCGGCGGGAAGGGGCCGTACTGGGCCAGGCCGTCGCGGAGTACGTCGATGGCCTCGGCGTTCCGGTCGAGGGTGTGCAGAGCGGCGCCGCGGAACAGGTACGCCCGGTAATCGAGGGCCGCGTTACCCGTCAGGCCCTGGAGCTCGTCCAGGGTGCGCTCGGGATGGCCGATCTGGAGCCAGTGGCCGGCCATCTGGAGACGGGCCTCGGTCGGTTCGTTCACAAGACCCTCGCAGCGATGAGCAGGATCAGGGCTTCGGCGACGGCGCCGCCGATCGTGGCCGCGGTGCCCGGCCCCCACAGCGACCCGTAGTCGGTGCCGCGGAGCTGGAAGGCGCGGTCCATCGGGCGCTGGAGCCGGAGCTGGGCGAGGCAGGTGAGGATGGCCACGACGCGGATGCCGACACCGAGACCGGACGCGAGGTCGTCGTCGCCGTTCAGCAGGCTGGAAACGGCGATCACGGCCACGAGGCCGCCGGCGCCGATGAGGAGGATGAGGCGGCGCTTGGCCGCGTCCACGCCGAGGCGGCGGGCGTTGAGCGAGGCGATGATCGTCGAGCCGATCACGCCGCCGAAGAAGGCGACGTACGCCTGCGACATCAGCCGGCACGGGCGCACCGACATGTCCACACCGGCGCCGATCGTCGGGCGCAACAGTTCGTCCGGCATGGGGCTCCTCGGCGGGCAGGGTTCGGCTCGCGCAGTGTATAGCCTGAGGCGATTCCGCCCTCCCCGTTCCTCCCGGCCGGGGCCGGCGCGGCGGGGCACTAGCCTGGGGCGATGAGCGAGAACTGTGTCTTCTGCGGGATCGTGGCCGGCACCAGTCCGTCGACGCCGGTGGCCGAGACCGACCGGGCGATCGCCATCATGGACATCAATCCCGCGACGGCCGGTCACCTGCTCGTGATCCCGCGAGCGCACTCGACCGACCTGCGGACGGCGGACGCCGAGGATCTGACCGCGGCGACCCTGCTCGCGCAGTCGCTGGTCGGCCGGGTGATCGAGCGCCTGAACGCCGACGGCGCCAACCTCCTCAGCTGCATCGGCGCGGCCGCGTGGCAGTCGGTCTTCCACACCCACCTGCACGTCATCCCCCGCTACCAGGACGACCCGCTCCAACTCCCCTGGCACCCGACCCCGGGTGACTTCGACCAGATCAACGCCATCGCCGCGAAACTGGTGTAACACTTCCCCACCCCCAAGACACTGCGGGGCTGACCGCACCTAACCAGCCCTGGAGTTGTCATGCTGCAGACAGCAACCGCACCCCGTTCGCGCGTGGGCGCGCGACTCGCGCCGCTCTGGGTCGCCGCCTTCCTGCAAGGGGTGGGCTTCTGGGTGCCGGTCGAGAAGCTGTTCCTCACTGGCATCGGGTTCGATGCGGCATCCATCGGGCTGATGGCCGCCGCGTACGCCGCGATGACGCCACTGGCCGAGGTCGTGTCCGGAGTGCTGGCAGACCGGTGGTCGCGGCGCGGGGTACTGATGGTCGCGGGCGTCGCGCTGGCGGTAAGCGTCTTCATCGGTGCGGTGAGCCAGAACGTGGCGACGTACATCGTGGCGGCGCTCATCCTCGGGATCTACTTCGCCATGTACTCCGGCACCGTCGAGGCGATCGTGTACGACGTGGTGCTCGAGGAGACCGGTGACAGCGCGGAGTACGAGCGCCGGATCGGCCGGGTCCGCTTCGTCGAGAGCATCGCGCTCGTCGGCAGCGCCCTCGCGGGCGGCTGGATCGCCGCAGCCCTCTCGCCCCGAGCGACCTACTTCCTCACCCTCCCGTTCGCACTCCTCTACCTCGTCGCCCTGACCCGGCTGCGTGAACCCAAGCTGCACCAGACCGCCGAGCGCACCGCGCTCCGAGACCACCTCCGAGTCACCTACCGCGCGATCACCAACCGCGGCCGGCTGATCCCGATCGCGGCCGCCACAGTGATGGCCGCGATGATCCTGCAGGCGATGTTCGAGTTCGGCCCGCTGTGGTTGATCACGCTCAAGACCGAGGCCGGGTACTACGGCCCGTTCTGGGCACTCCTGGTCGGCACGCTGGGCATCGGCGGCCTGCTCGCGAACCGGATCCACCTCGAGCGACCGCTTCCGCTCGCGATCGTCGTCCTGACCATGCTCGCGGCCTGCGTGACGATGACCACGAGCCGCAGCCTGGCCGCGCTGACGGCCGCGATGACCGCGCTGACCTTCCTGCTCGTCGTGATCGAAATCCACCTCAGTCGCCTGCTGCACGACGCGGTACCGTCGACGATCCGGACCGGGGTGGCATCCGGGATCAGTGCGGTCTCGTGGATGCTGTTCACGCCGTTCGCGCTCGCGTTCGGTGCCGTGAGCAAGCATGCCGGTGTGTACGTGTCCGGCTGGATGATCACCGCTGCGGTCGCGCTCGGCGGGGCCGCGCTCGTCTGGGTTCAGCGGCATGCTGACGCACTACGCTGAGCCGATGACGGACGACGCCCTCCTGGAGCGGTTGCGCGCCGGGGACGAGGACGCGTTCGGGGCGCTCGTGGACGGGTGGTCCGGCGGGATGCTGCGGCTGGCCCGGTCGTTCGTGTCGACCGAAGAATCGGCCGCGGACGTCGTCCAGGAGACGTGGCTCGCGGTGATCGAGGGCATCGACCGGTTCGAAGGCCGGTCGTCGCTGAAGACCTGGGTCTACCGGATCCTCACCAACACGGCCAAGCGGCGCGGCGTCCGCGAGCACAAGGTCGTCCCGATGAGCAGTGTCGACGACAGCGGCCCGACCGTGGACCCGAGCCGCTTCCGGCCGGCGGGCGATCCCTTCCCCGGTCACTGGTGGGATTTCCCGCCGGCCTGGCCGTCCCCCGAGCAAGGCCTGCTCACCGCCGAGGTTCGCACCCACCTCACCAACGCCCTGGCCGAACTCCCCGAGCGCCAGCGCCTGGTCGTCGTACTGCGAGACGTCGAGGGCTGCCCGTACGACGAAGTCTGTGAACTGCTCGGGATCACGCCGGCCAACCAGCGGGTCTTGTTGCACCGGGCGCGCGCGTTCCTGCGCGGCAAACTGGAGGAGTACTACCGACGGGAAGGTGATGACTCATGAGCGACCTCGAGTGCCGTGAGTTCGTCGAGCAGGTCACGGCGTTCCTCGAGGGCGCCCTGAGCACCGAAGCCGAGCAGGACTTCGTCGACCATCTCGCTCTGTGCGACGGCTGCGAGCGTTACCTCGACCAGATCCGCCAGACGTCGCAGGCACTCACCGACCTGCCCGCCGCCGCTCTGCCGGGTGACGCCCGCAGCGCACTCCTCAATGCGTTCCGCGATCGCCGCTGACCGACCCGAAGAACTCGCGCACGTCCTGCAGCGACTAGCCGAGCGCTACCGCCGCGCGACCAGCTCGTAGACGGACAGCAACTCCGGGAGCAACACCGACCAGTCATAACGCGGTACGGCGCTCAGTCCCGCGGCGCGGAGCTTGTCACGCTCGTCCGGCGAGCTGAGGAGCCTCAGTGTGCGAGTGGTGAGCTCATCCGCGTCGCCTGGCTCGAACAGCTCCCCCAGCCGTCCGCCGTCGAGCACCTGGCGGAAGGCGGCCAGGTCACTCGCCAGCACGGGCGCCCCGGCGGCCATGGCCTCGAGCAGGACGATGCCGAAGCTCTCACCGCCCAGATGCGGCGCGACGTACAGATCCGAACCGGCCAGCATGTCCGCGCGGGCCTCGTCGTCGACAGCGCCCAGGAACAGGACGTTGTCGCGACAGTGCGCCGGCAGCAGGCGGCGGGCCTCGTCGGCCTGACCGGCGCCGGCGACCAGGATCTTCAGTCCGGGACGTTCGGCGACCAGCGCCGGCACAGCCTTCATCAGAACGCCGAGGCCCTTGCGATGCTCGTCCAGCCGGCCGAGGAAGCTGATCGTGCCGTCGGCGCCCAGCCACTCCCGCCGCGGACTGCCCTTGAAGTGAGCGGTGTAGAGCCCGTTCGGGATCACCACGGCCTCGCCGCCGATGTGCTGGACCATCATCGAGCGAGCGTTCTCCGAGACCGCGATCCGGGCGTCGATCTTCTCCAGCGCCGGCCGGAGCAGACCGGCCGCCGCACTCATCGCGCGCGACCGGACCTGCCAGGTGTGGAACGTCGCGACGAACGGCCCCTCCGCCGACCAGAGCGCGATGATCGACGCACTCGGCGTGGTCGGTTCGTGCACATGGACGACGTCGAAGTCACCCTCGGCCAGCCAGCTCTTCACTCGGGCGGCCGTACGCGGCCCGAAGGTGACCCGGGCGACCGACCCGTTGTACGGGACCCCGACCGCCCGGCCGGACGAGACGACGTACGGCGGAGCCGCGTCGGCGTCGTCGACCGGCGCCAGGACCGACACCTCGTGGCCCAGCGCCAGCAGCGCCTCGGCGAGGTCGCGCACGTGGTTCTGCACCCCGCCGGGCGTGCCCAGCGAGTACGGGCACACCACACCGATCCTCACGAAACGATTCTTACTGGTCCAGGAAAATCCTCTGCAGCATGTGCCAGTCCTGCGGATGTGCCGCAATCCCCTGGGCGAACGCGTCCGCGCAGCGCTGCGTCATCGCGGCCATGCCGCCGTCGGGGTCGATGGCGTCGTGGAAGGTGATGACCAGGTCGAGCCCGTCGTAGTGCAGGGTCACCGGGATGACCGGTGCACCCGTCCGCAGGCTCAGCGCGGCCGGACCGGCCGGCATCCGGGACGGACGGTCGAAGAACGTCACCGGGACCCCCCGCTCGGACAGATCCCGGTCGGCCACGAGGCAGACGAATGCGCCCGCGCGCAGGCGTTCCGCGAGTACGCCGATGACGTCCTCATCACCGCCCGTCAGCGGGAGGACCTCCATACCGAGCTTCTTGCGATAGGCGATGAAGCGATCGAACAGCGACTCAGGCTGCAAACGCTCGGCCACGGTCGACACCGGCATCCCGGTCAGGCCCGCCCAGGCGCCCGCGTGGTCGTAGTTCGCGAGGTGCGGCAGCGGGCAGATCACACCGCGCCCGGCGGCGTACGCGTCACGCACCAGCTTCTCGTTGACCGTCCGGACCCGCCCGACGATCTCCTCATCGCTCCACTCCGGCAGCCGGAACGCCTCCTGCCAGTAGCGCAGGTACGACCGCATCCCCGCCCGCGTCAGCGCGTCGAGCTCCGCCTCGGTCGCGTCCGGACGGACCACGGCCAGATTGCCGCGCAACCGCCGTACGCCGCGCCCGTTCCGGCGTACGGCGCGGTCCGCGGCCTGGTGGAACAGCCACGTGACGGTCCGCTCGGGCAGGCGTCGTACCAGCGCCCAGGCGAGCGCGAACGCCAGATCGACCGCCCACTGACGGAGGCCGCCCATCCTCAGCTCTGCGCGTCGGGTTCGGCCGGCGGCGGCGTGTCCAGGCCGGCATTGGCCGGGTCGGCCAGGACCTGCTTGCGGACCCCGAGTATCCGCTGGATCACGGTGATCGTGCTCGCGACGGCGACCGCCCAGAGCACGATCTCCAGCAGGATCGGGAGGTTCAGGACGTCGGAGAAGAAGGCCAGGATCAGGGTGAACACGAGCCGGTCCGCGCGCTCGGCCAGACCGCCGCTCGCCTTCAGTCCGAGGCTCTCGGCCTTGGCCCGCGCGTACGACGTGACCGCGCCCATCACCAGCGCCCACAGCGTCACCGCCGCCATCAGCGTCGAGTCGCCCGCCTGCGAGTTGGCGTAGTACAGCACCAGGCCGCCGTAGATCGCACCGTCGCCGATCCGGTCCAGGGTCGAGTCGAGGAACGAGCCCCACTTCGACGACGTCCCCGACGTCCGGGCCATGTACCCGTCGATCATGTCGGAGAACACGAAACAGGTGATGACCACGACGCCCAGCCAGAGCTGGCCGCGCGGGAAGAAGATCAGCGCGCCGGCGCACACCCCGATGGTGCCCACGAGCGTGACCGCGTCGGCGCTCACGCCGAGCTTGAGCAGGAGGTTGGCGATCGGCGTGATCACCTTGGTCCAGAACTGCCGGAATCTGTTAAGCATGGCGACGCGATCGTAGTCCAGCCGGATCACCATCAGGTGACAAGCCACCCGATTCCGCCTGCGAAAGACCTCGATTCGCGCGATCCTGGAGGCAGTGCGGCAGGAGGTGAGTGGATGCGGGCCGGGAGCCGGAGCGTGCTGGCGGGTGTGCTGGCCGTGCTGATCGCAGCCGGCGGGTGCTCGGTCGCGCGCAAGGCCAACGAGTCCCAGCCGCGGATCAGGCCGCTTCCGACCGTCGTCCCGACGGTCGTCGCTCCCCCGCAGGCCGAAGGCCTGGACGGTACGGCGGGCGCCCCCGGACCACAGGTGTGCACGGCGATCACCGGCACGCTGACCGCGAAACTCCGCCTCCCCGTCACCGCGAAGCCCAACGCCTGGAACGACGGCGGCCTGCCGTCCATGGATCTGTGCACCCTGCTCGTCCAGAACCGCATGGTGACGATCGGCGTCAGCGCGCTCCCGAGCCAGCCCGACACGCTCACCCGCCTCATGCACGGCGCCGCGACCATCCAGGCGCTGCCCGAGCTCGGGCCGCGGGCATTGATCGCCGACTCGCAACTCGCCTTCATCACCGGTGACCGGGCCGTCCGGATCACCCCGGCCGGTGGCATCGACAGCGGTGCTCTGAACGGAATCGACCGGGAGAAGGCTGTCACGATCGCGGTTGCGGCGCGGGACGCCGTACCTCGGAACCTGCGGCCGGCGCGACAGGTGGACGCGGCCTGTCAGCTGTCGAACTCGGCGGCCGAGCGGTTCGTCGGGTTGCGTGTGCAGTTGCGTCGGGACTACCGGGTCAAGGGCGCGTTGACCTGCATCTGGGGGACGTTCGACGCGACTGTGTCGATCGTCGAGGCGTTCGACCAGCCGAGCATCCCAGAGGCGGAGCAGGTGCCGCCGCCCCGGCTCGCCCCGATCGGCCAGCCGGGCTACTACCTGCCCGAAGCGGGCGAACTCGTCTTCCGCCAGGGCCGCCGGGTCGTCCGGGTCACCGCGCTGACCAACCCGCCGCGCGCAGTCTCCCTCGACGCCCTGACCGGCATCGTCGACCCACTGCTGCCCTTGTTCATACGCTGAAATGACCCGCGGCACCCTGTCGACTTCCATCGGAAGAACTTCACCGACCCCAACCTCGCCGGCGAGTGATCCATCGCGTCACCCCGTGTTTGCTGAGGCGGCGATCCGCAGGTCAGGGCTCGGTCGGCCAGGACTTGGCGAGCAGCGCCCGAGTGTCGGGCAGCAACTGCGGCAGGACCTTGGTGTGCGCGATGGCGGGCATGAAGTTGGTGTCACCTTCCCAGCGCGGTACGACGTGCTGGTGCAGGTGGGCCGCGATCCCGGCGCCGGCGATCTGCCCTTGATTCATGCCGATGTTGAAGCCGTGCGCACCCGAGACTGTGCGGACCGCCTGCATCGCTTCACGCGTCAGCGTGGCGACGTCGGTGACCTCTTCGGCGGTCAGCTCGGTGTAGTCGGCCACGTGCCGGTAAGGCACGACCATGAGGTGACCGGGGTTGTACGGGTACAGGTTCAGCACCGCGTACGCCGCCTCACCCCGGTGCACGATCAGCGCCTCGGCGTCCGGCAACCCCGGCAGCCGGCAGAACGGGCACCCCGACCCGGCCTCCGAGCTGGTCGGCTTGTTCTCCCCCTCGATGTACGCCATCCGATGCGGCGTCCACAACCGCAGGAACTCGTCCGGCACCCCGACCCCGTCCCGCAGCACGACCTCGTCCGGCGCGTACGGCGAGTCAGGTACGTCGCTGGAGGACGGGTTGTCGGGGGTTCCCGTCATACTTGGACGCGCTTCTGGACTGCTTCGACGATCTCGGCGACCGCGTCGGCGATCGGTACGCCGTTCTTCTGCGTGCCGTCGCGGTACCGGAACGACACCGACCCGGCGGCCATGTCGTCGTCACCGGCGATCAGCATGAACGGCACCTTGGATTTCTGCGCGTTCCGGATCTTCTTCTGCATCCGGTCGTCGGACGAGTCGACCTCGACCCGGATCCCGAGCGCCTTCAGCTGCGCGGCGACGTCGTACAGGTAGTCCACGTGGCCGTCGGTGATCGGGATGCCGATCACCTGGACCGGCGCCAGCCAGGGCGGGAAGGCGCCGGCGTAGTGCTCGGTCAGCACCGCGACGAACCGCTCGATCGACCCGAACAGCGCACGGTGGATCATCACCGGCCGCTGCCGGGAGCCGTCCGGCGCGGTGTACTCCAGCTCGAACCGCTCCGGCAGGTTGAAGTCCAGCTGGATCGTCGACATCTGCCAGGTCCGGCCGATCGCGTCCTTGGTCTGGACCGAGATCTTCGGGCCGTAGAACGCGGCGCCGCCCGGGTCCGGGACCAGCTCGAGACCGGAGCCCTCGGCAACTTCCCGCAGGGTCTCGGTGGCCTCGTCCCAGACCTCGTCGGACCCGACGAACTTGTCCGGGTTCTTGGTGGAGAGCTCGAGGTAGAAGTCGTCCAGGCCGTAGTCGGCGAGCAGGCCGAGCACGAACGTCAGCAGGTCGCGCAGCTCGTCGCGCATCTGCTCGCGGGTGCAGTAGATGTGCGCGTCGTCCTGGGTGAAGCCGCGGGCGCGGGTCATGCCGTGCACGACGCCGGACTTCTCCAGCCGGTAGACCGTGCCGAACTCGAACAGCCGCAGCGGCAGCTCCCGGTAGGACCGGCCGCGCGCGGCGAAGATCAGGTTGTGCATCGGGCAGTTCATCGGCTTCAGGTAGTAGTCCTGGCCCTGCTTGCGGATCTGCCCGTCAGAGCCGCGCTCCTCGTCCAGGTGCATCGGCGGGTACATGCCGTCGGCGTACCAGTCCAGGTGACCCGAGGTCTCGAACAGCTGGGCCTTGGTGATGTGCGGTGAGTAGACGAACTCGTACCCGTCCTCGACGTGGCGCTGGCGGGAGTAGTCCTCCATCACCTTCCGCAGCACGCCGCCCTTCGGGTGGAACACCGCGAGGCCGGAGCCGATCTCGTCCGGGAAGCTGAACAGGTCGAGCTCACTGCCGAGCTTGCGGTGGTCGCGCTTGGCCGCCTCCTCCAGCCGGGTCAGGTACGCCTTCAGCTCGTCGCGGGACTCCCACGCCGTCCCGTAGATCCGCTGGAGCTGCGGGTTCCGCTCGCTCCCGCGCCAGTACGCCGCGGCCGTCCGCATCAGCTTGAAGTTGCCCAGGTAGCCCGTGGCGGGGAC
This sequence comes from Kribbella sp. NBC_01510, assembly GCF_045040325.1. NCBI lineage: Bacteria > Bacillati > Actinomycetota > Actinomycetes > Propionibacteriales > Kribbellaceae > Kribbella > Kribbella sp. NBC_01510. The sequence continues at coordinate 6,534,075 of NZ_CP109418.1, read as the reverse complement.
GTGCGGACCACGGCACAGGTCCTTCCAGGCGACCGAGTCGTCGCGCCGGACGTTGTCGTAGATGGTCAGCTCGCCGCCACCCACCTCGACACTCGCGCCCTCGGCGGCGTCGGCCGCGGAGCCCTTGATGCCGATCAGCTCGAGCTTGTAGGGCTCGCTCGCCAGCTCGGCCCGCGCGTCGTCGTCGGAGACCACCCGGCGGCTGAACCGCTGCCGCTCCTTGATGATCTGCTGCATCTTCTTCTCGAGCTTGCCCAGGTCCTCGGGCGTGAACGGCGTGGGCACGTCGAAGTCGTAGTAGAACCCGTTCTCCACCGGCGGGCCGATGCCGAGCTTCGCCTCCGGGAACAGGTCCTGCACGGCCTGCGCGAGCACGTGCGCGGTCGAGTGCCGGATGATCGCCCGGCCGTCCTCGGACGACGCCTTGACCGGCTCGATCTGGTCGCCGTCGGCGACCACCCGGGACAGATCCCGCAGCTCGCCGTTGACGCGGGCGGCGATGGCGGAGCGGTCCTGACCGAAGATCCCGGCGAACAGCTCCCCGATCGTCGTCGTCTCGGTCACACTCCGCTCAGCCTCGCCCTCGACGCCGATCAGATGGACCTTGACTTCCGACACGTTCACTCCTCGGGTACGGCGACCAGCCGGTTTGCCGGTCAGCACAGATGGTATCCACTCCGGCGCCGCGCCCCGACGGCGTATCCACAGGCCCGCGGCACCTGACGAAAGTCGGGGGTCGGCCCAGCCGTTGGTCCGATGTGCCGGGGGTGCCCGGATTCCTAGGTTCTAGAGCGTGATCACCCTCGAAGGACTCACCAAGAGGTACGGCGCCACCCGTGCGGTGGACGCACTCGACCTGACCGTCTCCCCCGGCCGCGTCACCGGCTTCCTCGGCCCGAACGGCGCCGGCAAATCAACCACCATGCGGATGATCCTCGGCCTCGACACCCCGACCGAAGGCACCGCTCTCGTCGACGGCCGCCAGTACGCGGCGTGGCCGGCACCACTGACCAAGGTCGGCGCTCTGCTCGACGCCAAGGCCCTGCACCCGCGGCGGAGCGCACGCAACCACCTGATTGCGATGGCCCGGAGCAACGGCATCCCGGTCAGCCGGGTCGACGAGGTGCTGTCCGTCGTCGGCCTGGACCCGGTCACCCGGAAGCGGGCCGGACAGTTCTCGCTCGGCATGGGCCAGCGCCTCGGTATCGCCGGTGCCCTCCTCGGCGATCCCGAGGTGCTGATATTCGACGAGCCGGTGAACGGCCTTGACCCGGACGGCGTCCGCTGGGTGCGCCAGCTGATGCGCTCGCTCGCGGCGGAGGGCCGGACGGTATTCGTCTCCAGCCATCTGATGAGCGAGATGCAGCTGACCGCCGACCAGCTCGTCGTGATCGGCCGCGGCCGGCTGATCGCCGACGCACCGGTCGCGGAGGTGATCGCCGGCTCGTCCCGGACCACGGTCGCCGTCCGCGTCCCCGATCAGACGCACCGAGCCGTACTGCGCGATCGGCTGACGACCGAGGCCGAGCGGGTCGAGTCCACGGACGACCGCCTGGTCGTCACCGGCGTACCGGCGGAGCGGGTAGGCGATCTGGCTCACGAGCTCGGCGTACGGCTACACGAGCTGCACACCGAGCGGGCCTCGCTGGAGGAGGCGTACATGGAGCTCACCGCGGACAGCGTCCAGTACGGCGTGGCGGTGCCCTCGTGAGTGATCAGCTCCTGCACTTCGCCGACGAGCTGATGTCCTCGTGGTGGATCTACCTCGCGCTGTGGGGTTTCGCCGCGCTGGACGGCTTCTTCCCGGCCATCCCGAGCGAGACGCTGGTCGTCACCGCGGGCGTGTTCGCGGCAGCCAACGGTGAACCCAATCTGTACGCCGTGATCGTGGTCGCGGCGATCGGCGCGTTCGTCGGGGACCATGTGTCCTATGCGCTCGGCCGCGGCGCCGGTGGCCGGCTGCTCGATCGGATGAAGGCTGGTAGCAAACGGCATGCGGCTGTGCTCTGGGCCCGGCGAGCGTTGGCAGAGCGAGGCGGACTGGTCCTCGTGGTCGCCCGGTACGTCCCTGGCGGTCGCACGGCCGTCACTCTGACCATGGGGTCGGTGCGCTATCCCCTGCGGAAGTTCTCGGCGTACGCCGGACTGGCCGCGGCCAGCTGGGGTCTGTACTGCACCTTGGTGGGCTACATCGGCGGTAAGGCCTTCGAGGACAACCCACTGAAGGGCGTGATCCTCGGCATCGGCCTCGCCCTCACGGTGACGGTGATCGTCGAGGTCGTCCGGCACCGCCTGCGCAAACGGAAGCCTCAAGCTCAGGTAGAGCCTCAACTCGTGGAAGCGGGAGAACGATGAACGCAGTGGGGTCGGAGTGGACCAAGTTGTGGACGGTCCGGTCAAGCTGGCTGAATATCGCGGCGGCTGTGCTGCTGACCACGCTCCTCGGCGTGCAGTACGGGTTCGGCCTCGCCTACGACAACACCCATCTCCAGCCGGGTGACCTCGCGGAGAAACAGGCGGTCGGCGATTTCGGCAGCTCGGTCATCCTGATCGTGCAGGTGGTCGTGGCGGCCTTCGCACTGCTGACCGTGACGTCGGAGTACGCGACCGGCAGCATCCGCTCGACGCTCCAGTGGACTCCGGTACGGCGGAACGTCGTGCTGGCGAAGGCGATCGTGCTAGCACCCGTCCTGTTCGTCTACGGACTGTTGATGGCAGGCATCGCGGCCGTGGCGGGCGGGCTGGCCGCGGGCTCCTGGGCTGACTGGAGTGGGCGCGGGTTCGTGGTCGATCTGCTGTCGGTCGGCTTCTACGCAACCGCAGCCGGTCTGTTCACTGCCGGGATCGCGTGGGTGGTCCGCAGTACGGCCGGGACGCTGACCGCGGCATTCCTTCTGCTGCTGGTCGTCCCACTGATGCTCAGCCAGAGCTCTCTGCGCCCGCTGATCTGGATTGGGGCACTCCTGCCGGGCGGTGCCGGCCAGAACTATCTGACCGGCACTACCGACCCGATCTCCCCCACTCTGAGCGCCATAGTGCTCGTCGCGTGGGCTGTCGGGGGTCTAGCGCTTGGCACCCGCGTGCTCAGCCGCCGCGACGCTTGAGATCACCTCTTCGCACGCCGCGGCCAGCGAACGCGCCGCCGACGGACGCTGGTCCGCGAACCGCGGGATCAGGTCGGCCAGAGCGAGCTCGGCACTGATGAAGCGGAGGTTGTCGCCGGGGACTCCGTAGTTGGTGAAGTACGCCCGCAGATAGGGAAACTCGTAATCCCAGCCCTCCCGGCGAGCTCCCGGACCGTAGGCACCGCCACGGCTGCTGATCACGACCACTTCGGTGTCGCTGAGGACCCCGTCGCGGAAGGCACCGGGGAAGGTGATCCGGTCGATCCAAGCCTTCAGTGCGGCCGGAAGCGAGAAGCTGTACATCGGCGCACCGATCAGGATCGTCCGACTCGACACCACCTCGTCGATCAGCGGCTTGGTCAGCGCCCAGGCGTTGGCCTCGGCGGTGCTCTCGATCAGTGTGCCGACCAGCGTGAGCGGTACGACGCCCTGCCGCTCGGACCGCTGGCCGAGCTGGCAGTACGCCGTGTCGATCGGCGGCACCGGGTCCACGGCGAGGTCGCGGTAGCGGTACCCGGCCGAGCCGTGGACAGCCTGCCAGCGGTCCGCGAACAACCGGGTCAGCCGCCGCGTCACCGACTCGTCGGAGCGATTGGCACTGGAATCCAGATGGAGCAACATGGTCACCTTCGTCGGGTCGTGGTCGTCAGACTGGGTGACGGACCGGAGCGGGAAAGGTGACCAGTGATCGGCGACGAACTGACCGAGGCCTTCGAAGCGGAGCGCGGCAAGCTCGAGGCGGTCGCCTACCGGCTGCTCGGCTCGCGGAGTGAGGCCGAGGACGCGGTGCAGGAGGCCTGGATCCGGCTAGATCGAGTCGACGATGTCGAGAACCTCGGCGCCTGGCTCCGGACCGTGGTCACCCGGATCTGCCTCGATGTGCTGCGGGGACGCAAGGTTCGCCCGGAGGATCCCACCGGACCTGAGTTGCTCGAGCAGGCGCCCGCGATCTGGAGCACGCCGGAGGACGAGGCGCTGGTGGCCGACTCGGTCAGCCGGGCGCTGCTCGTCGTCCTGGACACGTTGGCGCCGGCCGAGCGGATCGCGTTCGTGCTGCACGACATGTTCGCCGTACCGTTCGCGCAGATCGCGCCGATCGTCGATCGGACCCCGGTCGCGACCAAGAAGCTCGCCAGCCGGGCTCGTCAGCGGGTCCAGGGCACCCCCGTCGTACCGGCGGCCGAGCTCGCCCGGCAGCGGCGCGTCGTGTCAGCCTTCCTCGACGCAGCCCGGGCCGGTGATCTCGCGGCCGTCCTGGATGTGCTGGACCCCGACGTCGTACGCCGGGTCGACGCAGCCGCCCTGGCACCTGGCATGGCCGCGGAGCTGCGGGGTGCGCGCGCCGTCGCCGAGGGCACGGTCGTCCTCGCGAGTCGCTCTCAACTGGCCGAGGTGGCCCTCGTCGACGGCCAGGTCGGCCTCGTCCTGGCCCCGCACGGGCAGCTGTTCCTGGCCATCGTCTTCACCAGCGAGGCGGACCGGATCACGTCGTACGACGTCATCGCCGATCCGGACCGCCTCAGCCGGTTGAGCCTCGCCGTCCTCAGCGCGGAACGTTGAGGGCGATAGTGATCTGCTCCGACACCTTGGCCGCGAGCTCCAGGCCGGCGCGCCGGGTGGCCGGCTGCAGGGCCGAGTGGTCGAGCGGACCCTCGGCGGCGATGTGCATGTCGGTGGGGATGTCGATCACGGCCGCCGCGCGGGACTCGAAGTACGGGCGGAGCTGCTTCTCGACCTCCTTGTTCACGTCGCCGGGACCGTTGGAGACCGCAATCACCGCACGGCGGATCAGCCGCTGCGCCTCCGGGCCCTGGTTGTCGAGCTCCTCGAGCATCTGCACCGCGGCCGCGCAGGACAGGCTCTTCCACTTGATCGGGATGACGAGGGCGTCGGCCGCCTTCATCGCCTCACGCCAGTTGCTGGAGCCCTCGTTGTTCCCGGTGTCGATCACGAGCACCTTGTAGAAGCGGCTCAACAGCCGGTGGATCTGGTCGAAGTCCTTGGCCTCGATCTGTGCGTACGTCGTGGTCGCGGACGTGAGCACGTCGTACTGACCGGCGACCTGGTGCCGCAGGTACGCCGCGACGTCGCCGAGCCGGGCGTCCGGCTGGGTCAGCATCTGCATCGCCTGGAGCATGTCCGTGACGGTGGACCGTGCGTTCGTGTCGTGCGTGCGCAGGTGCATGTTGCCGCGCAGCTCGTTGTTGTCCCACGCCACGACACCGCCGCCACGGGCCAGACCGAGCGCACCGGCGAGCAGCAGCGTGGTCGGCGTCTTGCCCGAACCACCCTTGGGGTTCGCGACGACGATCGTCACCGGACGGCGGAACGCGGTCGCCGCGGTCGCCCGCGCGATCCGCTCCGACCGCTCGGAGCTGCCCGGACGCAGCTTCAGCACACTCCGTACGCCGCGCTCGGCCGGAGCCTCCCGCGGCAGCGGCAGGGCCTGCATCAGCTCGTCGGTGCGGTAGGACACCTCGCGCTGCTGCGGTGCCTGCTGACCGGGGATGCCCTGCGGGAAGAAGTGCTGAGCGGCCGGAGACAGCTGCTGACCGCCCTGCGCCGGGCCACCGGCGGCGGGAGTGCCAGGAGCGCTGTAGCCGGAGCCTGAGCCGTGGAATGACGCGCCGCCGAAGACCGGGCTGCTCGGGCCTGCGGTTGGCGTCGTACCGGGGTCAGCCTGAGCAGCTGCCCCGCTGGTCTCCTGGTCGTCCGCCGTACTGTCGCCGGCTTCCTCGAGCTCATCGGGCTCGGCTGCTGGTTGGGTCCACGAGGCGGCGGACTCGGCGACGGGCTGCGTCCAGGACGGGGTTGACTGCTGAGGCTCGGGCTGAGTCCACGGCGCAGGTTGGTCGGCGGGCCGGGACCACGAGTCGACCGGGTAGTCCGCCGACAAGGCATCCGGCTTCTCCTCGGTGGCGGGCTCGGGGTCGCCTTCCCGGTTCGGGTCCGGCTGGGTCCAGGAGGGGGTCGGTTGCCACATTCTCCGGACCTCGGCCGCCGCCGCTTCCCGGTCCTTGTGCTGTCCGGAGTTGTGCGAGTCGGTCACGACCTGGATCCCCGATTCTGTCAGTGGGGGCGGTGCCCCTGGAGGCTGCTGGTTCGATTCCGGAGGTGAGGTCTCCGGGAGAGGTCCACTATCCCATGACACGGTGTCCACACAATGTCACGACCCGGAGCGTCGCTCGGCCGTTGACGACTCAAGATGTCACCAATCCCGCCTCGTAGGCGACGATGGCGGCCTGGACCCGGTTCTTCACCGCGAGTCGTAGCAGGACGGCGCTGACATAGGCCTTCACGGTCCCTTCGACCAGGTAGAGCCGCGCGGCGATCTCGGCGTTCGACAGTCCGGCGCCGACCAGGCCGAGCACCTCCAGCTCGCGGGGACTCAGGACGGCCACCTGCTCCTTGGCGGCCGCGGCCCGGGCCATCGCACCGCCGCCGGATCCGGCACTCAGCTCGGCGATCACCCGCTGGGCGACGCGCGGCGACAGATACGCGGCGCCTTCCGCCACCGCCTTCAGGCCGGCGATCAGCTCCCGCGGGTCCCCCGACTTCAACAGGAACCCGCTCGCGCCGTCGCCGAGCGCGCGGGCGATGTACGCGTCCTCAGAGAAGGTCGTGAGCATCACCACCGCGGTCTCGGGCACGGTCCGCCGGATCTCGGCACCGGCCGCCAGTCCGTCCATCCGCGGCATCCGGATGTCGAGTACGGCGACGTCCGGCCGATGCCGCCGTACCGCCTCGATCGCTGCCACGCCGTCGGCTGCCTCCGCAACGACCTCGATCGCGTCATCGGTGCCGAGGATCGCGCGGACGCCGCCCCCCACCATCGCCTCGTCGTCGGCCAGCAGCACCCGGATCATCCGGTCGCCTCCGGGGTCGGTGTGACGGAACCGCTCTGCACCAGGTGCTTGGCGACGAGCGCGCCGTCGGCGAAGCAGAGGCGATAGACATATGTGATGGAGAACGGGGCGTCCGGGCGGTAGTAGCGGCAACTCCAGCCGGCCGGTGGGTGATAGCCCTCCCCCGGCGGGTCGATCATCTCCATCGCGGGTAGCACCCTCTCCACGTCGTCCTCGCGCTGGCCGATCGTCAGTGCGTCGTACTGCGCGGGCCGCAGGATCGAGCTGTAGCCCGCGACGAGGTAGTAGCCGAGGGCAACCACTCCGACGACGGCGCCGAGGATCAGCGGCGCGGCCACCACGGTGATCAGTCCGCGGCGGGCGGACCGTCGTACCGTGGCTCGTTCTTCCGCCGTGTCGGTCGGCTTCTCAGCTTCGGGGCGGCCGCCGGCGCTCGGCATCGTCGCGACCACCTCGAATCCACCACCGGACCGGAGTCCTGCGGTCAGCGTCCCGCCGACCAGCCGCACGCGCTCCCGCAACCCGTCCAGGCCGCGACCGCTTGACGGCACTGCCTGCTGTGGCCGCGTCGCACCGGTATTGACGATGCTTATCTGCACATTGTCCTCGTGGGAGGTCACGGACACAGTCACCGCAGCACCTGGCGCGTGCTTGTTCGCGTTCGTCAACGATTCCTGGACGACGCGGTGGACTGCCCGGTCCACCATCGGTGAGAGCTCACCGATGCCCTCCTCAACCAGTCGCACGTTGAGGCCTGACGCGGCCGCTCGGTCGACCAGTGCGGCCACAGTTTCGTCATGCGGCATGACGGGCGCGTCCGCGTCCCGCAGTACACCGACGATGTCGCCGAGTCGCTCGGTCGCGGTGGCCGCTGCCTCACGCAGCGACGTCGCGGCCCGCCGATGCTCCTCCGGCAGAGTGGGATCGAGCTCCAGCGCGGCGGCCCGCAGCGCGATCAGGCTCAGCTCGTGACCGACCGAATCGTGCATGTCCTCGGCGATCCGGGACCGTTCGCGCAAGCGCTCTTGGTCGATCGCCATCCGCTGCTCGCGTTCGATCCGCTCGGCCCGCTCCCAGCCGGCCGAGGCCAGCAGCGCCTGCTGGGCGCGGTACCGGCCGACCAGCCATGGCAGCACGACCAGCAACAAGGCCAGCAGAAGCATCACCAGCCAGGACAGGATCGACTCCGTGGCCCGGACCTGCCGTCTCATCACCACCGTCAGCGCGAGGCCCCCGAGCAGCGACCAGCTGCACACCATGACGAAGTGCTTCAGCTGCGTCTCGCGCCGGCCGGCCAGATAGCTCAACAGGCTGATCGCCGGGACCAGTGCGATCTGCACACCGTGCGTCGTACCGAGGGCAAAGATCAGAATGAGGATCTGCGCCCAGGCGACCACGGCCAGTGCGGCCAGCGGCCACCTGCACCGACCGAACGCGGCCAGGAGCAGTACGCCGACGCACGCCGCACGCACCCAGTACGGATCACCGCGTGTGCCGCTCTCGGCGAGCACGAGGAAGCTCAGCGCGGCCCACAGGCCGACGTCCCCCAGGCGCCGCCACGTCATGCCGTAGACGCTACACAGTCGCTTGCATGTCGCCGTACTGCCGAAAGTCAGGTGTTGCTGTCGGCATCGACCAGCTCAAAGGGGACCATGGACAGGTTCGGCACCGGCTCCCCGCGCAGCTGGGCGAGCAGCAGGTCGACTGCGCGCCGGCCCATCTCCGCCTGGTTCTGCCGGACATGCAGGTACGGCGGTCCGCCGATGGAGTCGCCTGGTGAGTCGAAACACGCGACCACTCCGTCGCCGCCCAGTGCGCGGTCGACCATCCGGGCCAGGTTGTACTCACAGGCGAAGTACGCCGTCACTTCCGGCAGCCGCTCCCGGAACGCGCGGATCACCTCCATGTCCGCCCGCACACTCTCAGTGGTCGTCGAACCGGGCAGAGTGCTGCGCAGGTCGGTCAGTTCGTAAGCCTGTCCCCTGCCTTCGAACGCCGAGCGGAAACCCTCCAGCCTCTCCTCGATCGACGACGTGTTGACGGGCGGTGGGGAGAGGAAGGCGATGTGACGGTGTCCCTGGTCGAGCAACCGCGCCGTCAGCGCCCGCGCGGCCGCCACGTTGTCGGTGTGCACGGCCGCGACCGGAATTCCGGACAGATGCCGGTCGACGAGGACAACTGGGTAGCCGTCCAGCACCTGTCGGAGCAGGCTGGCGTTGTAGAAGTCGCCGTGGACCGGGAACACGATCAGACCGTCGACACTCGCCACGAGCGAGTCCACGGCCTTCTCCTCGTCGGTCTGCCGCCCGTGGGTTCGCCGTACGACCAGATGGGCGCCGTACTCCGCGCAGCGCTCCTCGATGGCGTTCAGGAGATCCAGACCGTAGGCCTCCGACACGTCCGGCACGATGAGCGCGATCGAACGAGCCTCCTGCCGCGGACCCGGGCGGCCGCGCAGAGGCATCGTGATCCGGCTCAGATCGGGCAGGCGCCGTACGACGAACGTCCCCTTGCCGCGGATGCGTTCGACCAGGCCGGCCTCCCGCAGGACCTCGAGAGCGCGCTTCGACGTGATCCGGCTGACCTCGAACTGCGCTGCGAGCTCCATCTCGGACGGCACGCGGTCACCGGGCCTCAGTGCACCGCGCCGGAGCTGCTCCAGGACGTGGTTGCAGATCCGCTCGTACAGCAATGCCACGCCGCCACCTCACCTGTTGTCCGGTTGACATATCAAATCATCCCCTACTGTCGGTGGGCGGTGGCAGCGTGACTGTCATGCGAATCGATGGGAAACGCGCAGTGGTCACCGGAGGTGCGGTCGGGATCGGCCGCGCCATCGCCCTGCGCCTGGCCGCGGCCGGCGCAGAGGTGGTGGTGACCGACATCGACGTCGCGGGCGGTAGTCGCACGTGTGAGCTGATCGGCTCATCGGCGCGGTTGTGCAGGTCGACATGCGCGACGACGCGGCGGTGACCGACCTGATGGCATGTCAACCGCAGATCCTGGTCAACAACGCCGGCGGCGGGGCCGCTCTTCCGGTGGCTGAACGTGGCCCTGAGTTGGTCCCACTCGAGGTCCTGACGGACGCCGTTGTGCGCTTCGTCGAGGACGAGTCTCTGGCCGGTCGGGTGGTGCTGCTGGATCGCGGTGCGGAGCCACGCTTTCTCGAGTGACATCGATGCCGGAAAAAGTCTGGAGGAGTTCCGGATCAGATCCTGGTGAGGGGACCCGATGGGCTGACAACATTCCGGCATGACCCGCCCAGCAGTGCCTGCCTTCGCAGCTCGTCCCGTGGTGTCCGTCGCGGTCGCCGTCGGGCTCGTGCTGACGGCGCTGTCCGGGCGGTACGGGTTCCACCGCGACGAGCTGTACTTCATGGTCGCCGGCCGCCGGCTGAGTTGGGGGTACGTCGATCAGCCGCCGCTCACGCCCTTGCTGGCGCGGCTCTCGACCTCGGTGTTCGGGGACACGGTGATGGGCCTTCGGGTGCTGTCGACGGTGAGCAGCGTGATCACGATCATCGTGGTGGCGCTGATCGCCCGTGAGTTCGGCAGCGATCGGCGTGGGCAGGTGCTGGCGGCGGTGTGTGCGGCCGTGTCCGGGTTCGTCCTCGGCGTCGGGCATCTCGTGTCGACGGCGACGTACGACCTGCTGGCGTGGATGCTGATCGGACTGTTCGCGGTCAAGCTGCTGCGGACCCGCGACGGGCGGTGGTGGCTCGCGCTCGGGCTGACGGTCGGGATCGCCTTGGAGAACAAGTACCTCGTCGTTCTCCCGGTCGGCGCGTTGCTGGTCGCGTTGCTGATCGTCGGTCCGCGAGAGGTGCTGCGGTCGTGGTGGCTGCTGGCCGGCGTCGCGCTGGCCGGGCTTGCCGCTCTGCCCAACGTGGTGTGGCAGTTCCAGCACGACTGGCCACAGCTCACCGTCGCGGGCGGGATCAGCGAGGACGACGGCACCGAGAACCGGCTCATGTTCATCCCGCTGCAGATTCTGCAACTGTCGCCGTTCCTGGTGCCGATCTGGGTGGCCGGGTTCCTGCGGCTGTGGCGGACTCCGTGGGCCCGGTCCATCGCGTTGGCGTACCCGCTGCTGTGTGTCGTCGTACTGGCGGTCGGCGGGAAGTCGTACTACGCGCTGCCGTTGCTGCTCGTCCTGGTGGCGGCCGGGAGCGAGCCGGCGCTGGGCTGGATCGACCGCCACAGGCCGCTTGCGGTGGTCGGGCTGGTGCTCACCGCTTTGACGTCCGCACTGTTCACTTTGCCGGTGCTTCCGGCGTCGGCGGTGGACTTCGTCATCCCGGTGAACAAGGAGCAAGGCGAGCAGATCGGCTGGCCTTCGATGGCGGCAGCCGTCGCGACGGCGTGGGAGCGAATCCCAGCGGACCAACGGTCGTCGGCCACGATCTTCGCCGGCAACTACGGCGAGGCCGGGGCGTTGCTCCGCTACGGGCCTGCACATGGGCTGCCATCGGCGTACTCGGGACACATGAGCTTCGCCGACTGGGGCCGCCCGCCGGACAGCAACACCGGGCCTGTTCTGCTCGTCGAGATCGAGCGGACGCCGTCGTTCGAGGCGAACTTCCGGGACTGCTCGCAGGTCGGCACGATCGACAACATCGTCTCGAACGACGAGGACGGCACCGCGCTCGTGCTGTGCTCGGCGCCGACCGAGCCGTGGTCCACGCTGTGGCCGAAGCTGAGGAGGTACTACTGACGCACGTACGGTTGGACGATGCTCCCTCTGGTCGACCTCCCGGCGGGCTCCATCGCCCTCCGAGACGACCGCCTCGGCACCCGCTGGCAGGTCTCGCTGGCCGCGTTCCGGCTCGGCCGCTACCCGGTCGTCGGGGCGGACGACGTACCGCTCACCGGCATCAGCTGGTACGACGCCGTTGCCTTGTGCAACAAGTTGTCCGCTGAGGACGGTCTGCCCGCCGCGTATGTGATCGACGGGGAGGAGGTCACGTGGTCGTCGAGCTCGCCCGGGTACCGGCTGCCGACGGAGGCCGAGTGGCAGTACGCGTGCACCGCGGGTGTGCCGGCCTACCGCTACGGGCCTGTCGACGACATCGCCTGGTATTTAGGAAATTCCGACGGTCACCCACATCGTGTCGGGCTCAAAACGTCGAACGACTGGGGTCTGCACGACATGCTCGGCAACGTCTGGGAGTGGTGCTGGGACCTCTACGACCCGGCGACGTACGGCGCGTACCGCATCTTCCGCGGCGCCGGCTTCGACGACCCGGAACGCTCAGTCGGTTCCACCGTCCGGCGCCGCTCCCACCCAACCTTCGCCATCGAGGACCTCGGCCTACGCATCGCCCAATCAATCACACTCTGAGCGGCGACCATCCGTGGGTCACCCGTGCCCTCATCTCGGCCAGCGCCTTCGGCCCGCTTCGCTGTACTCAAGACGCACTCACCCTCGACGCAGGCCGACCCACACCCGCGCTTCCACGACCCGGCGACCGCCCTCGATCTCGTCCCCAGCCCGGCCGCAGCAGCCGCAACCAATCCCAGGCCGCCGATGGCCGCATACCAGCGCAACCACAGCCAACGGTCACACTCCCGGCGCAACCACAGCCGTAGAGCACGCCGCAGCGCGCAACCACCGCCAGCAACCCTTCAGGACCCGGCAGCAGACCGCGACGAGAAACCGGAGCCGACAACTGTCCAAGAGTGGGCCACCAGACCCGGGTGCTATCCAGCGGCGGGCAACCACCGCCGGGAACGTTCAGCGACGGGCAACCCCAGCGCGGAACCGTCCGAGCGGCGATCAACCACAGCAGCCGAGCGAAGCGAAGGCGCAAAGGGGGTGCGGGTGGCGGAGCCCCCGCTCGCGGCGAGCGAAGCGCTGCCGCACAAACGACGAAGGCGACCCGGTCCGCGCTTTCCGCGGACACGAGTCGCCTATCGCCTTCGTGGACGATACTGGGATCGAACCAGTGACCTCTTCCGTGTCAGGGAAGCGCGCTACCGCTGCGCCAATCGTCCAAACAACACCACACAACACACTCTCACGTGACGGTGTCGAGGTGGAGACGGGATTCGAACCCGTGTACACGGCTTTGCAGGCCGTTGCCTCGCCTCTCGGCCACTCCACCAGTGAGAAAGCTGGCCCGCCGAACCCTCTCCGAGCGGACGACCGGGTTCGAACCGGCGACCTCAACCTTGGCAAGGTTGCGCTCTACCAACTGAGCTACGTCCGCATCGCGACCGGGTTTTCGACTCCCCCGGCGCGAGAAGAACACTAGCCCATCTCGCCCGGAGTTCAAAAATCGGGGTCCCTCAACGTCGACGTACCGTCATCGTCCGGTCACCTTCGGACCGCCCGTCGGACCCGGATCGCCTGCGCACTAAGGTGTTCCGCGGAAGGAGCGGCACATGCGTATCTGGCTCAACGGCGCCTTGCAGGACGACGAGGCGACGGTCTCGCCACTGGATCACGGGCTCACCACCGGTGACGGTGTGTTCGAGACGATCAAGATCGTCGACGGGCGTCCGTTCGCGGTGACGAGGCATCTTGAGCGGCTGGTTCGGTCCGCGGTCGGCCTCGGCCTGCCGGAGCCGGACGTGGCCCAGCTCGAGGAGGGCATCGCGGCGGTCGTGAAGGCCGATCCCGACATCCCGTTCGGCCGGCTGCGGATCACGTACACGGGTGGTGTCTCACCGTTGTCGTCCGATCGCGGTACGTCGGGACCGACGATCCTGATCGCGACGCAAGCCATCAAGCGCCCCGGGCCGACGTCGGCGATCGTCACCGTGCCGTGGGTCCGCAACGAGCGCAGCGCGGTCGCCGGCCTGAAGACGACGTCGTACGCCGAGAACGTCCGTGCACTCGCCTACGCGAAGGAACGCGGCGGCAGCGAGGCGATCTTCGCGAACACGATCGGCAACCTGTGCGAGGGCACGGGCTCGAACATCTTCTGCGTGTACGACGGCGAGCTCGTCACGCCGACCTTGGAGTCGGGGGCGCTGGCCGGCGTGACCCGCGCGCTGGTGCTCGAGTGGTTCGGCGGAGTGGAGCGCGATGTACCGCTCGAGCGCCTGCACGACACCGAGGAGGTCTTCCTCACCTCCACCACGCGCGACGTCCAAGCGATCCACCGCGTCGACAACCGCGACCTCCCGGCACCCGGCGCCATCACCGCCCAGGTCACCAAGATCTTCACCGAACGCTCAGCCGAAAACCCCAACCCCTAACGGACGCACTTTCCGGATGATTTCTGCCGCCTGGCGCAGAGAATGTTCCGAAAAGCACGACCCGATGCCCACTTCAGGGGCTACTCGCCGGAGGCTTTGCGGCGTTCGCGGTAGGCGGCTACGTGCAGACGGTTGCCGCAGGTGCGGGCGTCGCAGTACCGCTTGGAACGGTTGCGGGACAGGTCGATCAGGGCGTCATCACAGTCCGGTGCCTCGCAGCGACGGAGGCGTTCGCGTTCGCCGGCGGAGATCACCTGGGCCAGCGCGATCCCGCACTCCACCGTGATCCGGCACGCCAGTGACGCACCGTCCCGCGAGTAGTGGATGTGCCACGGGTGCCCGTCGTGATTCGTCAGCCGCGGCGTCGTCGTACCGCGGGCGACGATCGCGTTGATCATCACCGCTGCCGTCGCGTCGGAATCCGTGGTGAACACCGGCGAGAACAACGGACGCAGGTCGCGGACCTCGGCAAGGTCCTTCTCCGTCAGCGTGTCGACCGCACTGACCTCGCGCTCGTGGACGAACTTCTCCAGCTCCTCGAGCGTCTCCATCGTGTCGACCTGGCTGTTCGGTCCGGGCAGGGTGTTGACGAGCCGGACCAGCGTGCCGAGCGCCTGCTCGGTGTCGTGCGAGAAAGTCACAATCACGTCTCCAACGCGACGGGGTCTCCGTCCTGCAGCAAGAGTAGCCCGGGCCGATTAGATCGTCGCTCCATGATGCGCTAAGGTTTCACCCGCAAGGCACCAGAAAGCAACAACAGCACCAACAGTACGGGCGATTGGCGCAGTGGTAGCGCGCTTCGTTCACACCGAAGAGGTCACTGGTTCGAACCCAGTATCGCCCACGCAGTCGACAGGCGACGTGTGCTCGCGGAAAGCGCGAGCCGCGTCGCCTGCTTCGTGTTGTGCGGCTGCGCTTCGCTTGCCGCGAGCGGGGGCTTCGCCACCCGCACCCCGTTGCGCCTGCGCTTCGCTCGGCTCCCTGGTTGCTCGCCGACGTCGGGTTTGCGCCTGCGCTTCGCTCGGCTCCCTGGTTGCTCGCCGCTGTCGGGTTTGCGCCTGCGCTTCGCTCGGCTCCCTGGTTGCTCGCCGACGTCGGGTTTGCGCCTGCGCTTCGCTCGGCTCCCTGGTTGCTCGCCGCTGTCGGGTTTGCGCCTGCGCTTCGCTCGGCTCCCTGGTTGCTCGCCGCCGCCGGGTTTGCGCCCACGCTGCGCTCGGCTCCGCGATCCCGCCCGCCTAAGCACGCGGGCTCCTGTGGTCGCGCGCTAGATCGAGAACCCGTGGCCCCGCCGCCCTCACCATCTCCGCGCAGCAACTGCGCCACAGATCAACCGACCGGGGCGTCCGGGTTCTGTCGGTGTGGTCCCGAGTTCGATCGGCGTGCGTCGCAGGCGCAGTTGATCATCGGGTCATTGGCATCAAGTGCGGGCGGGAGTGGTGCCGACGGGCGTGTCGCGTTGGTTCCTGCGTGTGGCGGCGTGGTTTGCGACGGCTGCGGTTGCGGTGCCGGTGGCTGCGAAGAGGGTGCCGAGGGCGATCCAGCCTGGTGTGCCGTGGTCGATGGCGGTTGTGGTGACGACGGCGGGGGCGAGCATCAGGGCGAGTGCGTTGCCGGTTTGGCTGAGGCCTTGGTAGGCGCCGGCGCGAGTGGGGTCGGCGAGTTCAAAGGCCATGCCCCAGCCTCCGGCCTCGCCCTGCGTCTCGGCCGCGGAGGAGGCGAGAGCGGCGAGGACCAGGACGGCGATTGCTGCCGCGGCGCCGAGATGGCCTGCTAAGGCGAACAGCAGGCAGGCGGTGAGCAGGAGCAGGCCCGCTCGGCGTACTGACCGCCCGGCGGTGCGCAGGTTCTGCGTGCCGCGGGAGGCACGGACCTGGAAGAGCGCTACGTAGGCGGTGTTGACGATCAGCAGCGCCGAGACCACGACCGTCGGGGCATCGGTGTGGTCTGCCACCCACAGCGGTACCCCGACCGTGGTCAGCCCGAAGTGGATCGCGAGTACGGCGTTGAGGACTGTCGAGGCGACGTAGGTGCGATCCCGCAGCGGTGAGCGCCCGCGTGACGCCCCGGCGGTGCCGGCGGCGTCCATCCGTGCCGCCAGCCCGGCGACCCTGCGCCGCAGACCGATCAGGGGGACCGTGCCAAGGATCGTGATCGCGCCGACGAGGACCACCGTCAGGCGGTAGGCCATGGTGGTGTCGGCCAGCAGAGCCAGTCCCGCGAGCAGGGTGCCGACGCCGATGAAGACGTTCATCACCACCCGCAGTCGGGCGCGGACAGCGACCCGCCCCGGGCCGACGTACCACCGGGCGAGCAACGTCATCTGAGCCGTGCTCATCAGGCCGCGGCTGGCCGAGACACACGCCGCGACCAGCACGAAACTGACGACGTTGCCGGCCAGGGCATAGGCCAGCAGCGAGACGCCGTTCGCGGCCAGCGCCCACTGCTGCAGCCGATCGGCACCCCAGCGGTCGCTCAGCCGACCACCGGCGTACGACGCCACCACGCCGACCCCTCCAGCGGCGGTGAGACCGATCCCGACGACGGCCGCAGACAGCCCGACTCCGCGGGTGAAATTCAGGGCGCTGACGGCGAAGAACATGCCACGCGACAGCGACATCGCGGCCACCGCGCTGGCCAGCGCGCGCTCGAGCGGATCGCGGAGGAGTTCAGACACCCGACAGTTGTCGCACCCGGACCTCCCCCGACACCAGAGATGTAGCGTATTGCTTCATGATCGAGTACGAGCCGCGCACCTGAAGAACGTCACCTACACCGTTGCTCGCGGGCACGACCTCGGCGAAGTACGGTTCGCGATCTCGCCGCTGAACGTGACCCACACGTCCGCCTCGACCACACCGTCCTGCGGGTACGGCTGCGCAGCGACCACTCCTACCGCACCTCGACCGCCGGCCGCGGCCTGACCCCTCACCCCCTCGCTCTTCAGCCGACGCGGATCGGTGCCAATCTCCCCCGACGAACCACCGGACCTCATCTACCCGGCACGCGGCCTCGGCACGCTCTGGGAAACCCAGACGAGCACACCGCCAACCGCCCTGGTAGGCCTGATCGGCCGTGTCCGCGCCCAACTGCTGAGGCTGCTCGAGACGCCGACATCGTCAACCGAACTCGCCGTCCGCCTCAACGTCACAACCACCGCCGCCAACCAGCACCTGCGCGCACTGCGCGCCGCCGGCCTGCTCATCTCGGCCCGGCACGGCCGCTCGGTCCTCTACCGCCGCTCAGACCTCGGCGACCGGCTCGTCCGTGGGATGTAGATCATGTCTTCGGCACGCCTGGGGTTTTCCGACGTCAACTCGAACCCGCGCCGCGAGAGCGGGCCGGACCGACGCGACAGGGCGGTTCGACCCGTTAAGTCTGTACGACCTGGGCGATGACGACGCCGACAACTATGAGCAGAGCTATGGTCACGCCGGGCATCTAGGGCGCCAGCCGGGTTCGCAACGTCAGCCGTGGCTGGAACCGTGCGGCTGGGTCGGTGCTGAACTCCCACCAGGCGACGACTCGCCGGAAGTCCTCGGGAAAGGTCGGCTGTGGGTAGGCGCTGGTGCTCGCGAGCGCAGGCAGCCTGAGACGCCGCCCGTTCGCGAGGGTTATCCGGGCCGCGCGTCCGAGGTGTGCACCGCTGCTTTCCCATACGTCGATCCATCGGATCTCCTGCCAAGGAAAGGTTCGACCACGCCGCCCGATGCCCCAGCAGACGGTGATTCCTTCCGGCCCGACCCTGGTCCAGCTCCGCCGCGCCGCGCCGATGCCGAGACCGACCACAGCGGCCGTCAGGCCCGCCAGCAAGCAGAGTCCCACGACGCCGACGTGACCGATGATCGCACGAACGATCAGCACAAGCCCAACGACTGAAAACACCCGCCAGGAAGGGCGGATTCGGTCCTTCCCTCGGAAGATCAACTCACTCACGGAAAGCACGCTACGCCTGCAGCCAGGGGGCGGTAATTTATTTACAAGTGAGAAGGATCACCGCCGGACGACGCAACCTTTTGGGGCACGTTCCGCCGGATCGGTGCTCGCCGCGACCCGCAACTACTGCGATGGAGCCGAGAGCCAGTTGGCGAGGTCTGCGAAGTCGGTTGCCCGGCGCAATCACGTGGCGGTGACTCAGCACGTCGGCCTCCAGCTCTGAGCCCAGGGCGGCTTCAGGTCAAGTTGGAGTGTGCGGGTGAGACAATTGATGGGGGCGAATGAGCGAGCGAAGTTGGCATCTCATCGACGGCAAGTTCGACAAGCTCATGGCAATTTGCCTGTGCGCACTCGCAATCGAAGACGCGAACCGCGTGGTGTCCGTTCTCCTTGTCGCCTCCCAATCGCAGTCTTTCGGTCGCCTGTTCAGCGAGTTGGCGATTGCTGATACGAATCAAGGACTGTCGCTCATCGGTGGTGCGCGCTGTGGGGAAAGATCTCAAAATTGCGCTGAACCTCTGCTCTACCGCGAGGATTGTTTGCTCGACCGTCTGGCCGTCGACCACGACGATGCTTGCGCCGGTTCCCTCAAGTTGGCTCCGCACCAGCCCCCAGCCCCAGATCTGACCTCGATGGTCACCGCCCGGCCGCCTGTGTTCCAGTCGTGCGAGCTGTTCCTCCCTGGACGGCATCAGCCACACTGCGTTTTCGGAAATCCCAGCCATTTCGGGAGTGACGAATGCACCTTCGACGACAACCGATGTATCCACTGGCAGCGACTGGATGTCTGCCAGGATCATCGGCCGGCGATCAAAGTCTCCGGGCCCAGTACCCATGACATGAATCCCGGCCGCAGCTGCGCGCTTCTCGTGAGCGAATGCATGAGCATCTACGCTGTACCAGAGAAATCCATGCTTTCGGGCGAGTAGCCGGCTCACCGTGGTCTTGCCCGCCGCCGCCGGACCACCCACCCAGAAGATACCCGCGTGCTCGTAGTTCGGTTCTTCATTCATATGGCTCCAGCCTAACCTCAGCGCTTTCAGGTGAGCGGCCGATCCGCTCCGCGAGGCCGACCCGCGTTGGTGATCCGGCGGGCGACGGGGTAGTCGTCGACCGTCATGGAGTTGTAGACGCGCGCGCTCTTGGTGGTGAGACGCAGGAGGGCGCGGCTAGGCCCCGCGGGCAGGGCAGAGATCAGGCGGGCGCCATGAGCCAGTCCCGACACGCCGAGGCGCGACGTAGGGATCAGGGTCTTCGCGGCGCTCAGCGCGACCGCGCGGCTGCCGCGCACGTGCTTCGCCATCGCGCGCTCGTACGCCGGGAAGGCGCGCTCGTGGTCGCCGCCCGCCCGCGCCAGCTCGCCGGCGAGGACGTATGCGCCGACGACGGCCAGGCTGGTACTCCCACCGACGGCCGGGCCTGGGCAGTAGCCCGCGTCGCCAACGAGGGTCACCCGCCCTCGCGACCAGGTGTCCACGCGGACCTGGGTGATCGAGTCGAAGTAGAACGCCGGCGTGCGATCGAGCTCGTCCAGCCAGCGGTCCACGTCGGCGTGAAGGCCGCGGAACGCACCGCGCAGCAAGTCCTTCTGCCGGGGCACGTCGCGGTGGTGGTAGTCGAGCTCGCGCTCGCTGCGAAAGAGGAACAGCGCGCGCGCCTCGTCGAGGTGCCGAGCGCTGTAGATGCCGGCCGTGCGGCCGACGCCGACGTGGATCAGCAGCTCGCCGTCGAGGCTGAAGGTGTTGGGCAGGGTCAGCACCCCGAAGTTGGCCCCGATGAAGTCGCTGAAGCGAGACTCGTCACCGAAGACGAGACGGCGCACGTTGGAGTGCAGCCCGTCCGCGCCGACGACGAGGTCGAAGCGGCGCGGCGCGGCGTTCTCGAAACGCACCTCGCCGTCGGGCGAGATCGCGGTGATCGAGTCGCCGAAGAGATACTCGACGTCGTCGCATGCGGCGTCGTAGTAGATCCCGCTCAGGTCGTCACGCATGATCTCGACGTGCTCGTCCGGCGTGGCGCTGAAGATCTTGGAGAGGTCCACCCGGACGGGACGCCGTACGCCCTCCCGCTTCAGGGTCATCCGGTTCGTGCCGGTGGCCCGCTCACTGACGCGCGCGAGCACGCCCATCTTGTCCGAGATGGCCATCGCGGGCCGGAACAGGTCAACCGAGTGGCCACCGGTCTTGCGCAGAGCCGGCGCGCGCTCGACGACCGTGACGGAGAAGCCGTGCCTGGTGAGCCAGTACGCCAGTACCGGACCGGCGACGCTGGCGCCGGAGATGAGAATTCGCATGCTCATGCCTCCTTACCTAACGATAGGTAGGTACGGTAACACGGCCACCTACCTATCGTTAAGTAAGATAGGCTGGCGACATGACTCGTCCCCCTGGCACCAAGCAGCGAATCCAGGAGGTCGCCCGCGAGCTGTTCGCACAGCAGGGTGTGCAGCGGACCAGCCTGCAGGAGATCGCCGACCGGCTGGGCATCACCAAGCCGTCGCTCTACTACCACTTCTCCTCACGCGAGGAACTGGTCCGCAGCATCGTGCAGCCGATCCTCGACGAGGAAGAGGCCTTCCTCGTGGGCCAGGAGGCGCTGGGCGAGGTCGAGCCCCGCGCCCTGCTGGAGGGCTACTTCGACTTCCATTACCGCCACCGCGCGGAGATGGTGCTCATGCTCAGCGAGCTGACCACGCTCGCCGACCTGGGCCTGATCGACCTCGTACTGGAGTGGCGCCGGCGGCTGGTCAAGCTGCTGCAAGGCCCCGAACCCACGCTGGAGCAGGCGGCCCGGGCCGTGATCGCCTTGGGCGGCCTCCAGGACTGCACCATCCAGTTCGCCGATGTGCCAAAGGACGAGCTCCGCCGGGTGGCCGTGGACGGCGCCTGCGCCGCCCTGGGCATCGAGCCGCGGCGCAGGGCCAAGGCGGCTCATGGTGATACGGGAAGATCCTCTGCGTCGTGACGGTCGGGTGCGGCGACGTCCGCACTCCCCACAGACGTTGAGCGACGGCTCAGCGCCACCATGCCGATCGTGATCCACGCGGCATTGAGCACGGCCGAGGGCCACGCCCGGTGGCAAGCCGAGTTCACGGTGAGCGCCACGGCACCCAGCAGGTTCATCACCTGGAATACCTGCCCGCCTGCCGCGATCCGTTCAGCCGAAGCCAACGCATAGGCGGCCAGCAGCACTCCAGCGCCGGTCCAGCCGACCAAGGCGATGACGGCTTCCATCGGACTAACGGTCCTGGTCCACGACGGCGTACGCACGGACCGGGAATGTCCCCATGCCTTCGATGGCCGGAGGCGCGGCATGGAACCGGAAACCGTACGGCGGCAACTGCTCCAGCCCACGCAGATGCTCCACGATGGGAATTCCGGCATCCAGCAGTGCCGTGTGCGCCGGACGGCTGTCGTCGCCTGCGTCGTCGATGTTCAGCGAATCGATTCCCACCAATGCGGGCCGCTGCGCTGCAAGCCACGCCGCCGCGTCCGCGGTCAGGAAGGGATAGCCGCTCGCATAGCGTTCGGTGCCCCAGTTCCGGTCCCAGCCGGTGTGGATCAGCACAGCTTTCCCCGCGACGTCGTAGGGAAGCAGCACACTCCGCTCGATGGCCCGCTCCCTGCTGCCGAGAACTCGGATCACAACACCGTCGAGATCGGTGAGCCGGGACAGGGACAGGGCTGCTATGTCGGCCCCCTCGGCGAAGCGGTGGAAAGGGCTGTCGAGATATGTGCCGGTATTGGCGACCATCGAGATGCGGCTGATGCTGAACTCGGTGCCGGCCGCATAAATCTCGCGGGACGCCTGCCGCGAAAGGTGATCGCTGATTTCCGGGGCAGGTAGGCCTGGGTAGGTGATCATCCCGTCACGGATGCCGTGACTGAGGTCGACCGTCCGCGGTCCACTTGCCGGCTCGGCCGCCGTACCCCGGGATCCCTTGTGTGGCTCCCGAAGCAACCGCTTGTTGCTGATGGCAACCTTGTCGACCATCAGGAGGCCAAGGTGCCGCACGAACAACTCACCCAGGGCGCCGTCGCTGATGCCGGGACCCGGCACATCCAGCCGGAAGTCCTGGGCCTGGAGACCGCCCCCGTTCGCGAAGGTCACGCCGGCGTCGAACTGCACCCGCCACTCGTCGGTGTTGTCGCTCATGACTCGATGTTCCGTGAAGGAATACTTGATGACAAGCGAGATTATCTGAAGCGTTGCTACAGTGATGCTTATGGAGCTCGATCCCCGCCGCCTCCGGGTGCTGCGCGCGGTAGCGCTGCGGGGTGGCATGGCGGCCGCGGCGCAGCTGCTCCACCTGACCCCGTCCGCGGTCTCCCAGCAGCTTGCACAGCTCGAGCGGGAAGTCGGCCAGCCGCTGATCGATCGCTCTCGCCGGACGGCGAGCCTCACACCGGCCGGCCAACTGCTGGCCGCCCGCGCAGAGCGCATCGAACAGGAACTCACCGAGGCCCGCCGAGAGCTGACCGAGCTGAATGGCAGGCTGAGCGGCCCGGTGACGATTGCGGCGTTCTCCTCGGCGGTCTGCCATCTCGTCGTTCCGGCGCTACGCGAACTGGCGACTACTCATCCCGATCTCGAACCAGAGGTCGTGGAGCTGGAAGGTCTTCCGGCGCTGACCGAGTTGCGCACTGGAGCAATCGACCTGGTGATCGCCGAATACGACGCCGACGACTCAGGGTCGCCTGGCCCACTGCGCGGCCTGTCCGCCGCGCCGGTCGCCGACGACGAGTACTGCATTGTCACGCCGTCGGCGTGGTCGCCTCGTCCCGGCTCGATCAAGGATCTGGCTGCTCGCCCGTGGGTCGCCAGTCCGCCGGACACCGCATGCGGCCGGGCATTGGACAGGA
The DNA here is from genome assembly GCF_045040325.1 of Kribbella sp. NBC_01510. Taxonomy (NCBI): domain Bacteria; kingdom Bacillati; phylum Actinomycetota; class Actinomycetes; order Propionibacteriales; family Kribbellaceae; genus Kribbella; species Kribbella sp. NBC_01510. The sequence continues at coordinate 6,511,087 of NZ_CP109418.1, read as the reverse complement.
TCGCCGGTCAGTACGGATTCACCGCGCACCGCGCCCACACATGCCTGGAGTTCCCCACCGTCCTGGCGCTGGTCGCGGGCGGATTCGGCGCCGCGGTCATTCCGAAGCTGGCCCTCGCGAGCGCGTCGCCCCTGGCGATCGCGTTGCCATCGGTACCGGTCGCGGGCCACCGCCGCATCACTGTCCTGCGGCGCGACCTGCCGGCCGGCCCCGAACCACGGACCCAAGCCCTGGTCGACGCCCTTCAGACAGTCGCGTTCGACCTTGGCCTGACTCCCGTCGCGATGCCGCGCACACCACTGCACCACAGCTGACGGTAAAGGCCGACAGTCGCAGCGACGAGGGTCGGTCAGTCACCGAGGCGGTCCCGGAGGAACTCCAGGATCTCCGCCCGTGCGGGCTTTGCTTGCGGAACCACGCTCGGCATGCTGAGGAACGCGTGCGTTGCGCCGGGGAATTCGGCCAGGCGAGCCGGGGTCCCGGCGTCGCGCAGGCGCTCTGCATACCGACGGCCCTGATCGGAGACCGGGTCGAACGTCGGCACGACCAGAAGTGCTGGAGCCAAACCGCTCAGGTCGTCAGCCTGCAGCGGTGACAGCGGGCGAGGGTCCGTCCCCTCTGGCACAGCGAGACGACAGAACAGTTCCATCTGCGTCCTCGTGAGGGTCGGACTGTCGGCGTAGGTGGTCATCGACGCGTGGTCGTACAGGGCTGGGGTGACGTCGACGGCGGCATTCACCAGGACCTGTGCCCGCAATTGCAGGCCGCACTCCCTGGCCCTGATCGCTGCCAGGGCGGCGATCAGGGCGCCGGTGCTTTCACCGAAGACAGCGGCGCGGGCTGGGTCGATCCCCCACTGCCTGGCCTGCCGCACCACGGTCTGCAGCACGTCCCAGCCATCGTCGGCCGCCGCGGACAGCGGAGTCCCCGAGCTGAGGAGGCGGTGCTCGACAGAGACGACCACCGCTGGCAGCCGCGCGGCGAGGTGGCTGTTCACCCAGTCGCTCTGGACCGCCGTACCGACGAATCCGCCGCCGTGGACGTGGACCACCAACGGGAGGCCGGCGCCGCCGGCCGACGGCCGGTACACCCGGACCCTGAGGTCGCGCCCGGGCAGCGCCATCTCCTGCCACTCGATCACGGCGCCGCGGTCCGGACGGCCGGTGATCACCCGGGCCAGCGGGGACATCCGCTTGCGATTCTCGGCGTCACGAAAGGCGGCGAGTTCCTGGTCGGTCATCGTCAACCAGGACGGTTCCTTGCCTAGGGCATGCATCAGCCGGATGCCCAGCGGCGGCTGCTCGATGTGGGTGCTGTCGCTCATCATTTCCTCCTGCGTTGCTGACGTCCCGGCACCGTCGGACGGCACCAACTGGGTGACCACTGCGCGGGCCGGGGGCAACCAGCTCCATACCGGTCACGAAGCTCCCCCGAAACGGCGGCGTGTGGCCGCGACGCGCGTCATTTGGATGGGACGCCACGACAATGCGCCGTTGGTCCCTCGGTTCGCTACGAACGCCGGTCCAACGCTGGCAGAGCTGGTTCGTAGCCAGCTACGAGGCAGGTGCTCCGTAGAGGACGCACGACAACTCCACGATCGTGTCGGTGTCCTGCAGCGAGCGGCCGGTCAACTCCTCGAAGCGCGACAGCCGGTAGCGCAAGGTATTGACGTGGACATGCAGGGCCGCCGCGCTCTGGGGGATGCTCCGGCCATGGGACAGGTAGCAGCGAAGCGCCTCGATGACCTGGTCGCCGAAAGCACCCGCGCGGTGAAGCGGCTCGAGGTAGCGCATCCGTAGCAGCTCACCCAACTCACCAAGCGTCGGCACGGCGAGCCGCCAGCCCAAGGTCTCCGGGGTGTGCACGCCCTCGCGGTACTGCAGCAGGGCGGCGGCCAGGACATCCTGCGCGCTCCGATAGGACGTGGCGAGCCGGTCCACCGGCGCCGGAACTCCCAGCGCAATGAGCTGACCCGGCACAGGCGTGGGCAGATTCTCCATGATGCCCACCAGCCGATCGCGCGTCGGAGCCATCAGCACACCGTGCCCGTGGTGCTCGGCGAGTGCACGCTGAACCTGTTCGATCCTCTGCTCTTCGCCCGGGCCGGTGCAGAAGGCGCGGTACGTCGTGTCCCGGCGCAGCTGATAGACCGTGTATCCCCTCTCCAGTTGTGCATGGTCGAGGTCGCCCGCGAGTGCGCCTGCCAGCCACTCGTCCCGGCGCCGCTGGTCCGCCATCGCGAGGGCCAGTCCCTGCCGGTGATAGTCGGCCGCAGCCCGCGCCGAGAACGCGTCGCTCAGCCTCCACAACAGTGAGGTCAACGCCACCACATCGGCCCCGTCGACTCCGCACTCCACCGCCAACTCGACCAGACGGCCCTGGATGCTCGCGATCGTGACGCGGAACCCGGCCATGATGTCCTCGATCGGCACACCGGCCCCGAGCCGTTCGACCGTGGCTCTTTCGGCCTCCCAGAACTCGTCCGGAGGAGGCACCTCCCCCGCCCGCAGCGTGCGGCACACCCGCCTGAGGATCCGGTGGACGCTCGCGACGATCTGCTCACGACCGACCGCCTGGTAGCTGGGGATCTCGCTCCGCACCCGCCGCAGGATCGGCTCGACCACTTCATCGTCGCTCTCGAGGGCCGCGATCAGGCGGATCACCTGACTCTCGCGAACCCCTTCGACCATGTCCGCCATCTTGCCTCATCTGCGCGTGCAGCTGACCAGGCTCCGCGTTGCCTGACATTCCGGGTGGCCGTGTCGTCGTAGTGGACGGAAGAACCTGCCAACTAAAGAACAGAGCCTCGGAGGAAACCGATGAATGACCTTCAGGCCACTGCCGACCGCGTCGAGATCGAGGCACTGCGCGGCGAGTTCAGCGACGCGGCGATGATGGGCGACTACGACCGCTTCGCGTCACTGTTCACCCACGACGCCGTGTACCGGATCCCCGACGCCGGCATCGCCCAGACCGGCAGAGACGAGATCCGCGCCGGAACCGAACGACTCGCAGACGCCTGGGAGTACTTCGTCCAGACAACGCATCCAGGCGCGATCAAGCTTGATGGCGACACCGCGTCCGGTCGCGCCTACGTCTCCGAGATCGGACGTCTGCACGACGGCACCTCGATCTACAACTACGCCCTTTTCCACGACCAGTACCGGCGCACTCCGGACGGCTGGAAATTCAGCGAACGCGTCTTCGAAGTCAGGTACTTCGACACCACACCACTGCCCGGCTCACCCCAGGTAGCTTGGGCCGCGACCGACGGCGATCCCTCAGTGGAAGCAACTCAGTAAGCAGAGCTCACTGGGCCGAGGGCTGGTGACCGGCTACACCAGCCAGGAGCTGGATTCCATCAGGACTCGGTCTTTCAGTTCGTTGACTTCGCGCCAGGCTTGGATCTTGGTGGGGGTGGCGCGGAAGTAGAAGTAATTCGCGAGCGGACGCGGGTCGAAGCCGGCCTTCTCGGCGAACGCGTCGCCTTCCGCGTCCGTGAGATCGCCAGCGCGCAGAGTCTCAGTCGTGGCGGTGATGTGGACGACGTCCCGGGTGTGGCCGAGCGTCAGCTGCAGAGTCGGGCTCTTCGCGAGATTGCGGGCGGTCGGGTTGCCTGCCGCGGTGGACAGGAGGAGTGTCTCGCCGTTCCAGAGGAAGGACAGTGGCATCAGGTACGGCGTACCGTCCGGGGAGGCGGTGGCGACCCAGGCGTCGACGTCGTGCTCCAGCCGGCGGAGGGTGTCCTGCTTGCGTTCGGAGAGCGGGCGGGCCGGGTCCGTCATGGTGGGCTCCTCTGGATTCTGGTGTCACATGTGCGGCGGGTGAACCGTCAATCGGATGACGGCGGCGGGCCGGAGAGTGTGACACAGGAGAAGGACGTGGTCGGGATGGGTGAGGACAACTGGCTGGCGACCCAGTTCGAGGAGAACCGGGACCGCCTGCAGGTCGTCGCGTACCGGATCCTAGGCTCCGAGCCCGAAGCCGAGGACGCGGTCCAGGAGGCGTGGATCCGGCTCAGCCGCTCGGACACCGGCTCGATCGACAACCTCGGCGGGTGGCTGACCACGGTGGTCGGCCGGATCTGCCTCGACATGCTGCGGACCCGGCGCCGGCGGCCCGAGCAGCCGGTCGGCGACCAGTCCCCCGCGTTCGCGGACGACGCCGTACCCGATCCCGAACTGGAAGCCGTGCAGGCGGATTCGGTCGGCCTCGCGCTGCTCGTCGTACTCGAGACGCTGACGCCGGCCGAGCGGCTCGCGTTCGTGCTGCACGACATGTTCGCCGTGCCGTACGACGACATCGCGCCGATCCTGGGTAAGTCGCCGACCGCGGTGCGGCAGCTCGCCAGCCGGGCGCGGCGTCGAGTGCAAGGTACGCCGGAACCGTCCGGAACCGACGCGATCCGGCAGAAGGAGATCGTCGGCGCGTTCCTCGCGGCATCACGCAGTGGCGACTTCGAGGCGTTGCTCGAGTTGCTCGACCCCGGCGTCGTCGTGCGGGCCGACTCGGCCGTCGCGGCGCGTGGTGCCGCCGCCATGGCGTCCGGCGCGAGGGCGGTCGCGGCGTCGTTCGCCGGGCGCGCGCAGGCAGCCAGGCTGACGTTGGTCGACGGTCTGGCCGGGCTGGTGTGGTCGCAGTACGGCCAGCCGCAGGTCGTGTTCGTGTTCACGGTCGTCGACGGCCGCATCACCGCGATCGATCTGCGCGGCGACTCGGACTACCTCCGCGATGTCGACCTCGCAGCGCTGGAGAGTTGAGGCCGCGCGGCCCGGCGTGGCAGGTGGACAAACGGCGTCTTGCCGGGTGGGGCTGTTGTGACGGATGAGGTGAGAATCACGCTCGGACTGTCCGCATCGCGACACCCTGGAATCCGGTTTTTGCGTAGGCGAAAAGTGCGCTACTGTTCTGCTCTCGCACCGAGCGGAAACAGTCGCCGGAGCGATGCGGACGTAGCTCAGTTGGTAGAGCGCAACCTTGCCAAGGTTGAGGTCGCCGGTTCGAACCCGGTCGTCCGCTCGGAGAGGGTTCGGCGGGCCAGCTTTCTCACTGGTGGAGTGGCCGAGAGGCGAGGCAACGGCCTGCAAAGCCGTGTACACGGGTTCGAATCCCGTCTCCACCTCGACACCGTCACGTGAGAGTGTGTTGTGTGGTGTTGTTTGGACGATTGGCGCAGCGGTAGCGCGCTTCCCTGACACGGAAGAGGTCACTGGTTCGATCCCAGTATCGTCCACGAAGGCGATAGGCGACTCGTGTCCGCGGAAAGCGCGGACCGGGTCGCCTTCGTCGTTTTGTGCGGCAGCCCCGCGGTCGGGTTGTTACTCCCGTCGTGCGTGTTGGACTACCGCGGCCAGTAGTACGGCGGCGCCCACCAGGCTGAGGGTGGTCAGGTGCTCGTGGAAGAGGAGTAGGCCGAGGGCTGTGGCTACTACGGGTTCGATGAGCGCTATTACTGCGGCGGTGGAGGCGCGGAGCGTGGTGAGGCTGGCGTAGAACAGGGTGTACGCGAGGGCGGTGGGGACGAGGCCGAAGTAGGCGATCAAGGGCCAGCCGGGCGCGGTGGGGATGATGCCGTCGATGGTTGCTAACGGCAAGAGGAGTGCGGCGCCGGCAACGAAGCCCAGGAAGGCGCCGGAGATGGGGTCTGGCTCGTTGCGGTTGAGCAGAGTGGTCAGGGCGTAACCGGCTGCGGACAGAAGTGCGAAGGCGATGCCCAGCAGGGCTGCCGAGCCGGCTCCTGCACTGGGCACGAGGAGGGCCAGGCCGGCTACTGCGGCTAGTAGAGCCGGGGTGATGCGTTCCCGGGCACCTAGGGCGATGAAGAACGGGCCGGCGCCCAAGGCGACGACGGTGGCTACAGCTACCCCGACCTGTGGGATGGCGGCGAAGTAGCCGAGTTGGCAGACGGCGAGGCCGAGGCCGGTCAGTAGGTAGCGGACTGGCGATGCGGCGAGCAGCGGGCGGATCGGGGCTCGGCGGAGAACGAGGCGGGCCAGGGCCAGCCACAGAGCGGCGGCGGCGAGGCGCCAGAAGGACACGGCGGTGGAACCCAGGGCGGCGTGGTCGAACAACAGCGCGCCGGTCGGGCCGCCGGTGCCCCAGGCGATGCCGGCCAGGGTGACGTAGAGGAAGCCGCGCCTGGATGAGGACGCGAGACGGTGATGCATTGCAGACTCCGGGGTGTGTTCGCAAGGTGACGTGGGGCTTCTGCGAACAGCCCGAAGGAGCCCAGGTCGGAGCCTGGGCACTACCGGTCGACCGTCCGCCTAGGCGGCGGTCGGCGGGGTGATGATGCGATGCATGATCAGGACCTTAGCCAGTCCGGGCGCGTCTGCCGACTGAATTACATCCGGAGTTGGGAGGCGCCGTTGAAGTCGAGGACGGTGCCGGTCGCGAACTCGGCTTCCGGGGAGGCGAGATAGAGGATCGCGGCGGCGACCTCCGAAGGGTCGGCTACTCGTTCGAGCGGGCTTTCCAGGCGGCGGCGGTCGTAGCCATCGCCATCCAGGTGTACGGCGGCCATGTCGGTGACCGTCCAGCCGGGGGCGATCGCCGTCACCGCGATCCCCTCTGGCCCGAGCGCCCGGGCCAGGGACTGGGTGAAGGAGACGATCGCTGCCTTCGAGGCGCCGTACGCGGGCTGGTTGGGCTCGCCGCGGAACGCGCCGCGGGAGGAGACGTTGACGATGCGGCCGCCGCGGCTCATGTGGCGGACGGCGCACCAGGTGACGTTCGACGGGCCGACCAGGTTCACGGCCAGAGTGTCGGCCCACGCCTGCTGCCATTCGGCGTATGTCGTCTCGCGGATGCGGTGCGGATGGTAGACGCCGGCGTTGTTGACCAGTACGTCGATGCCGCCCAGAGCGGTCGCCGCGTGGTCGACCATCGTCTGGATCGCGACCGGGTCGGCGAGATCGGCGTGTGCCGGCACGTGTCCGGTCCCCGGCAACTCCTTCAGTACCTGGGCCGCTGCGTCGGCCGATGCGCTGTAGTGCACCGCCACGCGATCCCCCGCGGCGGCGAAGGCCCGCGCCGTCGCCGCACCGATCCCCCGCGAGGCTCCCGTCACCAGTACCGAACGATTCATGCTCCCGATCCTTTCATCACGGGAGCACGGGCTACGGCCGCGGGTTCACGTCCCGGCGGTACGACTTGGAGGCACGCGCCCACTGTTTCTTGGTCTCGGCGCGGAGGCGGAGGTCGTTGCGGCGGGCCATGAACGCGGCCTCGCGCTGCAGCTTCGTCCAGCTCTCGTAGCGACGGACCGGGAGCGTCCCGTCCGCCAAGGCCGCCTGGACCGCGCAGTCTGGCTCTGTGAGGTGCGCGCAGTCCTTGAACTTGCACTGCTCGGCCAGCGCCGTGATGTCCGGGAACGCAGCTGCCAGCCCCTCCCCCGACTCTTGCAGGCCGATTCCCCGCAGCCCTGGCGTGTCTATGACGATCCCACCGGTGGGCAGCACGATCAGCTCGCGCCGCACCGACGTATGCCGTCCCTTGCCGTCGTCACGGATGTCCTGCACATCCAGAAGCTCCACACCGGCCAGTGCGTTCACCAGCGAGGACTTGCCCGCGCCACTCGATCCCAGCAACGCCATAGTCGCGTTGCCGTCCAGCAGCGACCGCACTGCCTCCAAACCGTCGCCAGTGGTCGCACTGCACACCAGTACGTCGGCACCAGGCGCAGCGTTCGCCACGTCCTCGGCAACAGCGTCGGCGTCGCCGACAAGGTCGGCCTTGGTCAGTACGACGACGGGCCGCGCACCGCTCTCCCACGCCAGCGCGAGGAAGCGTTCGATCCGGCCGATGTTCGGCTCGGGATGGAGGCCGACCACGATCGCGATCACGTCGACGTTGGCGGCCAGCACCTGGCCCTTCGACGTACCGCTGACCTCGGCGCGGACGATCGCCGAACGACGAGGCGCCAGGGACTCGAGCGTGATCCGCTCGTCCGGCCAGAACCGCAGTACGGCCCAGTCCCCTGTGCAGGGGCCGGCCTGGGCGTCACCGGCCATCGCCGCGAGGATCGCACCGGACCAGGTCGCGCGGACCGGCCCGTCCTCGGTGAGTACCGTCGCCACGCCCTTGTCGACCCGGGCGACGCGTCCCGGTACGAGCTCATGCGGGACGGACTGCAGGAAGTCGGCCGTGGAACTGTCGAGTCCCAGGGCCTGGAGTGTGGCGGACATGCGGCGAACCTTTCGGAGGGTCCGGCCGCGAGATCAGCTCAGCGGACGGACGGTGTGGGAGACATCGGCCCGGTGGGCCCGATGGAAGCTCATGGCGGTGCCTCCCTTCCAGTCCTGCGGTCCTGATCGAGGACCGCTTGTCGCGATGCCGTCAGCGTAGGTCGTCGCCCTCACGTTGCGCACCGGATTTTCCGACCGAGGCAGGTTTGCGATCCGCCTCGTCGGCAGGGTCCGCCGGCTTCGCGCCGTCCGCACCAGGCACGTCGTCCACGACAGGCACGCCATCCGCACCAGGCAGGGCCGGGGCGGCAGAAGCGGCGGGCGCAGCAGGAACGGCGGGCGCGTCAGAAGCCGCGGGCGCCTCGACGACGCGCGGCCGATGCTCACTGAGCCCCTCGACCTTCCGCGCAATGGCGGTCTCCGGCCGCTCCTCCACCGTCAGCGGGGTCACCGGGTGCTCGTGGTGGTGCCGCTCCGGCTCCGCCTTCATCACCGGCTCGACCTCGCCCTCCTCGGCCTGCTTCTGGTCGGCGAGCTCCACCACCCGCGCCTTGTGCGGCCACAGGCGGTCGACGACGGCATTCAGCGCCGCACCGATCAGTACGGCGATCGCAGTCATGTACAGCCACATCAGTACGGCGATCGGCGCCGCTAGCGGACCGTAGATCGACGTACCGCCGACCGTGCTCTGCAGGATCCACCGCAGCACGAAGCTGCCCAGGATCCAGATCGACAACGCCAGGAACGACCCCGGCAGGTCCGACACCCACGGTGTGCGCAGCGGCACCGACAGGTGGTAGAGGGTGTTCAAGAAGCCCGCGGACAGGATCGTCACGACGGGCCAGTACAGCTGGTTCAGGAAGTCCAGCCGGTGCGGCAGCAGCGCGTCGACCGCGTTCGGGCCGGCCAGCACCAGCGGCAGGACGATCACACCGATGACGAGGGCGGCGCAGTACAGCGAGAACGACAGCGCCCGGGTCCGGACGATGCCGCGCCGGCCGCCCATCCCGTACATGATCGTGATCGTGTCGACGAACACGTTCAGCGCGCGACTGCCGGACCACAGCGCCAGCACGAAACCGATCGAGATCACATCTGGCCGGCCGCCGTTGAGCACCTGGTTCAGGGTCGGCACGATCACGCTCTGCACCGACTCGTCGGTGAGCGCGCGGGCGGCGAGCGTGGCGATCTGCTGCTTGATGTCGGCGATCGTCTCGACTTCGAAGTACTTGCTCGCGATGTAGCCGAGACTTCCGGCCAGCCCGAAGATCAGCGGCGGCAACGAGAGGATCGCGAAGAACGCCCCCTCGGCCGCGAGTCCGGTGACCCGGTAGCGCAGGCAGACCCCGATGGTCTGGGTGATCAGCTTCCAGGTCGTCGCGGGGACATTGCGGACCCATGCCAATGAGAGGGAGCTCCCACCACGGGGTCCTGCCCCTGAACGTGCCATACCGCTTACCGTACTGACATGGCGGACCCATTTGCTGTAATGAACCAGGCTCCTCCGCTGCGGGGGGTGAACTTCTTCACCGACGACACCCCGCTCGGTGACGCTCTGCGTCCGTACGCCGATCTCGCCGGCGACCCGGGTCTGCACCGGATCGGCGCGGTCGCGGGCTCCGAGGAGGCACTCGCGCAGGCCCTCCCGGCCAACCAGCACCCGCCGGTCCTGCGCACCCACGACCGCTACGGGAACCGGATCGACGAGGTCGAGTTCCACCCGTCCTGGCACTGGCTGATGGAGCGTGCGGTCGGGTTCGGGCTGCAGGCCGCGCCGTGGACGAGCGACCGTCCGGCGCCGCATCTGACCCGGGCCGCCGGGTTCTACGTCTGGTCCCAGGTCGAGCCGGGTCACGGCTGCCCGATCTCGATGACGTACGCCGCGGTCCCGGCACTCAAGGCGGACGAGCGGCTCGCGAAGGAGTGGATCCCGCAACTCGCGGCCACGTCGTACGACGTACGCCGGTTGCCCGCGGCCGAGAAGACCGGCGTCCTCGCGGGGATGGGGATGACCGAGAAGCAGGGCGGCTCGGACGTCCGGGCCAACCTCACCACCGCGACGCCGACCGGACCGGACGGTGAATACCAGCTGAACGGTCACAAGTGGTTCTGCTCGGCGCCGCAGGTCGATGTCTTCCTCGTACTCGCGCAGGCGCCGGACGGACTGAGTTGCTTCGTCGTGCCGCGGGTGCTTGCCGATGGCAACCGGAACGCGTTCGCGCTGCAACGGTTGAAGGACAAGCTCGGGAACCGGTCGAACGCGTCCAGCGAGGTCGAGTTCCACGGCACGATCGGCTACCGCCTCGGCGACGAGGGCGCCGGCGTCCGCACCATCATCGAAATGGTTGCCGCCACCCGCCTCGACTGCGTCCTCGGCTCCGCCGCCCTCCAACGACGAGCGCTCGTCGAAGCCAGCTGGCACACCCGCCACCGCTCGGCCTTCGGCGGGCTCCTCGCCGACAAGCCCGCGATGCAGAACGTCCTGGCCGACCTGGCCCTGGAGAGTGAGGCGGCAACCGCGCTGGGGATGCGGCTTGCGGCTGCGGCCGACGCGTCGGTCGGTGGAGACGAGCAGGCCGCAGCGTTCCGGCGGATCGGGCTGCCGTTGGCGAAGTTCTGGGTGTGCAAGCGAACGCCTTTCATGGTGGCGGAGGCGCTGGAGTGCTTGGGTGGTAACGGGTTCGTCGAGGAGTCCGGCCTTCCCCTCCTGTTCCGCGAGTCGCCGCTGAACTCGATCTGGGAAGGATCGGGGAACGTCAATGCGCTCGACGTCCTCCGTGCGCTCAGAAGGCCGGAGTCGCTCGACGCGTGGCTGCTCGAGGTCGGCGCGGCACGGGGTGCGGACGACCGCCTCGATGCCGCCGTGAACGACGTACTGGAAACGCTTGCCGATGTGTCCGAGGCGGAGGCCGGCGCACGCCGCCTCGCCGCCCGGATGGCCGTCTGCCTCCAGGCGTCCCTGCTCGTCCGGCACTCGGCACCCGAGGTCGCCGACGCCTTCGTCGCGTCCAGGCTGGCCGGCGACTGGGCCGGCGTCTTCGGCACCCTCCCCCGCACCACTCCCTTCACCCCGATCCTCGCCCGCGCCCTCTGATCGCGTTGCGTCCGAAGATCCGAGGGTTACAGGCCACGGTTCTTCGGACACAAGCCGCAAGAGAAGGGTGTGTACGCGATAGGGTGAGCGGGTCGCGACTGGCGCGCTGAGGTGGAGAACCACCGGGGAGCGAAGACCGTCGGCACCGTGCGCCTGGGTGCCTTCGACCCACTGCAACCGCAGGAGAGACAACGATGACTCAACCCTTCGATGCCGCCGCCGCATCGGCCGCGTACCGCAACGCGCTCGAGGTGATCGGCGCGGTGGAACCCACGATCGCCGGCGCGATCAAGGCCGAACTGGCCGACCAGCGCTCGTCGCTGAAGCTGATCGCGAGCGAGAACTACGCCTCCCCCGCCACCCTGCTCACGATGGGCAACTGGCTCTCGGACAAGTACGCCGAGGGCACCATCGGGCACCGCTTCTACGCCGGCTGCCAGAACGTCGACACCGTCGAGCAGGCCGCGGCCGACCACGCCGAGGCCCTGTTCGGCGCACCGCACGCCTACGTCCAGCCGCACTCCGGCATCGACGCGAACCTGGTCGCCTTCTGGGCGATCCTGGCCCAGCGGATCGAGTCCCCGGCGCTGGCCGAGGCGGGCGCCAAGCACGTCAACGACTTGTCCGACGAGGACTGGACCAAGCTCCGCAAGGCGCTCGGCGACCAGAAGATGCTCGGCATGTCGCTGGACGCCGGCGGTCACCTGACCCACGGCTTCCGGCCGAACATCTCCGGCAAGATGTTCAACCAGCACTCCTACGGCACCGACCCGGAGACCGGGCTGCTCGACTACGACGAGGTTGCCCGCAAGGCGCGCGAGTTCAAGCCGCTGATCCTGATCGCCGGCTACTCGGCGTACCCACGGAAGGTGAACTTCGCGAAGATGCGCGAGATCGCCGACGAGGTCGGCGCGACGCTGATGGTCGACATGGCCCACTTCGCCGGCCTGGTCGCGGGCAAGGTGTTCACCGGCGACTTCGACCCGATCCCGCACGCGCACGTCACCACGACCACCACGCACAAGTCGCTGCGCGGCCCGCGCGGCGGCATGGTGCTGTGCCAGCCCGAGTACGCCGACTCCGTCGACCGCGGTTGTCCGATGGTGCTGGGTGGTCCGCTGAGCCAGACGATGGCGGCAAAGGCGGTCGCGCTGGCCGAGGCCCGGCAGCCGTCGTTCCAGGTGTACGCGCAGGCGGTCGCCGACAACGCAGTCACGCTGGCCGAGGGCCTGATGAAGCGTGGCGTGAAGCTCGTGACGGACGGCACCGAGAACCACCTCGTGCTGCTCGACGTCTCGTCGTACGGCATCACCGGCCGGCAGGCCGAGTCCGCGCTGCTCGACGCCGGCATCGTGACCAACCGGAACGCCGTACCGCGCGACCCGAACGGCGCCTGGTACACGTCGGGTGTCCGGATCGGCACGCCGGCGCTGACCACCCGTGGTTTCGGCGGCGACGAGTTCGACCGGGTCGCCGAGCTCATCGTCGACGTCATCTCCGCCACGACGCCGACCACGACGTCGGCCGGTGCCCCGTCCAAGGCGAAGTACGTGCTCGCCGATGGCGTTGCGGACAAGACCAAGGCCGCCTCGTCCGAACTGCTCGACAAGCACCCGCTGTACCCGGGCCTCGAGCTCAGCTGACTCGCGCAGCGCCCGCTTCCACACTGTTGGGAGCGGGCGCACGCCGTTGTGGCATCAACACGGCGGCGAGTACGGCGCCTGCGACTGCGATTCCCGCCGACACCCACATGGTGGTGTTGAGACTGGTCATGAACGCGTCCCGGACATCGCTCAGCAGGTCGGCGGAGCCCGACTTGGCCGCAACGGCGAGCCCGCCACCAAGCCCCTTCTCGATCGCATCCGCGGCCTGCGCGGGCAGTCCGGTCGTGTCGACTCCTGCGCGGTAGACCGAGTTCAGCACCGTGCCGAGAACCGCGACACCGACCGTGCCGCCGACCTGGCGGAACGCCTGCAGCAGACCGGATCCGGTCCCGGCCCGCTCCGGGTCGAGCACACCCAACGCCGCGTTCATTGCCTGAGGCATCGAACACCCGAGACCGAAGCCGACCACCACGAACCAGATCGCGGTGTACCCGTACCCGGTGCCGAGCTCCGTGAAGGCCCCGAGCACGAACCCGACGGCCATCACCACGAACCCGGCCATCACCACCAGCCGGGTTCCGGCCTTCTCCTCCACCGGCTCGGCCACCTTCGCGCCGAGCGTCATCCCGCCGATGAACGGCAGCAACTTGAGCCCGGTGTGCAGCGCGTCCGATCCGTTGATGCCTTGGAAGTACTGCGGCATCGTGAACAGCAACCCGAAGATCGCGAACACCGACACCGTGAGCAGCACCGCGCCGCCGGTGAATGTCTTCTCGCGGAACAACCGCAGCTCGATCAACGGCCGCGTGGTCCGCCGCTGCCAGAACAGGAACCCGGCGATCAGTACGACGGCCAGTCCGAGGAACAGCACAGTGACACTATCGGTCCACGACGTCTCGCCGGCCTTGGTCACGCCGTACACCAAGCACGCCAGACCAGCACTGGAGAGCACGATGCCGAGCCAGTCGATGGCCGGTCGCCGCGAGCTTCGGGTCTCTGGGACGAGCAGCGTGACCGCAAGGGCCGCAATCAACGCGATCGGGACGTTCATGAAGAAGATCCACTGCCAGCCGGCGTGGTCGAGCAGCAGTCCGCCGACGATCGGGCCGAGCGGCATACCGATGCTGTTGGCAACGACGAAGAACCCGATCGCTTTCTTCCGGTCCTCCTCGGTGCGGAAGAGCACGGTGATCAGCGACAGCGCCACCGGAACGATCATCGCCGCACCGACGCCCAGGAACGCCCGAGCGGCGATCAGGCCCTCGGCCGAGTCGGCCAGGCCGCAGGCGAGCGAGGCGGCGCCGAACAGGGTGAGCGCGATCGCGATGATCTTGCGCCGCCCGTACCGGTCGCCGAGGAGACCGGCGGGCAACAGGAGGGCCGCGAGGACGAGGTTGTAGCTGTTCGCCATCCACTGCAACTGGCTGGTGGAGGCGTCGAGGTCGGACGCCAGCGTCGGCAGTGCGACGTTGAGCACGGTCGTGTCCAGGCCGAGGACGAGGACGGCGAGGCAGAGCGCGATGAGTACTCCGAAGCGGCGCGCGCCGGTCAGCGTCGGCCGTTCGGCGTGGGAGGTCGAGGTCATGATTCAAATTATCAAAAGTTTGTGATAGTTGCGATATATCAAATTATTGTAAGCTTCAACCATGGCGCAGGAACCGAGCCCGGAAGAGATCAGCCAGTTCGTCGAGCGCTTCGCCGGCGTGCTGGCCAACAGCGGCGTCCCGACGATGTCGGCCCGGGTGATGGGCCGGATGCTGGTCAGCCCGACCGGCACGATGACCGCCGCGGAGTTGGCCGAGTCGCTCAAGATCAGCCAGCCCGCGGTCTCCGGTGCGGTCCGGCAACTGCTCCAGGTGTCGTTCATCTCCCGCGAGCGGCTGCCCGGGTCCCGCAAGGACCACTACCGGATCCGCGACGACGTCTTCGCCGCGATCCTCGAACGCCGCAACGACGCCCTCGGCGAATGGGAGGCCAGCAGCCGCGCCGGCGCCGACCTCTTCGGCCCCGACTCCCCCGTCGGCCACCGCCTCACCGAAGCCGCCGACTTCTTCGCCTTCATCAAGACCGACCTCGACCAGATGATCAAGCACTGGCGGTCGGAGCACCCGCGCTGAGACCCGTCAGCGGATCGGTGGTGGCGGCAGGACAACCTGCATCCGCCGTGCCACCGCGAGCGCGACGTCGTCCGATCCATGCGGCGCCACAACCTGAACACCCACAGGCAATCCGTCCGCCAGACCGGCAGGGACGCTGACCGCGGGGTGCCCGGTCACATTGAAGGTCCAGCACGGGTCGCCGGTGACGATGCTGGACTCGTGCTGGTCGTAGCCGTGCGCAACAGTCAGCGTGGTCGGGGTGATCAGGGCATCCACTTCGGCGAAGAGATCGGCGAGCGCGGTGTTGTTGTTGTCGCGCACCTCGCGAGCCCGGTTCGCCGCGGCCGCTTCCGCACCGCGGCCGGCATCCAGACCCGACAGCACAGGCCACGCCTCATCAGTCGGGAGAAGCTCGAGCGGTACGTCGACCACGGTGACGCCGGCGTGAGTCAGCCGCTCGCGGATCACGTGGTCGACCGCAGGGTCCGCCAGATGACAGCCGAGGGTGGAGCGATACGCAATCCGCCACGAACGATCGTGAACTGTCGGGACCGGCCACGCCGGCAGCGCGGTCGGGTCCAGGCGGTGTGGACCGCTGGCGATGCTCGTCGCCACGATCACGTCGTCGAGATCGGCGCCGATGAAGCCGGCGGTGGTGAGCCCGCCGAGGGCGCGACCGACCGGGCGCGGGATGCGGCCATACGTGCCTTTGAAGCTGACCACTCCGCAGAACGCGGCCGGGATCCGCAGTGAGCCGCCGGAGTCTCCACCAGTTGCCAGCGGTACGACGCCGGCCGCGACCGCCGCCGCACCACCAGCGGTCGAGCCACCTGGCGATCGCGACAAGTCCCACGGGTTGCGGGTGTAGTCCTGGCCGTTCCATCCGAAGGTCTGCGACACCGCGCCGGGTCTGGCGCGCGTCGCCGTACCGATCGGGATCGCGCCGGCCGCCACGAGCCGGCTGATAATCGGCGAGTTGTCCGGCGTCCTTGCCTTGATGAAGAACGGGACACCCGCGAACGGACCGGTGGGCTCGAGTCGTTCGGCTGCTGCGCGGGCGCCAACGACGTCCAACTCGTCGACGAAATGGAGCAGCGGGTCGAGGCGCAGTGCAGCCTCGAGCGCTTGGTCGATCACCTCGAGTGCAGTCCGCTCGCCGGATCGCACCTGAGCGGCGATCGACGCCGCGGTCACGCAGCCCCAGCGACGCGGGGCGCGAGGGTGAACTCGCGTACGTTGTCCCAGTCGACCTGAAGCACCAGGTGAGCTTAGCGTCAGCGGGTCGGTGCGTAGACGGCGATGGCGGCGAAGTCGTCGGCGGGCTCCGAGGCCTGCCAGGACCGTACGTCGTCGACGTACCGCGAGCCGTGGCCGGTGAACACGGAGTGAGTACGTTCCCGGTGATGTTCGCGATCTGGTGATGCGGGCACCGCTCGGCGTTCCGCCCGACGCCGACCATGAACGACACACCCCACGCGTTCGCGCCCCGAGTGCAGACTTCAGCCCCGCAAGCGCGAGGCGGACCACACCATCAGTACTGCGAATGCGGTCCCGAGCAGCGCACAGGCCACGGCGACGTCGGTCAGCGAGATCAGCGCGCCGAACCCGGTCATGGCGATGGGCATCAGGCCGTCGTCGGACAGGCTGACGATGCTCGACGTCCGCCCGAGGAACGCCGGTTCGATGGTCTGCTGGAAGGCGCCGGACAGGAAGGCCGAGGCGAGTCCGGCGGTGAATCCGATCATCGCCATCGCGACGAACACGCCGGCCCGCGGCACCAGCCCGATCATCACGCATCCGGCCGCCTGCACGATGAGCAGCAGCAGTCCGGCACGGGCGGGCAACCGCGGCTTCCAGCGCAGGGCAACCACCGCGCCGACCGCGGCACTGATCCCGGAGCACGCCTGGAACCACCCGAGCGCCGCCGAGCCCCAGCCGTCCAGATGGACACGCTGAACCAGGCCGACGGCCAGCACCGGTCCGACACACAGGTTCAGCCCGAAGAACGCGATGACCAGGGTCCGGGCGATCCGATCGCGCCGGAGGTAACCGAAGCCCGCGGACAGGTCGCGCCGGATCGAGTGCCCACTGGGCGCCGGCCGTGGGAAGCGCGGCCGGACGACGAACGCCAGCGCCACGGCGATGACCCCGAACGAGATCGCATCGGCGACCATTACCGCGACCAGACCGCCCTGCGCGACCAGTAGGCCGCCGAGGGGAGCACCAACGAACACCGCCAGCCGGTTGGCCAACTGCCGGGTTGCGGCCAACCGAACGAGGTCGTCGGAGCGGACCATCCGGCGCGGCAGCGTGCCCGACGCAGGGTTGTAGAGCGCGTCCACGGCGCCGAAAAGGATCGCGACCGTCAGCAGCAGAGCCATCGACACCCCGGCCGCAGCGACGACGAGCGCGGCGGCGACGAGTACGACGATCCGGCCGAGGTTGGCGGCGATCATCGTGCGCCGGGCGTCGAGCCGATCGGCGAGCGCGCCGCCGAACAGCAGGATCAGGGCCCTCGGCAGCGCACCGATGCCCATCACCAGACCGGCACCGGCGGGCGAGGCGACTTGTGCCGCACTCCACGCGAGGCCGACGTACCAGGCCACGTCGCCGGCCTCCGAGACCGCTCCCGACAGGATCCACGCGTGCACCCGGCGATCCCGGCCCAGCGGCGGGATGCCGGTCGTGTCCGCGACCGCCGCGGCGCCGGTCATGGCCGGGCCGGCACGCCGTGCGCGAACACGTACACCGGCACCGCGGACGAGTCGTCCGACGGATCCTCGTAGTACTCCTGGATCAGGTCCCGGATCCGGTCCGACAACTCGGTCAGCCGCTCCGGCGTCAGCGTCAGCCAACTGTCGGTCGCGAACGCAGCCCGGACCCACTCCTCGCCGTACTCGTGCCGGGCCTCGAACCACTGCCGGACCTTGTCCGCGTGGTACGTGACATTCCTCTCCTCGGAAACGGTTGCAATCAGCTCACGGGCCGGTTCGCCGCCCGCGTCAGCGACCGACCAGGTCCACGACGACCGGGCGCTGCGCCACCAGCGCTCCCGGCGATCCTTGGCCAGCTCCGGCGCCTCCTCGATCACTCCGGCGACCGCCAGCACCTTCAGGTGATGACTGATATTGCCGACCAGTTCGCCGGTGCGTCCGGCCAGTTGTGAGGCGGTCGCGGGGCCCTCGACGCCGAGCAGGTCGATCAGCCGTCGGCGCAGCGGATGGTGGATGGCGGCGATCACCGAGGGGTCGGCCGGGCGCCGGTTCGCGGGGGTCATGCGAGCCACCATAAATTGCACAAGAGCTCTTGTACAAGAGTTCTTGTGGAACAGGGTCCGAGCGCGAAGCAATCTCCACCAGACTTGTAGAGATAGCCGTATCGTGAGATCCGGTCTCACGATGCAGGATTGACAGTTGCAATGTCCGGCTCTGGGACTGACGCTTGTGAGCATGCTCGCTGCCCGCTCCACTCACCTCGTAGGTCGGATTCATGTCGACCTCGGGCGGATGCGCAGCGCCATCTGTTGTCCTTCGATGTTCTGACAGCCACCCCGCCGGGCCCGACGACGGCCCCTGATCACCCCCGATCACCGCTGGGTGCGCACCGCGCGGAACGCATCGAATCGACGACGCTTCGATCCCGCCGCCCTCGGTGAGCACCTGTCACGAGGACAAGGACACCCCTCCGGATGACTGGCGTCACGTCTCCTCCTGCTGCTCCCCGTAAGCCCGCCCGCCCGCGCAAGGGCAAAGGCGAGGGCCAGTGGGCGCTCGGCTATCGCGAGCCGTTGAACAAGAACGAAGAGAACAAGAAGAACGACGACGGCCTGAACGTCCGGGCCCGGATCGAGAATGTCTACGCGCACCGCGGCTTCGACTCGATCGACCCGGCCGACCTGCGTGGCCGGTTCCGCTGGTGGGGCCTCTACACCCAGCGCAAGCCCGGCATCGACGGCGGCAAGACGGCGACGCTGGAGCCCGAGGAGCTGGACGACCGCTACTTCATGATGCGGGTCCGGGTCGAGGGCGGCCAGCTCAGCACCGAGCAGCTGCGGGTGATCGCGGAGATCTCCACCGAGTACGCGCGCGACACCGCCGACATCACCGATCGGCAGAACATCCAGCTGCACTGGATCCGGATCGAGGACGTGCCGGCGATCTGGCAGAAGCTGGAGGCTGTCGGGCTCTACACCACCGAGGCCTGCGGCGACGTACCGCGCGTCGTGATCGCCAGCCCGGTCGCCGGGATCGCCGCGGACGAGATCATCGACCCGACCCCGGCCATCGACGACATCGTCGAGAAGTACATCGGCTCGACCGAGTTCTCCAACCTGCCGCGGAAGTTCAAGACCGCGCTCACCGGTCACCCGTCGCACGACGTCGTACCGGAAGTGAACGACATCGCCTTCGTCGGCGTGGTGCACCCCGAGCACGGGCCCGGCTTCGACCTGTGGGTCGGCGGCGGGCTGTCGACGAACCCGATGCTCGCGCAGCGGCTCGGCGCGTGGATCCCGCTCGAAGAGGTGCACGAGGCCTGGTGGGGTGTCACCAGCATCTTCCGCGACTACGGCTACCGGCGGTTGCGGACCCGGGCCCGGCTGAAGTTCCTGGTCGCGGACTGGGGCGTCGAGAAGTTCAGGGAAGTTCTCGAAACGAAGTACCTCAAGCGGAAGCTGATCGACGGACCCGCGCCCGAGGTGCCCTCCGTACAGGGCGATCACATCGGCGTACACAAGCAGAAGGACGGCAAGTACTTCGTCGGCGTCGCGCCGATCGTCGGACGCGTGTCGGGTACGTCGCTCGCCAAGGTCGCCGACGTGGTCGCGGCGCACGGGTCGAACCGGATCCGGACGACAGCGCAGCAGAAGCTGCTCGTGCTCGACGTCGAGGAGGCGCAGGTCGACTCGCTGATCGCCGGCCTCGACGCGCTCGGGTTCCAGGCGAACCCGTCGGCCTGGCGGCGGAACACGATGGCCTGCACCGGCATCGAGTTCTGCAAGCTCGCGATCGTCGAGACCAAGGCGAAGGCGGCCCAGCTGATCGACGAGCTGGAGGAGCGGATCCCGGAGCTCGACGTACCGATCACCGTGAACGTGAACGGCTGCCCGAACTCCTGCGCCCGGATCCAGGTCGCCGACATCGGCCTGAAGGGCCAGTTGGTGATGGATGCCGACGGCAAGCAGGTGCCGGGCTACCAGGTCCACCTCGGCGGCGGGCTCGGGCTGGACGCCGGCTTCGGCCGGAAGCTCCGCGGCCACAAGGTCACCGCGGACGGTCTCGCCGACTATGTGGAGCGTGTCACCCAGAACTATCTGAAGGAACGCAACGCCGGCGAGCGTTTCGCCGAGTGGGTCACCCGTGCTGACGAGGAGGCTTTGCAATGAGTGAGCGTGCTGCGCCGCTGTACTGCCCCTATTGCGGGGACGAGGACCTTCGTCCTTCCGAGGAAGGCCATGGCGCGTGGGAGTGCCGGCCGTGTGCACGGGTGTTCCAGCTGAAGATGATCGGACTGCGGGTGACGGTGGAATGAGCACAGATCTGAAGACGCTCGCCGAAGAGGCGAACGAGCGACTAGCCGACGCCTCGGCGCAGGAACTGCTGGCGTGGGCGCGGGAGACCTTCGGTGACGAGCTGGTGGTGACCGCCTCGATGGCAGACGGGGCACTCCCCCACCTCGCGGCCGAGGCGGCCCCCGGCGTCGACGTCCTGTTCCTCGACACGGGCTACCACTTCGCCGAGACGATCGGCACCCGGGACGCGGTGGCGGCGACGCTGCCGATCAACCTGATCAACGCCCTGCCGAAGCAGACGGTCGAGGAGCAGAACGCCGAGTACGGCGAGAAGCTCTACGAGCGCGAGCCCGACAAGTGCTGCGCGCTCCGCAAGGTCGAGCCGCTCAACCGGTACCTGTCCGGCTACAAGGCCTGGGTCACCGGCATCCGCCGCGAGGAGGCGCCGACCCGGGCGAACACCCCGGTCGTCGAGTACGACGCCAAGCGCGACATGGTCAAGCTCAACCCGCTCGCCCCGTGGACCCAGGAAGACCTGGACACCTACATCGCGGACAACGGCGTACTGGTCAACCTGCTGCAGTACGACGGCTACCCGTCGATCGGCTGCGAGCCGTGCACCCAACGAGTCGCCCCCGGCGAAGATCCGCGCAGCGGCCGCTGGGCCGGCCAGGGCAAGATCGAATGCGGGTTGCACACATGACCGCCGCAGTCGAGACGCCCGTGGTCACTGAGTTGGACGCTCTGGAGAGCGAGTCGATCTTCGTCTTCCGTGAGGTGGCGGCGGAGTTCGAGCGGCCGGTGATCCTGTTCTCCGGCGGCAAGGACTCGATCGTCATGTTGCACCTGGCCCGCAAGGCGTTCGCGCCGGCCGGGGTTCCGTTCGCGCTGCTGCACGTGGACACCGGGCACAACTTCCAGGAGGTGCTGGACTACCGCGACGCGACCGTGAACACGCTCGGCCTGCGGCTCGAGGTGGCCAGCGTCGAGGACTACATCGCGGATGGCCGGCTGCGGGAGCGATCGGACGGGACGCGGAACCCGCTGCAGACGGTCCCGTTGCTCGACGCAATCAACGGGCACCGGTTCGACGCCGTCTTCGGCGGCGGCCGGCGGGACGAGGAGCGGGCCCGGGCGAAGGAGCGGATCTTCAGCCTGCGCGACGAGTTCGGCCAGTGGGACCCGCGGAACCAGCGGCCGGAGCTGTGGTCTCTCTACAACGGCAAGCACCGGCCGGGCGAGCACGTGCGCGTCTTCCCGCTGTCCAACTGGACCGAGCTGGACGTGTGGAACTACATCGAGCGCGAGGGCATCGACCTCCCGAGCATCTACTACGCGCACGAGCGGGACGTGTTCGAGCGCGACGGCATGTTGCTTGCCGTCGGCCCCTACTCGCAGCCTCGCTCGGGTGAGGTGGTCGAGCGCCGGGTGGTTCGCTACCGGACCGTCGGCGACATGTCCTGCACCGGCGCGGTCGCGTCGACCGCTTCGTCCGCGGCCGAGGTGGTCGTCGAGGTCGCGGCCAGCGAGCTGACCGAGCGCGGCGCCACCCGGGCCGACGACCGCGTCAGCGAAGCCGCGATGGAAGACCGCAAGCGAGAGGGGTACTTCTGATGAGCACACTTCTCCGGCTTGCCACCGCGGGATCCGTCGACGACGGTAAATCCACGCTGGTCGGGCGACTGCTGCACGACTGCAAGGCGATCCTGGCCGACCAGATCGCCCACGTGAAGACGGTGTCGGAAGCCCGTGGTGGCGACTTCGACTTCGCCCTGCTCACCGACGGCCTGCGGGCCGAACGCGAGCAGGGCATCACGATCGACGTCGCCTACCGGTACTTCGCCACCGACAAGCGCTCGTTCATCCTGGCCGACTGCCCCGGGCACGTGCAGTACACCCGCAACACGGTCACCGGCGCCTCGACCGCGGATGTGGTGATCATCCTGGTCGACGCACGGCACGGCGTCCTCGAGCAGACCCGGCGGCACCTCGCCGTGGCCGGTCTGCTCCGGGTGCCACACGTCGTCCTCGCGGTGAACAAGGTCGATCTGGTCGGCTACGACGAGACGGTGTTCACCAAGATCGCGAAAGACGTCAACGAGGTCGCCGACCAGCTCGGGATCGCCGACGTCAAGGCCATCCCGGTCTCCGCACTCGTCGGTGACAACGTGGTCGAGCCGTCGACCGAGACATCCTGGTACGACGGACCGACGCTGCTCGAGGTGCTCGAGAACGCGACCGGGCGGATCGACTCCTCCGACCAGCCGCTGCGGTTCCCGGTGCAGTACGTGATCCGGCCGCAGACCGGGGACGAGTACCGCGACTACCGCGGCTACACCGGAACCGTTGCCTCCGGCACCGTAACCGTCGGTGACCCGGTGATCGTGCTGCCGACCGGCCGCCGTACGTCGATCGCCGGCATCGACCGGCCCGTCGTCACGTCGACGAGCACCGCGGTGGTCGAGCGGCCGTCCGCGGTCGCCGGCGAGGCCGTCACCGTTCGGCTGACCGACGACATCGACGTCGCCCGCGGCTCGGTGATCGTCGCCGCGGACGCCTCCCCCGGCACCCGCCGGGAACTGGCCGCCACCGTGTGCTGGCTGTCGGACCGCCCACTGGCCGTGGGCGCCCGGCTGCTGATCAAGCACACCACGACCACCGCCCAGGCGATCGTCACCAAGATCACCGGGGCGCTGGACCTCGACACGCTCGGAGTCATCGACGCCACCGGGCTCGACCTGAACGACATCGGCAAGGTGCAACTCAAGATCGCCGCACCGCTGGCCGCCGACCCGTACTCCAGCAACACCATCACCGGATCGTTCCTGCTGATCGACGCCCACGACGGGTGGACGCTGGCAGCCGGCATGATCGACAACGAAGAAGGGGAACTGCTGTGACTGCTCCAGCGCTCGTGATCCTCGCCCACGGCAGCCGCGACCCGCGCTCGGCCGCCACCGTCCACGCTCTCGTCAAGTGCCTGCGCGACCTGCGTGACGACCTCCGGATCGAAGCCTCCTTCCTCGACCACTGCCCGCCCACGCCGTACCAGAAGCTCGGCAAGCTCGCCGCCGAGGGCGTGGAGGAAGTCGTCATCCTGCCGCTGCTGCTGTCGTCGGCGTTCCACGCCCGGGTCGACATCCCGGCCGTCGTCGACGAGGCACGCACCCGGTTCCCGGCGCTGCGGATCATCGCCTCCGACGTCCTCGGGTACGACGAGTCGCTGCTCGACGTACTGGATCGCCGGATGCGGGCCGAGCTCAAGGACGGCCGGGTGCGGGAGCTGGACGCGCTGGTGCTGGCGTGCGCCGGATCGAGCGACTCGCAGGCGAACGCGAGCGTGACCCGGCTCGCGCGGCTGTGGGGTCAGCGGCACAAGCTGCCGGTGACCGCGGCCTTCACCTGCGCGGCGTCGCCGTCACCGGCCGAGGCCGTGCTGCAGTGGCGGCTCGAGGGCCGGCGTCACGTGGCCGTCGGATCCCTCTTCCTGGCCCCGGGCGTCCTCCCGGACCGTGCCGAGTCAACCGCCCGCCGCGCCGGCGCCGTCGCCATCTCGCGCCCGCTGGGTGTCAGTGCCGAGGTAGCCCGCCTGGTCCTCCTCCGCTACGGCGTAGCCGGCCTGGACCTGCTCACCCTGACCCCGGCCCCGCGCCCGGTCATCGCCCGCCCGGAGCTCGTCCGTACCGCCTAGAACCGCAGCGGATCAACGAAGGAGACGTCGGTGTACGGCGTCTCCTTCGTTGTGATCTGAGCCAGCAGCTCACCCACACCGGCGCAGTGCTTGAAGCCGTGGCCGCTGTCACCGCCCGCGATCACCAGGCGTTCGTCGTACCGGCCGACCAGGAACTGGCCGTCGGGTGAGTCCGTCACCATGCAGGGCATCAGCTTGACCGGCTCGGGATCGAGGTCCGGGAAGGCGTGACTGATCGCCTCCGAGAGCTCGGCGATGTCCTCGCGCGGGTGGATGTAGCGATCGAGTTCGTCCGGATCGACGCCGCGCTCGCGCTCGGCACCGTCGAGGCCGACCTTCACCAGGAAGTCCTCGTCGGACCCGTGTCCCCACAGCCCGCGTCCGTCCGCGAACTCCCAGATGAATGACGGGAAGTTGCTCAGCCGAAAGGCCTCCGACGCCGGATCCTTGGCCTGGAACCAGAACAGCGGCGTACGTCGCGGCGACAGCGGCAGACCTGGAACCAGCTTGCTCAGCCAGGCGCCCGTGGCGACGACGACCTGATCCGCGGTGATGCTGATCGTCGGCGTCCGCACGGTCACCTCGTCGCGGCCGAGGTCGATCGCCGTCACCATCGTGTGCGGGAAGACCGTCGCACCCAGCCGTTGCGCCTCCGCGACGTGCGCGCGGACGGTCGGCTCGGCGTAGCAGATCCCCGCGCCGGAATCCCAGACGGCAACGTCCTCGGCGGCCAGGTCGTACTGCGGGAATCGCTCGACCAGCTCGTCGTGGGTCAGGTCCGTCGTCGGCGCCGCCGCCTCGGCGGCCGCCTGCCGGGCACCCCTGACCGGACTGCTTTTCGGGCCGCCGACGTTGAGAGAGCCGGTCTGACGGACGTAGACCTCGCCGGTCCCCTCCCCCAGCTGAGTCCACAGCTCCAGCGACCTGCGAGCGATCGGCGTCAACCCGGGGTGTTCCATGCAAGCGACCCGGAACAGTCGCGTGGTCCCATGCGACGAACCGAACGGATGCCCGATCCCTTGTCGCTCGATCCCCACCACATTCACCCCACGCGAAGCCAGCCGCCACAACGCCGCCGACCCGAACGCGCCCAGCCCCACCACCACGACATCCGCTCGCATTCCCCCACCCTGCCCCACTCCCAGGCTCACGAGTCCCGGCAGCCCAGGTTCTGGACTGAGATAGCGTGATATCTTGCTATCTATGGTGAAGGACGGGACGAAGAACATCCTGTTGCGGCTTGATCCGGAGTTGGCCGAGCGGCTGCAGACGGTGGCGTCGGTGGAAGGCCGGTCGGTGTCGGATGTCGCGCGAGAGGCGATCACGGCGCTGGTCGATCAGCGGCGGCAGGACACGCGGTTCAGCCGCCTCCTGGAGGAAAACCTGGCCCGCCACGAGGAGTCCCTACGCCGCCTCCGCGGAGACGCCTGATGCGCTACCTCGGCCGGTACGACGTACTCGCGGTGGCGGCTCGCGTGTTGCAGTGCGAGTCGGAGGACGCCGTACGCCGGACGGACCTGGACACGATCGACCGAGTGCTGGCCGATGTCCGGCGTACCCCTGGGATGGCTGAGGCGGCCGGGGTGTTGCTGGCAGGGCTGGTCCGGGAGCGCCCGTTCGACGGGCCTAATCGGGTGGTGGCGGTCGCGGTCGTCCTGCAGTTCACCGCGCTGAACCGGGCTGAGCTGCGGCTCGAGCCGGTGTCGGAAGTGGACGACTTGCTGGATCGGATCACAGCCGGCGCTGCGACCGCACCCGAGGTTGCCGAGTTTGTCCGGGCCCGGCTCGAGCAGGAACCGGTCACGGCCGGCGACCTGCAGGAACATCTGCGGCTCGACCTGGTGCTGGAGGACGCGGTCGCCGAACTGACTGTCGACAACGAGTGGCGGAGGGGAATCCGGATGTTCGAGCGATTCAGTGATCCAGCCAAGCGAGTCGTCGCGCTGGCCCAGGAGGAGGCGCGGAAACTCGGCCATGTCTACATCGGGACCGAGCACCTGCTGCTCGGGCTCATCGAGGAGGGACAGGGCATCGCGGAGCGGGTGCTGGCCGGGTTCGGGATCACGGCTCCAGCGGTCCGTGACCTGATGGTGGAGATCCTCGGCCGTGGGCGCGGGGAGGCCGGGACCATCCCGTTCACGCCGCGGGCGAAGAGCACGTTCGAGCACGCGTGGGACGAGGCCCGGCGGCGGGGCTCCGACCAGCTCGGCACCGAGCATCTGCTGCTCGGCCTGCTGCGCGACGGTGAGGGCGTCGCCGGCCAGATCCTGACCAAGCTCACCTCCGACCCGGACGCCATCCGCCGCAAGGTCGAGGATCGGATCGATCGCCGCCGGCGGTCCGAGTCCGCCGTCGCCGGCATGCTCGCCGACGACGCATCGGGCTGGACCACCTTCGGCCGTCGCCACCATCTCCTGGGCGAGCTCAACCATGTCCTGGACGAGAACGAACGCCTGCACGAGCAGGTGGCTCACCTCCGCAACCTGCTGCGGGAGCACGACATCGATCCGGACGCCTGATCCCTTGGCCGGGCATCAGGCGTCCGCTCAGATCAGGTGGCGGCGAGGCGCTTCTGCTCGGTGACGATGTCGTAGTCGGCGACCGGCCACTCGGGGTCCAGCTCCTTGAGCGTCTCGAGGAGGATCGTGGTGACGGCCCAGTTGCGGTACCACTTGCGGTCGCTCGGGATGACGTACCACGGCGCCTCGGGCGTGTTACAGCGCTCGATCGCCGCATGGTAGGCGTCCATATAGTCCGGCCAGAACTTCCGCTCGTCAACGTCGCCCGGGTTGTACTTCCAGTGCTTGGTCGGATCGTCCAGCCGGGTCTCGAGCCGGGTCCGCTGCTGGTCCGCCGAGATGTGCAGGTAGCACTTCAGGATCGTCGTGCCGTTCGCGGCCAGCTCCGCCTCGAAGTCGTTGATCTGGTCGTAGCGCCGGTCCCACACGTTCGGGGTGACGAGGTTGCGCACCCGAGCGATCAGCACGTCCTCGTAATGCGACCGGTCGAAGATCCCGACGATCCCCTCCTCCGGCAGCGCCTGCTTGATCCGCCACAGGAAGCCGCGTCGCTTCTCGGCCGCCGTCGGCGCCTTGAACGACGTGATCTTCAGGCCCTGCGGATCCATCAGTCCCGCGCCGTGCCGGATCACTCCGCCCTTGCCGGACGTGTCCATCCCCTGCAGGACCAGCAGCACGCTGCGCTGTCCGTCCTTGCGTCCCTCGGCGAACAGCCGCTCCTGCCAGTCGGAGACCTCACTACCGAGGCTCTTCAGCGCAGCCTTGCCGTCAGCCTTGCCCCCACTGAACCCGGGCGTGGCTCGCGTGTCGTACTTCGTCAGGTCCACCGGGCCGGACGGCACTCGCAGCTCAGCGCGCAGTCCACCGTCCTCCGCCTTCTGACCCTTCTTCTGCTTCGCCATTGGCCCATACTGCCTCATCAACCGCTGAGATGAGCGGAGCTGGTGCGGATCTCAGGACGTGGCGTGATCGACCGACTCGCGGGTCAGGGCGATCAAGCGGGACAGCGCGCGGAGGTACTTCTTGCGGTAGCCGCCCTTGAGCATCTCCGGGGAGAACAGCTGGTCCAGTGCTACGCCGCCGGCCAGGAGCGGCAGGTTCCGGTCGTACATGCGGTCGGCCAGGACGACCATCCGGAGGGCGACGTTCTCGTCGGTGAGTGGGCGGATGTCTGTGATCGCGACAGTCTCGACGCCGTCGAGTAGAGCGCCGTACTTGCTCGGGTGCAGTTCGGCCAGGTGGCGGTGCAGGTCGACGAAGTGGTCACAGGACGCGCCGGGGCGGTCGGCCGCGGTCTGCTCGACCCGCTCGTCCGGCCACGGCTCGGGCGCCACCGGAAGGCCGCGATGCCGGTAGTCCGGTCCGTCGATCCGGCGTACGTCGAAATGCGCGGCGAGCGCCTGGATCTCGCGGAGGAAGTCGATCGCCTGGAACCGGCCCTCGCCGAGCTTGTCCGGCAGCGTGTTCGACGTCGCGGCCAACTCGACCCCGGCGGCGACCAGCTGGCCGAGCAGCCGGGAGATCAGCATCGTGTCGCCGGGATCGTCCAGCTCGAACTCGTCGATGCAGATCAGCCGGTACGACGACAACGCCTCGACGGCGGCGCGGAGACCGAGGGCGCCGACGAGGTTGGTGAGCTCGACGAAGGTGCAGTACATCTTCGGTCCGGAGGCTTCGTGCCAGAGTGACGCGAGCAGGTGCGTCTTGCCGACTCCGAACCCGCCGTCGAGATAGATCCCGGGCTTGTCCACCGCCGACTCTCGTGCGCCCGACGACGAACCGCCGCGGCCTCCGCGGAGCCGGGACCACAGCGTCGGCGCCGGGCGCGGGCGGGCCAGCTTCGTCGCGCGTTCCGACAGCACCTCGAGCGCCTCGGCCTGGGAGGGCTCGTCCGGATCCGGGCGGTACGTCGCGAACCGGACGTCGGCGAACCGCGGCGGAGGCACGCACTCCGACAGCAACCGATCCGAACTCACCTCCGGCCACCGCTCGCTCAGCCGAATCACCATGCCCCAACCCTAGGGGCCGGACCGCAGCTCCGGAAAAGTCGGAAAGCGCAGTCCCGGACCTTGACCACTTTCTTACTTTCAGTTAGGAAGTTGATGTGAGGTTCGTGAGGTGAGCGACTAGGAGTCGGCGATGGGCGAACGGCACGTACGGCGGCGGACGGTACTCAAGGGCGCGCTGGGTGGTGGCGCGGCGGCCCTCGGACTGGGGTCCACGCTGGCCGCCTGTGGCGGCAGTGACAGCGGCGGCGGGACCACGAGCGGCGGAAAGGCCGTGGTCCGGATGTGGTCCTGGTACAACGACCAGGAGGACCAGTTCCCGAAGCTGATCGAGAAGTTCCAGGCAGCACACAGCAACATCACGATCGAGAACCGGATCTTCGGCACCCCGGATCAGTACCTGCCCGCGTTGCAGGCCGCGGTGGCCGGTGGCGATGTCCCGGAGATCTTCGCGCCGCACACCCGGGCGCTGACCTACGGCACCGGCGGCATCTCCGCCGACCTGAAGCAGGAGCTCGGCGACGACTTCCTGAAGGACTTCTTCGACTCGGCCAACCAGGAGTACACCCTGGACGGCAAGCAGTACGCGGTCGGCTGGATGGCACAGACGTTCGGCCTGTTCTACAACCCGGACCTGCTGAAGAAGGCCGGCGTCGGCGAGGACGAGATCGAGACCTGGGACGACCTGATCGCGGCGGCGGCGAAGATCAAGGCCACCGGCAAGTTCCCGGTGGCGCTCAGCTGCAACCCGACGACGAGCTCCCTGGACTTCTTCCTTCCGCTCATCACGCAAGTTGCCGACGACCCGACCTTCTACCTCAAGCTCGACCAGCTGAAGGACGGGGCGACGTACGAGGATCCGAAGGTCGTCCAGGCGATCGAGCTGCAGCAGAAGATCGTGAACGGCGGCGTCTTCCAGCCCGGCACCACCGGGACCAGCGGAGACCAGGCGCCGCAGATCTTCTACACCGAGAAGGCCACGATGCTGTTCAACGGCAGCTGGACGCCACAGGGCCTGACCAAGGACGCGACGCCGGCGTTCAACAGGAAGTACAAGGTGATGAAGACCCCGGCCATTGCCTCCGGCAAGCGGCACTGGACCGCGAACCAGGCCGGCGCCGGCTGGGCCGTGTCGGCGAACAGCAAGAACAAGGACGCCGCGCTGGAGTTCCTGAAGTTCATGTACTCCGCCGACCAGTACTCCCCCACCATGAACGAGTCCAACTCGATGCCGGCGACGAAGAGCGCGGCGAGCCGGATCGAGCTGCCGATCATGAAGCAGATGACATCCTGGCTGCTCGACGGCGACGGCTGCCCGCACATCCCGTTCGGCCCCGGCTCCGTGGCGGCCGGCGATCCGCTCGCCAAGATCTTCGACGGCAAGGGAGAACCGGCCGCGGTCGCCAAGGAGATGCAGCAGGCCGTGCAGAACGCCAAGGGCGGCTGATCGGATGGCGACTGTCCTCTCGAGCAAGAACGTCGCTCCGGCCGATCGGCGACCGCTCCCCCGGCGGCCGCCGTACCGGTTCGGTTCGCCGCTGAGGAAATCGCAGCGCATCGCCGGCTACCTGTTCGTGCTGCCGACGTTCGCGCTGTTCCTCGGGTTCGTGCTCTGGCCGATCCTCTACACGGCGTACCTGAGCCTCACCTCCTGGGGCGGCTTCGGTACGCCGAGATTCGTGAACTTCGACAACTACAGCCGGATGCTGAACGACCCGGTGGCCCGGCGAGCCCTGATCATCACGCTGGTGCTGACGGGTGTCACCACGGCAGTGCTCACGTTCCTCGGCCTCGTCATCGCCGTACTGGTCAACGTGGTCTGGTCGAAGGTCGGCATCGTGGTCCGGACCATCCTGTTCATCCCGGGCATCGTGTCGTTCGTGGTGTCCGCAGTGCTGTGGAAGCTGATCTACGACCCGAACATCGGCACGCTCAACCGGTTGCTCGGGGCAATCGGTTTGGACAGCCTGCAGCATCCTTGGCTGGCCGATCAGAAGACGGTGCTGCCGGCCATCGTCGTGGTGACGGTCTGGGGCGGTCTCGGCTTCACCATGCTGATCTACTTCGCCGGTCTGCAGAGTATCGACCCGAACCTCTACGAGGCGGCGGCGATGGACGGCGCCAACACCGTCCAGCAGTTCCGGCACATCACGGTCCCGAGCCTGCGCGTGGTCACCGGTCTGATTGTCAGCCTCGGCCTGCTCAACGGGTTCAAGGCGTTCGACGTGATCTTCGTGATGACCGGCGGCGGGCCGAACCACGCCAGCGAGGTGCTCGGCACCTACCTCTACTCGCTCGCCTTCGGCTCGACGTCGGGCTCGATCCCGCAACTCGGCTACGCCAGCGCGTTCAGCGTCGTGACGATGGTGCTCTGCACGCTGGCCGTCATCGCCCAACTCTGGCTGACGAGGAGGGCGGACCGGTGAGTATCACCAATGCGCAGAAGCCTTGGGTCGGCAGGTCGTTCGCGACCTTCGTGCTGTTGCCGTTCTGCGTGCTGATGGCGTTCCCGTTCGTCTGGATGGTGGTCACGTCGCTACGCGAACAGCACACGATCTTCAACGGACCGATCATCCCGCGGAAGTTCACGGGTACGGCGTACAAGGAAGCCTGGACCTCGATCGAGTTCCCGCTGCATTTCTGGAACAGCGTCTGGATCACGTCCGTCACCGTGATCGGCGTCCTCGTGTTCGCCACGCTCAGCGGGTACGCGTTCGCCAAGCTCGACTTCCCGTTCCGCAACACGCTGTTCGTGCTGCTGCTGACGACCCTGATGATGCCGTCGACGGCGCTGATCATCCCGCTCTACCTCGAGCTCAAATCGCTCGGGCTGCTCGACAGCCAGGCCGGTCTGCTGGTGCTCTACATCTCCGGCTCGGCGCCGTTCGCGATGTTTCTGATGCGGGCGTTCTTCCAGACATTGCCCGACGAGTTGATCGAGGCGGCCCGGGTGGACGGTGGCAGCGAGCTCACCATCTTCCGGCGGGTGATCCTGCCGCTGACCCGGCCCGGGATCGCGACCGTGGTGATCTTCCAGTTCCTCTCCACCTGGAACGAGTTCCTGATCGCCAATACGGTCCTGCGCAACACCGAGTCACTCCCCCTGCAACCCGTGCTGTTCACCCTGATGGGCCAGTACTCCACCAACTGGCCGGCGCTCACCGCCGGCCTCACGCTGTCCGTCGTACCGGTCGTCGTCGTCTACGTCCGGATGCAGCGGCAGTTCGTCGCCGGGATGATGCTCGGCGCGGTCAAGAACTAGCTGACTGGAAGAGGTCTTATGCCGATCAAGAACGTCGTGGTCAACTGCACGGACGTCCAGCGCTCGGTCGAGTACTACACCAAGTTCCTGGAGCTCCGCGTGGTCGGCGAGCCGACGCCGAAGCGCGCCGTCCTGGACGCGGTGACCGCGACGGTCGAGTTACGGGCCGTGGGCAACGGCCGCGATCAGAGCACCTGGTCGCCGGACGATCTGCAGAAGGGCTTCCGCCACATCGGTTTCAAGGTCGACCGGCTCGACGAGCGGGCCGACGTACTCAAGGCCGCCGGGGTGGAGTTCAAGCTGGATCCGCTCGACGCCGAGGGCGAGGTCCGGATCTGCTTCTTCTACGATCCCGACGGCACGCTGCTCGAGATGATCCAGGGCGATCTCCAGTACGCAGCTGTGCTCGACGCCGACGGAGTCGCGCGGGAACGTGCCCTCGGCGTACCGCGGCGGCCGCGGTTGGACCACGTCGCGGTGACGATCGAGGAGCGGGCCGCGACCAGCGACTACTACCACGAGCACTACGGCTTCTCGTTCATCGGCACGATCGAGCAACCACACGACCAGCGCGGCTTCAGCATCGGCTACCTCAAGGGCGGCGACACGGTCCTGGAGGTGTTCACCTACGAGGTGGACAAGACCTTCCGCGAGCCCCAGCTCGACGTCGCCGGCTTCGCGTACGCCGAACTCGCCGGCAACCCCCCGACGGACTTGAATACGGCCACCGCACCTGACGGGACGAGTGTCTACGTCGATCCCGACGGCTTCGCGTTCGCCGTAGGCTCCGAGGCATGAGAGACGACTGGCTGAGGCCCCTCGGTTCCACCGGACTGACCGTGTCCGCCGTCTGCGCCGGCGGCAGCGCGATCGCGGGCATGCCCGCGGTCTTCGGGTACGACGTGACCCGGCAGGAGGCGGTCGACCTCGTCGTGCGGGTATTCGACAGTCCGCTCACCTGGATCGACACCTCCAACGGGTACGGCGACGGCGAGAGCGAACTGCGGATCGGCCAGGCCATCCGCGAGTACGGCGGTCTCCCGGACGGCTTCCTGGTCGCGACGAAGGTCGACGCCCGCGGCCAGGACTACTCCGGCGCCCGGGTGCGCGCGAGTGTTGCCGAGAGCAAGGAGCGGCTCGGGCTCGACGACCTCCCGCTGGTCTATCTGCACGATCCGGAGTTCCACGACTTCGACTCGATGCGCGAGGCCGTCGACACGCTGATGCAACTCCGGGCCGACGGCGAGATCGGGCATGTCGGGCTCGCGGGCGGGAACACCGTCGAGCTGAGCCGCTATCTCGACCTCGGCGGCTTCGAGGTGCTGCTCGTGCACAACCGATGGAGCCTCGTCGACCACTCGGCCGGCGACCTGATCCGCCGGGCGACCGGTGACGGCATCGCGGTGGTCAACGCGGCGATCTACGGCGGCGGGATCCTGGCCAACCCACAGGGCGCCACGAAGTACGCGTACCGCGACGCGCCGGACGCCGTACTGGAAGCCGTCGCCGAGATGGACAAAGCCTGCCACGAGTTCGGGACCGACCTCGCCACCGCCTCGCTCCGGCACTCGGTGGACAACCCGGACATCGCCGGGACCGTGGTCGGCATCAGCAAGCCTTCGCGAGTCGACGCGTTGATCACATCGCTCGAGGCCGACCTCCCAGCTGAGCTCCTTAACCGGTTAGGTAGCCTCCTCCCCCAAGAGCGATACTGGGTTGAAGGTTAGTCGTGTCCGATGGTCCCACGCCTACTGCGCGGCACTCGGCACGGCACCTCGGCGCACCTGCTCGCTACGGCGCGGGACCATCGAACACGACCAAAAGGAGACGACGTGACGAACGGCTTCCCACCGGGCTTCACCTGGGGCGCGGCGACGGCGTCGTACCAGGTGGAAGGCGCGGTCTCCACGGGCGGGCGCGGCCCGAGCATCTGGGACACCTTCGCGCACACGCCCGGCAAGATCTCCGACGGCACCAACGGTGACGTCGCCGTCGACCACTACCACCGGTTCGCCGACGACATCCGACTGCTGGCGGGCCTCGGCCTGACGGCGTACCGGTTCTCGGTCGCCTGGCCGCGGATCGTCCCGGCCGGCTCCGGTGCGACGAACTCCGCCGGACTGGACTTCTACCGGCGGCTCGCCGAAACCTGCCTGGAGAACGGCGTAACGCCGTACGCGACGCTCTACCACTGGGATCTGCCCCAGCCGCTCGAGGACGCGGGTGGCTGGCTCGTGCGGTCCACGGCCGAGCGGTTCCGCGACTATGCGGCTGTCACGCACGACGCGCTGTCGGACGTCATCAAGCATTGGATGACGCTGAACGAGCCATGGTGCTCGGCCTTCCTCGGATACGGGAACGGCGAGCACGCGCCGGGGCGGACCGAGGGTGCTGAGGCGCTGAAGGCTGTGCACCATCTGCTGCTCGGGCACGGGCTGGCGCTCGAGGCGCTCCGGTCGTCAGAGGGCTCGTATGGCATCGCCCTGAACCCGGCGCCGATCCACGCCGCCTCGGACTCGGCCGCGGACCTCGACGCCGCGCGACGGGTGGACGGACTGCGGAACCGGATGTTCCTCGATCCGCTGCTGGCCGGCACGTATCCGGCCGACGTGCTCGAGGACACCGGGCTGACCGAATGGTTCGCCGCGCAGGAGGCCGATCTCGCGGTGATCTCCGCGCCGTTGGACTTCATCGGCGTGAACTACTACTGCCCGACCACGGTAGCCGCGCCGGACGGGCCGATCTCCACGCCCGGTCCGTCGACGCAACCCGGCAGTGAGAATGTCGCTGCCGTCGACACCGGTCTGCCGCGGACCCAGATGGGCTGGCCGATCCAGGCCGCCGGACTGCGCGACATCCTGGTCACGATCAACAAGATGGCGCCGGAGTTGCCGTTGTATGTGACGGAGAACGGATCGGCGTACCCGGACGAACTGACCGCGGACGGGACCGTCGAGGACGACGAGCGGCTGGACTACCTGCAGCAGCACACCGCGGTGTGCCAGGACCTCGTCTCCGAGGGCTTCCCGCTGAAGGGGTACTTCGCCTGGTCGCTGATGGACAACTTCGAATGGGCCTGGGGCTACAGCCGGCGCTTCGGGATCGTGTACGTCGACTACGTCACCCAGCAGCGGACCGTCAAGAAGAGCGGCCTCTGGCTGAAGGACTTCCTGAGCTGAAGCTACCTGCACACCCTCAGCCGGCCAGACGCTCAACTGGCCAGCTCTCGGGGGGTGGGCCACCTCTCGGGGGTGGGCCAGCTCTCGGGGGGTGGGCCACCTCCTGGTGGGTTGGGACAAGGAATAACGTGTCCCAACCCACCAGTACGTGTCCCAGGCCCCGGCAGTTGGTCAGCCGCTGGCCCAACCCCATCCCAGCGGACCACCACCCCCGCCCGCCTGCACGACAGCCCGAGCGCCACGCGCCTCCGCCGACCCGGTCCGCCGACCCGGTTCGCCGAGCTCGTCCGCCGAGCTGGTCCGACGCGGTCCGCCGACCCGGTCCGACGCGGACTGGGGTCCGGGATCGGCCACTTTGTGCACCAGATCCGTACGGCGACTGCCTCGGCGTACGGATCTGGTGCACAAAGACGATCCTCGCCGTCGTCCACAGCTCCGATCCACACCCCGGCCGAGGACGGCGCGGGCGGGGGCACTGCAGGGAACGGACGTGACCACGGCAGGGGGCGGGTCCGGGTCCGTGGCGCGGATCTGTGTCACTCACCAAGCAGACACCGCCCTGGCCGGTCCCGCTCAGACCTGCGCCGGTGATGACCCGACGGTGAGGTTGGTGAGTACCTCAGGTCCGCACCAGCAACGATCCCGCCAGACCGACACCGACACCGACACCGACACCGACACCGACACCGACACCGACTCCGACTCCGCAAGGACCGCTCACCCACGGAAACGACACAGGAGCCGCAATAGCGTGTTGCGGCCCACCAGGTCTTGTCCGAGGGCCCGGCAGCCGGTCGCCATGCGGATGTCACCCAAGGCGCTGGGGGGGTGATCTTCGCGCTCGAGTCCGTCAACGAGACCGCGGCCCGGCTGCTGCGGTTGGCTAGCGGCTGGACTTCTGGTGGGGGGTGAGCTGGCTGTGGAGGACGAGGGAGGCGGCGCCGAGGGCCGCGGCGCTCGGGCCCAGCTTCGAGAGCTCGACCCGGGTCGGGTGCATCGCGCGGACGAACGACAGCCGGTTGATCTCGGCCGACGCGATCCGGACGTAGAGGCCGCCCGCCTCGCTGAAGCCGGGACCCGCGAGGATGATCTGGTCGAGGTCGAGCAGGTTCGTGATCGACAGCAGCGCCTGCGCCAGGTACGTCGCGGACTCCTCGATCAGCCGCACACAGCGCGGGTCGCCGGCGGCCGCGAGCCGGGCGATCTTCGCGAAGTCGGACCGGACCGCCAGCTGCCGGCCGCGCAGGGCGAGCTCGTTCACCAGCGCCTCGTCCTGCTCGGCACGTTTCACCACGGCAGCCGGTGCGGCGAGACTCTCCAGGCACCCGCGGCTGCCACACCAGCACTCCGGGCCGTTCACGTCCAGGACCATGTGGCCGATCTCGCCGACGTTCGACGACGAGCCGCGGTACACGTCGCCGTCGGTGACCAGGCCGAGCCCGAAACCGGCCGCCATGTAGACGGTGGCGAAGTCGTTCACCGACGGGATCCGGCCGGCCCAGAACTCGCCGATCGCGGCGCAGGTCGAGTCGTTCTCCACCACGATCGGGTGGTCGATCGCGGCCCGCAGGGTGTCACGGACGGCGAACGGCTCCCAGGCGTACTTCGACGAGTTCGTCCGCAGCAGCCGTTGGCCTCCCCCGCCCTGGCGACCGGCCAAGGCGACCCCGACGCCGACGAGGGTGGCCGGCTCGATCTCCGCCTTCACGATCAGGTCCTCGAGCTCGGCGGTGATCCGCTTGACCGCTGTGCTGGGCGAGTCCCGGCCGATGCCGCGCGACGACACCTGCTCGATCACCCGTCCACTCATGTCGGTGACGACGTACGTCGTACTCGGCGTGTCGATCGAGATGCCGACGGCGTGCCGCGCACGGGGGTTGAACTGCAGCAGCGTCGCCCGCTTGCCGCCGGTCGGATCGCCGAGGCCGGTCTCGACGATCAGGCCGTCGGCGAGCAACTGCTTGACCACCCGGGAGATGGACGCGCCGGTCAGGCCGGACCGCTCCGCCAGGTCGACCCGGGTGACCGTGCCGCTGGAGCGGATCAGGTCGAGGATCGCGCTGTGCGTCTCCTGCGCGTTCGCACCCTTCAGAATCTTCGCCACGTTACCCTCCCTCGCTCCGCACTTTAATACACAAAGTAAGAAAGTGGGATAGCTTGACCTCAATGTTTGTTGAGGTTCTAGCCTCGGTCGGTGTGAAGGCGATCAGATTGCACGAGTTCGGTCCGGCGGAGAACCTACGGTACGAGGAGGCTCCGGATCCCACCCCCGATCCGGGCATGGTGCTCATTCAGGTGGAGGCGGCCGGTGTCCACCTGGTCGACACGATGATCAGGTCCGGCTCGACCGGCGGTAGCCCGATCCCGGTGCCGGAGCTGCCGACGATCCCCGGCCGCGAGGTCTCCGGGCGCGTCACCGCGGTCGGGCCCGGCGTCGACTCGTCGTGGATCGGCAAACGGGTGGTGGTGCACCTCGGCATGGTCCCCGGCGGGTACGCCGAACTCGCGGTGGCCAAGGTGGAGTCGCTGTACGAACTCCCCGACCACGTCGACGCGGCGCAGGCGGTCGCCGCGATCGGGACCGGCCGGACGACGGCCGGAATCCTGAGCCAGGCCAAGCTGAGCGCGGACGATGTCGTCCTGGTGACGGCGGCCGCGGGCGGGATCGGCAGCTACCTGGTCCAGGCCGGGCGGAACGCGGGTGCAACCGTGATCGGGCTGGCCGGCGGACCCACCAAGGTCGACCTGGTCCGCTCGCTGGGTGCGCAGAACGCGATCGACTACACGGATCCGGAGTGGGCGAGTGCCTTGAAGGCGGAGCTGGGCGATCGGGAGATCACCGTCCTGCTCGACGGGGTCGGCGGCGCGAGCGGCCAGCGGGCCTTCGAGCTACTCGGGGTCGGTGGGCGCGTGCTGATGTTCGGCTGGTCCGGCGGTGGGTCGATCGAGTTCACGCACGAGGATCTGATGGCCCGCCGCCTCACCGCCGGCTGGGCGCTCGGCGCGAAGATGACGTCGCAGCTGCGCGCGCGCGAGGCGGCGGCCCTCGAAGAGACCGTGTCCGGCCGCTGGCACGCGCTCACGACGACGTTCCCGCTCTCCGAAGCGGCGGCGGCCCACCGCGCCTTGGAGACGCGCGCCACCACCGGCAAGGTCGTCCTCATCCCCTGAGACGGGGGCCCCAGCTCAGGAGGTGCGAGGGTCGTGGGCCGGGCGGGCGGCTTCTGCAGGGCCGGCGGGGGTGCCGTAGTCGAGGTCGGGGAACGGGCTCGTCACCTCGATCACGCGGCTCTCGGCGGCTGAGCGCTTGGCGGCGAGCATCACCTCGAGGGAGTGGAAGGCGTGCTCGGGCCGGGTGACGGTCAGCGTACCGTTCTCGATGGATTCGACGAGGTGCCGCAGGCCGTCGGTCCACGGCCAGTTCGGATCGCGTTCGCCGAACTACTCGCCGCCATCCCCAAACCGGGCGTAGTAGCACAGGTACGGCGGTAGTCGCGCGGGGAGACGCCGAAGTGGGACCGGAAGCGGCGGGACAGATGGAACTCGTCGGCGAATCCGAGGGTCCGCGCGATCTCCCGGTGCGTCAGGTCGGTCACCCGCAACAGCGTGGCGGCCGCCTGCAGCCGGCGCGCGCTCCGGAAGGCGGCCGGGGTCTGGCCGACCTGTGCCGTGAACCGGCGCCGGAACGTGTCGTAGCTCAGCCCCGACTCGGCCGCCACGGCCGCCAGGTCCGTGCTCGCGGTGAGATCGTCGGCGAGCCGCCCCATCGCGTCCACGATCTCCATGCTCACGTCGGGAAAGTCGTCGGTGTCGTCGGTGTCGATCAGCCAGTCGGCCAAGGCCAGCAGCTGATGCTCCGCGACCCGGCGAGTCCGTGGCGGCGAGCGCAGTACGGTGCGCAGCGCCTCGATCGACGGCGGCGGCACCGGGTACCGCGGACCGGCGCCGGCCAGCTGGGCGAGCGCGTCGAACAGCGGTCCGGTGAAGACGACGAACAACTCCGTCCACCGCTCCCCCGGATCGGTGTGGTACGTGTGCCGGAACCCGGGTGGCAGGATCGTGTGCGCGCCCGGCCGGAGCCGCTCGTCGCGGCCGTCGGCGTCGCGATAGTTGCCCTCGCCATCGATCAGCACCGACAGCACGTACGCGTCCATCACCCGCAGCGTCGACGACATGATCGGCTCGGCGTCGATCACCTCGCCGGCGAGCACCAGCTGGCCGAGCCTGGTCACCGGACCCTCGGCGATCGTGACGATCGTCCGCTCACTCATGCCGGCAACAGTACCCAGCCCGAAACGCCAAAATGTTCATGCCCGGGTCGCGTGCAGACATTCTCTGTCCAGCGCGGCCGCCCTAGCGTTCTCGGTGGAAGGGACCAGCCGATCGACCGGAGGACCGCACGATGACATCGACCACCGACCTGGTCACGCGCGAGCACCTGGAACAGTTCCGCGACGAGGGCTACTTCGTGCTGGACAGCGTGCTCACCGACGAGCAACTCGAGCTGCTGCGCGGCGGAGCGCAGTACTCGATCGACAAACTCGACGCCGCGATGGATGCCGCCGGCACCGACTCGCTCGGCATCAACCACCGCGGCAAGCGGTACTTCAGCAGCATGATCTACCAGGACCGGCCCGAACTGCGGCAGTTCCTGTTCAGCGACACGATGGCCGAGATCTGCCGGGCGACGCTGGGCGACGAGGCGTACCTGTTCTGGGAGCAGTACGTGATCAAGGCCGGCGACCCGAACACGGCGTTCGCCTGGCACCAGGACTCCGGCTACGTCCACGAGGACCACGAGCCCTACCTGACCTGCTGGATCGCCCTCGACGACGTCACCGAGGAGAACGGCTCGGTCTACCTGCTGCCGTACTCGCGGTCCGGCATCAGGTCGTACATCAAGCACATCAAGGACCCCGAGCTCAACGACATGGTGTGCTACTTCGGCAGCGATCCCGGCATCCCGATGACCGCCCGAGCGGGCTCGATCGTGGTCTTCTCGAGCGTCGTCATCCACCGCAGCGGGCCCAATCTCACCGACCGGAACCGGCGCGTGTACATCGCTCAGTACTCGAAGGAGGTCATCCCGGCCAAGGACGGTACGAGCGCCCACGGGTCGTTCGACCCGTTCCTCGACGGCGGCCGCGTCGTCGCCGAGCGCTGATCAGGAACTGCGCGGCGCGTACATGATGATCACGACGCCGACCAGGCAGATCGCTGCGCCGAGCAGGTCCCAGCGATCGGGGCGGAACTTGTCCACGACCATCCCCCACACGAGCGAGCCGGCCACGAACACACCGCCGTACGCGGCGAGGATGCGGCCGAAGTTCGGATCGGGCTGGAAGGTCGCGACGAAGCCGTAGGCTCCGAGCGCGATCACGCCGCCCGCGATCCACCACACTCCGCGGTGTTCGCGCCAGCCCTGCCAGACCAGCCAGGCGCCGCCGATCTCTGCCAGCGCGGCCAGGACGAACAGCCCGACCGACCGCAGTACGGTCACGAGCGGTCGCCCTGGCCGAGGTCGGTGAACG
Organism: Kribbella sp. NBC_01510; assembly: GCF_045040325.1. Taxonomy (NCBI): domain Bacteria; kingdom Bacillati; phylum Actinomycetota; class Actinomycetes; order Propionibacteriales; family Kribbellaceae; genus Kribbella; species Kribbella sp. NBC_01510. The sequence goes on along the minus strand of NZ_CP109418.1, from coordinate 6,470,407 downwards.
GGAGCGGGCAGTCCGGGTCGCCCGCGCAGGTCTGCAGATCGTCGCAACCGGCGGCGATCCCGGCGCGCAGGGTCTCGGCGATCACGGTCAGGTCGGCGATCTTCGCTTCCACATCGGCCAGCTTCTGGCGCGCTCGGGCCTGCAGCCCGGCTCCCTCGCCGAGAGCATGCCGATGCCTGGCCGTGTCGAGCAACTCCGAGACCTCCGCGAGCGTGAACCCGAGCCGTTGGGCCGCCTTGATCACCCGCAACGTCGTGACCGCGTCATGCGAGTACATCCGGTGCCCGCCGAGGCTGCGTACCGGTTCGTCGAGCAGCCCGCGGCGTTCGTAGTACCGCAAGGTCTGCAGGTTCACACCGGCCGCGGCCGCAACCTCTCCAGGTCTCACTGCGGCAACCGCTCGCTCAACCCGTCGAGTACGGCGACGTACGCGGGCGGCACGTGGATCCGGAGGCGGATGCGGTCGTCCGGTGCCTCGGTGAAGGTGAAGGTGAAGAACGAACAGCATTCGTTCTCGCGGGCGGTCAGGTCGGTGGCTGTCGCGCGAGAGTCGGCGGCGAGGAGGAGGTCGAGGGTGTGCGGGTCGACGCGGTCGGCGCCGCGGAGATAGTCGGCGAAGAGCTGGTCGAACTCGGCGCGCCGCAGCGGCAACTCGGCGGTCGGAAGGGTGCAAGCGGAAGGGGTCCAGTCGGTGTCCATGGATCGACGGTAAACCTGTACCCAGGTACCGGATGCAAGCCCTACGGCTGATCTGTCCAGGTGAGCACGAACGCGACCGCTCCGAACCGGATGCGGTCGCCGGGACGGACCCGGACCGGCGTGGTGATGCGCGAGCCGTTGACCTCGGTCCCGTTCATCGATCCGAGGTCGCGCACCATCCAGCCGTCGTCAACGTGCCGGAGCTCGGCGTGGCAGCGGGAGACGGAGACGTCGGCCAGGCGCAGGGTCGCGCCAGGACCGCGGCCGATCCGGACGGTCGGCGAGCCGGGGGCCGGCAGCGCGAGTCCGGGCAGCGGCAGGGCCGGCGTACGTCGCGCGACGGCGAACTGTGGAAAGGTGGCGAGCATCGTGTCGACTCTGCGACGCAACTGCCGGATCCAGCCGGGGCGGCGGGGTTCGGCTCGGGGCAGGTCGCGGATCGCGTTGGCGAGCTCACCGCGGCTCTGGGCGCGGAGCACGAAATTCATCCGCCGGATGAAGGTGTCCTGCGACAAACGGCCCGACCCGGCGCCCTCGCGCAGGACGGCCAGGGCGCGGTCCCGCTCGGCGTCCGATGGACGCGTCCCCTCCACCGGCGCCGATGTCATACACCGAATTGTCGGTCCAGGCCGGTTCGGTGTCCAACCTTGGGCCCGGGGGCGGCCGGGCACCCCGTCAGCGGTAGCTCGCCAGGTAGGCGACGTGTGCGTCGCCCTGCGAGAGCCTGACGTTCGAGATTCCGATGGTCAACCGGTGACCGGTTGTGGAGTTGCGGTACGTCACGAACGTCGTACCTGCCGCACCCTCCGTCGAGACGCGGCGCCAGTTCGGACCACCGACGGCCGCGATGTGCGTCAGTGCCTTCTTCACCGCGGGCGTTGCGTAGTACGACATCCACTTCGAGTCGCCACGACCCCAGGCCCGGACCAGGTTGTCGGACCACTGCACCGGGCTCCAGGCGCGTGGTTCACCGATGAAGCGCAGGGTGTACGCCGCGTGCCAGCCACCCGGCCCTCGCAGCTCCGGCGCCGCATTCTGCACGCCCACGGTCAGATTCCCGCCACGGGCGTCGTCGTGGTAGGTCACCAAGATCGTCCCTAGGGCGCCTTCCGCCGAGACCCGGCGCCAGTGGATGCCACCCGGCGACGCCTGCGCGAACAGTGCTCGCACGGTGCTCGCGGTTCCGTAACAGGCCGCCGTCGCACGGTCGCCGCGACCCCAGGCGCGCACCAGGCGGTCGGCGTACGTCACCGGGTCGAGCCGCACGACGGAACCGCGACACGACGTCACCGCCGTCGTCTGAGCGCTCGTCGCGACCGCAGGAGCCGCCGCGCCAGCGAGCACGAGTGGAGCGGTAACGGCCAGCGCCGCCGCCATGACTCCACCCTTACCAAGACCCTTGATCGTCATGATCAACCTCCCGAGTTGGTCAATTCGTCCTCAGCTGTGGGACGCGTCCCGTAGGTGAGGAGTTGGTGCGTGGGTGAGAATGACGGGATGCGACTGCCTGTGATGCCACCGGTCAAGCCGATGCTCGCCAAGCCGGTGAAGGAGATCCCGCGCGGGGAGCTGAGCTACGAGCCCAAGTGGGACGGGTTCCGCTCGATCATCTTCCGCGACGGTGACGAGGTCGAGATCGGCAGCCGGAACGAGAAGCCGATGACCCGGTACTTCCCGGAGCTGGTCGAGGCGGTGAAGGCGAACCTGCCGGAGCGGTGCGCGATCGACGGCGAGATCATCGTGATCGGCGAGTCCGGCGACCGGCTCGACTTCGAGGTGCTGCAGCAACGGATCCACCCGGCCGCGAGCCGGGTGAACATGCTGTCGGAGAAGACCCCGGCCCGGTTCGTCGCGTTCGACCTGCTGGCGCTCGGGGACGACGACTACATGGAGCGCCCGTTCGCGGAACGCCGTACCGCTCTGATCGACGCACTCGCCGGCGTCAAGGCACCGATCCACGTGACGCCTGCGACGACCGATCACGCCACCGCCGGGCAGTGGTTCGAGCAGTTCGAGGGCGCCGGCCTGGACGGGCTGATCGCGAAACCGCTGGACGGCCTTTACCAGCCGGACAAACGGGTCATGTTCAAGGTGAAGCCGGAGCGTACGGCGGACTGCGTGGTGGCCGGGTACCGCATCCACAAGAGCGGGCCTGACCGCATCGGCTCCTTGCTGCTCGGGCTCTACAACGAGGACGGCACGCTGGCCAGCGTCGGCGTGATCGGCGCGTTCCCGCTCGAGCGGCGCAAGGAGCTTTTCGAGGAGATGCAGCCGCTCGTCACGACGTTCGACGACCATCCGTGGGCGTGGGCCAAGCAGGAGGAGGGCGTGCGGACGCCGCGCAACGCTGAAGGCAGCCGCTGGCAGGCGGGCAAGGACCTCTCGTTCACACCGCTGCGCCCGGAGCTGGTGGTCGAGGTCCGCTACGACCACATGGAGGGCATCCGGTTCCGGCACACGGCGCAGTTCGTCCGCTGGCGCCCGGACCGTACGCCGGAGTCGTGCACGTACGAGCAGCTCGAGGAGCCCGTGAAGTTCGACCTCGCCGACGTCCTGTCCAGCGCCCAACGCTGATCCGGCGCTGAATTGATGAAGGCCCTGTATCGCCTGTACGCCGGGATCCTGCGACGTCAGCTGGCCGGCCTGCCGATGCCGCAGCACGTCGCGATCGCCATGGACGGCAACCGCCGCTGGGCACGGGGCGCCGGGTACGACGACGTACGCATCGGCCACCGCTTCGGCGCGGAGCACCTGGAGCTGTTCCTGCAATGGTGCTCGGAGGCCGGGATCCGCTGTGTCACGGCATGGGTCGCGTCCGCCGACAACATGCGGCGACGCGACTCGGCCGAGGTCGACTACCTGATGCACCTGACCGAGACGGTCCTGGCCGACCACGTACGACGCGACCACAACTGGCGGCTGCATGTCGCCGGCCAGCTGGATTTGTTGCCTGATTCAACGGCTCGCGCGCTGAAGGAAGCGGTCGAGGAGACCCGGTACCGCTCAGGGGCGGGCGAACTGACGATCGCGATCGGGTACAGCGGCCGGGGTGAGGTGCTGGACGCCGTCCGGGAACTGCTGGACGAGGCAGCCGCGTCGGGCCGCTCGGCGGCGGAGGTCGCGGGTGCGCTGACCGAGGACGACATCCGGCGGCACCTCTACCTGCCGGACCTGCCGGATCCGGAGCTGGTGATCAGGACCAGCGGCGAGCTGCGGATGTCGGACTTCCTGCTCTGGCAGACGGCGCGGTCGGAGATCGCCTTCTGCGATGTTTACTGGCCCGCGTTTCGGGAGATCGATCTGCTGCGTGCGCTTCGTACCTACGGCCGGCGGCAACTGGAGCGATCCAGCTGACTCCTGGTGGGTACAAGGGGCATCATGGAGGCATACCGACTGGTAGGAACCGGAGGTTGCGAGATGTACGACGTCGTACTGCTCGTCGAACAGGAACTGTCCGAGCCGGACGCCAAGCGCGTCGTCGACCTGCACCAGGACATGCCCGAGCCGGTCAAGTACCACGTGCTCGTGCCGTGCCACAACGCGGAGGCCGGCGTGGAGGCCTCGATCAGCGCCCTCGGTACCGCGGATCTCTACGGGCCGGGGCTCGCCACCCAGCGCCAGGACCTCGCCGAGGCCCAGCAGGCGATCGACACCGAGGCGAAGGGCTGCACCGGGCGGAGCGTCCAGCGGCTGCGCGATCTCGGTCAGAACGCCGAGGGCGGCATCACCCACGAACGGCCGATCGACGCTCTGGTCGCGACCGTGGACCACGTGGACGGGCAGGAGGTCATCATCCTGACTCGCGGGCACATCGTCGCGGAGTTCTTCCACCTCGACTGGACGAACTCGGCCCGCCGCCACCTCGGCGTACCGGTGCTCCATCTGCTGGAGCACGACCAGCAGCCCAAAGAGCCGGCTCCGTAGGATCAGACACCTGCCGCTGTGCCGGTTTCCTTGAACTGCGTGTGATACAGGTCGGCGTACTCGCCACCCGCGGCAAGCAGTTGCTCGTGGGTGCCGCGTTCGACGATGTTGCCGTGGTCAACAACCAGGATCAGGTCGGCGTTCCGCACGGTGGACAGCCGGTGCGCGATCACCAGCGACGTACGTCCCTCCAGCGCGGTGTCGAGCGCCCGCTGGACGGCGACCTCCGACTCGGAGTCCAGATGCGCGGTCGCCTCGTCGAGGACGACGATCTGCGGTGCCTTCAGCAACAACCGGGCGATCGCGAGTCGTTGCCGCTCGCCACCGGACAGCCGGTGACCGCGATCCCCGACCACGGTGTCCAGACCATCGGGCAACGACGACACCAGGTCCCAGATCTGCGCCGCCCGGAGCGCCTCGATCATCTCGTCGTCCGACGCGCCCGGCTTCGCATAGGCCAGGTTCGCGCGGATCGTGTCGTGGAACATGTGCGCGTCCTGCGTCACGTATCCGATGGCACCGTGCAACGACCGCAGCGTGACATCGCGTACGTCGTGGCCGCCGACCCGGACCGCGCCACCGGTCACGTCGTACAGGCGCGCGACCAGGTTCGTGATCGTGGTCTTGCCGGCGCCGGACGGGCCGACCAGGGCAACCATTTGACCGGGGCGGACGGCGAAGCTGACATCCTCGATCACCTGCGCCGACACGCGCTTGTCGAGGACCGCGACCGACTCGAGGCTCGCCAACGACACCTGCTCGGCAGTCGGGTACGAGAACGCGACGTGCTCGAACTCCACGCTCGCCGCGCCCGCCGGCAAGTCCTGCGCGCCGGGGCTGTCCTTGATCATCGGCTCCAGGTCGAGCACCTCGAAGACACGCTCGAACGAGACCAGCGCGGTCATCACATCGACGCGCACGTTGGACAGCGCGGTCAATGGTCCGTACAGGCGGCCGAGCAGCGCGACGAGCGCCAGCAGTGTGCCCACGGTCAGCGCCTGGCGGACCGCGAGGTTGCCGCCGACGCCGTACACCAGGGCCGTCGCGAGAGCCGCGACCAGCGTCAGCGCCGTGAAGAACACCCGGCCGACCATCGCGATCCGGATGCCCAGGTCGCGGACCCGGCCGGCGCGTTCGCCGAAGTCGCGGTCCTCGATCGACGGGTGACCGAACAGCGTGACCAGCAGCGCTCCCCCGACGCTGAACCGCTCGGTCATCGACGTCGACATCTCCGCATTGAGGTTCATCTGCTCGCGGGTCATCGTGGCCAGCCGGCGTCCGAGGACCCGGGCCGGGATCAGGAAGATCGGCAGCATCAGGATCGCCACCACGGTCAGCTGCCAGCTCAGCACCAGCATCGCGCCGACCACGAGGATCAGGCTGATGATGTTCGAGACCACGCCGGACAGCGTCGAGGTGAAGGCCTGCTGGGCGCCGATCACGTCGTTGTTCAACCGCGAGACGAGCGCACCCGTCTGGGTCCGGGTGAAGAACGCGACCGGCATCCGCTGGACATGCGAGAACACCTTGGTGCGCAGGTCGAAGATCAGTCCTTCACCGATCCGCGCCGAGAACCAGCGCTGCATCAGGCCGAGCGCGGCCTCGAGCACCGCGAGGACGGCGACGACCAGAGCGAGCGCGGTCACGAGGGGCGCGTTCCCCTTGCTGATGCCGTCGTCGACGATCTTCTTGAACAGCAACGGTGAGGCGATCACCAGGAAAGCGGAGATGATCACCAGGACCAGGAACAGCGTGATGTACCAGCGGTAGGGCTTGGCGAACCGGACGATCCGGCGCAGCGTGCCCTTCGCGAGCTTCTTCCCGACGACTGACTCGTCCTGGCGGCGCCAACTGGCCGCACCCATGCCCGGGCGCATCATGCCTGACATCCGGTCACCTCCCCACGTCTTCCTCGTGGACCTTCACAACAGTTCAGGTCAGCTCAATCTTCCCGCACGGCACGGACAGATCTTTCCTGCAACCGATGGTTGCGCATCACGGATCCGTGCCCTACAGTCATAGGCAACCAAAGGTTGCGAAAGGAAGGGTGGCTGGGATGGCTAGGAGCATCGAGCGGGAGATTCGGGTGGAGGCTTCGCCGGAGGTCGTCTACGAGGTGGTCAGTTCGCCGGAGCACCTGCGCGAGTGGTGGCCGGACGACGCGGACCTCGAGCCTGTGGCCGGCGCGACCGGGACAGTCTCGTTCGGTGACATGAATGTCGCGCTCACCGTCGTCGAGACCGACCCGCCCCGGCGGTTCTCGTTCCGCTGGGACTACGAGGGCGAGGTCGCTACCGCGGCCAACTCGGTGCTGGTGACGTTCGACCTGATCCCGTCCGACGGTGGCACGCTGCTGCGGTTCGCCGAGACCGGGTACGACGAGGCCGCCAAGCCGGACGAGGTGTACCACGACCACGTCAGCGGTTGGGACTACTTCCTCCCCCGCCTCGCGCCGTACGTAGATCGGCTGGCGGCGAGGCCGTGATCGACGACGAGCTCTGGTCGGCGATCGGAGACCCGACTCGGCGCCGGATGCTCGACCTGCTGCTGGCCGGCAGCGGCGGGACCGCGACCAGCCTCAGCGATCAGCTGCCGGTCACCCGGCAGGCGGTCGCCAAGCACCTCGCCGTCCTCGACCGGGCCGGGCTGGTGCACTCCACCCCGTCCGGACGGGAACGCCGCTACACCGTCGACGAAGCACAGCTCGCCCGGGCTGTCGCGCAAATGGCATCCGTCAGCGAGGCCTGGGACGGCCGGCTGCAGCGGATCAAGCGCATCGCCGAGACCATCCAGCGCAAGCACACCAACTGATATCAGAAAGAGGAATCGACATGGTAGACATCCTGCACCGCATCGGCATCACGGCGTCCCCCGAGGACGTCACCACCGCCCTCACCACGATCCCCGGACTCGCGGGCTGGTGGACCGACGACACGCAAGGCGACGAATCGGTCGGCGGCGTGCTCCGATTCCAGTTCCCCGTGGCCGGCGGCGGGTTCGACATGAAGGTATTGGACGTCGAGCCGGGCAAGCTCGTCCGCTGGGAGGTCGTCGACGGCCCCGAGGAGTGGATGGGTACGCACGTCAGCTTCGAGCTGAGCACGGCCGACGAGTACACGATCGTCCTGTTCCGGCACGAGGGCTGGAAGGAGCCGGTCGAGTTCATGTACCACTGCAGCACCAAGTGGGGCTCGTACCTGCTGAGCCTGAAGAAGTACGTCGAAACCGGTCAGGGCGATCCCGCTCCGCGCGACGTCCAGATCAGCAACTGGCACTAGGTCTCACCCGAGGGCGGCCAGGAGCTCCTTCAACCGGCGCTCCTGGGCCTCCCGCTCGGCCTTCAGCTGCTCTTGATACGAGCGATCCGCGGCACCGAGGAGCAACGCCTTGGTCTCGCGGATCGCTCCGGGGAGCGGGCCGAGCAGTGCGTCGGTGAGATCCTTCACCGTCCCGGCAAGCTCCTCGGCCGGTACGACGATGTTCGCCAGGCCGAGCTCTTTCGCCTCGGCCGCCTCGACCCAGCGCGTGGTCGCGCAGATCTCCAGCGCGCGGGAGTAGCCGACCAACTGGACCAATGGCTGGGTGCCACCCAGGTCGGGGACGAGGCCGAGCGCTGGCTCACGCATGCTGAAGCGGGCATCCGGGGTGACGACGCGAAGATCGCAGGCCAGGGCCAGCTGGAAGCCGGCGCCGACGGCGTGCCCCTGGACCGCGGCGATACTCACGATCTCCGGCCGCCGCAACCACGAGAACCCGGCCTGGAACCCGGCGATGAGCTCGTACACCTCGGCGGTCGGCTTCGCCCCGAGGCTCAGCAGCGGCTCCTCGCCCAACTCGTTCTCGCCAATGATGAGCCGCCGATCGAGACCTGCCGAGAACGACGGCCCCTCCCCCGACACGACGACCACGCGGACTTCGGGTGACAGCGCCGTACCGAACTCGGCCAAGGCCCGCCACATCGCCGGCGTCTGCGCGTTGCGCACCTCCGGCCGGTCCAGCACAACCCGCGCGACCGGCCCGTCCACCGTGAACCGCAGTCCCAGATCCGTCATGAGCCGAACATTACTGCGGAGTAGGTCAGGCGAGCGACACCAGGTCGGCGTAGTCGTTCGTCCAGAGGTCCTCGACGCCGTCCGGCAGGAGCAGCACCCGCTCCGGCTCGAGCGCCTCGACCGCGCCCTCGTCGTGGGTGACCAGGACGATCGCACCGGCGTACGAGCGAATCGCGTTGAGCACCTCGGCCCGCGACGCCGGGTCCAGGTTGTTGGTCGGCTCGTCGAGCAGCAGGACGTTCGCCGCCGAGACGACCAGGGTCGCCAGCGCGAGGCGCGTCTTCTCGCCACCCGACAGCACCGAGGCCGGCTTGTCCGAGTCGTCGCCGGTGAACAGGAACGAGCCGAGCACGCTTCGGGCCTGCGTCTCGTTCAGATCCGGGGCGGCGGACTTCATGTTCTCGAGCACGGTCCGGTTGACGTCCAGCGTCTCGTGCTCCTGCGCGTAGTACCCGAGCTTGAGCCCGTGCCCGTCGATCACCTCGCCGGTGTCCGACTTCTCGATCCCGGCCAGCACCCGCAGCAATGTGGTCTTCCCCGCGCCGTTCAACCCGAGCACGACCACCCGCGAGCCCTTGTCGATCGCCAGGTCCACGTCGGTGAAGATCTCCAGCGAGCCGTACGACTTCGACAGTTCGCGCGCCATCAGCGGCGTCTTGCCGCACGGCGCCGGCGTCGGGAACGAGATCTTCGCGACCCGGTCCTGCTTGCGCTCGTCCTCGAGCGAGGACATCAACCGCTCGGCCCGCCGCAGCATCTGCTGGGCCGCGGCCGCCTTGGTCGCCTTGGCGCGCATCTTGTTCGCCTGGTCGACCAGCTGGGTCGCCTTCTTCTCCGCGTTCGCCCGCTCGCGCTTGCGGCGCCGCTCGTCGGTCTCGCGCTGCGTCAGGTACGCCTTCCAGCCGACGTTGTAGACGTCGATCTCGGCCCGGTTCGCGTCCAGGTGGAAGACCCGGGTGACGGTCTCCTCGAGCAGGTTCACATCGTGGCTGATCATGATCACGCCACCGGCGTACGACTTGAGGAAGTCGCGCAGCCAGACGATCGAGTCGGCGTCCAGGTGGTTGGTCGGCTCGTCCAGCAGCAGCGTCTCCGCCTGGGCGAACAGGATCCGGGCCAGCTCGACGCGCCGGCGCTGACCACCGGACAGCGTGCCCAGCGGCTGACCGAGGACGCGGTCGGGCAGGCCGAGGTTCGCCGCGATGCGGGCCGCCTCGGACTCGGCGGCGTACCCACCGGCGGCGTGCAGGTCCGCCTCGGCCCGCTCGTACCGCCGCATGCCCTTCGCGCGGGTCTTGTCGTCCGCGCTGGCCATCGACTTCTCGGCGCTCCGCAGCCGCCGTACGACGTCGTCGAGGCCGCGGGCGGACAGGATCCGGTCCCGCGCGAGTACGTCGAGATCGCCGGTGCGCGGGTCCTGCGGCAGGTAGCCGATCTCACCGGACGACGTGACCGAGCCGCTCGCCGGGAGGCCCTCACCGGCGAGGATCTTGGTCAGCGTCGTCTTGCCGGCGCCGTTGCGGCCGACGAGCCCCACCTTGTCGCCCGGCCCGACCCGGAACGAGGCGGGGGCGAGGAGCTGACGGGCGCCGACGCGGACCTCGAGATTGGAGACATTGATCATCGCGGTGGCAGGCGTCCTTGGGTCGAGGAGTCGGTCTGTGGCGGGTCGAAAGCACTGCGTCACGACACGGCAGAATCCCCCGCACCGAGGTCTAGTCTAAGTGCTGTGAAATTCAACCCGGACGCGGAGGCAGCGAGTTGAGGCTCACGCTTCGGCGAGACCCCTCCGGTCGTCTCCCGGCGCGCGCTGACCGCCCGTCCGGCCGCGATGTCGACTGCCGCCACGTTCACATCCGGGCGTTTCCACCTGTGCCGGGCATGCCTGCTGTGGGGCAGTTGGGTACAGGTGGAACACAGACATGCCACCTACCCAATCAGCCGGGACCGACAGTCCCCGATCTCGGAAGGAGGGAGTCGCGGTCGCTCCCCGTCCTGAACGATGGGGATTCCCCGCGACGCCCCAGGTGAAATTCAACCCGGACGCGGATCTCGACACCAGCAGTGTCGAGGACACCCGCGGTAGTGGCGGACGCGGCGGCGGCCTGCCCGGCGGAATGATCCCGGTCGGCGGCGGCATCGGCGGCATCATCCTGCTGGTCGTCATCCTGCTACTCAGCGGCGGCCTGCCCGGCAGCGACAGCGGCGACCAACCGGCGGTCCAGAACACTGCGGCCGGCAACCTCGACTCCTGCAAGAAGGGCTCGGACCTGCAGCAGAACTCGGACTGCCGGTTCGTCTTCTACCAGAACTCGATCCAGAGCTTCTGGGCCGCGGAGCTGCCCCGGCGCGGGAAGAAGTACATCCCGGCGCCGATGCGGGTGTTCGACGGCTCGGTCAGCACCGGCTGCGGGCCGGCGACCAGCGCGGTCGGACCGTTCTACTGCCCGCCGGACAAGCGGGTGTACCTGGACATCGGGTTCTTCAAGACCCTGCAGACGGACCTGGGCGCGCGCGGCGGCGAGTTCGCCGAGGCGTACGTCGTCGCCCACGAGTACGGCCACCACATCCAGAACCTCTACGGCATCCTCGACCGGATCAAGAGCCGCAACGGGCCGACCTCGGACTCGGTCCGGTCCGAGCTGCAGGCCGACTGCCTGGCCGGCATCTGGACGAACCACGCCACCACGGTCCCCAACAAGAGCGGCCAGCCGCTCATCACGGAGCTCACCGAGGACGACATCGCGCGCGGCCTCGACGCCGCCGCGTCCGTCGGCGACGACCGCATCCAGGAGAAGACCCAGGGCCAAGTCACCCCGGAGAGCTTCAGCCACGGCACCGCCGCGCAGCGGATGAAGTGGTTCAAGACCGGCATGGACTCGGGCGACATGACCGCCTGCGACACCTGGTCCGCCAACCCGCTCTGACCGTCCGCCGACTATCACCCCTCCCGTCCCGTCCGGCATTTGACGGGATATCCGGCTCTTCTGACGTATCCGTGGGTGGTTCGTTCGTCTCCTTGGCGTCTCGGCGGTCGGCCGTGTTGTGTCGGTTCCCGCCGGGGTGGGGAGGATCTCGTCCCGGATCCCGGATCGGGTGGGAGATCCTCCCCAGCCTGCCCCGGCCGGCTCGCGGGTCGTGGCCTGGGCGGACGTGGGGCACTCACTAAACCCGGTCGTCAGCCGCCGAGTGCTCGGGGCCGAGCGGGGCCTGTCTGGCATCGCCCTGTTTGGTGAGTGCTGCAGGTCCGGTCAGCGACGCGGCATCGCCCACCCCGCCACCGCCGCGGGCGGGTGCAGGCGGACTTCCAGGCCATCACAATCACCGAGACACTGCGATCGTCCGTGGGAGGCCATCGTCGTCGCCTCGTTGTGATGGCCTGGCGATCCGCTCGACGGCACGGGCAACACCCACCGACCCAACTGAAGCGCCGGATCTCCCATCCCGTTGCGGGTTCTCCCCTGGTGCACGAGGGGAGAACCCACAACGGCAGCGGATAACCCCCAACTACCCCCTTCTCTCCACAGATCAAGGCGGGAGAAGTGGCAACTTCAGGGGATATCCGGTTCTTGTGCTTGCTGTGCGGGTGAGGTGACGGGCCTTGAACTGGTGCACGCGGTCGCCTGGTTGAGATCTGTGGCCATGAGGAAGGCGAGTTTGGTGCTCGGGGCAGCGGTGTGCTGGGTGTGCTAGCCGGTGATGTGGTGGCTGGCCGGTTGCGGTAGGTCATCGGTGAGACCACCGGCCAGACAGGTTTGCCGGGCTCGCGGTGAGGTTTGGCGGGCCCATGGAATGGCACGCTCAGGACCTGTCCGCGCGGACACACAGCGCGGGGCGGGGACCGGGGCGCCGGTGGGCTGGGGTCGGTGGGTCGGGACGGGTTGTGGTGGGTTGGGGCCGGTGGGCTGGGACGGGTCGTGGTGGGTTGGGGCCGGGTGGGTCGGGGCGGGTTGTGGTGGGTTGGGGCCGGGTGGGTCGGGACGGGTTGTGTGGTGGGTTGCGGCCGGTGGGCTGGGACGGGTCGTGGTGGGTTGGGACATGGAATTGCCTGTCTCGACCCACCAGAACCTGTCCCAGGTCACCAGAGGTGGACCGATCCGCAGGGGAACGAGCCCGCTGGAGCCGCCCGGCACAGCATCGGCCCACCCTCCACCTTGCCCACCCCGAACATCGCCCCTATCCCGACCAGCACACCCGGCCGACGATCACCCAGACCTGAGCAGAGGAGCCGGTTACCCCTCCAATGCGGCAGGCACACGGTGTTGGTGACGGAGGAGGACTGACATGCGTGCGTGAGGCTGGTACGACGAACCGCCCGTACCCGGTGTGGATCCGGGGTACGGGCGGTTTCGGGTGGGTCAGGCGACTGCGGCTGGGCGGTGGTAGCCCGGGAGGAGTTCGTCGACCAGGGCGTCGGTCTCGGCTTCGGGGCCGCGGGGGCCGCCGTGCTTGGCGAGGGCGGCGTACAGCTGGCCGGCGACGTTGGTGACGTCGGCGGCGGTGCCGAAGTGCGAGGCCAGGCGGAGCGTGGCTCGCCACAGTTCCTCGGAGGCCGGCGAGAAGCTGAGGCCGGTCTGGAGTGCGGTGCGGGCCAGGTTGCCGTCGTTGTGGTTCAGCGCCGACTCCGCCAGCCGCAGGGCCGCGTCGACCACGGACTCCACCATCCGCCGCTCGATCCCCGAGGCGGCAAGCCACGAATAGCGACCCGCTGGCAGGTTGGACCAGGCCGGGCCGTGCACCAGGCTCAGCGCCGTCGACAGCGGCCCGCGCGGGTCGTCCATCATCGTCGCCTGCTTGGCCAGCGTGCGGAACACGTCCCAGTCGACCCGGACGATGCTGCGGTTCAGCATCCAGCGGCCGGACTCGTCGGCGTACATCGCGTCCATGCCGACCCAGCGACGGGTGTGGTCGAGCGCGGCGTCGCGCAGTTCGTCGCTGATGCCGCGCGGCCAGATCGCACCGGCCAGCACGTTCGGGTGGACGCCGTAGTCCTGGCTGGCCAGGAACGCGATGATCTCGGTCGACAGCTGGATCCGGCCGTCGTCGATGGTGCCGCGGGCATCCACCTCGACCGGCCCGAGCAGGTCGACCTCGACCGGTGCGGGCTGGCTGAGGTCGGTGCCGGAGAACTCGTACGCCGGCATGTCCTGCTCGGCCCGGCGCTTGTCCCGCGAGTCCGACTCGGCCGCGTCGAACAGCGCGACCAGGTTGGCGAACTGCTGCGGGTCGATGCTGTGGGCATCGACCTCGAGACCGAGCAGCCGGCAGACCGCCTGGTTCTTCTCGTCCACCACGAACCGCCACGGCGAGTTCATCACGTCGCCGACCACGACCACCGCGATGCTCCGCTGCTGATCCGCGGCGAGCCGGTTCAGCTGGTCCTGCTCCTCGGGTGACGGCGGCGCGGACACGAAGATGATCTCCGCGCCCCACAGCACCGGGTCCGGGTACGCCATCCGCGCGTCGGCGACCGAGCTCAGGTCACGCCGCGCACAGGCCTGCACCTGGGCGTCGGTACGGTTAGCCACCTCGGCGATCGCGTCGTCGAGCCGGACCCAGTAGCTCAGCCGGCTCGGCGCCAGCGACGACAGGTCGTCGCCGAACCCGACCATGCTGATGTGTGCGCCTTCGGACCACAGGTTCGTCGCCAGCTCGACCGCGAGTGAGCCGACCACGTCCCGGGACGGGTTGTTCACCCCGCCGAAGCTGACGATGCCGTTCGCGGTGTCGAGGTCGACCAGCACGGTCGCGCCATCGGCGTTCTGGCCGATCGTGACCAGGGTCGGGTACGGCGCGGGCGCAGTGACGTCACCAGTCGGCGCGTAGCCGCGACGCAGCGTCCAGCGGGTGCCTTCGGCAATCGCCTGCCACGGACCGGGCGGTGCGGACGGCGCCTCGTACGGGTCGAGCACGAGCGTCAGTGCCCGGTCCGTCACCAGTGCGGCAACGACCTTCGGCATCGGACGCTGAGCCTGCGTCATGTCGGCGCCGAGCTTCCGCAGCGCGTTGTCGACGAACTGCGCGGTCGGGATGTCGGAGGCCAGCCGCAGACCGACCTCGGTCTGCCGATGGCCGGCCGCCTTCGGGCCCGGACCCAGCGCCCAGCCGCGGCGCCGCTTCAGCGCCAGCGCCAGGCCGGCCGCGAGCAACGTCGCGCCGAAGCCGTAGATGCCGGCATCGGTCAGACTGAACCCGCCGTCCGTCGTGACCGGCGTTGCCTCGGGCACCTGAGTGCCACCGGCGGCCGGGTCGCCCGGCTCGGACTCCGACGTACCAGGACCGTGCGGGCCGACCGTGATGCCGGGCTCCCCCGGCTTGACGGTCTTCGCGCCCGGGTCGTTCTTCGCGTTGCCGATGGTGATCGTCGAACCGGACTCGGCGCCTTGCTCGGACCAGCGGCTGCCCGTTCCGGGCGTCGTCTTCGTTTCTGAGCCGCTGGTCACCTTGCTGCCGGTGGTGGTCTTGGACCCGGTCGTCGTCTTGGTGCCCGTGGTCACCTTCGAGCCCGTGGGGAGCTTGGTGTTGCTGTGGTCCTCGATGTTCACCCGGACCGTATGCACACCCGGGCCCTTAGCGTCACCGGGCAGGCGGACCTGCCAGCCCGGCAGGATCAGGTCCGGGTTGGTGAGGCGACGGCCGTCGGGCTGCAGCTTGTTCTTGTTGAGGTCGTAGATCTCCTTGTACCGCCGGCCTTCGCCCAGGTACCGCTCGGCGATGTCCCACAGGCAGTCGTAGTTCCGGCCCTGTGGCGGGCGGACCTCGGTGTACTTGATGACCTGACCGTTGTGGTCGTGGTTCGTTCGTACGCCGGTGTGCGTGGTCGTCTTGGCCTGGTTACCACTGAGCACAGTGCTGCGAGCCTCGGTCTGGCGGAACTGCGCCGTCGACCCCTGCTCGCCGCCCTGCGTCACGGTGACCGAGGTCGGCGTCGCGACGCTTGTCGTTACTGCGCTGGCGACCGGCAGGCTGACGCCGGCTCCCGCGGCGATGAGTACGACGGTCCCGATCAGCCGGCGGGCCATGGTCTGCGAACCGCCGCCGAACGGGATCCGTGGCGACAGGCCGTGCCCGCGGATCTCCGCGACCGCCTCCGCGATCAGGCAGATCACGAAGTGCAGCCAGGCCACCCAGATGAAGAACGCGATGATGCCGAGGACGGTCTCGATGCTCAACTCGCTGAACAGCATGCTGCTGCTCGGCATCTTGTCCGGCCACGGCGTGCCGAAGAACCGCAGCAGGACGTACGGGACCCCGCCGACGATCGCCAGGATCGCGAGCAGCGCGACGAACCCCTTCAGCCGGTCCGCCCCCGGACTGCCCGACCCTCGCTGCGGTAACCGCGCCGCCCGCACCGGTTCATTCGTCCTGACCATCACGCCTCCATACCCCCACCGTTAACCACCGATAGCCTGAACTTCCTGCACAGGCAACCGCTGCACCGCATGCACATCAGCCTTGCCGATCGAGATCCAGCCGGAGTGCTGGCCGACCCAGTACGAGACCTCCCAGGTAATGGTCAGCTTCACCGTGTACATGCCGTCCGGCTGGTTCGCACTAGACCGCGTGTACACGTGCTTGCACGGGTTGATCTGGTGCTCGGGGTCCTGCGACTGGTCGTATCCGTCCGGGTCGTCCAACGGCGTCACACCGACCGGGCACGTGAACGTACCGGTGTTGTCACCTGGGTCGATCACGATCTGGACGACCATGCCGCGCATCGTGAGGTTGTGTCTCTGGTCGAAGTACCCGCTGGTCAACTCCTTCGGATCCACTGTCCGCCCGTCGGTCTTGCCTGCCATCGAGCTCTCGGGGGTCAGCGTGAAGTACGCGGGCACGTTCACCCGCGGCGTGTACGTCGGCATGATCTGCAGCGCCGGATCCGGGTACGTGCTCTTGAAGGGCCACCAGAAGTCCTTCATGTAGTCCGGGAACGGGCACTGGGCGCGCTCGGCCGCGTCGACCGCGACATAGGCCCGCTCCAGGTGCGCGTGCGGCCCACCGTTGTAGCTGTCCAGCTTGTAGCCGGTGATCGTGATCCGCATGACCCAGCTCTTGCCCTCCGGCGCCTGCGGCAGGCGGATCCCGTCAGGAATGTCGAAGTCGCGGCACGGGATGAACGGCCGGCCGGCGAGTCGCTCGCGCCAGGTCGGCGGCGGTGTCCCACCGACGTACGCCAGGCCGGAGCTGCAGTACGCGCCGAAGCCGATCGAGTTGACGTACATGCTGCAGACCTTGTTGCCGGTCTGGATGGTGTCCGCGGTGGCCGTCGTGGCCGGGACCGCCATCAGCAGCGCGAGCACGGCGCTCAGAACGAGCAGTCCGCGGCCCACTCGGTTGTGCATCCTCACTCCCCAGACTCGGCTACCCGGCAGATTATCTTCGACCAGGGGCATCATGCCCGTTGCTCACTGACCCGTCACCTATTCGGAATGTGAATCCTCGCGTTCTGCTCTAGGCCGGATAATGCACGCCTGAGCAGCTGACGCCGGTCGACGGAGCCAGCCGGTACGGCAGCCAGCCACGTCCCGTCCGGACCATGTCGATGACCTGAGGCGTTCCCTTCGGCGTGACCTCGATCCAGTTCTTCGCCTTGAGATCCCAGTACTGCGTGGTCTGCGACCGGCATGTCTTCACCCGGACGATGCCCTCCGGCTGGTTCTGCACGCCCATCACGACCACGCTGCCCGGTGGGCGCATCACCCAGCCGTTGCGTTGGGCATCGAAGATCGCCTGTGACACGTCGGCGTACCAGAAGGACGGGAAGGACTTCTTCAGCACGGTGTCGTCCTTCGACACCAGGGCCTGGAAGTACAGCGGATAGCTGCTCACGAGGCCTTGGACGGCGGCATTCGACGCGAAGTTCCCGGCCTGGACGATGACTTGCGCCTTCGGCTGCGAGGTGGGCTTGGCTGTCGAGGCCGTCTGCGACGGTTCGGTGGTGGGCTCGCTCGTCCCGGTGGACGGGGTGCTCGAGGTTGTCGTGCCGGAGTCGCCGCCGGCCGGCACTGGTAGACCGCCGTCGTTGGAGTCCTTGCTGCCACAGGCGGAGAGCAGCAGAACGCCGGCCAGCGCCGCGGCGGGGAGAGCGAACCTACGCACGGATGACATTCCTTCGGTCTCTAGCGGCTTGGCGGGGTGGAGGTGGGTGGCGTCCCGGGCGGCGGACTCCCGGGCGGAGAGGACGACGGGTCCGGCGTCGGCGTCACGTTCGGCGTGCACGTAGCCGGGAACGGGAACGGCGTCAATGTCCAGATCGGGGTCGGTGAGCCGACGGTCCAGGTCGGGCAGGGGAAGTCGATGGTCGGTGGCACCGCGGTGGTGATGGGTGCGCCGGGGTCGTCCGGGGTCCGGTTGACCACGATCGAAGGGATCGTCGGGCTGTCGTCGGCCTTCTTGATGCCCTGCTCGGCGTGGGCCTGGCCGGTGCCGACGGCTTTGAGGCTCTGTTTGCCGATGAGGCCCAGGAACGTCGTCTTGTTGGCGATGTCGACCTGGATGTCGACCTGCTCGTCGGTCAGGGTGGTCGGGCCGCAGGAGGTGACGGTGGAGTCGTTGGACTTCACCTGGGCGCAGAAGCCGTTGATCGCGATGGCCGCCTTGGTGGTGTCGATCTTGGCTTCGGCGTTGTTCAGCTGGATCGCCGCGGCACCGACGCGGGCCGCCTCCTGGGCGTAGCCGACGGCGCGGGAGCGGGCGCCGAGCTGGCGGCCGCCGTCGATCACCAGGCCGGCCAGGGTGAAGATCATCACCGCGAGGATCGCCACCGCGGGGCTCAGGGCACCCCGGCCGACCGCGATCCGATGGTTGCCGGGGGCATCGATCCGGAAGAACTCCAGGATCCGGTGCCGATCAGGAGCCGTCACCGCGCACCCCCCGGTACGGATCGAGCGACGAGGTGAATCGCTTGGTGATGGTGGTGTCGCCGCCGAGGCCGAGCAGCCCGAGGTCGCGGTAGTTGATCGTGCAGCTCACCTCGACGGACAGCGGCGCCCCGGCGGTGAACCCGGTGGTGATGCTGCCGGACGCGGTTTCCTTGCAGGACTTGACTGCCTGGCCCATCGCATCGCTGACGGCCCGGTCGACCCGCGCCTGGGCATCGGTCAATGAGCGTGCCTGGCTCGCGGAGCGGGCGCCGTCGCGGGCGGCACCCTCCAGCAGCGAAGAAGTCTGGAAGTAGCGGCCGCAGGCGAGCAGGAACATGAACAGCACCAGCAGGACCGGCGCCAGAACCGCCAGCTCGAGCGCCAGTGCGCCGCGTTCGCGCCGCCGTCCGACCATGCGGCGGCAGCGGATCCCCAGTCTCCGCGTCATCTCCTGGCTCACTTGTCGTCGGCCTCGAACTGCTCGATCGGGCCGGTGGCGGTGCGGCTCACCTTCAGCGTCAGGCCGGGGACGAGCGAGACCGTCTCACCGGTGACGGTGAAGGAGACCATGCCTTCGGGATTGTTGTACGACGGTGGCGCGACACTCGCATGCTGCAGTGACGTCCCACCGACCTGTTGCGCGTACGACTCGATGTCGGCCCGGACCTTCTCCCCCACACCCGTCGTGTAGACCGGCGGCTGGACCAGCCGCAGCCGGGAAACCCCTTCCTGTGCGGCGTTCAGCGCCACCGACCGCCCGTACAGCCAAAGCGCGGTCTGGATGCTCATGAAGATCAGCGCGAGGATCGCGGGCGCCAGGATCGCCAGCTCGAGCGAACTGACGCCGCGCTCCGAGCGGGGGCGGAAACGCATGATCGGGTCAGCCTTGGTCGATCTCGCCGGTCCGCTTGGTGATGACGCGCTTGACGACCACGCCGATCGCCAGCGCGGCGGCGACCAGGATCGCCGAGATGATCGCCCATTCCAGGGCGGAGGCGCCGAGATCGGTCCGGCCCTGGCGTGCCCGGGCTCGTTGAGCGTGGGCACGCGCCATCGCGTAACCAGCCATCGCCCGCCAGAACTGTAGTTCCGAGATCATCCGTTAGCCTTCCGAATCGTGAGGCCGAAGCAGGCCTCAGTATGCCCTCTACGACGGACAACTTCGTCCGTTGGATCCCACTAGCTCCCGAGGATCGCCGCGCCGGCCGGAAAGGCCAGGAACAGGAAGAACGCCGCGATCATGACGAGCTGCGCGACCAGCATCGACTGGGAGCGCTCACCCGCCTTGCCTTCCACGTCGGCCAGCTCCTTGCGTCGCAGGGACGCGGCCCGGGCCAGCAGCGATGCGCGGATCTTCGCGCCCTCGTCACCGGCCAGCGCCAGGGCGGACGCGAGGTCGCGCAGTTCCTCGACGCCGAGATCCTCGCCCAGGCGGGCCATCGCGTCCCACGGCGTGATGCCGATCAGCCGCGCGTTCGCGAGGGCCTGCCGGATCCGGGCCATCGCCCAGTGGTCGCCGATGGTGGACGCGGTCATCAGCGCCTCGGGCAGGCCGCGGCCGCCGGCCAGGTTCATCGCGACCAGGTCGAGGAAGCTGCCGACCACGTGCCGGAAGTCGCGGCGCCGTTTCTCCGCCTCCTGCCGCAACGCCAGGTCAGGTAGGAAGAACGCCAGGGCCATCGCGGCCAGCGTCACGATCGCCGGGCTGGCGCCGGGCGCACTGAGACCGATCGCCCCGAACAGGAACAGCACGAGCGGGATGAAGATCATCGCCCCGAGCGCGAAGAACACCTTGGTCGCGAGCATCGCCGCGAACGGCTGGTTCATCACCGCGAGGTCGCGGCGGAGCTTCCCGAACGCCCAGCCGCGAGCGTTCGCCTCGAGCTCCAGCCGCCGCCCGAGCGTCTCGCGAGCCCGGTCGACGCCGCCGAGCACCCGCTCGCCGGCCGCACTGGTGGTCGCGCCACTGGTGTATCCGCCCCGGCCGGCGTCGATCCGGGCAATGGTGGACAGCACGTTGGTTGCCGGCTTGATGAACATCCGGACCACCAGGTACACGCCGAGGCCGACGAGACCGCCGGCGATGAAGGCCCACGTCATCCGCCCACCACCTCCATCCGCTGGTCACCGGACCGGTTGCCCCGCTGGGCGTTGTCGCTCCTGATCAGGAACCGCTCGGGCACCTCGATCTTGGCGAGCCGGCGCAGCCAGATCAGCCCGAGCGCGTACAGCGCGATCACGACGGCCAGCACGACCTGCCCGATGAAGCTCGTGTACGGCTGCATGTACGTCGGATTGAACAGCACCAGGCTGGCCGCCATGATCAGCGTGATCGCGACCACCACCTGCACGCTGCGCCGCGTCGATCGGCGTTCCGCCGCGACCTTCCGCCGTACGTCGAGCTCCTCGCGGGCCGAGTCCGCCAGAGCACTGAGCACCTCGCGCAGACCGGGTCCGCGCAGCCGGGCGTTGAGTACGAGGGCCGCGACGATCAGGTCGGCGGACGGGTCGTTCAGGTCGTCGGCGAACCGCATCAATGCCGAGGGCAACGGTTCGCGGATGCGCAACCGGTCGACCAGCAGGTTCAGGCCGGGCTTGATCGCCGGGGCCGCGTTCACCGCGGTCGCCGGGATCGCCTGCTCCAGGCCGACCGCGCCGGCGATCGTGTCGCGCAGCGCCTCGGTCCAGGTGGCCAGTGCGTCCAGGCGCTCGATCGCGCGACGTTCCTCACCGGTGCCGCCGAAGAAGCGGTCCGCCATCGCCGCCAACAGGCCGAGGGCCACCGCCAGGACCAACCAGCGGGTTACGACCAGGACGATCAGACCGACGCCGATCCCGACGCCGAACCGGATCAGGTTCTTCCGGCTCTCGGCGTTGCCGCGGCGGAACACCGAGGGGGTCTCCTCCCGCGGCTCGGTGCCGCGGATCGCGACGATCAGCAGCAGTACGGCGCCGCCGACGACCGCGCCGCAGAGCAGGGCGAGCAGCGTCCTGTCGTTCATCGCGTCACGCCCACGTTCCGTGCACGAGGGGCTGGTACCCGAAGTGCTCGAGCTCGTCCATGCAGGCGATCGGCGCGTGCGCCGCGGCCCGGCCGTCCGGTCCGAGCGCGAACACCTCGCCGGACAGCACCCTGCCGTCCCAGCCGGTCACCTCCCGGATGCTCTCGACGTACCGGCTCAGGCCGCCGCCGTGCTGATAGTCGTTGTGCTTGCGGACGAACAGGACGAAGTCGAGCGCGCCGGCGATCAGCATCTGGGTGGCGTCCATCGGCAGCCGCTCCGTCGCCTGGATCGCGTAGGTGCTGATCCGGTTGAACACCTCCATCGAGCTGTTCGAGTGGATCGTCGACAGCGAGCCGTCGTTGCCCTGGCTCATCGCGTTCAGCATCGTCACGATCTCGTCACCCAGCACCTCACCCACGATCACTCGCGAGGGGTTCATCCGCAGCGAGCGGCGGACCAGGTCGGCCATGCTGACCTCGCCGACGCCCTCGGAGTTCGGCAGCCGCTCCTCGAACGCGACCACGTTCGGGTGCAGGTCCTTGAACTCGCCGAGGCCCAGCTCGAGCGACCGCTCGACCGTGATCAGCCGCTCGGACGGACCGATCTCGTTGGCCAGCGCCCGCAGCAGCGTGGTCTTCCCGGAGTTCGTCGCACCCGCGATCATGATGTTCTTCCGCGCCGCGACCGCGGCCCGCAGGAACGAGCCGACGTCGTCGGACATCGTGCCGTTGGCCACCAGGTCGCGAAGAAACACCCGGCCCAGTCGCGCGCGCCGGATGGACACCGCGGGACGCGACGTGACACCCATGACCGCCGACAACCGGGAGCCGTCGGGCAACCGCAGGTCGAGCTGCGGGTTGGCGGAGTCGAACGGCCGGCTGGTCAGGCCGGCGTGGGCGGCCAGCACCTGGATCAGCTCGACCAGCTCGTCGTCGCTCTCGGCGACCGCTCCCAGCATCTCCTCGCGGCCGTCGCCGTACTGGACGAAGACCTGGTCGCAGCCGTTGATGTCGATGTTCTCGACCTCGGGGTCGTCGATCAGCGGCTGCAGCCGGCCGACGCCGAACAGCGCCGAGTGGATCGCGCCGGCGATCTGCGCGTCGTCGTCCGGAGTCGGCGGCGTCCGGCCGTCGGCGAGTTCGTAGCGGGCGTGGTCCTCGAGCACCTGGACGATCAGCGAACGGGCGTACTCGCGCTCGTCCTCGGCGCTCATCGGCGGTACGCCGTTCACCTGGTCGCGGCGGCGTTGTTCGTTCAGCCGCTCGGCGACCTGGACCCGCAACTTGCGGACAAGCTCCTGATCAGCGCTCACTGCCATTCCCCCTGCGGCGGGAAGGCGGCCTGGGCCATGTCGAAGTCCTGCTGCGGTGGCGCCGCGACGAGTGCGGCCATCTCTGCGGTGATATCGGTCGCGGACCGGATCAGCGGCGTCTTGTCGAGCCGGCCGTGACCACGCCCGTCGAAGAACGCCGCACCGGCCGGGTCGTACGCCAGATGCCACCGGTGCCGAACGGGCACGGACATCGCGTCCAGCACGGTCCACACCTGCTTGACCCCGTCGCGCCGCTTCGGGTCGGCCACCACGACCACGCCGAGCTGTGCGTCGACATGGTGCACCAGTGAGGACAGTCGCTCCCGCAGGTGCGCGACCGACGACCCGGTCGCCGTACACACGAGTACGACGAGCCGCGCGGACTGGATGACGGGAAGCTGCGGCGACGATGCGCCGATCCGGCCACAGTCGGCCAGTACGTCGCCGTTCTGCATCTGGTTGAACGAGACGCCGAGCGGATGCCACAGTCCGCCCATGCCACCGACCTGCTCAGGTGAACGGACGCCGAGCAGTACGTCGAGACCACCGTCGAGCTGCTGGCTGTGCGCGAGGATCACCTCGTCGCCCAGGCCCTTCCGGCTCGCGGCGGCCAGG
Source organism: Kribbella sp. NBC_01510 (assembly GCF_045040325.1). Classification (NCBI taxonomy): domain Bacteria; kingdom Bacillati; phylum Actinomycetota; class Actinomycetes; order Propionibacteriales; family Kribbellaceae; genus Kribbella; species Kribbella sp. NBC_01510. The sequence continues at coordinate 6,446,937 of NZ_CP109418.1, read as the reverse complement.
CTGACCAGGCCACGGTCGGAGTTGAGCGCCGCACCACCCGGTGCGGTCATCCGGATCGCCACATCGCTGCCGGCCGGGTCGCACTCGGCCAGCAGCACCTGCCGCGGCCAGAGCGCGCCGAAGACGAGACTGGCAGTCGTCACCCCGGGCGAGCCCTTCGCGCTCGCCAATGCCACCAGTGCCATCAATTGGTCCCGTCGGTCCGCGAGACGTCGGGCCTGGTCCCCGGCGCGAGCTTCACCAGCACCAGGGTCTTCGCCGCGGCGGCAGCGGCCACCGGCATCGACTGGTCGGTCGGGATCAGCACTGTCACGTTCAAGGTCGTGCTGGCGCTCGTCTTCGGGTCCGTGACGGCACCCGCGGTCGAGGTGATCTCGGCGGCCTTGACCAGCGTGGTCGGGATCCCCGAGTCGCCGGTGGCCGCCGGGACCCGGATCACCGACACCATGTCGCCGACGTCGAGTCCGTCCGACGGCGCGCGGCCCGCCTCGAGGCTGACACCGACCAGTGCACCGTCGGCCGGGATGGGCTTGGCGCCGTCCTTGGTGAAGTTGTCCGGCGTGACGAACTGGTCCTTGTAGAGCCAGGTCGTGGTGTAGCGGCCGAGGTACTTGTTCGCCTCCGACCACGGGATCAGGCCGCCGGTCGCACCGGCGAGGTCGCCACGGGACAGGTCCTTGGGCTCGATCCGGTGGCCGGGCGCGAGCTTGTCGGGGGCGATCGCGACGAAGTCGGACCGGTTGCCGCTGTTCAGCGCGATCAGGGCGGACCCGGCGGCGCCGAGCAGGATCAGGATGACCGCGAGCGCGGCCAGGGCCGGACGGCGCTCCCGTCTGCCCGGGAGGCGGGTCGCGCCACCGCCCGCCGATCGGCCCGCTCCGCGGGTGCCTTGGGAGGGTGTGCGCGTGGAGGACGAGAGACTCACGCGCCCTACCGTAATGGCAGCGAGGTGCCATCCGGGCCGCCAGGTCGGTGCCGTTACCGGCTCGCGACCCGGTCCCGTTCCGCAGTCGTCAGCAGGTCGGTGAAGGCGCCCGGTCCGCCGTACAACTGGTCTAGATAGCTGTACAGCCCGTGCAGCGCCAGACCCAGCTCCCGCTGCCATGCGTCAGCGCTTTCCAGCTCGGCCGCGAGCGCCCGCCCCTCGGTCAGCGTGACGGCCGCGTTCACCGGCTGCACCAGCCGCTCCCCGTCCCGATCCGGTACGGCGCTCCGCCCGTGAATCCGGCGTACGGCGCCGGCCAGCGCGGACCGCTCCGACCCGGTGAACACCCGGTCGAATCCGGCCCCGCCGTGGAGCTCGTCGAGATAGTCACACAGAGCGAGGAAGAGCTCGACACCGTCGTACTCCGGGCCTTCGGCCGCGACGTGCCGCAACTGGGCAACCACGTTCCGCGCCTCGGGCACGCTCCACTCCGATGAACCCAACCGGTCGTCCATGCGCGTGATCCTAGGGGGCCGACGGGCGTAAATCGTTAACAGTTCGGGTGTTCCGAGTAGCTGGCGAGTAACCGAAAGTTTGCTAGATTCCGGAAGCAGACGTCTTGGTGACAACTGGTGAGCACCGAGGCACCTACGGGAGGGGGTGGGTCGGCTGACGACACCCACGATGGCCGCCCCTGAGCCGGCGGTCCGGGCCCGAACGGCCATCGGAACCGCCCTCGGCATCGTCTATCCGGCGGCAGTGCCGCTGAGTGACGGCCGGGTCTGGCTGACCAGCCGGCAGGACGTCCTGCCGGCGTACGTCGTCCGGGCGCTGGAGGCACAACTCAGCCGCCGGGCCGCGGACCATTCTCACGACGACCGGTTGCTGGCCGAGGCTGTCGGCGTACTCGGCGCCGAGGTCGCCCGCGTCCGCGGCGAATCGCCCGCGGCCGGAGCGACGGCAGCGCTGGATCGGTTCCTCCATGTCCCCGGTTTGGACCAATCGCGGCGGACCGAGGCCGAGGCGATGCTCCGGGTCGCGCTCCGAAGCGCGGCGCCGGACTCCCCGGAAGCCGCCGCTCGACTCGAGCGCCTACCGGGTACGTCGAAGCCGGTCGCGACGTCCGAGGTCGTGTCGGCATCGCAGCAGATCAGCCGCGACGCTCGGCTGCTCGCCGTGACGGCACCCGCCCGCTCCTCTCCCGGACGCCATCGTCCCCTGGTCGGCACCAACCATCGCCGGCCGTCGCGTCGCCAGACGCTGACCCGAGCGATCCGCGGCACCGGCCTGGTGACAGGTGCCGCGGGAGACCCGGAGCAGAACCGGCGCACCGCGCTGAATGTCCTGGAGACCATGACTCAGGACGAGCTCGGCTCGTCCCTCACCGCCAAGCCGGCCGTCGATCCGCAGGCCGAGCTGGCCGTGGTGAGGATGACGGCGAGCGACGTACCTCAGCATGTCCGGGTCGAGGTGCTCCCCACGGTCGGCGGCCTGGTGGCGCAGGGCCGGCTCCGCTCGGGTACGGCGAACGACCCGCACGTACTGCGGATCGCGCCCGGCCTCGCCGACACGCAGTACCGGCACATCTGGGCGCACCAGCTCTCCCTGCTGACGCAGCAACTCGCGGCCGCGAAGGCCGAGCGGCCGACCGGGATCCTCGGCCGGCTGCGGTCGGCCTTCGGCCACGAGGGGCGGGATCGCCGTGTCCGGGCCGACAACGCCGCGTACCAACTGCTGACGCAGGATTGGCGGCAAGCGCGGGCCGAGACGCTCGCGAACGGACGGCCCACCGGTCCGCGCAGCGTCGCGGAGCGCGAGCAGGACATCCAGGGCCTGGCGAAGGCGATCGGACGCCGGAGCGGCACCGAGCCCGCACTCCCCTGGGCGGTCAACGCGATCGCCACCGCCGACGCATCCGAGACCGGCCTCGCCGCCGCTCGCGCCGAGGCGGACGCCACGCCCGCGCGGCACACGCCGGGCCACCTCCGCCGGCAGGTCGTCGCGCAGATCACGACGCTGGAAGCCGCGGTCGGGGACCTGGAGGGCAAGGCACGGACCAAGACGCTCAGTGCCGCCGCGGCGATCACCGAGGCCGATCAGAACAAGCGCGACGCTCAGAACGAGGAGACCGGGAAGGATCTCGGCGCGCCCGAGCGGGCCCGCAAGCTGCGCGTCGCGGCCGTTGCGGCCGGCAACAAAGCGCGGCGGCACACCGAGATCGCCGGGGCGTACGGACGGGCGGCGACCGACGCCCGGCAGGCGCTGGCCGGCTATCAGGCCCTGCTGAGCGAGCTCGACGCGAACGGTTCGCGGACCCGGATCGCCGAGCTGGCCCGGCAAGCCGGGGAACGCGTCGAGGTCTACGAGAGCAGCGTCGATCAGGCGACGCCGGTCAAGGATCTGCTGGAGACCGGCGTACCGACCGGCAAGCCGCTGACCGTGCCGCTCGACGAGATCAACCAGGTGCTCGCCAAGTACGACTGTCGTGAGCGGCTCGGGTCCGACGCGCCGATCCCGATGCCTGGCGCCGAGTACCGCCGGCTGCTCTCCCCCGACGGCATGGTGTTCACCGTCGGCGGCAGTCCGGACGACGACGTCACCCGGATCACGCAGGTTCGGCTCCGGATGAAACCGCGCGACGTGACCGAGGTGGTCGATCGCGACTACGACCTGGCCGAGCAGATGTCGGGCACCCTCGGCGAGGGCGGCCAGAGCTTCGCCACCACCAGCACCCACGCGTCGAACGCCACGGTCGGTGTCAACGTCCAGCCGTTCCTCGCCATGGCCGCACCCGGGACGCCCCTGCACGTCGCGTCCCAGCTACTCTCGCCGCGCGGCGAGGTCTCCACGGGCCGCACGCTGGCCGAGACCAGTGGCGCCACCGCCCACCACCAGTCCGGTTGGGTCGACGTCAACCGGGGCGAGTCCCTGCTCTACGAGTGGTCCGGCGAGTGGGAGATCGAGGTCCGCAACTCACCCACCGAGCCTTGGTCTCCGGTGGAGCCGGCCGACGCGGGCCTGCAGTTGACGTGGGTGTCGAGCGCCTACACCGTCAAGCCACCGGCTGACACGGTGTCGCTGGCGGAGCTCGACCGCGGCGCGGAGTGCACGACGGAGTTCCCGCGGCACACCGTCACCAGGATCAGCGGTCCACAGCGCCTCAACGACCGCATGGTCGCCCATGCCAAGCGGAAGTACGGCGGGATCGACCGCGTCACCTACGACCACATCAGCGGACTGATCACCCAGGACTCGCACCGCCTGCTCAGAGAGGCCACCGCCCCCGGCGGTATCACCAGGCCGATCCCGTCCGGCGGCGAGACGGAGTACGAGCTCACCCTCGAGGTGGAACCGGTCTGGAGCACTGCCGAGCTGAGCGGTGAGTCCAGCTCCGAGATGTGGCAGGAAGAGGTTCTGGTCGACTTCGCCGGAGTCAACGCGAGTCAGTCCTACGGCACGTCGCTGACCGGCACGGCCTCGCTGGCCTTCCCGGGCAAGGCGGTGGCCGGCCAGCCGGTCCCCGGCTTCCTGCCGAGCCCGAAGGCCTTGAACGATGTCGGTGGATCCGGCGCGGACCTCTCGCCCAGCGTCTCGGTCGGTCGCACCGTCTCACGCCAAGGCGGGCAGGCGGTCAGCTCGACCTCGATCACCCCGGCCGTGCACCGCAACCAGGGCCCCACCCAGGGGGTCATCGTCGACCTGAGGGTCAAGGCGACCCTGCGCAAGGTCAACGACCGCAAGTCCGAGCCGATCGTCATCACGGACACCTGGAAGGCACGGCTGCGCGTCCCGGAGAACGACCTGCTGCGGGCGGGTGGACGCGCGGACAAGAACGCCGTACGGCGGGAGCCCGACGGCGCGATGCGGTTCGACCAGGACGACCGGGTGCTGCTGCGCGGCGACCCCGAGCCGCCGACCGGACCGCGGACTCTGCCGCCGTGGCTCGGTCGCGGCGAGAACCAGCTGCGCGGCCCGGGGAAAGCACTGCCGCAGAACCTCCGCGGTGCCGAGGAGACCCAGCGGCAGGCGCTGCTGAAGCTGAGTGCGATGGGTCTGGTGCCACCGCTGGACTCCAGGCTCAAGCCGCGCCAGGACAAGATGCCGAGGGATCCGCTGCGCCGGGCCAGTCAGTTGGCCAACTACGACCGGATCACCCAGCAGATCGCCGCGCCCCGGATCGAGGCCGGGCTGAACCAGGCGTGTCAGGGTGGCCTGATCGTGGTCCTCGACGACCACCGCACCGGCCGGGCGCCGCACTACCGCAACTTCCGGTTGTCCGTCACCCAGGACTTCGACGACGTCCAGGGGCGCGGCACCAGTACGACGGAGAACATCGTCCGGCTCGGCATCAGTTCGCGCGCCACCGGGCGGACGTCCGGACGATCGAAGGCAGTCCCGATCTCGGGTGGGGTCGGCGCCAAATCCGGTCCGGCGCCGGGTGTCCGGGGCTGGGCCGGCCGGCTCGGCATCAAGCTGAGCCGCAACGCGCTCGGCCGGAGCTTCAGCTGGACGGTCGGCCGGCGGGTGCAGCGGGTCACGCTGAACGAGAGCAGCGCGGAAACCGATCGGCTCAGGCAAGGCGCCCGGATCACCTTCGCCGAGGTCACCGACAAGGGCGACTCCGAGCCGCTGGCCGACGTCCGCGGAAGCTTCGAGGTCGAGTACGACAGTGCGCTGTCCCGGGCCGAGGCGCCGGTGTTCGAGGCGGACCCGAAGGCACCGAGCGCGCTCGCCGTTCGGCAGGCGATCCCGGTCGCGGTGGATGCGGGCAACCCGGCCGACCGGATCTTCTCGGCCGTCAGCACGATCCGTACGGACTCCAGCGCCTTCCAGCAGCTGCACACGTTCCTCTCCCCCGACAGCCTGGTCGCGAACCGGGACTGGATGAACGGCAGCTACGAGCTGCCCATGGTCGTCATCCCGGCACCGGCGAACCCGGCCCAGGCCCTCGAGGACCGGACCCTGCTGCCGCAACAGCTCCAGATCGTCATCCGCGGCGAGGCCACCGCCCTCACGTTCGCCGCGATCAGTGAGCAGACCACGGTCGACATCAACTTCACGATGACCGACGTCGGCCTGACATCCGGTACGTCGCACTCCGGTGGGCTGAGTGTCGACGGAGGCGGCGGACTGACCGAGGCCGACGGCTCCGGCTGGTCGGGTGGGGCCACGATCGGGCGGACCGGCGGGAGGTCGCAGTCCACCTCGAACAGCCAGACCTCGGGTGAGGAACGCCTGCTGGTCAACGGCGGCACGCACTACGAGTTCCTCGAGCGGTACAAGCTGGTCGCGGACATCGTCCAGGACGGGCGCGTCATCCAGACCGTGCCGCTGGAGGACGCCCTGGCGCAGAAGGCGATGGCCGAACGCCGTGCCCTGGAGCTCTACGCGGGCCGGAAGCTCGACCTGCCGTTGCCGGTCGTGGCCGACGCCGCCGAGCGATACCTGGAGGGCGAGCTCGAGCTCGATCCGCGGACCGCGGCCGGTTTCGTCCGTCGCTACCGGCAGGAGAAGGCCGGTGTGACCACGGGCCTCGCGGCAACGCACACCGACGAACGCCTGACCGAGAAGGTGGTGCGGCAGACCAAGGTGCCGATGCCGCACGCACCGACGCCGAGCGAGCGGCTGGAGACCGCGGCTGAACGGGTCGAGCAGCTGGCCGATCAGCCCCGGATCGTGCACCTGTCCGGCGCGTACGACGCCAGCCTGGCGTCGAGCCAGCTCGAGTCGATCACCCCCGAGGGCAAGCCGGACGACGAGGTCGAGCTCCTCGCGCTGATCAACCAGCAGATCGAGGAGGTCGCGCCCGGCCTACAGCAGGCCAGTCCCCTGCTCGGCGCCGAGCTGAAGGCCGATCTGAGTCCGGACAGCTACCAGGGCCACCTGGAGGACATGCTCGGTCCGCGCGGGTACGTCGGCTCGATCGAGGTCCCGGTCGAGGGGCGGGAGCTACCCGACGTACTGCTCGTCCGGGTCCGGGCGCACTTCGAGGGTGAGATCACCATCGACGGCACTCCGGAAGCGGCCGACGGTACGCCGGAGATCCCCAAGGTCGCGGCGGGCAGCATCAACCAGGCCTATGACTACGCCCAGCGGGACCGGTCCACCGGCCGCACGACGACGTACTCCGGCACAGTCCAGGCCGCCGACGCCAACAGTGCGGGCGGAAGCATGTCGGGCAGTGTCGGGACCGACCGGACCCGGACGCACACGGCCGGCAGCGGCGAGCAGAACACCACGCTGGATCGCACCGGTCACTTCGACGTGGCCAAGGTGAACCGGAAGATCGTCTTCACCACCGAGGTCGTCCGGTTGCACAACGCGGGTGCGGCGACGATGGCGAGCCTGCGGTGGAAGCTCGAGCGGAACACGCCGGGCGAGGTCACCACCGTGTCCCAGCAGCGGCAACTGCGCGCGGACCTGACCGCGCTGGTCCCCCGCGGGCTGATCACCGACGGCCCGGCCGCCGTGGCTCAGCGGTCGCCGGACGAGCGCCTGCCGGAGCACCGCATGTTCGAACTCCCCGAGAGCGCGTCGGTCGAGCGGGCCGCGCCGTACCTGAAGGGCGAGCCGGAGTCCGATCGCCTGTTCGACGAGGTCGGGGCCTTCCTCAGCCGCCCCGGCGTCCTCGGTGAGGCGGGTTTCGCGGAGCACAAGGCGATGGTCGGGGCGCAGTTGCAGCCGACCGCGCTGAAGGCCAAGTTCGAGCGGCTGACCAGTGCCCAGGGCCTCCACCTGGTGCCGATGGCGGCGCGCGGCAACGGCCGCACCACGGTCGCCGTCGCGATCAACGCCACGCCGATCGGCTGGGTGCTCGAGGACGACGGAGTGGACGGACAGTCCGGCAAGGTCCGCCGGCGGCAGGAGGCCACCCGGTCCTCGAGCACCGGCAACCACGCCACCCCGGTCACGGTGACCGGCGGGTTCGACGCCGGCATCGTCGCGGTCACCGGCTCGGTCGGAGAGCAGGTGAAGGAACAGTCCTCCGATGCCCACGGCACGCGGCTGGAGGCCACCAAGATCGAGGAAGGCAAGCTCGTCACGGTCCGGATCCCGGTCGTGTACGACGTCACCGTCCGGCACACCACCGACAAGGGCCGCGGTACGCCGCAGACCACACGGACGACCCAGCTGCGGGACGTGGCCCACGGCGAGTACTACGTGAAGATGCTGCGGCACGAGTACCTGGAGGGGCTCCGGCAGATGGAGGAGGGCGCCTCGATGGACGCCGTCCTGGCCGGTGCGCGGCTGGAGGCGGTGCCGCCCGACCTGGGCCGACCGGACCTGGAGGCGACAGAGTACGTCGAAGGCCCGTCGGGACCGGTCCACCAGCCGTACCAACCGCTGCTGCAGGCGCTGGCGAAAGCCAAGGCCGAGCGGAGGACAGTGGTGCTGGCGATGCGGGAGAAGGACGGCACCGAGCGCGTCTACGAGGCTTTCCACGACGGGAAGATGCGGTGTGCCGGCGACGGTGGCTTCGCCTCGGCCTTCGCCACGTTGCATCGCGACGTGGTGCGGATGGCAGAGGGCCGGGTCGACCTGCGCAAGCTCTACAACACCTCGTCCCCGGACGGCAGCTTCAGCGCCAAGGTGGCCGCCGAACTGGAGAAGAGCGGGGTGCCGGCCAGTGTGCTCAAGGGTCTCGACTACGCCACCACCGCGCGCGAGTTCGCAGCGTCGCCGAGCAAGGGCGGGAAGCATTCGGCGGCGTCCGGCCGGACCATCGCACCGAGCGGCCACGGGCCGTCTCTGTCGGGCCCGTGACCGCATGATGGTTCTCGACGACGAGAGGGACGGCATGGCGTTCGCAGTGGCACGCACCCGGGATGAGGCGCAGCTGTATCTGGAGCTGCACCCGTGCCCCGACTGCGGTTCGATCGAGACGCCCTGGGAGCACAGCCTGATCGAGGCCGACGGCGAGCTCGCGATCAGCTACGCCGGAACCTGCCCCGAGTGTACGGCCGAGCGCGAGTACCTGTTCGGTCTGCCCGCGCGGGAGACCAGGGTGAACGGCTGGCCGACGTTCGGCGGACCGGAGCCGTCGGAGCTGCTGGATGCCGGACAGTGGATGGCTGTGGCCGATCGTGCCGCCGCGGCGGTCCCCACCGAGCCGGTCGAGGCGGGTAGGGTGCTGGCCGTCGCGCGGGCCGCCGTGGACGAGGTGGTCAAGTTCGTGCCGGCCGGGCAGGACGCCGTACCGCAGGACGAGTTCTGGACGCCCGAGGGCCGGGCGGTCCGGGACGCCGAGCCGGGCCGGTTCCGGCTGGACCGGTTGCTGGTGGTTCGCGACACGTACCACGATCTGGTCCGAGAGACAGGAGCGAGATAACCGATGCTGACCGCAAGGACCCTGGCCGAGGCGCAGATCTACGTGAGCCTGACGACGGCGGCGGATCTGGAGGTGCCGGCGAGCGAGCCCGCCCCGCTGCAGCCCGGGGAGAACCTGCTCGAAGGAGCGGACGGCTGGACGCTCCGGTCGACGGCCGGTGAACTGCTCATCCCGTTCGACTCCGAGAACGCGTCCCGGACGGTCGGCGCCCGGTTCGGCCTGGGCGTCTCACAGCTGGTCGACGCGGCGCAGTGGGCCGTGGTGGCCGCGACCTTCGCGCGGCGGGCGCTGGAGGCCGATATGGCCTACACCGGCGCGCCCGACCAGGATCGTACCGTCGTCGAACTCAACTGGGAGTTTGCGGCGGACGCGGTCCGCGAGGCGCTCAAGTTCGTGCCTGAGGGAGCCAATGAGGCGCCGGACGCGGCGGTGTGGTCGGAGTTCGGGCGGCAGGCCCGGGCGGAGAACCGGCACCTGGTGACGCGCGCCAAGCTGGAAGACGACCTGGAGTACTACCGCGGAACGCTGGAGGACTTCCGCGCGCTCTACGACGGATCCTCCTGAGTCACCTCGATCCGGATCGCCCGGGCGTCCACTCCCGCCTGCTCGAGCACCTTCTGCTTCGGATCCGGTACGCCGAGGAACGGCGGCCGCACCAGTCCGGGCAGGTCCTTCAACCGTGGATCCTCGAGCACGGTGTCGATGGCGCGCCGGTCTCCCCCGCACACCAGCGCCTCCAGCTTCGCCGGGGCCAGGATGCGTACGGCGACCTCGGTCGCGGCCGCGAAGGCTTCCCGCGCCTGGTTGTCGCGGCGCCGCGCGTACCGCTGCTGCGACCAGCCGCCGGCCTTGGTCGTCCCCTGCACATGCCGCGAGCCGACCTTGGAGTCGAGAAGCTTGCCGCCGGCAAACACGCCGGCGCCGTAACCACCGCGCCGCACCAGCAGCACACCGAGCCGCTGGTCCCCGAGCACGTGCGCGATCAACCCCGCGCGAGTGAGCTCACTCAACGGCGCGAACGGCACCGTCACGACCGCAAGCGAGCCGTCCGCCGCGGAGACCGTGACGCTCGTCGGCGTCACGTCGTACGAGACCTCGCCGTGGCGGTCACCGAAGCCGGCCAGCCACCTGTCCAGCCGCTCCGGCGCCACCGTAACGATGCGGCTCACACGTTGAAGCCGAGCGCCCTGAGCTGGTCGCGACCGTCGTCGGTGATCTTCTCCGGACCCCACGGCGGCATCCAGACCCAGTTGATCCGGAAGTCGTTCACCAGGCCGTCGAGCGCCATCCTGGTCTGGTCCTCGATCACGTCGGTCAGCGGGCAGGCCGCAGACGTCAGCGTCATGTCGATGATCGCCGTACTGGTGTCGTCGACCGTGATGCCGTAGATCAGGCCCAGGTCGACCACGTTGATGCCGAGCTCGGGGTCGACGACGTCCTTCAGTGCCTCGGTGACGTCCTCTTCCTTGGCCGGACTGGTGCCGGGCTGAGCGGCCGCCGCTTCCAGGTCGACCTCGGGCAGCTCGATCTTCTCGTCCGTCTGGTCAGGCATTGCTCACTCCTTCTTTCGCGGCCAGAGCCTGGGCGGTCGCGTCCCGCCAGGCCGACCAGCCCAGCAGCGCACACTTCACCCGGGCCGGGAACTGCGCGACGCCCGCGAACGCGACGCCGTCCTCCAGAACCTCTTCGTCCGGTTCGGCATTCCCCCGGCTCTGCATCAGTTCGAGGAACTTCTCGTACGTCGCCATGCCTTCGGCGACCGGTTTGCCGATGACGAGATCCGACATCACCGACGTCGCCGCCTGGCTGATCGAACAGCCGACACTCTCGTGCGTCACACCCTTCACGGTGTCGCCGTCGAGCTCGACCCGGAGGGTGACCTCGTCCCCGCAGGACGGGTTCACGTGGTGCACCTCCACGTCGTACGGGTCCGCCAGGCCCGCGTGGTGCGGGCTGCGGTAGTGGTCCAGGATGATCTCCTGGTACAGCGCGTCCAGCTGCATGGAAAGTCAGGCCACCTTGCTGTATCTGATGTCAAGCACGCTTGAAGAAAGAGCGGACGAAGCCGAGGCCGTCGACCAGCGCCTCGATCTCGTCCGGAGTCGTGTAAAGGTAGAACGACGCCCGCGTCGAGGACTGGACGCCGAACCGCTCGTGCACCGGCCGCGCACAATGGTGCCCGGCCCGTACCGCGATCCCGCGCGTGTCCAGCACGGTCGCCACGTCGTGCGGATGAACGCCCTCGACCTCGAAGCTGATCGCGCCGCCGTGGTCGGCCGCGTCGGTCGGCCCGAGGATCGTCACGCCCGGGACCGTCTTCAGCCCCTCGAGCGCGTACTCGACGATCGCGTGCTCGTGCGCCGCGATCTTGTCCATCCCGATCCCGGACAGGTAGTCGACCGCCGCACCGAGCCCGACCGCCTGCGCGATCGGCGGCGTACCGGCCTCGAACCGGGCCGGCGGAGCGGCGTACGTCGAACCCGTCATCCGCACGACCTCGATCATCTCACCGCCACCAAGGAACGGCGGCAATGCGGCGAGCAGGTCGTACCGTCCCCAGAGCACGCCGACGCCGGTCGGGCCGACGACCTTGTGGCCGGTGAAGGCCAGCAGGTCGGCGCCGAGCGTCGAGACGTCGACCGGGAACTGCGGCACCGCCTGCGACGCGTCCACCACCACGGTCGCGCCGACCGCGTGCGCCTTGGCGGCGATGTCGGTGATCGGGTTGATCGTGCCGAGTGCGTTCGACACCCAGGTCAGTGCCACGACCTTAGTCTGCGGAGTGAGCAGCTCGTCGATGTTGCTGAGGTCGAGCCGGCCCTCCTCGGTGACACCGAACCACTTCAGCGTCGCGCCGGTCCGCTCGCACGCGAGCTGCCACGGGACGATGTTGCTGTGGTGCTCCATCTCGGAGATGACCACGACATCGCCCGGCTTCAGCGAGGCGCCGAGTGTGTGCGCGGCCAGATTGAGCGCCTCGGAGGCGTTCTTGGTGAAAACGATCTCGTCCCGTGACGGCGCTCCGATGAAGGCGGCCACCTTGTCCCGGCCGCTCTCGTACGCCGCGGTCGCCTCGGCACCGAGCTGGTGCATGGCCCGGGCGACGTTCGCGTTGTGCTTGAGGTAGTGGTCCTCGATGGCCTGCACGACCTGGCGAGGCTTCTGCGAGGAGTTCGCCGAGTCCAGGTAGACCAGCGGGAAACCGCCCGCGAGCTCGCGGGACAGGATCGGGAAGTCCGCCCGGACCGACTGCAGGTCCAGGGGACTGCTGAACGTCCGGGCGGTGGTCACTTCGCGCCGGCCTTCAGGAAGCGCTCGTAGCCGTTAGCCTCGAGCTCCTCGGCGAGCTCCGGTCCGCCCTCTTCGGCGACCCGGCCGTCGACGAACACGTGCACGAAGTCCGGCTTGATGTAGCGCAGGATCCGCGTGTAGTGGGTGATCAGCAGGACGCCCTTGTCACCCTTCTCCGCGAACCGGTTCACGCCGGTGGAGACGATCTTCAGCGCGTCGATGTCGAGGCCGGAGTCGGTCTCGTCGAGGATCGCGATCTTCGGGTCGAGCAGCTCCAGCTGGACGATCTCGTGCCGCTTCTTCTCACCACCGGAGAAGCCCTCGTTGACGTTGCGGGTACCGAAGTCGGCATCCATGTCCAGGTCGGCGAGCGCCTTGTTGACGTCCTTCACCCAGGTGCGCAGCTTCGGCGCCTCGCCGTCGATCGCGGTCTTCGCCGTCCGCAGGAAGTTCGCCACCGACACCCCTGGCACCTCGACCGGGTACTGCATGGCCAGGAACAGGCCGGCCCGGGCGCGCTCGTCGACCTTCATGGCGAGGACGTCCTCGCCATCGAGGGTGACGGTGCCGCTGGTGATGTTGTACTTCGGGTGGCCGGCGATCGAGTACGCCAGCGTGGACTTGCCGGAACCGTTCGGGCCCATGATCGCGTGCGTCTGACCACCGCTGATGGTCAGGTTGACGCCGCGCAGGATCTGCTTCGGGCCGCTCTCGGTGTCGACCGACACGTGCAGGTCGCGGATCTCGAGTGTCGCCATGAGGTCTCTTCTATCTCCGTCTGGGTTACAGGGATGCGTTAACTAGCGCTGTTCAGGGGGTTCTTCACGTCGACCATCAGATCGTCGCCGTCCAGCCGGACCGGATACACCGGGACCGGGTCGTACGCCGGCAGGCTGGTCGGCTCGCCGGTGCGCAGGTCGAAGCGGGAGCCGTGCAGCCAGCATTCGATCTCGCACTCGCCGACATCGCCCTCGGACAGCTGGATCTGCGCGTGCGAGCACTCGTCCCGCACCGCGAAGAACTGTCCCTCGCTCTTCACCACCGCGACCTCGACACCGCCGACCTCGACCGGGATGACTCCTTCCTCCGGTACGTCGGCGGCGGCGCAGGCGCGCTCGAAGCTGTCGCTCACTGCCCGACGACCGCCTCGGCCGATGCGCTCAACTCCGCGGCCCGCGCCAGCTTCTCCTCGATCACGTCGTGCAGGTGCTCGGCGACCTCGGGAACGCCGATCTTGCCGATGATGTCGTTGAAGAAGCCGGACACCACCAGCCGCCGGGCCGCGTCCTCGGGGATGCCGCGGGCCTGCAGGTAGAACAGCTGCTCGTCGTCGAACCGGCCGGTCGCCGACGCGTGGCCGGCGCCCTCGATCTCACCGGTCTCGATCTCCAGGTTCGGCACCGAGTCGGCGCGGGCGCCGTCGGTCAGGACCAGGTTCCGGTTCAGCTCGAAGGTGTTGGTGCCTTCGGCCGCGGCGCGGATCAGGACGTCGCCGATCCACACCGAGCGGGCGTGGTCACCGGCCAGCGCGCCCTTGTAGATCACGTTGCTCTTGCAGTTGGCGGCCTCGTGGTCGACGAAGAGCCGGTTCTCGTGGTGCTGGCCCGACTCGGCGAAGTACACGCCGAGGAGTTCCGCGTCGCCGCCTGGCCCGGCGTACCGGACGTTGGTGGCGATCCGGACGATCTTGCCGCCGAGGGTGACGACGACGTGGTGGAGCTTCGCGTCCCGCCCGACCAGCGCGTCGTGCTGGGCCAGGTGGATCGACTCGTGGTCGCCCTGCTGGATGCTGACCACGCGCAGCTCGGCGCCGTCGCCGGTGACGATCTCGACGTTGCTGCCGAGCTCACCGGCGCCGGTGTGATCGATGATCACGATCGCGCGGCTGTGCCGGCCGGCTTCGACGATCAGATGGGTGAAGCCGCGCGCACCGAGGCTCGCGACGTTCACGTGCACCGGCTCGGTCAGCTCGGCCTCGACCGGGATCCGCACCGCGAACGCCGCGCCGGCCTGGTTCCAGGCGATGGCGGCCGACCGGTCCTGCGGCTTGCCGACCCGCAGCGAGTCGGCGGCGACCGTGTCGAACACGACACCCTCGGGTCCGCTCGCGTCGATCTTCGGGGTCTCGCTGCCGGCCGCGTCGTCGAACAGTGCCTTGAGCTGCTTGACCGGGGTGAAGCGCCACTCCTCCTCGCGACCGTTCGGCACCGCGAAGTCGGCCACGTCGTACGACGTCGGCCGCTCACTGCGGGCCTGCAACGGGACCGGGGAGCCCGGCCCGTGGGAGTGCGCCCGGTTGCCGGTGGCGACCAGGGTTTCAGCGGCGGACATCAGCCGACGGCCCCTTCCATCTGCAGCTCGATGAGCCGGTTGAGTTCCAGCGCGTACTCCATCGGGAGCTCGCGGGCGATCGGCTCGATGAAGCCGCGGACGATCATCGCCATCGCCTCGTCCTCCGCCATGCCCCGGCTCATCAGGTAGAAGAGCTGGTCGTCGCTGACCTTGGACACGGTCGCCTCGTGCCCCATCGCCACGTCGTCCTCGCGGACGTCGACGTACGGGTAGGTGTCGGAACGGCTGATCGTGTCGATCAGCAGCGCGTCACAGCGCACCGTGGACTTGCTGTGGTGGCTGCCCGGCGCGACCTCGACGAGGCCGCGGTACGACGTCCGGCCGCCGCCGCGGGCCACCGACTTCGAGATGATCGAGCTGGACGTGTACGGCGCGTTGTGCACCATCTTGGAGCCGGCGTCCTGGTGCTGGCCCTCGCCCGCGAACGCGACCGACAGGGTCTCGCCCTTGGCGTGCTCACCCATCAGGTAGACGGCCGGGTACTTCATCGTCACCTTGGAGCCGATGTTGCCGTCGATCCACTCCATCGTCGCGCCCTCTTCGCAGGTGGCGCGCTTGGTGACCAGGTTGTAGACGTTGTTCGACCAGTTCTGGATCGTCGTGTAGCGGCAGCGGGCGCCCTTCTTCACGATGATCTCGACCACCGCGGAGTGCAGCGAGTCCGACTTGTAGATCGGCGCCGTACAGCCCTCGACGTAGTGCACGTAGGCGTCCTCGTCGACGATGATCAGCGTCCGCTCGAACTGGCCCATGTTCTCGGTGTTGATCCGGAAGTAGGCCTGCAGCGGGATGTCCACCTTGACGCCCTTGGGCACGTAGATGAACGAGCCGCCGGACCAGACCGCCGTGTTCAACGAGGCGAACTTGTTGTCGCCGACCGGGATGACGGAGCCGAAGTACTCCTTGAAGATCTCCGGGTGCTCGCGCAGGCCGGTGTCGGTGTCCAGGAAGATGACGCCCTGGGCCTCCAGGTCCTCGCGGATCTGGTGGTAGACGACCTCGGACTCGTACTGCGCGGCGACGCCGGCGACCAGGCGCTGCTTCTCCGCCTCGGGGATGCCGAGCTTGTCGTAGGTGTTCTTGATGTCCGCGGGCAGCTCGTCCCAGCTCGTCGCCTGCTTCTCGGTGGAGCTGACGAAGTACTTGATGTTGTCGAAGTCGATCCCGGACAGATCGGCACCCCACGACGGCATCGGCTTGCGGTCGAAGAGCTTCAGGCCCTTCAGCCGCAGGTCCAGCATCCACTCCGGCTCGTTCTTCAGCGTCGAGATGCCCCGCACCACGTCCGTACTGAGGCCCCGCTTCGCGACGGAACCGGCGGCGTCACTGTCGGACCAGCCGAACTTGTACGTGCCGAGCCCTTCGAGCTCAGGGTGAGCGGTTTGCGTCATCGTGCAGTCCTCGCAGATTCGCCGTCGGATACAGGGGCAGTAGCCGGCTGGGGGCCGGGGATATGTGTGGTGCAGACACCGTCGCCGTGGGCGATGGTGGCCAATCTCTGGACGTGCTTGCCGAGCAACCGGGAGAACACCTCGGTCTCGGCTTCGCACAACTGGGGGAACTGCTCGGCCACGTGCGCGACCGGGCAGTGGTGCTGGCAGAGCTGGGCGCCGTGCCCGGCCTCCGCCGTGGAGGCGGCGTACCCGTCCGCTGTCAGCGCCCGGGCCAGCGCCTCCGTCTTGTCGCTCTCCGGAGCGGCGTCGACCAGCTCCCGGTATTTCTGCTCCACCTCGGCGACCCGGCGCCGGGCGAACTCCGCGACCGCCTGCTCACCGCCGGCCTCGGCGATGAACCGCATCGCCGTGGCCGCCAGGTCGTCGTACGCCTGGTGGAACGCGTGCCGGCCGGTGTCGGTCAGCACGAAGACCTTCGCGGGGCGGCCGCGGCCACGCGGGCCGTAGACACGCTCCTCGCGGGATTCGACCAGGCCCTCGTCGAGCAGATGGTCGAGGTGCCGGCGGACCGCCGCCGGGGTCAGCTCCAGGCGCTCGGCGAGCACCGCGGCGCTGGACGGACCGTGAGTCAGGATCGAGCGGGCGACCCGGTCCCGGGTGGACTCGTCCCGCATCACACCGGCAACAGCACCGGCGCCGGAGGGCGCGTGGCCACCCGTCGCAGGATTGGTCGCAGGAGTTTTCACAACATCAGTGTCGCGTAATTCCCCGGACCCTTCAAATAAGGCTCACCTAACCGGTTCGCGCCGCTCCGCGGGCGGCGGAGCCCTGCCGTGACCAGCGTCACGCCGCTCGCCACCACCCCCAGCCCGGGCCGAGGGCCCGACAGCCCAGTCCTAGACTGCTGCCGTGCCTGTTGCGGTGGAGATCGACAACCTCGTCGTGCGGTACGGCGAGAAGGCCGCGGTCGACGGTCTCAGTCTCACCGTAACCGGCGGCACGGTGACGTCCGTGCTCGGCCCCAACGGCGCCGGCAAGACCACGACCGTGGAGAGTTGTGAGGGTTTCCGGCGGCCGGATTCCGGCCGGGTCCGGGTGCTCGGGCTGGACCCGATCGCGGACCACGACGAACTGATGCCGCGGATCGGCGTGATGCTCCAGGAGGGCGGCGCCTGGTCCGGGGTCCGGGCGCTCGAGATGCTCCGGTACGTCGCCACCCTGCACACCCATCCACTGGACATCCCCGCGCTGGCCGAGCGACTCGACCTGGGCAGCTGCGGGCGGACGCCGTACCGGCGGTTGTCGGGTGGGCAGAAGCAGCGGCTGTCGTTCGCGCTCGCGATCGTGGGGCGGCCGGAGATCGCGTTCCTGGACGAGCCGACCACCGGGCTGGACCCGCACGGACGGCGCGAGATCTGGCAGTTGATCCGCGATCTGCGGAACGACGGCGTGACCGTCGTACTCACGACACATGCGATGGACGAGGCCGAGCAGTTGTCGGACCACGTCCACGTCGTGTCCGCCGGCAAGGTGATCGCGTCCGGCACGCCGGACTCACTCACCGAACATCACACGAAATCGCTCGAGGATGTCTTCCTCGAACTGACGGCACCGAAGCGGGAGAGCTGATGAGCGCCGCGACCTATGCCCCGCGGCCAGGTGGCGCCCCGTGGCCCCGCAAGGTGCTCGCGCACGCCCGGATGGAGTTCAAGCTGCTCATCCGCAACGGCGAGCAGTTGTTGCTGGCCTTGGTGATCCCGCTGGGCCTGCTCCTGCTGCTGGGCGGCACCGAACTCGGTGACCGACTCCCCCTCGGCGACGGTCCGGCCATCGACCAGGCCGTGCCACGGGTGCTCGCACTGGCGGTGCTCTCGACGTCCTTCACGTCACTGGCGATCGCGACCGGCTTCGAGCGGCGGTACGGCGTGATCAAGCGGCTGGGCGCCTCACCGCTGTCCCGCACCGGTTTGCTCGCCGGGAAGATCGGCGCGGTGCTGGTGGTCGAGGCGATCCAGCTCGCGGTACTCATCGGGACCGGCTTCGCCCTCGGCTGGGACCCGACGGGTGGGTTCAACGCAGTGTTCGGTGTGATCCTGATGGTCCTGTGCGGTACGGCGGCCTTCGCGTCGCTCGGGCTGCTATTGGCCGGCGTACTGCGCGCCGAAGCCACGCTGGCCGCGGCGAACCTGCTGTACCTGCTGCTGCTGGTGGGTGGCGCGATCCTCACGCCGGTCGACGAGTATCCGGCCGGCATGCAGGGCGTCGTACGTCTGTTGCCGAGTGCCGCCCTGGCCAACGGGCTGGCGAACTCGACCGTCGAAGGTGTGATCCCATGGGCTGCGGCGCTGTCACTCGCGCTCTGGGCCGGGGTGCTGGGTTACCTGGTCTCCCGAACCTTCCGATGGGACTGACCTTTAGAGTGTGCCGGTGATGAGCACGGAGACGCCGGCCCAAGAGACCGAGCCAGTCAGCGGATTCTGGCGACTGGTTCCCGAACCGAGCCTGGACGTCGTCCGGCGCTGGGGCTGGGCCTCGGTGGTGGCGAACATCGGCATCGTGGTCACCGGTGGTCTGGTCCGGTTGACCGGCTCCGGCCTCGGCTGCCCCACCTGGCCGCAGTGCACCGACCAGTCGTACGTGCCGCACAGCGCGCTCGGCATCCACGGCGCGATCGAGTTCGGCAACCGGATGCTCGGGTTCGTGGTCGCGGTGATCGCGATCTGCACCTGGCTCGTGGTGATGCGGTACCGCCCGATCCGCCGGGACCTGCGCCGGCTCGCCACGGCGGCCGCGCTCGGCGTCCCGCTGCAGGCCGTGATCGGCGGCATCAGCGTGCTGACCGGCCTGAACCCGTGGATCGTGTCCGCGCACTTCCTGGTCTCGCCGGTGATCATCACCCTGACGGTGTCGATGGTGCGCCGGTCCCGGACCAGTCCCTACCCGCACACTCCCCCGGTGGTCCGCGCCCTCGCGACCGCCTGTGTCGTGGCGGTCTGGCTGACCGTTGCCCTCGGCACCTTGGTCACCGGCGCGGGTCCGCACTCGGGCGATCCTGACACCGGGCGGAACGGGTTCAACGAGGAGCTGATCAGCCAGCTGCACGCCGACGTCGTGTTCGGCCTGCTCGGAATCACGATCGCACTGGTGATCGCCACCCGCGTGACGGCGACCTCGAGAACGCTGCGCAAGCTGGCCGCCTGGCTGCTCGCGATGGAACTACTCCAGGGCGCCGTCGGCTTCACGCAGTACTTCACCGGCCTCCCCTGGGGCCTGGTCCTGGTCCACATGTTCTTCGCCGGCCTACTTGTCGCCCTGGTAACAGCCGTGTACGCCGAACGCGGCACGCCCGCGACGTAGCTCACGCCGCGGGCGTACCACTCACTTCAGTACTTCACCTTGTAGACGGCTCCAGGCCCGAAGACCGGTGCGGAGACGTACAGGCCGCCCCACCGGTTGAAGGCCGCGCCGCCTGGCAGGTTCAGCTGGCCGCGGACCAGTTCCCGCTTGTAGCCGGCCCTGTGGTGCTTGCCCGGGTACTGCAGGAACAGAGCGCCGATCGTCGAGCCGCCGGACTCGAAAGCGAGCCAGCTGTCGCGCGCCAGCTCCACCACCGCGAGCGTGCCGTGCGGCCCGCCGGCCAGGTCGACGATCGACGTGTAGCCGTCGGCGTACCGCTGGCAGTTGCCCTTGTTCGGCTTGACCGGGTCACAGACCGCGCCGATCGAACCCGGCTTGATCCGCCAGATCTCCGAGGTCCCTGGTGTGGCGGGGAAGCCGCGGAGCTCACCGACGTACCAGTAGCCGTCGGACCCGACGGTCACCGACGTTGCCACGGCCTCGGCGACGAACGGCGTTCCGGCCGGCGGTGCGTCCGGCCCGAGACCAGCAGGCACCTTCACCGTGCGCGGCTTCAGCCGTGCGACCGTCTTCGTCTTGCCGTTCGGCCAGACCCGGAGCAGATCGTTGTTCGCGGCATCGGACACCAGGACGGTGCCGTCGTTCAGCGCCGCGACACCGAACGGGTTGGACTCCGTCGGCGAGTCGGCTTGGTTGTACGGGTCCGGGTCCGTCGCCTGGTACGCCGCGATGTCCTTGACCTTCACCGGTGACTTGCCGGGCCGCAACCGGTACAGCGTCGAACCGCCCGGCACCGGTGGCTGTCCGGGCTCCCCGCCCGCACCGGTCAGGGCATACGTCACGCCCCGCTTGCTGGTGTCGATCGCCGGCGCCAAGCCGCCCGCCCCCGGCACGGTGCCGAGCTTCCAGGTCTTGTGCCCGTCAGTCGCGTAGACCGAACCGTCGGTCACGCTGTAGATGACCTTGTTCCCGAACGTCGAGACGCCGCGCGGGCCGTTCAGGCCCGTTGCCACCGGCTTCAAACTCGAATGGCTGCTACCGGCGTCGGCCTGTCCGGCCACCAGCACGGACCCGGCGAGTGCCAGTGCTGCGACTGCGGCAATGCGTGTTCGAACCCCCATGTCTTCCCCTTCATCTGTGTCCCCCCAGGCGTGGAACCCCCTCCACAGACCGCCCTATCGGAACATCAGATAACGATGAGGTCAACGGGAGGACTCCACGCAGCCGACCACACACGCGCCGCAAACCCCTTACGAACAACGCAGTGTCGCCGCGACTCCACCCTCGGTGCACCGCCATTCGATGCCCGAAGCAACCACCCTGCCCGTTCGGGCGCACCTTCCTCGCCGCACACTCACCCCCAAGGCCGTCGGAGGTGCTGGGGTCGGGCGGGCTGTCCGCGATGCTGCGGATCGGGCGTAGATCGCTCGTCGAGTGGTGAACCAAAGTGGCGGCTCGGCCACCAAGTCGTTGACCACGGCGGTGGTTCCGTTGCCCGCTCGTGGACCCGGGCGGCGGCTTCGGTTGCCGACTCGTGGACCCGGGCGGCGGCTTCGGTTGTCGAGTCGTGGATCGTGGTTGTCGACACGCCAGGTTTCTCGGCCTGGATCCACGACTCGGTGGCTGATCCGGGTGGGCGTTCCGCGAAATGGACGACTGTGTCCGCCTGGTGGGATGCGGGGTCGAATGGGTGCGGTCGGGTACGCCTGGTGGGATGAGGGGGTCGAAGGGGGGCAGTTGACGGGGGGGCGGGGACAGGAAACGGGGACCAGGGACAGGGAATAACTTGTCCAAGCCCCCGACGAGGTGTGCCAGCCCCCGACCGGATCACCGTAACCAGCGCACCACAGCCCTTCCGAAGGCGGACCCGGACCCCAGCCGTTCCGCAGGCCGATCCCGACCCAGCACCGCCGAGGGCCAAACCCGGCCACAGCACCTCCGAGGGCGAACCCGCCCCCAGCACCGCCGAAGGCAAAGGGAACGACAACTCCCGGGCGCCAACGCGAACCACAGCACCTGAAGGCCAAACCGGCCACAGCATCTGAAGGCCGACCCGACCACAGCACCTGAAGACCGACCCGACCACGGGACCCGGCGACCGGCGTATCGGAGTCGTTCTGCTCAGTGCAGCAAGGGATCGACGGCCGCGGCGATGAACAGCAGCGCCAGGTAGATGTTGGAGAAGTGGAACAACCGCATCGGCCGCAGCGCGGCTCCTTCGGCGCCGGTGTGGGCGCGGAGCAGCAACGCGCGGGCCTCGCGCAGGAACACCACACCCAGCGCGATCGCCGCCAGCGGGTAGACGAATCCGGTGTCCGCGACGGGCCACAGCGCGAGCGAGGTGATCACCATGATCACCGAGTACGCCATGATCTGCCGGGCGGTCGCGACCGGGGTGGCGACTACAGGCAGCATCGGTACGTCGACCGATGCGTAGTCCTCGCGGTAGCGCATCGCCAGCGACCAGGTGTGCGGCGGCGTCCAGAAGAACACCACGAGGAACAGCACGACCGGGGTCCAGGCCAGCTCGTTGGTGACCGCGGTCCAGCCGATCAGGGTCGGGAAGCAGCCCGCGATGCCGCCCCAGACGATGTTCTGCACGGTCCGGCGCTTGAGCACCATCGTGTAGCCGAACACGTAGAAGAGATTCGCCGCGAGCGCCAGGCCGGACGACAGCCAGTTGACGAAGAACCCGAGCTCGAGCGTGGCCAGGACGCCGAGCACGATGCCGAACACCGTCGCCGAGCGCGGGCTGACCGCGTGCCGCGGCAGCGGCCGGCGCCGGGTCCGGCGCATCTGCTCGTCGATGTCCCGGTCGAGCACGCAGTTGATCGTGTTGGCGCTGCCGGAGGCGAGGATGCCGCCGACCAGGGTGGCCGCGACGACCTCCAGACCCGGCACTCCGCCGGCGGCCAGGAACATCACCGGCACGGTCGTGATCAGCAGCAGCTCGATGATGCGAGGCTTGGTCAGACCGACGTACGTCTTCACCACGTCGCGCACCGACGGACTCACCACAGCAGGAGCGTCCACCAGCGGCGTCGGGTACGACGTCGTCGCGGCTGGACGCGGGTCGACGGCCGTCACGAACACCTCGAACTCAGTGGGTTGACGCCGGAGGTCCGGCGCTGACGATTCGACAGTCTACGACGGCCCGTAGGAGTGACTCGCCACCCCCCTGGGCGAGTCATCGGTGTGACCTGGCAGACGTCGGGAACAAGCACCACCCCGGCCGGGTTCGGAGTCTATGGAAGGCGCCGGACGCCTAGGCGAGTAGGCTCGCTCACGGTGACGCGCGGGGGCGCGATCGTGACCGGCCGGTAGGTCGCGGAGCGATCCCCTCGACGCTGACCAGACGTGTTTCGCAGCCATCGAGAGGAGCGCCGCCGGCGTGACGGAGAAGACCAGCCCCAAGCTTGAATGGACCGAGCTCGACCAGCGCGCGGTCGACACCGTGCGGGTGCTCGCGATGGACGCGGTCGAGAAGGTCGGCAACGGCCACCCCGGTACGGCGATGAGCCTGGCACCGGCGGCGTACCTGCTGTTCCAGAAGGTGATGCGGCACAATCCCGCCGACCCGCACTGGGCCGGCCGCGACCGGTTCGTGCTCTCGGCCGGTCACTCCAGCCTCACCCTCTACATCCAGCTGTACCTGGCCGGCTTCGGCCTCGAACTGGACGACCTGAAGTCACTGCGGACCTGGGGCAGCAAGACTCCGGGCCACCCGGAGTACTCCCACACCCCCGGCGTCGAGACCACGACCGGCCCGCTCGGCCAGGGCGTCGGCAACGCGGTCGGCATGGCGATGGCGGCCCGCCGCGAGCGCGGTCTGCTGGAGCCGGATGCGGCCCGCGGCGCGGGCGTGTTCGACCACCACATCTACGTGATCGCGTCGGATGGTGACCTCGAGGAAGGTGTCTCCGGTGAGGCGTCCTCGCTGGCCGGTCACCAGCAGCTCGGCAACCTGACGGTGATCTACGACGCCAACAAGATCTCGATCGAGGACGACACCAACATCGCGTTCTCCGAGGACGTGGCGGCCCGCTACGCGGCGTACGGCTGGCACGTGCAGGACGTGGACTGGACCAATGGCGGCACCGGCTACGAGGAGAACGTCCAAGCCCTGTACGACGCGATCGAGGCGGCCAACGCGGTCACCGACAAGCCGAGCTTCATCCGGTTGCACACGATCATCGGCTGGCCGGCCCCGACCAAGCAGAACACCGGGAAGATCCACGGCTCGGCCCTCGGCGCGGACGAGGTCGCCGCCACCAAGAAGGTGCTCGGGTGGGACCCGGAGCAGACCTTCCAGGTCGCCGACGACGTGATCGCCTACACCCGCAAGGCGCTCGAACGCGGCAAGGCGCTGCAGGACGACTGGGACGTGAAGTACGACGCCTGGCGCACGGCCACCCCGGAGCGCGCGGCGCTGCTCGACCGCCTGCGGAAGCGTGAGCTGCCGGCCGGCTGGAAGGACGCGCTGCCGAGCTGGGACGCCGACGCCAAGGGCGTTGCCACCCGCGCCGCGTCTGGTGACGTGCTCACCAAGCTGTCGCCGGAGCTGCCCGAGCTGTGGGGCGGTTCGGCCGACCTGGCCGGCTCGAACAACACCACCCCGAAGGGCGAGCCGTCGTTCATCCCGGCCGAGCACGCCACCAAGGAGTTCCAGGGCAACGAGTACGGCCGGGTGCTGCACTTCGGCATCCGCGAGCACGCCATGGGCTCGGTGCTGAACGGCATCACCCTGCACGGCCTGACCCGCCCGTACGGCGGCACGTTCCTGGTCTTCAGCGACTACATGCGCCCGGCGGTCCGGTTGGCCGC
The DNA here is from genome assembly GCF_045040325.1 of Kribbella sp. NBC_01510. Lineage (NCBI taxonomy): Bacteria > Bacillati > Actinomycetota > Actinomycetes > Propionibacteriales > Kribbellaceae > Kribbella > Kribbella sp. NBC_01510. The sequence continues at coordinate 6,422,465 of NZ_CP109418.1, read as the reverse complement.
GCTGATGAAGCTGCCGGTCACCTACGTGTGGACGCACGACTCGATCGGCCTCGGCGAGGACGGCCCGACCCACCAGCCGGTCGAGCACCTGGCCGCACTGCGGGCGATCCCCGGCCTGGACGTCGTACGGCCCGGTGACGCGAACGAGACGGCGGCCGCGTGGGCCGTGATCCTCGAGCACACCGACCGCCCGGCCGGCCTGGCGCTGACCCGGCAGAACGTGCCGACTTTCCCCCGTGGCACCGACGGCTTCGCCACCACGGAGGACGTGAAGAAGGGCGGCTACACGCTGCTCGACACCGACGGCACGCCGGACGTGGTTCTGATCGGGACCGGCTCCGAGCTGCAGCTGGCCGTCGAGGCCCGCGACACGCTGGCGGCCGAGGGCATCAAGGCGCGCGTGGTCTCGATGGTCTCCCGCGAGTGGTTCGACGAGCAGGACGACGCGTACCGCGAGTCCGTCATCCCGGCGGCGGTCCGGGCCCGGGTGTCGGTCGAGGCCGGCATCGCCCAGTGCTGGCACGACATCGTCGGCGACGCCGGCCGCACAGTCAGCCTGGAGCACTACGGCGCGTCCGCCGCCTACCAGACGCTGTACGACGAGTTCGGCATCACCGCCGGCGCCGTCGTACAGGCAGCCAAGGACAGCATCGCCGCGGCCGCCGGGATCAGCGGCCCGGGCGTGCCGCCCAAGCGAGCCGCCGCCGGGCCGGTCGGACCCGCCGACGCCGGCAACTGACGACACCCACAACAGAAGATTCGGAAGGCTCCGGACATGAACGATCGCTTGAAAGCACTCACCGACGCGGGTGTCTCCATCTGGCTCGACGACCTCTCCCGCGAACGACTGACCAGCGGCAGCCTGGCAGCCCTGATCCATGACAAGCACGTGGTCGGCGTGACCACGAACCCGACCATCTTCGCCAAGGCCATCTCGGACGCCGACGCGTACGCCGAGAAGATCTCCCGGCTGGCCGCACAGGGCATCTCCACCGACGAGGCGATCCGGGTGATCACCACCGAGGACGTCCGCGACGCCGCCGATGTGTTCAAGCCGGCGTACGACGACAGCGAGGGCCAGGACGGCCGGGTCTCGATCGAGGTCGAGCCGACGCTGGCGCACGACACCGAGAAGACGAACCGGCAGGCCAAGGAACTGTGGGAGGCCGTCGGCCGGGAGAACATCTTCGTCAAGATCCCGGCCACCAAGGAGGGACTGCCCGCGATCACCGCGACGCTGGCCGCCGGGATCAGCGTGAACGTGACGCTGATCTTCTCCCTCGACCGCTACAAGGCGGTCGTGGACGCGTTCCTGACCGGCCTGGAGCAGGCGATCGAGAACGGCCACGACGTGACCAAGCTGGCCAGCGTCGCGTCGTTCTTCGTCAGCCGGGTCGACACCGAGGTGGACAAGCGGCTGGACGCCATCGGCACCGACGAGGCGTTGGCCCTGAAGGGCAAGGCCGCGATCGCCAACGCCCGGCTCGCGTTCGAGGTGTACGAGGAGATCTTCGACACCGACCGCTGGCGCGAGATCGAGACCGCCGGCGCGAAGCCGCAGCGTCCGCTGTGGGCGTCAACCGGCACCAAGGACCCGTCGTACTCCCCCACCCTGTACGTCGACAACCTGGTCACCAGCGGTGTCGTCAACACGATGCCTGAGGCAACCATCAAGGCGGTCGAGGAGCACAGCGAGTTCTCCGGTGACACGGTCCGCGGCGACTACGCGGCCGACCGCAAGGTGATCGACGACCTGGAGAAGCTGGGCATCTCGTACGACGAGGTCGTCCAGGTGCTCGAGGACGAGGGCGTGGCCAAGTTCGACGCGTCCTGGTCGGACCTGCAGGACACCGTCACCGCGGCGCTGAAGGCGGCCGCCAAGTGAGCGCTCCGTCGGTCAGCACGCAGAACGGCGACTGGGCCGAGGTCGTCGGCAAACTGGTCGCTGCGAAGATCGCGTCCCGGATCGCCGCGAAGGACGCGACGATCTGGGGCCCGGAGGCCGAGTCCGAGGCCTCGATCCGGCTCGGCTGGGTCGACCTGCACGAGACCTCCCGCCCGCTGCTGGCCGAGATCGAGGCGCTGCAGGCGGACCTGCGGTCCGAGGGTCTGGACCGGATCGTGCTGTCCGGCATGGGCGGTTCGTCGCTGGCCCCCGAGGTGATCACCCGGACAGCCGGCGTCGAGCTTGTCGTCCTGGACTCGACCGACCCGAGTGTGGTCGGGCGTGCGCTGGCGGGCGATCTGTCGAAGACAGTCATCGTGGTGTCCAGCAAGTCCGGTGGGACGGTCGAGACGGACAGCCACCGGCGGACGTTCGTCAAGGCGTTCACGGACGCGGGCATCGACGCCGCGTCCCGGGTCGTCGTGGTGACGGACCCGGGGTCGCCGTTCGAGAAGTTGTCGGCCGACGAGGGCTACCGCAAGACGTTCCTGGCCGACCCGAACATCGGCGGCCGGTACAGCGCGCTGACCGCGTTCGGGCTGGTGCCGTCCGGCCTGGCCGGTGCGGACATCGCCGAGCTGCTCGACCAGGCCGCCGAGGCGGCTCCCGAGCTCCAGGCCGACTCCACGGACAACCCGGCCCTGTGGCTGGGCGCCGTACTCGCGGCCAGCGCCGGGCGGGACAAGGCGATCATCACGGCCGACGGCTCGGACATCGTCGGCTTCCCGGACTGGGCGGAGCAGCTGATCGCCGAGAGCACCGGCAAGAACGGCACCGGCGTACTCCCGGTAGCGGTCGAGTTCGGCGCTCCGGAGCTGCGTAGCGAGGCGGCGGACCTGACCAACGCGCTGCTCGCGGAGAAGGCGACCAGCGGTGTGCCGACGGCGCTGACCTCGGGCACGCTCGGTGGGCAGTTCCTGCTCTGGGAGATGGCGACGGCGGTGGCCGGCTACCTGTTGGGCATCAACCCGTTCGACCAGCCCGACGTCGAGAGCGCGAAGAAGGCTGCGCGTGGCCTGCTCGACGCACAGCCCGAGCCGGAGGCAGCGGCCTTCACCGAGGGTGCCGTCGAGGTGCGTGGTTCCGAGGGCCTGCTGGACGGTGTGGACTCGCTGCAAGGCGCGGTCGACGCGCTGCTGGGCAAGCTCGATGCCAAGGGCTACCTTGCCGTCATGGCGTACCTGGACTCCGAGCGCGACGGCTATCTGGCCGCGATTCGCCCGGCGCTGGCGTCCCGCACGGGCCGTCCGGTCACCTTCGGCTGGGGTCCGCGGTTCCTGCACTCGACCGGCCAGTACCACAAGGGTGGCCACCCGGAGGGCGTGTTCCTGCAGATCACCGCGGCGCACCCGACCGACGTGGAGATCCCCGACCGTCCGTTCACGTTCGGCACGCTGATCTCGGCCCAGGCGGCCGGTGACGCGAACGTTCTGGCCGACCGCGGCCGTCCGGTACTCCGGCTCCACTTGACCGACCCGGCAAACGGCGTACAACAGCTCCTGTCCCTGTTCGGCAACTAGACAACTCGGAGGGAAGCGGCTGATGACCGCTGAGCTCGACGACGGGCCCGGCCCGGTGAACCCGCTGCGGGATCCGCAGGACCGGCGGCTCCCCCGGATCGCCGGGCCGTGCAGCCTGGTGATCTTCGGAGTCACCGGCGACCTGGCCCGCAAGAAGCTGATGCCGGCGGTCTACGACCTGGCGAACCGGGGGCTGCTGCCACCCGGTTTCGCCCTGGTCGGGTTCGCCCGCCGCGACTACACCAACCAGGACTTCGCCCAGATCGTGCACGACTCGGTGAAGGAGCACGCCCGGACTCCCTTCCGCGAGGAGGTCTGGCAGCAGCTCGCCGAGGGCTTCCGGTTCGTCCCGGGTGACCTGACCGACGACGAGGCGTTCAAGCGGCTGCGGGAGACCGTGGACGAGCTGGACGTCACCCGCGGGACCGGTGGCAACCACGCGTTCTACCTGTCCATCCCGCCGGGGCTGTTCCCGGAGGTCGTGCGGCAACTGTCCGAGCACGGGCTGACCGACGAGGTCCCCGGTTCGTGGCGGCGGGTGGTGATCGAGAAGCCGTTCGGCCACGACCTGAAGAGCGCGCGCGAGCTGAACCGCGTGGTCGAGTCGGTGTTCCCGCCGGAGTCGGTGTTCCGGATCGACCACTACCTGGGCAAGGAAACCGTCCAGAACATGCTGGCGCTGCGATTCGCCAACGCGATGTTCGAACCGGTCTGGAACAGCCACTACGTCGACCACGTCCAGATCACCATGGCCGAGGACATCGGCATCGGCGGCCGGGCCGGGTACTACGACGGCATCGGCGCAGCCCGGGACGTGATCCAGAACCACCTGCTCCAACTGCTCGCGTTGGTCGCGATGGAGGAGCCGGTCAGCTTCGACGCCTGGTCGCTGCGCCAGGAGAAGAAGAAGGTGCTCGCCGCGGTGCAACTGCCGGAGCGCCTCGACCTGCACTCCGCCCGTGGTCAGTACGCGGCCGGCTGGGCCGGAGGCCTGAAGGTGAAGGGCTACCTGCAGGAGGACGGCATCCCCGCGTCCTCCGCGACGGAGACCTTCGCGGCGCTGCGAGTCGACGTGGACACCCGCCGATGGGCGGGAGTGCCGTTCTACCTGCGCACAGGCAAGCGGCTGGGCCGCCGGGTCACCGAGGTCGCGGTGATGTTCAAGCGGGCGCCGCATCTGCCGTTCAGCAAGACGGAGACCGAGGAGCTCGGCCAGAACGCCCTGGTCCTGCGGATCCAGCCGGACGAGGGCATCACGATGCGCTTCGGCGCCAAGGTGCCCGGGACCGCGATGGAGATCCGCGACGTGAACATGGACTTCCAGTACGGCGGTTCGTTCACGGAGTCCTCGCCCGAGGCGTACGAGCGGCTGATCCTCGACGTCCTGCTCGGCGACCCGCCGCTGTTCCCGCAGCACACCGAGGTCGAGCTGGGCTGGAAGATCCTCGACCCCGTGATCAACTACTGGGCCGAGCACGGCAAGCCGGAGCAGTACGCGTCCGGCGACTGGGGCCCGGACTCGGCGCACGAGATGCTCGCCCGCGACGGACGCGCCTGGAGGCGGCCGTGACATCGATCTGGGGGACGACCCCCAGACCCCCGAAAGGACTCCAGTGATCATCGACCTCACCGACACCACGTCGAGCGAGATCGCGTCGGCGCTGCTGAGGGCCCGCCGGAACGCGGGCTCGCCGGCCATGGGCATGGTCGGCACGATCGTGGTGGTCGTCGACGAGGCGTCCCACCACGACGCGATGAAGGCCGCGAACGAGGCCGGCCGCGAACACCCGTCCCGGGTCCTGGTCGCGATCCTGCGGCCGGGCCGCGGTGCCTCCGGCCTGGACGCCGAGGTTCGGGTGGGCGAGGGCATTCCGGGTGAGGCGGTGCTGCTCCGGCTGCACGGTGAGCTGGCGAAGGTCCCGGAGTCCGTGGTCACGCCGCTCTTGCTGCCCGACTCCCCTGTCATCGTCTGGTGGCCGGGCGGCGGACCGAAGGTTCCGGCCGACGACCCGCTGGGCCGCCTCGGCCGGCGCCGGGTGAGCGACGCGGCCGCGACTCGCCGGGCATCCGTCGACTTCGCCGCTCGGGCCGAGGGCTACGAGCCTGGGGACACGGACTTCGCGTGGACCCGGCTGACGCCGTGGCGGGCGCTGATGGCGGCTGCCCTGGATCAGTACCCGACCAAGGTGACGGGTGCGGAGGTGGTGTCGGCGAAGGGCAACCCGAGTGCGGACCTGATGGCCGCGTGGCTGCAGTGCCGGCTCGGCGTCCCGGTCGAGCAGCGGAACTCGCGCGGCCCGGGTGTGACCGCCGTACGCATGTTCACGCCGTCGGGGCCGATCGCGCTGACGCGGCCGGATGGCGCGGTGGCGACGTTCAGCATCCCCGGGCAGCCGGATCGGCCGGTGGCGCTGAAGCGCCGTACGACGTCCGAGCTGTTGAGCGAGGAGTTGCGGCGACTCGACCCGGACGACGTGTACGCGAAGACGCTGGCGTGCATGGTCAAGCGGGAGAAGATGCCCGAAGCCGAGAAGAAGGTCGATGCGGCCGACCGGCGCTCGGTGCAGACGGCGGTGTCGAACGCCGCAGCCCGTACGGCGGGCGCCACCACGGCCCCGGCCAAGAAGACGGCCGCCGCTACGCGGAAGTCGGCTGCCGCGCAGAAGGCCGCCGCGGCGAAGAACGCGGCCGGGCGGAAGACTGCTGCCAAGAAGACCGCGACCAAGAAGACCGCTGCGAAGAAGGCTGCGGGCAAGACAGCGGCGAGGCGCTCATGACTGATGCATCCGCTCCCGGCCGGGTGGTCGACCCGGAGCTGTTGATCCATCGTGACGCCACGGCGTTGGCGCACGCGGTTGCGGCGCGGTTCGTGACGGCGCTGGTCGATGCCCAGAGCAACGGCAGGGTCGCGCAGGTGGTGCTGACCGGCGGTCGCGTCGCGGCCGCGGTGTACCGCGCCGTCGCCGAGTGGCCGACCGGCGCGAGCATCGACTGGCAGCGGGTCGAGTTCTGGTGGGGTGACGAGCGGTTCCTGCCGCCCGGCGACCCCGAGCGCAACGAGACCCAGGCTCGCGAAGCCCTCCTCGCCCACGTGGACGTCGACCCGGCTCGCGTCCACCCCATGCCCGCCGACACCGGGCAATCGCCCGAGGCAGCCGCCGAGGCGTACGCCAGCGAACTCGCCGCCACGATCTCGGCGTTGCACGACGCCAAAGGTCGCGCCGTACCGGCGTTCGACGTACTGATGCTCGGTGTCGGGCCGGACGGGCACGTGGCATCGTTGTTCCCGGGCTACCCGCAGCTGGCCATCACCGACGTGTCGGCGGTCGCGGTGCACGACTCCCCCAAGCCCCCGCCGACCCGGGTCTCGCTCACGCTCCCGGCCCTGAACCGCTCCCGCGAGGTCTGGTTCGTCGTCTCCGGCGACGACAAGGCCGATGCGGTGGCCGATGCCCTGAAAGAAACCAGCACCCTTCCTGCCTCGGCGCCCAAGGGCCGCAACCGCACGCTCTGGCTCCTCGACGAAGCCGCCGCGTCACACATCGAGTAGTCCGCCCCGGCCCCGCGGGCAAGACTTCGGCCGGTGCCGAAGCATCGGTCTGGCAGGATCGCGGTCATGACCTTCCGTGAGCTGCACACCGAGTTCTTCGTGATGCCGAATGCCTGGGATGCCGGGACCGCGGTGATCCTTGCCGCGGCCGGCTTCCCGGCGATCGCGACCACGAGCGCCGGTATCGCGTTCTCGCTCGCGAAGGGTGATCACACGCTGCCCGATGGCGCACCGTCGGTGTCCCGCGAGGTCATGTTCGAGCGGATCCGCGAGATCGCCGCTGCGAGCGACGTACCGGTGAACGGGGATCTCGAGGACGGGTACGGCGCCGAGCCTGAGCGGGTTGCCGAGACGATCGCGCTCGCTCGCGAGGCGGGGCTGGCCGGCGGGAACATCGAGGACTACGACGGACGCGAGCTGTACGACGCCGAGCTCGCGGTGGAGCGCATCGTCGCGGCCCGCGAGGCGGCCGGCGCGGACTTCGTGCTCACGGCCCGGACCGACGGACAGTTGCTGCGTACGCCGACCTCCCTGACCGACTCGATCGAGCGCGCCAACCGCTTCCGCGCGGCTGGTGCCGACTGCCTCTACGTGCCCGGCGTGAGCGACCTGGACACGATCCGCACCTTGGTGACGGAGATCGACGGCCCGCTCAACGTCGTCGTCGGCCTCGGTACGTCGACCCTGACCGTTGCCGACCTGCAGTCCGCCGGCGTCATCCGGATCAGCCTCGGCGGCAGTATCGCCCGCGCCGCCCTCGGCTTCATCCGCCGCAGCGCCGAGGAGCTGGCCACGAAGGGCACGATCACCTTCGCCGCCGACCAGATCCCGCAAGCCGAGCTCAACCAGCTCTTCGGGAGCCGACCACCGCGCTGACACCGAGCAGTTGCCGGCCGACGTCTCCCGGGAGCACTCTCGGTTCACGGGGTGGGGGCAACGATGGTGACGGACAGACTGCGCCGGCTGGCGATCGTTCACGGGATCGTCGGCCTCGCGACCTGCCTGTGTCTCATCGTGTTCTACCTCGGCGCCGACGCGTTCGGCTCCATCAACGACGTGGGCAACGCGGCGCTCGGGCTGCTCAGCGCCGGGCTTGCTTGGCGGTTCCAGCAGTCGGCCGCGAAGGTCCGGCCCGTCTTCGTCGGCATCGCGGCTCTCGGCGCCGTGATCACGGTCGTCGGCTCGATCCTGATCCTGACCGACGCCACCGGATTCTTCTTCGCGGGGTTGGTGTCGGCGACCGGGTTCGCGCTGATCGGGGTCTGGCTCGTCGCCGCCAGCCGGAGACTCACCGACGACCCGTGGCCGCAGCGCCTGCAACGATCCGGCCTGGTCGCCGGCGCCGTGATGCTGCTCGGTTTCGTCAGCGTGCCCGGCATCATCCTGGGTCTCGACGACATGAGCACCGCGCCCGGCTGGACCTACGTCGGCGGCCTCAGCTGGGCGGGCACCTACCTGCTCTTCCCGGCCTGGAGCCTCCGCCTCGGTCGCCCGATCTCAATGCCCAGGGAGGACTGACCCGAACGCGGCTTACGCCGACTGCATCCCGACCGAAAACAAACCGTAAACGGGTCGCGGCACAGTGCTGGAGTCAGCCCGATTCCAGGAGGTCAAACTCATGTTCACCCTCACCCAGACCATCGACGCAGCGCCCGCCCAGGTCGCCCGCGCCTTCACCGAGCCCGAGCCGTTCGCCGCCTGGTTCCTCGCCGAGGGCTTCACCACTCCCGCCGACCGCGTCTCCATCGACGCCCGCCCCGGCGGACTCATCTCGGCCGTCTTCGTCGGCGACGGGGACGTCGAGGTGCCCTTCACCCTGCGCTTCGGCGAGGTCGACCTGCCGCGGAGCGTCGTACTCCACTTCGACGAGCCGGCAGAGGAGATCACGGTCCAGCTGACGGATCTCGGCGACGACCGGACCCGGCTCGACTACCGGAGCATGGGCCTGCCCGCCGACCAGGAGACCACGATCAAGCCCGGTGTCGCGACGATGCTCGGGCACATGGCGTCGTACTTCAGCCGATGAGCCCCTTGTAGACGCCGGGCATCGGTCCAGGTGCCGGTCCCGGCGAGTAGTCCGGCGCGTCGCCGTCGGCCGCACCGAGCAGCCGCCGGGTCAGCGCATCGCGGGACGACAGCAGCTCGGCCACCGCGGTCCGCAGCTCAGCGGGTCCCGCGGTCTCCCCTGACTCCGCGGCCAGCAGGACGGTCCGTCGTACCAGCTCCTTCATGAAGGACGCCGTCGTACCCTCCGTCTGCCCGACGACTTCCTCGATCACGTCGGCAGCCAGCTGAAGCCGCGGTCCGTAGAGACTCAACAGCCGCGCACGACCCTCGGCATCGGGCAGCGGCACCTCGACCGCGAGGTCGACCCGGCCCGGACGCTGCATCAGGGCAGGCTCGAGCAGGTCGGCACGGTTGGTCGTCAGCAGGAACGCGACGTCCGCGTCCTCGGCCAGTCCGTCCATCTCGTTGAGGACCTGGAAGAGCAGCGGGTTCCCCATCCCGTGCGAGTAGTCGCGCGCCTCGGCCACCAGGTCACAGTCCTCGAGTACGACGAGCGCCGGCTGCAGCATCCGCGCCAGCGAACACGCCTGCGAGATGAACCCGATGCTCGTCCCCGCCAGCAGTACGACGGTGAACCCGGGCAACCTGGACAGCAAGTACCGCACAGTGTGGGTCTTGCCCGTCCCCGGCGGCCCGTAGAGCAGCACGCCTCGGCGCAGGTGCTGGCCGGCCGACAACAGCTTCTCCCGGTGCTCCGCGATGCCGACGACCTCACGCTCGACCCGCTCCAGCACGCCATCCGGCAGTACGACGTCCGCCCGCGTGATCCCGGGACGCGGATGCAACCGGAACGGCCCCACCCCCTGACCGAACTCGTGTCCCTCGAACGACACCACCTTGCCGCGGAACACGTTGTGCGCGCGGATCAGGTCCGGCAGCGCACCGAGGAACCGATCCCCCGCCTCCTTCACCACCGCGAGGACCTCGAGCTCGACGCTCATCCGCCCGTACTGCGGGTTCGCCGCGCGCAACAGCGCGACGTACCGGTCCTCGCCCTGGACGCCGAGGTAGAACCCGAACGCGACGCAGTCCATCTCCTCGTCGACGTCGATCTGCACCCGCTGGTAGTCGACCGCGCCGATCCCGAACCGGTCGTACTCCGCCAGCTCGAGCAGCTCGCCGAGCGAGTGGTGACCGCGGTTCGACCCGGCCAGCCCGAGCACCTCGAACTCGTCGAACCACGCCTCGATCCCGCGCTGCACGTTCGGCAGGTCGTACGACGGGAAGCTCGACGACACCACCGGCACCTGCTCGGGGTCGACACCGAGATGCGCGCGCAACCGGTCCCGCAGGCTCTCCCGGCCCGTCCGCCCGCCGGCCTGCTGCATCCGCTCCAGGAACCGCGTGAACAGCCGCGCGAACTCGTCGATCTCGGTCCCGTCCGGCATCGCGCCGTACCCCCTTGTCATGGACCTATCCGGAGGGTCCTCCGCAACGCCGGATAGGATCACCACCATGACAGATTCCAAGTCCACCGACCGTCCGTACGCCGCCTTCCCGGTACGGATCGGCCTGCAGATCCAGCCCCAGCACGCCCAGTACGCCGACATCCGGCGGACCGTTGCCGCGGCCGAGGAGATCGGCGTCGACGTGGTGTTCAACTGGGACCACTTCTATCCGCTGTCCGGTGAGCCCGAGGGCCTGCACTTCGAGTGCTGGACCATGCTGGCCGCCTGGGCCGAGGCGACCGAGCGGGTCGAGATCGGCGCCCTGGTCACCTGCAACTCCTACCGCAACCCCGACCTGCTGGCCGACATGGCCCGCACGGTCGACCACATCAGCGAGGGCCGGCTGATCTTCGGCATCGGCTCCGGCTGGTTCGAGAAGGACTACGACGAGTACGGCTACGAGTTCGGTACGGCGGGCGGCCGGCTGGACGCGCTCGGCGAGGCGCTGCCGCGGATCGAGCAGCGCTGGACCAAGCTCAACCCGAGGCCGACCCGGGACATCCCGGTGCTGATCGGCGGCGGGGGCGAGAAGAAGACGCTGAAGCTGGTCGCCCAGCACGCGCACATCTGGCACGGCTTCGGCGACGCCGAGACGATCGCGCACAAGCACGCCGTCCTCGACGAGCACTGCAAGACGATCGGCCGCGACCCCGGCGAGATCGAGCGCTCGACGGCCGTCGGCACCAAGACCCCCGAAGCGGTCGGCAAGCCCCTCCTCGACGTCGGCACCCGCCTGTTCACCGTGCACGCCTCCGGCCCGGACTACGACCTCGGCCTCCTCCGCGACTGGGTCGCCTGGCGTGACGACCTGAAGAAGTAAGACGCTTGCGTCCGAAGAACTGTGGCCCAGAGCCCACGGTTCTTCGGACGCAACGGGGTCTGGGTAGGATTTCGGGCATGTCTACGTTGCCTGAGGGCGGTTCGGTGCTGGCTATCACCCGGTGGGGTGAGGACGTGATGCACCGGGTCAACCGGCCGGTGACCGAGTTCGGGGACGAGCTGCAGAAGCTGGTCGCCGACATGGTCGCGACGATGAACGCGGCCGAGGGCGTCGGCCTGGCCGCGAACCAGGTCGGCGTGGACCTGCAGCTGTTCGTGTTCGACTGCCCGGACAAGGACGGCAACCGGGTCCAGGGGGTCGTCTGCAACCCGGTGATCGAGCTCCCCGAGGGCAAGGACCGCCGCCTGGACGAGAGCGACGAGGGTTGCCTGTCCCTGCCGGGCGCGTTCACCAAGTGCGCCCGCCCCGACTTCGCCCGGGTCACCGGCGTCGACCAGCACGGCGAACCTGTCAGCTTCGAGGGCGACGGCCTGCTCGCCCGCTGCCTCCAGCACGAGACCGACCACACCCAGGGCACCGTCTTCGGCGACCGCCTGTCCCGCAAGTACCGCAAGCGCCTCTTCGCCGAAGCCGAAGAACTGGCTCCTGACTACCCCTCGGACTGGCCGGTCACCCCGATGATCGAACACGAGAACGCCCACGAGGACAGCACCGCCACCTGACGGTCTACCAGCGGGCCTTCTCGAGGTCGGCGAGGATCGCGCCGGCGGTCTGCTCCGGGGTCTGGCCGGTCGTGTCCAGCCACAGACCCCGGCGCGGAATGTCCTCCAGGCCTGCCTGCAGGGCGCGGACGCCGTCCTCCAGCGAGGGGCCCCAGTCGCGGTAGCTGTTGTTGCCGCCTCGACCGATCTCGCGCTCGACGATCGACCGCACCGACGGGATCAGGACGACGAGATGCGTGTCCACGCCCCGCAGCCGGGCGAACCACTTCTCGACGTGCTCGCCCAGGATGATGTCGCTGCAGACGAAGTCGAATCCGGCGTCCGCGTAGTGCTGCGCCACCAGCGCGGTCGCGTCGTACCGCAGCTCCAGCTGCCGGACCGCCTCCGCCGACGGCTCCGGCGTCATCTGTTCGGCGCCGGCGACGACCCCGCGGTAGAACACATCCCCATCCAGCGTCGCCGCCGGCGGCCCGAGTCGCGCGGCCACCATCGGCGCCACCGTCGACTTCCCCGCCGCCTGCATCCCCGTGACAAGCACTACCTTCGGGCTGCGGTCCATGCCTCCGCCGTGAGTGAGTAGATGGTCGCGCCGAACTCGACGCCGTCCTCCGCCAGCACCGCCTCGTGGTCGAAGCTCATCCCGAGCCGGCGCATGACCGCGATGCTACGGACGTTCGGCGTATCGGTCACCGCAATAATGCGCGGCAGCCCCAGCGTGGTGAAGCCGTGCTCCATCCACGAGGCCGCGGCCTCGGTCGCGTAACCGTGTCCCCAGTACTCGCGGGCGAGCCGCCAGCCGATCTCGAGGTCGTCGGGATACCACTGTTCACGGGTGAGGCCGGCCGCGCCGAGGAACGCTCCGTCCGTACGACGCTCGACCGCGAGGAACCCGAATCCGTCGGCGGCGTACCGCGCGTTGACCGCCGACGCGATCCGGTCACACTCGTCCCGGCTCAGCGGCTCCCCGAGGTACTCGGTCACCGCCGGGTCCGCGTTCAGCGCGGCCCACGGCTCCAGGTCCTCTTCGCGAAACGGGCGCAGTACAAGGCGTTCCGTCGTACGCATGACTCCCCCTACGGTCGCGTGGCGTAGAACGCGACTGCTGCTGAGGATGCCACATTGAGGGAGTCGACGCCGCCGGCCATCGGGATGCGTACGGTCAGGTCTGCCTTGTCGAGCACGTGCGGCTTGAGGCCGTGCCCTTCGGTGCCGAAGATCAGCGCGAGCCGTTCGTCGTGGCGTGCGGCGAGGTCGTCGAGCGTGATCGAGTCGTCGGTGAGCGCGAACGCGGCGGCGACGTACCCGCTGTCCTGGAGCAGCTCGAGATCGCCGGGCCAGGTGTCGAGCCGGGTCCACGGGACCTGGAAGACCGCGCCCATGGAGACCTTGATCGAGCGCCGGTACAGCGGATCCGCGCAGGTCGGGGTGACGAGGACGAGCTCGACGCCCATCGCCGCGGCGGCCCGGAAGCCGGCGCCCACGTTGGTGTGATCCACGATGTCGTCGAAGATCGCGATCCGCCGGGGTGCGTCCCGGAGGAGTTCGGTCAGTGGCCGGGCGGCGCGACGCCGGTACGACGCGAGCGCGCCACGGTGCACGTGGAATCCGGTGACCTGCTCGGCCAGCTCCTCGGAGACGACAAACACCGGCTTGTCCGGCCATTTCGCCAGCACCTCGTGCAGGGACTCCAGCCAGCGCGGCGCGAGCAGGAACGAGCGCGGCTCGTACCCGGCGTCTGCGGCGCGCCGGATCACTTTGTCGCCCTCGGCAATGAACAGGCCGTGCTCCTCCTCGAGCAGGCGCCGCAGGTTCACCTCCCGCAGCTGAACATAGTCCGCCAGCCGCGGATCCGCCGGATCATCCAGCGGCACCAGCGAACTCACGCCGGCCCCGGCCCGTCGTCGCCGTGCCCATCGCGCGCTTGCGCGGCCACCTCCACAACGTTGCCGATGACAACGATAGCGGGTGCGCCGACGCCGGCCTCGGCCATCGCGGCGGCGATCCCGGCCAGGTCGGACGTCACCATCCGCTGCCCCGGAAGGGTGCCGTCGGCAATCGCCGCGGCGGGCGTCGCCTTCGGCCGGCCGGCGGCGATCAGCCGCTCGGTGATCGCCGGCAGATTCTCGACCGCCATCAGCAGGACGAGCGTCCCGCTCAACTGGGCGAGCGCGTCCCAGTTGATCAGCGAATCCGGATGCGACGGCGGAATATGCCCCGAGACCACGGTGAACTCATGCGTCACGCCGCGATGCGTGACCGGGATCCCGGACACCGCCGGCACCGAGATCGAGCTCGTGATCCCCGGCACCACCGACCACGGCACCCCGGCCTCGGCGCAGGCGAGCGCCTCCTCGAAGCCGCGGCCGAACACGTACGGATCGCCGCCCTTCAGCCGGACGACGACCTTCCCCTGGCGACCGCGATCGACCAGGATCCGGTTGATCTCCTCCTGCTGAGCCGCCCGTCCACGCGGAAGCTTCGCCGCGTCGAACAGCTCGACATCGGGGTGCAGCTCATCCAGCAACTGCTGCGGCGCAAGCCGATCCGCCACGACCACGTCGGCCTCGGCCAGCAACCGCCGGCCGCGGACGGTGATCAGATCCGGATCGCCCGGTCCGCCGCCGACGAGATACACCCCCGGTTTCTTGTCCTGGGTGCGCGCTCCGAGCTGCCCCGTCCGCAGGCCTTCCAGGATCGCGTCGCGGACCTCGGCCGAGCGCCGGTGATCGCCGCCACCGAGTACGCCGATGGTCACCTGGTCATGCTGCCCGGACGCGGGGGTCCACGCGGTCGCGCGGGACCGGTCGTCGGAGCGGACACAGAAGATTCGCCGTTCGTCGGCGTCCGCCGAGATCCGGTCGTTCACCGCGGCGTCGTCCGTCGCCACCACGACGTACCAGGCACTGTCGAGGTCGCCGTCCGCGTAGCCCCGCTCGATCCACGTCAGCGACGGGTTGTTCAGCAGGCCCTCGATCGTCGGCGTGATCGACGGCGAGATGAGGTCGATCTTCGCGCCCGATTCCAGCAGGCGTGGAAGCCGCCGCTGGGCGACACCGCCGCCTCCGACGACGACAACGCGCCGCCCCTCGAGGACCAGACCAGACAGGTATTGGCTCGTCACGAGTCGATTCCCGCGGACTCGAACGTCGCCATCTCGTCCAGCGCTCGTACCGCACAGGTCAGGATCGGGTACGCAAGGACCGCGCCGGTCCCCTCACCGAGCCGAAGATCGAGGTCGACCAACGGCTGCAGGCCGAGCGTCTTCAGCGCGACCGCGTGTCCCGGCTCGGCGGACCGGTGCCCGGCGACGCAGTAGTCGATCACCGCCGGGTGGAAGGCCTGCGCGACGAGCGCGGCGGCTCCCGCGATCACGCCGTCCAGGATCACCGGCACCTTGTTGGCCGCGCCGCCGAGGATGTACCCGGCCAGGGCCGCATGCTCGAGGCCGCCGTACGCCTGGAGTGCCTTGAGCGGGTCGGTCGCCGGTACGTCGTGCAACTGCAAAGCGGACCGCACGATCGCGGTCTTGTGGGCCAGCGTGGCGTCGTCGATGCCGGTACCGCGGCCGGTGACCACGTCGGCGGTCGAGCCGGTGAACGTGGCGATCAGGGCGGCGCTCGCGGTGGTGTTCGCGATCCCCATGTCACCGGTGAGCAGACACCGGTAGCCGTCCTTGACCAGTGAGTCCGCCAGGTCGAAGCCGACCGCGATCGCGGCCCTGGTCTCGTCCTCGGTCAGGGCGTCGGTCGTGGACAGGTCGCGGGTGCCGGGGCGCACCTTCGCGTGGATGATGTCCAGCTCGTCGACGGGCGTCGCCACGCCGACGTCGACCACGCGGACGTCGACCCGGTTGTTCGCTGCGAACGCGTTCACCGCGGCACCGCCGGCGGCGAAGTTCGCCAGCATCGCGGCGGTCACCTCCTGCGGCCACGGCGACACACCCTGCGCGTGGACGCCGTGGTCCGCGGCGAACACGGTCACCACGGCGGGCGCGGGGATCGCGGGCGGGCACGTGCCGGTCATCCCGGCGACTTGGACGGACAGGTCCTCGAGGATGCCGAGGGATCCAGCCGGTTTCGTCAGGATCGTCTGCCGCTCGGCGGCAGCCCGCATCGCCTCGGGATCCGCCGGAACGATCCGCTCCAGATACTCCTCCACCACGTCCTCCGCTCACGTCTGCCGTCGTACCGCTCCGATCTTCGCATCCCCGCGCGCGCCCCGGGACGGACCGGTGAGATGTGGACAGTAATGTCGGAATCACCACACTCGCGAGATCCCGGAGGATCACCGATGTCGCTCGATCGTCCAGTCGCCCCGGACCCGTACGAACTCCTGCCGAAGTGCGGAGCGTTCACCGTCACCAGCACCGATGTCACCGACGGTCAGCAGTTGCCCGACGCCCATGCGTTCGCCGGCGGAAACACCTCGCCGCAGCTCAGCTGGTCCGGATTCCCCGCCGAGACCAAGGCCTTCGTGGTCACCTGCTATGACCCCGACGCCCCGACACCGTCCGGCTTCTGGCACTGGATCCTGGTCAATCTGCCGGCCACGGTGACGGAGCTCCCGGCCGGCGCCGGTGCGACGGAGCGCCTCGACAACGGCGCCTTCCACGTCCGCAACGACTTCGGCACCAAGAACTTCGGCGGCGCCGCTCCGCCGCCCAACGACCAGGTCCACCGCTACTACTTTGTCGTCCACGCCATCGACGTAGAAGCCCTCGACGTGGACTCCGGCGCCACCCCCGCCGTCGTCTCCTTCAACCTGGCCTTCCACACCCTCGCCCGAGCCATCCTCACCCCGACCTACCAGATCCCGGCCTGATTGCCCAGCCGGCCCGGATACTACGGGCGGCGTGCGGTGACGATCCAAGCGCGAGAGTCGAACCACACGCCGTCCGCGGTTTGACGGCTGGCGAGGCTGGCACGCAGTCGGTCGAGGGCCTGTTCGGCACGCGCGGGGCCGAGCTCGGCGAGCAGGTCCCTTGTCAGCCAAAGGCTTCGTATGGCGTCGCACGCGGCGTCCGCGTCAGGGCCGTAGTACACGGGTTCACGGACGTCGATCGCCTGTACGTCGGTGAACCCAGTGCCGGTCAGGAGACGCTCCACGGCCGCGGGGTCAGCGAGCGAGAACGGTCCGCCTCCGGTGTCCGACGCCGTCCGTCCGGTGGCGAGCGTACGACGGACCACGGCGTCCCACTCCTGGTGCCTTCTGTCCTGCCAGACCAGCTGCACCAGCCGTGCCCCCGGACGCAACGCGCGGGCGATGTTGGTGAACGCGGCCTCCGGGTCACTGAAGAACATCGTGCCGAAACGACTGATACCGAGGGAGAAGCTCTCCGCCGGAAAGAGATGTGTCTGAGCATCTGCCCGCTCGAAGCGGACATTCAGCAGGCCCTCCTGCTCGCTGAGTCGGCGGGCAGCCGCCAACCTCTCGGCGGAGACGTCGACGCCGAGCGCACTCCCGGAGACCGCGCTCTTGGCCGCCGCCCGGGTGGTGAGCCCGCTACCGCATCCGATGTCGAGCACGTGGTCATCGGGTCTGACATCCATCGCCGCCAGTAGCCGCGGGTGATACCGACTCAGCTCGGCGTCGTAGTCGAACTGCCCGCGTTGCGCTTCGGCCGTCATGGTCGCTTCCCCTTCGTCGTTCCCCAGCTCACGGCAACGACGCTAGGCCGGGCTCAGCATCGTGAAAAGCGATAGTCCTCGATCGACCCCATCGCGAACCACGATCATCCGGCGTACGCTCGCCTCCGTGTCCGACGTTGAACTCCGGCATGTCGCCACCCTCGCCGCCGTCGCCGACGAGGGCTCGTTCGGTCGGGCTGCCACCCGGCTCGGCTACACCCAGTCGACGGTGAGCCAGCACATCGCCGCGCTGGAGAAGGCCGTCGGCGGCGCGGTGTTCGACCGCCCCGGCGGCCCGAAGCCGGTGCGGATCACCCCGCTCGGCACGGTCGTGTTGTCCCACGGTCGCGACCTGCTGGCCAGGAGCCAAGCCATGACCGCCGCACTCGACCGGTTCAAAGCCGGCGAGGGACGCATCGACATCGGCACCTTCCAAAGCGTCTCCAACGTGCTCCTCCCCCACGTCGTCCGCCAACTGCGCGAGGAACATCCCGGCTGCGACATCCGCCTGTTCGAGGACGAATCCGATCCGCCACCGGTCGACAAGGTGGACCTGATGTTCTTCGACGGCCGCGTCGCCGGCGACATCGAACACCTCAGACTGCTCGACGACCCGTACGTCCTGGTCGCCCCACGTGGCGCCTTCCCAGAAGGCCCGGTCCAGCTCACCAGCCTCCACCGCGCCCCCATGGTTGCCTGGCCACCCACCTGCGACCAGCCCCGTGTGGAACAGTTGTTCGCCACCAACGACGTACATCCCCACATCGTGTTCCGGGCCGCAGGCAACGAAGCCGTACTGGCAATGGTCCGATCCGGCCTCGGCTCCGCCGTACTCCCCCGCCTGGTCCTGACCACCCCCGACCCGGCCCTGTCCATCCATGACCTACTCCCCGCCCCACCCCGCCGCGAGATCTACCTCCTCTGGCCCTCCGGCCGCACCCAATCCCCCCTCACCAAACGAACCATAGAAATAGCCACCGACCTCGCCTCCCACTTCCAATCCCACCTCACCCAGCAAGTGCCAATGCCTGACGTCACGTCCGGTTGATTGTTGCCAGCCAGGCTGGGGCGCCGTTGTTGTGGTAGCGCGTTTCGAGCTTGGTGTTTTCGAGCGTGGCAATGTGCCAGCCGGTGTTGGGGTTGAAGGCTGCTGTCAGGTCTTCGCGGGTGACGGGGTGAGGGCCGGTGTCGGGGCCTTCGTTGCTGAAGCAGAGGACGTAGAGGGTTCCGTCGGGTTTGGTGACCGAGGCCAGGCCGGCGACGTACGGCGGGCGCTCGTCGGCGTCGAACGAATGGAACAGGCCGCAGTCCAGAACGGTGTCGAACGTGCGTCCCAAGCGATCCAGGTGGAGTGCGTCGGCTGTGGTGAAGTCGGCTTTGATGCCCCGGCCGACGGCCTTCTGGCGGGCTAAGGCCAAGGCGGTTTCGGCAACGTCGACGCCTACGACCGACGCACCCAGCGAGGCGATGTGCAGGGCGTTCTCGCCACTACCGCAGCCTGCATCGAGGACCGAACCGGTGAACGCACCTTCGGCGGCCAGTCGCATCACCGCAGGCTGAGCGCCGCCGAAATCCCACGGCGCAGGACCATCGTGGTACGACGCATCCCAAGGCTCGCCAGTCATCCGCTCATGACTCGTCGGCCGCCGCCCACCGAACGGATCGCCGGTTCCTGATAGCTCCGACAACGTCGTCCCCTTCCTGCCCAGACAGGCTAGACCAGCGCCTGGTGACGAGACATCCCGTAGCCAACATCACCTACGAGACGTCAGGCCTTGTCATCAGCGGCGACCGCAAATGCAACGCCAGACTGGGGCTGGTCAGGGGCACGATGTTCCACGTCGCCACCGCTGTCCCCGCGTCGGCGTCGACCACCAGCCGGACCCGGTGCGGGGTGGTGATGACGTAAAGCTCTGCGACGAACGTGTTTCCCCGCCACGCGCCGGCCGCGACCACAGGGCGGCCGAGCGGCGAGCTTTCCCGCCACTCGCCGTGGCCGACCTCGACCCTGAGGGATGCCCCGAAGCGCAGGAGCCATCCACCGTCCACGGGATCGACGATCACCGTGGTTCCGTCGGGCAGAGCCGAATTCTCGGCGGAGGCGTCGAATCTCGCCGTGAGCGAACGATCCGGAACGGCCGAACCCAACACCGGTGCGAATGACAGCCGCCGCAGCCGATCGGCGAGGATCTCGTCCTCCCGGGTGCTTCCCGCCTGGTCCATGCCCGGCAGCAGACACTCCCATATTGTGTCGAGAATTGCCTGTGCCTGCGTAGTGGCGCCGGTCACGGCGACCACGAGATCGTGCGACGGGACGACCACGCACAGCTGGCCGAAGGAGCCGTCACCGTGGTAACCGTGACGCGAGATCCAGAACTGATAACCGTAACCGCACAGGTAGTCGGCGTCCCCCGATCCGCCCTCGAACGGCAGGGTGCCGATGTGCCGTCTGGTTGCAAGCTCCACCCATTCGTGCGGGACGAGCCGCCGGTCGCCCCAAAGGCCCTTGCGAAGCAGCAGTTCACCGAAGGCGGCGACGGCCTCGGTCGTGAGGTGCAGTCCGTGGAATCCGAAGGCGGCACCGCTCGCCACCCGGTCCCATTCGGCGTGGTCGACGCCCATCGGCCGGAAGAGGCGCTCGTCGAGTAGCTCCGGGAGGCCGCGGCCCGTGACTCGCTCGACCATCCTCGCCAGGATGAAGGTGGTCGGATTGTCGTAGGCGTGCCGTGTTCCCTCGGCCTCGGGAAACGGTACGCGCAGGAAGCCCTTGACCAGGTCGCCCGGTTCCAGTTGCCAGGCCTCGGTCAGGCTGTCCGTGCGATGTCCGGTCGTCATGGACAGCAGGTGGTGAACGGTGAGACGGCGCCCCTGCTCCGAGATGTCGGCCGGCACGTGGTCAGGCAACACATCCACCACTCGATCGTCCAGCGAGAGCAGCCCGTCGGCGATGGCGAGCCCCACGGCGATCGAGGTGAACGACTTGGTCAGCGAGTAGAGAAGGTGCGGGCGCTCGGCCGAGTACGGCGTCCAGCAGCCTTCCGCCACGACGTGACCGTGGCGTACGACCATGATGGAGTGACACTCGACGGATCGTGCTTCGAGCCGGTCCAGCAGCGCGGTGATCGAGCGCGACGACATCCCCGAGGCGGTCGGTGTCGACCGCGGCAGTACGACGCGCTGAGAAGGCATCCAGGCACCCTAACAAGACCGCGGAATCGAGGTACGGGACATTATATGAGACATCCAACGCCCGCCGGCATGCCAGGTAGCGAAGGACTCAACGGCCAACCGGTCATCCTGGCTGCTCGGATCCAGCCTCGAGCTCGCGCTTGAGCAGTGAACCGATCCACGCGTCGACGCGCTGACCGCGATGGACCAATCGTTGGCGCAACTGCCCCTCCATGAAGAACCCGACCTTCTGCGCAACTCGCCGCGAGGCGTCATTGCCTACCTCCGCACGCCACTCGATGAGCTCCAGCTGCCGCTGCGCGAACGCCCACCGGCACACGGCCCGCACAGCCAACGGCGCGACACCACGCCCGCGAGCACCCGGCGCAACCCAGTAGCCGACCTCAGCCGAGGCATTCGCGTTCATCCCCAGCCCAACCCGCCCCAGCCGCTCCCCCGTCTCCGCATCCTCGGCCAGGAACTCCGCCCGCTCCCCGCTGGCCACCTTCTCGATAGCCAAGCACTCAACGAAGAACCGCGCATGCTCCATGAGGTACGGCGAAGGCAACTGCACGAACTGCTGCAACGCCGGGTCCTGAGAAACCTCGAACACCCACCCAACATCCGCCACAGTGAACGGCCGCAAGGTAAGCCACCCAGCCCTGATGCTCCCGTTGTTCACAACCCAACATTCTCACCCCACCAGGGCACCAACCCGCCGACAAAGTCCAGCCCCACCTGGCACGCAAAGCACCGCGGCGAGGGCCTGGCCGGGTGCCCATGATCGACGCGCCCGCGCCGATGTCGCTGCCGACTCCTCTCGGAGCCTCGGGCACGTTCTGGGGGCCTGGGACAAGAAATAGCGGCTCTTCTGCTGGATGTGGGGGCGAGGTGAGCCAGGCTGGCCGGTGTGCAGCTCGACAGGTGGTGTCGGTCCAGGGTGCTGGCCGGGCGAGGCGTTCACGCCTGGCGCCGCCGGCCCGGCAGGGCCCGGGCCGTACACCTCCTGTCGAGCTGCCCACCCCTCCCGCAAACCACCGTCCCACGGCACGTCCGCCCGGACCGTGAGCTCCAGATGCCGTGCCCGCAACACACTCCCGGGCTGCGACCGTCCGCACCCGACCAGCCGGCATCGGCGGGCAAGCGCCGTGACTGGACGGGGTCGTCTTGCCGGCGGTGGGACCGTTACCGGTCCCGGGCATGGGACACCGTCTGGGCGCCTCGGACAGGCTGTGCCGTGTCCGAGGTCCCCACTGCCTGTCCGAGGTCGGACCTGCACGACTGGGGCCGCGAGCTCTAGTCGAGGCGAAGGATGGTCTCCTCGATCTCGGCACCTCGCGCATTCGCGTAGGAGACTCGGTGTCGGCAACGTGGCAGCCGCCTCCGACACTGTCTGGCACCTGAAGACACCCCGGCGACGTACGGCGGGCGCTCGTCGGCGTCGAGCCGGTCGGGCCGACCGTCGGGTTCGTTTCGACGGGTCTAATCGGCCAGCGCGAACAGGCGGGTCGCGAGCCAACCTGCCATCGCGCGTACTCCCAGTGCGATTGCGCGTTCGTCGGCAGCAAAAGTCGGGGTGTGCACGATGCCGCTCAGTCCGGCCGCCGGGTTCGCCACGCCGACGAAGAACATCGCCCCGCGAACCCTGTTGAGGAAGTAGGCGAAATCCTCACCGTTGAAAGGAAACGGTGCATGCAGCACCGTCGCTGCGTCGGCTCCGAAAGTCGTACGAAAGTACTGCGCTGCCGACTCGCTGAGGTCCACAGAACAGACCATGGCGGGGAACGGCGCCTCCCGGAAAGTCAGGTGGTTCAGTCCCTCGGCCCCGCAAACGTCCTGCACGAGATCCATCACCCGTTCCCGGATCCCGGGGTACGAGTCGTCAGGCCACGCTTTGATCCAGCCATGCGTGGTCACCTGTGCGCGGGTCTCATCCCTGCTGATCCACGCGCCGGCGAATACGAAGCGAGCCAGCGGGCCGTCTTCCACTTGCAGGTCAGCCAGCAACTGTTCATGTTGCTCCGGCGTAGCCGGCGGCCTGACCGTGGACCAGGAGGCGATCCGAGCGGCGATCTCCTCCGCCTTGTCTGCCGCCTCCGGCCCAGAAAGTTCCAGGTCGAAGTTGTCGTGCCCCGGCAGTCCGCCGCCCGGCATCACCGCGAAGGTGCCGACGGGGATGTGCGCACAATGCAGTGCGTAGATCTCGTCGGGCTCGGCCAGTTCGAGGCCGCGTGCATCGAGCATCGCCTTCGCGCCAGTGAGGGCTTCTTCGGCCGGCTGGAAGTAGAACACGACCCGCCCGCTCAATTGGTCCCGCACCCGGGCCAGGGTTCGCGCGACACCGATTCCGATGGCCGTGTGGACGTCGTGCCCGCACAGGTGCCCTGCTCCGTCGACCTGTGACCTGAACTCGGACTCAAAGGCTTCGTCCATGGCCACCGCGTCCATGTCCGCGCGGTACCCGATCGTCGCTCCCGGCTCAGCGCAGTCGAGGATGCCGACCACACCATGCCCGCCGACTCCCGTCGAGACCTCCAGCCCAGCCGCTCGCAACTGGTCGGCTACGAGCGCCGCGGTTCTCACCTCGCTGCCGGCCAGTTCCGGGTGCCGGTGGATCGCCCGGCGCACGTCGATCAGGTCGCGGTCAAGCGACGGGACAACCTCGTCGATCAGACTGATGATGCTCTCAGACTGCACCACCGTAGATTAGGCCATCGCTCCTCCAGCACCAGCCCCGGTTGTGGGGTGGCGGGCCGGCGGGGAGCCTGGTGGACTCCCCGCCGGAGCTTTCCAGACGTTTCAGTCTTTGATGCCGGATTGGGTTACGCCTTGGATCAGGTAGCGCTGGAGGAAGGCGAAGATCAGGATCAGCGGCAGGATCGAGACCGCTACCGCCATGAAGAGTTCGTGGATGTTGATGGTTTGGGCGGTGACGAAGGTGGACATCGCGACCTGGACCGTCCACGAGGAGGAGTCCTGCCCGATCACCAGCGGCCACAGGAACGAGTTCCAGTTGGCGATGAAGGTGATCGCGGCGATGGCGGCGAAGAACGGCAGGGAGTTCGGTACGACGATCCGCCAGAAGACACCGAAATAGCCGGCACCGTCCACCCGGGCCGCCTCCTCCAGTTCCTTCGGGAAGCCCAGGAAGTACTGACGGAACAAGAACGCCGCGAACCCGCTGAACAACGTCGGAATGATCAGACCACGCAACGACGAGACCCATCCGAGCGACGACACCACGATGAAGCTCGGGATGAACGTCACCGCGGCCGGGATCATCAGTGTCGCGACGATCGCGTAGAAGATCTTGTCCGCGTGCCGGTACGGGATACGCGCCAGCCCGTACCCCGCCATCGATGCCAACAGCAACTGTCCCCCGGTCCCGAGCACAGCGACGACGGCGGAGTTGTACAGCGCCCGCGCCATCGGCACCTCGGTGTCGTTGAACAGCTCGCTGATGTTGCTCCACTGAAGGTGTGAAGGGAACAGCGTCCAGTCAGGCGCTGTGATGTCTGCTTCGGTGGACAACGCGTTGCGCAGAATCAGGTAGAACGGGATCAGGAACAGCACCACCGCGATGAACAGCGCGATCCAGCGCAGCACCGTCCCGACCCGGCCCATGACGCTCTGGCTGAAGCCGATCGGCTGTGGGGTTCCCGTCGTACGCTCGGCGACAGCCATCAGTCACCTGCCTTTCCGAAGCCGAGGATCCGGCCCTGCACGAGGGTCACGATCATGATGATGACCGCCAGGATGAGCGCGCCGGCGGAGCCGTGGCCGAGGTCCTGGATCGTCCCCAACGAGATCCCGTACAGGTAGACCAGCGGCGGCCGCGCGTAGTTCACGTTGCCGATCAGGTTGTAGAACTCGTCGAACGCCTGGTACGCCGCGATCAGGTTGAGGATCAGTACGGCGACCGACGTCGCCCGCAGTTGCGGCAACGTGATGTAGCGGAACACCTGCCACCCGGGCTTCGCCCCATCGACGTACGCCGCCTCGTACAGTGTCGGCGAGATCCGTTGCAGTCCGGCGATGAACAGGATCATGTAGAACCCGAGCTGCAGCCACAGCCGCACGGTGACCAACGGAAGCCAGTACCACGGCGGATCGACCGTCGACAGCCACGCGATCCCGTCGATGCCGAACCAGCCCAGGATCGTGTTCGCCAAACCGAACCGGACCCCGTTGAAGATCGACAACCGCCAGATCAGCGACGCGACCACATACGAGCACGCGGTCGGCAGGAAGAACACCGACCGGAAGAAAGCCCGCGCGATCTTCACCTGGTTGACCAGCAACGCCAGCGCCAGCGACAGGACAAACGTCAGCGGCACGATGAACACCGCGAAGATCGTGAACGTGCCGAGGCTGGACAAGAAGTTGTGGTCGGTGAGCATGTCGATGTAGTTCCGGAGCCCGACGAACTTCGACGGCGTCGCCGTGTTGTAGGCCTCGAAGAAGCTGAGGATCAGGCTCCAGATGATCGGCAGGTAGGAGAAGATCAGCAGGCCGAGCACGAAGGGGCCGACGAACACCCAGAACCACAAGGTGTTCCCGGCGATCCCCTTGCGCCGCCGGGTCCCCCGCCGTTCACCAGTGACGGCGGGGTCCACAGCCCGGGCGGTTTTGACCGGAGCGCTCATCCGAACAACCGGGACAGCTCGGCGTTGACGGTCTTCTCGGCTTTGCTGATCTCGGCGGCGGGGTCGGCTCCCTTCTTGATGACGTTGGTGAGCATGTCCGTGAAGGCCGTGTTCATCTTCGGGGTCCAGGCCGGGTTGTCGGTGTGCCCGAAGTCCTGGTTCAGCTTGACAGTGTCGGCCGCGACGCCGCTCTGCAGCTTGGACGCCTTGGCGGCGAGGCTCTTCCGCGGCGGGATGTGGAAGCCGTAGTTCAGCGACCAGTCCTCCTGGAAGTCCGCCTTGTCGAGCCACAGCCACTTCACGTACTTCTTCGCCGCGTCGATGTTCGCGCTCTTCGCGGACACGAACTCGGTCCAGCCGCCGGAGTACACGGCCGGCTTGCTCTGCGCGTCGAGCTTCGGGAACGGGATCACGCCGATGTCGTCACCCAATGCCTTCTGCATCCCGGGCACCGCCCACATGCCGATCCACTGCATCGCGACCAGGCCCTGGTTGATCGCGCTCGGATCCCACCAGTCCGTCGGCGCGCCGAGCAGGATGCTCTTGCTCGCATACAACTCGTGCAGCTTCCCGAAGGCCTGGGCCGCGCGGGCGTCGGTGAAGCCGGGCTTGTTGTCGTCGGTCAGGTAGGAGCCACCCGACGACCAAAGCGCCGGCCCACCCATGGCGTTGCCGCCGTCGTTGCCGACGAACATGCCCTTCACCTTGTTCGTGGTCAGTTCCTTGGACGCGGCAATCAGGTCGTCGATGGTCTCCGGCGGCTTGATGCCGGCCTTGTCCAGCAGTGACTTGCGGTAGTAGATGACCTGCGGGTCGATGATCATCCGGATGCCGTAGATCTTGCCGTCGACCGTGTTGGTGGCCAGGTCGCCGGGCAGGAAGTCGTCCTTGACGTCGGCCATGATGTCGTCCAGCGGCACGACCTGATTGCTCTTCACCATGCCGATGTTGAGCTGGCTCTCGAACACGTCCGGGCCCTTGCTGGACAGCAGACCGGAGGAGAGCTTGGCGCCGTAGTCACCCGGCGTCCACTGCACGGCGACGTTCGCGTCGGTGTAGGCCTTGGCGTACTTCGCCGCCGCCTGCTGGGTGCCGGCTTCGCCGTACTGGTGGTACCACTGGGCCAGATTGACCTTCGCTCCGCCTCCACTGGCGCCTGACGAGGCCGGCCGGCCGGTATTACCTCCGCAGGCCGCGGTGAACGCGGCGAGGGCGGCCAGACCACCGGTCCGCTTGAGCAGGTCCCGCCGGGTCAGACCGGCGTTCGGAACATGAGCAGGCATGAATTCCACCTTCCCGGGGAGCAACGCCGCAGGGGTACGGCGCCAGGTGTTCAGACTTCGGCCCGAAGGTACCGGCACCGTCAAGTCAATCGTTGTAGAAGTGCCAGCACCATGACGCAAAAGCGCGCCCGGCGCAAGACCGGGCGCGCTGTTATTTGTTCGATTCTGTGGAGTTTGCTTGAGTTGATACCGCTCCGTGATCAGCCGAAGATCTCGCCGGCCGCCGCCTTGCGCAGCAGAGACGCCGGCGGCTCGAAACGACGGCCGTACGACGCTGCCAGTGCATGGGACCGCTCCACGAAAGCCTTCAATCCGTAGGCGTTGACGTACTGCAACGCGCCCCCGTGCAGCGGCGGAAAACCGATTCCGAAGATCGAGCCGATGTTCGCGTCGGCGACGGAGCGTAGTACTCCTTCGTCGAGGCATTTGACGGTCTCGAGCGACATCGCGAAGATCATCCGCTCCTGCAGATCGATCGGCGGCACCTCGGCGTCATGCGCGAAGTGCTCCCACAGTCCTGGCCACAAGCGTTTCGGCCCGTCGGCCGGATAGTCGTAGAACCCCGCACCGGCAGCCTTCCCGCGGCGGTCGAACTCGTTCACGAGCCGATCCGTCACCGCCATCCCCGGGTGGTCGTCGAACGCGCCCGCACTGTCGCCCGCCGCCTTGGCCGCGTCGCGGATCTTCTGTGGGAGCGTCAGCGTGACCTCGTCCAGCATCGCCAGCGGCGGCGCCGGGAAGCCCGCCTGGGTCGCGGCGCGCTCGATCGTCACCGGATCGATGCCTTCGGCGACCATCGCCGCGCCTTCCATCACCAACGTGCCGAACACGCGCGAGGTGAAGAAGCCCCGGCTGTCGTTGACCACGATCGGCGTCTTCTTGAGCTGCCGGACCACGTCGTACGCCTTGGCGATCGTGCGGTCCGCGGTCTTCTCCCCCACGATCAGTTCGACCAGCGGCATCCGGTCGACCGGCGAGAAGAAGTGCATGCCGACGAAGTCGTCCGGCCGGTCGATGCCGTCGGCGAGCGAGGTGATCGGCAGAGTCGAGGTGTTCGAGCAGAGCAGCGCATCCGGCTCGACCACACCGGCGATCTCGGCGAACACCTTCTGCTTGAGCTCCTCGCTCTCGAACACCGCCTCGATCACCAGGTCGCAGCCGGCCAGGTCGTTCGGATCCGCGGTCGGCGTGATCCGGCTGAGGAAGGCTTCCACGTCGGCAGCGGAAAGACGCCCCTTCTGCACCTGCTTCGCGAGCAGCTTCTCGGAGTACGACTTGCCCTTCGAAGCCGCGTCGAGCGAGACGTCCTTGAGTACGACCTCGATGCCCACCTTCGCGCACACGTACGCGATCCCCGCGCCCATCATCCCGGCTCCGAGGACACCGACCTTCCGCGCGGAGTAGCGAGGTACGCCGCTCGGCCGGGAAGCGCCGGCGTTGATCGCCTGCAGGTCGAAGAAGAACGCCTGG
This sequence comes from Kribbella sp. NBC_01510, assembly GCF_045040325.1. NCBI lineage: Bacteria > Bacillati > Actinomycetota > Actinomycetes > Propionibacteriales > Kribbellaceae > Kribbella > Kribbella sp. NBC_01510. The sequence continues at coordinate 6,394,238 of NZ_CP109418.1, read as the reverse complement.
ATCATGTTCTTCGCGATCTGCCCGGTCGCCAGCGAGACGAAGTACCGCGACTCGATCCGCGACGCCGTGGCGAAGTCGACCTGGCTGCCCTCGACCGCCGCGCTCATGATCGCCCGCGGCGCCGGGTACGGCGCGCCCTTCAACTGCTTGCGCAGGTTCGCCGGGAACGCCGGCAGGAACGCGGCCAGCTTCGGCGAGGCCGGCGTACCGCCGGGGATCTTGTAGCCGTCCCGATCCCACGGCTGCTTCGCGTCCCCGTCGTACGACGAGATCCACCGGCGCGCCGCGTCGAGCAACTCGTCGGCCGGCACCACCTCGTCGACGATGCCCACGCTCAGAGCGTGCGCGGGCTTCATCCGCTGGCCCTGCAGCAGGACCTTCATCAGCGCGTCCTGCAGACCGAGCATCCGGACCGTGCGGGTCACCCCACCGCCGCCGGGCAGGAGACCGAGTGTCACCTCCGGTACGCCGATCTCGATCCGGTTGTCGTCGGCAACGATCCGGTGGTGGCACGCGAGCGCGATCTCGAGGCCGCCGCCCAGAGCGGAGCCGTTGATCGCGGCAACGACCGGGACGCCCAGCGTCTCCAGTGCCCGGAGCTGCCGCTTCACTTCCTCCACCGTCTCGAACACCTCGGCAGCCTGCGAGGGCTGGATCTGCGACAGCATCTGGAGGTTGCCGCCGGCGAAGAAGGTGGACTTCGCACTGGTGATCACGACACCGCGCAGGGAGTCCTTCTCGGCCCGCAGGCGCTCGACCACCGAGCCCATCGCCGCGAGGTACGCCTCGTTCATCGTGTTCGCCGACGCGCCGGGGTCGTCCATCGTCAGCGTGACGATGCCCTCGTCAAGGTCCCAGGAGATCATGCCGCAAGCCTCTCGATGATCGTCGCGACGCCCATCCCGCCGCCGACGCACAGGGTGGCCAGTCCGTACCGGAGCTCGCGCCGCTCCAGTTCGTCCAGCAGGGTTCCGATCAGCATCGCGCCGGTCGCGCCGAGCGGGTGCCCGAGCGCGATCGCGCCGCCATTCACGTTCACCTTCTCGTGCGGTACGCCGAGATCGGCCATGAAATGCAGGACGGCGGCTGCGAACGCCTCGTTCATCTCGAACAGGTCGATGTCGCCGGCCTCGAGCCCGGCCTTGGCCAGCGCCTTCCGGGCGGCCGGTGCCGGTCCGGTCAGCATGATGGTCGGGTCCGCGCCGCTCACCGCGGCCGCGACCACCCGGCCGCGGGGCGCCTGGCCGAGCGCGTCGCCGGCCTTCTCGTTGCCGATGGCAACCAGGGCGGCGCCGTCGACGATCCCGGACGAGTTGCCCGCGTGGTGGACGTGCTCGATCCGCTCGACGGTCAGGTACTTCTCCAGCGCGACCGCGTCGAACCCGCCGTGCTCCCCGATCGCCGCGAACGACGCGGGCAGCCCGGCCAGCGTCTCGACCGTCGTACCCGGCCGGACGAGCTGGTCATGGTCGAGGATCTGCAGGCCGTTGCGGTCGTTCACCGGCACCACCGAGCGGGCGAAGTACCCGTTGGCCCAGGCCTTCGCGGCGCGTGCGTGCGACTCGGCGGCGTACGTGTCGACGTCCGTGCGGGAGAAGCCGTCGAGGGTCGCGATCAGGTCCGCGCTGATGCCCTGCGGGATGAAGTTGGTCTGCAGCGCGGTCTCCGGGTCCATCGCCCAGGCACCGCCGTCGGAGGCCATCGGCACCCGCGACATCGACTCGACGCCGCCCGCGAGGATGAAGTCCTCCCAGCCCGAGCGGACCCGCTGGGCCGCCTGGTTCACGGCTTCCAGGCCGGAGGCGCAGAACCGGTTCAACTGCACGCCACCGGTCGTCTCCGGATAGCCCGCGGCGAGGACCGCGGTCCGGGCGATGTCCATGCCCTGGTCGCCGATCGGCGTCACGACACCCAGGACGACGTCGTCGATGACGGCCGGATCCAGGTCGGGATGGCGGTTCCGCAGTTCGTGCAGGAGGCCGGTGATCAGCTGGATCGGCTTGACCTCGTACAGCGCGCCGGTCGGTTTGCCCTTGCCGCGGGGCGTGCGGATCGCGTCGTACAGGAAGGCTTCGCTACTCATGATGATCCCGTCGGTCGAGTCGTCTCCCAGATTGTGACAGTTGTGGTGTCACGATCGTCAAGGAGGGTCGTTATGATCTGCGCCATGTCGGAAGTCGCGGGGGATGCGACCCTCACCGTCGACGAGTTGTCGGCGCGGGTCGGAATGACGGTACGGACATTGCGGTTCTACGCCGGGCGCGGGCTGATCCCGCCGCCGATCCGGCGCGGGCGGGTGGGGTACTACGGACCGGAACACATCGCCCGGCTCGACCTGGTACGTGAGCTGCAGGCTCATGGGTTCACGCTGTCCGCGATCGAGGGCTACCTGGAGCGCATCCCCACCGACGCGACTCCGCAGGACATCGCGCTGCATCGCACGCTGCTGACGCCGTGGATGCGGGACCTGCCCGAGACCCTCGATCGCGCCGCGCTGGTACGCCGTACCGGACGCGAACTGTCCGACGACGACATCGAGATGCTGGTCGCGCTCGGCGTAGTCGAACCGACGCCGGACGAGGACGTCTTCCAGGTCGCGACCGCCCACCTGAGCCTCGGGGTCGAGTTGCTCGACCTGGACCTACCGGTCGAGGCGGTGCAGGACGCGGGGCGGATCTTCACCGAGCACGGCCGGGCGATCGCCGAGGAACTCACCGAGGTGTTCCGGAGCAAGGTCTGGCCGCACTACCGGGATTCGGGTGGACCGCCGGAGCACATCCAGCACCTGGTCGAGCGGTTCAAGCCGGTCACGATCCAGGGCCTCGTGCTCGCCTACGAACGCGCCGTCGGCGAGACCCAGCGCGACACCATCCGCCGCACCCAAAACAAGCAGCGCCGCTGACAGACCGCGCCATCGTTCCGCTGTCAGGGCTCGCCGGCATCTTCGTCGCGGTCGGCTCGCTGATCCAGTTCGTAGCGCAGCCGCCGCCGGTAGATCGCCAGCCGGAGATTGAGGACCCTCGGCTCGCCGGGTGGTTGCCTGCTGAGGGTGACGAGATTCTCGACGGCGGCCAGCGCCTCCGTCAGTTCCCCAGGTTTCCACGCGTCCAACCGGTCAGAACGCGCCAGGCGCTCGAGATACTGCGAAGTCATCGCGGCCCACCAACCCTCGCGAAGAAATGGCACATTCAGCGCCTGGGTCCAGGGCACACGTACGTTCGCACCATACTGCCGGTATCCCCCGCGACACCAGGCCCGCGTCCGCTCAGGCGCGGCCGTGCGTCGTGCGGCTGCGGCGGGCCAGTGAGTCGACCCCGACCGCCAGGAGCAGCACCACTCCGGTGACGAAGAAGCGGTACGACGAGTCGAGGCTGAGCAGCGTCAGTCCGCTCGAGATCGACTGGATGACGAGCATGCCCAGCACAGCGGCGAACGCCGTACCCCGGCCGCCGAACAGGCTGGTGCCACCGATCACGGCGGCCGCGATCGCGTTCAGGTTGACGTCACCGCCGCCACTCGCCTGGTTGGCCGCGGCCAGCCTCGCGGCACCCAGCACTCCGCCGAACGCGGCAAGCGTCGTACAGATCGCGAGGACGGACGCATAGACGAGCCGCACATTGATGCCGGCCCGGCGCGCCGCCTCGACGTTGCCACCGACCGCATAGACCGCCTTGCCCCACTTGGTCGACGTCAGCGCGTAGTGCAGCACCAGAGCGAGGACCACGAACAGCACGAACATCCAACCGATCCCCCGCGTCCGGTTCAGGTACCAGGCCACGAAGCCGAGCCCCACCGCGAGTACGCCACTTCGCACCAGCAGGAACCGCATCGACCTGGCAGACAGATTCGCCGTACGGCGCTTGGCCGCATGGAGGAAGCCGACGACGAAGAGCCCGGCCGCGGCGAGCAGCACGAACACGTAGGACAACCAGGCCGGGACGAAGTTCAACTGGGCGAACTCGACCAGCCCGGAGTCGAACGGCAGGTTCACCGACCCGATCGCCCCGAGTGCCTTCAGTTGCAGGCCGAGGAACGACAACAGCCCGGCCAGCGTGATCACGAACGTCGGGATGCCGACCCGGTTGAAGATCTCGGCGTACAGCAGCCCGATCGCGCATCCCGTGACGAGCGCCAGCAGGACCGCGAGCCAGGCCGGCCAGCCTTCCTTCACGACCAGGATCGCCATGATCGCCGCCGACAGCCCGCTGATCGACCCGACGGACAGGTCGATCTGGCCGACCAGCAGCACGCAGACGATCCCGAGCGCGATGATGCCGACCGGGACGCACTCCATCAGGAGGTTCACGAGGTTCGTGCTGGACAGGAAGATCGGGTTCAGGATCTGCAGCACCACGCAGATCACCAGCAGCCCGGCGACGACCGGCACCATGCCGAGCTCGCCGGCCCGGACCCGATCCACCAACTCGGTCGCCGACTCGCGCAGGCCGGTCGCCTGCCGGAGCCGCTCGTCCGTCAGATCCGCTGCGGTCACTGGCCTGCTCCTTCAACTCGGGCGGCGCGCTGGGAGACCACGTTGTCCCGAGCACCCGTGATCGCGGCAACGATCTCCTCCGACGACGTGCGCCGGGCGTCGAACACGCCACTGTTCCGGCCGAGACGCAGTACGACGACCTGGTCGGCAACCGCGCGTACGTCGGCCATGTTGTGGCTGATCATGATCACGCCGTGGCCGTTCTGGCGGAGCCGGTCGATCAGGTTCAGCACCTCGGCGGTCTGCGCGACGCCGAGGGCCGCGGTCGGCTCGTCGAGGATGATGATCTTCGGGTCGCCGAGCAGCGAGCGGGCGATCGCGACCGTCTGCCGTTGACCACCGGACAGCGCGGCGACCGGAAGCCGCACGGTCGGGAGCTTCGCGGACAACTGCCGGAGCAACTCCCAGGACCGGACCTCCATCGCCACGTCGTCGAGCCGGAACGGGCCGACCTCCTGGCCGAGGAAGAGGTTCTCGATCACGTTGAGGTTCTCGCAGAGGGCGAGGTCCTGGAAGACGGTCGCGATGCCGAGCCGGTGTGCCGCGGCCGGGCCCGGGATCGTCACCTCGTGGCCGTCGAAGACGATCGTGCCGCCGTCCGGGGCGTGCACCCCGGACAGCACCTTGACCAGCGTCGACTTGCCGGCGCCGTTGTCACCGACGATCGCGACCACCTGACCGGCGTCGACGGTGAGCTCGACGTCGGTCAGGGCCGCCACGGCACCGAAGCTCTTGCTGATGCCGGAGAGCTGCAGCGTCGCCATCAGCTCAGGCCCAGCTCCGTGCAGGCCGCCTTGTACTCCGCCGTGCAGACGTCGGCGATCTTCACCGCGAACCCGGGCTGCTTGAGGATCTCGGCGATGTTCTCCCGGGTCACCACGGTCGGCGTGAACAGCTCGGACGGGGTGTCGAACAGGGTCGTCTTGCCGGCCGGTTTGTTGCCCTGGGCAAACTCATGCGCGACGGTGGCGGCCGCATCGGCGACGATCTTGATCGGCTTGGAGATGGTGTTGTACTGATCGCCGGAGACCACCCGTTGCAGCGCGGCGAGCTCGGCGTCGTTGCCGGTCACCGGCGGGACGGTCTTGGTGCCGGCCGCCTTGAACGCGGCGATGGTGGCGCCACCGGTCCCGTCGTTCGCGGCGACCACGCCGGCGATCTGGTTCGGGAACCGGGTGATCTGGCCGCCCACCCATTCCTGTGCCTTCGGCGGCGCCCAGCCCGGGGTGTCGAACTCGGCCAGCAGTTTGTAGCCACTGGGATCGACCGCGCTGTGGATGCCCTTCTTGATCAGGCCGGCCGCGGCGTCGGTCGGCGAGCCGTTGACCTGCAGGATGCCGCCGGTCGCCTTGGTCGCCTTCAGGTCGTCGACCAGCGACTGGGCGATCATCCGGCCGATCTTCTCGTTGTCGAACGAGATGTAGTAGTCGGCCTTCTTCGCCGGAATCGGCCGGTCGTAGGCGATCACCGGTACGCCCTGGCCCTGCGCGGCCTGGACGATGGACGCGGCCGCGGCGGAGTCGACCGGGTCGATCACGATCGCCTTCACGCCCTGGGCGAGCATCGAGTTCGCCTGCTGCTGTTGCTTGGCCGGGTCGGCCGCGGCGTTCTGGTACAGCACCGTGCAGCCGCCGCAGAGCTCCTTCATCTTCGCGGTGAACAGCGGCGCGTCGAACAGTTCGTACCGGGTCGAGGCGATATCGGGCATCAGGAAGGCGATCTTCGCGTCCGAACTGCCACCACCCGCGTCGGCGCCGGATCCACACGCCGCCGGCGCCAGCGCCATCAGCCCCGCCACCGCCAACACCCCGAAGCGCTTCATGCGAATCACCTCTCATGAATTCCTGTTAATTTCCCACTGGCTCGTGATACAGAACCTCAGGTGTGTGCGCGCTGTCAAGGTCCCGACACGCAAAGGAACCCCGCCAGCTGCGTGACTCGGGTGTGGGCACCGCCGCCGGATGATTTCTTCCAAGCGGCCAGGTGCGGGGTTCAGCCCTGATCTGGTCCCTTCACCCCGCGTATGCCGTGGGGAGAAGGGTGCAGCTGCGAGGTTCTCCCCTCAAATCGACCCCGTGCGGAAGCCGAATGCGGTAACGAGAGGCACTAGCTCCAGCGAGTGATGACGAAGGTGGTGTGGCCGCTGGGCTGCTCGTCCACGACGTCGACCCGCGCGACCCGGGCGTACGACGGTCCGCGCCGAACCCAGTCGAGCATGCGCTGGACGCAGTTCTCGGGGCCCTCGAAGAGGGCTTCGACCGTGCCATCCGGCCGGTTCCGGACCCAGCCGGCAACTCCGGCCCGCTGGGCCTCCTGGCGGCAACTGTCCCGGAAGAACACGCCTTGGACGTGCCCGTGCACCACCGCGCGACGGCAGATCATCCAAGTCCTACGAGTTGGGGACGCGGAGGTAGGTCAGACCGCGGAGGTCGAGATAGGTGTCGTTGGGCGTGGAGACCACGCGAAGCAGTACGGCGTCGCAGCCGGAGCAGCGGGCGACCAGCCCGGGGGCGTCGACGTACAGGCGGGACTCGGCGAACACCGCGGTCTGCCCACAGCCGTCGCACCGGGTGATCGCCGACGTCACGTCCATGGCGAACACCTGACTCAACGCACCGGCCGCGGCGTTGCCGTCGAGGTAAGTAGGCTCACTCATCCGCGTCCTCGCTTCGCTCCGGGCGCGGATGAGGCACCAAGCACGCTGTACTTGATGGTGAACTCGCTTCGCTCTTTCACTGCTGGTCTCCTGTCGGTCCGAACCGCTCTGTTCTCACCCGGGCCGGGTCGTGCCCGGCCTCGACCAGCAGGTCAGCCACCGCCTCCACGAACGGTGTCGGCCCGCACACGTACGTCGTCGCCGCGTCCTCCGGCCGGAACGCCAGCCCCTCGATCAGCTTGGCGTCGATCCGCCCGACCCGTGGCTCCCCCGCCGGCGCCTCGCGCGTGTAGACGAGTCGTACGTCGACATCGTCCGAGGCGGCCAGCTCCTTCAGGTCGGCCACGTAGATCACCGAGGCAGGACGCCGGACCGAATAGAGCAGCCGGACCTGCGTCGTACTGTCCGCGGCGGCGTGGGCGCGCATCATCGCGCGCAGCGGGACGATGCCCGATCCGCCGCCGATCAGCTGGACCGGACCGTCCTGCTCGGGCTTCCAGACGAACCACCCGCCGACCGGACCGCGGATCTCCAGCGGGTCGCCGACCTTCACCACGTCGACCAGGTACGGCGATACCTCGCCGTCGGGCACCTGCTCGACGGTCAGCTCGATCTTGTCACCGGTCCACGCCGAGGCGATCGAGTACGAGCGCGAGGCGCGGTAGCCGTCCGGTGCGGTCAGCCGGACGTCCAGGTGCTGCCCGGCGAGGTGCCCGGGCCAATCCGGTACGTCGAGCACCAGCGTCCGTGCGGTCGCGGTCTCACGTCGTACGTCGGCGACCGTGGCCACCTGCCAGGTCAGTCGCCGGCGTATCGCTGTTCTTTCCATGGGTCTCCGTACTCGTGGTAGCCGGCCGTCTCCCAGAAGCCGAGGTCCTCGGTGTCGGACAGGACCAGGCCGCGCACCCACTTCGCGCTCTTCCAGAAGTACAGGTGTGGCACGAGCAGGCGGGCCGGGCCACCGTGCTCGGGGTCCAGCGGCTCACCGTCGTACTCGTAGGCGATCCAGGCCTGACCGTCGAGCAGGTCGTCCATCGGCAGGTTGGTCGTGTACCCGCCGTAACTGGTCGCTAGGGCGAAGTCCGCGCCGGTCTCGACATCCGCGAGCAGGGTGTCGAGCGAGACGCCCTTCCAGTCCGTCTGCAGCTTCGACCACCGGGTCACGCAGTGGATGTCCTTGGTGATCTCCTCGGCCGGCAACGCGAGCAGCGCGGCCCAGTCCCACCGGTACTTCTCCCCGCTCTCGGTGGTGACCGTGAACTCCCAATGCTCGGTCTGGATATGGGGCGTCGGTCCGGCCGACAGCACGGGGAAGTCCCGCGTCAGGTACTGCCCCGGCGGCAGCTCCGATCCACCCCGCCGACGACCGGTGAAGCCAGGCGACACGATGCCCATGACGACCTCCCTCAACATCCCTGAAGGCAGTCAATCACGGCACTCCTGGAACTCCCACCACTTCGGCGACGATTTTCATCCCGCTGCGGCCCGACCCGCGCGAGCACAGCGCGCCGGGCCGAAGATCGGACTAGAATCACAGGTCTGTGACGCTGCCCCGGACCTCGGTAGCCTCGCGCGTCGCCACAAGTCCGGGAGGTGCCCTGATGAGCGAGTGGTACGGCCTACGCCCGGCTGGCGTGAGCGAGCGGACCGCGCCGAGACGACCCGACGAGCGGACGGCGCCGGAGCCTGAAGTGGAGGTGCCGCCGAGCGACGAACCGGTGGCGCAGGAGTGAGGGTCGCGGGACCGGGTACAGGGCGATCCTGACAGATGGTTGGTGGCGCACGTCGCGATGAACAGCGGTTCGGCAATCCTGCCGCTAGAGTGGACCATCCGCCCGGCGGCGGCTCGAGTGTGGGCGGAATGGGTGGATCACGACCGCAGTGCCAGAGTGTGGGGGACGATCAGAGCCGTTGCCGACGGTAATAGCGCATCCCCGACGTTGTTGCACGCGGTGACGGCCTGTGCTGAGGCCTTGTCCGCTATCGGTGCCGGGTTGGCGATCACCGGTGACGGCGGGGTCCTGGAACCGCTGCTGGCCAGCGATCCCGAGGCCGGCGAACTCGAGGAACTGCAGTTCGCCCTCGGCGAAGGTCCCGGCCGTGACGCGATCCGCGCCGACGCGCCGGTGCTGGAGTCTGACCTGGCCGGCATGGCCGCCGGGCAGCGGTGGCCGGCATTCGCGGCGGCGGGTGCCGAGCGGGGCGTGCGGGGAACCTTCGCCTTTCCCGTCGGCGCCGGAGCCGCGAAGGTCGGCGTGCTGAGTGTCTACCGGCGACAGGCCGGGCCGCTGCGATCCGGTCAGCTGGCCGACGCGCTGGTGTTCGCCGACGCCGTGTTCGTCCTCACCCTGGACCATCGTCGTGGACTCAGCGCCGACCTGGACGCGATGATCGAGGTCGCGTTCACCGCTCGGCGTGCCGAGGTGCACCAAGCCGCCGGACGGATCGCGGCCCAGCAGAGCATCAGCGTCACCGACGCGTTCGCGCGCCTGCGCGCACATGCCTACAGCAGCGGTCTGTCGCTGCAAGAGGTCGCCATCGAGGTCATGGCCGACCGCCTCCGCCTGGAGGACGACCAGAACGGCGCCGCCGAGCTGCGCCCTGAACATGCCGAGACGGAAGAGGAGGAGGACTCATGAGCGCCTCTGACCGTAGAGTGCGGGAAGTGTTCATCGAACTGTCGGACACTCTCGTCGACGATTTCGACATCATCGAATTCCTGGACCGCCTCGCGGCCCGGTGCAGCGAGTTGCTGGGGGTCACGGCCTGCGGCATCCTGCTCGCCGACCATCACGGCGTACTGAATCTCGTCGCGGCATCCAGCGAACAGGCGCGCCTGGTCGAGCTGGCCCAGTTGCAGAATCTCGAAGGCCCGTGCCTGGACGCGTTCACCACCGGCCGTCCGGTCCAGCACGCCGATCTGCGGGAGGCCCGCAGCACGTGGCCCCGCTTCACCAAGGCGGCCGTCGGCGCCGGGTTTCTGTCGGTGCAGGCGATGCCTATGCGGCTGCGCGACACCGTCCTGGGCGCGGTGAATCTGTTCAGCAGGTCCACCGGGACGCTGGACGCGGACACGATCACCCTCGGGCAGGCGCTGGCCGACGCCGCCACCATCGGCATCGTGCACCAGCGCGCCCTGGCCCGCCAGGAGATCGTCACCGAGCAACTGCAGACTGCCCTCAACAGCCGGATCCTGATCGAGCAGGCCAAGGGGTTCCTGACCCACAGCCTGTCCGTCGACGTCGACGAGGCGTTCGCCATCATGCGGGCCTATGCCCGCGCCAACAACCGCCGGTTGACGGATGTCGCCGACGATGTCGTGCAGGGCCGCCTCACGATGCCCAGGCTCCAGTCCGCCAAACCCGAGTAGACAGCCCCGGCTGTCGCTACATCTGGCGCCGTACCGGTTTGGTGGCTACGCTGAGCGAGCCTGTTCAGGTACGCCCCAGACCCTGGCGCCGGATGTGTCGCGCCCCTGGGAGGGGTTGGCGTGGCGCTGTGTCAATCAGCTTCGCACGCGTTTCACCGCTCGGTTGATCGATCAGGCGCGGCCCCCGTTGCAGCGGGCGGGCCCATGGCGGACTACCTGCCGGCTCCTCACCGGCAGGTAGCCGTCGACTACACGCCCATGGTGCGGCCGATGATTTCTTTCATGATCTCGGTGGTGCCGCCGTAGATGGTCTGGATGCGGGTATCGAGGTAGGCCTTGGCGATGGGGTACTCGGTCATGAAGCCGTAGCCGCCGTGGAGTTGCAGGCAACGGTCGACGACCTTCTGCTGGAGCTCGGTGGTCCACCATTTCGCCATCGCCGCCTCGGCCACGGTCAGCGTGCCGGCGTTCAGCTCCTGGATGCAGCGGTCGACGAAGACCCGGGCGATCTGAGTCTCGGTGGCCAGCTCGGCCAGGACGAAGCGGCTGTTCTGGAACGAGCCGATCGCCCGGCCGAAGGCCTTGCGGTCCTTCACGTAGCGCAGCGTGTCCGCGAGGACGTTCTCGCAGGCCGCGGCCGCGACGACGGCGATGGTCAGACGCTCCTGGGGCAGCTTCTCCATCAGGTAGATGAAACCGTTGCCCTCCTCACCGAGCAGGTTCCCGACCGGGACCCGGACGTTGTCGAAGAACAGCTCGGCGGTGTCCTGCGCCTTCAGGCCGATCTTGTCCAGGTTGCGGCCGCGCTCGAAACCTGGCATCCCCCGCTCGACCACCAGCAGCGAGATCCCCTGCGCACCGGCCGCCGGATCGGTCTTGGCGACGACGATGACGAAGTCCGCGAGAATGCCGTTGGAGATGAACGTCTTCTGGCCGTTCAGCACGTAGTGATCACCATCGCGCCGGGCCGTGGTCTGGATGCCCTGCAGGTCGCTGCCGGCGCCGGGCTCGGTCATCGCGATCGCGGTGATCGTCTCCCCCGCGCAGAACGCGGGCAACCAGCGCGCCTTCTGCTCGTCGGTCGCATAGTCGAGCAGGTACGCCGAGTTGATGTCGGTGTGGATCGTGAAGCCGACCCCACTCGCGCGGGCCCGGGTCAGTTCCTCGATCAGCACGGTGTTGAACCGGAAGTCGCGGACCCCGCCGCCGCCGTACTCCGCGGGCATCATGAAGCCGAGCAGGCCGGCCTGACCGGCCGCCGTCCACAGCTCGCGCGGCACGATGCCGGCCGCCTCCCAGCTGTCGTGGTGCGGCACGATCTCCTTGTCGCAGAAGGCCCGCACGGTCTCCCGGAAGGCGTCGTGATCGGCATCGAACAGCTGTCGTTCCACAGGGCGGTTCCTCTCAGTTCTGGATTGCGGCACCGGTTTCGAGCAGGTCGTCGACATCTGCGATGCCCCAGTCGGTGAGGGCTTCACGGGTGTGCTGCCCGGGTCGCGCGGGCGGTCGGCCCAGGCTGGTCGGCGTACGGTCGAAGCGAGGTGCCGGCGCGGCCTGGCGGACGCCGTCGTGGTCCACAAAGGTGCCTCGAGCAACGAGATGCGGATGGTCGGCGGCGAGCGGGAGGATGGGCGTGACACAGGCGTCGGAGCCGTCGAACACCGCGGTCCACTCGGCCTGGGTGCGTTGCCGGAAGGTCTCCGTCAGCACCTTCCGGAGGTCGGGCCAGTGCGCCGGATCGTTACGATCCGGCGCGGTGATGCCGAGCTTCTCGATCAGCTCGGCATAGAACTGCGGTTCCAGCGCGCCGACCGCGACGTGCTTACCGTCCGCCGTCTCGTACACGTCGTAGAACGGCGCGCCCGTGTCGAGCAGGTTCGTGCCGCGCTCCTGCTGCCACGTCCCGGCCGCGAGTGCGCCCAGCAGCATCGTGGTCAGGTGCGCCGAACCATCGACGATCGCGGCGTCGACCACCTGACCGCGACCACTGCGCTGGGCGTCGTGCAGGGCCGCGAGTACGCCGATCACCAGATAGAGCGAGCCGCCGGCGAAGTCACCGAGCAGGTTGGCCGGGACCTGCGGCGGACCGCCGGCCCGGCCGATCAGGTGCAGCGCGCCGGACAACGCGAGGTAGTCGATATCGTGCCCGGCCGTCTGCGCGAGTGGACCGTCCTGACCCCAGCCCGTCATCCGGCCGTAGACGAGCCGCGGGTTGATCGCCTGGCAGTCGTCCGGTCCGACCCCGAGCCGCTCGGCAACCCCTGGCCGGAACCCTTCGACGAGTACGTCGGCTTGGGCGGCAAGGCGCCGTACGACGTCGATCGCCGCGGGGTTCTTGAGGTCCAGGGCGGCGCTGCGGCGGCCGCGGTTGACCAGCTCGAACTCCGGCGGGCCGAAGGAGATGCCGCCACCGGGGCGGTCGATCCGGAGCACGTCGGCGCCGAGCTCGGCGAGCATCATGCACGCGAACGGCGCCGGACCGAGGCCGGCCAGCTCGACCACCTTCACGCCCTCGAGTGGACCCATGCCCGCCATTGTGACAGTAGTACTGTCACGGTCGTCAAGTCAGCTTCCGGGCTCCCACCAGGGCGGAGAGCGGAACCAGCACGCTGAGCGCGAGCGCGACGGCGAGCGCGATCGACCAGCCCGGCTCCTCGCCCTCCAGATGGCCGAGGTGGAAGACCAGGTGCGGAGCCGCGTAGGCGAGGTAGGCCACGAGCGCGACCACGACGAGGAAACGGTCGAAGCGGATCGCCGCGGCGGCGAGGACGATGCCGAGACCGAGGGTGGCTCCGCCGAAGTCGTGGAACAGATGATCGCTGTACGGCGGGGTCCAATCGACTGTCGGCACGTGGTCGTAGAACGTCTTCGGGACGACCGTGAGCCACAGGCCGAGGATCACCTCGAAGGCGGCGAAGATCACCAGGACCGTCCGGATGTAGGTCCTCATGACTTCGCCCCGAGGTAGTCCTCGAAAGTGATCCGACCGTACGGCGCTCCGTCGACGAGAGCGCCGCCGCACGCAAAGGCACGGTAGGCCTTGCCCGGCACGCGGATCGGGACGACCCGCCGGCGGATGGCCGGTGACGAGGGCGTCGTCCGCGCCGACAACCACGCGCGCGCCAGGTCCGGCGTCGGGCGCCGATCCGGCCCGCCGATGTCGGGAGCCCGGCCTTCGACCGGGGGTTCATCGACCAGTTCGGTGAGGCGGACGGCGACGTCCTCGACGGCGATCGGCTGGAGGGTGACCGCCGGAGCGAGCAGTGCCGGAAGGAATCGCTGGGCTGTGAAGATCCGGTCGAGCAGGTTGTGGAACTGGGTCGCTCGCTGGATCGTGTACGGCGCGCCAGAGGCCGCGATGAGGCGCTCGACCGCCAGTTTGGTGCGGTAGTACGGCATCGGGATGCGGTCGATGCCGGTGATCGACATCAGCACGAGGTGTGTCGTCCGAGGTAGGACGGCGAGCAGGTTGCGAGCGTGCTGGACGTCGCGACGCCCGAGGCTCGTGGCCAGGTGCACGACCGTGCCGACATCCTCGACCGCGGCCGGCAGGCCCACGCCGGTGGTGAGGTCGCCGGTCACCCACTCCGGACCCGCGGTCCGGCCGACGGACGCGCGGCGGCTGAGGATTCGGACTTGGTGGCCGGTCGCCACCAAGTGGTCGACGGTCGGGCGCCCGAGCGCTCCGGTGCCGCCGGTGACGAGGATGGAGGTCATCTGGTGTCCTTTCGGTCACCAGCTCAGATCCGGTAGCCCACCGATTCGTGACAGCTGGGCGGCGGCGAAGGCGAGCTTGTCCGGGTTCATCACGAAGCGCAGGTCGGTCACACCGTCCGGTCCGGCGTCGACGAAGCAGATCGCCACAACCCCCTCGGGCCCGACGGCAATCAGTGCGGGCCGGCCGTTCGCCTCGGCCAGGTGCGGCTCGATCCCGGCCCCGAAGCGCTGGAGCGTGCCGATCAGGTAGCGGGCGACGCGATCCCGGCCGGCGACCGGGTTCCGGGCCGCGGTGACCTTGCCGCCGCCGTCCGCCGTGGACACCACGTCCGCGGCGAGCATTCGCTCCAGCTCCTCGATCTCACCGAGGCGCGCCGCCGCGAGGAACCGCTCGACAAGCTTCCGCCAGCCGGCCCGGTCGACAGGCTGATCCCGTCGCGGCTCGGCCGTCAGTCGTTTGCCCGCACGCGATGCGAGTTGGCGCGCGTTGGCCTCGGTGGTGCCGATCAGCTCGGCGACCTCGCGGTGGCTGTAGGCGAACGCCTCGCGCAGGACGTACGCCGCCCGCTCGGCCGGTGTGAGCCGTTCGAGCAACAACAGCAGCGCGAACGACACGGACTCGCGCTCCGCGACGACCTCCAGCGGCCCGAGCGCGTCGAACTCCGCACGCCCGGTCAGCACCGGCTCCGGCAACCACTCCCCCACATACGTCTCCCGCCGTACCCGGGCCGAGGTCAGTTGCTTCATGGACAGGTTCGTGACCACCTTCGCCAGGTAGGCGGCCGGGTCGCGCACGGTCGAACGGTCGGCGCCCTGCCATCGCAGCCAGGCGTCCTGCACGATCTCCTCGGCGTCGGTGGCCGTTCCCAGCATCCGGTAGGCGATCCCGAACAACCGTCCCCGCAGGCGCTCGAAGTCATCCACGCCGTCAGTCTGTCAGGAAGGTCTCCGCCGCCCGCTGGATCTTGGTGTAGTACTCCGACCAGCCGGCCTCGTCGAGCATGCCCGCGTCCGGGCCACCCTGACCGTCGATCAGCTCCCGCACGATGTCCGCGTGGCCGGCGTGATGCGCGGTCTCGTCGACAACCCGGACCAGCAACGCGCCGAACGTCGTACCTCGCTCACCCTCGGGCCAGTGTGGAACCTCAGCCGGCGTGTCGAGCCCGAGCTCGGCGATCGACCGATCGCTGTGTGCGCATGCCTCGCGGTAGAGGTCGGTGATGTAGTCCGTCGACTCGGAAGGCAGCACCCACATATCGGCGCCCGCCCAGATCGAGAGGTCTTCCTCCCACGGCAGCACCTTCGCCGGCGGCCGGCCGACGCTCGTCCCGAGGTACACGTACTCGATGCCGACCAGATGCTTGACCAACCCCAGCAGGTTGGTCCCGGACGGCACCAACGGCCGGCGCCGGTCGTACTCACTCAGTCCGTCGAGTTTCGCGAGCAGCAGCGCGCGGGTCGCCTGGAGATAGTTGTGCAGATCGGACTTCATGGGGCTCCCGGCGGGACGAACGGAACCGGCGGCGGACCCTCCTCGATCAACCGCATCAGCGCCGTGGTGTCGGCGTACTCCTCGATCATGTCGGCCAGGCGGTCCAACCGGGCCGCACGCAACGCGGCGAAGGAAACCGTACCGTCGGGCGCGGGTTTGCCGGTCAGCCGGGCGACCTCGCCGAGGAACCCGTGCCGGGTGGGGTCGTCGTCGAGGAGGCCGTGCCAAATGGTGCCCCAGGTGTTGCCGGCGCGGCAGCCACCCGGGAAGGCCGTCGCGTCGCCGGTGACCGTCACCACGCCGTGGTGGATCTCGTACGCCGTGGGCGCCGGACGGGCCAGCGTCTTCTCCGCCCGGAAAGTCGTTGCGACGGGCAACAAGCCGAGGCCGGTGTGATCGCCACCGCCCTCGACTGAATCGGGATCGGAGATCGCACCACCAAGAGCCTGGTAGCCGCCGCAGATGCCGAGCACCGGTCGCCCGGCGGCGACTCGGGTCGCCA
Organism: Kribbella sp. NBC_01510; assembly: GCF_045040325.1. Lineage (NCBI taxonomy): Bacteria > Bacillati > Actinomycetota > Actinomycetes > Propionibacteriales > Kribbellaceae > Kribbella > Kribbella sp. NBC_01510. The sequence continues at coordinate 6,378,009 of NZ_CP109418.1, read as the reverse complement.
CGGCATCGGCCAGGCCGTGCGACTGCAGCCACTCCAGATCGGAGACGGTCGCCCGCGAGCCGGGCAGGACGACGAGATCCGCGTCGCGGACCTCCGCGGGGCTGGTGGTGAAGAAGACGCTGTTGGTCGGTTCGACCGCCAGCGCGTCCAGATCGGTGAAGTTGCTGATCCGGGGGAACCTGACCACGGCCACCGTGAGCAGGTCGGCCGGTGAGCTTCGCCGGACGGGGATGTCCAGCGCGTCCTCCGAGTCCAGCCAGAGCTCGGGCAGCCACGGGAGGACGCCGTACGTCGGGCGGCCGGTGACCGCGGTGAGCATGTCGATCCCGGGCTGCACGAGCGAGACATCGCCACGGAACTTGTTCACCAGGAAGCCGCTGATCAGCCCCTGGTCGGCGGCGTCCAGCAACGCGACCGTGCCGAACATCGACGCGAACACTCCCCCGCGATCGATGTCCCCGACCACGATCACCGGAGCCTTGCTGTGCTGCGCGAGCCCCATGTTGACGTAGTCGGACCGGCGCAGGTTGATCTCCGTCGGACTGCCGGCGCCCTCGCTGATCACCACGTCGTACCTCGACGCCAGGTCGTCGTACGCCGCGAAGGCAGCCTTGGCGAGCTCGGCCCGCTCGGTCAGGAACCCGCGGGCCGACAGCTCCCCCCACGGCTTCCCGATCAGGACGACGTGACTGCGGTGATCGCTGCCCGGTTTCAGCAGGACCGGGTTCATCGCGGCCTCCGGCTCGGCGCCGGCTGCGACGGCCTGGATCCACTGCGCCCGGCCGATCTCGGCGCCGTCGGCACAGACCATCGAGTTGTTCGACATGTTCTGCGCCTTGTACGGCGCCGCCCGGACGCCCTGCCGGGCCAGCCACCGGCACAACCCCGTCACCACGGTCGTCTTGCCCGCGTCGGACGTCGTACCGGCGATCAGCAGTGAACCCACGCAGTGATCTTAGGGTTCGCGGGTACGACGGCCCTGCTCCGCCTCCGGCTTGACCGGAGTGATGCGGCGGCCCTGGACGTCGGTGCTCGGCAGTCTCGGCCGGGCGCCCTGGGCCCTGGTCCCACCGGTGTCGCGGGCCGACAGCGGCTTGGCGACGTTCTCCAGGGACTGGCCTTCCGCGTCCACGCCGAAGATCCAGGCGATGACGCCGCCGGCCAGCATGACGACGGCGCCGATGATGTAACCGACGGTCAGCGGGCCCCTGGCCGGGTTGTCGCCCGAACCGATCAGCGAGGCGAACAGGAACGGCGCGATCACACCACCGGCCAGCTGCGAGATCGCGAAGAAGAACGAGATCGCCTGCCCGCGCAGCTCGATCGGGAAGATCTCACTCACCGTCAGGTACGCCGACGACGCGCCGGCCGAGGCGAAGAAGAACACCACGCACCACAACCCGGTCAGCGTCGCGGCGTTCAGCGCACCGGAGTTGAACAGCAGCGCGGTGATGAACAGCACCACGGCCGCGACCGAGTACGTGCCGAGGATCATCTTCCGCCGGCCGATGGTGTCGAAGAAGTGGCCGAGCAGCAGCGGTCCGGCCAGGTTGCCGATCGCGAACGGGAAGAAGTACAGCGCGATGCTGGAGTCGTTCAGCCCGAAGTACGACTTCAGCACGAGCGCGTAGGTGAAGAAGATCGCGTTGTAGAGGAACGCCTGGGTGACCATCATCGAGAAGCCGAGGAAGGACCGGCGACGATAGTCGCGCAGCATCACCCGGGCGATCTCGCGGTACGTCACCGGCGGGTAGTCGACCAGGTTGATCGCCTCGTCGTCGCTCACCTCCCGCAGCTCGCCGCCCTGGCGCCGGACCCTCGCCTCGATGTCGTCGACGGTGCGCTCGGCCTCCTCGACCCGGCCGTGGGTCATCAGCCAGCGCGGGCTCTCCGGGATGTGCCGGCGCAGGTAGATGATCATCAGGCCCATCACCGGGCCGATCAGGAAGCACAGCCGCCAGCCCCACTCGATCGGGACGATGTCGGTGTTCAGGAACACCAGGCCGACCGCGGAGCCGATCAGCGCGCCGGCCCAGTAGGTGCCGTTCACACCGATGTCGACCCGGCCGCGGTAGCGCGACGGGATCAGTTCGTCGATCGCCGAGTTGATCGCGGCGTACTCACCGCCGATGCCCATGCCCGCGATGAAGCGGAAGGTCAGCAGCGACAAGAGGTTCCACGACAGGCCGGCCAGCCCGGAGGCGACCAGGTAGACCATCAGCGTGATGATGAACAGGCTGCGCCGGCCCCACTTGTCGGTGAGCCGGCCGAAGACCAGCGCGCCGACCACCTCGCCGGCCAGGTAGATCGAGGCCATCAGGCCGACCTCGGCCGTGGTCAGGTGCAGGGTCTGCGGCTCCTTGAGCACGTTGCCGACCAGCGAGACCAGCTGGATCTCCAGGCCGTCCAGGATCCAGGACACGCCCAGACCGACGACGATCATCCAGTGGAACCGGGTCCAGGGCAGCCGGTCCATCCGGGCCGGCACAAGACTCGGTATCGCTCGGCCTTCTTCCAACGCGTGCTCGCTCATCCCTGCTCCTTCCGCGGCTCGGTCCTTCGACCCCGTACCCCGGGAGTCACGAATCTCAAACCCACAGTGAGACTGGCTAGAGTTGCGGCATGGAGAACGAGATCAAGGTGGTCGACGCCAAGGAGCGCAGCCGGTACGAGGCGCTGGACGCCGACGGCAGCCTGATGGGCTTCGTCGACTACCGGCTGCACCCGGGTGTGATCAGCTTCCTGCACGCCGAGACCCTGCCCGACTTCCGCGGCCGCGGCGTGGCCGGCCGGATCGCGACGAAGTCGCTCGACGACGCCCGCGCCCTCGGCCTGCGGGTCAAGCCGGCCTGCCCGTTCTACCAGGACTATCTCGAGCAGCACCCCGAGTACGCCGACCTGGTCAAGCGCCCAGGTGAGGAGTCGCAGTGACCGTGCTTTTGGCCGGGCCTCCGGCACCGGCGTGGTCATGATGGGCAAGCTGGAGTGGCGGCCGACCGCCGACGTACCGGGGTTGCTCGCGGCACCAGTGCGTGCGGCGCTGGGTGAGATTCCGGCGTACGCCGCCGCGATCGACCCCGGTCTGGCCGACACCGCCGCCTTCTGCGCGGAGTACGACGTACCGATGGCCGCGTCGGCGAACTGCGTGATCGTGCTCGGCAAGCGGGCGGGTGAGGCGACGTACGCCGCCGTCCTGGTGCTGGCCACCGACCGGGCGGACGTGAACGGGGTGATCCGCAAGCACCTCGGGGTGCGGAAGATCTCCTTCGCCGCGCAGGACGACGCGGTCGCCTCGACCGGCATGGAGTACGGCGGAATCACGCCGATCGGACTGCCCGCGGACTGGCCGGTCCTGGTGGACGAGGCGGTCGCGCAGGCCGGGCCGGTGGTGATCGGCAGTGGCATCCGCGGCTCCAAGCTGCTGCTCGACGGCGCCGAGCTGGCGAAGTTGCCAACGGCAACCGTGCTGGACCTGGCCCAGCACTGATGGTGGACCGGGGCGGGGTGCGATGGAGCAGTACGACTGGCCCGCGGAGTACGCGGAGCTGACCGCCGCCGACCAGCGCGGTCAGCTCCCGCCGGAGGACCTGGACCGGCTGGCCGTTGCCGCCTTCGTCCTCGGTCACGACGACGAGGTCGCGGGCTACCGCGAGCGGGCCCACGCGGAGCACCTCGCGCGCGGGGACGTGCTGCGGGCGGTCCGGAGCGCCTTCTGGCTCGGGTTCCATCTGCAGCAGCACGGCGAGCTGGCCCGGGCGGCCGGCTGGCGGGCCCGGATCGGGCGCCTGGTCCCCGACGACAACAGCGAACTGTCCGGCCTGCTCCTGATGGCCGATGCCGCCCTGCTGATGAACACCGGCGACCCGGCCGCCGGACTCGCCCTGTTCGACCGATGCATCCCCCTGGCCGTGGATCCGAACACGATTGCGCTGGGCACCCTCGGGCGCGGCAACTGCCTGGGGATGCTGGGCCGCCATGCCGAAGCCCTCACCGCGCTCGACGAGGCGATGGTGACCGTCACCGGCAGCGGCGTCGGGCCCGAGGTCGCCGGCATGGCCTACTGCTCGGTGATCGACGTCTGCCTGCGGATGTACGACGTACGCCGGGCACAGGAGTGGACACAGGCGCTCACCGGCTGGTGCGACGAGCAGTCCGGCCTGGTTCCCTATCGCGGAGTGTGTCTCGTGCATCGTGCGCAGATCCTGCAGTTGCGTGGCGCGTGGTCCGAAGCGGCAGGGGCTGCGGAGGACGCATGTCGCCGGCTGTCTCCTGGTGCGGTCGGAACCGCGTGGTACCGGCTGGCCGAAGTGGAACGTCATCGCGGTCGCTACGCGGCGGCGGAACGTGCCTACCAAGCGGCGGGCAGCGATGGCGCTGAAGTGCAGCCCGGACTGTCCCGCTTGCGAGCCGCGCAGGGTAACCACGGCGCGGCGATCGCGGGGCTCGAACGCGCCTTGGCGGAGGATCCACTCTCGCAGAACCGTCCGGTGCTGCTCGCGGCCAGAGTCGAGGTGGCGATCGAGTGTGGCGACCGCGAGACCGCCCGGACGGCGGCTTCCGAGCTGGGCGAGTTCGCCCGCGCGGATTCGCCGTACCTCCAGGCCTTGGCGGCGTACTCGGAGGGCGCGGCGCGGATCGCGTGCGGCGACCCGCGCGGCGCGATCCCAGCCCTGCGGCGGGCATGGTCGCTGTGGCAGCAACTCGAGATGCCGTACGAAGGTGCGCGCACCCGGCTCCTGGTCGGGCGGGCCTGCCGCGCGCTCGGTGACGTCGATGCCGAGCAGATGGAGATCGACAGCGCGCGGTCGGTGTTCGAGCGACTCGGTGCGGTAGCCGACCTGGCCGCGCTCGACCAGTCGGATCGGACCGGTGGTCTCAGCCCGCGCGAGCTCGAGGTGCTGCGGTTGCTTGCCACCGGCGCTACGAATCGCGCGGTCGCCGACCAGCTGTTCCTCAGTGAGCGGACTGTCGCCCGTCACGTCAGCAACATCTTCGGCAAGCTCGGTGTCGCCAGCCGGGCCGCTGCGACGGCGTACGCGTATGAGCACGGCCTGGTGGCTGGGTAGAAATGACCACGCCGCTCGGCGCGGAGATGGCGTGGTCGGTCGATGTGGCGGCAGGGTCCGGAGTCCTACGGTGCTGTCATGAACAGTGTCGGGACTGTGGTGATCGGAGCCGGACAGGCCGGCCTGGTGATGGGCTACTACCTGCGCAAGGCGGGCGAGGATTTCGTCGTACTCGATGCCGACGAGCGAGTCGGTGACTGCTGGCGGAAGCGGTACGACTCGCTGCGGCTGTTCAGCCGGCCGCGGTACGCCAGCCTGCCCGGGCTGCGGATCGGCACGCGGGACTGCCCGACGCGCGACGAGATGGCCGACTATCTGGAGCGGTACGCCGTTCACCACGAGCTGCCGGTCCGGACCGGCGTACGGGTGACGCGGCTGTCCCGCGACGATCAGGGCTTCGTGATCGAGACCAGTGACGGCACCTGGCACGCCGATCAGGTCGTCGTCGCGGCCGGCATGCATACGAAGGAACGACGGCCGACGTTCGCGGGTGAGCTCGATCCCACGATCCGGCAGCTGCACTCGCTGGAGTACCGGAACCCGGAGCAACTCGCGGACGGGACGGTTCTCGTGGTCGGCGCTGCCAACTCCGGGACCGACATCGCCCTCGAGGCGGTGAAGACTCATCGCACCCTGCTCGCCGGGCGCCACCCGGGTCAGGTGCCGGTCGACATCGACTCGACCACCGGGCGCCTGTTCACGCCGCTGGTGATGTTCCTCTTCAAGTACGTCTTCACCCGTGCGCGGTCGGTCGGACGGAAGGCGATCACGAACGCGGAGCAGAACGGTCTCCCGCTGACCCGGAACAAGCTGGCACACCTCGATGCGGCCGGCATCACCCGGCTCGGCCGGATCGCGGGCGTCCGTGAGGGCTTGCCGGTGACGGCGGACGGCGACGTACTCGAGGACGTCACAACGGTGGTGTGGTGCACCGGTTCCGTTCCGGACCACAGCTGGATCGACCTGCCGGTGTGCTCCGACGACGGCCGGCCGCGGCACGTGCGCGGGGTTTCGCCGGACGAGCCGGGGCTGCTGTTCCTCGGGCTGGACTTCCAGTACGCGATCGCGTCATCGACCATCCAGGGCGTCGATCGGGACGCCCGCTACCTGGTCCGGCGGATCCGCGATCTCGCTCGGCGGAGCGCCGACCGGCCAGTTGCCGTGGACAGGCGGTAGCATCGCGGGCTGAAATGGGTGAGTGGACGGGTGCGGGCGTTTCTACCGGCCCCGAGCGAAGCGAGGGTGTGGGTGAACTCTTGACGGTGAGTGGTGGCGACGGCGGTCCGACCGCGCTCAGGATCATGCTCGGCGGACAGCTGCGGCGGATGCGCGAGCAGGCCGGGATCAGTCGCGCCGACGCGGGCTGGCAGATCCGCGCCTCCGAGTCCAAGGTGAGCCGGATGGAGCTCGGCCGGGTCGGGTTCAAGGAACGCGATGTCAGCGACCTGCTCGAGCTCTACGGGATGGCCGACGACGAGGAACGCTACCGGCTGATGGAGCTGGCCCGGGCCGCGAACAACCCGGGCTGGTGGTCCCGGTACGGCGACGTGATGCCGAGCTGGTTCACCAACTACGTCGGCCTCGAGGTCGCGGCGACGCTGATCCGGACCTACGAGGTGATGTTCGTCCCCGGCCTGCTGCAGACCGAGGAGTACGCGCGGGCCGTCGTCCAGCTCGGCAAGTCGTACCTGCCGAGTGCCGAGGTCGATCAGCGGGTCGCGCTACGGGTGACCCGGCAGCAGATCCTGACCCGGCCGAACCCGGCCCGCCTGTGGGTGGTCATCGACGAGTCGGTGCTGCATCGTCCGGTCGGTGGCGAGGACGTCCTGCGGGCCCAGATCGAGCACCTGCTCAAGTGGGCCGCGCAGCCGAACATCACGTTGCAGGTGATGCCGTTCAGCAGCATCGGGTATCCGGGCGCTGGTGGCGCGTTCAGCATCCTGCGGTTCCCCGAGGGCGACCTGCCGGACGTCGTCTACATCGAGCACGCGGCGAGTGCGCTGTACCTGGACAAGCTCGACGAGGTCGACGAGTACGTCGCGATCATGGAGGGGCTCACGATCGCGGCCGCACCCGTCTCGGCGACCGAGGGCCTGCTCAAAGAGGCCCTGGCGCGGATGGACTGATCACTCGACCTCGAGGTCGACCTTGATGTTGCCTCGGGTGGCGTTGGAGTACGGGCAGACCTCGTGGGCCTTGGCGACGAGCTCCTCGGCGACCGCACGCTCGACGCCGGGCAGGCTGACCACCAGCGCGACCTCCAGGCCGTAGCCGGCGCCGCCGTTGATCGGGCCGATGCCCACCTCGGCGGTGACGGTCGAGCCGTCGGCGTCCTGGCGGGCCTTCCGGGCGACCAGCTTCAGCGCGCTGTGGAAGCAGGCCGCGTAGCCGGCCGCGAACAGCTGCTCCGGGTTGGTGCCCTGACCGTTGCCACCCATCTCGACCGGCGGCGCGACGGTGACGTCGAGCTTCCCGTCGTTCGTCGCGACCTTGCCGTCGCGGCCGCCGTGGGCGGTGGCGTGAGCGGTGTACAGAACCTTCTCTACTGCGATCGTCATGTGTTGGTTCTCCAGCTTTCAGTGGGAGGGGTCGAGCACGAGCTTGCCGACCGTGCGGCGAGCTCGCAGGTCCTGGTGGGCGGTGGCGATGTCGGACAGCGCGTACTCGCCGCCGATGATCGGGCGGAGCTTGCCGGCCGCGGTCAGATCGAACAGTTCGGCCAGCGGGTCGCCCAGCGACGCGGGGTTGGCGAAGCAGTCGGCCAGCCAGAAGCCGGCGATCGTCTTCGAGCCCTTCATCAACCGGCTCGGGTCGATCGGCGCGGCGGACTCACGGGACGCGGCGCCGAAGGTGACCAGCCGGCCGAACCGGGCCAGCGCGGCGAACGACTCGTCGAACGTCCAGCCACCGACCATCTCCAGCACGATGTCGACATGCTTGCCGCCGTTCGCCTCGATGATGCGGTCCTTCAGGCCGTCCGGCGTACCGTCGATCGCGGCGTCGGCGCCGAGCTCGAGCACCTGCTTGCGCTTCTCGTCCGACGACGCGGTCGCGATCACGCGGCCGGCGCCCCACAACTTGGCGAGCTGTACGGCGAGCGAGCCGACCCCGCCGGCACCCGCGTGCACCAGGACGGACTCACCGGGCTGGAGATGCGTGGAGGTCTTGAGCAGGTGCCAGGCCGTGGTGCCCTGTAGCACGAGGGCGAGCGCCTGACCGTCGGTGACACCTTCGGGGACGTCCCAGACGTACGGCGCGTGCGCGACAGCCTTCTCGGCGTACCCACCGGATCCGACCAGGGCGACCACGCGGCGGCCGTCCTCGGTATGACCGACCACCTCACCACCCGGGATCAGCGGGAGCTCCGTCTTCGAGAGGTAGCTGTTCTCGACCTGATGCGTGTCGGCGTAGTTGATGCCGGCGCGATCGACAGTGATCAGGACCTGGCCGTCACCGGCGACCGGCTCCGCGACGTCGCTGACCTTCAGGACCTCGGGTCCGCCGAACTCGGTGATCTGAATCGCTCGCATACACCGTACTATACACTGTACGTTAGGAGCGTCGAAGGGAGATGGATCACATGGCGCGGACACCGCGCAACACGCTCAGCGCCGACCTCATCGTGCGCACCGCGCTCGAGCTGATGGAGGGCAAAGGCACGGACGCGCTCAGCCTTCGCGGCGTCGCCGCGGAGCTCGGGGTGGGCCCGATGGCGCTCTACACCTACTTCCGCAACAAGGACGACCTGTATGACGCCGTGCGTGATCACCTGATGGGGCTGCTGCCCGCCGTACCGCAGGATGCGTCGTGGCCCGACCAGGTCCGCGCGGTCTGCCGGTCGCTGCGGCTGCTGATGCTGCGGCATCCTTGCCTTGCGCAACTACTTGCGGGACGGCCGTTGAGCGGGCACGAGACCGCCCGGGTGGCCGAGGGGCTGCTCGGCGTACTGCGCGCCGCCGGGTTCGACCCGCAGACGGCGGCGCGGACGCACACCACGCTGTTCACCTATGTGCTCGGGGCAACGTCCTGGGAGATCCAGATGGCCGCCGAGCGCCGGGACCCGGACAGTTGGCGGCGGCTGCGGACGACGATGGAGTCGCTGTCGGCGCGCGAGTTCCCGTCGGTGGTCGAGCTCGCGCCGGAGCTGGCGCGGACGACCGGTGGCGACGAGCAGTTCGATTACGGGCTGGATCTGCTGCTGGCGGGGTTACAGGTCAGAAGACCAGCGTGACGATGGCGAGGATGCCGATGCAGACGATCAGTGCGCGCAACGCGATCGGCGGCAGCCTGCGGCCGTAGCGGGCACCGACGAAGCCGCCGATGGTCGAGCCGACCGCGATCAGCCCGGCGGCCAGCCAGTCGACATCCCCGACGATGATGAACAGGATCGCGGCCACCGAGTTCACGACCGTGGCGAGAACGTTCTTCAGGCCGTTCATCCGCTGCAGGTTCGGGTCCAGGCCGAGGCCGAGGATCGCCATCAGCAGGACGCCTTGCGCGGCACCGAAGTACCCGCCGTAGACGCCGGTCGCGAACACCGCCGGGATCACCCACCAGGCACCCCGGTGCACGTGCGTCGGCACGCTGATCCACCGTGAGAGCAAGGGCTGGAACGCGACCAGCAGGCAGCCGAGCAGGATCAGGACCGGTACGACGGCGTGGAACGCGGAGTCGGGCAGGGTCAGCAACAGCACCGCGCCGAGGATGCCGCCGAGCAGGGAGGCCGGGATCAGCCGGATCATGCGGCCGCGTTGCCCCTGGAGTTCGCGCCGGTAGCCGATCGCGCCGGCGGCCGTGCCCGGGGCGAGGCCGATGGTGTTGCTGACGTTCGCCAGCACCGGTGGGATGCCGACGGCAAGCAACGCGGGGAAGGTCAGCAGCGTGCCCGATCCCACCACGGCGTTGATCGTGCCTGCGCCCATCCCCGCCACGAAGACGAACAGCGCCTCGAACCATGTCATCGCTGCCCGACTTTACGCACCTGACCGCACCGCCCGCTCACCAGTCCGTCCGTTGAACAAACAAGCTTCGATCGTTACACCCCCGACCGGCCTCCGGCCCGAAGGTGGCGACAGCAGAAAGCCTTCCCAGGATGGGCCTGGGAAGGCGTTCTGCTGTCGAACTGTCTGCCGGTCAGCGTTGCGGGGGCTCGGCGGCCGGGGGCTCCTGGGTGGGCGTGACCGACGGCGGGGGGACGGACGGGGTGACCGGGATCTGGCCGCGGTTGCCGACGGCGGCGTTCTCGGCGGCGGCGATCGCCTCGCGGACCGCGTTGTCGGCCTCGGCCACCGCCGCGGCCGGCGCACCGGTCGTCGCCCCGGTGCTGTCCAGCTCCGGCACCTCGCCGTTGGAGAGCTCCGGCGCCTGCCACGTGCCCTCGGCCTTCGCCGGGATGCCCGCCACCTGGCCGACCGCACTGCCCAGACCCTTGAGCGCGTCGCCGATCTCGCTCGGCACGATCCACAGCTTGTTCGCGTCGCCCTGGGCGATCGACGGCAGCATCTGCAGGTACTGGTACGCGAGCAGACCCTGGTCCGGCTTGCCGGCGTGGATCGCGTTGAAGACCGTGGTGATGGCCTGCGCCTCACCCTGCGCCTTCAGGATCCGCGCCTGCCGCTCGGCCTCGGCTCGCAGGATCCGGGACTGCTTGTCACCTTCGGCGGTGAGGATCGCGGACTGCTTCTGGCCCTCGGCGGACAGGACCGCGGACTGCCGCATACCTTCCGCGGTGAGGATCGCGGCGCGCTTGTCCCGGTCGGCGCGCATCTGCTTCTCCATCGAGTCCTGGATCGACGGCGGCGGGTCGATCGAGCGCAGCTCGACCCGGTTGACCCGGATGCCCCACTTTCCGGTCGCCTCGTCCAGCACGTAACGGAGCTTCTCGTTGATCTCCTCACGGCTGGTCAGCGTCTGCTCCAGGTCCATGCCACCGATGATGTTTCGCAGCGTGGTCATGGTCAGCTGCTCGATCGCCTGGATGTAGTTGGAGATCTCGTACGTCGCCCGGACCGGATCGTTCACCTGGAAGTAGATGACCGAGTCGATCGACACCATCAGGTTGTCCTCGGTGATGACGCCCTGGGGCGGGAACGCGACGACCTGCTCGCGCATGTCGATGGTGTAGCGGACCTTGTCGACGTACGGCGTCAACAGGTTCAGGCCCGGCTGCAGACCGGTCCTGAACTTGCCGAACCGCTCGACGATCCCGACGGTCTGCTGCTGCACCACCCGGACGGACTTAACCAGTGTGACGATCACCAGCAAGGCGACCAATGCCAACACTATGAGGAACGCGGTCACTTGACCCTCCACTCGAACGAACCCTCAGGACGGACAGTCTTTCCTATCGACGGTCCACCTGGCGTCCCGGTTCCCGGCGCGTCGGCTGCCTGATCGTGCAGGTACTCTGCCGTCCCTCAATTCGACAGTACTGCGCTGTGCAATTGGCCGGGCCTTCGGCGTGCAATTGGCCGGGCCTTCGGCGCCGGCGTGCTCATGGGGCTTTGTCTCCCGGCCTTCCCTCGTCGCTCCAGTCGCTGTGTCGGATGCCACGCCTCCGGCGCGGCAGGTCATGGGGCCTGGCTCCCGGTCTTCCCTCGTCTCTCCGGTCGCTTCGCTCCCTGCGTTCCTCAGTCCAGACCGGGGCCCCATGACCGGGCTCCCCGCGCTCCTCAGTCCAGGCCGGGAGGCCCCATGAGCCTGGGTCAGCTCTGGGGCGGGTCGGTGGGATTCGGGTTCGGAGCCGGATTGTCGGTCGGCTCGGGGCTGTTGAGCTCGTGGTGCAGCGGCTCGCCGACCGGGTACACGATCGCGGTCGGGCCGTCGATCGACATCACTTCGACCCGCGTCCCGGGCTCGATCGTCGACACCTCGTCGTACGGGCGGGCCGTCCAGAGCTCGCCGTTCAGCCGGACCGAGCCGCCGCCGTCGGGATGGATCTCCTTGACCACGGTCCCGGTGCGCCCGATCACATGGGCGGATCCGGTCTTCAGCTCGGTGCCGTTATGAAGCTTGCGGACGATCATCGGCCGGATGGCACCGAGCATCGCCGCGGCGGTGATCAACCCGACGACGATCTGCAGCCACAACAGTCCCGGCAAGAACGCCGCCACCCCGGCGGCCGCGAGCGCACCGGCGGCCAGCATCAGCAGGGTGAAGTCGAGCGAGGCCAACTCAGCCAGGCCGAGGACGGCGGCGATCATCAGCCATGCCGCCCACATGTTGTCCCGCAGCCATTCCATCATTTACCAAGCCTATCCGCGTTGGGGCCTCCAAGCAGATGTTTGGACGCGTCAGCCGGGGTGCGGGATCCCGGGTCAGAGGGCGCGGGCTGTGTAGCGGCCGTCCTCCTGCTTCAGGGAGAGGGCCAGGTCGAAGGTGTCGCTCAGGGTCTCGGCCGTCAGGGCCTGGTCCATCGGGCCGGCTGCGACGATGCGGCCCTCCTTCAGCAGCAGCGCGTGGGTGAAGCCCGGTGGGATCTCCTCCACGTGGTGGGTGACCAGCACCATCGCCGGCGCGCCGACCGCGGTCGCGATCGAGCTGAGCGAACGGACCAGTTGCTCCCGTCCGGTCAGGTCGAGGCCGGCCGCGGGCTCGTCCATCAGCATCAGTTCGGGGTCGGTCATCAGGGCTCGGGCGATCTGGACCCGCTTCCGCTCCCCCTCGGACAGCGTGCCGAACGTGCGGTCGGCGAGGTGCGCGATGCCGAGTTCGGCCAGCAACTCCTTGGCCCGCTGGTGGTCCAGTTCGTCGTACTCCTCGCGCCAGCGGCCGAGTACGGCGTACGACGCGGAGACCACGACATCCGAGACACGCTCGCTCCTGGGCAACCGGTCGGCCAATGCGGCACTGGTCAGTCCGATGCGGGGCCGCAACTCGAACACATCGACGGCACCGAGCACTTCACCGAGCAGTCCGGCGACACCGGCGGTCGGATGGATCTGGGCGGCCAGGATCTGCAGCAGGGTCGTCTTGCCGGCGCCGTTCGGCCCGATCACCACCCACCGATCGGCCTCGTCGACGGTCCAGTCGATCCCGTCGAGCAGAAGCGCGCCACCGCGAACGATCGACACCCCGGCCAGCTCCACCACTGCAGTCATGCTCAAAACCTACGGGGTGCCCACGTGCGATCGTCGCGCACCCTGCCGGAGTCGTCCGGACGGACTGGTGGTGGGAGACTGTCGGGCGTGCTGACCACCTCCGCCTCGGTCCGGTTCACCGTGTGGACGAACGCGATGCTGACCGGCGCCTGCGATCCCGACACCGCCGCACAGAAGATCCTCGGCGACGACGTCGGTCATCACGTCGCGGGTCTGGCCGGGCATCCGGAGCCGGCCACCCTGCCGGTCGCGCTGAACCTGTTGCGCGCCGCAGGAGCAACCCAAGCCCACCTCGCGCTGCCCGTCCCGGGTGATCCGATCGGCCTGGCCGGCCCACCGCCCTTCAACGAGGCCGCGCTCGAAACCGGCGAGGCCGTCGTACTCACGGGCGCCGACCTCGGACTGGTTCCGGCGTACGTCGGGCCGGCGGTGCAATGGTCCGTGATGCCGGCGGCGAGCCCGCTGCCGGCCGATCTCGGCGAGGCGGATCGCGGTCTGCGGATGGCGTTGATCGACGCGGCCGAGTCACTGGCGGCGCTCGATGTCGCGCGCTGGAAACCGGAGGTCGCGGACGCGCTGATCGACATCCGCCGGATCGGCAGCGGCCGGAACGACGATCTCGCACCTGGCTACCAGCCGCGTGCGGTGAAGGCGGCCGCCACCGCACGGCGCTGCCTGGCGATCGCCGACGCCGCACTCGAGGACGACGGCGCCGCGGTCACCGGAGCCGAGGCCGAGGCGCGCCGTCGCGCCCTCCTCGACCTCGCCGCCGCGGCGCGTCGCGCTCTGGTCGCGGCCTGCGATCCGCCTGTTCATGCCTGAGATCTGGACCGGACAGCGCAACGTCGTCCGATATGGGTAGCGTTCGTGCTGCCATGACTGGACAGGGTGAGGACGAGAAGCTGGCCGCCGAGCGGCCGACCGTGCTGGTGACGTTGACCGGCACCGACCGGCCGGGGCTGACCTCCGCCGTACTGTCGACGATCGCCACCCGTGGGCTCGAGGTGATCGACGCCGAGCAGGTGGTCCTCCGGGGCCGGCTGGTGCTCGGGGTCCTGCTGTCCGCACCGCGCGACTACAAGGCCCTGAAGGAAGAGCTCAAGGCGCTGGCGAGCGTCCTGGACGTCGAGATCTCGGTGAAGAAGGGTCTCGGCGACAACGAGCCACGGCGCAAGGGCCGCAGCCAGGTGACGGTGATCGGGCGTCCGCTGTCCGCCGCCGGCCTCGCCGCGATCGCCGGCCGGATCGCCGACACCGGAGCGAACATCGACCGGATCAGCCGGATGGCGCGCTACCCCGTGACCGCGATGGAGTTCGCCGTCTCCGGTGCCGATCCGGAAGCGCTCCGGACCGTCCTCGCCCTGGAGGGTGTCCGGCAGGGCCTCGACGTCGCCGTCCAGGACGGCGGCCTGTACCGCCGGGCCAAGCGGCTGATCGTGATGGACGTCGACTCGACGCTGATCCAGGGCGAGGTCATCGAGATGCTCGCCGGGCACGCAGGCCGGCAGGACGAGGTGGCCGCGGTCACCGAACAGGCGATGCGCGGCGAGCTCGACTTCGCCGAGTCGCTCCGGCATCGGGTCGCCCGGCTGGAAGGTCTGCCGGTGTCGGCGCTGGACGAGGTGTACGACGCGATCGAGCTGGCACCCGGGGCCCGGACGCTGGTGCGGACGCTGAAGCGGCTCGGGTACCAGTTCGCGATCGTCAGCGGCGGGTTCAGCCAGATCACCGACAAGCTGGCCGCCGAGCTCGGCATCGACTACGCCAAGGCGAACGAGCTGGAGATCGCCGACGGCAAGCTCACCGGTCGCGTCGTCGGCGAGATCGTCGACCGGGCCGGCAAGGCGAGGGCGCTCCGCCAGTTCGCCGAACGCTCCGGTACGCCGCTGACCCAGACGGTCGCGATCGGCGACGGGGCCAACGA
The DNA here is from genome assembly GCF_045040325.1 of Kribbella sp. NBC_01510. Classification (NCBI taxonomy): domain Bacteria; kingdom Bacillati; phylum Actinomycetota; class Actinomycetes; order Propionibacteriales; family Kribbellaceae; genus Kribbella; species Kribbella sp. NBC_01510. Next base: position 6,362,920 of record NZ_CP109418.1, on the reverse strand, counting down.
CCTCGACATGCTCGCCGTCGCCGGCCTCGGCGTCGCTTTCAACGCCAAACCCGTCGTCCGCGCGGCCGCCGACACCCACCTGAGCGTCCCCTACCTGGACACGATCCTCTACCTGCTCGGCATCAGCCGCGAGGAAGTCGACGCCGCGGACGCCGACAACCCGGCCTGATTGCAACAACGCGCAAAAACGCCGCGCATCCCGGCCGCGGTGCGGGAAGATCGAGGCATGGTGCCACCTGGATTCTCCAGTCGTCCCGCAACTGTCGACGACGCGGACGCGATCTACCAGCTCGTCGCGGCAGCCGAGATCGAGTGGCACGGGCGGGCCGAGGCGGTGCCGGATCAGGTCGTAGCGGACCTTCGGCGGCCGGAGCTGCGACTCGAGCAGGACACCCTCCTCGTCCACGCACCTGATGGTGAACTGGCCGGCTGGGCCTGGGTGCATCTGGGCAAACGCGCCCAGATCGAGGTGCATCCGTCGTACCACGGGCTCGGGATCGGGACGGCGCTGCTCGACTGGGCCGAGCAGCAGTCGCGGGAGACCGGCAGCGAGTGGCTGGCGCAGGCGGTCGACGACCAGGACAAGGCCGGCACCGTCCTGCTGCGATCGCGGGGGTACGACGTACTCGCCACCAACTGGTTGCTCGAGCGTCCGCTGGACACAACGGTGCTGCGAGACCTGCCCGAAGGGCTGACGCTCACGCCGTACAACGAGACGCAGGCCCGCGCTGTCCACGAGCTCATCGAGGACGCGTTCTCCGGCATCCGGTCGCGGCGGAAGTCGTACGACGAGTGGGCCCGGCTGACCGTTGAGCGGTCGAGCTTCCGGCCCAATGCCTCGACCCTCGCGTACGCCGGTGACGAGCTCGTCGGTGTCGTGATCGCCCTCGACCTGCCGGACACGAACGAGGGGTACGTCGAGCAGCTCGCCGTCCGCGCAGATCACCGGAACAAGGGGATCGCCCGGGCGATGCTCGACGACACCTGTGCCGAGTTCCACCGGCTCGGCCGCCGGACCTGCATCCTCTGGACCCACTCGGGCACCGGAGCCCTCGGCATGTACGAACACCTCGGCATGCGCGTCCGCCGCAGTACGACGGTCTACCGCACCACCATCTGATCCGGCTTCTGATCCGTTCCGCGACGAGCTGGTGACACTTCGAAGTGAGAGCGCGCTCTCATAGCCTCATCGATCCCTCAACTGGTTCATCTTCGCCCACCGACCCCCACGGCTGACCGGATTGCGGCCTCAGCCGGGGGGAGCACCTATTCTTCGGCTATGTCTGATGTGCAGGGTGGGCCTGGGGCTCTGTTCGCTATTGGTGGCGCCGAGGACAAGCTGAAGAAGCGGATGGTGCTGCAGGAGTTCGTCGAGGCGGCGGGTGGGGCGAAGGCGCGGATCGTGGTGGTGCCGACAGCGTCCGCGCTCGGGCCGGACGTGATCGACGTGTATCGCGCCCTGTTCGCCGCCCTCGGGGCCGCGAGTGTGGTCGGCGTACGTCCGGAGAATCGGGAGGACGCCGACGACCCGGCGTTCCTCGAGCCGCTGGACGACGCCACCGGGATCTTCATGACCGGCGGCAACCAGCTCAAGCTCGCCGGAGTCGTCACCGGTACGGCGTTCGGCCGCGCGGTCACCGCCGCCCACCAGCGCGGTGCCGCGGTCGGCGGTACGTCGGCCGGCGCGAGCATCCTGGCCGAGCACATGATCGCGTTCGGCCGGTCCGGGGCCACCCCGCGGCAGCGGATGAGTCAGCTGGCCGGCGGCCTCGGCCTGGTCCAGGGCGCGATCGTCGACCAGCACTTCGCCCAGCGGAACCGGTACGGCCGGCTGCTGTCGCTGGTCGCCCAGTCCCCCGGCCTGCTCGGCATCGGCGTGGACGAGGACACCGCGGCCGTCGTCCGCGGCTCGCACCTCGAGGTCGTCGGCCGTGGCGCGGTGACGATCTTCGACGGGAGCCGGATCACGTCCAACGCCCACTACGCCAAGCGATCCGAGCCGATCCTGGCGTCCGGCGTCGTACTGCACGTCCTGCCCGCGACCGCGACGTTCGACCTGCAGGACCGGGTCCTGTTGTCGTACGGCCCGCAGCCGCCGGCCGCGGAGATCGCCGAGCTCGAGGCAGCCGAGGCGGACCTGCGCAAGTTGGCCAAGGAGATCGCCGCCGAGGGAGTGTCACCCAGCTACTACGAGGAGCACAAGCGGCGAGCAGGGCGTCGTACGGCGAAGACCACCAGACCGGCCGCCGCCGGGGAATCCAGACCGGAGGCGACCGAGCCGATCACGGCCGGCGCCGAACTCAGCCACCCCGACACCCCGCAACCAGACAGTGAGCTGCATTGATGGCCGTACCAGCTGAGACCACCGGCGCCCCCGCCCCCGACCTGAAGATCATCGAGACCCGTGTCTACCGCGGGCCGAACGTTTGGAGCTACGAGCCGGCTATCCATCTTGTGGTCGACCTGGGATCGCTGGAGAGCTTCCCGTCGAACACCATCCCGGGCTTCACCGAGAAGCTCCTCGAGTACCTGCCCCGGCTCGACCAGCACCACTGCTCGCGCGGCCGTCGCGGCGGTTTCATCGAGCGGCTGCACGAAGGCACCTGGCTCGGCCACATCGCCGAGCACGTCGCGCTGCAACTCCAGCAGGAGGCCGGCCACGACATGCGCCGCGGCAAGACCCGCCAGGTCAAGGGCGTGCCCGGCCGCTACAACGTCGTCTATTCGTACGCCGACGAGGGTGTCGGACTGGCCGCCGGTGAGCTGGCGATCCGGTTCGTGAACTACCTGGTTCAACCGACCCCGGACTTCGACTTCACCACCGAGCTGGAGAAGTTCATCAAGCAGGCCGAGCGGAGCGCGTTCGGCCCCTCGACCCAGGCGATCGTGGACGAGGCGGTCTCCCGCGACATCCCGTGGATCCGGCTGAACAAGGCCAGCCTGGTCCAGCTCGGCCAGGGCGTGCACGCGAAGCGGATCCGGGCCACGATGACGTCCGAGACCGGATCGATCGCGGTCGACGTCGCCAGCGACAAGGACCTGACCACCCGCCTGCTGGCGTCGGCCGGCCTGCCCGTGCCGCGGTCGGAATCGGTACGCACGGTCGACGAAGCAGTCATCGTCGCGGGCAAGATCGGCTACCCCGTGGTGTGCAAGCCGCTCGACGGCAACCACGGCCGTGGCGTCTGCCTGAACCTGCAGAATGCGGACGAGCTCCGGGAGGCATTCCCGATCGCGGCAGAGCAGTCCCGGCGCGGCTCGGTGATCGTGGAGAACTTCGTCACCGGCAAGGACTACCGCTGCCTGATCATCAACGGCCGGATGGAGGCAATCGCCGAACGCGTGCCCGCACACGTGGTCGGCGACGGGGTCCACACCGTGGCCGAGCTGGTCGACATCACCAACGCCGACCCGCGGCGCGGTGTCGGCCACGAGAAGATCCTGACCCGGATCACGGTGAACGCGGCCGCCCGGGAGCTGGTCCGCAGCCAGGGCTTCGAGCTGGACGACGTACCGCCCGAAGACGTGATGGTGAAGCTGACGCTGACCGGCAACATGTCCACCGGCGGCATCTCGATCGACCGGACCTGGGAGGCGCATCCGGAGAACATCGAGATCGCCGAGGAGGCGGCCCGGATGATCGGGCTCGACATCGCCGGCATCGACTTCATCTGCCCGGACATCACCCAGCCGGTGCGCGAGACCGGCGGCGCGATCTGCGAGGTGAACGCGGCACCGGGCTTCCGGATGCACACGAACCCGACGATCGGCGAACCGCAGTACATCGCCAAGCCCGTCGTCGACATGCTGTTCCCGGCGGGCGCGACCAGCCGGATCCCGATCGTCGCGGTGACCGGGACGAACGGGAAGACCACCACCGCGCGAATGATCAGCCATGTCTTCAAGGGCATCGGCCGCAAGGTCGGGATGACGTCGACCGACGGCATCGTGATCGACGAGCGGCTGGTGATCCGGCAGGACGCGTCCGGGCCGAAGTCCGCCCGGATGGTGCTGCAGAACCCGCGGGTCGACTTCGCCGTCTTCGAGGTCGCGCGGGGCGGGATCCTGCGCGAAGGGCTCGGGTACGAGCGCAACGACGTGGCGGTCGTCCTCAACATCCAGCCGGATCACCTCGGCATGCGCGGGATCGACACCCTCGAGCAACTCGCCGACGTGAAGGCGGTGCTCGTCGAGGCGGTGCCGCGGACCGGATACGCCGTACTGAACGCGGACGACCCGTTGGTGCGCAAGATGCGGCGGCGGTGCTCCGGCCAGGTGGTGTGGTTCAGCATGGCCGAGCCGGGCAGCGAGGTGCGCGAGTACATCGAGGGGCACTGCCGGCGGGGTGGCCGCGCGGTTGTCCTGGAGCGCTCGGATCTCGGCGACATGATCGTGGTCAAGCACGGCCGGCGGTCGATGCAGCTGGCGTGGACACACTTGCTCCCGGCAACATTCGGTGGCCGGGCGATGATGAACGTGCAGAACGCGATGGCGGCCGCGGCCGCGGCGTTCGCGGCCGGCGCGCCGTTGCACGACATCCGGCAGGGCCTGCGGACGTTCAGTACGTCGTACTATCTGTCACCCGGGCGGTTGAACGAGATCGACGTCGACGGGCGGACCGTGATCGTCGACTACTGCCACAACGCGCCGGCGATGCGGATGCTCGGCGACTTCGTCGACCGGCTGGGCGAGAGTCTGAGCGCGTCGTCCGAGCTCGGCCGGCCGTCGCGGATCGGGGTGATCGCGACCGCGGGTGACCGCCGCGACGACGACATCCGCGAACTGGGTGAGGTCGCCGCCGGGCACTTCGACGTCGTCATCATCCGTGAGGACGCTCGATTGCGCGGCCGCAAGCGCGGCGAGGCCGCTGCGCTGATCGAGGCCGGCGTCCGGTCCGCGATGGAGAAAGGCGCCCGCTGCCGTCAGGTCGAGACCGTCCTGGACGAACTCACCGCGGTCCGGCATGCGCTCAGCCGCTCCAATCCCGGCGACCTCGTCATCCTGTGCGTCGACCAGCATCAGACCGTGCTGACCGAACTCGAGTCCGTCTCCCACCTCGCCCAGGCCGGCGCCCGGTCCGGCGACGAAGGCGGCGACCCCGACTACCTACAGCCCGGTGACGCGCACGACGTACCAGTGGAGTGACCGGATGGGCCGGCTAGATGACCGGGTCTCGTCTCGGGAGGAGCCGGCGTCTGGGCTCCTCCTGGTCGATCCAGTCGAGGTCGTCCGAGAGTACGGCGTCGTTGGACTTGTGGGCGTACGCATCCGGCGGGGGTGGCGGCGGCGGGAGCGCGCGGAGTTTGAGGGCGACCATCGGGATCGCGAGCAGGACGGCGACGACCAGCCAGGGCCAGTACCCGCGGAGCAGTGGCTCGAAGGACTGGAAGAACGCCTCGGTGGCGGCGTCGCCGACCGCGTCCATCGGCTTGCCGCTCGAGTTGCTGATCACCTGGACCGCGTCCACGACTCCGAATGACGCCAGGTAGAGCGCCGTCAGCGGCAACCAGAAGGATGCCGATCGCCACCCGCGCCGCCAGCAGGCCGCGTACAGGAGCACAGCGAGACCGGCCGCGATGAGCAGGCCGTTCAGCTGCCAGACCCAGCGCCACTCGGTCAACTGCTCGGCGGGACGCATCGCGTACCAGGCGACCGGAAGCGCGAGCGCGAACGCCGCGACCACCGAGCTTCTGGAGCCCAGGGCACCGAAGAACGCACCGACGGCGCTTGCCACCAGCAACGTGATCACCAGCGACCGGTCCGACCAGCTGTTCCCGGTCAGCCACCACATGCCCCCGGCAACGATCAGGACCACCGGCACGGCGGCGCGCACCCGCGCGATCAGGAGCCCGGCCAGGACGCCGCCGGCGAATCCGCCCAGCACCAGCAGATCGATCCGCGGCGGCACGAACAGCGTCGTACCGCCCGGCAATCCCTTCAGGTACGTCGCGGAGAACCCGGCCACGAACCAGGCGATCACCGCGGACGGAATCGACCACAGGTAACGCATGACACCCCGTTCCCCGCCCCAACCGCGGCGGACGGGGCTAGTGCTGGGCTCTCTCGACCTTGCTCTTCAAGATCTCCGGTGTGTCGACGGTAGCTCCCTGAGACCGCAACCACGCGTCAAGACTCGCCCGATCCTGCAGAGACATCACCGCGACCACATCCCCGGGCTTCGCTTCCGCGACCAAAGCCTGCGCCGCTTCGAGCTCGGTCGGGTACGCCGGTACGTCGTCCACCCCGACCGACGCGGCGCCCTCGCGGAACACCGTCTCGAGCTCGGTCGGCGGCCGGCCCCGCAGGTACTCGGTCTTGTGGCCGATCATCACCCGGTCCGCTCCGCGTGCGCCGATGGCACCCAGTGCCGCGACCATGTCGTCGGCCCGGTCCCCCGGCGAACCGAGGGCCAGCAGCAACCGTCCGCTCTCCGGCCGGACGCCGTTCATGATCTCGAGCAGTGCCTCCAGCCCGGCCTCGTTGTGGGCGAGGTCGATCACGACGGTGAAGTCGCGCAGCGAGTACATGTTCATCCGGCCCGGGTTGTTCTCGTTCGGCGCGAACGTGCTCAGCCCCTCGATCACCGCCGCCCGCGGCAGGCCGAGCCCGAGCGCCGCCGAGGCCGCGGCCAGCGCGTTCTCGACGTTGTAGTGCGACAGCCCGGACAGCGTCATCGGTACGTCGACGACCTTCAGCAACGGCTCGGGGTCGCTGGCCTGGTCGAGCACCGTGATGAATCCGTCCAGGACGGTCGTCGCCCGGCCGCCCTCGTCCAGCACGGTCCGGATCGACGGCGAGTCGGCATCGCGCGAGAACACCCAGCACTTGGCCGGCGAACCGAGCCGCATCGCGAACGTCCGCGGGTCGTCGCCGTTCACCACGCACCAGCCGCGCGGCCGGGTGATGTGGGTGATGACCGCCTTCACCTCGGCCAACTGGTCGACCGTGTCGATGCCGCCGAGGCCGAGGTGGTCCGCGGTGACGTTCGTGACGACCGAGACGTCGTTCGAGATCACGCCGACGCCGCGGCGCAAAATACCGCCACGGGCCGTCTCGGTGACCGCGAGCTGGATCCCCGGCTGGGACAGCACCTGACCGGCGCCACTCGGTCCGGAGTAGTCGCCGTACTTGACCAGCTCGCCGTCGAAGTAGACGCCGTCGGTGCTGGACCAGCCGACGTGCAGGCCGGCCGCGCGGCCGATGTGCGCGATCATCCGCGACGTCGTGGTCTTGCCGTTCGTCCCGGTCACCGCGACCACGGGCACCTTCGGGCGCAGGGTCGGCGGCGGGTTGCCGGGTGGTTCGTTCCGGACCCGCTCGCCGACGGTCGTGATCAGGTCGGTCAGGTCGTCGGCGCCGAACGCGTCCAGCACCTCGACGATCGCCGTCCCGAGCGCCCGCGCACGGTTCTCGTGGGCCCACGGGAACGCCACGACCAGGCGCCGTACGTCGGACTCCGGGCGGACCCGGACGCCGATCCGGCCGATCCCGGCTTCGCGGGCGATCCGCCGTACGACGTGACCGGCGACGCGGATCGCGAACCGCTGCCGGAACCCGGACCCGATCCGGCCGGGCCGGGTGGTGCCGAGACCGATCGCCTGTCCGTAGGCCTTCGCAGCCGGGGCCGGGGCGTCGACGAGGGCCGACACGTCGAGCGTGAGCTTGACGGCCGCACGGCTGAAGTAGAGGTTGGCACCGTCCAGGACCCGGAGCTCAACCAGCGATGTGGCCAACTCCTACGCTCCCATCGCGTGGTAGCCGCCGTCGACGTGCACGATCTCGCCGGTGGTCGCGGGGAAGAAGTCGCTCAGCAACGCGACGATGGTCCGGCCGGTGGGCTCCAGGTCGGTCGGGTCCCAGCCCAGCGGGGCGCGGTCCAGCCACGGTTCCTCGAACTTCTCGAAGCCCGGGATCGCCTTCGCGGCCAGGGTCTTCAGCGGACCGGCCGAGACCAGGTTGCAGCGGATGCCCAGGGCGCCGAGGTCGCGGGCCAGGTACCGGCTCGTCGACTCGAGCGCGGCCTTGGCCACGCCCATCCAGTCGTACCCGGGCCAGGCGACAGTGGCGTCGAAGGTCAGCCCGACGACGCTGCCGCCCCGGCTCATCAGCGGCGCACAGGTGATCGCCAGCGACTTGAGCGAGTACGCCGACACGTGCACGGCCTGGGCCACGTCGTCCCACGGGCCGTCGAGGAACTTGCCGCCGAGGATGGTCTCCGGGTTGCCGTAGGCGATCGAGTGCACGACCCCGTCGAGGCCGTCGACGTGCTCGCGGACGGCATCCGGCAGCGCGGCCAGATGGTCCGGATTCGTGACGTCGAGCTCGAGCACCGGAGGCTCGACCGGGAGGCGTTTGGCGATCCGTTTGGTGATGCTCAGCGCGCGGCCGAAGTTGGAGATGAGCACGGTGGCGCCTTGCTCCTGCGCCACTTTGGCGGTCGCGAAGCCGATCGAGGAGTCGAGCGTGACGCCCGCGACCAGGATGCGCTTGCCGTCGAGGATGCCCACCGGCGTCCCTTTCTAGAAATGGTGTGTTGTCAGTTGCCCATGCCGATGCCGCCGTCGACCGGGATCACCGCGCCGGTGATGTATCCGGCCTCCTCGGACGACAGCCAGCGGACCGCCTGCGCGATCTCCTCGGTCCGGCCGAACCGGCCGAGCGGGATCTGGCTCAGGTACTGCTTCTGGGTCTCCTCCGGCAGGACCGCGGTCATGTCGGTCTCGACGAAGCCGGGAGCGACCACGTTCGCGGTGATGCCGCGGCTGCCGAGCTCGCGGGCGATCGAGCGGGCCATCCCGATCAGACCGGACTTGCTGGCGGCGTAGTTCACCTGGCCGGGCGAGCCGAGCATGCCGACCACCGAGGAGATGAAGACGATCCGGCCCTTGCGCAGCCGCAGCATCCCTTTCGCCGCCCGGCGGGCGACCCGGAACGAGCCGGTGAGGTTGGTCTGTACGACGGCGTCCCAGTCGTCGTCCGACATCCGCAGCAGCAGCGTGTCGCGGGTGATGCCGGCGTTGGCCACCAGCACCTCGACCGGGCCTTGCTGCTCCTGGATCGCGTCGAACGCCGCGTCCACCTGCTCCTGGTCCGTGATGTCGCACTTGACCCCGAAGAAACCCTCCGGCGGCGGGCTGCTGTTGTACGTCACGGCGACCTGGTCACCGGCCTCGCGGAACGCGGTCGCGATCGCCAGCCCGATCCCCCGGTTGCCACCGGTCACCAACACAGACCTGCTCACAAGCCCTCCTCACTCGGCACCAGTGGAGGAACGCTATCGCCCGCCGCCCGCGCGTCCGGACGGCGGGTGCCCTCGCTCGTGCGCCGAGCGAAGCGGGGCGTGCTTTTCAGGAGTCCTCGAGCCGGAACCCGACCTTCATGGTCACCTGGTAGTGATCGATCTGGTTGTCCTCGATGTGGCCGCGGATCTCGGTGACCTCGAACCAGTCGAGGTGCCGCAGGGTATCGCCGGCCCGGCTGATTCCGTTGGTGATCGCCTGGTTCAGGCCTTCCTTGGACGTGCCCACGATCTCGGTCACGCGGTAGGTGCGGTCGGTCATGAGACGTACCTCTCCATCCTGGCCGCGCCGGGGCGAGCGACGCGGCGTACCGTTGTCCTTGTTGAGGAGGATAGATGTCGAGACGCCGTGAGCGGACCGGCGAGACCGTCATCTCCGTGACGAGTGCGCAGCCGGGCCGGTCCAAGGATCTGGACAGCCGGATCGCGCGCTACGCATGGATGATGTCGATCCGGATCGTCTGCTTCGTGCTCGCCGTGGTCACCCCGTCGCCGTGGCGCTGGATGTTCATCGTCGCGGCCGTGTTCCTGCCCTACATCGCGGTCGTGCTGGCGAACACCCAACGGACCACCACGGTGTCCGACGCGCTGCCGTTCGTGGCGCCCGCGCGACCCGCGATCGACTCGCATCCGGCGGCCGTCACACCACCGGATCCGGCTCCCGATCCGGAGCCCGCGATCGACACCGAAAAGTGATCTGTGCCGGGACTGGAAACTTTGGCGGGATCCGTGTCAGAATCTCCCGCGTGCTCTGAAGTTCACGGATGAAATTCAGGGACTTGATGCGGCGTCGGACGGCTCCCCCCGTGGCTGTCCGACGTCGCTTCATTTCGTCCAGGCTATTGATAATTGAGTGGTCAGGAACAATTGCCCGCACAGGAATGGGTGTCGCCGATGACTGACGAGGCACCCCCATCGGTCTGCTCCGCCAGGGGATGCGGGCAGCCGGCCACCTGGGCGCTGCTGTGGAACAACCCGAAGATCCACACGCCCGACCGGCGCAAGACCTGGCTGGCCTGCGACGAACACAAGGACAGCTTGTCCGACTTCCTGGCCCGCCGGTCATTCCTGCGCGAGGTCGAGCCTTTCTCCGGCTAAAGACCCACACCCGAAAAAGCACATTTCCGGATTGGGCCGGTATGGCGGTCAGCCGCCGATCGCGGACATCGGCCGGGTGGGTTGCAGGAAGCTCGGGTCGTTGATGCCGTGGCCGGGGAGTTTGTCGCGCATCGCGCGCCGCCAGCGATCGGCCAGTTCGGCGTCGTCCGCACCCGCCCGCAGCGCCGTCCGCAGGTCCGACTCGGTCCGGGCGAACAGGCAGTCGCGCACCTGACCGTCGGCGGTCAGGCGGACCCGGTCGCAGTCACCACAGAACGGCCGCGTCACCGACGCGATGATGCCGACGGTCTGCGGCCCGCCACGCACCAGGAACGACTCCGCCGGCGCACTCCCCCGGGCCGACGGGTCGGTCGGCGTCAGACCGAACCGGTCGTCGAGCAGTTCGTGGATCTCGTCCGCGGTGACCATGGTCGCACGGTCCCAGCCGTGCTGAGCGTCCAGTGGCATCTGCTCGATGAAGCGCAGTTCGTAGCCGCGTTCCAAGCAGTACTCGAGCAACTCGGGCGCCTCTTGGTCGTTCACGCCGCGCATCAGGACGGCGTTCACCTTCACGGGTGTCAGCCCGGCTGCGTGTGCCGCCTCGAGTCCGGCCAGCACGTCCTTGAGGCGGTCCCGCCGGGCGAGCTCGACGAAGGTGTCCGCCCGAATCGTGTCGAGGCTCACATTCACCCGGTCCAGACCGGCGTCCTTGAGGGCTTGGGCCTGCCGGGCGAGGCCGATCCCGTTCGTCGTCAGCGACACCTCGGGCCGTGGCGTCAGCTCCGTCGTACGCGCGACGATGCCGACCAGGCCGCGGCGGAGCAGGGGCTCACCACCGGTGAAGCGGATCTCGCGCACGCCGAGGCGGGTCACCGCGATCGCGACCAGGCGGACGATCTCGTCGTCGGTGAGCAGGTCGGGCTTGGCGAGCCAGTCCAGGCCTTCCTCGGGCATGCAGTAGCTACAGCGCAGATTGCAACGGTCCGTGAGCGACACGCGCAGGTCGGTGGCGAGCCGGCCGAACCGGTCCGCCAGACCCACCTGGGTCACCTCTTCCGTGGCCGTCATGCCTTCAGCCTACGTGCCGGGCGCGAGTTGTTTCAGGTGATGGCTTAAGTTCGAGATGTGGGTCGCTTGATGAATGTCCGCTGGATCGCCGCCGCGCTGGCGGTCCTCGTGCTCGCCGCGGTGTGCGTCCAGCTCGGCCGCTGGCAGTTGCACCGGCTCGACGAGCGCAAGGCCCGCAACGACGTCACCCGGGCCAATCTGAAGGCTCCGCCGGCGCCGCTCGACCAGGTCGTCGGCCGGCAGGGCGTGATCGGCGACCAGCACGCGTGGCGGACGGTCGTCGTCACCGGCACGTTCGACGCATCGAAGCAGATCGTGATGCGGTACCGCAATGTCAGCGACCGGCCCGGGTTCGAGATCGTCACCCCGCTGATGCTCACCGACGGCAAGGGGGTCCTGGTCGATCGAGGCTTCCTGGCCCGCCAGGGCGCCGAGCTCGCTCCGCTGCAGATTCCCGCCGTACCGACCGGCGAGGTGACCATCACCGGCCGGCTGCAGCGCAGCGAGCGCGGCGGCAACACCAACGGCGGGACGCCGGACGACGGTACGGCGCGACTGATCAACGGACCGGACTTCGCCAAGGCCCTCGGCCTGAACCTGTACGACGGCTACATCACCGTGGACAAGCAGGAACCGGCCAACGACCCGGCGTTCGGCGCGTTCCCGGGACCGGAGATCGACGACGGGCCACACTTCTTCTACGCGCTGCAGTGGTTCTTCTTCGCGCTGCTGGCGCTCGGTGGACTGGTCTACTTCTCCAGACAGGAAGTACGCGGTGAACGATCAGCGGGTGAGAGCGCGGCGGCCGCATCGCCGGAATCGTCCCGACCCGAAGCACGTACCGGAGCGGCGGATTGAGGACTACGCGCTGATCGGTGACCTGCAGACCGCCGCACTGGTGTCGAAGCAGGGCTCGATCGACTGGCTGTGTTTCCCGCGGTTCGACTCCGAGGCCTGTTTCGCGGCGCTGCTCGGCACCGACGAGAACGGCCACTGGCGGGTCGCCCCCCGCGACGCCGACGCGGTCAGCAGCCGGCACTACCGCGACGACACGCTGATCCTCGAGACCGAGTGGTCCACCGCGACCGGGTCGGTCCGGGTGATCGACTTCATGCCACCACGCGACGCCGCGCCCGACGTCGTACGGATCGTCGAAGGCATCAGCGGGACCGTGGAGATGCGGTCCGAACTGCGGCTGCGGTTCGACTACGGTGAAGTGGTGCCGTGGGTGCGGAACCTCAACGGCCAGGTGGTCGCAATCGCCGGTCCGGACGCGGTGTCGTTGCGGTCCGACATCCATCAGTACGGGCGCGACTTCGCGACGTACGCGGATTTCCGGGTCTCGGCCGGGGACCGGGCCTGGTTCGTGCTCACCTGGCATCCGTCGCACCACCCGGTGCCCGAGCCGACCGACGCCCTCGCGGCGCTCGAGCCGACCGCGACGTACTGGACCGAGTGGATCGCTCGCAGCAAGGGCGCGAACGAGTTCGGCGAGGAGGTCACCCGCTCGATCCTCACGCTCAAGGCGCTCACCTACGGCCCGTCCGGCGGGATCGTGGCGGCGCCGACCACCTCGCTACCCGAGGCGCTGGGTGGGCAGCGCAACTGGGACTACCGGTTCTGCTGGTTGCGCGACGCAACGATGACGCTGGCGGCGATGCTGCGGTCCGGTTACAGCGAGGAAGCCCACGCCTGGCGGGACTGGCTGCTCCGGGCGATCGCCGGATCGCCGGCCGACCTGCAGATCATGTACGGCGTGACCGGGGAACGGCGGCTGCGGGAGTTCGAGGCGGACTGGCTGCCCGGGTTCGCCGCGTCGGCGCCCGTACGGATCGGGAACGCGGCCGCGGACCAGTTGCAGATCGACGTGTACGGCGAGGTGATGGACGTCCTCGCACTGGCCCGCGAGACGCAGATCGGGGCGAGCGACGAAGCGTGGGCCGTCCAACGCGGGCTGATGCGGCACCTCTCCGAGATCTGGAACCAGCCGGACGAGGGCATCTGGGAGGTCCGCGGCGGCCGGCAGCACTTCACCCACTCGAAGGTGATGGCCTGGGTCGCGTTCGACCGGGCCGCGCGGGCGGTCGAGCGGTTCGGGCTGGGCGGACCGGCCAAGCAGTGGCGGGCGATGGCGGAGGAGATCCACCGGGACGTGTGTGAGAAGGCGTTCGACCCGGACCGGAACACCTTTACCCAGGCCTACGGCAGCAAGGCGCTGGATGCCGCCGTACTGCTGATCCCGCAGGTCGGCTTCCTGCCGCCCAGCGATCCGCGGGTGGCCGGGACGGTCGACGCGGTGCAGCGGGAGCTGGCCGCCGACGGGTTCGTCCGGCGGTATCTGACCGAGCACACCGACGACGGGCTGCCCGACGACGAGGGCGTGTTCCTGATCTGCTCGTTCTGGCTGGCCGACGCGCTGGCGATGGTCGGCCGGGTCGGCGAGGCCCGCGACCTGTACGACCGTCTCGTTGCCCTGCGCAACGATGTGGGGCTGCTCGCGGAGGAGTACGACCCGGCCACCGGCCGGATGCTCGGGAACTTCCCGCAGGCCTTCTCGCATCTGGGGCTGGTCAACACCGCCTGGCATCTGACCACCGCCGAGTCGCCGCTGCGCCGGTCGGCGTACTAGGCACCGGTTCTTGCCGGAGGCCACGAACCGTCGAGGTGCGCGACGGGGGGTGGTGAGGCAGGATGGTGACGTGGACCTCGGACTGCGCGACCGCACCTACATCGTCACCGGAGCCAGCGCCGGACTCGGCTTCGCCACCGCGAAAGCCCTCGCCGGCGAAGGCGCCCGGCTGGTGATCTCCAGCCGCAACGAGGAGTCGATCGCCCGCGCCGCGGCCGAGCTCGGCGAGAACGTCGTTGGCATCCCCGTCGACAACGCCGATCCGGAGAGCGCCGAGCGGCTGGCCGCGACCGCGATCGCCAAGTGGGGCGCGTTGCACGGCGCCCTGATCAGTGTCGGCGGCCCCCGGCCGGGCACGGCCCTGGACACCGACGAGGAGGACTGGCGGGCGGCGTTCGACAGCGTTTTCCTCGGCGGCCTGCGGATCGCCCGCTCGGTCGCCCGCGCGGGTTCGGAGGGTACGTCGATCGCCTTCGTGCTGTCGTCGTCGGTGAAGTCCCCGATCAGCGGCCTGGCCATCTCGAACGGTCTGCGCCCCGGTCTCGCGATGGTGGCCAAGACCCTCGCCGACGAGCTGGGCCCGAACGGGACCCGCGTGAACGGCCTGATGCCCGGCCGGATTGCGACCGACCGGCTGAAGGAGCTCGACGCCAAGGGTGGCGACCCGGAGGCGGCCCGGCGCGCCTCCGAGAAGACCATCCCCTTGCGTCGCTACGGCGACCCCGACGAGTTCGGCCGCGTCGCCGCCTTCATCCTCTCCCCCGCCGCCTCCTACATCACCGGAACCATCCTCCCCATCGACGGCGGAGCCCTCCGAGCCCTGTAGGGCTCAGCCCCACTGGCCGGGGACGTAGTCACCGGCCGGCTGCTGGGTGATGACGTTGAGGCGGTTCCAGGTGTTCATGCTCGCGATGGTGGCGATGAGGGCCGCAAGCTGCTCCTCGTTGTAATGCTTGGCCGCATTGGCCCACACCTCGTCGCTGACTCCCGGTGCGGCGTCGGCGAGCCGGGTGCCCTCCTCCGCCAGCGCGAGTGCGGCGCGCTCGGCCTCGGTGAAGACCGTCGCCTCCCGCCAGGCCACGACCAGGTTGAGGCGCACCGAGGTCTCCCCGCGCTCGATCGCGTCCTTGGTGTGCATGTCGATGCAGACCGCGCAGCCGTTGATCTGGCTGATGCGCAACGCCATCAACTCGAGCGTGTCGATCGGCACACCGGCCGACCTCGCAACCAGGCTTCCCGCGTTGACATGCTTGATGAACTTCATCGCGACCGAGTTGGTGAACAGATCCAAACGGGCGTCCATAGTGGTGTCTTCTCCTTAGGGGATGAGTTGTTGACACCACTCCGACGAGACAGCCCCGCAAGGTGTGAGTTCGGCTGGGGTCAGTCCTGCGCGATCCGGTTGCCCTGCTCGTCCCAGTGCTCGGCAACCTTCTTGCTCGGCTGGACGCGGGGCGGCTCGCCCGGCATCTTCGGGTAGTCGGGTGGGAAGTTCAGCTCTCCGCCAGGGAGTTCCTCCCACAGGCGGAGCAGCGGATCGAGCGGGTATGCCGTCTCGTCCATGTCCGCCCACGGATCGCCGTCGGCGAGGTAGTCCGGAACCGTGTGCAGGTTGAAGGCACGCGGGTCGTCCACCTCGGCAAGCCGGTCCCAGCTCATCGGCGTGCTGACCGGCGCACCCGGCCGCGGTCGCAGCGACCAGGCGCCCGCGACCGTACGGTCGCGGAGGTTCTGGTTGAAGTCCAGGAAGATCGAGGCCTCGCCGCGTTCCTCCTTCCACCAGGCCGTCGTCACACCGTCGTCGCGCCGCTCGAGCTCGCGGCCGAGGCCGATCGCGGCGTGCCGGACCTGGTCGAAGGTCCACTCCGGCCGGATCCGCACGTAGATGTGGATCCCCCGGTTGCCACTGGTCTTCGGATATCCCCGGATGCCCAGTTCCTCGAGAAGTTCACGGGCGACGCCGGCCACCCTGCGGGCATCGGCGAAGGTGGCGCCGGGCTGTGGATCGAGATCGAGGCGCAGCTCGTCGGGGTGGTCGAGATCGCCGCTGCGCACCGCCCACGGGTGGAAGGTCAGCGTGCCCATCTGGGCGGCCCACACCGCAGCGGCAGGCTCGGTCAGGCACAGCTCGTCGATCGGGCGGTCGTTCGGCGTCAGTACGCGGCAGGTCTGGAGCCAATCGGGAGCACCCTTGGGAAGGCGCTTCGAGTAGAAGCCGTCCCCGGTCTGACGACCGATCGAGTCCACCGACAGAGTCATCCCCTCGCGCCACCCACCGGGCCAGCGTTCCAGGGCGACCGGACGGTCACCGGACGCTCGCATGAACGCAGGAGCCACACCGATGAAGTACTCGCAGACCTGCAGCTTCGTGACCTCCGGAGCCCAGTCGGTCGCCTCGTAAACAACCCGATCCGGGCTGGAGACCCGCACCTCGCGGTCTCCCACGGTGACCACCAACCCTGTGCTCTTCGCCATGCCGCGACGTTATCGCCCCGCACCGACCAAGTCCCGGAATTGCCCGGGAGCGTGCGCGAAAGTCAACTTTTCCCAACCTCCGGCCACCGTGGGTGACCGGGCGGTAACGTTCCTGCACCCTCGTTCCTGGGGCGTGAGGCCCCGGGACCCTGATGAAGGAGCGCGAGGATGAACAGATCCGCCCTGTTCGCCGCTGCCACCGCAGTGGCGACCACCACCGCCCTCGGTCTGTCCAGTGCCACCACCGCTACGGGTTCACCGACGGCAGACCCCGTCCCCGGTCCGGCCATGACAGCAACCACAGCCGTTGCCCGGGCCAAGACCGCGATCGGCGACCATCTCGCCGTACTGCGCGCCACCGGCGCCGATGCGTTCACCGTCAAGGACGTCATCGTCGACCCGGACGGGTCCAGCCATGTCCGGATGGATCGCACCATCGGCGGGCTGCCGGTCCTCGGTGGTGACGTCGTCGTGCACCAGGCCGAGGACGGCACCTTCGAGGGCGCCAGCCTGACGCTGAGCCGCAGCGCCGACGTGAGCCGGACCCCGAAGGTCAGCGTCGCGACGGCGACGGCGACGTCGAAGGCTTTGGCCAAGGGCCTGAAGGCCGAGGGCAACCCGCGCTGGTGATCGAGGCCCGCAAGGGTGCGCCGCGGCTGGCCTATCTCGTCACCACAGTCGGCACGCAGCCGGACGGTACCTGCTGGCCGAGGGCAGCGGCGCCAAGACGATCGGCGGCCTCCCGCACAACTCGCCGACCTGCAACGGCTCGACGGTCTCCGGCATCGGCCACGACAAGCTCGGCAAGATCTGGTACCGCGCATTGACCACGTACATGACCAGCGGTACAACGTACGCCCAGGCCCGGACCGCGACACTCAACGCGGCCACCGATCTGTACGGCGCGAACAGCACAGAAAGGGCCGCGGTCGCCGCCACCTGGTCCGCCGTCAGCGTGAACTGAGTCGTTGAGGTCATGGGGCCTCCCGGCCTGGACTGAAGGAGCGGCGAAGCGACTGGAGCGACGAGGGAAGGCCGGGAGGCAAGGCCCCATGACCCGCCGCTCCGGAGGCGCGGCAATCAAGTACAGACCGGTGAACAAACGCTTTGTCCATTGCCCTCCGCCTGCGGCGGACCTACCGTCACAAGCATGGGTGGGGTGCCCGGGGGCAATTCCAGAGTGGGTGTGGCCAGGTTTCGAGAGGCCAGGCCACTACTACTCGTCGTCGACGCTGACCCGGAGCGTCTGGAGCGGTCGGAAACCGAACTGCAGCGGGGTTTCGGCGTCGACTTCAGAGTGCGCGGAGAGCTGACCGTCGCTGCCGCGATCAGGTCCCTACAGCAAGCGCACGAGTCGGAACAGCGAGTCGCCGTCGTCCTGGTCGACCACGCGCTCGCCGACGCCGAGCGGGCCGAGATTCTCGCGGCGGCCCGCACGCTGCATCCGGACGCGCGCCGGGCGTTGCTGATCGAGTGGGGCGCCTGGGCGGACCGTGCGACGGCGTCGGCGATCCTCTCGGCGATGTCGGTCGGCGACATCAACTACTACGTGCTGAAGCCGTGGATCATGCGCGACGAACTGTTCCACCGGACGATCGCCGAGTTCGTCCAGGAATGGTCGCGCAACGAAGTCGCGAACCTGCGGGAAGTGGTCGTGATCGCTTCCGACCACTCGGTCCGGGCCCAGGCGGTGCGCAACCTGCTCGCACGAAACGGCATCCCGAGCGCCTTCCGGCCGAGTGGTTCGGCGCTGGCGAACGACGCACTGGAGTTCATCGGGGAGCCGGATCCCGGTGACGGTGTGCTGGTCTGGATGCCGGCGGTCGGCGACACCGTGTTGCACGATCCGACCGACGTGGAGATCGCCGAGGCGTGGGGGGTGCCGACGACGCTGGCTCCCGGCGAGGAGCCGTCGTTCGATGTGCTGGTGATCGGGGCCGGTCCAGGTGGCTTGGCGGCGGCCGTCTACGCGTCGTCCGAGGGTTTGCGCACGTTGGTGGTGGAGCGGGAGTCGATCGGCGGGCAGGCCGGGTCCACGTCGCTGATCCGCAACTATCTGGGGTTCTCCCGGGGTATTCGTGGCTCGGAGCTGGCCCAGCGCGGATACCAGCAGGCGTGGGTGTTCGGCGTGCACTTCATGCTGATGCGGACGGTCGAGCGGGTTGAGAAGCGTGACGACCGTTTCGTCGCCGTGATCGGGGACGTCGGTGAGGTGACCGCACGGGCCGTCGTGCTCGCGGCGGGCGTGTCGTATCGGAGGCTTGGCGTACCGTCGCTGGAGAAGCTGATGGGGACCGGTGTGTACTACGGCGCCAATGTCTCGGAGGTCCATGGATTGAAGGGTCTCGACGCCTGCGTGGTCGGTGGCGGGAACTCGGCCGGGCAGGCGGTCGTGGATCTGGCTCGGTACTGCCGGCACGTCACGTTGGTGATCCGCGGTAAGGATCTGGCCGCGGGCATGTCGCAGTACCTGATCGACGTGATCCAGGCCGCGACGAACGTGACCGTGCGGGTGTCCACCGAGGTCGTCGACGGCGGCGGCGACAGATGGCTGCGGAAGATCACGCTCCGGGATCGCGAGACCGGCGCCGAGGAGACGCTGGCTGTCGACGGACTGTTCGTGATGATCGGTGCTGTGCCTGGCACGGATTGGCTACCGGGGGAGGTGGGCCGGGACCGGCGTGGCTTCGTCCTGACCGGCACGGATGCCGGCGTCGATCCGCACTGGCACGAGGCCCGGCCGCCGCAGCCCTACGAGACGACCGTCCCGGGGCTGTTCGCGATCGGCGACGTACGCAGCGAGTCGGTGAAGCGGGTGGCGTCCGCGGTCGGCGAGGGTTCTGTGGTGGTGTCGCAGATCCACACTCATCTGAGGGTCTCAGATGCCTGAGCGGCGGTTCGTCTACACCCCGGCGATGGTCGCGCTGACCGCTCTGGTGCTGCTGATACCGCTGGCTGGATTGGCCCTGCTGCTGAATGTGCCTCAGCTCAACGTGCATTGGGAGCACCATCCGGCGCACTTCTGGCTCGTGCTCCTCGCTGCCGGGCTGAGCGCCGTACTCGCGTACGTGACGGGTGCGGCGGCGCTTCGGCGGGGCGATCCCCGGGTTCTGTTCATCTCGCTGGCGTTTCTGTCCGCGGCAGGGTTTCTCGGATTGCACGCCTTGGCGACGCCGAAGGTGCTGCTCGACACACCGAACGCCGGCTTCACGCTCGCGACGCCGGTGGGTGTTGCGCTCGGCTCGGTGTTCGCGGTCTTGTCCAGCCTGAACTTCTCCGGGGACCGGGTGGCGTCCGCGATGCGCTGGGGGCGGTGGCTGCGGGCCGGCCTGCTGACGCTGATGGCGCTGTGGGCCGCGGCCTCTGTGCTGCGGTTGCCGCCGCTTCAGGCCAGGTCGATGCCGGAGGTTGCCGACGGCATCCTTACCGCCCTCGCCATCCCGGCCGTGCTGCTCTACGGCATCGCCGCGGCGCGTTTCCTGCGGCTGTGGTGGGAGCACCCGTCGCTGATGGTGCTGTCGATGATCTCCGCCTATGTGCTGCTCGGTGAGGCGATGATCGCGCTGGTGTTCGCGCAGAACTGGGAGCTGGCGTGGTGGGAATGGCATGTGCTGCTGCTCGCCGCGTTCGTCCTGGTTCTGGTCGGGGTCCGGATCCAGTGGTACGAGGAGCGGTTCGCGGATCTCTATGTCGAGGACACCGTGTCGGGGCAGCGCGAGTTGAGTGTGCTGTTCGCGGACCTCCAGGGGTTCACCACCTTCTCGGAGAACCACGACTCGGCCGAGGTGACGGCCATGCTCAACACGTACTTCCAGGTCGTCGTACCTCCCGTCGTACGGCGCCATGGCGGCGAGGTGGACCGGATCATCGGGGACGCGCTGATGGTGACCTTCAACAAGCACGGAAACCAGCCGGACCACGCGGCCCGGGCCGCCGCAGCGGGGCTGGCGCTGCAGGAGGCGGCGATCGCGGTCCAGGCGGCGCACCCCAACTGGCCACGGTTCCGGGTTGGCATCAACAGCGGGACCGCCACGGTCAGCCTGCTCGGCACCGAGGGCGGCCGGACGCACACGGTCATCGGCGACACGGTCAACGTCGCGTCCCGGATCGAGGGCAAGGCTCCCGGCGGTGGTGTGGCCATCGGGCCGGCCACCAAGGCACTCCTGCCGGACGCGGTCACCGAGTCGCTGGGGCTGCTCAGACTCAAGGGCAAGGCCGAGCCGATGGAGGTCCATCACCTGCTGGCGATGCACTCCGGCGAATGATCACCCGTGCCTTCCGGGCGCGCACCGGCTGTTCACGTGTTGGACCTTGGCGGCGACTGGTCCGGGTGTGAGAATCCGGCTCATGTCTGCCCAGAACCGATCACGGCGCCGCCTGGGCGCCCTCGTGATCACCTCGTGTCTCGCCTTGTCGGCCGCCGGAGTGCTGCTGGCCGCACCCTCGAACGCCGCCTCCCCCGATGTGGTCATCACCGAGGTGTACGGCGGTGGAGGCAACAGCGGCGCGCCGTACACGAACGACTTCGTCGAGCTGACCAACAACGGCAGCTCCGCGGTCGACGTGAGCGGCTGGTCGGTCCAGTACGCGTCGTCGACCGGCGCCACCTGGCAGGTGACCAAGCTGACGGGCAGCATCGCCCCCGGTGCGGCGTACCTGGTCCAGGAAGGCGCCGGCGCCGGGAACGGCGCGCCGATGCCTACCCCGGACGTCTCGGGCACCATCGCGATGTCCGCGAGCGCGGGCAAGGTCGCGCTGGTCACCAACCAGACCGCGCTGGCCTGTGGCTCCGTGTGCCACGCCGATCCGGCGGTTCGGGATTACGTGGGCTTCGGCTCCGCGGCGACCGACTCCGAGACCGCACCGACGGGCACGCTTTCGAACACGAGCTCGGCCGCGCGCATCGACCCGACGAAGGACACCGACAACAACGGTGCGGACTTCGCCGTCGGCAACCCGTCGCCGGGCACGCTGACCTCGACCCCGACCGAACCGCCTGTCGACGCGAAGATCCACGACATCCAGGGCGCCGCGCACCGGTCGCCGCTCGAGGGCAAGGTGGCCGCCAACGTCACCGGTGTGGTGACCGCGAAGACCGGCAACGGGTTCTGGTTCCAGGACCCGCAGCCGGACACCGACCCCGCGACCAGCGAGGGCCTGTTCGTCTTCACCAGCTCCGCGCCGACGGTCTCCGTCGGTGCCGCCGTGACGGTGCAGGGCTCGGTTGCCGAGTTCCGCCCCGGCGGCTCGGGCGGAGTCACGAACCTGACCACCACCGAGCTCACCAACCCGACGATCACGGTCACCGGCACGGCCGCCGTACCGGCTCCGACGATCGTCGGCCCGGGTGGCCGCGTCCCGCCGTCGACCGTGATCGACGACGACTCGGCCGGTGACGTCGAGACCACCAGCACGGCGTTCGACCCCGCCAACGACGGCCTCGACTTCTGGGAGTCGCTGGAAGGTATGTGGCTGGGTATCAACGAGCCCCAGGTCACCGGTCCGACCAGTTCGTTCCGTGAGCTGTCCGTCGTACCGGCCGGATCCGGAGTGCGGACCGTGCGCGGCGGCATCCTGTTGCAGAAGACCGACAGCAACCCCGAGCGCGTCCTGCTCGACGACGTGCTGACGCCGATCCCGGACGCGAAGACCGGCGACAAGCTGGCCGGTGTGGTGACGGGCGTCCTGGACTACTCGTTCGGGAACTTCAAGTTCCTGCCGACGGTGACGCCGACCGTGATCGATGGTGGCGTGACGCGCGAGACGACCAAGGCGTCCTCGCCGGTGCAGGTGTCGGTGGCGACCTTCAACGTGGAGAACCTGGACCCGTCCGACGGTCCGGCCAAGTTCGACGGGTTGGCCCAGGCGGTGGTGAACAACCTGGCGTCTCCGGACATCCTCGGTCTCGAGGAAGTGCAGGACAACGACGGTGCCACCAACTCCGGCACCACCGCGGCGAACCTGACCCTCGACACGCTCGTCGCCGCGATCCAGCGCGCGGGTGGACCGACCTACACCTACCGCCAGATCGACCCGGTGAACAACCAGGAGGGTGGCGAGCCGGGCGGCAACATCCGGGTCGCGTTCATGTACCGCACGGACAAGCAGGTGAAGTTCGTCGACCGCCCGGGTGGCGGTTCGACGGTCGCGACCACGATCACCACCGACCGGGCGGGCCGGCCGCACCTAAGCTCGTCGCCGGGCCGGGTCGACCCGGCCAACCCGGCCTGGGCCGCGACGCGGGTCCCGCTGGCCGGTGAGTTCACCTGGCACGGGCAGAGCCTGTTCGTGGTGGTCAACCACTTCAGCTCCAAGGGTGGCGACGACCCGCTGTGGGGCCGGTTCCAGCCGCCGGTGCAGGTGACCGCGGAGAAGCGGCACCAGCAGGCTCAGGCGGTCCGTGGGTTCGTGGACCAGATCCTCGCGAAGGACAAGGGCGCGAACGTGGTCGTGCTCGGTGACCTGAACGACTTCGACTGGTCCGAGACCGCGGACATCCTGGTCGGCGCCCGCAAGACCGCGCTGATCGACATGCCGCGGACCCTGCCGCTGACGGAGCGCTACAGCTACGTGTTCGAGGGCAACAGCCAGATCCTCGACCAGATCCTGATCTCCAAGAACCTGCAGCCCGCCTCGTCGTACGACGTGGTGCACATGAACGCGGAGTTCCCGGACCAGATCAGCGACCACGACCCCCAGGTGGTGCGGCTCACCCCACTGCCGTCCTGGGTGCGCTGACCTCACGGGAGTCTTACGTCGGTCGCCCGGGCGGGGTTTTCCTTGCCCGGGCGCCGATACTGGAGTCGTGACAGATGACACCAAGCAGTACGCCGTAACCAAGTCCGACGCGGAGTGGAAGGCGCAGCTCTCCCCCGCCGAATTCCAGGTACTGCGCAAGGCCGGGACCGAGCGGCCGTACACCGGTGAGTACACCGACACGAAGACCGTCGGCGTGTACAAGTGCCGGGCCTGCGACGCGGAACTGTTCCGCAGCGAGAACAAGTTCGACTCGCACTGCGGCTGGCCGTCCTTCTTCGCCCCGCTGGCCGAGGACCGGGTCCAGTACATCGAGGACAGCGCCCTCGGCATGAAGCGCGTCGAGGTCCGCTGCGCCAACTGCGGCTCTCACCTCGGCCACGTCTTCGAAGGCGAGGGCTACGAGACCCCGACCGACCTCCGCTACTGCATCAACAGCATCAGCCTCACCCTGCAACCCGCCTGAAGCTGGCGGGCCGTCGGCCGCTGACACACTAAAGTTGGCCAGCGTGGCTGACGACTTGGGACCTCGCGTTCTCGATGC
Source organism: Kribbella sp. NBC_01510 (assembly GCF_045040325.1). Lineage (NCBI taxonomy): Bacteria > Bacillati > Actinomycetota > Actinomycetes > Propionibacteriales > Kribbellaceae > Kribbella > Kribbella sp. NBC_01510. Next base: position 6,339,052 of record NZ_CP109418.1, on the reverse strand, counting down.
TCTTGGGGCCGACCAGCCTTGGGAGGTGCCGGACGATTGGCTGGCCGGTGTGCGTGACCGGCTGCGGGCGTGGGGTGAGGATCCGGGCACATTGCGGCCGGTCGCCTTCCCGGAGTTCGTCGAAGGAACGCCGGCCGCGGTGTGGTTCACCCACCAGGTCGCCCCACTCCTGACCGGCTGGATCCCGGTGCTCCACGGCGAGTACGCCGACATCTCCGCCGTACTGACCCGGGACTTCCACCGGTCGCCGGTCCGGTACGGCGGGGCCGGTCACCTGATCCGGGTCGCGGACGCCGACTGGCCGCTGCAGCTGGTGTCCGGCGCTCGCGGTTTCCGCGAAGACGCTCGCCGGCAGGCGCTGCAGCTGTCCCGGGACGTCGTGAGCCTCTTCGTCGACGCGCCCCCGATGGCGAGCCGCGCCCGGGCCCTGACCAGCGCGTTCGATCGGGTGCTCTGGGACCGCGATCTCACCCGCATGCACACCGCCGCCGACTACGAGACGATCGCTCAGTTCTGGCGGACCGCCGTACTCAGCCATGACCAGCGGTTGGTGCTCCCGGAGCTGGCGGGCACCGCGTCTGCCCTGTACTACTCGCTCAGCACGCTCCGGGACACGCACGCCAAGCTCGTGATGGAAGTCCCCGACGACGAAGCCGGAGACTTCGCGCAGCTGCTGGCCCGGATGATTCTGGCTACCGGGCTCGACGGCCTGCCCCCGGCCGTCGGCCAGATCCTGGGCGGCGCCGGCTGGGACGTCGTGAACGCCCTCGCCGACCTCAAGGCCGGCTTCGACGCGCACACCTGGCTGGCCGCCAACACCGACTGGCTGGCCCGCGCGGTGCGCCGCGACCAGCAGGGGCTCGCGCGGTCCTGGGCTGCGGCGGCTACCCGGGTCTCGGTCCATCTGGCCGACGTACTCGCGGGGGCACCGTGGCCGGAGCTGCAGGTGCCGGACCTAAGCGCCTTCTTCCGTGAACCCCGGCAGGACGCCGTTTCCAGTACGCCGAACCCGCCGGCTCCGGTGCGCGAGGCCGAACCGGAGCAGCAGCCTGCCGTCGAGCCCGGGGTCGAACCCGTCGTCGAGGTCGAGCCCCAGCCCGCCCAAGTTGCCGAGGTCCGGGCGGAGCCGGAGATGCTGGCCGTGCCGGAGCCGGTGGACTACACCGACAACCCGATGGCCGAGCTGGACGCGCTGATCGGGCTGGACTCGATCAAGGACGCGGTCCGCCGGATGGTGGCCGAGGTCAAGACCAACCTGCGCCGCAAGGAGCTCGGTCTGCCGAGTCACGAGCGGGCCCGGCACATGGTGTTCGTCGGCAAGCCCGGCACCGCCAAGACCACGATCGCCCGGTTGCTCAGCCGGGTCTACAAGCAGCTCGGCGTACTCGAGAAGGGCCACGTGGTCGAGGTCGACCGGTCCGACCTGGTCGGTTCCAGCGTCGGCACCACCGCGCCGCTGACCGCGGCGAAGTTCCGCGAGGCGCTCGGCGGGGTGCTGTTCGTCGACGAGGCCTACACGCTGGTCCCGGAGAACAGCCCGGGTGACTTCGGCCTCGAGGCCGTGGCCACCATCCTCAAGTTGATGGAGGACCATCGCGACGAGTGCATCGTGATCGTCGCCGGATACCACCGCGAGATGCAGCGGTTCATGGAGTCCAACACCGGGCTGGCGTCGCGGTTTCCCAAGCTGTTGTCCTTCAGCGAGTACGACACCAACCAGCTCGTCGCCATCTTCGAGCTGCAGGCCCGGCTGAACGGCATGATCTACACCGGCGACGTGCTGGATGCGCTCCGCGCGGTCATCCCGCCGGCTCCCCGGGCCCACAACTTCGGCAACGGCCGGTTCATCCGGAACGTGCTCGAAGAGGCCATCTCCAACCAGGCCACCCGGCTGTCGGCGTACGACCCGGACAGCCTGACCGAGCGCGATCTGCGCGAGCTGCTCCCGGAGGACATCAAGCCCCCGACGTCGATGCGCGCCGAGGACTACCTCTTCCAGAAGCCGGGGACCTGAGTCGCCTAGATCGGTGTGGCGAGGGCGACCGGATTGCCCTCGGGGTCGGCGATGTAGGCCTGGCGCTCGCCCCAGGGCATGGTCGCCGGCTCCTGCAGGACCCTGTGCCCTGCGGCCCGGAACGACTCCACCTCGGCGTCGACGTCGTCGACGTACACGAAGAGCTCGAAACGGGGCGCCGCACCGACCGTGATGCCCAGCTGGGCCTCGGGCCAGCTCGCGTCCGAGAGGCCCAGTGAGGAATCGCCGCGTTCGAGGCCGACGTAGTGCGGGTCACCCTCCAGCGGGAACTGGTACGTCGGCTCGTAGCCGAGCAGCGCGTAGAAGTCGACGGACCGGCGCACGTTGCTCACGTAGAGCACCGGGAACGCTTTGCGGTGCACCGGCTTACGCCAGGTTGGCGACCAGCTCGCCGAGCTCGGTCCGCTTGCCCGTGTAGAACGGGACCTCCTCGCGGACGTGCCGCCGCGCCGTCGAGGCCCGCAGGTCACGCATCAGGTCGACCATCCGGTGCAGCTCGTCGGCCTCGAACGCCAGCATCCACTCGTAGTCCCCGAGCGCGAACGACGCCACCGTGTTCGCCCGCACGTCCGGGTAGGTGCGCGCCATCTTGCCGTGCTCGGCCAGCATGAACCGCCGCTCCTCGTCCGGCAGCAGGTACCACTCGTACGACCGCACGAACGGGTACACGCAGACGTACGCCCGCGGCTCCTCGTCGGCCAGGAACGCCGGGATGTGGCTCTTGTTGAACTCGGCCGGCCGGTGCAGCGCGAACTGCGACCAGATCGGCGCCAGGTGCCGCCCGAGCCGCGACCGCCGCAGCGCGTGGTACGCCTTCTGCAGCGCGTCCGACGTCGGCGCGTGCCACCAGATCATGAAGTCGGCGTCCGCCCGGAATCCTTCGACGTCGTACATTCCGCGGATCACCACGTCGTCGTCGGCCCGCAGTTTCGCCAGCAGATCAGACAGCTCAGCGGTCAGCTCGTCCCGGTCCGCATCACCCAGCGGCGTCTCCACCTTGAAGACCGACCACAGGGTGTACCGGATCACATTGTTGAGTTCGCGAGCTTTCGGCTTCTCTGTCACGGAGCCATTGTCCCCACTGTCGCCAAGTGAGCCTGCACCCGGGTGGCTGCTTTAGCACCTGACGCCACACAGGCAGCGATCCCCACACCCCGGTACGCCGCTCCGCAGACAGCCAGCCCGGGCTCCGCCGCCACGGCCGCCTCCACCCGGTCAACGCGGTCCAGATGCCCCACGGCGTACTGCGGAAGCCCACCACCCCACCGGGTCACCAGGGACCCGACCACAGGCGCGTGCAACCCGATCGCACGCCCGAGGTCCGCGGCGGCCAGTGCGACCAGCTCCTCATCGGACCGCTGCAGCACGTACTCCTCACCGAGCCGCCCGACCGAGGCACGCAGTACGGCCAGCTCGCCTCCGGCCTCCCCCGACCACTCCCACTTGGCGTGTGAGTACGTCGACGCCTTGATCGTCCGCCCTTCCACCGACGGCACGAGGAACCCGGACCCGGTGGCTCCGGCCGGCCAGTCCTGCTTCCGGACCGCCAGCGTCACGATCGCCATGCTGGCGTACTCGATCGTCGCCAGCTCGGTCGATGCCGCAGGCACCAGGTCCGCCAGCATCCGGGCCGCGGGGGTCGCCGGTACGGCGATGATCACGGCGTCCGCCTCGATCAGAGTCGGGGCCGGGACCGGCCCGGCCTCCAGCGCGTAACCGGCCGGCGTCCGCGTAATCCGCCGTACGGCGAGCTTGCGCCGGATCTCGACACCACGAGCCGTCAGATCCTTCTCCAGCGCCTCGATGATCCGGTTGATCCCGCCCACGACGCCCGCGAACACCGGCTGGCCGGCCCGACGCTGCCCCGCCTCCCGAAGCTCGGCGGTCGCCGCGAGCAGGCTCGGCGCGGTCCGCAGCTTCGCGTAGAGCTCTGGCACCGCGGCCGCCAGCGAGATCTCCTCGGCCCTGCCGGCATACACCCCGCCCAGCAGCGGATCGATCAGCTTGTCCGTCACCGCCGACCCCATCCGGTCGGCGACAAATCGCCCGATCGCAACGTCCTCGGTCAGCGCCGGCGCCGGCAACTCCGCCTCATGTGCCACCGCCTCGGCCGCAGCTGAGCCGAGTACGTCGACAGTCGCCGCCGGATCGATCGGGACACCCATGATGGTCGGCGGGATCGCCCGGATCCGGTCACCGACCCACAGCCCGGCGGAGGTCGTGGCCGGATGCACCAGGTCGTCGCCGAGCCCGATCGCGCGGATCAGGTCGACCGCCTCCGGCCGCCGGGCCAGCACCGACTCGGCGCCCAGATCGACCGGCACACCCTCGACCTGATCACCCGCGAGCTTGCCCCCGAGCCGCGGCGACCCCTCGAGCACGGTGATCTGTGGAGGATTCGGCCCGGTCGCCAGCGCATACGCAGCCGCCAGCCCGCTGATCCCGCCACCAACCACAACCACCCGGCTCAAGCTTCCTCCAGCATCAATTCGTACCTCGTCCCTGGTCCCAGGTCCGTGTTCGACTTGCCGATCGGCCGGAAGCCTGCCCGCGTCAAGATCGCCTGCGACGCGGGGTTGCGGTCCGATGCCCCCGCCCACAGCCTCGTGAGCCTGTACTCCGACGCAGCGAGCTCGATGACCGCGCGCACCGCGGCCGTGGCGAGTCCCTTGCCGCCGGCCTTCTCCGCGATCCGATAGCCGAGCTCAGCCGACCCGTTCTCGAGGTCGACCAGGTTCACCCTGCCGACCACCGCACCGGACTTGTCCACCAGGACGTGGAACTGGCAGACCCCGGCCTCCTGCTCGGCCAGGCGGGCCGCGTGAATGGCCTCGAAGGACGTGAAGTAGTCGTCACCGCGGTCCCACACCCACGCGGCGAAGTACTCGCGGTTCTCCAGCTCGAACGCGAGGACGGCGTCGGCGTGCGCGGCGGTGAGACGCTCCAGCGTCACCTCGTGGTCAGGCAGGTACACGGGCGGACTTCGCTTGGACGTACTTGGCGATGCGCGTCAGGACCTCGGGGTCGGCGTCCGGCGGGACGCCGTGGCCGAGGTTGAAGATGTGCCCGGGAGCCGCCTGCCCCTCGGCGAGGATCCGGTCGATCTCGGGCTCGAGGGCGTGCCATCCCGCGAAGAGCAGGGCCGGGTCCAGGTTGCCCTGCACCGGCTTCGGACCGGCGCCGGCCGCGGTGATCCGCCGTACCGCCTCGTCCAGCGGCACGCGCCAGTCGACCCCGACGACGTCGGCGCCGGCCGCGCTCATCAGGCCGAGCAGCTCGCCCGTGTTCACCCCGAAGTGGATCCGGGGTACGCCGTACGACGCGAGCGCGTCGAAGACCTTCGCGGAGTGCGGCAGGACGAACCGCTCGTAGTCACGCGGTGACAGCGCGCCCGCCCAGGAGTCGAACAGCTGGATCGCGGACGCGCCCGCCTCGACCTGCACCGAGAGGTACGCGATCGCGACGTCGGCCAGCCGGTCCGCCAACGCGTGCCACAGCGACGAGTCGCCGTACATGAGCGCCTTGGTCTTGACGTGGTCCTTGCTCGGCCCACCTTCGACCAGGTACGACGCGACCGTGAACGGAGCGCCCGCGAAGCCGATCAGCGGGGTGCCGCCGAGCTCTGAGACGAGTTGCTTCACCGAGTCGGTGATGTAGGGCACGTCCGCCGGGGTGACCGGGCGGACGGTCTCCAGGCCGGCCAGGTCCCGGACCGGGTCGGCGACCACCGGGCCCACGCCCGGCTTGATCTCGATGTCGAAGCCGACCGACTTCAGCGGGAGCACGATGTCGGAGTAGAAGACCGCCGCGTCGACGCCGTAACGGCGTACCGGCTGCAGCGTTATCTCGACGACGAGGTCAGGACGCATACAGGACTCGAGCATCGTGGTCCCCTCGCGGGCCGCGCGATACTCGGGCAGCGCGCGGCCGGCCTGCCGCATGAACCAGACCGGGGTGTGTGGTGCCGGCTCGCCCCGGGCAGCGAGCAGGAAGGAAGAACGGGCGGTCGACGAATTGTCTGTCAGGGGCACAGAGCGATGATCCCACGCTGTCGTCGACGCCCTCACAGGGCGGTCATGGGGCCTGCCGGACTGGACTGAGGAGCGCAGGGAGCGAAGCGACTGGAGCGACGAGGGAAGGCCGGGAGCCAAGGCCCCATGACCACGCCGCGCCGGAGGCGCGGCCGATGGCACGGCCTGTTACCGGCGCGTCGAGACCAGCGTCGGTGAGTAATCAGTCGTAGGCTGCCAAGCATGGGTGCCCGCAAGCAGGTCGACGCGCCACCCGCCGAGTTCGCCGAGGCCGTGACGCAACTACGCGGTGCCCGGTTCCGGCCCGAGGTATTCGTCGAGGAGATGCCCGCGCCGCAGCGGATCGCTCCGCACGCGGCCGCGGTCAGCGCCGACGTGACGGTCGACGGTGACGATGTCGCCACCGGCCGCCTCGTCATCCTCTACGACCCGGACGGGAACGACGCCTGGCAGTCGACCTTCCGCTGTGTCGCGTACGTGCGCGCCGCCGTCGAGCCGGAGATGGTGACCGACGCGCTGCTCGGCGGCGTGGGCTGGACCTGGCTGATGGAGGCGCTGGCCGACCGGGGCGCCGACTTCCTGGCCCCGAGCGGTACCGTCACCAGGGTGGTATCGGAAAGCTTCGGCGGCATGGCCGACGACGACGCGACGGCGGAGATCGAGATCCGCGCGTCCTGGAGCCCGGTGCCGGGACCTGGAGGCGTAGTGGACGTGACTCGGCACGCCGAGGCGTGGGGCGAGGTGCTCTGCACGGCGGCCGGCCTGCCGCCGGTGCCGCCGGGGGTGGTCGCGATGCCGACCCGGCGCGGACAGCGGGGCCGATGAGCCCAGCCGAGACCCAGCAGCCGACGCCCGTCCCGGACGACCCGACCGCGCACCTGCCGCTGCTCGAGCTCCGTGATGGGCTGTCGGACGTCATCGACACCGAACCCGCACTGACCGAGGTGGTCGACGCGTTCCGGAACGGCACCGGCCCGGTCGCCGTCGACGCCGAACGCGCGTCCGGCTACCGCTACTCACACCGCGCGTATCTGGTCCAGCTGCGCCGCGAGGGCGCCGGCTCCGCACTGATCGACCCGATCCCGTTCGGCGACCTGTCCGCGCTCGGTGACGCGATCGTCGACAGCGAGTGGATCATCCATGCCGCCAACCAGGATCTGGCCTGCCTGGCCGAGGTCGGGATGGTGCCGCGGAAGGTGTTCGACACCGAGCTGGCCGGCCGCCTGCTCGGATACCCGAAGGTCGGCCTGGCCTCACTCGTGAGCGAAGTCCTCGGCTACCGGATGCGCAAAGAGCACTCCGCCGCCGACTGGTCGACCCGTCCGCTGCCCGCACCCTGGCTGGTGTACGCCGCCTTGGACGTGGAGATGCTGATCGAGTTGCGCGACGCGATCGAGCAGGAGCTGCGTCGCGAGGGCAAGTGGGAGTGGGCCGACCAGGAGTTCGCCGCGATCCTCGAGGCGCCGCCCAGAGAACCTAAGCCCGACCCGTGGCGCCGCACGTCCGGCATGCACCGGGTCCGCAATCGCCGGAGTCTGGCCGTCGTACGGGCGTTGTGGGAGGCCCGCGACCAGATCGCCGAGTCGGCGGACATCTCCCCCGGCCGGATCCTGCCGGACGCGGCGATCGTCGAGGCCGCGTCCGCGATGCCGGCGGACCGGGACACGCTGCAGAAGCTGACCGCCTTCAAGGGCCGCGGCGCACACCGCCACATGCGGACCTGGTGGGAGGCGGTCGACCACGCGCGCCGGCTCCCCGACTCCGAGCTCCCCAAGCAAGGACCCCGGTACGACGGTCCGCCGCCGGCGCGGGCCTGGGCCGACCGGGACCCGGATGCGGCGGCCCGATTGTCCGCCGCGCGGGCCGCGGTCGGGGAGATCGCCGAAGCCCACCGGCTGCCGACCGAGAACCTGCTCTCCCCCGACACGATCCGGCGGCTGGCCTGGTCGCCACCGCCCGACCTGAGCCTCGACGTGGTGACGACCTTCCTGGGTGAGCATCACGCCCGCGGCTGGCAGATCGCCCTCACCGGGGAGGCCCTGACCGACGCGATGTCCTCCGAGGCCGCGCCCGCCAAACCGCTGGACTGATCAGCCGACCGGTCGGACCAGCGAGCTCTGCACGTAGTCCAGCGCCTTGGTGAACTTCTCGTCCCCGAACCGGCGACCCAGCTCCGCCTCGTCGACGACCTCGATGCGGGTCTGCAGCCAGTACAGGTTGCCGAACGGGTCGTGTACCCGCGCGACGATGTCGCCCCAGAACAGATGCGTCGGCTCGGTCAGCACGGTGCCGCCGGCCGCGACCGCCTGCTTCAGGGCCCTCTCCACGTCCGGCACATAGAGCCGCAGGAACGCCGGCGTCGGCGGCCAGTCCGGCTTGTCGAACATCATCACCACCGAGTCGCCGATCCGCATCTCCGCGTGCCCGATGTTCCCGTGCTCGTCGACCACCCGCCCACCGAGATCCTCGGCGCCGAACGCGGCGGCCAGGAACTCCATCAGCCCGGCGGTGTCGTGCCCGATGATCCACGGGGTCACCGTGTGGTACCCCTCGGGGATCGGCGGGACAGTCGTCATGATTCCTGCTCCTTCGCGGTCGGTTGACCCCAACCGTAGAAGCAGTACAGGACACCTTTAGTCCTCTATTCCTTCCAGGCTCAAGGCGTCCTCCTGCCGGTCGCCGCTCGTCAGGTCGCCGCGGATCTCAGCGGGCAAGGTGAGGACGATCTGGAGTACACCGAGCAGGATCACCGTCGCGATGATGGCGAAGATCTGGCGGTAGCTGAGCAGGCTGACGAGCAGGCTGCCGAGAGCCAGCGAGATGGCCTGCGGGGTGGAAATGAGCACCTCGACCGCGGTCGACACCCGGCCGATCAGATGGCCCGGCGAGCGCCGCTGCATCAGCGTCGTGAACGCGACGAAGGTCCACGGCAGCCCGAGACCGCAGATGCCTGCGCCGACGAGGACCAGGGCGATGGTGGGCGCGGCGGCGCAGACGACAGTGGCGACAGCGAGTGCGGTCAGGCCGACGGCACAGGTCGCGATTTCACCGAGACGGCGTACGGCCCAGCTCGCGGTGAGGCCGCCGATGACCGCACCGACGCCCTGGCAGGTCACGAAGACGCCCGAGAACGTCGCTGGCTTGTCGAACGCGTCCATCAGCGCGTAGATCGACGACTCGAAGAAACCGATGACCAGGATGGAGATCGCGAGCCCGGCGACGACGTGGCGGAGCACCCGGTCGCCGGCCAGGAAGCGGACACCACCGAGGAGGTCCTCCCGGAAAGTGCTCTTGACCGGCGCCGGGGCCTCGGTCACCTTGATCGTCGCGATCAGCAGCCCGGCGACGGCGAACGTCGCCGCGTCGACGACCGCCACCAGCCAGCCGCCCGCGGTCGCGAAGATCGCCGCCCCGACCAGCGGCCCGAACAGCCGATAGCCCTCCTTGATCGTGGCAAGGCTGGCGTTGGCGTTGACGAGGAGGTCTTCGGGAAGCAGTTCCTTGAGCAGCCCGTTGACCGCGGCGGGCAGGACGACGAACGAGACGCCGTACAGGAAGGCGACCACCCAGATCAGCCAGACGTCGTTCTCGTCCCGCACGAACACGAGTGGGAGCACCGCGGCCGCGCTGGCGAAGTTCCCCCAGACGAGGATCGACTTGCGGGGCAGCCGGTCGACCCAGACACCGAGCAGCGGAGCGCCGAGTGCCGGCAGCACCATGAAGAAGAAGGTCAGCCCGGCGAGCGCGTTGGAGCCGGTGAGCGTCTTCACCCACATGCTCAGCACCAGCAGCATCACCGAGTCGCCGAGCATCGACGTGCTCAGCCCGCCGAAGAGGCGAGGGAAGCCGGGCTGCGCGAACAACTTCCTCATGCCGGCTCGACCCCCGGGAAGTACGTCGGTATGCCCCACGCGACGAACTCGCAGAGCCGCGAGCCGGGTGGTCGCCGCTGCGGTTCGGTCAATCGCTCCACATAGCGGTCGAGCACCGCAGTGATCGCGTCGTTCATCTCCTTGAGCTCGTCCGCGGTCAGCCAGGCGACCATCTCGTTGCTGGTCTGCGCCTTGCGCCATTCCTCGGTCTCCTCCGGGGCGCGCTGCTGGAACTCGCGCAGCCGGTCCATCGCACGGCTCATCACCACCTCGGACAGGGCCTGCGCTGCCCGCCGCTCCTGGATCGACCCCGACGCGTGCTCGTCGTCCCAACCGAATCCGAGCCCTGGCACCTGCCACGGTCGCTGCCGGCCCGTTCCGCCCCCGGCCTCCTCCACGAACCCGTGCTGCGCCAGTTTGCGCAGGTGCCACGAGCAATTGGCCGGCGTTTCGTCGAGCCGGTCGGCCAGTTCGGTCGCGGTCAGTGGTCCGCTGATCGACAGCAGTTCGACGATCGCCATCCGCACAGGGTGCGCAAGGGCGTTGAGCTCACGTGGGTCGCTGAGATGGCGATGCGGGGTCGGCACCCATCGAAAGTACTCTTTCGAAAGAAGTGTTGCAATAGAATCTGGACAAATAGAACGCCCGCCGCGACGACGCGGCGGGCGGGTGAGCAGGGAACTAGTTCGGGAGCTGGGTCTCGATCGCGGTGACGATCTCGTCGGACTCCGGCTCGGTGCGCGGCCGGAAGCGGGCCGCGACCGTGCCTTCCGGGCCGATCAGGAACTTCTCGAAGTTCCACTGGATGTCGCCGGCCTCGCCGGTGGCGTCCGGGGTCAGGGTGAGCTCGGAGTAGAGCGGGTGGCGGCCGTCGCCGTTCACCTCGAGCTTGTCCAGCATCGGGAAGCTCACGCCGTACGTCGTCGAGCAGAAGGTCTCGATCTCCTCCGCCGTCCCCGGCTCCTGCCCGCCGAACTGGTTGCACGGGGCACCGAGCACGGTGAAGCCACGGGAGGCGTACTTCTTCTGCAGGTTCTCCAGGCCCTCGTACTGCGGCGTCAGGCCACACTTCGACGCGACGTTCACGACGAGGACGGCCTTGCCCTTGTACTCGCCGAGCGAGGTCGATGCACCGGAAAGAGTCGTCAGCGGGATGTCGTAGAGGCTCATGCTTGTCCTTGGGAGGTTGGGAGGTGACGGGCAAGGAAGTCGACGGTACGCCGCCACGCCAGCTCGGAAGCGTCCGCGTGGTGGAAGGCCGGCATGGGATTGTCGAACGCGTGACCGGCCTCGGCGTACCGATGGATCTCGGCATCGCCCAGCGCGGGGATGACCGCGTCGGCCTTGAGATAGGTATCCGCGTCGCCGAAGTGGTGCAGGCTGGTCGCGGTCACCTTCGGCGCAAGGTCGATCAGCTGCGGCAGCGAGGAGCCGTAGTAGCTGATCAGCACGTCCGGCGACGATGCCGCGGCGACGTTGAATCCGAGCCCACCACCGAAGCAGAAGCCGACGACCCCGGTGCCCTTGCCGCGGGCACGCAGGTAGTCCAGCGCGGCGACCGAGTCCGTGACGGCCTGGCCCCAGTCGAGCCGCTGCACGATGCCCATGGCGCGCTGCAGCAACTCGGGGTCGGACTCGTCCAAGGACGTGTCGTCAAGCCGCCAGTAGATCTCGGGCGCGATCACGTAGTACCCGAGCGCGGCCAGATCCGAAGCGCGCTGCTTGATGTAGTCGGAGACCCCGAAGATCTCCTGGAGGAGCAGCAGCCCCGGCGTGTCATCGCCAGTGGAACCCCACTCGTGGACTGGCATCAATCCTGTACCGGTATCGATCTCCAAAGTCACACAGTGAAGCCTACTGGTCGCCTACCGAACTTCCACGCGCTGTTCGCGGACGGGCATCTCTTGCACGGGCAGCGGTGCGGGTGCCGGCATCCACGCCTTGCACTCCGCGATCGCCGCGGTGAGCAGGTTGTAGAGGCGTTCGTCCGGGTTCGGCACGCAGGCCTGCGAGATCCCTTCGACCGCGCACGACACCGCACGTGGTGCGGTCCGGCGCGCGAAGTCCGGCGTACCCCGGTGGGCCCGCGAGGTGAAGGACCGCGCCCACTTGGTCGCGGACGGCACCGCCTCCAGCACCGCGAGCGAGTCCGGCTCGAGGTCGTCCAGCGGACGCCTGTCCAGCGCGGCCAGGTGCTTCTCCCCCACCAGCAACGCGACGGCCAGGATGTACTGACGCTCCTGCGAGACCACCGGCAACGCGTGCTGGATGCAGCGCGCGGTCACCCGTGCTACGACGTGCGGGTCGTCGGGCGTCAGGCCGATCACCGACGGGATCAGCGGAGCCAGCCGCGACCGGCCGCTGTCCGTCGTGCAGTCGTTGACGTCCCGGGCCACGCCCGCCAGCAGCGGGTGCGTGCAGGCCGGGTGATCCGACCAGGGCTCCCCCGCCAGGTACGACGCGAACTCCATGAAGCATGCGCCCTTGCGCGGGTTGCGGTGCTTGCCCCGGCTCAGCACCGGTACGGCGAGATCAAGGTTGTTCATAGAACGGCTCCCCATAGCTACCTGGCACCAGCATGCGCCGATTCGACGCCGTGCGCCACGGGTTACGAGATCTGGCAGCCGACGAAGCCGCAGCCTACGGTTGGACGACCGAACCGAGGGGGGAACCAATGTCCGGTGGAGGGGCGACGCAGTCACGCGGTGACTACATCCGGGACGTCGTGCTGGACCAGGTCCAACAGGAGGGCATGCGGCTCACCGACGAGGCGGTCGACTACTTACAGTCGATCATCGACGACGGTCTGAGCGAGGACGCGGCGGCGGCCGAGGACGGGGCCCGCTCGCTCGCCCGGACGATCGTCGCCGGCGCCGGCGAGGTCGGCGGCCTGCACGAGGGCGACGTGATGGACGCGAGCACGCTGCGGTCGATCCGGCGCTGGTTCTGCCCGATGTCGCCGTGGTGCTGAGGGCCGCCTGATGGACGACCGACTGGCGAAGGCCTTCGACTTTTCACAGGACGCCGCGAAGCAGCTCATCACCTTGTCCACCGCGATCGTGGCGCTGACGATCACCTTCTACAAGGACTTCGCAACCGGCGCCGGTCAGCTGTCGAAGGTGCTGATGGCGATCGGCTGGGGACTCTTCCTGCTCTCGATCGTTTTCGGTGTCATGCATCTGTTCCAGCTGACCGGCGCGCTGGCTCCGAAGGACGACGCGCCGCTGAAACTGCACCACTTGGCCGCGGACATCTCGCTCGGCGCCCAGCAGGTGTTCTTCGTCGTCGGCCTGTTCTTCACCGTGCTGGCGGCCGTCCTGGCCCTGTGAGCAGCCGCACAGGCGGGGGTGCTTGGGGAGTTCTGTTACCGACGGGTAGCATCGGGTCAGCTTTCCCGACCCCCAGAGGAGGGCCCTCGTGCCCCGTGAGATCCGCGATGTCGTGTTCGTCGACGGCGTTCGCACCCCGTTCGGCAAGGCCAAGGGCCAGTACGCCGAGACGCGCGCCGACGACCTGGTGATCAAGTGCATCCGGGAGCTGCTGCGGCGGAACCCGGAGCTCCCGCCGGAGCGGGTGGACGAGGTCGCGATCGCGGCCACCACGCAGATCGGCGACCAGGGCCTGACCATCGGCCGGACCGCGGCCCTGCTGGCCGGCCTGCCGAACACCACTCCTGGCTACGCGATCGACCGGATGTGCGCCGGTGCGATGACCGCCGTCACCACCACCGCGGCCGGCATCGCCTTCGGCGCGTACGACGTGGTCGTGGCCGGCGGCGTCGAGCACATGGGCCGGCACCCGATGGGCGAGGGCGTGGACCCGAACCCGCGGATCATCTCCGAGAAGCTGGTCGACACCTCCGCCTTGGTAATGGGGTCGACCGCGGAGAACCTGCACGACCGCTTCCCCAGCATCACCAAGCAGCGCGCCGACGCCTTCGCGGCGGCCTCACAGGAGCGGGCGGCCAAGGCGTACGCCAACGACCTCATCCAGCCGGACCTGGTTCCGATCGCGACCAGGTCGGCCGAGCAGGGCTGGGGCTACGCCAGCACCGACGAGCCGATGCGTCCGGGCACCACGGTCGAGGACCTCGCCACGCTGAAGACGCCGTTCCGTCCGCACGGTCGCGTCACTGCGGGCAACTCCGCCGGCATCAACGACGGCGCCACCGCCTGCGTACTCGCGTCCGCGGAAGCCGCCGCCGAGCTCGGACTGACGCCGAAGATGAAGCTGGTCTCGTACAGCTTCGCCGGCGTCGAGCCCGAGGTGATGGGTGTCGGCCCGATCCCCGCGACCGAGAAGGCGCTCAAGCTGGCCGGGCTGACGATCGAGGACATCCAGGCCTTCGAGGTGAACGAGGCGTTCGCCGTCCAGGTGCTCGCGTTCCTGGAGCACTACGGCATCGCCGACGACGACCCACGGGTCAACCCGTACGGCGGCGCGATCGCCTACGGCCACCCACTGGCGTCCTCCGGCGTCCGGCTGATGAACCAGCTGGCCAAGCAGTTCGAGCAGCGCCCCGAGGTCCGCTACGGCCTGACCACCATGTGCGTCGGCCTGGGCATGGGTGGAACGGTCATCTGGGAGAACCCCAATTGGGAAGGTGCGGCCGCATGAGCCTGCAGGAACTGATCGACTCGGCTGTCGCGCTCTCGGACGACGAGCTCGTCACGCTCGCGCACTCGCGGGACGTCGTGCTGCCGAACAAAGCGGGCACGATGGCTCTCATCACGCTCGACAACGGGCACGACCACACCAAGCCGAACACCTTCGGACCGAAGGGCCTGGCCTCGCTGAACACCGCGATCGACGCGGCGCTGGCCCGGGACGAGGTCGTCGCGATCGGCGTCACCGGCAAGCCGTTCATCCTGGCCGCGGGCGCCGACCTGACCGGCATACCGAAGCTGATCGATCGCGAGCAGGCGCTGAACCTGGGCCGCATCGGCCACGGTGTGATGCGCAAGCTGATCGACGGCGGCAGGCCCAGCTTCGCGTTCGTCAACGGCGTCGCGCTGGGTGGCGGGCTCGAGGTCGCGCTGCACGCGACGTACCGGACCGTCTCCGCCGCGGCCGGGATGCTCGCGACGCCCGAGGTGTTCCTCGGCCTCATCCCCGGCTGGGGCGGCAACTTCCTGCTGCCGAACCTGATCGGCGCCGACAAGGCCGTCAAGGTCGTGGTCGAGAACGCCCTGAACCAGAACAAGATGCTCAGCGGCCCGGAGGCCGTGCAGTTCGGCATCGGCGACGTCCTGCTGGACTCGGCCGACTTCCTGGAGCAGTCGCTGATCTGGGCGAGCAAGGTACTCACCGGCTCGGTGGTCGTCGAGCGGCCGGAGATCGACCGGGGCGAGGCCTGGGACGCAGCCGTTGCCCGAGGCAAGGGGTTCGCCGATCTCAAGGTCAGCGGTGCGGCCCCGGCGCCGTACCGGGCGCTCGACCTGATCGCGGCGGCGAAGGACTGTGACAAGTGGGACCGCGACTCCGCCTTTGCGGCCGAGGACGAGGCGCTCGCCGATCTGATCATGAGCGAGGAGCTGCGCAGCGGCCTGTACGCCTTCGATCTGGTGAACAAGCGGGCCAAGCGGCCGGCCGGTGCGCCGGACAAGTCGCTCGCCCGCCCGGTCAGCAAGGTCGGCGTCGTCGGCGCGGGCCTGATGGCGGGCCAGCTGGCGTTGTTGTTCGTACGGCGCCTCGAGGTTCCCGTCGTGCTCACGGACCTGGACCAGGAGCGGGTCGACCGCGGGGTCGGGTACGTGCACGGTGAGATCGACAAGCTGCTCGGCAAGGGCCGGATCCGGCCGGACAAGGCGAACCAGCTCAAGGCGCTCGTCACCGGCTCGGTGGACCGGGCCGTGTTCGCGGACGCGGACTTCGTGATCGAGGCCGTGTTCGAGGAACTGCAGCTGAAGAAGACGATCTTCGCCGACCTGGAGAAGATCATCCGGCCGAATGCGATCCTGGCCACGAACACGTCGTCCCTGTCGGTGACGGAGCTGGCCGCGGACCTCGAGCACCCGGAGCGGGTCGTCGGGTTCCACTTCTTCAACCCGGTCGCGGTGCTGCCGCTACTCGAGATCATCCGGGCCGACCGGACCGACGACGCGTCGCTGGCGACCGCGTTCGCGGTCGGCAAGACGCTGAAGAAGTCGTGCGTGCTGGTGAAGGACGCGCCGGCGTTCGTGGTGAACCGGCTGCTGACGCGCTTCCTCGGCGAGGTCAGCGCGGCGGTCGACGAGGGTACGCCGATCCCCGCGGCGGACAAGGCGTTGTCGGCGCTGGGGTTGCCGATGCCGCCGTTCGTGCTGCTGCAGCTGGTCGGCCTGCCGGTCGCGCTGCACGTGGCCGAGACGATGAACCGCACTTACCCGGAGCGGTTCGCGGTGTCGGCGAACCTGGCGAAGGTCGTTGCTGTAGGCAAGAGTTCGTTCTACCTGTGGCCAGAGGGCAAGCCGGTCGTCGACCCCGAGGTCGAGGCGCTGGTCACGGTCGGCGACAAGCCGTCGACGCCCGAGGAGCTCCGCACCCGAGTGCTGGCCGCGCTGGCCGAGGAGATCAAGATCATGCTCGACGAAGGCGTGGTCGCCGAAGCCCAGGACATCGACCTCTGCCTCCTCCTCGGCGCCGGCTGGCCCTTCCACCTCGGCGGCATCACCCCGTACCTCGACCGCACCGGCATCTCCGAAAAGGTCAACGGCATCCGCTTCCTCCCGAAGGGAATCGCCAGCCTCGCGTGAAACAGCCCCGCCCCCGAGCGAAGCGCGGGGGCGGGGCTCTCAGCCTTTGAACTTCTTGACGGCGGCAACCAACTGCTCGGGTGTCTTGCCGGTGTGTTCCTTGATGATGCTGGTGTAGCTGGCCTCGTTGGTGCTGTGGACGGCGAGGTCCGCGTACAGGGACGCCACCCCCTTCTCCCCCAGCTTCGACTGCAGGTACGCCGTGATCCACCAGCTCTGCCCGTACGACCGATCACCGTCCGCGTCGAACTCCGCCGGACCAGGCAGCACCTTCATCCCCGGCAGATACTTGGTCCGCACCGTCTTCCGGTAGGGATCGACCGTCCAGTGCGGGTCGTCCTCGATCGACGCACAACGGACGTACTCCGCGAGCCCCTCGACCAACCAGATCGGCGTGTTGTTCCCGATCGGCACCGTCGCGACGTGCGTCATCTCATGCACCAGCAGGTCTTCGTCGAGCTGTTTGCGGACGGCCGGGTTCACCACGATCCGGCTGCTCACCGGCGTCGTCGTCTTCGGTCCGATCGGCTCACCGTCGTACAAGGTGACCGCCTTCGCGGCGATGGTCCAGCCGGAGCCCGACCCAGAGGTCCACAGCAGCGCCATCACCCGCGGCTCGGCCATCGCGACCACCATCACCGCGCCGTTCCACGGTCGCGGCCAATGCCGCCGTACGGCGTCGACCGAGCCCTGCGACACCTTCGCGATCTTCCGGCCCAGCGCCGGTTCGCGCTTGTCGACCACGACGACGACCTTGCCGCGCCGGACGACCGCGACCTCCTGGTAGTCCCACGGCTGTCGATGCCCGTCCGCGCTCAGCTCACCGTCGATCGCGCCGTCCTCGACCAGGATCCACGCGCCTGCTCGCCGTACGAAGGCGTAGCCGAGATCCGTCTGCACGGGCTTCGCGTCCAGGCCGGTCAGCTGATACCGCATCATCACCCGGGTGGTGAACACGCCCGGCCCGTACTTCGTCGTCAGCTCCGGCGACTCACGCTCGTCCGCGGCGAAGTACGTCAGTTTGGTGAACCCGAACTTCCGCAGGTTCGTGAACAGCAGCCGCTGCCGCGCCACCAACTGCGGCTGCTTCGGATCGACCGCGGCGAGGAAACGCCGCAGATCACCCTTGAGGACCGCGGTGGCCCGCACTGCCAGAACGACGTCGACCTGGCCCTTCCGGGCCTTCTTCTGCGCGTCGTCGAGCAGGCCCGGCGTCGCGGTCGCCTCGACCGCCGCCACGGCACTGCTGTCGGGCGACGAGCCGTGCTGGACGCGGACAGCCACGACACCCGCGGTCGCGGCGAGCGCCAGCGCGGCGACACCTGCGAGCAGGCGCCTCGGGTGCTTCATGCGGTCCCCCTCGGATGGTCGGCTGATCCTACCGGGTCGCCGACCATCCGAGCGGGACGGTCAGGCCTTCGTGACCTCGCCGGTGCGCTCCTCGATGCCGACGCGGCTCCTGCGGTAGCCGTAGAGGGCGTAGACGACGAAGCCGAGCACCATCCAGATCGCGAACCGCAGCCAGGTCTCCAGCGACAGGTTCAGCATCAGGTAGATGCAGATGAGCGCCGCCAGGATCGGGACCACCGGGTTGCCCGGCACGGTGAAGGAGCGCTTGATGTCCGGCCGGCTCTTGCGCAGCAGCGGTACGGCGATCGACACCAGGGTGAACGCGGCCAGGGTGCCGATGTTCACCATCTCCTCCAGCTTCCCGATCGGGGTGAGACCGGCGACGATCGCGACGATGACGCCGATCGCGATGGTCAGCCGGTACGGCGTCCCCCACTTCGCGTGCGTCTTGCCGAGCTGACGCGGCATCAGGTGGTCACGGCTCATCGCGAACACCACGCGAGCCGCGCCGATCATCAGCGTCAGCACCACCGTGGTCAGACCTGCCACCGCACCCGCCGAGATGAGGGTCGCGAAGCTGTCCCGGCCGACCGACCGGAACGCCTCGGCCAGCGCCGCCTCACCGTTGATGTCGGTGTACTTCACCATGCCGGTGATGACGATGCAGACCAGCACGTAGAGCACCGTGCAGATCGCCAGCGAGCCGATGATGCCGCGGGGCAGGTCGCGCTGCGGGTTCTTCGCCTCTTCGGCGGTGGTCGCGACCACGTCGAACCCGATGAACGCGAAGAACACCAGCGAGGCGCCGGACACCAGGCCCATCACGCCGAACGTCGACGGGGTGAACCCGAACATCGCCTGGAACAGCGGGGTGGTGATGGTGACGTCGCCGTTGGGGGCCGGCACGCTCGGCGGGATGAACGGCGACAGGTTCGAGCCCTTGATGTAGAACAGGCCGGCGATGATCACGAACAGCACCACGAACAGCTTGATCGCGACCAGCACCAGGTTGACCCGCAGCGACTCCTTGATGCCGATCGTCGCGAGCGTGGCCAGCACGGCGACGAGCAGCATCGCCAGCACGTTCACATGACTGTCGGGCCCGATCGACGACGGCCAGCCCAACCCGATCTGCTCGAGGAACAAGGCGGCGTACGTCGACCAGCCCTGGGCGACGACGCTTGCTCCGAGCATCAGTTCGAGCAGCAGGTCCCAGCCGATGATCCAGGCGAAGATCTCACCGAGCGAGAAGTACGAGAAGGTGTACGCCGATCCCGACACCGGGACGGTGGACGAGAACTCGGCGTAGCACAACGCGGCCAGCGCACAACAGACCGCGGCGAGCACGAACGACAACGCGATGCCCGGTCCGGCGTACGCCTTCGCCGCGCGGCCGGTCAGCGTGAAGATACCGGCGCCGATGATCACACCGATGCCGAAGACGGTCAGATCGATCGCGGTCAGACGTTTCTTGAGCTGGTACTCCGGTTCGTCGGTGTCAGCGATGGACTGCTCGATCGTCTTCTTCCGAACAAGACTCATCTGCGCCTCCTCGACGTGGACGGAACCATTCGAGATTGCCTGTCTGACCGCTTGAGGTCAAACCGCCACTCAGCGTTGCGGCGTGTACGTCCGCAGAGAGGTCCACAACGTCGCCTCGGTGAGGCCGGTGCGGCTGAGCAGGATCCGGTCGCGGGCCGCCTGGTCGGTGCCGTTCATCGCCATGTCCTCGTACAGCTCCTCGACGTGGTCGAGTCCGATCCGCCGCACCAGGTAGCGCACCGCGAGCCAGCTGACGCCGTACACGTCGGCGGAGTTCTGGTAGAAGCCGGCGTCGCTCGGCAGCGAGGTCAGGGTCGGCAATGCGTCGTCGATGACCTCCTGCTCCCACTTGGCGACCTCACCCGGCCCGCTGATCGCCTCGATCCCGCGCCAGGACACGTCCTCGGCCGCGCCCTCGGCCAGCCAGAGCGGTTCGTACCCGCCGAGGTCGGCGGTGGCGACATGGGTGATCTCGTGCGACAGCAGGATCTCGTCGACGCGGTCGCGCTCGTTCGGATTGATCGCGATGTAGGCACCGGCGACCGTGCCGTCGGCGGTGTCCTGACCGGGCAGCGACGAGAAGGTCGAGCCCGAACTCGCGGCCGACTCGATGTCCTCGTCGGCGAATCGAGCGTCGCGGACCTCGGTCTCGTCGAGTGCGATCACGAAGACCGAGCCACGCCACTTCCGCGGCCAGTACGCCGACACCTCGGTCAGCCCCTCGGTCGCCGCGGCCGCGATCGCCCGGCCGCGTTCGGTGTCGCCCTTCTCCACCGCGACCAGCACCCGCGGCGCGCGCTGCACGTCGATCGGGCCCAGGTCCCAGGCCTCCTGGTGCGCGCCCGGGCCCAGGTCGTTGTCCAGGTCGTCGTCATCGGTGATCACCCATCGGCCGGCCCGGCTGACGAACGTGTAGCCGAGCTCGGTCGTCACCGGGGCGAGGTCGACCTGCGGGATCTGGTAGCGCATCAGCACCCGGACCAGGTACGTCGTACGCCCGTGCGCCCGGAGCACCGACGGGTTGAACCGCTCCTCGGCCTGGCTGTAGCCGAGCTCGGTGAAGCCGATCTCGACCAGGTTCGCGAACAGCACCGCCTGCGCGGCGCGCAGCTTCGTGTTGGCTGGATCGATGTCGGCCAGGAAGAGCGCCTGGTTTCGGGTCTGCACGGCCTGGGCGCGGCGCAGCAGAATGGTGTCGACGGCCACCCGGCGGGCGGTGATCGCGGCCGCGGTGCGCGACGTCGTGGGGCTCTGGCTCGGCCCTGGCGTCTGGGTCGCGACGACCCGGGCGCGGGCGTCCTCGTGCCGCTCTTCAACGGTGTAGGCCACGCCGCCGGAGACCAGCGCCACCGCCGCCAGCAACCCCAGCCAGCGGCGGGGTCCAGCAGGCGGAGCCTGAGCGCTCGGCGGTCCGGCGCCAGGCGTGGTCGCATTCACTTCGGGTCGATCCCCTCCGAGTACCCGTCAGTCGCAGCCCGGCTACCCTACTTGACCCAGACGGTTCAGGCAGCCGCAGCGGCCTTCAGGGCCTGGAACAGGCCGGCTTCGGTCATGCCGACGTGTTCCAGCATGATCCGGTCCCGATCGGCCTGCGTAGTGCCGAGGGCTGCCATCTCCCGGTAGAGCGTGCCGACCTCGGTCCCACCGAACCGGGTGAAGAGGTAGTCGAGGGCCAGCCAGGACAGCGGGTACGAACTGTCGGACTGCTGGAAGAAGGTCGCATCGGCGGGCAGGCTCTTCGCCTTCGCCAGGTACTTCGTCCGCACGTCCTGCCGGTACTTCCCGATTGCCAACGGCTGCGCACCGTCCATCGGCAGGAACTCGACGTACGTCGCCGCCCCCTCGACCAGCCACCGTGGGGCATACGGCCCGTACGGCGCCGTCGCGACATGGGTGAACTCGTGCGCCAGCGTCCGCGCGTCGACCTTGCCACGGTTGCGCGGGTTGATCACGACGTACGAATCGGCCCGCTGCCCCTCTGTGGTCACCTCGCCGGGCAACGTGCGGTAGACCCACGTCGCCATCGCGATCGCGTCCTCGGCGTTCTTCGGCTGGGTGTAGTCGGCGCCGCGCACGATCTTGTCGTCGAGCCCGATCACCACGCCGGAGCCGTTCCAGCCGCCCGGCCAGCTCTTGCTGACCGCCGTCACCGCGCTGCTCGCCATCCCGACAAGCTTGGTCGCGAGCTTGTCCTGGCCCTTCTCGACTACCACGAGGACCCGCGGCGCGCGCTTCACCAGCACCTCGCCGGTGTCCCAGGCCTCCTGGTGCGAGCCGCGCGGCAGCCGCTCGTCCAGGTCGGTGTCGGACACCAGCATCCAGTCGCCGGTCGGCCGTTCGGTGAACGTGTAGCCGAGCATCGCGCGGACCGGGACCATGTCGATGCCCCGGATCTGGTAGGTCATCGCGATCGCGACGAGGTACGTCGACGGGCCGTACTTCTTGGTGATCGCGTCGTCGAACTGCTGGGACAGCTGCTGATAGGTCAGTTTCGCGAAACCGAACTGACGGAGGTTCGTGAACAGGGTCCGCTGCCGGGCGACCAGGTTCTTGTTGCCCGGGTCGACGTCGGCCAGGAAGTCCTTCTGGTTGTCGGTGAGCACGGCCTGCGAGCGCTTCTTCAGCACCTTGTCCACGGCCGCGGCCCGGGCCGCCAGATCGATGTCCGGCGTAGTGGCGCTGGCGGCTTCGGAACCGTCCGTGCGCCCGCTGGAGTGGTGCAGGGCCAGGCCGCCGGCAACCGCGACGGCGACGAGGGCCAGGGAGAGCAACAGCGGCCAGGCGCGGGTGCGGCGGCGAGCTGCTGCGTGACGGCTCCGCGGTGGTGCGGGGTGCCGCCCTGACTCAGGCACTGCCCTGACGGCCGCTGGCCGGATCGGGCTCGCTGAGCGGCTCGCCCGGATGCTGGGCGATCAGCTCGGTGATCTCCCGCGCCAGCTCCTGCCCGGTCAGCCCGATCTCCTGCAGTACGGCGGGACGCTTGGCGTGCTCGAGGAACTTCTGCGGGATGCCGAAATCGCGGACCGGCGTCGCCACGCCCTCGTCGCGCAACGCCTGGGCGATCATCGACCCACAGCCACCGGCCCGGCCGTTGTCCTCGATCGTGACCACGAGCTTGAAGTCCGCGGCCAGCTCGACCAGCTTCGCGTCGACCGGCTTGACCCAGCGCGGGTCCACCACGGTGACGCCGAAGCCGTGCGCCTCGAGCCGCTGCGCGACGTCCATCGCGGTGACCGCCATCGCGCCGATGCCGACCAGGAGTACGTCGGTCCCGGACCGCTGCAGCACGTCCGTCTCGCCGAGCCTGTCGATCGCGTCGATGTCCGGGAACACCTCGCCCTTGGCAAAGCGCAGTACCGTCGGCGCGTCCTTCACCTCGACCGCCTCGTTGAGCAGCTCCTCCAGGCGCTTGCCGTCACGGGGCGCCGCAAGCCGCAGCCCGGGGACGACCTGCAGGATCGACATGTCCCACATGCCGTTGTGGCTCGGGCCGTCGTCACCGGTGATCCCCGCGCGGTCGAGCACGAACGTGACGCCGAGCTTGTGCAGCGCGACGTCCATGAGCACCTGGTCGAAGGCCCGGTTCAGGAAGGTCGAGTAGAGGCCGACGACCGGGTGCAGACCGCCCAGCGCGAGACCGGCGGCGCTCGTCACCGCGTGCTGCTCGGCGATGCCGACGTCGAAGATCCGGTCCGGAAACTCGGCCGCGAACGCGGCCAGGCCGGTCGGGTGCAGCATCGCCGCGGTGATCGCGACCACGTCCGGGCGGCGGTGACCGATCCGGATCATCTCGTCAGCGAACACATCCGTCCAGCCGCGCGGCTTGTTGACCGGGCGGACCTGGTGGAAGTTGTCCTCCTCGTCCTCCTCGGCGGCGGCGTACCCGAACCCCTTCTGGGTCACCGCGTGCACGATCACCGGACCGCCGAACGCCTTCGCGCTCCGCAGCGCCTCCTCGATCGCTTCGCGATCGTGGCCGGCGACGGGACCGACGTACTTGAGGCCGAGATCCTCGAACATGCCCTGCGGGGCGAGCATGTCCTTCAGGCCCTTCTTCACCCCGTGCAGCACCTCGTACATCGGCGGGCCGACGTACGGCGTCCGGGCCAGGTTCCTCTTGATCAGGTCGAGGACCTTCTCGTACCGCGGGTTGGTGCGCAGGCTGGTCAGGTGGGTGGCCAGGCCCCCGACGGTGTCGCTGTAGGAGCGGCCGTTGTCGTTGACGATGATGACCAGCTTGAGGTCCTTGGCGGCGGCGATGTTGTTCAGCGCCTCCCAGGCCATGCCGCCGGTCAGGCCGCCGTCGCCGATCAGCGCGACCACGTGCCGGTCCTCCTTGCGCAACCGGTAGGCCTTGGCCAGGCCGTCGGCGTATGAAAGGGCGGTCGAGGCGTGGCTGTTCTCGATGATGTCGTGCTCGGACTCGGCCTGGTTCGGGTACCCGGACAGGCCGCCCTGCTGACGGAGAGTGTCGAATTTCGGCGCCCGGCCGGTGACCAGCTTGTGCACATACGCCTGGTGACCGACGTCGAAGACGAGCCGGTCGTGCGGCGATTCGAACACGCGGTGCATCGCCAGGGTGATCTCGACCATCCCGAGGTTGGGGCCGAGGTGGCCCCCGGTCCGGGACACGGTCTCGACCAGGACCTCGCGGATCTCCGCCGCGAGATCGGTGAGCTGCTGATCGGACAGCTTCTTGAGGTCCGCCGGCCCTCCGACCGTCTCCAGCACGCGCATCGAGTTCCTCCCCGCGGTCGTCCTCGGACGCTTGAGTCTATTCACCCCGCGCCCGGTTTCCGAACTCGGCAACTCCGACCGGGCCTATCTCACACTCCAAGACGTCTCCTCGGGCAGGATGGTTCGGCTTTCACCTAGAGTGATCGCATGGAGCTGGTGAGGACGCTGTTCCGCAAGTACGACGGACAGCCGCATCGCCTGGTGGAAGCCGTCCGGCTCGGCGAGGACGAGCACGGCCTGTGGGTCGGCTCCCTCCCCGGCACCAAGGGCCAGCGCGCCGACGGCAGCTGGACCACCATCGACCACCACCGCGTCCGCCTCTTCCCGCACGGCCAATGGTGGAGTGCCCTCTTCAACGACACCCCCCACCAGACCGCCATCTACTGCGACATCACCATGCCCGCCGAGTTCGGCGTCGACTCCGTCACCACCGTCGACCTCGACCTCGACATCCGCCTGATGCGAGACGGCTCGGTCCGCGTCATGGACGAGGACGAGTTCCACCACCACCAGGTCCTCTACCACTACCCACCCCAGGTCATCGCCACCGCCCAGGCCACCTGCGACTACCTGGCCACCCACATCACCACCACAGAGCCCTTCACCACCGCCTACCGGCCCTACCTCCAGCAGATCCGCTCGCTGACCCCCACCGGATAAGGCCCCCCTACACCGGCGAGGGTCAGCGAGAACCTAGGACGCGCAGCTGTTCCTCCCCAGATGGTCGCCCCTTCATCCTGGCGGTCGGCGCCGGTCGCGGGCCAGAGAATTGCAGCAACCTGCAACTTCCGTAACGCCCGCCCGTCCGGCGGGCGGTCCGCGGCCGGGCGCACCGGTGGCGGGATAAGTTGTCCGGCATGCGTGATGTTCGGGTGGTGTATCGGAAGTACGACGAGAAGCTGCACTGGCATCAGTGGATGCGGTATCTCGGGGAGGACGCGTTCGGGGTGTGGTTGGGGGCGCCGGCGAACTCGGTGTCGCAGCGGGGGGATGAGCCGGTGGTGACGCAGGAACAGGCTCATGTGCAGTTGTTCCCGCGGGACCAGTGGTTCACAGCGATCTTCAACGACGAGCCGCGTCGGACGGAGATCTACTGCGACGTGACGACGCCGGTGGAGTTCTCCGAGGACGTGGTCACGATGATCGATCTCGATCTGGACGTGGTGAAGCGGCGGGACGGGACGATCTATGTCGACGACGAGGACGAGTTCGCCGAACACCAGGTCAAGTACGGATATCCGGCCGACGTGATCGCGACGGCGCAGGAGACGTGCGACTGGCTGGTCGGTGCGGTGGCGAACGAGGAGCCGTTCCTGACCGTCTACAAGACTTATCTCGACAAGATCCGATAGGTCAGCGTCGGGTTCTTCAACAGCAGCGCGCCGGGGAGCGGGCCGCGTTGGCCGGCGTACATGTCGGCGACCGGGGTGACGGTCAGGTAGAGATTCTTGCCGGCCGGGACGTCGACGGCGATCGCGGGCAGTTCGATCGTGCGCTCGACGCCCCTCGCGACGTGCTTCTCCCGCAGCGGCATCGTGTTGTTCTGCACGACCCTCGCGGTCAGCGGGTTGGTGCCGACGCTGAGGGCGAAGAAGGCTCCCGAGTCCGGTACGAGCGTGTAGACCTTCGCGGAGAGCCGAGGAGTTCCCGCGACGGTCAGAGGCCCGGTCGCGATTTTCAGGCTGAGTGGCAGTCCGGCGCCGGTCGGGACGAGGATCTTGCCCAGTGCCTGGCGTGTGTTCGGCGCCAGATTCCGTTGCGTCAGGCAACGACCGTCCGCGGTGGACAGGTGATACACGCCGAAGCCGGACAGCCCGGTCGCCCTCCCCAGCAGCTTCGCGGTCATGAAGCGCACCGCCAGGGCCGAGAAGTTCGGCGAGCCCAGCGCGATCGAGCACGGATCCCCCGGCGTCGCGAATCCCGGCGGTACGACGCTCGGCAGCGTGTGACCGCCGTTGTACCCGACGAAGATCGACCGCGCCCGGGCCCGGGCGGTCAGCGCATGGTCGAAGTTCGCCAGCCCCTGGTTGAGGTTGAACAGGTTGTCCGAGATCCCCTGCCCGAACAGCACCGGGATATCCAGCTTGCGGCCCTGCGACACGTGCCACGCCGGCCCGTTGCGCGCGAAGAACGCATCAAGATCGCGCCCAGCCTTCCCTGCCGGCCAACCGCCGGTCGCGATCAACTGCACGAACGCCGCCGACACCGCGGGCGGCAGGTGGGTGCCGCCGGCGGCGAAGAGGATCGAGAGCCAGAGCGTCCGCGCAGCCTCCTCCGGCGCGAGACTCTGCTTGAGATCCCACCAGGTGATCTCGGGCGCGAGCGCGTCGAACCGGGTCCGCCCGCTGTCCCGCAACTCGGTGAACGCACCGGCGAACTGGTACCCGCCACCGTAAGACCCGCCGATCGCCCCAATCAGCGGATCACCCGGCCGTTGCTTCGTCACCCAGTCCAGACCGGCGACGAAGTCGACGAGCTTCACCACGTCGCGGCCCTCATAGTCCGGGCTCATCACGTGCGCGACGCCGGTGCTCTCGCCGAAGCTGCGCTGGTCGAAGCTCAGTACGCCGAAGCCGGCGTCGAGCCAGGCCTGGAACGCGGCCGGGTCCTTGGTCCGGCTGCCGGCCCAGCCATGACTGTGGAAGATCAGTGGCACGGTGTGTGCGGCCGAGGCGCCGGCGGGCTCGAACAGCGAATAACAGATCCGGACCGGTGTCGTCGTACCGGGCTCCGGCACCGAGGCGACACAGCCGTTGGTGACCGTGACGGCGGCCGCGGCAGGGACCGCGAGCGACGAGCCGAGAACGACAAGCGCACAAACCAGTGAGACGACGCGACGACGCATCAGTCACCCCCAGTGATCGACAGATCCCGCTGCGCACACGCTAGACGACCGCGACCGCACTGACCAGATCCCGGCTCAGCCGAGGGCGAACCGAGCGGCCGAAACCGGGCCGACGCTGCGACACTGTGCAGCGTGCATATCGCGATCGAGGTCGTAGCCCTCGTCGCCGTGGTCGCGGCCGGGGCCGCACTGGCCCGGCGGCTCGGGATCTCGGCTCCCCTGCTGCTCGTGGTCATCGGGATCGCCGCGTCGTACCTCCCGTTCGTCCCCCGGGTCGAGCTCGCCCCCGAGGTCGTCCTGGTCGGCTTCCTGCCGCCGCTGCTGTACTCGGCGGCGATCAAGACCAGCCTGGTCGACTTCTCCAAACACCGCCGGTCGATCGGGCTGCTGTCGGTCGGGCTGGTCGTGTTCACCGCGCTCGGCGTCGGCGTGGTCGCGTGGTGGCTGCTCGGCGTCGTGGCCGGGTCGCTGGGCCACGAACCGCTGCCGTTGTGGGCCGCCTTCGCGATCGGCGCCGTGGTCGCGCCGCCGGACGCCGTCGCCGCGACCGCGATCGCCAGGCGGGTCGGACTCCCGCGCCGCGTGGTCACCATCCTCGAGGGCGAGAGCCTGGTCAACGACGCGACCGCACTGGTCTGTCTGCGTACGGCGCTCGCGGCCGCAGTGGTCACGCCGACCGTCCTGCACGTCGGCCTGGACTTCGTCCGCGCGGCCGGTGGCGGGGTCGTGATCGGTCTGGCCGTGGCGTTCGTGCTGGCCAAGGTCCGCCGCCGGTTCACCGACCCGGTGCTCGACACCACGCTCAGCCTGACCGCGCCGTTCATCGCCTATGTCGCCGCGGAAGAGATCCATGCGTCCGGCGTCCTCGCCGTGGTCGTCACCGGCCTGTTGCTCGGGCACAAGTCGCCGATCATCCAGTCGGCCAAGTCGCGGATGTCGGAGCGGACCAACTGGCGGACCTTCCAGTTCCTGCTCGAGAACACCGTCTTCCTGCTGATCGGCCTGCAGACCCGGTGGATCCTCGACGACCTCGCGATGAGCCCGCTGCCGGGCTGGCTGATCGCGGCCGCGACCACCGCGGTATTCCTGGCGGTAGTGCTGCTCCGGCCGATCTGGCTGATCCCGTCCACGATCGTGTCCCGGCGCGTCCTCGGCCCGTCCCGGCCGGGACCGGTGTCGTGGCAGGCGCTGATCGTCGTGTCATGGGCCGGGATGCGCGGCGTCGTCACCCTGGCCGCCGTCTTCACCCTCCCCGACGACACCCCGGATCGCGAAGTACTGGTCTTCATCGCGCTCGCCGTGACCGCGGGCACGCTGCTCGTCCAGGGCTCGACCCTGCCCTGGCTGGTACGGCGGCTCCGGCTGCCCGGCCCGGATCCGGCGGAGGATGCGCTGCAGGAGGCCGCCGTACTGCAAGGTGCGCACCGCGCCGCCGAGGAGAAGCTGCAGGAGATCGTCACGCCGGACGACCCGCCCGAGGTGGTCAACCTGCTCCGGCAGCGTGGTGAGGCCCGGGCGCAGGCCGCGTGGGAGCGGCTCGGGCGGCCGGAGAGCGAGTACGAGACGCCGAGCGAGGCCTATCGCCGGCTGCGGATCGCCATGCTCGAGGCCGAGCGGGGACACATCCTGAAGGTCCGCGACGCCGGCCTCGTCGCCGACGAGGTGCTGCAGCGGGCGCAGATCGCCCTTGACATCGAGGAGTCCATCCTGGACCGCGACGAGGACGACGACGTGGGCGGCCGGTCCGAGGACCTGCGGGTCAAGACCTCACCGGGCGGTGCCTGCAAGCACCTCGAACAAGCTCCTTTGGTGGTCGCGCCGAACACACCCGAGGGGTGCGAGGAGTGCCTGGCGATCGGCAGCTCCTGGGTCCACCTGCGTCTCTGCCTCGGCTGCGGTCACGTCGGCTGCTGCGACTCGTCGCCGATGAAGCACGCCAGCAAGCATTACGACGAGACCGAACACCCGGTGATGCGCAGCTTCGAACCAGGCGAGAATTGGCGCTGGTGCTTCGTAGACGAGAAGCTCGGCTAAGGTCATGACCTGATGGCCGACTGTCTCTTCTGTTCCATCATCGCCGGTACGACGCCGGCGCAGATCGTGCTGGAAACACCGGACGTCGTGGGATTCCTCGACGTACGGCCGGTGTTCAAGGGGCACACGCTGATCGTGCCGCGCGAGCACGTGCCGACGCTGGTCGAGCTGCCGGACGCGTTGCTGGTGCCGTTCTTCGGGGCGGCGCGGTCGGTCGCGGATGCCGTGCGTACGGCGTTCGACGCGCAGGGCTCGTTCGTTGCCGTGAACAACATCGTGTCGCAGTCCGTCCCGCATCTCCACGTGCACGTGGTGCCACGGACGAAGGGCGACGGACTGCGCGGCTTCTTCTGGCCCCGCACCAAGTACGCCGACGACGCCGAAGCAGCTGAGTATGCCGGTAAACTCCGCGCCGCTCTGTCGAGCTAAGCGCGCCGTTCGAAGGTGCGGTCCAGCCGTTTCTCCAAGCGGGCCAGGGCATTCTCGGCTGCCACGCGGACGGTGAGGTCCGGGTCCTCGAGGAGATCTTGCAGAGCCTCGGCGTGCTCGGCCTCGCCCGCGGCGCCGACAGCGCGGGCGGCCGTCGCACGGACTCTGGGCAGCTCGTGCTGAAGATCGGGTAGCAGGGCGTCGACGAGCTGACCGAGCTCCCGCTGCGCGGTCAGCCGAGCGACGTGCTCTCGCACCCGCCAGGCGGGATCCCTCGCGGCCACCCGCAGCGCGTCGACGACGTCATCGCGCCAGACGTAGAGGAAGACGCGGGCGGCCCACACCCTGATCCAGTAGTAGTTCACCGGGTCGACCGGCGCGGACCAGCCACCTGGTTTCGGGTTGCCCGTGATCGCCACCAGCTTCGGCAGGTCGGCGCCGTACGCGTCCTCCCCCGAGATCTCTCCGGTGAGGAACGCGACGCACCAGTCGATCACGGCGTCATCGCCGTGCTTGGCGCACGCCGCGCGCACAACCTCGCGCGGCGCCTCGCGTTCCTTGCCCATGCCGACCAGTAAAGCGCCGACCACCGACAACTACTGCGCCCGTGTCAGCCCGCGAGGAGCGAACGGAGCACGTACTGCAGGATGCCGCCGTTGCGGTAGTAGTCGGCCTCGCCGGGGGTGTCGATCCGGACGACCGCGTCGAACTCCTTCTCGCCGCCGTCGGGCGAGGTGACCTTGACGTGGACGGTGCTCGGGATCGAGCCCTCGTTGAGCGCGGTGACGCCGGTGATGTCGAACGTCTCCTCGCCGGTCAGGCCGAGCGACTCCGCGGTCTCACCCTCCGGGTACTGCAGGGGCAGCACGCCCATGCCGATCAGATTCGACCGGTGGATGCGCTCGAAGGACTCGGTGATCACGGCCTTCGCCCCGAGCAGCGCCGTACCCTTGGCGGCCCAGTCGCGCGACGAACCCGAGCCGTACTCCTTGCCGGCCAGGATCACCAGCGGCGTGCCGGCCTCGGCGTACGACTGCGCGGCCTCGTAGATCGACGTGACGGGCGCGTCGTCCTGGGTGAAGTCGCGGGTGAAGCCGCCCTCGGTGCCCGGCGCGATCTGGTTGCGCAGCCGGATGTTCGCGAACGTGCCGCGGATCATCACCTCGTGGTTGCCCCGGCGCGAGCCGTACGAGTTGAAGTCCTTGCGGTCCACGCCGTGGTCGGCCAGATACTTGCCGGCCGGGCTGTCGGCCTTGATCGAACCGGCCGGGGAGATGTGGTCGGTGGTGACCGAGTCGCCCAGCTTGGCCAGCACCCGGGCGCTGGCGATGTCGGTCACCGGCGACGGGTCCTTGGCCATCCCGTCGAAGTACGGAGGCTTGCGCACGTACGTCGACTCGGCGTCCCAGGCGAACGTCTTGCCCTCGGGCGTCGGCAGCGACTGCCAGCGCTCGTCACCGGCGAAGACATCGGCGTAGTCCTTGGTGAACATCTCCTTGCTGATCGAGGAGGCGATCACCTTCTCGACCTCGTCCGCGGCCGGCCAGATGTCCTTCAAGAACACGTCGTTGCCGTCGGTGTCCTGGCCCAGGGCATCGGTCTCGAAGTCGAAGTCCATCGTCCCGGCCAGCGCGTAGGCGATCACCAGCGGCGGCGAGGCGAGGTAGTTCATCTTCACGTCCGGGTTGATCCGGCCCTCGAAGTTGCGGTTGCCGGACAGCACCGAGACGACCGCCAGGTCGGCCTCCTGCACGCCGGCCGAGACGGCCTCGGGCAGCGGGCCCGAGTTCCCGATGCAGGTGGTACAGCCGTAGCCGACCAGGTGGAAGCCGAGCTTCTCCAGGTACGGCGTGACGCCGGCCTTCTCGTAGTAGTCGGTGACGACCTTCGACCCGGGTGCCAGCGACGTCTTCACCCACGGCTTCGAAGCCAGGCCCTTGTCGACCGCGTTCTTGGCCAGCAGCGCGGCGGCGAGCATGACCGACGGGTTCGAGGTGTTGGTGCAGGAGGTGATGCTGGCGATCACGACGTGGCCGTGGTCGAGCTCGGTCTCCGCGCCGTTCATGGTGATCTTGGTCTTCTTCGACGGCCGGCCGGGACCGCCGTGCGGGACATGCGGCTCGTCGTTCACGTCGCCGTGACCGTTCGGCGCGTCGCTGGCCGGGAAGCTCCCGGTCTCCGACGGGTCGACGTCGAGCTCCTCGGTCGCGTAGTCGGTCAGCGCACCGCGGAAGGCCTCCTTGGCCTCGGTCAGCGCGACCCGGTCCTGCGGCCGCTTCGGGCCGGCGATCGACGGTACGACGGTCGACAGGTCGAGCTCGAGGTACTCGGAGAACCGCGGCTCGACCGACTGGTCGTGCCACAGGCCCTGCTCCTTGGCGTACGCCTCGACGAGCGCGACGTCCTGGTCGCTGCGGCCGGTCAGCCGCAGGTACTCCAGGGTGACGTCGTCGATCGGGAAGATCGCGCAGGTGGAGCCGAACTCCGGGCTCATGTTGCCGATCGTGGCCCGGTTCGCCAGCGGCACGGCAGCGACGCCCTCGCCGTAGAACTCGACGAACTTGCCGACCACGCCGTGCTTGCGCAGCTGCTGGGTGATCGTGAGTACGACGTCGGTCGCGGTGGCGCCGGCCGGCACCGAGCCGGTCAGCTTGAAGCCGACGACCTTGGGGATCAGCATCGACACGGGCTGGCCGAGCATGGCCGCCTCGGCCTCGATGCCGCCGACGCCCCAGCCGAGCACGCCGAGACCGTTCACCATCGTGGTGTGACTGTCGGTGCCGACACAGGTGTCGGGGTAAGCGATGCCGTCGCGGACCATGACCGTCCGCGCGAGGTGCTCGATGTTCACCTGGTGGACGATGCCGGTGCCCGGCGGGACGACCTTGAAGTCGTCGAACGCGGTCTGGCCCCAGCGAAGGAACTGGTACCGCTCGCCGTTGCGCTGGTACTCGAACTCGACGTTGCGCTCGAACGCGTCTGGGCGGCCGAAGACGTCGGTGATGACCGAGTGGTCGATGACCAGCTCGGCCGGAGCGAGCGGGTTGATCTTGGTGGGGTCGCCGCCGAGCTCCGCGACCGCCTCGCGCATCGTGGCCAGGTCGACGACACACGGCACACCGGTGAAGTCCTGCATGATCACCCGGGCCGGGGTGAACTGGATCTCCGTGTCGGGCGCCGCGTTCGCGTCCCAGTTGCCGAGCTTGGTGATGTGCTCGGGGGTGATGTTCGCGCCGTCCTCGGTGCGCAGCAGGTTCTCCAGCAGGACCTTCAAGGAGTACGGCAGCGTGTCCGCACCCTCGATGCCCGCCAACCTGAAGATCTCGTACGACTGACCGTTGACCTCGAGTGCACCCTTGGCACCGAAGCTGTCGACGCTCGCCATCAACCTGCTCCTCTGTCCAGTCCAGTTCCGCTGAGCCCATCCTGCCGAGCACGCCGCCCGGCCGCGAGATCAGGCTCCCCTAACCTCGCCCCAAAACTCTCTCGACATCAAGATACACGACATCGAGCCACCAGCGCGCCCGTCCCGAGATCACCCTGCCGGCGCCCCCCAGTCGGAACAGCGCCGGCGCTATCCCGACCTGGGAGGTTTTTTGCGCGTTCCTTGGAGGGTTTCTGCCCGATCCGGGCTGGAAACCCTCCACGAATCCCCGGTCAGGACACCTGTGGGAGGACCTCGGACGCGATGAGGTCGAGGTGGTCGAGGTCCTGGAGGTCCATGATCTGGACGTACTGGCGTTGGGAGCCGACGGCGGCGAACTGGCCGAGGCGGTCGACGACCTCGGCGGGGGTGCCGGCGATGGCGTTGGCCTTGAGGTCTTCGACATCGCGGCCGATCGCGGCGGCGCGCTGCTTGACCTGGGCGTCGTCCTTGCCGACCACGACGGTGTGCGCAGTGGAGAGGTCGAGGGTCTTCGGGTCGCGGCCGATCTCGTCGCAGGCGGCTTGGACGCGCTTGAAGAGCGTGTCGGTCAGCTCGACGGAGCGGAAGCCGGCGTTGAACTCACTCGCGAACTTGGCCGCGAGAGACGGCGTACGCTTCTTGCCCCCGCCCCCGACGATGACCGGCGGGTGCGGCTGCTGGACCGGCTTCGGCAGCGCCGGGGAATCGGTCAGCTGGTAGTGCTCGCCCTGGAAGTTGTACCTCTCCCCCACCGGCGTGTCCCACAGGCCGGTGATCAGCTCGAGCTGCTCGGTCAGCAGGTCGAACCGGCCCGGCGTGTCCGGGAAGTCCAGGCCGTACGCCTTGTGCTCCGTCTCGTACCAGCCGGCGCCGAGCCCGAGCTCCGCACGGCCACCGCTCATCTGGTCGACCTGGGCGACGGTGATCGCCAGGACACCCGGGTTGCGGAAGGTGGCCGAGCTGACCAGCGTGCCGAGCTTGATCCGGCTCGTCTCGCGGGCGAGGCCGGCCAGCGTGATCCAGGCGTCGGTCGGTCCGGGCAGGCCGTCGTTCTCGCCCATCACGAGGTAGTGGTCCGACCGGAAGAACGCGTCGAAGCCGTTCTCCTCGGTCTTGCGTGCCACGGCGAGCAGATCGTCGTACGAGGCACCTTGCTGAGGTTCGGTGAAGATCCTGAGAAGCATGGCGCCCACGCTATCTCGCGGTGGTGTACAGCTTCTCCAGGTATGACGGCTGCCATTGCGGACCGCGGTTGTAGAGGCGGCGTACCAGACCGTGTACGTCGAGGCGCGGCTCGATCGGGTTGTCCCACCAGTCCGGGACCCGGTCGTACCACCGGTCGATCCGCAAGGTCCGGCCGGCCACGTCGATGCGGGCGAACAACCAACCGCCCACGTCGCTCTGCGCCTCGATCTGCCAAAGGTCGCCGAGCAGACCGCTCAGCTTGTCCATGGCGAACTCCGGGTCGTCCACATCCGGCGGCTCCAGGTCGAACCGGTACGACGGGGCGCTCGGGTCCAGCACCTGAATCTGGATGGTGAACCCGGACGGCACGATCGCGGTCCTCGCCCGGCACCACGCATGCAGCGCCTTCACAGCGTCCGACTCCTGCGGCCGTGGCCGGGGCCGCTCGACCTCGGAGCGCATAGCCTCCTCGATCGACCCCGGCGGCGGGGCGATCCGGGGCCCGTCCGCCCCCACCAGCCCCAACCCGGGAATAGACATCCGAGCCACAACATCCGCAGCCGACTCCCCACGCACCCCGTGCGGCGCGCCGTTCCGCTCATCCCCGTTGTGCCGATCGGCCTCCGTCGCCTCGTCCGCGAACCCGTTCACCGCCGGGAAGGATCCGGTCGGCCAGTCACCACCGATCACGGGCACAAAGCCAGTCGGCTCGTCATCCTCATCCGCCGCAAACCCAGCCGACACCTCGGCGCCCGCGTGCTCCGCTGCCTCCGAATCCTCTGCCCAGCCGTCCTGCGCCACATCCGTCGTGCGCTCGGGGTGACTTGCCGCGTCATACTCCCGCGACGACTCCTGCTCGCCGCCGTCGACCCATTCGCCGTCCGCCACCCGCGTCGTGCGCTCGAGGTGACTCGCCGCGTCATCCTCCCGCGACGAATCCTGCTCGCGGCCGTCCACCCATCCGCCGTCCGCCACCCGCGTCGTGCGCTCAAGGTGACTTGCCGCGTCATACTCCGGCGACGACTCCTGCTCGCCGCCGTCCACCCATTCGCCGTGCGCCACGTGCGTGGTGCGCTCCGGCTGGTGCGTCGAGTCCTGCTGCGGCGAGTGCGGGTCGGCGTCCGGCCATTGCCCGTGCGCTACGTGGGTGGTGGGTTCTGGGCGTGGGGTTGGATCTGGCTCTGGGGATGGCTCTGGGTCCGGCCAGGGGGCTGGCTCGGGCTCGGGGCGTGGTCCTGGCTCGGGCTCGGGTTGTGGGACTGGTTCTGGGTCTGGCCAGGGCTGAGGATCCGGGTTCGGGTTTGGTTGAGGGTCGGGGCCCGGGATCGGGTCCGGGTTCGGGCCGGGGATCGGATGTGGGTGCGGCTCCGGCCCTGGGATGGGTGACGGGTCCGGGCCAGGGGTGGGTGTGGGGTATGGGTCGGGGGCTGGGGTCGGTTCGGGGCTCGGTGGGGTGGGCTCGGGCCAGGGGGCTGGGTGGGGCTCGGGTTGAGGCCAGGGCTCCGGGTGCGGTTGGGGCTGGGGCCATGGCTGGGGTTGAGGGTGAGGCTCGACCTGAGCTTTAGCCGTCGAAGCCGGTAGGTCGTAGCCCTGCTCCTCGTCCTCGTCGCCCACCACGTTGGACCGGAGCCTCGGGCGCCCACCGCCCGCCAACCCGTCTCCGGCTGCCCGGTAGGTCTCGTCAGCTGCCCCGGATGCTTGCTGCTCCTCCGCTGCCGCGCGTGCTTGATACTCGTCCGCTGCCACGGGTGCTTCATGTGCCTGCGCTGCCGCAGATGGTCGATGTGTCTCCGCTGCCGCGGGACCCTGATGTGCCTCCGCTGCTGCAAGTGCCTGATGCTCGTCGACTGCCGCAGGTGCTTCATGCGCCCGAGCTGGCGCAGACGTTTGATGTGCCGCCGCTGCTGCGGGAGCTTGGTACGCCTCCGCGGCTGTGGGCGCTTGAGGCTGCTGCGCTGCTGTATGTGCTTGACGCTCATCCGCAGCTGGCTCGGTGGAGTCGGCCGGCACTGCGGGGATCTCGGCGGTCTCGTCGTCGGCGTAGTCGGCTTCCGCGGACGGATCCGAGAAACGCGCGGCTGGGGCGGCGGAGTCGGTGGTCCTGGCCGAGAAACGGGCGTCCGGATCGGATTCAGCTGCCGGGTCTGCCTGCGGGGCCGAGAAGGGTGAGGCGGAAGCGGACGGGGCCGAGAGGCGGTCGCCTGCGGCGGACTGGGCTGCAAGGTCGGTCTGACGGCCTGCCGGAGTGCCGGGCGCCGTCGAAGGGTCGCCTAGGCGCGCAGCGGGCTGCGCGTCAGTCTCCGTCGGACGGGCGGCCGCAGCGCCGGGTGCTGAGGACGGGTCGCCTAGGCGACCGGCGAGCTGTGCCTCGGTCTTTGTCGGACGAGCGACCGTAGTGCCGGGCGCTGTTGACGGGTCGTTCGGGTGGGCGGCGGGGGGCGTGGGGTGGTCTGTCGGGTGGCCGGTGTCGGGGTGGGTGGGTGCAGTGGTCGTGGGCTCCGGGTGTGGGACCGGGGCGAACGGGGATGGGCCGGTGAAGGAGGACGGTTCTTCTTCGGCTGGGTCTGTGTCCAGGACAGCGGCGATCTCGGCGGTGGGGGCGTCGTCGTCTTCGAGATCGGCGGCAGCTGATGTCGGGGCGAATGGCGAGTCGGCCGGCGCTGAGTCAGCTGATCCGCTGAGGGCGGACGGCGAACCAGCCGATGGCGAATCCGCTGGCGAGATGAAGGGGGTATCGGCCGTGGGGGCGTCGGCTGGGTGAGGCGGGGCGAACGGGGACCCGGCCGACGCGGGACTGGCGGGGGCGAACGCGGACTCGGCCGACGGGCGTTCGGGTGATTGGAGGAAGGGGGTGTCGGCCGTGGGGGCGTCGGCTGGGCGAGGCGGGGCGAACGGGGACCCGGCCGACGCGGGATTGGCGGGGGCGAACGGAGACTCCGCCGACGGGCGCTCGGCCGATTGCAGGAAGGGGGTATCAGCCGTGGGGGCGTCGGCGGGGTGGGTCGGGGCGAACGGGGATCCGGCCGGAGCGGGATTGCCGGGGGCGAACGGAGACTCCGCCGGCGGGTGCTCGGCCGGTTGGAGGAACGGGGTGTCGGCCGTGGGGGCGTCGAAGGGTGAGGGGGTTGGCGGAGAGTTCGGGGGTGGGGTGTTGGGGCGGTGGGCGGTGGGGTCTTCTACCCATTCGCCGTTGATCCAGGCGCCGCCTACCCAGTCTCGGTGGGGGTCGGTGGGGGGCTCGTCCGCGAAAGGGGTGTATTCACTGGTGGCTTCTTGCTCGGACCAGGCCGGTTGTTCGGCGGTTTCCCAGTCTTGTTCGTCGGCGGCGGGGGTGTCTTGGTGGCCGGCCGCGGCGGGGGCGTCGGCGAAGAGGCTGGCGTAGAAGTCGTCGCCCTCATGGACGCCGCCGCCGACGCGCGGCGGCTCGGAGGATGGGAGGGGCGAGTCGTACGCCGAACGCATGGGGAGCCCGCTACCTGCCATACCGTCAGGCAGGTAGGTGCCGGGCGCGGGACCACCCTGGAGAGGGACGTCGGGCAGGTAAGCGCCCGCCTCGCTCGGGAAGTCGGCGTCGGTGGCGTCGTCGTGTTTGCGGCGGCGGAGCCAGCCTTGTTTCTTGGCCGTGACGCCGTACTCCTCATGAGGGGCGGGCGCCTCGTCACGGTCAGGAGCCTCGTCACGGGCGGCGGGCGCCTCGTCGTGGGAAGCCGGCGTCATCCGGAGCGGCGGATCGTCGATCGGCTGGCCCGTGAACGGGCTGATGCCGGGTGGGACGACGAACGACTCTTCCTCGTCGTCGTCCGGCCGGCCGTCGGATGCTCCAATCACGACATCCTCAACGACCGAGACCTCGGCTGTGTCAGGTTCGTCGGGGAAACTTTCCGGTACCGCAAAGTTCCGGGTGAAGTCCTCCCCCGCGAGCACCCCGGCCGGCAGGTCGGGCTGCACCGGCGACCGCGGGTCGATCTCGAAGCGATCGAAGAAGGACTGCAAGGCGCCGGCGGTGACACCCGAAGCACCCACGCTCCGGATCAGCTGCACCCCGAAGGGCCGCAGTTCGTCGAGCCCGCCGAGGTAGTCGGCCCACCCGGCGACCCACTCGATCATCTCGTCGGCGGCCGCCTCGTCCGAGGTGACCCACTGGCCGATCGGCGCGAACCCGTCCTCCACCGGCTGCCACGGGTCCCCCGGGTACGACGCCCGCGCCCACGTCCCGTTGAACGCGCCGTACACGAATCCCAGCTCGCCCGCAGCCATCCGCTGCCGCACCTCGGGCTGCCCGATCCAGTCCGGCGACCCGGCCAACAGGTCAGTGCCCGCGGTCTGGCTGTGCTGCGTGTGGAACCCGAACAGCACCGCCCGCCCGTCCTCGAGCCGCAGCATCCGCAGCACCGACGCGGTCTCGTCCTGATGGTGATACCCGTCGGCGTCGGCGTACCACCGCCGGTCGAAGCCCGTGGCATGGGCGACCGCGGCGAGTGCGGTCCAGCGGGCGCGCAGCTCCTCCGGGTCGTCCAGGTCAACGAGCGGCATCAGGTCTCCAGCGCATGGGAATCCAGGGCCAGAACGCTACCCGAGCCCTCCACCGGCCGCGACTTCCCGGTCATGGGGCCTCCCGGCCTGGACTGAGGAGCGGAGGGAGCGAAGCGACTGGAGCGACGAGGGAAGGGCGGGAGTCACAGCCCCATGCCCCGCCGCGCCGGAGGCGTGGCATCAGTACTGTCCACAGGCTCGAGTATGGCGACGCACTCGATGTGATGCGTCATCCCGAACAGGTCGAACGCCCGCAGCGACGCGATCCCGTACCCGAGCCGCCCGAACGTCTTCAGATCCCGCGCCAGCGCCGCCGGGTCACACGCCACATACGCCACTCGTCGCGGTCCCAGCGCCGCGATCCGCCGTACGACGTCCTTCCCTGCCCCCGTCCGCGGTGGGTCCAGCACGACCAGATCGACATGCTCCAGCCCCTTCCCGGCGGCCGTGTTCAGCACCCGGTCCACATCGCCGGTCTCGAGCGT
Organism: Kribbella sp. NBC_01510; assembly: GCF_045040325.1. Taxonomy (NCBI): domain Bacteria; kingdom Bacillati; phylum Actinomycetota; class Actinomycetes; order Propionibacteriales; family Kribbellaceae; genus Kribbella; species Kribbella sp. NBC_01510. Next base: position 6,299,834 of record NZ_CP109418.1, on the reverse strand, counting down.
CACGTCCGGCAGGTCATGCAGATTCCGCCGCGCGTTCCGTACGGCGTCCTTGTCCCCTTCGATCGCCAGCACCGGGCACCCGGCCTCAGCCAGAAACGCCGCAAACAGCCCAACGCCGGAGTAGAGGTCCAGCGCCGTCTCCCCCGCCATCGGCTCGAGCCCGCTCATGACAGCGTCCACCAGCGTCGACGGAGCCGCCGGGTGCACCTGCCAGAACCCACCGGCCTCCACCCGGAACCGCCGGCCCCGAACCACCTCGACAACCCGCCCACCGGGCACCTCGTCCGTCTGTACGGCGGTCTTGCCCTCGGACGACACCACAGCCTGCACGGACGACGTACCGGGCCACCGATCACTCAGTACGTCGGGAGTCCCCGGGTGAGCGATCAGACACCGGTCGATCGGGACCAGGTCGTGCGAGCGGTGCGCGTACATCCCCGGTCGCCCGTCGACCACGGCGTACCGCATCCGGGTCCGCCAGCCGAGGCCGTCGTCGCCTGGGGACTCCATCACGATCGTGCGCTCGATGCCGCCGATGCGCCGGAGGGTGTCCGACACCACGGTCGCCTTCAGCCGTCGCTGCTCCACGATGTTGGCGTGCTGGAAGTCACAGCCGCCACACAGTCCGGGCCCGGCGTACGGGCAGGGCGGCTCGATCCGTTGCGGTGACGGCGTCAGTACCTGGACGGCGTCCGCCCGCAGGTACTTCGCGTTCTGCTCGGTGATGCGGGCGTGGACCAGCTCACCCGGCAACGCGTGCCGGACGAACACCACCTGCCCCTCGTGCCGGGCCACACAGTGTCCTCCGTGCGCGACTGGGCCTACTTCCAGCTCGACTACCGTCCCGACGATGTCCTCGTCTGTCACCGATCTCCTGACGCCTTGCGGGCCCCACGCCGTACCTGGCCGGCCACCCGTTCCACTCGATCCTGCCGCTCCTCCGCGTCATGCGCCGAGATCAGCTGGTAAGGAACCGACGTAACCATGACACCAGGTGTGAACAAGAGCCGCCCCTTGAGCCGCAGGGCGCTCTGGTTGTGCAGGATGTGCTCCCACCAGTGGCCGACGACGTACTCCGGGATGTAGACCATCACCACGTCCCGCGGCGACTGCCGCCGGATGTCGCGTACGTACTGCAGGATCGGCCGGGTGATCTCGCGGTACGGCGAGGCCAGCCGCTTCAGCGGGATGGGGATCCCCCGGCGATCCCAGTCGGCTTGGAGTGCCTCCGACTCGTCCCGGTCGACGTCGACTGTGACCGCCTCGAGCGTGTACGGCCGGGCCGCCTTCGCGAAGGCCAGCGCCCGGAGGGTCGGTTTGTGCAGCTTGGACACCAGCACGATCGCGTGCACCCGGGACGGCAGCATGAGCGGCTCGTCACCCTCGACCGCCATCTGCTTGCCAACCGTGTCGTAGTGCCGGTGGATGCCCTTCATCAGCATGAACAGCACCGCCATCGCGATGATCGCGATGTACGCGCCGAGCAGGAACTTGGTGATCAGCACGATGACCAGCACAATGCCGGTCAGCGTCAGGCCGATCGTGTTGATCACCCGGGACCGCTTCATCCGGGCCCGCTGGCCCGGGTCCTGCTCGTCGCGCAGCAGCCGGGTCCAATGCCGGACCATGCCGGTCTGGCTGATCGTGAAGGACACGAACACACCGACGATGTAGAGCTGGATCAGCCGGGTCACCTCGGCGTTGAAGGCGACGATCAGCACGATCGCGAAGCCGGCCAGGATGATGATGCCGTTGCTGAACGCGAGCCGGTCGCCGCGGGTGTGCAGCTGGCGCGGCAGGTAGCCGTCCCGGGCCAGGATCGAGGCGAGCACCGGGAAGCCGTTGAAGGCGGTGTTCGCGGCCAGCGCCAGGATCACGCCGGTCGCCGCCGCGACCAGGTAGAAGCCTGGTGAGAAGTGGTCGAAGATCCCCTTCGCCAACTGCCCGATGATCGGGTCCTGGTGGTATTCCTCCCCGACCGGCACCCCGTTCAGGGTCAGCTGGGTGGCCGGGTTCTCGGCGAAGCGCACCTTCATCACATTGGCCAGCGCAACCACGCTGACCACCATCGCGATCGAGATGGAGCCGAGCAAGGCCAGCGTGGTCGCCGCGTTCTTGCTCTTCGGCTTCTTGAAGGCGGGCACGCCGTTGCTGATCGCCTCGACACCGGTCAGCGCCGCACAGCCGGACGAGAACGCCCGCAGGACCAGGAACGCCATCGCCAGCCCGCTCGCACCGTGCGCGAACTGACCCTCGGCGATGAGACCCAGGTTCGAGCTGGCCGCGTCCGGCAAGGTGCCGAACAGCAGCCGGCCGAAGCCCCAGGCCGCCATCCCGAGGATGGTGACCATGAAGATGTACGTCGGGATCGCGAAGGCGGCACCTGATTCGCGCACGCCGCGCAGGTTCATCGTGGTCAGGAAGAGCACAGCGATCACGGCCGCCTGGGCCTGGTGTCCCTCCAGCGCCGGTATCGCCGACGCGGCGTACTGCGCGGCCGACGAGATCGACACAGCGACGGTGAGCACGTAGTCGACCATCAGCGCGCTGGCCACGGTGAGGCCGGCGGTCGGACCGAGGTTCTCGTTGGCGACCTCGTAGTCGCCGCCGCCCGAGGGGTACGCGTGGACGTTCTGCCGGTAGGACAGCACCACCACGACCAGGACCACCGCCACAGCCAGTGAGATCTTCCACGAGATCGTCAGCGCCGCCAGGCCGGCGATCGACAGCGTCAGGAAGATCTCGTCAGGGGCGTAGGCCACCGACGACAGTGCGTCGCTGGCGAACACCGGGAGGGCGATGCGCTTGGGCAGCAGGGTCTCACCCAGTTGGGTGCTGCGCAGTTTGCGGCCGAGCAGGAGCCGTTTGCCGATGTCGCCTAGAGCGGGAGTCACACCGGTGATGTTAGAGGGGCGTGAGAGCCGGTGTAGCGTCTATCCCTGCCGAACCGATGCCAGCGGCCCCACGGGCAGGGAGTGATCACGGAGTGCACGTCGTCATCATGGGCTGCGGCCGCGTCGGGTCGACGCTGGCGCGGGGCCTGGAGAAGCGGGGCCATACGGTCGCGATCATCGACCAGTCGGCCGACGCCTTCCGCCGGCTGAGCCCGAACTTCACCGGCCGCACCATCGTCGGGATGGGCTTCGACCGCGAGGTGCTGATCGAGGCCGGGATCGAGGAGGCGGAGGCGTTCGCCGCCGTCTCGAACGGCGACAACTCCAACATCCTGGCCGCCCGGGTGGCCCGGGAGAACTTCGGGATCAGCAACGTGGTGGCCCGGATCTACGACCCCGGTCGCGCCGAGGTGTACCAGCGGCTCGGCATCCCGACCGTCGGCACCGTGCGCTGGACCGTCGACCAGATGATGCGCCGGCTGCTGCCGGAAGGCTCCGAGCCGGAGTGGCGTGACCCGTCCGCGACGGTCCGGCTGGCCGAGGTGCACGTGCACACCGAGTGGGTCGGCCGGCTCGCGTTCGACATCGAGAGGGCCACCGGCGCCCGCGTCGCGTTCCTGACCAGGCTGGGCGAGGGACTGCTCCCCCGCGCCGACACGGTCATCCAGGAGGGTGACCTGGTCCACGTCGTGATGCTGGAGCGGGATGTCGCGGCGATCGAGTCCCAACTCGGCACCAAGCCTGAGGAGCTGTGATGCGGGTAGCCATCGCCGGAGCCGGGAACGTCGGTCGGTCGATCGCCGCCGAGTTGCTGGAGAACGGCCACGAGGTCCTGCTGATCGACAAGGACCCGCGGGCGATCAAGGCCGAGTCGGTGCCGCGGGCCGAGTGGCTGCTGGCCGACGCGTGCGAGCTGTCCTCCCTGGAGGAGGCCGCCCTGCAGCGTTGCCAGGTGGCGATCGCCAGCACCGGTGACGACAAGGTGAACCTGGTCGTCTCGCTGCTCGCCAAGACCGAGTTCGGCGTTCCCCGGACCGTTGCCCGGGTCAACCATCCGCGCAACGAGTGGATGTTCAACGAGGCCTGGGGTGTCGACGTGTCGGTGTCCACCCCGCGGATCATGTCCGCGCTGGTGGAGGAGGCGGTCTCGGTCGGCGACCTGGTCCGGCTGTTCACCTTCCGCCAGGGCGACGCGAACCTGGTCGAGCTGACCCTGCCCGAGGACTCCCCGATGATCGGTCAGCGGGTCGGCGACATCGACTGGCCTCTGGACACCGCGCTGGTGGTCATCCTGCGCGAGGGCCGCGTCCTGCGGCCGGACCCCGAAGGCACGCTCGAGCTCAACGACGAACTGCTGTTCGTCGCCGCGGACGAGACCGAGGAGCAGCTCGAGGACATGCTCTCCCCGCACCACCGCCACGCGGCCGAGTAAGACCTCTTACTTCTTGTTGCCCCGGAGCAGGTGGGTCACGTGGTCACGCGCCTCGTCCCACTTCTCCGGCGGCAGTGAGCCGCGCAGTACGGCGTACGCGAGCCAGAGCGCGAGCGCGTAGAACGGGAGCCCGAGGCCGATCTTCGCGATGCCGAGCGCGTTCAGGCTGCCGGTGAAGTACAGCGGCACCTGGACGATCAGCCGGACCGCGAAGAGGCCGACGAACACCAGAGTGGCCCGGGAGAAACCCCTCAGCATCGCGGGGTCCTTGCGCCAGGCCGTGCCGGTCTGGGTGATCACGCCGTACAGCACGCCGAACAGCGGCCAGCGGACGAGCACGGTGATCAGGTACAGAGCGCCGTACCCCAGGTTCGTCAGCAGGCCGGGGACGTAGACGTCCTTGGCGTTGCCGGTGCGGTTCGCGACCCAGGCGGAGATCAGGACGCCGACGAAACCGCCGAAGACGTTGCGAAGCGGCTGCCGGCGGATGAGACGCAGTAGGGCGACCGCGGCACCGCACGCGACCGCGACGATCAGCGCGACCTGCAGGTTGTGGTCGGTGGCCGCGTAGACGATCAGGAACGCGATCCACGGCAGCCCGATGTCGAGCAGCGCACCCCAGCCGCCGAGCGCATGGAAGAAGTCCTTGTCGGTGCTCGGCGCATGCTTGACCGGCTCGTCGTCCGGCTTCTCCTCGCCGGCAACCGGCTGATCCGTCAGCTCGGACTCGGCGGCCTCGAGCTCGGGGCGCAGGATCTCGACCAGCTTCTCTTCCAGGTTCTCTCCGACCTGGTCGCGGCGCGACGTCGGCTCAGCCATGGGCGGCCGTCGGGCGGAGTTCGTAGCGCGGGTTGAACATCACCCGGTCGCCGTCGACGACACCGATCCGCCCGGAGGCGATCAGTTCCGAGCCGGGATGGATCCCGGCGATCTTGCGCCGGCCGAGCCAGATCAGCTTGACCGTGCCGGTGCCGTCGTACAACTCGCCCTCCAAGGCCGGTACGCCGCCGCGTGGGCTGAACGTGATCGTGCGCAGCGTGCCGTACAGCGTGACCATTTCGCGGTCGTGGCAGCCGGTGATCGACCGCGCACCACAGTCGTGCGCGAAGTCCTGGAGGACCTCGGCGTCCTGCTGATCGCGGTCTCCGGCCAGCCCGCGGAAGGCACGCCGCCACAGCCCCGCGGGTTTCTCACTACCCATGCGATCGAGTGTAGTCCGTCAGGCCTCTTCGTCAGGAGCCGGCTGAGCGCCCGGCGGCAGCTGCAACGGCAGCGACTCGCGGACGGCCATCGGCTCGGCGCCGCGGACCACGATGACGTTGCGCAGCGTCTCCTCCATCGGTGCCGCGGCATCCGGCTCGACTGCGGCCCGGCCGAGCACCGTCGCCCGGAGCAGCCAGCGCGGACCGTCCACGCCGACGACCCGCGAGGTCTGGCTGAAGATCTGTCCATCCGGGTCCTCGACCGGCACGACCAGCACGAGCTCGGTGCCGAACGTGCCCTCGGTCTCGGTCGCCGTACCGCCCATCCGGCTGGCCTCGGCGGCGATCTCGCGCCGGACCTCGGTCCAGATACCGGTCTTCTTCGGCGCCGCGAACGCCCGCAGCTCGAGCGCGGAGTCCTCCAGCACCAGCAGGATCGCCTGCACCTGGCCGGTCTGCTCGTCGACCTGCAGCCGAAGCTCCATCCCCGGCATGCCGGTGATCACCAGGGCGCCCAGGTCGATCCGGTCCTCCGCCTCCAGGACCGACGGGTCGACCTCGCTGGAGTCGAACGGACCCTCGGCGCGAGGTTCCGCCGTCTCCTCGACGGCTGCGTCCGTCTCGGTCGTCTCGGGGTCTTCGTTCTTGGCCTTGCGGCGGAAGATCATTCTGTTTCCTTATGGTGTCGGTACAAACCCGCCGTAGTTTCGCGCATCCGTCAGGTCAACAGGTGGACCTGCTCCGCTCAGCGTGTCACATCACCGAAGCCGCCGGTCGAACCGTGTCCGCCTTCGCCGCGGGCCGAACCGGGGAGCGAGGTCACCTCGACGAACCGCGCCTTCTCCACCGGCTGGATGATCAGCTGTGCGATCCGGTCGCCACGCCGCAGCGTCACCTCGGCGCGCGGGTCGAGGTTGATCAGACACACCTTGATCTCGCCACGGTAGCCCGCATCCACAGTGCCAGGTGCGTTCACGAGCGTCACCCCGTGCTTCGCGGCCAATCCGGAGCGCGGGTGCACGAAGGCGGCGTACCCGTCCTGCAGGGCGATGGCGATCCCGGTGCCGACCAGGCCACGCTCGCCGGGCTTGAGAGTGATGTCGCTCGTCGCCACCAGGTCCGCGCCGGCATCGCCGGGATGCGCGTACGACGGGAGCGGGAGGTCGGGGTCGAGTCGCTGGATGAGAACCTCGGTCACGAGAGGCGACCTTACCGATGAGCCTGCACCGCCCCCGTGCCAGGCTGGTCCTTGTGGGTACCTATCGCGAGAAGCTGAGCGTGCCGGTGTCGTGGTGGATCATCGCCGTCATCGCGACAGTCACGCTCTTCGTCATCACCTATGTACCGGTCGGGTCGTTCGGCGGCGTCTTCGTCGGCGTCACCGCCGCGGTCCTGCTGGTGCTCTTCTTCCTCCAGTACGGCGCCGCGCGGGTCGAGGTGGACGGCGAGCGGCTCCGGGCCGGCCGGGCCGTGATCGAACGGGCGCACCTGGGCACGGTCGAGGCACTGACCGGCGACGACGCGCGGCGCGCGTTCGGACGGGAGTGCGACCCGAAGGCATACCTGCTGCTGCGCCCGTATGTGCGGAGCGCCGTCCGGGTCCAGATCACCGATCCGCGCGACCCGGCGCCGTACTGGGTGATCGCCACGCGGCACCCGGACCGCTTGGCGGCAGCCCTGAGGGGCAACAGCGTGGCAAGATCCTGACTGTCGGGGACTTGCGTTAGGAGGCTGCTGTGGTCGGAGCGAAGATCGGCTGGAAGCTGGTGCTGACCGCGTTCACGCTGGTGGTGGGACTGGTCGCGAACAAGGCCGTCCGAACGGCCTGGAAGCTCGGCTCGGGCGGGAAGCCGCCGAAGGCCGGCGAGGGCGGGTACGCCGAGGTGGTCAGCTGGGCGGTGGCGAGTGGTGCCGCCGCGGCGGCGGCCAAGCTGTTCGCGGAGCGGCGGGCGGCGCAGTACTGGCTGAAGTCGACGGGCTACGCGCCGCCGGGGTATGAGCAGGACACGACCAAGGGCCTGGTCAAGGACACGGACACCGGCCTGGTGAAGAAGCAGGACTGACTCGAGACAGCGCGGGACCGTCCCCGAGGATCTGGGGACGGTCCCGTGCTGGTCGAGCCGAAGAAGGGCGCTGGTGTCAGGCTGCGCAGTCGCGGCAGATCAGCTGCCCGTTCTTCGTTTCCGCGAGCTGACTGCGGTGGTGAACCAGGAAGCAGCTCGAACAGGTGAATTCGTCGGCCTGGCGCGGGAGGACCCGCACCGCGAGCTCTTCGTGGCTCAGGTCGGCGCCGGGCAGCTCGAAGCTCTCCGCGGCCTCGGCCTCGTCCTCGTCGACCTTGCCGGAGTTCTTGTCGTGACGGCGAGTCTTCAGTTCCTCGATCGACTCTTCGGAAGCGTCCTCGTCCGTCTTGCGCGGGGCGTCGTAATCAGTCGCCATGGTGTTTCCCTGCCCTCTTCGTACCCGTGGTGTTGCCTGCTGAGCCCTTGAACGGGTAAAGCGGCCGAGAAATTCCGCGCGTGAGCACCACGCTGAACCTTCGTCCCCCGAAACCCTTGACAGCCAGGCCGGGACCGGCAACAACCGTTCCCGAGGACGGGATTGTGCCCTATGAAGGGCCCTACGCGCGCGTTGGGGTCCAGGTTCTGACCCGCGTGTCGCAAAAATGTCATGACCGAACACGAGAATGCTCGTTAATGCTCAGTACTGCGCAGAAACGAGCATTCAGAGACCGCTACGCACGCAAGGGGTCCGCGGCGGCGAGCAGGTCGTGGAGCGGCCCGAACAGCGCCGGACTGGCCGCGATCGACATCTCCGGTGAGACCGGGGCACCGTTCAGCCCGCCCGTGGTCGCGCCGGCCTCGGCCGCGATCAGCGCACCCGCTCCGTAGTCCCACGGATTCAGACCGCGTTCGAAGACGGCGTCCAGCCGGCCGCAGGCGACGTAGCACAGGTCGATCGCGCCGACCCCGATCCGGCGGATGTCGCGGACCTTGGTGATCAGGTGCTGGATCACGTCGGCCTGGACCTGCCGGCGGGCCGGGTCGTACCCGAACCCGGTCCCGACCAGGGCGGTGCTCAGCTCGGTGCATCCCGACACCCGGATCGGCTGACCGTCCGCGAACGCGCCACCGCCCTTGGTCGCGGTGAACACCTCGCCCCGGGGTGCGTCCACGACCACACCGGCGACCGTCTCCCCGTCGTACTCGACCGCGATCGAGACGGCGTACGTCGGGAGGTCGTAGAGGTAGTTGACCGTGCCGTCGATCGGGTCGACCACCCAGCGGACGCCGCTGGTGCCGGCCACGTCGTCGCCCTCCTCACCGAGGAACGAGTCGTCCGGGCGGGCCTTCAGGACCCGGGCCCGGATCAGCTCCTCGGACTCGCGGTCGACCGCGGTGACGACGTCGGTGACGGTGCTCTTGGTGTCGGCGACCGTGATCGTGCCGCGGCGGCGTTCGACGATCAGCCGGGCCGCCTCCTCCGCCACCTCCACGGCCAGCTTGAGCAGGTCCTGGGGGCTTTCGGCTGTCATACGGCTTCCTTAGAAGTAGGACGGCGCAAAGGTGGGCAGCAGTCGTGGCGGCAGTCGTCCCAGCCCGGGCCGAGCTTGCCGACGCACGGGCGGGCCGGTTGCTCACCGCGCTCGGCCGCGGCCCGCTCGACGACCAGGTCGCGCAGCATCGTGACGAACCGCGGGTCCGTCCCGGGCGTCGCGGCCCGGGCCATCGGCAGGCCCAGCTTCTCGGCCGTCCGGGCGGCCTCGGTGTCGAGGTCGTAGATGACCTCCATGTGGTCGCTCACGAACCCGATCGGTACGACGGCGACGCCCGGCACACCCTCGGCCGAGAGGGTCTCCAGGTGGTCGTTCACGTCCGGCTCGAGCCACGGCATCTGCGGCGGTCCGGACCGCGAGCAGTAGACCAGGTCGGTCCGCCGGGTCCGGCCGGTACGGCGCTCGAGCTCGGCGCTGATCTCCGCGGCCACGTCCAGGTGCCAGTCGACGTACCCGTTGCCGTCCGGGCCGCTGGTCGCGTTCATCGCGGCCGGGATCGAGTGCGTCACGTAGGCGATCGCGGACCCCTCGGGCAGCCGGCTCAGCGCCTCGGCGGTCGACTCGACGAACGAGCCGACGAAGCCGGGGTGGTTCGCGTAGTGCCGGAGCTTGTCGATCCGCGGCGCGTCCGGGACCTCACGGGCCGCGTCCTCGAGGTTCTCCCGGTACTGCCGGCAGCCGGAGTACGACGGGTAGGCGGCGGTCACGATCACCACCGCGCGACGGATCCCGTCGGCGGCCATCTCGCGCAGCGTGTCGGTCAGGTACGGCGCCCAGTTGCGGTTGCCCCAGTAGATCGGCAGGTCCAGGCCGATCTCGTCGAACGACTCCCGCAGCGCCTTCAGCAGCGCGCGGTTCTGGTCGTTGATCGGGCTCTTCCCGCCGAACGCGTAGTAGTGCTCCCCGACGTCCTTCAACCGCTCGTCCGGGATGCCGCGGCCGCGCGTCACGTTCTGCAGGAAGGGCAACACGTCCGCGGGCTTCTCGGGACCACCGAAGGACAGCAGGAGGACGGCGTCGTACGGCGCGGCGGCGGGCGACTGGGGCAGCGGCATATTCCGAGTTTCTCAGACCGGCAACAGTTAGGGTGTTGCCGGTCCCTCATGCTCAAGCCCTACGTCCACCTCATGCGCCGTCCCGGTGCCAGTGCGTTCTTCACTGCCGGGATCCTCGGGCGTATGCCGATCTCGATGATCGGCCTCGGCATCGTCATCCTGATCGCGCGCGAGAGCGGCTCGTACGGCCTGGCCGGCGCGGTGTCCGGCGTCGCGGTGATCGCCGGCGCGCTGACCGGCCCGATCCAGGGCCGGCTGGTCGACCGCTTCGGCCAGCGGACGCTGCTGCTGATCGGTTCGGTCCTCTGCACGATCGCTCTCGCGGCACTCCTCGTCGCAGTGCGTGCCGACGCACCCGTCTGGGTGCTGTACGCGGTATCGTTCGTTGCCGGTGGCACCCGTCCGCAGGTCGGCTCGTTCGTCCGCGCCCGCTGGACCCATCTACTCGGCCGCGGGCGGGCTCTGCAGACCGCGTTCGCCCTCGAGGCGGTCGGCGACGAGGTCGTCTTCATCGTCGGTCCGGTCCTCGTCACCACGCTCGCCACCCAGATCAGCCCGTACGCCGCCCTGGCCGCCGCGGCGGTGTTGGGACTGGCCGGCGGGATCTGGCTGGCATCGCTGCGTGCCTCCGACCCGCCCGGACGAGGTAAGTCCGATGGTGCCGAGCAGGCGCCACTCCCCTGGCTCTCGCTGATGCTGCTCAGCCTGGTCGGTCTCGGGCTCGGCGCGACTCTCGGTGGCGTCGAGGTAGTGACGATCGCGTTCACCACCGAGAAGGGTCAGGCCGAGCTGTCCGGCGTCGTACTGGCCGTGTGGGCGTTCGGCAGCCTGCTGGCCGGTCTCTGGTACGGCTCGGTCCACTGGCGCGCCCCGGTCGAGCGGCGGCTGCTGTTCGGCACGATCCTGCTCGCCGTCAGCCTGGCCCCGCTCCCCTGGGTCAACAGCGTGCTGCTCGTCGGTGTGGTGCTGTTCTTCTGCGGCTTCACTATCGCGCCCACGATGGTCGCCCTCACCGCCTGCGTCGAGGAGTGGGTCCCGCCCCAGCGCCTCACCGAGGCGATCACCTGGACCGTCACCGGCATCCTCCTGGGGGTAGCCCCGGGCAACGCCGCCTCCGGCCACGCAGTAGACGTTTGGGGCCCCTCCACCGCCTACTGGGTCCCCTTCTCCATCGGCATCGTCTGCGCCCTGGTCGCCGCCCTCGCCACTACCTTCGCCCGCCCCAAGACTCGCTTCGCCCACAATTAGGCTTGTATCTCCTCTTACGGGAGATGTGAGGGTGTCGGCATGGATCACTCGATCGGTGAGTTGGCGCGGCTCGGTGGCGTGACGGTGAAGACCGTGCGGTACTACTCCGACCACGGGCTGCTGCCATCACGGCGTACTGCTGCGGGCCACCGTCGGTACGACGCCGACGCGGTCGCGCGGCTCGAGCTCATCCGGACGTTGCGTTCCCTTGGCATCGATCTGCCGACGGTGCGGGCCGTGCTGGAGCGCGAGCGGACGCTGGCCGACGTACTGACCGCGCACGCCGAGGCCGTCGCGCTGCAGATCCAGACGCTGCGGCTCCAGCAGGCGGTGCTGTCGGTGGCCGCCCATCGTCACTCGACCCCGGAGGAGCTCGACCTCATGCATGAACTGACTGCCCAGTCCGAGCGGGAACGCCGTACGTTGATCGCGGACTTCCTCACCTCGACGCTCGGCGACGACCCCGCCTTCGCGGCGATCCGGCAGAACCTGACGCCGGTGCTCCCCGACGACGCCGACGCACGGCAGGTCGAGGCGTGGCTGGAGCTGGCCGCGCTGGTCCAGGACGACGACTTCCGGGCCGCGGTACGACGGATGGCCGTCGGCTACCGTGCTCTGGTCGCGGACGGCCCACTGCGGCACGATCCGGAGTTCCGCGGCCGGTTGATCGAGCTTCGTCGTACCGAGGCCGGCCCGCGCTGGCCGCGGTATCTGGAATTGCTTGCCGTCGTCAACGGCTGGGCCGCGCCGTCACGGATTGCGGGGTAGCGGCGCGTTCCAGCCGCGGCGGATCGCGATCAGCCGGATACCGAAGCACGTCACCGCCGCGGCGATCGGCACCCACAGGGCGTCGTACTTCAGCGCTGCGGCGACGACCACGATGCCGGAGCCGAGGAAGGCCGGCGTGGCGTAGATCTCCGCACGGAGCACGACCGGAACCCGGCCGCTGAGGATGTCGCGGATCACACCGCCGCCAATGCCGGAGATCGTGCCGATCAGGGCGGCCGCGAGCGGCGACAGGTCGTAGTCGACGGCCTTCAGCGCGCCGATCACGCAGAACAGGGCGAGACCGGCCGCGTCGAAGATGTTCACCTGCCGCTCCAGCCGGCCGATGCCGGGATGCAGGAAGAACGTGAGCAGCCCGGCCACGACCGGCGCCACCAGGTACCGCCAGTCCTGCAGCGCCGCGGGCGGCGTCGCACCGAGCAGCACGTCCCGGATGAAGCCGCCGCCGAGCCCGGTGACGAGCGCGAGCACCAGGATGCCGAACACGTCGAGCTTCTTGCGTACGCCGACCAGCGCGCCAGTGATCCCGAACACAAAGATGCCAACCAGATCAAGCACCTGCAGAACCACGGATCCACTCACACCCCGCACGCTAAACCACGCGCGCCTACCGGCCTGTGCGCTCTATCGTCGGTGGACATGAGCGGAGCGCCCGACGTCGACTACACCGCAACCTCGCTGCGTCCGGAGTGGAACACGCTCCCGCCCGCCCTGCACGAATCCCTAGCCGTTGCCCTAGGCACCGAGATCACCGCGGCCGCTCCCCCGGTCGGCTCTGGCTTCACCGGCGGCTTCGCGGCCCCGATCCAGCTGGCCGACGGCCGCCGCGTCTTCGTGAAGGCCGCCGACGACACCATGCACGCGTACCACGCCTACCAACGCGAAGCCGAGGTAGTCCCCCAGCTGCCCTCCGCGATCCACGTCCCCGCCATCATCACCACCGCCCACGCTGTCGATGGACCCCCTCCCGCGGAAGGCAGGCGGCGGTGGTTTGCGGTGGTGTCCGAGTGGGTGGAGGGGCGGATGCCGGGGGCGCCGTGGACGGGAGACGACTTCGCGGTGGTGACCGCGATGTGTGAGCGGATCGCGGTGGCGATGGAGCCGAGTCCGTTGGAGGGGTTGCACGCCTTCATCCAGGATCTGGACGGGGACGAGTCGCCGCTGCAGGTCCCGGGGCAGATCGTCGCGGGTGAGCGGCCGTTGCCGGAGCGGTTGCAGCCGTGGGTGCCCAGGATCCTGCCTGAGCTGGCGGACCTGGTGCAGCTGGCACCGGAGGCGTTCGCGGGAGAGGCGGCGACGCACGGCGACCTGCGGCCCGACAACCTCCTGCTCGACGCGACCGGCACCTGCTGGACCGTCGACTGGAACTGGCTGGCGCTCGGCCCACGCTGGATGGACTGGGTCGGACTGCTTCCGGTCGCCCAGCACCAAGGCATCGACACAGCCGCCGCCATCCACAGCAGCCCGCTGACGGCCGACGTACCTCCCGAACACCTCGACTGCTTCGCCGGCGTGATCGCGGCGTACATGATGAGGAACGCCGACGCTCCCCCGCCACTCGGGTGTACGCCGGCGCTGCGTGAGCATCAGCGGTTCTACGCCTGGACCTTCCTCGACTGGCTCGCCGTACGCCGCGGCTGGTGAGCGCCTACGGTGGGAGTATGACGAAAGGCCCCACCACCAGGTTCAAGGTCGAGGTGCTGGACGGCGACCGGACGTCCCGGCGTGAGGATGTCGTCGTCACCGAGGAGCCGCTGGAGCTGCGGCTGGAGTGGCCGGGCCGGCCGCCCGAGCCGCTGGTGGTGACGATGCGGACGCCGGGTTCCGACTTCGAGCTGGCGGCCGGGTTCTGCCTCGGCGAGGGGTTCGCGGTCCGGCCGGACGCGATCCGGACCGTTGCCTACTGCACCGACGTGAAGCTGACCCGGGACCAGCAGTTCAACACCGTTACGGTCACCTTCGACGGACCCCCGGACCGCGAACCACCCCAGCGGTACGGCGTCACGTCGGCCGCGTGCGGTGTCTGCGGCCAGCAGAGCCTCGACGAACTCGCCGAGCGCGAGTACGAGCCGGTCGACCCGGTCGAGGTATCGGTCGACGTCGTACGCCGCCTGCCCGATCTGCTCCGGGATGCCCAGCCGACCTTCAGTCGCACCGGCGGCCTGCATGCGGCCGGCCTGTTCACCACGGACGGCCGCAAGATCGTGGTGAAGGAGGACGTCGGCCGCCACAACGCCGTCGACAAGGTCGTCGGCTGGACCGTCCTCAACCACCACAGCTGCAAGGGCCTGGTGCTCGCCGTCAGCGGCCGCGCCGGCTACGAGATCATCCAAAAAGCAGCCGCGGCAGGCATCGGCATGATCGTCGCCGTCGGCGCTCCCTCGAGCCTCGCGGTCGACCTCGCCCGCCGCTTCAACATCACCCTCGCCGGCTTCACCCGAGGCGACCGCTGCGTCGTCTACAGCTCCCCCGAGCGCATCCTCCGGTGAGCACGTAAGGAGGTGATCCCCAGATCTAAGGGGGTATGCCCAATGTGTGAGTCCTCCTGCCGCCGCATCGTGAAGGCAGACGGCGATGATCGCCGTGAGGGAGGAATCATGAAGCACAGCTACACCCTCGCCGCGCTGCCGGTGCTGGTCGTGGGATCGATCGTCGCCGGCTCGTCCCAGGCATCGGCACGACCGATCGACCCGGACGCCGGCTACCACGACGCCGTCGTGGTCGTCGAGCAGCCGGGACCGACCAAGCAGATCCCGGTCGACGACCCGCTGACCGAAGCGCTCCAGGTGAGTGCCGGAGCCCTGGGTGGCGCTGGTCTGGCCGTGGCCGGCCTCTGGATGTACCGGCGTCGCCATCCGCTCGCAGTTCACTGACGCGCGGGCTCGGGGGGCGGCCCTGGCGGAGGTCAGCCGCCAGGACCGCCGAGCCGCGTCGCCAGGGCAGCAGCCGCCATCCGGCTCGCCGTACCGGTCTTCCGCAGGATGTTGGAGACGTGAGCACTCGCGGTCTTGTCGCTGATGACGAGTTCCTTCGCGATCTCGCCGTTCGAGCGGCCGGCGACCAGCAAGGCCAGGACCTCTCGCTCCCGCGCGGTCAGCGTCGCCAACGGAGTGGCCGCCTGCTCTTGTACGACGAGAGGCTCCGGCTCACGGAGGCTGACACGCGAACGCAGCGCGAGTGATTCGACCTCGTCCTGCAACGGCTTCGCACCCAGCTCGACGGCGGTCCGATAGGCACTCCGCAGTAGGGCACCAACGCTGACCGGACGCCGACCGGCGGCCGCTGCCGCTTCCGCACAGCGCCACTG
Source organism: Kribbella sp. NBC_01510 (assembly GCF_045040325.1). Lineage (NCBI taxonomy): Bacteria > Bacillati > Actinomycetota > Actinomycetes > Propionibacteriales > Kribbellaceae > Kribbella > Kribbella sp. NBC_01510. The sequence goes on along the minus strand of NZ_CP109418.1, from coordinate 6,284,354 downwards.
CGAGATCGCCCGATACCATGGCACGCCGGCCGCATCGCACGCCTCGGCAGCGCGTTGCCATCGCTCAGCCTGATCCAGGTCATCGCGGCACCGGGCGAGCTCAGCCCGGACCAGGGCCTGGTTCATCAAGTGGAACACCCTGTCCGGACCGGTCGTGAAGGACTCCCAGGGCCACCCGTTCACCACCTCCTCGGCGGCGGCCACTGCGGCAGCGACGCCGTCGGAGTCGCCGGCGTCTCGGGCGGCGAGGGCGAGGTCGGCGGCGGTGTGGACGTAGTGCACCAGCAGGGTGTCGTCGTCCTCGTCCGGAGCGGCGCCCGGGCGGGTGAGCCTAGACCGCAGCCAGTCGAGCGCCTCCTGCGGCTTGCCTTCGGCCGCGAGCACCTCGCTGCCGCCGATGGCGAGGGCAGCTCGAATTCCGATGAAGGTCGTGGAGATCAGTTCGCGGGCCCGGTCGAGATGCTGCCTCGCCTCGGGCACCCGGCCCTGGCGGACAGCCAGCGACGCGGCCGCGAGCCGGATGGCGGCTCCGGCGATGCTGTGACTGCGAGCGGCCAGTGCGGGCCGGAGCAGGTCGTCACACGCCTGCCACCGGCCGCACTCCAGCAATCCGTCAGCTGCCATGAAGGCCAGGAAGTAGGCAAACGGATCCGGGCCAGGCGCCAGCAGTTCGGCCTGGCCGCGCAGGGCTATCTCGATCGCGTCCTTCCGGCGCCCGAGAGTCTGCAGCGCGTTGACCTGCCAGACGAAGGCATTCAGCAGATCGAGCATCGACCCGCACGAGCGTGCCAGCGGCTCGGCCCGCTGTGCATCGGCCAAGGCAAGCAGGGGCGATTCGTCGAGAATCACACTCGATCGTTCGGCGAATGCTTCCGCGAGGGCCCGCTCTGATCCGGCCCGGCCGGCGATCCGTACTGCTTCGTCCGCATGAGCGATGGCTCCGGGCTTACCGCTCCAGCTCTCGGCCGACCCGAGGGCGGACAGTGCCCGCGCCCGCTCAGCGCTGGCCGGGAAGGGAGCTGTGAGGTCGAGCGCAACATAGATGTCTGCCAGAACGGCTTCGATCGGCTCCGTCCGGTGCCAGCGCAGGATGCTCCGTTCGACGAGCAAGTTCGCCGCGATCAGCGGGTCGCGTTCGCGATCCACCAGACTCAGGCTGGTGTTGAGCTGCTCCAGGGCAGCATCGTTCCGGCCGACTCGCAGGCACACCTCGCTCGTCTGGAGCGCGAGAGTGATCCGATCGACCGGGCCACGGACATCCGGCGGGACCTGGTCCCACAGGGCACACAGTCGCTCCAGCTGAATGGCCTGCTCCGCAGGTGCCCTCAGCCTGGCTGCGTACTCAGCGGCCTTGAGTGACCAACGGTACGTGTCTCCGACCCGGCCGGCTTGCTGGCTGTGCACCGCCAGATCGGCAGCGGCTGCTTCCACCGGGACGGACCGCGCCTCCAACTCCCGGAGGAAGGTGGCATGAATCAGTGCGGCCTTGTCGCGCGGCAAAGCGTCGTACAGAACCTCGGCGAGCACGGGGTGGCGGAACCAGGGGAGGTCGACCGAGCCAGACCGGAGGACGCCGTGCTGCTGGGCTTCACTCACACAGCCGGACAGCGTGGCGGCATCGACTCCATGCTTCGAGGCCACCGCGGCCAAGAGGGGCAACGGGGTTGGACGCCCACCGACCGCGAGTACCCGGACCAGCTGACGCGCCGGCCCGGACAGGCGGTGCCACGCAGCGAGAAGTGCATCACGGAGTGCTTCCGGAACCGTGGCCGGAAGAATGGACTCTGCCCCGGACAGCTGCCCGGCGAGCAACTCGGTCAGATAGGGGTTGCCATCCGATCTCGCCTGCACCTGAGTCACCAGGTCGATGTCCACAGGCCGCCCGAACAAGTGCGCCAGTTGTACTCCGGTCGCATCCGGGCCGAGCCGGTCGAGGTGGATCTCGTCGAAGGCCGGCGTACGTCGCATGTCCGCCAGCCAACTGTGGAGTGGATGACCATCGCCGAGATCCTCGTCGCGGCACGTGGCCAACAGCGTCAGCCGCTGGCCGTGGAAGCAGGTGATCAGATACGAGAGGACGTCCAGCGAAGACATGTCCGCCCAGTGCAGGTCGTCGATGACCACGACCACGGGATGGCGCTGCGCGATGCGGTCGAGGACCAGGTCGATCAACGGGATCAGCCGAACCGTCGCCGACACCCGGGTGGTACCCAGTGTCGGCAGCAATGTGCTCAGCTCGTCAGCACCGGCCAGAACCTGCTCCCGTTCCGCCTGGTCGGCCTCGGCCAGCCAGTCCTGCAGAATGCCGATGATCGGCGCGTACGGGAGCGATGCGCCACCGAAGTGCACGCACGAACCCCACAAGACCAGCAGTCCCGGACCGTCGCAGACGTCTCGAACCAATCGGGTCTTGCCGACTCCAGCCTCGCCGCGGACAACCACCGCCCGCGGTTGCCCCACACCGCCGCCCCGCACCACCTGGGCAAGCAGATCCGCCTCGGCATCCCGCCCGGCGAGCCGACCACCAAGCCGCACCCCCACGGCCCTCATCACTTCAGTCTCCACCCGCGCCGTCACCACCGCCAGGCAGGCGCGACCGCTCGCCGATCTGAGGGGCTGGGGACCCGGATCTGAGTGGGCATACCCGATGTGCCACTCCCCCTCCCGCCAGGACGGTGGAAGTAGACGGCGATTGTCGTCGTCCAGGGAGGAAGTCATGAAATACCGCTACAGCATCCTCGCCCTACCGGTCCTGGTGTGCGGGGCAGTCGTTGCCGGATCGGACCAGGCCTCGGCGCATCCGACCGATCCCGACGCCCGCCACAACAGGCCGGCCGTCGTCCAGTCAGACCCGCCCGAACGAGTGCTGGTAGGGGTGGACGACACCGTCGCCGAGATTCTGCAGACGGGAGCCGGAGCCCTCGGCGGAGCGACCCTGACCATGACCGGTCTCTGGCTCTACCGCCGTCGTCATCCACTCGCAGCCCACTAATCGGGCGCATCCGGGTGGTCCTGGTGAGTGTCAGGCACCAGGACCACCAAGCCGCTCCGCCAGCGCCGCGGCCTCGAACCGAGTCGTCGTCCCGGTCTTCCGCAGGATGCTGGAGACGTGGACGCTCACCGTCTTGTCGCTGATCACGAGATCCTTCGCGATCTCGCCGTTCGACCGGCCGGTCACCAGGAAGGCAAGGATCTCGCGTTCCCGCGGCGTCAACGCCGATAGGACCGTGTCCTCCTGCTCCGGTACGACAATCGGCGCCGTCTCCCGGAGGTTGATCCGTACCCGCCGGGCCAGTGACTCGATCCTGCGCCGCAGGGGCTCCGCGCCCAGCTCGTCGGCGCTACGACGCGCCTGCCGGAGCATTTCGCCGACATCGACCGGCGGCTGTCCCGCAGCGATCGCGGCCTCGGCGTACCGCCATCGCGACACTGCCCCATGCCACGGCGCCCCGGCCGCTTCGCAGGCGTCGATGGCGCGGTCCCAGCGGTCCACCTGCTCCGAGTCGTCGCGGCAGCGCGCCACTTCGGCGTGGAACAGGGCGCACCTCATCGACCGGGCGGCCGAATCGACACCCCGGGTGAAGGGCTCCCACGGCCGCGCGTCGAGGACGTCGTGGAGGCCGGCGACGGCCCGCGCGGCACCTGCCGGGTCGCTCGCGTCGCGCGCAGCCTGTGCGAGCTCGGCGGCCGCGTTGGCGTAGTGCACCAGGAGGTCGTCATCCTGCACGATGGGAGGGATGCCCGGCTGGGTCAGCCTGGCGCGCACCCAGTCGACGGCTTCCCTGCGGCTTGCCTTCGGCGATCAGTACTTCGGCGCCGGAGGCGGCCAGCTCCCAGCGGATCCCGGGGAAGTTCTCGGCGACCAACTCCAGGGCCCTATCGAGATGCTGCCTGCCTTCCCCGGGCCGCCCGCAGCGCACCGCCAGTGGCGCTGCAGCCAGCCTGATCCCGGCACCGGGGATGTTCGGGCACCGGACGGCCAGTGCGGACCGCAACACTGCCCGGCATTCCTGCCACCGTCCCGACTCCAGCAGACCCTCGGCTCCGAGGGACGCGAGCATGTATCCGAACAGGTCCCGGCCAGGTGTCACGAAATCGGTGTAGCCGCGCAGCGCCACGTCCGTTGCTTCAGTCCAGCGTCCGAGGAATCGCAACGTGTACACCTGCCAAGCAACCGCCAGCATCCACTCGAGCATCGCGTCACTGGAAAGTGCCAGCTGTTCGGCTTCCCGCGCATCGGCTAGCGCGCGTTCGGGTGAACTGCTGGAGAGCGCAGCGCAGCGATTGGCGAGAGTGGACGCGAGCACCCTGTCCGAGCCGCAGCCGCGGGCGATCCGGACGGCCTCGTCCGCATGCGCAGCCGCGACCGGGAGACCCTGCCAGTTCTCGGCCCTGGCAAGAGTTCCCAGCGCCCTGGCCCGCTCGGCGCTGCCTGGGTAGCGGATCGTCAGGTCGAGGGCCTCGTGGATGTCCGCCAGGAAGGCCTCGATCGGTTCGGTCCGGTGCCAGCGCAGGGTGCCGCGATCGAGGAGGATGCCCGCAGCCAGGAGCGGTTCCTGCCCGCGGTCGATCAGCTCGAGCGCTTGGCTGAGCAGGTCGACGGCCCTGTCGATCCGTCCGACCCTCGAGCAGACCGCGCTCGCCCGGACGTACAGCGCCGTACGGTCGGCAGCGGTGCCGCGGAGGTCCGGTGAGACCTGCTCCCACATGTCGCACAGCCGCTCCAGCTGGATGGCCTGTTCGGCCGGGGCACGCAGATCGGCCGCGTATTCGGCGGCGAGTAGCGACCACTTGTAGGCGTCGTCAAGCCGGCCGGCTTGCTGACTGTGGACAGCGAGGTCAGCCGCCACCGCCTCCGCCGATCCCGATAGTGCTTCGAGCTCTTCGAGATAGCTGGCATGGATGCGAGGCCTCTCACTCGGCGACAAACCGTCGTACAGAACCTCGGCCAGCAGCGGATGACGGAACCAGCACGGGTCTGCCGTGCCCGTCGCCAGAACACCGCGCTCCTGGGCCTCGGTCACGCAGCCGGCCAGGCGGTCGGTGTCGAAGTCGTGACGGGAAGCGACCGCGGACAGGACGTCGAGAGTGGTCGGGCGTCCACCGACGGCGAGCACCTGGACAAGCTGACGAGCCTGCTCCGAGAGCCGATGCCAGGCGGCGAGGAGGGCATCCCGGAGGCCCTCAGGCACCGTGGCCGGCAGGACGGCCTCGGCTCCAGACAGGTCGTCCACGAGCAACTCCGTGAGGTACGGGTTGCCGTCAGACCGTGCCTGGACCTGGGTGACGAGGTCGATGTCGGGAGCCCGGCCCAGCAGGTCCTCCAGCTGTACCCCGGTGTCGGTAGGCTCGAGCCGTTCGAGATGGATCTCCTCGAACGACGGCATACGCCGCATATCGGCCAGCCAGCCGTGCAGCGGATGGCCTGCACCGCGGTCCTCGTCGCGACACGCGCCCAGCACCGTCAAGTGCTGTCCGCGGAACCCGGTGATGAGGTAGGCGAGGACGTCCAGAGAGGCCACGTCCGCCCAGTGCAGATCGTCGACGACCACGACGGTGCGATGCCGGTCCGCGATCCGGTTGAGCACCAGGTCGACCACGGGAACGAGCCGTCCGGTCAACGCGCCGCGCGAACCTCCGATGCCGGGCAACAGGGTGCCGAGTTCGTCGGCGTTCGCGAGTACCTCGGCCTGTTCGGCCGGGCCGGCGGAGGCGAGCCAGTCCTGCAGGATGCCGATGATCGGAGCGTACGGAACAGACGCCCCGCCGAAATGCACACAGGAACCCCACAACACCAGGAGATCCGGATCGGCGCAGACCTCCCGGATCAAGCGGGTCTTGCCGACTCCGGCCTCGCCGTGGACGACCCACGCCGCCGGGCGCCCGGCCGCGCCGTCCGCCAGGACCCGGCCGAGCAGATCCTGCTCGGCGCCCCGCCCGACGAGCCGACGATCAGGCTGTGTCCACCCGCCCCTCACCGCCTCAGTTTCCACCCGCCGCCGGGCGGTCGCCAGCAGGGGTCAGGCGTCCAGCTTGATGAAGGTGGCTTTGGGGACGTATTCGTAGCGGTCGGGCATGCAGGTCAGGATGATGATCTGGCCGTGGTCGCCGGCGCGGCCGAGGAGGGCGCCCATGTCGCGGAGGCGGGCCTTGTCGGACCAGCCGAGGGCGTCGTCGAAGATCACCGGCACGCTGCCTTCGCCGGTGCTGACCAGATGACTGATCGCGAGCCGGGTGATGATCGCGAGCTGCTCCTGAGCGCCCGTCGACAACGCCTCCACCGGCAGCCGCACGCCGTCCATCTCCCGCTCGGCCACCGCGAGGTCGTCGTCCAGCCAGACCTTGAACGACGGCCCGTACACACTCCGGCCGAGCGACTCGATCCGGCTCTGCAGCGGTTCGGAGTACTTCGTCTGTGCCTCGGCCCGATGCCGGCTCAGCGTCTCGTGCACCCGCCGGGCCGCCTCCGCGCGCCGCCGCAGACTGTCGTGCTCCGCGCGTACGGCGGCCAACTCCAGGTCGGCCACATCGCGCCGGGTCGCCAATCCGTCCCGGCCCGACTGCTCCAGCCGGCCCTCGGTCGTCCGCAAGGCGTCGCGCAACGTGTCCCGCTCATCCTGCAGCCGCTTCGCCACCGCCAACGCATCCGCCAGCTCACCTGCGACCCGATCGGCCCCGGCCGCGTCCACCTGCTCCTGTACGGCGGTCAGCTCCTCGAGCACCGCCTCGACCTCAGCCGTCGCCTCGCCCTCAGCGGCGGACACCGCCTCGTCATCGAGCACAGCCCGAGCCGCCTCCAACGCCTCGACCGCGGCGGCCAACCGCTCCCCCGCGAGCTCCGACCGCGCCCGGGCCTGCTGTGCCTCGGACCGATCCTCGTCGGCCGCCTTCCGCGCCTGCGCCGCCGCGAACTCCGCGTCCGCGAGTATCCGCTCGACCTCGGCCAACCCGTCCCGCGCGTCCTCCAGCGCCCGCTGCGCACCGGCCAGATCCCCAGGCGCCGGAGCCGGCACCTCGAAGTCGTCGAACAGCGTGTCGTGCGGCGACGCGAACTCCTCGAACAGCGACATCTGCCCCGGCACGCCCTCGACCGCGGGCTGCTTCCCGCCGGCCTCGTCGGCTTCGTCCTCGTCACCGAGCCGCGCCGTCAGGACCGCGATCCGCTCTCCCGGATCCCCACCGGCTGTCAGCGACTTCTCGGTCCGGCGAGCCTCGTGCAACTCGGCGGACGCGGTGTCGGCCTTGCGCAACAGCTCCCGCGCGGCCGCGACATCCTTCACGCCCGCCTTCTTCAGCAGGTCCTTCTCGCGCCGTACGGCGTCGTCCACCCGCGACCGCAGCGTCGCCGCCTCGCCGCCGGCCCGCACGGTCACCTTGACGTGCCCCGGTACGCCGACGACCAGTTCACCGGAGACCAGCACCTCGGCCGCTTCGTCGAAGCCCAGCTCGGAAGGCACGTCGCCGTCCAGCCCGGTCCCCGACAACTCGACCGGCTCCGCGCCAAGCCGCCGTACCAGAACCTCCGGTACGCCGGCCGCCAGCGCGGCCCGGGCCTCGACGACCGCGGCCCGCGCGTCCTCCAACGCCGCGACCAGCCCGTCGTCGACCTTGATCCGGTCCAGGATCGTCCCGGCCGCGGCGATCCGGGCGCGGACGTCGACCAGCTCGGCCTGCTGCCCGAGCAGCCGGTCGAGCTCGGCGCGGTCCATCAGCTCCGAGACCCGGCGCTCCGCCTCCTGCACATCGGTACGCCGGAGGTCCTTGAGCTCGATCACCTCGGCCAGCGCGGCCTCGGCCGCCTGCACGGTCTCCGCGGCGGTCTTGGCGACGAGGTCGGCATCGGCCCGGCGCCCGGCCAGTTCGGCATCGGTTTTCGTGAACCGCTCGACCTCGTCGAGCAGGCGTTCGCGCTCGACCCGGGTCCGGGTGTGGTTCTCCAGCCGGGCCTGCGCGGTCTCGGCGCGGTGCCGGACCGAGTCGCGGCGGAGCAGGATCTCGTCGGTCGCCTTCTTGCGTTCGCGCAGCTCCTCGACCGACTTCAAGTGATCGAGCGAACGGTTGTCGACATCGGACAGGTCGAGTGTCAGACGCTCGGCGCGGCGGATGTCCTGCTGGACCTCCTCCATCGCCTTCAACGCCTGAGCCGCGGCCAGCTCGGCCGCGGACACGGCCCGCTCGGACTTCGCGAAGTCACCGGTCGGACGACCACCACGCGTCCAGTACCGCAGGTATTCGTGCTCGACCGCTGACACGAGCGGCATCGACGCACCGTCGACCGGCGTCCCCGATTCGGCGGTCACCGCGGTGATCAACGGCTCGGCGTCGGCCGGCGTTGGCAGCACCAACGACTGGCCCTGGCTGACCATCAGGGTCTGCCACAACACCGGGTCGACGTGCTGGTGGAACAGCTGCTCGGCCTCGTTGTGGGCCTCACGGCCGGTCCACAACTGGCGTCGGCCGTCAGGCTCGACGATGGTCAGCTCGGTCGAGCGGTTCTTCAGCCAGCGTTTGGTGTAGATGAGCTCGCGGCCGCCGAGCGTCAGCTCGACCGTGACCTCCGGGCCGACGTCCTGGCCGACCGGCTGGATGTCGCGGATCCGGGTCGACTTGGAGTCGTCGGGCAGGTCGAAGACCAGTCCGAACGCCTCGACCAGGCTGGACTTGCCGACCTCGTTGTCGCCGACCACCACGGTGGTGCCGAGAGCGGGGAGCCGGACGGTACGGTCCTTGACGCCGCGGAAGTCCCGCAGCGCCAAGCTGTGCAGCCTCATCCCGCGTCCCGCGCCAATCTGTGCATCAACGACAGCGCTGCACCCGCACCCTCGTCGCCACCGGCCAGCGCCTGCCGCAACTCCTCCATCGCAGCCCGCGCCGGTCCGCTCAACTGCAACGCATCGAGATCCGCCGCGTCCGGCGCCGGCCGCACGGTCCAGAACTTCGCCCACCGCTCGACACTCGCGAACACCTCGCCCTGCGCGTCGATGATCGAATCGAGCCGGCTCAGCAGTGGCAGCGGCAGCGAGCCGTCGCCGGCGAGCCGGACATAGGTCCGCTCCTTCTCCGGCAGCTCCGCGAACCAGTCCTCGAGCGCCTGCAGCGACTCCTCGTCGAACAACTCGACTCGATGGTCGACCATGTGCCACGCGCCCACCCGCACCGGCTCGACCTCGATCTCACCACCGCCGACGGTCACCTTGAGCACGTTGCCCGGGGCGTCCTCCTCGGGCGAGGTGACCTCCTGCGTCCCGGAGAACCAGATCCGATCGGTCACGCGCGTCGTCGAGTGCCGGTCGCCGAGACCGACGTACTGCACCCGTCCGTCGGCGACCGCGGCCTCCAGCGCGGCCTGATCGATCGTCGGTACGTCGGACATACCGCCGGAGAGACTGGTCAGCTGACCGTGCGCCAGCAGGATCCTCGTCGCACCAGGCTCGGTCGGCGTCAGCTCGGCGTACCCGGGCGCGGCCGGGTCGGACATCGGCCGGCGGGATCGCCAGGGCGCGCCGACGATCTCCACACCCGGCACGATCTCGAGAGGCCGGCTATCGGTCAGAACGGTCACGTGCGAGGGCGCGTGCGCCTGCCATTGACTCGAGGTCCACAGCGAGCCGGGCTCGAGCGCGTCGTGGTTGCCGGGCAGCAGCACGACCGGGACCGGGATCCGCTTCAGCGCTTCACACGCCCGCAGGATGGTCTGCCGCTCGACCTGGTTGTGCTCGAACACGTCCCCGGTGACGACCACGAACGCCGCCCCGGTGGCCGCCGCGACCTCGCCGATCCGCGCGACAGCGTCCAGCCGCGCCTGACCCCACCGGGCCTGGCCGTCCGGCCCCAGGAACCGGCGCATCATCCCCAGCTGCCAGTCCGAACTGTGCAGAAACGTGATCGACTCATCCATCGCGCTGAGAACGCTAACCTGCCCCGCCGACAACCGCCCAACCAACACACCCACCACCCCCACACCGCCCACACTCCGGACACCCGTCCCAGCCGACCTTGGGTGCTCAAGGTGGGGTGAGAGAGTCGCGGAGTGGACGTGTATCTGGAGACGGAGCGGCTCACGCTGCGGCGGTTCGGCGAAACGGACGTTGACCTGCTGACCGCGCTTGACTCGGATCCCGAGGTGATGCGATTCCTGACCGGGCAGCCGACACCGCGGAGGGAGATCGAGAACCTCGTACTCCCGGAGATCCTGAAGGTGTACGACGAGCATCCGGAGCTCGGCACGTTTGCCGCCGAGCAGAAGGTCGACGGCGCGTTCATCGGGTGGTTCGGCATGCAGCCGACGGCCGAACCGAAGACGGTGGGCGTCGGCTACCGGCTGAATCGGATCGCCTGGGGCAAGGGCTACGCGACCGAGGGCACCAGAGCGCTGATCGACAAGGCGTTCGCCGAACTCGGGATGGAGCGGGTGGTCGCGGACACGATGGCGGTCAACCACCGATCCCGCGCGGTGATGCGGCGGTCCGGGCTGCGGTTCGCCCGGCTGTACCACGAGCACTTCGACGATCCGCTGCCCGGGACCGAGTTCGGCGAGGTCGAGTACGCCGTCGACCGGCGGGCCTGGGAAGCTGGACGACGTGCCTGACGACCGACAGCCGTACGCCGTACTGGACATCGACGCGACCTTGTCCGACACCAGCGAGCGGATCCACTTCCTGGCGAAGCGGCCGAAGGACTGGGACTCGTTCTTCGCGCAGGCGAAGGAGGACGCGGTCCTGGACGAAGGCCTGGCGGTCGCGACCACGCTGGCGGCCGACCACGAGATCGTCTACCTGACCGGCCGGCCCGAGCGGCTGCGGCGCGACACGCTGAAGTGGCTGAAGGACAACGGCTTCCCGGACGGCACGGTCTACATGCGCGGCAACACCGACCGCCGTCCGTCGGTGGTGATGAAGCTCGGCCGGCTCAAGCGCCTGGCCGAGGACCGTCCGGTCGCCGTCCTGGTCGACGACGACGTGAAGGTGTGCGCGGCCGCGGAGAAGGCCGGCTACACGGTGATGAGGGCCGACTGGGGACTCGATGCCGAGACCCAGCCGACCCTCTTCGACGCTCAGGAGTCCGAAGGACGGACCTGAGGCCTTACTTGCTCAGACCCACGATCAACTGGTTCGGGTACGGCGGGTAGGCGGACAGGTAGAAGTTCTGCACCTTCGACCCGTGCAGGAACGCGTTGCGCGCGTAGATCAGCGGCACGACCGGCGAGTCCTGCATGATCTGCTTGTCCACCGCGCCCCACATCCCGGCGGCCTTGCCCAGGTCCGACTCGGCCGTCGCCGCCGCGATCGCGGAGTCGACCGCCGGGTTCGAGTAGCGGGAGATGTTGTACCCGCCGTTGCCGATCTCCGACGACGCGAACAGCGGCTGGATGTTGCCGATCGCGCTCGGGAAGTCCGGCAGCCAGCTGGACACGGTCAGGTCGAAGTCCGGCTTGTTCCCGGTGATCAGGTCGGTCAGCGGCTCGGTGTCGAGCGGCTTGATGGTGACCGTGATCCCGGCCCGCTTCAGGCCCTGCTGGATCGCCTGCGCCACCGGGAGGCCGGTCGCGGTCGTGTTGTCGGCGACCAGCACCAGGTTGAGGTTGCTGACGCCGGCGGCCGCGAGCATCTGCTTGGCCTTCTCCGGGTCACCCTGCGGGGGCGCCGGGAACAGGTCGAACTTGTTGAAGCCGTCGATGCCCGGCGTGATCAGGGTCGTGGCGAGCTCACCGCCGTACTCCGGACCGCCCTCGGCGACCTGGACGGCCTGCTTGTCGACGGCGAACTGGATCGCCTTGCGGACCTCGGGGTTGGCGAGCGCGGGGCGCTTCATGTTCATCGCCAGGTACTCCAGGGCGCCCGACGGCGATGTGGCCACGCGGGCCTTGACGGCCGGATTGCCGGTGACCGTCGGGATCAGTGCGGCCGGCACGGAGGTGCCGGTGGTGGCCGCGAACTTGTCGTCGCCGGCGTCGGCGATCAGGCGCTGGTTCACCACGTCGGGCTGCAGGCCCATGTCGAACTCGATGGAGTCCGGCAGACCGGTGCGAGCCTGGTCGGTCGACTTGTCCCAGCCCGGGTTGCGCTCCAGCTCGAGCTTCGAGCCGGGGGCGTACGACTTCACCTGGTACGGACCGCTGGCGACCGGCTTCTCACCGTAGTGCGCCGGGTCGGTGTCGGCCTTCTTCGGCACCGGCGAGAACGCCGGCATGCTGACGATCCACGGCCAGTCGCCGAACGGCTTGTTCAGCTTGAAGACGAGCGTGGTGTCGTCCGGCGTCTGGACCGAGGCCAGGTCGCCACCCTTGTAGGGGCCGGTGTACTTGTCCCCGCCGACCAGCAGCGACTTGTGGTAGCCGAGGCCACCGGACAGCTCCGGCGCGAACGACCGCTCGATGCCGTACTTGATGTCGGCGGCAACGATCGGCGACCCGTCGGCGTACTTGAGGCCCGGCTTGAGCTTGTAGGTCCAGGTCTTGCCGCCGTCGCTGACCTGACCGGTGTCGGTGGCCAGGTCGGGAACCAGTTGCGCCGCTTTGCCCTGCTCGGTCTTCCACGAGGTCAGGCCGCGCAGCACCAGGTGGATCGTGCTGATCCCCAGGTTCTGGCTCTTGGCCGGGTCGAGGTTGATCTCCTTGCTCGTGGTGAGCACGTGCCAGGTGCCGCCCTGCTCCGCGGCCGCGGTGCTGCCGCCACTGGGGGCGGACTTGTCGTTGGCGTTGCAGGCGGCCGCCGCCAGCACCAACGCGGCCGCTACCGCGACCGCTCGGGTTATATGTTTCATCATGTCCTCTCAGGAGGTGGGGGCTCAGGGAAGTAGCAGGCGGCCCGGTGTTCGGTGCTGCCCTGGACGGGCTCGAGCACCGGTCGTCGGGTGGCGCACACGTCCTCCGCCTTGTAACAGCGGGTCCGGAACGGGCAGCCCGACGGAGGCGCGATCGGCGTCGGGACGTCGCCGGTCAGCACGATCCGGTCCCGCTCGACGCCCGGCTCGGGCACCGGGACCGCGGACAGCAAGGCCTTCGTGTAGGGATGGGCCGGCGCCGAGTACACCTGGTCGGCCGGACCTTCCTCGACGATCGTGCCGAGGTACATGACGGCCAGCCGGCTCGCTACCTGGCGTACGACGGCCAGGTCGTGGGCGACCAGCACGTAGGACAGGCCGAGCTCGTCGCGAAGGTCGGCGAGCAGGTTCAGCACCTGGGCCTGCACCGACACGTCGAGGGCGGACACCGGCTCGTCGCAGACCAGCAGATCGGGCTTCACGGACAACGCCCGCGCGATCCCGATCCGCTGCCGCTGACCGCCGGAGAACTCGTGCGGATAGCGGTCGAGGTGCTCCTCGGACAGCCCGACCTGATGCAGCAACTCGACGAGCTGCGCCCTGGTCGGCCGGATCCCTTGGGCGCGGAACGGCGTACTCAGGATGGTGCCGACCGACTGCCGCGGGTTCAGCGACGCCTGCGGGTCCTGGAACACCATCTGGATCTTGCGCCGGACCGGCCGGAGCTTGCGGCCGCGGACCTTGGTGACGTCCGCACCGCCGATCTCGACGGTGCCCTGGGTCGGGTCCAGGAGCCGGGTCGCCACTCGGGCCAGTGTGGACTTGCCGGAGCCGGACTCGCCGACCAGACCGACCGTCTCGCCCTTGCGTACGACGAAGTTCACCCCGTCGACGGCCTTGACTGCCTGGGCCTTGCGCCACGGCACGCCGCGGAGACCGAAGTACTTCTTGACGTTCTTGAGGTGGAGCAGCTCGTCACTCACGTGCTGTGTCGTCATGATATGGCCTCAGGCCGCCGACCCAGATGGCAGGCGGCTTCGTGATCGCCCTCGCCGGGTCGCGGCGTGAGCTCGGGCCGCTCGGTGATGCAGCGTTCGCCAACCAGGTGGGTGTAGGCGCACCGCGGCTGGAACGGGCACCCGGTCTTGATCGAGCCGGGCGACGGCGGGGTGCCGGGGATCGTGGTCAGCCGCGGCTGCGGCGGTACGTCGACTCGCGGCATGGCACCGAGCAGACCCAGGCTGTACGGATGCGCGGCCCGGAAGAACAGGTCGCGGACCGTGCCCCGCTCGGCCGCGCGACCGGCGTACATGACCAGAACGTCGTCGGCGACCTCCGCGACCACTCCGAGGTCGTGCGAGATCAGGACGAGCGCAGTACCGAACTCCTTCTGGACGTCGTCCAGGAGGCGCATGATCTGTGCCTGCACGGTCACATCGAGTGCGGTCGTCGGCTCGTCCGCGATCAGCACCCTCGGGTCGTTCACCAGAGCCATAGCAATCACGACCCGCTGCCGCATTCCCCCGGAGAACTCGTGCGGATAACTGTCCGCCCGCCGGGCGGCGTCCGGGATGCCGACCTTGTCCAGCATCTCGACCGCTCGCCGGTTGGCCACCTTCTTCGACACGTCGTGGTGCAGCCGGTACGCCTCGGCGACCTGCCAGCCGACGCTGTAGTACGGGTTCAGCGCGGACAGCGCGTCCTGGAACACGAGCGCGATGTCGTTGCCGCGGATCTTGCGGAGGTCGTCGTTCGGGAGGCCGATCAGCTCCCGGCCGTCCAGCAGCACCTCGCCGGTGATGGCGGCGTTCGACGGCAGCAGGCCCATGACCGCGGCGGAGCTGACGCTCTTGCCGGAGCCGGACTCGCCGACGATCGCGAGCGTCTCGCCGGGCGCGACCGAGAAGTCGATGCCGTCGACGGCCGGGACGAGACCGCCCTCGGTCGTGAACGTGACGTGCAGGTCGTGCACTTCCAGCACCGGCTCAGCCATGGCTCACCCTCGGGTCGAGCACACCGTGCACCACGTCCACCACCAGATTCGCCAGGATGATCAGGAAGGCCGCGAACAGCGTCACGCCGACGACAACGGCCACGTCCAACTGGGCGACCGAGCTGATCAGCAGCTCGCCGAGGCCCTGCATGCTGAACACCTTCTCGGTGACGATCGCGCCGCCGAGCAGGGCACCGAGGTCCAGACCGAACAGCGTCACGATCGGCACGAGTATGCCGCGCAACCCGTGCGTCACGACCACGCGTGCTTGGCCCGCGCCCTTCGCCCGGGCGGTGGTGATGTAGTCGAGGTTCATTTCCTCGAGCATCTGCGCACGGGTGAGCCGGACGTACGCCGCCGCCTGCAGGGTGGCGAGGACGATCCACGGCGTGATCAGGTGCCAGGCCCAGTCGACCGGGCTCTCGGTGAACGGGACGTAACCGTTGACCGGGACCATGTTCAGCCAGAACCCGAAGACCAGGATCGCCAGCAGCCCGAGCAGGAACGATGGCATCGACACTCCGATCAGCGCGAAGCCGATCGACAGCCGGTCGAGCAGCCGGCCGCGGTTGAGGGCGGCGACCACGCCGAGTGACACCCCGACGAGCAGCCACAGCACGGCAGCGCCGAGGGCGAGCGACGCGGTGACCGGCAGCCGGTCGAGGATCAGCGTGGTGACCGGACGGGCCAGCGGGAACGAGTACCCGAAACACGGTGCGTCGCAGTGCACGACCGCCGTACCTTCGCCGTACGTCCGGCCGGCGAAGATGCCCTTGAGGAAGCTCAAGTACTGCTGAAGGGTGCTCTGGTCGAGCTGCATGAAGTGCCGGGCCTGCTCGAGACGGTCCGGCGTACAGGGCTTGCCACAGGCCAGGCGGGCCGGGTCGGCCGGGATCGCGTAGAAGACCAGGTAGACGGCCAGGCTGAGCGCGAGCATCACGAGCAACGCCGCGAACAGCCGGCGGAGGACGAACCAGGTGACGCCGGCCATCTCAGCGCTCCCTCCGCAGCCGGACGTCGAACGCGTCGCGGACGCCGTCGCCGAGCAGTGTGAAGCCGAGGACGGCGAGGAACAGCGCGAACCCCGGGAACACCAGGAACCACGGGTCCGCGCCGGTGTAGACCCAGGCGATCGAATCGGAGATGGACCGGCCGAGGCTCGGTGTCGGCGGTGGTACGCCGACGCCGAGGAAGGACAGTGCGGCCTCGGCCGTGATGTAGCCGGGGATGGCCAGCGTCGCGATCACCAGCACCGGGCCGAGCAGGTTCGGGAGCAGCTCACGAGTGATCACATGCCATCCCGTCGAGCCGACGCTACGGGCCGCCTCGACGAACTCGCGGGCGACCAGGGACTTGGACTGGTTGCGGATCAGCCGGGCCAGGCCGGCCCAGCCGAACACGCTGAGCACCAGGATCAGCAGCAGCCAGCGCGGGAAGGCGGCCGGGACAATGATGCCCAGGGCAATCATGAAGACGAGCTGTGGGAAACCGAACAGGAAGTCCAGCACCCGGGACACGATCGAGTCGTACCAGCCGCCGAAGTAGGCCGCGCTGATGCCGACCAGCGTGCCGACCACCGTGGTGATCGCCGTGACCACGATCGCGATGAACAGCGAGGTGCGCAGTCCGAGGACCACGATCGCGAACAGATCGCGGCCGGTGAGCGGCTCCACGCCGAACCAATGGTCGGCGCTCACCCCGCCGAGCGCGCCTTTCGGGGCGTTGCCGCGGGCCGGATCGAGCAGGTCGATGTGGTACGTGTAAGCGTCCTGCCCGGATAGCTTGACCAGCAACGGCGCTGCGGCCGCGACCAGGATCAGCACGGCGACGAGCACGAAGCCCACCCGCGCACTGCGATCCCGCCGTACCCGGCGCAACGCCTGCCGGGTCGGCGAAACGGTCCCGGCGACCGAGGAACTCACAAGCACTCCCGACAGGTTCGATTCACGCAGCCGACAAACGCTAGGCCGCATCCTCCCACCACCTCAGTCCCATCCCGAATCCTGAGAATCCCACCTCACGAACTCCACATTCGGATAGCTGGTCTGGCTCGGTTACCCTCCGCACGTGGACAGCGAGGTGCGAGTCGGTGACCGAGTGGTGCGGTACTCCGTCTATGGCTCTGTGGATGGATCGCCGGCGATGTCGTTCGGGGGTTCGCCCAGCACTCGGTGGAAACGGCCGGACGCCGTCCGGGCGATCTCGCAGTCGGGGTTATGGATGGTGATCCCGGACCGCCCCGGGTACGGCGGCTCCACGCGGCAACCAGGTCGCACAGTCGCTTCAGTAGTCGAAGACGCTCGTGCGCTGGCCGACTCGCTCGGCTGGGACCGCTTCGCCGTCACCGGTGGATCCGGCCGCGGCCCGCACGCCCTGGCCTGCGCCGCCCTACTTCCCGACCGCGTGACCAGGTGTGCCGTGACTGGCAGCAACGCACCACCAATCGTCGACGACCCCGAGCCAACCGACGACGACGACGCTGCCGACCCCCGCCGCAACCGCACCTCCTGGCTCGCGGCCCGCGGCGAACACCACCTCCGGCCGCTGCTCGAGGACACCGCCCGGCGGATCATGGCGGGCATCGAGGCCGGCGGACCCGAGATCCCGCCCGACCCGCACTCCCCCGGCCCGTCCGCCCCGCCCGCGCGTGACGACCCGTCGGCGATGGCACGTCTCACCGCCACCTTCGTCACCAGCCATGACGGCTGGGTCGACGACCACGTCGCCTTCGCTCGTGACTGGGGATTCCTTTTAGGTGACCTCCGCGTGCCGGTGAGCATTTGGTACGGCTCTGCCGACGAGCGCGCCGCCAAGTACGCCGACATCCTGGCCAGCGAGATCCCCCACGCAGAGCGCATCCCCTACACCGGCGGCCACATCCCGCCGCCGGCCGCCTACCGTGACCTCTTGCGCTGGGTGGGCGGGAGACTGGGGGGATGAGTCCGGTGGATGTTGCGCGGCGGCTTGTGGAGGAAGAGTTTCCGGGTGCTCGGGCGGCGTGGCTTGGGGGCAGTGTGGTGCGGGGCGATGCGTCGCCTACGTCCGACCTGGACATCACCGTGCTGCTCGACGGGCCGCCGGCGCCGATGCGGAAGTCGCTCGTGTACGGCGGGTGGCCGGTGGAGTTGTTCGTGCACACCGAGAAGTCGCTGGCGTACTTCTCCGGCAAGGACCAGGAACGGCGCCAGCCCACGATGATGCGGCTCGTCGGCGAGTCCGTCGTACTGCTGGACACCGATGGGTCCGGTGTGCGCCTCCAAGAGAGCTGCCGCGCGGAGGTGGCGGCCGGGCCTACCCCACTCAACACCGCAGAGCTCGACCTCCTCCGCTACACGATCACCAACCTGCTGGACGACCTGTCCGACGCCTCCGGTGACGAACGCACCGCCATCGCCTCGGTCCTCTGGCAAGACGCCGCTCGCTTGTTGCTGACCGGAGCCCGCCACTGGTCCGGCACCGGCAAGGGCCTCCTGCGAGAAGTCGTCGCCTACGACTCCACGCATGACACCGACCACGCCCGGGCTCTGATGCAGGGCGTCAGGGCCGACGACGACAGCCTGGTCGAGGAGGTCGACCGCATCCTCGCTGTGTACGGCGGCAGACTCTTCGCCGGCTTCGAGCTGGCCGCGACTCCTGAGTCCGGCTGACTTGCTGGCCGAACCAGCCAGGTTCGATGTTGAACCCGATGCCTGGGATGCATGGGATCCGCAGGCCATCGCCGAGTTGCTCGGTGGGATCCGTGCGCGCTGGTTCGTGGTGGGTGGGTGGGCGCTGGACCTGTTCCACGGGCGGCAGACCCGCGAGCACGAGGATCTGGAGATCGCGACGCCGATGTGGGACTTCGACCTGATCCGCGAGCGGTCGGCGGGTGCTGGCCGGGCTGAGCGAGGTGACCGAGGCGACGCGGGCGGTGGTTACGAGTTCTTCGTCGCGGGCCGAGAGGGCATCTGGCCCGTCGACGGCGCCGGCCCGGCGTGCTTCGAGTATCAGCAAACGATGGTTCGCGATCCGTCGTCCGGGAAACGGCGGGCCGATGTGATGCGGATTCCCGACGACGGTGCCAACTGGATCTGTTCGCCCGACCGCAGCATCCATTGTCCGTACGACGATGCGGTCGCGGTCACGCCGGACGGCGTACCGTACTTGCGCCCGGAGAAGGTGCTGCTGTTCAAGGGCCTGCAGACCCGGCCGAAGGATCAGGCGGACTTCGAGGCCGCCGCTCCGTTCCTGAGCACGGAGTCTCGGAGGTGGCTGGCCGCCGCCCTTGCCCACGCGAAGGGCGACGACCGTGCGTGGATCCCAGCACTCACCTGAGGATCGCACTCGGCGTCACGGAGTACGACGCACCGAACCGGCATCGACCACGTCCGCGGACTGTTCGCCGCCGGATGGTGTACCTGGGATGCCGAGCCGTACTCAGCACGTCGACTGGATTCTCGATCAGCACGATGGCCGGCTGTCTGGATCGGCGTGCACCCGGTGGGTGCCGGTGGGGTCGACGTGGAATGTGAAGCCGTGGGGTGTAGTCCATTCCAGAGTCTGGTGGTCGAGGCGGCGGACGGTCCATCCGTGGGCGTGAGTCTTGACCCGGTGACCGAAGCGGCCGAGGGGCGCGAGGTTCAGGGTGCTGGTCTGACCCGGTGGGCCGAGCGGGTCGTAGGGCTGGATGTGGTCCAGGTCCATGCCGCGGTGGGTCTCTTGGGTGCCGAACGGGAACAACTCGACCGGGTGGGTGAGTTTGACGCGTTCGCGGATCCGGTCGGGGATCTCGTAGGCGTCGACACTGACGGCATCGTTGAGGTCGATGACCGGCTTCACGGTGTACGGGCCGTGGCCGATGAGGTCGGCCAACTGGTCGGCGAGCAGCGGCCCGATGTGTTCGGCGCGCAGGACGCCGGTGCCGGTGGCCAGGGTGTGGTCGGTGAGGTGAACGTAGATCTGGGTCTGGCCCGGACGCACCCGTCCGCCGGCACGGTCGGGACTACCGTCGCGGTCGGCGCCGGCTCGGGTGGCGTGGGTGGTGTAGGCGTCGTGCTTGATCTGGGCCAGGCGGGCGTGCAGGGCGCGGCGGGCGGCGGCGTTCAGTGGTTCGCCGTCGTCGGGGTCGAGGTGTAGGCCGGGGTCGGAGGGGTCGAAGGGTTCGATCGGCACGGTGTCGGGGGTGTCGAGGGGGTCGGGCAGGGCGCTGCTACTCGGGTGGGGTGCGTCGCGGTCGGCCTCGTCGTCCGGGCCGGGCTCGTCGCGGATGCCGGTCCGGTTGCCGGTCCGGTCCTCATCACCCCACCGCGATGCCGAGCCCGCGCCGGGCATCCCGCTCGCCCCCGCGGGAGCGATGCCGTGGCCCGAGTCGACCTGGTGGTCGGTACGAGCCCGGGCCAGGTCGGTGGTGGTCGCGTGAGGACGGTCGTCGTCACCGGCCTCTGGGCACCCGGCGCCCCGGTGGCTCGCACCCGGACGGCTCGTGCTCACCGGCCCCGCGGCGTCCGGGGTCGTCGTGTCCGACCCCGCGGAGTCCGGGGCCGTCGTGTCCGACCCCGCGGAGTCCGGGGCCGTCGTGTCCGACCCCGCGGAGTCCGGGGCCGTCGTGTCCGACCCCGCGGAGTCCGGGGCCGTCGTGTCCGACCCCGCGGAGTCCGGGGCCGTCGTGTCCGACCCCGCGGAGTCCGGGGCCGTCGTGTCCGACCCCGCGGAGTCCGGGGCCGTGGTGCCCGGGGCTGGGGTGTCTTGTGCTGGGGTGGTGAGGTGGTGGTTGCGGGCCTGGGTGAGGAGTTCTTGGGTGTAGCGGGGGTCGGCGATGATCCCGACCGCGTCCGCGCGGCGATGCTGGACCGGGCGGGTGTCGCCGAAGGTCTTCAACGCCTCGGCGATCGCGTCGAGGGTCGCCTTGGTCCGGATCACTGCACCGGCGGCGGCCTTGATGTACATGGTCTTGGTGCCGTGCTCATCCGCGCGGCCGACGAACACACCCCGTTCGCGGGCCTTCTCGGCGGCCTCGGCCCGCGCCAAATCGGCATCGGCGTGCATCTTCGCGGCCTTCACGATCTTGTCCAACCGGTACGGGGTGATCGAATCGATCAGGGGTGCGATCCGCTGGTCGACATAGGCAGCGGCGTCCGCGGACAGCTTCACGCAGTCGGCCACGATCCGGCACGCCTTCCACGCGGTCGCCTCACCGGCCAGGACCCGCGCCCAGGTGAACGGGAACCGGTGCCGCAACGCCAACGCCTGCCCCAGGTAGTCCGCGGCGACCCGGGGTGAGATCCCCAGCACCACCGCGAACTCCGCGACCGCGAACTCCAAGACCTCCGGACACCCGTCACCACCCAAAACCACCGCCCGTTCCCGGCCGTCGCAGCCACGGCGGCCCGGCCGGGCCGGGCACGCGTCAGGGTGAAAGCGATCGGCATAGACCAAGGCGACCTCCAGGACCCGGACATCGGCCCGGACACCGACGGCACGCCACTCGACGGCCGACTCCAGCAGGTCGGCCGTCGACAGCATCGCCAGATCTCCTTCGAACATGTGTTCGATAGTACGCACTGCCGCTGGGCCGCTGCAAATCGACGAAACCCCGAAACCCCTTATCCACAAGGGAAAACATCACACAACGATCGACCGAGGAAAGATGTACTCTCAAGCGGAGGCGGCCAGGGCCGGGAGTACGTCGCATACGAGCTTCCGCGTCCTCCTTGGTGTAGTTGCCGCTGATCTGGCCACGCAGGACAACCGTCATTCCGCCTCGATGAGGTCCCAGCGGCGTTTGGGGAGGAGGCGGACGGCGAGGACTGCTGCTGCGGCACCCACGAGGAAGCCGGGGATCGTCCAGCGCCAGCCGGTGAACGTTCCGGGGGACGCGGCTTGGGCTGTTGCCGGCCGCTGTGCAGCGGCGGACGGTTGCTCCGCTGAGGGCTCAGAAGCCGGCGCCGGAAGGTAATCGAGGGTGGTCGGGCCTCCGTCGAAGGTTTGGCCGTGCAGGAGCTTGAGTGCGTCGAGGAGCTTGATGAGAGCGGCGCCGTCGGTGGCGAGGTGCCACGTCGGCGTCTCAGGCATGCTGCCGGTCGTCAGCGACTCGGTGGTCGCGATCCACGGTCCACCGGGTGCGTCGGGGTAGATGATGTCGATCCGCCAGACCGACATGTCGTGGATCAGCCACGTCGCCCGGACGAAGTGACCCGACGCATGCTCCTCGACGTTGCCCGCACTCCCCGCGCTGGTCGACCCGCCGTTCTCGGTCACCCGTTGGAGTTCGCCGTACGCCGGATCCTCGTAGCCGACGGCAACCACATGCGGTGGCGCGCTGAGGATGACGCTGGTCGGGCCGCCCGCGTGCGCGGGGGTGGCGCCGAGAGCGGCGACGGCGAGCAGGGTGGCGAGCAATGCGAGCGTACGGCGGACCATGGCGGCTCTCCCTGAAGACGAGGACTCACCCCGGATACACCGCCGCCGGCTAGGAGGTTCCGCTCGCCAGCTCGACGGCTTTGGCCTCCTGGACCCCTTCGAGGCGGAAGGTGACTCCGTCGTGCACCCAGACCAGCGTGGGGCCGGCGACGCGTACGACCCGCTCCGCGCCGTTCGCGTCCTCCAGCACGAGCTCATGCGGCGTCTTGAACCAGTAGCCGTCGATCCCAGGCACATATTCAAGGCTCGCGTAGTACTTCTTGATGTACCTCATCGACATCTGCGCCTGGAACTGCTCCAGCCGAACGCCGTCCCAGCTCATCGCCACGAATCCCTTCGACGCCTCGACACCGACCGGAGCGCCCAGGTCCTTCGGCTTCGCAAGCTTGAAACCGGCGACTCGCTCGGCCTCGTCCAGCGACAGGTGCCCTGGCACTCCAGGCACCGGTGGTGCGGTGCTCGGTCCGGTGCCGACCGGCTGGGCCTGCACTCCCCCGATGTTCAGCCACTCCGCGACGGTCGCGCGTACTGGCGATGTCAGCGCCGCACCGGCAACCAGCACGAGCAATCCGGCCACGAACGCGCGCCAGCGGTCCCGCAGTCGCCTCCGCACGGGCAGATCGGCCACGCGGGACAGCACTGCGGCGGTCAGGTCCTCAGCCACCGGAGGTACGACGGCAGAACGTCCGAGGACTCGCAGTTCCTCGTCCAAGTTCATCGCTGCACCTCCTTGTCGGGTAGTGAGTCCCGCAGACGCCCCAGTGCGCGGTGCAGCCGGGACTTGACCGTTCCGCGCGGCCAGCCGAGCACTACCGCCGTCTCCTGCTCGTCCAGGTCCAACAGATAGCGGCAGGTCACCACGAGCCGCATCGGGTCGGGCAGCGCGCGTACTGCGGCCAGCAGCTCGGTCCGCCGTTCCAGCGACACCGCCTCATCCGCTGGATCCAGTACGACGTCCAGCGGCGCGGCCAGCCCCTCACGACGAGACCGGCGGCCGCGGGACCGCACTGCATTGCGTGTCTCGTTCGCGACGATCCGCAGCAGCCACGGACGGAACGCCGACCCGGGCCGGAAGCCCCCGAGCGCCCGATACGCCTTGACGAACGCCTCCTGGACTACGTCGTCCGCATCCGCGCCTGCTCCGAGGAACACCGCCGTACGCTTCGCCACCGAGGCATGCCGCAGCACCAACTCGCCGTACGCGGCCGATTCCCCACCACGCACCCGAGCCAGAATCTCCGCCTCGTCAGCCTGACTGATCGCGCCTCCTGGTCAACTTCCTGACATTGTGACTACACCGCGGGTGATCGCCGGGTTCCCGTGTATAGGGTCGGGTTGTGCCTGAAGTCGATGCGACCTTCCTCGCCCTTCCCCGTCACGAGCTCGCCGAGGCCGCGCTGCAGCGTGCCCGCGACCTCGGTGCCACCTTCGCCGAGTTCCGCCTGGAGCGGATCCGGTCCGAGTCGATCGCCCTGCGCGACAGCGTGCTGGAGAGCGCCACGGACGACGAGGACCTCGGCCTCGCAGTGCGCGTGATCCATGACGGCACCTGGGGGTTCGCCGCTGGTGTCGCGCTCACCGAGGACGAGGCGGTCCAGGTCGCCGAGCAGGCGGTGAACATGGCCCAGGTGTCCCGGCCGATCAACGCCGAGCCGATCGAGCTCGCCGACGAGCCGGTGTACGACGACGTCACCTGGGTGTCGTCGTACGAGATCGACCCGTTCAGCGTCCCGCGGGCCGAGAAGGTCGCGTTGCTCACCGACTACAGCGACCGGCTGCTGAAGGCCGAGGGTGTCGCGCACGTGAGCGTCCACGTCGCCACCGTCCACGAGGGCAAGTTCTACGCGAACTCCGAAGGGACGTCCTTCACCCAGCAGCGGGTCCGGATCGGCCCGGACATCACCGCCCACGCCGTCCAGGCCGACCGGTTCGACTCGATGTCCAGCGTCGCGCCGCCGGCCGGCCGCGGCTGGGAGTACATGACCGGCACGGGGTGGAACTGGGACGAGGAGCTCGCCCAGATCCCCGGCTGGCTGGCCGAGAAGATGGCCGCGCCGAGCGTCGAGGCCGGCACCTACGACCTGGTCATCGACCCGACCAACCTCTGGCTCACCATCCACGAGTCGATCGGCCACGCCACCGAGCTGGACCGCGCTCTCGGCTACGAGGCGAACTACGCCGGCACCAGCTTCGCGACCACGGACAAGCTCGGCACGCTGAAGTACGGCTCGCCGGTCATGCACGTCACCGGCGACCGCACGGCCGAGCACGGCCTGTCCACGGTCGGCTACGACGACGAGGGTGTCGCCGGACAGCAGTGGGACCTGGTCAAGGACGGCGTACTGGTCGGATACCAGGTCGACCGCCGGATGGCGAAGGTCAACGAGGACCTGCTCGGTACGCCGCGCTCCAACGGCTGTGCGTACGCCGACTCGTCCGGCCACATCCCGATCCAGCGGATGGCCAACGTCTCCCTGCAGCCCGCCGCGGACGGCCCGTCCACCGAGGAGCTGATCAGCCGGGTCAAGAACGGCATCTACATCGTCGGCGACAAGTCCTGGTCGATCGACATGCAGCGGTACAACTTCCAGTTCACCGGGCAGCGGTTCTACAAGATCACCGACGGCAAGCTCGACGGCCAGCTGCGCGACGTGGCCTACCAGGCGACCACCACCGACTTCTGGGGGTCCATGGAGGCGGTCGGCGGCCCGCAGACGCACGTCCTCGGTGGGGCGCTGAACTGCGGCAAGGCCCAGCCCGCGCAGTCCGGTGCAGTCAGTCATGGTTGCCCGTCCGCCTTGTTCCGCAGCGTCCGCATTCTCAACACCACGCAGGAGGCCGGCCGGTGACGACCGCCATTCAGCTCACCCCGCAGGACACGATCGAGCGGGGCCTCGCCCTGGCCGCGGCCGAGGGCGCCGACGGCTGTGTCGTCATCGTCGCGGAGACCTCCAGCGCCAACCTGCGCTGGGCGAACAACACCCTCACCACCAACGGCGCGATGCGCGGCACCAGCGTGACCGTGATCGCCACGGTCGGTGCCGGCGAGGGTACGGCGGCCGGGGTGGTCGGCCGCTCGTCGGTCACGGAGGCGTCGCTGCGCGAGGTCGTCTCGGCCGCCGTCGCGACCGCCCGCGCGTCCAGCCCGGCCGAGGACGCCCGCCCACTCGTCGACGGCACCGCCGACGCGGACTGGGACGCGGAGGCGGAGGAAACATCGGTCAACGTCTACTCGAAGTTCGCTCCCGCTCTCGGTGAGACGCTGCAGCGGGCGACCAAGGAGGGCCGCTGGCTCTACGGGTTCGCCGACCACGAGGTCGTCACCCTGTACGTCGGTTCGTCCGCCGGACTGCGATTGCGTCAGGCGCTCCCCCGCGGGCACGTCACCGCGACCGGCAAGTCGGGTGACCTGAGCCAGTCGGCCTGGGTCGGTGCGGCCACCCGCGACTTCGCCGACATCGACGCGCTGGCGCTCGACGCCGAGCTCACCCGCCGGCTGGGCTGGGCGACGCGGACCGTCTCGGTCGAGCCGGGCCGGCATGCGACCGTGCTCCCGCCGGCCGCCGTCGCGGACCTGATGACGTACCTGTACTGGCAGCTGGACGGGCGCGAGGCCGTCGAGGGACGCACCGTCTTCTCCAAGCCGGCGGGCGGCACGCGGCTCGGTGACACGCTGTCGTCGCAGCCGGTGCACCTGGTGTCGGACCCGCAGTTGCCCGGTCTCGAAACCTTCCCGTTCGCGGTAGCCCGGTCATCCGGCGGATCCTCGAGCGTCTTCGACAACGGGCTGACGCTGACCGCGACGGACTGGATCCGCGACGGCAAGCTCGAGCACCTGATGACCAGCCGGCACACAGCCGCGCTGATCGAGGCTCCGGCCGCGACACCGGCGATCGACAACTACGTGCTGTCCGTCGACGGCGCCTCCGGATCGACCGACGACCTGGTCGCCGGGCTCGAGCACGGACTGTTGCTGACCTGCCTGTGGTACATCCGGATGGTCGACCCGCAGACGTCGCTGCTCACCGGACTGACCCGCGATGGGGTCTACCTGGTCGAGAACGGCGAGGTGACCGGTGCCGTGAACAACTTCCGCTTCAACGAGAGCCCGGTCGACCTGCTCGCCCGTTTCACCACCGCGGGGGCCACGGTCCCGTCGTTCTCGCGGGAGTGGGGCGACTACTTCTCCCGGACAGCGACGCCGCCGCTGCTGGTCCCGGACTTCAACATGTCGAGCGTCAGCCAGGCCAGCTGAGACGCGAACGCCCCGCGAGTAGCTCGCGGGGCGTTCTGCGTGTCTGGTGTCAGACAGTCGGGTAGCCCGGCTCGGCAGGGCCGGCACCCGGCTGGCCGAAGCGCTCGGCCGCCTTCGGGTCCGGACCGTACTGGTTGTCACCGGCCCCACCCTCCTGGGCTGCCAGCACGATGAACCAGATCCAGCCGATGCAGGGGATCAGGTTGATCAGGATCCACCAGCCGCTGCGGTTGGTGTCGTGCATGCGCCGGATCGCCACACCGATCGTCGGCAGCAGCACCGCAAGGCTGTAGAGCGACGAGAGGACGCCGCCGCCGTTGGCGTAGTCGGTGCCGATGATCCTGTCCACCAAGCCCAAGATCAGCGAGGCGATGATGCTGAAGAGCACGAAAAACCAGTACTCTTTGCGCCGGGCCCGGCCACTGAACACGGCGTACTTCTTGAGAACGTCGATGTACCACTGCATTGCTGATTCTCCGTTGGTCGAAGGTGAGACGCGGACAGAGCCTGTCGGAACTGGTCGGGTTCGTCAATGCAGGTTTTCGCTTTGGTGACCACACCGCAATCTCCCGCGCCGGGGCTAGAGCCAACTTCACCTTTTCGGAATCGGCCGTCAGCTAGAGCCGGCTTCAGCTCGCCGGCTTGGTCAGCGTGACGCGCCACAGCCGCCGCCGGCCTTCGTCGTACGGCGTCGCGTCGCCGAACTCCCACTGATCGGCCAGCTCGGCCACCAACTGCTCGTCGAAGAACCGCCCGACGAAACCGTCGTGCACGGACAGGCCGCCGTCCAGTTGCTGCCAATTCCCCGAACACGGGTCCGCCACCGACCACACGGCGTACACGAAAAGTCCGCCAGGACAGAGCACACGGTGGATCTCGGCGACCAGGGATCGCAGTTCGGCCCGGGAGAACGCCATGTTCAGCAGGAGATTCGCGAACACCGCGTTGACCGTGGCGTCGGCGGGCGGCAGCGGATCGCGGACGTCGTGCAGCGCGGCCGTGACGCGGTCGTCCAGGCCCTCACGCTGCGCTTCCAGGCGCAGCTGGTCGAGGGCCGACTCGCTGAAGTCGGTCGCGTGCACGCTGAAACCCTGTCTGGCCAGGAAAAGCGCGTCGCGACCATGCCCGGCGCCGAGCTCGAGCACGTCATCGATGCCTGCGGCACCGAACGCCTCGGCCGTCCATTGCGCGGCGGCCGACGGCTCCGATCCGTGCAGTTGCGGATGGTGTGCGTACGCCGTCTGCCAACGTTCCTGCTGAGCTCTCGCGAGCTCGACGTGTCCAGTCTTCATGTTGCTCCCCGTGTTCGTCACGCCGGTCTGGACGACCGGCAGACCGCAGCAGCCTACGTCACAAGTTGAGTAGACGTACTCACGCAGGCATCCGTTCCTCATCGGGATAGTGAAGTGAGCCTCAGGAGGACGCGATGCCGACCGCCGCAATCACCTGCCCGACGTGCCACACTCCGCTGCAGCTCAACATCGAGCCCGTGCAGCCTGTGCAACCCGCTCCGCAGCCTCAGTTCCCGGCGCCTCCGCCCGTGTACGCGCCGCCCCCGGCGGCGTATCCGGCACCTCCGCCCGCGCGTCCAGCGCCTCCGCCCCGGGCAGTCGCCACTCCGAAACCCGCACCGGTCGCAGCTCGAACGACCAAGCCCACCCACAAGGCGCGACACCTGAGTCCACAGGGCACTTTGCTGAGCCTCGGCGTACTGCTGCTCCTCGCGGCCGGTGTCACCTTCCTGGCCGTCAACTGGGACAGCCTTCCCGTCTCCCTGCAGGCCGGCATCATCGGCTCCCTGGCCACCCTCGCCTTCGCGGGCTCCGTCCCCGCCAGCCGCCACTCCCTGGCCGGCACCGCCGAGGCCCTCGCGATTCTCGGCTGCGGCCTGCTCACGGTCGATCTGTACGGCGTCCGCGCCCTGAGCCTCGGCTCACTGGATGGCATCGACTGGTTCACCTACAGCGCGATCGTCTTCGGAGCCCTTGCCCTGATCAACCTCCTGATGACGCGGATGGCACCGAAGGTCGTCACGTACGGTGTCACCACCATCATCGCCGGTCAGCTTCCGCTGGCGCTGGTCCTGGTCGACCGCACCAGCCTCCCGGTGCTGCTCGCCGCTCTCCTGGCCCAGGTGGTCGTCACGCTGATCCTGTCGGCCAAGGGCACCCCGATCGTCCGTCGTACCGGCGCGATCACCTCGGCCGTGGTCTTCTGCGGCATCCTGCTCGCCGGCATGACCCGAACCTTCGTCGGCCTGCTCGCGACGTACTCCGACGACGCCTACCCCGACATCATCGGCCCGGTCCCCACGCACGCGGAGCTGCTGAAGACGATCGCGACGACCGCCGTCGTCTGTCTCGCCGCCGCTACCGGCCTGGTCATCCTCCGCAAGCGCCCGCTGCCTGCCTCGGTCCAGTGGGGACTCGGCGAGGCCGTGTGCACCGCCGCGGCTGGGTTCGCCGTCGCCACCTGCCTCCCGCAGATCCCCGGACCTGGCCGCTGGCTACCACCGGCGTCCTCACCGTCCTGGGGATCACGAAGATCGTGCTGGCCCGTCGAACCGGCAAGCTCGCCCTCATCCTGCACGTCGCCATCATCACCGTCGCCGCGGTCGACCTCCTCTTCTGCCTGGCGCGGGACGACATCCGGCAACTCGGTTTCCTCGCCGCGATCGTCGCCGTACTGGCCGTCTTCGCCGCTGTGCGCAAGGTGGTCGACGCGGTCCCGGCCGCGGGAGTCGCCTCGCTTGCCGCGCAGATAGCGATCCTGCTGTTCGCCGGCGACGAGTACATCGGTCTCTGGGCCGCCGCGGTCAGCCTCGCGCTCG
Organism: Kribbella sp. NBC_01510; assembly: GCF_045040325.1. Lineage (NCBI taxonomy): Bacteria > Bacillati > Actinomycetota > Actinomycetes > Propionibacteriales > Kribbellaceae > Kribbella > Kribbella sp. NBC_01510. The sequence continues at coordinate 6,255,116 of NZ_CP109418.1, read as the reverse complement.
TCGGCGCGGCCGGCATCGGACTCGCCTGCCGGTACGTCGGTCAGCCGCTGGAACGGGTGTTGATGAGTACTGCGGCGCTGGCTGTCCTGCTCGCGCAACTCACGGCCCTGATGGTGACCGCCACCGAGACGGCGACCGGTGTCGTACTGACCATCGCGGCGGCACCATTGATTGCCTATGGCATGAATCCGGCCCGGCGGATCGGACTACTGGTCGCCGGCCTGCTGCTGATCATCGCCAACACAGCCTTCGTCGTCGCGTCCGGCGCAACCACGGTCGAGTGGTTCACGATCCCGCCGGCGGTCGTCATGCTCGCGATCGGCGTACTGGCCTGGCGCAACGAATCCAGCTGGGTCTACCTCGGCCCCGGCCTGCTGATCGGACTGGTTCCTTCCGCCTTGCTTGCCGATAGCAACGATAACTGGATCCGGGTGACCCTGGTCGTCGCCGCCGCACTCGCGGTCATCATGGTGGGTGTCTACGGCGGCCTCCAGGCCCCCTTCGTCATCGGCGCCGCGGTCCTCGCCAAGATCGGCGTCTGGCAGTTCCTCGAGGTCGCCCCGCTGATCCCCCGCTGGATCACCCTCGGCGCCGCCGGCGCCATCCTCCTCACCGTCGGCGCCACCTACGAGCGCCGCCTCACCCAGGCCAAACAGGCCGCCCGGTGGGTCACCGCCCTGCGGTGACGCGCGCGCTCGGTTTCCCGGATGGCCTGCTGGTCCGCATACTTGGTTCGAGGAGAATCACGACCCGGGGGCCGGATGACGAACCGCAGCGACAAGCAGACCGCGGATGTGCTGCTGCTTGCCAGCGTGCTCGAAAAACTCCGCACCCATGACGGCCTCACCACCGCTCGACTGCACGCCGGCCGGTCCGGCATCGCGGCACCGCTGATGGAGCTCGCGGCCACCCGCCGGTTCGCCTCGGTCCATGAGCTCGACCCTGCGTCGGCCGCGTTCGACCTGGTCGCCACCTGCGTCGGCGACGACCTGAACGGCACCCAGCAGATCGTCGCCGACGCGATCCTGGCCCTCGGCCTGCATACAGACACCTACACACGCGCCGGGATCGAGGAGCGCATCACCCTCGCGCTCTACAGCACCTCCCTGGGCCGCCGCCGCGAGACCCTCCTCAACCACTGGCACCGCCTCCACCAGGCCCTCGGCCACCAGCCCGGCGAAGCCCCCAGCGACCGAGCTCTCCGCGGCACAACCGAGCCCACCGTACTCCGGGAACTCGCCAACCAACTCATCCGCCGGGACATCTACTCCGTCGGCTCGAAGACCGTCGCGATGCTCGACGCCGCCCCGACCGCCGACACTCCACGGAAAGGCCGCGTGATCGTCGTCGGCGGCGCGGTCATGGACGCGACGTTCCGCATCAAGGCGCTGCCGGCTCCCGAGACGTCGAGTGAGGCGTACGGCTTCGACCTCTCCCCCGGCGGCAAGGCGCTGACTCAGGCGGTCGCGGTTGCTCGGCTCGGTCTGCACACCTCCCTGATCGCTGCGGTCACCGACGACCGCTTCGGCGAGGAGATCCTGCAGCACCTGCGCGACGAGGGTGTCGACACGTCCCTGGTCAAACGCGTCCGCGGCCGCCGTACGCCGTTCACCGGCGTCTTCGAACGAGAGCTCGGCGACAGCATCGCGGTCAACTGGCGCAACCAGGCCGAGGTGTTCCTGGAGCCCGAGGACATGGACGAGCGGTACGACCACCTGGCCGGCTGCGACGCGTTGCTGATGACTTTCGAGGTCCCGCGGGACACGATGCAGCAAACGCTCGCATTGGCCCATCGCACCCCAGCCAGTCGGCCACTGGTGATCGTGACGCCGGGACAGCCGTACGTCGACGAACGCATCTCGCGGGATGCCTTCCCGCGGATCGACTACCTGGTGGCCCACCCCTGGGAGCTCGGCCACTTCGCGTCGCAGGGCCTCAGCCCGTTCGACCCGGACCCAGTCGCGCGGAACCTGCTCGCCTTCGGAGTGGAGACCCTCTGCCTGCTGGTCAACGGCGGATGCACGGTCTACTCCGGCCCTGCCCACGAGGTGCTCAGCGTGCCGATCATCCCGTCGATCTACAAGGAGTCGGCCGCCTCGCGTGACGCGTTCTGCGCGGCGCTGGCGGCCAGGCTGATCGACAACGACCGGAAGTTCACCGGCGAGGTGGCGCTGTGGGCGGCCGCCGCGATGTCCTGCGCGTCCGCCGACTTCCCGCTGTCCAACTCGATGCCCGACCGCAAGCGCATCGACGCGCTGCTGTCCCGCTCGCCGTTCACGGTGACCGGCGGTGGTCTGGGCTAGCGCCGGAGGCGGCGCTGGTTCTCGAGCGGGACGGGCTCGGTGATGCCGCGGAGGCGGCAGCAGTAGATCACCGAGTCCAGCAGCTTGGCGCGGCTTTGCTCGAAGCGGCCGCCGGGGTTGGCGCGACGCAGTTCGGCCAGGTTTGCGCCGCCGTACCGGGTCCGGAGCTGGCGCGGGCTGGCGTAGATGCCGTCCACATACAGATACGGCCGCGCCTCGATCGACATCCACTGCTGCCAGTTGGCGGCCCGGTAGCTGGATCCGACGAATCCGAGATTCGGGTCGACCGCGGTGGTCAGCAGTTGTACGCCGGGAATCTCGCGCCGGATCACCTGCCGGACTTTCGACAGCAGATACGAGATCGCATTCACCGGAGCGACGTCGAACGAATACACCCGGGACACGTCCCAGGCCGCGCCGAGCGGTACGCCGAACTGCGCCTGCAACTGCTTGCCGACCCGCATCCATTCCAACGGGGAAACACTGCAGAGCGTCACCGGCAGCTTGTTCACCGGGTCCACGAGCGCGAAGTTCACCGAGCCCGCACGGGCGCTGCGCAGGTAATGCAGACGACTGAAGATCTGGTCGGCATCGGTACTCCCTAGCCGCACGAAACGCAAATCGGCGAGCTCGTACTTGTCTTTCGGAATGAGGTCTTCTATCGCCTGCTGATCGCGCTGCAGACGGGCCGCGTTGCGATTCAGCTCGGCAATCACCGCATTGCGCCCGATGGTCCCGTTCGGCCGCGCCAGCCGGGGCAGATGCAGCAGCGTGCGCACGCTCAGCGCGCGGCTCGGGACGTCGTGTCGCTGCACGGCGTCGAGCAGCAGGTCGGCGAACCCCGGCGCATGCCTTCGGCAATCGTCGAGCGAGAGCCTGGCTGCCGGGGAGTGGACGACTGCTGGAACTGGAGGCGGTGGGACGTCCGCCTTAGCCGCCGGGCCGGCGGCGCTGATCACCACACCCGAAATGCTAGCGGACGGCTGCCATGTCCTCGCAACTTCCCAACCAGACGAGTTTTGGCGGCGTGTTGTGCCACTTCCTGCCAGTTGGCAGGCCGGGTCTGCCAACTGGCGCAAAGCGATACCGGGAAAGCCGCCAGCGTATCAACGCCGCCTGCCAAAGCCTTGGTGCGCGTCGGCGCGAGGTTGCCAAAATCATGTCCGGACAAAGAAAGTCGTGCCAATCTATCTGGATTGACAACCGATTGTCGCGGCGTTCACTGAAAGCGTAACCAGTAACGCCGAGCCGCCGCCCAACTCTAACCAGTGAGCGGCGAAAGACAAGAACTCAAGGGAAGTGAATCGAAGGAAAAGAGGAAACGCCATGCCTCCCAACGAATTCGTCGCGACCGTTGTCGTGCTGGCCAGTGCGGTGCTCTTGATCTCCTTCTGGAAACAGATTCTGTTCATTCTGCTCTTCGGGGTGGTCATGGTCTTCTGCTTCGGCCTGTACAACGTCGCCACCGCCATGGGGCACTGACCGCAGCATCCCCGCAGTACCCCTCGACACCCGCCCGGGACTCCCCCGGGCGGGTATTTTCCGTAGGCTCGCAGACGTGAGTGACTCCGCCGCGGATCTCAGCCTGACCGAGGTGCTCCCGTTATTGGGGCAGCGCAAACTCTCCGCGCGTGAACTCGTCGAGGATTGCCTGCGCCGGATCGAGTTGTCCGAATCATCGGTTCGCGCATTCGTCACCCGCACTCCCGACCTCGCGCTGGAAGCGGCCGACCGCGCCGACCAGGCCCGGGTGAAGGGCGAGCCGGTCGGCCCACTGGCCGGCGTACCCGTCGCGGTGAAGGACGTGTTCCTCACCAAGGGCGTGCTCACCACCGCGGGCAGCCAGGTCCTCGCCAACTACGTCCCGGCCGAGAACGCCGCCGTCTGGGAGCGCCTGTCGGCGGCCGGCGCCGGGTTGCTCGGCAAGACCACGACCCACGAGTTCGCCTACGGTACGGCGTCGACACCGACGGCCAACCCGTGGGACGTACGCCGTACGCCTGGTGGGTCGTCCGGCGGATCAGCGGCCGCGCTCGCCGGCCGGATGGTCCCGATTGCCACCGGCACGGACACCGGCGGCTCGCTCCGCATCCCGGCCGCCGCGTGCGGCGTCTGCACCCTCCGCAGCGCCCGCGGCCGCATCTCCCGGTACGGCGTGATCCCGCTGAGTCCGTCGTTCGACGTGGCGGGTCCGATGGCTCGGCGGATGCTCGACATCTCGATCCTGATGCACGTGCTGGCCGGACACGACCCGCGCGACCCGGCGACACGGAACGAGCCGATCCCGTCGTACCCGCTCGAGCCGCCGACCGATCTGAGCGGCATACGCATCGGTCTGCCGACCAAGATGTCCTGGCAGCAGGTCGACGATCGAATCGCTGCGGTCTGCCGGGACGCACTCGACCTATTGGTCGCCCGCGGCGCTCAGCTGGTCGAGATCGGCAACCCCCCGAACGCCAAGACGGTCCTCGAGAAGTCCACCGGCGTCTTCGACACGATCAACGAGAGCGAAGCCCACCAGATCCACGACGCCCTGGTCCCCCACAGCCACCTCTACACACCCCAGGTCCGCGAACGCGTCCGCAAAGGCGAACGCATCAGCCCCGAACGCTACGCCGAAGCCCTGCGCCTGAGAGATCAGTGGACCCACGACTGGCGCGAGATCATGACCACCCACCGTCTCGACGCCATCGCCCACCCCACCATCGACGCCGCCCCGCCCCTGATCGACCACACCCGCCCACCCAAAGGCCCCCGCATCCGCCTCTCCGTCCCCTGGTCCATCGCCGACTTCCCCGCTCTCAACGTCCCCGCCGGCTTCGACATCCGAGGCCTCCCCGTAGGCCTCTCCCTAGCCACCATTCCCGAACGCGAAGCCAACCTCCTAGCCCTAGGCATCCGCATAGACGAAGACCTCCACCTCTGGCGCCACGGCCCCCCAACCGGCGTTTAGGTTCTACTTCGGCGAACTCAACACCGCCCCACTCGCCAACAGCCCTGCCCCCACCAGCGCCGCCGCGATCCGCACCTCCAACGACGTCCCCGAGCCAAGGATCATCGGCATCGAAACCAGCACGGCCCCCGTACTGGCCACCATCCACCGCCGCAACAGCCGAGTTCTCGATCGCGTGACCAGCAAAGGCAGCCGAACATTCGCCGCGACTGTCCTCGCGCCGTTCTTCTCACTCGCCAGGCTGATCGTGACCAGCGAGGACGTGTCGTAGTTCTGACCGGCAGGATGCAACCAGAACTCGATGGAGTCGTACCTCAGCGCGACCCGGTATTCCTTGTCGGACGCAACTCGCAAGTTGGTACCGTCCGTCCGGCACGTCAGCTTGAACTCCGCATCCGGGTGGTGCTTCTCCGCGAAGATGTACGTCGTGATCCGCAACGACCCATCGTCCACCGTCGTGATCCTGCCCTCGGAGTCGAACACCAGCTCGCGCCGCGTGGTCTCCACCGGCGCAACTCTGAGGAAGTAGGAGTCCTGGAACGTCGGGTGGAGCGTCAGGAGTCGCGCAACGCTGAGCCAACGCTTCGGAGCGTCCTCAAGGACTTCGTCCGGCATCGCCGGGAAGGTCGAGGTAGCAGAGTAGAACCTGCCTCGTGCGTTCCTCTTCATCTGACCGATGACACCGCGGCTCATCTCGACGAGCTCGTCGAAGGTCCGCGGGTAGAGGTCGAGATTCGGATAGCCGCGAACGCGCAGCTGGAAGATGACCATATCGGCCACCAACTCGACCCTCGCAACCCGTCGCATAACGCACCGGCAACACGAACGCTCCTGCTGCCGATCGGCACCCACGACCCCGAGCACAGCAGGCAACCCTTTGACCTGCTGATCCCGCACCGCATCCTGCAACGCCGGCGAAACCCACCGCCTACGATAACGAAACTGAATGATGGCATCTCTAGGCAGCGCCAGAGCGGTCTGGATGTCCTCGGAGTAACGCCGCCGATCATCTGACGAGAGAAGCAACAACCGTTCATTGAGCCTGCTCCTACTTCGGCGAACTGAGTACTGCGCCGCTCAAAGCCAACAGGCCCGCACCCGCCAACGCGACCCCGATTCGGACCTGCAATGGCGACTCCGGCCCGAGAATCGACGGCAACGCCACCAGTACCGCCCCAGCACATGCCACAGCCCATCGGCGGAACACCCGTGACTTCGACCGAGTCACCACCAGAGGCAGCCGAACATGAGCCGGGATGGCCAGCGTCTCGGCCTTGTCGCTCGCCAGGCTGATCGTCACCCGCGAATAGATGTTGTAGCTCTGGGCGGCCAAGTGCAGCCAGAATTCGACCAGATCGTACTTCACCGCGACGTGGTAGACGTCCTCCGAGGCGACTCGCACATTGGTGCCGTCAGTCGCGCAGGTCAACTTGAACTCAGCGTCCGGCGCGTATTCCTTGCCGTAGATGTTTGTGACGATCCGCAGCGACAGACCGTCGACCGTTTGGAGCCGGCCAGTTGCGTCGAATCGCACATCCTTGCCGCGTTGGGTCTCGACCGCGGCCACACGAAGGAAGTACGAGTTCTCGAAGCTGGGATGGAGTGCCAGTCGTCGCGCCGCGGTGATCCAGCGGTCGGCGGCGTCCGCGCCGACCTCCTCGGGTAACTGCGCGGGGTCCGATGTTGCTGAGTAAAGCGCGCCCTCGGGAGTGACTGGGAGCCGGCTGATCAATTCCCGGCTCCTCGCGACGATGCCGGGCAGCGACAGTTGGTACTGGCGCAGATCGACGTAGCCGCCTACACGCAACTGGAAGACGAACCAGTCGGCGATGTAGTCCGCCATTGCGACGGTGGCATGGCGGATCGGCAGAACGAACGGCTCGCTATCCGTTACGGTGCTGTGGAAGCCGAGCACGGCAGGAAGCGAATTGGCTTTGCGGCTCAGCACCGCCCGCCGCAACGGAGGTGCCACCCAACGCAGTGGATAGCGAAACTGGACGACCGCGCCGTGCGGTGCGGCCAGTACCGTTTGGACGTCTTCGGCGTAGCGCCGACGGCCGTCCGACGAGAGAAGCAACAGGCTCTCCATCGATCCCCCTCCTGGTGCACAGGCCCCCGGCCTCAGCTCATTTCTACCCAGGAGTGCACGGCCTGATACCCGGGACGCTGATGTCTACCAAGGACGTTCGGGCGGAATGGGAAGCACCTTCGACAACGGATTGGGGATTCGGCCGGTGGTGGGGATGGGTGGGCGGGTGTCTAGGTCTTTGTAGCCGAGGGTGAGGCGGTAGGCGTTCAAGGGGTAGCGGGCGAAGGTTTCGGCGGTTAGAGCGGTGGCCTCGAGGCGGTCGGCGTATTCGGGGTGGGTGGTGGTGTAGAGGTCTATTTCGCCTCGGGCCAAGCCCCAGAACGTGTCTTCGGGGATGAGGTTGAGGTCGGATAGGGGGTTCAGGACGCCTAGGAGGAGGGCGTCTACCAGGTATTGGCGGAGGATGTGCCAGGGCTTGCGGGGCAGGACTCGGTGGTGGGAGTCGGGTTCGGGGCCTCGGGCATCTACGGGCGTGGTGGAGATGTTGATGTCGTCTACCAGGTCTTTGATGACCAGGCGGGCGGGGAGGCTGTTGGGGTTGGTGATGATGGCCAGGTTTTCGCCGTGGGGGTTCACGGTGATGCCGTAGTGGTGCATCAGGTGGAGTAGCGGGCGTAAGAGGGTGGCTAGTAGGTGGCTGAGCCAGGTTTGCGGGTCTGTGCCGGCTCGGGTGATCAGCTCAAGGGCTAGGCCGGGGTGGAGGACTGCGGCCAGGGGCCAGACGGATTCGCCGGGGCGGAGGCGGGGGTCGATGGGGTCGCGCCAGATGCAGCCGAGGGTTTCGGTCCATTGGTAGGGGATGCCGGGAGCCGTCGAGAGTTGGGGGTGGCGGACGGCGACGGAGGCGACTTCGCCGAGGAGTTCGGTGCCAAGGCGAATGAAGACCTCGTCGCGGGACCAGAGGCCGCGGAGCCATTGCGTGATCATGGGGGCCGCGAGGGTGCAGTGTTCGGGGATGCCGCGGTAGACCGAGGTGTTGAGGATCTTCAGGGGAAGCTTGACCTGGTAACGCGCGGGGTTGGCGATGTTGACCATCGTGCGGATCGACTGGGTCGGCAGATACTCGTCCGGCCCCTCCCCGAGTACGACGATCTCGCCCGTGGCGAGCTCACGGGCCCACTGCGTGCGTAAGACGTGATCCAGCTGCCAGGGGTGACACGGAAGCCACACATACGAATCCGGATCGACCAACTGGGCGCGGAAAGTCTCCAGAACCGACGGACCGAGCTCTCGACCGACGACCGAGTGCTCTGACAGGTCGGGGGTGCCGCGGAACTCTGCTAGGCCGCGTCGGACAGCCAGCCACACCAACCGCAGCGGCGTGCGCGCTTCGGGCGTGTAGCGCAGGCTGTCCGAGGCAGAGAACCCCAGCCGGCCTTTGTTGGCCACCAGCAACGGATGCCCGGTCAGATGTCCTTCCAGCCGGCTGTGATGCAGTTCCAACAGCTCAGCAGGCGCGACTGCGGTAGAAGCCATTCGTACGTCGGCCGCCAGCGTGCTGGTCAACTCCGCAACATAGCCGGCCACTGTGGACCCGTCGAGTCCGAGTACGCCGGCTGCCTCGACGAAGAACTGGATCGGGTCGGTAGCGACCTCGCTCTCGTCATTTCCCAGGATGCCCGCAGTGGTACGACGGATCGAGTCAGCCGCCACCCGCCAGCTGCCGAAGGCACCACGTGTCGCCTCAAAGATGTACGACACACCGCCGAGGTCCAGTCGATTGTCGACCGGCTGCAGCAGGTTCTCCTTGCAGAACTGGGAGATCAGCTTCGCCAGCAGCTCTGACGAACAGCGGCTCCACTCACTCATCCGGGGATGGCGAACGTCGTGAAGGCAGTGGACTTCGGCAGCCGGAACACCTCACGCCCGGCCACGCTGTTCAGGATGGTCGCGTTCCGGATCGCCCCGATGCCAAGGTCCGGCGCGGCGACACCATGGCTGTGCAGATCCGCGTTCGCCACGAAGATCCGGCCGGCCAACTCGTCGTCCGCGAAAACGCTGTGGTCCCGGTTGATCATCCACCGGCCCGCGGCGTCACGTCGTACCCGATCCTCCAGAGAGGTCATGAACGGCAGCGCCCGATTGCGATAGCCGGTGGCCGCAACTACAGCATCGCAAGTGTGCTGGAAGGTCTTGCCGCTGTCCGCGTGGTACATGGTCAGCTCGATGCCGTCAGCATGTGCAACAGCGGACACCACGGCCACACCGCACTGCAGGTCGACCGGTGCGCCGTTCAGATCGCGCTGGTAGAGCACATCGTGGATGTCGTCGAGCGTGTCCGACGAGATGCCCTTGTAGTGCCGCCACTGCTCCTTGACCAGCTTGTCGCGCGTCGACTCGTCCAGTGCGTGGAAGTAGTCGACGTACGACGGCGTCGTCATTTCGAGCACCAGCTTCGAGTAGTCCAGCGGTGTGAAGGCCGGGGTCCGGGTCATCCAGGACACCGCGGGACCGTTCGCACGCAGCAGGTCGAGTGCGCACTCAGCGCCGGACTGGCCCGATCCAACGACGGTCACCCGGCCGGTCTTCAACAAGTCCTCGCGCCGGAACAGGTAGTCCGCGGAGTGCAGGAAGCGCTCTGAAGGCAGGCCGGCCAACGCAGCAGGCACAGACGGCTCGGTGCCGACGCCAACGACCAGATGCCGGGCTTCGAACGTCTCCAGCGCGTCGCCCCGCTCGACCGTCAACTCGAAGAACGAACCGTTCCAGGACGCCGAGCGCACGTGGTGACCGAAATGGAGCGAGTCCAACTGCGCCGCACACCACCGCAGGTACGTCTCGTACTCGCGTCGCGTCGGGTGGAATTTCTCCCGCACGTAGAACTGGTACATCCGGTCGTTGTCGTTCAGGAACGACAGAAACGACAGGTGATGAGCCGGCTCGACCAACGACACCAGGTCCGCGAGGAACGACACCTGCAGCATCGCGTCGTCGAACATCAGCCCGCGATGCCAGGTGAACTCCGGCCGGCTGTCCAGGACGGCCAGGCGTACGTCGTCCACACCGTCGGCCAGCGCGGCCAGTCCGAGGTTGAACGGACCACAGCCGATCGCGATCACGTCGTACATGTCATGCCTCCACGGTCCGGGTGCGGACCATCAGTTGTGCTGTCTTCTCGGGCAGCTGCAGCTCCCCTTGCTGGACGAAGCCCGCTGCGACGAAAGCGCGGACGGATGGTGTGTTCTCGATGTCCGGCTCGGCCACGACGTGTTGACAGGCCGGATCGGCGCGGAGCAACGCATCGGCGAGCGCACGCAGCAACTGGCGCCCGAGGCCGCGACCGACGCGGGTCACGTCCCCGATGGCCACGTGCACACCCCAGTCGTGCTCCGAAGCGTCGTAGTACTCCGCCAGCCGGTCGTGCCGGACGCGGTAGAGCTCGACGTACCCGAAGTCCTCCGCGTCGAGCGCGGCCACGCACGGGACCGAGTGCTCCCCCGCCGCCTGCCGGGCGATCTCCTCCGTCCAGCGCTCCACCGACCAGTCCTGCTGCCACCACCGCTGGATGTGCGGCTGCGCCATCCACACCGCGATCCTGGCGGCGTCCTCGGCCCCGGCCGGCCGGAGGTCGAACCCGTTGTCCAGGTGGAGCATCGGCCCGATGTCACACCTCATCGCAGCGGGTTCGGAATGTCGAGGTAGACCGACTGCGCATCCAGCGGAGCGACGACCTCGTCGATGCCGCGCAGCCGGGTCATCATGTTGGCCTTGCACGGCAGCGTCTCCGCCTCGAGCCAGCGCCGGGCCAGCCGATCACCATCCGGGCCGGCTGACTTCAGCAGGGGCAGCGCCTGCGTCAGCCGATCGCGCACCACACCAAGCAGTTCAGCCTCGTCCGCGAGCCCGTCCACCGCCAGACAGCCGACAACAGCCAGCGCCTGGTTGTGCAGCAGGTAGTAGGTCAGTCGATCGTCGACAATCGGATCATCGACCACAGCCAGCGTGGAGTCGCGCAGCCCGGTCACAGCCAACAGACCACGCAGGTACGACGAAGCCAGGTAGTAGCCCTGGTTGTCGCGATAGGCGCCACCCGTGATCCGGCCGGCCTCGTCCAATCGGACCAGTGTGTTCTGCTGATGTGCTTCGAGTCCGATCCCTGTTTCGGCGTACAGATGCAGCATCGGGATCAGCACGTTGTCGATGTACGACGCCACCCAGCCGGCCGGGTCCTCAGCGGCGTACTCGCTCAGCCGGCTCACCCGACCAGGCCTTGGCGCGACCAAACCGGCCAAACATGCATAACTGTTGACGTCTGTTGGCACTTCTCGTACAGCAACGTCAAGACCAGTCAATGTTGGTCCACCTTCGTCAAGAGCGATCCAGGCTGGGTCGCGGACGATGGTGAAGCGCGGGTGCGCGGTCGCCGTGCCGGCGTTGTAGGCCGCGTCCAGCAGCCGGTTGATCTCCAGCCCGCGCCGCAGCTCGGTCGAGGTCGACTCCCGCCGGGAGTTGGTGATGCGCAGGCCGAGCGACACCTTCAGCATCACCGGCAGGTCCGGGTGGAAGACGGTCCGCAGACTCGACGTCGGGTACCACTGCGCGCCCTGCGGACCGAGAGCCTTCACCCGGCCGGCCTTGACCAGCGAAGCCACCCGCGGGCGCTCCAGCAACGACGCCGCCTGCCAGGGGTGCGCTGGGATCAGCACCCGACCGGACGACGCAGTGATACCGGCCAGCGCGCCCATCAACTGCACAGCGTCCAGTCCCTGCAGTGAGGGCGCGCCAGCCACCTGATCCGACGACACCAGCTCAGCGTCGGCCTCGAACCAGTGCACAGCGAAGCGGCCACCGAGCTCCGGCGAGTACGCCGCCAGCTCGTCACCGCTCAATCCGTCCCGGCTCTTCGGCGCGGGGTGATTCAGATGCCCGAGCAGCAACGCCTGCTCGAACTCGAGGAAGCGACCAGGACCCCGCTCACCGTCGGCCCGGTCCCAGAACAGCTCGACGTTGCGCACCGACTCGGCGGTCCGCGCCGCCAGGTCGTCGATCTCCGCCGGATCCGCGTCCGCGGACAGCAGCCGCACCAGATCCTCCGGGGCCGGTTCCATACCATCGACGTGTACGTCGGTGAACTGGTGCAGGCCGGTCCTGGACGCATGCTCGACCCGCGCCGTCACAGTCGAGTCCCCCACCGGCAATGTCAACAACCCGATCGCGACGGGCACACCCGTCTCCCGCGTGTAGCACCGCAGTATCGCGTTGAGGTGGGCAGCAATCGCAGTAGATCTCACGCCGCTCCCTCGCCATCCAGATTCCGTCCCCGCCGCGCCGCCCCGGTCGGGTCCGCCAGCACGTCGAGGCCGGTGGCCACGACCTGATCGAGCAGGTCCTCGATGTCCGCCGCGGTGGCGTTCGGATTCAGCAGCGTCAGCTTCAACGCGACCACCGCCGGGCGGCCGCGGCCGGCCGGGATCTTGGTCCGGCCGATCAGCACCCGCCCGGACGTCAGCAACCGGCGCCGGACCTCACCCTGGAGGGCATCCGCAGCCGCTGCCTCCAGCCCCTTCCCGGCGACCCGGAACAGCACCGTGGTCAGGGTCACCGGCGCCAGCAGCTCAAGGTTGCTGTCGGCAACGACCCGGGCCGCGGCGGCGTGCGCGAGCTCGTGGCAGGTGTCGAGCATTGTGCCCAGTCCGGCCCGCCCGTACGCCGTCAGCGTGGTGGCGACTTTCACCGCATCCGGACGGCGGGTGGTCTGCAGGCTGCGGCCGAGCAAACCGTCCAGCCCGGAGTCGATGTCGTCGGCCGGGTTCAGGTAGTCGACCGAGCGGCCGAGAGCGGAGAAGCGATTCCGGTCGGCCACCAGCAGCACGCTGGTCGCGGCCGGCTGCCAGCCGATCTTGTGCAGGTCGAGCGTGACGGAGTCCGCCTGCGACAGGTCAGCCAGCAAGGGTGCAAGCCGCTCGGAGAACAGCGCGCCGAACCCGTACGCCGCGTCCACGTGCACCCAGACGCCGTACCGCCGGGCCAGTTCCGCGATCGGCGCGATCGGGTCGACCGAGCCGAAGTCCGTCGTACCGGCGGTCGCGATCACCGCGATCGGCGTCCGGCCGGGCTTGGCCAACTCGGCCGCGAGTACGTCGGTGCGCATCCGGAACTCCTCGTCGGAGGCGATCGTGATCGCGGCCTCCTCCCCGAGCCCGAGCGCGGCACAAGCTCGCTGAACCGAGAAGTGGGCGAGCTCGGAGCAGCACACGACCGGGTGATCCAGTCCCCGCAGGCCGTTCCGCCGTACGTCGAGGCCGACCGTAGTGGCAGCGTTGTCACGGGCGATCAGTACGGCGAGCAGGTTGGAGATCGACCCGCCGGGTGTCAGGACGCCGTCCGCTTCCGGACCGAACCCGGCCAGGCCGGCGAGCGCCTTCACCACCCACTGCTCGATCGCGAGCGTCGCGGGACCGGAGTCGTAGGTGTCCATCGAGGCGTTGCTCGCCGACGCCAGCGCGTCCGCGTCGACCGCGACCTGCAGCACCGGCGGCTGCAGGTGCGCCGCCGCGTGCGGGTGGCTCAGGTCGATCCCGTTCTCCTCGAGCAGTCCCACGATCAGGTCGAGCGCCGCGGACTCACCGACGCCGGTCGACGGGACCCGCGGCTCGCCGAGGACTTCCGCCGTACGCCGCAGCACCTCGGCCGGCGAGCCGTGCGGCAACGGCCCCCGGTCGCGATCGGACACCGTCGAAGCGAGCGGCCACGCGGAGGCGAACGGGTTGCGCACAGGCGAGAGCAACGCGGTCAGACGCGCAGGATGCGGCACCAGATCTCCCGGGAAGTTGTCGAGTAAGGTAACCCTTACTAAGGCAGGCCTAACTTTTGTCCCGAGTCACTCATCGTGTCAACTCGGCCACCCGCGGAGTGGCGAGCCTCTCACCCGTTCAGGCCTGGTTCAGCCCACCCGACGCAGGCTGAGCCGTGGACGAAAGGAGCACAGCTCATGATCGGCTGGACGAAAACCGGGGTCTTGCTCGCAGTCACCGCACTGCTTGCCGGTGCCACTCCCCTCACAAGCTCCGCGCACGCGGAGCACCACCACCCGTCGGCGTGCCCGCTACCGGTGTTCGGACCAGGCAGCCGGTACCACCCCGAGATCGACCCCGGCGACTTCTCCCCGAACGTGACCAACCCGTGGTTCCCGCTCAAACCCGGACGCACGCTGGTCTCGACCGGCGTCAAGGATGGCGAGAAGGCTCTCGATCTGTTCGCCGCAACGTCCCGGACCAGAGTGATCGCGGGAGTCCGGACCCGCGTCGTCGAGGATCGCCTCTACCTGAACAACGTCCTCGAGGAGCGCACCAGCGACTACTACGCGCAGGACCGCTGCGGCAACGTCTGGTATTTCGGCGAGGACACCGCCGAACTGGACAGCCGCGGCCGCGTCGTCAGCCGTGAAGGCAGCTTCCACGCGGGCATCGACGGCGCCCAACCCGGCGTCTTCATGCAGGCCCACCCTCAACTCGGCCGCAAGTTCCGCCAGGAGTGGTACGCCGGCCACGCCGAAGACGTCTTCTGGCTCATCGCCCGCAACACCACGGTGACCGTCCCCCGCGGCACCTTCCACCACGCCCTCCGCACCGCCGAGACGACCGCCCTCGAACCAGACGTCCTCGACAACAAGTACTACGTCAAAGACATCGGCCAGGTCGCCGAACTGTCCGTCCGAGGCCCGACAGAACAACTACGCCTGGTGGAGATCATCTCCTAGGCCGTACGGCGTTCTGGTGAGGACAAACGTGGCGACATTGAGGTGGGTGATGCGGCTGCCTTCGCGGATGACGTGGAGTTTTTCGCCGGCCAGATAGCCGTCGCGGCCCTGGTAGAGGTCGGGGCCCAGTGGGGAGAAGCGGGTGGTGAGGCCACCGGAGAGTTGGAGGATGCCGGCGGAGACGGACATGGTGACGGGCGTGTTGCCCCAGTACCAGTTGCCGAGGAGGTCCGCGCCCTGGGCGAGTGGGGGCTCGGGGAGCCACTCCAGCGGAAGGCTGGGCTCGTAGGTGACCAGCGTCCCGATCAATTCGGGTGGGAGCGAGGCAACGCGACCGAACGTCGCGTTCCCGAGGGTGACGGCGCCGACGCGGCGGACGCGGTCGACGAACAGGCCGGCCAGGAAGCCGGGCATCGAGCCGGTGTGGCCGACCAGCAGATGCGGGTTGTCGGCGATCAGGCGCAGGCCCAGGCCGTACGACGCGGTCAGGCCTTCCCGTGGATCCGCGGCGACCGGCGCCGCCATCTCGTCGACCGTGTCCCGATTCAGCACCTCGTAGAGCGGATCGATCCAGAAGTTCGCGTATGTCGCCAGATCCTCGATCGTGCTCCACAACTGCCCGGCCGGCGCCATCGCACCCGCGTCGTACGCCGGCTCGTCCATCAACTGACCGCTGAACGGGTGCACGGAGAACCCTTGCGCGGACGAGCCCGTCGGGAAGTACGTCGTACGACGCATCTCCAGCGGATCGAGGATGCGCTCCTGCACGAGGTCGAACCAGGCGGCGTTCCGCAATCGCGCGACGATCTCGCCGAGAAGTCCGTAGCCGAGGTTCGAGTAGTGGTGCCGGCGGTCGGCCGGGCCGACCGCCTGGGACTCGTCCATCGCCGCGGTCAACTGGTCGAACGTGACGCCCGGGTTCCGCTCCCACCACGGCCCCTCGGGCTCGGCGTTCATCCCACCGCTGTGCGCGAGCAGCTGCCGGACCGTCCGATCACCGAACGCGATCCCCGGCAGATGCTTGCCCACGGCATCGTTCAGCGAGAGCAGCCCGTCGTCCCGGCACTGCATCACCAGAACAGCCGTCAGCGTCTTCGTGATCGAGCCGATCCGGTACTGCACGTCCGGCCCCGGCACACCACCGTCCGCGGTGGCGAACTGCCCCCGCGACCCGGTCCACACCAGCGAACCGTCCCGGACCACTCCGGCATTGATCGAAGGCAACTTCCATTCGCTCTGCGCTGTCGCGATCTCGGCGTACAGAGCAGCGGCAGTGTCAGGACGAACAGAAGTCACTCAGCGGCCTCCACCAGCGAGCAGGTCGATCAACACCTCGCCATACTAGTGCCGCATCAAAGCAAGGTCGGGGAGGTAGTCCGGCGTCACCACCATCCCGAAGCCGGCCCGGCGGCCAGGTTCTGGGTTCACCCCTGACCTGGTCCCTCCACCCCAGGTATGCGGTAGGTAGAAGGGTGCAGCTGCGAGGTTCTCCCCCGAAATTGCCCCGGGCGGAAGCCAAGTGCGGTAACGGTCGCAGGAGAAGTTCGTGATCGAGTGCAGACTGTTGTGACTGATGACTTGGGAGCCGTGATGGATACCTGGTTCGAGAGCGACGCGGGCGTGGCGCTGGCATTTGTCAGGGAACGACTGAACGCGGACTTCGACGGCACCGGCCTGCCGGAGATCGACTTCCGTATCGACTCGGGCACCTGCACCGGGCGATCGAGGCGGCAGCACTGCGGATCCGGTAGCCCGGCAGACATGTCGCGACCTCGCGCGCACATCTGCCGGGGTTGTCGAACGCCTACTCGAACGCCTCCGGGGCTGGGCAGGAGCAGATGAGGTTGCGGTCGCCGTAGGCGCCGTCGATGCGGCGGACGGGGGGCCAGTACTTCGAGGCGCGGTCGACGGAGCGGGGGAACGCGGCCTCCTCGCGAGTGTAGGCGTGCTCCCACTTGTCGTTGATGACCGACTCGGCGGTGTGCGGCGCGTTCACCAGCGGGTTGTCGCCGGCCGGCCACTCCCCCGCGGCGACCCGGTCGATCTCGTGCCGGATCGCGATCATCGCGTCGCAGAACCGGTCCAGCTCGCCGAGGTCCTCGGACTCGGTCGGCTCGACCATCAGCGTGCCCGCGACCGGGAACGACATGGTCGGCGCGTGGAAGCCGTAGTCGATCAGCCGCTTCGCGACGTCGTCGACGCTGATCCCGGTCTCCTTGGTCATCGGCCGCAGGTCCAGGATGCACTCGTGCGCGACCAGGTCGTTCTCGCCGGTGTAGAGCACCGGGAAGGCACCCTCGAGCCGCTTCGCCACGTAGTTCGCGGTCAGTACGGCGGCCTTCGTGGCAGCCGTCAGACCCTCGGCACCCATCATCCGGATGTACGCCCACGAGATCGCGAGCACACCCGCCGAACCGAACGGCGCCGCGCTGATCGGGCCGACCCCGGACTCCGGACCGGCCTGGTCCAGCAGCGGGTGGTTCGGCAGGTACGGCGCCAGGTGCGCGGCGACCGCCACCGGGCCGACACCCGGACCACCGCCGCCATGCGGGATGCAGAACGTCTTGTGCAGGTTCAAGTGGCTGACGTCGCCGCCGAACTCACCGGGCTTGGCGAGACCGAGCAATGCGTTCAGGTTTGCGCCGTCGACGTACACCTGGCCGCCGTGCTCGTGGACGATCCGGCAGACCTCGGTGACGCTCTCCTCGTACACGCCGTGCGTGGACGGGTAGGTGATCATGATCGCCGCCAGCTTGGCCGCGTGCTCAGAAGCCTTCGCCCGCAGGTCGTCCAGGTCGATCGTGCCGTCGTCGTTGCCCTTGACAACGACCACCTTCATGCCGGCCATCACCGCGGAGGCGGCGTTGGTGCCGTGCGCGCTGGCCGGGATCAGGCACACGGTGCGATCGAGATCGCCCCGCCCGTGGTGGTACCCGCGGATCGCGAGCAGCCCCGCCAGCTCACCCTGCGAGCCCGCGTTCGGCTGGATCGAGACCTTCGCGTACCCGGTCACCTCGGCCAGCCAGCGCTCCAGCTGACCGATCAGCACCGCGTACCCGGCCGCGTCCTCGATCGGCGCGAACGGATGCAGGTCGGCGAACTCCGGCCAGGTGACCGGCTCCATCTCGGTGGTCGCGTTCAGCTTCATCGTGCAGGACCCGAGCGGGATCATCCCGCGGTCCAGCGCGTAGTCCTTGTCGGACAGCTTGCGCAGGTACCGCAGCATGGCGGTCTCGGACTGGTGCGTGTTGAACACCGGGTGCGTCAGGTAGTCCGTGGTCCGCGGCACGGCAACTGCGGCCGCGTCCAGCGAACCGTCGTACCGCACGCCGAAGGACTGGCAGACCCGGGTCAGCGTGGCGACGTCGGTCTTCTCGTCGCAGGAGATGCCGACGTGGTCCGCGTCGACCAGCCGGAGCCAGATGCCGTTCTGCCGGGCGGCGTCGACCACATCCGCGGCCTGACCGGGGACCCGGGCGAGCACGGTGTCGAAGAAGTCGTCGTGCACGACCTCCACACCACCCGCACGCAACGACGCGGCCAACCGGCCGGCGTAGTCGTGGACGCGCTCCGCGATCGCCTTCAGACCGTCCGGCCCGTGGTAGACGGCGTACATCGACGCGACCACGGCCAGCAGGACCTGCGCCGTACAGATGTTGGAGGTCGCCTTCTCACGGCGGATGTGCTGCTCGCGAGTCTGCAGTGCCAGCCGGTACGCCGGTGCGCCGTCAGAGTCGACGGAGACACCGACGAGACGGCCGGGCAACGACCGCTCGAGGCCGGACCGGACGGACATGAAACCGGCGTGCGGACCGCCGTAGAACAGTGGTACGCCGAAGCGCTGCGAGGATCCGATCACGATGTCGGCGCCGGCCTCACCCGGTGCCTCGAGCAACGTCAGCGCGAGCAGGTCGGAGGCGACCGCGACCAGCGTGTCGCGCTCGTGCGCGGCAGCGATCAGCGGCTTCAGGTCGCGGACGACACCGCCGGAGCCCGGGTACTGCACCAGGAAGCCGAAGAAGTCACCGTCCGGCAGACCGTCGGTGGTGTCGGCGACCACGACCTCGATGCCGAGCGCCGCGGCCCGGGTCCGCACCACGGCGATGGTCTGGGCGAAGCAGTCGGCGTCGACCAGGAAGCGGTCGGACTTGCTCTTCTTGTTCGACCGGTGGGCCAGCGTCATCGCCTCGGCGGCCGCGGTGCCCTCGTCCAGCAGCGACGCGTTCGCGGTTGGCAGTCCGGTCAGGTCGGACACGACGGTCTGGAAGTTCAGCAGCGCCTCGAGCCGGCCCTGGGAGATCTCCGGCTGGTACGGCGTGTAGGCCGTGTACCAGGCCGGGTTCTCGACCAGGCGCCGGACGATGACCGACGGGGTGAAGGTGCCGTAGTACCCCTGGCCGATCATCGAGGTGGCGACGGTGTTGCGGGCCGCCAGCTGGCGGAGCTCGGTCAGCGCGTCGACCTCGGAGGCCGGCTCGGGCAGCCGGAGCGCCTCGGCTGACCGGATCGACGCCGGCACCGCGGCATCCACCAGCGCGTCGACGTCGTCGTACCCGAGGAGTTGGACCATGCGGGCGATCTCGTCCGGACGCGGCCCGATGTGCCGGTCGGCGAACGTCGCCGAGAGTTGGGGTGAGTTGTTCATCTAGAGGCTCCGTTGCTGACAGTGCTTCCGGTCGCCTCCCCCTCTGTCACGCCCAGCTCACGCAGGGGCGCTCCAGAGTCGCCTGTGGCACTCGGTCCATGGGCCTGAGAGGTTCCGGGGAGGAATTGCCCCTTCGGCGCCCGGTTGCACGGGTCTCTCCCGAGTGCTGTGTACGGCTGAACCGAGGCTACCAGGAATCCTCGAACAGTTCGGGCAGGAGCCGTCGTGCGGCCGGCCGGCCGGACTGGAACTCCCCCGCCGTGCCGTGCGCGTAGAGGCGCACGGGATGAGACAGGTCAGCCGGTCATGCGAGCCCGGCGGCGGGCCGCGAGCTCGTCGTTGGCGTGGCTGTCGCCGTCGTCGTGACCGTCGGCACGCTCGGTCGGCAGCTCGGACAGCGAACCCTCGACCTCACGCCAGACACCACCGAGGGCGATACCGAAGACGCCCTGACCGCCGGCGAGCAGATCGATCACCTCGTCCGGCGAGGTGCACATGTACACCGAGGCGCCGTCGCTCATCAGCGTGATCTGGGTCAGGTCGTCGATGCCGCGCTTGCTCAGGTGGGCGATCGCGGTCCGGATCTGCTGCAGTGAGATGCCGGCGTCGAGGAGCCGCTTGATCACCTTCAGCAACAGGACGTCACGGAAGCCGTAGAGCCGTTGCGTGCCGGAGCCGGTCGCCGGGCGGACGGACGGGGAGACCAGGCCGGTGCGGGCCCAGTAGTCGAGCTGACGGTAGGTGATCCCGGCCGCGGCGCATGCCGTCGGACCGCGGAACCCGACATCCTCCGGCATCGGCCGCAGGTCGTCGTCGAAGAGCAGACCCTGGACGCCGGCGGCAGCGGCCGCCTCGGCGTGTGCGTCGGACGTCGACTGCGCCGTCAGATCCGTGTCGCCGGTGCGTGTCACGCCTGAGCCTCCCTGGGTACCGACTGGAACGGGTCACATCCGTGGAGTGACAACACCCCACGACTCCTTCAAGGTAAGCCGCCGACCAGGGAGGGTCAACGACAACCGCACCGAGCCGGGAGCGTGTCGCGGCCGTCGTACGAATCGTTACCTATCTGGTCTTGTACCACCGCAGTGAACTGAACTGGTCAACTCTTGTCGAAATCCTCGGGTGTCACCTGGTCGAGGAACTCGCGGAAGCGCTCGACCTCCTCTTCCTCCACCACCTCGTCGGGATCGTCGGTCTCACTCTCCGGAACCGGGATGCCGGCCTCGGCCAGGATCTCCTCGGTGCAGAACACCGGGGTCCCGGTGCGCAGCGCCAGCGCGATCGAGTCCGACGGTCGCGCCGAGATCTCGGTCTTGTCGTCGAACACCAGGATCGCCTCGAAGATGCCGTCGGTCAGGTTCACGATCCGGACCTGGCTGAGGGTGTGCCCGAGCACCCGGATGGTCTCCGCGAACAGGTCGTGCGTCAGCGGCCGCGGCGGCTCCATCCCCTGCTGGGCGAAAGCGATCGCACTCGCCTCGGCCGCGCCGATCCAGATCGGCAGGTACCGCTCCCCGCCAACCTCTCGCAGCAGCACGATCGGCTGACTCGAGGGCATCTCCACCCGGACTCCGACCACGTCGACTTCGCGCACCCCTTCAGCCTACTCCGCAGGGAAGCCCCGGGTAGGCCCGCGGGGTGCCCCGGTTACCTGGGCAGGCGGGAACGGACCAGCGCCGCGTGCAGGCGGACGGCGAGCGCGGCCAGTTCCTCGGTCTGTTCGGTACGGCGGGGGCCGGTCACCTGCTCGATCAGGCCGGCCTCCCGATCGGCCGCCGTCCGGAACGGGCGCAGGTGCCGCGGCTCGATCCCGTACGGCGCGAAGTCCGCGGCCAGCCGTGCGATCACGATCGCGTCCCCGTCGTAGTGGTTGCCACGGGCCACCACCAGGCCATGGCCCTCCAGCTCGCCGAGCAGCTCGGTGGAGATCCCCGCGGCGGCGCGGAGCTCCTCCCGGGTCAGCTTCAGATCGATGCCCGCAGCACCGAAGTCGTCAGCGACCGGCAGCCCCGGTGGCTCCGGCAACGAGCTCGGCGCGACCGGTGGACCGCCGGCCGCCGGGCGCAGGCCGCGATCGATCGCGCCGAGATGTTCCTTGATCACCTTCAGCGGCAGGTACTGGTCACGTTGCGCGGTCAGCACGTAGCGCAGCCGCTCGACGTCGGCCGCGCTGAACTTCCGGTAGCCCGAGGCGGTCCGGGCCGGCGTCACCAGTCCCTCGGCCTCGAGGAACCGGATCTTGGAGATCGTGACGTCGGCGAACTCGGCCTGCAGCAGCTGCAGCACCTCACCGATGCCGCGGCCTTCAGCGGGGCCCTCGACGGAAGGCTCAGGCTTGGCCACTGGCGTAGTACACCAAGCGGTACTTGCCGATCTGGACCTCGTCGCCGCTGGTCAGCTGGACCTCGTCGATCCGGTCCCGGTTCACGTAGGTGCCGTTCAGGCTGCCCACGTCGCGGACCTTCACGCCGTACGGGTCGCGGCGGAACTCCGCGTGCCGGCGCGAGACCGTGACGTCGTCGAGGAAGATGTCGCTGTCCGGGTGCCGGCCGGCGGTGACCACGTCGACGTCGAGCAGGAACCGGCTGCCCGCGTTCGGCCCGCGCTGGACGATCAGCAGGGCGGATCCGGCCGGCAGGGCGCCGACCGCGGCCTCGTCCTCCACCGACAGCGGCTCGCCGGTGCGCTCGGGCTCGGGCTCGGCGCCGATCGGGGTCAGCATCGCGGTGTCGGTGACACCGTTGGTCGCCGGCGCGGCCGCCGGGGCTGCCGCCGGGCGGTCCGCGCCAGGAAGCATCGCTCCGCACTGCGAGCAGAACCGGCTGCCGTCGGAGTTCTCGTGCCCGCACTGGTTGCAGAACGGCATGCTGTGATCCTCCCGATCGCCGGCGGTCCGGCGACGTTTTCGATAGACCCCGTATGAACAAGTGTGGACGCAGATTCGCGGACCTCAACCCTCGACCAGCGGTTGAGGTCCGGACAACGTACCAGGCGCGGCCAAGCCGCTGCCGGTCAGCTCTGGTCGAGCTGTCCCTGGTAGGTCTCGGCGTCCATCAGCGCCGCTACCTCGGCGGCGTCCTCGACCTCGATGTCGAGCAGCCAGCCCTCGCCGTACGGGTCGCTGTTGACCAGGTCGGGCTGGTCGGCGAGCGCCTCGTTGACGGCGGTCACGGTGCCGTTGACCGGCGCGAACAGGTCGCTCACGCTCTTGGTCGACTCCAGCTCGCCACACGCGTCGCCGGCCCGCACCGCGCTGCCGATCTCGGGCAGCTGCACGTACACGATGTCACCGAGCGCATCCTGTGCGAAGTCGGTGATGCCGACCCGCACCGGCGCCTCGCCGTCGGCCTTGACCCACTCGTGCTCGGCCGTGTACTTCAGGTCTTCGGGGTACACCTCGGTCCTCTTTCTTTGCATCGGACACAGCTACTTGGTCGGGCTGGGTGCCGGGCGAGCGTAGCGATGCTCCTCCGGCGCGTGCAAGGCGGTGATCTGGAGCGTCGGAACCTCGGTCACCTCGGCGGTTCCGCCCACCTGCGGACCGGTCACCTCACTGACCAGGCCGCCCGGGAAGTTGGCCGCCTCGGACAGGTTGTGCGACTCCCCGATCGCCTCGACAACGTACGGCGAATTCAGCTTCTGACCGTCGATCCGGATCCCCGGCGCGTCGTCGACTAAGTCGGTACTGGCGACGACCCGGACCGAACCGTTGATCTGGATCGCCTCGGCGCCGGCGTCGCGGAGTTCCTCGATCGCGTCCAGCAGGTTGCTCGAGGTCATCTTGCCGTCGGGGTCGTTCAGTGTGATCCGGACGCCGGGCCCCTGCGCGGGCAGCGTGCCGGCCAGGATGCCGAGCACCCGGACCTGCGCCTCGGCCTGCTCGCGCGCGGTCTGGGCCTTGTCCGCGCTGGAGGACAGCGAGTTCTTCCGCGCCTCCAGCTCGGCGATCTCGCTCTCCAGCCGGCGGGTGTTCTGGCCTAGGCCGTCGAGGATCGCGATCAGGTCCTCGCGGCGGGCGTTCTGGTAGCCGTCGTCGGCCCGGTTCACCCGCACCTGGACGACGGCCACGCAGGCGACCAGCGCGAGCACGACGGCGACGATCGCCTGCCCCCGGGACGGCTTGAACCCGGCCCGCAGCCGCCGCAGCGCCAGGTTCGGCGTCCGGGGCTTGGGCATCGGCGTCGGCGTCTCGGGCTGCGGCCGGTCGGCCGGATCGGCGGCTGCCGGATCAGGCGTTGGCTCGGGTTTGTCGTCGCTCATGTCAGGCCCTGAAGATGTGCCGGCGGATGGCGGCCATGTTCGTGAAGATGCGGATGCCGAGGACGACCACCACACCGGTGGACAGCTGTGAGCCGACGCCCAGCTGGTCACCGAGGTAGACGATCAGCGCGGCGATCAGGACGTTCGACACGAACGAGACGACGAACACCTTGTCGTCGAAGATCCCGTCCAGGAACGCCCGCAGCGCCCCGAACACCGCGTCGAGGGCGGCGACGACGGCGATCGGCAGGTACGGCTGGGCCCACTCCGGGACGTCGGGCGCGACCAGCAGGCCGATCACGACACCGATCACCAGTCCGAGTACGGCGATCATCTGGGTCCCACCTTCGCGTAGCGCAACGCGATGGTCGCATCGGCCGGCACCAGCAAGGAATCCTCCGTCGTGGTCGTCATCCGGACACCGAAGTTGCTGACCAGATACTGCACCCATTGGCCGCCCGAGCTCTGCGCGAAGCGGGCCGGCATCGTCGCGGTGTCCCCGATCGCGAGCACCGTGTACGGCGGGGTCAGCGAGCTGTAGTCCACCGTGATCGCACTGCCCGCACCCCGGATCGCGGTCAGCGAGGTGAGCCGGTGATCGTTCACCGAGATCGCCTCCGCACCCGCGGTCCACAGGCCGTTGACCAGCTGCTGCAGGTCGACGTCGAGCAGGCGGCCCTCCTTGGCGTCGGCGTTCTTCGCGTCGTCGATCACCGCCTTGATCCCGGGCCCGGTGGCCGCGACCGCGCCGGTCTGCAGCTCCAGCGTGTCCAACTGCTGCTGCAGCGTCGCACCCGAGCTGGTGTTGCTCAGTCCACTCGCCTGCAACCGCCGTACCTCGTCGGCCAGTTGCGTCTGGTGGGTGCGCATGCCGTTCAGCCGGGTGTTGGCCTGATTGATCCGGGTGATCAGCTCCTTGCGCTCCTTCTCCGCCTCGGGCGCGCCGCGGTAGTTCTGCGAGGCCGCGATCGCGAGCAGGAAGCCGAGCACGAGGGTGGCCACCACCAGCATCACCCGGTGCCGGGACCGCAGCGACTTGCCGCCCTTGTTCGGGCGGGTCCGGGCTGCGACGGCGTACCCCTCGTCCAGCGGGTGCGCCATCAGGTTGTTCAGCAGCGACATCGACGCGTCGACGCGCCGAGGCTTCGGTGGGGATTGCTGAGTCACGGGTCTACCCGGCCGGATGGTTGATCGGTTTCACCGTCTGGACGAGGTGGCGCAGCTGGACGAAGTACAGGACGCCGGCCCAGTAGTACAGCCCGGTCCCCCAGATCGCGAACGCCCAGCCGAACACCCGCGCGAGCAGGTTGAGGGTGCTGTCGCCGTCACCGAGCAGGAGCAGCGGGAACGCGTACAGCAGGCAGAACGTGGCCGACTTGCCGAGGAAGTGCACCGGCAGCGCGTTGAAGCCGCGGCGGTGCAGGGCCGGCAGGGTGAAGAGGAGCAGCAGGTCCCGCAGCGGGAGCGCGATCGCCAGCCACCACGGGATGATGTCACGCAGCGCCAGGCCGATCACGGTCGCGAAGATGTAGAGCCGGTCCGCGACCGGGTCGAGCATCTGGCCCAGCCGGCTGGTCTGGTTCATCCGGCGGGCGATCTGGCCGTCGGCCCAGTCGGTGAACCCGGAGATGGCCAGCACGAGCAGCGCCCAGCCGTCCTCCTCCGGACCGAGGATCAGCCACAGGAACAGCGGCACTCCCAGCAACCGGAGGAAGCTGAGCGCGTTCGGGATCGTGAGCACCCGGTCGGACACTTCCACCTCCGGCACGCGATCCCTCCCTCTCTCACCCTGATACCGGTCGTAACTGTACTTGGGCACCTCGACAGGTTTACGCCCGGCCATCCCGGGGCAGGCCGGGCCTTCCCCTGCTACCTGAACGCGGCGGACCCCTTCCCGCTACGCCCGCGATGAACCGGTGACCCGATCGATACGCAAGGGTGATGCTTACGCTGTTGAACGGGAGGGGTGGAGATGAAGTTCCTGGTCCTGATCTACGGCAACCCTGAGTCCCGGGCGGTCTGGGACTCCCTGACCGACGAGCAGAAGAAGGAGGGCATGGCCGGGTACGCCGCGCTGCACGAGGCACTCGACGCGCGCGGAGAGCTGGTCGCCTCGGAATCGCTGGACGACCCCGGCCTGACCAAGCAGGTGCTCGTCCGGGACGGCCGGCCGATGACCACCGACGGCCCGTTCGCCGAGGTCAAGGAGCAGTTGGCCGGGTTCTACCTGCTCGACTGCGACTCCATGGATCGTGCCGTCGAGATCGTCGCGCAGATCCCGGAGGCGCCGTTCAGCATCGTCGAAGTACGCCCGGTTCGCGACCTGTCGGCGTACACCTGATGCAGATCGAGGAGCAGCTGCGGGAGCAGGCGCCGCAGGTGCTGAGCGCGCTGGTCCGCCGGTACGGCGACTTCGACGCGTGCGAGGACGCCGTCCAGGAGGCGCTGCTATCCGCGTCCCTGCAGTGGCCGGGTGACGGCGTACCGGACAATCCGCGCGGGTGGCTGATCACGGTCGCGTCGCGGCGGCGGATCGAGGTGCTGCGCACCGAGGCGGCACGGCAGCGGCGGGAGGAAGCGATCGCCGCCGCTCCGGAACCGGAGCCCGCGTCGTCGGTCGACGATTCGCTGACGTTGCTGATGCTGTGTTGTCACCCGTCACTCAGTCCGCAGTCGCAGGTCGCGCTCACCTTGCGGGCCGTCGGCGGCCTGACCACGAGCGAGATCGCCCGGGCATTTCTGGTGCCGGAGGCAACGATCGGGCAGCGGATCAGCCGGGCCAAGGCCAAGCTGCAGGGTGCCCGGTTCGCGTTGCCGCCGGCGTCCGAGCAGTCCGAGCGGCTGGCCGCCGCACTGCATGTGCTGTATCTGATCTTCAACGAGGGCTACACCGCGTCGTCTGGCTCGTCACTGCATCGGGTCGAGCTGAGCGCGGAGGCGATCCGACTGACCAGGCAGCTGCACTCCGCACTGCCGCACGAAGGTGAGGTCGCGGGCCTGCTGGCACTGATGCTGCTGACCGACGCGCGCCGGCCCGCGCGGACGACGGCCGACGGCGCGCTGGTGCCGCTGCCGGAGCAGGACCGGACGCGGTGGGACGCTCAGGCGATCTCCGAGGGCACCGAGTTGATCGCGTCGACGCTGCAGTCGGCACCGGTCGGTCCGTACCAGCTGCAGGCCGCGATCGCCGCGGTCCACGACGAGGCGAAGCGCGCCGAGGACACCGACTGGCGCGAGATCCTGATGCTGTACGAACTCCTCGAGTCGACCGCGCCAGGCCCGATGGTGACGCTCAACCGGATCGTCGCGGTCGCCATGGTGCACGGTCCGGCGGCCGGGCTCGCGCTGCTCGACGACGCCGATCCCGCGTTGAAGGATCATCACCGGCTGGCCGCCGTACGCGCGCATCTGCTCGAACTGTCCGGCGACCGGCCGGCCGCTCGGTCGGCGTACCAGCTGGCGGCGCGGTTGACGCAGAGCGTCCCCGAGCGGCGCTACCTGCAGACCCGCGCCGACGCCCTCTAGGCGACCCGCGGCCGGCCCCAGCTCAGCTCGGCGACGATCTGCAGCTCCAGTAGGCCGTCCTGCGCGTACGGCGACACCGCGCGCTCGATCGACGTGTCGAAGGTCACTGCCTCGTCGGCGGGCATCAGATCGCGGGCCAGGCTCGAGGTCGAGTGGAACTGCTCGATGTAGTCGTCGACCCGCTGGTGGTACGTGACCGGCGCGGTCCTCGTCGTACCGGTCAGGTCGAGCAGCCCGCGCTCGCGGATCGCGTCGACGACGCTGAACTTCGGGTCGTGGTTCTGTTTACGTGAGTGGCGCTCGAGGACCGGCACGATGTCGTCCCACCACGGTTCGTCCACTGCCCCGTGCTCGATCACGACGAGCTGGGCGTTGGGGGTCAGGTGCGGGACGATCCGGGCGAACGTCTCCTCCCAGGGCATCCAGTGAATGCTCGCGCCGGCGGTGACGAGCGCGTACGGCCCGGTCAGCTCGGCGGTCTCGATGCTGCTGACCTGCCAACTGATGTTCGCCTGATCCCCGCCAGGTCGTTGCCGGCCCGCGTCGACCATCGCTTGGGAGAAGTCGATCGCGTCGACGCGCTCCACCCGGGCCGCGAGCGGGCGGGCGATCGCACCTTCCCCGGCGCCGATGTCGAGCACGCGCCGCGGCTCGTCGGTGATCAGCCCTTCGAGCCGCTCGAAAACCTCATCCGGGTACGGCGGCCGGTGCTGGTACGCCTCCGCCACGGCCTCGTGCTTGAACGTCGCCGCAAGATCTGTCATGCGCTCCAACCTAGTCCGGACGGGGGGCTGGCAGCTCTATCCGTGGAGGGCGTGGGATTGCCCGGCGTCATGCACGTCGTTCACTGCGAGCCCGGACCTGCGCTGGTGCGGCCAGCGGACGAAGGATTCGGCTTGCAGCGTGGCCGAAGCGATCCGGGGCAGATCACGGGCCCGTGGGTAGCAGACGAACCGCGGCGTCCAGGCCGGGCCGTACTTCGCGTTGGCCCGGTACAAGGACTCGATCTGCCAGAACCGGCTCAGCCAGAGCAGCATCCGGTACCACAACCGCAGACCCGGACCGGCTCCGGCAAGACCGCCGCGCTCGAACACCTCACGGAAGACCGCGAAATTCAGCGACACCCGCGCGATCCCCAGGTCCGGGGCACTTCGCACCAGTTCGTTGACCATGAACTCGATCACCCCGTTCCCGGCGCTCGGCGACCTGACCATCAGGTCCAGCGACAGCCCGTCCTCGTTCCACGGCACGAGACTCAAGACGGCGACGAGATCCGCGGACGCGTCGCGACAGCTGACCACCACCGCGTCGCCGTCGCGTGGATCGCCGAACCGCCCGAGCGCCATCGAGAAACCGCGTTCCGCCTGACCCGCCCGCCACCTGGCCACCTGCCGGGACAACTCCGCCACTTCGGTCCGGTCGACGTCGCGCAGCCGGCGAACCTGTGCCACATTGCCCCGCCGTTCGGCTCGCCGTACCGCCTGACGGACACCGCGCATCGAGCGGCCGGCCAAGCTGAAGGAGGCGACGTCGAGAACCGCCTCGTCCCCGAGTTGGATGGCCGCCAGCCCGTGTGCGCGGTAGCTCGGCACTGCGCGTTCGCTGGCTCCCACGACGCCCGGGGTCCACGCATAGCCGCGCGCCTCGGCCAGCCAGGCACTGATCGCACCCGGCCACCCGGCTGGGTCGCCCAGCGGGTCTCCGCCGGCCAACGAGACTCCAGCGACAACGCGGTACGCGATCGCCGCCGTACCGGTGGGATCGAAGATCAGGGACTTGTCGTCGCGAAGCGCGAAGTAGGCCAACGAGTCGTTGCGGTGCCCGGCCAGCAACGAGCGCAGCCGTTCGCCCTCGGCGTCGACCTGATGCTTGGGCGCGCGGGCAGTCCGCAACGCCACGAGCACAGTCGCCACCGCGACGACCACACCGAGGAGCAGGAGCGTGGTCTCGAGCCGCTGCCGCGTCTGCGCCGATTCGAACTGTGCCGGACCACTGATTCCGAGGAAGCCGAGCCAAACCTCGCTGAACAGCTTCGGCGCCGAAAGGCGCTCCACCGCGTCGGGGTCGGCGAGGAGGGAGGCGGCACCCACGGTCGTCGCCAGCACGAACGACGTCAGGCAGGTCGCCAGTACGGTGCGCCGGCTGCCCGGATCGGGGCGGCCGGTGAAGGCCGCGTGGGTGCTGAGCAACACCACGATGACCACGACGGCGGCTATCGACTCCCCGATCGAGTGAGCCAATCCGTTGAGAACGAGCAGGCCGGCTGTGGTGGCCAGGGCTCCGATCCAAGCCCGGCGCTTGCGGCGGGCGAGGCCTCGGGACAACAGGACCAGTACAACGCCGAGCGGTACGGCTGCACCAGCTGTCTGGGGTACGAGCACCGGCAGCACGTCGGTCAACGCCTCCAAGCGCGGCCGAAGCGGCGGACTGACCGCGTCGAGCACGCCGACAACACCCAGCAGGCCGACCAGAGCGGCCGTCCAAGGAGCCCAGCGTGCTGGATCGCGTCGCTCTCGCACGACGTTTCCGGACTTCACGGCCCCGCCTCCCAGCTCTCCCGTCCAGGATTGCCGGAGCGGTGAGGACCGTGGAAGGGACGGACGTCCCGGGCTCTCCCGGCGATGGTCCCGGATCGCTCAGCCCCATTGCGTCGCGCCCGCGCCCGCGGCGCCCGGGCCCTCGAGGCCTATCCCATGCTCACCCAGCCCGGCAGAACCATCACCTGGGGGTGAACTGCATGTCGGCCCCCATCAAGCCTTCGAAGAAGCCGGCTTCCACCAGATAACCCACCCCACCCTCCGCCGCACCGTCATGCGCATCGACTTCCCCACCCCCTGACCACCCCACCAAGCAGCCGGCGCGACCGCGTCCCGAAGCCCGCTCGCCGAGTCGCGGATATCGGCTACGGAAAGGCGGATCCATCAACCACCACCCACGAGTCGGCGCCGAAACCCGGCAGGGTGGCCCAGGACCTCAGTCGTAGGTGGCTTGGGCTTGCCAGGTTGTTTGGTGGAGGGTGAAGAGCCAGGCGCGGGTGTCGGCGGTGTGGAACTGGAAGCGGGCCTGGCGGGATTCGGCACTCGGGTCCCACCAGCGTTCGTCGGTCAGCCAGGGGCCGGCCCAGGCGGTGATCGGGTGGATCTTGTTGCTGTCGGCAACCTGTGGGGCCGGGGCCAGGCAGAAGGCGGTGGGGACGCCGGAGAGTTCGCCGCGGGCGCTGACCGAGACCTGAGTGCCGTCCTCGGCGAACACCTTCGCCTGCAGAGGCTGGGGAAAGATCGTCGTCGGTGCGAGGGTCGGCCAGCGGACGGGGTCACTCGAACTGATCGCCCCGGGCCACGGCTGGTCCGGCGGCCGGGCCGGCACCGGAGGATCGCCCCACGGGACCAGCGTCTGCCGCTCCGCGAACCCCCGGCCGCCGCCGATCACCACCGACGCGACCGCACCATGACCGAGCATGCTCTGCACCCGCGACAACGCCCGGTGGATCCGCTCGTCCGGCCCACCGCCCCACAACCCGTCGACATGCGCACCGACCGGATCCGCCTGGTCGGGGACGAGCCGGAGCCGTACGACGGGTGACGTCAGCTCACTCGTCGCCGTCCCACTCCCCTGCAACTGCCAGCGGACCCGGTCCACCACGTCGGCCGCGGTGAACCAGCGTGGATGCAACCACTCCCGCTCGTGGATCCGCCCGGACTCGGTGCCGATCTCGACCCGGAGCGTCGTACACACGAGGCTGAGCTCGGTCAGCCGGGCGATCATTTCGTCGGCGACCGACCGGACCGCGAAGGCGACCTGGTCGACCCGGTCCACGGCCGGCTCGAAGTCGAGGGTGCGGGTGAGCTCCGGCGGGATCTCCCGGCCCACCACCGGGCGATCGTCGTACCCACGGGCCAGCCGGTGGGCGAAGGCGCCGGTCGGGCCGAACCTGGTCAGCACCTCGGTGCGGGGCAGTTGCGCGAACGCACCCAGCGACCGCAGCCCGAGCCGGCGGAGCAGGTCCGTGAGGGTGGGTTGCTCGAGGACGTCGACAGTGAGCGGCGCGAGGAACTCCGGGGACTCCCCCGGCGGCACCACCAGAACCCGCGCCCGCACCGAACTCGCCCGCGCCGCCTGCTCGGCGGCGAACGGACCGTCGGCGATCCCGACCCGGCCGCCGAAGACGTCGAACGTCTCGAGCCGGTCGAGCAGCTTCTCCGCGGCCACCGACTCACTGCCGTAGAACCGGGCCGGCCCCCGCGCCTTCAACGCGCACATGCCCGGGCGGATCACCTGGATGCCGGGCGTGAGCGCCTCCAGACACGCGATCACCGGGTCGAACGCGCGGGCGTCGATCACCGGGTCGTACTTGAGCACGACGAGCTCCGGGCACCGCGACTGCGCGTCCCGGGCCCGTTGACCGCGGCGGACGCCCTCGGCCCGCGCGGCGGCGGAGGTGGCGAGCACCTTGCCCTTCTCCAGTACGGCGATCGGCTCGTCGGGCGACCGGCCCGTCGCCACCGCGGCCGCGGTCACCGGCCAGTCCGGCACCCAGATCACCATCGTGCGGGTGAGACCTCCGTCGCCCATCAGCCCACCGCCTCCTCCTGCCAGCGTCGTGCCTCGTCATGGACGATCTCGGCGGAGCGGATGGTGCCGTCCGGGCCGGGGAGCCAGAGCTGGTGCCGACGGCGTACGGCGGCTCTCCGGCCGGTCACCACGACCGTCGCCTGCCGGGCGGTGAGCAGACCTTCCCCGTCGCCGAGACCGGTCCAGGTGTTGCTCTCCACCTCCAGCCGGGCCTCGCTTCCCGGCCAGGACCCGTACGCGATCAGCAACGCTCCCCGCGTCCGCAGCCGAGCGGCCAGCCGGGACGCCTCCCCCGGCGTCACCTCACCGGGCGGCCGGACGACCACCACGGTCAGCGCGTCGACCAGCGCCGCGACGACGTTGAGCCAGTCGTGCCCGGGGTCGGGCACCAGCACGAGACGCTCGAGGTCGACCCCCAGCCCGCGCGCCGCCTCCGCGCCGAACGACGGCAGTCCGACGACCCCGCACCACGCCCCCTCCGCGGACGGACCGGCCATCAACGCCATCACCAACGCGGCCGAACCCCGCACCGAGTACGCCGAGCCGCCGCGCAGGCCGGCCCCCGCGAGCAACTCGGAAACAGCCGGCAGCGTGGGCAACTCCCGATCCACCCCGGCGGTGTCCAGAGCCTGCTGCATCCGGGTCTCGGTGACCCGGGTGTCGAAGCCGGTGATCGAGGCCAGGCGAGCCGTGGGAGGGGTGGGGGCCTCGAGGGTGGCGGGGTCCGGATCGAGGTCGTGCCTCGAGTCGGGGTCGAAGCTCGCGACCGAGGCGAGACGAGCGGGAGAATCCGGAGAGTCGGTGACAGGGGCATCCTGGGCTTTGCCGGCCTGCACCTGGGCAAGGAGCATCCGGGCCCGGTCGAGCGCTGTGACCCGGCCCGCTTGCTCGGCTGTCGAAGTCCCCGTCATAACTCCATGTTCGAACACCTGTTCGAACATGTCAATCCGGTCGCCGGACCCATAGGGTGGAGGCATGCCGAGGACTATTGCCACCAACACCAAGGTCGACCTCGAGGGACTGCTGGAGTTCGTCCGGCCCCGTCACCACATGCTGCTGATCACCACCCGGGCGGACGGTACGCCGCAGGCGTCGCCGGTGTCGGGTGGTGTCGACCCCGAGGGCCGCATCGTCATCTCGTCGTACCCAGAGCGGGCCAAGAGCACCAACG
Source organism: Kribbella sp. NBC_01510 (assembly GCF_045040325.1). Taxonomy (NCBI): domain Bacteria; kingdom Bacillati; phylum Actinomycetota; class Actinomycetes; order Propionibacteriales; family Kribbellaceae; genus Kribbella; species Kribbella sp. NBC_01510. The sequence goes on along the minus strand of NZ_CP109418.1, from coordinate 6,221,899 downwards.
TGAAGCGCGCTGGGCGGGCCGGCGTCCTCGTGCTGTCGGACGACTGGAACGGCGCGTGGGTCCAGGTGGACGGCAGCGGCGAGGTCATCGAGCTGCCGGACGCGGTGGAGCCCCTGGTCGACTATTACCGCTCGATCTCCGGCGAGCACCCGGACTGGGACGAGTACCGCGAGGCCATGCGGACCCAGGGCAAGTGCCTGATCCGCATCACCCCGGACCGCTGGAGCCCGGTCGCCACCGGCGGCTTCCCGGGCCGCCTTGCCGACTGACGTGCGTACGGCGCTCGTCGTCCACGCCCACCCGGACGACGAGGCGTTCGCCACCGGCGCCGCGACCTGGGTGCTGCACGACGCCGGCTGGCGGGTCGTCCTGCGCGTTGCCACGCAGGGATGGCAAGGCACTGCGGACCACCTCCCCGCGTCGTGCGCGCTGCTCGGGATCGACGAGTGGGGCTGGCTCAGCGACGCGGACCGGTGGATCGACGACGGAGGGGTCAACGGACCCCGCACACTGGCCCGCGCCGAGCCCGGTGCGGTCGCGGAGGAGATCGAGCGGGCCATCGACGAGCTCTCGCCGCAACTGCTGCTGACCGTCGGCAGTGACGGCCTCACCGGACACCCGGACCACATTGCGATCTCACAAGCCGTCCGACTCGCACTGAAGGACCGGCCGTGCCGGGCGCTGGGCACACGGCTGCGAGCCCAGGACGTCCGTGCGGGTGAGCGACTCGTGCGGGAGCTGTTGCCGGGTGAGTCGATCGGGTCAGGCCGTGTCACCGGATGCGACGACGGCACACCGCTGGAGGAGATCTCCGGTGTACCGGAGCTGCGCCGGCGCCAAGCACTCGACCAGTACTACGACGGCCTCGGGACTCAGTCGCTCCCCGACCTCGTCACGACGTACGGCGGTCGCGGGGATGGAGTGCTGCTGAGGGCGGTGTTCGACGCGTCCGGCTGGCAGCAGGACCGGTTCGAGGTGCTCACGGCTTGGCGGAGCGGCGCTCCATCGTCTCCGTGATGCGCTGCATGGCGCCTTCGAGGTGTTCGCGCAGAGCTGCCTCCGCGCCCTCCTCGTCGTGCGCGACGCAGGCGTCGAGGATGGCCTGGTGCTCGCGCCGGGTCTGTTCGATCCGCGCCTTGGTCTGCCGGGAGCCGAACCGGTAGCGCTCACTGTTCTGCCAGACCGGCTCGATCGCCCGTGGCAGCCAGCGCGAGCCGCCGGCCCGGTAGATGGCGAAGTGGAACTCGGTGTGCGCCTGCCGGGACGCGATGTTGTCGCCGAGCTTCGACAGCCGGACATGCTCGGCCAGTGCGGCCCGGGCGAGGGTCGCGTCCGACTCGGCGAACCGGGTCGCGGCCGCCCGGACCGCGAGCGACTCCAGCGCCAGCCGGGTCGCGTGGGTGTCGCGCAGATCCTCGATCGACAGCTCGCGCACCCAGGCGCCCTTGTGCGGAACGATCTCGACCAGCCCGAGCGCCGCCATCCGCCGCAGTCCTTCCCGGATCGGCATCTGGCTCATGTCGAGGCGCTTCGCGAGCTCCTCCAGCCGGAGCGGCGTACCGCTGGGAAGTTCGCCGGACAGAATGAGCTCGTGCAGCTCGGCGGCGGCTTCCTCGGCGAGAGTACGACGGCCGGTCGGTCCCCCAGGTGTGAGCTCGAGTCGTCGGGTCATCGGTTGCGGGCTGCCTCTCTCCTTCATTGCATACAACTCTGGGAGGTAACCGTAGCCGCCCCTCGGGGTATCACGGGCACTCCGGCGACAGATTGCCCAGGGGAGGCTCTGACAACCCTGTGTGGTCTAGGCCAGCCAGCCCGCAGAGGGCAGTCAGCTCAGCGCCGTCAGGTCCAGCAAAACCCGTCCTGCTTGCGGATCCAGCACCTCACCGACACGGTCCGCGGGCAGCAGTTCGAACTCCGGTCGCCACTGCGCCGTCGCGACATCCGCGAGCGCCTGAGCGACCGCACCGGGCTCGAGGTTGGTCCGCTGCAGATTCACCGGCAGCACTCGCAGGTCCCGGCCGATCAGCTGATGCAGATCGATCGTGGCGAACTCACCGGCGTGGTAACCCAGTACGGCGACCCGTCCGCCCGGACTGATGTGCCCCAGCACCCCACTGGTCACCGGACCACCCACAGTGTCGATGGCGGCGTCACACCAGGACAGCTCGCGACCGACCTGCCCCAGCGAGTCCACCCGGACGATCTGGTCGACCAATCCGGCCGCGGACTCGACGGACTCACCGGTCCACGCCAGTCCGATCACCTTGGCCGCCCCGGCCGACCGGGCCACCGCGGCACACAGCCGACCGAGCAGACTCGTGATTCCGGTGACCACCACTGTCTCGCGCTCGGCTACCTCGGCAACACGTCGTACTGCGGTATGGGCCGTCAGCACAGGTGTCAACAACGCGACAGCGGCCGTCGGCTCCAGACCCGACGGCAGACGATGTACGGCGGCATCCGGTACGACGGCGTACCGGCCCCACAGACCGGGCCTGGTCACACCGACACCGTCGCCCCGAACCACCACCGCAGTGCCGGCCTCGAACACGCCAGAGCTGACAACGACTCCGGCTCCCTCTGAGCCCGGCGTGAACGGCGTACTGGGCTGCTTGCCCGCCAGCACCGACCTGTCCTGCTGGGTCACCGCGGCCAGCCGCATCTCCACCAGCGTCTCGCCCGTCTCGGCGACGAGCTCGATCTCCTCGGCCTTCAACTGCTCTCCAGGCCCGTGACTCCGCACTACGATCCCCCGCAAGCTCATCCACGTCCTCGCTTCGCTCCGGGCGCGGATGAGGCGCAATGCACGCTGTGCTCGATGATGATCTCGCTTCGCTCGATCATGCCTCTTCCCCGTTCACAATTTGATATCTGATCACACCTAGGCGCTGCCGAAAGCGTTGTCTCACGAGGCGACAACCTCCTTCGCCAGCGGCCTGGTCAGTTCCCCGGCCGCGCCGGATCGCGCGGCCGACACCACGTCACTGCCCATCGGGAACGGCCAGTCGCTCCCGGCCAGCACCCGCTCGGCCCCGAACGTCTTCGTCAGCAGCTCCAGTACGGCGTCGTCGTGCACGAGATCGTCGACGTAGAACCGGCGCAGCGCCTCCGCCACCGACAGGGACAGCGGATCGATCCCCGGCCGGCCCTGATCGATGCCGCGCTGCCACCGTCCGGCCAGCGTCGCCGTCACACCACCCCCATGGCACAGGCAGAACCGGATCCCCGGAAACCGCCCCGGCACATCCGCGAAGACCAGCGACGCCGCGGCCACCCCGGTCTCGTACGGATTCCCCAACAGATTCGACAAGTAGAACGAATCGAGCCGCTTGTCGTCACTGGGACCCGGATGAACAAGAGTGAACGCCTCCAGCTCGTGCAGCACCCGCCACACCGGCTCCAGTCCCGCGTAGCTCGGCGTACCGAGGGCGAAGCCGCTGAAGACACCTTCACCGGCCAGGGCCGCGGCCACGGCCGGTGCGGACGGATCGAGCAGTGGCAGCTGGCCGAGGACGCGCAGCTGGGGTGTGACGAGCTCCCGAAGGCCCTGGTTCACCAGCTCGGCCCACTCCACGCCGGCGTCGTACCGGAACAAAGCCGGCGGAACGGACACCACAGCACCGTCCAACTCCTGGTCGGCGATCCACTGCAGCAGTGCAGCCGGGTCAGCCAGGCGCCCCAACGGCAGCCGCTGCGCGTCGACCACCAGTTGGCCGCTGTCGATCGACAGACCGAACTCACCGCGGTGCGCCGCCGTCAGCACTGTCGGCGGAATCAGGTGCGTGTGGACGTCCCAGCCGGCCATGTCAGCGGGCGTCCTCGTCGTTGTCGTAGAACTCCGGCCGCTCCGGGTAGTGCGGGCCGTCGTACACCTCCAGCAGGATGGAGGTCTCCTCGGCGAGCGTCGGCCCGTGCGCGCACCCCTTGGGGTTCCAGTAGAAGCTGCCCTTGGTCAGCGTCGTCCCGGTCGGCAGGTACACGTACCGCCCGGACAGGCAGAACATGAACTGGTTCGACGCGTGCTTGTGCTCCGACGGGATCCCCGACCCCTGCTCGAACCGCACCAGCGCGATCGACGCCTCGGTCTCCGGATCGCGCCACAGCATCTTGTGTGACAGCCCGGCGAGTGACTTCTCCACCCACTCCAGGTCCTCTGTCTGCAGCAAAACCTCTCGCAGCGGCTCGTCGAAGGTCATGGGGCCTCCCGGCCGGTGGTCCGGGTGTAGAGCTCCTCGGCCACACCGGCGCTCAGCGGAGCCACGGCAGCGATGTGTCCATCCGGCCGAACCAGTACGACGCTCTCCGGCGGCACACCGTACCTGTTCGTGGCAACGCTGCCCGGATCGAACAGAGCGCGGTCCCGCAGGCCGGAGTCGTGCGGTGCGTCCCACCGGGAGACGGCGTAGTGCTTCAACGCCGGCGAGTCGTTCAACGGGATGTCCGGACGCCGCCGTACGTCGGTGAAGTACAGCGCGACGAACGAGTCCCGGCACAGGTCGTGGATCGTGGTCCGGCCGGTCGGACTCTGCAGGACCAGGTCAGGGGCCCGGTCACCCGCTCGGACAGCCGGAGGTTCGGCGCTGGTCGCGACCATCGACCAGTCGCCCACACCGTCAACGTCGAGCCGGACACTCAGCAGCGTGCGGTTGTACGCCGTCGCCCAAGCACCCGTGTCCTCGGTGACGGCACCACGCTGCTGGGCCATGTACTTGCGCGCGGCCTCGGCCATCTCACCCGAGCCCTCGATCGCCACCGGCCGCTGCTCCTGCTCGTACCCGTCCAGCAGCGAGGGCTCCGCCCAGCCACGCAGCACCCACGCCAGGCGCCACGGCAGGTTCGACGCGTCCAGCGCACCCGTGTTGAGGCCCAGCGCCCACATCGGCGTAATCAGGTGCGCCGCGTCGCCCATCAGGAACACCTTGCGGTCCTTGGTCCACTGCTCGGCGACCCGGTGGTGCACGTTGTAGACCACCGAGCCCATCAGCTCGATCCGGTCCACCTCGCCGATGAACTGCTTCACCTTCACCAGCAGGTCCTCGTCGTCCGGCGGCTCTGCCCCGGCAGCGAGCGGGAACAGGAAGCGCCAGTTGTCGGGCTGCCGGATCAGCACCATCCACTCGGACCGGTCCGCGAAGTACGCGAGATAGGGGTAGTCGCGCGCGTTGCTGACGTCCAGATCCACCAGGACGTCGATCAGCATGTACCGCTCGGGCAGGGTCTCCCCCACCACCTTCACACCGAGCGCGTCGCGGATCTTGCTCCGGCCACCGTCACATGCGAGCAGATGCGAGGCCTCGATGTCCCGCGGCCCGTCCGGCGTCTCCACCTGCAGCACTACCCGGTCGTCCAGGACGTCGAACGACAGCAGGCGGTGCCGGGTCAGCACCGGCTGCTCCAGCGCCGCCGCGAGGATCGGCTCCATCTTCTGCTGCGGCAGGTTGATCACGAACGGGAACTGCGTGTCGTTGACCAGCTCGGCCAGCTGCACCGACGCCCGGGGCGTGTTGGTGGCCCGGTCGATGTCACCGATCTCGTCGATCCGCAGTGCGGCCGCCAGGATCCCGTCGACGACGCCGTACCGGTTCCAGATCTCCAGTGTCCGGCTGAGCGTCGTACCGGCCTTGGTGTCCGAGGACAGGACGGCGTCCTCCTCGAGCAGCACGTACGGTACGCCGTAGTGCGCCAGGCCGAGGGCCGTGGTGAGGCCGATCGGTCCGGCACCGACTACCGCGACGGGAAGCTGATCAGTCACTCATCACTCCGCAAACCTCGTGAGCTTGGCAAAGGCACGTTCCCGGGTCAGCACCGACCCGGTCATCGCGGCCGCGTCGGACAGCAGGAACAGCAACGGCCCGACCACGTCCTCGGGGTCGCCGATACCTATGGTGTCGTGCCAGTGCTCCCGGTCCGCACCCGCGTTCGCAGTACGGAACTGCTCGGTGTCGATGACGCCCGGCGCGACCACGTTCACGCGGACCCGGTGCTGAACCACCTCGGCGGCCAGTGTCTTGGCGAAGGCGATCAGTGCGGCCTTGCTCGACGCGTACGCCGCCGCACCGGCGTACCCGGTGACAGCCATGCCCGACGTGAACACGACCACCGATCCCGACCGCCGCGCCACCATGTGCAGTACGACGGACTGGCACGTCCACACCACTCCGTCGAGGTTCACCTGCAGAGTCCTGGTCCACTCGGCCGGGTCCATCTCCAGCACCGGCGACCGAGGCTGGACAGCCGCTCCGGCGACTAGTCCGTCGATCCGGCCGTAGCGGTCGACGACAGCCGAGACACCCGCCTGCAACGAGGACCGGTCCGCCACGTCGACCTCGACGTACTCGACCGCAGCGTCGGCCGGCTTCACGACGTCGAAGACCACCGCCGTGCCCCCGGCGGCGTTCACGGCCGCGGCCAGCGCCGCACCGATGCCCTGCGCACCACCGGTGATCACGACGACCTCACCTGTCGCGTCGAAGCTCACCTTCATGACGTCTCCTTCTGCTTCGACGTCTCGTGCTGCTTCCCCTCGGCCCGACTCGTCATAGTCTCGGTGATCCGCTGGAATGCGCCGGCGAGGTGGTTGCGCAAGGCCTGCTCGGCCCCGTCCGAGTCGCGCGCGAGACAGGCGTCCAGGATGGCCTGGTGCTCCTGCCGGTTCCGCTCGATCAGGAAGGCGGTTGGCCGGCTGCCGAACCGGTACCGCTCGCTGTTCTGCCAGACCGGCTCGATCGCTCGCGGCAACCACTGCGACCCGCTCGCCCGGTAGATGGCGAAGTGGAAGTCCGCATGCGCCTGCCGGGCACCCGCCGAGTCGTTCGCCCGGGAGAGCTGGAGGTGATCGGCCAGTGCGGCCGCCGCCTTCTCGAAGTCGTCACTGGTGAACCGCCCCGCGGCGGCACGGACTGCCAGCGACTCCAGGGCCAGCCGGGTCTCGTGGGTGTCGCGCAGGTCCTCCAGCGACAGATCGCGCACCCATGCACCGCGGTGCGGGATGATCTCGACCAGTCCGAGCGCCTCGAGTCGGCGGAGTCCTTCCCGGACCGGCATCTGGCTCATCTCCAGCCGATTCGCCAGCTCCACCAGGCGCAACGGCGTACCGCTGGGAAGCTCACCGGACAGAATCAGCTGGTGCAACTCGGCCGCGGCGTGCTCCGCGAGCGTACGACGCCCGCCCTTGCCCCCACCTGGAAGCAACTCCAACGGCCCGCTCATCTCAGGTCCACTCGACGCCACGCACGTACATCACCCCCGGTCATGGGGCCTCCCGCCCTGGACTGAGGAGCGCAGGGAGCGAAGCGACTGGAGCGACGAGGGAAGGGCGGGAGCAAAGCCCCATGACCGCGCCGAGCCGGAGGCGAGGCCAAAAACACCGTCACGAGATCACCGCGATTGCGTTGATCTCGATCAGGTAGTCAGGGTGCGCGAGCTTGCTGACCTCGACCATGGTCGAGGCCGGCAGCGGTTCGGCGAAGTACTGCGCCCGGATCTCGTGGATCTTGGCGAAGTCCTCCATGTTGCGCACGTACACATCCACCCGGCAGACGTCCGCGAGTGTGCCACCGGCCGCCTGAACCGCGGCCCGCACGTTCTCACACACCTGCCGGGTCTGCTCCCGGATGTCGCCGACGCCGGCGATGCCGCCGTCCGGGCGGCGCGCGGTCATCCCGGAGACGAACACCAACCGCCCGGTCGCCTCGATCGTGGTCGCCTGCGAGAACACCCCGTTCGGGGTGTGCAGCGCGGTCGTCGAAACCTGTGTCTTCGCCATCAGCTTAGTAACCCTCCCGCCGGAACGACGGCACCGACCACCCGCGCGGCCGCCAGCAGCCCGTCGAGCCCCGACCTCTCGATCAGTACGCCGTGCCGCCGCTGATGTGCTGCCCGGTCCGCCTCGATCTCCCCCGGCAGATGCAGCCGGTTCACCCCCGGCGCCGTCGCACTGCCCCGGACCCGCGCGGCCAGCCCGGACGAGCGCCGCCGGAAGCTCTCCACGCCGCCCATCAGCTCCGGGTCGATGGCCAGGAACAGGTGGGCACAGTCGTTCGGCCGGTCCGGCTCCCGGTACAGCGGCCGGACCTGGTCGCCCCAGCCGCCGCCGCTCAGCACGCCGGTCAGTACGTCGATCATCAGCGCCAGCCCGAAGCCCTTGTGACCGGCGGCCGGCAGCAACATCCCGAGCACGGCCTCGTCGGGGTCCGAGGTCGGGATCCCCGACGGGTCGGTCGCCCAGGTGTCCGGGATCGGCCGGCCGGCCGACGCCGCCAGCCGGATCTTGCCCAGGGCAACGGCCGACAGGGCCATGTCGAGCACGATCTCCACGCCGGCCGACGTCGGCACCGCGATCGCCAGCGGGTTGTTGCCGACGATCCGCTCGGCCCCGCCCGGGGCCGGCATCAACGGCGTGGTGTTGGACATTGCGATACCGATACACCCGGCCTGACCGGCCTGCATGGCCCAGCGGCTGGCCGCACCGAAGTGATGTGCGTTGCGGACCGACACCAGGCCGATGCCGAACTGACCGGCCCGTTCGATCGCGTGCCCCATCGCCTGCGGGCTGGACAGTTGCCCCATGCCGCCGCGCGCGTCCACGACCATCGCGGCGCCGGCGTCGTACAGGATGTCCAGCTCGCGTTCGCGGGTGACGCCGCCGGCGTTCAGGCGCTCGACGTACATCGGGACGAGCATGACGCCGTGCGAGCTCACGCCGCGCAGGTCGGCCTCGACCAGCGCGGCGGCGATCTTCGCCGAGTCGGCCGGGTCGAAGCCGAGCGCACTGAACACCGCCGAGACAGTCGCTTCCAGCCACGCAGGCCGGACCAGAACGCGCGGATCCGCGTCGGAGGCTTGAGCGGTCATCGGGCCTCCCGGCCTGGACTGAGGAGCGCAGGGAGCGCAGCGACCGGAGCGACGAGGGAAGGCCGGGAGCCAAGGCCCGATGACCACGCCGGCGCCGAAGGCCCGGCCAAAAGCACGGTCATCGGGCCTCCTGCGCCCACGGGAGCAAGAGGTGCTCGAGCAGGACCAGGCTGTAGAACAAGACGATGCTCATGATGCTCAGCAGGGTGATCGCGGCGAATGCCAGCGTGGTGTCGGCACTCGCGCCGGACTGCTGGATCACGTAGCCGAGACCGCGGGTGGCGCCGACGAACTCGGCGATCACCGAACCGATCACCGCCAGCGAGATCGCCACCTTCAAGCCGGTGAAGATCTGCGGCATCGCGTAGCGCAGCCGCAGCTTGAAGAACTCCTGGGCCCGGCTCGCGTTCAGCGACCGGAGCAACTCGACCAGTTCCACCGGCGTCGACTTCATCCCCTGCGCGGTCGAGATGACCACCGGGAAGAAGCACATCAGCAGCACCATCACGACCTTGGGCAACTGCCCGAAGCCCATCCAGACCACCAGCAGCGGCGCGACCGCGATCTTCGGGATCGCGTTCACCATCAGCAGCAGCGGGTAGACCAGGCGCTCGAGGACCGCCGAGCGGACGATCACGATCGCGATCGGCACACCGATCACGATCGCCAGGACGAAGCCCTCGATCGTCTCCAGCAACGAGACCCCGGTCTCCTTCAGCAGGTACACCGGCTGCTCGGAGAACTTGCTGATCACATCACCCGGGCCGGGCAGCAGGAACGGCTCGATCGAGAACACGATCGTGGCCAGCCACCACAGCGCGATCGCGCCGATCAGGCCGATGATCGGAAGGACGACGGCGGCGGCCGGTGAACCGGTCAGCCAGGAGCGCTTGCTCATCGCTGCCGCGCCTCGTCGACCGGGCGCTGCGCGGTCTTCTCGGCCAGCAGTCCGTGCAGCCGGACACTGATCTGCGCCACCTCGGTCAGGTGTGCGTCCTGGCCGAGACTGCGCGGCCGCGGGATGTCGATGTCGACGACCTCACGCATCCGGCCCGGCCGCGGCGTCAGCACGACGACCCGGTCGGCCAGCACGATGGCCTCCTCGATCGAGTGGGTGACGAACACGATGGTGGTGGACAGCTCCATCTTGATCCGCTGCAGTTCCTCGGACAGCTCGGTCCGGGTCAGCGCGTCGAGCGCGGAGAACGGCTCGTCCATCAGCATCACCTGCGGGTCGCGGATCAGCGACCGGCACAGCGACACGCGCTGCTGCATGCCGCCGGACAGCTCGTGCGGCAGCCGCCGCTCGAACCCCTGCAGGCCGACCATCTCGAGCAACTCGTGGGCCCGGTCCCGGTACGCCGCCCGGCCCCGGGACTCCCGCCGGTCGCCGGCGCCCCCGTCGATCTCGATCGGGAGCATCACGTTGGACAGCACCGACCGCCACGGCAGCAGGGCCGGGCGCTGGAACATGAACGAGACGTCCCGGCGCGGCCCGGTGACGGGCTCGCCCGCCACCTGGACCGCACCGGACGTCGGGGAGATGAGTCCCGCGATCAGCCGGAGCAGGGTGGACTTGCCACACCCGGACCGGCCGATCAGCGTGACGAACTCGCCGTCGCGGACGTGCAGGTCGATCTTCTCGAGAGCCGTGACCTGGCCCTCGCGTCCGTCGAAGACCTGCCCGACACCGTCCAGCTGGATCATCGACAGGATTCTCAGGCCTTCGGAGCGAGGCTGACGGTGACCACGTCGTCCGGAGTCACCGAGCCGGGCTGCGGAATCGCCTTCGCGTTCTCGAGCAGTTTGATGATCGTCTTCACCCGGTCCACATCGACCTCACCGAGCGGGCCCTTGAAGTCACTCGGCTTGGTGTAGTCCTTCATGATGGTCAGCTCTTTGGTGGCGACCTCGAGATCGGTGTTCGGCACGTACTTCTTCAGGATCGCGGCGGACCCGGCCGGGTCGTCGACGGTGTCCTGCAGGCCCTTGAGCAGCGCACCGGTGAACTTCTTCACCTGGTCCGGGTGGTCCTTGGCCAGGTCGGACCGGGTGATGATCGCATTGCCGTAGAGGTCCGGCAGAGCCTTGCCGTACGACAGCGTGATGGCCTTGCGGTGCTTCGGGTCGGCCTTCTCGATCAGCGGCTGGCCGACCACGAACTGGCCGATGCCGTCGACCTTCTTGGTGGCGAGCAGGTTCGGCAGCGCCGGCGGCGGCGACGGGATGAACTTGACCGAGTTCGGGTCGATGCCGACCGCGTTGGCGTAGACCGGGAACATCACCGTGTTGGTCGAGCCCGGCTGGTCGCCGATCTGCTTGCCGACCAGGTCCTTCGGCGTGTTGATGCCGTAGCCCTCGAGCGACATGATCGCGGCCATCGACCGCTGGTGGATCATCCCGACCGTGGTGACCGGCAGCTTCTGCTTGCCCAGGGTGATGACGACCGCGGTGAAGTCGCCGATGCCGTAGTCGGCCTGGCCGCCGGCGACCAGCTTCATCACGTCGACCGTGCCGGAGCCCGGGTTGATCGTGACGTCGAAGCCGGCGTCCTTGAAGTAGCCCTTGTCCAGGGCCACATAGGCGTAGGCCTCCCGGCCGAAGGTGTTGAACGAGGTCAGGTAGCTGACCTTCGTCAGGCCGCTGTCCGCTGCCTTGTTCTTGTCGTCACCGTTGTTACAAGCACTGACCAGGGCGAGCCCCAGGACCGCCACCAGTGCGATGACGGAACGCCTCAACCTCATATCGACCTCTCTCGTTCCGATATTTGATCAAACATCAAATATGGAAAGGTGGTCAATCGGCCCTCCGGGGACTTCACGGTGATTTCACATCCACCGCGCCGATCCTCGCCGAGCCTACCGGCCACCTGTCCTGGAGCCGCTCCCCATACCTGTCCGTGGTCGGACCGGCATCCCGCCCCGACCACAGACCGTACCCGTCCGGACAGCAGATCGCGACGTCCACCGGCTCCGAACCCGTCCCTACCCCGTCAAATTTGCGTTAACCCTCACTTCCGGGCGACTCAGGCCACCCTCCGAGGGGCGCCGGATCCAGAGGGTTCCCCGCGATCCCTCCGGGGAGGGAGGTGGCCGGAGACGGGATTTGACACGATGAGGGGGTGACGGACGGACTGGTGCGTGGGTCGGCGCGTCCCGCGCGCGAGCCGGGTCGCCGGTCGTCGCCGCTGCGCCGCTGGGCGTCGTACGCCGGACACGCGGTGACCAGCCTGGTCCGGACGTCGACGTACCTGCGCTGGGTCTATCTGCTGCTCGGCGCCGCGCTGGTCCTGGCGTTCATCCTGGTGGACAGTGCTCTCGGCTCGGTGGTCGAGGATCTCCAGCTGCCGAATGTTGCCGCCGGCATCGTCCTCGCGATCCTGGTGGCCGGGCCGCCGCTCGTGCTCGGCATGCTGCCGGCGGTTCGCGAGGTCGAGGGCATCGCGGTCGAGTCGCTGCTCGACGTGCGGTTCGAGGAGCGCCCGCTCGGTCCGGCGCGGACCGGAGCCCAACGACGGCGTACGGCGGTCTGGTTCTGCCTGCACCTGGTCGCCGGCGGTGTCGTCGGCATCCTCAGCACGATCGTGTTCGGGGTCGGCGCGATGTGGCTCGCGGCGCCGTTCCGCTCCCCCGGCCCGCACGACATCGTCCCTGGGATGTCGTACGACATCAGCGGCACCTGGACCGACATCTGGTTGCCGGCGGCCGCGCTCGCCGGGATCGTCGTGCTGTTCATGCTGTCCGCCGCGGTCGGCGCGCTGCTCGCCCACCTGGCGCCGCGCGTCCTCGGCCCGACCGCCGCGGAGCGGATCGAGCTGCTCGAGCGGCAGACCGCAACCCTTGCCGAGCGCAACCGTCTGGCCAGGGAGCTGCACGACAGCGTCGGGCACGCCCTGAGTCTGGTCACCATCCAGGCCGCCGCCGCGCGCCGGGTGCTGGCGACCGATCCGGAGTTCGCCGAGACCGCGCTGGCCGCGATGGAGGCGTCCGCCCGGGCCGCGCTGGCCGACCTCGACCACGTCCTCGGCCTGCTCCGGGACGACCGGCGGCCGGGTTCCCGGACCCGTCCCCAGGCGACACTCGGCGAGCTCGACCGGCTGGTCGACGCGACCAGGGCCGGCGGGATCACGGTCGAGCTCGAACGCTCCGGCGATCTCGACCAGCTGCCGGCGGCGCTGTCCCGGGAGGCGTACCGGATCATCCAGGAGGGCCTGACCAACGCGATCCGGCACGCCGGTCACCCTGCCGATGCGCTCAGCGTGGACCTGTCGATCCGGCTCGACGCCACCGGACTGCGGCTGGTCGTGACGAACCCCGTCAGCGGGCCGGTCGACGGTCCGGCGGACCACGCGGGCGGCGGCCGTGGACTGGCCGGCATCCGTGAAAGGGTCGCCGTACTGCGCGGGACCGTGGATGCCGGCCTGACCGGAGACAGCTGGCGGCTCGCGGTCACGTTGCCGGTCAGCGTGACGACGAAGGGATGACATGAACGTGTCGGTGGTCGTGGTCGACGACGAGCCGCTGATCCGCAGCGGGCTGCGCGCCATCATCAACGCCGAGCCCGACCTGACGGTCGTCGGTGAGGCCGGTGACGGCGCGGAGGTGCTCCCGGTGGTCCGCCGGACCGGCCCCGACGTCGTGCTGATGGACGTCCGGATGCCGGCCGTGGACGGCATCCAGGCGACCCGGTTGCTGCTGGAGAACCTCGACCCGGCGCCGCGCGTCCTGGTTGTCACGACGTTCGAGAACGACGACTACGTGTACGACGCACTCCGCGCCGGCGCGTCCGGATTCCTGCTCAAGCGGACGCCGCCGGACGACATCATCGCCGCGATCCGCACGGTCGCCGGGAGCGAGTCGCTGTTGTTCCCTGAAGCGATCCGGGCCCTCGCGCTGGCGCACGTGGGCACGCACGCATCCCGGCCGACCGGCCTGGACGAGTACCAGCTGACCGATCGCGAGCAGGAGGTGCTGCGGTTGATGGCCCGCGGCCTGTCGAACGCGGAGATCGCCGAGGAGCTGATCCTCGGACTGCAGACGGTCAAGACGCATGTCGCCAACGTCCTGGCCAAGCTGAACGCCCGGGACCGCACGCAGGCCGTCATCCGCGCGTACGAGTCAGGCTTCGTACCGCTGCAGTGAGTCGGCCTGGGTGTCGGCTGGGTCGGCCTAGGTGTCGGCCAGGTCGACGGAGTCGTCGGCCAGGACGCACGCGTTGTGCAGCGGGTCGATCGCGTCGGCCCTCATCGCCACCCGCTGCAGGAGCAGGCGGAAGCTGGAGCGCTCCGACTCGTCGAGGATGCCGAGCACCTCCTGCTCTGCGGTGGCCAGGCGACGCTCGAGGTCGCAGAGCGTCTCCAAGCCCTGCTCGGTCGGCACGATCAGCCGCGCCCGCCGGTCGGCCGGATCGGCCTGGCGCTGCACCAGACTCGCCTTCTCCAGGTCGTCCAGCAGGTAGGTCATCACCGTCCGGTCCACGCCGAGCAGCGCGGCCAGATCCAGCTGGCGCTTGGGGCCCTCGGAGTTCGTGGTCGCCAGGACCTGGTAACCCCGCGGCCCGCCCGGTATGTCGTCCAGCGCGGCGGCCGCCGCCTTCGCGTACCGCCGGAACACCACGCCCAGCGCCCAACCGAGGTCGGACTCCACGGGCGCGCCGCTGGCGGTCCCGGGCTCGGCCTCTCGGGTGGCCCGGGTCGCGACCTCGGGCGAAGAACTGCTCACGTTCCCATCGTACGTGGTGTATGCCACTCGGAATACGATCTGACTTGAATATGTTCTGCTTCACAGACTATCTTCAGAACAGCCTAACCCCTCTCACACTCCGATGGAGATATGCACATGAGCACCTTGCTACGCGTCGACGCGAGCATCCGCGTGGACGGATCGGTCAGCCGCGCCCTGGCGGACAGCGCGGAGGCCGCCTGGAAGGCGGAGCACCCGGACGGCGTCGTGGTCCGGCGCGACCTCGGGCTGCACCCACTGCCCGCGACCGCCTGGCCGGCCCTGGCCGGAGCCATGCTGGGCCAGGAGTCCGCTGCCGACAGCATGCCGGCGGCGGAGGCGAAGGCCCTCGCCGAGGAACTCGCGGCCGAGGTCAAGAACGCCGACGCGATCCTGCTCGCCGTACCGCTGTACAACTACGGCATCGCACAGCACGTGAAGACCTGGATCGACCTGTTGCTGATCGACCAGGAACTGGTCCGCGGCCCCAGCCCGACGGCCGGCCGCCCGGTCATCTTCACGCTGGCTCGCGGTGGCGGCTACAGCCCCGGCACCCCGAGGCACGGCTGGGACCACGCCACGCCGTACCTGGAGCGCGTCTTCGGCGACATCCTCGGCATGAACATCCGCACCGCCGCCGCCGAGTTCACCCTGGCCCCGGTCACCCCGGGCATGGAGGAGCTCATCGACGCCTCCAAGGTCTCCGAGTCGGCGGCCCACGTCACCGCCGAGGAACACGGCACCGTGGTAGGCCGCGAGCTCGTCGGCAAGGCCGCCTGACAGGTGTCGGACTCCCGCCATGTGAGTGGCGGGAGTCCACCTAGACGGGCCGCCAGGTCGACAGCGTGACCGACAGCGTGACGATCGCCGGTTCCGGCAGTACGGCGAGCCGCCCAGTGAGCTCCCGGTAGTTCACGTGCCGCGCGCTCGGCGTCATCAGCACCAACTGCTCGACCGCTGTTCGATCGAGCCGCATCGTCTCCTCGATCACCTCGCTGCCGGACCGGACGAACACCCCGGCGAACGACTCCTGCAGCCGGCGCTCCTTCTCCTGGTCCACCGTCACGAGCCCCAGTACGCCGACCAGCTCGGCAAGGTGCTGCTGATTCGGTGTGACCACCAGCAGTGTGCCGTCAGGCGCGAGTACCCGGGCCATCTCGGCGG
Organism: Kribbella sp. NBC_01510; assembly: GCF_045040325.1. Lineage (NCBI taxonomy): Bacteria > Bacillati > Actinomycetota > Actinomycetes > Propionibacteriales > Kribbellaceae > Kribbella > Kribbella sp. NBC_01510. The sequence continues at coordinate 6,206,162 of NZ_CP109418.1, read as the reverse complement.
CGTTGCGCGGGGCGAACACGTTCAGCATCAGCTGGGCCGAGTCGTCCAGCAGTGGCAGCTCCTGCCAGGCGTCGCACACCACCGACCCGATCCGCGGATCCGCCCTTGCCGCGCGACGAGCGGCGTACCGCGAGACGTCCAAGGCGACCCCGCGCCGGCCGGTTGCGGTGCCGAGGACGCCGGCCAGGTAGTAGGCGGTGCCGGCGCCGACTTCCACCACCAGGTCGTCGTCACGCAGACCCGCGGCTGCCAGGATCAGCGCGTCCCGGATCGGCGCATAGTGGCCGCTGCCGAGGAAGACGGTCCGCGCGCCGATCATCCCGGCCGAGTCGCCGTCGATACCGGTGGATGCCGAGGGCAACAAGTTGAGGTAGCCCTGCTTGGCCAGGTCGTAGGCGTGGCCGCGCGGGCAGTGCGCGGTCCGGTCGGTCAGGGCGAGGGCGTCGCCGCAGACGGGACAGCGCAGTACCGCTACCAGGTCGGCTTCCACCGGCCCAGCCTCTCAGGTGACGTCGCGGCTGGTGATCCGGGCCCAGGCGGCGGTGTAGAAGACAGCCAGATACCCGGCCTGCAGCAGCAGGTTGAGGCCGATGTCATGCCAGTACGGCGGATCTCGCAACAGGTCGGCGAACGACGACCAGCGGTACATCAGCAACCACGGATGGATCACGTGGATCTGCGGGATCGCGGTCATGATGCCGAGCACGATGAACGTGCCGAACGTGGCGGCCATCGCGGCCAGCGGGGTCGACGTCAACGACGACACGAACAGTCCGATCCCGGCGAGTCCGAGCAGTGACAGCGAGATCACCACGGCGATCCCCAGCGCGCGGAGCAGGCCGTCACCGAGCGAGACCGTCGTACCGGAGAGCAGGAGTACGTCGCCGACCGGGAACAGTACGAATCCGACGATCAGGCCGGAGACCCAGATCGTCATTGTCGCGGCCAGGCAGAACACGGCGAGCGCGACCATCTTGGCCGCGAGCAACCGGGAGCGCCCGGCCGGCGCGGTCAACATGACCCGCAGGGTGCCGAGGCTGGACTCGCCCGCGAGCGACTCGCCCGAGATGACCGTCACGGCGGTCGGCAGGAAGAACGGCAGCGACAGCCCGAGACTCGCGACGATCAGGAACAGGCCGTTGCCCGCGACCTGGCCGAGGAAGCCCTCGGTGCCGCCCTCGGAGCCGGAGAGCTTGATCGCGATCCCGATCAGCAGCGGGACGGCCGCGAGGACACCGAGGCCGACCTGGGTGCGGGCCCGCCCGAAGACGAGCCGCAACTCTGAGCGGAACAGGCCGAGGGTATGGCGGCCGGCGGACACCGGCCCAGCGACGGCCACTGCACTACTCGGCGACATCGAAGCCCTCCCCGGTGAGTGCGACGAAGGCATCTTCCAGGCTGGGGCGCTCCAGCCCGAAGCCGTGGATGCGGACGTCGGCGGCGACCAGCGCGGCGGCGAACTTCTCGATCGGCAGTTCGCCGGGGTCGCCTTCGACGGTCTCGGCAGTGGTCTTGAGGTCGGTGACACCCAGGCCCTGGAGTGTGTCGGCTGCCTGGCCCAGGTCCGGCGTACGGACGATCAGGCGGGGCCGGAGTTCAGAGCGGAGGTCGGCGACGGTGGACTGGCGGACCAGGCGACCGCGACTCATCACGGCGGCGTGGGTGCAGACCTGCTCGACCTCGGCCAGCAGGTGGGTCGAGGTGAAGACCGTGGTGCCGTCGGCGGCGAGCTCGCGGATCAGGTGCCGGACCTCGCGGGTGCCCTGGGGGTCGAGACCGTTGGTCGGCTCGTCCAGGACGAGGAGTTCGCGGCGCTGCATCAGCGCGACCGCGATGGCCAGGCGCTGCTTCATGCCGAGTGAGTACGCGCGGAGCTTCTTGCCGGCCGCGTTCGAGAGGCCGACTCGTTCGAGCGCCTCACCCGCGCGGGCCTTGCGGGTCCGGGGGTCGGCGGTGCGGTCGGCGGCGTCGAACCTGAGCAGGTTGGCCTGCCCGGTCCAGAACGGGTAGAACGCGGGGCCTTCGACCAGCGCTCCGACGCGTGGGAGGACCCTGAGGTGCGCCTTCGGCATCGGCTCACCGAGCAGCTCGACCGAGCCGGACGTGGGAGCGATCAGGCCGAGCAGCATCCGGATCGTTGTCGTCTTCCCCGACCCGTTCGGCCCGAGAAACCCGAACACACTCCCCGCGGGCACCTCGAGATCAACCGCATCCACCGCCACCTGGCCCCCGCGGAACCGCTTCGTCAAGCCCCGAGTCACCACGGGCATCCCAGCCACCTGCGTCGCCGACGCCGGGGGTGGGTTGGCGGGGCGGGGGGTGCTCGACGCCGTCTCGGGCGTTTGGGATGGAGGTGCCCCCTCCGCTGCGTGAGGTGACGGCGGAGGGGGCGGGGTCGGTGTGCTCACGGTTAGCGGGGTGCCTTGGCTGCGGCGGCCTGCAGGGTGTCGGGGGTGACCAGGCCGACGAAGACGCGACCGTCGTCGGTGATCAGCACGCTCACCATCTTGCTGGTGAGGACCTTGCCCGTACCCCACGAGCCCTGGACGGTCGGCGCCTTGGCCAGCAGCTGGTCCAGCGCTGCGTTCCCGGTGGTGGCCGTCACGCCGCGCACCATCGCGACGCTCTCCCAGCCCGTACCGATCACGGTCGGCCCGCCCGACTTCGCCGTACCAGGCTTGCCCGGCTTCTCGCCCTTCGGGCCGATCGCCTTCGGCGGCGTGCCCTGCTTCGGGATCTCGCCCGCCGCGGGCGCCTTCTCCGTCACCTTCACACCCGGCGGCGGGGTGAACGCGAACGTGCTGGCAGGCGGTACGTCGAACGACACCGAGGAGAACCCGAGCTGGACGGCCGGGTTGTTCCCGGTCCGCGGCATCACGGTCACCTCGAGCGGGACCCACGTCTTCGAGTCGACCGCCAGCGTGACCGAGCCGACGGTCGTCTTGTCCGTCTTCGGCACCAGGCGCAACTTGTACGCGTCCCGGCCGGCGACCTTCTCCGTGCCGCTCACGTCAACCGTGGTGGTCGGGTCGATCGCGTCCAGGAACTGCTTGGCCACCGCCTGCGGGTTGTAGTCCTGCGGCGTGGCCTTCTCCGGCTTCGACGTGCGCGCCGGGACAGTCAGCTTCACAGCCTCACGCTTCGACGAGTCGTACGCCCAGGCCGACGTGCCATCCGTCGTCCACATCCGCTCGGCCATGTTGTCGAGCACCGAGACCCGAGCCTTGTCCGGGCTCGCGAACGCAACCCGGGCTGTGTGCTCGCCGTTCAGCAGGTCGAGGATCTGGTTGCTGCCGCCATCGTGCATCCCGGGGAGCGAGGGCAGGCCGAGATCCGTGGCGGAGCGGACGGTGCCGCTCAGGCCGTCCACCTTCGCGGTCTGCACGTTGGCGAGCAGATCCTGCGCGGTGATCCCGGGCAGCTTGGGCGAGGCATCGGCGACAACGGGCCCGAGTGCCCCCACACCTGCCACCACGGCGACTGTCGCGACCGGAACCAACCACCGTCGACTGCGCTGCGCTACACCCATGGCTCAAGACTCGCACCGGCGCAGGCCGGAACCAAGGGTCTCAGGGTCAGTTCACCCAAAAGAGTGAGCCCGGCGTAAGACCGTGGTAGTACACCGCACTCAGGTTTCCCTCAGCCGGCTCGCCGTACGGCGTGAATCAGCGGCCCTGGAGAGCGTCGAGGGCGACTGTCATCGCAGCGGCGACGCGGAAATCCAGGCGCTGGTCCTGGACGGTGACGTGGTAACGATCCCGGACCGAGATCTTCCGCTCGACCGACAAGACCGTTTGCCCGGTGCCCCGATCGGTGAAGTCGAAGTGGAAGATGAACGGCAGCGGGATCTCTCCGACGAACGGGACGAACTCCCAGACCCGGCGGACGATCGCGACGGTCGGGTTGCGCTCCGTGCCGTCCGCGTCCACGCCGGCGCCGCTCAGTTGCCAGCTGGACCGGAACAGGCTTTTGCCGAACTCTTTCTTGAACCACCCGATCTGCTGACCGTTCGCGTCGAACACGTCGTAGCCGGAGCCGAGGTCGATCGTCTTGCGGGCCTTGAACGAGAACACCGGCTGGGACTTGGTGCCGTCGGCGTAGAAGGTGACCTGTTCCTTGAACGCCATCCGCTTCTGCTGCGCGAACGCCAGCATCGGGCCGTCGCTCCCGTCCGGGTTGGCGGCGATCAGCTCGTACTTGTTGGCCATCATGGTGACCCGCTGCTTCATCGAGAACGCGGGCACGTACATGGTCGACTCCGGTGTCATGGCGAGGAGTGTGCCATCCCACCCGGCTCATCGACACAGCTCACGCCACAGGCCAAGGCACCCACTCGCAGTCCGCGAGCCAGCGCGTCCGCCTCCGCTGACTGCCCTGCCGCCCGTACGACGATCTCCCCGACCCCCTGCATCGCCAGATCCCGTGCAATCTCGACTCCGAGCTCGACCGCCTCCACCGGCGTCCGCGCCGGTCGCCACAGCACCCCGAAGTCGGCTGCCGGTTTCTCAGCTCGCAGTACGACGACCAACGCATCGGACTGCTTCAGGTCTGTCGCCGGATCGCCGCCCACGATCACGGTGATTCGCTGACCGCCTGGAACTGGTACGGCGTTCTGCCCGGCCTGCAACGCATCGTCGACAATCGACGCGCGCCGGCCCCATTCCTCGTGGTGAACCGCCCAGGCGAGCGGCCGGCGCGCGGCCCAGCCCGTACGCACCAGCTCGGGCGCGGCGGCGAACTCCTCCACGTGCCCGACACACAGATAACCGACAAGCTCAATGTGAGCCGGAAGGTTCAGCACCGCCGCGACCTCATCCGGCGCGAAGAACGAGACCCAGCCGACGCCAAGCCCTTCGGCGCGCGCGGCCAGCCACAGGTTCTGGATTGCGATCGCGGCGGAGAACCACGTCGTCCGCGGATCCGCGTGCCGCCCCAGCACATGCCGCCCACCCCGGCCCGGGTCGCAGGTCACCGCAATGTTCAACGGGGTATCGAGAATCGCCTCGATCTTCAGCCCGTCGAAGGCCCCGCGCCGATCGGCCGGCAACGACGCCGCGAACGCATCCCGCTGAGCCGTCGCCAGCTCATGCACCTTCCGCCGAGTAGCTAAATCCCTGATCAACAGAAAGTCCCAAGGCTGACTCAACCCCACGCTGGGCGCCCGATGCCCCGCCTCCAGCACCCGCAACAGCACCTCATCATCAACCGGCAGATCCAAGAACCCCCGCCGCACATCCCGCCGCTCAGCAATCACCCGATGCACCACCGCCCGCTCCTCAGCCAGGTAGCCAGGAGCCGGCGGCGCTTCTGGCAGTCGGCCGACAGCTGCAGTCGCCTGTGCGGAGCGGCGCTTGGTGACCACGAGCTCTGCTCCGGTCGCAAGGACGGCCGCCTCCGCGACACTTGGGACGCCTGTCAGGTGCTCGACCGCTTGGCTCGGCGTCGGGACCGGGTGGCGTGCCAGCTCTTCAGGTGCGGCGGTTTGGAGTTCGGCGCCGAGTGATGCCGTCAGGCGTTGTAGTCCAGGCTCGGTTTCACGTCCGGCCACCGTGACCACGTAGCGCACTGTCCCCGCGCCTGCTTCGGCCAGCGCACCCGCAACCAGGTCGCGGAGTTCCTGATAGGGGGTGCCGGCGCGGAGGCCTACTCCTACGACGAGGTTCATTTCTCCAGGCCCGTGTGGACGCGGGCCGCGGCGACGAAGCGGGCTGGGATGTCCGGGGTCGCCGTCCAGTGCAGATGCAGGTACGACGCGTGCAGCCGGGGCAACGCGATCCCCTCGACGCCACCCGGCAGGTACCAGGCCGGATCCACCTCGGCGTCGAACTCGATCGCCGTACGGTGGAACTCGTGGCCCCGAACGCGGCGGCCCTCGTCGAGGAACGCGGTGGTTGTGGCGGCGATCGCCGTCCGGTAGCCGAGGGTCAGACGGCTCGTCATCCGGCCGGCGGCGGGCAGGACGCCGGTCATCGGGTGGCCGTCGAGCTCACGGCAGAGGTACAGCAGCCCGGCGCACTCGGCGATCACCGGGAGCCCGGCCGCCACCTCGGTGGCGACCTGGCGGCGGAGGCCCTCGTTGGCGGACAGCGCCTCGGCATGCAGTTCGGGGAAACCACCGCCGAGGTAGAGCGCTGCAGTTGCCTCAGGCAATGGATCGGACAACGGGTCGAAGGTAACCACTTCGGCGCCGGCGGCGACGAGCAACTCGGTGGTCTCGGTGTAGTGGAACGAGAAGACCGGACCGCTGGCAACGGCAATCACCGGACACCCGTCCTCGGTCGGAGTCACCTCGGCGGCCGGATCCCACGGCTGGACGACGACCGGCGCCGCGGCTCGGGCAGCGGTGACGAAGGCGTCCAGGTCGACCCCTTGGCGGACCAGTTCCGCCGCCGCCTCGACCGCGTCGGCCGCCTGCTCCCGTTGCTCACCGGCCGGGACGAGACCGAGGTGCCGGCTCGGCACGGTCAGGCGGGTATCGCGCCGAAGGACACCGAGCACCGGTACGCCGGTCGGCGCGACGCCGGCGCGGACCTCGGCCTCGTGCCGGTCCGAGCCAACCTTGTTCAGGATCACGCCGACGATCCGCACCTCGGTGTCGAAGGCAACGAAACCCTGGACGACGGCACCGACACTGCGTCCGGCCGCCGACGCGTCCACGACCAGTACGACGGGTGCCTGAAGCAACTTCGCGACGTGGGCGGTGGACGCATACCCCTCGGTCCCGAGGGCACCGTCGTACAGGCCCATCACACCCTCGACGACGGCGAGGTCCGCACCGATGGCCCCGTGCACGAACAGGGGTGCGACCCGCTCCTCCCCCGACAGCATCGGATCGAGATTCCGCCCCGGTCGCCCGGTGGCGACCGCGTGGAACCCGGGATCGATGTAGTCGGGCCCGACCTTGAACCCCGCCACCGTGTGCCCGGCCTGCCGCAGCGCCGCCATCAGCCCGACGGCAACGGTCGTCTTCCCCGCCCCCGAAGACGGCGCCGCCACCACCACCCGCGGGATCACGCGCCCTCCCCTCGCGACCGTGCGCTCACCACTCGATGCCCTTCTGGCCCTTCTGGCCGGCGTCCATTGGGTGCTTGATCTTCGTCATCTCGGTCACCAGGTCGGCGGCTTCGAGCAGCCGCGGATCAGCGTTGCGGCCGGTGATGACGACGTACTGGTGGCCCGGTCGGTTCACCAGCGTGTCGACCACCTCGTCGACGTCGACCCAGCCCCACTTCATCGGGTACGTGAACTCGTCCAGGACGTAGAGGTCGTGCGTCTCCGCGGCGATCCGGCGCTGGATCTCCCGCCAGCCTTCGAGCGCGTCGGCGGCGTGGTCTTCGTCGGTTCCGGCCTTGCGCGACCAGCTCCACCCCTCGCCCATCTTGTGCCACTCGACCGGGCCGCCCTCACCGGTTGCCGCGTGCAACTGCCCGAGAGCCTTGAAGGCGCTCTCTTCGCCGACCTTCCATTTCGCGCTCTTCACGAACTGGAACACGCCGATGTTCCAGCCCTGGTTCCAGCCGCGCAGCGCCATCCCGAAGGCCGCCGTCGACTTTCCCTTCATCTCGCCGGTGTGCACCATCAGCAGCGGGCGGTTCCGGCGTTGCCGGGTGGTCAGGCCGTCCGCCGGGACGACCGTCGGCTGTCCCTTCGGCATCTCAGGCCGCCTTCCGCTCGGTGACGGTGCGGATGAGGTTGCCTGCGGCAACTTCCCCGAGGTCGAGGTACTCCGCGCCCAGGTCCGCGGCGAGTTCCCCGGCCAGGCCGAGCCGGACCCCACGATGCGGTTCGCAGTCGACCACGACGGTGGCGATCCCCTGCTGAGCAAGCCATCCGGCGGCCTGCCTCGCCCGGGCGAAGGCTTGGTCTCCGTGGGTCGCGCGGCCGTCGGTGACAAGCACGAGCAGAGGCCGACGTCGCGGGTCGCGGATCGCGGCGATCCGTAGTACCTCCGCTGCCTGGAGCAGACCTTCGGCGAGGGGTGTGCGTCCACCGGTCGGTAGCGACTCGAGACGTCGTACGGCGGTCTCGACGCTGCCGGTGGGCGGCAACGCAACCGTGGCCGCGGCGCCGGCGAACGTGACGAGGCCGACGGTGTCGCGACGCTGGTACGCGTCGAGCAGTAGCGAGACGATCGCGGTCTTCACCGCCCCCATCCGCTGCTTCGTCCCCATCGACCCCGAGGCGTCAACACAGAACAGAACAAGGTTGCCCTCGCGCCCTTCCCGCACGGCGAGCCGCACATCCGAGGGTCGTACGGCGAGCCCGGCGCCGGCGCGACCCCGAGCGTGCTGATGCGGGGCGGCGGACCGGATGGTCGCCAGCAGATGCGGACGCCCAGCCTCCCGACCGATGCGGGCGCGATCACCCACCACGCGCCCGACCTCGGTGATCGCCCGGGACCGCCGCCCGGCGACACCGGCGCCTGCGGCCTGCACGCTGAGCAGTCGCGCCTTGTAGGGCTCGGAGCTTCCGGCCACCTCGCCGACCGGCGCCGGACGGCCACCCGCCTTGCCGGCATCCGCGCCGTCCTCCCGGCTCGCACCGGGGGCCGGGGAGTCCGAGTCGGCGCCGGACTCAGCACCGCCCGGGGCGGCCGAGTCCGGATCCGCCCGGCCCGCGTCGGATTGGTTCGCGTCCGACCGGTCTGCGTCGGCCGGGCTGCCGTCGTCTGCGGGGTCCGCTCCCCCACCCGGGCCATCCGGGTCGTCGTCGGGGTCGGGTGGTGGGGTGCTGTCCTGGATAGCTTGTTCTAGTTGGTCCTCGTCGAGGCCGGGGGCGTCGAAGGGGTTCCGGCGGCGGCGGTGGGGCAGGGCGAGTTTGGCGGCGGCGCGGACGTCGTCGACCTCGACGACGGTGCGGCCGGACCAGGCCGCGTGGGCGACCGCCGTACGCGCGGTGACCAGGTCGGCGCGCATGCCGTCGACGTCGAAGGACGCGCAGATCTCGGCGATCTGGCGGAGCGCGGCGTCGGTCAGGACGACCTCGGTGATCAGGTCGCGCGCCTTGACGATGCGCTCGGCGAGCTCCCGCTGCGGTCCGTCGTGCCGCGCAACGAAGCCCGCCGGATCAGCCTCGTACGCGAGCCGCGCGCGCATCACCTCCACACGCACGGCAGGATCGCGGCTGGCGACGACGTCGACGGTCAGGCCGAAGCGATCGAGCAACTGCGGTCGGAGCTCGCCCTCCTCCGGGTTCATCGTGCCGACCAGAACGAAGCGCGCCGGGTGCGTGACGGACACCCCGTCACGCTCGACGGTCGCGCGGCCCATCGCGGCGGCGTCGAGCAGTACGTCGACCAGGTGATCATGCAGAAGGTTGACCTCGTCGACATACAGAAGTCCACGGTGCGCGGCGGCAAGCAGACCAGGTTCGTACGCCGTGATGCCCTCGGCGAGCGCCTTCTCCAGATGCAGCGACCCGAGCACCCGATCCTCGGTCGCGCCGACGGGCAACTCGACCAGCCGGGCAGACCGGTTGAGGGCCTCCGTGCTGTCGTGCGGTCCGTCGGGGCAGGTGTCGTCAGGGTGTTCGGGGTCGCACGAGAACCGACAGCCCGGTACGACGTCCACAGGCGGGAGGATCTCGGTCAACGCGCGGACCGCGGTCGACTTCGCCGTACCCTTCTCGCCCCGGATCAGCACCCCGCCGATCGCCGGCGAGATGGCTGCCAGGATCAGGGCGAGCTGAAGGTCGTCCATTCCGACCACGGCGGTGAACGGGAATCCGGTGGACGGTGAGGCTGGCCGCATCGGCGGTGGGTCCCTTCGTCGAGCGGGTATCCACGCCCGCCACGGCTGGTACGCCGTACCGCGGTGACCGCGGCCCGGCGGACGGACGCGGATGTCCTGGCTCCCGGGCCGCGTCGACTTCGATCAGGCCCGGTCACAGTGGCGGGACCGCCCCGGACTCCCGGCCTCAGCCGGTCACCGGTGTTCCTCCACAACCGTCGGCCCGATCATGGCACACCCCGCCCACCCGGCAACCACCACGGTCACGTGGCAACCCCCACGTCGACACGAGCCTCGCGAAGTGCATCGGCCAACGGAGCGTGCGGCTCGCGGTCGGTGACGCGTGCCGAAGGACGGGTAGTAGTCCGCCGAGCGCCCCGTCGCCGCCGCCCTGCACGCGGGGACGCCAGGGCTGGGGCTGACCACTACCCGTCCGTCGGTACACCGGCAGCCCGAGAGGCCCTGGTCGAAGCCGTTTGCGTACGGGCGGTAGTCGACCAGGTCGAGGGCTCCCGTCGGCCTGCCTCAAGGTGTTGACTGGGGACGCATGGGGGGTCTGCGGCCCGATCATCGCTTCGCCGGACGCGCAGCCGAACAACGGTTCCTCGGCGATGTGCTGCTCGATGCCGTGGCCGGCGTACCGCACGCGATCGTCATCCACGGCGAAGCCGGCATCGGCAAGACCCGCCTTGCCCGTGAGGTCTGCGGCGATTCGCAGCTGAACGTGCTCTGGGGATCGAGCGTGCACTTCGGTGGCGCATCGGTCCCGTTCGCCCCGATCGCCGGCGCCTTGCAGGACTGGCTGAGCCGAGCTGATGCCGACGAGAGGGCCGACACTCTCGCCGGGACAGACGGGCTGAGTGCCTTACTGCCCTCGCTCGGCGTCAGCGGCGGCGTCGACAGCACGAGGCTTCCGATGCTCGTCGACCTCGTGCTCAACCGGATCGCAGTACGCCGGCCGACAGTGGTGGTCGTCGACGATCTGCAATGGGCCGACGTCGCCTCGCTGGACGCGATGGCCTATCTGATCGCCGGATTCCGCTCCCAGCCGTTGGTGCTCCTGGCCACGTGCAGGACGGAGGAACGCGGCGAAGGGCATCCGCTCCACTCCTGGCTGGCCGACATGCGCCGGATGCCCTTCTTCGGCGAGCTCCGGTTGGATCCGCTGGACCTGGACGGCACCAGCAGCGAGATCGAAGGACTGCTCGGCCAGGGGCCCGACATCGAACTCGCCGCCGAGGTCCTGGCCAGATCGGACGGCAACCCCTACCTCGTCGAACTGATGGTCAGCGGTCTGTCCGGCGCCGAGCGCACTCTTCCGGCCACTGTTCCCGCTGCGCTCCGCGAAGCCCTCCTCGCCGCCTGGCACAGCCTGTCGGACCAGGCCCGCTTGGTGACCAGAATCCTCGCCGTCGGCGGCCGACCGATCTCCTCGGCCGTACTGACCGAGGTCGCCGCCGGCCACGGACTCGAGGCGAGCTCGATCGCCCCCTGTCTGGCGGAAGCCCACGACCGCGGTGTCGTGGAAACCGCACCCGACGGAACCCCCTGGTTCCGGCACCCACTGCTGGCCGACGTCTTGTACGACGGCCTGTCACCCGACCAAGCCGCGGAGCTCCATACCGACTACATCCGCGTCCTCGAATCGCGGCCCACCGAGATCGAGGCTGCGGACCTCGCGATCCACAACGAAAGAGCCGGAAACCTCGACGCGACCTACCACTGGTCCCTCGTGGCAGCCGATCACGCAGAAGGCCTGCGAGCCCCAACGGAGGAGGCAATCCAACTCCGCCGCGCGTGCGCTCTCTGGGAAACGGTGTCACCGACCATCCGCGGCGGGCGCGACGAGAGGATCGCCCTGTTACGCCGAACGAGCGCAGTCTGCGAGCGGGCAGGCTGGCCCGAGGTTTCAGTCACGCTCCTCACGGAGGCGCTGAGTTTGGTGAACAGGAAACAGCAGCCGTTGCTGGCCAGTAATCTGCTGGTCTTGAGGGCCAACTGCCGCTGGCAATCGACGGCGCCGGCGATGGCCGACCTGGAAGAGTTCCTCGAAGCGATCGAGCTGACGACGGACTTCCCTGAGAGTGCAGAACGTGCCGTCGCGTTCGCCGAGCTAGCTGAGACCGAGTCTCTGCACGGTCTGCCGCATGCCGCTATCCACGCGGAGGAAGCCGTCCGGATCGGCCACCTGTCAGGCTCGACACAGGCCGTTGGGCGAGCGCTCTGCGCCCGCGCATCCGTGTTGGAGACTTCCGCACCGTTGGCCTCGCTCGCCGAGGCTGAGCTGTCACTACGGATGGCGACCGCATGCGGAGATACCAACACCGCCAACGACGCCGCCATCATGCGTTTCAATGCCCTGCACGAGCTCGGCCGGTGGGCTGACGCAGCCGAGGTCACCCGCGCGGCGTACTTCAGCACCGTCGCCGACGGCGCCGGCTCCTGGGCATACTTCCTCGCCGGCATCGCCGCACTCGAGTTCATCGATCTCGGCCGCTGGGACGAGTGCCGGGCACTGCTGCGGTCCGCGTTGGCAGGACGATCCGCCGGGATCCCCGGAGCAGCTGTCAGGCTGGCTGCGAGCAGGCTGAGCGTGAGGTCAGGCAGGACCGAAGAGGCACGACAGCACTTCGATCGGGCGTTGGAGTTGATCTCCGACGACTTCAACCCGCTCCGCCCCACCGTCGCCTACGCCGGCATCGAGCTGATGATCGCCGAAGAGACGGCTGCGGACGCCGTGGCCTGGGCACGCCCACGGCTGACAGCTCAGGATCATGCTCCCGGTCCCTGGGACGACGAGGCGCTTCCGGTGTATGCCCAGGCGGCGGCCGAGGCAGCTCGCGTCGCCCGGGATCGCGGTGATCCTGCCGGGATGGCCGCGGCGGTGGAGGCGCTGGACGGTGTCATCGACGACTGGCCGCGGGAGCCGTTCGTCGACGGAATGGGTGGGCCGGACGTCCAGGCGATGAATCAGGCGCTCTGGGCGGCCGAGATCAGCCGCTGCCGGGATACTCCGGATCAGCCCGAGCGTTGGCGCCGGGCCGTGGAGACCTGCGGTGTCGCGGGATGTCGTTGGCACCAGGCTGTTGCCCAGTGGCGGTGCGCCGAGGCCGAGCTGGTCACTGGCTGGACCTCGCCGGAGGCGCGCGATTTGCTGCGTCAAGCACACGGATGCGCGGTCGAGCTCGGCGCCAAACCCTTGCAGACCGAGGTCGAAGGGCTGGCCCGGAGGTCGAGGATCAATCTTCACGAGCCGGCTCCGGTCGTGCCGGTGGTCGATGACCCGGTCCTGGCAGGACTCACTGGGCGGGAGCGGGAGGTACTGGCTTTCCTGGTGGCTGGACGGTCCAACGGTGAGATCGCGAAGGAGCTCTTCATCAGTGACAAGACGGTCAGCGTCCATGTCTCGAACATCCTTCGGAAGACCGGCACCACGAGCCGGGTGGCAGCCGCCGCTCTGGCTGAGCGACGGCTGCCGGATCAGTGAACGCTGATCGGATGGCGGCGCCGGTAAGCCCAGAGGCCTACCACGGCGATGCCGGCGCCGCCGAGGGCGGCTGCGCCTGTTTGCAGGGCTTCGGCGACGGTGTCGTCGACCTCGACGCTCGGGCCTGGCACGTAGACGACTCCGACGCGTTCGCCGTGGGCGCCTGGCTCGGGGTCGACGTCGGTGGCCGAGGCTTGAGATGCGCCGGCCAGTACGGCGCCGCACGTCAGGACAGGCACGGCCACGAGGGTGTAGATGTGCTTCATAACTCCTCCTCACGGCGTGGATCGCCGTCTGCATCCACCGTGCGCTGAGCGCTGGGACGGCCACATCAGGCGCCCTCCCTTAGATCCGCGCCGCACCCCCTTAGGTTGGGCGGATGGTGATGGTGAGCTGTGTCTAACCCGGCGAAGTGGCGATGAGCTTCTCGGTGACCCATTGGGCGACGTCGGGCGGATAGGGAGCCGACAGTCCGAGAACGATGTGGCCGAACCCGGCGTCGATTGCTTCGCCGATCGCCTTCTGGGTGGCGCTGGGCTCGTCGTAGGAGATCTGCAGGTGGATCGAGCGGGTGATCGAGGCGGGGTCGCGGCCGATCTCGGCGCAGTAGCGGTCCAGCAGTGCACTGCGGCGTACGGCGTCGTCGATGTCGCCTCCGGGGATGTTCCACAGGTCGGCGTGCTCGGCGACCACGCGGAGCACGGCGGACGAGCGTCCGCCGATGAGGATCGGCGGGTGCGGGCGCTGAACGGGCTTCGGGTTGCCGAACGCTCCGGTCAGGCGGACGTAGCTGCCCTCGAAGTCGAACGGCTCAGCCTCGGTCCACAACCGCCGGATGACTGTCAACGCTTCGGCGAGATTCCCCACCGAGTGTGCGAAGTCGTCGTACGGCAGGCCGTGCGCCTCGTACTCGCGCCGGGCCAACGGGTGACTCGGCCGCGAACCCGCGCCGATGCCGAAGTCGAGCCGCCCGCCGGAGACGATGTCGACGGTCGTGGCGATCTTGGCCAGCATCGCCGGCGGCCGGAAGCGGTTGCTGGTCACGAGCAGGCCGAGGCGCAGTCGTCGGTCTGTGCGGCAAGCGCCGACAGCAGCGTCCAGCCTTCGTACGTCGGTCCGTCCGGGTCACCGCCGATCGGCATGAGGTGATCGAACAACCACGCGTGCTCGATCTCCGGGATGGCGTCCGCCTCGCGCCACACCCGCAGTACGTCGTGATAGTCGACCTGCATCGGCGCGGTCATGATCCCGAAACTGGGTTGCGACATAGCTTGTCCTTTCACCGGCGCCGCAGCGACGGCTCGAGCAGCGCCGGTGGTGTGTCGAACTTCTCGTGCGGCGCAAGGTCGATGCCGGGGGCAACGATGACGTCGATCGCGTCGAGGACGTCAGGACTGAGGACGGTGTCGGCAGCGGCGAGTTGCGCGTGCAGGTGATCCAACGTCCGTGGGCCGATGAGGGCGCTGGTGACGGCCGGGTGGGCGGTGACGAAGCCGAGAGCCAACTGGATCAGCGTCAGGCCGGCCTCGTCGGCCACCTTCGCCAACTGCTCGACCGCATCGAGCCTGGCGTGGTTGTACGGAAGCGTGGTATCGAAGCGTTCCGGCGCGAAGACCGAGCGGCTGGTGCTGATCTCCTGGCCCGCGCGGACCGCACCCGACAGCCAGCCCGATGCCAGCGGACTCCACGCCAGCACCCCGAGACCGTACTCCTCGGTCACGGGCAGGACGTGGGCCTCGATTCCGCGCTGCAGGATCGAGTAGCTGGGCTGCTCGGTGACGTAGCGGCCGAGGTGGTGCTCGCGGGCAGCCCACTGGGCCTGCACGATCCGGTACGCCGGGAACGTCGAGGAGCCGAACGAGCGGATCTTCCCCGCGCGTTGCAGGTCGGTCAGCGCCGACAGCGTCTCCTCGTCGCTGGTGCTCGGGTCCCACCGGTGGATCTGGTAGAGGTCGACGTGATCGACGCCGAGCCGGCGCAGGCTGTCGTCGAGCGCGGTGACCAGCCAGCGGCGCGAGCTGCCCTGGTGGTTGCGCTCGTCACCCATCGGCATGGTCGCCTTGGTGGCCAGTACGAGGTCGTCGCGGCGGCCGGCGATCGCCTTGCCGACCAGCTCCTCGGACTCGCCCTGGCCGTACATGTCGGCGGTGTCGATCAGGTTGATGCCGGCCTCGAGAGCGGCGTCGACGATCGCGGTGGCTTCGTCCTGGCTGGTACGGCCGATCGCGCCGAAGTTCATCGCGCCGAGCGCGAGGGTGCTGACCTGTACGCCGGTGCGGCCCAAGGTGCGGTACTGCATAACGGTGCTCCTCCTGGCATGATGGGCGAATACGGAACGATGTTCCGTTACCCAACATACGGAACGACGTTCCGCTTAGCAAGGTGGGAGGCAGCGAGAGCATGGCCGACGACGGATCAGCGCAGCCTGCTCAGCGGAAGCGGGCCGACGCCCGGCGGAACGAGAAGACACTGCTGGACGCCGCCGCAGCGGCCTTCGTCGACTCCGGCGTCGATGCGCCCGTCCGCGACATCGCCGCCCGGGCCCGCGTCGGCGTGGCCACGATCTACCGCCACTTCCCGACCCGGGCCGACCTCATCATCGCCGTCTACCGGCACCAGGTCGAAGCGTGCGCCGAGGCGGGTCCGGCGCTGCTGGCGGACAGCACGTCACCGCACGCCGCCCTGGCAAGTTGGATCGACCTCTTCGTCGACTTCCTCGTCACCAAGCACGGTCTCGCCGAGGCCCTCCAGTCCGACGATGCCGCCTTCCAGACGCTGCACACTTATTTCCTCGACCGCCTTGTGCCCGTGTGCGCCAAGCTGCTCGAGGCGGCCGCCGCGGCCGGCAAGATCCGCGCCGACGTGGACGCCTACGAACTGATGCGAGGCGTCGGCAACCTCTGCATCGGCGCCGAGAACAACGTCCGGTACGACGCCCGCCGCATGGTCGGCCTCCTCATCGCCGGACTGCGGCTCACCTAGGAGCGTTCCAGAGATACGTGTCCACCTTCGCGGGTCGAACGCTTGATCACGGCCCACTTCGCCGAAGGGTCCCGCCAAGGCGCTGCAGGGTGTTCACTGAGTACCCATGGGGGGTCTGCAGCCCGATCGTCGCTTCGCCGGACGCGCTGCCGAACAACAGTTCCTCGGCGACGCGCTGCGACACGCCGTTTCCGGCGGTCCGCACGCGATCGCCATCCATGGCGAAGCCGGAATCGGCAAGACTCGACTGACCCGGGAAGTCTGCAGAGCCTCAGAGTTGAACGTGCTCTGGGGATCCTGCGTGCACTTCGGTGGCGCGTCGGTCCCGTTCGCCCCGTTCGCCGGTGCGCTACAGGACTGGCTCAGCCACGCGGATGCTGACGAAACCGCCGAGGTCTTCGCCGGCGCCGAAGGCCTGAGCGCCTTGTTGCCCTCACTCGGCCGCAGCGACAGCGAACCTGGCAAGAGTTCTCCGAGACTGCCGGTGCTGGTTGATCTTGTGCTGAATCGGATCGCGGAACGGCGGCCGACCGTGGTGGTCATCGATGACCTGCAATGGGCGGACGTCGCGTCGCTTGACGTGCTGGCCTACTTGATTGCCGGGTTCCGGGGGCAGCGTCTGGTGGTGATAGCGACCTGCCGGACCGAGGAACGGCCCGAGGGGCATCCGCTGCACGCGTGGCTGGCGGATATGCGCCGGATGCCGTTGTTCAGTGAGGTTCGGCTGGAGCCGCTCGACCTGGAGGCCGCCGCCCACCAGATCCAGGGATTGCTGGGCAGACCGCCCGACATCGAGCTCGTCAGCGAGGTTCTGACCAGGTCGGACGGCAACCCCTACCTCATCGAGCTGATGGTCCGCGGTCTGTCCGGTGCCGAGCACAGCTTGCCTGCAACGGTCCCGGCGGCCCTCCGCGACGCCTTGCTTGCGGCATGGCACAGCATGTCCGAGCAGGCCAGGCTGGTCACCAGAATCCTCGCGGTCGGCGGCCGGCCGACGTCATCCGCCGTACTGACCGAGGTCGCGACCGGCCACGGACCCGAGACCATCGCTTCTCTGTCGGAGGCGCAGGACCGCGGCGTCGTGCACACCGATGGCGGCAGCTGGTGGTTCCGCCATCCGCTGCTGGCCGAGGTCTTGTACGACGGCCTACCGCCCGGACAAGCCGCGGCCCTCCATGCCGACTACCTCCGCGTCCTCGAAGCGCGACCAGGTGAGGCGACCGCCGCTGATCTGGCAGTCCACAACGAAAAGGCCGGCAACATCGACGCGACGTACCGCTGGTCGCTGATCGCGGCCGATCAAGCAGCGCAGCTCCGAGCACCCGCCGAGGAGGCGATCCAACTCCGCCGGGCGTGCGCGCTCTGGGAGACGGTGTCACCGACCATCCGGGGCGGGCGGAACGAGAGAATCAGCCTGTTGCGACGGACGAGCTCGATCTGCCGCCGGGCAGGCCTGCCGGAGGTGGTGGTGACACTCCTCACGGAGGCGTTGAGCCTGGTGAACAAGGAGCAGGAACCCTTGCTGGCCAGCGATCTGCTCATCAAATGGGCTGATGCTCGCTGGCAAGTGGATACGCCCGGGGAGGCAGACCTCGACGACATCCTCGAGGCGATCACGCTCACCGAGGAGTACCCGGACAGCGTGGAGCGTGCTGTTGCGTTCGCCGAGCTTGCCGAGACGGAGACCATGTACGGCATGCCGGACGCCGGGGTCCACGCGGAAGAATCCGTCCGCGTCGCGCGCAGGTCCGGCTCGACGCAGGCCCTCGGACGAGCCCTCTGCGCCAGCGCCGCTGTGTCGGACCGCAGTGCGCCGGTGGCCGCGCTCGCCGACGCCGATTTGGCGGAGAGGCTGGGTCGGTCGTGCGGGGATCTCGACACCGCTACCGGGGCCGCGATCTGGCGCTTCGACGCTCTGCGAGCGCTCGGCCGGCGGACCGAGGCCGCCGATGTCACTGTCGCGGCGTACCAGGACTCAGTCACCGGCGGTGCCGGCACCTGGGCCTACTTCCTCGCCTTCCAGGCCTCCGATCTGTTGATCGACCTCGGCCGCTGGGAGGAGTGCCGGGCCTTGCTGCGGTCGGCGTTGGCCGCACGCTGTACCGGCATCCCGGGAGCGGGTGTCAGGTTGTCCGCGAGCCTGCTGGCGGTGCGGTCCGGGCGGACCGAGGAGGCACGGCAGCACTTCGATCGGGCGTTGGAGCTGGTCTCCGAGGACTTCAACCCGCTCCGCCCGCCCATGACCCGCACCGGTATCGAGCTGATGATCGCCGAAGGCCGAGCCGCTGAGGCTCTCGCCTGGGCACGCCCACGGCTGTCCGTTCCGGATCTTCCCGAGCCGGACGATGACGAGGTGCTTCTGGCCTATGTCCGAGTAGCAGCCGAGGCCGCCCTGAACGGCGGGGATCACAACCCTGCGGAGATGGTCGACAAGGTCCTCGATGACTGGCCGTGGGAACCTTTCACCGTCCCCTTGGACGGCGCTGACGCCCAAGCGATGTCTCGATCGCTCCTCGCGGCCGAGCTCGCTCGCTACCGGAACAGCGCGGATCAACCCGAGCGCTGGCGGGAGGCCGTGGAGACCTCCGGTGCGGCGGGAAGTCGTTGGTATCAGGCGATGGCGCAGTGGCGGTGCGCCGAGGCGGGGCTGGCGAGTGGGTGGACTCCGTGGAGTGCGCGTGAGCTTCTGCGTCAGGCCTATCGTGGCGCCGTCGAGCTCGGAGCCAAGCCCATACAGGTCGCGATCGAAGCGTTGGCGCGGCGATCGAGGATCGATCTGCAGGAGCCGGTTCCGGTGGTGCCGGCGGCCGATGACCCGGTCCTGGCGGGGCTTACCGGACGGGTGCGGGAGGTGCTGGCGTTTCTGGTGGCCGGGCGGTCGAACGGGGAGATCGCCAAAGAGCTGTTCATCAGTGACAAGACGGTCAGCGTGCATGTCTCGAACATTCTTCGGAAGACGGGTACGACGAGCCGGGTGGCAGCCGCCGCCCTGGCTGAGCGACGGCTACCGGATCGCTGAGCGCGGTTACTGGGGTGTCGCCAGGACGAAGGAACGGACCAGGGCGGCGTACTTGTCTGGTTCTTCGAAGTGGGGGAAGTGGCCGGATCGTTCGAAGGTGATGACGCGGCCGGTCGGGACGTTGTCGCGGTAGGCCCGGACCGAGACCGGATCGGTCTCGAGGTCGTCGATGCCCTCGATCAGCAAGCTCGGTTGGGTGAGCTCGGACAGCCGCTCGAGCTTGGAGTTGTAGAGCTCGGGCAGCGTCACCCCGTGGCTGTTCCCGTATCCCCACATCTCGTCCGTGAAGCCGGACTCTTCACCGAGGCGGACGAACTCGGGCCGCCGGGACGGATCGTGGAACGACAGGTCCTGGAAGCGGTCGCCGAGTCCGAAGGCGAGTTCGTAGGTCTTGTCGTCCGCGGTCAGCCGGCGGTCGACGGACGCCAACTCCCGGCAGGCAGCCGCCCGATCGGCATCTCCGAGCTCGTCGTACAGGCGCGCGAAGATCGGCAGCCGGTAGCGGTCGTTCGCGTCGAAGTCCCAGCACGGGCAGTCGAAGATGACGGCACTCACCGCCGAAGGGTGCCGGATCGCGTACTCGACGGCGTAGTTGCCGCCGGCCGAGTGCCCGAGGATCGCCCACCGCTCGATCCCGAGGCGTTCGCGCAACTCCTCGAAGTCCGCGATGAGCACGTCCAGGTTGAGCGGATCGCCGGGCGCCAGCGGTCCGGATCGCAGGACACCGCGCTGGTCCGGGGCGATCAGGTGGAGGTCCCGGGCCAGCAGATCGGCCTGGCAGCGCTGGAAGTGATAGCCGCCGCCGTGGCCGTGGATGAAGAGCAGCGGTGGCCCCGCGCCGTACTCGGCGACGAAGAGCTTCATCGGTACAGGCGTTTGGCGAGGGCGGTGGCGGCCGCGTCGTCCTTGACCTCGCGGATGCCGACGATCGGGGTGACCGTGACGAAGCCGGCGGCCAGCAGGGCCTCGTCCGAGTCGGCGACCGGGTTCGGCAGTGGCGGTTCGAGCACGATCATCGGCTCGCCGGTCGGGGCAGTCGTGCCGATGATGCGGGAGCGTTTGATCGGCGCCAGTGAAGCGTGGCGGACGCCCGCGAGTTGGTCGAGGGGGCGGTCGGGGACGTTGATGGTGAGGACCGTGCCCGTGGGTTCGGAGAGGATCCAGGTGAGGGCCTCGGCGGCCACGGTGGCCGCGGTCGGCCAGTGGCCGGGATCCTCGGAGTCGATGCTGATGGCAACAGCCGACAATCCGTGCCCGGCCGCGGTGAGCGCCGCGGCGACGGTGCCGGAGTGGAGGATCGGTACGCCGATGTTGTGGCCGCGGTTGATCCCCGACAAGACCACATCCGGTGCCCCGCCGAACGCCCCGACGGACGCCAGCGTCACTGCGAGTGCCGGCGTACCGCCGATTCCGTTGAAGGTGACGCCGGACTCCTCGTCGGAGGCAGTGTGGATCGGGCGGCCGACCATGCCAGCGCGGGCCGAGCCGACACCGCTCTCATCGTGCAGCGGTGCGACCACGAGTACGTCGTACCCGAGCTCGGCGATCGCCGGGGCGAGCGCCCGGATCCCCGGAGCCTGGTAACCGTCGTCGTTGGTGATCAGGACTCTGAGCTGTTCGGGCGCCATGCCACTACCCAATCACACAGCCTCAGCCTCGATCCTCGATGTCACCTTCCGTCTCAAGGACCGCACTGCGCAGCGTCTCGAGGGCCTCGTCGGTCGGAGCCGACCACAGACCGCGCTGCGCCGCCTCGAGCAGCCGCTCCGCGATCCCGTGCCGCGCCCACGGGTTCGACTTCCGGAAGAATTCGGCCATCTCGGGATCGGCGACGTACTCGGTGGTCAGCGTCTCGTACATCCAGTTGTCCACCACGCCCGCGGTCGCGTCGTACCCGAAGAGGTAGTCCACCGTCGCGGCCATCTCGAAGGCGCCCTTGTACCCGTGCCGCCGCATCGCCGCCATCCACCGCGGGTTCACCACCCGGGCCCGGAAGACCCGCTTCGTCTCCTCCTCCAGCGTCCGCGTCCGAACCTGCGCCGGTACGGCGGAATCCCCCACGTAAGCCTTCGGATTGGATCCGGTCAGGTGGCGGACCATCGCGATCATGCCGCCGTGGTACTGGAAGTAGTCGTCGGAGTCCATGATGTCGTGCTCACGAGTGTCGGCGTTCTTCGCCGCCACCTGGATCCGGGCGTACGCGCGTTCCATCGAGCCGCGCGCCTCGGCCCCGTCAAGATCCTTGCCGTACGCGTACCCGCCCCAGACCGCGTACACCTCGGCCAGCTCGGCGTCGGTGCGCCAGTTCCGCGCGTCCACGAGCGGCAGCAGTCCGGCGCCGTACGAGCCGGGCTTGGAGCCGAAGACCCGTGCGGTGGCGGAACGTACGTCGTTGCCCGCAGCAACATCGGCGTCGACGTGCGCGCGCAGGTAGTTGCCGGCCGCATCCTCATCCAGGGCGGCGACCGTCCGCACGGCCTCGTCGAGCAAGGCGACCACGTGCGGGAACGCGTCCCGGAAGAAGCCGGAGATCCGGATCGTCACGTCGATCCGCGGCCGGCCGAGGTCCTCAAGACCGACCAACTCGAAGCCGGTGACGCGCCGCGACGCCTCGTCCCAGACCGGGCGGCAGCCGAGCAGCCACAACACCTCGGCGAGATCGTCGCCCTGGGTACGCATGGCCGACGTACCCCAGATGGTCAGGCCGACCGATCGCGGCCACTCCCCTGTCTCGGCCTGGTGCCGGGCGAGGAGCGAGTCGGCCAGCGCGACGCCGACGTCCCACGCGTTGCGGCTCGGGATCGCCTTCGGGTCGACGGCGTAGAAGTTGCGGCCGGTCGGCAGCACGTTGACCAGACCACGCGTCGGCGAGCCCGACGGTCCGGCCTCGACGAAGCGGCCGTCCAGCGCGCGAAGGACGTTGGTCAGCTCGTCACCAGTCCGTGCGAGCCGCGGCACGACCTCCTCGGCGGCGAAGGTAAGGGACGACTCGACCTGAGCCGACGACCGCCCGAGCACCTCGGTCACGACGACCGGGACCTTCGCGGCGTCCCAGCTCAGGGTCTCCATCGCCACGACGAGCTTGCGCGCGACCGCCTCGAGCAGATCCACTCCATCGGCGCCGCTCACCGCCGGCAGATCGGCCAGCGTTGCGAGGTCGGCCAGGTCCGCGGCTCGTCCCGGGTTCGCGAGCAGCTCGGCCTCGTCCACGCCGAACGTCTCCCCCAGCGCGGTCCGCAGACCGGGGATCGAGTACGAACCACCCCACAGCTGACGAGCCCGCAGTACGGCGAGCACCAGGTTGACCCGCGCCTCGCCGGCCGGCGCACCGCCGAGGATGTGCAGCCCGTCGCGGATCTGTACGTCCTTGATCTCGCACAGATACCCGTCGAGATGCAGGACGAACTCGTCGAACTCCGCGTCGTCCGGCTTCTCGTCCGTGTGCAGATCATGGTGCAGCTGCGCCGCCTGGATCAGCGTCCAGATCTGCGCCCGCAGGGTCGGCACCTTCTCCGGATCCAGCGCCGACACGGTCGCGTACTCGTCGAGCAGGTACTCCAGCTTCGCCATGTCGCCGTACGTCTCGGCCCGGGCCATCGGCGGCACCAGGTGGTCGACGACGGTCGCGTGCGCGCGCCGCTTGGCCTGCGTCCCCTCGCCGGGGTCATTGACGATGAACGGGTAGACCATCGGCAGATTCCCCAGGACGGCGTCCGGCGCACAGTCGGCCGCCATCCCGATCCCCTTGCCCGGCAGCCATTCGAGCGTCCCGTGCTTGCCCAGGTGGACGACGGCGTGCGCGCCGAAGCCGCCCTCCTCGGCCGGGGCCTCGAGCCAGCGGTACGCCGCCAGGTAGTGATGCGACGGGGCCATGTCCGGATCGTGGTAGATCGCCACCGGGCTCTCGCCGAAGCCACGCGGCGGCTGGATCATCAGCACGACGTTCCCGAAACGCAACGCGGCCAGGGCCACCGCGGGCTCGTCGCCGGACGTGTCGACGTACAGCTGGCCCGGCGCCTCGCCCCACGCCTCGGTCATTGCCGCACGCAACGATTCCGGCACTCGCCCGAACCACTGCTCGTAGATGCTGAGCGGGACCTTCGCGACGGCGTTCGCCAACTGCTCGTCGGTCAGCCAGTCGACGTCGTGGCCACCCGCGGCGATGAGCCGATGGATCAACCCGTCGGCGCCGTCCGGCCCCTGGAGCTCACTGAGATCGAGGTCGCCGAGGTCGTACCCGGCGTCTTGGAGTTGACCGAGCAGGACCACGGCCGACGCCGGTGTGTCGAGACCGACCGCGTTCCCGATCCGCGCGTGCTTGGTCGGGTACGACGACAACACGAGAGCCAGCCGTTTGTCGTGAGCCGGTACGTGGCGGAGGCGGGCGTGCGCGACCGCGATCCCGGCCAGCCGGGCGCACCGCTCCGGGTCCGGCGCGTATCGGGCCAGCCCGTCGGCGTCGTACGACTTGAAGGAGAACGGGATCGTGATCAGTCGCCCGTCGAACTCCGGGATCGCGACCTGAGTGGCGGCGTCGAGCGGGCTGACCGCGGCGTCACTGGCCAGCCACTGCTCACGGGTCGACGTCAGCGCGAGGCCCTGGATCAGCGGGATGTCGAGCGAGGCGAGCGCCCCGGCATCCCAGGAGTCGTCGGAACCGCCGGCGCTCGCGTTGGCCGCGACGGATCCCCCCGCGGCGAGCAGAGTCGTCACCAGGACGTCACACTTGCGCAGCAGGTCGAACAGTCCGGCATTCTCGGACGACGTCGCATCCAGTCCACGCAGGGTCCCGCAGTACACGGGCAGCGGCTGCGCACCCGCCGCCTCGACCGCAGCGGCCAGTGTGTCGACGAACGCGGTGTTCCCGGAGATTTCGTGCGCGCGGTAGTAGACGATCCCGACCACCGGCCGGTCGTCCTCGACGTACGTCCCGCGGACTCCGTACGCCGGGAGTGCGCGCGACGGCTCGAATTCGTCGCCGGTCAGGAGCAGTGTGTCGCGCAGGAAGGCGGCCAGGTTGCGCAGGTTCTCGGAACCGCCCTCCCGGAGGTAGGCGAGCGCCTCGGTCACCGCGCCGGCAGGCACGGTCGACAGCGACATCAGCTCGGCGTCGGGTGCGGCCTCACCGCTGACCACGACGGCCGGCTTGCCGGACGCGATGACCGCGTCGAGACCTTCCTCCCAGGCGCGGCGTCCGCCGAGCAGACGGACCACCACGACCTCGGCGGCGGCGAGCAACGGCGCCAGGCCGTCGAGGTCGAGCCGGGCCGGGTTCGCGACCGTCCAGCCGGCGGCCGCCTCGGCGGCGGCGAGCAGGTCGGTGTCGGCGGTGGAGAGCAGCAACAGGTTCGCGGGCACGCGTAACCGGTCCTTCCTCGGGGTGTCCACGCCCCGACCGGAGGTACGACGGCGGCAGTTCCTGACTCCCCCTCGGGTGCGAGGGATTCACAGTGGCGGGACCGTCCCGGACTCACACCGGGTTCCTGCTGATGCCGTCGATTGACTCCGTGACTCTATCGGACGGCGTGGACCGCCAGGCCATCACAATCGGCGCGACCGGGCGCACGTGAGCGACGCGACACCTTGCGGGCGGCAGTTGTGATGGCCTGGCGGTCCGGCCTCAGCGATGCATTGCGTAGTGGGCGGCGAGGAGGTCGGTGGCCCAGTCGTTGCGGAGGTCTCGCCAGACGGAGTGGATGTGGTTGGCGTTGTCCTGGGTGTTGTCGTACTCGGCGAGGAAGGTGGGGCCGGCGATCGAGTAGTAGTGCCGGTGGCCGACGCCGGGTTCGGTCTCGCCGGCCCACGCGAAGGTGAGGCGTTCGATGCCTTGGTCGGTGATGTCCTGCCAGGTCTGCAGCCCGATCGGTCCGGCGGCGCGGCCGACGTACTGGCCGATGAGGAGGCTCAGGAGTTGCCGTTGCTCCGGTGTCATGTCGCCGTACGCGAGCCCGCGGTGCAGCAGGGATGCGTCGGCGACCGGATCGTGCCGGGTCAGGATGTCGTCCGGCGCCGCGTCGGAGACCAGCGCGACGGACAGCTGGGCCGGCTCGAGCGCGTGCAGGAGCTGGAAGCCGAGGTCCTGCTCCGCGGCGAGGAACCGTCGCCCGGCGTGCGGGCCGGTGCGGACCTCCGCCGGGTTCGAGCCGAAGAACTGCGGGGTGAACGAGATGGCGCCGTCGACGAGCGTGACGTGCAGCGCGAGATGGTGACCGTTCAGCCGCCACGCCCACGGCCCGGCCCCGGCCGGGTCTCCGAGCACGCGGAGGTAGTAGCGATCGCCGACCGTCGAACCGGCCCAGCCGCCGACCTCCGCGACCTCCATCGGATCAGCGAGGCCGCGGACGATGATCTCGGCCGCCATCACCCCGCGGAAATCGGCCAGACCGCGCTCGCTGTAGACGAGCCCGAGCAGGCGCACGACGAGAGCCTCCTGCGCCGCCGACAGCTCGTGCAGCGGCAGGCCCGGAACGGCACCGGGCAGATACGTCCATTGGTGGTGATCCGGCGTGTCGAACGCCGCCGTGATCTTGTCGAGCTGGGCGGACGAAAGACTCGCCAGCAGCTCGAGGACCGCTTCCCGGGTCTGTTCTACAACCATGCCGATCGCTCCCGTTCCGTCGGTTCGTGATGCGTCCACTGTTCGAACGGCCGGTCCAGCTTGTACTGGAAATCCGGCTGCCGCAGCAGGACGCGTGTTTCGGCGTTGTGCGGGTTACGTAGCGTCTCGAAGAACCGCACCGACCAGTGGAACCAGCGCATGCAGAACAACCGCATGGTCAGCCCGTGCGACACCAGCAGCACGTTGCGCGGAACCCCCGGGGTCTCGAAGTCGCGGTGCATCGTCTCCAGGAACGACGACACCCGGTCGTACACGTCCGCGCCCGACTCACCGTCCGTGAACCGGTAGAAGAAGTGCCCGTACCGGTTCCGCAGCTCCTTCTGCTGCTCGATGTCCGCGGTGTCCTGGTAGTTGGCCCAGTCCTGCTCCCGCAGCCGCGGCTCCTCGCGGGCGAGGCCGATCAGATCGTCCAGGCCGAGTGAGTCCAGCGTCTGCAGGGCTCGCAGGTACGGCGAGACGTACACGCGGACAGGCTCGTCCTCGAACAGCTCCCGCAGCTCCTTCCCCGCCTTGGCCGACTGCTCGTGCCCATGCGGCGTGAGCGGGATCGCGTGGTCGGGGACGCGCTCGAAGATCGTCTTGTCCAGGTTGGCCTCGGACTCGCCGTGCCGGATCAGCGCGATCCGCAACGGCCGCCGACTCAGATCCATCGTGTCCCTTTCCGCCGTACTGCCAGCATTGCGGCGACCCCCGCCGCCGCGACTCCGACGCGCCGGGCAAGCGCGGCGGTACGGCGTACGTCGGCAACCGCCGGCGTGGGTCCGTTGCCCAGCGTGCCACGGTCCTCCTGATACGACCCGTAGCTGTTGGTCCCGCCGAGCGTCAGATCGAGGGCTCCGGCGAACGCAGCCTCGACCGGTCCGGCGTTCGGACTCGGATGCTTGGGCGCGTCCCGCCGCCACACGGTCACCGCTTGCCGCGGCCGCCCCGCCGCGAGTCCGGTGAGCAACGCGCACACCCGAGCGGGCAGCAGATTGAGTACGTCGTCCAGCCGCGCCGATGCCCACCCGAAGTTGAGGTACTTCGCCGACTTGTAGCCGACCATCGCATCCAGCGTGTTGGCCGCGCGGTAACCGAGCAGCCCGGGTACGCCGAGCACGCCGCCCCACAGCAGCGGCGCGACACAGGCGTCGGACGTGTTCTCGGCGATCGACTCCACGGTCGCGCGAGCGAGTTCATCGGCTTCCAGGTCGGTCGCGTCGCGGGCGCAGAGATGGCTGAGGCGGTCTCGCGCGGCCGGGATGTCCTTCTCCTCGAGCAACCCGGCCATCACCTCGGCCTCACGCTCCAGGCTGCGCGCGCCGAGCACTGTCCAGGTCGCGGCCGCGGTGACGATCGTGTGGACAATTGGACGATTCCGGGTGAGCCGTTCGGCGATGACTCCGGCGGCGGTCGCCGTACCGACCAGGACGGTCGCGTACGCCGTACCCGCCGCGCGCGAGTCGTCGTACCAGCGAGACTCGAGCCGGGCGGCGGCCTGGCCGAAGCCGGCGACCGGGTGGAAGCGGCGCGGGTCGCCGAGGACACGGTCGGCGGCGAACCCGAGGAGGATGCCGAGAGCCCTGGACACCCTCGGCAGTCTGCCAGGTGGGGTTGTGATTGGGTGATCCGCATGGGAATCGCGGAGCTGCTCCGAGAGGTCGACGGGAGCGGGGAGTTCGGGGTCTGGCTCGGACGGCTGGACGGCGTACCGGTGTTCGAGCACGCGGCGGAGCGGACGCATTACGCGGCCAGCACGATGAAGCTGCCGGTGGCGATGGCGATGCTGCGGAAGATCGAGGCGGGTGAGCTGACGCTCGACCAGCCGGTGACCGTGCACAACGACTTCGCGTCCGCGGCCGGCGGGCGGTTCGGGGTGAATCCGGACGAGGACGAGGCGCCCGCGACCTGGACGAAGCTGGGTACGCCGGTGCCGCTCGGCTGGCTGGCGAGCGAGATGATCACCCGCTCCAGCAACCTGGCGACCGACCTCGTGCTCGAGCAGGTCGGCGTCGACGCCGCCCACGCGGTGCTCGCGGAGTACGGACCGGGGGACAGCGCGATCCGGCGCGGGATCGACGACGCCGCCGCTCAGCGGGCCGGGATCAGCAACACGATGAGCCCGGCCGGACTCGCCGGCGTACTGGTTGCGGTCGGCAACCAGAAGGACGACTACCTGCGGGACCTCCTGGCCGGCAACCAGTGGAACGGCGAGATCCCGGCCCTGCTGCCGACCGGCACGCGGGTCGAGCACAAGAACGGCTGGGACACCCGGATCCGGCACGACGGCGGCATCGTCCGGCCCCCGGATGCGGACCCGTTCGTGCTGGTCGTGTGTACGACGTCCGACCTGCCGGACTCCGAGGCGCAGAACCTGATCGCCGCGATCGCCCTCGAAGCCTGGAATCACCGGCACGACCTGGAGGCGATCCGGTGAAGATCACGACGCACCTGGTGTCGGCGCCGCTGCACACGCCCTTCGTGACGGCTCTGCGAACGGCGACGCACGCTGACTCGTTGCTGGTCGAGATCAGCGACGGTGAGCTGAGCGGCTGGGGCGAGGCCCCGCAGGTCTGGAAGGTGACCGGCGACTCGCTCGCCGGCGCCCAAGCCTGCGTCGAGGGCCCGATCACCACCGCACTTGACGGTCTCGGCCCGGACGATCTGACCGAGGCACTGCGCCGCGTGCAGAACGCCGCCGCCGGCAACTTCGGCGCCAAGATGGCCGTCGACGTCGCCCTGCACGACCTGGCCGCGCGCCGTCGCGGTCAGACGCTGCACGGGTTCCTCGGGTCGACGGTCGACGTCGTACGCACCGATGTGACGCTGTCCGTGGGTGACGCCGAGGCGCTGGCGACCGCCGGACGAGCCCGGGTCGCGGACGGTTTCGACGTACTCAAGGTCAAGGTCGGCACCGACGCCAAGGCCGACGTCGAGCGGGTCCGGCGGGTCCGCGAGGCGATCGGCCCGGGGCCGACACTCCGGTTGGACGCCAACCAGGGCTGGTCGCGACGCGACGCGGTCACCGCGATCCGTGCGCTGGAGGACGCGGGCTGCGCCATCGAGCTCGTGGAGCAGCCCGTCGTGGCGGCCGACCTCGACGGGATGGCGTGGGTGACCGATCGGGTCGGTACGCCGATCCTCGCCGACGAGTCGGTGTACGGCGTACGCGATCTGGTGGCCGTGATCCGGCAGGGCGCCGCGGACCTGGTCAACGTGAAGCTGGCCAAGTGCGGCGGGCTCGGCCCGGCGCGGACACTGCTCGAGCTGGCGCGGGAACACGGTCTGGGCATGATCGTCGGCTCGATGATGGAGAGCCATGTCGGCGTCGGTGCGGCGGCCGCGCTGGTGTCTGCGCACCCGACGACGGCGGTCAACGACCTGGACGCGGCGTGGTGGCTTCGCGAGGCTCCGGTGGCCGGCGGCATTCGTTATGAAGGCTCGCTGATCCACCTGCCTGCGGCTCCTGGGCTCGGCGTGACAGGCTTGACCGTATGAAGCTAGTCGCCGCCAAAGTCCCGGTCAGTACCGTGTGGACTTCGCCGGATGCGCCGCGTGACATCGACGCTCCGGCAACCGCCGCCCGGCCCGACGTGGCCGCCTGGGCCAAGTCCATGGACACCGAGATCCGCCTCGGCCTGCACGGCCGGACCCTGACCCAGCTGTTGTTCGCCGAGCCCGTGCTGGTCCGCTCCGAACGCGACGGCTGGTCCGAGATCGTCGCTCCGTGGCAGCCGTCCTCCCAGGACGAGCTGGGCTACCCGGGCTGGGTCCCGTCGAGCCACCTGGGTGAGTTGCCGGGCAGCGCCTCGGCTCCGGTCGCGATCGCCGTACCGACGGCATCGCTGACCGCCGAGCCTGGCGGTGCCGCGCTGACCGAGCTGTCGTTCGGGACCGTGCTGGCGTCGATCGAGCACGCGGACGGGTACACGCGGGTCGCCACTCCGGATGACGGGTCCGGCTGGCTGGCGGACGACGTACTGCGGTCTGTCGAGGACCCGGCGACTCCGGAGGACCGGCTCCGGCTGGGGTCGATGTTCCTCGGCCTCGAATACCTGTGGGGTGGTACGTCCGCGTACGGACTGGACTGCTCTGGTCTGATCCACACGGTCGGGCGCGTCCTCGGCCTGCGGACGCCGCGGGACGCCCACGACCAGGCCGCCGCGATGGAAGACATCCCTGTCGACGAGGCTCGGCCCGGCGACCTCTACTTCTTCGGCCGCCCTGGCCAGCAGGTCCATCACGTCGGCTTCGTCTCCGCCGAAGGCATGCTGCACGCCTCCGAGACAGGGAAGAAGCTCGAGAACGCACCCCTGACCGACGACCGCCGAGCCACGTTGGTCACTGCCGCACGCTTCTGACCGCCACTTCGGAGGAGATGTTGTGCACAACGCGTTGGATCCGCGCGACCTGGTTCCGGACGAGGCCGAGCAGCTGGTCAGCGCGGGCTGTCCCGCCGCGGACCTGCTGGCTCGAGCCCGGCAGGCTGCCGCTGACGACGACCTGACCGCGCTCGCCGCGGTGGAGACCGAGCTCGCCGCCCTCGAGCGGCCGGCGGACTGGCCGTACGACGAACCGCCGGCAGCACCCGTGGAGTTGCCACTGGCACCGGTCGACGAGGACACGCTGGCGAACCGGATCAGCGGCGCGTGGCTCGGGCGCTGTATCGGCAACACCATGGGGAAACCGGTGGAGGGTCTGTCCCGGGCGGACGTGCAGACCTACCTGCGAGCCGCCGATGCGTGGCCGTTGACCGGATTCGTGCCGTATCTGGAGACACCACCCGACGGGCTCCGCCCGCACCCGTCAGCCGGCGAGGCGTCGGACGGGCGGTTCGACGCGATCCCGCGCGACGACGACATCGACTGGACCATGCTCGGGCTCCACCTGCTGGAGACGTACGGCCGCGGGCTGACGACCGACGACGTCGCCCGCGAGTGGCTGGACCGGATGCCGTTCACCCAGACCTACACGGCCGAGCGCGTCGCCTACCGCAACCTTGTCGCGGGGCTCCGGCCGCCGCTGACGGCTACGGTCCGCAACCCTTACCGGGAGTGGATCGGCGCCCTGATCCGCGTCGACACCTATGGCTACGCGAACCCGGGCGACCCCGCCGAGGCCGCCCGGCTCGCGCTGGTCGACGCGTCGTTGTCCCACACGGCCAACGGCGTGTACGGCGCACAGTGGGCCGCCGCCCTGGTCGCCCAAGCACTCGTCGCCGATTCGGCCGCGGACGCGCTGCGCGTCGCCGTCGAGGTCGTCCCGCCGAACTCGCGGCTGGCCGTCAGCCAGCGTGCCGTCCTCGGGCTGCGCACCGACGGCGCCAGCGCTGAGCAAGCCCTCGACTGGGTCGACTCGGCCCTCGACTACAACTGGGTCCACACGCTCAACAACGCGGCGATCATCAGCATCGCCTTGCTCTGGGGCGACGGCGACTACCGCCGTACTCTCGGCCTGTCAGTCTCCGCCGGCCGGGACACCGACTCCAACGCCGCCACCGTCGGCAGCACCTTCGGCGCCCTCCACGGCGCGTCCGCCGTCCCCGCCGACCTGGCAGCCCAAGGCAATCGCATCGTCCGCAGCGCCGTCCGAGGATTCGACCGCATCACCATCGACGAACTGACCACCCGGACCCTCGCCGTACGCCAGGCCCTCTCGCAGAGCTGATCAGCACGCTTCGCGCCTACGCTGGCTGGATGGAGGGGAAGCGGGCTGACGAGATCGCCGTGAATCGGGCGCTGTGGGCGGTGGTCAACGAGCGCTTCACCGGTCCGGCGGCGGAGGGGCTGTGGTCCAGGCCGGAGATGGTGTGGGGGTTGTTCGGGGTGCCGGAGCAGCGACTCGGCGTGCTCGGGGAGGTCGACGGTCTCGACGTACTCGAGTTGGCCTGCGGTACGGCGTACTGCTCGGCCTGGCTCACCCGGTCCGGCGCCAGCGTGGTCGCCGTGGATCTGTCGGCTGAACAGCTCCGGACGGCTCGCGCGCTGCAGCGCCGTAACGGACCCACGTTCCCGCTGGTGCAGGCGGATGCTGAGCACGTGCCGCTCGCGACCGCCTCCTTCGACCTCGTCGTCAGCGAACACGGCGCCGCCGCGTGGTGCGACCCGGAACGCTGGCTCGCCGAGGCGGCCCGAGTACTGCGGCCCGGTGGACGACTCGTGTTCCTCACCAACAGCCTGCTGTCCGCACTCTGTGTGCCAGAGGACGAGGGCGTCGCCACCGCCAGCCTCCACCGCGGACAGCGCACCGCCTACCACATTCGCTGGCCGGGCGGCGGCGCTGAGTTCCACCCCTCGCACGGCGACTGGATCCGCCTCCTGCGCCGCTTCGGCTTCAGTGTCGAAGCCCTGCACGAGCTCTACGCCCCACCGGACGCACCCGACCACCCGTACTACGAGATCGTCAGCACCGCCTGGGCCTCGCAGTGGCCCGCCGAAGAACTCTGGGTGGCCCGGCTCACCGCGGCGGCAGCCATCCGCAACGGATGAGGTCCCCACCGCTGATCCCGCCGAGAATCGACAGCGAGCGGGAGGGGTTCAGCATGTGGTACGTGTTCATTTTCTCGGGGCTGGCGATCCTCTGCGTGGTCGTTGTTCTGATCCGCAACGCCCGCACGAAGGCCGCCGAAGACACAGCGTCACCGAGCGGCACCGACCACCACCACACGGACACCGAGCAGGACCGTGCTCGCCGCGAGCGCAAGCGCCGCCGCGCCCAGTCGAAGGCGGACCGCCGCAAGCGCCATTGAGTAGCTCAGCGCCCGGGCCTGGCCGGCGTACGCGGGGAGCTTGGGACCTTGCACACGTGCTGCGGTGTGCACCGTTCCCGGTTCTTGTCGTCCCGGGCCAGGGGCGGTTCCGTCGACTCGGCGGGGCAGGTCCCGGGGCGCTGATCAGGTTGCGGGGTGCCGGCTTGCGGGGTGCGGGCTTTGGGGGTGCCGACTTGCGGGGTGCCGGCTTGCGGGGTGCCGGCTTGCGGGGTGCCGGCTTTGGGGGTGCCGGCTTGCGGGGTGCGGGCTTGGGGGCAGGCGGGTCGGGCAAGGGCCTGGCCGACTACTTGGCGCATCGCCGGGGCCCAGCCGACCGCGGCTGTCGTCGGCTTCCGCTCCAGGGTGGGTTCGGCGGACGGTGCCGCCGTGGGTGATCCAGTCCCGGCCGACCCGGCCTCAGACGCCCGCGGCTGAGACGGCTTCGGCTCGGACGGTCTGGGCTCGGATGGCTTCGGGTTGATGGTCGGCCGGGAGGTGGTCGCGGGCAGTTTGGGGGCGGCGGTCTTGCTGGGCCGGGGGGCTAGCGGGTTCGGCTGGGTGAGCGGCGGGGTCGTCGTCCGCGGGCGGGTCACCGGGCGTGGTGGCGCCGCAGGTTCGGTCCGATGCGTCGGGGCGGGCT
Organism: Kribbella sp. NBC_01510; assembly: GCF_045040325.1. Classification (NCBI taxonomy): domain Bacteria; kingdom Bacillati; phylum Actinomycetota; class Actinomycetes; order Propionibacteriales; family Kribbellaceae; genus Kribbella; species Kribbella sp. NBC_01510. The sequence goes on along the minus strand of NZ_CP109418.1, from coordinate 6,172,960 downwards.
TGGCGAGCACCGTGTCCCCCGGCGGCGCGGCGGTCGGCCAGGAGCCAACCGCTGGCGGCGCGTCGGTGGGCCAGGGGCGTAGCGCCGGCGGCGCGGTGGTCGGCCACGGGCGTAGCGCCAGCGGTGTGTCGGTCTCGTCGGGGAGGAGTTCGCCGGTGGACGGCAGCCCGATTACTCGGCCGGTCTGGTACATCCGGGCCATCGCGAGCACTAGCCGGACGTAGGAGTCGGCGTTGTTGTAGCGCCGTACAGCCTGGGCTGCACGGGCCCGGTCGCGCAGGTTCGACGTACCGGTGCAGAGATACTGGGCGGCGCCTTGCGCGGCGTCGAACATGTTGTTCGGGTCGGCGAACCCGTCGCCGTTGCCGTCCGCGTTCACCGCGCGCCAGGTCGACGGGATGAACTGCATCGGTCCGACCGCGCGGTCGTACACGGCGTCACCGTCGAGCGCGCCGCCGTCGGAGTCGCGGATCAGCGCGACGTTCGGCCGGCCGTCGAGCGGGATGCCGCGGATCCGCCGGGTCGCCGAGCCGTCGTCGCGCAACTGTGCGCCACCGAACCGCCCGTGGTCGGACTCCACTCGTCCGATCGCGGCGAGCAACGTCCACGGCACTCCGCAGCCGGGATCGCTGACGGCCAACCGCGCCTCGGCTTGCTTGTACGCCCGCACGGCGACGTCGGGGATCTCGCTCTCGCCGAGCGTCTTGATCACCGGCGCACCGGAGAGCACCATCTGCACGAGTTTCGCCACCCGGCCAGGCCCGACTGGGACCGCGACCAGCTGCTCCGGCTTGACGAACTCGTTCAGCACCTCGTCATCGATGAACGGATCGGCCGCTGACGCCTCCGCGGCCCCGGCCGCGTCGTACAGGCCGGCCGCGTCGTACCGGCCGGCCGGCTCGGACCCGCCGGCCGGCGGGCGGTCGGGAAGCTGCGCTGTCGCCAGCGCGGCGAGGGTGACCACCGCGGCGACCGAACCCGCCAGCTGCCAGCGACTCTGGGCTGCCGGCCGGCCGCGGCGACGCCGTCCCCGGTCTCGGCCGGGTCGCTGGATGAGCTTGTGCAGTCCGGGCACGCGCATGATCTCGATCCCTCCGCCAGTCCGCCGTCGGAAGAGCGGACTCCGCCTTCTCCAGCGGTTCGGGGCAGACCACATCCCGGATCGGTCCGTCCACACCAGATCGCTGGTACGACGGACGGTGTGCGGGTGAGCGCTCGGGTGCCTCGCAAAGAACGACGAGGTCGTTGCCGCACTGGCTTCCGCACGGGGGTCGGAGAACCTCCCAGCTGGACCGTTCCCCCCCGCATACCTGGCGTGAAGGGTCCAGATCAGGGGCGAACCCCGCACCTGGCCGCCGGGCCGGATTCGGGGGCACTGCGGATTACCTCCGCAGCCCTGTTTGACGCGGCACTGACACAGAGGCGTGGCCCCGGACCGAAAGTCCAGGGCGACGTGGGTAGATCAGATCAGGACTTCTTGGCGTCCGACTCGTGGGGCTCCGGCGGGCGGATCGCGTCGAGTTCGGCTTTGGTTTTCGGGTCGAGCTCGGGCTCCGACGGGGCGGGCGAGGCTTCCGGGGTGATCGCCGTACCGTCGGCCTCGGCCTCCAGCGTGCGGGACTTGCGGAGGCTGGCGACGGTGGTGATGCCGAGGGTGATGATGATGAAGCCGAGGGAGAACCAGATCGGGATCTCGGGGGCCCAGTCGATGTGGTGGCCGCCGTTGATGAACGGGAGTTCGTTGACGTGCATCGCGTGCAGGACCAGCTTCACGCCGATGAAGGCGAGCACGACCGACAGGCCGATCGACAGGTAGACCAGGCGCTTCAGCAGATCGCCGAGCAGGAAGTACAGCTGCCGCAGGCCCATCAGCGCGAACACGTTCGCGGCGAAGACCAGGAACGGTTCCTGGGTCAGGCCGTAGATCGCCGGGATCGAGTCGAGCGCGAACAGCAGGTCGGTGGTACCGAGCGCGATGATCACGATCGCCATCGGGGTGACGAGTCGCTTGCCGTTCTTCAGGATGGTGAGCTTGACACCGTTGTACTCGTCGGTGGCGTTCAGCCGCTTCTTGGCGAACCGGATGACCGCGTTCTCCTTGAAGTCCTCGTCGTCGTTCTCCCCCTGCCTGGCCAGGTGGATCGCGGTGTAGACCAGGAACGCGCCGAACAGGTAGAAGATCCAGGAGAACTCGTTGATCGCGGCCGCGCCGACCGCGATGAAGATGCCGCGGAAGACCAGCGCCAGGATGATGCCGATCAGCAGCGCGGTCTGCTGGTATTTCCTCGGCACCCCGAACCTGGCCATGATGATCAGGAAGATGAACAGGTTGTCGACACTCAGGCTGTACTCGGTCAGCCAGCCGGCGAAGAACTCCCCCGCGTAGTTGCCGCCGGAGAACACCCAGACCCCGAGGCCGAAGAGCACCGCCAGACCGATGTAGAACGCGATCGCGGTGGCCGACTCACGGGTGGTCGGCTCGTGCGGGCGGCGGCCGATGATGAAGACGTCGAAGGCCAGCAACGCGAGCAGCACGCCGACAGTGATGTACCAAACGTAGTCAGCAACGTGCACAGAAAACCTCCGGAGCTCAGACGAAACAGGACTCCGAAGGTCTCTTCCGCCGGACTCACCGAGTGAGCCTGGCCGGGGGCACCGGGCGCGGGACACAAGCCCTTGACCGTGATGACGATGCCACCGCGAAGGAATACTCCCCTTCTCCACGACCATTCTGACGGGTGGACGTACGAGTCTCCAAATCCGGGACACCGTGTCCGGCTGTCGAAATGATCACAGCCGGTTCGGGGAATAGTCGCGCCGAGTGATCAGTTGTCGACTTTCGGACGCCTGCTCTTCGGCAACTTGGCCACGATCGTCTCGTACGACGCGTCGATCAGCTCGAGGATCTCATCGTCGGGGACGCTGCCGCCGAGGCGCACCGTGTTCCACCCCGAGCGCCCGATGTACGCCATCTTGCTGACGTCGCCGGGATAGGTGTCGACCAGTTCGTCCGCCTCGTCCCGGTTGGCGCCGCACTTCAGCCCGACCCCCTCGCCGCCACCGAGGAACGCGAAGATCTTGTCCCCGACCTTCGCGACGACATCCCCCTCCCACGGCTCGTCCTGCCAGGCACCCGGCTTGCCCAGGCAGTGCGCGAGGATGTCGTCCCCACTCAGCCTCGCCATCGCGTGCACCTCTCAGCTGTGGGAGACGACCTCGACGTTGTTGCTGTCGGGGTCGCGCATGAAGACCGCGTAGTAGCCGGCGTGGTACTCCGGCCATTCGCGAGGCTCGTGCAGGATCTCGGCCCCGAGCTCCCGGACCGCGCGATACACGGTGTCGACGGTCGCACGGTTGGGGGCCGTGAACGCCAGGTGGATCTCCCGCTGAGCTCCCCCGGTGGTCGTCTTCCCCAGCCAGAACTTCGGTACGCCGTCCTGCCCGGACAGCCCGAGGACGTCGCCGAACTCCATCGACACGCTGATGCCGAGCGGCGTCAGGACCGTCTCGTAGAAGCGACGGCTCGCGTCCACGTCGTCGCATTGCAAGGACAGGTGGTCGAACATGGTTCCTCCCCTGGTGGCTCTGAGAGGCACAGTAGACCCCGTCGAGGACAGAACTACGCTGCTCGGCATGACTTCCGTTGTTGTCGCCGCAGTACAGGCGGGTTCCACCCTGTTCGACACGCCCGCGACCCTGGCCAAGGCCGAGCGGTACGTGCGCGAGGCCGCCGCGGCCGGCGCCCGGCTGATCGTGCTGCCCGAGGCGTTCCTCGGCGGCTATCCGAAGGGCCTCGACTTCGGCGTGACGGTCGGCTCCCGGTCACCCGAAGGACGTGACGTCTTCCGGCGCTACCGCGAGGCCGCCGTTCAGCTGTCCGGTCCGGAGATCGCCCGGCTGGCGGACCTCGCGGCGGAACTCGGCGTTCACCTCGTCGCCGGCGTGATCGAGCGCGATGGCGGGACGCTCTACTGCACCGCCGTGTTCGTCGATCCGCGGCACGGGCTGGTGGCGCACCACCGCAAGCTGATGCCGACCGCGGCGGAGCGCTTCCTCTGGGGTCAGGGCGACGGCTCGACGATGCCGGCGGTGCACACCGAATTCGGTGTGCTCGGCGCGGCGATCTGCTGGGAGAACTACATGCCGCTCTTCCGCCAGGCCATGTACGCGAAGGGCGTCGAGATCTGGTGCGCGCCGACGGTGGACGATCGCGATCAGTGGCAGGCGACCATGCGGCACGTCGCACTCGAGGGCCGCTGCTTCGTGATCGGCGCGAACCAGTACCTCACCCGCGCCGACCTGCCCGACGACGTCCACCCGATCCAGGGCGACGCGCCGGCGACCGTCCTGATCGACGGCGGCAGCGTGATCGTCTCCCCGCTCGGCGAGATCCTCGCCGGCCCGTTGCGGGGCGGCGAGGGTGTCCTCGTGGCCGAGCTCGATCTCGGCGACCTGGATCGGAGCAAGTTCGACTTCGATGCCGTCGGCCACTACTCGCGGCCGGACGTGTTCACCCTGTTCGCCGACGAGTCGCCGCAGCACACCGTCGTACCCAACCAGTAGCCTGCCTGCTACTTCATCCCCGCGTTCGTCATCTGGCGGAGCTCCTTCTTGAGCTCGGAGATCTCGTCGCGGTAGCGGGCCGCGACCTCGAACTGCAGCTCGGCCGCCGCGTTGTGCATCTGGTCGGTGAGCTGCTGGATGAGGTCGGCCAGGTCAGACGACGGCAGGCCGCCGGCCAGCTCCTTGGCCTTCTCCCCCGCCTTCGCCTTGCCGCCGCCCGGCACCGGCGCCTTGCCGCGCGACTGCGTCCGCCCCGAACCGAGCAGCTCGGCGGTGTCGGCGTCCTCGCGGGCGAGCATGTCGGTGATGTCGGCGATCTTCTTCCGCAGCGGCTGCGGGTCGACGCCATGCTCCTCGTTGTACGCGATCTGCTTGGCGCGGCGCCGGTTCGTCTCGTCGATCGCCATTTCCATCGACGGGGTGATCTTGTCGGCGTACATGAACACCTGGCCGGACACGTTCCGGGCGGCGCGGCCGATGGTCTGGATCAGCGACCGGCCCGACCGCAGGAAGCCTTCCTTGTCCGCGTCCAGGATCGCGACCAGCGAGACCTCCGGCAGGTCGAGACCCTCACGCAGCAGGTTGATGCCGACGAGTACGTCGTACTCGCCCATCCGCAACTCGCGGAGCAGCTCGACCCGGCGCAGGGTGTCCACCTCGCTGTGCAGATACCTGGTCCGGATGCCCATCTCCAGCAGGTAGTCGGTCAGGTCCTCCGACATCTTCTTCGTCAGCGTGGTGACCAGGACCCGCTCGTTCCGCTCGACGCGGCCACGGATCTCGTGGATCAGGTCGTCGATCTGGCCCTTGGTCGGCTTCACGATCACCTCGGGGTCGACCAGACCGGTCGGCCGGATCAGCTGCTCGACGTACCCGTCCGACTTGTCCTGCTCGTACTGCCCCGGGGTCGCAGACAGGTAGACCGTCTGGCCGATCCGCTCCAGGAACTCCTCCCAGCGCAGCGGCCGGTTGTCCATCGCCGACGGCAGCCGGAACCCGTGCTCGACCAGCGTCCGCTTCCGGGACATGTCGCCCTCGTACATGCCGCCGATCTGCGGCACGGTCACGTGCGACTCGTCGATGACCAGCAGGAAGTCCTCGGGGAAGTAGTCCAGCAGGCAGTGCGGCGCCGTACCGGCCTCGCGTCCGTCGGTGTGCCGCGAGTAGTTCTCGATACCGGAGCAGGTGCCGATCTGACGCATCATCTCGATGTCGTACGTCGTCCGCATCCGCAGCCGCTGGGCTTCCAGCAACTGGCCACCGCGCTCGAGCTCGGCCAGCCGCTCCTCCAGCTCGGCCTCGATCGAGGTGATCGCGCGCTCCATCCGCTCCGGCGCGGTCACGTAGTGCGTCGCGGCGCCGATGTAGACCTCGTCCTCCTCGCTGATCACCTCACCGGTCAGCGGGTGCAGCGTCATCACCCGCTCGATCTCGTCGCCGAAGAACTCCACCCGGACGGCGAGCTCCTGGTAGACCGGGAAGACCTCGAGCGTGTCGCCGCGGACCCGGAACGTGCCCCGGGTGCCGGCCAGGTCGTTCCGCGCGTACTGCACCCCGACGAGCTTGCGGAGCAGGCCGTCGCGGTCCATCTCGGTGCCGACCTTCACGTGGATCATGCGGTTCAGGTACTCGTCGGCGGAGCCCAGGCCGTAGATGCAGGAGACGGTCGCGACCACGACCACGTCGCGGCGGGTCAGCAGCGACCAGGTGGCCGAGTGCCGCAGCCGCTCGACCTCCTCGTTGATCGAGGAGTCCTTCTCGATGTAGGTGTCCGTCTGCGGGACGTACGCCTCCGGCTGGTAGTAGTCGTAGTAGGAGACGAAGTACTCGACCGCGTTCTGCGGGAAGAAGTGCCGCAACTCGTTCGCGAACTGGGCGGCGAGCGTCTTGTTCGGCTGGAGGATCAGCATCGGGCGCTGGATCTTCTCGGCCAGCCAGGCGATCGTCGCCGTCTTACCCGTGCCGGTCGCGCCCAGCAGGACGACGTCCTGCTCGCCGGCGTTGATCCGCCGCTCGAGGTCCGCGATCGCGGCCGGCTGGTCACCGGCCGGATCGAAATCGGACACCACCTTCAGCGGGGCGACCATACGCTGGAGATCCGAGACCTGTCTCATGCCCCCAACCGTACGACCCGCCGCCGACAATTTCCCGTCCCCGCCCCTCTGCCCCGGTCTCGTCGGTCGTCCGGCGGTTCGGCACCTCGCTCAGGCGGTAGGCGGCCGGCTTGCGCATTTGGTGGGTTGACGTCCCATGTGGTGGGTTGCCGTACCGGATTCCGGGGCGCCAACCCACCATCTCGGACGTCAACCCACCAAAGGGGACGCTCGGGACATGTCCGCGCCGACACACAGCACCGGGCGGGGACCGGAACCGATGGGCTGGGGCCGGTGAGCTGGAACCGGTGAGCTGAAACCGGTGAGCTGAAACCGGTGAGCTGAAACCGGTGAGCTGAAACCGGTGAGCTGGAACCGGTGGGCTGGGGCCGGTGAGCTGGAACCGGTGAGCTGAAACCGGTGAGCTGAAACCGGTGAGCTGAAACCGGTGAGCTGAAACCGGTGAGCTGGAACCGGTGGGCTGGGGCCGGTGAGCTGGAAGCGGTGAGTTGGGGCCGGTGGGTTGGGGCCGGTCGTGGTGGGGTGGGACACCTCCCCGGGGGCGTGAACACGAAATAACGTGTGCCGGCCCACCACGTCTTGTCCGAGGCCCCGGCAGTTGGCTAGCGACTGGCCCAACCCCATCCCAGCGGACACCACCCGCCAGCGGACACCACCCGCCCAGCTTTACAGCAGCCCGGCTGCACAGCAGCCCGGCTGCCACACCTCGTCCGGGCCGATCACTTTGTGCACCAGATCCGTACGGCGACCGCCTCGGCGTACGGATCCGGTGCACAAAGACGACCCCCGCCGTCGACCACAGCTCCGATCCACCCCGGCCGAGGACGGCGCCGGCGGGCGCAGCGCACCGAACCGACGTCACCACCACGGGACGGTTCGGATCCGTGGCGCGGATCTGGGCCACTCACCAAGCAGACACCGCCCCGACCGGTCACGCTCCAACCTGCACCCGTGATGACGCGGCAGTGGGGTTGGTGAGTGCCTCAGGTCCGCACCAGCAACGATCCGGGCCCACCGGCCTCGAACACCGCCAGGACCAATCGCCCACGGAAACGACACAAGAGCCGAAACAACCTGTCGCAGCCCACCACGACCTGTCCCAGCCCACCAGACGTGGACCGATCCGCGGGGAACAAGCCCGCCACAACCGCCCGGCCCAGCCTCGACACACCCTCCACGCTGCCCATCCCGGACATCGCCCGCTATCCCGACCAGCACACCCCGCCGACGACCACCCACATCGAGCAGGAGAGCAGGTCAGAAGCTCTTTACCACCGAATTGTTCATGTACATCAGCTCGTTGACGCGCCGCTTGTAGACGCGGGTCTCGAGGGCTGCGTCGGTGGCGGTGACGCGGTCGAACTGGTCCTGGTAGGCGGTGACGAAGCCCTGCATCGCGATCTTCTTGCCGTTCTTGGCCACCCACACCCCGGTGTACGACAGCGCGTAGCAGGCCTTGACCGCCGGGGTGGCCGGCTTGCACGCCACGCCCTTACCGATCCGGACGCCCTGCATGCCGTTCGACTCGATGTCGACCAGGTGCTCGGCGAACCCCTTCGCGTCGTACAACTCGGTCTGCCGGACCCAGTAGTACCCGTCGATCAGGCCGCGCGCGTTGAACTGCTGCAGGATGTAGTTCTTCCCGCCCTTGGACTTGTCCCAGTCCGGCAGCCAGCCCTTGGCCGGGGTGAACCAGACGCCCCAGCCGACCTCGACGCCGGTGTCGTTCGGACCCTTGGAGTCGTTGGGTGTGGGCGTGGGCGACGGCGTGTACAGCGTGCCGACGGGATCCGGGGTCTGCTGGGAGACCGGGCCCGCGTCCTTGCCACCGCCGGTCACCAGCAGGACCACGCCGACCGCGACGAGTACGACGGCGAGGACGGCGCAGCCCATGATGATCCACTGGTTCCGGCTCGACTTGCGCGGCCGATCCTGCGGCCGGCTCGGCCCCGGACCCCAGCCACCAGGACCCGGAGCACCTGGTCCGGGTCCCCAGCCGCCAGGAGCGGGGGCGGGCGGCGGTCCCGGGGGCGGCCCGTACTGCTGACTCATAGCTGATCCTCGCGGTGTGTCTCTGGTTTCGTCATCACAGGCTGTCGAGCACGGACTTCTTCATCGTCGCGGCGTCGGCCTCGGCCTTCGGGGCGAAGTCGACCCGGGTCCGGAAGTCCAGCGCGGTGACCACCTTGTCCTTGCGCCGGTACGCCTCGACGTAGCCCTGGACCCTCACGTCCGCGCCGGTCTTGTCCTTCGCGGTGGAGGTGTAGCTGATCGCGACGCACTCCTCCAAGACGTCCTTCGGGCACGGCAGGTTCCGCACGTTGCCCAGCTGGGCGATCTCGTTCTCGGTCTCGCCCTCGACGATGCCGAGCACGTACGCCTGCGCGGTCACGTTCTCCTTCTGCCGGACCCAGAAGAACGCCCGCGGATCGCCGTTCGGTGCATAGGTGACCAGCTCCTTGCCGCGGGTCTCCTTCTCCAGCAGGCTCCAGCCCTCCACCGGTAGGACGGAGACGCCGAAGCCGACCGCGATCGCGTTGGCCGGCGGCTGGTACGACGTCGTCGGCGTACTCGCGGTCGGCGCCGGGGACTGGCTCGGAGTGGGGTCCGCGGCCTTGTCGTCGCCACCGGACAGCAGGACCAGCGCGACCGCGACCAGCACGACCACGATCAGGCCGGCGCCGATCGGGATCAGCAGCGGCGGGAACCGTGGCCCCTTCTTCTCCGGCGGCGGCCGTCGCAGCGACGGCGGCCCGACCTTGTCACCCCACGCCGAACTCGTCTCCGTCGCCGGTCCGGGTCCCGGCCCGGCGGTGTCCGGGTCACCCCACGGCGACGGCGGCGGTGGCACCTCCAGGTTCCACGGTGACGGCGGCAGAGCCGGTTCAGTCGGCTCTGCCGCGTCGTCCACGTCCGGACCGGGCTGGTTGACCCAGGGGTTGCCCGTTCCGGAACCCTTGTCGCGCTTTCCGCTCACTGGCTCTTGACGACCGACTGCAGCATCGCCGTCGAGTCCGGCTGGATCGTGGACACCTTGTCCTTGCGCCCGTACACCCGGATGATCGTGATCACGCCGTCGTTGCGCTCGATCACACCGACGAACCCGACCACCGGCAAGCTGCCGTTCTGGGAGCTGGAGACCGCGTCGAAGCTCTGGGTGGTGACGACCTTGACGTCGGTCTTGTCGTCAGGACCCGGCTTGCTCTCCTTCGGCTGGCCCGTCTTGACCGAGGACAGGTCCTTGGTCTCGGCGGTCAGCAGCTGCGGGAGCACGGTCGCGGTGTTCTCGTCGGCCTCCGCCTTCCAAGCGTTCACCATGAAGTAGGCCTCGCCCTGCTTGAGCAGGTAGACGCCGGTGAACTTGTCCAGGCTCTTGCGGATGTAACCGGGCTGGGGCTTCACGAAGACGCCCTCGGCGACCTCGATGCCCTCGTCGACGTTGACGGTCGGCTGGGTGCTCTGGCTGGTCGTCGGCTGCGGGTCCGGCTCGGCCTTCTTGTCGTCGCCACCGCTGAAGATGAGGGCGAGGACGACACCGATCACCGCGACGACGGCGAACGCGCCGCCGGCGATGAACAGGATCTTGTTACCGCCCTTGCCGCGCGGGGACCGGCCGCCGTACTGACCCCACTGCTGCCGGCCGCCGCCGTACTGCTGCTGCTGACCCTGGTAGCCCTTCTGCTGCGCGTACTGCTGCTGGCCGGGGTATTGCTGCTGGCTCGGGTACGGCGGCTGCTGACCGGGGAAGGTCTGCTGACCCGGCTGACCTTGGTACTGCGGTTGGCCCGGCTGCTGGCCGTATCCCGGGGGTGCCTGCGGCGGGCGCCCGTACCCAGGCTGAGCCTGCGGCGGCTGCTGCCCGTACCCCGGCTGCCCTTGCGGTTGGCCCTGCGGTTGACCATAGCCCGGCTGACCCTGCGGCCGGCCCGGTTGCTGGCCGTAACCCGGCTGGCCCGGCTGACCTTGCTGCCCCGGCTGGCCGCCGTACGGCTGCTGACCGCCCGGCCCGTAGGGCGGTTGCTGGTTGCTCATGCCTGCGTCTCCCCAGTCGTCGCTTCGTAGCCACTCGCACCTGCCATGGCCGCCAGGCCGCGGGCGGACTTCGGCACGGAGCGAACCGAGTTGCCGCACGCGGAGCAGAAGTCGGAGTGCGGGAGCAGCGGCATCTCACAACGCGAGCAGAAGGCCAGGTCGCCCGACGCGTGGTTGGAGCCACCGCGGGCAGCGGACTCCAGGGCCGCCTCGAGCAGACCCTTGTGCAGCACGGTCCGCACCCGGATGATCAGCGCGCCGAGCAGCAACAGACCCCAGACCACACCGAGGATCGCGCCGATGGTCGAGCCGTGGCCGCCGACGAAGCCGAGCAGGTAGACACCGCCCTGGAACAGCGCGTTGACCGCGATCGCCTGCAGCACCGCGAACACCCAGCGCGGCGTGAAGCCGTCGTATCCCTCGCCCAGGCCGGAGAACTCCGCACCCGCGAGGCCGGTCGCCGATCCGTAGATCAGCGGCTTGATGAAGCCGTGCAGCACCACGATCGAGATCCATGTCCCGGCACTGCTGCCCGGACCGGCGAAGCCGCCGCTGATCCAGCCCCAGTGCAGCACCAGCGTCTCGAAGCACGCGTAACCGACACCGGCCACCACGCCGAACGTGAAGCCGTCCATCAGGTCGTCGTACCGCGGCCGGGAGGCCAGGTAGAGCGGGCCGATCTGGCGGATCAGCTCCGACACCACCGGCACCAGCAGGAGGAGGATCAGCAGGTCGCGCCCGGACGGGCCGGCGTGGTTGCCGCCGATCGTGTCCAGGGAGAGCGCGAGCTTGTCCGACCAGAGCCAGGTGAACACCGCGGCCAGGACGCCGGTCAGCACGAACGCCGCCGCGACGACCGGGATCGGCTCGTCCTCCCAGAGGTTCACGTCGTACAGGTAGAGGATGTAGACGATCGGAATGGCGAACGCCGCGATCATGATCGCCACCGGCAACGCGCCGAGCGCGGCCGTCACGACGGTCAGCAGCAGGGCGATGCCCAGCGCGACCTTGTACGTGTAGGGCTGTTTACCCGAGCCCTGCGGCATGATCGTGGACACCAGCTTGAACGACGCGACCGGCTCATCGGGCCTGGCGGCGTACGCCTTCTTCCGCTCCGCGTCCCCGGAGCGCACGTCGCTGCCACAGTGATGGCAGAAGTGCGACACCTCGGGGACGTCAGAGTTGCAGCGCGGACAAACCACGCCATCCTCCCAACCTCGGACATCATTCCGGACCGGCGCGGGCCGCGCCGTCGGTGGTCACGGCCCGATCACCCCGGGCCGAACCGGGACAGATTCTCGTACAGCTGGTCCCGGGATCATCATTTACCGCGCGAGGGTCACCTTTTCGTGTCCGGACCGTGGCCTGCGCGCTGTTCGAGGGTGGCCCACACCTCGTCGATCCGGCGATCCAGGTCGGTGAGCGTGCCGGAGTTCTCGACCACCAGGTCCGCCGCCGCGAGCCGGTCCGCGCGCGACGCCTGGCTGGCGACCCGTCGCTTCGCTTCCTCGTCAGTCATTCCACGCTGTGCGGTCAGCCGTTCGAGCTGTACGTCGACCGGCGCGTCGACCACGAGGACGAGGTCGAACCGATCCACCTGACCGGTCTCGACCAGCAACGGGATGTCGTGCACGACGATCGCGGCGACCGGCGACTGCGCCTCGATCTCGGCGGCCCGGGCGCGAACCCGCGGATGGACGATCGCCTCGAGCCGCCGCCGCGCCGACTCGTCACCGAACACGATCCGCCCGAGCGCCGGCCGATCCAGCTCGCCCGCGGCGGTCAGTACGTCGTTCCCGAACGCCTCCACCACCTCGGCGAGCCCATCGGTCCCCTTGGCGACCGCCTCGCGCGCGAGTACGTCGGAGTCGATCACCACCGCCCCACGAGCGGCCAGCCGCGACGACACAGCGCTCTTCCCGGACCCGATCCCACCAGTCAGTCCCACTCTCAGCACGCCAGCACCTTAGTCACACCCTGCCTAACATGGCTTATGGGGTGGTTTCGATTGGGGTGGTTTCGACGGACGGCCGCACTCGATCTGCGGCAGGTTCGATCGATGGCCGAAGAGGACGTGATCCAGTTCGGTGAGGAGCTCGCGCGCTTCGGCGAGGTCCGGGCCGGCGAACTCGACGCCGAGACGCGGCAGGACTACCAGACTGCGCTCGATGCCTACGAGTCCGCGCGGCGGATGGTCGACAAGCTGACGTCGGCCGAGTCGGTCAGCACCGTGGTCGACACCCTCACCGCCGGCCGGTACGCGCTGGCGTGCGCCCGGGCCCGGGTCACGGGCGCTCCCCTGCCGGAGCGGCGTACGCCGTGCTTCTTCAACCCACAGCACGGACCGTCGAGCACAGATGTCGTCTGGACGCCGGCCAGCGGACCGACCCGCCGAGTGCCGGCCTGTGCGCAGGACGCGGCCCGCATCCGGGCCGGCGAGGACCTACCGGTCCGAATGGTCCGGTACGGCGAGGTGCAGGTGCCGGCGTGGGAGGCAGGCGCGCCGAACGAGCCGTACAAGGTCGGTTTCTTCTCCGCGAGCCCGGCCCGGGCGCAGGTGATCGAACTGAGGAGCCAGTTGAAGGGCGAGGGCCGCGGACGCTGGGGCATCGACTTCGGCAAGCGGAAGAGGCCCCGCCTCCCCTACGACTGACCCACCCGCGGACAGGCGAGACCCCCGCATCCAGTACGGGGATGCGGGGGTCTCGGGCCTTACTTGCCGGTCAGGATCAGCCCTGGCCGGTCAGCTTCTCGCGGAGGGCCTGCAGCGCCTCGTCGGAAGCGAGTGCGCCCTCGACGGGAGCGTCGTCCTTCGGAGCCGCGGCGGAGGAGTACGTCGACGCCTCGCCGGCCTCGACGTCCGCCGTCTTGGCGTCCTCGATCTGCTTCTTGTGGGCCTCCCAGCGCGCGTGGGCCTCGGCGTACTGCCGCTCCCACTCCTCACGCTGCTTGTCGAAGCCCTCGAGCCACTCGCCGGTCTCCGGGTCGAAGCCCTCGGGGTAGACGTAGTTGCCCTGGTCGTCGTACGTCGCGGTCATGCCGTACAGCGTCGGGTCGAAGTCGTCCGAGACCGGGTCGAGACCCTCGTTGGCCTGCTTCAGGGACAGCGAGATCCGGCGACGCTCGAGGTCGATGTCGATGATCTTGACCATCGTGTCGTCGTTCACCTGGACGACCTGCTCCGGGATCTCGACGTGCCGCTCGGCCAGCTCGGAGATGTGCACCAGACCCTCGATGCCCTCCTCCACGCGGACGAACGCACCGAACGGAACCAGCTTGGTGACCTTGCCGGGCACGATCTGGCCCATCTGGTGGGTCCGGGCGAACTGCTGCCACGGGTCTTCCTGGGTCGCCTTCAGCGACAGCGAGACACGCTCGCGGTCCATGTCGACGTCCAGCACCTCGACGGTGACCTCCTGGCCGACCTCGACCACCTCGGTCGGGTGGTCGATGTGCTTCCAGGACAGCTCGGACACGTGCACCAGACCGTCGACGCCGCCGAGGTCCACGAACGCACCGAAGTTGACGATCGAGGACACGACGCCCTTGCGGATCTGGCCCTTCTGGAGCTGGGTGAGGAAGTTCATCCGCACCTCGGACTGCGTCTGCTCCAGCCACGCCCGGCGGGACAGGACCACGTTGTTGCGGTTCTTGTCCAGCTCGATGATCTTGGCCTCGATCTCCTGGCCGACGTACGGCTGGAGGTCGCGGACCCGGCGCATCTCGACCAGGGAGGCCGGCAGGAAGCCGCGCAGGCCGATGTCCAGGATGAGACCACCCTTGACGACCTCGATGACGGTTCCGGTGACGACGCCGTCCTCTTCCTTGATCTTCTCGATCGTGCCCCAGGCCTTCTCGTACTGGGCGCGCTTCTTCGAGAGGATCAGACGGCCTTCCTTGTCCTCCTTCTGGAGAACCAGGGCCTCGACGTGATCGCCGACGTTGACGACCTCGTTCGGGTCGACGTCGTGCTTGATCGACAGCTCGCGGGAGGGGATGACGCCTTCGGTCTTGTAACCGATGTCGAGCAGGACCTCGTCCCGGTCGACCTTGACGATGGTGCCCTCGACGATGTCGCCGTCGTTGAAGTACTTGATGGTCTGATCGATCGCCGCGAGGAAGTCTTCCTCCGACCCGATGTCATTGACCGCTACCTGCGGGGTGCTGCGTACTGCGGGGTCGAGAGGTGCCTCGATGCTGGCCGTCATGTGGTGGGTTGCTCCGTGGACTGGTGGTGTTGTGCGGTCGCGTCATGAACCGTTGGATCGCATCAAACCGCTGGATTGCCTGAAGAGAGCACAGATTCACCACCGACTGCTGCGAGCACGAGCCTGCTCCGTCCGAGGTCGCGCGGGCCCATAGCGCACCTGACAGAATACCGGTCTTGACGAAGGCAGCACAACCTGGGGCACCCGGTGCCTACCGGCCGCCCGCCGAGGTCTCCCGACGTGCCATCCATCTCAATGTACGACGTCCAGGGCGGGTCGTCCTCCGGAGAGGGTACTCGTGTCCGCCATTCGAGCCACCAGGTCGTGCGCGGCGGCCGCGACCTCGTGCTCGGTCGACCGCGCGGCGAGGTCCAGCAGCGCCCACAGATCGGCCGCCCGGCCCAGGTCCACCAGCGGCTCGCCGAGCGCCGGCCCGCTCCCCCGCAGCACGCTCAGCACCGCCCCGGCCAGCACCGGGTCCACGCAGAACCGGAAAAGGTTTCCCAGATCCGTGTACGGCGACCCCGCGTGGGCGAACTCCCAGTCGATCAGGCCGGTGATCCGCGCGGTCGCCGGGTCCACCAGCAGGTTCTTCGGATTGAAATCGCTGTGCACCAGGCAGACCCGGTCCACCCCGTCGGCCAGCACGTCCTCAGCCTCGGCGATCACGCCGGCGAACCGCTCGGACTGCTCCGGGCTCAGCCCCAGGTCGAGGCCCGCGACGTACCGCTCCAGGTCGCCCATCCCGAACGGCTCGATCGCCAGCTCGCCGTCACGAAACATCCCGAAGGTGAGGAACGGCATCCCACTCAGCCGCACCAGCAGCTCACCCAGCTGCTCCCCGACCGTCCGGCGCTCGTCCTCCCCCGCCGTCTCCAGATAGAGCTGCAGGTTCACCCCCGGCAGCCGCTCGGTCAGCAGATAGGGCGGGTCCTCGGAGGATCCCTCGCGCTTGGTGTCCAGTACTCGCGGAACAGGCAACAGCCCGCGGACGAGCTGGAGGAGCGCCGCGTCCACAGCAGCCCGCCCAGGGTCCTTCACATACAACTTCAGTACGGCGTCCTCGCCGCCGGCGCTGACCGCATACGTCTGACCGCCGTACCCGCCCGTCAGGGGGACCGCACTGGCCGCGAAGTCGCTCATACAGCCGAACACTAGAGTTTCCTCCGTGACCGGGCCGGTGCGGGTGGAGTTGACCGAGGCGGAGACCTCCCGGGCCAGCCGGGCCTACTGGAACTCGGCGGCCGGCGAGTATCTCGCCGAACACGGCGACTTCCTCGGCGACGACCGCTTCATCTGGTGTCCCGAGGGGGTCGACGAGGAGCACGCCCAACTGCTCGGCCCGGTTCGGGGCCGGCGCATCCTCGAGGTCGGCTGCGGCGCCGCGCAGTGCTCGCGGTGGCTGGTCAAGCAGGGCGCGGACGTCGTTGCGTTCGACATCTCGGTGGAGCAACTCCGGATCGCGCGAGAGCTCGACGCCCGCACCGGCACCGTCGTCCGGACTGTCGCGGCCGACGCGACCGCGATCCCGTACCGCGACGCCACCTTCGACATCGTCTGCTCGGCGTTCGGCGCGCTACCGTTCGTCGCCGACGCCGGGACCGCGTTACGCGACATCGCCCGGACGCTGAAGCCGGGCGGCCTGCTCGTGTTCTCGGTGACCCATCCGTTCCGCTGGACCATGCCGGACGACCCGACGCCCGCCGGCCTGCGGATCACCCATTCGTACTTCGACCGGACGCCGTACGTGGAGGTCGACGCCGCGGGTACGCCGGTGTACGCCGAACACCACCGGACGAGCGGCGACTGGATCCGCGAACTCACCGACGCCGGGTTCGTCGTCGGTGAGCTGCTCGAGCCCGAGTGGCCGGCCGGGCACGACCTGGTCTGGGGCGGCTGGGGACCAGACCGCGGCCGCCTGGTCCCAGGCACCGCGATCTGGTCCGCGCACAAGCAGTAGGTCAGTCCGCCTCGGTCCGGCGACGCGTCTGCAGGAAGCCGACGGCCCCCAGCAACAGCAGTCCGAGGATGAGCGACAGCAACGGCACCCAGAAGCCGATCAGGTGCAGCTGTGCCGCCTTCGACTGGTAGCCGCCCTCGTCGACCCCGTTCTCGGTCGCGCCCTTCACATTCTTCTTCACCGTCGCGTCGTCGTACGCGATGGTGACTTGTGTCGCGGTCAGCTTGTCCTCACCGTCGTACGCGATGGTGGCGAGCTGCTTCTCCTCGCCCTTGATGATCGCTCCGGTGATCGGCTCGATCCACAAGGTCCGGGTGTTCTTGTACGTCCGCTGGACTGCGACCGAGTCCTTGCTGAAGTCGTCGACCAGACTGCCCGGCACGAGCAGCGGCTTGGCCAGCGGCACCTCCTGCTTCGGGATCTCCTGCTCGAAGACGTAGACCTTGAGCCCGTCCAGCTTGGTCTCCTTCTTGTACTGGATCGGGAACGCCTTGCGCAGCGTGGTGTCCCAGAAGGAGTACGTCTTCTTCTCGGTGCCGAACGGGAACTTCAGCACCAGACCCTCGTGTCCCTTGAACAGCGGGCTCTTCGGGTCGGGCTTGAGCCGGTCCGCCTTCTCCAGCGTGGTCGAGATGTACTCGCCGCTGTCGTCGCCACCCGACGGGTTCCAGCGCACCGCCTCACCGGTGCGCGCGTCCAGGACGACGCGTTCCTGGACGAAGCTCAGCGGCATCAGACCGGTGAGCGACGCGTCGTCGGGGAACTTGTAGTTCTTGGAGTCGTCCGTCACCACGGCCGTGTCGAACACGACCACCTTGCGATTCAGTGCCTTGCTGATCTTGTCGGCCGCAACCACGTCACCGCGGACCGTCCGCCGGGCTTCCAGCTCGACGCCCTTCTTCTCCTTCAGGTCCGCGACGCTGAAGATGGTGGCGTCCGGACCGGCCGACACCGTATGTGCGATCTGGCCCGCAGGCGCGACCGCCAGCGTTGGATACGCATAGAACCTGGCCAGCGCCGCAACGCCGACGAAGAACACCCCGAGCCCGATCAACACCGCACGACTGCGTGTCCCCACTGCATCCCCTCCCGGTCTGTCCGCGGGACGCTACCAGCGGGTAGCCAGCTTGAACAGACGATGCGGGTGGGAATTTCGAACTGTCATATAGTCGCGCCGCATGAGGGGGAACCGGACACTGCCGGCGCCACCACAGACATCGGTGCTCCGCGGTGTCGTGGTGGCGATCGCGGTGCTGCAGTCGACGGTCCTCGGTCTGCTCGCCCGCCGGGGTTCGTGGCTGAGCGACGACCTCGACTTCCTCGTCCAGGGCGGTCGCGGCTTCGCGCCCGCCGAGCTGCTGACACCGGTGAACGACCACATCGCGCCCGGGCTGCGCCTCGTCTACGCGATCTTCGCCGAGGTCGCTCCACTGAACCATGGCTTCACCATCGGCTGGCGGGTGCTGATGCAGGCGCTCGCGATCACCCTGATGGGTCTGCTCCTCCAGCGCATCCTGGGCTCGAACTGGTGGGTGGTCATCGGCACGATCTTCTACGCGATCACCCCACTCAGCATGCCGTCGTTCATGTCGCTGTCGAGTGGTGTGAACAACCTGTCCGCGCACGTCTTCGGCCTGTTGTTGCTGCACGCAACCATCGACTGGCACGACGGCCATCGCCGGCGGGCCGTTGCCTACGGCCCATTGTCGCTGCTGATCTCAGTGGCCTGCTGGGAGAAGTCCGCCCTGATCCTGGTCACGGCCGTTGCCCTGGCACTCTATCTGCGCACCGACCCGCTCCGCGACTGGCTCCGCGGCTGGTGGCGGTACGCCGCCGCTCTCACCGTGCCGATCATTGCCTTCGGCATCCTCTACCTGACGCACGGCAGTCCGTCGAGCGGCCGGCTGCCCGGCGCCGGCAAGCTGCTCGAGCTCACGGCGCGCGGCTTCGGCGTGCCGCTGTCCGCACTGGTCGGCGGCCCTTGGACCTGGGCCGGCACCGGGCAGTCGATGAGCGTCGCCACGCCTCCCGTCGCGGCGTTCGCGCTCGGTGGGCTGGTCGCCATTGTGCTGCTCGCGACCGCGTGGCGGCGGGGCCGGCGTGCGCTGCTGCTGTGGGCCTCGGTCGCCGTCTACGTTCTGGTGACCGTGCTCCTCGTGTCCTACGGACGCTTCCGTGGGTTCGGCTCGATCTTCACCGTGCACTACCACTACTGGTCCGATGTCTCGATCCCACTCGCATTGGCTGTGGTGCTGTCGCTTCGGACGGTCCAGCTGCGGCTGGCTGTCGTACCCGTCGCCTGTCTGGTCGTCGGCGTGGTCGTGTCGGACGCCGGATTCGCCCGGGAGTGGGGGAACAACCCGGCAAAGGCGTACTTCGCGACCGTCACCGCGGAGCTGGATCGGGCCGGACCGAACGTGAATCTCTGGGACACCCCGATGCCGCCCTCGATCGCCACTGCGCTGATGGCAGACATCCGGCTGTCGCCTGTGCTGAGGATGGCCAGGATCCCGTTCCAGTTGCAGGCACCGACCAGTGAGCCACTGCTGGTCGACGACACCGGGCACCTCCGCCAGTCGCAGCTCGCGGTCTGGTCACGCGGTGCACCGACGTCGCAGGCCAACTCCTTCTGCAACCTGCTGGTGCGTGGCACCGATCCGGTGACCGTACCGCTGGTGCCCACCCAGCCCGGAGTCGCGACCGCGGCGTGGTTCGTCAAGGCGGCGTACTTCTCCAACCGCGAGAACACCGTGGCGATCGAACTGCTGGACGCCGACGGCAACGTCGCGGCGCTCCCTGCGGCCGACTGGCCCGCTGGAGCCGGGAACCTGTACTTCGGCCCGTCGCCCCGGATCACCGCCACGCAACTGCGGCTACGCTCCTCCGATCCCGCGACCAACCTGTGCGTCGAGAACCTCGAGATCGGAATTCCCAGTTGACGTCCTCCCGCGCTGTAGGGCGGGGATTCCAACCACTATCCGGAGGTAGCGAGTTGAGGTTCACGCGTCGACGAGACCCTTTCGGGCGCCTCTCGGCGTGCGCTGACGGCCCGTCCGGCCGCGATGTTCACTGCGGCGTTCACGTCCGCGTTCGCCTGATACCCGCAGGCGACACACCGGAACACCGCTTGACTCTCGCGGTTCTCCGGTGCGCAATGCCCACAGACGCTACAGGTCTGCGACGTGTACGCAGGATTCACTTTCTCGACCCGTCCCTTGGCCTTGTGCTCCAGACGACGTACCAAGGCGCCCCAGCCGGCATACAGCTTCGCAATCGCAGCCTTCACCCGCTGACGACGACTGGAACCGCGATGGCACCGGGCGAGGCGGCGTTGCAGGTGCTTCAGTCGCACCTGCTCACGGTCCGACAGGCCCGGACACGACAGCAGCTCACCCGTCGACAGGGCCGCCGACACGGTGACGCCACGGTCGACGCCGACGATCTCGCCCGTGCCCGGCGAGCGGATTGGCTCCGGGATGACGGCGAATGCGAGGTGCCAGCGACCGGCCCGGTCACGGGTGATGCGGTACGACTTCGCGTCGGGGACGGCACGGGACAGCCGGAACCGGACCCAGCCGACCTTCGGCACGTTCACCGCGGCCCACTTGCGGCTCAGCTTCACAAACCGGGATGCTTGCGGGCCGACGATCCGGAATCCTTCGTGCAGCCCGACCTTGCGCCAGGTCGGCCGCCCGTGGGTCGCAGCGTAGTAGTTCTTGGCGGCTTGGTCGAAGTCTCGCAGCGCCTGCTGCTGGACCGTCTGCGACCCGGCCCGCGGCCAGACGAAGGCGGCTCGTGCCTCAGTGAGTTGGCGGGCCTGCTCGACGTACCCCGGCGTCGGGCCTTGGTCGCGAGTCCACATCGACCACTGCTCCAGCGCCAGATTCCACACGTACCGGGCATGCTTGCACTGCTCCAGCAACGCGGCTTGCTGCGCGGGAGTCGGGTACATCCGGAACCGGGACACGCCACCTACCCAATCAGCCGGGACCGACAGTCCCCGATCTCCGAAGGGAGGCAGTCGCGGTTCCACCCCACCCTCGAGGACGGGGTTTCGCTGCGACCAAGCCAATGACACGGACCAGATTCCCGGCGTTGGACGGGTTGCGGGCTGTCGGTGCGCTTGCCGTGCTGACCACCCATGTCGGGTTTCACACCGGGACCTCGCTGAACGGGCCGTTCGCCGGGATCCTTGCCCGGTTGGACATCGGGGTGGCGATCTTCTTCGCGATCTCCGGGTTCCTGCTCTACCGGCCGCACGCGGTGGCGTGGTTCGAGGGGACGCTGCCGCCGCTCACACTGCCCTACCTGCGCAACCGCGCACTGCGGATCCTGCCGGCGCTCTGGCTGGCGGTAGTGCTAGCCGTCGTCCTCGTACCGCACAAGGACGGCGTGACCTGGGCGACGTACCTCCAGCACGCCACACTGACGCAGGTCTACTTCGACGGGCCGGCCGCGGACGGACTCACGCAGCTGTGGAGTCTGGCGACCGAGGTGGCGTTCTACCTTCTCCTGCCAGGGCTGGCGAAACTGCTGACCGGGTACGAGCGTCCCACTCGACGCAGCGTGCGCTGGCGACTCGTCGTACTCGGTGTGCTGATCGTTCTCGGACCGGTCTGGATGGCCGCTGTGAACGCGACCGGTCACCCGCAGGCGGGCCTCTGGCTACCCGGGTACGTCGGCTGGTTCGCCGTCGGGATGGGGTTCGCCCTGTGGCAGGTGGCTCGCAGCAGCGGCCGGCTGGGGCCGTCCGCGCTCGACACGCTCACCAAGGTCCCAGGGACGGTCTGGGGTGTCGGTGCAGCGCTGCTGCTCATCGCTGCGAGCCCGGTCGCCGGTCCGTACAACCTGTCCGCGTCCACACCAGGCCAGGCATTCGTGAAGGCCATCCTCTACACGGGCATCGCAGCGTGCGTTCTCTTTCCGGCACTGACCCCGACCACCCGCATCGCCGGCGTCCTCGGCGGGAGAGTCGGTCACATCGCCGGAGACATCTCGTACGGCGTCTTCGCGTACCACCTGATTGTGCTGAGTCTGGTCGAGCGGATCAGCGGCTACAACCTGTTCAGCGGCAAGTTCGCCCTGCTCTTCTTCCCAACACTCGTCATCTCGGCCGCCGTCGCCGCAGCGAGCTACTACGGGATGGAGCGGCCCATCATGCGCCTTGGCAGGCGAGACAAGTCGTACGACGTCTCACCGGTGAACGTGGACAACAGGGCCAGCGCACATCCGAACAAGATCGACGACTGGACGACTGCCGAGGTCACTCCGGCATCTCCGTTCGGCCAGGGCTGAACGGCCGCCACCAGAGTCCCCAGCGTCACCACAGCCGCGACCACGACAAGCACCACCCGCTTCGGCAGGAACCACGAACAGACGGCAGCAACCGCAACGGCAGCCAGGCCGATCCACCCGGACATCACCGTGCCCGCGACCGCACCGAGGGCCAAAGCGACCCATGGCCCGACATTGCGGCCTTCGCGCAGGCGATGCCCCGAATGCCTTGACCGACGCCGGAAGAACACGGCCATGGCGATCACCGACAGCAGTGCGAGTAGTCCGACCAGCAGACCGCCGCGGTACGTGCGATCCGGCATGAAGCGAGCTGTCACCACCTGCTCGGGCCCGGCCGGCAGCACCCAGCCCTGCTGCCAGCCGCCGATGCGGATCGGCGTCAGCTTGTGACCAGTGCCGTCGTACGCCTCCCAGCCGTCGTTGTAGTTCTGGGCGACGGTCAGCACGGACTGCTCGTCCGCCGCCGGCACCTCGGCGGTCAGTTCGGCAGGGTTCGGCCGCCAGACGTCCACGTCCTGCACCGGCGTGACGGACACGTCGCTGAATCCTGCCTTGGTCAGCGTGGTCTCGATAGGCACGAAGCCTCCACCGGCCAGGACATCCACGGCATGGCGTCCTGCCTGCAGCGGAACCGCGGAGTCCTTTCCACATGTGCTGAACGCGACCGGGCGTCGCTGCAGCAGGTCCCGCACCGTCGCCTTGAGCTGTGTGTCCGCCGGTACGCCGTCAACGCGCACCCCCGGCCCATAGCCGCAGTACGCCCCGGTCTGGCTGTTCAGGTCGAGTGCCTTGCGCAGATCGTCGGCGCCGAGCACTCGCACCTCGGCGACGCCTACCGGCGCGGTCTGTGCCAACCCGGTAGCCGAGTCGAAGTCCACCATCGGTCTGGTCTCGGCGAAGTCCACTTCGACCGTCCGCGCCTTCCGCTCGGCGAACCGAACGTAGCCCTCGGAGTCCACTGTGCTCCGGGTCGGCGCACCACCGTCGAACCGCAGCAGCACCTCGGTCGGCTGAGAGGCCGTCAGGTACGGATCGGTCAGGAACTGCAGCCCACTCAGCTCCCTTGCCGCAGGCAACCTCAGGGTCAGGCTCGGAGCCGGGTCGCTCGGGTCCGCTACCCAGCCGGTCCCGAGATCGCGATCGACGGCAGCGCCCGGTCGCCCCTCTGGGGCCGTCACGGCTCGGGACGATGCAGACGCGGTGATGGCACCGGGCACCACGAGCATGCCTTCGAGAGTCGCGCCGTCCTTCGGCAGTGCGGTCCCGTGCAACTGGTACGACGCCGCCTGCGGCAGCTCGACACTGCGCAAGAGGCCGGTCGGCTCCTCGGAGTCCTTCGCCACGCTCTGCCGGCACAGTGGCCGGGTGTCCACGTGAAGGCAGGCAGACCGCCCGATCTGCTCGTTCCTGAACACCAGTGCGCTCGGCTGCCGGTCAGTGGCCGGCACGCTGAGCCGACTGACCGCCTGCATGCCCGGCAGGGTCACCTCCGCGATCGACACACCACGCGGGTTCTTGCCGTCGGTCACACCGACACTCAGCCGCAACCGCTTCGTCTGACCCGGTGGGGTTGGGATGCTCTGCGCATCGCCCGACCCCGAGACCACTGACGTCAGCGATCCGGCGTCCGTGTCCACCTGCAACGTCCGGACCGGCTCGGTCGTGGGTGGCGCCAGCGAGAACTGGACCTTCAGCCCGTCGACCGTGCGCGGCGAGTCGAAGGTCAGCTCCAGCCATTCCCCACTGCTCCGGCCGAACGTCCCCGAGATCCAGCGACTGGACGGATCGCCGTCTACTGCGGCGAACGGCCCATTGCCCGGCCCGGTCCGCAATGTGGCGTCCGCATCCGATGCCGACGAGGACGCCCGTACGTCGGCAATGCCGCCACCCCACGTCCTGGTCGTACTCGGAGTTGCGGTGCCGTCGTCGTACCCGAGGGTGCGGCGGTGTTGCCGGCTCCCCTCGGCCGCGGTGAGCACGGGCGAGTAGTTCTCGGCCGGACGGCCGACCGACACCTCACGACGTTGCATGCCGTCGGTCGGGATCAGCGGGAGTCCGTCGAGTCGCCCGGCGGCGTCGGAGCTGGTCACCGCGTCACGGTCACCGCCGAGTGCCGTCAACACCGCCGGTACGTCCTCAGCCGCGCCGCGGACTTCCACCAGTCGCGACTCCGGGACCAGCCGGCCCGCACTCGTGTCACCGACGTCGTAGATCTCCACGCTCGGGTACGGCAGCCGCATGTGGCCGTCGAGCGTCACGCCGGGCTGCTCGATGGTGCTGCCGGTGGGCGGGCCGAAGGACGCGACCCGCTTGATGCCCGACTCGGCCAGGCTCTCGTGCACGGCCAGGGTCGGCGTCACCTGCGCGTCGTACCTGAGGTCGTTGCGCACCACGACGTACCTGACGCCCGCACGCGCGAGGGCTTGCCGCAGTGTCTGGTCGCCGACGCCGGACCCCAGCCGGCGCTCCACCTCGTCGAGCCATCGCGTCGTCCCGGCAGACCCCAGTGGTACGGCGTCTCGCACAGCCATGGGTCGCTTCAGCAAGGCCTGGAACGGCTCGTCCTTCGTCGAGCCCCAGGTGAAGTCCGCGAAGGATGCGGCCGGCACCACGAGGACGCTGCCCGGCGCGGACTGGTTGTCGAGCCAGGACGCGGCTTCCCGCCAGTGCGCCGGGATAGCGTCGTACCCCTCGCTCCTGGGCAGCTGACCGAAGATGGCCGGCGTTGCGACCGACACGACCAGACAGGCCACCAGCACCGGTACGACGCGACGGTGGATGCGATGCGATACCGCCCACTCGGCGAGGCGGCTCAGGGAATGCGCTGCGGCGAGGGTGAGTGGCAATCGGACGACCAGCTCGAACTTGTGCGTGTTGCGAAGCGCTGCGAGCGGTCCGTCGAGCAGCTCCTGCAACTGCGGCGCCCAGGGTGAGCCGGCCGCACCGGCGTGGCCGAGCGTCACCAGCAGGAGTCCTGCCACGAGGGAGAGCTGCAGGAACCCGCGGTTCTTCAGCGAGCCCATCGCGAGGCCCGCAAGGCCTAGCAGGGCGATGGCTGCGGTGGTGAGGATCAGCATCGGCTGCGTGACGTACAGCCAGCCGGCCGGCCAGCTCGGTCCACCACCGCCGGACAGGAAGTTGAGCCACTGCGACGTACCGCGGAAAGACTCGAACACACTCGCCATGCCGGTCGTCACCCGGGCGTTCTCGATCCAGTCGAGGAACGGCGGGCTGTACCGGCCGAGCAGCATCAGCGGCACGAGCCACCAGATCGACACCGCCACCACACAGCCGAGCCAGCCGACCGCCACCTTCAGCGTCGACCGGTCCAGCCGCCGCGTCATCAGCCAGATCGCCGGCAGTACGAGCGTGGCACCGGTCGCGACGGCGTTGACTCCCCCGACCAGTGCGAACGCCACGGCCGACCAGCCGACCCGCCACCAGCCCGAGCGGGCGCGCGGGGTGACGAGTGGCAGCAACACCCACGGAGCCATCGCGATCGGCCACACCTCGATCGAGGTGATCGACAGCTCGCCGAGCATGCGAGGGCTCAGTGCGTAGAGCAGCGCCACGGTAAAGCGCGTCCACGGCACGCCGTACTGCAGGGCGTTGCACAGCTTCCAGACACCGAGGAACGCGACGCACAGGACCAAGGACCACCACAGGCGTTGGGTGATCCAGTCCGGCACCGACAGCGAGTCGAGGAGCCAGTGGAACGGGCCTATCGGCAGCAGGTAGCCGTAGGCCTGGTTCTGCAGCTGACCGAAGGCACCCTGTGGATCCCACAGGTGCAGTGCCCGAACGAGGAAGCCGCCGGGTCCGGCGGTCAGGTCGAGCTTGGTGTCGGGCACGATCTTGCCGGGTGCCTGATGGAAGCACAGGGCGATCAGGACCAGACAGCCCAGCACGAGCCTCGCTCGCCAGACCGCCTGCTCCGAACTGCCCGCCTTGAGTCTCCTCATCGGCGCCGGAGGACCAGGACGAGATTCCAGGTCACGACCTCCCGCACACCGGGCACCGCGAGTACGCCGTACGCCCAGCGGGGGTGATATCTCGGCACCGCCGCAACGAGGTCCGCTGCCTGGCAGGAGCGAGCCCACCGCAGTCCCGCGGCCACTGTGATCGGGAACAGCGACGCACCGAACCGGTTCTTCGGCGGATGCCCCTGTCGGCGCTCGTAGCGACTGGCAGCGCGGTGTCCGCCGAGGTAATGCCACGGCGCGGTCTCGTGGCCGCCGTGCGGTCCCCACCAGCCGGTGTAGGACAGGAAGACCGTCCCACCGGGCCGAGTGACTCGGACCAACTCGTCAGCCATCAGCCATGGGTCGGGCACGTGCTCGAGCACGTTGGACGAGAAGCAGATGTCGACTGCGGCGTCAGCAACCGGCAGTGCCATACCGCTGCCGAGCACAGTGCCCGGTGTGGGCTCGCCGCGCCCGCTCAGCTCGCCGAGGTCGGAGTCGATCGCGTAGTACGTCGCTCCAGCCCGGCGGAACGCGTCGGCGAAGTACCCGGGCCCGCCACCGACGTCGAGCAGCAGTGCGCCGGGCAGCTCGGCGTACTGCCGGACCTGCCCGACCGAATCTGCAGCAAGTGTTTCGTAGAAGCGATCCGGGTCCGACTGCTCGACTCCGAACGCCCGGAACAGCCGGACCGCACGGCCGAGATCGGCCGTCCACTCCGGGCTTTCCGTCGCGTTCGTCATCAGTTGCACAGGCGGGACATTAACGGATCTCGCGAGGTCTGGCGGACATCGTTACTCCTTGGTAACGTCCCCGCCCATTACCTCGGGGGAGGTGACCGGAGGGGTGGGGCTGACCAGGTGCGTGCGCAGAGCGTGCTGTTGCTGAATTGGCGGGACACGACGAACCCGGAAGGTGGAGGTTCGGAGCGCTATGTGGAGGAGGTGGCGAGAGGCCTTGCAGCACTGGGCTGGTCGGTGACCGTGCTGTGCGCGGCGTACCCGGGGAGCCCCCGCGAAGCCCGTCGCCACGACGTCCGGTACGTGTATCGAGGCTCCAAGGTCACGGTGTACCTACGCGGTCTCGTGCACACCTTGCTGCACCAACCGGACCGCGTTGTCGACGTGCAGAACGGACTCCCATTCTTTACCCGTCTCGTACGTCGCAGTGTCGTCGTACTCGTCCATCACGTGCACCAGGAGCAGTGGCAGGTCGTGTACCCGGGCTGGCGCGGCCGGCTCGGCTGGTGGCTCGAATCGCGGGTAGCACCACGGTTGTACGACGACTGCCCTTACGTGACCGTGTCGTCGGCCTCCCGCGACGAGCTCACCGGACTCGGCGTCAGCGACATCACGGTGATCCACAACGGCACCGATCCGGCGCCGCCACGCCAGCGCCCGCAATCGACAGTGCCAACGGTCGTTTGCGTCGGACGGATCGTTCCGCACAAGCAACTCGAGCACGCGGTCGACGCGATCGCCGAAGCACGCAAGGTCCTTCCCGATGCACGGCTGATCGTTGTCGGCTCAGGTTGGTGGGAGGACTCGCTCCGTGCGTACGTCGACGAGCGTGGTCTGCGGGACGCGGTCGAGTTCCGCGGCCATGTGAGTGAGGACGACAAGCACGCGGCGTACGACGAGGCCTGGGTGCTCGCACTGCCAAGCCTCAAAGAGGGTTGGGGTCTGGTCGTCGGTGAGGCCGCGGGTCACGGCGTACCGACGGTGGCCTACCGCAGTGCGGGCGGCCCGACAGAGTCCGTCCACGACGAAACGTCGGGTGTGCTGGTGGACAGCCCGCAGCACTTCGCCGGCGCGATCACCGCGCTGCTGCAGGACGACGCACTGCGGCAGCGGTTGTCGGAAGGGGCGTCGGCCAGTGCGGGCAAGTTCACTTGGTGTGCGGCCGCACTGGCCTTCGACCGACTGCTGACGCCTACTTCACCCCGTAGCCGACGATCGGGTCGTCCGCCTGCCCCTGCGTCTGGCCGGGCGGCGGCGCCGGGTCGTCCTTCACCGACTGAACCACCCCGACAACCGTCGTGGTAGCGACTGCCAGTCCGGCGAGTACGGCGATGGCCGCACCGATCAGTGATCCCATGGAACGTGTCCCCTCCCGGTCAAGTGAACCGAAGAGTAACAACGCCTCGCCAGAGAAACCAGAGCGGCGATCAAGGTCGCCGCGGCAGCCGCCCAGGCAGCCAGTACGACGACGATCCGCCAGGGCGCGTGGTGTTGCGGCACGGGCGTTCCCGCGAGCCGGTAGACGGTCACGGTCGGACCGGAGAACTCCTCCTTGAGCCCGTGCAACAGCGTTGTCGGGATCGGACCGCCCGCCTCGCGATCGACCACGATCCAGCCCACACCGTGCTGCAGCAGAACGTCAGTCGGATCCGACCCGTCCCGCACGCCGGCCCGGATCGCGGTTGCCACGTCGGCCGCCTGTGCATCCTCGCCGGCCAGGCGGTGCCCGCCGACGATCAGTTCGTCGGGCGCGATCGAAGGCTGCGCGAAGTAGCGGGGCATCGGGTCGAGCACCGGACGGCGGCTGTTCCACACCGGTGCCCGATAGGACTCGTAGGGCCAAGGAATGAAGCGGCCGGCGACCGCGTGCTGTGCCTGCTGCCAGTCCGACGGATACTCCGAGACCCTCAGGCCGGCTCCCCCGGCCAACGCAGGCAGAGCAGCGATCGGCAGCAGCACCGCAGTGACTCCCACGACACGCTGCATGCGGACGTGGCGGAGTACAGCTGTCACCGCAACACCGAAGCCGACGGACTCGAGCAGGATCAGTGGTGGCAGATAGCGCTGCCCGTCGCGGAACAGGCCGGCTCCTGGCACGTGCGCAACGACCTGGGCGAACGCACCCGGTGCGACCACGCCGGCCAGCCCGATGAGCAGAGCGACCACGGCTGCCGTCACCAGTGCGCCGACTACGCGTTCTTGTCGCCACCACAGCACTACGCCGGCCACCGACAGGACCAGCATCGCGACTGCAAAGATGGTCGGCAGTAGGTCGCCTCGATTGCCGGGGACAACGTTTGCGTTCCACACGCCACCGAGCGTGAGGAGTGTGGGCAGCACTCCCCCATAGCCCTCGTCACGTGCCGCGAATGCAGTCACCGAGGCTGGGTCGCTGGTTGCACCTCCGCCATGGACGAGACCCGCCACCAGCCACGGTGCATTGACGAGCAGTGCTGCGCCCAGCGGCCAGATCTTCGGAGCCCGTGGCGGCCAAAGCAGGATCAGCCCCGCCATCAGCAGTCCGGTGACTCCACCCGATGCCGTCAGCGCACACCCGGCCGACGCCAGCACGAATCCGGGCCACCCGTGTCCCCGGCGTAGTCGTAGCGCCGACCGCACCAGCCACGGCAGGGCGGCGTACCCGAGGAGGAGGGCCCACGCACCGAGCCGCAGCCGCTCGGCGACGAACGGGTTCCACAGGTAGAGCGTGGCGGCCGCAGCGCCCGGCAGCGCGCCACCCAGCCGGACCTCTCGCCACAGAGCGGCCATGCCGAGGCCGGAGAGTAATGGGATGGCCACGAGGACGAGCTTGTTGACCAGTACGCCGCCGACCACGTCGAGCAGGGCCACGACGACATCCGACGGGACCGCGCGCGGCATGGCCGTTGTGACACCGAAGAGGTCAAGCCGTACCGTGAGGTCCGGCACGAACACCATGTCGTAGCCGACCACGAAGCCTGGAGCGAGTAGCGGAGCAGTGATCAGCAGGGTGAGCAGGACAGGCCACAACCACGGCAGGACGCGCTTGGCACGTTCTGACATGACCACCTCCCCACCCAATGCCCTGAGGCAGTAGAGCATGAGTTCAGACACCACTCCGGAGCAAGAGCCCAGACGGTTGGCATTCCTGCGCAGTGCCACGGTCGTTGCCGTCGGCATGGCCATCATGAACGTAGCCGCCTACGGTTTCACGCTGATCGGGACGCACACGCTGGTGCCCGAGCAGTTCGGCGCCATGACCGCGCTGCTCGGCCTGCTGCTGATCGGCAACGTCGCCTCACTCGGTCTGCAGGCTACCGGTGCCCGCCGCCTCGCCACTCACAGCGGGGACAGCGCCGCGGGCTTGGCCGACACCATGCTCAAGGCGGGTCGCCGTGCGGCTGTCGGACTCACCGCGGTGTGTCTGGTGGCGACGCCCCTGTTCATGTGGATGTTGCACATCGACTCCGTGGTCGCGGTCCTGCTGCTCGCTCCCACACTCGGCTTCCTGACGCTGATGGGCTCACAGCTCGGTGTCCTCCAAGGCAGCCAGCGCTGGACCGAGTTGGCGGCCGTCTACACCGCTGTCGGCGTCGGCCGCCTCGTGCTCGGTGGTGGTGCGCTGCTCGTACACCCATCCCTCGACTCGGCGATGATCGGTCTCGCTCTCGGCGCCGCCGTACCTCCGCTGCTGGGCGGCTTCCTGCTCCGGGGATCGGCCGGCGCCACCGCCGCGGAGATGAAGGCGGTACTGCGGGAGACGATGCACGGCACGCACACCCTGCTGGCGTTCTTCGCGATCGCCAACGCGGACGTGCTGTTCGCGCGTGCGTTGCTCGACGGCAGGGACAGCGGGTACTACGCGGCCGGGCTGATCGTGTCGAAGGCCTGTCTGTTCCTGCCGCAGTTCGTCATCGTTATCGTGTTCCCGTCACTCGCCAGCTCCCCCGGCGACACCCGGCGGCTACGCCAGGCGATCGCCGCCGTT
The DNA here is from genome assembly GCF_045040325.1 of Kribbella sp. NBC_01510. Taxonomy (NCBI): domain Bacteria; kingdom Bacillati; phylum Actinomycetota; class Actinomycetes; order Propionibacteriales; family Kribbellaceae; genus Kribbella; species Kribbella sp. NBC_01510. The sequence goes on along the minus strand of NZ_CP109418.1, from coordinate 6,142,119 downwards.
GCCGGGCTCGGCGTCTGCGCCGTCATCGGCACCCTCGTGCTACCCGACCTGATCGTCGCGATCATCGGCGGCGAGGAGAAGTACGCGCCACTCGGTCCGTACACCTGGCTGTTCGCGGTCTCCGGCTCGGCATACGCCGTACTGCAACTGGTCGTGTACGCGGCGATCGCGCAGCAGGAGAAGCGTGCCGCCGTGGTGATCTGGGTCGGCCTCGCCGTACTCGCGGTCGCGGCCGGGATCGTGCTCGGCACCGGCATCGCCACCGGGCTCAACGGCGTGAAGGTGCTGGTCGCGATGACCAGCACCTGCGCGCTGCTGCTGTCGGCCGTCCTGGCGACAGGACTCCATCGCCAGGCCAGCACCTGACTCACCAGAGGCTGGACTTGGCGAAGCGGCGGGCGAAGGTGTTCGCCAGCACCAGCAGCACCAGTCCGATGACGGAGCGGAACAACCCGATTGCCGTCGCATAGCTGAACTGCGGCACCGCCGAGGCCAGACCGATCTTGTAGACGTAGGTGTCGATCACTTCCGCGGTGTCGAGGTTGAGGTTGTTCTGCATCAGCAGCACCTTCTCGAACCCGACCGACAGGATCGAGCCGATGTTCAGGATCAGCAGGATCACCGCCACCGGCACGATCGCCGGCAGGTCGATGTGCCACATCCGCCGCACCCGGGATGCCCCGTCGACAATCGCCGCCTCGTGCAGTTCCGGCGGCACGCTGGTCAGCGCGGCCAGATAGATGATCGCGGCGAACCCCATCGTCTGCCACGCCCCCGACCACACATAGATGTGCCGGAACATCCCGGAGTCGCCCATGATGTCGACCGGCCCGAAGCCGAACAGCCCGAGGAACTTGTTCGCCACCCCGGTGTTCGGGTTCGTCAGTACGACGACCAGCCCGACCACGACCACCGTGGAGATGAAGTGCGGCGCGTAGGTGATGAGCTGCGCCGACCGGCTGAACCACTTCTTCCGGATCGTGTTCAGGCAGAGCGCGAGGATGATCGGCAGCGGGAACGTGGCCACCAGTTCGTAGACGTGCAGGTACACGGTGTTCTTGATCAGCCGCCAGAACTGGTACGACTCCACGAACCGGTGGAAGTGCTTCGTCCCGACCCACGGGCTGCCCCAGATCCCGGACACCACGTTGTAGTCCTTGAACGCGATGATCACGCCGTACATCGGCCAGTAGGCGAAGACCGCCAGCCAGATCAGCGGCAGCGCCAGCATCGCGTACAGCTGCCAGTTCCGGCGCATCCGCAACCCCAGCCCGACCGCGGACCTCGCCGTACGCGTGCGCTTGTGAGCCGCCGTCCGGACCGCGGAACGTGCTTCGGTTGACGTCGAGGTGGTCATGGGGCCTCCCGGCCTGGACTGAGGAGTGCAGGGAGCGAAGCGACTGGAACGACGAGGGAAGGCCGGGAGCCAAGGCCCCATGACCACGCCGGCGCCGAAGGCCCGGCCAAAAGCACAGTCATGCGCTCAACCCTTCAGAGAGCCGATCATGGCTCCCTTGACGAAGTGCTTCTGGACGAAGGGGTAGACCAGCAGCGGCGGGATCATCCCGATCACGATCAGCGAGTACTTCAGCTGCTGCTGCAGCTCCTTCAGCTGGATCAGCTTGCTGGTGTCGGGCATCTGGGACGGGTCGATCTTCGACTGGATCAGGATCTGCCGCAGGATCACCTGCAACGGGAACAGGTGCTCGTTGGTCAGATAGATCAGCGCGTTGAAGAACGAGTTCCACTGCCCGACCGCGTAGAAGAGCAGGTTCACCGCGATGATCGGCTTGCTCAGCGGCAGCACGATCCGCCAGAAGAACCCGAAGTCGCTGCAGCCGTCCACCTTCCCGGCCTCGACCAGCTCCTCCGGGATCGTCACCATGAAGTAGGTCCGGGTGATGATCACGTTCCAGACCGCCAGCGCGGCCGGCAGGATGATCGCCCACCGGGTGTTCAGCAGGCCGAGCTTGTCCACCACCAGGTACGTCGGGATCAGCCCGCCGCTGAACATCATCGTGAACACGAACGCCGCCATGATCAGGCCCTTGCCCGGCAGCCCTTTCCGCGACAGCGGGTACGCCGCCAGCAGCGTGAGAACCGTGGCAACCACAGCCCCGACGACCGCGTAGTACACGGAGTTGCCGAAGCCACTGACGATCGAGTCGTAGTCGAAGATCGCCTTGTACGCGTCCAGGGTGAACCCGACCGGCCACAGCCAGACCTCACCGGAGGCCACCTTCTTGGTGTTGCTGACCGAGGCGCTGAGCACATAGATCAACGGGTAGAGGACGGCGAGGCAGAACAGTCCGAGCGCGGTGTAGATGCAGGCCGACGCGATCTTGTCGCCACGGGTGTCCTGGATCGACGCCCCCACCGCGAGCCGCCGCTCGTCCGGCGGCAGCGTGCCGGCCGCGCTCATGCGTTGTAGGTCTCGTAGGCGGCCTGCTGGAGGTCCAGGTACGGCTTGACGCCGATCTTGCCGACCCGGTCCTTGAAGTCGTTCCAGGCGCCGTCGTCGTTCGGGTCGAGCTGCCCGGTGACGAATCGCGCGAACGATTGGTTGACCTCGGTCTCCAGGTTCGTCGTCAGCTCCGACTCCTGCGCGGCCTGGTCCTGGTCCAGGGTGACCGGCGGGAACTGCATCTCCTGCGGCTGCTTGTACGGGAAGTAGTTGTCGACGGTCTGCTGGTAGAGCGGCTTCTCGAAGGTCAGGTCGGCGGGGTTCACCCGCTCGGCGAGCCGGAAGTCCTGGGACCGGTACATCGTGTTGTCCTGGCTCCAGCTGATGTTCTTCTCGGTGTTCCAGGTCGCCGAGAACCCGTACACGGCCTGCTTGCCGTTGATCCCGAGGTCGCCCTTCTTGGCCCACTCGAACTTCGGGCCGCCGTACCCGCGCAGGATCGCCTCCAGCTCCATCTGCGCGTCGGCCCACTGGACCAGCAACTCCGGCTTGGCGCACTTCTTGGTGATCACGAGCTTGGCCACCTCGACACCCACGCCGAGATAGTTCCAGGCGGCGTACCGGACCTTGTTCGGTCCCTCCAGCGGCGGGATGGCCAGGTACTTGCGCCAGCGTGCGTTCGGGTCCTTCTGGTCGATGTCGAGGAAGCCGCCCCAGTAGTAGGACCGGGCGCCGCCGATGATCGGCTTGCCCGGCGCCTTGCCGTACCGGTCCATCTGGTCCTGGTCGGCGGTGAACACGTCCTTGTTGATCAGGCCCTCGGCGTACAGGCCGTGGATGTACTTCAGGCCGTCGCGCCACTCGTCCTTGTCGAAGGTGACGTCGACCTTGCCGTCGTTGACGACCAGCCACGGGTCGCCGGGGTTGTAGAGGAAGGAGTTCATGAAGAACGTGTCGAGCGGCGCGTCCTTGTAGCCGGCGAACGGGATGGTCCGGCCGTTGCCGCCGAGGTCGGCCTTCTTGAAGGCGCGCAGCACCTCGCGGAACTCGTCGGTGGTCTTCGGGACGTCCAGGCCGACCTGCTTGATCCAGTCGGTGTTGAGGAACGTCCGGCTGTTGCTGGCCCGGCAGTGGTAGCAGTCGTTGATGTTCGGGAACGAGTAGATCTTCTTGTCCGGCGCCTGCACCAGCTTGCGGGTGTCCGGGTAGTCCTTCATCGCCTGCTGCAGGTTCAGCGCGTACCCGTCGATGTACTGGCCGACGTCGGTGAACAGTCCCTGCTGGCCGTACAGGTACAGCTGGGAGCGGGTGAAGTGCACACCCATGAACGCGTCCGGGATGTCGCCGGCCGCGATCATCGCGTTCACCTTGGTCATGATGTCGTCGTCGGTCCCGCCGACCTGGTTCCACTCGATGTGGATGTTGGTCTTCTGCTCCAGCCACTTGGTGAAGGCGTTGGTCTTCCAGTCGCCGATCGTCACGTCCTGCGGTACGACGATCTTGAAGGTGACCTTCTCGCTGGTGATCGGCTTCAGCTCCCGGGCGACCGGTCCGACGTAGCCCTCCGGGTACTGCACCGTGGTCAGCTTCGGGCCGAGGGTGACGCTGGGCGCGGCCTGGCCGGCGCCGGCAGCAGCACCGCCGGCACTGCTCGAACTACTGCAGGCACTGAGCAGACCGCCGCCGGCTGTCGCGGCGGTCAGTCCGAGTGCCCCCGCGATGAGTGATCGACGGCTGAGTCCGGTGCTCCGGGCATCGAAGTTCGGCATGGGTTCCTCCTAGGCGGCGGGGTCGGAACGACACGAAATATCCGAGAGCAATATCCGATAGGATCTCGGATCTTGCCGGGAGGATGACATAGAAAAGGACGGTGCGGAAGACCTCGACGGCGACCGATCGGAATCAGTCGCTCACTGTCCGCATCTTGCGTGCAACCGCTTTCCGTTTGCTGTCCATCGGACATCTTTCTTGCGGAAAGTAAGTCCGGGCAGCGGCTCGATAGGGTGCTGCGCATGACGACCCCGAAGTTCATCCTCGAACTGCGCGAGAAGATCGGGCATGACCTGCTCTGGCTCACCGGCATCACGGGTGTGGTCCTGAACGACCGCGCGGAGATCCTGCTCGTCCGGCGCGCCGACAACGGGCGCTGGAGCCTGGTCGCCGGCATCCTCGAACCGGGCGAGCAGCCGGCCCACGGCCTGGCCCGCGAGATCCACGAGGAGACCGCGGTCGACGTCGCCGTCGAGCGCCTGGTCAGCGTCACGGCACTGCCGCCGGCCAGCTACCCCAACGGCGACCAGGTCCAGTACCTCGAGCTCTGCTTCCGCTGCCGCCCGCTACGCGGCGAGCCCCGCGTCAACGACGACGAGTCCCTCGAGGTCCGCTGGTGGCCGTTGGCCGACCTGCCCCCGCTCACCTCCCGCGAGCACGAGTTGATCGCCAACGCCCTCTCCCCCAACCCGCTGCCGCTACTACCGGGAGTCGGGGGCTGAGACACCTCCCGGCTGCCTGAGACACGAAACAACGGCTGTCCTGCCGTTACTGTGGGTCCCCCCGGGGACCAGCCCATCCCAGCGGATACCACTACGCCAGCCCGGTCGCTGGCCGCCGCCACTCCACCCGCCCGGCTGCCCGACAGCCCCGCCTCGCTACCCCGCCCGACAGCCCCGCCTCGCTACCCCGCGCGGCTGGCTTGGTCGGTCACTTTGTGCACCAGATCCGTACGGCGCCGGCCCTCCGGGTACGGATCTGGTGCACAAAGTCGATCTCTGCTGTGGCCGAAACCGGTTCGGCCAGGGTCCGTGCTCGATGCCGCGGTGCTGGCACACTCACTAAGCAGACGCGGTCCTGCCCCGGTCACGCTCCGATCCGCGCCGGCGGTGAACTGACGATCGGGTTGGTGAGTGTCTCAGGTCCGCACCCGCGCCGATCCCCGCAAACAGCGGCGTTGACACCGCCAAGATCGGGCAACCACAGAGACGCCACAACAGCCCGGACAACGCCTCGGCTCGGGGGGGTTCTCCCCTCGTAAAGGAAGAGAAGCGGCACGCGTTCGGATATCGGCTCCACCCTCCGGAGCGCCGTTTGACGGGCAGCGGTCGGGTCCACTGCGGGCGTCGCGGCGGGCGTGGAGCGGCCTGGACGACGCACGGGCCGGCCGCGCGGACACCAGGACGGGGCCTCGGACAACTCATGCCCTGTCCCAGGTCCCGACACCTTGTCCCAGGCCCCGACACTTTTGCCCTAGCCCCCTGCTCCGGCCCGAAATCCCCGCCCACCGGCTCGGTGCTTGATCGGTGCACAAAGCCCGGCGGGGCCGAGACCCACAGGAACGACAGGAGAGCCGAAATAGCCTGCCTCGGCACACCAGTTCCTGTTTACGCCCCCGGCAACTGTCCTGCGGGGGGCATGCGTACCTCCGGGCTGGAGGAGGCCGCCCGCTAGTGCGCGGCCTCGTGCCAGGTGCGGCCGATGCCGACGGAGACGTCGAGGGGGACGGTCATCTCGACGGCGTGGCCCATGTCGCGGCGGACCAGTTCCTCGAGCGCCTCGCGCTCGCCGGGGGCGATCTCGAAGACGAGCTCGTCGTGGACCTGCAGGAGCATCCGCGACTTCAGGCCGGACTCGCGCAGTGAGGCGTCGACCTTCAGCATCGCCATCTTGATCACGTCCGCGGCCGAGCCCTGGATCGGGGCGTTCAGCGCCATCCGCTCGGCCATCTCACGGCGCTGACGGTTGTCGCTGGTGAGGTCCGGCAGGTACCGCCGACGGCCCAGGATCGTCTCGGTGTACCCGCTCTTGCCGGCGTCGATGACGATCGACCGCAGGTAGTCCCGGACGCCGCCGAACCGCTCGAAGTACTCGTCCATCAGACCGCGCGCCTCGTCCACGCCGATCTTCAGCTGCTGGCTCAGCCCGTACGCCGACAGGCCGTACGCGAGCCCGTAGTTCATCGCCTTGATCTTGGCCCGCATCTCCTGCGTCACCTCGGACGGCTCGACCGAGAAGACCCGCGACGCCGTCACCGAGTGGAAGTCCATGCCCGAGTTGAACGCCGAGATCAGCCCCTCGTCCTCGGACACGTGCGCCATGATCCGCATCTCGATCTGGCTGTAGTCCGCCGACATCAGCGCCTCGTTGCCCTCGCCGACGATGAACGCCTGCCGGATCCGGCGGCCCTCCTCGGTCCGGATCGGGATGTTCTGCAGGTTCGGGTCGGTCGAGCTGAGCCGTCCGGTCGCCGCGATGGTCTGGTTGAACGTGGTGTGAATCCGGGCGTCCTTCGGGCTGATCGTCTTCAGCAGCCCCTCGACGGTCTGCCGCAGCCGGGTCGCGTCGCGGTGTGCGAGCAGGTAGGCCAGGAACGGGTGCTCGGTCTTCTCGAACAGCGCCTGCAGCGAGTCCGCGTCGGTGGTGTATCCCGTCTTGGTCCGCTTGGTCTTCGGCATCTGCAGCTCGTCGAACAGCACCACCTGCAGCTGCTTCGGCGACCCGAGATTGATCTCCTTGCCGATCACCTCGTACGCCGCCGTCGCGGCCTCCCGGACTCCGGTGGCGAACCGCTCCTCGAGCTCCTCCAGATACGGCCGGTCGACCGCGATCCCGTCGCGCTCCATCCCGGCGATCACGTCGATCAGCGGCAACTCGACGTCCGCGAGCAGCGCCGTACCGGCCTGCTTCTCGAGCTCGGCGTCCAGCGTGTCGGCCAGGTCGGCGATCGCCCGGGCACGCAGCATCGTGTGGTCCGCGGCCGGGCCGCCCTCGATGTCGTCGAAGCTGAGCTGACCGTTCTCCGCCTCCTCGTTGCGCAGCTCGCGCTTGAGGTAGCGCACGGTCAGGTCGGCCAGGTCGTACGAGCGCTGATCCGGGCGGGCCAGATACGCGCTCAGCTGGGTGTCCGAGCTAAGGCCGGCCAGCGTCCAGCCACGCTCGAGGAAACCGAGCAGCGGGCCCTTCGCGTCGTGCAGCGCCTTCGGCTGCTTCGGGTCGGCGAGCCAGGCCTGCCAGGCCGCGTCGTCGTCCGGCGTCAGTGCGATCGGGTCGAACCAGGCCGCCGCGCCGGAGGTGTTCGCCAGCGCCAGGCCGGTGATCTCGCCGGTGCCGCGGCCCCAGCTGCCCTGCACCGCCACGCCGACGCGCTCGCCGGCGCTGACGTGCTCCTTGAGCCAGCCGGCCACCTCGCCCGGCTTGAGCTGCACACCGTCCAACTCGAATCCGTGGTCGACGGTCGCGTCGACCTCCTCGTGCTCGGCGACCAGCCGCTCGCGCAGCACCCGGAACTCCAGGCTGTCGAACAGCGTGTGCACCTTGTCCCGGTCCCACGGCGTGCGGACCAGGTCGTCGACCGTGACGTCCAGGGTCAGGTCGCGGACCAGCTCGTTGATCTGCCGGTTCCGGATCACGTCGGCGAGGTGCTCACGCAGCGACTCGCCGGCCTTGCCCTTGATCTCGTTGACCCGGTCAACCACGTCGTTCAGCGAGCCGAACTGGTTCAGCCACTTGGCCGCGGTCTTCGGCCCGACCCCGGGCACACCGGGCAGGTTGTCGCTCTGCTCCCCCACCAGCGCCGCGAGATCCGGGTAGAGCCGCGGGGTCACGCCGTACTTGTCCTCGACCGCCGCCGGGTCCATCCGGGCGATCTCGGACACGCCACGCTTCGGGTACAGCACCGTGACGTCGTCGCTGACCAGCTGGAACGCGTCCCGGTCACCGCTGCTGATCAGCACCTCGAAGCCCTGCTCGGCGGCCTGTGTGGCGAGGGTGGCGATGACGTCGTCGGCCTCCCAGCCGTCGATCTCGGTGGTCGGGATCCGGAGCGCCTCCAACACCTCCTTGACCAGCGAGACCTGTCCCTTGAACTCGTCCGGCGACTTCGACCGGCCCGCCTTGTACTCCGCGTACTGCTCGGAGCGGAAGGTCTTGCGGGACACGTCGAACGCGACGCAGATGTGCGTCGGCTGCTCGTCGCGGAGCATGTTGATCAGCATCGAGGTGAACCCGTACACCGCGTTGGTGTGCTGCCCGGTGGTGGTGGAGAAGTTCTCCACCGGGAGCGCGTAGAACGCCCGGTACGCCAGCGAGTGCCCGTCCAGCAGCAGGATGCGCGGGCGGCCGGCGCCGGCCTGCGGGGTGTCCTTGGTCATCGTCGAGGTGTCGGTTTCTGGAGCCACACACCGACTCTAGTGGTTCCCACGGACACTTTTCCTTCCCCGCCCCTCCGCCCCGGACAGGCAGTTCCCGCACACCCGCGTAGTCTGCCTCTGTGACTGATCGAATAGACCTCGGGCCGGGCATGGGCATGGAGGGCACCCTGCTGCAGCTGATGGGAATCGTTGTCAGCGAAGCAACCCCGGACAGGGTGGTGGCGACGATGCCGGTCAAGGGAAACACCCAGCCGTACGGACTGCTGCACGGCGGCGCTTCCTGCGTACTGGCGGAAAGCCTCGGCTCCATCGGATCCGCGCTGCACGCGGCCGGCTACGGCAAGGTCGCGGTCGGTGTCGACATCAACGCCACCCACCACCGCGCGGTCCGCGAAGGGACCGTGACCGGGGTCGCCACTCCGATCTACCTCGGCCGGACCACGACGTCGTACGAAGTGGTCATCACCGACGACCGCGCCAAGCGGGTCTGCACCGCGCGGATCACGTGCCAGCTGATTCAGGCTCCGCCGGGTAGCTGACGTCGGCGCCCAGCGTCGGCCCGTCGACCGGCAGCGGGCGGCCGAGCTGGGCACGGCGGGCGATCGCGGACCGTCGCGACGACAGCAGGGCGAGCAGGTTCGGCGCGTGCTCGGCGGCGAGCCGGCGGCGCACCGTGTGGGTGGTCGCGAACCGCAGTACGCCGGCCTGTCCGAGACCCAACCGGGCGAGGAACCGGTTCGCCTCGCGGGCGATCGCGGGCGCGACCACGGCCAGGTGTGCACAGCACTCGTACTCGGCCCAGGCGACCGCTTCCGCGATCAGCGCCTTGCCGAGTCCGTGCCGACGGGCGGCGTCGCTGACGTGCAGGTACTCGATCGCGACCGTCTGGTCATCGTGTAGCGGCGTGACCGGGGTCCGGCGCAGGTAGGCCATGCCGTGCACCTCCCCGTCCAGCTCGCCCACCAGCAGCCGGCCGAACGGATCGTCCAGGTGCTTGCTGACGGCAACCTCGACGGCGGCCGCGGACGGCGTCGCGGGCAACCGGGACGGATGCGCGCCGGCGCCGGCCAGCTCGCGCCACAACGCGACGAGGGCATCGGCGTCACCCGGCCGGGCGTCCCGCACCTCGATGGCTGCTGCCACAGCGACCTCCTGGTCTGGTCCACCCCCGAGGTGAACGGAGACGGCGGTTACGCTCGTCCTCGCGCAACAGTAGGCCCTCGGAGGTCACTTGCAAAAGCAGCGCCGCACGGGGTGATCGGAGACAGTTTTGTTCATCGGAATCGGCACCTTGGTGAACGTCGCGACGGTGCTCGTCGGGTCGGTACTCGGCGTACTCATCGGCCACCGCCTGAGTCACCGGACCCGCGATCTGGTCACCGATGCGATCGGCCTGGTCACGCTGGTGATCGCGATCTCGGGGGCCCTCGCGGTCAGCGATCACGTCCTCAGTGACGCCGTCGGCGACAGCGCTCCGGTACTGATCGTGCTCGGCGCGATGCTGATCGGCGGGATCGCCGGTTCGCTGCTGCGGATCGAGCTGCGGCTGGAGGGTTTCGGCGGGTGGATCCAGCAGCGGTTCGACCGGGGTGAGGGGCAGAGCACCTTCGTCGAGGGTTTCGTCTCGGCGTCGATGGTGTTCTGTGTCGGGCCGCTGACGTTCCTGGGGTCCTTGTCCGACGGGCTGGGCCGCGGCGCGGATCAGTTGTACCTGAAGGCGGTTCTGGATGGTTTCACCTCGATCGCGTTCGCCGCGTCGTTCGGCTGGGGCGTGGCCGCGTCCGCGCTGGTGGTGCTGGTCGTCCAGGGCTCGGTGACCGCGGTCGGAGCCGTACTGGGCGACGTACTCCCGGAGGCGCACGTGACCGCACTGGGGGCCACTGGTGGGGTGATGCTGATCGGTGTCGCACTGCGACTGCTGAAGCTCAAGCAGGTCGCGGTGGCCGATCTGCTCCCGGCGCTGATCGTTGCTCCCCTGCTTGTGCAGCTGCTTGTGGTCATCCGCGACTGAGCCCCCTGGCGCTGTGTCACACCAGGGGGCTCAGAGCAACGGAGTCAGTCCTCGCCGAGGTAGGCCTTGCGGACCTCGTCGTTGACCAGCAGGTCGCGGCCGGAGCCGGACAGCACGATCTTGCCGACCTCCAGCACGTAGCCGAAGTCGGCCCGCTTCAGCGCCGCCTGCGCGTTCTGCTCCACCAGCAGGATCGTGGTGCCCTGCTGCTGCAGTTCGGTGACCGTCGACATGATCCGCTTCATCATGATCGGCGACAGCCCCATCGACGGCTCGTCCAGCATCAGCAGCTTCGGCCGGCTCATCATCGCCCGGCCCATCGCCAGCATCTGCTGCTCACCACCGGAGAACGTCCCGGCCGGCTGCTTGCGCCGCTCCCCCAGGATCGGGAACAGGTCGTACGCCGCGTCCAGATCGGTGCGCACCCCCGCCGGGTCCTTCCGGGCGAACGCGCCGAGCAGCAGGTTCTCCTCGACCGACAGCCGGGGGAAGATCCGCCGCCCTTCCGGCGAGTGCGCCAGCCCGCGCGCCACGATGTCGTGCGCCGCCACCTGCTCGATCCGCTCACCCTGGAACAGGATCTCGCCCGACGTCGGCCGGAGCAGGCCCGAGATCGTCCGCAGCGTGGTGGTCTTGCCGGCGCCGTTGGTGCCGATCAGCGACACCACCTGCCCCTGCTCCACGCTGAAGCTGATCTTCTTCACCGCGACGATCTTGCCGTAGGCAACTTCCAGGTCGCGGACCTCGAGCATCGCGGTCATGGGGCCTCCCGGTCTGGACTGAGGAGTGGAGGGAGCGAAGCGACTGGAGCGACGAGGGAAGACCGGGAGCAAAAGCCCCATGACCCGCCGCGCCGGAGGCGTGGCATCAATACCGTCACGGCTTCTCCCCCTCACCGTCGACGACATCCTGCGGCGGCTGCGGTACGACGTCCTCGGCCTCGTCCTCGTCGTCCTGCTCGCCGGTGCCGATGTAGGCCTCGATCACCCGCGGGTCGGACTGCACCTCCTGCGGCGTGCCCTCGATCAGCGCCTCGCCGCGGACCAGGCAGAGCACCCGGTCGCAGAGGTTGAAGATGAACCGCATGTCGTGCTCGATCACCACGACCGACAGGCCCGAGTCCCGGATCTTGAAGATCAGGTCACTGGCCTGCCGCGTCTCCAGCGGGTTCATACCGGCCGTTGGCTCGTCCAGCAGGACGAGCTTCGGGTCGGTGGCCAGCGCTCGCGCGATCTCGAGCCGGCGCTGGTCGCCGTACGGCATGTTCCGGGCCAGGTGGTCGGTGGACTTGCCGAGGCCGACGAAGTCGAGGAGCTCCTGGGCCCGGGCGATGGTGGCAGCCTCCTCGCGGCGGAACTTCGGCCCCCGCAGGACCGAGGTGAGCGCGCCCGAGCTGGTCCGGCAGTACCGGCCGACCATCACGTTCTCCAGCGCGGTCATGTTGGCGAACAGCCGGATGTTCTGGAACGTCCGCGCCATCCCGGCCTTGACGACCGCCCGCGGCTTCGGCGGCAGCGGCGTACCGGCGAACCGGACCTGGCCGCTGGTCGGCTTGTAGAGGCCGGTGAGGCAGTTGAAGAAGGTCGTCTTGCCGGCCCCGTTCGGGCCGATCAGGCCGACGATCTCACCTTCGCGAACAGTCAGGTTGACGTCGTTGACCGCCAGCAGACCACCGAACCGCATGGTCACGCCGGTGGCTTCCAGCACCGCGGCGCCGGACGCCCGGGCCGGTGCCGGGGTCGTTTCGGTGACGGTCATTTCGCCTCCTCGACGAACAGGTGCTCTTCGTCGATCTCGACGGCCAGCTGCTCGTCCTCTTCGTGGAACTCCAACTGGCGGCGTCTGTTCGCGACCAGACCCTCCGGGCGGAACCGCATCATCAGCACCAGCAGCAGGCCGAACAGCAGCAGCCGGTACTCCGAGAAGAACCGCAGCTTCTCCGGCAGCAGCTTCAGGATCGTTGCCCCCAGCAACACACCGGCGATGGTGCCCATACCGCCGAGCACGATCGCGGCGAGCAGGAACGCCGACTCCAGGAAGATGAACTGGTCCGGGCTGACCGCGCCGTCCTGATGGGCCTTGATGGTGCCGGCCAGGCCGGCCAGGAAGGCACCGGTCGCGAACGCGAGCAGCTTCAGCCCGAACGTGTTCACGCCCATCGCCTCAGCCGCCTTCTCGTCCTCCCGGATCGCCACCCAGCCACGGCCGATCCGGCTGTTGTTCAGCCGCGAGAAGACGAGGATGACGAAGCCGGTCAGCACCAGCAGCAGGAAGTAGTAGTTCGAGAACCGGCCCAGCTCGATCCCCGCGACCGTGTGCACGTCGCCGAAATTGAAGCCGCCGATCTCCAGGTCCGGGATGCCGGGGACACCGTTCGGGCCGTTGGTCAGGTTCGGGCCGTTGTTGCCGTCCAGGTTGAACATCGAGAACCGGAAGATCTCACCGAAGCCGAGGGTCACGATGGCGAGGTAGTCACCCGAGACCCGCAGTGTCGGCGTGCCGATGATCAGACCCAGGGTCGCCGCGACACTGGCGCCGATCAGCATCACGACCAGGAACGGAGGCTTCCACCCGATGGTCGCGAACGCCGACGTCGACATGGTGGCGGCCACGTAGGCGCCGCATCCGAGGAACGCGATGTACCCGAGGTCGAGCAGGCCGGCCAGACCGACCACGATGTTCAGGCCCATCGCGGTCGCCGCGAAGACCAGCACCTGGGTGGCGATCGACATGTTCGCGTCCGAGCCACCCTGGGTGAACGGGAACAGGAACGCGACCACGACCGCCGACAGCGTCAGCACCTTGCGCTGCCGCTGCGAGGCATGGCCGACCCAGGACATTGCCCCGGTCCGGAACAGTACGGCCACGACCGCGGCGATGAACACCAGGCAAAGGATGAACGACCAGGCGTCCTCCAACCCGAGCGCGTACGCCGCGAGGAACAGCACGCCGGCCATCAGCAGCGCGATCGCGAGGATCTCGACCCAGGCCGGCAGCTTGGCCTGGCTCATGTCGCGCAACTGCCGCAACGGCAGCATCCAGGCGCTGACCAGGATCAGCACGGCACCGACGAACGAGATGTACGCGCCGGGGTTCACGTTGATTAAGCCGTCGGAGTCGACCGAGATCGCGATCAGGACCAGCAGCATGTACAGCGTCAGAGTGAAGCCCAGTGCCCGGAGACCGGCCGTGGCGTCGAGCCACACGCCCAGCTTCGTCAGCGGGCCCTTCTCGGCCAGCAGCAGGACCAGCGCGAGCAAGGCGAGGATGATCGCCAGGATCTGCAGGCCACCCGGGTAGAAGTTGATCGACAGGTCGCCCAGGATCGTGCTGTCGTAGCTCCACGACAGGAACGAGCCCACGACGACCAGCACCACACCGGCCAGGCCCAACGGCCAGGCGAACCGGTTGGCGTGCGGCTGAGCCGTAGTCCCTGGCTCCGCCGGAGGCGTCTTCACATCGGTCATGCCCGGTCCACCACCCTCGCGCCGAGCAGGCCCTGCGGCCTGAACACCAATACCAGAATCAGGATCACGAAGGCCCAGACGTCCTTCCAGGTGCTACCACCGAACTGGCCCGGAATGTACTGCGTCGCCATCGCCTCGATGACACCGAGCACCAGACCACCGACGACGGCGCCGTAGATGTTGCCGATACCACCGAGGACGGCGGCGGTGAACGCCTTCAGACCTGCAAGGAAGCCCATCCGGAAGTCGATGTTGTTGTTCTGCAGGCCCTGCGACACACCCGCGATAGCCGCGAGTACGGCGCCGAGTGCGAACGCGACCACGATGATCCGGTCCACGTTGATACCCATCAGCCGGGCTGTGTCCGGGTCCTGCGACACGGCCTGCATACCGCGGCCGAGCCGGGTCCGGTTGATGAAGAACCACAGCAGGATGGCGCAGATCGCCAGCGCGCCCATGGTGAAGATCGCGGACCGCTGGATCGTCACGCCGCCGATCTCGATCGCCGTTCCGGTCACCACATCGATCTGCGGGAACGGGATACGCTGCTTGGCGCTCGGCCAGGTGATGCTGTTGATGAGCTTCTCGAAGAGCACCCAGCCCACCACCGCGGCGACGGCTGCGGTGGCCGCGGACGCCGCGATCGCCGGGATCTTGATCTCCGTGCGCGCCCTCCGTCGTGCGGCCAGACCGGCCAGCCAGCCGATCGCCGTGCCGACGATCGCGCCCACGATGACCACGCCCACCACCAGCACGGCGGTCAGGTCGTTGTTGATCTGCCGTACCACTGCCCAGACGGCGACGGGGCCGACCACGGCGCCGATCAGCGCGGCACGGTCGTACCACTTGGTCACCGGGTGGTTCAGCTCGGCCTTCGACACCCGCGTGCCGACGTAGTAGCCGATGCCCAGCGCCATGCCGGCGAAGGCGAACAACGTCCAGCCCGGGCGCTCGTAGAACAGCCGGACGAACTCCTGCAGGAAGACCGAGATGCCGATCGCGGTGATCAGCGGTGCGAGTCGTGGCGCGTTCCGCAGGGGACGGTACGCGACACGTTCCATCGCCACGGCCGTGCCGACCGAGGCGAAGATGGCGCCAATGATCATGATCGGCAGGATCCAGAGGTTGGTCTTGCCGTCGAAGAACAACAGGTACGTCGTCAGTGCGCCGAACGCACCGATCATGAAGACCTCGCCGTGGGCGAAGTTGATCAGCTGCACGATGCCGTAGACGACGGTGTAACCGACCGCGATCAGGGCGTACAGCGACCCCAGGGTGAGCCCGTTCACGAGTTGCTGGAAGAACTGGTCCACGTCGACCTCCCATCTACCTCAGCTATGACACACCACGGGGGTGGGAGGATCGCTCCCACCCCCGTGGTATGAGGTCGACTCCGGTTACTTGGCCTCGAACGCCTTGGTCTCGACGGTGGCCCACTTGCCGCCGGCGACCTTGTACACGGTGAGCACCTTCGACGTGGTGTCGCCGTACTGGTCGAAGGCGACCTTGCCGGTCACTCCGTCGAAGGAAACCTTGCTCATGGCATCGACCGTGGCCTGGCGGGCCGACTCGGCGTCGCTGGCGTCCTTCAGCGAGGTCTTCAGCGCGTTGATGATCGAGTTGGCCGCGTCGAAGGAGTAACCGCCGTACGCCGCGTACGGGTCCTTGTAGCCCTGCGCGTTGTAGTCGGCGACGAACTTCTTCGCCGAGTCCAGCGTGTCCACCGGCGCGCCGACCGAGGTGGCCAGGTCGTTGTCGCTGGTCTTACCGGCCAGGGTGATGTACTTCGGGTCGTAGATGCCGTCGCCGCCCATCAGCGGGACGTTCAGACCGGCGGCCTTCATCTGCTGCGAGAGCGGACCGGCCTGCGGGTACTCACCACCGTAGTAGATCGCCTGCGGGCCGGACGGCTTGATCGAGGAGATCACGGCCTGGTAGTTCGAGTCGTCCGGGTTGATGGTCTGGGCCGCGACGACCTGACCACCCAGCTTCTTGAACTCCTCGGTGAAGGTGCCGACCAGGCCCTGGCCGTACGCCTTCTTGTCGTGGATCGTGGCGACCTTGGTGATCTTCGCCGTCTCGTACAGGTAACGAGCCGCGAACGGACCCTGGACCGCGTCGGTGGTGCAGGTGCGGAAGTACGTCGGGTACGGCCGCTTCGGGTCGGTCTGCCAGTTGGCGCCCTGGGTCAGGCCCGGGCCGGTGTTGGCCGGCGAGACCTGGACGATCTTTGCCGCGGCGAGGACCGGCTGGACCTGCTGGCTGACGCTGGTGTTCAGCGTGCCGACCACGCCGATCACGTCCTTGTCACCGGCCAGCGCGGTCGCGGCGTTCTTACCCGGGTCGGGCTTCGCCTCGTCGTCCTTCGGCACGACCTCGAGCTTCCAGCCCGGAATCGCGTTGGAGTCGTTGGCCTGCTTCACGGCCAGCTCGACCGAGTGCTGGATGCCCAGGCCCAGCGCCGACAAGTCTCCCGACAAAGGCGCGATCACGCCGATCTTGGCAGTTTTCGTCGAACCTCCGGAGTTCCCCCCGGAGTCGTTGCCACTGCGTGAGCCGCAGGCAGTCAGGGCCAACGACGCAACGATCAGCGACGCGCCGACCCTTACTACGGAACGCTGGTGCACTGTTCCTCCCATGTCTGGATAGTCCGGAGATCCCGGACCCCCGCGTTTCCCGCGAGCACCCGCAGGTTAGACCTCAGCAAGCTCTCCCGGCGATGTGACGGAGCGTGTGTTGTGAGGTCGTTACAGCGGTAAGCAGTGTGAGGATCAGTGATTGCTGTACACCCGCTCACGCCTGTGAGCGGAGAGTGATTCAGTCGCTACCGCCAGCCTCGTCAACAACCAACTCCGCGACCTGACGCATGGAAACTCTTTTATCCATGG
Organism: Kribbella sp. NBC_01510; assembly: GCF_045040325.1. NCBI lineage: Bacteria > Bacillati > Actinomycetota > Actinomycetes > Propionibacteriales > Kribbellaceae > Kribbella > Kribbella sp. NBC_01510. Next base: position 6,125,206 of record NZ_CP109418.1, on the reverse strand, counting down.
CGGTTTTCTGGATCCACCGGAACGAGTCCGGCTCGGACAGGCCGAACTTCGTCTGCAGGATCGATTTGGCCCGGTCGACCAGCTTGCGGGTCTCCAGCCGCTCGGCCAGGTCAGCGACCTCACGCTCCAACTCGGCGAGCTCGACGTACCGGGAGGCGGCGATCTCGATCGCGGGCAGCAGGTCGGCCTTGGAGAACGGTTTCACCAGGTACGCCATGGCGCCGGCGTCGCGGGCCCGCTCGACCAGCTCGCGCTGCGAGAACGCGGTCAGCATCAGCACCGGGGCGATCCGGTCGCCGGCGATCTTCTCCGCCGCGCTCAGGCCGTCCAGCTTCGGCATCTTCACGTCGAGGATGACCAGATCCGGCCGATGCTCGGTCGCCAGCCGGATGGCCTCTTCCCCATCCCCCGCCTGCCCGACGACGTCGTACCCCTCCTCGGCCAGCATCTCGGCCAGATCCATCCGGATCAAAGCCTCATCCTCAGCGATCACCACACGCTTAGCAGTCACAACTGACACCTTATCGACCCGGAGTCAGCTCTTCGGACCCACGAAGGCATCCAGCGCGGCGACCCCCTCCTTCCGGCTCACCGCGATGGCGTTGTGTCGCGGTCTCCGCCACGAAATCCCCAGCAGATCCAGCGCGTCAGTCAGGATCCCGATGATGTCTTCGGACTCGTTCGAGAACATGTACCGCACGTAGTAGTACCGCCTGCCGTCCGGCTTACTCGCCCAGTTCACGAACCGGCACCCATCCGAGTGAAACAGTCCTCGCAGCAATTGTTCGGGGTACTTGGCAACGATCTCCCGCTGCCAGTCCGCCAGCTCGATCTTCCGCAAATGCTTCAACCCAGGGCCATGCTGCGGAAACAGACAGGGCCAGTGCTTCCACCGCGCCTCGATCCGGATCATGCCTTGCCCATTCCGTAGGCACGGGCCCGCGGTCGGCTTCACCAACCTGATCGTGGCCGCGATCTCCTAGTTCAGCTGCGGATACTTCTGATCGTTGGCGATCTGCAGACAGAAGACCCCACGCCGCGCTTTCGCGATATGCCCGTCACCGAGATACCACCCCAGCAGCAGCGCGTACGCCGTCTCGTCCAACCCGGCACCATCACACCGTGGACACGGCGTCCCCTGAAATCCTGTCCCTCGCGGTAGCCCCCGCCGCTGATAGAGCCGCCGCCATCGCCGGATCGTCTTGATCGCCACGCCATGAGTCTCGGCGTTCACCCGATCGCTTACGCCGTGGTCCGACATCCGCAACGCGGAATCCACCGTCTCCTGCGACCTGATGTGCCCCATGCCTCATGGTCACGCGGGCGACCGACAAATTCGTGCCGGGTGTGGGACTTGAACCCACACGCCCTTGCGGGCAATGGTGTTTGAGACCATAGCGTCTGCCGATTCCGCCAACCCGGCGAGGTTGCAGGAGCAACTGTATCCGTTCAGGGGCCTGCTTCGCTCATCGGGCCCCGTGGATCGCGGGAGTGTTGTGGACGTCAGATCCGCCACAGTGCGTGATCGATTGCCGGGGCGGGACAACAGGCCTGTCCCGTCCACCTCCTCCCCTGTGCCCGAACGGGAAGCTCGCGCCTGCCCGTCGTACCGTGAGTGGGGTGGAGTGAGAGGAGTACGGCGTGTTTGTTGGGGCTCATGTGATTTTGTACAGCGGGGATGCGGAGGCTGATCGGGGGTTCATTGCGGAGGTGCTGGGGTTTCCGCATGTGGATACCGGGGGCGGGTGGTTGATCTTTCGGTTGCCGCCGGCGGAGGTCGCGGTCCACCCGAGTGATGGGGACGAGCGGCACGAGTTCTATCTGATGTGCGAGGACATCGAGGCGCTGTTCGACAAGCTGGCCGCTGCCGGGGTCGAGGTCTCGCGTGACATCAGCGAGGAACGCTGGGGCCGGCTCGCCAGCATCCCGCTGCCCAGCGGCGCGCGCCTGCCCGTGTACCAGCCACTGCACCCGGTCGCCTACAACCTGCAGGAATGACGCGAGGCGGACAGCCGACTCGGCTGTCCGCCTCACCTCAGGTGGTTACGGGTTCGGACTGCGGTAGGCCGGGGCAATGCCTTCGATCGCGTCGCCCATGCGGTGGACCCGGAGGGCGTTGGTGGAGCCAGGGATGCTGGGTGGGGAGCCGGCGACGATGACGACCAGGTCGCCCTTCTGGAGTTTGCCGAGCTCGAGCAGCCGCTGGTCGACCTGGCGGACCATCTCGTCGGTGTGGTCGACGGTGGGGACGATGTGCGTCTCGATGCCCCACACCACGCTGAGCCAGGCGCTGACCGACGGGACCGGGGTGAACGCGAGCAGCGGGACCTCGGTGCGGTAGCGGGCCAGCCGGAGCGCGGTGTCGCCGGACTGGGTGAAGGCGATCAGGTACTTCGCCTCCAGCCGCTCGGCCACGTCCGCGGCGGCCCGCGCGATCACGCCGCCCTTGGTCCGCGGCTCCCACTCGATCGACTGGACCCGGCTGAGGCCGTGCTCCTCGGTCGACTCCACGATCCGGGACATCGTCTTGACGGTCTCGATCGGGAACCGGCCGACGCTGGTCTCACCGGACAGCATCACGGCGTCGGCACCGTCCAGTACGGCGTTCGCGACGTCGGACGCCTCGGCCCGGGTCGGCCGCGGCGCGGAGATCATCGACTCCAGCATCTGGGTGGCGACGATCACCGGCTTCGCGTTCAGCCGGGCCTGGTCGATGATCAGCTTCTGCACCAGCGGGACCTCCTCGAGCGGAAGCTCCACGCCGAGGTCGCCGCGGGCCACCATGAACCCGTCGAAGGCGTCGATGATCTCGTCCAGGTTGGCGACCGCCTGCGGCTTCTCGATCTTGGCGACAACGGGGATCCGCAAACCCTCCTCGTCCATGATCTTGTGCACCAGCTGGATGTCGGCGGCGTCGCGCACGAACGACAGCGCGATCATGTCGGCCGGCAGGTGCAGCGCCCAGCGCAGGTCCTCGGCGTCCTTCTCCGACATCGCCGGCACGCTGACCGCGACACCCGGCAGGTTGATGCCCTTGTGGTTCGACACCGGGCCGCCGACGGTGACGCGGCAGACCACGTCGGTCAAGGTCACCTCCTCGGCGACCAGCGCGATCCGGCCGTCGTCGATCAGCAGTTGGTCGCCCGGCTTCACGTCGCCCGGCAGGCCGTCGTACGTCGTACCGCAGATGGTCGCGTCACCAGGCACCTCCCGGGTGGTGATGGTGAAGCGTTCGCCGTAGGTCAGCGTGGCCTTGCCCTCGGCGAACTCGGCCAGCCGGATCTTCGGGCCCTGCAGGTCGACGAGGATGCCGACGTTGTGGCCGGTCTCCGCCGCTGCGGTACGGATCCGCTGATAGATGCGTTCATGCTCGGCATGGGCACCGTGGCTGAGGTTCAGCCTCGCGACGTCCATACCGGCTTCGACGAGTTCCAGGATGCGCTCGGGGGCGGCCGTAGCCGGGCCAAGCGTACAAACGATCTTTGCGCGACGCACGTCACAAAACCCTACTCCTACAAACCACTACACCCGGTGGTCCGCCCCCCTTACTGGACCGTCAACAGGTGATGACAACCGGAGACGAAGCCTGAATCGTCAAGAAGGCAAGGGTGTGTAGGCGCCAACTGTGATGTCGCCGGTCAGTTCGGCGGTGACCGTCTGGAGGCCGATCGGCTGACCCTTCTGGTACGTGATGAGGGTGACCTCACCTGGCCGGCGCAGCGTGTAGCCGAGGGCGAAGGCGTACGCCGCTCCCCCGGTCGTGCCGTTCGTGTACGTCGTGACCGGGCGGTCGTCGACGACCTTGCTCTCGGGGCCGACCTGCCGGTGCAGGTGACCCGACAGCAGCAGGGTCGCGCAGCCCCGGGCGGCGGTGTCGGCGAACGACGACGGGTCGTGGACCACGAACGTCGAGATGCGCTTGTCCTCGGGCTGCTCGCAGGCGATGTCCGCCAGCCGCTTCGACTGCTCGGAGGTGGTCTCGTCGCCGGGCTGGTCCGCACTGCCCAGGCCGGTCTTGGTCGGATCGCTGTCACCGAGGAACCGGATGCCCTCGACCTCGACCGGCTTGCTGTCGAGCACCGTGAAACCGTTCTTGCGCATGGCGTTCTCGACGTGTCCACCGGCGTCGTGGTTGCCCGCGACGGCGACCACTTTGAAGTCCTTGAAGTGCTGGCGCAACGAGTTGATGCTGAACACCTCCCAGGACTGACCCGACGAGGTGTCGTCCCCGGCGTCGATCAGGATCTTCGCACCGGCCGCCTTCGCCACCTCGGCCGCGAAGCCGTCGATGCCGATGTTGTCGTGCCGGTCGCTGACCTGGATCGCGACCTTCTGGCCCTCGCCGGGCTGATGGATCTCGTCGGCGACGTCCCCGACGCGGTCCTTCAGCTGACCGTAGAACCGGGTGGATCGCTGGTACGTCTCGACCGCCGTACGGATCACCCCCACCCCACCCGTGGTGGAGAACCCGGACGCGACCTCGACCCCCTGCAGCTGTTTGTCCAGGGGGATCTCCGGCAGCAGCTGGGCGAGCGGGCGCCACTCGGTCGGCGGAACGTCGGCCGGCCGCATCCGCGCCGGGCCGAAGATCGACGCGATCGTGATCAGCATCGCGACCAGGACGACGATCGCGCGGTGCTCGACGCGTCGTTCGTGCCGGTGCACCAGGTGCCACAGCTCGCGGCGGCGCCGGGCGCCGATCACCGCCCAGACGGTCGCCACCACCACGACCACGAGCAGACCGGAACCGGCACCGGCCAGCCCGTCGTCGACCGCCATGGCCTGCACCACCTGCTGGATCCGCGCGATCTCACCGTCGGGCTGCGAGGCGATCAGGGCGTCGCGGTTGATCAGGTCGGTCAGGTTGTCGGCGTCGGTCTCCTGGACGTCGATGTTCACGCCGAGCCCGAGCGGGTTGTGGGCGGCGATCCGCAACCGGGGCAGCACGGCACCGAGGTCGACGGTGGCGTGCCCGTCGAAGGTCGGCGAGACGGTTGCCGCATGGGCGCCGATCGTGACCCGCTCGGAATCGTTGGCGAACGCGAACAGACCGATCGCGACCGAGGTGACCAGCCAGAGCGCGGTCAGTGCGGCCCACGGCGCGATCGCACGGAGCCGAGCCTTGGTCACCAGGCGCGTAGCCACCCTCTCAACCTATCGGGACGCCCCACCTTGGGCACCGACCAACCACTTTTCGTGACGAATCGTGGTTGGCGGGTGCACAAGGTCAGACCGCCAGCGGGCGGGCGGTTGGGGGGATGGGGGTGGGGAGGGTGGACGAACCGGTTAGGTGGGTGTCTACGCCGCTGGCGCAGGAGCGGCCTTCGGCGATGGCCCAGACGATCAGGGACTGGCCGCGGCCGGCGTCGCCGCAGGCGAAGACGCCCTCGACCGAGGTCTGGTAGGTCTTGTCCCGCTTCACGTTGCCACGCTCGTCGAGCTCGACGCCGAGCTGCTCCAGGAAGCCCTCGCGCTCCGGACCGAGGAAGCCCATCGCGAGCAGTACCAGCTGCGCCGGGATGGTCCGCTCGGTGCCCTCGACCGGGACGAACCTGCCGTCCTTGAACTCGACCTCGACCAGGTTCAGCCCGGAGACGTTGCCCTCGGCATCGGCCTCGAAGTTGACGGTCGAGACCGAGTAGACCCGCTCGCCACCCTCCTCGTGCGCCGAGGCGACCCGGTAGATCATCGGGTACGTCGGCCATGGCTGCCCGGCCGGCCGGTCGTCGCCTGGGCGCGGCATGATCTCCAGTTGGGTGACCGAGCGAGCACCCTGCCGGTGCGCCGTACCCAGACAGTCCGCGCCGGTATCGCCGCCACCGATGATCACCACGTCCTTGCCGGTGGCAACGATCTGCTCCTCGACCAGCTTGCCGAGCGAGGCCCGGTTGGACTGCGGCAGGTACTCCATCGCCTGGTGGATGCCGCCGTGCTCGCGGCCCGGCACCGGCAGGTCGCGGGCCGCGGTGGCCCCGGTCGCGATGACGACTGCGTCGTACCGCTGCTTGAGCTGGGTCCCGGTCACGTCCACGCCGACGTTCACGCCGGAGCGGAAGACCGTGCCCTCCTCCTTCATCTGCTGGATCCGGCGGTCGACCTGTTCCTTTTCCATCTTGAACTCGGGGATCCCGTACCGCAGCAGACCACCCGGGGCGTCCGCCCGCTCGTACACCGCGACGGTGTGGCCCGCGCGGGTCAACTGCTGGGCGGCGGCCAGGCCGGCCGGGCCGGAACCGACGACCGCGATCGTCTTGCCGGTCAGCCATTCCGGCGGCTGCGGCTTGACGTCACCGGACTCCCAGGCCTTGTCGATGATCGCGACCTCGACGTTCTTGATCGTGACCGGTTCCTGGTTGATGCCGAGCACGCAGGCCGGCTCACACGGCGCCGGGCAGAGCCGGCCGGTGAACTCCGGGAAGTTGTTGGTCGCGTGCAGCCGCTCGATCGCGCCGGTCCAGTCGTCGCGCCAGACCAGGTCGTTCCACTCCGGGATCAGGTTGCCCAACGGGCAGCCGTTGTGGCAGAACGGGATGCCGCAATCCATGCAGCGACCGGCCTGCTTGGTGATGATCGGCAGCAGCGCCTTGCCGGGCCCACCGGGGTAGACCTCTTTCCAGTCCTGCACCCGCTCGTTCACCGGGCGCCGCTCGGCGACCTCACGCCGGGTGGTCAGGAATCCCTTCGGGTCAGCCATCAGATGGCCTCCATCATCGCTCGCGTGGTGGCGTCCTCGTCCAGCCCGTCGCGCTCGGCGGCCGCCTTGGCCGCCAGCACCCGGGCGTAGTCGCGGGGCATCACCGTGGTGATCCTGGCGGCGGCCGCGGGCCAGTCGGCGAGCAGCTTGGCCGCCCGTTCCGATCCGGTCTCCTCGAAGTGCCTGCGGACCAGGTCGTGCAGCAGTTCGGACTCGTCCGTGGTGACCGGGTGCAGATCCACCAGCTCCGGGTTCACCAGGGCGTGGTCCAGATCGATCACGTGGGCCACGCCGCCCGACATGCCCGCCGCGAAGTTCCGGCCGACGGCGCCGAGTACGACGACGCGCCCACCGGTCATGTACTCGCAGGCGTGGTCGCCGACCGATTCGACGACCGCGGTGGCGCCGGAGTTCCGGACACAGAACCGTTGCCCCACGCCACCACTGATGAAGAACTCGCCGGACGTCGCGCCGTAGCCGATGACGTTACCGGCGATGATCTGGTCGGCCGCGTCGAACCGCGCGTGCCGATCCGGCCGGATCACCACCCGGCCACCGGACAGGCCCTTGCCGACGTAGTCGTTGGCGTCACCCTCGAGCCGCAGCGTGACACCGCGCGGGACGAAGGCGGCGAACGAGTTGCCGGCCGACCCGGTGAAGGTCAGGTCGATGGTGCCGTCGGCCAGGCCGGCCGCGCGGTACCGCTTGGTGATCTCGTGACCGAGCATCGTCCCGACGGTCCGGTTGACGTTGCGGATCGCCAGCTGCGCCCGGACGGGTTCGCCGCTGTCCAAGGCCGGCTGGCAGATCCGGATCAGCTCGTTGTCGAGTGCCTTGTCCAGGCCGTGGTCCTGCCCGACCACCTGGTGCCGCGACGCGCCCTCGGGCAGCGCAGGCACGTGCAGGATCGGCGACAGGTCGAGCCCGTCGGCCTTCCAGTGGTCGACCGCGCGCTGGATGTCCAGCACCTCGGCATGCCCGATCGCCTCGTCCAGGGACCGGAAACCCAGCTCGGCCAGGTACTCACGGACTTCCTCGGCGATGAACTCGAAGAAGTTCACCACGAACTCGGGCTTGCCGGAGAACCGCTCGCGCAGTACCGGGTTCTGCGTCGCGACGCCGACCGGGCAGGTGTCCAGGTGGCAGACCCGCATCATGATGCAGCCCGACACCACCAGCGGCGCGGTGGCGAAGCCGTACTCCTCCGCGCCGAGCAGCGCCGCGATGACCACGTCCCGGCCCGTCTTCAACTGACCATCGGTCTGGACGACGATCCGGTCGCGCAACCCGTTGAGCAGCAGGGTTTGCTGGGTCTCGGCCAGCCCGAGCTCCCACGGACCACCAGCGTGCTTCAGCGAGGTCAGCGGCGCCGCACCCGTGCCACCGTCGTGACCGGAGATCAGTACGACGTCCGCGTGCGCCTTGCTGACCCCCGCGGCGATCGTGCCGACGCCGACCTCGGAGACGAGCTTCACGTGGATGCGCGCCCGCGGGTTCGCGTTCTTCAGATCGTGGATCAGCTGGGCCAGGTCCTCGATCGAGTAGATGTCGTGGTGCGGCGGCGGCGAGATCAGGCCGACACCCGGCGTCGAGTGCCGGGTGCTCGCCACCCACGGGTAGACCTTGTTGCCGGGCAGCTGACCGCCCTCGCCCGGCTTGGCTCCCTGCGCCATCTTGATCTGGATGTCGTCGGAGTTCGTCAGGTACTCCGCGGTGACGCCGAACCGTCCGGACGCCACCTGCTTGATCGAGCTCCGCCGGGCCGGGTCGTGCAGGCGGTCGGAGTCCTCACCGCCCTCACCGGTGTTCGACTTGCCGCCGAGCCGGTTCATCGCGATCGCCAGCGTGGTATGCGCCTCGGCGCTGATCGAGCCGTAGCTCATCGCGCCGGTGGAGAACCGCTTGACGATCGCGCTGACCGGCTCCACCTCGTCGACCGAGATCGGCTCCCGGTCGGAGTTGAAGCCGAACAGGCCGCGCAGCGTCATCAGGCGCTCGGACTGCTCGTCCACGCGGGACGTGTACTGCTTGAAGATGTCGTAGCGCCCGGTCCGGGTGCTGTGCTGCAGCCGGAACACCGTGTCCGGGTCGAACAGGTGCGGCTCACCCTCACGGCGCCACTGGTACTCGCCACCGATCTCCAGCTTGCGGTGCGCGGGCAGGATGCCGTCCGCCGGGTACGCGCGCAGATGCCGGCGGCGCACCTCCTCGGCGATGGTGTCGAGCCCGATGCCGCCAAGCTTGGACGACGTGCCGGTGAAGTAGGTGTCGACCAGCTCCGGGGACAGACCGTTCGCCTCGAAGATCTGGGCGCCGGTGTACGACGCGACCGTCGAGACACCCATCTTCGACATGACCTTGAGCACGCCCTTGCCGAGCGACTTCACCACGTTCCGGACGGCCTGCTCGGGCTCGACGCCCGGCAGATAGGTACCGCGCCGACAGAGGTCCTCGACCGCTTCCAGCGCGAGATACGGGTTGATCGCGGCCGCGCCGTACCCCATCAGGAGGGCGACGTGGTGGACCTCGCGGACGTCGCCGGCCTCGACGACCAGACCGACCTGCGTGCGGGTCTTCTCCCTCACCAGATGGTGATGAACCGCGGCGGTCAGCAGCAGCGACGGGATCGGGGCGCTGTCGGCGTTCGAGTGCCGGTCGGACAGCACCAGGATCCGGGCCCCGCCCCTGATCGCCTCGTCGGCCTCGGCGCAGATCTCGTCGAGCCGTGCCTTCAGCGCCTCGCCGCCGCCCTCGACGTCGTACACGCCGCGCAGGACCGTGGTGGCCAGGCCCGGCATGTCGCCGTCCAGGTTGATGTGGCGGAGCTTCGCGAGCTCGTCGTTGGTGATCACCGGGAACGGGATCACCACCTGACGGCAGGACGCCGGGCTCGGGCTGAGCAGGTTCGCCTCCGGGCCGAGGCTCGACGACAGCGAGGTGACGAGCTCTTCGCGGATCGCGTCCAGCGGCGGGTTGGTGACCTGCGCGAACAGCTGGGCGAAGTAGTCGAACAGCAGCCGCGGCCGGTCACTCAGTACGGCGATCGGCGTGTCGGTGCCCATCGAGCCGATCGGCTCGGCGCCGGCCCTCGCCATCGGGGTGAGGATGACGCGGAGCTCTTCCTCGGTATACCCGAACACTTGCTGGCGGCGTGTCACCGACGCGTGGCTGTGGACGACGTGCTCGCGCTCGTGCAGGTCCTCGAACCGGATCAGGCCGGCGTGCAGCCATTCGTCGTACGGGTGCTCGGTGGCGAGCGCGTTCTTCACCTCGGAGTCGGTGATGATCCGGTGCGCCTCGACGTCGACCAGGAAGATCCGTCCGGGCTCGAGCCGGCCCTTCTCGGTCACGGTCGCGGGGTCGATGTCGAGGACGCCGGCCTCGGACGCGAGTACGACGAGACCGTCCTCGGTGACCCAGTAGCGCGACGGCCGGAGACCGTTGCGGTCCAGGACCGCGCCGACCTTGGTGCCGTCGGAGAAGACGACCGACGCCGGGCCGTCCCACGGCTCCATCAGCGTCGAGTGGAACTCGTAGAACGCGCGCCGCTTGGGATCCATCGTGGTGGCGTTCTCCCACGCCTCCGGGATCATCATCAGCATCGCGTGCGGGAGCGAACGGCCGCCCAGGTGCAGCAGCTCCAGGACCTCGTCGAACGAGGCCGAGTCCGACGCGCTCGGCGTACAGATCGGGTAGAGCTGCTCGAGGTCGCCGGGGATCAGGTCGCTGCTGAGGAGCGCCTCACGGGCGCGCATCCAGTTGCGGTTGCCCTGCACGGTGTTGATCTCGCCGTTGTGGGCGATGTACCGGTACGGATGGGCCAGCGGCCAGGACGGGAACGTGTTGGTGGAGAACCGCGAGTGCACGACACCGATCGCGGAGGCGAAGTCGGGATCGGTCAGCTCGGGAAAGAACTTGTCCAGCTGGTCGGTGGTCAGCATCCCCTTGTAGGTGATGGTCCGGCCGGAGAGCGACGGGAAGTAGGTCTCGGTCTCCTTCTCGGCCCGCTTCCGCAGCCGGAACGCCATCCGCTCCAGTGCCAGGCCGAGCACCCGGCCGGCCTTCGCGGCGACGAACAACTGCTTGAAGGTCGGCATCACCGAGCGTGCGGTCGCGCCGAGCAGGTCCGGGTCGGTCGGGACGTCCCGCCAACCCAGGACTTCCAGGTTCTCCTCGGCGGCCAGCTCCTCGATCCGGTCTGTTGCCTTTGCGGCGTCGTCAGGGTCGGCCGGGAGGAACGCGATGCCGGTGGCGTAACCGCGCTGCACCGGCAGCTCGAACTCGCACACCTTGCGGTAGAACGCGTCCGGGATCTGGATCAGGATGCCGGCGCCGTCGCCGGAGTCCGGTTCGGCGCCGGACGCGCCGCGGTGCTCGAGGTTGCGCAGGGCGGTCAAAGCCTTGGCCACGATGTCGTGGCTCGGTTCACCGGTCAGGGTCGCGACGAAGGCGACACCACAAGCGTCGTGCTCGTGCTGTCCGTCGTACAAACCCTCGCTCGGGAATGGGGGGCGACCAAACATTCAGGGGCTCCCGTCGTCCTACGGTCAACAACTGGCCGCGGGACAACATTGGCCCAAGCCGGGTGTCCCGAGACTACCTCATGACGCTCGACAGATGGACAGCCATTCCACCGTCACAACGCCCTCATAACCCTCAGTAGGCACGCGCTCACTGCCAGCCTCCATCATCCCCGCCAACCGCCCACACAACCACCCACAGCACCTGAAATTCACCTGCTGAGACCGCCCGTCCCTGATAAGCCACAGCCATGTCCTGGCACCCCTCCCCCGACTGGCAAGCCCTCACGTCCGGCACCGGACAAGCCACCGGCGGGGTCTGGCTCACACCCGACCAACAGGTCGTCAAACGCCTCGTCCCCGGCGTCACCGACCCACGCCACCACGCCTACTGGGAACGCCAGGCCTTGGTCGCCGAATCCGGCATCGTCGCGGCCACTCCAGGCCTCCGCGCACCGGCGTGTCTGGGCGTCGAACGCGACCCATCCGGCATCACGCTGCGGATGGCGTTCGTACCCCCGGTCGCGTCGACACCAGTAGCTCTGGCTGCCGCTCTGGGCCGCTTCGCACGCTCCCCGACGCCAGCGCCCGCCTGGGCCGCTCGGGACGTACTCCGAGACCGCCTGACGACCGTAGAGCGGCGCGGTGGGTGGAGTGCGTTGGCGCGCGCCGGGCTCAGCTCGGCGGCGACGGACGCCCTGTGGCGGCGGCGAGACGCAGCGCTGGCGGTCCTGGACGACCTGCCGCGAGTCCCCACCCACGGTGACGCACACCCCGTGAACCTGCTCGGCCGCGACGGCGACGACGTACTGGCCATCGACTGGGAGCAGTTCGGCCACGGCCCGGCCGGCTTCGACCTCGGCTACCTACTGCTGGCCTTGGACACGCCACTCGATCAACTACTGGCAGCTCACGGCGGCGACCTGGACGCCGTTCGACGAGGTGCGGTGCTGGTGGCGGCGTACACCGGCTTGTCGCGTGCGGCCTGGGCACTCGGCCAGCCAGACCCCAACGATCACGTCGAGCGGCTCGTCAGGCTCTCCCCGGTGGTCGAAGAGGCAGTCGCGTATGCCTGAGCAGTCCGGAAAGGGCATAACGACAGGAGGTAGTCGATCCAGCGCAAGACCCGGACAGGTGTTCAGGCGGGGACCGCCCCTGGGCCGGCGGCGTCGAACCGACTACCTCCTGTCGTTACGGCCCTTCGGCACAACCGACGCATCCGTCCACCAGCTGAACACGCGGCGCCGAGCCCGCGGACATCCTCTGGGGACCGCGGACAGAAATAGCGGCTGTCCTGCGGTTTCCATGGGTGGCCCGGGGGCCAACCCCACCCCGGCGGACACCACTGCGCCAGCCCCGGCCGCTGGTCGCCGCCACTCGACCCGCCCGGCTGCCCGACAGCCCCGCCTCCCTACCCCGCCCCGGCTGCCTCGGTCGGTCACTTTGTGCACCAGATCCGTACGGCCCCGGCCCAGCGGGTACGGAACTGGTGCACAAAGTCGATCTCTCCTAGGCCGAAACCTCACCCAGGCGTGAGGCCGGCGGTCCGCCCGGCCGCGTGCCACGCCCGGTAGAAGGCGTCGTAGCTGGGATAGCGGGTGGTGGTGGCTTCCTGAAGTACGGCGTACTGGGCGTCGGTGCCGCGGAAGGCGGTCCGGTCCAGGCTGGCGTCGGAGAGGAAGACGAGGGCAGCGCGGGCGAGGACGTAGGCGGTGGTGCGGGTGTCGATGGGGGCGCCCAGGGAGTGTTGTTCGGGGGCCATCAAGCGGGTCGAGCCGAACATGCGGCCCATCGTGTTGCGGAAGGGGCCTCGATGGTAGGTGTCCAGATCGATGACGGTGAGTTGGTGGGCGTCGAAGTCGTAGAGAAGGGCGCCGTCGTAGAAGTCGCCTTCGACCCAGCCGGCCGCGTCGAGCCGAGCATGGAGGTCGTAGAGAGCATCCAGGGCGGCGAGGATCTCCGGCACCGGCAAGGCCTTGAAGCGTTGATGGGCGCTGGCAGGGTCGTCGCGGTTGGTGCCGAGGTGTTCGCCGATGCGCCAGTCGTAGACGAGGAGCGGGCCGGCTGGGGACTCGATGACGGCGTGGAGGGCTGGGAGGGCCGGGTGTACGACGGACTCCGCAAGGGCGGCGGCGTTGCGCAACAACGCGACCCGGCCGTCGAAGTCGAGGTACGGCGCGGAGTCCGCGGGATCGCCCGCGGTCTTCACGAAGTACGTCCGGGTGGCGGTTCGGACGCCGTACGAGATGTTGCCGGAGTCCTGGGTGGTGAAGCGGGTGAAGATGGTGCCCAGGTGATTGAGGTATGTGGCTGGGAGTACGTCGATCTCGCCGGGGAACATCTGGGGGACGCTAGTCACGACGACGCCGGACGGCGACCGAGTTTTGGGAGGAACGTATGGCGCTGGGTGACTTTCCGCGGTATCCGCTCACGTTCGGGCCGAGTCCGGTCCATCCGCTCGATCGGCTGAGTTCGCACCTTGGTGGGGCTCGGATCTGGGCCAAACGGGAGGACTGCAATTCGGGGCTCGCCTACGGCGGGAACAAGACCCGGAAATTGGAGTACCTGATTCCGGATGCGCTGGCGCACGGTGCGGACACGTTGGTGTCGATCGGGGGTTATCAGTCCAACCACACCCGGCAGGTCGCGGCCGTCGCGGCGAAGGTCGGGTTGAAGGCCGTGCTGGTGCAGGAGAACTGGGTCGACTGGCCGGACGCGCTCAACGACCGGGTCGGGAACATCCTGCTCAGCCGGATCATGGGCGCCGAGGTCCGGCTCGATCCGGCCGGGTTCGGGATCGGCTTCAAGGACAGCTGGAAGGAGGCGCTGGCCGACGTCGAGGCGCGCGGAGGTACGCCGTACGCGATCCCGGCAGGTGCTTCGGACCACCGGCTCGGTGGACTCGGATTCGCGAACTGGGCGGTCGAGGTCGAGCAGCAGGAGCGGGAGCTCGGGGTCTTCTTCGACACGATCATCGTGTGTGCGGTGACCGGCTCGACGCAGGCGGGGATGATCGCCGGGTTCGCCGGCCAGGACCGGCCGCGGCGGGTGATCGGGATCGACGCGAGCGCGAAGCTGCGGGAGACCCGCGACCAGGTCGAGCGGATCGCCCGCGCCACCGCCGAGCTGATCGAGCTCGGCCGCGACCTGCGCGACGACGAGATCACCGTGCTCGAAGGCTGGGCCGGCGACCGGTACGGGATCCCGGTGCAATCCACGCTGGACGCGATCCGGCTCACCGGTCAGCTCGAAGGGATGATCATCGACCCGGTCTACGAGGGGAAGTCGATGGCCGGCCTGATCGACCTGATCCGGAACGGCGACATCCCCAAGGACGCCAACGTCCTCTACGCCCACCTGGGCGGCCAGCCCGCGCTCAACGCCTACAGCGGGCTGTTCACGCACAGTCAGCCGATGCCGGGTCCGACCAACGTCCCGACGCCGTAGGTGAGTGCTGCGGCCAGACCACCGAGGAGGAGTTGGCGGAAACCGGAGTACCACCAGGACCGGCTGGTCACGCGGGAGACGATCGCACCGCAGACGAAGAGCGCGGTCAGCGACATGATCAGGGCCGGTACGACGCTGCCCGCGCCGAGCAGGTACGGCAGCAGCGGGATGAACGCGCCGACCGCGAAGCAGATGAACGACGACGCGGCCGCGATGACCGGGTTCGGCAGGTCGTTGGGGTCGATGCCGAGTTCTTCGCGGACGTGTTCCTGGAGGGCCTGGTCGGGGTCGGTGTGGAACTGTTTCGCGACCTTGCTGGCCAGGTCCGGGTCGAGGCCCTTGGCGCGGTAGGTCTCGGCGAGCTCGATCTCCTCGTCGATCGGGTGCCGCTGGATCTCCTTGCGCTCTTTCTCGATCTCGGCCCGGGCGAGCTCGCGCTGCGAGGCGACGGAGGTGTACTCCCCCGCCGCCATCGAGAACGCGCCCGCGGCCAGGCCGGCCAGCCCGGCGAGCACGATCACACTCGAGCCGGACGCCGTACCGCCGTCCATGCCGGCGATCAGGGCGAAGTTCGAGACCAGGCCGTCCATCGCGCCGAACACGGCCGGGCGCAGCCAGCCGCCGTTCACATCACGATGAGTGTGATCTCCGTGATGCTCGGCAGAAACCTCGGGAACCTCAGTCACGAGACCCATCTGATTCGGAACCGTTGGTCGCGTCAACCTTCGGCTTGTCTGCTGGGGTCGCCTCGGCAGCCGGTCCTCCGGCCGGCTCTCCCGAGGCGGAGGTGGAATCGCCGGAGCCCGTCCCAGCGGGCTTCGCGGAGCTCGCCTCCGGCGTCGGCGCGTCGGCGGCCGCGTCCTCCCCAGTGCCGGCTTCCGGTGTCGCCGCGTCGGCTTCGTCGGAGTCGGTGCCGGTTTCCGGCTTCTCGCTGTCAGTGGGCTTGCCGGCGGAGGGGCCGGTGGAGATGTCTTCCTGGCCGGGGTACTTGCGGGCGCTGATGATGAAGGCGGCTACGGCGAGGACGAACAGGATGATGGCGGTCCACACGTTCAGCCGGAGGCCGAGGAAATGGTTGACCGTGTCGATGCGCAGGTTCTCGATCCACACGCGGCCCGCGGTGTAGCCGGCCACGTAGAGGAAGAACGCCCGGCCGTGGCCCAGCTTGAAGCGGCGGTCGACCAGGATGACCAGCGCGACCACGCCGAGGTTCCAGATCGCTTCGTACAGGAACGTCGGGTGGAAGGTGGCGAAGTCGGCGTACCCGTCCGGGCGGTGCTCGGGCGAGATCTCCAGGCCCCATGGCTTGGTCGTCGGCTTGCCGAACAGCTCCTGGTTGAAGTAGTTGCCGAACCGGCCGAACACCTGCGCCAGCGCGATCCCCGGCGCCATCGCGTCCGCGACCGCCAGGAACGGCACCTTGGCCCGCCGGCAGGCGATCCAGGCGCCGAGCGCACCGAAGCCGACTGCGCCCCAGACGCCGAGCCCGCCGTGCCAGATCTTCAGCGCGTCGATCGGGTGCCGGCCCTCGCCGAAGTACAGCTCGGCGTCGGTGACGACGTGGTAGATCCGGGCGCCGACCAGCCCGAACGGGATGGCCCAGAACATGATGTCGGCGAGCACGGTCGGTGAGCCGCCGCGGGCGACCCAGCGGTGGCGGCCGAGCCAGTAGCCGGCGAAGATACCGGCCAGGATGCACAGCGCGTACGCGCGGATCGGCAGGCCGGCGATGTGCCAGACACCCTGGCTCGGGCTGGGAATGAACGCCGGAACCATCACGGCGGGAATCAGACTAGACATGGCAAAGGGGAACGCTACTCGACCGGCCAGGGCACGACCAGAAACTCATGGTCACGATGGGGACTCGGTGCGTCAGCTCGCGATGTCATCGACGGCCTTCTGCAAGCCGTCGGCGGTCAGCTGGTTGGCTTCCAGCTGCTTGTCGTTGACGTAGACCGTCGGCGTCCCGGTCACGCCGCGGTCGTCCGCGGCCTTCGACACCGTGTCGAGCCAGCCGCCGTAGGTGTTGTCCCGCACGGCCTGCTGGAACTTCGCGTCACCGATACCGAGCTGGCTGCCCAGGTCGAGCAGCTGGTCCGTGGTCCACGACTTGCTGAAGTCGCCGTACATCTCGTCGGCGTAGCTGAGCGCCTTGCCGTTCGCGGCCGCGGCGGCGAAGGCGTTGGCCAGCCGGGGCGAGGCGTCCGGGTTGACGAAGGCGAGCGGCCAGTAGGTCAGCGTCGCCGAACCGTCCTGGACGAGTTTGTCGACTACTCCACCGGTCGACTCCTCGAACTCCGCGCAGTGCGGGCAACGGAAGTCGAGGTAGATGTCGATGTGCACCTTGGCGTCGGCGTTGCCGACGGTGACGCCCTTGCCGGACGCGCCCGGGCCGGTGATCACCGTGGGCTCGGGTTTGCCGTTCGAGCTGACCTCGACCTTGGAGTGCCCGCGCCAGTACTGCACGCCGACGCCGCCCGCGAGGGCCAGCACCAGCACGATCACCACGATGATCCCGGGCGAGATCCGCCGCTTCGGCGGCTGCAGCAGCGGATTCGCGGGGGCCTTGGTGTTGCTCACGACGCAATGACTCCTTGCGGTTCGGGTTCCAGGGCGAACTTGCTGGTGGGGTTCAACCACAGCCAGGCCGCCAGCAGCAGCAGGCCGACGTCCCGCAGGATCTCCTGCAGGTACTTCGTCTGACCGGGGGCGACCTGGCCACCGCCGCCGAAGCAGCCGCAGTCGATCGCCAGGCCGCGCGCCCAGGCGGACGCCACCGCGGCGATGAACACGACCAGGAAAACACCCGCGGCGGCCGCGGCGGCGCGGACACCGAAACCGACGATCAACAGCAATCCGATCGCGATCTCCAGGAACGGCAGCCCCCAGCCGACGGGCGCCGCCAGCGACGCCGGCAGCAGCTCGTACGCGCGGACCGCCTGGGCCGCCGTCTCGGGATCGGTCACCTTCAACGCGCCCGCCACCAGCATCACGCCGCCGAGCAGGAGCCGCGCTCCCAGCGAGACCCATTCGAACCAGGGTCGACGATTCACTGGTTGTCCTCCACCAGCTTCCCGAAGTCGTGGGCCAGGTCGCCGATGGCGGCGTTCGACAACCAGAGCACGTTCGCCTTGTCGTTCTTGCCGAAGCCGATCACCTGCGCACCGTGACCGACCTCGTACCCGCCGGAGGGCAGCTTCTGCATCCCTTCCACCGGTACGCCGACGGCCTTCGCGATGTCCTTGATCGACGTCAGCGAACCGGTCAGCCCGACGAACGACGGGTCGAACCGGTCCAGGTACTTGCGAATCACCGGGCCGGTGTCACGGGCCGGGTCGGTGGTGACGAACAGCAGTTGCACCTGGTCCCGCACCGGCTGGTCCAGCTTGGTCAGCGCGGACGCCACATCGGCCATCACGGTCGGGCACACGTCCGGGCAGTTCGTGTAGCCGAAGAACACCAGCGTGACCGGCTTCTTGGTCGAGGTGACCAAGTTGAACGGGTTCCCGCCGGTGTCGGTCAGCGTGGCCGCCGGCAACGAGTACGGCCGGTCCAGCGTCGCCCCGCGCAGACCGTTCGGATCCTGCGTGGTGCGGATGATCGCACCACCGGGGTTGTCCGCCTTCTCCTTGTCGCCGCCACTGCAGCCCGCGAGGGCGAGCAGAGCCACCGCGGCCAGTAGAAGTGCCGCGTTCCTGGTTCGACTCACGGCGTACTAACGACTCGCGGCGGCGCTGGGTTCCCTGCGGACGCCTTCGGACAGGGCTTCCGCGAGCGCGCGGACCCCGGCCGGGCCGCCGTCCTCGAGCGCCTTGACGAGGGCCGCGCCGACGATCGCCGCGTCCGCGAACGCCGCCACACCGGCCGCCTGGTCGGCGTTCGAGATTCCGAGGCCGACGCCGACCGGCAGGCCGGTGACCGCCTTCGTCCGCGCCACCAGTGGCGCCGCCAGCTCCGACGGCTTGTCCCGAGCACCGGTGACACCCATCACAGCGGTCGCGTAGACGAAGCCGCGGCAGGCGGCCGTGGTCATCCGGATCCGCTCGTCGGTCGACGACGGTGAGACCAGGAACACCTTGTCCAGGTCGTTCTTGTCCGCGGCCGCGATCCACTCCGCACCCTCGTCCGGGATCAGGTCGGGCGTGATCAGGCCCGCTCCCCCGACGCCGGCGAAGTCCGCGGCGAACCGGTCCACGCCGTACCGCTCGACCGGGTTCCAGTACGTCATCACGAGCACCGGGACATCGGAGTACGCCGCGACCTTCTCGATCGTGCTCAGCACGTCGCGGGTCCGCAGCCCGCCGGCCCGGGCCACCTCGGTGGCGCGCTGGATGGTGACGCCGTCCATCACCGGGTCGCTGTACGGGAGGCCGACCTCGACCACGTCGACGCCGCCGTCGATCATCGCCTTGATCCCGTCCACACCACCGTCGTACGTCGGGAAGCCGGCCGGCAGGTAGCCGACCAGGGCGCCGCGGCCCTCGTCGTTGGCCTTCCGGATCGCGGCGCCGGCCTTGCCCAGAGCAACCAGATCACTCACCGGTGGCCTCTTTCTCGCCGAGGCCGAACCAGGTGGCGGCCGTGTCCATGTCCTTGTCCCCGCGACCGGACAGGTTCACCAAAATGGTTGCCTCCGGCCCCAACTCCGTCGCGATGTCGAGCGCGCCGGCGACCGCGTGCGCGGACTCGATCGCCGGGATGATGCCCTCGGTCCGGGACAGCAGCTTGAACGCCTCCATCGCCTCGGCGTCCGTGATCGGCCGGTACGACGCCCGCCCGGTCTCGGCCAGCCATGCGTGCTCCGGCCCGACCCCGGGATAGTCCAGCCCGGCCGAGATCGAGTGCGACTCGATCGTCTGCCCGTCCTCGTCCTGCAACAGGAACGACCGCGCACCATGCAGTACGCCGACCTGCCCGGCGGTGATCGTGGCCGCGTGCCGGCCGGTCTCGAACCCGTCGCCACCCGGCTCGATGCCGTACAGCTTCACGCTCGCGTCCGGGATGAACGCGGTGAACAGGCCGATCGCGTTCGACCCGCCGCCCACGGACGCCACCGCGGCGTCGGGGAGCTTGCCGAGCAACTCGAGCGACTGCTCCCTGGCCTCGTCGCCGATACCGCGGACGAAGTCGCGCACCATGGCGGGGAACGGGTGCGAGCCGGCCGCCGTACCCAGGATGTAGTGCGTCTTGTCCACGCTGGCGACCCAGTCGCGCAGGGCCTCGTTGATCGCGTCCTTCAGCGTCCGGCTGCCGGTCTTCACCGAGATGACCTCGGCGCCGAGCAGCTGCATCCGGGCCACGTTCAGCGCCTGCCGCCGGGTGTCGACCTCACCCATGTAGACCACACACTCGAGGTCCAGGTAGGCGCACGCGGTCGCGGTCGCGACGCCGTGCTGGCCGGCGCCGGTCTCGGCGATCACCCGGGTCTTGCCCATCCGCTTGGTCAGCAGGGCCTGGCCGATCGCGTTCCGGATCTTGTGCGCACCGGTGTGGTTCAGGTCCTCGCGCTTCAGCAGGATCCGGGCGCCGGCCGCGTCGGACAGCCGGGTCGCGTCGTACAGCAGGCTCGGGGCGCCGATGTACTCGTGCAGCATCCGCTCGAACTCACCGGTGAACTCCGGGTCGGCCATGGCTTCGCGCCACGCCGTGGTGAGCTCGTCGAGTGGCGCGATCAGCGCCTCCGGCATGAACCTGCCGCCGAAACGGCCGAAGTGCCCGAGCTGGTCGGGCAGCACACTACTCATCCGACAAACCTTCCAAAACCCGGCTCTACAGCGCGGGAGAGTGTCCGTCCCGGTGCCGTTTGGACCGGCCGGGTCTAGTGCCGCTGCTGGATGGCGGGATGCGATCCGGCGGCGACGAGGTCGGCGACCGAGGCGCGGGGATCGCGGCCGGTCACCAGGGTTTCACCGACGAGGACGACATCGGCCCCGGCGCGCGCGAACTCGATTACATCATGCGGGCCGCGAACGCCGGACTCCGCCACCCGGACCAGGTTCGACGGGATCGTCGGCGCGACCCGGGCGAAGGTGTCCCGGTCGACCTCGAGAGTCTTCAGGTTCCGGTTGTTCACGCCGATCAGCTGAGCGCCGGCATCCACCGCACGCCGGGTCTCCTCCTCGTCGTGCACCTCGACCAGCGGGCACAGGCCGATCGAGTGCGCGCGCTCGATCAGTGAGACCAGGGCCTCCTGCTCCAGCGCCGCGGCGATCAGCAGCACCATGTCGGCGCCGGCCGCACGGGCCTCCCAGAGCTGGTACGACGAGACGATGAAGTCCTTCCGCAGGACCGGGACGTCGACCCGGCCGCGCACCGCGCGCAGGTCGTCCAGGCTGCCGTTGAACCGGCGCCGCTCGGTCAGTACCGAGATCGCCGCCGCGCCGCCCTCCTCGTACTCCCCGGCCAGCGCGGCCGGGTCGGTGATCTCGGCCAGCTCGCCCTTGGACGGGCTGGATCGCTTCACTTCGGCGATGATCGCGATCCCGTCACCGCGGAACACCGGCATCGGGTCCTTGGCGTCGGGCTTGCGCTGGGCTTCCTGCTTCAGGTCGTCCAGGCTGACCCGCGCCTGGCGCTCCGCGAGGTCCTCCCGGACCCCCGCGAGAATGTCGTCAAGCACAGTCATGTCCGTCCGCCCCTCAGTGGTCGCCGTCGGCCGGGACCCCGAACCCCAGCAGTTGCATGACCTTGCCGGTCAGCGCACCCAGCACAGCGATGGCGACCGCGATCCAGAACAGCACCCAGTTCGGACCGAGCACCATCGCGATAGCGCCGACCGTGAACGCGATCAGCACGATGGTCACCGCGGTCCACGCCGCCGGGCTGTTGCCGTGCAGGTCGTGGGGAGCCTCCTCGCTCACCCGCGTCGCTACTTGATCGGCCGTCGTATTGTCCATGGTTGGCGCCACTCCTCGTTGTCGTCCCGTCCTATTGTGGCGGTAGGCCGCCGCGGTCAGAGAGTCGGGTCCTCCCCGGCGTCGATCGCCTTCCACTGATCGGCCGGTGCGGCGGCCGGATCACGCTCGTAGCGCGCCGTCGCGCGACGCCAGCGATGGGCTGTCAGCAAGGCGATCAGACCCGTCGCGACCAGCGCCACGCCCCCGGCCAGGGCGAACCAGGGTGCCGGACCGCCGGACAGCGTGACGTGGTCAGTGACCGCCTGACTGAGCTCCGGCCGGATCCTGCTCAGCTCACTCACGTCGGGCCGCACCTGCAGCGCGACGGCGATCGCGGCAACGCCCATCAACAGCACTAGCGCACCCAGCACCCGACGCAATGCTGTACCTGCGAGTTTCGTAACGACGATCGCGACCACCGACGCGAGTGCCAGCGTCACCGGTGCCTTCGTGACGGTGTATCCGCTGAAGTCCACACTCGGACGCCCGCTCCCCGGGTGCGCCGTAGACCACGTCAGGTACGCCGACAACCCGAGCAGGACCAGCGCCACGACGGCGAGGAGATCGACGAGTCGCTGCGGCTTCATACGTCGCTGAACGTTCCCGCGACCGCGATCGCGTTCAGGACGGCGGCCGCCTTGGTCCGGCACTCGGCGTCCTCGGCGGCCGGGTCGGAGTCGGCGACGATGCCCGCGCCGGCTTGCACGTACGCCGTGGAGCCGCGCAACACCGCGGTCCGGATGGCGATCGCGGTGTCCACGTCACCGGCGAAGTCCAGGTAGCCGACGACACCGCCGTACACACCGCGCCGGGTCACCTCGAGCTTGTCGATGATCTCCATCGCCCGCGGCTTCGGCGCACCGGACAGCGTCCCGGCCGGGAACGCCGCGGTGAGCGCGTCGAACGCGGTCTTGCCGGCCGCCAGCTGCCCGGTGACGGTCGATTCCAGGTGCATCACGTGGCTGTAGCGGCGGACGTCCATGAAGTCGACCACCTCCACGGTGCCGGGCGCGCAGACCCGGCCGACATCGTTGCGGCCGAGGTCGACGAGCATCAGGTGCTCGGCGCGCTCCTTGGCGTCGGCGCGCAGCTCCTCCTCCAGCGCGTGGTCCTCCTCCGGCGTAGCGCCGCGGCGGCGGGTGCCGGCGATCGGGTGCAGGATCACCTTGTTGTCGGTGACCTTGACCAGCGCCTCGGGACTCGATCCGACGATGTCGAAGCCGTCCAGGCGGACCAGGTACATGTACGGGCTCGGGTTCGAGCGGCGCAGCACCCGGTAGATGTCGAGCGCGGACGCCGTGGTCTGCAGCTCGAACCGCTGCGACACGACGATCTGGAACGCCTCGCCGGCGCGGATCTCCTCCTTGGCGTGCTCGACCGCCTCCCGGTACTCCGCGCTGGACCGCTGCCGGTGGGGATCCGGCACCGCGGTCCGGTCTGCGCGCACGACGTACGACGGGGTCGGCTGCGCCAGATCCGCCTCCATCGCGTCGAGGCGGCGTACGGCGTCCGCGTAGGCCTCGTCGACACGCTCGTCGGAGTCGTCCCAGTTGACCGCGTTCGCGATCAGCCAGATCTCGCCGGTCTCGTGATCGAGGGCGGCCAGGTCGGTGGCGAACAGGAACGTGAGCTCGGGCAGGCCGAGGTCGTCGGTCGTTGTGTCGGGCAACCGTTCGAGCCGGCGGACCGCGTCGTACCCGAGGAAGCCGACCATACCGCCGGTCAGTGGCGGCAGGTCGGGCAGCCGGGGCGTGTGCAGGATCTCCAGCGTCTCGCGCAGCGCCTTCAGCGGGTCACCGGTCTGCGGCAGGCCGACCGGCGGCTTGCCGGTCCAGATCGCCTCGCCGTCGCGCTCGGTCAGCGTCGCCGCGCTGCGCACGCCGATGAACGAGTAGCGCGACCAGACGCCGCCGTTCTCCGCGGACTCCAGTAGGAAGGTCCCTTCGCGCTCGGCAGCGAGCTTGCCATAGACACCGATCGGCGTCTCCGCATCGGCCAGCAGCCGCCGCGTCACCGGGATGACCCGACGGTCCTTGGCATAGTCGCGGAAGGTCTCGATGGCCGGGTTCGTGGTCATGGGGCCTCCCGGCCTGGACTGAGGAGCGCAGGGAGCGCAGCGACTGGAGCGACGAGGGAAGGCCGGGAGGTAGAGCCCCATGACCCCGCCGGCGCCGAAGGCCCGGCCAAAAGCACTGTCATGCCTTGACCTCGATCTGGCCGTGCTCGAAGCAGGTGCGGGTGCCGGTGTGGCAGGCTGGGCCTTCCTGGTCGACGAGGACGAGCAAGGTGTCGGCGTCGCAGTCGACGAGGATCTGCTTGACGTGCTGACGATGGCCGCTGGTCTCGCCCTTGACCCAGTACTCCTGCCGGCTGCGGGACCAGAACGTGCTCCGCCCGGTCGCCGCGGTCCGGCGGACCGCCTCGGCGTTCATCCAGCCCACCATCAGGACCTCACGCGTGTCGTATTGCTGCACCACTGCTGGGATCAGCCCGGCCGCGTCGAAGGTCAGCTCGTCAATGCTCACCCGCCCATTGTCGCCGATCACCAGGAGCACTCCGAACACGGTGCCTCGCGATGAACACGCGTAGTGGGACGGGCTGACAGTATGAGGGCATGACGACGAGTGAGGCACGCGTCCAGGAACTGCTGACCGAGCACCCGGTGATCGACGGCCACAACGACCTGCCGATCGCGTTCTACGAGCTGTGCGGGTACGACCTGGACGCCCACGACCTGAGCGGCTCGGTGCCGTCCCTGCACACGGACCTGCCGCGGTTGCGGACCGGACACGTCGGCGCGCAGTTCTGGTCCCTGTGGGTCCCACAGGACGAGCACTCGGTACGGCGCACGTTCGAGCAGGTCGACTTCGTTCATCGGCTCGTGGAGCGGTTCCCGGCCTGGCTCCAGCTCGCATCGACCGCCGATGACGTCGACGCCGCGATCAAGGCCGGGCGGGTCGCCTCGCTGATGGGGATGGAGGGCGGCCACTCGATCGGTGAGTCGCTCGGGGTGCTGCGGGTCATGCGGGAACTGGGCGTGCGCTACATGACGCTCACGCACAACAACAACGTGTCCTGGGCGGACTCCGCGACCGACGAGCCGGTGCTCGGCGGGCTGAACGAGTTCGGCGAGGAGGTCGTCCGGGAGATGAACCGGATCGGCATGCTTGTCGACCTCTCGCACGTCTCCGCGGACACCATGCGGCACGCGTTGCGGGTGACCAGCGCGCCGGCGATCTTCAGCCACTCGTCGGCCCGCGCGATCTGCGACGTACCGCGGAACGCGCCGGACGACGTGCTCGAGACCCTGGCCGGCAACGACGGCGTCTGCATGGTGACCTTCGTCCCGTACTTCGTCTCCCAGGCGTACGTCGACTGGGTCAAGGGAGCCAAGGAGGCGCAGCCGGACCTGAACCCGATGAACCCGGCCGACCAGGCGAAGCTGGCGGAGTCGTACGACGTGCCGAAGCCCGAGGTCACCCTGGACGACGTGGTCGAGCACGTCGACCACGTCCGCGGTATCGCCGGCGTCGACCACATCGGCCTCGGCGGCGACTACGACGGCTGCCCCGAATTCCCCACCGGCCTCGCGGACGTCGCGTCGTACCCGGCCCTCTTCGAGGCCCTCGCCGACCGCGGCTGGAACGACACCGAACTGGCAAAACTTGCCAGCGGCAACATCCTCCGCGTCCTCCGCGCCGCCGACGACGCAGCCGCCGTCTAGACCGTGTCCGGTGATCCCGCGCCGTAGCGAGCCGAGGTGCCGTGCCGAGTGCCGCGCAGTAGGCGGGGGATCACCGGACACGGCCTAAGCGTCCCGGTAGAGGTCTCTGGTCTCGGGCAGCCGCTCGAAGCCGGCCGCTTCGTAGGTGGCGATCGCGCCGACGTTGAAGCCCGGCGTGCACACGACCGCGCTGCACGAACCCAGCTCCTGCAGAGCTCGCGCTGCCGCGACGGTGATCGCCGTGCCGTAGCCGCGCCCGCGGTGCAGTCGATGCACGCCCATCGGCTCGATCAGCCCCGGCTTGCCCTCCCCCGCGGACCACACGGTCACGGCCGCCACGGACTCACCCAGCTGGTTGCGGCCCACGAGACAGCGCGCGTCGGCGTACGGCTCGCCGTCGGCCATCGCGTGCCACCGGGCGTCGGTGAACGTCGACCCGTCGAACGACGCCCGCTGGACGGCGGTCCGCTCGTGCGCCTGCTCGGCACCGATGACGTCGACCCGCAGGCCGGGGTCCGGCACGGGCTCGCTCAGGTCGCGCCGCAGCGGCACCCACGGGTCCGCCGTCATCCAGCCGTCCTTGGAGAGCAGGTCCTGGACGAGCGCTCCCATCGGCGCCTCCACGTACACCTTGCCCTCGATCAGTACGCCGGCCTCCGGCGCAGACACGTCCTCGACCAGGCGCTGCGCGAGCTCCTCGTCACGCTGAGCCTCCGGCGCGATCGCGACCCGCAGCAACTCCGGATCGTCGAGCAGGCCGACCGCAATAATCTCGCCGCCCCGGCTCCAGGTCCTGGTCGCGGCCGCCGTCGCCTCGTCACCGAACCGCCAGAACCACCCCAAGTCCCCCGGATGCAGCTGCACCGGACCCTCGTCGCACTGCCACTCCCGCAGCGCCCGCACAACCTCGCCCAATCCATCGATCCCCAGAGTCCCCAACACAATCGCCATCCCCCGATCACACACCACCCCACCGACACCCCGCATGCGACTTTCCGGCGACCTTGAGCACCGATCAACCAGAAACCCCGGCGAAATCCGGTTGGCCCGTGCCCAAGGTCGTTGTCCACAGGTTCGTGATTGTGGGGTGCGAGAGGGGATGGTGGGGCGGCAGGGTGAGGGAATGGATCGGCTTGACACTGTCGCCCGCGAGCACCTGCTGGTGCTGGCGCGCACTCCGCGGCGCCGGCAGGAGCTGCACGACCTCGGCCTGGGTGACCCCGATCTTCGACGGCTCGTCCGGCGAGGCCACCTGAGGCACCACCACGGGCACTACATCGACGGGCGCATCGACGACCAGGTCGCGGTGATCGCCTGTGCTCGGGCGGCGTATCCAGGGTCGATCATCAGTCATTTCAGTGCCGCTCGGCTGGCCGGGCTCAGCCTCTGGATCGACCGCGGCCGCTCGTCCGCTCCGCCGATCGAAGCCACGTGGCTCACCCGCCCACCGACGGCTCAGCGCAATCAGCGGCGTCCGGATATCGTCGTACGACGGGCTGGTGTGACAACTGTGGACGTGTCACGCCACGTCTGGCTCCCGGTCACCGGCATCGCGAGAACCGTTGTCGATCTCGCCAGGGAGTTGCCCCTCCGCGAAGCGATCGTCACAGTCGACCACGCCCTGCGGACGGGTACGGCGACCCGCGATGAGCTAGTGGCTGTTGCCGACCGGCAGCAACGCTGGCCCGGAATCCTGCGAGCGCGGTCTGCGATCGACCTCGGCAACGCGAGATCGGAGTCCGCACTGGAGTCCATAGCGCGGGCGGTGTTCGTTGCGGCGGGGTTGCCTACGCCGGTGCTCCAGGCACAGTTCTTCGACGGATTCAGCTGGATGCCCGAACGGGTCGACTTCTGGTGGCCGCAGTTCCGGACGGTGGGAGAAGCCGATGGACTAGCGAAGTACGAAGCCGACAGTGCGGAGGAGCGGAGACAGAGGATGCGCAGGAGCCACCGCCGTGACCAACGCCTCAGTGATCGAGGTGTCGAGCTCGTTCATTTCGGCTGGGAAGACGTCATCACTCCCCGATCCGACCTCGTCGCTCGTCTCCGAGCGGCCTTTGCCCGAGGCGCGTCCCGCCCCACCGACCACCCCACCTGGCGCCTCGCCCCCGTCGCTCGCGCCCACGTCGCCTGACCTTGGGCACGGGCCGACCGCGCTGGGCGTGAATTCGTGGTTGGTCCGTGCTCAAGGAGTCGGCGGTGTTTGGGGTTTGGGTGAGGGGGCACGGGGCGGGTTCAGTGTTGACCGACGGATGGAGTGGTTGTGCTTACCCTGACTGAGAACGCGACGCTGGTGATCAAGAGCATCACCGGGGTCGAAGGCGCGCCGGAGGGGGCCGGAGTGCGGATCTCGCAGGAGAACCCGGCGGATCCGGCGCTCGCGGTGACGACGACGGAAGCGCCGCGGCCCGGTGACCAGGTGGTCGAGGAAGCCGGAGCGCGGGTGTTCCTGGAGCAGAACGCGGCGAACGCGCTCGACGACAAGATTCTGGACGCGGCGGTCGACGACAAGGGCGGGGTCGAGTTCCTGCTGGTACCGCAGCCTGGTGCCGGCACTGCGCCGACCGCCTGACAGGTGAGACCGCGAACGGCCGGGACCCTCGCCTCCCTGAGGTCCCGGCCGTCGCGCTATGTGTAGACGGCCCGACGTCGCGCACGTCCAGACGAGCCCAGCTGCCGCGCACGGCCAAGACCATCCCGCCCGTCCAGACGGCCCCAGCCCATCGCGCCGGTCTAAACGGTCCCAGCCGTCGTTGCCCGTCCAGACGAGCCCGCCCATCGCGCCCGTCCAGAAGAGCCCGGCCGTCGCGCGGGTCCTAGACGGCGCTTCGTTGGGCGATCCAGCTGTCGTGGAGGCGGGTGTAGACGCCGCCGGCGTCAACCAGGTCCGCGTGCGGGCCCCGCTCGACGATCTCGCCGTTGTCGAAGACCAGTACCTCGTCGGCCGCCTCTGCGGTCGACAATCGGTGCGCGATGGTGACCGACGTACGCCCGGACATCAGTCGCTCCAGCGCTGCGTTGACCCGCACCTCGGTGCCGGGGTCGACGGCCGATGTCGCCTCGTCGAGCACGAGCAGATCGGGGTCGGCGATGTTCGCCCGCACCAGCGCGACCAGCTGACGCTCACCCGCGGACAGCGACTCGCCCCGCTGGCCGACCGGCGACTGCAGACCGTCCGGCAGCGACTCCAGCCAGTCGGTCAGCCCAAGCGACTGGAACGCATCGAGTAACTGCTCGTCCGTCACCTCCGGACGCCCGAACCGCACGTTCTCGGCCAGTGGCGCGTCGAACAGGTACCCGTCCTGCGGCACCATCACCACCCGCTCCCGCAGCGACTCGAACGAGATCTCCCGCGCGTCCACCCCGTCCAACCGGACCTCGCCCGCGGTCGGATCCATCAACCGGGTGAGCAGTTTCGCGAACGTCGTCTTGCCGGACCCGGTCTCACCCACCACCGCGACCCGCCGGTGCGGCTCGATCCGTACGTCGACATCGCGCAAGACGAGCTCACCTTCCGGGTACGCGAAGTCCACATCCGCGAAGTCCACCGTGATCGGACCGCGCGGCTGCTTCACCCCCGTCTCACCCGGGTCGACCACATCGGCCGGGGTCGCGATCACCCCGAGCACCCGACGCCACCCGGCGAACGCACTCTGCGCGTCGGTCAGCACCTGGGTCGCGATCTGCACCGGATCCGAGAACAGCGCGACCAGGAACATGAACGCGAGGAGCTCCCCCAACGTCGCCTGCTTGTCGACACCCAGCAGCACACCGACCGACAGCACACCGGCGTTGGCCAGGCCCGCCGCCAGACCGCCGATCGAGAACGTCAGACCGGTGAGCGCCTGCGCCCTGGTCGCAGTCCGCCGGTAGTCCTCGATCGAGGCGTCGATGCGGTCCTGGGTCCGCTTCTCGACCGCGTACGCGCGGACCACCTGTGCGCCGACCACGGGCTCCGAGATCGCGGACAGCATCTCGCCGACCTTCGCCCGGACCACACCGTAGGCCTTGGACATCGCGCGCTGCAGGTACTTCAGGCTGGCGAACAGCGGGATGAAGCACCCCAGCACGACCAGGGCCAGCTGCCAGGAGTAGAAGAACATCACCACGGTCGCGAGCAGCATCTGCCCGATGCTGACCAGGAAGATGAACCCACCGAACTGCAGGAACTGCGACACCGTGTCCACGTCCGACGTCACCCGGCTGACCAGCGCACCGCGCCGCTCCGTGCTCTGCGTCAGGACCGGCAGGTCGTGCACGTGCCGGAACGCCTTGATCCGCATCGTCGCGAGCCCGTGCTCGGAGTTGATCGCGAGCCGCACGGTGGTCAGGTACGACGCTCCCGCCGTGACCACGATGCCCAGCGTGCAGACCAGGCACATCCACGCGACGTACGAGATGTCCGGCCCGCCCGCACCGGACAGGCCCTTGTCGATCGTCTGCTGAACCGCGATCGGTACGACGATCCGCCCGGCCGTCATGGTCAGCGCGAGGATCCCGGTGACCCACCAGCCGTTGGCCAGCTCGGGCGAGACCTTCAGCCCCTGCCGCAACGTGTCCAAGCCACTCGCGTCGTCGGCATGGTCGAGCCGACTTGCTTCCGCCCCGCTCACGCGGATGCTCCTTCCGAGTCCAGATCGTCGAGCTCGGCGGCCAGGTCTGCCTCTTCCTGGCGGCGCTCCGCGTCCTTCTCGTAGGCGTCGACCAGGTTGCGGTAGGCAGCCGACGTCTCCTGCAGGTCGGTGTGCGTCCCCTGCGCCGCGATCCGGCCCTCGTCGAGGAACAGCACCTCGTCGGCGAGCGAGATCGTCGCCTTCCGGTAGGCGATCACGAGCACGGTCGTCGCGGCTTCGGCACCCTGCACCGCGGACCGCAGCCCGGCCAGGATCCGCGCCTCGACCTGCGGGTCCACCGCGCTGGTCGCGTCGTCCAGGATCAGCAGCCGAGGTCGCCGTACCAGCGCCCGAGCCAGGGCGATGCGTTGCCGCTGGCCACCGGACAGCGTCGTACCGCGCTCGCCGACCTTGGTGTCCAGACCATGCGGCAGCCCCTTCACGAAGCCGTCGCCCTGGGCGATCCGCAAAGCGTCCCAGACGTCCTCGTCGCTGTAGTCGCCGCCGAGCGTGATGTTGCCGCGGATCGTGTCGTCGAACAGGAACGCGGTCTGCGCCACCAGCGCGACCGAGCCGGCCAGCTGGTCCCGGGCCAGGTCGCGCAGATCGACGCCGTCGAGCTTGATCGCACCCTCCTCCGGGTCGATCAGCCGGGTCAGCAGCGTGGTCATCGTGGACTTCCCGGAACCGGTCGGTCCGACCATCGCGACGGTCCGGCCGGGCTCGATGACGAAGTCCACGCCGGCCAGTACGTCGCGCTCCGGCAGGTACCCGAACCGTACGTCGGCCACCTGCAACCGGGCCGCCTTCGCCGACGTCAGCACGGCGTCGCCGTACTCCATCCCGCCCTCGGCGGTGAGCACTCGCTGGATGCGATCCCACCCGACGACCGAGCGCGGCAACTCGCCGAGCACCCAGCCGAGCGCACGGATCGGAAACCCGATCAGCGTGAACAGGAACGCGACCTGGACCACGTCACCCGCATCGGCGCCGCCGGAGCTGACCCGGTAGACACCGACCAGCAGCACCCCGAGCACCCCCAGCCGGGGCAGGCCGTCGATCACCGGATCGAACATGCCGCGGGCCTTGTTCACCGCGATGTTCGCGTCCCGGAGCGCGTACGTCGGGGCGCGGAAGCGCTCGGTCTCGGCGGACTCACGGCCCAGCGTCTTCACCACGAGCGCACCGTCGAACGACTCGTGCGCGACCTCGGAAACATCCGCGCGCAACTGCTGCGCCCGGGTGGCGAGCGGCTGCAGGTAGCGCTGGAAGATCACGTTCGCCAGGAACACCAGCGGGAACACCAGGCAGCCGACCAGCGCGAGCCAGACGTCGGCCGCGAACATCGCCACGGTCGCGAACCCCAGCATCGCCAGCACCCCGATGGCCATCGGCAGCGGAGCGATCACGAACCAGGTCGACTCAACGTCCGCGTTGGCGTTCGAGAGCAGCATGCCGGTCGAGTGCTGGTGGTGCCACTCGAGCGGAAGCTTCAGGTACTGCCGGGTGACCCGGCGGCGGTACGTCGCCTGCAGCCGGAACTGCATCACACCGGCGCCGAGCCGACGCCCGACCACGCCGATCGCGTTCAGGATCGCGATCCCGATGAACAACCCGATCAGCGAGGCGATCGCGGCGAAGGTGGTCTCACCGCTCTCGAAGGCCGGCCGGAGCACGTGGTCGGTGGCCCAGCCGAGCGCCAAGCCGCCGGCCACCGTCATCGCGCCGTACAGCATGGCGGCCAGCACGGACAGCGCGAAGATGCGCGGCTCCTCCCAGATCGCCACCCGCAGAACCGCGAGCCCTCTCCGGGTGACGCTGCCCTTGTCGGGGACCTTCGGCATGGGCAAGACGCTCTCCAGGACAGTCAGGTGCGAACACCGGGCATAGGCATGACAACGATTGACATTCTGCCATTGGGAGCCGACAACTACGATCGAGTTGTGACCGACTACAGCCGGGTAGAACGACTCGCTCTGTGTGATCTGTTCGACCAGTTGGGGCCTGACCAGCCCACGCTGTGTGAAGGGTGGTCGACGTACGATCTCGCCGTCCATCTGTATGTCCGGGAAGCGGATCCGATGGCCGGGCCGGGGATCATGATCGCGGCGCTGGCGGAGACCACCCAGCGGCGGATGAAGCGGGCCAAGGAGCGCTACAGCTTCACCGAGGTGGTCGACAAGGTCCGTAACGGGCCGCCGCCGATCTCGATCTACGCGTTCCCCAAGTTCGGTCACCAGCTGAACACGACCGAGTACTTCGTGCACCACGAGGACGTCCGCCGGGCACAGCCGACGTACGACATTCGCACACTGCCGGCCGATCAGGAGGCGGGACTGTGGAAGTCGATCCGGCTCGGCGCGAAGACGCTGACCCGAAAGGCGCCCAGTGGCCTGGTGCTCCGGCTCCCGGACGGGACGACGTCCGTCGCGAAGCGGCCGACCGAGCTGGGGTCGGTGACCATCACCGGCGCGCCGGCCGAGCTGGTCCTGTTCTGCATGGGCCGCCAGCAGGTGGCCGACGTGAAGCTGGACGGCGACGCGGAGACGGTCGAGCGGCTCCGCAGCGCCTCATTCGGAGTCTGACTTCGCGGCGGCCCACTTGCGCCGGGCCCGCTGGACCAGGCTGCTGAGCACGGTCACGAGCACGACGAGCACGATCGCCGCCAGCACGCCCTGCCACGGCTCGTCGAAAAGCGCGTACCCGAGCAGCCCGATGGCCATGTAGACCGCGGCCCACAGCGACGACGCGGCCAGGTCGACCAGCGCGAACCGCTCCCACGGGTACCCGGCCAGGCCGGCCGCGAGCAGCACCGGCACCCGGCCGCCCGGGATCAGCCGGGAGGTCAGCAGCACGCTGATCTCGTGCGCGTCCAGCCGGACCCGCAGTGCGTCGAGCGAGGCATTGTCGCGCAGCCACCCGACCCGCTTGGCCAGCCGTTCACCGCCGAACCGGCAGCCGGCATACACGATCAGGTCGCCGGCATACGCGCCGGCCATACCGGCGATCAGTACGCCGCCCAGCCCGATCGGATTGTTGTGCAACGCGAGTACGGCGCCCGCCGAGACGGCCGCGCCGGTCGGGAGCACCGGCAGGACCGCGCCGACCAGCACCGCCCCGGCCAGCGCGATGAGATACCACAGATCGAACCGCGTGTCCCCACTCACGCGTCGACCTCGGTCGACTCGCCGGGCGCCAGGACCTCCACCGACACCTCGGGAGCCACCTCGCTCATCGCGGTCTTGAACTTGTCTCCCGGTGGCAGGAACAGGTCCGGCTTCAACCAGTCGCACCCGATCGGCCAGAACGTCCCGAAATGGATCGGGATCGCGCTCCGGGCGCCGACCAGGCGAACCGCTTCCGCCGCACGGACCGGATCCAGGTGTCCCGGACCGAGCGACGGCCCCCAGCCACCGACCGGTACCAGGGCCAGGTCGACCGGTCCGGCTTCCGTCGCCAAGTCGTCGTACAGGTCGGTGTCGCCGGCGAACCACACGCTGGGCGAACCTTCGACCCGGTATCCCAGGGCCGGTCCCTCGTACGACGACCACGGCAGCCGGCGCCCGTCGTGCAGGGCGGTGACCGCGGTGATGTCGAGCGACCCGATCCGGATCTGGTTGCCCGGGGCAACTTCGATGCAGCGGTCCGAGAACGCGGCGCCGCTGTCCTGGTGGATCAGCTTGGCCGCGCCCCGGGGCACCACCAGCGCGGCGTCCGGCGCGACCAGCGGCAGCGAGCTGAGGTGCAGGTGGTCGGCGTGCATATGCGAGACCAGTACGGCGTCACACTGGCCGGCCTCGGGCAGCGGAGCCGGTCCGCGCCGCCGGCGCACATGCGCGATCCGCGAGGTCAGCACCGGGTCGGTCAGGAGCCGCGTGCCGTTGGCCTCGATGGTGGTGGTGGCGTGCCCCCACCAGGTGATTCGCACGCTTCAGGCCTCCACACTCGACTCGACCGATTCCCGCAGGTCCTTGCGCTGACCGAGCTTCTCCAGCCAGCTGATCAGCAGTTCGTGGACCGCGTCGGAGCCTACGGGAGGCTCCTTCAGGACCCAACGACTCGGGTGCACCAGCACCGCCTCGGTCTGCCAGCCGCCGATGCCGCCGTGGCACCCGACCAGCTCCTCGAACGCCGCCACCTCGTGGGTGTAGTCGTCCAGCCGGCTGACCACCACGATGTCGCCGTTGTGTGGCATCTCGGCCTGCCGCAGCATCGACGCCGGCGCGAACGGCCCGTACGGCGCCAGTGGGTCGTCCCCCTCGATCCGGCCGGACCGCAACACCCGGACCCCGGCCCGCCCGATCGCGACCGGTCCCTCGGCCAGCGAGTCGACCACGATGAACCCGACCCCTGGGTGCGTCGCCAGACCGTTGACCAATTTCGGGTGCAGCAGCTCGATCTCCTCGAGCGGCACCCTGCCCGGGGTAGTCGCGAGGTAGATCAGCGCGAGGTTGCCCGAAGCGGTGACCACGACCTGCTCGTCGGCGGCGACCGGCGGCTCGCAGTCCTTCGGGCCGAGCTCGACCTCACCGCTCCTGGCCTTGCCATGCAGCGCTCTGCGGGTGACGGTTCCGGCCACGCTCCGGCGCAGCGACAGCTCGGTCAGGAACGCGTTCACCGGACCCCAGCCCTCGGACCTCCCGACCGCCGCGACCGGCTGCTTGGTGGTATCGACCAGGTCGTCGACGACCTGGGTGAGCGTCCGGCCGTACCGCTGCAGGAAGGTCGAGCCCTGGCTCTGGCCGTGGTCGGACAGGACCACGATCTCGTACGAGTGCGGCAGGATGTCG
This sequence comes from Kribbella sp. NBC_01510, assembly GCF_045040325.1. NCBI lineage: Bacteria > Bacillati > Actinomycetota > Actinomycetes > Propionibacteriales > Kribbellaceae > Kribbella > Kribbella sp. NBC_01510. The sequence goes on along the minus strand of NZ_CP109418.1, from coordinate 6,090,522 downwards.
ATGATCCGCTGCAGTGCGCCGAGCACCCGGTCCAGACCTTCCAGCGTCTGCATCGACTCCGGCCGGGTCGGGCCGGCGTGGTGCGCGACCTCGTCGTAGTCGACGAAGTCGCAGTAGATCACCGGGGTGCCCTTGACCAGTTCGTCGGTGATCAGCGAGACGTTGAGGTCGCGGAGCAGGACGTTGCTGATCGCACGCAGGAAGATGTAGGACCCACCGCGCTTGACCCGTGGGACCAGGTGCCGCACCCGCTGCCGCCGGGCTTGGTGCAGCTCCTTCACCATCTCGGCGACGCACAGGATCAGACCGCGGGCCGCACCCTGCGGACTGGAGAAGAACCGGACATACCCGCGGCTCCGGCTGTCCGGCAGACCGGCCCGGCTGAACACGAGTTCGCACTTGTCCGCGTCCCCGGACCAGTTGTTGCTGATGCTGACCCCGCCGTCGGCCAGCAGCCCCCGCCCGGTCGACATCCGCGTCTCGATCTCGGCGGCGTCCCGGCCCCGGTTGGTCACCATCACCCGGCCGGTGTCCTTCTCGTACCACCGGAACGCGGGGATCTGCCCGGAGCCGCCGTGCAGGATGCCGGCCTGACTGGCCGGGGTGGTCGCCGGTACGCCGGTGTGCCAGCCGACCATCGAGTGCCTGCCGTCCCGGATCCAGCCGCCGAGGTTGGGCAGGTTCCCGGCCAGCACCATCCAGTTCAGCAGCGGCTCGGACAGCCCGTCGATCTGGATGATCAGCATCCCGGTCTTCGGGGCCGCCTCGATCTTCCGGGCCCGCCGGTGCACGACCCGCATCACCTCGGCGACGTACGCGTCGTCGGTGCCGGCGTACGCGACCCAGCCGACGAACGCGCTCACCGTCGACATCCAGATCGCAACCAGCAGCGGCGCCTCGACGCCGCCGTGCAGAGTCACGCCCGGATCCACGGTGATGCCGAGGTAGACGACGCCGAACTGCGACAGCAGTCCCCCGACGAGGACGCCGATCGAGCCGATCAGGATCGCGACCCCGGCCAGCACCCAGCGCATCAGCATCGAGAAGACCGCCAGCAGCACGACCAGCCGCACGATCGGCAGCCGGCCGTCACTGCTGATCTGCGGCAGCGTCCAGAACACGATGATCAGCGAGATCAGCGAGGCCAGACCACCGAGCAGCATCGCCTGGAGACCCCGGCCGGTCCGGCGCAGGTCCAGCCAGATCGGCCGCGGGCGTCTCCGCCGCCGGTCGCCGGACATCTGTTCTGGTGGTTTCGTCATCGCCCGCTTCATGCTCCCCGTCGGTCCCGCTGTGCTCTACGAGGGTACGAGGCGCGCCGCAGGGCCGTGGCACCACGCCACGCGCCGGACGGGTGGTTCCCGGGTCAGGACCGGGGTCACGCGGGGTGATCCCCTGACCCGGCAGCCTCATTGCAACTCGAGGTAGTCGACCTCCCTCCCACCCACCGCCGCCGAAGGCGGCGCTACTGAACTTCGAGGTAGCCGACCTCCGTGTACAGATCACCCTTCGTCAGGCGGATCGTGTTCCACCCGGCGTTGAGCGTCACCGGGACCGAGCTCTGCTGCCAGCTGGTGACCGGGTAACTGCCCACGCCTTGACTGTTGCCGTTGACAACGAGTCCGTGGCTGGCGGTCGCGCCCGAGCCGTTCGCGTACCCGACGTGCAGCGTGTAACCACCCGCGACCGGCGCGAAGACCGAAGTTCTCCACCCAGGAGTCGGCGTAGTCGGGCGGGTACCTGTGCGGAGAACTTTTCCATCGATTCACCTGAAGAGCGAGAGGTCAATCGCGCTGATCACTGGACCCGGGGCGATCCGGGGTGGAGACTCCCGCTAGTTGATTTCCGCCTGGGTTGAGGGAGTTTCTCGTGAAGTATTTACCGAGAGTGTCGGGGCGCGCGATGGTCGCCTCCGTCGCCGCAGTAGCGGCGGCCGTCGGTGGGGTGGTCTCCCAGTCGGCCGGAGCGCCGACCGCCGTCCAAGGGACGGCGCTGCAACAGCGGCTGGACAGCCTGCTGAACGACAGCCGGTACGACGGCTCGCAGGTCGCGCTGGTGGTCCGCGACGCGACGACCGGCGAGACGTTGTACGACCGGAACGGCGCCCAGCGGATGCTGCCCGCGTCGAACACCAAGCTCTTCACGTCGACGGCCGCGATGCACGTCCTCGGCCCGTCGTACCGCTTCCACACGGATGTGCTGGCCACCGCGCCCGTCCTCGGCGGCAAGCTGCGCGGCAACCTGTACCTCAAGGGGTACGGCGATCCGACCGCACTGGAGTCCGATTACGTCGGACTGGCCAAGCAGCTGAGCGCGGCCGGCGTACGCCGCGTCGACGGTGACCTGATCGCCGACGACACGTACTTCGACCACGTCCGGCTCGGTGACAGCTGGGCCTGGGACGACGAGCCGTTCTACTACAACGCCCAGATCTCGGCCCTCACGCTCGCCCCGAACACCGACTACGACTCGGGTACGGCGATCGTCGAGAGCCGGCCCGGAGCGGCGGCCGGTACACCGGTGAAGCTCTCCCTGGTCCCGGCGAACGGCGTCATCAAGCTGATCAACACCGCGACGACCGGCGCGGCCGGGTCGTCCAATACGCTGAACATCGAGCGCGATCACGGCACCAACATCGTCCGGGTGACCGGTTCGGTCCCGCTCGGCGCCTCGGTGGGTCAGGAATGGGTGACGGTGTGGGAGCCGGAGCTCTACGCGGCCGACGTGTTCCGGCGCGCACTGGCATCCCAGGGCATCCAGGTCAGCGGCCGGATCGAGAACGCCGCCACTCCCTCGACCGCCAAGCAGCTGGCCCGGGACGAGTCGATGACGGTCGGCGAACTGATGACGCCGTTCCTCAAGCTGTCCAACAACATGCACGCCGAGACGCTGGTCAAGGCGATGGGCGCGGTCGTCGAGGCCGATGGCAGCTGGTCGGCCGGACTGGGCGTCGTCACCGACTACGCGAAGAGCATCGGCGTCGACACCAGCCGGATCCGGCTCTCGGACGGCTCCGGCCTGTCCCGCAAGGTGAATGTCACCGCCGACAGCGTCACCGACGTACTGATCGGCGCCAAGAAGGAGCCGTGGTGGCAGCAGTGGTACGACGCGCTGCCGATCGCCGGCAACCCGGAACGCTTCGTCGGCGGGACACTGCGCAGCCGGATGCTCAACACCCCGGCGGCCAACAACCTGCACGGCAAGACCGGCTCGCTGACCGGTGTGACGGCGCTGTCGGGTTATGTCAGCACCAAGGACGGCCGCAAGCTGGTCTTCTCGATGCTCAGCAACAACTACCTGGTCAGCCCGCGTTCGATCGAGGACGCGGTCGGCGTCACGCTGGCCTCCTGGTCGGACCAGGCCGCTCCGGCCGCAGTCTCGCCCAACAGCCTCAAGACCGCCCAGACCACCTGTGACCTGGAGTGGGACAAGGCTTGCTGAGCTAATCCGTTCGACAGTACGGCGGTCGTTCACCACGATGGGTGAATGACCGCCGTCCTGCCGGATACCCATACCGTTCGCCCACCGACGAAGGACGACGCGGAGGCGGTCTTCGACCTGGTGTCCGCCTACAACACGGCCGTGATCGGCTTCGCCGACTACACCCTCGACGACATGGTCGACCAGCTCACCGACCCCGGGTTCGAGCCCGAGACGGACGCCTGGCTGGTCTTCGACGGCGACCGGCTCGCCGGCTTCGGCATGGTCTCCGGCCGCGGCGACCACCGCCACCTCGATCTGGACGCCTACACCACCGACCCGGTGGTCTGGAGCTACCTCCTCGACCGGATCACGCGCCGGGCCGGCGAGTTCGCCACTCAGTACGGACACTCGTCGGTGCAGCTCGACGCGGTCGCCTATCGCGCCGACGGGGCCCGCCGGGACCGTCTGACGGACGACGGTTTCGCGCCGGCTACGACGTACCACCGGATGCGGATCGACCATGACGGGCCGGTCGCCATGCCCGAGGTCCCGGCCGGCGTCACAGTGCGTCGGGGGGCTCCGGACGAAGACAGTCAGCGGGCGGCGCACGCCGTACTGACGAAGACCTTCGAGGGGCAGTTCGGGTTCACGCCACGGTCGTTCGAGGAGTGGCAGGTGGCGCACGAGAGCCAGTCGACGTTCGACTGGTCGATGACGACGCTGCTCGAGGTCGACGGCCGGGCAGTCGCGCTGCGCGAGTGCACGGACCAGTTCGTCGAGGACGAGAACTGCGGCTACATCGGCCGGTTGGGCGTCCTCGAGGAAGCCCGCGGGAAGGGGCTGGCGACGTTCCTGCTGCGCGACCAGTTCGCCCTGGACGCCGCGGCCGGGCGGACCGGCACGATCCTGCATGTCGACACCAACAACCCCACGCCGGCGCTCGGCCTCTACCTCTCGGTCGGCATGCGGGCCGAGCTGGTGATGGACGTCCTCCGGCTCGAGGTCGACGCGGTATGACTCTGCCCGCCGGCCACACCGCCCGGCCGATGCGGCTGGCCGACGCCGCTACGATCGCCGCGCACTCCGGCGACTACACGCGAGCCCTGCTCGGCTTTGCGCAGCACAGCCCCGAGGACGTCGCGAACTATCTGGGCGACCCCGGTTTCCACCCCACGACGGACGGATGGGTCGTGCTCGACCCAGACGGCCGCTTCGCCGGATCCGCGACTGCCATGTCTTCCGGCGACGGGTCGCGAGTGAACGTCGAAGCGCTCAGTGAGACCCCCGCGGTCGTGGAGTGGCTGCTTGATCGGGCCGCGCGCCGGGCCGTCGACGTCGCGCAAGCCGCTGGACGAACCGACGTGCTGATGAGCGTCGCGGTCATCCGGCAGGACGAGTTCCTGCGAGGAATCGTCGCCGCCCAGGGGTTCGAGATCGGTACGTCGGTGCATCGCATGCGCATCACCTTCGACAGCCCGGTCCCGCCACCCGCGTCGCCGGACGGTGCAGTGGTACGGCGCGGGGCCTTCGACGAACCGAGTCGCCGGGCGGCGCACGCCGTACTGATCGAGGCTTTCAGGGGGCAGCCGTCGGCGTTGCCGCGGCCGTTCGAGGAGTGGGCGGCGTCGCGGGAGAGCCGATCGACCTTCGACTGGTCTCAGCTGACCACGGTTGAACTCGACGGGCAGGCGGTCGCTGTGACCGAGTGCAACGACAACTTCGTCAGCACCGACAACTGCGGGTACATCGGGCGGCTGGCCGTGGTCCCGTCGGCTCGCGGTCGCGGCCTGGCCAAGTTCCTGCTGCATGACGCCTTTGCGGTCGACGCCGCCGCCGGACGATCCGGCACGATCCTGCACGTGGACAGCAGCAACCCCACGCCGGCGGTCGCGCTCTACACCGGGGTCGGCATGCGGCCCGACCTGATCAGCGACATCTGGCGCCGGACCATCACGGTCTGAGGACGACTCGCTGACCGGTGCTGCCGGCGTACACCGTGCGGCCGTCGAGCGGACTCCGCAGCCTGATCCGCAGCGTGGTCGGCGCCCTGCTCCGCTGGGCGCACAGATGGCCTTCGTTCTGATCCGGTCCGACGCCGTACCGGTACGCCGCGACCCGGATCGACTGGTCGTCCTGGGACAGGATCCGGACGATGGTGTTCGGCGCGCACGGCTCGATTGCGATCTCGTCGGGCGCGACGTTCACGATGAGCACCGATGCGTCAGGATCCGGGGTGACCGCTGTCACCGCGATCTCGCCACGCAGCAACAGCCGGATGGAACCGATCCTGAACTGCTGCGGCGGCGGACCGTCGTCCAGCGCCGTCGGCGCCGGCACCGTGGGCGTCGGCTCCGGGGTGACCGGTTCACGCAGTGCCCGCGGAACCCCGATGCCCGCAATGATGCCGGCCACGACCACGACCGCCGCGACTGCAGCGGACACGACGTACTTTCGCCGGCGCCGCTCCCGGACGGCCTGCTCGACGTACTCGAACGGCGGCGCCTCGTCCGGTGTCTGTTTGTCGACGTACTCGACCAGAGGGCTACGCATTCTCGGACACCTCCAGCACCGGACCGAGTGCATGCCGGGCTCGGGCCAGCCGGGACTTCACCGTTCCCGGTGGGACTTGCAGTTCCTCTGCGATCTGCTCCACCGGCAGATCCATGACGTGATGCAGTACGACGACCGCCCGCTGATCCGGCGTGATCCGGGCCAGCGCGGCCGCCACGTCGAGGGCGTCGCCATCCGGTCCCCGAACCGTTCCGGGCCGGCCGGTGAGCTTGGACAGCGCCCGGTGCGCGACCTGCTGCCGGCGCAGCCGGCTGATCAGCGTCCGGACCGCGACGGCTCGGACCCAGGCCTCCGGATCGTCGTACCGGCGGATCGAGTCCCAGCGGGCGAGGAGCTTCACGTACGCGTCCTGGGCGACCTCCTCGGCATCGGCCCGCGATCCCCCGATCGACACCAGCACGCCGATCAGCCGCGGCCAGGTCCGCAGGTACAGCGCGGCCACGTCCGACACCAGCTCAGGGTCGTCCGGCACCCGGCACCACCTCCCCACCGCTCATTACACGGCTAACACGCGCGACCTGCCAGTCCGGTTCCGTCCGCCGGGGAGAAAGTCTCCGGGGTTGCCCTCCGGAGATCTGAGAGATTACTCTCGAAACATGTCTCTCAGAAATCCGTACGGCGATTTCGAGATCACCGACCCACAGGCCATGCGGGCGCTGGCGCATCCGGTCCGGCTCGCCGCGCTCAGCTACCTGCAGAAGAACGGCCCGGCCACCGCCACGCAGTTGTCCGAGCACGTCGGTGCCTCGCCGTCGGTCACCAGTTGGCACCTGCGGCATCTGGCGACTTTCGGCCTGGTGGTCGACGGCCCACCACCGAGTGGGTCGGACCGGCGGCAGCGGTGGTGGAACGCGGTCGCCCGTGGGTTCCGGTACGCGATGCCGGACACCCCGGAGGGCACCGAGGCGGGGCGCCTGCTGCGGACCGAGATGATGAACCAGGCGCTCGAATCCGCCCAGCACTGGATCGCCGAGACCGAGCCCGTCCTCGATCCCGAGTGGAGCCGGCTGGCCGGATCCGCGAACACCCTCCTGGTCCTCACGCCGGCGGAGGCCGAGGCGATCGAGTCCGCGATCGAGCAACTGCTCGCGCCGTACGTCCAGCGCCGCGACGCCGGCGACACACCGGCCGGCGCGCAGCCGGTCCGCTACCTCCGCATGTCATTGCCCGAAGCAACCACCTGACCCGGATCCTGGGGGGATTACTGTGCGGACACTCTCCGCCACCAGCCTGTGGCGCGACCGACGATTCCGGACCTTCTGGTCCGCGCAGACAGTGTCCGAGTTCGGCGACCGGATCACCGAGCTCGCCCTGCCGCTGATCGCGGTCACCGTGCTCGACGCCTCCCCCAGCCAGGTCGGCTTCCTGACCGCCGCGGTCTGGCTGCCGAACCTGGCCAGCCTCTTCATCGGATCCTGGGTCGACCAGCGCCGGGACAAACGGCCGTTGATGATCGCCGCCGACCTGGCCCGGACGATCCTGCTGCTCACGCTTCCGGCGGCGTACTGGCTGGACCTGCTCACGCTCGGCCAGCTCTACGCGATCGCGATCCTGACCGGTACGGCGCACGTCGTGTTCAACACCGCCTACGCGTCGTTCTTCGTCCGGCTGGTCGACCGGGACCACTTCCTCGAGGCGAACAGCAAGCTGTCCGTGACCCGATCCATCTCGTTCATGGGCGGTCCGGCGGTCGGTGGTGTGCTCGTGCAGTGGCTGAGCGCGCCGGTCGCGATCGTCGTGGACGCGCTGTCCTTCGTGTTCTCGGCGGTCCAGATCAGCCGGCTCGACATCCCACCGGGCGAGGCCGACGAGGCATCGGAGCCGCTGCTCAGCCGAGCCCGGGCCGGCATGCGCTATGTGCTCAAGCACCCGTATCTGCGGGGCAGCCTCGGCTGTGCGACCACGGTCAACTTCTTCAACATGATGGGAATGGCACTGCTGGTGCTGTTCGCGAGCCGCACCCTGGGGCTGTCCGCCGGCACGATCGGTCTCGCCTTCGGCATCGGCGCTTCCGGCGGACTCCTCGGCGCGATCGCCGCCGGGCCGTTGACCCGGGTCTTCGGGGCCGGCCGGGTGATCGCGGCCGGAGCGATCGTGTTCCCCGGCGCCATGGCGTTGGTGGTCCTCGCCCAGGGGCCGGTCTGGGTTCGCGCCGCCGCGCTGGCCGCAGGCGAGTTCGTCGCGTCCTTCGCCGTGATGTGTTTCGACGTACCGCTGAACTCGTTGCAGGCCGCGGTGATCCACGACCACATGCGCAGCCGCGTCGCGGGCGCCTTCAGCAGTATCAACTACGGCGTCAGGCCGCTCGGCGCGGTCGTCGGAGGATTCCTCGGCACCTGGATCGGTGTTCGCGAAACCCTTCTCGTCTCCGCGGCCGGCGGCCTGTTGTCCGTGCTCTGGCTGGTCCGTTCACCGATCATCCGCACCCGCGACCTGACCGGTCTGCAACCACCTGAGCTTTAGTCGTGCACGCTGCTGTCGACCAGGTCCTCGATCTCGTCGACCTTGGCGACGGTGCGCCGCAGCGGGACCTCCTTGATGAAGAACACGGCCACCAGGCTGACCAGGGCACACGCGGCCGCGATCAGGAAGACCCGTCCGGTGGCGTCGCCGTACGACTGACGCACCAGCTCGGCCAGCTGCGGCGGCAGGTGGTTGACGTCCAGCAGGCTCGTGCCGCCGGATCCACCCCCCTGCAGCTTCCGCGCCGCCTCGGCACCGCCCGGTCCGGCCAGCAGACCCTGGATGATCAGGTCCTTGACCCGCGCCGCGAGTACGGCGCCCAGCACCGCCACGCCGACCGCACCACCGAGGCTGCGGAAGAACGAGACCGTGGCACTCGACGCGCCGATCTCTCGGACGTCGACCGTGTTCTGTACGGCGAGGACCAGATTCTGCATGGTCATACCCATGCCGAGCCCCATCGCCAGCATGCCGATACCGGTGTACCAGTACGGCGTGGTGTGGTCGATCGTGCCGAGCAGGACCAGGCCGATGACCAGCAGGATGGCACCACTGACCAGGTACCGCTTCCACTTGCCGTAGCGGGTGATCATCTGCCCCGAGCCGATCGACCCGAGGAACGAGCCGAGCATCATCGGGATCGTCAGCAGGCCGGCCTCGGTCGGGCTGTAGCCACGGGCGATCTGGAAGTACTGACCGAGGAACAGCGCGCTGCCGAACATCGCGACGCCGACCGCTACGCTCGCCACGATCGCCAGCGCGGTGGTGCGCTGCTTGACGACCTTCAGCGGAACCAGCGGCTCCGGGCTCCGGCTCTCGACCAGTACGGCGAGGAGGCCGAACAGGAGCGTGCCACCGACGAACAGGGCCGACTGCCAGGAGATCCAGGCGAAGTCCGAGCCGGCGAAGCTGACCCAGAGCAGCGGCAGGCTCGCGGCCACGGCGATCAGGATCGCGCCGAGGTAGTCGATCCGGACCTCACGCTTGAAGGTCGGCAGGTGCAGGTACTTCTGCAGGATCACCAGGCTGATCACGGCCAGCGGGACGCAGACGTAGAAGCACCAGCGCCAGCCCAGCCAGGAGGTGTCGACGATGACGCCGCCGATGAGCGGGCCGCTCACGGTCGCGACCGCGATCACCGCACCCATGTAGCCGGAGTACCGGCCGCGGTTGCGGGGCGGGATCGCCGCGCCGATGATGGCCTGCGCCAGCGCCATCAGACCGCCCATCGCGAGGCCCTGCAGGACGCGGGCACCGATCAGGAACGGCACGTTGTGGGACAGGCCGGCCAGAGCGGAGCCGACCACGAACAGGGAGATCGCCAGCTGCACCAGCAGCTTCTTGTTGATCAGATCGGCGAGCTTGCCCCAGATCGGGGTGGACACCGTGGTGGCCAGCAGGCTCGCGGTCAGCACCCAGGTGTACTGCGTCTGAGTGCCTTCGAGGTCGGCGATGATCGTCGGCAGAGCGTTGCTGACGATCGTCGAGCTCAGCATCGCCGTGAACAGCGCGGCGAGCAGGCCGATCAGGATCTCGAGGATCTCGCGATGGGTGAGTTCCGGTGCAGCGGGCAGACGCTGCTGCCGGGTCTCCGTGACAGTCATCAGTCTCCAGTCGATTGGGTGCGCCTCACGACCTGACTGGCCTCGGTGATGGCGTGCGCGATCCGCTGCATGGTGTCCGCAGCGGCCAGCAGCGCGTCGTCGTCGAGGTCCGCCAGGGCGGCACGAAGATGCTGGGTGTAGGACGAGTAGAGGGACTCCAACTGGGCCCTTCCGCGCGGCGCCAGGCAGACCAGCCCGACCCGGGCATCGGCCGGGTCCGGTCGACGGCTCACCAGTCCGTCGGCCTCCAGGGCGGTCAGTTGCCGGCTCACCACCGACGCGTCGACGCCGAGCTTGGCGGCGATCTCGCCACCACGCTGCTCGCCGTCGCGCAGCAGGACCTTGAGCACACTCGCGTCGGAACGGCGCAGACCGCCGTCGGGCATCAGGTGCCGATGTTCGATACAGCGCACGGCCCGCACCAATGAGCTGACACCTTCGAGCAGCTCCTGGGCCGACGCGTCCCGCTCTACCCCCGGGACAAGGGGTTGCTGAGCTAGTTGCATAACCCAACTATATGCCGAGTTAGTTGGTTTCCACAACCATCTACGCAGGCTGTGGACAACTACTGACTGTGCGTGAATGCCGCCTGCACGTCCGAGGGCACCCGCGCGATCGCCTGCGGCGCCTGGCTGAACGGCACCACCTGACGGTCCGGACCGCTCAACCCAGGTCGGTGTTGAGGCGGGCCAGGAGGCGTCCGAGGTCGGCGAGGTCGGTGGGGTTCCAGCGGGTGAGGATCGCGCGGAACTCGGTCTGGCGCTGGGCGCGCATCGCGTCGAAGCGCTCGGCGCCGGTGGTGGTGAGGCGGAGCAGCCGCGCGCGGCCGTCGTCGGGGTCGCCGACCCGTTCGATCAGGCCCAGGTTCTCGAGTTGGGTGATGCCCCGGCTGACCGTGGACTTGTCCAGGCCGAGGACCTGGGCGACGTCCGACGCACGGACCCCGGCGCCACCGCTCGCCGTACCGAGCTCGATCTGGGAGATCAGCGCGTAGCCGGCCGCGTCCATCTCGGGGTGCACCCGGCGGGCGAGCCGCAGCGAGGCAGACCGGGATCGGCGGAACAGGGCGGACAGTTGCTGCTCGATGTCCGCGACCAGTTGCTCGCCGTGCTCCGATCGTCCGGTGTCCGGCATCTGCACACTCACCGGACCACGATCCCGGCGTCGCGCAACGCCTTCTTGACGTCCGCGATCCGGAAGTCCCCGAAGTGGAACACACTGGCGGCGAGTACGGCGTCCGCCCCCGCCTCGACCGCGGGCGGGAAGTGCTCCGGCGCCCCCGCTCCACCGCTGGCGATCAGCGGTACGTCGACTACCTCGCGGACCGCCCGGATCAGTTCGAGGTCGAAGCCCTGCTTGGTGCCGTCGGCGTCCATCGAGTTCAGCAGGATCTCCCCTGCGCCCAGCTCACACCCGCGCTGAGCCCACTCGATCGCGTCCAGTCCGGCCGACCGGCGGCCGCCGTGGGTGGTCACCTCGAACCCGCTCGGCTGCCCCGCGGAACGCCGTACGTCGAGGGACAGCACCAGCACCTGGTTGCCGAAACGGTGGGCGATCTCCCGGATGACTTCCGGCCGGGCGATCGCGCCGGTGTTGATGCCGACCTTGTCCGCACCGGCCCGCAGCAGCCGGTCCACGTCCGCCGCTTCGCGGACCCCGCCGCCCACGGTGAGCGGGATGAACACCTGCTCGGCGGTCCGCCCGACCACGTCGTACGTCGTCTCGCGCGAGCCCGAGGACGCGGTGATGTCGAGGAAGGTGAGCTCGTCGGCGCCCTCCGCGTCGTACACCTGGGCCATCTCGACCGGGTCCCCGGCGTCCCGCAGGCCGGTGAAGTTCACACCCTTGACCACCCGCCCGGCATCGACGTCCAGACAAGGGATCACGCGCACGGCAAGAGTCACGCGGAAAGGGTACCGACTCGAACCTCGCAAACCTGGTCTTCCCCGAAATCTAGTTGCATTGCAACTAGACGCCCTGCAACTATCGGATCTTTCCTACGAGAGGACCACGATGCGCACCACCCTGATCGCCACGCTCGCCTTGACCGCCGCGGCGCTCGTCACGTCGCCGGCGCAAGCCATGCCTCGCGATCCCACCTGGTCGGCTGCCTGGGCGACGGCGATGCAACGTCCAACCTCGGCGACCGGCAACTGGAGCACGGCCGGCTTCGATCACCAGACGATCCGGCAGACGATCCGGCTCAGCACGGGCGGCCGGAGCGTTCGGATCCGGCTCTCGAACCAGGACGGCACCAAGCCGCTCCACCTCACCGGCCTGACACTCGGCGAACGGCACCTGACGGCGACCTTCCACGGCTCACGGCGGACCACCATCGCGACCGGCCGGACGATCACCTCGGACCCGCTGAACCTCGCGACCACCGCCGGTGAACAACTCACGATCTCGCTGTACGTCGACGGCGCCACCGGGCCGGCCACCTTCCACGAGGACGGCCTCACCACGACGTACGCGGCCGACGGCAACCATCTGTACGACGACGCGGCCGGTGGCGAGACCAGTCACTCGGTCTACTACCTCACCGGCGTCGACGTGACCGACGTGACCGACGCGACCGGCACTGTCGTCACGTTCGGCGACTCGATCACCAACGGACACAACTCGACCGTCGGTGCCGATCACCGCTACTCCGACGCATTGGCACAGCGGCTCCGGACACGTCGGCTCGGCGTGGCCAACGTCGGTATCACCGGCAACCTGCTGCTCAGCGAGTTGCCCTGCTTCGGCGCGCAGGGCGTGTCCAGGTTCGATCGCGACGCCCTGGGGCAGCCAGGGGTTCGCACAGTGATCGTGGAGGAAGGCGAGAACGACATCTGGGACAGCGAGCACAACTTCGGCTGCGGGGTCACTCCGAGGGTCACCGCGGAGCAACTCATCGGCGGTTACCGCCGCATGATCGCGGCTGCGCACGCGCACGGTGTGCGGATCGTCGGCGGCACGATCACGCCGTTCAAGGCCGACTACATGGAACCGGCCGAGTTCGCCCGGGCGGAGGCCATCCGCGACCAGGTCAACCACTGGATCCGCACCTCTGGCCAGTACGACGCGGTCGCCGATTTCGCCCTGGCCGTCGGTGACCCGGCGGACGAGCAGCGGCTCGACCCCGCGTACGACTCCGGCGATCACCTGCACCCGAACGACGCCGGCTACGCGGCGCTGGCCGCTGTCGCCGCCGGCACCATCTGACCGTTGCGTCCGAAGATCTGGGGCTGATAGCCCACAGATCTTCGGACGTAACGAGGTTCTACTTCCAGGCGCGGTGGTTGGTGCGGGCCGGCTTGATCGGGGCGGTGGATTCCCAGACGCGGCGCCAGCGGGCGGCGTCGGGACCGGACTGGGACGGGGACTGCCCGGCTGCGACGCGACGGCGGGACTCGTACCAGGTGGTCGACTCCTCGTCGAGGAGGGCCGAGACCGCGGCGGAGATCTTCGGCGCGAACTCGCGCGCGCTCTCCCCCTCGGCCGGGTGCAGCGGATCGCCGTACCGGACCGCGACCGCCGGGCGGCCGGGGATCGGCCAGCCGCGGCCACGGGGCATCGCGGCGAACGAACCCTTGATGCCGACCGGGATCACCGGCACACCGTGCTCGACGGCGAGGTACGCCGCACCCATCCGGAACCGCTCCATCCAGCCGTCGGGCGAGCGCGTCCCCTCCGGGAAGACGACGACGTTCCAGCCGTCCGCGAGCAGGTCGCCCGGGGTCGAGCTGAGCTTGCCGCCGCGACGCTCGATCGGGAACGTGTTGAACACGATCGCCGACGCGGTCGCCCGCCACCAGGTGTCGAAGAAGTAGTCCGCTGCCGCGGCCACCGCGGTCTTGCGACGCATGCCGTCCGGCAGCGTGCACAGCAGCAACGGAGTGTCCAGGTGCGACGAGTGGTTCGCCACGATCAGCGCCGGGCCGTTGAGCTTCAACAGCGAGTCGAGCCCGCTCACCTGCGGGTTCACCTCGAAGCGCAGCACCGAGTTGAGCGCGCCCTTCTGCAGCACCTCGCGGACCGCGATCGCCGCCGGCGTCCGGGCCCACTTCGTCGGGAAGACCGAGGTCTCCTTCGGGATCACGTACGGCTCGGCCGACCGCGGCACCTGCGGCCGCCGGCCCCACCGCCAGCCGCGCGCGACCTGCTTCACGTCACGCGCGGTGTCCCGGCTGAACTTCACCAGGCCGGTACCCATCAGCGCACGTCCGCGAGCAGGTGCGGCGGGTTGTGCAGGTAGGTGATCGACGGCGACCGGCCGACCGAGTGGCTGACCATCTCGAGCGCGTCCTGGAGCGTCGACGCGGACCGGAAGCCCATCCGCTCGACGGTCTTGCGGTTCGCGCCGACCCAGACGATGTCGCCGCAGTGGTCGAGCGCGTGCGAGATCCAGTACCACATGTAGAACGGGTGCACGCCGTGGTATGCGTACGACGTCCGGTACAGGTGGATGTACCACGGGTCCTCGGCGTACTGCTTCTCGAACTTCGCCTCGATCGTCGCCGGGTCGGTGCTCTCCGAGAGCACCTCCTCGAAGAAGTCGACGTACGACGGGTGGTGCAGCTGGCTGAACTCGTACGGCACCGGGTGGTAGAGGATGACGGCGCCGTCCTTGCGGACCACGGGGTTGCCCCGGTACGAGTTGAAGTAGTAGCCCAGGCCCATGCAGGCGGCCAGGATCGGGTTCATCACCGAGTTCACGTTGTACGGGCCGACGAACGGCACGCCCATGATCGCGACGTCGGACTGGCCCTGCACCTCGACCAGGTGCTGGCGGTGCACGTTCGCGATGGTCTTCTCGTGCACCGGCTCGATCGCGCCGGCGTGGATCCCGGTCAGCCCGTAGTTCGACCGGACGTCGGTGAAGATCCGGTGCCGCAGCTTGTTCGGCGCCGCCGCGAGCGCGCGCTTGGTGCCGAGCATCGAGGCCTGGTCCTTGATCGACCACTCCCACTCGCGCTTCTGCAGGAACTCCAGCGGACCACCGAAGATGTCGTTGTTCAGCGTCGTCTCGATCTGGAACACCTTGACGTGCTGGGTCAGCACCTCACCCATCCGCCAGGCGGAGTGGTGCATCTTCGAGGCCTTGTGGTCCATGAACGAACGGGAGTGGATCATCGTGTGGCTGTTGTGGTGGTGCTTCAGCGACTTGTACGACGCCAGCCCGATCGACGTCGACTTGTGGCCGCCGTCCATCGCCACCAGATTCACGTTCACGTAGACCAGCAGGTCGGACTCGGCCGCCCGCTTGGAGATCTCGACGTCCTCGCCGTGCTTGGTCTGGCCCAGGTGGGTCAGGTTCGCGGTGTCCTCGGCGTCGAAGTTGTAGAGCTTGCCGTCGGGGAAGAACGACCGGAAGACCCGCTCGCCGACGATGTCGCGCAACTCGTTCGGGGTGAGCCGGCGGTGCAGCGCGTTCGCCGAGATCAGCTCGACGTCGTCGACGCCCGCGTCGGCGGCCAGCGTCAGGACGGCCTCGATGACGCGCTGGCGGATGTCCGGCTTCTTCATCGGCGGCAGCGGCAGCGAGATGTCGTCGAAGGCGATGGTCAGCCGCATCCCCGCGTGCAGCAACTCCGGCAGCGGCTCGGAGTCGATCGGGTTCAGCAGCGCGTTCTGGATCGCCTCCTCGACGTCCCGGACCGGCGGCAGCGCCTCCGGCGGGTACACCACCCGGGTGCCGAGCGGGAACCGCTCCAGCAGGAAGCCCTCACCGTTGTGCACGAGCAGCGGCGGCGTCCGGTCGTCAACCTCAAGCACAAACCCTGGCCGAGACATGTCAGAACCTCTCTCGTCGTACGTTCGGCGCCCTCATGAGGCCCTCACATCGAATGCGACCTTGACCGTGCCGAGTCGGCCGGCCGAATGCGCGTGGTCGATCGCCTCGCGCCAGCGGTACAGCGGGTAGCGGGCCCCGACGATCCCGTCCAGCGGGGCCCGGCCGGCCAGGTCGAGCGCGGTCTCGAACGCCGGGCGGCCGTTCGGTTCCTCCCGCGCGGACGCATAGGTGCCGGTCACCTCGAGCTCGCGGAACCACACCGGCGACAGGTCGGCGCCGCTGGCCGGCATCCCGGACAGGACCACCCGGCCGCCGGCCTTGGTGACCCGCAGCACGGTGTCGATCGAGTCCTTGCTGCCGACCGCGTCGACCGCGACGTCCACACCACCGAGCAGGAATTCGCCCGCCCCGAAGTCCGGCTTCAGCCGGAACGCGCCGGTCGACCGCCGGACGCCGCGGAACACCTCGTCGGGCGCGACCACGTCGCTGGCACCGAACGCCCGCGCCAGCTCACGCTGCCTCGCGTGCTTGGCGACCACCGTGATCCGGCCGGCCTGGGTCAGCTCCCGCAAGGCGAGCGTGGCGAACAGCCCGACCGCACCGGCACCACTGACGAGCACCGACTGCCCCGGCTCGACCTTGGCCCGCAGCGCGGCATGCACCGCACCGGCCAACGGCTCGACCAGCACGGCCCGCTCGTCGGACATCCCGTCCGGTACGGCGTACAGCTGGCTGCGGTGCGCGATCATCACGTTGCCCCAGCCGCCACCGGTGTCGTGGCAGAACCCGGTCTGCAGACCCGGCGCCACGTGGCCGACGGTGATCCGGTCGCACCGGTTGGTGTTGCCGGACGCGCAGCCCGCACACGGCTCGACACCACGGGCGGCGCAGGTCAGGACGGAGTCCATCACGACGCGGGTGCCCTTCGGCAGATCCTCGCAGTCGTCGAGCAGTTCTCCGACGATCTCGTGGCCGGGCACGAACGGCATCGACACGACCGCGGAGAAGTACAGCTTGGTCGCCCCGGTCACCATGCCGAGGTCGGAGCCACAGATGCCGGACAGGATCGGGCGGATCCGCGCCCAGCCCTCCCGCTCGGCCTTCGGCTCGTTGATCGTGACAAGACGCAGCGGCGCGGCCGGACCGGTCAGGATGCCGGGGATGCGGCCGCCGACCGCCTTGGCCGCCAGGAACTTGGCCGGCGACCGGTACATCTCGAGCGCGAGCATCATCGGGCGTTCACCCCAGGGAGCTCCAGTCGGGACGAAGTGGATGGAGTCTTCCAGTCGACGATCTGCCAGCGCGCGGCCCGGGCGGCCCGGAACAGCGACACGTCCGGCGAGACCGCGACCGGATTGCCGACGGTCGTCAGCATCGGCAGGTCCGAATGGCTGTCGGCGTAGGCGTAGGACTTGGACAGGTCGATGTTCGTACCGCGGGCGCGGTGCTTGATCCACGCGGCCCGGGACTCACCGACCAGCGGCGGCCCGGACAGGAAGCCGGTGCAGCGGCCGCGGTCGTCAACCGCCAGCTCGGCCGCGACGATCTCGTCGAACAGCGGCTCGAGTGGCCGGGTCAGCGGCCGGATCGCGCCGGTGATCAGGATCGTCTTGTGCCCGGCCGCGCGGTGCTCGCGGATCCGTCGTACGGCAGCGCCGCTCAGCCGTTCCAGCACGTGCTCGGCGAGGATCTCGTCGACGATCCGGTTCAGCTCCTCCAGATCGGCGCCCTCGTAGCGGCGGTAGATCGTGCGGAGGAACGTGCCCCGGTCCTTGCGCTCGGCCGAGATGAGCTTCGGCAGCCGGCGCAGCATCGAGCCGATCTCGCCGACCCGCTGGTGACTGTCGAGCTCGGGCAGCCGCATCCACAGATAGGTCTCGATCACGTTCGACGACAGCAGCGTGCCGTCCATGTCGAACGCGGCGATCACCTCTGCGTCTGTGTTGCTACCAGCCGGCTCGTCGATTTTCTTGAGCACCCCGGCGGACTCGGCCAGCGCCTTGTTCCGCTTCTTGCGTACGACGTCCAGCCGGCGGAGCGAGTCGGTGACACTCGGGCAGTGCACCTCTTGCAGGTAGTGCTGCCAGTCGACGATCGAGGTGTCGCACCAGAACTTCTCCTGGTCGTCGCCTTCGAGCGCGTTGTGCAGGGCGAGCACGTTGTCGTCGATGAACTGGAGCTCCGCCTGGGCATACTCGGAGTACAGATCCATGTAGCGGCGGAGGAAGTCGAGCCGGCGCTTCTGCACATCGAGCTCGCGGGCGTACTTCCGGGTCCGCTCGCCGCGCGGGACGCGGGTGATCACGGCGTCGGCCAGCTTGTGCGCGCGTTCGCCATACCGGAGCATCGACTCGACCGAGTCGCCGCCGGGGAACTTCCACACCGGCAGCCGGACCGCGCCGCGCTCACCCAGGTCGAACGGGTGCTTGGAGAAGTACGCGCGGACTCCGGCGTACAGCTGTTCGAAGGTCAGCGGGTTCCGCGCGCCGGAGCTGACGTGGTAGTACTCCGGCTTCGACAGCTCCGGCTCGGTCGCCATCACCGCGCAGATCGCGCCGACGACGTGGTCGACCGGGATGATCTCGACCACGGAGTCCGGGCTGGCCGGGAACTCGGGCAGCTCGCCGCGGCCGTAGGCCAGGATCAGCGGCTCGGCCATCTTGAAGCCCTCGATCCAGCCCGGGTGCGGGCTCTGCACCGCGGACTCGATGATGGCCGGCCGGACGATCGAGGTCGGCAGCTTCGACGAGAACTCCTCGACCACGCGCTCGCCGAGCGCCTTGGTGAACGTGTAGCAGTCGGTCCAGCCGAGGCTGCGGGCCCGCTCCGTGCCGGTCTCGACCAGCTTCTTCGCGACCCACTCGGTACGGCGGCGCTCGGTGTCGGCCGCGGCCGTCAGGTGACCGGCGCGACGGTGCAGCTTCTCGGCGTCCTTGCGGAACTTGCCCAGCATCGGCGCGGACCGGGACTGCTCCTCGATCCGGGACTTCATCGCCATCCCGGCCTCGGCCTCGGCCCGCCAGTCGACGGTGTGCTCGACCGACGCCTCGGGAATCGCGCCCCGGCGCCGTCCGGCGGTGTACGCGGTGGAGATGTGCACGTAATGAATACGACGGCCGGTCCCTGCGCGGCTTTCATCGATGCGCTCGAGCAGGCTCTTGGTGCCGAGCACGTTGGTCGTGAACGCCTCGTGGATCGGCGGGTCGAAGCTGACGTCGCCGGCACAGTGCACGACGATGTCGAGATCCGTCGGCAGCTCCGGTACGTCGGACAGGTCGCCGTCGATCACCTGGATCCGGGCCGCGGACAGCGCCTCGGCGTCGGCGTGCTCGGTGCCCTCGCCGTAGAACGGCTTGAAGATGTCCTTCTTCAGCAGCTGCGCCATCCGGTCGGTGCCGGTGAGCGAGCCCTTCGGGCGGATGATCGCGACCACGGTGGTGCCCGGCAGGTCGCCGATGATCCGATGCAGCAAGGCCTCACCGACGAACCCGGTGACGCCGGTGACCAGGACCTTCTTGTCCTTGAGCTTGTCGGCCAGACTCACTTCTCGCCTCCACGCGTGAGCTCGAGTGCCTCGGTCAGGGTGAACGCACCGGCGTACAGAGCCTTACCCACGATGACGCCTTCGACGCCGTCCGGGACCAGTGTGCTCAGCGCCTTCAGGTCGTCCAGGCTGGAGACGCCGCCGGAGGCGACGATGGGCTTCGCAGCGCGCGCGCACAGATCGCGGTACAGGTCCAGGTTCGGGCCCTGGAGCATGCCGTCCTTGGTGACGTCGGTGACCACGTACCGCTCGCAGCCGGCCGCTTCCAGCCGCTCGAGCACCTCGTACAGGTCGCCGCCTTCCTTGGTCCAGCCGCGGGCCGCCAAGGTCCGGCCGCGGACGTCGAGCCCGATCGCGACCCGGTCGCCGTACTGCCGGATGATCCGGTCGCACCACTGCGGGTCCTCGAGCGCGGCGGTGCCGATGTTGACCCGGCGCGCCCCGGTCGCGAGCGCCGCCTCGAGCGAGTCGTCGTCGCGGATGCCACCGGAGAGCTCGACCTGGACATCCAGCTTGCCGGTCACCTCGGCGAGCAGTTCACGGTTGCTGCCCCGGCCGAACGCCGCGTCCAGGTCGACCAGGTGGATCCACTCCGCACCCGCGTCCTGCCACGCCATCGCAGCGGCCAGCGGATCGCCGTACGACGTCTCGCTGCCGGCCTCGCCCTGCACCAACCGGACCGCCTGACCGTCCGCCACATCCACGGCAGGCAGCAGCACCAGGTTCTCAGACATGGCCCACACCCTAGAGGGCGTTCCTCCGGGATCCGTAACCCGGAGGCCCGCTGAGTCGTTGAGATCCAATCTGTCTCAGCAATACCAGTCTACTCGCTGGTCTCATCGATCTAGGGTGGCTGCGTGGTCACCCTGGAGGAACTCGAGACAGATCCGCACCCGGCCCTCGCCGCGCTCCGGCCGGTGGGGTGGGTGGAGGCGCTCGGCGGGTGGGTGGTGTCCTCGCGCGGGCTGGCTCTCCAGGTTCTGCGTGATCCGGAGACCTTCACCGTTGACGACCCGCGGTTCTCGACCGCGCAGGTGGTCGGGCCCTCGATGCTGTCGTTGGACGGCGCCGCGCACGCCGCGCACCGCGAGCCTTTCGATCCGCCGTTCGGTCTCGCCGAGACGCGCCACCGCTTCACCACCTTCGTGCAACAGACCGTGGACGAACTGCTCGCGGCCGTCCAGCCCGCCGGCGCCGACCTTCGGACAGCTCTTGCCGGGCCGTTGTCCGTTGCGGTGGTCGCGTACTCGCTCGGGTTGCCGCCGGCCTCGGCCTCGACGGTGCTGGGCTGGTACACCGCGATCTCCGACTCGGTCTCCGGTGTCTCGGCCGGACGGCCGGTCACCGCCGAGGGCGCCGCCGCCTTCGCGGAGTTGCACAAACACGTTGCCTCAGGCATCGACTCGTCCGACTCGCTGGTCGCGGCGGCGGCGCAGGCCGGACTCGGTGTGGACGAGGTGGTGGCGAACGCCGCCGTACTGATGTTCGGCGGGATCGAGACCACCGAGGGCATGATCACGAACGCGCTGTGGCATCTGCTGACGCACCAGGATCAGCTGGATCTTGTGCTCGCCGACCGCTCGTTGCTGCCCAACGCGATCGAGGAGTCGCTCCGCCTCGAACCGGCCGCGGCCGTGGTCGACCGCTACGCCACCCGCGATGTCGACCTGGCCGGTGAGTCCATCCGACAGGGCGACTTCGTCACCGTGTCGCTCGCCGGCGCCGGCCGCGACCCGGCGGTCTTCGAGGCGCCCGACGAGTTCGACGTACGGCGGTCCAACGCGCGACGCCATCTCGCCTTCGCCAGCGGACCGCACATCTGCCTCGGGATGCACCTGACCCGCCTGGAGACTCTGACCGCGGTTGACGCCGTACTGCGGCTGCCCGGCCTGCGACTCGCAGCTGGGTCACCACCACCGCGGGGTCTCGTCTTCCGCAAGCCGTCCGCTCTCAACGTGCTGTGGGACGTCTGACCCGCTGCATCGCGGTCGCCCAGAGGCGGACCGGAAGCAGGCGGGCGATCTTCATCAGCACGGCCATCGGCAGCGGGAAGACGATCTCGGCCCGGCCCCGTTCGAGTCCGTCGCAGATCGCCCGGGCGGCGTGATCCGCTTCGATGATGAACGGCATCGGGAAGGAGTTCCCGGCGGTCAGTTCGGTCTTGACGAACCCGGGACAGACCGTGACGACATCGACTCCCAGTCCGGCGACCGCGATCCGCAACGCTTCCAGCAGGTTGATCTGCGCAGCCTTGGTGGCGCCGTACGCCTCGGCCCCGGCCAGGCCGCGATATCCCGCCACGGACGACACCCCGACGAACCCGCCACGGCCACGCTCGAGCATAGGTGGCAGCACCGCGCCGAGAACGTTGTTCAGGCCGAGCAGGTTGACCTCAATGTGCCGGGCAAAGAGGTCCCGGTTCCAGGCTGCAGCGTCCAGTTGCTCCCAGACGCCGGCGCTGAACACGACCAGGTCCGGCGCACCGATGAGGCCGGCGACCTCCTTGGCGGCCACGTCGACCGCGATCCGATCGGTCACATCGAGCGGAACGGCGGACATCCGGTCGCCGGCGACATCCTTGAGCTGATCGGGCCGCCGAGCCGAGATCGCCACTCGCGCGCCCCGAACGACCAGCTCGGCAGCCAAGGCGGCACCAATTCCGCTGGAGGCGCCGATCACCCAGACCGCCCGGCCCGCGAGGGCGCTCATCGCGATCCCCGGGCCAGCTGCAGCTGACCGACATCGAGATAGCCCGACGCGAAGCCGGCCTCGCAGTAGGCCAGATAGAACTCCCACGTCCGACGGAAGCTCTCGTCGAACCCGAACCGCCGGAGCTGTGGCCACTGCTCCTCGAAGCGTCGCCGCCAGCGCCGTAGCGTCTCCGCGTAGTGCGGACCGAACCGACCATCGGCGACGATCCGGAGCCCAGTGTTCACCGCCAGGCTCTCCTCGATCGCCCGCCGAGACGGAATCAGACCGCCCGGGAAGATGTACTTCTGGATCCAGCTGAACGAGTTGCGCGTCGCCAGCATCCGGTCGTGGTCCATCAGGATCGCCTGCAACGCGATCGTGCCACCAGGAGCCAGCAGGCGGTCGAGTGCGGCGAAGTACGTCGGCCAGTACTCCTCGCCCACGGCCTCGATCATCTCCACGCTGACGATCGCGTCGAACTCACCCCGCACCGACCGGTAGTCCTGCAGCCGCAGCTCAATTCGATCGCCGAGACCGGCGTCGGCCACCCACTTCGTCGCGAGGTCGAGCTGCTCGCTGGACAAGGTCACGCCGGTGACCAGTGCACCCCGGCGTGCGGCCGCGATCGCGAGTGCGCCCCAACCGGTGCCGATCTCGAGCAGCCGGGTGCCGTCGGTCACTCCGGCCAGATCGAGGATCCGGTCGATCTTGCGACGCTGGGCCGACTCCAGACTCTGAGCGCCGTACGGCGGCTGTCCGTCGAACACCGCGCAGCTGTAGCTCATCGTCGGGTCGAGGAATCGGGCGAAGAGCTCGTTGCTCAGGTCGTAGTGCGCACTGACGTTGGCGCGTGCCCCGGAGAGCGAGTTGCGCAACCGGCGGGGAACGCGCTGGTCCACGAGACCGCGCAGCCGGGTCAGCGGGCGGGGCAGCAGCGCGGTGAGCCGGGCCGCGAACGGCGTCAGCAACTCACCGAGATCGGTGCCCTCGGCAACGGTCCAGTCGCCGGCCGTGTAGGCCTCGCCCAGACCGATCTTCGGGTTGCGCCCGAGCCGGTCGAAGAACGCGACGGGCCGGACGATCCGCAGGGCCGGATCGTCCGGGCCGCCGCCACCCCGGACGGTGCCGTCCGGGTAGAGCGCCCGTACCGGCACGCCCGCCAGGACCCGGTCCACCAGGGCTCGGGTGAGCCAGGCCCGGGGACGTAGCGGGCCTGGCCGATTGTGGATGCGCGGCGAGGTGATGATCGAGGTCATCGGACTCCTTCCGGTGGTTGGTGAACTGGTCGGGACAGCACCGGCAGGCCGCGGAGCCACAGCCAGATCCCATGCGCGCGGATCAGGATCGAGGCGCGCTGCGGCATCGCCGGCAGGACGAGTGCGGTCTTGGCCACGGCCATGGCCGTCGCCGGGCGGATCCGGCCGCCGAAGCCGGCCGCGAAGACCGGTCGGTCGCCACGGTTCAATGTGATCGAGATTGACAGGCGCTCCGGCGACACCGCGAACCGGAAGGCGTAGCGGCCGGAGACGTCGTTGAACGGCGACACGAAGAACTCCTTGCCGACTTCCGCCGTACCGTCGGCCTCGGGGCGGAGCAGGTACGCGTGCCGCTCGCCGTACGTGTTGTGCACCTCCGCCACCACGCATCGGAGCGCGCCGTCGGCGGCGAAGCACCAGAACACGGTGAGCGGGTCGAAGACATAGCCGAGAACCCTGGCGTTCGCGAGCATGACGACGCGGTCGCCGGATCCGAGTACGACGCCTTGGTGGGCCAGGTAGCGCTCGACAGCGGGCTTGATTCCGGCGGATCCGCTGCCCAGGTGGTCACGTGCGTCGAACGTGGCGAGCGGCCGCAACCAGGGTGGAAGCTGGGGCAACTCGTCAAGGTCGACGAGCCACAGGTACGCACGGTGCCGGAACTCGTGCCGGACCGGGATTCGGCGCCGGTGCCAGACATGTCCGACGACGAGCGCCGGGAGCGTCGGCAGATCGCTCAGTGTCGTCACCACTCGACTCCGAACGCGGCGGCGGCTGCGACGCCCGAGCGGCAGCCGTCCTCGTGGAAGCCCCACCCGTGGTACGCGCCCGCAAACGTGGTGCGATCGGTGTTCAGGGTTGGGAGCCGTGACTGGGCGGCGACCGCGGTCGCGTCGTAGACCGGATGGCGGTAGTCCATCACCGCGAGCACCGCGGCCGGATCGATCCGCTCCCGGGCGTTCAGCGTGACCAGGAACTGGGATTCGGTGTCCAGACCTTGCAGCCGGTTCATCCAGTAGGTCACCACCGGTGGCCGATCGTCGGAGGTGGTGCGGAAGTTCCACGCCGCCCGGGCCCTCGGCGTCCGTGGCAACAGCGACGCGTCGGTGTGCAGCACTGTTTCGTTGCGCGAGTACTCGAAGGCGGAGAGGACCTCCTTCTCGGCCGGATCCGCATCGGTCAGCAACTCGAGCGCGGTGTCGGCGTGGGTCGCGACGGCCACCCGGTCGAAGCACGCCGTCTCACCGGCGGCGTCCGTCACCCGTACGTCGTCGACGCCACGAACGATGCCCCGAACCGGCCTGCCCGCACGGACCGACTCGAGCCGGTCGGCGATTGCGTCCACATAGGTCCGCGAACCACCCACGACCGTGGACCATTGCGGCGAGTCCCGGAAGGACAACATGCCGTGCCGCTCGAGGAAGCGGAACAAGTAGCGGGCCGGATACTGCAGCGACGACTGTGCACCGGTCGACCAGACACACGACACCAGCGGTACGGCGTACAGCCGCCGGAACCGGGGTGAGAAGCCCTCCGAGTCCAGGAAGTCGCCAAGGCTGGTCAGGTCCACATCACTGGTCGAGGCCAGGAACGCAGCCGCCCGCCGATGGAACCGGCCGACCTGGCCGAGGACACCGAGGAACCGGGGATCGGCGACCCGGCGACGCTGGGCGAAGACCCCGCCGGCTCCGAGACCTCCGGCGTACTCGAGGCCAGTGGCCGGATCGCTGATGCTCATGCTCATCTCGGTCGGCCGGGTTGCGATGCCGAGCTCTCCGAACAGCTTGCGGAGCTTGGGGTAGGTGCGGTCGTTGTGCACGATGAAGCCCGTATCGACCGCCAGTGGAGCGCCGGCAGCGTCGCGGACGACCTGGGTGTTCGCATGGCCGCCGAGCCGGGGCTCGGCCTCGAACAAGGTGACCGAGTGCGACCGCGACAGCAGGTACGCCGCAGTGAGGCCGGAGACCCCGGCTCCGACGACCGCGACCGTCGGCTGGGTGGTGCGGGTCATCGGCGGTCCCGCGCAGCCGCGAGCGAGGACGCGCACAGCAGTCCCCAACCGGCAGCGATGCCGGCCACCTTGGCCCGTGATCGTGGTGGTCCGGCCAGGCCGAACCCGGCCACATCGGTGAGGTCGCACGCGACCCGGGCGACGATCGCCGCCTGCAGCGGGCGACCCGCCGGGGCCAGCAGCATCGTCGCGCCCGACAACAGATCCCGGACCCCGATCACCGTGCCGAGCACCCGCCCGGACCGGCCGATCGGCAGGCCGTCCGCCAGATCCGTGGCCCGGATCAGCGAGTCCGGGCGGGCTGCTGTGTAGGCGCCGTACCCGAGGGTGAGCAGTCCTAGGAAACGGGGCAGGAGCTGAGCTCTCATCGGGTGGCCTTCCATGCTGTCTAGGTTCTGTCTAGGAATACTAGAGCAATCAGGCCAACTCTGTCTAATGTCCGTCTAAGGAATGTAGAGTGTCTGCCATGGATTCCGCGGACGCGCCCGGATTGCTCCGGATCGGAGAGCTGAGCCGCCGGGTCGGCGTCAGCGACCACGTCCTGCGCGCGTGGGAGAACCGGTATGGGTTGCTCTCCCCGGTGCGGTCCGCCGGCGGCTTCCGGCTGTACTCCGAGAACGACGAGCGCCGGGTACGACGGATGCAGGCCGAGCTGGCCAACGGGCTGTCAGCCGCTCAGGCGGCCCGGGTGGCCTTGGCCGGCGAGCTGCCGGTGGGCGTAGCTGACCGCGCGGTCCACGAAGTGCCGCCCGTTGACGGCGCCGCGGCGGCATTCGGTGTCGCGCTGGACGCGATGGACGAGCCGGGCGCACAGGGCGCGCTGGACCAGCTGCTGAACGAGTTCACCGTCGAGACCGTGCTCCGTGACGTCGTGATCCCCTACCTGCACGACCTGGGCGAGCGCGTCGCGCAGGGCGTCGTCGGGATCGGTCAGGAGCACTTCGCGAGCCACGTGATCCGCGGCCGGCTCGCCGGGCTGGCTCGAGGCTGGGGTGGTGGGCGCGGCCCACACGCCGTACTGGCGTGCCCGCCCGAGGAGCACCACGACCTGGCGCTGATGGTGTTCGGCATCGTGCTGGCGCGCAACGGCTGGCGGATCGGCTATCTGGGCGCGAACACCCCGATTGCCGACGTACTCCGGATCGCCGAGGACACCACACCCGAACTGGTCGTCCTCGCCGCCACCGTCCCCGAACGCCTCACGCCGATCGTCGGCGAGCTGCGCCGACTGGCGTCGGCCGCACCACTCGCGCTGGCCGGGGCCGGTGCGAGTCAGGCGATCGCCGACGAGACCGGGGCCTGGCTGCTCGCCGGCGATCCGGTCAGCGAGGCGCTCCGAGTGACGGGCGCCTCTGACCTCACCGACCGGGGCGCGTGAGGACCAGCATCGCGGCGGAGTAGACGGGCACGAGGCGATCCGGGTCGCGCTCCACGTCGACCGCGAAACGCTCGAAGCCGGGCGCGATCTCGTCCTCCGGCAGGTGCTCGAACGTCGAGAGCGCCCGCAGCTTGAGCCGCTCGTACGCCGCGCGGAACGTGCGTGGTTCCTCGGTCGTCACCCAGACCGGCTCATCGTCCGGGACGAGCCCGGCCTGTCGCGCGAGCTGTTGGGACTGCTCGACGGTGAGATACATGCCGGCATCGACCGCGCGGGCGGACGGGAAGTAGTCGTACCAGAACAGGTCCGGCATCAGGTTGGCGAACTGGCTGCGCAGGAACGCCACTCCCCCGGGCCGCAGCACGCGGTGCACCTCCTGGAGCGCCTTGAGCTGGTCCGGAAAGTGATGGAAGGACAGGAACATCAGCACCCCGTCGACCGATGCCTCAGGCAACGGAATGTCCTCGGCGCTGCCCTTCAGGTAGGTGACTGCGGAGTGCGCGGCGGCCCTCTCCGCCGTCTCCCGCATCCGGTCCGACGGCTCCACGCCGTACACCGGACCGTGGAACTCGTCGGCCAGTCCAGGGGTGAAGCGGCCGCTGCCGCTGCCGAGGTCGAGGATCCGCAAGGGGCGTTGCTCAGGGAAGTGCGCCGCGAGTGCAGCGGTCCACCGTCGCACTTCTTCGGGGGCCATCCCCCGGCCGGCGACGTACACACTGCCCATCCGACCGTCGTAGTCGACCATGACGCCGACTCTATCGCCCGGCGCGGATGAGCCGCAGAATGGCGGCATGACGGAGCTGCTGGCTGGACTGGACGCGGCGCAGACCCTCGGCGAGGTCGGCGAGGTCGTGCGCGTCGAGGCGCGCCGCCGGACCGGAGCACAGGGCGCGACCTTCGTCCTCCGCGAGAACGACCGCTGCTTCTACGCCGACGAGGACGCGATCGCGCCCCTGTGGAAGGGACAGCGCTTCCCGATCGCCACCTGCATCAGCGGCTGGGCCATGCTCCACGACGAGACCGCCGTCGTCCCCGACATCTCCGTCGACGACCGCATCCCCCTCGAGGCCTACCTCCCCACGTTCGTCCGCAGCCTCGTGATGGTCCCGGTCGGCTCGCCCACCCCGGTCGCCGCCATCGGCGCCTACTGGTCCCGCCACTACCACGCCACTCCCGCCGAGATCGCCGCTCTGCAGGCCCTGGCCACCCAGACCTCCATCGCCATCCACCGGATCGGCCTCGACAACGCCCCCTGGGCTCCCACCTTCACCAAGCACTAGGAGTCAGCCGTGGAAGACGTCGTAGGCCAGGCGGAGGATGAGGGCTGACACGACGACCAGGAAGATGACGCGGACGAAGCGGCTGCCGCGGGCTACGGCGGTGCGGGCGCCGAGGAGGCCGCCGAGCATGTTGGCGGTACCCATGATCAGGCCGAGGAGCCAGAGCGGGGAACCGTGCAGCGCGAAGATGATGATCGCGCCGAGGTTGGTGGCGACGTTGGCGATCTTCGCCTTGGCGCTCGCCTGGAGGAAGTTGTAGCCGAGGAAGCCGACCAGCGCGAAGATCAGGAACGAACCCGTGCCCGGACCGACGGCGCCGTCGTAGAAGCCGATCAGTACGCCGATCCCACTCGCGGCGACGTAGTGGTCACGGCCGTCGAAGCGGAGCGCGGTCCGTGCGCCCAGTGACGGCTTGAGCGCGGTGTAGATCGCGACGCCGATCAGCAGCACCAGCACGATCGGCTTGAACCATGACATCGGGATCTTCGTCGCCACCAGCGCCCCGGCCGCGGCTCCCAGTCCGGCCAGGATCGCCATCGGTACGACGGTCTTCTTGTCGGGCCGTACTTTCACGCCGAACGTGACCGCGCTGGTCGCCGTACCGCACAAGGACGAGATCTTGTTGGTCGACAGGATCTGCGCCGGCGACGCGTTCGGCAGTCCGAGCAGCATCGCGGGTAGTTGCAGCAACCCGCCTCCGCCGACCACCGCGTCGATCCAGCCGGCCGCGAAGGCCGCGATCACCAGGAAAACCAGGGTCCACAACGAAACATCAGGCACGGCGGGAAGTCCTCACGCACCGATGATCAGGTAAGCCCATAGTTTGGCTCAACCCTTACACCGGGGAATGAGAGACAAACCACGTCCGCGATGCCACAGTGGGCAGATGGCGTCCTCGATCCTGCCACCTGAGGGCGAAACCCTCGCCACCGGTTGGGAACCGGAGCTCGCGGCGGCCGACTCACTCGTCCGGCAAGCCGTCCTCGCGCACGCCTCCTGGGCGATCGACGCGCCCCGCCGCGCCGGCCAACCCTGGTACGACGGTGACACCTGGGCCGGCGGGATCCTCGGCGACCGCGGCCCCCTCACGAACTGGGTCGTCCCGAAGCAACCCGTCGACCCGGCGGAGGTGATCACCGAGGCCGCGCGGGAACTGCCGAACAATGTGCCGTACCTTTTCGTCAGTGCCTGGCCGACGCGCGATCTACGCGAGCACGGCCTCGCCCTGGCCGGTCACCCACCATTGATGATCCACCTCCCGGCGCTTCCGACCACTCCCCCGGCCACAGATCTCGAGATCCGTCGGGTCACCGACGCCGCCGGCCTGGCCGACGCCGAACGCGTCCTGGTCGAGGGCTACCCACTCCCCGAGCTCCAGCCGTTCCAGCCCGGCGCCGTGTACGACGTCTCGTTCCTCGAGGGCTCCGCGGTCTGGGTCGGCTACGACGGCGACGTACCCCTGGCAACGTCGACAGCCCACCACGCGGCCGGCCTCACCGTCGTCGAGAACGTCGCTGTCATGCCCGCCGCGCGCGGCCGCGGCGCCGGCGCAGCCATCACTTGGGCAGCCACCACCCACCATCCCGACCACCCCGCCGCCCTGATCGCCTCAGACAATGGCCAGCCCGTCTACCAACGCCTCAACTACCTCCGCCTAGAACGCTGGACCGTCTGGGTCAGGCCCTAACCCACCAACCCCACCCGCTCCCAGCTGGACTGCGGCCAGCTCGACGTAATCAGCCGCCCGGGCGACGTGGTGGTGGGGAAAGAATTCGTCGCCAGATGCAAACCTATCTCCCAACCGACCTCTCGGGGCCGGGCTGCCTCGGCCCTGGATGTTGTAGAAGCCGACCGAGGGAAGCTTCCGGGACCGAGGACGTGCCGCCACATAGGCGCCGAGATCGCGAGTACGGCGAATCGCTGCGGACAGGCGACACGCGAGACGTGGTGCAGGTCGGCCCCCACTCGCGGGGAGTGGGGGCCGATGGCGGTTAGCCGCGGACCGTGGCGACCAGGTGGTCGACGACGTCGGCTACTGGGATGTCGGTGCGAGTGCCGGTGCGGCGGTCCTTGACCTCGATGGTGCCGTCGGCGAGACCCTTGCCGACCACGGCGATGGTGGGGACGCCGAGCAGCTCGGCGTCCTTGAACTTCACGCCCGGGGAGACCTTCTCGCGGTCGTCGTAGATGACGGACAGGCCGCGGGACTCGAGCTCGGCGGCCAGTGCGGCGGCCTTCTCGAACAGCTCAGCATCCTTGCCGGTGGCAACGAGGTGGACGTCGGCGGGGGCGATCTCGCGCGGCCAGATCAGGCCGAGCTCGTCGTGGTTGCCCTCGGCGATCGCGGCCACCGCGCGGGTGACGCCGACACCGTACGAGCCCATGGTGACCGTGACGAGCTTGCCGTTCTGGTCGAGCACCTTGAGGTCCAGGGCCTCGGCGTACTTCTTGCCGAGCTGGAAGATGTGGCCCATCTCGATCCCGCGCGCGCTCGACAGCGGACCCGAACCGTCCGGCGCCTCGTCGCCGTCGCGCACCTCCGCGGCCTGGATCGTGCCGTCGGCGGTGAAGTCGCGGCCGTGCACCAGGTTCATCACGTGGAAGCCGGGCTTGTCCGCACCCGTCACCCACGCCGACCCCTCGCCGACCCGGGGGTCGAGCAGGTAGCGGATGCCCGATGTGTTCTCGGACCCGAGCACACCCGGCCCGATGTAGCCCTTCGCGAGGGAGGGGTGCTTCTCGAAGTCAGACTCCTCGAAGGCCACGACCTCGGCCGGCTCCACCTGCGCGCCGAGCCGCTTCTCGTCGATCGCCCGGTCCCCCGGTACGCCGATCGCCAGCGGCGCACGCGTGCCGTCCGGGTTCACCAGCATGACGAGCACGTTCTTCAACGTGTCGGCGGCGGTCCACTCCCGCCCGTCGGTCCGGGCGTGTTTCGCGTTCATCGCGTCCACCAGCGTGTCGATGGTGGGCGTGTCCGGAGTGTCGACGACCTCCGCGGCAGGCACGGCCGACGCGTCGACCGGCTCGGCCTGCGGGACCACGACTGCCTCGACGTTGGCGGCGTACCCACCGGGCGAGCGGACGAAGGTGTCCTCACCGTTCTCCGCGATCGCGAGGAACTCCTCCGAACGCGAGCCACCCATCGCACCGGACATCGCCTTGACGATCACGTAGTCGAAGCCGAGCCGGTCGAAGATGTTGATGTACGCCTTGCGGTGCAGCTCGTACGACGCCGCGAGGCCGTCGTCGTCGACGTCGAACGAGTACGAGTCCTTCATCACGAACTCGCGCCCGCGCAGCACGCCGGCGCGCGGCCGCGCCTCGTCGCGGTACTTGTTCTGGATCTGGTAGATCGACAGCGGCAGGTCCTTGTACGACGAGTAGAGATCCTTCACGACCAGCGTGAACATCTCCTCGTGCGTCGGCCCGAGCAGCATGTCGGCGCCCTTGCGATCCTTCAGCCGGAAGATGTTCGGCCCGTACTCGGTCCAGCGGCCGGTCGCCTCGTAGGGCTCGCGGGGCAGCAGCGCCGGGAACACCAGCTCCTGCGCGCCGATCGCGTCCATCTCCTCGCGCACGATCCGCTCGACGTTCCGCAGCACTCGCAGCCCCAGCGGCAGCCAGGTGTAGATGCCGGGCGCGGCCCGCCGGATGTACCCGGCGCGGACGAGCAGTTTGTGGCTCGGGACCTCCGCGTCCGCCGGGTCCTCGCGAAGGGTGCGGAGGAACAGCGACGACATACGCAGAATCACGGGAGTCTCCAAGCGTGCAACGGGTCAGGAATACAACAACGGACGGGACAGAGAATATCGGCCCGGCGGTAATGCTCTCACCACGTTATCCACAGGCTCACGCCGCCCGGTCCTCGCGGGCGGCCTTCAGCGCCCAGCGGATCAGCGGCAGCTGCAGCGGCAACCGGGCCCAAGCGATCGCTTGAGCCGGCCGGGATCCCTTGCGCTGCAGGTCGGCGGCCATCTGCACATTCGCCGGGAGGATCGCCACCAGCAGCCCGGCGCTGGCCAAGCCGGCCACCCGTCGCGTGCGCGGGTGGAGTAGCCCGGCCGCGCACGCCAGTTCCGCCACTCCGGATGCGTAGACGAGTTCCTTCTTCCGGGGCAATGCCCGCGGCACGATCTGCTCGAACGGCCGCGGCTTCAGGAAATGCAGCGTGCCGAGAACGCCGAACAGAACGGCGAGGCCGGTGGTGGTCTTGCTCCGAGACGCCATGCGCCGGAGCTTACTCGCGGGTAGTCAGAAAAGAATCGTCGCGAACGTCTCGATCGTCCGGAACCCGACCCGCTCGTACGCCGCCCGCGCCGGCAGGTTGAACGCATTGACGTACAGCGTCACCACCGGCGCGATCTGCCGGGCCAGCTCGACCACCGCCGCCATCCCCGGCGCGGCGAATCCCTGCCCGCGGAACTCCGGATCCACCCAGACGCCTTGGATCTGGCAGACCCCGCTACCGACCGACCCGACCTCGGCCTTGAACACGACGCGCCCGTTCTCGATCCGGGCGAACGCACGCCCGGCCCGGATCAGCTCGGCCACCCGCGACCGGTAGAACGTCCCGTCCGGCCCGGTCTGCGGCGGTACGCCGACCTCCTCGGTGTACATCGCGACACAGGCCGGGTAAAGGATCGGCAGTTCGACCGGCTCGACCGCGCGGACCAAGGGATCGGGCGCGATCACCGGCGGGCCCTCGATCACCATGAACGGCTGGTTGTCGCGCACCTCGCGGGCCGGTCCCCAGTGCGGTTCGAGGATGCTCCACAACTGCTCGACCGCGCGGGCCTGGCCGAGGATCTGGAAACAGTTCCGCCCCCGGCGCATCGCGTACGCCGCGAACGCGCGCAACGCGGCGTCGTCCGCGCCGACCGGCACCATGTTGCCGCCCGCGTGACACAAGGCCTCCAGCGCGCCCTTCTCGACGTACCCCCAGACCTCCGCACCCCGGCGCGGATCGAGTCCCGACGCCTGCACGAGGCTGTCGACGAACACGTTCACGACCGGATCGCGGGCGATGACCGCGCGCGCCGCCGCGAGGTCACGAGGACCGAGAACCCGTACGCCCACGCGCAGAACCTAGCGGATGTTCAGCAGTTCGGCATGCAAGGGGCCGGATCAGACCGCCGCCGGATCGTGTGTCGCCGCGATCCGGCGCAGCGGCGATGTCCACGCGACCACCACCCCGATGAAGATGGTCAGGCCCATCAGCACCATGCCGCTCCGGATCCCGACCGCCCTGCCCAGCACGCCGCCGACCACCGCGCCGAACGTCCAGCCCACACCCCACGACAGCATCCGCCCGGCCGTATTGACGCGGCCTAGCAGGTGCTCCGGCGTCACCTGCTGCCGATAGGACACGGCGTTGACGATGACCAGGACGTACGCCGAACCCCACACCAGCAACGCGATCGCGGCCGTGACCCAGTCCTGCGACAGCGGCGTGAGGACCCCGAGGAGCGCCGAGACCGGCAGCGCGTAGAGCGTGATCGCCGCCGGCGAGAACCGTTTCAGCAACCGCGGCAACCCGAGCGCGGCGATCAGCCCACCGATCCCCCACGTGCCCCACACGAGTCCGAACCGGAGTCCCGACGTACCCACGTGCAGGACCCGGTCGCACCAGACCACGATCAGCGCCATGAATCCGCCGCCGCCGAACGACTGCACGCTGCCGACGATCGTCATCGTCCGGACGCCCGGATGCCGGATCAGGTAGCGGAGTCCCTCGGCGATGTCGGCGAAGACCACTCGCGGCCGGAGCGGCGGCAGTCCTTCCCGCCGCTCGGACATCGCTCGCACGATCCCGCGCACCGCCAGTGCGGACGCGACGAAGCTCAACGCGTCGACGGTGAGCAGGGTGGCCGGGTTCAGTACCGCGAGGATCAGCCCGGTCAGCGGCGGGACGAACAACTCGATCAGGCTCGAGGCCGTCCACACCGCCGAGTTCGCCTGCGCGACGCGGGCTCGGCCGACCAGGACCGGCAGGGCGCCGAAGTTCGCACCGTCGAAGAAGGTGTAGACGCCCTGCACGGTGAACGCCACCACCAGCACCTGGACGACGGTCAGTACGCCGAACAGGTGCGCGACCGGGATCGACCCGACCAGGACCGCGTTGACCAGATCCGCGGTCACCATCGTCCGGCGCCGGTTCCAGCGATCAGCGAGCGCACCGGCGAACAGCCCGGCCAGGAGGTACGGCGCTGCCTCGAGAGCGGTCACCAAGGCCGTTAGAACGGTCGAACCGCTCAACCGGTAGACCAGCACCGGCAGCGCGATCGCGGTCACCATCGATCCGGTGATCGACAGCGCCCGGGCCAGCCAGTACCGCCGGAAGTCCGGATCGTCGCGCAGGCGCGGCGCAGTAGTCGTCATGGCGGAATCTTGCAACCTCACGTCGGCTGGAGGTCAATGACCATCCACATCAGGTCGACGCCGAGATCCCGGTCCGGGGTTGCCCGCGCCTCGGTGAACCCGTGGGCCCGGTAGAAGCCGATCGCCTTCTCGTTGGTGACCAGGACGTCCAGCAGCAGTTCCGTCGCACCTTCGGGAAGCGCGGCGATCGCGGCGTCGAGCAGTGCCGTGCCGATCCCCTTGCCCTGGTGCTCGGGCAGCACGTACAGCTTCCACATCACCCACGAGTCGCCCTCGCGTCCGAGGCCGACCATCCCGACCAGGTCGTCGCCTTCCGCCGCGACCAGGGTGATCCCGTTGCGGATCCCCCACTCGACCACCTCCGGCGACCACCACTGCGCGATTCCGTCGGTGATGAACTCATCGGACGCCAGACCGGCGTACGCGACCGGCCAGGTCGTCACCCCGATCTGCCGCACCGCGTCGACCTCGGCGAGTTCGGCCTTCCGGATCTCGATCATCCGTGCACGACCAGGAGTTGCCCGTCCGGATCCACGATCTCCAGCATTTCTCCAGTCTGCGTCACCTGGTGGCCGCTGAGTCGCCGCCGTACGTCGTCCAGGTCTTCGGTGGTGGACAGATCCAGGCGTACGGCGTACTCCGCGTCGGCCGGCCCGAAGCGCAGGGTCGCGTCGGCACCGAGCAGTTCGAGCACCTGCAGCCAGGCCGCCGGAACCACGCCGGTCAGGTACGGCGTGACCGACCAGCGATCGTCCGGCCGGGACTCGTGCAGCTTGTAGCCGTACAGATCCTTGCTGCGCTCGTCGATCCAGAGCTCGACTCCACCCGGCCCGGTGATCGACAGGACCCGGCCGTACGCCTCGTCCCAGATCGTCGCGTCGGCGAAGCCCGCCGCTTCCAGCCTGTCCTTGAGTTCGTCGATCTCGTCGGCCTCGAAGGTGAAGCTGGTCTGCCCCGGCCGGCCGCCCATCGCACTGCCCGCGGCGTCGTGCAACGCGACCATCCCGCGACCGGTCAGCATGTCCACCCACCCGCCGCGCTCGGACTCGATCCGGGACCGCAGCCCCAGTGCCTCCAGGAACGCGCGCATCGCGTCCACATCCGCCGTGAACCGCAGCGGCCGGATCAGTACGTCGTTCATCCGCGGGCCTCCCCGTGCTTGTCCAGGTACTCGGTCAGGGCCTGCTCCACCAGCGCCGACAGACTCGCCGCCTCGTCGACCGCCTTGTGCTTGACCCGCCGCACCAACTCCGGCGGCAGATACACGTTGAACTGCACTTTCTCGGCCATGGCTATATTGCTAGCATCCTAGACAGCTAACCGTCAACAAGCTGACGGAGTTTGCTGGTCTCCGTCAGCTTGACGACTCAGACTGCGGCGAGAAGGGCGTCGTCGATCTCCTTGAGCAGCTTGTGCTTCGGGCGAGCGCCGACGACGGACCAGATCACCTCGCCCCGGCGGAACAGCATCAGCGTCGGTAGCGCCATTACCCGGTAGTTGGCCGAGATCGCCGGGTTCTCGTCGGCGTTCAGCTTCAGCACGGTCAGCTGGTCCTCGCGCTCGGCACCGATCTGGGCGAGCACCGGCGCGATCTGGTGGCACGGCGGGCACCACTGGGCCCAGAAGTCCACCAGCACCGGCTTGTCGGAGCGCAGTACCAGCTCGTCGAAGGTCGCCTCGTCAACGGTCCGCAGGTCACTCATCGTTGGTTCATCCTCCAGCTCTCGGCATCGGTCAGGAGGTCGGTCAGCCGGGCCCGCAGGTCGGTGAGCTCCGCGATCCGGCGATCCACGTCGGCGATCCGGCTCCGGTACGCCGTCAGCGAGGCCGGGCAGACGTCCGCCCGCTCGTTGCCGGCCCGCAGGCACTCGATGAACGGGTACGTCTGCTCCGCGGTCAGCCCGAGGCTCAGCAGCGCCTTCACTTCGCGGACGACGACCACGTCGTCCGCCTCGTACGACCGGTAGCCGTTGGGCTCCCGCCGCGGCTTGAGCAGCCCCTGCGACTCGTAGTACCGCACTGCCTTGACCGTCACACCGGCCTCGGCCGCCAGATCACTGATCCGCATTCCGCCTCCTTCACCCAACGCTAAACCTTGCCCCCAGGGTCAAGGTCAAGCCAGGATAGCCGGGGTCAATGGCCGCGGAACGCCTCTTCCAGCCACCAGGACGGATGGTCCGCGACGACCTTCGCGTCGACGAGCATCGGCGCCGACCGCGGTCCGTTCAGCCAGTCCGTGACCGCCGCGAGGTCGCCGGTGGTGCGTACGGTCGCGGCCTCGAAGCCGTAGCCCCGGCCGATCGCGGCGAGGTCGGTCGGCGGGAACGTCACCGTGTCCAACGGGTGCCCGCCCGGACCGAAGTGGTGCACCTCGGCGCCGTACGCGTCGTCGTTGTACACGACGACCAGCATCGGCAGGCCGAGCCGGCGTACGGTGTCGAGATCCGCGGCGCTCATCAGCGCACCGCCATCGCCGAGTGCGGCGACGGGCAGCCGGTCCGGCTGCGCCAGCGCGGCACCGATCGCGGTGGCAAGCCCCAGCCCGACCGACTGGAACGCTTGGGTGAAGCAGAGGCCGTTCTCGTCCGGCACCGACAGGTAGGCGCTCGGGTAGCCCATGAAGTTGCCGGAGTCGACGGCGACCACGCGTTCGGCCGGAAGGAGGTCGTCGAGCGCGATACTCAGCGTCCGTGGGTCGATCCGCTCCGCCGTGCTCGTGTCGTCGTACGGGACGTCCCGCCAGCGCACGCTCCCAAGCCCGGCCGTGCGCCAGCCCACCTGCTGCTCGCCGAATGCCTCGCGCACCGTGGTGGCGGTGAGCCCGACGTCGCCGGTGACGCCGAGCTGGATCTCGCGGTGGACGCCGAGCGCCGACGCGTCGTCGTCGACCTGTACCACCGTCGCGTCGGGTCCGATCAGCTGACCGTGCCGCATCGTCCACATGTTCAGCGCGCATCCCCATCCGACGATGAGGTCGGCGCCGCGGATCAGCTCGGCGGTCCGTGGCGAGGCGAAGCCTCCCGAGATCCCGAGCGACCATGGGTTGCCGCGGAACAGACCGTGCGCGACGGCCGAGGTCGCGAGCAGCGCGCCACAGCGTTCCGCCAGCAATTCGAGGGCTTGCCGACGTCCACGGGACCCACGACCGGCGACGAACACCGGTCGCTCCGCACGCCGCAGCAGGTCGGTCAGCGCGGCGACCTCGGTGGCGTCCGGCACGACGGCATCCCGCGAAGGCGGTGGCGCGACCGTCGGTGCCGCAGTCTCCAACGCCTGCACGGGAAGCGGAACGTTCAGCAGCACCGTACGACGCTCCCGAACGGCCGTCGCCACGGCGTCCAGGGCCTCCGCCACCGCGGTCTCCGCCGAGGTGACCCGGACCGGCACCGCACCCACCGAACGGGCGAGCGCCTCCTGGTCGACGTAGAAGTTCGACCGCGGCTCGGTCACCTCCGCTGCCACCACGATCATCGGCGTCCGGCTCTTCGCCGCCTCCGCGATCCCGGTCATCGCGTTCGTCAGGCCGCAGCCCTGATGGACCGAGACCGCGGCGACCGTCCCGCTCATCCGCGCGTACGCGTCTGCCATCGTGGCCGCGCCGCCCTCGTGCCGCGCGGCGACGAACCGCGCGCCGCCGGCCACCATCGCATTCGTCAGATGGAAGTTGCCCGACCCGATCACGCCGAAGACCTGGCGGACGCCCGCGGCCGCCAACGCCCGGCCGACGGCGACCGCGACGTTCACCGGCGTTCGACCAGCGCGAGCACTCGTGCGGGAGCGCCGGAGCCGCCGACGATCGGCAACGGTCCGGCGATGACGACGGCGCCGGTCGGCGGCAGCTTCGCGAGGTTCTGCAGCTGCGTCAACCCGTACTTGTCACTGCCCATCAAATAGGAGTGGCACGGGAACGGCGGGTCGAACGAGTGCGCCTTCCCGGCGTCGGTCCCGACGGTTTCGACGCCGAGGCCGAGGACGGGCGATTCCTGGGCGACCCAGCGTGCGCATTCCGGCGACAGGCCCGGCGTGTGCGGCCCGGCCTCGTCGGCGTTGAGGAACGCCTCCTGCGAGTGTGACCGCGCGGCCCACCCGGTGCGCACGAACAGCCAGCCACCGGCGGGCAACGGTACGTTCTCCGCCTCCCAGGCCTTGAGGTGGTCGACCTCGACGAGGAAGTCGGGGTTCTTCTCGACCTCGGCGGTGAAGTCGAGCACGACCACCGGCGCGATGAGCCGGCCGGCCGGGACCGACGCCACGTCGGCGAGGTCCTTGCCGGTGACCCAGTGGTTCGGTGCGTCGAAGTGCGTGCCGGTGTGCTCGCCACTGGTGAAGTTGTTCCAGTACCACGCCGGCCCGCGGTCGTCGTACCTGCTGATCTCCTCCAGCGCGAACGGCGCCGTCTGCCCGAACTCCGGCGGCAGCTGGATCACCGGCGTCGAGGCGGACAGCGGGGACGTCAGGTCCACCACCTCGATCGACCCGTCGGCGAGTGCTGCGACGAGTACCGACAAGGGCGACGAGCCGGGCATGCGGACCTCCAGGGGAGTGGCGTACGAGACCCTGACACCGACCTTGGCCCCAAGGCCAAGTCAGCATAGACCGCATGCTTCTAGGGACCTTTCGTTCACCCGAACTCCCGCCTGGCGGACGGCTGGTCGAGCGGACCGCGGTCCGGGGTGTGCTCTTCCGCGGGCGGGAGTTGCTGCTGCTGTCGTCGCGCCACGGCGACTACAAGTTCCCCGGCGGCGGTGTCGAGCCCGGCGAGTCGTTCGCGTCGGCGCTGCGCCGCGAGTTCCGCGAGGAGTGCGGGTACGCCGACGTGGTGGTCGGCGCCGAACTCGGCACGACCCGCGAAGAGGTGCCGGCGGCGGAGCCGGAGTACGACGTCTTCGGCATGACCTCGCACTACTTCGCCTGCTCCGGTGGATCGCCGGTCGGCGGCCAGCAACTCGAGGACTACGAGGCCGACCTGGAGCTCACCCCGTGCTGGGTAACGGTCGACGAGGCCCTGACCGCCAACCACGCCGTGCTGGCGGGCGGCGTCGGTGTCATGCGCTGGCTCGCACGCGAGACCGCCGTACTCGACTGGCTCAGTCGACGTACGCGCTGACCCACTCCCCCAGCACCTTCGCACTGGCATCCACCAGGGCCGGCCAGTCAAGCGCCGCCTCGTCGGCCGAGTCGGACACATGCTTGACGACCCGCACCGGCACGCCGTACTCCCGG
Source organism: Kribbella sp. NBC_01510 (assembly GCF_045040325.1). Taxonomy (NCBI): domain Bacteria; kingdom Bacillati; phylum Actinomycetota; class Actinomycetes; order Propionibacteriales; family Kribbellaceae; genus Kribbella; species Kribbella sp. NBC_01510. The sequence goes on along the minus strand of NZ_CP109418.1, from coordinate 6,050,918 downwards.
CACGCGTAGACGACGCCGTACGCCTCCATGTCGACGAGCTGCGCCCGCTCCGCAAGCCGCGCCCGTACGACGGGATCCGTGACGAACACGTCCCCCGACGCCAGCACCGTCCCGTCCCCACCCTCGACGTGCAACTCCTCCTGCGGATCCAGCCCGATCCCCCGAATCGCCTCGGCATTCAGATCGTGATTGATCACCGTGCTCGGCAGGTACACCCCAGACAGCCCGTCAACCAGAGCTCCCGTCGTACCCACGTTCAGCACAACCAGCTCCGATGTGTCCCGCCCCGCCAGCATCCGCGACGTGGCCACCGCCGCAGCGGTCTTCCCGACCCCGGTGATCACCACAGGAACGCCTTCCGGCATGTACCGCGCCTCACCAGCCACAGCACTGACCACGACAAACTCAGTCACCAGCGAAACCCTCAGCTTCGCGGGCCTTCGAACGGCGTGCGTCCTCCGCCAATCGGCTCAGATCGCGGCCACCGCCGTACCTCCAGCCGTCGGCCGATCCGCTGAAGTCCCAGTCCACCGTGTCGAACGCAGCGACGATCTGCTGCGCTCGCCGGCGGCGTTCCAACTCGTCCGCGCGGTCGGTGCTTTGCCGATCGGCATGAGTCATCTGCAGCTCCGAGGGTACGGCGTCGTGCGGGCTGTGCAACTCAGCCGACGGTGACGGTCGGGTCGCCGGATTCGGCGGATTCGCCCATTTGTTCGGCGATGCGCATGGCTTCTTCGATGAGGGTTTCTACGATGGCGGCTTCGGGGACGGTCTTGATGACCTCGCCCTTGACGAAGATCTGGCCCTTGCCATTGCCGGAGGCTACGCCGAGGTCGGCCTCGCGGGCCTCGCCCGGGCCGTTGACGACGCAGCCCATCACAGCGACGCGGAGCGGGACCTCCATGCCTTCGAGGCCGGCAGTGACCTGCTCGGCGAGCGTGTAGACGTCCACCTGGGCGCGGCCGCAGGACGGGCAGGAGACGATCTCGAGCTTGCGCTCACGCAGGTTCAGCGACTGCAGGATCTGCAGGCCGACCTTGACCTCCTCGACCGGCGGCGCGGACAGCGACACCCGGATCGTGTCGCCGATCCCCTTCGACAGCAGCGCGCCGAACGCGACCGACGACTTGATCGTGCCCTGGAACGCCGGCCCGGCCTCGGTCACGCCGAGGTGCAGCGGCCAGTCGCCCCGCTCGGACAGCAGTTCGTACGCGCGGACCATGACGACCGGGTCGTTGTGCTTGACCGAGATCTTGAAGTCGTGGAAGTCGTGCTCCTCGAACAGCGAGGCCTCCCAGACGGCGGACTCGACCAGCGCCTCCGGCGTCGCCTTGCCATACTTCTGCAACAGCCGCGGGTCCAGCGAGCCGGCGTTGACGCCGATCCGGAGCGACGTGCCGTGGTCCTTCGCGGCCTGCGCGATCTCCTTCACCTGGTCGTCGAACTTGCGGATGTTGCCGGGGTTCACCCGGACGGCCGCACAGCCCGCCTCGATCGCGGCGAAGACGTAGCTCGGCTGGAAGTGGATGTCGGCGATCACCGGGATCTGCGAGTGCTGAGCGATCTCCCGGAGCGCGTCCGCGTCCTCCTGCCGCGGACAGGCGACCCGCACGATGTCACAACCGGCGGCGGTCAGCTCGGCGATCTGCTGCAGCGTCCTGTTGACGTCGTTCGTCGGTGTCGTCGTCATCGACTGCACCGAGACCGGCGCGTCCCCACCGACCAGCACCTTGCCCACCTTGATCTGGCGGGTCTTGCGGCGTGGCGCCAGGGTCGGCGGCGGCAGCGCGGGCATGCCCAGGTTGATGCTCATGAGTCCTTAACCGTTGGTGTGAGGTCAGCCGTTGAAGAGCTTGATCGGGTTCACGATGTCGGCGATGACGAGCAGCACGCCCATCACCACGATCACGCTGGCCGCGACGTACGCGATCGGCAGCAGCTTGGCCACGTCGACGTAGCCGGGGTCGGGCCGGTGCAGCAGCTTGGCGAAGCCGCGCCGGATGCCCTCCCAGATCGCGCCGATCATGTGCCCGCCGTCCAGCGGCAGCAGCGGGATGAAGTTGAACAGGGCCAGGAACAGGTTCAGCGAGGCGAGCAGCGAGACCAGGAACGCGATCCGCTCACCGCCGGTCAGCGACTGGTTCGACGCGATCTCGCCGGCCACCCGGCTGGCGCCGACCACACTCATCGGGCTGTTCTCGTCGCGGGTGCCGCCGACGATCGACTTGGCCACGCCGACCAGCTTCTCCGGGAAGTTGCCGATCGCCTTCACCGTCGCCACGCTCAGCTCGCCCATCTTGCTGACCACGAAGCCGAAGTTCTGCCGCTCCAGCTTCATCTCCGGCGAGACGCCGAGGAACCCGACCGAGACGATCTTGTCCGACCCGGCCTGGTCGGGAATCTGGTTGACGATCGTCTTCGTCTGCAGGGTCTGCTGCTGACCGTTGCGCTCGACAACGATCACGGCCGGCTTGTCGGTGTTCGCCCGGATCAGCGGGGTGAGCTGGTCCCAGCTGGTGATCTGGGTGCCGTTGAACGAGACGATCTTGTCGCCGACCTGGAACCCGGCCGTCTTGGCCGGCGAGACCTGGTCCCCCGGCTCGCACTTGCGGTCGGCGGTCGCCTGCGAGGCCGGGATCACGCAGTCGGTGACCGTGGCCACGCTCGTCTGCGCGACGTTGGCGCCGTACAGCATGAACAGGCCGCCGAACAGCACGAAGGCGATGACGATGTTGACCATCGGCCCGGACGCCATCACGATCAGCTTCTTCCACCACACCTTCTGGTAGAAGAGCCGGCCGTCGTCCTCGGGCGCGACCGTCTCGTACTCCGCCGACCGCGCGTTCTCGACCATCGACTGGATCGGCCCGGTGTTGGCCTTGCGGACCTTCGTCGGGTCCTGGCCCTTCGACGGCGGCATCATGCCGATGATCCGGACGAAGCCGCCGGCCGGGATCAGCTTGAAGCCGTACTCGGTCTCACCGCGCTTGGTGGACCACACCGTGCGGCCGAAGCCGACGAAGAACTGCGTCACCTTCATCCCGAAGGCCTTGGCGGGCACCATGTGGCCCATCTCGTGCAGCGCGACCGAGATCAGAATTCCGGCCACGAACAGCACGATGCCGACGAGGGTGAGAAGCGCGCTCATGCCTGGTTGGTCTCCTGTACGGCGGTCAGTTCGCGGGCCCGGGCGCGGGCCCAGCCGTCCGCGGCGAGTACGTCGTCGATGGACAGTTCCTCATACGAGGGTACGTCGTGTTCGGTCACCACCCGGGCCACGGTGTCGACGATCGCCAGGAAGGGCAGCCGCCCGTCCCGGAACGCCTGCACGCAGACCTCGTTCGCGGCGTTCAACACGGCCGGGGCAGTGCCGCCTCGGGTGCCGGCCTCACGGGCGAGCTGGACCGCCGGGAACGCCTCGTTGTCCAGCGGTTCGAATTCCCAGGTGCTCGCCGTGGTCCAGTCACAAGCCGGCGCGACGTCCGGAATCCGGTCAGGCCAGCCGAGCGCGAGCCCGATCGGCAACCGCATGTCGGGCGGCGAGGCCTGGACCATGGTCGAGCCGTCCACGAACTCGACCATCGAGTGCACGATCGACTGCGGGTGCACCACCACCTCGATCCGGCTCATCGGGAGCCCGTAGAGCAGGTGCGCCTCGATCACCTCGAGGCCCTTGTTCACCAGGTTGGCCGAGTTGATCGTGATCACCGGACCCATGTCCCAGGTCGGGTGGTTCATCGCCTGCGCCGGGGTGACGTCGGCCATCTCGGCCCGGGTCCGGCCCCGGAACGGACCGCCGCTCGCGGTCACCAACAGGCGCCGTACCTCGTCGGCCGTCCCACCGCGCAGGCACTGAGCGATCGCGCTGTGCTCGGAGTCGACCGGCACGATCTGCCCGGGCTTGACCCGGCGGGTGACCAGCGGTCCGCCGATCACCAGCGACTCCTTGTTGGCGAGCGCGAGCGTCGTCCCCGCGTCCAGTGCGGTCAGCGTCGGCTGGAGCCCGACCGAGCCGGTGATCGCGTTGAGAACCACGTCACACGGCATCGCCGCGAGCTCACTGGAGGCGTCCGGGCCGGTGATGATCTTGGGGATCTTGAACTCGCCCTGCGCGTACCCCTTGCGCTGTGCCTCGGCGTAGAACGCGAGCTGCAGGTCCTGGGCCACCGTGGCCTTCGCCACCGCGACCACCTCGACGCCGAACTCCAGCGCCTGCTCCGCCAGCAGCGCCACGTTGTCGCCGCCCGCCGAGAGGGCGAGGACGCGGAACCGGTCGCGGTTACGGCCGATCAGCTCCAGCGCCTGGGTGCCGACCGAGCCGGTCGAGCCGAGGATGACGACGGTTCGCGGGTTCACGGCGCCATTGTCCCAGGTGTGCACCCATGGTGACGATCCGGTGCGTTCACGCGAGGTAGAGGCGCAGCGGGAGGCTCCCGAGGCGGATCTCGGCGCCGTCGCCGACCATCGCTGCCTCGACCGGTACGCCGTTTACCCGAGTCCCGTTGGTCGAGCCGAGGTCGCGCACCTCGTAGGTCGACGCGTCGATCCGGAGCAGCTCGGCGTGGTGTCTGCTCACCTCCGGATGGTCCAGGATCAGATCGCAGTCCGGCGCCCGCCCGATCCGCACCAGGTCCAGGAGGGGTACGACGTCCCCGTCCGCTCCCACGAGCACCGGCTGTGGCCCGGACTCCAGCGCCGACACGATCTCACCCACGCCGGCGGTGTGGATCGCCAGCGAGACGATCAGGTCGTCGCCCTTGTCCACATGCAGGTTGTGCTGAGCGCCGTACCCGACCAGCAGGTTGTCGTACTCGTCGATGACCACAGCGGACACGTGGTAGTAGCCGGGAGGCAGCTGCGCGTACGCCGCTCCGCCCAGAGCCGTGGTGAGCACCACAGCGTCGTACTCGCGGTGGCTGACATCAGTGATCGTGATCAGCAGCGGGTTGTTGGCGGTGAGATGTGCCTCGGCCCCACTGTCGCCCGGAGTGAACTCGACTGTCAGCAGCGGCGCCGGCCGGGCCTCCTCGAGCCCGACTACCCGGTCAACGGCAGGGACTGTCCCAGTGGGGATGGACAGCGGGGCGTACTGACCGTGAGACCGCACGAGCAGGTTCAGCCGCGGTCCCAGCGAGCTGTCCTTGCTGCGTGCCAGCAGGAACGCACTCACCATGCCTTTGCCGAAGACGAAGGCAACGTCGCCCACCACGGCCCGCACGAATCCACTGATCGGCTCCATCGTCACCCCCGGCACATCAGTATCCCGGAACGACGAGCCCGGTACGGCGGAACGCGGTGTGCCGCCGTGGTTTAGCGTTGGCGACTGTGTCTGACGCTGCCACCCACCCGACGACAGTGTTGATCATCGAGAACGATCCCGGGAGCGGTCCGGGCCGGTTGCTCGACTGGCTCGAGGAGCGGAGCCTCTCAGCGGTCGTCGTCCGCGCGTGGGACGGCGAGCCGATCCCGGTGAGCACCGACGGCCATGCCGCCCTGATCCTGCTCGGCGGCGGGATGCTGCCAGACGCAGACGACGCCTCTCCCTGGCTGGCCGCCGAGCGCGAGTTGCTGCGCGCGACGACAGAGCAGGACCGGGTGCCGGTGCTCGGCATCTGTCTGGGCGCGCAACTGCTGGCGCACACGTTCGGTGGTGAGGTACTGGGCAAGCACGGCCTTCCGGAGAAGGGCGTCACCGAGTTGACCCTGCTGCCCGGTGCCGAGGACGATCCGTTGCTCGCCGGCCTGCGGGCGAAGGTGCGGGCGATCGAGAGTCATCAGGATCAGATCACCCGGCTGCCGACCGATGCGGTGCTGCTGATGTCCAGCGAACGCTGCCCGCATCAGATGCTGCGGATCGGCCGCAGCTGGGGTGTCCAGTTCCATCCCGAGGTCAGTGCCGACCGAGTGCGGCGCTGGAGCGTCGACACGCTGCGCTCGTTGGGCTTCAGCCCGGAGGACGTGATCGCGGAGGCCGAGCGGTACGACGCCGAGCTGGAGCAGATCTGGTCCGGAGTGTTCGGCCGCTTCCTGGACCTCGCCGGACCTCGGGAACCTGCCGCGGCGCTACCTTTGGGGGCATGAGTCTGGAGCAGCCGCCGCCCGGTCATCGGGCGTCTGACAACGACCGCGAGCGCGCCGCCGCCGTGGTCCAGGAAGCACACAGCGACGGGCGGTTGGACTTCGAGGAGCTGGACGAGCGGCTGACCCAGATCTACTCGGCGAAGACACAGCTCGAACTGCGGAACGCGACGGCCGATCTGGTGCCGGTGCGGTCCGGCAACAACCGGGCCGAGATCGTCATCAAGGCGACGCACAGCTCGCAGAAGCGGGAGGGCGCCTGGCATGTGCCGGAGCGCGTGGTGACGCAGGCGAGGCACTCGTCGGTGCGGCTCGACTTCACCGACGCGGTAGTCCAGTGGCCGGAGGTCCAGGTGGCCGCCGACATCCAGCACAGCTCGATCGTGATGATCGTCCCGCAGGGCTGGTCGGTCACCATCGACGACGTCGACCTGCATGGCAGCTCGACCAAGAACAAGGCGACCGCGTCCGCCCCGAACGGCGTCCACCTCTACGTCACCGGCCGCGCGCGCCACAGCTCGGTGACGGTCCGGCATCCGCGGAAGCGGCACTGGTGGTGGCCCTGGTACCGGAAGTGATCCGGGAGCCCGTTGCGGCTAGCGTTCAGGCATGACCGTTTCGCTGGATCTCGTCGACGTCGACTCGCTGCTGACCGAGGAGGAGGTCGACGTCCGGGCGGCCGCGCGGCGGTTCGCGGACGAGCGGTTGCGGCCGTCGTTGCCGGAGTGGTTCGAGTCGGCGTCGATTCCGGCGCGCGAACTGGCGAAGGAGCTGGGAGCGCTCGGGTTCCTCGGGATGCACCTGACCGGCTACGGGTGTGCCGGCCTCGGACCGGTCGCCTACGGGTTGGCGTGCCTGGAGATCGAGGCGGCGGACTCCGGGATGCGGTCGCTGGTGTCGGTGCAGGGGTCGCTGGCGATGTACGCGATCTGGAAGTACGGCAGCGAGGAGCAGAAGACCGAGTGGCTGCCGCGGATGTCCGCCGGTGAGGCGATCGGCTGCTTCGGGCTGACCGAGCCCGACTTCGGCTCGAACCCGGCCGGGATGCGCACCAACGCCCGCCGCGACGGCGACGACTGGGTGCTGAACGGCTCGAAGATGTGGATCACCAACGGTTCGGTGGCCGATGTCGCGGTGGTCTGGGCCCGGACGGACGACGGCGTGCGCGGCTTCGTCGTACCGACCTCGACGCCTGGGTTCTCGGCGCCGGAGATCACCCGGAAGATGTCGCTGCGGGCGTCGGTGACGTCGGAGTTGGTGCTCGAGGACGTCCGGCTGCCGGCGTCGGCTCAGCTGCCGGAAGCGCGCGGACTGTCCGGCCCATTGGGCTGCCTGAACGAGGCCCGTTTCGGCATCATCTTCGGCGCGATGGGCGCGGCCCGGGACTGCCTGGAGACGGCGGTCGCGTACGCCGGTGAGCGCATCGTGTTCGACAAGCCGCTGTCGGCGTACCAACTGACACAGGCGAAGTTCGCGGACATGGCTGTCGAACTCAACAAGGGCACCCTGCTCGCCGTACACCTCGGCCGGCTGAAGGAGAAGGGCACGCTGCGCCCGGAACAAGTCTCCGTCGGCAAGCTCAACAACGTCCGCGAGGCGATCGCGATCGCGCGCGAATGCCGCACCATCCTGGCCGCGAACGGCATCAGCGGCGAGTACCCGATCATGCGGCACGCGAACAACCTCGAATCCGTCCTCACCTACGAAGGCACCTCCGAGGTCCACCAGCTCGTGATCGGCCAGGCGCTCACCGGCCAGGCCGCCTTCCGCTGACGGCTCGCGCATGATGCTCCCCCGGTCTGGGCACCGGGGGTGGGATCAGCTACTGCGAGTGTTCGGGAAGGAGCAGGTATGCGGATCGGGGCCGGAATCGCACTCATCGTGGCAGGGGCCATCATCGCCTTCGCCGTCCGCGACACGTCCGACACGCTGAACCTGACCGCCCTGGGGATCATCATCATGCTGGGTGGCGGCGCCGGAATCTGGTTGTCCTACCGCCTCGCCAACCGGCGCCGGCGCAGCGAAACGGCTGTCATCGACCCGGAGGTGGAGAAGCAGTACCGCACCGAGCCGCCGCATCAGGTCGCCGACCAGCCCATCGACGTGACTCCCACCCATCTGCGCGGGGACGACAGAGGCTTACGGTAGGGCTTCAAGCCTGCCTGAAGAATCGCGCGGAGGGTGGCTTCATGGACCGCAATCGGGAAGTACTCGAACGCTTGTGGCCTACGGACGACAAGCTCGCGCTGTCGGCCGAGGCGGAACACGAGCTGCGTGCTGACGACTACGTGCTGGAGATGCCGCAGTCCGGCGAGCGCATCGTCGGGCGAGACCGGATGCGGGCCATGCAGCAGGAGTATCCGGCGCCGCCGTCGATCCAGATCCTGCGCATCACCGGCGAAGGCGACCACTTCGTCGTCCTCGGCCGATCGGACTACGGCGGCGACATCTACTACGTCGCGAACGTCGTCGAGTTCCGCGACGGCCGGATCGCGCGCGAGACCCGCATCTACGGCGCCCCGTTCGAGGCGCCGGCCTGGAGAGCGAAGTACGCTACTTCGCCACCTCAGTAGCGCGGGACTCGCGGACCACAGTCACGCGGATCTGGCCAGGGTAGGTGAGCTCCTCCTCGACCTGCTTGGCGATGTCGCGCGCCATCACCTGGGCAGCGATGTCGTCGACCGCGTCCGGCAGCACCATCACCCGGATCTCCCGGCCGGCCTGCATCGCGAACACCTTCTCCACGCCGTCGTGGTGCATCGCGATCTCTTCCAGCCGTTCGAGCCGCTGCACGTACGCCTCCAGCGACTCGCGCCGCGCACCCGGCCGGCCACCGCTGACAGCGTCCGCGGCCTGCGTCAGCACCGCCTCGACCGTGCGTACCTCGACCTCGTTGTGGTGCGCCTCGATGCAATGCACGACGTCGTCGTTCTCGCCGTACTTGCGGGCCAGCTCAGCGCCCACGATCGCGTGACTGCCCTCGGACTCGTGCGTCAGCGCCTTCCCGATGTCGTGCAGGAACGCACCGCGCTTGCAGAGCTTCGGATCCAGCCCGAGCTCGGCCGCCATCATCCCGGCGATGTGCGCGGACTCGATCAGATGCTTGAGCACGTTCTGCCCGTACGACGTCCGGTAGCGCAGCAGACCCATCGTCCGGACCAGCTCCGGATGCAGGTCGGTGATGCCGACCTCCGCCATCGCGTCCTCGGCGGCCCGCTCGCACAGCTCGGCCACTTCGCCCCTGCTGCGTTCGTAGATCTCCTCGATCCGGCTCGGGTGGATCCGGCCGTCGAGTACCAGCGAGTCCAGAGTCAGTCGCGCGGTCTCCCGCCGTACCGGATCGAAGCAGGACAGCAGCACCGCTTCGGGGGTGTCGTCGATGATCAGGTTCACGCCGGTGGTCTGCTCGAACGACCGGATGTTGCGGCCCTCGCGGCCGATGATCCGGCCCTTCATGTCGTCGCTCGGCAGGTGCACGACCGACACGACGGACTCGCTGGTCTGCTCGGACGCGAGCCGCTGCACCGCGCCGGTGATGATCTTGCGTGCCTTCACCTCGCCCTCGTCGAGTGCCTGCCGCTCGATGTCGCGGACGATCGTGTGCGCGTGCCGCTTCGCCTCGGCCTCGATCGACGCGACCAGTTCGGCCCGCGCCTGCTCGGTGGTGAGGTTCGCGACGCCTTCCAGGATCCGGCGGCGCTCGTCCTCGAGATCCTTGATCTCGACCTTGCGCTGGTCGAGTACGGCCAGTTGCGCGGTCAGCTCGGCCTGCCGTTCCTCGATCGAGCGGTGCTGCTCGTCGAGCCGCTCCTCGCGCTCGGTCAGCCGGTGATCACGACGCTCCATCTCCAGGCGCTGCTCGCGCAGATCGTCCCGGATCGACTGGGCTTCGGCCTCGGCTTCGCGCCGTACGTCGGATGCCCGCTGCTCGGCCTCTCGCCGTACCTCCAGGGATCGGTCCTCGGCGGCGCGGCGGATTTCCTCGGCGCGCTGCTCGGCCGACTCCGCGCGAACCCGCAGTACGGCAGCCTCTTCCTCGGCCTGGCGCCGGACGAGCTCCGCCGCGGACTTGGCGCCGGCGGCGACATGGGCGGCCTCGAGTTGGGCGCTGGCGGCGGCCGCGGAACTGTCGGCGGCTTTACGGCGGGAGAGGGTGAAGCCGATCCAGGCCAGCAATCCGGCGATCAGCAGTCCGATCAGGGTCAGCCCGAGGGACGTCGCTGTTGGCAAGGCCGCGAGTGACATCGGCGTCTCCCCCTCTCCTTCGAGTTCCGCCCAGGCGGAACTTTGGCGTCGGTCGAAGGGACTCGCCACTCGTACGGTCGAAGATACGGCTGAACGCACCACCGGCCTCCGGCGGTGCCTTGTCCTTCCGTTACGGCGCCACCGCCCACAACGCTGATGCGTTCGGTGCGAGGCTGCGCAGTGTTCGCGCCGTCCGTTACCGATCGTGGCCGCTGCCGGAGCTTTGTCTGGGTATGCGTCACCCAGGATCGCTGCTCATGGCCGCTTCCACCGCCGGATCCGTCCGCCGCGGTGCCGTCTATCCGACGGCGCTGCGAGCCGCCGTCGTCCTTCCTTCAGCTCGGTCGAGCGTTTCGTGTCGTTTTCTGCGGCCGGTCAGCCGGATCAACCGGCCCGCCGGTGCCTATATCCGCCACCGTCAGGTGGAGTGATCCCTTCCTGATTCCGAGGCTAGGCGTGCCCTACCACGCGGTCAAGACGGACACTCGCAGCCCGGCCACCGATCACCGCGAGCACGAAGGCCACTCTTCCCCGTCATCGCCGTCACAAGACCACTAATCGCATTGGTCTACTCCACAACAAGCCGCTCCAGGCGCGGCAGCCCGGGGCGACCTGTTGGAGTCGGCCGAAGGTTTCGGCGGCCGGTTCCGGACTCTGGCGGTCGTCCCGGATTCTCGAGCCTGGCCCGGATTCTGTCCCGAGGTCGGCGCGGCTTCTGGACGTCGGCTCGGACTCTGTTCTCGAGGCCGTCCCGGCTCCTGGAGGTCGGCTCGGGCTACGGGCGCGGGCCGGGCAGTTCGCCCTCGGACTCCAGCGGCGGTTCGGTGCCGGCGGTTCCGGCGTCGGTCTGGCCGGTCGCGGTGCTGCCCGTACCTGCGCCTTCCGTGCCTGAGCCGACCGAACTGTCCGGCTGGGACGCCGGGTCGGGAACTTCCCCGCCGACGACCTCGGCTTCCGGCGCGCCGCCACCACCGGGGGACGCGACACCACCCGCACCGGCTTCACTCGCCTGGTCCGCGGTGGACGGCGCTTCGGCGGAGGTGCCCTCGGACGCATGGGAATCCACGAGGCCGCCGACCTTCTGCTGCACAGCGTCGACCTTCTCCGCGTACTTCCCGCCGGTCTGCTTGTCGACCAGGTCTCCGGCCTTCTCGACGCCGGCCTTGATCTTGTCCGGGTTCTGCTTGACGACATTCCGGAGCCAGTTCTTCGCCTGTTCCTGGAAATCGTTCATTGCACCCTCCGCGGTGTTCAGGGGCGGATCGACGGAAAATCCCCAGCCTACGGACCGGCCAAAACACCGGCCCTACTTCGGATAACACACCGTCACACCGCACCCGTCAACGCCCCTCGCCGCTCGCACCCCCTCCGATTGCCCTCACTCTCCGTCGTTACGCGCCCCTGACGTCCTCCCGCGGTGGAAAAGCGCTGGGCCAGATGACGCCCTGACTGCTAACGTCTCGGCCGTCCGTGACACAACGCGAGGAGGTGAGGCCCCCATGGGCGCTCTCTTCGTTTTCACGGTTGGGCGACAGCTGTAGTCATCGCCGGGAGCGCCTCGACCAACTGGCACTCCCGAAAGGCAACAGCCATGCATTTCACCGCGAAGACATCGTCGAACGGTGTCGTCGAACGCAACTTCACGCTGGGCGACGTACCCGGCGTCCTCTGGTCACCCGCAGCCGGCGTCGCCGGTGCGCCTCTGGTCCTGATGGGTCACCCGGGCGGCCTGCACAAGAAGACACCGGGACTCGTGGCCCGTGCTCACCACTACGTGACCACCTGCGGTTTCACCGTCGCCGCCATCGACGCACCTGGACACGGCGACCGACCGCGTAACGCGCAGGACGAAGAGTGGGTCGCCGCACTCCAGAATGCTCGGGCGGCCGGCGAGCCGATGGGCCTGATCATTGCCGAGTACAACATCTCATTGGCCGAGCGCCACGTCCCGGAATGGCAGGCCACCCTGGACGCCCTCCAGTCACTGCCCGAGATCGGGCCCGAGGCACCGATCGGCTACGGCGGTATGACGTTGGCGAGCGCGATCGGGCTTCCGTTGATGGCGATCGAACCCCGGATCACCGCCGCGGTCGTCGGAGGGGTCTTCGTGTACGACGCTCTCACCGAGGCGGCGCGTCAGATCACCATCCCGGTCCAGTTCCTGCTCCCGTGGGACGACGAGGAGATCCACCGCCAGACCGATCTCGACTTGTTCGACGCGTTCGCCTCGAAGGAGAAGACGCTCCACGCCAACACCGGCAGCCACCATCACGTGCCGTGGTTCGAGGTCGAAGACTCGGCCCGCTTCTACCTTCGCCACCTCGGTGCGGATCGACCTGCTGACTAGGTCGCGTTGGCGTCGAGGTGCGCTTTCGCCAACGCCGGCGGCGCGAAGAGCAGCCACCCGTCGAGTAGTGCCTCGCTCAAGGCAGGCTCCGAGACCTGGTCCAGCTCGATGAGTACGGCGGCGTAGTTGTCGAAGTGCGGGATCGTGAAGAACCCGTCGGCAGCCCGAGCGGCGAGCAATGCTTCCTTCTCGCCGAGATCCTCCACGCGGACCGCGAGGATCGGGCCGTCCGGCGGGGTCTCGTCGCCGAAGCGCTTCAGATCGGCCTTGCTGAACGGGCGCTCCCACGCGAAGCCCTTGCCGCCGACCGCCCAGGTGCGGTTGCCGTGCCGCGTCGTCTGCTCGGTCTCCGGCAGCGCCGCGACCAGTCGCTCCACGTCATCCAGGGTCGCCATGCCGGCCACGCTACTCCGCCGGCCAGACCCTCGACTTGAACAAAAGGAGGTATCCCACCGACTTCTCACCGACACGACGCGACCTTCTCGCCGACATGAGGCGAGCTTCTCGCCGACATGACGTGAACTTCTCGCCGACATGAGGCGTGCTTCTCGTAGGCATGAGGCGAGCTTCTCGCAGGCATGACGTGAACTTCTCGCTGGCATGACGCGGCCGGCTGCGCGGTGGCGTGACCAGACGATGGGGCGATCGCCTGGTCACGCTCGCTCGTCAGAGGCGGTGGCGGGTGCCGCGCTCTTGGTGGGGAACGACCTGCGCTGACCCCCGGAAGGTCGGGGCCGGCAGCTGGACGTCTCGTAGGTAGCCAGGTTCAGCCGCGAGCCGGTCTCCGGGAGCAGCGGCGGCTTCCGTCACCGACTCTTCGCCCGGAAGGTGTCTCTCATCCGGCACCTGCTCCAACGTTGCCGAACTAGTAGATCGTCGCAGCTAATTGTTTGGGTATAGGTGGCGGAGTTTGGTGCGTGCGTCTTCGGTGGTGAATTGCCAGTCGACCTGACGCTGGGTGGTGTTGGTGGCTTGCTGCCAGACGGCGAGTTCGGTGTTCAGGAGGGTGAGGTCGTCGAGCCGGCGGTCGAGACATTGGCGGGTGAGCGCGGACAGTTCGATCTCGGCGATGTTGAGCCAGGAGCCGTGTTTCGGGGTGTGGTGGATCTCGAGGCGCTGCGCCAACGCGAACGCCTTGGCCGGATCGAACGCCTCATAGAGCGATCCGATGGTGTGGGTGTTGAGGTTGTCCATCACCAGCACCACCTTCTCGGCGTCGGGGTAGTCGAGGGTGAGTAGCCGTTCGGTCTGGTGGGCCCAGTCGGTCCTGGTCCGCTGTGGCTGGGCGTCGACGCGCCGCCAGCCGGCCAGCGGCTCGACCCAGCAGAAGATCGAGCAGGTGCCGCGGCGGACGTACTCGCTGTCTTCCTTCAGATCCTGTCCCGGTGCGGCGGGGATCGGGTCGCGGGCGTGACCCAGCAGCTGGTAGGGCTTCTCGTCCATGCACACCACCGGACGCGCCGGGTCGAAGCGGCGGGCGTAGACCGCGAGAACGTCTTCCATCGCGGCAGCGAACGGCGCGTTCGCCGTGGGTGGGATGGTCCAGCACTTCTTCAGATGAGGACGCAGCCTCGTTTTTTTAACACCCGCCCGATCGTGGAGTGATCCAGGTCCGGAATGTCCTCGACCAGCGCGACATGCCTTTCCAGCAACCGCAGCGACCACCGGGCATAGCCCTGCGGTGGCTGCGAGCACGCCAGCGCGATCAGCCTCGCCTCGACCTCGCCGGTCACCGGCGAGGGCACCGGCGGATGCTCACGCTGCTTGCGCGAGATCGTGGCGTCCACATCCCCGCCGGTCTCAGCGAACCGCTTGGCGACCAGCCGCAGCATCTCGGCCGAGACACCGACCCGGGCCGCGAGCACCTCCTGGGTATCGACCTCGCCCACCGAGGTATCCAGCGCAAGCAGCACCCGCGCCCGCCTGATCACCGCGGCCGGATGCACCCCCGTCGTGGTCACCCGAACCAGCCAGTCACGATCCGCCTCGGTCAACACCACCGGACGCTTCATCAGCGAAGGCACGACAACAGTCCTGTCTGGCAGAGGGGAAGGAAGATCTGCCGGACCCAAACCTCCCAACCACACCCCCAGAACTAAGCAGCGACACGCTACTAGTTTCCAAGCACAACCTATTGCGCAGGTGAACGGATTCAGCCCTCCCGCGGTCAGTCCGGCTCCAGCCCAGACGGATCCAGCAACGGGAGCTCCTCATGGCTGGCGTCCAACTCCTGCTTCACGATCGTCATCGCAAGGCCGCCGGGGTACCCCTTGCGCCCGAGCATCCCGAGCAGACGACGCATCGCAACCTGCCGATCAAGCGAACGCATAGACCGCAACTTCCGCCGAACCAGAACGCGAGCCGTCTCTTCCTCCTGTTGGGGATCGAGCTCATCCAGCGCGTCCCGCGCCAGTTCGTCATCCACACCCCGCCGGCGCAGCTCCTGAGCCAGCGCGCGCTTCCCCAAACCCCGCCCCC
The DNA here is from genome assembly GCF_045040325.1 of Kribbella sp. NBC_01510. Taxonomy (NCBI): domain Bacteria; kingdom Bacillati; phylum Actinomycetota; class Actinomycetes; order Propionibacteriales; family Kribbellaceae; genus Kribbella; species Kribbella sp. NBC_01510. The sequence goes on along the minus strand of NZ_CP109418.1, from coordinate 6,035,770 downwards.
GATGCCGCGACTCAACCCACGCGTTGGCAAACGCAGCATCATCGATCAACCCGACGTCGGTAAACCGATCCAGCACCTCCTCGGCCACCTCATCCGGAATCTCCCGCTCCGCCAAGAGATCCGCCAACTCAGCCCGAGTCCGCGGCTGCCCCGTCAACTTGTCCAGCAAGATCCCCCGAGCCAGCACCCCCGGATCCTGCACCCCATCCAACTCCGGATCCGCCGCCCCCTCAGGCCCATCAGCCCCACGTCGACTCCCCCGGCCGCCTCCAAAGCCCCGCCGCCCCACCGTCCGCCGCTGCCTTCGCTCCCCGCCCCCCGAACCCGCCCCCGCGCGACCACGCTCGTCAGCAGGGTCTCCGGAGCGCGTACGCACGGCCTCTGCATCCCGATTAGCCCCAGCACGCGGCGCATCGCCGGCGTTGGCGCGCCCCGCCGCGCGGGTATCCGCCACAGCACCAGCGGGGTCTTGCCCGGCGCCGAACTCATCGTCTCCGGTGCCCCAGGCACCAGACTTGCCTCCGGCGGCGGTGGCAGGTGCCCGACGTCCGACGGCACCGGTGTCGGCCGAAGGTCCGGCAACTTCGTCGGCCGAACCGTCTTCTGAGTCGCCCCACGGATCGGCGCCCCCTGCCTCGGAACCACGACCACGAGACCTGCTCGGCGACTCGTCGAAGGACGCGGTGTCGTCCGGATCTGCCCATGGATCAACGAGCTTCGCATCGGAGCCACGGCCACGCGCCTGGCTCAGCGATTCACCCGCGGACGCGGTCTCGTCATCTGCGCGGGAATCCGGGCGCCGCGTGGATCGGGGCGCGCGTCGGGTGTGGCTGGGTAGGTCGCCGTCGGGCGCGGTGTCGTCTGAATCTGCCCATGGGTCTAGCGGGCGCGAACCGCGGGCGCGCGTCGGCAACTCGTCCTCGGTTGCGAAGGCCTGTGCAGCTGCCCGGGAGTCGGCCTTGCGTGCCGCGGCTTCAGCAACCTCGTCGTTCTCGGCGATTCGACGGATCGAGCCGGCCCGGCGTCGGGGCGAGCCCGGCCCCGGAAAGTCGTCGTCAGCCGAGACGTCGTCCGGATCGGCCCACGGATCAACAGCCCCCGCACCCGACCTACCGCCGCGGGTACGACGCCCCTCGCCGACAGTGCCACCGTCGCAAGAAGCACCACCGACGCGAGAACCACCCGTGCCAGAAGCGCCGCCGGCGCGAGAGCCACCGACGCGCGAAGAGCCGCCGACGCGAGAACCGCCGTCACCAGCCGAATCGCCGTCACGCGCGGAGGTATGTGCAGCCTGGTCGCGACCGTGTTGGGCGGAACCTCGGTTGGGTTGTGGGAAGGTGCCGGAGGGCCCTGTAGATGCGGCCGTGCCCTCAGCCAGGAGCTTTCGCGCCAGGGCAAGGCGTTCTTCGTGGGGTAGGGACAGGGCCGCGGGGGCAGCGTCGTCGGCTGGGGGCTGGGGGACGCCGCCGCCCGCGGGGGGTCGATCAGAAGTCGACATCGACCTCGGCCGTGGCGGCCTCGTCAGCCGGCTGGTCCAGTGTCGGGCCGATGCCCATCTTCTCCTTGATCTTCTTCTCCAGCTCGTTGGCCAGATCGGGGTTGTCGCGCAGGAAGTTCCGCGCGTTCTCCCGGCCCTGGCCGAGCTGGTCGCTCTCGTAGGTGAACCAGGCGCCGGCCTTGCGGACGAAGCCCTGCTCCACGCCGAGGTCGAGCAGGCTGCCCTCGCGGCTGATGCCCTGGCCGTAGATGATGTCGAACTCGGCCTGCTTGAACGGCGGAGCCACCTTGTTCTTCACGACCTTGATGCGGGTCCGGTTGCCGACCACGTCGGAACCGTCCTTCAGCGACTCGATCCGGCGCACGTCCAGCCGCACCGAGGCGTAGAACTTCAGCGCCTTACCACCGGTCGTGGTCTCCGGGGAGCCGAACATGACGCCGATCTTCTCGCGTAGCTGGTTGATGAAGATCACAGTCGTGTTGGTCCCGCTGACCGCACCGGTCATCTTCCGCAGCGCCTGGCTCATCAGCCGGGCCTGCAGACCGACGTGGCTGTCACCCATCTCGCCCTCGATCTCGGCGCGCGGCACCAGCGCGGCCACCGAGTCGATCACGACGATGTCGACCGCGCCGGAGCGAACCAGCATGTCGGCGATCTCCAGCGCCTGCTCACCCGAGTCTGGCTGCGAGACCAGCAGCGCGTCGGTGTCGACGCCCAGCTTGCGCGCATAATCCGGGTCGAGCGCGTGCTCGGCGTCGATGAAGGCGGCGATGCCGCCGGCGCTCTGGGCGTTCGCCACCGCGTGCAGGGCGACCGTCGTCTTACCGGAGGATTCCGGACCGTAGATCTCCACCACGCGACCGCGCGGCAGACCGCCGATCCCGAGCGCGATGTCGAGCGCGATCGAACCAGTCGGGATGACCTCGATCGGCGCGCGGCCCTGCTCGCCCAGACGCATCACCGCACCCTTGCCGCACTGCCGCTCGATCTGCGTCAGCGCGGTCGCCAGCGCCTTCTCGCGATCCGCCGCCGCGCGCTCCGCACTCGCCGCTGCACCAGCCATATGACTGCCACCTGACCCATCTGATATTCGGGGCCGCTGTCCCAGCCGCCCGGAGAAACTTCGTGTCGCCAGAGAAGGTAAACGTCTCGTCGGACAGTTTTCGCCGCCACTTCGAATCTGTGGACAACTCGGCCGCCCGGCGCACCTTCAGGACACCAAACTATCCCGAACACGTGTTCGAATCGCAACTGACACGCCGAAGCTGTCCCGGCAACCATCCTGGACCGCCGGCTCCCTACCCTGGCGGGCGTGGCAGACCGTCCCGACGTCCCCGACTCCGCCGTCGTCCTCGCCCTCAGCCGGGTCGAGTTCGGCATCGATTCGGTCCTCGACGCACTTCGTACCCAGGACCCGTTCGGCATCCGCAGCATCCTGGCCGACTACTCCGCCCAGGAGCAACCCAACCTGGCCGAGAGGGGCCTGATCCTGGCGGTCGACCAGTTACTGAGGATGAGAGTGCCCGGGCATGCCGAGTGGCCGACGCTGCCGCTGGCCAAGCGCTGCGACTGGTGGGTCGAGCGACTCGGCGGGTTCGCGGCCGTCGTCGCCGGTCTCCCCCGGATCACCGGTGCGGCCGCCGACCGGCTGCCGGTCAAGGACACCCTCGGCGCGGCTGTCCAGGCGATGGTGATCGGTGCGGTCTGCCGCGAGTACGGCGTCGAGGCGCATGCCGACCGTACGGCGGTGATCGCACGGGTACTGACGGACCGTCCGATCACTCCGGACGACGTACTCAAGTACGACGACCCGACAGCGGCGGGCCAGGATGTCGCGAAGCAACTGGGGCTCGGCGATGAGTCCGAGGAGGCAGGACTGCGCATGGGCGTCCGGATGGTGTGGCGGATCAGCAAGCTCTTCGGTGGGCTCGGTGAGGTCTTCGAGGACCGCCCGCGCGGCAGCATCGGTGCCCGGCTCGTCGGCAAGCTTCCCGGGGTCGGCGTGGTCGGCGGATTCTTCGACGAGCGCAAGGGCATCCGCAAGGCGGCGTACGAGACCGCGGAGTTGCTCAGCAGCAGTGCGTTCCGGGTCAAGCCGTTCTGACAAACACTGGGGCCACGGCTGCGGTCCTGGGATGATCTCGGCATGACTGGGATCGTGATCGCACAACCGGACGACAGCTGGCCGGCGCAGTACGAGAAGATCGCGCACGCGGTCGGCGGACTGCTCGGCGAGTTGGCACAGCGGATCGACCACATCGGATCGACCTCAGTCCCTGGCCTGCCCGCCAAGGACATCCTCGACATGCAGGTGACGGTCGGGACGGAGCCGGAGCTCGACGACGTGGCCGAGCGGATGGTGGCAGCGGACTGGGAGCTCCGCCCGCCCCGACGGGACCATCCCGTCCCCGGGCTGCCCGCCGACGACCTGCAGTGGGTGAAGCGCATGCTGCGCGAGCCGATGTACCGGCGGCGGGTAAACCTGCACGTCCGAGTCGCCGGTCGTGCGAACCAGCGGTACGCACTGCTCTTCCGCGACTATCTGCGCAGTCATCCGGAGACAGCACAGGCGTACGGCGCCTTCAAGCGCCAGGCCGCTGCGCTGCAGGTCGACGTCGCGGACTACACCGACTTGAAGGACCCGGTCTGCGACCTGATCTACCTGCCCGCCGAAGAGTGGGCCGCGCGTACCGGCTGGACCACTTGAGTGACCTGATGCCCGAGTGGGCAGCAGGACGCACGGTGAGCGCAGTACTACTGCGCGGTCGTTGACCCCGGTCTGCTGCACCCAGCAGGCTGGGTGCAGGGACGTCGTGGTCGGCCCGGCGTGCGGGCGGGTGTCCCTCTCAGGGGGCGTGGTTCGGGTGGCCGGAGCAGGACGGCTGGCGGCGTTGCCGTGCGGCAAGGTGTCCAAGTGGATCGTACTGGCGCTGTGGATCGTCGCCGTGGCGGTGTGCTTCAGCCCGGCGGGCAAGCTGACCGGTGCGCAGGAGAACGACGCTGTCTCCTGGCTGCCCGGCAACGCAGAGTCCACCAAGGTCTTGAAGGAGTCCGCGCAGTTCTCGTCCCCGGATGAGATCCCGGCGGTGCTGGTGTACGAGCGCTCTTCCGGTATCACTCCCGCCGATCAGCAGGCAGTGGCACGCCAGGTCACGCAGTACGGCGGTCTGCCCGACGTCGACCGTGATGTCATCGGGCCGATCCCGTCCGAGGATCGCAAGGCACTACAGGTCCTCGTCCCGATCAACGCCGGGTCTGGCGGCTGGGAGACGATCGGTGCGCGCGCCGACGACATCAGGCGCATCGCCGCGGATCGTCCGGACGGACTGTCGTTCCACGTGACCGGGCCGGGCGGCTTCTCGGCCGACTCGCAGGAGGCCTTCGCAGGTATCGACGGCAAACTCCTGTACTCCGCTGCCGCCGTAGTGATCGTCATCCTGCTGCTGACGTACCGCAGCCCGGTGCTCTGGATGCTGCCACTGCTGTCCGCAGGCGTCGCACTCTTCGCCGCACAGGCGGTGATCTACGCCTTGGCGACCCAAGCGAACCTGACCGTCAATGCCCAGAGCGCAGGCATCCTCACAGTCCTGGTGTTCGGTGCTGGGACGGACTATGCCCTGCTTCTGATAGCTCGCTACCGTGAAGAACTCAGGAGGCATGAGGACAGACATGAGGCGATGGCGTTCGCGCTGCACCGGTCAGGTCCGGCCATCATCGCCTCCGGTTCCACCGTGGTGGCAGGCATGCTCTGTCTGCTGTTCGCGTCGATGAACTCCACGCGCGGGCTCGGTCCGGTCGCAGCGGTCGGCATCGTGATCGCACTGATCGCCATGCTGACCCTGCTGCCCGCACTGCTCGTCATCTGTGGTCGCTGGGTGTTCTGGCCGCTGCGTCCGACGTACGGATCGGATGACCACACCGAGACGAGTGTCTGGGGTCGCATCGGCCGGCGGATCGCCGTACGTCCACGAGTCACCTGGATCACCACATCCCTCATCCTGGCCATCGCCGCACTCGGCACCTTGACACTCAACGCCAACGGCCTGTCCAACGCGGAGTCGTTCGTCGGTACGCCGGACTCCGTGGTCGGTGAGAAGGTCGTGGCAGCCCACTTCCCAGCGGGCGCCGGCAATCCACTGGTCGTAGTGAGCAAGGCCGACAAGGCCGCCGAGGTCCGTACCGCGATGTCCTCGACGCAAGGTATCGCCGCAGTGGCGCAACCGCGGGTCGGCGGCGGACTGGCGTACCTCGAGGGGACGATGACCGACGCGGCAGACTCGCAGGCGGCGAAGACCACCGTGGATCGCGTACGGGCGTCGGTGCACGCGGTGCCGGGCGCCGACGCGCTGGCCGGTGGTGGTGCGGCGATCCTGCTCGACACACAGCGAGCGGCCGATCACGACAACAAGGTGATCATCCCGATCGTGCTCCTGGTGGTGCTGGCGATCCTCGCACTGTTGCTGCGGGCACTGGTCGCGCCGCTGATGCTGGTGGCAACTGTCGTGCTGTCGTTCGGCGCGGCGCTCGGGATCAGCTCACTGGTGTTCAAGGCGCTCGGCTTCGAGGGGGCCGACACCTCGCTGCCGTTGTTCGTCTTCGTGTTCTTGGTTGCCTTGGGCATCGACTACAACATCTTCCTGATGACGCGCGTGCACGAGGAGTCGAAGGTGCACGGCACCCGGCGCGGGGCGCTGATCGGCGTGGCCGCGACCGGTGGCGTGATCACCTCGGCGGGCCTGGTGCTGGCGGGAACGTTCGCGGTGCTGGCGACGCTGCCGGTGGTCGCGTTCGCGGAGATCGGGATCGCGGTCGCGCTCGGCGTACTGCTCGACACCATCATCGTCCGCTCCGTGCTGGTCACGGCCCTGAACCTGGACATCGGCCGGCACCTGTGGTGGCCGAGCCAGTTGGCCAACAAGCGCGATCCCGAGCCGGCCGACAGCGTGCCCGAGAGCGAGTCGGCACTCACCAGCACCTAGCAGGTGCGGGTCAGCGTTCGCTGGGTGGGAGTTGGAGGTGGGCCCAGACGGCGCGCCAAACGGTCTTGGCGTGTTCGCCGTCGGCCAGAGCCTCGACGACCGTGCGGCCGCCGAGCCCCTGGACGACCTGGGTCTCGGCCCAGGTCCGTGCATACGCGGTACCGAGATGGCGATCCATCCGGTCCCAGAACTCCGTCAGTCTCATGCCTGCCCGTTGTCGTCCTTCGGTGGCGGTCCCCAGCCTCCCTGCTGGGGCGGCTGCTGGCCGTACGGCGATCCCTGCTGCGGTTGACCAGGCGGCTGTCCCTGGCCCGGCTGCTGTCCCCAACCACCCTGACCCTGCTGCGGCGGCTGTCCTTGCTGCCCCGGCGGCTGCTGTCCTTGCGGACCCCATTGCCCCTGCCCCGGTTGGCCCTGATGCGGCTGAGGCTGCCCAGGGTACTGCGGCTGTCCAGGCTGCCCCGGATACGGCGGTTGCCCCGGTCCAGGCTGACCTTGACCAGGTTGGCCCGGCCCCGGCTGACCCGGGTACTGGCCGGGCTGACCGCCGTACTGTCCGGGTTGACCGCCGTACTGCCCAGGCTGCCCGGGGTACTGACCGCCCGGACCGTATCCAGGCTGCTGCCCGTAGCCCGGCTGACCCGGGTACGGCCCCGGCTGTCCGCCGTACTGCCCCGGGTACTGACCGTAGGGCCCGTAGCCCTGCTGGGCCTTGGCCTTGCGACGACGCAGTACGAGGAAGAGGACCGCGCCGATCACGAGCAGCACCAGCACGACGATGAGGATGATCGCCCAGGTCGGGAAGCCGCCGCCGGCCTCGGACGTCAGCGAGACCTTGCCGAGCTTGTCGAGGCTGTCGTACGTCGCGGTCCGGCCGTCGATCTTCGCACCGTCGTCGTGCTCGAGGATCTTGCCCGGCATGGTGATCTTGAAGTTCACCTCCGGCTGGCTGCCGGACGGGACCTGGCCGAGGCTCGAGTCCTTGACCGAGACCATGACCTTGTCGCCGTCCTTGCGGAAGCTCACCCCGTCCCCGCTCGAGCTGCCCATCTTGTCGAACGGAACGCTCTCGAACGTGCAGGTCGACCCGACGTACTTGTCGTTGTCGTACGGCGTGCAGGTGACGCCCTCGGTCGTGGTCTGCTTGATCGCGTCGTCGATCCGCTTCCGGATCGTGTCGAGCGACTGGCCGCTGGCCTGTAGCAGCTGCTTGTCGACGCCGATCGTCATGTTGCCCGAGACCGTCTCGTTCGAACCGACCTTGAGATCGGCGTCGAGCTGCACGCACCCGGTCAAAGCGACCAGGCAGGCCACAACGAGGAGCGCTGCGCGTACGCGGTTGATCATGGCGCCGATCATTCCAGACGAGGGGGACAAGATCGGCATCGGACGGAAAGCGCCTGTTCACAGCGGGCGATGAACGGGTGGTGAAAACTGTCGGCGGGACCCGGCAAGATGGGCGATGTGAAGAAAACCAGCGCGTTGAGCCGGTTCTCGCCCGCGACCCGGGCGTGGTTCGGCGACGTCTTCGAGGCGGCCACCCCGGCCCAGCTCGAGGCGTGGGACGCCATCACCGCGGGCCGGGATGCGCTGGTGGTCGCCCCGACCGGCTCGGGCAAGACACTGGCTGCCTTCCTCTGGGCGCTCGACCGGCTGGCCACGACTCCCCCACCCGACGATCCGAAGCTGCGCTGCCGCGTGCTGTACGTGTCGCCGCTGAAGGCCCTCGCGGTCGACGTCGAGCGGAACCTGCGGGCCCCGCTGATCGGGATCCGGGAGACCGCTCGACGGCTGGGCGAGGCGCCTCTCGACATCGAGGTTGCGGTGCGATCGGGCGACACGCCGGCCGGCGAGCGACGACGGTTCGCCTCGCGGCCGTCCGACGTACTCATCACCACTCCTGAGTCCTTGTTCCTCCTGCTGACGTCGCAGGGCCGGGAGTCGCTGCGCGGTGTCGAGACCGTCATCGTCGACGAGGTGCACGCGGTCGCGGGGACGAAGCGCGGCGCACATCTGGCGCTGACGCTCGAGCGGCTCGACTCGCTGCTGCCGAAGCCGGCGCAGCGGATCGGACTGTCCGCGACGGTGCGGCCGGTCGAGGAGGTGGCGCGCTTCCTGGGTGGCGAGCGGCCGGTGACGGTCGTGCAGCCGAAGTTCGCCAAGCAGTGGGAGCTGAGCGTCGTCGTGCCGGTCGAGGACATGGCCGAGCTGGCGTCCACCGAGCTCGAGACCTCCGGATCCGCCGCGGGACCGCCGCAGCACGCCTCCATCTGGCCGCATGTCGAGGAGCAGGTCTTCGACCTGATCGGCCAGCACAACTCGACCATTGTCTTCGCGAACTCGCGCCGCCTGGCCGAGCGCCTCACCGCCCGGCTGAACGAGATCGCCGCCGAGCGGGCCGAGCTCGAGCTGGCCGACCAGGGTTCGCCGGCCCAGGTGATGGCCCAGTCGGGTGCGTCGCTCGCGGCGCCGCCGTTGATCGCGCGGGCGCACCACGGTTCGGTCAGCAAGGAGCAGCGGGCGCTGATCGAGGCCGATCTGAAGTCCGGCCGGCTGCCGTGCGTGGTGGCGACGAGCAGCCTCGAGCTCGGCATCGACATGGGTGCGGTCGATCTGGTCATCCAGGTCGAAGCGCCGCCGTCGGTCGCCAGCGGCCTGCAGCGTGTCGGTCGCGCCGGTCACCAGGTCGGGGCGGTGTCGCGTGGCGTCCTGTTCCCCAAGTTCCGTGGCGATCTGATCGACACGGCCGTTGTTGTGCAGCGGATGCGCGACGGGCTGATCGAGAGCCTGCACATCCCGGCGAACCCGCTCGATGTGCTGGCGCAGCAGATCGTGTCGATCGTTGCCCTGGACACCGTTGACGTCGACGAGCTGTTCGCCTTGGTACGACGCTGTGCGCCCTTCGCGACGTTGCCACGATCGGCGTACGACGGGGTCCTCGACATGCTCTCGGGCCGGTACCCGTCGGACGAGTTCGCGGAGTTGCGCCCGCGCATCGTGTTCGACCGGGTCAGCGGCGAGATCTCGGGGCGGCCGGGCGCGCAGCGACTCGCAGTCACCAGCGGCGGGACGATTCCGGATCGCGGGCTGTTCGGCGTCTTCCTGGTCGGCGAGTCGACCAACCACCGCGTCGGCGAGCTCGACGAGGAGATGGTGTACGAGTCGCGGGTCGGCGACGTGTTCACCTTGGGAGCGTCGAGCTGGCGGATCGAGGACATCACCCACGATCGTGTGCTGGTCTCCCCCGCGCCCGGGCAGCCGGGGCGCTTGCCGTTCTGGAAGGGCGACGCAGTCGGGCGGCCGGCTGAGCTGGGTGCGGCCACCGGTGCGTTCGTTCGGAAGATGGCAGCATTGCCGGCAGCCAAGGCGATCGAGCGAGCGCGGACTGCCGGCCTGGACGAGTACGCCGCCAACAACCTGGTGTCGTATCTCGCCGAGCAGCGGGATGCGACCAGCCGAGTGCCCGATGACGTGACCATCGTGGTCGAGCGGTTCCGCGACGAGCTCGGCGACTGGCGGGTCTGCGTGCATTCGCCGTACGGCGGTCAGGTGCATGGACCCTGGGCGCTGGCGATCGCGGCGCGGCTGCGCGAGCGGTACGGGATGGATGCGCAGTCGGTCTCGGGTGACGACGGGATCGTGCTGCGGCTGCCGGAGACGGACGAGTTGCCGCCCGGTGCGGAGCTGGTGCTGTTCGATCCCGCGGAGATCGAGGACTTGGTCACCGCTGAGGTCGGCGGATCGGCGTTGTTCGCCGCGCGCTTCCGGGAGTGCGCGGCCCGCGCGTTGCTGCTGCCGCGGCGGAATCCGGGGCGGCGGTCGCCACTCTGGCAGCAGCGTCAGCGGTCGGCGCAACTGCTGTCGGTGGCTAGCAAGTACGGGTCGTTCCCGATCGTGCTGGAGACCTTGCGCGAGGTGTTGCAGGACGTCTACGACCTGCCCGCGTTGAAGGATCTGCTCACCGGAATCAGCGAACGACGGATCTCGGTCGTCGAGGTGGAGACGCCGGAGGCTTCGCCGTTCGCGAAGTCGTTGCTGTTCGGCTATGTGGGCGCGTTCATGTACGAGGGCGACAGTCCGCTCGCGGAGAAACGTGCGGCCGCGCTCGCGCTGGATCAGAGCTTGCTCGCAGAGCTGCTCGGGCGGACCGAGCTGCGCGAGCTCCTCGACGCCGAGGTCGTGCTGCGGACCGAGGCCGAGCTCCAACGGCTCGCCGAGGACCGGCGAGCTCGTGATGCGGAGGGGCTGTTCGACGTGCTGCGGATGGTCGGTCCGCTGTCGTTGTCCGAAGCGTCGCAGCGTTGTGTCGACGGGTCGGACGCGGAGTCTTGGCTGACCTCGTTGGCCACGGCTCGTCGGGTCGTACGGGTTCGGATCGCCGGTGAGCACCGGTGGGCAGTGGTTGAGGATGTGGCCCGGTTGCGTGATGCGCTCGGCGTACCGCTCCCACCTGGGGTCGCGGAAGCACACGCGGAGCCGGTCGCCGATCCGCTTGGAGACCTGGTCTCCCGCTACGCGCGAACGCACGGGCCTTTCCGGGCTATAGACCTGGCGACGCATCTGGGGATCGGCGTTGCTGTCGTCACCGAGGCGTTGCGGCGGTTGGGTGCGGCGGGGCGGGTCGTCGAGGGCGAGTTCCTGCCCGGCGGGATTGCTCTCGAGTGGTGCGACAGCGAGATCTTGCGCTTGCTCCGGCGGCGGTCTCTGGCGGCGCTGCGCAAGGAGGTCGAGCCGGTCGATCCATCCGCGCTCGCCCGCTTCCTGCCCGCTTGGCAAGGCATCACGAGCAGCCGCGGCCGTGGGTACGACGTACTCCTCGGCGCGGTCGAGCAGTTGGCCGGATGTGCGGTGCCGGCGTCAGCGCTGGAGTCGATCGTGCTGCCGTCGCGGGTGCCGGGGTATCAGCCGTCGATGCTGGACGAGCTGACAGCGACTGGTGAAGTGGTGTGGGCGGGTTCGGGATCGTTGCCGGGGACAGATGGGTGGGTGTCCCTCCATCTCGCGGACAACTGCGATCTGACCTTGCCCGACCCCGATCCTGCCCTCGAGCTCGGAGAGACGCATCAGGCCGTGCTCGACGCGTTGTCGGGCGGTGGCGCGTTCTTCTTCCGGCAGTTGAGCGACGTTGTCGGGGCGGCCTCGGGAGTGGTGAACGACGAGACGCTGGTCGGGGTGTTGTGGGATCTCGTCTGGGCTGGTCACCTGACCAACGACACACTCGCTCCGGTGCGCTCGCTCGTGGGCGCGGGTCGCGGTAGTCATCGAACTCGCCGTACGACGCCTCGCGCGCGGCCTGGACGCCCGACGCGGCCGGGCCGACCAGCAATGCCGTTACGCAGTGGGCCACCGTCAGCGGGTGGGCGATGGTCGTTGCTTCCGGCCCGTAGTGCCGATGCGACACGGCGGGCGCATGCCGCGGCGGAGACACTGCTGGATCGATACGGCATCGTCACGCGAGGGTCGGTGATGACCGAGCGGACGCCCGGTGGGTTTGCTGCCGTCTACAAGGTGCTGAGCGCGTTCGAGGAGTCGGGGCGATGCCGGCGCGGATACTTCGTGGCCGGGCTCGGTGCCGCACAGTTCGCCCTACCCGGTGCGGTGGATCGGCTGCGCGCATTGGCTGAGCTACCCGGGTCTGCCGCCGGTGGTCCGGGACGCAGCCGGCGTGACGAGGAGCTGACTGTGCGGGCCGTCGTACTCGCTGCGTCCGATCCCGCGAACCCATACGGCGCAGCCCTACCGTGGCCCGAGCGCGAAAGCGCCGGCGGGCACAGACCCGGGCGGAAGGCCGGGGCATTGATCGTGATGGTGGACGGGCAGCTGATCGTGTACGTCGAACGCGGCGGCCGGACGGTCCTCAGCTTCACCGAGGACGCAGACCTCCTCCAGCCTGCAGTCGACGCGCTCGCGCTGTCCATCCGAGACGGCCAACTCGGCAAGCTCAGCGTGGAGACAGCCGACGGCGAACAGGTCCGCCACACAGCCTTCGGCGACGCCCTCGCCAAAGCGGGCTTCCACGCAACCCCCCGAGGCCTACGCCTTCGAGCCTGAAACCCACCCCATTGCCCGGCACTTGCGAATCACCTCTCCAGGCCACGGACCCATGGCCGCGAGCACGACACTCAGGCGATCGGCGATGCTGGTGAGATGGCTGGGGTGATCGGGAATGCCTGAGGGAGATACCGTCTGGCGGGCCTGCAAGCGGCTGAATCAGGCGCTCGGCGGGCAGGAGCTGACCCGGACAGACTTCCGCGTGCCGTCACTGGCGACGACTGACCTCAGCGGTCGCACGGTGCTGGAGGTCGTTGCACGCGGCAAGCACCTGCTCATGCGCCTCTCCGGTGGAGTAACAGTGCACAGTCACTTCAGGATGGACGGGAGCTGGCATCTGTACCGCCCCGGAGAGCGATGGCATGGCGGACCTGATCACCAGATCCGCGCCGTACTGGAGACCGCCTCCTGGACGGCCGTCGGCTACCGACTGCCGGTGCTCGACCTCGTCGCGACGGACGCCGAGGAGACAGTCGTCGGTCACCTCGGGCCGGATCTTCTGTCGCCGTCGTTCGACCGCGCCGTCGCGATCGCCAACGTCGAGGCCGACCCGAAGCGAACCATCAGCGAGGCGCTGCTCGACCAGCGGAACCTGGCCGGCATCGGCAACTTCTATCGCACCGAGGTCTGCTTCCTGCTCGGCCTCCACCCATGGCGACCGGTGTCCGCGGTCGACGTACCCGCGGCGGTCGACCTCAGCCGGCGACTGATGAAGGCCAATGTCCGCAACGGCACCCAGGTGAGCACCGGCGTCGACCGACCCGGCCAGCGATCCTGGGTCTTCGAACGCGCCGGCAAACCCTGCCGCCGCTGCGGTACGACGATCCTGACCGCCTCGCTCGGCGAACCACCCCGGGACCGGATCACGTACTGGTGCCCGGCCTGCCAGCCCGAGAACTGACCTGTGGACAACGCCATCACCGGGACGCGACACGGATATCTTCTCTGACGCATCGAACATTTGTTCGAACGAGAGGAGAGGTTGATGTGCGACAGGTGCGGTGGCTTGACCAACGAGCAGTACTCGCGGCAGATCGAACGGAACATCCAGACCTACGGCTGGACGATGCAGTACGTCGAGGGCGACGGCGCCCGCAATCCCGGCTTCGGATACAGCCTCGGACTGAGCCTGTACCGCCACCCGGAGATCATCGTCTTCGATCCCGATCCAGCCTGGGCCTACCTAGGCCTCAAACCCTTGGCCTGGGCAGTGATGGACGGCTCTGTCTTCGACGAAGGCGACGACCTCTCGGCATTCTTCCCACCACCAGAAACCGCCGAGCTCGTCCGGTTCCCGGACTCGGCAACCCACCTCTTCACCGCCAACCACATGTTCCGCGACCCAGACGAGTCTCCCCTCCCGGCCCTTCAACTCCTCTGGCCCCACCGCGTCACCCTCATCCAACCAAGCACCAGCCACCCCACCCCCAAGCGAGACGCCAATGACGACAGGCGCTAATGGCCGACCAGTTCCCGTTCAGCGAGGGCCCGGGTGAGGCCGGGTGGTGCGCTTGGTGACGGCAACCGCTCGGGACGTGCACCAGCGGTTGGAGCCATCACTGCTAGACGTGCCGCAAGGTCGTGCCCATGGATATGGCGCCCGTAGAGGTGGTGCTCGTGGATGTCGAGCTCGGAGGTGCGATGGCTGCGTGTAGGGCTGTGCGGGCGGCCGAGATGGCTGGGTGGGTGGCGGTGCCGCGGCGGAAGGCCAGGTGGGTTCTACGTCGGATGGAGAGGGGCGTCAGTACGACGGCGACGGGTGGCGCGGCGGCGCCCAGGTCGGGGACGAAGGCGACGCCTTGGCCGGCCGCCACCAGCGCGAGCACTGCGCCGAAGTCGTCGGCGTGATGGCGGATGCGGGGCGTGAATCCTACGGCCTCGCAGGCCCGGATGGTCAGGGAGTGGCAGAGGGTCCCTGGGGTGCCGGCGATCCATGGGGAATCACGCCGGTCGGTCAATGGTCCGGTCGTCAGGGCAGCCAGGTGGACGGTTTCTTCGAGCAGTGATTCTGTCTGCAAACCGGGATCGGAGGCGATTGGGACGTAGTCGTATTCCTGAAGCAGGGCGACGTCGAGGCTTTCATCGCGGAGGGCATCGGGCATCGACGCCGGATCGAGTTCGGTGACCATGAGGTCGAGGCCCGGATGGTCGGTGCTGAGGGCGACGACGGCTGGCGTCAGGATGGTCGGGACAGCAGTCGGGAAGACGCCGATACGCACGGTTCCGGTGAGTGCGGTTGCGGTTGATGCCAGGTCAGCGGCGGCCTCCTGCAGGATCGCGAGGATCGACTCGGTGCGCTCGACGAGGACGCGTGCGGCTGGGGTCAGCGTGACTCGCCGGCCGGTCCGTTCGAGTAGCGGTACGCCGGTCTCGCGTTCGAGGGCGGTGAGCTGTTGTGACACCGCCGACGGCGAGTAAGTCAACGCCTCGGCAACGGCGGCGATCGTTCCGCGGTGGGCCAACTCGCGGAGGAGCCGGAGTCTGCGTACGTCGAGCATCAGCTCAGCTTACGCTCGACGACAGAAACGCGAACTGGATCTGCAGAGCGGAATGCGTGATCGTCGAGGCATGTCGCTCTCTGGTCTCTTCGTTCCGCTCGTCACGCCGTTCACCGCCGCAGATGAACTCGCCTCCGATTCGCTGGAGGCACTCGCCCATGCCGTCCTCGATGACGGAGCGGCCGGGATCGTTGCCTTGGGCACGACTGCCGAACCGGCGACGCTGACATCCGCGGAGCGGCGCAAGGTGGTCGATATCTGCGCCAACGTGTGCGTGGAGCGCGGCGCAGACGTGATTCTCGGCGCCGGGTCGAACTCGACCTCCGGCTCGATTGACTCGCTCGCCGCGATCGATCCGCGCGTCACCGCTGCTCTGACGGTTGTCCCCTACTACACCCGCCCGTCCGAGGATGGCGTCGTCGAGCATTTCCGGCGACTTGCGGCTGCCAGTCCGGTGCCATTGCTCGTGTACAACGTTCCCTACCGCACAGGTAGGCCGTTGGGCGCGGATGCCCTCGGGCGGCTCGCTCGGATCCCCAACGTTGCCGGGTTCAAGCACGCAGTCGGGGGGATCGACGATGCGACTGTCGAGTTCATGAGCAGCGCGCCGGAGGATGTCGCGGTTCTAGCCGGCGACGACCTGTACGTCGGACCCCTGCTGGCACTCGGGGCACACGGGGCGATCCTGGCCTGCGCCAATGTGGCGACGCGGGCGTACGCAGACCTCCTCGCCGCTTGGCGCGACGGGCCGCTCGAACACGCGCGTGAGCTTGGCAACCGGCTCGTTCCGCTGGCCCGCGCGCTCTTCGCCGAGCCCAATCCTGCGGTGATCAAGTCCGTACTGGCGGCTCGCGGCCGGATTCCCAGCCCAGACGTGCGCCTGCCGCTCCTTCCGTCCAGCCCGGCAGCAACGGCAGCCGCTCTCGCATGCTGCGAGACCTTGGACACGCGCGCCGAGCATGCTCTCGAGCCGGCGATCCGACACCGCTAACGCAGAAGACCCGGGCCGGCGCGGCGAACAGCCTTAAGCCTGGTCAGGCGGCGGAGGCGATGATGTCGGGCTGTGGAGGCGGTGGGCCTGGGCCGTTAGGCGGCGGAGGCTACTACCTCGGGCTCGATGGTGGGGTGGGTCAGGACCAGGGCCTCTTCGCGGGCCAGGTCTTCGCTGACTTCGGCGAAGACGGTGGACAGCGGGACGTCCAGGGCCATGCAGATAGCGGCCAGGAGTTCGCTGGAGGCTTCCTTTTGGCCGCGTTCCACCTCGGAGAGGTAGCCCAAGCTGACGCGGGCGTCGGCGGATACCTCGCGGAGCGTGCGCCCCTGGCGCAGCCGCTTACGCCGCAGGACGTCGCCCAGCAGGCCACGAACCAGCACCATGAGGTTTCTCCCTTCCGCCTGTCCGGTCGTTTCTACTCGCACGGTAGCTCGACCGTAGGAACCAACGGTACCCGTTGCTGGGTCACTACTCCTCGCAATGTCCACCTTCGGTGCGCCGCGCCTGTCTGTCCTACCTGTCCCCATGGTGGTCTCAACACCTCGATCAGTCGAGTTCTTCCGCCACAAGAGTTGCTCCGAGTTCAAGAACGGCCTGCACACTTGCTCGGCGTACCGCTGCCCGGTCACCGGTCAGTTGCAACTTCCGCACCTGTACAGAGCCCGGTCCGGCCGCTGCGACGTACACCGTCCCGGCCTCGATCCCCGCCTGCGGGTCCGGTCCGGCCACACCGGTCGTGGCAAGGCCATAGGTGGCCTCCAGCCGCTCCCGTACGCCGGCGGCGAGGGCAGCGGCCGTATCTGGGTGGACCGGCCCCACGGCAGCCAGAAGGTCCTCAGGAACGCCCGCAAGCTTGGCCTTCAGGTCAGTCGCATACACGACAACTCCACCGCGATAGACCGCCGACACGCCCGGCACATCCGTCAGCGCGCCTCCAACCAGTCCGCCGGTCAGCGACTCAGCTGTGGCAAGCGTCTCCCCACGATCCTTCAACAGCCCCACCAAGCGCGCGAGTACCACCTCGAGCTCCGCGTCCCCACCGGCCACCTGTCACCTCCACCAGTTCCCCAACAGATCTCAGCAACCCCACCAGACTTCCCGACTGACCCCGGACGTCGACACGCCGGGCCGGGGTCACGGGAGGGGGCGTTTCGCGGCGGCGCGGAGGCGGAGTGCTCGGCCCACGTAGTCGATGCCGGTGACGATCGTGACGATGACGGCGGCGGCCATGAACGCGACGGCGGTCCAGTGGAGGGGCGCGAACGACTGCCACGGGAGGAGATAGAGGCCGAGCGCGATCGCCTGGAGCACGGTCTTCAGCTTGCCGCCGCGGCTGGCCGGCATCACGCCGTGCCGGATCACCCAGAAACGCAGTGCCGTCACACCCCACTCGCGGACCAGCACCACGACGGTGACCCACCACGGGAGTTCACCGAGATACGACAGACCGATGAAGGCGGCGCCGGTGAGCGCCTTGTCGGCGATCGGGTCGGCGATCTTGCCGAAGTTCGTGACCAGGTTCCAGCGGCGGGCGATGTCGCCGTCGAAGCGGTCGGTGACGATCGCGACGACGAACGTAGCGGTGGCGAGCAGGCGGTTGCCGTCGCCGTCGCCGCCGTCGCGAAGCAGCAGCCAGACGAACAGCGGGACCAGGAGCAGCCGCAGGACCGTGAGCGCGTTCGGCACGTTCCACACGCTGGGGGCGTGGAGCGGACCGGAGGATGCGTGCGACGCCGGGTTCGTCGGCGAGTTGGTCACGCGGTCAGGTTAACTGCCGGACGGCCGTCGCGGGTGCTCACGAGTGCCGCGAACTCGGCAATCAGGTCGACTCCGTCGCTCCCGACCACCTTCGCGGACACCAGATCGCCGACCCGGACGCCCGCCGGCAGACCCGTGACCGTCGTCGAGCCGTCCACCTCCGGTCCCTGATGAGCGGCCCGCCCCTCCCCCGTACGCCCGGCTTCGTCGCCTGAGGTGGAGCTGTCGGCGGAGAACTCGGTGCCGGTTGCGGTCTTGGTGTCTACGGAGGGGGTGGGGTCGAGGGATTCGACGAGGACTTCGAGGAGTTCGCCGGTACGGGACTCGGCTCGGGCTGAGGTGAGGTCTTCGGCAAGCCGGGTGACGCGGTCGAGGCGGGCGGCGATGGTGTCCTCGTCGAGTTTGCCGTCGTACGTCTCGGCTTCGGTGCCGTCCTCGTCGGAGTAGCCGAAGACGCCGATCGCGTCGAGGCCGGCGCGGGAGAGGAAGTCGCACAGGACGTCGACGTCGTCCTCGGTCTCGCCCGGGAAGCCGACGATGACGTTGCTGCGGATACCGGCCGTCGGGGCAGCCGCGCGGACCTGGGCGATGAGCTCGAGGAAACGCTCCGAGTCACCGAAGCGGCGCATCCGGCGCAGGAGTGGACCGGAGGCGTGCTGGAAGGACAGGTCGAAGTACGGGACGACGCCGGGGGTCGAGGTCATCGCGGTGACCAGCGTCGGGCGCATCTCCGCCGGCTGCAGGTACGAGACGCGCACGCGGGTGATGCCGGGGACCGCGGCGATCTCGCCGACCAGGGTCTCGAGCAGGCGCAGGTCGCCGAGGTCCTTGCCGTACGAGGTGGAGTTCTCAGACACGAGGAAGAGCTCGCGTACGCCGTTCTCCGCCAGCCACTCGGCTTCGCGGAGGACCTCGGCGGGGCGGCGCGAGACGAACGCACCGCGGAACATCGGGATCGCACAGAACGCGCAGCGGCGGTCGCAGCCGGACGCGAGCTTGAGCGGAGCCATCGGGCCGCCGTCGAGGCGGCGGCGCATGACGCGCGGGCCGCTCGCCGGGGCGGAGGTGAGGTCGGGGGCCTCGATCTTCAGCTCTTCGGGCCGACCGGTGGCGAAGCGGCCCTTCAGGGCGGGCCCGTCAACCGAGGCGTCGTCAGCGGCAGACGCCTCGCGCGCCGGCCTCAGCTGGTCGGGGATGTGGCCGGCGTCCTGGACGCGGGTCGGGTCGCCGTGGCCGGGGATGGCTATGCCTGTGGTGGAGGCTCGGTCGGCGGGGGCCAGCGGGAGGAGTTTGCGGCGGTCGCGCGGGACGTGGGC
Source organism: Kribbella sp. NBC_01510 (assembly GCF_045040325.1). Taxonomy (NCBI): domain Bacteria; kingdom Bacillati; phylum Actinomycetota; class Actinomycetes; order Propionibacteriales; family Kribbellaceae; genus Kribbella; species Kribbella sp. NBC_01510. The sequence goes on along the minus strand of NZ_CP109418.1, from coordinate 6,016,676 downwards.
CTGGTGCTTGGTGCCGGCCAGGATCGAGCGGAGGCGGTCGGAGATGTCCGCGTAGTCGTCGAAGCTGAGGACCGCGTCGGTCTCCGGGAGCGCTTCGGCGAGCTGGTCGCCGTACCGTTCGGCCAGGCAGCCGACCGCGACGACGGCCTGGGTGCGGCCGGAGTCCTTGTAGTCGGCGGCGGCGAGCAGCGTGTCGACCGAGTCCTTCTTCGCGGCCTCGACGAACCCGCAGGTGTTCACCACCACGGTGTCCGCCTCGGCGGCGTCCTCGACCAGCCGGAACCCGCCGGCTTCGAGCCGGCCGGCCAGTTCCTCGGAGTCGACATCGTTGCGGGCACAGCCCAGCGTGACCAGGGCGACGGTGGTGGGTGGCGTAGTCATCCCCCCGAGTATGACGCGCCGCGCAGCCCGGCACCTAACTCAGGACCACGCTCCGCGACCTGAAGACCCCGAGCGGCGAGAGGTCAATTCGACGGGTACTTGGTGAGGGTGCCGTCGGGGTGGGCGGTGAAGCGGTACAGCTTGGTGGATTGGCGTTGGCCGTTGAGGGTGACGATGAGGTTGGCCGGGATGCCGACGGTGATGCGGATGTCCCCGGTCGTGGTGACGGACTGAGCGATCCCGGGGTTGAGGTGCCCCTGGAAGAGGCGCTTGCCCTTCTTGTCGCGGACCGTCAGGTAGGTGCCGTCCCCCTTCGCAGTGAGGGTGAGCTCGGTCTTCAGCACCGGTGGCTTCTTGGACGGCGTCCGCGTGGGACGGACGGTCGGCGTCGGCTTGGGCGTGGGAGTCGTGACGGTCGCGGCGGTGGTCGCGGTCTTGGAGGCGTTGGCCTCGATGTCGCTGGGGAGGGTGAAGAGGCGGACCATCCCCCAGCCCATCAGGCTCACCAGGATCGCGCCGACCACGAGCGCCCACCGCGGCCGGGCCGGATGCAGGGTCGGGCCTTTGACTGCGGCGCGTTCCTCGCGGCGAGCCTTCTCCTCCTCGACGGCGTGTTCGGCGTCGAAGGCGGCGAGCAGTGGTGCGGGATCAGCCTTGACCACCCGGGCGATCGAGCGGATATGGCCGCGGGCGTAGAAGTTCCCGCCACAGCGGGAGAAGTCGTCGGCCTCCATGGCGACGAGCAGCCCGGTTCTGATCCGGGTGGCGGCGCTCAACTGCTCGATCGACATGTCGGCCCGTTCCCGGGCCGCCGTGAGCTCGCTGCCGATGCTCACGTCCCCACCATCCTCTCCATCGCCCGGCGTATCTCCGCGGTCCGTCGACATCGCCATGCCGACAACCGGATCGTCGACATCAAGTCAACGGCCTTGGTGCGACGGGGTCACGGACGTATCAGAGTTGTTCCCTGACCGGACATCTGGCATTCGCCAGCATGTGCAGTGCCTGTACCACTTCCCCGTTCGACGGCCGAGCCGTCAACCCGAACGGTACCGCGAGCGAGGAGCCGGTCAGTCGACGGTTCGCATCAGTCGTCTTGCGAGTCGAACTCGGCATCACTCCCAGCACCGGTCCAGGATCCAGCAAATGAACGGCAATCCGGCCGTCGTCCAGCAGGTGGCGGCGCTGCAGCACCGTCACCTCGTCGATGTCCTCCCAGCGCGTCCCGATCCATTCGTGGCCGATCCGCAACCGGATGCCGACCTCGTCGGCCACCAGCATGTCCCCGACCGTCAACGCCCGCGCACAGACCACAGCCAGTACGGCGAACCCCGCCGCCGCGAACCATCGCAGGATGCCGGTGGGACTGGTGGATGCGGAAGTGGCGAAGCCCACCGCGACCAGCAAAGCCCCGAGGGCGAGCCCGCCGTGCACCTTCTGCGAGGCGCGGACGGTGAACGGCACCGGCTTGGGGTCGAGGTCGAAATGGTCCTGCCTGGGCAGTGCACTCGCGGCGGTCACGGGTCACTCTCCTCGGAGGGTGGTGATGAAGTCCTCTAGATCGTCCGGTTTGACCAGGACGTCCCTGGCCTTCGAGCCCTCACTGGGACCGACGACGCCGCGGCTCTCCAGGATGTCCATCAGCCGGCCGGCCTTCGCGAAGCCGACCCGGAGCTTGCGCTGCAGCATCGAGGTGGAGCCGAACTGCGTCGACACGATCAGCTCCGCGGCCTGCACGACCAGGTCGAGGTCGTCGCCGATCTCGTCGTCGAGATCCTTGCTCGGCCCGGCGACGGCGGTGACGTCCTCGCGGTACGTCGGCTCCAGTTGGGTCTTGCAGTGCTCGACGACGCCGTGGATCTCGGACTCCGTCACCCACGCACCCTGGATCCGCATCGGCTTGCTCGCGCCCATCGGCAGGAATAGGCCGTCACCCTGGCCGACCAGCTTCTCCGCACCCGGCTGGTCCAGGATGACCCGGCTGTCGGCCAGCGACGAGGTCGCGAACGCCAGTCGCGACGGCACGTTCGCCTTGATCAGACCGGTCACGACGTCCACCGACGGCCGCTGGGTGGCGAGCACCAGGTGGATGCCGGCCGCCCGGGCCAGCTGGGTGATCCGGACGATCGAGTCCTCGACATCGCGCGGGGCGACCATCATCAGGTCGGCGAGCTCGTCGACGATCACCAGCAGATAGGGGTACGCCGAGAGCACGCGCTCGCTGCCCGGCGGCGGCTTCACCTTGCCCGCGCGGACCGCCTTGTTGAAGTCGTCGACATGCCGGTAGCCGAACGCGGCCAGGTCGTCGTACCGCATGTCCATCTCGCGGACGACCCACTGCAGCGCCTCGGCCGCCTTCTTGGCGTTGGTGATGATCGGCGTGATCAGGTGCGGAATGCCCTCGTAGTGGTTCAGCTCGACCCGCTTGGGGTCGACCAGGATCATCCGCACCTCGTCCGGCGTGGCCCGCATCAGGACCGAGGTGATCAGCGAGTTGACGAACACCGACTTACCCGAGCCGGTCGCACCCGCGACCAGCAGGTGTGGCATCTTCGCCATGTTCGCGACCACGAAGCCGCCCTCGACGTCCTTGCCGAGGCCGGCCACCATCGGGTGGTGGTCGTTGCGCGCGGTCGCCGACCGGATCACGTCGCCGAGGCTGACGATCTCCTTGTCGGTGTTGGGGATCTCGATGCCGATCGCGGACTTGCCCGGGATCGGCGACAGGATCCGCACGTCGGCCGACGCGACCGCGTAGGCGATGTTCTTGCTCAGGGCGGTGACCTTCTCGACCTTCACCGCCGAGCCGAGCTCGACCTCGTAGCGGGTGACTGTCGGGCCGCGCGTGTAGCCGGTGATCTGGGCGTCGATGCCGAACTGCTCGAACACCTCGGTCAGCCGGTCGACCACCGCGTCGGACGCCTTGGTCCGGGCCTTGTGGACCGAACCCGGCTTGAGCATCTGACCGTCGGGCAGCGTGTACGTGATGTCGCCGGAGAGGCTGAGCTGCTCGACCCGCTGCGGGATCGGCGTGTGCGGAGGCGGCTCGGGCGGCGCTTCCGGCTTGCTGGGACCACCGCCGGCCCCGACGGCGATGCCGAGCCCCGGAGCCCCGGCCGCAGCGGCCGCATCACCGTCGACGTCGTACGCGTCCTCCTCAGGAACCGGAGCCGCCTTGGCCTTGCGGCCTCGCTTGGAGATCTCACGTCCCTCGAGCACCGGCGAGTCGTACGGCTTGATGGTCGGCTCGCCGTCCTCCTCCTGCGCGGCCTTGGCCCGGCGCTCCTTGCGGGTCAGCCGCACGGTGTCGTCGGTCGGCGCGGCCACGACGGACGGTGCGTCCTCCGGCAGCGCCGTACGCCCCATCAGTACGTCGAACGCCGCACGGAACCGCAGTGGGATCGCGTAGACCGGAGTGCCCGTGACGACGAGGGCACCGAAGATCGACAGCAGCACCAGCAGCGGTGCGGCGACGTACTGCGTCAACAGGTCCGACAGCAGGGACGAGACGACGTACCCGATCGCGCCGCCGGCGTCCCGCAACGAACCGTCGGCCGGGTTGCTCGGACGGGGCAGACCGTTGGCGATGTGGACCAGGCCGAGTACGCCGAGGGAGATGGCGGTCCAGCCGATCACCTGACGTCCGGCCGGGCCGTTGCGGTCCGGGTGACGCAGAGTGCGGATCGCGACGAACAGCAGCATCAGCGGGACGGCCCAGCCGAGCATGCCGACGCTGCCGCCGACGACGGTCCGGATGCCGTTGCCGACCGCGCCCGGGAGGTCCCACCAGATCGCGGCGGCCACGACGACCGCCAGGCCGATCAGGAACAGGCCGGCGCCGTCACGACGGTGCTCAGGGTCGAGTTCGCGGGCGCCGTGACCGATGCCGCGCACCATGCTGCCGATCAGATGCGCGATGCCGAGCCAGACTTTCACCACGCCGCGACCGAGAACGATCATGGCGGCCGCGAACGGGCCAGGTCCGCTGTTCTTGGGCGTGCTGGTCCGCGCGGCGGAGGATCCACCGCGCTTCGCGCTCTGCCCACGCTTCTGGGCGCCTGACGGCCGGGAGCGTCCACCAGCAGCCGAACGAGCCGAACTCGGCCGTTTGGCTGCCGACTTCTGCGCCCGCGCCGGGGAAGACGTGCGGGTCGCCATATCTAGCAGGCTACCCCGATTACCTCTCGAGTCCCACGTGTCACACGCCGATTACGCTGCCCCATACATAACGTCACAGCGCCGCCGCAACCGGGCTGCAGCCACAGACCGAGAGCAAGCGGTCGCTTCACGCCCCGGTGGTGCCGTCGAGTTGTTCGCGCAGCAGGTCGGCGTGACCGCAGTGGCGGCCGTACTCGCCGATCATGTGGATGTAGATCATCCGGAGCGTCGACTCGGTCCCGCTGAAGGTGAAGCGATCGTCGAGCGACCGCCCGGCCGCAGCCTCGTCCGACAGCTTCCACTCCGCGATCAGGCCTTCGCACGCCGCCTGTGCCTCAGCCGGATCGATGCGCTCGAAATCGGCGTCCTTGCCCAGCTCGGGAGCGAACAGGGGCTCAGCCGGCGACTCCGCCGCGAAGTGGATGCGGAACCAGATACGCTCCACCTTGGTGAGATGCCGGATGAGGCCGAGCAAGGAAAGGTTGGACGGCGGCGACGGCCGCTCGGCCAGCTGCTCGGCCGTCAGACCGGCGCACTTGTACAGCAGAGTGGTCCGGTAGAAATCCAGGTAGCCCCGCAGCAGTTCGGCCTCGGGTGCAGTCAGCGAGCCGTCCGGCCGCTCGACCGCTGGCGCCGTCCACGCCCTAGTCAACGTCATGCCGCCATCCAACACGCCCCGGTCGCGCGGGGCGAATCGATTACGGATTGACCGGCGGCGCCCAGCCGGGTCGCGGGATGAGACAGAACGGGTGACCGGCCGGATCCTCGTACACAGTGGCCGAGAGCTTGCGAGCGCCGAGCGCCAGGACCGCCGACCCGGCCGCGTCGAGGTCGTCGACCATGACGTCGAGGTGCATCTGCTGAGGACGTGTGGGGTCCGGCCACTGCGGGCGCTGGTGGCCGAGCGCACGCTGGAAGGCGAGACCTGACGTGTGGTCGTTGTCGGCGACCACCACCCAGCCGTCGCTCTCGTACGTGATGGGCTTGCCGAGCAGCGCCGAGTAAAAGCGCGCGAGCTCCAGCGGTTCCGGGCAGTCGATCGCCAGGTGATGCAGCCGTCCGATCATGGCAACAGTCTGCACGTCTCAGGATGTGTTTGGGAATCCCGGAATGTGAGATTGCCACTGGCGTGGACTGAGGGCTGTTCGTTACCGTTCTCGGCAGGTCATGAGTGCCAGCGCCAAGCCCCGGCTCGCTGGCCGGCAACCCTCCTCCGCGGTGGGGTGCCCCGGGTGAAGACCAGGCCGTGCGGATACGCCGCTCGGCAAGTGCGGACTTCCTGGAGCAGCAGCATGTCGATTCTCTCCATCCTCGAACCGGCCAGCGCGAGTACGCCGCGGCCGACGGTCACCCGGCTCGTCACCGGCAGCATCCCCACCACGGTCGGCTCGGACCTACTGGTCCCGCTGGCCGACGGCCGAGTCACCGACTACGCGAACTTCGACCACGGAGCCAGTGCGCCGTGTCTGGAGTCCGTCCGGGCCAGCGTCGAGGCGGCGCTGCCGTCGTACGCGTCGGTGCACCGCGGCAACGGCTATGCGTCCCGCATCACCACCCAATGGTACGAGCGCGCTCGCGCCGAGGTGCACGCGTTCGTCGGAGCCCGTGCCGACGACCAGGTGATCTTCACCCGCCAGACCACGGACGCGCTGAACCTGCTCGCCCAGGCCGTCCCGGCGGACGCGACCGTGATCGTCTTCGAGTCCGAGCACCACGCCGCGCTCCTGCCCTGGCCGGCCGAGCGCACCGTCCGCCTGACGGCGCCCGCCTCCCCCAGTGAAGCGGTGACCAACGTCGCCGACGCTCTGCGCACCGCGCCGGAGGGTCCGCGGCTGGTGGTCGTGACCGGCGCCTCCAACGTGACAGGTGAGATCTTCCCGATCGCGGAGATCGCCGCGGTCGCCAAGGCGCACGGTGCGCGGGTCTGCCTCGACGCCGCGCAGCTCGCACCGCACCGGCCGGTCGACATCGCCGCACTCGACGTCGACTGGGTCGCACTGTCCGGACACAAGCTCTACGCGCCGTACGGCGCCGGTGCGCTGATCGGCCGCGCCGACTGGCTCGACGCCGCCGACCCGTACCTGTACGGCGGTGGCGCGACGACCGCGGTCACCGGCGACACCGTGGTCTGGGCGACCGGCCCGGCGCGGCACGAGGGCGGCTCCCCCAACGTCATCGGCGCGATCGCCCTCGCCTCGGCGTGTGCCGCGATCAGCAAGCACCGCGACGCGATCGAGCAGCACGAGCGCAGTCTGCTCGCCCGCCTCCGGACCGGCCTGGCTCAGCTCCCCGGCGTCACGACGTACTCGATCTTCGGCGAGGACGCGGACCGCGTCGGCACTGTCTGCTTCACAGTTGCCGGTCTGAGCTCGACGCTCGTGTCAGCGGCACTGAGCGCCGAGTACGGCATCGGTGTCCGGGACGGCAAGTTCTGTGCGCACCCGCTCGTCGGTCACCTGCTCGCGGACTCCCCCGAGCACGGCACCGCGGTCCGGGCGAGCCTCGGCCTCGGTACGACGCGTGAGCACGTGGACCGGCTCGTCAACGCCGTACGGACGCTGGCCGCCGGTGGACCGCGGTCGGAGTACGAGGACACCGCGCACGGCTGTCAGCCCACCGACGACCCGCGGGACCTCCAAGCTCCTCGCATCTGGTAACGAACGCCGGCCCCTCCTACTGCTCAGGAGGTACAAGGCCTACATGGTGAGCAGCGAACGCCAGTAGGTCCGCCCATTCCGCCGCGACCATGGCGGCGGGTTTCCCGAAGCCGTGACCGGTGTTGACCTCGACGCGGGTCAAGACCGGTCCCGGACCGGACTGAGCATGCTGCAGCTCGGCGATGAACTTGTGACTGTGCAACGGCACCACCCGGTCGTCGTGATCGCCCGTGACCACGAGCGTCGCCGGGTACGACGTCCCGTCGCGCAACTGATGCAGTGGTGAGTAAGCCAGCAAATCCTCGAACTCCGACGCATCGTCCGGATGGCCGAAGTCAGAGGCCCACGCTGCGCCCACTGTGAACAAGTGGAACCGCAACATGTCCATGACGCCCACACCGGGCAGCGCGACCGCGAACAGGTCCGGTCGCTGTGTCATGGCCGCTCCCACGAGCAGACCGCCGTTGCTGCGACCGTGGATCGCGAGCTGCGCAGGCGTGGTCACCCCGGTGTCCCGCAGGTGCTCGGCGACCGCGATGAAGTCGTCGAAGACGTTCTGCTTGTTCTTGAGCCGTCCCGCGTCGTGCCAGTCGCTGCCGTACTCACCGCCGCCCCGCAGGTTCGCGATCACCAGCACTCCGCCGGCCGCGAGCCATGCCGGCCAGCCCGGCTTGTAGTCGGCCAGGATCGGGATGCGGAAGCCGCCGTACCCGTAGAGCAGCGTCGGGCGTGGGGCTGATGTGTCCAGGTCGGAGCGAGTGATCAGGAAGTACGGCACCTCGCGGCCCGGCTCGACGCGTCGCGTCACGGTGACCGACGGGGACGTGAATCCACCTGAGCCACGGACGAGCTCCGGCAACGCACGGACGACGCCCGACGACGTCGAGACGACGTACGACACCGTGGGATCGGTTGTGGTCGACAGGCCGATGAAGAGCTCGTCGTACTCGGGGCTGGCATCGAAGCCCACCACTCCCCCGCCCGGTACGTCGATGGCCCGCGCATCGGACCCGTCGAGCGCGAAGAGCGTCAACGCCGGTTGTGCGTCGACCAGCGTCAGGGTGGCCAGTCCGGCGGCAGTGCCGCGAACCGCCTGCAGTGTGGCCTCGCCTTCCGGGATCAGGTCGACGAACTCACCGTCCAGCGAAGCGAGCACGACACGACCACGGGAGGCGTCACGATCGGTCCGCAATACCAGCTGGTCGCCGGACATCCGCACGAACGCGATCTCATCGGCGAAGGAGTCCACCACCTTCACCGGCTCGCCGAAACCGTCGGACGTGATCGGAAAGACCCAGAGCCGAGCTCCGGGGTCGGTGCCCTCGGTGATGTGGACGACGAGGTAGCGATCGTCCTCCGACACCTCCGGCGTGATGAAGTAGCGGTCCTGGTCCGGGAAGCTCAGCACGAGCTCGTCATCCGACTGCGGCGTGCCGACCTTGTGCAGCATCAGACGCCCACCGGTGAGCGTCTTCGTTTCGGTCCCCTCACTGCGACCACTCGCCGGGTAGTGCAGATAGAGGTACGCCGAACTGTCGGGGAGCCACGTGGCTTCGCAGAACTTCGCCCCCGTGACCACGTCGTCCACAGGCGTGCCGGTGGCGATGTCGAGCAGCCGGAACGTCGTCCAGTCGCTGCCGCTCTCGTTGACGCCGTACGCGAGGTACTTGCCGTCCGGACTCACAGTGAACGAGCCCAGCGAGTCAGTGCCGTCGGCAGACAGCGTGTTGGGGTCGATCAGGACCCGGCCGCCGGCGAGCAGCGCGTCGAGGGACTCGGCGACGTACACGACATCCTGGGCCTGCGTGCCGTCGTTGCGGCCGACGAGGTACCAGCCGGCCTTCTTCGCCGGCACGCCGGCGCGTGGGCGCGCCAGGACCGCCGCCATGGTGGTCTGGAACCACTCGCGCTCCGGATAGCCGGAGAGCTCGGCCTGGGTGAACTCGTTCTGCCTGCGGACCCAGTCCCGGGTGTCGGGTGCGTCAGGGTCTTCCAGCCAGCGGTACGGGTCGGCGATCTCCTGCCCATGCAGCGTGTCGACCACATCGTCGCGGCGGCTCTCCGGATAGCTCATGCGGACAAACCTAACCGGACAGGACAACCTTCAGCCGCGGATGAGCGTCGTACTCACCTGCTCCGGTGGGCGGCATCCCGCGCAGGCGCCGGAGCCAGGTGAGTACGACGGGCCCCTCAGTGGTGGGCCGGGGTGATGTCCTTGGTCCAGAGGACCGTGCCGAACAGGTTGCGCAACGAGACCGTGAGGACTCCGGTGCGTGGGTCGATCGTGGTGTGGCCGAAGAACTGGTTACCGCTCGCCGGTGACTGGCTCGCGAAGTCCGCGGCCTTCGAGAACACGACCTGCGGGCCGAATGTGTCGTCCAGCGCGTTCGGCCCGAACGTACCGGCGTTGATCGGGCCGGCCACGATCTCCCAGAACGGGTCGAAGTCGGTGAACGCCGCACGGGACGGGTCGTAGTGATGGGCGGCCGCGTAGTGCACGTCGGCGGTCAGCCAGATCGCGTTGCGGACCTTGCGCTTCTTGAACTGGCTCAGCACCCAGGCGATCTCGTGCTCGCGACCACCCGGCGCACCGGCGACGCCGTTGGCGACGGCCTCGATCAGGTCGCCGTCCGGGACCAGCAGGCCGAGCGGCATGTCGCTGGCGATCACCTTCCAGGTCGCCTTCGACGCGGCCACCTCGCGGACCAGCCAGGCGGCCTGCTCGGCACCGAGCATCGCGACCGGGCCGGCGGTGGCGGGCGTCGGGTTGGCGCCGCGGTAGGTCCGCATGTCCAGGCAGAAGACATCGAGCAGCGGGCCGTAGCCGACCTTGCGGTAGATCCGGTCCCGGCCCGCGACGTGCTCCATTGGCAGGTACTCGAGGAAGGCCTTCTTCGCCCGGGACGCGAGGACGTCGACGCGCTTCTCGGTGTAGCGGTCGTCGGTGAGGATCTCCCCCGGGTACCAGTTGTTCAGCGTCTCGTGGTCGTCCCACTGCGCGACCAGCGGCACGTCGGCGTACAGGTCGCGGACGTTGTGGTCGAGCAGGTTGTACTTGTACCGGCCGCGGTACTCGGCCAGGGTCTCAGCGACCTTGGCGACCTCGTCGGTCACCAGGTTCTTCCAGATGGTGCCGTCGGCAACTTTCAGCTCGGCCGCGATCGGGCCGTCGGCGTAGATGTTGTCGCCGGAGTGCAGGAAGAAGTCAGGGCGGGTGTCGTGCATGGCCTTGTACGCGATCATGCCGCCGAGGTCCGGATTGATGCCGTAGCCCTGACCCGCGGTGTCGCCGGTGAACACGAAGGACACCGGCCGGTTGCGGCCCGGCGTACTGAACGAACCGTCGAGGGTCTCGCCGACGCGGCCATGGGCGTCCTCGAAGCCGATCCGGTAGTCGTAGCGCTGGCCGGGACGCAGGCCACGCAGCGGAAGCCGCGCGGTGAAGTCGTCGGCGGCACTGGTGACCGGACCGCGCAGCCGGATCGACTTGTCGAAGCGACCGTTGCTGGTCAGCTGGACGACCAGCCGGCCGGGGCGGTCCGTGCGGGACCAGACGACGGCCGACTGCGGGGTCACGTCGGCGCTGGCGATGCCGGATGGCAGGGCGGGTCGATCACGGCGAATGACAGCGGGGACCGCGGTCGCAACCCCTGGTACTGCGAGGGTGGCGCCGGCGACGGTGGATGCGGCCAGGAGCTGGCGGCGGCTCAAGTTCATGAGCCGAAAATGCGCTCCGCTGATGACAGTCAGATGACGGCCGGGCGAACTGGACGCCAAATCACCGGCAGCGCCGGACAGCCGGCCGCGGTCACCGGACGCCGGCTTGCTTGTGGCTACTGGGCGTGGTTCCGTTGGGGGTACCAGCCACCTTCTCGTACCCGCTGCCCTGGACCCGGTAGCGCATCGACCGATGCACTCCGGAGCGGGGCATTTCCATGTCACAGCTTGTCGCGGACGAACATGATCCGCCACGGCCTCAGCAGCGGTACACGAACCTCTACACCGACCTCCTGACGACCGTCCGCGAGCTCGGACTACTCAAGCGGCGGCGCGGGTACTACTTCACCCGGATCGGCCTGGTGCTGGCCGCCTTCGCGGCGGTCTGGGTCGGTGTCGGCCTGCTCGGCAACTCCTGGTTCCAGCTCCTGATGGCGGGTGCCCTGGCGCTGGTGCTGACGCAGGTCGCCTTTCTCAGCCACGACAGCGCGCACCGGCAGATCTTCGACTCCGCCGCCTGGAACGACTGGACCGCTCGCCTGCTGGCCGGTGGACTGGTCGGGATGAGCGCCGCGTGGTGGCGGTCGAAGCACAGCCGTCACCATGGGGCGCCGAACCAACTGGGAAAGGATCCGGACATCGCGATCGGGGTCGTCGCGTTCACCCCCGAGCACGTTGCCAAGCGCAGCGGCTTCCAGGCGTGGCTGACCCGCCGCCAAGGCTGGCTGTTCTTCCCGTTGCTGACCCTGGAAGGCTTGAGCCTCTACGTCTCGAGCATCCGCCACCTGTTGCGCCGGGGAGCGACCTCGGTCGAGCGCATCGAGGCCGCGATCGTGGTGGGCCGGATCGGCGCCTATCTGGCCGTGCTGTTCATCCTGCTGCCGATCGGCAAGGCCGGCGCGTTCCTCGGCTTGCAGCTCGCCGTCTTCGGGGTCTGCCTCGGCGGTTCGTTCGCCCCGAACCACAAGGGCATGCCCCTGGTGCCGAGGACCATGAAGCTGGACTTCCTGCGGCGCCAGGTGCTGATGTCCCGCAACGTCCGCGGCGGGGTGATGGTCGACTTCGCCATGGGCGGCCTGAACTACCAGATCGAGCACCACCTGTTCCCGAGCATGCCCCGGCCGACGCTCAAGGCGGTCCGGCCGATCGTCCGCGAGTACTGCGCCCTGCATGAGGTGAAGTACACCGAGGTCGGCTTCTTCGCGTCGTACAAGATCGTTGTCGACTACCTGAACAACGTCGGGCTGCGGGCGCGCGACCCGTTCCAGTGCCCACTCGTCGCGCAGAACCGGAACTGATGCACTTTGCCCAGCCGACCTGACCGGTCCACCTCTCCGCACGCCTGGCGTCACGATGATTCTTGATGATGACGGCGTGGGCGCCCAGCAGCGGTACGTCAGCCTGTACACGGATCTCCTCCAGACTGTGCGGGAGCTCGGCCTGCTGCGGCGGCGCCAGGGCTACTACCTCACCCGGATCAGCGTGGTCCTGACGGCGTTGGTGGCCGTCGCCGTCGGCGTGGTCCTGCTCGGCGACTCCTGGTTCCAGCTGGTGCTGGCCGTTGCGCTCGCACTCGTCCTCGTGCAGGTCGCGTTCCTCAGCCATGACAGCGCGCATCGGCAGGTCTTCGACTCCGCGGCTCGCAACGACTGGACGGCACGCATCCTCGCGGGCGCGATCGCCGGCATGAGTGTGACCTGGTGGCGGACGAAGCATTCCAGGCACCACCACGCGCCGAACCAGGTCGACAAGGATCCCGACGTCCAGCTCGAGGCCATCGCCTTCACCCCGGATGCGGTCGCGAAGCGCGGACGACTCGGTCAGTGGTTCGCCGCGCGCCAGGGCTGGCTCTTCTTTCCACTGCTGACGCTGGAAGGGCTCGGCCTGCACGCGTCGAGCCTGCGGCACCTGCTGCGCCGGGACGCGAGCCGGCTGGAACGCATCGACGCCGCGGTCGTGGTCACGAGGCTCGCCGGCTATGTAGCCGCGCTCTATCTGCTGCTGCCGGCCGGGAAAGCCAGTGCCTTCCTCGGCCTGCAGCTCGCGGTGTTCGGCGTCTGCCTCGGTGCCGCGTTCGCGCCGAACCACAAGGGCATGCCGCTCGTACCGGCCGGCATGCGGCTCGACTTCCTCCGCCGCCAGGTGCTGATGTCACGCAACATCCGCGGTGGCGTCCTGGTCGACTTCGCGATGGGCGGCCTGAACTACCAGATCGAGCACCACCTGTTCCCGAGCATGCCCCGGCCGACGCTCCGGCAGGTGCAGCCGATCGTCCGCGAGTACTGCGTTCTGCACGGCGTGAAATACACCGAGGTCGGCCTGTTCACGTCGTACAAGATCGTCGTCGACTACCTCAACAATGTCGGCCTGCACGCCCGGGACCCGTTCCAGTGCCCACTGGCGGCGGAGCTGCGCTCAGGCCGGCGGGATCTCGCCTGATCCGCGGATGGTGAGCTTCACCGGCACGCGGACCGTCCGGCCGGGGCGATGCGGCTCCGGGAGACGCTCGGTCATCAGCTGGATCGCCGTCCGGGCCATCACGTCGGCCGACTGCGCGACCGCGGTCAGGCCGGGGCTGAGCAGGTCGCCGAGGGCGAGGTCGTCGAAGGAGACCAGCGCGACCCGATCCCGCCGGCCCGCGAGACCGCGGAGGACCTCGGCGGTGGTCATGTTGTTTGCCGACAGCAACGCCGTCGCCGGCTCCGGACGATCCAGTACGGCGGACAGCGTGATGCCGATGCCCTCGGTGGTCGGCTCGGACAGGTGGACCAGGTCCTCGTCCACGTCGATGCGGTGCCGGGCCATCGCGGCCCGGTAGGCGACCACGCGCTCGCGGGCGGTGAAGATCCGCTCGTCGTCACCGAGGTACGCGATCCGCCGGTGCCCCTGCCGGACCAGGTGGTCGATCGCCTGGTCGATCCCGCCGGCGTTGTCCGCGAGTACGGCGTCGGCCTCGATCCCGTGGGCCGGCCGGTCGATCGTGACCACGGCCATCCCGGCGTCGACGTGCGGCGCGAGGTAGTCCTGGGTCTCCCCGATCGGCGCCATGATCAGCGCGTCCGGCCGGCGGGCGACGAACTCCAGGCAGACCTCCCGCTCGCGCTCCGGGTCCTCGTCGGTGAGCCCGATCATCACGACCGAGCCCGACGACCGGGCCCACAGCTCGACCGCGCGGCCGAGCGAGGCGAAGAACGGGTCGCCGATGTCGCGGATCACCACCGCGATCGTCCCGGTCTTGCCGCGGCGCAGCATCCGGGCGCTCTCGTTCGGGGTGTAGTTGAGCTCCTTGATCGCGGCCTGGACCTTGGCGGTCAGCTCCGGGCTGACGTTCGGCTCCTCGTTCACCACCCGGGAGACGGTCTTCAGCGCGACCCCCGCCCGGGCCGCGACCTCCTTCATCGTGGGCCGGCGCTGGCCCGTCCCGTTCACCCCGCTAATGCTCATCGCCGGCCCACTCTCCCCTGTGTCTCAGTGCCTCGTGCGCTCTGTAGCTTGAACGATAGCGGTGTCCAGGTGCGTGCATCGCGGTGCTGGAGAAGTGCCCTCGATGCCGAGCATCGTGGGTGTTTCCCCAGTGCCGTGAGGTGCGTGCCTGGGCGCCGCTAGCGTCAAGTTACAGAGCGCACGAGGCACTTAGCTCTCCACGACGACCGGGATGATCATCGGGCGGCGGCGGTGGGTGTCGCTGACCCACTTGCCGACCACCCGGCGGATCACCTGCTGCAGCTGGTACATGTCGTCCACGCCGCTGCCGATCGCCTTCTCGATCTCCGCCTCGATCTTCGGCTTGAGGTCGTCGAAGACGGTGTCGTCCTCGGCGAACCCGCGTGCCTGGATCTCCGGCCCGGCGGTCAGTTTGCCGGTGACAGAGTCCATCACGGCGATGACCGAGATGAAACCCTCGTCGCCGAGAATCCGGCGATCCTTCAGCGAGGTCTCGGTGATGTCGCCGACGGTCGAGCCGTCGACGAACACGTACCCGCAGTCCACCTTGCCGGCCACCACGGCCTGCCGGTCGATCAGGTCGACCACCACACCGTCCTCGACGACGACCACGTTCTTGGCCGGTACGCCGGTCTGGACGGCCAGCTCCGCGTTCGCGTGCAGGTGCCGGATCTCGCCGTGCACGGGCATCACGTTGCGCGGCTTGACGATGTTGTAGCAGTACAGCAGTTCGCCCGCGCTGGCGTGTCCGGAGACGTGCACGAGCGCGTTGCCCTTGTGGATCACGTTCGCCCCGTGCCGGGTCAGCCCGTTGATCACCCGGTACACCGAGTTCTCGTTGCCCGGGATCAAGGACGAAGCGAGTACGACGGTGTCGCCCGGCTGGATCTGGACGACGTGATGGTCGTTGGCCGCGATCCGGGACAGCGCCGACATCGGCTCACCCTGCGAACCGGTCGACACCAGCACGACCTGCTCCGGCGGGTAGTTGTCCAGCTCGCGCATGTCGATCAGCGTGTCGCCGGGCACCGTCAGGAAGCCGAGATCACGGGCCACACCCATGTTGCGGACCATCGAGCGGCCGACGTACGCGACCTTGCGGCGGTGCTTCACCGCGGCGTCCATCACCTGCTGCACCCGGTGCACGTGCGAGGCGAAGCAGGCGACGATGATGCGCTGGTTCCTCGCGTTGGTGAAGACCCGGTCCAGCACCGGAGCGATGTCGCGCTCGTTGGTGGTGAAGCCGGGCACCTCGGAGTTGGTGGAGTCGACCATGAACAGGTCGACGCCCTCCTCGCCGAGCCGGGCGAACGCGCGCAGGTCGGTGAGCCGGTTGTCCAGCGGCAACTGGTCCATCTTGAAGTCGCCGGTGTGCAGCACTGTGCCGGCCGGCGTCTTGATCGCCACCGCGAGCGCGTCCGGGATCGAGTGGTTGACCGCGACGAACTCGCAGACGAACGGCCCGATCTGAAGCTTCTCGCCCTCGACCACGGTCTGCTGCGGCACGTTGCGGTGCCGGTGCTCCTTCAGCTTGCCCTCGAGCAGCGCGAGCGTGAGCTGCGAGCCGATCACGGGGATGTCGCCCCGCTCACGCAGCAGGTAGGGCAACCCGCCGATGTGGTCCTCGTGGCCGTGCGTCAGGACCACCGCGACGACGTCGTCGAGGCGGTCCCGGATCGGCTGGAAGTCCGGCAGGATCAGGTCCACGCCGGGCTGGTTCTCGTCGGGGAACAGTACGCCGCAGTCCACGATCAGCAGCTTGCCGTCGTACTCGAACACCGTCATGTTGCGGCCGACCTCGCCGAGGCCGCCGAGCGGGATCACCCGCAAAGCGCCCGGAGCGAGTGGTCCGGGCGCGTCGAGATCTGGATGAGGATGGCTCATGCAATCAGTCCTACCGTCTTGAGGTCGGTGGTGAGCCAGTCCACTTGTTCGGCGGTCGCCTCAACCAGCGGCAACCGGAGTGTCGCGTGCTCGATGACGCCGGCCAGCTTGAGCGCGGCCTTCACCATGATGGCGCCCTGGGTCCTGGTCATGATCGTCTCGACGGCGGGCACCAGCCGTCGGTCGATCTCCTGTGCGGTGGCGAGGTCGCCGGCCACCACGGCGTCGATCAGTTGCCGGTACTCCGGGCTCGCGACGTGCGCGACGACACTGGCGATGCCGACCGCGCCGATCGCCAGCGAGGCGAGATTCAGCTCGTCGGCACCGCAGTAGTAGAACAGATCGGTGTTCGCCAGCACCTTGGTGGTCCCGGCGAGGTCGCCCTTGGCGTCCTTCACCGCGACGATCCGCGGGTGCTCGGCGAGCGCGATCAGAGTCTCGCTCTTGATCTCCACGCCGGCCCGGCCGGGGATGTCGTACAGGATGTTCGGCAGGCCGGTGGCGTCGGCGACCGCGGTGAAGTGCGCGCGCAGCCCGTCCTGCGGAGGCTTGTTGTAGTACGGCGTGACGACGAGGAGCGCATCGGCTCCGGCGGCCTCGGCCTGCTTCGCGCACTCGATCGTGTGCGCGGTGTTGTTCGTCCCGACACCGGCGATCACCTTGGCGCGGTCCCCGACCGCCGCCAGCACCGCCTGCACCAGCTGGACCTTCTCCTGGTCCGAGGTGGTCGGCGCCTCGCCTGTGGTCCCGTTGATGATGAGGGCATCGTTACCGCGGTCCACCAAATAGGTCGCGACCTTCTGCGCGGCGTCGAGATCGAGCGCGCCATCAGGCCGGAACGGGGTGATCATCGCCGTCGTCAGGCGGCCGAAAGGCGGCGCTGGCGTGGCGGAGGAAGCTGGCGAGGACATGGGGCTCAGATTACCGCTCCGCAGCCTCGGAGAAATGAGTAGGCCTGATGGCTGTCCGCTCGGGGGTCCGGGCAGCCACCAGGCTCACTCGTCCTATCGGGCCTGCCCCGGCAGTCGTTACAGCTTCCACGAAAAAAATCCGGAAAAACTTCTGCGAGTACTTTCCGTAGCAGAACCGCTCCGCAGCGTCGATCATTTCAGCGCGCCAGCCAGATCGAGGTTGCGTCGAAAACGTGCTGGACCGCCCGCAGTCCGCCAGGAAGCAGCAGTACGCCGGCCGCCAGCAGGAGCGGCGCGATCACCAGGCGCTCGACCCAGCTACCGGTGCTGAAGCGGAGGAGACGCGGGAGCCGGATCTCGTACCAGGTCTCGCCGCGGATCGGCAGCGGCCAGAGCCACGGGCAGCCGGAGCGAGTGAGACTGTCACCGAGACAGTGGACGAACATGCCGAGGCCGACCGCCATCCCGATCCAGCCGCCGATCTCCGACAATCCGGCCTGTACGGCGTCGGCCGTCGTCGTACCGGGCAGCGCCGTACCGAAGACCGACCAGGCCGAGGCGCCGAGGACCGCGAGGACGATCCAGTCGCCGAGTACGTCGGCGGCCAGCACCAGACCGGTGACGGCGACAGCGAGGACCGCCCACTTACCCCGGTCGCCGAGGCCGGCCGTGAGTACGCCGAGCAGGATCGCGGCGGCCAGTGTGTGGGTGGCATGGCGATGCCTCCCCGTACTGTCCTCGTCGCGTGGACCCTTGGTGAGGTCGTAGAGGACGCCGGAGAAGGCGCGGATGAGACCGGACATCAGCCGGGTGATCGGTCCGAGCAGCCGGGAAGCGCTCGCGCCCGGGTGATCGAGGTCAGGCAGCAGTGCGTAGCCGGCTGTCGCGGCGGCGAACGGCACCACCTCGGCCACCGACATCAGCCCGATCAGCGGCGCCACCACCAGCCCGGCGCACCACCCCGACAAGGCATGCGACCGCCCCATCACCGTGCCTCACACTCCCCTCACCCTGGAACGGCTCATCCTTTCAACCGTGGTCCGGTCCTCCAGGGAGGCTCGCCCGGCGCCGTCGTTTTGCATAATCATGCAGAGGGGTGCATACTTTTCCTGTGTCCAAGGTGCTTACGTCATTGCCGGTTGGTGAGCGGGTCGGGATCGCGTTCTCGGGTGGTCTCGACACGTCGGTCGCGGTCGCGTGGATGCGCGACAGGGGGGCGGTGCCCTGCACGTACACCGCCGATCTCGGTCAGTACGACGAGCCCGACATCGCGTCCGTCCCGGGACGAGCCACGGCGTACGGCGCCGCGATCACCCGCCTGGTCGACTGCCGGGCGGCGCTGGTCGAGGAGGGGCTGGCCGCACTGGCTTGCGGTGCGTTCCACATCCGGTCCGGCGGGCGGACGTACTTCAACACCACCCCGATCGGGCGGGCCGTGACCGGCACGCTGCTGGTCCGGGCGATGCTCGACGACGACGTCCAGATCTGGGGCGACGGGTCGACCTTCAAGGGCAACGACATCGAGCGGTTCTACCGGTACGGCCTGCTGGCCAACCCGCACCTGCGGATCTACAAGCCGTGGCTCGACGCGGACTTCGTCTCCGAGCTCGGCGGCCGCAAGGAGATGTCCGAGTGGCTGGTCACCCACGGCCTGCCGTACCGGGACAGCACCGAGAAGGCCTACTCCACCGACGCCAACATCTGGGGCGCCACCCACGAGGCGAAGACGCTGGAGCATCTCGACACGGGCGTCGAGACCGTCGACCCGATCATGGGCGTCGCGCACTGGGATCCGGCCGTCGAGGTCCCGGCCGAGGACGTCACGATCGCGTTCGAGCAGGGCCGGCCGGTGACGATCAACGGCAAGGAGTTCGGCTCCGGGGTCGACCTGGTGCTGGAGGCGAACGCGATCGGCGGCCGGCACGGGCTGGGCATGTCGGACCAGATCGAGAACCGGGTCATCGAGGCCAAGAGCCGCGGGATCTACGAGGCGCCGGGGATGGCGCTGCTGCACGCGGCGTACGAGCGGCTCGTCAACGCGATCCACAACGAGGACACGCTGGCCAGCTACCACAACGAGGGCCGGAAGCTCGGCCGGCTGATGTACGAAGGCCGCTGGCTGGACCCGCAGTCGCTGATGCTGCGGGAGTCCCTGCAGCGCTGGGTCGGTACGGCGGTGACCGGTGAGGTCACGCTGCGGCTGCGGCGGGGCGAGGACTACTCGATCCTCGACACCACCGGTCCGGCGCTCAGCTACCACCCGGACAAGTTGTCGATGGAGCGGGTCGAGGACTCCGCGTTCGGCCCGGTCGACCGGATCGGCCAGCTGACCATGCGCAACCTGGACATCGCCGACTCCCGCGCCAAGCTCGAGCAGTACGCCGGCCTGGGCATGTTCGGCAGCCATAACCCGGCGCTCGCGTCCTCCACCGACCTGATCGGCGCGATGCCGACCGGCGGCGCCGATGCGATCGCGTCCCGCGGCGAGGCCACCGAGGAGGACGAGCTCCTCGACCGGGCCGCGATGGAGTCCGGCACGGACTGATCCGCCCTGAACCCAGCGACCGGCCTTCAGGGGAGGCCGGTCGCTGTCAGGCGTCGTAGTCCAGCGTCACCTTGGGCGTGGTCGGGTGCGACTGGCACGTCAGCACATAGCCGGCCCGGATCTCGTCGGGTTCGAGCGCCCAGTTCGTGTCCATCCGGACCGAGCCGTCGAGCACCTTCGCGCGACACGTGCCGCACACGCCGCCCTTGCAGGCGAACGGGGCGTCGGAGCGAACCGCCAGCGTCGCGTCGAGGACGGCCTTCGAGTGCTCGCCGAGCGAGAAGGTCGAACGGCGACCGTCGAGGATGACGGTCACCTCGGCGGCGTCCTCGTCCACGACCGTCTCCTCGACCGGAGCCGTCGGGGCCTCGTCGCCGACATGGAAGAGCTCGGCATGCACGTGCTCACGCGCCACGCCCTCCCCCAGCAGCAACTCCTGCGCACCGACGACCATCGCGTACGGCCCGCACAGGAACCACTCGTCCACACTGTCCAACGGCAGGATCGTCGCGAACATCCGCCGCAGCCGCTCCGCGTCGATCCGTCCACTGAACAGCTCGACCTCGGTCGACTCCCGCGACAACACGTGCACCAGGTGGAGCCGCTCGGCGTATCGGTCCTTCAGATCGGCCAGCTCGTCGGCGAACATCACCGACCCGGCGGTCCGATTGCCGTAGAGCAGCGTCACGCGTGCGCCTGGCTCGGTAGCGAGGATCGTCGCGACCAGCGACAGCACCGGCGTGATCCCGCTGCCCGCGGCAACGAACGCGTAGTGCTTCACGTTCGCCGGGTCGAGCGTCGTACCGAACCGGCCGAGCGGGGTCATGACCTCCAGCTCGTCGCCGACCTTCAGCTCATGCGCCGCGTACGCCGAGAACTCGCCGCCAGGGATCCGTTTCACACCGATCCGCAGGACGCCCGACCCGGCGGGCGAGCAGATCGAGTAGCTCCGCCGTACCTCGTCCCCGGCACGACGGATCGTCAGGTGCTGGCCCGCGGTGAACTCGTACTCCCCCACCAGGTCGGCCGGCACCGTGAACGTGATCGCCACCGAGTCGTCCGTGATGGCCTCGATCGCGGCCACCTTCAACGGGTGAAAGACCGCCCGGCGCCGGGCCACTGTCGTCGTCATCTAGATCGCCTTGAAGTGGTCGAAAGGCTCCCGGCACGCGTTACAGCGCCAGAGGGACTTGCAGGAGGTCGAGCCGAAGCGGCTGAGCTCTGTGGTGTCGGGCGACCCGCACAACGGGCACCGAATCGTCAACGACAGAAGGACGGGCCCACCAACGGCGCGACGACCAGTTGGTGGGGCGATGCCGTACTCGGTCAGCTTGGCCTTGCCGGCCTCACTCATCCACTCCGTCGTCCATGCCGGCGACAGGACGGTCTCGACCCGCCCGTCGACGTGCAGAGCTTGCAGTGTCAGCTCGACCTCGTGCCGGATCAGATCCATCGCCGGACAGCCGGAGTACGTCGGTGTGATCGTCACGACGACCTCATCGCCTTCGTGCCGCACCCCGCGCAACACACCGAGGTCCGCAATCGTCAGCACCGGCACCTCTGGGTCCAGCACCTCACCGACCGCTTCCCAGATCCTTGCGTCCGAAGAAGTGTGGCCTATCGCCCTCACATCTTCGGACGCAACGGGCTTGTCGGTCACCATGTCGCCCCCGGGTGCGAGCGAGCCACATGCTGCAACTCCGCGAGCAGATACCCCAGGTGCTCGGTGTGACGCCCCTGACGGCCACCACTGTGCTGGTACGACGCCTCTGGCCGGCTGCACGTGGATTCGTCGATCACTGCCATCACTCGACGCGTCCACTCGTCCTGCAGGGTCGACGGGTCCACTGCGACCGCGAGACGTCGTACCAGGTCGTCGGACTCGAACATCTCGGCGGTGTAGGGCCAGACCGCTTCCAGAGCGGCCTGCATGCGGCTATGGCTCTCGTCGGTGCCGTCGCCGAGGCGCAGCACCCACTGGGTCGCGTGGTCGACGTGGTAGGCGACCTCTTTGACTGCTTTGCCGGCAACGCCGGACAGCGTCTCGTCGGCGGACGTCTGGAGCTCGTCGTACAAGAGATGCTGATAGGTCGCGAAGTACAGCAACTGTGCCATCGTGTGGGCGAAGTCACCGGTCGGCAGCTCGCACAGCTGCAGGTTGAGGAAGTCGCGCTCGTCCCGGAAGTAGGCGAGATCGTCCTCCGACCGGCCGGCTCCTTCGAGTGACCCGGCGTACTGCAGCAGCGACCGCGCCTGGCCCAGCTGGTCCAGCCCGATGTTGCCGAGGGCAACGTCCTCCTCGAGCTGCGGGGCGGCCGCGATCCACTCGGCGGTGCGCTGCGCGGAGATCAGCGCGTCGTCGCCGAGGCGGAGCGTGTACACGAACAGGTCGTTCACAGGTGCTCGACGCCTTCCGGGACCTGGTAGAAGGTCGGGTGCCGGTAGACCTTGTCGCCGGCCGGGTCGAAGAACTCGTCCTTCTCGTCCGGGCTGGACGCGGTGATGTCCGCGGCCCGAACCACCCAGATCGACACGCCTTCCTGACGGCGGGTGTAGACGTCACGCGCGTTCCGCAGCGCCATGGTCGCGTCCGGCGCGTGCAGGCTGCCGACGTGCGTGTGCGACAGACCACGACGGGACCGCACGAACACCTCCCACAGAGGCTCGATCATGCTGCACTCTCCTTGCGAGCGGCCTGCTTCGCCGCATAAACGGCCGCGGCCTCACGGACCCACGCACCGTCTTCGTGCGCCTTGACCCGATGCGCGAGCCGCTGCTTGTTGCACGGGCCGTTGCCCTTCACCACGTCGTACAACTCGGTGTAGTCCGGCTCGGTGAAGCGGTAGTGCCCGGACTCCTCGTCGTACGACAGGCCGTCGTCGGGCACGCGCAGTCCGAGGACGTCGGCCTGCGGGACGGTCATGTCGACGAAGCGCTGACGGAGCTCGTCGTTGCTGTGCCGTTTGATCCCCCACGCCATCGACTGCTCCGAGTGCGTGGACGCGGAGTCGGGCGGACCGAACATCATCAGCGACGGCCACCACCAGCGGTCGAGGGCGTCCTGGGCCATCGCCTTCTGCGCCTGGGTGCCGTTGCACAGCGTGTACAGGATTTCGAACCCCTGCCGCTGGTGGAACGACTCCTCCTTGCAGACCCGGACCATCGCCCGCGCGTACGGCCCGTAGGAGCAGCGGCAGAGCGGGACCTGGTTGACGATTGCGGCGCCGTCGACCAGCCAGCCGATCGCGCCGATGTCGGCCCAGGTCAGGGTCGGGTAGTTGAAGATGCTGGAGTACTTCTGCTTCCCGCTGTGCAGCAGGTCGAGCAGGTCCGCGCGATCCACGCCGAGCGTCTCGGCCGCGGCGTACAGGTAGAGCCCGTGGCCGGCCTCGTCCTGCACCTTCGCCATCAGGATCGCCTTGCGGCGCAGCGACGGCGCGCGGCTGATCCAGTTGCCTTCCGGCTGCATGCCGATGATCTCGGAGTGCGCGTGCTGCGCGATCTGCCGGATCAGGGTCTTGCGGTACCCCGCCGGCATCGCGTCCCGCGGCTCGATCCGGCCGTCGGCGTCGATGGTCGCCTGGAAGCTGTCCATACCGGCAGCATAGCCGAGATGTGACACTTTTTCTCCAAACCAACAACAAGTGTCACAAAGTCGGACGGGGTGGTGGTAGGTCCACCCCGTGAAGTGGTGGCAGTGCGCTGGGTCCGCGCCAGGCGCACCGGGAGTATTCAGTTCAAGGCTTATACAGTTTTGGAAAGGACTCCCCGTGACCACGCAGACCCTCCCGGCCGTCGATCATCGCGGACCGGTCACCGGTACGGAACGTGCGCTCGCACCCGACCTGATCCGCGGTGCGATGCTGCTGCTGATCGGCCTGGCCAACAGCGCCAACTTCGCCTTCGCCGGCCAGCCCGGCGTCGAAGGCTCACCGCACGGCCTCGAGCGCGTGCTGAACTTCGTCAAGCTCACCTTCGTGGACGCCCGGGCCTACCCGGTGTTCGCGGTGATGTTCGGCTACGGCCTGGTCCAGCTGGCCCGGCGGCAGCGCTCCGCCGGCGCGACCCCCGGCGCGGTCCGGCGGATTCTGCTCAAGCGCAACGGCTGGCTGATCGCCTTCGGCCTGGTCCACGCGACCCTGCTGTACTTCGGGGACTTCCTCGGCGCCTACGGCATTGTCGGCATCATCTGCACGCTGTTCCTGCTCAACCGCGGCGACAAGTTCCACCGGATCATCCTCGGCATCTGGGCCTTGGAGACCGTCTACGTCCTGGTCATCGCCGCCCAGGCACTCACCGCCGTCAACAGCTCGGGGCCTGCACACCCGCTCACCAACGACCCGAATCCGTCGCTCGCTGCCCCGTCGTACGGCGCCAGCGTGATCGATCGGCTGCACGAGTACCCACTGCACACCGCGAGCGTGGTCGGCTTCATCATGGTCGTCTGGCTGGGCATCTGGGCCGCCCGCCGGCAGATCCTGGAGAACCCGGGTGCACACCGCAAGCTGCTGTCCTGGGTCGCCGCTGTCGGCCTGGGGATCACGATCCTGGGCGGTCTGCCGCTCGCCCTGGTCGGTGCCGGCTGGTTGCACGTCGACGAGACCGCGGTCGACTCGCTGAGCTATCTGTCCCACGTCAGCGGGATGTTCGGTGGACCCGGCTACATCGCCTTGTTCGGTCTGCTGGTCTCGCGCATCACCACGCCGTCGCTGCCGGTCTGCGCGGTCTCGGCCCTGGGTCAGCGATCGCTGTCCGGCTATCTGTTCCAGTCGGTCTCGTGGATGGTGCTGCTGGCACCCTTCACGTTGGACCTTCGCTTCGGGAGTACGGCGTACACCGCGGCCCTGATCGCCATCGGTGTGTGGGTGGCGTCGGTGGCCGGCGCGTACGCGATGAGCAAGCGTTCCTACCGCGGTCCCGCCGAAACCCTCCTCCGCCGCCTCGTCTACTGACCCCACCTTGAGCATCCACCAACCACCTTCCGCGGCGGATTTTGGTTGGTGGGTGCTCAAGGTCGTCTCCCAGCGGCGGGAGGCGGAGGCGGGTTTGGGAGGATGGCGGGTATGAGTGACTTCGGCGTGCCGGAACCCGCCAACCTGTCGGACCTCTCCGGTGAGAGCCCGGTGGCCGAGACGAGTGTGCGGCTGGCGCTTCCGGCCGAGGCGAACGAGATCGGCGAGATCCAGGTCGCCGCGTGGCGGACGGCGTACGCCGGTCTGCTGCCGATGGATGTCCTCGCCGATCTCAACCCGGCGCAGTTCGCGGCGCAGTGGCGGGCCGCGTTGCTCGCGCCGGGCGAGGCGCGCAACCGGGTGATGGTCGCGCTGGCCGGCCGCACCTTGGTCGGCTTCGCCGCGATCACGCCGTCCGACGACCCGGACGCCGACCCGCGCCGGGACGCGTTGATCGCCGAACTCGCGGTCAAGCCGGAGGCCACCCGCGCCGGACATGGTTCGCGGCTGCTGAACGCGGTCGTCGACACCATCCGCGCCGACGGGTTCAGCCGCGTGACGGTGTGGGTCAACTCCACCGACGACGTCCTCCGCGCCTTCTACACCGAGGCCGGCTGGGCCCCCGACGGCGCGCATCGTGAACTCGACCTGTACGGCGATGAGTCGGTGCGCATCAAGCAGATCCGCCTCCACACCGACCCGGGTTCAGCTGACTGACCGCAGCGCGAAGCGCCGGCGATAGTCGCTGGGCGTCAGGCCGGTGGTGCGTTTCAGCTGGATCCTGAGGTTGGCCGCCGTACCGAGGCCGCAGATCCTCGCGATCGTCTCCAGCCTGACCTCGCCGCGTTCGAGCAGCCGGCAGGCGAAGGCCACCCGCTCACCGGTCAGCCAGGCGAGTGGCGTCGTACCCAGCTCGGCCTGGAACCGGCGATGCAGGGTCGCTTGACTGACCGCGGCGTACGTCGCGATGTCCGCGACCGTCAGCGGACTGCCGAGCCGCTCCCGCGCCCACTCGAGCAGCGGCGCCAGTGAGGTGTCCGCGACCACCGGCACCGGCTGGTCGATGAACTGGCGCTGACCGCCGTCGCGATGCGCCGTGAACACCAACCGCCGGCTCACCGCGTTCGCGATCTCGGCGCCGTGGTCGCGGCGGATCAGATGCAGGCCGAGGTCGAGCGCCGCCGCACTGCCGGCCGCGGTCAGAACGTTGCCGTCGTCAACGAACAGGACGTCCGGCAGCAACTCCACCTGCGGATACGACCGCCGGAAGGTGTCAGCCCATCGCCAATGTGTCGTAGCCCGGCGTCCGTCCAGCACCCCGGCCGCGGCCAGCGTGAACGACCCTGTGCAGAAACTCACCAACCGCGCTCCCCGCCGCGCGGCCCGCCGTACGACGTCCAGTACGACGTCCGACGGTGGCACCTCGGGATCGGGACGATTCGGCACGATCACCGTGTCGGCGCGATCCGCCTGATCGAGGCCGGCGACCCCGGTCAGCGTGAAGAAGCCGGAATGCATGCGGATCTCGGGCTCCGGCGTACAGAGGCTGAGCTGGTACCAGTCCCGGTCCAGCTCGGGCCGGCGCAGGCCGAACAGCTCGGTGGCGACGCCGAGCTCGAACGGGTTCGAACCGTGGTCCACGATCACGGCGACGTGGTGCGAGGATTCTTTCGGCATCTGCCATTTCTAGCACTCACTCATCTCCGGCGCATCCGGGAAGACTGGGCCACATGAGCCACGAACCAGTTGATCTGCACGCTGTCCTGAAGACCTTCGACGACCTCTGGAGCCCGCGGATCGCCGCGCGGATCAACGACTACGACGTCCGCGTCACCAAGGTGGCGGGCTCGTACATCTGGCACGTGCACGACAGCACCGACGAGTTCTTCCTGGTCCTCGACGGCGACCTGAGCATCGCCGTCCGCGACCCGGACGAACGCGTCGTCACCCTCTCCCCCGGCCAGGTCTTCGTCGTCCCCCGCGGCATCTACCACCGCCCCTTCTCCGACGCCGGCGCCTCCATCGTCGTCATCGAACCCGCCGGCATCCCCACCACCGGCGACCACCACGACCCTCTCCCGGACCACATCTCCACCCACACCGGCCTCGAGATCTGACCACCACCGCCCATAGCATCCGGCGGATTGGCGACCGGCCGGGGGTGGTGCTCGACCGGCGTCGGCGGGCATGACAGATTGCGACGGTCCGATTACGCAAGGCATCCGCTGGAGTCTGCATGAAGTACCTCACCCTGGCCGTGGGTCTAGGGCTGCTCCGATCATCACCCGCCGTCGCGAGCAGGTGCTCGATGGAGTGCATCGGCGTGCTGGAGAGGAGGTTTCGATGCGGAGCATCGTGACCTTCTCGCCAGTGCGCCGAGGCGCCCATCGAGCGCCGCGCAGTAGGCGGGTGATGATCGGGGCAGCCCTCGGGCTGTCCGCTGCTGTTGTTCTCGTCGTGCCGGAGTCTGGTGCGACCGCCTCGATGCAAACCGCGACGGTGGTCGACCGGGCGCATCCGGTGGCCAACAAGTACTTGAAGCAGAGACCGGTGTGGACTCAGTGCGGCGACAAAGAGCTGCGCACGTACTGCGCCAAGATCACGGCACCGCGCGACTGGGCGAACCAGTACTCCGGCAACGACATCCAGATCGCGGTCAGCAAGGTCGCACCGGCCAAGGGCAAACCGAGCCGGGTCATCTTCGGGAACCCTGGCGGTCCGGGTGGCGCCGGCCTCGGGATGGCGCCGTACCTGGCGAGCCAGGCACCGCTCGCGAAGGACCACCTCGCGGTCGGGTTCGACCCGCGGGGCACCGGTGACAGCACCGACGTGACCTGCGAGGGCGCGCCCGGCTACTCGATGGACGCGCGCGACCGGGATCCGTGGAACCTCGACCTGATCGCCGAGGCGTCGGCGATGACGCAGCCGTACTGCGACCGCCAGTCGCGCGGTCTGCTCCCGTACGTGACCACCGCGCAGACCGTGCAGGACATGGACCTGATCCGGCGACTGCTCGGCTTCGACACGATCGACTACCTCGGCTACTCGGGCGGCACCTGGCTCGGGGCGTACTACCAGACCTACTTCCCCGAGCACGTCGGGCGCTTCGTGCTGGACTCGAACACCGACTTCACCCAGCCCTGGATCAACACCTTCGTCGCGCAGCCGCCGGCGTTCGAGCGCCGGTTCCGCGAGGACTTCGCGACCTGGGCGGCGAAGTACGACGGTGAGCTGCACCTGGGCACCTCACCCGGAGCCGTCATCCGGACCTACGAGCGGCTACGCGCGGCACTGAAGAAGCAACCGGCTGTCGAGGAGTTCCTGGACGGTTCGGTCAAGGTCGGCTACGACCAGAACACTCTGGACTCGATCATTTCCGGGGATTTGTATACAAAAATCGACTTCTATTCGCTGGCGCTCGACCTGGCATTTCTCCGCGACCTTTCCGCGGCCCAGACAAAGGGCGGAGCCCGGGCCGCGCAACGCCAGGTGGACGCATTGTCGCCCGCCCGGCAGCACGAACTGGTCCAGCGCGCCAACCGTGGCGTCGTCGGGCTCCCTCCGCTGGGCCGGATGATCGGGGACGACGGCGAGAGCGCGACCTTCACGGCGATCACCTGCAATGACACGCCCTGGCCGCAAGGCCGCGAATACGGCCAACAGTTGGCCGGCCGCCTCGGTCCGAAGAACCCACTCCTCGGCTGGACGATGACCGAGAACCCCTGCTTCTACTGGGATCGCCCCAACCTGACCATGCCGACGCCGACCGGCAAAGGCCTACCTACAACGCTGATGGTGCAATCGGTGCACGATCCGGCGACCAACTACTCGCTGGCCGTCGCCGCCCACAACAGGTACGCCGGATCGCGCCTGCTCACCGTCACCCGCGAGGGCGACCACGGCGTGTACGGCGGCGTGAACAAGTGCGCGGACAAGATCGTCAACGCCTTCCTCACCACCGGGAAGGCGCCGGCCAAGGACGTCAGCTGCACCGGCGAGGGCATCCCCGCCCCGTCGGCCCCGGCACCGGAGCTCGAGGAGAGCGGCGAGCAGGGGTACGCCGAGAGCGCGCCACTGCGCCGGATCGCGGGATTCACCAAAGCCGTCTCGGGATATCTCCACTGATCCGAGCGAACGCTTGAATCGCAGGAAAGGATTGTCCGGCGCGGACGGAAAACGCAGTCAATTTCTGCCCGATTTCCCTACGCTCGGACAGACCGTGATCACCGTCGGCGAAATCCGGACCACGCTTTCGTTGTCAGGACAAATTTGTCAGGGCGATGTCAGGGTAACGTCCCTGTGCGACAGAGCGTGATTTCGACAACCTTGAGTCAGCGCGGAGGAACCAGGCGTCGACCGGGAGGGCTCGACGGCAGGTCTCCATCGCCGACGTGGCTTCGGCCGGCTGTGGGGTGGGGGGACTGCCTGGGGGGTCAGACAGAGACACAGCCGGCCGGGCCACGCACACGGCGTCATTCGCCCGCGCTCCCAAAAACCCTCGCGGGGTGCCGTCGATCCCCCAGGTCGTGGTGCTCCGCGAGGCACAAGGTCGGGGGGCTCGATCACCAGACCCGACCTACGCCGATCAGCAGCCCTGGTGGACTGCTGATCGGTTTTGTTTGCCCGGCGTCAGAGCCGCCCGGTGTGATTCGGGTTGTGGCTCGAGGCCGGTGGCGGGTAGCCGTCGGCGACCGCGGCCAGTGGGGCCGCCCGACCGGCCGACCAGGCGGTCCGGAAGGCCCGCCGCTCCAGAGACTCCTCGATCGCCGCCCGAGTGGCCTGATAGTCCGGCTTCTCGATCTCCGGCACCGGTGCGCCGATGACCTCGCGGACACCATCCGCCGCACCCAGCAGGAACGCGGCGTAGTCGCCGCGGCCGCGTTGCTGGGCGACCGCCGCGAGCTCCTCGAGCACACTGGCCGACCGCCACCGATCACCCAGATCGCGATGCTCGGCCAGGCTCTCGTCCAGCAGGTGTACTGCGCGCTCCGTCAGGCCGCGGCGTCGTTCCACGATGCCCAGCTGGTTGAGCGACCAGGCGACACCCTCGCGGTACCCGAGCCGCTGAGACAACGCCAGGCTCTCCTGCAGCAGGTCCTCGGCCTCGACCAGCTCACCGCTGTACTGCGCGATGGCGCCGAGGCTGATCAGCGACCAGGCCAGCCCCTCGCCGTCACGGATGACCCGGAAGGTGTCCCGTGCGCGCCGGCACCGCCGCGCACCCACCTCGAGGTCGCCGCGCAACCAGGCCACAAATCCCAGGTGGTTGTGCGCCCAGGCCATCCCGGACCGGTCGCCGAGACTCTCGAAGAGGTCGAAACTCTCGCAGTGCAGGTCCTCCGCGGCCGAGTAGTCGCCCCGCTCCCGGGCTACTCCCCCGAGCCGCTGCAGGACGAGCGCCGTACCGGCTGCGTCGTCCTGCTCCTTGTACTGCACCAGGGCGGTCTCCAGCCG
The DNA here is from genome assembly GCF_045040325.1 of Kribbella sp. NBC_01510. NCBI lineage: Bacteria > Bacillati > Actinomycetota > Actinomycetes > Propionibacteriales > Kribbellaceae > Kribbella > Kribbella sp. NBC_01510. The sequence continues at coordinate 5,986,573 of NZ_CP109418.1, read as the reverse complement.
GACGGTCGCGGGCTCGTACTCGCACTGCAGGAACGCAAGCATGCCCGCGCCCAGATTCGCCTTCGCGCAGGCAGGAGCCAGCCCGCCCAGCTCTTTGGCCGGCACCGAGTCCGCGAGAGTCAGGGAACGTTCCAGCCACTGGCTGCCCTCGGCGTAGTGCCCGCGCAGGTAGCAGAACAGCCACAGGCCGCCGCACAACCGCAGCGCCTCGCTGACCGACCGCGTCCGCAGGGCCCACGCCATGGCGGAGCGGAGGTTGTCCAGCTCGTCGTCCAGCCGCTCGAGCCAGTCGGCCTGGTTCGGACCGCGCAGGTGGCCCTCGGCCTCCTCGGCGAGGCTGATGTAGTACTGCGCGTGCCGCCTGGCCGCCTCCTCCGTCCAGCCGGCCCCCGCCAACCGGTCGGCGGCGAACTCACGAATCACCGCGAGCATGTAGTACCGCGCCATCCCGCGCCGCCGCGTCACCCGGATCAGCGACTTGTCCACCAGCCGCCCGGTGAGGTCGAGCGCCTCGGCCCGCTCCAACGGCCCTGGTGAAGCCTTCCCCGACATGACGGTCGCGGCCGCGTTCAGCGTCCAGCCGCCGACGAACACCGACAGCTGCGCGAACACGTCCCGCTCCGCCGGTGTGAGCAGGTCATGGCTCCACTCGATCGCGCCGGACATGGACTGCTGCCGCGGCGACGCCGTCCGCGAGCCGCCGGCCAGGATGCCGAACGACGTCTCCAGCTCGCTCGCCAGCTCCTCGATGGTCATCACGTTGGTCCGCGCCGCGGCCAGCTCGATCGCGAGCGGCATGCCCTCGAGCCGCCGGACGACGCGCGCGACCTGGTCGATCTGCCCGGCCGGATCGTAGCCGCGGGCGATCGCGCGCTCCACGAACAACCGGACCGCGGCCGACGACTCCAGCTGATGCTCGTCGTGCGGCAGGGCCAGCGCAGGTACGACGTACACGCTCTCGCCGGGGACACGCAGGAGCTCGCGGCTGGACGCGAGGACCGACAGGTTCGGGCAGTACTCCAAGAGGGCGGCGCAGATCTGGCCGACGGTCGCGACGACGTGCGAGCAGTTGTCGAAGACCAGCAGCATGTGGCTGCGGCCGATCTGCTCGGCGATCTCCTCGACCAGCCGGGTGCTCTCCACCAGGTGCAGGCCGGTGGAGGCAGCGACGGCCGGTACGACGGCGGCCGGGTCGCTCAGCGCGGCCAGTGGCACCCAGCAGACGCCGTCCTGGAAGCTGTCGGTGAGTTCGTTGGCCAGCGCCATGGTCAGGCGGGTCTTGCCCACGCCACCGGGCCCGGTGAGGGTCAGCAGGCGGGTGATGCGCTGGCCGAGCAAGCGTCTGGTGGCGGTGAGCTCGGTGGTGCGGCCGATCAGCTGGTTCGGCGGGGCGGGTGGCTGGCGCATCGGCGGCCGACTGGTCTCGGTCTCCCGGCGCGCGGACGCGGTGAGCTGTGACCGGTCCGGATCCTCTAGCCGCAGAGCGTCCGCGAGCAGGCGCAGCGTGTGTGCTCGCGGCGCGCGCCGACGTCCCCGCTCCAAAGCCGCGATCGCGTCGACACTCAAGCCGGCCAGCTCCGCCAGTCCCTCCTGCGACAGCCCGGCCTCAAGCCGGTGCCGGCGCAGCAGGCCGCCGAATCCTGCCCCCTGCACGTCGTCCGAGCCGCGGCCAGACCCGTCTGATGGCACAGGACGGCTCCACCCAGTCTCCGACCTGCACGTGGCGGTTGCCACGCACGTCTTGAAAGTATCCCGTTTCACACCTGGTTGTCAGTTACCGCCCTGTCGTTCACAGCGAACTCCCAGGTAACTAACGGCCTTCAGCGCACCGCTTGGTCGTGGTGAGCGATCGCTGTGCGCATCGTCGCTCGGGCCCGTTTCCGGTCACCCGCGGCGTCGTACGCAGTGGACAGGCGGAACCACACCCGCCAGTCGTCGGGCGCCGCTTCCGCCTCTTCCTTGTACTTCAGGAACGCGGCGTCCGCGGCGGCCCGGTCGATCCGTCCGGACGGCCGGCGCGGCAGATCGTCGACCGGCAGGCCACCGTCCGTCTCGAGTTCGCCGGCGAGGGCTTCGGTCCGGCGGCCGAACTGCAGTTCGCGCCAGACCAGGTAGATCCCGAGCAACGGGATGACCAGGACCGCGATCCCGAGCCCGATCGCCACCGGGTCGCCGGTCCCGATCAGCAACACCCCACGCCAGCCGAGCAGTACGGCGTACGCGACGAACACCACCGCGATCACGATCGCCGCACGCTTCGCGCTCACCTCAGTGTCATTTCTTTCCCCGCCCCACCGCCCCGGTCAGGCGAGATCCATGAAGTGCTCGAGGCCGACCGTCAGCCCGGGCGTGCCGAGGATCCGCCGGACCCCGAGCAGGACGCCGGCCATGAACGAGACCCGGGCCATCGAGTCGTGCCGGATCGTCAGCGTCTCCCCCTCGTCACCGAACAGGACTTCCTGGTGCGCGACCAGACCGCGCAGCCGGACCCCGTGCACCCGGATCCCGTCCACATCCGCTCCCCGCGCGCCGTCCAGCGCAGTCGTGGTCGCGTCGGGGATCGGCCCGGCCCCGGCGTCCCGGCGGGCGGCGGCGATCAGTTCCGCCGTACGGCGTGCCGTGCCCGACGGAGCGTCCACCTTGTCCGGGTGGTGCAACTCGACGATCTCGACGGACTCGTAGTACCGGGCGGCCTTGGCGGCGAACTGCATCATCAGGACCGCGCCGATCGAGAAGTTCGGCGCGATCAGTACGCCGGTGCCCGGACTGGCATCGAGCTGCGAGCGCAGCGTGGCCAGCCGATCGTCGTCGAACCCGGTGGTCCCGACGACCGCGTGGATGCCGTGCTCGATGCACCAGGCCAGGTTGTCCATCACAACCTCGGGCCGGGTGAAGTCGACCACCACCTGCGCACCGGCCTTGGTCAGCTCCTCGAGCTCATCCCCCTGGTCGAGCCGTGCGACCAGCTCGCAGTCGTCGGCCTCCTCGACCGCGAGGCACGTCTGAGCGCCCATCCTGCCCTTGGCTCCCAGCACACCGACCTTGATCATGCGCACCCTTCCGGTTGGAATCGAGGGCACCAGGATCTCATCCGCTCCCCTCTGGTCCGGTCCGGGTGGTCAGGGTTTCTGCGCGGCTCGCTCGGCGCGCGGGACGTAGACCTGCAGCTTGATCGTGTCCTTCGCGGGCGCGAGCAACGTGTAGTCCGCCTGGAAGTCCAGCCCGCAGGCGCGCAGGGCGGTGACCTCGACGTCGGAGATGGGACGGTTGAGGATGATGATCGGCGGGCGGCTCGCTCCCCAGGGCGGGCCGTTCCGGCAGACCTCCTCGATCCCGGCCGCGGTCCTGGACCGTTCCTTCGGCGCGACCCAGGCCTCGCCGAGCGGCTTCCCCTGCAGCATCAGGACGATCCCGGCCATCTTGTCGAACGCCAGGATCGGCCGCCCGGCCGGCTGGAGATACGCCCGGAGCTCGGTCGCCAGCTTGGAGTAGTTGCGCTCGGCCAGCGGCTCGACGTAGAGACCCTTCAACGCCGGCAGGGAGGCCGCCGCGGTCAGCTGTGTGTGCCCGACCGACCGATAGGGGTACTGGAACAGCCCGGTGTAGGCGATGGACGCGACCGCCACCAGCGACGCAACGGCCACGATCCCGACAGTCGCCCGCGCGACGATCGGCGTCGCCCAGATCCCGGTCACGACCGCGATCATCACCGCGGCCCAGGCGGCGAACGCGTTGAAGCCGATCGTGTAGAGCGGGTTGTTCGTGCCGAACGCCTGCACCATCGGCAGCACGACCAGCAGCCCGAGGACGACCCATCCCCGCGCGTTCTCGCGGCTCAGCACGGACCGGTCCGTCAGCCGGAGCCGGCCGGCGACCACAGCGGCGACGGCCGTCACCAGCGCGACGAGTACGGCGGCCAGGAGCGTCACCGTGTACCGCGACGTGTGCCCGGACCCACCCACCGCGGCACCATCGGCGACCACCCGCCGTACCGACAGAGCGAACGCGACGAGCACGAGCACCCCGGCGGCGATGCGCAGCCAACGCCATCGGGCGATCACCGCGACGGCGGCTGCGACCAGCAGGATCCCGTGGTCGCGGAGGGTCCGTCCGAGCAGGTTGAGACCGGTCGACCAGTAGACGTGCAACAGGGCGGCCGGCGAGTACGACGTGTCCGCGATGAACCTGTTCACGGTCATGATCCCCGGCACCGCGACGTTCAGCCGGACCACGAACAACTGCACCACGAGCGCCGCCACCGCGAGCCCGGCCAGCGCGAGACCGATACCGCGGGCAACGGCCCGCAAGCCCTGGCCGGCCAGAACGACCAGGGCGGCGACCACGATGAGCCCGATCACCACCACCGAGGTCCACTTCGCCAGCACCATCGCACCGATGACAAGACCGGCCACGACCAGCACCCAGAACGGCACCGGGCGCCCTCGATCGACCGCCGTCGCCATCCACAACACGCACGAGACCAGCGTCAGCGCACCGAGCAGGACCACATCGTTGTAGCCGGGCGACTGCGGCAGCCAGCTGTAACACATGCCACCGGCGGCCAGAATGACCGCCATCCCGGCCAGCTCCCACAGCTTCGTCGGCGCCGCGCCCGGCCGCCGGCCTCGCAACCAGCGCATGAAGCTGTACCCGAAGATCAGATGCACGACGACCACGGTCAGCAGCCGGAACAGCCGCAACCGGACGATGTCGTACCCGAGCCACTCGAAGACCGGGCCGTACAGGTACTGCACTCCGGTCAGCGCCAGCGGATTGCTGTTCCACCATCGGTAGGACAACAGGTAGTAGCCCTCGTCGGTGATGTCGAAGCCTTCGTTGGCGGCCCGGCCCGCGGTCAGGATCCACCACCCCGCGAGCCCACCGGCAACCACGATGACCCCGGCCAGCAGCGCGAACTGCCTGCTCCTCGGGGTCATCGGTAGTGCACTCACGGCCGCCACCCTAGGCCATTACTCCACAGATACCCCTTGGGCCGGGGTGTAGGCGGCCTGGGCGTCTTCGGCGAAATGGCAGGAGACGGTCTGCCCGGAGGGGATCTCGCGGAGCTGCGGTTCCTCGCTGCTGCAGCGGGCTTCCGCGCGCAGACAGCGGGTGTGGAACCGGCAGCCGGACGGCGGCATCACCGGCGACGGTGGGTCACCGGCCAGCACGATCCGCTTCCTGCCCTGCCGGGCCAGTCCGGGCTCGGCGGACAGTAGCGCCTGCGTGTACGGATGCGCGGGGACGTCGTACACCTGCTGGTGCTCGCCCAGCTCGGCGACCTTGCCCAGGTACATCACCGCGACCCGGTCCGAGACGTGCCGGACCACGGAGAGGTCGTGCGCGACGAAGATGATGCTGAGACCAAGCTCACGCTGCAGGCGCATCAACAGGTTCACCACCTGCGCCTGCACGGACAGGTCCAGTGCGGACACCGGCTCGTCGCAGAGCAGTACGTCCGGGTTCAGTGCGATCGCCCGGGCGATCCCGATCCGCTGCCGCTGGCCGCCCGAGAACTGGTGCGGGAACTTGGTCTCGTCCTCGGCCCGCAACCCGACAAGTTCGAGCAGTTCACGCACCCGGGACCGGACGTCGACACGCTTCGCCACGTCCGGGTGGACCTCCAGCGGCTCGGCCACGATCTCGCCGACGCGCATCCGCGGGTTCAGGCTCGAGTACGGGTCCTGGAACACCACCTGCACGTTGCGCCGCCAGCGCCGCAAATCGCGCGCCCTCAGCTTGCTGACGTCGACCCCGCCGTAGAAGAGCTGACCCGACGTCGGCTTCTCCAGCGCGGCAAGCAGCCGGACCAGCGTGGACTTCCCGCAGCCCGACTCGCCGACGATGCCGAGCGACTCGCCCCTGCGGAGTGTCAGGTCGACGCCGTCGACCGCACGAACCAGTGTCTTGGTCCCGAAGCTCAACGCCGGACTGATGTCGTAGTGCTTCACCAGATCGGTTGCCACCAGCAACTCGTCGGCCATCACACCGCCTCTCGTTCCGCGATCGACGTACGGCGGATGCACGCGGCATCCCGGCCAGGGGCGACGGTGAGCAGCGGGGGCACCTCACGCGCGCAATCGTCGATCGCGTGCGGGCACCGGGGCCGGAACGCGCAGCCGGACGGGATCGCCCGCAACGACGGCGGCGTACCGGGGATGGTCGGCAGCTCCTGGCCTTTCAGGTCCGCCGACGGCATCGAGCCCAGAAGCCCTTCCGTATAAGGATGAACGGGATACTCCAGGGCCTCCGCGGTGGACGCTCGCTCGACCACATGCCCGGCGTACATCACCACCACGTTGTCCGCGACGTCCGACACCACGCCGAGGTCGTGGGTGATCAGGACGACGCCCATCTCGCGTTCGGCCTGCAGTTCCGCGATGAGCTCCAGGATCTGTGCCTGGACGGTGACGTCGAGCGCCGTGGTCGGCTCGTCCGCGATCAGTACGTCGGGATCGAGCGCGAGCGCCATCGCGAGCATCACCCGCTGCCGCATGCCGCCGGAGAACTCGTGCGGGTAGTCGCCCACCCGCTTCGCCGCGGCCGGGATCCGGACCTGGTCGAGCATGTCCGCGGCCTGCCTGAGCGCGGCCTTCTTCGACATGCCGCGGTGCACGCGGTAGCACTCGGCGATCTGGGTGCCGACAGACTGCACCGGGTTCAGCGCCGACAGCGAGTCCTGGAACACCATGGTGATCCGGTCGCCGACGATCTTGCGCCGTTCCTTCACGGTCATCCCGATCAGGTCCACGCCGCGGTACTCCGCCGTACCGGAGACGATCCGGCCCGGCGGCATCTCGAGGATCCCGGTCAGCGCCTGGGTCGACACGCTCTTCCCCGACCCGGACTCGCCCAGGATCGCCAGCGTCTCGCCGGCCCGGACCTGCCAGGACACCCCGTCGACCGCACGCACCGGCCCGCGCGGGGTGTCGAACTCGACGCTGAGGTCCTCGACCTTCAGCAATACTTCACCATGTCTGGTCATCGGGCCTCCCGGTCTGGACTGAGGAGTGCAGGGAGCGAAGCGACCGGAGCGACGAGGGAAGACCGGGAGACAAAGCCCGATGACCCACCGAGCCGGAGGCGAGGAATGTGCACAGTCACCTCAGCAACTTGGGATCGAGGGCGTCGCGGATCGAGTCGCCGATGATCATGAACGAGATCGTCATCGTCGAGATGAACAACGCCGGCCAGATGAACAGGTGCGGGGTGTCCCGGTACGACGCCGCGACGCCGAATTGCGAACCCCACGAGATCGATGGCGGTTGCAGCCCGACCCCGAGGAACGTCAGCGCGGCCTCGAGGCCGACCATGCCGCCGATGCCGAGCGTAGTCATCGCCAGCAGCGGCGCCATCGCGTTCGGGAACACGTGTTTGCGGAGGATCCGCACCGGGGGTACGCCGATCGACCGAGCCGCCAGCACGTACTCGCGGTTGCGGACCGAGAACACCGTGGCCCGCATCAGCCGCATCCCGCCCGGCCAGCCGATCAGCAGGATCACGCCGACGATGATCCAGATGCTGCGGTTCGGCACCGAGTTCAGGATCACGATCAGCACCACGATGCCCGGCACCGCGAACAGTACGTCGGCGGTCCGCGAGATCAGCGCGTCGACGAAGCCCGGGAAGTACCCGGCCAGCAACCCGAACGAGCCGGCCAGGATGAAGACCCCGAAACTCGCGCAGATGCTGACCAGGACCGACGGACGGGCGCCGTAGATCACGTTGGCGAAGTAGTCGCAGCCCTGGATGTCGAAACCGAACAGGTGTCCCGGGCTTCGGCCCTGCCGGCTCTTGGTCAGCTCGCAGAACCGCGGATCGATGGGCGTGAAGAGCTTCGGCACCGCGGCCATCAGGAAGAACAACAGCAGGAGCAGGCTGCAGACGACGAACTGCGGCTTGCGCAGCAGCGCGCGCAGCAGTTCCCGGTTCGACAGCGTGCGGCCGTCGCCGAGCTCCTGTGCCTCGGCGCCGACGACCGCCTGGATCTCAGACATTGCGCACCCTCGGGTCCAGGACGCCGTACAGCACGTCGACCAGCAGGTTGATCACGATGAACGAGATGAAGGCGAGGGTCGACAGCAGCACCACGACGCCACCCTCCTTCAGCTTGATCGCCTGGAACATGAACTGACCGAGCCCGGGCAGGTTGAAGATGCTCTCGGTGATGATCGCGCCGCCGAACATGCCGGCCAGGTCGATCCCGATGAAGGTCACCACCGGGAGCAGCGCGTTCGGCAGGATGTGTGACCACAGCACCCGCTGCTCCCCCATCCCCTTCGCCCGCGCGGTCTTCACGAAGTCGGCGTTCACCGTCTCCACGATCGACGTCCGCATCAGCCGGGCGAGACCGGCGAACCCGAGCACGCCGATCACCAGCGCGGGCAACAGGTACGAGCGCGGGAACCCTTCCAGCACACCCGACACCGGGAACCACTTCAGCTCGACGCCGAACAGGTACTGCGCGGCGAAGTACGCCACCAGTCCGGGCACCGCGAGCAGCACCAACGTTGCCAGCAGCAATGACTTGTCGATCAGCCCGTTGCGCTTGAAGCCGGCGTAGACGCCGAAGAACAGCCCCAGTGTCCACTGGAACGCGTTCGCCAGCAGGGTCAGCTTCAGCGTGACCGGGATCCGCAGCCGGAGCTGATCGGCGATGTCCGCGCCCGCGAACGTCGTACCGAAGTGGCCGGTGAGGATGTCCTTCATGCTCAGCAGGTACTGGATGATGAAGGGATCGTCGAGGTGGAACTGGGCCCGCTTGGCCGCCAGCACGGCCGCCGGGATGGGCTTGTCGCCGGCCAGTTCCCGCAGGGGGTCTCCGGGCATCGCGAAGACGAGCGCGAAGACCCCCAGCGTGACGATCAGCCCGATCGGGACGGCCGCCAGCGCGCGGCGCAGGACGAACCGGATCACTTGAACGTCGCGTAGAGCGCCGACACCCCGACGTACTTCGACACCCGGGGCTCGATCTTGTCCGAGTGCAGATAGGCGTTCGACTTGGTGTACAGCGGGATCAGCGGCATGTCCTCGAGCGCGATGTCCTCGGCCTGCTGGTAGAGCTTGATCGCCTTGTCCTGGTCCGGCTCGGCGTCGCCCTTGGCCAGCACGGCGTCCAGCGCCGGGTTGTTGTAGCCGGCGAAGTTCGCGTCACCGTTGGACTTGAACATCGGGGTCAGGTAGTCCTCGATCGACGGGTAGTCGTGTCCCCAGCCGCCGAACCGCAGGCCGTCCAGCTTGCGGGAGTCGGCCAGCTCGGTGATCTCCGAACCCTGCTTGCCGGTGTACTTCACCTGCAGGCCGAGGTTCTGCCGGAGCATGTTGCCGATCGCCTCGGCGAAGATCTGACCGGTCGCGGACGTGGTGCTGTAGCTGATGTTGACCGTGCCGGAGAAGCCGCCCGCCTCCTGCAGCAGCTGCTTGGCCTTGGTGGCGTCGAAGTCGCAGTACTTGCAGGCGTTGTCGCGGTAGCCGGCGATGTCCGGCGCGATCAGGCCCTTGGCCGGGTCGGACAGGCCGACCAGGTCGGCGAACGCCTTGCGGTCGATCGCCTCCGAGAACGCGTGCCGCAGCTTCGGGTTCTTGTAGCGCGCGTCCCAGGCCGGGAAGACCAGGTAGTTCGCGCCGGAGCTGACGCTGGTCACCCACTTGTCCGGCGCGTCGGTCTTGAAGCTCTGCACCTTGGTCGACGGCACGTCGGTGAAGTCCACGTTGCCGGCCAGGAACTCGTTGTACGCCGTGTCCGCGTTCGGGATGAACCGGTAGGTGATCGAGTCCGCCTCGGGCGCGTTCGGGCCCTTGTAGCCGTCCCACTTGGCCAGCTTGATGTCGTCACCGGCGTTCCAGTCGGCGGCCAGCTTGTACGGGCCGTTGCCGATCGGCTTGCGCTTGTAGGCGTCCGGGTTCTTCCGCACCTCCTCCGGCAGCGGGGCCAGGCCGAGGTACTGCAGGGTCAGGCCGAACTGCGAGAACGGCACCTTGAGCTTGACCGTGAAGGTCAGGTCGTCGACCTGCTTGAGGCCGCTCAGCGTCTTCACCGCGGTCGGCTTCGGAGTGGCGCCGTCCGGGGTCGGCGGGTTCAGCGCCTCGTACCCCTCGACCTTGGAGAAGAAGCCGTTGTTCTTCCAGGCGTTCGAGCCCTCGGCGGTCATGTTCCAGCTGTCCACGTAGTCCTTCGCGGTCAGCGGCTGGCCGTTCTGGAAGGTGTTGCCGGGCTTCAGCTTGATCGTCCAGGTCTGGCTGGTCTTGTCCGGTGTGACCGAGTCGGCCATCACGTTCTCGAGCTTGCCCGAGTTCGGATCGGTGGTCACCAGCGGGGCGAACATCGCCATCGCAACCTGGATGCCCGGACTGCCGTTCTCGTTCAGCGGGTTGATGTACTCCAGCGGGTCGGCAGCGATCGCGATGATCTCACTCTTCGCACCACTGGCGGAGCCACCACTGGACTTCCCATCTCCACAAGAGGCGAGCACCAGTGCGAGACCGAGTGCCACCCCCACAACCCCAGTCAGACGTCGCACAGTCAAACCAACTTCCTCGGCGGGAGGGCCGTTAAGCGGGCGGATCAAGCGTCATGGTGGCTGGTCGAAACTGCGCATGTCAACGTTGTCAGGCACAAAACGGCGGCGCGTAACTCAGGTGTTACTTTCCCAAGACCTCAGACGACCAGCCAGCCATCACGGAGGACCGCCCCACCTTAATCACATAACCTCCCTGAGTCATCAGACGTCAGGTCAGATCTCACCCAATAGTCTTTGTGCACACAAATGCGCACTCAGGCCGTTGTCCTCATCACATCGTCGACTGCGGTGAGTGTCCGGTCCCCTGCAAGCTGTGCCGGGACGACCCGTCTGCCGATTCGTGGTGTGTCGCGAACAGCCGTGCGAACCGCCCGTCAGGCTGTGCCATCAGCTCCGGATACGTCCCGCACTGCACCACCGAACCGTCGTCGATGACGTAGATCCGGTCCATCGCGCGCAACGTCCAGGCCCGGTGCGACACGACGATCGTGATCCGGGTGTCCTTGGTACGGCGTAAGCCGGCGAAGATCTCGCGCTCCGCCTCGGCGTCGATGGCCGAGGTCGGTTCGTCCAGGATCCAGACGCCCGCGTTCCGGAGCAGGATCCGGGCGAGCGCCAGCCACTGCATTGCGGAGCGGAGCGAGCACGGTGATCTTCCTTCGCGGACGGCAGGCCAAACCGCGCTGGGGTCGATCCAGCGCGGTGCGGCACGTCGGGCCGTCAAATGCGTGCCATCCGTAGAACAGGCCCAGCCCGTTCAGCGAGGGATCCAGGGGCAGATCACGTGGTGACGCGACACAACTCCTGGCAGATTACCGCGTCAGCTGGGCGGGATGTTCTGGTTCAGGTGGAACAGGTTGCCCGGGTCGTACTTCCGCTTCAGCTCCGTCAACCGGTCGTACGTCGAGGCGCCGTACGCGGTCCGGATGCGGTCGGTGCCCTCGTCGGTGAGGAAGTTGACGTACACCCCGGACTGGTGCGGCTCGATCGCCCGCCACGAGTCCCGCACCCACTCCCGTTGCTCCTCGAACCCCTCCGGGCCGAGCGTCGCCCCGACGAAGTTGAACGTGTGCCCGCTCGATCGCCCGCCGAACGCCGTACTGTCCTCAGGCACTCGGGAGATCGCGCCGCCGAGGTGGAAGATCGGGTACGCCGTGTACGGCGAATCGATCGCCAAACCGCGCTCGGCCGCGATGTCGATCACGTCGTCGGTCAACTCGCCGACGTCGCACGCGCGCATGTAGTACCACCGGCCATGCGGGAAGCTCGGATCGAACATCGACTGCAGGGCGAGGTACGGCGTCGCCGTGCACGTGTCCAGCAACGGCGGTGCGAACGCCTTGAGCGGCGCCACCACCTGCTCGCCTTCCTCGACCGGTCCGGCGTAGCTGACGACGACCGCCACCACCGGTCGGCCGTGCAGCTCGGCCGGAATCGTCGGCAGGGCCGGGAGCCAGCGATGGATCACCGCGGTGGTCAGCTCGTCCGGGACGTCGGTGATCCAGTCCCGGTAGAAGCGCATCCACTCCGGCGACTGCTCCATCGGCCACGCCACCAGGCCGCCGTACACGATCGGTCCGACCGGATGCAGCCGGAACTCGAACTCGGTCACGATGCCGAAGTTTCCACCACCGCCGCGGATACCCCAGAACAGATCGGCGTTCACGTCCTCGCTCGCGATCACCAGCTCACCCTCGGCGGTGACCACGTCGACCGAGATCAGGTTGTCGATGCTCAGTCCGTACTTGCGCATCAGCCAGCCGATCCCGCCGCCCAGTGTGAGGCCGGCCAGACCGGTATGCGTGACGATGCCGGACGGCGTCGCCAGGCCGAACGCCTGCGTCTCCCGATCGAGCTCACCCAGCAGCACACCCGCCTGCGCGCGGGCGGTACGTCGTACCGGATCGACCCGGATGCCCTTCAGCGCAGCGAGATCGATCAGGATCCCGCCGTCGCAGGTCGAGTGCCCCGGGAAGCTGTGACCCCCGCCGCGGACCGCAACCGGCAGACCGGTACGGCGGGCGAACGCCAGCGCGCTCCGGATATCGGCGACTCCGGTGCAGCGGGCGATCACCGCGGGCCGCCGGTCGATCGACCCGTTCCAGACCGCACGTTGTTCGTCGTAGGACGGGTCGCCCGGATGGATCAGCTCCCCGCGGAAGTCATCGCCGAGCGCCTGAATCTCCGGAGTCATCGTGCTCATGACCTACTCCCCCCTCCCCCAGGCCCCCTTTCACCGGCCAGTTTGCTCCTGCCGGTGAGGACTGTCGAGGTGATCGGGACCCGGAGGTCTTTCGGTCAGGATCTTGACAGCCGACGGAACACAGAAGCCCCGCGAGATCACCCGGGCATTTCATGACGTCTAGCCCTCGCGGCTCGGGAGTAGCTGGCTGATCAGGGCGTCGGCTGTCCAGTGCTCCCATCGGCTGGGACTCCAGCCGCGGCGCTTCGTCAGGTAGTGGTACATCTCCGGGCTCTGCAGGGCGAGCGCGATGTCGATGGCCATCGCCGGGTCGACGCCCTCGCGGAGCGGGCCTTTGGCCGCAAGGGCGGTGATGAGCCGTTCCATCACCGTCGCCCGCTGGGCGTTGTTGGTCTCCCAGAGCTCGGCGATCTCGGGGTCGGCCGAGGCGGCGCTGGAGACGACTTGCAGCACGGGTGCGACGCGCTCGTAGATCTCCCGGGCGAGGCGGGCCTGCGCGCGGAGCTGATGCTCCGGATCGGGGTCGTCGATCGCGGCCAGCACTCCGGGCCGCTCGAGAGTCGGAACGGGTTCCTCGTCGCCGGCCACGGCGATGTCGAGGATCTCGCTGAGCAGAGCGCGCTTGGTGCCGAAGGTGAAGTACAGCGTCTGTACCGCCATGCCGGCCGCGGCGGCGACGGCCTGCATCGAGGTCGCGGCATACCCCCGCTCGGTGAACAGGCCCAGCGCCGCCGCCCGCATCCGGTACCGATTCGCGCGCGCCTTGTCCACCCGCCGGGTGGCCTGACCGGGGTTCATGCCCACAGCCTAACAGTTGACTAGAGTTCGCCACCAGTGATCCACTAGAGCAACACTCTAGTGAATTCCCCACGAGGCATCCGTGAACGGAGACCTGCACCGATGACCGAGACACTTCCGCACACCGGCGCCACGCGTCGCCAACTCCGCACCGCCGCCCGGCTGACCGCGCTGATCGGCGGGCCGGTGTTCTGGCTTGGCACGCTGCTGCATCCCGCCCGGGACGGCTGGAGCATCGCGGCCGCCGGCGAGCGCTACGGACTCACCCACGACATCCAGGCGGCCGGCCTGCTCTTGCAGGTCGTCTGCCTGGCCAGCGTCATTGCCCTGGGCAACCAGATCACCCGCTGGCGGGACCTCAGTGCCTGGTACGGCGCCCTGGTCGGCACGCTGCTGTGGTTCGCGCTGATCATCTTCGACGGCTCGCACAATCCGGTCCGAGCGGAGTACCACCCGAGCGTGGTCCACCAGGCGTCCGACCTCGATACGCCGGCCGCGCTGATCGTCTTCCCGGCACTACTGGTGTTCCCGCTCGGCTACGTTTGGCTCGCCCGCACCCTTGGCCGACACGGCTTGCGGTTGGCCGGGCTGCTGCTCGCCGTAGGCGCCGTCGCGTACACGCTCGGCGGCTTGTTCATCTTCACCTCCGGACCAGGCTTCGGCCTGATCCAGATCTTCGAAGTAGCCGGCGCGACCTTGTACGCCACCGGCTACATCCTCCTCGGTCGCGCCGCCACCGACCTCCACCAGGTCCGCTGACGATGGCCTCCTCCCCCGACGAGAGCGCGGCGGCGATCATCCAGGCCTTGGTGTCACCGGCAGGGCGAGCCGATCCATTCCCGTTGTACGCCGCAGCGCACCGGAACGGCGCGGTCCAGGCCATCACCGACACCGTCTTCCTCGTGGTCGGCTACGCGGCGGTCAACCAAGTGCTTCGAAACCCTGGATTCGCCTTGCCGAGCGATCCTACGGATGCGGGCGACGCTGCTGCGCTGCGCTTGATGAACCGGTCGATTCTGCGGACCAACCCTCCGGACCACGGTCGCATGCGCTCGTTGATCTCCCAGGTCTTCACGCCACGGCGAGTCGGCGCGCTGCAGCCGACGGTCGTGGCCGCTGTGGACACCCTGCTCGAAGCGCTCGCCGACTCCGGAGCGGACGGCCGGACGGTCGATTTCATGGACCGGTTCGCCTTCCAACTGCCGGTCACCGTGATCTGCGAACTGCTCGGGATCCCGATGGCCGACCACCACCAGTTCCGCCCGCTGGCGTCCGCGTTGACCGCGGCGCTGGAACTTACGGGCGACGTGGACGGTCCGGCCGACGAAGCCGCCCGCGAACTGGGAAAGTACTTCACTCACCTGATCGGCGAACGCCGGACGACGCCGGGCGACGACCTCGTCAGCGCCCTGGTGGCTGCCCGCGACGCGGACGACGCCCGCCTGTCCGACGAGGAGTTGCTCGCCAACCTGATCCTGCTGCTGGTCGCCGGCTTCGAGACGACAACCGACCTCCTCGGCAACGGGCTGACGATCCTGCTCGACCGTCCGGACCTCGCCGTGGCGGTGCGCTCCGGCCAGATCACGACAGCGGCCTTCATCGAAGAGGCCTTGCGCTACGAGTCTCCTGTGCAGGTGACGACCCGGGTGGCAAGCGCCGACGGCCTCGTTGTCGAGGACGTCGGCATCCCAGCCGGCAGCGACCTGATTCTGTTGCTCGGGGCAGCCAACCGCGACCCGGCCCGGTATCCGCGCCCCGACCGGTTCGATCCCACCCGCGCCGACAACAAGCCACTCAGCTTCGGCGCCGGCCAACACATCTGCATCGGCAACAACCTCGCCCGGCTCGAAGCATCCGTGGCCTTCCCCCGCCTCCTCGACCGCTTTCCCGGCCTCTCCGCTGATCCCGGCCGGCAGCCCGTACGCCGCGACAGGCTCGTGCTGCGCGGCTATCAGACGCTGCCGATCCGGGTCAGAGCGTGAAAGCGGTGCTGTCTTCGTCGTACGGGCCCATCAAGGTCAGGGCCGGGGTGCCGGCGTACAGCTCGGCGGCCAACTGGCTGACGTCGTCGAGGGTGACGGCATCGATGCGGTGGAGGATGTCGTCGACGGTGGGGAGCTCGCCGTACACGAGTTCCGCCTTGGCGATGCGGGTCATCTTCGCGCCGGCGTCCTCCAGGCCCATCACGACCGAGCCACGCATCTGGCCCTTCCCGCGGAGCAGCTCGTCCGGGGTGATGTTGCCGTTGGCAATCACCTCGAGTTCGGCGCGGACCACGTCGAGGACCTCGCCGGCCTTCTTCGGCAGGCAGCCGGCGTACACGCCGACCATGCCGGAGTCGGCGTACGCCGAGCCGAACGTGAAGACCGAGTACGCCAGGCCGCGCTTCTCCCGGACCTCCTGGAACAGTCGGGACGACATCCCGCCGCCGACGATCCCGTGCAGTACGCCGGCGACGTACCGGCGCTCGTCGTTCCGCATCAGGCCCGGCATCCCGAGCACCAGGTGCGCCTGCTCGACATCACGATGGTGAACGCGCACTCCGCCGTACGTCGGAACTGGCTCGGCGGCACCTAGTCGGACCGGGGCGGGCTCGGCCTCCGTGGTCACCCAGTGCCGCTCGAACGCCTTGCGGACCAGGCGGACGACGTCCGCGTGGTCGACGTTCCCGGCGACCGAGACGACGATGTCGGAGGGCTTGTACCGGCGCCGGTACCAGCCCACGACCTGCTCGCGGGTCAGCCCGGCCACGGAATCGGGCGAACCGGTGATGGAGCGACCCAGCGGGGACATGCCCCAGAGCTGCTCTGCGAAGAGGTCGTGGATGTGGTCCGACGTCTCGTCGGCGTGCATCGCGATCTCCTCGTCGATGACGTCGCGCTCACTCTCCACGTCCGCAGCCGTCAGCGTGGCGGAGGTGATCATGTCGCAGATGACGTCGACCGCGAGCGGCAGGTCGGAGTCGAGCACCCGCGCGTAGTAGCAGGTGTACTCCTTGCCGGTGAACGCGTTCATCTCGCCGCCGACCGCGTCGATCGCGGCGGAGATCTCGAGCGCGTCGCGGCGCTCGGTGCCCTTGAACAACAGGTGTTCGAGGAAGTGCGTCGCGCCGGCGAGGTGGTCCGGTTCGTCCCGGGACCCCACGCCGACCCAGACGCCGAAGGTGACCGAGCGGAAGCCCGGCACGGACTGGGAGACAACCCGAAGCCCGGAGGGCAGGACGGTCCGTTTCACCGGACCGCCCGCCTCCGGGCTCAGCAGGGTGCTGGTGATGGCTCGCGTCACTCGGCGGAGTCAGCCACCTTCTCGTCGGCCTTCTTGTCGCCCTCACCCTCGATGACCGGGATCAGCGACAGCTTGCCGCGGTCGTCGATCTCGGCGATCTCGACCTGCAGCTTCTGACCGACCGACAGGACGTCCTCGACCGCCTCGACCCGCTTGCCGCCGGCCAGCGGACGCAGCTTGCTGATGTGCAGCAGACCGTCCTTGCCCGGCAGCAGGCTGATGAACGCACCGAAGTTGGTCGTCTTCACGACCGTGCCCAGGTAGCGCTCGCCCTTCTCCGGCATGGTCGGGTTCGCGATCGCGTTGATCGCGGCCCGGGCCGCCTCGGCGCTCGGACCGTCGGTCGCGCCGATGTAGACGGTGCCGTCGTCCTCGATCGAGATGTCGGCGCCGGTGTCCTCGGTGATCTGGTTGATCATCTTGCCCTTCGGGCCGATGACCTCGCCGATCTTGTCGACCGGGACCTTCACCGAGATGACCCGCGGCGCGAACTCGCTCATCTCACCCGGCGCGTCGATGGCCTTGGCCATCACGTCCAGGATCGTCAGCCGCGCGTCCTTGGCCTGCGTCAGCGCACCGGCCAGCACGCTGGCCGGGATGCCGTCCAGCTTGGTGTCCAGCTGCAGGGCGGTGACGAAGTCCTTGGTGCCGGCGACCTTGAAGTCCATGTCGCCGAACGCGTCCTCGGCGCCGAGGATGTCGGTCAGCGCGACGAACTCCTCCTTGCCGTCGACCTCACCGGAGATCAGACCCATCGCGATACCGGCGACCGGGGCCTTCAGCGGCACACCGGCGGACAGCAGCGACAGCGTCGAGGCACAGACCGAACCCATCGAGGTCGACCCGTTCGAACCGAGCGCCTCGGACACCTGACGCAGCGCGTACGGGAAGTCCTCGCGCGACGGCAGCACGGGCACCAGGGCCCGCTCGGCCAGCGCGCCGTGACCGATCTCGCGACGCTTCGGCGAACCCACCCGGCCGGTCTCACCGGTCGAGTACGGCGGGAAGTTGTAGTTGTGCATGTAGCGCTTGCGGGTCTCCGGGGACAGCGTGTCCAGCTGCTGCTCCATCCGCAGCATGTTCAGCGTGGTGACGCCCAGGATCTGGGTCTCGCCGCGCTCGAACAGCGCCGAACCGTGCACCCGCGGCAGCACCCGCACCTGGGCCTTGAGCGGCCGGATGTCGGTCAGCCCGCGGCCGTCGATGCGGATCTTGTCCTTCAGCACCCGCTGCCGGACCAGCTTCTTGGTCAGCGACCGGAACGCCGCGGACAGCTCCTTCTCGCGGCCCTCGAAGTCGGCGGCCAGCTTGTCCACCGTGGCGGCCTTGACCGCGTCGGTGGCGTCCTCACGCTCGTGCTTGCCGGCGATGGTCAGCGCCTGCGCCAGCTCCTCGCTCGCGGCGGTCTCGACCGCGGCGAACGCGTCGTCCTGGTAGTCCGGGAAGACGGGGAACTCGCCGGTCGGCTTCGCGGCCCGCGCGGCCAGGTCGGCCTGCGCCTCGACCAGCGTCTTGATGAACGCCTTGGAGGCCTCGAGGCCCTGGGCCACGATCTCCTCGGTCGGCGCCTGGACACCGGACGCGACCTTCTCGAAGGTGGTCGGGGTCGACTCGGCCTCGACCATCATGATCGCGACGTCACCGGTCTCGGTCACCCGGCCGGCCACCACCATGTCGAAGACCGCGTCCTCGAGCTCGGTGTGGGTCGGGAACGCCACCCACTGGCCCTCGATCAGCGCGACGCGGACGCCGCCGATCGGGCCGGAGAACGGCAGGCCGGCCAGCTGGGTCGACATCGACGCGGCGTTGATCGCGAGAACGTCGTACAGCTTGTCCGGGTTCAGCGCCAGGACCGTGATGACGACCTGGATCTCGTTGCGCAGGCCGGACACGAACGACGGCCGCAGCGGGCGGTCGATCAGCCGGCAGGTCAGGATGGCCTCCTCGGACGGGCGGCCCTCCCGGCGGAAGAACGAGCCGGGGATCCGGCCCGCGGCGTACATCCGCTCCTCGACGTCCACCGTCAACGGGAAGAAGTCGAACTGGTCCTTGGGCTTCTTGCTGGCCGTGGTGGCCGACAGCACCATCGTGTCGCCGTCGAGGTAGGCGGCGGCGGAGCCGGCGGCCTGCTGGGCCAGACGGCCCGTCTCGAAGCGGATGGTACGGGTGCCGAAGCTGCCGTTGTCGATGACGGCTTCAGCGAAATCTGCGCCCTCCATGGGCACGCTTGTGGATCCCGACACGGGATACCCCTCTCTAGCAGTGTGACGACTGCGAGGCGCGAGCTTCCGGGGTGCCGGTCTTCGATCGAGGCCCGCGGAAACTGTGTTGAATTTCCGAAAGCCACTACCGAGGACCGGTCGTCCTCCCGCCACGCGCTTCGCGTCGCCTCGTTCGTCTTGCGTGCTTCTGTATTCAGTTATGACCCGCGCCCGTGATTCAGCACTGGCGCGGATACGCCAGGAGCGGCCACCCGAGCTCGGGGGCCGCTCCTCGCGACGTCATCGGCGAAGGCCGAGCCGCTCGATCAGGGACCGGTAGCGGTTGATGTCCTTCTTCGCCAGGTAGTTCAGCAGCCGGCGGCGCTGACCGACGAGCAGCAGCAGGCCACGACGGCTGTGGTGGTCGTGCTTGTGCTCCTTCAGGTGCTCGGTGAGCTCCGCGATGCGGTGCGTGAGGAGCGCGACCTGGACCTCGGGGGAACCGGTGTCGCCCTCGGTCAGGGCGTACTCGCCGATGATCTTCTTCTTCGCCTCAGGATTGGCTGACGACACGTGCGATCCTCTCGATGTCCGTTGCGCGGCGCACCGGGGCTTGGGTCACCCGGGCACTCTCGATCCGCGGCCGTTCAGACGGCAGCGCCCAGAGTATCAGTCCGTGGACGCGTCACCCTAATTCTGGGTAAGGATCCGGCGCGCTCCGTCGACATCGGCTTTCATCTGGACCAGCAGCTCGTCGCTGGTCTCGAACCGGATCTGGCTGCCCCGCAACCGGGCCACGAAATCCACCGCGATCCGGGCGCCGTACAGCTCCAGGTCGTCGCGATCGAGCACGTACGACTCCACCCGCCGGTCCACGCCGTCGAAGGTGGGGTTGCTGCCGACACTGATCGCGGCGGGCAGCGGTTCGTCGTACGACGGAGCGCCCGGAGCCGGCTCGAGCACGGTCAGCCAGCCCGCGTACACACCGTCGAGCGGGATCGCGGCCGTCGCGTCGGCGGGGATGTTCGCGGTCGGGTAGCCGAGCTCCCGGCCGCGCTTGTCGCCCTCGACGACCACTCCGGTGACCCGCAACGGCCGCCCGAGCGCCTCCGCGGCGGCCTCGACGTCACCCTCGGCGATGCGCTCCCGGATGTACGTCGACGACCACGGCTGCGCGTCCCCCGACAGGCTCAGACCCTCAACCTGGAAACCGTCCTTGGCGCCGGCCGCGACCAGCGTGTCCACGTGCCCGGCGGCCTTGTGACCGAACCGGAAGTTCTCCCCGACCACGACGGCCTTGGCGTGCAGAGTGCCGACCAGGACCCGCTCGATGAACTCCTCCGGCGACCAGCCCGACACGTCCTTCGTGAACGGGAGGATCAGCACCGCGTCGGCGCCGTACCCGGTCAGCAGCCCGGCCCGCTCCTCGGGGCGGCTGAGCATCGCCGGCGCCCGGTCGGGCCGCAGCACCACCATCGGGTGCGGGTCGAAGGTCAGCGCGACCACCGGCAGGCCACCCAGCTCGGCGGCCCGCGCCCTGGCGTGCGCGAGTACCTCCTGATGCCCCCGATGTACGCCGTCGAAGTTGCCGATCGTGACGACCGTCGGCCCGAGATCCGGGCTCACCTGGTCCAATCCGTGCCAGACACGCATGACAGCAGGATTCCATGTCACCACCGGATTCCGTGCAGCAGGTCCACGATCACCCCTTGTGATCGATCGGTGACTCAACTTAGGGTGGGCCCGCACCGCCGAACTCTGGGGAGGGTCCCGTGAAGCTACGCCGCCTGGTCGCCTCCTGCGCGTCCCTGGTTCTCCTCGGCGCGCTGCCGGTCGCTCAGGCGGACGCCACGCCCGCGTTCCGGAACTACGTGGCGCTCGGCGATTCGTACACATCCGCGCCGCTCGTCCCCTTGCCGGACCTGTTGTCGCTCGGGTGCGTGCGCTCGTACAGCAACTACCCGAAGATGCTGGCGGCCGCACTGCGGGTTCGCCACTTCACCGACGTGAGCTGCGGTGGCGCCGACACCACGAACATGACGCAGCCGCAGAGCACACCGCTCGGGACGGCCGCGCCGCAGTTCGACGCGCTGACTCCGGACACAGACCTGGTCACGCTCGGGATCGGCGGCAACGACTTCGGGGTGTTCGGCGACATCGTCGGCACGTGTCCCGGGCTGCGCGCCTCCGACCCGACCGGCGCACCGTGCAAGGCACACTTCACGGTCGACGGCGTGGACACGCTGAAGGCTCGCCTCGCCCAGACGCAGGTCCGGATCACGGCCGTTGTCCAGGGCATCAAACAAAGGTCGCCGAAGGCAACGATCCTGCTGGTCGGCTACCCGAAGATCGCGCCGGAGCACGGGACCTGCCCGGCGATCCTGCCGTTCACCGACGGGGACTACGGCTACCTGTACTCGATCGAGCAGGCGCTCAACTCGGCAGTGTCCACAGCCGCCGCCGCGACGGGAGCGACGTACGTCGACACCTTCGGCCCCTCGACCGGACACGACGCCTGCGCGCCGGACGGCCAGGCGTGGATCCAGGGCAAGGACATCAACCTGCTCCGCGCGCTGAACTACCACCCGCGCTACGAAGGCCAGGCCGGCGTCGCGTCCCTTACGTACAAGACGTTGGTCGGCGCACCAGCGGTCGTCACCGCCGCGGAACAGTCGGAGTGGGCCGCGCACGCTCGAGTGCTGGCCCGCCAGGCCGCTGCCTCCCCTCAGGCCCTCGAGGCTTCCCTGAACCGCCTACGGACCAGCGCGCAACGCTGACCCTTTCCAATCCGTACGGCGGACCCCGGGCCGAGCCACCTCACGCGTGGCCCGGCCCGGTGGTGTTCACAGCCGCTGCGTGAGTTCGGTGAGCGCTTGGCCCAAGGGGAGGTTGACGCGCTGAGCGGCGTACGGGTCGCCGCGGGTCAGGCCTTGATTGATGATGAGGACCGGCGTGCCGGATTTGGCCGCGTGCCGGACGAAACGAAAGCCGGACATGACGGTGAGCGACGAGCCGAGGACGAGGACGGCGTTCGCGTCGTCGATCAGCCGGTAGCAGCGCTCGACCCGGGACCTCGGCACGTTCTCGCCGAAGAACACCACGTCGGGCTTGAGTACGCCGCCGCAGACGGTGCACGGGACGACGGTGAATGTCCGGACGATGGAGTCCGGCAGGTCCACGTCACCGTCCGGGTTGATCCGGGTCGCCTCCCCTTCGAAGTCCGGGTTCGCGGCGCGCAGGCGACGGTCGAGGGCTTCGCGGGCCGACGTCGTACCGCAGTTCAGGCAGATGACGCGGTCGAGGTTGCCGTGCAGCTCGATCACGTCGCGGGCACCGGCCGCCTGGTGCAGGCCGTCCACGTTCTGGGTGATCACGCCGCTGAGGTAGCCGCGAGCCTGCAGGGCCGCGACCGCCCGATGCCCGTCGTTCGGCTCCGCGCGGGCGATCGTGCGCCAGCCGAGGTGGCTGCGCGCCCAGTACCGTTGCCGACCTGATTCGCTCGCCGCGAAGTCGCCGTACGTCATCGGCGTATGCGTCCGCAGACTGCCCGTCTCACCGCGGTAGTCCGGAATCCCCGACTCGGTCGAGATCCCCGCCCCACTCAGTACGACGACTCCCCCGCCGTTCACGACATCCGCAAGAGCTCCGACATCCGTCGTACCAGGCTGCAACGCCAGAACCTCGGGACCGGGAGCCCAGCTGAGTGTCGGACGGGAACGCACGCTCCCAGCGTACCGAGCCGGACACGCCCTAGGGCTGGAAGCGGTAGCCCATGCCGGGTTCGGTGATGAGATGGACGGGGCGGGAGGCGTCGAGCTCGAGCTTGCGGCGGAGCTGGGCCATGTAGACGCGGAGATAGTTGGTCTCGGACTCGTAGCCGGGTCCCCAGACATCCCGCAGCAGCTGTTTCTGGCTGATGAGCTTGCCGGGGTTGCGGACCAGGATCTCCAGCAGGCTCCACTCGGTTGGGGTCAGGCGTACGTCGCCCTCGGCCGTGATCACGCGTTTGGCGGCGAGGTCGATGGTGAATGCCTCCGTCCGGACGACCACCTGGCTCCCGGCGTCCACTGCCGTGCGCCGGAGCGCGGCCCGGATCCGGGCGAGCAACTCATCCATGCCGAAGGGTTTCGTGACGTAGTCGTCGGCGCCGGCGTCCAGGGCGGCGACCTTGTCCGCCTGGGTGTCGCGAGCGGACAGCACGATGATCGGGGCCGAGCACCAGCCGCGCAGACCGCCGACCACCTCGACCCCGTTGAGGTCCGGCAGGCCGAGGTCGAGGATGACCAGATCGGGTGGACGCCGGGCCGCCGCGGCGAGCGCGGTCGTCCCGTCGGCCGCGGTCTCGACGTCGTACTGGCGGGCCCGCAGGTTGATCGCCAGCGCTCGCAGCAGTTGCCGGTCGTCGTCGACGATCAGGACGCTGATCAAGGCGCCACCGGCAGAGTCACAGTCATCGTCAATCCTCCGCCAGGGGTCTCGGACGGCAGCACGGTTCCCGCCATCGCCTCGCTGAAGCCACGGGCGATCGCGAGCCCCAGGCCGGCACCGCCGTCGGACCGATTGTCGCCGAGCCGCTGGAACGGCGTGAAGATACGCTCCCGGTCCTCCTCCGGTACACCGGGCCCGGTGTCGACCACGTGCACCCGTACGGCGTTCTCGTCGTACGATGACTCGACCCGGACCGGGACCCCGGCCGGGGCGAACCGCTGGGCATTGTCGACCAGGTTGGCGATCACCCGCTCGAGCAACCCCGCGTCGGCAAGCACGAGCGGCAGGTCGTACGGGACGTCGACGGTAACGATGTCC
Source organism: Kribbella sp. NBC_01510 (assembly GCF_045040325.1). Taxonomy (NCBI): domain Bacteria; kingdom Bacillati; phylum Actinomycetota; class Actinomycetes; order Propionibacteriales; family Kribbellaceae; genus Kribbella; species Kribbella sp. NBC_01510. Next base: position 5,962,760 of record NZ_CP109418.1, on the reverse strand, counting down.
GCCGGTACGCCGACCAGCGCCTTGGCGACGACCTCCTCCAGCACGACGGGCCGCAGGTCGACCGACAGGGCGCCCGCCTGCAACCGGCTCATCGCCAGCAGGTTCGCGATCAGGTCGTCGAGCCGGTCGGCCGACTCCTCGATGGTCTCCAGCAGTTCGCTCTGCTCGTCCGGACTCCAGGTCACATCGCGCTGCCGGAGGCTGGAGACCGCGGCCTTGATGCCGGCCAGCGGTGTCCTCAGGTCGTGTCCAACTGCGGCCAGCAAGGCGGCCCGCAACCGATCGACCTCCGCGAGTTGCCGAGCCTGGGCCGCCTCGCCGGCCAACTGCTGGTCCTCCCAGGCCCGCGCAGCCGCACCTGCCAGCCGGGTCAGCAGCTTCCGGTCCTCGGCGAACAGCTCGGGGCCTTCGGCAACCAACCGTAGTCCGTCCCGGGCGGGGGCCGAGATCACGGGACTGCCGCGCAGGGGCGCGCCGGCCACCGCGACCACGTGTTCGATCTCGCCGCGGCGCTCGAGCAGTGCGACCGACACCATCCCGAAGGTCTCCCGGACCTCTTCGAGGACCGCGGTGAGCGAGTCGCCGGTCACGGGTTCGGCCGCGAGGCGGGACAGGACGTCAGCCTCGCTCCGGCTGCGGGCGGCCGCGACCCGGTGCCGCATGGCCACATCGACCGTCACGCTGACCGTCACCGCGACCAGGACGAACACGAACAGGGCGATGATGCTGTCCTGCTGTTCGACCGCGAGGGTGTGATACGGCGTGGTGAAGAAGAAGTTGGCGAGCAGCACGGCAGCCAGGGCCGCCGCGACCGCGGGGACCAGGCCGCCGGTCACCGCGATCAGAACGACGACGAGGAGATACAGCAGGAGGATGCTCTCGAGCGCGAGGCTGTCGCGCACCGGGACGAGCGCGACCGTCAGGGCCGGCAGACCGGCGAGAACGAGGACCAAGCCGGTCCAGAGCCGCCGCCACCGACCGTGCCCGGACCTCCGGGCAGGCGCGACGCCGGCAGCCCCTCGTCCGGGCGGCCTCGTGTTGTCCACGGCACCACTGTGACACGGTGCCGCTGTCCCGTGGCGGACCGCGTCAGCCGGTCGGTCAGACGGGCTCCTCGACCCTGGGTGTCGTCGTCCCGGCGACCGCGGTCGTGTCCGCGGGCGGCACCCGGCGTGCCTCGAGGACCTCCGCGGAACCGAGCTGCCAGGGCACGTTGATGACCATCACGCCAGGCTGGAAGAGCAGGCGTGCTTTCAGGCGCAGTGCGCTCTGGTTGTGCAGGAACGCCTCCCACCAGTGTCCGACGACGTACTCCGGAATGAAGACTGCAACCAGGTCTCGTGGACTGTTCCGTCGTACGTCCCGGACGTAGCTCAGCACCGGACCGGTCACATCCCGGTACGGCGAGTGGAGGACCTTCAACGGCACCGGGATGTCCCGCTCGCCCCATTCCTTCAACAGCAGGTCCGCCGCGTCCGGGTCCGTGCTCACCGTGACCGCGGTCAGCGACGTCGGGCGCGTCGCGCGGGCATAGGCAAGCGCGCGCAACGTCGGTGTGTGCAGCTTGGAGACCAGCACGATCGCGAACACCCGCGGCGGCAGGACGACACCGCCCGGCCTCGGCCGCAGTTCGGCGTCCACCCGGTCGTAGTGCTTCCGGATGCCCTTCATCAGCAGGAACAGGGCAGGCATCGCCAGTACCACGATCCAGGCTCCGTGGGTGAACTTGGTGATCAGGACGACGACCAGGACCACCGCGGTGAAGACCGCGCCGAACCCGTTGATCGCCCGGGATCGATGCATCGAGGCCCCGGCCCCGGACGACTCCCGCAGCAGGCGGGTCCAGTGCACGACCATTCCGGTCTGGCTCAGCGTGAACGATACGAACACACCGATGATATACAGCTGGATCAGCCGGGTCGTGCTGGCGTCGAAGACCCAGATCAGCACACCGGCCAGCGCGGACAGGATGACGATGCCGTTGCTGAACACCAGCCGGTCGCCGCGCCGGGAGAACTGCCGCGGCAGGAACCCATCGTGCCCTAGCAACGAGGCCAGGATCGGGAACCCGTTGTAGGCGGTGTTCGCGGCCAGGACCAGGATCGCCGCGGTGAACGCCTGAACCGCGAAGAACCCGATCGACTGATACCCGCCGAACACCGAACCGGCGACCTGCGCGATCACCGTGCGCTGCTCGTACCCGTCCGGCGTACCGGTGAGCCGGCCCGGATCGGCGGCGACGTGGACGTCGGACACCATCGCCAGCGCGGTGATGCCGACGAACATCGCGATCGTCACCGCGCCCATGATCGTCAGCGTCGCCGCCGCGTTCCGGCTCTTCGGCGGCTTGAAGTTCGGCACCCCGTTGCTGACCGCCTCGACTCCGGTGAGCGCCGTACATCCGGATGCGAACGCACGCATCGCGAGCAGCACGACGGCCAGCCCGGTCAGGTGGTTCCCGGCCTCGATGCCGTACGGCGCGGATTCGGCCCGCGGTGGGTCGCCGGCGAGGATCCGGACGAACCCGACCGCGATCATCGTCAGCACGACCGCGATGAACCCGTACGTCGGGATCGCGAACGCCGTACCGGACTCCTTGACGCCGCGCAGGTTCGCCAGCGCGAGAATCGCGATCATACCGATCGACACCGCCACCGCGTGCGGCCCGAGCGCCGGAAGCGCGGAGACGATGTTCTGGACCCCGGCCGCGACCGACACGGCGACTGTCAGCACATAGTCGACGAGCAACGCACTGGCCGCGACCAGTGAGGCGTTCTGACCGAGATTCGCCCGGCTCACCGCATACGCGCCGCCACCGCTGGGGTAGGCGTAACACGTCTGTCGGTACGACGCGACGACCACGGCGAGCAGCGCGAGGACGACGGCGGCGATCCACGGCGTGAGGTGCAGCAGCGTCAACCCGCCCAGGCTGAGCATGAGCAGGATCTCCTCGGTCGCATAGGCGTTCGAGGAGAGCGGGTCGCTGCAGAACACCGGCAGAGCCAGCTTCTTCGGCAGCAAGGTCTCACCCAACCGCTCACTCCGCAGCGGCCGCCCCACCAGGAATCTCTTCGGCAGCTCTAACAACTTCACAACACCAGCCAACCGCCCCGCCGGGCACCGTCGCCCCGGTCTTGACACCCCCTTGACGGCCGGTGCACCGATCTTGATGCCGCCTTAACGCGCCATGTCAATCGAGGCGTGGGGGGCGGCCGGCCTTCAGGCGACGCTCGGCGGCCGCGCGGGCGGTGGTCGGATCCATGGAGGACCAGTCGGCGTCGATCCCCCAGACCGCCTCCCACACGAAGAACCCGTCCCACCCGTGCTCCTCAGCCAAAGCAGCCAACTCAGCAGCCGCCCGCGCATCCCCAGAAGCCATCACGAACCCGTATCTCATCTCCCGACGGTAGAACCCACCACCGACAACGCGGGCCGACCCCGAGCAACTGTCGGGACCTGGGACAGGAAATGGGGGGCTGGGACCTGATATTTACTGTCTCAGGGCCCGGTTGGGTGTGCCAGGTCCCCAGAGTGGGGCTAGCTGACGAAGACCGCGGTGGGTTTGGCGACCGGCCCGTGCGGTTCGTAGAGGGCGAGGAAGGTGCCGGTCGGGTCGAACATCGCGGTCTGCCCGGGCTGGAGTTTGAGACCGGACAGTGGGCGCCCGGTGCGGATGGCGGCGGACTGGTCGGCGTCGGCGTCGTACCGCGGGAAGGTGCCGGCGGCAACATCCGCGATCGGCAGCCAGGCGAAGTCCTGCGCCAGCGACTCGAGTGTGTGCGCCGCCGCCAGGTCGAACGCGCCGACCCGGGTACGACGCAACGCGGTCAGGTGACCGCCGACGCCGAGCTCGGCGCCGAGATCACGAGCCAGGGCACGAATGTAGGTGCCGCTGGAACAGTCGACCGAGACGTCGACATCGATCCCGTCCGGCCCCGGGCGTACGTCGAGAATGTCGTACCGCGAGACCGTCACCGCGCGAGCCTTCAGCGCGACCTCCTCGCCGGCCCGGACGCGTTCGTACGCGCGCCGCCCGTCGACCTTGATCGCCGAGACCTTCGACGGCACCTGCGAGATCTCACCGCGGAAACCGGCCACCGCGGACTCGATCGCCTCGGCCGTGATCCCGTCGACCGGGGCCGTGGTCAGCACAGAGCCTTCGGCGTCGTCGGTGGTCGTGGTCGCGCCGAGCCGGATCGTCGCGTCGTACGACTTGTCGGCGAGCTGAAGGTGACCGAGCAGCCGGGTCGCCCGGTTGAGGCCGACGACCAGCACACCCGTCGCCATCGGGTCGAGCGTGCCGGCGTGCCCGACCTTGCGGGTGCCGGCGAGCCGGCGGACCCGGGCGACGACGGTGTGCGAGGTCAGCCCCGCCGGCTTGTCCACGACGACGATCCCGTCGGACGACGAGGTGAAGTCACTGGACGGGATGCCGTTCGGGGACATGATGTCGATGCCGGTCAACGCAGCACTCAGTCCTGGTCCTCGTCGTCGTCCTTGTGCTTGTACGGGTCCGCGTCGCCGGCCGGCTTGGCACCCGCGGCGGCCTTGGCCACCTCGGCGTCGGCCTCGCGGGCCTTCGCCAGCAGGTCCTCGATCTGCCCGGCGGTCTCCGGAACGGCGTCCAGGAAGAACGCGACACTCGGCGAGTGCCGCAGACCCAGCGCCTTGCCGACCTCGCTGCGAATCAGGCCACGGGCCGACTCCAGGGCGGCTGCGGTCGACGCCCGCGCCTGCTCGTCGCCGTACACGGTGTAGAAGACGCTGGCCTCGCGCAGGTCACCGGTCAGCCGGGCGTCCGTCACGGTGACGAAACCCAGCCGGGGGTCCTTGACGCGGCGCTCGAGCAGTTCGGCGACGAGCACCTGGATCCGGTCGGCCAGCTGCTTCGCCCTTGCTTCACCCATCAGGGCTCACTCCCTCATTCATGAGAACGTCCGGAGAGACGAAGACCGTCTCTCCGGACGTTACTCCCAGGCGATCCGGGCGGATCACCCTTGCTGTGTCAGTTGCGCGGCTTCTCGCGGAGCTCGAACGACTCGACGATGTCACCGATCTTGATGTCGTTGTAGCCGTTGACGGTCAGACCACACTCGAAGCCCTCGCGGACCTCGGACGCGTCGTCCTTGAACCTCTTCAGCGACGACAACTCGGTGTTGTCGACCACCACCGCGCCGTCCCGGATCAACCGGACCTTGGCGTTGCGGCGGATCAGCCCACTGGTCACCCAGCAACCCGCGATGTTGCCCACCTTCGAGGAGCGGAAGATCTCGCGGATCTCCGCCTGGCCGAGGGTGACCTCCTCGTAGATCGGCTTGAGCATGCCCTTCAGGGCCGCCTCGATGTCGTCGATCGCCGCGTAGATGACCGAGTAGTACCGGACATCGACGCCCTCGCGCTCGGCCAGGTCACCGGCCTTGCCCGCCGGCCGCACGTTGAAGCCGATGATGACGGCGTTCGACGCGATGGCCAGGTTGACGTCGTTCTCGTTGATCGCACCGACACCGCGGTCGATGACGCGGAGGTTGACCTCGTCGCCGACCTCGATCCGGACCAGGGCGTCTTCCAGTGCCTCGACCGAACCGGACACGTCGCCCTTGAGGATGAGCAGCAGTTCCTGCGTCTCGCCCTTCTCCATCGAGGCCATGAAGTCCTCGAGGGTCCGGCGCGCACGACGCTTGGCGTTGGCTGCCGCCCGGGCGCGAGCTTCGCGCTTCTCGGCGATCTGCCGTGCCATCCGGTCGTCGTCGACGACCAGGAACTTGTCACCCGCACCCGGTACGGCGGTCAGACCGAGCACCAGCACCGGACGCGACGGCGTGGCCTCCTCGACCGGGTCGCCGTGCTCGTCGAGCATGGCCCGGACCCGGCCGTACGCCGGTCCCGCGACCATCGAGTCGCCGACCCGCAGCGTGCCGCGCTGCACCAGCACGGTCGCCACCGGACCACGGCCCTTGTCCAGGTTGGCCTCGATCGCGATGCCCTGGGCCGGCATGTTCGGGTTGGCCCGCAGGTCCAGCGCCGCGTCCGCGGTCAGGACCACGGACTCCAGCAACCCGTCGATGTTGATCCGGGACTTCGCCGAGACGTCGACGAACATCGTGTCGCCGCCGTACTCCTCGGGCACCAGGCCGTACTCGGTCAGCTGACCGCGCACCTTGGCCGGGTCCGCACTCGGGACGTCGATCTTGTTCACCGCGACCACGATCGGGACGTTCGCCGCCCGGGCGTGGTTCAGCGCCTCGATCGTCTGCGGCATCACGCCGTCGTCGGCCGCGACCACCAGGATGACGATGTCTGTGGCCTGCGCACCACGGGCACGCATGGCGGTGAACGCCTCGTGACCCGGGGTGTCGACGAAGGTGATGGCCCGCTGCTCGCCGTCCACCTCGGTCGTCACCTGGTACGCACCGATGTGCTGGGTGATGCCACCGGCTTCCTTGGCCACGACGTTGGCTTCGCGGACCGCGTCGAGCAGCTTCGTCTTACCGTGGTCGACGTGACCCATCACGGTCACCACCGGCGGCCGCTTGACCAGGTCGTCCTCGTCGCCCTCGTCGGAGCCGAAGTCGATGTCGAACGACTGCAGCAGCTCGCGGTCCTCGTCTTCGGGGGACACGACCTGGACGTCGTAGTTCAGCTCGGTGCCGAGCAGTTCCAGGACTTCCTCGTTGACCGACTGGGTCGCGGTCACCATCTCACCGAGGTGGAACAGCACCTGCACCAGCGACGCCGGGTCGACGCCGACCTTCTCGGCGAAGTCCGTCAGCGACGCACCGCGGGCGAGGCGCACGACCTCGCCGTCACCGTGCCGGACGCGAACGCCGCCGACCGCCGGCGCCTGCATGTTGTCGAACTCCTGGCGCTTCGCCCGCTTCGACTTGCGGCCACGGCGCGCCGGACCGCCCGGACGCCCGAAGGCACCCTGCGTCCCGCCACGACCACGGTTGCCCGCACCCGGACGGCCACCGCCGCCACCGGGCGGGCCGCTCGGGCCGCCGCCGCCGGGACGGAAGCCACCGCCGCCGCCGCCACCGCCGCCACCGCGCGGACCGGCACCCGGTCCACCGGAACCGCCACCGGGACGGCCACGGCCACCAGCGCCGCCGCCACCACCGCCGCCGCCCGGACCGGACGGACGACCGGTGAACGTGCCGGCCGAGGACTTCGGCATCATCGCCGGGTTGGGGCGCGGCGCACCGGGCACACCACTCGGACGCGGCCGGTCGTTGCTGCGACCACGGTCGTCACCACGGGACTGCGGCGGACGCGGCGCCATCCCGGCCGGGCTCGCACCCTGACCGGAACGCTCACCCTGACCACCCTGGCCGGGGCGCGCTCCACCGCGCTGCATGCCCTGGGTCGAGCTGAACGGGTTGTTGCCCGGACGCGGCGCACCCGGACGGGGCCCACCGCCCTGGCCACCCGGACGCGGCGCACCGGGGCGCGGGGCGCCGGGACGGGGCGCATTGCCCTGGCCACCAGGCCGCGGCGCACCCGGACGCGGACCGGATCCCGGCCCACCCGGACGCGGACCCGGCCGGGTCGACTGCTCGGCGGCCGGACGCTGCTGTGCCGGAGCGGCCGGCTGAGCGGCTGCCGGGCTGGGCGCCGGCGCTGCCGGGGTGGCCTTGGCGGCCGGTGCCTCGAACGACGGCGCCGCCGGGGTCTCGGCCTTGGCCGCCGGAGCGACCTCGGCGGGAGCGGTCTCCTGCCGCGGCGCGGGCTTCGGGCCCGGACGCGGCCCCGGCTTCACGCCTGGGGTCGGAACCGACTTCACCGGAGCCGGAGCGGACTCCACCTTCTCGGCCACCTCCGCCTTGGGGTTTGCTGCGACCGGCGCCGGGGTCGCCTCAGCGGCCGGCGCGGGGCGCTCGGCCGGGGCCGGCTGGGTTTTCTTTGCCGGCTCGGCAGGCGCGACCGGTGCGGTCGCCTGCGGCGCGGCAGACGTGCTCGCGGCGGCCTTCTTGGCCGCGCGCTTCTTCGGCGGGTTCTTCTCGAAATCCTCCGCCAACCGCCGGACGACAGGTGCCTCGATCGTCGAGGATGCCGACCGGACGAACTCGCCCATGTCGTTCAGTCTGGTCAGAACGACCTTGCTGGTAACTCCGAGCTCCTTCGCGAGCTCGTAGACCCGGACCTTTGCCACTACTCTCCCTCTGGTCCGAGCCTGGGCGCGGACCGTTAGTTGACGTACGTGCTCATCGCTTTGCACTCATCGGTAGACACTCATCGAGTGGTCATGAGTCGATGACCCGCCTTCAGTTCGTCGCGACGGTCGTCGCGGGCGGCCGGGTGGCCGCACTTTCGGTACTGCTTTCGGTACTGCGCTGTGCGACATGTTCCCGCACGAGCGCCAGATCAAGCGGACCGGGGACCTTGAAGGCCCGCGGAACCGCTTTACGCCGCTCGGCGAGGTCGAGGCACGCGGCCACCGGGTGCAGATGCGCCCCGCGGCCAGGCGCCCGACGATCGGGATCCGGGAGAACACGTCCTCCGGACACCGTCATCCGCAGCAGGTCAGCCGGACTGGACCGCTTCCGGCACCCGATACAGGTGCGCTCCCGGGACTTGCCAGGGCGCGCGTCTGCAGTCACTTGGTACGTGATCCTCAGGGTGTGGTTGCGACTCAGTCGACCGACCGAGAGATCAGTCTACCTTCTCGTCCTCACGAGTCACATCCGTATCCGGCCGGATGTCGATCCGCCACCCGGTCAGCCGGGCGGCCAGGCGGGCGTTCTGCCCTTCCTTGCCGATCGCGAGCGAGAGCTGGTAGTCGGGGACGACGACCCGCGCGGCACGTGCCGCGGCGTCGACCACCTCGACAGATGTAACCTGCGCCGGGGACAGCGCATTCCCGACGAAGGTGGCCGGATCGTCGCTGTGGTCGATGATGTCGATCTTCTCGCCGTGCAACTCGTGCATGATGTTGCGCACCCGCTGGCCCATCGGCCCGATGCACGCGCCCTTCCCGTTCACCGACGGGTTCAGCGTCCGGACGGCGATCTTGGTCCGGTGACCGGCCTCCCGCGCGATCGCGGTGATCTCGACCGTGCCGTCCGCGATCTCCGGGACCTCGAGCGCGAACAGCTTCTTGACCAGGTTCGGGTGGGTCCGGCTGACCGTGATCTGTGGGCCCTTGAAGCCCTTCCGGACGCCCACGACGTACACCCGCAGCCGGGAGCCGTGCTCGTACTTCTCCCCCGGCACCTGCTCCGGCGCCGGCAGCACCGCCTCGATCTTGCCGAGGTCGACCATCACCGAGCGCGGGTCGCGCCCCTGCTGGACGACTCCGGAGACGATGTCGCCCTCCTTGCCGGAGAACTCGCCGTACCGGACCTCGTCCTCGGCGTCGCGCAGCCGCTGCAGGATGATCTGCTTGGCCGTGGTGGCCGCGATCCGGCCGAAGTCGGCCGGGGTGTCGTCGTACTCGCGCGCCACGGTGCCGTCCTCGGCGAGCTCGCGGGCGAACACGGTGACGTGCCCGGTCTTGCGGTCCAGCTCGACGCGAGCGTGCTGCTGAGCGCCCTCGGTCCGGTGGTACGCGACCAGGAGGGCCGCCTCGATCGCCTCGACGACGACCTCGAGGGCGATGTCCTTCTCCCGCTCCAGTGACCGCAGCACGGCCATGTCGATGTCCATGTCAGTTCTCCTCCACCGTGCCGTCGGCAGGTGTTTCTGATTCGTCGTTGCCGGCGGGCCGGTTGAATTCGATCTGGATCTTGGCCTTCTCGACGTCGGCGTACGCCACCGTCTGCCGCTTGCCGTCCACGTCCAGCTCGGCCGCCTCCTCGGAGGCGGACTTGATCCGGCCGGTCAGCTTGCCGCCCGCGGTCAGCGTGACCGCGACCAGCCGGCTGACGTTGCGCCGCCAGTGCCGGGGCAGGGTGAGCGGCCGGTCGACGCCGGGGCTGGAGACCTCCAGCGTGTAGGCGCCGTCGCCCATGATGTCGTCGGCGTCCAGTGCCTTGGAGATCGCCCGGGTCACGTCGGCGACGTCGTCCAGGCTGATGCCGCCGTCGCGGTCGACGAGCACGCGCAGCAACCGGCGGCGGCCGGCCGGAGAGATCTCCGCGGCCTCCAGGTCGCAGCCGAACTGATCGACGATCGGCCGCAGGAAGTTCTCGAGGCTCGTGGTGTCCGTGTGGTCAGTCCTTCGGCTCACAGGTTGACCTGCCTCTCTCTCCAGTTGTGCACCCGTTCCACCCCCGGCGGTCCGGCCGAGGGCAGTAGCCCACCATATCCGGCCGGTCGCAGTGCTCAGGTCACCGGCTCGTCCCAGACCGGTCACCGGCGCGTCACCAGGTATCGTTCCGCCGTGCCGATCGAACCCCGCCGCGTGTCCCGCCGCAGCCTCCTGGTGAGTGCGGCCCTGGTGCCCGGAGCCGTCACACTGGCCGGCTGCAAGGACGATCCGGCCGGGAGTACGCCGGGCGCCGTCAACCCCTCGTCGTCCGATGGGCGCGCCCAGGAGACGCCGACCGCCGACCCCGCGGTCGTCGCCGCACTCAGCACGGCGGCGACCCAGGTGACTCTATTATCCCTCGCGTTCGCGGGGACAAGCCGGAAGTTCCCGGCGCTGCGGACCCAGCTCGCGGCCGGCGCGAAGTACCACGCCAGTCACCTGGCCAAGCTCAAGGAAACCGCCGGGGTCACGGCCGCCGCTGGCAAGGCACCGGCCGTCGCGGGGACGTCGTCGGCCGCCCTCACCGCCCTGGCCAGACAGGAGAAGGCCGCCGCGATCGCCCACGCCGCCGCGGCAGCCAAGGTGTCCGGCGCCCCGGCCCGCCTGCTGGCGATGATCGCCGCCGCCGAGACCCAACTGGCGACAACCCTGACCCCGAAGAAAAAGGCGACCGCCCCATGACCCAGTTGGAAGCTCTGCAGGCCGCGCTCGCCGGGGAACATGCCGCCATGTACGGCGTGGGCGTGGCCGGCGGGAAGCTGAGTGGCGCCCGCTTCAAGGCCGCCACGGACTCCTATGAGCAGCACCGCGACAACCGCGACCATCTGAGCGCCCTGGTCGTCGCCGCCGGTGAGACTCCGGTCGCCGCGGAACCGGCGTACGACCTGCCTCAGGCGGTCTCGAACGCGGCCACCGCCGCCGCTCTCATCCTGCTGATCGAGCGGCGAGTGGCAGCCGTGTACGGCGACCTGGTCGAGGCGGCCGAGCAGCCGGCCGTCCGGGCCTTCGCCATCGAGAGCCTGCTCGCCGCCGCGAGCGCCCAGGTTGCCTGGGGCGGCGCTCCGGTGGCCTTCCCCGGCGCGGTGTGAGATGGCCAGGTCCTGTCCGTGTGGGCTCGACGCGACCTATGACGACTGCTGTGGCCGCCTGCACCAAGGCCGTACGTCGGCCAACACAGCCGAGCAACTGATGCGCTCGCGCTACTCGGCCTTCGTCGTCGGCGACGTGCCGTACCTGCTGCGCAGCTGGCACTCCTCGACGCGCCCGGTCGACCTCCAGCTGGATCCGGACCTCGTCTGGACCGGTCTCGAGATCCTGAACACCACCGATGGAAGCCCGTTTCACACCGAAGGAACTGTCGAGTTCCGCGCGCACTACGCACTCGACGGCCGCCCGGGCCACCAGCAGGAGAACAGCCACTTCACCCGCGAGAACGGCACTTGGGTGTACGTCGACGCTCTCTCCGGCGGCGCCACAGGCCGATGATGCCGGTGTTGTAGGTGTTCTAGGCGCCTAGGACGTGCTGGATGCCTGCTACCGCGGCGCCTCGAGCCCAGTCGGTGAAGGTGAGCGGGGTGGTGAGGACGTCGAGCGTGCAGCGCTGGGTCTCCAACGGCCCCGGGCGCAGCCGATCCGCGATCGTCTCCTGCAGAGCCGGCGAGTCGGTGAAGGCGGCGACGTCCTCGCCACCCAGCACGATGCAGGTCGTCTGGAGCGCCCCGGCGAACGACGCCACGACGTGTCCGAGTGCCCGGGCGGCGTCGTCGAGCCGACGGGTGGCGGCCGGGTCGCCGCCGGATCGGGCCCGGACGAGGTCGTGCAGGGTGACCGGGTGCTTGGCAGCCGCCGAGGCGTTGCGCTCGAGATCCTCCCGGTTGAGGTAGGCCGCGACACATCCCCGGTGGCCGAGGCCGCAGCTGGGCCCGCTGCTGTCGACGGGTGCGTGCGCCAGCAGATGACCGTTGTCGATCAGTTCCTCGACGGCGACGCCGTCCCGGACGACGCCCACGCCGAGACCGGCGCCGACGGTGACGATGCCGAAGGTCGAGTGGGTGCGGCCGGCCCCGAACCACAGTTGGTCGCGAGCCAGCGCGGTGACGTCGTTGGTGACGATGACCGGCAGACCGGTCCGGTCCCGCAGCGGTCCGCCGAGATCCACATCGCGCCAGCCCAGGAAGGTCCCCTCCCGGACGACCGAACGGTCCGCGATCACCCCGCCGACGGACACCCCGATGCCGTTCACGGTCGGCACCTTCGGAGCGAGCCTGTTCGCCAGCTGCGCGATGAGCTTGACGGTGGCCGCAACCGGCACGACACCGCCCTCCTCGGGCCTGGGCAAGGCCGCCCTCGTCGTGGCTTTGACCTCGCCGAACAGGTCGCAGACGACGCCGTAGGCGGTGTCGCCGGTGAGCTTGACGCCGACGACGTGCCGGGCACTGGGCACCGCGGTCAGGATCTGGCGCGGTCGGCCGATCGCTGCCGCGGGCTCGAGGTCCTCGGTGGCCATGCCGCCGAGGATGAGGGCGCGGGCCAACCGGGACATCGAAGCGTAGGAGAGGTTGAGCCGGTCGCCGAGGTCACCACGGGTCGCCGGCCCGTGGACCAGCAGCTGGCGGGTGACGGCGAGCTCTCCCGCGGTCAGGCCCCGCTCACCGGCTGGTCGTTCCGATGTGCCAGTCACCATCCGCCCAGTTTACAAATCGACACCACGTGACCCTTGTCACATCGGCCATCCTGGCTTATTTTCAATCTGACTGTAAATAGCCCTGGACCCCGGCGCTCAGTCCCCGGGCGAAGGAGAGCTAATGGTCACCACGACCTCGATCCGGCCGGCGAAGGCCGGTCGCGCCAGGAACGGTCCGCGCGACGACACCCGTCTGGCGCTGCTGTTCATCCTTCCCGCACTGATCGGCTTCGGAGTCTTCCTGGTCTGGCCGACCCTGCGCGGGATCTACCTCAGCTTCACGAAGTTCAACCTGCTCACGCCACCGGAGTTCAACGGTCTGGACAACTACGTCCGGATGATCCACGACCCGGTGTTCTGGAACGCGTTGAAGGTGACGCTCTACTACGTCATCCTGAACATCGGCTTCCAGACGGTTATCGCCCTGGTGATCGCAGTCATGATGCAGCGCCTGACCCAGCGGACCTGGCTGCGCGGCATCGTGCTCACGCCGTTCCTCGTCTCGAACGTGGTGGCCGCGATGGTCTTCCTCTGGATCCTGGACTACCAGCTCGGCATCGCGAACAACATCATCGCCGCGATCGGCCTGGACCGGATCCCGTTCCTGTCCGACAGCGCCTGGGTCATCCCGACGATCGCCTTCATCAATGTCTGGCGGCATGTCGGCTACACCGCGCTGCTGATCTTCGCCGGTCTGCAGATGATCCCCGAGACCGTCTACGAGGCGGGCCGCATCGACGGCGCGAGCGAAGTCCGGATGTTCCGCAGCATCACAGTGCCGCTGCTGCGCCCGATCCTCTCACTGGTCCTGATCATCACGGTGGTCGGCTCGTTCCAGGTCTTCGACACAGTGGCGATCGCGACGCACGGTGGACCGGTCGATTCCTCCCGGGTGCTGCAGTACTACATCTACGACGTCGCGTTCGGTCGCTTCCAGTTCGGCTATGCGTCGGCCATGTCGGTGGCGCTGCTCGTCGTCCTGGTGATCGTGACGTTCGTCCAATACCGGCTCACCCGCGCCGAGTCCTCCGACCTGGCCTGAGGAGCGACCATGACCACCGACACCACCCCGAAGGTCGCCGCCGCGCCGCCCACAGTTGTCAGGGAACGCGCGGCCACCCCGAGCGAGCCACACCGGTTCAGCGCCGGTCGCGCACTCGCCTGGACGTTCATGATCCTGGTGATCCTCGTCAGCCTGTTCCCGTTCTACTGGATGCTGCGTACGGCGCTGTCCAGCAACAACGCCCTCTACTCGGGTTCCGGCAGCCTGCTACCGGTGCAGACCTCGGCCGGCGGCTTCGAGCGGGTCTTCGGCCTGCAGACCGGGCAGGAGGCCATCGATGCCGGTGGCGCCGGGCAGGCGCTCAACTTCTGGCGCTACCTGTTCAACTCCGTCGTCGTCGCCACGCTCATCACTGCCGGGCAGGTGTTCTTCTCCGCGATGGCGGCGTACGCGTTCGCGCGGCTGCAATGGAAGCACCGTGAGAAGTTCTTCGCGTTCTTCCTGGGCGGCCTGATGATTCCGGCGATCTTCACGCTGCTGCCGAACTTCGTGCTGCTCAAGCAACTCGGTCTGGTGGACACCCTGATCGGGATCGCCCTGCCGACCATGTTCATGACGCCGTTCGCGGTGTTCTTCCTGCGCCAGTTCTTCCTCGGGATCTCCCGCGAGGTGGAGGAGGCCGCGCTGATGGACGGCGCTTCCAAGGTCAGGGTGTTCTTCCGGCTCATCCTGCCGATGTCGGTGGCCCCGATCACGACGCTGGCGATCCTGACCTACATGGCGGCCTGGAACGAGTACTTCTGGGCGCTGATGGTCAGCTACACCGACAGGTCGCGCGTCCTCACCGTCGCGCTCGGCGTCTTCAAGTCCCAGACGCCGCAGACCGGCCCCGACTGGTCCGGCCTGATGGCCGCCACCCTCGTCGCCGCCCTGCCGATGCTCGTGCTCTTCATGCTCTTCGCGAAGCGCATCGTCAACTCCATCGGCTTCAGCGGGATCAAGTGAGGAGCCCGGCATGATCACCTTCCGGCAACGGATCCGCACCGCCGCGGTCGCTCTGCTCACCGCCGCGGCCTTGACCGCCTGCAGTAGTACAACCGGTAGCAGCGCGAACGGCACCATCGAGTACTGGCTGTGGGACTCGGCCCAGCAGCCGGGCTACCAGAAGTGCGCCGACGCGTTCGCCAAGGCCAATCCCGGCCTGAAGATCCACATCTCGCAGTACGGCTGGGACGCCTACTGGTCCAAGCTCACCGCCGGCTTCATCGCCGATACCGCACCCGATGTCTTCACCGACCACCTGTCGAAGTTCGCCCAGTACGTCGATCTGAAGGTCCTCCGCCCCCTCGACGACCTCGGCCCGACCAGTGGAATCAAGGACGGCGACTACCAGCAGGGCCTGGCGGAACTGTGGAAGGGCCAGGACGGCAAGCGGTACGGCGCACCCAAGGACTGGGACACGATCGCGATCTTCTATGACGGCGCCGCACTCAAGGCGGCCGGCGTGGATCCCGCCGAGTTGGAGAACCTCACCTGGAACCCCCAGGACGGCGGCACGTTCGAGAAGCTCGTCGCGCATCTCACCATCGACGAGAAGGGCGTCCGCGGCGACGAGCCGGGCTTCGACAAGTCGCACGTCAAGACGCATGGCCTCGCCTCCGAAGGCTCCGGCGGCGGTGGCTGGGGCCAGACACAGTGGTCGGCGTTCGCCGGCAGCGCGGGCTGGCAGGCGACCGACAAGAACCCGTGGGGCACCAAGTTCAACCTGGACCAGCCGGCCCTGCAGGACACGCTGAGCTGGTACTTCGGCATGGTGCAGAAGGGCTACATGCCCAGCTACGAGGAGATCGGCGGCGCGAACGCGATCGGCACCGACAAGCAGATCCAGTCCGGTACGGCGGCCATGGGCCTCAGCGGGTCGTGGATGATCTCCAGCTTCACCAAACTCACCGACTCCGCCGGCAAGAAGCTGGACATCGGGCTGGCGCCGACCCCGATCGGGCCGAGCGGCAAGCGGGCGTCGATGTTCAACGGCCTGGCCGACTCGGTCACCACGCTGTCGAAGCAGCCCGAGAACGCCGCGAAGTGGGTCGCGTTCCTGTCCGGCGCGGAGTGCCAGAACATCATCGGCCAGTCCGGCGTCGTCTTCCCGGCCCGGCCGGCCGGCACCCAACTGGCGATCGCCTACAACAAGTCCGAGCGCAAACTCGACGTCACCCCGTTCACCCGGCAGGTCGTCGACAAGACGACGTTCCTGTTCCCGGTGACGACGAACGCCGCCGACATCGCGGCGCTGATGGCACCACGCTTCGACGCCGTCTACATCGGCAGCTCGCCCGTCAGCTCGTTGACGAAGCTCAACACGCAACTCGACGAGCTGTTCAAGGTCGCCCAGTAGCGCAAGGCCGGGTGGACCGCGTGGCTCCACCCGGCCGGCCGGCGCCGATCGACCCGTCCGACGTCCAGCCACGTCACGGGTAGTGACAGGTCGTGCCGGGTGAGGATCGTCCGGACCGGGTGAGGTTTCCGGTACGTACGGGCAGTGAGGCTGGTGGGATGAACACTGACCTCGATCGGGGACTGACCAGCCTGTTCGTCGTCGCGCTGGTGGCCGCCCTGACACCTGTGCTCGTCGGGTTGCTCAGCCGGTTGCGGATCCCCCAGGTCGTGGTGCTCATTGTCGGCGGCGTGGTGGTCGGGCCGCAGGTTCTCAATCTGGCCGACCCGGGCAGCATCGTCCTGCTCTCGAACGTCGGTCTGGGGTTCCTGTTCCTGCTGGCGGGCTACGAGCTCGACTTGGCGGTCTTCCGGCAGCGGGCCGGCAAGCTTGCCATCGTCGGGTGGCTGGTCACTGTGGCGCTGGCCGTTGCGGTCGTCGGGGCGCTCGCGGCGCTGGGCGTCGTAGACGCGTTCGTGCCGGTCGCGCTCGGTCTGACGACGACGGCGCTCGGAACGCTGTTACCGATCCTGCGGGACAACAACATGCTGCGCGGGTCGTTCAGCTCCTACGTCCTGGCCGCCGGGGCGGTCGGGGAGTTCCTGCCTGTCGTGGCCATCGCGATCTTCCTCGGGTCGCACGGCCGGTTCATCGGGCTCATCTCACTGGTCGCGGTGGGCGTCCTCGGGCTCCTGCTCAGTCTGGCGCCCAGACTGAGTCGTGGCGGCCGGATCGCGCAGATCCTGTCGGAGGGACAGGACGCGACCTCGCAGACGACGCTGCGGTGGACGGTCGCGATGTTGCTGCTCCTGCTCGTCATCGCCGCCGACTTCGGGCTCGACGTCGTCCTGGGGGCCTTCGTGGCGGGAGTCGTCCTGCATCGGTGGGCGCCCGGGAACGTCGAGGGACTGGACCGCAAGCTCGATGCCGTCGGCTACGGCTTCTTCATTCCCATCTTCTTCGTGTCCTCAGGGATGAGTCTCGACCTGGACTCGATCATCAAGGCACCTGGGCGGCTGTTCCTGTTCTTCCTCCTGCTGCTCGTCGTGCGCGGGCTGCCGACGCTGGCGGTGTACCGAACCGCGCTGCCCCGACAGCGACGGTTCGAACTCGTCTTCGTGGTGTCGACGGCGTTGCCGCTGCTCGTCGCGCTCAGTGCGATCGGACTCGAGACTGGCGAGATGCTGCCCGAGAACGCGGCCGCGCTGGTGGGCGCGGGCGTCTTGTCGGTGCTGGTGTACCCGGCGATCGCCGTCGCCATCGACCGCCGGCTCGCCCGCACCCAGGACGAGACCGGCGAACCCCTGCCTTAGCTGTCCGCCGCTCAGGTCGCCGCCGCGTCCGCCGCGCTGCGCGCGGCCGGAATGCCTACCATGGCGTACCGGCGGTTGGACCTCGCGCGATCCAGCGCGGCGTCGAGCGTGATGGCCGCGTCGATCAGAGCCAGGTGCGTGAAAGCCTGCGGGAAGTTGCCGAGTTGCTGACCGGTCCGGCCGATCTCCTCGGAGAACAGACCCACGTGATTGGCGTAGGTGAGCATCTTCTCGAAGATCAGTCGTGCCTCGTCGAGGCGGCCCGCCCGGGCCAGGGCGTCGACATAATTGAACGTACACAGCGAGAACGTGCCCTCGTCACCGGCCAGCCCGTCCGGTGAGGCGGCCGGGTCATAGCGGTAGACGAGGCTGTCGACCACCAGCTCGGCCTCCATCGCGTCCAGCGTCGACAACCACATCGGATCGGTGGGCCCGATCGCGCCGACTGTTGCCATGCGCAACATCGACGAGTCCAGCACGGTGTCGCCGTAGTGCTGCACGAACGCCCCGAGCTTCTCGTTCCAACCACGCTGCAGGACCTGGTTGTGGATCGCGTCCCGGGTCGTCACCCACTGGCCCACCGAGCCCGGCAGGCCCCGCTCGGTGGCCAGCCGGATGGCCCGGTCGAAGGCTACCCAGCTCATCACCCGGCCATAGGTGAAGTCCTTCTGCCCGCCGCGGGTCTCCCAGATCCCCTCCCCCGGCAGGTCCCAGTTCTCGCTCAGCCAGTCGACGATGCCTCGCAGGGCGGCCCACGTCTGGAGGTCGACGTCGATCCCGTGCTGGTCGGCGAAGTAGATGCTGTCCAGCGCTTCACCGTAGATGTCCATCTGCCGCTGCTCCGAGGCACCGTTGCCGATCCGTACCGGCCGGGAGCCGCAATAGCCCTCCAGGTGCTCGAGGGTCTCCTCGGTCAGATCGGACGACCCGTCCACGCGGTACATGATGTTCAGCGGGCCGCCTTTCCCGCCGGCCTTCTCCTGAACGCGGTCACGCAACCAGCCGCAGAAGTCCGCCGCCTCCTCGGTGAATCCGAGGCCGAGCAGCGCGTAGACGGAGAACGACGCATCCCGCACCCAGGTGTAGCGGTAGTCCCAGTTGCGCTCGCCGCCGAGCTGCTCGGGCAACCCGGCCGTCGGAGCCGCGACCAGTGCTCCGGTAGGCGCGTACGTCATCAGCTTGAGCGTGATCGCCGACCGCTGCAGCATCTCCCGCCACCGGCCGGTGTACGTCGACTGCGACAACCAGTCGCGCCAGAACGCGGTCGCGTCGTCGAACATCGCGGTGAACTCCGCGACCCGGATCTCCCGCGGTGGTCCTTCGGCCGCCGACTCCAGCACCAGCCCCCGGGTCTGCCCGGCCGACATCTCGTAGTCGATGTGGATGTCGCCGCCGTCGAGCCGTACCTGCGCCAGCCGCTCGTCACCCGGCTCACGGACCGCGTGCAGCGTCAGGCTCAGGTCCTCCGTCACGAAGACCGCCCCGGGCCCGATCACCTGCGTCTCGTGCTCCTTGCGGCCGTAGTCGAACCGGGGCGCGATGTCGACCTCGAAGGCGATCCGGCCCCGCACGCACCGCATCACCCGCAGGATCCGGTGGTTCGCGGTGGGCTGCTTGCCGGCCGGCGGCATGAAGTCGACGACCTCGCCGACGCCGTCCTCGGTCAGGAAGCGGGTGATGAGGATGGCGGTGTCCGGGAGGTACAGCTGCCGGCTGGTCACGCCTTCGCCGGTCGCCCGCACCCGGAAATAGCCGCCGCGTTCCTGGTCGAGCAGCGCCGCGAAGACGCTCGGCGAATCGAACCGTGGACAGCAGAACCAGTCGATGGACCCGTCCGTGGTCACCAGCGCAGCGGTCTGCAGGTCGCCGATCAACCCGTGGTCGGCGATGAGTGGGTAGTCAGTCATGAGGGGTCGTCTCCGGTTCGGTTGTGATACAGGTCGACGCCACCGGGCACGACCTGCTGCATCGTGAAGGCACGTTCGCGCTCCGATCGGTCCCCGGCGCCGCTGCTGGTTCGCTCGCTCATCGATCGGCCCCCTGGATCATCCGGCCGGGTCATGCCAGCTCGCGCCGGGCGGCAGCAGGGCGTCGGCCTCCTTCGGCCCCCAGCTGCTCTTGGCGTACGGAACGACGGGGACGACGTCACCGAGCACGGGCTCGACCACTCGCCAGGCCGCCTCGACCGTGTCCTGCGCAGCGAAGAGCGACTGCCGGCCGAGGAGCGCCGCCCCGATCAGCCGGTCGTACGGTCGCTGGTCGGATCCAGGCACCTCGGCGAAGGTGAGGTGCTCGGGCTGCGCGGTCCAGCCGGCGCCGGGCTTCTTGCCGCACAGGATGAGCCCGACCTCGCTCTCCGGCCAGATCCGGAACCGCATCTCGTTCGCGGCGCCGGAATCCCCCAGCCCGAAGATGTCCTGCGGTGGGCGGTGGAAGCGGATCATCACCTCGGTCGCGGTGACCGGCAGGCATTTCCCGGCCCGAATCGCGATCGGTACGCCGGCCCAGCGCCAGGTGTCGAGAGCGAGCCGGATCGCGACGTACGTCTCGGTCCGCGACGTGGGATCGACACCGGCGACGTCCAGGTAACCGTCGTACTGCCCGCACACCGTGTCGGCGGCGGTGAGCGGTCGTAGTGACTTGATCACCGCGGACTTCTGCGCCCGCCAGGTCGCGTCGTCGAACTGGCCCGGCGGATCGGCCGTCACGCACGCGAGCACCTGCAGCATGTGGTTCTGGAGAACATCGCGGATCGCCCCGGTGCGGTCGTAGAAACTGCCGCGGTCGGATACGTCGAAGTTCTCCGCCATGGTGATCTGGATGCTCGCCACATGGTCGCGGTTGAGCAGCGGTTCGACCACCGAGTTGGCGAAACGCGCGAACAGCACGTTCTCCAGCGGGTCCAGGCCGAGCCAGTGGTCCACCCGGTAGATGGCGTCCTCGGGGAAGACCTTGTTCATCGTCGCGTTGAGCTCCTGGGCGCCGGCGAGGTCGGTGCCGAACGGCTTCTCGACCATCACCCGGGCCCCGTCGGCCTTGCCCGCACCCGCGATGCCCTCGGCGATCCGGCCGAACAGCGGCGGCGGCACCTCGAGGTAGAACAGGGCTCGTTTCCCGGCGCCGATCTCGTCGGCCATCGCGGCGTACGTCGCGGCGTCGTCGAGGTCGCCGTCGATGTAGCGCAGGAGGCGGAGCATGCCGGCTGCCGCTGGGGTGTCCGGGTCGATCCCGTTGGCCCGTAACGACGCTGTCGCGTACGCGCGGAACTGGTCGAGTCCCCAGCCGCTCTTGGCCACCCCGATGATCGGTACGTCGAGCACACCCCGATCGACCAGCCCGACCAGGGCGGGGAAGGTCTCGAGCTTCGCGAGATCACCGGTCGCGCCGAAGATGACCAGTGCGTCCATGTCGGCGGTTGGCATGGTGGTTCTCCTAGTCACTCCGGGTCGGCTGGGCTCAGCCGAGCCGGTCGAGGATGTGGTCGCCGACCCGCAGCGCGTTCGCGATCGCGGTCAGCGAAGGGTTCACGGCACCGATGCTCGGGAAGAAGCTGGTATCGACGACGTAGAGGTTGTCGACGTCGTGCGCCTTGCAGTTCACGTCCAGGGCCGAGCTCTGTGGGTCGTCTCCGAACCGCACTGTGCCCGCCTGGTGCGCGGTGGCGCCGATCGGCATCCCCTTGTGCAGGTAGATGCTGTGGTCGAGCAGCCGGTGCTCGTGCATCCCGAGCTCGCCGAGCATGGCCTCCAGCTTGTGCTTGAGCCGGTTGACGCCCTCGATGTTGTTCTTCTCGTCGAGAGCGAGCTGGATCGACCCGTCCTCGCGGACGGTGACCCGGTTGTCCGGCTTCGGCAGGTCCTCACCACACAACCAGAAGTCGACCGCGTGGTGCGCGATCGTCTCGAACGGCATGTTCGGTGAGACCTTGCCGGCCCAGCGCGGTGCGCCACTGCGGACCTGCTCGGCATCGGACTTGCCCAGCATCTGGATCCCACCGAGCGGGTAGTCCCAGTCGTCGGCACCGAGGTACCAGTCGTTCATCGCGAGGGTCTTCTGGAACAGGGTCGGGTTCGGCTCCTTCGACACCGCCATCAACGCGAGATTGTTGTGTCGCAGGTAGTGGCGGCCGACGACGTCCGAACTGTTCGCGAGACCCCGCGGATGGCGGTCGTTCGCCGACTTCAGCAGCAGTACGGCGGAATTGACCGCGCCGCAGGCGACAACCACGAGGTCCGCGCTGAACTGGACGGTCGACCCGTCGACCTCGGTCACGACCTGCGAGACGGATCGTCCGGTCGGGTCGGTCTCCAGCCGCACCACGTGGGCGTTCGTCACCATCGAGACGTTCTCGTGCTTCAGCGCCGGGTCGACGCAGATCACCTGCGCATCCGACTTCGCCTGCATCACGCACGGGAACCCGTCCACCCTGTCGCACCGGATGCAGGCACTGTCCCGGGTCGCCCGGCCCTGCGCGTCCTGGATGAGATCGACGCCGATCGGCAGATGGAACGGATGCAGCCCCTGCTTCTCCAGGTCGTCACTCAACTGCTGGATGCGCGGCTCGTGCTCGACCGGCGTGAACCGGTACGGCGCACTGGCCGCACCTTCGGTGGGGTCCTCGCCGTGGCGGCCGTGAACCCGATAGAGATGCTCGGCCTCGGTGTAGTTCGGCTCGAGATCCTCGTACCGCAGCGGCCAGGCCGGCGAGACGCCGTCGTGGTGCCGCAGTTCGCCGAAGTCCTGCGGCCGCAACCGGAACAGGGCGGCGCCGTAGAACTTGGTGTTGCCGCCCACGTAGTAGTTGGTCTCCGGCGGGAACTCGTGGCCGTGCTCGTCGTACCAGAACTCCGGTGCGCGGTACCGGCCTTGGACGAACACCGCCGTGGAGTCCCAGTTCTCGCGTTCTCGCGGCAGATAGTCCCCGCGTTCGAGGAGCAGGATCCGCTTACCGGACGGTGCCAGCCGATGGGCCAGTGTGCCGCCTCCCGCTCCGGTGCCGATGATGACCACGTCGTAGTGCTGACCGTCCGCCATGTCTCCAGCCTTCGACGGGTACAGGCCGGATGCCTCATCCCGGTTGGATGACGTGACCTAGGTGCTCAAGCGGTGACGGAACACGAAGTACGACCAGGCCTGGTAGAGCAGCACCAGCGGGAGGAACACCGCGGCGACCACGCTCATCACCGTCAGCGCATAGTTGCCCGAAGCCGCGTTGTGCACGGTGAGGCTGTTCGCGGGGTCAGTGCTGGACACCAGAACCTGGGGGTAGAGGGCGGCGAACAGTCCCGCCACGGAACAGACCGTCACCGCAGCCGACAGCAGGAAAGCGAACCCGTCGCGTTCCTGGTGCACGGCCCAGATAGAGACGACCAGTGCTGCCGGGGCGACCACCAGGACCACGACCGGTCCCCAGCCGTGGTCTGCGACGATCAGGATCCAGACAGCGAAGGCCGTGACCACCACGAGTCCGGCCCAGCCGATCCATCGAGCGGCGCGGTGCGCCCGCTTGCGCGGCTCACCGGTTGTCCTGATACCGAGGAACGTCGCCCCGTTCAGGAGGCAGAGCACCACCATCGTCAGCCCTGTCCACAGGCCGAACGGCGTGAAGAGGTCCCAGAACGTGCCGGTGAACTCGCCGTTCGCGTCGATCGGCAGACCGGCCACCAGATCGCCGAGCGCGATCCCGAGCACGAGCGGAGCCAGCAGGCTGCCGGTTGTCAGCGTCCCGCTCCACAGCCGGCGCCAACCGGGCTGGTCGACCTTGCCGCGGAACTCGAAGGACACGCCGCGGATGATCAGCGCCACCAGCAGCAGCACGACGGCGAGGTAGCTCGCCGAGAACCAGGTGGCGTACCAGTCGGGGAAGGCGGCGAAGATCGCCGCACCGCCGACGATCAGCCACACCTCGTTGCCGTCCCAGAACGGACCGATGGTGTTGATGGCCACCCGGCGTTCCAGGCTCGTCCGGCCGACCACCCGGTGCAGCATCCCGACCCCGAAATCGAAGCCCTCCAGGACGAAGAAGCCCGTCCACAGGATCGCGATGATCACGAACCACAGCTCGGGTAGTCCCACACCCGCCTCCCGGGTCAGTCGCTAGTAGGTGATCGCCGGTGTCCGGGGATCACCCGAGGGCTCGTCGTCGGCGTGCTCGAGCTCGAGACCGCGCCGTGCGTAGCGCAGCATCAGGAAGAGGTAGACGATCCCGAGCAGCACGTAGACGGCGACCAGCACCCCGACGCTGATCGCGAGCTCGGTCGTGCTGACCGAGGTGGACACGCCGTCCGCGGTCTTCATCAGCCCCTGGACGAGCCACGGCTGGCGCCCGTTCTCGGTCAGCATCCAGCCGGCCGTGTTCATCAGGAACGGCGCCAGCACCGCCCACGTCGCCACGGCGAGGAAGACCCGCGACGCCGTGAGTTTCTTGCGGTACAGCAGCCAGGCGCCCCAGAGGGCCAGCAGCGTGATCAGGCTGCCGAGGTAGGCCATCACCCGCATCGACCAGTACTGGATGAACACGTTCGGCACGTAGTTGCCGGCGCCGTACTGCTGGACGTCGGCCGCCTGCAGTTCGCTGAGACCTTCCACCTCGCCGTTCCAGGTGCCGGTGGCGAGCAGGGACAGCAGATGGGGTACTTCGAGCAGCTGGGTCGGGGTCTCGTCGTTCCTGCCGCCGCCGACCTGAAACAGCGAGAACGAGCAGGGCTGACAGGTCTCCCACTGTGCCTCGGCGGCCGCGATCTTCATCGGCTGGTACTTCGCCTCGATCACACCCAGCTGGCTGCCGACCGCCAGCGCCAGGATCGAGACCGGGACCAGGACGACGATCGCGAGTTTCGCCGAGCGCCGGAAAAGCCCGCCGTGCTCGGTGCGCCGGAGTTGCCACGCGGACACTGCCAGCATCAGCACGGCCCCGGTCACCAGCGAGGCCAGGATCACGTGGATGAAGCCCCAGAGGAACACCGGGTTCGTGAACAGGTCCCCGATCGAGCTGAGCTCGGGCCGCCCGGTCCGGGCGTTGGTCGTGTAGCCGACCGGGTGCTGCATCCACGAGTTCGCGGCCATGATGAACGCGGCCGAGAGCGACGCCCCGACCGCGACCAGCCAGATCGTGGCGAGATGGATCCGCCGGGGCAGCACGTTCCAGCCGAAGAGCCACAACCCCAGGAACGTCGACTCCAGGAAGAACGCCGCCAGCCCTTCCATCGCCAGCGGCGCGCCGAAGACGTCGCCGACGAACCGCGAGTAGGCCGACCAGTTCATGCCGAACTGGAACTCCTGCACCAGCCCGGTGACGACGCCGACGGCGATGTTGATCAGCAGCAGGGTCCCGAAGAACCGGGTCAGCCGCTTGTGCTCCTCCTGGCCGGATCGGTACCACTGGGTGTGCAGTACGGCCACCAGGAAGGCCAGCCCGATCGTCACGGGCACGAACACGAAGTGGTAGATGCTGGTGGTCGCGAACTGGATGCGTGCCAGGTCGGTCGGGTCCATCTCAGGCCTTCGCCCTCGTCGGAAGCGTACGTCGTCTCCCGCAGACTCGCCCCGGAGTCACGGTCCGCGCATCATTCCGACCGGATGAAATGCGCCTGCTCCTCGGCCCACAGCCGCGCGTACGCCCCGCCGGCCGCGACCAGATCCGCGTGCGTGCCCGTCTCCAGCACTCGGCCGGCGTGCAGCACCAAGATCCGGTTGGCAGCCTGCAGGCCGCACAGCCGGTGAGTGATCAGCAACGTGCTGCGTTCGGCGGCCGCGGCCAGCAGGGTGGCGGTCAGCACGTCGGCCGCCGAGGTGTCGAGGTGCTCGGTCGGCTCGTCGAGGATGAGCACCGGGAAGTCCGCCAGCAGGGCGCGCGCAACGACGAGCCGCTGTCGCTGGCCGCCGGAGAGCCGGGCGCCGTGCTCACCGACCTCGGTCTCCAGGGCCCTGGGCAGGGCGTCGACCCAGTCCAGCAGACCGACCGCTGCCAAGACGTCCCGCAGCTCCGCCTCGGTCGCGTCCGGTCGCGCCAGCCGGAGGTTGTCCCCGATCGTGCGGTCGAAGACGTGTGCGTCCTGGCCGGCCACCCCGACGACCCGCCGGACGGCGTCGGGGTCCAGGTCGGCGACGCAGATCCCGTTCAGGGTGGCCGAACCGGACTCGAGATCGAGGAACCGCAGCAGGACGGCGGCCAGCGTGGACTTCCCGGCCCCACTGGGTCCGACCACCGCGACGATCTCCCCAGGAGCCAGGTCCAGGTCGATCCCGTCGAGCGCAAGCGGTCCGAACCCGTAGCGAGCGCGCACATCGCGCAGCCGGATCGAGTACGGCGCGGCCGGCATCGGTGCCGGATCACCGGGTTCGCCTACCGGGTCATCGGCCGCCAGGAGCACGTCGACCCGGTCGCGGGAACGCCGTACCCGCTCGTGGATCGCGAAGGCCTGCGGCAGTCCGGTGACCAACTCGAAGGCGGTCAAGGACATCAGAACGACGACGGTGAGTAGGACGCCGCGGAGCGTGCCGTCGTCCACCGCGACGATCCCGGCCACAACCACGCCCCAGACGCACAGGCCCGCGAGCATCGTCGTGAGCCCCGAGCCGGTGCCTGCGGTTCGAGCAGCCGCGCCGGCCACCCTGGTCAGCTCGGCATCGGCTCGTCCGGCCCGGCCCAGCTGCGCGTTCGCGGCACCGTACGCGATGAGATCGGGCGCTCCCTGGACGAGGTCGACCACCGCGGTCGACAGTTCACCGCGGGTCTCCGCCCGGCGCGCCTCGGACCGCCGGACCAGATACCGGGCCAGGAGCGGAACGACCGTCGCGCAGAGCAGCGCGGCGGCCACGACCAGGATGCCCGCGACCGGCACCAGGGACCCGACCAGTCCGGCCGTCAACCCGGTTGCGGCGGCGAAGACGACGTACGGCGGGACCACCCGCAGCATCTGGTCCTGCAGCGAGTCGACGTCGTCGACGAAACGAGCCAGCAGGTCGCCGCTCCGGAAGGACGGCAGGCCTGCAGGGGCGAGACGCTCGAGCCTGCGGTAGACCCGCATCCGTACGTCGGCCAGCGCCCGGAACGCCGCATCGTGCCCGACCAGGCGCTCGGCGTACCGCAGCAGCGCGCGACTGATCCCGAAGAACCGCACTCCGACCACGGCGAGCCCCAGCGCGGCCATGTTGGGCTGCTCGGAGGCGCGCGTTACCAGCCAGCCGGCGGTCGCCGACAGGCCGAGGCCGGCGGCGGCGCCACCCGCGCCGAGCAGGGTGGCTGCGGCCAGCCGGGTGGTCACTCCGGAAATCATCGGTGTCCCACCGCGGCCGCCCGTTCCAGCTGGATCTCCCGGTCCGCCAAAGCGACCAGAGCCGGCCGGTGTGCGGCGATCAGTGCAGTACGTCCGGCAGTCAGCCGGTCGACGGCATCCAGGACCGACGCCTCGGTCTCTCCGTCCAAGGTGGCCGTTGGCTCGTCCAGCAGGAGTAACGGTGCATCCATCAAGAACGCCCGCGCCAGAGCGACGCGCTGCCGCTCACCTGCCGACAGACCGGCGCCCCGCTCGCCCAGCGGTGTCGCGAGTCCGTGCGGCAGCCGGCGGACCACCTCGGCAAGCCCCGCGTCGTGAACCGCTCGCAGGAGGTCTTCCTCGGGAGCGTCCGGCCTGCCGAGCCTGATGTTGTCGGCCAGACTCGCTGCCAGCAGGTAGGGCCGTTGCGGGACCCATGCCACGTTCCGGCGCCAGACGTCGAGATCGAGCCCACCGAGGTCCTCCCCGCAGACCGTCACTCGGCCTGAGTCCACGGCGACGAAGCCCAGGAGCACGTTGATCATGGTCGACTTGCCGCAGCCGCTCGGCCCGGTCAAGGCCACCACTTCCCCCGCGCCGACGGACAGACTCACCCGGTCGAGCACAGGTTCGGCCCGGTCCGGATAGCTCACACAAACCTGGTCCACCCGCAGTTCCACCAACGGGCAGTCCGGGAATGCAGCGCCCGGACGGACCTCCGGAAGTGGGCTGTCCAGCACGGTGAACACCTGGTCCGCGGCAGCCACCCCATCCGCACTGGCGTGAAAGCTCGCCCCCAGGGTGCGCAGCGGGAGGTAGGCCTCAGGAGCGAGGATGAGCACGAACAGACCGGTGGACAGGTCCAGGCCGCCGCTGACCAGCCTGATGCCGACCGCGACCGCGACCACTGCCACGGACAACGACGCGAGCAGCTCCAGCACCAGAGACGACAGGAAGGCCACGCGCAACGTGCCCATCGTCTCCGCGCGGAAGTCGTCCGTCGTACGGCGGACCAGGTCTGCCTGAGCGCGCGCCCGCCCGAACACCTTGAGCGTCGTCAGTCCGGCGACGCTGTCGAGAAAGTGGCCGCCCAGACGCTGCAGGGCGACGAGACGCTTGGCCGCGTGGGTCCGGGCGCCTGCGCCGACGACGGCCATCAGCAGCGGGATCAGGGGAACCGTAACGGCGATGATCGCCGCCGTCACGATGTCCTGGGTCACGGCCGCGGTGATGACAGCAGTAGGAATGACGACCGCCAGCACCAACTGCGGTAGGTAGCGGGTGAAGTAGCCGTCGAGAGCATCGAGACCGCGGGTGCCGAGGGACTCGAGCTCGGCGGTGCGGTGCCGGGTGAGCCACGCCGGACCGAGGGCGACAACGTGCCGCAGCAGGCTCATCCGCAGCTCCGCCTTGGCCTGGGTGCCGGACCGGTGCGCCATCAGCTCGGCCCACCAGGCGAGTACGGCGCGGCCGATGACGACGCCGAGCAGGACGAGCAGCGGCCCGCGCAACTCGTGGACGCTCGCGCGGTCCTGGAACGAGGCGGAGAGCAGCTCGGCCAGCAGCCAGGCTTGCGCGACGACCACGGCCGCGGTCGCGATCCCGAGCGCGGAAGACCACAGCAGCAACGCCCGGACGGCCCGCGTCCGCGCGATCAGTCTCCGATCAACCGCGGGCATCGGAGGTCTCACCGGACCGGGTGGCACCAAGGCCCTGCCGGTCGCTCATCCGCGCCAGCGCCCGCTCGACCGGGTCGGCAAACGCCGCGTCGGTCGCCCGGTCCAGCGAGTCGAGTTGAGACTGCACGACGGCCCGGCGTGCGAGCGGGACCCCGTCTCGCAGATCCTCGAGCATGGCCCGCAACCGGCGGCAGATCTGCGGCGAGACAGCGCCGTACTGGCGGATCTCGGTCACGCCGATGTCGAGGTACTCCGACCAGCTACGGGTCCGGACGACGAGGCGGACCTGCCCGTCGGCGTCGAGCGCGGTTCCCCGGAAGGCTCGATCGGAGGAGCCGATCCCGAGCAGCAGATCGTCGATGTGGTTGAGCACCTGGGTCGCCGTGGTGGGATCGTTGACCGCCGGCGACAGCGCCCGGATGGCGATGTCGACCATGATGCGCAGGGCGAAGGCCGGGTCCTGGTCGATCGTGCGCTCATGGCCCAGCGAGACCATCCCGCGCAATCGCCGCAGATCGGTCTCGCTCGCCGTTCCATGAACCTCCATCAGCACGCTCCCCGCGGTGACGAAGTCACCGATGGTGTGCGGTATGACGCAGACCTGGCCGCGAGCCGCCGCGAACCGGACGAGGTCCGCGATGTCGACATCCTGGATGGCGCCCGAGCGGGGCGCCAGGATCCGTGCGTCAGGCTCACCCCGTCCGGCCCCTCGGTCACCGTTCCCGGCGGATGCGACGAGGCCGTCCTCCTCGGCTTCGATCGCCAGACCGGCCTCGGCCATCGCCGCCGCGACCGCGACCGGCCGCAAGGCATGTACGAACCGGTCGAAATAAAGCAGCAGGAGGACCAGGTCGATGCTGACGGCCAGCCCGACCAGGGAGACGCCCAGATCAGGCACGGAGTCGGCCTCCACATGGCGCAACAACGCGAAGGCAAAGGTGAACGTGGCCGTGAAGGCCGCCAGGACGAACTTCTGCAGCCGGTCTCGGTACCACAACCGCATGAAGCGCGGCGACAGCGTGCCGGTCGCCATCTGCACGACGAGTACGCCGATCGTGACCACGAACCCGATCAGCCCGACCATCGCGGCCGCAGCGGCCGACAGCACGCTGTTCGCGGTGGCCGCGGAGTACGACCACGACGGTGGCAGGTCGATCAGGCCCTCGACCCACAGATCGACCCCGGACAGCGCCACGCCGGCCACCCCGCCGAGCAGCGGCACCACCCAGAGGCTCTGCCGAACGAACTGGCGCGCCCGGAACGCTCCCGCCAAGGACATCACCGGTCGCTGTCCGGTCAGTGATGGAACCCGGCCGGCTCCTCCTCCTGCGGCATCGGAGTTTCCAGCCCGTCGAGCCAGTCGACCGCGATCCGCACGTCCCGCAGGAACAGGTCGGCCATGTCGTGACTGAATCCGTTCCGCACGACCACCCGCAGGACGACCAGATCCTCCCGGTTCGGCGGCATCGAGTACGCCGGCACCAGCCAGCCCCGTTCGCGCAGCTTCCGCGAGACGTCGTACGCCGTGTACTTCGTGATGCCGTCGGCCACCCGGAACGCAAACACCGGCAGGTCCCGTCCGTCCGAGACCAGCTCGAACTCGGGCATCGCCTTGATCGCGTCACTGAGGTGTACGGCGACGTCCTGGCACGTCTGCTGGATCCGCTGGTAACCGTCCCGGCCGAGTCGCACGAACTGGAAGTACTGCAGCAGCACCTGCGCGCCGGGCCGGGAGAAGTTCAGCGCGAACGTCGGCATGTTGCCGCCCAGGTAGTTCACCTTGAAGACGAGCTCCTCGGGCAGGTTCTCGGTGTGCCGCCACAGCACCCAGCCGACGCCCGGATAGACGAGCCCGTACTTGTGACCGGAGGCCTGGATCGACGCCACGCGCGGCAACCGGAAGTCCCACACCAGGTCGGGCTGGATGAAGGGAGCGACGAAGCCACCGGACGCCGCGTCGACATGCACCGGCACGTTCAGTCCGGTCCGCTCCTCCAGTTCGTCCAGCGCGGCGCAGATCTGCGCGACGGGCTCGTAACTGCCTTCCATCGTCGAACCGAGGATGGCGACCACACCGATGGTGTTCTCGTCCACGAACCGCAGGGCCCGATCGGCCGTCAGGTAGAGGTCGTCGCCCTCCAGCGGCACGTACCTCGGCTCGACATCCCAGTACTCGGCGAACTTCTCCCACACGACCTGGACGTTCTGGCCCATCACGAGGTTGGGCCGGTCGAAGGGTTTGCCCGCGGCCCGGCGCGCGTGCTGCCAGCGCCGCTTGAGTGCGAGGCCGCCCAGCATGCAGCCCTCGGAACTGCCCGTCGTCGACGTCCCGATCGCGTCGGCGGTGTCCGGCGCGTTCCACAGGTCGGCGAGCATGCGCACGCACCGGGCCTCGATCTCCGCCGTCTGCGGGTACTCGTCCTTGTCGACCATGTTCTTGTCGACCGTCTCGGCGTACAGCCGGTCCGCCTCGTCGTTCATCCACGTGGTCACGAACGTGGCCAGGTTGAACCGGGCGTTGCCGTCCAGCATCACCTCGTCCCGGACGAGCTGGTACGCCGACTGCGGCAGCATCTCGTCATCCGGCATTCGGTCCTTGGGAACCGCCAGCACGGTGTCCCTCGTGAACCGTGGCATGACGGCCATGTCGCCGGTCGCGGTTTTCGTCGTGCTGCTGATCCCGGTCATCGCCGATCACCCCTCGGTCGCGGCGACACGAGTTGCCGCCGCAATCCATCCCACACCCGGGCACCCGGGACGTCGTCACCCGCTCCGCATGAGGCAGACGTCGTCGGTCCGCGCGGCGATCAGAGTGCGCGGACCCAGTTGGCCAGGAGTTCGGCGCCGGCGTCTCCGGACTTCTCGGGGTGGAACTGGGTCGCACTGAGCGGACCGTTCTCGACCGCGGCGACGAACCGGTCTCCGGCGTACGACGTCCAGGTGACGGCCGGTGTCACCGAGTCGCGCGTGTCCCGGAGCTCCCACGCGCGGACACCGTAGGAGTGGACGAAGTAGAACCGCTCCTTCTCGATCCCCTGGAACAACGACGTCGCGGCAGGGACATCGACCGTGTTCCACCCCATGTGCGGGACCGGCTCGCCGTTCGCGGGCTGCAACCGCTCGACCACCCCCGGCCACTGGTCGCAGCCCTCGGTCTCGACGCCGTGCTCGATGCCGCGCGCGAACAGGATCTGCATGCCGACGCAGATACCGAGCACCGGGCGGCCACCGCTCAGCCGCCGGTCGACGATCACGTCACCACGGACCGCCTTGAGGCCGGTCATGCAGGCCTCGAAGGCGCCGACGCCGGGGACCAGCAGACCGTCGGCGTTCAGCGCCTCGTTGTAGTCGGACGTGACCGTGACGTCCGCTCCGACCCGTTGCAGCGCGCGCTCCCCCGACCGGATGTTGCCCGATCCGTAGTCGAGTAGCACGACCTTCTTGCTCACAGAGCGCCCTTGGTCGAGGGGATCCCCGGCTGCCGCGGATCCAGCTCGGCGGCCGCCCGCAGCGCCCGGGCGAAGGCCTTGAACTGGGCCTCGACGATGTGGTGCGGGTCGCGGCCGGAGAGCACCCGGATGTGGATGCAGATCGCGGCGTTGAACGCGAGCGTCTCGAACACGTGCTGGGTCAGTGAGCCGGCGTAGTCGCCGCCGATGATCGCGTACACCTGACCGTCCGGCTCGCCGGTGTGCACGCAGTACGGGCGCCCCGACAGGTCGACCGTGCAGTGCACGAGCGCCTCGTCCAGCGGCACGGTCGCGTCGCCGAACCGGCGGATCCCGCGCTTGTCACCCAACGCCTCACGCAGCGCCTGGCCGATGCCGATCGCGGTGTCCTCGACGGTGTGATGCGCGTCGATCTCGAGGTCGCCGACCGTGTTCACGTGCAGGTCGAGCAGCGCGTGCTTGGCCAGCGCGTTGAGCATGTGGTCGTAGAACCCGACGCCGGTGGAGATGTCGGCGCGGCCCTCGCCGTCGATGTTCAACTCGACCAGGACCTTCGACTCGCTGGTCTCCCGATCGATCCGCGCTGTCCGGGTCATGTCAACCTTCCCATGTCTGTCTTCAGGACGCGCTCGAGCGAAGCGCGGAAAGCGGCCATCTCCTCGCTGGTGCCGATCGAGACCCGCAGCCAGCCGTCCGGTCCGGTCTCGCGGATCAGTACGCCGTCGTCCAGCAGCGACTGCCAGACCGCGTGCCGATCGGCGAACGTGCCGAACAGCACGAAGTTCGCGTCCGAGTCGACCGCGCGCAGGCCCAGCGACCGCAGCCAGTCGACCGTCTCATCCCGCTCGATCCGCAACTGCTCGACCCGGCCGAGCAGTTCGTCGGAGTGCCGCAGCGCCGCCCGCGCGACCGCCTGCGTCACCGCGGACAGATGGTACGGCAGCCGGACGATCCGCAGCGCGTCCACCAACTGCTTGCTCGCGGCAAGGTATCCGACCCGGCCGCCGGCCAGCGCGAACGCCTTCGACATCGTCCGCGCCACCGCGAGATTCGGGTACGACGGCAACAGTGTCACCGCACTCGGAGTCCCGGTCCGCCGGAATTCGGCGTACGCCTCGTCGACCACGAGGACGGATCCCATCGCGGCGGTCCGGGCGGCGATCGCCTCGACCACGTCGATCGGCAGCGCCGTACCGGTCGGGTTGTTCGGCGAGGCGAGCAGGACGACGGACGGGTGATGCCGGGAGATCGCGGCCAGTGCCTTGCTCTGGTCGAGCGTGAAGTCCTCGGCCCGGCGGCCGGTGACCCAGGCCGTGTTCGTGTCCCGGGCGTACTCCGGGTACATCGAGTACGTCGGCGCGAAGGAGAGCGCCGTCCGCCCGGGGCCGCCGAAGGCCTGCAGGATGTGCAGCATGACCTCGTTGGACCCGTTGGCCGCCCACACCTGCTCGGCGGTCAGCTGCGCGCCGGACTCCTGGCCCAGGTAGGCCGCGAGATCCGCGCGGAGGTCGAGGAACTCGCGGTCCGGGTAGCGGTTCATGCCGCGGGCGGCCACGGTGACCGCCGCGGCGATGTCGGCGACGGTCTCCTCGCTCGGCGGATACGGGTTCTCGTTGACGTTGAGCAGGATCGGGACGTCGAGTTGCGGGGCGCCGTACGGCTCGAAGCTCTTCAGCTCGTCGCGGATCGGCAGCCCGTCGAAGCGGCCCATCAGTTCGCCCCGGGGAAGCGCACCGACACCGCGGCGCCGTGGGCGGGCAGGTCCTCGGCGTGGGCCAGCGCGACCACGTGGCCGGCGACCTCCTGCAGCGCGTCGCGCGAGTAGTTGATGACGTGCACCGCCTTCAGGAAGCTGCGGACCGACAGGCCGGACGAGTGGCAGGCGCACCCGGCGGTCGGCAGAACGTGGTTGGACCCCGCGCAGTAGTCGCCGAGGGAGACCGGCGACCAGCCGCCGACGAAGATCGCGCCGGCGTTGGTGATCAGGCCGGCCCGCTCCTCGGCGTCCGCGGTCTGGATCTCCAGGTGCTCGGCGGCGTACGCGTCCACGACGGCCGTGCCCTGCTCCAGGTCGTCGACCAGTACGACGGCCGACTGCTGACCTGTCAACGCTTCGGTGACGCGGTCGTGGTGCTTGGTGCGCGCCACTTGCTGCGGCAGCTCAGCCTCGACTGCGGCCGCCAGGGCTTCTGACGGCGTGACCAGCACGCTGGCGGCCATCGGGTCGTGCTCGGCCTGGCTGATCAGGTCGGCGGCGACGTGCTGGGCGTCGGCGGTGTCGTCGGCGAGGATCGCGATCTCGGTCGGGCCCGCCTCGGAGTCGATGCCGACCTCACCGAGCAGGAACCGCTTGGCCGCGACCACGTAGATGTTGCCGGGGCCGGTGATCAGGTTGACCTTGCGGCAGCCCGTGACACCAGCACCGAAGCCGTACGCGAACCCGGCGATCGCCTGCGCGCCACCCATCGCGTACACCTCCTCGATCCCGAGCAGCGCACACACCGCCAACACAGTCGGGTGCGGCAGACCGCCGTACTCCTTCTGTGGTGGGGATGCGACGGCAAGCGACGGCACACCGGCAACCTGGGCGGGTACGACGTTCATCACGACGCTGGACGCCAGTGGCGCCCGACCACCGGGAACGTACAGGCCGACGCGCTGGACCGGGACGAAGCGTTGCGTGACCCGGCCGCCGGGCGCGGGCTCGGAGGCGATGTCGGGGGTGAGCTCGTCCTGGCTGACCTCGCGGACCCGGCGGATCGACTCCTCGAAGGCCGATCGCACCTCGGGGTCGAGCTCCTCCAGCGCCGTCTTCAGCGCGTCGGCCGGGACCCGGATGTCCTCGACCCGGACATGGTCGAACCTCTCGCCGTACTCCCTGATCGCCTCGAGTCCACGATGGCGGACGTCCAGGCAGATCGGTCGGACGACGTCGAGGGCCTTCTCGACGTCGAACACGGCTCGGGGGACGAGGGCGTTCACTTCGGCTTGGAGGTCGGACACCTCTCCGGCCGCCACTCGGCCCCGCAGGTCGACGCGGCGAATCATGGCCTCAGTCTAGTGGTGGCGACCTGCCGAGTTTGCGCCGTATCCACAAGGTGGCAGTCACGAGGCGTGATCAGGACGCGGCATGGCCTAGGCTCGTTGGTATGGACTCCCGCCTACCGCTGCTCACTGTCGAGACGGTGATCTTCCCCGGGCTGGTGCTCCCCATTCCGGTGACCGACGTCCAGGGCCGCGCGGTGGTCCGCGACCTGGTCGAGAACGGTGGCGAACTGGTCTGCGGCGCCCTCGCCGTCCGGGACGGGTACGAGCTGGGTGAGCGGGTGTTCCGGTCGTTGTACGGGACCGGCTGCGCGGCGACGATCTCGGAGATCAGCCTGGACCCGGACGACGACGGCCCGGTGGAGATCACGCTGACCGGCAACCGGCGGTTCAAGGTGGCCGAGCTGGACGGCGGCGGTGACTATCTGGTCGCCGACGTCGAGTGGCTGGACGAGGACCTCGGCGACGATCCGCTGGGTACGGCGACGATCGCCATGGCCCGCTTCCGCCGGTACGCCGAGGCCGTCACCGAGATCAGCCGGCCGGGCCTGCACATTGGTGAGCTGCCCGACGACCCGAGCACGCTGTCGTTCCTGATGTCGGCTGCGATGACGCTGCTCACCCCCGACCGCCAGAAACTCCTCGAAGCCACCGACACCACATCCCGCCTGGTCCAGCTGGTCGGCCTCCTCGACAGCGAGCTCGCCGCGATCGCGGCCCTCCCCTCGCTGCCCGCGACGGACCTCATCAACTGGTCGACGATGTCCCCGAACTGACGCTCGCCTCCGTCGCCAGGTCGATGGCCGCGCCGGCAGACGGCGCTACCGATGTGAATCCCAGAGCGGTATGGTGTTGGTATGAGCAAGCAGATCACTGTGCGGTTGCCGGACGAGCTGGTCGACTTCATGGACCAGCTCGTGGCCACCGACAAGGCGACGAGCCGGGCGTCCGTGGTCGCCCGGGCGATGGAGCGCGAGCGCCGGCGCGAGCTCGCCGCCCGCGACCTCGCCATCCTGACCGAGCACGGCGACTATCCGGATCTCGAGGGCCTCGCCCCCGCGGCCGCCGGCACTGTGCTCACTGACCTCGACTGATGCGTCCGCTCCACATCGCCCGGCTGGACAAGCCGAGGCCGGTCGTGGTCCTGACCCGGGAGCTGATCCGCCCACGTCTCACCAACGTGACGGTCGCCCCGATCACCAGCACCATCCGCGGTCTGTCCACCGAGGTCCTGGTCGGCCCGGACAACGGCCTCGATCACCCGAGCGCCATCTCCTGCGACAACATCCAGACCATCCAGAAGGCCCAACTCGGCCGCCTGATCGGCTACCTCCACCCCGACCAGGAACCAGCCCTCGCCGAAGCCATTGCCTTGGCCTTCGACCTCGAAACCCTCTGACCTACCCAGCACCGCGCCCGGTCGCCGCCGCGGCCATTTCTTGGGATATCCGCACGTGTTGTGCCTTCTCTGCTCGTACAAGAGGGGAGAAGGCTGCACACGAAGGGATATCGCCTCGTGCTCGATGTGTGGGTGATCGTCGGCCGGGCGGGCTGGTCGGAATCGGGGGCGATGTCGGGTGTGGGCAGGGTGGAGGGTGTGGCGAGGCTGGGCCGGGCGGTTCCGGCGGGCTTGTTGTGCGCGGATCGGTTCACGTCTGGTGACCTGGGACAGGTCGTCGCGGGCCGAGACAGGCAATAACGTGTCCCAACCCGCCAGTACGTGTCCCAGGCCCCGGCAGTTGGTCAGCCGCTGGCCCAACCCCATCCCAGGGGACCACCACCCCGCCGGCTGCACGACAGCCCGGCGCCACGCGTCCCCGCCGACCCGGTCCGCCGACCCGGTCCGCCGACCTAGTCCGCCGACCCGGTCCGCCGACCTGGTCCGCCGACCGCGGTCCGCCGACCTGGTCCAACGCGGTCCGCCGACCCGGTCCGACGCGGACTGGGGGTCCGGGATCGCGGTCACTTTGTGCACCAGATCCGTACGGCGACTGCCTCGGCGTACGGATCTGGTGCACAAAGACGATCCTCGCCGTCGAACGGCTCGAACGGGCGCCGCACCGAGTGGTGCTGTCGAGTTGCAGCTCGGCGCTCGGCGGACCAAGTGGTGCGGACGAGTTGCTCGGTCTGGTCAGTGCGTTGGTCGTCCACAGCTCCGATCCACCCCGGGCCGAGGACGGCGCCGGGTAAGGGACTGGATGGCACGGACCCGACCAGGGCACGGAGGTTGGCCGGGTCCGTGGCGCGGATCTGTGTCACTCACCAAGCAGACACCGCCCTGGCCGGTCCCGCTCAGACCTGCGCCGGCGATGACCCGACGGTGGGATTGGTGAGTGCCTCAGGTCCGCACCAGCAACCATCCCGCCAGACCGACACCGACACCGCAAGGACCGCTCACCCACGGAAACGACACAAGAGCCGCAATTCCTTGTCCCAACCCACGGTGCTCCCGGCCCCACCCCACCGCCGGCCCTACCCCACCGGCCCCAGCCCGGCGGTTCCGGTCCCCGCCCGGGTGCTGTGTGTCGGCGCGGACATGTCCCGAGCGTCCCCTTTGGTGGGTTGACGTCCGAGATGGCGGGTTGGCGCCCCGGAATCCGGTACGGCAACCCACCACATGGGACGTCAACCCACCAAATGCCCACGCCGGCCGCCTCCCACCTGGACGAATCGCCGGACGACGACCGCGACCACCCACACATCAAGCCGAAGAGCCGGATAACCCATCGAATGGACGGCCGAGGGGGTTTGGGCGTCAGCCGAGCTTGGAGACGTCGCGTACGGCGCCCTTGTCGGCGCTGGTCGCCATCGCGGCGTACGCCCGGAGGGCCTGGGAGACCTTGCGGTCGCGGGCGCGAGGGGCGTAGACACCGCCGAGGGCCTCGCGACGGGCGGTCAGCTCGGACTCGTCGACCAGCAGTTCGATGGAGCGACCGGGGATGTCGATGCGGATCTGGTCGCCGTCCTGGACGAGTGCGATCGTGCCGCCGGACGCGGCCTCGGGTGAGGCGTGACCGATCGAGAGGCCCGACGTACCGCCGGAGAAGCGGCCGTCGGTGACCAGTGCGCACACCTTGCCCAGACCGCGGCCCTTCAGGAACGACGTCGGGTACAGCATCTCCTGCATACCCGGCCCGCCCTTCGGGCCCTCGTACCGGATCACCACGACGTCACCCGGCTGGACCTGCTTGGCCAGGATCTTCTCGACGGCTTCCTCCTGCGACTCGCACACCACCGCAGGACCCTGGAACGTCCAGATCGACTCGTCCACGCCGGCCGTCTTCACCACGCAGCCGTCGACGGCCAAATTGCCCTTCAGTACGGCGAGCCCGCCGTCCTTGGAGTACGCGTGCTCCAGATCGCGGATGCAGCCGCCAGCCGCGTCCGTGTCCAGCGTCTCCCACTGCTCCGACTGCGAGAACGCGGTGGCCGACCGCTTGCAGCCCGGCGCCGCGTGCCACAGCTCGACGGCGTCCGGCGACGGCGAGCCGCCGCGCAGATCCCACGTCTTCAGCCACTCGTCGATCGAGTCGCTGTGCACGGTGTGGATGTTCTCGTTCAGCAGTCCGGCCCGGTGCAGTTCACCGAGGATCGCCGGGATGCCGCCGGCCCGGTGCACGTCCTCCATGTAGTACGTCCCGCCCGGTGCGACGTTCGGCGCGACCTTCGCCAGGCACGGCACCCGGCGCGACACCGCGTTGATGTCGTCCAGGTCGAACTCGACCTCCGCCTCCTGCGCGGCCGCGAGCAGGTGCAGGATCGTGTTCGTCGATCCGCCCATCGCGATGTCCAGCGCCATCGCGTTCCCGAACGCCTCGCGGGAGGCGATGTTGCGCGGCAGCACGGTCGCGTCGTCGTTGTCGTAGTACCGCTTGGTGATCTGTACGACGGTCTCGCCGGCCTTCTCGTACAGCGCCTTGCGCGCGGTGTGGGTGGCCAGCACCGAGCCGTTGCCCGGCAGCGACAGGCCGATCGCCTCGGTCAGGCAGTTCATCGAGTTCGCGGTGAACATGCCCGAGCACGAGCCGCAGGTCGGGCAGGCGTTCTCCTCGATCCGCAGGATGTCGGCGTCGGAGACGTTCTCGTTGACGGCCTCGGACATCGCGTCGATCAGGTCGAGCTTGCGGACGGTGCCGTCGACCAGCGTGGCCCGGCCGGCCTCCATCGGGCCGCCGGAGACGAACACGGTCGGGATGTTCAGCCGGAGTGCGGCGTTCAGCATGCCCGGGGTGATCTTGTCGCAGTTCGAGATGCACACCAGCGCGTCGGCGCAGTGCGCCTCGACCATGTACTCGACCGAGTCGGCGATCAGATCCCGCGACGGCAGGCTGTAGAGCATGCCGCCGTGACCCATCGCGATCCCGTCGTCGACGGCGATCGTGTTGAACTCGCGCGCGATCCCGCCGGCCGCGTGGATCGCCTCGGACACGATCCGGCCGACCGGCGCGAGGTGGGTGTGGCCCGGGACGAACTCGGTGAAGCTGTTCGCCACCGCGATGATCGGCTTGCCGAAGTCCTCGCGGGCTACCCCGGAGGCCTGCATGAGCGCGCGGGCGCCTGCCATGTTGCGGCCGTGGGTGACAGTACGGGACCTCAGAGCGGGCACGACGACATCTCCTTGCTACGTGGACGACTTGTCTGATGTTGCCACGCCCGTCCGGATGGCGGTACGCGGGTCCCGGATTCTGGAGCGGGTGATTCTGTCCACGGCCGCATCTAGCCTGAGGACATGGCGGGCTTGGAGCACCACACGCGACCGGTGCACCCGGCCCTGCGCCCGTACGTCGGCGATCTCAGCGGCTATGCGTACGACGGTGATCCGCCGGCCCTCCATCGCGGACTCCCGTCGCGGCACCTGACGCTCGTGATCACCCTGGACGAGCCGCTCGGCGTCGCCTGGCCCGGCTCACCCGTCGAGAAGTTCGATGCGCTCGTCGGGGGTCTGCACTCGACCGCTGTCCACGTCGGTGCGACACCCAGCCGGGCCGGTGTGCAGCTGTCACTCACCCCGGCCGCCGCCCGGGTCCTGCTCGGCCTGCCGCCGGTCGAGCTCGCGTCCACAGTGGTCGGGCTCGACGACGTACTCGGGCGGCCGGCTGGCGTGCTCATCGACCAACTGCGGGAGGCGCCGAGCTGGGATGCGCGCTTCGATCTGCTCGAGGGACTGTTCCTCGAGCGATGGGCCGGCGACGCCCCCAAGGTGCGGCCGGAGCTCGGCTGGGCCTGGCAGCGACTGTGCGAGCGTGGCGGGGCGATCGCCGTACAGGAACTCGCGGCCGAGGTCGGCTGGAGCCGGCGGCACCTGACGGATCGGTTCACCGCGGAGTTCGGGCTGGCGCCGAAGGTGGCCGCGCGGGTGCTGCGGTTCGAGCGCACGGTCGGCCGGTTGCGACGGCGGCCGGACACCCGGCTCGCCGACCTGTCCGCCCATTTCGGGTACGCCGACCAGGCGCATCTGACCCGGGAGTTCCGGGCGATCGCCGGCTGCTCACCGCGGCAGTGGATGGTCGAGGAACTCCCAAACGTTCAAGACTTCGTCCCGGCCTGGGCCGCAGAGTCGGAGGCATGAACAGCATGACTGAACAGAAAGCAGTGATCGGGGTCTGGCCTGGACTCCACTACCGAGACGGTCAGGCCGCGCTGAAGTTCCTCACCGAGGGACTCGGCTTCACCCTCATCGCGTCGTACCCCGGCGTGGCCGAGGGATCGGTCGCGCACTCCGAGCTGACCTGGCCGTTCGGTGGCGGCATCATGATGGGTTCGGCGGATGCCAAGTCCGAGCCGGACGAGTTCACCGCGCTGGCGGACCGGACGCAGTCGATCTATCTCGTCCACAACGACCCGGACAGCCTGATCGGCCGCGTGATCGGCGCCGGCGCGGTCGTCGTCCGCGGGCTGAAGGACGAGGACTACGGCTCGCGCGGCTTCACCGTCAAGGACCACGAGGGCAATCTATGGAGCGTCGGGACGTATCGCGGCGAAGTCGCGCAGTAATCCACAGGTTTGCCTTCCGCACCCAGCATCGCCGGGGCGTTCTCACTAGACTCGCGGCGTGACCGAGACAACCGGGCTGCCCGTTTCCGAAGCTGTCGATGTGCTGCGCCGGGTCTTCGGGTACGACGCCTTCCGCGGTGAGCAGGCCGAGATCATCGACACGGTCGTCGCCGGCGGCGACGCGCTGGTGCTGATGCCGACCGGCGGCGGGAAGTCACTGTGCTACCAGATTCCGGCGCTGGTTCGATCCGGTGTCGGCGTGGTGATCTCGCCACTGATCGCGTTGATGCAGGACCAGGTCGACGCGTTGACGGCGCTCGGTGTCCGGGCCGGGTTTCTGAACTCCACACAGGACTTCGAGCAGCGGCGCGAGGTCGAGCAGGCATTCCTGGCCGGCGAGCTGGATCTGCTCTACCTCGCTCCCGAGCGGCTCCGGGTCGAGGCGACGGTCCGACTGCTCGACCAGGGCAAGATCGCGCTGTTCGCGATCGACGAGGCGCACTGTGTCTCGCAGTGGGGCCACGACTTCCGGCCCGACTATCTGATGCTGTCCGAGTTGCACGAGCGATGGCCCGACGTACCGCGGATCGCGCTGACCGCGACGGCGACCGAGGCGACGCACCAGGAGATCGCGACCCGGCTGAAGCTGGGCGACGCGAAGCACTTCGTCGCGAGCTTCGACCGGCCGAACATCCAGTACCGGATCGTCGCGAAGGACAACCCGCAGCGGCAACTGCTCGACCTGCTGCGGACCGAGCACGCCGGGGACGCGGGCATCGTCTATTGCCTGTCCCGCAACAGCGTCGAGAAGACAGCGGCCTTCCTCACGCAGAACGGGATCGAAGCCCTGCCGTACCACGCCGGACTGGACAGCCGGACCCGCGCGGCCAACCAGGCCCGGTTCCTCCGCGAGGACGGCTTGGTGGTGGTCGCGACGATCGCGTTCGGGATGGGGATCGACAAGCCCGACGTACGGTTCGTCGCGCATCTCGATCTGCCGAAGTCGGTCGAGGGCTACTACCAGGAGACCGGCCGCGCCGGGCGGGACGGGCTGCCGTCGACGGCATGGCTTGCCTATGGACTGCAGGATGTCGTCCAGCAGCGGAAGATGATCGACACGTCCGAAGGTGATCTCGCGCATCGTCGCCGGCTCAGCGCACACCTCGACGCGATGCTCGCGTTGTGCGAGACCGTGCAGTGCCGCCGGTCGCAACTGCTCGCGTACTTCGGTCAGCACGGCGACACGTGTGGGAACTGCGACACCTGCCTGACGCCGCCGGAGTCGTGGGACGGGACGATCGCGGCGCAGAAGTTGCTGTCGACGGTGTATCGGCTGCAGCACGAGCGCGGCCAGAAGTTCGGCGCCGGTCAGCTGATCGACATCCTGCTCGGCAAGGAGACGGAGAAGGTCAAGCAGTTCCGGCACGATCAGCTGTCCGTGTTCGGGATCGGGACCGAGCTCAAGGACACCGAGTGGCGCGGCGTGATCCGGCAACTGCTGGCGCTGCGACTGCTCACGGTGGAAGGCGACTACGGCACGCTCGTGCTCACCGAGGAGAGCGGCGAGGTTCTCGGGCGGCGCCGCGAGGTGATGATGCGGCGCGAGCCCGAGCGAACGCGGTCGAAGTCGAGGTCCTCCAGTGCGAAGAAGGCCGCGGCCGACCTGGCTCCCGAGGCCGCACCAGTCTTCGAGCGGTTGCGGGCGTGGCGTGCCGGTGTCGCCAAGGAGCAGGGCGTTCCGGCGTACGTGATCTTCCACGACGCGACGCTGCGGCAGATCGCCACCGACCTCCCCGGCTCGTTGGCCGAGCTCGGCACCATCAGCGGCATCGGTGAGAACAAACTGGCCAAGTACGGCGAGGGCGTCCTGGAGGCACTCGCCGAGCCGGAGTGAAATCCGTCGCGGGTGATGTCGAGTCTGCTCCGGCGCCTTCGACGCGAGGGTAGGAAGCGCGGGCAGGCCGTGCTTCACGGAGTGAAGGAGCAGGCTGATGGCTGCATCGGTGTTGCTGATGTCGATGTCCGTCGACGGGTACATCGCCGGTCCGAACGACGCCCCGGGGAATCCGGGCGGCGACGGCTTCCTGCGGTTGCACGAGTGGTACAAGACCGCGGACGGCGACTTCGGCCGCCCGGAAGGGCCGGCCGAAGTCATCTGGGACGAACTGCACGCGACCGGCGCAGTGCTGGTCGGGCGGCGGACCGCGGAGCAGGTCGACTACTACGGTGGTGATCACCACGGCGTGCCGATCTTCGTGCTCAGTCACCAGCCGGCGCCCTCCGCGGCCGAGAAGTACCCGACGGTGAAGTTCGTGACCGACGGGATCGAGATCGCGATGGCGCAGGCGAAGGCCGCGGCCGGGGACAAGGACGTCCTGGTCCACGGCGCGTACACGGCGCAGAAGGCCCTCGAGGCCGGCGTACTGGACGAGCTCCAGATCGACCAGGTCCCGGTCCTGTTCGGCCGCGGCCTCCGGCTGTTCGACGTACTACCCGCGCAGATCGAGCTGGACGTCGTGCGGGTGATCGACACCCCGACGGCCACTCACCTCCGCTACCGCATCCGCCGCTGAGCACCGCCCTCCCCTGTTCAGTTGAGCAGGGGCTGGAGGGCCTTGGTCAGCTCGGCCATCGCGTGGTCGACGTTCCTGTTGCCGTCGGCAAGGAGCACGCTGACGGAGACCTTCTTCGCCGGGATCACGATCAGGAGGCTGGTGTGGTCCGGGGAGTCACCGCTATGACCGTACGCCGTACCGATGCCGAACAGTTCCGAGAACCGCATCGTCCCCAGTCCGTACTCCCCCTCGCCCTTGGTCATTTCGCTGACGACGCCCGCGGGCAGCACGCGACCGCCGTACAGCTGGTATCCCCACCGCGCGACCGTCGGCGCGTCGGCCGCGAGCCCCCCGTTCGCCGACGAGAG
Organism: Kribbella sp. NBC_01510; assembly: GCF_045040325.1. Classification (NCBI taxonomy): domain Bacteria; kingdom Bacillati; phylum Actinomycetota; class Actinomycetes; order Propionibacteriales; family Kribbellaceae; genus Kribbella; species Kribbella sp. NBC_01510. The sequence continues at coordinate 5,918,791 of NZ_CP109418.1, read as the reverse complement.
GCTGGCGAACGCGCGGCACGGAAGGTAACCGTCGTTCGCCGGGCCACAGAACTCACTGTCGTCGACCACCACGGGTGGTTGCGGCTTCTCGCCGTCCTGGAAGGCGGCGTGCCGCAGTCCGGCCGGAGCGGCCAGGTCACGCCGGAGCACGGTGGCAAGCGGCTGTCCGGTGACCTTCTCGATGAGCATGCCGAGCAGCACATAGTTGGGATTGCTGTAGCTGAACGGGCTGTTCGGCCGGCCGACCGGCGCTGTGTGGTAGGACAGCGCCTCCTCAGCCGTCCGGTGCTTGCTCGGAGCCGCCTCGATCGCCTTGGTCAGCTGCGCGTAGTCGCCTGGCAGGTAGTCCTGCACACCTGACGTCATCGACAGGTGCTGCCGTACGGTCGCGTTGTTAGCGGTCAGCCGGTGTTTCACGTACGTCGAGAGCGGCTTGTCCAGATCGACCTTCCCAGCCTTGGCGAGCAGCATCACCTCCGCCGCGACGAACGTCTTCGTGATACTTGCGACCCCCATGCTCGTCGCCGGCTTCAACGGGTTACCGCGGACATCCACTCCAGCCGCACCGGACCAGTTCCATCGATCGGTCATGACCGCGGCGGTCGCACCGCGGGACCCCGACGGGTCATCCGGGAACGCGACGATCTTCGCCAGCGCGTCCTGGAGCACCTTGGCCTTCGCCGGCTCGAGCGGCGCCGTCGCCGGGTCGGGGAAGCTGACTGTCGCGGGCGTACTCGATGCCGGATCGGCGCTCGGCTCCTGTCCTCCACCCGAGCACCCCACCAAGGCCAGGACGACCAGCGCCGCGACCGCGGACCTCCCCATCTTCCGATGGTCTCACCACCAGAGCTCAGTCGTCCTGCCGCGGTGTCCAGTCGACGGTGGTGGCGAGGTCGGCGAAGTCGTAGAGCAGGCGGGAGCGGCGGGAAGCGATCCAGGCGAGGGCGACCTTGTTGGTGGCGAGCTCGCTTACCGGTACGACGGCGACGTCGGGTCGCTGGTAGTAACTGGCCACTGACAACGGGATGATCGAGACGCCACGCCCCGCCGCGACATGCTCGAGTTTCTCCTCGACGCTGCGATACGCCGTGACCGGCTTCGGCCGGCCGCGACGCAGTTCGACCGCGATGTCACGCCATTCCGGTACGGCGTCCGGATCCTGCAGCAGGTGTTCGTCCGCGAGATCGGTGATCTCGATCATCGGCTTGCCGGCCAGCCGGTGGTCCGATGGGAGCATCGCGACCCGGGGCTCCTCGAACAACGGGCGGATGCTCAGCCCCTGCTGGTCGATCGGCAGGCGCACGATGCTGACGTCCGCGCGGCCATCGTGCAGGACGTCCACCTGGTCGTCCCAGGTCGTCCGGATCACCTCGACCTCGACGCCGGGATGCGCGGCGGTGAAGGCCCGAACGACCTGTGTCACGGTGACGCCGGGCATGAAGCCGACGGTGAACGTCTTCGGTCCCCGCGCCGCCTGAGCCACCCGCCGGCGTACGGCCTCGGCCGAGGCGAGCAAGGGCCGGGCGTCGTCGAGCAACTGACGACCCGCTGGAGTCAGCTCGGTGGATCGCTTGGTGCGGACGAACAACTGGGCCCTGAGCTCGTCCTCGAGCGCGCGGATCTGCCGGGACACCACCGGCTGGGCGATGTGCAACCGCTCCGCCGCCCGGCCGAAGTGCAGTTCCTCGGCGACAGCGACGAAGTACCTGAGCTTGCGGAGGTCAACGTCCACAATACCTTCAGGGTATTACAGACGTCCGAAGAGGTCTTGGACCCGGCCCGCCGGGCACGCGCATCGTGGAAGGGCAACCCCCACCACGAAAGGCAGTTCCCATGACTTTGCAGGATCAACGCGTCGTCCTTCTCGGCGGTACGTCGGGGATCGGACTCGCGACCGCCCAACTCGCGGCCGGCCAGGGCGCGACCGCGATCGTTGCCTCTAGCAACCCCGAATCCGTCAAGCGCGCGCTGGACACCCTTCCCGCGACCGCATCCGGCGAGGCGGTCGACCTCACTGACGCCGCGGCGGTCAAGGCGTTCTTCGACGGCCTCGACGCGTTCGACCACCTCGTCTACACCGCGGGTGAGTCGCTCACTCTCCTCGACGTCGCATCGATGGACCTGGCCCAGGCTCGCAAGGCGTTCGAGCTCCGCTACTTCGGCGCCCTCGGTGCGGTCAGCGCTGCCGCGTCGAAGATCCGCCCGGGTGGTTCCGTCGTACTGACGAGCGGTGCCGCAGGCGACCGTCCGAACCCGGGCTGGTCGGTGGCGGCCAGCATCTGTGGGGCGGTCGACTCCCTCGTCCGCGCACTCGCCGTGGAGCTGGCACCGCTGCGCGTCAACGCGGTCAAGCCCGGCGTGGTCCGCTCGCCACTGTGGTCGAACATGCCCGTCGAGGACCAGCAAACGCTGTACGACGAGACGTCGCGGCTGCTGCCGGTCGGCCGGGTCGGCGAGGTCACGGACATCGCCGAGGCCTACGTCTACCTGATGAACCAGGGCTACGCGACGGGCACGATCCTCACGGTCGACGGCGGCCACGTCCTCGTCTGACACGGCAGACTGAAGACATGGCACGCATTCTCGTCACCGGATCCGCCGACGGCCTGGGGCACCTGGCTGCCTCCGAGCTCATCGATCAAGGGCACGACGTCGTACTCCATGCCCGCAACCAGGCCCGGGCCGCCGACGCCACCGCCGCACTGCCCAAGGTCTCGGGCGTGCTGATCGGCGATCTCGCGAGTATCGCGGAGACGCGCGGGCTGGCCCGGCAGGCGAACGAGTCAGGGCGGTTCGACGTGGTGATCCACAACGCGGCCGTCGGCTACCAGGAAGCGCGGATCGAGACGGTCGACGGGCTCGAGCACGTGTTCGCGGTCAACGCCTTGGCGCCGTACGTGCTGACCGCCCTGATCGATCGGCCGGACCGGCTGGTCTATCTGAGCTCCGGCATGCACGAGGGTGGTGACGTCGTACTCGATGATTTGCAGTGGACCCGGCGGCGATGGCGTGGGGCGCAGGCGTACTCGGACTCGAAGCTGTACGACGTGATCCTGGCCTTCGCGGCAGCCCGGCTGTGGCCCGAGGTCCGATCGAATGCTGTGGATCCGGGGTGGGTCCCGACCAAGATGGGTGGCCGGGGTGCGCCCGGTGACCTGAGCCAAGGTCACTTGACGCAGGTCTGGCTGGCCACCGCGCCGAGCACACCGAGCGGCGGGTACTACTACCACCTGCAGCCTCACCGGACGCACCCGGCCGCCTCGGATCCCGAGGTGCAGGCGGCCTTCCTGGACGCCTGCGCCTCGCTGACGGGGATCACGATGCCGGGTCATTCCTGAGACACGTAGAGCCTGTTCCCGTCCTGGTCGCGGAGGCTGAACATCGGCGGAACACCCGGCCATTCGAGTAGTTCGCCGGTGTCGATCCCTTCGGCGAGGAAGTGCTTGTGCGCCGCCGGCGCGTCCGGGCTCGACAGCCGGATGCCGGTGTCCACGCCGGCCGGATTCTCCTCCGAGGCCGGCACCAGGGCGATGCTCGTGGCCGCACCGGCCGGCGCGACCACGATCCACCGGCCGCCGAACTGCGGCAGCGGTGCGTCCATCAACAGCTCGAACCCCAGCGTCTCGGTGTAGAACGTGACCGCCCGATCCTGATCGGTGACCGGTACGCCGACGGTCCGAATGCCAGTGAAGTGGTTCATCGTGGTTCTCCTCCTGGGTGAAAAGGTGCTTTCACCCAGGAGGTAGAAGCCGTCCGGCCGATTTCGACATCACCGGCCGAAGAAGTCCTACTTCGCGACGACTCGCAGGGAGAACTCCGCCTGGCCGTCGCCCGTGGAGCGGGCCACGAAACCGCCGGAGCGGAGGGCGGCCAGATCCTTGTCGGAGCTGAACCGCGGGCTGAGCGAGCCGGCCGCCTCGAAGTCGACGTACCCGACCGTCACCGCGCCCTTGGTGTCGGGCAGGGCCTGCTTGAAGTTCTCGGACTGGCCGAGGTTGCCGCCCTTGAGCACCTGCTCGGCGTAGTCCTTGTCGGTGGCGAGGACGAGCGTGTCGTCGTCCTTGGCCGTCTCGATCGGGACGTTGGCCGAACTCCGCTCGTGCAGCAGGGTGGTCAGCTTCTCCACCACCGGCTCGGCCTTGGCCGGGTCGGTCTCCATCCGGGCCGCGATCTTCGGGCCGTTCGCGCTGTCCTTGTCGATCGCGACCGCGAGGTTCTTGCCCAGCAGGCTCTTCAGGTCGTCCGGCAGCGTCAGGCCGGTCTCCTCGCTGATCTGCTCGGTGAGCTGCTTGATGTTGCCGTTGGACGCCTTGTCCATCTGCTGCCACATCGTGTCGACCAGGTTCTCGCCGCCCGACACCGCGACCGCGCCGGCCGTGCTGTCCGGCAGCTTGGTGATCAGGTCACCGGCGTCGGCCGAGTTCACCTTGATGCTCTTGTCGCCCTGCGCGATGCCCTTCAGTTCGACGTACGACGCGTCGAACCGCAGCGCGGCGGCCATGCTCGCGTCGCCGATCCCGCCGAGCGCCGCGGAGTCGACCTTGCCGGAGATCGAGGCGATGCCCTTCATGTCGGCCCAGGCGGACATGAAGCCCTGCTCTCCGAGCTTGTCCATGTCCGAGCTGAACTTGGCGTTCTTGTCCAGCGGGTTGTCCTTGGCGGTGGCGACGGCCTTGTCGACGGTGGTCTGGTCGTCGCCGAGCAGCACGTAGCCGTTGCTGAACGCGCGACCCGGCTTCTTGTCCTCGTTCGCCATCAGCTTGTCGAGGCCCTTGGTGGCCTCGCCCTCGTTCTTCACCTGGACCGCGAGGACGACGACCGGGTCGTCCTTGCCGTCGGCGGGCGGGAGCGCGGCGATGCCGGCGCGTTCACCGAGCCACGGCTTGATGTCCTTGTCGTAGTCGACATCGGCCAGGTCGTTGCCTGCGTACTTCTTGATCTGCTCGAACAGCTTCTGCCGGAGGTCGTCCTTCTCACCGGTCAGGCCGAGCTTGTCCTTGACCGACGGGAACTTCAGCAGGAAGCGGATCGCGGCGACCTTCTGGCCGGCCGACGGGTTCAGGTCGACCCGGGCGTAGGCGACGGCGGTGCCCGGCAGCACGGCGGACGGCTGGTCGCCGCCCTTGAGCTTGCCGTAGGCAAAGATTCCGCCACCCGCGACGACGAGCACCATGGCCAGCGCCGCGATCAGCGGGATCACCTTGCCGCGCTTCTTCTTCGGCTCCGGTTGCCACTGCGGCTGCCCGTATCCAGGCCCCTGCGGCAGCTGCCCACCAACGTGCAACTGCTCGTACGACGCCTGCCCACCGGCCGGTCCGTACGGCGCCTGACCCGGCTGCCCGTACTGCGGCGCACCCTGGCCGTACTGCGGACCGCCCTGGCCGTACTGCGGTCCACCGGGCGGCTGCTGCGGTCCGCCGTACGGCTGACCCTGCTGCGGCTGACCCTGCTGCGCCGGGCGCTGCTGGTAAGCGGGCTGCTGCGGGCCGGGCTGCGGCGGGTACTGCTGCCGACCGGGCTGGGGCCACAGGTTCTGGCCTTGACCCTGCGGCGGGCCAGACGGGTTCTGGGGGTTCTGCGGATCGCCGGCACCCGGGTACTGCGGGGTGGGCGGGGTGTTCTGGTCGGACATATGCTCCCTCGCTGGCCGGTGGCCTCACCCACCGGACTGGCAAAGGCTATTGCACCGGTGGTGCAGGCTCTGACGCGGCAGGTTGCGATGTGGTTGCAACCGGCTCGCTGCGCCAGGTGGTGGCAGCGAGGATGGCGCAGGCCAGCGCGGCACCGATCAGCCAGGCCGCGGCGGGAGTCCAGGTGTGCAGTTCGAGCGGCGCCGAGATCAGATCACCGGGCTTGGCCGCCTGCAGCCGCGGCTGCAGCGGATCGTGGCCGAGCAGCATGCCGACACCCCAGCAGATGCCGGAGCCCAGGCACGCGCCGAGCGTCACGATCGCGACCGACCACGGTCCGTAGTTCCGCAGCCACCAGAAGAGCGCCCCACCGAGCACGAGCGCGACCAGGAACCCGATCGCGGTGAACGTGCCATCCGGACCGAAGATCCGGGTCATCTGCTCCTCCCCCAGCGCTCCACCGTTCTCGTCCACGGTGTACTGCGCCAGCGGCGAGAACTGCTGCCACGCCCACCCGGCCACCACACCGGCGGCCAGGAACACCACGACGGTCACCACGATCGCCTTCGCCCACGGCATCTCCGGCTCCGGCGGCTGCGGCGTACCAAAGGGCCCACCTGCAGGTGGGGGTGCATACGGCGAAGGCTGCCCGGGCTGCTGTGGCAACGACGGCTGCACTGGTTGACTCACCTCGACAGTGTGGCCCATGCCCGGTAGCCGCACCCCACCGACCCGCTCCGGCGCGCCTGCGCGCTTTCCCTCGGACCCAAGTTCTAGTCGCGTCGGCGCTCGGGCCGTTCCAGGAGCACCTCAGGCACCACTCCGGCCACCCTCGCTCAACTCTCCCGCCTTTCGGTCATGATCCTCAGCTGGCCAGGCAGGAGGGGCCGAGGAGCGCCTTCAGATCCGCCATCAGCGAGGCGGTCGGCGTGACTCTGAACTGATCGCCGATCCGTAGCACCGTCGTCTTCTGCCGACCTTGCAGCCGGAGGTGCACCTCGGTCATTCCCGGGTGTGACCGCAACACATCACGGAGACCATCTGCCACCGGTTGAGTGCACCGGTTCTCCGCCATCGTGATCACCACCGGACCGCTCGGGCCCTCGGTCAGGTCCGGCACGATCACCTCGGAGCCGCTCAGCTCGACCCGGTCCTCGCGACGACGCAGCCGCCCCTTCATCAAGATGATCGCGTCGTTGCTCAGCAGGTGCGCGTGCAGCTGGTACGCCGAGGAGAACATCATCACCTCGATCGAACCCTCGAGGTCCTCGATGGTGACGATCGCGTAGATGTCGCCGCGCTTGTTCACCTTCCGCTGGACTGCGGTGACCAGGCCGCCGATCGTCACCTGGGTGCCGTCCGGCCGGTCCTCGTCGGCGAGCAGCTGACCGATCGTGCAGTCGCTGCCGTTGGTGAGCACGTGCTCGACGCCGAACAGCGGGTGATCGGACACGTAGAGACCGAGCATGTCGCGCTCGTGCGCGAGCTTGGTCGCCTTGTCCCACTCCTCGATCTCGGGGACGGTGACGGTGAGCCGGCTGTTGCCTTCGCCCTCGTCGGCGTCGTCGCCCATCGAGAACAGGTCGAACTGGCCGTGCGCCTCGTTCCGCTTCAGGTCGATCGCTTCGTCGACGGCCTGCTCGTGCACCGCGACGACCGCGCGCCGGGCGTGGTTCATCGAGTCAAACGAGCCGGCCTTCGCCAGCGACTCGATCACCCGCTTGTTGCAGACCGGCAGCGACACCTTGTCGATGAAGTCGACGAAGTCGGTGAACCGGCCCTTCTCCTCGCGGGCCGCGACGATCTCGGCTACCACGTTCACGCCGACGTTGCGGATCGCGGACAGGCCGAACCGGATGTCGGTGCCGACCGGGGTGAAGTTCGAGTCCGACTCGTTGACGTCGGGCGGCAGCACCTTGATGCCCATCCGGCGGCACTCGTTCAGATAGATGGCCATCTTGTCCTTGTCGTCCTTCACGGACGTCAGGACGGCGGCCATGTACTCCGCCGGATAGTTGGCCTTCAGGTACGCCGTCCAGTACGAAACCAGACCGTACGCCGCGGAGTGTGCCTTGTTGAACGCGTAGTCGGAGAACGGGACCAGCACGTCCCACAGCGCCTTGATCGACGCGGCGCTGAAGCCGTTCTCCTTCATCCCGGCCTCGAAGCCGACGTACTCGGCGTCGAGCACTTCCTTCTTCTTCTTGCCCATCGCCTTGCGGAGCAGATCCGCCTTGCCCAGGCTGTAGCCGGCCAGCTCCTGGGCGATTTTCAGCACCTGCTCCTGGTACACGATCAGGCCGTACGTCGGGCCGAGGATCGGCGTCAGCGCCTCTTCCAGCTCCGGGTGCAGGTAGGTGATCTCCTGCTGCCCGTTCTTCCGCAGCGCATAGTTGGTGTGGGAGTTCGCGCCCATCGGGCCGGGCCGGTAGAGCGCGCCGACGGCCGAGATGTCCTCGAAGCCGTCCGGCTTCATGAGTCGCAGCAAGGCCCGCATCGGGCCGCCGTCGAACTGGAACACACCGAGTGTGTCGCCGCGACCGAGCAGCTCGAAGGTCGGAGCGTCGTCCAGGCTCTTGGCCAGCACGTCCAGGTCCAGCGTGATACCGCGGCTGGCCTCGACGTTCTTGATCGCGTCGTCCATGATCGTCAGGTTGCGCAGGCCCAGGAAGTCCATCTTGACCAGGCCGAGCGTCTCGCAGCTCGGGTAGTCGAACTGGGTGATGATCTGGCCGTCCTGCTCGCGGCGCATGATCGGGATCAGGTCGATCAGCGGCTCGCTGGACATGATCACGCCGGCCGCGTGCACTCCCCACTGGCGCTTCAGGTTCTCCAGGCCGCGGGCGGTGTCGACGATCTTGCGGACGTCCTGGTCGGACTCGTACAGCTGCCGGAACTCGCCCGCCTCGGAGTACCGCTTGTGCTGCGGGTCGAAGATGCCGGACAGCGGCACGTCCTTGCCCATCACCGCGGGGGGCATCGCCTTGGTGATCCGGTCGCCCATCGCGAACGGGTAGTCCAGCACCCGGCCGGCGTCCTTGATCGCCTGCTTGGCCTTGATCGTGCCGTAGGTGACGATCATCGCGACCCGGTCGTCGCCGTACTTCTCGGTGACGTAGCGGATCACCTCGGGGCGGCGGCGGTCGTCGAAGTCGATGTCGAAGTCGGGCATCGACATCCGCTCCGGGTTCAGGAAGCGCTCGAAGATCAGGCCGTGCTGGAGCGGGTCGAGGTCGGTGATCCGCATCGCGTACGCGCACATCGAACCGGCGCCGGAACCACGGCCCGGACCAACCCGGATGCCGTGCTCCTTGGCCCAGTTGATGAAGTCCGCGACGACCAGGAAGTAGCCCGCGTAGCCCTTCGAGGTGATGACCTCGATCTCGTACTCCGCCTGCTTGCGGACGTGGTCCGGGACGCCGCCGGGATAGCGCTTGTGCAGGCCGGTCTCGACCTCGGCGACGAACCAGGACTCCTCGTTGTGCCCGTCCGGGCAGGGGAACCGCGGCATGAACCGGCCCTCGCCCTCGGTGAAGCTGACGTCGCACTGCTCGGCGATCAGCAGCGTGTTGTCACACGCCTCCGGAAGGTCCCGGAACAATTCGCGCATCTGTTCCGGCGCCTTGAGGTAGAACTCCTGGCCGTCGAACTTGAACCGGTTCGGATCCGACAGGGTCGATGCGGACTGAACGCACAGCAACGCGGCATGCGCGGGGGCGTCCTCCTGGTGCGTGTAGTGCAGGTCGTTGGTCGCGACCAGCGGCAGGTTGAGGTCCTTGGCGAGTCGGAGCAGGTCCTCCTGCGTCCGCCGCTCGATGTCGATACCGTGATCCATCACTTCGCAGTAGAAATTCTCCGCGCCGAAGATGTCCCGAAACTCGGCGGCTGCCGCGACGGCCTCCTTGTATTGGCCAAGTCGCAGCCGGGTTTGCACCTCCCCGCCGACGCACCCGGTCGTCGCGATCAGACCCTGGCCGTAAGTCTGCAGCAGCTCCCGATCCATCCGAGGTTTGAAGTAGTAGCCCTCGAGGCTGGCCAGCGAGGCCATCCTGAAGAGGTTGTGCATGCCCCCGGTGTTCTTCGCGAGCAGGGTCATGTGTGTGTAGGAGCCACCGCCCGACACATCCTCGCTGCTGTTGTTACTGGCGTCCCCCCACTTGACTCTGCGCCGCTCGGTGCGGTGGGTTCCTGGCGTGAGGTACGCCTCGCAGCCGATGATCGGCTTGACGTCGTACTTCCGCGCGGTCCGCCAGAACTCGTACGCGCCGAAGACGAACCCGTGGTCCGTCGTCGCCAGCGCCGGCATGCCCTTCTCGGCTGCGGCTTTGAACAGCTCGTCGATCCGCGCGGCACCGTCCAGCATGGAGTACTCGGTGTGGTTGTGCAGGTGCACGAAGCTGTCGCTGGACGCCATTCGACGCGGACCTCCCAGGGCGTGTGTGAGCGGGACTGAGCCAGCCTAAACGGCGCCATGGACAGTCTCTCAACCGCCGCTCCGGCCAGTCCCACGGCCGCCCGATATCCGGTCGTGGACCAGACCACGATCACACCAGTTGCCGTGCCCCGCCGGCCGCGGCAACTGGCCGGCGAGGCAGGCCCTCCATCCGCCCCAGCCGGAGGGATTCGGAGCGGATGGATCGGCCGACCTGGCGCCGAGCAGGGGTCTCAGGACGCCAGGTCAGCCGGCTTAGGTACCGTCTGGCAGGAGGGTCCAGACGGCACTGTTCGGGGGAAGCTTCTCGCCCGCTTCGGTGTCGCTGGCGATCAGCACTACGCCCTCGACCGGGTTGCAGACCGGTCGGGACGAACAGTTCACAACGCACGCGAGTCCGTCGCCGCGAGTGAACGCGAGTACGCCGGGCTCCGTCGGCAGCCATCGGAAGTCGCCGAAGGCGAGCGCCGGGATCCGGTGCCGCAGAGCCAGCGCCTCGCGATAGAGATGCAGCATCGAGTCACCACTGCCCAGCAACAGGTCCGCCGCGTGCTCCGCGAACCAGTCCGGCTGCGGAAGCCACGTCGTACCCCGAGTGCCGTCCGGTGAGAACCCGAAGGAGTCGTGTGCTGCTGTCCACGGTAGCGGTACCCGACAACCGTCCCGCCCGCGTCGCACGCCGCCACTGCGGTGGAACATCGGATCGGTCAGCAGATGCTCCGGCAGATCCGTGACCTCGGGCAGTCCCAGCTCCTCACCTTGATAGAGGTACGACGATCCCGGCAGGGCCAGCATCAGCAGCGCCGCCGCACGCGCCCGGGCCAGGCCGAGGTCGAGATCGCCGGGTCCGGCACCCGGTGCTCCGCCGGCGTACCGGGTGACGGACCTCGGCATGTCGTGGTTGTTCAGCACCCAGGCGACGGAAGATCCGGACCCGGCGATCGTCCCGAGCCCCCGGTCGATCACGTCATGCAGCGCCTGGTCGTCCCACTCGGCGCGGAGGAACTCGAAGAAGAAGGTCTGATGCAGCTCGTCCGGGCGCTGGTACTGCGCGAGCTGATCGGTGTCCAGGAGGCCGACCTCGCCGACCAGGACCCGCTCACGGCCGGTCCGCCGGGAGTATTCCTCCGCGATCGCTCGCCAACTGCGCCACACCTCGTGCACCTCGGGCTGGTTCCAGGCGTGCGGGTTGACCGGATCGCCGGTGAGTTCGTCGTGCTCGGCGTGCTCGTGGTCGGGCAGCCCCTCGGCCTTGTGCAGTCCGTGGGCGACGTCGATCCGCAGCCCGTCCACGCCGCGGTCGAGCCAGAAGCGCAGGACCTCCTCGAAGTACGACGAGACGTCCGGGTGCCGCCAGTTGAAGTCCGGCTGCTCGGCCGCGAACGTGTGCAGGAACCACTGGGTGTCTGACGCCCGCTGCCACGCGGACCCACCGAAGATCGACCGCCAATTGTTGGGTGGCAACTCGCCGTACTCACCTCGCCCGTCGGCGAAGTGGAAATGGGCCCGCTCCGGACTGCCCGGGCCGGCCGCGAGCGCCGCGCGGAACCAGGGATGCTCGATCGAGCAATGGTTCGGTACCACGTCGACGAGCACCTTCAGGTCGAGCCGGTGGGCGTCCCGGATCAGCCGGTCGAACGACTCGAGCGTCCCGTACTCCGGATGGACGCCGCGGTAGTCGGAGACGTCGTACCCGTGGTCGTGCTGCGGCGACGGATAGAACGGGTTGAGCCAGAGCGCGTCGACGCCGAGGCTGCGCAGGTACGGCAACCGGGCGCGGACGCCGTCGAGGTCGCCGATGCCGTCACCGTCGGAGTCGGCGAAGCTGCGGACGTAGACCTGGTAGACGACCGCGGTCTGCCACCAGTCGCGGGCGCTGCCCGGCAGGGGTGGGCAGCACACTTCGGCTGACATCGGGGTACCTCGGCAACGTGGGGGGAGGGGCAACGTTGTCAGCCACGATCCCGGCCGGACGGCGTACGGACATCGGGACACCTACGGATATCGCTACGTACGTCGTGCGAGTCCAACGTGGAAACGTTACCGATCGGGGTGCTCGGCGACCCAGCGGCCGACCTGGGCCCGGGAGCTGAAGCCGAGCTTGCTGAGGATGTGCTCGACGTGCGTCTCGACGGTCCGCTGGGAGATGACGAGGCGGGCGGCGATCTCCCGGTTGCTCAGCCCCTCGCCGACCAGGCCCGCGATCTCGTGCTCGCGCCGCGTCAGCCGGCCGGCCATCCCCGGCTTCGTGGCGGTCTCGCGTTCCTCCCCCAGCGCCAGCGCGACGGCCTGGTCGAACGAGTACGCGGCACCTTGCGCGAAGGCCCCGTCGAAGACCTCGTCGCCGACCACTGCGCGGATCCGCTGGGCGGTCGACTCGTCGAACTGACTGTACGGCGTCGTCTCGTCGACGTGCGCGCCGCTGGACCGCCAGACCGCGCGGGACGCGCCCGCCAGCCGGGCCGCCCGCTCGTCCGGCGCGGTCGACCCGGCGCACCACGACAGTGCCTGGACGCAGAAGCCGATCCCGGTGCGGTCGTTCATCGGCAGCCACAGCCGGATCGCCTCGCGGAACGCACGCGTGGCCGGCTCGAACTGGTCGTGGTCGCGCCACCGGACGATGCCGGTGCTCCACAGCGCGTAGGCCTTCGACGAGGCCGCGCTTCGGGACTCGGCCAGCTCGTAGGCCTGCCGGCTGAACTCCTCGACCCGCGGATCGCCGAGGAAGAAGGTTGCCGCGGACAACAAGATCAGCAGGTCGAACTCGCCCAGCTCGTCCTGGACCGCACGATAGCTCGCCAGGCCGCGCTCCAGCCGGGCGACGGCACCGGTGAGATCACCTTGGTAGATCAGCGCCTGCCCCTCCACCTCGGCGATCCGGGCCCGCAACTGCTCGTCGTCGTACCGCTCGGCGAGCTCCGCGCACTCGGCCAGCAGCCGGGTCGACTGCTCGGCCTCGCCCAGGAACATCGAGAGGTAGGCACCGGCCCAGATCCCCTTCGCCCTGGTCGGGGTCTGCTCCGGCGCGGCGTCGATCGCCAAGCTGAGGTAGCGATGCCCTTCGCGGAGGAACCCGGCGAACCAGAAGTTCCACAGCGGTGCCGCAATCTCCAGGGCGGCCGCGCCTTCACCCGGCTCGCTCAGGCAGAAATCGAGGGCGACCCGGAGGTTCTCGTGCTCGCGCCGCATCCGGATGTACCAGTCGGCCTGCCGCGGGCTGAAGCAGTCCGCCTCCCAGCGAGCCGCCAGCGTCCGGTAGTAGTCGCGGTGCCGGCGCTCGAACTCGCGGGTCTGGCCGGCGTCGGCCAGCCGTCGGCCGCCGTAGTGACACATGGTGCTGAGGATGTCGTACCAGGCGACGGCGTGGTCGGTGGCCACCGTGCGCATGATGACCGACTTGTTCACCAGGCCGGCAATCAGGTCGAGCACGTCGTCCCGCGGGACACCGTCGCCTGAGCAGATCTCCTCCACTGCTTCCAGGTCGAATCCGCCGGCGAAGACCGACAACCGCTCCCACAGCATCCGCTCCGCCGGGGAACACAGGTCGTAACTCCAGCCGATGGCTGCCTCCAGCGCCTGCTGCCTGGCCGGCCCGGCCGGTCGCCCGCCGGTCAGCAACCGGAAGCGGTCCTGGAGCCGGTCGATGATCTGCGCGAGCGACAGCGTCCGCATCCAGACCGCCGCCAGCTCGAGAGCCAGTGGTACGCCGTCCAACCGCCGGCACAGCTCGATCACTTGAGCCCGGTTGGTCTCATCGATCACGAACTCGGGCATCACCGCGCGGACGCGATCCGCGAAGAGAATCAAGGCCTCGTACTGGTCGGCGTCGGCGGCCGGCACCTCGGCCGTCGGCGTCGACAACGGTGGCACGGACAGGACCTGCTCACCTTCGACACCGAGCACGTGCCGGCTGGTGACCAGGATCCGCAGGTGCGGTGCCGCCGCCAGCAGCTTGCTCACCAGTACGGCGCACGCCTCGGCCAGGTGCTCACAGTTGTCGAGCACCAACAGCAGGTGCTTGTCCTCCAAGTACTCCGCCAGGTCGGCCGTCGGGTTGGCCGACACCTGGCTGAGCTCCAGCGTCCCGGCCAGAGTGTGTCCGAGCAGGGCAGGATCCTGCAGGGCGCCGAGTTCCACGAACCAGACTCCGTCGGGGAACGTCCGTCGTACCTCTGCCGCCATCCGGAGCGCGAGGCGGGTCTTGCCGACTCCTCCTGAACCGGTCAGCGTGAGCAGACGGCTACTCGACAGCAACCGCCTCGTTTCCGCCAGCGCACGACGCCGCCCCACGAAGCTCGTCAGCTCAGCCGGCAACCGGCCACGAGTCGGCGCCGCGGGCTTCGACTCAGCCATGCCTCAGCCTAGGCCGGATCCGCGCGCTTGAGACCGGCTCGAGGTCGCGGCCGTTCAGACGAGTTCGCGGTCGTCGCCGTTGACGAGGAGAGCCTGACCGTCCCGCAGCGGCAGATACGGTACGCCGGTGCGGTCGTAGAGGTCGGCGACCTTCGCGAGGAGTTCGGTCTCGGGGTGCCCGGGTGAGTCGAGGTGCGGGACGATCGCATGGTCGAGGACGCCGAGGCCGTCCCAGATCACCTCACCGTCGACCGCGCCGGCGTCGTCACACAGCTCGAGTCCGCGCAGGCTGGGCGCCAGAACACACGGTCCGGCGCTGTAGCCGGCGTACACGAGCCGCTCGGTGCGGATCAGCTCGGGGAGAATCTGATCGGCGCCTGAGCGTGCCATGGCTGCTCGGAGGACGAAGACGTTGCCGCCGCGGACCCAGACACCGTCGTAGCGCGAGAGCTCCGCACGGAGGTCGGTCGGCTGGCGGAGGTCGACTTCCTCCGCGCGCAGGCCCAAGGCAGTCAGCCAGGTGATCTCGTCCGCGACCTTCGCCCGGCGTACGCCGGGATCCTCGGTGTCGATCGAGTTGCAGACGACCGCGACCCGGCCGTTCGGTGGGAGGAGCGCGACGAGGCGGTCGGGGTGGTCGCCGAGGCGGAAGGAGGACAGGTAGAGCTTCATTGCGCGTCGACGAGCAGATCCAGCGCGTGGTCGAGGTCGTCCGGGTACTTCGAGGTGAACTCGACGTACTCGCCGGTGCCGGGGTGGGTGAAGCCGAGGCGCATGGCGTGCAGCCACTGGCGGGTGAGTTGGAGACGCTCGGCGAGGACCGGGTCGGCGCCGTACGTGAGGTCGCCGCAGCACGGGTGACCGATCGCGGACATGTGTACCCGGATCTGGTGCGTGCGGCCGGTCTCCAGCGTGATCTCCAGCAGCGTGGCGAACCGGAACGCCTCGAGCGTCTCGTAGTGCGTGACGCTCGGCTTGCCGCCGGCCACGACGCCGAACTTGTAGTCGTGGTGCGGGTGCCGGTCGATCGGCGCGTCCACCGTGCCGGTGAACGGGTCGGGATGCCCTTGGACCAGCGCGTGGTAGATCTTCTTGACCGTGCGCTCCTTGAAGGCGCGCTTGAGCACCGTGTACGCGTACTCGGTCTTCGCGACGACCATCAGCCCGGACGTGCCGACGTCGAGCCGGTGCACGATGCCCTTACGCTCGGCCGCGCCGCTGGTGGAGATGTTGAAGCCTGCGCCGGCCAGATGGCCGATCACCGTCGGGCCGGTCCACCCCGGTGACGGGTGCGCGGCGACCCCGACCGGTTTGTCGACCACCACGATCTCGTCGTCGTCGTACACGATCCGGAGGTTGTCCACAGTCTCCGGTACGACGGTCACCTCGCCGGGCGGAGGTGGTAGCTCCACGTCGAGCAGTACGCCGGCCGACACCCGGGACGACTTGGGTGCCGGGGCGCCGTCGACCTGGACCAGACCGGACTCGATCAGCTCCGCGGCCTTGGTCCGGGACACACCGAACAGCCGCGACAGCGCCGCGTCCAACCGCTCGCCCGCGAGTCCGTCCGGCACCATCACGGTCCGCGAACTCACTTGCGCTGCTCCCGGGTGCCGTCGAGCTTGACCCCACGCAGGGTCTGGATCACCAGCAGGATCGCGGCCGACGTGACCGCCATGTCCGCGACGTTGAAGATCGCCCAGTGCGGGGTCTGCAGGAAGTCGACCACGTGCCCGTGGAACGGTGAGGGCTCGCGGAAGATCCGGTCCATGATGTTCCCGACCGCGCCTCCGAACAGCAGCCCGAACGCCACCGCCCAGCCCGCCGACCCCAGCCGCCGGGACAGGTAGACGACCCCGACCGCCACAGTGATCTGCACGGCACTGATGTACGGCGTGTAGCCCGACCCGAGACTGAAGGCGGCGCCGGAGTTCCGGATCAGGTTGAACTTGAGCAAGCTCCCGACCACGTTCACCGGCTCACCCGGCGTCAGATGCGCCAAGGCCAGAGCCTTCGTCAGCTGGTCCAGGAGCAGGATCAGCAATCCGACCCCGCCGAACAGCGCGGTCCACTTCCAGGACTTCCGCCCCGCCTCGCCGCCATCGCCGGCGGGCTCGGCGGGCGAGCCGGCGGTTGCGTCACCGGCCCCGGCATCGGGGGGTGAGGACGACGGAGAACCGGCCGACTGTGCGTCGGCCGGCTCCGGTGGCTCTGCGTCCCCCGCCTGACGGGACGAGACGGGTTCCTTCAGCGGCGTTCTTCGCGTTCTTTGCATGACACGCACAGTGTCGCACGGGGGAACGCCTGCAACCGACCCTTGCCGATCGCGTTGCCGCAGCTCTCGCACACGCCGTACGTGCCGTCGTCGATCTTCGCCAGGGCGCGCTCGATCTGGTCGAGCATGTCCCGGGCGTTGTTCGCCAGCGACATCTCGTGGTCGCGCTCCAGCGTGGTGGAGCCGACGTCGGCCTGGTCGTTCCCGGCGCCGTCACCACCGTCCCGGAGCAGTCCGACGATCTCCTGCTCGGCGTCGTGGATTTCCTTCCTCAGGTGCACCACGTCGGCTTCCAGCTCGCCGCGGAGCTCGGCCAGCTCGGCCGCGGTCCACGGGGTCTCGCCGGACTTCACCGTGAGGGTCTCTGCCTTGTGTGCTGCGGACTTGGCCGGCGCCGTTGCCGGAGTCCTGTTCTCGTTCGTCTTCATGGCCACCCTCTTCGTCGGAGCATGCTTGGCAGGGGTCTTCTTGGCCGGAGCCTTCTTGGCCGCGGCGGTCGATGTCGACTTCTTCGCCGCGGAAGTCTTCGTGGCCGGCGAGGTCTTCGCCGGTGCCTTCTTGCGGGCCGTGGTCGTGGCCGGCTCGGTCGTCTTCTTCGCGGCACTCTTCTTGGCCGCGGCAGTGCGTTGGGGGGCGGTCTTCTTGGGAGCCGATGTAGCCATGGTCAGCTACCCCCTGCCTTCGTCGGTGACTGAAGCGGACTGGTCGCAAGACACTAGGCCACGTGTTCACCACGTGCCAGTCCGACGCGCAGACCGTGGGGATACGGTAGTCGGTTCTTCAAGCCCACTCGATGTTCCGCGCGTCACAGCGAAACTGACAGAAATTCGGTTATCCCCTGGCTCAGCCGAGCAGTTGTTTCAATCTCGGCCGGATGTCGCTCTCCTCCCCCTCCACCTCGACCACCTTGTCCCGGCTGGTCGCTCCCCGCACCAACGTCACCCCAGAGCGTCGTACGCCGAACGCGGTAGCAACTGCCTGCAGGACAGCCTTCGTCGCCTGTCCCTCCACCGCACGGGCTGCCACCGCGACCACCAGGGCCGGACCAGACGGTCCGTCGTACCGGCCCCCGACCGCGGTCCGTGAAGCTCCCGGCCGCACCCGCAGGAGAATTCTCATCCCTGAATTCCTACCTGACCACCGATTAACGATTCGTAGTTGCCTGGTACTACGCCGTACACTGACAACCGCGATCCGCAAGGCAGTGATGGGGCAATCACCCCTGAGCCGCCGGAAGAACAGTCCGCAAGGACCTATTAGAACCGGCAGCGTGTCGTAAAGGAAGTGGGTGACCACACTCTGGGTCACCAAGGAGGGTGGTACCGCGCGGTAGCAGGCGACACGCCTGGTGCTTCGTCCCTCGTCAGCAGTCACTGGCGACGAAGGACACGGACGATGGCGGCAGACACCCCGGAAACTCCCTGGCGGCAGGTCCCGGCCCAGGTTGACTTCCCCGCGCTCGAGCGAGAGATGCTCACCCTCTGGGACGAGCACGACACCTTCGCCAAGAGCCTCGAACAGTCCGCCGGCGGACAGCCGTGGACGTTCTTCGAGGGTCCCCCGACCGCGAACGGGATGCCCGGCACCCATCACATCGAGGCGCGCGTCTTCAAGGACGTCTTCCCGCGCTACCGGACCATGAAGGGCTTCTGGGTCGAGCGCAAGGCCGGCTGGGACTGCCACGGTCTGCCGGTCGAGGTCGCGGTGGAGAAGGAACTCGGCTTCAACGGCAAGAACGACATCGAGGCGTACGGCATCGCCGAGTTCAACGCCAAGTGCCGTGCGTCGGTGCTGCGGCATGTGGACGCGTTCAACGAGCTCACCGTCCGGATGGGCTACTGGGTCGACCTCGAGCACCCGTACCGGACCATGGACCCCGAGTACGTCCAGTCCGTCTGGTGGTCGCTCAAGCAGGTGCACGACAAGGGCCTGCTGGTCGAGGACTACCGCATCACGCCGTACTGCCCCCGCTGCGGCACCGGTCTGTCCGACCACGAGCTCGCGCAGGGCTACGAGACTGTCGTCGACCCCTCGGTCTATGTCCGCTTCCCGCTGACCTCCGGTCCACTGGCCGGCAAGGCGTCACTGCTGGTCTGGACGACGACTCCATGGACACTCGTGTCAAACACTGCGGTCGCAGTGCACCCAGACGTCCAGTACGTCGTCGCCACCGACGGCAACGAGTCCCTGGTGGTGGCCGAGCCGCTACTGGACAAGCTGGGCGAGGGCTGGACGGTGACCGGTCAGTACGGCGGTCGCGAGATGGAGCGGTGGACATACCAGCGGCCGTTCGAGCTGGTGGAGTTCCCCGAGCCGGCGCACTACGTCGTACTGGCTGAGTACGTGACCACCGAGGACGGCACCGGTCTGGTGCACCAGTCCCCCGCGTTCGGCGCGGACGACCTCGCGGTGAGCCGCGCCTACAACCTGCCGGTCGTCAACCCGGTGGACGCGAGCGGTCACTTCAACGCCGACGTCCCGCTGGTCGGCGGGCAGTTCTTCAAGAAGGCCGACGAGGATCTGGTCAAGGACCTCGCCGCGCGCGGCATCCTGTTCAAGCACGTGCCGTACGAGCACCCGTACCCGCACTGCTGGCGCTGCCACACCCCGGTCATGTACTACGCCCTCCCGTCCTGGTACATCCGCACCACGCAGGTGAAGGACGCCCTGCTCCGGGAGAACGAGAAGACCAACTGGTACCCGGACTCGGTCAAGTGGGGCCGGTACGGCGACTGGCTGCGGAACAACATCGACTGGGCCGTCTCCCGCTCGCGCTACTGGGGTACGCCGCTGCCGATCTGGCGCTGCGAGGACGACCACCAGGTGTGCGTCGGCTCGCTGGCCGAGCTCGGTGAACTGGCCGGACGGGACCTGAGCGAGACCGATCCGCATCGGCCGTACGTCGACGACATCACCTTCGACTGCCCGACCTGTGGCGCCGAGGCTCGCCGGGTGCCCGAGGTGATCGACGCCTGGTACGACTCGGGTGCGATGCCGTTCGCGCAATGGGGCTACCCGTGGGCCGAGGGGTCGAAGGAGAAGTTCGAGCAGACGTACCCCGCCGACTTCATCTCCGAGGCGATCGACCAGACCCGTGGCTGGTTCTACACGCTGATGGCGATCGGCACGCTGGTCTTCGACGAGTCGTCGTACCGCAACGTCGTCTGCCTCGGCCACATCCTGGCCGAGGACGGCCGGAAGATGTCCAAGCACCTGGGCAACATCCTCGAGCCGATCCCGCTGATGGACGACCACAGCGCGGACGCGGTGCGCTGGTTCATGGCCGCGTCCGGCTCGCCCTGGAAGGCACGCGGCATCGGGCCGAACGTGCTGAACGAGATCGTCCGGAAGGTGCTGCTCACCTACTGGAACACGGTCGCGTTCCACGCCCTGTACGCGCGGCTGGCCGACTGGTCCCCCACGGACGCCCCGGCGGTCGCCGAGCGCTCGGTGCTGGACCGCTGGCTGGTGAGCGAGACCCACCGGCTGGTCCGGGACACCGACGAGGCGTACGCGGCGTTCGACACACAGCGGCTCGGTCTGCTGATCAACTCGTTCGTCGACGTGCTCTCGAACTGGTACGTACGCCGTTCCCGCCGCCGGTTCTGGTCCGGTGACGCCGGCGCACTGGCGACGCTGCACGAGACGCTCGACGTGCTCACCCGGGTGATGGCGCCGCTGATGCCGTTCGTCACCGAGCGGGTCTGGCAGGACGTGTTCCGCCCGGTCACGCCCGGCCTGCCGGAGTCGGTGCACCTGGCCGCGTTCCCGACGTACGACGAGACGCTGATCGACGACGTCCTCGCGCAGCACGTGTCGATGGCCAAGCGGGTCGTCGAGCTCGGCCGGTCGGCGCGGGCGGAGGCGAAGGTGCGCACGCGCCAGCCGCTGTCCCGGGCGCTCGTCGGATCGGCCGCGATCGCGGACCTGTCCCCCGAGCTGCTCCGGGAGATCGCCGACGAGCTCAACGTGGGCGCGGTGGAACCGCTGTCCTCGGCGGGTGCGGATCTGGTCGAGTTCTCCGCGAAGGGCAACTTCCGCGAGCTCGGCAAGCGGTTCGCGAAGCAGACGCCGGTGGTCGCCGCCGCGATCGCCGCGGCCGACGCCGCCGCCCTGGCCGCCTCCTTCAAGGAGTCGGGTAAGGCGACGGTCGTCGTCGATGGCGAGAACGTCGAGGTGGGCGAGGCCGACGTACTGCTGTCGGAGCGGCCGAAGGAAGGCTGGTCCGTGGTGAACGAGCAGGGCGAGACCGTCGCCCTCGACCTCGAGGTGACCCCGGAGCTCAAGCAGGCCGGCCTGGCCCGCGAGGTGGTCCGGACGTTGCAGGAGGCCCGGAAGAACGCCGGCCTCGAGGTGTCGGACCGGATCAAGGTCTGGCTGACCTCGACCGACGCCGACCTGACCGATGCCCTCGGCAAGCACGCCGACGAGATCGCCCGCGAGGTGCTCGCCGTCGAGCTGGCCCAGTCGGCACCGTCGGAGTCCGCGGACGTTGCCACCGGCACCGAAGAGGACCTGCAGCTCACCTACTGGCTGACCAAGGCCTGACCACCCCAGCCACCCACCTGCCCGTCCGCCCTTTCCGTCCGATGGGTCAGCCCACCAGACGGTGGGTTGGCCCACCGGAATCAGGTGGGCCAACCCACCCGCAGATGGGTCAGCCCACCGGACAGGGACGGTGAACCGGGCGAGGCTATGTCTTGTCCATACACCCCGGACAGGTGGCTTCCTGACTGATGGGCGGGGTCAGGGTTGCTCGTCGGACGACGGATCCACCGCACGTGCGCGAGCCTCGGACACGACAGCGGGACCCGGGACAGCTGACCAGCTGTCCCAACTCCCCAGGAGATGTCCGCACTCCCGCGCGCAGATCCCGCTGCGCCACCACCCCGGACCGAGAACCCCCACCCCGCCACCCGCGCGGACACCGAGTCGTGGATTCCGCATCAGGACTGCCGCGCCCCGAGCATCGGGTAGCAGGTGCTGGAGCAGCTTGGCTCCATGTCCCCACTGTGGGGAACTTTTCAGTCACCCACAGCACATTTAGTTCCCCAAACCGAGCAACAGCACCCCGGGGACCCGGAAACCGGCCACCCGAGCACCATCAGCCGAGCACCGGCGGCGTGATCCGTCTCCTACCGCGGGGGAAGATTCCAATCACCCACGGCATACGTTCCTACGGCTGACGCCGTACCGGCTGCGGCCCGTGTGCGTCGAAACGCTCAGCGGCCGCAAAAGATCCTCTCGTCTGGCCCTGGGCCTCGCACTGACACCGTGTCACCGGTACGAGACGGTGTGTCAAAAGGGCCCGGACATGACGAAGAGGCGGTGCTGCCGGAAAGCACCGCCTCTCGTCGCGAGGTTTTTAGACGCCGTGACCGTGCGCCTGCGCGCGAGCCTCCGGGCGGAAGCCGTTGCGCGGGCTGAGCGTGTCGTCGCCGTTGCCCAGCGCCTTGAGCTGCTCGGTGAAGTAGGTCTTCAGCCGGCTGCGGTACTCGCGCTCGTAGGCGTGCAGGTCGTCGATCGTCCGCTCGAGCTGGCCCTTCTGCTTCTCCAGCGTGCCGAGCATCTGGGCCCGGCGCTCGGCGATCTCGCCGTCCAGCTTCTCGGCGCGGGCGCGAGCCTCACCGGTCATCCGGTCGGCCTTGCCGCGCGCCTCGTTCTCCAGCCGCTCGGCCTTGGCGCGGGCCTCGCCGATGATCTTGTCGGCGGTGTCCTTCGCCTCCTGGACCAGGTCGTCGGAGTGCTTGGTGGCCATCTCCAGCAGCCGCACAGCGGAGCTGGAGGCGTCCCCGACGGTTCCTGCTGCCGCAGCAGCCCCCGCGGCCGCTACAGCGGGCACCACGGGTGGCTTCTCCTCCGGCTTCTCGACCACGACCGGGGGCTTGGGCTGTTGCACGACGGGCGGCAGCGCGGCGGTCTGGTCGACCGGCCGCTCCTGGCCGGCGCCCGCGCGCTGAGCCGCCGCGAGCTTGGCCCGCAGCTCCTCGTTCTCGGCGAGAAGTCGCTCGAGCTCGGCTTCGACCTCGTCGAGGAAGGAGTCGACCTCTGTGACGTCGTAGCCCTCCCGTAGTCGGACGGGCGTGAATTGCTTCGAGCGGACGTCATCCGGCGTCAGCGGCATCTTTCACCTCGTTTGTCTGTGTCTTGGCGGAGTCCCCGTGGCCTACACCATCGGCGACTCAGTAGATCACGTTATCGCTTCGTTGTGTTCTAACGGAATCCGGGCGGGCGAAACAGCCCATTCCGCGGAACGCCAGCAACGAACCGGCCCCGTTTCTGCGTGGTTGTACCTACCCTGTCCCCGGCGTCCTCACCCTCGGACTCGGTGGATGATCCACCGGTTCCCTGTGGTCTGCGCCGCACTGGATCACAGTGAGCGCAGGGCCGTCGAGTTGATCGACATCGCCACGGAGACGATGACGAACAGCATCAGCATGGACAGGTCGATCCGCACCCCGCCGGCCCCGATCGGGGGCAGGATCCGCCGCAGCGGCTTCAGGAGCGGATCGGTGACCGAGTAGATCAGTTCGAAGAACAGCAGCAGGGGGCCCTTCGGGTGCCACTGCGGCGCGAACATGACGATCAGACTGAGTACGAACCGCGCCACCAGCACGAGGAAGAAGGCGAGCAGCACCCAGCTGAGAACACTGAGGACGAGCGCTAGAGCAACCATGTCGTCAATGAGTGTAGAAGACGGCGGAAGGGAGCGGGTCAGCTCTGGTTGTAGAACCCGTCCGCCGCGATCTTCTCCTTCTCCTCGGCGGCCACTGTCACGTTCGGCGGGCAGACCAGGAACACCTTGGTGGTGATCCGCTCGATCGACCCACGGCAGCAGAAGATCAGCCCGGCCGCGAAGTCGACCAGTCGCTTGGCGTCGGCGTGATCCATCTCGGTCAGGTTCATGATGACGGGCGTGCCGTCGCGGAAGTGCTCACCGATGACACGCGCCTCGTTGTAGCTGCGCGGGTGCACGGTGGTGATGCGAGCCAACTCGGTAACCTCCGGGGATGGTGCGACACCACGTCGTTCTGGAAACTTGCTGACCGTCGCGCCCTGCTCCTCGCGGCCTGGGTGAACGTGAGACTCGGCCCGCGGTTCGCGGACGTCCCGGTTCTCCCGGCCGGCGGGGACCGGCTCGGTCTCGTGGGACTCCCCGTCGACGGCTTCGTCGTCGTACTCGTCGAGGTCGTCGTACTCGTCGTCGTACCGCGCGTTGTAGCGCTCCCCGTCCTCGACCAAGCCGAGGTAGACACCCATCTTGCGCAGCGCGCCGCTCATGGCCCTCCAGCCCCTCGATCCGGTTCGGCGACAACGGTGAGCAGGAAGCAAAACCTGCTCGATGTCGACACTAACCCGAGGGGGTACGCGTTCCGAGTAAGGCGCGCCCGAGCCGGACGTGTGTCGCTCCCTGCCTGATCGCGGCGTCCAGGTCGGCCGTCATCCCGGCCGAGATCCAGTCGGCGCCGGGGTGTTCGGAGCGTAGCCGGGACGCTACCTCGCGCAGGCCGGCGAAGGCTTCGTCAGGGTCCGCGCCTAGTGGCGCGACCGCCATCACTCCCCCGAGCTCGAGCCCGTCCGCCGACGCCACCTCACCGGCGAGATCCAGTACGGCGTCCGGCTCGACGCCACCGCGGGCGGCACCGGTCGCGGCGTCCGCGGATCCGTACGACGCGAGACTCACCTGAAGGAGACAGCGAAGGGTCTTCTCTTCGGCGACCGCGGCCTTGGACAGCGCGGCCACCAGCGACAACCGGTCGACGGAGTGCACAGCCGACGCGAAGCGGACGACCGAGCGGGCCTTCTTCGACTGCAGCTGACCGACGAAGTGCCAGGTGAGGTCCGGGCAGTCCGGGGCCTTCGCCTTGAGCTCCTGCTCACGGTTCTCGCCGACGTCACGGACGCCGAGGTCCGCCAGCGCCCGTACATCGCTGACTGGGAAGGTTTTGGTGATCGCGACAAGGGTGACCTCGTCCGGAGACCTCCCGGCCGCCTGACAGGCCTTCTCGATCCGCTCCCGGGCGTGGTGGAGATTCGCCCGCAGCTCGTCCGCGCGCGTCGTCACGCCGTGGTCACCGCGCCCAGCTTGACCAGGCCGGCCATCCGGCCACTGACGGGGCCTTCCCGCCGGTACGAGTACAGGGTCTCCGACTCGATCGTGCACGCCGTCGCGTCGACCACCTCGACGCCCAGCTCGTCCAGTTGTGCGCGGACCCCGGCCGCCACGTCGATGGCCGGCGTACCCCAGCTGGTCTCCGCGTACGACGCCGGCACCCGCTCGACGACCTCGTTCCGCATCTCCGCCGGCACCTCGTAGCAGTTCCCACAGGCATACGGCCCGAGTACGGCGGTGATCCGCGTGGCACCTAGCTCCCGCATCGCCTCCACAGTCGCCGGTACGACGCCGACGTACATGCCCTTGCGACCGGAGTGAGCCGCACCGATCACGCCGTCGCCTGCGAGCAACACCGGAAGACAGTCGGCGGCGCGAACACACAGCACCACATCGTCGCGCGTGGTGACGACACCATCGGCCTTCGGCATCGGCTGCATCGGAAGCTCGTCGTCCGGCCGCACGACAGACACGTCGCGTCCATGGACCTGGCTGACCCGCACGACACCCTCCGGCCGGACTCCGAACTCGGCCGCGATCAGCCGGAAGTTCGCCGTCACCGCCTCGGCATCGTCGCCGACCGCGCTGCCGAGATTCAGTTCGCCGTACGGCGCTTGGCTCGTGCCGCCGAAGCGGTCGGTGAAGGCGAAGCGGACGTCGTCGAGAACCTCGTCGTAGCCGAACACGACTGAAGGTTACCCAGCGACGACCTGTGCTCCCAGCACTGTCCGAGCCTCGTCGGTCACAGTGTTCCGCTCCGGATCCGATGGCAGGCCGAGGACGTGCTCGGCAGCCCGGCGGTAGGCCTCGGCGAAGGCCTGGTCCGCGGGTACCTCGACGTCCGGCGTCACGCCGGTTCCTTCCCAGTTGGTCCCGGAGACAGGGTTCATCGCACGCTGCACCGAGATCGTCGCCTCGAGCTGCTCGTGCAGCTTGAACCCACGCCGTGGATGCGCACCGCCACCCGTCCGCTCGCCGACGATCACCGCTCGCCCGAGCTGCTGCAGGTTGTACGACAGTTCCTCCGCGCCGGAGAACGTCACCGAACTGGTCAGCACCCAGATCGGCTTGGAGCCACCGAACCGCGGACCCGGCACGTACGGCGACGTCCAGAACTGCCGCGTGGTCCCGTCGGCCGGAGTGACCAGATCGTTCAGATGGACCGCGTCGTCGGCATCGACCAGATGACTGCAGACGAAGGCGACCTGGTCGGGTGACCCGCCCAGGCAGCGACGCAGGTCGAGCAGCAGCGCGTCGGTCGACGCGAGCAGGGTCATCGCCGCGGTCACGGCCGGGCCGGCGTGGGTAGGGGCGTACAGCAACGGCCGGATCTCCAGGAGCCCGATGTTGCCGTCCAGGCGTTCGACCCGCGCCATCCCACCGGCGTCGAGAGCGGCCCGGCGGCGCCAGTGGGCCTCCTCGGCGATCGGGTCGGCCTCGTCCGGCAGCCCGTCGCGGTGGAACCTCAGCCGCAGATGCTTGTCGTGGTTGCCGACCTGCAGGTCGTCGGTGACCCGCTCGGCCAGCCGCTCGGGCTCCCGGAGCTCGTCGTACCGGCCGTCGGCGGTGGCGGCGGCGAGCCGGTCGGCCACCTCCCGACCGGTCTCGGGAAAGACGTAGTGCTCGGCGACGAGCGCGCCCAGCCGGCCGACGACGGCGCGGATCTCTTCGGTCTGCATGGGCAGGAGTGAAGCATGCGGCTTGACAAAGCGTCAAGAGATATTGACGCTTGATTCATGAGCGAGATCTCCGACCGGCTCGAGGTGTCGACGGCCGCGCAGTTCAAGGCGCTCGGGCACCCGCTGCGGCACCGCCTGCTGTTCGCGCTCGGGCAGGAGGCGGCCACGATCAGCCAGCTGGCCGTCGCGCTCGGCACGGCGAAAGGCAACGTCGCCCATCACCTGGGTGTGCTGCGCGAGGCCGGCATGGTGCACGTGGCCGAGACCCGGCAGGTGCGCGGCGGGACCGAGCAGTACTACCGGCGATCGGCGCGGAAGTTCGACTTCGTCGGTGAGGGCGCGCGGGCGAACAACACGGTCGTCCTGCAGGCGATCGCGGCCGAGCTCGAGACCGACGACGCCGACCCGCTGGTGCTGTTGCGGAACGTCCGGCTGACCGCGGACCAAGCCGCGGAACTGGCCGCGACGCTGGAGCGGATGGTCGATGAACTCACCGACGCCGGCCCCGGCGAGTCCCGGTACGGCGTCGTCGTCTCGGTCTACCGCCCGCGTCAGCCCCAGCCATCTGCCGGGTCCTGACGCAGGGAATCGGGGGCCGAGACAGGTTATTCCTTGTCTCAGACCACCAGGACCTGTCCACGGCCCCCGCTTGTCGCCGTACGCCGAGGTCGCGCGAGGCGGGACCTGGAGACGGGTGGCCGGACCTGGTGGCCGGTTATTTGAGGAAGTCTGGGATGTCGAGGTCTTCTTCGGGGTCCGGCTTGCGGGCCGGGCGGGTCGGGGTGGGCTGGGACGAACCGTTGCCCGACGTCGACGCGGCGCCCGACCCCGGCGTCGCGCCCGAGGTGCTGGGGCCGTGGGTCGGCCAGGAGTGCTGGGTCCCCGGCGCGGTCGGAGAGGCCGGGGTGTGCGGCGCCGACTGCGGCGACTGCTGCCCCGACTGGACCGTGCGGACCGGGTCGCCGGGCTGAGGGCGGGCCGAGTTGGTCGTGCCCGCGCCCGGACGGCCCTCGGTCGGAGCCGGCACCGGGACGGTGTCGTCGGTTTGTGCCGGCGGGTTCGTGAACTGACCCGCCTGCCCGTTCGAGGAGCCCGCGGTGCCTTGACCGCCCGCGGCCTGGCCGTCCCCTGGCTGACCAGCGCCCGGCTGTCCACCGGCGAACTGGCCACCCGTCGACTGCCCACCATCTGCGGTTCCGGCCCCTGGCTGGCTCGCCGGGGGCTGACCGGCCTGCTGGCCGGCCGGAGCCGATGGGTTGTTCGTGCCCGACATCGGCGCCGAGTAGCTCTGCGACTCCGACGACGGCCGAGAGGTCTGCGGGCGGGCGGTGCTCATCGCCTGCTCGCGCCGCTTCGGCATCCCGCCGTCGAACCCGGCCGCGATCACGGTGACCCGCACCTCGTCGCCGAGGGCGTCGTCGATGACCGCGCCGAAGATGATGTTCGCGTCGGAGTGCGCGGACTCCGAGACCAGCTGGGCCGCCTCGTTGATCTCGAACAGCCCCAGGTCGGAGCCGCCGGCGATCGACAGCAGCACGCCGTGCGCACCCTCGATGCTTGCCTCGAGCAACGGCGAGGAGATGGCCGCCTCGGCCGCCGCGACCGCGCGGTCCTCGCCGCGGGACGAGCCGATGCCCATCAGCGCGGAGCCGGCGTTCGACATGACCGCCTTGACGTCGGCGAAGTCCACGTTGATCAGGCCGGGCGTGGTGATCAGGTCGGTGATGCCGGAGACACCTTGCAGCAGCACCTGGTCGGCCTGCTTGAACGCGTCCAGCACCGACACGGCGCGGTCGGAGATCGTCAGCAGGCGGTCGTTCGGGATGACGATCAGGGTGTCGACTTCTTCACGGAGGGCGGCGATACCGTCCTCTGCCTGGGTCGCACGCCGTTTGCCCTCGAACGAGAACGGCCGGGTCACCACACCGATCGTCAGCGCACCGAGCGAGCGCGCGATGCGGGAGACCACCGGCGCGCCACCGGTACCGGTGCCGCCACCCTCGCCCGCGGTGACGAAGACCATGTCGGCGCCCTTGAGCGCCTCCTCGATCTCCTCCGCGTGGTCCTCGGCGGCCTTCTGGCCGATCGCCGGGTTCGCGCCGGCGCCGAGGCCCCGGGTCTCCTCCCGGCCGATGTCGAGCTTGACGTCCGCGTCGCTCATCAACAGCGCTTGCGCGTCGGTGTTGATGGCGATGAACTCAACGCCCTTCAGACCGTGCTCGATCATCCGGTTGACGGCGTTCACGCCGCCTCCGCCGATGCCGACGACCTTGATGAGTGCCAGGTAGTTCTGCGGTGCCGCCACGTCCGCGCCTCTCGCCTCGTTCTGTTCCCGTTGTGGCCGGTTGGCCCCTGTTCCAGCGAAAAGTTCCAGCGAAAAGACTGAACCTCAAGTGGATGCTTAGACTTATGTCAACTTTAGATTACGACGCACGCTACGGGACGGCTTCGGGCAATGTCCACGCGCCTCGCCGGGCGCCCCGTGATGTGCTCTGTGATGTGATCCGTCATCGCTTTTCCCCTTTGGTGACAGGGAGATCGGGCGCCGAGACGTCGTACACCTTGGCCTTGCGTTTCATCAGCACGCTGAGTACCTCGGCCTTTCGCTCGCTGTCATCGGAACTGCCCCAAACGACCTTCACCCCGGAGGCGAGGTTGAGAGTGATCGAGTCCGGCGACAGCGCCGAGATCGACCCGACCTGGGTCCGCAACGTGTCCGGCAGGGCCGCCGAAACCGTCACCAGCGAACGGATCGTGACGTCGCGCCGGGTGCCGGTCACCTTCGCCTCCGGCAGTCCGGCCGGCCGGTCCGGCACCGTCTTGAACGTCGTTCCGGTCGCGTCGACCAGTTCGAACCGCGAGCCGTCGGTGACCACGACCACCGGCACCCGTTCGGTGACGACGATCACGATCTTGTTCGGCCAGGCGCGGGTCACCTGCGCGTCCTCGACCGCCGGGATCGTCCGCACCCGGTCCGCGATCGACCGCAGGTCGACCTGCGCCAGCGGTGTGCCGATCGGTGCCGCCGCCGCCTGCTCGATCGTTGCCACCGGCACCGTGTCCGCACCGCTCACCCGGACCCCGGCGACCGCGAACGCGGACGAGTAGTAGAACAACCAGACGATCAGCGCGGCCAGGACGAGCAGAGCTCCGCCGATCGCCCACGGCAACCAGCTACGCCAGCGCACCAGCCGTTGCCGGCGCGCGAACCGCTGTTGTGCCCGAGCCAGATCAACGCTCTGGCTCATCCAGTCAACCTCACCCTTTTACTCCACCACAGGAGCGAGGACCTCGGCCGCAGACTCGCGGGCGGCAGCGCGTTCGGCCAGCAAACCAACGACTTCCGGGCCGATCAGGGTCACGTCGCCCGCGCCCAGCGTCACCACCAGGTCACCTGGCTCGGCGAGATCCGCGACCAGCTGAGGTACGGCGGACCACGACGGCTCGAACCGCACCTGATCCGGCTTCAGCGGCACATGGTTCGCGATCAGGGCGCCGGTGACACCCGGCTCCGGATCCTCACGGGCGGCGAAGACGTCCATCACGACGACCTCGTCGGCCAGCGCGAGCGCCTCGGAGAACTCCGTGGCGAAGATCCTGGTCCGGCTGAACAGGTGCGGCTGGAAGCACGCGACCACGCGCCCCTCCCCGGCCACCTGCCGGGCCGCGGTCAGGTCGACGGCGAGCTCGGTCGGGTGGTGGGCGTACGAGTCGAACACCCGCACGCCGTCCTCCAGGCCCTTGAACTCGAACCGCCGGCCGGTGCCGGTGAACGACTCCAGCCCCTCGGCCAGGTCGGCCGCGGAGAACCCGAGCCCGAGACCGACCGTCAACGCGGCCGACGCGTTCAGCGCGTTGTGCTTGCCCGCCTGCTGCAACTGCACCATCGGCAGCCTTCGCCCGCGGTACACCGGCACGAACGACTGCGTCGCCCCGGTCGCGGTGATCTCGGTGACCCGCAGATCCGCGTCGTCGGACTCGCCGTACGTCCGTACGTCGATGCCGCGCGCGCCGGCGAAATCGGCCAGCCTCCGCGCGCCGGCGTCGTCGTAACAGATGACCATGAAGCCGCCCGGGAGGACCCGGTCGCAGAACTGCTCGAAGGCGAGCCGGTAGCTGGCCTCGTCGCCGTAGTTGTCCAGGTGGTCCGGCTCGACCGATGTGACGATCGACACCTCGGGCGTGTAGGTCAGGAACGACTTGTCCGACTCGTCCGCCTCGGCGACGAACAGGTCACCGGTGCCGTCGTGGGCGTTCGAGCCCGACTCGTTCAGGTTGCCGCCGATCGCGTACGACGGATCGGCCGCGCAGTGCTGCAGCGCCACGGTCAGCATCGACGTCGTGGTCGTCTTGCCGTGCGTACCGGCGACCGCGAGGGTCCGGTGGCCGACCATCACCGAGGCGAGTGCCGCGGCCCGCGGCAGGATCGGGATCCCGGCGGCCCGGGCGGCGATCACCTCGGGGTTGGTCTCGCGGATCGCGGTCGACACCACCACGGTGTCGGCGTCGGCGACGTGCTCGGCGGCGTGACCGACCCAGCAGGTGGCGCCGAGCGCCCGCAGCGCGGCCAGCACCTTGCCGTCCTTGGCGTCGGAGCCGGACACCTCGATGCCGCGGGACGCCATGATCCGCGCGATACCGGACATCCCGGCGCCGCCGATACCGACGAAGTGGACCTTGCCCAGCTTCTCCGCGGGCAGCGTCGTGTGAGGAGCGGTGACGATCACGAAGCAGACCTCACCACATCCAGGATGATCCGCGCCAATCGCTCGTCGGCATCCGTACGGATCAGGCCTTTCGCCGCTGTGGACATGGCTGTCAGACGCGCCGAGTCGTGCAGAAGTTGCGGAACGGTGGCACGAACCCAGTCCGGCGACACCGTCGCGTTGTCCACCAGCAGGCCGCCGCCCGCATCCACCACGGGCTTGGCGTTCAGCGCTTGCTCACCGTTACCGTGCGGAAGCGGAACGTAGATTGCGGGCAGACCGACGCCGGACACCTCGGTGACCGTGTTCGCGCCCGAGCGGCAGACCGCGAGATCCGCGGCCGCGTAGGCCAGGTCCATCCGGTCGATGTACGACAGAACGGCGTACGGAAGGGGTCCGGTCTGCGGGACCTCGAGCGTGTTCTTCGGGCCGATCGCGTGCAGGACCTGGATGCCGGCCGCCTGCAGGTCCGCGGCGGCACCGGCGAACGCCTCGTTCAGCCGCTGCGCACCCTGTGAGCCGCCCGTCACGAACAGCGTGGGCGCATCCGGGTCCAGCCCGAAGAACCGCCGCGCCTCGGCCCGCAGCGCGGCCCGGTCCAGCGTGGAGATCGCGCGCCGGATGGGCAGGCCGACGTACTCGGCGTGCGGCAGATCGGTGCCGGGGAACGACGTCTTGACGTGCTGCGTGCAGTAGCGGGCGGCGAACTTGTTCGCGATCCCCGGTACGGCGTTGCCCTCGTGCACCACGATCGGCGTCTTCCGCCGCCAGGCCGCGACGTAAGCGGGGGTGGAGACGTAACCGCCGAAGCCGACCAGGACGTCGGCCTTCGCCTCGTCCAGCGCCTTGCGGGCCGCACCGACCGAGGCCAGCATCTTCCCCGGTACGGCGAGCAGCGCGGGCGTGGGCCGGCGCGGCAGCGGCACCGGCGGGATCAGCTCGAGCCGGTAGCCGGCCTCCGGGACCACGCGGGTCTCGAGCCCACGCTCGGTGCCGAGCGCGAGGATCTCGATGGTCGGATCGAGCCGCCGCAACGCGTCCGCGGTGGCGATCAGGGGTGAGGTGTGGCCGGCGCTTCCGCCTCCGGCCAGGACGATGCTGGGCACAGCTTTCAACGCTCCCGCGTGTTCTCTCGTCAATGCGTGCGCGACGGCAGCCACCCGAACCGCGGCCGCCTGGTCTCCTTCAGGGCAGCCTGCGCGCCGGGCTCGGCCTTCGCGAAGGACAGCAGCATGCCGATCGCGATCAGCGTCGGCAGCAGTGCGGAACCACCGTACGACAATAGCGGGAGCGGGATACCCACGATGGGTAGGAGTCCGATCACGGCGCCCAGGTTGACCAGGGTCTGCGCCATGATCCAGATGGTGATCCCGGCCGCCGCGTAGCGGACGAACGGCTCGGTGTTCCGGGTCGCGATCCGCACCCCGGCGTAGGCCAGCGTGAGGAACAGGGCGAGCACGGTGAGCGACCCGACCAGGCCGAGCTCCTCACCGATCACGGAGAAGATGAAGTCGGTGTGCGCCTCCGGCAGGTTGCCCCACTTCTGCCGGCTGTTGCCGATCCCGACGCCCCACCAGCCACCCGTCGACAGTGCGTAGAACGAGTGGTACGCCTGCCACCCGACCGCGGTCGGGTCGGCGAACGGGTCGAGGAAGGACGTGACCCGCTCCATCCGGTACTTCTCCGCGTTGACGAAGTACGTCGCGACCGCGCCGACCACTGCGATCGTGGCGACGAACAACCGCGTCGGTGCGCCGACGATCCAGATCATGCCGATCATCACGGCCATCAGGACGAGCGCCGTACCCAGGTCGTGCTGGCCGACGACGAGTGCGATCACCAGACCACAGACCGGGACCATCGGGACCAGCAGGTGCTTCCACTGGGTGAGCAGCTTCTCCTTGCGCGCGTACAAATCCGCGCACCACATCACCAGCGCCAGCTTGGCGAACTCACTCGGCTGGATCTGCAGCGGTCCACCGAGGTTCAGCCAGTTGGTGTTGCCGTTCACGCCGACGCCGAGACCGGGGATGTAGGTCAGCACAAGCAGGAAGATCGAGCCGAGCAGAGCGACGTACGAGAGCATGCGGAAGTGCCGCGGCGTCATCCGGGAGGCGACGTACGCCATCGGCAGGCCGACGCCGACCCAGATCAGCTGGCGGATGAAGATCGTGTAGCTGTTTCCGTTCGTGCGCAGCGACAGCACGCTGGACGCCGACAGCACCATCAGCAGCCCGAGCACCAGCAACAGTCCGGTCGCGCCGAGCAGGATGTGGTACGACGTCAGCGGCCGGTCCAGCACGTCCTTGATGGCTGCCAGCCAGGGCCGCTCGTCGCTCTTCTTCTGATCCGGCTGATCAGCGATCGATGTCACTCGATCACCCCCGGATCAGTTGTCGCCCAGCCGACGTACGGCTTCGGCGAAGGCGTCCCCGCGGGCTCCGTAGTTGGCGAACATGTCCCAGGATGCGCAGCCGGGCGCGAGCAGCACGGTGTCACCCACCTGTGCGAGCTTCGCCGCCTCCCCCACCACGATCTCCATGGCTCCAGTGTCGGTTGCCTCGATCACGATCCTCGGGACATCCGGTGCGTGTCGCTCGAGAGCTTCCGCGATCACGGCCTTGTCCTGACCGAGCAGTACGACGGCACGCAAACGTTCCCGGGCCGCGATCACCAGCTCGTCGAACGTCGCACCCTTGGCCTGACCACCGGCGATCCACACCACGTGCTCGTACGCGAGCAGCGACGCCTGGGCGGCATGCGGGTTGGTCGCCTTCGAGTCGTCGACATAGTTGACCCCGGCAACGTCCGCGACGTGCGCGATCCGGTGCTTGTCCGGCCTGAACCCACGCAGCCCGTCCCGGACCGCCGTCGCCGGTACGCCGAACGCCCGGGCCAGCGCGGCCGCGGCCAGCGCGTTCGCCACGTTGTGCGGCGCGGGCGGATTGACGTCGTCGATCGTGGCCAGCTCCAGCGCCGACGTCGCTCGCTGCTCGACGAACGCGCGGTCCACCAGCAAGTCGTCGACCAGGCCGACCATCGACAGTCCCGGCGTACCGAGCGTGAAGCCGATCGCGCGGCAGCCCTCGATCACGTCCGCGTCCATCACCAGCTGCTCGGTGGCCGGGTCGGCGGCGTTGTACACGCACGCGACCTGGCAGTTCTCGTAGATCCGCCCCTTGTCCTTGGCGTAGGCGTCCATCGAGCCGTGCCAGTCGACATGGTCCGGCGCGAGATTCAGTACGGCGGCCGAGTGCGCGGACATCGAGTGTGTGAAGTGCAACTGGTAGCTGGACAGCTCGACCGCGATCACGTCGTACGGCTCGGGGTCCATCACGGCCTCGAGCAGCGGCAATCCGACGTTGCCCGCAGCAACAGCTCGGTGACCCGCGGCGGTCAGCATCGCGGTCAGCATCTGCACTGTCGTGGTCTTGCCATTGGTGCCGGTGAGGCACAACCAGGGCGCGGCGTTCGCCGGGTCGCGCAGCCGCCAGGCCAGCTCGATCTCACTCCAGATCGGCACCTCCCGCTCGGCCGCCTGAGCGAGCAGCGGCGCGTGCGGCGGTACGCCAGGCGACGTCACGACGACATCGACTTCCTTGGGGAGTTCCGCCGTACTGCCGGGACCGAGGGTGACCTTGGCGCCGAGGACCTCCAGGATCTGCGCCTTCTCGCGCAAGCCCTCGTTGTCCCGGTCGTCGAGTACGGCGACGTGCTCAGCGCCGGCCTGGAGCAGCGAGTCGGCACACGCGTAGCCCGCTGTGCCGAAGCCCAGAACGACGAACCGGGTCGTCGCCCAGCCGTCATCGATGCGTGTTCGCAGTGTCACGGGGCCTCCCGCCCTGGACTGAGGAGCGCAGGGAGCGAAGCGACTGAAGCGACGAGGGAAGGGCGGGAGCCAAGGCCCCGTGACCCGCCGTGCCGGAGGCGCGGCAATTCAACACAGCTCATGAGGCCACCCACTCCGCGTAGAAGATCCCGAGACCGATCACCACGCACAGGCCCTGGATGATCCAGAACCGGATCACCACGTTCACCTGCTCCCAGCCGAGCATCTCGAAGTGGTGCTGCAACGGCGCCATCCGGAAGATCCGTTTGCCGACACCGGTGGTTCGCTTGGTGACCTTGAAGTAGCTGACCTGCAGGATCACCGAGGCGGTGATGATGACGAACAGACCGCCGAGCAGCAGCACCAGCAACTCGGTCCGGGTCATCACCGCCATGCCGGCCAGTGCGCCACCCAGCGACAGCGAACCCGTGTCACCCATGAAGATCTTGGCCGGCGAGGCGTTCCACCACAGGAAGCCGAACAGCGCACCTGTCAACGCGGCGGCGACAACTGCGAGGTCATGCGGATCCCGGACCTCGTAACACTTCGCGCCGACGCCCTGCGCGGTCGCGCAGCTCTGGTTGAACTGCCAGATGCAGATCAGCGTGTAGGCGCCGAACACCATCATCGAGGCGCCGGTGGCCAGACCGTCCAGACCGTCGGCGAGGTTGACGCCGTTCGACATCCCGGCGATCAGCAGCAGGATCCAGATCACCACGAGGATCACCGGCAGCTCCAGCCAGCCGATGTCGCGGATGAACGAGATGAACGGCGATGCCGGCCGCTGGCCGCGCTCGTCCGGGAACTGCAGCGCGAGGACCGCGAACACCACCGCGACCATCGTCTGACCGGCCAGTTTCGCCTTGCTGCGCAGGCCGAGGCTGCGCTGCCGGAAGATCTTGATGAAGTCGTCCAGGAAGCCGACCGCGCCCATCCCGGCGAAC
Organism: Kribbella sp. NBC_01510; assembly: GCF_045040325.1. Lineage (NCBI taxonomy): Bacteria > Bacillati > Actinomycetota > Actinomycetes > Propionibacteriales > Kribbellaceae > Kribbella > Kribbella sp. NBC_01510. The sequence goes on along the minus strand of NZ_CP109418.1, from coordinate 5,882,830 downwards.
AGGAACAGCACCAGCAGCGCCGAGGCGGTCGGCGGGGTCATCGTGAACAGCTTTGCCGCGAAGTACCCGATGATGGTGGCGAGGATGAAGACTGTGCCGCCCATGGTCGGCGTACCGCGCTTGGTGTGGTGCGAAGTCGGGCCGTCGTCGCGAATCTCCTGGCCGTAGCCGCGCCGGGCCAGCAGAGTGATCGCCCAGCGCGTGCCGAGCAGTGTCAGCACCATCGAGACGGCACCGCCGAACAGGATCGAGATCACTGCGCGTCCTCCCCGATCAGCGCGTCCGCGAGACTGCGGAGCTTCGACCCCTTCGAGGACTTCACCAGTACGACGTCACCCGCGTGCAGCTCGGATCGCAGCAGCTCGAGCGCTTCCGGGATGCTGTCGACGTAGGCCGACTCGTTGCCCCAGGAGCCTTCCAGCGAGGCACCGAGATGAATGGGTTTCGCCCCCGCTCCGACCACGAGCAGCCGGTTCACGTCGAGTCGCACCACCAGCCGCCCGATCGCGTCGTGCTCGTCGGCTGACGCGTCGCCCAACTCGAGCATCTCGCCGAGCACCGCCCAGGTCCGCGCCCCGCGCGAGCGGCCGATCGCGACCAGTGCCTTCAGTGCGGCGCGGGTCGAGTCCGGATTGGCGTTGAAGGCATCGTTGATGATCGTGACGCCGTCCGGGCGCTCGGTCAGCTCCATCCGTGCCGCGGACACCCGCGTGGCGGCGTTGAGGCCGTCCGCGAGTTGCTCGGGGGTCATACCGACCGCCGACCCGACGGCAGCGGCGGCCAGCGCGTTCGACACGTAGTGCTCGCCGATGAACTGCAGCTGGATGTCGCTGCTGAAGTCACCGATGCGCAGGGTGAACGCGGGCTGTCCCTCGGCGTCGAGCTTCACGCCCTCCGCCCGGATGTCGGCCTCGGGTGCCTCGCCGAAGGTCAGCACCCGTTCCCGCGTCCGGCTTCGCATCGCGGCGACGCGATGGTCGTCGGCGTTGAGCACCGCGGTACCGCCGGCGGTCACGGCATCGATCATTTCGCCCTTGGCGACGGCGATGTTGTCCTGGGATCCGAACTCGCCGATGTGTGAAGTACCGACGTTCAGCACCAGCCCGATCTTCGGCGGCGTGATCCCGGCCAGGTAGGTGATGTCGCCCTGGTGCCGCGCGCCCATCTCGGCGACGAGGTACTTCGTGCGCTCCGTCGCCTGCAGCGCGGTGAGCGGGTGCCCGATCTCGTTGTTGAACGAACCCTCCGGCACCACGGCCTCGCCGTGCGAGCGGATCAGCTGCCCGATCAGGTCCTTGGTGCTGGTTTTCCCCGACGAGCCGGTCAGCGCGATCACGGTCAGGTCGGGAAGGCGGCTGACCACCAGGCGGGCCAGCGCTCCGAGCGCGGCCTGCGGGTCGGCGACGACGATGCAGGGACTGCCCTCGACCGGCCGGGCCGTCAGTGACGCCGTGACGCCTGCGGCGGTCGCCGTACCGACGTAGTCGTGCCCGTCGACGTTCTCGCCCGGCAGGGCGACGAACAGCCCACCGGGGCCGGCGGCTCGCGAGTCGATCACCACCGCGCCGTCCACGACGTCCGACGGGGCGACCCCCGCGAGCTCGCCGTTCACAGCGTCGGCGATCTCGCCGCAACTGACAGGGATCACCGGTCTGCCTCCAACAGCTCACGCACGGTTTCGCGGTCGTCGAACGGGTGGATCACACCGCCGACGTCCTGGCCTGTCTCATGGCCCTTGCCCAGTACGACGACCGTGTCGCCCGGCCCGGCCAGCGAGATCGCGCTCGCGATGGCCTGCCGGCGGTCGCCGATCTCCTGCAGGTCTACGCCCGGGACCGCCGCGCGGGCGCCGGCCAGCGCGGCGGCGCGGATCGCCGCCGGGTCCTCGCTGCGCGGGTTGTCGTCGGTGACGATCACGACGTCCGCCGTCCGCGCCGCCGCGGCACCCATCGCCGGGCGCTTGCCGGGATCACGGTCACCGCCGCAGCCCACGATCGCGAACAGCCGGCCCTTCGTCGCACTCCGCGCGGCCTGCAGCGCCAGCTCGACCGCGTCCGGCGTATGCGCGTAGTCGACGATGACCGCCAGGCCGTCCTCGCGGGTGAACGCCTCCATCCGCCCCGGGACGGTCGCGGTCCGCAGCCCGGCCGCGATCGCCTCGGCGGGTACGTCGAGTTGCCGCAGCATCACGGTCGCGAGCAGCGCGTTCGCCACATTGAAGTCTCCGGGCAGCGCGATCTCGACGGTCAGCGCCTCGTTCGGCCCCTGGATGTCGAGCACAGTGGTGCCGTGCTCCGACTGATGCCGGCCGGCCACCGTCCAGTCGGCGTCGCCCTTGGTGGAGACGGTAACGACAGGTACGACGGTCTGCGCGGCGAGCCGGCGCCCGTACTCGTCATCGATCGTCACCACGGCCACATCACACCGCTCCGGGGTGAACAGCGAGGCCTTCGCCGCGAAGTACTCCTCGAACGTGCGGTGGAAGTCCAGATGGTCTTGCGTCAGGTTGGTGAACCCCGCGACCGCGAAGCGAGCCCCGTCGACCCGGCCCATCGCCAGCGCGTGGCTCGACACCTCCATCGCACACCACGCGACCGCCTGCTCCCGCATCACGGCGAACAGCGCCTGCAGGTCGGTGGCCTCCGGAGTGGTCCGGACGCTCTTCACCACCTCGTCGCCGATCCGGGTCTGGATCGTCCCGATCAACGCTGTCCGGCCGAGCTCACGCAGTACGGCGTCCAAGAGGAAGCTGGTCGTGGTCTTGCCGTTGGTCCCGGTCACTCCGAGCAGGCGCAGCTCACTGGTCGGCTCCCCGTAGATCCGAGCCGCGACCGCACCGAGCACGTCCCGCGGCCTGGCGACCACGAGCACCGGGCGACCGGTTGCCGCGGCCCGCTCCTCGCCCGTCGGGTCCGTGAGTACGGCGACAGCGCCGGACTGCCGCGCTTTCGCGACGAACTCCGCACCATGCGTGACGGCTCCGGGCAGAGCGGCGTACAGGTCGCCGGGGAGGACAGACCGGGAGTCGAGCGTGACGCCGGTGACGTCGGCGGCCGGACCGGTCGGAACCGCAGCTCCGGCGATCCGGGCGACGTCGGCAAGGCTGACCGGCACGACATGTCGTGGCCTGATCGCTGCGACGGCGCCGCCTGCGGCGGTAGGGGTGGACACGGGCCCTGAGGCTACCGCTCCGGACCCTGTGACTCCTACCTGACCCTGCGTCACCAGGTGACGGGAACGTCGGGCTGCTTCGCCCCCGACGGCGGGACGACGTACTTCTGCAGCGCGTAGCTCATCACGTCTCGGAACACCGGTCCTCCTTGGAAGCCACCACCCCGAGCACCCAGGGGATCGTGCAGTACGACGTACGTAACGAACCGTGGGTTGTCGGCGGGAGCGAATCCGGCGAAAGACGTCGCCCATTTGCCGTACTTACCGGTCTTCGGGTCGACCTGCTGCGCCGTCCCGGTCTTGCCGGCCACCAGGTAGCCGTCGATCGCCGCCTGCGGCGCGGTGCCCTTCTTCGCGGTCACCGCCTCCATCATCGTGGCGACCTCCTTGGCGGCCTTCTCGCTCACCACCCGGTGCGGCGCCGGCGTCTGGTTCGGTACGACGGTGCCGTTCGCGTCGATGTAGTTGCGGACCAGCTTCGGCGGGACGTAGACGCCCCCGTTGGCGACCGCGTTCACAGCGGCGGTCATCTGGACCGCGTTCACCGACAGGCCCTGACCGAACGCGACGTTCGACCGGGTCAGCTCGGGCCACTCGTCGCCCGATTTCATCAGGCCGTTGCTCTCGCCGGGGAAGTTCAGCCCGGTCGGCTCGCCGAAGCCGAAGTCGTGCAGGTACTTCACGAACTGCGGGATCCGCATCTGCTGCGCGGCCATGATCGTGCCGACGTTCGACGACTTCGCGACCACGCCGGCGATGGTCAGGTTGAGCGGGCCGTGGTCCCAGTGGTCCTTGATCGTCCGCCGCTGCACCTCGATGCTGCCGGGAACCCGGAGCTTGGTGTTCAGGTCGATCAGCCCGGCGTCGGCGAGGGCGGCCATCGTGACCACCTTCTGCACGCTGCCGGGCTCGTAGGTGCGCTCCAGCGCGGGGTTGTTCAGGTCGGCCGACTTGTACTTCCCGTTCGGGTCGAAGGACGGGTAGTTGGCCATCGCCAGGATCTCGCCGGACTTCACGTCCATCGTGATCACCGTGCCGGAGGTGGCGTGGTACTGCTCGACCGCCTGCTGGATCCGCTTCTCCGCGAAGAACTGAAGGTCCGTGTCCAGGGTTAGCTGCACGCTGACGCCGGGCTTCGGCTCCTCGACCGTGTGATTCGCGTTCGGGATCTTGTTGCCCCGGGTGTCGACCTCGTACATCGCCCTGCCGTCATGGCCGGACAGCTTGTCGTTCAGGCCGTACTCGAGCCCTGACAGGCCCTTGCCGTCAGCGCCGACGACGCCGACCACGGTCGCGGCGACGCTGCCGTTGGGGTGGCTGCGGATCGGGTCGTCCTCGGTGTAGAGGCCGGCCAGGAGCGGAGCCTGCTGCTCCTTGGCCTTGCCCTTGTTCTGCTCGGCGATGTCCGCGTTGCGGGTCTTGATCTCGGCCTCGATCGCGTTCCAGGTCTGGGGGGTGACCTGATGCGCGAGGACCGCGAAGCGGCCTTTGCCGGTCATCGCGGCGATCAGCTTGGCCGACGTCGTACTCGTCAGCTTCGGCGCCAGGATCGCGGCGAGCTGGTCGGCGACCGGCTTCGTCTGGGTCGGGTCGGCGGTGATCGCGACCGCGTCCTCGGACACCGCCAGCTCGACACCGTTACGGTCCTCGATCGACCCGCGCGACGCGTGCAGGATGTTCCCCTGGGTGTTCTCCTTCGTGGCCGCCGCCGCGTAGCTGTCCGGGTCCACGCCCTGCAGCAGCACCAACCGCCCGGCGAACAGCGACAGCACGAACGCCATCACCCCGAACGTCATCCGCAACCGCAACCCCGACCGCCCCAGCTTCAGCATCCGCGGCGGCTTCCTGGCCTTCCGCCGCTGTGGAGGCCGCCTGCTCTGCGGCCGCTTCCGCGGCGGGCTCTTCTTGGCCGCAGCCTTCTTGGTGGGCGCTCTCCCGGCTCCGTCAGGAGCACGGCGAGGCGCAGGCCGACCGGCGGCCGCCTTCGGCGCCTGCTTGCCCCCCGCGCGCTTGCGCGGCGCAGCCGCGCGCCCCGCACCATCGGGCGCAGGGCGCTTCCGCCCACTCGTGGCCCTTCCTTCCCCGCCCGCGGCGGGGCGGCGCGGAGCGCCACCCTCCTGCTCCTCGCGGGCCTGGCGGAGGAGTCTTTCCCGGGTGGATTCGGGACGCTGGGGGGTGGTTCGGGTGCTGTCTGTAGTGGCGGACGGACGGGACGGAGCCTTGCGGGCCGGGTTGCCCCGGCCCGGTTGAGTGCCGCGCTTGCGCGGCGGCTCGCTGCCCCGTCGGTCCGTCATCCGATCATCCCCCGGTGGTCGTGGTGCCCTGCGCTCCCGTCGTACCGGCGCGCGGCTTGTTCGTCGTGGCGGGCGGCTTGTTTCCCGTCGCCGTACCTGTCCGTGCTGTCGTCGTCCCCGGCTTCACCGTGCCCGCCGGCGGCTTGACCACAGGTGGCTTGACCACGGGCGGCTTGACGACCGGCGGTTTGACAGGTGGCTTCGCGACCGGCGGCTTCACCGGCGGCTTGGTCGCGGTGCCCGTCGGCGTCCCCGGACCGAACATCGCCGTACCCGTGCCGGCCTTTCCTTCCGCCGGCACCCCGAGCACCCGCCCGTCGGACAGCCGCAGGAAGACCGGGTTCGGGTTCGGCACCATGCCCATCCGCAGCGCCCGGTCGGCCAGGTTCTGCGGCGACTCGAGCGTCCGGACCTGCTTCTCCAGACCTTCCTGCTGATCGCGCAGCTGGTCGGCCTGGCTGTTCAGCTTGGTGATCTCGAACGTCCCGCTCTGCAACTCCGTGTTGAGCAGCAGCAGGCCGACCAGGCCGGCCGCCAGCAGCGACACCACGAAGATGACGAACGGCATCCGCGGCGGCCGGAACGGCGCGCCATAGACCACCCGCAGCTTCGGCTCCGAGCGCTTGGCCGGAGCGGCCGGCGTGACCCGCGCCTTCTGCGGGCTGAAGACAGTACTCATCAGGCCACCATCCCCTTCTCCCGGATGCGTTCGGCCGCCCGCACGCGAGCGGAGGCAGCCCGCGGGTTCGCCGCGACCTCCTCTTCGGTCGGTCGTTCGGCCCCGCGGGTCAGCAGCTTCAGATACGGCTCGTGCCCGGCCGGAATCACCGGCAGGTCGTCCGGCACGTCGCTCTTCGTCGCGGCCGCGAACGTCTGCTTGGTGATCCGGTCCTCGAGCGACTGGTAGCTCATCACCACGATGCGGCCGTGCAGCGCCAGCGCCGCGAGTGCGGCCGGCAGGGCTCGACGCAGGACCTCGAGCTCGCCGTTCACCTCGATCCGCAGCGCCTGGAACGTCCGCTTCGCCGGGTGTCCGCCAGTACGGCGGGCCGCCTGCGGGATCGCGTTACGAACGAGCTCGGACAGTCGCGCGCTGGTGGTGAACGGCTCGGTCTCGCGCTCCCGCACGATCCGGTCCGCGATCCGCCGGGCGAACTTCTCCTCGCCGTACTGGAACAGGATCCGGGCCAGGTCGGCCGCGCTGTAGGTGTTGACGATGTCGGCCGCCGTGGTCGGGCCGGTGCTGTCCATCCGCATGTCCAGCGGCGCGTCCTGCGCGTACGCGAAGCCGCGCTCGGCCTCGTCCAGTTGCATCGAGGAGACGCCGAGGTCGAACAGGATCCCGTCGATCGCCGGCACGTCGAGGTCGGAGAGTACGCGCGGGAGTTCGTCGTACACCGCGTGGACGAGGGTGATCCGCTCCTGGTACGGCGTCAGCCGGTCACCGGCCAGCCGCAGCGCGGCCGGGTCGCGGTCGAGCCCGATCAGCCGGGCGTCCGGGAACTGCCGCAGGAAGGCTTCGGAGTGACCGCCGAGACCGAGGGTCGCGTCGACGAGGACGGCACCGGGATGCGCGAGTGCCGGCGCCAGGAGCGCGACCACGCGCTCCAGCATCACCGGCACATGCCGCTCCGCAGCGTCCATCCTCGACCCTTCCGTCGCCGCGGGAGCGACCCTGCCCCCGCAGGTTCTGTGGTGTTGCGGTGCCGATCAGTGGTGAGCCGTGCGGAGACGACTCCGTCCGGTCAGATCGCGGGTTCGCCTTCCGGGGAAGTACCTCGGGGTCTTGGCGCCGGGGAAGTGGCGCCAACACATGAGGTCGGAAGTCGGACCCGTGATCTCACCGGACGGCCGGTGTGCTCGCGATGCCGCTTGCCCACTGTTCAGCTTCAGAAGATGCCGGGCAGTACCTCCTCGGAGAGGTCGGCGAATGCCTGCTCCTGCTCCGCGGAGTACCTGTTCCAGTTCTCCGTGTTCCAGATCTCCACCCTGTTCATCGCCCCGATGACGACGCAGTCACGATCCAGTCCCGCGTAATCGCGCAGCATCGGCGGAATGGTGACCCGGCCCTGCTTGTCCGGCACCTCGTTGGAGGCCCCGGCGAACAGCATCCGCAGATAGTCCCGCGCACCCTTGTTGGTGATCGGCGCCTGCTTCAACTGTTCGGTCAGCTGAACGAACTCGCGCTCCGGCCACACGGACAGCGACCGCTCCTGCCCACGCGTGATCACCAGGCCGTCAGCCAGTTCGTCCCGGAACTTCGCCGGCAGGAACAGCCGTCCTTTGTCGTCGAGCTTGGGGAAGTGAGTTCCGAGGAACACGCTCCACCTCCCCGTTGCGGACTCTCCGTCTCAGGCGAGCTGTTTCCACCACTTGGGTTCCACTGCGCTCCACCTTACTCCACTTTGCACCACCGTCAACCAACTTCCGCCCCAATCGCTCCCCGTGCCGCCTGATTCCGGCGCGACTCCACCGCGTGTCGCTGCCGCCTCGATCGCCCAGATCCACGCTCACCCCCTCCACTTCACTCCCCACCCCGCTTCACTCCCCACCCCGCTCCACTCCACTCCCCTCCACTCGCTCCCCGGCCGACCTTGCGCACGCACCAACCAGATTCCGGTGGTCAGAATGGTTGGTGGATGCTCAAAGTGGGGGTCGGGCGCCGGGTGGGTGAACTTTTGGGGGGTGCGGGCCGTGAACCTTGCAGGCGTTCGGTACGTCGTACGCCCCACGCACTGCTTTCTCCGCCCGTACGCTTGGAGGGACGCCAAATCTCGAAACCAGAGACCGACCCGCCGTGAGGGCGTGTGCCGATGAACACCGAAACGCCAGGTAACGAAACCCCCGCTGCTCTAGGCCCGACCCCTACAGCGGGTGAGAATGTGTCGGCCGTCAATGAATGGGGAGGACTCAGGGTGAGCACCACCGCGACCAGCTCGGCGTTGGCAGGAGCCGGGGATTTCGACGAGCTGTCCGAGGTGGCGGGACGTGTCCGCCGGGCGATGGAGCAGGTGATCGAGGGCAAGCCCGACGTGGTCGAGGTCGCCATCACCGTGCTGCTCGCCGAGGGACACCTGCTGATCGAGGACGTGCCTGGCGTCGGCAAGACGATGCTGGCCAAGGCGCTGGCCAAGTCGATCGACTGCACCGTGCGCCGGATCCAGTTCACGCCGGACCTGCTGCCGTCGGACATCACCGGCGTCTCGGTCTTCAACCAGGAAATTCGCGACTTCGAGTTCAAGCCGGGCGCGGTGTTCGCGAACATCGTGGTCGGTGACGAGATCAACCGCGCCTCGCCGAAGACCCAGGCCGCGCTGCTGGAGTCGATGGAGGAGCGCCAGGTCACCGTCGACACCACGACGTACCAGCTCGAGGCGCCGTTCATGGTCATCGCGACCCAGAACCCGATCGAGATGGAAGGCACCTACCCGCTGCCCGAGGCGCAGCGCGACCGCTTCATGGCCCGCGTCGCGATGGGCTACCCGGAGCCGGCCGCGGAGCTGCGGATGCTCGACGGGCACGCGGCCGACGATCCCCTGCTCACGCTGCAGCCCGTCACCGACGGTCAGCAGATCCTGCGCCTCGTGAAGACAGTGCAGTCGGTGCACGTGTCGGAGTCGGTCAAGGAGTACGCCATCGCCCTCGTGGGTGCGACCCGCCGGTCGCAGGAGCTCCGGCTCGGGGCCAGCCCACGGTCGACGCTGCACCTGATCCGGGCCGCGCGCGCGGCCGCGGCGCTCGATGCCCGGGAGTTCGTCCTGCCGGACGACATCCAGGAGCTCGCGGTGCCGGTGCTGGCGCACCGGGTCCTTCCAGCGGCTGAGGCGCATCTCGGTGGGCGCGGTGCAGCCGACATCATCTCCGGGCTGGTGGCCACCGTGCCGCTGCCCCGCACGCGTCGGGACTGAGACATGCGGCAGGCACTGCGCGGACTGACCACCAGGGGGCGGGCATTCCTCGCTGCCGGTATCACCGCTTCGCTGTGCGCGCTCCTGCTCGGGCAGAAGGACCTGTTGCGGGTCGGCGTCCTGCTGGTCGCCCTGCCGGTCGTGGCGGCGCTCGTCGTCGGCCGGACCAGGCTGCGCCTGCAGGTACGGCGCAGCCTCGCGCCGGACCAGGTCCCGGTAGGGACGCAGGCGACGGTCGAGCTTGCGCTGAGCAACCAAGGCCGGATGCCCGCCGGTCTGCTGCTGCTCGAGGACCGCATTCCTTATGTCCTGGGCCACCGGCCACGGTTCGTGGTGGACCGCGTCAGCCCGAACTGGCGTCGTACCGTCACGTACCCGGTCAAGTCCGACGTCCGTGGGCTGTTCCAGGTCGGGCCGCTGATGCTGACCGTGGCCGACCCGTTCGGGCTGGTCGAGACCAGCCGGACGTTCACCCGCAGCCAGCACCTGCTGGTCACGCCGCGGGTCTACCGACTGCCCGAGATCCGGTTGGGCGCCGACCGGGCCGGTTCGGGCGAGAACCGGCCGCGGGCGATCGCGTCGGCCGGTGAGGAGGATGCGACCGTCCGCGAGTACCGCGACGGCGACGACCTGCGCCGGGTGCACTGGCGATCGACGGCCCGCCGCGGCGAGCTGATGGTCCGGCGCGAGGAGCAGCCCTGGCAGAGCCGGTGCACGATGTTCCTGGACGCGCGGACGATCTCGCACCACGGGCACGGACCGTCGTCCAGCCTCGAGTGGGCGGTCAGCGCGGCCGCCTCGATCGGCACCGACCGGATCCGCCGCGGCTACGTCACCACCATGCTCGGTGGGCCGACGACCCTGGCGGCGATCGCCCGTCGCACGTCGGCCGCCGTCCATCAGCCGTTGACCGCGCAGCAGTTGCTGACCGAGTGCGCGACAGTCGAGGAACACCGGTACGCCGAGGTCGGTCCGCTGCTGACCGTCGACCGGCACGCGCAGGAGCCCAGCCTGGTGATCGCGATCGTCGGCGCGTGCAGCTCCGACGACGTCGTCGCCCTGAACCGGTGGCGGACCAGCCAGGCGACCGGGGTCGCGCTGCTGCTGGACGCGGCCAGCTGGGCGGTCGGCGCCGAGGCGACGGAGAAGGCGGCCCGCCTGAGCGCGGCCACCGCCGCCACCGAGAACGAACTGCGCCGGAACGGCTGGCGGGTCGTCAAGGTCCAGCGCGGAGATCACCTACCCACCGTGTGGTCCACCCTCGGACTGCGGAGCGGAAGGATCGCATGACTCTACTTGTGGCCGCGCCTCCGGCGCGGCGGGTCATGGGGCCTTGGCTCCCGGCCTTCCCTCGTCGCTCCAGTCGCTTCGCTCCCTGCGCTCCTCAGTCCAGGCCGGGAGGCCCCATGGCCGGGTTCATGGCCGGGCGTCCGGCGCCGGCGCGGTCAGGGGGCTTTGGCTCATGACCGGTCACGCCAGGATCTCTCTCGCTGCTTGGGGAGCGACCGTACTGGGGTCGCTGGTGCTCACGCCGGTGTTCTCCGGGCCGTTCCTGTTCATCAGTGCGCTGCTGTGCGCCGTGATCACCGGCGTCGGCGTCCTGTTGCAGAACCTGCGCACCCCGCGGGCCGTCGTACCGCTGGTCCAGTTCGTGGTGCTGGTCGAACTGCTCTCGATCTTCTTCCTGAAGGACACGCTGAAGTTCGGGCTGATCCCGTGGAAGGCGACCGCGCTCGAGTTCAACCAGCAGATGGTCAACGCGATGGACTCGATCAACCGGTTCAGCGCGCCGCTGCCGCCGGACTCGCATCTGACCCTGTTCGCGGTCTCGGTGATCTCGGCGACCGGGTTGCTCATCCACATCATCGCCGTACAGCTCCGGCAGGCCGCGTGGGCCGGGTTGCTGTTGCTGATCATGTACACGGTGCCGGCCGCGACCGTGCACGGCGGACTGCCGGCGCTGCTGTTCATCCCGCCGGCGGTCGGCTACATCCTGCTGCTGTCCGCGGAGGGCCGGAGCAGGCTGAGCCGCTGGGGCCGCCGCATCTCCGGGGTGTCGCACCTGGATGCGGCCGAGCCCGTCGAGGCGTCCGCGCTCGGCCAGGCCGGCCGCCGGATCGGCCTGTCGGTGGTCGCGCTGGCCGCCCTGCTGCCGGCGTTGCTGCCGGCCCTGCCGGAAGGTGTCATCGGCAACGGTCTGGCCGGCGCCGGACCGGGGAGCGGGTTCGGCACGTCGATCTCGTCGACCGACCCGATGCTCGACATGGCCAAGAACCTGAAGCAAGGCGACAACGTGGTCGCGCTCACGTACAGGGGCGGCCCGTCCGGCGGGACGTACCTTCGGCTGACCGCGCTCGACCTCTTCGACGGCAACACCTGGCGGATATCGCCCCGGGAGGACGGCCACAAGATCAACGGCGACCTGACTCCGCCGCCGGGCTACATCGGCGACCTGTCCAAGGTCCCGGAGACGAAGATGGAGATCGACGTCACCCGGAACTTCCGGTCCCAGTTCGTGCCGGTCCCCTACCCGCTGCACTCGATCTCCCTGAAGCGGGACTGGCGGTACGACGCCGGCGCCCTCGACATCGTCTCCGCGGGCGGGCAGGTGATCGCCGGCAAGAAGTACAGCGCGACGTCGTACGACCTGCAGCCGACGCCGGATCAGCTGTCCAGCGCGGTCTTCACCGGCCAGCCGGACCAGTACACCAGCGCCGTCCCGCAGCGCACCCCGACAGAGATCAAGACGCTGACCGACAAGATCATTGCCGGTGCCAACGGCAACAAGTTCGAGGCGGCGGTGCTGCTGCAGCAGTGGTTCCGCAGCGGCGGCGGCTTCACCTACAGCACCGAGAACGCCCGCGGCAGCGGGATGAAGGCGATCAGCGATTTCCTGCTGGAGAACAAGTCCGGGTACTGCGAGCAGTTCGCGACCGGGATGGCGCTGATGGCACGCATCGCGGGCATCCCGTCCCGGGTCGGCATCGGCTTCCTGCCCGGTCAGTCCGGCAAGGACGGTCAGTACACGGTCCGGATGCACGACATGCACGCCTGGCCGGAGCTGTACTTCCAGGGCACCGGCTGGGTTCGCTTCGAGCCGACCCCGGCCGCGCGGGTGGCCACCACCCCGAACTGGACGGTCGCCCCCAGCCCGGATCCGACTAACCCGTCGACCGCACCGAGCACCGCACCGAGCTCGCCCGGCGCGACCGGCGACCCCGGCGATATCAGCCGACGGAACCTCGACCCCAACCTGCCGGCCGACAGCGGCATCCCGACCCTGAACAGCGGCAACTGGTGGACCAAGGGCGGGGGCCGTGCGGTCGGGATCGGCGCCGGGGTGATCCTGCTGATTTCTATCCCCTGGATGATCCGCAGCCTGACCCGGCGGCGGCGGTTCGCCCGGGAGCCGGGCCGCGCCTCGGCCGAGGGCTTGTGGGCCGAGATCCGGGACACCTCCCGCGACCTCGGGCTGGACTGGTCCGACGTGTCCACGCCACGACAGACGGGTGAGTGGCTCGTCTCGCAGCTGCCCGCCGAGACGAAGCCCGACGCACTCCGGCTGGCGCGCGGCATCGAGGCGCTCCGGTACGCCGGGGACGCGAATCCAACTGTGGACCTCACGTCGGAGGCGGCCGCCGTACGCAAGGCTCTCTGGAGTCGGGCTCCCCGTCGTCGCCGCTGGCGGGCGCGCCTGCTGCCGCCGTCCTGGCGCTGGTACCTGAACCGGGGCAGCACCGAGGCCTCCGACCTCCTGGACGAGTTCGATCTCCTCCTGGCCCGCCTCCGGTCCCTGGTCCTCCCCCGCCGCCACGCCAACTGAGCACCACAGGGGCCGTGTACTCCACCCGGAGTACACGGCCCTTCGCATGCTCTGCCGCCGGTTCAGGAGGCAAAAAACAACCACACCCGTCCCACCAGGGCACGGGTGTGGTTCGTCGACTGGGTCGCGCTCAGGCGGCGCGTCGCGCTGTCAGAGGTCTTCGTCGCGGCGGCGGCGCCAGCGATCTTCCATCCGCTCCATGAAGCTGCCGGACGAGTCGTGCCGGGTCCGGTGCTTCTTGGCCGGCGGCGGCGGGATGTCGTCGGTGTCCCCGGCGTTGCTGATCCGCTTCATGCTGAGCGCGGCGATGTAGAGGCAGGCGACCATCATCACGAAGCCCACGACTCCGATGATGGTGTTGGGAACGATCGCGCCGGTCATCAGCACCGCGATGCCCAGCACAAATCCGACGCCGGCAAGAACTGCCCGGCGCTTGTAGTACAAGCGCACATTGGTCCCTCGCATGGCGGAAACGAACTTCGGGTCTTCCGCAGCGAGGGCGCGTTCGAGCTGCTCGAACTGGCGCTGCTCTTCTTCCGAGAGGGGCACCGTCGATCCCTCCATGATGAGCGCGATCTCGATAGGCCGCCTTCAGTCTAGGCCGCGCGTGCCCCACACGAAACCCTGACCGCCTGTCCAGCGCGTCACGGTCCGGCAACTGCCCCTACGACACGAGCTCCAAACCCGCGCTCGATGGCATGTCGCTCACAGTTCGCTCACAGCTTCGCGACCGCGGGAAAGCCCCTCCCGCCGCAGGTCACCCGGCGGTCACCGTCCGTGGTCAGCGGGTGGCGAGGATGTGGAGCTGGGTGGCGAGGGCGCGGAAGGCCGGGTGCTGGCTGGCGGCGCGCTCGAGCTCGGCGAGGGACTCGGCGGCCCCCGGTTCGGAGTCGACGAAGGCGGACGGGACGAGATCGGCGAACGTGCGTACGCCGTGCACCGTGTGCACCATGAAGCCGGCGTCGGCGAGTTGCGCCGTGATCCCGGCCTCGTCGAACCGCCGCGGCATCGGATCGGTCGGACCCCAGCGCCCGTCCGGGTCCTGCAACGCCACGCGTGCTTCGGCGAGGTGACCGGCTAGCGCGCGGGCCAGCACGACAGCGTTGCGCTGGGCAACAAGCAGACTCAGTACGCCGCCCTCCCGCAGTACCGAAGCCATCGCCTGCAACGCCTGAACGGGGTCGTCGACGACCTCGAGCACGCCATGGCACAGGACGGCGTCCGCACTCGACTCACCGGCCAGTCCAGGGAGCTCGGCCGCGTCCCCTTGGACGCCACGGACCAGTTCGCTCACACCCTCATCACTGGCACGCCGCTCCAGCGACGCAAGCGCGTCCGGGCTCGGGTCGACGACCGTCACCCGGTGCCCTTCGACAGCCAGTGGCACCGCGAACCCGCCGGTGCCGCCCCCGAGGTCGACGATGTCCAGCCCGGCTCCCGGATCGGTCCGCGCCCGTCCCGCCAGCGCCACCCGCAAAGCCTCGCCTACCAGCGCGGTCCGCACACCCCGCCGCCGCCGATCCACCATCCACAACCCTCCAGCCGGTCCCCCAACGCCCACCCCACCGGGCCACACCCTACTTCCACCCCGCATCCCACTCCCGACCCGCACCAGGCCCTAGGAACTTGCGCTGGCGTACGAGCGCAACCCGCGGCGCCACAGCATCCGGACGAGCGTCACCGCGACCACCGACAGCGCGATCCCGCCGGCCACCGGCGCCCAGCCGAGGTCGCCCGCCAGCGCCTGGACCGGGAACGTCGTCGCGAACGCCACCGGGAACGCGAAGGTCAGGAACGTCCGCACCACCGCCGGGAAGAACACCAGCGGATACCGGCCCGCTTCGACCAGGTTCAGGTAGATGGCTCCGATCGGGTTCACCGACTGCAGCCAGAACGCGAGGAACGACATCGCACTCCACACGGACGCGAGCAGCACCACCCCACAGGCCGCGAGTACGAGCGCCTGCAGGATCTGCCCCACATCCGGACTGGTGCCCGACTGCACGAGCCCGATCACCAGAACGACGATGCCGCTCGCGACGTTGCTGAGCTCCGCGACGTTGATCCACCGCAGCGTCAGGTAGAACTGGCTCGACACCGGACGCAGCAGCACCGCGTCGAGCTCGCCCTCGGTGATGTAGGCCGTCATCCGGTCCAGGTTGGGCGCGACGAACGCCGCCATCAGGCCAGTGATGATCTGGTACATGCCGACGAGCGTGATCACCTCGGCCCGCGACCAGCCGTGCATCTCCTGGGTGAAGCCGAACAGCAACAGGATCGGCACGATGCCGAGCCCGAGCTGGACGAGCCCCACCAGCAAGGTGGTGACGAAGTGCGCGCGATAGTGCGTCTCGCGGACCGCTGCCTGGGTGAGGAACCGCCGCCACAGCCGAAGGTGGCGCAGCTGCTTGTGCAGCCAGTTGCGGTCGAGCGGCGGCCGGTCGTCGACGTACGTGCTCATGCGCCCACCGCCGAGTATGCGCGGATCCCGGCCGCCCAGACGAGGCGCGCAACCGTTGCGAACCCGAGCACGTACGCGAACTGAACGCGCAAGCCCACCAGGAGGTCCTGGCCGGACAGGTCGCCGGCGACGATCTCGACCGGGAACGACACCGTGTACCTGAACGGCTGGTTGTCGATGAAGCCGCGCGACCAGTCCGGCATCAGCGCGAGCGGTACCACGGACCCGGACAGCACACTCGCGATGATCAACCGGGCCTGGGCCAGCGCGGACACGTCGTCCATCCAGAACGCGAGCGCCGCGATCAGGATGTCGATCGTGAACACCAAGATCGCCCCGAGCACGATGCTGACCCCGAACAGCGCCCAGCGGTCCGGGCCGGCCGGGATGTTCATCGAGTCGCGGAAGATCCACCACAGCACGCCGATCATCGGCACCAGCGCGAACAGCTTCAGGAACTTCTCCGACAAGTTGTTGGCGATGAAGCCCAGCAGCAACGACGCCGGACGCACCATCCAACGGGAGAGTTTGCCGAGCCTGATGTCGTTGGCCAGGAAGCCCGTCATCCACGACGACGTCGCCATCGTGACGAAGCTGAGCAGCACGAAGTACGTCGTCACGTACCGCTCGTCGATCGGAAGTTGCGCCCCGTTCGCGATCGCCGTGCGCCAGATGAGCAGCGAGATGATCGGCACGCAGACGTTGGCCGCCATGAAGATGATCCACGCGCCGCGGTAGATGGACTGCTGGGCGATCTCCGCCGCGGTCATCCGGCGCAGGACCCGGAGGTTCCGCAGGAGCGTGGCCGTCACGCGTCCCCCAGCGTGCTGCGGCGCAGAAAGAGGTCGCGCATGATGTCCTCGACGTCGGCGTCCGCGACATCGAGGTCGACCAGTGGACCGAGCCGCGTCAGCTGCTCCAGTACGTCGCCGGCCCGCTCGCGATCCACCTCGAGCCTGATCAGCTGGCCGGAGCTGTCGACCGCGGTCACGCCCTCGAGACCGGCGAGGCGGCCGCCGTCGACGGTCGTCGCGTACGTCGCCTGCACGAGCTTGCGCGGGCGCGCCGTGTGCACGAGTTCGTCGAGGCCCCCGTCGTACTGCAGGCCGCCGTGGTCGATGATCATCACCCGCGAGCAGAGTGCCTCGATGTCGTCCATGTCGTGGCTGGTGACGAGGATCGTGGTGCCGCGGACCTGGTTGACCTCGGCAAGGAACGTCCGCACCCGCGCCTTCGCGACCACGTCGAGGCCGATCGTCGGCTCGTCCAGGAACAGGATCTCCGGCCCGTGCACGAGGGCCGCCATCAGCTCGAGCTTCATCCGCTCGCCGAGGGAGACCTTGCGAACCTGGACGTTCAGCAGGTCCTCGACATCGAGCAGCTCGGCCAGCTCGGCGACGTTGCGGTCGAACTCCTTCGTCGTGAGGCCGTACATGTCTTTGTGCAGCAGGAGACTCTCCATCGCGGGGACGTCCCACCAGAGCATGGTCTTCTGCCCCATCACGAGCGCGATCCGGCGCAGGTAGTCGTGCTTGCGGTCCGACGGGGCGAAGCCGAGGACCTCGAGCTCGCCGGAGGTGACGTACAGGAGGCCGGAGAGCATCTTCAGCGTGGTGGTCTTGCCGGCGCCGTTCGGGCCGAGCAGCCCGACGACCTCGCCGCGATCGATGCTGAACGTGATCTTGTCGACGGCGAGCCGGGTCTCGTACGTCCGCCGGACGAGGCTCTTGATCGCCCCGCCGAGGCCGGCCTGCTGCTTGTGGAACGTGTAGGTCTTGGTGAGGTCGGTCGCCGCGATCACCGGTGGCTGCGGCGAGGGGACCTGTTGGGATGCGTGCGTCACGGATGAGCACCGCTTTCGAGAGTCGGTTGGTGCGTCGGACCGGGCAACGTCAGCGCAGAGCGCGCGAAGCCCTCTGGTCCTTCCGACATACGGCTGCCAGGAGAAACGCTAAGGCAGGCCGGAAAGCGATGTCCACCGCATTTCGCGGGGTCAGGAGGCGGTGCGGCCGATGACGTACAGGCGCCGGGTCGTCTCCTCCCGGGCGGCGATCGGACCGCGGAGGTACCACTCGACATCGACGAGACCGGCGGACTCGACGACGCCGACCACGAACGCCGGGTCGTGCAGGACGACGTCGAGGTCGACCTCGTGGCCGAACCACTGGTCGACGTGGCGGACCTCTGCTCCGGCGTGCAGGGCGAGGACGAGCAGGCCGCCGGGATCGAGCGGGCGCACGAGGGCCGCGATCGCGTCGGGGAGTTCGGCGGCCGCCAGGTGGATCAGGGAGTACCAGCCGAGGACGGCCGCCCATCCGGAGCTGGTCGGTGGGCGACCCAACCGCCGCAGGTCGCCTTCCTGATAATTCCGGTCCGGGAAGCGTCGGCGGGCCTCGGCCACCATCGCCGAGGAGAAGTCGACGCCCGTGGCATCGGCGCCATGCTCGGCCAGGTACGCGGTGATGTGTCCGGGGCCTGAGCCGACCTCCACCACCGGGCGTCCGCCGGCGTCGGCGATCACCCGGTTGAGCAGCCAGGTCTCGAACGACAGCCCGGCCAGCTCGTCAGCCAGGCGGTCGGCGTACGTCTCGGCGACGGCGTCGTACGACGAACGCACCCGAGCGTCCCGCGCCTCGGCTCCTTCGGCGATCACCACGTCCCGGTCGACCGTCTCCGCGACGACCGGCTCGGCCTGCCCCGGCACCGGCCCGAGGAGATGGATCCACCGGCGGTCGTGCTGGCCGGGGCGCAGGTCGAGCTCGCGGACCAAGAGCTCGGGGCGTTCCGCCATCCGGCGCAGGCAGACCTCGACCTCGGAGCGGTCGGCGAACCCGTGGAGTCGCTCGGTGCGGGTACGCAGCTCACCGGGCGTCTGTGCGCCGCGAAGGAGCAACACCGTGAGCAGCGCTCGCTCGTCGGTCTCGAGCCCGAGCCGCTCGTCGAGGATCTGGTGGTACTTCAGCGTGCGCCGGCCGGTGTCGACCCAGACGATCCGCACCAGCTCCCGGTCCCTGAGCGACCGCGCGGTTCGCTCCACCGTCGCCTGGTCGTAGTCGACGACAGGCTCTCGATTACTCGTCTGGTTGCAGGCCGTCCGCAGGGCGTTCGCGGTGAGAGGGTACGACGCCGGCACCGTCGTTTGCTTCTCCAGCAGACTCCCGAGCACACGCTGATCTTCGGCCTCGAGAACAGGAAGTTCACTCACGCCCAAGACCCTAAAGCCTCCCCCATCCCATTCCCCCCACCGCAGCCCGCAGCCGCCCGGGTTGAGGGGCGGGTCAGCCGGGTTGGGGGTCTGCGGCTCGGAGAGTCACCCACCCCATTCCACCCACCGCAGCCTCCGGGCTGTTAGCCGGGTTGGGGGGTGTCTGGGGCTGGGAGGGTTATTGGTTCGAAGGCGGTGCCGTTGCAGTGGGGGCACGGAGTGCCGGCTTGGGTGCCGGCGCCGGCGCAGTGGGTGCAGAGGCCGTCGTGCCAGGACTCTCCGGTCAGGGAGTGGTGGGGGCGCGGGTAGTGCGTGTCGGGCAGGTAGCACTCGATGCCGGTGATGGCGTGCACTCGGCCGCACAGGTCTACGCCCATGCCTCGGTCCAGACGGCTGCGTCGTTCGATCACGTTCGGGGTCTCCTGCGTCGCCGGCTGGTCAGCTGGCTTGCATCCAGGGTTGGGTGAGGACGGACTGGGGATCGGTGGTCGCCGTCAGGGCGGGGGTCGTGGAGAGGCGGAGGCTGGCTTCCACCTGGGTGTAGAAGGTGTCCACGGCACGAACCAGGTCGTCGGCCTCGCGAGTGCTGACGGCGCGCTCGAGACCCGCCTCGGCGGCGGCACGCTGGGCAGCGCCGGCGGCGAAGAACGTGGCCCACTCGCCGAACTCCGGAGCGACCTCGGCCAGCAGCACCCAGGCGTTCCGCTGGACCCGGCGACGAGGGCCCGAGCGGACCGGACGGGCGCGGACGGCGAGGACCGCGGCCGCGACCCGGAGCGCCGCGACGTGGGCGCTCGAGTAGCGGATCAGGTGGTCGTTCGTCTCCACTGCCTCAGCCAGCGCGGCACGCGCGCGAGACAACTCCCGGCTCGCCGACCCTGCGGCCGCCGGGGAAACCGGTGAAACAGTCATCGGTCCGTCACCCTCTCCAGTTGCCAGCGGCCGGAGTCCGGGTCGTGCGCGAGATCGAACAGCTCCCGCCGACCGTGCCGGCCGCACCCCGCCTCTACCCGGTACACCGCCCGCCGCGGGCCCCAGTCCGCATCCAGTACGCCGACTGCCGCCGGACTCCCGGACAGTCCGCGAGCCGGCTCCCCGCCGGCCGCATCCGCACCGCTGTTCCCAGTGACGCTCCCGGCGGCAGCGAATGCGCCATCGCTACCGCCGGGAGCGAGCGCGGCCAGGCAGTCGGCGAGAGAACGGGGACTCGCCGACGCCACCGCGCCGCTCATGTGGTGGCGCGTCGCTGCGCCACCCGTGTCGGTGCGCTCGGCGTGAGCCCAGTGGTCGGCGCGCCCGTCGTACGTCAGGCCGGTGCCGATGATGCCGCGCTCCCACCATGCGGCGGTCTCGGTCCAGTGGGACTGGACGGAGCAGACTCGCCAGAGGCGGCCACGCCAGAGGAACTGGTCCGGGGTCTCGGTGTCGTCCACAACCACCGAGTGCACCTCGACGGCCTCGTCGAACTCCCACATGCTCAATCGCCTCCTGTGAACGAACCGCTGCCCCTGATCGGGCCCTGGGCCCTGGTCGGAGGCCCGGCGGGCCGGCACGGGGTGGGGGTCGAGGTCCACCCCGGTGCCCGGCCCGCCGGGACCACCGGTTTCCGATGCGGCCGCAACTCCGCACCGGAGCCGTCCAGCTGTCCGGCTCACCCCCGCCCGGCCTCCCGACGAAACCGGGTCAGAGGTAATCGAACATCTGTTCGAACACTGGAAGCGTAGCGTCGCCCGCCGACAATCGTCAACGGCCCGTAAGCCCGGCGCGCCACCGCACGCCCGCTCCG
Source organism: Kribbella sp. NBC_01510 (assembly GCF_045040325.1). Lineage (NCBI taxonomy): Bacteria > Bacillati > Actinomycetota > Actinomycetes > Propionibacteriales > Kribbellaceae > Kribbella > Kribbella sp. NBC_01510. The sequence continues at coordinate 5,862,182 of NZ_CP109418.1, read as the reverse complement.
GCCGCCAGACTGGGAGCGAGCCGACGAAGGGGACGACAGTGCGGAAACGGGCAGCAGGAATCACCGCGGCGGCCGTTGCCGTCGTGGCAGCGGCGGTCGCGTTGCCGCTCTTCCAGCCGTGGAAGCTCGTCACCGACAAGGTCGTCGACGAGGCGCTCCCCGGCACTGCTCCGATCTCCACGCACTCATCGTCGACGACGCCACCGACAGTTTCGGCGCGACGGCCGTCGACCAGGCCCGGACCGGTCACACTGCTGACCGGAAAGCTGATCACGCACGAACACGAGACGTCCGGCACAGTCGCCGTACTCGAACTGCCCGACGGGTCTCGCGTGCTCCGGCTGGAGAACCTCAGCACCTCCGACGGCCCCGACCTCAAGGTTTGGCTCAGTGACGCGAAAGTGGCCAAAGGCGGCTGGCACGTGTTCGACGACGGCCGCTATCGCAGCCTGGGCAGCCTGAAGGGCAACCACGGCAACCAGAACTACCCCATCCCCACCGACCTGAGGCTCGAGGACTTCCGCAGCGTCGCGATCTGGTGTGATCGGTTCAACGTGTCGTTCGGTGCCGCAGAGCTCGCATAGAGTTCCGGAGGTGAGCAGTCATCCCAACGTGCAGAAGGTGGCCGACGCCCTGCGGGCGGCCGGCGCCACCGGTGAGATCGTGATCCTCGACGAGGCGGTGCCGACGGCGGCGGCCGCGGCGGCCGAGCTCGGGTGTGAGGTCGGCGCGATCGCCAACAGCCTGATCTTCGACGGCGACGGCACCCCGGTACTGATCCTGACGTCCGGCGCGCACCGGGTCGACACGGCGAAGGTCGCCGCCGAGTTCGGGATCGGCAAGCTACGCCGCGCGACCCCGGAGTTCGTCAAGGAGCACACCGGTCAGTCGATCGGCGGCGTCGCCCCGGTCGGCCACCCGGGCCAGGTCCCGACGTACGTCGACACCGCCCTCGAGCAGTACGACGTGGTCTGGGCAGCCGCCGGGATCCCCCACTCGGTCTTCCCCACCACGTACGCCGAACTCCTCACCCTCACCAACGGCACCCCGATCACCGTCAACTGATCACCTGCGGGATCGTCGTACTCACGAACCGCCGGGTCAGCACCGCCCGGCGGTGCCGCCACCACGGGGCCAAGCGGCGCGATGGGCCGTAGCGTCGGCGAGTGATATCGGAGACCACAGCGGCGGGGGCGTGCAGGGACGGCAGCACGTCGAGGGCGGCGCGCTTGGTGATCAGCTCCCCCGTCGTCAGCGTGACGTGGGCGCGGGCGATCGTCAGCAGGCTGAGGTCGACCCAGATGTCGGCGTACCACGGGGTCCGCTTGCTGGTCACCGGGAACCAGAAGTCCCGCAGATCGCGCCGGACGAAGGCGGCGAGCTCCGCGTCGCTGGTTGCCGGTAGCAACGACAACGGCGGTGGGCCGAACAGCGAGAGGTTGCTCAGGGCAAGTTCCCGGCGGGTCACCGGCGTCACCGGGCGGTCGAAGTAGCGGCCCTGGGCGAACGTGGCGTGCCGGACGGCGGGGTCGGCCAGCTCCGCCGCGACCAGGTAGGAGCAATGCAGCTTGGCGGCCAGTGGTGCGGCACGGATCAGCCGTCGGTGCACGTCCTCGATCGCGGCCGGCGGTGGCGACGAGACGACGGCGACGACATCGAGGTTGCTACGGCCGAGCTGGAAGTCGCCGAGGGCCAGCGAGCCGTGGAGCCAGACAGCCTCGACGGCCGCGACTTCGCGGATCGACGTGACGAAGCCGTCCAGCAGACGCTGGACGGCTTCGTCGATCACAGGACCCAATCTAGACGGCTGGGCGGATGTCCACGTCGGCGGCGCGGACGTAAGCCATCCGGTGCCCGAACCAGATCTGGTAGTACCGGTCCGTGCCGAGCACCTGCACGTGGTCGGTCGGCGGCTGACCCGCGAACGTCACGGCCCGGTAGTAGTCCGTCTCGATGTTCGCATCACCCACCGGGTAGGCCTGGCCGGCGCCGATCGTGTACTGCAGCGGCGTGACCGTCTGGTACGGAATGCCCGCCGGGTACGCCGCCTGCTCCGGGTACGCACGTCCGTACACCGGCACCGAGGCCATGCCCGCCTTCGGCTTCACCACGAGACCCGGCTTCGCGAACGCATCCGGAGCTGACGCCGGGCTCTTGAACCACCCGAGCCCACCGAGGTACCAGACCGCGACCCAGTCGCCCTGCCGTTGCGCCACGACGTACTGGGAGCCGGCGGCGGCCCGGGAGCCCATGTCGGACACGTCAGTGGTGCCAGCCGAACCGTCCGGATGCAGCCCGATGTCCTTGACCAGCGGAGCGTTGTCGTCAGGCGACTGACGCAGGTAGACGAAGTTCGTGGCCTGCGGCGTGCACGGGGTGCCCGGAGCGTCGCAGTTGCTGACCACCTGCACGTTGCCCTGGAAGCCTGGCTTGATGGTGACGATCGAGCCGGCCTTCACCGGGAACACGGAGTGCCCGTAGATCGGAGCGCCCAGCAGGTCGAAGTAGTGCTCCCAGTCCCAGTAGGGTCCCGGGTCCCAGTGCATGCCGCGAACCGTCGACGGGACCGTGCCCGGCACCTGGTCGTGGCCGATGATGTGAGCGCGGTCGAGCGGGATGTTGTTCTTCGCGGCCAGGTAGCTCACGAGCTTGGCCGAGTTGCGGTAGAGCGCCTCGGTGAACCAGGTCGCACCCTGCGGCGCGAAGCCCTCGTGCTCGATGCCGATGCTGTGCATGTTCACGTACCAGTTGCCGGCGTGCCAGGCGACGTCGTTCGCCTTGACGTGCTGCCAGGTGTGGCCGTCGGACGAGCGCATCGTGTACTGCCAGCTCACGTAGGTCGGGTCCTGCACCAGGTTGAGCACACCCTGCCAGGTGCCTTCGGTGTCGTGGATGACGATGTAGTCGATCTTGCCGGTCTTCGGCCGGTTCGCCAGGTCATGGTTGCCGTAGTCCCCAGCAGTTCCGAACTCCGAGTACGGGGCCGGCAGCCACTCGCACCCGAGCGACGGCGGGCACTCCACTCCGGAGTTCGCCGGCTTCGTGCCCGCGGGCAGTGTCAGCTTGTTGACCTGTGCCTTGTCCGGCGTGACAGCGACGGCAGGCATCACGACCTGCTGCCCGGTGTTCGTCGTCCGGGCGGCACCGTGGGCCATGATCGAGTAGACGTCGTCGGCGAAGCCGGACGCAGCCACCCGGTCCCCGGCTTCCGCGTACGACGCCACTGCGCCGTACCACTCGGCCGGAGAGGTGTTAGCGCCGACAGGCAGACCGAGGGATCGCTGGTACGACGCCAGCAGTGCGGCACCACCGTTGATGTTGGCGGTGGCGTCGGTGCGCAGCGCGGCCGGGTCCAGACCAGTCAGGTCGGAGGCCTTGTAGAGCGTCCGCAACGACGAGGCCTTGGCGACCTTCTGCTTGCCGGACAGGTCCGCGACCACGCTGGGGTCGAGAGCGGTGAGGTGCATCGGGCCGTAGCCACCCGACGTGCTCGGTGCGCCCCGGTGGTCGTCCCACCGCGACTCCGAGTACGACACGGCCAGCAGGACGGACTCCGGTACGCCATATTTCGCAGCGGCCGCGCTGTACGCCGAGGCCTCGACGGCGGCGGGTGCCGGCGGCGGCGCAGCGGCCGCGGGTGGACCTCCGGACGACACGCCGGTCAAGGTGATGGGCAGCGCTACCGCAGCCAGTGCGGCGAGAATCTTCGGACGACGCAGCATGTTGTTCTCCTGAACCCAAGGGCGGGTGCCGGTCACACAGACTGGCAGCCTAGTCACTGTGGGTCGAGGCGAGCCGGATGTCAACGGTTAACCAAAACTCACCTCGAAGGGTTCGATACTGACGAAAACATGCCGCCGGCGAAACGGCGACTGAGGGTTACGGAGCACGACGATGGAAGCGTTGCCGTTGGCGTTCACGACGGGCTGGGCCAGTGGCATCAATGCCTATGCCTGCGTGCTGATTCTCGGCCTGCTCGGCCGGTTCGCCGGTGCCGACGACGTCCCGGAGGCACTGACCAGCAACGCCGTTCTGATCGCAGCGGGTGTTCTCTTCGCGTTCGAGTTCGTCGCCGACAAAATTCCGTACGTCGACTCCGCCTGGGACGCGATCTCGACGGTGATCCGGCCGACCATCGGCGCGATCCTGGCCGCCCTGCTCGCCGGTGAGGCGACCACGCTGCACCAGGCCGTCATCGCGACCACCGGCGGACTGGTCGCCCTGCTCTCGCACTCGGTGAAGTCGAGTCTGCGGCTAGCGATCAACACCTCCCCCGAGCCGGCGACCAACATCGCCGCGTCGTCCGCCGAGGACATCACCGTCGTCGGCGTGGTGTCGCTGGCCGCGTTCCACCCGGAGGCCGCACTCATCATCGCCGGCATCCTGCTGTTCCTCGGCCTGATGGGGGTGTACTTCGCGTTCCGCTTCATCCGGCGCGGGTACCTCCGGTTCAAGGCGTGGCGGGAGAAACGGCGCGAACTGGCGACGGGGAGCAGTGCCGTCTGATGGGGACCGTGATCGTCATCGGGTCCGGTCTGGCCGGTCTCGCCAGTGCAGTCCGGTTGGCCAAGCTCGGCCACCAGGTCACCGTCTGCGAACGGGACGAACACCTCGGCGGGGCGCTGGGCCGGGTCGAAGCGGATGGCTTCACCTGGGACGCCGGAGCAGCCAGTACGACGCTCCCGGCCGCACTCCGGGACCTGTTCCGCAAGAGCGGCCGCCCGATCGAGAGTCTGCTCCAACTGGAGCCGGTGACCGAGCCCCGGCGGCACATGTTCGCCGACGGCTCGGTGCTGGACCTGCCGATCAACGACCGCGGCTCGCAGCAGGAGGCCTGGACGGGCCTGGCCGGCGAGCAGGTGGCCGAGCAATGGACCGCACTGGTCGACGGCTATGGCGAGACGTGGCAGATCCTCCGGAAGACCTCGCTCGAGCCACCCCTGCAGGACAAGCTGCCGCTGAAGAGCATCCGGGCCCTCAAACCCTGGCAGTCGCTGGAGAAGGTCGCGCAGCACGAGCTGAGTGACGACAGAGCCCGTGCGGTGCTGCGCCACTTCGCAGCGCAAGGTGGATCGGACGCGAAGCTCACGCCGGGGTACGTCGGCGTCTGGTCGTACCTGGAACGCACCTTCGGCCGCTGGACGATCGAGGGCGGTTTCGGCGCGTTGGCGGACGGACTGGTGCAGCGGGCGAGCGAGCGGAAGATCACCGTGCGCACCAACGCCGAGGTGGTCGCCGTCATCACGGCCGGCGGCACTGTGACCGGCGTACGGCTGGCTGATGGGACGGAGCTGCCGGCGGACATCGTGGTGAGCGACATCGACCCGCGTGAGCTCTACGGACAACTGGTCGACGACCTGACGGCCAAGAAGGTGCGCAAGAGGATCCTGTCGACGCACCAGGCGCAGGCGGCGTACGTCGTCCACCTGGGACTGAAGGATCCGGTGCCGACCCTGCCGTTCGAGACCGTCCTGCACGGTACGCCGACAGTCGTCGTACGAACGGGTGGTCAGGCGCCGGTCGGGCACCAGGCGTGGTCCGTCCTGGTCCACGGCTACCCGACGGACGACGTACTCGACCTGCTGATCGCGCGTGGGCTGCACATCCGGGAGAACGTGGTGTCGCGGCAGACGTCGCCGTCATGGTGGGCCGGTGTGGCCTGGGAGGGGTACAAGACGGCCCGCCGGCGCGCGGCCAACGTGTCTCCGGTCAAGGGGCTGTACTGCGTCGGGGCGGGCGCTCACCCGGGGTCCGGGGTACCGGCCACGACGCTCGGCGCCGCGATTGTGGCCGACGCCATCGGAAAGGCCTGAGACCGGTCTGGGGTTGAGATACCCAGCGCACTAAGATTGACGGTTCCTGTTCCATGTCGGGGTAGGTGCCCGGCAGTAGAGAGGACCTCGGTGGATCAAACCCCCACGTCGGCCGATCACGAGAACGTCGAGCCGGCTGAGCTGGCGGCTGAGCAACAACATGTCGACCGGGTGTACGACCGGGTTGCGGAGGCTGCCCGCTCCGCGTCACGGATCGCGGTCGAAGGGCACCAGCGCGCGCAGGCGCAGAACGTCGGCCGTGTCCGCGAGGAGGAGCAGACCGGGCTGTACGAGCGCGACGTACTCGTGTTCGCCGCGGCCCGCCGGATCGCCGAACTGGACGCCGAGCACGAGGGCCTGGTCTTCGGCCGGCTCGACTCCGACCACGGTGACGACCAGCCGGCCGCCGAGACCGCCGCGGATCTCGACAAGCTGTACGTCGGCCGGATCGGTGTCCGGGACGCGGAGTACGAACCGCTGGTGATCGACTGGCGTGCACCGGCGGCCGAGCCGTTCTACCGCGCCACCTCGACGGACCGGCTGAAGGTCGTCCGCCGGCGCGTCCTGCGGAACAAGGGCCCCCGCATCGTCGGGCTCGAGGACGACCTGCTCGCGCCGGAGCGTGCGCCCGAGGACCTGCCCGTGATGGGCGAGGGCGCGCTGATGGCGTCCCTGTCGCGCGCCCGCGGTCATACGATGCGCGACATCGTCGCCACCATCCAGGCCGAGCAGGACAAAGCCATCCGGGCGCCGGCGCGGGGTGTGACCGTCATCGGCGGTGGGCCGGGCACCGGCAAGACGGTGGTCGCTCTGCACCGAGCGGCGTACCTGCTCTACAGCGACCGCAGGCGGTTCGAGCGGGGCGGCGTACTGGTCGTCGGACCGTCCGCTGCGTTCATGGCCTACATCGAGCGTGTCCTGCCGAGCCTCGGTGAGAACACCGTCTCGCTGCGGGCAGTGGGCGAGCTCGTGGACGGCGTCAAGGCCACTGCGGTCGACGAGGCCGACGTGGCCGCGATCAAGGGTTCGCTGCGTATGCGCGGCGTACTGGCGCGTGCTGCCCGCGACCGAGTGCCGACGGCCCCGGCCACTCTCCGGGTGTTCATCGGCGGTGCCACGGTGGAGCTGGACGCCAACCAGCTCGACAACGTACGGCGGAACGCACTGCGCCGGACGCCACGCAACAAGGCCGCCACTGAGGCTCGTAAGGCTCTGGTGGCTGCGCTCTGGCAGCGGTTCCCGGACGACTTGCGTACCGGGGTCTATGGCGACCGGGAGGCGTTCGGCGACCGAGTGGTCGACACCCCTGCTTTCAGGACGTTCTTCAGCCAGTGGTGGCCCGTGCTGACGCCGGAGGCGGTGCTGCGCTGGCTCGGTGACCCACGGCGTCTGCAGCGCTGGGCCCGGAACGAGCTCACCCCCCGAGAGGTCGACGCACTCGCCCGTGCGATCCGCAGCACGGACCAGTTCACGATTGCCGACGTAGCGCTTCTGGACGAACTGAGCACGCTCCTGGGCCGTGCACCGGTCAACGAGGCCAAGGACGACGAGTTCGACTGGCTGGAAGGTCTGAGCGACGGCGTCAACGAGGTGCTGACCACGTCCGAGCGTCGTGCCCGGGCCGCCGCCCGGGAGGCCGACGAGCCGGACGAGTACGCGCACGTGCTGGTGGACGAGGCACAGGACCTGTCCCCGATGCAGTGGCGCATGGTGACCCGGCGCGGTCCGCAGGCGAGCTGGACGATCGTCGGCGACCCGGCGCAGAGCTCGTGGCCCGATCCGGACGAGGCGCGGGCGGCGATGGACTCGATGCTGTCGCACCTGCAACGGCACGCGTTCCGGCTGTCCACCAACTACCGGAACTCGGCCGAGATTTACGCGTTCGCCGGCGAGGTGATCCGCCGTACGCTCCCGGACGCCGATCTGCCGAACGCGGTCCGCAGCACCGGTGTCGACCCCGAGCACCGGATCGTCGACGACGGCAAGGTCGCCGAGGCCGCGGGTGACGCCGCGGTCGAGCTGCTCCAGCTCGTCGAGGGCACGGTCGGCGTAATCGTGCCGCCGAAGCTGCGGCCCGTCGTCGACCCGGTCCTCGCCGAGCTCGGTGACCCGCGCGTCGTCGCGGTCAGCCCGCTGGAGTCCAAGGGCCTCGAGTACGACGCGGTCGTGGTGGTCGAGCCCGACCGCATCGTCAGCGACACGCTGGGCGGCGTCCGCGCGTTGTACGTCGTCCTGACCCGAGCGACTCAGCGCCTGATCACGGTCAACAGCACAACCAACTGGTTGCCCTGATCGCTTACGTCCGAAGATGTGTGTGCTGTAGACCTCACATCTTCGGACGTAACGATGCGTCTAGGGCGTGTCTCCTAAATGGTGGCTGGTTGGTCGGTGATGCTGGTGGGATGTCGCGTCTGGCTGTGTTGAGCGATGCCCAGTGGGCGAGGATCGAGCCGTTGCTGCCGTCGTCGGTTGGTCAGCGGGGGCGGCCGTTTCGTGATCACCGGCAGGTGGTCGAGGGCATCATGTTCCGTTTCCGGACTGGTGTTGCGTGGCGGGATCTGCCGGCGGCGTTCGGGCCGTGGCAGACGGTCTGGAAGCGGCACCGCAGGTTCAGCGCCGATGGCACCTGGGACCGGATCCATGCGCGGCTGCTGGCCGAGGCGGACGCGGCCGGCGAGGTCGATTGGAACGTGTCGGTGGACTCGACGATCAATCGTGCGCATCAGCACGCGACGAACCTGCCGCGTGCTCTGGGTGGCACAGGGGGAACGATCGAACTACAAGAATCCGCGCGGTGAACCGCCTGATCACGCGATCGGGCGCTCGCGCGGTGGCCTGAGCACGAAGATCCACCACGCCAGCGACGGCAGGGGCCGGCCGCTGGCGATCCTGGTGGGTCCGGGCCAGGGCCATGACTCACCGATGTTTCCGTACCTGCTCGCCGCGATCGCGGTGCCACGGATCGGGCCGGGTCGGGCCCGCACCCGGCCCGACCGGGTCCTGGGCGACAAGGCCTATTCGTCGCGCGCGAACCGCGCCCTGCTGCGGGCCCGCGGGGTCGTCGCGGTCATCCCCGAACCCGCCGACCAGCAGACCAACCGCAAACGGCGCGGCCGCGACGGCGGCCGACCGGTCGGCTTCGACGCCGAGACCTACAAGGGCCGCAACGTGGTCGAACGATCCTTCAACACCCTCAAGCAATGGCGCGGCCTGGCCACCCGCTACGACAAACTCGCCCTCACCTACCGCGGAGGCGCCGTTCTCTGCGCGATCGTCAGCTGGCTACGCCAATAAGGAGACACGCCCTAGCCGCGAGGTACGACGTACGACACGAGGTCGGCCTCGTTCGCGGCGAGGTCGGGCCAGCGGCAGGTGAGGTGCAGGACGGCGAGACCCGTGGTCGGGTACTTCCGGCTGAGCTCGGTGCGCTCCGGGCTGGTGCCATCCAGGGCGAGCTCGTCGGCGAGCCACGGGATGCCAGGCCCGTGGCCGACCATAATCACCGTGCGGGCCTCGGTCGGAGCCTCCCGGACGACGTCGAGGAGCTCGTCGGCGTCGGCGCTGTAGATGCGGCGGTCGTACCAGACGTCGGTCGCGGTCGCCCCGCTCTCGACGGCGTACTTCCAGGTCTCCCGGGTGCGCTTGGACGGCGAGCACAGGACCAGGTCGGCTTCGATGCCCTGGGCAACCAGATAGCGCCCGGCGGCCTGCGCGTCGGCGCGGCCGCGGTCGGACAGCGGGCGCTCGAAGTCCGGCATCGACTCGGGCGGAACCGACTTGGAGTGCCGGAGCAGGACGAGCGTGCGATCGATCAACAGATCCGACGGGTCAGCCATCGAGTCAGGATACGACGGATGAGCGGAGGTTCAGGAAGACCTGACGGGTCGCGGTGGACCTGTTCAAGGTGATGAAGTGAATGCCTGGAGCTCCCCCGGCCAGCAAGGCCTCGCACAGCTCGGTCGCGATCTCGATGCCGACCTCCCGGACCGCGGCCGGTTCGTCCTCGACCGCGAGCAACCGGTCGGTGACCGCGGTCGGCAGCGCCATCCCGGTCAGCTCCGCCATCCGCTGGATCTGCTTCATGTTGGTGACCGGCATGATGCCCGGCAGCACCGGCATGTCACAGCCCAGCTCAGCCGCCCGGTCGACCAGCCGGAAGTAGTCGTCGGCCCCGAAGAACATCTGCGTGATCGCGTAGTCGGCCCCGGCCCCGGCCTTCGCCGCGAGCACCTGCGCGTCCGCCTCCAGCGATGCTGCCTCCGGATGCTTGTCCGGGAACGCCGCGACACCCACACAGAAATCGCCCAGCGACCGGATCAGCTCGACCAGCTCGACCGCGTGGTTCAGTCCCTCTGGGTGCGCGACCCACGGCTGGTTCGGACCGCCCGGCGGGTCGCCGCGCAGCGCCAGCATGTTGCGCACACCGGCACCCGCGTATGCGCCGATCACCGACCGCAGCTCGTCTCGCGAGTGCGCGACACAGGTCAGATGGCCGAGCGGTGTGAGCGAGGTGTCCTGTGCGACCCGCTCCGTGACCCGGATCGTGCCGTCGCGCGTGGTCCCGCCGGCGCCGTACGTGATCGAGACGAAGGTCGGCCGCAGCTGCTCGATCTCGCGGATCGAGCGCCACAGCACCTCCTCGGCCTCGGGCGTCTTCGGTGGGAAGAATTCGAACGAGAACGAACGACTCCCCGAGGACAGGAGCTCGCGGATCGTCGGCGTGCCGCCGGGAAGCGTCGAGGGAAGTCCGTTCGCCATGGCGACAGGTTACCCGCGGTGTCTACCGCCGCGCGTGTACCGACTACGCTCCGAGACGTGTATGGCGATGTGGACATCCCGGCCGAGGTCCAGCGGGCGCTGACCGACTTCCTCGACCTGCAGGAGCAGCGACTGGCCGCGATCGGCCCGGAGCTGACCGAGCAGGTCCAGGCGGCGCGCGACGCAACCAGCGGCGGCAAGCGACTCCGCCCGTCCTTCTGCTACTGGGGTTTCCGGGCCGCCGGTGGTGATCCGGCGCAGCCGATCCTGACGGCCGCGGCCAGCCTGGAGATGCTGCACGTCAGCGCCCTGGTGCACGACGACGTGATGGACTCCTCCGACGTACGGCGAGGTGCACCGGCTGCCCATCGCCGGTTCGAGGCGTTGCAACGGGCCCGGTCGGAGGCGTCCGGTCGCGGTGGCGATCCGGTCGGCTTCGGGGTCGGCGCGGCCATCCTGCTCGGCGATCTGTGCCTGATCTGGGCCGACGAGCTCTTGCACACGTCAGGCTTCGACGCGGCCGCGCTGGCGCGGGCGGCGCGGTTCTTCGACGCGGTCCGGGTCGAGGTGACCGCCGGGCAGTACCTCGATCTCGTCGCGCAGGCGAGCGGTGAGTCCGACATGGACCTGGCCTTGCGGGTCCTGCGCTACAAGTCGGCGACGTACACGGTCGAGCGCCCGCTGCACGTCGGCGCCGCGCTGGCCGGTGCGGACCAGCGGTTGATCGAGTCGTTGTCGGCGTACGGACTGCCGGTCGGTGAGGCGTTCCAGTTGCGCGATGATCTGCTCGGGGTGTTCGGCGATCCGGCGCTGACCGGGAAGCCGGCCGGCGACGATCTGCGCGAGGGCAAGCGGACCGTGCTGGTCGCGTACGCGGTGGATCACGCGTCGGAGGTCCAGCTGGCCGAGTTCGACCGGTTGTTCGGACGGCCCGACCTGGACGACGACGAGATCCAGCTGCTGCGCGAGATCCTGCAGGACTCCCGGGCCGTGCAGGCCTGCGAGGACCTGATCACCGAACGCACCGAGGACGCCCTCGACGCACTCGACCGCGCTCCTCTGGCCGACGACACCGCCCGCAAGGCACTGGCCGACCTCGCGATCGCCGCCACGTCCCGCCTGCTCTGACCCGACCGCTGCCGGTCCCCTCCGCAGCAACTTGAGGGGAGATCCCTTGAAGTTGCCCCTTCTCCCGCCTTGATATGAGCAGAGCAGGGGATAGTTGAGGGGATATCCGGCTCTTCTGCTCGAGGTGTGGGTGGCCGGCCGGCCATGTCCTCGTCGGCGGGCGGACCCGGGTCCGGTGACTTGAGACAGCCCTGGTGCGCGGGGGTCAGAAATGCCAGGTCCCCGCGTACCCCGTCTGGTCGAGGCTCTCGGCCGGCGGCGCCCGACCCCGGTCGTCCAGGCCCGACCTCGGACAGGCAGTGGGGACCTCGGACACGGCACAGCCTGTCCGAGGCGCCCAAACGGTGTCCCAGCCCCGGGACCGGTAACAGTCCCACCACCGGCAAGACGAACCCGTCCAGTCACCGCACATGCCCGCCGGTGCCGGCTGATCGGGGTGCGGACGGTCGCAGCCCGGGAGTGCGGACGGCGGCTTGCGGAGTGCGGACGGCGGCTTGCGGAGTGCGGACGGCGGCTTGCGGGGAGTGCGGACGGAGGCTGAGGGTGTGCAGCTCGACAGGACGTCTCCACCCCGGCCCCTGCCGGGCCGGCGGGGCCAGGCGTGAATACCTCGCCCGACCAGCACCCTGGACCGACACCACCTGTCGAGCTGCACACCGGCCAGCCTGGCTCACCTCGCCCACACATCCAGCAGAAGAGCCGGATATCCCTCAAATGCCGGAGGGGCGGTCGGGGTCGGGTGGAGCCGGCTACGGGACGGTCGGGGTCGGGTGGAGCCGGCTACGGGACGGTCGGGGTCGGGTGGAGCCGGCTACGGGACGGTCGGGGTCGGGTGGAGCCGGCTACGGGACGGTCGGGGTCGGGTGGAGCCGGCTACGGGACGGTCGGGGTCGGGTGGAGCCGGCTACGGGACGGTCGGGGTCGGGTGGAGCCGGCTACGGGACGGTCGGGGTCGGGTGGAGCCGGCTACGGGACGGTCGGGGTCGGGTGGAGCCGGCTACGGGACGGTCGGGGTCGGGTGGAGCCGGCTACGGGGCGGTCGGGGTCGGGTGGAGTCGGCTACGGGGCGGTCATCAGGTTGATCAGCCGGAGGAGCTCGGCGGTCGGCGCGAGATCGCCGAGGATGATCACCTTCAGTACGGCGCGCTCCTCGTCGTACACGGTCTCGACGCGGAGCCGGCCGATCCCGCTCTGATTGAGGGATCCGACCACGTGCGTGCTGATCCGGTCGGCGCCGGCCCGATCGATCGCGTCGATGTGCACGATGCTCGACGCCTCCACGTGCCGCTTCGTCTCGTCCACCTCGAGGGCGGCCGCGGTCGTGCCGGTGAAGGCCTCCAGGTCCTCGCGGGTGATCCGGTACTGCTTCCCGATCCGGACGGCCTTCAACCGGCCGTCGCGCACGTAGTTCCGGATCGTGCGGACGTGCAGCCCGAGCCGGTTGGCCACCTGCTCGACCGAGTACAGCTCCTGAGGCATGTTCATCAGACTACGGCAGGTTCCTTAGAATTCCCTATAAATAGCAAGATAGGGATCTTTTAGGTACTTTAGACGAATGATCGACGAGCTGAGTGGGGTGCGGGTGTTCGTGAGTGACGTGCGGGTGGGCGACGATCGCGACGCGGTCCAGCTCATCGCGCGGGCGCACTACGAGCACCAGGCCGAATGGGTCGCGTTCACACCGGAGCAACTGGGTGACGACTTCTTCGAACTGCGCACCGGCCGGGCGGGCGCGATCGCGCAGAAGTTCGTGGACTACCGGATGGGCCTGGCCGTGGTCGGCGACATCGCGGGCCGGACTGCGGCCAGCACGTCGCTGGCGGACTGGGTGCGGGAGAGCAACCGCGGGCGGAGCCTGTGGTTCGTGCCGGACCTGGACGCGCTGGCCGCGCGGCTACACGGTGGGCAGTGAGCTCAGCAGGGCCGGGGTCTTCGCATCGGCCGGCTGGTGGATGAGGACGCGGAGCTGACCGGAGTTCGTGATGTCCTCGGTGAAGATCTGCAGAGCCACGTCGACGGTGTCGTGGTCGTGGTCGAGCAGGTGCTGCAGACCGGCCCAGAAGACGATCTCCGGCTCGCCGGTGGACCGGTCGCTGAGTGAGTCGGCGAGGGCGTCCCAGTTCCGGCCGAACCAGCGTGGCAGGTCGAACGCGGTCGCGCAGAGGTCGAGGAACCCCGCCTTGTCGTGGATCTCGCCGGTGTCCAGCAGGACGAAGTCCCACCCCGCCGCCATGACGTCACGACGTACCTGCTCCGGCGTCCGATCCGACCGCCAGCGGTAGACCCCGGGACGCAGTCCGTCAGCCAGCAACGTGCGCAGGTCGGTCATGAGGTCCCCCCGTCTTCCGTGATTCGGCGGAAGGATTTGTAGTGGTCGTCGGAGTAGTAACGCTGACCACCGGTGCCGGTCACGATCCGGCGGGCACCACGGTCCTTCTCGCCCGGTGTCGTCACGGTGTACTCGTGGTAGTAGCCGCGGTCGTGCTTCGGCAGGAGCTTCTCGAGGTTGCCGAAGACCACGCCGTCTCGGCTGTACGGATACGGTCCGCCCTGGTCGATCAGCTCGAGCGTGGCCTGCGCCTCCTTCGGCAGGTCCGCTACCGCGACGATCTTCAGGCCGCTCTCCGGGTCGGTGCTGCCCGACGCCGACGGCTTGGCGGCAGCACAGCCGAACAGGGACGCCGCCAGGGTGATCACCAGCATCGCGATCACCACGATCGCGACGATCCGCGCGGTCTTCGGGTTGTTGATCACCCGGCGTCCCGCAACCGCCGGCTGAACTCCGCGGCCGCCGCGCCCGGGTCGTCCGCGGCGGTGATCGCGCGGACGACGACCACTCGGGTGGCACCGGACTCGAGGACCTGGTCCAGCCGATCGAGATCGATGCCACCGATCGCGAACCACGGCTTCGCCTGCGGACGGCTGGCGGCGTACGAGACCAGCTCGAGACCGGCGGCCTGCCGGCCGGGCTTGGTCGGGGTCTCCCAGGTGGGGCCGACACAGAAGTAGTCGGAGCCCTGCTCGGTCACGGCGGCATTCACCTGGCTGAACGTATGCGTGGAGCGTCCGACGATCGGCTCCGCACCGATGATCGCTCGAGCCGCGTGCACCGGCAGATCCCGCTGGCCCAGATGCAGTACGTCGGCTCCCGCGGCGAAAGCGATGTCCGCCCGGTCGTTGACCGCCAGCAGCTTGCCGTGCCGCTTGCAGGCGTCCGCGAACACCTCAAGGGCCGCCAGCTCGTCCGCAGCCTCCATCTCCTTCTGGCGCAACTGCACGATGTCCACGCCACCGGCCAGTGCGGCATCCAGGAACTGCTCGAGATCGCCCTGCTTCTCACGCGCATCCGTGCACAGGTAGAGACGCGCGTCGGCCAGTCGGTCGCTGTGGTCAGTCACACCCCAAAGCCTGCCATGACCCGCCAGACGTAGGCTTACGGCATGCCTGTGTTCATGGCCGGGCCTCCGGCGCCGGCGCGGTCATGGGGCTTTGACTCCCGGTCTTCCCTCGTCGCTCCGGTCGCTGCGCTCCCTGCGCTCCTCAGTCCAGACCGGGACGCCCCATGACCGAGCACACGTCCGATGTGGTGGTGATCGGCGCCGGGCTGATCGGTCTGGCGACTGCCTGGCGGCTGGCCGCAGACGGTATGCAGGTGACGGTATGCGACCCGACGCCGGGCGCCCAGACCTCCGCGGTCGCCGCCGGCATGCTCGCCCCGGTCACCGAGGTGGAGTACGGCGAGGACGACCTGCTGGCCCTCAACCTGGCCGGTGTCAACGCCTGGCCGGCGTTCGCGGCCGAACTGGAGGAGCTGACCGGACTGTCGGCAGGTCTGCACCAGACCGGCACACTGTCCGTCGCGTACGACGTCGACGACGCAGCCGCGTTGCGCCGGCTCGCCGACTACCAGCGGCGGCTCGGGCTCGAGGTCGAGGAGCTGTCCGGTCGCGATGCGCGTCGACGCGAGCCCCTGCTCGCAGCGGGCGTCTCCGGTGGCGTCTGGGTCCCAGGCGACCACTCCGTCGACAACAGGCAAGCAGTCGAGGCACTCCGCCGCGCTATCGACCTCTCCAGCGTTCTGCTCATCCGCCAGCGGGTAGCCCGCGTGATCACCTCCGGTACGACGGCTGTCGGCGTACAGCTGGACAACGGGGACACTGTGCATGCCGGGCACGTGATCGCCGCGACCGGTCCTTGGTCGTCGCAGTTGGAAGGCATTCCGGATGAGCTGCGGCCGCCCGTGCGGCCAGTGAAGGGTGAGGTGCTGCGGCTGCGGGTGCCTGAGGCGTACCGGCCCGCACTGCGGCACACCGTACGCGCGACGGCGCGAGGCTTCTCGGTTTACCTGGTGCCGCGGCCGGGTGGCGAGCTGGTCGTTGGTGCGACCACCTCTGAGCTCGGCTACGACACCCGCGTGCTCGCCGGTGGCGTGTTCGCCTTGCTGCGGGACGCCCGGACCGTGTTGCCGATCATCGACGAACTGGAGCTGGTGGAGACGATCGCCGGACTTCGGCCCGCCACACCGGACAACGCACCGATCCTGGGGCCGTCCGGTCTGGATCGGTTGCTGTGGGCAACTGGGCACTACCGCAACGGCGTCCTGCTCACTCCGATCACCGCGCAGATCATCGCCGACACAGTCCGCACCGGAGTCCTGCCAGAGCTCGGGAAACCCTTCTTGGGCAGCCGGTTCGGCCAGTCCGGCCACTGAGGCCTCCCGGTTGCCCTGAGCAACGGGAAGCTTGTGAACCACAACCATGTAGTTCAGCCTTGAATTGTAACCATTGAGTTACAGGCGTAACAAGCACCCCATGCACCCCTGTTGTCACATCAGCATCAGCACTTACGGTCAAGTGACGTTCACACGGGGAGATGGATATGCGAAGCGTCGTACGAATACTGACCGGAATCGCAGTACCGGTGCTGACCGCGGCCGTGATCACCGCCGGCTCACCGGGCTTCGGCGCCTACAAGGTGAAGGATGGCGACACCCTCAGCCACATCGCCAGTCGCTACGGCACCAGCGTCAAGACACTGGTCGCGCTGAACAACCTGCCCGGCAACGGCAACGCGATCTACGCCGGTGAGGTGCTGAAGATCCCCGGCAAGGGCAGCACGACCGCGGCGCGTCCGGCCAAGCGATCCCAGCTCGGCCGGGTCACGTATATCGTCAAACCAGGCGACACCATCTCGAAGATCGCCAAGCACTACAAGTGCTCCCAGGCAAACCTGCTGGCCGCCAACAAACTACGGTCGAGCGACCGCATCTACGCCGGCAAGCCGCTGCAGGTCCCGGTCAAGATCCGGCCGAAGGCCAAAGCGCCGGCGAAGAACAAGAGCAACACCTTCGCCGGCCGCACGTACGCCGACCACATCGTCGCGCGCGCCAACCGCAACCGCGCGATCCTGAAGAACCGCAAGCTGCCGACCCGCTCCCAGCTCCGCAGCCTGATCGTCAACACCTCGAAGCGGTACGGCGTCGACCCGGAGCTCGCGCTGGCGGTGAGCTGGCAGGAGTCCGGCTGGAAGCAGCGGGTGGTCTCCCCCGCCAACGCGGTCGGCGCGATGCAGGTGATCCCGTCGACCGGCAAGTTCGCCTCGAGCATCGCCGGCCGCGAACTGGACCTGCTCAGGCCGCAGGACAACGTCACCGCCGGAGTGGTGCTGCTGGACCGGCTGACCGGCGCCGCGCGGCTCGATATCGCGGTCGCGGGCTACTACCAGGGCCTCGGCGGCGTGAGGAAGAACGGGATGTACCCGGACACGAAGCTGTATGTGAAGAACGTGCTCCGGATCAAGGCCCAGCTCGAACGCGGGTGGGATCCCCTGCGGTGAGCCTGGCGCTGTCACGCTGCGCCGTTATCTACACTCTCTGAGCAGAACGGTTTGGAGAGGCGGCTCACCGCAAGTGACGGACGACGTGGGGACGCAGGTCAGCGACCGCCTTGTCGGGCGGGTGCTCGACGGACGGTACCGCGTCGGCGCGCGCGTCGCCAAGGGCGGCATGGCCACTGTCTACCAGGCTCTCGACATGCGGCTGGACCGGACCGTCGCGCTCAAGGTGATGCACGACGGGCTCGGCGACGACGCCCAGTTCGCCCGCCGGTTCGTGGCCGAGGCCCGGGCCGCTGCCCGTCTCTCGCACCCGAATGTGGTGGCCGTCTTCGACCAGGGTGACGACGACGGGACCCTGTTCCTGGCCATGGAATACGTTCCCGGTCGCACACTGCGGGACGTGATCCGCGACCAGGCGCCACTCTCCCCCGCCCGCGCGCTGGATCTGCTCGCCCCGATCCTGTCCGCGCTCTCGGCCGCCCACGATGCCGGCATCGTGCACCGCGACATCAAGCCCGAGAACGTGCTGATGTCCGACAAGGGCACAGTGAAGGTCGCCGACTTCGGTCTGGCCCGTGCGGTCAGCGCGACTGGCAACACCGCGACCCAAGGTCTCCTCATGGGCACGGTGTCGTATCTGGCGCCGGAGCTCGTCACCGACGGTAGTGCGGACGCCCGCTCGGACGTGTACTCGGCGGGCATCCTGCTGTACGAGATGCTCACGGGCAACAAGCCGCACTCCGGTGACACCCCGATCCAGGTCGCTTACGCGCACGTCCACGCCGACGTGCCCGCGCCGTCGCTGGAGCAGCCGGGCATCCCGCCGTACGTCGATGCACTCGTGCAGCGCGCGACGGCCCGGGACCGGGATCTGCGGCCGGCCGACGCGCGGGTGTTCAGTCGTCAGGTGCACCGCGTCCGCAGTGCGCTCGAGGAAGGGGTGCCGGACGACCCTGAGCTCACCGGCGACCTGACCGTGCCGATCCAGCAGATCCGCCAGGACAGCGGGTACGACGACGGTTACACGCGCGGAGTGCCTGAGTCGACCGACCAGAACGTCCTGCGTCACGACACGATCGTCGTACCGGTGGAGAAGGGCCGGCCGACCGGCACTCCGATGCAAGCGCCCCTGCAGCAACGCAGAGGGCGCGGACCGATTGCGCTGATCCTCATCCTGGTCGCCGCCATCGCCATCGGCACCGCGGCCTGGTATTACGGCATCCACCGCTACACCTCCACGCCGGACCTGGTGAACATGGTCCCCGCGGCCGCGGCCACCAAGGCCGAGCAGTCCGGCCTGCGGACCACTGTGGACAACCAGGACTTCTCCGAGGACGTGCGCAAGGGTGACGTGATGCGGACCGACCCCGCCCCGGGTGACCGGATCCGCAAGAACGGTGAGATCGGTCTCACCGTCTCCAAGGGCCCCGAGCGGTACCGCGTGCCGCAGCTGGTCGGGCTGCAGCTGGACGCCGCTCAGCAGGCGCTCGCCCCGATCAAGCTGAACACCGGGCAGATCAACGGGGTGTACAGCGAGACCGTGCCGAACGGCCGCGTGATCGCGATCAGCCCGAAGTTCAACACCGTCGTGAAGCCGGGCGACGCGATCAACTTCGCGGTCAGCAAGGGCAAGAAGCCGATCAACGTGCCGGACTGGACCGGGAAGAGCTACCGGGACGCGAACAAGGCCCTGCGCAAGCTCGGTTTCCTCGTCGGCCGCACCGAGCAGTACGACGAGAAGGTGCCCGAGGGCAACGTGATCACCCAGACGCCCAACAGCGGCACGCTGTTCGCCAAGGACAAGGTCCAGATGGTGGTGTCGAAGGGCCCGCCGCTGGTGGACGTGCCGAATGTCAAGCGGAAGAGCACCGCCGAGGCGCAGCAGATCCTCACCGGCGCGGGCTTCGTCGTGAAGGTGGAGAAGGCGCCGTTCAACCTCGGCCTGAACATCGTCGCGGCGCAGAACCCCGGCGCGGGTAAGAAGGCCCAGCCGGGCACCACTGTCACCATTACAGTGCTGTAGCTCGTTTTGGTGCTTACCCCGGGCGTCTGATGAGATGTCCGGCGTGAATCACCCGCGGATCGCCGTACTCGCCCTGCTCGCGGTGGCGGCGGCGTGGGGATCCACGTTCTTCCTGACCAAGGATCTGCTCACCAGGATGGACGTCGCCGACTACCTGGCGTTGCGATTCCTGATCGCCTCGGTCGCGCTCGTCCTGGTCCACCCGCCGGCGATCTCCCGGTTGAGCCGCCTCGACCGCGGCCGGGCCATTGCCCTCGGGATCACCTACGGCATCGCGCAGCTGGTCCAGACCGAGGGCCTGCGGCACACCTCGGCCAGCGTGTCCGGCTTCGTCACCGGCATGTACGTCGTCTTCACCCCGCTGCTGGCCGCGGTCATCCTGCGCCACAAGATCGGCCGCTGGGCCTGGGTCGCCGTGATCCTCGCCACGGTCGGCCTCGGCGTCCTGTCGCTGAACGGCTTCAGCATGGGCACCGGCGAGCTGCTCACGCTCGCGTCGGCCGGCCTGTACGCCCTGCACATCATCGGGCTCGGCGCCTGGTCCACACCCCAGAACGCCTTCGGCCTGTCGTCCCTCCAGATGATCGTGATCACCTGCGTCTGTGCCATCGGCGCGCTGCCCGGCGGCTTCACCGTCCCGAGCACCGGCGGCGACTGGGTCAGTGTGATCTACATGGCACTGATCGCAGGCGCGCTCGCACTGATCGTGCAAACCTGGGCGCAGGCACATCTCAACCCGACACGGGCGGCGATCGCGATGACAATGGAACCGGTGTTCGCGTCGGCCTTCGCAGTCCTGTTCGGGTCCGAGAGCGTCACCTGGAGGATGCTGGTCGGTGGCGCCCTGGTGCTGTCGGCGATGTATCTGGTGGAGCTCGCACCGCGGCGCAAGATCGAGGCCGAGGTGCAGCACCTCGCACAATAGGCGGGTCAGGAGGGGCGATGCGGCAGGGGAATGAGGGGCGGGGCTTTGCGGCCGTCGTCATCATCGTGCTGCTCGCGTTCCTGGCCGCGGGGACAGCGAGCAACCTGGTCCGCAATCCGCAACCGCGGCTGGTCGCCGACGGAGTCCCGGGCCGTACGGCGCCCCACACGACCTCGTCGCTGGGCGGTGGCGGCGAACAGTACGGCGATCTGATCCGTCACGCTCTGTCCGACCTCGACGCCCTCACCCTGCCGAGCGGCGCGACTCTCGCGGGCTGGGACGGGCCGTGGCGCTACGTCTGGCCGAGGGACGCGTCGTTCGTCGCCGCGGCCCGCTGCTCGATCGGCCAGTACGACGAAGCCTTCAAGGTGCTGTCCTTTCTCAACGGCGTCCGGCCGCGGACCGGGCGCTGGGAAGCCCGCTACACCGAGACCGGCGGCCTGATCGGCGACGGCCGCGAACCCCAGCTGGACGGCTCCGGATGGGTGCTCTGGGCAACATGGTTCTGCCGGGGCGGTAGCAGGTACTGGGAGCTGGTCCGCGAGTCGGCCGAGCAGATCGTCGCCGAGCTCAACGCGGACGGCCTGCCCGGTCCGTCGGCCGACTACTGGGAACGACCCGAGTCGCAGGTGACCCTGGGCACGGTCGCGCCGCTGCTGGCCGGCCTTCGCTGCGCGGTCCTGATCGCCACCGAGCAGCACCGCCCGGACGAGGCCACCCGGTGGCGCGCCGCGCTCGACAAGTTGTCCAAGGCAACTGATCGGGCCTTCGGGCCGGACTATCCACGCACTCCGGGCCGCGCGACGAGCTTCGTCGAGCCGGGCGTCGACCCCGTCCAGCTCGGCGGTGGCGCCGACGCGATCATCACCGTCCTGGGGCCGCCGTTCGCGCCGGCCCGGGAGGCCGTGTCCACGGCGATCGACCGGGCGCGCGCCGTACTGACGCAGCCCAATGGTGGTGTGACACCTGGTGAGGACTGGCGGGCGGACGGGGTTTCCTGGACACCGCAGACGGCGCTGTTCGCGCTGAGCGCGGCGGCTCGCGGAGACGACACGACAGCCGATGCGTTGCTGACCTGGCTCGACCGGCACCGCACCAGCACCGGCGCCCTGCCGGAGAAGGTCAACCGTGATCTGCAACCGGCCGGCGAGGCTCCGCTCAGCTGGACCGCGGCCCTCGTGGTCCTCGCCGGCACGGCGCTGCAGAACGCGCTGCCGACTCCCGGTTAGCAGATCTCCATCACGTCGTGCGTCGGCGCGTCCGGTCGCGCCGTACTGATCCTGGCCGAGTAGAAGAACGCGGTCGACGCGATGTCGTCCCGCAGCGGGAGGTAGCGGCCGCCAGAGCGCCAGCCCAGCGCCTGGACGTCGGCACGAAGCTTCTCCTTGAAGCGGATCGGGTCAGGTAGGTGGAAGCGATACATGCCGAACCGCTGCTGGCTCGCGTACTGCCCGTCCGGCCGGATCACCTGCGGCATGCCGAGGTACGGCGTACTGAACTCGGTGTAGCCACCCAGGTGAGGGACGTCGAAGTTCCACGCGCCACCGAAGTAGTCCTCGGTCCCGGTACCGCAGATGGTCGGGAACTCGTCGTCGCCGTCGAGGTAGAACTTCACCTCGCCCTCACCCCACCAGCCGCTGCTGTTGACGCCCCACGCGAGGTAGGTGCCGACGTAGTGCCCCGGACCCTCGACGCCGTCCAGCAGGGTGTGGACGGTCTTGTCCGGCAGCGGGTTGCTCCGGCGCCACTGCGCGTGCAGGTACGCCGATTTGTCCGGTACGGCGCCCAGCCAGTAGTCGACCTGAAAGTAGACGACGACCTTCTCGTCGTGGGTGTTCTCGAGGGTCAGCGTGGCCCGCTCGGTGAACGGCATCTCCCAGTAGCTGTTGAAGCCGCCGTTCGGGTTCACCGCGACGGGCAGCGAGTTCACCTGGGCGAACTTGCCCCAGCCGGAGCAGAAGAAGTCGCCGACGGGAGTCTCGATCGCCGGCGACTGGTCGCCGTCCCAGTGCGCCCGCAGCACCAGCCGCCGCCAGTTGTCAACGTGCGTGGTCAGCCAGATGTGGGTGATGCAGCCGGACCCGGCGATGTCGGCCAGTGTGGCGGTCTCGCCCGGACCGATCTCGATCGACGGCGAGACCTTCCAGCCCTGACCCAGATCCCGGGCCGCGTGGGCGCCGGTCCCCTCGGTCCGCCGCCCACCCTGGCCCGGCTCGCCGGTCGGGTTCTCCGCACTGATGGAGCGCGACTCGACGTCGGCGAGCGCGCTGATGCCGGACAGATTCCCAAGAGTCATACCCGCGACCCTAAGACGGCCGTGGGTCGACAAGAAATCGATTGCCCGCCAACTGGAATAGGCTGTGCTTCGCGACACGGGATGGCGGACGACCCGGATCGGGCGCCGAACGGGCGGATCCTGCGGAACGAGCCGCCGTCGGTGCTCGAGTACGAATGGGCCGGCGAGATCTTGACCTGGGAGATCACCGGAACGGCGGAGGGAAGCCGGCTCGTGTTCACCTGTCCGAGCCGGACGCCGCCGGACCGGCCGCCGCCGGGTGGGAAGCCGGGCTCGTGGTCGTCGAGGCCCAACTGGAAGGCACGCCGATCACCTGGAACCCACTGGACCGCGCCGAGGACCTCGCCCGCCGGACCTAACCGCGCACCAAGGAAAGGAACAGCCGGGGCCAGCCGCGTGCCTAAACCACCGGGCGGCGGGAGCCGCGTGCCTGAGGGCAGCCGGGACGTAGTCGCGTGCCTAAGGACAGGACGTATATCTGTGCTGTGCTGCCGTCCTCCGCCTGGGAGCCGGTCGGCGATGGCCGCTCGACCGACTACCTCCTGTCTTCGGTGCAGCTCAGCAGGCGCGGACCTCGGCGTCGAGGCCGTTGACAAAGGAGACGCACGCCCGCGGGCGGCCCTGGTCGGGCTTGGCGCGGACGATGAGCGGGAACGCGTCCGCGCCACGGACCTGCGGGCTCTTCTCCGTCTTGAGCGAGCCGACGGCACCACCGCGGGCTTCGGCCGCGGCCTTCACGTCGGCGACCGTGACGGCGCTGCGAGCGTCCTTCATGGCCGCGTTCTTCGCGTCGGTCGCGACCGCGAGCGCGAAGTCGATCTCCGGCGGCGTCGCCCAGGTTGTCGTCGTGACCGGGAAGACCAGGCCGAACATCAGCAAGCCGATCGCGGTGATGACCAGCCGGAACTGCCGGCTCTGATCGGTGAGCAGCAGCGCGGTGCAGCACAGCGCGAGGAACAAGGTGAGCCCGCGCAGAATCCAGTGCCGATCGAGTCTGCTGTCCACCGCCAGCGCCGCACCGAGGGCGATCGCCACACAGAGAACCGCGGCGAGAAGGGCACGGACGCGCGGCGACACGGATTGCATGCCGCAGACGATAACGCCCCACCGCAGTACCGGGCTCGTGGAGCGTCTCGTGACGCCGCGCATCTGTCAGAAGGAGGTCGTGAGATCCTGCGTCCGACCGGTCGCGGAGGCTCGGTACGCGGACTCGATGATGTCGATCACATGGCGCGCGTGTTCGGCGGTGACGATCGAGGGCTTGTCTTCACGGACCCAGTCGACCAGCTGCATGACGTCCTCATATACATGTTGCTCCTCGATCTCGCGATGCACGCCGGTCACGTGCGGAAGCAGAGCCTGGTTGCCCGTCCCGCGGGGCGAGAGCTCGGAGGGGTTGCGGTTGGGGAAGTCGAACGGCTCGCCGTTGAGCAGCAGTCCGTCGATCGTCCCGGTCGTTCCGTAGTACGCACCGCCGAAGCCGCCCCGCATCAGTCCCGCGGCGGTCCCGGTCGCGACGCAGAAGAGGTTGTCGCCGAAGTCGATCAGCACGATGGTGTTGTCGTCGGCGTCCGTCTGGACGTCCACTCCTCCGCTGGTGCGCACGGGAACCCGTACGCCGGACATCGCCGTCACTCGCTTGGCCGGGCCGAGGATCCCGGTCACGGCGTGCAGCGCGTACACCGTCATGTCGTACATCGGTCCGCCCCCGGGCTTGCGGAAGTACCACGACGGATCGATGTTCGTCAGTACGTCGTTGCCGCTCCGCACGGACTCGTCCTCGTGATAGGTACCGAACGCCGCGCCGCAGCTCACCCAGGACAGCGTGCCGATGGCGCCCTCGGCGATCAGCTCGCGGGTCCGGACGTGATGGGGGCGCAGCATCTCCCCCGGCGAGGCGACGATCCGCAGGTCGTTGGCGGCCGCGAGATCGATGAGTTCGGTCGCCTCGGCGACCGTGATCGTCATGGTCTTGTTGAAGTGCACGTGCTTCCCGGCCTGCAACGCGAGCTTGCCCTGCTCGTAGTGCAAACCAATCGGCGAGGCGATCGTGACAGCGTCGACATCCCCACGAGCCAGCAGGTCCTCATACTCCGTAAACCCCTGCTCGACCCCAAACTTCTCAGCCGCCGCATCCGCCCGCCCCGGCACCGGATCGCACACCGCAGCAAGCGTCACCCGCCCCGCAAGATCCGCCTGCCCCAGATGCGGAAGAATCCCCCGCACCGAAATACTCCCCGCCCCGACCACACCCATCCGCACCGTGTCCGCCATGCACCTGATCCTCCCACGCGGCGCCACGCCCGGCCCCTCCGTCGCCGCGCCGCCCCACGCTGCCTTCCGCAGGGAGCAGGCGCCTAGCTGGCTACCGGCTGCGTCGCGGCCACGCCGGCGAAGAGGTCGCGGGCGCGGTCAGCAGCCCCCTGGTCGGTCAGCACCTCCCCCGGACGGTTGCCATAGGCAAGTAGCTCGCCACCCCAGTGCATGCCCAGGTAATCCGAGATCAGCCGCAGTGTTCCGAGCATCGGTTCGACCTCGGCCGGATCCTTCGCCGTGTGGGCGCAGATCGCCCACAGCGTCTTGCCCCGCATCCGGGCCCGGAAGTCCACTCCCGGCACTCGCATCCAGCCCGATCAGTGGTCGAAGTACTCCTTCACTGCCGCCGACACGGTGAACCAGTACAGCGGCGACGCGATCACCAGGTCGGTCGCATCCAGCGTTGCCTCCAGCAACCGCCGATGATCACCGCAAGGGATCGGATACACACCATCACCGTCGTGCCGGATGTCACGGAACGGCTCGAGGTCAAGGTCGCTCAGCCGCAGCCAGGTCTGGCCGACCTCGGCCGGCAGGTGTTCCGCCGCGGACCGCGCCAGCGCCTCGGTATTGCCACCGGGACGCGTCGTCCCCTCGAGAAACAGGAAGCTGCGGCCCACCGGCTCACTCCTAATCTATGCACATGCAACTGTTGCACAAGCTTACAGAGGGCGTAAGCCATCTGTCACCCCTCGGCCTTGCACACCGGCGCCGGCGAGGGGTTAGCGGAGTCTGGCGGCGGCTGCGCGTAAGCCGTCCAGGAGGGGCGTGGTGGGTCGGCCGATCAGGTGGCGCAATCGGTCGGTCGCCTCCGCCGAGACGCCGGCCGCGACATCCGCATCCAACTGGACAAGGAAGTCGATGGTCGGGCCGTCGACGCCGCTCGCCCTGAGCACCTCGGCGTGTTCGGCCGGCGAGAGGTCCTGGTACGTCACCGGCGTACCGAGCACGTCCGCGACTGTCGCGGCGAGTTCGGGATAGGTCCAGGACGTGTCGCCGGTCAACTCGTAGGCCACGTTCTCGTGTCCGGCACTCGAGAGGACGACAGCGGCCGCCTCGGCGTAGTCGACGTGATCGGCGCTGGCCACCTTGCCGTCGCGCACACTGCCGATGATCGCTCCGGTGGTGCGGGCGGGCTCGAGGAACGGCACGTAGTTCTGGTGATACGAGTTGTTGCGCAGGATCGTGTACGTCAGGCCGGACTCACGGATCATCAACTCGGTGGCCTTGTGCTCGGCCACGATCGCGGTCTCACTCGTGTCCGCGTGTGGTGCGCTGGTGTAGACGATGCGGGACACCCCGGCCTGCTGGGCGGCCCGGATCACGTTCTCGTGCTGGGCCATCCGCTTGCCGAACTCGTTTCCGGAGATCAGCAACAGGACGTCGACGCCGGCGACGGCGGCATCGACCGCCGCGCGGTCGTCGTGGTCGGCGATGCGGGTCTGGACGGACTTCTCCAGCACTACCGGTACCTTGTCCGGGTTCCGCGCGATCGCCACGACGTGTTCGGCCGAGGTCCGGGCGAGCAACTGGTCGACGACCAGCCTTCCGAGCAGTCCGGTGGCACCCGTGACCGCAATGAGATCCGACATGATGCTTTCCCTCCACAGCTTGCTACCGACAACAATTCGTACTACGAACCATAATGGTTCGTAGTACGAACTGCAAATGTCCGGCAGGAAGGGTCCCCGGCATCAGGTCTGCGTCGCGGCACCGCCCGTCTCGTCCAACTCCAGGAAGACAGCGGGAGCCTCGTTGTCGAGTACGACGCGGCCCAACAGGCCCGCGAGGGCGTGCCGCTCGCCGGCACTCAGGCCCGCAGGCAGTTTGTCGATGCGCCGGCAGGTCTCCGCGTAGAACTCCTCCGCGACCACGTGGCCGCGCGGCGTCAGGGCGACTCGCACCGCCCGGGTGTCCCGCGGATCGGGCTCGCGCCGTACCAAACCGTTGCGCTCCGTGCGATCCACCAATCCGGTCATGCTCGACTTGGCCAGCCCCAGCATCATGCCCAGCGCGCTCATGCCGTACGGCTCGGCCATCAGCACACAGAGCAACTGCCCCTGCTGCGGCGTCAATCCACGCTCCCGGCTCGCCTGTGCGTAGACCGCATTCACCAGGAACGCCGAGCGAACCAGCCCGGCGACTACCCCGATCCGACCGTCATCATGCTTAGCCACGCTGCCACGCTAGCACTCGTTTCCCAGCTAATTCGTGACACGAACTATCCGGCTCCGGTCAGCTCCACGGGTCGAGGGCGAGCTTGCCGGAGGTTTGGCCGGCGCCGAGGCTCCGGAGGATCGCCGGGCCGTCGGCCAAAGGATGAATCCGGGGAGTGCCCGGGCGATACACACCTTGGGCGATGAGAGCGTTGATCTCGTCGAGCAGAGCCCGGTAGAGGGCGGGCGCGGCGGTGGCCAGTACGCCGATATGCAGGCCTTTCACCTGGACCTGATGGGTGAACACCAAGTCGTGCGTGGTCAGGCCGGCGTCCCCGGAGGCAGCCCCGAGTACGACGACTCGCCCGGTGAAGGGCTTGGTGACCGACAGGCTGACCTCGAACGTAGCCCGCCCGACAGACTCGAGGACCAGGTCGACGCCGCCTGTCAGTTGGGTGATCCGCTCAGCAAGGTCGGGCCGTGCGCTGTCCAGGACCTCGTCGGCCCCGAGCAGGCGGACAGCGTGATGCTTCGCCGGCGACGCCGTGGCAATGACGCGCGCACCATAGTGACGGGCGAGGCGTACGGCGGCCTGCCCGACTCCGCCGGCCGCCGCATGGATGAGCACCGTGTCACCTGTCCTGATCTCGCCCAGTGGCCGCAGTGCGGCCAGAGCGGTCGTCCAGTTCAGGACCATGCCGAGAGACTCCGCGTCGCTCCAGCCGGACGGGACGGGAAGCACTCCTGCGGCCGGCATCACCATGTACGCGGCGAAGGCCCCAAGGCCGACTCCGATGACGTGAGTACCAAGCGGGAGCGCACCTTCGACATCAGGTCCGACGCGACGATTTCGCCCGCCGCTTCGAAGCCCGCGACGTACGGCGCCTGCGGTCCGCCCGCATAGGTTCCATACGTCTGCATGACGTCCGCGAAGTTGACTCCGGCGGCGCCAACACGAATCAGGTACTCGCCCGTGCCTGGGGTGGGGACGCCCTGGTCGGTCCTGAGGAGCAGATCCTCCGGCCCACGCTGCGACCGCTGAAGCAGTGCCGGCATCGTCGTGCGGACGGCGTCTTGCTGGTCATTCATCGTCATGAGCCCGAAGCTACGAGCCTCACACTGATGTCAGGGTCAAGTCGATCGGGCGGTACGGCGGGCTTCGAGCAGGAAGGCATCGAGGGCCGACTGCTGGGCACCCAGGACTGCGATGCGTGCGGCGAGCCGATCGCGATAGCTCTGCACCTCGTCGAGGAACTCCGTCCGCAGCAGCTCGGCGCTCGCGCCGGGTGCGTCCATGAGCCGCGGCAGAACGTCCTTGATCAGTCGCACGGGCAGCCCGGACTCCAGCA
Source organism: Kribbella sp. NBC_01510 (assembly GCF_045040325.1). Lineage (NCBI taxonomy): Bacteria > Bacillati > Actinomycetota > Actinomycetes > Propionibacteriales > Kribbellaceae > Kribbella > Kribbella sp. NBC_01510. Next base: position 5,833,583 of record NZ_CP109418.1, on the reverse strand, counting down.
GCGAGCGGATGACCTGGACACGCGTAATCGTGGACCGGCAGTAGTCGCGATACCCGTTACTGCACCGACCGGGGACGATCAGCCCTTCCTCTTCATAGAACCGCAACGACCTCGGGCTCACGCCACTGCTCCGGGCGGCTTCACCGATCTTCACAGTCGCATCCAACGCGCACAGTTCAGGCGAGATTCCACCCATTGCCCGACTGCGAACCCTTCGTGATTCCCGCAGCGGATCAGCGATGACGCCGATCCGCCGCGAGGTCGGCAGCGCCAGGATCGAGGGGAGTCCGCGCGATCTGCGGGCGACGAAGTATTCGTAACAGGAGGTTCAGCCCGATGCAGTTTCAGGCTGACGTCCTCGGCTCCCACGTGGTCGCTCCGGCCGCGGCCGAGATCACCGCCACCGGCGCCGCGTACGCCGCGGGGCTTGCGACCGGGTTCTGGTCGGGGCTGGACGAGCTGCGTGCGAACTACACCATCACGCACGGCTGGGAACCGCACATGAGTGCGGACGAACGGACGCGCGGCGTCGCCGCCTGGCGCATCGGCGTGGAGCGGACCCTGGACCTGGCCGGAAAAACGGGCTGAGGAATCGAGTCCGCTCGACCGCGGACGCCGACCGGTCGGTCGCGCGTGGGTCGGACCCTGTTAGAACGGGAGTTTGGGTTGGGGTGGGGCGTGGGTGGGGTCTACGCCGTCGAAGAGACTGCTGACGGATTCGCCCTCGTGGATGCGCTTGATGGCCTCGGCGAACAGGCCGGCGACCGAGCTGACCTGGAGTTCGGGGAAGCCGGCCGGGCGCGGCACGGTGTCAGTGCTGATCACCTCGGTGATCGACGGGTGCGATCGCAGCCGCTCGACTGCGGCGCCGGCGAACAGGCCGTGGGTGCAGGCGACGGCCGCCTGCGTGCAGCCGCGGTCCTTCAGTCGGTCCAGGAGTTCGATGATCGAGCCGCCCGTGGCGATCTCGTCGTCGAGGATGATCGCCCGCTTGCCGGCCACGTCCCCGACGATCGCGTCGATCACGACGCGGTCGTCGGCCAGGCGCTGCTTGCTGCCCGCCGCGACCGGGAGGCCGAGCAGCCGGGCGAACAGCGTCGCCGTCTTCGCGTTGCCCAGGTCCGGGCTGACGACGACGGTGTCGGTCAGATCGTGGTCGCGGAAGTGGTCCGCGAGTACGCCGATCGCCGTCAGGTGATCGACTGGGACCGAGAAGAAGCCGTGCACCTGGGGCGCGTGCAGGGCCATGGTCAAGACGCGGTCGACGCCGGCCGTCACCAGCAGGTCGGCGACCAGTCGGCCGCCGATCGAGATCCTGGAGGAGTCCTTCTTGTCCGACCGCGCGTACGCATAGTGCGGCATCACGGCGGTGATCTGCTGGGCCGACGCACCGCGCGCGGCGTCGATCATCAGCAGCAGCTCCATCAGGTGCTCCTGCGTCGGCGGCACCAGCGGTTGCACGATGTAGACGTCCCGCTGCCGGCAGTTCTCCTGGAGTTGCACCTGCAGACAGTCGTTGCTGAAACGATGGATTTCCACCGGTGCGAGCGGTACGCCGAGATCGGCACAGATCCGCTCCGCCAAACCAGTGTGGGCACTTCCGCTGAACACGACGATCTCTCGCACGGCTCTCCCCGAACGCTGCGACCACGACACCTGCACCCTATCTCGGGGCTCGGCTGATCGAGACCTCGGTGCTCAACTGACCAGGCGGGCGAGGGTTTCCGCGGCGGCGCGGCAGTCTTCGGTCGATGCGTCGAGGTGGGTTACCACGCGGAGGTGAGTGGGGCCGACGCCGCTGACCAACAGACCTGCGGAGCGGGCGGACTCGACCACTTGAGGCACGGGTGTGCCGGTGGCGGAGAGGTCGGCCACGACGATGTTGGTTTCCACCTGGTCGGGTTTGACCGAGCCGGGGGCGGCGTCGGCCAGGGTTTCCGCGATCAGGCGGGCGTTGGCGTGGTCTTCGGCGAGGCGCTCCACGTTGTGCTCGAGGGCGTAGAGGCCGGCGGCGGCCAGGACGCCCGCCTGTCGCCAGCCGGCGCCCAGGCGCTTACGCCAGACACGCGCCTCACGGATCAGCTCAGTCGAGCCGACCAGGACCGAGCCGACGGGCGCACCGAGGCCCTTGGAGAGGCAGACGCTCACGGCGGCAGCGCGAGAGGCGTACGCCGAGGCCGGGACACCGGCGGCCACGGACGCATTCCACAGCCGGGCGCCGTCCAGGTGGAGCGGCAGGCCGCGGGCGTCCAGTTCGTCGGCGAGAGCGTCGTACTGATGCTGGATGGCCCCACCACCGAAGTTGTGGGTGTTCTCGACCGAGACCGCCGAGGTGGTGACGAAGTACGGGCCGAGGTCCGGAGCGATCAGCGCGCGGATCTGCTCGAGGTCGATCTGTCCCGCCGGCGCTGACCACGTCCGCGTGGTGACCCCGCTGACGGCCGCGTGCGCGCCGAGCTCGGCGCGAACGATGTGCGCACTCGCTTCACACAGCACCTCGCCACCGCGAGGCACCAGCGCCCGTACGCCGAGCATGTTCGCGAGCGTCCCCGTCACGGTGAACAGCCCGGCCTCATGCCCGAGCAGCCCGGCGACTGTCTCCTCGAGCCGGTTGATCGTCGGGTCCTCGCCGTACACGTCGTCCCCGAGCGGTGCGGACGTCATCGCGGCCAGCATCCCCGCCGACGGGCGGGTGACCGTGTCGGACCGCAGATCGATCATGCCCGCACGCCACGCAGCCGCTCGGCGACCAGGAAGGCCAGCTCCAGCGACTGGTGCCGATTCAGTCGCGGGTCGCAGGCGGTCTCGTACCGATTCACGAGATCCTCCGCGACCAGCTCCTCGCCACCGCCGAGACACTCGGTCACGTCGTCCCCGGTGAGCTCCATGTGCACGCCGCCCGGCCAGGTGCCGACCTGCTCGTGGGCGTCGAAGAACCCCTGCACCTCGTCCATGACGTCGTCGAAGTTGCGGGTCTTGTACCCGTTCGGCGTCTCGTACGTGTTCCCGTGCATCGGGTCGCACACCCACGCGATCGGCGAACCGTGGTCCCGGACGGCCTCCAGCAGCGGCGGCAGCGCCGCGCGGATCTTGCCCGCGCCCATCCGGGTGATGAACGTGAGCCGGCCCTCGATCCCCTTCGGGTTCAGCTTGTCGATCAGGGTCCGGATGTACTCCGGCGTCGTGGTCGGCCCGATCTTCACGCCCAGCGGATTCGTCAGCGAGGCCAGGAACTCGACGTGTGCGCCGTCCAGCTGCCGCGTCCGCTCCCCCACCCACAGGAGGTGCCCGGAGACGTCGTACGGCTGCTCGGTGCGCGAATCGATCCGGGTCAGCGCGTGCTCGTACTCGAGGATCAGCGCCTCGTGTGACGCGTAGAAGTCGACGGTCCGGAACTCGTCCGAGGTTGCGCCGCAGGCCCGCATGAAGGCGAGGGCCCGCTCGATCTCGGACGCCAGCTGCTCGTAGCGCCGCCCGACCGGCGACGACTTCACGAAGTCGGTGTTCCACGCGTGCACCTGGTGCAGATCGGCGTACCCACCGGTGGTGAACGCGCGAGTCAGGTTCAGCGTCGCGGCGGCCGCGTTGTAGACGCCCCGTAGGCGCTGCGGATCCGGGATCCGCGCCTCGGGGGTGAACTCGAGTCCGTTGACGGCATCCCCGCGGTACGTCGGCAGCGTGACACCGTCCCGCGTCTCCAGGCCCGAGCTCCGCGGCTTGGCGTACTGACCCGCGATCCGGCCGACCTTCACGACCGGCACGCTCGCGGCGTACTGGAGTACGACGGACATCTGCAGCAGCACCCGCAGCTTGGCCCGGATGTTCTCCGCCGTCACACCTTCGAAGGTCTCCGCGCAATCGCCGCCCTGGAGGATGAACGCCTCGCCGCGCGTGACCGCCCCGATCTTCGTGGTCAGGTCGTCGCACTCACCCGCGAACACCAACGGCGGCAGCTTCCGCAGCTCGCCGATCACCTGATCCAGCACCCCCGCATCCGGCCACTCCGGCTGCTGCAGCGGCTTCAACGCCCGCAACTCGTCCAGACTCGGAACCCCCGGCACTTCCCCCGCCGTCAACGTCGCAAATTGCATGCGCTCAGCCTAAGCCAGCCCCACCACCCCCTCCGTAACCCGTCTCACCACCCCACGACGCGGAGTGGGGAGGATCTCCCTCCCGATCTAGGAGGGAAATACCCCCTGAGCGCCGCAAAGCCCACCAAGGTCCGGCGAGGCTGTCCACAGGGGGCAAGTCATCGTCCAACCGGCCAGGTGTCGCGGGCATGTTGTCGGTGTGGAGGGATTACAACAGGCGGACGACGAGCTGGTGCGGCGGTTCGTCGAGCTGCGCGGTCGGCAGCAGGGTGCTTTCAGCCGCGCCCAAGCGGTAGCGAGCGGGATCGACGACAGCACGCTGGCGCGGCGATGCCGGAATCGGCAGATCCGGCGAATCCATCAAGGCGTCTACGTGGACTTCACCGGCCCCTTGCCGTGGGCGACCAGGGCGTGGGCCGCTTGGCTGGCGTGCGGCCCGGAAGCCGCTTTGACCGGTGAGACCGCGTTGCGATGGCACGGGCTCAGCGGCGACTGGGACGATCGGACGATCCAGCTCGCGGTTCCTCAGAGCCGCAAGCTGGAGCGTCGGTCCGGCATCCGGATCACCCGTCACCAGGACTTCCCTTCGTGGCTCCAGGACGGGCGCGAGCCGAGCGTGGTTCGACTGGAGGTGGCGGTGCTGACCGCGGCTGCCGGTCGTCTCGCTCCGGATCGACGGGCGGCGCTTGTTCTCGACGTCTGCCGGCAACGGCGTACGACTCCGGACCGTTTGCTCGCCGAGTTGGCCCGCCTCCCGCGACTCCGTGGGCGGGCAACGCTGCTGCAGGTCCTCTCGGACGCCGCGTCCGGTGTGCAGTCGTTCCTCGAGCAGACCTACTTGATCCGCGTCGAGCGTGCCCACGGTCTGCCAGCTGCCAACCGGCAAGTCCGCGCGACCTACGGCAAGCAGGTCAACTACCGCGACGTCGAGTACGTTCCGTACGACGTGATCGCCGAGGTCGACGGTCGCACCGGTCATGCTGACGCCATGTCGACCTGGCGGGACATGCGCCGGGACAACACCGCGATGCTCCAAGGCAAGATCACGCTCCGCTTCGGGTACCAGCTGGTTTCCGACCCCTGTGCCGCCGCCGGCCAGATCGCCGCGGCGCTCACCCTCCGCGGCTGGCCCGGCGTCCTCGCCCCGTGCTCGCCGATCTGCTCCGCTCGTGGAGGCTTTTGAGCACCTCGTGGAGGGTTTCTGGCGCTATTCGGTGAAAACCCTCCTACGACTGGAAAGCCCGGAGATCAGGTGAGGGAGCCGGGGTCTGCGGGGACGTCGACGGCGTGTTCGCGGAGGACTGACAGGGGGATGGTGTCCAGAGAGCGGGCGTGGGACGACGCCAGTACGACGGGGGCCGCGGCGCCGGCGTGGTATGCCTGCAGCCAGCGGACCGCGACCACGCACCAGCGATCACCCGGCTTCAGACCCGGGAAGCCGAACTCCGGACGCGGGGTGACCAGGTCGTTTCCGACCGACGTCTGATGGGCGAGGAACTCCGCCGTCATCACGGCGCAGACCGTGTGACTCCCGAGATCCTCCGGGCCACTCGTGCAGCAGCCGTCCCGGTAGAAGCCGGTGACCGGCTCGGTCCCACACTCCTCCAGCGGTTCGCCGAGGACGTTCAGGTCGCTGTCCATGGCGACATCCTGACCCGGACGGGCGGCAAAGACCGTCAGCTGGCCTTGGTGTCGCGGAGGCGAACGTGCTCGTCGATCGATTCGCCGGCCTTGATCAGTTCCTTGGCCTTGTCGGCGTACATGTCGACGTACTCCTGGCCGGACAGCTCCATCAGCGCGTACATGATCTCGTCGGTGACCGAGCGGAGCACGAACCGGTCCCGCTCCATGCCCTCGTAGCGGGAGAAGTCCAGCGGCTTGCCGATCGCCACGCCCGGGCGGACCAGCCGGGGAATCCGGCGGCCGGGCTTACGGATCAGCCACTGCGGCCAGATCGTGCCCGGCGGCTGCAGCTTCTCGGTGTCGATCATCGCGACCGGGATCACCGGTACACCGGCCACGATCGCCATCCGGGCGACGCCGGTCTTGCCCTTGTAGAGCCGGCCGTCGGGCGAGCGGGTGCCCTCGGGGTAGATCCCGAACAGCTCGCCCTTCTTCAGGATGTCCAGGCCGGTGTTCAGCGCGGCCAGCGAGGCGCGCCCGCCGGAGCGGTCGATCGGAATCTGGCCCACCGACCGGAAGAAGGTCGCGACCAGCTTCCCCTTCAGCCCGGGCGCGGTGAAGTACTCCGACTTGGCCGGGAAGACGATCTGCCGGGGGACGGCGACCGGGAGGAAGATCGAGTCGCAGAACGCCAGGTGGTTGGAGACCAGCAACGCCGGACCCTCGGACGGGATGTTCTCCAGTCCGGTCACCTTGGGGCGGAAGAGCAGCTTCACCAACGGTGCGACCAGGAACCGTCTGAGGAACAGGTACAGCATCGCCTTCACCTCCGTCACTCGTCCGTCACGTCACACTCGGCCCAGTACCCAGTGTCCGCCCGCGGCGACAGTTGCGACAGCGCCGGCGCCCACCGTCGGTGCAGGACATTACGTTCCAGCTTCCCCCACAGGCAATGTCACCGCCAGGAATCCAGGTGTTGCTCACCGTGTTGTCACCTGGATGCAGACTGGACGCAGCCCAGATGCGACCATGGGCTGGCGCACAGATCCAGCCGTGACCCCGGCCGTGATCTGGCCGCCTGTGAGGACCCTGACCGGCGAGGAGTCGACGTGCCAGTGCAAGGCCACGCGGAGGAATACCGCAGTCCCGGGACCGGGGAGAACGCCGCCGTCGGAGTCCTCCTCAGTCACGGATTCACCGGGTCACCGAAGTCGATGCGTCCGTTCGCCGAACACCTGGCCGCCGAGGGGTACGGCGTCGCCGTGCCACGCCTGCCCGGTCACGGGACCACCTGGCAGGAGATGAACAAGACCGGCTGGCCGGACTGGTACGCCGTCCTGGACAACGAGCTGGAGCGGTTGCGCAAGGAGCACGACCAGGTGTTCCTGGCCGGACTGTCGATGGGCGGCTGCCTGGTCCTGCGGCTGGCCGAGGAGCACGGCGCGGACATTTCCGGTCTGGTCCTGATCAACCCGTCGGTGCGGACCGACGACAAGCGGTTGGTGCTGCTGCCGGTGCTGTCCCGGCTGGTGCCGTCGTTCCCGGGCATCTCGAACGACATCAAGAAGCCGGGTGCCGACGAGGGCGCGTACGACCGGATGCCGTTGCGCGCGCTGCACTCGCTGTCCCAGCTCTGGCAGCTCACCCGGGACGATCTCGCGAAGGTGACGCAGCCGGTGCTGCTGTTCCGCAGTACTGTCGATCATGTGGTGGAACCGAGCTCGGGGCGGACGGTGCTGTCCTCGATCTCGTCCCGCGACGTGACCGAGACCCTGCTCGAGGACAGCTATCACGTGGCAACTCTGGACAACGACGCTCCGCGGATCTTCGCCGATTCCGCGGCCTTCATCCACCGGTTGAGCGGTCGCAGCGATGCGTGACAACGGACTGACGGCGGCGCAGTACAGCTCACTCGGCGGTATCGACCCACTCGTCGCCGAGCCGGTGCTGGCCGCCCTGGCCGACGCCGGCATCGCCGCGTACTGCGGATCTCCCGGCGAGGCGCGGACCACGGAGACGTCCGAGGTCGACGCCCGGACGCCGGACTCCGCCGACGAGCCGCGGGCCGAGGCGGAGGCGACCGACAAGCCCGAAGCCCCGGCCAAGGCCGAGGAACCGGCGGCGGTGCCGGCCGGGTTCGAGGAGATCTTCGTCGACGCCGACGCGGTGGACCGGGCCCGGCCGGTGATCGAGCGGAGCACCGAGGACGCCGAGTGGGCGTCGCTGGTCGAGCAGTTCAGCGCACCGTCCGCACCCGGGCACGACAGCGGGGACACCGCGGTGCCGCGGTGGCCGGCCAGTGAGGACGTCGACGAGAAGTACGAGCCGCTGATCGACGTACCGGCGAGTCTGACCTTCGAGGACAAGGCCGCGGACGAGGACGAGGAGCCGGCGAAGAAGGCCGACGACCCGCACGACCACTTCGTCCCGCCGGAGCCGCCGCGCGGTCCGCGGCTGGACTGGATCAGCCGGCTCGCCTGGCTCGGCCTGATCGGCGGCCCGTTGCTGCTGATCGCGGCCGCGGTGCTCGACTTCGGCACCGGCCGGATCACGACGCTCGCAGTGGTCGGTTTCGTCGGCGGCTTCCTCACCCTGGTCATCCGGATGAAGGATCGGTTGCCACCAGATGACACGCCCGACGACGGGGCGGTCGTCTGAGTTAGAGTGCGGATCGTCGGACAATCCGACGACTTCCGAGGGAGGTACCCGTGCAGGTCACCGAGACCGTCGAGATCACCGGCCACCTGATGGACACCGGGCTGCTGTCCCGGGTCCTCGACGACATCCGCGGGTACGGCGGTGAATACACGCTGGACAAGTTCGACCTCGGCTACGACAAGGACGACCCGTCCACGGTCCGGATGACGGTCGGCGCCGAGGACGAGGAAGCCCTCCAGCGGCTGCTGATGCGGATCCAGACCAAGGGCGCGAACCTGGTCAACCCGGGCGAGCCGGAGATCACCGAGGTGACCCAGGACGGCGTCTTCCCGGACGGCTTCTACTCGACCACCAACCTGCCGACCAGCGTCCGGCTGCACGGCCACTGGGTCCAGGTGCGGAACCCGGAGATGGACTGCGGCCTGCTGGTCGAGGGGGATGACGTCCGCACCATCCCGATGTCGGAGGTGCTGGGCGGCATGCGAATCATCACCAGCGCCCAGGGCGTCCGGGTCACGCCCCCGCTCGCCGAGACCCCCGAGGGCGGATTCGGCTTCATGGAGTCGGACGTCTCCAGCGAGAAGCCCCAGCGGGTCCTGGTCCGCCAGGTCGCCGACGGGATGCGCGAGGCGAAGGCGAACGGCGAGAAGGTGCTCTGGGTCGGCGGCCCCGGCATCGTCCACACCGGCGCGGCACCGGCCATGGTCGCGCTGGTCGAGGCCGGTTTCGTCGACGTCCTCTTCGCCGGGAACGCACTCGCCACGCACGACATCGAGTCGTCGCTCTACGGCACGTCGCTGGGCGTCGACCTGGACCGGGGCCGCGGGGTCGAGCACGGTCACGAGCACCACATCCGGGCGATCAACACGATCCGCAAGGCGGGTTCGATCGCGGCCGCGGTCGACCAGGGGGTGCTCACCTCGGGCGTGATGCACGCGCTGGTGAAGATGGGCAAGAAGTTCGTCCTGGTCGGATCCGTGCGCGACGACGGCCCACTGCCCGACGTGTACACCGACGTGCTCGAGGGCCAGCGCGCGATGCGCGCCGAGCTGCCCGGCGTCGGCTACTGCCTGATGGCCGCGACGATGCTACATTCCGTTGCCACTGGCAACATCTTGCCGGCGTCCATCCCGCTGACCTGTGTGGACATCAACCCGGCCACGGTGACCAAGCTGGCCGACCGTGGTTCGTCGCACGCCCACGGCATCGTCACCGACGTCGGCCTCTTCGTCGAACACCTGGCCCGCGAACTGTCCCCGACGTACGCCGAGGTCAAGTAGACTGCCTGGCGATGTCACAGAGCTTCGAGGCCTTCCTGATCCGGTTCGAGGAGGCCAACACGGCCTTCGTCAATGGCGATGCCTCGTTGTGGCTGCCGTTGGTGTCGCGGAGCGAGCAGAGCTCGATCTTCGGTGGGTTCGGGGGCCAGGAGGTCGGCTGGTCGCAGATCGGGCCGCGGTACGCGTGGGCCGCCTCGCAGTTCCGGCCGAGTGGCGCGAAGGTCGAGTTCGAGTACCTCGAGAAGCACGTCGGCTCCGATACCGCCTACACCGTCGCGATCGAACGCTGCACCGTCCGGCATCTGAGCCAGCCCGAGGCGGTCCCGCACGTGCTGCGGGCCACGATGGTCTTCCGCGCCGAGGACGGTGAGTGGAAGATCGCTCACCGGCACGCCGATCCGCTCAGCCCTACCGCGTCGCCGTCGGGACCCTGACCGGGTGGTGTTGGATGTGGGCATGACCGAGCTCGTGCAGCTGGATGTGACCGACGGCGTGGCCACGATCACGCTGGACTCCCCGCACAACAAGAACGCGCTCTCCCAGCAGCTCACCGGCGAGCTCCTGGAGCGGCTGGACAGCGCCGGGACCGACGAACTGGTCCGGGTGATCGTGATCCGCTCGGCGCTGGACGTGTTCTGCTCCGGCGCCGATCTGTCCGAGGCGACCACGGTCGGCATGGGTGTCGGCGCGCAGCGGATGGTCGACGTACAGCGCGCGATCGTCGCCAACCCCAAGCCGGTGGTGGCGCGGGTTGCCGGGCCGGTGCGCGCGGGCGGGATCGGGATCGTCGCGGCGGCCGACATCAGCATCGCCGGCGAGAGCGCCACGTTCGCGTTGACCGAGGTCCGGCTGGGGCTGGCCGCGGCGACGATCTCGCTGACCGTGCTCCCCCGGCTGACCGACCGCGCGGCGTCGTACACCTTCCTCACCGGCAACGGCTTCGACGGGACCGAGGCGGCGCGCCTCGGTCTCGTCACCCGCGCGGTGCCCGACGGGGAGCTGGACGTCACGGTCGACGCGGTCGTGCAGTCGCTCCTGAAGGGCGCCCCGCAGGGCCTCCGGGAGAGCAAGAAGCTGCTCAACCGCGAGCTCGTCGCCGACATCGATGCCCGCGGCAAGGACCTCGCCGGGCTCTCCGCCGACCTGTTCGGCTCCCCCGCGGCTCAGGAAGCGATGCTCGCCTTCCTGAACCGCAAGCGAGGCTAGCCGCTACTTCGGCACCTTGTCGTAGGCGGTCTGCTGGATCTCCAGGTAGCGCTTCTGGCCGAGGCCCTCGGGGTGTCCAGGAACCCTTTGCGGGAAGGGGTTCGGGCACTGTCGGTGATGGGCGTGCTGGAGACCCGGCAGGGCGACGGGACCTATGTCACCTCGCACGACTCGTCGTTGCTGCTGGCACCGATGGGGTTCGTCGTGGATCTGCAGGACCACAGCGGCGCGCACCATCTGCACGCCGTACGGCGGCTGCTCGAGACCGAGGCGGCCGCGCTGGCGGCGCGGCTGATCGGCCCGGAGGACCTCACCGCGGCGGACCAGATGCTGCTCCGGATCGAGGCCGAGCTCGCGAAGGACGAACCGAACCACGAGACCGTGATCGACAACGACATGGCCTTCCACCAGATCATCGCGCGCGCATCCGGCAACCCGGTCCTCGCGGCGTTGATCGAGGCGCTCGGTGGGCGCACCACCCGGGACCGCCTGTGGCGCTCGATCAGTCAGCAGGGCGCCGACGAGACCACCCACGCCGAGCACCGCTCCATCCTGGCGGCTCTCACCGCCCACGACCCCGACCGCGCCCGCGCCCGGATGGCCGCGCATCTGTTCGCGGTCGAGGACTACTTGCACGAGCGACCGCCGGAGCCGGCGCAGTAATTCGTTTGCCGCTGCAGGAGGCCACTGGTGGACTGGCTGGCATGCCGGACATCACCGAGGGGCAGCGGGCGCAGTTTCGGGAGCAGGGGTACGTCGTTGTCCCGGCGGTGCTGACCGACGACGAGGTCGCGGTGGGACGGCAGGTCGTCGCGCGGATGCTGGAGTGCGAGCCGCCTACGGGAGTCGGGGCGCACTTTCTGTGGCCGCGGTTCGACGGTGGGCATCCGTTGCTCGAGCTGTATCGGTCGGCCGGGATCGCGGAGCTGGCCGGGCAGTTCCTGCGGGCGGATCTCGACGTACAGGAGCCGGACTTCGCGCAGGTCGCGACGACGATTCCGCCCTGGCCGCATCGGCCGGGTGGGCCGCACGTCGACGGGATCACGCCCTGTCTCGACGACGGCACGCCGGGGACGTTCAGCATGCTCGCCGGACTGTGGCTGACCGGCCATGACGAGCCCGACCGCGGCAACCTCTATATCTGGCCCGGCACGCATCTCCGGCTCGGCGCCTACCTCGCCGAGCACGGCGCTGACGCCCTCACTCGCCTCAACGAGATGAACCCCGGGCCCTATCCGAAGATCCCCCTCGGCGACCCCATCCAGGCCACGGGCCCGGCCGGCAGCGTCCTCTTCGCCCACTACCTGCTGGCACACAACATCGGCGGCCACTCCGGCGCGGCAGACGACGTACGCCGCGAAACCCTCTACTACCGCCTCCAGGCCACCAACCACCGCGCCAACTGGCGTGACGCCGTCACCAACCCCCTCCTGGAGTTCCGCTCCTGAGCTCGACTTTGTGCACGAGATCCGTACGGCGGAAGCGGTCGACTGCGGATCCGGTGCACAAAGTGGCGCGCCCGAGTCGCCGGGCGGGTGGGTCGCGGCGGCTAGGCGGTGAGCTCGATGAGTTGCGGGAGGTGGTCGGAGGCGGCGGCCAGGTCTTCGCGGGTGGCCGGGGTGGGCAGGATGCGGCCGGTCAGGGCTGGTGAGAGGTGGGCGCCGTCGATGCGTTTGTGGGGGTTCGTGGAGCTGAAGGTGGGGCCGGCGTCGGCGCCGAGATCGGTGAGGCCCTCCTCGGCGAGGCGTTTCCAGACCGGGCCGTCGGGTTCCTCGTTGAGGTCGCCGGCCAGCAGGTAGGGCAGGTTGAAGGAGCGGCAGCCCTTCAGGACCTGTTCGAGTTCGTGCCGGCGGCCGCGGATGTGCAGGCCGAGGTGGCAGACGACCAGGGCGAGCCGGGTCGAGCCGAGCGCGACGTGACCACCGACGGCGCCGCCGGGCAGTTGGGTGGCGATGAAGTTCAGCCGCCGGCGGACGAACGGCCGCCAGATCCGCCAGTGCAGCGGTTCGGTCAGATCGGTGCCGTCGGCAACCAGGATCGCGTTGCGGGCCGAGCCGGCGACGTATCGCATCCCGAAGCTCGCCGCCATCGCCCGCCGCTTCCGCCGGGTCCCCCACCAGGTCGGCGCCTCCTGCACCAGCATCACGTCCGGCGCGCACGCCCTCACCACCCGCGAGAGCGCCGTACGGTCGTCACCCCACCGATGCACGTTGTACGACAGCACCCGCAGCACCGCCGTACCACCGACAGGACCCAGCTTCGAGCAGTCGTCGGTGGGCTCGTGACTCATGCCTCGGGGTCGCCGTTCAGGTCGGCGTGGTGCAGGTCGGCGTCGGCGGCCGCGGCGCGCATTCCGGTACGACGGCCGGCGGACTTGCGAGCGGCTCGTTCGAGGCGGGTGGAGCGGCTGCGGGCGGCGGCTGTCTTCGCGGTGACGGCGGTCGTCTTGACGCGGACCCGGCGCAGCCAGGTCGCCTCTTCCCGGGCCAGGTCGGCCGCGCCGACGAGGCCGGCCTCCGGGCCGAGGACGGCGCGCACGATCCGCGCCTCCGGGCGGAACCCACGACCGGTCAGCGTCCGCTTGAACGCGTCCCGCGCCGGCGCCAGCAGCAACTCACCCGCGTCCGACACGCCGCCACCGATCACGAAGGTGCCGGGGTCGAGCGCGGCGGCCAGGTTGGCGAGCCCGATGCCGAGCCAGCGGCCGACGTCCTCGAGCAGCTCCACCGCGACCGGGTCGCCGTCCTTGGCCAGCTCGGTCACCATCGGGCCGTTGATCTTGCTCGGATCGCCACCGGCCGCGCGGAGCAGGTTGTGCGCCACCGGTGACCCGGACAGCGCCAGCTCGCGCGCCTCGCGCGTCAGCGCATTGCCGGACGCGTACTGCTCCCAGCAGCCGCGGTTGCCGCACTCGCAGCGATGACCACCCGGCACGACCTGCATGTGCCCGAACTCACCGGCGATGCCGAACTTCCCGCGCTGCAACGAGCCGTCGTTCAGGATCGCGCCACCGATACCGGTCCCGAGCGTCACGCAGACCAGGTGGCTCTCGCCCTGACCGCCGCCGAACCGCCACTCCGACCACGCGGCCGCGTTGGCGTCGTTCTCGACCACGACCGGCAGACCGAGCCGGCGTTCGACGGCGTCCCGCAGCGGCTCGTGCCGCCAGGCGAGGTGCGGTGCGAACAGCACCGACGACCGCGTCCCGTCGACGAATCCGGCCGCGCCGATACCGACGGCGATCACGTCGTGCCGGGACTCCAGATCGTGGACGATCTCCGCGATCGCGTCCTCGGTCTCCTTCGGGTCCGTCGTCGGCGTGTCCCGCCGTACCCGGTCCAGGATGTTGGCCTCGGGGTCGACCACCCCGGCGGCGACCTTGGTCCCGCCGATGTCGATCCCGATCGTCAAAGCCTGCGTCAGAGCCACTGCACGACCCTCCTCGCCGTACCCCCAGCCCCCGCCGGACTACCTCCAGTATCCCGTGTCCCGGTCATGACCGGGATTTCTCCGGAACGGGGGCCGGGTGGCGGGCCAGGTCGGCGGCGCCGATCAGGCCCGCGTCGTTGCCCAGCTCGGCCACGCTGAACGTCGGGTGCGGACGGTTCGCCTTGGCCGGGAGGACCTTCTCGAAAGCCGTCTCGGCAGACGTCAGCAGCAGCTCCTTCGCCGCGCTCACGCCACCGCCGACGACGATCAGCGTCGGGTCGAACAGGGTCGCGAGACTCGCCAGCCCCTCGCCCAGCCACCGTCCGAGCTCCTCCAGCAGCTCCACCGCGCACGGATCGCCCGCGGCCGCCGCCTTGGTGATCATCGGCCCGGTCAGCTCGGCCGGGTCGGAGATCCCGCACACGCTCAGCATCTGCATCGCGCTCAGCGAACCCGACTCCGCCTGCGCCCGGCCCTCCCGCACCAGCGCCCGCCCGGACGCGTACTGCTCCAGGCATCCCCGCGCCCCACACCCACACCGATGCCCACCGGGTACGACGCGCATGTGCCCGAGCTCGGCCGCGACACCATGGGCGCCGCGCAGCAGCTCGCCGCTGTGCACGACCCCACCGCCGATCCCGGTGCCGACCGTGATGCACACCATGTCCTGGACGTTCTTCGCGGCGCCGAAGGCGAACTCGCCCCAGGCCGCGGCGTTCGCGTCGTTCTCGACCACCACGGGGATCTTCAGCGTGTCCGCGACCCGGGCGCCGAGCGGCTCGTTCCGCCAGGCCAGGTTCGGCGCGAACAGCACGGTCGACCGGTCCGACGAGACGAACCCGGCGGCGCCGATCCCGACCGCCTCCACGTCGTGCCCGGCCATCAGCTCGGCGGCTGCGTCGCAGATCGCCGCGGCGGTGCCGTCGACCGAGTCCGCCGGGGTGTCGCGATTCGCGCGGGCACCGATCACCCCGTCCGATCCGACCAGGCCGGCCGCGATCTTCGTTCCGCCGACATCGATGCCGATGGTCAGTCCCATGGTTCGGGGTCCTCACTCACGTCGATCCGGTCCACCCGGGACCGGACCGGCTCCTCCTGAGCGGTACGCGACATTGCGTCCGCCTGCGCCTGCCGGGCAGCCTCCGCGCCCGCCTCCAGCAACGATCGCACCGACCCGAGCACGTGCGCGGCCGCCGACGACAGCTGCTCGATCGTCTCCGGGCTGGTGTTCCGTACCTTGCGAATCAGCTGGCACACCGGACACCACTGACACTCGGGGCCGGCGTGGTGCTCGTGCGTTTCCTGCTCGTCGTCCGCGGGTGCGGGCTCGGCGCGCGTCGTACCACCGGGACCGGCGGCGGCCTGTTGGAGTACGGCGAACAGCTTGGCCGCCTCCTCGGCGACGGATCCGATCGGCTCCTTACTACTCACCGGCCCTCCCCGATCGCGGCCTCGTGGGCGAGCCGCGCGTGGAACTCGGCCGTCAGCCCTTGCGCCAACTCCTGCGCGGACTCGAGCGGACCGCTCCCGCTCGGCAGCTCGGTAGTCACCGGTCGCGCCGTCTCGCGCGGCGCGAACCGCACCTGCAGGCGACCGTCGTCCAGCCGCGCGCCCGCGACCACTCCGCGGGCCAGTGCCGCCGGCAACGGCAGCACGCGCCGGTACGACCCGACGGTGATGATCAGCTCGTCACCGTGGCGCGCCAGCTCCAGCTCGTTCGCGGAGGCCAGCGGCAACGGCATCGTCAGCGTGTAGGTCCGGCCGTCGGTGTCGATGTGCCGATCCACCCACAGCGACGTCTCATCCGTCGCACGGGCGAACGGGTCGTCCCCGCCGTACATCTCCACTGCGAACGCGGCGAGCTCCTCCACGCCGACCGGCTCACAGGCCCGGTACGGCGACTCCCAGATCGGCAGCGGCCGGAACGAGTCCGCCACGTCCTCGAGGATGCCGCGCTGCGCCGCGACCCACTGCCGCCGCCAGTTGTCGGCGCCCGCGGCCGGGAAGACCCGGTTCGCGACCACGCCGTCCACGCGGTAGCCGTACAGCGACAGGGTCGTCAGCGATCTCCGCGCCTCGGCCACCACGACGGCCTCAGGCGTCAGCACCAGCCGCACCGACGCGTCCGGTCCAGCCAGGAGCGTGCGGATGTCCGACAGGTCGCTCTGCAGCCGCCGCAGCGCGTCGAAGACGGTGTCGTCCGGCATCGGGATCCCCGACGCACGACTGAGGAACGGCCGGAAGGTCCGCATCACCTTGCGCTCGGCGTTGAAGATGCGGTCCATGTACCAGTTGAGTGCCTCCGGCAACGCGAGCAGCCGGAGCGTCTCCGCGGTCGGCGCGCAGTCCACCACGATCACGTCCCAGCGCCCGGACCGGACGTGGTCACGCACCTCGAGCAGCGCGAGCACCTCCTCGGCGCCCGGCAGCACAGTCAGCTCCTCGGCCTCGATCGGGTCCACCCCGACCATGTGCAGCACCGACCGCAGGTACGCCTGGATGTCACCCCAGGACCGCTCGAAGCGGCGCTGCGCGTCGATCTGCTGGACGAACAGCAGGTCGTCGATCTCGGTCGGCTCGAGACCGACCTCGGAGTCGAACGCGTCCGACAGCGAATGCGCGGCGTCGGTCGACAGCACCAGCGTGCGCAGCCCACGCAACGCGGCGAGCGTGGCCGTGCCCGCGGCGGAGGTCGTCTTGCCGACGCCGCCCTTACCCGTGTACAGCAGAACCCGAGTCACTCTGGATCAGGACTCGACGCGCTTCTTGAGGCCCTTGAGGGCCGTGTCGATGATGACCTTCTCGGCCTTGCGCTTCAGCATGCCGATCATCGGGATCGCCACGTCGACAGCCAGCCGGTACGTCACCTCGGTGCCCTCCGCTCCCAGGTCGCGCAACACATACGCGCCGTCCATCCCCTTCACCATCTTGGCCCGCACCAGCGTCCAGGTCACCTCGTTGCGGGACCAGACATAGTCCAGCGTGTACTCGTCCGAGATCGCGCCGGCGTCGACCTTGAACCTGACCTGCTTCGGCCGACCCGCCTCGTCGGTGGACAGCACCTCGGTCTCCCGCATCGAGTCGGCCCATTCCGGGTACGCCTCGAAGTCCGCGATCACCGCCATGATCTCTTTGGGAGTCGCGTTCACCACGATGGTCGAGGTGGTCTGTTCCGCCATTGATACACCTCTTAACTGCCGCTGGTGGTGCGTGAACTGTCGGGACGAGTCGTGCCGGGACCGCCGGTGTCGGCGTCCTCCCCGGAGACTATCGCGGGATCGTATCCGGGACGGCGCTCGCCCGCGGCGCGGCCCGCTTCGGCCTCGTCCTTGAACCGCCACAGGTGCTCCCGGTACGACGCGACGTACCGCTCCTTCAGCCTGGCGAGCGCCTGACCGCGGACCGGTTTCGCCGGATCGACGCGCAGGTACCAGTGCACGACGACCCCGTCGCGAACCGGCTCCAGCCACCACTCCGCCGTACCGACGGCGGCGCCGGTGACGGCCCAGCGGACGCCCTCCGGGCCGCGCCGCTCGGACGGGGTCAGGGTGAGGTCCGGCCACCACTCGCGCCAGAGGGTGTCCGAACCGAGCCGCTCGGCGACGTAGGCTGGATCAGCAACGACCAAGTCGTCGCAACTGATGTCGAGCGTGGGCATGGATAGAACCTAGTTCCTGGGTCACATAAATCTGGCTACTTGTGGGTAGGTGACTGTACCGTGCGCCGGACGTCGACAATTCGTGACCGACTGAGGAGACGCGGATGCGTGAGTACACCGTTCCTGCTGTGACCGAGCCACTCACCGGGAGCCTGAGCGACCCGGTGTGGGCGAACGCGTCCTCTCATCCCGACACCGCGATCTTCAGCCGGCGGGCCGAAGGCGGCTGGCTGGACGTGTCCGCGGCCGAGTTCGCCCGGCAGGTGACCGGCGTCGCCAAGGGCCTGATCGCGGCCGGCGTGAAGCACGGCGAGCGGGTCGCCCTGCTCAGCGCGACCCGCTACGAGTGGACCCTGATCGACTACGCGATCTGGAGCATCGGCGCGGTCACGGTGCCGATCTACGAGACCTCGTCGGCGTCGCAGATCCAGTGGATCCTGACCGACTCCGAGGCGGTCGTGGCGATCGCCGAGAACGCCGCCCACGGCGCGGTGGTCGAGTCCGCCCGCGCCGAGGCGCCGTCCCTGCAGGAGATCTGGCAGATCGAGGCGGGCGCGGTCGAGGAGCTGACCGTCCTCGGGCAGGAGATCTCCGACGCCGAGTTCGACAAGCGCCGGACCGCGGTCACGGCGGACGATCTCGCGACGCTCATCTACACCTCCGGTACGACGGGACGCCCGAAGGGCTGCAAGATCAGCCACTCGAACTTCCTCGCCGAGCTCGGCCAGGCGGTGAAGGTGCTGGACGACCTGTTCGACGTCAACGGCGCGAGCACGCTGCTGTTCCTGCCGCTGGCGCACGTGTTCGCCCGGATCATCCAGGTCGGCTGCGTGATGATGCGGGTCAAGGTCGGCCACAGCTCGGACGTGAAGAACCTGGTCGCCGATCTCGGCGCGTTCAAGCCGACCTTCATCCTGAGCGTCCCGCGGGTGTTCGAGAAGGTGTTCAACTCCGCCAGCCAGAAGGCACACGCCGACGGCAAGGGCAAGATCTTCGACGCCGCCGCGGACACCGCGACCGCGTACTCGCAGGCGCTGGACAAGGGCGGCGCGTCGTTCGTGCTGAAGGCCAAGCACGCACTGTTCGACCGGCTCGTCTACTCCAAGCTCCGCACTGTGCTCGGCGGCAACGTCGCGTACGCCGTCTCCGGCGGCGCGCCACTCGGTGACCGGCTCGGCCACTTCTTCCGCGGCATCGGCGTACCGGTGCTGGAGGGCTACGGCCTGACCGAGACCACCGCCGCGGTGTCGGTGAACCTGCCCGCCGACATCCGCGTCGGCACCGTGGGCCGGCCGCTTCCTGGTGTCACGGTCGGCGTCGCGGAGGACGGCGAGCTGCTGTTCAAGGGCGGCCAGGTGATGCAGGGCTACTGGAAGAACGACGAGGCCACGGCGGCCGCGATCGACGCGGACGGCTGGTTCCACACCGGCGACCTGGGCGAGTTCGACGTCGACGGGTTCATCAAGATCACCGGCCGGAAGAAGGAGATCCTGGTCACCGCCGGCGGCAAGAACGTCGCGCCGGCCGTGCTCGAGGACCAGATCCGCCTGCACCCGCTGGTCAGCCAGTGCATGGTGGTCGGCGACGCCAAGCCGTTCATCGCCGCGCTGATCACGATCGACCCGGAGACTGTGGTCCCCTGGGCCACCGAGCGCGGCAAGCCCACCGACGTCGCCTCGCTGACCGACGACGCGGACCTGATCGCCGAGATCCAGAAGGCCGTCACCGAGGCCAACGGGTCGGTCTCCCACGCCGAAGAGATCAAGAAGTTCTCCATCCTCCCGACCGACTGGACCCAGGAGTCCGGCGAGCTGTCGCTGAAGCTCTCGCTGCGCCGCCACATCGTGATGAAGAACCACGAGGCGGACGTCGAGGCCCTGTACGCCAAGTAGGCGGGGGTTTGCCGGCGGGTACCGGGGACGACATGAAGTCTCGACACGATGCAGGCCACCGTCGTGGCTCGGCCCCACGGGTGGTCGGATCCATAGCTCCGCCGACGAACATCAGCGGCCCCTTCGTCTTCAGCTGGAGCGCGGTCGGAGAGTGCGCGGTCGTCCGCGTCGCCGGTCAGGTCGACGTCGCCACCGCACCGGCGTTCCGGACCGAGCTCGGGCACGTGATCACCACCAAGCTGTCCAAGCTCGTCGTCGACCTGCGCCGCGTCACGGCGATGGAGGCGGCCGGCCTTCACGTCCTCGTCGACGCCCACGATCTGGCCGTCCAGCACGGCGGCTGGCTGCGCGCGTCCGGAGCCGGGCAGTGGCTGGCCGACCTGATCCGGGCCGCGGGACTCGACCGGCCGCTCGACCACTACCCGACCCTCGCGGACGCGCTGCCCGCGCACCGCCCAGTCCCACTGACTTAGGTACGGCGAGGACGTCGTACTGCGGGATCAGCCGATCGGGTGATGACCGGTCGAGCCTGATGGGCGATTCGGGCGGGGTGGTCTCTCCGCGAGAGTCGTCGTATGACCTTGGAGAGTGTGCGGACGACGGCCCGAGGGCCTGTTGTCGAAGTCAGTGAGCTGCGGAAGTCCTATGGCGGCCGGAGTGTCGTCGACGGTGTGTCGTTCGCCGTCGAGGAGGGCGAGATCTTCGGGATCCTCGGCCCGAACGGCGCCGGCAAGACCACCACGGTCGAGTGCGTCGAGGGACTGCGCGTCCCCGACGGCGGCCGGGTCCGGGTCGCCGGTCTCGACCCGATCGCCGACCACGCGGCCGTCACCCAGGTCCTCGGCGCCCAGCTCCAGGAGAGCGAGCTGCAGGCCAAGCTCACCGTCCGCGAGGCGCTCGAGCTGTACGCCGCCCTGTACCCGAACCCGGCCGACTGGCGCCCACTCGCCGAACGCCTCGGCCTCGTCGCCCAGCTGAACACCCGGTTCGGTGTCCTCAGCGGCGGCCAGAAGCAGCGCCTGTTCATCGCCCTCGCCCTGATCGGCAACCCCCGCGTGGTCGTCCTCGACGAACTGACGACCGGGCTCGACCCGCGCGCCCGCCGCGACACCTGGGAGGTCGTCGAGGACGTCCGCGCGCGGGGCGTCACCGTCCTCCTGGTCACGCACTTCATGGAGGAGGCGCAGCGGCTGTGTGACCGGATCGCCCTGATCGACAAGGGCCGGATCACCGCGCTCGACACCCCCCGCGGACTGATCAGCCGTACGGCGGGGTCCACCATCATCTCGTTCACTCCGTCGGCAGCGCTCGACGACGAGGAGCTGGCCGCGCTGCCGGCGCTCGCATCCGTCGAGCACAAGGAGGGCCGGATCACGCTGGCCGGGTCCGACGACACCGTCACCGCGGTGCTCTCGCTCCTCGCCCGGCACCGCATCACGGCCCACCAGCTCCGCGTCACCGACGCCACGCTGGACGACGCATTCCTCGACCTCACCGGAGCCAACTCATGACAGTACTTTTGGCCGCGCCTCCGGCACGGCGGGTCATGGGGCTTTTCCTCCCGCCCTTCCCTCGTCGCTCCAGTCGCGGTGCATATCGCCACGCCTCCGGCGCGGCAGGTCATGGGGCTGGTACTCCCGCTCTTCCCTCGTCGCTCCAGTCGCTTCGCTCCTTCCGCTCCTCAGTCGAGATCGGGAGGCCCCATGACCGGGCTCCCTCCGCTCCTCAGTCCAGGCCGGGAGGCCCCATGAGCACGACAGCACCGACGCGTACCAACCCCGGCCGGGCCGTTCTCCGGGCGGAGTCCCGGCTCTTCCGGCGCGAGCCCGGCAACCTCTTCTGGATCCTGGGATTCCCGCCGCTGCTGCTGGTGATCCTGGGCAGCATCCCGTCGTTCCGGAAGGCCGACCCAGGCCTCGGCGGCCTCCGGCTGATCGACGTGTACGTCCCCATCCTCGTCCTGGTCGCGCTGATCGTGACCGGCCTGCAGGCGATGCCACCCGTCCTCACCGGCTATCGCGAGCGCGGCATCCTGCGCCGGATGTCGGCGACTCCGGTCCGCCCGTCCGCGCTGTTGTCGGCGCAGATGGGTCTGAACGGCGCAGCGGCTCTGGTGTCGGCGCTGGCCTGCATGGCGATCGGCCGGCTCGCGTTCGACGTACGGCTGCCGCAGCAGGCGTTCGGCTACGCGCTGGCGCTGCTGCTCACGGCCGCCGCTGCCTTGGCCCTGGGAGCCCTGGTGTCAGCGCTCGCCCGGACGGCGCGGATCGCGACCGCGATCGGCACCGCGGTGTTCTTCCCGAGCTTGTTCTGCGCGGGTATGTGGCTGCCCGTGCGAGCGATGCCGCATCTCCTTGCCCACATCGTCGTACTCACTCCCTTCGGCGCCGCGGCCCGCGCCCTCGACCAGGCGTCGACCGGCCACTGGCCGGCCTGGTCGCACCTCGGGGTCCTCGCCGCGTGGGCTGTCCTTCTGTCGGCCGCGGCTACTCGCTGGTTCCGGTGGGAGTAGGAGACTGAGCAGGTGACGACTGCGGACACGGACCTCGACCGGCGGCGGGATCTGTACCTCAAGGGGATGCCGTACGGGCTGCTCGGCGTCGCCACGCTCCTGTCGGCCGCCACGGCCGGGCTGATCATGCCGACCGCCGCGATCCGGATCGCGGCCGCGGGGCTGGTCGTGGCTGCGCTCGTGTTCCAGTTGTGGTGGAGCTGGATCTCCCGCACCCGCCCAGGACCGAACTGGATCTCGGCGGCGTACTACACCGTCCGCTGGGCGATCGGCTTCGCCCTGACCGTGCTGAATCCGTTCTTCGCGTTCTATGCCGTCGCCGGGTACTTCGACACCGACGAACTGATCCCCGCACAGCGCTGGAAGCGGCTCGCCCTGTTCGCCTGCTCCATCCCGGTGGCGGGGGCCCAGACCAGCGGCATCCCGGTCGAGGACTCGACGAAGTGGATCGTGTTCGCCGGCCTGCTGCTGGCCAACAACGTCCTGCTGACCGTCGTCCGGCACTTCGCCGACCAGGAGGAGGAACGGTCCCGGGCCCGGGCGGCCACCATCGCCGAACTCCAGCAGGCCCACGAGGAGAACGCCGCTCTGCAGGCCCAGCTCCTGATCCAGGCCAGGGAAGCGGGCATCGCCGACGAACGCCGGCGGCTGGCCGCCGAGATCCACGACACCATCGCCCAGGGATTGACCGGCATCATCGCCCAGCTTCAGGTCGTCGCGAAGACCGCCGACCCGGCGGCCGCGCGAGAGCACGTGAACCGGGCCACCGACCTGGCCCGGCACAGCCTGGGCGAGGCCCGCCGCTCCGTGCAGAACCTCGCTCCGGTCGGCCTGTCGTACGACGGGCTCCCCGAGGCGATGCGCAAGACGGTCGACCAGTGGGCGGAGCGAACCGGCGTACGCGCGGAGTTCACCCTCACGGGTCCGGCGCAGCATCTGCACGGAGAGGTGTCGGCGACCCTCCTGCGGATCACGCAGGAGGCGTTGGCGAACGTGGCCAAGCACGCGGCCGCTACTCGTGTCGGGGTCACACTCAGCTACATGGACGACGAGGTCACCTTGGACATCCGCGACGACGGGAAAGGATTCGGTCCGATGACGCTGCCCACCCGCACCGGTACCGGCGGCTTCGGCCTGGACGGCATGCGTGCCCGCGCCGAGCGCATCGCCGGCTCGCTCACAGTGGAGTCCGAGCCGGGCTCAGGTACGGCGGTGTCGGCTCGCGTACCGTTGGTGCTCCATGGCTGAGATCTCGCTCCTCCTCGTCGACGACCACCCAGTGGTCCGGAACGGTCTGCGCGGCATGTTCGAGGCGGAGCCCGGCTTCACCGTGCTCGCCGAGGCGTCCAACGGCGTGGAGGCGGTGGCACTGGCCGCCGAGCTCGACCCGGACGTGATCCTGATGGACCTGCGCATGCCCGGAGGCGGCGGACTGGACGCCATCACCGAACTGACCCGCCGCGGCGCCCGGGCGAAGGTCCTGGTCCTCACCACGTGGGACACCGACACCGACACACTGCCCGCGATCGAGGCGGGCGCGACCGGCTACCTGCTGAAGGACGCGCCGCAGGACGAGCTGTTCACCGGGGTCCGCGAAGCGGCAGCAGGACGCACAGTGCTCTCCCCTGCCGTCGCCTCTCGGCTGGTCTCCGCCGTCCGTACGCCGGCGGCGACTCCGCTGGCCGCCCGTGAACGCCAGGTCCTCGCACTGGTTGCCAAAGGCACCTCCAATCGCGAGATCGCCCGCGAGCTCTTCATCAGCGAGGCGACGGTGAAGACCCACCTCAGTCACCTGTTCACCAAGCTCGGTGTGACCGACCGCGCGGCGGCGGTGGCCAAGGGCTACGAACTCGGCATCCTCGGTCAGGACTGATCACCGGCCTCCGGTGAATGTGATGCCGTTCGTGATCTGCTTCTGAGCGACGAAGAAGACCACCAGGCAAGGGAGCGTGATCAGCACGGAGGTTGCCATCAGCAACGGTGTGTCGGTGCCGTTGACGGACTGGAAGCCGGCCAGCGCGAGCGGGAGGGTCTTCCACTGGTCGGAGTTGATATAGATGGCCGGCCCGAGGAAGTTGTTCCAGTAGCCCATGAACAACAGGATCGACACCGCGACCACGGCCGGCCGGGCCAGCGGCAGGTAGACCAGCAGGAAGGTCCGGAACCAGCCGCACCCGTCGACGACCGCGGCGTCGGCCAGCTCCGACGGCATCCGGGCGAAGAACTGCCGGAACAAGAAGATGTAGAACGGCGACCCGAAGAACGCCGGCAGGATCAGCGGGTAGAGCGTGTCGATCATGCCGAGGTTGTTGAACAGCATGAACTGCGGCACCATCGTCACCTCTCCCGGCAGCAGCATCGTCGCCAGCACGACGGCGAATACCACCCCGGAGAACCGCACCCGCAACCGCGCGAACGCGAACCCGGCCAGCGAGCACGAGAACACGGTCCCGACGATCGGGATGAACGTCGTCAGCACCGAGTTCAGCGCGTACCGCCAGAACGGGAACGACGTGATCGCCCCGGTGTAGTTGTCCCACAGGAACTCGTGCGGCCACACACTGGCTCCGGAACCGCCCACTCCGGCCAGGGATCGCAGCGATGTCGCGAGCATCCACAGGAACGGATAGACGAACACCAGCGATCCGAGGGCGAGGACGACGTACAGGACGGCGGTGAGGGATACGTTCCGGCGCCAGAACGGACGATCGGTGCGGACCGCCACCGCGGGACGTGCTTCGGCCAGGGCCGTCATCGGGTCCTCCTCTTGCGGCGACCGGACAGATCGGACTCGTAGTAAACGGCGAACGCGCTGCCTCGGGCCGTCACCAGGGTGAGCGCGAGGATGACGACGAACAGGATCCAGGCGAGTGCGGACGCGTAGCCCATCCGGAAGTTCTGGAAGGCGTTGTCGTACAGGTAGTAGACGAAGAACAGCAGCGAGTCCTTCGGGCCGCCCTTCGCGACGAAGCCCTGGGTGAAGATCTGCAGGGCGCCGATGATCCCGGTCAGCGCGTTGAACAGGATGATCGGCGACATCTGCGGCAGCGTCACGTGCCAGAAGATCCGGACCGGGCCGGCGCCGTCCAGCGCGGCCGCCTCGTAGAGGTTCGTCGGCACGTCCTTCAGCCCGGCCAGGTAGATCACCATCGCCCCGCCGACCGTCCACAGGCTCATCAGGATCACGGTCGGCAGCGCCCAGGACGGATCGTTGAACCACCCAGGCCCGTCGATCCCGACCTTGCCGAGTACGTCGTTCGCCAAGCCGTACTGGGGATTGAACACCCACAGGAACAGCACCATCTGGGCCACGCCGGACACCAGGCTCGGCAGGTACCAGACGGTCCGGAAGAACCGCATCCCGGGCAGCTCGGTGTTCAGCAGCAGGGCCACCAGGAACGCCAGGACGGCCTGCAGCGGCACGCTGATCACGGCGTACAGCAGGGTCACCTTGAGCGCCTGCCCGACCCGCGGGTCCTGGAACGCCTCGGTGTAGTTGGCCAGACCGACGAACTTCGGCGGCGTGATCAGGTCCCACGAGGTCAGGCTGACGTACAGCGAGGACACCATCGGCCCGACCGTGAAGAGGCAGAAGCCGATCAGCCACGGCGAGACGAACAGCCAGAACGCGATCGTCTTGTCGGCCCGCGGCCACTTCCGCCGCGCCCCGTACGCCGCCAGTCCGATGACGGCGTACAGGACGATCAGCAGGAGCAGGAACGGGACCAGCGGCACGAGTACGGTGGGGACGCCCCAGGATTCGGCGAGTCCCCGGATCCAGCCAATGGTCGGGTTCACGGGCTACCTCACTGCTTGAGCGACTGGGTGCACTTGGCGGCCAGCTGCGGCAGGATCTTGGCGACGTCGTCCTTGCCGGTACCGAGCGGGGTGTAGCTCGTCATGCCCTTCTCCGCGTCACCGGAGATCTGCGCCTCCTTGGCGACCGACGGGCCGACGATGCCGCTCTTCAGCGCGGTGGTGAACGCGGCCAGGTTGCGATCGGCCGGCAGCACCTTCTCGAGCGTCGGCGTCGACGCCGCGATGATCGGTACGCCGAGCGCCGTCTTGCCCTGGATCAGCTGGTCCTGAGCGACCTGCTGCGTGCTGGCGAACTCGACGAACTTCTTCGCTGTCTCGAGTTGCTTGCCGGACGCGTTCTTCGCGATCCCGAGCCCGTCCACCTCCATCGGGAATCCCTTGCCGGGCACCGGGACCAGGGTCCAGTTCGGCTTGCTGATCTTGGCGAAGTCGGCGACCGTCCAGGGACCGAAGTCGCTGAAGGTGGCCAGCCGTCCGGCCGCGAACCACTGCGCCTGGTCCTGGCCCTGGATGTCCACCGAGGTCGGCGCGGAGCGGTCCTTCTGCAGGTCGACGACGTACTGCGCGGTCTGCACGCCGGTCTCGTCGCCGAACGTGCACTCGGTCCCGTCGGCGTTGTAGTAGCCACCACCGGCGGCCGTCAGCCAGCCGCGGTACCAAAGGTTGCTCGAGCCGTAGACGCGCGCCTTGCCGTCGCCGTGCGACAGCTTCGCGGCGATCGTCTTGAACTCGTCCAGCGTCAGCGGGGTCGTTGCGCTAGGCAACGGCACGCCGGCCGCCCTGAACGCGTCGGTGTTGACCGCCATCACCTTGGGCTTCGCGGCGAACGGCATCGCGTAGTACTTGCCCTGGAACTGCAGCGCGGACGAGATGTTCGGCTGCACGTACTTGCCGGGGTCAACGGTCTGCTCGGCGAAGCTCGGCGCGAAGCCGGCCAGGCTGGTGTTGCTGATCTCCATCACGGTCGACTGGGTGCCGGCCGCGATCGATGTCTGCAGCTTCTGCTCGTAGTCGGCCTGGATCCAGTTCGTGGTCACCTTCGTGCCGGGGTTGGCCTTCTCGAAGGCCGCGGCGATCGCCTTGAGCGACGCGGCCTCGGAATTCGTTCCCCAGAAGGAGAAGCTGATGGTGGCGGAGTCCCCGGAGGTGTTGCCGGCGTTGTTGCCGGCGGGCTGGTTGCCGGTGGCGCAGCCTGCCGCCAGCAGGACGGCGGCGACCACAGGGATGAGGCGGTTGGGTTGCTTCATGAGGGGTCCTTCGGCTGGGTGCTGACCCGGGCGGTCCGACCGGGTTCGAGGATGCGGATGGTGCTTCCTGGGCCGACCGTCACCGTCAGCGGCCCCGGTCCGCTGTGCACGGTGACTTCGGTCGTGTGCCGGCCTTCCTGGCTGATCCGGAGATCCCAGCCGCCGACCCGGACGTGGTCGGCGGTCAGCCGGCCGATCTCGGCCGGCAGATGGGATTCGATGGTCAACGTCGCCGACGCCGCGTCCGGCCGCAGCCCGAGCAGTCCGGCGACGAGGTGCTCGACGACGGTGAAGGAGATCTCCGGGTAGTCGTCCCGGCTGTCGATGAGATGCTTCGTCCAGCGCCAGGCGGATTCGTCGCGACCGTGCTTGAAGAACACGGCCGGGAGGTAGCTGAACGACTCGATGTTCAACGGCGGGTGAGACTCCATCCGGGCTTCGATGTAGTCGAGGAGCCGCTCGTTGCGTTCCCCGGTGCCGCTGAGCCCGAACAGCGGGACCAGGTCGTGCGACTCCAGGCCCCACCCGTAGTCGAACCCGTCCTTGGTCCGCCCCCGAGCGAACTGGTCGCCGTTCCACCAGTCGTTCAGGTACGTCGCCTGGATCCGCTCGGCCTCGGCGTCCCGGCCGAGCTTGCGGAGTACGGCGTACTGGAGTGCCATGCCGTCGCCCGCGACGATGAGCGGCGCCTCCCGCTCGTTGTAGGTGGCGGTGCCGAGGAAGATGTCGCCGGTCCCACCTGCCTCGGGGACGCCGTCGCCGTCGGCGTCATGGGCCTCGATGAACTCGCCGACGCTGTGCCGGTAGTACGCCGCCAGGTCGGGGTCGTCGAGCCATCGGCGGTCGCCGGTCCAGTCGTACTGTTCCAGCGCCCGGAAGCTGAGGTCGAACACCGCGGGGATCTCCCGGACGAAGTGCTCGTCGTGGTGGTAGTCGAGCGCGGCGATCCGCCCGTCGAAGTGGAACGCCCAGATCGGGAACCACTTCCGGGCCGGCGTCGCCGAACGCGCGAAGTGCCGGAACATCGCGAAGTTCTCCGCGTCCAGCCCGAGCAGATGCGCACCGGTGGCCTGGTGGCAGACGTCGCGCGAGTAGAACATCGGCCGGGACGGATAGCCGGCCCAGTACGACGGCAGGTTGCCGGGCTCGGCGTCCGTCTGGACCCAGTCCAGCGCCCGCTTGCGAGCCCAGGCGAAGGCGTCCTCGACGAGCGGGTTGTCGGAGCTCACAGCCAGCACGGGCACTCCTCGATGAATCCGATATTAGCGCTAAAACTAGAGACCTGGACCAATTCGGTCAATACCTTCTGGCGATCTGGTTTTACCGCTATAGTCCCCAACGTGACGACTTTCGAGATCCGCTCGCCCGACGGCCGCACACACCGCACCGGCACGATCGACGGCACCGCCACGGTGACCGAGCGGCCGGCCGTCGAGCCGGGTGTGCTGCGGTACGACGTGGCCGTCGACGGCCCGGTGACGCTGCGGTGGACCTGGCCGGCCGAGACCGCGGTGACACTGTGGCGCGCCACGCAGGGCTCGCGTCGCGAGCTGCCGATCGACTGGGGTTCGCACCGCGATGTCCGGTCGGTCCGCTCCGCGCCGGTCGCGGCCCTCGTCGACGCACAGGACCGCAGCTTGTCGACAATCTCCTTGTCGGCAAGTGTCCGCGGCTGTGACTTCGCCGTCGGTGTGAACGAGGAGACCGCCGAGCAGCTGATCGAGCTCACCGTGGACGACGTCGAAGCCCGGCGCTTCACCCTGCGGATCGACCTTCGTGAGCTGCACTTCGCCGAGGCGCTCCGGGGCGTGACCGCGGAGTGGACTACCGAGCTCGGCGACCGGATCGCGCCCGTGCCGTCGGTGGCGCGGGAGGCGATGTACTCCACCTGGTACAGCGACCACCAGCACGTCTCCGCCGAGTCCGTCGAACGGCACGCCCGCGCGGGAGCGTCGTACGGCTGTACTGCGGTGATCGTCGACGACGGCTGGCAGACCGACGACACCGCCCGCGGGTACGCGTACTGCGGTGACTGGGAGCCGACCAGCCGGACGTTCCCCGACATGGCCTCGCACGTACGCCGGGTGCACGAGCTCGGATTGCGTTACGTGCTCTGGATCGCGCCGCCGCTGATCGGCGTGCACTCGAAGTCCTGGGATCGGTTGAAGGATCGCATTCTCGGCTTCGCGGACGGTGAGGTCACAGCGGTGCTGGATCCGCGCTACCCCGAGGTGCGCGAGCACCTCCTGGAGAGCTGCATCCGGCCGGTGCGGGACTGGGGTGCCGACGGGCTCAAGATCGACTTCATCGACTCGTGGGCATGGTCTTCCCCGCCGCGGGCGCCGGATGCCGATTGCACCTCCGTCGACGAGGGTGTCGAGTCGCTGCTGCAGGCGATCACCACCGAGTTGCGGAAGTTGCGGCCGGACGTGCTGATCGAGTTCCGGCAGGACTACGTGAACCCGCGGCTGTGGCAGTTCGGCACGTTCCTGCGCGCCGGGGACTGCGCGATGGACCCGGTGGAGAACCGGGTGCGCACGATCGACAGCCGCTTGCTGGCCGGGGATCGCGCGGTGCACTCGGACATGCTGATGTGGCACCCGTCGGCGTCCGCGGAGAACGTCGCGCAGCAGTTCATCGGTGCGATGTTCAGTACGCCGCAGGTGTCGATGGAGCTGGATGCGATGTCGCCCGAGCACGAGCGCGTGGTCCGGTACTGGCTCGGCTTTCTGAGTGATCACGCCGACGTGTTGCTGGACGGCGTACTGGTGCCTTCGCGGCCGGATGCTCGGTACACGCAGGTCCGGGCTGTCGGTGCGGAGACTGTGGTGGCCGTTTTCACCAACCCTGTGGTGCGGGTGACGGACACCGATCGGTCGATCGTGCTGGTGAACGGCGGTGCTTCGAGCCGGATCATCGTGGAAGATGCCGGACCTGGGCCGGTCGACCTCGTAGTGTCGGATTGCTCGGGCACGGAGGTGCATCGCGGGCGGACGACACCGCCGGAGGTGTGGGCGATCGACGTACCGATCGCCGGGGTGACCCGGATCGAACGGGTCTGACAGAGGGGGCTGGATTGACGCAACAGAAGCCGCGGCGGACGACCGTCGCGGATGTGGCCCGGCGGGCCGGGGTATCGGCGATGACGGTGTCGAACGTACTGAACGCGCCGCACCGGGTGGCCGAGCCGACGGTCCGGACCGTGCGCGCCGCGATCGAGGAGCTCGGGTACACCCCGAACCACGCGGCCCGGGCGTTGTCATCCGGCCGCAGCCAGGTGATCGGGTTGCCGCTCTACCTCGAGGACGACGCGTTCAGCGAGCAGAACCCGGGCCTGGGTGGGTTCCTGCACGGTCTGCTCGGTGGCCTGGTGAAGGCGGCAGCGGTGTCCGGGTACGGCGTGCACGTCACGACGCCGACCGAGGGGGCGACGGAGATCGCGCTGTACGAGAAGCTGATCGCCGCCCGGCAGGTCGACGCGATCGTCGTTCTGGAGACGATGCCGCGGGACGAGCGGATCGAGTTCCTCAGCCAGCGGCGGTTCCCGTTCGTCGCGTTCGGGCGGACCGGGCCGCAGCATCGGCAGTGCTGGGTCGACGTGGACAACGAGACCTCGATGGCGGGGATCGCGCAGCACCTGCGGTCGACCGGACGCTCGCGCGCGGTCTACCTGGCGACCGACAGCGCCTTGCCCTGGGTGCATCAGCGCCAGGCCGGGTTCCTACAGGAATTCCCGTCGGCGCTCGTGCGATCGTTCCGGTCGCTCGAGGCAGTCGCGTCGTACGTCGAGGAAGCCGATCAGCCGGATGTCTTCGTGGCGGACAACGACGCGTACGCCGTGGTCGCGATGCGGGCGTTGCAGCGGCGCGGGTTCACGGTCGGCGAGGATGTCGCGGTCACCGGGTTCAACGACTTCCCGTTCGCGAGCATGCTCGACACGCCACTGACAACAGCGCGGATCCCGTTGCGGGACATCGCATCGTGCCTGTTCGACCGCGCGCTCCAGGAGATCAGCGGCGACGTCGATCAGCCCGGCCGGCTGGTCACCGCTCCCCTGGTAGTCCGCTCGAGTGCCTGACGGGCGATCAGGAGTGTGGTCGCCGTACCGAGGATGCCGGCCGCGGCGATGGTGAGGTTCGGGGCGAGGAAGGTGCCGACGACGCCGGCCAGGGCGATGCTGACGCCTTGGATCGCCATCAGGCCACTGGTCTGGACGGTGAAGAGCCGGCCGCGGTACGACGGATCGACCGCCTGCAGGATGAGTGGGTCGACGCCCTGGTTGAACGCGTAACCTGCGCCCGAGACCGCGAGCAGGACGGCCGCGACCGGGATGGACGGGGTGAGGACGAAGGCGATCGCCGGGAGCTGCGTCATCAGCAGGAGTGGAACGACGAGCCGTCGCCGCGTGGAAGGGGGAAACCGCGCGGCGACGAACTCGCCGAGTACTGTGCCGGTCGCGTAACCGGTGAAGAGCGCACCGGCGGCCGCCGCGACCGTTCCGGCCTGGGCTGTGTAGGCGACCGCCAGACCGTCGGGGACCGAGGAGAACGCCGGCGCCACCCAGGTCAGCAGGATCAGACGGCGAAGCCGTTTGGTGGTGAACAGGTAGCGCAGCCCTGCCCAGGAGTCACGGACCGTATTGCGCCGACGCTCACCGGCCGGGGTGTACGGCGTACCCACGCCGATCAGCACGGCGGACGCGACGAACGACACCACGTCGAGCGCGAGCAACCAGGTGGGCCCGATCGCCGCCACCGCGACCGCCCCCAGCGCGAACCCGGTCAGCACCGTCACCTGACTGATTGCCCGAAGCAACGACCTCCCGATCGGGAACAGGTCACCGGGCAGCAGGTGCGCGAGACTCGCGGCCCGCGCGCCGGCGAAGACCGGCGCGATGATCCCGGTCGCCAGCAACAGCCCGAGCAGCGCCGCCACCGGAAGTCCGGGGATCAGCATGACGCCGATCCACAGCCCACTGAGCAGGTCACAGCCGACCAGCACCCGCCGTGCCGGGAACCGGTCCGCGATCGACGAGAGCAGGATTCCACCCAGCGCGTACGGCAGGAACGAACACACCAGCACCAGGGCCGAAAGCAACGGCGACCCGGTCCGCTCGAACACCAGAATCGACAACGCGACCTGGGCGGCCACCGTCCCGAGCATCGACACCGTGTGGGCGAGGAAGATGGCGGGCATGCCGGGAACGCGCAGGACGCCTCGATAGCCGGGGTTGGGTGTCACAACAGTCGCGCTCACGTCGCGAGCGTGCCCGACCGCGACGGCGCCGGCGTAGAGTTTTGGTTGTGACCGAAAGTTCGTTGCGATGACGGTACTGCGCTTCACCCAGGGCGACGCGTTGCGCTGCCGGTTCGGGGCGTCGCCGTTGTGGGAGACGATGTCGGCGGTGCGAGTGCTGAACGGCTCGAAGCATCAGCCGCTGTACGCGGGCTGGGTGGAGACGAAGCGCGGAGCCGCGGCCGGACTCGATCTTCGCGGCGTGAAGGCGTTGCAGCCCCGCGTCGGGTTCACGCCGGACTTCCTGACTCCACCGCCGAAGGCTTCGCGGGCCAAGTTCACGACCGAGATCGCCCGGGTCCGCAGTACGCCGCTCGAGCGGGTGCGGACCGAGCTGATCCGCTCACGCGACGAGCTCAGCAACCCCGCCGCACCGGCGATCAACCGGATGCTGCAGGACCTCGCCGGCACCCGGGAACGACTCGCGGACGAGATCGAGAGCGCGTGGATCACCTTGATCCAGCCCGACTGGCCACTCATCAGCCGCGTCCTCGAGGACGACATCGCGTACCGCGGTCAGCAGCTCACCGACGGCGGCTTGGCCGCGCTCTTCGACGACCTGCACCCGACGCTCACCTGGGAGGACGACCGCCTGATCGCCACCCGGTATCGCTCGGAAGACCGTGATCTCACCGGACAGGGCCTGCTCCTCGCCCCCGGCGTCTTCGCATGGCCCTACCTCGTCATCGTCGTCGACCCGAGCTACCAACCCACTCTGGTCTACCCAGCCCGCGGCGCAGCCCGTCTCTGGTCCGATGCACCCGCTCCCCCGGATCCCCTGGCCCGCCTCCTCGGCCGCACCCGCGCAACCCTCTTGGTCGCACTCGACCCACCGGCAACCACCAGCGCGCTCTCCACTCAATACGGATTGGCCTTGGCCACGGTCGCCGAACACCTCTCCGCCCTGTACGACGCGGGTCTCGCCACTCGGCGTCGTACGGGACATCAGGTGCACTATCGCCGTACGGAGGTCGGACAAGCCGTCATCGACGCCTCCGTCGGTTAACCAGGTTTCGGGGTCAGAATGCTGGGGTGAACAAGGAGCCGAAACCCGCTGCCGGACCGAGCAGTCGTCATACGCGGCGGTGGCCGGCGTCGCTGGCGGTGTTAGCGGTGCTGATCCTGCAACTGCTCGTGCCGACGCAGATCAATCTGCTGCCGCAATGGCTCATGCCCATCATCGGTGCGCTGCTCCTGCTGCCGCTGGTGTGGACGAACCCGTTCCACCTTCGCCGGGACGAGCCCTGGCTGCGCTGGGTGGAACTCGTGCTGGTCGCGATCCTGGTCCTCGTCAACGCGCTGTACCTGGCCGGCCTGATCGCCTTCCTCAACTCCGGCGAGGCGACCAACGGCAAAGTGCTGGTGAAGGGCGCTGTGGTGATCTGGGTGACGAACTTCGTCGCCTTCGCGGTCTGGTACTGGGAGATCGACCGCGGTGGCCCGTTCGCGCGGGCGCCCGAACACGAGCGCCAGATGGAGCGGGCGGACCTGCTGTTCCCGCAGATGACGGTCGACCTTCCCGGGTGGGAACACTGGCTGCCCGGGTTCACCGACTACCTGTTCGTCTCGTTCACGGCCGCGACCGCGTTCAGCCCGACCGACACGATGCCACTGAGCGCGCGGACGAAGACACTGATGGGGATCCAGTCGTCGATCGCGCTCCTCACCCTCGCGGTGATCGCGGCCCGCGCGATCAACGTCCTCTGAGATCTGTCTCGACAGGGATGTAATGGGCATGAGACTGTTATGCCCATGTACAGCACGAAGTCGGTGGGGTTGGGGTTCGCGGTGTTCTCCGCGATCACATTCGGTGGGTCGGGGCCGTTCGCCAAGGCCCTGATCGGGGCCGGTTTCACGCCTGAGCAGGCGGCCTGGTTACGCATCCTCGGCGCCGCCGCGCTGCTTGTCCCGCTCGTGCTGATCTTCCGTGGTGCGGCGGGACTCCGAGCGGCCCGATCGTCCTGGAAGTCCCTCGTGCTGTACGGGCTGACCGGGATCGCCGGGTGCCAGACCCTGTTCTTCATCGCGGCCAGCCGGTTGCCGGTAGGCGTCGCGCTGATGCTGGAGTTCTCCGGACCGGTGCTGGTGGTCGCGTGGCTGAAGTTCGGCCAGAAGGTCGCCGTACCGCGGTCCGCCGCACTCGGTGTCGGCATCGCGCTGATCGGTCTCGCCACGGTGGTCGAGATCTGGTCCGGGCTGCAGCTCGACGCGGTCGGCCTGCTCGCCGGACTCGGTGCGGCCGCGTGCCAGGCGACGTACTTCATCCTGATCGACAAGCTGACGGGTGCCGCGGATCCGCTGGTGATGACCGCGGCCGGGAGTGTGGTCGGTGCCGTGCTGCTGACCTTGATCTCCGCGCCCTGGGGCATCCCGTGGCACACGCTGGTCGACACCATCGCGATCGGCCACCGGCACGCTCCCGGTTGGGTGCTGGCCGGCTGGCTGATCGTGGTCAGCACGGTCGTCGCCTACCTGGCCGGTGCCGCCGCGATCCAGCGGCTGTCGGCCGCCATCGGCGGAGCAGTCGCGTACGTCGAGGTCGTCGCGGCGAGCATCTTCGCGCTGATCCTGCTCGGCGAGACGTTGAGCACCAACCAGATCATCGGCGGCGCGATCGTCCTGGTCGGGGCGTTCGTGGCCCAATCGTCGGTCGGGAAGGTCGTGCCTCCGGAGATCCCGGACTCCGATCCTGATTCCGACACCCCGGACCCCCGCACCGCCGACCTCGACCCGGCCCGCATCTGACCACCCGCCCCTCCTCCATTTGAGGGGTTATCAACTCGAGTTGCGCCTTCTCCCCTGGTGTACGGGCGGAGAAGGCACAGCGGGAGGGGATAACCGGGTCTCCTGCTCAATGTGTGAATGGTGGCCGGCGTGCCGCGTCCTCGGCGGAGGCCGGATCCGTTGACCTGAGACAGCTTGTGGTGGGCGGGGATCTGCAATGTCAGGTCCCCGCCCACCATGTCCTGTGTGAGGCCCCCGGGCGACGGCGGGATCAGTGCGACCTCGGACAGGTGCCAGGGACCGCGGACAGGGCACAACCTGTCCGACGACCCCAGCTGGTGTCCCAGGTCCCGCAGATCCGCACCGATCCCACCGTCAACCCCTCGAACCCGCCCCGGCTCTCGCTCCGCCGTGTCCCGCCCGGCTCCCGCTCCGCCGTGTCCCGCCCGGCTCCCGCTCCGCCCGGCTCCCGCTCCGCCCGTGCCCCACCCGGCTCCCGCTCCGCCCGTGCCTCACCCGGCTCCCGCTCCGCCGTGCCCCGCGGTGCGATCGGTTCGGTGCGGTCGCAGGCTGATGGGGGGCAACTGGAGGCTGGGACGTGCAAGGTCCATTAGGAGGTGTCGGCCCCAGCCCCGGCCGGGCCAGCCGATCTCAGGCGTGAACGCCTCGCCCGACCGGCACCCTGGACCGACACCACCTGTCGAGCTGCACACCGACCAGCCTGGCTCACCTCGCCCACACATCCAGCAGAACAGCCGGACAACCCCTCCAACTGTGCCTTCTCCCCTCGCACCCCCGGGGAGAAGGCACCGCTTCAGGGGATATCCGGATAACCCCTCAAATCACCCCACATCTCAAATCACCCACACATCGAGCGGAAGAGCCCTGAAATGGCGTTATCGCAGCGAGTCGACGAGCTCCCGGGGCAACCCGTGGGTCTCGTGCAGGTACTCGTAGTCGGTGTCGTCGAGGGACTTGTGGAACCGCTCGTGGCTGAGCACCTTGCGGCCGCGATCGAGCAGGTTGCTGAACCGGATCTCCTCGTCGATCAGGATCCGGCGGACGAGCGTGACCGTCTCGCCCTGGTGGAAGTGGTTCAGCGTGTGCTCGAACAGCTCCAGCGGCAGGTCCGACAGCGACCGGGACTCGTCGTCGCGCCACAGGATGGTCAGCACCCGGCGAATCAGTCGACGCAGCACGTAGCCACGGCCGGTGTTCGACGGGTGCACGCCGTCGCCGACGATCACGATGCTCGAGCGCAGGTGGTCGATGACGATCCGCTGCGACTCCTCGTCCAACTGCCACAGCTTCGGGACGATCCGCAGCCACGGCTCGAACAACGACGTCTCGTACACCGAGTCCTTGCCCTCCAGCAGCATGGTGAGCCGCTCGAGGCCGAGACCGGTGTCGATGTTCTGCTGCTGCAGCGGTTCGAGCGAGCCGTCGTCGAGCCGGCGGTAGCGCATCATCACGTGGTTCCACACCTCGACCCAGCGCTTGTCGGTGCTCGGCGTACCCTCCGGCTCGCCGTCACCGGTCCAGACGAACATCTCCGAGTCCGGGCCGCACGGACCGGTCGGGCCGTTCGACCACCAGTTGTCCTCGGTGGTCCGCTCGATCGGCACCCCCAGCTCCTGCCAGGTCGTGAGTGACTCCTCGTCCAGCGGCACCTGTTCGTCGCCGCCGAACACGGTCACGTACAGCTTCCCGGGGTCGATGCCGAAGCCGCCGGTCAGCAGCTCGTAGCCCCAGTGCAGCGTCTGGCTGCTCCCGTAGTCCCCGAGCGACCACGAGCCCAGCATCTCGAACACGGTCAGGTGGGTCGGATCCCCCACCTCGTCGAGATCGGTCGTGCGCAAGCATCGCTGGATGCCCACGAGTCTGCGCCCCAGGGGATGGGGTTCCCCTTCCAGGTACGGCGTCAGTGGATGCATCCCCGAGGTCGTGAAGAGCACCGGATCACCGAGCCGCGGGATGAGCGTGGAACCCGTCGTCGGGATGTGACCGCGGTCGAGGAAGAAGTCGATGAAAGTCCTGCTGATGGTCATGGTTCTGGTCCTTGTCTTTCACATGACCGGAAACCAGACCACCGGGCCTCAGAAACAACAAAACCGGCGAACCGTTTCCGGTCGCCGGTGGAGTTGGAAGATGTCAGGCAGCGGCAGCCGGAGAGCACGAAGCTCGTACGGCTGCGATAAGTCGGCCCATCTGCTGCATGTCGGCCAGGGTACACGATTCGCCGACCTAGATGTCCAGGAGTTTCCTGAGTTCTGTGCCGGTGTGGGGCCAGGTCCAGGCGTGTTGGACCCACTCGCGGCCGGCGGCGCCCATGGCTTGGGCCCGGGCGGGGTCGGTGAGGAGCTCGGCGATGCGTACGCCGGTGGGCGCGGGGTTGTAGGGGTCGACGAGGTAGCCGGTCTCGCCGTGGCGGACGGTGTCGGGGGCACCGCCGGAGTCGCCGACCACGACCGGCTTCCCGGTCGCCGACGCCTCCAGCGTGACGATCCCGAGTGCCTCCGGCTCGAGGCCGAACCGCAGGGTCCGGCACGGCATCGCGAACACATCCGCGGCATCGACGTACGGCGGAATGTCCGCCCACGGCACCGGCCCGGTGAACACCACCGACGCCCGCACCCCCACCGACGCCGCCAGCTCCTCGAGCCGTTCGCGATCAGGACCGCCGCCGACCAGGAGCAGGATCGCCGACGGTACGGCGGCCAGGACCCGCGGCCACGCGCGGATCAGCGTGTCCTGCCCCTTCCGCGGAATCAGCCGCGACACACACGCCACTACCGGCACACCCTCGAGGCCGAGACCCTTACGGACCTGCTCTCCCCCGCAACCCGGGAAGAAGCGATCCGTGTCGACCCCGGGCGTCAGCCGCCGCATCCGTCGTACGGCGGCCGGCGACAGTGCCGGCGCGATCTGAGCCTCGCACCACGACGACACCGTCGTCATCGTGTCCGCCGCGTCACCGATCCGCCGCAACGCCCACCGCGCACCTGGTACGCCGGCCCACCAGGTCTCGTGCCCGTGCGTCAACGCGACGATCCGCTTCGCCCCGGCCCGCCGCAGCGCCGGGCCCATCAGCCCGAGCGGCGCGGCCGCACCGAACAGCACCCGGTCCGCGTCGTACTCGCGCAGCAGCCGGACGGCGCGCTTCGTGATCCGGGCCGTCGGCAACAACATCGTCGTCCGGTCCCGAACCACCGGGAACGGAAGGCTCTCGTCGTACGCCGTATCGCCGGGCTCGTGCGACGTGTAGACGACAGGCTCGGGAAGCTCGTCGCACAAGGATCGGACGAACGTCTCGATCCCGCCCTGGCGCGGCGGGAAGTCGTTGGTGACGACGAGCACCGTCATCGCGGCACCAGCGGCGGGACAGGCGTGCCGTACTCGGACGCCCAGGCCCGGCCCATCGCGATCCGCTCCGGCGCGGTCGGGTGGGTGGCGAACAGCCAGTACCGCCAGCGGCTTGGGTCCAGCCCGGAGATGTTGGTCACGGCCAGGTCGTGCTGCATCGCGACGAAGTCCTTCGGGTCGTTCGTCAGGTGGAGCGAGTGGTAGTCGGCGCGGGCCTCGATCCGGCGGCTGACCAGGTTCTGCACCGGGGAGGCGAGCGTCGTACCGGCGACTATCAGCGCCAGCAGCAGTGCGGTCCGGCGCGGGTCGGCCATCCGGGCCCCGAGCAACAATCGCAGCAACGTCACCGCGAACGCCGCGCCCAGGACGCCGATGATCGTGCCGTGCAGTACGTCGTTCTCCGCGGCGTGACCCAGCTCGTGCGCGACCACGAGCCGGACCTGCGCGGGTGGCGTGTCCTTCAGCAGCGTGTCGTAGACGACCAGCCGACGGGTCGAACCGAAGCCGGAAACATAGGCGTTCACGGCGGTCGTGCGCTTCGACGCGTCCGCGACCAGCACGTCCTTGACCGGTACGCCGTCCTGCGCCGCCAGCTGCATGAACTGGTCACGCAAGGCGCCGGCCGGCATCGACGTGAAGTGGTTGAACCGCGGCTCGACCAGCACCGGATAGGCGAACGACACTCCGAGCACCAGCACCGCGGCAGCGATTGCCGCAGGCAACCACCACGCGCTGCGCCAGCGTTTGGCCAGGCCGATCAGGACGAGCGCGATCACCGCGAGTCCGAGCGACATCAGCAGCCAGTTGACGGCGCGGTCACGCGTCCACAACCCCCAGTCCTGCACCGACAGCCCGTACTTGCGGGTGATCCGCTCGGCCATCACATCAGTCGGAACCGTGATCAGGCTGGTGAGCAGTCCCAGTCCGAGGACGAGCAGCGGTACGGCGACGTACCAGCGCCGGATGCGGATGGCGTCGTACAGGCGAGGGCCGAGCGGGCTGAAGCCGATCGCGAGCGGGACCAGGATCGCGAGCACCCACGAGGTTGTTGACCACGGCAACAACTCGTGGCGGAACGCGTTCTGGCGGGCGATCTCCGCGGCGGTGAAGTCGAGGCTCGCGTCCGGTCTGGGCAGGTCGATCAGGTGCCAGGGCGTGGTGACGACGATCGTCAGGATCAGCGCCACTGCGAGGACGCCCGCGGCCGCACGTGGTGCCCACCGTGCGACCGGCTCAGACACCGGCGAGCCTCTTGAGGTACTGCTGCCATTCGGCGACGAACTCCGCCTCGGTCATCCCCAGCACCGACTTGAACGCGTCCGCCAGACCGCTCGTGGTCTTCGACGCGTGCACCGCCCGGTAGAACTTCACCAACTTGCTCTGCCCCTCCCGCTCGGAGATGAGCCGGCACGCGAGCCAGGCCGACTCGTACGCCTGGGGCAGCTCGGTCGCCGATGCCGCGAACGCCTCCGGCGCCGGGAGGGTGGCCGGCACCTTGCCGGCCCGGATCGCCTTGAACAGTTCCTTCGCCGCCGACTCGTCCTGCACGGGTACGGCGGTGAACGCGACGTAGTCGGCGAACCCCTCGGCCAGCCACAACGGCACCGGCGAGGCCGTCGCGGTCGAGGCGACGTGGGTGGTCTCGTGGGTCAGCACGATCCGGCGGCCCTGTTTACCGAGCTCCTCGAACAACTTCGGATTCGCCAC
Source organism: Kribbella sp. NBC_01510 (assembly GCF_045040325.1). Classification (NCBI taxonomy): domain Bacteria; kingdom Bacillati; phylum Actinomycetota; class Actinomycetes; order Propionibacteriales; family Kribbellaceae; genus Kribbella; species Kribbella sp. NBC_01510. The sequence continues at coordinate 5,793,079 of NZ_CP109418.1, read as the reverse complement.
GATCCGCACCGGGGCACCGGCCTCGGGCGTGTCCAGCTCGGCCATCGTGACGGCGGCGATCTGGGTGTACGTGTTGGGCTGGGCGCCGAGGACGGATTCCATCTGCGCCTGCTTGGCCGGCAGGTAGACGATCACCTTCTGCCGCCAGCCCTTGCCCCACACCTTGGTGACGGACTCGACCGCCTTGTCCGCGACGGACACGTAACTCTTCGCGTCCGCCTCCGAGCCGAGACTGATCACCAGGCTGTGGGCGCCCTTGGCCACATCGATCGGGCCGAGCGCCCAGATCGGCCGGCGCTGACCGGCCACGAACCGCTCCGAGAACGAGGCGGCGTACGTCGCTCCGTCACGCGTGACGAACGTGACCGGGAGGGTCTCCCGGGCCGGTTTGGCGTCGAACCCGGCGAGCTGCCAGGACACCTCGACCTGAGCCAGCCAGGCCTGACTGCCGCCGAGCTCGCTCTTGCGGTCCGGAGTGAGCGCGCCGGCGTCGTCGCTCACGTACCGTAACTGGAACGTGCCGATCGGCAGCGTGCTCAGGTTGGCGAAGATCGTCCGCGCACTGGCCCGGAACTCGGCGGCCTTCGGGTCGATGGTGTCCAGGAACTCGGTGCGGTTGTCGTTCTCGACCGCGTCGGTCATCTTCTGCAGCACGGCCTCGCCCGCGACGGCCCGCCGTACCCCTTCGGCGGCCTCGTCCGGGGTGCTGGAGGTCTGCGGTGGGTGCGTGCCAGAGGCGTTCGGGTCGGCCGGCGCGTCGGCGATCTGGCGGAGTCCGGCGTACCCGGCTCCGGCGACCAGGCAGACGGCCAGGCCGAGAGCGACCTTCTTCGCGATCGGGGCGAACGACGGCGGGATCCCGCGACCACGCAGCGCTGGGCCGTCCACAGCCGACGCCCGGTCATCACTTCGCTCCGGACGGTCACCGGCCGGAGGCACCGCCGGGAGAGGCACTGTGTCGCCCTGTTCGTCGATCACCTCGGCCCCTCGCTGCTCACCTGCCCCAGTCAGGCGGGACACTACGTGCCTCCTCCGACACTACGGCACTCGAATGATCGTGAAACGAATCGGCTCCGGGGGTCGTGCCCCCCGGAGCCGGTGAGTATGTCAAGGACGCAGGTCAGCCCGGGCGGACCGCGGTGTTGTAGGGCATCTCGTCCATCGGGGCGATCTCGACCGACTTGCCCGGACGCGGGGCGTGCACGATCCGGCCGTTGCCGATGTACATCGCGACGTGGCTGATCGGCGAGTAGTAGAAGATCAGGTCGCCCGGCATCAACTGGTCCTTGCTGACCCGGCGGCCCTCGCCGGCCTGCGCCTTCGACGAGTGCGACAGCGAGACACCGGCCTTGGCCCAGGCGTACATCATCAGGCCCGAGCAGTCGTAGGAGCTGGGACCGTCGGCACCCCAGACGTACGGGTCGCCGAGCTGCGACAGCGCGGCCGACACCGCGGTGCCGGCGCGGCCGCTGACCGGCACCGGCAGGTTGTCCATCCGGTCGCCGGAGCGGGTCGGCCGCTCCTTGCGTGCCTTCTCGGCCGCGTCGGCATTCTCCTGCGCGATCCGCTTCCGGTCGGAGTCGCTGAGCTTGTCGAGCACCTTCTGCGCGGCGTCGAGGTTGGTCTGGAGCTGCTTCTTCAGGGTGTCCTGCTGAGCCTGCACGGCCTGCAGCGCGGACAGTTCGGTCTGCTCACTGGCCTGCAGATCGGTCAGCTTGCCCTCGGCCTGCTGGTAGCGGCGCAGCGCGGTGTCCTGCTGGCCCGCGAAGGCCTGGGCGGTCGACGCCTGGCTGAGGAACTGGTCGGGGTTCGGCGACAGCAGCAACTGAGCCGTCGTCGACATCCCGGAGGTCTGGTACCCGGCGACCGCGAGGGATCCGATCTGCCGCTTCACCGTGTCGACCTGGCCCTGCTGCTTGGCGATGGCGGCCTTCAGGGCGTTCACCCGGGCGGTCGAGGCGCTGATCTGCCCACGCAGGTCGTTGGCCGACTCACCGGCGACCTCGGCCTTGTGCTGCAGTGCGGCGACCTGCGCCTTCGCCTGCGCCAGAGTGGGCTGCGGATCAGCGTCCGCGGCTCCCTGGATGAAGATCACGCCCGCGACGACGGCGGTGCTGGTGATGGCGGCGAGGGCGATTCCCTTGGTGCGGTTGATGCGTCCGGTGGACACAGCCCGGTCGGTCCCTTCCTCTGCTCGCGCCGTCCCCGTCAACCACGCCGGCTGTGGATATCTCACCCACAGGTGCCGACTGGTTACTCCCTCGGCTTACCGCTGCCCGGCCGGTCTGATCAACCGGCGCCCTGAGGCAACGAGACGTAACAGTAGTGACCGTTTCGTGACCAGTGCAATTCGCCCCTCGGGTTTGATCCAAAATTAACGCAGGATCATCCCGACCCAACGGCCGTTTCACCTTCACCTGCAGGGCTTTCGGCAGCAGTGTCGGGGTCGACACTGCTGACAGCGTGAACGAGGCGGAGCGGTGGCACCAGACCCGACTCGGCCAGGGCGTCCAGAGCGGCCTTCTCGTCGTCGTCGATCCGCAAGCTGCCGGACCGTCCGGCGGCGCCGGCCCGTTCGGTAGCGAAGCCGAGCACCACCGTGACCACGCAGTCCTGACAGCCCGGACCCTTCATCACGCACGCGTCGCAGTCGATCAGCACAACGTCCTCCAAAGTGGGGAAGCACCCGGACTTGCATCCGGCTGAGAAGGACGCTAGAGAAGGCCGCCGACAGTTTTCGTGGTCAGGCGCGAGCGATGCGTGCGATCAGACTGGCCGCGGAGAGTGAGCGGGCGCCGAGGTTGATGATGCTTTCGGCAACCTCGCGGTCGGTGGAGACGACGACGACCGGGCGCCCCGGGGGCTCGGCGCGGACCAGTTGCCGGATCACCTCATCGGCGATCACCCCGGCCGGGCTGAAGCGCACGCGCACACCACGGGGCGGATTCAGCTGCACCGGACCGGACAGCTCCGCACCGTCGAAGACGACTGTGACTTCGATCCTGCGTTGGGCGACCAACGCACCCAACGCCGTCACCAACCGCTGACGCTGCGAATGCAATGGTGAGTTGGGCCACGCGGTCTTCGTCACGTTGTAGCCGTCGATGATCAGATGCACCTGAGGCAACGACAACAGCTCGTCGAACAACGCCGGATCGTCCTCAGGCGCGGTCCGCCCGACCGGGGCGGCGTCAGGCTCTCTCCCGGCCACTGTGTCGGCCGGCCTGAGCTCTCCCCCGGGCGGCAACGCCAGTTCGCGCCGCAGTCCACTCGCTGCCTCGAGCACCGTGTCCAGCAGCAGGCGTGTCCGGGTCGACGCGAGTTCGCGTTCCTGTCCCGCCGTACGACGGGCCGCGTGTTCGACCGCTTCCAGTTCGGTGATGCGGGCGCGGAGTTTGCGCAGCTCACGCTCCACCTCGGCGCGGGCGGCGTCGACGCGCTCGTCGGCTGTCTCGGCTTGCGTCGTCCGGAGCTCGAGATCGCTCTGCAGTCCGCTGATGCGCTGACGCGCCTCGTTCAGTTTGCGGCGGAGCGTGACGTTCTCGGCCTTGAGCTCGTTGACCTGTTCACGAAGCCGTTCGCGGACCTGGCGGGTCTCGGTCCGGGCCTGATCGAGCTGGTCGGAGAGCCTGCTGACGACCTCGCCGTCGACCTGCGGCGTGTCGACCGGCACCTGGGCGGCCGCGGCGACGCGCTGCTCCCAGTCGTCCGGGCGGAGCAGGTAGGCCAGCGCCGCGACCTCGATCGGATCCGCGGTCGGAACGGGGATGCCCTCGGCCACGGCATCGCCGAGCTCCGGGTGCTCACGCCGTACCTGGAAGGCCGCGAGCCGGCGGAAGTGGTCGTCGGTCTCGAGGATGGGGCCGAGCACGGACGCCGACAATTTCGCGCGCCGGGCCGGCGCGAAACTGGCGAACCGCCGCAACGGGGCCGGGATGTCGGACGCGGGAAGCTGGCCGAGGGCGTGCGCGGCCAGAGTGAGAACCCGTTGCCGGACCGGCTCGGGCAAAGTCGTAGCGGCGGAGCTCGCGGCGGTGCCTGCCTCAGTCACCGGTCCGCAGTCCGGCCGGAATGCTGGCCTGGCTCAGCCAGTGATGCAGACCACAGCGGGCGGGCACGAAGCCCGGAATCGCGGTGATCGCCTGTGTACGCATACAGAGAGCCTAGTCGACTCCTGCGCGTGTCACCTGCGGAATTGTCGGTGGTGGCTCTTAGCGTCGTGGACATGACCAGCCCCGTGCGCGCGCCGGCTCCGGAACCGCTGATGCCGATCCGCGGTGTCCAGCCGAGTTTCGACGACCTGGGTACGCCGCTGCGCGACGTCACGTTCTGCGTCGTCGACCTGGAGACCACGGGCGGCGCGCCGGGTGAGTCGGGGATCACCGAGATCGGTGCGGTGAAGGTGCGGGCCGGTGAGCTGATCGGCGAGTTCCAGACGCTGGTGAACCCATCGGACCCGATCCCGCCGTTCATCGCCGTACTGACCGGCATCACCAACTCGATGGTTGCCTTGTCACCGCGGATCGAGTCTGTGCTGCCGGCCTTCCTCGAGTTCGCCCAGGGGTGCGTGATGGTGGCGCACAACGCGCCGTTCGACATGGGTTTCCTGAAGCACGAGAGCCTCGTGCACGGGTACGACTGGCCGGACTTCGCCGTCGTCGACACCGCGCTGCTGGCGCGCCGGGTGATCACGCCCGACGAGGCGCCGAACTGCAAACTCGGCACGCTGGCCAAGCTCTTCCGGACCACCACGACGCCGAACCACCGCGCCCTGTCGGATGCCCGTGCGACCGTCGACGTGCTGCATGGGCTGTTCGAACGCGTCGGCTCGCTCGGGGTGCAGACGCTGGAGGACCTGCAGACGTTCTCGTCCCGGGTCGCGCCGGCCGTGCGCGCGAAGCGGCACCTGGCCGAAACGTTGCCGCACGCACCGGGTGTGTATCTGTTCACCGACGATCGCGGCGAGGTGCTGTACGTCGGCAAGTCGAAGGACCTGCGGACCCGGGTCCGGTCGTACTTCACCGCCTCCGAGACCCGCAACCGGATCGGCGAGATGGTCGGCATCGCGACCGGCGTCCGCGGGATCGAGTGCGGGACGTCGCTCGAGGCCGAGATCCGCGAACTGCGGCTGATCGCGGAGCACAAGCCGCGGTACAACCGGCGGTCGAAGTTCCCGGAGCGGCAACACTGGCTGAAGGTCACCGTCGAACCGTTTCCCCGCTTGTCGCTGGTGAAACAGGTGCGCGACGACGACGCCGGGTACCTCGGCCCGTTCAGCTCGCGGAAGACGGCCGAGCGGGCGATGGCCGCGCTGCACGAGGCGTTCCCGATCCGGCAGTGCACCGCGCGGATGTCGCGGCACCCGCAGTTGTCGCCGTGCGTCCTGGCCGAGATGGGCCGCTGCGTGGCGCCGTGCGACGGACGCATCTCGATGGATTCGTACGGCGAGTTCGTGACGGCGCTGCGGATGGCGCTGACCGTGGATCCGACGCCCGTGGTCGAGGCGGTGGACCGGCGGATCGACGTACTGTCGGCAGACGAGCGGTTCGAGGATGCCGCCGTCCATCGGGATCGGCTGAGTGCTTTCGTGCGCAGCTCGGCGCGGATGCAGCGGATGGCGTCGGTGACCGGATGCGCCGAGATCTGCGCGGCCCGGCGGACCGACGACGGCGGCTGGGAGCTGCACGTGATCCGCCGCGGCCGGCTCGCGGCGGCCGGGATCAGCCCCCGCGGGACGGATCCGCGCAAGTACCTGGACATGCTCCGCGCGTCCGCCGAGACCGTGCTGCCCGGCATCGGCCCGGTCGCCTCGGCCTCGCCGGAGGAGATCGAGCTGGTCCTGCGCTGGCTCGATCAGCCCGGCATCCGCCTGGTCGAGATGGACGGCACCTGGACCTGCCCGGTCAGCGGCGCCGGCCGCCATCTCACCCGCCTCGACAACGCCCACTCCGACGTCCACCACCACCCGACCGAGCGCCGGCGCCACCTGCGCCCGCTCGGTCCGGCGCGGGTCGGCTAGGCCGTGTCTAAGCCTCGATGAACTGGTAGTCGGTGCGGATCCTGCCGTCGGGTGCGAGCAGGAGGAGATCGATGCCTACCGCAAGCACCTCTCCGCCGCCGGCCGGCACCATCTCCCAGCGCAGCTTCACCATGTCCTGCAAGGCCGCGGCCTCACCGTGCGGCCGGAACACGAACTGTCCTGGCGCGACGAACTCGTCGTACGCCCGTGTCACCCGCCGTACGAGTTCCTCGTGCCCGCGGGCCTCCAGCGTCGCGGTGACGCCGATCTCCTCGGCCCGCTTGACGATCTCCTCCGGCGGTTCGAGCAGATGCAGGCCGTCCTCGGTCCACAGCTCCTGGATTGCCTTCCGCCGGGTTTCCGTGTCGGGTTCGTTCCACACCGCGACGTACCGCTCGGCCAATTCCTGCGCGTCGGACAAGACATCCTCCTCGAGTCCGGGCGACCCTCGCCGCCCTGCCTCAGAGCTTGCCGAGAGCGCCGTACCTCGGACAATTCCCTGCTGGGTATGGATTGTCGGTGCGATGCGCTAAACAGAGAACATGTTGACCTCGCCGCACCCCTCCGACCTGTCGAACGGCCTCCGGCTGTGGCGGAACCGTCGGCGGGTGAGTCAACTGGAGCTCGCGCTCCGAGCCGGCACGACACAGCGCCACGTGAGCTTCATCGAGAGCGGCCGCTCGGTCCCCGGCCGCGACATGGTCATCCGCCTCGCCGAGTCGCTCCAGGTCCCGCTCCGTGACCGCAACGCGCTGCTCCTGGCCGGCGGCTACGCCCCGGCGTACGACGAGACGCCGTACGACGGACCGGGGCTCGGGGCGATCCGGACGGCGCTGACCGGGATCCTCGAGGGGCATCGACCGTACCCCGCGGTGGTCGTCGATCGACGCGGCGACCTGGTGCTGGCGAACCGTGCCTTCCACGCGCTGACGACGGGCGTCTCAGCCCACCTCCTCACGCCGCCCGTCAACATCCCCCGCCTCCTCCTGGACCCCTCCGGACTGGCCCCCCGCATCGTCAACTTCGCCCAATGGTCCTGGCACGTGATCGACGCCCTGACCCGCGAAGCCGCGCAGAACCCGACGCCCGAGTCCGACGCCCTGATCCAGGACCTGACCGCCCTGATCCCACCGCGCCCAGAGCCGGCGCCCGGGCACCTGGGCTTCGCGGTCCCGCTCTGTCTCCGCTCCGAGTACGGCGACCTGCGACTGATCACGACCCTCACCCGCTTCGGCACAGCGGTAGACGTCACGGTCGCCGAACTCCGCATGGAAGCGTTCCTCCCGGCAGACGATCAAACCACCAAGGCCCTCCGAGCCCTGGACCCCACCCACCCCGCCTGACCGGCTCGTCGTACCTCGGAGCGCGAGTTGGGGAGTGGTCCGCACTATGCTTCAGCGGGTTGGGGTGTGATTCGAGGAGAGGACGGCATGGTCACCGCGATCGTGTTCATCAAGGCCGACGTCGCACGGATCCCGGAGGTCGCCGAGCAGGTGGCGGCGATCGAGGGCGTCAGCGAGGTGTACTCCGTCACCGGCGGGCTCGACCTGATCGCGATGGTCCGGGTCGCCCACCACGACGACCTGGCCACCGTCATCCCGGACCGCGTGAACCGCGTGCCCGGTGTGCTCAGCACCGAGACGCACATCGCGTTCCGCGCGTACTCGACGCACGACCTGGATGCAGCCTTCAGCCTGGGCCAGGAGGACGGTGTCTGAGGGCTGGGAAACCACGGCCTCGCTGACACGACCTGAAGTTACGGTGAACGCATGAGCAACCCTCCCGAGGGCTGGTACCCGGACCCCACCGGCCAGCCGAACACCATCCGCTGGTGGAACGGGAAGCAATGGACCAACCGCACCCAGCAAGAAGACCTCGCCGCGACGGGCCCGGCAGACCCGAAGCCCGCCGAGCCCACTACGGCCACCGCCGAGCCCGTCAACGCACAGACCGGCTCCCCGCAGCAGCAGCCAGCCGTGGTCCGGCCCGGCCCGTGGCAGCAGTCCGACGGTGAGGCGCGGTCCGAGGGTTCGCAGGAGTCAGGCGACACCGCGGACTCGGGTTGGTGGCAACAACAAGCCACGTCCCAGCTATGGGCCAACGCCGAGCCAACCCAGTCGACTGGTGGGCCGCACCTGTCCGCGGTCGGACAGCCCGAGAACACCACCGGCCCAGCCGGCACCGACGCCGCCGCTGACGAGCATCCTGAAACTGACGAGGACGGCCTGACCCCGTTCGAACGCGCTCGCGCAACCTGGAACGCACCCGTCATCGCCCCCGCCCCACCCGAACACTGGACCCAACGCGAAGCCGTCCCCCTCGACGACCTCGCCGAGACAACCAGCCAAGACCAGCCGAAGTCCTGGACCCTGAAACTCGCCCCACCCCCCGTCGACCACGACCCAACCGACACACCAGCCGCTGAGCCCACCCCCAACGCAACCGGCACCGCCGCAGCCAAAGCAGCCGACGCAAGCGACGCGGTCGCCGGAGACAACGGACCCAGCGAAGGCAACGCAGCCACAGGACCCGCCGCAGCCGGCGGAACCGCCGCAGATGGCCTCACCGCAGTTGGCGGCACTGCCGCACGCAATGGTCTCACCGCGGTTGGAGGCACGGCGGCCAAGGCCGGACCTGCTGTCGGCGGCGCGGACACCTCCGACGGGGCGAGCGCAGAGTCGGCGGCACACGGCTGGTCAGACGCGAGCTGGACCGGCGCCCCGAACGCGGGCCAGCAGCCGCAGCAGGCCTCACAGCCCGACGGCCAGCAACCGTGGGCCGCGCAGCACGACGCCGACGAGCCCACGCAGATCCAGCCCACCTGGGGCGCACAGCACGATCCGCAGACCTCGCAGCCGACAGACCACACCCAGCCATGGGGACCTGACGAAGGAAGCGACGACCCCACCCAGGTGCAGCCAGCCTGGAACACCCAACCCGACCAGGACCACCAGACCTGGGCCGCGCAGCAGACCAACCAACCAAATGGTTGGAGCGCCCAACAGTCCGGCGAGGACACCGACCGGGCACAGCGCTGGGGCGCCCAGGAGACTGGCCAGCCCAACCAGTCCCAGGGCTGGAACGCGCAACCGACCGGCGAAGGCACCCGCCAGACCGAGGGCTGGAGCACGCAGGAGGGCGCCGAGCAGGCCGGTCAAAGTCAGGGCTGGGCCGCAGAGCAGAACGGCGTAGGCGCGGGCGATGCTCCGGCGTGGGGCGCGCAGCAGACCGGTGGGCAAGACGAAGGCTGGGGCACGCAGGAAGCCGGACAGCAGGCTGGCCAAGCGCAGAGTTGGGGCGCCGAGCAAACCGGTTATGACGACCAGGGCCAAGCCCGGGGAGCGCAGCCGACCGGCGATGACGCCGCCCAAGGCCAGCCGTGGGGAGCTCAGCAGAGCGGCGAGAGTGAGCAGGGCCAGGCATGGACAGCTCAGCAAAACGAGGCGCAGGGCAACCAAGCGCAGGGCTGGGGAGCTCAGCAGAGCGCGCAGGGTGAGCAGGGCCAGGGCTGGGGAGCTCAGCAGAGCGTGGTGCAGGGCGACCAGGCGCAAGGGTGGGCGGCTCAGCAGGGTGGGGATGGCTCGGGGCAGGCTGGTGATTGGGCGCATGAGCAGGCTGGGACCGACCCGTGGCAGCCGACTTCGGATGGCGGCGGCTGGGGTGTGGGTGACCAAGGCGGCCAGGGGGCTGGTGCGCCGTGGGGTGGAGACGAACAGCAGGCAACTGGCAACGGTCAGAATGCGCAGCAGACGGGCGAGGCTTGGAGTGCGCAGCAGGCGAGCGGCGAGTCCTGGGGTATCGGCCAGCAAGACAACGGCCAAAGCTCCGGCGGCGAGACGGAGGCTTGGGGTGCGCAGCAGGCCAGCAATGAGAACTGGGGTAGTAGCCAGCCCAGCAACGACCAGTGGTCGGCCGGCGGGGAGTCCTGGGGTGGCGGACCGAACGGCGGCCTAGGCTCGGGTGGCGGGCAGGCGGGTGCTGCGGCTTGGGGTGGGCAGCAGGGCGGTGGTGAGGGTTGGGGTGGCAAGCAGATTGGCAGCCTGAACTCGGGCAGTCAGCAGCAGGCGGCGTGGAGTGGTGAGCAGCAGAACGGGGCTGCGGCGTGGGGGGCGCAGCAGGCGGTTGGTGGTGGGCAGCAGAGCGGGGCTGCGGCTTGGGGGGCGCAGCAGGCGGTTGGTGGGCAGGAGACTGCTCCTCGGGCTTGGGGGGAAGAGGATGAGGCCTGGGGTGGCGGGCAGCAGGAGCTGAGCTCGGGTGGGGCTGGGCGTGGGGGGAAGCGGGAGAAGAAGGGCAAGGGGGATGGTGGCGGGCCTTCGGGGATGAAGGTGCCGTTGATCATCGGCGCGGCGGTTGCGCTGGTGATGTTGGTGAGTGCGGCGGTGTTTCTGATCGTCAACCCGGGCGGCGACAAGAAGGCAGGACCGGACACCACCGGTACGCCGACCGCACAGCCGACCGGCAGTCAGCCGACGAACGAGAGCAGCACCAAGCCAGGGCAGTCGAAGAACCCGAAGCTGCACGAAGGCGCGCGCATCTCGTCCGACGCGATCTCGTTCCCCCGTCGTACGCCGCCGTGGTCGGACCGCAAGCGGTTGGTGCCGCAGTTGCTCGACTCCAGCGGGCAGTACGTCGTACTGCAGGAGAAGTTCGACGGCACGAACGACTGGTACGCCGACATCTTCGTCGGCGCGCTGGGGACCGGCTCGGGCTTCAACGGCGACCCGAAAGCGACCGCGGCGGCGCTGTCGATCCAGCTGCGGACCTCCATGTACGGGGACATTCCGGTGACGTTCAAGACGGTGGCCAACGGTGCGGTGAAGCGTTCGGACAAGTCGGGCTGGTTCTTCCAGCAGACGGTGACCGCGAAGTCGGCCAAGGTGACCGCTCGAGTGCTTACCCTGACTGTGGCCGTTTTCGACCTCGGTGACGGCACTGCAGTCGCGTACATCAGCGACATCCCCAACACCCGGCCGGATCTGAGGGCGGCCGAGAGTCAGGCCTACAAGGGAATCAACGTTGGCTGAGAACGAAAACCAGACCCCACAACCGCCCCAGCGGCCGCCCGCCCGCCACAGTGCGCCCGCACATGGCTCCGGCGACACCCCGCAGTACGGCGACCAACCACAGGCCCACGCGCCGACCCCGCCCCCCGCGGACCCGTCGGCTCGAGGCCTCGTGCCACCCTCCGGCGATCCACTAGCCGGCACACCCCAAGCCCCACCCATACCAAACTCGCACTCGGCGGTGTCGGGGCAGTCCGCGGTGTCGGGGCAGTCCGCAGTGTCCGGGCGGTCTGCGGTGTCCGGGCGGTCTGCGGTGTCTGCGCAGTCCGGGGCTGATGCGTTGGGTGGCGGGTCGTCCGATCCGTTGTTCGGGCAGTCGCCCGCGCCGGCGCCGCCGCCACCTCCCCCGCCGGCAGAGTCCGCCCGCGGCGGGCAGGCGCCTGTCGGTATGCCGCAGCCCACACAGCAGCGGGGTCCGCAGCAGCCTTACCAGCAGCGCCCCGGGCAGCAACCTCCAGCGGCGCGACAACACTCGGCCCCGCAACACGCGGCACCTCAGCAGCCGCCTGCCCAGCAACACTGGACCCAGCAACAGCCTTGGCCACAGCAGCAGGCCGGTCCACAGCAATCGGGCGCCCAGCAGGCCGGTCCGCAACAGCGTGGCGGATGGCAAGCCGGGCCGGGGCAGGCTGGCGGCCAGCAGCCCCGGTCGCAACAGCAGAATCCCCAGCAAACGGGTGCACAGCAGGCCGGCCCGCAGCACGCCGGTCCGCGGCAGCCAAACGCACAGCAGCCTGGTCGGCAACACCAGAGTCCCCAGCAAGCAGGCACCCAGCAGGCCGGTGCGCAGCAGGCGGGTGGGCAGCAGGCGGGTGGGCAGCAGATGTGGGGACTGGAGCAGCCTCCGTCGCGGCACGGTGGGCAGCAGCCGCTCGGGCAACAGCCGGCTGGCTACCAGCAGCAAGGTGGCTGGCAGCCCGGGCAGCCTCAGCACGCGCAGACACCACCCGGCCGGCCGCAGGTGGGGCCGCCTCAGCCAGGGCAGCCTCCGTACGGAGGGCCACAGGCTGCCCGGCAGCCCGGCCACCCGGCACACGGGCAGCAGGGCGGGCAAGCGGCGTACGGGCAGTTGGCTGGTGGGCCGTCGCATGGTCGGCACGCCGGGCAGGCGGCGTACGGGCAGCAGGGTGGGCAGGAGGCGCACGGACCGGCTGAGTATGGGGTGACCGGGCCTGCGGGGCGCGGCGGAAAGGCACCGATGGATCCTGGGACCAGGGCTCGGTTGGTGGGGGCGTTGGTGTTGGTACTGGCGGCGTTGGCGACCACTGGGTTGAGTGTCGGGTGGATCTGGAACAAGGCGGACGCGGTCAGCCCCGTCGCGTTGCCGTCCGGGAATCAGGCGCCGATCGAGACGGTCAGTCCGTCGGTGAAGCCGTCCGAGACGCCCACGCCGTTCGGCAAGGTACTCGGCACCGAGATGCTTGCCGCTAACAACGACACGATGCCGATCATGAGTTCGGCCTGGACCAACTACGACGAGCAGACCGGTCTGTGGGGCGGCGCGGCGATCTGGTTCATCGTGCACAAGAACTACGACGGCAAGGACCACGACTGGGGTAACTACGCGGCATTCGGGCAACTGGCTCCCGACATCCCGTACAAGAACACGGCGGCCGGCCTGAAGGAGGCCGCGGTGCAGGCGGGGTCGCGGGCGATCATCGGCCTGTACTCCAAGGACGTCAAGATCCTGCCCGGCACCACCCACAAGGCGATCACGGTCGGCGGCCATCCCGGCCATGAGCTCGTCGCCAAGGTCGTGGTGAACGAGGCCGGCGTCAAGGAGACCTTCTCGACCGTGATGATCGCGGTGATCGACCGCGGCAACGGCACAGCGGACGTGGCCGTCGCCGACATCGCCGGGTCCACGCCGGCCTGGCAGAAGGTCTGGCGCTTCAAGGTCAGCCAGATCAAGATCAACGCATAACGTGCAAAGGACCGGCGGGGACTCCCCCGCCGGTCAGCCGCGCACCTCGGCGCAGGCCGCGATCCACCGATCCAGGGTCTCCTTCGCCGCACCGGAGTCGATCGCCTCCGCGGCACGATCCATCCCAGTACGGATCCGGCTGGTGATGTCCCCCGGCAACGGCTCATAAGCCGCCAGCGCCGCCCCGGCGTTGAGCAGTACGACGTCCCGCACCGCCCCCGGCTCACCGTCGACCAGCGCCCGGACGACCTTCGCGTTGTACGACGCATCCGCACCCCGCAACGCGTCCGCGACGACCGGCTCGATTCCGAGTTCCCGCGGATCCACCGTGAACGGCCCATCCACCGACCCGCCGCCGACGACCCACACCTGCGACGTCGTCCGCGTGGTCAGTTCGTCGAGCCCGTCGTCACCATGGAAGACCAGCGCATCAATCCCACGCCGCGCCAGCACGCCGGCGATCAGCCCGGCGATCCGCTGGTCCGCAACGCCGACCGCCTGCGCGGACGGATCACCCGGGTTCGCCAGCGGTCCAAGCAGGTTGAACGTCGTCGGTACGCCGAGCTCACGCCGAGGTACGGCGGCATGCCGCAACGCCGGGTGGAACGCGGAAGCGAAACAGAAGGTGATCCCGGCCCGCTCCCCCACCTCGGCGACCTGCGCGGCGGTGAGGTCGAGCGGAATACCCAGCTCCTCGAGTACGTCGGCCGCACCGCACGCCGACGAAGCCGCACGGTTGCCGTGCTTGACCACCTTGGCGCCCGCACCCGCGGCGACGATCGCCGCCATCGTGCTGATGTTCACGGTGTGGGCTTGGTCACCGCCGGTGCCGACCACGTCCAGCGTCCGGCCCGGCACCGAGACCTTGCCGGCGAACTCGCGCATCGTCGCGACCAGGCCCTCGACCTCGGTCACGGTCTCGCCCTTGGAACGCAGCGCGATCACGAAGCCGGCGAGCTGCGCCGGCGACGCCGCGCCGGACAGGATCTGCTCCATCGCCCACGCGGTGGCGGATGCCTCCAGGTCCTCACGCCGCAACAACGGGTTGAGAACCTGCGGCCAGGTGTAATCCGACTCGGCCATCGTCCGTCAGGCAGTGGTGGCGGGCAGCGTGGCCAGCCGCTGCCGGAGCAGGTCCGCGGTGACCTCGGCCAGCCGGAGCGGGTCGATCGGGTGCGAGACCGCGCCCTCGGCCCGCGACCAGGTCGCCAGCCACGCGTCCTGCGGGCGGCCGGTGATGACGAGCAGCGGCGGGCACTGGAAGATCTCGTCCTTCAGCTGCCGGGCGATGCCCATGCCACCGGCCGGCACGGCTTCGCCGTCCAGGATGGCCAGGTCGATCCCGCCCTTGTCCATGGTCTTGATCACTGCCGGCTCCGTCGCGCACTCGACGTACTCGAGCTCGGGCAGATCGGCCGCCGGCCGCTTGCCCAGGGCCAGCCGGACGGACTCCCGCGTCGTACGGTCGTCGCTGTAGACCAGCACCTTCAGCGGACGCTCTGAACTCATCGATCCATCCCAAGCTGTGTTCTAAGAAGACTGGACACCGCGAATGCTACCGGGGTGGCTGCGCGGCCCGGCGAGCCTGTTCCTCCAACCGGTCCAGCCGGCGATCCTCGCGGCGCGCCTCGCGTTGCGACTCGCGCACCCATTGGACGAACAGTACGGCGAAGAACACCACGCCGATGAGGTCACCGGAGCCCCAGAGCAGGCCGCCGGCGATGTACTGGTCGCGCAACGGCGACGGCGGCCAGGAGCGGCCGAAACTCGTGTACCAGTCCTCGGCGATCAGCTTGTTCGCGGACATGATCGTGATGCCGAGGAACGCGTGGAACGGCAGTGTGAGGAATATCAACAGCAGCCGGAACGGGTAGATCACGCGCCCCGGCACCGGGTCGATCCCGAGCAGCGGCCAGAAGAAGAGCGAGCCGACCAGGATGAAGTGCACATGCAGCAGATCGTGCAACACGGTCGAGTGCAGGGTGGCGTCGTACCAGCCGCTGAAATAGAGCGCCCAGGGGCTCAGCACGAACAGCGTGAAGCCGACCAGCGGGAAGCAGAGCACCTTCGCGAGCCGTGAATGCAACACGGAGAGCAACCACTTCCGGGGACGCTGTGGAAGCGTCCGCAACGCCAGCGTGATCGGCGCGCCGAGCGCCAGCGTCAGCGGGGTCAGCATCGACAGGATCATGTGCTGGACCATGTGCACGCTGATCAGCACCGTGTCATAGGTCCCCAGCGCCGATTGGGTCGCGATCAGGGCACTTCCGAGCCCGACGCCGACGAACGAGAACGTGCGGCCCCGGGACCACTTGTCACCCCGCTTGCGCAGCTTGTGGACGCCGTACAGGTAGAGCCCGCCGAGGATCACGATCACGCCGAGTAACACCGGTTCGAAGGTCCATGCCGTCAGCAACCGCAGCGGCGTGAACGGCTCGATCTGGTCGCCGGGCGTGGCGTGGAGGGGAAGCACGCTTCAACAGTAAGAACAACGAGTTGACGACATGCATGGGGGTGGTCGTGGCGGTTGATACCCGGACCGACATAATGACGGCGTGGCCACTGCAACCGCGCTCCCAGCGTCTCGTGAACACGGACACCACGACCGTCCCAGCATGGTCAGTGTCGGCACGATCGTCTGGCTCTCGAGCGAACTGATGTTCTTCGCCGCCCTGTTCGCGGCGTACTTCACGATCCGGTCGGTGACGACCGCTTCCGCCGTGCCCGGTCAGGAGACGCTCTGGGACTTCTCGACCTCGCACCTGAACGTCACGTTCGCCTCGGTGAACACGTTCATCCTGGTCGCGTCGTCGTTCACCTGCCAGGCCGGTGTGTTCGCCGCCGAGCACGGCAAGGTGGGCCGGACCGGCGCGCTGGCGAATCCGCGCAACTGGGGTATGCGTGAGTGGTTCATCCTCACGTACCTGATGGGCGCGACCTTCATCGCCGGCCAGGTCACCGAGTACGCGACCCTGGTCCACGAGGGCCTGACGATCTCGTCGTCGCCGTACGGATCGGTCTTCTATCTGGCCACCGGGTTCCACGGTCTGCACGTGACCGGCGGACTCATCGCTTTCGTGTTCGTCCTGGCCAGGACGTACATGGCTCGTAAGTTCACCCACGAACAGGCGGTCTCGGCGATCGTCGTGTCCTACTACTGGCACTTCGTCGACGTGGTCTGGATCGCCCTGTTCGCGACCATCTACCTGCTCAAATGAGTGAGAAGAGACTTTCCTTGTCACCGGCGCGCTTCCTCTCCGCACGTCGACGGCACCGGTCAGCCGGCCTCGTCGTGCTCCTGTTCGGCCTCTTGGCAGTGGGTTCGGCGTACGCCGCCTTCGCCCCTGACAACGCGGTCGCGGACAACTCGCCCCAGTCCCAGCAGATCGAGGAGGGCAAGAAGCTCTTCGCGGTCGGTTGCGCCAGCTGCCACGGCCTGAACGCCGAGGGCGGCACCAACGGCGAGGGCAAGATGGCCGGCCCGTCGCTGATCGGCGTCGGCGCGGCCGCGGTCGACTTCCAGGTCGGCACCGGCCGGATGCCCGCGATGCAGACCGGCTCGCAGGTCCCGCGCAAGACGCCGTCCTACACCGAGGCGGAGATCGAGGCGCTGGCCGCGTACGTCGCCTCGCTCGCCCCCGGCCCGGCGGTCCCGGGGCAGGAGTCGTACGACGTCAGCAAGGCGACCGACGAGCAGATCGTCCGCGGTGGGGAACTGTTCCGCACCAACTGCACGGCCTGCCACAACTTCGCCGGTCGCGGTGGCGCACTGCCGAACGGCAAGTACGCGCCGTCGCTGATGGGCGTCAGTGAGAAGCACATCTACGAGGCGATGCTGACCGGCCCGCAGCAGATGCCGGTCTTCTCCGACCAGGTGATGACGCCGCAGGACAAGCGCGACATCATCGCGTATGTGAAGTCGCTGCAGGAGCAGAAGGACCCGGGTGGCTTCGGTCTCGGCCGGCTCGGCCCGGTCTCGGAGGGTCTGTGGGGCTGGCTGGTCGGAATCGGCCTGCTGGTCTGTGTAGCGGTCTGGATCGGCGCCAAGGGCGTCAAGGCCAAGGGAGCGAAGGCCGAATGAGTCACGACGAGAACCTTCCCGCCGTGAAGGCGGACGAGGAGCACAGCCAGGTACAGGTGGCGGAGCCGATCCCGGACCCGGGCATCGAGCCGCACGAGTACCGGATCACCGACATCGACCCGAAGGCGGCCGACCGGGTCGAGCGCCAGGTGTCGACCATGTTCACCCTGGCCGCCCTGCTCGCGCTCGGCTCGTGTGTGGCGTACTTCGCCATCCCGCGGGACGGCCGGATCGTCTTCGGCCCGCTGTCCGGCAACGCCAACAACATGACGATCGGCCTGTGCCTGGGGCTGGCGCTGTTCCTGATCGGCGCCGGCGCGATCCAGTGGGCCAAGAAGCTGATGGTCGACGAGGAGATCTCCGAGGACCGGCACCCGGCGAACTCGTCGCCGGAGCAGATCGCCGAGATCACCGAGGCGTTCAAGCAGGGTGCCGCGGAGTCCGGTTTCGGCCGGCGCAAGATGATCCGCCGCTCGCTGATCGCCGCGATGGCCCTGCTCGGCCTGCCGGCCATCGTGCTGCTGCGCGACCTGGGTCCGCTGCCCGGCCGCAGCCTGTACAACACGATCTGGGCGAAGGGCGTCCGGGTCGTCAACGACGTCACGGGCCGCCCGATCAGGCCGTCGGACATGGTCATCGGCCAGCTGGTCAACGGGATCCCGTCCAACCTCCTGGAGCTGCAGGAGGTTAGCGCGGTCGCGTACCAGAACCAGCGGGCGAAGTCCGCGGTGATCATGGTCCGGATCAGGCCGAGCGAGATCCAGACCCCACCCGGGCGGGAGAACTGGGGTGTCGACGGCATCCTGTGCTACTCCAAGATCTGCACCCACGTCGGCTGCCCGATCTCGCTGTACGAGCAGACCACCCACCACGTGCTCTGCCCGTGCCACCAGTCGACGTTCGACCTGGCCGACGGCGCCAAGGTCGTCTTCGGTCCCGCCGCCCGTCCGCTGCCTCAGCTACCCTTGGCAGTTGACAGTGAGGGCTACCTGGTTGCGCAGAGCGGCTTCCTGGAGCCGGTCGGCCCGAGCTTCTTCGAACGAGGGTGACTGCAGTGTCAGACAAAGAGTTCCCCGGACCGGTCAAGTATCTCGACGATCGCCTCGGGATCGGCAAGATCGGCCGGAAGAACCTGCGCAAGGTCTTCCCGGACCACTGGTCGTTCATGCTCGGCGAGATCGCGCTGTACAGCTTCATCATCCTGATCCTGACCGGCATCTTCCTGACCTTCTGGTTCAAGCCGTCGATGGCCGAGGTCGAGTACCAGGGCTCGTACAGCCTGCTCAAGGGCCTGCACATGTCCGACGCCTACGCGTCGACGCTGAACATCTCGTTCGACGTCCGCGGCGGCCTGCTGATGCGGCAGATCCACCACTGGGCCGCGGTGCTGTTCATCGCCGCGATGATGGTGCACCTGCTCCGCATCTTCTTCACCGGCGCGTTCCGCAAGCCGCGCGAGCTCAACTGGGTGATCGGCTTCACGATGCTGTTCCTCGGCATCATCGAGGGCTTCATCGGGTACGGCCTGCCGGACGACCTGCTGTCCGGCACCGGTCTGCGGATCACCCAGGGCATGATCCAGGCGTCCCCGGTGATCGGCACGTATCTGAGTTTCTTCATCTTCGGTGGCGAGTTCCCGGGCGACCAGATGGTGTCCCGGTTCTTCACCGTGCACGTGCTGCTGATACCGGGGTTGATCCTCGCCCTCGTCACGGTCCACCTGTTCCTGGTCGTGTACCACAAGCACACGCAGTACGCGGGTCCCGGCCGGACCAACAACAACGTGGTCGGCTACCCGCTGATGCCGGTGTACATGGCCAAGGCCGGCGGCTTCTTCTTCGTCGTCTTCGGCATCACCGCGCTGATGGGCGCCCTGCTGCAGATCAACCCGGTCTGGCTGTACGGCCCGTACAACCCGTCAGAAGTGACAGCGGGATCCCAGCCGGACTGGTACATGGGCTGGCTGGAAGGCTCGGTGCGAATAATGCCCGGCTTCGAGTCGCATTTCTGGGGCATCACACTCAGCTGGAACCTGATCATCCCGGCCCTGCTGGTACCCCCTGCCTTCGTCACCCTGGTCGCGCTCTATCCGTTCATCGAAGGCTGGATCACGGGTGACAAGCGCGAGCACCACCTGCTGGACCGGCCGCGCAACATGCCGACCCGGACCGGTATCGGCGCCGCCTTCATCACCTTCTACGCCCTGCTCTGGATCGGTGGTGGCAACGACCTGATCGCCACCCACTTCGGAGTGTCGCTGAACCACGTGACCTGGTTCCTCCGGTTCGCGGTGTTCCTCGGCCCGGTGCTGGCGTTCTGGGTGACCCGGCGGATCGCGATCTCGCTGCAGCGCGCCGACAACGACCGGCTGCTGCACGGCCTGGAGACCGGTGTGATCGTCCGCTCCCCCGAGGGCAAGTACACCGAGCGGCACGAGCCGATCGGCACCTACGAGTCGTACACCCTCACCGCCCGGGACCGGCTGCTGCCGCTCGACATCGGTCCGGAGACCGATGACAACGGCGTCCGCGCCCCGCGCCGGGCCCTGAACAAGCTCCGCGCCCAGCTGTCCCGGTTCTACTTCGCCGACGCGGTGCAGAAGCCGACCCGGGAGGAGCTCGAGGAGGGTCACGAGCACGCTCACGACTCCGACGAGATCCACGACCTGAGCGAGACGGAGACCTACCGCGAGGTCACCAGCGACCGCTCCTGACGTCGTACCGAACGACAAGGCCTCGGCATCACGCCGGGGCCTTTTCGTTTATCCGAGCACCTCGGAGACCGCGGTCAGGTAGTCCTTGACCAGCGCTTGGTCGCCGGGGGCAAGGGCTTGGGTGGTGGCGATCAGGCGGTCGAGGAGCGGGCCGAAGAACTGCCAGCCGAGGGCGATCGCGGTGTCGGAGACCTGCAGGTGGGCGCTGCGGCCGTCTGAGCGGCTTCTGAGGCGTTCGACGTGGCCGGCGGCCTCCAGGCGGTGGATCACGGCTGTCGTCGCCTGAGAGGTCATTCCCAGCTGCTGAGCGAGCCAGCTCGGCGTGGCGTCCAGGCCGGCCCGTTCGGCGTCCAGGAGGCGGATGAGCGCCCGTACGTCGGTCCCGTGCAAACCGGTCGTCCGGGCGAACTCCCCCGCCGCCAGCTCGAGCCTCACCGCGACCTCACGCAGCAGGTGCACCAGCTCCAGCGCCGCCGCCCGCTCGGAATCGGCCGGACGCACTCCTTCACGCATGCCGGCAGATTACCTCACTGAGTGAGCTATTCTCGACTCATGACCTTCCAGGACGCGTACGACGCCCTCCTCGCCCGCTGGGGAGTCCCGGTGGAACAACTCAACCTCGGCGGCACCCACGTGAACGCCTGCGGCCCCGCCGATGCCCCTCCCTTGGTGCTGCTGGCCGGGCATGGAGCCACCTCGACGGTCTGGTTCGCCGTCGCTCAGCACCTGGCGGAGGATCGCCGCGTCTACGCCGTCGACCTGATCGGCGACGCAGGCCGCACGATCGGAACGCCACCACGCACGGTCGACGATCTGATGACCTGGCTGACCGGAGTGCTCGATGCTCTGCACCTCGACCGCGCCACGCTGGCCGGACACTCGTACGGCTCATGGATCGCGCTCACTTACGCACTTCGCCACCCGGGAAGAGTCGACAAGCTCACACTGATCGATCCGACGGAATGCTTCGCCGGCCTGAAGGCGAGCTACGTCGCCAGAGCACTCCCCACGCTCCTGAAGCCCAGCCCGGCACATAACGAGTCCTTCCTGCGCTGGGAGACGCAGGGCCTGCCGGTCGCCCCGGACTGGTTGCGTCTGGCCGGACTGGCCACTCTCGAGCCCACCACCCGACCGGTCCGCCCGCAGCGGCCGGCACTGGCTGACATCGAGCGCTTGGACAGCGAGCTCGTTGTCGTCGTCGCGGATCGCGGCAAGGCGCATGATCCCGACGAGATCGCCCGACGCGCCAGTGCCGCCGGGGCGAGCGTCGTACGGATCGCGACCGCGACCCACCACTCGCTGCCGGAGTTGCATGCCGAGGAACTGGCCGGCGCCTTGCTGCGAGCAGGGTCGAAGGGTTTGTAGCTTCGTCTCCTCAGGTCTGTGGGCTCCTTCGGCGGCCACCGAGTGAGCCGAGCAGTGGGAGGCCGAGTTCGCGACCGGACGTGATTCCGCCGGGACGGAGGAGCAAGGTCAGCAGCAGCGTCAGGGCGAGGATCAGCTGCTGGATACCAGGGTGCGGAGCGAGCTCGAGCGGGCCTACATCGCCCCCGGCCTCGATCCTTCGGAGCAGCTCGGCCAGCACCGAGATGAACACGGTCCCGATGACGGCCCCGCTCAGGCTTCGGATTCCGCCGACTATGAGCATGAGCAGTGTGAGCAGCGTGAGCTGGAGGTAGACATCACCCGGGGTCAGCGCTCCGAGGAAGTGGGCATACAGGCCACCGCCGACGCCGCACACGAACGCACTGATGACGAATGCGATCGAGCGGTCGCGACGGATGCGGACCCCCAGCGCGGCGGCGGCGACGGGATCCTCGCGGGAAGCCCGCAGCCGGAAACCGGACCGGCTCAGTTGGTAGGCCAGGGCGACGGCGATCGCTCCGATGAGCCATGGGACGGTGGCGCCGATGGTGAGATCGGCCGGGATCCCCACGATCCCCTGCGAGCCACGCGTGACCGCGTCCCAGTTGCTGATCACGACGTTCACGCTGATGAGCAGTGCCAGGCTTGCGATGCCTGCCGCCATCCCGTCAAGCCGCAGGATCACCAGCGAGAAGACGGCGCCGAGCAGGAGGGAGAGCAGACCGGAGATGAGCAGCGCCTCGGGGAGGCTGAGCTCGAGCGCCGCGAGCCACCCCGGAAGCGCGGGCAGCAGGGCCTGCTTCAGGTTGTGGGGAATGGTCGTCAGCGCGGTGACATACGCACCCACGGCGACGAACACGACGTGACCGAAGGACAGCACGCCCGAGTTGCCGACGAAGATGTACGTGCCGACGGCGATGACACCCATCACGAGCATCTGCGTGGCTGTCCGCTGGGTCGTCTCCGAGCCGATCAGGGCCAGGCCACTGACCGCCAGCACCAGCAGCGTGCAGACGACGGCGGGGGCGCTGCGTGCGAGCACGGAGGTCCGCGGGTGCGTCATACGCGCACCGCCCCGGGGCGGCCCGCGATGCCATGCGGCCGGAACATGAGGATCACGACGATCCCGAGGTACACCAGGGCGTCTCGGTACGGGGCCATCTCGCCGGGCAGATATGCCTGCAGCATCACGGAGAGCAGGGCGAGCACAAACGCACCGAGAGCCGCCGCCCACAGCCGGCCGAGCCCACCGAGCACGACCGCGACGAAGCCGGTGAGCACCGGACTCAAGCCCATGGCCGGCGTCAGCGTGCCCGTTCTCGCAACCAGGAAGATCGCCGCGATCGCCGCGAAGGCGCCGCTCATCCCGAACGCGGCAGCGACGACGAGGTTGGCGCGCACCCCGAGCGCGCGGGCCATTCTGAAGTCCTCGGCCGCAGCACGCATCTGGACGCCGAGCGGCGTCGCCCGCAGGAACCACGCGAGCCCCAGCAGCAGCACCGCGGTGACACCGACGATCGCGATGTCGAGCTTGCCGACGGACAATCCGGCCACCTCCACGCCCGCGCCGAGGCTCCCGAGCACGTCGGCGCTCTTCGGGTTGGCGCCCTCGAACAGCAGGACGCCGCCCTGGACGAACAGGCTGAGGGCGAAGGACGTCATCAGCAGCGTCTCCCCGGTCGCCCCACGCACGGAGCGGAAGGCGAGCCGTTCCATCGCGAGACCGCACCCGATGACGACGGCCACGACGAGCACCGCCGCCACGGCGAAGGGCAGCGCGGCGAACCACAGCAGCGCGTACCCGCCGATCATCACCAGCTCGCCGTGAGCGAAGTTGATCAGTCCCATGATGCTGAACAGCAGGGCGATACCTATGGCGATCAAGGCGTCGAGGCTGCCGAGGCTGAGCGCGTTGACGAGGTTCTGAGCCATCCCGCTCACCCCATGCCCAGGTGCTTGGCCCGGAACGAGGGGTTCCGCAGCAGTTCGCCGGGCTCGTCCACCCGCTCGATCACGCCCCCGCGCAGCGAGTACAGGTGGTCGGCGAGCCTCACCGCCCGCGCGACGTTCTGCTCGACGAGGAGGATCGTCCGGCCCTCGTCGCGCAGCGCGGCGAGGTTGGCGAACAGGTCGTCGAGCACCACCGGAGCGAGCCCGAGCGAGGGCTCGTCGAGGATCAGCAACTCGGGCGCGGCCACCAGTGCCCGTCCGATCGCGAGCTGCTGGCGCTCGCCACCCGACAGCACGGCGGCGCGCTCGGAGAGGCGATCCGCCAGCGCGGGAAAGTGCCGCAGGGCCAACTGCACCCGCTCCGAGACATCGACGCCTCCGGCGAGCGCACAGCCGGCCAGCCGGAGGTTCTCACCGATCGACAGCGTCCGGAACACGCCGCGCGACTCCGGGACGAACGCGATGCCGGCCCGTGCCCTGCGCTCGGGCGCCCAGTCCGTGATGTCCGCGCCGCGCCAGCGGACCGTTCCGCTCCGCGATCGCACCAGACCTTGGATCGCCTGCAGGATGCTGGACTTGCCGGCCCCGTTCGGACCGACGACTGCGACCACGTCGCCTCGTTCGATGCTCAGCGAAACCCCTTTCACGGCGTCGATCGGCCCGTACGAGACCTGCAGGTCGGAGATCTCGAGCAGCGTCATCCCATCGCCTCCGCCCCCAGGTACGCGGACACGACCTCGGGATCGGTCCGGATCTCGTCGGGGCTGCCGACCCGGAGCGTGACGCCGTGGTCGAGGACATGCACGCGATCGCACAGGCTGAGGATCATCCGCACGTCGTGTTCGATCACGACGATCCCGCAGCCGAGCTCCTCGTGAATCTGCCGCACGGTCTGTGCCATCGCGACGCTCTCGTCGTCGTTGAGGCCCGCCGCCGGCTCGTCGAGCAGGAGCACTCGTGGCCGGGCGCACAGGGCGCGCGCCATGCCCAGGCGCCTCTGCACTCCGTACGGCAGGTCGCGGGCGAGGACATCGGCGCTCTCATCCAGGTCGAGCCAGTCCAGCGCCTCGCTCGCACGAGCGCGCGCGGCCGCCCAGGTTCCGCCGCAGCTGACCACCGCCGCCTCGCAGTTCTCGCGCACGGTCATCTGCGGGAACAATCGGACGTCCTGGAACGTCCGGCTGATGCCCGCCCTCGCCCGCCGGGGTGGATCCCAGCCGGTGATCCGGAGGCCGTCGAGCTCGACCTCGCCCGTGGTGGGGCGCTGGAAGCCCGACAGCACGTTGAGCAGCGTCGTCTTCCCGGCCCCGTTCGGCCCGATCAACCCGAGGATCTCGCCGTGGTCCAGCTCGAGTCCGACGTCGTCCAGCGCGCACAGTCCGGCGAAGCGCACGGTGACGTGGCTCGTGCACAGCAGCGGCCGCATCGGGCTCAGCCTTTCGCGATCTTGCGTCCGCCGGCGTACATGGCGACCGGGCTGACCCGGCCTCCGTCGACGCCCATGATCACCGCGGGACGGTCGGTCACGATGTGCTGCGTCGCGCTGTACCCTGCCGGGCCGGCGATCGTCTCGTACGACCCCAGTCCGTCGATCGCCTTCGCCAGCGCAGCGCCGTCGGTGGTCTGAGCCGCCTCGATCGCCTTGGCGATCACCTGGATCGTCGCATAGCCGGTGAGCGCGTAGGCGGTGACAGCCGGCTCGCCGAACTTCGCTTTGTAGCGCGCGAAGAAGTCGTTCACATCCGCGCGCGGATCACCGCCGTACAGCGACCCGAAGGCGTCGTAGTAGAAGTTCTTCAGGTTCGGAACGCTCTGCAGCCAATAGTTGCCGTCCATGGCGATGTTCGACATCACCGGGATGTCGACGCCCGCGGCTCGGAGCTGACGCAGCGCCGTGGCCGCTCCCGGGTTGTAACTGCACAGCTCGAGCACGTCGGCGCCGGACTCGCGCAGCCGCGCGATCTGGCCGGCGAACGACGCGTCGTTCTGCTGGATCGTCTCGGTCCCGACCACCTTGGCCTGCGGCTGGGCACTGAACTTCGAATCGAACGCGGCGCAGGTCTCCTTCGTGTGCGTGATGCTCGGGTCGAGCCAGAGGAACGCCTTCCGGTAACCCTTGTCGTAGGCGAACTGGGCGACGTTCTCCGCACCGGCCGCGCTCTTGGTGCCCATCGAGTACGCAAGCGGTCCCAGCGTGGGCACGTCGAACTGCGAGGAGCCCGCACAGGGCGACACTGCCACAACGTTCTTGCTGGTCGACGCGATGGCAGCGGGACTGCCCAGGTCGAAGTCGCACGTGACGAGCATGACCTGCGCTCCGTGCGACAGCAGGTCGAGCCCCACGGTGGTGCCGAGCGCCCGGTCGGACTTCGTATCGCCGTACTTGAGTTCGAGGTGGTGGCCCAGGACGCCGCCGCGGGCGTTGAGGTCCGCCACGGCGAGCTCGGCGCCGCGAGACGGCCCGAGGTCGTACGCCGCAGCGAACCCGGAGCGCGCGACCGCCATTCCGATGACGATCGACCCGTCCGGCAGCTTCGCCTTCGCGGACGACCGCCCTGAGTCGTCATGGCCGCCGCAGCCGGCGGCCACGGTCAACCCAAGGATCCACACAGTCAGGAGAACGACGATTCGGCGCATCGCAAATTCCTTGATCTCGAGGGCGAGCTTGGCATTTGCAATCTAAGGCACTGAAATCTCAATGTCTAGCATCAGATATCTCAACTGCTCGGATCGGTGGACCAGGCCGGTTCGGGCTCGTGACCCGACTCGGGCCGGTGTGCCGCCTGGGGGATGCGCGGCCAGGTGCGGTGGGAGGTGCTCGCTGGGTCCTCCGCGCGTCGAGCCGTCGTTCAGGGTCGCGGACCTGGCCGCCGGGCTTCGTCGAGCCCGTCGAGTTCTTTACGGAGATTGCTCACCCGATCCCCAGGGTGGCGCGGCGCCGCACCAATTCCTGTGGCGGGCCGAACAATGCGGCGTCCGCCATTCAGAGGCATTCTTCGGGTCGACAAGGAATATGTAACCGCACAATTCTGTAAACGTCCCAAGCAACTCCGGCAAACTGCGCCTGGCCGGTCGGCCACCTCCGCGGAGGCAGTCGGCGTACACGGGCGTTCGACCGTTCCAGGCAAGAGAGTTCCACCGCTACCTGAGCCATCAACGACACAGTTGCGCTGATGTCTGCAAGGTCGGCAGTCGGCGCGGCCACACGCTACATGTGACCGCAGTCACTAATATTCGAGCCCCATTCGCCGGGACCGCGCACGTGCCAATCTGCCAATACTCGCCGTGTGCCGCTAAAACCCCGCGACAACACCGAATGGGTCACTGACAGGAAGGCGCCGGCCAGCACGAAAACTGCCCGCAGGCTTGTCGCATCTCCGCTGTGGAGGTGTGACCAGCCTGCGGGCAGCCGATGCGCCGGCGTCAGGAGAGGGCGGAGCCGGCCTTGTAGACGGCCCAGGTGGTGTTCCAGTCGGTCCAGCCGTTGCCGGGCTCCATGTGGCGGGTGGTGCCGACGACGGTGACGGGGTCGCCGCGCAGGGTCTGGGCGTAGAACCACTGGGCGTCCGCGAGGCTCATGCCGACGCAGCCGTGGCTGACGTTGGCGCTGCCCTGGCTGCCGGCCGACCACGGCGCACCGTGGATGAACTCACCGGAGCTGGTCACCCGCTGGGCCCACTTCACGTCGCTGATGTTGTAGTAGTTCGGGTCGCCCGGCTTGATGCCTACGGTCGCGGCGTCCATCCGCTTGGTGGGGAACTTCTCCATGATCACCTTCACCCCGCTGCGGGTGGTGAAGCCTTCCTTGCCGGCGGTGATCGGGATGGTCCGGGCCAGCTTGCCGTTGATCGCCACGGTCATCGTGTGCTTCGTCACGTTGACGGTGCTGACGACCGACTTGCCGATGCTGAACGCGATCTTGCGGCTGCTCGTGCCCCAGGTGTTGTTGCCGGCGTTGACGCCCTGGGTGTCGATGGTGACGGTCACCTTGGTGCCGGCCGGCCAGTAGTTCATCGGCCGGTAGTTGACCTGCTTGTTGTTCACCCAGTGCCAGGTGCCGGTGACCGGAACCGAGGTGGTCACCTTCAGCCGCTTCTCCACCGCCGCACGGTCCTTGACCGGGTTGTTCCAGTAGATCTGGATCGGCAGCGCGACGCCGACGGTCTCACCGTTGAGCGGGACGACCGAGGCCTTCAGGCTCTTCGTCGCCTTCAGCGTCCTGAAGTTCGAGCTGATCGGCACGGTCCCGCCGTCGGTGCCCTCGGCGGAGCCGCTCAGGGTGTACGACGCGCCCGGCTTGAGGTGGTCCGACGAGGTCCACTGGGTCTTGTCCGTGTTGAAACTGCCGTCGACCTTGTCGCCGTCGTCGTCCTTCAGCGTGACCTCGGACAGCTTGCCCTGGGACGTGGACACGGTCACCGGCTTGTCCGGCTGCACCGACGACGCGCCCTGGGCGGGCACTATCGTGAGATTCGACGCGGCCGGATCCTGCGACGGGGTGGTCGACGCACCCGGGGTCGTCGACGCGCCGGGTGTGCCATTGCCCTGCGTCGTGGACGCACCAGGTGTTGACGGGCTGTTGCCGCCCGCCTCCGTGTCGCTGCACGCCGTGCCGGCCAGCAGCAGCACACAGATCCCCGCCACGGCAAGGCCGTGCTTCCTCACCGAACCGCTCACCATTCCCCAGCTCTCCCCTGTTTGGTCAAACCGTCGCAAGGGTAACCCGCCATACGGACAGTCCCGTGCAACGCACCGCCACCGGAGTGGTACGGACCACAACGGCCTGTTACCGGTGGCGTCTCTAAAGACGCACGAAAACGCCGCCCGGTTCGTTCCCGGACGACGTTTTTCGTACGACGCTCAACTAATGAGCGTGGTCACCGCGGTAGTACTCGAAGATGAAGCCGCTCAGGGTGACGATGCCGATGCCACAGCCGGCGATGAACAGCCACCAGCCGAAGACGATGCCGAGCACGGCCACCGCCAGCGTCAGCGCGGTCCACAGCGGCCACCACGAGTACGGCGGGAAGAAGCCGAGCTCACCGGCTCCCTCGACGATCTCTGCCTCCTTGCGGTCCTCCGGACGGGGGTCCATCCGGCGGGCGGTGATGCTCAGGTAGAACGCCACCAGCAGAGCCAGGAAGAACGTCATCGTCAGCGCGGTGGTGCCGGTCGGGTCGTTCGACATCAGCCAGTAGACCGGCGTGACGACCAGCACGAACACGCTCAGGATCCCGAAGACCCAAGCTTCGACCTTCACGCCTTGTCCTTCCCCTCAGCGTCGGTATCCGCGGCGACGACCTGCCCCAGGTGCTCGACCCGGCCCTCGTCCTCACCCGCGTCCAGCAGGTTGTCCTGGCCGGCCCGGTTGTCCGGGTACTCGGCCAGGGCGAGGTCGGCGTGGTGCAGGTCGAACGCCGGGCTCTCGGACCGGATCCGCGGCAGCTTCTCGAAGTTGTGCCGCGGCGGCGGCGAACTGGTCGCCCACTCCAGCGACCGGCCCCAGCCCCACGGGTCGTCGACGCCGACCTTCGGCGACTTGCGCGACTTGTAGACGTTGTAGAAGAACGGCAGCATCGACAGACCGAGGATGAAGGCACCGACGCTGGACACCTCGTTCAGCGTCGTGAAGCCCTCGTTCGCGCCGTACGACGCGTAGCGCCGCGGCATGCCCTCGACACCGAGCCAGTGCTGCACCAGGAACGTGGTGTGGAAGCCGATGAACAGCAGCCAGAAGTGCAGCTTGCCGAGGCGTTCGTCGAGCATCCGGCCGGTGAACTTCGGCCACCAGAAGTAGAACCCGGCGAACATCGCGAACACGACGGTGCCGAACACGACGTAGTGGAAGTGCGCGACCACGAAGTACGAGTCGGACAGCTGGTAGTCCAGCGCCGGCGAGGCCAGGATGATGCCGGTCAGACCCCCGAAGAGGAAGGTGGTCAGGAAGCCGATCGCCCAGAGCATCGGCGTGTCGAACGACACTGATCCGCCCCACATCGTGCCGATCCAGTTGAAGAACTTCACGCCGGTGGGGACCGCGATCAAGAACGTCATGAACGAGAAGAACGGTAGGTTCACCGCTCCGGTGACGAACATGTGGTGCGCCCACACCGCCACCGACAGGACCGCGATGCCCAGCGTCGCGCTGACCAGACCGATGTAGCCGAAGACCGGCTTGCGGCTGAACACCGGCAGGATCTCGGTGATGATGCCGAAGAACGGCAGCGCGATGATGTACACCTCGGGATGCCCGAAGAACCAGAACAGGTGCTGCCACAGCAGTGGCCCGCCGTTCGCGGCATCGAAGACGTGAGCCCCCAAGGCTCGATCCGCCTCCAGCATCAGCAGCGCGCCGGCCAGGATCGGGAACGCGATCAGGACGAGGATCGACGTGACCAGGATGTTCCAGGTGAAGATCGGCATCCGGAACATCGTCATCCCCGGGGCGCGCATCGTGATGATCGTCGTCACGAAGTTGACCGCACCGAGGATGGTGCCGAGACCGGCCATCCACAGACCCATGATCCACAGGTCACCGCCGATACCCGGCGAGCGGACCGCGTTGGACAGCGGAGCGTACGCGAACCAGCCGAAGTCGGCCGCGCCGCCCGGGGTGAAGAACCCGCTGAGCGTGATCAGGCCGCCGAACAGGAACAGCCAGAAGCTGAACATGTTCAGCCGCGGGAACGCCACGTCGGGGGCGCCGATCTGGATCGGCATGATCTCGTTCGCGAACCCGACGAACAGCGGGGTCGCGAACAGCAGCAGCATGATCGTGCCGTGCATGGTGAAGAGCTGGTTGTAGACCTCTTCGTTCACGATCTGCAGACCCGGCTTGGCCAGCTCGGCCCGCATGACCAGCGCCATCACCCCGCCGATCAGGAAGAACGCGAACGACGTGATCAGGTACATGTGGCCGATCAGCTTGTGGTCGGTGGTGGTCAGCCACTTGACCGCGATCTGGCCCTTGCTGCGCCGCCGCGGCAGCACGGTGGTGGTGGTACCGATAGCGCCGGTGCGCTCGGCGATGTCGGTCACTTGCCGCCCTCCTGCTCCCCGTGACCGGGAATGGTGGTCGCATCCGAGCCGCCGGTGGCGGCGCCGGTCTGGCCCTTGGCGGCCAGCTCGCGCAGATGCGCGTCGTACTCGTCGCGGGAGACCACGTTCACCGAGAACACCATCCGGCTGTGGTAGAGCCCGCAGAGCTCGGCGCACTTGCCGGCGAAGATGCCGGTCTTGGTCGGGGTCAGCTGGAACTTGTTCGTCCGGCCCGGGATGACGTCGAGCTTGAAGTAGAACGACGGCACCCAGAAGGAGTGGATCACGTCCGCCGAGTTCAGGACGAACTCGACCGACTCGTCCACCGGCAGCCACAGCTGGGCGGGCTTGGACAGTGTGCCGGTCTCCCAGACGCCCTGCTGCCCGTCGACGGTGTCCTTGTAGTTGAAGGTCCACTGCCACTGCTGGCCCACCACGTTGATGGTGTGGTCCGTGCTGGCCGACATCTTCGTGACTTCGTTGCCATGCTCGATGGTGTAGAAGAACAACACCCCGATGATCGCGAACGGCGCCAGCGTGTAGAGCACCTCCAGCGGCAGGTTGTACCGCACCTGCCGGGGGGCGTCGTCGTTGCGCTTGTGGTATCGCACCACGACCCACAAGATCAGGCCCCAGACCAGCACGCCCACGATCAGGGCGGCGATCCAGGCACCGACCCAGAGGCTCTCGATGGCCCCGGTCCGATCCGATGCACCCACGGGGAGACCGAACCGTTTCCACTGCTCCTTGGTCGCCTGCGAACAACCGGTCAGCAGGAGGGTGCCGAGCACCACTCCCGTACCGACCAGCAGGCGTCGCTTCGCCGGACGTGTGGCGCCGGCAGGTACTGCCGTGCGCTCCTCCACTCCGGGCGTGCCGTTCGAACCCACGGGGCGCCTTTCCCTTCCCAAGTGAGACTGACGACCAAACACTACTGGACACCTTTGGCGATCTTGCGCACAGGTAGGAGTTAGCGTTTCCCGTGTGAGTCAGCGTGCCTATCTGGATGCCGCGTCGGCCGAGTCGTTGCACCCGGCCGCGCGGGAAATGTTGCTGTCGGCAGTCGATTCCGGGTGGGCGGATCCGGTCCGGTTGCACCACGAGGGACGGACCGCGCGGCTGTTGCTGGACAACGCCCGCGCGGTGCTCGCGGACGCGGTCGGAGTGCGTGCGGACGAGCTGTATCTGACCACCTCGGGTACGGCGGCCATCCACGCCGGACTGACTGCGATCACGGCCGCCCGGACGCGGGCTGGGTCCACCGTTGTCCACAGTGCTGTCGAGCATTCCGCCGTACTGCACACCGCGGGTGCCGACGGTGTAGAGGTCGGCGTGGATTCGGTCGGCCGGGTTGATCTGGATGCGTTTGCGGCGGCGGTGCGGCAGACCGGGGTGGCGGTGGCGGTGCTGCAGTCGGCCAATCACGAGGTCGGCACGCGGCAGCCGATCAAGGCCGCGGCCGAGGCGTGTGGCGACGTACCGCTGTTCGTCGACGCGGCCGCGTCCATCGGGCACGACGCCGTACCCGCGGGGTGGTCGGCGTTGACGGCGAGCGCGCACAAGTGGGGTGGACCCGCGGGCGTCGGCCTGCTGGCGGTCCGGAAGGGCACGCGGATCGCGCCGGCCTGGCCGATGGACGAGCGGGAGGACGGCCTCTCCCCCGGGTTCCCGGACGTGCCGAGTGCGTTGGCAGCCGCTGCCGCGTTGCAGGCCCGGCTCAGCGAGGCCGAGGAGCTGAACAAACAGCACCGGGCCTGGATCGACGAGGTACGACGCCGAGTGGCAGCGGACATCCCGGATGTCGAGGTGGTCGGCGATCCCGACGACCGCCTGCCGCACATCCTCACGTTCTCCTGTCTCTACGTGGACGGCGAAGCACTCGTGACCGCATTGGACGCCGAAGGGTTCGCGGTCTCCAGTGGTTCGGCCTGTACGTCGAGCACGCTCAAGCCCTCGCATGTCCTGGCCGCCATGGGCGTCCTGACTCACGGCAACGTCCGCATTTCCCTGACGCGCGACACGACCTATGCGGAGATCGACCGGTTCTGTGCGGTGGTGCCAGGCGTAGTCCGGCGGATCCGGGCGGAGGTGGGGATGTGAACGTCGACCTCGACTGCAGCGGCCTGCTCTGCCCACTCCCGGTGATCAAACTGGCCAAGACGCTTCCGACCGTTGCCGTCGGCGATACCGTCACGGTCCGCGCAGATGATCCGGCCGCGGCCACCGACATCCCGGCCTGGTGCCGGATGCGCTCCCAGGAACTGGTGTCGGCAGTCGAAAACACGTACGTCGTTCGACGGGTCAGCTGAGAGACTCCGCGGTGTGACCGACTTCGCCCACAAGCCGACCCTGACCGGTGAGCTCGTCATCCTGCGTCCGTTGGACGAGAGCGACTACGACGCGCTGATGGCGGCGATGGCCGATCCCGAGGTGAGCAGGTTCACCGGCGACCACGCCGGTGGTGGCGTCGAGGAGGAGACGTACCGGGACTGGCTGCGGACCCGGAAGGATCAGACCGACCGCCTGGATCTGGCGATCGTGTCGAAGCCGACCGGCCGGACCGTCGGTGAGGCGGTGCTCAACAAGTGGAGTCCGGAGGACGAGTCCTGCAACTTCCGGATCCTGATCGGCTCGGAGGGCCGCGGTCAGGGACTCGGCTCCGAGGCGACCCGGTTGATCGTCGGCTACGGGTTCGAGCAGCTCGGCCTGCACCGGATCTCGCTCATGGTGTTCGCGTTCAACCCGCGGGCACAGCGGGTGTACGAGAAGGCCGGGTTCGTCGAGGAGGGCCGGCTGCGGCACGCGCTCAAGTGGGACGGTGAGTGGGTCGACGACATCGTGATGGCGATCCTGGCTCCCGAATGGGAGGCGCTACGGTCGAAGGCGTGATCGACGCCGAACGCATCGCCGTACTGACCGGAGCCGGGATCTCGACCGCGTCGGGGATCCCCGACTTCCGCGGGCCACAGGGGTTGTGGACGAAGGACCCGGCGGCGCAGGCGATGTTCGACATCGACGAGTACGTCGCCAGTCGCGAGGTCCGCGTGGAGGTGTGGAAGCATCGCCTGGCCGCGCCGGCCTGGACCGCCGAGCCGAACCCGGGTCACCTGGCGCTCGTGGAGCTGGAACGCCAGGGGCTGACCGGACTCATCACCCAGAACGTCGACGGCCTGCACCAGAAGGCCGGCTCGTCGCCTGAACTGGTCCACGAGTTGCACGGCACGGTCTGGTTCGTCGACTGCCTCGGCTGCGGGCGCCGGATCCCGATGGCCGACGTACTCCCCCGGCTCGAGGCCGGCGACGAGGACCCGGCCTGCGAGGTCTGTGGCGGGATCCTGAAGTCGGCGACCGTGTCCTTCGGCCAGTCCCTCGACCAGACGGTCCTCGACCGGGCCGTCGCGGCCACCGAGGCCGCCGACGTCTTCCTCGCCGTCGGCACCTCCCTGCAGGTCTACCCGGCTGCCGGTCTCTGCGACCTCGCACTGACCGCCGGCAAGCCGCTGATCATCCTCAACGCCCAGCCGACCCCGTACGACGACGAGGCCACGACCGTGCTCCGCACGCCGATCGAGAC
The DNA here is from genome assembly GCF_045040325.1 of Kribbella sp. NBC_01510. Classification (NCBI taxonomy): domain Bacteria; kingdom Bacillati; phylum Actinomycetota; class Actinomycetes; order Propionibacteriales; family Kribbellaceae; genus Kribbella; species Kribbella sp. NBC_01510. Next base: position 5,759,352 of record NZ_CP109418.1, on the reverse strand, counting down.
CACGCTGCCCGGCCTCGTCATCTGACCGCGACCTCCCAGCCCTTCCCACGATGGAAGTCGCGGGTTAGCGTCCGCCCAGGGTCACCGGCTGGGAGGGAACCGTGATGCGTGGGTTCAGGCGATGGACGGCAGGCTTCACCGCGGCTGCGGTGATCGTTCTCGGACTAGGTACGGCGACTTCCGCGCCGGCGCAGGTGGCGGCGGAGCGGGTGATCACACTCGCCGGGTCGCTGCAGAGCGAGCTCGGGTGTCCCGCTGACTGGGACCCGGGATGTGACGCGACCAGTCTCGGGACGAGTGCGCCGTACACGAAGGTGTTCGACGTGCCGGCCGGCACGTACGAGTACAAGGTCACCGTGAACCGTGCCTGGGACGAGAACTACGGCGCCGGCGGTGTGCTGAACGGGGCGAACATCCCGCTCGCGATCCAGGGTCCGGCCAAGCTGGTGTTCAGCTACGACGACACCAGTCACGTCGTCACGGTGAAGCCGGTCGATCTCGCCGGGCCGACCGTGACCGCGGCCGACAAGACGCTGGCGTCGCCGAGTCTGCGCAAGGACCTCACGAAGGAGCGGTTCTACTTCCTGATGGCGGACCGGTTCGCCAACGGCAACACGGCGAACGACGCCGGTGGCCTGACCGGCGACCGGTTGCAGACCGGACTGGACCCGGCCGACAAGGGCTTCTACCACGGCGGCGACCTGTCCGGCGTGATCCAGAAGCTCGACTACATCAAGTCCCTGGGTACGACGTCCATCTGGCTGACCCCGTCCTTCAAGAACCGGCCGGTGCAGGGCGACGGCGCGAACGTGAGCGCCGGGTACCACGGCTACTGGATCACCGACTTCACCCAGATCGATCCGCACCTCGGCACCAACGCGGACATGAAGCAGCTGATCAGCCTCGCGCACCGCAAGGGGATGAAGGTCTTCTTCGACATCATCACCAACCACACCGCGGACGTGATCGACTACCAGTCCCATCAGTACGGGTACATCCCGAAGTCGACGTCGCCGTACAAGGATGCTGCCGGCAACGTCTTCGACGACAAGACCTATGCGGGCGGTGACACGTTCCCGCCGCTGGACAAGAACACCTCGTTCCCGAACGTGCCGGTGTTCCGGACGCCGGCGGACGAGACCGTCAAGGTGCCGGGCTGGCTGAACGACCCGACGCTCTACCACAACCGCGGCGACTCGACCTTCGCCGGCGAATCCGCGGAGTACGGCGACTTTGTCGGCCTGGACGACCTGTTCACCGAGCAGCCCAAGGTCCGCGACGGGATGATCGACGTCTACAAGACCTGGGCCGAGTTCGGCATCGACGGGTTCCGGATCGACACCGTCAAGCACGTGAACATCGAGTTCTGGCAGAAGTTCTCCCCGGCGATCCTGGCCGCGGCCAAGAGCGCGGGGTCGAAGAACTTCTTCATGTTCGGCGAGGTGTTCGACGCGAATCCGCAGTTCATGTCGACGTACACGACGAAGGGCGCGTTGCAGGCCACGCTCGACTTCGGCTTCCAGCAGAGCGCGGTCGCCTACGCGAAGGGTGATCCCGGCACCAAGCTGCAGGACTTCTACGCGGGCGACGACTACTACACCGACGCCGACTCGAACGCGTACCAACTGCCGACCTTCCTCGGCAACCACGACATGGGCCGCGTCGGCATGTTCCTCAAACAGGGCGGCGCGTCGGGTCAGGAACTGCTGGCGCGGGACAAGCTGGCGCACTCGCTGATGTTCCTGACCCGCGGGCAGCCGGTCATCTACTACGGCGACGAGCAGGGGTTCACCGGTCCGGGCGGTGACAAGGACGCGCGGCAGGACATGTTCGCGACCAAGACCGCGGACTACGCCGACGACGAGGTCGTCGACGGATCCGGTACGACGACGATCGGCAGCAAGGACCGGTACGACGTCAACGCGCCGATGTACAAGCACATCGCGGCCTTGGAGCAGCTGCGGGCCAAGTACCCGGCGCTGGCCGACGGCCGGCAGGTGCACCGCTACTCGTCGAACACCAACGGCCTGTATGCCTTCAGCCGGCTCGGCACCGACAACGTCGAGTACCTGGTGGTCGCGAACAACTCGAAGACGGCCGCGTCCGCGACGATCCCGACGTACGGCCCGAACACCTGGCTCAAGCCGGTCTATGGCGGCTCCAACGCGGTCAAGACCGACCGTGAGGGCAGAGTGCTGCTCAGCCAGGCGCCGCTGTCCGTGACCGTCTACCAGGCGGCCAACAAGGTCCCGTCGCTCTCGAAGGCGCCGGCTGTCTACATGACCTCGCCGGAGCTCGGTGCGACGGTCGGTGGGCGCGCCGAGATCGGTGCGGCCGTGCCGGAGAACACTCCTGTGACCGTGACCTTCGGCTACCGGCCGGTGGGTACGACGGCCTGGCAGCGACTCGGCTCCGACGACAACGCGCCGTACCGCGTGTTCCAGGACGTGTCCGCGCTGCCCAAGGGGACGCTGCTCGAGTACCGGGCCGTGCTGCGGGATGTGTCGGGCAACTACTCGGTGTCCGGCTCGTACGGTGTGGTCGGCGATGCTCCGACGCCAGGTGGTGGCGGTGGTGGGACCGGTCCCGTCGTACAGCCCGCCAACGTCAGCGTGCCTGGTGATCACAACAGTGAGATGGGCTGCGCCGGTGACTGGGATCCGGCCTGCAGCCAGGCACAGCTGACGCTGGATCCGAAGGACAAGGTGTGGAAGGGGACGTACACCCTCCCGGCCGGTGAGCACGCCTACAAGACTGCGATCAACAAGACCTGGGACGTGAACTACGGTGCCGGCGGCGTCCTGAACGGCGCAAACATCTCCTACACGGCTCCAACCGGTCCGGTCACCTTCTACTACGAACACGGGCGGCATTACGTCACGTCCAATGCCGAGGGCCCGATCATCACTGTGCCCGGCTCGTTCCAGTCGGAGCTCGGCTGTCCGGGCGACTGGGACCCGTCGTGCATGCGACCGTGGCTGACCGACGAGAACGGCGACGGGACCTACACGTGGTCGACCAGTGAGTTGGGAGCGGGGAGTTATGAGGCGAAGGTCGCGCACAACCTGTCCTTCGACGAGAACTACGGCGCCGGCGGAGTCAAGAACGGCGCCAACATCCCGTTCACCGTTCCGGGCGACGGCCTGGTCGTCACCTTCTCCTACGTCATCGCAACCCACGTGCTGACCGTGACAACGTCCCGGCCGGGTGCCCAGCCGGACCTCAGCCAGGCCAAGGCCTACTGGCTGACTCACGACCTGCTCGCCGTACCGCCGGTCGCCCACCCGGAGCAGTCGCGCTGGCGGCTGCACTGGTCGGACGACGGCTCGCTGAAGGTCGACGCGAACGACATCGGTGGCTCGTCGTCCGGACTGCGTTATGACCCGGCCGGGATCCCTGCGTCGGTGCTGGCGAAATTCCCGGCGTTGAAGGGCTATACCGCGCTCAGACTCGACCACGCCGACGTTCAGAAGATCCTCACCGGGCAACTCGGGCTCGCACAGTACGACGACGTGGGACGGTTGCTGGACGCGACCGGCGTCCAGATCCCGGGTGTGCTCGACGATGTCTACGGCAGTGCCGCGGGGCGCACGTATGGCGTGAACTGGCACGGTGGTGCGCCGACGTTCACCTTGTGGGCGCCGACCGCGCAAGCGGTGACGCTGCTGGTCGGGTCCAGCCGGGTGCCGATGCGACTCAACAACGATGGGTCGTGGTCAGTTGACGGACCACGGTCGTGGAAGAACGCGTCGTACCGCTATGAGGTGGAGGTCTACGCGCCTTCGACGGGCAAGGTCGAGACGAACGTCGTCACCGATCCGTACTCGGTCGCGCTCACGACGGACTCGGCGTACTCGGTCGCCGTGGACCTGAACGATCCGGCCGGGAAGCCGGCGCTCTGGTCGGGTACGCCGGCGCCGAAGCTGGCGCGGGGTGTCGACTCGACGATCTACGAGCTGCACGTCCGCGACTTCTCGATCAACGACAGCAGCGTGCCGGCCGCGCACCGCGGGACCTATCTCGCCTTCGCCGACCAGGGCAACGGGACGAAGCACCTGCAGGCACTTGCGGCGGCCGGACTCAACACCGTGCACCTCTTGCCGACGTTCGACATCGCGTCGATCCCGGAGACCGGGCAGCAGACGCCGGCCTGTGATCTGAAGTCGTTCCCGGCGGACTCCGATCAGCAGCAGGCCTGCGTGACGGCGGTCGCGGCGAAGGACGGGTTCAACTGGGGCTACGACCCGTACCACTGGCTTGCGCCCGAGGGCTCGTACGCGACCGCCCGTGATGGCCTGGCCCGCGTCGCCGAGTTCCGCACGATGGTCGGCGGACTGCACAAGTCGGGGCTGCGCGTCGTACTGGATCAGGTCTACAACCACACCCCGGCGGCCGGTCAGGCGCCGACGTCCGTGCTGGACAAGGTCGTGCCCGGGTACTACCAGCGGCTGAACGCGACCGGGAAGGTGGAGACGTCGACCTGCTGCAGCAACATCGCCACCGAGCACGCGATGGCCGAGAAGATCATGGTCGACAGCACCGTCAGCTGGGCGCGCAACTATCGGGTCGACGGCTTCCGGTACGACCTGATGGGCCACCACAGCAAGGAGAACATGCTGAAGATCCGCGTCGCGCTGGACAAGCTGACTCTGGCCAAGGACGGGGTGGACGGCAAGAGCATCTACTTGTACGGCGAGGGCTGGAACTTCGGCGAGGTCGCGAACGACGCGCTGTTCGTCCAAGCGCGGCAGGGCAACCTCGGCGGCACCGGGATCGGTACGTTCTCCGACCGGCTCCGCGACGGGGTCCGCGGCGGCGGTCCGTTCGACGACAATCCGCGGATCCAGGGCTTCGGCTCCGGCGAGGCGAGCGACCCGAACGGCGACCCGATCAACGGCACGCCCTCCGAACGCGCCAAGCGACTCGCCCACGACACGGATCTGATCCAGCTCGGCCTGGCCGGCAACCTGCGCTCGTTCACCTTCCGCTCCACCTCGACCGGCGACGTCGTCCGCGGTGACTCGGTCGACTACAACGGCTCACCGGCCGGGTACGCCGACCAGCCGGACGAGGTGATCAGCTATGTCGATGCCCACGACAACGAGACGTTGTGGGACACGCTGACCTACAAGTTGCCGACAGCCATGACAATGCCGGACCGGATCCGGATGAACACGGTGTCACTGGCAACGACCGCGCTGGCCCAGACGCCGTCGTTCTGGCACGCGGGCGCCGACCTGCTGCGGAGCAAGTCGCTCGACCGCAACTCCTACGACTCGGGCGACTGGTTCAACACCCTCGACTGGACCGGTGCCGACAACGGCTTCGGCCACGGTCTGCCGCCCAAGGCCGACAACGAGGCCAAGTGGTCCTACATGAAGCCGCTGCTCGCGAACCCGGCGCTGAAGCCGACCGCGGCCGACGTGGCGACCGCCTCAGCCGCAGCCGCCGACCTGCTGAAGCTGCGCTTCTCGAGCCCGCTGTTCCGGCTCGGCTCCGCGGAACTGATCAACCAGAAGCTCACCTTCCCGGTCAGCGGCACGACGCCCGGTGTGATCACGATGCGCATCGACGACACCGTGGGTCCCAACGTCGACCCGGCGCTCAAGGGCGTCCTGGTCGTCTTCAACTCGACGGGAGCGGCGGTCTCACAGCAGATCCCGGCCTTGGCCGGCGCCAACCTGGCCCTGTCTCCCGTCCAGGCGAACGGCTCCGACGCCGTCGTCAAGCAGACCACCTGGACCGCCGGAACGGGCACAGCAACAGTCCCACCGCGGACTGTCGCCGTACTCGTCCAGCGCTAGGAGCAGCGGACCGCCAGGCCATCACAATTGCCGCCACCGGGCGGCCCTGACGCTCAACCGCGCTGATGGCAGCCGATTGAGATGGCCTGGCGATCCGGCCTTGCCGCGATGCATGCGGGTTGGTCAGGTGAGCGCCGCGAAACGGCTGGCTGCGACGAAGGAGGCGAGGGCCAGCAGGGTGACGTTGGCCGCGACCGACTTCGGTTCGCGGAGCGAGGCATGGGAGATGGCAGCACCGATCATCACGATGGTGAGGCCGACGGCAGCCAGCGGCGTGAGGACGCGGGCCTTGTCTGTCAGCCAGGGCGCGAAGAGGCCGGCGACGGCGAACAGCTCGGAGATGGCGACGACGCGGACCAGGGGCATCGGGAAGGGCGCGATGCCGGTCTGGCCGGTGGCGATCAGGCGGGAGCGGGACATGGTGGCCTTGACGGCACCGGAGTACGCGAAGATCGCGGCCAGGATTCCGGAGAAGACCCAGGTGACTGTGTTCATGCCGATTGCAGACGATCGGCGATCCGATCCTGTGACACTGTCACTGGGAGACGTCCTCGATCGTCTGTGAAAGGTGTGATGGAGGAACTCAGGCCACTGCTGCTGTCGATCGCGTACCGGATGCTGGGGAGCTTCGGTGACGCGGAGGACGTCGTGCAAGAGGCTTATCTCCGGCTGCATCGAGAGGACCAGGTGGAGTCGCCGAAGGCGTTCCTGACCACGGTGACGACGCGGTTGGCGATCGATCAGTTGCGGTCCGCACGCCGGCAGCGCGAGACCTACCTCGGCCCGTGGCTGCCCGAGCCGGCCGTCGACGAGTACGTCGACCTCGCCGACCGGGCCGCGTTGTCGGACTCGCTGTCCACCGCGTTCCTCGTCGTACTCGAGCGGCTCTCCCCCGACCAGCGCGCGGTCTTCCTGCTCTGCGACGTCTTCGGCTACTCGTACGACGAGGTCGCCGGGATCATCGCGAAGACGCCGGCCGCCTGCCGTCAGCTCGCCGTCCGCGCCCGGCGCCGGATTGCCGACAATCGACCGCGCTACGACGCGTCACCCCAAGAGCGCGACGAACTGGTCCGGCGCTTCGTCGCGGCCGCTGAGGACGGTGAGCTCGACGCCCTCGTCGACCTCCTCGCACCCGACGCCACCTTCACCGGGGACGGCGGCGGCAAGGGCGGCTTCCCGCGACCGGTGCACGGCGCCGGCAATGTCGCCCGGATGCTGATCGGCGCCTTCGGCAAGTTCGGCCACCTGACCGTCGAAGGAGTGCACGTCGGCGGCCAGCCGGCGCTCCGCATCCACGACCCGGCCGATCGCACCATCGCCATCTGGTCGTTCGTCATCACCGAGGGCCGGATCACGACCATCCACGGCGTCGTCAATCCCGACAAACTCACCCATCTGGGGCCGTCAGGGAACCCGCACGACCACGGCTGACGGATCGACCGAGGCGCTGAGTGAGCGGCCGTCGGCGATGGTGTCGCCGTCCAGCTCGCGGCGTACCGTCTTCGCGGCCGTCACCTGGATCCGCTTCCCGGTGAACCGCTGGACATGCTGCTCGCGCATCGACTTCACCACCAGGCTCAACGCCAGCCGCGGCCATTGGCTGACCCGCCGGGGCGACAGCACCACAGCGTCGATGAGCCCGTCGTCAGGGACCGCGTCGGGCAGCAGCGGGATGTTCGCCTGCAGGGTGCCGACGTTGCCGATCACCACGGTCCGCGCCCGGTGGCGTACCGGCGGCTGGTCGTCGACGGTGATCTCGACCCGCACCGACGGATGGTTCAGGTTCTTGATCGTGGACACGACGTACGCCGCCCAGCCGACCCGCTTCTTCAGGTCGTCCGGCGCGTCCGCGATGATCGCCGCGTCCAGTCCGAGTCCCGCCATCACGACGAACCGGTCGGTGGTCAGCTCGTCGCCCTCGATCAGCACACTGTCGATCCGCCGCTCGGTGCCCTCGAGCACCTCGGCCAGCGCGTCGTCCATGTCGAGCGAGATCCCGAGGTTGCGGGCCAGCAGGTTCCCGGTCCCGGCCGGCAGGACGGCGACGGGGATGCCGGTCCCGGCGAGCTCGGCACAGACGATCCGCACGGTGCCGTCCCCGCCGGCGACCACGACCAGGTCGACGGCGTCCTTGACCGCCCGCTGGGCCATCGTCACGCCCGCATCGTCCTCGGTCGTCTCCAGCCACAGCGCGATGTCGACGCCGCGCTCGGTCACCGCGGTCTCGACGGTCCGGCGAAAGTCGTCGGGCACCTTGATCGGATTGACAATGACAGCTGCTCGTCTGGCGGAACTCACCTGATATTTGTCCGTTCGGGAAGATAACGTGCTTGGAATGAGCAGACTTGCACGGAGTACGCCAGAAGCCCAGGGGTTGTCCGCCGCAGCGCTCGACGCATTCGTCGCGGCGCTCGACGCGTCCACGCCGGAGATCCAGACCGTGATGCTGCTTCGGCACGGTCACGTCGTCCTCGAGGAGGCCTGGTCACCCTACCGGCTGACCGATCCGCACCTGCTGTTCTCGGTGTCGAAGAGCTTCACCTCGACCGGCGTCGGCCTGGCGATCGACGCCGGCCTGCTGTCGCTGGACGACCAGGTCATCTCGTTCTTCGAGCCCGACGAGTTGCCCGCGACGATCAGCGACAACCTGGCCGCGATGAAGGTCCGGCACCTGCTGACCATGACCACCGGGCACAGCCAGGACACCGTCGAGGCGCTCTCCCGGGACCGCCGGATGATCAAGGTCTTCCTCGGGCTCGACGTCGACCACGAGCCGGGCACGGTGTTCGTGTACGACACTGGCGCGACGTACATGCTGTCGGCGATCCTGCAGCGACTGACCGGTGAGCGGCTGCTCGACTACCTGCGCCCCCGGCTGTTCGAGCCGCTCGGCGCGACCGAGGCGTCCTGGCAGGTGTCGACGGAGGGCATCACCGTCGGCGGCTGGGGGCTGAGCATCAACACCGAGTCGCTGGCCTGCTTCGGTCAGCTCGTGCTCCAGCGCGGCGTGTGGGAGGGCAAGCAACTCGTCCCCGCCGAGTGGTACGAGGCGGCCACCTCCAAGCAGGTGCCCAACGACAATCAGGACAACCCGGACTGGAAGCAGGGGTACGGCTTCCAGTTCTGGCGCGGCCGCCACGACACCTACCGCGGCGACGGCGCGTTCGGCCAGTTCTGCCTGGTCTTCCCGGCGTACGACGCCGTCCTGATCGTCACGAGCGCGACGGAGGACATGCAGGCGATCCTGAACACCGTCTGGGATCACCTGCTCCCGGCCCTCGAAGGCAAGGAGGTCACCCCGGTCGCCCGCCCGTCGCGGCTTGAGTTGGCGCCGCCGACCGGTGCCGCACCGGCCGGCGGGAACGGACAGACCTACCGGTTCGCCGACGACAACGCCACCGGGCTGACCGCGGTCCGGCTGGACCCGGACGGGACCGGCACGTTCACGTTCGCCGGGCTCGAGCCCGGCGCGACCGACCCGGTGGACATCGTCTGCGAGCCGGGCGACTGGCGGGAGCTCACCTCCGTCGGCGTTCTCAAGGAGGCCGATCCCCAGGCCCGGCAGCGCGTCGTCTCCAGTGCCCACGCGGACGGTGACAAGTTCGTGGCGACGATCCGCTTCCTCGAGACGCCGTTCGTCCTCACCCTCGCCTGCCACCCGCCGACCGACCACCTGACCATCGACGTCACCCAGAACGTGTCCTTCGGGCCGACCTCGTTCACGGTCACCTCGGAGGCGTGATCGGCGTCACTGTCACACGCCGAGGCCGGCGCGTGTCCTCCGGGTCGTAACGACAGACGACGGAGGAATGACATGAAGGTCTTGGTAGCAGGTGCGACCGGCGGACTGGGCCGGTCGCTGGTGCCGCAACTGGTCGCGGCTGGGCACGAGGTGACCGGGATGATCCGGTCGGAGTCCAGCGCGGCCGGGGTGCGGGCGTTCGGGGCGGACGTGGTTTTCGCGGACGGCCTCGACGCTGCCGCGGTGACAGCTGCGGTGGAGTCGGTCCGGCCGGAGGTCGTCGTACACCAGATGACGGCACTCAAGGGTGGGATCGACTTCAAGAAGTTCGACGACAGCTTCGCGCTGACGAACCGGCTCCGCACCGAGGGCACCGACAACCTGCTCGCCGCTTCCCAGGCTGCCGGCGTACGACGGTTCGTCGTCCAGTCGTACGCCGGCTGGAACTTGCAGCACGGTGGCTCCGCGACGAAGACCGAGGCGGATCCGCTCGACGCCGAGCCGGCGACGGCGCAGCGCAAGACGATGGCGGGGATCAGGCACCTCGAGTCGGTGGTGACGAACGCCGAGGGGATTGAGGGCGTCGCGCTGCGGTACGGGAGCTTCTACGGCCCGACCGGTGACATCGGCAAGGGCGGCTCGATGGTGGAGCTGATCCAGAAGCGCAAGCTGCCGGTGATCGGCGACGGCGCCGGAGTGTGGTCGTTCATCCACTACGACGACGCGGCCGACGCGACGGTGAAGGCGGTCGAGAGCGACGCGACCGGAATCTTCCAGATCGCCGACGACGACCCGGCGCAGGCGGCGGTGTGGTTGCCGGAGTTCGCCCGCATCCTCGGGGCGAAGCCGCCGCGGCACGTTCCCGCGTGGCTGGGCCGGCTCGCGGCCGGCGATGTCGGGGTCGCGGCCTTCACCGAGATCCGTGGCGCGGACAACAGCCTCGCCAAGGCGACCTTCGGCTGGCAGCCCGGCTACGCCTCCTGGCGCGAGGGCTTCCGCAACGGTCTCTGAGGCTTGGCTGGGACCGCCCGACTCGCCCTAGCGCCGGTCGAACGAAAGAGTTTCGCCGCGGGCGCCGCACATCCGGCGGTCCTGACAAGCCGCGGCGAACTCCTCGAGGTTCTCGACGACCCTCCGAACACGTTGCCCCGGACCCAGCCCTTGTCCAGGCTGACGGTGATGTGCTTGCTCAGCGTGCCTCCAAGGTGGGTGTGCGGAGATGCCAGTCGGTGGCCGCTTGATACGCCTGGCCGACGCGCAGGGTGAGCGCATCCGCATGCCTCGCCGCAACCACCTGCAGTCCAACGGGAAGCCCCGCCTGCGTGAACCCACACGGCACGCTGAGCGCCGGCTGCTGGGTGAGATTGAACGGATAGGTGTACGGCGTCCAGCTCGTCCAATCCGGTGACGCCGAACCGTCCGGCACATCCTGGCCGACCGGGAACGCCGTGATCGGCAGCGTCGGCGTCACGAGGACGTCGTACGTCTGATGGAACCGTCCCATCAGCTGCCCGAGCTCCATCCGGGTAGAGGTCGCGTCCAGGACATCCGAGGCCGAGTACGACGCTCCGAGCGCGGCAACCCGGCGCAGTCCGGGATCGACGCGATCGTCGACCTCGTACGCCGACAGCACCTTCGCGGCGCCCGACCACCACAGCACGTGGAACGCGTCGACCGGGTCCGCGAACCCCGGATCGACTTCGCTCACCTCGGCCCCGGCGTCCGCCAGCACACCGACCGCTGTGCGGACGAGCGCCTCGACCTCGGGGTCATTGTCGACAATCCCAAGATCGGACGAGAAGGCAATCCGCAGGCCGGCAACACCGTCGTCGAGCCCACGCAGGAACGACGTGGCCGGCGTGGGCATCGCGGACCAGTCGCGGGCGTCGTACCCGGTGATCACGTCGAGCAGCGCGGCCGCGTCCCGGACCGACCGCGTCATCGGCCCGCCGTGCGACAACGTCCCGAACGCGCTCGGCGGATACAACGGGATCAGCCCGTACGTCGGCTTGAGCGCGACCGTTCCGGTGAACGCGGCCGGGATCCGGACCGATCCCCCACCGTCGGTGCCGACCGACCACGCGCCCATGCCGAGCGCGACCGCGGTCGCTGATCCGCCGCTCGAACCGCCGGGGGTCGTCGACGGATCCCAGGGGTTGCGCGTCACGCCGTACCTGGAGGAGTCGGTGACGCCCTTCCACGAGTACTCAGGCGTGGTCGTCTTGCCGAGGATGACGGCGCCGGTCTCCCGGAGGCGGGCGACGGCCGGGGCGTCCTCGTCCCACGGCCCGGCCTCGTCGATCAGCGTGCTGCCTCGCAGGGTCGGCCATCCCTTTGTCCACAAGGCGTCCTTGATCGACGTCGGTACGCCGTCGCCGGGGCCCACTGGCTCCCCAGAATGCCACCGGGCCTCCGACTCCTTCGCGGCGGCGAGGGCGCCCTCGGCATCCACCAGGACGAACGCGTTGACCTGGTCGTCGTACTGTTCGATCGCGTCCAGTGCCGCTTGCGTCGCCTCCACCGGCGAGATCGTGCCGTTCCGATATCCGTCGACCAATTCGGTTGCCTGCGTCATCGGGCTCCTGTCGGGACGTAGCCGAGCTTCTTGTCCACCACGTTGAGCAGGGGTTCCCCGGCCAGCCAGCGCCGGACGTTGGTGGCGAACTGTGCGGCCAGGGTGTCCCGCCAGCCGATCACGTCGCCGGACATGTGGGCGGTGATCGTCACGTTCGGCTCGTCCCACAACGGATGGTCAGGCGGCAACGGTTCGCGGTCGAAGACGTCGAGGGTGGCCGCGATTCGCCCGTCCGGCAGGGCGTTCAGGAGCGCGACTTCGTCGACAATCGGACCGCGCGCGATGTTGATCAGGTGCGTTCCGGGCCGCATCGCCGCCAATACCTCGGCGTCGACCAGTCCTCGGGTCGCGTCCGTCAGCGGCGCCGCCAGGACCACGTGATCGGCCCACCCCACCTCGGCGGAAAGATTGCTACTGGCAACGACCTCGCCGAAGTCCGGGTCGTCCGGGCGTGCGACCCGTCCGGCGCCACGGACCTGCAGACCGGCCGCGCTGAGCAGCCGGGCCGTCTCGCGTCCGATCGCCCCGGTGCCGACAATCAGCGCGGTCGCACCGAGGATGCTGCGGGTCTCGCGATGCTGCCACTCGTGCCGTCGCTGCAACTCCAGGCTGCGCCGGCCGTCCTTCGCATGCGCGATCACCGCGCCCAGCACGTACTCCGCGATCGGCCGGTCAAACACACCATGAGCATTCGTCACCACCACGTCCGAGTCCCGAAGCTCGTCGAACAGCAACGTGTCCACCCCGGCCGCCGTCACATGAATCCACTCGACCGAACCCGCCTCAGCCCACACATCCCGAACCGCCGTCGAAAAGAAGTCCCACAACATCAACCCCCGAGCCCCCCGCACCGCCTCCCCCAACCCGCCCGCATCACAAAACCGAAACTCAACCCCCAACCCCTCCAACCCCGGCGGCACCAACAACCCACCCACACCCGGCTCCGCGCCGACACCCACCTCGGCGCCCACACCCGCACCTGGCACCGTGCCCGCACCCGGCGCCCTCGCCGCACCCGGCTCCGTGGCTGCCGCTGGGGACCGTTTGCAGAGCACCGTGATGATGGGGCGCTCGGCGGGGGGTGGCATGCGTCGAGGCTAGGAACCCGTCCGTAGGATTGTCAACAATCCTGCCCAGCCGCACACTGTCGCATGTTCACGCGTCCGTCTGTTCGAACCGATCGTGGTCACCGCCGGCGGCGTCGAGCGCCTGAGCGATCTGTCCGACGAGCTGACCAGCAGGAGGTAGTTCCGTGCAAGCTCTCCCGTACGCCGCACGCGTCGCCGGGCTCGTCGGGTCGGTGATCGACTCGAGTACGTCGTTACTGCACAAGCAGACCCACGACATCGTCCGGTTCGCGATGGGATCACCGGCCGCGGAAGCAGTACCGTCGAACGTCCTCGCCGCGATCGCTGCCGAACAACTGAGCCGCCCCGACGCGTACGACTACGCGGCCACCGAAGGAGATCCACCGCTGCACGCCGCCCTGCTCGAGATGCTCCGCGGCACCTCCGACGAGACCACGGCCGACCGGCTCACCATCACGGCCGGCGGGATGCAGGGCCTCGACCTGTTCTGCAAGCTCTTCGTCGACCCCGGAGACCTGGTCGTCGTCGAATCGCCGACGTACACGAACGGCAGTGCGACCGCACTCTCGTACGGCGCCGAACTGCTGGAGGTCCCGGTCGATGTCGACGGGATGATTGTCGACGATCTACCACGGCTCCTCGATGGAAGACGGCCGAAGGCGATCTACACGATCCCGACGTTCCAGAACCCGTCCGGCGCGACACTCTCCCTCGAGCGGCGGCACAAGCTGCTCGACCTCGCCCGCGCGTGGGGCTCGATGGTGATCGACGACGATCCGTACGGGCTGCTGCGGTTCGCCGGGGACCCGTTGCCGTCACTGCGTGAGCTCGGCGCGGGCGATCCGCTCGTGTTCGCCGTACGCACGTTCTCGAAGATCGTCGCGCCGGGACTCCGGGTCGGCTGGGTCGACACCGATCCCGAACTGCAGCCGTTGCTGATCAACGCGAAGCAGGCGATGGACACCTGCACGAACCTGCCGGCCCAGCGGCTGCTCACCGGGTTCCTGACCGGCGGCCACCTCGAGGAGCACCTGGTCACGCAGCGACTCGAGTACAAGTGCCGCAAGGACGCGATGCACACGGCACTGCAGGAGAACTTCGCTGACATCGCCCGCTGGACCGATCCCGAGGGTGGCTTCTTCCTCTGGGTCACATTGGAGAACGGCATCGACACGAGCGAGTTGTTCGAGATCGCGCTGGCCGAAGGCGTCGCGTTCATCCCCGGCCCGGCCTTCTCTCCCACCGGCCGCTTCCACGACGCGCTCCGACTCTGCTTCGCCTCGACGCCACCGGACCGCATCCACGAGGGCGTCGCCCGCCTGCGCCGGGCCGCTGACAAACTGTTGCCCTAGGCAATCCCGGCCCATGGAACCGCTGCAACCGCAGCCCGCGGGCGCCGGCAGAGCTCTCTGTCCTCTCACCACTTCGGCCCCCGGTGAGAGGATTCGTTAACCGTCTCGTTACACCTCAGGACGCCCACCGAAACCGGCGCGCCCTGAACTAAAGAAGACCCGCCGCCAGGGCGGGGCGCCCCTAGGGTTCCGCTGCCGATCGCGGCAGGTCTGGTCCGAGAGGGGAGGCGGTGCCGTCACGACGGCGCCGTTCCACGGCGGGACAAAAGCCCGGGAGGCCTTGAAGGCCCCGGGTGCCGTGTGCGTTCCGGGCCGATCCGATGGAGGCCGGAATGTCAGCCACCCCTGAAACACTGACCTCACCCACCGACGACCTCGGCGCGAACGACCTGGGCCGGTTCGGCTACACCCAGCAGCTCTCGCGCCGGGTCGGTAGCTACGCCTCGTTCGCGGCCGGCTTCTCGTTCGTGTCGATCCTCACCACGGTCTTCCAGTTGTTCGGACTGGGCTTCGGCTTCGGCGGTACGGCGTTCTTCTGGACCTGGCCTGCGGTCCTGGCCGGCCAGCTGATGGTGGCGTTGTGCTTCGCCGAACTCGCCGCGCGCTACCCGTTGTCCGGAGCGATCTATCAATGGGCCAGGCGGCTCGGCGGCGCCGTCATCGGCTGGTTCGCCGGCTGGACGATGGTGATCGCGCAGATCATCACGCTAGCCACCGCGGCGATCGCCCTGCAGGTCGTGCTGCCCGCGGTCTGGTCGGGCTTCCAGCTGGTCGGGACCGACTCGGCGCTCTCGTCGAAGGATGGCGCGGCGAACGCCGTCGTCCTTGGCTGCCTGCTCCTCATCGCCACCACCCTTCTCAACGCGACCAGCGTCCGCATCACCGCGGTGGTCAACTCGGTCGGCGTGACCTGCGAGCTGGTCGGTGTCGTGCTGATCGTCGTTTTGTTGACAACCAGAGCCGAGCGCGGGCCGTCCGTCGTACTGCACACGACGAACCTCGACAGCACCACCGGGTACGTCGTACCGCTGCTCATCTCGGCGCTGATGGCGGCGTACGTGCTGGTCGGGTTCGACAGCGCGGGTGAGTTGTCGGAGGAGACCCACCGGCCGAGGGCGACCACGCCGCGGACGATCATCCGGGCCGTTGTCGCATCCGGGATCGGCGGGGCGTTCCTTATCGTCGCCGCGCTGATGGCGGCGCCCTCGCTGACCGACGGCGACCTCGCGACGCAGGGTCTCCCCTATGTACTGACCAGCCGGCTTGGTTCGACGGCCGGCAAACTGCTGCTCCTCGACGTCGCGCTCGCCGTGTGCGTCTGCACGCTCGCGATCCAGACCGCGGCTGCGCGGATGATCTTCTCGATGGCACGAGACAACGTCCTGCCGGCGTCGCGTCAGTTGCGCCAGGTGTCCCGCCGTACCGGCACGCCGGTCGCGGCGACCATCGTGCCCGGCGTCCTCGCCGCCGTCTGCCTGGTGGTGAACGTGGGCAACGCGGGCCTGTTCCTCGGCCTCGCCAGCGTTTGCATCATGCTGCTCTACGTCGCGTATCTGATGGTGACCGCACCTCTGCTGGTACGACGGCTGAGCGGCAACGGACCGGCCGCCGGGGTCGACGAACAAGGCCGGCCGCTGTTCTCGCTCGGACGGTTCGGTCTGATTGTCAACATCGTCGCGGTTTCCTACGGGCTCGCGATGGCGATCAACCTCGGTTGGCCGCGGGCTGAGGTGTACGACCCGGCCGGCGCGGGCTGGTATCTGCACTATCTGCCGCTGATCACCCTCGCGATCGTGGGCCTCGGCGGAGTGATCGCCTACCGGTACCAGCGCCGCGCGTACCACGCCTCGATCGGCCTGGTCCTGCCGTCAGCTGCGGCGCCCGCCGTCGCCGAAGCGGAAGGAGCCGGCGCATGAACCACGAGATCCCTGCCGCCGCGGCCTGGTCGGCACCGGTCCGGGCGGGGCGAAGCCTGACCCTCACCGCACTGGCCGACGGCGCGAATGCGTCGGTGCTGATCATCGGGTCCGACCGGCTCGATCGGCTGAACATCCCGGACACACTGAAGTCGCAGATGTCCGCGCGGATCCGCACCGGCATGGTCCTGATGTCCGACCGCGGCCTCGCCCTGGCGACCGTTGTCGCATCGACGCTCGATTGGCACGATTGCCTCACCGGCGGGCGCCCCGATCGATTGGTGCTGCTCGAACTGGCCAAGCACGGTTTCGGAGCAGCCGATCTGCATGCCTGCATCAACTTCTTCTCGAAGGTCGCGATCTCTGACGACCCGCACGCATCGCTGGCGTTCGTACCGGCACACGCACGAGCCGGCGACACCGTGACACTGCGAGCCGAGCAGGACCTGCTGGTCGTCATCTCCGCCGCGCCGCATCTGCTGTCCGACGGTCCGGCCGCGGGAGTCGCCGTACACATCGAAGCCGCCACCCCAGGCGATCCGGAGCTTCGCGAGGAAGCGGTGCGTGCGCTCGAGCTGACCCGGGAGCTGATCGCATGACCATCACCGAGACGAGTACCGCTCTGGATACCGTGGTCGAGCCTGGCGATGGCGCACTGCTCACCGTGCCGGCAGGTGGTCGATTGCAGATTGTCGACCTGCAGGGCAATCAGGCTGTCGACACCTTGCTGTACGACGCGCACGACATCGACAACCGGTACTCCGCCTTCGACACGATCCGCGAGCAACGGGCTGTCTTCCTCACGACCGGATCACGGCTGTTGTCGACCAGGCTCGACGAGCTCGCGGTGATCAGCGACGACACCTGCGGCCGGCACGACACCGTCGGCGGCGCGTGTTCCCAGGAGAGCAACGTCATCCGGTACGGCGAGCACACCCGGCACCAGCACGCCTGCCGCCAGACCTTCCTCTGGTACGGCGCGCAGGCCGGCATCGGGCAGCGTCAGCTCACCCACAACATCAACTTCTTCATGAACGTCCCGGTCACCTCCGGCGGAGACCTGAGGTTCGACGACGGTCTCTCCGCCCCGGGCCGGTACGTCGAGCTCACCGCCTCCCGGGACATCCTGGTGCTGATCAGCAATTGTCCGCAGGTCAACAATCCCTGCAACGGCTGGAATCCGACGCCGATCCAACTCGTGGGCTGGTGGTGACGGTGGCCGTCATCACCATCGTCACTCCCGGGACCCAGACCACGATCCAGGACCTAACCGGTCGGCCGGGGCTGTGGGACGTCGGCGTACCGCCTTCCGGCGCGGCCGACGAACTGACCTTCGCACTGGTCAACGCCGCGGTGGGCAACCCGGACAGCGCGGCCGGACTGGAGTGTGTGGTCACCGGACCAGTGCTGACCTGCGACGAGGACCGGCTGATCTGCGTTGGTGGCGCGGTCCGCAACGCGACGATCGACGGGTTCGGGGTCCGCCCTGGCATGGTCGTCCGCCTGCCCGCCGGGGCCGTGCTCGACCTTGGTGCATTGGACGGCCCGGGTCTGCGCGCGTACCTGGCGATCGAAGGCGGCCTGGACGTCCCGCGCATCCTCGGCAGCCGATCGACCTTCGTGCTCGGTGGTTTCGGCGGTCACGACGGCCGCGCGCTCACGGCAGGCGACCAGCTCCCCTTGGGTCGGCGGGAGAACCTGCTCACCCCGCTGTCGGTCGACCTTCCGGAGCTCTCCGGGAGTTGGCGAGTCCGGGTGATCGCCGGCCCGCACGGCGCCCCGGACCATCTCACCGCTGAGGGTGTCGACGAGTTCTTTGCCAACCGTTGGATTGTCGACCATCGATCCGATCGCACCGGGATCAGGCTGGTCGGACCGGTGCCGGGCTGGGCCAGGACCGACGGCGGTGAGGCCGGATTGCATCCCTCCAACGTGCACGACTCCGCGTATCCGGTCGGCGGCATCATGCTGTCCGGAGACACCCCGGTCATCGTCGGAAAGGACGGCCCGTCGCTTGGCGGCTTCGTCGTACCGGCCGTGGTGATCGAGGCCGATCGATGGATGCTCGGGCAGCTCCGCGCCGGCGACACGGTCGACCTGGTCCCGGTGACGATGGCCGCGGCGACCGAAGCAATCCGGGTACGGCGTCATTGGTTGAGTGATCTCCGGCAGGACCCGGCCGAGCTCGCCTCCCCGATCAGCACCACGGACCGTCCGAAGGCTCTACACCATGCCGAACGCGCGACCACGGCTCCGCCGTACACGATCAGATGCGCGGGCGAGCGGCATCTGCTGGTCGAAGCAGGCCCGGCAGAGCTCGATCTCACGGTCCGGGTGTGGATCCATCTGCTGGCGCAGTCCTTGCGCGCCGACCGGCCGGACGGTGTGACGGAGATCGTCGAGGGTGTGCGGTCGATGCTGGTGGCGGTCGACTCGTCGCGGCTCGCGCTGACCCAGCTCGCGGAGCGACTGGCGTTCCTCGCCGCCGGGCTCGAGGATCCTGAGACCGTGGTGCTGCCGGCGCGCGACGTGACGCTGCCGATCGCGTTCGACCACCCGGAGGCCCATGAGGCGATGCGCCGGTACGCGACCTCGGTCCGGCCGGACGCGCCCTGGTGCCCGGACAACGTGGAGTTCATCCGGCGGGTCAACGATCTGCGCGAACGCGACGAGGTCTTCGAGATCGTGCAGGCCGCGACGTACCTGGTGGTCGGACTCGGCGACGTCTACCTCGGCGCGCCGGTCGCTGTACCGATCGATCCGCGGCACCGGCTGGTGACGACGAAGTACAACCCGGCACGCACCTGGACGCCGCAGAACGCGGTCGGGATCGGCGGGATCTATCTGTGCGTGTACGGGATGGAGGGACCCGGCGGCTACCAGTTGGTCGGCCGGACCGTCCCGGTCTGGCGGCTCTCCCCCGCAGACGAGCAGCCTTGGTTGCTGCGGCAGTTCGACCTGATCCGCTTCACCCCGGTGAGCGCAGAGCAACTCGCCCACGAGCGAGCCGAGATCGCAGCCGGCCGGGCCGACCTCCGGGTCACCCCGTCCACGTTCTCGATCGCCGACGTACGCCGCATCGAACAGGAGGCACCCGTGGACATCGCAACCCTACGAGCCAAACGCCGAGCCGCCTTCGAGGCCGAGCGGGCCCGGTGGGGCGCATGAACGAATGGATCACCCGCGTCGAGCCGGTCGAAGCTCGGCCCGGGCCGCTGCATGGGCTCACGATGGCGTTGAAGGACAACATCGACCTGGCTGGGGTGCCTACGACCGCTGGGGATCCGCGCAATGCCGAGCAGGCGGCGCAGAACGCCTTTGTGGTCGACCGGTTGGTTGCAGCGGGCGCCGTACCGCTCGGGAAGACGAATCTCGATCAGTATGCGACCGGGCTGGTTGGCACGCGGTCGCCATACGGCGCTTGTCACTCGGTCTACTCGGCGGAGCATGTGTCGGGTGGATCGAGTTCGGGCAGCGCAGTCGCGGTTGCGAGCGGGCAGGTCGACTTCGCGCTCGGTACGGACACCGCCGGGAGCGGCCGGGTGCCGGCTGCCTTCAATCGGATTGTCGGCATCAAACCGAGTCGCGGGATCGTCTCCGCGCGTGGCGTCGTACCGGCCTGTCGGTCGCTCGACTGCGTGACGGTGATGGCCCGGTCGGTCGCCACTGCGCGCCGCGCCTTCGATGTGATGGTTGCCTTTGACCCGGAGGACGCGTGGTCCCGGCGGTACGAGTCGCTGCCGCACAGCCGGCCGGGCCGAGTGCCCGGGTCCCCCGCGGTGATCGGCGTACCGGATGTGTCTCTCGAGCTCGACCCACTGCCCGAGGAGGCGTGGCAGGCGACACTGGACCAGGCTTATCGGCTCGGCGACGTGGTGAAGGTGGATGTGCAGCCGCTGCTGGCGGCCGCCGACCTGCTGTACTCCGGCCCTTGGCTGGCCGAGCGTTGGCTGGCCTTCGGGGACAAGCTCGTCGATGATCCGGCGGTGGACCCAACTGTGCGGTCGATTGTCCACAATGGTGCCGCCCTGACCGCGGCCGATGCGTTCGCCGGGTTCGATCGACTGGCGATCCTGGCGCGGGCGAGCGAACACCTGTGGACGCAACTCGACGCACTGCTGCTGCCGGTGACGCCGGAGCATCCGACCCTGGCGGAGGTCGCGGCGGATCCGATCGGCGTGAACAGCCGGCTCGGACGGTTCACCAACATGGTCAACCTGCTCGATCTGTGCGCTGTCGCCTTCCCCGGGCCGGACCGGAGCGACGGGCTGCCGTTCGGGATCCAGTTGCTCGCGCCGGCGGGGCACGACCGCGTACTGATCGACCTCGCGGCGACCTGGGGTGGTGAACCCGCGGAGGAGATCCTGCTCGCGGTCGCGGGGGCACATCTGTCCGGGCAGCCGCTCAACCACGAACTGGTACGACGGGGTGGACGGCTCGCGTTCGATGCGCGGACGGATGCGTCGTACCGGATGTATCTGGTGGACGGACCACGGCCTGGTCTGACCCGGACGGTGCCGGATCAGGGCGGCGCCGGGATCGAGGTGGAGGTCTGGAGTTTGCCGGCGCTTGAGTTCGGCGGGTTCTTGGCGACGGTCGAGCCGCCGTTGGCGATCGGCCCGGTGGAGTTGTCGGACGGGCAGCGGGTGCTCGGGTTCGTGTGTACGGCTGATGGCGCGGATCCGGCGCGCGACATCACGTCGTACGGCGGCTGGCGCGCGTACCTGGCAGGGAGGTCGGCCTAGGCCAGGGCTGTCTCAGCGCGGTGACCGGTCGAGAGTGCGCGCGGTTCTCAGCTGCCTCGCAGTCCGATGCTTTGTCCTCGAGGTGCGGCTCCAGGGAAGAAGCGGTCCGGATACAGTCGTCCGGTGTCCCGGTCTCGCGGGCGACGAGCACGGGGGCGCGGCGAGTCCGTCCCGCCGGCCGCGAGACTCCGCAATGCATCCGGGCGGCGAGAGCAAGGAGGAGCGAGATGATCACGTGCGTCGTCGACTACGTCATCGATCCGGCGGAGATCGAGGCGTTCGAGGAGTTCGGCCGGCGGTGGATCGAGCTCGTCGAGCGGCATGGTGGTACTCATCACGGGTACTTCTTGCCTGCGGAAGGCGCCAGCGATCGGGCGCTTGGGTTGTTCAGTTTCCCGAGCCTGGCGGCGTACGAGAAGTACCGCGCGCTGTTCGGGGTGGATCCGGATTTCGTTGCCGCGGACAAGATTCGGGACGACAGCGGGTGCGTGCTGCGTTACGACCGCAGCTTCCTCCGCCCGCTCGAGCGGTGAAGGTTTCCGCTGCCGGCCCCGGAGGACGATGCGGCGGAGTCGGCGCGGCAGTTGTTCCGGTCACGTCGTACGGCGGCTGGCGGGCCAACCTGACCGGGAGGTCGGCCTAGGCTAGGGCAGCATGAGCGTGACGTCCGCCGAGCAGGCTGTGCTGGATCGTATCGACGAGGATCTGCTGGTGCGGGTCACCACGGAACTGTTGCGGGCGCCTGGGCAGAACCCGCCCGGCGATGAGGCGGCGACAGTCGCGGTTCTGGCCGCGGCAGGCCGGGAGCTCGGGCTCGAGGTGGCCACCACGCCCGTCGAGCCCGGCCGCGACAACCTCACCATCACTCTTGCCTCCGGCAATGATGCGGGGGTGTTGCTGCTTGGGCACACGGACGTCGTGCCTGTTGGTGACGGGTGGACGACCGATCCGTTCGGCGGGGAGGTTCGCGACGGGCGGATCTACGGCCGCGGAGCCTCCGACATGAAGGGCGGCCTCGCGGCGGCCCTGGTTGCTCTCGCCGCGCTCCGCGGCACCCGCCTGAGCGGACCGGTCGAGCTGGCGGCGGTCATGGACGAGGAGGAGACCGGCAAAGGCATCCGCGCGTACGTCGCCGACGCGCAACGATCCTTCGTCGGGTGCGTCACCGCCGAACCGACCGACCTGCAGACAATCATCGCCGCTCGGGGCGACTCGTACCTACGCGTCGCAGTCCACGGCCGCGCCTGTCACGCCGGCAACCCGGCAGATGGCGCGAACGCGATCTACGGCGCGGCCGCAGTCGTCGCCGAAATCGAACGGCTGCACACGATCCTTGCCGCTGACCCCCATCCGCTGCTCGGCCCCGCGACCTGGAGCGTGGGTCAGATCAACGGCGGCACCGGCGGATCGATCGTCCCGGCCGAGTGCGTGATCGTCGCCGATCGCCGGCTCCTCCCGGGCGAGTCGCCGGCCGCCGTACTCGACGATCTCCGTCACCGCGTCGCGGCGCTCCGGCTGGAGGACCGTGGGCTGACGGTCGACCTCGACATGCCGATGGAGATGCCCGCCTTCGAGACCGCGGCCGATACCGACCTCGTCCGCATCACCGAGGCCGCCCGGGTCGACGCCGGCGGTCCTGAGCTCCCGTTGGGCGGCTGGACCGCGGCTTGCGACGGCGGGTACGTCGCTCGCGATCTCGGCGTACCCGTCGTCGTCCTCGGCCCCGGCTCGGTCACTACGCAGGCGCACCGTGCCGACGAATCCGTAGCGATCCACGAGCTCGTGACGGCTGCCCGCGCGTACGCCCTCACCGCCCTGCGCCTTCTGAGCTGAACAGGATCAGCCCCCGGCAGGGCTCACGTGCACTGTGGCGCTGTGGAGTTTGGGCAGGGAGTGGGACAGGCGGTGGTGGGCGTCATGCGCAATCGCGTGCGCATCGGCGAGAGTCAGGGACGGATCGACGACAACGCTCGTCTCGGCCCGGATGCGATGTCCCGTCCAGCGGAGGCGGAGGTCCTCGATCGCGGTCACGCCGGGCGTGCCACGCAGGGTGGTCTCGGCGGTGACGAGCAGCTCCGGATCGATCGCGTCCATCAGCCGCCGGTAGACGTCGGTCCACGCGCTCTTCAGTACGACGAGGATCGCGACCGTGATACCGAGGCCGACGAGTGGGTCGGCCAGCGGGAAGCCGGCCAGTACGCCGATCGCGCCGAGCACGACCGCGAGTGAGGTGAACCCGTCGGCGCGGGCATGCAGTCCGTCCGCGACCAGCGCCGCGGAGCCGATCCGGCGGCCGACCCGGATCCGGTACGCCGCGACGAGTTCGTTGCCGGCGAATCCGACCAGACCGGCGATGATCAGCACCGCCAGGTGCTCGGGTGGCCGCGGGTCGACGAGTCGGCGGATCGACTCGTACCCGGCGACGACTGCCGACAGCGCGATCATCGCGACGATGAAGATCCCGGCGAGATCCTCGGCGCGCCCGTACCCATAGGTGTAGCGCCGGGTCGCCGGCCGGCGCGCCAGTACGAAGGCCGCCCAGAGCGGGACGGCGGTCAACGCGTCCGAGAAGTTGTGGATGGTATCGGCGAGCAGCGCTACCGAGCCGGTGAGGAGGACAAGACTGGCCTGGGCGATCCCAGTCAGGCCGAGGCCGGCCAGGCTGAGCTTGACTGCGCGGATGCCCTCCGCACTCCCTTCGAGTGCGGCGTCGACCGACTCCGCCGCGTCGTGCCGATGCGGCCTGACCATCCGCACCACCCACCCGACCACCCCGCGCCGCCCACCACCGGCCTCATGCCCATGCCCGTGACCGTGACCGAGCCCGTGATCGTGGCCGTGACCACGCCCGTGACCGTGATCGTCGCCTTGATCGTGATCGTGACCACGCCCGTGCTCGTGACCACGCTCGCCACCCGCCTCAAGACCATGCCCGCCACCGGCCTCGTGACCATCCCCGTCACCACGCCCGCGATCATGATCGTGGCCGTGACCGTGATCGTGCGATCGACCGTGATCCGCTGGAGCTCCGTGTCCTGCATTCATGAGATCATGTTATCTGCGCATCCATGCATATACGCAAGTAGGCAGGTCCCAGGTAGAGTGCCGGGCATGCACTCGTCGATCGACGATTTCGAGATGCCGAACGAGGAGCAGGTGCATCTCGCCGCCGAATCCTTCCGCCTGCTCGCCGACCCGACGCGGATCCGCGTGCTGTGGGCACTCCTCCAAGGCGAGTCGTCAGTCGCCTGCCTGGCCGAGCTCACCGGTGCCGCACCGGCGGCGGTCAGCCAGCACCTGGCGAAACTCCGCCTGGCCGGCCTGGTCCGCGGCCGCCGCGAAGGCACGTTCGTCTACTACTCGGCCGCCGACCACCACGTCCGCAAACTCCTCGACCAGGCCCTCTTCCACGCCGACCACCTCGACCGCGACCTCCCCAACTAGCCACCGGGCAGTCGCACCACCGGCCCACGGCACCATCCGCACCAACAGGCAGCCGCGCCATCGCACCACCCGCCCACCGGGCCATCCGCACCGCCGCCCGCCGCGCCACCCGCACCGCCGCGCCCCTCTGCCGCCGCGCCCGCCGGGCTACCGGTGCATAGTTACAGCCGCGGGCCGCGGTCCTCGCCTTGCGGGCAGAGTGCGGTTGCGAGGAGTTCGGCCAGGTGGTGGGCTCGGCGTGAGGTCCCGTGGGCGATCTGGGTGCGGCAACTGAAGCCGTCGGCCAGGACGGCGGTTGCTTCGGGCAACGCTCGTACGGCGGGGAGCAGAACGCGCTCACCGATCGCCCTCGAGACGTCGTAGTGGTCGCGCTCAAACCCGAAGTTGCCGGCCAGGCCGCAGCACCCGGAGTCGGGCACGGTGGCGTCGATGCCTGCCGCCGCCATCACCCGGCGGTCGGCGTCGAACCCGAGCACAGCGTACTGATGGCAATGCGTCTGTACTAGCGCCTCTCCCCCGACCTGCGGAGGTTCCCAACCCGACTCGACCAGGAACTCGGCGAACGTCCGCGTAGCGTGCGCGGCCTGGTCGACGAGTGGATTGTCGGCAATCAGATCAGGTGCGTCGTGCCGGAGGGCCGCAGTACAACTCGGTTCGAGACCCACGATCGGCGTACCTGCGGCGAGATGCGGCGCGAGGATCCGCAGCGAACGGTTGAGGACGCGCCGGGCCTTCTTCAGCTGCCCGGTCGAGATCCAGGTCAGACCGCAGCACACGGGCTTGTCCGGCAGTACCACCTCGAACCCGGCCGCCTCCAGCACCTCGACCGCCGCCCGCCCGATCTCAGGCGCCAGGTGATCGGTGAACGTATCCGGCCACAACACGACCTTGCTGCCACCGGTCGACGAACCCCCACGAGCAGCAAACCAAGAAGTAAAGGTCTGCCGGGCGAAGGGCGGAACTTCGCGCTCGGCCGCGATCCCACCAAGCCGCTTGGTCAGCCGCGCCCTCGCAAAACGATTCGCCAGCCCCGGTACCGGCGACGCGAGCCGGGCCCACAACGGCAGCCACCCCATCGACCAATGCGACAACGGCCGCGCCCACGGGCGGCGCGCGTAGTGATGGTGGGTGAACTCGGCCTTGTACGTCGCCATGTCCACATTGACCGGACAATCGGACAGACATCCCTTGCAGGACAGGCAAAGGTCCAACCCATCGCGTACTTCGGTCGACCGCCAGCCGTCCGCGATCACGTCGCCCTGCAGCATCTCCCAGAGCAGGTGCGCGCGGCCGCGGGTCGAATGCAGTTCGTCGTGCGTCACCTGATAACTCGGGCACATCACGCCGCCCGAACTCTGCCGGCACTTGCCGATCCCCACACACCGGCGTTGCGCCTGCGCGAACTCGTGCCCGTCGTCCGGATACGTGAAGATTGTCGGCAATCGACGATCCTTCGCCGGCCCGTCGTGACGGATCGCCAGGTCGAGCGGCGGCGGGTCGACGATCATGCCGGGGTTCATCACCCGCGCCGGATCCCAGATCTCCTTCAGTTCCGCGAACAACCGCACCCCGTCGGCGCCGTACATCCGGCTGAGCAACTCCGACCGCGCCCGACCGTCGCCGTGCTCACCGGAGACCGAACCGCCCAACCCGACCACGAGCTCCGTCGCCTGCTCGACGAACTCGCGGTACCTCGCGATGCCGCGCGTACTGAGCAGGTCGAAGTCGATCCGCATGTGCATGCAGCCCTCACCGAAATGCCCGTACGACGCACCGGACAGACCATGCCTGCCCAGCAACTCATCAAGGCCACGGAGATACGCACCCAACTGCGCCGGCGGTACGGCGGCGTCCTCCCAACCACCCCACGCCTCAGCCCCATCCGCACGCCGAGTCGCCAACCCAGCCGCATCCGTCCGACACCGCCACAAGACAGCCTGAGCCCCCGGATCCGTCACCAGATTGGCCGTCGCAGCCGCCCGGCCCCCCACCGAGCCCAACCTCGCGACCGCCCCGAACAACGCGGCGCCCGATGAGCCGGTCGCAGGTGAGCCGGCGGCCGGTGAGCCCGAACCCACGCCTGCCCCGGACGAGGCCGCGGCCGATGAGCCGGCAGCGGGTGAGCCGGCGGCCGGTGAGCTCGGGTCGGTGCTTGTCGTAGGTGGGGCGGAGTCGCGGAGTTCGTCGAGCATGGCCTGGGCGGCG
Organism: Kribbella sp. NBC_01510; assembly: GCF_045040325.1. Taxonomy (NCBI): domain Bacteria; kingdom Bacillati; phylum Actinomycetota; class Actinomycetes; order Propionibacteriales; family Kribbellaceae; genus Kribbella; species Kribbella sp. NBC_01510. The sequence continues at coordinate 5,732,481 of NZ_CP109418.1, read as the reverse complement.
CGGGCGGCCAGCACCTCGTCGTCTCCGCCCATCTCGACGAGCAACCACGCCTTCCCCGCCGGCAACCCGGCGCGCACCGCGGCATCGCGGACCTCCGACGGCAGGCGCTCGACCAGGTCGCTGTTGATCGACTCCATCGTCAGCGGGTGATGTCGCAACACGATCGGCACACAGTCCGCCGAACTGATCGAGTCCCCGAACCCGAGCACACACAAGACCTTTGCCTTCGGCAACTCACTCAACCGCACCGTCGCCCGCAGCGTCGCCGCCAGCCCGCCTTCGCTCCCGGAGAGCAGCGCCGCCACGTTGTACCCGTACTCCGGCAACAACCGCTGCAGCGCATACCCGGAGATCTGCCGGCTGAACTGCCCGAACCTCCGCCGGATCAGCAACTCATTCCGATCCACCAACGCTTGCAGCGCCCGGTGTACCTCCCCCTCGCGCCCGAGCCTTGCCGCACACTCGGCGCGGTCTCCGGTGGACCCGACCGTCATCCTGGCGCCGTCGGCAAGCACCACATCGAGCGATTGCAGATTGTCGGCAGTCGTCCCCCAGGCCACGGAATGCGCCCCGCACGCATTGTTGGCAATCATCCCGCCGAGCGTCGCCCGGCTCCCCGACGACGGATCCGCGCCGAACGCCAAGCCGTACGGCTTCGCCGCCACCAGCAGATCCGTCAACACGACCCCCGGCTCGACGACTGCCGTCCGCGCGCCCGGGTCGATCTCCAGAATCCGGTTCACATGCCGCGATGCATCGATCACCACGCCACCGATCGCGTTGCCGGCCATCGACGTACCCCCGCCGCGCAGCACCACCGGCGCCCCGGCCGCCGCGGTCAGCGTGACCGCGATCGCCAGCTCCTCGGCATCGGCCGGTACGACGACCAAGTCAGGTACGGCGCGATAGTTCGAACCGTCCGTCGCGTAGAGCGCCCGGGTCCGTCGGTCGTCCGCCACGGACCCCTTGAGTTCCCGGCGAAGACCGGCCGCCAGCCGCGCAACGTCGTACCCGAGACCGGAGCCCGCCCGCGGATCGACTCTTCCAGCGGCGAGATTGTCTGGGGTTAGCATTGTCGACAATCTACCTATTTGCGCGCCGGTCAGCCAGGAGGAGGCGGCGATCGGCAAGCCAGTGCTCACCGCGAACCAGGTGACGGTGTGGAAAGGGCTCGATTTGCTTGGCCCAGTACCGTCTCTGCCAAGCTTGGGCAGTCTGTTTTCATCAAGGGGGACCTACGCGTGACCAGTTACATCGAGCCGCTGACGCAGGAGTCGACGCCGAGCATCATCGCCGACAAACTGCGCAAGGCGATCGGAGCCGGCGAGCTCAAGCCCGGCGCCCAGCTCGGCGAGGCGGACCTGGCCCGCAAGCTCGGCGTCAGCCGCGGGCCGCTCCGGGAAGGCATGCAGCGGCTCACCCAGGAAGGCCTGCTGGTCCCGATCCGCAACCGCGGCCTGTTCGTCATCGACATGACGGTGGACGAGATCCGCGACATGTACCTGGCCCGCGAGGCGATCGAACGCACCGCCGCCCGCCGAGTCGTCGCCGGCGACTACGAGGCGGCTGGAGACGAACTCCTCGCCGTAGTCCGCAAAATGAGCGAAGCCGAAGGCGACCCAGCCGCCGTCGGCGAGATCGACATCGCCTTCCACGAACTCCTGGTCCACCTGGCCGCCAGCCCCCGCCTGACCCGCATCCACAAAACCCTCATCACCGAAACCCGGATGTGCATCCACGCCCTCGCGGCCAGCTACTCGGGAGCCGAGGCCCGCGTCGACGAACACCGACACATCGCCGAGGCCATCCGCGCCGGCGACCACCTCCAAGCCGACGACCTCCTGGCCGCCCACATGGAAGACGCCATCGCCCGCCTCACCAGCAGCTAGTTAGCGGTCGCCGGTTAGCCGCAGGGTGTCAGCGGTTGCCCGGGCTTTCGGAGGCTGGTGGGTTGGTTGACTCTGACACTGTGTGAGGGCGTAGACCGGCGGCATGATGACGACGGCTACGGAGATTGCGGAGCGGATTCGGCGCGGTGAGGTCACGTCGCGGGCGGCGACCGAGGGCATGCTGGCGCGGATCGCGGGTGACGACGCGGTGAATGCGGTCGTGGAGACGCGGGCGGAGTTTGCACTGCGAGCCGCGGATGCGGCTGATGCGGCTGTCGCGGAGGGGCGTGCGGTCGGACCGCTGCACGGCGTACCGATGACGATCAAGGAGTGCTTCAACGTCGCGGGGATGCGTACGACGTGGGGCAATCCGGCGTTCGCGGAGTACGTCGCGGATCGGGATGCGACTGTGGTCGAGCGACTCAGCCGGGCCGGCGCGATCATTGTCGGCAAGAGCAATGTCCACACCATGCTCGCGGATTTCGGGCAGACCTCGAACGAGATCTATGGACGGACAAACAACCCGGCCGACCTGACCCGTACGCCGGGCGGCTCGGGCGGAGGTGGCGCGGCGGCGACGGCCGCGGGACTGAGCTACCTCGAGTACGGGTCGGACCTCGTCGGGTCGATCCGGCTGCCCGCGGCGTACTGCGGTGTCTACGGGCTGAAGCCGACCACCGGACTGGTCCCACTGCAGGGATTCCAGGTGCCGGGCCCGCCGGAACTGCCGAACGAGTTCCCGAACTTGTCGACAATCGGACCACTCGCGCGATCGGCCGCGGACCTGCGGACGGCACTGCGGGTGACCGGCGGGCCGGCGGCGCCGTTCTCGTGGGAGCTTCGGCCCTCGCGGCGGCAGCGGCTTGCGGACTTCCGGGTCGGCGTTGTGTCCGACCATGCGGCCGCGCCCGTGTCGAGCGAGGTGGGCGCGGCGCTGTCCGAGACGATCGATCGGCTCGGTCGGAGTGGCGCGAAGATCGTCGAGGGCTGGCCCGACGGGGTCGATCCCGATGAGCAGGCCGAGGCGTTCGGATCCCAAGTCGAGCTGTTCTTCGCGTTGCACGGCGGCGCACCGTCGTCCGCGAGTCTCGCCGAGGTGATCGAGCAGGAGCGTCGGCGGATGGTCGGGCGACAGAAGTGGCAGCAGTACTTCGAGGATGTCGATGTGTTCCTGTGTCCGACCAGCTTCACCGCCGCGTTCCCCCACGACGACCGGCCGTTCGAGGAGCGGACGATCAGGACGTCGTACGGCGAGCAGCGGTACGACGCTCAGGCGTTCTGGATCGCCCACGCCTCGCTGATCGGTCATCCCGCGCTCAGCATGCCGATCGGACAGACGCCGGACGGCCTGCCCGTCGGCGCACAGGTGATCGGTCCGTGGCACGAGGACGACACCGCCATCACCTTCGCAGAACTGCTCGCTGCTTGAGTCACTCGGCAGCTGGTTGAGCCGGCGAGGACCCGCCGCTGGCGACGCGTGAGCGTCACCTCGATGGCAGCGTGCGAGTGTCGCCCCGGACCGGAGCGCGCGAGCGTCGCCTCAGACGGGAGCGCGCGAACCTCGGCTCAGATGGGCGCACGCGAGCCTCGCCTCGGATGGGCGGGGCGCGCGAGCACTCGGCTAAATGGGCCGGCACGCGAGCATCGGATCGGATGGGGGTGCGTTAGCGTCGAGTTGGAAGGGAGTGGGGATTGTTCGCCATCGGGGAGTTCGCGCGGCACGGGCGGGTGTCGGTTCGGATGTTGCGGCATTACGACGCGATTGGGCTGCTGCGGCCGGCGTACGTCGATCCGACGACGGGCTATCGCAGTTACACCGCCGGGCAGTTCGCCGAGCTGAACCGGATCGTCGCGTTGAAGGACCTCGGCTTCGGGCTCGAGCAGGTGCGGACGATGATCGCGGACGAGATCAGCCCGGCCGAGCTGCGCGCATTGTTGACAATCCGACGCGCGGAACTGGAGTCGAGCGTCGCCGAGAGCTATGCCAGGCTTGCGCAAGTCGAGTCGCGGCTGCGTGGCATCACGGGCGATCTGCCCGCCGCCGACGTGGTGATCAAGGATCTGCCCGCGATCCGGCTGGTCGGACTGACCACCACGGCTGCGAGCTTCACTCCGGAGGACATCGGCCCGGTTATCCGTCCGCTCTGTAACGAACTCGGCTGCCGGCTCCCCGATGCTGATGTCCGACCGGTCGGCCGCTTGACGTGTCTGTACGAACGGTCGCGACCGCAGTCGGGCGAGGATGAGGACGAGGTCGTCGTACGCGCGACTGTCCCGGCCACTCTCGATGCCGACAGCAACCTGAAGGGGGCTGACAGCAACCAGGAGGCAGCCGGCCGCGACACCGAACGGGCTCGTGGCAATGCGGCACTGGCTGACGGCAACGCGGAGCGGGTCGGTGGCAACGCGGAGCGGGTCGGCGGCAACCTCAATGGGCTTGAGGTGATTGATATGCCGGCGGTGCGAGTTGCGACGCTGGTGTATCGCGGGCCGATCGACCAGGTGCTGCCTGCGTGGCAGGCGCTGGCTCGCTGGATCGACGACAACGGCTATCGGTCCAGCGAGCCTGCCCGGGAGCTCTACCTCGACTGCCCGGAGGACCCTTCTGACTGGGTCACCGAACTCCAAGAGCCGATCGAGCCATCAAGCCTTGGCGAGTAGTCAGGCTGCGGCGAGCAGTCAGGCCTCGGCGAATAGGTAGACCCAGCGAAAGCGCGGCCGCAGCGCGGGGCTGGGATTGCGGCTCCTTCGGCGGCGGGCAGGGAGCCGGGAGACGCTGGACGCGGCGCAGGCTGGGGCGCGGGCTGGGGGCGGGGTTATGGGGTTTCGGCTAGGGCGGCTAGGCCGGCGACTATGACGGTGAGGCCGAATTCGAAGCGGGCGTCGGTGGTGGCGCCGGAGGTGAGGGGGCCGGCTAGGGCGATGGTCAGGGGGTAGCGGTCGGCGGGGAGGGAGGCGAAGAAGTTGCGGAGGCCGGCGACGAAGCCTTCGACGTCTGCTTCGGTCCAGCCGGCGGCTCCCTGCACGCTCTCCTCGAAGGCGATCGCCGTGACGTAGAGCGGGATCAGGTCGACGGCCCAGGCGGCGGCCTGGTCGGGGAGGTTGCCGGCCTTGAGGATGCCGAGGATCCGTTCGGTGCTGAGCAGGGCCCGCTCCCCCAGCGGTACCTGCCCGATCGCGGCTCGGGCGACGCCCGGGTTCGCCCGCATCACCCGGAGCAGTTCACGCATCGCGTCCTTCAGTTGCTCCTGCCAGCGCTCCGGATCCGGCGTCTCAGGGAGCTTCATGTCCTGCGCCGCGCGGTCGACCAGCAGCTGATCGAGCTCCTTCTTGTTCGCGACGTGCGCGTAGAGCGACGCAGGTCCGGTCCCGAGCGCCGAGGCGACCTTGCGCATGGACACGGCCTCGTACCCCTGCTCGACCAGCACCCGCATGGCCGCGTCGACGATCCGCTCCCGGGTCAGCGGCGCTCGGGCCGCGCGGACGGGCTTCTCGGGACTGATCGGCTGCCACGGCGACTGGGTCATGGCCCCACTGTAGCGAACACCGTACTTGACAGGAACACTGTTCGCGCGTAGAACAGTGTTCGTCAACGAACACCGTTCGCAATCCCAGGAGCCACCGATGAGCACCTCGACCGCCACCTCCTCGGCCAACCCGGCCACGCCTGCCACCCGGGCCAACCCAGCCGCCCAACCACCGACCGGCTCCGCGAGTACGCCGTACCGCTGGCGCTGGCTCGTCCTCGCGACCGTGCTGATCGCCGAGATCATGGACCTCGTCGACGCGACGATCGTCAACATCGCGGCGCCGTCGATCCGGGCCGAGCTGGGCGGGTCGGAGTCGGCGATGCAGTGGATGCTGGCCGGGTACACGCTGGCGTTCGCGATCGGGCTGATCAGCTTCGGCCGGCTCGGCGACCTGGTCGGCCGGCGGCGGCTCTTCCTGATCGGCGCCGTCGGGTTCACCGTCGCCTCCGCGATCTGCGGATTGTCGACAAGCCCTGAGCTACTGATCGGCAGCCGGGTGGCGCAGGGTCTGCTCGGCGCGGTGATGATCCCGCAGGGCTTCGCGATCCTGAAGGCGGTCTTCCCGGCGGACGAGATCGGCAAGGCGTTCGCGATGTTCGGCCCGGTGATGGGTCTGTCGGCGGTGGCCGGCCCGATCATCGCCGGTGCCCTGATCGACGCGAACTGGTTCGACGCCGGCTGGCGGATGATCTTCTTCATCAACGTCCCGATCGGCATCGCGGCCCTGGTCGGCGCGCTCCGGTTCATGCCCGAGGTGAAGACGCCGGGCGCGTCCCGGCTCGACGCGGCCGGTGTGATCCTGGTCAGCCTCGCGTCCGGTCTGCTGATCTACCCACTGGTCCAGGGCCGCGAGCTCGGCTGGCCGTTGTGGACAATCCTGATGATGGTCGCGTCGGTGCCGACATTCGTCCTGTTCGGCCGGCGTGAGCGCCGCTCCGGCAACCCGGTGATCGACCCGTCCCTGTTCCGCAACCGCGGGTACGTCGCCGGCCTCGGCGTGATCACCACGTTCTTCCTGGCGATGTCCGGCTTCATGCTGGTCTTCAACCTGTTCACCCAGCTCGGACTGCACTACAGCCCGCTGAAGGCCGGCCTCGCGATGGTGCCGTTCTCGCTCGGGATCGCGATCGGCGCGCCGCTGTCCGGCGGCCTGCTCGCTCCGAAGCTCGGGCGGAAGGCACTACAGCTGGGCGTCGCGGTGATGACGCTGGCGATGGGCGGTGTCTGGTTCACCCTGCACGCGTACGGCGATGCGACCACGATCTGGAACCTTGTGCCGGCGACCCTCGCCACCGGGATCGGTGCCGGCCTGGTGTTCGCGCCGCTGTTCGACATCATCCTGGCATCGATCGACGACCAGGCCGCGGGCTCGGCGTCCGGCGTACTGACCGCCATGCAGCAGTTCGGCGGCGCGATCGGAGTCGCGGTGATCGGCACGATCTTCTTCCAGCTGCTGCCGGCGCACGCGTTCCTCGGCGCCACCAAGACAGCTGTGCTGGTCGCGATCGGGATGTTCCTGATCAGCCTCGCGGTCACCTGGCTGCTGCCGAAGCGCGCCCGCGAAGGAGCCTCGGCGCACTGATCCGGGCGTGACGAAGCCCCGCTCGCCTAGTGTGGCGAGCGGGGCTTCGGCGGTAGATCAGTTGAACGAATCGCCGCAGGCGCAGGAGCCGGTCGCGTTCGGGTTGTCGATCGTGAAGCCCTGCTTCTCGATGGTGTCGACGAAGTCGATCGAGGCGCCCTTCAGGTACGGCGCGCTCATCCGGTCCGTCACGACGTTCACGCCACCGAAGCCGGCGACCACGTCGCCGTCGAGCTGACGCTCGTCGAAGAACAGCTGGTACCGCAGGCCGGAGCAACCACCCGGCTGCACGGCGACTCGCAGCGCGAGGTCGTCGCGACCTTCCTGCTCGAGCAGCGCCTTCACCTTGGCGGCGGCCCCGTCGGTGAGGATCACACCCGTGGCGACGGCCTGCTCGGTCTGCGCTTCAGTCATTCCTGACTCCAGTCATCTCGTGAGCGCCCGGCTGCGTGGCAGGCAGCCGTGCGCGGAAAGTCCGCTGTCATTCCGCACCAACAAGCGCCGATCCGGAACCATTCCCATGGTCGCACACCAATTTCCAGGATCAACTACCCCGGTCAAAGGCTGGTCAGCGAGCCCAGGTGCGGGCAACACGCTCCGCAACCGCCGCGAGCGATCCGTGTGCATCCGCGAAGGCGCGCTCCTCGCCGACCAGGTCCACCAAGGAGTACGCCGACTCGACGCCCATCGTGCGCATCTCGCGGGCCCCGATGAGGACCTTTCCTGCCAGTACGACGCATGGCCGCATCGCGTCGTTGGCCACCTTCGCGACCCCGGCGATCACCTTGCCGTCGCGGGACTGGAAATCGAACGCACCCTCGCCGCTGAGCACCAGGTCCACCCGCGACGCCTTCTCCTTCAGCCCGGTCAGCTCCGCGACCAGGTCGATCCCGGACACCCGCTCGGCGCCCAGCAGCAGCAGCGCGTACCCGAGCCCGCCCGCGGCGCCGGCGCCCTTCTTGTCCGCGGTCTTCCGGTCGGCCAGCTCGGCGAAGTGGGTCAGCCACCCGTCGACCTGGGGCTTGCGGTCGTCGGTGATCCCCTTCTGGGTGCCGAAGATGTTGGTGGCGCCACGGAGCCCGAGCATCGGGTTCTCGACGTCACTCGCCGCGACGAACTCGATCCCCGCCATCCGCGCCCGAGCCGGCTCCAGGTCCACCGACGTCAACCCGGCGAGCCCGGCAGCCCCGGCGTCCAGCCGACCACTCGACGCACCCACCGCCGAATCACCGCCGGTCAACTGGCCACCATCGGCCGCCTGACCACCGCCGGTCGCTTGACCACCGCCGGCCGCCCGACCAGCATCGGCCGCTTGACCACCATCGGCCGCTTGACCACCATCGGCCGCCTGATCACCGCCGGTCGCCCGACCGTCGCCGGTCGCTTGACCACCGTCGGGCGTCTGATCACCGCCGGGCATCTGATCACCGTCGGGCGTCTGATGACCGCTGGTTGCCGTTGCGCCGAGGGCGGCGAGTAGTCCGGCGCCGGCGTCGTTCGTGCCCGAGCCGCCGAGTCCGAGGATGATCCGCTTCGCCCCGGCGTCGACCGCGGCCGCGATCAGCTGACCCACGCCGTACGTCGTCGCGTCCTCGGGCCTGCGCAGCTTCGGCTCCACGAGGTGCAACCCGCACGCCTGCGCGGTCTCGACGTACGCCGTTTCGCCCGCGAGCAGCACCGTCGCCGGGGTGTCGTCGCCGAGCAGTCCGCGAACGGTGACCGACAGCAGCGTCCCGCCGACGACCGCGGAGAGTACGTCGATGAACCCGGGCCCGCCGTCCGCCATCGGCGCCACCAGCACCTCGGCCTCCGGATCCCGCCGCCGCCACCCTTCCTCGATGGCCGCGGCCGCCTCCACGGCCGTCAACGTGCCCGCGAACTTGTCCGGCGCAATCAGCACTCGCATGCCGCCATCCTCTCCTACCCCGGGCGATCGTTGACCCCGCGTATCACGACCAGTTGGATCGTCGGCATGAAGACGATCCTGTTCGCGCTCCGCGTCAGTGACCTCGGCCGGTCGCTCGAGTTCTACCGGGCCGTGGGCTACACCGAGCTCGGCACTGTCCCGTTCGATGACGGATCCAGCCTGGTCTGGCTCAAGCTGCCCGGCGAGACGTCGGTGTCGCTCGAACTCGTGCACACGCCGGGCGCGGGCCCGGTCGAGGCCGGCGGCTTCGAACACTTCGCCATCGAGGCCGACTCCCTCGACACCACCCTCGAGCGCCTCACCGCAGCCGGCCTGAACCCAGGCGCCCCCGAACTCCCCGGTGGCCCCGAGGGCCCGAAGACCTCCTGGCTCACAGACCCCGACGGCTACCGCATCGAGCTGGTCGAGTGGCCACCCGGCGGCCCACCCGTCCCCGACCAGTTCTGATCGGCCGATCTTCGGAAAGGAATCGTCACCCAGTGGCAGCAATGTTCCGGAAATGAGCAATGGTGCCGCACCGGCCACTGTCGCAGCATGGCTGACGACCCTCCGCGGTGCCCGGGTCCACGAGGCATGAGTACGGCGAGCGGGTCGGGCGGACCGCTTCGCTGAGGTTGGTGCGGCCGCGGCGGTGATGGATGGAGATCGGCTGCTGCTGACTCGGCGGAGCGACAACGGTGAGTGGTGTCTGCCGGGTGGTGGAGTCGCTCCGGGCGAACGGCCGGCTGAGGGCGACCCTCGCCCGCCCGTCAGCGGCGGAGTAGTCGGCGGAGAATGAGGGCTACGATCGCGCCGATGATGTACGGGCGGGCTCGGCGGGCCAGCACGGGGAGCAGTGTTGTCCCGAGGTTGAGCGACACTTCCGCGACGGTCTCTGTTTCAGGCTCCGTGCTTGTGCGGGAGGCGGTCGAGGTGTCCGCGGGTGACGGGGGCCGGTCAGGCGAGGTGGCGCCCGCGGCCGATGCTGCACCTCCAACTGACACTGCACCTCCGGCTGACGTGGTGCCTTCGGGTGACGTGGCTGCGTCAGCTGACGGTGCCGGCCCGGCCTGAGCGGCCGGCGAGGTCGGCTCAGCCGCGGGTGCGGCGGCAACCGAGGCTGCCAGGCCCGTGGAAGGCGCCGCCTCGACTGGGGCTTCCAGTTTGGTGACCAGGCACGCGATGAAGTCGTCGAGGAGTTTGTTGGAGACCTCCTGGATCAGGCCGCGGCCGAACTGGGCCGGCCGGCCGGTGATGGTGAGGTCGGTGGCGACGGTGACCTCCGTGGACGTCGGCCCGGACGCGGTGAGGTACGTGGTGACCTTCGCGATCGCCGTACCGTTGCCGCGCCGGTCCTTGCCCTTGGCCTCGATCACCGCGTGGTGATCCGCCGGATCGCGCTCGGCGAAGGCGCCGTTGCCGGTGTACTGCAACGAGATCGGCCCGAGCTTCACCTTGACCGAGCCGGTGAACTCGTTGCCGTCGTACGACGTCAGGGTGGCGCCGGGGAAACACGGCACCACCCGTTCGAGGTCGTTGAACGCGGCCCAGGTCTGCTCGATCGGAGCCGGTACGACGAACTTGTGCTCCAGCCTCATCCGGTACCTGCCGCAGCCAGGACCGCCCGCCGGGTGAGCACCGTCGCCAGATGCCGCCGATAGTCCGCATCACCATTGATGTCGGTCACCGGCGACGTCCCCTCCGCGGCCCGGGCAGCGGCCTCGCGCACCGCTTCGGCTGTCGCGGGCCGGCCGATCAGCGCATCCTCGACCGCGCTCGCCCGGATCGGCGTCGACCCCATGTTGCCGAGCGCAACGCGCGCCTCCGCGATCGAGTCGCCGTCCAGCCGGACGGCCGCCGCGACGGACACGATCGACCACGCCTGGGCGACCCGGTTGAACTTCTCGTAGTGCGCTCCCCAACCGGTGTACTTCGGCACCCGGATCTCGACCAGCACTTCGTCCTCGGCGAGCGCCGTACTGAACACTCCCTGGAAGAAGTCCGCCGCGGCCACGGTACGCCGACCATCCGGCCCGGCTATCACGAACGACGCGTCGAGTGCGACCGCCACCGCGGGGAGATCACCGGCTGGATCGGCATGGGCGAGCGAGCCGCCGAACGTGCCGCGGTGCCGGATCTGCGGGTCCCCGACCGTTGCCGTCGCCAACGAAATCAACCGGGCATGCTCGCCGACCAGCGGATCGGACTCCACCGTACTGTGCGGTGTCATCGCGCCGAGGACCAGCGCGTCCCCGTCGTCACGGATGCCCCGCAGCTCGTCGATCTTGCCGAGGTCGACGATCGTCTCCGGCGCCGCCAGCCGCAACCGCAGCACCGGCGTCAGGCTCTGCCCACCGGCCAGCACCTTCGCGTCGGAGTGCTCACGCAGCAAGGCCACTGCCTCGTCCACCGACGTCGGGCTGAAGTACTCGAACGCCGCGGGAATCATGACTTGGCTCCTTCCTGCAACGCCTTCCACACGCGGTACGGCGTACATGGCATCGCGACATCCGTCACACCGAGGTGCCGGACCGCGTCGACAATCGCATTGACGACCGCCGGCGTGGACGCGATCGTGCCGGCCTCGCCGACACCCTTCACACCCAGCTGGTTCGTCGTCGCCGGAGTCTCCGTGCGTGCCGTCTCGAACCTCGGCAGATCGGGCGCGCCCGGCAGCAGATACTGGTCGAACGACCCGGTGACCAGCGTGCCAGAATCGTCGTGCACCGCCTCCTCGAACAGCGCCTGCGCGATGCCTTGCGCCAGACCGCCGTGCACCTGCCCCTCGACGATCAGTGGATTGACCACGACTCCTACGTCGTCGACGCTCACATAGGACCGGATGGTCGTCGCCCCGGTCTCGGTGTCGACCTCGACCGCGCAGAGGTGGGTGCCGTGCGGGAACGAGAAGTCGTCCGGGTCGAGGGTCGCCTCGGCGTCCAGGCAACCTTCCGCCGAACCGTCCAGCTTGTGCCCCTGGAAGACCGCGAACGCGAGCTCGGCCATCGTCATCCCCGACTCGGTACCGCGGACGCCGTACCGGCCGGCCGTGAACTCGAGGTCGTCGACATTGGCCTCGAGCAGCTGGGCCGCGATCGGCTTCGCCTTCTCGATCACCCGGTCGGCCGCGGCGAGCACCGCCATCCCGCCGACCGACAGCGAGCGGGAGCCGTAGGTGTCCAGGCCACGCGGGGCGACCTGCGTGTCACCGTGCAGGACTTCGATGTCCTCGAACGCGACGCCGAGCCGGTCGGCGACCAGCTGGCTCCACGCGGTCTCGTGCCCCTGGCCGTGCGGGCTGGTCCCGGTGATCACTTCGACCTTCCCGGTCGGCAGCATCCGGACCGCCGCGTGCTCCCAGCCGCCGCCGACGTACCCCATCGAGCCGAGCCAGCGCGACGGCGCCAGCCCGCACATCTCGGTGTACGTCGAGATACCGATGCCGAGCTGGACCGGGTCGCCGGCCTCGCGCCGCTTCAGTTGCTCCGCGCGCAGCTCGTCGTACCCGAAGAGTTCCTTGGCCTTCGCGGTCGCCGCCTCGTAGTTGCCGGAGTCGTAGCGCAGCCCGGACACCGTCGAGAACGGGAACTCCTCGTGCTTGATCCAGTTCCGCTCGCGGATCTCCAGCGGGTCGGCGCCGACCCGGACCGCGAGCTCGTCCATCAGCCGCTCGATCGCGAACGTCGCCTCCGGCCGCCCGGCGCCCCGGTAGGCGTCGGTCCAGGTCGTGTTGGTGAAGACGTTGGTGATGCCGAGGCGGTACGACGGGAACTTGTAGATGCCGTTGTACATGAAGGCCCCGAGCAGCGGGATCGCCGAGGTGACCAAACCGAGGTACGCGCCCATGTTCGCGATCAGGTCGACCTTGAGCCCGGTCACCGTGCCGTCGGCGTTCGCGGCCAGCGTGAGCTTCTGCCACTGGTCCCGGCCGTGGTGCGCCGCCATCAGCGACTCGGACCTGGTTTCGTTGTATTTACAGGGCTTTCCGGTGTGACGCGCCGCGATGACCGTGAGCACTTCCTCCGGCGTGAACTGGAGCTTGCCGCCGAAGCCACCGCCGACGTCCGGCGCGATCACGCGGATCTTGTGCTCCGGGATGCCGAGCACCAGTGCGATGAAGATCTTCACGAAGTGTGGCACCTGGGTCGACGACCAGACCGTCATCTGCTCGGTGGTCGGATCGACGACGATCGAGCGAGGTTCCATGAACGCCGGGATCAGCCGCTGCTGGCGGATCTCCTTCTCGATCACGATCCCGCCGTCACGGGCCGCCGCGATCGCCGCGTCCACGTCGTCACCGGAGCCGGCCTCGGCCGAGTCGTAGGACCAGACCGCCGACACGTTCGTCCCGAGGTCCGGGTGGGCGATCACCTCGTCCGCGGCCGCGGCCCGCAGGTCGAGCGCGGGTGCGAGTTCCTCGTAGTCGACGTCGACCAGATCGGCGGCGTCGTTCGCCTCGGCCGCGTTCCGCGCGATGACCATGGCAACGATCTCGCCGGCGAAGGCGACGTGCTCGACCGCCATCGACGGGTGGACGGGGGCCTTCTGATCGGAGACGACGGCCCACGCGTTCGGCAGGCCGCCTTGCTCGTCGGCGATGTCCGCACCGGTCAGGACGGCGATCACACCGGTGGCAGCGCGGGCCGCCGCGGTGTCGATGGCGGTGATCCGGGCGTGCGCGAACGGGCTCCGGACCATCGCGAGATGCAGCATGCCGGGCAGGACGATGTTGTCGGTCCAGCGGGTCCGGCCGGTGATCAGGCGCGCGTCCTCCTTGCGGCGGCGCGGATTGCCGATCTCGGTCGCCGGGCGGTCCTCGGTGGTGGTCATCGGCCACCTCCCGCGGCGGCTGCGGCCCGGACGGCCTTCACGATGTTCTGGTAGCCGGTGCAGCGGCAGAGGTTGCCTTCGAGGCCGAGGCGGACCTCGTCCTCGGTGGGATCCGGATTGTCGGCAATCAGATCGATGGATTGCATGATCATGCCGGGTGTGCAGTATCCACACTGCAAGGCATGGTTCTCGTGGAAGGCCTGCTGCATCGGATGCAGCTGCCCGTCGGTCGCGAGGCCCTCGATCGTGGTCACCTCGTGCCCGTCGGCCTGGACGGCGAACAGTGAGCAGGACTTCACGCTCCGCCCGTCCAGGTGCACTGTGCAGGCGCCGCAGTTGCCGGTGTCACAGCCGACCACAGTGCCCGTCTTTCCCAGCTGCTCGCGCAGATAATGCACCAGCAGCGTGCGCGGCTCCACGTCGTCCGTGAAGCTGCTTCCGTCGACCTCGACCGTGATCCGGGTCATTGCCCCGCCTCCAGATGTCAGCAACCGCCGTACGGTTGATCCTGCTCCGCTGTGATCTCGACCACAAGAGATCGGATCAGTGGTGGATGCGGCCCGCGCGTCGCGAGAGGCGGTCGCCGGCGCCGCCCCAGTGCTGGGCGATGATCTCGGCGGCGATGCTGACGGCGGTCTCCTCCGGGGTGCGGGCGCCGAGGTCGAGGCCGATGGGGCTGGCGAGACGGTCCAGCTCGGCGTCGGTCAGACCGGCTTCCCGGAGCCGTTCGAGGCGGTCGTCGTGGGTGCGGCGGGAGCCCATCGCACCGATGTAGGCGACCTCGGGCAGACGCAGCGCGACCTCCAGTAGCGGTACGTCGAACTTCGGGTCGTGGGTGAGCACACAGATCGCGGTCCGGCCGTCGATCCGGCCCGCGGCGGCCTCGGCGGACAGGTAGCGATGCGGCCAGTCGACGATCACCTCGTCGGCAGACGGGAAGCGTGAAGCGGTCGCGAAGACCGCCCGTGCGTCGCAGACCGTCACGCGATAGCCGAGGAACGACCCGAGCCGCGCGACCGCGGCCGCGAAGTCGATCGCCCCGAACACCAGCAACCGCGGCACCGGCGCGTACGACGACACGAACACCCGCATCCCCTCACCTCGCCGCTGCCCGTCCGGCCCGTACTCCAACGTCTCCGTACGGCCGTTCTCCAGCAGTCCGCGAGCGTCGTCGACCACCGCGTCGTCGGCCCGCTCCGACCCGAGACTCCCGGCGACCGGCCGGCCCTCCGGTCTGACCACCAGCCGCCGGCCGACCCGCGCCGGATCCGGGTGCGCGACCACGGTCGCCACCGCCACCGGACGCCCGGCAGCGATGTCGCCGGCCACCTCGGCGAGCTCCGGGTACGACGTCCGGTCGATCCGTTCCACGAAGATATCGATGATCCCGCCGCAGGTGAGGCCCACGGCGAAGGCCGACTCGTCGCTGACGCCGTACCGCTGCAGGACCGGCTCGCCCGAGGCCAGGATCTCCTCACCGAGCTGGTAAACGGCGCCCTCGACGCAGCCGCCCGAGACACTGCCGACGGCTTCCAGGCCGGGCCCGACCAGCATCACCGCACCCGGTTGCCGCGGCGCCGAGTCGAACGTCGCGACGACGGTGCCCACGGCAACCGACTCCCCCGCGTCCCACCAGGTCATCAACCGCTCCAGCACGTCACGCATCGGCGACCACCTCCAGAAGGTCCGCGAAGCTGGCCAGGCTGTGCCCGGCGACGAGGTCGTCGACGTGCGGTAGGACGGCGACGATCCCGGCCTGCACCGGCAGGTACCCGGGCTTGCCCCGATGCGGGTTGAGCCAGACCACGCGATGCGCCAGCCCGGCCAGTTGCTCCAGTTGCGCCCCCAGCAGCGCGGCGTCCCCGCGCTCCCATCCGTCGCTGCAGACCACGACGACGGCACGCCGCGCCATCCCCCGCCGGCCCCAGCGGTCCAGGAACACCTTCAGCACCTCGCCAAGGCGGGTACCACCCGACCAGTCCGGTACGACGTCCCCCGCCGCACGGAGCGCGAACTCGGCGTCGCGGCGACGCAGCGCCGGGGTCACCCGGGTCAACCGGGTGCCGATGGTGAAGACCTCGACCGAGCGCGGGGCCTGCTGGACCATCGTGTGCGCGAGCCGCAGCAGGCTGTCGGCGTACGGGCGCATCGAGCCGGAGACATCGACGAGTACGACGATCCGGCGCGGGCGGGTGCCGCGCCGGCGGTACTGGACGCGGGCCGGCTCGCCGACCTGTCGCAGCTGGGCCCGGAGCGTCCGCCGCGGGTCGATCTCCCCCCGGTACGACGGGCGTCGCCGCGTCGCACGCCGGACCGGAACTCGCGGCCGTAGCGTGCCGAAGAGTCGCGCCAGCTCGGCCCGGTCGCTCGCCGAGAGTTCGGCGACATCGCGGTGTCGGAGGACTTCCGTCGTGCTCGCGGAGACGTTCACGGTCCGGTCGCTGTCCTCCCCCGCGGCGCCGTCGTCGGCATCGAGTGCGGCCTGCACCGAAGATTGCGGCGTACGGCGGACAACCCCGCCCGACCGCTCCCCGGAGAACCAGGCCGAGAAGACCTCGTCGTACTTCGCCGTATCGTCCGGTCCACTGCAGAGCGCGGCTCGGCCGGACCAGTACACGTCGGCGGTCATGGTCGCATCGAGGGTGGCGACCGCTCGGAGGAAGACGTGGACGCGGTCGGCGGTCACGGCCAGACCCGCGTACCGCAGGGCCGATGCGAAGCCGGCGAGGGCGACATCGGGTGTGGTCATCTCGGCTCAGCTCGCCAGCAACCGGTCGAGCGACGCGCGGACGCGGTCGATGTCCTCGCGGTACTTCAGGACCGCGCCGAGGGTCGCGGCCGCGGTCTCCACGTCGAGGATGTCGGTGCCGAGGGCATCGAGCGCGCGAGCCCAGTCGAGGGTCTCGGCGACGCCGGGCGGCTTGAGCAGGTCGAGTTCACGCATCCGCTGCACCGACCGGGCGACCTGTTCGGCCAGGCGGGCGGACACCTCGGGCAGGCGGGTGCGGACGATCTCCACCTCGCGGGCCAGGCCCGGGTGGTCGATCCAGTGGTAGAGGCAACGGCGCTTCAGCGCGTCGTGGACCTCGCGGGTGCGGTTGGAGGTGAGGACGACGATCGGCGGCTCGTCGGCGGTGATCGTGCCGAGCTCGGGGATCGTCACCTCATGCGTCGAGAGCACCTCGAGCAGGAACGCCTCAAACTCGTCGTCGGCGCGGTCGATCTCGTCCACCAGCAGGACGGCGGGACTCTCGCGGAGCGCCCGCAGGACCGGACGGGCGAGCAGGAACCGCTCGTCGAACAGGCTCTTCTCCACCTCTTCGACGACCGCGTCGGAGCTGGTCGCCTCGACCGTGCGCAGATGCAGGATCTGGCGCGGGAAGTCCCAGTCGTAGAGGGCCTGGGACGCGTCGATGCCTTCGTAGCACTGCAACCGGATCAGCTCGACGCCGAGCGCTTCCGCGAGGGCGGCGGCGAGGGAGGTCTTGCCGGTTCCGGGCTCGCCTTCCAGCAGCAGCGGCCGATGCAGGGCCAGCGCCAGGTACCCGACCGTGGCCAGGCCCTCGCCGGCGAGATACCCAGTCCCCCGCAGACGCTCGGCAAGCTCACTCGCGGAGCCGACGGGGTTCATCTGCCCAGCATCGCCCCCGTCACCCCGGGATGCCAAGGCTCAGCCCGGCCGGTGTCCCTCCGGCAGTTGCCCGACGGTGTCCACGTCCGCACCCTCCGCGAGATCCGAACACTCGATCTCCACCACAGCGTGTTCCTTCAGGTACGCGCGGGCGCCCTGGTCTCCACGGGCCGAGGCGATCACCCCGTCCCAGTGCTCCCGCCCCAGCAAGACCGGATGGCCGGGCCGGCCGCCGTAGACGGCTCGCACCAAGGCACGCCGGCTCCCGGCGGCCGTGATCCGCTGGAGGACGGAGACCGTCAGGCCGGGGACATCGACAGGAACGACGAGCACGCCCTCCGGCCCGGCATCGGCGTCGTAGCCGACAGCGGCGTCCGCGCCGACGGCGTCATCCGAACCCGCGGCGTCATCCGAACCCGCGGCGTCATCCGAACCCGCGGGGTCGTCCGAGCCCGCGGGGTCGTCCGAGCCCGCGGGGTCGTCCGAGCCCGCGGCGGCTCCCAGGGCGGTGAGGCCGGTGCGGAGGGAGGCGCCCATGCCTTCCGGCCAGTTCGTTGCCTCGACCACCTCGACCGGCATCCCCGCGAGCTCTGCTCGCACCTGCTCCGCCGCGGCTCCGACGACGACTACGACCGGCGCGCAACCTGCGTCGTCGAGCAACCGAGCGGCGCGCACCACCCAGGTGACTCCGTCGGGGTCGTGAACCAGCGCCTTGGGGCTGCCCATCCGGCGGCCGGCTCCGGCGGCGAGCACCATTCCTGCGATCTTCACTCTCGGAGGGTAGCGATTTCACAATCTGGGCAGTGATGTGTACCACGCGGCCGTCGGGGTGGGACATGGCACGATGTTTGACGTGACGACTACTGCGGATGGCCTTAAGGCTCTTCCTCTGCTGTTCCTGGGACAGAACACCGACCCGCACTCGGAGCGGGGTGTCGAGTGTCCGGGCGCGTTGCCGCCGGCGTCCGACCCGGATCTGGTCGAGCGGGCGCTGAAGGCGAAGGCGGCGCTGGGTGACCAGGTGTTCGTGCTCGGGCATCACTACCAGCGCGACGAGGTGATCCAGTTCGCGGATGTCACCGGTGACTCGTTCAAACTGGCCCGGGACGCGGCCAACCGGCCGGACGCGCCGTACATCGTGTTCTGCGGTGTGCACTTCATGGCCGAGTCCGCGGACATCCTCACCAACGACGAGCAGACCGTGATCCTGCCGGACTTGGCGGCCGGTTGCTCGATGGCGGACATGGCCCGGATCCAGCAGGTCGAGGCGGCCTGGGACGCCCTCGCCGACGCCGGGGTCGCGGACGTGACCGTGCCCGTCACCTACATGAACTCCAGCGCCGACATCAAGGCGTTCTGCGGCCGCAACGGCGGCGCGGTGTGTACGTCGAGCAACGCGGACACCGCGCTCGAGTGGGCGTTCGAGCAGGGCGAGAAGGTGCTGTTCCTGCCGGACCAGCATCTCGGCCGCAACACCGCCGTACTGAAGATGGGCATCTCGCTCGACGAGTGCGTGGTCTACGACCCGCACAAGCCCGGTGGCGGCCTGACCCGTGAGCAGCTGGCCGCGGCGAAGATGATCCTGTGGCGCGGGCACTGCTCGGTGCACGGGCGGTTCACGGCCGAGTCGGTCGACGACGTACGGGCGCGGGTCCCAGGCGTCAACGTGATCGTGCACCCCGAGTGCCGGCACGACGTCGTGACCAAGGCGGACCTCGTCGGCTCGACGGAGTACATCATCCAGACCCTCGAGACGGCCGAGCCCGGTACGTCGTGGGCCGTCGGCACCGAACTCAACCTCGTCCAGCGGCTGGCCAAGCAGCACACCGACAAGAACATCGTGTTCCTGGACAAGGCGGTCTGCTACTGCGCCACGATGAACCGGATCGACCTCCCGCACTTCGTCTGGGCGCTGGAGAACCTGGTCGCCGGCCACGTCGTCAACCCGATCAAGGTCGACCCGGACACCGAGAAGTACGCCAAGCTCGCCCTCGACCGCATGCTCGCCCTCCCCGGCAAAACCGCCCGCGACTGACCCACCCCGCCCGCCGCCCCGCCACCGACCGGCTCCCGTTCGAGGGGATATCCGGCTCTCCTGCTGGATGTGTGGGTGGTGGCCGACGTGTCGCGTCCTCGGCGGGGGCCGGATCCGTTGACCTGAGACAGCTTGTGGTGGGCGGGGAATCTGCAACATCAGGTCCCCGCCCACCACGTCCTGTGTGAGACCCCCGGGCCGACAGCGGGATCGCTGCGACCTCGGACAGGTACCAGGGACCGCGGACGCCCATGATGAGCCGCCGATCGAGACCTGCCGACGGCACAACCTGTCCGGCGACCCCAGCTGGTGTCCCAGGTCCCGCAGATCCGCACCGATCCCACCGTCAACCCCACGAACCCGCCCCGGCTCCCGCTGCGCCGTGTCCCGCCCGGCTCCCGCTCCGCCCGTGCCCCACCCGGCTCCCGCTCCGCCCTGCCCCGCCCGGCTCCCACTCCGCCGTGTCCCGCGGTGCGGTCGGTTCGGTCCGGGCGGAGGCTGATGGGGGGCAACTGGAGGCTGGGACGTGCAAGGTCGACAGGAGGTGTCGGCCCCAGCCCGGCCGGGCCAGCCGATCTCACGCGTGAACGCCTCGCCCGACCGGCACCCTGGACCGACACCACCTGTCGAGCTGCACACCGACCAGCCTGACTCACCTCGCCCACACATCCAGCAGAACAGCCGGATATTCCCTTGTCTCGTCCGCGGAGGCACGAGGCGATTTGTCCATGGGAGGCACGGGCCGGTCGTCCGTAGGCGGGCGCCGTGGTTGTCACTGGGAGGCGCGGGCCGGTCGTCCGTAGGCGGGCGCCGTGGTTGTCACTGGGAGGCACGGGCCGGTCGTCCGTAGGCGGGCGCCGTGGTTGTCACTGGGAGACGCGGGCTGGGGTGTACCAGGTGGCGAGGATGTCGGGGAGGCGGTCGGGGCCCCAGCGGTCGACCGGGGTGATGCGGCCGCGGAGGGATGCGAGGCCTTTGGCGAGTTCGCCGACGACGTCGCCTCGCCAGGAGACCGCGATGCCTTCGCCGGGGCCGACGATGACGGCCGGTCCGCCGCGGTCGACGCAGACGACCGGGCACCCGGACGCCAGGGCCTCGGTCACCGCCCAGCCGGCCGCCTCGCGCAGCGCCGGCGCGAGCAGGGCGTCGGCGCGGAACATCGCCGCGAGCACGTCCTCCCGCGGCAGCTGACCGGTGAACTCGACCCGGTCGCGGACCCCGAGTTCGTCGGCCAGCCGCTCCGCGCGCCGCCAGTCCGGCCCGTCGCCGATGATCCGCAACTCCCAGTTCGCCGCCTCGGGACGCGCCAGTGCGCTGATCCCGAGCAGCACGCCCTTCCACGGGATCAGCCGCCCGACGAACAGCGCCGTCTTGATGCCCGGGGCACCGAACGGCTCGTACGGCCCGGACGCGGTGAACCGCCGGATCGCGACATTCGGCTGCACCGCGATCTCCCGCGCGTACGGGCGGAACGCCTCGGCAACATCGTTGTTCTGGGCAACCATCAGGTCGGCGCTCTGGGCCAGCTTGCGGCCCGTGACGCGACGACGGAGGCCGGTGAAGGCGCGCCGTACCAGCTCGGCCGTCAGCCCACGCGGCCCGAGCCAGTGCGCCATCGACAGCGGCGCCGTGGTCGACCCGCCGACCGGTCCCCAGATCACCTTGGCCGACGACTGCTCGACCACGCCGGCGGACATCCAGTCGACCGCGAAGGTCAGATGGTGGATCACGTCGAAGGTGTGCTGCGCGTGCAGCTCCCGGGCGGTACGACGGGCCAGCCCCTGCCACAGCGGGTAGTACCAGTACACGTCCGACGGCCGGCGCCGCAGCCGCAGGACCCACTTCGGCAGCTCGAGCGGTACGACGGTCAGCCCCGGAACCGGCCGGATCGCCAACTCCTCGGCGATCTCGTGCGCGAACTTGCCCCGGGTCAGCAGCCACACGTCGTGATCACGTGCGGCGGCCTTCGCCCAGGCCCAGCCGGCCCCCGGTTCCGAGCCACCCTGCGGCCGGCATGCGTAGGCACTGAGCAGAACCTTCGGCCGGGCCGGCATCAGCTCATCCCCTCCAGGAGCCTGCGCAGATCGGTGCTGGACGTCGAAGCGGTGTACGGGAAGTAGTGCACCCGCGCGCCGACCTCGCCGAGCAGCCTCTCCAGTCTCATCCCCTTCTCGGTGCCCTTCCAGTCATCACCTTTGAAAAGAACGTCGTACCGGAGCTGTTTCCACATCTCGAACTTGTCGCTGGACCAGTCGCTGACCACCTCGTCGACCAGGCCGAGGGCCCGGACGACGTCCATCCGCTCGTCGTGCGGGACCACCGGCGGGCGACCCTTGATCCGGGCCACCACCTCGTCCTCGACGACGCCGGCGATCAGGTGGTCGCACTGCTCGCGGGCCCGGCGCAGGATGTTCAGGTGGCCGATGTGGAACATGTCGTAGACCCCGGGCGCGTAGCCGACGATGCCCATCAGCCGTTCGCCCCCAGCACGGCCATCTCCCGGTACCACTTGGCGAATGCGGCCGCGAGGAAGAGCAGGTTGGCCGCGAGCAGAGCGCCGTACAGGACGACGAACAGCGACGGCGTGCCGAAGGCCAGGAAGACCAGGCACAGGATGCCGTAGTCGGTCGGTGCGATGAGCAACGACTTGAGCACGGAATCGCCACGCTGGTTGGGCTGCTGCGCGCCGCCGTGCCGCCGGCGCAGCTGGTCGATCAGGATCAGCCCGAAGAACAGCACCGACGACATGCAGACATAAGCCAGCGGGACCAGTAGCACCAACTCGTTGCTGAAGGCATCGAAGCGGTAGAACGAGATCAGTACGGCGCTGTGCAGCAGGACGATCTTGATCGAGTCGATCATGTGGTCGAGCCACTCACCGAGCGGCGACCCGCCACCGCGCAACCGGGCCAGTTGTCCGTCCGCGGAGTCCAACCCGTACCCGAGCACCAGTAGCGCGGTCACCGCGAGCGCCAGCGGCAACGACGGTCGAACCAGCGCGATCAAGATGATGCCGATCAGGGAACAGAAGCCGGAAGCCAGGCTGACCTGGTTCGGCGTCCGGTGCCCGAGGAAGGCGGCCGCCGCGAACACCCGCCCGATCCGCCGGTTCACGAACCGCGAGTACGCCGGCGTACCCGCCGAAGGCTTCTGCGCCCGGGACAGCTGTCCAACCGTCTCCCGCAACGAGGTCATGGGGCCTCCCGCCCTGGACTGAGGAGTGGAGGGAGCCCGGTCATGGGGCCCCGGTCTGGACTGAGGAACGCAGGGAGCGAAGCGACCGGAGAGACGAGGGAAGACCGGGAGCCAAGCCCCATGACCTGCCGCGCCGGAGGCGCGGCATCCGACACAGCGACTGGACCGACTAGGGAAGACCGGGAGGTAGAGCCCCATGACCCTGCCGGCGCCGAAGGCCCGGCCAAAAGCACAGTCATGCGACGGAACTGCGGGACTGGCGCTGGTCGATGGCGGCGCGCAGGATCGGGCTGCGGGAACCGCGGCCGGCCGGCAGGACGGTGATCAGCGCGGGCGGGATCCCGTCGAGCTCGTCCACTCCCAGCACACCGTCCAGGCGACTGGCGGCGAACACGGTCCGGACCTCCAGTACGTCGGTCAACCACTCCGGCCGTACGCCGTCCACGACGACCACCTCGTCGACACACCGCAGGTTCTCGAGGATCTGGGCCCGCTCGACCAGCGGGACGAACGGCCTCGCACCCCAGGCGTCCAGCGCCCACTCGTCGGTCAGCACACCCACGACCAGCCGGTCGCAGGCGCGGCGAGCCCGCTCGAGTACGTCGACATGGCCGACGTGGAACAGGTCGAAGACCCCGGCCACACATCCGATCCGCGACAAGCTTCCATCCCCCAGCAAAAGCGCTGCCCCCTGCGACTCTCGGACGGAGCCCTGTGTCGATGTGCCCGGTGCGACGCGGCCCCCCACGTCAGCGGTGACTTTATACCGTTCGCGCACGGCCCGCCCAGCGTCCCCGTCGGGTCCGGCCGCTGTCCGCGTGCCGGGCGATCGCATCGGTGTAGATCCTCTCCGTCGCCGCGAGGTCACGCTCCGGGGTGAAGCGATCGAGATAGACCTGTCGGGCTCGTTCGCCGAAGGCTATCGAAGTCTCGGGATCAGCGACCAACCCCATCGCCTTCCGCAGTCCCTCCGGATCGCCGGGCTCGGCCAGCGCCCCCGTCTCGCCGTCGTCGACCAGCTCCGCGAGCGCGCCGAGCCGGGACGCAACCACCGGGACGCCGTGCGCGAACGCCTCCACCACCACGAGTCCGAAGCTTTCATACGAACGCGCCGGTACGACGGCGGCGCGCGCGGACCGGAGCACATCCATGCCGGCCGCCCAAGGCAGCTGACCAAGCACCTGAACAGACCGGTCCCGCCGAGCCCGTTCCTCCGCCTCGGCGCGCAGCGGTCCGTCGCCGACGACGACCAGCTTGCCGAGCGAGGAATCCCAGGCCTGCAGGAGATCCGCGAACCCCTTGTCCTCGACCAGCCGGCCGAGGAACACCACGCCCTCCCCAGGGCCACTGCGCACCGCGCCGGCGTGCGGTACGGCGTGCGGCTTGACCACGAACTGATCCGGGTCGTAGCCGGCGGCGACGTACCGGTCCCGGACGAACTCGGACGGCACGACCAGCGTGGTGACGTATCGCTGCCAGGTGTGCAGTGTGTTGTGGACGCCGATACTCGTGGCCAGCGGCAACGTCTGCACGCGGGACTCGCGATAGCAACCGTGCCGGACGGCGGCCAGCGGAAGCTTGCCCACACAGGACTCGCACGGCCGGCCGTCGCGCTGCAGGACCGCGTTGGCGCACAGCAGCCGGAAGTTGTGCAGTGTCGCCACGACCGGCAGGTCCAGCCGGTACGCCGCGCGCAGCACCGAGGCGCTGAACAGCGGGAACGTGTTGTGGATGTGCACCACATCGGGCCGCTGCGCCTGCAATAGATGTGTTAAATCGCGTTCCGCCGAAAATGACCAGACGGAGTGGAACGGTAACAGTGCGCGATCTTTTCGGCTCATGGCGGCGATATCGTCGCTGTTCCGGGCGTACAGGTCGATCTCATGTCCTGAGTTACGCAATAAATCAACCGTTTGCGCGACGACGGTGTTCTCGCCACTGGGTTGACCCGTCCGGTAACGGTTGTGCAACATGGCGACCCGCATGGGCACTACCTTAAGTCTCGCGGTGGCTACACCTGGTTCACGGGGTAATGCAACGCCCGGAGGGTGCATTGAGGAAGTTGTGGTTCACAGCGCTTATCGCCGCTGCGCTAGCCGTCGTTACCGTGGCGCTCCCCGTCATCGCCAACGAGAACAAGGCGACAACCGCGGCCAAATCAGGTGTCGCCGACTCGGCGGCCTCCCACGTCCTCCCCTCGCACCGCGTCCCCAAGACGCCCGGCGCACCGGCGAGCAAGCCGCCGAAGGCCACCCGGACGGCCGGTCCTTCGACGAAGCCGAGCACGACCCGGCCCACGGCCAAGAAGCCGGGAACGACGACCCCCACTCCCCCGGTCCCGACGGTCCCCACCGTGGACTCCGACGAGGCAGGTCCGGCTGTCGCAGGTCCGTGCAGTGGCGTGGTGATCAAGCCGAGCGACGACGCCCAGTCGATCATCAACGCGAAGCCCGCCGGCACGACGTTCTGCTTCGCCGCCGGAGTGCATCGGATCGCGCAGACCCTTCGTCCCAAGGCGGACCAGGTGCTGGCGAGCGCGGACCGCGCCGTCCTCAGCGGGTCCGTGCCGCTGACCGGATGGGCCAAGTCCGGCGCGAACTGGGTGGTGCGTGGAGCGCTGCCCGCGGCGTACGGGATGAGCGGGCAGTGTGAGGACAACAAGGCGAACGTCTGCTACCTGCGGGAGCAGGTCTTCGTCGACGGCACGCACCTGACCCGGGTCGCGAGCGCCTCCGCGGTCTCCGACGGCAGTTTCTACGCCGACTACGCGGCGAACGCGATCTACGTCGGCAGCAACCCGGCCGGGCATGCGGTGGAGATGTCGAAGACCGCGACCGCGATCGAGTCGGGCGCGACCGGCGTCGTCGTACGCGGCCTCACCATCGAGCACTTCGCCAGCGCACCCCAGGCGGGCGCCCTGGTGTCCGGGCCCGGCTGGAAGGTGACCGCCAACGATGTCCGCTGGAACCACGCCGTCGGCGTGATGCTGGTCAAGGCCAACAACACGAAGGTGGACAAGAACCTGATCCACCACAACGGCCAGCTCGGCCTCGGCCAGTACAGCTCGGCCGCGGCATCCGTGACCCGCAACGTGATCAGCTCCAACAACACCGACGGTTTCTGGATCGCCGACTGGGAGTCCGGCGGGATCAAGTCGACCCGGTCCTCCGGCACCGTCAGCGGGAACGTGATCAAGGCCAACCTGGGCATCGGGATGTGGGCCGACGTCGCCGACGACGGCCGGGTGATCAGCTCCAACCAGATCGTCGGCAACGCCGCCGACGGGATCCGCTTCGAGATCAGCCGCAACGGCACGATCGAGAACAACACGGTCAGCGGCAACGGGTTCGGCACCGGCCGCGGCTCGGGTACGTCGCTGTGGGACGGCGGCGGGATCAACATCAACACCTCGTCCGGCGTGACCGTCAGCGGCAACAAGGTGTCCGGCAACGTCAACGGCATCACGATCCAGTCCCGCACCCGCGGCACCGGGCCGTGGGGCACGTACCTGCTGCGCGACATCCGCGTCTCCGGGAACACGATCGAGATGACCGGCGGCACCCAGGCGACCGGCATGGTGCAGAACTCCGGCTCCCCGATCCCGGCCGGCGAAGTCGTGTTCAGCGGCAACAAGTACGTGCTGGACGCGCTCGGCGCGCAGCGGTTCGCCATGGCCGGCGCCAAGCTGACCGCGGCCGGCTGGCGCGACGCCGGTCTGGACACGGTCGGCAGCTTCCTCGCGAACTGATCGCTTGCCGACCGCAACATATTTGTGCACTACGTATTGCCACGACTACCTGAGGTAGTAGTAGTCTGCGAAGCGAAGCCGCGCCATGGGGGGTGCGCTCAGGGCTCACCTGTGCCACCGGAGGCTCCGCTCTATGAAGACAGCTACCGCAGTTCTGGCGATCGTTGCAGCAGGCACCTTTGCTGCCGCCGTCACCGCCCTGCCGGCGCACGGCGTGCCGGCCGGCGACCCGACCGACCTGATCCCCGGCCTGCTGCCCGATGATCAGTCCGCGACTCCCCCGCCGGCCGACGGCACCTTCGTCACCGGGCCGTCGCAGGCGCCGGCCTGCACCGGCGTCACGATCACACCCGCCCAGGACGCTGCGACGATCGTCGACGACGCCCCGACGGGTACGACGTTCTGCTTCACGGCCGGCCTGCACCGGGTCACCGAGACGATCCACCCGAAGGCGAATCAGGTGCTCGCCAGCGACCGGGGCGCCGTACTCACGGGATCGGTCCAGCTGACCAAGTGGTCGGCGAACAACGGCGACTGGGTGAGCACGGGAGCCTTGCCCCCGGCGTACTCGCCCACGGGGCAGTGCGAGGACAACACGGCGAACATCTGCTACCTGGCCGAGCAGCTCTTCCTGGACAGCAAGCACCTGACCCGGGTGGCAACGCGCGACAAGGTTGCTCCCGGCACCTTCTACGCCGACTACGCGGCGAATGCGATCTACCTCGGCAGCAACCCGGCCGGGCACGCGGTGGAGATGTCGAAGACGCCGACTGCGATCGAGTCCAGCGCGACCGGCGTCACGGTGCGCGGGCTGACGATCGAACACTTCGCCACCCCGCCGCAGGGTGGTGCGGTGGTGCTCGGGCTGGGCTGGAAGGTGGTCGCCAACGACATTCGCTGGAACCACGCGGTCGGCGCGATGCTGGTGAACGCAGACAACGCCGTACTCGAGCGGAACCACATCCACTCCAACGGCCAGCTCGGCGTCGGCCAGTACAACACGAAGTCCGCGTCGATCTCGGCCAACGAGGTCAGCTACAACAACACCGACGGTTTCTGGATCGCGGACTGGGAGTCGGGCGGGATCAAGACCACCTGGTCCAGCGGCGGCTGGGTGAGCGGCAACCTGATCCAGTACAACCGCGGCGTCGGGCTGTGGAGCGACGCCTACGACGACGGCCGCACCTTCGCCGGCAACCAGATCGTCGACAACGCGGCGGACGGGATCCGCTACGAGATCGGCCGCAACGGCGTAATCGAGGACAACTTGATCACTGGCAACGGCTTCGGCAACGGCCGTGGCTCGGGGACGTCGCTGTGGGACGGCGGCGGGATCAACATCAACACCTCGTCGAACGTGCAGGTCCGCGACAACGTGGTCGCCAACAACGTGAACGGCATCTCGATCCAGTCCCGCACCCGCGGCTCCGGGCCGTGGGGACAGAACGTGCTCCGCGACATCGTTGTCTCCGGCAACCAGGTGACGATGCGCGGCGGCACCACCGCGACCGGCATGGTGCAGAACTCCGGCGCCGTCATCCCGGCCGGCGAGGTCACGCTGAACGGGAACACCTACATCCTCGACAGCCTGACCGCTGAACGGTTCCAGAAGGCCGGCCAGTGGTACACCGCCCAGCAGTGGCGCCAGACCGGCCAGGACACCACGAGCGCCTTCAGGATCGGGCAGGCGATCCTGGACGCTACGGGCGTGCTGACAGTGCGCTGACGTGCTCGACCAGCAGCTGGCGGAACACCGCTGAGTCGCGCAGGTCGGGCGTGAAGATCGAATCCACGCCCAGCAACGCATCGACCACGGCGGCCGGCTCGCTCACCCCCGCGATCGCGGCCTTGAGCCGGTCCGCCTGCGGGTCGTCCACGGCCGGAGTCTTCAGCACGTAGACCATCCAGGCCGCGACGGCGAGCGAGATCACCCGCGGCTCGGCTCCTGCCGCCAGCCGATCGCGGACTGTACCGAGCATCCGGACCGGCAGTTTCACCGAGCCGTCCATCGCGACCTGGGCGGTCCGATGCTTCAACGCCGGGTTGGCGAACCGCTCCAGCACGCTCGCGCCGTACTCGGCCAGGTCGAGGCCGTCGGGCGGGGTGAGGGTCGGTACGACGTCCTCGGTCATCAGCGCGCGGGCCAGCGTGGACAACTCTTCGTCCTGGACCGCCTCCGCGATGGTCGCGTATCCGCGCAACGCGCCGAGGTACGCGAGCATCGAGTGGGTGGCGTTGAGCATCCGCAGCTTCGCCTGCTCCCACGGCGCGACGTCCGCCGTCAGCACCGCGCCGCCCCGCTCCCACGCGGGTCGGTCGCCGGCGAAGTCGTCCTCGATCACCCACTGCAGGAACGGCTCCGCCACCACCACCGCCTCGTCGCGTACGCCGAGCAGCCGGGCAGCCTCATCCCGGTCGGCCTCGGTCGTCGCGGGCACGATCCGGTCCACCATGCTGGCCGGGAACCGGGTCGCCTCGAACACGTCGGGAACCTTGCCCAGCGCATCGAAGTAGTCCGTCACCAGCTTCCGCAGGAAGGGGCCGTTCGCAACCAGGTTGTCGCAGGACACGATCGTCAGCGGCTCCACCCGCCGCGCCAGTCCGGCTGCGAGCTGACCGACCACGGTCCGCGGCGGCCTGCCGGTCAGGTCCGCCTGGATCTCCGGGTCGTTCAGGTCGAGCCCTGCGCCGGCGGCACGGTAGCCCTTCTCGGTCACGGTCAGCGTCACCACGGACACCGCCGGGTCCGCGATCCGGGCGACCACCGCCTCCGGGTCCTCCGGTGCGGTCAGGACCTCGCGGATGCTCCCGATCACCTGCACCGACGGATCACCGAGTCCGCGCTCCAGAACGGCGTACAGGCCGTCCTGGGGGGCCAACTGGTCCCGGACGGTCGCGGAGCGCTGGCTGATACCGGCGATCCCCCACCGCGTCTCACCGCTGACGACCGCGGCCCGCTCGGTGACCACGGCCTGGTGGGCGCGGTGGAATGCACCGAGTCCGAGGTGGACGATGCCGACCGACAACGCGCGCGGGTCGACCTCGGGGCGGACGGGGAGGTTGGTGAGACTCAGCCTGCTCATACGTTCCCATTTCTGAAATAGATGCTGTCACTCTGAGGGTTCCCAGCCGTTGACCGGGTCCTTCGGGTCCTTGTCGCCGAGGATGTACGGCAGGCCCATCAGGAAGGTGCGGCCGGGACCGGAGTTGGCCGGGCGCGCGTACATGACCTTGCCCTTGTTGGCCTTGGCGTAGGCGAGCAGCTCGTCGGCGCTGCGCGGCGGCGCGGGGACCTTGGCCGGCAGGTACTCGAGCAGCGGCCCGGATGGGTAATAGGTGACGGTGACGCCGCTGTTGCCGGCCAGCTCCTGCATCTTCTGCGCAGGCGGCAGGTAGTCCTTCATGCCAGGGATCCGGCCGGCGTACTTCGACAGCAGGTCGATCCACAGCCCCTGCTCCTGGCTGGCCGCGAGACCGTCGGTGCCGGTGAGCACGAGGTCGATGTCGACCCGGTTCGCGTTCTGCTGGGCCTTGACCTTGCCGGACAGCTCGGGCGCCGGCGCCTTCGAGTAGGTGACCTTGGAGATCACGTCGTGGTGCTGCTGGACGAAGTCGTCGATCATCGGCTGGGTCAGCTGCAGGTTGCCGGCCACGTCGAGGATGTTCAGCGTCACCGCCTTCGACGGCTTGTCCGGGACGTCGCCGGTGCTCCCGGCGGCCGGCTTGTTGGTGGTGGGGGCGCCGCACGCGACGAGTGCGGTGAGCAGGCCGGCGACGACGATCGTGCCGATTCTGCGCTGGACGGGCATCGGGATATCTCCTTGGATCAGGGGCGGACCCGGCGTACTGACCGGGATTGATCACCAGGCGGATCAGGAACCAGGCGCGGGGCCGGTGGAGTCGCGGACGACGAGTTCGCCGTGCAGGGTGCCACGGGTGTCGACGGAGCCGTCCGGGTCGTCGAGCAGGGTCAGCAGGAGCTCGACCGCGATCCGGCCGGCCTCCTGTTTCGGCAGCCGGACCGTGGTCAAAGCCGGTCGGGCCATCCGGGACATCGCGATGTCGTCGACGCCGACCACACTCAGATCGCCGGGCACCGAGATGCCCCGGGCGTGCAAGCGGGCCAGCAATCCGATCGCGACCAGGTCGTTGTAGGTGATGACCGCGGTGGCGCCCGTGGCGACGACCTGATCCGCCGCGGCGATGCCACCTTCGTACGTCGGTGCGAAGTTGCCGACCGGGGTCAGTGTGGCGCCGTGCTCCTCGACCGCGTTGCGCAGGCCGAGACCGCGATGCTGGGTCGACCAGGACTTGACCGGTCCACCGACCCAGGCGATCCGGCGATGGCCGAGCGCGACCAGATGGGCGACGGCCTGGCGCATGCCTTCCTCGTTGTCGTACGTGATGCCGGGGATGCCCTCGGCCGCGCGGTTGACCAGGACGACGTTGGTGTCCTGGGCGATCGCGGACAGCTCGGCGTCACTTGCCCGGGGCGAGCAGAGGACCACTCCGTCGACCTGTTTGGACAGCGCACGGACGAGGCCGACCTCGGCGACCGCGTCCTCGTCGGTGTCCGCGACGAAGACGGCGACGTCGGACCGGCGGGCGCGGGCTTGCACGCCCTTGGTCAGGCTGGCGAAGAACGGGTTGGCGAGATCGGGCACGACCAGGCCGATCGTGCCGGTCCGGCCGGTGATCAGACCGCGGGCGGCGCGGTTGGGCAGGTAGCCGAGCTGCTCGACCGCGGCGGCGACCCGGGCCCGGGTCGCGGCATTGACCATCCCCGGCATCGAGATCGCCCGGGACACAGTGGACGGCGACACACCCGCTAGCCGCGCCACATCCCGGATCGTCGCCGGCATGGTCACCTCCTCAGGTCAACCACCCCGGGCGCAGTTCGCCGACCGCGCACCCTCCGGGTACGCCGAAGGCGGCTCTTCTCTCACCCTCCGAGCGAAGCGAGGGGCTGATGCTCCACGGCAGTCTGCAATCGGTTGCAGTGTCGTGTCAAGCTCTCACGCTGCGTGCTCTGCGGCCTGCCCAATTCGCCTTGTGGACAAGTACTTGTGCGGACATGAGAGCACTGCAATCCTTTGCAGAGTCCGTTGCAGCCCCTGTGAACCGGAGGACCCATGCCGAAGGCCCTGCAGCCTCATCCGGACCGCGCCCTGCCCGCCGGCGAGGCCCGTGCCGTCGCCCGCCGGATCCACGCGTCGACGAAGGACCTGCCGCTGCTGTGCCTGCACGGGCACGTCGACATCAGCCTGTTCGCGACCGACGCGCCGTTCGGCGACCCGGCCGAACTGCTGGTCGTGCCGGACCACTACGTCACCCGGATGCTGATCTCCCAAGGCATCTCCCCCGACCGCCTCGGACTTCCGCGCCGCGACGGCAGGAAGACGGCCGACCCGCGCGAGATCTGGCGGGAGTTCTGCGCGAACTGGCACCTGTTCCTCGGGACCCCGAGCCGGTACTGGCTCGAGCACGAGTTCGCCGAGGTCCTCGGCGTGACCACGCATCCGTCGGCCGAGACCGCCGACGAGCTGTACGACCAGATCTCCGCGCGGCTCGCCGAGCCGGAGTTCCGGCCCCGGGCGCTGCTCGACCGGTTCGGGATCGAGCTGATCTCCACCACGGACGCAGCGACCGACGACCTCGCCCAGCACGCGAAGCTGGCGGCGGACCTGCCCGGCCGGGTGATCCCGACCTTCCGGCCGGATGCCGTCGTCCACCTGGATCGGCCCGGCTGGCCCGGGCTGGCAGAGCAACTGGGCGCGCTGGCCGAGGTCGACACCTCGACGTACGACGGTTACCTGCAGGCGATCCGGCTGCGGCGGCAGGCCTTTGTCGCGGCGGGTGCGCGGGCGACGGACCACGGTCATCTGAGTGCGGCCGCCGTACCGCTGTCCGATGGGGACGCGGCGCGGATCTATGCGAGTGCGTTGAAGGGCGACGTGTCAGCCGAGGAGGCGGCGGCGTTCGCTGGGCACATGCTGTACCAGTCGGCGGTGATGTCGGCCGAGGACGGCCTGGTGATGCAGTTGCATCCGGGCGTCCTGCGGGATCACGATCCGGCGATCCACGCGACGTACGGGCCGGACCAGGGGCACGACATCCCGGTGGCGACGGAGTTCACTCGGTCGCTGCGGTCGTTGCTCGAGCGGTTCGGGCACGCTGCCGGTTTCCGGATCGTGCTGTTCACGGTGGACGAGACGGTGTACTCGCGGGAGCTCGCGCCTCTGGCCGGCGTGTATCCGGCGGTGCGGCTCGGCGCGCCGTGGTGGTTCCTGGACAGCCCGGACGGGATGCGCCGCTTCCGCGAGCTCGTCACCGAGACGGCCGGCTTCTACAACACCTCCGGCTTCGTCGACGACACCCGTGCCTTCCTCTCGATCCCGGCCCGGCACGACCTGGCCCGGCGGATCGACGCCGGCTACCTGGCCAACCTGGTCGTGCAGCACCGCCTCGACGAGGACGACGCTCTGCAGGTCGCGCAAGACCTCGCCTACAACCTCGCCCGCGACACCTACCTCGGCTAACGCGCCCACCGCGGCACCTGCGAGTGTGCTTGCGGCGGGGGCACCTCCTGGCTGCCGCGGACAAAATAGCGGCTCTTCTGCTCGATGTGTGGGTGGTGGCCGGCCTGCCGTGTCGAGGTCGGTGGGCGGACCGGGATCCGGTGACTTGAGAAAGCCCGTGGTCCAGTCGCTGCCCCCCGGCATCCGGCCGGCAGCCTCCAGACGCCGGAGTCCCGAAATGCTTGCGCCGCCCGGAGTATTGATGGGCGCGGTTGCCGCGACCTCGGACAGGTACGGGGGACCTCGGACACCGCACAGCCTGTCCGAGGCACCCAGATCGTGTCCCAGCCCCCGGAGATCGCCACCGGTCCCACCGCCGGCACGACGAACCCGCCCAGTCACTGCACCTGCCCGCCGGTGCGGGCTGGTCGGGTGCGGACGGTTGCTCGCGGGGGTGCGGACATGGCTGAGGTGTGCCAGCTCGACAGGACGTGTCAGTCCTGGCCCCGACCTGGCCGGCCGGGGCGACGCGTGAATGCCTCGCCCGACCAGCACCCCAGGACCGACACCACCTGTCGAGCTGGCACGCCCAGCGCAGCCAGGCGGTGCGGTACAGCTGCGGTATCCGAAGGGGTGGGTGGGTGCCGACCTCGCTCACTTCGCCCACACATCCAGCAGAAAAGCCGCAATAACCTGTCCAAGGCCCCCAGTTCCTGGTCCAGCCCACGGCGGTCGGCTGGGTGGACCTCGGTCGCGCGGCGGCCTGGGACGCGTGCGCAGGTGGGGTGGGGCTCTGGTGAACGCTCGACCTTGTGGCGGGTAGTCTCTCGCAGATCTGTTCGCCGGGGGTGGGTGAAGGGACGTGGATGAGGCGTCGTGGTGTCGCGGTGGGTGGTGCCGTGCTGGTGTTGGTGCTCGCGGGCTGCTCTGACTCCGGGAGTACCGGCAAGCCGCCGGAGTCGGCTCCGTCGGCTACGTC
This sequence comes from Kribbella sp. NBC_01510, assembly GCF_045040325.1. Taxonomy (NCBI): domain Bacteria; kingdom Bacillati; phylum Actinomycetota; class Actinomycetes; order Propionibacteriales; family Kribbellaceae; genus Kribbella; species Kribbella sp. NBC_01510. The sequence goes on along the minus strand of NZ_CP109418.1, from coordinate 5,698,638 downwards.
CACGGTGACCGTGCCAACGGGTCCGCCTGCCGCGGCCGCCGCGGCGCTAGGACCGACAGGCCCTGGTACGGCGAAGCCCTGCCGGGGAATCGCGATCCCGGTCGGCACGGATCCGCAGACGGTGATCGACCCCTCCCCCGAGGGCAGCGTGTTCTGCTTCGCCAAGGGTGTGCATCGGATCAGTAAGGCGATCCGGCCGCGGACCGGTGACACGTTGGGTGGCGGCGCGGGCGTCGTACTCACGGGATCCGTGCGGCTGAGCGGGTGGACGCGGGCCGGAGATGCGTGGGTGGTGCGTGGGGTGCTGCCGGCGGCGTACCCGCTCAAGGGGCAATGTGAGGACAACAAGGCCAAGCCGTGTCAGCTCGGGGAGCAGGTGTTCGTCGACGGCAAGCATCTGACCCGCGTGATGAGCCTGAATCAGCTGACGCCGGGCACGTTCTTCGGGGACTACGAGGCGAACGCCGTGTACGTCGGGGACGACCCGGACGGCCGTGAGGTCGAGCTATCGCGCACGCAGACCGCGATCGAGAAGTCGGCGGACGACGTCACGGTGACCGGGCTGACCATCGAGCACTTCGCGAGCCGGCCGCAGGGTGGTGCGTTGCAGGTCGGTCGCGGGTGGAAGGTGAGCGCGAACGAGCTCCGCTGGAACCACGCGGTCGGGATCATGGTGATCGAGGGCGACGGCGCCGAGGTGAGCCGGAACACGGTCGCGGACAACGGGCAGCTCGGGATCGGGCAGTACAGGTCGGCCGGCGTACGCATCACCGCGAACCTGGTCACCCGGAACAACACCGACGGGTTCTGGATCGCGGACTGGGAGTCCGGCGGGATCAAGTCGACCCGGTCGTCGGGCGAGGTGTCGGGCAACGACATCGTGGCGAACCGCGGGATCGGGATGTGGAGCGACATCGCGGAGTACGACCGGCGGATCACCGGGAACCGGATCCGGGACAACGCGGCCGACGGGATCCGTTACGAGATCAGCTACCAGGCGGTGATCGACCAGAACGTGGTCGAGAACAACGGCTTCGGCACCGGCCGGGGCTCCGGCGGAACCCTGTGGGACGGCGGCGGCATCAACGTCAACACCTCGTCGGACGTGCAGGTCCGCGGCAACCTGGTCAAGGCCAACCGCAACGGCATCTCGCTGCAGTCCCGCACGCGGGGCGACGGCCCGCGCGGCACCTACGTCCTGTCCAACGTCCTCATCGAAGGCAACCTGGTCGTCCTGAGCGCCACCGCCACCACCGGCGTCGTCGAGAACAAAGGCTCCCCCACCAAACCCGGCGCCGTCACCTTCCGCCGCAACAGCTACCAGCTCGCGGGGACGCCGGACCGCTTCGCCTACCGCGGTAAAACCATGACCTGGGACCAATGGCAGCAATCAGGCTTCGACCAGGACTCAGTAAGCAGTTAGAGCTCTGGATCGGTGGCGTATTCGGTCGGCATCGCAGACGGCCGCGGCTACCAGTAGGTGCAGGGTCATGGAGCTGAGGTCGGAGAGGCCGCTTTCGTTGAGCGAGGCGACCGTGACGTAGCCGAGCAGGAGGGCCCCGCAGGCGCGGATGTACGGCGTCGGCGCGCGGAGGACCGAGATCCAGGCCAGGACCAGCGCCAGCCCGACGATGAGGACGGCGAGCAGGCCGGTCTCCCAGTAGAGGCCGAGCCAGCTGTTGTCGATCGCCATCACGTCGATGTCGCCCTCGCCGCGGCGCAGCAGCACCCGTTTGTTGCCGAGCCCGTGGCCGATGATCGCGGTCTGGATGGACACCTTCTCGTCCAGCACCGCCTGCCAGCTCGTGGTCCGCCCGCTCAGCGAACTGATCTGCTGCGTCCCCTGCCCACGCAACAACCAGGTGTGCAACGACCCGATGGTCAGGAACGCGATCCCGAGCAGCCCAGGCACTGCCAGACTGGCGATCCGGCCGGCCCAGGTCTTGCGGGTGATGACCAGCGCGATCACCAGCCCGAAGGCGACCGCCGCCGCCGACGTCCGGGTCCGGCTCGCCGCGATCAGTACGCCGCCCAGCCCGATCAACGCACCCGCCGGGAGCAGCGAGAGCTTCCGGCAGAGCAACCCGATCAGCGCCAGCCCGAGCAGGATCGCGCCGACCTCACCCACCCGCGGCGGCAGCATCGGGATGATCACGCCCTGCAGGCGGTACCCGGTGCCGAATGATCGCAACGGCCGCCAGGCCTGCGACGGCGCGTACGCGAGACTCAGCACGACCGTTGCCGCCAGCAACAGATGGGCCCACAGATGCGCCCGGATCAGCCGCTCCGGGACCTGCACCAGCGGCCGCCAGAGCAGGAACACCAGCACCAGCCCGATCAGGAACCGCGCCAGCCGCGTCAACGGCCCGAGTGGCTCCGCCAGCAGGAACGCGGTGGCGCAGGCGAACAGCACGTACATCACGTACATGCTGCCGGCCGGATTGACCCGGGTCCGGAAACCCGGCTTGGTCGCGGCCAGCGCGATCAGGAAGATGGCCCCCAGCAACAACCCCTTCATCACGCTGTTCGTCGAGCCCGTCGTACCCTGCGGCGCGGCGACCCGCGACGACCACGGCTGGACGCCGAGGACGAACAGGCACCACAGCATCAGCCAGAACCAGGCCGGTTTCTCGATCTGCCCCGCGACCGTCCCCGGCACCGGTGGCGCCAGCCCGGTGCCACCGCGGTACGTCGTCGTGGATCGCATCGTCAGCGCATCGGCGCGACAGCCGAGTCGAGTGGCTTGTAGTTCAGCGGGATCCCCAGCGTCTCGTCATGCGACGAGGCTCCGATCAGTACGACGCCCAGCACCGGAGCACCCGCGAACTGCAGAGCACCGGTGAGCCGCGCGACATCCATCTCCTTGTCGAGGCCGACCTGCACCACGAGCACCGACGCGTCGACGGCGGCCGCCAGCGGCGTGATCCCGTGCCGCCCGACCGACGCCGGTCCGTGGATCACCACGGAGTACCCAGGCGGCAGGTCCGCCACGATGCCCGGCACCAGCGACGGGCCAACGGCCTCCGCCGTCTCCTCGTGGTTCAACCCGGGCGGCAGCACATACAGGTCCGCGACCGTCCCCGGCCGGAACAGCTTCCGCGCCCGGATCGCCCGCGTCGCCGCCGGCTCCATCACCAGGTCGGTCAGCCCCTCGTGCCCGGTCAGATGCGGCAGCACCGGCGGACCCTCGATGTCCGCCAGGACCAGCAGGGTCTCGCGACCGTCGCGAGCGTTCGCCTCGGCCATCGCCAGCGCGATACCCGCCGAGTTCGGCGTGGGCGAGGCCGAGACCACCAGCAACGCGCCCGGGCCGCCACCGGCGAAGGCCCGCGGGTTCAGCTCCCGGCGAGCCAGCGCCCCGCTCGCCTCCGCGCCCAGAGCCGTGATCTCGTACTGCGGTAGTTCGGGAGCGGCCCGGTGCCAGAACCGGCGGCGGTGCCCCTCGGAAGCCGCGATGACCGGCGAGCTCGCGGCGCGCGCCGCCTGATCACGGGTCAGGATGTACGGCGTCAGATGCGACCGGAGCAGTGCGAGTCCGAAGCCCAGCACCAGGCCGAGGATGCCGCCGACGAGGATGTCGCGGGCAACCATCGGCGACGAGCTCGCGGTATCCGTGGTGGCCGGGGTGACGAGCTCGCTGCCGGCGCCCACGGCGTTCAACGCCTTGAGCATCGCCGCCGCGTCGTCCGCCGCCTGGCGGGCCTCGGTGGTCAATCCGACCTGCTGGTCCCGCAGTGCGGCGGCGGTCTGGTTGTCCCCGCGCTGGACCGCCTCGTCGATCCGGGTGGTCAGGCTGCGCGACTGCTGGGTTGCGGTCTTCGATCGGTCCCCCGCCTGCCCGGCCACGTTGGTCAGCAGTGCCTTGGCCTCGTCGTTGCGCTGCTTGAGGTAGATGGTCGAGATCGCATTGGCCCGCTCGACCGCCTTCGCCGCGGTCGGGCCGTCGGTGGTGACCAGGTAGGCGTTGTCGGTGACCGCCTTCACCCGAGTCACCGCGGCCAGGCTCTGGAGGGTCTGGTCGTTGTCCGGCATCCCCAGCGACTTCACCACGGCGCGCAGCAGCGTCGGGCTGGCCATCACCCGCGCCTGGGTCTCGGCCGGCAGGTCCATGCCGAGCGGACCGGTCTTGTCCGAGCTGGTCGACAGCTTCCCGACCAAGGCCGGCGGCACGGCCGGACCGATCACCAGCTGGCTCGAGGCTGTCCATCGCTCCGTCTGGGAGAGCGCGAACACGGAGGCGCCGACCAATCCGAGCAGGATGCAGCCCATGATCAGCCACTTCTGCCGTAGCAGTGACTGGGCGGTCTCCCGCCAGACCACTGTGCCCGGTTCCATCCGATACCTCACTCCCTCGCGCCAGCGCCCCAGGATATAGGCACACCGGGGCGGTGTACTCATCGACGTCCTCGCTTCGCTCCGGGCGCCGATGAGACACCAGAGTGGCTGCGCCGGATGGTGAACTCGCTTCGCTCGTTCACGGCATCTCGTGCTGTGCCCTACTCTCTTCCTCAGAGTTCTCGGGGGCAGGTGAGAACTATGTAGGGCGTCGTGGGTGGCGCCCGTGTGTCCGAGGGGGGACATCGCAGGATGAAGAAGAGATGGACGTTCGCGCGTCTGGGGGTCGTGGGCGCTCTGATCGCCGGGGCACTGGTCTTCGTGCTCGCGCCGCCGGCGCAGAGCACCGAGGCCTCGCTCGCGGCGACCGCCGGTCCGAGCTGGCAGACCAACGGCAGCGTGCAGGGCATCGCGGTCGCGGCCGGGAAGGCGTACGCCGGCGGCCGGTTCACCAGCGTCCGCCCGCCGGGTGCGGCGGCCGGGACCGGCGAGGTCGGCCAGGCGTACCTGGCCGCCTTCGACGCCTCCACGGGGGCGCTGGTCAGCTCGTTCAACCCGGTCCTGAACGGTCAGGTCTACGCGGTGGCCGCCACCGCGGACGGCTCGCGGATCTTCGTCGGCGGTGACTTCACCACCGTGAACGGCCAGACCCGGAACCGGATCGCCGCCTTCGATACCGCCACCGGCGCTCTGGTCGCGAACTGGAAGCCCTCGGTGTCCTTCCGGGTGAAGTCGATCGCCGTCTCCGGTACGACGGTCTACTTCGGCGGCTCGTTCGGGCTGGTGAACGGCCTGGACCGGCTCCGGCTCGCGGCCGTCACCGCGGATGTCGGCACCCTGTTGCCCTGGGCACCCGCGGTGAACGGCGACGTGTACGCCGTGGATGTCGCCGACGACGCCTCCAAGGTGTACGCCGGTGGCCAGTTCAGTGCCGTCAACGGCACCAACCAGAACACCGTGACCAGCCTCGACCCGGCGACCGGCGGCGTACTGCCGTTCCCGGGCGCGTCCGCCGTCCCGCCGCCGAACGGCTCCTGCACCACGCGGGTGAAGTCGATCGACGCGAGCGGCGACACCGTGTACTTCGGCAACGGCGGTGACGGCGGCGGCTGCTTCGACGGCACCTGGGCGGTCGACATCGCGACGAACACGCTGAAGTGGAAGAACCAGTGCCTGGGCGCCACCGAGGCGGTCAAGGTCGTCAACGGCTGGCTCTACAAGGGCTCGCACGCCCACGACTGCGCCAACCAGGGTGCGGGCGGCTTCCCGCAGGGCTTCGACTACCGCTTCCTGCTGAGCGAGAAGCTGACCGACGGGTCACTCGGTCCGTGGTTCCCGAACACAGACGCCGACCCGAACAGCGTCACGAACGTCGGCCCGCTGGCCTTCGCGACCGGTGGCAACGACCTGTGGGTCGGCGGCGACTTCCTGCACGTGAACGACGTGGCCCAGCAGGGCCTGACCCACTTCACGAACGCGGCCCCGGGTGCGGCTCCGGCCAAGCCGGCCAAGCTGCTCCCCTACAGCGTCCAGCCGGGCGTGGTGCAGATCAACTTCCCGACCGTGCTCGACAACGACGACAGCACGCTGACCTACCGGCTGCTCAAGGGCTTCAGCAACACCACGATCGCGACCTGGACGGCCGCCTCGAAGCCCTGGGACCGGCCCTGGCTGCACTTCACCGATTCCACCTCAGCTCCGGGTGAGGTGACGAACTACCGGGTCGAGGTGACCGACGGCAGTACGACGGTCCGCGGCAACTACTCCGACCCGATCACGGTCGCCACCACGGCGTCGACGGCGTACGACCAGATCCTCAACGCGGACGGCCCGCAGGCGTACTGGCGCCTCGGTGAAGCGGCCGGTACGACGACCTCCGTCGACGCCTCGGGTCAGAGCAACAACGGCACCTTCACCGGCGTCACGCTGGGCACTGCGGGCGCCGTCGCCGGCAACACGGCCATGACGATCAGCTCGACCTCGGGCCGGATGGTCGGCGAGAAGGCGTACAGCATGCCGCAGCAGTTCACGGTCGAGGCGTGGGTCAAGCAGAGCGGCGTCAACCGTGGCGGCCGGATCATCGGCTTCGGCAACTCGAAGACCGGGAACAGCGGCGGTGGCGGCGACCGGATGCTCTACATGCGCACCAACGGCTCGATCGTCTTCGGCGTGAACGACGGCACCCAGCGCACCCTGACCAGCATCTCGGGCACGAACGACGGGCTGTGGCATCACGTCGTCGGCAGCTACGACAACGGCGCGATGAAGCTGTACGTCGACGGCGCGCTGGCCGGCAGTGCCCTGGTCGGACCGGCGTCGGTGTACTACGGCTGGTGGCGCGTCGGGTACGACAACACCAACACCTGGCCGGGTGGCGGAGCGACGCAGACCGGAATGGGAATCGACGAGGCCGCGGTCTATCCCTACGCGCTCACTCCGGCGCAAGTGCAGTCTCACTACTCGGCCCGCTGACCGGGTCCGACCGGGAGTTCTGCCACAAAGTCATAACGCGAGGAGGAGGTCCGCTTCCGGTGGACCTCCTCCAGCGCTAATGTCCGCCTCTGGTGCGTGATGAGGCACGTGCTGTTCCACCCCCGCCTGTCCGAAGGACATAAATGAAGAAGTTAGTGCTGGCCCTTGTCACCGGCGCGGCTGTACTGGCCGCGGCGCTGATCCCCTCCGGACCTCCGGTGGAGGCGGCGACTCCGGGCTTCGCCTCGGCTGTCTCGGCGATCAAGCAGACCTCGTGGCAGACGAACAACAGCGTGAACGCGATCGCGATCTCCGGGAACACCGTGTTCGCCGGTGGTCTGTTCACCCGGATCCGGCAACCAGGTAAGCCGGCCGGCCAGGGGGAGGCCGTCCGCAGCTACGTCGCCGCGTTCAACCGCACCACCGGCGCACCAACCTCGTTCGCGCCGGTCCTGAACGGCCCGGTCTACAGCATCGCCACCAGTCCGGACGGCAACTGGGTGGTGATCGGCGGTGACTTCACCACCGTCAACGGCGTCAAGCGGAGCAAGATCGCGATGTTCTCGGTCGTCACCGGCAAGATGGTGTCGGCCTGGGACCCGGTCGTCGCGGCCCGCGTCAAGGCGCTGGCGATCTACGGCAACAGCGTGTTCATCGGCGGCGCGTTCACCAAGATCGACGGCGCGGTCCGCAACCGGCTCGGCGCGGTCCGGCTGATCCAGGGCGACCTGCTGCCGTGGAACCCGAACGCCAACAGCGACGTGTACGCGATCGACGTGTCCGACAACGGCACCCGCGTCTTCGTCGGTGGTCCGTTCAGCACGATCAACGGCGCGGACCACTATTCGCTGGCGATGCTGAACAACACCACCGGTGCGGCCTTCGCTTTCCCGGCCGCGGCGGCGATCCCGAAGCCGACGGCCACCTGCACGACGCGGGTGAAGGACATCGACACCCTCGGCGACAACGTCTATGTCTCGAACGGCGGTGACGGCGGCGGCTGCTACGACGGCGTCCTGGCCGCGCAGGTCTCGACCGGCAAGCTGCTGTGGCAGAACAAGTGCCTGGGCGCGACCGAGGCGATCAAGGCGATCGGCAGCTGGCTCTACAAGGGCTCGCACGCGCATGACTGCTCGTCGTCGCCCAACGGTTTCGGCAACGGCACCGGGACGCACTATCTGCTGGTCGAGAGCGCCATCAACGGCAACCTCGGCCCCTGGTTCCCGAACACCGATGCGAACCAGAGCAGCACCACCCAGGTCGGTCCGCTGGCGATGGCCGGTACTGCCACGGACCTGTGGGTCGGCGGCGACTTCCTGCACGTGAACGGAAAGGTCCAGCAGGGCCTGACCCGGTTCACGAACGCGCCGGGTGGCGCGGCTCCCGCCGTACCGAAGGCGCCGATGCTGACAGCGACGTCGTCCGGCCGCGTGTACGTGAAGTACTCCGACGTGTACGACGTGGACAACATCACGCTGACCTACAACGTGTTCCGCGGATCGACCAACGTCGGTTCGAGCAAGTACAGCACGTACTACTGGCAGCTGCGGAAGTCCTACACCGTGACCGACCGAGGGCTGCAGCGCGGGTCGACGTACACGTACCACATCGAGGTCCACGACGGGCGCAACATCATGAAGAGCCCGTCGGTGACCGTGAAGATTCCGTAGGAACGGTCCCGGACGAAGGGGTCTGCCTTTTCGGGCAGACCCCTTTGTCGTAGGCAACCGGGCGGGGGCTGCCGGACGTCTAGGGGGTAAGGGGATGGGGGGAACATGGGGAGAAGACTGTTTGCTGCGCTCGGCGCCGCCGGCCTCGTGCTCGGCCTGGCGCCGGCACAACCCGCGGTCAGCACCGGGGCCGGCCTGACCGCGGTCGCCGGATCGGTCTGGCAGACCGATGCCAGCGTGCTCGGCCTGGCCGTTGCCAAGGGCAAGGCGTACGTCGGTGGCCGGTTCCTGAAGGTCCGTCCGCCGGGAGCGGCGGCCGGGACCGACCAGACCAGCCGGACCTATCTGGCCGCGTTCAACCAGAGCACCGGTGCCCTCGACACCGGCTTCGATCACGTGCTGAACGGGATCGTCTGGGCGATCGTCGCGTCCGCGGACGGGTCCCGGGTGTACGTCGGCGGCGACTTCACCCGCGTCGACGGCCAGGTCCGGAACCGGATCGCGGCCTTCGACACCGCGACCGGCGCACTGGTCGCGAGCATCAAGCCGAGCGTGTCGTACCGGGTGAAGGCGCTCGCGATCGGCGGGACCAGCCTGTACTTCGGCGGCTCGTTCGGACTCGTCAACGGCGTGGCGAGGAACCGGGCGGCCGCGATCAGCACCGTCAACGGCAGTCTGCTGCCGTGGAACCCGAACGCCGACAACGACGTGTACGCGATCGACGCTGCCGACGACAACTCGAAGGTCTACCTGGGCGGGACCTTCGCGAAGGTCGGCGGGACGAGCCGGTGGGCCGTTGCGAGCGTGAACAACTCGACCGGTGCGCTGCTGCCGTTCGCCGCGGCCTCCGCCGTACCCCTGCCGACCAGTGGGTGCACGTCCCGGGTCAAGGACATCGAGACGTCCGGGAACCGGGTGTACTTCTCCAACGCCGGCGACGGCGGCGGGTGCTTCGACGGGACCTGGGCGGCGGATGTGGCCACCGGCAACTTGGTCTGGAAGAACACCTGCCTCGGCGCGACCGAGGCGCTCACCGTGGTGAACGGCTGGCTGTTCAAGGGCTCGCATGCGCACAGCTGCCCGGGAGCGTTCAGTGACGGCACGGGCGCGCACTTCCTGCTGCTGCAGAACCCGGCCAACGGATCCCTCGGGCCGTGGTTCCCGAACACGAACGCCGGGCCGCCGACCGAGGTCGGCCCGCTCGTCTCGGCGACCGGTGGCAGCGATCTCTGGGTCGGCGGCGACTTCACCAAGGTCAACGGCGTGGGCCAGCAGGGTCTGACCCGCTTCACCAACCTCGGCCCCGGCGCCGCGCCGCTCGGCCCGGTCCTGCCGACGCTGTCCAGTACGACGGCCGGCCAGGTGAAGGCCACTGTCCAGACCTCGTTGGACAACGACGACATCACCCTCACCTACCGCTTGCTGCGCGGTGCGAGCAACACGGTCGTCGCCACCACGACGGCCAACTCCACCTTCTGGAGCCGGCCGAACATCACCCTCACCGACACCACAGCCCCGTCCGGCACCTCGCAGATGTACCGCATCGAGGTCTACGACGGCCACAACGCAGTCCGCGGCGGCTACTCCACCATCACGGTTCACTAAACCCGTTACGTCCGAAGAAGTGTGGCCTCTAGCCCTCACTTCTTCGGACGTAACGCGTCAGGGGGTCGCGCGTCAGGGGGTCGCGCGGCGGTGGGCTGTGATGGCTCGGTGGGCCTGGAACCACCAGAGGAGGAGCGTGGTGAAGGAGGCGGTGGCCAGGCCCCAGGCGGCGCCCTTCGCGCCCCAGAGGAAGGCGCCTCCGACGCCGCAGGTGATCAGGATGACCGAGGAGATCAGGCGGACCCGGAGGCCGCGCGTGGCTGCGGTGAGGGCGCGGAGGATGGCGAAGGCGCCGGCGTTGGAGGCGCCCAGGGCCTGCAAGAGAATGACCGGGATGAGGACCTCGTGGGCCTGGTTCCAGACGCCCGGGCCGAGGAGCTCACGACCCACGAATGGGGGCAGCAGCAGGAAGATGGCGCCCCAGGCCAGTGCGCCCGCACCGACGCCGAAGGAGATCGCCAGGCCGACCAGCCACAGGCGGCGGTAGGAGTGGCGGAGGGCACGGGCGGCTTCGGGGACGGAGATCATCCGGATCCCCTGGTTGAGGACATTCACCGGGCCGAGCAGCACCTGAGCACCGCGGATGCCGGCCGTGGCCGCCAGCCCCGCGGCCGCGGTGATGCCGAGCATGTAGACCTGGATCGTGCCGGACACCGCGAGCATCTCCCCCACGTACTTCGGGCTGAGATCCCAGTTCCGCCGTACCCACTCGCGGATCAGCTGGCGCCGCGGTGAGACGCCGGCCTGGAACCGCCCGGCTATCGCCGCGATCATCGCGCCCAATCCCCACGCGAAGGTCAGCGAGGGTGCCGACGCCGTGTCGGTGAGATAGAGCCCGCCGAAGATCGCCAGCATCGCCAGCAGCCAGATCAGGTCGTTGACGAGGGCCTTCTGGCCCTCACCCACCACGAAGAACGCCCACCGCCACGCGTCCTGCAGCAACAGCCCCGGCATGGTCACCGCGAACGCGATCAGCACCCCTTTCGACGGAACGCCGGGGAACGCCGCGATCGCCAGCGTGACGAGCATCGCCAGGAATCCGGCCAGCAGCGCAGTCGCCGTACTGGCTCGCACCGCCCGTTCCCAGTCGGGCGTCCGCGCACCGGAGTGGCGGACGGCCAGCGGCTCGGTCGAGACCGCGCGGGACACATTGAGAGCGATCGTGTAACCGCCGAAGGCCAGCGCGTAGACACCGAAGTCGGCGACCGTGCTGGACCGCGCGACCACTACTCCGACGGCGAGATTGCTCAGGCTGGACAGCGCCTGGTCGGCCAAACCCCAACTCGCGCGACCGGCCGGTCCGGCCAGCCGACGTAGCTTCGGCCGCCGGAACTTCACCGCCTCACTCTAGGCCGTGTCTGATGGTCCCGCGCCGTAGCGAGCAGGTGCTCGGTGCGGTGCATCGGCGTGCTGGAGCGAAGGTCTCGATGCGGAGCATCGTGGCCTTTGCGCCAGTGCGGCGAGGTGCCGTGCCGAGTGCCGCGCAGTAGGCGGGGGATCATCAGACACGGCCCAGCGGGCGCGGAGGGCGCCGGAGGATGCCCAGGCCGAAACGCGGGATGCCGAGGAAATACCGGCGCCAGAGGCGCTTGGGCTCCTTGTAGAGGCGGTAGCTCCACTCCAGGCCGGATCGCTGCATCCACAGCGGCGCGCGGTCGAGGCGGCCGGTGTGGAAGTCGAAGGCGGCGCCGACGCCGATCAGGATCGACGCGTTCAGCCGATCCCGGTGGTCGGCCATCCAGCGCTCCTGCTTGGGTGCACCGAGTCCGACCCACACGATGTCCGGGCGGGCCGCGTTCATCCGCGCCACCACCTCGGCGTCCTCGGTCTCGGTGAGCGGCCGGTACGGCGGGCATTCGGCGCCGACGACCTTCAACGCGGGGTGGCGCTCCTGGAAGGTGTCGCCCAGTTCCTCGGCCACGCCCTCCGCGCCGCCGTAGAAGTACTGCGTCCAGCCGCGATCGGCCGCCTCCGCCATCACCCGCTCGAGCAGATCGGGTCCAGCGACCCGGTCCATTCGCTCGAAGCCGGCCTTCCTACCGGCCCACACCAAGGGCATGCCGTCCGGCACCGTCAGGCCGGCCGTGTTGTACACCTCGGTCAGCCGCTCGTCGGCACGGGCGTGCAGCAGCGCGTTCATGTCGGTCACGCAGACCAGCTGCCGCTCGTCGCCGTCGATCCAGCGCACGAACGTCCCGATCGTGTGGTCCAGATTGGTCACGCTGACATGGATGCCGAGGACATCGACACGATCCGCGGCGGCCAGCTCCGTGTGTATATCGGTCATCCGTCAGTCCTCCGGGGTCAGCGCGGCCAGGTCGGAGTCGACCATGATCCGGACCAGCTCGGGCACGTGAACCTGGGCTTTCCAGCCAAGCTCGGTGGTGGCTTTGGACGCGTCCCCGACCAGCGAGTCCACTTCGGTGGGGCGTTCGTACCGCACGTCGTAGTCGACGTAGTCCTCCCAGTCCAGCCCGGCATGGGCGAACGACAGTGCGACGAAATCGCGGACCGAGTACGACGTACCCGTCGCGATCACGTAGTCGGCCGGATTGTCGTGCTGCAGCATCCGCCACATGGCCTCGACGTACTCCGGCGCGTAGCCCCAGTCGCGGCTGGCGTCCAGGTTGCCAAGGTACAGCCGGTCCTGCCGGCCGAGCTTGATCGCCGCGACCGCACGGGTGATCTTGCGGGTCACGAACGTCTCACCGCGGCGCGGGCTCTCGTGGTTGAACAGGATCCCGTTCACGGCGAACATGTCGTACGCCTCGCGGTAGTTCCGGGTCATCCAGTAGCCGTACAGCTTCGCGGCGCCGTACGGCGAGCGCGGGTGGAACGGGGTCTCCTCGTTCTGCGGCGGGGGCGTCGCGCCGAACATCTCCGACGACGACGCTTGGTAGAACCGGCAGTCCAGCCCGATCATCCGGATCGCCTCGAGCAGCCGCGTCGTCCCCATCCCGGTCGTGTCACCGGTGTACTCCGGCTCGTCGAACGAGACCCGGACATGGCTCTGCGCGGCCAGGTGGTACACCTCGGACGGCTGGATCGACGCCAGCAACGTCACCAGCCGCGACCCGTCCGTCAGGTCGCCGTAGTGCAGGAACAGCCGCTTGTCCTTGGCATGCGGATCCTCGTACAGGTGGTCGATCCGCCGCGTGTTGAACGTCGAAGCGCGCCGGATCAGGCCGTGCACCTCGTAGCCCTTGGCCAGCAGCAACTCGGCCAGGTACGACCCGTCCTGCCCGGTGATCCCGGTGACGAACGCCTTCTTCACGATGCCTGCTCCCGGTGCTGCTGGTACCAGGCGTACGTGGCGGCTACACCGTCGTAGAGGTCGATGGAGGGCTTCCACCCCAGCGCCAGCAGCCGGCTCACGTCCAGCAGCTTGCGCGGCGTGCCGTCCGGCTTGGACAGATCGTTGCTGATGGCACCGGTGTACCCGACCACGCGGGCGACCAGCCCGGCCAGCTCGCGGATCGTCACGTCCGCACCGACCCCGACGTTGATCGGCTCCGGCGCGTCGTAGTGCTCGAGCAGATGCAGGCACGCATCGGCCAGGTCGTCCACGTGCAGGAACTCGCGTCGCGGCGTACCACTCCCCCACAACACGACCTCAGGGGCATTGGTACGACGAGCTTCGTCGAAGCGGCGGATCAGCGCGGGCAGAACGTGCGAGCTGGTCGGATCGAAGTTGTCGTTCGGCCCGTACAGATTCGTCGGCATCGCCGAGATCCAGGGCAGCCCGTACTGGCGCCGTACTGCCTGGACCTGCATGATGCCGGCGATCTTCGCGATCGCGTACGCGTCGTTGGTGGGCTCGAGCTCACCGGTCAGCAGACTCGACTCGCGGATCGGCTGCTCGGCGTACTTCGGGTAGATGCACGACGACCCGAGGAACAGCAGCCGCGGCGTGCGGACCTCGAGGGCCGCGTCCATCAGGTTGACCTGGATGCGGAGGTTGTCGCTGAGGAACTCGGTCGGGTGGTCCCGATTCGCCAGGATGCCGCCGACCCGGGCCGCGGCGTCGATCACCACCGCCGGCCGGTGCTCGGCCAGGAACGCGAACGTGGCCGACCGATCCCGCAGGTCCAGCTCGGACGACGAAGCGCCGATCAGGTTGCTGAAGCCGGCCGCTTCCAGGCGGCGCCAGATCGCCGAGCCGACCAGGCCGCGGTGACCCGCGACGTACACCGGTGCACGATGGTCCATCAGTACGCTCCCGCGCCGTAGATCACCGCACGCACGGTCTTCCAGAGGATCAGCAGGTCCAGGGTCATCGACCAGTTGTCGACGTACCGCAGGTCGAGCCGGACCGACTCGTCCCAGGACAGGTCGCTGCGGCCGCTGACCTGCCACAGGCCGGTGATCCCCGGCTTGACCAGCATCCGCCGCGAGTCGTCGGCGGCGTACAGCGCGACCTCCTCCGACAGCGGCGGGCGCGGGCCGACCAACGACATGTCGCCGCGCAGCACGTTGAACAGCTGAGGGATCTCGTCGAGCGAGAAGCGCCGGATCCACCGGCCGAGCGGCGTCATCCGCGGGTCGTCGCGCATCTTGAAGACCACGCCGTTGCCGTCGCTCAGTGCGTACAGATCACACAGCCGCTGTTCGGCGTCGGAGTACATGCTCCGGAGCTTCAGCATGGTGAACTCGACACCCGCCCGGCCGACCCGCTGCTGCCGGAACAGCACCGGACCAGGGCTGGACAGACGGACGGCCAGCGCCAGACCGATCAGCACCGGCGCCAGCAGGACGATGAATCCGAGGGCGACGACGCGATCGAAGACAGCCTTCATCAGATGCGGGCCGCCGCTCACCGACGGGCGCTCCAAGTGCAACAGGGACAGACCGGCGACCGGGCGAACCGAGATCCGCGGGCCGGCCACCTCGATAATGCCGGGCGACACGATCAGCTCGATGCCGCGCTGCTCCAGCGCCCAGGACAACCGGCGCAGCGACTGCCCCGCCAGCTCCGGATCGGTGGCGACGGCGACCACCTCCACCGCGTGCCGGTCCGCGGCGGCCAGAATGTCCGGCTCGGCCAGCTCCTCCGGCTGCAGCGGCCCGTTCGTATGCGCGTCGCCGCGCGGCCGGCACGTCGCCACCACCCGGAACCCGTCGGTCGGGCGGCTCTCGAGGTGCTCACACAGCGTCGCGGCCGGACCGCTACGCCCGACCACGAGAACCCTGTGCATGCAACGGCCTCTGACCCGGTGCCGATGCAGGTCCTTCCGCAACGCGTACCGCAGCACCAGCGCGGAACCGACCATCACCGGAATCGCCAGGACGACGAAGCCGCGGGCGATCTCGGTCTTGGTCACGTACGACGCCATCGCGACAGCGGCCGTGAGACCGACACCCGAGCGCAGCAGCGACCGGAACTCGTCCGGGCCGGCGCCGAAGTACCGCGGGTCGTAGCCCTTCGACAGGGCGACCGCGCCGACCCAGGCCAGCGGCAGCGCACTGCTGACGACCAGATAGCTACTGCCGACGTGGTAGCCGAAGCGCGTCAGCAGGGCGATGGAGACACCGAGCATCGCGGCGAGCAGGTCACCGCCCACGGCGGCCCAGCGATACACGCCGACCCAGCGCGGCTCGGTCGATCGCGACGGAAGCGGGACGATCGCCGGCACCTCGTGCGGCACCACCCAGAGCGGCCGGCGGCCATCGACCGCATCCGGCGCCTCTGCTCCGCTCACCCCGGCCCCTCGTCTCACGCTGCCAACGCCCGAACACGGTGCGTGCCCGGCGCAGTCTGCAGTCTCCCTGTCAAAACTGTCAATCGGAGATCGTCACCAAAGGTGACGGCAAACCTACTTGCCACACATCCCCAGGAGTTCACCCGCCCGTCGGCGGTGCGACATGGCACAGTACTACGCGCGAGGGCCTGCCACGACGTGGACTCGAGAACCCTTGGATAGAATTTGCGTGGGGTGGGGGGATTGAGCCAAGCCGGCGCTGATCGTACGCGCGCAGGGGTCCGACCGGCCGTGGTGCCGGCGGTCCGGCGGTCGATGCTGCCGCTGATGGTCCTCGGACTGCTCCTACTCGCTGTGCCCGCGGTGGCGTACGCCGGCGACACCCGACCGGGACGGCTGGATCGATGGATCCAGTCGGTCGTCGACCACACTCCGTCCGCCGCGCGAGACAGCGCTCTCGCGCTCGACTGGCTCGGTGAGCCGACCGGCCGGGCTCTCCTGGCGCTCGCCACCGCAGCGGTGTGCCTGCTCGCGGGGCGCCGCGCCCTGGCCGTGACCGCGGTGGTTGCCTCAGTCCTGACCGCCGTACTGACGACCGGGCTCAAGTACGTCGTCGATCGCCGGATCCATGACGGTTTCCTGTCCTACCCCAGCGGTCACACCGCCGCGGTCGCGGCCATCGGCCTGGTGGTGGGACTGCTGCTGGCCGACCTGCTCCGCGCCGGCCCGATTCTCGGTACGGCGCTCGTTCTCGGACTCGGCGTACTCGGTGGAGCGCTGATGGCCTGGGCGCAGATCGACCTGACCGCGCACTACCCCACCGACACCGTCGGTGGGGTAGGCAGCGCGCTCGTTGTCGTCCCGGCAACAGGACTGCTGATCGACCGGCTCAGACGACAACCCTGAACTCAGGCGACCTCGTCGTCGACCTTCGGAGTGTCGAAGGCGTCGACGACCTCGGCCGGGACGTGCTCCAGGTCGCTGACCCGCAGGTAGTCGCCCATCGTCGTACCGGTGCAGTCCGAGTCGATGTTCGGTGCGGTCAGGCCCGCGACCGCATCGCCCAGGTGCACCGTCCGCAGATCGATGCTGAACCGGGTCCGCCCCGACGTGTTCGGCACGCTGGAGTGCAACTGGGCCCCGGAGAACAGGATGATGCCGCCGGGCTTGCAGATCGGCCGGATCTGCGGCGTCAGTTCGACCTCCTCCTCCGGCACCGGCTGGATCCGGGTGTCGGTGCCGATCTGGGTCGCGGCGATCTTCCGGCTCGTCGCGTTCCACTCCGCGTAGTTGTAGACCCGGGAGCTGTTCCGGACCGGGGTCTGCCAGTACCTCGGGTGGAAGGCCAGCCCGTTGTCGTCGCTGATCGCGAAGATCGGCAGCCACCAGTTGAGCTGGAAGTGCGGCGCCGAGTACCACGTGTCGCGGTGCGGATGGAACGCGAACGCGATCCCGGTGGTGAGGTAGTCGTTCGACGTCGAGCTCCGCATCCGCGGTACGTCGAAGTAGGTCTGCTCCTCGTCGCAGCCGAAGTCGGCCAGCATCTCCTGGATCAGCCGCTTGGACTCCGGGTGATGGATGAACGCCGGCTTCAGCTCGGCCAGCAGCGCCGCGTAGTCCTCGACGGCCATCTCGAACTGCGCCGTCTCCGGGTCCAGCGGCGCGAAGGCCTCCCGGGCCATCGCGGCCGCGAACTCCGTCAGCGCCAGCGTGGACGGCCGCGGCGAGTAGACGAACAGGTCGCCGTCGTACAGCTTCTGCCTGCGTTCGTCGTCGCCGAACTCGGCGTCGACATAGATGGAATGCATGATGAACCCCCCTCTCGTCGAACCGGCTCCTTACCGGCTCGGACCAAGTCCCCGTACCCCAGCCGGCTACCTCGAGAGGTCATCGGCGGGCGCGCCCCCCAGCGCGTCGTGTCTATGTACAGCGATTACGTGTAGCGGCGGAAGACCGGTTTGACCGGGCGGCCGCCCATCCATCCCTTCGGGTCGCCGGTGTCGAGTGCCTCGCGGTAGACCGCGCACGCTCCGGCGACGACCTCCACCGTCCGGGCGATGTCCTCGTCGGTGAGAGCCGCGCTCACCACGAACGATGGGCCGATGACGCCGCCGAGGATTAGTTCCCGGAGGAAGAGCGTGCGGTACGGCTGCGACGGCGTCAAGGTCTCGTCGAGCGTCGCGAAGACCAGGTTGCTGGCCCGGCCGCGGACGAGGACGTGATCCCGGACCCCGGCCGCGGCGGCGACCTCGCGGACACCGGCCGCGAGCTTGTCACCCAGCTCGTGCAGGCGAGCCGAGATGCCTTCCTCCTCGTAGACGTTCATGGTGGCGATCGCGGCCGCGAGGGCGTGCGTCTCGGCGCCATGGGTCGTGCTGAGCAGGAACACCCGCTCATGGTTGTCCCGCAGTCCCCCGCGCTCCATCAGCTCGCGCCGACCCGCCAGCGCCGACACGGCGAACCCGTTGCCGAGTGCCTTGCCGAAGGTGGAGAGGTCCGGCGCCACGCCGTACAGGCCTTGTGCGCCGGAAGCCGAGAAACGGAAGCCGGTGATCATCTCGTCGAAGATCAGCAGCGCGCCGTGGCGGTGGGCCAGGTCGCGCAGGCCTTCGAGGTACCCGGCCGGCGGGTCGTGCTGGGTCGCCGCCTCGAGGATCAGGCAGGCGACCTGGCCCTCGTGCTGGGTCAGCAGTTCCTCGGTCGCGACCAGATCGCCGTACGGGAAGCCGATCGTCAGCTCGCCGATCTCACCGGGGATGCCGGCCGACATCGGCGTCCGGGCGATGAACCAGTCGTCGATCGAGAAGAACGCCTGGTCGGAGCAGAGCGCGACCAGCGGCCGTCCGGTCACCGCGCGGGCCAGCTTGACCGCGGCGGTGGTGGCGTCCGAGCCGTTCTTCGTGAACTTCACCATCTCGGCCGTCGGGACCGAGGTGAGGAAGCGTTCGGCCGCCTCGAGCTCGATGATGCTCGGGCGGACGAAGTTGGAGCCGCGGTCGAGCTCGCGCCGGACCGCCTCGACCACCTTCGGGTGCGCGTGCCCGAGGCTGACCGCGCGCAGGCCGGAGCCGTACTCGATGTACTCGTTGCCGTCGACATCCCAGACGTGCGCGCCGGAGCCGTGCGAGATCACCGGCGCCATGTCCTCCGGGTACTGGTCCTCGCCCTTGGCGTACGTGTGCGCGCCGCCGGGGATCAGGTCCTGCAGCCGCTTGTTCGCCGCGATCGAGTTGCCGAACGATGTGGTCATGTCAGCCTCGCAGTGGCCAGAGCGAGCGAGGGAGCCGCCTTGTCCCGGTCGGACATCAGCGTGACCGGCAGCGGCCAGGGAATGTCCAGGTCCGGATCGTCGAACGCGATCGAGACGTCCTCGGACGGGTCGTGGGCCCGGTCGATCCGGTACGACACGTCGGCCGGCTCGGTGAGCGCCTGGAACCCGTGCGCACACCCGGCCGGGACGTAGACCGTCACCTGGTTGTCGCCGGTCAGGTCGAAGACCTCACGGTTCCGGTACGTCGGTGAGCCCGGGCGCAGGTCGATCACGACATCGAACACCTCGCCGTACGAACAGCGGACGAGCTTGGCCTCGCCCGCGCCTGCGCGGATGTGCATCCCGCGGACGACGCCACGCCGCGAGCGGGAGATGCTGTCCTGGACGAAGGCGTCCGGGTCGAGCCCGGCCCCCTTCACCACATCACGGTCGAAGGTGCGCGAGAAGAACCCCCGCTCGTCCCGGTGCGGACTCGGCCGGAACACCAGCGCCCCCGCGATTCCCGGTACCTCGATGACGTCCATCGCTATTCCCCCTGTTCGATGTCCACCGCGACGCGGGGCGTCGTACCGGCCCCGAACAACGCAGCGGACAGTACGTCGTACTGCCGCTCGAGTGCCTCGGCGTACTCGGCGTTCCGTGCACGCATGGCCGGGACGACCGCGGCCGCCCGGGCCTCGAGCGCGCGGAACTGATCGATCAGCCGCGCCACGTCGAGACCTTGGATCGGCTGCCGGAACTCGGCCAGCCGCATCTGCTCCATCAGCAGGTCGCTCTTGGTCCCGTAGCTGATCGAGATGGTCGGTATCGACAGCTTCAGCGCGGACAACACGTTGTGATAGCGCGAGGCGACCACCACGTCGGTTCCGGCGAGCTGTGCCATCAGTTCACCGAGCGAATCGGCCGGCTCGCTGATCAACCGGTCCTCGGCCAGGTCCGGCCGGGTCTGCCGCAGGTCGTCCTGGACCGCTTCGACCACCGACAGGTCGCTCGGGTCGCCGGTGACGAGGCGGATCCGGTAGTCCTGGTCGACGAGCCAGCGGGCGAACTCGACGATCTTCGCGGTGTACGCCGCGTAGATCTCGTCGGCTCGGCCCCGGTCGGCGTTGGTGCCGCGATAAGCCATCACTCCGAGGCCGACCGTGCGCCGCGTCTCATCGGCGGGCGCCGGCTCAGCGGGTTCGGGCAACGCGAAAGCCAGGTCCGGGTAGACCTCGTCCGCACTCGTGTCGAGACCCATCTGCCGCATCGCGTCCCGGGAGTACCCGTCCCGGTAGGAGCGGTACGACGCAAGCCGCGCGGCCCCGGTGAACAGCCACCGCAGCGACCGCTCGCGGGCCACGTTCGCACCGACGTTGACGAACGCGGTCTTCGTGCCGGTCATCCGTGCCGACAGCGTCATCAGGAACAGTGCGTACGGCCAGCCCCACGGCCGCAGCTCCAGCGTGGTCTCGAACACTCCCATGCCAGGCACGATCACCACGTCGTACTGGCGGAGCAGCCGCGGCATCCGGACCAGGTCGGCCACCTTGCCGAACGCCTTGCGCGCAACGGAGTCGAGCCTGGAGCGGCCAGAGCCGTGTTGCTGGTACCACGTGATGGCGACCGACGGAATGCCGTACTGCTGCTCGAACACCTCGGGTCCGGCGCACACGCAGCTGATCTCCGCCTCCGGATGCCGGGCCCGGACGAAGGCCAGCATCGCGTCGAGCGAGCCGTGGTTGCCGATGTTGCCGGATCCCAGCAGGCCGAAGAAGGCGACCCGCGGCCTGCCTGCGTCGTTCATGCCTACGAGACCTCCCGGCCCCGGACGACTCCGGAGCTCTCCGGGATCGCGGTCGGCGGCGCCGCCGGCTTGCTGTCCTCGATCCGGCCCGTCGAGCGGCGTACGGCGCGGCTCGCCAGCCAGCGGGTCAGATGGCCGTAGCACTCCCGCCGGTCGGCCGACGACAGCGGCGCCCGCCGGATCCCGCCGACGAAGCCGCCGATGTACTCCGAGACCAGCCGGACGGTGGGATGACGCAGCCGGCTCGCCCGCCGCGGCTCCATGTTCGCCGATCGGGACCGGATGGTCGGCTTGGCCCGCTCGGCCCGGTCAGGGTGGTCGCGACGGAAGAAGAGCAGCTCGGGCACCTGGTGGAACCGTCCGTACAGGGCCAGCTCGGCCATGATCGTCCGGTCCGAGTGGTGGTAGCTGCCGTTCAGCGGCGTACGGCGCAGGATGTCGGAGCGCATCACGCCGTAGAAGTCGTCGCCGCCGACGTCGAACAGCAGGCTGCGGAACCGGTCCGGTGCGTGCGGGTTCGCGGTGTCCAGCGGGTAGTCGACCTTCAGCACGATGTCGCCGTTGCCGTCGATGATCGCCTGGTGGGCGTGCGCGAGTACCAGGTACGGGTCGGCGTCCAGCGCTTCGATGCAGCGGGTCAGCAGATCCCGGCCGTAGAGGTCGTCGTACGACGCCCACTTGAACAGCTCGGTGCTGGACTGGTCGAACGTCCAGTTGTGGTTCGGGGTGGCACCGATGTTCACCGGTTGCTTGAAGTAGCTGATCCGCGAGTCCTTGGCCAGGTACTCCCGGCAGATCTCCTCCGTGCTGTCGGTCGAGGCGTTGTCGGAGATGATCAGGTGGAAGTCGCCGTAGCTCTGCCCCAGCAGGGCGTCCAGGGACTCCCTGAGGTACTTCTCGCCGTTGTAGACCGGAAGGCCGACACTCAGCCGCGGTTGCGCGTTCATGTGCTCCTCATTTCAGGCATCTCCTGCCGGTCAACCGCCGCGGCCGGCTCAGACTCCAGCTGCGCTTCCAGCTGCTTTCGTTCGCGGACCCCGATCCGCAGCGTGAACCACCAGACGAAGGCGGCGCAGAACGTCGCGCACGCGGCGCCCCAGGCCGACCCCCGGGCGCCACCGATCACACCGCCCGCAACGCCGCCGACCAGGTAGAACGCCGAGGCGCACAACTGCGCCCGTAGACTGCGCCGGGCGACCCCGAGCGCGCGCAGGCCGGCCGCGGCGCCGGTGTTGAACCCGGCGTTCGCCACCGACAGAGTTGCCGGCAGCAACAATGCCGAGGAGGTCAGCCAGACCTCACCGAGCAATGCGTGCCCCCAGGCGTCCGGCAAGGCGACCAGCAGTACCAGCCCCCAGGCCAGCGCCGCGACGAACTGCGCGCCGCCGAGCGCCAGGCAGAAGATCGGCAAAGCCCGGACCGATCGCCGCAGCACCCGCGCCGCCTCGGGCACCGCGACCAGGCCGACACCGGACAGGACGATGAAGAACGGTCCGAGCAACATCTCTGCGCCGCGGACCGTGCCGACCGCGGCGAGCCCGGCGAACGCGCCGAGCCCGTACATCCGGAGCTGGTAGGCGCCGCTGATGGTCAGGTTCTCGGTCAGGTAGCGCACGCTGAGGTCACGGTGGTCCCGGAACCAGTGCAGCGCCCGCGACACCCGCGGCATGATGCCGGCCTGCAGCCCGCTCACCAGCGCCGCGAACGCTCCGGCCCCGCCCCACGCCAGCACGAATCTGGTCACACTCGCGTCCTGCGAGGCCAGATACAGCAGCGGCACCAGGGCGAGTGCCCAGGTGATGTCACTGACGAAGGCCTTGCCGCCTTGCCCCGATGTGAAGAACGCGAACCGCCAACTGTCTTGCAGCATCAGTCCGGGCAGCACGATGCCCAAGGCGATGAATCCCGCACCCGTGTGTCCACCGAGCAGCGCACCGACGGCGGCGCAGGCCGCGCCGAGGATCAGGCCGACCGCGATCGCCATCCCGGACGAACTCGCGACCGCCGTCCGCCAGAGCGGTCGCTCGACCCCGCTGAAGCGCACGGCCAGCGGATCGGTCCCCAGGCCACGCGAGATGTTGACCACCACGCCGTACGTCACCCACGCGAGGCTGAACGCGCCGAACTCCAGCGCGCCGAGCTCGCGGGCGACGACGATGCCCACCACGAAGCTGACCAGGCTGGTCACAGCCTGATCAGCCAGTCCCCAGGTGAGGCGGCGCAGGACTCCGCGCATTGTCAGCGGCCCATCTCGTGGGGCTCCGGCAGCGGGACCAGGTACGTCGCACCCCAGCCGCCGGCGGCCTCGAGCTGCGAGATCACCTCGTCGGCGATGTCCCAGGTCAGGATCAGTACGACGTCGGGCCGCGCCGCGCGCAGTTCGTCGATGGGCCGGATCGGTACGCCGCAGCCGCCGGGGATCCGGCGTCCGTGCTTACCGGGTGCGGCGTCGACAGTGAACGGCAGCAGGTCGGTCCCGACCTTGCTCAGGTCCAGCAACACCGGCGCCTTCGACGGAGCGCCGTACCCGAGCACTGTCCGGCCGGCGGCCTTGTGACGGGTCAGCACGTCGTGGAGCGCACCGGCGGCATGCCACGCAGCCTCTTGCAGACTGGCCAGCTGCACCTCGTCGGCGATTCCCGCGGCGTCCTCGTCCTCGAGCAGTACGTCGACCGACGGGTCCGGCTCGGCGTCTTCGGTGTGCCGGAGCATCACCATCAGGCTGCCGCCGAACATGTCGACCTGCTTCACCGACTCGACCGTCAGACCGTAGAGCGCGCCCAGCCGCTGCACCGCCCGCAGCGACAGGTAGGACCAGTGACCGTGCCGGATGGTGTCGAACTGGTTGCCGATGAACAACGGCAACAGGTGGTGGAACTCCAGCACCAGGAGGCCGCCGGGCGCGAGCCGCTCGGCGCGGAGCTGCATCAGCTCGCCGACCGCCGGCTCGTGTGCGATGCCGTGGACGTCGACCACCAGGTCGGCCCGTTCGCCGTCACCGGCCAGCCGGCACCCCTCGGCGTACAGGTGCTCGAGCCAGGAGCCACCGTGGTGGCTGGCGAACTCGAAGACCACGCCACCGGCGAGCTCCGGGTAGTCCCGCAGCAGTTCCTTCACCGACGACTCGGCGTGCGCGATGCTCGTCGCCGACTCGACCGCCAGCGGCGGCTCAGGCAGCTGCGGCTCGACCGGACCGAGCTGGACCAGCGTGCAGTCCCGGCACAGCCACAGCTCCAGCGGCCAGCGCGGATCCGGCCCTGGCGTGTCCGCGGTCGGGAAGTAGTCGGCGCAGGGCTGCGCACCCAGATCCACCACCGGTACGACGTTCTCCCCCGCGCACCCACGACACTTGAAGCTCACTGCTCCCCCTCCGGTCACCATGTCAACATCGCCTTGGCCGTGGTGAACGCTTCGGCGTACTTCGCCCGGCACTCCATCCCGCGCAGCCGGGCCAGCCCGGCGAAGACCTCTTCGTCGAACCAGTCGTGCGGGACCTGGGACGGGTAGGCCTTGTGCAGCCGGGCGACCTTCTCCCGCAGCTGCTCCTCGGTCAGTTCGACGTACAGCCACGGCCGGCTGATGTCGCCGTCCCACTTGGGGATCTCGTAGTGCAGCACCAGCTGGTTGCGCCACACCGTCGGCGCCAGTTCGGCGATCAGCCGGTGGTCCTGGTGCGCGTCGGTGCGGCTCGGCGCCAGCACCAGATCGGGGCGACGCCCAGAACCGGTGTCAGCGCCCCGAGCCGTTGCCTCTAGCAACTCTTTGGTCTCGTTCCAGTACGACGGCAACCGGCCGTCCGGCAGCTCGGCCGAGGTGACGGTCACCTCGCAGTCGGGCAGGAACAGCTCCGCCGCGCGGCGGGCCTCCTGCAGCCGGAGCGAGGACCCGGTCGCGATCACGAACTCGGCGGTCAGCTCCGGCACCGACTCGGCCAGCTTGAGCAGCGTGCCGCCGCAGCCGATCTCGATGTCGTCCGGATGGGCGCCGAGGGCAACCAGGTGGACCGGCCCGTCGATCAGGCCGAGCTGGAACGGCAGCATCAGATCGCCACCACTACCGGCCCGTCGGCCGATCCGTTGAGGGCCGCCTTGTCGAAGACCTGGGCCTGCTGCTCCCGCGCCTCGTGGCTCCACAGCGCCCACGGCTTCTTGCCCGACCGGTACAGCTCCTCGAGCTGGCTGCGTTCCTTGAGGGTGTCCATCGGCGCCCAGAACCCGTGGTGCGGGATCGCTTCCAGCTTGCGCATCGCGGACAGCCGTGGGAACGCGTCGCCGACCAGATCCTCGTCCTCGTGCAGGACGTCGAAGATCTCCTTCTTGATCACGAAGTACCCGCCGTTGATCCACACGTTCAGGTCGGCGGCCGACCGCAGCCCGGTGATCCGGGAATCGTTGTCGAACTCGACCACGTGGAAGGACGCCTGCGGCGGTACCGCGAGCAGGCTGGCGGTGATGTCGCTGGTCATCACGTGGTCGACGATCTTGTCCATCGGTGCGTCGGTCAGCACGTCGCCGTAGTTCGCCAGGAAGGCGTCGTCGTCCTCCAGGTACGGACGGACCCGGCGCAGCCGCTCACCGATGCTGGTGTCGATCCCGGTGTCGACGAAGGTGATCTTCCACTCGCTGATGTCGGAGTCGAGCAGCTGGATCCGCTGCCCGCCCTTCGACATCACGAAGTCGTTGGAGACCGTCTCCTCGTAGCGCAGGAAGTACTCCTTGACCGCGGACCCCCCGAAGCCCAGGCACAGGATGAACTCGGTGTGGCCGAAGTGTGCGTAGTACCGCATCACATGCCACAGGACCGGCCGGTCGCCGATCGTCATCATCGGTTTCGGTGCGGAGTCCACCCCACTGCGCATCCGCAGCCCGAACCCCCCACAGAAGATCACGACCTTCATCTGACTTCCCTTCCCCCCAACACGTTTTTCAGATCCCTAAGACGATTCAGATCAGTTCGAGACGGGGGATGGGGACGACGAACTTCGCGCCCCACTCCCGTGCGTAGCCGAGCTGATGGACGATCTCCTCCCGCAGGTTCCACGGCAGGATCACGATGTAGTCGGGGCGCGTCTCGGCGAGGCGCTCCGGGGCGAAGATCGGGATGTGCGTGCCCGGCAGGAACATGCCGTGCTTGTGCGGGCTGCGGTCCACCGTGTACGTCAGCAGGTCCTCGCGGATGCCGCAGTGGTTCAGCAGCGTGTTGCCCTTGCCGGGTGCGCCGTACCCGGCGACCGTCTTGCCGTCGCGCTGGGCCTGGATCAGGAACTCGAGCAGCTCGGCCTTGATCGTGAAGACCTCCTTGGCGAAGCCCATGTGGCCTTCGACCGTGTGCAGGCCGGCGTCCTCCTCGTCCTTCAGGACCTTGCCGACCAGCTCGGACGGCTCCCCCGCGGTCTCGATCGGCGTCGACATCACCCGCAGGGACCCGCCGTGGCTGGCCAGTTCCTGGACGTCGACCACCGTCAGGCCGGCCTTCTCCAGCGCCAGCGCGGCGGTCTTCAGGGTCAGGTACTGGTAGTGCTCGTGGTAGATCGTGTCGTACTGACGACGCTCGATCAGCCGGAGCAGATGCGGGAACTCCAGCGACACCAGGCCGTCGTCCTTCACCAGCGCGCGCAGGCCCTTGGCGAAGTCGACGATGTCCGGCACGTGCGCGAACACGTTGTTGCCGACGACAAGGTCCGCCTGCCCGTGCCGGGACGCCGCGTCCTTGCCGGTCTCCTCGCCGAGGAAGTAGCTCTCGGTCCGGATGCCCTTCTCGTTGGCGATCTCGGCGATGTTCGCGGCCGGCTCGATGCCGAGCACCGGGATACCGAGCGCGGTCGCGTGCTGCAGCAGGTAGCCGTCGTTGCTGGCGGCCTCGACGATCAGGCTCTCGGCGCCGAGGTCGAGCCGCTCCTGCATGTCGACGACGAACCGGCGGGCGTGCTCCACCCAGCTGGTCGAGTACGACGAGAAGTACAGGTAGTCGCTGAACACGTCGTCGGCCGCGACGTACGCCGGCAGCTGGACCAGCAGGCAGTTGTCACAGATCCGGACGTGCAGCGGGTAGAACGTCTCACCGCTGTCCAGCTGGTCGGCGCGCAGGTAGCTCTCGCACGGCGGCGACATCCCCAGGTCGACGAACGTCCGCGTCAGTGTCTGGCCACAGAGGCGGCAGGCGACTGATTCCCCCATCAGTGCTTCTCCTCGAATAGAGCGTCCCCAGGACCGGGGAACTGGTCGTCGGTCTGCCGGCGCAGCTGGTCGTCGACCAGGCCCGCGCCGAGCAGTTGCTGGATCCGGCGCAGCCGGACGAACTGGGCGGAGTTGAAGTCGTCGAGCGTCAGGCCGTGCCGCTGGTAGGCGTTGTACAGCTCGTCGACGCCCTTGCGGACCGTCCACTGCAGTTGCAGCTGCGGGAAGGTGTCGTTGATCTTGCTGAAGTCGACCTTGTAGTTGCGCAGGTCCGGGCCGGCGCCGTCGGCGATCGACAGGGTCGAGCCGGGCACCGCCTCGCGGACCATCTCGGCGATGTCGCGGACCTGGACGACGTCCTCGGACCGGCCGACGTTGAACGCCTGGTCGTGGATCACCTCGCGTGGCGACTCCAGCACGGTCAGGAACGCCCGGCTGATGTCCTCGATGTGGACCAGCGGGCGCCACGGCGTGCCGTCGCTCTCCAGCCGGACCTGACCGCTGGTCATCGCGATCGCGGTCAGATTGTTCACGACAATGTCGAGCCGCAGCCGGGTCGAGGCGCCGTACGCGGTGGCGTTGCGCAGGTATGTCGGGCTGAAGGTGTCGTCGGCAAGCTTGGCCAGCTCCTGCTCGGCCAGCGCCTTGGTCTCGCCGTACGGCGTGACCGGGAACATCTCGGCGTCCTCGGCGACGGCTTCGGAGCCGGCCGCGCCGTACAGGCTGCAGGACGACGCGAACAGGAACCTCTCGATGCCCGCGTCCTTGGCGGCGCGCGCGACGTTCAGCGTGCCCTCCAGGTTCACCGAGTACGTCGCGGCCTTGTCGAGGTTGCCGAGCGGGTCGTTCGACAGCGCGGCCAGACAGACCACCGCGTCGTACCCCTCGAGCTCCCCCGCCGTCACGTCCCGCATGTCCCGCGGCTTGCGGCGCCCGATCGGATCCGGGCCCCCCAGCAGGTCGCACCCCTCGTACAACCCGGTGTCCAACCCGTCCACCTGATGCCCAGCATCCCGCAGGAACGGCACCATCACGGCCCCGATGTAACCCCGATCCCCGGTGACCAGAACCCTCATCCGTCGCTCCCCACGCCTCGGCTCTGTCATTCGCACAAACAGATCACCGAGGCGCCGGTCTGATACATCCGAACCGGATTCGGGTTCGATCGCGCCGTAGACCGGATTGCATATGTCGTCGACGACATATAGCGTCGGGGTGTGGACGAGCTCTACGCGATCGAGGTCGAGCCGGAGGTCCGCGCCTGGCTGGAAAGTCTCCCCGCCAAACATTTCCTCAAGGTCGACGAGTTCGTCGGGTTGCTCGCCGAACATGCTCCGTCACTCGGAGAACCGTACGCACGACACCTCGGTGAGGGCGTTCGGGAGCTACGTCCGACCCTCGACGGCGCCGCCATCCGGATCACCTATTGGTTAGCACCTGATCGGAGAGTCGTCCTGCTGACTGTCTTTCGGAAGACGCGCATGCGGGAGAACTCCGAGGTCACGCGTGCCGTGCTGGCCAAGAAGGTCTGTGAGACAGAGCACGGCCCAGCACATCAGGAGTTCTTCCGGACCATCGAGGAAGGCGAGATCGAGCCATGAGCCACAGTCGTTGGAAGACATTGCGCGAGCGGAAGCTCGGGGCGGGCTTCACCGAGCCTGGAGATGTCGCCGATGCTCGTCGCGAGATCCGCTTGTCGATGGCCCTCGCGCAAGCTGTTCACGGACGGCGGACGGAGCTCGGGCTCACCCAGACCGAGCTGGCCGCACGTGCCGGCCTGACGCAGGCCAAGATCTCGCGGATCGAAGGTTCCGACACGGTTCCCACGCTGCCCCTGCTAGCGAGGCTCGCACAGGCGCTCGACGCGTCACTCAACATCGCGCTCGACGACGACAGGACCGAGGTCTCCTTCATCGCACACACAACAGACGCCGCCTGACCTCCGCCAGGGTCTCGTCGTCCACGCCCGGACGAGCCGATCGCGCTCAGCGCTCCTGAGACTGGGAACGTCCGGGGCCGGACGGGCGATTGACCTCCGCCAGGGGCGCCGCCTGCGGCGCCGGCGTCGTGCCGGCTGGCGGGCTGTCTCGCAGAATCGCCGCCTGCCGGATCAGATCCGGCGGCACCGGAATCCTGTGCGGCGTCGTCTGCGCCCCGGCACCCGGTCTCCGGAGGGCAGGTCGTAGAGAGCTTCCATGCTCACTCCGATGTCTGGGGCGCCGAACACGTTGCGTGACTCAGGATCCGTTCCGCGCAATTTCCCTGAACCCATTTTCCACAGGCATGTATCAGCGCACCGGCCTGCGTGCTCTCCTGTGCGCTGACGTACGTGGGGGATGCCTGCGTCATGAGCCTGTGGGGGGCGTTATGAAGGTTGCCGTATTCGGCTTGGGCTATGTGGGTTCGGTGACGGCCGCGTGCCTGGCTGCCAACGGCCACGATGTCTGGGGGGTCGATGTCGACACTGCGAAGGTCGGTCCGATCACAGAGGGACACAGCCCGGTGGTCGAACCCGGCCTGGACGAGCTGGTGGCGGAGGGGGTCACCGCGGGCAGATTGCACGCGACCACCGATCCGCGGCTCGCGCTGGAGCGCGCCGACGTCTCCTTGATCTGCGTGGGGACGCCGTCGACACAGGCCGGCAGTACCGATCTCACCTACATCCGGCGCGCGGTCCGCGACATCGCCGAGGCCGCGCAGGTCGTGAACCCGCCGATCTCCGGTTTCCACAGCATCGTGGTCCGCAGCACGGTCCCACCGGGCACCGTCGACGAGGTGGTCGAACAGGTACTGGCCGAGGTACCGCCGCCGGAGGGTCTTTCCTTCGGTACGGCGATGACGCCGGAGTTCCTCCGCGAGGGCTCGGGCCTGGCGGACTTCTACGACCCGCCGTTCGTGGTGGTCGGCACCCGGAACCCGACGGTCGGTACCGCTCTGGCCGACCTGTTCGGATTCCTCGGCGTCGACGTTCAGATTGTCGACGTCCGGACCGCGGAGGCGCTCAAGTACGCGTGCAACGCGTTCCACGCGACCAAGGT
Organism: Kribbella sp. NBC_01510; assembly: GCF_045040325.1. Classification (NCBI taxonomy): domain Bacteria; kingdom Bacillati; phylum Actinomycetota; class Actinomycetes; order Propionibacteriales; family Kribbellaceae; genus Kribbella; species Kribbella sp. NBC_01510. The sequence continues at coordinate 5,668,586 of NZ_CP109418.1, read as the reverse complement.
CTCGTTCGCCAACGAGATGGGCCGGATCTTCCGGCACTACGGCGTCGACTCGCGTGAGGTGATGCGGATCTTCGTCCAGGACACCAGCCTGAACATCTCGCCGTACTACCTGAAGCCCGGCTTCGCGTTCGGCGGCTCGTGCCTGCCCAAGGACCTGCGCTCGGTGCTGCACCTGGCCCGGGTCAACAACACCGACCTGCCGCTGCTGGCCGGCACGCTGGCCACCAACGAGCGGGCCGTGAGCGACGTCGTCGACCGGGTCGTGGCCGGTCCGGGCCGCGAGATCGCGCTGCTCGGCCTGAGCTTCAAGCACGCCACCGACGACCTGCGGGAGAGTCCGAACGTCGAGCTGGCCGAGCGGCTGCTCGGCAAGGGCTACAACCTGCGCATCTACGACGCGATCGTGAACCCGAGCCGCCTGGTCGGCGCGAACCTGCGGCACGTCAGGTCCAAGCTTCCGCACCTGCAACGGGTGCTCACCGACGACCCGGCGGCAGCCCTCGAGGGTGCCGATCTGGCCATCGTCTCGGCCACCGACAGCGCGGCCGTGAACGCCCTGCTCAGCTCGCCGCCGGCCCGCACCATCGACCTGAGCGGCCGGCTCGGCGACGCCGTCGAGGCGCTGCCCGGATATGAAGGAGTGGGCTGGTGAACGGTCCGCGCGTCCTGATCATCATCCAGAACCTCTGGGTCCCGTTCGACCGCCGGGTCTGGCTGGAGTGCAAGGCCCTGGTGGCCTCCGGGTACGACGTGACCGTCGTGTGCCCGAAGGGTCCGGGCGACCCGTCGTACCAGGTCATCGACGGCGTGACCGTGCACCAGTACAAGGCGTACGCGCCGGGCGGCAGTAAGGTCGGGTTCGTCACCGAGTACGCGTACTCGTTCCTGATGACGCTGCGGCTGGTGCTGCGGGCCCGCAAGGCCGGCAAGTTCCAGGTCATGCAGGCCTGCAACCCGCCGGACATCTTCTGGCCGATCGCGATGCTGCTGCGCCGGCTGGACGGGACCAAGTTCGTCTTCGACCACCACGACCTGTGCCCGGAGCTGTTCCAGTCCCGCTTCGGCGGTACGACGAGCCTGCCGTACAAGGGACTGCGGTTCCTCGAGCGGATGACGCACCGCAAGGCCGATCACGTCATCTCGACGAACGACTCGTACCGGCGGATCGCGATCACCCGCAGCGGCAAGGCGAACCACGACGTGACCGTGGTCCGCACCGGGCCGGACCCGGACAAGTTGCGCCGCGGCGGAGCGGACGAGTCGCTCCGCCGCGGTCACCGCTACCTGGTCACCTACATCGGCGTGATGGGACCGCAGGACGGCGTCGACATCGTCGTCCGCGCGGCCGATCACATCGTGAACAAGCTCGGCCGAACCGACGTCGCGTTCACGCTGATGGGTGGCGGTGACTCCTTCGACGACGTCGTGGCGCTGCGCGACGAGCTCGGGCTCGGCGACCACGTCGAGTTCACCGGCCGGGTGCCGGACGAGACCGTCCGCGCGGTGATGTCGACCGCGGACCTCGGCCTGTCGCCGGATCCGAAGAATCCGCTCAACGACGTGTCGACGATGAACAAGACGATGGAGTACATGGCCTTCGAGCTCCCTGTTGTCGCCTTCGACCTGATCGAGACCAAGGTGTCGGCCGAGGACGCCGCCGTGTACGTCGAGCCCAACGACGTCGCGCAGTACGGCGACGCGATCGTCGACCTGCTCGACGACGAGGTCCGGCGCCGCCGGATGGGCAAGCTGGGTCGCGAGCGGGTCGAGCGGGTGCTCGCCTGGAACCACCAGCGCAAGGCCTACCTCGAGGTGTACGACCAGCTCACCGGTCACGTCAGCCACGTCGGCGACGTCGCCCGGGCCACGGGGTCCTGAGGTGTGCGGCATCGCCGGCTGCTACCAGCAGCGCGACGGGTTCGCCCTCGCCGAGACGATGAGCGACCGGATCGCGCACCGCGGTCCGGACGCCTCGGCGGTGTACCCGTTCGAGGACGGCGACGTTCGCGCGTACCTGGCGCACCGCCGGTTGTCGATCATCGACCTGTCGTCGGAAGCGGACCAGCCGTTCAGCAAGCGCGGCCTGACGATCTGCTACAACGGCGAGCTCTACAACTACAAGGAACTGCGGGCCGAGCTGTCCAGGGCCGGCGTCGCGTTCCGGACCAACGGCGACACCGAGGTGGTGCTGGAGGCCTGGCGGCGGTGGGGCCCGGACGCACTCAGGCGGTTCCGCGGCATGTTCGCGTTCGCGATGCTCGACGAGGACAGCGGCAGCATGTACCTGGCCCGCGACCCGCTCGGCATCAAGCCGCTGTACTTCCTCCGCCGCGAGGGCGGCGTGATCTTCGCGTCCGAGCTGAAGGCGCTGGTCGCCGCGATCGGACCGGAGCTCCGCACCGAGCCCGGCGCGCTGATCGCGTCGATGCTCTACTACTGGCTGCCCGAGCAGCGCTGCTCGATCGAGGGCGTGGACAAGCTGCCGCCGGGTTCGTGGGCCGAGTTCCGGCCGGACGGCAGTAGCCGGCACGAGACGTACTGGCGCGTGACCGACGTCGCGACCGAGGCAGCGGCCGGGCCGCGCGCCGACCTGCGTACGGTGATCGAGGAATCCGTCGCCGCGCACATGGTCGCCGACGTACCCGTCTCCACCTTCCTCAGCGGCGGTCTCGATTCCAGCCTGGTCACCGTGCTGGCGAAGCGGCTCGATCCGAGTGTCGACTCGTACACGATCACCTTCCGCGCGCAGGACCAGCGACTCGAGGCGATGCCCGACGACGCGATCTACGCCCGCAAGGTGGCCCAGCAGTTCGGCATCGACCTGCACGAGATCGAGATCGCCCCGGACGTGGTCGAACTGCTGCCGCGGATCGTCGACATCCTGGACGAGCCGATCGGCGACCCGGCCGCGATCAACACGCTGCTGATGTGCGACACCGCCCGCGACGCCGGCGTCAAGGTCCTGCTCTCCGGGATGGGCGCCGACGAGCTGTTCGGCGGCTATCGCAAACACCTCGCGTGCGTGATGGGAGCGCAGTACCAGCGGCTTCCCGGCGTACTGCGCAACGGCCTGATCGGACCCACCGTCCGGCGGCTGCCGGTGACCGTCAACGGTCGCGGCCTGCGGTACGCGCGCTGGGCGAAGCGGTTCGAGACGTTCGCGAACCTGTCCGAGGAGACGGCGTTCCGGCGCAGCTACACGATGTACGACGGGGACCAGCTGGCCGGTCTGATCAGTCCGGACCTGGAGCCGTACGTCGGGAAGCTGCTCGCCGAGCACAGCGACATCTACCACGACACCACGCTCGACGATCACGTGAACCGGATGTGCCTGGCCGACTCGCGGATGTTCCTGCCAGGGCTCAACCTGGCCTACACCGACCGGTCCAGCATGGCCGCGTCGACCGAGGTCCGGACGCCGTTCGTGGACCCGATCGTCGCGCGGGCGGCGTTCTCGATCCCGGGCAGCGAGAAGATCCACCGGCGGGTGAGCAAGCTCGCGCTGAAGAAGGCGGCCGAGGCCTGGTTGCCGAAGGAGATCATCTACCGGCCGAAGGCGTCGTTCAGCGCGCCGCTGCGGGCGTGGATCCGCAACGACCTGCGCGAACTGGTCGACGACACCCTGGTGCGGGGCGAGCTCGTCGGCAGCGGGTTCCTGCGGCAGAGCGCCGTACAGCGGCTGGTCGACGACGAGCGAGCCGGGCGTGAGGACTACTCGAAGCAGATCTGGCAGCTGCTGACGCTCGAGACCTGGACCCGGAACATGCGGTCCCTCGGCGTGACCATCACCTCTCTCTGAAGGACCGACATGAAGCAGGTTGCACAGAACTACAAGTCCGGTGAGCTGGCGGTCCTGGACGTGCCTCCGCCCACCTGTGCGCCCGGTGGCGTGCTGATCCGTTCGCTGTACTCGTTGATCTCGACCGGCACCGAGCTGATGAAGGTCGGCGAGGCGAAGCTGTCGCTGGTCGGCAAGGCGAAAGCGCGTCCGGACCAGGTGCGGAAGGTGCTCGACTCGGTCGCCCAGCAGGGCGCGGTCAACACCTACAAGAAGGTGATGAACAAACTCGACTCCTACACACCGCTGGGCTACTCGCTGTGTGGTGTGGTCGTCGAGGTCGGCGCCGGTGCCGAAGAGTTCAGCGTCGGGCAGCTGGTCGCTGCCGCGGGCAACGAGTTCGCGCTGCACGCGGAGTACAACTGGGTGCCGGTCAACCTGTGCGTGCCGGTGCCGGACGGAGTGCCGCCGGAGCAGGCCGCATTCTCGACGGTCGGTGCGATCGCGATGCAGGGCGTGCGGCAGGCGGAGGTGCAGCTCGGCGAGACCGCGGTCGTGATCGGGCTCGGCCTGGTCGGTCAGCTCGTGGTGCGGCTGCTGGTCGCGGCCGGCGTACGCGTCTTCGGCATCGACACGGTCGAGGACCGCTGCCGGATGGCGGAGAAGGCCGGCGCGTTGCACTGCTCGTCCGCGGACGAGGCCGGGGTCGCAACGCTGGAACGGGCCTTGCTCGAGGCCTCGAACGGCCTCGGCGCGGACCGCATCCTGCTGGCCGCCGGCGGCCACTCGAACGGCCCGGTCGAGACCGCCGCCCGGCTGGCCCGCGACCGCGCTCGCGTGGTCGACATCGGCAAGACCAAGCTCGACCTGCCGTGGAACGCCTACTACGACAAGGAACTCGACGTCCGCTTCTCGCGCTCCTACGGCCCCGGCCGGTACGACGACCGCTACGAGCTCGAGGGCATCGACTACCCGGCCGGCTACGTTCGCTGGACCGAACGCCGCAACCTGGAATGCTTCATCGACCTGATCGCCCGCGAACAGATCGACGTCGGGTCCCTGGTGGCCAGCGTGTTCCCGATCGCCGACGCGACCGAGGTCTACCAGCAACTCAGCTCAGGAACCCTCCCCGGAGTCGGCTTCCTCTTCGAGTACCCGGAGGTTCCCCAGCAGGAGGCCGCGCCGCAGACGACGCGGGTTTCGCGACCGTCCGCTCCGACCACCGGCTCCGTCCGACTCGGATTCATCGGCGCGGGGAACTACGCGTCGAGCATGTTGTTGCCGCACCTGCAGAAGGATGAGGACGCGGTGCTGGCCCATGTGGCGACGAACAAGTCGTTGTCGGCGGCCAACGCGCAACGGAGGTTCGGGTTCGAGACGATCTCGACCGACGCGGATGCGGTGCTGACGGACCGCAGCCTGGACGCGGTGTTCGTGGTGACCCGGCACAGTAGTCACGCCGACCTCGCCTGCCGCGCGCTGGAGAGCGGGAAGGCCGTCTTCGTCGAGAAGCCGCTGGCCCTGACCACCGAGGACGTGGACCGGATCGTCGCCACGGTTGATGCCACCGGCAACGACCGGCTGATGGTCGGATTCAACCGGCGGTTCGCCCCGCTGCTGACCGACCTGCGGGACCGCTTCGGCACCCCCGGCGGCAACTCGTCGCTGCGCTACCTGGTGAACGCGGGCCGGCTCGACCCGTCCAGCTGGTACCTCGACCAGGACAAGGAAGGCAGCCGCTTCGGCGGTGAGGGCGGCCACTTCATCGACACCCTCAGCTGGTGGCTCAACAGCCCGCCCACCGAGGTGTTCGCGGTACCCGGTCCCGACGCCGGCGACGTCGTCGTCACGCTGCGGTTCGCGAACGGCTCGGTCGGCACGATCAGCTACGTCGGCGGCGGCAACGCGCGCTTCCCGAAGGAGACGCTGGACATCACCGGCGGCGGCCGCAACGGCCGGCTGGACAACTTCCAGAGCGCCTCGGTGTGGATCGGCCGGAAGCCGGCGACGCGCAAGACCCGCGGCACCGACAAGGGCCAGCGGATCGAGCTCGAACACTTCGTCGCCGCGGTCAAGGCCGGCGGCCCGATGCCGATCTCGTTCGACTCACTGATCGCCACCACCCGCGCGACCATCGCGGTCGACCGCAGCCTCGCGAGTGGCCGCCCGGAGCCCATTCAAGGGACCCAATGAGCCGTCAGCCCCTGGGCTGGTACGTCCGCCGCCTGCGCCGGATGTCCGCCACCGAGCTGATCTGGCGCACCCGCGACCACGCACGCCGTACTGCCTGGGCCTACCAACAGGTCCGGCCCGGGCAGGACACGGAGGTTCACCTCCCGCTGCGCAGGGAGCCGACCTTCGGTACGACGCTCCCGCCGCACACCGCGTGCGCCGTACCGGAGGAGGCCCGCAAGGCGGTGATCACCACCGCCGACGCGATCATGGCCGGCAAGCTCGAGGTGCTCGGCGCCGACCGGACCGACCTGCGCTCGCCGGACTGGTTCCGCGACCCGACCACGGGTCGGCGATCGGACCCGGCGCAGTACGTGTTCCGGCTCAACCACCGCAACGAGGAAGTGGTCGGGAACGTCAAGCAGGTGTGGGAGCTGTCCCGCCACCACCACCTGACCCAGCTCGCCGCGGCCTGGTACCTGACCCACGACGACACGTATGCCGAACGCGTCGCCGACCACCTGAACGACTGGTGGCGGTCGAACCCGTTCCTGTCCGGCGTGCATTGGGCCAGCGGGATCGAGATCGGCCTCCGGCTGATCAGCTGGACCTGGATCCGCCGGCTGCTGAACGACTGGCCCGACGTCACCGACCTGTTCGAGCACAACGAACTCGCTCTCCGGCAGATCTACTGGCACCAGCGCTACCTCGCCGCGTTCGAGAGCCGTGGCTCGTCGGCGAACAACCACGTGATCGCCGAGGCCGCCGGCCAGCTCGTCGGCGCCTGCGCGTTCCCCTGGTTCAGCAAGAGCGCGCGCTGGCGGGCCGACGCGGCAGCCCTGCTGGAGAAGGAACTCGACGCCAACACGTTCCCGTCCGGTGTGAACCGCGAGCTCGCGACCGACTACCACCGCTTCGTCTCCGAGCTCGGCCTCTACGCCGCTCTCGAGGCGGACATGGCCGGTCATCCGCTCAGCCCTCGCACCTGGGCTCTGCTCACGCGCACCGTCGACGTCGCCGCGGCGATCGTCGACGACACGCTGCGACCACCTCGGCAGGGCGATGACGACGAGGGCATGGTGCTCGTCCTCGATCCACCGGATGTCCACCACTGGTCAGCGTTCCTGTCGCTCGGCGGCGCCGTCGTCGGCCGAGCACCCTGGTGGCCGAAGACTCCGGTCACGGCGACCGCGGTCATCGTCGGCTCCTTGGTCAACGGCAAGCAATCCGATCGTCCGGCCGAGCGGCCGGCACACTTCGGGGACGCCGGACTGACGATCCTGCGCAGCCGCACCAATGTCGACGGAGCCGGCGGCCCGGAGATCTGGTGCCGCGCCGACGCCGGCCCGCACGGCTTCCTGTCCATCGCGGCCCACGCGCACTGCGACGCGCTGTCCCTCGAGGTCCGGGTCGGCGGCGTCGACATCCTGGCCGACCCTGGCACGTACTGCTACCACGGCGAGGAAGCCTGGCGGAACTACTTCCGCTCGACCATCGCCCACAACACCGTCGAGGTCGCCGGCACCGAGCAGTCCACCTGGGGTGGCCCGTTCCTCTGGCTGCGCGGGGCGACAGGCCGGGTACGCCGGTACGCCGTCGAGGGCGACGTGGTCACCTGGGACGCCGATCACGACGGCTACCGAGCCGGCGAATCACCGGTCACTCACCGGCGGACCGCCGTACTGGATCATGGCGTGCTGCGGGTCGAGGACCACCTGGATGCGGCGTCCGACGTACGGATGGCGTGGCACCTGGGTCCGGAGGTATCCGTCGAGCTGGACGGAGCCATCGGTCGGCTGGAGTGGCCCACGGGTTCGGCGATCGCCGAGTTGCCGGCCGGACTGAGCTGGACCGCGCACCGCGGCGGCGACGATCCGTTGCTGGGCTGGTACTCCCCGCGATTCGGCCACAAGGTCCCGATCACCACTCTGGTCGGTTCGGGCACCCTCGCTGCGGACGCCCCGGCGACCAGCACCTTCCGATTCCGGTCCTGACCGGACTCCACTGCCTCCGCGCTGTATCAGGCGCGGATCACCGCCCTCTATTACTCCGAAGTCATGGTGACGTTCGACTGGAGGGGACTGTGAGCGCACAGCAGCTCGACGTCAAGAAGTCCTGGCAGGCCATCCGCCGCCAGCGACTGGTGGTCGCCGCGGTGGCCGCCGTCGGCCTGCTCGGCGGGGTCGCCTACGGCGTCCTGGAACCGCCGCTGCACACGGCGACGTCGCTGGTGGTACTGCCACCACCGCCGGCGACCGACGCGGAGAAGGAAGCCGGCACGCAGAGCATCGCGACCCAGGTCTACATCGCCGAGAGCGAGCCGGTGCTGCGGAGCGCCGGCCAGAACCTCGCGCCGGCGCTGGGCGTGAAGACGGTCCGCGACCGGGTCAATGTCACCGCGGTCACGACGGACGTGATCAGGATCGATGCCAAGGGAACCTCCGCGCAGCAGGCGATGCGGCTGTCCAACGCCGTCGCCCAGATCTACCTGGTGTTCGTCACCACGGACCAGAAGCTGCCCGGTGACCTCGGGAAGAAAACGGGAGCCCGGATGCTCGAGGAAGCGACCACCGCCCGTGGCGGGAACATGTTGGTCCATCTCGGCATCTTCGGCCTGCTCGGCGCGCTGCTGGGTGCCGCGGCCGGCTCGATCGCTGTGCTGGCCAGGGCCCGCGGTGACCGCCGGCTCCGGCTGCGCGACGAGGTCGCCGACGCGGTCGGGCTGCCGGTGCTGGCCTCCGTCTCGTCGTACCGGGCCACGGACGTGTCGGACTGGGCCTATCTGTTCGAGCACTACTCCCCGACCGCGGTCGACGCCTGGAGCCTGCGCAAGACGTTGCACAACCTGGGCCTGGACGTGAAGGGTGGGCCGCCGGCCTCGCTGACCGTCATCTCGTTCAGCGAGGACGACAAGGCCCGTCCACTCGGTCCGCAGCTCGCCGCGTTCGCCAACTCGATCGGGATCAGTACGTCGATCGTGCTCGACAACCACCAGGAGCAACCGTCCGGATCCGTTGCCCTGGACATCCATCTGGTCGTGGTCGACAAGGACGCCCCGAACTTGGACGGCGCAGAACCCACCACCAGTACGATCGTCGCCCTGTCGGCCGGCACCGTGACGGCCGAGGAGCTCGCCCGGCTGGCCGTGGCCGCGGCTGCCGACGACCGCACGATCGACGGCCTGGTCGTCACCGATCCCGATCCGTCCGACCGGACGATCGGCCGGGTCTCGCAGGCGCAGCGGCGCGCGGGCTCCCGACTGCCCACGCTGCTGACCGGATCTGCGAGGCGGCCGCGATGAGCAACCAACCGTACTCCGATCCCCCGGCCGGCTCGACCGCCTGGTTCGACGACGACGACGGCCTGTTCGCCGACGAGACGACGACCTCGTTTCCGCCGGACGCCCTGGTCACGTACCGATTCCTCCGCGACGCCATCCGGCGGCACTGGCGGATCTGGCTGGTACTGGCGATCATCGGTCTGGCCGGCGGGATCACGACGGCCGTCGCCCTGCCAACGGCTAGCGTCTCGTCCGCCCGGCTGCTGCTGACCCACCGGGACGGCGAGGATCCGACCAAGGCGATGGCCACCGACGCCAGCCTGGCCACCACCCGCACCGTGGCCGAGCGGACGATCGAATTCCTGAAGCTGCCGGAGACACCGGACAACCTGCTCAAGGAGTACACGGTCGCGCCACTGACCGACCGGGTCCTGGAGATCAAGGTCAGCGCGAAGACCAGCGAGGATGCCACCAAGCTGGCCACGGCTCTGGCGCAGACGTACCTGATCTTCCGCAAGGAGCAGATCGCGCTCCAGGGGGCGCCACTCAGCCGCGATTATGTCACCGCCCAGAACGAGGAGACCACAGCGGAACAGGCTGTGGTGGCGGCGGGTGGCAACCCGAACAGTCCGGAGCAGCCGCAGACCCCGGAGATGATCAGGCTCGGCGCCGCCCGGGACAAGGCGACGTACGTCCGGCAGCAACTGCTCGACGAGCAGGTCGCGGCGTCCAAGATGAACAGCAGCCGGATGCTCGACCAGGCCGCGCCGGTCCTCGTGTCGGCGAAGCGGACGCTGGCCATCAAGGCCATGACCGGCCTGATGGCAGGTCTCTTCATCGGGCTGGGCTTCGTGGTGGTCCGCGCGCTCGTGTCCGACCGCGCGTGGAAACGGCAGGACATCGCCCGCTCGCTCGGGGCCCGGGTCCGGCTCAGCACCGGTCGGCCGCCGCGCTGGCGCCTGTGGCCGTTCCCGAAGCGGCTGCGCGCCTCGCAGCAGCAGAACCCCGAGATCAAGCTGATGGTGCAGCACCTGGACCAGCGGATCATCTGGACGAAGCGGCCGACTCCGGCGCTGGCCGTGGTCAGCGTCGACGACGTCAAGGCGTGTGCGCTGGCCGTGGCGTCGCTGGCCGTGTCGTACTCCACCGAGGGCAGGCACGTGCTGGCCGCCGACCTCACCGGGACCGGTCTGCTCGCCGCGACGCTCGGCGTCAAGACGCCCGGCACGCACGAGTCGCAGTTCAGCGAGCCGGGCAAGCGGCTCGACGTCTTCCTGCCGGACCCGGTCAACGGACCGGCCGAGGGCTGCTACCTGCGGCTGGGTGACAACAACCGCTCGGGCGGTACGAACGACATCGCCCTGGACGCCGCGTGGGACGTCGCCGACGTGGTCCTCACCCTCGCTACCCTGACGCCGGCCCTCGGCGCCGAGCATCTGGGCAGCTGGGCTTCCCGGGCGGCCGTCGTGGTCACGGCGGGACGGTCGACGACGGCCAAGATCCAGGCGACCGGCGAGATGCTGCGGCTCGCGGGCCTGCAGATCGACACCGCCGTCGTACTGCGGGCCGACCGGACCGACGAGGGCGTCGGGATCGCGGAGCTGGAGTCCTCGACCAGGACCGCTGATATCGAGATGTTCGAGCGATGAGCACCGAGGTCGCCGGCCCGAAGCTCGGTGCCGCGGTCGGCCGCCGGCCCGTCGCGCCGGAGCGGCGCCGCCGGCGGCGGGTGCAGCTGGTCTGGGCTCTGCTGGTGCTGAACGTGATGACGTTCTTCCCCGGCGCGCCGCACATCATTCCGATCCCGGGCTCCGTCGGCAAGCTGATCGCCCAGTCGTCGCTGGTCGTCGCCCTGATGGTGGTGCTGACCGTGAACCGGCCGGCCCGGATCCGGCCCAGCGTCTACATGTTCCTGGCCGGCCTGCTGGCGGCCGAGGCCCTGCTGGCGAGCATCCGGGCCGAGTTCCTGTTCGGCGCGCTGTTCCGGACCAGTCGCCTGTTCCTGTTCGTGCTCGTGCTCTGGCTGCTCACTCCGTGGTGGACCCGGCGCGACCTGCTGCTGGTGCGCACCCATCTGCTGGTCCTGTGGTGCATCGTCGGCTCGGTCGCGCTCGGGTTGCTGGTCGCACCCGGTCTCGCGCTCACCGACGATCGGCTCGGCGGCGTCCTGTGGCCCATCCCGCCGACCCAGGTCGGCCACTACTCCGCGGTCGCGATCGGCCTGACGGCCGTGCTGTGGATGGCCGGACTGTTGCGTCGTTCGGTGGCACTCGCCAGTGTCCTGGTGACGACGCCGATCCTGTTGCTGACCCATACCCGGACGGCGCTGATCGCCATGCTGGCCGGTGTGGTGATCGCCGGGCTGAGTCTGTTCACCGCGCGGACGCGGGTCCGCCGGGCGTTCGCGATCGGCGTCGTCGTGTTCTCGGTCGGCGCGCTCACCCTCAGCTCGGTGGTGACCACCTGGCTGGCCCGTGGGCAGGACACCGCCGAACTCGGCGCCCTGACCGGCCGCAAAATGGTGTGGGACGCGATCCTCGAGCAGCCGCGCTCGACGTTCGAGACCTTCTTCGGGTTCGGGCTGTCCAACAAGTCCTTCAACGGCCTGCCGATCGACAGCAACTGGCTGGGCACGTACTACGACGTCGGCCTGCTCGGGGTCGGCATCACCATCGTCCTCGTCCTGTTCGTGCTGGTCGCGGCCTGGTTCCAGCCCCAGGGCCCGCGCCGCGCGCTGGCGCTCTTCCTGGTCGCCTACTGCGTCGTCGCCTCGTTCACCGAGAGCGGGCTCAGCGAGGCGTCGCCGTACCTTCTCGAGCTCACACTGGCCGCGTCGCTGGTGTACTCGTGGACTCCGCGTGAGGGAGCACGATGAAGATCCTGCTGGTGCACAACAGGTACCGCTCGACGGCGCCCAGCGGCGAGAACCGGGTGGTCGATCAGGAGCTCGCGGCGCTGGCCGCGGCCGGCCAGGACGTCGAACTGTTCGAGCGCCGCAGCGACGAGATCGAGGACTGGCCGGCCTGGAAGAAGGCCACCTTGCCGGCCCGCGTGGTCTGGAACCCGGCCGCGAAACGCGATCTGGGCGAGACGCTGCAGCGGTTCCGCCCGGACGTGGTCCACGTGCACAACACGTTCCCGGTCCTGAGTCCGTCCGTGCTCTACGCCTGCCGGGACGCGGGCGTTCCCGTCGTGATTTCCTTGCACAACTACAAGCTGCTCTGTGCCAGCGGCGACTTCTTCCGCGACGGCGCCGTCTGTCACGACTGTGCCGGCGGCAATCCGCTCCCCGGTGTGCGGCACCGCTGCTACCGCGGGTCCACGCTGGCGACCGCGAGCACGGTGCTGAACACCCGCAGCCACCGGCGGAGCTGGCGCGACCTGGTCTCGGCGTTCGTGTTCATCTCCGAGTCGCAGCGCAGGTTGCTGGCCGGACTGCGCTTCGACCCGGACCGCAGCTTCGTCCGCTACAACTACGTGCCGTACGACGGCCCGGTCGGCCGCCCCGGCGACGGACGCAAGCAGCGACAGGTCGCATATGTCGGCCGGCTCGACGCGGCGAAGGGCGCGCCCCTGCTGATGAAGGGCTGGGACGCGTACCGCGCGATCGCGGGTGACGACGCGCTGCGGCTGGTCATCGCCGGTGGCGGCCCGATGCTGGACGAGGTGACCGCGTGGGCGGCCTCGCGGCCGTCGGTCGAGCTGCGCGGCCTGCTGAGCAAACCGGAGGTCTTCGAGCTGCTCGGCGAGTCCCGCGGGGTCGTCCTGCCGTCGGAGTGGGAGGAGACGTTCGGGCTGGTCGTGGTCGAGGCGATGGCGGTCGGCGTACCGCCGCTGGCGTCCGCCCACGGTTCCTTCCCCGAGCTCGTCACCGACGGGGTCGACGGCGCGTTGTTCGATCCCGGCCGCCCCGACGACCTGGGGAAGCTCCTGCTCGATGTCGACACCGACCCCGACCGGTACGACGTCCTCGGCCGCAACGCGCGGGCGACGTACGAGGCCAAGCACGACCCCGGACACGCCATCGGGCAACTGCTCGACATCTACCGGTTCGCCATCGACCAGTCAGCCACACCGCTTCATTAGCCCACAGCACGTGCCCCCCGAAGGAAGAGCCATGGAACAGCGCGACCCGTCCCCGCCGGTCTCCGGCCGAGGAACCGCGTGGTACCGCAACCGGCGGACGGTGATCGTCGCCGGAGTGGCCGTGCTCGCGGTCGTCGCCGGCGCCGGTGTCTATGTCGCGAACCGGCCGTCCTCGACGGGGGCCGCGTCGTCCGGCCCCGCCGCGACGTCCACCGCGGCGAACGTCGTGGCGCCGAAAACCCCGCCGGCCAGGATCTGCGGAAACGTCAAGGCGCTGTCCGGCCCGGCCACCGCACCCGCGGGCGCCGTCGTCGTCAGCGCCACGCAGAACCTGCACGACGTCACCGAGGCCAGCCCGGCCGGCACCACGTTCTACCTGGAGGCCGGCAAGCACACGCTGGGCTCGGGCGCGTTCTCCCAGGTCATCCCCAAGCAGGGGAACGTCTACATCGGTGCGCCCGGGGCCGTGCTGGACGGCGGCCGGAAGAACCGCTACGCCTTCACCGGCTACGCCACCGACGTGGTGATCAAGAACCTCACCATCCAGAACTTCGGAGCGCGCCGGACGAACAACGACGAAGGCGCGGTGAACCACGACGCCGCCGCGAAGTGGACGGTGGAGGCCAACACGATCCGGGAGAACGCCGGCGCCGGGGTGATGATCGGTGACCACAACGTTGTCCGCGGCAACTGTCTGAGGGACAACGGCCAGTACGGCTTCAGCGCGTACAACCCCGGCAAGGTCACCAGCATCGTGGTCGAGCACAACGAGATCGCCGGGAACAACACCGACGACTGGGAGAAAGTGAAGTCGGGCTGCGGCTGCACCGGCGGCGGCAAGTTCTGGGAGGTCACCGGGGCGATCGTGCGGTCCAACTGGATCCACGACAACCACAGCGCGGGGCTGTGGGCGGACACCAACAACACCAGCTTCGCCATCGAGGGCAACTACATCTCCGGCAACCTGGCCGAGGGCATTGTCTACGAGACCAGCTACAACGCCTCGATCCGCGGCAACACGTTCGTCCGCAACGGTCTCGGCAAGGGTCCGCAGAACGGCGGGTTCCCGACCCCGGCGCTGTACGTCTCCGAGTCCGGGGCCGACAAGCGCGTGGCCGGAATGTTCAACCAGTCCTTCGAGATCAGCGGCAACGTCTTCACCGACAACTGGGCCGGCGTAATCCTGTGGGAGAACGCGGACCGGTTCTCCGGCTCACCGGCCAACACCAGCACGGGTTCGGGCACCCTGGTGAACCCGAAGCTCGTCACCGCCAAGACCTGCAACGCGGCCAACATCCTCGACCAGCCGTACCTCGGCGACTGCCGGTGGAAGACCCAGAACGTCCGCGTGCACGACAACGTGTTCAGCCTCGACCCGGACAACATCGGCAAGTCCTGTGCGTCGCGCAGCGGCTGTGGCTACAACGGGTTGTTCTCCAACTGGGGTACGTTCCCGACCTGGTCGCCGTACCAGAAGGCCACCGTGCAGGACGCCATCACCTACCACCAGGGCAACCGTTTCTTCAGCAACACCTACGCCGGGCCGTGGAACTTCATCGTGCACGGCCAGGGCACGCGGGTGAACTGGGCCTCGTGGCAGGGAGCGCCGTACGGGCAGGACGACGACAGCGTGATCAAGGTGACCGAGGAGCGTTGAGCAGCGATGATCGGGCCTCCTGAGCGTGCCGCGGGCGAGCAGATCGCACTGCTCCGCTCGGTCGGCTATGCCGCCTTCGGGCGGCACGAGCGGGATCTCGACGTCCTCGACCTGATCTTCGACAGCATCATCGACGCCCCTGGTTCCGAAGACATCCGGCGGCTGCGGTTCGCCGGCCACGGCATCACTCTGGACGTCGACGTGCACGGTCAGGCCGATCTGACCATCGAGCTGCGGGTCTCCCCGTCCGGTCCGGTCGCGGTCGAGTCCCGCGGCGGCGAGGCCGAGGGCCCGACCGCCGCGCGGCTGGTCAGTTTCCTGCTCCGCTGGCCGGGCAGCACACAACGACCGGTCCGGACCGCCTGGATCATGCTCTGATCAGGCGGTCCGGACCGGACACAGAATGCTGTTTCAGGAGGCAAGCAGCAGTCTGAGTTTCTCGAGGCAGCGGCCGCGGATGGGGCCGATGCTGCCGATCGGGATACCGATCGTGGCGGAGATCTCCGCGTACGGCGCGGGCGGGTCGGCCATCAGCATGCCGAGCAGCTGCTGCCACCGATCCGGCAGGCTTTCCAGCGCCCGCCGTACGTCGTGCGCCCGCTCGCCGGCGAGCAGCTCGGCGTCCAGCTCGGGCTGGTCGCCCGGCTGTCCCTCGAACGCGGACGACTCGTAGGTGAGCAGGACACGCTTGCGGAATGCCAGCACCCGCAGGCATTCCCGGCGGGTCGTGACGACCAGCCACGCGCCGACCCGCTCGGGGTCGACGCGGTGAATGTGCTCGAGCAACCGCAGCCAGACCATCTGCGACACGTCGGCAGCGTCGCTGTCGCTGAGCCGGAAGCTGCGGGTGACGGCCCAGACGAGCCGCGCATAGTGATCGACCAGCCGGCTCCACGCGCCCTGGTCCCCGGACGCGGCCTGGATCACCAGGGTCGCGGCCTCGGACCGGACAGTGGTGTCCTCGGTCGTTGCCTGATCAGTACCGGATTCGGCACTGAGGTGTTGCGTCATGAATTCCCCCCTCGGGAATGCACCGCTGTTCGTCGTCCCCCGACGTGGTGCTTGGATGTCGCGCCGGCCGGCAGAAGGCCGGAGCGAGGTCAGTAAGCGCCGTCGCTACCGAGGACGGCGCGGGCGGTCTTCCACAAGATCAGCAGGTCCAGCGCGATCGACCAGTTGTCGGCGTAGCGCAGGTCGAGCCGCATGGACTCCTCCCACGTCAGGTCGCTGCGTCCACTGACCTGCCACAGACCGGTCAGGCCCGGCTTCACGAGCATCCGGCGCGCGTCGTCGATCGCGTACTGCGCGACCTCGGCGGGCAGCGGCGGCCGTGGGCCGACCAGTGACATGTCGCCACGGAGCACGTTCACCAGTTGCGGCAGCTCGTCGATCGAGAACCGGCGCAGATACTTGCCGACCTTGGTCACGCGCGGATCGTCGCGGAGCTTGAACAGCACCCCGTTGCCCTCGTTCAGCACGGCCAGCTCGGCCTTGCGGGCCTCCGCGTCGGCCACCATCGTGCGGAACTTCAGCATCGAGAACTGCTCTCCGCCACGACCCACCCGGGTCTGCCGGAACAGCACCGGTCCACGGCTGGTCAGCTTGATCAGGACCGCGGTGACGAGCAGGATCGGCGCGATCGCCAGCAGCAGCAGGCAGCCGACCACCCGGTCGAAGATGCTCTTCAGCAGGTGCGGCCCGCCGGAGACCGACGGCCGCTCCAGGTGCAGCAGCGACAGGCCGGCCACCGGGCGGATCGAGATCCGCGGACCGGCGACCTCGACGATCCCCGGCGAGACGATCAGTTCGACCCCGCGCTGTTCGAGCGCCCAGGACAGCTTGCGCAGCGTGTAGCCGGCCAGCTCCGGATCCGCGGCCACCGCGACGACGTCCACGTCGTACTTGTCGACCGCGGCCAGGATGTCCATCTCGGTCCGGCCCAGGAGTTCGAGCTCAGGCTCCGCGAAGGCGTCGCCGCGCGGCAGGCAGCTCGCCACCACGACGTAGCCGTCGGCCGGCCGCTCCTCCAGGTGCCGCCGCAGCGTACTCACCTGATCGTTGCGTCCGACAACGAGCACCCGGCGCATGCACCGGCCGGCGAACCGCCGCCAGGAGATGCTGCGGTGCAGCACCCAGCGTCCGGTCATCGCCGCCAGGCACGTCATCGGCACCGCCAGGACGACGAATCCACGCGCGACCTCGCTCTTGGTCGCGTACGACGTGATCGCGACCACGGCGGTCAGCGCCACCGCGGCGCGGATGATCGAGCGGAACTCTTCCGGCCCGGTGCCGAAGTAGCGGGTCTCATAACCCCGCTGCAGCGCCACACAGGCCAGCCAGGCGATCGGCAGCAAGGCCCCGACCAGGAAGTAGCCGACATTGATCTGGGCCCCGAACCGGGCCACCAGCGCCAGCGAGCCCCCGATCACGCCGGCACCCAGGTCGGCGGCGAGCGCGGCCCGCCGGTATCTCCCCACCCAGCGTGCCTCGGTGAACCGGGCCGATTGCGGCACGATCGCCGGGACCTCGTCCGGAACCACCCAGACCGGCCGACGACGCTCCCCCGACGACGCCGGCCGCAGCTCAGCTGGTTCGGCCAACCCCTCCGACATGACAAATTCAGTCACGCACAGTCACCCCCCACAGGTGAAAAGCGATGCCCGTGACCAACCCACACCCCGTCACGGACCTCGATGAACGCCGCCCCCACAACGACGTGAAGCAGACAGTACTACGAGGATGCCCCGTACAACAGCACTAGTAGGGAGTGTTTACCCCGGCGCAACCCAACTAACAGGCAGAGACCCCCGAGGCCGCGATGCGGGCCTCGGGGGTCTCGAATGACTTGACTACCAGAAGTGATCAGCCGCCGGGTCGGGGACGGAGATCGGGGTGTGGCTCAGCCGGCGATCAGGCCGTCGCCGCTGATCAGCTCGCGCATCTCGGCCAGCGAGCTGTCGCCGGGCGGCAGGATCGCGTCGGAGTCGTGCAGCTCGTCGTCCGGCACCCTGGCACCGGAGCGGACGAACTCCAGCAGCGCGGCGAACGCGGTCTGGAAGGCCGCCTCGTCGCCGGCGGAGACCGCCTTCTCCAGGTCGCCGTCGACCGCGTTCAGCGCGTCGAGCTTCTCGTCGGCGAGGCGGTACTGACCTTCACCCATGATGCGAACGATCATCGAACGTCTCCGTCCTGAGGTCGCACCGGCTCGGCGGCCGGCTGCTGCACTGGCTGCTGGGTCTGGGTGGACTGCGGCGCCGCGGCGCCCTCGGCCTCACCGGAGAGCTCCTTCGGCGCACTGCCGCCGGACAGCTGGGCCTTCATCGCGGCCAGCTCGTTCTCCACGTCGGAGCCGGACGACATCCGGTCCAGCTCCAGGGTGATGTTGTCCTTGACCGTACCGCTCGCGTCGTCGAGCGCGCCGGAGGCGAGCAGCTCGTCGATCGCGCCGGCCCGGGCCTGCATCTGCTGGGTCTTGTCCTCGGCCCGCTGGACCGCCAGGCCGACGTCACTCATCTCCTCGGAGATGCCGGAGAAGGCCTCGTTGATCCGGGTCTGCGCCTCGGCCGCGGTGTAGGTGGCCTTGATGGTCTCCTTGCGGGTCCGGAACGACTCGACCTTGGCCTGCAGCCGCTGGGAGGCCAGCGTCAGCTTCTCCTCCTCGCCCTGCAACTGGGCGTGCTGGGTCTGCAGATCGTCGATCTGGCCCTGCAGCCCGGACTTGCGGGTCAGGGCCTCCCGGGCCAGGTCCTCACGGCCCATCGAGAGCGCCTTCTGGGCCTGCTCCTGCAGCTTCGCCGACTGGGACTGCAGCTGGGACGCCTGCAACTCGACCCGCTTGCGGCTGGTGGCCACGTCGGCCACGCCCCGCCGTACCTTCTGCAGCAGCTCCAGCTGCTTCTGATACGAGTAGTCAAGGGTTTCGCGAGGATCCTCGGCCTTGTCCAGGGCGGAGTTCGCCTTGGCCTTGAAGATCGTCGACATCCGCTTGAAGATGCTCATCGATATCCGTACCCCTTCTGTGCCGGCGTGACGACCCGGCGTGCCTTATCCACCCTATGTCCCCACGGGTCACCACACCATCAGGACCGGCCCCGATAAAGTAGTGCCTAGGTCCGGGGACCACCCCGAGTCGCGACCTGCCCTGCGAATGAGGTTCAGACCCCGTGTTCCGTCGTACCAAGTCTGAGACAGCTACCACCGTACCCGGCGAGCCCCAGGGCAAGCCGGGTGGGAAGGGACGCCCCACCCCGACCCGCAAGGAGGCGGAGGCGGCCCGCAAGCAGGCGCTGAAGAAGCCGCGCAACCGCAAGGAGGCGTCGGCGTACCGGCGGGAGAAGGTCCGCACCGAGCGGGCCAAGATGCAGGACGCCCTGCGCACCGGCGACGACCGGTACCTGCCGGCCGCCGACAAGGGCCCGGTCCGGCGCTTCGCCCGGGACTATGTGGACGCCCGCTACTCGGTGATGGAGTTCGCGCTGCCGGTCCTGCTGGCGGTGTCGCTGGTCGGCGTGGTGTTCTCGGCGCAGTTCCCGTGGCTGGCCGGCGTGGTCAACCTGCTCTTCCTGGTGATGATCGTACTGATCGCGGCGGACTGGTTCCTGCTCTCGGCCGGGCTGCGGAAGGCGGTCACGGTGAAGTTCCCGAAGGAGTCCACCAAGGGGCTGGGGTTCTACGCGGTCCGGCGGACCATGCAGATGCGCCGCTGGCGGATGCCCAAGCCGATGGTCAAGCGCGGCGAGAAGCCCAGCTGACCGGGCCGGTAGGGTCAGGGGTATGGACTTCCGCTATCTCGGCAACAGTGGTTTGAAGGTCAGCGAGATCTCGTACGGGAACTGGCTCACGCACGGGTCCCAGGTGGAGAACGATCAGGCCAAGGCCTGTGTGCGGGCGGCCCTGGAGGCCGGCATCACCACGTTCGACACCGCCGACACCTACGCCAACACCAAGGCCGAGTCGGTCCTCGGCGAGGCGCTGGAGGGTGAGCGGCGCGAGTCGCTGGAGATCTTCACCAAGGTCTACTGGCCGACCGGCCCCGGCGGACCGAACGACACCGGTCTGTCCCGCAAGCACATCCACGAGTCGATCAACGCCTCGCTGAAGCGCCTCAAGACCGAGTACGTCGACCTCTACCAGGCGCACCGGTACGACACCGAGACGCCGCTGGAGGAGACGATGGAGGCGTTCGCCGACGTCGTCCGGTCCGGCAAGGCGCTCTACATCGGCGTGTCCGAGTGGACCGCGGATCAACTCCAGGAGGGCCACCGGCTGGCCCGGGAGCTGCGCATCCCGTTCGTCTCGAACCAGCCGCAGTACAGCATGCTCTGGCGGGTGATCGAGGCCGAGGTGGTGCCGGCCTCGAAGGAGCTCGGCATCGGCCAGGTGGTGTTCTCGCCGATCGCGCAGGGCGTGCTCACCGGTAAGTACCTGCCAGGTCAGCAGCCGCCGGACGGCTCCCGGGCCACCGACGCGGCCGGGTCGAACTTCATCAAGCGGTTCCTCACCGACGACGTGCTCACCCGGGTCCAGGACCTGAAGCCGGTCGCCGACGAGGCCGGTCTGTCGCTGTCCCAGCTGGCGATCGCCTGGGTGCTGCAGAACCAGAACGTGTCCTCGGCGATCATCGGCGCCTCCCGGCCCGAGCAGGTCACCGAGAACGTGAAGGCGTCCGGGGTGAGGCTCGAGGAGAGCCTGCTGAAGCAGATCGACGAGACGCTGGGCGGCATCGTCGAGCGTGACCCGGCCAAGACCGCGCAGAACGCGCCGCAGACTCGGCCCGGCTCGTGAGCTGGAGCTGGCGGTTCGAGACCGCTTCCGGCGCCCTGGTCGACCCCGGTGAGGTCGGTGGGGCCGAGTTCTCCGCACAGGGTGACGCGGAGAGCTGGCTGGGTGAGCTCTGGCGGGACCTGGCCGACCGTGGCGTCGCCCAGGTGTACCTGCTGGAGGACGACCGGGAGGTCTACGGCCCGATGAGTCTGGCCGCGCCAGAGTAGGCTTCGGTCCGAACACGCCTGCGTCACAGGGAAGCCGGTCCAAGTCCGGCGCTGACCCGCAACCGTAGGCCACCTCAGGTGGCGAGCCGGAACACTGTGCCGCAGGCAGGCTCAGCTACCCGCCGTGGTCCGCGGGTGGGGCCCCTACCCTGCCGGTGCAGGCGGGACTTCCTCCACCGGGCCACGGCCCGATCGAGGACATGAGATGACTGCACACCGGACCGTACGACTGGTCCTCGCCCTGCTGGCGGGTCTCCTGCTGGCGGGGACCGTCGCCACCACCGCACAGGCCGAGGACGGCTATCGCTTCTGGGGCTACTACCAGTGGGCTTCCGGCCAATGGGCCTTCTCACCGAAGGGCTCCGACGCCGTCGTCCCGGCCGACGGGGCGGTGGAGGGCTGGCGGTTCGCCGTCGGCGGCGCGAAGCCCCGGGTGCCGCGCGCAGCGGGGGATTTCGAGGCGATCTGCGGCAAGACGCCGGCCGAGACCGGCAAGAAGCGGGTGGCCCTGGCGGTCGACCCGGGTACGCCGGAGGACGCGGCCGGCGGTGAGACTCCGGGTCCGGCCACCGGCACGTGTGTGGTGACCGACGTGAAGGCGACCGGCGCGAAGATCCTGGCCGCGGTCGCGCCGGTCCGGATCGAGAAGGGCCTGACCTGCGGGATCGCGGGCTACCCGGCCAAGGGCTGCGGCGACCAAGTGAAGAACATCCAGGTCCCGGCCACCGACACCCCGGTGACGCTGCAGATCGGCGCCGCGGTCGGTGCCGCACCTGCGGCCTCCCCCTCGCCAGTCGCATCCTCCTCGGACGGCGACGGCGCTCCGTGGGGTGGGATCATCATCGCCGCCGCGGTTGTCGTCGTACTGGCCGGTGGTGGTCTGCTCCTCAGTCGCCGCCGTACAGCCAAGTAAGTGCGTGCTGTCGATCGTCTGACGTTCCCCCGGGCGCTCCACCCGGGGGCCTGGTGGCTGTGGGCGCTCGGTATGGCCGTGGCCGCCAGCAGGACGCGGAACCCGGTGCTGCTCGGGCTGGTCCTCGCAGTGACCGGATTCGTAGTGGCCGCCCGCCGGACCGATGCTCCCTGGGCCCACAGCTACGCCGCGTTCCTCAAGCTCGGTCTGGTGGTCATCGGCCTCCGGGTGGTTTTGCAAGCGCTGCTGTCCACCCGCTCGCAGGGGAACACGGTCCTGTTCACCCTGCCGCAGATTCCCTTGCCTGACTGGGCAAACGGGGTGAAGCTCGGCGGTGAGGTCACCCTGGAGGCGTTGCTCACCGCGCTGTACGACGGTGGTCAGCTCGCCGTCATGCTCTGCTGCGTCGGTGCCGCCAACGCACTGGCCAGTCCCCGGCGGCTGCTCAAGTCGTTGCCCGGGGCCCTCTACGAGATCGGCGTGGCCTGTGTGGTGGCGCTGACGTTCGCGCCGCAGCTGGTGACGGACGCCCGTCGCATCCGCGCCGCACGCCGTCTGCGCGGCCGCACCCGCGGCTCCTTCCGTACGACGGCCATGCCCGTGCTGGAAGGTGCTTTGGACAGGTCGGTCGAGCTCGCCGCCGCGATGGACTCGCGCGGCTACGGACGTACGGCGCACGTCCCGCAAGCGCAGCGTCGTCTCACCGCTGTCTGCGTCCTGCTGGGGTTGCTGGGCATCCTGCTCGGCGTCTACGCGTTGCTGACCGAATCCATGGCGTTTCCGCTCGCGGCGTCCGCGCTGGCGATCGGACTGCTGCTGGCCCTCGGAGCCATGGCGATTGGGCGTCAACGGGTCACTCGGACTCGATACCGGCCGGACCCGTGGGCGCTGCCCGAGTGGCTGGTCGTGGCGTCCGGCGCGATCGCTGCCGGGGCTATGGCCACCGCCGCGGCTCGTGGTGTCCCCGGACTGCTGCTGGCGGGCCCGTTGGTCGTTCCACCCGTTCCGCTGGTGCCCGTTGTCGGCGTACTGATCGGACTGGCGCCAGCGGTGGTCGCGCCTCCACAGGTCAGGCGGGCGGTCGCATGATCGAGTTCGACCGGGTGACAGTGACGTACGACGGGGCCGTGGAGCCGGCGCTGCGGGACGTGAGCTTCACCGTGCCCGAGGGTGAGCTGGCGCTGGTGATCGGGCGGACCGGGTCCGGCAAATCCACGTTGCTGCGGGCAATCAACGGACTGGTGCCGCACTTCACCGGCGGCACGCTGGCCGGGCGGGTGCTCGTCAACGGACGGGACACCAGCGAGTACCGGCCCCGCGACCTGGCCGACGTGGTCGGCATGGTCGGTCAGGATCCGATGGCTGGGTTCGTGACCGACACGGTCGAGGACGAACTCGCTTACAGCATGGAGTCGCTCGGAGTCGCGCCGGACGTGATGCGCCGACGGGTTGAGGAGACTCTGGATCTGCTGGGGCTGGCCGACGTACGGGATCGGGCGTTGACGGCGCTGTCGGGCGGGCAGCGGCAGCGGACCGCTATCGGCGCCGCACTGACCTCTCACCCGGCTGTGCTCGTGCTGGACGAGCCGACGTCCGCACTGGACCCGCAGGCGGCTGAGGAGGTGCTGGCCGCGCTGCAGCGACTCGTGCACGACCTGAGCGTCACTGTGATCATGGCCGAACATCGGCTCGAGCGCGTGATCCAGTACGCCGACCGAGTGATCGAAGTACCGGGTGGTGCGGCTGCTGTGTCCACTGGGCTACCGGCGGAGCGGATGGTGACCGCTCCGGTCGCACCGCCTGTGGTGGAGCTGGGGCGTCTGGCCGGCTGGTCGCCACTCCCCCTGTCTGTGCGCGACGCCCGACGGGCAGCTGTCGCCTTGCGAGGCCGTTTGGACTCCATCGTGCCGCAGAGGTCGGCGGCTGCCCGGGGAGCCGAGCTCGCCCGGTGCACCGACCTGGTGGTTGGCTACGGCAACGTCATGGCCTTGCGGGGCGTGTCACTGAGTATCAAGGCCGGTGAAATCGTCGCACTGATGGGCCGCAACGGCGCCGGCAAGTCCACACTGCTCAACGCCCTGGTGGGGATCCTGCCGGCGCGATCCGGTACGGCGGCAACGGCCGGCGCGGACCCGCGTCGTACCAAGCCTTCCGAGCTGGTCAAGGCGGTCGGACTGGTCCCGCAAGAGCCTGCCGACCTGCTGTACGCCGCCACGGTCGCCGAGGAGTGTGCGGGCGCCGACTCCGACTTCGGTGTGCCGGCGGGTAGTTGCCGTGCGCTACTGAATCGGCTCGCTCCGGATATCGACCAGGCGATGCATCCGCGGGACCTGTCCGAGGGACAACGGCTCTGTCTGGCGCTGGCCGTCGTACTGTGTGGCGCTCCGCCGCTCCTGCTGCTCGACGAGCCGACGCGGGGTCTGGACTACGGCGCCAAGCGTCGGCTGGTGGCGATCCTGCGCGAGCTGGCTGCTGCCGGGCATGCGGTCGTGCTGTCGACGCATGACGTCGAGATGGTGGCTGAGGTCGCTACCCGGGTGCTGGTGCTCGCCGAGGGCGAATTGGTCAGTGATGGCGATACAGCAGCGGTCATGGCCGGGTCTCCGTCGTTCGCACCGCAGGTGGCGAAGATCCTTGCCCCGTTGCCGTTCCTGACCGTCGGAGAAGTGGCTACCGCACTGGAACGGGCGTCATGACCATTGCCCGGCTCAAACCGCGCGGCCGTTCGCTTCGCCTGGTCCGGCTCAAACCGCGGAGCACGACCATGCTCGTGGTTGCGTCCCTGGTCGGGCTGCTGGCGTTCGCCTGGCCGCTGTTCCTCCACACCGACCAGGGGGGTGAGTCCGCGATCGGACACACCACGGACGCGCCCTGGCTCTTCGTCCTGCTGCTGCCGCTGCTGGTGGCCGTCGTACTCGCGGAGCTGTCCGAGGCGGGGATCGACGCGAAGGTGATCTCGCTGCTCGGCATGCTGGCGGCCGTCGGTACGGCGTTGCGGGCACTCGGTCCGGGGACTGCCGGGCTGGAGCCTGGGTTCTTCCTGCTCGTGCTGGCGGGGCGGGCGTTCGGGGCCGGGTTCGGGTTCGTGCTGGGGGCTGTGTCGCTGCTCGGCGGCGCGCTCATCACTGGTGGGGTCGGACCGTGGATGCCGTTCCAGATGTTCGCCTGTGCGTGGGTGGGGTGCCTGGCGGGGCTGCTGCCTCGAGTGGGCGGGCGGTTGGAGTTGTTGCTGCTGGCGGCGTACTCGCTGGTGTCCGGGGTGATGTACGGCGTGGTGATGAACCTGTGGTTCTGGCCGTACGCGACCTTCGGCAGCGACTTCTCGTTCGTGCCGGGCGACGCGCTGGCCGAGAATCTGCATCGGTATCTGCTGTTCGTGGTCGCGACGTCGCTGGCGTGGGACATTCCGCGCGGGGTGCTGTCCGCCGTGCTGGTGCTGCTGCTCGGCCGGCCGGTCCTCACGGCCTTCCGCCGGACCGCGCGGAAAGCGGCCTTCGATACGCCTGTCGTCTTCGAGCCCGGGAGAACGGATGCCTGACCAACGCACGCTGATCCTCGGCGGCGCCCGCTCCGGCAAGTCGATCGCCGCCGAGCGCCGGCTCGCGTCGGAGCCGGAGGTGTTGTACGTCGCTACTGGCGGGGACGACTCCGGTGACGCGGAATGGGCCGAGCGAGTCGCCAAACACCAGGCCCGGCGGCCGGCGACCTGGGGGTTGGCGGAGACGATCGAACTGGTCCCGTTGCTCGACGCCGCCGGACCGCCGCTGCTGATCGACTGCCTGACGCTGTGGCTCTCGCGCACGATGGACGCGCTGGACATCTGGTCCGATCTCGGCCGCGCCGGGCTGGTCGAGGATCGCATCGCCGACCTCGCGGAGGCCTGGTCGCGGACCCCGCGGCTGGTGGTTGCTGTCAGCAACGACATCGGCTCCGGCGTGGTCCCCGCCGACCCCGGCACCCGCCTCTTCCGCGACCTGATGGGCCGCCTGAACACCACCATCTCCCTAGCCTCCGACCAAGTCCTCTGGACGATCGCCGGCCGAACCCTCCCCCTGACATGACGCCGCCCGACCAGCCACCGTCTGACCTGCCACCGCCTGACCTGCCACCGCCCGACCTGCCACCGCCCGACCTGCCACCGTCTGACCTGCCACCGCCCGACCTGCCACCGCCTGACCTGCCGCCGCCCGACCTGCCACCGTCTGACCTGCCGCCGCCCGACCTGCCTCGTCAGGCACCGCCGCCGGGGGCGGCGCCCGACCCCTCACAGCCTGGGCTACCCACTGGGCCGCCGGATCTGCCGCCGCCCGACCTGCCTCCGACTGCGCCGGCGTGGGGCGGCGCTGACGGTGCCGGCCGGCGTGGTGGGTGGGGTGACGGGCTGCGGTTGGCGGTGGGCATGTTGACCTTGCTCCCGGCTGGGATGCCCTCGCGTGTCGACCGGGTGGTCGGTGGGCGGGCGATGGTGCTCGCGCCGGCGGTCGGCGTACTACTCGGTGGGATCGCGGCCGGCGTGGTGGCGGTGGCTCAGTTGGTGCAGCCGGACGCGGAGTTGCTGGCCGCGGTGCTCGGCGTACTGGTGGTCGCGGGGCTGTCTGGGGCGTTGCATCTGGACGGATTGGCGGACTTCGCGGACGCGCTCGGCAGCCGGCGGGATCGCGAGACCATGCTCCGGATCATGAAGCAGAGCGACATCGGGCCCTTCGGTGTCGTGGCCATCGTCGGGGTGCTTCTGGTCGACGTCGCGGCGCTCACCGCCTGCGTCCAGGCCGGCTTCGGCTGGCAGTCGATCCTGATCGCTACCGTTGCCAGTCGCCTGACACTCCCCTGGTCCTGCCGTAGGACGGTCCCCGCGGCCCGCCCCGACGGCCTGGGTGCCATGGTCGCCGCCACGGTCCGTCCCATCACGGCTGCACTCGCGACACTCGTCGTACTGGCGGCCGCTCTCGTACTGGCGTGGTTCACCGCCCCGCTCAGCCCGTCCACAAGCGCTCCAGTCGTCGACCACCACGACGTGCTCCTGCTCGTCGGCACCGCGGCCGCCATCCTGCTCGCCGTCGCCACCAGCTTCATCACCACTCGCCGCGCTCGGACCGCCCTCGGCGGCACAACCGGCGACGTCCTCGGCGCCACCCTCGAACTCGCCCTCCCGATCACCCTCCTCACCCTCGCCCTGACCGCCTGACCCTCCCCCCATTTGTGTATGGGCTGTGGATGCGGCTCTGGGTCGCGCGCAGGCGTTTCCCGCGTGCCGGCACCCGCCCCGAAATCCTGCGATCGTCGAGTCGTGGATTCGGGTCAGGATTAGTGGCTTGTGGCGACCGCGATCCACGACTCGGCGCTGCGCCCCGGCCGGTTTTCGGCCAGGCTGTCCCGGGGGTGGGGTCGCGGTGTGTTCGGGTGGCGCCGGCGAGCGGGCGTGAGGGGTGAGGACAGGAACTGGTGGGTTGGGACATGGAATTACCTGTCGCAGCCCGCGACAACCTGTCCCAGGTCCCCGGACGTGGTCCGGGGCGGCGACCCGAAGGCACCTTGGGCACCGAACTCGGCCGGTTCGCCCTGAAAGCCCGTCCCGCGCCGTGCCCGCCAGCGCTCCCGGACCGATCGTGACCTCCACATCGGACAGGAGCCCATTCGGCTGGCTGACCCATCAGGCGGTGGGTTTGCCACCCAGGTTCAGCCTGGCAAACCCACCCTCTGGTGGGTCAGCCAGGCAAAGGCGGATGGGGCGGGTCGGAGGGGTGCGGGGTGACGGGTGCATTACTGTCACGGATGGACGGTGAAGTGGGGTAGTGACGGCGAGGGCGAATGATGATGTTGGTGGTTCACGACCGGTGTGCGGCGGCTTACGCCCCGCGATCCGTTATCTTTATGTAATGAACGCAACCCACCCGGCGCCGGGATCACAGGCTTCGCTGCGCGAAGCCAACCGTGCGCGCGTTCTCGGAGTCGTCCGCCAGCACGGCCCGCTGACCCAGGTCGAGATCGCCGCCGCCTCCGGCCTGTCCGCCGCCACCGTGTCGAACATGGTCCGCGAACTCGACCAGGCCGGCATGGTCGGCCTGTCCCGCAGCATCCGCAACGGCCGCCGCGCCGTCCTCGTCTCGCTGGCCTCCGGCGGCGGCCTGCTGGCCGGCGTCGCGTTCGGCGAGCGCGACGTCCGGGTCGCGATCGCGAACCAATCCAGCGAGATCCTCGCCCAGCAACTGATGCCGTTGCAGGCCGACCACGTCGCCGACGACGGGATGGAACGCGCCGCCCAGCTGCTCGCCGACCTCGCCGAGACCGTCAGCTCGGGCGTCGAGGACATCGCCGGGATCGGCTTCGGCCTGCCCGCCCCGGTCGACTCGGTCAGCGGTGAGGCCGGCTCCGACGCGGTCCTGCCCGGCTGGCGCGGCGTCAACGTCGCCGAGGCGATGGCCGGCTATCTCCGCGCCCCGGTCGCGCTCGACAACACCGCGAACCTGGCCGCGCTCGGCGAACTACGCAACGGCGCGCTCCGCGGCGTCCAGCACGGCTGCTACCTGAAGTTCTCGTACGGCGTCGGCGCGGGGATCGTGCTGGGTGGCGAGGTGTTCCGCGGCTCGGCCGGTACCGCGGGCGAGATCGGGCACGTCACGATCGACGAGAACGGGCCGATCTGCCGCTGCGGCAACCGCGGGTGCCTGGACACGTTCGTCGGCTCCCGGGCGCTGATCAACAGCCTCGCGGCGTCACACGGCCCGCTCCGGCTCAAGGACATCGTCACCCGCGCTCTGGCCGGTGACCTCGGCTGCCGCCGCGTGATCGAGGATGCCGGCCGCCGGGTCGGCGTCGCGGTGGCCGGCCTGGTGAACCTGCTCAACCCCGAGGTCATCGTCGTCGGCGGCCTGATGGCCGAAGCCGGCGACCTGATCCTGGACCCGCTCCGCGAGGCCCTCGACCGCTGCGCCATCCCCAGTGCCGCCGCCACCGTCGAGCTCCGCCGGGCCGAGCTCGGCGATGACGCCGACATCATCGGCGCCATCCACCTGGCCTCGGTCCTGAGCCACACCCAGGCCACGAAATCGCTCAGCACCACCTCCTGAGCAATCCCACCGCACGACTTCGGAGGACGCCGTACGCCGAAGTCGCTGCGTCATCGTCGATCATGTAACGCCAATATGTCTATTTCTTGAATTCAAGTCTTGACGACAAGGCTCGCGGACGCTTGACTTCGGGGCAGGCCTACTCGGGCCTTCACGTCAAGGAGCCGCCATATGTCCGTGTCAGCATCCCGTCTCGTCGGCCTCGGCATCGCCGTCTCGGCCCTGGCCGTCTCGTTGGTGGCCTGCGGCTCGGACAACGGCGACTCCGGCAGTTCGGGCGGCGCGAAGAAGATCGCCCTGCTGCTGCCCGAGTCGAAGACGACCCGCTACGAAGCGCTCGACCGGCCGCTGTTCACCGAGGCGCTCAAGACGGCCTGTGCGGACTGCGAGCTGATCTACAGCAACGCCGACCAGGACGCGGCGAAGCAGCAACAGCAGGCCGAGGCGGCCCTGACCCAGGGCGCGAACGTGCTCGTCCTCGACCCGGTCGACGGCAAGGCCGCCGCCGCGGTCGTCGCCTCCGCCAAGAGCCAGAACGTCCCGGTAATCGCGTACGACCGGTTCATCGACGGCGCCAACTACTACGTCTCGTTCGAGAACGAGGCGGTCGGCAAGCTGCAGGCGCAGACCCTGGTCGACACGCTGAAGGCGGCCGGCAAGACGTCCGGCAACCTCGCCATGATCAACGGCGCCCCGACCGACCCGAACGCGGCGGACTTCAAGAAGGGCGCGCACAGCGTGCTCGACTCCAGTGGCTTCAAGGTCGCGGCCGAGTTCGACACCCCGGACTGGAGCCCGGACAAGGCCCAGGCCTGGATGGAGGGCCAGCTCAGCGCGATCAAGAACGGCCTGGTCGGGGTGTACGCCGCCAACGACGGGACCGCGGGTGGCGCGATCGCAGCGCTGAAGGGCGGTGGCGTGACGCCGCTGCCGCCGGTCACCGGGCAGGACTCGGAGCTGGCCGCGATCCAGCGGATCGTCGCCGGCGACCAGGCGATGACGATCTACAAGGCCGTCAAGCCGCAGGCCGAGGCCGCCGCGAAGGGCGCGGTCGCGCTGGCGAACGGCGGCAAGCCCGAGTCCACCACCGAGAAGAGCGGCATCCCGTCGACGATCCTCGACCCGGTCGCCGTGACCAAGGCCAACATCAAGGACACCGTGGTGAAGGACGGCATCTACAAGGTGAGCGACATCTGCACCGCGTCGTTCGCCGCCGCCTGCACCGCTGCCGGCCTGACCAGCAACTGACCGCCCCTTCGGTGTTGCCCCGCAGTGAGGTGCGGGGCAACACCGGGCCGGTCCACGAAGCCCTGACCGGATTTGTTGCCGCGTCGCCCTGTCCCGCGGGACGGATCGCCGCGATCATGGCCTGAAGCGAAGCCCAGGAGGCTGATCGAGTGACTGTTACCCCGACATCCCTCGACGTCGGTACCGGTACGGTGCTGACGCTGCGAGGGGTTTCCAAGCGTTTCGGCGCGGTACAGGCCCTGAAGAACATCGAGCTGGACGTCCGGGCCGGTGAAGTCCTCGCGCTGGTCGGCGACAACGGCGCCGGGAAGTCGACGCTGGTGAAGACGATCGCAGGGGTCTACACCGCCGACGACGGGACGATGGTGTTCGACGGCCAGGAGGTGCGGGTCAGCAGTCCGGCCGAGGCACAGCAGCTCGGCATCGCGACGGTGTTCCAGGACCTGGCGCTCTGCGACAACCTGGACGTGGTCGCCAACCTCTACCTCGGCCGCGAGCTCCGCAAGGGCAGCCTGCTCGACGAGGTCGAGATGGAGCGCTCGTCCTGGGAGCTGCTCCGCCAGCTGTCCGCGAAGATCCCGTCGGTCCGGATCCCGGTCGCCAGCCTGTCCGGCGGCCAGCGGCAGACCGTCGCGATCGCGCGCAGCCTGCTCGGCCAGCCCAAGGTCGTGATGCTGGACGAACCGACCGCGGCGCTCGGCGTGGCTCAGACCGCCGAGGTGCTCAACCTGGTCGAACGACTGCGCGAACGCGGCCTCGCCGTGATCCTGATCAGCCACAACATGGCCGACGTGATGGCGGTCGCCGACCGGGTCGCCGTCCTCCGCCTCGGCCGCAACAACGGCGTCTTCATGGTCACCGACACCAAGACGCAGGACATCATCGCGGCCATCACCGGCGCGACCGACAACGCGGTCTCCGAGCGCGCCGCGCGCCGGAGCCGGGAGGAGGGCTCCGCATCATGAGCCTGCGAGGATCCGGCACCCGCCCCCAGGACGACACCCCATCGACAACGAAGTCCGGTACGGCGGGCGCCGCCGATCCGGCCGTGGACGCCAACGGCGCCGACCAACTGCCGGCCGATCTCCAGGACGAGCGGCTGATCGCCAGCCACGGCATCAGCGGCGCCGTCTCGGCCTTCATCGCACGGCTGCGCTCGGGTGACCTTGGCTCGGTACCGGTGGCGATCGGCCTGATCATCATCTGGGCGGTCTTCCAGATCGCCAACAGCTCGTTCCTGTCCAGTCGCAACCTGGTCAACCTGACCCTGCAGACCAGCTGGATCGGAGTGATTGCCCTCGGCATCGTTCTGGTCCTGCTGCTCGGCGAGATCGACCTGTCGGTCGGCTCGGTCAGCGGTCTGTCCGCCAGCGTGCTCGCAGTCACTTTCGTCAACCAGAGCTGGCCGCTGGTGCTGTCGCTGGTGGTCAGCGTCGCCCTCGGGCTGGTGATCGGGTTGTTCTACGGCGCGCTCTACACGCGCTTCGGCGTACCGAGTTTCGTCATCACTCTGGCCGGTCTGCTCGGTTTCCTCGGTCTCCAACTCCTGGTGCTCGGTAAGGAAGGCACGCTCAACCTGCCGTTCGATTCCGCGCTGGTCCGATTCGCCACCCGCAGCTTCCTCTCCCCCGCGCTGTCCTACGGACTGATCGTGGTGGTTGTCGCGCTGTATGTGCTGACCCGGCTGCGCGGCCGAGGCGCCCGCATCGCCGCCGGGTTGTCCGCGGCACCGCCCTCGATGATCGCGATCAAGGCCGGCGCGCTGGCCGTCGGGCTGTTCGTGCCGGTCCTGATCCTGAACGGCAACCGTGGGGTGTCGTCGATGTTCCTGCTGTTCCTGGGACTGGTCGTCGCCACGGATCTCGCGGTCCGGCGGACCAGTTGGGGCCGCTCGGTCGTCGCGGTCGGTGGCAACGTAGAAGCCGCCCGTCGGGCCGGTATCAACGTGCGGATGATCTACCTGTCCGTGTTCGCGGCCTGTTCGACGTTCGCCGCGGTCGGCGGCATTCTCGCGGCCGCCAGACTGGGAGCGGTCAGCCAGAGCAGCGGTGGCACCGACACCAACCTGAACGCGATCGCCGCTGCCGTGATCGGCGGCACCAGCCTGTTCGGTGGCCGTGGTTCGGCGTACTCCGCCCTCCTCGGTGCCTTCGTGATCATGTCGATCTCGAACGGCCTCGCGCTGTTGAGCCTCGACTCGAGCATTCGCTACATGGTCACCGCCGGCGTCCTGCTGATCGCCGTCACCATCGACTCCCTCAGCCGCCGAAGCCGCCAGGCCCACGGCCGGGCGTAAAGAGAAGAGCCGGTGGGCTCCCTCCTGACCCTGACCAGGCGGGAGCCCACCGTTCCACCTGCGCTCGGGCAGCTCGCCGTACTGGCTGGTCTGTTGACCGGTCTGATCGTGTTCGAGTCGGTGCGGTTCGCCCGGGAGCGGGACGAACTGCTGCACGGCGAACAGCACGCATGAGAAAGGCCCCCGCCACGCGGTGGCGGGGGCCGATCAGGTGTCTCAGGCGGTGGCGGCGGTCAGGTCGACCTTCGGCTCCGCGAAGTGGCAGGCGGCCGTGTGGCCGGCGCCGGACTGCGGCTTGATCTCCAGCAACGGCTCCTGGGTGGAGCAGATGTCTTCGGCCTTCCAGCAGCGGGTCCGGAACCGGCAGCCGCTCGGCGGGTCGATCGGCGAGGGTACGTCGCCGACCAGCCGGATCCGCTCCTTCGGCGGCACACCACGAATGGTGCCCAGGTCCGGAGCGGCCGACAGCAGCGCCTGTGTGTACGGGTGCTGCGGTGCGTTGTAGATCTGGTCCCGCTGACCCTGCTCGACGATCTTGCCCAGGTACATCACCGCGACCCGGTCACAGAAGTGCCGGACTACGCCGAGGTCGTGGGCGATGAAGACGAACGCGATACCGAGGTCGTGGCGCAGGTCCTCCAGCAGGTTCATCACCTGGGCCTGGATGGACACGTCGAGTGCGGACACCGGCTCGTCGGCGATGATCACCTCGGGCTCCACCGCGAGCGCCCGGGCGATGCCGATGCGCTGGCGCTGACCGCCGGAGAACTCGTTCGGGTAGCGGTTGTGGTGCTCGGGGTTCAGGCCGACCCGCTCCAGCAACTCCTGGACCCGCTCGACCTCCTTGCCCTTCTTCACCAGGTTGTGCACGCGCAGCGGCGTACTGATGATGTTGCTGACCGTCTGCCGCGGGTTCAGCGAGCTGTAGGGGTCCTGGAAGACGATCTGCAGCTGCCGGCGGAACGGGCGAAGGTCCTTCTCCTTCAGCTGCGCGATGTCGGTGCCCTTGAACAGGATCTGCCCCGACGTCGGGGTCAGCAGCCGGGTGATCATCCGGCCGGTGGTCGACTTGCCACAGCCGGACTCGCCGACCAGACCCAGGCTGCCGGCCGCCTCCAGCTTGAAGCTCACGCCGTCGACGGCCTGGACGACCTTCTTGGTCCGGGACAGACCGGCCGCTTCCTTGATCGGGAAGTGCATCTTCAGGTCCCGGATCTCCAGCAGCGGGGTCCCCGCACCGCCGGACGCCGGAACACCGTCGACCTTGCGCACAGTGTCGCTCATCTCTCTCCTCAGCCCCCTGTCAGCTCAGTCTCGGCAAGACCTCGGCCGTATAGATCGAGGCCTTGTCGTGCAGGTGACAACGGGACGTGTGGGCACCGGCGCCGTCGACCGGCATCAGCTCCGGCAGTTCGGTCGTGCAGCGCTCGCCCTTCACCCGGTCCACATACGGACAGCGCGGGTTGAAGGAGCAACCGCTCGGCAGGGCCAGCAGGCTCGGCGGCAGGCCCTTGATCGGACGCAGCCGCTCAGTCGCCGCCGACACCGTCGGGATCGACTCGAGCAGACCCCACGTGTACGGCATCCGCGGGTTGGCCAGCACGTCCTCGGCGGTGCCGTACTCGACGCAGCGGCCGCCGTACATGACCAGCACGTCGTCGGCCATCTCGGCCACCACGCCCAGGTCGTGCGTGATCATCACGATCGCGGAGCCGAACTCCTTCTGCAGGTTGTTCAGCAGGTCGAGGATCTGCGCCTGCACGGTCACGTCCAGCGCGGTGGTCGGCTCGTCGGCGATCACCAGCTTCGGGTCGTTGACCAGGCTCATCGCGATCATCGCACGCTGCCGCATACCGCCGGAGAACTCGTGCGGGTACTGCGCGAACCGGCGGGCCGGGTTCGGGATGCCGACCAGGTCGAGCATCTCCAGGGCCCGCTTCTTGGCCGCGTCCTTGGACACCTTGTGGTGCACCCGGTACGCCTCGACGATCTGGTTGCCGACCGTGTACAGCGGGTGCAGCGAGGACTGCGGGTCCTGGAACACCATCGCCATCGCGTCGCCGCGGACCTTCATCAGGTCGCTCTCCGGCAACCCGACGATCTCGTCACCGCCGAGCCGGATCGACCCGGTGATCTGGGTGCGCTTGCGGTCGTGCAGGCCCATCACGGCCATGCTGGACACCGACTTGCCGGATCCGGACTCGCCGACGATCGCCAGCGTCCGGCCCAGCGGGACCGCATAACTCAACCCGTTCACCGCGCTGACCACACCGTCCGCGGTCGGGAACTTGACCGTCAGGTCCTCGACCACCAGGTACGGCGTCTCGCCGCTCGGGTTGATCACACCTTGGCGCTTCTCGCGGGTCGCGATCGAAGGACCCCGCTTCTCGGCGGCCGCAGCCTCCGGCTGGCCGTCTGCACTCTCGACCATGGTGTCCTTCCGGTCTTCAGGGGCGGGTATGGTCACGTGAGCCTCACCCGCGGGTCGATCACGCTATACACGATATCGACAACCAGGTTGGCCGCCACCAGGAAGATCGAGGCCACCAGGACGGTCCCCATGATCACGGGCAGGTCGTAGTTGTTCAGGCTTTCCAGCACCAGGTTGCCCAGGCCCGGCAGGTCGAAGATGCGCTCGGTGAAGATCGCGCCGGCGAGCATGCCGGCGACATCCAGTCCGAAGATCGTGATGACAGGGATGAGTCCGGCGCGGAGAGCGTGTTTGTAGGTGACCTTCCGGTCCGACAGGCCCTTGGCCCGCGCGGTCCGGATGAAGTCCTCGTTGAGTGTCTCGACCATCGAGCCTCGCGAGTACCGCACGTACTGCGTCGTGTTGACCAGGCCGAGACACAGCCATGGCGTCAGCAACCCGACGAACCACTGGGCGGGATTCTCGAAGAATGGCGTCCAGCTACCACGCGGTAGCACCGCGTAGAAGATGGTGAGGTACAGGGCGACCATCAGCGCGACGATGTAGTACGGGATCGAGCTGATCACCAGCGACGTGGTCACCAACCCCCGGTCGCCGGTCGTCCCTCTTCGTTTGGCCGCCATCGAACCTATCGCGACGCCGACCGGCAGCATGATGAGCGCAGCACCGGCGACCAGCGAGACCGTCACCGGTACGCGCTGAGCCAGCATCTGCAGGACGGGGCGGTCGTTCTTGAAGGAGAAGCCGAGGCACGGTGCGGGGCACTCGCGATCGACGCCGGCCGTCGTGTAGGTCCGGCCGACCACGATGCCCTTCATGTAGTCGGCGAACTGGGTCACCTTCGGCTTGTCCAGGTTCAGGTTCTTCTTGATCTCCAGGTATCGCTCCTGGGGACAGTTGCGCTGACCGCAGATCGCGCCCGCGGGGTCGGTGGGCGCGACGAAGAACAGCGCGAACGTCGCGACGAGGGTGACGAGCACGACGGAGAGGGCGCTCACAATGCGACGCGCCAGGAAGTGCAACACGGGATTCTCCTCACCGATCGCTGGCGGTGGCCGGACCGTTTACCGGTCCGGCCACCTACCCTGCGATCAGAACGGACGCCTCATGGCTGTCCGGTCACTGGTACCGATCAGGGCTGCTTCAGGAACAGCGAGGTGAATTCGGGCATGCCCTGTGTCGGGTCGTTGATCGCGTTGCCGATGTTGGTACCGACCAGGAACGCCGACCGCGACTGGTACTGCGGAAGAGCCGGCAGGTAGTCCTGCATGATCTTCTTGTCGAGGTTGATCCAGGCCTTGGACTTCAGGGCCTCGTTCGGGTCCATGTTCGAGACCTTGTCGATCTCCGCGTCCAGCGCCTTGTCCTCGAGCTGGCCGACGCTGTTGCCCAGGGCGATCGCGTCGGAACGGAACAGCACCGGGGCCCAGGAGGAGCCGCTCGGCCAGTCGGAGCACCAACCGGTCGGAGCCTTCAGCATGTTCACCGGAGCGTTCTGGTCACCGGTGACGGTACGGATCTGGGCCTTCGGCACGCCGATCGCCTTGACCTTGAATCCAGCCGCCTCGAGCTTCTGCTGGCGGACCTGGCTGCGCTGCGTCGCGATCTTGTCGTCGTTCGAGTAGTACCAAGACAGCTCGAAGCCGACCGCGTTCGCGTCCGTCAGCATCTGCTTGGCCTTGACCGGGTCACCGTCACCCTTGCCGTTCAGGCCCGGGAGCTCGTAGTTCTCCCAGCCCGGAACCGACGGCGACATGTACGTCGAGGCTGCCGGCTCGGCCAGCGAGGTCCAGCCCGCGACCTTGCGCTCGGTGTCGTACGGGTACGCGGCCGCAACGGCCTTGCGGACCGGCAGCGGGATCTTCCGGGTGTCCATCGGGACCATCCGGTTGCACGGAGTGTCGCCCTCGATGAGCTGGGACTTGTTCTGGTCGGTCAGCTCAGGTACCAGCGTCGAGTCGATGTTGCTGTAGGTCAGCGCACTCGCATCCGGGCCGGAGCTGGCCAGGATCTGCCGCTGGATCTTCAAGGTGTCCAGGCCGAACTTGAAGTCGTAGCCGTCCAGGTACTGGTGGCGCACCGCGTCGGTGGCCGGGTCCCAGTTCGGGTTCTTGACCAGCTTGAGCTCGGTGCCCGGGTTGTACGAGTCGACCATGTACGGACCGGTCGACAGCGGCTTCTGCTCGTAGTTCTGCTTGGTGTCCTTCGCCTTCGGGATCGGCGTGAACATCGTGAACGCCGCGAAGAACGGCATGTCCGGGAACGGCTTGGCCAGGTGAATGACCAGCGTCGTGTCGTCCGGCGTCTCGACACCGGCGTACACGTCACCGTTCGGGCCGTACGGGCCCTTGTACTTGTCGCCGTCCTTGAAGAACTGGATCTGGTACGCCGGTCCGGCGTCGTACAGATCGTGCGCGAAGGACCGCTTGATCGAGTACGCGTAGTCCTCGGCCTTGACCGGCGTGCCGTCGGAGTACTTGATGCCCGGCTTCAGCTTGAAGGTCCAGGTCAGCTTGTCGTCCGACACCTTGCCCAGGTCCTCGGCCAGGTCAGGCACCAGGACGGGCTTGTGGTCGGGGCCGTCGAGCCGGTACTGGGTCAGCGCCCGGAAGTACAGCTTCTCGATCTGGAAACCGTCGACGTAGTACGTGTTCGTCGGGTCGAAGGTGTCCGGCGTCACGTCCGACAGGATCGTCGCCGTGCCACCCTTCTTGGCCCCGGCGACATCCGCGGCCGGGCCCTTCGCGGCTTCGTCAGTTACCTTCGTCTGGGTGCCGGCGGCCGGCCCGTTCGACTCGTTGGCCTTACCGCTGTTCGAGGACGGGCTGCCGCAGGCTACGGCGGCCAACATGACCGTCGCCGCGACTGCGGTGATCCGTTTCCACTGCATGGTCGGGTTTCTCCTTTTCTGCCGCTGGGGCAATCGCCGTACTACCGGCGAGTCTTGGGGTCGAAGGCGTCGCGGATCGCGTCGCCGAGGAGGGCGAGCGCGAGCACCAGGATGGTGATCGCAGCGACCGGAAGCCACAGGTACAGCGGGTCGGCCTTGAACCAGTTCGTCGCGCTGGCGATCGTCTGGCCCCACGACGGCCGGGGCTCGATCAGGCCCACGCCGAGGAAGGACAGCCCCGCTTCCGCGGTCACATACGCCGGCAGCGCGAGGGACGCCGAGATCACAATCGGGGCGACCAGGTTCGGCAGCAATTCCTTGAACAGGATCCGCCGGGTCGACACACCGATCGCCTTGGCGGCCAGGACGAACTCACGTTCACGCAGTGACAGCACCTCGCCGCGGATGATGCGCGCCAGTCCGGCCCAGCCGAAGAACGACAGCACGAAGATCAGCACATAGAACCGGGTGCTGGCCTGTTGCTCCGGGGTCATGTTGAAGCTGCCACCCTGCCACGACTCGACGATCGGGACCATCGCGATGGCGAAGAGCAGGTACGGAAGGCTTAGCACGAAGTCGATGAACCAGGAGATGACCCGGTCGACCCAGCCGCCGAGGAATCCGGCCAGCAGGCCCATCACGACACCGACCGTGGTGCCGAAGATGGTGGCCACGAACGCGACGATCAGCGACGGCCGGGCCCCGAAGACCCAGCGGGCGAAGTTGTCCCGGCCGGTCTTGGGCTCCACTCCGAACCAGTGATCGGGCGTGATGCCGATGGTCGGGAAGCCGAACTCGTCCACCAGCTCCGGGTGGAAGGTCTGGACGTCGCCGCCCTCGAGCTTGGCCAGCAGCGGCGCGAAGATCGCGATCAGCACGAAGAACAGCACGATGCACACGCAGGTCACGGCGACCTTGTCCTTGCGAAGCCGGTCGACCGCGATCCGTGTCGGGGACTTGCCGTGCGCCATGGTTGCCGAACGAACCGGTTCCGCCGACGCCGGGTGGTCCTCGATCCCTACGGTCGAGTCGGGTGACCCAATACTCATTCGCGCTCCGTCAGCTCTGTCAGCCGGAATTCTGTCCGTGGATCCGGCACATATCGGTGGATATCGTGCCGAAGCTTCGTTCTGTGGTGGGCTCTCGTCAAATCCCCTTGACAGGCCGATCCGCCTCAACCGCGGGCAAGCCTGCCTGACACTGTGACACCAAGCCAGCGGTGCTCGGCACCAGTGCACAAATCGTTACCGGAACGGGTACTGGAACGGAACATTTGCCCCGATCTGTCACCCTTTGCGATCAATCCTTCGCAAAACGCGTCGGCACAGTCCAGCCAGCGACCATTTTGTGCCAGCTTTTGACAGTCTGTGACGAAAAGCTACTCTTCGTGGAGCATTACCGAGTGTGATGAGGGTCGAGTCCCAGAAGCCTCTGTGCTGCCCGATGTCATAGGTATACGCGCAGTAAGAGGCCCGAGCCAGGCTTCCGCCGGCTCGGGCCTCTTACTGGGGTGACCTGGGTTCAGCCTTCGCGGACGTGGACGGTGACGAAGGGCGGCTTGACGACGTCGAACGGCTCCTGCCGGCCGCGGATGTCGACGGAGACCTGGTCGCCCTCCTTCACCGTCGCGTCGAGCAGTGCGAGCGCGATGCCCTTCTTCAGCGTCGGTGAGAAGGTGCCGGACGTGACCTCGCCGAGTGCGGTCCCGGACTGGTCGAGAACGGTCATGTGCGGCCGCGGGATGCCACGGCCGGCCGCACGCAGGCCTCGCAGGATCCTGGCCGGCCCACGTTCCTTCTCGGCGCGCAGCGCCGCGTCACCCCAGAAGTGCTCCTTCTTCCAGCCCACGGCCCATCCGGACCGCGCCTGCACCGGCGTGATGTCCGGAGAGATGTCCTGACCGTGCAGCGGATACCCCATCTCGGTCCGCAGCGTGTCTCGCGCACCCAGCCCGGCCGGGACGATGTCATACGCTGCACCGGCCGCCAGCAACGCGTCGAACACACCGACCGCGCCCTCGTTCGGTACGACGAGCTCGTACCCGCGCTCGCCCGTGTATCCGGTCCGGCACACGACGACCGGCGTACCGGCGAAGTCGGCCGTCGCGAACGACATGTAGTCGTGCCCGGTCGGCAGGCCGATCGCGCCCACCACCTCGTCGCTGTTGGTGCCCTGCACCGCGAGGATCGCGTAGTCGTCGTGGGTGTTGGTCACCACGACGCCGTCGGGCGCGTCGGCCTGCAGCAGCCGGACCACCTCGGCGGTGTTCGCCGCGTTCGGGATCAGGAACACGTCGTCGTCGGCGTGCAGGTAGGCGATCAGGTCGTCGACCACTCCCCCGCGCTCGTTGCAGCACAATGTGTACTGCGCCTGGCCCGGAGCGATCTTGCCGAGGTCGTTGGTCAGGCACGAGTTCACGTACGCCGCCGCACCCGGACCCTTGACGGTCGCCTTGCCCAGGTGACTCACGTCGAAGACGCCGACCGACGTACGGACCGCGGTGTGTTCGGCGACGACGCCGGAGTACTCCAGTGGCATCTCCCAGCCGCCGAACTCGGCGAACTTGGCGCCGAGCGCGACATGGCGCTCGTGCAGCGGCGACTTCTTCAGATCAGGCGACTCGGTCATGGAGGGGAAACTACCTGACGCGTAGCATGCGGAGGCAGCATTCACGTACCGTCACGGCCGGCCATCTGCCTCGCCGGTCAAGGAGGACTGAGGATTTCGTGACCACCATCACCCTGAGCAAGTCAGATGCCGCCGGCGTCAAGACCGACGCCGTAGTCATCGGCGTGGTCAAACTCGGCGGCGCCGTCACCCTGCCGGCCGGCACCGAGGCGCTGAACGCCGCGTACGGCGGGAAGTTGGTGGAGGTGCTGTCCGGCCTCGGCGCCACCGGTAAGACCGGGGAGGTGACCAAGGTGCCCGGTGCGAAGCCGGGCAAGTCGGCGACCCTGATCGCGGTCGGTCTGGGCGAGGCGCCCGACGGTGCGCTGAAGACCGAGGACCTGCGCAAGGCGGCCGGCGCCGGTGTCCGGGCCGCGAAGACCTCGCAGTCGGTCGCGTTCGCACTGCCGGCGCCGGATGCCGAATGCGTCCGCGCGATCGCCGAAGGCGCGCTGCTCGGTCGTTACACGTTCACGGCGTACAAGTCCGCGGAGGGCACCACCGAGGCGCCCGGCAACCTCACCGTGCTGACCGACCTGGCCCGGAACAAGGACGCCAAGGCCGCCCTGGAGCGGGCCGAGGTGACCGCCGACGCGGTCGCCCAGGTGCGCGACTGGGTGAACACCCCGCCCTCGGACCTGAACCCGGTCGACTTCGCCGCCTCGGCTGTGAAGCTCGGCAAGGAGTACGGCGTCAAGGTCGAGGTGCTGGACGAGAAGGCGCTGGTCAAAGGCGGGTACGGCGGTATCCTCGGCGTCGGCCAGGGATCGGCCAACCCGCCGCGGCTGATCCGGATCAGCTACACCCCGAAGAAGCCGGTCACCCATCTGGCCTTCGTCGGCAAGGGCATCACCTTCGACTCGGGCGGTCTCTCCCTGAAGACGTCCACCGGCATGGTGAGCATGAAGGCCGACATGGCCGGCGCCGCCGCGGTGCTCGGCGCGACCATCGCGATCGCCCGGCTCGGCCTGCCGGTCCAGGTCACCACGTACGCCGCGATGGCCGAGAACATGCCGTCCGGATCCGCGGCGCGGCCGTCCGACGTCCTGACCATGTACGGCGGCAAGACCGTCGAGGTGCTGAACACCGACGCCGAGGGCCGGCTCGTGCTCGGCGACGCGCTGGTCCGCGCGTCCGAGGACCAGCCGGACCTGATCGTCGACGTGGCCACCCTGACCGGTGCCTGTGTCGTTGCCCTGGGCACCAAAGTGGCCGGCGCGTTCGCGAACACCGACGCCGCCCGGGACCGGGTCGTGGACGCCGCGATCGCGGCCGGTGAGTCGATGTGGCCGCTGCCGATCCCGGCCGAGATGCTGGACAAGCTGAAGTCGCACTCGAAGGTCGCCGACCTGGCCAACATCACCGGCGAGCCGTGGGGCGGCGCGCTGGCCGCGGCCGCGTTCCTCGGCGACTTCGTTGCCGACGGCATCGACTGGGTGCACCTGGACGTGGCCGGCCCGGCCTTCAACGAGGGCGGCGCGTCCGGCTATACCCCGGCCGGTGGCACGGGGTACGCCGTACGCACGCTGATCGAGCTGGCCGCGTCAGCGACCTGAGTAGCGGATCTCGAGCATGGTGCAGCCGTCGGTCGTGCGGTACGGACCGTGCGGCATCCCCGGCGGCCGGCAGGCGTAGTCGCCGGGGTGGAAGGTCTGCTCGAGGGTGAGATCGGTCAGCGAACCCTCGAGCAGATAGACCTCTTCGACGTACTCGTGCCGGATCACCTCGGTGCCCGACGTCGTACCGGGAGCCCAGCGGGCCAGCCGGGTCAGAGTGCCGTCGGCATCCTGGCTCAGCACTCGCTGGGTGATCCCGGCGCCGCCATCGGTCCACGCCACGCTGCGGGCGGGGAAGAACTCTTTCTCTTCCTTCACGTCAGTCCCAGGCCGGTGCGAGCTGCTCGACCGTGTACACGGTGAACCGGTCGTCTTCGATCTCCGCGAGGGGCCAGGCGACGTCGCCCAGCAGGTCCGGTGCGGATTGCTTGCTCCAGGCAACGCCGTGCGCCTCGAGCGCCCGGTCGGTGTGGTCGCAAGCGGGCGTCAGCAGGACACCGGCGTACCCGGCGTTGAGGGCGGAGCGGGATCGTCCGCTCACGGCCGTCCGGCAGGGCGAACTGCAGTGCCTGGCTCATCGATTCCTCCACCTTTCCGGCCCCGGCGCATGCGTACATCGTGGTGGCGTGCATGATCACGCTTGGTCGGTCTCCGGCTGGGGCGCGCCGTGGAGGACGTGAGTACGTCCTGCCGGCGTGCGACCAGGTGTCGCGACGGTCCGGGCGGGCGTGCCCATCCTTTGGATCGCTGCTACGCGCGGCCGTTCTTCTTCATGCGGGCGTTGTACTCACGCATCCGGGGCGGGTAGCCGACCACGGCCGCGTCGTACGACGGGATGCCGAGCCGGTTGGCGAAGTCGTGCGCCCACCGCACGGACGGGACCCGGCGCCGGGTCCACTCGCCGTCGATGGCTACCAGCAGCAAGGTGTACTCGGTCACCGCCGTCCGCGGCTCGACGAATCCCTCGACGCCCTGGCGGGTCTGGGCGAACTCCCGCAGGTGCGCCTGATCGGGGGTGTCCGACCGGCGCATCGTTCCGGCCTTCTGCCGGCGACCGAACCACTTCATGAGGTAAGTGTCCCCTATCCCGGCAAGTCCCCGGGCGAAAGCCGGCGTAACAGTTCCATCGGTGGCATGCCCGGCCCGGCGGTGGCGCCGATGGGGATCGGTGGAAAGATGACGCCGGGCAGGAACCGCGATCCGGGGCCGCCCGACCGACACCCACGGAGGAACCTGTGACTGATAGCGGTACGACGTTCGACCTGGTGATTCTCGGTGGCGGCAGCGGTGGCTACGCCGCCGGCGTGCGCGCTGCGACCCTCGGGCTGTCCGTCGCCCTGGTGGAGAAGGACAAGGTCGGCGGCACCTGCCTGCACCGCGGCTGCATCCCGACCAAGGCACTCCTGCACGCCGCGGAGGTGGCCGACTCGGCCCGTAGCGGCGAGCAGTTCGGCGTCCGTACGACGCTCGAGGGCGTCGACATGGGTGGCGTGAACAAGTACAAGGACAGCGTCGTCGACCGGCTGTTCAAGGGTCTGCTGAGCCAGGTCAAGGCCCGCGGCATCACCGTGATCGAGGGCGAGGGGCGGCTGACCTCGCCGACCGCGGTCCAGGTCGGCGACACGACGTACACCGGCCGCAACATCATCCTTGCGTCCGGCTCCTACTCCCGTTCCCTGCCCGGCCTCGAACTCGACGGGCATCGGGTGATCGCCAGCGAGCACGCGTTGACGCTGGACCGTGTCCCGGAATCCGCCGTCGTGCTGGGTGGTGGGGTGATCGGGGTCGAGTTCGCCAGCGCGTGGACGTCCTTCGGCACCGCCGTGACCATCGTCGAGGCGCTGCCGCGGCTCGTCCCGGCCGAGGACGCGGACTGTTCGAAGGCACTGGAGCGGGCGTTCCGGAAGCGGAAGATCGCCTTCAAGACGGGTACGCCGTTCGAGTCCGTCGCGGTGACGGATTCCGGGGTGCGCGTGACGGTCGCCGGTGGTGAGGTGATCGAGGCCGAGCTGCTGCTGGTCGCCGTCGGCCGTGGCCCGAACACCTCCGGGCTGGGCTACGAGGAGGTCGGCGTAGCGCTCGACCGCGGGTTCGTCACCGTGGACGCGACGCTGCAGACCAGCGTGCCCGGGGTGTACGCGGTCGGCGACATCGTGCCGGGGCTGCAGCTCGCGCACCGCGGGTTCCAGCAGGGCATCTTCGTTGCCGAGCACATCGCCGGCCTTTCGCCAACCCCGATCGACGAGGCCGGCATCCCGCGCGTCACCTACTCCGAGCCGGAGGTGGCGTCGGTCGGTCTGACCGAGGAGCAGGCCCGGGCGAAGTACGGCGAGGTCGAGATCCTCAACTACAACCTCGGCGGCAACGGCAAGAGCCAGATCCTCAAGACGTCCGGCTTCGTCAAGCTGGTCCGCGCCAAGGACGGCGCCGTGGTCGGCCTGCACATGGTCGGCTCGCGCGTCGGCGAACTGATCGGCGAAGCCCAGCTGATCTACAACTGGGAGGCCTACCCGGCCGACGTCGCACCCCTCATCCACGCCCACCCCACCCAGAACGAAGCCCTCGGCGAAGCCCACCTCGCCCTCGCCGGGAAACCTCTGCACTTCCATGATTAGGACAGGTCGCATGACCGGCTGCCGTAGCGAGCAGGTGCTCGGCGGAGTGCCTCGGTGCGCTCTGAGTGCCGCGCAGTAGGCAGTCGGTCAGGTGACCTGTCCTTGGACGCTTGGGCGGGTTC
Organism: Kribbella sp. NBC_01510; assembly: GCF_045040325.1. Lineage (NCBI taxonomy): Bacteria > Bacillati > Actinomycetota > Actinomycetes > Propionibacteriales > Kribbellaceae > Kribbella > Kribbella sp. NBC_01510. The sequence continues at coordinate 5,623,818 of NZ_CP109418.1, read as the reverse complement.
TGGGCCGTCCGAGTAGGTTTGACGCCGTTGGGGGCGTGCGGGCGCCGTGACCCGGATCCCGCCCGCTCCGGCGGCACCGTAGGCTGACACTCGACCGATCAGACGAAGGAGCAACGACCGTCATGCCGACCTCTGTATCCCTGCCGGCCCTCGGGGAGAGCGTCACCGAAGGAACCGTCACCCGCTGGCTCAAGCAGGTCGGCGACACGGTTGCCGTCGACGAGCCCCTGCTGGAGGTCTCGACCGACAAGGTCGACACCGAGATCCCGTCCCCGGTCGCCGGCACCCTGCTGGAGATCAAGGCCGCCGAGGACGAGACCGTCGAGGTCGGCGCCGAACTGGCCCTCATCGGCGACGCCGGCGAATCCTCCGCCCCCGCCCAGGACGCCCCGGCAGAGCAGCCCGCCGCCGCACAGGCCGCTCCGGCTCAGGAAGCGCCGGCCGCAGAGGCCGCCCCTGCTCAGGAAGCTCCAGCCGCACAGGCCGCCCCCGCCCAGCAAGCGCCGGCGCAGGAGGCTCCCGCCGCAGAGGCCCAGGCCGCCCCGGCCAACTCCGCGCCCGCCCCAGCTGACCAGGCCCCCTCCGACTCTCCTTCGGCACCCGCGTCCGGTGGCACCTCGGTCACCCTTCCCGCCCTCGGCGAGAGCGTCACCGAAGGAACCGTCACCCGCTGGCTCAAGCAGGTAGGCGACGACGTAGCCGTCGACGAGCCCCTCCTCGAGGTCTCCACCGACAAGGTCGACACCGAGATCCCGTCCCCCATCGCCGGCAAGCTCCTCGAAATCAAGGTCGCCGAGGACGAGACCGTTGAGGTAGGCGCCGAACTAGCCATCGTAGGCACCGCCGACGCCGCCCCGGCCGCCTCTTCCGCCCCCTCGGCCCCCGCCGCCTCGGCCCCCGCCGAAGCCCAGCCCGCCGCCCAGACCCCGGCCCCGCAAGCCGCCCCCGTCCAGGCAGCCCCGGCCCCGCAGGCGGCTCCCGCCCAGGCTCCGGCGGCACAGGCTCCGGCGGCACAGGCCCCGGCCGCGCAAGCCGCCCCCGCCCAGGCTGCTCCGGCCGCATCGGCACAGCCCGCAACCCAGGCTCCGTCCACCTCCACACCCCCGGCCGCGTCCCCGAACGGCTCTCCGTCGGACGCCCCGAACTACGTCACCCCGCTCGTACGCAAGCTGGCAGCAGAGCACCAGGTTGACCTCAACGCCGTACAGGGCACCGGCGTCGGCGGCCGGATCCGCAAGCAGGACGTGATCGCCGCCGCCGAAGCGAAGAGGGCCGCAGCAGCCGCACCCGCCGCCGCAGCCCCGGCCGCCGCGGCCCCCGCGGCGAAGGCTCCGTCGATCAGCCCGCTGCGCGGCACCACCGAGAAGATGAGCCGGATCCGCAAGGCGATTGCCAGCCACATGGTCAACTCGCTGAAGGTCTCGGCCCAGCTGACCACTGTGGTCGAGGTCGACGTCACCGAGATCGCCAAGCTGCGGAACGCGAAGAAGGCCGAGTTCGAGGCCCGCGAGGGCGTCAAGCTGTCCTTCCTGCCGTTCTTCGCGCTCGCCGCGATCGACGCGCTGAAGCAGTACCCGAAGCTGAACGCGTCGATCGACGAGGAGGCCGGCGAGATCACGTACCACGCCGCCGAGCACCTCGGCATCGCCGTGGACGTGGAGAAGGGCCTGATGGTCCCGGTCGTGCACAACGCCGGCGACCTGAACATCGCCGGCCTGGCGAAGAAGATCGCCGACCTCGCCGAGCGCACCCGCACCAACAAGGTGCTGCCGGACGAGATGGCAGGCGGCACGTTCACCATCACCAACACCGGCAGCCGCGGCGCCCTGTTCGACACGCCGATCCTGAACCAGCCGCAGGTCGGCATGCTCGGCACCGGTGCCGTCGTGAAGCGCCCGGTCGTCATCACCCACCCGGAGCTCGGCGAGACGATCGCGATCCGGCAGATGGTGTTCCTGGCCCTCACCTACGACCACCGCCTGGTCGACGGCGCGGACGCGGCCCGCTACCTGACCGCCGTCAAGCAGCGCCTCGAAGAGGCCCAGTTCGACGTCTGATCCCGACCAGACGCCGGCGCCGGTGTCCGTCTCGCTCGAGACGGGTACCGGCGCCTTGTCATTCGAACCCGAATACCTGCAACCGCAGCCAGTCCACGGCGCGACCCACCACAGACGCGGCTGATCAAGGAGCATGCTGGATGAAGTATGTCCTGGCCGGCGCATCCGGCTTCCTCGGCAAAGCCCTCGCCCGCGACCTGGTGACCGACGGCCACCAGGTCCTCCGACTGGTACGACGTACGCCGTCAAGCGCCGACGAAATCCGCTGGGACCCAGCCCGTGGCGACCTGGATCCGGCCGCACTCGGCGACCCCGATGTCCTGGTCAACCTGGCCGGTGCGAACATCGGCCGCCCGTGGACTCCGACGTACCGCACCCTCATCCGCGAGAGTCGCGTCAGCACCACCGCAACTCTCGCGGCCGTCGCGGGGCAACTCGAACGTCCGCCGGTCGTGATCACGCAGAGCGGGGTCGGCGGCTACGGCCTCGACTGCGGCGACCGCATCCTCACCGAGGACTCCGAACTCGGTGACGGTTTCCTCTCCGACGTCGTACGCCTGTGGGAAGGCGCCCTCGAACCCGCCCGCGCCGCCGGCAGCCGCGTCGCCGCCCTCCGCACCGGCGTCGTCCTCGACCGCAAGGCTCCCGCGTTCCAGCTCCTCTCACTCCCCTTCCGCGTGGGTCTCGGCGGCCGCCTCGGCTCCGGCACCCAGTACTTCCCAGTCATCTCCCTCACCGACTGGCTCCGTGCCGTCCGCTTCGTCGCCGAACACGACGCCCTCAGCGGCCCCGTCAACGCCACCCTCCCCGTCCCCGCCACCAACAACGACTTCACGCAAGCCCTCGCCACCGCCCTCCACCGCCCCGCCTTCGTCCCCGTCCCCGCCTTCGTCATGAAGGCCGCCCTGGGCGAGTTCGCGTGGGAACTCCTAGGCAGCAAACGAGCCCTCCCCACCCGCCTCCAATCCCACAACTTCACCTTCCACCACCCCACCACCCCCACAGCCGTCTCCGCCGCCCTCACCTCCTAGCCTGAACCGCGCCGCTACGCACACCCGGACCTACAACGCAGCCCCGAGGCCGGCACCCTGTGTTGTGTGGTGACCCTCTTGGGGCATCGCCGAGGTCGGTCCGCTGCAGCTGATCTCCTCAGCGGCCGCCGTACGGAACGACCCCCGCACCATCGCGCCACGGATCCGTCGGCCGCCCGTCCTCGAGATCACTTGGTTGATCGCCGACCAACCCCCTCCCCTCTGAATCCGCGCGCTCACCTAATGGGGTAGGCAACTCACCCCAGATGGCCAAGCTCACCGCCTCCCGAACCGACAACCGCGCCCGATCCCCAGCAACCTCGCTGCCAGCCAGCAACAACCGATGCAACATCCCTCCACGTATGCCGCTAACGGCGGAGCCCGACGAGCTATGGACATCCGATACAGCACCGCTGCCCGGCGCGGGCGCCAAGCCGAGCCCGGACGATGGAGTCGTGGAGCCCGGCTCAGCCCGCGAGTCCGTGCGGGACTCGCCGGATGGGCGAGTCTCCGTGTGCGGTGAGCCCGGGTGGGGTGGTCCGGATGGGTCTTGTGCCGCGTGCGGTGAGCCCGGGTGGGGTGGACTGGTCGGGCTTGGTCCAGTGGGCGGTGGCGGTGGCTGTTGGGCAGCCTGGTGTCGTGGTCGGCAGGGGTCGGGCTGTCGGGCTGGCCGGAGGGATTGTTGTGGTGGTGGGTCGGCCCAGGTGGGGCGGGCGACGTGGACCTCGCCGTCGGTGATGGTGATGGTCCAGTCGCCGTGGTGCAGGTCGACATGATGGCGGCGGCACAGCAGAGGCTGTCGCACGAATCCTCGGGGCCGTGGGTTGGTGCCGTGTTCGAGGTCCGGGGCTCCCCCCCGCCGGTCAGGCGGGCGCGGCTTGCAGCTTGAGGAGGTTGTGGACGGTGCAGATGAGGCGCCATTCGCTGTGCACGGCTGGAAGGCTGCGCCGCGCGAAGCGCCGGAATCGGAGGTTGTGCTTGATGTTGCCGAAGACGGGCTCGATGCTCGAGGACCGTTTCTTGTAGAGCTCGGTGTTGCCGGGGTCGGCGAGTTTGTTGTCCATCGCTTTGCGTGCGATCGCCGGGTCGGTGGCCTCGCCTCGGACGTGGACGAGCATCGCGTTGATCCGGGTGTCGGAGACGGTGAGCTCGTCCCTGGCGGCTCGCTTGGACATCTCACCGCGGGCGACTTGTTCGATGACAGGGATCCATTCGGCGGGTTCGGGTTCGGCGCTGCGGGTGATGCGTTGCCCGTCGCTTCCGAAGTACCGCTTGGTCATGTCCCCCACCCAGGTGTGGGAGACACCGAGGATCTCGCCGGCCTTGCGTTGTGACAACTCACCACGGTTGACCTTGGCCAGGACGGCGAGCTTGTCGTCGTCAGGCTTGTCGGCCTTGCGCCACGAGGACTTCTTCGTCGCGATCAGAACCTCGGCGCCGACGCCGGTGGTGCCGTTGGCAGCTGTCCAGTAGCCGGCGTCGGCAACGAACGCCCCGACACCGTCGCCGTGTCCGGCGTCAGTGAGGTTCTCGGCCACCGCTGTGGCCATGGGCAGGAAGTGGGGTTGGTCGTTGGTGGTTGCGGTGGCCTCGGCCGCGACCACGATCTGACCGGTGGTTGCGGCGGCCTGGGCGTTGTAGCCCTGCAGCACGCCCTTCGAGGCGGTCGCGATGATCCGTGAATGCGGGTCGGTAGTGTTGGCCCGCCGGGGACGCGACCGCCGTGCAGTGTCCTTCTTGGGTGCCGGCCCGGTCAGTTTCCGGCCGCGCTCGGCCTCCTTCTTCGCCCGCTCGGCCATCCGGGTCTCGTAGTCACGCGCCTTCTGCGATTCCAGCTCGTCCAGCGCGGCCCGGATCCGTGCCCGCCGGTCCCGGCCACCTGCCCATTGCGCAGGAAGCTCATCACCGCGGGACTCACCGTGCTCGGCGTCCTCGGCCTCGTCGACCGCCGCCGCCTCGTCCAGAATCGCCCTCGCCGCTGCCTTCGCAGCCTCAGCCAACCCGGCAGACCCCGCCAGCCCTGCTGCGTCCTGCGACTCGTTGGCCTCGGCAAACCCTGCGAGTTCCTTGCTCAAGGCATCACGTTTGCGGTTGGCGAAGAACGAGGCATTCGCAGCGATCTTCGTGCCGTCGATCGCGACCACACCGGCATCGACCAGCCCGGCCTTCACACACAAACCAAGGACCTGCCCGAACAGACCGGCGATCGCTCCTTGATGACGTGCCCGGAACCGCGCGATCGTGGCGTGATCGGGCCGCTGATTCGCCGCGACCACCCGGTAAGCGACGTCCTCAACCAAACGCCGCTCGACACGACGCGAGGAACGCTCACCAGTGCAGTACGCATACAGCAACACCGCCATCATCATCGACGGGTCATACACCGAACCACCGCGCCCATCGGTCCGATACGCCGCGAAGAACTCCGCAAGATCAAGCTCAGCCACGGTGTCGAGCACGAAGAACGCCAGATGATCCTCAGGCAGCCACTCCCGCACAGAAGGCGGCATCAACATCAGCTGGTCCACATCGCCACAACGCACGTTCACAGCCACACCCGAGTATTTCGCACCACCCCAGCCCCACCCGCCCGACACGCGATTCATGCGACAGCCTCAGCAGGCACAGGTTGTGCACAGCGGTGGCGCCGCCGTCGATCCAGGACTGCAGGTGGTGGGCGTCGCACTGCACCGGCGGCGCGCCGCAGACGACGCAGCCTTTGTCGCGGGCGTTCAGGGCGCGGCGCATTGCGCCGGTGACGAGCCGCTCGGCCCGCCCGACGTCCAGCGGCTCCGACCTCGACCCCAGCACCAGCGGGATGACCTTCGCGTCGCAGGCGAGCCGCCGGATGGTGGCCGCGGACAGGCCGTCGCCGTACACGAGGTCGCCGATCGCGTCCGCGGCCGCCGACTTCAGGTCCTGCAGGTCGATGGTCACGGTGATGTTCGCCTTCGCACCGAACCCCGGAATCCGCCCAGACCCACCGGCCCCGGCCCAGGCCGTCCCGTCCACGTCCGCGGTACCGGCCCCGGCCCCGGCCGTCCCATCCGCGTCCGCCGTACCGGTCCCGGCCGGACCGGCACCGGCCGCACCCGTACCCGCCGGACTGGCACCAGCCGCATCCGTCGTACCGGCGTCAGCCGCACCCGTCGCACCGGCCGCGGCCGCCGTACCGGCACCGGCCGTACCGGCACCGGCCGCACTCGTCGGACTGGCACCGGCAGCACCCTTCGTGCGGGCGCGGGCTGTACTGGCAGCGGCCGTGCCCGCACCAGGGGGCGCGGTTGCGGTCGTGGCGGGTGGGGTGGTGGCGGTGTCGTAGGCGGTGGCGGCGAGGGTGAGGGCGGTGGTGAGGGCGTCGGCTTGGCGTTTGTCGCGGGGGCGGGGGTCGAGGTCGCCGGTGAGGGTGCGGTGGGGGCGGGCGCCGGCGTGGATCAGGGAGCGGAGGAGTTCGGCGTTTTCGTTGGCCAGGTAGCCGCGGAACTTCACGCCCCGGTCGGCGCCGATCAGGGTCAGCGATTCGCGGGCGTAGGCGTGGTGTTCGTCGGGTTCGGGGCCGTCGGTGTCGAGGACGTCGCGGACGCGTTGGCCGGCCTTGCGTAGTTCGGCCGGGGACAGGTGGCGGGCCAGGCCGACGAGTTCGCGTTCGGCCACGTCGAGGTCCTCGACCGCGACAGTGTCGGGGACTTTCTCGAGGGCGGTCACGATCGCCTCGGCCTGGGCCGGGCGCAGGAACCCCTCCGCCGCACCCGCCTCGTCCGCCTCGTCCGCCTCGTCCGCCTCGTGCGGATCGTCGGTCGGTTTGTCGGGGCTGTCTGCTGCGCGGTAGGGCGTCGGCAGGGCGGCCGACACGGCGGCGTACTTCGACAGCGTTTGGGCGAGGCGGACGTCGCGGCGGGCTTGGGGGCGGTCGAGGCGGTAGCGGAACGCGAGTAACTGGGTGGTGTCGTGGGCGCCGATTTCCTGGGCGCAGCCGTCTTGGTCGAGGCCGGCGATGAGGTGCAGGCGGTAGGTCTGCCGGCGGGCGAGGTCGGCCTCGAGGGCGTCGAGAGCCGCGAGCTTTTCGCTGCCGCTCATCGACCACACCGGTCGCTCGCCGAGAAGTTCCATGCCGTCAACTCTAGACACACCACCGACAGTTCTCAAACCCAGAACCCCTTGTTTTCAAGGGCTTCGACTATCCACAACGCATCGTCGGCTATCCACAAGCATCAGATGTTGTGGACAACCTGAAGGACGTTGCCTCGGGCAACATGAGGCTCGGTCGAGTAACTGCTGACGGTTCAGGCGGCAGATGACTCCAATTGTTGAGGAGCCATGCGCAGCCGACTCTGCTGAGGCTGACGACAAGCGTCGACGGCCCAAAGCACATGCCCGAAGGGCGATGACGAAGCCAATCGCGGCGAACTTGATCAGCAGCACGCCCTCGATCGCCGGCGTGGTCGGACGCGAGCGGTGGCAGGTGCGTGGGGTGGCGGGCGCGTGGGGTGGCGGGCGCGAGCGGCGGGTGCGCGGGGTGGCGGGTGCGGGCGCAAGCGGTGGCGGTCGCGACGTGGCGGGTGGGGTTTGACATGGGTCGTAGCTGGCGGGCGCGAGCGGCGGGTGCGCGGGGTGGCGGGTGCGGGCGCGAGCGGTGCCGGTCGCGACGTGGCGGGTGGGTGTGACAGCGGTCCTAGCGGGCAGAGGCTCAGGCTGGGGTGATGGTGGTGATTCGCCAGGTGGGGGTAGTTCGGGTGGTGGTGAGGGTGATGATGCGGGTTGTGGGGGTGCCGGGCGGGAGTGGGGTTGTGGTGCCGGTGTGGTCGATTGCTTGGCCGGCTGAGAGGTGGTCCGTGGTTTTGAGGGTGATGGTGGTGGGGGTTCGGTGGGTGACGGTGGTTTTGTCGATCTGGATGCGCAGGCCTTGGATGCGGACGTTTTGTTTGAGGTACGAGGCAAGGAGTGCGCGGTCGGCGAGCCAGGGTGGGCTGCCGGGGACGTAGATGTTGTCCAGTACGTCCGGGTTGAGTGTCCAGAAAGCGTGTGCGCGTTGGGCATCTAGGGCTTGGAGGGTGAGCGCCCATCGGGCCGCGTCGGTGCGTGATGTGGTGGTCGAGGGCTTCATGGGCAATTGAGGGGTTGGGGGCCGGGTCGGCGTTGGCGGGGTTGCTGGCCGGGTCGGCGTTGGCGGGGTTGCTGGCCGGGTCGGTGTGGGCGGGGTTGTCGGCTGGGCGGCTGTTGGTGAGGTCGTCGGCTGGGCGGCTGTTGGTGAGGCCGTGGGCTGGCTGCGTGCGCTCGCGGGTCCGGTGGGTGTCGGGTGGGTTGCGGGTTGAGTCGATGCCTCTGCGGTTGTGGGTTGGTTGGTCGCGGCGGTTGGAGTGGGGGTGTTCAGGGCGCCGATTGTTGCTATGCCGATGCCCAGGACGATGACGGCTCCGAGGGCGGCTGCGGCGAGTACGCCGTACGCGGGGTGAGGTAAGCGTCGTCGTTCTGGTGAGGTTCTTGGGTATAGAAGGCGGGACCACAGGGCGTGGCCGCGGCGCCAGGGGTGCCGGTGGGTGCGCGGGCGGTCGGGTTTGGTCGGCGTGACCATGGCGGTGGGGGCAGCTGTCAGGCTCGAGGCGAGCGCGGAGGTCGGAGTGTGCGCCGGGTTCTGATCGGGTGCTGGGGTCTGAGCGAGCGCCGGGGTCTGGGCGGGCGCTGGGGTCGAGGCGAGCGCGGGGGTCGGCTTGGGCGATGCGCTCTGGACGGCGGCCGGGGTCCAGGTCTGTGCCGGGGTCCAAGCCTCTGTCGGAGTCGAGGTGTGGGGCGGAGTCGAGGTGTGGGGCGGAGTCGAGGTGTGGGGCGGGGTCGAGGCGTGGGGCGGCGTGGAGGTGGGAGGCGGGGTCGAGACGTCGGGCGGCGTCGCGGTCCGTGCCGGGGTCCAGGCCTGTGCGGGGATCCAAGCCTGTGGCGGGGTCGAGGTAAGGGGCGGCGTTGAAGGGTGGGGCGAGGTGGGGGCGGGTGTGGGGGTGGGTGGGGTTAGGCGGGTTAGGGGGTTGATGGGAGGTGGAGTGGGGGTGCGGCGGGTGAGTTTGGGGCGGCGGAGGGGGCGGGGGCGGCGAGAGGGTTTGGGGAGGGGTTTGGTGGGAGCGGGTGGGTGAGGGGTGATGGCTTGTGGGGGGTGAGGTGTGGACGGTTTGGGTGGGAGTGGGGTGAGGGGGGTGCGGGAGCGTTGGAGGGGGTCGTCGGTGGTGGGGGGTTTGGTGGTGGTTGGGGGGCGGGGTGGGGTGGTGATGGTGTCGGGCACGGTTGTTGGAGGGGTGGTGGGGTCTTCGGGGAAGGCCAGGTCGATGGGTTCGGCGGCGGCCAGGGTGAGGAGGCGGCTGGGGAGGTTGTGGGTGGTGAAGAGGTCGGGGGTGAAGGTGGTTGGGTCGCCGCCGGCTTGATGGGCGATGCTGGCGAGGGCTCGTAGGTCGTCGGTTGGACTGCCGGGGTGGAGGGCTGCGTCGGTGAGGACGGGGCGGCCGTCGGCGTCGAAGAGGGAATTGGTGGGGGTCAGGCTGCCGTGGGTCAGGCCGGAGCGGTGGAGGTGGTCCAGGGCTTCGGCGAGTGGCGTGAGGAGGGTCACCAGTTCGCCTGGTGAGAGGCGGCCGCGGCGGGTTCGGAGAGCGGTCAGGCTGCCGGCTACGACGTACTGGGTGATGAGGAGCCAGTCGGTGCCGGTCTCGCGGAACTCCAGGAGGCGGGCGATGTGCGGGTGGCGGATGCGCTGCAGGATGGCGATGTCTTCACGGAACTTCTCCTGGTCGGGGATCGCGGTGATCGGGATGCGTTTGAGTACGGCGTTGCGGCCGGTCGCGAGGTCGCGGACCTGCCAGACGGCGCCGGCGGGGCCGGACCCGAGCTTCTTGCGGAGGCTGTAGCCGGCGATGTCGAGGTCCATGCCCAAGAGAGTGCACGAATCGCCGGAACCGCCGCGGAAGTTATCCACAGACGGCATCGGGGTTCGGCGTACAGCGGTGGCCTGTGGATGGCGGAGTACGGCGGGATCGGGCGCCGCATACACTCGAAGGCGTGAGGGATATCAGGTATGTGGAGGCCGGGTTCGGCGCCGACGCGGTGGATTACGAGGCCGCGTGGGCCGAGCAGCGGCGCCTGCACGCGGAAGTTGCCGAGGGCACCGGTTCGGACACGGTCATCCTGCTCGAGCACCCGCCGGTTTACACGGCGGGCAAGCGGACCGAGCCGCACGAGCGGCCGCTCGACGGGACGCCGGTGGTGGACGTCGACCGCGGCGGGAAGATCACCTGGCACGGTCCGGGGCAGCTGGTGGGCTACCCGATCGTGAAGCTGGCCTCACACGTGTACGTGGTGGACTACGTTCGGCGCCTGGAGGAGGCGCTGATCGCGGTTTGCGCCGAGTTCGGGGTGAAGACCGGGCGGATCAAGGGGCGCAGCGGGGTCTGGGTGGCGGCGGACGATCGCGGTCGGGAGCGGAAGATCGCGGCGATCGGGATCCGGGTCGCGCAGGGCGTGACGATGCACGGGTTCGCGCTGAACTGCGACAACGATCTGGCCTGGTTCGATCGGATCGTGCCGTGTGGGATCTCGGATGCGGATGTCACCACGCTGTCTAGGGAGCTGGGGCGAGATGTGCCGGTGACGGAGGTGCTCGAATCTGTGCGCAGGAACTTGGATCGGATGCTGGCGTGGGAGGAGTACGAGCGGACTCCGGACATTGACCACCATGAGGAACCGCCGACTGCCATCACCTACGGGTTGACTGTCTGAGGGTCCTGCTGCCGCAGCGTTTGTGCGGTGGGTGCGGGTAGCTCCCGTTCGGTGCTTTGCCGGTTGTTGTCCGGCTGATCCGTCGGTGCCTAGGCAAAGCACCGAATGTCAGCGGTTGTGAATCATGCTGTCAGTTCGGCTGGCGTGGGTTTTGGGTGAGTGACGCAGGCTGCATGACGGGCGGCGGTTGGCTGCTCGACGATTTGTGTGGCGGGGTCCCGGTTGCGGGCCTGGACCGGTGCAGGGCGCTCGCCTACATCGTCACTGTTAGTGGGGGCAGGCCGACTTTGGTTCGCCAGGTGGTGTGGAGGGTTTGTAGGCGGGTGGCGAGGGTGGGTTCGGTGGTGACGTGGTTTTGTTGTTCGCCCAGGTCATTGGTGAGGTTGGTCAGGGACCAGCCGTTGCCCATCGGGGCGTGTTCGTAGGTTTTGAGGTGTTGGGTGTCGGGGGTGTCGGCTACCCAGCTGAGTTTCCAGGGGCCGGAGCGGACTGCCCATTGGAATTCGCAGTCCCAGTGGAGGGTGTCGTGGGCAGCGTCCGTCTCGCCGGATAGCGCCGGCAGGATGTCCAGGCCGTCGGTCGCCTCGACGGTCGCGCCCGCGGCGGCGGCCAGGGTGGGGACTAGGTCGAGCGTACTGACGAGGGCATCGGTACGGCGGCCGGCGGGGAGGTGGCCCGGCCAGCGCCAGAGCATCGGGACGCGGATGCCGCCGTCCCAGACTGTGTACTTGGTGCCGCGGAGCGGTGTGTTGTCGCCGAAGTTGCAGGTCGAGCCGCCGTTGTCGGTGGTGTAGACGACGATGGTGTTGTCGTCGACGAGGTCCAGCAGTCTGCCGATCTCGGCGTCCATCAGTTCCAGTTGTGCGAGGTAGTACTCCCGGCCGTGCGGCAGGTTCGGCACGATCACGTCGTCGTACCACTCTGCGAAGGAGTCGTTGACGTCCGGCGTCCAGTCGCGGAAGGCGGGTAGGCCGCGAGCCGCGAGTTCGGACTCGGGTAGTTGCCAGCAGAAGTTGTGTACGGCGTTGAACGCGAGCATGCAGAAGTACGGCCGCTCGTCCTCACGGCTGATGAACTCGGCCGCCCGCCGCCCGAACTCCGCGGTCAGGAAGCCCTCGTGCTCAACCGGCTCGTCCCCCGACAGCAACGGCTGGACCGCCATGTGATGCGCCGCGGGCTGCCCGTACGACGAGACCGCGTCCTCTGAGTGATGCAGATAGTTGAGCCGCCCGAAAGACTGACCAGCCAGCCCGTACAACGTCTCCTCGAACCCGTGATGCGGCGGGCACGCCCGATCACCTACCGTCTCTCCCCCGTAGTGCACCTTGCCGAAGTACCCGGTTCGATACCCCTGATCACGCAGGATCTCCGCCAGCGTCGGTACGTCGTCCGGCGGGAACGCGGCCGAGTCGAACCACTGGCCACCCCACCGCTGCTGATACTGCCCGGAGATGATCGCGGCCCGCGAAGGACTGCAGATCGGCGCGGTCACATACGCGTCGGTGCAACTCACCCCCTCGGCCGCGAGCCGGTCCAGCGCAGGCGTCCGGACATCGGCGTGAATCCCCTGGACGCCGCGATCGGCGTACCCATGGTCGTCCGAAACGATCAGCAGAATGTTGGGCGCGGACAAAGGATCATCCTCTCGTCAGGGTGGCCAGGCGCTCGGCCTGGTCGGATTTCGCAAGTACGTCGATCTGGTCGGGGTCCAGGATCGATCGGAGTTCGGAATCGAGCTTGGCGACCAGGGCCTTGTCGGTCGAGAGGTCGTGCAGCTCGAGCGGATCGGTGTCGACGTTGAAGACCTGCGGCCGCTGCGCCGCACCGTAGTAGCAGTACTTCCACGGACCGGACTTGAGCATGAAGCCGCCGTCGACCATCCCCTGTGCGTGGTACTCCGAAAGCACCGGCCGATCGACCGGATCGAGCAGAGTCCGTCCCGGGAGCGCTGGATCCGGTGTCAGGCCGGCAATGTCTCGCAAGGTCGGCAGTACGTCGACCAGACTCACGTGGTCGTGGTTGCGCCCTGGCTGCACCGACGGATGGCGCATCAGCAGAGGGATGCGTACGGCGGGCTCGTAGAAGCACTGCTTCTGCCAGATGCCGTGGTGACCGGCCATCTCACCGTGATCACTCGTGTAGATGACGACCGTGTCGTCAGGCACCGCCGCCAACAGCCGACCGATCTGGTGGTCGAGGTGACTGATCAGCGCCCAGTAGCAAACCGTCGCCTCACGCGACTCCTCCTCGGTCAGCGGCTCGTCGTTGCGGAAACCGTGCCGAAGCCGCGAGATCACCGGGTGCTCGTCATCGGCGGTTGATGGCAGCTCGACGTCGGCTGGATCGTAGAGAGCGCGATACGAAGGCGGTGCTACCAGCGGGAAGTGCGGATGCATGTACCCGACGTACAGCAGGAACGGCTCCGATCCCGGATCACGCAGGAAGTCCAGGGCGGCATCGGTTGCCGCGACGTCGTGCCCGGTGTGGACGTGGTCGCCGGGGCCGTGTTCGGTCACGTGTGAGTTGGACGGTCGCCGCCAGTCCGTCGTACGACGAGGTGGCTTGCCGCTGTGGTCGAGCCAGAAATCCAGGTCGTCGGTCAGCCGGCGATCGAACCCGAGCAACCGGTCCGGTCCGTTGAAGTGGGACCGGCCCGCGATCACCGAGGTGTAACCGGCCTCGCGCAGGTGGTGACCCCAGGTGCGGAACGACGGTCCAGGGATCACGCCGTTGTCCCAAGCCCCGATCTGGTGCACGTACTGGCCAGCCATCAGGGACAGCCGCGAAGGCACACACATGGGGCTGTTCGTGTACACGCGGTCGAACGAAACGCCTTGTGCGGCCAGCTGATCCAGGTGTGGTGTCCGAACGTGCGGATGCCCGGCCCACCCAGCCGCAGCGGCGGTGTGCTCGTCGGACAGGACGACGAGGATGTTGGGAGGGCGCACAGGGACAGCCTAAGCAAGCGATTGCCCTTCCGCGCGGTGCCGAAGTGTCTGCGGGATGTGACGGCAAAACGTCGCTACCTTGTGGGTGTGGCCAAATTTCTTGGGTTCTTGCTCGGGGTGGCGGTAGCACTGGCCGGACCGGCTGTGTTCGGGGTACTCGCGGCGCCGGGTGGTATCGAGCTGAATACGAAGGAGATGGCGCTTGCCTACGGCATCGGCGCGCTGATCTTCTGGGCCGTGGTGTCGTACTTCTCCGGCGCCGGTGCGCTCGGTGCGTTCGTCGCCTTCGGCGCTCTGATCTACTGCTGGCTCTGGATCCCGAACCGGACCACGAACTTCCTCAACGACGTCCCGGGTGTCACGACCGGGATGATCGAGGGGTCGAGGCGGTACACGCTGAACGGCGTCGTTCCGATTCTTGCGGTGATCTCGCTGGTGTATGCGATCCAGCTGATCGTGCACAGCGTGCAGCGCCGGCGGCGGGAGCGGGTCGAGGCTGATCGCCTGCAGCGTGAGCAGGAGGCCGCGCAGGCGGAGCAGGAAGCGGATGCCGCGGCGGTGTACCCGGTTGCCGGGAGCACCTATCCGGCGTACGCCGAGTCGTTCGGCAACAGGAGCCGGTTCGACGACCTGTTCGACGATGAGCAGGAGCCGGTCCAGCCGCGCAACCAGGCGGAGGACCAGACCGACCAGTACCCGACCGCTGGGGCTGAGCACACCGCGCAGTTCCGCGGCGCAGCTCCGGAAGACGATGCCTCAGGCAACTATCCGGGTGATGACACAGTCCTCGTCCCTACCGACCGCGACGAGACCGTCCAGGTCCCGGCCCAACAGCCGGAAGCAGCACCCGAGCCGCAGCCTGAGGGTCGCGAGCGGACCGCCGGGGCGGCGCCGGCCGCAGTCGCTGGGGCGGCCGCAGTCGCTGGGGCGGCGGCGGCACACGAATCGCAGCAGGAGAAGGCGGTCACTCCCGACGACGAGCCCACGGCGGTAGCGCCCCAGCAGCCGCCGGTGGCGGCGCCCAAGGTGGCGCCCGAGCAGCCTGCCGCAGCACCTGAGGTGAAGCAGCCGCAAGCGGAACAAGCCCCCGCGCCGGACGCAGGCGACGCGACAAAAGTAGCTCCCAGCGCGGAGCCGCAGGCCACGCAGGCTCCCCCGGCCGCGACGGCGGCGCCGGTGCCGGACGCCGGTGAGGATGCGACGCAGCAGGCTCCTCGAGTCGAGCCGCAGGCGGTGCAGACTCCCCCGGCGGCGCAAGCGCCGGCGGCGGACACAGACGAGGACGCAACGCAGGAAGCTCCCAGGGTTGAGTCGCAGGCAGTGGAGGCTCCCCCGGTCAAGGCCGAGCAGGCGCCGGCGACGGACGCCGACAACGATGCGACGCAGGAAGCTCCCAAGGTGGAGCCGCAGGTCACGCCCGCTCCCCCGGTCAAGGCCGAGCAGGCGCCGGCGGCTGACGCCGACAACGACGCGACGCAGGAGGCTCCTCGGGTGGAGCCGCCGACTGCTCAGGGTCAGGCGGAGCAGGCTCCTGCGGGCAACGCGGAGCAGGTGGTGCAGGCTCCGGTGGGCAAGGTGGAGCAGCAGGCTCCTGCGGGTAAAGCGGGGCAGGTGCCGCAGGGTGCTCCGGGTAGGGAGGAGCGGATGGCTGGGGCGGTGCCGACGGTCAGGGAGCAGGTGGGGTCTCAGTATCGGGAGCGGATGGACGACCCGGAGGACACCGGCGAGTTCCACCTGACCGCGTTCGAGAACCCCGTGGTCAGGCCCGCGGGAGCTTGAGAGTTCAGGCGACGTGCATGCGTTGGTGCTGGTCCCGGCGGGCGTGTTCGGCGATGGCTTCGTCGTAAGCGGCGCTGGCCATGGCGAGCACGTCGCCGGCCATCTGTGCGCGCGGTGACTCGGTGCTCCACGCAAGGATCAGCTTGCGGTGGATCGGGTCGCCAACCAGGGTGCGGGTGGTGACGTCGGAGGAGAGCATCCGGTACGACGTCGGTGAGACCAGCGCGACGCCCTGACCACTCGTCACGAACCCCATCAGCACCGACGTGTCCACCGAGTGGTGTTCGACCTTCGGCTGGAACCCGGCCTGCTCGCACGCCGCCCGGAACAGCACGTGGAACCCACTGTCGTCCGGCGGCTCCCCGATCCACTCCTCCCCCGACAGCACGGACAGCTCGATCTCCCCGCGCGCCCGCGTCGCCACCGCCAGCGGGTGGTCCGCGGCCATCACGACGTACGCCGATTCCGACTCGACGACCGTGGTCGACTCGACCCCGCTCGACAGCCGCAGCTCGAAGCCGGGGAACTCCCGTAACAGCGCGAAGTCGAGCCGCCCGCTCTCCAGCTGCTGCAGCAGCACGCTGGTCGACCACTCGACCTCGATGCTGACCTGCTCGATCTCGCCGTGGTGGCGCAGCCGCGACGCGATCCCCGACATCGGAGCCGTCGGGAACCCGCCCAGCCGAACGGCCGAAGACTCCACTGCCGTCATCGCGGACACGGTCGCCGACAGGTGGTCGACGTCGACCAGGATCGCCCGGGCGCGATCGACGGCGTACCGGCCCAGTGGGGTCGGCGTGACACCGGTGCGGGAGCGCTCGAACAGCTCACCGCCGAACGCCGCCTCGATCCGTTTGAGCTGCGCGGTCAGGCTCGGCTGGCTGACCTTGAGCCAGCGGGCGGCCCGACCGACGGACCCCGCTTCTGCCACCAGGACCACCACCCGCAGGTGGCGCAGCTCGACGTTCATGCGTTGAGACCGTAGTCGAGGTCGTCACACAGCACACAGGCATCCCACATTGCGGTTTCGTCACAGCCTGGGCAGACATGTAACACTCGCCCGGGCTGTCACGATGACTTACCCCGCCTTGATGGTCAGCGCCTCGCGATACCCGAGCCGCCGACCCGTCTGCAGCAGGGTGCGCTCGTACAGGCGGGCGCCGAGGCGGACGATCAGCACGGTCGCGGCGAGCAGGATCGCGATCGCCAGCAGCGGCTGCCAGACCGGTACGTCCTCGGTCAGCATCCGCCCCGGCATCGCCATCGACGACGCGATCGGCGCGAACGACGCGACCGTCTTGGCCGACGCCCCGGCGAACACCGAGAAGAAGAACGGGATCATCAGGATCATCTGCCCCGGCAGCGTGGTCGACCCGAGGTCCTCCTGCCGGGTGGCCAGCGATCCGGCCACCGCCCACAGCCCGGCCAGCGCGACGAACCCGAGGACGAAGAAGACCACGAACCAACCGGCCACCGGCGCGACCACCTCGAGGATGGCGGCCTGGTCGGTGAGCAGCAGCCCGATCAGCGAAGCCCCCGCGATGACCACGATCTGCCCGAGGGCCAGCGCGGTGCTGCCGAGCACCTTGCCCCACAGCAGCGACCTGATCGGCACCGCGGCGGCGAGGATCTCGACGACCCGGCTCTCCTTCTCCTGGACGACGCTCTGCGCGATCATCATGCCGAACCCGAGCGCGGTCATGTAGAACACCAGCGCCAGCCCGATGTTGACGAAGTCGGACACGATGTCGGGCAGCGGACCAGGCTTCAGCAACACCAGATCGACCTTCGTCCCGGCGCGCAGCTCGGTGGGAGTGAGACCGGCCTGGGCCGCGTTCTGCTCCATCCCCACTGAAGATGCCGCCTCACGCAGCGCGCTCTCCAGCCCCGAGTCGACCCGGTCCTTGCCGATGACGGCGTACCCGTCGGCGACCGGCACCAGCGCCGCCTTCACCTCGCCGCTCGTGACGAGTTGCTCGGCCGTCGGCCGGTCCGCGGCCCGGGTCACCTCGAAACCGTCGCCGCCCTTGGTCGTCGACGCCTGCTGCACGACCTTCGCACCGACGTCATCGATCACGGCGATCTTGTCGGCGCCGCCGCGGCCGGCCAGGATCGCCGGGATGGTCACCGCGGCGAGCACGATCAGCAGCATCACCGCGGTCGACCCGATGAAGGTCTTGTCCCGCAGCTTGGTGTTCACCTCACGTTGAGCGATCAGCATCCAGGGCCGATCGAGAGTACGGTCGTTCATCGGGTCGCCTCCCGGAAGACGTCGCTCAGTGCCACCCGCTCGGGTCCGAACTCGAGGACCGGCCCGCGGGAGATCGACTGCTGCAGGACCTGCTGCGCCACACCGTCGTCCTCGACGTCGAAGAGCGCCGTACCCCCGGCGACATCGCGCACCTGGATGCCGCGGACGTCGCGCAGCCAGCCCGCGTCGCCGTCCACCACCAGCTTGTAGGTCAGGGAAGGCCCGGCGGCCAGGTCCGCAACGGGGCCTGTGGCAACGACTTTGCCACGGGAGAGTACGACGAGGTCGTCGCACAACCGCTCGACCAGGTCGAGCTGGTGGCTGGAGAACAGCACCGGCACCTCCGGCGTGACCTCCTCGCGGAGCAGATCCACCATCGCGTCGACGGCGAGCGGGTCGAGGCCGCTGAACGGCTCGTCCAGGACCAAGGCGATCGGCTCGTGCACCAGCGCGGCCGCAATCTGCACCCGCTGCTGGTTGCCCAGCGACAGCGTCTCCAGTACGTCGGTCGCCCGCTCGGCCAGCCCGAGTCGTTCGAGCAGCTTGTCGGTCCGCTCGGCGGCGCGGTCCGGGTCGAGCCCGTGCAGCCGGCCGAAGAACACGAGCTGGTCGCGGATCTTCATCTTCGGGTACAGCCCACGCTCCTCCGGCATGTACCCGAAGTCACGCCGTACCGCCTGGGTCAGCAGCTCGCCCTTCCACAGCACCTCGCCGGCCGTCGCGGCCAGCACGCCGAGGATGATCCGCATCGCGGTCGTCTTCCCGGCCCCGTTGGCCCCGACGAATCCGGTCATCCGGCCCGGTGCGACGTCGAAGTGGACGTCGTCCAGCGCCAGCTGTTCCCCGAACCGCCGAGTGAGCCCAGCCACCCTCAGCATCCGTCACCGTTCCCCATCAGCTCAGCCCCCGGCCGGGTCCGTCCCCAGCACCCCAAAACTAGTCAGGACAAGCGCCCCCCACGTCGCCCCTCAGACGGATCACCCAGATCATCCGCGCGACGGACTCCCCCGCCCGTTGCGTCCGAAGATGTGTGGCCTACAACCCACAGTTCTTCGGACGCAACGGCTGTGTGGCGGTGGTTAGCCGGTCGGGTCGTCGCCGGGGGTGACGAGGCCGCATTCGTAGGCGAAGACGACCGCCTGGACGCGGTCGCGGAGGCCGAGTTTGAGCAGGATGCGGGAGACGTGGGTCTTGACGGTGGCCTCGCCGACGTAGAGCTGGTTCGCGATCTCGGTGTTGGTGAGGCCGCGGGCGATCAGACCGAGGACCTCGCGCTCGCGGTCGGTCAGCTCGGCGAGCAGATCGGGGCGGTAGACGCGTTCGCCGCCGCCGGTGAACCGCTTGATCACCCGCCGGGTCACCTCGGGCGCGAGCAGAGCGTGGCCGGAGTGGACCACCTGGATGGCGTCGACCAGGTCCTCCGGCGCGGTGTTCTTCAGCAGGAACCCGCTGGCCCCGGCCCCGAGCGACTCGAACAGGTAGTCGTCGCGGTCGAACGTGGTCAGGATGACGACCTTGCCGGCGTCCGCCGCGACGATCTGCTGGGTCGCGGAGATCCCGTCCATGCCGGGCATCTGCACATCCATCAGTACGACGTCCGGCCGCAGAGCCAGCGCGAGTTCGATCGCCTTCTCGCCGTCGGCGGCCTCGCCGACCACCTGGATCTCCGGTTCGACCGACAGGATCATCCGGAACCCGGCCCGGACCAGGTCCTGGTCGTCCACCAGCAGCACCCGCATCGGCGCGGTGTCACTCATCCTGGGTCCCTCCGGTCAACGGGCGGTTCTGCGGGTCGAGCGGGATCCGGACCCGGACCCGGAAGCCGCCGACCGGGCGCGGCCCGATCTCGCTCTCGCCGCCGAGCAGACCGACCCTCTCACGGATCCCGACGTGGCCCAGCCGGCTCCCCACCGGCGCGTGCTTCGGCCGGCCGTCGTCGATCACCTCGAGCTCGACCGAGTCGCCGAGGTAACGCAGGGTGATGTGCGCACTGCGGGCGGTCGAGTGCCGGCGTACGTTGGTCAGCGCCTCCTGAGCGATCCGGTACACCGAGACCGAGACGGTCTCCGGTAGCCGGACCGGTGGGCCGATCTGGTGGAACCCGACGGACAGGCCCTCGCCGTTCACGTCCGCGATCAACGCGGGCAGCCGGTCGGCGCCGGCCTGCGGCTGCTTGACGGCCGGAGCTTCGAGGTCCAGATCCGGGTCGGCCGCGCGCAGCATGCCGAGTAGCTGGCGCATCTCGTTCACCGCAGTGCGGCTGGAGTTCTCGATCACGCTGAGAGCGCTCTTGGCGGCGTCCGGGTCGGTGTCCATCACGCGGCGGGCCCCACCGGCCTGTACGCCGATGCTGCTGATGTGATGCGCGACGACGTCATGCAACTCTCGGGAGATCCGCAACCGCTCGTCGATCACCGCGCGCTTGGCGTTGGACTCCTGCTGGGCGGCGAGCTCGGTGGCCTGCTGCTCGAGCTCGTGCCGCTGCCGCGCGATCCCCCACGCGGTCCGGCCCCAGAAGTAGGCGCCGAAGAAGTAGAGGGCGTTCAGCGCCAGGGTCAGGACGACGCTGGAGACGTACGGCGAGAGCAGCGCGTGGTTCGGCCCTTCGATCGCGTTGTTGCGCAGCGCGTGGGCGAAGTTGATCGTGAGCCAGCCGAACATCGCGATGAAGACCAGCGCCACCGAGGCCTTCATGAGCCGCCGGTCCCGCGCCCAGGCGACGGCGGCGTAGACCGCCATGAACATGGTCGCCTGGGTGATCAGGTTCCCGGCGAACGCGAAGGTGGCCCGCTCGCCGTTGACCACGAACAACACCGCGACCGCCAGCAGCACCGTGATCGGGTACCGGCGGCGGAAGCACAGTGGCAGAGCGATCGCCGCACTCAGCACGTACGCCTCGACCCCGCCGATCCCCAGGTCGACGTGCGTCGGGGCAGCGCCGCGGGCCAGCTCGGTCCCGATCACCGCGGCGAGCGCCATCCCGAGACCCAGCAACACGTCGGTACGACGCTCCCGCGCGGTCGGACCGGGTCGCACCCATCCGCGCACCGTGGTCCCGGTGGCCGGTGGTGTCCCGGGTTCCGCGCCCGCAGGCGCCGTACCGAGCTCAAGCGTGGACATGGCTCATCAGCCTAGGGCCGGACAGGCCCTGGGGCCTGATCACCCCTGACTCGGGCCGCGTACCCTGGAGGGCGTGACGATCGCCCCAGAAGGACGGAAACTGCTCAGGCTCGAGGCGCGCAACGCGGAGACCCCGATCGAGCGCAAACCCGAGTGGATCAAGACCCGCGCCAGGATGGGCCCGGAGTACCAGGCGCTGCAGAAGCTCGTGAAGTCCGAGCAACTGCACACGGTGTGCCAGGAAGCCGGCTGCCCGAACATCTTCGAGTGCTGGGAGGACCGCGAGGCCACCTTCCTCATCGGTGGCGACCAATGCACCCGGCGCTGCGACTTCTGCCAGATCGACACCGGCAAGCCGGAGGCGCTGGACCGCGACGAGCCGCGCCGTGTCGCCGAGTCGGTCCGGACCATGGGCCTGCGCTACGCGACCGTGACCGGCGTCGCCCGCGACGACCTGGACGACGGCGGCGCCTGGCTGTACGCCGAGACGATCCGCCAGATCCACGAGCTCAACCCGGGCACCGGCGTCGAGATGCTCGCGCCGGACTTCAACGCCGTACCGGAGCAGCTGGCCGAGGTGTTCTCGTCCCGGCCCGAGGTGTTCGCGCACAACGTCGAGACGGTGCCGCGGATCTTCCGCCGGATCCGGCCCGGGTTCCGCTACGAGCGGTCCCTGGACGTCATCACCCAGGCCCGCGACTACGGCCTGGTGACCAAGTCGAACCTGATCCTCGGCATGGGCGAGACCCGCGAGGAGGTCGGCCAGGCGCTGCGCGACCTGCACGCGGCCGGCTGCGAGATCATCACCATCACCCAGTACCTGCGCCCGTCGGTGCGGCACCACCCGGTCGAGCGGTGGGTCCGGCCGGAGGAGTTCGTCGAGCTACAGGCCGAAGCGGAGCAGATCGGCTTCGTCGGCGTCATGTCCGGTCCGCTCGTACGTTCGTCGTACCGGGCCGGTCGGCTGTACCGTCAGGCTGTGGAGTCGCGGATGACCGCCGCGACCCAGGACGTTTAGAGATCACGGACAAAGGTAGAGATGGCCAAGAACGACGCGCCCGAAGAGAAGACCAGCCGGCTCAAGCAGATCCGGTCGGCGTACCAGCTGACCAAGAGGTCCGACCCGAAGATCGGTCTGATCCTCGCCGGGATCTTCCTCGGCATCGTGGCCGTGTTCGTCGTGGTCGGCCTGCTGGTCGGGCCGCTGATGATCTGGATCCCGCTGGGTGTCGCACTCGGCTTCCTCGCCGCCACGATCGTCTTCGGCCGCCGGGTCGAGAAGGCGGCGTACAGCCAGATCGAGGGCCAGGCGGGTGCGGCCGCGTCCGCGCTGCAGACGCTGCGCCGTGGCTGGACCGTGACGCCCGCCGTCGCCGTCACCAAGAACGCCGACATCGTGCACCGCGTGGTCGGCCGGCCGGGCATCGTGCTGGTCGGCGAGGGGCAGCCGAGCCGGGTGAAGAACCTGCTCGCCGCCGAGGGCAAGAAGCACACCCGGGTGGCCGGTGGTGCGCCGGTGATCCAGATCGTCGCCGGCAAGGGCGAGGACGAGATCGACATCCGCAAGCTCACCAAGCACGTGATGAAGCTGCCGGCCGCGCTGCAGCCGTCCGAGATCACCGACCTGCTCCAGCGGCTGAAGGCGCTGGACGCCGTCCGCCCCCAGGTGCCGATGCCGAAGGGCCCGGTGCCGACGAGCCTCAAGGGCGCCCGGCAGGCCATGAAGGGGCGCTGAGGGGCGCTGAGCGTTCTCTCTGAGTGAGATGCCGGTAACCCGGCAGCCGGTCAGCAGTTGATCTGTCGTGACGTGGCACGAGAGTGCCTTCGTGTCGCGCTGTGGGGTGGCTGGT
Source organism: Kribbella sp. NBC_01510 (assembly GCF_045040325.1). Lineage (NCBI taxonomy): Bacteria > Bacillati > Actinomycetota > Actinomycetes > Propionibacteriales > Kribbellaceae > Kribbella > Kribbella sp. NBC_01510. The sequence goes on along the minus strand of NZ_CP109418.1, from coordinate 5,601,030 downwards.
TGGCCTTAAGGTGCGACCAGGACGGATCGATACAGGGGTGTAGATGACGGATCTGATGCCGCGGGTGCACCAGCCGACGGCCGAGACCTGGCCGACGCTGGCTCGCCCGCGGTCGAACCCGGTACGCCGGGCCGGCGCGCTCGCCGCGATCCGTCTGATCGCCAAGGACCTGCCGGCGACGATCCATCTCGACAACAACCGGTCGTATGGACTGGGCGGCCCGGCGATGCGGGTGCACCGCAGCGCGCACTTCCTGGATCGGCTCGGGCACGACGCCGGGTCCGGGTTCGGCGAGGCCTACCTGGCCGGCGACTGGGATCCGGAGCCGGGCACCGATCTGGCCGATCTGCTCGTCCCGTTCGCCGAGCGCTTCAGCAATGAGGAGACTCGGCACCTGCTGCCGAAGTGGGCCCAGTCGCTGCGCTGGCTGGTGACCCGGACGCAGCCCGGTGAGCAGGAGAACGACCGGGCCGGCGCCCGGGAGAACGTCAGCCGGCACTACGACCTCAGCAACGCGATGTTCTCCGAGTTCCTCGACCCGACCCTGACGTACTCGGCGGCCTACTTCGGCGGCGATCCCGTGGCCGACCTCGCGACCGCGTCGTACAACGAACTCACGCAGGCGCAGCTGAACAAGCTGGACTCGATCCTCGACGCGGCCGGGATCGTGTCGGGGTCACGCGTCCTCGACATCGGCTGTGGCTGGGCGAGTCTGGCGATCCGCGCCGCCCAGCGTGGTGCCTGGGTCACCGCGATCACGATCGCCTCGCAGCAGGCGTTGATGGCCCAGCGCCGGATCGCGGACGCGGGCGTGAGCGACCGGGTGCAGGTGGCGCTGCGCGACTACCGCGATCAGATCGGCGAGTTCGACGCCGTACTGAGTGTGGAGATGATCGAGGCGGTCGGCGAGAAGTACTGGCCGGTCTACTTCGATGCGATCGAGCGGCGGCTGGCTCCGGGCGGGATCGGCGTGGTGCAGGCGATCGTGATGCCGCACGCGCGGATGCTCGCGACCCGGAACACGTTCACCTGGGTGCAGAAGTACATCTTCCCCGGCGGCCTGATCCCGTCGATCAAGGTGATCGACGACATCACCGCCCAGCACACCGGCCTGCGCACCGAGGTGATCCGCCACCTGGGCGCGGACTACGCCCGGACGCTGCGGATCTGGCGCAACCGCTTCATCGACCGGTGGCCGGCCATCGCCGACCTCGGCTTCGACCACACCTTCCGCCGCATGTGGGAGTTCTACCTGGCCTACTCCGAGGCCGGCTTCCGCACCGGCTACCTGGACGACGTCCAGCTCCGCCTGACCCGCCGCTGACCACAATGGGCGGATGCCGGAGATCGCCGTACTGACATCCGTCGAACCAGCCCGGTTGCCGGACCTGCTGCACCTCTTCGCCACTGCCTGGTGGATGAGCGACCGCACCCTCGACGAGACCGTGCGCATTCTGGCCGAGTCCGACCTTGTGCTCACGCTTCAAGACCAGGACACCGATCGCCTGGTCGGCTTCGCTCGCATCCTGACCGACTACGCCCACGTCGCCCTGGTGCTCGACGTGGTGGTCGCTGCCGAGCACCGCGGAGCCGGGTTGGGCGCCGCCCTGATGGACGCTGTCGTCTCGCATCCGAGGCTCGCTGATGTCCGGAGTATCGAGCTGGTCTGCCAGCCGGAGCTCGTGCCGTTCTACCGGCGGTGGGGATTCACCGACGAAGTCGGTCGCTCGCTGCTGATGCGTCGTACGGCGGATGCTCGGCTGGGGTGACCGGTCAGCGGCGTACGACGACTGTGTTGGCTGCGCGGTCGTGGAGGCCGCGGCGGTCGCGGTCGTAGACGACGGCGGGGATCAGGAGGCAGATCAGGAGGGCCCGGATGACGCCGCCGAGGGGGCCGACCTGGGCGGCGTAGCCGGTCTGGCCGCGGGCGTTGAGGTTGAGCACGCGGAGGCCGAGGACGCGGTGGCCGATCGTGCCGCCGGCCAGGCCGGTCAGGATCGCGGTCATGCCGAAGAAGGTGATCAGCTGGGCGGTGTTGAAGTCGTTCCCACCGGCCCAGATCGGTTTCGAGGTGACCGCGGACGCGATCAGGGCGGCGATCAGCCAGTCCAGGAGCAGTGCGAGGATCCGCCGGCCCCAGCTCGCGACCGAGCCCGGACCGTGCTCCGGCAGGCCGAGCCGGTTCCCCGGAAAGCGGAATTCTTCGGAGGGTCCTGTGCCCTGCCGCGCCGATGATGCCATGATGGCTAGCCTACGGACGCTGCCACGCCCCGCTCACAGCGGACCTGGAGATCTCAGGCCGTAGCCGACGTACACCAGTGGGTCAGCGCGGACACGCTGGGCGTAACATCCGCGAAACACCAGGGTCACGACCGAGTAATCCCGAGGCCCTACGTTCAGATCAATCTCTGAGCCACCCTAGGAGTACGTATGTTTTCCAGCGCTGAGGAGCTGCTCGCCTACGTCAAGGACGAGGGCGTCGAGATCATCGATGTCCGGTTCTCCGACCTGCCGGGCATCATGCAGCACTTCACCGTCCCGGTGTCGTCGTTCGGGCCCGAGGTCTTCGAAGAGGGCCTGATGTTCGACGGTTCGTCGGTCCGCGGGTTCCAGCAGATCCACGAATCGGACATGAAGCTGCTGCCCGACCCGACCACGGCCTTCCTCGACACGTTCCGCGGGACGAAGACGCTGGCCATCAACTTCTTCGTGCACGACCCGCTCACCGGCGAGGCCTACAGCCGCGACCCGCGCAACATCGCCCGGAAGGCGCAGGAGTACCTGAAGTCGACCGGCATCGCGGACACCGCGTTCTTCGCGCCGGAGGCCGAGTTCTACGTCTTCGACGACGTCCGGTTCGAGACCAAGCAGAACTCCGGCTACTACTCGATCGACTCGGTCGCCGGCGCCTGGAACACCGGCCGGGTCGAGGACGGCGGCAACCGTGGGTACAAGGTCCGCTACAAGGGCGGGTACTTCCCGGTCGCGCCGACCGACCACTTCGGCGACCTGCGGGACCAGATCACGCTGAACCTGGAGAAGGCCGGGCTGGTCGTCGAGCGCGCCCACCACGAGGTCGGCACCGCGGGCCAGGCGGAGATCAACTTCCGCTTCGACGAACTGCTGAAGACCGCGGACAACCTGCAGAAGTTCAAGTACATCGTCAAGAACACCGCCTGGGCGGCCGGCAAGACCGCGACCTTCATGCCGAAGCCGATCTTCGGTGACAACGGTTCGGGTATGCACGTGCACCAGTCGCTGTTCTCCGGCGGCGACGCGCTGTTCTACGACGAGTCCGGGTACGGCGGCCTGTCCGACATCGCCCGCTGGTACATCGGCGGCCTGCTCAAGCACGCCCCGTCACTGCTGGCCTTCACCAACCCGACGGTGAACTCCTACCACCGCCTGGTGCCGGGCTTCGAGGCGCCGGTCAACCTGGTCTACTCGCAGCGCAACCGCTCCGCCTGCATCCGGATCCCGATCACCGGCTCGAACCCGAAGGCGAAGCGGATCGAGTTCCGCTGCCCGGACCCGTCCGCCAACCCGTACCTGGCCTTCTCGGCCCAGCTGCTGGCCGGCCTGGACGGCATCCGCAACAAGATCGAGCCGGCCGACCCGGTCGACAAGGACCTCTACGAGCTGCCGCCGGAGGAGCACGCGGGCATCCCGCAGGTTCCCACCTCGCTGCCGGCCGTGATCGACTCGCTCGAGGCCGACCACGCCTTCCTGCTCGAGGGCGACGTCTTCACCTCCGACCTGATCGAGACCTGGGTCGACCTCAAGCGCGAGCAGGAGATCGCCCCGATCCAGCTCCGCCCCCACCCGCACGAGTTCGAGCTGTACTACGACGTGTGAGTCTGCTCACCTGATCGAGGCCCCCATCCGCTCCGGCGGGTGGGGGCCTCGGTCGTCAGGACGGGTACACATCCGGGAAGCCGAACAGCTCCACAAGGGCGGGCTGGTGGTGGAACGCGACCACCCGTGAGACGCCGGTGGCGGTGGTGGCCAGCACGACGGCACCGTTCGCCCGGAGCACGCCGTCCGGGGCCCGGTGGTACACGACGGCCGCGGGTTGGCCGTTGGCGGTGGTCGCGAGCATCCGCCAGTCGCCCGGGGTGCCCAGCACGTAGGCGTCGAGCACGTGGATGCACATCGCCCGGCCTGCCTGCCAGTCGCGGAATGGCGTCGCCTCCAGCGTGGCGTCCGTTCGCAACACCTTCTCCAGCAGGGCAGCGTCGGACCGCTCGAAGGCGGCGATGTACCCGTCCAGCAGCGCGCGTGCCCGCTGATCGGTCGGTTCGAGCAGCTCCGCGGGCTCCGTCTCCAGTTCGTTCAGCCGGGCGCGGGCGCGCTGCAGGCCGCTCTTCACCGCGGCAGTAGTGGTGTCGAGGACTTCCGCGGTCTCGGCCGCGGAGAAGGCCAGCACCTCGCGCAGGATGAGGATCGCGCGCTGACGGGCGGGCAGGTGCTGCAAGCTCGCGATGAGCGCCAGCCGCAGCGACTCCCGCGCGACCACCACCGCGGCCGGATCATCCAGGGGTGGGGCGATCCACGCGTCGGGGAACGGCTCCAGCCATGAGACCTCGCCCGGCGCATCAGGACTCGGCCCACGGTCGGGGTCGTCGCACGGGCCGGCCAGTCCCGACGGCAGGACCCGGATACGGCGCGGCTCCAACGCCGTCAGGCAGACGTTGGTGGCGATCTTGTACAGCCAGGATCGGATCGACGCACGGCGCTCGAATCCGGCGTACGACCGCCACGCCCGCAGGTACGTCTCCTGCACCAGGTCCTCGGCGTCGTACGCCGAACCCACCATGCGGTAGCAATGCGCCAACAGCTCCCGCCGAAACCGCTCCGTCTCGGCCGAGAACCGATCCTGATCCGGTGTCGCCCGCAACCGCGCCGTCATGCGGCGAGCTTAGGCCGACGATCCGCCAACCGCTCGATAGCCCGACTCACGGCAGCAAGGCCAGCTTGCCGATGGTGGCCCTGGCTTCCAGTTCCGCGAGCACTTTCGGGCCGTCGGCCAAGTCGTACGTGCTGGGCCGGCCGGGGGTGAGCACGCCGGCAGCGATCAGCGCGGACAACTCGGCCATGAGCTCACCGAAGACCTGCGGTGCGGCCTGGATCAGTACGCCGATGTTGAGGCCGATGATGTGGATCTGGTGCCTGTACACCAGTTCCCAGTTGGTGATCGTGGCTTCGCCGCCTGCTAGGCCGTAGACGACGACCCGCCCGGTCACCCGTTTGGCCGCGGCCAGGCTGGCCTCGAAGGTGGTTCCGCCTGCCGACTCCAGCACCAGGTCGGCACCGGCGCCGCTGGTCAGCCGCAGTACCTCGGCGACCAGGTCGCCGCCGACCGAGTCGAGCACGTGGTCAGCGCCGAGCGCGAGCACTGTCTCGTGCTTGCCCGCAGAGGCGGTGGCGATGACCGTGGCGCCGTAGTGCTTGGCCATTCTCACCGCGGCCTGACCGGTCGCGCCCGCCGCGGCGTGGATCAGCACGGTCTGCCCGGCGGCGATGCCGCCCAGAGGCTTGAGTGCGGCCAGCGCGGTGGGCCAGTTCACGACCAGGCCCAGCGTCTCCGGCTCCGTCCAGCCCGCGGGCACCGGTACCGCCGCGGCCGCAGGCAACACCATGTACTCGGCGAAAGCACCGTTCCCGACGCCGACGATGCGAGTCCCCGGGCACGGGCCGGTCACCTCCTTGCCGACCGCGACGACCTCGCCGGCTGCCTCGAAACCGGCCAGGTACGGCGGCCTGGGGCCATCCAGGAACGTGCCGTGAGCCTTCGAGATGTCGGCGAAGTTGATCCCGGCGGCGGCGACCCGGATCAGAACCTCCGCGCGGCCAGGGACCGGCACCGGCGCGTCGGTGATGAGACGCAGGTCCTGCGGACCATTGAGCGATGTCTGCTGCAGGGCGCGCATGGTGGCGGGGATGCTCATGGCGATCACCGTTCCTTCCTCGGCATGATCGAGACCGGCCCGTTCAGGGGGCCGGCCCTTCTACCAGGTAGACCCCCGCCACCGCGCAAAGGAATCGGCTGCCGCGGGGAAGCCGCGCGTTCGACCGAGCTGTTACCGAGTAAGGATCGTGCTCACCTCGGCGAGTTGGCCGGAGGTCAGCGGGCCGTGCGCCAAGGCGCCGGCGTTCTCCTCGACCTGGGCGACGGTCTTGAAGCCGGGGATCGGGATGAAGGCTTCGCTGCGGGCCCAGAGCCAGGCGAGGGCGCCCTGAGCCAGGGTGCGGCCGTCGGACGTCAGTACGTCGCGGACGGCGTCGAGGCGACGGAGCGACTCGGCCTGGTCGCCGGTGCGGAAGTTCCAGCCGTGCCGTACGTCGTCCGCCGGCAGACTGCTGTCCTGGTCGAACTTCCCGGTCAGCAACCCCATCCCGAGCGGACCGCGGACGATGCTCGCGAGTCCGTTTCGTTCACAGAGCTCCAGCACCTCGTCGTTGCCGCCGAACACGTTGAAGTGCTGCTGGATCGCCTTGCAGTGCTCACTCTTCGCGAACACCGCCGCCCGCTCCGGGCTGTCCGTGCTCCACCCGATCGCCCGGACCTTGCCTGCGGCAACGAGTTCCTCGAACGCCGCGAGTACGTCGTCCGCCTTCGCCAGGTCGTAGCCGCCCAGGTGGAACTGGTACAGGTCGATGTGATCCGTCCCGAGCCGCCGTAGCGATTCGTCGCACGCCCACCGGATGTAGTCGGGGTCGCCGTTCTCCCCCGGCGCCTCCCGGGTCTCCTCGACGTACGTGTAACCCGCCTTGGAGGCGATCACGATCTCGTCCCGGACGTCACCGAGCGCGGCCGCGATCAGCTTCTCGCTGTGCCCGCAGCCGTAGACGTCGGCGGTGTCGAAGAACGTGACCCCTAGGTCGTACGCGCGCCGCAGCGCCCGCTTCGACTCCGTGTCGTCGATCACCCCCCAGCCGACCGGACTCCCCTGCCGCGCGTGCGGGCCGCCGATCGCCCAGCACCCCATCCCGAGCGCGCTGACCACCGGTCCACCGTCGCCGAGCGAACGTTGTGCTGCCTTCGTCATCCGGTCCTCCGAACCGTAGCGGGAACGTTTCCAGCATCCTCATCACGTTCCCCTGTGTCCGTCCAACACGGAAACAAACTGACCTTCACAACTCGCAGTACTGAGTCAGACGCCGGGCTGCGCCTGCACGCGGCCGGTGGTGACGGCATCGGCAAGTGACCAGACCGCGAGACGATCGAAAGTCGACTAATCACGTAAACATAAACTGCTTTGCATGACCTTTCTCTGGTACATCCCGAACCAGGTCGCTCCCGGCCATCGCGGGGACGACACCGTCCAGGGACACAACAGCCTCGAGCGGTTGACCGAGCTGGCCCGGCTCGCCGAGGATCACGGCTGGGCCGGTGCGCTCCTCGGCACCGGGTGGGGCCGGCCGGACACGTTCACGGTCGCCACCGCGTTGGCCGCGCGTACGACGACCTTCCAGCCGCTGGTCGCGATCCGGCCGGGCTACTGGCAGCCCGCGCACTTCGCATCGGCGGCGGGGACGCTCGACCAGCTGAGCGGCGGGCGCCTGCTGATCAACATCGTGTCCGGTCAGGACAACCTGGCCGCGTACGGCGACTCCGAGGGCGACCAGGCCCAGCGGTACGCGCGGACCCGTGAGTTCCTGCAGTTGGTACGGCGCTTGTGGACCGAGGAGGACGTCACGTTCACCGGCGACCACTTCTCGGTCACCGGGTCGACGGTCGCGACGCGTCCCGTCGTACGCGAAGGCAGGCCGCATCCGCGGCTGTACTTCGGCGGTGCGTCAGAGGCAGCGCAGCGAGTGGCTGCGACGGACGCCGACGTGCAGCTGTTCTGGGGCGAGCCGCTGGACGGGATCGCCGAGCGGATCAGCCGACTGCGGGCGCTGGAGTCCGAGCTCGGTCGCGAGCACCCACCGCTCGAGTTCGGGCTGCGGATCACCACGCTCGTCCGCGACACCACCGAGGAGGCCTGGACGGACGCGGAGGCCAAGGTGGCGAGGATGGCCGAGGCCCAGGGCTCTCGCGATCGCCGGTGGTTCAAGGCGGTCGGCCAGCAGCGGCTGCTCGAACTCGCCGAGCGCGGCGAGGTCCTCGACGACAACCTCTACACCGCTCCCGGCAAGTACGGCGGAGGCGGCGCCGGTACGACGTGGCTCGTCGGGTCGGCCGACGACGTCGCCAAGTCCCTCCGCAAGTACCAGGACCTCGGACTCACCCACTTCATCCTGTCCGACACGCCGTACCGCGAGGAAACCGTCCGCGTCGGCGACCAGCTCCTCCCACTGCTGAAGACCGCTTAGGCGTACTCCGGCAGCAGGGTTGGCGGACGACAGCTCGGGGGCCGACCTGCCCGAGGTCAGGAGTACCGGTGGTGGGGCCCGACAGGGCAAGGTGCCGTGGCCTTGGACAGGAACCGGTCGGCAGACACACGTTATTTCCTGTCCAAGGCCACCAAGCAGGTGCCCCGCCCCCAGAGGAGTCGGCCAACTGCCCGCCGGCCAACTCTCGACCCGCGCCACAGAACCCAGAGTCGCTTTCCGGAACATCCCGGTCGCGTGGCGCCCTTTTGTTTCCGGAGATCGTCTGCGACGCCCGCCCCGGACAACCGGGACGGGCGCCTCACCCTGCCACGCGACAGGAAGTCACTCCATATCAGCTGTAGGCGGCGCTGACGTGGTAGACGCGGCCGCCCCAGCCGTCGGTCGGGAAGGAGTCAGAGACCCGGACATAGGCGGCCTTGTCCGGGCCGAGGTAGGGGGTCAGGTCGATGGTCTGGTCCGCCTTGTTCTCGCCGTCGTGGAGCTGGCGGGTCTCGGTCAGGACTGTGGTCCAGTTCTGACCGTCACCGCTGACCTGAACGACATACTCGTTGTCGATCGTCAGCACCGCGTGCGCCGCGGCGGTGTCGGCCGGGAACGGGAAGCGGTAGACGAAGTACGAGTTGCCGTCGGCGAACCGGTTCTGTACGCCGTTGCTCTGTGAGCCGTCGGCGTCCCACAACCAAGGCGTCTCGGCCGCCGTACCGGTGTCGAAGTCGACGGTGCGCGCAACCAGGATGTCGGCCTGCGCACTGAACGCCAGCCGGTCACCGGATGTCGCCGTCGCGGTCACCGCGTAGTGCCCGTCGGTCGCGCCCGCGGGAATCGTCACGTCCAGCTGGACACTCGATCGAGCGGGAACGGCGTTCCCGCGCGGATAGAGCGTGGTCGTCGCACGCGCCGGCGTCACGGCCCACCCCGCTGGCGCTGCCGCCTGCACCTCGACCTTGAGGGCACCAGCCGGCGCAGTCGCCTGTAGATCGACCTTGAGCTTGACATGGGTCGGGCCACCGCTAGCCGGCATCACCACCGGCTGGGCCGGACTCAGCGTCGCGGACAGCGATTGGTCAGGAGTCTGCTTCGGTACGGCGGCGATCAGGGCACTCAGCGCACTGGCCTGCGTGCGCCAGTCGAAAGCGTTCGGGTGAGCGGCACTGGTCAGACCCGACCAGCGCTCCCCCAGTCGGTTGGACGCGTCGCGGTCGTGGTCCCACACCCTGCTGGCTTGCTGCTGGACGAAGGCGACGTACCGCGCGTCGTGGGTGGTGTCGGCGAGATCCATCCAGTACCGCTGGAAGATGCCCTTGAACTGCTTGCCGTTGTCATCGCACTGCCGGTCCGGAGCATCGCAGTACTCGGTCAGTACGCCGTCCGACACCAGTCCGCCGGATCCGATCGACGCGTCCGCCAGCCGCCGTACGGTGGTCAGCAAGCCTGGGTCGCGGGTCGCCCGCCACAGCTCCAGGCCGGCGCCGATCGCCAGCCCCTGGTTGTAGCTCCACACCGTGCCGCCGTTGTTCTCGCAGCTGCTGTTCAGACCGTCGTTGACCAGACCGTCGGAGTTGATCATGCCGCTGCTATTGAGCCAGTTCCAGCCATCCTGCGCCCGGCCGAGCCAGCGGTGGTCGCCAGGCAGCCGATTGTGGAGCTCGGCCGTGAGCCGGATCCAGAGTCCATTGGTGACGGCGTTCTTGTACGTCCGCTCCCCGTCCCACCAGACGCCACCACCGCACGTGCTGGGATCCCAATACCCCTCGACGTACTCGGCGATCGTGACCGCCATGTCGAGGTACTTGCGATTCTTGGTGAGGTCGTAGGCCTGCACCCAGGTCAGACCCCACCACTCGGAATCGTCGATCGCGCGACTGGTGAAGTTGCCGAGCAGCGGATCGCCCGAGAGATATCCGGCCGGGAACGCTCCCTTGTCCTTCTCGAACGTGTTGTCCAGCTGGGACAGATAGCGCCGGTCGCCGGTGCGCTGCATGTAGTCGCCGATCGTCTGCAGCGCGACCGCCGAGTTCCACCAGCTCGACGGGAACCACGCCTTCACCGGCTCGTACGAACTCATCAGCACGTCGGCCGCGACCCAGGCCCGCGCGACGGCGGTCGAGCCCTCGGCGTCCCGGCCCGGATCGGCTCCGGCCGGCTGTGCCGAGGCCAACCCGAGGCCCAGCGCGACGGCTCCGGCCAGGACGGCGCGCAGGGCGCGCGCCGGACGATTCACGACCATGATCGATCTCCTCGAGTACCTCGGGCGGTGAGAATTGGAAACGTTTCACTGATTCCTGCGCGGAAGCTCATCAAGCCCAGACAACGATGTCAAGACCTCGACGCCACGCCCTCGACGTACTACTGCGCCCTCGCACTGAAAGGATGGCGTCACCGCTTGACGACCGCGCGCCCAGTGTGATCGGTTGATTACCGAGCGCCAGCGTTGGGTATGCGGTGCTGTGAGGCATGTGAGGAGCACTGATGGTCGAATATCTGCCCCGATCCGCGTGGAACGCGCGACCGCCGACCGCCGGACCGGGCAACCTGACCGTGTCCCGGGTCGAGGGCGCGGTCATCCACTGGCCCGGCACCGGGTCGACGAGCGTCATCCACACCAAGGCGGCAGTCGCCTCGGCGTTGCGCGGGTGGCAGGACTACCACATGGACACCCGCGGCTGGTCGGACATCGCGTACCAGGTCGCCGTCGACCAGTCCGGCCGGGCCTGGACGCTGCGCGGCCTGCGCACCCAGTCCGCCGCCAACGGCAACAACGACGTGAACGAGCGGTACGGCGCGATCCTGCTGGTGCTCGTGACCGGCGAGCAACCGACCGCGGCGATGAAGGCGACCACCAGGGCGGTGATCGCGGACTTCCGCCGGCTCTATCCCCGCGGCACGGCGATCAAGCCGCACTCCGCGGTCCGCCCCGACCCGACCGACTGCCCCGGTCCAGCAGCGCGGGCGGCGATCGCTCGCGGCGATTTCACCCCAGGCCACGTGGAGGACGACTTGCCGTACACACAAGCTCAGCTCAGGGCCATGATGCAGGCCGAGATCGAGGAGTACATGAGGCGGTTCTGGGCCGCACCCACCGGCACCGGCACCGCGCTCCGCCAACAGTTGAACCGCATCGAGGCCGCCGTCACCCACGCGGCGATCAGCGAGGACGCCGGTCTCGACCAGCCCCTCGTCCCCGATGCACCACCAGCACCCGATCCGGAGCAGCCGGCGGATCAGGAGCCCGCGACGCAGTAGGCGGTCCAGCGCCCTGCGGCCCGCAGCATCCGCAGGGCGCTGACGATTGTCGCTGGGACGTGGTTGGGTGCTCGCGTGGATCTCACGGAGTTGTCGGAGCGGTTGGAGAAACTGTCGGTCCGGTACGGCGAGACGCTCGGGTTCGAGCGCGATCCGGACTGGTTCCTGCTGAAGTTCCAGGAGGAAGCCGGCGAGTTGACCCAGGCCTACCTCCAGCACACCGGCCGAGCCCGGGCCAAAGGGCTTACGGCCGACGAGATCCGGGCCGGCTTCCACCAGGAGTTCGCCGACGTCTTCTGCCAGCTCCTCCTGTTCGCCCGCCAGCACGACGTCGACCTACCCCACGAGATCAACCAGAAATGGCTGGCGCGCGAGGTCTGATCCGCGTCAAGGAACGTTGGGGTCGAACTGTGCCGGGCTGACCGGTTCGGCGGTGCCAGCCGGCACGTGCGCCCTCCGAGGGTACTGCCGACCGCCGCCTCCCCTTTGAGGCCGTCCTGCTCGATGTGTGGGTGATCGTCGGCCGCGTGTGCTGGTCGGGATCGGGGGCGGTGCCAGGGTGGGCACAGTGGCGGGTGTGCCGAGGTTGGCTCGGGCGGTCCCGACGGGCATGTTGTCCGCGGATCGGTCCACGTCTGGTGACCTGGGACAGGTCATGGTGGGCCGAGACAGGCAATTCCTTGTCCCAGCCCACCGCTTCCGGTCCCTGCCCACCGCTTCCGGTCCCCGCCCGGCGCTGTGTGTCGGCGTACACAGGTCCCGACCGACCCATTCGGTGGGGTGACGTCCGAGATGGTGGGTTGGCGCCCCGGAATCCGATACGGCAACCCGCCGAATGGGACGTCAACCCACCACATGCGCAAGCAGGCCGCTGACCGCCAGGCCACCGCGTGCACCAGTTCAAGGCCCGTCACATCACCCACACATCAAGCAGAAGAGCCCCTACGTTGTTTGACGCCGAGCCAGTTGGCGCCCTGAGGTCACTGCGGCCGATCGTCGAAGCCGCCGACTTCGACGGTCCGGTCGGACGGCTGACGGGGCTCCGGTTGTTGCCGGAGCCCCGTTGCGGTACGCCGTACGTCAGTTCTTCGCCGAGGGTTCGAGCTCCCGGGCGTCGACGGTCTCCACGTCCGGGGGCGACTTCCGGTCCTGATGGCCTGGCCACCAGGCGGCGTGGCCGATCAGTGCGGTCAGACTCGGGGTGAAGAACATCGCCATCACGAACGCGGCGACGACGATGCCGAAGGAGACGGCGAATCCCATCTCGGTCAGCAGCGAGTTGCCTGCCAACATCAAGGTGGCGAAGGTGGCCGCCAGGATGAACCCGGCCGCGGCCACGGTCGGACCGGCGTGCCGCACCGCCCTGCTGGCGGCCTCGCGCGGATCGCGGCCCTCCCGCGCCTCCTCACGCAGCCGGGAGATCATCAGGATGTTGTAGTCCGTGCCGATGGCGACCACGAACAGGTACATGATCACCGGGAGCATGAACATCAGCCCCGAGTGTCCCTGACCCTTCTGGAAGATGAGCACCGTCGCACCGAGCGTGGCGCCGAAGCCCAGCCCGACCGAGGCCATCAGGTACCAGGGCGCCACCACGCTGCGCAGCAGCAGGCCGAGGATGATCATGATCAGCAGCGCGGCGAGTGGGAACACCGTGCGGTAGTCGTGGTTCACCGCGGCGTTGATGTCCTTGTAGATCGACGACATGCCGCCGACGAGCGCCTTCGTGCCGGGCGGTGCGTCGGCGTGTGCGACGTCGCGGACGTCGCCGACCGCGCTGATCGCCTGGTCGGTGGCCGACCCATACTTCAGCGTGACCGTGATGTTTGCGGTCCGGCCGTCCTTGCTGATCGCGGCGGGCTGGACGTCGGCGACACCCTGGACCGCGCTGAGCTTGCGCTCGTACGCGGGCAGCGCAGCCGTGTCGAGCCGGCCGTCGCCGGTCGAGGTGACCAGGACCGAGGTCGGTTCGGCGGCGCCGGCCGAATAGGCGTTCTGCATCTCGGTCTGGACGACCATCGACTCCTGGGTTTTCGGCATCGACCCGGACGCCAGGTCGAACGTCGCCTTGAAACCGAGCGTGCCCAGCGCCAGCGCGATCATCACCACGCCCGAGACGACCGCGAACAGGGCCGGGCGCCGCTGGACACCGCGGCCGAGTGCCGCGAACCGCGCGTTCGAGGGCTCCTTGAGCCACGCCTTCGACGGCCAGAACAGGGCGCGCGGCGGGATCAGCGAGCAGATCGCCGGGAACAGCGTCAGCGCGGCCAGCAGCGTCACCGCGACGGTGATGGCGAGCGCCGGGCCCATCTGCTTGAGGAAGCCGAGCGTCGACAGGAGGAGCGCGAGGAAGGAGATCATCACCGCACCGGCCGCCGAGGCGATCGCCTCACCGACCCGGCCAACCGCGTTGACCATCGCCACCTTCGGCTCGTCGCCGGCCCGCAACCGTTCGCGGTAGCGGAACATCAAGAACAGGTAGTAGTCGGTGCCGACCCCCAGCAGTACGACGATCAGCAGCGCCGAGGTCGAACTGTTCGCCTGCAGCCCGAAGAGCTTGCCGGCGTCGGCGATCAGCGCGTTGGCCGTCGAGAACACCAGCGCGATCAAGACGACCAGCGGCAACACCGCGAGGATCGGCGAGCGGAAGATGATCAGCAGCGTGATCAGGATGATCGCGAAGGTGCCGACGAACGTCAGCGTGTTGGCACGGCTGGAAGAGTCCTGCTGGTCGAGCCCCTGCGCCGCCGAACCACCGAGCTTGGCGTCGAGTTGCGTGCCCTTGGTGAGCTCTTTGGCGTCCGAACGCAACGTCTTCGCGGCGTCCAGCTGCGTCGGCTGACCAGCGTTCTTGGTGTCCATCGACACCAGCCCCAGCACATAGCGACCGTCCTTCGACGGCGGCCCGGGAACGACCTGCTGGACCTGGTCGATCTTCTTCGCACCCAACTCGCCGGTGATCCGCGCCGCGTCCTTCAGATCGTCCGGCGTCAGCTTGCCGCCGTCCGAACGCTGGTACAGCACGATCGCGGACGGCGTGAAGGCACTCGGGAACGCACTCTGCTGCAGATCCGCAGCCTGGATCGACTCATAACTCTTGGGCAAGAAGCTGCTCTGGTCGCTGTTGGACGGCAGGCTGGGTGCGGTGGCAACAATGCCGGCCGCGACGAAAATCCACGCCACAATCGTCCAGACGGGGTGACGGACGACAATGCGCCCGATCCGGTGAAACATGTCGATCTGCCTCCGGGCAGTGATGTGTAAAAGGTCAAGCCCACGCTGACCCACCTCCCTGACGCCACCCAGTCACCCCCCTGACACCACCCCTGACACGCCGCCCCGAAGCACCCATCCAGGCCCACCCCACCCACACCAACAGCCGCCCCGCGGCCGATCCCTCGAGCCACTCAGCCCGTCTTCTCGGACCCCACCCCGGCTACACCCCAAGCCCCACCCGCCGACAACCCCGGTGCCAACCACACCAGCCCGCGCACGTCGCCCAGGCGACACCAACAGCCGCCACCGAAGGCGGCCTCCTTTAGCCACTCCCCACGCCTGTTGGATCCCGACCACACGCCAGTCCCCCGCTGCCCACAGCCCTCACCGCCACCCACACCAGCCCGCGCCACCCGTTCGCGCGCGCCGCCGCGAAGCGCCGCGCCCCCTTCGTCGAGTCGTGGAACAGGGCTGCGGACACCAAGCAGTTCACAACCACAATCCGCGACTCGAGGTTTCGCTGCGCAGCCGTACGCCACGACTCGATGGGGGCTGTGGACCAGTGGGATAGCGAGGTGGGGACCCGGGAGCTGTCCTGGGCGCACCCAACCAACTGGGTGCAGTAAGCGGGTGAGGGTTACTCGGTTTTGGGACGTACGGCGAACATGATCATGAGCACGATGGAGGGGATGATCAGGACCCAGGTTGAGCTGATTCCCAGGAGGACCGGGGCCAGGCAGACCAGCAGCAGGTCGAAGCCGCGCATCGGTTGGGAGAACAGTCCCGGCGGGATGGCACCCATCGGCGAGGCGACCAGAGGCCCGGAGTACGACGGGGGCCGGGCAGACGCCTGACGTACGGCGCCGGCGAGCATGCCGGCCGCAACCGCGAAAGTGGCCGGCCCGTTCCCGATCGCCGGCGACGCCAGCAGCGACCACAGCGCCGCGAAGCCGGCCGGGACCACCGCCATGATGACGCGGAGATCGCGCAGGTCCATCCCCAACGCGCGCACCAACCCGGTCGAGCGGCACACCGACCGCAACCCGTCCATCAACGGACGGACGGCGACGAACCCGGCAAACCCCGCAGCGACAGGCACGAGTACGTCGAAGCCCGCGCCGGAAACCGCATACGGTACGACGAGCAGCGCGAAGCCGATCACGAGTCGCCGCGGCCACCTGAGGATCCGCAAGAACTCCCGATGTATCAGAGCCGACCCTCGCGACCCACGGCCGCGCCGCGAATGCACCCGCCCCTTCAACCGCCAGTGCCGACCGGACACCACGTCGGCCAGCATGCTGATATCCAGACTGCTCGCCGCTCCGGCGAGACCGGCCAGCAACTCCCCGCCCGCGATCACACTCGTTCGACTGAGCTTGTCGAGCGTCTGCGAGGTGACGACGACGAGCGCCACACACAGCACCAGCGCGACCGCACAGATCACCAACAGCCACGTCTGAGGCGAGCCGAGCAACAGCGCCGGCCCGGACGACGTCCAGTCGCCGCTGATCGGGGGAGAGCTGGAGCCGGTGAAGGTCGAGACGACGATGAGGTTCTCGAAGGTGTCCTGTTGGGAGCGAGGTTGCAGCGCGAGCGCCACCGCCGGAACCACCGCAGCAATCAGCAGAAGATCCGCGATCCGCAGCGCCCAGCGCGACCGCTGGGCGGTCTGCTGCGCCCAGACCGTCACCGTCCCGATGCAGACGAGCAGGGCCGCCATCAACGCAGACACCTCGGTCACGTCGGCGAACCTCGATCCCAGCAGCGCCCAGATGATCGCCGAGGCAACGAAACCGACCACCGCCACCACGCCCATCACCAGCCGGTACGTCGGCCGCAACAAGGACGCCCGATTCACCGGAGTGGCAAGCAGCCAGAAGCCGGTCGCCTGCGACGCGGAGACGGGACCCACGCTCAGCAGCACCCGGAGCGTGGTTGCCAGGAGCAACGGCACCACGATCCACGGCGTCCAGTGCGACAACTCACCACAGGTGAACGACCGGCAGCTGGCGGCGTTGGAGTTGAGGTGGTGGACCACGTTGCCGCCGGTCGCGCCGAGCATGGCCAGGGTGAAGATGACCAGGTAGGCGTCCTCGAACACCTGCCAGAACGACCGGTCCGCGTGCCGCCGCCGGGTGGTACGCATCCATTGGCGCAGTGCGCGGGATGTCGGGATCGCCCCGAAGTCGTTCGGGTCGAAGACGACCGGGCCTTCTGCTGAGCTCATGGCAGCGGGGTGAGGGTGACGACGGAGTCGGCGACGGCCTCCACCAGGGCCGGGTCGTGGCTGGCGAACAGGATCGACGTGCCGGACTTCTTCTCCTCGATCAGGCGGTCCGACAGCCACTGGACGCCGTTGGTGTCGAGGCGCGCCTCGGGCTCGTCGAGGACCATCAGCTTCCGGGGGCGAACCAGCGCCGTCGCCAGGGCGAGGCGGCGGCGCTGACCGGAGGACAACGAGCCGGGCAGCTGGTCGGCGGCGGGGAGCAGGCCGATGTCGTCGAGGAGCGTGTCGACCAGGTCTTCCGGCTCCGGGTTGCCGTGCGCGCGGGCGAGCAGGTCCAGGTGTTCGGCCGCGGTCAGGTCCGGGAAGAAGTCCAGGTCGTCGAGCAGTGTGGCGACATCACGCCGTACCGTCTCGGCTCGCTCGTCGATCGGCAGGCCGTCGAGCAGGATCTTGCCGGCCGCGGGCTCCGCCGAGCCGACGATGCACTTGAGCACGGTCGTCTTGCCAGCGCCGTTCGGACCGACCAGCGCGATCGCCTGGCCCGCGGACAGGGTGAACGTGAGTCCCTCGATCACCGGCCGGTCGCCGTACTTGTGCTGCAGATCCGTCACTGCCAGTCGCGCCGCGGCCCTGCTCCCCGCCTTGCTCACTTCTTGCGGACCAGGGTGAGTCCGTCGCCGATGCCGAGCATGACCACGTCGACCCGGTCGTCCTTGGCGATGTGCGCGTTGAACTCCTTGCGGTCCGCCGGGCCGTCCGCGTCGGCCACCCGGCCACCGGCCAGCGTGTTGTCGAACAGCAGCAACCCGTTCGCCCGGACCCGCGGCAGCACGGCCTCGAAGTACTGGATGTACCAGTCCTTGTCGGCGTCCACGAAGGCCAGGTCGAACTCGCCGTCCAGCTTGGTGACCGACTCGTGCGCGTCACCGATGCGCAGGTCGATCTTGTCCGCCACGCCGGCCCGCTCCCAGTACTTACGGCCGATCGACGTCCAGTCCTCGTCCACGTCCAGGCAGATCAGCTCGCCGTCGGCCGGCAGACCGCGCGAGATGGCCAGCGCGGAGAAACCGGTGAAGGTCCCGATCTCGACCGCCCGGCGGGCCGAGATCAGCCGCGTCAGCGTGGTCAGGAGCGCGGCCTGGTCGGGCGTGGTCAGCATCCGCGCGGGGCCGCCGAGCGCCTCGGTCTCGGCCACCAGCTCGGTCGCGATCTCGTCCAGCGGCATCCCGTGCGCGACCATGTAGTCGTGCAGTTCCTCGGTCACAGGTACCTGATGGCCCATGAATTCCCGCCCTCCATGTATTAGATCGGTCGCCTGTAGTCTCTATGGGTTGTCCGCACGTCGCACACCCACCCCACCTGAGGGAGCACCCCGTATGCGCATCGCCGTCGCCGGATCGATCGCGACCGACATCCTGATGACGTTCCCGGGCCGGTTCAAGGACCAGTTCCTCGAGGAACAGATGCACAAGGTCTCCCTCTCGTTCCTGGTCGACGAGCTGGTCGTCCACCGCGGCGGCGTCGCGGCGAACATCTGCTACGGGATGGCCCAGCTCGGGCAGCCGTCGCTGCTGGTCGGTTCGGTCGGTGCCGATTTCGCGGAGTACGGCGCGGTGCTGACGACCGCCGGCGTGGACGTCTCGCACGTGCGCGTCTGTGAGAACGTACACACCGCCCGGTTCACCTGTACGACGGACCTCGACGCGAACCAGATCGCCTCGTTCTACACCGGCGCGATGGCGCAGGCGCGGGAGCTGGACCTGGGCGCGATCCACGCGAAGTCCGGCGGGATCGACCTGGTGCTCATCGGTGCGGACGACCCCGACGGCATGCTCAAGCACACCGAATTGGCCAAGCAGCACGGGATCGCCGTGGCGGCGGACCCGTCGCAGCAGATGGCGCGGATGGACGGCGCCGATATCCGCCGACTCATCGACGGGGCGGCGTACCTGTTCAGCAACGAGTACGAAGCCGGCCTGATGGTGCAGAAGACCGGCTGGAGCCATGGCGAGATCCTGGAGCGCGTGGGCGTCCGGGTCACCACCCACGGCGGCGACGGCGTCGTGATCGAGGACACCAGCGGGATCCTGGCCAAGGTTCCGGCCGTCCCGGCGCCGGGTCTCGTGGACCCGACCGGCGGCGGCGACGCCTTCCGGGCCGGCTACCTGACCGGCCGCGCGGCCGGCCTCGACCACGAGGCGTCCGCCCACCTCGGCTGCACGCTGGCGACCACGGTCCTGGAGACGGTCGGCACCCAGGAGTACACGCTCGACCACCCCACCTTCCTGGACCGCCTGACCGCCACCTACGGCTCCCCCGCCGCCGCAACCGCCGCCGGAGCGCTTACGAAGTAAGCCGAGCAAGCCCACCCGTCTGGGCGAGCAGGGCAAACCGGTCCGGGCAGCCCCAGTGCTCGACGATGCGACCGTCGACGACGCGCGCCAGCTCGAAGATGGCGATGTCGATCGGCGCGTTGCTGGGCGGCCCGAAGAATCCGCCCGTCGCGGTGCCGCGTGCTCGTCCGCGCGCCCAGACCAGGTCGCCGACGACGACCGAGTCCTCCAGCGTGTAGACGATGTCCGGCATCATCGCGTGCACGTCCCGGATCGCCGCCTTCACCTGCTCGCGCGCCTGCTCACCCGTCCCCGCCAGCCCGAACTGATGCTCGACCAGGTCCGGCGCGCACACCTCGTCCACGATGCCGTCGTCCCCGGTCGCGAACCCCTCGTGCAGGATCCGCTCCAGCACCGCGAGCGGCCCAGCGTTCGTCGTACCGGCCAGCGCCTCGGAAGTAGCCATGTCCATCCCCCTCAGATAGTGCATTAGCAGTGCACTCGATGCAGTGTCACTGCACTGAACACAGTGATAGTGTGCCCACATGCCCGAGGCTGTCAAGTCCTATCGCCAGGTCCAGGCCGAGGAGACCCGGATCCGGATCGCGCAGGCCGGCCGCCGGCTCTTCGCCGCGCAGGGGTACGGCGCGACCAGCATCGACGCGATCGCGAAGGACGCCGGCGTGGCCACCCGGACCGTCTACTCGGCCTTCGGCACCAAGCGGGAGATCCTGTCGCTGATCTGCGACCTGTGGTTGACCGAGGCCGGGGCGATCGAGCGGGCGCAGCAGGTGCTGGCGATCGAGGACCCGGTCGAGCGGCTGCACGGCGCCGCGGCCTGGCTGACGAACCTGTACTCGGCGGGCTTCGACGTCGTGCTGATCTTCGAGGCCGCCACCGACGAGAGCGCCGAGACCAAGGCGTTGCTGCGCTCCAAGCTCCAAGGCCGCAACGAGGTGATGGACGCGATCATCGCGTCACTCGAGACCGAACTACGCATCCCACTGAAGCAGGCGCAGGCCGTCTACCGCGCGCTGGCCGCGCCCGGTGTCTACCAGGAACTGGTCGACGAGTCGGGCTGGACGCCGGCGGAGTTCGAGCAGTTCGTCGCCGACTCGCTCCAGCGTCAGCTGCTTTGAGACCCTGCCCACAGGCCCCGGACGTGGCCGATGTGGCGGCGCATCAACTGCTCGGCGCCGTCGCCGTCGCGCGCCTCGACCAGGTCCATCAGCTCGTGGTGCTCGGCCGCCGACTGTCCCAGCCGCCCGCTCTCGACCAGCGGCGTGAGCCCGAGCAGCCGCGTCTGCGACCGCAGGTCCGACACCAGGTCGACCAGCCTCTGGTTGCCGGAGTACGTGAGCAGCGTGACGTGGAAGACCCGATCCGCCTCGATGTACGCGATCAGGTCACCCGCCTCCGCCGCCACCACGATGTCCTCCGCCAGCGCACGCAGCCGCGGGAAGTCCGCGGCGGGAATCGCCGGTACGACGACCCGGATCGTCGGCGGCTCGATCAGCTGCCGCAGCGAGGCCAGGTCGTCCAGGTCCGCGTCGGACACCTCGGTGACCCGGAAGCCCTTGTTCCGCAGCGAGATCACCAGGCCCTCGCGGACCAGGTCGAGCATCGCCTCCCGCACCGGCGTCGCGGACACCCCGAACCGCGCGCCCAGCATCGGCGCGGAGTACACCTGCCCCGGCTCGAGCTCGCCGGAGATCACCGCCGCCCGCAGCGCGTTGGCCACGCTGTCGCGCAGGTTCTCCCGCTGCTTCAGCCGCCGCACGCTCGGCAGCGGCCCGGTCGAGCCGTCTACGGCGCGATGAGCCGCCGAAATCCCCTGAACCATCCGTTCACCTCCCTGGTCACCGCTCGCCGCCCATTGTGATGCACTCCACCCCTCAACTCGCGGGTACGCCACCCCCAACGGCTCGCACCAGCTCGGTCAGCCGGGCGAACACCCGCTCCACGCCGAGCCCGTCGTGCTCGTACTCGTTCGTCACCCACGCCTGCAGGTTGCCGACCCGGCTCGCGGTGTCCAGTTGCAGCCCGGAGTCGACGTACATGTCGTCGTAGTAGACCGCGGCGGCCACCGGTACGTCGTTCGCCGCGAGCCGCTCGAGGTCGTACAGCTCCGACCACCGCGGCCGGCCGGCCAGCACCTCGACGGCACCCTGGAACGGCCGCAGTCCCCGGATCTCCTCGAACATCCAGGGGTACATCATCTCGCCGGTGAACAGCAGCGGCCGCGCCTCCTCGGCGAACTCCGGCCGCAGTTTCCGCTCCGCCTCGGACGCCCAGCCCGTGGGGCCCTCGCCGGATCCGTAGATGCTCTCCTGCAGCGCCGCGAACAACGGGTTCGAGCTGTACGACGACAACGCCATCGCTTGACCGAGGAACGTGTCCGACAACGAATCCCCGTCGAAGGCCTCGTCGAGCAGCCAGTGGATCCGCTCGTACCCGGGCTTCATCCCGAAGTCGATCCCGAGCGACTGGAACCGCCGTACCGTCAGCCGATCACCATCCGGCAGCCGTACGTCGGAATCCGCCAACCGGTCCGCGATCCGGCCGACCAGCTCCACGTTGTGGGGATAGCGCTGGTAGAACTCACGGTTCTTCGCCGCCGCCCGCGGATACGTCCGCCGATACACCTCGGCCGCCGACGGATCGATCGAGGCCAGCCCGCCGGTCACATAGCAGGCCGTCAGTCCGTCCGGAGCCTTCGACAAGTAGGTGAGCGTGAGGAACCCGCCGTAGCTCTGGCCCAGCGTCGACCACTTGCGGCCGCCGAAGACCGTCGTACGGAGGTGCTCGGCATCGGCGATGATCGAGTCCGCCCGGAAGCAGGCGAGGTAGTCAGCACCTTCCTCGGCGGACATCGCGGCCATCCGCTGCCCGGAGGCCGGCGTACTGCGACCGGTCCCCCGCTGGTCGAGCAGGATCACGCGGTAGTTCTTCAGCGCCTGGTCGATCCATCCCGTCCGCCCGGGCGGCCGCGGTGCCTTCCCGCCCGGGCCGCCCTGCAGGAAGAGCAGACACGGCAGGTCCTCGTCCTTGCGCACCGGGTCGACGAGCTCCCGGGCGAAGACCGTGATCGTCTCTGCGGGATTGGACCAGTCCAGTGGCACCTCGACGGCGTGCTCCCGCACATGCATTCCAGGAATCGTGTAGCTGGTCATGAAGCCTCCTTCGCCCGGCGTCTGGCGTCCCACTCCGGATTGATCCGCGGCACTGCGGCCAGCAGCGCCTTCGTGTAATCGTCCTGGGGATCCCCGAACACCTGGTCGCGTGACCCCAGCTCCACGATTCTGCCCTGGTTCATCACCGCGACCCGCTGCGAGATCTGCCGGACCACGGCCAGGTCGTGCGCGATGAAGATGTAGCTGAACCCGCTCTCGCGCTGCAATCGCATCAACAGCTCCAGCACCTGCGCCTGGATCGACACGTCGAGCGCGGACACCGCCTCGTCGCAGATCACCAGCTTCGGGTTCACCGCGAGGGCCCGGGCGATGCCGATCCGCTGCGCCTGCCCGCCGGAGAACTGCGCCGGATACCGCTGGCAGTGGTCCGGGTTCAGCCCGACCCGTGCCATCAGCTCCTGCGCGAACGCCCGCCGCCCACCGGCTGGCGTGATCCCTTGATAGGTCAGCGGCGCGGTGACGATCCGCTCGACCGTGTACCGCGGGTTCAGCGACGAGAACGGATCCTGGAACACCACCTGCACGTTGTTCCGGAACGACGCCAACTCGTTCCCGGTCGCCCGCGTCACGTCCTGCCCGTCGAACTCGACCGACCCGCTCGTCGGCTCCAGCAATCGCGCGGCGATCCGCGCAGTGGTCGACTTCCCGCTGCCCGACTCCCCCACGATCGCCAGCGTCTCACCCAGCTCCACCTCGAAGCTGACGTCGTCGACCGCGGTGAACGTGGACTTCCGGGCCATCGCGCCTTCGCCGCGGGTGACGAACTGCTTCGTCACCCCACGCACCTTCAGCAACGTCACGACACCACCACCTCGTCATCGATTCGCGGTACGGCGTCCAGCAGCGTGCGCGTGTACTCGTGCCGAGGATCCGAGAACACCTGCTCGGCCGTGCCGTACTCGACCGGCTCACCCGCGCACATCACCAGCACCCGTTGAGCGATCGAGCTGATCACCGCCAGGTCATGCGTGATGAAGACCATCCCGGTCCCGGTGGTCGACTGCAGCTCAGCCATCAGCTCCAGGATCTGCGCCTGGACGGTGACATCGAGCGCGGTCGTCGGCTCGTCCGCGATCAGCAATGCCGGCGAGCAGCACAGCGCCATCGCGATCATGACTCGTTGCCGCTGGCCACCGGAGAACTGATGCGGATAGTGGTCGACCCGCCGGCCCGGATCGGGGATCCCGACCTGGTCCAGCGCGTCGATCGCCACCTGCCGGGCCGCGCGCCGCGACCCACCACGGTGTGCCCGGTACATCTCCTCGATCTGCAAACCCACGGTGTAGTAGGGATTCAGCGACGACAACGGATCCTGGAACACCATCGAGATCGCGTTCCCGCGCACCGACTGCAGCTCCCGCTCCGACCGCCCGAGCAACTCGGAGCCATCCAGGCGGATGCTCCCCTTCGTTTCCGCACCGCGTGGCAGCAGCCCGAGTACGGCGAGGGCCGTCATCGACTTGCCCGACCCGGACTCGCCGACGATCCCGAGCGTGTCGTCCCGGCCGACGGTGAACGACACGTTCTTCACCACATCCACCGGCCCACGACTGGTCGGCAATGTGACGGTCAGGTCTTCCACCACGAACAACTCGTCCGTCATGCCGATGTCACCCTCACTCGTGGATCCAGCGCGGTGTAGACAAGGTCCACCACGACGTTGCCGATGACAACGAAGAACGCGGCGAGCAAGGTGACCGCCATGATCACCGGCTGGTCGTTCTTCGCGATCGAGTCGGCTGCCATCTTGCCGATCCCGTTCAGCCCGAACACGGTCTCGGTGATCAGCGCGCCGCCGAGCAGGCCGGCGAAGTCCATCCCGAAGATCGTGGTGATCGGGGTCAACGCCGGTCGCAGTGCGTGCCGGCGCAGGATCAGCGGGCGACTCAGTCCCTTGGCCCGCGCGGTCCGGAAGTAGTTCTCCGACAACGTGTCGATCACGTTGCTCCGGGTCAACCGCGCGTACAGACAGGCGTAGCCGACAGCCAGCACGGTCCACGGCATCAGGTACGACTCGAACCACAGCACGGGGTCGTCCGCGAACGCAGGCGCCGACGGGAACGGCAACACCTGCAGCTTCACGACCAGGACGTACTGCAGGACGAGCGCGAGGACGTAGTTCGGCACGCTCACGCCACCGAGGGCAAGTGCCATCGCCGTACGGTCCCACCACGTTCCTTGCTTGATCGCGCTGACCAGACCGCCGATCACGCCGGCGAGCAGCCACAGTACGGCGGCGCCGACCGCAACCGTCACGCTGACCGGGAGCCGGGTGGTGATCATGCTCCACACCGACTCGTTGGTCTGGAAGCTGTACCCCAGACACGGCGCCGGGCAGTGCACCGAGCCGTAGTCGCGCCCGGCGAAGATGCCCCGGAGGAACTCCCAGAACTGGGTGAAGATCGGCTGGTTCAGCCCCAGCACGTCGCGAATCGAATTGATCCGGTCCGGCGTACAGGTCTTGCCGCAGATCATCACCGCGGGATCCGGCGACAGCTTGAAGAAGATCAGATAGGTGAACAGGCAAACGGCCAGCAAGATCACGACGACCCCGCCCAGCCGCCCCAGCACGTAGCGCGTCATGCGGCTTCTCCCTGGTCGATCACCGAGCGGATCTTGTCGCCCAGGACTGTCAGGGACAGCACGGTGAGGAACAGGAAGGCGCCCGGGATCGCGAAGAACATCGGGTCCACCGAGTACCAGCTGACCGAGCTCGCGATCATCTGTCCCCAGGACGCGGTCGGCGGTGAGACGCCGACGCCGAGGAACGACAGGCCGGCCTCGGTGCCGATGTAGCCCGGGATCGCCAGCGTCGTCATCACGATGACCGAGCCGCGCAGATTCGGCAGGATCTCCCGGAACACGACCTGCACGTCCTTCGCCCCGGACGCCCGCGCCGCCTCGACGAACTCCCGGTTCGCCAGCGTCATCGTCTGACCGCGGATCACCCGGGCCAGGTACGGCCAGCCGAACGCGCTGATCACCACGACCAGCAGGACCGGGCGATTGCCGGCCGGCAGCGAGGACAGGATCGCGATCATGAAGATCAGCGCCGGGAACGCCATCAGGAAGTCCATCAACCGCGAGATCACCTGGTCGACCCAGCCGCGGTAGAACCCCGCCAGCATGCCGAGGACGACACCGAGGATCCCGGTCAGCAGCGTCGCCGACAGCGAGATCGTGATCGACACCCGCGCGCCGTACACGATCCGGGCGAACAGGTCGCGGCCGTTCTGCGGCTCGACGCCGAACCAGTGCTCCCGGCTGATCCCGCCGAGCGCGCCGTTCGGTACGCCGCCCAGCGCGGAGTTGATCGCCGCCGAGTCGAACTCGTACGGCCCCCAGCCGCTGAGCTTGGTGATCAGCGGCGCGGCCACCGCCATCAGGACCACGATCGCCAGGAACATCACGCACAGTACGGCGCCCTTGTCCCGGGCCAGCGTGGTGAGGATCCGCCGGGTCGAGGTCGGGGGACCGCCGGCCGCGACCGGGGTCCCCACCACTTCCTCGACCAGTGCTGTGCTAGTCCCCCCGATGGTCGTCGTCATCGGCTACTTCCCGGCGTCCGCGAGGCCGACCGAGACCAGGTCGATCCCACCGGAGAACCCGTCGTGCAGGTACGCGCCGGCGATGTTGCTGCCGACCAGCATCAGCACCTTCTCGTACAGCAGCGGGACGACCGGCGCGAGTTCCATGATCTGCTTGTCGAGGTCGCCGTACGCCGCGTTCGCCGCGGTGACGTCGGTCAGCTTGGCGATCTCGTCGATCTTCGCGTTCACGCCCGGGTCGTTCAGCTGGGCCAGGTTCGAGTTGCCCTTGGTGGTGATGTTGCGGCCGTCGAACAGCGGCGGCAGGAAGGTCGCACCGGACGGCCAGTCCGGGCACCAGCCGGTGATCGCGGCGTCGTGCTGCTGCGACGTCGTCCCGATCACCTCGTAGTACGTCGCGGTGTCGATGGTGTTGATCTTCACGGTGATCTTCAGCGGCTCCAGCGCCTGCTGGATCGCGACCGCCATCGCCTGCATCTTCGGTTGCGCCCGGGTGTCGAGGGTCATCGTGAAGCCGCCTGCCAGACCGGCCTCGGTGAGCAGCTTGCGGGCCGCCTCGACGTCACCCTTGTGGTCCGGGCTCGGGTACGGGTCGTAGTCCACCCGGCCGGCCACCGTCGGCGGTTGGATGCTGGTCCCGATGTCGGCGAGCGCCGACCCGCCGTCCGCGTCCCGCACGGTCTGCTTGTTCACCGCGAGGTTGATCGCCTGCCGGACCTTGACGTCGTTCAGCGGCTTCTTCGTGGTGTTCAGGCCCATGTACGTCGTACAGCCGCCGAGGCCGGTCATCGTGCGCTGCTTGAGCTGCGGGGTCTGGATCCGGGCCACGGAGGCGGCCTGGACCGTGCCCGCGATCGCGTCGGCATCGGCGCCCTGGCCGGCGATCATCCGCTCGTCGATGGTGGCGCCGTCGAGCCCGAACGTCCATTGGAACGCGTCCGGGTTCGCCGTCCGGACGTCGTCGCTCTTCTTGTCCCACTTGTCGTTGCGGACCAGCTTGAGCGAAGCGCCGGGCTTGTACTCGGACACCTTGTACGGGCCGGACGAGATCGGCTTGCTGTCCAGCTGGTTGCCCGCGCCCTGGCCCTTCGGTACCGGGGTGAAGGTGTTCTGCGCGACGACGCTGCCGAAGTCGGCGTACGGCTTCTTCAGGTGGAACACGATCGTCTTCGCGTCCGGCGTGGCGATTGTCGACAGGTCACCCGATTTGTACGGGCCCTGGTACGACGCCGGCGCCTCGATCAACTGCTTCGCGTACGGCGAGCCGATGCCGATCTCGGGATCCCAGGCCCGGGACACGCCCCACTTCACGTCCGCGCTGGTGATCGGCGCACCGGTCTCGAAGAACAGGCCGTCCTTCAGCGTGAACGTCCAGGTCTTCCCGCCGTCGGACGGCTTGCCGGTGTCGGTCGCCAGATCGGGGACGATCTTGGTGCCCTCGGCACCGGGCGCGGCGCCCTGCGTCGTGAGCGTCCGGTAGATCAGCCGGTAGAAGTTGTTGACACCGCCGTCGAAGCCGCGGGCCGGATCGAGGTGGGAGTAAGCCGCGTTCTGGAGCACCTGCAGCGTGCCGCCCTGCACCGCCTTGCCGCCGGGCCCGCCCGACTCGCCCTTGGCCCCGGTCGTGCCGCCGCCGCAGGCGCTCAGCGCCAGCGCACCGGACGCCACGAGCCCCACCAGCATGGTCGTTCTCTTCATTTGCCTACTTTCAGTTCGCGGCGCGCAGCCATACACGCATGGCCAGGGCCTGACGGTTCCCCCAGAGGAAGTACGGGACGAAAGTCGCCGGTACCTCGCTGATGGCGGTCTGGGTCTGTTGATCTGTGATCACCGGATACAGCTCTGCTGCCGGCGTCGGTGCGACACCCGCGGTCAGCTCGAGCACGACGCCGTCGTCCTGCCGGCGCGCTGTCGCCGCCGCAACTGCCGTTGGCGTCAGCAACAGGTCGTCGACGGGCGCGTCGACATCCTGTTGCTCGACGCAATAGACAAGCGGGCCCCGGGCAACGGCAAGGGCATCCCGGGTCGCATCGAGATACGGATGCGATCCGTGGGCTCGCGCAGACATCGGCAGCTGCAGCCGAACGATGTCGCCGGCAACAAACCGCCACCGCACCACAACCCACCCGTCGTCCGCCACGACAGGGCCCTCCACCCCACCGGGTGCGGTGAGCTTGGCTTCAGCGGCCCACGATGGGATGCGGAGCGCGAGCGCCTGCTCCCCCTCCGGTGCGCGCTCCACCATGATCGTCACCTCGCCGTCCCACGGGTAGTCGGTGGTGATGGTCAGGGCGAGATCGCCGGTGGTGATGTGGGCGTCGGCGTACAGGCCGACGTAGAGGGTGTCGTCGCGGACGGCGGCAACGTGGTCCTGGAGTTCGGACATCCAGCGGATGATGTTCGGCGGGCAGCAGGGGCAGCCGAACCACGGACGACGCAGCGGATCGCCACCGGCCTCAGCGCCGGAGCGCTGCTCGTGATCCGGCCGCCGCTGCAACGGATTGTCGTAGAAGAACGCCGTTCCATCGGCCGAAAGCCCAACAGCATAAGCGTTGTAGAGCACCGTCTCGAACACGTCGACGTACGACGATCTGCCGGTGGCAAGGAACATCCGCCACGCCCACTGCATCACCGCGATCGCCGCACACGTCTCGGCGTACGCGCGCTCGGACGGCAACTCGTACCGGTCGCCGATCGCCTCGTCCGAGTGTCGACTTCCCAGTCCACCGGTGAGGTAGAGCTTCGTCGCGACCATGTCGTCCCACAGCCGCTCCAACGCCTTCAGCAGCGTCGGATCGCCGGTCTCCAGGTGCACGTCCGCGGCCCCGGCCGCGAGATACGCCATCCGTACGGCGTGCCCGGTGACGGACGGCAGCTCCCGGAACGGCGCGTTGTCCTGGAAGTACTCGGCCGGGAAGATCGTGTGCTTCAGCTTCCCCTGCCCACGGCGATCGACGAACAGCCGTGCCTGCGTCAGATAGTCCGCGTTCCCGGTTTCTCGATAAAGCTCGACCAGCGCCATCTCCACCTCGGGATGCCCGTCGACGACCTCCTCGCCGTCCACCCCGAACTTCCGGACGACGAGATCCGCGAAGCGGCAGGCGATTGTCAACAATCGACCGTCGTCCAGCCGGCGGTTCGCCGCGACGGCAGCCTGGATCAGGTGGCCGAGGTTGTAGAGCTCATGTCCCCAGCCGAGGTCCGACCACGGCTGCTTGGGCTGATCCGGGTCCTGGAAGTACGAGTTAAGGTAGCCGTCGCCGGCCTGCGCCTGTTCGAGCAGTCCGACGACCTCGTCGAAGAACTCCCGTGCCCCGGCCGGCGCATCCTCCCGGCCGACCTCGTACGCGAGCCCTTCGAGCGTCTTGTACAGATCCGTGTCGAGGAACGGGTACCGCCCGCGGTACGGCCCGACCGAAGGATCCGCCAGCCGGCGCAGGTTCTCCAGGTTGCCGGCCATCCGCAGCTCGCCGATCGAGTGCGGGATCGTCGCCACCCGATTGCGCTGCTGCCAGGCACGCAACAGCCCTCCGGTCAGCTCCACCTCCCCCACCGGAACCACCGCTCCGGCGCTCGTCCGCACCGCTCCACTCATTCGTGCACTCCAGTACCGTGTGACATTGCACTGACCCTAAGGTGCTTCCCCACGCCTTGCCAAGCGATTCCGAAAGACGTTTACCTACCGGAGACAACTCGCCCCTCGCCGCGGCGCACCACCGTCGACGTCCGCCTCCCGTGGGGACTGGCTGCGTCAGAGCCGTGGGTCGACGGGCTCCGACTCGAGTGCGAGGACTGCGAAGACGCACTCGTGGATGCGCCAGAGCGGCTCGCCGCGGGCGGCGCGCTCGAGCGACTCCAGGCCGATGGCGTACTCGCGGAGGGCCAGCGACCACTTGTGACCGAGGTTGCGGTCACGGAGGCGCTCGAAGTTGGCCGGCTCGGTGTAGTCGGGACCGTAGATCAGGCGCAGGTACTCCTGCCCGCGCACCTTCAGTCCCGGCTGCGCGAGTCCCTTCGCCGTCCGCGTCAGGTTGGCCGCCGGCTTGACCACCATGCCTTCGCCACCGGCACCCGTGAGCTCTTGCCACCAAGAGATCCCGGCGTCCCAGTTGTCGGCGTCGACGAACAGCCGCCGGGTCGGCGTGATCAGTTCCGCCCCTGCCGCAACCATCCGGTCCGCGATCCCGAGATGCCAGGTGTGCGGCCTTTCGTGGTACGTCGCGCCCTCCGACGCCAGCACCTGGAACGGCGCGATCCGGACCCCGTCCAGCCCATCCGTCGGCCAGCAGTATCGCCGGTACGCCTCCGTGAACTTCGCGGCGTTCGCAGTACGGCGTTCCGTCGCGGCCAGCAGCCCACCCACGTCGAGACCGGCCGCGACGGCCGACCGCAGCGCCTCAGTGGCTGCTGGCAGCGACGTACGCGCGGCCGCGCCGACGGCGGCGTACTGGTTGCGCAGCAGGTCCTCGGCCTTCGCGCTCCACGGCAGCAGTTCCGCGTCGAGCAGCAGCCACGACGTGTCCAGCTCCGCGAAGACGCCGGCCTCCTCGGCGACGGCGCGAAGACGGAGCAGCAGCTCGTCGGTCAGCGCCGCGTCGAAGAAGGACCGCCCGGTGCGGGTGTGGATCGCGCCGCGACCAGCCAGGCCGAAGCGCTTCTCGGCCACGTCGTCGTCCCGGGTCAGCAGGACGACGGCGCGCGAGCCCATGTGCTTCTCCTCGCACACCAACTCGGTCACGCCCTGCCTCCGATACGTCTCGAAGGCCTGTCGCGGGTGCTCCAGCAAACCTGGTTCCGGCGAGGTCGCGACCGGGCTCATCGTCGGTGGCAGGTACAGCAGGAAGCGCGGGTCGATCGCGAACCGGCTCATCACCTCCAGCGCCGCACCGGCCTGCTCGGCCCGGATGCTGAGCCGTCCGTGGGTCGAGGTCTCGATCACCCGGCGACCGGTGACGTCGGTCAGCTCGAGTACGTCGGGCTCGCGCGCCGGTGCGGTTGCCACATGCAACGGCTTCGCGGGCGCGTAGTACTCCTGGGCGGCCTGGACCGCGACCAGCTCGCGGTCCGGGTAGCGCAGCGCGGTGAGTGCGCCGCCGAACACGCAGCCGGTGTCGAGGCAGATCGTGTTGTTGATCCACTCCGGTTCGGGGGTCGGGGTGTGGCCGTAGACGACCGTCGCGCGGCCGCGGTACTCGTTCGCCCACGGATAGCGAACCGGGAGGCCGAACTCGTCGGTCTCGCCGGTCGTCTCGCCGTACAGGCAGAAGGATCGGACGCGGCCGGACGCGCGGCCGTGCATCCGCTCGACCAGGCCGGCGTGCGAGACCACCAGCTTGCCGCTGTCGAAGACGTAGTGCGAGATCAGGCCGTCGATGAAACGCTCCACGGCGTCGCGGAACTCGGGCGGCTCCGCGGCGAGTTGCTCCAAGGTGGTTTCGAGACCGTGGCTGATCTTCACGTTGCGGCCTCTGAGTGCCTTGAGCAACTTGTCCTCATGGTTGCCGGGGACACAGAAAGCGTGGCCGTTGGCAACCATTCCCATGACGAGGCGGAGCACGCCGGGCGTGTCCGGGCCGCGGTCGACCAGGTCACCGACGAACACGGTTCGACGGTCCGGGTGTACGGCGTCGACCGGGCGGCCGGCGTCGTCGCGGGTGAGCGTGTAGCCGAGGTCGGTGAGCAGCCGCTCGAGCTCGGACCGGCAGCCGTGCACGTCGCCGACGATGTCGAACGGACCGGTCTGATCGGTCAGGTCGCTGAACAGCTTGGTGCGTTCGATGCTGACGGCATCGATCTCGTCGACGGAGGTCAGCACGTGAACCGTCCGGAAGCCTTCACGTTTGAGGCTCCGCAGCCCACGCTTCAGCTGCGACCGCTGCCGGGCGATCACCTTCGTCCCGAACTGCCGATCGGCTCGCTGCTCGTTGCGCTCGACACACACCCGCTCCGGCGGGTCCAGCACGATCGCCACGGGCAGGACGTCGTGCTCCCGCGCGAGGTTCACCAACTCCTTCCGCGCCTCCGGCTGCACGTTGGTCGCGTCGATCACCGTCAACCGCCCCGCGGCCAGGCGTTTCCCGGCGATGAAGTTCAGGACGTCGAACGCGTCTTTGGTGGCCGCCTGATCATTCTCGTCATCAGAAACCAGCCCTCGGCAGAAGTCGCTCGAAATCACCTCGGTGCGCAGAAAATGCCGCCGGGCGAACGTCGACTTCCCCGACCCACTGGCCCCCACCAGAACCACCAAACAGAGCGCTGGTACGTCGATGGTCGTCATCGAGCGCTCACCTCCTCACGCAGGCGGAAGAGGGCGAGCTGAGTCGGTGAGCCTACGTCCGGGTCGTCGGGGCCGACTGGACGGAACTCCACGGTGTAGCCGTGCACGTCCGCGACACCGGTAGCCCAGGTTTGGAACTCCGCGCGGGTCCACTCGAAGCGGTGGTCGGGGTGGCGGTAGCGGCCGGCTGGGAGGGCGGGGTAGCGGATGTTGTATTCGCTGTTGGGGGGTGGTGACGATGACGGCTCCGGGGTGCGCGGTGTGGAAGACGGAGTGGGCGAGGGCGGGCAGGCGCGGCGGGTCGACGTGCTCGATGACCTCCATCAGAACAACGGCATCCAGGCCGGCCAACCGCTGGTCGGCGTACGTCACCGACGACTGCAGGAAACGGAGACGTTCGCGTTGACGGTCCGGGAGGTCGTTGTAGTGAAGGCGTCGTTCGGCGGCGGTAAGGGCACGGGCGGACACGTCCGTTGCGATCAGCTCGCCGATCATCGGGTCCTTCAGAAGTTCGCCGACGAGCGCGCCCTCACCACAGCCCAGGTCGGCGATGCGCCGCGCCCCGAGCTCCCGCAGTACGCCGGCAACCGCCGTACGACGCTCGACCGCGAGTGAGACCGAGCCTTCGTCGGAGGCCTCTTCGACGAGTTCCACACCGTCCGCCTCGGCCAGGCGCTCCAGGGCACTGTCGGCGAGGTAGCGGCGGTGGGCCAGGTAGCGATGGGAGATCAGGTCCTTCTCGGGGTGCGCGCCGAGCCAGCCCTCGCCGGCGCGGACCAGTTTGTCGACCTCGTCCGAGCCGACCCAGTAGTGCTTGGCGTCGTCCAGCACGGGCAGCATCACGTACAGGTGATTGAGTGCGTCGGCCAGCCGCAGTACGCCCCTCAGCCGCAGGTCGACGTACCGCGACGAACCCCACGCCGGGATCTCGGGATCGAGCCGCACCGGGCGGGCGTCGACGGTCCAGCCGAGCGGGCCGAACAGGCGCTCGGCCAACTCGGCGCCGCCGCTGCACGGGAGCGCCGGGACATGGACATCGAGTGGGATCGGGCGGGCCGCCAGTTCGGGACGGGCGTCGCAGCGGCCGTTCATCGCGGTCCGGAACAGCTTGCCGATCGCAACGGCCAGCAGGCTGGAGGCTGCGTACGGGCGGTCGTTCACGTACTGCCCGAGGGTGAATCCTTCCGCTGCCTTGCCGCGCCCGGACCGGACCAGGGCGATCGGGTCGATCTCGAGCAGGACGGCCGCCGTACAGCGTTGGTTCGTCGCCTCGGGATAGAAGACGTGCGCCGAACCGCCGGTGACCTCGATCGCCTGCGGTCGCGCCGGGTTCTTGTGCAGCAGGAACCCGAAATCGCTCGCGGGAGCGTCAATTCCGGCCAGGTCGGTGCCAAACGTCAGGAACACCGCTGTATTCGATCACGCAACGCGTCCAGAACGACATTCAATTCGCCGGGTTTGTCAGGAGTTTCAGGCGTCGAACGCGTCGAGGAATGAGACACGCTGCGGGAGCTCTGGCGCATCAGGCCAGTTTGGATCTAGCTTGTCTTGAGAAGAAGAGTCGCTACAGACCGTCCTTCCCCGCTGACAGTCGGTAATGTCCCCGGTTTGTGGCGAGCGCCCAGCCACGCCGACTATGGGGAAAGGACCATGGCAGCTCTCCCAGGCCACACCGGCCACGACGACCCGATAAGACCCGGCGAGGTCCGCCGGTGAAACCCCAGACATTCGAACTCGTGCGCTACACCGACATCAGCGGAGTCTCCGGGACCGGCGTCGTCGCCGAAGGTTGTGTCTTCACCGACGGCTCGGTCGCGCTCCGCTGGCACGGCGCCAATCCGTCCACGGCCGTCTGGCCGGACCTCGACTCCATCCTCGCCGTCCACGGCCACGACGGCGCGACCGTCGTCCGCTGGCTCGACGTCTCCGAGATGGAGCCCGTCCCCGGCACCGACCTGCTCCCCGGCGAGGTGGCCCACATCCTGGCCACCGGCCGGCACACCCATCA
The DNA here is from genome assembly GCF_045040325.1 of Kribbella sp. NBC_01510. Classification (NCBI taxonomy): domain Bacteria; kingdom Bacillati; phylum Actinomycetota; class Actinomycetes; order Propionibacteriales; family Kribbellaceae; genus Kribbella; species Kribbella sp. NBC_01510. The sequence goes on along the minus strand of NZ_CP109418.1, from coordinate 5,566,644 downwards.
CCGCCCATCGGTGGTGGTCGCCTCGGCCTAGGGCGGGACCACCAGCCTCGCCCTAACCGGTCACGCTTGGCCTGTGACCGTCGTACCTACGGGGTGAGGCCGGTCAGGGCGAAGAACTCCTGGCGGGAGCTCTGGTTGTCGCGGAGGATGCCCTGCAGCGACGACGTGACCGTCCGGGAGCCCACTGCGCGGACGCCGCGCAACGACATGCACTGGTGCTCGGCCTCGATCACCACGCCGACGCCCTTCGGGTCGAGGTGGTCCTGGAGCCAGTCTGCGACCTGCTTGGTCAGCCGCTCCTGCACCTGGAGGTCGCGGGCGAACAACTCGACCACGCGGGCCAGCTTCGACAGCCCGAGGATCCGCTGGCCCGGCAGGTACCCGACGTGGGCGACACCCTGGAACGGCAGCAGGTGGTGCTCACACAGCGACTGCACCGGGATGTCCTTGGCCAGAACGAGTTCGTCGTACCCCTCGTCGTTCGGGAACGTGGTCAGCTCGAACTCGCGGGGCGTGAGCATCTCCGCGTACGCATGCGCGACCCGGCGCGGGGTGTCCGCGAGATGCGCGCTGTGGGGGTCCCGTCCGAGCGCGGTCAGCAGATCCGCGACAGCGCGCTGGGCGGCGGGAAGATCGATCTCCGCGCGGCCGGCGACGATGTGAAGGGGGACGGACTCGAGGTCGGCCGAGATCGCCATCTGCACACTCCCTGAGAGTTCAACGAACTGCCATCATAGCTGTTACATCAACCAATGTTGTCGATAGAATCATTCCGTGGACACTTCCTGGGACGCGAGCGTGCAGGCGGTCGCCGCTCTGGAGGAACCGACCCGGCGCCGCCTCTACGAGTACGTCGTCGGCCGGCCGGAGCCGGTGAGCCGTGACGACGCGGCCAATGCGCTGGGTCTCCCGCGGACGACCGCGGCGTTCCACCTGGACAAGCTGGCCGAAGAAGGCTTGCTCGCGACGTGCTACGAGCGCCGGACCGGCCGCACCGGCCCCGGCGCCGGACGGCCCGCGAAGCTCTACCACCGCTCCGACCGCGAGATCGAGATCTCCCTGCCCGAACGCCAGTACGCCGTCGCGGGTCGCCTGCTGGCCGCCGCGGTCGAAGACGCCGAGACGACCGGCAGCTCCCCGCGCGACGCGGTCAACCGCCGGGCCCGCGAGTACGGCGAGGCCCTCGGCCGCGCGGCGGGCGGCGCTCCCCTGACCGAGATCCTGGCCGCGCACGGCTTCGAGCCCCGCCCGGACAAGGACGGCATCGCGCTGGCGAACTGCCCGTTCCAGCGCATCGCCCGGGAGCAGCCTCAGCTGGTCTGCGGGATGAATCTGCACCTTCTCGCGGGCCTCGTCAGCACCCTCGACATCCCCTACGAAGCCCGCCTCGTCCCGACCCCCGGCCACTGCTGCGTCCGGCTCTTCCCGGCCGGATTAAGCTCGGCTGGTGGCTAAGGGCAAGCAGAGTCAGGGGACGCCGGCGACGGTGGCGTTGACGAAGGCGAAGGTCGCGTTCACGACGCATGCGTACGAACACGACGCGGCAGCGAAGTCCTACGGGCTGGAGGCGGCCGAGGCGTTGGGGCTCGCGCCGGAGCAGGTGTTCAAGACGTTGCTGGTCGAGGTCGACGGCAAGCTCGCGGTCGGCGTCGTACCAGTGGACAAGCAGCTCGACCTGAAGGCGATCGCGGCCGCGGCCGGCGGGAAGAAGGCGGTGATGGCCGACCCGGCCGCCGCCGAACGCACCACCGGGTACGTCGTCGGCGGCATCAGCCCGATCGGCCAGAAGCGCGCGCTGCCCACAGTCGTCGACAGCACCGCCACCGACCACCCGACGGTCTACGTCTCCGGCGGCCGCCGCGGCCTCGACATCGGCCTGTCCCCCGCCGACCTGATCACCGTCACCAACGCCCGCACCGCACCCATCGCCCGCTGACCACTCCCTTACGTCCGAAGAGCGAGGGCTATCGGCCACACATCTTCGGACGCAACGAGGTGGGTCAGCCGGTGATGCTGGGGGTGCCGGTTTCTAGGTGGCCGGTTAGGCGGCGGCGGTACGACGTGTCGTCGGTCGTGGTGACCTCGACGTCGTACCAGCCGTGGTCGGTCGGCCAGGACAACGAGCGGGTCTGCTTGCCGCGCAGCTCGATCGTCACCGTCTTGCTGCCGTACCCGAGGGCGTTCACCTTGACGGTCAGCGGCTTGCGCGAGGTGTTCACCAACTCCAGTTCCAGCGAGTCACCGTGCCGATCGGCGCGGACGTCGAGTCCGGCGGCCGCGCCGTCGACCGAGCCGGCCAGCTCGACCCAGAACCGGTTCGGCCCCTGCACGGCCACCTCGAACGGGCCGTCCACCGGGATCTTCTCGACCTGGGACCGTTTGACGTCGACATGCGCCGGCGCCGGCAGCTCACCGCCGTACGGGTAGATCGCGAAGTGTGCGGGCTCGGCGCCCTCGTTGCCGAGGGCCAACATCAACTTGCCATCAGCAACCAGGCCGGAAGCCGACGGCTGGTAAGGGATCGCACGGGCCGGACGGCGGCCGGGCTCCTGCTGCGGCACCACCTGGTCGGCCGGCGGCGTCGGCTTCCAGCGCGCGATCGGCGCCGGCACCGGGCCGGGCTTGTCGACCGACGGCTGCCGATAGGAGCGATCGAAATCGAACGCCGTGGTGAGGTCGCCACACGCGGTCCGTCGCCAGCTGCTGATGTTCGGCTCCCGTACGCCGGTCCACAGCTCGAGGAAGCGGATCACCGAGGTGTGGTCGAACACCTGCGAGTCCACGTGCCCGCCGACCGACCACGGCGACACCACCGTCATCGGTACTCGCGGGCCGAGCCCGATCGGCTGACCGGCGTACCAGTCGTCGCCCTCACCCGTGGCAGGCCGCGGCGCGACCGGCGGCGGGACGTGGTCGAAGTACCCGTCGTTCTCGTCGAAGTTGATCAGCAGCACGGTCTTCGACCAGGTCTCCGGGTCGGACGCGATCGCGTCGAGCAGGTCGTAGACGAGGTTCGCGCTGCCCACCGGCGTGGACGATCCGGGGTGCTCGGAGTCGACCGCGGACGGCACCAGCCAGCTGACCTGCGGCAGCGTCCCGGCCTTGATGTCGGCCCGGAGCCGCGGGATCAACGACTCCGGCTCGGACCGGTACATCGCCTTGCGGAACAGCTTCTGGTCTTTGATCGGCAGCTTCTCGACCGCCGTGTCCAGCTCCTTCAACGCAGTGGCCCGCTCATCCGGCAACTTCGCAAGGAGCTTGTCGTAGAACTCCTCGGTGGTCCGGTAGCCACCCGGCACTCCTGCCAGGATCCGGTGCCCGAGCTCCTTGAAAGTCTTGAAGTACTCGACCGCGTTGTCGGTGAAGTTGTCCCACTCCTGGTAGATCTGCCAGGAGACACCGGCCTTCTCCAGCCGTTCCGGGTACGACGTCCAGTCGTAGCCGGCGTGGTCGTAGGAGTACGCCGCGTTCGTGACCGCGCGCTGCGTCGTACCGGGCTCGTAGCCGGTGGTGCCGGACCACAGGTAGTTGCGGTTCGGATTCGTCGAGCCGTTGACGGAGCAGTGGTACGCGTCGCAGATCGTGAAGGTCTCGGCGAGCTCGTACTGCAACGGGATGTCGCGGCGCTCGTAGTGGGTCATCGTGGCCGACGTCTTGGCCTGGACCCAGTTGTCGTACCAGCCGTTGGCCCAGGCCTGGGTGGCGTCGCTGTAGCCATGGGCCAGCGCGCCCAGGTACTGGATGTCGTCGGGGTTGCGGCCCGCGTCCGCGGCGGCCTTGCGGATCGAGAACGGCAGCACCTCGCCGCCACCGGTCACCGGCTGGTGGAACACGCTCTTGCCGTCGCGCAATCGCAGTGGCTGCCGGTCGCCGTACCCGCGGACTCCGCGGAGCGTCCCGTAGTAGTGGTCGAACGAGCGGTTCTCCTGCATCAGCACGATGACGTGCTCGATCGCGCGCAGACCACCGCGCCGCAAAGGTTGCGCCATCGCGGTGTGCAGCGAGGGTGGGAGCAGCGAGACCGCTGCCCCACCCACCGCTGAACCGAGCACCAGGCGCCGGGAGATCTCACTCATGGTCGAGACCCTAGGGTCGCCCTGTAGCCGCTGCGAGACCTCCAGATGAACAGCTAGCCCCTCCGCGCGAGCACCGCATCCCTCAATGTCGAGAGGACTGTTTCAGTGGTTTCCCAGCCCATGCAGGCGTCGGTGATCGACTGTCCGTAGGTCAGTTCGCGGGTCGGGTCGAGGTCTTGCCGGCCCTCTTGGAGGAACGACTCCAGCATCACGCCGACGATCGCGCGGTTGCCCGCCGCGACCTGCGCGCCGATCTCCTCGGCCACCACCGGCTGCCGGCGGTGGTCCTTGCGGCTGTTGCCGTGGCTCGCGTCGATGACCACCCGCTCCGGCAGACCGGCCTTGCGGAGGAGTTCCTGCGCACCCGCGACGGAGTCCGCGTCGTAGTTCGGTCCACTGTCCGATCCGCGCAGTACCAGGTGGCAGTCCGGGTTGCCGCGGGTGTGCAGGATGGCCGGCGCGCCGTCGTGGTCGATGCCGGTGAAGACGTGCGGTACGGCGGCGGCCTTGATCGCGTCGACCGCCGTAGCGATCGAGCCGTCGGGGCGGTTCTTCATCCCGATCGGCATCGACAGGCCGGACGACAACTGGCGGTGCACCTGGCTCTCGACGGTCCGCGCGCCGATCGCACCCCATCCGACGGTGTCGGCGATGTACTGCGGCGTGATCGGGTCGAGGAACTCACAGCCGACCGGGAGGCCGAGCTCGAGCACCTGCACGAGCAGCTGACGAGCGGTCCGCAGACCACGGTTCACGTCGCCGGAGCCGTCCAGGCCCGGGTCGTTGATCAGACCCTTCCAGCCCAGGGTCGAGCGCGGCTTCTCGAAGTACACGCGCATGACCACGAGCAGACCGTCGGAGAGTCGCTCGGCGACCGGCCGGAGGCGTTCGGCGTACTCGTGGGCCGCCTTCGCGTCGTGCACCGAGCACGGACCGACGACGACCAGCAGGCGGTCGTCGACGCCGTTCAGTACGTCGGCGACCGCCTGGCGACCGTCGACCACGGTCCGGACCAGGGCGTCGCTCAGCGGCAGTTCGTCGTGCAGGGCCTGCGGCGTGATCAGCGGGACGGTCTTCTCGATCCGTCGATCGACGACCGCCGCCTGATCGGCCTGCTGCGGGAGGGTGTTCATGTGTGGGGACCTTTCCGCCGGATGACCCGCGGAAGGTCGCAGGCAGCCGGCTGGGAACGAGAAAAGGCAAGGACGGATGTCCTTGCCTTCGGGCCGGCTCTGGTGTCTGCGGTTGGGCGTCAGCGATCGGCTGAGTCGCCCGGCACCAAGGCCGGCCACTCAAAAAATCGCCAATAGCTGCGCTTCACGTGACAGAGGCTACCACTGCCGGAAACTCCGTGGCGTCCGCTCCTCGGTCATGGTTGTCTCGTCCGGTGACCATCCGTGCCGCGCGCCAGGACGAGCTGGAGCTCCTGCGCACCCTGGAGTCCGCCGCCGGCGTGCTCTTCCGCCGCATCGGGATGATGGACATTGCCGAGCACCCGCCGCCACCGCTCCAGCTCTTCGAGCAGGCCCGTCAGGCCGGCCGCCTCTGGGTGACGGTCGACGCCGACGATCACCCGACCGGCTTCGTCCTCATCACGCTGGTGGACGGCGCGGCCCACATCGAGCAGATCAGCGTCCACCCGGATCACCAGGGTCAGGGACTCGGCCGCCGGATGATCGGCCACGTCGACGCCTGGGCCGCGGAGCAGGGGCTGCCGGCCCTGACCCTCAGCACATTCCGCAGCGTGCCGTGGAACGGGCCGTACTACGCCCGCCTCGGCTTCCAGGAGCTGTCGCCGCAGGAGCTGACCTCCGGGCTGACCGACCTGCTGGCGGCGGAGACGGCGTTCGGACTCGACCCCGCCGAGCGGATCTTCATGCGTCGTTCGGTCGCCGGTCAGTAACCACGAGCGGTGTGGACTCGTTGAGGGCTGCAAGACGGGTCGAGACAACGGGGAGTGCAGCAGGTGGTGAGGCCGCGGACCTTCGAGCTGGTGCGGTACCGGGATCCAAGTGGGGTGTCAGGCACGGGTGTGGTCGCCGAGGGCTGTGAGTTCACCGACGGCTCGGTGGCGCTGCGCTGGCGGGGTGACAACCCCGCGACGGCGGTCTGGCCGGACCTCGACTCGGTCCTCGCGGTGCACGGCCACCAGGGTGCGACCGAGGTCCGCTGGATCGGGTCGCCGGCCGAGCCGGCCGGCATCGACGACCTCTTCGACGAGCTGCATCAGGTTCGGCCACCGGCCGCGCTGAGCGATCCGGTCCAGCCCGGCCACGGCCGGGGATGGGCAGGCGCCCGCCATCTCAGGTAGAACATGCCCGTGACGCAGATCTACCTGGTCCGGCACGGTGAGCCGGACTACGCGCCGATCGATTCCCGGGGCTGGCCCGGGATGGCGGCCGACTCCGCCCCTCTCACCGCCCTCGGCGTCAAGCAGGCCGAGGAGCTCGCTGACCTGCTCAGCGGCATCCAGGCGACATACCTGGTCAGCTCCCCGTTCACCCGGGCGCTGCACAGCGCCGCGATCATCGGTCACCGGCTGGCTCTCGGCGTCCGGGTCGACTACGACCTGCGCGACTGGCTCCCGGACCATACCGGGTCCTGGCGCGGTGTGGCCGACGTACGGGCGGTCCACGCCGAGTTGGAGGCGTACGACGGCGAGTGGCCGGAAGGCCTCCAGCGGCCCTGGGAGCCACTCTCCCGGGTCCGGGAGCGAGCCCGGGCGGCACTGGCCCGTCACACGGCCAGCACGGACGGACCGGTGCTCGCGATCACGCACGCGATGGTGATCCGTGCGCTGACCGGCGAGACGGGTACGCCGTACGGCGGGCACGAGTACTACCGGTACGACCCGGCCGACGACGGCCCGCTCTGAACTTGCTTGAAGCAACCGAGTGACCCATGTCACACCTGGTGATGACGTGAACACCGGCTCCGCGTGAAAACCCCTGATCACGGCCCGCGACGGCGTCGCGCGGCCACTTCGCGATAACAAATGAACCGAAGTTCGAGACAACGAGGGTTGAACTCGGTGTGAGTTGAGCATAGTTTTCACCGAGCGCCCGTCCGCGCTCACGGTGAGTCAAGGAGGTTGCCATGTCGAGAGGGATGCCTCGCCTACCCCGCCCGCTCATGGATCTGTGGGACTGGCAGTCGCAGGCCGCGTGCCGCGATGTCAACCCAGAGCTGTTCTTCTCGCCCGAATCGGAGCGTGGCGTCCGCAAACGAGCCCGCGAGATGGTGGCCAAGTCGCTCTGCGGCACCTGCCCGGTCCAGCCCGAATGCCGTCAGCACGCGCTCTCCGTCGGAGAGCCGTACGGCGTCTGGGGCGGCACCACGGAGTCCGAACGCGACAACACCCTCCTGCCCGAACACCGAAAGTCCGCGTAGCCCGCGGGGAGCTGCTTCTCCACCACCCACAGCCGCAGATCGTCCGGCCCGGTGAGGCCTGCGCGAAAGCTCAGGCCTTACCGTCGTCGGGCTCTGCTGTGGTCTCCTCCGGCGCGGCCGGCGGCTTCTTGTCCTTGGGTCTCTTCTTGTCCTCGGGCTTGTCCTGCTTCGGCGGCTCGGGCGGCTTGGTGTCCTCCGGCGGCTTCACCGTCGTCCGCGGGTCCCGGTAGCGATCCAGTGACTTGAGGAAGTCCGGATCGTCATCGGGCGCCACCGGGCGCAGACCCGGCTTCGACGGCCGGACGCCGGCGTCGCGACGGCCGCTCGCGGTGCGCGACATGAGCAGCCAGACGATCGGCCCGACGAACGGGACGAACACGATCAGGACGATCCACACCAGCTTGGGCAGATGCGGCACGTCCTCATCGGGTGTCTGGATGCAGGAGAACAGCGCGTAGACGCTGAGCACCAGGCTGATCAGGAACGGCAGAAATCGGACCACGGTCCAACAGTACGGCGCTTCGGGCAACACGCCCGCGCCACGACGGCCAAGTCGCTAACCCGTAACCAGCCGGGCCCCGAAGCTCAACTGGCCGAGGCGGTCAGCCCCCGCGCGCGCAGCACCGAGTTCTCCAGCGGCCGGAACACCAGCAGTTCGATGCCGACCCCGACCACGAAGATCAGCAGGATGCCGGCGAACACCGTCGAGATGTCCGACAGCGACATCCCGTTGTGCAGGAACTGCCCCAGGCCTTCGCCGAGCTCGGGCGAGGTCGCGATCAGCTCGGCCGCCATCAGCGACCGCCACGAGAACGCCCAGCCCTGCTTGAGTCCGCCGAGGAACCCGGGCAACGCGGCCGGCAGCAGGATGTACCGGATCCCGCCCCACCGACCGGCGCCGAGCGCCTTGCCGACCCGCGGCAGGATCGGCGGCACCTGGTCCAGCCCGGACACCAGCCCGTTCGCGATCGACGGCACCGCACCCAGCAGCACGACCCAGTAGATCGCCCGGTCGTTCAACCCGAACCACAGGATCGCGGCCGGCACCCAGGCCACCGACGGCAGGCTCTGCAACCCCGAGACGAGTGGCCCGATCCCCCGCCGTACGACGGTGATGTTGGCGATCGCCAGCCCGAGCGGTACGGCGATCAGCAGCGAGAGCGCGAAGCCGATCACGGCCCGGTGCACCGACACCCAGAACAGCTCGACGATCTTGCCGGTCGTCACCAGCTGCCAGATCTGACCCCAGACGTCAGCCGGCGCGGGCAGCTTGAACTCGGGCCAGAACGCGGCCGCCCACAACACCTGCCACACCACGACCATCACCACGATCGCACCCACGGGCGGCAGCACCCGGGCCGCGATCCGCCGCGCGCGCGAGCCCTCGGGCGCGTTGACCGGCGTGTCCAGCGCGTCCAGACCGGCTTCGACCGATCCCGCTTCCAGAAGCTCAGGCTGCGGCATGGCTACTGATCACCTTGCGCAGCGCGGCATTGATCTCGTCGACCGAGTCAGCCTCGGGTAGCTTGCCGGCGTCCCATTCGCGGACGACGCGACCCGGCCGCGACGACAGCAGGACGACGCGCTGACCGAGCCGGACGGCCTCGCGGACGTCGTGCGTCACGAACAGGATCGCCGTACCGGTCGCACGCCAGATCCGCAGCAGCTCGCCCTGCAGGACGTCGCGCGTGATCGCGTCGAGCGCCGAGAACGGCTCGTCCATCAGCAGCAGCGACGGCTTGCCCGCGCCGCTACCGGTGTTGTCCGTCGTCGAGGCCAGAGCGCGCGCCAACGCGACGCGCTGCCGCATGCCACCTGACAGCTCATGCGGCCGCTTGTCACCCAACCCGGCCAGCCTGACCAGCTCCAGCAGTTCGGCGGCCTTCGCGCGCCGCTGCGACTTCGGTACGCCGGCCATCCGCAGCGGGAGCTCGACGTTCCCGGCGGCCGTCAGCCACGGCATCAGCGCGGCCTCCTGGAACACGACGGCCGGCCGCGACGAGTTGAGTTCGATCCGCCCGCTGGTCGGCTGGTCCAGGCCGGCGACCAGGTTGAGCAACGTGGTCTTCCCGCAGCCCGAGGCGCCGAGCAGGCAGACGAACTCACCCGCCCCGACCTCGAGATCGACGCCGTCCAGCGCCACGACCGCCTTCCGGCCGGTCCCGAACGCCTTGCCGACCTGGTGGAACCGCACCGGACTGATCACGCTGTCCGACACGGTCTGATCGAGCTCGACTATCGCGGTCATGGGGCCTCCCTCGGATACTTCGTGAACTACTTGCTGTCCAGGCCGGCGGCGTCGACGGCCGGCTTGCCTGCCTTGCTCAGTACGTCGTTCAGCGGGCCGAGGTCGGCGAACCCGGCGACGGCCGGTGCCGTCTTGGCGATACCCGCGGTGACCTGGTCCTTGGCCAGCTGCGGGAACGTGGACGCGATCGGGTCCGCGGTGATCTCGATGTGCTCGAACGCGCGGTCGATGACGGCCGGCTTCAGTGCCTTGCCGGTCGCCTCCTTCAACTGGTCGTTCACCACGGTCTTGGCGGCCGCCTTGTCGGTGTTCGCGAAGTCGATCGAGGCGACCAGGCCGGTGAGCAGCGCCTTCACCGTCTCCGGGTGCTCCTGCAGGAACTGGGTCCGGACGATCAGCACGGTGGTCGGGAACTTGCCGTCCGGCCACAGCGACGCCTCGTCCAGCAGCACCTTCGCGCCGGCGTCGAGGACGAGCCGCGACGACCAGGGCTCGGGCAACCAGGCGGCGTCGACGTCGCCCTTCTTGAAGGCGTCCAGGGTCTGGGCGTTCTCCAGGTTGGTGACCTTGACCTTGCCGGTCAGGTTCTTCTCGGCCAGCCACTTCTTCAGCGAGACGTCCTGGGTGTTGCCGAGCTGCGGGGTGACGACGGTCTTGCCGACCAGGTCCTCCGGCTTGGTGATCGTCGACCGGACCACGAGCTGTGCGCCGCCGGACGTCGTACCGGCGATCAGGCGGACCGCCTCGCCGTTGGACTTCGCGTAGGCGTTGATCGCGGGACCCGAGCCGATGAAGGACGCGTCCAGCGAGCCGCCGAGCAGCGCGCCGACGGCTTCCGGGCCGGCGTTGAACTTGGTCGGCACGAGCTTGGTGCTGCCGAGCTCCTTGGTGAACAGGCCCTTGCCCACGCCGACCAGCGCGGCGGCGTGGGTGACGTTCGGGAAGTAGCCGAGCCGGAGCTCGGTGGCCGGGCCCTTGTCGGACAAGGCGGCCGGGGCGGCGTCGCGGTCGGCCCGCGAGCAACCGGCGGCGGCGACGAGCAGGGCCAAGGCAGCCGCGGAGGCGGCGAACAGGCGACGGCGGGCAGGACGAATGCTGGGAATGCTCACAGGAAGACCTTTGATTGTGCGGGCGGCGGAGACTCACCGCGGGCGGGCGTGGTTCAGAGCGGGCTGGAACGGCAGCGGGCTGAGGACGGCGCCGAAGGTCAACAGGTCGCGGAGGCGACGCGGAGCAGGTCGACGTGCCGACGGCGGGTGAGCGCGTCGGCGGGCCGGTTTGCGGTGACCTGCATGAGTCCATGAAAGCGGACAAAGTCGAGTAACATGCTCAGGTTTCGCGATGTGAGACGACGAATCGCGAAGTGAGACAAACGATCAATTTCGATCACCCACGGCCGGATCTGGTCACAGTGTTGAAAGCAAGCCGCCCGGCTGCCTACGGTCCTCGAGGTGCCTAGCCCCATCCCGAGGAGCCGCCTGATGCCAGATCTGCCGGACGGTTGGACGCCTGGTGGTCCGCTGACCGCCCGATCCCTCAAGACCGAGTACGCCGTCCGGCCGCTGGGGACCGAGGTGACCAGGCCCCGGCTGAGCTGGATCGCCACGGCTCCCGGGTACGGCGCGACCCAGACGGCGTACCAGATCCTCGTCGCCACCGCGCCGGAGCTGTTGACACCGGAGGATGCTGACGTCTGGGACTCGGGCAAGGTGAGCTCGGCGCGGACCTTCGGCGTCGAGCACGAGGGCCTGGTGGCGCCGCGCACCCGCTACCACTGGACGGTGCGCCTGTGGGACGGACTCGAGCGGGCCGGCGAGTGGGCCGCGCCCGAATGGTTCGAGACCGCTCTCCTCGACGAGGGGTTCGCCGCCGCGCGCTGGATCGGTGGCGAGGTGGACAGCGCTCCGCTCCTGCGCCGGGGCTTTGCGGTCGACGGGACCGTACGCCGAGCGCGGCTGTATGCGAGCGGCCTCGGGTACGCCGACCTCCGGCTCAACGGCCAAGCAGTGAGTGACTCGGTCCTCGACCCTGGCTTCACCGCCTACGACCACACCGTCCTGTACGTGACCCACGACGTCACCGACCTCCTGCAGCCCGGTGACAACGTGGTCGGCGCGGAGCTCGGCCGTGGGTTCTTCGGTCTGACCAGCCCGAACGTCTGGCGCTGGCACCAGACACCATGGTCCGCCGAGCCACGCCTGATCGCCCGTTTGGTGATCGAGTACGACAACGGCCGCACGGCCGAGGTGGTCACGGACGAGTCATGGCGCATCACCGGCGGCCCGACCCTTTCCGACTCCCTCTACACCGGCGAGACCTACGACGCCCGCCGCGCACTGCCCGGCTGGGACGCGCCCGGCTTCGACGACTCGACCTGGTCGACCGCTGCGCAGGTGGATGCACCGAAGGGACAGGTGCGAGCCCAGGAGCACGAGCCGATCCGTGTCATCGAGACCGTCCCCCCGGCGGACGTGACCGAGACCCGGCCCGGTGTTTGGATCGTCGACTTCGGCCGGACCACGGCCGGCTGGACCAAGCTCCGGGCCACCGCCGACGCCGGCGCCACCATCAGCCTGACCCACGGCGAGACGGTGACCGATGGCAACGTGGTGGCGGCCAACGGGCATGTCGAGGGCGACCGCATCCAGCGCGACGAATACATTGCCGCCGGCAACGGCGTCGAGGAGTGGGAACCGCGCTTCTCCTACAAGGGCTTCCGCTACGTCCAGGTCGAGGGCGTCACCGAGCGTCCCGACGTGCTGATGCGGGTCGTCCACTCCGACGTGCGCCCGGTGACCCGGTTCACGTCGACCCAGCCGTCGTACGAGCAGTTCGATCAGGCGATGCGCCGGACGATCCTGAGCAATCTGCACGGGATCCCGACCGATACGCCGTTCTTCGAGAAGAACGGCTGGACGGGTGACGCGCAAGTGGGCGGGCCGACGATGCTGGCCACGCTCGACCTGGCGCGGTTCTTCACCAAGTGGCTCGGCGACATCCGGGACAGCCAGGCGGAGTCCGGGCAGTTGCCGGTGATCGTCCCGTCCAGCGGCTGGGGATTCACCGACCTCTCCCCCGCGACCGAGTGGCCGACGGTCTATCCGTTCCTGCTGCGCGAGCTGTACCGCTGGTACGGCGACGAGCGACTGCTGCGCGAGCACTGGGATTCGCTCACCCGCTACCTCGCCTGGGAGCTCGACCGGGTCGAGGACGGCTTGTCCGTCAGCGTGCTCGGCGACTGGCTCCCGCCGGGCTACGGCAGCGGCCCGGCGCCGGAGGACCGGCGGCTCACGGGTACGGCCTACCTGTACCGGGCCGTGGTCGCGGCCGCCGAGATCGGCGACATCATTGGCCAGCCCAACGACTATCGCAAAGCGGCGGCCGAGCTCGCCGACGGCTTGAACCGCGCGTTCCTGGATCGTGATGCGGGCCGCTATCGCTCGGCCGACGATCCGGACTACCGGCAGACGTCCAACGCCGTGCCGCTGGCGTTCGGCATCGTGCCCGATGAGCTGGTCGAGCGGGTCGCGGCCAACCTGGCCGCCGACGTCGAAGCGCGCGGCTTCCATCTCAACACCGGCTGCCTCGGTGTCGGCGTACTGCTGCCGGTGCTCACCGCGCACGGGTACGGCGACGCGGCGACGAAGGTCGCGTTGCAGCGGACGTACCCGAGCTGGGGCTACTGGTTCGAGCTCGGCGCGGACACGATGTGGGAGAAGTGGGAGGACGACTCGCGGTCGCGGAACCACTACTTCCAGGGCACGGTCGTGGAGTGGATCTTCGAGAACGTGGCCGGCCTCCGCAACGTCGACGCTGGCTGGGAGCGGATGGTCGTCCGGCCGGACGCGCGCGGCGAAGTGGACTCCGCGAGCATCCGGACCGAGACGATCCGCGGCCGGGTGTCGGTGGTGTGGAAGAAGACGAGCCGGGTGCTGTCACTGGACGTGCAGGTCCCGGTCGGTACGACGGCCGAGGTCCACGTACCGTCCGCGGCCGCGTCGGACGTCACCGCCGTACCGGCTCCGCTGGCGGGCGAGGCGTTGTACCAGGACGGGTTCACGATCTACACGGTGCCGGCCGGGCAGTGGAGCTTCACGAGCCGGTCGGCGTGACCTTGGTGTAGAGAAGGTCACGGCACGCGCGGCCCTCGGCCTGGGCGCGGGACTCGAACTTGGTGACCGGCCGCCATTCGGGTCGCGGGGCCCAGCCGTCGTACTGGTTGCGCAAGGCCGGCTCGGCCTCGCAAACGTCGCGCATCTGCTCCGCGTAGTCCGCCCAGTCGGTTGCCAGATGCAACGTCCCGCCGGGCTGCAACCGGGACGCCACCAGCCGCACGAACGGCGGCGTGACCAGCCGGCGCTTGTGGTGCCGCTTCTTCGGCCACGGGTCCGGGAAGTAGATCCGTACGCCGGCCAGCCCGCCGGGAGCCACGTGGTCGCGGAGGAAGTCGAGCGCGTCGCCGTGCAGCAGCCGGACGTTGTCGAGGTCGTACTTCTCCATCCACAGCATCAGCTGGCCAAGGCCGGCCGGATACACCTCGGCGGCCAGGTGGTTGACCTCCGGCGCCGCGACCGCGAGCTGGGCGGTCGCGTCGCCCATTCCCGTCCCGATCTCCAGCACGGTCGGCGCGTCGCGCCCGAACCACTCGGCCAGATCGACCGCTCCCGGCGGCAGGTCCTCGAGCTTGTGGCCCAGCTCGGACCAGCGTGTCTCCCACACGCGCCGCTGCCCAGCCGTCATCCGCACACTCCGCCGGACGTGGCTGAACACACCTTCCTGCCTGACCTGATCCACCGCATCCACCAGCACGAGTCTAGGAAACCCGGGAAACGTACCGAAGAACGGGTAGTAGTCCCCGCCGGCAGGTCCTGCGCGAGGTGGCCAGGCGGGCTTGGGGTGGGTGGGGTCGACCACTACCCGTTCTTCGGTACCACTCAGTCGTCCCAGAACAGGCGGGCGACGGTGTTGTGGGCGTGGCGGGTCAGGCGGAGGTAGTCGTCGGAGAAACGGCTGGATTCGCCGGGTGGGTAGCCGCAGATCTGGGCGACCGCGGCCAGGTCGCGGGGGTCGCGCGGGAGGGAGTCGCTGGGACGGCCGCGGACCAGCATGATCGCGTTGCGGATGCGGGAGGCCATCGTCCACGCGGCCCGCAGCGTGTTCGCTTCGGCCGGTTCCACCAGGCCGGCCTCGACGGCCGCGTCCAGTGCACCGAGCGTGCGCGTCGTCCGGAGGCCGGGGACCCGGTGCGCCTCGCGGAGCTGGAGGAGCTGGACCGTCCACTCGATGTCGGCGAGACCGCCGCGACCGAGCTTGGTGTGGGTGCTCGGGTCCGCGCCGCGCGGCAGACGTTCGGCGTCCACGCGCGCCTTGATACGGCGGATCTCCATCACGTCGCGCTCGCTGACCCCGTTCGCCGGGTAGCGCAGCGGGTCGATCAGCTCCCGGAACGACTGGCACAGATCGGCGTCACCACACAGCGGATCGGCGCGCAGCAACGCCTGCGCCTCCCACACCGCGGACCAGCGCGCGTAGTAGGACGCGTACGACGCCAACGTCCGGACCAACGCGCCCTGCCGGCCCTCGGGACGCAGGTCGGCATCGACCGCGACGGCCGGGTCCGCGCCCGGCAGCGCCAGCAACCGGCGGAACTCCGTCGCCGCCTGCGTGGCGAAGTCGGTCGCCGCCTTCTCGTCCGCACCCGGCTTCGGGTCGTGGACGAACATCACGTCCGCGTCGCTGCCGTACCCGAGCTCGTGCCCGCCGAACCGGCCCATCGCGACGATCGCCATCCGGGTCGGCTCGGGCTCACCCTCTGCAATCAAGCGCTGTGCGACAGCCCGCCGCGCGACGTCCAGGGCGGTGGTCAGTGTCCCGACCGAGATCACGGTCAGCGCCTCCCCGACCGCCTCGATGTCGAGCAGCCCGGACAGATCCGCCGCGGCCACCCGGAACAGCTCGCGCCGCCGGACCGCCCGGATCGCGGCCACCGCGGCCTCGGGCTCGTCGTGCCGGCGGGCGGCGGCGGACATCTCGCTCAGCAGGGCTTCCTGCGTCCGTGGCACGAGTTCGCGTTCGTCGGCGAGCATCGCGGTCGCTTCGGGCGCGCGCTGCAACAGGTCCACGGCGTACCGGCCGCTCGCGAGCAGGTGGGCGAGCCGCTCGGCCGACGCGCCCTCGTCGCGAAGCTGGCGTAGGTACCACGGCGTGGACCCGAGCGCGTCGGAGATGGTCCGGAAGGCAAGCAGCCCCGCGTCGGGATCCGGCGACTCCGCGAACCACCCGAGCATCGCGGGCAGCAACGCCTTCTGGATCGACGATCGCCTCGACACCCCCTCGGACAGGGCCTCGATGTGCCGCAGCGCCGAGGCGGGGTCGGCGTACCCGAGCGCGGTCAGGCGCTGCTTGGCGGCCTCCGGCGTCAGCCGCACCTCGCCGCCGGGGATGCGGGCGACGGCCGCGAGTAGTGGCCGGTAGAACAGCTTCTCGTGCAGCCGTCGTACCTCGAGCGCGTGCTTCTTCCAGGCGGCGGTCAGATCGCCGACCGGGTTCTTCGTGAATCCGAGCGAACGGCCGAGCCGGCGCAGGTCGGCTTCGTCGTCCGGCACCTGATGTGTACGACGCAACCGGTACAGCTGGATGCGATGCTCCATCGACCGGAGGAAGCGATACGCGTCGGCGAGGACGGCGCCGTCCGTGCGGCCGACGTACCCGGTCTTGGTGAGCGCCTCCAGCGCGACGAGCGTCGTACCGCTGCGGACCGCGTCGTCGCTGCGGCCGTGGACGAGCTGCAGGAGTTGTACGGCGAACTCCACGTCTCGCAGACCGCCGGGGCCGAGCTTGAGCTGGCGATCGACGTCGGCCGCGGGGAGGTGGTCGACGACCCGACGCCGCATCGCCTGGACGTCGTCGACGAACCCCTCGCGATCGGCCGCCGACCACACCAGCTCCGCGGTCTTCTCGGCGTACTGCTGACCGAGCTTGGCGTCGCCCGCGACCGGGCGAGCCTTGAGCAGGGCCTGGAATTCCCAGGTCTTGGCCCAGCGCTGGTAGTACGCGAGGTGGCTGTCGAGGGTGCGAACGAGCGGGCCGGCCTTGCCTTCCGGGCGCAGCGCGGCGTCGACCGGCCAGAGCGTGCCCTCGCCGGTGTGGGCCGAGCAGATCCGCATCGCGGCGGCGGCCAGCTGGGTCGCGGTCTTCAGCGCGGGTGCCTCCGGCTCACCGTCGAGCGGCTCGGCGACAAACAACACGTCGACATCGCTGACGTAGTTGAGTTCGCGGCCGCCACACTTGCCCATGGCAATGATCGCGAGCCGGCAGTCGGCCGCGCCGGGGTGCGCGGCGAAGTACTCGTTGCGGGCGATGTGCAGGGCGGTCTCGAGCGCTCCCCCGGCCAGGTCGGCCAGTACGGCGGCCACCTCGTCGACCAGCAGACCCTCGGCGAGGTCACGTGCGGCGAGCCTCAGCAGCAACCGCCGATACTCGATGCGCAAGGCATCGACCGGGTTGTCGGCGTCGACAGCGGTCGCAAGCTTGGCCGCGACGTCCTCGACCGACGGGCGCGCGCCGGCCAGCGCGGGATCGGCCAGGTCGTACCAGTGCCGCGGATGTACGCCGAGATGCCGCCCGAGAGCCTCGCTCGCGCCCAGGACGTACACCAGCCGGCGCCGGAAGCCGTCGTCCATCTCGAGCGTGCGCGTGAAGGCGGCGACGTCGTACTGATGCCGCTGCAGCGCCTCGACCATGCCGCACAGCCCGTGCAGCGCGAGGTCCGGATCCGCCGACTCCGAGAGAGTGGTGATCAGCTGCTCGGTGGCCATCGGGCTACGGGTGTCCAGCGCGTCCAGTTGCTCCAGCATCACCCCGGCCCGGTGCGGATCCCCGAAGCCCAGCCGGGCCAGCCGTCCTTCCCACGAACCCCTCCGAGCCTCAGCCACGTCTGCAGGCTACCCAAGCGCACCCACCCGCCAACCCCCGGGCGTCAGCTCTACCAGGCCCCTCACATCTGCCGCGCGGGCTCCCGCGTGACACAATCTCGATGAGCGCGCGACCTGATTGCGAGGGGATTGCGATCAACACACGGAGTTGCCTGGCATATTCGGGCTGTAGTCGGCATGATGGCTTCTCATGGTCATGATGACGGGGTCGCTCGCTGTTCGGGGCACGGTGGTCTGGTTGACGCCCCAGCAGGGCGGGCGAGTGTCCGGGCCGCCTGAGCCGGATTACGACTACGACTACACAGCCACCGCGTACCTGCCACCACGGACGGCCGAGGACGGTCAGGCAGGGATCGCGCTGCGCCGGTTCGCGCCCGGCGCCTGGCGGACGCAGGCCGAGGGCATTCTCGTGCCGGCCAAGGGAAATCGGGCCCAGCAGGTGATTCCCGGCTGCCTGGTGGTGATCACCGAGGGAGTTCGCCCGGTCGGCCTGCTCACGGTCGAGGAAGTGCACGCCCTGGCCCCCGACGGCACGCCGGTGATCCCGGCCGTGGAAGAGCCGCCGATCCAGACCCTCACACAGCCGTCTGCGGGCGAGCCGCCGTACCGGCACTCCACGGCCGCATCCCGGTGGACCTCGCAACACGCCTCGGACGACGCACCACCGCAGCCCGCCAACGTCTGACCGCCCGCCGTTGCAGGTCGTCGGCAATGGGCTACCGGATCGCGGCCTCGCCCCGGCAGCCCGTGCGGATCATCGAGATCCTGGTGGGCTGATCAGTCGGCGAACTGGTTCAGCACCGCGAACTTGCCTGTCGCGCCCACGTGGACCGGCACGTCGCTGGCGTCGTACGCGTTCAGCTGGCTTCCGCACGGGACAACATCAAGGGAGAACCTCGCAACTGCACCCTTCACCCCACCGCATACCAGGTGTGAAGGGATCAGATCAGGGGTGAACCCCGCACGTGCCGCCGGGGCCGGCTTCGGGGAGGTGGCCATTCCAGATCATCTTCCCCACCTTGCTTGACGCGGCACCAGCTCTACAGGACAGGGAGGAGTTTGTTCAGCTCGAACGGGGTGACCTGGCGGCGGTAGTCCTGCCATTCGGCGCGCTTGTTGCGGAGGAAGAAGTCGAAGACGTGCTCGCCGAGGGTCTCGGCGACCAGTTCGCTGTCCTCCATCGCCTGGATGGCTTCGGCGAGACTGCTGGGGAGCGGTTTGATGCCGAGGGCCTTGCGTTCGCGGGCGGTCAGCGACCAGACGTCGTCCTCGGCCTCACGCGGCAGCTCGTACCCCTCCTCGATGCCCTTGAGCCCGGCCGCCAGCATCAGCGCGAAGGCGAGGTACGGGTTCGCCGCGGAGTCGAGCGAGCGGAACTCGACGCGGCTCGACTGCCCCTTGTGCGGCTTGTACATCGGCACCCGGACCAGCGCGGACCGGTTGTTGTGCCCCCAGGAGATGAACGACGGCGCCTCGTCACCGACCGCGAGCCGCTTGTACGAGTTCACCCACTGGTTCGTCACCGCGGTGATCTCGGCCGCGTGGTGCAGCAGCCCGGCGATGAACGCGCGCCCGGTCTTGGACAGCTGGTACTGCGCGCCGCCCTCGAAGAACGCATTCCGGTCACCCTCGAACAGCGACATGTGGGTGTGCATGCCGGACCCGGGCTGGTCACTCAGCGGCTTCGGCATGAAGGACGCGTAGATGCCCTGCGACAGCGCGACCTCCTTCACCACCACCCGGAACGTCATGATGTTGTCCGCGGTCGACAGTGCGTCGGCGTACCGCAGGTCGATCTCCTGCTGGCCCGGCCCGCCCTCGTGGTGACTGAACTCGACCGAGATGCCCATCGACTCGAGCATCGTGATCGCCTCACGGCGGAAATCGTTCCCGATCCCCTGCGGCGTGTGGTCGAAGTACCCGGACGAGTCGACCGGCTCCGGCGTCGTCCCGGGCGCGCCGACGAGCGACTTGAACAGGTAGAACTCGATCTCGGGGTGCGTGTAGAAGGTGAATCCGAGGTCGGCCGCCTTCGACAACGTCCGCTTCAGCACGTGCCGCGGGTCGGCGAACGACGCGGACCCGTCCGGCATGTTGATGTCGCAGAACATCCGCGCGGTGCCCATCGTCTCGCCCCGCCAGGGCAGGATCTGGAACGTCGACGGGTCCGGCTTGGCCAGCATGTCCGCCTCGGTCACCCGGGCGAACCCCTCGATCGCGGATCCGTCGAAGCCGATCCCCTCGGCGAACGCGCCCTCCAGCTCGGCCGGCGCCACCGCCACCGACTTCAGGAACCCGAGCACGTCGGTGAACCAGAGCCGCACGAAGCGTACGTCGCGCTCCTCCAGCGCGCGCAGCACGAACTCCTGCTGCTTGTCCATCAGTCCACCTCCAGATGTGAAGCCCGCACACAGTGTGCCCCGGCTCTGTTAAGCAGACGTTACGTGCTGCGGGCGACATCCACCCCGTCAGGGCCTAGCGTGTTCCCTTGTGCAGACGATCTTCGGCGCCGGGTACCAGGTGGCGCTGATCGTGGCCGCGCTGCTGTGCCTGAGTGACCTGCTGCTCAGCACGGCCCGATTCGTCCAGTCGATCCGGAAGAAGCGGCCCGCCGAGCGCGACGTCCTCGGCCGGCGCTGGCTGCCGGTCCCGGAGCTCGGGTTCGGCATGTTCGCGTTCTGCTGCCCGGGACTGGTCACGCTCGGGCTGACCCACCACGAGGCCGACAACCTGCCGACCAAGCAGATCCTGCTCGCCGCACTGGTCTTCGGGTACGCCGGGGCCGTGCTGTCCCGGGTCGTCCGGACACCGGGTCCCGGCGGCCGCCGGTTCCGGCTACGCGCCGGCCTGCTCCTTGGCCTCCCAGCTCTCTTCGGCCTGGTCTTCGGGCTCTCCGCCTTCTGACGCCCGCCGCCGCTGGAACCACGGCACCACCCGCTCGAGCGGCGCGAACGCGAGCCAGCAGACCACCGTCGGCAGGAAGTGGATCAGCAGGATCGCCGTGTTCGCCGCGTGGAACCCGAGGAAGAACAGGGCCCCGAGCAACTGCCACCGGCCCTTCAGGAACAGGATCACCGGCGAGAGGAACTCCGCGATGATGCCGACCCACTGCATCACGTGCAGCATCCATGGGTGATGCAGCAACCACTCCCCGACCGGGTGCGGCCGCCGTACGATCGCCCAGGTCAGGATCGCGCTGTTCGGCCACGCGAGCGTCCATCCGGCACCACGGAGCTTGGCGATCGAGGACAGGAAGTAGGTCGCGATCACCGAGATCTGGATGCACTTGATCGCCCAGCCGGCGGCCTCGGATCTGGTCTGATCGCCGTACGACGCTCGGCCGCGGCGGCCGGCCTTCACGGTCGGGAGGACCCAGAGGGCGACCACCAAGGCAAGGTGGTCGTGGTCGACCTTGCCGTCGCTCATCCCGATCAACACCCACCAGGTGAACGCGGGCGCCACGATCCAGCCCGCGATCCGCGGGAAGTAGTTGGTCGCGCCGACCAGGCAGGCCACGATCAGGACGACGTACAGGGCGGTCGTGTTGGCGACCGACGGCTTGGGCAGATCGAGCATGCGCGCCAGCAGCAACGGCTGGTACAGGCCGGGGTGCTCGCCCTTGTCGCGGGTGTCGCGGACGAACGCGTGCATGTCGAGGATGACGAACAGATAGAAGACCGTCCGCAGGTACGCGACCCGGGCGAGGGCGATCTTCGGCGTGAACCAGTCGGCGACCCGGCTGGCCGTGGTCCGCCCGGCGGTCTCGGAGGTGCTCACTTGCGCACCTCCCAGGTGGCGAGGACCTCGGAGGTCGGCGGGCCCTCGACCCGGCCCTTGACCAACTGGGTGGTGTCCCGGATCAGTTCGAGCTTCACGTACTTCGGCTTGTCCGGATGCTTGCGCGCCCACCCGTCCGCGACCTGCTGCAGCAGCGAGGGGTCCTTGACGATCTCGCCGGTCCGGGCCTCGATCTCGGCCCGGGCGACGCCGGCGCCCTCGATGTTCAGCGGTACGTCGACCGTCGTACCGGCATCGGTGAGCGCGCTGATCCGGGTGAACGTGATCGCGGCGTCGTCGGCGACCGATCCGGCGTACTGCGACATCGGGCCGAACGGCCAGGCGTCGTCGGAGGCCCGCACCGAACCGTTGATCAGCAGGCCGATCCCGGCCAGGGCGACTGCCACCCGTACGCCCTTGCCGATCCGGCCCAGCCGGACGTCCCCCGCCCGTACACCTTCTGTCACGCCCGTCATTAGACCATCCCCGGTTTCGAGGGGTCACTGGTAGGGGATTTTCTGAAGTATGACCGCCCCAGAAAATTTCCAACGCGTTCGGATGTCCCGGCGTACCCTGCTGCGCGGCGCTGCCGCCGGCGGCGTACTGATCGGCTGCGTCTCCCTCCCGGCCACAGCAGCCCAGGCAGCCCCCGCGCCGCGCTGCTACACGCGCACGGAATGGTCCGCGCGTCCACCCAAGTCCGCCACCTCCGTGATCGGCGCGCCCGACCACATCGTCATCCACCACACCGCGAGCCCGAACGTCACCGACTACTCGCTCGCGGCGGCGTACAAGGTCCAGCACTGGATCCAGGACCTGCACATGGACACCAACGGCTGGATCGACATCGGCAACCAGCTGACGATCAGCCGCGGCGGGTTCCTGATGGAGGGCCGGAGCAAGTCGCTGTCCTCGATCAACAACGGGCAGAACGTGCTCGGCGCCCAGACGGCGAACAACAACAGCCACACGATCGGCATCGAGCACGAGGGCATCTACGTCACCGAGAACGTGCCGACCGCGCTGTTCGACATGTCGGTGCTGACGTGCGCCTGGCTGTGCACGAAGTACGGCCTGGATCCGCACGCGGCGATCGTCGGGCACCGGGACTACAACACGACCCAGTGCCCCGGTGACGTCTTCTACGCGAGGCTGCCCGAGCTGCGCGACCGGGTGGCCGCGGTCGTCCTCGGCTGATAAGTGATCCGACGGATCAGGAGCTCGAACGGTCCGCGGTAGCCGACGCGTCGCATCTGGTCGGCTATCACCACGGTCGCCAGCCAGGTCGCGACGGCGAGCAATGCCGTCGTGGTTGGGGTGAGCGTGCGCGACAGGTCGAGCAGGTACGGCGTGAAGACGACAGCCCACATCACGGACTGGGACAGATAACAGGTCAGCGAGCGCTGGCCGACGGCGGCGATCGCCAGGGTGATCGGACCTTGGCGATCGTTCAGCCGCAGCGCGATCAGGACGATCAGGGCGGCGTACCCGAAACCGCCGAAGACACCAGATGCGTCGTGCAGCGGACCGAGGATATTCAGCGCGTGGTCGCTCGGCTGGTCGATCACTCCGCCGACGACCAGCGACACCGGCAGGGCGCCGGCCACCGCGATGGTGAGGCCGACGACCGCGGTCGTGGTCAGCAGGGTGAGGTGCTCGGCGGGACGCTCGAGGATGCGCCGCCGGCCGGCCCAGAGCCCGATCAGGAACGGGGTGACGAACCCGATCCATCCGAGCCCGGCGATGAACGGCTGCACGACGATCCGGTCGCCGAACTGGCCGATGAAGTCCGGCGGCAGCATCGAGGGATCCGCCGCGTCGGAGGCGGTCGCCATCGAGTCGTCACTCGGGAGCGCGGTGAGCACGAGCACGAACGCGGCCACGATGAACAGCCAGCGGTCCTTCCAGCGCAGTGCCCAGACCCCGAGGAAGAGGAGTACGCCGTACGCCGCGAGGATGTCGCCGATGTAGAGCAGCATCGCGTGCAGGAACCCGAGCACCACCAACACCAGACTCCGCCGCCACAGCAGCTTGCGGATCCCCCACCACTCGGTCCCCGCATCCCGCTGCCGCCGCACGATCTGTGCCACGCCGTACCCGAACAACACCCCGAACATCGGAAACGCCCGCCCATCCACGAACGTCGAGATCCCCATCCCCACGACGCCAGCCTCGACCGGAAACCCCCCGAACACCCGGTCGCCGTAGATGAAGTAGTGCGAGTTGGCCAACGCAATGAACAGCAACATGAACCCCCGAGCCAGATCCGGCCCCAAGGCCCGCTCACTCAACCCGGTCGGTCCACCCTGAACGCTCATACCAGCGAGTCAAAGCCGCGCGGCCCCGCTCTCGCATCCGCCGAAAGTCCCCGGGCGGCGAACCTTGGTCGCTGGTGCCACGTCAATAACCGGCTCTTCTGCTGGATGTGTGGGCGAAGTGAGCGAGGTCGGCTGATGTGCAAGCTCGACAGGACGTGTCGGTCCGGGGTGGTGGTCAGGCGAGCCATTCACGCCTGACCTCGCCCGGCCCGGGGCGGACACCTCCTGTCGACCTTGCACACCCGCCGACCCGCCCACGACCGGAACGCGTTGCGTACCTCAGGATCTGATGCCTGCCTTGACGATGTGTACTTCGCCCACACATCCAGCAGGAGAGCCGCATAACCGTTGGGCAATCCACCGGACCGCGCCGACCACTGCACCAGCCACGCCGACATCCCGCAGCGCCGCAGCCCACACCATCGCGATCGGTCACTTTGTGCACGAGATCCGCACGGCGACTGCCTCGGCGTACGCATCTGGTGCACAAAGTCGCCCCGTGACCGGCGAGCGGAGTGGGGGGAGGATATCTGCCCGATTCAGAACACAGCCCGATTCGGGAGGGAAAGCCTCCCCGGTCCAGAGGAACCAGGGACGACGACAGAGGCGACCTTCAGGTGCGTCGCTAGATTCGTCGGCATGGGAAGCGTCATCGCGTTCACCGGGTTGCCCGGCACCGGAAAGTCGACCCTGGCCGAGGCCCTCGCCACCGAGACCGGCGTTCCCGCTTTTGCCGGCGACTGGTTGCTGGGAGCGCTCAAGCCGCACGGCGTGCCGACCGGGCTCAGCCGGCCGACCTTCCTTGCGATGTACTACGACCTGCTGGAGGCGTTGATCAAACGACAACTGATGCTCGGACAGTCCGCGATCGTGGACGGTCTCATCGACGATCTGGTCGCGGAGCGCTGGCAGAAGACGGCGGCGGAGTACGACGCTCGGCTCGACGTGATCATGTGCGTTTGTACTGACGAGGTGGAGCATCGGCGGCGGCTGGAGGGCCGCACGCGGGGCATCCCCGGATGGCACGAGGTCGGCTGGGATCACGTTGAGCGGATGCGCGTGGAGTTCCCGGTCCTGACCCATGAACACCTGACCGTGGACGCGCTGGATCCGGTCGACGGGAACCTGCGACTCGTCCGCAAGTACATCTCACGTGGGTAAGAGCCGGGGGAACCAGTAATGTGCTCCCGTGCCTCAGCTTCGGGTAGCTCTTGCTCAGCTCAATGTGACCGTGGGTGACATTGACGGGAACGCGGACAAGATCGTCGCGTGGACCCGTAACGCTGTCGAGCGCGGTGCCCACGTCGTGGCCTTCCCGGAGCTCGGGCTGACCGGCTACCCGGTGGAGGACCTGGCGCTGCGGGCGTCGTTCGTGGACGCGTCGCAGGCGCGGATCCACGACCTCGCCCAGCGGCTGGCCGACGAAGGGCTCGGCGACATCGTGGTGGTCTGCGGCTACCTCGACCGCGCCGGCGGTACGGCGATGGGCATCGACCGGCTCGGCCGCCCCAAGGGCTCCCCGACGAACTCGGCCGCGGTGATCCACCAGGGCCGGGTCGTGACCAGCGCGGTCAAGCACCACCTGCCGAACTACGGCGTCTTCGACGAGTTCCGGCACTTCGTCCCCGGCAACACCCTGCAGGTGATCCGGATCCACGGCATCGACGTCGCCCTGGTCATCTGCGAGGACCTGTGGCAGGACGGCGGCCCGGTCGCCGTCACCAAGGCCGCCGGCGCCGGTCTGCTGCTCGTCGTCAACAGCTCGCCGTACGAGGCGAACAAGGACGACGTCCGCGGTGACCTGGTCCGCCGCCGCGCCCGCGAGGCCGGCTGCTCGCTCGCCTACGTCAACCTGGTCGGCGGCCAGGACGAGCTGGTCTTCGACGGCGACTCGCTGATCGCCGACGCCGAGGGCAGCGTCTTCGCCCGCGCCCCGCAGTTCGAGCAGGGCAGCATGGTCGTCGACCTCGACCTCCCGGCCGCATCAGGTACGCCGTCCGGCACGCACGAAGGCATCGAGATCGTCCACACCGTCCTGCACGAGGACGCCCTCGAGCCGTACGAGCCGATGGACTCGGCCGTCGCGCCGCGGCTGTCCGACGAGGCCGAGATGTACGGCGCGATCGTCACCGGCCTGCGCGACTACGTCCAGAAGAACGGCTTCAAGTCCGTCCTGCTCGGACTCTCGGGCGGCATCGACTCGTCGCTGGTCGCGGCGATCGCGTGTGACGCGATCGGCCCCGAGCACGTGTTCGGCATCTCCAACCCGAGCGTCTACTCCAGTGACCACTCCAAGGACGATGCCGCCGATCTGGCGGCCCGCACCGGCCTCAACTACCGCGTCGTACCGATCCAGCCGATGGTGCAGCCGTTCCTCGACACGCTGGGCCTGACCGGCCTGGCCGAGGAGAACCTGCAGGCCCGGGTCCGGGCGGTCGTCTGGATGGGCCTGTCGAACGCCGACGGCCACCTTGTGCTTGCCTGCGGCAACAAATCCGAGCTGTCCGTCGGCTACTCGACCATCTACGGCGACGCGGTCGGCGGCTACGCACCGCTCAAGGACGTCCCGAAGACGCTGGTCTGGCGGCTGGCGAAGTGGCGGAACCAAGACGCGATAGACCGCGGCCAGCAGCCGCCGATCCCGGCGAACTCGATCGCCAAGCCGCCGTCGGCCGAGTTGCGCCCGGGACAGCAGGACACCGACTCACTGCCGCCGTACGATCTGCTCGACGACATGCTGGACGACTACGTCGAGCAGGACCGTGGCAGTGCCGAGCTGGTCGCCGCCGGGTTCGACACCGAGCTGGTCACGAAGGTGATCCAGCTGGTCGACCGGGCGGAGTACAAGCGCCGGCAGTATCCACCAGGCCCGAAGATCACCCACAAGGCTTTCGGCCGGGACCGGCGACTGCCGATCACGAACGCATGGCGTGAGGACGCAAGGAAGGCAGCCGAGCACTGAGCGACTCCTGGCGGTACCGCCCATCCACCGACACCCCGTGGGGCACCCCTGAGGAGCCCACCGGCCGTTCCGGCCTGCCTGCTGACGACCGCGGCGGTCGGGCGGGGAGGGAATTCACCGATGTGAGCGATCGCTCACCCACAGGCGGTGGCGCTCACCCTCCGCAACGGTGGGACGATGAAGGCATGGTTGACAACTTCCTGTCGGCCGGTACCCCGGGTGACGACGAGGAGCTGCCGTCGCCGTACGGGACCGGACCGAAGAACCGGACAACCGAGGAGCACCGCCGCTCGGACTACGACAACGACACCTGGCGGGACCGGCCCAACGGGCTCGGCCTCGACCCGTCACCGTCCCTGCCGAACGCGCCACGGTCGTACGAGCGCGGCCCGGTGCCGCAGCAGCCGTACGTCCCCAAGCCGCCGTACCTGCCCGCCGCACCGCCACCACCGTCACAGCAACCCCAGCAGCGGCAGTACGGCGACCACCCGCCGAACCGGCCGTACGGCGATCAGCCGCAGAGCCGACCGCAGGCCGACCAGCCGCACCGGCCGGAGTACTACGCCGAGCGTGAGCAGTCGGCTGCTGACGAGCCGACGTACGGACAGCCGGCGTACCCGGAGCAGAACCCGTTCCGGCCGCAGCAAACGCCGGCCCAGCCGACGCCGCCGCCATCACAGGGCCGCCCGAGTCCGTTCGGACCGGGCAGCAACGGCACATCGCCGAGCCGCCAGCCGCAGCCGCCGGCCGGACCGCCGGCGCAGCAGCGCCCGCCGGCACCGCCGCAGTCGAGCAATGGCGTGACGCAGCGCCCCGCCGCACCGCACAGCTCGAACGGCAGCACCAACTGGAGCAGTCCGGCCCCGACGCCGAGTCCTGCTCCGCCACAGACCCCTGCCCAGAGCAACGGACACGCCAATGGGCCGAGCAACAACGGGGTGACCCCGCAGCAGCCGTCGAACCCGGCGCCGCAGCCGCAGACACCACCACCTGCTCCAGCTCAGAACCAAGCACCGCAGCCGCAGCAACCGCGACCTGCCGCGCCCGCCACTCCCCCGCCGAACTACCCGGTGGACACTCCGACGATCACGGCGTACGTGCCGGAGGCGATCGAGTCCTACCAGCAGGAGCCGGGACAGAAGCAGGACAACGGCTACCTGTCGGATCCGAGCGCGGAGTACGAGAGCAACACGCCGGTCAGCGAGGAGCCCAAGCGGCTCGGCGCTCGGCGGCGTGCGGACGTCCAGCAGGACGCTCCGAGCCAGGTCGCCAACGAGCCCGGCGCATCACACCGCGCGGCGCGTCGGGCCCAGGCGACGGCGAGCAATGCGCCGTCCGAGCTCGGCGGTTCCCCCGCGTCGGCGGAGAACAAGCCGGCCGGTGGCAATGGTCCGGGTGAGGGCAGCAAGCGGCCGCGGCGCTACCGCGTCCACCACCTGCGCGACATGAAGAACCATGGCGAGAAGTGGGCCATGTTGACGGCGTACGACCAGTACACCGCCGAGATCTTCGACCAGGCAGGCATTCCGGTGCTGCTGGTCGGTGACTCCGCCGCTAACAACGTGTTCGGGTACGACACCACTCTGCGCGTCACCGTCGACGAGTTGATCCCGCTGGCGCGGGCTGTCGCGGGTGCGGTCGAGCGGGCGCTCGTCGTCGCCGACCTGCCGTTCGGTTCGTACCAGGCGTCACCCGAGCAGGCCTTCCACACCGCCGTCCGGTTCATGAAGGAAGCCGGCGTACATGCGGTGAAGCTCGAAGGCGGCCGGAACATGGTGCCGATGGTGGAGAAGCTGACGCAGTCCGGCATCCCCGTGATGGCGCACATCGGCTTCACGCCGCAGAGCGAGCACAGCATCGGCGGCTACCGGGTCCAGGGTCGTGGCGACCAGGCGGCCGGGCTGATCGACGACGCGGTCGCGCTGGCCGAGGCGGGCGCGTTCTCCGTCGTACTGGAGATGGTGCCGGGCGATGTCGCCGCGGAGATCACCAAGCGCGTCTCGATCCCGACCATCGGCATCGGCGCCGGCCGCGACACGGACGCCCAGGTCCTGGTCTGGCAAGACATGGCCGGCCTCCGCTCAGGCACGATGCCCCGCTTCGTCAAGCGGTACGCCGACTTACGCGGCATCCTCACCTCCGCAGCCACCACCTACGCCGCCGAAGTAGCCTCCGGCACCTTCCCCACCGACGAACACACCTTCTAGCCCAGGCGGCAGACGACGTCGGCGGCGTCCGAGGTCTGCAGGCTGAGCACGTCGAAGCCTGCCGATATGAGCTCGGCGCGGAGTGCGTCGGCCGTCAGGTGTCTTCGGTGGGGGATATGCCAGCGGCCGTCGATCTCGACGACCTGATCGGCAACCGTGCCGGCTGGGACCTCGCGGTAGTACATGCCGGTAGATGCGTCGTAGCTGAAGCCAGGCTCAGCCCGGCGTCCCGGCGCATGCAATGCCGTCGAGACGATGTAGTAGCCGCTCGGCTTCAGGCGTGCGCGGACGGCCTCGAAGACAGCGGCGCGATCTTCGTCAGTGACGATGGACTGCAGGCAGAAGCTGTCGAGGACGAGGTCGTAGCGGCTTGTCACCGGTTCGGATGCGAGGGCACAGATGTCCGCCACGCTGAATTCGACCTGCACGCCCCGCTCCTCGGCCATCCGTCGCGCGAGCGTGATCGCCTCGGGGATGAGATCCATCGCGTCCACTTGGAAGCCACGAGCGGCGAGGTAGCAGGCCGCGGGACCGGTGCCACAGCCGTACTCGAGCACACTGGTCGCAGTCGCTGCCGGAAGATCGAGGCGGGGAATGATCCGCTCGAGGAACCCGCGGTTCTGGAAGTTGTCATAGGTCCAGGCGCCGCTCTGGTCGAACAGGTCGTTCCACTGGGTGTACCCGAGCTCTTCGATCTTCCGGTAGGCGGACTCATGCTCAGCTTGGTAATAGCGCATGCCGATCTCCTCAGCTGTCCAGGCCTAGGGCTTTGAGTGCTGCGAGGGCCTGGGCCTTCGCTCGAGGGCGGGAGGTGGCGGGGTCGAGGCCGAGCAGGCGGCGGCGGTGCGGTTCGCCGAGCAGTAGGCCGAAGAGGTGCTCGGCGGTGACCGCATCACCGTCGAGCAGTTCCGTGAGTACGTCGAGGTAGCGGCGCGGGCCGTTCGCGTAGAACGCCGACGCGAGTTCGGGGAACTGCCGGGCCTCCGCGATCACCAGTCGGTGCAGGTCGATCGCTTCGTCCGAGTGCAGCGTGGTCACCAGCCGGGCCGCGACCTGCTCGAGACTGTCGGGTTCCGCCGACGGCAGGACCTGGGTGTTCAACCTGGCCACGACCGCGGCGAAGACCTCCGCCTTGTCACCGACATAGGTGTAGATCGTGCGCTTGGTCACCTGGGCCTCGGTGGCCAAGCGGTCCAACGGCACCCCGCCGTACCCGTGCGCGAGGAACAGCCGGACCGCGGCGTCGAGGATGTCCTCGCGCCGCCGCTCCCGCTCCGCACCCGTCGGCCGGCCGAGCTTGCGCCGTTCCTGCTGGCTCACGTGATCTCTCACCTCATAAGAATGATACTATTCAGTGTCATTATCCGTCGTTCCGCCTGAAGGACAGACGATGTCCCCTGACGTTGCCACATCCCGGAGTCGCTCCCGGCGCCGCACCACGCCGCCGGACGTCCTGCTCGAGTACTACCGGGAGATGTTGTTCATCCGCCGCTTCGAGGAGCGCGCCGCCCGCGCGTACACCGAGGCCGAGATCGGCGGCTACTGCCATCTCAACCTGGGCGAGGAGGCGACCGTCGTCGGGCTGATGCGCGCGCTCGCCCCGGACGACTACCTGTTCACCAACTACCGCGAGCACGGCTACGCGCTGGGCCGCGGGATCGAGCCCGGCCGGGTGATGGCCGAGCTGTACGGCCGCAGCGACGGCGTCTCCAAGGGCTGGGGCGGGTCGATGCACCTGTTCGACTTGGAGACGCGATTGCTCGGCGGCTACGGCATCGTCGGCGGCCAGTTGCCACTCGCCACCGGCGCCGCGCTCGCGATCGCCTACCGCGGCGGCCCGGAGGTGGTTATGTGCCACATGGGCGACGGTACGACGAACACCGGCGCCTTCCACGAGTCACTCAACCTCGCCGCCCTGTGGCAGCTGCCGATCGTCTACGTGGTCGTGAACAACCAGCTCGGGATGGGTACGACGGTGGAGAAGTCGTCGGGCGAACCCGAGCTGTACAAGCGCGGCTCGTCGTACCGGATCAAGGGCGAGCGGGTCGACGGAAACGACGTGGTCGCGGTCCGGGCCGCGGCCGAGCGGGCGATCGCGGCGGCCCGGAAGGGGCGGCCGATGTTGCTCGAGACGGTCAGCTCGCGGTTACGCGGTCACTCGGTGGTGGACCCGGCGGCGTACCGGACGAAGGAGGAGACGGCTGCTCTCCGGGCGGCGGACCCACTGTTCGCGCTGGCGGACGATCTGCGGGCGTCCGGCGTACTGACGGAGGTCCTGGCCAAGGAGATCGAGGCGGACACGGTGGCGCGGGTGGCGGCTGCGGTCCGGTTCGCCGAAGCGAGCCCGCCGCCGGACATCGGGACGTTGTTCGACTACAACTACGCGACGCCGGCCGCCAACGACTCCCGCCGGCTGCCTGCTCAGCCGCTGTTCACGGCGGTGAACGCGTGACCGAGATGACGTACCGGCAGGCATTGCGGGACACGTTGCGGGCGGAGATGCTGCGCGACGAGAACGTGTTCCTGATCGGTGAGGAGATCGGGATCTTCGAGGGCTCGTACAAGATCACCGCGGGACTGCTGGCCGAGTTCGGCGAACAGCGGGTGCGCGACACCCCGATCTCGGAGGAAGGCTTCACCGGGGCGGCGATCGGCGCGGCGATGCTCGGGCTGCGGCCGGTGGTCGAGCTGATGACGATCAACTTCTCGCTGCTCGCACTGGACCAGATCGTCAACCACGCGGCGAAGATCCACGGAATGTTCGGGGGCCAGTGCCGGGTGCCACTGGTGATCCGCACTCCGGGTGGCGGAGGCCAGCAGCTTGGCGCCACCCACTCGCAGAACATCGAGCTGTACTACGCGTTCGTGCCCGGACTGAAGGTCGTTGCCCCGAGCAACCCTGCGGACGCGAAGGCGTTGCTGCTGGCCGCGATCCGCGATGACGACCCGGTGCTCTTCTTGGAGAACCTCGCGCTCTACAACACCCGCGACGAGGTGCCGGACCACGACGAGCCGGCCGAGATCGGCCGCGCCGCGATCACCCGGCCAGGGACGGACATCACTGTGATCGGGTACTCGCGGATGGCCGCGGTCGGATTGCAGGTCGCCGAGGAACTCGCCCGTACCGAGGGCATCGACTGCGAGGTGATCGACCTGCGCAGCCTGCGGCCGCTCGACCGTCCGACGGTGGTGGAGTCGGTACGACGTACGCACGCGGCAGTCGTGTTGGAGGACGACTGGCTGACGTACGGCATCGGCGCCGAGATCGCGGCGACGATCTCCGACGGGGCGTTCGATCAGTTGGATGCGCCAGTCCGGCGGGTGGCGATGGCGGAGGTGCCGCTGCCCTACGCGAAGAGCCTGGAGACTGCGGCATTGCCGTCCGCGGATGACGCCGCGACGGCGATCCGGGAGACGTTGTCGGCCGTCGGCCGGTTGCGCCGAGAGGAAGCACGATGAGCGCGATCCTGATGCCGCGACTGTCGGACACGATGGAGTCCGGCGTGATCGCGACCTGGCACAAACGTCCCGGCGACGAGGTCCAGCCGGGCGACATCCTGGCCGAGATCGAGACCGACAAGGCGGTGATGGAGTACGAGGCGTACGAGCCCGGCACCCTCACTTCTGTCCTGATCGAGGAGGGCGCGGAGGCCGCGATCGGTACTCCCATCGCCATCCTCACCACGGCGGACGACGCGACAGCCGCTGTGCCCGCGGAACAGGACGACGGCGCAGGTGCCTCTGATCGGCCGCTGGCGTCGCCATTGGCTCGGCGGGACGCGAGCGAGCACGGTGTCGATCTGCGGCGCGTGACCGGCTCCGGCCCCGGCGGCCGCATCATCCGCGCCGACGTGCTCGCAGCCGCAGCCGGCACGGCGCCAACACCGACGCCGACCGCAACCGTGCCATCGTCCACGGCAGCCCTCGCGGCCTCCACTCCACCGCCCCCGGCAGCAAACCCTGCGGCGTCCACAGCACCCGGCCCCGCGAACAATGCGGGGTCCACAACACCCAGCCCCGCGAACAATGCGACGTCCGCTGCACCCGGCCCGGCGGACCGCGCGACGGCCACGCCACCGGCCCCGGCACCTCCTGCGGCGTCCGGTCCATCGACCCCTGCGCCCCACGCTTCCCCACTGCCTGCAGCTTCATCCCCTGTCTCCGGGGTGGTTGAGCCGTTGGGGTTGTTGCGGCGGACGAGTGGCAGGCGGTTGGCGGAGAGCGCTCGGGAGATCCCGCACTTCACGTTGACCGCCGTGGCCGACGTGGAGGATCTGGTAGCACTGCGAGGCGAGCTCAACGAGCGCCTGCAACAGGCGGGCCGGCCGAAGATCAGCGTCAACGATCTCATCGTCCGCGCCTGTGCGTTGACGCTTCGGGACCACCCGGACGTGAACTCGTCCCTCGTGGACGACGGACTGCTCAGGCACCCCGACATCAACATCGGCGTCGCGGTCGCCACCGCCGAAGGTCTGCTGGTCCCGGTGATCCGGAACGCGGACCGGCGAAGCGTGAGCGACATCGCCGCGGCGAGCACGGACCTCGCCGTACGGGCGCGGGAGCGACGGCTCCAGCCGGAGGAGATGACCGGCGCCACGTTCACCGTCAGCAATCTCGGCATGCTCGGGATCGAGGAATTCACCGCGATCATCAACCCGCCCGAGGCCGCGATCCTCGCCGTCGGCGCGGTCCGCCGCGAACCGGTCGTCCTCGACGACGGCACGATCGGTCCCCGGACCCGCGTCCGGTACACCCTGTCCGCCGACCACCGGATCCTCGACGGCGCGACCGGCGCCCGCTACCTCGCCGACCTCACCGAACTGCTGCAGAACCCGTGGGTCATCACCATCTGAGCTAGATCCACGTCAAGCAAGGTTAGGGAGGTATCCGGCGTAACCACTGCCTCGAAACCGGCCCCGGCGGACAGGTGCGGGGTTCACCCCTGATCTGGTCCCTTCACCCCGGGGATGCGGTGGGTAGAAGGGTGCAACTGCGAGGTTCTCCCCCGAAGTTGACCCCGGGCGGAAGCCACGTACGGAACGACCTCACCGTTTCGTGGCGAGGGACTAGATCCAAGGCAGAGCGGAGCGTTCGGTCCAGTACTCCTCGGGTTGCTGGACGAACTCGGTCAGCGGGCCGTCAGTGCGGTAGGCGAGGTTGCTCTCGAGTTGTTCGGCGGTGATGGCGCCGCTGAGCACGATGTCGGCCCACGGCTGCTGTACGGCGGCTCCGATGGCCAGCGCGTCGGGCGCGATGCCGTGCTGACGGGCGAACTCGTTGAACGGCGTCTCACCGGCCCTCGCCGTCAGACGGCCGTTGGCGACAACTTCCTTCACCACCACGAACCAGCCGGCGTCGTGCGCCTCGGCCAGCGCTTTCCCTGCTGAGGTCTCCAGCACGTTCCAGGTCGCCTGCACCGCCGTGAACGGTCCCCCGAGATCGACCGCCTTGCGCAGCGTCTCCGCCTGCTGCGGTCCGCTCGTCGACAATCCGACGCGTACGCCGTCGTCCGCGAGTTGCCGCAGTCGATCAAGCAACTGTTTGTCGCCGAGTGCGGGGCTGTCCGCCGTGAGGCTGTGCACGAGGTAGTAGTCGGGCGGTCCACCAAGCGCTCGAAGTGTCTCCGGCCACTGCCGCTCGAAGGTCGCGAGGGTGTGGTCCTTCACCTCGTGGGTGTCGACGTCGTTCCGCCAGTCGGCGACGTACGTGTAACCCCACTTCGAGCCGATGGTCAGCTCCGAACGGCGCTCCGGCGTCAGCCACTCACCGAGGAACTTCTCCGCAAGACCGTACGAACGCGCGGCGTCGAAGTACCGAACACCTGCCTGCCAGGCCTGCTCGAGCAACTGATGCGTGCGCTGCCGAAGGTCCTCGACCGCCCGCCCCGGCGGGAGATCCTCGTCATGTCCGAGGTTGATGTACCCAGGTCGCCCGAGTGCCGCCAGTCCGAGGCCGATGCTTGCCATGCATCTGATCCTAGGTGTCTGCGGCAACTAGTGTGAGACGCGCCGCATCGGACGGCGCGGAACCGCCTGTGTCGTCTAGCGTTTTGTTGTGTGAGCGAATCCCGATTGCCACCGCCCGGCACCGTCGTACGGCGTACGACGGCGCGCGTGCTGCCCGTCCGGCCGGACGGCAAGGTGTTGCTGCTGCACGGCTGGGATCCGCTGAAGCCACAGACGCCGTACTGGTTCACCATCGGTGGTGGCGTGGAGGCCGGCGAGACGATCGCGCAGGCGGCCAGCCGGGAACTGCTCGAAGAGGTCGGCATCCGGATGCCGGTCGACGCGCTCGGCGCACCGGTGGCGACGAACACGATCGAGTTCGAGTGGGGCGGGTGCCCGATCATCCAGCACCAGACGTTCTTCGCGGTCGCGGTGGACGGCGTCGACGTGACGTTCGCCAACCAGGAAGAGCTCGAGCTGCAGACGATCAGCGCACACGGCTGGTGGTACGGCGACGACCTCGAGGCGACCGGTCAGGCCGCGCACGTCACCATCCCAGGT
The DNA here is from genome assembly GCF_045040325.1 of Kribbella sp. NBC_01510. Taxonomy (NCBI): domain Bacteria; kingdom Bacillati; phylum Actinomycetota; class Actinomycetes; order Propionibacteriales; family Kribbellaceae; genus Kribbella; species Kribbella sp. NBC_01510. The sequence goes on along the minus strand of NZ_CP109418.1, from coordinate 5,531,226 downwards.
CTGCTCCGCCAGGCCGCCGACGCGATCACCCTGCGCCGCGCGTCCTGAGTCACCCCTCTCCCGATCAACGCTGCCGGGCTTGTTTCAGCACTTGTCCGTGCAGCACTTCTTCTTCGCGGTCATCGACGGCACGCAGCGACTGTAGGTGAGGCATACCTAACGGTCTAGCTGAGACGGCAGCGATCGTCACCGCAACTGAGCGCTGAGCAGCGACCGCGCCTCGACCAGCGACGGCCCGTACCAGGTGAGATGGCGCCCGGACACACACTTCGCCGGCCGGGTGAATGCTTCTGGCCCGTCGGTCGGTGAAAAGGCATAAGGCTCATCCGGCAACACCACGATGTCGTAGTCGGGTAACACGTCCGGGTCGATCCGCGGATAACGTTCACCGGCATCACTCAGCACGTTGTCGACGCCGATCCGCGACAACAGATCACCCGCGAACGTGTCCCGGCCCAACGCCATCCACGGCCTCCGCCAGATCGGTATCACGGCCCTTCGGCGCATTTCGACGTACGGCGAACTCCACACCGTCCGCGCATCACGTAACCAGGCCGGCACGTCGCCGATGATCGCGGACAGCATGCGGTCGAGTGAGTCGAGTGATTCGGCGACCGTCGTCGGTGCGGTCACCCAGACCGCGATTCCACTCGCGCGCAACGCGTCGAGATCGACGGCGCGATTCTCTTCGGCGTTCGCGAGTACGACGTCGGGTGCAAGCTCGCGGATGCGTTCGAGATCGGGATTCTTGGTGCCGCGAACACGTGGTACGTCGAGGTCCGCGGGATGTGTGCAGTAGTCGGTCGCACCAACGATCAGCGACGCATGTGTCACCGCGATCGACTCGGTCAACGACGGCACGATACTCACCACGCGCGTCACGTCGACGGGCAGTGTGACGGTGTCTTCGAGGTCGTCTCGAGCACTCCGCATCGGTCTGTACCACCTCACGTTCGCAGGACGTTGCCGACGACAACACTCGCCGATTGCACCGTTCGGCACGCAGTTTGTGCGCGTGTCGCCAAGAAATTCTTGAGCACCTCAGGCATGCTCGGACCGCGACGGAATCCCTTCTGCACAAGGATTTTCGGCATTTGCGCACCGCTTTGCGGCTCACACGCCTTAACCTGCGGACGTTTCGGGTGCTTTACGTAGGCACCAAGTGTTGTCATCATCATGACGACGAGGAATCCACCGTGGTTTTCCTCAGCCGCACCAAGGAGGCAGAGTGCCAGCCAAGAAGGCAGCCGCAGGGAAGGCGACAGCCAAAAAGGCTTCTCCCGCCAAGAAGACTGTCGCGAAGAAGACCACTGCAGCGAGGACGACGTCCACGCGCAAGGTCAGCGCAGCGAAGAAGACAGTGACGAAGAAGGTGAGTGCGGCAAAGACGACCGCCGCCAGGAAGACGGTGGCGAAGAAGGCCCCGGCCAAGAAGGCCACCGCGAAGAAGACTGTCGCGAAGAAGGCCCCGGCCAAGAAGGCTCCGGCCCGCAAGACCGTCGCGAAGAAGGCGCCGGCGAAGAAGACCACCGCCAAGAAGACGACCACGACGGCGAAGCGGACGGTGGCCAAGAAGGCGCCCGCGAAGAAGACGGTCGCGAAGAAGGCCCCGGTCAAGAAGGCTCCGGTCAAGAAGACCGCCGCCACGAAGGCGCCCGCGCGCAAGGTCGCGGCGAAGAAGGCCCCGGTCAGGAAGACCGCCGCCACGAAGGCGCCCGCGCGCAAGGTCGCGGCGAAGAAGGCGCCGGTGCGGAAGGCCGCCGCGAAGAAGGCGCCGGCCCGCAAGGCCCCGGCCCAGCGGGTCACCCGCTGAAGCGGACGTCCGCGCGACGTCGACTGACACCAAACACCAAGGGGCACCACCGGCCATCGGTGGTGCCCCTTGCTGCACAACCAACCACAACCATCGCGCGCAGCGGGGTGTGGTGTGTTGCTTTGTCAGTCGTCGTTCCACTTGGGGTCGTTGTCCCAGGCCTCGTTGCGTTCTTCGACCTTCTCCAGCGCCCGCGCGGCTTCTTCCGGGGAGCTGTACGGGCCGAGCCGGTCGCCCGACTTCGCCCCCGAGTACGGCTCGACCTTGCCGGTCTTGGTGTTGTAGTACCACTCGTTGCTGTGATCGTCGCTCATCTGGATGACCACCTCCTGGGAGTCTTGTCGCAGCTCACTAGAATGATCTCACCATGTCGACTCTCACTCCCGGCATCATCTCGCCGCGCCGCGAAGTACCCGCCTCCATCCCGCGCCCCGAATACGTCGGCAAGCCGGCCCCGACGCCGTACGACGGTTCGTACGTGACGGCGCCCGAGGTGGTGGACAGGATGCGGGTCGCGAGCAAGCTGGCCGCGCAGGCGCTCCAGGCGGTCGGTGCGGCGGCGAAGCCGGGAGTCACCACCGACGAGCTCGACAGGGTCGGCCACGAGTACCTGATCGAGCGCGGCGCGTACCCGTCGACCCTCGGCTACCGCGGCTACCCGAAATCGCTGTGCACCTCGGTGAACGAAGTGATCTGCCACGGCATCCCCGACGACCGCCAGCTCGAGGACGGCGACATCGTCAACGTCGACATCACGGCGTTCCTGGACGGCGTGCATGGCGACACCAACGCGACGTTCCTGGTCGGCGATGTGGACGAGGAGAGCCGGCTGCTGGTCGAGCGCACGCAGGAGGCGCTGAACCGCGGCATCAAGGCGGTCAAGCCCGGACGCCAGGTCAGCATCATCGGGCGCGTGATCGAGTCCTACGCCAAGCGCTTCGGGTACGGCGTGGTCCGCGACTTCACCGGCCACGGCATCGCGACGTCGTTCCACTCCGGCCTGATCATCCCGCACTACGACGACGAGCGCTTCGACGACGTGATCGAGCCCGGCATGACGTTCACCATCGAGCCGATGCTCACCCTGGGCACGTACGACTACGACCTGTGGGACGACGGCTGGACCGCCACCACCAAGGACAAGTCCCGCACGGCCCAGTTCGAACACACCCTGGTAGTCACCGACACCGGCGCCGAAGTCCTCACACTGCCCTGACATCACGCCCTCTGAGCACGCTCATCTGGCGGGCATCTACGCGTCCTTCCAACATCGCGGGGCCAGTCCGGGGAGGGTTTTACCCCCTTGAAGGGACATTTCCCTCCCCAGTCCACCCATTCCCGGACCCCACAAACAAGCCGCAGCCTGCCGTGCCCACCTCGAGCGGCATGGTCACCGGTTGGACGCCGAGTTGACGAAGGCGGCAAGGTCCTCGGACTGTTGCAGCCGGGATTCGTCGTGGACGTACATCATGTGGCCGGCCGCGTAGTACTTCGTTTCGATGTTCGCGACCAGCTCGGCGGGGAGCTGCAGGCGGGCGAGGGTGTTCTCGGTCGCGAAGTACGGCGTGGCGCCGTCGTAGTGACCCGATGCGACGTGGAGCTTCAGATGCGGGTTGGCGCGCATCGCTTCCGCGAGCTTCTCGGCGACGGTGATCTGCTGGCCCTCGAACTCCTTGAACGACCAGTTCTTCGCGGCCTCGAAGTTGAGGATCTCGTAGGGCAGGTCGTTCTGGTAGCCGAGCTCCATCCGCACGTAGTGGTTCAGCGCCGCCGTGTACGGCCCGATGATCGCGGCGAACGACGGGTCGTTGCCCTGCTTCTCACCACCGGAGTCCGCGTCCCAGCCGACGAAGCGGCCGTCCAGCCGGCCGACGACCTGGCGACGTGACCGCAACAGTTCGGCGAAGAAGCGCATGTGCTCGATCCGCAGGTTGACCCGGTCGATGTAGTCCTCGCTCAGCCCGGTCAGCGCGGCCAGCCGGGTGGCCACCTCGGCCCGGTAGTCGGCCGGGATCCGGTTGCCCTGGGCAAGCGCATTCGGATACCGGCCGGCCGCGAACCGCTCGGCGTCGGCCAGCACTTCATCCAGAGAACGATCCGGGACGAGACCGTGGTAGTGCGCGATCGCGGCGTACGACGGCAGGAACAGCGTGTACGGCAGATCGTTGCCCGGCGTGAAGTCGAGTGTGCCGAACTCGAGCACCGCGGAGATCAGCATCACCCCGTTCAGGTACATGCCGTACCGCTGCTGCAGGTGCGACGCCAGCCCGGCGGCGCGCGTCGTACCGTACGACTCGCCGGCCAGGAACTTCGGCGACATCCACCGCCCGTTGCGCGAGGTCCACAGGCGGATCACCTCGCCGACCGACTCCAGGTCGCGGGTGAACCCGTGGTACTCCCCCGGCTTCTCCCCTTCGACCGCCCGCGAGTATCCGGTCGACACCGGGTCGATGAAGACCAGGTCGCTGTGCCGCAGCAGCGTCTCGGCGTTGTCGACCAGCCCGTACGGCGGGGGCGCGAGCTGACCCGCGTCACCCGACACGACGCGGCGCGGACCGAGCAGCCCGAGATGCAACCAGATGCTCGACGAGCCCGGTCCACCGTTGAACGCGAACGTCACCGGCCGGTCGGCAGCGTCCGCGTCGTCCAGCGTGTAGGCGGTCAGGAACACCTCGGCCTTCGGCTGATGCCCGTCGAACTTGCCGTCGGTGAGCACCTCCTGCCGCAGCACGATCCGCCCGGTACTCGCGGTGTACTTCAGTTCGCGGCCGTCGATCGTCAGTGAGTGCTGCGTCGTCACCAGGTCGTCCACCGGCTTCTTCGGTTCTGCCGTACTGGACGGGGACTCGGTGCTCTCATCCTTGGCCATGTCGAGCACCCTAATCCAAGCGTTCAACCATTAGCGTGGGGACTATGGCGACGATTCTGCATATCGCGTTCATGGAGCAGTGGGAGGCGGCTCGGGAGGCCGGTTGTTATCGGTGGTCGACGCGCGGGACGAGCCTCGACGACGGTGCGACGTTCATCCACGCGTCCCGCCCGGAGCAGGTGGCCATGGTGGCGAACTTCGTGTATGCCGACGTGACTGAGCCGCTGTGCTTGCTCGTGATCGACACCGAGCGCTTGGTGTCCGCCCTGTGTGAAGAGCCGGTGGGCGACCAGTTGTTCCCGCACATCTACGGACCGCTCAACCTCGACGCGGTGGTCGACGTACGGCGTTATGAGCGGGGCGCCGACGGGCGCTGGCCGGCTGTGACCGCGCAGGCCGTATCCTGAGAGCAGGAACGGGTCGGTCGGGCGATCGCGTCGCCCGCGACAGCGGGCGCCGAGGAAAGTCCGGACTCCACAGGGCAGCGTGGTGGGTAACACCCACCCGGGGCAACCCGCGGGACAGTGCCACAGAGAACAGACCGCCAGCGGCTCCGATGAACCCCGTGGTTCATGGGAGTGCGGGTGAGGGTGAAACGGTGGTGTAAGAGACCACCAGCTCCGCAGGTGACTGCGGAGGCTCGGTAAACCCCACGTGGAGCAAGGCCAAGAAGGACGGTGGGCAACCACCGCCCGCGCGAGCGTTCGAGGGCTGCCCGCCCGAGCTCGCGGGTAGGCCGCTGGAGGTGCCCGGCAACGGCCACCGTAGATGGATGATCGCCACCACAGAATCCGGCTTACAGACCGACCCGTTCCTCCGTCCGAGGCGCTCCCCGGCCAGCCGACTCTCGGGGGCTGGGACACCTCCTGGGGCGCTGAGACAAGGAATAACCTGTCTCAGCCCACCAGGACCTGTCCCAGCCCCTCAGAGAGCGGGACGACAAGCCTCCGCCGGCGCGCGCTAGAACCAGTCCGCCTAGTGGCAGCGGTCGTCGTGGGGTGGTTCGGGGATTCGGCCGGCTGGCTTCTCCCAGGGTTCTTGGCGGCCGAGGGCGGTGAGGTCGAGGGCGGTGGGGGTGAAGGTCATGGCGTCGGGGCCGCGGCCGTAGGTGGAGTAGGTGTGGTGGATGGCTTCGCCGACGCGGAGGAAGCAGCTGAGGCCGTGGAGGTCGAAGGGCTGTTGCGTCTGGGTGTGACCGTTGTCGGGGTGGACGTCCCACTCGGCCTTGGTTCGGTAGTTGTACTCGAACGGCAGGACCGACTCGTCCAGCGTGACGTGGTAGTCGTAGTTGAAGTCGCTGCCGGACGACGAGTACCACGGGAAGTTCCAGCCGCGCTTGGCCCGGTAGGCGGCCAGTTTCTCGTACGGCGCCCGAGACACCAGGGCGAACGTGGTGGTGGTGCTGTGGAGGTACTCCAGCGACCCGATCTCGTCCACGAAGGCGGTGCAGTTCGGGCAGCCGGCGTCCCACTCGGGCTGGAACATGAAGTGATAGACGACCAATTGCATCCGGCCTTCGAACAGGTCCGCCAGGCCCACCGAGCCGTCCGGTCCAGTGAAGACGTACGGCTTGTCCACCAGGACCATCGGCAGTTCGCGACGCCGCGTGTTCAACGCGTCCCGCCGCTTGGTGAACTCCTTCTCCTCGGCGAGCAGCGCCTTACGCGCGACCAGCCACTCGTCCCGGGACACGACATCCGGAAGGTTCATCCCAACTCCTCCATCGATCAGCACTGATACCGGGGACGTCGGAGCCGATCTCCCGCTTTCGACACAAGGTCGTGTCGGGACCACCAGACATGACCTCCGTGGTGGCACGCTTGGACTATGGCGCGCAGAGGACTCCGCCGGATGCGCACGGGGATCGTGATCCTGGTGCTCGTCGCGCTGCTCGCGGGCGCCGGGTACGCCGGCTGGATCATGGTGAAACGGTCTGAGCCGGTATCGCTGCCCGAGCCGACGGGGAACTTCCAGGTCGGGCGGCGTGGGTTCGAGTGGACCGACACACCGCGCCGCGATCCGTTCGCCGACGGTCCGCGGAAGCTCTCGGTCTGGCTCTGGTACCCGGTCGCCAAGGGCACGACCGGACGCAAGGTCGAGTACGCCCCGGACCTCTGGAGCGGACTACACCTGAAAGCGCCGCTGTCGTTGTTCCAGGGACCGTTCGACACGCTGGAGGATCGCGCACTGGATCGCGTCGCCATCGCGCCCGGGCGCTTCCCCGTCGTCGTGCTGATGCCCGGGATGGGACTGTCCGCGCCGATGTACGCGAGCCTCGCCGAGGATCTCGCCAGTCACGGCTACCTGGTCGCCGGCGTGACACCGACGTACAGCGCGAACCTCACCGTGCTTGGCGGCCAGCCGATCGGGAGCAAGGAGGCGGCCAACCCGCCGAACCTCGGCGACAGCAGCGAGCAGGCGCAGAACGTCGGCGATCATCTCGTCGGCACCTGGGCCGCCGACGCGCGTTTCGCGGCCGGCATGCTGGCCAAGCAGTTGCCGGCCAGCGTCGAGACCGGGCTCGGCACGTCGTACGTCGGCCACTCGTTCGGCGGCGCGGCGTCACTGGAGGCGTGCCGGCTCGACCCGCGCTGTGCGGCGGCGGTCGATCTGGACGGCAGCCAGTTCGGTGACGTGGTGACCAAGGGCGTGCGGGCGCCGATCATGCTGCTCGGCGCGGACGACTCGTGCATCACCAGCGTGTGCGGCCCGGACGCCAAGAACGACGCGGACCGCAACCGCGCCCTCTCGTTGCTCAAGGCAAGCACCGGTACGTCGTGGTGCGCGACCGTCCCCGGCAGCCGGCACTTCAACTTCACCGATTACGGCGCCTACTACCTGGCGTACCCGCTGCGGAAGTTCCTGCCGCTGGGCAGTGTCGGCCCGCGCCACGCCCTCACCGTGCAGAACGGCTACGTCACCACCTTCCTGTCCCACGCCCTCTACAACACTCCGGCTCCCGGCGCCCCCGCCTGCGCGACCTAACTTTCCGGCCATCGCTGACCACGGACACGCTGCCGCTGAACGGCGAGTAGCTCAGAGGTCGAGCTCGTACGTCTGCCCGACCAGGCTCTGGCCCCACATTTCGTGGGGTTCGGAGCCGGTCAGGCGGAACCCGCGGGTCAGGTAGATATGCCGAGCCGCGACCAACGGCTCGTTGGTCCACAGGACCATCCGCTTGTAGCCGGCCGCGCGGGCGAACGCAAGACAGGTGTCGACCAGCTCGGCTCCGAGGCCGACACCGCGGGCGGCCGGCGTCACCAGGAGCAGCCGCAACTGGGCCGTCGTCTCATCCGGACCCCGCACGCAGAAGATGCTGCCGGCCCGCTCCCCGTCCACCTCGGCGATCCAGGCGGCCTCACGCTCGTCGTCATGCTCGGACGCGTACGCCGAGACGATCTGCGCGATCAGCACCTCGTACGACGGACCCCACCCGTACTCGGCTCCGTAGATCTCGGCATGCGACTGCACCACCCACCCGAGGTCCCCCGGCGTCCCCAGCTTCCTGATCAGTTTCGTCATCACCCTGCCCGTTCTACTGACACGACTGTTTCAGTGAGCGATACTAGCCCCGTGCCGACCACGAAGCCAGCCCCTTCCGCGCGCCAGCTGGAACTGCTGGAGCGCGCGTACGCCTACTCGCTCACGCACGGGCTGGCCGACCTGTCGCTGCGTCCGCTCGCCACCGCGATCGGCTCGAGCCCGCGGGTGCTGCTGTTCCTTTTCGACAGCAAGGACGGCCTGATCCGCGCCCTGCTCGCCCGCGCCCGCGTCGACGAGCTCGAACTGCTCCGCCAGCTCGACGAGCGGTACGATGAACCGCCCGGGCTGACCGTGGTCGCGCGGGAGCTGTGGACCTGGCTGGCGGCGCCGGAGCGGCGGCCGCTGATGACGTTCTGGGTCGAGGCGTACGGGCGGTCTCTCGTCGCACCGGACGGCCCGTGGGTGGATTTCGGCCGCTCGACCGTCGACGACTGGCTGGAGCTGCTCAAGGCCAGTCAGCCGGATCCAGGATCCGCCGCGGCCGAGGCACGGCGTACCGGCGTGCTCGCGATGCTGCGGGGCGCGCTGATCGACCTGCTCGCGACCGGCGACCTCAACCGCACAACCGCGGCCGTCGACGACTACCTGGCCAGAATCTAACGTCCGAGGACCTGAGGGCTATGGCGCACAGATCTTCGGACGCAACGGGTCAGGCGAGTTCGAACGCGATCGTGCGCTTGGCGATGTCGGCCTCGACGAGCTTGACGCGAACCGCCTGACCGAGCGGCAACGGCGCCGTACCGGTGATGCGGCCCTCGACGGCGAGCGTGGTCAGCGCGACGACGCCGCGCGTGTTCTCGCGGTCGTCGACGTCGGTGATGACACCGTCGAACTCGGACCCGATCTTGTCGGCCACCAAGCCGGCCTCGACCATACTGACGATCGAGCGGTCGTACGCGTGCGCCCGCCGGTCGGCCTCGTCCATCACCTTCGGGATCTCGTCCATCGACTCGCGGACCCAGGCCGGCACCTCGGCGCCGGCGGACAGCGCGAGGCAGATCTCGCCGGTCCACCGATCCACCAGTCGCCGCAGCGGCGCGGTGACATGCGCGTACTCCGCCTTCATCGCGGCGTGCTCGGGTTTCGCCGGCACACTCCCCGCGAACGCCGTGTACCCGGCGCCGCGGAACAGCACTGTGCACGCGGCCAGCATTGCCGCGTGGGCCGGCACCTTCGGATCCAGTGCGTGGATGAATGCGGCGTACGACGTCTCGTCCGGCCAGGCGAGCCCGAGAGCCTTGGCGGTGTTCCCCAGCTTGCGCCGCAGGTCGTCGTGCGACTCGGGCAGCGTGCGCAGGATGCCGATCCGGCCCTTCATCATCAGCTCCGCGGCGGCCATCCCGGTGAGCAACGAGATCTGCGCGTTCCAGCCCTCGACCGGCAGCGGCGCGCGGAACTCCAGACCCCAGCCGTGGTTGGAGGTGACGACCTCCTGGTCCGGGATGGGCAGATTGACGCCGCCGCGGTCGAGCTCACGCTGCTCGCGGAGCTTGCCGACCCCGCGGAGCAACTGCAGGGACTCCGGCGCGTTGCCGGCGTCGAGGTCCTTCTGCACGCCCGCGTAGTTCAGCTTGGCCCGCGACTTCACCAGCGCTCGCTCGCACACCACGCCAGTGCCATCGCCGGACGCGTCGACCGTGATCGTCCACAGCACCGCGGGACGCACCTGATCGGGCAACAGCGACGCCGCACCCTCGGACAGCTCCGGTGGGTGCAGCGGGGTCCGCTTGTCCGGTGCGTAGAGCGTCTCGCCGCGGCGGCGCGCCTCGGCGTCGATCGGGTCACCGGGCTGGACGAAGGCGGCGACGTCGGCGATCGCGTAGTACACGGTGTAGCCATCGCCCGTCCGCTCGATGTGCAGCGCCTGGTCGAGGTCCATAGAATCCGGAGGATCGATGGTCACGAACTCGATGTCGGTCCGGTCGAGTTCGGGCAGCCGCGGACTCTTCACCGCCTGCAGCGCCGCCGCGACCACCTCGGCCGGGAACTCCGCCGGCACCTCGAGCTCACGCCGGATGTCCTGCAACGACGCCCGGAACACCTCGGGAACGTCCTCGGCGAAATGCACCCTTTGCAGCGGCACGTGAGCTCTCCGTCCTTCTCAGCGTTGTGCTGAGGTCAGACTAGCGAGGGTTGCACGTTGAACGAACGCAATGACGCGAGGCCGTCGGCGTACCAGTGGATCTCGGTCAGCGTTGCCGGGCGCAACTCCATCCGGAACAGTGACGACATCGGGGCCTGCAGCACCGACCGGACCATCAGCTTGATCGGCGTGACATGGGTGACCACGACCACGGTCTTGCCCGGATACCTGGCCAGGATCGCGTCCCGGGCGGACCGGGCCCGCCGCGCGCAGGTGTCGAACGACTCGCCGCCGGGCGGCGCGACCGCGGTCGACTCCAGCCACGCGTTCATCGCGTCCGGCCACTTCTGCTGGATCTCGGCGAACGTGTGCCCGTCCCAGTCGCCGAACGCGACCTCACGCCAGCCGTCGTCCACGACCGCGTCGAGCCCGAGCCGATCGGCCACCACGGCCGCCGTCTCCCGCGTACGCCGCATCGGCGACACCACGAGCGCGTCGACGCCACCGATCCGGGACAGATACTCCGCGGCCGCCTGGGCCTGCAGCCGACCGGCCTCACTCAGCCCGGGGTCGTCACCGCCGGAACCCGAGAACCGCTTCTCAGCGGTGTGCGGAGTCTCGCCGTGCCGCAGGAAGATCAGTTGCGTCGGCGGTTCGGCCTGCGCACCCCAACCCTGCAACGCCTTTTGCAGGTCCGACGCCTCCTGGGTCACCGCCGGTCCCGGTCCGGGAGCCTCCGGCTTCAGCGGGATCGGCACGCCGTCGAGTGCCATGTTCGCGAGTGCGTCGGCCGCGGCGTTCTGTGCCCGCGGCACCCAGGTCCACTCGGTCCCGAACGGCGCCAGGCCCTGCGCCTTGATCGCCAGCGGCTGCAGGTCCGGGTGCTTGATCTTCCATCGGCCGGCCATCTGCTCGATGACCAGCTTGGAGTCCATCCGCACCTCGATCGACGCGTTCGGCGCGTACTCCGCGGCCAGTTCGAGTCCCGCAATCAGACCGGAGTACTCGGCGACGTTGTTGGTCGCGATCCCGAGCGTCTTCCCGTCCTGCGCGATCACCTCACCGGTCGCGGGGTCGCGAACGAGAGCGCCGTACGCCGCCGGTCCCGGGTTCCCGCGCGAGCCACCGTCGGCCTCGACAATGACATGGCTTAGACCACTCATGCCGCGCTCTCCGACGTACGCACGAGAATCCGTCCGCACTCCTCACAGCGCAGTACGGCGTCCGGCGCGGCCGCCTTGATCCGGTTCAGGTCGGACGGCGCGAGCTCCATCCGGCAGCCCATGCAGCGCTTGCCGACCAGCGGCGCGGCGCCGATGCCGCCGTTGTGCTCACGCAGCCTCTGGTACTGCGTGACGAGGGCGTCCGGCAGCTCGGCGGCGATCGTGGCGCGCTTGTCGCCGAGCTCGGCCCGCTGCTCGTCCAGCTCCTTCAGCGCGGCGCTGCGGGTGGTCTCCAGCTCGGTCTGCCGGCCGGCGAACGCCTCGGCGCGGGTGCGCAGGTCGGCCTGGACCGCCTCGGCGGCCTCCAGCTTCTCCATCACCTCGAGCTCGGCGTCCTCCAGGTCGGAGATCCGCCGGTCCAGCGACCCGATCTCGTGCTGCAGGTTCTCCAGATCCTTCGGCGAGTTGATCTGACCGGAGTCGATCCGCTGCTGGTTGCGCGCCTTCCGCTGCCGAACCTGCTCGACGTCGGTATCGGCCTTCTTCTGCTCCCGCTGCAGGTCGCTGACCTCGGTGTCGGCGGTGACCAGGTCGTGATCGACGACGGTCTTCTCCGCGACCAGTTCGGTCAGGGCCTGGTGCTCGGGCAGCGATTTGCGCTTGTGCGCGACCTGATCCAGCTGCAGGTCGACATCCTGCAGGTCCAGCAACCGGCGTTGGACGGCGGGCTCGGCGTTCAGGATCGGCTCCTTAGCTCGTTCAGTTGTGTTCATGCCGCGGAATCAGAGCCGCAGGTTCCACGCATCCGTGCGGAGCGTCGAGATGTGAGTGTCCACGGTACTGCCTAGCGCTGCCAAGCTTTCGAGCAGGAGGCGCTCGGCGTCCCGCAGCCACGGCCACTCGCTGGCCCAGTGTGCGACATCGATCAGCGCCGGACCCTCGTCGTACGCCCGGGCCTCGGTCGCGGGGTGATGCCTGAGGTCGGCGGTGAGATAGGCGTCGACGCCGGCGGCACGGACTCGCTCGAACTCCGAGTCACCCGCTCCCCCGACCACGGCGACGGTCTCGATCGTCCGCTCCAGGTCGCCGGACACCCGTACGCCGTGCTCCGTCTGCGGAAGGCTCTCCGCAACCAACCGGGCGAAGTCCGCGAGCGGCAGCGGCTCCGGGAGTACGCCGACGCGCCCGCCACCGCGCTCACTCGGCAACTGCGCCAGCTCGTAGAGGTCGAACGCCGGCTCTTCATAGGAATGCGTGGCGACCAGCGCCTCGACGACGATCCGGCGGTTGCGGCGCGGCAGGATCATCTCCAGGCGCTTCTCCGGTACGACCTCGATGTCCCCGACCTGACCGATCGTCGGGTTCGCGCCCTCGAGCGGCCGGAAGGTGCCTTCGCCGACGCCGCTCCAGGCGGCCCGGTCGTAGTCACCGATCTGTCCGGCGCCGGCCTTCGCCAGCGCGTCGATCATCGCCTGCGTCTCGTCGACCGGCACGAACACCACGAGCTTGTCCATCGGCTCGGACGGCAACGCCTTCAGCGGCCGGGTGTCCAGCAGGCCGAGGGCCGCTGCGAGCGCGTCGCTCACGCCGGGGTTCGCGTTGTCGGCGTTCGTATGGCAGACATGCAGCGCGGTGTTGCTCCGGATCAGGTCGTGCACGACCCGGCCCTTCGGCGTGGTCGCGGCCACGCTGTTGACCCCGCGCAGCAGGAGTGGGTGGTGGGTGACGAGGAGATCGAAGTCGCCCTCGATCGCCTCGTCCACCACGGTCCGCATCGGATCGACCGCGAACAGGATCCGTCGTACCTGCTGCTCCGGATCGCCGGTGACCAGCCCGACCGCGTCCCAGGACTCCGCCCAGGCAGGGTTGTAGAGCCGGTCGAGGACGGCGATCACATCAGCAAGCGTGGGGGTCACGACCCCCATCCTGCCGCATCAGATCAGCCAGGCAGTGGTGTCACTCGGGAGCTTGTCGCCCTCCAGCGGACCGCTCGACAGAACCACCGCGGCGTCGGGCAGCTCGACCGGCGCGGCACCGAAGTTCGTGACGGACTGCCAGCCGCCGGGCCGGGTGAAGTGCAGGACCCAGTCGGTGCCCTCGACCCAGCTCAGCGAGTTGCTGGCCTGAAGACCCCGGCGGACGGCGAGGGCCTTGCGGTACAGGCTCAGCGTCGAGTCCGGATCGCCCACCTGCGCCTCCACCGAGTACGCACCGAACCACTTCGGCTGCACCAGGTGCGAGCCACCGGAGCCGAAGCCGAAGGACAGTCCGCCAACGGTCCACGGGATCGGCACCCGGCACCCGTCGCGGCCCTTCTCGGCACCCTTGGAGCGGAAGTACGCCGGGTCCTGCAGGTTCGCCGCCGGCAGTTCGCCGACCTCCTGCAGACCGAGCTCCTCACCCTGGTACAGGTACGCCGATCCCGGCAGCGCCAGCATCAGCAGGACCGCGGCCCGGGCGCGGCGCGATCCGAGTGCGACGTCGTTCGTCGGGTCGGTTCCGTCGCTCAGCAGCCAGTCCTTGCCGTCCTGCCAGCCGCCCTTCGGGTTCTTCGGCAGGCCGTACCGGGTCGCGTGCCGGACCACGTCGTGGTTCGAGAACACCCAGGTCGAGGACGATCCGTTCTGCTCGGCCAGCGCGAGGTTCTCCTCGATCACCCGACGGAACTTCTCGTACTCCCAGTCGGCCTGCAGCAGGTCGAAGTTGAAGGCCTGCCCAAGCCCGTCCGCACTGGCGTACCGGGCCCGCCGCGCCGCCGGTACGAACGCCTCGGCGACGGCCGACCGGGGCGGGTCGTACTCGTTCAGCAGGTTCCGCCAGTCCCGGTAGATCTCGTGGACGCCGTCCTGATCCCACAACGGGTGCTCGCCGTTCGACTCGGACTGCCGGGGCAGCGTCGTCTTCGACGGGAAGGGCTCGGACAGGTCCTTCACCAGCGCGCTCGCGACGTCGACACGGAAGCCGTCGACCCCTCGATCCGACCAGAACCGCAGTGTCTGCAGGAAGTCCGCGCGGACCTCCGGGTGCTCCCAGTTCAGGTCGGGCTGCTCGGCCGCGAACATGTGCAGGTACCACTGCCCGTCGTCGGTCCGCGCCCAGGCGGATCCACCGAACACCGACTCCCAGTCCGACGGCGGCTGGTCGCCCTCGCCGTCGCGGAAGATGTACCGCTCCCGGGCGGGCGTGCCCTTGGCGGCCGCGAGCGCCTCGGTGAACCACTCGTGCCGGTCGGAGGTGTGGTTCGGGACGATGTCGACGATCAGCTTGATGTTCGCGGCATGCAGCGCCTCGACCAGGTGGTCGAAGTCCGCCAGGGTGCCGAGCCGCGGATCCACGTTGCGGTAGTCGTCGACGTCGTACCCGCCGTCGGCCAGGGCGGACGGGTAGAAGGGGCTCAGCCAGACGGCGTCGATGCCGAGCTCGACCAGGTACGGCACGCGGCTGATGATGCCCGGCAGGTCACCGACGCCGTCGCCGTTGGAGTCGGCGAAGCTGCGCGGGTAGATCTGGTAGACGACGGCCTGCCGCCACCAGTCGGGGTCGGTCGTCTGCGGACTGGTCACGTTCGCCTCACTCGAGTGTCAGTCTTGCGCGGTTGTTTATATAGGCTCTAAATTTAGATTCTGCAGTATTCTGCGCTCGGATTCACGATCAGGTCAAGGGGCTTCTTTTTCATGGCGAAACCACCGGCTACACCGCCCACGGCCACGCCGCCGATGCTGCGCCGGGTGAACGCGGGGAAGGTGCTCGGCGTGCTCACCCGCGCCCGGGTGATGACCGGGACCGGCCTGATCGAGGCGACCGGTCTGACCCGGGCGACCGTGCACGCGGTCTGCAACGACCTGATCTCGATGGGCTGGGTGGTCGAGCACGATCCGGGCCGCAACGACGCCTCCGTGGGCCGGCCGTCGCGGCGGTTCGAGTTCAACAGCCGCGCGGGCTATGTGCTCGGCATCGACATCGGCGCGGCCAGGACCACGGTCCTGGTCAGCGATCTGCGTGGCGAGACGATCGCCAAGGCCGGGCGGTCGGTGGCCGGGGCGCAGAGTCCCGCTGAGCGGACCGAGATCGTGCACGAGACCGTCGTCGAGGCGCTCGCCGGCGCGGAGATCGCCAACGACCAGGTGATCGCGGCCGGTGTCGGGGTCGCGGCGCCGGTCGACCGGGACGGGAACATCCTGGTCGACGACGAGTTCTGGCGGCGCTTCGACGCAGGATTGGCCACGCGGCTGACCGACCTGCACGGCTGGCCGGTCCTGCTGGAGAACGACGCGAACCTGGCGGCGCTCGGCGAGCACTGGCTCGGCGTCGGGCGGAATGTCGCCGATCTCGCCGTACTGCTGGCCGGTGAGCGGTTCGGTTCCGGGCTGATGGACTCCGGCCGCCTGCTTCACGGCAGCCGCGGCGGTGCCGGCGAGATGGTCTACCTCAAGCTCGTCGAGGGCGTCGGCGACACCCACGGCATCGCCAGGATGGCCCGCGAACAAGGCGCCGCGGCGGTCGCCGACCCGGCCGTCGGGACCGCCCTACGCGAGCTCGCCGGTGACCGCCCGGTCACCGCGGAGCTGGTGTTCGCCGCCGCCGAGGCCGGCGATGCGGTTGCCCTAGGCATCCTTCAGCACGTGGCCGGGCGAACCGCCCGGGTGGTGGCGACGCTCGGCATCCTGTTCAATCCCGAGCTGGTCGTCCTCGGCGGTGCGGTCGCCGAGGCGGCCCAGGCGCTCCTCCCGGACATCGAGAAGCACCTGGCCGGTTTCACCAGTACGCCGCCGCGCGTCGCCGTCTCGTCCCTCGGCGAGGCGATCGTCTCGGTCGGCGCGGTCCGCCACGCCCTCAACTACGTCGAGCACCAGGCGCTGGACCTGCAGCTCAGCTGCCGTCCCGAGTGAGCGCCCGCCGACCCGAGTGAGTGCCCGCCGACCCGGTCATGAGCTGGCCGGGGGTTGCCGGGTCGCCTTGTGCATGGGTCAGCCATGCCGGTGGGGACACCCGCTCGTGGGTGGAGACAGGAAATAGCGGGTCTCCTGCTCATTGTGTGGCTGGTGGCCGGCCTGCCGCGTCCTGGTCGGAGGCCTGACCCGGATCCGGTGACCTGAGACAGCTTGCGGTGGGCCGAGACACGCAATACCAGGGCCCCGCCCACCACGTCCTGTCCCAGGGCCCGGCCACCACGTCCTGTCTCGGGCCTCGACCACCACGTCCTGTCCCAGGCCCTCCCACCACGTCCTGTCCCAGGCCCTCCCACCACGTCCTGTCCCAGGCCCTCCCACCACGTCCTGTCCCAGGCCCTCCCACCACGTCCTGTCCCAGGCCCTCCCACCACGTCCTGTCCCAGGCCCCGGCCACCACGTCCTGTCCCAGGCCCCGGCCACCATGTCCTGTCTCGAGGCCCGGCCGACCGCGGGATCCGCCGCGACCTCGCACAGGTACCGGGGACCGCGGACAAGGCACAACCTGTCCGAGGACCCCAGAGGGTGTCCCAGGTCCCGCAGCTCGGCACCGATCCCACCGCCACCAGCACGAACCCCGCCCCGTCGCGGCAACCGCCGGTGTGGTCCACCACGATGGCGGCCGCTGCGCGCGGGACCGGCTGGACGGAGGCTGATCGGATGCCGTTGGAGGCGGGGACGTGCAGCTCGACAGGAAGTGTCGGCCCCGACCCCGGCCGGGCGGCCGGTTTCAGGCGTGAATGCCTGACCCGGCCAACACCCCGGCACCGACACATCCTGTCGAGCTGCACATCCCAACCGACCCTCACTCAAACCACCCCACACACATCCAGCAAGAGAGCCGAAATGGCCTGCACCAGCCCACCACGACCCGTCCCAGGTCCCGTCATGCTGTCTAGCGGGCTCCGGTGAGGGCCTTCGCGACCGCCTCCAGCACGATCACGTTGCGACCCGACGTCGTGGCAGTTGCAACACCGGCCGGAACCAGTGCCCGGTCCTCGGGAATCCCAGTGCAGAGCACGAAGGTGTCGCCGTCGTGGCCCTGCAAGAGGTGCGTGAGTGCCTCGCGCATCCACGGCGTACGCACGGCGTCCTGCACCGCGATCACCAACGGCCGGCCGGCGGCTGCCTTCGCCGCCTCCGCGATCGCGTTGCCGGCCGGTGAGTGGGTATCCGTCAGGCGATGCTCGCCACGCAGGACCACACCGTCCGAGCCGGGCGCGACCCGGGCGAAAATCTCCGGAAGCCCACTGAAATAAGGATTCCAAGCCGGGTGCAGACCCTGGGTCAGATCGATGACGTACGTCGACGCGCCCAGGGCGGGGAACGTCTGGCCGGCCACGACGCGGGCGGCGACCTCGCGAATCGGTGCACCGTCGAGACCGGGCTGACGGGTGCGCCGGGCGAGCGTGGCGGCGAGTGCGCGGACCCGGGTGGCGGCGTCGGCGACCCGCTCGGCGGCGAGCGTACCGTTGCCGACGGCATCGACCACGCGGGCGATCAGCGCCTGCGGATCGGCGGATCCGACCGCGATCATGGCGAGGTCGGCCCCGGCCCCGATCGAGGCGACCGCCGCATCCTCGATCGAACGGGTCCTGGTGATCGCCTGCATCTCCAGTGCGTCCGTGGTGATCACGCCGGTGAAGCCGAGCTCTTCGCGCAGCAGCCCGGTCAGCAGGCGATGCGAGAGGGTGGCCGGCTGGTCGTCGTACGCCGAGAACACGATGTGAGCGCTCATCACCACGTCGGCGCCGGCGGCGATCGTCGCCCGGAACGGTGCGAGCTCGACCGCCGAGACCTCCTCGATCGAGCGGTCGACCCGGGGCAGGCCGACGTGGGAGTCGACGGCGACGTCGCCGTGGCCGGGGAAGTGCTTCGGGCAGGCGGCGATGCCGGCCTCGTGCACGCCCTCGACGAATGCGACGCCGTGGCGGGAGACGAGTTCGGCGGTGGCGCCGAACGAGCGGGTCGAGATCACCGGGTTCGCCGGGTTGCTGTTCACGTCGACCGACGGCGCGAGCATCAGGTCGATGCCGAGACTCGCGAGCGTCGCGGCGGCGTCCCGGGCGGACGCCCGGGTCAGGTCGACGTCGTCCAGATCGCCGAGCAGCCGCGGCGAGGCCAGCGGCCACCGGTTCGCCGGCGCGAGGTGGCTGAACTCGCCACCCTCGTGGTCGATCGCGATGATCAGATCGGGTCGCTCGGCCCGCAGCGACGCGGTCAGCGCGGTGACCTGGTCGGCGTCGACGACGTTGCGGGTGAACAGGATGACCCCGCCGAGTCCGCCGGCGACGGCCCGGCGCAGCTCGTCGGTCGCGGTCGTCCCGGGGAGACCGACGATCAGGGCGCCGGCGGCATCACGATCCAGCGACTGGGGCGACGGGGCGGGGAAGGTCTTGGGCTGTTCACTCATCCCCCTACCCTCTCCCGGCGCGCGGTCCGGGCGCCACCCCGTCACCCAGAGCTAATGACCAGCAGCTGACAACGGGAGTCAGGGCGATCGTTGTCAGGCGTTGTCAAGGCGTTCCCCGAGCGTATTCCTGCGGGTTTGCGGGGATTCCTGAGATTGACCCCTCGCTGTCCGGGCCGACTACGGATAACGTTGTCTCTCGACCTTGACCGCTCTCGACGGAGCCCGACACCGTGACCGTACTGATCACCCACGTCTCCTCGCCCGAGTTGTTCGCCGGCAGCGACGACGATCCGCGCCAGTTGCTGCGGGTCGAGCTGACGCGTGCCCGCGGCGACGGCGCCCTGTCGGTGCGGGTGAGCGGCGACGGCCTGTCCGGTACGGCGGACCTGCCGCCGGGCGACGGGCCGGCCCGGGTCGAGGTGCCGCTCGACATCGCGGGGCCGCTGCGCTCGTCGTACGGTGCGAGTGTCCCGGCGACCGTGATCGTGTCGGCCGAGGACCGTGACGTCGCGTCGGACAGCGGCACGGTGGTGATCGCCGAGCCGGGCTGGACAATGGTGATGGTCTCGCACTTCCACTACGACCCGGTCTGGTGGAACACGCAGGCGGCGTACACGACCAGCTGGGACCTGCAAGGCCCCGACGGCACCACGCGACCGGTCTACACGCACAACGCGTTCAGCCTGGTCGACGCGCATCTCAAGCTGGCGCTGCGCGATCCGGCGTACTGCTTCGTCCTGGCCGAGCTCGACTACCTCAAGCCGTACTTCGACACCTTCCCGGAGAACCGCGCGGTCCTGCGCCGGCTGATCGCGGAGGGCCGGGTCGAGATCATCGGCGGCACCTACAACGAGCCGAACACGAACCTGACCGGCGCCGAGACCACCATTCGCAACATCGTGTACGGCGTCGGCTACCAGCGCGACATCCTCGGCGGCGACCCGCAGAACGCCTGGCAGCTGGACGTGTTCGGGCACGACCCGCAGTTCCCCGGCTACCTCGCCAAGGCTGGGCTGACCGGCTCGGCGTGGGCTCGCGGACCGTTTCATCAGTGGGGACCGCTGCGGCAGGCCTGGAGTGAGCCGAAGGCGGGCACGGCCGCGGTGATGCAGTTCCACAGTGAGTTCGAGTGGATCAGCCCGAGTGGGGACGGCGTACTGACGCACTACATGCCGGACCACTACGGCCCGGGCTGGGAGCTGCAGAACGCGCCGAGTGTCGAGGCCGCGGGCGACACGGCGTACCAGCTCTTCGCGACGCTCAAGACGGTCGCGGCGACGCGCAACACGCTGCTGCCGGTCGGTGGTGACTACACCCCGCCGAACAACTGGATCACCGCGCTGCACCACGACTGGAACGCGCGCTACGCGTGGCCGAAGTTCGTCTGCGGTACGACGAAGCACTTCATGGACAGGGTCCGCGCCGAACTGGCCGCCGAGGGCCGCCGGCCGTCACCGCAGTCGCGGGACATGAACCCGATCTACACCGGCAAGGACGTGTCGTACATCGACACCAAGCAGGCCCAGCGCGCCGCTGAGGTCGCGGCGGTCGACGCGGAGAAGCTCGGCACGTACGCCGACCTGCTCGGGCTCGGCCGGTTCGCGGAAGCCTCGCTGGACAAGGTGTGGCGGCAGCTCGCGTACGGCGCTCACCACGACGCGATCACCGGGTCGGAGTCGGACCAGGTCTACATCGACCTGGTCACCGGGTGGCGTGAGGCGCATGACTTGTCGGATGCCGCGCGTACCGCGTCGTTGTCGGCTTTCGCGGCGCGGATCGACACGTCGGCCTTCGGGTCATCTGGCTTCGGGTCGTCGGCCGTGGTCGTCACGAACACGCTGTCGTTCACGCGGACCGACCTGGCTCGCGTTGCGGTGCCGGGTGAGGGGCCGTGGCGGATCGTCGACGCCGACGGTGCCGAGGTGCCGTCGGTGGTCGAGGGCGACAAGCTGACCTTCCTCGCGCGGGACGTGCCGTCGCTGGGGTGGCGGAGCTACGGCCTGGTGGCTGGTACGGCGGCCGCGGTCTGGGGACCGGGCTCGGGCGAGACGGTGGAGAACTCCTACTTCAGCGTGACTGTGGATCCGTCGCGGGGCGGCGGAGTCAGCTCGATCGTGGAGAAGGCTTCGGGGCGCGAGGTTCTCAAGGGCCTCGGCAACGAACTGCGGGTGTACGAGGAGTACCCGGATCACCCGCGCTTCGGCGAGGGTCCGTGGCATCTCATCCCGTCGGGTCCGGTCGTCGGGTCGGGTGCGGCGCCGGCGAAGGTGTTCACGCAGGTCGGGCCGCTCGGCAGTCGGGTGATCAGCCGCGGCGAGGTCGACGGGATCTCCTACGAGGCGGTCGTCGCGCTGTACGACGGTCTCGACCGAGTCGAGTTCACGACGCGGATTCTGGACCACGCGCAGTCGGACCGCCTGGTCCGCGTCAAATTCCCCGCTGACGTACCGGGCGCGCTGCCGCTGAGCGAAGTAGCCGGCGCGGTCGTCGGCCGCGGCTTCGGACTGATCGACGTCGACAGCGCCGCCGCGCCCTGGACCCTCGACAACCCCGCCAACACCTGGTTCGGCCTCGGCACCACAGCGCGGGTGGACCTGCTGGATGCCGACGGCAACCAGGTGGGCACCCGCCCGCTCGCCATCGCCGAGATCGTCGTCCCCGACGACTCCGAGCCCGCCGACGTCCGCGACCTGGTCGTAGCCCTGGCCCGAGTAGGTGTAACCGCCACCACGTCATTGGCCGGTGGCTCTCGCTACGGCCACCTCAAGGTCGACTCCAACCTCCCCGACCTCCGCATCCTGATCGGCACAGCAGCCGCGCTGCTGCAGGAAGCTGAGGAAGAGCAGCCGACCACCACCGCTGCCAGCACTTCGGCGCCCGCTGGACTCCTCCCCACTTCCGCCGCCGCAGGCGGCGCTGTGTTTGTTCCGCCGCGGACTGCGTTGGCGGACGTGTGGCAGCCGAATGCGGATGTGCGGGATGTGCGGGCTATTCCGGCGGTGGTGCTGCCTACGGCGGAGGCTGTTGCGACTGCTGTCGTGGAGTTGGGACAGGCGCGGATCAGCGCGACTGTGGTTGGTGACGGCGTGATCGAGGAGTTCGAGGATCGGACCGTCGCACTGCTCACCTACGGTCTGCCGGGATTCGCGGTCGACGCGACCGGCGCTCTGCACGCATCACTGCTGCGGTCGTGCACCGGCTGGCCGTCGGGGATCTGGATCGACCCGCCACGGCGTACGGCGCCGGACGGGTCGGCGTTCCAGTTGCAGCACTGGACGCACGAGTTTCGGTATGCGTTGACCAGCGGTGACGGCGACTGGCGCAAGCAGCAACTGCCGAGCCGCGGCCAGGAGTTCTCCTCGCCGTTGCTAGCGGCAACCACCACAGCGCACGACGGGACCCTGCCACCCACGCACAGCCTGCTGCAGGTCACGCCCGAGCGAGACGTGCTGGTTTCCACCGTGAAGCCGGCCGGCAATCCCATCGCCCGCGGGTCGGGTGTCCCGGCCGACCCGCGGGACGGTGTCACCGTACGGTTGATCGAGGCAACAGGTCTGGGTTCGACCGCAACGATGACCTCGGCACTGCCGATCACCACCGCCCACCACGCCGACCTACTGGAGAACCGCGGCGCCCCGATCGACGTTGCCGACGGCAACTTCACGATCGACCTGGCCGGCTCCACCGTCGACACCTTCGTCCTCGGCCTCGACCACACCGAGCCCGCCAACCCCGCCGTACTCGGTCAACCGGCCGAGCTGGCCCAGCCGTCGTACGCGCGCTACTGGCTGCACAACCGTGGACCCGCCCAGCTGGGCTTCCTCCCGGTCAGCCTGTCCGTCTCCCCCACGGTCGCTCGGACCGCCGGCAAGCCGGTCGAACTCTCGATGGTGATCGCCAACCAGTACGCCGACAGCCCGGCCGCAGGATTGTTGACAATCCAACTCCCGGACGGTTGGACAACAGAACAATCCGATCGTCAACTCCACCTCGAGCCCGGCGGCTACATCCGCCATCTCACGACCGTCACCCCACCGGAGAACTGCGCACCAGGCCAGTACTTCGTCGCCGCCCAGGTACTCACCCACACCGACGACCTCGCCGGCGGCGCAGGTGTGACAGCAGTCGAGGACGTGGTCACGGTCTTCGTCGGCGAGAGCCCGGAGCTCACTGCCACCCTCGGCTTCGGCATGCCGCCGTCCGAGGCGCCAGATCACGGATCTGGTGCACCCGACAACGAGCCCGGCCGCCCCACCGGCCTCACCGTGGCCCCATCCACGCAGGACATCCGGCTCACACCCGGTACGTCGGAGACACTGGACTTGGTCTTCACCAACAACACGTCCGCCGAGATCCGCGCCGAGCTCCAACTGGCATCGCCGTACGGGACCTGGTCCTGGTTGCCTGACCCCGTCCGCCCGGTCGTCGTACCTCCGAAGTCGTCCGTCACCGTCGCCGTGCCGATCCACGCACCCGCCGACGCGACGCCGGCGCACGCGTGGGTGCTGCCGAAGGTGATGTGGTTCGGCCGCGCGCAGTACGCACCCACCGTCCGCCTGGAGATCCGATGACGGCGGCTCTGACGGTGGGCCATGGTCATGGGCACAGTCACGCGCCGGTGGCGCCGCCGGAGGTGATGGCGTACCTCAACGGGGAACCTGTGCTCCGCGAGCTGCTCGACGATCGGCTCGCGGTTCTGCGTGCGGGTGACGCCGCCTGCGTGCTCCCCCGGCCCGACAGTCGTGAAGGCCGTCAGCTCATCCGGTGGGTCGCGCAGATCGTGCTCACCGAGCAACTCTGCCTCGACGAGCTCCGCCGCCGTGCGGACGCCGTACCTGCGACTCGTGTCGGGCCGGCAGGCGAAGCCGAGGCGATCGACGGGGTCGAGCTGGTCGACGGGGCCGGCGAGCCGGATCCGATCGACGTGTCGACCGCGATCGCCGTCGGGTCCATCACGGCAGCGGCGCTGGCTGGTTCTGAGGCGGTACGTCGGGTCGCCGCGCTGGTGACCGCGGACGTCCGGATCCCGGCGGAGCAGTTGGCCTACGCGGCCGACGTCCTCGGGCAGGAGCCGCCGGCCGATCCCGCCGTACCGGTGGCGGACTGGCATCGCGAGCTTCTGCAGAGCGCCCGGCTGGAAGCGTTCGCCCGCTGGCTGAACGCTGCCATGCACGACCGGGTCCAGCTGGTCCACGGGCTCGAGCACCCGGGCGACAGCAGCCAACCTGACAACCTGCACCGGCACTGACTGGGGGACCATGAGCGACGAGGCAGAGACGAATCAGGGCACGGTCCTCGGGATCGACATCGGCGGCACGAAAATGGCCGCCGCTCTGGTGTCCGCGGACGGCACGATCGGCACCGGCGACCGGATCCTCACGCCGCCCGGCGGTGCGGACGAGGTGTTCGCCGCGCTCGCCGAGCTGATCGAACGCGTGCGGGGCGACGCCACTCCGCTGGCGGTCGGGATCGGTTCGGCCGGACCGCTGGACCAGGAGCACGGGCTGGTCTCGCCGGTGAACATCACCGGCTGGCGGAACTTCCCTCTGGTCGAGCGGGTACGGGCGCTGGCCGGCGACGTACCGGTGACGCTGGGAGTGGACGGGCACTGCTTCGCGCTCGGCGAGTTCTGGACCGGAGCCGGGCGGGACGTCGACACGCTGCTCGGCATCGTGGTGTCGACCGGGGTCGGCGGTGGGCTGGTCGTCGACGGCAGGCCGATGATCGGTCAGTCGGGCAATGCCGCACACATCGGTCACATGGTGGTCGACCAGGACGGCGAGGCGTGCGCGTGCGGGTCGTACGGGTGCGTCGAGGCGTACGCGAGCGGGCCGCGGATGGTTGCCCGGGCCAAGCGCCGCGGCTGGCGGGCGGACGAGGACGTGGACGCCGCCGTACTCGCCGCTGACGCGGCCTCCGGCGATGAACTGGCGCTCGCGATCTTCGACGACGGCGCCCAGGCATTGGCTGCCGGCATCGTCGCCACCGCGGTCACGGTCGACCTCACCACAGTCGTCATCGGCGGCGGCGTGGCAAAGGCCGGCCCAGTCCTCTTCGACCCGGTCCAAGCCTGGGTGAAGCGCCTGGCCCAGCTCCCCTTCGTCGCCGACCTGACCGTAGAACCCGCCCAACTAGCCAACGCCGGCCTCCTGGGCGCCGCCCACCAAGCCTGGTCCACCCTGCCCTAACCCCGCCCCGCTCCGACGTCGGCCTGGTCGACGAGCTGCGGTTGATCCACCGCCCCCGCCTGCTCCACCGCCCCTCTCCCCGGCACCACCAGCCGCCTCGGCAAACCCGGCCGACCCTCACTCCCCACGCCGCCCCCCGCCGCCCCTCCACTCCCCGCCTATCCCCCTCACCTCGGCCGACCTCACCCGCGAGCCGGGGTTCTCAGACTTGGCACACAGTGATTGCGCTCGGAAAAGGTTGTCTCGCGCACCTTTGCGCAATTTTTACCCAATCACCCGAAACCGTGTAACGACGACCCCGTTCCACGCGATGCAACGGATGGATGGGGTGGGGGCACGTCATCCACGGTCGGTCAAGGGGGCCTTGGATCGGCCGGAAGCGGTTGGTGAGGGGGGTCTGACCAACCGAACGCGTGAGCGGCGGGCGAGGAAACTCGCCCACCGCCCTCGCAGCACCACCGAGTACAGCAGAAGAGGCACCACCGTCCGCCAGCGTTGTCCGGGGCAACGCTCGACCAGAGAGACTCGGTCCCGATGGACGTCGCGGTACTCCCCCTCTTCGCCCTCTTTTTCACCGCCCTGGTCGTCACGACAACGTCGAAGTACGACGTCCTGCGCGTCTCGATCCGACGACCCCGGGTGTGTCCAGCTCGCCGCCATCTGCGCCGCCGCGGTCACTGTCCCGGTCGACCTGTACGCGCTCGGGTACGACGCGACCGGCCCAGCTGGCGCATCGCTCCAGGATGTCGCCGCCCGCCTGCTGCTGCTGAACGTTGCCGCCGCCTGCGGTCTCGCCTCCCTGCACGGCGCCCTGCGGATACCGAGTGACGACTGGCACGGGATGGGTGTGCTCGGGTGGAGCGGCCCGCTGATCGCGCTGGTCGTGGTCACAGCCGTGGTAGCACTCGGATCCGATGGGAACGGATCCGGTCCGGACAGCGTCGGATCCACGGCCGGCAGTGCCGGGGCGGCGCTTGCGATCTACTCCTTGCTCGTCTGCGTGATCAGTGCCTCATCGCTGTTCCGCCGACGAGTGCGGGGTGCGATCGATCCTCAGGAGGGATGAGGATCGTCGCGGGTTCTGCACCGTGGACGGTGGGCGGTGGTTGCGGGAGGGCCTCCACCGCCACAGCCCCGTCCACGGTGCAGAACAGGTCTGCCCGCCGTACTGCGAGGGCTCGAGCCACGCGGTGCTGCTACGGCTTGAGCCACTCCGGCTCGGGGAGGAGACCGCGGTCCAGCCGGCCGTTGTCGTCGAGCGGGAGCTCCTCGATCGGGATCAGATCCGCCGGGACCAGGTAGATCGGAAGTTCCTTGCCCAGGTCAAGCATCAACCGGGCCAGCACCGCCGGGTCACTGTCCTCGAGGACGACGTACCCGATCAAGCAGGTGTCTCCCCCGGGGTCCGCACACGCGACCACCACCGCGTCGACCACACCAGGCTGGTCGGCCAGCACATGTTCGGTCTCGCCCGGCTCGACCCGGTGACCGCGGATCTTCACCTGGTCGTCAGCGCGGCCGAGGTACTCCAGCGTCCCGTCCACGCGCCAACGACCCAGATCACGGCTGCGGTAGAGCCGCCCGCCCGGATGACCCGGGTCCGGCACGAACACGCGTTCGGTCTCCTCCGGCCGCCCGATGTAGCCCTGGGCAACGGCCGAACCACCGAGGTGGATCTCGCCGACCGCACCGACCGGCACCGGCCGCAGCGCCTCGTCCAGCAGGCGTACGACGACGCCCTCGACCGGACGCCCGATCGACGGCCGGTCCTCGGCCGGGTCGACCGCGTGGATCGTGGTCACGATCGACGCCTCGGCCGGCCCGTACTCGTTGAACAGCCGACACTCCGGATGCGCCTCGAGGAAGTCCCGCACCTTGTGGGTGAGCACCATCGCCTCACCACCGGCGACGATCTCGCGCAGCGCTGGCAGTTCGGGCAGCCGGCGCATCGTCGCGAGCAGCGCGGTCAACGGGCTGAACGCCATGAACAACCGCTCGACCCGGTGATCCCGCAGCGCCGCGATCACCGCGTCCGGGTCGTACCGGTCGTCCTCGCCGATCAGTACCAGCGCGGCGCCGGACGCGAGCGTGGTGAACATCTCCTGCACATGCACGTCGAACCCGAACGATGTCCACTGCAACGTCCGCAGCGATCGCCGGGTCCGCAGGTAGTGCCGGGCCAGGTTGACCGGGCCGCGGTGCGGGACCACGACGCCCTTCGGATTCCCCGTCGAGCCGGACGTGTAGATGCAGTAGGCAACGTCATCGGCCGCGGCGCGCACTGGCGGCGCTTGCCGCGCCCGCGGGTCTCCATCCGTCGCGGCGACTGGGACCAGCCGCAACCCGAGCCGATCGGCCAGCGCCGCGTCGTCACCGACCAAGGCGACCGCGGACGCGTCCTGGATCATGAAGGCCCAGCGCGACTCCGGTACGCCGGGGTCCAGCGGCAGGTATGCCGCACCGGACTTCAGTACGGCGAGCACCGCGACAACCAACTCGGTGCCTCGGGCAACGCGTACGGCGACCAGCTGCCCGGGCTTCACGCCGAGGTCGGTCAGCTGCCACGCGACCGCGTTGGACCGGCGGTCCAGTTCGGCGTACGTGAGTTCGCGCTTGCCCTGGATCAGCGCGATCGCGTCGGGGGTGCGGGCGACCTGCTGCTCGAAGAGGGTGTGCAGTCCGCTGAGTTCGCCGGCGACCACGGCGTCACGTCGTGCCCGACCGACTGGGCCGGTGGGCTCGAGGTCGCCTTCCAGCTCGCGGAGTGTTTCGAGGTCGGACTCGATCGGGAGCATCAGCTCGGGCAGGCGCAGGTGTGGCTGGGTCGTTGCCCGGCGCAACACTGCTTCCAGGTAGGCGAGCAGGCGGTCGATGGTGGTCTGGTCGAACAGCCCGGACCGGTAGTCCGCCGTACACGTGATGCCGGCGCCGTGGTGGGTCAGCCGCAGGCGCAGGTCGATGGAGTCCGGGAGTTCGTCGTCGCCGTCCTCGAACTCGACCAGGATCTGGAAGAGCGGGTCGCGTTGCATTAGGGCGAGATCGGTGCCGGCGTGGTCGAACGCGCCGGTGGTGACGTCGCGCACCCGCTGCGCGAGCTCGCCGAGGTCGGGTTCCCCGGACAGATCGATCCGCAGCGGTAGCGGCCGCCGGATCGTCGTCGAGGTGTCGCCCTGCGGCCGGATCAACGCCGACCCGATCGTGACGTCGTCCTGCGCCGCGAACCGCCCGAGCACAGTCCCGACCGCCGCCAGCATCGTCATCAGCGGGCTGACCTTCCGCTCCCGGCTGAACACGAACACCGCGTCCCCGAGCTCCTCCGCCAACTCCTTCTTGACCGAGGCAACCGCTCCCTCACCCGCCGGCCGCCCCCGATCCGACGGCAGAACCAAGGGCTCACTCCCCGCCAACGCCAAACTCCAATACCCAAAATCCCGCCGCCACACCTCCCCTTCAGCCGCATCCTCGTCGACAGCCCGACCCACCCGACCGCCGGCCCCGTCCCCACTCGCCACGGCGGGCTCGTCGGTAGTCGCACCTTCGCCGGGTCCGGCGGCGGACGTACCTTCGCCGGACTGCTCGACGGCCTGCTCGGTCGCAGCGACGACGGCCTCATCGCCGCCCACCTCGGCCGGCTCATCACCAACCAGCTCCGTCGACTGGGCAACCGCCCCATCACCGCTCAGATCGGCGGCCGGCACGACCGACTCATCGCCGCCAACCACGGCCGACGCCACGGCGGGCTCACTACCGGCGAGCTCAGTCGACTGCGCAACGGCCTCATCACCGCTCAGCTCGGTGGCGGGCACGGCGGACTCACCGGCCGCCGGCTCGGACTCCGGCGATACGCCGACCTCGTCTGCGGACGCGCCTTCGCCGGTCCGGCCTGCGGCGGGCGTGTCTTCGCCGGGCTTACCTGCAGTGGAACCGGCATCTCCGGGCTCATCTGCGGTGAAAGTGGCATCGCCTGGGTTGTTTGCGGCGGATGCGGCGTCGCCGGCATCGACCAGTGGTGCGACGGGCTCAGTTGAGGTCACATCCGTGTCGATGTCCTCGGCGACCTCTGGTGTGAGGAGTGCGAGTTGTTCGCGCATCAGCTTGGTGACGCCGTCGACCAGTTGGCCTGCGACCCGAAGCTGCTGCGACATGAGCGCGGCCATCCCGCTCCCCGGCAACTCGGCTTCACTCGTCGCGGCCGCAGCCTCGTCGACCTTCGCCGCCAGCTCAGCCAGCCCGGACCCCAGCACCGCCAACGCAGCCCGCGGATCCCGCGCTCCCGCCTCACCCCGAGCCCCACCACCGACTGCCGCATCGGCAACTACCCCCGACGCCCCGGCCCCCACCACCGAAGCGGCCGCCACCTCCGCGTCAGCTTCCATCGCTGCCACAGTCTCCGCCACCGAACCAGCGCCCGCCTCCGCGTCAGCTTCCGCCGCTGCGTCAGCCTCGGTCACCGGACCATTGGTGGTCCGCCCAGCAACTTCCGCCGTCGACAGAGCCTGCTCCGCCGGCTGCGCGGGCGTCTGCAAACCGGCTTCTGCGACCGACCCGGCGTCTACCTCGCCGACTGCCTCGTCGGCCGCAGCACCGTCCTCTGCCTTCAAGCCAGCGCGATCCTCTGCACCGTCCACTGTCTGCGAGGCAGCGCGATCTTCGGCGCCGTCCTCGATCCGCGAGGCGGCCGCTTCCGCGCCACCATCCTCGACCCGCGCGGCACTCTCTCCCGCGACACCGCCCTCGGCCCGTACGACGGTCCCCGCCGCAGCACCACCCTCGACTCGCACGCCAGCCGCGTCCGCAGCACCATCGTCGGACTGCGCGGCAGCCTCCGACGGCGTACCGTCCTCGGCCTCCGCAGCGACGCCTGTGGGCTCGACAGAACCACTGACCGACTCGGTGCCCTCGGCCTTCGTGGACTCGGTGCCTTCGGCAACGTTTGCGGTGTGGATGGCTACGGCGGTGGCTAGTTTGTGCGGGGTGGTGTAGGTGGCGAAGAGTTCGTCGGGGGTTAGTTCTACCGTGAAGCGGGTGTTGATCTGGGTGATGACGGGCGCCATGGAGGCGGGGGTTGCGCCTAGTTCGGCGAAGGTGTGGTCGACGGTCAGGTCGTAGGGGTCGAGCCTGAGTTCGGCGCAGGTCAGGTCGAGGACTGCGTTGAGCGCATCGCGGTAGCGTTCGGCGGATACCTCGTCGCCGGACAGCGATCCGGCCTGGGCCAGGTAGTCCGCGTCGATCTGATGTGTCTCGGCCGGCAGCGCGAACGGCGAACGCTCGGCGACCTCATCCACCGGCTCGACCTCGGCGGGAGCCGATTCGTCCGGCGGGTCCAGCGGGATCCGCTTCACCGCGGCACTCGACGGCGGGGCGAACACCATCTGCGCGCGAGCCGCACGCTCGAAAGCGTTCGGCTGCACCCGCCCCCCACCAGTGCTCGCGTCCCCGGCAGACGCCGTACCAGCGACCACCGTCACGGAGGCGTCGACCGGGTGGTGCACGCGGCGGAAGGGGTACGTCGGCAGCGGCACGCGGCCGCCGTCCGGGTACACCTTCGACCAGGCGATCTCCGTGCCCTGCTCGTACAGCTCGGCGAGGCCGTTCATCGTCGCAAGGACGGGGTCCTGGCCCAGCCGCTGCGCCGGGATCCACGTGCTGTTCGGCGCGATCCGGCGTCCGGCGGGACTGAGCACCGCATCCGGCCCGAGCTCCAGGAAGCGCCGGCAACCGGCCGCCGTCACCGCCTCGACCGCGTCGCCGAACAGTACCGGCTGCCGCAACTGCCCGACCAGATAGTCGCCGTCCAGCACGGTCCCGGATTCGAGCAGATCACCGGACCAGCTCGACACCATCGGCGTACGCAAGGGCTTGAGCGTGATCTCCCGGACGATCTCCGCGAAGTCGGCCAGTATTGGATCCACCAACGAACTGTGGAACGCCCGATCGACATCCAGCCGCTGCCAGGCGACCTCCAGCCGATCCAGCTGCGCCGCGAGCTGCCCGACGATCACCTCGGACCCGGTCAGCACGAACGACTGCGGACCGTTGCCCGCGGCAACTTCCACACCGGTCGTCTGCGCGAGTTCACGGACCCGGTCGGCATCCGCGCGTACGGCGACCATCGCGCCCGGAACCGTGCCACGCTGCATGAGTTGGCCGCGCTTCGCGGTCAGGCGTACGCCGTCCGCCAACGACAACGCGCCCGCCACGCACAGCGCGGCGTACTCCCCCACGCTGTGACCGACGACCAACGCCGGCTGCACGCCGAACGACTGCCACAACCGCGCCAAAGCCAGCTCGAACGCGAACAGCGCCGGCTGCGCGGTCTCGGTCGGCCAAACGCCTTCCGACGTACCAGCAGGCGTCAGCAGCAGCTCTAGCAGGCTTCCGCCGGTCTCCTCGTGGTAGACGCGGTCACACTCGTCCAGCACCGACCGGAACGCCGGGAAGCGCGCAGCGAGCCCAGCCGCCATCCCACGACGCGCAGCGCCCTGTCCGGTGAACGCATAGCCCAGTGGGCCGGGTCCACCCCGCGGCACCTCGGCTGCCTGAGCTGAGCCGAGTGCGTCGACCAGTTCGGCCTCGGACGAGCCCGCGACCGCGATCCGGTGCCGATGCGCCGGGCGGCCGAGTGCCGCCGTACCAGCGAGGTCGATGAGGCGGAGACCGGTGCCATGGCCGAGGTCCGTGCGGTACAGCTCGACAAGGTCGGCCAGTGCGTCCGGGTCGGGGGCGGAGAGCGGCAGTACGACGGGGCCGTCGTCGCCACGGCGGATCTGCCGCGGGGCCTCCTCCAGGATCACGTGCGCGTGGGTGCCGCCGGCGTCGAGGGCGCTGACGCCCGCGCGCAACGTCGTACCGGCCTCCCAGTCGCGGACGTCGGTGCCGATCACGAACGGGCTACCGTCGAGGGCGAGCTCCGGGTTCGGCGCGGTGTAGTTGATCGTCGGGACCAGCATCCGGTGCTGCAGCATCAGGATGGTCTTGATCAGGCCGGCCATGCCCGCGGCGCTGTCGAGGTGGCCGATGTTCGGCTTCACCGAGCCGATCGTGCAGAAGCCGACCTTGTCGGTGTGCCGGCGCAGCGCGGTCGTGAGGGCCTTGACTTCGGCGGAGTCGCCGGTGGTGCTACCGATCGCGTTGGCCTCGATGTAGCTGAGCGAGTCGGCGGCGAAGCCGGCCCGATCCAGGGCGCGCTCGATCAGCTCGACCTGGTTGCCAGCCGGCATGTCCTCGTTGCTGACCGCGGTGCCGCGGATCACGGCGTACACGGTGTCTCCGTCGGCGATGGCCTGGTCGAGGCGCTTCAGCAGTACGGCGGCGACACCGTTGCCGCCGACCGTGCCGTCGGCGTCCGCGGCGAACGCGCGGACCTTTCCGCTCGGCGACAGGATCGACTCCGGACCTGGGTGGTAGCTCGTTGCCTGCGGCATCTGTACGGCGGCGGCGCCGGCGAGCGCGAGGTCCGCGTCGCCGGAGCGGAGGGCCTGGCAGGCGAGGTGTACGGCGACCAGCGACGAGGACCACGCGGATTGGACACCGATCGCGGGCCCGGTCAGACCGAGGCGGTAGGCGACGCGGGTGGCGAGCGAGTCGCGGGACTGGTGCTGGCGATTGTAGAGGTTCATTCCGGAGCCGGCGAAGACGCCGACGCGGCTCGACGTGCCGGCGTACCCGCCGTGCTCGAGCGCCTGGTGGCAGACCTCGAGGAACAACCGCTGGGCCGGCTCCATCAGCTCGGCCTCACGATCGCTGAGCCCGAAGAACTTCGCGTCGAACGACTCGACATGGTCGAGCACCCCGCTCACCGCGACCATCCCGTCGCCGACCTGCCCGCCCGCCTGACTCACCTCCTCAGGCGAGAACCGGCGAACACTCTCCACCCCACCCACGAGGTTGTCCCAGAACTGCTCCAGCGTCTCCGCCCCCGGGAATCGCCCAGCCACCCCCACCACAGCCACCGGCTCGACCACCACAGCAGCCTTCACCCCAGCCTGCCGCACTGCCACGGGCTCCGGCTGAGCTGCCTGCGAGGAGGCCGCAACACTCTCGCGAGCCGACGCAGACTCACGCACCGGCTCGGACTCGGTGACTTGCGCAGGCGCCGCAACGCTCTCCGCAACCGATGCAGACTCACGCACCGGCTCGGACTCGGTGACTTGCGTGGACGCGGCGACGGACTCGGCGCCTACCTCCGCTTCAGCCTGGTCTGCGGTCTCTTCGGTGGGATCTGCAACTGCCACGGCCTCAGCTGGTACGTCGTCCTCCGGCTGCTCCACCACGGCTGCAACCTGCTCAGGGGCGGCGTCGGCCTCAGTCTCGACCTCCGCAGTCGGCTCAGCGTCGGCGATCGACTCGTCGTCGGCTTCCGCACCTTCGCGAGGCTCGGCGTGCTCGCCGGACTCTGCGGTGGGCCCGGTCGGCTCAGGCTCCGCTGACGCAGCCTCGCCCGGAATGTCGGCCGCCGACTCACCAGCCAGCCCGCCCACCGGCTCCGGTACGTCGGCAGACTCCGGCGCCTCCGCAGGCTCCGGCACCTCGGCAGACTCAGCGACCGACTGCGGCTCCGCCTTGGCAACGTGCTCCGGCTCGTCCTCCCCAACCGGCTCCGACTCCACACCGGCGATCGACTCCGGGCCGTCCTCCGCGACCGGGTCCGACTCCACGTCGGCGATCGGCTCCGGGTCGACCTCCGCGACCGGCTCCGACTCCAGGTCGACGATCGGCTCCGGGTCGACCTCCGCGACCGGCTCCGACTCCAGGTCGACGATCGGCTCCGGGTCGACCTCCGCAACGGGTTCTGACTCCCCGTCGGCGATCGGCTCCGGCTGCACCTGCGCGACCTGCTCGGGACGCACCTCCGTGCCCGCCTCCGGCTCTACCGCCGCGATCGGCTTCGCGTCCGCGCTCGGGTCCGGCTCGGTCAGCTCCGCCGCTTGCGCATCGGGCTGACTCTCGGCAGCCGCGCGTACCTCAGCAGTCTCGGCCTCGGCGAGCTCGGTCTGGGTGGCCTCAGGTCCGGGCTCCGATACGTCGGCGGGCTCCGGCGCCTCGGCGGGCTCAGCAACCGGCTTCGGATCCAGCTCCGAAGCCGGCTCCAGCTCCACGTCTGCGATCGGATCCGGCTCGGTGAGCTCTGCTGCTTGCTCGGTCGCCTGACTCTCGGCAGCCGCTTGCACCTCGACGGGCTCGGCCTCAGCCGCCTCGGCCTCGTGCTCGGCAGTCCCGGCCTCAGCGGCGTCGGGCTCGGGCTCGTGCTCGGTGGACTCTGCCTCGGCGGCGTCGGGCTCGTGCTCGGTGGTCTCGCCGGCCTGGACCCGGATCTCGGGCTCAGCGGCCTCGGGCTCGTGCTCGGCAGTTTGCAGCGCTGACTGCGGGTCGGCGGATGCTGGTTCCTCGGCGGGCTCGGGCTCATCGGGACCCTGGTGCTCGTGCGAGACCGCTTCGTCCTCGGGCGCCTCGTCTTCGGCGAGTGCGGGCTCCGTGGCCTCGGGTTCAGTCAGCCCTGGAAGCTCCGGCTCGGTCAGCTCGGTGGCCTCAGGCTCGTGCTCGGTCGCGTCGGACTCGGGCAGGTCAGCAACAAGCTCAGCCGGCTGGGCATCCGCCGGCGCCAACTCCTCGGCCCGCGCTGCCTGTTCGGCGAGTGCTGGCTCGTCGCCGGGTGCTGCCTCCTCGGCGAGTCCTGCCTCTTCGGCGAGTGCCGGCTCGTCGCCGAGTGCTGGCTTGTCGGCGGGCTCGGGCTCGGTGGGCTTGGGCTCGGTCAGCTCGGCGGCTGGCTGGTCGTCTGCTGGTGCCAGTTTGTCTGCGCGGGTTGGCTCGTCGGTCGGCTCGGGGTTGTGCTCGGGCGCGACGTGGTCCGCGTCGGGCGCAACGTGGTCGACCGGCTCGGGCTGCGCGTCCGGCGCGGTGAGTCCGTCAGGCTCGGTGGCCGGCTCGGGCTTTGCGGGCGGCGCGTTGAGTGCGTCAGGCTCGGTGGCCGGCTCGGGGTTCGCGGGCGGCGCGTTGAGTGCGTCAGGTTCGGGGGCTGGCTCGGGCTCGGGTGGGGCCGGCTCAGAGGGGTGGGCGCCGAGGGTGGGGCGTTGGGGTGGGGTCGGGATGGATTGCTGGAGGGTGCGTTTCCAGGCCAGGCGGACGACGGGGAGTTCGGTGGTGCGTTCGGAGGGGTCCTCGTCGGTGGTGAGCGTGGCAGGATCGGCGAGGGGGCCTTCGCCGGCAGGGCCGGAGTAGGAGCTGGCTCCGGCAGGGTCGACGTACGCCCCGGGTGGGGATTCGAGGGTGCCGTCGATCCAGCGTTGTTTGAGGAGGGGGCGGAGGATCTTGCCGCCGGGGGTGGTCGGGAAGTCGCGCCGCGGGACGCCGACGACCTCGGCGGACAGGCCGAGCCGGCCCTGGATCAGGCTGCGGATCGCCTGGTCCATGCCGGGGATCGACTCCGGCGTGAGTGCGTAGAAGACGACCAGCCGGTCGGTCCCGCTCTCCGCGTCCGCGACGCCGCAGGCCGCGACCAGGCCGTGCTGGGCGCCGACGACCGTCGCGGCGACCGACTCGATGTCGTGTGCGTAGTACAGCTTCCCGGACATGATGATGCGTTCGCTGTCCCGGCCGGTGATGACGACCTGCCCGCCGGTGATGAAGCCCTGGTCACCGGTCGCGAGCCACTTGCGGGCCGGCCAGTTGCCGATCGGGAACGCGGCCCGGTCGGCCTCAAGGTTGCCCAGATACCCGGGCGTCACCCGCGCTGATGCGACCTGCAGCTGACCGATCCGGCCCTCCGGCAGGACGGCGCCGTTCGGCGCGACGATCCGCACGGTCGTCCCCGGCGCGGGCGCACCCACCGACACCAGGCTCAGCACGCCCGGCGCCTCGGCCCGCGGCTTGCCTGGGCGCGCGACCGCGACCTTCCCGGTCGCGGGCCGCTGGTCGACCCACTCGACCACGCCGGTCGGTGGGATCCGGACGCGGTGCACGTTGGGCGTCAGGCCGGGTCGGGCGAACGTGATCCCGGTGACCGTCTCGGTCATCCCCCAGGCAGCGACGAAGGTCTCGGGTACGACGCCGAACCGATTCGTCAGCCGGAGGAAGTCCGACACCACCGGGACCGTGATCTGCTCGCCACCACTGACCAGGCTGCGCAGCGCCGACAGATCCCAGTGCCGGTCGGGCTCGCCGGCGATCGCGGCAGTGGCGAGGCGGTAGCCGAAGTTCGGCGACCACGAGTGGTTGACGCGATGCTGGTCCATCAGGTCGAGCCAGCGCAGCGGGTTGGCGAGCACCCAGCCCGTGTTCACGTGGATGTTCGTGCAGCCGGTGAACACGGGCAGCAGGTGGTACAGCAGGAAGGCGCCGCTCTGGTCCAGCGGCAGCCAGTTGAGCGTGGTCTGACCGGGCCGGACCGGCAGCATCGCCGGCGTACCGGCGGCGAACTCGACGAGCCCGCGATGCGTCAACTGCACGATCTTCGGCGCACCGGTGGAGCCGGACGACAGCATGAGTACGGCGACGTCGTCCGCGGCCGGGCGGTGGAAGTCCGAGGTCGGCTCGTGGCCGGCCATTGCGTCCGGGTCGAGGACGGGCAGGCCGAGGTCGTTCGGGAGGTCGGACGGCCGGCCGATCAGGACGGTCCAGCCGAGCAGGTCGGTGACCTTGCGGAGCCGCTCGCGGCCGGCCTCGGTTCGGTCGCCGTCCGGGCTCGGGGCCATCAGCAGCGGCCGGATGCCGCCAAGCGTGCAGGCCCAGAACGCGGCGAAGAATCCGACCGGCTCGGTGCAGTGCACGACCGCGGGGTCCCCGGCGCGTACGCCGTTCGCCCGCAGGCCGGCCAGGATCCGGGCGGCCAGCTCGAGCAGGGTCGGGAAGTCGAGCTTGGTCTCGCGGCCGTCCGGGCCGATCTCGACCACGCCGGCGCCGCCGAAGTCGCGGGCGGCCCGCAGCAGCGCGCTCGGCAGGTCGCGCGGGTACCCAGCGGGAATCATCAGGGCCGGCCCGGTGGAGATCGCCGGCCGGTCCACACTGCTCCTCACCACTCCGGTCCCACCACCACGACACGGTGAGCAACAACGGTGGCGCCAGCCAGTTGGCGACCCACGGACACGCGCCTCCCGAACTGGACGGAGCCGGGCTCAGGGCACACCCGTCTCGCTCTCACCGACGACAAGCCCCGTTTCCGCCTGCCGGAACGATGCCGTCTCCGGGCGGACCCGGTGCGTCATCGCGCCGACCGACAGCCGTGAACCCTACCAGCCGCGACCGGCCCAGGTGGAGTCCGTTCTCACCAGCCGATGGTTAAGAATTCCATCGATCACCGACACCGATCACAACGAGTGCCGGCCGGTTCCGATACGGCCCGCGGCTCAAAACCTCCGCGACGGATCGTGCGGCAACGCGAGAGCATGGTGCCCATGATCGACAGGGGCCCAGAGGTGGTCCGCACGACCACCGGACTGGTGCGGGGAAGCATCGAGAACGGCCTCGCGGTCTTCCGTGGCATCCCATTCGCCAAACCCCCGGTGGGCGAGCTGCGGTTCGCAGCCCCGCAGGCGGCCGAGGGCTGGGACGGAGTCCGCGCGGCGGCCTCGTTCGGGCCGCCGCCGCCGGAGTCGATGATCTTCGGGCCGTCGTCGAACCCGGTCACCGGCGACGACTGGCTAACGGTGAACGTCTGGTCGCCGCAACCCGGGACGGGCGCCGCGCTCCCGGTGATGGTGTGGATCCACGGCGGTGGCTACCAGTTCGGGCAGTCCGGCGATCCGACGTACGACGGAGCACGGCTGGCCGGCGAGGGTGGGGTCGTCCTGGTGACGTTCAACCACCGGGTCGGTGTCGACGGCTTCGGGCTGCTGGAAGGCGCTCCGGCGAACCGTGGTCTGCTCGACCAGGTCGCCGCGTTGGAGTGGGTGCGCGCGAATATCGCCGCGTTCGGCGGCGACCCGGCTCAGGTGACCGTGTTCGGACAGTCGGCCGGCGCCGGCTCGATCGCCGCTCTTCTCGCGATGCCCCGTGCGGCCGGTCTGTTCCGCCGGGCTATCGCGCAGAGTGCGCCCGGGACGTACTTCTCGGAGTCGGTGGCCGCCGACCTGATGACGGCGATCGCCGCTCGGCTGGGCCGCCGGCCGACCGCCGACGACCTGCGTGGGATCCCGACGGCCGACATCGTCGCCGCCGGGGACGCCATGAACACCGCGATGGTCGCGCAGGTCGAACGCTGGGGCACAGCCGCCTACATGAAGATCCCGTTCGCGCCGGTCGTCGACGGCGAGGTCCTGCCCCGGACGCCGTTCGAGGCCCTGGCGGCCGGCGCCGGCCGCGACGTCGACCTGATCGCGGGCCACACCCGGGACGAGTACCGCCTGCTCCTCGCGGCCGACGGCCGCCTCGGCAACCTCACCGACGAGGACGCCGCGACGGCTCTGCGGATGCTCGCGCCGGATGGCTACCGCGAGGCCTACCCGACCGCGAGCGCGGAGCGGCTCTACGAGCTGGTCCACTCCGACTGGCTTTTCCGGATGCCGAGCCATCGGCTGGCCGAAGCACAGGTCGCCGGCGGAGGCCGCGCGTACGCCTATGAGCTGGCCTGGCCGGACTCCGGGCTCGGCGCGTGCCACGGCCTCGACTCTCCGCTGGTGTTCGGCGCCACGCAGGGAGCCTTGCTCGGCTTCCTGCTCGACGCCGAACCACTCGCTGCCGCGGAGCAGGTCTCGCGGCACTTCCGTACGGCGTGGACCGCCTTCGCCAACTCCGGCGATCCAGGCTGGCCGGCGTACGACGCGACCCAACGGCTGGTCGCGGTCTTCGGCTCCGACCTCACCGTCACGCAGTACCCCGAGGAGCCGTCCCGCCGCCTGTGGGCCAGGCACGCTTTCGCACCCCTACCGCTGCTGAGCGCCTAGGTCAGCTGCGCAGGGCGAGGTCGATCCGGTCCAGACCGTTGGCCCAGGGCGCAGGTCCGCGATCTTCGCCGGCAACCAGCCACCCGTCTCCGGGTGGCTGGCCCAGTAGTGCAGCAATGGCTCCTGTTCAGGCGTGGTGAACGCCTTCAGCGCTGTGTAGATGTCGTTGGCCTCACCGAGCGGCACGCCGTATTGAGTGGCCAGCCGCACGGCGCCCGACCTCTTCCCGATCGCGGGCGCCACACAACGGCGCGACTGTCCAGCGCAGCGCCGCACCGGCAGCCAAGTCTTTCCCATCGACCACAACTGGTGGGCGAAGAGGGAATCGAACCGTACCTGAACACTGAGCAGGACTGGTCCTGGTCAGTGGGCGGCCCCGAACGGTGTTGGGTCGCCTGGTTGCCCGCGTACTGACTCGGTCGGCGCGACGGATCGTGTCCGTGGTCCGGGTCCGGGTTGGCGGGCTTCCTCGCGTCCCCGGGTGCCTGATCCAGCCTGGAGGTTCCGATGCCCGGCAGCATCCGTCTGGTGCTGTCGGGGCGGTGCCGTCCGTCGCCGGATCCGGTGACCGAGTGCGCGCCTCCCGATCGCGATGGCTGCTGCCTCGTGTCGGGTGGTTTTGCGGGTGGGAGTGGTGGTGGGCTTCTGCCAGTGTTGGGCGCCCCACCGGCTGGTATAGGCCGGGTCGACGGCGATCACGGCGATCCCGGTATCCGTGGCCATCGCGAGCAGTCGTGCCCGAAGTCTGCTGGTGGGCATGCCGGACACAAGATGCCGGAACCGTTTGCGGTGACCGTGGTGTTCGCGGGTCTTGGAGCCGTTGAAGTCGAGGTCTTCCACGGCGATCGCCTTCGCCCCCGTGTCCGTCGCCCAGTGCAAGAGCCGGGTGAGGGCGTGCCGCACCTGGGCGTCGCGGTGGGTGGCGGTGCCAGTGAGGCCATAGGTGAAGGTGCGTGGCTTGCCGGTGGGGTTGCCGTGGGGGTCGAGCCGCCAGGCGGCGAGGTGGTCGGCGTTCATATCCGCTCCGATCACCTCGCCCGCCCACAGTGTCTCCAGGAGCGCTACTGGCGTGTCCTTGCGGCGCCAGGAGGCGTCCAGATACCAGCGGTCCTTGCCCGGGTTGTGGTGAATCCGGTAGGCCACGGCCTGGTTCGCTGCCACACGGTCGCGCCATTCGTCGCCGCGGTGGGCGAAGGCGATTCGCCCGCCGAGGACGTACCTGCCGTGCGGGGCATTGGTCAGATGTGCCAACGGCGTCGGGAGGCGCAGCGACACCTCCCCGTCGGAGGTGACCCGGATGGTTTCGTTGCCGCACCGTTTCCCGGACTCCCCGTCCGCGGATATGAACCAGCGACTGGCTTCCCACTCCTGCCGCCACTGGGCTACGGTCAGCCCGGCGGCCCCCAGATTGTGCCGCTTCCGCAGCAGCCGTTTGCCGCCGCGCACGACCGAGACGTGCCGCGCCGCACGATCGGCCTCCACAGCAGCGAGGCGTGCCTCATGAGTCACGAGGCGGCGGGACTTCGCGTGCCACTCCTGCTGGGAGCGGTACCCACCCGGCTGCCCCCTGCTGCCCCGTTCCCCGACAGGCAACGACAACCGGTGCCGGATCATGGCGACGCCCGCCCGCAGCGATTGGACATGGGCGTGCTGGGCTCGTCGGGCCAGACTCCACTGGTCGTTGGTCGCCTTGGTGATCGACCCCGCCCATCGAGACGACGACAACGGCGTCAGGTCCCGCTTCCGATCCGCCCACCGTTCGCTGTCATGGTCGAATCCGTCGTGCACGCGGCGCGCCAAATCTGCCGAGGCGAGCCGCCCCAAATGCTCACCGACCAGACGCAGCACCTGCTCGTCGGCAGCAGTGATGCCCTTGATCCGGTCGCGGATACGTACCCCCGTCGACGGGGATGCCACAAACGGATCCGCGATCACGCGGAGTCGAGTCATTCGAACGCGTGCTCCGTAGACCCCCACACCACTTGACCGGTAGCCGCGTCGACGACGCGAACCTCATCAACCTCGGGGGCGCCGACACCCTCGATCGCCGTGGCCACGGCCGCAGGCTGCGACGCGTACAGAGTCGAGAACGCCTCCGGCGGGAGCCAGTCACTCGACAACTCCACATCACTTTCGATCCGATACATGACCGCCGCCCCTCCACCAGCACCGAAACCCGCTCCGCCAGATCAAACAATCGCTGAACACATATTAGAACATGTGTTTGCTTACTGACGAATTGGCGTTGGTCCGCACCCGGCCGGGGCGGGATGATAGTGTCGGCTCGCCTGCTCCTCAGGAGTAGTGAACTCCCCGGCTCTTCGTGGCCGGGGCTTCGTTTGCTGTGGACATGGGCTGTTAGCTCAGTTGGTTAGAGCACCTCGTTTACACCGAGGGGGTCGGGGGTTCGAGTCCCTCACAGCCCACCAAGTGGAGCCACGGGTCCGCGTAGCGCGGCGACCTACGGGTCTACTCCGACTGTCAGGACAATTTCGCCCCGGCCTGTCCAGCCGGGTCGGTGATGAATCCACTCATGCCGCCGCCTAGCCGTCCGCGTTCAGACTTGCCAGTGCCGCGGCGTAGTCGTCCAGGTCGCGGGCCTCGGGGATTGGGTTGACGACGGACCAGCGGATGACGCCGGTCCGGTCCACCACGAAGGTGCCGCGGACGGCGCAGCCGCGGTCCGCGTCGAAGACGCCGTACGCCGAGGCGATCGCCCCGTGCGGCCAGAAGTCGCTGAGCAGACCGAACTCGAGCTTCTGCGCGTCGGCGTACGCCCGCAGGGTGTACATCGGGTCGCACGAGATCGCCAGGAACTCGGCCGCCGCGAGCAGTTCCGGCCGGTCTCGCAGCGCGGCCAGCTCACTCGTGCAGACCTGACTGAAGGCGTACGGATAGAAGACCAGTACGACGTCCCGCCGGCCGGCGTAGTCGCTCAGCCGGACCTGCTCGCCGTGCTGGTTGCGGGCGGTGAAGTCCGGTGCCGGGCTGCCGACGGCAGCGGCCACCTCAGCCTCGGCGGCCCGACTTCGGCACCACCAGTTTGGTCGCCGACCAGTCGTCCGTCACGCTCAGCGTGCTCGTCGTGGACAGCCCGGCGACGGGAGCGGCCTCGGCGATGTCGCTCGTCTCGACGTAGCCGTCCCGCCCGACCTTGGGCGTCAGCAGCCAGACGACCCCGCCGGCCTTCAGGTCGGTGAGGATGTCGAAGAAGGCGTCGACCAGGTCTCCGTCGTCCTCGCGGAACCAGAGCAGTACGACGTCCACGACCTCGTCGGTCTCGTCGTCGACGAACGCCTCTCCGGTGATCGCCCGGATCGCATCGCGGAAGTCGTCGTCGCTGTCGTCGTCGTACCCGATCTCCTGAACGACCCAGCCGGCCTCCAGGCCGAGCCGGGACGCCATGTTCGGCACCCCGCTCTTGCCGTCCGCGTGGTCCGCGGTCGCGCTCACGTGTCCTCCTCCGTGGTCCCCGTCTGCCCGGGGGTAGGTTTCAGTAGCGATAGTCCATCGTGACGTACCGCGTCGCGCAAGTATGCACCAGGGATCCGTGACGTGTCCGGTATCCGCGTGGTGGGTACGGACCGTGTCCGCTCACATCACGCGCGGGAGACCGGAATCAGGCCCCTGTGGAAGGCGAAGTAGAACGCATTCCGAACAGGTGACAGGATTGCGGTGAAGACAACCAGAGAGAACGGCAGGACACCGTGGCTTCCGGACACGAACCACCAGCCATCATCACCGAGGGGATGCCCACCCAGCTCCCCGACATCGACCCCGACGAGACGCGCGAGTGGGTCGAATCGCTCGACGCCGTCCTGGACGAACGGGGCAAGGCGCGAGCGCGCTACCTGATGCTCAAGCTGATCGAGCGGGCCCGGGAGCGACAGGTCGGGGTGCCCGCGCTGCGGAGCACCGACTACATCAACTCGATCCCGCCCGAGCGGGAGCCGTGGTTCCCCGGCGACGAGCACATCGAGCGCCGGATCCGGGCCTTCATCCGGTGGAACGCCGCGGTGATGGTGAGCAAGGCCAACCGCAAGGGCCTCGAGGTCGGCGGCCACATCGCCACCTACCAGTCCGCGGCCAGCCTGTACGAGGTCGGTTTCAACCACTTCTTCCGCGGCAAGGACCACCCCGACGGCGGCGACCAGATCTTCATCCAGGGTCACGCCTCCCCCGGTATGTACGCGCGGGCGTTCCTCGAGGGCCGGCTGTCCGCCGACCAGCTGGACGGCTTCCGCCAGGAGGTGTCCCGCGGTCCGCACAACGGCCTGTCGTCGTACCCGCACCCGCGGTTGATGCCGGACTTCTGGGAGTTCCCGACCGTCTCGATGGGTCTGGCCGCGCTGAACTCGATCTACCAGGCGCGCTTCAACCGGTACCTGCACCACCGCGGCATCAAGGACACCAGCCAGCAGCACGTCTGGGCCTTCCTCGGTGACGGCGAGATGGGTGAGCCGGAGTCGCTCGGCGCGATCGGCCTGGCCGCCCGCGAGGAGCTGGACAACCTCACCTTCGTGATCAACTGCAACCTGCAGCAGCTGGACGGTCCCGTCCG
The DNA here is from genome assembly GCF_045040325.1 of Kribbella sp. NBC_01510. Classification (NCBI taxonomy): domain Bacteria; kingdom Bacillati; phylum Actinomycetota; class Actinomycetes; order Propionibacteriales; family Kribbellaceae; genus Kribbella; species Kribbella sp. NBC_01510. The sequence goes on along the minus strand of NZ_CP109418.1, from coordinate 5,487,767 downwards.
CGGCAACGGCAAGGTGATCCAGGAGCTGGAGGCGTACTTCCGCGGCGCCGGCTGGAACGTCATCAAGGTGATCTGGGGCCGGGAGTGGGACGCGCTGCTCGCGCAGGACCACGACGGTGCGCTGGTGAACAAGATGAACACCACGCCGGACGGTCAGTTCCAGACCTACTCGGTCGAGTCCGGCGAGTACATCCGGAACAACTTCTTCGGCGGCGACCAGCGGCTCCAGCAGATGGTCAGCAACCTGTCCGACGAGGACCTGCGCAAGCTGCCCCGCGGCGGTCACGACTACCGCAAGGTGTACGCCGCCTTCAAGAGCGCGACCGAGCACGTCGGGCAGCCGACGGTGATCCTGGCCCAGACCATCAAGGGCTGGACGATCGAGGCGCTGGAGGGCCGCAACGCGACCCACCAGATGAAGAAGCTGACCTCGGACGATCTGAAGGCGTTCCGCGACCGGCTCTACCTGCCGATCGAGGACTCCGCCCTCGAGGACGCGTACAACCCGCCGTACTTCCACCCCGGCACCGACTCGCCGGAGTATCAGTACATGATGGATCGGCGCCAGCAGCTCGGCGGTTCGCTGCCGCAGCGGCGGGTGGCGCCGAAGACCTCGCTGAAGCTGCCGGGCGACGATGTCTACAAGCCGCTGGCCAAGGGCAGCAACTCGCCGGTGGCGACCACGATGGCGCTGGTCCGGCTGTTCCGCGACCTGATGAAGGACCCGGAGATCGGCCAGCGGATCGTCCCGATCGCCCCGGACGAGTACCGCACCTTCGGCATGGACTCGATGTTCCCGACGGCCAAGATCTACTCGCCGCACGGGCAGCAGTACGAGGCCGTCGACCGCAACCTGCTGCTGTCCTACAAGGAGTCCGAGCAGGGCCAGTTGCTGCATGAGGGCATCAGCGAGGCCGGCGCGATGGGCTCGATGATCGCGGCCGGTACGGCGTACGCGACGCACGGCGAGCCGATGATCCCGTTCTACATCTTCTACTCGATGTTCGGGTTCCAGCGGACCGGTGACTCGCTCTGGGCGCTGGGCGACCAGCTCGGCCGCGGCTTCCTGGTGGGTGCCACCGCCGGCCGTACGACGCTGACCGGTGAGGGACTGCAGCACGCGGACGGCCACTCGCCGCTGCTCGCCTCGACCAACCCGGCGGCGGTGCACTACGACCCGGGCTTCGCCTACGAGGTCGCGCACATCGTGAAGGACGGCCTGCGCCGGATGTACGGCTACGGTCTGGACAAGGACAAGCCGTTCGGCGAGGACGTCTTCTACTACCTCACCGTGTACAACGAGCCGGTCCCGCAGCCGGCCGAGCCGGAGAACCTCGATGTCGCGGCACTGCTCAAGGGCATGTACCGCTTCAACCAGTACGAGACCGCCGAGGGTGACGACGTACCGCGGGTGCAGCTGCTCGGGTCCGGTGTCGCGCTGCCGTGGGTCCGCAAGGCCCAGCAGATCCTCGCCGAGGAGTACTCGGTGGCCGCCGACATCTGGTCGGTGACGTCGTGGAACGAGCTGCGCCGGGACGCCGTGGCGGCCGAGCAGCACAACCTGCTGCACCCGGAGGAGCCGGAGCAGGTGCCGTTCATCACCGAGCAGTTGAAGGACACCCAGGGTCCGGTGGTCGCGGTCAGCGACTTCATGCGCGCGGTGCAGGACCAGATCTCGCGCTGGGTGCCGAACGACTACACCTCGCTCGGGACCGACGGCTGGGGCCTGGCCGACACCCGGGCCGCGGCGCGGCGCCACTTCCAGGTGGACGCCGAGTCGATCGTCGTCGCCACGCTGGAGATCCTGGCCAAGCGCGGGGACGTCAAGCCGGAGGTCGCCGCCGAGGCGGCCCGCAAGTACCGCATCGACGACCCGACCGCGGTCGCCGGCGTCAAGCAGGAGGGCGCCGGCGCCTGACCCGGCCGGCTTCCTGAGGGCCGCTCGCCCCACCGGGGTGAGCGGCCCTCGTCTTCGCGGGGAAACTCGGTGGGATCGCCGCCTGGACCGGCCCTACCCTCGGACCATGCCTGAACTCATCGAGCCGACCGTCGAACTGCGGGACTCCTGGCTGGAGTCGTCGCACGAGTGGGGCGACGCATCCCAGGACGGCGCTGGAGTATGGGAGGCCGACGACCTGACCACGGTCGAAGGGTTCGCCGTGTGGGTCGAGCGATTGCGCCGGCAGAGCGACGACTCCAGGGCGCTCGCCCCCGATCGGGTGCACGCGACGTACTGGTGGATCGTTGAGGACGGCAACTACCTTGGCGCGATCACGCTCCGGCACGCGTTGACCGACAGGTTGCTCGAGGGCGGCGGTCACATCGGGTACGGCGTCCGTCCGTCGGCACGGGGTCGCGGGCTGGCGGCGTGGGCGCTCGGCGAGGTGTTGGACCGAGCCCGCAAGCGCGGCATGGATCGGGTCCTGGTCACCTGCGACGACGACAACACCGCGTCGGCGAAGACGATCGAGCGCAACGGCGGCGTTTTGGAGGACATCCGCGAGACCTGGCTGGGTACCACCCGCCGCTACTGGATCGAGCTCTGACACCCCGTCGATCCGGCGTACGACAAACCTCGTAGGAACAGGCGGGGCAGGTTGCGTAGTCCGTCCGACGCGGCGGGAGGGCCCGGATCCCTAGCGTCGGTGGCATGACTGGCGCAAGCGTTGCTCTGCTCGCGGGGACGGTGTCCACCATCCTCTTCGCGTCGAGCGCGCTGCCGATGGTGATCAAGGCGCTCCGGACCCGCGACCTCAGGTCGTACAGCCCGGCGAACCTCGTCCTGGCCAACGTCGGCAACGCCGTCCACTGCATCTACGTGGTGCACCTGCCGGCGGGGCCGATCTGGGCCCTGCACGGCTTCTACGTCGTGACGTCCGCGCTGATGCTGCTGTGGTGGCTGCGCTACCGCACTGGCCCGCGCGGCGTCGTACCGGACGAGCGGAGGCTCGCATGAACACCATCGTCATCGGCGCCGGACAGGCCGGACTGTCCACCGGCTACCATCTGCGCAAGCTCGATCAGCCCTTCGTCATCCTGGACGGCAACGCCCGGGTCGGCGACCAGTGGCGGGCCCAATGGGACACCCTCAGGCTCTTCACCCCAGCCAAGTACGACGGTCTGCCCGGACTACCGTTCCCCGGCGACCGGTGGAACTACCCCGGCAAGGACGAGGTCGCCGACTATCTCGAGTCGTACGCGGCCCACTTCGACCTGCCGATCCGGTCCAGCACCCGGGTGGACACGCTCGAACGCGTGGACGGCCGGTGGGCCGTGGACGTGGGCAGCGAGCAGATCCTGGCCGACAACGTCGTCGTCGCGACCGGAACCTTCGGCCGGACGCCGAGCCTGCCGGACTTCGCGGTCGACCTCGATCCGGCGATCCGGCAACTGCACTCCAGCGAGTACCGCCGGCCGGGGCAGCTGAAGCACGGACCGGTGCTGGTGGTCGGCGCGTCCCACTCAGGCTGCGACATCGCCTACGAGGTCGCGGAGACGCACAAGACCGTGCTCTGCGGGCGCGACCCCGGACAGCTCCCGGTCCGGCCCGGCCAGCGGGGTCAGGGCCTCTTCTGGCCGGTCTTCCTGTTCATCGGCCGGCATCTGGTCACGCGGCGGTCGCCGATCGCCCGCGCGGCGATGGAGGAACTGCGCTTCCACGGCGGCCCGATGATCAGGGTCAGGCGGGCGGACCTGCTCGCGCGAGGGGTCGAGCGGGTCCACGACCGGGTGACCGGTGTCCAGGAGGGCCTGCCGGTGCTGGGCGACGGCCGGGTGCTGGACGTGGCGAACGTGGTCTGGGCCACCGGCTTCCGCCAGGTGTTCGACTGGATCAAGGCCCCGGTGACCGGCGAGGACGGCTGGCCGCGCGAGCTGCGCGGTGTGGCCGCGGATGTCCCCGGCCTGTACTTCTGTGGTCTGTCCTTCCAGTACGCCTTCGCTTCGATGACACTGCCGGGGGTCGGCCGGGACGCGGCGTACGTCGCCAACCGCATCGCGGCCCGGTCCCGCGCGGACCGAAGCCTTGCCCCCGCCTGAGCGCAGCGTGCATGCTCGCGGAGAGGGGCATCTGATGGGGATCGTCGACGATCTGGAGCGGGCCAGGGCGGCGTTCGAACGGCGCGACTGGGCGACCGCCTACGACCGGCTGTCGTCGAACGCCAGCCTGAGGGCCGGTGATCTGGAAACCCTCGCCACCGCGGCGTACCTGGTCGGTGACGTTGACGCCTGCATCCGCGCGCTTCAGCGCGGCTACCGCCTCCAGGTCGACGACGGCGACACCTTGGGCGCGGTCCGGTTCGCCTTCTGGCTCGCACTGGTCCTCAACACCAGGGGTGAGGTGGCCATCGGCACCGGCTGGGCAGCCCGCGCAGAGCGGTTGCTGGCGGACCAGCCCGAGGACGTGGTGGAGCGGGGCTATCTGCGGATCCACGACTTCTTCCGGCGCCTCGACCAGGGCGACTTCCCCGGGGCGTTGCGGGCGGGCGAGCAGATCGTCGAGGCGGCGCGCCGGTTCGGCGATCCCGACCTGCTCGCGCAGGGGCTGGTCTGTCAGGGGCGGCTGCTGATGTACTCCGGCCAGGTGCCGGAAGGGCTGGCCATGCTGGACGAGGCGATGGTCGGGGTCGCCGCGGGTGAACTCTCGCCGATCTTCGCGGGCAACGTGTACTGCGCGATGATCGAAGGCTGCCAGGAGGTGCAGGACTTCGCTCGCGCGTCGGCGTGGACGGCTGCGCTGACCCGCTGGTGCGACACCCAGCCGGACCTGGTCCCGTTCACCGGGCAGTGCGCCGTACATCGAGGTCAGATCCTGCGACTGCACGGCGCCTATGGGAAGGCGTTGGCGGAGTTCGACGACGCGTGCCGTCGCTATGCGGCGTCAGGTGCGCAGACGGCCGCCGGGCTCGCTTTGAGCGAGTGCGGCGACGTACTGCGGATCCGTGGCGAATTCCCGTCGGCCGAGACGGCCTATGACCAGGCGGCGGGGTTCGGCTACGAGCCGCAGCCGGGTCGAGCCCTGCTGTTGCTGGCCCGGGGTCGCGTGCCCGGTGCCGTTGCCGCCGTACGGCGTTTGCTCGGTGAGACCGGTGGCGACGTGCACCGGTCGCGGCTGCTCGCGGGAGCGGTGGAGGTGCTGCTCGCCGGTGGGTACCCCGACGAGGCCTCCGCGGCCGCGGCCGAGTTGGCTGCGATCGCCACTGGCTTCGGGTGTGGCGGATTGCGTGCGTCGGCGGCGTACTGCCTCGCCTCGGTGGCGTTGGCGGGTGGCGATCCGGACGACGCGCTGCCCCAGGCCCGGGCGGCGACGCAGCAGTGGAGTGGGCTTCAGGCGCCGTACGAGGTGGCGCGGGCGAAGGTGCTGGTCGGACGGTCGTTCCGGCTGCTCGGCGACGAGGACTCCGCGACGGCCGAGCTGACCTCGGCCGCCCGGACCTTCGGCGAGCTCGGCGCGGTCCCGGCCCGGCAGGAGGTGGAGCGACTGCTGCACCGCGAGACGGCCGGCGGTCTCACCGGACGCGAGCTCGAGATCCTCCGCTTGGTTGCTGCAGGCAACAGCAACACCGAGATCGCCCATCAGCTCGTGCTCAGCGACAAGACCGTCGCCCGTCATCTCACCAACATCTTCGGCAAGCTCGACGTCCCCTCCCGCACCGCCGCGGCCGCCTACGCCCACGACCACGATCTCCTCTGAGATGCAACCACGTGCTTCATGACAACCTCCAGCGCGCTCACCCGGTTGGTCAGGTCGCGAAGGACTGCTGTTCTCGATCCCGGTCGTCGTGCTGTCTTCGATCTGACCGAGACCGCGGAGCGGGACTGACTCAGGCAGGCCGAGCGCGCCGCCGGTGCGGCGGGTTTGATCACGAGCGAGAAGCCGAGCTCGCACAGTTGCGGCAGGACAACCTGCGGGTGCACGAGGATGTCGGGATCCCCAAGCGGGCAACGGCATCCACACCCGTCCAGGCGACGAGGGCGCGTGCAGCTCGACAGGACGTATACGTCCACTGAAGTGGCAACGGCCGGTCACCTGAGCGTGCGTTGCACCCTCCGACCCGGACACGTCCTGTCGACCTGTCCCCTGCGGACAAGCCAACTCACGAGTCGACCGACTTCAGGCACCATCCTTGGATGGCGGCCTTGGGCCCCCTGTGAACGTTCATTGAGGCGGACGACCCGACTGCGCCCCGGACGCACACACCCTGATCACCTGCGCTCAGACGCGAGCCGATCAGCGAGCCAGGCGATCGCGAGAGGCTGGCGATACTCGACCGCGCGATGCCCACCGTCGAAGAGTTCGAAATGCACGTTCTCATCGCGGACCCCGACCTCGGTGAGGGTACGACGGAACGCCTCGGCGCCCAGGTCGAGGAACCACTCGTCGCTCGTGCCGGCGTCGATCCAGATCGCCCGCTGGGACCGGAGTGCCTCGGCGTGGCCGGACGCCATCCGGACCGGATCCCAGCGCAGCCAGCGCGCCCACTCCTCCGGTCGCAGCGCACCCGTCCGGGGATCGAACGGCAGTCGAGGCGTGCCGTCCGGCGCAGGCGAGAAGCAGGCCGATACGCCGAGCAGCTCGAGCAACCGCTCGTCTTCGGGCTTGGTGAAGGCGACCCGCTCGGAGAAGTCGCTCCACCACCGCAGGATGTCGCCGTCGTACGCGCGCAGATGGCGGACCGCCCAGAGAAAGTGCGGGATGTACTGCGCCTCGGACAACGCATCGCCCGAGTGGGTCGCGAAGGCACCGAACAGGTCCGGCCGCAGCATCGACGTGATCATCGCGCCCAATCCGCCGCTCGACTTGCCGGCGATCGCCCGATGGTTGCGGTCGGCAACGGTTCGGTACCGGGCGTCGACCCAGGGCACCACCTCGTCACACAGGTACGAGTGATACCGGCCGGTGCCGGGCGAGTCGACGTACTGGCTCCCGCCGTACTTCGTGAACGCGTCGACGTAGACCACGATCATCGGCGGGGCGTCGCCGTGGGCGAACAGGAGGTCGATCAGCTCCGGGACAGGCCGGCGGTACGGCATCCGGTTCCGCCACAGCGGCAGCGTGCCGCCGTACCCGAGGAGCATGTAGACGACGGGGTAGCGGTCGGTGCCGTCGTCGTACCCGGGTGGTGTGTAGACCCAGATGGGTCGCTGGTGCGGATCGTCCAGCGGGTTGCCACGCAACAGATGGCTGTCGACGACTCCTTCGTCGATCCGGCCGGTCAGCTCGAGAACGTCCGGCACAAGCATGGCCTCCTCAAGTGGTTATTTTGAAATCATAGTATATGAATTCGTAGTAGGCTGACGGGCGTGGCTGAGGACTCGATCGATCGGCATATCGCGTACTGGCGGGACGAGGTGCCGGACCTCGACGACGAGATCGAGGGGATCGTCACGCGGATGCAGATGCTGGTCCGCCATCTGCGGCAACGGCGGGCCGAGGCGCTCGAGGAGCATGGGCTGCGCGCGTGGGAGTACGAAATTCTGTGGCAGTTGCGGGCAGCCGGGCCGCCGTACCGGGTGACGCCGACCGCGTTGGCGGTCGCGCTCGACACGCACCCGGCGACGCTGACCAACCGCCTCGACCGGCTGACCCGCGCGGGGCTGGTGGACCGCAGCCGCGACGAGACCGACCGGCGGAGCGTAGTCGTCGTCCTGACGCAGCAGGGTCAGCGTGCCTGGGAGTCGGCGATCGGTTCGCAGGCCGACGCGGAGCACACCCTCCTGTCGCCGCTGTCGGAGCGGGAGCGGCAGACCATGACGAAGCTGCTCCGCAAGGTGGTGCTGGCCGCCGAAGCGGACGGCTCTGAGCTCATGAGGGTGCCGCAGGCCCGGGGCTGACCGCTCTCCAGAGGGACCCGATTCACTCTGGCGAGTGAGGTGTGGACGGAGGGCCACACCGGATGCTCGGAGGGTGAATACGACTGAGCGTCCCGTCCCCCGCTGGGCTTACCGCCTGGCACACGCGATCCCGTTCCTGACGTTGCCGTCCGGGCTGTGGCGGCTCGGGCTGGTCTTCGGATCGTCGATGGGCATGCTCGGCACCGACGGCCAGCCGGCCTACCTCGTCGGTTTCGGCGGGAAGGTGTACGTCGTCTGCCTGACGATCTTCTCCGAACTCGTCGCCCTGACCGCGCTCGGCCTGGTCCAGCGCTGGGGTGAGATCGCGCCCGGGTGGCTCCCGCTCATCGGCGGCCGCCGCGTCCACCCGTACGCCGCCATCGTCCCGGCCGTCCTGGGATCGCTGTCCCTGATCGCCATCTGGACGTTCGCCTTCCGCGACGTGTTCACCGACCACTTCATCCCGTTCTCGAGCCCGGGATGGAAGGCGCTGATGATCACGTGCTACGCCCCGCTGTACTTGTGGGGACCAGCTCTCCTCGTGGTCACCTGGGCCTACTACCGGCGCCGGGTCAGCGCGCCCGCGGCCTTGGCTTCAGCGCGATAGCCGGCAACGCCGGGGCCGGCAGCGCATCGCCGTCGTACCCGGGCACCATCGGGAAGCGGTCGTTGCCGTGCGCGGCGATGGCGGACTGCCAGGCGTCGCGGGCGGCGACGATCTCCTCGTGCGAACGGCCGATGAAGTTCCACCACATCACCAACTCCTCCTCGAACGGCTCGCCGCCGAGCAGGAGGAAGCGGACACCGTTGTCGGAGGCAACCAGTTCGACCGACTCCCGGCGATCGCCGAGGTAGGCCATCTCGCCGAAGCCCGGCGCCAGGTCCCCGACCGAGAGCGAGCCGTCGACGATCAGTACGGCGTACTCGTTGGACGGAGTCAGCGGCAACGACAACGTGCGGCCGGGGTCGATGGTGATGTCGGCACCGACGAGTGGGGTGTAAGTCGGTGCGGGTGAGGTGACGCCGGCGACCGTGCCGATCATCACGGTGGCATGAGCGCCGTCGAAATCGAGCGCCGGCAGATCGGCGTACGCATTGAAGGCGGGGGCGACCGTCGTCCGTGCGGAGTCCGGCAGCGCGACCCACAACTGGGCGCCGTGCAGCATCGGCGGCGCGTCCGGCGTCGACACCTCCGAGTGTGCGATGCCGTTACCGGCGGTCATGATGTTGAGCTCGGCCGGCCGCACGAACGCATGCGACCCGACGCTGTCGCGATGCTCGATCTCACCCTCGAACAACCAGCTGACGGTCTGCAGGCTCGTGTGCGGATGCGGCGGGACCAGCATTCCCCGCTCCCCCGGTACGTCGTACGAGTCGACCCGGTGACTGAGATCGTCCGGTCCGTAGTGGTCGACGAAGCACCACGCCCCGACCATCCGGCGGTCCTTGTTCGGCAGCAGGCGCCGTACTTTCGTCGTCCGCCCGAGCACCACCTCGCGCGGCTCCAGCAACTCCAGCGTCGGCCCGTCCCCGTCCCCACACGTGCTGACGACCTCAGCCGGATCCTTCTCCAGATCGCTCATGACGCTGTCCATTCCACGAGTTGCCGCTGATCCCAGGTGTTGATGACGCGGTCGGGAGTGACGCCGCAGTCCTCGGCGCGTTCGCAGCCGTAGACCTGCCAGTCGAGCTGGCCGGGAGCGTGGGCGTCGGTGTCGATCGAGAACATGCATCCGGTCTCGACCGCGAGAGACAGCAGACGCTTGGGTGGGTCGAGACGCTCCGGCCGGGAGTTGATCTCGACCGCCGTACCGAACTGGCGGCACGCCTCGAACACCACCTCGGCGTCGAACTCGGACTCCGGCCGGGTGCCGCGGCCGCCGGTGATCAGCCGGCCGGTGCAGTGGCCGAGGATGTCGACGTGCGGGTTCGCGATCGCGCGGACCATCCGCTCGGTCATCGGCTCGGCGGCCATCCGCAGCTTGGAGTGCACGCTGGCGACCACGACATCGAGCCGGGCCAGGATCTCGGTATCGCTGTCGAGGGAGCCGTCCTCGAGGATGTCCACCTCGATCCCGTTCAGGATGGTGAACCCGTCCAGCTCGTCCTGCAGCCTTTTGTTGAGTTCGGCAACGACCTCGAGTTGCTGCAGACGGCGCTCGCGGGACAGTCCGTTCGCGACGGTGAGCCGCGGTGAGTGGTCGGTCAGGGCCAGATACTGGAGGCCCAGGCGATGCGCCGTCCGCGCCATCTCCTCGATCGGGCTGCCGCCGTCGGACCACTCCGAGTGCAAGTGCAGATCGGCCTTCAACTCCGCGCGCATCGCCGTACCGGCGGTGGTCAGCGCGCCCGCGGCCTCCTCCAGCTTGACCAGGTACGACGGGGTCGCGCCGTCCATCGCCTCGAGGATGACGGCCTCGGTCTTCGGCCCGATCCCCGGCAACTCGGTCAGCGTTCCGGCCCGGCGGCGGGCGCGCACCTCGGCCGCCGGCAGTGCCGCGATGGTGTCGGCCGCGCGCCGGTACGCCTTGACCCGATGCGTCGGCTGCTGGTCGCGCTCGAGGTAGTACCCGATCGCCCGCAACGCCGCCACCGCGTCAGCAACCCCAGCCTTGTCACTCATGCCGTCCATCATGGCAGTGCGGACGCCCAGGCCATCACAAATGCGTCCGTCGAGACCGCCCACGCCGGGGCCGCGCGCCGGGTCCGCGATTGTGATGGCGTGGCGGTCCGGAGAGCTAAGGTCGGGGCGTGGCACAGCGGACGGCCGAAGCGCATCTCGCGCGAGCGGAGCGGTTGCAGAACGCGACCGGGGCGCTCGCCACTGCGGCCATGGCGGCGATGGAGGCGAACCTGCCGTGGTTCGGGAAGCTGTCCGCCCAGGACCGGTCCTGGATCGGCTTGGTCGCACAGTCCGGCATCACGGCGTTCGTCGAATGGTTCCGCGACCCTGACGCGCACTCGTCGATGCCGACCCGGATCTTCGGTTCCGCGCCGCGGGAGTTCACCCGGGTGATCTCGCTGCACCAGACCGTCGACCTGGTGCGGACCACGATCGAGACGATCGAGGACACCGTCGGCGACCTGCTCCCGGCCGAGGACATCCCGATGGTGCACGGCGCGATCCAGCGCTACGCCCGCGAGGTCGCGTTCGCCGCCGCCACCGTCTACGCACAGGCCGCCGAGATGCGCGGCGCCTGGGACGCGCGACTCGAGGCGCTCGTCGTCGACTCGGTGATCCGCGGCGAGGCGGACGAGTCGGTCCGCTCCCGCGCCTCCGCCCTCGGTTGGTCCGGAGCCGCCGGTACGGCGGGATCCGCGGAGGTCGCCGTCGTGGTCGGGCGGGCCCCGGAAGGGACCACCAACGTGGCCGACGCGGTCCGGCACGCGGCTCGCGAGGCGGGCGCCGACGCGCTGTGTGCGATGCAGGGCGACCGCCTCGTGGTGGTGCTCGGCGGGACGAGCAAACCTGTGGAGATCGTACAAAAACTGGCGCACTTTTTCGGACCCGGACCGATTGTCGTCGGCCCGATCGTGAAAGACCTGATGGCGGCCGTGACGTCGGCCCGGGCGGCCGTCGCCGGGCTCCGCGCGGCACCTGCCTGGCCGGGTGCGCCGCGACCGGTCCAGGCCGACGAACTGCTGCCCGAACGGTCACTCTCCGGAGACGGCCACGCGCGCCGCCAGCTCGCCACCGAGGTGTATGGCCCACTCACCGTAGGCGAAGGAGTACTGCTCGACACGGTTTCGGCGTACCTGGACTCCGGCGGCTCGATCGAGGCGACCGCCCGGGCGATGTTCATCCACGCCAACACCGTCCGGTACCGATTGAAGCGTGTGGGCGATATCACGGGCTACAATCCGCTGGACCCGCGAGACGCTTTCACACTTCGTGTCGCACTGGCCTTGGGCCGCCTGCTCAATCCCGAGCCGGGAAGCTACGTTTTGTAGGATCCCTACAAGTGTTGCCCGGTAGAATTCGTGCTGCTTCCCGGGTCGGAACAGGCCCGCCTGAGGGAGAGTTGTCACGTGCTCGTCATCGTCGCGCCCGGTCAGGGTGCCCAGACCCCAGGATTCCTCGAGCCGTGGCTGGAAGAGCCCACCTTCGAGAGCCGGCTCAACTGGCTCTCCGCGGTGGCCGGCCTCGACCTCGCCCACTACGGCACCCAGGCCGACGCCGACACAATCCGGGACACCGCGATCGCGCAGCCGCTGCTGGTCGCGTCCAGCCTGCTGGCCGCGCTGGCGGTGATCCCGCACCCGGCGGACGCCTTCTCCAAGGTCGGCGCCGTCGCCGGCCACAGCGTCGGCGAGATCGCGGCCGCGGCGGGCACCGGCGTACTCACGGCCGAGCAGGCGATGGTGCTGGTCCGCGAGCGCGGGAAGGCGATGGCCGCCGCGGCGGCCCAGACCGCGACGTCGATGACCGCCGTTCTCGGCGGCGACCGGGACGAGGTCCTGGCCAAGCTGGCCGAGCACGGCCTGACCCCGGCGAACGACAACGGCCCCGGCCAGATCGTCGCCGCCGGCACGGTCGAGGAACTGGCCGCACTGGCCGCGGACCCCCCGGCCAAGACCCGGCTGATCCCGCTGTCGGTCGCCGGCGCGTTCCACACCCGGCACATGGAGCCCGCGGTCCAGACGCTGGCGAAGTACGCGACCGCGATCAGCACCCACGACCCGCGGACCCGCCTGATCTCGAACCGCGACGGCCAGGTCGTGCACGACGGCCAGGACGTGCTGCGGCGGCTCGTCACGCAGGTGAACGCACCGGTCCGCTGGGATCTGTGCATGGAGACGATGGCCGATCTCCAGGTGACCGGCATCCTCGAACTGCCGCCGGCCGGCACGCTGACCGGCATCGCGCGCCGGGCGCTGAAGGGCGTCGAGACGTTCGCGCTCAAGACGCCGGACCAGCTCGACGACGCCCGCGCGTTCGTGGACAAGCACGGCAGCCCGTCCGAGATCGACGCCTCGCCGACGTGGCGGCTGCTGGTCGCACCGATGAAAGGCACCTTCACCCGCACCGACCAGGTCCGCCGCGAGTCCGGTGACACCGTCGAGACCGGCGAGGTGGTCGCGAAGGTGAAGAGCCTGCGCGACGAGCTCGACGTGAAGGCCCCGCACGGCGGCATCGTCGTCGAGTGGCTCGTCGAAGAAGGCGACCCGGTCGCCCCGGGCCAGCCCCTGGTCCGCCTGCACCCCAACGGAGGCAACGCATGACTCTGCTTTTGGCCGGGCCTTCGGCGCCGGCAGGGTCATGGGGCTCTACCTCCCGGCCTTCCCTCGTCACTCCAGTCGCTTCGCTCCCTCCGCTCCTCAGTCCAGGCCGGGAGGCCCCATGACCACGATCACTGCTTCGACCGGAGCTACCTACGCCGGGGTGCTCGGTATCGGGTCGTATCGGCCGCGGCGCGTCGTACCGAACTCGGAGATCCTGGAGCAGATCGACTCCAGCGACGAGTGGATCCAGACCCGGTCCGGGATCAAGGAACGGCGCTGGGCCAGCGACGACGAGACCGTCCTGATGATGTCGGTGAACGCGGCCAAGGACGCGCTGGCCGAGTCCGGGATCGACCCGGCCCAGATCGGCTGCGTCATCGTCGCCACCGTCACGCACCTGTACCAGACTCCCGCGATCGCGACCCAGGTCGCCGTCGGTGTGGGCGCGCCGACCGCGGCCGCGTTCGACATCTCCGCGGCCTGCGCCGGCTTCTGCTACGGCATCGCGATGGCCAACGACATGGTCCGCGGTGGCAGTGCGAAGTACGTGCTGGCGATCGGGGTCGAGCGACTCAGCGACATCACCGATCGGACGGACCGCGGGACGGCGTTCATTTTCGCCGACGGCGCGGGTGCGGCAGTGGTAGGCCCGACCGACGAGCCTGGCATCGGCCCGGTCGTGTGGGGTTCCGACGGCACGCAGCACAAGGTGATCAGCCAGAAGGAGTCGTGGCAGGAGGCGGCCGGGAGCTACCAGTGGCCGCACCTCACGATGGACGGCAACCCGGTGTTCCGGTGGGCGTCGTTCGAGATGGCGAAGACCGCACAGCAGGCGCTCGACGTGGCCGGCGTGAAGGCCGACGACCTCGACCTGTTCGTGCCGCACCAGGCGAACATGCGGATCACCGACGCGATGCGCCGGGCGCTCAAGCTGCCCGAGCACATCAAGGTGGCCCGCGACATCGAGCGGCAGGGCAACACCTCGGCCGCGTCGATCCCGCTCGCGATCACCGCGATGCGCGAGTCCGGCGAGGCGAAGAGCGGCGACGTCGCGCTGATCATCGGCTTCGGCGCCGGCCTGGTGTACGCCGCGCAAGTGATCCGCCTCCCGTAGCCCATAGTTGTCCGGGGCGGCTCAGGTGGCCGGCCCGGCTGTAGTCAGCCAAGAGAATCCGAAAGGGAAACCGAGAAGATGGCCAGCACCGAAGAGATCCGTTCCAACCTCGCCGAGATCGTGAACGAGATCGCCGGCATCCCGGTCGAGGACGTCCAGCTGGACAAGTCCTTCACCGACGACCTCGACGTCGACTCGCTCTCCATGGTGGAGGTCGTCGTGGCCGCCGAGGAGAAGTTCGACGTGAAGATCCCCGACGACGAGGTGAAGAACCTGAAGACCGTCGGCGACGCGGTCGCGTTCATCGAGCGCGCCCAGAACGGCTGACACCGCCGTACCCGTGCTGGCCGGTGTTCATCGGGCCCAGGTCCGATGAACACCAGCACCGGCGCACCCACCCCTCGCTCCTGTCCCCGATCTCTCGCAAAGGATGAGGTAAAGATGTCGAAGACCCGAGTCGTGATCACCGGGCTCGGAGCCACCACCCCGCTCGGGGGTGACGTGTCCAGCACCTGGGAAGGCCTGCTGGCCGGTCGCTCCGGCGCCCGGCGGCTGACCGAGGATTGGGTGCAGAACCTCGCGGTCCAGATCGCAGCCCCGGCCGCGGTCGATCCGACCGACGTGCTCGAGCGGGTGAAGGCCCGGCGCCTGGACCGGAACGCCCAGCTGGCCGTGGTCGCCGCCCGTGAGGCGTGGGCCGACGCCGGCCTGGCGGACTCCGGACTGGACAAGGAGCGGCTCGGCGTCGCGGTCGCTGCCGGCATCGGCGGCCTGGGCACCACCCTGACGAACTACGACGCGCTGAAGACCAACCCCCGCCGGGTGTCGCCGCTGGCGATCCCGATGCTGATGCCGAACTCGGCCGCGGCGTACGTGAGCCTGGAGTTCGGCGCGAAGGCCGGTGTGCACGCCCCCGTGTCCGCCTGTGCCTCCGGCAACGAGGCGATCGCGCTCGGCCTGGACCAGATCCGGCTCGGCCGCGCGGACGTCGTACTGGCCGGTGGCACCGAGGGCGTGATCATGGCCCTGCCGCTGGCGGCGTTCGGCCAGATGATGGCGCTGAGCAAGCGCAACGACGAGCCGGAGCGCGCCTCCCGTCCGTGGGACGTGGACCGTGACGGCTTCCTGCTCGGTGAGGGCGCCGGGGTCCTGGTGCTGGAGTCGTACGAGCACGCGAAGGCGCGGGGCGCGAAGATCTACGCCGAACTGGCCGGAGCGGGGATCTCCGCCGACGGTCACGACATCGCGCAGCCGGACCCGACCGGTTCCGGTGCACGCCGGGCGATGGAGCGGGCGCTGGTCGAGGGCGACCTCACCCCGGCCGACATCTTCCACATCAACGCGCACGCCACCTCGACCCCGCAGGGCGACATCGCCGAGTCGCTGGCGATCCGGCTGGCGCTCGGCAAGGACGCCGACCACGCGGTCGCGACCGCGCCGAAGTCGATGATCGGCCACCTGCTCGGCGCGGCCGGTGCGGTCGAGTCGATCGCGACCGTGCTCGCCCTGCACCACCGGGTGGTACCGCCGACGATCAACGTGGACAAGCTCGACGACCAGATCGACCTGGACGTCGCGACGGAGCAGCGCAAACTGGCCGACGGGGACCTCGCGGCGCTGAACAACTCGTTCGGCTTCGGCGGCCACAACGCCGCCATCGCCTTCAAGACAGTATGAGCAGCAAGACGGTATGAGCAGCAAGACGGTCTAGCAGCACTCCCAGCAGTTCCCTTCTCCCCCGGAGGACGCCATGACCACCGCCCCCGCAGCACCCGCACCGCCGAAACCCACCAAGCTGCCCCGCGAGCAGGATCCGCGCAACCCGGTCACCCGGCTGACGAACCTGCTCGACCCGGACAGCCTGGAGCTGATCACGCCGGACAACCTGTCCGGGATGATCGCGGCGCGCGGGACGGTCGCGGGGGCACCGGTCATCGCGTTCTGCTCCGACGCCACGGTGATGGGTGGTGCGATGGGCGACGAGGGCTGCGACGTGGTGGTCAAGGCGTACGAGGTCGCGCGGCAGGAGCAGGTGCCGATCATCGGCCTGTGGCACTCCGGTGGCGCCCGGCTGGCCGAGGGCGTGCTCAGCCTGCACGCGGTCGGCAAGATCTTCTACGCGATGACCCAGGCGTCGGGCAAGATCCCGCAGATCTCGGTCGTCCTCGGTCCGGCCGCGGGCGGAGCGGCGTACGGCCCGGCGCTGACCGACATCGTCATCCTCGGTCCCGAGGGCCGCATCTTCGTCACCGGCCCGGACGTGGTCCGCTCGGTCACCGGTGAGGACGTCGACATGCTCCGCCTCGGCGGGCCCGAGCCGCACGGGCGGCGGTCCGGCGTCGTCCACATCACCACCGACTCCGAGGCCGCGGCCATCGAGCGGGCCCGACAGCTCACGGACCTGCTCGCGAACCAGGGCATGGTCTGCACGGACGTTCCGGACACGGATCTGTCTGGATTCCTGCCGGAGTCGGCCAAGCGTGCGTACGACGTCCATCCGCTGGTCGGAGGGGTGCTCGACGAGGACTCCTCCGTCGAACTGCATCAGCGGTGGGCGCCGAACATCGTCACCACGCTCGGCCGGCTCGGTGGGCGGACGGTCGGCGTGATCGCCAACAATCCGCTCCGGCTGGGTGGTTGCCTGGACGCCTTGTCGGCGGAGAAGGCATCGCGGTTCGTCCGGATGTGCGATGCGTTCGGGGTCCCGCTGGTCGTGCTGGTCGACGTACCCGGGTATCTGCCGGGTGTCGGTCAGGAGTGGGACGGCGTCGTACGGCGTGGCGCCAAGCTGCTCCACGCCTTCGCGGAGGCCGTCGTACCGCGGGTGACGCTGGTGACGCGGAAGACGTACGGCGGGGCGTACATCGCGATGAACGCACGATCGCTGGGCGCGACCCGGGTGTTCGCGTGGCCGCGGGCCGAGGTCGCCGTGATGGGTGCGGTCGCCGCGGTTCGGGTCCTGCACCGGCGCAAGCTGGCCGAGGTCGACCCTGAGCTCCGCCCCAAGGTCGAGGCGGAACTCGCCGCCGAACACGAGAAGATCGCCGGCGGCCTCGACCGGGCCCGCGAGATCGGCGTCGTCGACGAGGTCGTCGTTCCCGAACGGACCCGCTCAGCCCTGGCCACCGCCATCGCGAAGGCCGAGTCCACCGGCACGGTCCGCGGACAGCACGGCAACATCCCGCTGTAGCCGCACCACTCGCCGTGGCCCGTCGGACCAACGGCGTCCGCCGGTGTCCCTGACGCCGGCGGACGCTACAGCCCGGGGCCGATGTCGCCCATTCCGTTGGCCATGCCGCCGTCGGCGATCCGATGAAGCGGACCGGTGATCTTCGCCTCGGAGATGTACTGGGCCCCACCGCCCTGGGCGAAATAGCCTGAGCTGTAGGGCAGGACCGCCTTGCCCGCCTCCCAGTACGGAACCCGGCGGTTGCCGATGACAACCATGCGGACCTCGGGCTCCTCGCCCTCGTGCAGCCGCGCCGCGTCCTGTGCACAGACCGCGATCCTGCGGGTCCCGTGCTTCGGCTGGTTCCAGACGACGTCTGTGGTCGACGGGCCGTGCTGCGGGTTGAAGAAGCACGGCACCCGACGCACCGGCACCGGCTGACCAGCACTCCGCGCGAGCACGCAGACGATCGCGTACCGCCCGGTCGCGAGCGTGTCCGTGATCGTACTGACGTCGTTCGCCGATCGGAGCTTGGCAAGAGCCTGCTGTGCCGCCTCGTACGCCGCCAGCGCCCGTTGATAGTCGAGCCGCCCGTCCGCGTCCAACTCGTCCGCCTGCACCCGCTCCCCCAGCCGGGCCAGCTCCTCCCCGAACTCCGTCACATCTTCCCCGGCCAGCCGCTCGATCTGAGCCAGCTCCTCAGAGTCGACCTTCCGGGCGGCCCGCCGTACCAGCAGTTGCCGCCCAGCTCCGACCAACGCCCCACCCGCCAAGACCACGAGGATCCACTCCATCGACCCACCATAGGTCGGACATCCGCCCACGTCAGCGGCGGTTTGGTCACGACGCACGAAGGGCGCGGACCCTGAGGTCCGCGCCCTTCACGTGGTGCGGCCGCTGTTGTGCGACAACCGGGGGTGTCCCGACACCCGGTGGCCCAGCGGCCACGGCCCCTCCCACCCTGGTGAGATGTCTGATGCTCAGTCTCATCGAAAAGTTCGGGGATGTCCTGCCGTTCACAGCTTTCTTCTGAAGTTCTCAGGAACCGTTCAGACGACCTGGTGAAGCCACCGCACCGGCGCACCGTCACCGGCGTACCGGAAGGGCTCCAGTTCGTCGTCCCATGGCCGGCCCAGCAAGCGTTCGACCTCCTCGGTCAGGTCGGCTTCGCCGCTGACCGCCTTCAGCATCGCCGCCTTCAGCCGCTCCTCCGGCACCATGATGTCGCCGTGGATACCGGTGGTGGCGTGGAAGACACCCAGCGCGGGCGTGAACGAGTACCGCTCGCCCTCGACACCGTTGCTCGGCTCCTCGGTCACCTCGAACCGGAGCTTCTGCCATCCGCGCAGGGCGGACGCCAGCTTCGCCGCGGTCCCCGCCTCGGCCTGCCACGACAGCTCGGCCCGGTACTGACCCTGGGCCGCGGGCTGCGGCGTCCAGTCCAGTTTCACGGGCACGCCAAGGATGCCACCCGCGGCCCACTCGACATGCGGGCACAACGCTGACGGCACCGTGTGGACGTAAAGAACGCCACGAGTCGTCGCCACCGGGACCTCCTGTGCTCGAGGGGCGCCTTCCCCAGCGTTCTCGAACAACCGTCGTCGATACCCGGCGGTACCAGCATCCCACCGGGCACAACCACACCCCGCGGAACACTGCGTACATCTTGCACCACCGCCCCCTCCAACACCAGCAACCTCGCCGTGTCAACTACATCACCGTCGTGTCGCGATTCTGATCAGGCGGAGGAACGCTGAACCAGGCGGGTCGGCAGGATCAGCGGGGTCGGGCGCTCGCCGGCGCTGAGCCGACCTACGGGAAGCGGGTGGCCAGCGCGATGCAGGCTCCGGCGGCGGCCAGGGTCAAGAGCATCGCGATGCCGGCGAACCGGGCGGTGACTTCCTTGTCCACCTTGTCGTAGCCGACCGAGGAGCCGATGTCCTTGTAGACGTCCTTCAGCTCGCCCGCGGACTCCGCGGTGTACGCCTTGCCGCCGGTGGTCTCGGCGATGCTGCGCAGCTCGGTCCGGTCCGGTGGGACGCGCTGGCGGATGCCGTCCATCTCGATGAAGCCGGAGTCGGTGCCGAAGCAGATCGTGTAGATCGGCGTGTTCTTCGCCTTCGCCGCCTGGGCGCCCTCCTGCGCGGTCCGGCCGACCGTGCGCTTGCCGTCGGAGAGCAGCACGATCCGGGCCGGGGCCGGGTCGTTCGGGTGCGCCGGGTCCGCCGGGACCTGGGTGAGCGCCTGCAGCGAGGTGAAGATGCCTTCACCGGTCGCGGTGGACTCGGCGAGCTCGAGTCCGTCGATCGAACGCAGCACCGTGGCCCGGTCGGTGGTTGGCGGCACGATGATGGACGCCGTACCGGCGAAGTTGACCAGGGCCACGTTGAACTTGGCCGGCAACGAGTTGATGAACTCCTTGGCCGACTCCTTCGCCGCCTCGAGCCGGTTCGGCTCGATGTCGGTGGCCATCATCGACAGCGACACGTCGATCGCGACCACGATGGTGGCCCGCTCCCGCGGCACTTTGACCTCGTCCTTCGGCTGCGCGAACGCCACGATGCAGGCGAGCGCGGCCAGCAACGCCAGCGTGACGGCCAGGTGCCGGCGCCATTGCGGGCGGCGCGGCGCGACCCGGTCCAGCAGGGCGATGTTGGTGAAGCGGAGCGCGTACTGCGCCCGGCGGTGCTGGAGGTAGATGTACCCGGCGACGACGACCGGGATGAGGAGCAGGAACCACAACCTGGCCGGAGACAGGAACTGCATCAGCGAGCCACTCCCTTCGGCGGTTGGTGCAGGCGGGGCGCGACTCGCCGGTAGGCGAGGACGAACCGCACGGTGTCGGCGACCCAATCGCGATCGGTCCGCAAGACCAGATGCCCCGCACCTACCCTACGCAGAGCGGCCCTGGTTCGTTCCCGTTGCGCCAGCGCGGCCACCTCGAACGCTTCCCGGACCTTGCGCCGGCGGGTGTCGATCTCCCGCACCGCACCCGTCTCCGGGTCACCGATCGTGACGACGCCGATGTTGGGCAGCTCCAGCTCCCGCGGGTCGACGACCTCCACCGCGAGGACCTGGTGCTGCGCGGTGAGCTTGCGCATCGGGCGCTCCCAGGACGGCTCGAGCCGGCTGTCGACCTCGCCGTCCTCGGGCGTGAGGAAGTCGGACACGATCACCCGGAGACCACGCTTGCGCTGGGTCCGGGCCATCGACTCGAGCGCGGCGGCCAGGTCGCTGCGGTGCGCTTCCTCGTCACCGCTGAACTGCTCGGCGAGCAGTGCCCGCAGCAGACCGTAGAGCGCGAGCCGCCCGGACCGCGCCGGCCAGCGCCGCAGTGCCGAGTCGCGCAACATCAGGCCGCCGAACCGGTCCCCCAGCCGGTGGGTCAAGAACCCGACCGTGGCGACGGCCGCGACTGCCAGCTCGCGCTTCTCGAGTTGCGACGTACCGAAGTCCATCGACCCGGACAGGTCGACCAGCGCCCACGTCTCGAGCTCACGGTCCGCGATCAGGTCCCGGACGTGCGGGATCGTGGTCCGGGCGGTCACCGCCCAGTCCATCCGCCGTACGTCGTCGCCGACCTGGTACTCGCGGGCCTCGGCCAGCTCGGTGCCGGGACCGGGCAGCAGGCCCAGGTGCTCTCCGTGCAGATAGCCCTCGAGACGCCGTACGACGGTCAGCTCGAGCCGTCGGAGCGCACGTTCGGGAGCGAGCTGCGAGATCGTCATCGCAGCTCGTGGATCGGGGCGGTTGGGCATCAATGCTCCGGACCAGGGGGTGCTTGAGTGATTGCGGCGTTCAGGTGCGTGCATCGCGGTGCCGGACGAGCGTCCTCGATGCGGAGCATCGTGGATGCTCGGCTGGTGCCGTGAGGTGCGTGCCTGGGCGTCGCAAGCGCCAAGCACCCCCTGGTCCGGAGCATCACACGAACTCCGGGCGGCCGGTGCCGTCGGCTCCGTCGCGCCAGACGGGCTGCGGCGGCGGGACGGTGGCCAGGATCCGCTCGATCACGGCCCGCGGGTCGATGTTGTCCGCGACCGCGTCGAAGGTGAGGCCGAGCCGGTGGCCCATCACGTCGAGAGCGACCGTCTGGACGTCGCTCGGCAGCAGGTAGTCCCGGCCGTGGATCAGCGCCAGCGCCCGGCCGGCCGCGATCAGGCCCAGCGTCGCGCGGGGGCTGACGCCGAGCTCGATGATCGGCTCCAGGTCGGGCAGGTGGAAGTCGGACGGTGTCCGCGTCGCCATCACCAGGCGTACGGCGTACTCCGCGACCAGGTTGTGGACGAAGACCTGCTCGGCGGACCGCTGCAGTTCCATGATCGTCTCCGGCTTGAGCACCTGCCGCGGCTCCGGCGGGTCGACGCTCATCCGGCGGAGGATCTCGAACTCCTCGTGCCCCCGCGGGTGCGGTACGTCGATCTTGACCAGGAAGCGGTCCCGCTGCGCCTCCGGCAGCGGGTAGACGCCCTCGGACTCGATCGGGTTCTGGGTGGCGATCACGATGAACGGCTTCGGCATCGGGAAGGTCTGGCCGCCGATCGACACCTGCCGCTCGGCCATCAGCTCCAGCATCGCCGACTGCACCTTGGCCGGGGCCCGGTTCACCTCGTCGGCGAGGACGAAGTTCACGAACGTCGGGCCGAGCTCGATGTCGAACGTCTCCCGGGTCTGCCGGTAGATCCGGGTGCCGACGATGTCGGAGGGGACCAGGTCAGGGGTGAACTGGATCCGGGCGAAGGTGCCGCCGACCACTGAGGCGAAGGTCCGGACCGCGAGCGTCTTGGCGACGCCGGGAACACCCTCGAGCAGGCAGTGACCCTTGGCGAGCAGCGACACCATCAGGGTCTCGACCATGTGCTCCTGGCCCACGATCACCCGCTTGACCTCGCTGATCGCCTCGCCGATCAGCCGGGACTGCTGGGCCACCGATCCAGCCGGCACAGTGGTTTCGGTCATGCCTGTCCTTCCGGGGTCCGCGCTCGGACCTTGTCATTCCCCACTTCACGCAACACCGGTCATTCCATCAGATCCCCGGGTCCCCCGGGCGCACGGCCCACCAGGGTGCTTCCCCATCCTCCCCGGTTGATCAAGTCGCCGCACCCGACCCACTTCGCGCCGACTTTGTGCACGGGATCCGTACGTCGCTGCCGTCGCCGTACGGATCCCGTGCACAAAGTCGCCGGGGGCTGGGCTCCGGGTGGGCTGGGTCTGGGTCCGGGGGGCCGCGGTCCGGGTGGGCTGGGGCCGGGGGTCCGGGTGGGCTGGGGCCGGGGGTCCGGGTCGCCTGGGTCGGGGTTCGGGTGGGGTGGGCCGGGGGTCCGGGTCGTCTGGGGCGGGGTGCGGTTGGGGTGGGGCGGGGCTGTGAGGGCGGCTGTGGCGACAGTGCTACCAGGGATGTGGTGGGATTGGGGGTGATGACTGCGACCGAATCACAGGCCGAGGTGCGGTCGGCGGAGACGCCGGACGACGCGCCCGCGCGGGTGATTCCGGCGGCGCTGCCGTTGCAGCCGGAGGATCCGCCGCGGGTCGGCGAGTTCTGGCTGCGCGGGCGGCTCGGGGCGAACGCGGCCGGCTATCTGTACACGGCCAGTGACGAGACCGGCCGTGACGCAGTGGTCGCGATGATGACCGAGGGGTCCGCGGACGACGCGGCCGCCCGGGAGCGGTTCGTGAACGCCGTCGACGACTTGCCGACCGAGGCCGTCCTGGCGCACAACGATTCCGATGACGACGACCTCGCGCTGTGGGCCGCGATCGGGCCGATCCGATCCGACGACGGGACGAGCGCGGCGTCGGACGAGCGGCTGATCGCGGAGCGTCGCGGCGAGGAGGTGCTGTCCGCCGTCCTGATGGACCGGGTGCCCCAGCTCGGCCGTTTGCGCGGGCCCGACTTCCGGCACTACTGGGAGAACCGGCGCCGTCCGGGCCTGTTCCGGATCTGGCCGCTGCCGTGGCCGGCCGTGCTGCGCCCGGCGTCGCGATTGGCGCTGGTCCTGGCGCTGTTGATGATGGCGGTCATCATGGCGCTGGCGGTGTTCCTGGCCTGGCTGCTGTTCCGGCATGCCCAGCCGCTGGAGCCGGAGCCGGTGATCCCGACGCCGACCGGCACGGTCACGGTGACGATCACCCCGACCACCCCGCCACCGGGCACCGGTTCCGGTTCCCCGACGACGGGCACGACGCCGAGCCTGACGCCGTCGCCGCTGCCGACCAGCGGGATCCCGACCGACGTCCCCAGCTCACCGGGATCGCCGGGCTCCCCGGGCGACAAGTTCTAGGACAGCAGGCGTTCGAGTTCGGGATCGCGCCACAATTGCGCCGGCACCGGCTGCCGGACCAGCGCCGCGTCCGCCCGGATCTCGGCCGGCGTCGAGGCCGCGATCAGTACTGACGTGACCGCGGGATGCCTGCTGGGAAAGGCGAGTGCGGCCTGCGGCAGGGACACGCCGTACCGCTCGCACACCGCGGAGATGCGGCGCGCCTGAATCGCCGCGGGGTCGCTCGACTCATCGGCTTGCAGCACCTGCGGCGTCAGTACGCCCGACACGATCACCGACACCCCACGCGCCAGGCAACGATCCAGCAATGGCGCCGCAGACTGGTCTAGCAGCGAATACTGCCCGGCGAGCAGCACGCAGTCGAGCTCGGCATTGCGCACCAGTCGATCGAGCTGTCGCCAGTCCGCCGACGCCGCCCCGATCGCCTTGATCACACCGTCGCCCCGCATCTCGTCCAGTGCCGGGTTCGGCGCTTTGTCCTGGGCGAGCACGAGGTCGACTGCGAGCCCGAGCCGCTCGCTGCTCGCCCGCACGGAGGCCCGGGCGTCATCGCCGGCCACCTTCGTGGACACAATGAACTCACTGCGGGGGCGCCGCTGCAACGCCGTACCCAGTCGCGCTTCGGAGTCGCCGTACGACGGTGAGGTGTCGAAGAACCGGATACCGGCCTGGTACGCCGCGTCGACGGTGGCGATCGCGGTCGCGTCGCCGTCCGGGCCCGGTGACTCGCCGAGATGCGATCCGCCGAGCCCGAACCGGGGAGGCCGGAATCTGCTCATCGACCGAGGCGCGAGCGCGTGACTGGGAGCGGCCATCGCACGGTCACCTCCCTGGTCGATGCTACTTACAGGATCCTTGGTGTGCGACGTGTTCGCATCCCGAGCGTCCGGGCCGAACGGCGGCTGTTCCCCCGGTGTCACGCCAGCCGCACAAGAGTCCGCGCGGGATCGAACACTCACGCCGTCGGGACGGTGATCCAGGATGGGTCGGCCGCCGGTGAGCTGAAGGTGACTGAGGTGCCGATCGTGCTGTGGCCGAGATAGCGCGGGTCTACCGTGTCGACCACCAGGATCAGGTGATGACCGGCGGGGACCTCCCAACTGGTCGCCTCCAGTCTGAGGTCGATGGGCAGCGACTTGCCTGGGGTCGCGCCGCGGAGGGTGAACGGTTTGTGCGAGATCAGTGAGCCGACGCCGAGCGAGTCGACGTCGTACAGGTAGGCGAACAGCGACGTGTCCGGACCCGTGGGCTTCACGGTGAGATGGAGCTTCGGTGTCCCGTTGACGACAGTTGCACTGGTCGAGATCGGACCAGACCAGACCCCGGCGAACGACCTGTCCACCAACGGCGTCGCGACCCCGGTCGGAATCGACAGAAGCCCTTGCAGTGCGCCCGAAACCAGCGCCACCCCGCTGTCCGCGATGGTCGGTACGCCGGCCTCGATCCCACTCGTCCAGCCCGTCGACGACTGCGGTTGCAGAGCGCCGGTCCGCGACAACCCGCCCGGCTTGGTGAGGTACGACGTATGCGATTGTCCGACCGCGGCCCAGCTCGGGTAGCCGCGCCAGACGCCGCGCTGCGACTTCAGTTGGACCGGCGCCTCGGTGTCAGCGCCGTTGTCCGCGCCGGTGAGGTAGTGCCGCAGCCAGGCGGTGAGCTCGTCCCAGGTCTCGTTGGGCAGGCCGATCGCGCCGGTCACCTCGGGGGTGGCGTGATCGCCATGGGCGAGCAGCAGCCGCTTCGGGCCGGTCAGCCGGGTGAAGAAGTCCGTGTACTGCGACGGCGGGAAGATCGAGTCCTCGAAGGCGTTCGCGAGAAAGACGGCCGGGTGGTTGGCGTTGATCTGGTCGACCATTGTCGCGGCCGACCGTTGCGGCGCAAGTTGTCCGGCCTCGGCGATCGCGCCGTCGAAGTCGCCCGTGACGAACTTCGTCTGCAGCGACGCCATCTCCGGACCGGGCCGGCCGGTGATGTTGCCCAGGGCAAGCAGTCCGGCGACCGACTGGAGCGCGACGGTGTCGTTGGGGTCGAGGGACGCGATCAGGTCGGCCCAGCCGCTCATCGCGCCGACCGCCTTGATCCGTGGGTCCTGCGCGCTCGCGAGCAGCGACGTACCGGCGCCGTACGAGATCCCGACCGCGGCGACCCGGCTGGTGTCGGCCGGGGTGTGCTGATCGGCCCAGTCGATCACCTTGGTGACGTCGGCAACGGTCGGCGGGCCGGCGATGTCGATGCAGCCACCGGAATCCCAGAAGCCACGACTCGAGTACGCGATGACCTGGACCCCGGCGGTCGCCAGCTTCGTCCCCTGACCGACGTACTCGACGTTCGGCACACCCCAGCTCGACGGCATCACCACGAGCGGGAACGGCCCGTCACCCTGGCCGGTCGGCGTCAGTACGACGGCGCCGAGCGAGATCCCGTCGGCGCCGGGGATGCGCTGGTACGACGTACTGAAGCCTGCCCCGGTCTGGTCGGCGTCCGCGCGGGAGCCGACGGTGAGCAGGATGACGGCGACTGCGACGGCGGCTGCGAGTCTGCGCACGGGGCGACCTCCGGCTTGGGATTACCGGAGGGTAACCACAAAGTTGGCCCTGTGTCACTACTTTGGCACGGTGAGTGCCGGATCCACGCCGGTCGCCTCGACCGACCACTCCCAGAGCCGCTTGGCGAGCTCCGGGTCCTGCGCCGTCTGGCTGGGCAGCACGATCTTCGGGGCACCGCGGTACTCGAGGAAGCCGGGACCGACGTACGAGCCGGGGCGCAGATCGGGGTTGGTCGCCGCATAAAGGCTCGGCCAGGCACCGGCGGCCGCGGACTGCGCGAACAGCCGGTTCCCGACACCCATCAGCTTCACCATGAACTCCTGCCCCGCCAGCTCCGGGCCGGCCGCCTGCAGGTGAGTGGACGCGTAGCCGGGGTGGGCGCCGGCGCTCAGCAGGTTGACGCCGGCGGCCCGGGCGCGGCGGTCGAGCTCGAACATGAAGAGGAGGTTGGCGAGCTTCGACTTCCCGTACGCGTCCCACTTGCGGTAGCCGCTCGCCGGGCGGCGCAGGTCCTCCCGCGTGATCCCGCGAACCGTCTTGTGCATGAAGGAACTGACCGTCACCACCCGAGGATCCGGTGCCTTCAGCAACAACTTGAGGAGGCGCCCCGTCAAGGCGAAGTGGCCGAGATGGTTGGTGCCGATCTGCAGCTCGAACCCATCCGCGGTCTGCCCGTACGGCGGCGCCATCACGCCGGCGTTGTTGACCAGCAGATCGAGCTTGTCGTAGCTCTTGGAGACCTCGTCGGCCGCCTTCTCGACACTCGTGAGGTCGGCCAGATCCAGCTCGACGACCGTCGGCTCCCGTCCGGACGCCTGCGCCAGGTCGGTCGATGCCTGGGCGGCCTTCGCGGGATTGCGCGCCGCGACGAGCACGTCGGCGCCGTGTCTGAGCAACTCGAGTGCGGTCTCGTAGCCGAGGCCGCTGGTGGCGCCGGTGACCAGCGCCCGTCGTCCGGTCAGGTCAGGGATGTCCGCCGTACTCCAGGTCATGCGCCCACGGTAGCTGTGGGCGCACAACCTGGTGTCACTACGGGAGAATCTTGCGGTCCTGGAAGGCCTTGGTGACCTGAGCGGCCGCGGGCTTTCCGTAGAGCAGGCGAGCGGCCTGGACGACGTTGCGGGCCGCGGCGGCGAAGTCGGTGTCCGGCGCGTAGAAGAACGTCGACTCCAGGATCACCTTGTTGGCCTTGTTCCGGCCGAGGGCCTGGTGGATGTCCCAGAGCGCGTTCGACCAGATCTCACCGTCGTCGTGCACCTCGCCGGTCATGTCGTCGGTGGTCTTACCGGTGTCGGTGCGACGCAGGCAGTGCGGCTCGGTGGACGTGTACGACGTCGCGTCCCAGTCCATCACGCACGGCAGGTTGAAGCCCTTGCTGACCGGCACGGACATGGTCACGGCCCAGTAGTCGCCGAAGCCCTCACCGATCGCGCCGCCCTCTTCGGTCTCGCCGAAGCCCGGGACGATGTCGTCCTGGATCGCGTGACCGTACTCGTGCCAGATCACCTCGGCGTCCTCGGCGTCGTCGACACCGCCGTCACCGGTCGTGATCATGTCCGTCGACGGGTCGTAGAACGAGTTGTCGTCGCGGATCGTGTCGACGGAGAAGTCCTGGGACTCGTTGTTCGCCTCGGTGAAGCCCAGCTGCTGGATGTACTCCTGCGCCTGGTTCACCTGGTAATACACCATCACCTGCTCGAACTTGTTGTTCGCGCGCTGGTAGACGAACGTGTTGGTCTTGCTCTGCGCGAGCCCGCCGTTGCCTTCCTTGATGTTCACGAAGGCGCCGTTGAGCTTGCCGGAGCCGTCCAGATTGCGCAGGACCACGTTCTTCTGCGCGAGGAACAGGACATCCTGGTTCTTGTCGTTCATGTCGGTCAGCTTCTCGTTCTTCTCGCTGACCACCGGGTTCGGGTCGAAGACCGAGCCGCGGCCGTCGACGTTGTCGCTGACCACCTTCGACTCCACCACCGAGCCGGTGTCGGCGTCGACCAGCGAACGGCTGACGCCCTCGGCCGAGCGGGACGTGACGGCCCAGACCAGGCGCGCGTGCGGGCCACCGATCACGGCGAGTTGCGCCGCGCCCTGGGACGCGGCCGGCGCCTGCGGGGCGCTCTTGCCCGGCGCGGCGATCCGGGCCCGCTGGGCCTTGGCGGTGACCACGGCATTGGCCGACTGGGTCGCCGTCGCGGGCGTCACCTTCGCACTCACGTCCAGGTTCGCCGGTACGGCGTCCCGTCCGTCGGCGATCTCTACTCCGCCACCGGTGGTCACGTGCTTGGCGTAGTACCCGTCGATCACCGGCAGGCCCTTGAAGGTCTGCTGGTACCAGTAGTGCTTGCCGAGCAGCGACGTCTTGGTCTTGATCAACTTGAGGTCGCCCAGGCTGTTGGCCTCCGGCGCGGCCCCTGCGGCGCTGGTGAAGGACAACCCGAGCGAGATGGTGGCCAGTCCGGTGGTGACGGCCACGACCGCCTTACGGCGTTTCGTCATACGTTCCCTTCCACGTTCATGTTGCGTAACGCATCCACTACGGTCCGTCGAGACCCTAGTTCGGCTAGGTGCCCGCTGGGAAGCAGAACCGCCCGTCATTCCGCGGCGGCAAGGGAAAACCTGTCAACCCCCGCGAACAATCGGATGACACCGGCCAGCACCTCGACGCCGGGATCGATCGCGGGCTGCACACCCCGCCCGGCGGAGATCGCCGTACCGTGCTGGAGACTCCTCACCCAGTCGGGAGAGGCTTGGCCGGGTAGTTGCGCAGGACGAGCGAGGTACTGACCGGCCCGAGCCGCCCGATCGCGTCGACGACCTGCTCCAGCCGGCCGGCGTCGGGCGTGTGCACGTCGAGGAGGAAGCAGTCCTCGCCGGTCAGCCGGTACGTCGCGGTCACCTCGGGGAGACCGGCGAACAGTTCGAGCGCCTCCGGGATCCGCGCATGCATCGTCCGGACCCGAACCGCCGCATGGATGTTGAGCCCGATCCGGGCCGGATCCACGACCGCCTGGTACCCGGTGATCACGCCGGACCGCTCGAGCCGCTGGATCCGCGCCGACACGGCCGGCTGCGACAGGTTCACCTTCCGCCCGATCTCGGCGCCACTCAACCGGCCGTCGGTTTGCAGGATCGCCAGAATCTCGCGGTCGATCGGGTCCAATGAATTCGTGGTCGGTTCGCTCATCTGCCTTCAATCCATCAGATCGGGCCCTTGCGAGCCGATGATCGGCCTCATGCTGGCAGCACTCATCACCGACTGGGAGCTGCCTCATGCACTTCATCATCATCCCCGGCCTCGACGGCTCCGACGACAACCATTGGCAATCGCGCTGGGAATCCGGCTGGCTGCGCGGCGCCACCCGGATCGCGCCCGCGTCCTGGACCCATCCCGAGCTTGACGACTGGGCCGCCGCGATCGACAGCGCGGTACGTCGCCACCCGGACGACGACGTCGTCCTGATCACCCACAGCCTCGGCTGCCTCACCGCCGCCCATTGGCTCACCACTGCGTCGCACACCGTGCGCGGGGTCTTCCTGGTCGCGCCACCGGACCAACGCGCCCCCACCTTTCCGACCGCGCTCCTCTCGACTTTCGCCTCGATCGACCACGCTCCCCTTGGGCTCCCCGCCGTACTGATCGTCAGTGAGGACGACCCGTACTGCACGGTGGACGCAGCCGACCGCCTCGCCACCGCCTGGACGGTCCCGCTCATCACGACCGGCCGCCACGGCCACCTCAACTCCGACAGCGACCTCGGCGAGTGGCCGGTCGGCCAGCAGCTGCTGACCAGCTTCGTGGGCCAGTTCGAGTAGAGGACTGATCCTGACCGCTTCCACTCCTAGCGTTGGCGCCAACGCACAGGAGAGGATCCCGCCATGACGAAGCTGAGTCTGCAGGCCCTGAACCGCGCCACGCTCCACCGCCAGTGGCTGATCGAGCGCCAGGACGCGACCGCGCTCGACGCGATCGAGCATCTCGTCGGCCTGCAGGCCCAGTCGCCACTCGCGCCGTACGTCGGGCTGTGGACCCGGCTGAACGGATTCCAGCCGGCCGAGCTCGTCACGTTGCTGGAGGAGCGGCAGGCGGTCCGCGGTTCGATGATGCGGGCAACGATCCATCTGATGTCGAGCCGCGACTTCCTCGCGTTCCGCCCACTGATCCAGCCGCGGCTCGAACGCGAGGTCTTCCAGAACATCACGTACGGGCGCCACCGGCTCGAGGGCCTCGACATGGACGCCGTACTCCGGGCCGGCATCGACCGGATGACCGAGGGCCCGGCGACCGCCGTACAACTCCGCGAACACCTCGCCCCGCTCTGGCCCGACCGCGAGCCGGCTGCCCTCGCCCACGCCGTACGCTGCCTGCTCCCCACCATCCAGACCCCACCCCGCGGCATCTGGGGCAAGGGCGGCAACCCCGCCATGTCCACCGCCGAGCTCTGGCTCGACTCCCCCGTCGATCCCAGCCCCGTGGTCGACGACTTGGTCCTCCGCTACCTGGCCGCCTACGGCCCCGCCTCAGTAGCCGACGCCCAAACCTGGTCCGGCCTGACCCACCTATCCGAAGTCTTCGACCGCCTGGACCTCCGCCAGTACACCGACGCGAGTTCGGGCCGCCCCCTCTACGACCTCCCCCACATCACCCTCCCCGACGAGTCCCTCGAGGTCCCCACCCGCTTCCTCCCCGAATACGACAACCTCCTCCTCTCCCACGCCGACCGCACCCGCTGGATCGACACAGCCACCCGCCAACGCCTAACCCTCCAAGAGGTCCTGACCAAAGGCTC
Source organism: Kribbella sp. NBC_01510 (assembly GCF_045040325.1). Lineage (NCBI taxonomy): Bacteria > Bacillati > Actinomycetota > Actinomycetes > Propionibacteriales > Kribbellaceae > Kribbella > Kribbella sp. NBC_01510. Next base: position 5,456,820 of record NZ_CP109418.1, on the reverse strand, counting down.
CCTCCTCCACAACGGCCAAGCCAAAGCCCTCTGGAAACTCACCAAACCCACCAAAACCAAGTCCGTCCTCGAGATCGCCCCCTTCACCAACCTCCCCCGCAAAACCTGGCAATCCATCGAATCCGAAGCCCACAACCTCCTAACCTTCACCACCCCAACCGCCACCCACGAGATCACCCGAATCGACACCTAAACCCACAACAGCCCGACCACAAGAGGCCGGGCTGTCGTTACGCGCGATTGAGCCCGCCGCTGCTTGAGGCCGGGCGAACCGCGGGACTCAGCCCCGAGTGTGCGGGGGAATCCCGCCAGATTGCTCGAGCGTGCGGACTCGGTCCACCAACGACGGGGTGTTCGACATCACCTGCGCTCGCCGGCTCTGGTCGCGCCCCAGCATCTGCTGATGCTGCATCTGCCATCCGTACAGGACCTGCACCAGCGTGCTGCCGTAACCCAGCAGCGCTGCCCTTCGGTCGGCCTGCTTGACCTGCCAACGATTCAGCCATGCAAGGAAAGGCGGTGCAATGAACGGCGTCAGGAACAGGACTGGCCAGATATACCCGTGCCCTAGAGCAAAGACGGCGAGGACGAGTCCGATGTAGGCCAGGACAAGGAATCCCCCGATGATGCAACCGACCGCGGGTATGCGCCTCATCAGTCGGGCAACGGCGCGGACGACGATCAATCCACAACGAGCCGGTATCGAGTACCAGAAGCTGAGCATGCTCAGCCATGAACGTCCGCCCAGATGATGACCGAGCTCATGAGCCAGGACTGCTTCCAGATGCGACGGCGGCAGAGTGTAGAGCGCCCACCGCGTCACTGCGACCACGTGACCAGGGGTTGGAGTCGCATTGACCTCATCCGACTCCTGGATCCACAGCGACAACCGTCCATCTCGCACCTCGGCGTGCTGCAGAAGGTGATGCCAGATGGGACCGAGTCGTTCTTGCTCGATCAGAGTCGGTTGGCGTAGGCGGAACAGATACCTGGCGAACAGCGGCTCCGCGGGAGCCACGAAGATCACAGCCCCTGACAACACCCAGAGGACAACAACGATCCAGCCCCAGCCGAAGCCGATCGCACCTGCAATCCAGATGACGAGCACCAAACTCCAGAAGAACCACGGGACGGCTGTCAGCAACGACGTCCACGCGGAAGGTTCCGGGAAGAATGCAGATGCACGAGGGCCTGGACTTGCGGACCCACCATCCGCCGGGCCAGGTGGCGGCAGTTCGCGCGGCGGCTGACCGCCACCTGGAACGCTGTGGTTCGAAGGCGGAGGAGGCCCGGGATAGGAACCACCGGCCCAGCCACCATTTGGGTCGTTGGGTTCACCGGGGCCGGTCATTGGAGACTCTCCTTGTGCGGGTCGAGCGGATCGGCGTCCGGTCCATTATCAGTACAAGGACACGTGGACGTGGTCGAAGTGGCCGCCGGTGGCGTCGGTGGGGTTGTAGACGCCGCCGCCGTTGTAGGGGATCCAGGTGCCGCGGCGCGCGGACCAGATCTTGCCGTACCAGATTACGTAGTGCACGCCCGTCTGGGCGGCTGTCTTGAGGGCCCAGTTGGCGATCTGGTCGCCTCGGGCCTTGGCGGGCGCCGATTTTCGCGCGTCTGTGCCGACCATGACGTCGCACGCCTTCCCTCGAGGATGGTCGCTCGTGGGGTTCCAGGCGTGCGCGTCCCAGCAGCTCAGGCTGAGGGTGCCGAGGTTCTTGCGGGCCCCTGCGACCCAGGCCGCCGTACGCGGAGTGACCATGCCTCCGGTGCCACTCGGGTCTGTCACCGTCGCCTGCTCGTCGGGCCAGACTCCGTTGACCGGTTGGCCGTTGACCAGGCCGCCGCCCTGCTCACAGTTGTCGACCTGCTGGAGTCCCTCGTCGGCCGAGCCAGGCGGTGCTGAGCCCGCCCGGCCGGCGTACGGGTTACCCGAACGGCTCAGGTCGATACCGGCTGCCGACGCGATCTGTCGCGCTTCTTGTTCACGCACTGCATAGCGATCGGGGAAGGCAGACACCTGGACGGCCTGCGCCGCGTCGCCGAGAGCCATTGACGGCCAACCATTGATGTCGACCAGGCCAGGCGGGTTCGGCGCGGCTGAACCTCCGAAGAACGCCTCGGCTGCGTAGTGCGGATCCATGATCTGTTCCCTTGATCCCCAGCCGGCCCCAGGTCGCTGCTGGAACAGACCGACTGAGTCCGCATCGCCGTACGTGAGGTTTTGTAGGTCAGACTCCACCAAAGCCGTCATGAGCGCGATCAGCGTCGCCTGACCGGGCAAGCCGCGCTGAACGGCGACATCGTCGATGAGCTTGGCGAAGGCGACCTGGGTGGCGCGAAGGGGACCGGTCGGATTCGGATTCTCAGCCTGACCGGGACCGAGTGGGAGGCAGGCCGCTTGCGGCTGGCCGGTACCGCCGAAGGGCGCCAGCATCAGCAGGCTCGCGACGCCGATGACCGCCAGAGCTGCGGCGCCTTTGACGAAAACGCCCCTGCTCGCGACCGCTACAAAACCCCGACCGAGATCACGTTCGTCGAACATCGCAATCCCCTACCGTCATGGCCCGGTACCGCCAGACACCTCGCTGATGAGCCATTGGCCGTTCTGATTCACCAGCGTGACGAGCAGGGGTACGTCGAAGCGCTGGGGATGCTTTCCGGTGACGTCGATCGTGACCTTGACGAACCGCGTGATCCGGGCCGGAGTATCGACCGGAGCCTCTGCGTTGGCCGGCGGCGCACTGACCGGCCAGGCGATGACTGTCGACTTCCCCCCGTCGCTCTTGAGTGCGTCGTACGTCGGATCACCCGCCGACGTAAAGCTGGCTGCCACCTCCTGAGTCATGTACTTGGCGCACTTCGCCACCAGCGCCGTATAGGTCTCCGCACTCGGATCGCGGGTGTAGAACGTTCTCGCCCAGGCGCCGACCTTGTCCGTAGCCATAGCCGTCGATTCCGCCGACGGGCGCTGGGTCTGCGGCGGTGGAGTGGTGAGCGGTGGAATGGTGCTGGACGGCGTGGGCTGAGCGGGCAGGGTGTTCGACGGCGCGGTCGGAACGACTACGGAGCGCCCCGGAGTCAGCACGCCGATCGGTGCTCCGTCGCCAGTGCTCTTGCCTCCGAACAGCCGCGGCAGACCGCCGCCGAGACCGAGGATGAGGATCGCCAGAACGACAACGGCCGCCACGATGACCGCAGGACTCATCGGCTCCGCCTGCCGCTGGTCGCGCAACCAGGCCATCCGCTGCGCGTGATCATCACGCCGCCAGTTCTTCTTCGCGCGGCGCCGATCACGAGCCTTGAGCTCGTCGATCTCTTCGGGGTAGTCGTAGTCCGCACTCATCAGCGAACGCCAACTCTCCGGCGCATCCGGGCGCGTCCTGCCCGCGGGATCCTGCCGATCGGCATCCGAGTGGCTAGGTTCTGGGCGGCGCTGGCGTGATCGACTCGCGCCTTCGCGACGGTCTCCTGGAGATCGTGGGTTCCGGGCCATCCGATATCACCGACGCGTCGGCACGTGCACCGTCACGCCGTCCTTCGTGACAGCGGAGTACTCACGGAACCTCCGCTGTTGTGAGGTCGGCGCCTTACGCCGGCTGCGCTGCCCCTTCGGCGGCCCTTCACGCAGGCTCGCGGAATGCGTGTGAATCCTCGGCTCGTACCTGATCTCATTGGCCGGCGCCGGAATAGGCCGCCGAGGATGCCGAGCCTTCGACGCCTCACCGCGCGAGGCCTTCGCCGCAGCATGTCCTCCTGCGGCCGCGACCCCGGCAGCCGTGACCGAAATGGTCCGACTCCCCTCGCCCTTGGACTGCATTCGCGCTCTGGCGAGATTCAAAGCGGACGTGCCCCGGCTCGGAGATGCGCTCGCGGCCACTCTGCCGCCATCACCAGCCGCGGGCTGACCACCCGGTCCGGGGCCGCCGGGCGTCGAGGTCGCATCTGCGCGGCGCCGTTCTGCACCAGTCGTGAGCTCGTACGGCGAACTCCCCGTGGACGCTCGGCCCAGAGAGCCGACAACGGGAGCCTGGCGGTACACACGCACAGACGACACCCGCTGCGGACTCGAGTCTGCCGTCCTGGTGCGATCTCGGTTCCGCTCAGTCGGCGCCGGCGCCGCACCACGGCTGCTCAACGCGCCCATGAACTTTTTGACCGCACCCATTGCGCCACGACGGGCCATCCCACCCAGCATGATGCTGCCCGCACCAGGCCGCATCATCGTCGTAAGGCTGTCGAGCAACCGTCGGAGCCGGAAGCCGACGATCAGCACAACGATGGCCAAACCGGTCACAGGCAGCCAACCGAGCGACCCGGTCAAGGTGAAAACGGCGGTGACAAGGGTCAGAGCCGTGCCAAAGACCAGCATCGCCAAGAATGACTGGAGCACCAGACCAATCAGAGCTTCGAACCAGTTCAGTCCCCACTGACGTGGGCGCCCAGGAATGATCCACAGGCAGGCGAAGAACACACCAACAACAAGTAGCAGGAGCGCACCGATAAAAGCCATCAGCGCCGTGAATGCCAATCCGATGTTCAGGAATCCGAACAATGTGGCTGCGATCGCCGCGAGCATGACCACGGCGGTCCGTCCGAAGGGATTGTCACCCTTGACCCACTTCGCCGTCGGAGAATCCTCACCACCTTCAGCGGGCACGACGACCTTGTTCACGTAGTCCGCTCGGTCCTTCGCATTGACGCCGACGTCGAGCATGCCCTTTCCATATCGCTCGCAGGCTGCGATCGACCCAAATTCCGCGATGCACCACGGGGTAACCGCGAATCCTCGCCAACTCGCGTCCGCTGACTTCCGGAGCAATGTGTCCCTCGGCGTACCCGTGAATCCAGGCTCCGGCCATGGGATGGGGCTCTGCATGGTCGGCCCCAAGGCGTCGGACGAGGCGGACATGACGGCACTCGCACCTAACTGCCGGGCGCCATCGACCCCGCGCAACCAAGTGGCTGGCGCAAGCGCGAAACTGATGCTGAGCACACCAGCGACCAGGACCCATACCAGCTGCCCTAGGGCACTTCCGGTCGCACGCCGCTGGGTGTACGCAACTACGGCGCCGAACGCGAGCGCCGAAGGTAGCAGCCAGCCAACCAATTGACTCCCAGTCGCGCCGATCGTCGCAGATGTGGCGTCCGTCAACGGCTTCACATCGGTGAACGAGAAGAGCCACCATCCGACAGAAATCGCCGCTCGAGTGATGGCGACGATGTACATCATCACGAGGTACGCATATCCGTTGAAGATCATGTTGAAGGTGTCGGATATGCCGGTGTCGAAATCCAGCCCATAAGCCATCGGGCTGTACTGCTCGAAGAGGGTGCGGGTGTCGCCATGGGTCAGGTCGGGGGTCGGGAGTAGGTCGGCGAATCCGGTGGGGTTCGTCGGGCCTTGGTTGGGGTCGGCGGCCAGGGCTACCTGGCTGGTGACGATGAATGAGATTGCAAGGACGGTCAGCGCCGTTCTCGTGCGGCGCTGCCATCTCATGCGACGTGCTCCTTGTCTCCGGAGCTTGGGCGGGCTTCGTCGGTTGAGGTGGGGTCGTTGTAGGCGGGGTACATCGCCTCGTTGTAGGCGGCTTCGTCGGCTTCTTGGTCGTAGACCTCGTCGGGGCCGATGGGGGATTCGTAACGGGCGGGGTGGGCGCGCTGGTGGTCGTAGCCGTTGGGTGTGGCGGAGTTGTTGTGGCCGTTCGATGTGGCGGGGTGGTCGTGGCCGTTGGGGGTGCCGGGGTGATCGTGGCCGTTGGGGGTGCCGGGGTGATCGTGGCCGTTGGATGTGGCGGCGTGGTCGTGGCCGTTGGATGTGGCGGGGTGGCCGTTTTGCTGGGCCACGGGTGTTGCGGCGGCTGGTTCGGCTGAGGCTGGGTGGGGCTCGGCCGGCGCCATCGGGGGGTTCGCCGGGACGGGGGCGTTGGCTGGGGCCGGCGTCGGAGGGGTGGCTGCCGCCGGTGTTTGGGGCTGGGCGGCCGGAGCGTAGGGCCGGGCTTGGGGTGGGGGTGTGGGGGCCGACGAGTGGTTCAGGGTTGCCGGGGCCGGGGTGGTGGGCGGCGTCGCCGGTGTGTCGGCCGGGAGCTTGGGGGCCTGGGTGTGGCCGTTGGCTTGGGCGGTGGCGGCAGGGGCCAGGGTTTCGTCCAGGTCGTCGGCGAAGGGGTCGACGGGGTCCTGGGGGGCCGCGATGGGCTGGGTGGGCTGGTTGGCGTGTTCGGATTCGGGGGTGGTGCGGAGGAGGGCTGCTACGCGCTGGCTGGGGATATCGATCTGGACGGTGGCGACTTCATCCCAGCGGTCGCGCATGATGCAGTGGCCGTGGCGGATGCTCTTGCCGTTGGCGGCGGTGTTGATGCCTCGGACCAGGGTCTGGTACGGCGCGGTCTGCGGCCGACCCAGTAGCTCGAGCAGCGAGTCCACCTGCTCGCGGGAACGCAGGCTGAAAGCGAACAGGGTAGTGATCTGCTCCACCAGGCCAGGAAGCTTCAGGATCGACGCCGGGTCCTGGGTGTCCAGGACCAGGGAGGCGCCGAGCGCGCGGCCGACACGGGCGATGTAGTCGAGGAAGGACGCGCCGTCCGGCGTCTTCGTCAGCAAGTGCACCTCGGGGACGATGACGACCTTCGAGCGACCGCGGAACTCGCGGCGGCCCGTCGTACGGACCATCCAGGCGAGGCAGCCGCGCAGGCAGGCCATGCCGACGCGTTCGATCGGGGACCAGGACTCCGGCGCCGACTCGGGTGAAGGCAGCGTGAGGCCTGGCATCTGGACGACCCAGAGACCTGGGTTCGTGGTCAGGGAGGACAGACCGGACGGCGGACCGGCGACGACCGAACCGAGGCCGGTCTCGACCAGGTCGCGGAGCGCGAAACCGACAGTCCGGGTGGTCTCCGAGTCGGCGGCGCACAGCCGCTGGATCACGCCCCACGACGACGGATCGGGCGACTGGATCTCGGCTCGCGTGGCGGCCATGACCGGCGCTTCGGCCGCGCCACGCAGGTGCGGAGGAAGCAGCAGCATCAGCTGTGACGGAGCCTGCAGCAACGCGTCGTCAACAGGCAACACGCGCAGCAGGTCAGCAGCGCCGGAGAACTGGGCCGTGATCTCAATGAGAGCAGTGGGTACGCCGTACTCCGCAGCGACCGCGGACACACCGGCCGCGTCACCCTTCAGGTCGAGCAGCGGCACCCACGCACCGGCGAAAGCGGAGTCGAGACCACCGAGCATCGCGGCTGTCGTCTTCCCTCGACCGGATCGGCCCAGGAAGAGCGTCGTCGTCGCGTCACCCAGCGCGGATCCGGCGGCCGCGTCGAAACGCACCAGACCGGGCGTGGACCCGGTCAGGTAGCCGATGGCTGGCCCGGTCGCGTCACCGATCGACGCGCCGCCCCAGAACCAGGACCCGAAGAACGCGGTCGACTCCCGGACGTGGCCGAGGTCGGGCACACGCAACTGGTCACCCGGCAAGGACTCCAGCCACAGGTCACGCTGCTCGTCCGCGCCGGCGGCCACGGTGATGCCGCGGTCGGCGTAGTGCGCGATGACGGCGTCGACGTACGCCTCGAGGTCCTCGCGGCTGTCCGCGCTGACCAGCAGGCGCGGGTGGTCCTCGACCAGGGTCAAACCGCTGCGGTTGATGTCGCGCTTGACCTCGCGCATCACACGCTCGGTCTCGACGATCTCGTCGGCGGTCTCCTCCGCGGTGCCCTTGGCTGCGGACCTCCGTTGTTCCTTGGCGCTCTTGCGGGTCTCGTCGACCAGGCTCCGCGCGGTCTTCTTGGTCAGCACCCGGAACCGGACGGACGCCTCGACGGTCACGTCGATCTCGTCGCCGTCGTCGTCGATCGCCTTGATCTCCGACAGCGTGCGCAGCCACTCCCCCGCGCCCGGAGTCTCGAGCTCCTCGGGGAAGTCGGTCATCGCGAGAACGGTCGTGTACGCCGCGATCTGGCCGCGCGCGTCGTAGATGCGCAGGTGATCGGTGTACGGCACGACGCGGCCGGAGGTGAGCCGGGCCAGCGAGGCGCCGGTGATCAGGCCGCGACGCGGCGCGGCGACCGCACCACGGTGCATCTCGCGGCTGATCAGCCAGGAGATCACCTCGGCCGGCGCGGTGTGCGCCCGCCAGACGGTCGAGCCGAGCTGCCGGCCGAGCTTGCGGACCCGCTCGTCCAGGTGGGCGAGCTCACGGGCGCTGACGCGCCAGGACGTCGTACCGAGAGCGTCGCTGATCGAACCCCGCACCTGGGCGGTGGCGCGGGGGTCGCGGTCACTGAGGTGTACGCCGAGGGCGACGTACCGCTCCGGCATCCGCATCTCGTCGATCCGGTCGGCCCGCGTCTGGGCCCAGTCCTCATGGTCGCCGAGCCGGTAGTGGCCGGCCACGGAGTCGATGTAGTCCTGGCCGGTCGAGCGGCCCCAGACCACCTTCAGGTGGCTGAGGCGGTCGCCGAGGATGGTCGCGGCGGCGCTCACGGCCGCGTCGAGGGCGGCGTCCTGCTCGGCCTCGGTGGCCAGGTCGGTGTTCGCCACCGAGATCAGAAACCACGCCTCCGCGCTGCGCTCGGTCACCAGCAGACCGTCGGCGATGGCGACGAGACGAGGTGGCGGCAGGCCGCGCTCGCGGCCGACCCCCACCAGGTTCAGGAGCTTGTCAGCGATCTTCATCTGTCCCTCTTCCCAGACGACGTCCTGCGACTCACCCGTTGCACATGGTCCGCCCCGAGCAGGCGGGCACGCTGGTTCACCGTGATGTCCGCGCCGGCGCGGACCATCGGATCCAGTTCGACCACGACCTCGCGTTCCCACTCCGGGGTGACCCTGGCCTTCGCCAGGTTCGCCACCTTCTGCGTCGCGATGCGCTCACGCCATGGCAGGTACTCCGTCTTGTCGGCGGCCCGGGCGCCGAGACCGATGATCGGGCGGTGGGCGCGCAACGCATAGCGGACGGCCAGCGCCCACTCGGTCACGCGGCGGCGGCGTTCGTGGAACTTGCCGGCCCGCCAGCCGAACGCGGTGATCACGAACGGCGGCACGACGTACAGACTGACGGTGCCCTTTTGCGGCACCCCGATGAAGGGGAACAGCAACGCGATCCAGAGCAGGATGATCACCGCACCGAAGATGATCATCCGGCGCCGGGCGCCTTCACCCAGGTCGATACCGAGCAGGTCGTACTGCCGGGTCTCGATTTCGAAGTGGTGGGTCAGGGTACGACCGACTCGCATTCAATTACCTCCGGAGACCAATCCCCAAAAGCCCTTGAGCACATTGATGGTCTGGTTATTGGCGTAGATCAGCCCCCCGACCAGCACACCGGCCGCGATATGGCCGAACAGCTCACCCCACTCCCGTTTGAAGTAGTGCCCGATCGCGCGCAGCACGAGGATGGCGATGAAGATGTTCCCCGCGATGACCAGGACCCAGTCCTTGAAATCCGCGCCCGTCGGGACGTTGCTGTTGGCCAGGGGCACGGCGAGCTGAACAACGCTCGCTGCCAGTTCGTGCGTGATCATTGCGGTGTCTCCCTTGTTGCCTCGGTCATCCGACGGCTGGTCGCTGGTGTCATCCGACGGCGGCCACTTGCCATCGTTGCGCTCCGTCCGTGGCGACAGTACGCCTCAGCGTGAGCGTGTAGGTCTGGTCGAGGGTGGTGTCACCCGCCCCGTCCCAAGTGACGGCGGCGGTCGCCTGCCGCTCGTCGTCGTTGCCGGTGAAGACTTGCCAGTCCTTGAGTTCGCCGAACTTCACCGCACCGTTCAGGCTGCGGATGGTCGAACCCGGTGAGGTCACCGCCGACACCTTGTTGTCGGACTCGGCGTACGCACTGAAGAACGCTTCCGCATCCTTCCGCGTCGCGCCGGTCAGATCGTCGTCCGGTGCGCCGGCCTCCGGCATGTTGTCGGGCAACGCTGCCCGCACGTCCGGTACGAACGTCGGCGGCCCGCTGGCCACCACCCGTGAATCGGTCCGGGCGACCGGGACGGACAGTCGCTCCCAGGTGACCGGGCCGGCCGCCCAGTTCTTGCCCTGCTTGACAAACGAATGAATCTTGACGCGTACGTCGACCGCCGCGGTGACTCCGTTGGCGTCGGGCTTGACCTCACCCGGGTACGCGATGTCGGCGGTCTGCTTGCCGCGACCGTTCCACCCCGCGCGGGTGTCCAGGCCGGCGGCCAGGTCGAGACCGATCTGGTTGGGCCGGGCGTCCGCATTGTCCTCGTCCCAGGTGAGGTACGAAACGGCGTACCGGGTCGCGACGGCCCGAGCCTCGTCGGACGGGAAGCTGCTCTGCCCGCTGACAACCGTCTCCGGTGTCCGGTTCGGGCTGATCCAGGAGCGAACGCCGCTGATCGCAGCCAGCAGCAGTACAACGACCACCAGGCCGCGGAAAAACCGCCTCGCCCACGTCGAGAACGACGACTCCGACTCGGTCGACCAGGGTGCCTGCCCTGGCTCGACCACATCCCGGGCCGGCACCGGAGCCGAGCGAGCACCATGCGGCGATCGCTGTTTCAAACGTTCGGGTGGACGATGTCCAGCGGACTGATCCGGCGGACGGGCACCGGACGGCTCCGGCTGACGGGCGGCTGGACGGCGGGGCGGCGCCATCACGCCACCGGCCGGCGGCGGGGTCTGTGGTGCCGAGTATTGCGCCGCTACGCCCTGCGCCTGGCGAGGGGTGGGCGACACCGGACCATCGGGGTGGGCCCACCACTCCGGTGCGGTGCTCTGCGGGCGCTTCTTGCCCGGCTTCTTCGTACGCCGCTGTTCCGACCAATGCTCGCCTTTTGGCGGCAGATTCAGCAGCGTTCGCCACCAACTCATCGCCTACCTGCCCCTCAGACAGCAGTTACGCGGACAGTAGCCGAGAGGATACGGCAAGCAACTGTCCACTGGGAGACCTGAGACCAGGATCCGGATGCTCCATCGCCCCCCGCAGCCACACCGTCACCCCACTCGCAGGCAGTCTCACCCTCATCGGGCAAGAGTGCCACCTTCGGTACCGTCCTCATAGCTCCTCTCTCATGCCCGTTCCGGTCGATCGGGCAGCGCCACCCTGCCACACGCGGCCGGCAAGGTTCGAAGATTCGTGCGAACAATATGGTAAAGAACGCGTCAAATGCTCACACATAGTAACCGGTACCCTACGGCTGCCCGCGGAAAACTCTCCCGTGGCAAGGGGTCAAGATCCCTGTGGACAACCGCTTGCCAGTGCCCCGCTGGGGCATAAGGTCGGGGTAACCCCTGCTACCCCTGGAGGACCAGGATGGAAACTCGCCGACTGGGCAGACTCGGGCACGAGAGCTCAGTGCTCATCTACGGTGCCGCGTCATTGGGCGGTGTCGACCAGGATCGGGCCGACGCCTCGATCCAGGAGGCCCTGGATGCCGGCATCAACCACTTCGACGTGGCCGCGGACTACGGCGACGCCGAGCTCCGGCTCGGCCCGCGGATGCCGGAAATCCGCGATCGCATCTTCCTCGCCACCAAGACCGGCCGCCGGACCTTCGAGGAGGCCTGGAGCGAGATCAACCGATCACTGGAGCGGTTGCAGACCGACCACGTCGACCTGATCCAGATGCACGCGGTCTGCGACCTGGAGAACCTGGATCTCGTCACCGGCAAGGGCGGTTCGCTGGAGGCTGCGATCCGCGCCAAAGAAGAAGGTTTGGTCCGGGCGATCGGCATCACCGGGCACACCGCACAGGCGCCGTCGGTGCACACCGAGGGCCTGCGCCGGTTCGACTTCGACAGCGTCCTGACGCCGCTGAACTATCGCCTCTCGACCGATCCGCAGTATGCCGCCGACTACGCCGCCCTGGTGGAAGCGGTCAAGGCTTCCGACGCCGCGCTGATGACGATCAAGATGATTGCCCGGCGCAACTGGCACGAGGGCGAAGAGAAGGCGTACGACACCTGGTACCGGCCGTTCGACGAGCAGCGCTACATCACCGCCGCGACCGCCTGGCTGCTGAACGGTCACCCGGAGATCACCGGCCTGGCGACGGCCGGCGAGACCCGGCTGCTCCAGCAGATGGTTGTCGCAGAGCGCGAGCGAGCCGACCTCACGCCGGAGGCCGCCGCCGCGATCCTCGAGGAGGTGCACGACTACGCATCACCCTTCGTGGACATTCCGATCTGACAGCGTGGCCCAGGTCACAGCCTCCGATCCGCATTCCGGTCATCTCCTAGGCGTAGGACGTGGTGCGGTGTGACCGCTGTACTCCCGGGAACACTCGGGGACGGTCCGGTGTTGAAAGCGCTGTACTCGTCTACTTTCGGAGGTTGTAGTGGCAACGGTCGAGCTGACCCAGGAGAATTTCAACGAGGTGGTCGGTAGCGACGGCCTGATCCTGGTGGATTTCTGGGCAGAGTGGTGTGGCCCGTGCAAGATGTTCGGACCCGTGTTCGAGAAGTCGTCCGAGCAGCACACGGACATCACGTTCGGCAAGGTGGACACGGAGGCTCAGGTCGAGCTGGCACAGGCGTTCGACATCAGGTCCATTCCGACCCTGATGGCGGTCCGTGACGGCGTGGTCCTGTACTCCCAGCCCGGCGCGCTGCCGGCGGCGAACCTGGAGGACCTGATCGGCCAGCTGCGCGCGGTCGACATGGAGGATGTCCGGGCGCAGATCGCCGCGCACGAGGCGGAGCACGGCGCCGAGCCGCACACGCACTGATTCAAACAGTTCAACGAATCCGGGAGTTCTGAGCGAGCTCCCGGATTTGTTGTGCCAGGGCACTTCTGCTCGGCCCCCGCTGGATCTGCGGATCGGCCTCGATGACCGACAGCAGCCGGCCACGCTCGTCGGGTGACAGCCATCCCCAGCCGTTCCGGACGAGTTTCAGCGCGTGATACTGCTCGTTGCCGGTGAGCGATCGGTCGATCGCGTCCAGCAGGACCGAGCTGTCGATCAGCGAGAGATCGCCTTCTATCAGGCCCAGCGCGAGCACTCGGACGATCGGCGAACCGTGCAGGAAAAGCTCCTTGACCTCGTCCTTGTCGAACTTCTCGATCACGGACGCGTTCGCGACGCGCTGAACGATCCGGTCGAGCACTTCGCCGCGCACGACAACCAGCTCAGGCCCACGGAGCTCGTTGTAGATCGTGGCGTAGGCGTCGAGCTCGCGGTCCATCCCGAGTCGCCGCAGCGCGTCAGCGCTCTTGCGCGCGTTCGCCGCGATCTGGCCGATGAGATGGATCTCGAAGTATCCGGCCCTCCGCGAGCGAAGGCGATCCACGACCGCGGGCGTCAGTACGAGCAGGAATCCAGCGGCGAGTACCGGGATCAGCGCCGCGTCGTCGGAGTTGACGAAGAGGGCGACGATCGCCGCGACCAGCAAGGCGAGACCGGCTGACAGGCAGGCGATGCGGGCGATGATGTCCAGGCGCTTGCCCGCCGACTCCGCCCAGGGTTGTCGCACGCGCCGGGACTGCGAGGGATTCGCAGGCCGCCGCGAAGGGGCTGCACCCGGTCTCGGGGAGCCCGGAGCCGGCGGTTGCGGCCCGCCGCCCTGGTGCAGCTCGGTCGTCGGAAGGTCGATGCCGGGCGGCATCGGCTCCTGGGTGAGCGGCCAGGAGCCGCTCGGTCCGGTCGTCGAGCCGCGCTCCGGCCCTGCGGGACGTTCGTTCGGGTCGGGCATCAGCGGTTGCCTCTCACCTCGTCGGCGTGTTGCCGATGGTGCTCCGTGGACGGCCGTTCGGCAACCATCCGGCGCGGACGAGACGGCCTCAGGAGTCGCGGGAGCTGAGGACGCAGAACTCGTTGCCTTCGGGGTCGGCGAGGACGGCCCAGCTCGGCCCGTCCGGCTGGCCGACATCCACGCGGCGGGCGCCGAGGGCTTCGAGGCGGGCGATCTCGGCGTCGCGGTCCTGGCTGGTGTGCGGCGCGAAGTCGAGGTGCAGGCGGTTCTTCACCGTCTTGCCCTCCGGCACCGGGACGAACACCATCCCCGGCCCGATCCGCTCCCACGGGAGGTCGCGGATGGACTCCGGAGTCACCCAACCGGGGACGTTCACGCACTCGTCGTCGGTCTCGATGATCGTCTGCCAGCCGAACGCCTCCGCCCACCAGGCGGCCTGCTTCCGGACGTCGTTGCAGTCGATCACGACCGTGTACCACCGCAGCACCATGAAAGGCCTCCCTCGTCGTCAGGGAGGACACCATGCCACGGACCGCCGACAGAAACGGCGACCGGGCCCTGGGCAGGGGATCTGAGCCAGGGCCCGCTCGGGCCGACCGGAAGCGCCGAGGTGACCGGCGGTAAGGCTGGCGAACGGGGGTGGTGGTTGGACCGTCCGGAAGGGTCACCTGGCGCCCGAGGCATCGGTCAGCCGAGGGAGGGGTGGCGCCGCGAGGATCGCGTGGCTGTGGCGCGCGACCTCGGGGCAGTCACAACCCCTTACCGCAGGGGGTTGAAGGGCCGGAGCTCCTCCGGGGTCCGGCCGGTGGTGATGGTCTCGGCCAGCAGCTGACCGGTGACCGGGCCGAGCGTGATGCCCCACATACCGTGCCCGCCGGCGGCGAAGACGCGCGGTGACGCGGTCGCACCGATCAGCGGCAGGCCGTCCGGGGTGCACGGCCGCGGCCCGACCCATTCGAAGGTCCGGGCGTCCAGGTCGGCGTCGCGCAGCAGCGGCCGGGCGGCTTCGACGATCGCGTCGATCCGGCGCGGGTCGAGCTTGGCCTCAGGCTTGCGGAACTCCATCATGCCGGCGACCCGGAGCCGGTCGCCCAGCGGCGTGCAGGCGATCCGCTGCGCCGGGAAGTACACCGGTCCGGCCGGCACGTGCGCGATCGGCACGCTGAAGCTGTAACCACGACCGGCCTGGACAACCGTGCGTACGCCGAAGTCCCGAGCCAGATCGTTCAGCCACGCGCCGGTCGCCATCACCACGGCGTCGAACGGGTCGGTCTCGCCGTCGCCGGTGATCAGCCGGACGCCGCGGATCTCGTCCACGATGTCCACCACGTCGACCCCGCTGATGATCTGCCCACCGCGAGCGACCACCGAGTCGGCCAGCAGCTGGACGTACTCGCCCGGGTTGATGAACCGCTGCCCGTGCAGCCGGATCGCGGCCCCGATCTCGTCCGACAGCGACGGCTCGATCTCACGGGCGTCGTCACCGGTGATCGCCTCGAACTCGATGCCCTGGCCGGCGGCGTGGATGTGCTCGATCTCCTCGAGCAGCACGCTCCGCTCGGCCTCGGTCCGGTACGCGGCCAGGAACGACTTGGCCTCGTATGTCTCCGCCTCGACGCCGGCCTTGGCCAGCAGGTCGAACGCGCTCAGGGCCTGCCGGTTGATCGGGACCAGCGACTCCATCGCGGTCTTCCAGCGTCCGGCGGTGCTGTTGCGAGCGAAGCGGGTGAGGAATTTGAGCAGCCGCGGGCTCGCCGTCGGCGGAACGTACACCGGAGAGGACGGGCTCAGCACCGCGCGCACGCCGTACTTGAGGACGGCCGGTTCCGGCAGCGGGGTGGCCAGGCCCGGCGTGAGCCAGCCGGCGTTGCCCCAGGACGCGCCCGCGGCGACGCCTTCGCGGTCGAGCACGGTGACCTCGACGCCGGCCTCCTGGAGGAACCAGGCGGTGGCGAGTCCGACCATGCCCGCGCCGACGACGGCGACGCGATCGGGAACGATGTGAGTGGAACCAGCAGCGACCATGTATCGATGGTGCGGCCACAAGGCGCACCTGTCATGGTGCGATCACACCACTAATGGGACAAATGACTGTGCTCAGCGCACAATAACCTCATGATCACCGCGCCTGACCTGGTCGTCGCCGTTGGCCCAGCCCTGTTCGAGGTGGTGGTGACGGGGAAGGGCGACGGAGAGGTCCGCGACGTCTTCCTGGCCGACCCCCAGGAGCCCGCGACCGGTCAGCCCGGCGATCTGGTCCTGGGACTCGGCCTGCGCGACGCCGAGGACGCCGTCGAGCTGGTGGAGCGCTGTGCGGCCGGCGGCGCCTCAGGCGTGGTTCTGCGTACGGCGCTCGCCCACGAGCCGACCGTGGTCGCAACTGCCGAGCGAGAGCTGCTCACCCTCGTTGCACTGCAGCCCAGCGTCACCTGGGCACACGTGGTCTGGCTGCTGCGCGGCGTCATCGACAGAGCCGCCGCACCGGACTCCCCCGCCGCCGGTGACGCCGGCGTGCACCAGGAGCTCTTCGCACTGGCAGATGCCGCCGCAGCGATCGTCGACGCGCCAGTCACCATCGAGGACAACCAGTCGCGCGTGTTGGCGTACTCCTCCGGTCAAGACTTCACCGACCCCACCCGCGTCTCCACCATCGTCGGCCGCCGCGTCCCGGCCGAGGTGATCGCACATTTCCGGGCCCGTGGCATCTTCCGCCGGCTCGCGCGGTCGAGCGAGCCGTTCCTGGTGCCTGACGGGCCGAACGGCATCCGCCCGCGTCTCGTCGTACCGGTGCGGGCTGGTGGCGAGTGGCTGGGGTCCATCTGGGCTGTGGTGGACGGTCCGGTGAGTGATGAGGTCACTGCGGAGCTCAGCAACGCCGCATCGGTACTCGCGCTGCACCTGCTCCGACTGCGCGCACAGGCGGACGTGGCGCGGCGGAGTGCCATCGACCGGCTGCGGACGATCCTCCGGCAGTTCTCCCCGGACAATCCGGTGGACGTACGGCTTCCACCGCAGCCGTGGCGTGTGGTCGCACTCGGGTCGCCAGAGGGGTACGACGTACCGCAGCAACTCGACCTGTGGGAGTCGACCGGTCGTCGGTACGGGTGGAGCGAGCCACAGCTCGCGGACCTCGACGGGACCGTGCTGGCCGTCGTCACGGACAACGACGGCCCTGGGTCGTGGAACTGGTTGCGCAAGCTCGTCGTGGAACAGGCCAAGACCACACCGGGCACGATCGCCGCCGCAGGTGGTCCGGCCCGCGGACCGGCCGACCTTCCGAGCTCACGGGCCGAGGCGATCGAGCTGCTGGGCCTGGTACGACGGGGTGTCGCGCCCGGACCGGTGTTGCGGGTGGAAGAGGCGTGGCACGTGCTGACTGTTCACCGAGCGGTCACTTCGCTCGACACGACGAAGCTGGACGGTCCGCTCGCGACGCTGCTGCGCTACGACATCGAGCACGACACCAGCTTCGTGGAAACGTTGCAGGCGTGGCTCAACTATCCGGGTCAGCCGCAGCGGGCCGCGCGGGAGCTGCACCTGCACACGAACACCTTGCGGCACCGGATGAAGCGGATCGGCGAGATCGCCGAACTCGATCTGGCGGACCCGCGAGAACGCCTGGCGTTGCAGTTGCAGATCGCGGCAGTGCGCACCGAACACTGAGTCCCGGAGCGCTTCTCACGAGTTCCCACCAGCGCTGAGATCTTCGCCACATCCCTGTGTAACAAGGCTTCACATTCCGGCAACGGTTGAGCAACATCGGGCTGATTAAGTCTTCCTCAGAAACACCGAGCACCACCCCCAAGGACTGTCCCAGCTTTTCACCAGGAAGCTGGGGCACCGGTCCAGCCTTTCACCAGGAGGCTGGAACGGCCGGTCCGAGCTTTTCACCAGGAAGCTCGGGCCTCTCGTGGGCCCGGCGATTGTCTGAGCGATCGCCGGGCCCCGATTAATTGCTCAGGACAACCGGTTCACGATCGTCGCGTAGACGCCGGGCAGCAGCGCGGCGGCGGGGACGATACGGGGAGCGAGCAACGGCCGGTTGCGGGCCCAGAGCAACGAACCGGTGAGGAACCGGCACTCCCAGGAGACGCGCCGCCAGGCGGCCTCGTAGTCCTCCGGGCGATCCTTCCGGACGCACTCCACCAGCTCCGCCGACGTCCGGAGCGCCACCGCGATCCCTTCGCCGGTCAGCGCGTCGACGTACCCGGCGGCGTCCCCGACCAGCAGGACCCGGCCGGCCACGCGTCCGCGGACTCGTTGGCGCAGCGGGCCGGCACCCATGACGGCACCGGCGGGGCGAGCGTCGTGCAGGCGACGCTTGAGCGCCGGGAACGCGTCGAGGTGCGACTCGAAGCTGCCGCGCGCCGAGGTGAGGATCGCAACCCCGACGAGGTCCTCCGCGACCGGTGTCACGTACGCCTCCCCCAGCTGCGACCAGTAGACCTCTACGAGGTCTGTCCAGGGTGAGACGAAGAAGTGCTGCCGCAGCCCGCGGCGGACCTCGGAGGCGGGCGAGGAGAGGCGGGTGGAGCGGTCCGGCCGGGCGAGGCCCAGCTGACGCCGGATGGATGTGTGCAGACCGTCGGCAGCGGCCGGATGGCGGGCGAGGCCGAGTTGACGGCGGATGGGTGAGTGCAGGCCGTCCGCGGCCGCGAGGTAGCGGGCTGTGTGACCGGCGGCGGTCACCGAGGTGCTGTTCTGGATGATCGGTCCTACCCGGGTCCGAAGTACCGGCACTCCGAGCTCGGCCAGCCGATCAGTCAGAGCCTGGTGCAGGGTCGTACGGCGGACGCCCAGGCCTGGGCCGGCCCGAAACCGAGCGTCCACCTGGTGCACAGCGTCGAGGTAGCGGATGCCGTGAAACGGTCGTCCGGTCAGCTCCACACCGAGACGCGTGAGGTAGTCGGCGGCACTGTGGGCGATCCCCTCACCGCAGGCCTTGTCGATAGGAGCCGAGCGGGGCTCGACGACCACGACCGACAAGCCGGCCAGGGCCGCGCGGATCGCCGTGGCCGCACCGGCGGGGCCGGCGCCCGCAACCAGGAGATCCACATCGGGTCGAGCCCAGCCGGTGCCGGGGTGCGTCATGTGGGTGGGCCGGGAGCGATCACTTGACCAGGGCGGCGGTCAGGGCCGCGTCTTCGCAGCGGATGCGGATGGCGAGGAGGGGGATGTTGAGCACGGTGAAGACCAGGGCGGTGATCCAGGCGGTGTGGACCAGCGGGAGGGCGATGCCCTCGGCGACGACCGCCACGTAGTTGGGGTGGCGGATCCAGCGGTACGGGCCGCGCGCAACCAAGTGGAGGCCGGGGACAACGATCACCCGGGTGTTCCACTGGTGCCCCAGGACCGTGATGCACCACCAGCGCAGGCCCTGCGACAGGAGGACGACGGCGAGCATCGTCCAGCCGAGTGCCGGGATGAACGGCCGGTGCGCCGCCTCCACCAGACAGCCGGCGAGAAGACCGGTGTGCAAGACGACCATGAACGGGTAATGCCCGCGCCCCGACTCCACACCACCGTGCGCGAAGCTCCACCTGGCGTTGCGCAGCGACACCACCAGCTCGGCCACGCGCTCACCGCCGACGAGCAGGACCAGCACCACATACCAGGCGTAGGACGACATCACCACTCCAGGAGGACGAGCTCGGACGAGAAACCCGGGCCCATGGCGAGGAGCAGGCCCATGCCTGAAGGATCCAGCCCGAGCGTGTCACCGAGGACGTGCAGGACCGAGGATGACGACAGGTTGCCGACCGCATCGAGCGATTTCCAGGTCAGGTCCAGCGCTCCCGGCCGCAGCTCCAACGTCTCCGCCACGGCCTCCAGCACCTTCGGCCCGCCCGGATGACTCACCCAGGTCCCGATCTCCGGCACGGTCAAGCCATAAGACCCGAGAAAGCTCCGCACATCACCACCGAGATAGGTCCGAACCACATCGGGGACATCCGCTCCGAGGACGATCCGGAACCCGCCCGACCCAACGTCCCACCCCATCACCCGCTCGGAGTCCGGATACAACCGGCTCCGCGTCGCCACCACCGAGGGCCCCGACGCCAAGGGGTGCTCCGAGCCGGTCAGCACCACGGCCGCCGCGCCGTCCCCGAACAACGCCCCACCCACCAGGTTCGGCAACGACGAGTCGTCCCGCTGCAGGGTCAGCGAACACAACTCCACCGACAGCAGTACGGCGACATGCGTCGGCCAAGCGAGCAAGTAGTCGTGCAACCGGGCAATGCCCGCAGCCCCACCCACACAGCCCAGTCCGAACAACGGCAGGCGCTTGACGTCCTCCCGCAACCCCAGCCGCACCGCCACCCGTGCGTCGATCGACGGCGCGGCCACCCCGGTCACCGTGGTGAACATCAGGACATCCACATCGTCGAGCGTCAGCCCGGCGTCCGCCACCGCTCCCGCGACCGCCTCGGCCCCGAGATCCACGGCTGTCGCGATCCACGCGTCGTTCGCGTCCCCGAAGTCCTTGAGTACGGCGTACTCCTCGAGCGGCAACGCGAGGTGCCGAAACGAGACCCCGGCATTCGCGTGCAGCCGGCGGAGCAGCGCGGTCCCATTGCCGTCCGGCAGGCAGATGTCCGCGAAGGCGGCGGTCAGCTCGGACTGCGGATAGCGGTACGGCGGCAACGCGGGCCGGACCGCGGCGATCCGCGTCATCGTGGCATCGTTACGTTGGTGAGCATCCTGCGGACAGTCCGTGGTCTCGCCCTCGCATGCCACCCGGGACCGACAGTCGCCGTCACCGTGCTGGTCACGGCCCTCGCTTGGTCGACCGGGCGAAGCCCCGCCGGGTGTCTCCTCGTCGCAGCAACGATCCTCACCGGCCACCTCTCGATCGGCTGGAGCAATGACGCGATTGATGCCGCCCGAGACACCATTGTGAACCGTCAGGACAAACCAGTGGTGCGTGGACTGGTAAGTCGCCGTACCCTCGCCGTCGGCGCCGGCGTCATGCTGGTCGTCACCATCCCGCTCTCGCTCGCGAACGGGATCGCGGCCGGCCTGATGCATCTGCTCTTCGTCGCCTGCGCCTGGGCGTACAACCTCGGGCTCAAATCGACCGCGATCTCCTGGCTTCCGTACGCCGTCGCGTTCGGTGCACTGCCCTCGTTCGTCACGCTCGGCACGGCCGATGTCTGGGCTCCCTGGTGGGCGACCGCGGCCGGTGCCTTACTCGGGATCGGTGCCCATCTGGCAAACGTCGTACCCGATCTGGACGACGACCTGGCGACCGGTGTGCGGGGCTGGCCGCAGCGGCTCGGCCCCTATGCCCGGCTGATTGCGCCGCTGCCGCTGGCGGCGGCGACCGCGCTGCTGGTGATCGCGCCGGCCGGTGCGGTCGGAGTGATCGGGTGGATCGCGCTCGTAGTCGTCGCCGGTTTGCTCGTCGTGATCGTGGCGTGGCGGAACGCGCCGTTCCTGATCACGATCGCGATCGCCGCGGTCAGCGTGATCAGCTTGGTGCTCCGCGGCGACGCACTGGTCTAGGCGGCGTCCGGCTTGAGCGGTGCGTTGCTGCCCAGGATGGCGGCGGTGAGCGCCTCGGCCGGCTCCTTCGCGGCCCGCGGGTTGGTGATCAGCACCAGGTCGATCGACGGGAGCTCCGGCAGTCCGGCGCTCGGCGGCGGCTCGACCAGGTCGGCGGGCATCAGCGACCGGGCGAAGATCGCGATCCCCAGCCCGGCCCGGACTGCCGCGAGTACGCCGTTCACACCCCGGACGATGCAGGTGATCCGGCAGGACCGGCCCGCCTGCTCGAGCGTCTGCACGCCGAGCGACCGGCTGAGCGACGGTGCCTGATAGGCGACCAGCGGAACCGGGCCGTCGGGGGCGATCCGGGTCCCGGAGATCCCGGCCCAGACCAGCGGGTCCCGCCGTACCAGCCGTCCGTTCGGCTCGTAGCCGCCGCCGGCGCCGTGCTTCACGTACGCGAGGTCCAGGTGGCCGGACTCGACCCGGCGGAGCAGGTTCGGGCTCTGGGCAACGGTCAGCTCGAGGTCGATCCGCGGGTAGAGCTGGCGGAAGTCGCGCAGGATCCGCGGCAGCGGGGTGAGCGCCAGGTCGTCGGTCACGCCGAAGCGCAGCCGGCCGCGCAGCTCGGAGCCGGTGAAGTACCCGGCCGCCTCCTCGTGCGCGGCCAGGATGGTCCGGGCGAACCCGGCCATCGCCTCGCCGTCCGCGGTCAGCGTCACCGTCCGGGTGTCCCGCACGAACAACGGCCGCCCGACGGCCACCTCGAGTTTGCGGACATGTTGACTGACCGTCGGCTGCCGGATGCCCAGCCGGTCGGCGGCCTGGGTGAAGCTGAGCGACTGGGCCACCGCCAGGAACGTGCGCAGCTGGTCCGGGTCGTACATCGATGCACCTCCCATTACGTGACGCAATAAGACTAATAGGAGTAATTCGCTGTCAGAATTCAGGACCGAACCCTGAGGATGGAGATGTCCTCCCCTGACCAGTCCACTCGTGTAGGGATCGCTCTTGACCACCCGGGCCACCGGTACTGTCCCGTCCACCGACTTCCACACCCACCGCACCACCAACCCGGCCGAACTCCGCGAGACCCAGCGGCGTCCCGGCTTCAAGGACACCTTCAGCGCACTGCAGGTCCGCAACTTCCGCCTCCTGGTCAGCGGGTTGCTGGTCAGCTCGACCGGTGGCTGGATCCAGCGCATCGCGCAGGACTGGCTGGTGCTCACGATCACCGGCAGCGCCACCGCGGTCGGCATCACCACCGCGCTGCAGTTTCTCCCTACCCTCCTGCTCGGCCTGTTCGGCGGTGTGATCGCGGACCGCTTCCCGAAGCGGAAGGTCCTGCTCTGCACCCAGACCACGATGGGCATGGCGGCCGCCGTACTGGCGACCCTCGCGTTCACCGGCCAGGTGCAGGTCTGGCAGGTGTACACGATGGCCCTGTTCCTCGGCTTCGCCACCGCTGTCGACAATCCGACCAGGCAGTCCTTCGTCACCGAACTCGTCGGCAAGGACCGGGTCCGGAACGCGATCAGTATGGTGTCGTCGACGTTCCAGCTGGGCAGCCTGATCGGCCCGGCGCTCGGCGGCCTGCTGCTCGGCTCGATCGGCACCGGCTGGGCGTTCGCGCTCAACGCCTGCACCTTCTTCGCTTCGATCAGCGCCCTGCTGCGGATGCGGGAGAGCGAGATGCCCGGGCTGCACGCCGCCCGCAGGGCGAGCGCCGGGATGCGGATCCGGGACGGGCTGCGCGACGGTGTGCGGTACGCGTTGCAGGAGCCGGCGGTCCGATGGGCGATCGCGTTGGTCGGCATCTACGGGATGTTCACGATCAGCCTGCCGGTGACGCTGACGGCGTTCGCCGACCGGGTCTTCCACACCGGCGCGTCGGGGTACGGCGTACTCAACTCGGTGGTCGCGGCCGGGGCGCTGACCGGTGCGTTGCTGTCTGCGCGCCGGGTCCGGCCGACCCGCCTGCGCAACCTGACCGGTATCGCCTGCCTGCTCACGACCACCCAGGTGCTGGCCGCGATCCAGCCGTCGCTGTGGACCTTCATCCCGGTGCTGGCCTCGATGGGCATGGCGACCCTGATGTTCCTCACCGCGGCGCAGTCGATGGTCCAGCTGACGACGCCGGACGGACTGCGTGGGCGGGTGTCCGGGATCTACAACCTGGTGTTCATCGGCGGCGGCGCGATCGGCGGTCCGACGGTCGGGTTCCTCGCCCAGCACTTCGGCGCCCGCTCGGCGCTGCTGCTCGCCGGTCTGATCCCGGCCGTGGCGACCATCGCGATCGCCCTCCGCCTCCGCCGCGACGGCCGCTTCCGGCTGGTTGTGGTCCGCACCCGCTCGCCCTGGCATCAGGCCCCGGTCCGCCTCAACCTCGAGCAGGCCTCGATCCAGCTCTCGGCCCCCACCGGCATCCCGGCGCCGCGGACATCCCGGCCGTTCGTCATCGGACGCCGTCAGCACGCTCGCACGGACCCGCACACCCGGCCGTTGCGGCCGCGCCGCCGCCCGCAACACCACTAGCCGTCCGGGACAGGGCCGCGAAGCTGCCTCTCGGCCCTGTCCCGGGCAATCGATGATCAGCCGACGCGGCCACCCGTGCCGGTGGACGTGTCCGTCGACGCGCCCAGCGCGGCCAGGTCCCCGCGGGCGGGATGGCCATGGCCGAGCGGACCGGTCGCCATCGCCCGAACCAGGTTCAGCGTCACTGTCCGGGCGAACGCGACCGTCGGCGCTTTGAGCGAGTGCTTGGAGTCCGGCCCGTGGAGCGCGCGCACCCACTCCATCGAACCGGCGTCGAACACACCGGCTCCGGACGGCACCGTGTAGTACGTCGCATCCGAGAACGTACGCCGCCCCGGCCCGCAGGTGGCCGGCGAATGCGCTACCACCTGAAGGTTGGCCGGCGTACCCGCGATCGGATAGGCACGATCGATCTCCGTCGCCACCAGGCCTGGGTACGACGATCCCCTGGCCGCGCCGGTCCCGGCGAACAGGAAGAACCCGGGATCCCGGACGACGAACGATCCCTCCGCCGGGAAACACTCGTACAGCATGCCGGTCAGGCTGTTCTCCGGACTCGGGAACGGAACGCTTCGCCACTTCACCGTCGTGTCCGGCCGATTCGTCCGCGGATCCGCGGAAGCATCCTTGTAGCCGGCCAGTACACGCTGCGAGCCCAGCCGGCCAGGTTCGTAGCGGACCCGCCAATAGACCGCGTTGGCGCCGAGGAACGCGACATTCGTGCCCGCGTCGCGGGCCTTGGTGACGGCTGCCCGCATCCCGGTGGTCCAGTACTCGTCATGCCCACCCGACACGATCCCTCGCGCGCCGGCGAGCGCGTGCCGATCGGTGTCCAGGTCGAAGCTGGTCAGATAGGCCAGCGGTACGCCGCTCTGCTCGGCCAACTGGATCAGCGGCAACTCGGACTGCACCAGGAGATGCGCACCGTCACGGTCGTACGGCCGGTCGAAGCTCACCCGGTACGCGCGAGTCGCGAACGAGTTGTGCGGGCCGTGGTAGAGCGAGTAGCCACCCCAGGCGTTGTACGCCTGGTAGGTGTTGACGGCATCGACGATGACGACAGCCCCGCGCGTCGAGTCCGAGCGGATCGTGATCGGGACGTACTTCTCCTTGCCGTTCGCCGCGGTGAGCAGCAGCAGGTAGGCGCCGGCCGGCCAGCCTGTCGTGGGCACGGTGAGCGAGGGACGCCAAGTCGTACTGACCATGCGGTCAGCACCCACGGTCGGCGCCGGCTGCACCAGGCCGGGAACGGCCGGCGAGGTCCACACCAGTCGCGCCCCCTTTCCGCCGTACCAGCCGATCCGGAACGCACGCACGGTGAAGGCGCCGGCGGTCGAGGTCACGTACAGCCGGAACGATTGGCCGCTGCGGACACTGACCCGATCGGCGTACCCGGCGAGCTCGACGGGGCCGGCCAGCCGGTTCGCGGGCAGAACCCACTGCGTCGTACCGAGCTTCGCATTCTCAGCGAGGGCGATCCCGCCACTGGCGCGGACCGGTGGCGTCGGCGGTGAGCTCGGGCGACCCGTCGGCGACGCGGCCGGCGGCTCCTGACCGGCGGAGTGACACCCGGCCGCAGCGGCGACCAACGCCAGTACCGTCACCAAGACCCAGCGGCGCACTATCCACTCCTCTGGATCGTCGTTCGAGCATCGTAGCCACAGCTTGCCTTGGAAAACGCTGAGAGGCTCGCGCCCCCGGCCGGACCTAACCGGGGGCGCGAGGTGCTGGTCGACCGACCAGCGTGGGCGGCATCAGGGAACGTTGATCACGCCGACCGGCGGAACCTTGACGGTGCGGTGGTGCTTGGTGCCGCCGAGGACGACCTCGCGGAGCGCCACGTTGTTCTTGGTGCTCGCTTCGAACAGCCGGTTCTCCGGGTTGGCCGTCACCTGAACGTAGTACGTGCCGTTCGGCAGGTTCGTCACGTCGAAGGACTGGCCCGGCAGGGACTGCACGTAGGTGTCGCCGGAGCCGACGTCCAGGACCTCGCGGACCGACAGCGATCCGTGGTTGCCGCACGCCGTGTGCAGGTCGGTGTTCTGCGGGTGCCAGTTGGC
Source organism: Kribbella sp. NBC_01510 (assembly GCF_045040325.1). Lineage (NCBI taxonomy): Bacteria > Bacillati > Actinomycetota > Actinomycetes > Propionibacteriales > Kribbellaceae > Kribbella > Kribbella sp. NBC_01510. The sequence continues at coordinate 5,431,087 of NZ_CP109418.1, read as the reverse complement.
GTTCTTCACCGTGTAGTCGATGGAGTCCGTCGCGGCCAGGCAGAACGCCTCCTTCTGACTGCGGACCACCTCGGTCTGCTTCGAGTTCAGCAGGCTGTAGCGGGCGAAGTCGGTGAAATGCCAGTGGTTGTGACCGTCGCGGCCGTCCCACTCGAGCGTGCCGGTGTTCTGGTAGCCGACCTGCTTGCCGTTCGCATCGTAGAAATACTGGTACGCGTCCATCAGGTCCTTGCCCTGCTGGCGGAACCCGTCCAGGACGAGCGGCGACGGACCCGCGTTCCACACGGTCGCCGAGAACTGCAGGAAGTCCTTCTGCGCGTCCGGCGTACCTTCGTCGCCCGGAAGGACCTCGATACCCCACGCGGGCACCGGCCGGAGATCCGGCTTCGGCCCGTTCGGCACACTCGGCTTCCCGGTCGGTCGGGTCGCGTTCGGCTTCGGCGCCACCGAGCCCGCCGCGGCCGTCTTCTGCTGAGCGGCGGCGAAGCAGCCACGGACACCGTGCCCGTCGCCACAGCCGTCACTCTCCTGCACGGTCACGTTCAAGCGGAGTGCCGCATCGGACGCACCGATCTTGAAGAAGTCGCGATACGGCTTGCTGACCGTGACGGTCGCCTTGTACTTGCCCACGGCAAGTTTCACCGGAGCGCCGTACCCGCTGAACGTGTTCGACGACCAGCCGGTCTGCAGACCCCAGACCGCGCCCTGCGTGAACGGGTTCGCCGAACAGCCTTCCGGGTACGGCGAGGTCGCCGGCGCATCGGGACGGGTCCGCGACCCCTCGCCGTTCAGGCACACCGACTGATCCTGGTCGAGCACCTTCTTGCCGGACGCATCGCTCATCGTGATGTGCAGGAACTTCCCCAGCCCGGAGAAGTCCGTGACCAGGCCCTTGGGCAGGATGCGCGCCGGCTTCCCGTTGACGTACTGCTTCGCAACGACCGGCGACTTGTACGACGCCCGCGTCGCCCGCACCTCGATCGGCGCGTTGCCGGCCACCACGTGGGTGCCGAGATCCAGGTCGACGCCGTAGTCGGGGATGCTGTCCAGCGTGACATCGGTGCTTCCGGCAACCAACTTCAGCGCCGGCCGCGCGGTCGCCGTCGTACTCGACGACGCTGCCGACGCACCGAGTGTCGCGATCGCGACCAATCCGGCCGCTCCGGCCGCGGCGATCGCCGTCCGGCCGAGTTTCCTTGAGGTACTGATGATGGAACCCCCTCCTGCTCTGCGGACCGGCATCCTCACGAGCCGGTCCCTTCGCTCGTACGACGTCCGGGCCGCGGAACGAAGTTGATGAAGGTTCGACGGCAGTCGTGTCACAGGAAGTCACGGGACCTGAATACTTGACGCAGTAAATTAAGCGACTCTAGGCTCGGCCGGGTCCGCCCTCTCCTCCCCTGGAGGATCATCGAATGTCCCTCCGCAACTGCACCACCATCGTGCTGGCCGCCGTCGCCCTGGTGTCGACCGCAGCCGCAATCGCTCCCGCCGACGCAGCCCAACCCGTTGTCGTCCAAGCCCAGAAGCCCGTACCAGCCAAGTACCCACAGGTCGCCGCCAAGCCGTACATGGGCTGGAGCAGCTGGAGTCTGCAGTCCACCAACTACCCGGGCGTGAACCCGGACGGCCCCGGCAGCTTCATCAGTGAGCAGAACATCCTCACCCAGGCGCAGGCGCTGGCGACCAAGCTCAAGCCGTACGGCTACGAGTACATCAACGTCGACGCCGGCTGGCAGGACGGCGGCGACGAGTACGGCCGCCCGGTCGCCATGGCGAAGCGCTTCCCCCGCGGGATGAAGGCGGTCGGCGACGACATCCACAAGCTCGGGCTGAAGTTCGGCATCTACACCACCGTCGGCCTCGGCACGGACGTCTACCGCGACGGCAACACGCCGATCTACGACGCACCTGGCTGCTTCACCCGCGACATCGTCTACCCGGACCTGCGCAAGACCAACGGCTGGGACGCGGCGTACAAGATCAACTACGAGAGCCCGTGCGCGCAGACGTACGCCGACTCGATCGCCAAGCTCTTCGCAAGCTGGGGCGTGGACTTCATCAAGATGGACGGCGTCGGACCGGGTTCCTGGAAGGGTGCTCCAGACGACCCCAACCACAACAACACCGAGGACATCGAGGCTTGGTGGCGCGCGGTGCAGAACGCCGGCCGCCCGATGATGTACACGCTGTCCTGGTCGCTAAGTCACCGGTACGCCGACGTCTGGAAGCAGAACTCGAACGGCTGGCGGATCGACACCGACGTGGAGTGCTACTGCGACACGATCGTCCGCTGGGACAGCTCGGTGAAGGCGCGCTGGTGGGACCTGCCGCAATGGATCGACGACGCCGGCCCCGGGCACTGGAACAACCTGGACGCGCTCAACGTCGGCGTCGGCGCGATGGACGGCCTCAGCGACGCCGAACGGCAGAGCTATATGACGTTCTGGGCGATCAATGCGGCACCGCTGTTCGCCGGTGACGACCTGACCAAACTCGACGCATACGGCCTGAAGCTGCTGACCAACCGCGAGGTCATCGCGATCGATCAGTCCGGCAACCCGGCCCGGCCGCTGAACCAGGACCAGTTGCAGCAGACCTGGTACGCCAAGAACGCCGACGGCAGCGTCACGGTCGCACTGTTCAACCTGGCCGGCACCCCTGCCACGGTGACCGGCACTTTCGACCAGCTGGGCATCACCGGCAAGGCGACCGTCCGCGACATCTGGGCGGACCAGAACACCCGGAACGTGTCCGGCCAGGTCTCCGCCGCGCTGCCGGCCCACGGGTCGAAGCTCTACAAGATCACTCCGAACGACACATCAGGTCCGACCAAGCCGGCCGACCTGACCACGACGGACGTCAGCCGCACCACCATGTCGCTGACCTGGCGGCCGAGCACCGGCGCCTCGTCGTACAAGGTGTTTGCCAATGGCAAGCAGGTGGCAACCAGCTCGACCACGAGCGCCGTGGTGACCGGGCTGCTGCCGCAGACGCAGTACACCTTCACGGTGAAGGGCGTGAACGGCGGCCGTACGTCGGACGCCAGTGCTCCGGTCACCATGTTCACCGCGAAGTCGGGTGGACCGGTCCGGTACGAGGCCGAGGCGCCGACCAGCACGCTGACCGGGAACGCGGGTATCTCCGGGTGCACCCTGTGCTCGGGTGGCGCGAAGATCGGCAACATCGGGTACGACGCCACGGTGACACTCAACAACATCACGGTCCCGGCCACCGGCACGTACCTGGTCAAGATCGCCTACACCGACGGCGACACCAGCCGGCAGAGCATGCTCACGGTGAACGGCACCGACACCTACTGGGCCGACTACTCAGGTCTCGGCGACAACGACTGGGGGACGCCGCAGGTGACCTACCTCCCGATGAAGCTGACCGCCGGAGCCAACTCCATCAAGGTCAGCAACCCGGCCGGCTACATCGCCGACATCGACTGGATCACAGTCTGACCGTTCCGGAACCGTTCGTACGACGTCTGCCGTAGTGGCGAGGTATGACGGACGATGGATTGATGAGCGCCTATCCAGAAGCACTCGTGCCACCCGGCGGAACCGCTCCGGTCCCCCGCCGGGTGCGCGCGACCCTTGGCAACCGCGTCGTTCTCGACACGACGGACGCGATCTATCTGTGGGAGTTCCCGCCGTACCCGCAGTACTACATCCCGCTCGCGGACGTGGCGGCCGGCGTACTGACCGATACCGGCGAGACGAAGGAGTTCGAGCACGGTGTTGCGCGGGTGCACACCGCCGGATCCGGCAAGGCCTGGGTGTACGACGAGGGTGTCGCAAAGGACCGGGCGCGGTTCCAATTCGACGCTCTCGACAGCTGGTTCGAGGAGGATGAGGAAGTCTTCGTCCATCCGCGCAACCCGTATGCGAGGTGTGACGCGATCCGGTCCGGCCGGCACGTCAAGGTCGAACTGGACGGGAAGCTGCTGGCCGAGTCCCGCTCGACGGTGATCGTGTTCGAGACCGGGCTGCCGCCGCGCTACTACTTCCCGCGGACCGAGGTGAACTTCGAGCACCTGACCCCGAGCGACACCCGGAGCGCGTGCCCGTACAAGGGCCGGACGTCCGACTACTGGTCCGTCAGCGACCGCCGCGATCTCGCCTGGTCCTACGACTTCCCGACGGCTCCGTTGCTGCCGATCACCGGCCTCGTCTCCTTCTTCAACGAGAAGGTCGACCTGACCATCGACGGCGAGCTGAAGGCCCGTCCCATCACCCCGTTCTCCGACCGCGAGATCAGCGCCGGCCCCCCGAACTGAGGTCAGATGGCGGCGGTGGTGGCGCCGTCCATGGTGATGATCGAGGCGGTGACGTAGCTGGCCCGTGGGGACGCGACGAAGACGGCCACGTCGGCGACCTCGCTCGGTTCGCCGGCGCGGCCGAGCGGGATCTCGGCGACGAGATCCCGCAGCAGTTCCTCTTTGGTACGGCCGGTCGCGCGGACTGCCGCCTCGAGGCCCTCGTCGACGCGGGAGGTCCGGGTCGTGCCGGGGTTGATCACGTTCACCCGGACGCCCTGCGCGGCGTACGCCTTGGCGTAGCCGACCGATGCCAGCATGAGCGCCGCGTTGGCCGCGCCGCCGCCGATGTGCAGCGGGTTCGCCGCGCGGCCGCCTTGGCCGACCACGTTCACGATCGCGCCGCTGCCGCGCTCGGCCATCCCGCGGATGACCGCCTCGGTCGCGTGCATGTAGGTGAAGTACTTCGCCTCCATCGCGGCGTGCAGCGTCGTGCTGTCCAACTCGTCGACGGGCGTCCGCCGGGCCGCACCCGCACAGTTGATCAGGATGTCCGGTACGCCGATCCGCTCGAAGGCCGCCGTGGTCGCGTCGGGATCGGTGAGGTCGACCGCCTGCACCTCGAAGCTCAGGCCCTTGGCCGCAAGCTCCTCCTGCGCCTTCGCCAGGTTCCCGGCGTCACGGGAGATCCCGATCACCTTCGCACCCTCCCAGGTGAGCGCCTCCACACAGGCCAGGCCGATGCCCTTGCTCGCTCCGGTGACGACCGCGGTCTTCCCGGACAGTTGCAGATCCACGTGACTCCTCAGGTGTTGGCGTCGTACTCGTCGCGGGCGGCGGCGATCTCGTCCATGTGGTCGTAGGCCCAGGTCCGCATCGTCGCGACGGCCGCCGCCAGGCTCAGGCCGAGCGGGGTCAGCGTATAGCTGACCGTCACCGGCACAGTAGGAAGAACATCACGCCGGACGACGCCGTCCCGCTCGAGGTTGCGCAGCGTCTGGGTGAGCATCTTCTGGGTGATGCCCTCGATGATCGACTTGAGCTGGCCGGAGCGCAGCGTGCCGCCCTTCTCGAGCGTGCTGATCACCAGCATCGTCCAGGTGTCGCCGATCCGGCCGAGCACCTGACGCGTCGGGCAGGCGCCTTTCGTGGCGTCCCACCTACCTCTGACCTGGTCGGTATCCATTCGGTGCCTATGGCAGTAATTAGTGCTGTCTTCCGCCCGCCACGATCGGTTCGTAGCGTCATTGCCGAGTCTAGGTGAAGGAGCAGGACGGCCATGAGAGCAGTGGTTCCGGTGGACACCGGAAGGATCGGGTTCGCGGACGTCGACGACGTCCGGCCGAGCGCGGACGAGATGGTGATCGAGGTCGCGGCGTTCTCGATCAACCGCGGTGAGACGTTCCAGCTGGAGCGGCCGCAGGACGGGTGGCGACCCGGCAAGGACATCGCCGGCCGGGTGATCGAGGCCACCCCTGACGGTCCGCCGGTCGGCACCCGCGTGGTCGCTCATCTCCCACACTCGGGCTGGGCCGAGCGCGTGACCGCGCCGGCCACCCAGGTCGCCGTACTGCCGGACACCATCTCCTTCGCGCAGGCTGCCGCGCTCCCGCTGGCCGGACTGACCGCGCTGCGCTTGCTGCGTACGGCGGGCAGCGTGATCGGACGGCGGATCCTCCTGACCGGCGCGTCCGGCGGAGTCGGCCACTACTTCACCGAACTCGCGGCCGGCGCCGGCGCATCCGTCACGGCCGTCGTCTCGTCCCCCGCCCGCGGCGAGCGACTGCTCGAACTCGGTGCCCAGGACCTCGTGTACGACGTCGCGGACGCACCCGGACCGTACGACCTCGTCTTCGAATCCGTCGGTGGCCAGAGCCTGCCGGTCGCGTTGTCGAAGCTGGTACCGGGTGGTGACCTGATCTGGTTCGGCGAGGTCAGCCGGCAACCGGTGACGCTCGACTTCTTCGACTTCTTCACCGCTCCCGAGGCGGCGCGCATCCGGCACTTCCACTACGTCCACGGCCGCGACGACGAGGACCTGGCAACGCTGGTCCGGCTGGTTGCGTCCGGCCGGCTCCACCCGGAGCTCGGCCGCGTCGAGGACTGGTCCCGGACGGAGGTCGTACTCGATGACCTGCGTGAGCGTCGCATCCGCGGCAACGCCGTACTGACCCTGCATGAGGAGGAGGCAACACCGATGGATCCGAAGACCGTTGTGACCCGGTACGTCGAGGCGGTGGCGGCGGGTGATCTGCCGACGATCCGCGCCAGTTTCGCGCCCGACGTCGTGTGGACGTATCCCGGTGACCTCCCGCTGTCCGGAGACTGGAAGGGACGGGACATGGTCGTCGACGAGTTCCTCGGTGCGGCCGCCGGCAACCTCTTCGCCCCCGGTACGCCGGTGACGATCAGGCTCGTCAACGTCATCGCCGACGGCGAGCAGGTGTTCGCCGAGTGGACCGCACAGGCGACCGCCCGCGCCGGTGGTGCCTACGACAACAAATGTGGCGGAGTCTTCACCGTTCGGGACGGCCTGATCGTCGCGGTCCGGGAGTACCTCGACACCGACCACGCCCGCCGGGTCCTGTTCGCCGGCGAATCGATGCCCTGAGCAATCGTCAGCTTTCGGCGCCCCAGGCAACGAATTGGAATCGGCGCTACTCCGGCCTTGATCGGGTCAGTACGATGAGTAACCAGATCGACACTCTTTGTTTCGACGCCTGATGCCCGAGCAGTTGCCCAGAGCACCCGACGCCGGAGGACCCGTGCCGACCACGTCACCTTCTCCTACCGCCACTGAACGCGTTTCCTGGCGGTCCGTTCTTCACCACGACCTCCCTGCCTCGCTGGTGGTCTTCCTGATCGCAGTACCGCTCTCGCTGGGGATCGCCGCCGCCTCCGGCGCCCCGCTGATCGCCGGCCTGGTGGCCGCGGTGGTCGGTGGGGTGGTCGCCGGTGTGCTCGGCGGCTCCCCGTTGCAGGTCAGCGGTCCGGCCGCCGGCCTGACCGTTGTCGTCGCCGGCCTGGTCGGTCAGTTCGGCTGGGCCGCGACCGCCGGCATCACCTGCGCCGCCGGCCTCGTGCAGATCCTGCTGGGCGTCACCCGGATCGGGCGGCTCGCCCTCTCCCTGTCTCCCGCCGTGGTGCACGGCATGCTCGCAGGCATCGGCGTGACGATCGCCGTCCAGCAGGTGCATGTCGTGCTCGGCGGCAAGGCGCAGAGTTCCCTGATCGAGAATGTGGCCGCACTGCCCGCGCAGCTGATCGCCCATCACGGTCACTCCGTCGTGGTCGGCGTACTGACCGTCGCCATCGTGCTGGCGTGGCCCAGACTGCCCAAGGTCAAGGTGATTCCGGCACCGCTGGTCGCCGTGGTCGCGGTGACCGCGCCGGCCGCGGTCTTCATGGTCGACGTTGCCAGGGTCGATCTACCCGACCGCCCTCTGCAGGAACTGATCATGCCCGCGATCCCCGATGGCACGCCGTCGGAGATCGCGACCGCGGTGGTGACCGTTGCCCTGGTCGCCAGTGTCGAGTCGCTCCTGTCGGCCGTTGCCGTGGACAAGCTTCATCGCGGGAGGCGCAGCAACCTCGATCGCGAGTTGATCGGCCAAGGCGCCGCGAACGCGGTGTCCGGCGCGCTCGGCGGCATGCCCGTGACCGGCGTGATCGTACGCAGCTCAACGAATGTCGCGGCTGGAGCGCGGACCCGCGCCGCCGCGGTCCTGCACGGCCTCTGGATCGCCGCGTTCGTCCTCGCCGCCGGCTCGATGCTCGAGCTGATCCCGATAGCCGCACTGGCCGGCGTCCTGCTCGTCACCGGGTTGCGCCTGGTCCAGCTCGCCCACATCCGCACGCTGCGGCGGCACGACGAGTTGCTCGTGTACGTCGTGACCGCGGCGGGCGTCGCCGTACTCGGACTGGCCGAAGGTGTCCTGATCGGACTGGCGCTCGCGATCGTGCGCGTGCTGTACCGACTCGCCCGGGCGACAGTGACCACAACCGAGGACGACGGGCTGTGGACCGTGCGGATCCGCGGCACGCTCGTGTTCCTCGGGGTCGCGCCGCTGGTCCGGACACTGCGGTCGATCCCGGCCGGCGCCCGCGTCCGGGTCGACCTGGATGTCGACCATCTCGACCACGCGGCGTACGAGGCGATCGAGGACTGGCGGCGTGGACACATCGCCCGCGGTGGTTCGGTCGAGCTCAACCGGGCGGCGTTCCGAGCGGCGATGCACTTCGATCCGGCGCGGCGGCTGATGCCCTGGCAACCCCAGGTCATCCCCGAGCCCGACCAGCGGGTCTCGATGCTGGACGGGATCCGTGAGTTCGAGGCCTCGGCCGAGCTGATCCGGCCGATGCTCGCGAAGCTGGCGGCGGACGGGCAGCGGCCGGCGCAGCTGTTCATCACCTGTGCCGATTCGCGGATCGTGCCGACGATGATCACGACCAGCGGTCCAGGCGATCAGTTCTGCGTGCGGAACATCGGCAACCTCGTTCCACCGAAGGGCTCGAACAGCAACTCCGTCGACGCCGCGATCGAGTACGCCGTCGACGTCCTCGGCGTGAAGTCGATCGTGGTCTGCGGTCACTCGCACTGCGGCGCCGCCGCGGCCGCACTGGAGGCGAACGTCCCGGCCGGTTCCGGCCTGCAGAACTGGCTACGCCACCTCGAGCCTTCGGTACGCCGTGCGGTCGGGCTGCCGGATATCGTCGACCCGGCGACCGGCGTGAAGTTGTCCCCGGCCGACAAGCTGTCCGTCGCGAATGTCGGCGTACAACTGGCGAACCTTCGCAGCTTCGCCTGTGTCCGCACGGCAGAGGCCGAAGGGCGGCTCGAACTGATCGGGCTGTGGTTCGACATCGGTGCGGCCGCGGCCCGGCTGGTGCTCGACCGCGAGCCCTATCTGGTCCGCGCCGACGAGGAACTCGCCACCGCGGGCAGACGCTGATCGAGCTGGGAGACGTCGGCCGGGATGCGTACCCGCCGTGCGTCGAAGATCAAGAGCAGCGGGAGTGCCAGGGTGATCGCGACCAGGCCGTCGAGCCAATAGTGGTTGGCGGTCACGACGACGACCGTGAACGTGAGCAGCGGGTGTGCCATCCACAACCAGCGCCAACGCGAGCGAGTGGCCCGGATCAGGAACACCGCGACCATGAACGCCCAGCCGACGTGCAGGCTCGGCATCGCGGCGAACTGGTTCGCGACTCCCGAGTCGGTGCTCGCTCCGTACACGGACTGGCCGAGCAGTACGCCGGTGTCCACCCAACCCGGCATCATCCGCGGCGGCGCGAGCGGGAAGAACATGTGCCCGATCAAGGCCAGCCCGGTCAGCGACGCGAGCGCCCAGCGCGCCTTCCCGTACTCGACCGGTCGCCGGATCATCAACCACAGCAGCACCACGGTCGTCAGCGGGAAGTGCACACTCGCGTAGAACACGTTGGCGACGTCGGCCAAACCGTGGACCCGCAACGCCTGCTGCTGCACGGCCGCCTCGCTCGGCAGGCCGAGCCAGTTCTCCCAGCGGATCAGCTCATCGGCATGCTTGTACGCCGATCCGGTGTGCTCCGCGGACAGGAACCGGCCGAGGTTGTACACCCCGAACAGCACCGCCAGCAGTGCGATCTCCCGCACGATCCGCCAGATTCCGCCCGGCGGTCTGGTCACCGTCGGACGTGATGACGGTTGTCCCACCCGCTCCAGAGTCATCTGTGCCACGCCGACCCCCAGCTCAAACCGAACGCTCGTTCTCCGAACTTCCACCCTGCTCCGACGGCCGCCCGAAAATCAAGAACGGTCATTCGTTTTCCCCTGTGATCCCTGGCACTCTTTCAAATTATCGCAACCTGCTGATAGTTGCGAAGAATATGAATTTACTCACAAGACCGGTGCACGATGGTGGCCCAGCGCCGGGAGAGTGCGGGCATGGCGACGGTGCCTCGCTACCCCTGGCCGTCCGGCCGCCTCGGTCGGTCACTTGGTGCACCAGATCCGCACCGCGCCGGCCCGCGGGTACGGATCTGGTGCACCAAGTCGATCTCTGCTGCGGCCGAACCCGGTTGCGACCTCGTACACGAGGGGATATCCCGGCACGCTGCCGGTTGTCGGCTCTTGTCAGGGTGAGAGAACCGGCAACGCGATGGGATAACCGGCGCTCCGGTCGGTTCCGTGGGTGTTGCGGCCGCCGTCGACCGGATCGCCAAGCCATCACAACCAGGCGCGGACGAAGGCCTCCCGCGAGCGGTCGCGGCGTCTGGGTGATTGTGATGGCCTGGAAGTCCACCCACACCACCCTGGCGGCGGTGCCGGTTGGGCGATGCTGCGCCGCTGTCCGGACCTGCACCACTCACAGCAACGCGATACCCCACAGGCCCCGCTCGACGGTGACCACTCGGCAGCTGCCGGACCGGGTTAGTGAGTGCCCCACGTCCGCCCAGGCCGAGACCCGCAGGCCGGCCAGCGGGCCCTCACCGCAGGCGCCGTGCTCCGTCGAGTGCGCCACGATCACCCCGATCGCTTCGCGGTAACCGCCGTACTCGTCCGTCAGCCGACCAGGGTCGGGTCCGCTGTGTAGGTGTCGCAGGCTGACGGGCCGGCCGCCTCGAAGCCGTTGAAGTGCCATAGCGCGAAATTCGCCACGTCCCCGTGGTCGTGGTCGGGATCACGGCTGTTCCGAATGGCCTGGTTCCGCAGGTCGAGCCATTCGCTGTCGACCGGGAAGGACTCCTGGTCAGCGCCGAAGTAGGCGCCGCCGAAGCAGTGTGCCTGAAGCTCGACTCTCCGGCTCTCCTCCCGTTGCGCGTCGGCCCCGGTGGCCGTGGTCCCCCATTCGTACTCCGCCAAGCGCATCCCGGTCAGCGCCTGGACGTGATGCCCGTACTCGTGCGTGATGGTCAGCGCCATCCAGGCAAGCGCCACCCCGGGGCCGCGCTTGTAGTCGTCCAGATTCTCCTGTGCGCCCAGGTAGATAGTGTCCCCGCAGTAGAACGCCCAGGCGTCGTCGCCGTGACATGGCGAGGTCGGCGACTTGCCCGGTACGACGGCCAGCTTCGGTGGGGTGAAGGTGAACCCGGCCTTCCGGATCACCGGTGCCCACGCCTTGTTCAGGCAGGCGACGAACTCGGCGTAGTAGGTCTGGACGTTCCGCAGCGAGGTCGCCGGCATCGCCGGCTCCACACATCGCGGCGCCGTGAGCTTCCCGGCGCGGTAGATCGGATTCCGCGTGAGCGCCGCCGGTTGAGGTGGCCTGGAGACCGGCGCGGTCGGCGCCGTCGTCGGGACCTTCGTCGGCACCAGCGATCGCACCTTGGCCGTCGCGGATGCGGCTGACTTCCTCGCGGTGAAGGGACCATCGGTCGGTGTGCAAGCGGAGAGCAGGACGACAGCGGCAGCGCAGAGGGCGGCCGCACCCCTTGTGTTCACCGACTGACTGTAGACCAGGTGATCGTGGCCTGGTCAGGACGGGCGTCGACCTGGACTAGTCCATCGGCTGGGAGGGCGTCGTACTGGTCGGCGACGACGACTGGGGTTGCGAGGGCATACAGCTCGTGGGCGATGAGGGCGCCGAGGGGGATGATCGGGTCGAGGCGGGCAAGGATGATCGCGGCTGGAGCGGTCCGGGTGCGGATCTGCTCGGCGAGGACGCTGGAGGCTGAACTGGAGCCGCGGCCGGATTCCATCAGGAGGATGCGGCCGGCGAGGATTGCGCCGCACTGGGGATGGTGGGCGTCGATGATGCGGCCGACTTCGTCGGTGCCGCCCCAGAAGGACAGTGGCGCGGTGAGGCGGATGACTTCGCCGGAAGCCGTGCCGGGGTGCAGTGTGCGGGCGGTGACGATCATGAGTCGAGCACGACTCGGCCTGCGCGGGCGGAGGCGACGCATTCCTCCAGCGATCCGAGGACCGCGGAGACGTTGATGTTGCCGGGAGCGTAGTGCGCCCACTTGCCTGAGTTCGTCATCACGTTCTTCCAGCCGGGCGCGAGGATCGACGTCACGTACGTGCAGGTGTCGACGACCACGGTCACGCCCGCGGCTTCCAGCACCCGCAGTACGCCGGTCTCCGCCGCCCGCGCCCGCGTCGCCCGACCGGTCGACAGATAGAAGGGCACCTTCAGCGCGGGCCCGTTCCCGACGAGGCCGGCCAGTCGAGCACATTCGCCGTACGACGCGTGCGGCGTACCGACGCTGACCGCATCGAGCTTGCCTTCGCGGAAGGTCGACAAGCCCCGCCGGACCTCCCGCAATGTGGCGAGGTGGACCTCGTGCACCGGCAGCCCATCCAGCGAGGTGGGCGCCTCCGGCGTCACGCCGACCGCGTGGAACAACGCGACTCCCCCAGCCGACGCGGCCGCCGCACCGAAGGCCTTCAGCTCGTCCTCCCCGACATCCGCCGGAATCCCTACCAGCACAGGGATCTCGGCACCGACCACCGATCCGACGTGATGCCCCAGCAATGGATATGCCAGGTCGGACTGCAGGAATCGACCCAGCGGACGGCAGTCGAAGACCACGGTCCCCCGCCGCGCCTCAGTCGTCTGGAGTCCGGAGTACGGCGCTCGCCCGGTGATGGCGGCGCAGATGTCGAGGAAGTCGCCGTACCGATCGGTCCGCGCGCCGAGGACCGAGTTGGCGAACACGATCGCATTCGACTCCGCCCAGGCCACGTGCTCGCCGAGACCCGGCCGATTCGGCAGCTGGTACGGCGCGCACGTGAAGGTCGGCGCACACCCGAGAGCGACGTACGCCGACATCAGCTCACGACCCGCGGCCGCGAGGTCCCGGTCACGGACCAGTCCGGGATGGAGAAGGTCCATCGAGCCGACGTTCAGCGTGGTCGGGACGCGGACCTTCGCATCCAGGTCGGCCAGCCGGTGGGCGAAGTCGAGACTGACCTGGCCGTGGTACAGGCATGAGTCGACATGCGCGGACGTGATCTCGACCAGCCGCGGCGCGTCGGAGATCCGCGCCTGCGCCACGATCACGCGCATCGCGAGCGCGACGCCATCTCCGCTCTGACCGCCGAGCATCGCTTCTTCCTCGGCGGTCAGGTGGAGACTCTGCATGCGTCGAAGCTAAACCTTCTGCCGGCGCGAGGCGACCAGCGCCCCCGATTCGTAGCCGTCGGCGCGTAGGCCCTGGCCGGCGGTGACCTCGAGGATGTCGATACTGAGCGGCATCCCGGTCAGGTCCTCGGAGCTGATCGGGCGGTCGTCCAGGTAGATGTCGACCCGGTCGATGCCCTGGACATCGATCGCGACGGTGAGCGTCGTACCGCTGAAGGTCGTCTTCAGGTCGAGCCGGCGGACCGGCCTCGCCGCGAGCAGCGAACCGGCCCTGTTCAGCAGGTCGACGTTGCCTTCGAGCAGATCGGCCTGGGTCAACTTGTGGGTCTCGGTCGGCTTGACACCGAGATCCTCGACCGGTGTGCCGGACAGCGCGCCGACGCGCAGAGTCCGCCGGATCGCGACCCGCATGTTCGCCCCGTTCGGCAGCGCGACGTACGGCGAGGTCTCGTCCGGTGGCGGTGGTTCGTTCAGCAGCGAGGCGAGCAGACCGTGGGTCCACACGTTCGCGCCGCCCGCACCGGTGTTGTCGTCCACGCCGAGGATCGTGCCGATGGCGTGGTCGGCGAACCCGGCGGCGAAGATGTCGGTCGCCGAGTACACCCGGGCGTCGGTGATCAGCACCACCGGACCGAAGTACTTCTGGCCGATGTCGTTGGAGCCGTCCACGGGCGTGATCGGCTTCGACGCCGAATACGCCGCGCCGGTCTCGGTGGCCAGGTCGAGCGAGTCGAACCACGGACCGAGGTCGATGCCGGCCGGGTTGTCCTTGTGCCGGCGGCAGATCCGGAGGTTGAGCGGCGTACTGATGAACTGCACCGGCTCCGGGTCGATGTGCCGCGGCGTCATCGTCTGCAGGGTGAATTCGCTGGCGTAGATGTGCCCGCCGCCGTTGTCGCGGACGTCGACGATCAGGCCGTTCTGCGGCAGCATCGCGGCCAGCCGGACGAACTCGTCCCGGAACGCGACCGGGTCCTGAACGCTGAACGTGAAGATCCGCAGGTGCCCGAAGGTCCCGGACGGCGTCACCACCTCGCGGGCCCGGAAGACACCGGGCATCGTGGTCGGCAGGTCGGCGCCGCTGACCGCGGCCGGGGCGCTCAGCTCGGCCGAGCTCTGGCCGCGTTCGAGGTCGACGACGTCGCGGACGTACAGCGTCTTTTTCGCGCGGGCCTTCTCGTCGGAGTCGAGGTCGAGTCCCATCGAGGCGGAGGTCGCGTTGACCGCGTCGAGGTCGGTCATCGGCGGGAGGTTGGTGGTGACCTTCCATTGCTCGCGCAGCTCTTGGGTTGAGCCGTCGAGACCGGTGTAGGTCAGCGTCACCCAGTCCTCGTCCGGCGGTGCCTGGATCACCAGGGGTCGCAGGGTGAGCGACTCCAGGCCGCGCGCGAGGTTGGCGGCGTCGTTGCTGCCGGCGAACACGGCGCCGTTCAACGCGACGGCACGAGCGATCGGCGTACCGTTCCAGTGCGTCACCTCGGCTCCCTTGCCGAACTGCGTCGCCTGATAGCCGGTGATGGTCTGGGTGATCAGGTAGTGCTCGGCGCCGGCCGGGTCGTAGCACTTCTCGATCATGAACGGCAGGAACGCGATCTTCCCCGCGAACGGGACCGGCAGCAGGTAGTTCGTGTGCAGGTCGCGGACCGAGTGGAAGATGCTCGACATCGCGCGATGGAAGATCCATTCCGGTTCCATCGTGTCGCTGGTCTGACGCTCCATGTGGGCTCGCATCACGCGCAGGCGCTGCAACGGGTTGACCGCATGCATCGCGACCTTCAGCGGCAGATGCGCGTAGTTCTCACCGAGCAGCAGGAGCGCCTGGTCGACCAGGAGCTTGCGCTGGTCGAGCGTCAGGGTGCCGGCCGATTCGAGGAAGTCCGGCAGGGGTACGACGGCTGCCTGCGCGGCGGCCGCCTGCGTCGTCGTGGTGGTCCCCCGGTTTGCCGTCGTACTCGCGATCGACTTGCGGGCGGCGCGTTTCGTCGCCGTGGCCGTCTTCGCCGGTTCTTGCCGGGCGGTGGTCCGCGACGCCGCGGTCTTCCGCGCCGTGGCCGTCTTCTTCGCTGCGGCGGTCTTCTTCGCCGCCGTCTTCTTCCCCGTGCCTTTCGTGCTGCGTGGCTGAGACATCGCTCCCCCAATACGGCGGCCCCTCCCCGGGCCGCGATGCCTCCACCGTCGTCCGCGCGTGTGGTGATGTCAACGGCCAGCGGTTGACCACCTGGCTGCAAGGATGGGCGCGTGAGTGAGTTCTGGGACAGCATCACGTCGGCGCAGCCGGACCCGTCGCTGAAGGTGGTGATCGGCACGGGTGTGGTCGCGCTCGTGCTGATCGCATGGCGGCCGTTCTGGCGGTTGACCCGGCAGGTCATAACGATCGCGCACGAGGGTGCCCACGGCCTGATCGCCGCCTTGGTCGGACGGAAGCTGGCCGGCATCCGGCTGCACTCGGATACGTCCGGCGTTACTGTGTCCCGTGGCCGTCCGACCGGTCCGGGGATGATCGCCGTACTGCTCGCCGGCTATCCCGGGCCCGCGCTCTTCGGCCTCGCCGCCGCGTTCGTCCTGAGTCGTGGGTACGCCGTTGCGCTGCTCTGGGGACTGTTGGTCGCGCTGGTGATCCTGCTGCTCCAGATCCGCAACCTTTACGGGCTCTGGTCGGTCGTGGTCTTCGGTGCTGTCGTCTTCGGCGTGTCGTGGTGGGGATCGCCGTCGGTGCAATCCGCGTTCGCTCAGCTGCTCACGTGGTTCCTCCTGCTGGCCGCGCCACGTGCCGTGCTCGAGCTGCAGCATTCACGCCGCGGCGGGCAGGGGCGGAGTTCGGATGCGGATCAGCTGCGGCGACTGACCGGCGTACCGGCGTTGCTGTGGGTCGGGATGTTCGGCCTGGTGACGCTGGCGTGTCTGGCGCTCGGTGTCGTGTGGTCCGGGGTGCTGCCGGGCTAGGGCGGTGGCGGCAGGGTCACTCCGAAGCCGGTGATCGCCAGGCGGAGCAGGACCTGCCCTGGTCTGAGCAGGTCGGCGATCTTCGCCGCACTCAGCAACTCCAGTTCCGCCAGACGTTGTGCATAGCCGCCTTGCACGCGCGCCTGCTGCAGTTCGATGGTGTTGTGCCAGACCTTCTGCCGGGACTCGCGCAGGAAACGCTGTGACGACAGGCGGTTGAGCGGTGTCAACGCCGCGTCGAGCAGACTCTTCGCACCCGATGCCGCCAGCTCGTCGTCCTCCGCGCCCACGCGTTCCGCGAGTACGCCGTCGATCCGCTCGTGATCCCGGCGCCGGCGGTCCATCAGGAACGGATCGCCGAAGTCGTCGTCACTGATCACGGCGAGCAGAGCCTGCGGCAGGTCGTAGTTGACGTGCGCGTTGATCCCGAGCAGCACGTGCCGCAAGGCAGGCAGGTCGGGCGGGGCGTCGAACGCAAGCCGCCACGGCCTGGCCACGGGGATCCGCAGCTCGTCCCCCGCCACCTTCGCCGCCGGCCGGCCCGCGAGATCCGCGTCGTGGGCCTGCAGGTAGAGCTCGGCGAATTTCACGTCCCAGTCCTCGACCCACGCCGGGTCCTCGAACCGGGCCCGATCGATCGCGTCACCCACCGCCTGCGTCGTGCGCAGGTACGTGCCGAGGAAGATCCGCCGGTGCGTGAGTTCGGCCGGCAAGTCGTCCAGCCGCTGCCGCATTCGCGCGACGACACCGGCCACCGGTTTACCATCGTTCATCGGATCTCCCAAGGGGGGAGGGATCAATGCGGGGCAGAACAGATCCACTGTCCTTCGACCCGGTGGTCGTCGGCAACCGTGAGACGGACGCCTGGGCGGCCTACTACCGGCACGAGTGGCGGCGGTTCATGGTCGCGTCCGTCGGGATGGTCGCGGCCGGCTTCGGGATGTCACCGGGCCGCACACTCGCCGGAGCCTGGTATGTACTGCGCGCGAACCAGATGTGGTCGCCGTACCCGGACAACCAGCCGGATGCGGCCCGTGCGTACATGCGCCGCTTCTACGAGCTGGTCGCACGCGCCAACGGTCTCCACTTCGACCCGGCGCGAGCCGCGCGCCTGGAGGTCGAGTGGTGGCGCGTCCACCGGGCGAACCAGCACGACGAGTCGGTCACCGAGGAGCAACTCGAGGACGCGCTGATCGATCTCTACGCCTACGTGTACGGCGCCGCCGACCGTGAGACGCTCCGCCCGGCCGCGAGCAAACGGGTCGAGGCGATGCTCCTGTCCGACCAATGGGTCCAGGCAGGCCGGCATCGCGACGACCCGTTGCTCGCGGCCGAGCGGCGTGCGCTGGTTGCGTCGTACGCCGCTCTCCGCGCTGCTGTCGAGCGTTAGTGCTGCACGGGCTGGCCGGAGACCGGGTCCAGGTAGAGCGACTTGTTCTTGTGGTGGAAGTCGAACAGGTTGCCCAGTGAGCCGGCCTTCTCGTCGAACGAGTAGTTACCGATCGGACCGGTCTTCCAGTTCTCCTCGACGAACTTCAGGATCGACGTCTGGTCGGTCGTGCTGTGGTCGACGAAGTTCTGCTTCGCGTACGGCGAGACGACGAGCAGCGGCAGCCGGGGACCGTAACCGCAACGGTCCTGGTAGCCGCCGGCGATCCGGGCGGCGTTCGTACCGCAGGTCTTGTCCATGGTGAGCCCGTCGTGCGCGGGGTCGTTGGACTGGTTCACGACCGGGGCGACCTGGTGGTCGTACCAGCCGTCGCTGTCGTCGTACGCGATGACGACCGCGGTGTTCTTCCAGTCCTTGGTCTTCTGCAGCCGATTGATCGTGTCGACGACGAAGTTCTGCTCGTCCAGCGGGGTCGAGTAGCCGGCGTGACCGTCCTGGTACGCCGCCGCCTTCAAGTAGCTGACCGCCGGCATGCTGCCGTGGTCGACGGACGCCCAGAAGTCCGTCAGGTCGTACTGGTGGTTCGCCGGGCCGTTGTTCCCGATCTCCGTGACCGACGCCGGACGGACGTGCTGCAGGTTCTGGGTGCTCTGGTAGTACTGGAACGGCTCGTGGTGCGGGATGTAGTCGACGCTGCTGACCCCGCCGATGTCGGAGTGCTTCGCCGTACAGTCCGCGAAGCCGCCCTGGAACCAGCCCCAGCTCACACCCTTGGCGTTGAGCAGGTCACCGACGTTCTTGTTCTTCGGGTCCGTCACCGTCGAACTGTCCCGGGTGTTGCACTTGTCGCCCGCCGGCTGCGGGTCACCGATCATCGTGCCGGTCGCGGCGGGCACGGCCTCCCCGTCGGCGCTGAAGCCGTGGGTCTGACCCGACACCAGGTTGATCGCGCCGGGCGACGACGGACCGTAGTTGGTCCCGTACGAATTGTCGCTCATCGCAAAGTGCTGCGCGTAGTTCCACAGGCCGGTGACGGTGTTGCCGTCGTAGTACCCCATCACCAGGCCCTTGCCGTGGCCATAGTCCGCGCAGGTGCCGGCACCGCGGCCGACCGTCTCGACCACCTTGTCCATCAGGCCGGAATTCACCGCCAACTGCTCGTCGGTGTAGTTGTGGTCCTGGTCGCAGGTCTGTGCCTGGTCGCGGGCGAGGCGGAACGGCTGGGCGGAGTTCGGGTTGTTCGGCGCGGCGAGCGGGGTGTTCAGCCCGTTCACACTCGGCGTCCCGGCGGCGGCCGCGAACTGCGGTTCGCCCGCGGGGTTGGCGGCGTTCGGGTACGTCGCGAAATAGTGGTCGAACGACACGTTCTCCTGGAAGATCACCACGAGGTGCTTGATCGGGGTGGCGGTCGGCGCCCCCTGATCGTGGCCCAGGGCAACCGCCGGTACCGTGGCGGCGGCGACCAGCACCGCCCCGAGCCCGGCGGCCAGGGGGATCCTGCGTTTGGTCCGGACGAACACGTCTGACTCCTTCGAAGTGTCGTAGGCCGGGAGCCACCGGATTGATGGCTCGTCAGCCCACCTAGCCTCTCCCCCATACCCCGGCTGACCCTAAGCCACTCCAGGTCAGCCGCGCCCGCCGATGATCGGCCGGCCCCGCTGGGCCACGCCGGGGCCGCCGTACGGGTAGTCCGCCGCCCCGGGGTCACTGGCCTGGTCGAGCTTCGCCGTCTCGTCGGCCGTCAGGTGGAGGTCCGCGGCGGCGAGGTTGTCGTCGAGCTGGTCCAGGGTGCGGGCACCGAGGATCACCGAGGTCATCGCGGGACGGTCGACCAGCCAGGCGAGAGCGACCTGGGCCATCGAGTTGCCACGGGCCTCCGCGATCTCCCGGACCGCTTCGACGACATCACGCACCCGCTGGTTGCGGCTCCGGCGATGCCAGGACTCGACCCCGCGGTCCGGATTCTCCCCGAGCCGGGTCGCGCCGGTCGGCTCCTCGTCGAAGGAGTACTTCCCGGTCAGCCAGCCACCGCCCAGCGGCGACCACGGCAGCAGGCCGAGTCCGTTCTCCTGCGCGGCCGGCACGATCTCCCACTCGATCTCCCGCACCAGCAGGTTGTACTGCGGCTGGAGGGTGACGAGCCGTGACCAGCCGCGGTGCGCGATCAGGTCGCACGCCTTCTGCAGCTGCCACCCGGTGAAGTTCGAGAGTCCGCCGTACGAGATCTTCCCTCCGCGGACGGCGTCCTCGAGGAAGCCGAGCGTCTCCTCGAGGGGCGTGACCGGATCCCACGCATGCAACTGGTAGAGGTCGATGTGGTCGACGCCGAGGCGCTGCAGCGACGCGTCCAGGGCACGGCGGAGGTGCCTGCGGGACGTCCCGACGTCGTTCGGTCCACCGCCGGTCGGGAACCGGCCCTTGGTCGCGAGTACGACGTCGTCGCGGGCGGAGCTCTTCGCGAGCCAGCGGCCGACGATCTCCTCGGACCCGCCGCCCGAGTACACGTCCGCGGTGTCGATGAAGTTGCCGCCGGCCTCGACGTACCGGTCCAGCTGCACGTGTGAGCCGGCCTCGTCGGTCTCGCTGCCGAACGTCATGGTGCCGAGCGCGTAGGTGGAGACGACGGCGCCGCTCGTGCCCAGGGTGCGATATTCCACGATGATCCCTTTCTCGGAACTGTCCCACCCGCAGACTACGGTGGCGATCATGAAGACGAGTGAACTGCTGATCGACGCACACAGCCGGATCCAGGAGGTGCTGCACGACGTCGTGGAAGGTCTCGACGACAAGACGCTCGCGACCCGGCCCGGTGACACGGCCAACTCGATCGCGTGGCTGGTCTGGCACCTGACCCGGGTGCAGGACGACCATCTGGCCGACGCCGGTGGCTACGAGCAGGTGCACACCGCGGACGGCTGGCACGAGCGGCTCGGCCTCCCGCTGTCCGCCGGCGACACCGGGTACGCGCACAGCTCGGAGCAGGTCGCGCTGGTCCAGCTCTCGGCCGACCAGCTGCTCGGGTACTACGACGCCGTGCACGCGCGCACGGTCGAGTTCCTGAAGACGGTCACCGACGAAGGTCTGGACCGGATCGTCGACCGCCGGTGGACCCCGCCGGTCACACTCGGCGTGCGACTGGTCAGCGTGATCGACGACTGCGCCCAGCACGCCGGCCAGGCGGCGTACGTGAAGGGTCTGCTCAGCTGAGGGTGGTCTGCCAGAGCGAGGTGCCGGCGATCAGGTAGAGCTTGTGATCCGGCATCTGCACGGCGTCGGTGACCTGACCTTCCGGACCTTGTGACTCCTGGACGGTCCAGTGCCCGTCCTGGCCGGTGAGCACCTTCACCTTGTTGTCCTGAGCAATGATCTGGACGATCTTGCCGCCGTCGACGACCGGCGGCGGCAGTTTGTCCTTGTCCCCCACCGGGATCGACGGGACACCCGGGAGCCGCTTCGCCGTACCGGAGGCGTCGAGCTGCCAGATCGCGAGCTGACCGTCGACGTACCCGGAGATCACACAGTCCTTGCGGCAGGTCGCGGTGATCGCCTGGCTGCGGTTGCCGGGCTCCGGCAGCGCGATCCGGGACCAGCCCTGGTTGAGCTTGGTGGATCGCCAGACGGCCGCCTCCTGGGCGACCACGTTCGGCGCGAGGCGGACCTGGGACCCGACCAGGACGATGCTCTCGCCGAGCGTCGTACCGAAGCCGGGACCGACCAGGAGGGACGGCGTGCTCTGGAGCGCGGTCTTCGCCGGGTCCTGCCGGGTCCATTTGGCGTCGCCCTGCGGCAGCCACACCATGGCGTCGTTGCCGGTCTCCACACCGCCCCACGAGCCGAGCAACGCGCGGCCGCTCGGGGTGATGACCGCGCTGTAGAGGTCGCCTGCGGTCTCTCCGCCGAAGGTCCAGAATTCCTGTGGACGCTCGATGAGTCCGGTCTGCGGCGTGCCGGTCCACACCGTCCAGCGGGTGTTGGAGTGGGCTCCGCCGGCTGCTCCACCGAGGGCGAGCAGCTGCTTGCCGTCGTACGCGATCGAATACCAGATGGCCTCGAAGGCATACGGGCTCGCGCGGTTGGGCTTCACGACGATCGACTTGCGCTGACCGGTGTGGTCGAGGAGCTGGAGCTCGGGGACGACCTCGGCACCGCGATGGCGCAGGCCGATGAGCAGCTGGTCGTCGTAGGCGGTGAGCGTGACGGGCTCCGCCGTACCGACGTCGACCTTCGACCAGGCGACCGCCGCCGGGGCGGCGGGCTTTTCGTGACTACAGGCGGCGATGGTCGCGAGCAGCAGCGCGACTGCGAACAGGCGTCGCATCAGCGGCTCTGCGGGAGTTTGGTGGCCTGCTTCCGGCCGGTCCGCGGCGCGGACGGCGGTGGCACGACCGGGCCGATGTCGCCGTCGGGCGCGGTGTCGAGGTCGATGATCACCGGCGCGTGGTCACTCGGCCCGGTCCCCTTGCGAGCCTTGCGATCGATCCACGCCGCCTTCACCCGCGCGGCGACCGGATCGGTCGCGAGCATCAGGTCGATCCGCATCCCGAGGTCCTGGTGGAACATGCCGGCGCGGTAGTCCCAGTAGCTGAACACACGCTGATCCGGCCAGCGGTCACGGACGACGTCGTGCAGATCCTTCGCGGCCATCAGGTCGGCCAGCGCCTGCCGCTCGGGCGGGGTCACGTGCGTCTGGCCGACGTACGCCGCGGGGTCGAAGACGTCCGCGTCGGCCGGGGCGATGTTCATGTCGCCGCAGACGATCTGGTCTGCCGGGCCGGAGGCGACGACGTCTCTGAGGGCTTTGAGCCAGGCCAGCTTGTACTGGTAGTGATCGGAGTCCGGGACGCGGCCGTTGGGCACGTAGAGCGAATGGATCCGGATGCCACCGCACGTCGCCGCGACCGCCCGGGCCTCGGGATTCGGGAACCCGGGCGCTCCGGCGATGCCTGTGACGACGTCCTCCAATCCGGCCTTGGACAGCAGGGCGACGCCGTTCCACTGTGGTTCGCCGTACAGGGCCGTCTCGTAGCCGCGGCCTGCCAGCTCGTCGCCGAGCAACGCGGTGAACGCGTCGTCCGCCAGCTTCGTCTCCTGCAGGCACACCACGTCGGGCTGCCGTTCGTCCAGCCAGCCCAGCAATCGGGGCATCCGCTGCTTCACCGAGTTCACATTCCAGGTCGCCACTCGCACTGGACCAAGGTAGACCCGACTACGGACCATTTTCATGGTTCCGTCGTCTGACGAGGGACAGCCGAGCGTGATCAGCCGAGCTTTGGTGCCCGCCAGACCAAGGTGTTGAGGAGATCGGTCGACGGTCGTTCGACGCTGTTGTTGTGCTTCGGCTTGTCCTTGCGGCCCCACGCGTCGTCGCCCAGCCACGGCGGTACGCCGAACGGCAGGTCGCGGGCTGGGATCGGTGCGTAGTCCGACTCAAGGAACTTCGGGCCATAGTTCGGTACGGCGAGATCACCGTCGGGATCCGGGGTGACGATGGCCCGCAGGTCGGTGATGGCCTGCCGCCAACTGTCGACCAGCTTCTGGGGCTCGCGGCTGGACGGATGTGGCACCTCGAACACCGGCACGTCCGGCTTGGTGTCCCACAGCCGCACCGCGGACCGAGCCTGCGCGCCGAACGCGACGATGGCCTGCAACTGCTCGCCGGTGATCATCTGGAGCAGGGTGTTCCGCCAACTCAGGTGATCTGGCTGCGACAGCAGCGGCACGGCTTGCTGGGCAAGCGACGGCCGCAGCGCGTACGCGTAGGCGTTGACGAGCGAGTAACTGCGGGTCAGGCCGAGCTTCGTCAGGAAACCCTGCACGCGTTGGCCCGCGTCGCCGACCAGCGTGCGCCCGGCGATACGTTCGGTCGGGCCGGGATCGGAGGCGATCGCGAGCAGCCGGGCGCTGCGGTTCAGCCGGCCGCGGTAGAACACCGGGCCCCAGTCGTACCAGAACAATTCCTGGAAGTCCGCATAACTCGGCACTTTCGCGAAGTGCCGCGCCACCACGGCGGGCGGGCCGGGATCGAAGTCAGCCATCGCAAATACCTCCCCCTCGACGATTCGTGACCTACTCTCGTGATCAGGGGCGGCAAGGGGATTCTACGGGAGGGAAGCCATGTTCGTACTGCGTGGAACCGTGGTGACGATGCGGCCGGACGGGCAGGTTCTCCCCCAGGGCGAGGTGTACGTCGGCGACGACGGACTGATCGCGGCCGTCACCCCGATCGACGCCGTACCCGCTGGTTTCGAGAACGCTGCACGGATCACGGCCGGTGGTCTGATCTATCCCGGGCTGATCGATCTACACAATCATTTGATGTACAACAGCCTGCCCTTGTGGACCGAGCCTTCGCGCACGAAGCCATGGACCTCGCACAACCAGTGGGGAAAGGCGCCGACGTACAGCGCGCAGATCAGTCAACCGGCCCGGCTGCTCGGTGCCGCGGCCGGTCGTGCGCTCCTCAGGTACGTCGAGACCCGGGCGATCGTCGGCGGTACGACGTCGATCCAGGGCAACCCGCGAGGCGCCGTACCCCCGGACAACGACCTGATCCGGAACGTCGACTCCGAGAAACTCGGCACCCACGACGATTTCATCCGGGTCAGCACACTGGTTGCCGACAGCAAGGAAGCGCTGGCTCCCTATGCGGCAGCGGTCGCGCAGGGGCGCGGATTCATCGCGCATTCGGCCGAGGGGTCGGATCCGAAGCTGCGCTCGGAGTTCGAGTTGCTGGACCAGGTCGGGGTGGTCAAACCGCAACTGGTTGCCATTCACGGTGCCGCGCTGAACGCGGACGACTTCGCGAAAATGAAGGCGGGGAATTCGAGCCTGGTCTGGTCGCCTTTCTCCAACTTCTGGCTGTACGGCGCGACAGCGGACGTTCGTAGCGCAAAGGCTGCCGGAGTGCGGTTGTGCATCGGCTCGGACTGGGGTCCGTCGGGGACGCGCAATGTGCTCTGGGAGTTGAAGGTCGCCGATCTCTGGAACAAGGCCCACTCGGTGTTCACCGACGAGGAACTGGTGCGGATGGCGACGTCCAACCCGGGCGAGGCGTTGTCCGGGGTCTGGCCGCATCCGATCGGACGCCTGGAACGCGGCGCGCTGGCCGATCTGATCGTCGTACGGCGATCCGGGGCCGACCCGCACCGCAACCTGATCGAGGCCACCGAGGCCGACATCCGGCTCGTGGTCGTCGGCGGACGAGCCCGGTACGGCCTGCGGTCCTTGATGAAGCCTCTGGCTCCGACGGCGACGCAGATCTCGGTCGGCAAGCTCTCTCGCTCGATCGACTACGGCGACGCCGCGGTCACCTGGAAAACAGTCGTCGCCGAGCTCGAGCGGATCCGGAAGGATCCCGCCGGTGCCGCGGCTCGGGCTGCGGAAACCTTCGCTGCCCTGGCCGCCGCCGACGAAGCCGGCTTCTCCGACCTGGTCACTGCGGACGCCTCCCCCGGCGGAGCTCCGGCCTTGCTGGCGGCCGGCACCTTCGTGCTGCTTCCGGACATGCCGGCGCCGGAGCTCAACGTCGAGCTTCGCCGCCGCGGCGCGGCCGGCGCCACGCCGGAAGCCGTGACCATCCCACCGCTCGAGCCCCTGACCACCGGGGACGCCTGGTTCGACGCAGTCGACGCGAATCCCTTCCACGACGGGTTGCTGAGCGGACTCCGCGCGTACGCCTGAGAGCGCGAGCGCCTGGGACTTCCGGTTGTCACGTCAGGTAGTTATCCACATACCGAAAGTCGTTGCGTTCCCGCGGGTCCGATCACGGCACTCTCTTTGACAAGGAGAGGGGCACGGATGGCTGAACTGGACTGTGAACCGGCGGACGTTTCCGCGCTGGTGGCCTACCTGCGCGACATCGGGCGGCACGAACTACTGACTCTGGAGGAGGTGAGCGAGCACTCGTACTGGATCGAGGCCGGGCTGCTGGCGGCCGAGCGGCTGCGCATCGATCCGGGCCGGCACGATCCGGCCGACCTGCGGCAGGTCGTCGCGCTCGGGAAGCACTCGTGGCGGCGGATGGTCGAGGGCAACCTGCGGCTGGTCGTCTCGCTGGCCCGGCGGTACACCGGCAAGGGCATCTCACTTCTGGATCTGATCCAGGAGGGCAACATCGGGCTGATGCGAGCGGTCGAGCGGTTCGACCACCGGCTCGGTCACCGGTTCTCGACGTACGCGATCTGGTGGATCCGGCAGTCGATCGGCCGCGCGATCTCGGACCGGTCCCGGTTGGTGCGGATGCCGGCGCAGGCGTACACCGATGCCTGCCGCCTCGCGTCGCTGCGCCACGACCTGACCCAGTCCCTTGGCCGCGAGCCCACGACCGCGGACCTCGCCACGGCAAGCGGCCTCACCGCGGCCCGGGTCGAGCGCGCCGAGGCCTGGCGAATCCACCCCGACACCCTCGACGCCGACGACTCCGAACCAGTCATCGACGACGCCCCGATCGTTCTCCGAGCCGCCCTCCGCCGCGACATCGCCCACCACCTCCAGTTCCTCGACGACCTCCACCAGGCCGTCCTCGTCCACCGCTACGGACTCCAGGACCACGCCCCCTGCACCCCTGAAGAAACCGCCAGCGCCCTCCATCTGACCCCCGACCAGGTCCGCACCCTCGAAAAGGAAGCCCTCCGCCACCTCCGCCGCCAAGCCATCCCCCACCTCCGCGACTACGCGGCCTGACCTGCCCCCCACACACAGCGTTTGGAGCAACTGGAATGATGAAGATGTGAAACTCCGGCGTACGTCCTGGCCGCGCGAGTTGGCTGACGCAGTGACCGTCGCCTCGCGCGACGCGTCCGGCGCGAAGGACGACATCCTCGCGGCGGTCCGACTGACGGACGGGCACTGGGTCGCCGGCACGAGGTCTGCCGTCTACCTGCCGACCGACTCTCCGGACACCTTCCGCCGGGTCGGCTGGGAGAAGATCGAGCGCGCCGGGTGGGACTCTGAGGCGTCGATCCTGAACATCTTCGAGACCACCGACTTCGGTACGCCGTTGCGCGCGACGGAGCTCAAGGTCGACGACCCCGGCCGCTTCGGCCAGCTCCTGCGCGAACGCGTCGACGCGAGCATCGTCATCCAGCGCCACGTCCCGCTCGCCGGCAAGCGCGGCGTCCGGATCATCGGCCGCCGCAACCCGTCCACCACCGACGCCGCGGTCACCTGGAACTTCGTTCTGGACAAGGGATTGGAGCCCGACCACCCCGGCGTACTGGACGCCGCCGAAGCAGCCCTCCGAGAAGTCCGCGAGGAGTTCGGAATCTGACGCAGAAGTCAGCCTCCAGGCCGGCGAATCCCGTTTTTGTAGTTCGGGTCGCGCCTGCTAACCTACTCAGGTCCTCGGGGTTCGGGGGGCAGGAAACACCCACGATCCCGCGTAGCTCAATTGGCAGAGCAGCCGGCTGTTAACCGGCAGGTTACTGGTTCGAGTCCAGTCGCGGGAGCAACACACCAAGCCGGTCTCCTCTGGAGCCGGCTTTCTTCATGCCCGCACCCCAGCGGCCGTGAGCACAGAGGCGGGTAGGTTCGGCGGCTCTGGGTGGGGCTGGCCGGAGCATTGCTGTTGGTGACCGAATGCGGCACCCAGAGTGCGGTTGGCGGAATACCCGAGCGGACGCCGACCCCATCCGAGCACTCAGTGCCGACACCCCGGCCGACGCCCACTCCGCCACCCTCCACATGCCCCAGCACCGGGGCGTCGATCTCGGTCGGCCAGGTCGACGCGGCCCTGGGACACCGCGCCGTCGTCATCAAGCTGACCAACTGCCACTCCGGCGTTTTGACCGTCAACGGCTACCCCGACGTGACCGTCCTGGACGCCAAGCGCAGGCCCATGAAGGTGACCGTCACACACGGTCTGTCGTACATGGCCATCGACCCCGGACCCACCAAGCTCAGCCTGCGGAAGGGCGAATCCGCCCTCGCGGCCGTCTCATGGTCCAACACTGTGGAAGCCGGCGAAGACAAAGCCGCCGGCACCTACCTGTCCATCGCCAGAAGCACGCGGGACAAGCCAGTGGTCTGGCCTGTCGACACCGACATCGGCACCACGGCCAAGATCACCCTCACCGCCTGGTGCCTGACGTTCCCGACCTGACGTCCCGACCACGGCGCGCTGGTCCAATTCCCGCGACACGCGGTTCCTAATTTGGCCTATACCAGCTATTCCCGTACCGTGCTCCTGATCCCGAGGGGGGCCTCGGGGATGAGGGGAAGGAACCCTGTGAACATCAAGAAGATCCTGAACAGCAAGAGCGGCCGTCTGATGGTCGCCGCTGTACTGGGGGCCGGCGTGCTGGTCGGAGTCTCCGTCGCGGCGAACGGCGCCGTGAAGCCGGACTGCAAGTCCCTGTCGTACCCGCTGTGCCCGCGGTCGGTCGCGGCGACCCAGGTCGTCGACAACAGCGTGCCGGCGAGCAAGCTCGCACCCGCCGACCGCGCTGCGTTCCTGAAGGACTCGAACGGCAAGCTCGGCGTTTCGAAGACGTTCGACCCGGTCGTGATCGCCCACATCGGCGGCTCGTTCAAGACCGGCAAGACCAAGGTCGGCGAGTTCACGCTGCCGTCCGGCACCTGGCTGATCAACTCGTCCGCGTTCTTCGCCCGCACCGCCGCGGGCCCGGCGGGCACCCGGCCGCAGCTGGCTCTCCGGGTAGGGGCATCCGACACCGCGTTCGGTGACGACTACGGCACCATCCTCGGCGCCGAGATCTCCCCCTCGAAGGACCGGGAGCTGACCGGCTCGACCGTGAAGGTCGTGAAGGTGACCGCTTCGACCAAGGTCGAGGTGTTCGCCTTCGGCTACAACGACGACGCCGGTTCGGCCGGATCCGGCGACATCACCGCCGCGGCTGACGTGGTCGCAGTACAGGTCGGCTGACCTCGTCCGCAAGCCATCGGGGCCCCGACCGCAGCCTGCGGTCGGGGCCTTCGCACGTCCGCCCTCCGGAAGAGGGCTCCGCGGCCGGCGCCTACTTGCCCTTCCGCCGGTCGATCGCGCGCTGAATACGCTGCTGCGGTTGCCCGGTCAGCTTCGCGATCAGCGGCACCCGATACTTGTACGCCGCGATCGCGCCCACCACGAGCACGAGGAAAATGAACCAGCCCATCGGCCTTCCCTTCCACGGAACAGCCCTGCACAGGACCTGCCTCCATCATGCCCGGTCCGACCCAACCACCACTCCGTCAAACCCCTGACCCACCCCTGGTTTCCCACCTCTCCCACTCCCACCAGATACGATCCTCCGAGCACGGGGCGGTAGCTCAGCTGGTTAGAGCAGGGGACTCATAATCCCTGGGTCGCGGGTTCGAGTCCCGCCCGCCCTACGGCATGAACCCGCAGGTCAGAGCAACTTCGACCCTCTGGCCTGCGGGGTGGCACCGAAGCGCGTGCCATGGGCCGTGCCATGAAGCCCGTGCTACCGTCCGTGCACGGCCGATGAATCCCGTAGGTCGAGGCGACAGCGTGGGTCGATCCGGCGCCTCAAGTCGGGATCGCTCCAGGTCCGCGTCTACGCCGGCGTTGACCCGGTGACGAAGAAGGACCTCTACCTCACCGCAGTTATCCCGGCAGGCCCGCGCCAGGAGAGGGAAGCAGATAAGGCGCGCACCCGGCTTCTCAGCCAGGTCGATGAGAAGCGAAATCCCAAGACGCGTGCAACGGTCGCGCAGTTGATGACGAGGTACTTCTCGGTGCTGGACGCGGACACGCAGACAGTCCGTGGCTACCCGTCGAAGTACGAAACTCACATCAAGCCGCTGCTCGGCACGACGCAGCTGTCGGCGCCTCGACGTTGAGACGCTCGACAGCTTCTATGCCGAGCTGCGCAGATGTCGCATTCATTGCCAGGGACGAAAGAAGGACATCGAGCATCGAACAACCCGTCCACACCAGTGCGACGAGCATGTCCGCGACCGTTGCCCGCGCAACAATCCTGAGAGATGCCGTAGATGCCGTCGAGTGTGCAAGCCCCACGTCTGCCCGGCAGCATGGTGCCGGACCAGATCGCGAAGGTGGGCCAGTCGGCCGCCGCGTGGCAAAGCGACATCTTGGAGCAGGAACCGATGACCTTCTCATTACGAGGGAGAACTACAGCGTCGGATCTGCTCTACCAGAGCTTCTAACAACACGGCCGCCCCCAACGAGCGCGAGATTCCCCATGAGTATCCGTCGTTTGGTGCCACGAGTCATGCCATGCATCTCGACCACCCTGGTCGCAGCTCAGGCCTGGTCGTGCCCGACCAAGTGCACCGGCCCGCCTTCTAATCTGTAGGACCCGCCCGGCTTCATTCCTGACCGGGTGGCCCCCAAGAACTCCCGTCGCCCGCGGTGCCGAACTCCCTGTCATTGGTGTTGTTGGAGTCACGCTGGGGTCAGCCTGAACAACAAGGTGCCGGTTCGACGTCGCCCCTGACCGACCTTCCGGCCTGCGGGACGATCGCAGCTCGCTACGGTGACCGCGCGAACGACGAACCGGTGACCATCAAGCTCACACACGACCAGGCCCTGGTCCTCTCGGACTGGCTGTACGCCGTGACGATGAGGTCGGATCAGCTGAACGCGATCGTGCCCGACCGAGCAGCCTGGCGCCGTTGCGGACGATTGCCGCCACGCCCGACAAAGCGCTGCCAGAGATCTTCGCGCCGGATCGTAGAGTGTGGTGGCAGATGACGGCGGCGATGATCAGGGCCATGGTGGGGTCGAGCCAGTTTGAGCTGCCGGTACCGCGGATGACCGCTCCCGTGACGGCGACGCCTGCGGCGGCCGTTGTGGCGCGCATTGCATCCGGCGATGTGGGTTGAGCTTGGAGCTTCCACCGCTCGGGATATCGCTTCCTAGCGCGCTGCCCTGCGCTGGATGGCGCAGGGGCAGCCGTTCTCGATTTAGTTCTTCTCGAATTCGTAGGTGTAGAACACCAGGCCGTCACCGATCTTTCGTGTGCTGACGAGGTTCAGCGCCTTCTTGTCGCTGGTCTCGTCGAAGACACGCTGGCCGATTCCCAACACGACCGGGAAAACTACCAGCCGCAGTTCATCGACCAGGTCCTGTTCCAGCAGTGTGCGCACGAGCTGGTAGCTGCCGTAGACCAGGATTTCGCCGTCCACTTTCCGCTTCAGCTCCGAGATCTCTTTCACCACGTCGCCGTTGAGGACCGTGGCGTTGCTCCACTGAGGACCTTCGAGGGTCGACGACACGACGTACTTGGGGATGCTTTTCACTCGGTTCGCCCACTCGGGGCTTACGCGGACATCCGCGCCATCGCGCGACAGCATCCGGGCCGCGAACCACTCACTGGTCCGCCCGCCCAGCAGTAGCGCCGCGGCACCCAGCGCTTCCTCGGTCTCGCGGGCGACCCAGTCTTCGAGGTCCTTGCCCCCCACGAACTGGTGGAACCAGCCGCCCCGCTCGAAGCCCTCCTCACCGTCGGGGTCTCGGACCACTCCGTCAAGGGTGACATTTGAGCTGATGACGATCTTTCCCATTCCGTGCTCCTTTGACGATGTTGTCGGCCATCACTGATCCAGACAGCGCGCCGTCGCTGCGGTCATGGCGTTGCTCATGACCCGGCGGTTTCCATCGCGGGGCCGACCTCGACCCCGCCGCCGACCCGCATCACCGGACAGTCCTTGGCCAGCGCCACCGCGGAGTCCATGTCGACGGCGGACACCACCGAGTGGCCGATCATCCGGAAGCCGCTGCCGCCGACCTCGCCGAGCGAGGCGTAATCGGTCACAGCGTGGCCGACGTCCACCAGCGCCGCGCCCAGCCCGCCGAACCAGGCCTGCCACTCGGCCGGCGTCTCGGCGGCGGGCCTGTAGTCGGAGGGCACACGGTAGGAGAAGACGTACGCGGCCATGATCTGTGGTCCTGTTCTGTAGTCGGGCGAGCCCCGGATTTGGGACCGCCTCTAACCGGGTAGACGCCGGCACGGCGATCAATTGGGCGCGCAGACACCGCCCAATTCGCGGGGCCGACGGCGTCTTTATTAGTAAGCAAGTCGAACGCGGCCTGCGGAAAGAAGAAAGGCGAGGATGCATGCCGATGGAGATGGACACGACGGACCTGATCGCTCGGGCTCGGGCCGGCGACCACAACGCGTTCCGCGACCTGGTCCAGGGCCACTCCCACGAGTTGCAGGTGCACTGCTACCGCATCCTGGGATCCCTGCAGGACGCCGAGGACGCACTCCAGGAGACCCTCGTGTCCGCCTGGCGTAACCTCGGCGAGTTCAGCCAGCGGTCCTCGCTGCGGACCTGGCTGTATCAGATCGCGACCAATCGGTGCCTGGACATGTTGCGCGCCGACAGCCGACGCCCCCGCATCGCACCCCCGCTGCCCCAGGCCACCCTGCCCGAACCCACCGGCGCCGGCGACCCACCCTGGCTGGAACCCTACCCCGACGTCCTGCTCGACCACCTCCTCGACCAGCGCCCCGGACCGGAAGCCCGCTACGAGACCACCGAGGCCATCTCCCTGGCCTTCATCACCGCCCTGCAACTGCTGCCCCCACGCCAACGCGCCGCGCTCGTCCTGCGCGACGTCCTGGGCTACCACGCCGCCGAAGTCGCCCAGATGCTCGATGCCACCCAGGAATCGGTTCAAAGCGCCCTCAAACGCGCCCGCGCCACCGTCGACAACCACCTCGCCGACTCCAGCAGCACCGGCAGCACCGGCAGCGGCAGGCCTGCACGCCAACCCGACACCGCGGCCGAACACCGGCTCGTCGCCCGGTTCACCGACGCCCTGGAACGCGCCGACCTGGACGCCCTGATCGAACTGCTCGTCACCGACGTGAGACTCTCCATGCCCCCCGTCACGCTGGAATACCGCGGCATCGAATCAGCCCAGCGCGTCTTCGCCGCCGTCGTCTTCCGCCCCGGCCTCACCTACCGCGTGGTACCCACCCGCGCCAACGGCCAGCCCGCCTTCGGCTTGTACCAGGCAGACCCCCACGCCGGTGCCTACCGCGCCTACGGCCTCCAAGTCATCACCACCGCCGACGACCACATCACCGCCATCACCTGCTTCAACACCAACGTCATGACACGCTTCGGACTACCCCGAACCCTCCCCGAAACAGATTGACAGACTTCTGGCGCCACCCAATTGTTGTCCCGCGCTTGAAGGCAGAACTCGGATGGTTGCCTCGGGCTGCTTCAACGAAGCTCCGGCTCGGGGCGCCGCCCCCATAGCCTTGCATCGCCGGCGAGCCGCGGCAGCAAGCCGGGCGGCCCGCGTCAGTGCACGCTCGAGTTTCCGCGTCCGGCTCTGGGCCTGGCGCAGTTCGCGGCGGGCCTGCCGCACCACTCAGTTCAGCGTGGGAACACCTGGGAACGAACAGGTGTCGATTCGAGTCGTCTGGAGACGGAATCGGCCGAACTGATGTTGGCTGGCCAGGCCTGGAAGGGGTTGGTGTCGACGGTGTACCTCGGTTTCCTAAACCGGGCATCATCCGCTGAGCTGCGGGCCGCGCTGCCCGATCAGCCTCCGCGCTGTAGCAGGCGGCCAGAGTGAGATGATCTGTAGTCCACACGGCTCCGGATCATCAAAGGGTCGCCGCGCACGTCCACGACCGCCACATCACCAGATCACGGCCTGCGGCTAGGTTCGCGCGTTGCGCACGGCCCAATCGAGCGAGTAGTCCGCCACTTCTTCCCAGCCGTCCTGGGAGAATGTGGAATGGGAGCGGTCGGGGTACTCCTTGAGCTCGGTGAGTGCGCCCGTCTTCTTCTGGATCTTGTAGGCGGCGCGGGTCGACACCGCGGGCACGGTGTGGTCCTTGCCGTTGGCGAGGAACAGCAGCGGCGCGCGGCTCGAGTTGTGCCGGTTAACCCTCGTCACCGCGTGGGGTGTGAAGTTGGCGAGCGCCGCCTGGAAAAGCGGGCGCCCCGGCCCCGGAACCGCGAGCCTGTCGTAGATCGGTCTCGACTCCTCGAGTGTGCGCGTGTTGGTGAAGCCGTAGTGGAATTCCTCCGGTGTGAGCATCTGAGTCCTGTGGCGGTTGGCCGGGTTCTTTAGCGCCACCGACGCGACCTTGGCCTGGGCGAGGGGCAGGGTGTATACGCCGTGGATCTGCGCCGGGCTGATCGCCACGGCCGAGGCGCCAAGGCCGCGGTCCAGCAGGAGCTGCGTGATGAGGCCGCCGAACGAGTGGCCCATGATGATGGGCGGGGCGTCGAGACCGCGAATGATCCGGTCGTAGTGGTCGGTGATCTCCTTTATCCCGAGCCGCTCGTACTTGGAGGTGTTTTGGCGGACCTCCTCCACCGTTCCCTCGAGTCCCGGCCAGGCCGGTGCTAGCACGGTGTGGCCCTTCGACTCGAAGCGCTGCTTCCAGCCTTCCCAGCTGAGCGGCGTGAGCCAAAGACCGTGAATGAGGACGATGGTCGGCTTCTGCGCCGCCGGGGTGGCCTCGGGTGTGTTCGTGGTCATGAGGCTCCGATCCAGGGAAGGGGTGCGGGTACTGACGCGGGATCACAACGCCTCGCGCTGACCTTCAGCACTCATTCGTGTTCCCTTGTTCACGGTGCGCGCTTCTCGTACCCCGCCGCAGCGCCCGGGTACGCCCAACCAGACTGGTCCGGTCCGCCAGGACAGGCATCATCCGGTGCGGGTGAAGCGCCGCGCAACCCACGACGTGACCACTGTTCGGGTACATGAGGGCTACTTCCGCCCGATCGTTCGAATCAACAATCGATGTTCGCCGCCCTCGCGGTCTCACGCTGGATCGAGGACACCACCGAATGGTCGATCAAGAAGTTCGTCCCCACCACCCGCCGATACCACACCATCGAAATCCAGGCCGGCGCCCACACCATCACCGCCGCCGACCCACTACCCGACGACCTACGCGAAATCCTGCGAACGATCCACGGCCGCGACGGTGCGCACTCGGCACAAGTTAGGTCCTCGCCTGGGCTGACTCTCGCGCGCCCAGCGCGCTGGGGCTAGATGATCACCTAGGGATGTTGCCGAGCTGCCGGCGGCCCCGGCATCCCGTGACACGGTTCATGACTGGAGTCAACTCGTGCTGCCAGAGGCGTCCAGAGGCGTCTGCGGCGGTAGTCCCGACGCCTAGAAGATGGCAGAAGGGGCAGTAGAACTGGCCCGGGCCGCGCCGGTCGGCGTCGTCGAGCTGATCGCCCCGCTGGTCCGACACTTGACACAGAAGGACCCCCGGAGTGCGGTTCCGGAGTCGTTGAGTATGCGGATGTGTTTCCGGGCTTACCGCTTACGCGCCTGGTTGCGTTGGGCTTGGGCGATGGCTCGCTGCGTTTCGCGGATGCCGAACATGACGAGCTTGGCCATGATCTGCATCACTGCGATGGTCAGTTTCACCACGCCGCTGATGATGGCTACGACGATGTCCACTGATGATTCCCCCTCTCTCGAGGTGATCGCGATTGGTGGGCTCGGTGTTACGGCTAGTCGCGCGCATCGTACGGGCTGGCCGTCGGTGTGCCCCGAACCTGACCCGGTGTCGGTCCAGGTCGGCGGCTGCGGGCGCCGGTGGCGGCGGGATCTCTTGGCCGAGCGATTCGCGTCAGCGTGATCGCGTCTTGCGGCCGTACTGCCGTCTGAGTTCCGTGAGTCGCCCGCGAATCGGACTCGGCGGCATCTTGTCGAGGTTGAGCGGTGGGTCTAGTTCGCGGAGAACGGCGCTCTCCAGTCCGTCGAGGGCGTCACCATCATCAACAGGGATTGTCACGAACCGCAGGTGCTCGTGCATCCATGCGGTTAAGCGCTCTTCGTCAATCTCTGTCTCCGTGCGAGCGCTTGCAAGGATTGATCCGAGGCTCAGACGGAAGGTCGAGAAGTCATGGCGGCCACCAAGGTGCATGCCGCGGATGCGGCCCCACAGCGTGTTGCTCGACTTTGGCCCGCTGCGTGGCCGCGTGGCACCAGCGAGCCCGGCGTAGATCAGGCCTGGGTGGACCGGTTGACCGAGCCCAGCCGTAAGGTCGCGCGAGCCATCGTGATCGACCCACCAACTGTAGAGCCCAGGCGACCGAAACTCGGTGACTCCGGTGACTGGGACCTCACCGGGCGTCCGCGCGCCGCCGCCCGGGCCGAGACGCTTGACGAGATCCACCACTGCGGAAAGCGGTAGAGCACGCTGTGTGTCAGACGCGTCGAGTCTCGACTCGCGGTACCAAGCCAGCTGCCGGCCCATCGTGAGCCCGAAAAGCGGCTCGACGACCTGTGCTCCAGCTGCTTGGAGCTGATCCCGAATCGGCTCGCAGTATGCCGCGCCGGCGTGAACCTCGATGACCTTCCCGGCGAGCGGCCCCACCTGGTCCTTGAGTTGATCGATGACCTGCGCGCCCCATGCGCGTCGATACTGACGCGACGTCTTGGACAGGCGCAGGTCGTATGGCTCCAGGACGGTTTCTGGCGCGACGAGCCCATGTTTCGCTGACAGAACAAACCAGGCAGCGCCGGAAGCCTCAGCATAGGCGCGTTCCTTCCGGAACAGCGCGGACGTGTAGAGGTCCTGGGCTGGTGCGGGACGGTCGAGCTGCTGCTTCACGCACCCGACGAGAACGAGGTCCGCTGAATCTGAAGTGCTGGGGACCGATCGGAGTGTCGGCGACATGCCGGGAGACACGGCTTGCCCCCCGGAGCGTCGTACGAAGGTCACGGAGTCCCCGACCCGGACGTCGATCGTTGTGAAGCCGGGCCATCCCGATCGGTCGCCCTTCCAGAAGGCGGCGTAATCATAAGCCGAGCGCGGTAGCCCACCTACGAGTTCGTCGAGTTCAC
Organism: Kribbella sp. NBC_01510; assembly: GCF_045040325.1. Lineage (NCBI taxonomy): Bacteria > Bacillati > Actinomycetota > Actinomycetes > Propionibacteriales > Kribbellaceae > Kribbella > Kribbella sp. NBC_01510. The sequence goes on along the minus strand of NZ_CP109418.1, from coordinate 5,394,659 downwards.
CCCACGTGTAGGTGACTCGATCGTCGACCGATGCGAGCGCCTCGCGGAGGGGGGACCACTTCGCCATGACTCAAGTGTGGCCCAGCGGACAACGGCACGAAACGGCGAGCGCTCGGACAATCGGCGCGCACCGTATCCAGACAAGCCCCGGCTATTCATAGGGTTCAGTGATGGCGACGTCGGGATGTCGGTGGGGCCGGCTTCGTGATGGTGGTGCTTCGCGGGTACGTCGCTTGGCCCGCTGGCGCTGCCGGATGCGGTTCTCCGAGGGTCCTCGTGGCTGGTGTCGAGTGGGCTTCGGGCGGGTTCTGGGATCGCCACAGACTCCGCAAACGGGGGCACGGTGTGCATCGAGGAATACCGCGACATTGTCTATCTGTGCGACACGGCAGCCGATGGATTGGCGCCCAGGATGAACGTCGCCACCCAGAGCTCGTCCGGTCAATACAACACCCGCTACACCCTGACCGCCTCCGGCGGGAACGGAACATGCGTCCATGCCCAGGAGTCGGATGGCGGCTCCCACGACCTCCCATACGATGCCTGGATCCGCAGGCTCGGGGCTCGAGCTGACATACCTCTCTGAGCCAATTCGGCATCACGCGTGTCGCATACCAGTCGCGCTCGCGGTCGGCGCCGATGTCTGCGGCATCATCCGTTCGGCCAACCTTTCGCATCTGCGGACGGCGAATGCCGCGTCAGGGACCCTTCAGGGGTTCCCCGGTCTGCACGGATACGACCACGTCGTGGATCGCCTTGGTGACCGCGTCGGCATGAGCTGGGTTTTCCACGAAGGAAGCGTGGGTCGACCCCGACTCGACGCGATGAAGGCTGTTGGTCGACAGCGTGGCCATCTCGTTCTGAGCAGCGATCCATCCCTTGGCGTTGTCGAGTTCGGCGGTCAGGACGACCAGTGGCTTCGCACCGAGGCTGCGGAGTTCCCCGGCCTCGGCTTCGGACCGGTTCGCGACGCCGAACTCGTCGAGGAAGCCACTCATTTCCTTCCCGGTGGCGGCACTTGCACGCGCATCGTCGCGGTATCTGGGCGGTAGATCCGAGAAACCGGTGTCGGCGACAAGGTGCCCGACCCCCAGCCGAGAGGTCGTTGCGACCAGCGAGGACAGGTGCTTCAAGACGCTGTAAGAACTCGCCTTCTGCGGGGACACCGGGGTGCTCTTGGCGGCGGTGGAGTCGACCAGCACGAGACCGGCGACCTCCTCGGGATACTTCGCGGCGTACGTCCTCACGTACAGGCCGCCAAAGGAATGCCCGGCCAGTACGTACGGACCCGGAACGTGTGCGCGATCCAGCAGATTGTGCAGATCGGTGGCGATCTGCGCACCATCGGGCGGACTCGCGGCAGGATCACTCCAGCCACGCCCCGCCCGGTCGTACACGCACACTCTGCTGTCGCGGGCCACAGCGGGTGCGATCAGCCCCATCGAGGCCGCGGAGCCGCCGCCACCCGGTTCAAGAATCACGGTCGGGCCGCGTGAGCCAGTGCACTCCAGGTGGAGTCGGTACGGTCCCACATCGACGAGCTGACCGCGCATGGCGACCGCAGGTTCGGTCGATTGGCGGATCGTCTCGTACGCTCCGCCGAGGGCGAAGATCACCAGGATGACCAGCACCGGGTTCAGCAGCCACACCCTGGTCCGGCTGTGCAGCGCGCGCCTGGCGCGGGTCCAGGCCCAGACCACCAAGACCACCAGCGCCGGCGGCCAGACCCACCCCAGCGCATCCACCATCGCGTCCGGGGCCAACAGCACCAGCGCCCCGGACAACGCCATGAAGATCGCCGGCGCCACGGCCCAGCGTTGTGGCTGATCGGTGAACCGAGTAGACAGAACCGCCATCAGCGCCCACCCGAGCGCAAAACCGAACAGCACCATGGCGGTGGCGAAGTCCACATCTACCGTGCCGACTGGGAGGAACGGCAGGATCACCGCCGCAACGAAACCCGCGGCCAGCGATCCGGCCACGACCCCGCCAACGTGCGAGCGCCCTGGCCCCGGGCCGGCGGGAACGTCCGTGTCTGGTGGCGGGTTGGAGACGCCCTCGGGGATCAAAGGATCGTGAATTGTCATCCTCGATGGCCTGTCTCCAGCGCAGTCACAGCCGGCTTCAAACGGTTCGCCGGGGCGACGCCGAGCGGAGTCAGCGCGCAGGAATTCCTCGGTGCCTCCAACCTACGCCGAGAAGCTACCAAACACGACACTCGGGAGTCCCGCCGTGCGCAGCATCTTGCCAGCGGCAAGATCGGACACAAGTCAAACATTCACCGGCGAAGCGTGCTCGCGGGCGAGCCCTCCTGACCTGACATCAGGCCGGCTGTCGGCGCCAGAAGCACGGGGGTTGTATCTGATGCAGGGACTCCCGTCTGGTCGCGTTTTCGGTGTCGTTGCAGGTCAGGGCCCGCATCGGTGGCGCGCCGTGGGATGGTGTGTGTGTTGTTGCTCCGGGCAAGTTGCACCAGCGAGAACCAAGAGGGTGGATCTTCAGTGAAGATCCGGCTGGGCCTCGGTCAGTCGATGCCTTCGACGATGCGGAAGTCGCGCTCGACGCCGTCGGACAGGGCGACCAGCGCGTCCTGGTAGGCCGCACTGTCGTGCGCCGCGACGGCCTGCTCGAAGCTGTCGAACTCGATCAGGACGGTGCGCTCGGCGATTCCGGCGTCATGCGCCACGACTCGACCGCCACGGACGAGGACCCGACCGCCTCCGGCCTTCACGGCCGGGGCGGCCAGCTTGTTGTAAGCAGCCAGCTTGTCAGGGTCTGAAATGGTGCGGTAGGCGCTGACCCAGTAGCCCTTGGGCATGGGACCTCCAGTGTTGGGATGAGTGCATCTGACTTACGGGTTGGTCTCGGACGAGCGTCGGCGGGCGACAGCGAGGCTTGACAGCGTCGCGATCGCCATGGCGCCGATGGCGCTGCCCAGGGAGTACCCGACGCGGAGCTCAGGTTGCGGCTGAGTGGAGAAGCTGACGCACAGCTGGGCGACCCTCCTCGTCGAGACGGATGACAAGATGCCGGTTCCACCGTTCGTCGGTACGGGGGTGGTCGGAGCGCCAGTGACACCCGCGGCTGTCCTCCCGGGTGATCGCTGCCGCGACGACCGTTCGCGCCACCGTCGCCAGGGGGCCGTCTCCCGCCGACTCGAGCTCGTCGAGGGCGGTCTGCAATCCGGCGCCGTCGCGGCGGATACCGGCGTGTTCAGTCAGGATCGCCCGGATCCTGTCCGGTTCGCGGTCCTCTCCCAAGGTCAGCCAACTGGGCTGCCCGTACGACTCCGCGGGCAGGTCGAGGGTCAGAGCCGTGGCGACACGCCGCCCGAAGACCAGGCCTTCGAGCAGGCTGTTGGATGCCAGTCTGTTGGCTCCGTGGACGCCACCGCCCGCGGCCTCGCCGACGGCGTAGAGACCCGGCACATCGGTTGCGCCGTCGCGGTTCGTCCGGATTCCGCCGCACAGGAAGTGTTCGGCCGGGGCTACCGGGATCGGCTCGCTCAGCATGTCGACGCCGATTCGCCGGCAGGACGCCAGGACGGTCGGGAACCGCCGGCAGATGGTGTCCTCCGGGATCGACCGGGCGTCCAGCCACACGTGCTCGCACCCGTCGCGTCGCATCGTCGACTCGATGGCCCGGGCAACGATGTCCCGCGGAGCGAGGTCGGCATGCGGGTGCACGTCGGTCATGATCCTGCCGCCGCGCAGGTCACGGAGTACGGCGCCTTCACCGCGGACGGCCTCGGTGACCAAGGGGAGCTGACCTGTGCTGTCGCCGGTGAAGAGTGCGGTCGGATGGAACTGTACGAACTCCATGTCGACCAGCGACGCCCCGGCCTGCAGCGCCAAGGCGATGCCGTCGCCGCGGACGGTCGACGGATTCGTGCTGGCCAGGTAGGCGTTGCCGATCCCGCCGGTGGCCAGCACGACGGCGCGAGCGTCGATCTGGCTGACGTCCGCGTCCTCCTCGACGAGTACGCCGGCGATGTGTCCGGAGCCCGACTTGATCAGGCCGACGGCCCGTCCTGTCACCGTCCGGACGCCGGCGAGCTGCACTGCCTGGTGGAGTGCGCGATGAACTTCGGCGCCGCTGGCATCGCCGCCGGCATGGACAACCCGGTGGCGGTCGTGGCCACCTTCGAGGGTTCTCGACAGTGAACCGTCGCTGTCGCGGTCGAAACGAGCGCCCAGGGCGATCAGTTCGGCCAGGCGTTGTGGACCTTCCTCGACGAGCGCGCGGACATTGCGCGGGTCGCAGAATCCTGCGCCGGCGATCTCGGTGTCGTGGGCGTGGTCGAACGGGTCGTCGTCGCCGTACGCGGCGGCGATCCCGCCCTGTGCCCACGGTGTACTCCCGGAACCGGCACTGACAACGAGTACGTTCCGGGTCGCCGCGAGGCCCAGGGCGGCCGACAGGCCGGCCGCACCGCTGCCGATGACGACGACGTCGGCGGATCGTCTCACCGAGCACCACCGGGTCTGCCGATGGCAACCATCCGCTCAACCGACTGCCGGGCGCGCTCGGCCACGTCGAATGGCACCTCCACCTCGTCGCGGCCCTCACGGAGGCACCGCAGCAGCAGTTCGGGCGTGATCATCTTCATGAAGCGGCACGAGGCCTTCGGGTTCACCGGCCGGAAAGTCGTACGCTGGTTGACCTTGCGCAACTGATGGAGCATGCCGATCTCCGTCGCGATCAGCGCCGTCTTCGCGGTCATGTCGCGAGCGGCGCCGAGCATCCCGGAGGTCGAGAGAATCCGGGTCCGGTCCGCGGGCAGATCACCGACGCCGGCGAGCCAGATCGCCGACGACGCGCAGCCGCACTCCGGATGCACCAGAACCTCGGCCGTCGGATCGGCCGCCACCTGGGCCCGCAGATCGGCCGCACTGATCCCGGCGTGGACGTGGCATTCACCCATCCACACGTGGATGTTGTCGCGCCCCGTCTGCCGTCGCACGTGGTTGCCGAGGAACTGGTCGGGCAGGAACAGGATCGGCTGGTCCGCCGGGATCGACTCCACCACGTCCACAGCATTCGACGACGTGCAGCACACGTCGGCTTCCGCCTTGACCGCGGCGCTGGTGTTGACATAGGCAACCACCGCAGCCCCGGGATGCTCGGCCTTCCATTTGCGCACCTGATCGGCGTCGATCGTGTCGGCCAGCGAACACCCGGCCTGGGCCGTGGGGATCAGCACGGTCTTGTCCGGACTGAGGAGCTTCGCGGTCTCGGCCATGAAGTGCACGCCGCAGAAGACGATGGTCGATGCGTCGGTGCTGGCGGCGAGCCGCGACAGTTCGAGCGAGTCGCCGACATGATCGGCCACATCCTGGATCGCGGGGTCCTGATAGTTGTGGGCGAGGACGACCGCGTCCCGCTCGTGGGCCAGGCGTCGCACCTCTCCCGACCAGGTCGTCGCAGTGCTCTGGGCAACGGACATTGCCTGTTCCCTTCCCTCGGATGGTTTTCGCCCATTAGGCGATAACTAGGGTGACGGTACCATCGGCGACATGCCCGTCGCCAAGAAAAGTGATCCGGTCAACATCCCCAGCTATCCGCACGAGGTGCTGGCCGTGGTGCTTTCCGTCCGTGACGGCAATCTGTGCGTCCTGCTGTGGCGGCGCGGGCAGAGCCCGTTCAGGTATCGCTGGGCGCTGCCCGGGGGTGGCGTGCAGCCCACGGAACGGCTCAGGGAGGCGATCACCGGTCATCTCGCGGCGAAGGTCGATGTGCGTGATGTCGCCCATCTGGAGCAGTTGGCCACCCACAGTGCGATCGATCGAGATCCGCGGGCGCGGGTCCTCGCGACCGCGTACCTCGGGCTCGTTCCGTCCGACGTACAACCGAATCTGCCGGCCGACACGGCCTGGCACCGGGTGGACGAGTTGCCGCGTACGGCGTTCGACCACCACTACTTCATCGACGCGGCCGTGGGGCGGCTACGGGCGAAGCTCTCGTACACGAACATCGGGTTCGCTCTGGCTCCGGCTGAGTTCACCATCGCCGAGCTACGCGACCTGTTCAGTGCCGCCTTGGGCTATGAGCTCGGCGCGACCAATCTGACCCGAGTTCTGACCCGGCGACAGGTCATCGGCCCGACCGAGCGGACCGCCCGGCCCGGACAGTCCGGCGGGCGCCCCGCCGCGGTCTACAAATTCGTGGCCCGCGAGTTGACGGTGACCGACCCGTTCGCCGTACTGCGCCCACCTCGATGATCCGGCTCACGGCCGCACAGTCTGCTCCTGAGGCTCGAACGGACTGATCAGCAGGCTGGTGTCGAGCGCCGGTGCCGAGTGCGTCAGCGCGCCGACGGACACGGCGTCGACTCCGCTGGCGGCGATGTCGGCGACAGTCTCGAGACTGATGGTGCCGGAGGCCTCGAGCCGGCATCCGGATCCGGATGCGTCACGCTGCTCGACCACTGACCTGATGACGTCGGTGGACATGTTGTCGAGCATGATCCACTCGACCTGGCAGTCCAATGCCTCGTAGGCCTCGGCCAGGGTGGTGACTTCGACCTCGACGGCCAGGTGCCGGCGGGTCGCAGCCATGCCGTCGCGGACCCTTCGGACGGCTGAGCGGACGCCACCTGCGGCAGCCAGGTGGTTCTCCTTCAGAAGCACCATTGCGGCGAGGTCGAGTCTGTGGTTGGTTCCGCCGCCGCAGGTCACCGCGTACTTGTCCAGAGCCCGGAGGCCGGGCGCTGTCTTACGGGTGTCGAGAAGCTTCACCTCGTGCTGCCCGATGGCGGCCACGAACGCGGAGGTCAGCGTGGCGATGCCCGACATCCGCTGGACGAAGTTCAACGCCGCCCGCTCGCCGGTGATGATCGAGCGCGCCGGTCCACTGATCCACGCGAGCTGCTGCCCGGCGCGAACCGGGTCGCCGTCGGCAACGGCCGGTCGCACCGCGACGGACGGGTCGATCGCGTCGTACACGCTTTCTGTCAGTGGTAGGCCCGCTACTCGTCCCGGCTGCTTCGCGATCATCACTGCCTCGACGTCCATTTGCTCAGGGACGCTCCATCGAGTGGTCACATCGTCTGCTGCGTGGTCCTCCGACAGTGCGGTGCGGACGGCGGCTCGGATCGTGTCGGTAGCCAGTTGCATGAGTTCGTCTACCTGCCCTCGCTCGTGGTGTTCAGGTGTAGCACCTCCGCATCTTTGCCATCAGCAACCATGCGTCTTTCGAGGTGTTTTCGATCATCAGGCGATAACCGCGTATCACGGTACCATCGTTTATGGAACTGGTCGGCCAGCCGGTTCAGCCGACCGGCCGCCCACCTGGACCTCCGGCGCCGGGCAGACCCCCCAGCTGTGGCAACTCCCGTCACTCCAACACCCGCCGGTACCAGTTGGAAGTGGATGGGATCGTTCGTCGGGTAAGTTTCCGGGACGGAAGATGCCCGGTGATCTTGCGATCTGGAGACTGATCGCCGACCACGGCGGTTCATCTCCGATCGAAGTGTCGACGTTCTTGGGCGGGGTTGTCGAATCCTGGGAGGCGGGTTCGTGGATAGAGCAACCGGACCGAACAAGGTCCCAGCCTCAAGGAGAACCACGATGAACGACCAGGCCAGCCGGGTAACCAAACCGTTCCGATTCGGGGTCGTTGCGCCGATCGGTTCTGACCTGCCGACGTGGCGAGACCGCGTGCGCCGCATCGCCGACAGCGGCTACTCCACGTTGCTGATGCCCGATGTCCCTACATGGCAACCAGCACTTGGCCCCACGCTGGCAACCGCTGCCGCGCTCGCTGACCTGCGGATCGGCTCGTGGGTCTATGCCGCTGCGCTGCGCGAACCATGGAGCACAGCATGGGAGGCCCACTCACTCTCAGTACTCACGGAAGGTCGCTTCGAAATGGGCATTGGCGCCGGCCGACCCGGGATCGAAGTCGAACTGGGGCGTCCTGCCGTCTCCCCAGCTGAGCGTCGTGCCAGGATGCGCGAGACCGTGGCCGCCCTGCGTAGGTTCGACGGCGCCGATCTGCACACGCCGGTTGTCATGGCGGTGAGCGGACCGAAGTCGCAGGCGCTGGCGCTCGAAGTCGCTGACGCAGTCACGTTCGTACTCTCGCCGGAAGATGATCGGGTCGAAACCACGAACCGGGTACGCGACTTCCCTGGTGGCCGGGACATCGAACTCGCCCAGCACGTCGCCGCTGTCGGTGACGGTGTCGCTCCGTTCATGGCGCCGCCCAACCTCGACACCGCAGCGCTTCGCGCGGCCGACTCGCTCGTCATACTTCCGAGTGACCCTGCGGCAGCCGCCGAAGAAATCCAACGACGTCGCGAGGAGATCGGCTTCTCCTATTTCGTCATCGGCGCCGACTTTGCCGACACACTCGCGCCGGTCGTGGCCAAGCTGGCCGGACAGTAGGCGGCGCACGCCTCGCAGGTCAACTAGGCCACAGCGATCGCGTCGCCGCTCCCGAACGGGTCTTCGTCCGCCTCAGCTAAGCCGGTGCGGACATCCGATGGTTCCGCTACCTCCGTTTTCCGCCCTTCTCGCGGCTCTTCAACTCCCGTTCCTGCCCTGGGCGAGGGCCACTGACGATCGACGGCGCCCAGCACCTCAAGTCCCTCGAGGTCGAGGTGTCCGGCGACAACGGCACCACCTGGACCACAACCAAGATCCGCAAAACCCCGACGGGCTACGCGGCCACCTTCTCCACCCCGGCCGGCCCCACCGTCTCCCTCCGAGCCCACCTCACCGACCGAGACAACAACACCACCGACCAAACAGTCACCTCCGCCTACCACCTGAAGTAGCCCAAAGCAGCCGCCGCCCCTCGGCGGTGGCTGCTTTTGGTGCCTCAGTCCTGCTTCACTTGCAGTCGCTCCGCGCGGCGCGCGATGGCGGCGCGGACGAAGTTGACCACCAGACGTGCGTGCAGGAAGAAGGCCTGGAAGAACATCCAGTAGCTCTCGCCCTGGCGGATGAACCCGAAATAGATGCCGTAGGCAAGAAACCCCACGCCGCACGCCGAGGCGCTGACCAATCGGGCCCCGTCCGACTGCTCAACACCCTTCATCACCGCGAATGCCCGCTATCGACTCGCGGATGGACTACCCGCCTGGTGAGCCGGGGTCTCCCGCTCGGTCAGGGCATTGCTCCTGTCGGTGGCGAAGACGATGGAGGCTCCAGCACGCGGTGCAGCGTCCCGGCGAACGACGGTGCGAGATGACTAGTGAAGTTGCCGGAGGGCGGCGCGGATCTCGGCGTCGGAGGCGTCGGTCGGCAGGAAGGTCGACGGTATGCCTTTGCTGTCGAGGAATCCGATCACTCCAGACTGGCTCGGATCGATGCCCGCGGCGTCGCTGAGCCATACGGCAGGCTCAGTGGCCGGGTAGCCGACCGGGACCGGCAGGTGGCCGGCCTTCCGTTGGATCTCGGCTGTCGGCGCGGGATGCTCCTTGTCGCCGACGGTGTCCCAGGTCAGGCCGATCACGGTTGGCGACTTGCCGCCGGAGGTGAGCTTGGCCAGACGACGGACTGCGGGGGCAACGTCGGTGACGTCGCCGGCGGCCACGACGACCGGTTTCCCGTCGTAGTCGGCCCAGCGCAGTTGTCCGCCGCCAAGACGCGGCACGGTGAAGGCCGGCATACCGTCGGAAGCCGGGTTGAGGGCCGGATCGTCGTACAGGCCCGGCCCGTGCTCGCCTGGGCGGCGGCCGCATGCGGCGTCGATGAGCTTGAGTTTCGACGCCGGCGGAGGTGGCAACGTCCCTGCCGCGGCCGACTCACCAACCCGGCGCAGTTCTTTCGCGGCCTGCGCGGCCAGTTCGACGTCGCCGGGCGTCGTACCGACGCGGATGGCGAGCGGGCCAGTGAAGAGGACGACCGAGTCACCAGCGAGGGAGACGGTTGGTACGCCGTGAATCGGGGTCAGTCGTGAGCACCCGACAATATTCCCGCCAAGCGGGATTTCCTCGGCGCCGACCTCGATACCTGAGCTGCAAGAGCCTTCGCTGCAAGAAGATCCGTAGCCGACGTTCAATGACTGGCCGGGGTCGAGGGAGGTATCACCCTGCGCCTCGGTGTCCCCGGTGAAGATGATCGCGTCCTCCAGCGGCAATCCGTGGAATTCGGCGCCGAGGTAGTAGATCGGTGTCGTCGTGGTGGTCGCGATCTGGCGGAGCCGGGCCTCGGTCTTTGCCGGCCCTGGTCCGGATGGACCGCTGCCTGGCGCTGGACTGTCGCCGCCGGCTGGCATCTTCGTCGAGAACGTGTCAGGAGCAATCACAGGGCCGAACGTCACCTCGGTCAGTTTGTCCGGGCCGCCGCTCGACAGGACCAGACCGGTCTGCTCATCCAGAGCGATCTCTCGCGCGTCCATCGGCTCCACCGGCGAGCCCTCAGCCGTCACCACCTTGTCGCAGTGATAGCGCACCGCTGTCCTGGCGAACAGTGTCGTCGTGCCCAGCCGCTTCGCTGCGGCACACATGTCGGCGAACTCCTTCGTGCCGGGCCTATAGAAGAACGTGGCTCGGGGGAACTCGTCCTGGCTCGGGTTGTCCTGCCGCTGGTACTTCGGATCGCTCTGCGGGTCGAAGGACAGCAACACCTTGCCGTCCCACACGACGTATGCGCCGGCGTCTGGTCCAGTGAGTAGCGTCTGCCGGAACCGCCTGTTTCCGTCCACGATCAACTCGTACGACCCGGCGTCGTCGGCAGCCGTTCCGCGCATCTTGACCAGATCAGGCGGCACCGTTGCCGAAGGCGACGCAGACCCGCCCACTGATCGTTGCCCGCCACAACCACCTGCTGCCGCGACGGCGAGCACGACCGCGGCGACGAACATCTTTGCTTGCTTGGCCCGCACAGTCATGCCGACTGCGCTCCTCCCCTGTCGACGATGCTCCAGGGACCGGCGGTGGCGACCGGCCATGATCCGTGGTGCACCCCAGACCTGCCCTCTTGACGCACGCAGCACGGCTTCAGCTCAGTCTGCGCGCGGAGACGCCGGAGCGGGCTGAGTAATAGTGCTCAATTCGCCGGGGGGATCGTCCCAGATTCGGCCTAGTACTCCATCGCCGCTGTTTGTCCGGCGCCGTGGGATCAATCGTGGTGCGAAATCGCGTCAAAGAGAATCAACTGGCGCGGCCAGAATCCCTTTCGAACCCAGACTTCTGACGCCTATCCGTGGTGCGAACCAGGGGGTGACATGGGTCAATTGGAGTGATCAGAGCCAGCCGCCGAGGATCCCGAACGCCATGTCTTCTGCGTCAGCAACTCCGCAACCGTCACCGGCTGGGTCTGACGACGTACTCACGCCCGGCAGGTCTCGGTAGCGTGGTGGCATGAGCGCAGATGGGCGGACGCGGGTGTGGCGGTTCCGGCATGTCGCCACGCGGTACGTGAATCCTGTGTCGCGACATGTCGCGGGATGGCTGCCGGGGTTCGGGATCGTGACTTACAGCGGACGGCGCAGCGGGCGGATCTACAGCACACCGCTGAACGTGTTCCGGCGGGACGACAGGTACTTCTTCTTTCTGACGTACGGGTCCGAGGCGCAGTGGGTGAAGAACATCCTCGCGGCCGGTTCGTGCTCGCTGAAGACCCGTGGTCAGGTCGTGCATCTGGTTGACCCCGAGCTGGTCACCGACCCCGAACTCCGCCCAGCACCGTTCCTGGTCCGGCTCATCGAACGCCGTGTCGCCGGAGTCACGCAGTACCTGACGATGCGGACGGCGCCGAGTATCTGAGCGTGTCCTGCCAGGTACGGGAGGCCCGCTCCGGCCCGAAGCGCTACCCCGTGGCCGTCGACCACTCCGCGGCCTCGGGCGCGTGGGTGGTCACAGTACGGCGATGGGGTTGATCGGCGACCCGGTCGCGGTCGGCAGCCGGAGCGGCGCGATGACGCACAGGAAGGTCCAGTGCGCCGTTTCCTCGCATATCCGCACGAGGTCATCGAACTGGAGGTAATCCAGCAGCATCACGCCGAGCGCGTTGATGGCAAGGACGTGGACGGGGAAGGCCACCCCGTCGGTCAGGCTCGGCGCGGTGTCGTTGTTCCCATCACCGCCCAGGACCGCGATCTGCCGCTCGGCCAGCAGCGGCATCACCTCCGGGTGCAGCCCGGCCCGGGCCGCGGCCGCATCCCAGGGCCCGAGCTCCTCCCGCCGCCGCCGGTGACCCACCCGCACCAGCAGAATGTCGCCACGGCCGACGTGGACGCCTTCGTCGCGCTCCGCGGCCAGCAGGTCGTCGACGGTCACATGGTCGCCGGGGTCCAGCCAGGCCACCCCGCGAGACCGTGGTACATCGAGGAGCACCCCGCGGCCGACGATCCCGTCGGCGGCCACTCCGACGGACAGCTCGGTCGCGCCGCTCTCGGTGATGGTGTCCGCGGGCACCCCGTTGTACAGCTCGCCGTCGAAGATCACGTGGCACAGGGCGTCGAGGTGGCTGTCGGCGTTGCCGTGAATGTTCATCTCGATCCGGTCCATGCCGAACGCGACGCCTCGGCCGGCCTCCGCGGCCGGTGGCCCTTTCATCTGGTGCCGGGCGGGTTCGGGGTCGTCAGCCGTCACCCGTCCCTCCACCGGTGCGGCGAGCGAGACTGCCCGACCCAGCCTGACTTCACCTGCGCCGGCCATGGTTCCGGCGGAAGTGAGGTAGTTCAACGCCCCTCGCCGGTCGTCAGACCCCCAAGGCCGCTGGTTGCGCAGCTGCTCGTACAGCGAGCGGAACTCCGCCTCGGTCATCCGGCCCGGCGGCAGTCTGCTCTCCCCGGTGCCCGTACGTCCCCTACCGGTCATGTCGACAGCCTCCCCGTTTTGCGCGCCTGTGGGTAGCCCGTCACCAGATAGCCCGCTGCCCAGCGAGTCCGCCGATCGCACGGCCACCCAGAGCACGTGCCGCCACGCATCTCGACCACCCCAGGACACTGCTCACGCCTGGTCGGCTCCGGCCAGGCGCAGCCGGCACCTTCTGATCCGTAGAGGCAGGCACTCTGATCGCGACCCGCTGGCCTGTGCTCCGGAGGTCGTCGACGAGGTGCTCATCGTCGCTCGCCGGTGCAGGTCGTTGGGGTCAGGTATTGCCTTCGGGCCATTGCGTACATCACCGACTCGTTGCCCTCGCCGAAGGACTCGACAAGCCCGGCTCCGATCGCGTTGCACATCACGTTGGGTCCGGCTCGCGCATCGTCCATTCGTGCGGCAGCGCCGCGAACCACATCACGTCGATGCGCTCGCCCTGCCACACGCTGTGTGCGCGCATCGTTCCCTCGTGCACGAACCCCGCTCGGCGGGCCACCGCAGCTGACGCTTCATTGTCCGCCTCGACCGTCAGGAAGGCACGAGCTGCGCCGAGCTCGAACAACCACCGTGTGAGCAGAACCACCGCCCGAGTCGCGTACCCGCGCCCTCGCACGCTCGGCCCGATCCAGTAGCCGAACTGCGCTACGTCTTCCTTCGTCCAGTCATCGACGCCGCAGCAGCCGACCAGGCCACCAGAGGCTGCATCCGTGATCGCGAATGCAACACCAACTGGTGGCTCCGTCGCGACGAATGCCCGCCAGCTCGACGCGAACTCGTCGATGATCGCTTCAGCTTCCTCGATCGAGAGCGGCGGAGCCGGTCGTCCGAGTCGGTCGTGGGCCCCGTTGTAGCGTCGGATCGCTGGATCGGCGAATGCTTCCGCCATGAACCCGGCGTCATCTCTCGACCAAGGCCGGAGAGTGACCACGCCATCCGAGAGCGACACGACCGGAATGTCGGCATCCGCTTCACGCATGTCTATCGGCTCCTTCGCTCCGGTTGACCCTGCGCATGTCGAACTCGGAGGTTACCCCGAGCCTCCTCTGGGACTCACCGCCGCCAAGCTCGGGTCCGCGTCGACGACAGCGCCGCCGGCTGGCCACGTGTCGAGCTTGAACTGACGACCTTCTCATTACGAGGAGGAACGACAATGCTTCACATGGTCCCGACCAGCAACTTTGCTTTCATCCTGATCGCGCCACGACTTCATATCCCGCATGCATTGACACCACTTCGCACCACGACCGGCACCACGAACGCGACCGGGCTCGCTGAGGCGGCTCGACCTGCCAACGCGGCCCAAGGCGCGCTGGCCGGAAGACGCCGCATTCGAAACCGGAGCCGGCGGATTGAGGTCTGACGGGTCGCCGCAACTGGTACCGGCGGGTGTTGGAGTGACGGGAGTTGCCACCGCTGGGGGTCTGCCCGTGACGTCCGACCACTTCCATAAACTGTGAATATAAAACTGCTATGCTTCGAGCATGAGTCGTCAAGACACCACTCCTGGCGCGTCCGCCGCCATCGGTGCAACCCTCTACGGCCTGGCCACCAGGGCCGTGAGACGCCTGCCCCGGGACATGAGCCTGACGTCCGCCGCCACCCTGGCCACCCTGGACCGGACCGGCCCGCGGCGCATCACCGACCTGGCCGCGGTCGAGGGCGTCACCCAGCCCGCGATGACCGCCCTGGTCCGGGTGATGGAGGAGTCCGGCCTCGTCGAGCGGTGGGGCGACGCGTCCGACAAGCGGGTCACGCTGGTGTGCCTGACCGAGGCCGGCGCCTCCTATGTCCGGACGCGGCGCCAGGCGGGCGTCCACGCGTTCGAGCGGTTGATCGGCGAGCTCACCGGCGACGAGGTCGAGGCGCTGGTGGCGGCCCTTCCGGCGCTGAAGCATCTGGCAGAGCTCGAAAGCCAGGACCGCGAAGGGCCGAAGCAGTGACCGGGCAGCCGGTCGGCGGGGTGAAGGCGTTCCCGGTGGCGCGTTCCGAGGCGCGGCCGCTGGTCCCCGCTTTGATGTTCATCGCCCTGGTCGTGGCGGCGGTCGCCAGCCTCGGGACGCCGCTCATCACCAGCGTGGCGACCTCGTTCCACGTCTCGCTCGGCAGCGCGCAGTGGACGCTGACCGTCGCGCTGCTCAGCGGCGCCGTCGCCACGCCGGTCCTGGGCCGGCTCGGAGCCGGCCCGCACCGGCGGGCCACGATCCTCGCCACGCTGGCGGTCGTCGTCGCCGGCAGCGCGCTCACCGTGCTGCCGCTGCCGTTCGCGTGGCTGCTGGCCGGCAGGGCCGCCCAAGGCGTCGGGCTCGGGCTGACGGCGCTGATGATGGGCGTGGCCCGGGACCACCTCCCCGAGGCGCGCAGCGCGGCCGTGATCGCCCTGATCTCGGTGGTCTCGATCATCGGGGCCGGCGTCGGCTACCCACTGGCCGCACTGCTCGCCGAGCTCGGCGGGGTACGGGCCGCCTACGGCCTCGGCCTGGTCATCACCGCCGCCGCCCTCCTGACCGCGTGGCGCTCCATGCCCGAAGCCCCCGAAGGCCGCTCCGCCCACGTGGACGTGGCAGGCGCGGTCGTCCTGGCCGCTGCGCTGCTCCTGGTGCTGTTCCTCGCCGGCGAACGGAATCTATGGAGCCGGCACCTCGCCGTGGCGGCGAGCCTCGCCGTCGTCGCGGTGGTGCTGCTTTGCGTCTGGGCCGTCATCGAGCTGCGTAGCACGACGCCCCTGGTCGATGTGCGGGCGGTGCGGCACCCGGCGGTCGCCGGGGCGAACCTCGCCATGTTCGTCGGCGGGATCGGCATGTACCTCCTGCTCACGCTCATCACCCGGTACGCGCAGACGCCGCACGGCGCCGGCTACGGCTTCGGGCTGACGACCTTCGTCGCCGGGCTGGTCCTCATCCCGTTCTCGGTGCTGGGGTTCGTCGCCGGCAAGCTCACGCCGCGGGTCCGGACGCGGATCGCCGACCCCCTGCTCCTGGCCGGCAGCGCCGTCGTGGTCGGCGGCGGATTCGCCCTGTTCGCGGCGGCCCGGTCGGACCTGGCCGAACTGTTCGCGGCGATGGGCGTGCTCGGCTTCGGCGTCGGCGGCTTCTCGGCCGCGATGCCCGGCGTCATCCTGGCCGTCACCCCCAAGAGCGAGACGTCGAGCGCGATGAGCTTCAACTACGTCGTCCGCAGCGTCGGGTACTCCCTGGGCAGCGCCATCGGCGGCCTGATCCTCGCCGCGGGCACCGGCCCCGGCCACCTCTTCCCCGACGACAGCGCCTACACCACCGCGGCGCTGGTCGGCATCGGCGCCATGGCGATCACGACGCTGACAAGCCTTGCTCTCGCCCGCCGACGCTCGTCCGAGACCAACCCGTAAGTCAGATGTACTCATCCCAACACTGGAGGTTCCATGCCCAAGGGCTACTGGGTCAGCGTCTACCGCACCATTTCAGACCCTGACAAGCTGGCTGCTTACAACAAGCTGGCCGCCCCGGCGGTGAAGGCCGGGGGCGGTCGGACCTTCGTCCGTGGCGGTCGAGTCGTGGCGCATGACGCCGGAATCGCCGAGCGCACCGTCCTGATCGAGTTCGACAGCTTCGAGCGGGCCGTCGCGGCGCACGACAGTGCGGCCTACCAGGACGCGCTGGTCGCCCTGTCCGACGGCGTCGAGCGCGACTTCCGCATCGTCGAAGGCATCGACTGACCGAGGCCCAGCCGGATCTTCACTGAAGATCCACCCTCTTGGTTTTCGCTGGCTGCGGCTGCCGGTGCGGCGGGGTTCGTGGGTGCTCGTGCTGGTCCTGGGCGGCTGCCCAGGCCCCCGAGCGAGCATCTGCCTACGCCAGCCGTCAACCATCGCCTCGAAAAGCCGAAATCGCGACCAGACGGGAGTCTCTGCATTAGATGCAACCCCCGTGCTTCGAGAGCCGATAGCAGGTCTTATGTCCGGTAAAGGACGATGAGTTGCATCTGATGCGACAACTCGTCGCTGCGGGATGCCGTCAGGCCGAGTGCGCCCAACCGATCGCCCGCATCACGCGTCGCGCCACTTGTGTCGGCGCGTCGAGCCCCGGGTCGACAAGAACACAGTCTCCATCCAGACCTGCGTCCAAGATCAGATCCAGTTCGCCACTACGCCGAAGGTGCCAGTCCCGATCGGGTCCCGGCACGTGCCGTTCAGTCAGCCGCGCCCGGACGAGTTCCAAATCGGTCTTGAGCCGACACAGCTTCATCGGCATCGCCATGGCCGACTCGTACTTGCGTGCGGCGGCGCGGCTCTCAACTGCTCCAGAAACGACCACACGCATCGCCCCAGCAGCACGGTAGTTCTTCGCCACGGAGGCCAAGTTGGTCAGTTCGAGCTCCATGTTGAAGGGATCCTCGGCCGGGGCTGGCCATCCGCGCGCCAGCTCGTCCAGATCAATAACCGCATGCGGGATCCCCAGCTTCTGCAGTTGCTCACCGATCACCCGAGCGGTTGTCGTCTTGCCGACGCCAACGGTTCCAGTGATCAGGAGTGCTTCTACCGTCGCCGGTCCACCATGCATCGAACAAACCTAACGGGACGGCCCTCGAAACCCGATCGACTTTGCCGCCTTGAGCGAACCCTGCCCACAATCGATCCACCGCCCAGTTCGTTCCGGCCTGCGCCACCAACGGGCAGCCTCGCCCGGAGTGGCCATGAGGCTGCACCCGACGGATACTGCAAGTCGAATAGGAGTGGTCCCAGTAGTCTCCTGACCGGGAACCGGGCAAAGGTTGGCGTTACGCGTCGACCAGCGCCGGCTCTCCCGGTCGACCAGCGCCGCACAGGCACCGGACAGTGGCAGGTATTTCTCCTCACCGCCAACGGCACCAGCGGCGGCGTGCACGTCGGCTGGCACGAACCCGGCCAGGTCCGGCCCGTCACCGACGACCGCGCCGACCGGCAGGCACCGGCCTGACGTTGGCCCAGACTGGTGATCGAGTCTCGTCCCATGAGGAGCCCGCGTGATGCTCGACATTCCCGATGAAGTGTGGAACAAGGTCGTCGCCGACGGAAACGCCGCGTGGCTCGACGAGCTGCCCTCGATCGTGGAATCTCTAGCGCAGGAGTGGTCATTGACCATCGGCGCCACGTTGCGCGGCGGCCACGCGGCGCTCGTCGTCGAGGCGACGCTCCCTGACGGAACGGCGGCTGTCCTCAAGGTCGGCGTTCCGGGGACTCAGCGCGATCTCACCTTCGAGGCGACCGCGCTGCGCCTCGCCGACGGCGACGGCTGCGCGAGCCTGCTGCGCGAGGACCTCGACCGCGGCGCACTCTTGCTCGAGCGACTCGGGGCTGCCATCTACGACGTGGTACCTGATCCAGCGACACGGCACGACATGATGTGCGATGTCGCCGTCCGGTTCTGGCGGCCGGTCAGCCCCGATGTCGACCTGCCGACAGGCGCCGACAAGGCACGCGAGTATTCCGACCTGCTGCCGCGACTGTGGGAACAGACGGGTCAGGCGTGCTCGGAAGCGACAGTCGAGGACGCTCTCGTGTGCCTGGACCGTCGCCGCCGCGCCCACGATGACCGACACGCCGTGCTCGTACACGGCGACGTCCACGACCTCAACGTGCTTCAGGCGGCGGACGGCACGTTCAAGCTCATCGATCCGGGTGGCCTGCGCGCTGAGCGGGCATGCGACCTTGGCACCATCATTCGATGCAATCCCGACGCCGGCGACGACCTGCACGCCAGGGCGAAGCGGCTGGCCACCCACACTGGTGTAGACGCCACGGCGATCTGGGAGTGGGGAACGATCCACCGCGTCATCAGCGGCCTGTACAGCCGACAGATCGGGTTCCAGCCGTTCGGTGATCTGTTGCTCGCCGAGGCAGATCGACTAACAGTCAACGGCGACGGGCCGGGCGGTGGTCAGTAGCGGCGAATCTTCTCGATCCGCCGGTGATCTCGTCGTCGGTCAAGTGCTCGCCGTTGTCGCAGCTTTCCCGGCTGGCGCTCTGAATCTCGTCGTATCCGATCAGGACCCGCTACTTCGCCTGGCGCTGCGCGAATGATGTTCGCAGCGGCATCCGTTCAGAAGACGAGAACAATAAGGGACTCCTGCACGCCCGAAGCCCTCTAGGCATCCCGTCCTAGTACTCCAGCCGTAGTTCCTGATCAGGGGAGTTGGGCCGGTGGCCGGACGCCGGTGGACGATCGAGGAGTCTTTGTGCGCCACGAGGCGCCTTGTCATATTCCCCATCCAGTGGGGAGGAACTCGGAGGGAGGTTCTTGGGTCTGATGACTTACCTGGCGCCGAAAGGTTAAGGGGACAACAGCATGTCAGCGAACCAGTGGCCGGGTCCAGGCGTATGGGACGGTGCGCTGGGAAGACCCGCGCGATATGGCGAAAGCTGGATTGCCTGAAGCCTAATCTCCAGACGATGAAACTTCACATCCACCGGAAAGACGTCTGAAACCGGTGTTACGCCCTGCCTCGGCGTTGAACGATAGCCGAGGCAACCTCCGGGGCGGGAAGCGATGTCCAATGAGGACATTCAAGGAGATGAGTGGGCCGCCTACGTCGCGCTGCACCGTATGACAGGGACGAACGTGGGATCGCCTACGGGGCGCGAGTCCTACGGCGACGCAGTTCCCGTAGTAGTCGCAGGAGTCACGACCTGCCAAGGAGGACGGGAAAGCCGTCTGCATGGGCGAAGGGGAACAGGTGATCGGGCACCATCAGATCGGGAGGTATGCGAAATGCAGAGCGCCGAAGCGGTGCTGGGTGTCCTCCGTGAACGCGGCAGGCGTGGCCTGCCATGTGATGAGCTGTATCGGCAATTGTTCAACCCGCAGTTGTATCTGTTGGCCTACGGACGTATCTACTCCAACCACGGGGCGATGACGGCCGGGGCCACGAAGGAAACCGTGGACGGCATGTCGCTGGGCAAGATCGGCCGCATCATCGATGCGATGCGCAACGAGCGCTACCGATTCAAGCCCGTGAAGCGGGTCTACATCCCGAAACGCAACGGGAAGTTACGCCCGCTGGGGATGCCAACCTGGTCGGACAAGCTGGTCGGCGAGGTAGTGCGCCTGCTGCTGGAGGCCTACTACGAGCCGCAGTTCTCCGACCGTTCCCACGGGTTCCGTCCCGGCCGGGGCTGCCATACCGCGCTCCGCGAGGTGGCCAACACCTGGACCGGGACGAACTGGTTCATCGAGGGAGACATCTCCGACTGCTTCGGATCTCTTGACCACGAGGTCATGGTCACGACGCTGGCGGACAAGATCCACGACAACCGTTTCCTGCGGCTGGTGCGCAACATGCTGACAGCCGGATACCTGGAGGACTGGGTCTACAACGCCACACTGTCCGGAGCGCCGCAAGGCGGCGTGGCGTCTCCGGTCCTGTCCAACATCTACCTGCACCGATTGGACGCCTTCGTCGAGACAGTCCTCATCCCGGAATACACCCGAAAGGCACGCAGGGCCCGCAACCCTGCCTACCTGGAGGTCGCGGCCGCGCTCGCACGCGCCCGCAGGCGCGGCGACCGTGTCGAAGCCCGAAGGCTGCGCAATCGCATGCGAAGCCTGCCAAGTCAGGACCCTCACGATCCCGACTACCGACGGCTGCGATACATCCGCTACGCCGATGACCACCTGCTCGGGTTCACCGGACCCAAGGCTGAGGCCGAGGAGATCAAACAGCGCCTGGCGGCGTTCCTGCGCGATGATCTCGCGCTGGAACTTGCCCAGGACAAGACGCTGATCACGCACGCCAGAAGCGGCGCGGCACGATTCCTCGGCTACGACATCACCGTCGGACACGACGATCGGCAGTTCACCCGCGGCAAACGCGCGGTCAACGGCCAGATCCAGTTACGCGTGCCCCCGGCGGTGATCAAAGCCAAGAGCGCCCCGTATCTCATGCGCGGCAATCCCGCGCGGCGGCCCCGCCTGATCAGCCGTGGCGACTACGACATCGTCAGGATCTATGGGGCGGAGTATCGGGGCATCGTCCAATACTTCTTGTTAGCCGGCAACGTTCGCCTACTGCACCGGCTGCGCTGGGTCATGCTGACCTCGATGCTGAAGACGCTGGCCTCCAAGCACCGCTCGACGGTGTCGAAGATCGCGGCCAAACACACGGCCAAGATCCAGACCCCACACGGGCCACGCACGTGCTTCGAGGCCATCGTCGGACGCGGCAAAGACAAGAAGCCACTGGTCGCACGGTTCGGTGGTATTCCACTCACACGGCAGAAGACGGCCGTCCTCGACGACCGTCTTCCGGAACGGGTCATCTACCCCCGCAAAGAGCTGGTCACCCGGCTCCTACGGGGCAGATGCGAGCTCTGCGACCAACCCGGCGAGATGCAAGTCCATCACGTCCGCACCCTCGCCGAGCTCGCCCCACCCAGACCAGCCCAACCCGGATGGAACAACCTCATGGCCAAACGGCGACGCAAAACCCTCGTGGTCTGCGCCGCCTGCCATGACTACATCCACACCGGGACCCCAGTCGCAACACTCACGGAATAGTCACTGGAGAGCCGGATGCCCGGAAACAGGCACGTCCGGTTCGGCGGGAGGCCGCGCGGAAAAGGACCTGCACACCACAGGCACCTCGCCGCGCGGCCCACCCAACCCAAGCAGGTAAGGGACTGACCGGCCTGGATGAGCACCAGGTCCGGCGCTGGACGTCATGGCACCGATCGACCATCCTCGCGATGCTGGGCCACGCGTGCGGACCGAATACGCGCCCCGACGGTCGCCGAAGCCGCCGTTGTCGGTGCGTCCGACCCGGCCACCGGTAAGCCGATCGCCGCCTTCGTGATCCTCCGCTCGGAGGCCGGGGACGTCGGTCCGGACGTGGTCCAGGAGCTCCGCAACCACGGCACTAAGGAGATCGGCCCGATCGCGAAGCCGCGCCGGATCACGGTCGTCGCCGAACTCCCGAAGGCGCGCTCCGGCAAGATCATGCGCCACCTCCTCCGCGACGTCGCCGAGAACCGCGAGACAGGCGACGTCACCACCCTCGCCGGCTCCACCGTCATGGACCTCATCAAGTCCAACCTCGAATCCGGCAAGACCGACGAGGACTGACGTCGCATGCCGAAGGCCCCGCGGTTCAGATTTCCCGGGGGCCTTCTTGTGCTTTTGGGGTGGGGTGGTCAGACCTGGCCGGCTCTTTCCAAAGCGGTGCAGCAGGTGTTCACCAGGAGTCGGGTGACGTTGTAGGGGTCGATGTTGGCGTTGGGGCGGCGGTCCTCGATGTAGCCCTTCTTGTCTACCTCTACCTGCCAGGGGATGCGGACCGAGGCGCCGCGGTCGGAGACGCCGTAGCTGTAGACGTCGTGCGGGGCGGTCTCGTGGGCGCCGGTCAGGCGCTCTTCGATGCCGTCGCCGTAGCCGGCGATGTGCTCCTCGACCTTGCCCGGGGCGCCGAGGGACTCGCAGGCGGTGATGATCGCGTCGTAGCCCTCGCGCATGGCCCGGGTCGAGAAGTTGGTGTGCGCACCGGCGCCGTTCCAGTCACCCTTGGCCGGCTTGGCGTCCAGGGTCGCGGCGACGTCGTACTCCTCGGCGATGCGGTAGAGCAGCCAGCGGGCCACCCACAGGTGGTCGGCGACCTCGACCGGACCCACAGGGCCGATCTGGAACTCCCACTGGCCGGGCATGACCTCAGCGTTGATACCGGAGATCTTGAGGCCCGCCTCGATACAGGCGTCCAGATGCTTCTCGACGATCTCGCGGCCGAAGACCTCGTCGGCGCCGACGCCGCAGTAGTACGGCCCTTGCGGGGCGGGGAAGCCGACGGCCGGGAAGCCGAGCGGACGCCCCTCCTGGAAGAAGGTGTACTCCTGCTCGATGCCGAACCAGGAATCCTGCTCGGCGTACCGTTCGGCGATCGGGAGGAGCTTGGCGCGGTTGTTGGTCGGGTGCGGGGTGCCGTCGACAAGGTAGACCTCGCACAGCACCAGCTTGTGGTCGCCGCCGCGGATCGGGTCGGGACACGAGAAGACCGGCTTGAGTACGCAGTCCGAGTTGTCACCGGGTGCCTGGTTGGTGCTCGAACCGTCGAAGCCCCACTCCGGCAGTTCGGCGCCGTCGGAGAGGATCTTCGTCTTCGAGCGAAGCCGCGCGCTCGGCTCGGTACCGTCGATCCAGATGTACTCGGCCTTGTAGGTCAACCGTCTGTCCCTTCGTCGCGGCCGTCCCTCAGGTATTCCTGAACCGACCGACGTCGACAGTGCCAATCGGCCATTACGGACCTGTTGCCCGATTGTGAACAGCGTGTTAACCGCGCCCTCTGACCCCTGTGCCAGTGGAGTTTCCCACTGCCGAACCGCTGATCTGGGTGGGCCATCTTCGATGGCAGAACGAGTGCGTGACCAGGTGGCCGTTCGACTTCCCGTTGCGCGAAGCGGCATTTTATGGCCGCTGCGGCAGGCCGATAGCGTCGGATTCATGGAGTGGAGTTTTCTTTCGACCGAAGAGCTTTCGGCTGCTTTGCGTGCCGGTGAGACGACCTCAGTGGAACTGACCGAGGAGGCGATAGCCCGTATCGACCGGGACGACAAGGTGATCAACGCGATCTGTGTGCCGGACTTCGACCGCGCACGGGCTGCGGCGCGCTCGGCCGATGAGGCGCGGGCCTGTGGCGAGGATCGGCCGCTGCTCGGTATTCCGGTGACGGTCAAGGAGTCCTACAACCTCGCCGGGCTGCCCACGACCTGGGGCATGCCGCAGCACCGGAACTATCTGCCGGCCGAGGACGCAGTACAGGTGTCGCGGCTCAAGGCCGCCGGCGCGGTGGTGCTCGGCAAGACCAATGTTCCGTTGGGGCTGCAAGATATCCAGAGCTTCAACGAGATCTACGGCACCACCAACAACCCGTGGGATCACGCCCGCACGTCGGGTGGATCCTCCGGCGGATCAGCGGCGGCCCTGGCGGCTGGATTCGGCCCGTTGTCCATCGGCTCCGACCTCGCCGGCTCGCTGCGCACTCCCGCGCATTTCTGCGGTGTCTACGCACACAAGCCGACGCTTGGGCTGGCGGCAACCCGCGGCATGGTCGCTCCGTCCGCGCCCGCCTTGCCGGTCGATCTCGACCTCGCCGTTGTCGGCCCGATGGCGCGCACCGCCCGCGACCTCATGCTCCTGCTCGACGTGATGGCCGGACCGGACCCGCTGACGCTCGGCGTCGCGTACGACGTGACGCTGCCGCCCGCGCGCCACGAGCGGCTCCGCGACTTCCGGGTCCTGGTCATCGAGGAGCATCCGCTCATTCCGACCGGGTCCGCCGTACGAGCGGGCGTGAACCGGGTGGCCGACGCGCTTGTCGACGGCGGCGCCCGCGTCGAACGGCACAGTCCGCTGCTGCCCGATCTGACCGAAGCCGCGACGCTCTACATGCAGTTCTTGTTTTCGGGCTCCGTTGCCCGTTTCCCCGTCGAAGCGTACGAACAGCTGCGGACCCGCGCGGCCGGACTGAGCGCGGACGACCAGAGTCTGGATGCGGTGCGGTTGCGCGGCATGGCGTCCAGCCACCGTGACTGGATGGAGGCGAACAACCGTCGCGAGCTCCACCGGCACGGCTGGCGGCAGCTTTTCGCCGAGTTCGATGTCGTGGTGTGTCCGATCACGCCGACGCCCGCGTTCCCGCACGACCACAACCCCAATCCGCTGGAACGCCGGATCGACATCGACGGCGTCGAGTACCCGTACTTCGACCAGCTCGTCCTGGCCGGTCTGGCCACCATGCCCGGCCTGCCCGCCACCGCCATCCCCGCTGGCCGGTCCCCCGAAGGCCTACCGGTGGGAGTGCAGCTCATCGGTCCGATGTTCCAGGACCGCACCCCGCTACGGCTGGCCGAACTGCTCGAGCAGAAGATCGGCGGCTTCCAGGCACCCAGGTAGGGCGTACTCCCGGGTGACCGTCGAGCACGAGGTGCGGATCAGGCCCCTCGAGGACGCGATCGCCGGGACCGGCTTCGTCCTGCCCACTCAGTGCAGGGCCGCTGATGACCGCGGGAGCGCCAGGCGCGGTTGGTTTCGGACGTGGTCAGGTGGCGTTCAGGAGGGTGGTGAGGTAGGCGTCGAGGCGTCGTTCGGCGGCTCGGGTTGTCAGGTCGGGTCTGCCTGCTGCGCGCCAGGCTTGGGAGATCAGGTCGATGTCTTCGGACAAGGCGAGGGCGTCGCGTACGAGCCAGTACTGGCGTTCGGCCGGACCTGCCGCGAGGGTGCCGCCGGCGGCTTCGTAGGCGCTGACGAACTGGAGGCCCCAAGCAGCGCTGTGGAGTACGGCGAGGTTGGTGGCGCAGTGCGCGACGTCCAGGTCGGCCGGACCCCAGCAGGGACTTGCCCAGTCGGCCACGCCTGTGAGGGCTGTGATCGGTCCGCCGAACAGGACGTTGCCGGGTTGGAAATCCCGGTGCAGGTAGCGGCCTTCGTACGACGGCGCCGACCGGCGGATGATCTCGATCGCGGCGGACCATGCCTGAGCATTGACGCCGGGCGGAGTGACGACGGTGTCGGCGGTCGTCAGGGTCTCGTAGATGGGAGGCTGTTCGATGGGCTGGATGGCATGGATCGCCACGAGTTCACGGGCCAGCAGCGGGATACGCGCCTCCACTCCCTTGTCCTCGAGGACTGCTCGACCCGGCAGATGCGTCATCAGCAGCGACGGGTACTCGCACTCCGCAGCGAGGGGATCGACCCCGACCAACTCGGGAGCCGTCACCTCTGTTGCTGCAAGCATCGTCAGTGCGGCGGCTTCTCTGGTCAGGGCGTGGTTGGCATTGCCCACGCCGACGTACGAACGCAGCACCAAGGTGCGGGTGTCTCCGTTCAGACTGCCGATGGTCAACCGTCGCATCTCCGCGGTGATGCCGCCAAGCAGAACATCGGCGCGGACGATCCGTTCACCGGCGGCGAGGTGACTGGCTGCCCAGGCCAGAGTATTCGCTCGCACAGCCGTGTGGTCGCTCACGTCACCACCTCATCATTCGGGCGGCGCTGCGCGGAAACGGTTTTCGGTTCACCCGCGGCTCCTCCGGCGAAACGGAAACGCCACCCTCGGCTGCCTGGGAGTTCGATGTGGGCCGCACGATCTTGTTCCGACGACCTGCAACCTGACGCCGCCGGCTCGCGGAGATCCCGCTTTGGAAGACTCCCTCAAACATCTGAGGCAGCGCCGAGCCGAAGCCACACAACAACTGAAGCCGACAGCGGCAGCCCCACTCGCGACTGGTTGAGTTGGTTCTGGGCAGCGGTTTCTACATCCATCGTGCACGGTCGTGCGGTGCGTTGGAGGTGAGCGTTGTCTGAACGTGGTCGATCAACTAGGAGCTCCGCAACAGCGACGCCCGCACCTCTCGCGGTTCCGGGGACAGCGGCGGCTGATACCGCCTGACCTCGGTTCAATACTCCGTTGCTGCGGCATCGGCGGTTCGGTTGGATGCGGACATGGCATCGGACGTCAGGCTAGTTCTGCTGTGTGGGACCTCGTTCTCCGGGAAGAGTACGGTGGCGCGGTCCCTGGCGCCGAGGCTGTCTGCGCGGATCGTGAGTCTCGATGAGATCAATGAGCGCCGCGGGTTGTGGGGTGGTGACGGTATTCCAGCCGAGGAATGGATCCGGACCCATGAGCTGGCCTCTGATGAAGTCCGTGGACTCCTAACCTCAGGGATGTCCGTCATCGTCGACGACACCAGTTCGCCGCGGTTCCTGCGCGACGGCTGGCGTTCGCTGGCTGCGTCAGCGCAGGCCCGATTCGGCCTGATCTATGTCGACGTCGATCACGCGACGATTCGCCGGCGCCGGGCCGAGAATCAGGTGGATCCGCGTCGGCGAGATGTTGCGGGCGCAGTACTGGATCAGCACCTCGCCGAGTTCGAGCCGCCACAGGACGATGAGAACGCGGTACGGGTGGAGTCTGCCGACGACCTGCAGGACTTGACGATCTGAATGCCTCCGGAACGACCGAGGCGAGCGTTGCGAGGGGCGTCGGCCGAGCGGGCGCCAGGCTCGGCGTCAGGACTTGAGCAACTGTTCGCTCAGATTCCCGATCTAGCTGCTGCGCCACGCCGCCTGCCAGCGCCGAACTCGCCCGCTGGATCAGCACACCACGCCGCCTCTGCGATCGCAGCAGGTTCGCCGTCACCGTCATACAGGTAGGCGAGCTCGTCACCCGTCTGCCTCGTACCATGAATTCACGTCAACCCGAGTTGGCGGAGCCGGCCAAAGGTTCCCGATTTCAAAGACCTGCAGCCGTACGGCAGGTCCTCCTTCAGCCCGCCGTCGTGGTGAGGCGGCGTCTGGTCGCGGTGGAAATTCCGTCGGCTTACGTCGATGGATCGCCTAGTGTCATGTGTCATGAGCGAGTCGTTCGTGACCTCCGGTCCGCTGCGCGTGTGGACCGAGCGGATCGGAAACCCCGATCATCCCGCCGTTCTGCTGATCGCGGGCGCGTCGGCTCAGGGCATCACCTTCCCCGACGCGCTGGTCGACCGCCTCGTCGTTCGCGGCGTGCAGGTGATCCGGTTCGACCATCGCGACACCGGGCGCTCGAGCATCATCGACTTCGACCGGCATCCGTACGGCCTGTCCGACCTGGCCATCGACGCTGTGGCCATCCTGGACGCCTATGAGCTGCCGTCCGCCCACGTCGCCGGGGCATCGATGGGCGGCGTGATCGCGCAGTGGCTGGCCGTGCACAAGCCGGCCCGCGTACGCTCCTTGACCCTGCTCTCCACCACCCCCATGAGCCACGATCCCGGTCCGGTTTGGCAACGAGCCATGGCCGGGCAACCCGCCGACCCGGACGACCTGCCCCCGCCGACCCCGCGTTTCCTGCAGCACGTGGCCGACTCGGACGGCACCCCGCCGGGCGTGGAAGCCGACGTAGCCATCTTCCAGGTCATGAACGGCGACGTCCGCCCCTTCGACGAACCGGCCGTCAGAGCGATGCTCCAGCGCTGCTGGGCGAGGGCCACCGACCCGTCCGCCGCCGCTCACCACGGCTTGATCGGCCGGAAGAAGGGCCCGGACCTGCTCACCCCCCTGTCGACGATCACCGCCCCGACCACGATCGTCCACGGTGACCAGGACCCGATCTTCACGCTGGCCCACGGCGAGGCTCTGGCCGCCGCCATCCCGGATGCACACCTGCACGTCATCCCTGGCATGGGACACGTCTACTTCTCCCCCGGCCTCCCGCAGCAGCTAGCCGACCTGATCTCCGTGGATGCCCCGTAACCCGGCCGCCAGCCCGAGCTGCAGGCCTTCGCGGCCGGCCAGAATTTCTCGGCCGGTCGCGTGCCCAGCGCCTTCGCTCCGCCGGGAGCGGTTCCCCTCGCGGTGCTGCTGCCCTGATCAGGTGCTGATCTTGAACTTCGCCGACGTCACCAGCTCGGCCAGCTGATTCTTGGTGAACACCGGTTGCGTCAGCGGCGACCGCCGCTGATCGTCGCTCTGCTTGGCCTGAGCGAGGTACACGACGGTGCCGTCGTCGTGCCGGTAGGCGGCCCACTGGTCGTAGCTGCCGCGCCCATTGGTGGTCAGCACGCCGACCTTCTTGCCGCCGACGACCACGATGGTGCAGGGACCGGTGCCACCCCAGAACTTCTGCGCCAGCTTGCAGGGGTCCATCGCCGCTTTCCCGTCGGGCGTGGTCGACTGCACCAGCAACTGGCCGACCCGGTCGTCCTTCTGCACCGGGATGGAGGCCTTGTACTCCCAATAGTCCTGCTCCCCGGCATTGGACGCGTACTGGCTCTGCGGCCATCTCATCGAGCGACCGTCCGGGTACTTCAGGTTCGGCGTGCTGAACCCCGGCGGCACCGACGAGCTCAGTTCGTTCATCAGAGTCACGGACCGAGCGGCGCGAGGACCCGCGGTCGCCGTGCGGTCCACCTGGCCGTCCGGCCACGGGTCATTTGTCTTCCGCGTCGTCGGCGTCGTCGTCGGCGTCACGGTGGAGACCGGCGGCGGTGTAGACACTGGCTGCGACGTGCTGGTGCCGCTCGCCACCATCTGGCCCGCCGACCGGTTACCGGTGTAGTTCGCGACCAGCGCGGGACCGGCCCCTACGCCAACCACCAGCGGCACGACGGCGACCCCGGCCCACGCCACCCTGCGCCGCCTGCGCGCCCGGCGGCCCTGTTCAAGCGCGTGCGCAGGATCCATCGACGGCGGCGGACTGCTGCGCACCATGACGTCATGCAATGCCTCGTTGAGATCCTCTTCGTTCATCGAACCCTCTCCTCTTCAAGCAGACCGCGCAGCGTCGCCAGCCCGCGCGCAGCCTGGCTCTTGACAGTTCCCGCCGAGCATTCGAGCAGCGCGGCCGTCTGGTCGACGGACGCGTCCTCCCAGTACCGCAGGACCAGAACGGCGCGTTGCCTCGGCGGCACCTTCGCGAGTGCCTCCAACAACACGAGCCGTTCGTCGGCAAGGCCAGACGATGGCGCCGCCCGATCGGCCGACTGAGACCCGACCGACTCGTACCGGAACCACCCCCGGCGCCGCTCGGACAGGAACGTACGTACGAGGGTCTGCCTGGTGTAGCTGTCCATTGCCTCGTGCCGCTGGATCCGGCGCCACACCAGGTAGATCTTCGTGAAAGTCTGCTGGACCAGGTCTTCCGCGCGATGCCAGTCGCCGCACAGCAGGTATGCCGTGCCGCGCATGGCGTCGGAACGTGCAGCGAAGTACGCCTCGAACGCTGCGTCCCGATCACTCATCTGTCCTCCTCATCCTCGGTACCGGGTTAGACACGCCTACGAGGGTTGAGTTGGTTGCATCCACGGACCGATCCGGCACACACGACGTCACCAGGCATCCGCACGGGTGCAACGGCACATCCACGCGCTGATGGACGAGGTCGGCGCGGCCACCCGGTTGCACTCGGCATGGAACTGGTCTGCCGACCAGCGCCGGCGGGGTCAGACCGTAGTGGATGCCGTCGTTCGGAGGCCTTTCGGCAAGGCGGTAGAGGTCACCTGCGGGTCAGCGTGACCGCCACCGGTGTCACGTCGTACGGCGTATCGGTCACGAACGCGAAGCGGGCGGCATAGGCACCGGCCGTCGAGGTGGCAGCGGGATCGAATCGCACGCGTACGGTCACCGACCCGCCGGGCGGCACCGTGAGCTGCGTACGGTCGGTCGAAAGCCATCCCACGTCGGAGCCGGTCACGCAGGCATCCTGGCCGGGCAACTGCTCGGCGTACGGCGATGCGGTGAAGGAACCGATCGAACCGCCGATCCGGCTCAGCCCACAGGCTGCACCGCCGCGGAACATGGTGTACGTCGCGTTGGGCAGCGCCGACCACGCACCGCTCTCGGGGTCGAATTCGACGGCCTGGTTGGTGATCGAACCGCTGGTGATGCCGCCGACGAGCTGCAGCTTGCCGCCACTGCCCGAGGACGCCATTCCCCAGACGGGATAGGGCAGGTCGGCGATCCGGGTCCAGGTATCCGAGCCGGCGACATACTGATACGCGCTGGCAACCGGGAACTCGTGCCACGGGTCGTCCGACGGCACCAGACCGCCGGCGCAGATCACACTGTCCGCCGAGCCGGTGCAGGCCTGCATCACCACGTGCTCGGGGTACTCCGCCAGCCGCGTCCAGGCGTCATGGCCGGAGTCGTAGCGATACGTGGGAGCCGTCTCGGCGCAGGCCACGGTTTCGCAGCCTGCGACGACGTACAGCTTCCCGCCGGCGACGGCGCCTGCCGCCGCACTGCTCGGCGACGGCAGATCCGCAACGCGCGACCACCGGTTCGCCGCCGGGTCGTAGACGTAGGTCGTCGAGGTCAGGTTGCCCTGCACGTCCCAGCCTCCGGCGACGTACAGCTTGCCGCCGACGAAGCCGCCGACCGCGTTCTCGCGCGGCTCGGGTAGGTCGGCGATCCGCCGCCAGGACTTGGCCGTCGCGGCGTACGCGTATCCGGCACCGGTCAGGCCGTTGTCGGTTGCTCCGGCGACCGAGTAGACGATGCCGTCGTTCGCGGCGACGACGTTGTCCATGATCGGTGTCGGATAGTTCGGGAGAGCGGACCACGCCGGGTTCTCCGAGACGTCACGCGACGGTGCGGGTTCGTGTCCTTTCCCGTGCTGCTGGGCGAACGAGAGCGGCGCAGCATCCACCTTCTCTCGTCGCAGCGGTGCACCGGGCGACGCCGTACGGCGCTGAACGCCGGCCGACGTGAATCCGCGGTCCTGTTCGACGAAGGTCACCTTGGCCGGCTCGGTGCCGTGGTTGGTGAACGTCACGGTGCGCGAATCCACCGGCCGTCCGCCAGTGCTGACCGATATCGAGTGTGGGGTGACAGTCACCTGTCCCGCCCGCAGCGACCAGTCCTGGCGGGCCGTCCGATGCTCGGCGACGGCCGCGGTGGCGGCAGCCGACGCATAGCGACGCCCCGAAGCGGTCAGCGCGACCCGGCCGGCGTGATTGCTGAACAGCCAGTAGTAGCCGTCGCCGAGCTGCGCGTCCTCAGGTGTCGCCTGGCTCACGGCCGGCGTTCCTCCGGAGATCTGTACGCCGCTCAACGCCGCGCCGGTGTTGTGGTCGCGCACGAAGCCGGCCACGAGTCCACCGGGCGTCGCCTCGCACGAGCGAGTGCCGACGTACACGTTGTCCAACTCCCAGTAGTTGTCGTTCTCACCACTGAAGCGGAACCGCACCCGGACGTCCTTCGCGTTCGCGGCTTGTGGAACCGGGACTTCGACATGTCCCTGGACGAACGCATCCGGCGCGCGCCAGACGGTCCCCCAGGTCGCCCCGCCGTCGAGGCTCAGGTCGACGTACCCGTCCTGCGTGCCGAAGCCGTAGTCGTAGTAATAGGTGTCGAAACCGATCACAGGCTTCGACTGCCCGGCCAGGTCAACGGTCGGGCTCGTCAGGCTGGTGTCGTTCCGATCGACGGGCGACGTCGACCTGTCACCTTCTTGACAGGCCGGTCCCACCACGCATTCAGCCCCGCGCAGGTCCGTGGACACGCAGCTGGGCCGGGTAGGGACCCCTTACAGACCTACGCTTTCTCGCACAAACCTCCGCAGGTGGTCGCGCACGACGTCCGGCTGCTCGAGCCATGGTTCGTGTCCGGCGCCATCGATCCGGGTCAGCCGAACGCCGAGCCGGACCGCCAGTGATTCGTGCCGACAGCGGGCGAGGATCACCAACACTGCCGAGGATCTCCACCTGCGGAGGCAGGCGCGCGCTGAGCTCGTCAAGGTGCAGATCGAGCGGATCTGTGCGTCTTTCCTTGCCCAGTTCACCGTTCATTGTGTAGTTGATGGGACTACGTTCCCGGGCAGCCTCCGCGGCCCAGCTCCAACCGCGTCCGGGGTCGAAATGGTCAGTGAACCAGCCCAGCGTGAGCCACTCGAGTTCCTGGTCCTCTGTGCGGTGCGGCAGTTCATCCAGCTGGCGGTAGCGGTTCTGCTGTGCTGCCGACATGCGGCGGCTGCGCGCCAATCGGTCTCCGGCGCGCCAGTCACCGACGAATGGCCCGGCCATCAACAACATCGCGGCCACTCTGTCCGGGTGGGCCAGGCAGAACCGGCAGGCCAGGTCAGTGCCGTAAGAGTGTCCGATCAACACGGCCGTCGGCGCCTCCCACAGGTCGAGTAGCTCGGCGAGGTCCGAAACATGCCGCGAGCTGGTATGACGGCCCTGCCACGGCGACCGGCCCGTGGCACGCTGGTCGTAGCGGAAGACGGGCGCGAGATCCTCGATCATGCTCGCGACGTCGCCGAGATAGTCCGGCAGGCCAGGCCCGCCATGCAGGATCACCAAGGGAGGCGTCCGAACTGTGTCACCCAGCGCAGTCCAGCTAAGGCACGCCCCATCGGTCACTGGCGCGAGACCCCGCGCCTCCCCCGAGCTCATTGGTGCCCGGCGGCCGACGGGCGGTCGCCGGGCGGACATGGCTCAGACCAGCACATTCTTGTAGAAGATGCTGGAGCGCCGGTGGTCCCTCTTGCCAGTGGCGAAGCCGATGAAGAGGCGGACCTCGCCACCATCGGTTTTGTAGATCGCCAGGCCCTCGGGTTCGCGGTACCAGAGCTTGCCGCCGGCCTTGGTGAGGACCGGCTTTTCCTTCACGGTGCCGGTGTTGATGTTGATCCTGCTGATCTTCGTGTTGCCGTCGCCGTTGGGGTGGCCGTCGCCGGGGTACGGGTCGCCCGTCAGGTAGTACATGTACGAGCCGTAGAGGGCGTAGCCCTGCGGAGTGCCGGAGATGCTCGGCTGCTTGAAGTCGACCAGCGGCGAACCGAAGCTGCGCGTCTGGAAGGCGGACAGGGGGTACACGGCGATGCGCTTGCCGCCGCTGCTCTGGTAGCGCACGATCATCCGCTGGTAGACCGGATCAACGGAGCAGGTGTACTCGGTGGCCCCCGAGATCGGCCGGTAGGCGGCCGAGGCAGCCGGCGAGCCGAGGGTGGTGTTGGCGGCGTACTGGACGGGGGTGAGCGCGGTGCCGAACCCGTTCTTGTTCTTGGCGCACTCGACCCACAGCTCGGTGCCATTGCCGCGCGGCAGCGCGGCGAAGGCGACGCCGTGGCCGAAGCCGTTGAGGTGCATGTACGAGATGTAGTTCCCGTGAAAGTCCATCTTGCTGATGCACAGGTTGCCGTCGGACTCGGCGGCTCCGACCCGTTTGGTTGCCACGAACAAGTACTTGTGCACCCAGTCGAAGGCGAAGCTCTGCTGGACCCGCGGACCGTGCGTCCGCATGGACCGGAACAGGTCGTACGACGGCTGCGTGAGATCGAACCGCTTGGTGGTGGTCACCGCGGAGGCGGTCTGCGCGCCGACGCCGAGCCCGAGCGCGGCGAGCGAGGCGCCGGCTCCCGCGCGTAGGAGAGTACGGCGGGAGAGGAGGAAGCCAGGGGCGTGGTTCATGCGGACTCCAAGGGTGTGGATGGGGAGACATGTGACGCTATCCATCGCCGGGGGCGGCAGGCGGTCGCCGTTCGCCCCCGTCTGCCTTGGGCAGATAAATCAACCGGCTCGAGCGCAGCCGCAGCTACCTACGGCGCACAAGCACGGTGATTCCTTTCAGGTAGCTCTTGCACCCAACCGACGAAACAGCCTGGGCAATCTGTCAGCCACACCCGAATGTGATCTACGTCTCCCGCCTATGCCTTCAAGTAGACGTCGACCTCGGGCAGCAGTTCGGAGAGCGGTCGGTGCATGTCCAGTTGGAGGTAGTTGTCCAAGGGACGTTGAACACGGTCCATCGAATCGCGGAACAGCGCCTCCCCGTCCACCGGCTGGTCACCGAGGTCCACCGGCGGAAGGTCCACGCCGCGACGGTGGCTTCTCAGCCGCGGCCGCCGACCGAGCCTCTCGTCGAGGAGTTTCAGATCACGAACCTGGCACTCGATGTATCTGTACCTCGCATCGTGCGCCCTGGCGATCTCCACGCCCTCGTTCAGGATCCTCGGCCAAAAACACGGACTGTCCATGACCACTGGATGACCCTGGCCGAGCACCTCACGAGCCAGCGCGTACATGACCTCGTACGCCGCCTTGGCACTAGCGGCGACGTCGAAGCCCGCATCGAGAACAGCACTCCTGATGACGTCGTAGTCAACGGCAACCGCACCATACGAGTCTGCGACGTGGGTGGCGACAGTGGACTTCCCGGAACCTGGAACGCCCGACATCTGAAGCAGGAACATCGCTTACCAGCCTCCACTCGTCGCTGCCGCGACGCCTCGACCACAACGTCTACATGCCTTATGGCAAGCCACCCTAACAATGCGACAGCGGGATTCGGGATCCCAATGCGTAGGCGGCGTCAGGGCCTCACGGTGAGGCAAGATGGCACGCATGTCTCTGCCCTCCCCCACGCTGCACTCCGATCGCCTGCTGCTGCGACCGTTCACCGACGCGGACGCAGACCACCTCTTCGCGTTGCACAGCAACGCCTACGTGCTGCGCTATTGGGACGCGCCGCCGTGGGGCGAGCGTGCGCGCGCCCAGCGCTTCATCGCGGCTTGCCGGCAGATGGCGGACGAAGGCACCGGGGCGCGGCTGGCAATGGACCGTGCTTCCGACGGTGCCTTTATCGGCTGGTGCAGTCTGACCCGGTGGAACCCGGACTACCGCAGTGCTGCGTTGGGCTACTGCCTCGACGATGCGGCATGGGGTCACGGATACGCGACGGAGGCCGCGCGCTCTTTGCTGCGGTGGGCCTTCGACGCGCTGGACCTGAATCGAGTCCAGGCCGAGGCCGATACGCGCAACGTGGCATCTGCCCGTGTCTTGGAGAAGCTCGGATTCGTGCGGGAAGGGACGTTGCGGGAAGACTGCGTCGTGAACGGCGAGGTATCGGACTCGTGGGTCTACGGGTTGCTGAGACGCGAGTGGCGGCCGCCGTCCGGACCGAGTGACGCCCCTCTGTGATGAGCGACATGGCTTTCACGGTCCATCGGCCGTGGGGTTCGCCCTCTTCCTGTTTGCCGTGTCATCCCCGACAGCCCCCGCCATGACGGCCTGACTTGGCTCCGGCTGGGAGCGGGGCGTTACCCGACGAAGGCGGTCATCCGGATCGAGACGAGCAGTCCCGGCAGGTCGACGCCGAGCTTGGCGACGTAGCGAGTCGGCGGGTCAGACGGGAACCATCGCGCATACTCCTCGTTCAGGCCGGCGAAGTCTGCTGGGTCCGTGAGCAGTACGCCCACCTCGAGAACGTCCTGCAGGCCGGCGCCGCCGGCCTCCAGGATGGCCTCACAATTCGTCAATGCCTGCCTTGTCTGAGCTTGGATCGTGTTCTCGACGAGACTGCCGGTCCTCGGATCGATGCCGACTATGCCCGACACGAGCACGTGGGGCCCGGCCTTGACTCCCTGGCTGTAGAGCGGCGAACTCGGCGCGTTCGTGGTCGTGATGATCTGCCGTCCCATGACGGTCCTCCTGTAGCTCCCGCATTCAATGCACCAGGGCAGCATCGCACGGTTCAACGTCCCGGCATCCTCGGATGCCCGTACACGCGGCTGGTCGTTGTCAAGTGCCGCGGGCTACCTCGACGAACGCGGTCGATGAAACCCGCTCGGTCCGACCGGCTACGCCTCACCGTGAAGGAACTGGGTGACGGCAGCGGCCGGCTCCAGCACCCTCCAGCCCGGAGCCTGGGTGGCACCCGAAGGGCCGTACGGCGCGATGACGGCTAAGGGCGGTCCTGCTGCTACAGGCTGAAGGCGATTGAGCGCAGGATCAGTGCGGCGATGAAGACCGCTGTGAAGGCCAAGTCGATCCCCAGCCCGCCGACGCGCACCGGGGGCAGTACCCGCCGCACCCGCCCGATCACCGGCTCCGTCCAGGCATGCGTCAGCTCGCGGGCCCGGCTCGCCCACTGAGGTCCGTTCGCCAACACACCCGACCAGTCCAGCACCATCCGGGCCAGCAACACCAAAATGAACGCCGACAGGGCGTACCCGACCAGGGCTCCGATCAGGCTCATGATCAACTCCTCCTTGGCGGCCACACTGGCCGTCTTGCCAGTATCAACGTTGCCGGCCGCCTAGGAATGTCCGCGCCGCCATCTTCTTAGCGGACTATCAGGCAAACCAGGGCCTGGGGGAACTGCGGACGTTCGGACGACGGCACGGCCCGGCGTGGCTTCAGTGCCCGAAAGCCCAGGCCACCACGAGCGGGTCAGGTTTGGTTCAGGGGGGTGGCGTAGAGGACCAGGTTTTGGGTGTAGTGGTGGGTTTTGTGGTTGTAGGGGCCGGTGCAGGTGATCAGGGCCAGGCGGGGTTTTGCGGCGCCGTGGAAGAGGTCGGCGGGTAGGGCTTCCTGGTTGTAGATGCGGCGGGCGACTATCTCGTACCCGTGGGGGCGGCCGTCGCCGGCGGTGATGGTGACCTTGGTGCCGATCGGGACGTTCCACAAGGGGGCGAAGACGCCGTTGCCTTGGCGGGCGGTGTCTACGTGGCCGACGAGGACGACGGTGCCGCCGGCTGAGCCTGGGCCGGCGCCTGGAGCCCACCAGCCCACAGAGGTTGGGGACCTCGGGACCTGGAGTTGGCCGTCGGGGGCAGTTGCGACCGGGGTTACAGAGGCGTTGACGAAGCCGGGGAGGGTCAGGTGGGTTGGCGGGATGGCGGCTTCGCGTTCTGCGGCTGCGGGGGCGGCTTGCGGGACCTTGCCGGCGTCGCCGGGCGGCCCACTGAGGAGCAGGGCGGCGCCGACGACGAACACTGAGAGGCCCAGGAGGTGCCGGCGGGCTCGGATCGGTTTGCCGGCGAGGAGGAGGATCCCGAGGCCGAGCAGGACCAGACCTGTCAGCGAGCGTATCGCCTGAGTGTCGGCCATCTGGCCACCGTCGCCGGTGGGCACCGTCGGGGACTGGGTCCCGACGTGGCAGGGACCTTTCACCATGTCCTGATGCATCTGGATCACCGGCTGGGCGCCCTTGGCCACTGACTTGACGGCGGGCTGGGTGCCGTTCGCCAGCTCGGCCGTGATCAGCGTCTGGTACTGCTGGTGCCACTCGCGCTGCAACGCCAGCCAGGCGTCGTCGTACCCAGAGGTCCCGGCCTTGGCCGCGAGGGCGTCGAGTTGTTGGCGCTGTGCCAGCGAAGGGATGGGGACCAGCCCGACCCCGAGTTGGCTTGCGGCCTCGAGCTCCTGCGCGGCCAGCTTGCGATGGTCGCGTTCCAGGATGGCGCCCGCCTGCCGCACGCACGCACTCTTGCCTTGGGTCTTGGCAGCCACGCTGGCCTGGATGATCGTCAGATTGACCTGGTGGGCAGAGTTGAGGTAGGTGACATCTTGTTGCGTCGTCGTCGCAATCGCCGCCTGCGCCGTTCCGAGCACACTCGCCACCACAAGCAGCAGGAACGCCGACACGCGGGCGATCGCGAGCCGTCGGGGAGAAGCCGAGCCTGCGTCCTGCCGCTGAGGCACCCCTACCTCCCAGCGCGCTCAGACGTCGGCGCCTGGGCCGACACCTCCAGCGTGATTCGTCGTACCCAAGACAGTAAGGCGGTGCGCAGTCCCGGTCCAGCCATCCGCGAGCCACGGCCTCATTCCACGGTGCGCAGAGCGCCTGGTGATGAGCCGGTGGCGGCCTTGATGTGGCGGCTCAGGTGGCTGACCGAGTCGTAGCCGGTGAGGTCTGCGATCGCCTGCAGAGGCAGGGTGGAGTTGCGGATGTGGCCTAGGGCGTGGCGCAGGCGGACGTGCTGGAGGGCTGCGCGCGGGCTGGTACCGCGGAGCCGGGCGAACGACGCTCGGAGGCCGGCTGGCGAGATGCCGAGTTCGGCGGCGACAGTGGCGATCCGGATGCGCGAGGCGAAGCGCTCCTCGAAGATCCGTTCGGCTTGTGCGATGAGTTGCTCCGCCGCGGTCACCGGCGACGTCGCCGCCGCGCGGCGCAGGAGGAGGTCGAGTTCGGCGAGCAGCAGCGTGCAGAGCCGGTCGCTGTCGTCGGAGGGCTGAGTACTTTCGCGTACGAGCGTGTCGAAGACTCGGCCGAGACTCCGGTCGCCGTCGTCGAAGCAGATGCGTGGCCACGGCGAGTCAGCGGCGGCGTCGACCTGGAGGAAGCGATTGGCGTAGCCGGTGCGGCTGAGCTCGGCGTGCCATGTCCGCGGAGGGGTGAGCAATACGGTCCCCGGCGTGGCGGCGTACGTCGCCTCGCCGACCGGGCAGGTGATCCGCCCGCGCACGTAGTAAACGAGCTCCCACGAGGTATGCGCGTGCGACGGGTAGTCCTTGCCCGGCCCGGCGGTGTGGATGCCGGCGCCGAGCAGATGAAGCGATTCGTGCATAACCACTGTCGCCTTCTGCATTGTTTCGCGAGCAGGTCGCATCGATGCTGGCATCGATTCGTGCATCTGTGAAGGAGTGCTTGGATGGATATGACGACCGCATTGCGCGACCTCGGCGTGACCGGCGACGTACTCACGGAAGACGAGAAGGACCGTCTGGATCGCGATGGATTCCTCCCGCTGGAGGGTGTCCTCACGCCGGAGGAGGTGTCCGGGTTCAACAAGCGGCTGGCGGAGCTCACCGCCGCCGAGGGCGACCGGGCCGGCCTGGAGGTGCACCAGGAGCACGGCACCGACCGGCTCGCCGACCTGATCAACAAGGATCCGAAGTTCGAGGTCTGCTTCAGCCACCCACGCGTGCTGGCCGCGATGAAGCACGTGCTCGGCGAGTTCAAGTTGTCATCCCTCAACAGCCGCGCGGCACATCCGGGTCAGGGGCACCAGGGCCTGCACGCCGACTTCGGTCACCCGGTCGAGCCCGGCGCGTACGAGGTGTGCAACTCGATCTGGCTGCTCGACGACTTCACGTCGGAGAACGGCGCGACGCGCGTCGTACCCGGGTCGCACCGGCGCGGAACCATGCCCGGCGACGAGATGGCCGACCCGGCCGACGAGCACCCGGACCAGATCCAGCTGACCGGCAAGGCTGGAACGGTCGTGGTGTTCAACAGCCACCTGTGGCACGGCGGCACCCAGAACCGCACCGACAAGCCGCGCCGGGCGATGCACTCGTATTTCGCGCTGCGTCACCTGCCACAACAGCTCGACCAGCAGGCCTACCTCCGAGTCGAGACCTACAAGCGGTTGAGTCCCGCACAGCGCTTCATCCTCGACGTCACCGGCACCGGCTGAGCACCCAGGCATTTCCAACCGGGTGCCTCCGGCGTAGCGTCGAATAGCTGCGTGTTCCCGCTGAATGAGGCACACATGAAACCCTCGGGACGACCACTTTTCGTCCTCGTCGCGGTGCTGGCGTTACTCGCCCTGGCAACCGGCTGCGGCTCGAATAACGGCGGAGCGAGCCCGTCGGCAACCGCGGCTCCGCCGGCGACCAGTGGTTCAGCCACGACCAGCGGTTCGGCCGCTCCCAGCGGCGGCTCGACGGTCGAGATCAACAACTTCATGTTCACGCCGATGAGCCTGACCGTCCCGGTCGGCGCGACGGTGACCTGGAAGTTCGACGACTCGACACAACACACCGTCACGGCCGATGACAACTCGTTCGCTTCGTCGCCGATGGGGAGCGGTCAGACCTTCACGCACACCTTCACCACCGCCGGCACGGTGCCGTACCACTGCTCCATCCACCCGTCCATGACCGCCACCATCATCGTCAAGTAGGCGGACCTGCCTGGGTGGCAGGATGCGCCTATGCGATTGTCTGTTCGGACCCATGGGCCGCTCGAGGCTCAGGCGATGGTGTTGTTGCATGGCCTGACATCGGATGGATCGTCGTTCGACGGGGTCGTCGGGGCGCTTGCTCAGAACTGGCGGGTGTATGTGCCCGATCAGCGGGGGCACGGTACGACGGGGCCGGCGGACGCGTATGCATTCGAGTTACTGGCTGCGGACCTGGACGAGTTCCTCGAGGAGCGTGGACTCGCTGCGCCGGTTGTGGTCGGGCACTCGATGGGCGCGGTCGCGGCGTACCTGCATGCGGCCCGGCGTCCGGACCGAACCGGCCCGCTCGTGCTCGTCGAGCCACCGCCGCCGTTCCCCCAGCGCCGGCCGATGCCCGAGCGCTCGGACGAACCGCTCGGGTACGACTGGGACGCGCGGGTCGCGCTTGTCGGACAGGTGAACTCACCCGATCCCGGCTGGCTCGGTGAGCTTGCCGAGATCCGCGTTCCCGCGCTGGTGCTCGGTGGCGGGCCGGCCAGCCCTTTCCCGCAGGATCAGATGCGCGCGATGGCCGACCGGATGCCTCGCGGAACGTTCCAGGAGATCCCGGTCGGTCACAGCGTCCATCGAGAGGCACCTACGGCCTTCCTGGCGGCCGTCACCACATTCCTCGACACCGCGATCTGATGACGTTCTCGGTCGCCGAAGTGAGCCAGGCACTGGGTGTTCCGGTGATCGGCGTCGACGTGGTCGAGACGTTCACGGCGTCGTCGGCCGAGGTTGCCCGGCTACGTCTCGGGTTCGCGGACCGCCCGGACCTCAGCGTGATCGGTAAGCACGCGACCGGTGCCGGCGCGGTCGGAGCGCGCCGCGAGGTCCGGTTCTTCGAGCAGCTCGCGCCGCGCTGGGATCATCCAGCACCTCAGCTGGTAGGCGTCAGTGACGCCGGCGAGGGTGGACGCATCCTGCTGCTGAGCGAGGACCTCATCGCGGCCGGCTATCGCTTGCTAGGCGT
This sequence comes from Kribbella sp. NBC_01510, assembly GCF_045040325.1. NCBI lineage: Bacteria > Bacillati > Actinomycetota > Actinomycetes > Propionibacteriales > Kribbellaceae > Kribbella > Kribbella sp. NBC_01510. Next base: position 5,353,764 of record NZ_CP109418.1, on the reverse strand, counting down.
CACCGTGTCAGAGGCGCAACTGCGCGGCACGATCGAAGCGCTGGTGGATCTGCACGCGCGATTCTGGAACGACGTCCCGTTCGATGTGCTCGACTCCGCGCATCCCGAGCCGTCGGCGACCAGTGTGGCGCAGGCCTGGCCGCCCGAGGTGATCACGCAGCATGCGGCGGCCGTGCGGGCCGAAGCTACGACCTTCTTTGCCTCGACCAATGAGCTCGACACTGCCGAGCGCTCACGGCTCGACGAGGTTCTCGACCCCTGGGTGCGGCAGTTCCATGCGCGCGTGCAGGACGGCCGGGCGATCACGCTGATCCACGGCGACTTCCACTTCCTCGGCAACGTCTTCTTCGCGCCGAACGACGTACGCCCGAAAGTGATCGACTGGTCGGAGGCGAAGCCGGGCCTCGGCCCGCATGATCTCGCGTACTGCCTCACCGTGGTGCCCGCCGACGACCGGCTCGCGCGGGATCGGGTCCTGCTGCGGCGCTACTGGGAAGGTCTGCGCGGTGCGGGTGTCGACGACTACAGCTGGGAGCTCTGTGAGTGGGACTTCCGGTTCTCGGTGTTCTGCAATCTCTTCCAGTCGGTCTTCCAGCGCAGCGTGAAGTGGTACCGGAAGTCGCTGGCAGCGATCGACGCACTCGACGCCCGCACGGCACTGGCCGAACCACCGCCGCTGCACTGACCTCCCGGGCCTGAGCCCGGGAGGTCCGCAGGTGTTGCTACGGCTGTTTGACCGTGTCGACGACCCGCCGGCGGTTCGACCCGGTCTACTGGACGACGCGGAAGCCGTTGCGTTGACCCAGTTTGGTCAGGCTCGTGATGCCCGGGATCCCGTCGAACGGGGGCGGGACCGTGGCCTTCTGGAAGAGCGCGTAGGCCTTGCGGAACTCGGTACCGGCGTAGCCGTCGACGAACTCCGCCGGTTTGAGGCCCTGGTGCCGCAGCGCCTTCTCCACGATCAGTACGTCGCGCTCGTGCAGCCCGTCCCCCTTCGGACGGAACTGGTCACGGCGGGCGGCGTCGATGACGTTGCTGAGGTCGACAACCGGCATCTGTGGTGGGGCCATCGGCCGAAAGACCCGGACTCCGTTGACGTCCTCGCTCCAGCCGCGGTACTGCTGTCCCCAGCTGCGGGTGATGAACGAGATCGCGACCCTGTCGATCTTGCCGTGCCGCTTGATGTCGTTGCTGAAGCAGGTCCCGTCGCCGGCGCTGATGGCGACGTGCCCGTCACCTCCGTTGGTCCACCAGACGGGGACTCCGAGTGGTGGCGTACCCGTGGTGCCGTGCCTGAAGTCGGCCCCGAAGTAGCCCTTCTCGGCCGACCCGTACAGCGGCCCGACGTTGAAGCACTTCCGGACGAAGACCAGACACTGGCGGAACCAATCCTGGCTCGGGTTCGTCACTTGGCCCTGCGCGAAGTCGATCGCGGCCTGCCCGGTGCGGATCGCCATCTCACTGCCCCCCGTCCGGATCGACCTCGTCGGCCGACTTCACGGCCTCGTCGGGCCGAGTCTCCTGACCCGGCTCCTCGCCCGGTTCCAGGGCGACCTCATCGCTGTTGCCGCGCGGCTCGGCGAACTCGCTGTCGAGCGCCGGGTCATCGGCCAGCACCCCCGCCGACTTGCCCAACGGCAGCAACGTACTTTCGTCCAACACCTCGACAGATTGCGAACTGTCGACCACTACTTCGCTCATCGCGAAACCTCCCCTTGGGTTGCTGTTACTCCCCCCAACTTCTCTCCACACCACCCTTGCCACATCCGGGGGAAACCCTTAGATCCGCGGCACGAACCCTCAGATTCTCAGCCGGCCGCCAGACCGCTCAGATGGTCACGCTGAAGAGGCGTTGCGCGTTCTCGAGCGATTCGGTGACCGCGGCCTGACCGTGCGGAGTCACGTCCCGCTGGTACGACGTGAGCGCCTCGAGCACCGGGGTCTCTTCGGTCAGTGCCCGGGTCAGACGGGCGGCGTCCCAGAGGGCGGTGTTGGCGCCGGCGCCGGCGGCGGGGGTCATCGGGTGGATGGCGTCGCCGAGCAGGGTGACACGGGAGACGGGCCAGGTCGCGACGCGCCGGCAGGTCCGAAGGGTGATGGGGAACGCGGCGTCGACCTCCGCGGACGCGACCAGCTCGCGGACGGTCGGGTGCCACGACGCGGTCACGCGGGCGACGATGCTCCACAGGTCGGCCGGGGACATCGCGGAGAGTTCGTCATCCGCGCATCCGAGTACGGCGTTCGTCCCGGTGAGGACCGACATCAGGTAGTCGCCGTACTCCTCCGGCGGCGTCCGGAACAGCACCGGCGCGAACGCCGCACCCGCCCCGCGCCCGTTGCTGACGAAGCTGAAACCACGGAGGAACGCCTGTGGCACAAGGGATTTCACCGCCGGGCTCAGCGGCACCTTGCCGTAGATGCACCGCACCCCGATGTCGGCCACCTCGAAGTCGGGCACCACCTGAGCCCGAACGCGCGATCCGACACCGTCCGCCCCGACCAGTACGTCGGCAGTCGCCGAAGTCCCGTCCGCGAACCGGATCCCGACCTCGTCGCCGTCAACGACGTACGACTCGAGCTGCTTGCCGAACACGAGGACGTCGTCGAGCCCGGTCATCAGCGCCCGCCGGAACGCATACCGATCGACCGCGGTCACCCTGTCGGGTCCGCCACCCGGAAAGACCTGCTCGAACATCGGCTTCAACTGACTGTCGAACCCGGCCAGCAGATCCCCCGGATGCGTCGCGGTCTCGATGACACGGCGGCGTACCGCATCCGGCAGCAGCGCGGCCAGCGCCTCCTCCCCCACCGGGCTGATGTGGATCCGGTACCCCTGGTTGCGGTGCCGCGGCGACGGATCCCGCTCGTACACCGTGACGTCCACGCCCGCCTTGACCAACCCGTGGGCCAGCGCCAGCCCGCCGATCCCGGCTCCGACGATCGCAACTCGCATCACGCAACTCCTTAATCATCCATTGAGAGGACTCTATCAATCATCTGGATGATTAAGTTAGCACGGCGGATGGCAGCTCGGTTACCATGGGCGCTGTGCGGAGATCCCCAGGGCCTGATGAGCGCCGGCGCGACGCCGAGCGAAGCCGGCAGCAGTTACTGGACGCGGCGGTCGCGGAGTTCGGCGCGCACGGCTTCAGCGGCGCGCGAGTCAGCGAGATCGCCCGGCGGGCCGGTGTCAACAAGCAGCTGATCTCGTACTACTTCGGTGGCAAGGAAGGTCTCTATCGCGCCGTCGCCGAGCGCTGGCGGGCCGGTGAGCCGACCATCACCGCGGACGCCGGCACGCTGGGCGAGGTCGTTGCCGCCTACGCACAGGCGGCGATGGCACAGCCCGATCTGCTCCGGCTGCTGGTCCGCGAAGGCGTCGACGGCGACTCCGACGGGCAGGACGAGGAGGGGCAGTTCGCACGGTTCCAGGGCATGCTCGCCGACTTCCGCCAACGACAGGCCGCCGGCGAACTCGCGGCCGACCTCGAGCCGGCGTACGCCGGTCTCGCGCTGTTCGGCCTGGCCTCGGCGCCGGTGGTGTTCCCGCAGATCGCCCGCGCGCTCGGCCTGGATCCCGACGCCAAGGACTTCGCCGAACGGTACGCCGAGCAAGCCGCCCGGCTAGTGTCACACCTGGCCGGCAACGACTAGAGAGCGCCGGAGATGGCCTTCTTGCGGAGGTCGGCGCGATACGCCTCGAGCGCGATCAGCTGGCCGAACATCTTGTTGTAATCGTCGGCGCGGTCGATCGGATTCGTCCGCTGCAGCTTGGATTTCAGGTCCTGGATCCGCCGCGCACACGTCAGCTCCTGCAACCGGGCCAGCAACGCCTGTGCGTACTGCTCGTCGGGCTCACGCCCCAGCCGCAACGGATCCACGGCCAGCGCGCTGACCACCGCGGCCGCCGGATCGTTGCCGATGGCATCGCGTACGGCGACCACCCACGCCTCACCGGGAGGAGCGGCCGCCGGACCACCGGCCTTCGCCATCCCGGCGCGGACCGCGGCCAGCCAGGGATGCGTGAAGTCGTCGTCGTCGAGCTCGTCGAAGGCGACGCCGACCAGCAGCGGATGCTGCATCGCGATCTTCAGCGCGTCCCACTCGATCACGAACCGCTGGTCCCGCGGCGACGGGATGTCCACGCGCGGCGGAGGCGCCGGAGTCTCGGTCTGTACGACGACCGGCCCGCGATCACTGGACGCTGCGGGCGCGGGGGCCGGCCGGGAGGCCGCCCGATAGACCTCGGAGCGGACCTGGTCGACCTCCATGCCGAGCTGCCCGGCGAGCTCGCGGGTGAAGGCGTCCACCTTCGACCGGTCGCGGATGCTGATCACCAGCCGGGCCGCCTCGCGCAGCGCATCGATCCGCGTGTCCGCACGATCCAGGTCGTACTTCGACAGCACGTTGGTAAGCACGAAGCGGTACAGCGGGACCCGCCGGCCAATCAGCTCACGGACCGCGGCATCGCCCTTCTGCAACCGCAGATCGCACGGGTCCAGACCGTCCGGCTCGACCGCGACGTACGTCTGTGACGCGAACGCCTGGTCACCCGCGAACGCCTTCAGCGCCGCCCGCTGGCCGGCCTCGTCACCGTCGAAGGTGAAGATCACCTCGCCGCGGAACTGGTCGTGGTCGAGCAGCAGTTGCCGCAGGACCCGCGCGTGATCCTCGCCGAACGACGTCCCACAGGTGGCGACCGCCGTCTGCACCCCGGCCAGGTGACAGGCCATCACGTCGGTGTAGCCCTCGACGACCACGGCCTGCCGGCCCTTCGCGATCTCGCGGCGGGCGACGTCGACGCCGTACAGGACCTTGGACTTCTTGTAGATCGGGGTCTCGGGGGTGTTCAGGTACTTCGCTTCGATCCGGTCGTCGTCGAACAGCCGGCGGGCGCCGAACCCGATCACGTCCGCGGACGCGTCCCGGATCGGCCACATCAGCCGGCCGCGAAACCGGTCGTACAGTCCACGCTGTCCCTCGGCGGACAGACCGGACGCGACCAGCTCGGCATTCGTGAAGCCGCGGCCGCGCAGGTGGTTGGTCAGCGCCTCACCGCCACGCGGCGCGAACCCGACGCCGAAGTGGACGGCGGCATCCTTGTCGAAGCCCCGCTTGTCCAGGAACTGCCGGCCGAGCGACGCCTCGGCCGCACCGAAGAGCTGCTCGACGTAGTACTCCGCGGCGACCTTGTGCGCTTCGACCAGCCGGGGACGCTGGTTACCGGGTCCACGCTGCAGCGGCGCGCCGGACTCGTCGTACCGCAGCTGGATGCCGACCTTCGCAGCCAGCGTCTCGACCGCCTCGTGGAAGGTGATCTGATCGATCTTCTGGATGAAGTCGATCACGTCGCCGCCCTCCTGGCAGCCGAAGCAGTAGAAGAACCCGCGCGCCGGGGTGACGTTGAACGACGGCGACTTCTCGTCGTGGAACGGGCACAATCCCTTCAGCGAACCACCGCCGGCGTTCTTCAAGGTCACGTACGAGCCGACGATGTCGTCGATCCGGGCCCGCTCGCGCACCAGCGCGATGTCCTCGTCCTTGATCCGGCCTGCCACCCCGCGAGTCTACGACGCCGGTGCGGTGGACTTAACCTGGATGCCGTGCCGCGAACTCTTCGTCCTGGTCAACGGTCCGAGCTCTACGTCGTGGAGGTGGGCACCGGCGACAGCCGGCTGGTGCACAGCTCGTCCACGGTGCTGTTCGAGGCGCCCAACTGGACGCCCTCCGGCGACCTCCTGGTCAACGGTGACGGGCGGCTGTTCCGGGTCGGCGACGGGCTCGAGGAGATCGACCTCGGCGGGGTGCCGGCGATCAACAACGATCACGTGGTGAGTCCGGACGGTAGAACGGTCTACGTGTCGGCCGACGACGGCCATCTGTACGCCGTCGCGCTCGACGACGGCACGCCTCGACGCGTGACCAACGACCGCGGACCGGGCTACCACCACTACCTGCACGGAGTCTCGCCGGACGGCACCACCCTGGCGTACATCGGGTTGGAGCACGTCGACGGTCGCCGGATCACCAACGTGTGGACGATCCCGGCCGCCGGCGGGGACGACGTACAGGTCACCGACGACGAGCACGCGGACGACGGGTCGGAGTTCAGCCCGGACGGGAAGTGGATCTACTTCAACTCCGAGCGAGCCGGGCACGCGCAGTTGTTCCGGATCCCGGCCGGCGGCGGCGAAGCCGAGCAGTTGACGTTCGACGAGCGGGTCAACTGGTTCCCGCACCCGGCACCGGACGGGTCGGCGATCGCCTACGTGAGCTTCCCGCACGGAACCGAAGGGCATCCGGCGGACGTCGACGACGTACGCCTCCGGCTGCTCTCGGCCGACGGCGAGATCCGCGAACTCGCGACGCTGTTCGGCGGCCAGGGCACGATGAACGTGCCGAGCTGGTCGCCGGACAGCACCCGCTTCGCGTACGTCGTCTACCCGCTCTAGACCTCGGACAGTTCGACCGAGGTGTCGGCCAGCCGGGCCGGGTCGACCTGCTTGCCGGAGCGGATCAGCTCCTGGATGGTGTCGGTCGCACCCCAAGTGTTGACGTGCATCCCGGCCAGCACGTGCCGGTCGTCGTCCAGCCAGAACGCGACATAGGCGCCGGACTTCGGGTCGCCGCGCAGCACCACCTGGTACGACGTCCCGCGCGGAACGTCGCCGGCATACTCCATGCCGAGGTCGAACTGGTCGGTGAAGAAGAACGGGATCGCGTCGTGCGCGACGTCCTGACCGAGCATCGCCTTGGCGGCCGACTTGCCGGTGTCCTTCGCGTTCTGCCAGTGCTCGACCCGGACCGGCCGCCCGAACAGCGGGTGGTCCCACCGCACCACGTCGCCGGCGGCGTACACGTCCTCGGCCGACGTGCGCAGATCCGGACCGGTGACGATCCCCGAGCCGTTCTCCCGGGTCGCGACCTCGATGCCGGCGTCCGCGGCCAGCTCGATGTTCGGCTGGACTCCGACACCGACGACCACCAGGTCCGCCGGAATCACCTCGCCACCGCTGACCCGCACCCCGGTCACCTTGTCGGTGCCCTCGAACCCTTCGACTCCGGTGCCGAACCGGAACTGGACCCCGTGCTGCCGGTGGAACTCGGCGAACAGCTCACCGATCTCTTCCCCGAGTACGGCGGCCAACGCGGTCGCCTGCGGTTCGACGACGGTGACCTCGCACCCACGTTCGCGGGCCGCCGACGCCGACTCCAGCCCGATCCAGCCCGCGCCGACCACGACCACCCGCGGCTTGGCGGCGTACGCGTCGGTCAGCGCCTGCGACTCCTCGGCCGTGCGCAGGTAGTGGACGCCGGGAAGGTCTGCACCCGGTACGTCGATCCGCCGGACCCGGCTGCCCGTCGCGATCAGCAGCTTGCGGTAGGACACCTGCGAACCGTCGTCCACGGTGACGGAGTGGGCCTTGGGGTCGATCGCGGTGACGGTCTTCCCGAGGCGCAGCTCGATGCTGTTGTCGTCGTACCACTGCTGGTCGTGCAGCTGAGCCACTTCGGTCTGATCCTTGCCGAGCAGCACCCCTTTGGACAGCGGCGGTCGCTCGTACGGCAGTGAGGTCTCGCTGCCGATCAGGACGATGCCGCCGCTCCACCCTTCGGTTCGAAGCGTCTCCGCCGCGGTCGCACCCGCGAGGCTCGCACCGACGATGACAATGGGCTGCTGGTCTGCATCAGTCATGCCTCCGACTCTAGTGCGCGAGGCCTTGTCGCGCTGTCGCCGAGTAATTACCCGTGACGCAGGACCACATAGAGGTGACCGTTCGGGGGCGCCGACCGCCTGATCATTCGATGGGTTGTCCCCCGAGCTGGCGGGTTGCCCCCTCGGATGACCAGGAGGCAACCCACCAGCTGAGGGGGCGACCCCTGCAATGGGGACGGCAATCCCGGGATGCCAGCGACTTGGAGGCTGGCGTGCTGGGGATCCGGGACCTGAGGGTCCAGGTGCGGGAGGCGAGTCGTGGATCGCGGTCGCCCAAGTCCTTCCCCACAACCACATTCCACGACTCAGCGATCACCTGTCCGCTGACACGGTCGCGGTCAGGTGCCCGGGCCGGCGTACCGAACGCTCCCCGGAGTAACGGGCGTCGGCGGATGAGCGTGGTGGACGGGGCCCGAGGATCGGGGTGCCGGGGTGCCGGGTGCCGGAGGTCGAGTCGTGGATTGCGGCTGGCGAGACCGGGCTTGGGTTCCCGACAACCGCGGTCCACGACTCAACGATCGAGTCACCCAATGCCTTTGGGATGCGAGGAGAGCGTTCGGGAGCGCTGACCGCCTGATCATTCGAGGGGTTGTCCCCCGAGCTGGTGGGTTGCCCCCTCGGATAACCAGGAGGCAACCCACCAGCTGAGGGGGCAACCCCTGAAGTGGGGACGCCAATCCCGGGATGCCAGTGTCTTGGGAAGCCGGCGTGCCGGGGACCCGGCGTGCCGGGATCGGGGGCCTGAGGACCCGGGTGCGCGAGGGCGATCGCAGTTGCCACAACCCCTGAGCCCAAGCCCTTCCCACAACCACATCCCACGGCTCCTGGCCGCTGACACCGTCGCGGTCAGGTACACGGGCCGACGTGCCGAACGTGCTACGCGGTCCGGGAGATCAGGCTGAAGACTCGGCCGGTCCCCGGAGTGACGGGCGTCGGCGGATGAGCGTGGTGGACGGGCCCGAGGCTCGCAGCGCCGGACGACACGGCTGGGCGGATGTGCCGGCGGGCGTGCGGGTGTGCTGGGTGGGGTCAGCGGACTAGTTGCGCGTGCCAGGCCTGAGCCGAGGGGTCGGTGAGGGAGGCGACCTGGTCGACGATGACGCGGAGGCGGGCGTTGTCGTCGGCCGCCTCGGCGAAGTCGGCTCGGAAGGCGGCGTCCAGATGGCGTGGCGCCGTCTTCCACAGGGCTTCGACGAGGTCTGTCAGCAACTGACGCTGGGAGGCCCGGCGGGCCTGGCGTTCGGGTGAGTTGAGCACGTGGAACATCCCGACGCCCTTGAGCAGACCGATCTCGACGCGGACCCCGTCGGGGATCACCAGATCCGCCTCGTAACGGATCAGCCGCGAGCGCCCGAAGACCGCATGCGTCGCCTGCTCGGCCGCGGTCGCGAAGCGGCCGATCAACTGGCTGGTCAGATCCTTCAGCCCACCGAGCGCCCGCCGGCTGTCGTCGAACGGACCGCGCGGCCAGTAGTTCAGCGATGTCAGCCGGTGCCAGCCCTCGTCCAGCTCGGCATCGGTTGCCTCCGGCAAGTACAGCTGCCGGACGATCTCCCAGTACGGCGCCCGGTCCGCGTCGACCGCGGCGAGATCGATGTGGTGGGCAACGATCCCGTCCTCGACGTCGTGGACCGAGTAGGCGACGTCGTCGGCGAAGTCCATCACCTGCGCCTCCAGGCAGCGCCGCTCGCCGACGCCCTGGCGCAACCAGGTGAAGACCGCGAGATCGTCGTCGTACACCCCGAACTTGCGCTCGCCCGGACGCCGGGGCCACGGGTACTTGGTGGCGGCGTCGAGGGTGGCGCGGCTGAGGTTGAGGCCGACGCTGCGGCCGTCCGCGTCGAACGTCTTGGACTCCAGCCGGGTCAACAGGCGCAGGGTCTGTGCGTTCCCCTCGAAGCCGCCGATGTCCGCCGCGAGCTGGTCGAGCGCCCGCTCACCGTTGTGGCCGAACGGCGGATGACCGAGGTCGTGGGACAGACAGGCCGCGTCCACGATGTCCGGATCGCACCCGATGGTCGCGGCCAGCTCGCGGCCGATCTGCGCGACCTCGAGGCTGTGGGTCAGCCGGTTGCGGACGAAGTCGTCGCTACCGGCCGTCACGACCTGCGTCTTGGCCGCCAGCCGGCGCAACGCCGCGCTGTGCAGGACGCGCGCACGATCACGCGCGAACGCGGTCCGCCCCGGCCGCTTGACCGGCTCGGCGACCCATCGCTCCGCGTCATGCTCGTCGTACCACTCATGCTGCTTCCTCATCACTGCTCACAGTAGCGGCCATTACCGACAGTTCGGTGAACAACTCACGCCGTGCATGCGGCTGGGAAGATTGGGAACCTGAGGAACACAAAGGCAAACGACGGGACGAGCCATGAAGGACAGCACAACCGCCGCCCTGCCTCCGGTCGTCCATCGCGAGGCCTACCAGGCAGAGGTGGACGCACTGCGGATCCGCGAGAAGGCGCACACCCACGAGGGCGACGCGATCGCGGCGGCCCGGCGGCGACTGCCCATGGTCGAGGTGGATGCCGGCCTCACGCTGACCGGACCCAACGGACCGCTCACCCTGCTCGACGCCTTCGAAGGGCGCAAGCAGCTCATCGCGTACTACTTCATGTGGCACCCCGGCCACCCCGCCGCCGAGCAGTGCCAGGGCTGCACCTGGTGCAACGGCAACGTCGGAGAACTGTCCTACCTGCACTCCCGCGACATCACGTACGCCGTCTTCTGTCAGGGTCCGTACGCCGAAAGCGTTCGCTACCGCGATTTCATGGGCTGGCCGATGCCGTGGTACTCGGCCGTGGACTCCCTCGACGACCTCCTGGTCGGGCGGAAGATCAACATGATGCACATCGTGTGTTACGTCCGCGACGAGGACCGCGTGTTCGAGACCTGGTGGACCACGATCCGCGGCGTCGAAGCGATGGACAACAGTTACTCGCTGATGGACCTCACCGTGTACGGACAACAGGAGGCACACGAAGACTCCCCCGCCGGCTGGCCACAACAGTGGGAGGTCGGCGGGCTGACCGCCGACGGCCGTCCCATCTCTCAGTGGTCACGCCTCGAAGCCGGCCGCTCTGACGAACTCACCTGAGGAGCGTGAATCGCCAGAGCGGTCGTCACGTCGAGACGCAGTAGCGAAGCCAGACAACGCCTCCTTCGAAGACCTCGGTGTTGGCGTGACGCAGCGGCAGGCGGCGCGTGTCACACCAGGGTCGGCCGATCCCGACGAGCACCGGATGCACCAGGAGGGCCAGCTCGTCGAGCAGGTCGAGGTCGAGAAGCGCGTTGACGAGCGCGTCGTCGGAGTCGACGCGGACCGTCTGGACTCCACGGTCGCCGAGAACCTCAAGCGCCTCGGCCAAGTCGACCTGCTCGTATCCGGTGACGAGCTCGCGGGTCGTCGCGTCGGGCGGTCGCGCGGGCGTCTGATCGGCGTACAGGGCGAGGACGTCGGACCAGTAGCCGAGCTGCCGTAGCGCCTCCCACTCCCGGACCCGCGCCCGGCTGTCGACGACCGCGAGCAGCGGACCATCCGCCCGCGGACCCGGCCGGGGAGCGGCCCGTACGGCGGTCTCCTGCGCGAGGATCGTGTCCGCGCCGACCAGCGTGACGTCCTCCTGCCACAACGTCGCGAGCGCGTAGAACCGCGCGAGGTCGACGTCGAATCCCGACGTCACCCCGTCCAGCGAGACCGCCAGCTGAGCCACCACATGAGGCCGCATGCGCCAAAAGCTACAGGCGGCCACCGACAGTTACCGAAATCTCTTGCAGAGACTTCTCTGCAGAGATTACTCTGCAAGCATGCGACGGATCGATGCCCGCAGTCTGCGCGGACTGGCCCACCCGCTCCGGATGAGCATCCTGGAGGCGGTCGAGCTCGACGGGCCGGCCACGGCGACCACGCTGGCGGCGCGGCTCGGTGAGAACACCGGGACGATCAGCTGGCACCTCCGGCTGCTCGCCGAGCACGGCTATCTCGAGGAGGATGTCGAGCGCGGGACCAAGCGGGAGCGCTGGTGGCGGATCCCGGGCCCGACCGTGCTCGACCCGGCCGAGTTCCGCGACGATCCGGAGACCAGCCGCGCGCTGGACGTCTACCTGCGTGGCCTGGTCGAGCAGTACTTCGACCGCGTCCGCGCGTACGTCGACGAGAACTGGCCGGGCGAGTGGCAGCACGCGGCCGCGCTGTCCGACTGGCGCGATCTCCGCCTCACCCCGGAGCAGTTGCACCGGCTCAACGAGGAGATCGGTGCCGTCATCGAGCGCTACACCGGGGCGGAACCCACCGGCGACAACGCCGAACGGGTGATCGTCCAGCTGCAGTCGTTCCCGCGTCGATCGTGAGCCTGCTGCGGCGGCATCGGGACTTCCGGCTGCTCTGGATCGGCGAGACGATCAGCCGGTTCGGCAGCGCGACCTCGTCGGTGGCGCTGCCGCTGATCGCGATCTCAATGCTTCAGGCAACTACCTTCCAGGTTGGCGTGCTGACCGCGGCCGCCTGGGCGCCGTGGCTGCTGATCGGGCTTCCGGCCGGCGCCTGGGTCGACCGCGTACGCCGTCGCCCGGTCATGCTCGCCTCGTCCATCGCCTCGCTCGGGCTGTTCGCCGCGGTACCGATCGCAGCGCTCGCCGACCTGTTGACGATCCGCTTCCTGCTGGCCGTCGCGATCGTCGCCGGAGCTTCCACAGTCCTCTTCCAGACCGCGTACACCGCCTATCTGCCCAGGTTGATCGACCCGGCCGATCACGCCGAGGGCAACGCGAAGTTGCACGGCAGCGCGTCCGCCGCACAGATCGTCGGACTCGGCTGCGGCGGGCTGGTGGTCCAACTCGCCGGCCCGGCGAACGCGCTGTTCATCGACGCCGCCACCTTCCTCGTCGCACTCGCCTGCCTGTCGGCGATCCGGTACCGGGAGCAGGACACGGCCGTCGACCACGAAGCCGGCCTGTGGGCCGGGATCAAGCTCGGGATCGGCTACGTCGCGAAGGACGTCTGGCTGCGCACCCTCACCCTGTTCGGCGCGATCTCGAACCTCGCGCTGATGGGCTACCAGGCGATCGTCGTCGTCTTCCTCGTCCGTGAAGCCGGTCTGTCCGCCGGCACGGTCGGCGCCCTGGTAGCCGCGGCCACTAGCGGTGGCGTCGCAGGCGCCTTCGCCGGCCGTCGCCTGGCCGCACGCTTCGGCACCGCCCGAGCGCTTCTGCTGTGCGAACTCGGCCTGCCGACCCTCGCACTGCTCATCCCGCTGAGCATGGTGAGCCCCTGGCTCTACCTCGCCGGCGGGTTCGGCGTCAGCCTCGGCGTTGTCGGCGGCAACGTCGTCAAGGCCACCTTCCAGCAGTCCTACTGCCCACCAGAACTGCTCGGCCGCCTGGCTGCGACAACGTCGTTCGTCAACTACGGAACGATCCCGCTCGGCGCACTCTTCGGCGGAACGCTCGGCCAAACCCTCGGTCTCGGCCCCGCACTCTGGATCACCACCGCCGGCGTACCCCTCGCCGGACTGGTCCTCATCGCGTCACCGATCCGCTGGCGCCGCGATCTCCCGATTCACCAGGGCAGCGTCGTACCGGCGACGGCCGCCGACTCCAGCCGGGCCCGGACGGCCTGACGCGCCTGGTCGTACGTCGTGTCGTCGTTGAGCAGGATCGACGCGAGATTCGCAGCTTCGTAGTACGCGTTGAGATCGAAGGCCAACAGCTTGGGGTCTGCGGCCAACTCACCCCGCTCGACCGCTGCACCGATCGCGGTCTCGATCAGGTCCATCCACTCGCGATGCACGGCGGCGAGCGCATCGTGTACCGCTCCTTCGCGGGCGGCGTACTCGTGCGAGACCTTCTGGAAGAAGCACCCGCCCGGGAACACCCGGCGCTGCGAATACTCCAGCCAGTGCGTGCTCAACGCCCAGACCCGCCCGACCCCGGGCTCGACCTCGAACGCCGGTGTCACCACGTTGTCGGCGTAGATCCGGCGCGCGGCCCGGATCGTCGCGAGCTGCAACTCTTCCTTCGACCCGAAGTGCGCGAACAGCCCGCTCTTGCTGATCCCCAGCTCGGTCGCGAGCCGCCCGATCGACAGTCCCTCGAGCCCGTCGACCGAGGCGATGTCGACCGACCGCCGCAGCACCGCGCGGCGGGTCTGATCACCCCGCACCAAGCGTCCGTCCACCTTCTCCACGACTACCGATCCTAAGGGTGTTGACGTCCAGGCCCTGACAAACTAATAATACGACCGTTCGTATAGTTTGCCAGCCAAGGAGCGCCATGAAGAAGCTGATCAACACCGGATTGTCGACAATCGGATCGTTGTCACCCCGACTGGCCGGGCGCCTCGCGTTCGAGCTGTGGCGCCGCCCGATGGCCCGCGGCCAGGTCCGCGACTCCGAACGCATGATCCACGCGGCCGCGCGGGTCGAGGTCGTCGAAGGGGTCGTCAGCTATGCGTGGGGCGACGGCCGCCGCCCGGTCCTGCTCGTGCACGGCTGGCGCTCCCGTGCGTCCCGGTACGCCGGTTTCGTCACCAGGCTGCTCGAGCTCGGCTACAGCCCGGTCGCGTACGACGCTCCCGGCCATGGCGACTCCCCCGGGCCGATCGTCTCGATCCTCGGCCACCAGCGGATCATCCGCCGGCTCGAGGAGCGCCACGGCCCGTTCGAGGGCGTGATCGCCCACTCCCTCGGCGTCCCGTTCGCCCTGTACGCCGTCCGCGAGGGGGTCGCCGCCAAGCGGCTGGTGATGATCAGCGGGGTCGCCGACTTCGGCTATCTGGCCGACGCGTTCTGCCATGAGCTCGGACTGGGGCCGAAGATCAACAAGGTGCTCCGGCGGTCGATCGAGCGCCGCTACTTCGACGGTGACGACCAGATCTGGACCAGGTTCTCGGTGGCCACCGGCGACGTCGACCTACTGGTGATCCACAACGACGAGGACGACGTGGTGGATCCCCGCCAGGCCCGGGTCCTGCTGCGGGCCTACGGGCCGCAGGCCCACTTCCTCGCGACGAGCGGCCTCGGTCACCGCCGGATCATGATGGATCCGGAGGTGATCACCGAGGCCGTCGCCTTCCTGCAAGACCAACAGAGCCTGCAGGACTCAGATGTCCCTGAACGTCTCGATCTGGGCGCCTAGCGAGTTCAGCCGGGTGGCCAGGTCCTCGTAGCCGCGGTTGATCACGTAGACGCTGCGCAGGACCGACGTACCCTTCGCGGCCATCATCGCGATCAGCGTGACCACGGCCGGGCGGAGCGCCGGCGGGCACATCATCTCGGTGCCGGAGAAGTGCGTCGGGCCCTCGACCATCACCCGGTGCGGGTCGAGCAGCTTGACCCGGCCGCCGAGCTTGTTCAGGTCGGTCAGGTAGATCGCACGGTTCTCGTAGACCCAGTCGTGGATCAGCGTCTGCCCGGTCGCCTTCGCCGCGATCACCGCGAAGAACGGCAGGTTGTCGATGTTCAGACCGGGGAACGGCATCGGGTGGATCTTGTCGATCGGCGCGTGCAGCTTCGACGGCCGGGTGGTCAGGTCGACCAGCCGGGTCCGGCCGTTCTCGGCCAGGTACTCGGCGCTGCGGCTGTAGTCGAGCCCCATCTCCTCCAGCAGCGCGAGCTCGATCTCGAGGAACTCGACCGGCGCCCGCCGGATGGTGATCTCCGAGCCGGTCACGATCGCCGCGGTGAGCAGGCTCATCGCCTCGATCGGGTCCTCGGACGGGGCGTAGTCGACGTCCACGTCGATCTCGGCCTTGCCGTGCACGGTCAGCGTGGTGGTGCCGATGCCGTCGATCTGCACGCCGAGCAGATCGAGGTAGAAGCACAGGTCCTGGACCATGTAGTTCGAGCTCGCGTTGCGGATCACCGTGACGCCGTCGTACCGGGCCGCGGCCATGATCGCGTTCTCGGTCACGGTGTCGCCGCGCTCGGTCAGCACGATCGGCTTGCCCGGGGTGATCGCCCGGTTCACCACCGCGTGGTACTCACCACCGGTCGCCTTCACCTCGAGGCCGAACGGCCGCAGCGCGGCCATGTGCGGCTCGACGGTCCGCGTGCCCAGGTCGCAGCCACCGGCGTACGGCAGCTGGAAGGTGTCCTCGCGGTGCAGCAGCGGGCCGAGGAACATGATGATCGAGCGGGTCCGGCGGGCGGCCTCGGCGTCCATCGCGCCCAGGTCGAGGTGGGCCGGCGGGACGATCTCCAGGTCGCCGGCGTCGTTCAGCCAGGTGGTCCGGACGCCGATCGAGTTCAGCACCTCGAGTAGCCGGTTGACCTCTTCGATCCGCGCGACCTTGCGCAGGGTGGTGCGGCCCTTGTTCAGCAGGCTGGCGCAGAGCAGCGCGACCCCGGCGTTCTTGCTGGACTTCACGTCGATCGATCCGGACAACCGCAGGCCGCCGACGACACGAAGGTGGACCGGGCCCCCACCGAGAGAGACAATTTCAGAGTCGAGTGCCTCGCCGATCCGGGCGAGCATCTCGAGGGTGAGGTTCTGATGACCCTTTTCGATCCTGTTCACCGCACTCTGGCTGGTGTTCAGTACTTCCGCGAGTTGCGTCTGTGTCCAGCCGCGATGCTTGCGGGCGTCCCGGATGAGGTTTCCGATCCGGCTCAGGTAGTCATCGGTCATGCGCCGGACCTTATCTCACATGTGAGATACCTCTGCATCGACCCGCCGGTGTCAGCGTAGCCAATGTCACGTCGGCCCGCACACCGGGCCCCGGTCGACCCCTCACCGTCCGTCGAACCAGCAGCCGCCTACAGTTACTCCAACTCCCGCCGCCACTCGGAGAGGACCAGCAGATGCCCGACGACACCTCCGCTGCGGTGGTGAACGAGTTCGAGGCGGAGTCCTGGCCGCTCGAGGCTGCGGCCGACAGCCTGCACCAGGTGATCGACGGGTTCCAGAACGGTGACACCCGCCCGCTGGTGATCGGCGACGGCGACCAGCCGGTGCTGGTGGTGCTGGCGATCGCGGACCTGGCCGACTTCCGGGCCAGGGTCGCCGAGCTGCTGTCCAGCCCGGTCGACGCCGGCTGGCTGCGGTACTACCTCCGCTCGAACTTCGACCTGAGCTCCGAGCGGCTGGTCGAGCTCCTCGGAGTCGACAGCGACCACGGGCTGTCCTCGCTGGCGAGTCAGGTGAACGTCGAGCAGGCCGCCGTACTGATGCCTGATCACCTGCGCCGGACCGAAGCCGGTGGGAACCCGCTGATGCTGATCGGCGACGGGATGATGGCGACCGCGGCGCTGGTCGCGTTCCCGGCGTTCCAGGTGCTGGTCGCGATGGAGGGCGAGGGCAAGGGCGAGGACGACTCCTGCGCGCACGACGACGAGGAGAAGCCGACCACGCCGCTGGAGGTGCTGGCCGAGCGGCTCGGGCCGGTGTCGACCCAGCTGGTCGCGCAGCTCAACGCCGGCCGCGAGCCCGGCCTACCGCGGTACGAGCTGCACTTCGAGGACGACCTGGTCGACCACCTGCGGGACCTGGAGGCGCGAGCGCAGAAGGCACCGGGCGGCGGGGCGTACGACGAGCTGAACGGGCTGCTGCATCAGTTCGACCAGATGCGCAGCGGGCTGACCGAGATCGAAGAGGAGGAGCCGGCGGAAGCGCCGTACCTCGAAGCCTCGGATCTGAAGGCCGCGCTGCCGGATCTCCGGGACAACTACCGCGAGGGCGGCGACGACCCGTACCTGATCGGCCTCGACGGCCGTCCGCTCGCCGGACTCATCACCTTCGACCTCTACGAGGAGCTGCAGAAGGTTTCGGTCGAGCTGGACGGGACCGACGAGGCGCCGGTGCTCCCACTCCCCCAGCCACGCTGGGAGAACGGGCCGCCGCTGCTGCCGTTCGAGGTCGCGCTCGAGACCTGCGACGCGGTGATCGAGGACATCTCCAACGGCCAGGCGTCGATGATCTTCATCGCCGACGAAGACGGCGAACCGGAGCTGGTCCTCGCGCCACTCGTCTGGCTCTGGGCCTACGTCGACCACCTGGATCTGGAAGCCGCCGACGTCTGACGCCCCGGTGAACCGGAGCAGCGCGACTATTGAGGTATGCACCGGATCTATCTGAGCGCCGCAGTTGTCTGCCTGGTCGCGGCTAGGTGTTCGTCCGGTGCCGACCACCCAGCCATTCACGTCGATCACCCGGTAGCCCTCGCCGACCAGGCTGTCCACCTGACGGTGACCGACCTCGAGCCCCACGCGAAGGTCACGGTCGGCGCCGAAGCGGTCGACCGCGACGGCAAGAAGTGGCACGCCGAGGCGACCTTCACCTCCGATGACCACGGCACCGTCGACCTCGACCGCGCCCAACCCTCCGGCGGCAGCTACCAGAATACCGACGGCATGGGCCTGTTCTGGTCGATGAACCCACCGAACGGCGACCCCGACCAGCAGACGTTCACCCCACCGACCGTGGACGATCGCCCGGTCGAACAGGTCGACGTCCTGGTCCGCAAGGACGGCCGCGAGGTGGCGCGCACGACCTTGACCCGAGAGTGGTTGGGCCGGGGCGTCACCACGAGACCCGTCACCCTGGCCAAGGACAAGATCAGCGGCGTGTACGTCGCTCCGCCCGCCGGTCAGGCCAAGCACCCCGCAGTCGTGCTGATCGGCGGGTCCGAAGGCGGAGTGGCCTCACCGCCCTTGACGGACCTGCTGGCATCGCACGGGTATCCCACACTGGCCTTGGCCTACTTCCACGCGCCCGGTCTGCCGACCGATCTGCGCAACATCCCAGTGGAGTACTTCGCGTCGGCTGCCCACTGGCTGGCCCGTCAACCCGGTGTCGATCCCGCGCACGTCATCGCTGTAGGCGGGTCCCGAGGGACCGAGGCTGCCCTCTTGCTGAGCCAGAACTTCCCGAACCTGGTTCACGGGGCCGTGCTCTACGCACCGAGCGCGAAGATCAACGGTTCGTTCCCGGATAACCAGGGCGTGCCCTGGACGCTGCACGGCCGGGCGCTGCCAGTCGGCGACGAGCCGATACCGGTCGACCACATCAGCGGCCCGGTGCTGGCGATCGCCGGCACAGGTGACCTCTTGTGGGAGTCGCAGTACGCGGCAGCGCAGATCGTCCGTGAGCTCGACAGCGCACACAACCGGTTCCCGCATCAGGCCCTGGTCGTGCAGGGCGCCGGGCACGGGGTCAGCGGAGCGCCGTACCTTCCGCATGGGACGACGCTCGTGCATCCGGTACTCATGCGCCCGCTCCACCTCGGCGGAAATCGCGCGGCCAACGAGTCCGCGCTCCGGCAGGGGTGGGCCAGGACCCTCGCCCTGCTGGGCTCGCTCAGCTGATCGGGAAGAGCGGCTCCCACTCCGCGAGGGTCGCGAGCTCGTAGACGTTGGCCGGGGTGTAGGGGTCCTTCGCGAGGATGTCGCGGAGCTCGGCCTCGTCGGCGACGTCGTACACGAGGAGGGCGCCGGTCTGGTCGGTGAAGGGTCCGGCCGCGATGAGCTTGCCGGCCGCCTTCAGCTCGGTGAGGTACTCGCGGTGGGCCGGACGGACCTCCATCCGGCGGTCGGACTCGGCAAGGTCGAAGCGCAACTGCACGACATAGAAGGCCATACCGAAACCCTACAACGGCCTTGAAAACAAGAGGATTTGGTGCGGGAAGGGAGTCACGAGCCGCCACAGCGGCTGGTTCAGGTCAGACCCGAAAGTCGACGAGTGATCGCCCTTCCCGCCCGGTTATTCTCACCAGCCGGCGAGCGCTTACGCAAGGGGTTGGTTAAGGGAAATTACGCGGACAGCTCCCACCCGTAACCCACAGTGTTCGCCGGTTCGATCCAGTCTCTGAGAACCCCGATCCCGCTCTACGGACGGTCACACCTGCCCGCTGTCAAGCAGTCCACGCAGCAACCCGGCCCGACCATTCGAGGGGATATCCGGCTTTTCTGCTGGACGTGTGGGCGAGGTGAGCCAGGCTGGCCGGTGTGCAGCTCGACAGGTGGTGTCGGTCCAGGGCGCCGCTCGGACGAGGCGTTCACGCCTGAGATCGGCTGGCCCGGCCGGGCTGGGGCCGACACCTCCTGTCGACCTTGCACATCCCAGCCTCCAATTGCGCCCCATCAGCCTCCGGCCGCACCCATACGACCGCACCGCGAGACACGGCGGAGCGGGAGCCGGGCGGGACAGCGCGGAGCGGGAGCCGGGCGGGACACGGCGGAGCGGGAGCCGGGCGGGACACGGCGGAGCGAGAGCCGGGGCGGGTTCGTGGGGCTGACGGTGGGATCGGTGCGGATCTGCGGGGCCTGGGCCACCATTTGGGGTCGTCGGACAGGTTGTGCCGTGTCCGCGGTTCCTGGTACCTGTCCGAGGTCGCACCGATCCCGCTGTTGGCCGGGGGTCTCACACAGGACGTGGTGGGCGGGGACCTGATGTTGCAGATTCCCCGCCCACCACGAACTGTCTCAGGTCAACGGATCCGGCCTCCGACGAGGACGCGGCACGTCGGCCACCACCCACACAGTGAGCAGGAGACCCAGATATCCGCCGGACTTGTCCCTTCTCCGCCCGTATCCGAGGGAGGGAAGGGACAACCCACTGGGATATCCCGTCGAACGGCGCCGGTCAGTCGAGGGCTGCGCGGCCGGCCTCGAGGCGGGCGACCGGGATGCGGAACGGGGAGCAGGAGACGTAGTCCAGGCCCACCTCGTGGAAGAAGTGGATGCTGTCGGGGTCGCCGCCGTGCTCACCGCAGATGCCGAGCTTGAGGTCGGGCTTGCTGGCACGGCCGCGGTCGACGCCGGTGCGAACCAGCGCGCCGACGCCCTCGCGGTCGATCGACTCGAACGGCGACACGGCGAAGATGCCCTTCTCCAGGTAGCGGGAGAAGAACGCGCCCTCGACGTCGTCGCGGCTGAAGCCCCAGGTGGTCTGGGTCAGGTCGTTCGTCCCGAACGAGAAGAAGTCGGCCGCCTCGGCGATCTGGTCCGCGATCACCGCGGCCCGCGGCAGCTCGATCATCGTGCCGATCGGGATGATCCAGTCGACACCGACGTCGGCGAGCACGCGCTCCACCTCGTCCCGGACCAGATGCAGCTCCTGGACCGCGCCGACCAGCGGGATCATGATCTCCGGCCGCGGGTCCTTGCCCTGCGCCCGCAGTTCCACCGCCGCCGACGCGATCGCCCGCACCTGCATCGCGAACAGGCCCGGGACGACCAGGCCGAGCCGGACCCCACGCAGGCCGAGCATCGGGTTCTCCTCGTGCAGCCGCTCGACCGCGGTCAGCAGCGCGGCATCGTGCCCGAGCTCCTCACCACGCTCGCGCGCCAGCGCGACCTTCACCGCGAGGTCCTCCATCGACGGCAGGAACTCGTGCAACGGCGGGTCGATCAACCGGATCGTCACCGGCTGCCCGTCCATCGCGGCCAGCAACTCGAGGAAGTCGCCACGCTGCAACGGCTCGAGCTCCGCGAGCGCCGCCTCGAGATCGGCGTCGTTGTCCGCCAGGATCAACCGCTCGACCGACTCGCGCCGCTCCCCCAGGAACATGTGCTCGGTCCGGCAGAGCCCGATCCCCTCGGCGCCGAACCGGCGCGCCCGGGCCGCGTCGTCCGCGGTGTCCGCATTGGTCCGTACGCCGAGCCGCCGTACCTCGTCGGCGTGGATGATCAACCGGTGCACCGACGCCACGAGTTCGTCCCCGGCGTCCGGGGACAGCGAACCCTCGAAGTACTGCACGACCGGTGAGGGGACGACCGGGACCTCGCCGCGGAACACCTCGCCGGTGGTGCCGTCGATCGAGATCGTCTCGCCGGCCTCGATCACCGTGCCGTTGACCTTGATGGTGCCCTGGGCAACATTCACGTCGAGTTCCTCGGCGCCGCAGACGCAGGTCTTGCCCATGCCACGGGCAACCACGGCCGCGTGCGAGGTCTTGCCGCCGCGGCTGGTCAGGATGCCCTGCGCGGCGATCATGCCGTGCAGGTCGTCCGGGTTCGTCTCGCGCCGGACCAGGATCACCTTCTCGCCCTTGTCCGCCGCCTCGACCGCGGCCGCGGAGGTGAACACGACCGTGCCCGAGGCCGCGCCGGGCGACGCGCCGATCGCCTTGGTGATCAGGTCCTTGTCCGCGTCCGCGTCGAACCGCGGGAACATCAGCTGCGCGAGCTGCGCGCCCTTCACCCGGCGCAGCGCCTCGTCGGTGTCGATCACGCCCTCGTCGATCAGGCTGGTCGCGATCCGGAACGCCGCCGCCGCGGTCCGCTTGCCGACCCGGGTCTGCAGCATCCACAGCTTGCCGCGCTCGACGGTGAACTCGATGTCGCACAGGTCGCGGTAGTGCCCCTCGAGTTTCGCCATGATCGTCATCAGATCGTCGTACGACGTCTTGTCGATCTGCTCGAGATCCGCGAGCGGGACCGTGTTCCGGATGCCGGCCACCACGTCCTCGCCCTGCGCGTTCTGCAGGTAGTCGCCGTACACGCCGGGCTGACCGGTCGAAGGGTCGCGGGTGAACGCGACGCCGGTGCCGGAGTCCATTCCGAGGTTGCCGAACACCATCGAGCAGATGTTGACCGCGGTACCGAGGTCGGTGGCAATCCGCTCCTGGCGGCGGTAGAGGATCGCGCGCTCGGAGTTCCACGAGCCGAAGACGGCCTCGATCGCCAGGTCCATCTGGGTCCGCGGGTCCTGCGGGAACTCGCGGCCGGTGTGGTCGTGCACGGCCTGCTTGAACGTCTCGACCAGACCCTTCAGGTCGTCGGCGTCGAGTTCGAGGTCTGTGCTCGCGCCCTTGGCGTCCTTGGCCGCGTCGAGCGCCTGCTCGAACACCTCACCGTCCATCCCGAGCACGGTCTTGCCGAACATCTGGATCAATCGCCGGTAGGCATCCCAGGCGAACCGCGGGTTGCTCGACTGGTGCGCGAGGCCGTTCACCGAGTCGTCGTTCAGGCCGACGTTGAGGACGGTCTCCATCATGCCGGGCATCGACGCCGCCGCACCGGACCGCACCGAAACCAGCAACGGGTCGTCGGCCTGACCGAGCTTCTTGCCCATCTTCTGCTGTAGTACGTCGACGTGGTGGTCGATCTCGTCGGCCAGTTCCGGCGGGACCGAGCCGGTCCGCAGGTAGGCCTTGCAGGCCTCGGTGGTGATGGTGAAGCCCGGTGGCACGGGCAGGCCGAGATTGGTCATCTCGGCGAGATTCGCCCCCTTTCCGCCGAGCAACTCCTTCATCGTCATGTTGCCTTCGGCGAAGTCGTAGACGAGTTTCGGCACTGTCACTCCCTTGGTTCGGGCGGTGCTGGTGAGTCGCGGTGTGGTGGTCCGCTGGCCCATCGACTCCGGTGGCGGGGGCGTGCTTTCAGAGTAAGCCAAAAAACCAGTCCAGTTGAACACTGGTCTCACGGTGCCGGCGTGACCCTCCCCACAGGTTGAAGGCCGGAAAACCCTTCCCTGGTTGACAACGCGAGACAATCCGGCGATTCGTCGACGAAACGCAGAAGCAGGGTGCTACCCGCATTTCCGGCGGGTTACACCCTGCTTCCGGGACTGAGACAACTAGAGTTTGCGGCGGGTTCGGAGGTAGTCGCCGACGACGGCTGCGCCGAGGCCGTCCGCGTCGGGCGCGAGGACGCGGCCGCCGCTGCGGCGGGCGAGGAGGTCGACGAAGGCGTTCAGCCGCGGGTCGTCGCCGAGGCGGAACACGGTCAGCGAGGCGCCGAGTTTTGCCAGCCGGTCCACCTCGAAGACCGTCTTCCGCAGCGTCGCCGGCTCGGGCGGGTAGGAGAATTCGGCCGTCCCGTCCGGCTCGAGGTGCGCGGTCGGCTCGCCGTCGGTCACCATCAGCACGACCGGCTGCGCGTCCGGGTGCCGCCGCAGGTGACGTCCCGCCAGCAGCAGGGCATGGTGTGCGTTGGTGCCCTGCTCCCAGGTGCCTTCCATCCCGATCAACTGCGGCAACTCGACGACTCCGGCATACCGCCCGAAGGTGATCAGCTGAAGCGCGTCGTTGCGGTAGCGGGTCGAGATGAGCTGATGCAGCGCGAGCGCCGTCCGCTTCATCGGCAGCCAGCGACCCTCCTGAACCATCGACCAGGACGTGTCGACCAGCAGTGCGACCGCGGCCCGAGCCCGGTGTTCGGTCTCGGCGATCTCCACGTCCGCCACATCGAGCTTGACGGACCCGCTGCGCGAGGCGGTCCGCAGTACGGCGTTCCGCACGGTCCGCGGAACGTCCCACGGCTGGGTGTCGCCGAACTCCCACTGCCGCGTTGACCCACTCAACTCACCGGCCGCGCCCGCGTTGGCCGCGTCGCGTTCACCTGAGCCCCGAGCAGTCCGCAGTACGTCGGCCAACGCAGTCTGACCGAGTTGTCGCAGCGCCTTCGGCGACAATCGCAACGATCCGTCGGGCGCACGTTCCAGCAGACCCTGATCGCGCAGCTGCCGCTCGAGCTCGCTCAGCCGGCGCGCATCGACCGTCGCCTCTTCGCCGAGCTGCTGGGTGAGCGCATCGAGGTCAATGTCCTCCAGCCGCGCGCCCGGATAAGACTGCGAGAGTTGCTCGGCCAGCGCATCCAGCTCGGCAAGATCCGACATCGCCCGTGCGCCCTCGGCGAGACCGAGTGGATCGTCCCCACTCATCCGCTCCGAACCGGACCAATCCTCCCCCGGCCGGAGCGACTGCAGCTGAGCATCCAGCTGCGCGAGCTGCTGAGCCAGCTGCGGACTGCCGAACGCCTGCTGCGACAGCTCCATCAGCTCGGCCCGCTGCTCGGGTGTCATCGAGTTCATCATCCGCTGGGCCGCGGCCGCCCGCTGCGCGAGTACGTCGATCAGTTCGTCGACGTTCTGTGGATTCTCCGGGAAGAACTCGCCGTGCTTGGCCATGAACTCGTCGAACAGCTGCGGCACCTCCGGCCGCCCCTGCGCGTGCGCCGCGAGCAACGCGTTGAGGTCGGTGAGCATCTCGTTGATCCGCTCGACGTCCTCGGGCGTGGTCTGCTGCAACGCCTCCTTCATGCCTTCGAACCGCGACCCGAGCAGCTCGCGGCCGAGCAGCTCACGGATCTGCTCGTACTTCTCCCGCGCCTCCGACGACTCCCACTGATAGTTCGCCAGCTCCCGCACGGCGGCCGCCGTACCGGATGGGAGTGCGTCGAGCTCGGCCTCCTTGAACCGGGCGTCGTCGGACGGGTTCGGGAACAGTTCGTGCCGCTCGGCCTCGAGTGCTTCGTCGAGCAGCCGCTGGACGTCCCGCAGCGTGCCGTCGAGGTTGTGCCGCCGCTGGATCTCGCGGCGGCGCTCCCACAACCTGCGGGTGAGGTCGTCCAGGCCCTGGGTGTTCCGGGTGCCGCGCCGGAGCAACTCCTCCAGCGCGGACCGGGGCGACGATCCGTTCATCACGTCGCGGCCGATCTCGTCCAGCGCGTCGCGCAGATCCGCGGGCGCCTTGAGCGGATCCGGCCCGTCGTGCCACGGCCCGTACGACCAGCCTTCCGGAATGGACGCGGTCATGTCAGATCCCGTAGATCGTCGTGTCGTCGTCGGCGTCTTTGGCGACGCGTTTGGACAGGTACAGCGCCTCCAGGGCGAGCTCGACCGCGGCGGCGATCCGGCCGGGCGACTCGTCCGGCTCGACGCCGGCGCGGGCGGCGACGTCGTGCAGCACCGGCAGCTCCGGCAACGCGGCCAGCACGTCCCGGCCGGGCACCCGCTCACCCGTGGTCACAAGGTTGCCGTCGGCAATCGCATGGGCCAGCGGGCTCAGGTCGAGACCGGCGAACCGCTCCCGCGCGGTGTCCGCGACGGACCGGCGCAGCAGGTACTCGAGCAGTTCGATCTCGCGCCCTTCCTCACCGGGCTCGAACTCGAGCTTGCCGCGCAGTACGGCGGGCACGGCCTCGAGATCCACCGGCCGGGCTACGGCCGGCTCCTCACCGGTGATCGCGCTCCGGCGCAACGCGGCGGCGGCGATCGTCTCGGCCGCGGCGACCGCGAACCGCGCGGACACCCCGGACCGCTGGTCGATCGCGGTCGACTCCCGCAGGTGCCGGACGAACCGGGCCAGCACCTCCAGCAGCGGTTCGCCGACCTCGGCGGTGAACTCCGCCTCCTGCCGGATGACGTCCACCTCGGCGTCGATGTCGAGCGGGTAGTGGGTCCGGACCTCGGCGCCGAACCGGTCCTTCAGCGGCGTGATGATCCGGCCGCGGTTGGTGTAGTCCTCCGGGTTGGCCGTTGCCACCAGCAACACGTCGAGCGGCAGCCGGAGCGTGTACCCGCGGACCTGGATGTCACGCTCCTCCATCACGTTCAGCAGCGCGACCTGGATCCGCTCGGCCAGGTCCGGCAGCTCGTTGATCGCGACGATGCCGCGGTGCGCCCGCGGGACCAGTCCGAAGTGGATGGTCTCCGGGTCACCGAGACTGCGGCCCTCGGCAACCTTCACCGGGTCCACGTCACCGATCAGGTCGCCGACCGACGTGTCCGGGGTCGCGAGCTTCTCGGCGTACCGCAGGCTGCGGTGCAGCCAGGCGACCGGAAGATCGTCGCCGAGCTCGGCGGCGCGGCGGCGCGAGGCGGGCGTGATCGGGTCGAGCGGGTGCTCGGGCAGTTCGGCGCCCTCGATCACCGGGGTCCACTCGTCCAGCAGCCCGACCAGGGTCCGCAGCAGCCGGGTCTTGCCCTGGCCGCGCTCACCCAGCAGAACGACGTCGTGCCCGGCGAGCAGGGCGCGTTCGAGTTGGGGAATCACCGTGCGGGTGAATCCGACGATGCCGGGCCAGGGATCACGCCCGGCCCGGAGCTCTGTCAGCAGGTTGTCACGAATCTCGGCCTTGATCGACCGGGGGAGATATCCGGCGGCCCGGAGGTCACCGGCCTTACGAGGAAGTTCAGCAGGTGCACTAGTCACCCTGACGACGTTAGCTCGCCAACCCCAGCAACGCCCGCGGTATTTCAGACCTTGGGCGTGACCCGGCCGGAGCTGAAGAGGTGAGTCGGGGTGAAGGTCAGCGGCACCCAGGGGTGGTTGGGTGAGGCTCTGACGACGAAATGATCGCCGTCGGCGGGCTCGGTCGGAAGCAGGTCGTACTCGGTCGCGGCCTCCTCGGCGAACGCCAGCCGGTCGCCGGTGGCATGCTCGACGAGGACGAGGCGGTCGTCCCGGCGTACGACGTCCAGCCGCACGCTGGTCCGTTCGTACCGGCCGACGTGGCGATCGTCGGTCGGAACGTCGACGGGCTGCGGCGGCGCTGGGTGCGCGATGCCGGCGTACTCCGTGAACACCTCGGACGCCAACGGCTCGAACAGCGCCGGACCGTTGCCGGAGTTGGTCAGCAGGCAGACCACCAGCCGAGCGACGGGATCGATGCGGAGGAACGCCGTCTGGGAGATCGTCGAACCGTCGTGACCGAACAGCGGCCGTCCGCCCCAGTCGTAGATGCGCCAGGCCAGGCCGAGGTTCGTGAAGCCGCCGACGCCGCCGGCGAACGGCACCTGCGGCTCTTGCATG
The DNA here is from genome assembly GCF_045040325.1 of Kribbella sp. NBC_01510. Taxonomy (NCBI): domain Bacteria; kingdom Bacillati; phylum Actinomycetota; class Actinomycetes; order Propionibacteriales; family Kribbellaceae; genus Kribbella; species Kribbella sp. NBC_01510. The sequence continues at coordinate 5,326,579 of NZ_CP109418.1, read as the reverse complement.
GCCGCGTACCGGTCGTCGGTCAGATGCATCAGGGCGAACTGCAGAACGTCACCGGCACTCGCCGTGATCAGCCCGGCCGCTCCGATGCTGCGGGGCAACTGCCACGTCTTCACCGGCGCTCCGTCGCTCGCGACGTGGCCGCGCGCGGCACGATGCAGGATCGCCTCCTCCGGCAGTGTGACCGTCTGCGTCAGGCCGAGCGGCTCGAGCAGCCGGGCCTTCAGCGACTCGTCCCAGGTCCGGCCGTCGAGAACCTCGATGATCCGGCCGAGCACCACGTAGCCCGCGTTGCAGTAGGAGTACGCCGTACCCGGCTCGAACAGCAGGTCCACATCACCGAGGAGCGCGACGTACCGCTCGACGCAGTCATCGCCGCGGCCGGTGTCGGTGAACACGTCGCCGTCGATGCCGCTGGTGTGGGTGAGCAGGTGCCGAACCGTGATCCGCGGATCAATCGGTGCCTCAGGCAACAACTTCACCACGGCGTCGTCCAGGTCCAGCCGGTCCTCGGCGGCGAGCTGGACGATCATCGTCGCGGTCCACGTCTTGGTGACCGAACCGATCTGGAACAGCGAGTCGGCGGTGGTCTCGACCCCGGTCGCCGCGTTCAGGACGCCGTACGGCGTGACCGTCGTCTCCCCGTCGTGCCAGATCCCGAGCACCGCTCCGGGGACCTCGGCCGCCTCTGCCAACTCACTCAACCGCGCAGACCAGTCAGGCATGCAGCCAAACCTACTTCGCTGCCTCCTCGAGCAGTGCACGCAGGGCGGTCCAGGCGGCTGTCTCGTCGAGACCCTGCTCGAGCAGGATCTTCGTCGCGAGGCCTGCCGAGTCCCGGTAGAACGCCAGCAACAGGTGCTCCGTGCCAACGTAGTTGTGGCCGAGGGTGACAGCCTCCCCGACGGCACCTTGCAGGACATGCGCGGTACGGCGGGTGTACGGCGGATTCTCGGAATCCAGGGTCTTCGGCAGATCGGTCGGCGTACCGGCCGGGCTGACGACGTCGACGGCTTCGCGGACCCGGTCCTCGGTGATGTCGTGCTGCAGCAGGACCTTCGTGGCCAGCGCTTCGGGCTGGGTGAAGAACGCGAGCAGCAGGTGTTCGGTGCCGATGAAGTCGTGGTTGCGTTCGCGGGCGACGTCGGCCGCGGCCTGCACGACGGCCTTGGTCCGCGGGGTGTAACGCTCGAACGCGGGCTTGGTCGTCCATGAGTCGGCGAATCGCTTGTGCGCGGCTTGCTTGCTCACCCCGAGCACTGCGCTGATCTCGACCCATGACTTGCCGGCGCCGCGGGCGCGGTCGACGAAGAAGCCGAGCGCGGCGTCGCCGGTGCTGGTCAGTTCGCTGATCGTCGTCGCCGCGGTGGCTAGCTGCCGCAACTCGTCGTCGCTGCCGGCGTCCGCCTTGATCGTGGTGATGAGCTGCTGCAAATCAGGTCCAGGAGTCATGCCGTCAACCCTAGGTTGACAGCAGATATCTCGTCAACCTTGGGTTGACGATCTCAGCAGCTGTGCCGGACGTAGTCGGTCAACGACCACCCGGTCCGCCCGTCTGGCAGCCATGCGTACCGAAGGACGGGTAGAAGTCGCCGATCGGCGGGTCTTACCGCCACAGGCAGGCGTGACGCCGGTCGGCGATCACCACTACTACCCGTCCTTCGGTACGGTGTGCCGCGTGCAACCTCTGCCAGATGTGATCAGTGACGGGTTGCGGGTGCTGTTCTGCGGGATCAATCCGGGGCTGATGTCGGCGGAGACCGGTCATCACTTTGCTCGGCCGGGGAACCGGTTCTGGCCGGCGTTGCACCTGAGTGGGTTCACGCCGCGGCAGTTGCGACCGGCCGAGCAGGGTGAGCTGCTGACCTACCGGCTCGGGATCACCAACGTGGTCGATCGGCCGTCCGCGCGCGCCGACGAACTGACTCGCGCGGAGTACGTGGCCGGCGGAGAGAACCTGCTGAAGAAGGTGCTCCACTTCCAGCCGGAGTGGCTTGCTGTCGTCGGCGTCACGGCGTACCGGGACGCTTTCGGCGAGCGGACCGCGCAGATCGGGCGGCAGGAGCGCCTGATCGGCTCCACCCGGGTCTGGATCCTCCCGAACCCGAGTGGTCTCAACGCCCACTACACGTTGCCGAAACTGACCGCCGCGTTCGCCGAACTCGAGCAGGTCAGTTGAGCGCCTGACACCAGCGGTTCGGCAGGATGGGCTCATGCGAGCCACGGATCTGCTGCGGTCGATCGACCACCTCCCGCACGGCCAACGCCTCCGGAGCGTCGCACTTGAAGGCCGACGCCTGCGCGCGACGGCCGAGTTGCGCGAGCTGCTCGGCGAGCTCAGCCGCGGTACGCCGTTCGAGCGAACCCTCGGCCTGGTTGTCGCCCAGGTGGCGGGCGAGGTCGACTACGTGACGCACTTGCTGCGCGATCCCATGCCGTCGGTCCAGCAGCGCGCGCTCGCAGCGGTCCGCGCCGGCGTCGCGGTTTCGGACGACGACCTCCGGATCCTGTACGACGACGCACCCGCGGAACTGCGGACGAAGCTCATGCAGGTCATCCGGAAGAACGGCCGGACGTTTCTGGCTGCTCGCCTGATCGATGAGCATCGCGAACGCTGGGGCGACCGCGCCGCCGCGAGCCTGCTCAACTCTACCGACGATCAGACCGTCGAGCGTCTGCTCCCGGAGCTTGCCTACTGCCTGGGCAGCGGCGAGTGGCGGCGCCTGGGCGCCAAGCATCCGAAGGTGGTCCTCGCCTACGCGAGTACGACGCTGCCCAGCGGCCCGGACAAGGACGAGTGGTGGCGGGGTCCGGCGTACGGCGTCGTCGGCGTACTGGACCGTGACCCGTCGCAGGCGGCCGCCCTGCTCACGACGGCGCTGCCGCCCGATCAGTTGCCGATGGCAATCGTCTCGGTTCTCGGCCGGCTGGTCGACGCCGACCCGGGCGGGATACTGGCGATCCTGCTCGCACCCGATCGCGCGCCGGCACTGGGGACTGCACTGACAACTGCGGTTCGGCGTCGGCTGCACCGCTACCCCGACGACGACCTGATCGGGCTCGGCCGGCTCCTCTGGCCTGACCTGACCCAGTTGCTCGAAGACCTCCCGCCGTCACGACGGGCGACGGTGTTCACCGCCGTCACCAGCGGCGTCGACCTGGGCCAAACCGTTCTCTCTACGGAACTTCTCGCCGTACTCCCCCGCGAGCTCCGGTTTGCCCAGGCCCGCCGCATGCTCACGCTCGCGCCGATCGCGGACGACCACCACGAGCGGTGGCGGATCACCGCCTTCCTCCCGTACGACGAGGCGTTCGCGCTGCTCGAGCCGGAGATCGGCCGGCCGGACGCCGACGATCGCGCGCAGGTCTACCGGGCGGTCGTCGACGCGGCCGGTCACTCCCGGGAGACCGCGGCAGTCGAGAGCGCACTGTCGTGGGCGACGCGCGTACGGAACGATCGCGACATCGTCCGGCAGGGGGTCTTGCGGGGTGTCGAGGAACTGCCGCCGTCGATGCTGACCAACCGGTTGGTTGCTTCGCTCCAGACGCTGCTGACCGACGCGCTCGAGGCCCGCGACACGGCGTGGTACACCCGCTCGGCGCTCGGCACGATCGCGGAGACCGCCGTACGGCAAGGGGCGTTGCGGCGTGACCCGTCGTTGCTCGAGTGGGGTTTGCAGGCACATGCCCGGATCACCGAGAACCAGGGCATGATCCAGCTGTACGGCGTGATCGACGGGCTGCCTCGCGGTCAGGACGTCGCGGTGTACGACGTACTGCGGAAGTACGTGGACGATGCGGTGGCGCGGCGGGAGTTCCGGCTGCCGTTGGGGATCGCCCGGGCTTTCGGCAAGCGTGGCTGGTCGAACGAGCACTTGCAGGCCGCGCTCGAGCAGGGCGTGTGGTCGAACCAGGAGTACACCGTCGCGGAGGCAGCGGAGCTGTGGCTCTGGCCGACCGCGACCAGGGCCGAGCGGACCGAGCGGATCATCAAGCGCGACGTCGGCATGGCCCGGTGGGATCCGGTGTGGCGGGCGGTCACCGAACTGCGGACCGACCTCCTGGACGCCGTACTCGCGAAGCCCGACCGGATCCGGCGGTTCGATCGGAACCACCCGGCTTGGCAGGTGTCCGACCGTGCGCTGAGCCGCTGGCTCCCGCGCCAGCAGGCCCAGTACGCCGAACTCGTGGGGCGCGCCGCGGGGGACGAGCGGATCCCGGACTGGGCGCGGGCGAACGCGGTGTCGATGCTCGGGCACGTACCCGGGACCGGACGCGCTGCCCTCGAACCGTTCTTGCGGCACGAGTCCGTGCTGCTGCAGGAGGCGGCACTGGGTGCGTTGGCCTGGACCGATGCGCCGCAGGAGGCGCTGCCGGTGCTGCTGTCTCATGCGGGTGACGATCGGGCCCGGGTCGCGATCTATGCGGCGACTCGGGCGGCGCGGTTCGTGCGGCCGAGTCTGTTGCCCGGACTACTACATCCGGTGCTGGTTGGTGCGGATGCGAAGGTGACGTCGCGCAAGGAGGCCGCGCGGCTGCTCGGGCAACTCCGTGCTCCCGGGGCGAGCGCCGTACTGGCTGATGCTTGGGCGTCGGCGCATCGTGATGTGAAGGCGGCGATCGCCAGTGCGGCCTCGCAATATCTCCTGCACGAGCCGGCGAGTTGGGCGCTTTTGCAGCAGGCTGTGCATGACAGCGCGGCGACGGCGACGGTGCTGACCCAGCGTGCGGCGTATGGCATGGCCTTGAAGTACCGGTCGCGCTACGCGGACCTTCTGGTCGCGATCACCAACCGGCCCGAGCCGGAGGTAGTCCGGGTCGCTCTGCGCGCACTGCCGCGGTGGGCCCGCTGGAATCCTTCGGTGGCGCCGGTGTGTGCCGGTGTCATGACCGATCTGACCGCGCGGACGACCTGGAACGACGCGACCATTTCTTTGGTTGCCATCGTCGCCAGCGATCCGCGACTCGGCCTCGACGACCTGCTGGCCGCCGTGCGGTTGCTGGTCAGGCTGGAAAGCGACCCCAACCTGCCGAACGCAACCCCTGACCGCGACCACCCGGCGCGGCAGCGTCTAACCACTCTCACCAAGCGCCTGACCGAGGCCTTCAACCCGAAGCCGGCCGACGCACGCCAAACCCTCAAGCCCGTAGCCGCCGAGCTCGACGACCCAGGCCTCCTCCACCTCCGCCTGGAACTCCTCGTTCACTCCATCGACTGGCCCAACCTGCCCGCCGAACTCTCGAACCTCATCACCGCAGTAGCCGACCGCCCACTACTCGCCCACCACACCGCATCCCTCCTCGGCGCCCGCCTGAGCTGGACCCACCCCCAATGGACCCCGTCCCTCCTCGAACAACCAGCCCACAACCTGGTGCAAGGCGATTCCCTGATGGAGGGCTTACTCGCCTGGACCCTGATCGGAGAAGCAGGCAGCCGCACAAACTGGTCGCCCGCCTGGCGCGACCTCCTAGTTGCCTTACGCAACCACTCTCGACCGGACGTCCGTCAGCTCGCCCTCGACCTGACGACATCCCCCGAGGCCTAGCTCTTCTCCTCCGTCGCCTTCTCCTCGGCTTCGCGGGCGCGTTTGCGGCGTTTGCCTTCGTGCATGGCTATGACGCGGGCGATCGGGATCGCGCGGCCTTCTTCGAGGAGGTCTTCGGGGAGGGACTGGGGTGCGGGGAGTTGATCCGCCCAGCGGTCTGCGTCGCCTAGTTGCGCGACGGCGGTGCGGACGGTGAAGTCGCGCGGGGTGACCCGGTCGAGGTCGTCCCAGCCGACCGGGAACGACACCGGCGTACCGGGTCGGACGCGCGGGCTGTAAGCGGCGACGACAGTGGCCCCGCCGGAGCGGGTCGAGTCGACGAAGACCTTCCCGTGCCGGTCCTCCTTGATGTACGCCGTGGTCGCGACGGACCGATCGAGCTTCTCGGCACGGGCGGCGATCGCCCTGGTGGCAGCCGCGGCGTCCTCGATCGACACCGAATCGTCGATCGGCACGAAGACGTGCACGCCCTTGGCGCCACTTGTCTTGACCGCACCGGACAGCCCGGCGTCGGTCAGCGCCTGCCGGACCAGGAACGCGGCCTGCACCGCCATGGCGAACGTCTCCCCCTCGGGCGGGTCGAGGTCCAGCACCAGATGCGTGACGTGGTCCCGGCGGTCGGCGCGCACAAGCGTCGGGTGGTACTCGACCGCGCGCTGGTTCGCGAACCACAGCAAGGTCCGCCGGTCGTCGCACAACGCGTACGACACCTCGCGCTTGGACGCCTCCGCCCACACCGGCACCGTCTTCACCCAGTCGGGCGTGTACTTCGGCACGTTCTTCTGCATGAACGCCGGCTGCCCCGGCCGGATCCGGATCACCGACAGCGGCCGCTCCCGCAGCTCCACCAGGATCCGCTCGTGCACCCCGTCGAGGTAGTCGACCAGGTCCCGCTTGGTCGCCTCCGCCCCGTCGAACAGCGGCTGATCCAGGTTGGTCAGATCGACCCCGTCACGCGTCTCATCCGGCTTGCTCGCCATTACCCGAGCTTAGAAGGCTGACCAGGGCATCGAGAACCACTGCGTCCTCTCCGGGTTCGAGCGTCTGCGGGTTGAGGGCGATCGCGTCGTCGGGCAGGCGGAAGGTACCGACCGCGATCCGCGGGTCGCGGTCCCACAACGCGGCCACCAGCCCGTCCCGTGTCCACCCGCAGGTTGTCGACAATCGGACGATGGCGCGGCTGTGGGGTTGGCCGGCCTCACTCGGGTAGCCGCGCTCGACCACCACTCCAGGCAGTCCTTGCAGGCCGGCGATCCAGCGGTCGACCATCCGCTCGTAGCCCGCGAGCATCGCGTCCTCGTCCTGCTCGAGCGTCCACTCGACGGCGGCGAGGAGGGCGAGCAGTTCCTCCTTGCCGACCTTCATCCCCCGCCCGATCTCCTGGTACGGCGACGCATGGGCGCGGCATCTGTCGACAATCCACCGCTTACCCAGCACCAGCCCACTGGCCTGCGGTCCGCGCAGCCCCTTTCCCCCACTGAAGATCACCGCATCCGCACCAACCTCCGTCGTAAACCGCCACAACGAAGAAGCCGGCGGAATCTGCGCCGCGGCGTCAACGATCACCGGCACGGCCCGTGGACCGGGAAGTGCCGGGTCCGTCCCAGAGAAACCTGGACGTTCCGGAGCGGTCAGGTCCGGGAGACCTCGAGGCTCCAGGGCGGTCGTGTCGGGGAGTGATCCGGCGACTTCTCGGGCGACGCGGACCACGTCTTCGATCGGTAGGGCACCGCCCGCGAGGTGCTCTCCCGCGAACCACAGGACGCAGACCGGGCGTCGTACCAGCGCCTCCCGCAGCTCGGCGACCGACGGGCCGATCTCCACGATGCGGGCGCCGGTCAGGCGGGCCGAGTAGTCGTAGCCGTTGCGTTGACCGGCGAACATCACCACCTCGGCGTCGGCCGGGAACGTCTGCGCGGGCTCACCGACGCACGACGCGACCGTGAGGGTGATCGCCGCCGCGGCACCGGACGTCACACACGCCGCCTCGTTGCGGGTGAGCTCGGCCAGGCGTTCGCCGACCCGGTCGTGGAGTTCGGGCAGGTCGACGAAGTGTGCGGCCGCGTCCGCCATCGCCTTCAGCGCCGGCGGCGGCATCAGGGAGCCACCAAGGACGGTCAACGTGGCGGACGCGTTGATCACCGACCGCACCCCGAACGGGTTCGTCATGCCGACCACCTCCGAGCTGCGCTGGTCATCCGCCCCGGGCTCCTCCAGGTCGCGGCGATCGCCCGACCCGCGCACCTCCGCGCCGGGGCGATCATCCGACCCGGACTCCTCCGGGTCGAGGCGGTCATCCGGCCCGGACTCCTCCGGGTCGAGGCGGTCATCCGGCCCGGACTCCTCCGGGTCGAGGCGGTCATCCGGCCCGGACTCCTCCGGGTCAAGGCGGTCATCCGGCTCGGGCTGCTCTGGGTTGGGGTGGTCATGTGGTGATGAACTTCGAGAGAGGCTGGACGCCGGAGAGTTGGGCCAGCCAGGCGTCCAGGTAGTCGTTGTCGGTGCCGTCGAGGTGGGTGAGTTTGTAGACCTCAGCAGATGGCAGTGCCTCGATGAGCGAGGCGCACCAGTCGGGGTCGTCGACGGCGAGCAGCGTGCGGGCGGTGACCGCGGGTGCGTGCCGGGCAGGGTCGAAGTAGGCAAACGTATTGTCGACAATCTGCGCCGACGACCCCGCCCGCAGGTGATCGTTGATCTCCTCGAGTGGGTAGTAACTGGACTTCAGCCGAGCCTCCATCGCCCGGTAGAACAGCAACTCCGCCACCCGGACCGCGCTGAACCCGGGCCGCCGCGCAGCCGTCAGCACCGCCAGATCGTCGCCACTCACGGCCACCCGCGCGGTATCCACCTCCGACAGACTCATCAGGAACTCGGCCGCCCGCAGACAGTCCGCTGCGATCCCGCGATAGATGTACGACGCCGGGTCGTCGATGCCCATCGTCAACAATCCCGGGTACGCCGCCGAGAACCCTTCGTCGGCCAGCCGCTGACCACGGTGCATCAGACCGAGAACGACGTACCGGCTGCGATCGTTCGGATGGGGGACGTGGTTGACGCTCCCGTAGCGGGGCGTCTGGAGCAGCGCGGGGAACGGCCCTTCGCCGGCCGGGATGCTGAGATGACCGAAGACGCGGTAGGGCCCAATGCTGGTGAGGCGCACGGTGTAACTGTTCGCCTCGTCAGTGGTCCGGGCCGGCACGAGATCGAGCACCGGCCGGGAGGGTATCGCGGCCAGTTCCTCGTCGACCGCGGCCCAGTAGTTGTCGAAGTTCATCGGTTCACCGTCCCGGACTGAGGTGTTCGGCAAGGAAGTCCTCCACGATCCGCATCACGCCGGGCAGCCCGGCGTGGTGGGCGCAATGCGGGTAGGTATGCAAGGTGGTCTCACAGGCCAGCACACGATGCAGCGCGAACCCGGTCTCCGGCGGGCAGACGTCGTCCTCGAGCCCGAGGTAGAGCAGTGTCGGCGCCTGCACCTTCGGCGCGAAGTTGAGCCCGTCGTAGTACGCGACCGTCTCGCGCACGCGGTCGACGTCCTTCGGGTGCACCCGCAGGTACTCGTTGATCTCCTCGTACGGATACGACCGGGTGAGCGTCGGAGCCGTCATGATCCCGCACAGGTACGGCGCTCCCGCGGCAACGCACCGGATCACGTCGGGCATCAGCGCGGCGGTGCTGATCCCAAGCCCACCGCCCTGGCTCGACCCCTGCAGTCCGATCCGTAGATTGTCGACTTCCGGACGATCGAGCAGGACCTCGACGGCGCGCACCACGTCGAGATAGAACCCGCGGCACCCGTAGGTGTTGGGATCGACGATGTTGTGCGTCAGTAGCCCCGGATAGCCGGGGTTGAACACGGAGTTCGACCGCAACTTCCCCCGGGGCGCCACCGCGAGAGCGGCGTACCCGAGCTCGGACCACTCCTTCGGGATGGTCGGCTCGGAGATGTAGCCGGGGATCGTGACCAGAGCCGGGTACGGCGCCGGCCCGCCGCGCGGGACCGTGTACCAGCCGGCGATCCGCAGACCTCCGTAGCTCGTGTAGCGCAGATCGTAGACAATCACCTGGTCCGTGGAGAGTGCGGGCATCTCGGTCAGCACCGGGTCCAGCGGGTACGACGCGCAGTCGGCCAGGCCGGCCGCCCAGAAGTCGTCGAAGTCGTCCGGCAGCTCGACCTCGACGGTCGCGTTCTCGGGGTCTCTCAAGAGCGTTCCTCTCGATGGTGGGGTCGTGCTGGTGGTCCCGCGCCGTCGCGAGCAGGTGCTCGGTGCGGTGCATCGGCGTACTGGTGCGAAGGCCTCGATGTGGTTCCATCGTGGCCTTGCACCGGCCGCGGAAACACAGGTGATGTGCTGAGCGGGCGGCCAACACCAGTGGGCTGGGACATCCTTCGGTGGCCGGGGACATGAAATAACCCATCCCACCCCACCACGTCCTGTCCAAGGTCCCCACTTCCACCCCCCCAGTCGGACCAGCTACACCCGGCCGCCACACCCAGCCCGTGAGAGCGATGTGCGGCGTCGCCGGAGGCGGCTACCGGAACAGCCGCCGCTGGAGGCGGGAGCATTTGTTGACCGCCGGAGGTGGTGTCCTCAGCCGCCGGAGATGCCGAGTTCTGCGTCGGCTAGGTCGGCGGTTAGGCCGTCGGTGTCGTCGAGCCAGCCTTGCGGGAGGACGATGTGGTCGCGGGGGCTGCCCTGGCGGCCGCGGGGAGCGCCGAGTTCGGCGACGGGGAACGGGACGCTGGGGTCTAGTTGGGCTAGCAGATCGTCCAGTTGGGCAAGGGACTCGACCATGCCCAGGGCCGCGCGGAGCTCGCCGCCGGCGGGGAAGCCCTTCAGGTACCAGGGGACGTGTTTGCGGAAGTCGCGGAGGCCGCGCGGTTCGCCCATCAGATCCGCCAGCAGTTCACCATGCCGGCGCATGACGACTGTGACCTCGCCCAGCGTGGGGAGGTTGAGGGTCTCGCCACCGGCGAAGGCGGCGGCGAGGTCGCGGAAGAGCCAGGGGCGGCCGAGGCAGCCGCGGCCGACGATGACGCCGGCGCAACCCGTCTCCGCGACCATCCGGAGCGCGTCGCCGGCTTCCCAGATGTCGCCGTTGCCGAGCACCGGGATGCTCACGTGCTCCACGAGCGCGGCGATCTTGGTCCAGTCGGCCTGACCCGAGTACGCCTGGGCCGCCGTACGGCCGTGCAGCCCGATCGCCGCGGCGCCCGAGTCCTCGGCGATGCGGCCCGCGTCGAGGTACGTCTGGTGGTCGAGGTCGATCCCGATCCGCGTCTTCATCGTCACGGGTACGCCGTACGGCGTGGCAGCGTGGACCGCCGAGCGCAGGATCGCGCCGAGCAGGTTGCGCTTCCACGGCAGTGCGGCGCCACCGCCCTTGCGCGTCACCTTCGGGACCGGGCAGCCGAAGTTCAGGTCAATGTGCGCAACGCCGTACTCGTCACAAAGGATCTGCACCGCGCGGCCGATGTACATCGGGTCAACGCCGTACAACTGCACCGACCGGACCGTCTCACGTGAGTCGAACGTCAGCATGTCGAGCGACTTCTGGTCGCCCTCGACGATGCCGCGCGACGTGATCATCTCGCACACGTACAGCCCGGCGCCCTGCTCGGCGCACAGCCGCCGGTACGCCGCGTTCGTGATGCCGGCCATCGGCGCCAGCACGACGGGCGTGTCGATCGTGAGGTTGCCCAGCTTCAGCATGACTAGGCCTTCGTCACCAGGACCTGGCCGTTGCCGGAGACCTGCGCCTTGTACGGCTGGACCGCGTTCCCCGTCGTGGTGACATCGCAGGCGAGCGGCGGACCGGCCGACTTCACCACCGCAACGTCCTCCATCGTGCAGGTGACCTTCGCCGCGCCGGAGACCGTGCGGAGGACCGCGTCGACCACCTTCGGCTTCACGATCGCAACCGACTCGGAGGTGAATTTGTACGAGGCGCTGTACTGCTGAGCGTCGATCGTCAACGTCCCGCTGTACGACTTCCCGGCGTACGTGACCGTGCAGGTCAGCTCATGCTTGCCGGGCGTCTCGGCCTTCTCGATGCCCGGGCACTTCACCGTCGTGGTGGCGGCCTTGCCGGCCGTGATCTGCGCCTGCTTGGCGATCGCGAACCGGATCCGGTCGGCCAGCGGCGCGTCGTCCGCCGGCGCGCCGGTGACCTTCGGCGTCGGCCACGGCTTGGATGGCGTCGGCAGCGCGGTCAGCGACGGCGTCGACGCGGTCGGGATCGGCGCGCTCGAGCTTCCCGCGGGCGCGGACGGCCCGGGACTGTTGCCCGCCTCCGGCTTGGAGTCCGAGCACGCTGCCAGCAAGAACACCGCGACCGCGGACAGCCCGAAAACGGCCAGCCCGAAGCGCAACCGCTCCCGCGTGAACATCATCGTCAGCAACCCACCAGGTGCTGGGCGAGGTAGCCGGTGACCTCGGTCAGGGCGACGCGCTCCTGCTTCATCGAGTCGCGCTCCCGAATCGTCACCGCCTGGTCCTCGAGCGTGTCGAAGTCGACGGTGATGCAGTACGGCGTACCGATCTCGTCCTGCCGACGGTACCGGCGGCCGATCGCGCCCGCGTCGTCGAAGTCCACGTTCCAGTTCTTCCGCAACTCGGTGGCCAGATCGCGCGCCTTCGGGGACAGATCCGCGTTGCGCGACAACGGCAGTACGGCGGCCTTGACCGGCGCGAGCCGTGGGTCGAACCGCAGCACCGTCCGCTTGTCCACGCCACCCTTGGCGTTCGGCGCCTCGTCCTCGGTGTAGGCGTCGAGCAGGAACGCGAGCACGTTGCGGGTCAGGCCGGCCGCGGGCTCGATCACGTACGGCGTCCAGCGCTCGCCCTTCTCCTGGTCGAAGTACGACAGGTCGACCCCGGAGTGCTTGGAGTGGGTGGACAGGTCGAAGTCGGTCCGGTTCGCGATGCCCTCGAGCTCGTCGAACTCCTTGCCGCCGAAGTGGAACCTGTACTCGATGTCGACGGTGCGCTTCGAGTAGTGGCTCAGCTTCTCCTTCGGGTGCTCGTAGAACCGCATGTTGTCCGGGTTGAGACCGAGGCCGGTGTACCAGTCCCAGCGGGTCTTCAGCCAGTACTCGTGCCACTCCTCGTCCGAGCCCGGCGCGACGAAGAACTCCATCTCCATCTGCTCGAACTCGCGGGTGCGGAAGATGAAGTTGCCCGGGGTGATCTCGTTGCGGAAGCTCTTGCCGACCTGGGCGATGCCGAACGGCGGCTTCTTCCGGGCGGTGCCCATCACGTTCGCGAAGTTGATGAAGATGCCCTGCGCGGTCTCCGGGCGAAGGTAGTGCAGGCCCTCCTCGGACTCGACCGGGCCGAGGTAGGTCTTGAGCAGGCCGTTGAACATCCGCGGCTCGGTGAACGTGCCCTTGTTGCCGCAGTTCGGGCAGGCGATCTCGGCCAGCTTGACGTCGTCGACGTCCTTGTTCTTCCGCCGGGCGTAGTCCTCGCGCAGGTGGTCGTCGCGGAACCGCTTGTGGCACGACTGGCACTCGGTCAGCGGGTCGACGAACTCGGACAGGTGCCCGGACGCCTCCCAGACCTTGGTCGGCAGGATCACCGACGAGTCCAGGCCGACGATGTCGTCACGGCTGGTCACCATCGCCCGCCACCACTGGGTCCGGACGTTGTTCTTCAGCTCGACACCGAGCGGCCCGTAGTCCCAGGCCGACTTGGTTCCGCCGTAGATCTCGCCGCACGGGTACACAAAGCCTCTCCGCTTACTGAGGCTGACGACGGCATCGACGGTTTCCACGGGCACTTTGAGACTCCAGAACAGGCCAGTAATGAACACACTTGCACTTCGGAAGGGTCCAGGCTATCGGTCCGAGGCGGCCGTCGTCGCATCAGTGCTACGGAAGCAACTCGGCGAGGTCCTCATACGCGGTCGGCTCGTCGACAGCCTGGGAAAGGAGCGGTACGGCGGTCAGCTTCACCTCGTACGGCGACAACGCCCGGCGATAGCTGCCGACGTTCTCCCACTCCATGTTCAATGCCAGCAACTCCGGGTCATCGACATTCCGCCCGACCTGCGCCGAGACGAACCCCTTCTGCTTGGCCAGCACGTCGATGGCAGCCCGCGCTCGGACGGCGAACTCGGCCTGCGCGTCCTCCCCCACCCGGAACCTGATCACCACGAACACGCCCGCCACCCTAGTTCACCCGCTCCGGCCACCCGGTCCCCACCGCCCGCCCAGGCCGCCCCTCCGCCCCGATTTCCCGAAACACCAGTCGATAGTCGGCACTCTGCTGCGGATCGGATTGCAGATACGCCGTCACACAATCCCGCAGATCCCGCTTGCCAGGCTCGTATCCGAGCGCGTGGTGCCCGTCGGCGGTCCCGGCCGCGAGCTGGTCGATCAACCGGAGGGCCTGCTGCCGGAGGAACACCCGGCCGGGATCCCGCCGCGCCTCGGCAGCCAACCGGCGCAAGTCGTCGACGAATCCACTCGTCAGCAACAGCTCGTAGCCCGGCCCACGACTCACGGGTTGTCGCCTTCACGGCGAATCTTCTCCAGCTCCGCGACCGACTCCGGCCCCATCAATTCAGCGATCTCGTCCACGGTGAACGGGCGGCTGTCTGGGAGGGGTTGGGTGGCGTAGGTGCGGACTGTTGGGTCGTCGACTACGCCTGCGGGTGGCTCATCGTCGCCTCTGAGGTGGCGGTACTGGGCGACGGACAGCACGACCGCCTCGGGCACGCCGGACTCGCCCCATACCACCGGCGCCCCGTCGCCGGCGCGCGCCGCGGCCACCACCGCGGCCAACTCCCCCGCCAGCCGGCCCGGCTCCAGCACCTCCGCACCCACGACGAACTTCGACTCACCGCCGAGGTCCTCGAATTCGTCGTACGTGAGCACGACGGCCTCCGGCACGCCCGCGCCGAAGCTGAAGGCGCGCGTCCGGCCGGCGCGGAAGCGGGTCAGGATCGCGGGGAGGTCGGCACGGACGTCGGCAACGGAAGGCAGATCGGTCATGCCCTTGAATGTATTGGTTCGCGCTGCGGGGCGTCCGGAGTTATCCACAGCTTCGGCGGCCTGGAACAATAGAGCAATGAGTTCCCAGGGCAGTCAGCCGGTGAGTCCGCTGCGGCAGCGGATCACCAAGTTCAGCTATCCCTATATCGCCCGGCTGCACAGCATGCCGAAGCTCACCCTGCCCGGCATCACCCTGGTCCTCGCGCTGGTCGGTGTCTTCGGCCCTGTCGCCCTTGCCGTCCCCGCGCTGATTCTGCTGGCACTGCTGTTGTCCTGGCTCGGCTTCCTGTCCTGGCCGGTCGTCGGCACCGGCGCCCGCCTGCTCCGGATCTTCTCGATCCTGGTGATCCTGCTCTTCGCCGTTTCCCGCATCGCCAACGGCTGACGCTACGGGCGGCCCAGGCTGTCGTACGCCGCGTCGACGGCAGCGGATCGCAGTTCGTCGACCGGGACGTGGTCGATCATCACCGCGCAGTCGGAGAGCCCACCGATCGCGACCATGCAGCGGACCTGGTCGGCGAAGGCCGGGGCCGGGCCGATCAGGAGGTCGGCGAGTTGCCCGCGCCATTGGATGAAACGGTCGGCGAGTTTCAGCTCGTGCAGGACCGCCAGGTCGCGGATCGCCAGCTGGATCAGCGTCCGATGACGGTAGGCGAGGTCGAAGTACGAGCCCAGTAGCTCCCGTGCCTCGACGGGGGCGGCCGCCTGCTGTTCGGCGGCGTACGCCTCGAAGTCCTCGACCAGTGGCTGGACCAGGCTGTTCAGCAGGTCCTCCCGCGAGGCGAAGTGGTAGTAGAGCGCCGGCTTGGTGACACCGAGGCGGTCGGCGATGTCGCGCAGGCTCGTCTGCTGGACCCCCTGCTCGGAGAACAGCTCGATCGCGACCCGCTGGATCCGCGCCCGGGTGTCCCCCGTCCGTTGTCTCGGCATACCGCAAAGATTAACTGACTTTCCGTTAAGTAAGCCATTGACACGGCCACAGTCGAGCACTTACTTTCCGTTCAGTAAGCGAACCAAGGGGGTTCCCATGAAGATCCTGATCTCGGGTGCGAGCGTGGCCGGTCCGGTGCTCGCCTACTGGTTGCACCGCTACGGTTTCGAGCCGACCGTCGTCGAGCGCACCCCGGCGATGCGGCACGGTCTCGGTGGTCACGCCGTCGATCTGTTCGGCCCGGGCGCCGAGGTCGCCCGCCGGATGGGCCGCTGGGACGCGATCGAGGCGGCCCGGACCCGGATCGAGTCGATGACGATCGAGCGCTTCGGCAAGCGCCCGGTCCACGTCGACCTCAGCCGCCTGTACGCCGGCATCTCCGGAAGTCACGTGGAGATCCTCCGCGGCGAGCTCACCAAGATCCTGTCCGACGCCACCCGCGCCGGCACCGAATACGTCTTCGGCGACTCGATCGCGACCCTGCACGACGACGGCGCCGGCGTCGACGTCACCTTCGAGTCCGGCGACGAGCGCCGGTTCGACCTGGTGATCGGTGCCGACGGCATGCATTCGACCGTCCGCCGGCTCGCGTTCGGCCCGGAGGAGTCGATGCGCCGGCCACTCGGCGGCTACCTCGCGGTGTTCTCGATGCCCGACGTCCTCGACCTCGGCAACGGGATGGTCGCGCACTTCTCCGTCGACCGGATCGTCGCCGGGTACGGCGTTCACCAGACCGGCCAGACCCGCGCGGGCTTCCTGTTCCGGACTCCGCACGAACTGCACTACGACTACCGCGACAAGGGCGAGCAGAAAGCCCTGCTGGCCAAGGAGTTCCGCGACTACGGCTGGAAGGCGCCACTGCTCCTCGAGCACCTACCCGCGGCCGAGGACTTCTATTTCGACTCCATCTCGCAGATCACGCTCGACACCTGGCAGCGCGGCCGGATCGGCCTGGTCGGCGACGCCGGCTTCTGCCCGGCACCGGCTGTCGGTGGCGGCACCAGCCTGGCGGTCGTTACGGCGTACATCCTGGCCGGCGAGCTCGCAGCGGCGCGCAGCGATCTCCCCTCCGGACTGCGGAACTACGAGAGGACGGTCCGGCGGATGGTCGACCTGAGCCGGGCGATCGGGCCGAAGGTGATGCGCACACTGATTCCCGGCAGCCCGACCGCGCTCAAGCTGATGCCGTTCGCGGCGGCCGCCGTACCGAAGCTGCCGACCTCGGTGCAACGGTTCATCTGGTCGCAGAACGCCGTGGGCAAGGCCCTCAGCTCGGTGCCGCTTCCCGACTACTCCGACCTGACCAGAGTGCCGCGCGCGGCCTAGTCGATCGCCTGCAATCCCAGCCCTGTCAAGCGATCGCGAAGCCACCGCAGTTCCTTGGCGATCCGCTTGGCCAGCTGCTGCTTTGTCTTGGGAGGGCGCGGCCACGCGTAGACCTCGGACTCCAAGTGATGCGTGAGTGGATGGCCACCGCCGACCAGTCTGGTCAGACAGTCCTCCAAGGCAAGAGTTGTCGCCGAGAGCGGAGGTGGCGGCGCGGTGTGGGCGGGGACGTGGGCATGCATGCGCCAGGCCGAGTGCCCAGACAGCTCGTACGCCTGCGCGACATCGTCCACCCCAGGCCCACCCCACTCACGGACCTGCCGCAGGTACTTCGGAGTTCCGAGCTGTCCGAGCGCATAGCGACCGGCAGCGTCGGACGGGTCCACCAACGTCGGCGCCACCGCCAGTTGTCCCTTCACCACGTCAACGCCGGCCCGCCACAGTGTCTCGAACGCGTCCGCGGGCTCCTCGAACTGCACCGCGAGATGACACGCGTCCAATCCCAGTCCGATCCGCGACAGACCGCCGTACGGACTGGAATATCGGCTCAGCCAGGCGGCGGCCTGGCCGATCATCTCGAGGACGCAGCCGGGTTCGGGTTCGACGGCGATCCGGATCCTCCGACCCGTCCGCGTCTCGGTCCGGGCGAGGTGCTGCTCGACACCGTCGAGCGCCTTCCGGGCCGCGGTGTCGCGCGCCTTCGACCACGGCACGCGCCACGCGAGCGGCAGCGTCGAAATCGATCCGTACGACGCGTCCGCCGGGAGCAACTCGGCCAGGACGTCGACCAGATCGAGGGTGTACCGGAGTCGCTCGGGCTCGGTCCAGTCCGGGCAGAACACCTTGGTGCCGACGACCTGGTCGGTGAAATGTGCGTGTGGGATGCCGTTCAGCGTGACGACTTCCAAGTGGTTCCGGGTGAGCGATCGACGCAACTTGTTCAGCGAGGACGGCGAGTTCGCCAGCCGATCGGCCACTGGACTCGCGAGCCACAGACCGATGCCGAGCACCGGCACATCCAGCTCCACGCGGACCCGCCGCGCGCAGCCGTCGAGATCGGCGATCACCCCGTCGAGGTCGTCGGCCGGATGGACGGTCGCGCAGTACCCCACATGGACGGTCGACCCGTCCCGATGACGGAACCTCATCAGCACTCCTCACCCCGTATAGCCACCGAAGGTAGTCGTGAGCGGACCCTCTGTGACCTAGCAGAACAGTAGGAGCCCGAGGCCCTGGGCGGAAGGGGTGATTTTCAGTTAGCCCGCGTGGATGTGTTCCGGCTCCGCGGTGACCAAGTCGCGCGAGCGGTCCGCGACCGCCATCGCCGCGAGCGCGGTGGTCAGCGGGACGGCCGCGATGATGCCGAGGCTGCCGACGAGGCCGCGCACCACTTCCATCGCGACCAGTTCGGTCGAGACGACGTATCGGCCGGGCAAGCCCTGGATGGCGAAGACGAGCAGGATCGGCATCGCGGCACCGGCGTACGCGAGGACGAGGGTGTTGACCACCGAGGCCACATGGGTGCGGCCGATGCGCAAGCCCGCGCCGACCAGCTCACGCCGGTTCGCGGCCGGGTTCGCTGCGGACAACTCCCAGACCGCGGCCGCCTGCGTGACTGTGACGTCGTCGAGCACCCCCAACGCACCGATCACCATCCCGGCGACCAACAGTCCGGTCAGGTCGATATCGGGCGCGAACTGCTGCGCGGCCGACGCTCCCTCGGACGCCCACCCACTCAACTGGCAGAGCTTGGTGAAGAACCAGCCCAGGACCACGGTCAGCCCCAGCGCGGCGATCGTTCCGGACAGCGCAATCGAACTCTCTGCATTGATCCCGTGCGTGAGGAACAGCGCTATCGCCATGATCACCGTGCCACCGACGACCGCGACCACCAGCGCGTTCGAGCCCTTGAGGATCGCCGGCATGATGAATTGCGTCAGCATCACCGCGGTCACCGCCAGCGCGATCAACGCCGCGAAACCACGCCAGCGCGACAGCGCCACGACCGCGATCGCGAAGATCACCGTCAGCAGCAACAACGGTTTCGTCCGGTCGTGGTCGACGTACTGGTACCGGTCGGCGATCGTCGTCGCGCCGGCCACCACAGCGAGCATGACCGGCTGACCGACCTTGGGCGGGATCGGGACCTGACCGCCCGTCGGGACCTGGACCGGCACCGCCTTGGCCTTGTCCGCGCCGGTGGTCAGCTTCACCGTCGCCAAGTTGCACTTGTCCTTCGGATCCGGGCACGCCTTGAGCGCGGTGACCTCGCCGCGGGCGGTGTTGGTCTGGTACGACGTGACCTTGACGCCACCACCCGGCCACATCACGATCATCGCCACCACGGCGGCCGTGAGCAGCGGGATCAGTACGGCGGCGACCACGATCCGGACCCGCCGGGCGACGATCGCGTCCGAGTCCACCACCGAGGTGTCGACCACGTGGTCGCCGTGCCCATGCCCGTGACCATGCCCGTGACCATGGCCGGCGGGAATGTCGAGCTTGCGGCGGCGGTTGCTCCGGTGGTCGGCGCGCCGGCGCCCGACAGTACGGCTGGCCATCGGTCAACTCCCTGTTTTGACAATGACTTCCAGTTAAATGAAAATGATTGTCATGAGATCTAGTACTCGTGCTGTCGTCGCCGGCGCCACCGCCCTGGCGGCCCTCACCCTGGTGGGGTGTGGTGGCTCGACCGCCAGTGGCTCTGGCGACGGCAAGCTCGACGTCGTGACTTCGTTCTACCCGCTCGAGTTCATCGCCCGCTCAGTGGGGGGCGACGCGGTGCACGTCACCACCCTGACCGCGCCGGGTGTCGAGCCGCACGACCTGGAACTCACCCCCAAGCAGGTCGGCCACGTCGCCACCGCGAACCTGGTCGTCTACGAGAAGGGCCTGCAACCGGCCGTCGACGAGGCGATCGACCAGAACGCCAAGGACGCCGGCTTCGATGTCGCCCCGGCCGCCAAGCTGGAGGCCACGGGCGCCGACTTCGAGGAGCATCAGGAGCCCGGCGGCGCGGCACCGGCCGCGCACACCGAGGACGCGCTCGACCCGCACTTCTGGCTCGACCCGGTCCGGTACGCCGATGTCATCAACGCGGTCACCGAGAAGCTGGTCGCCACCGACAGCGCGAACGCCGAGGGCTACCACGCCCGGGCCAAGACTCTGCTGGCCGAGATCGGCAAGCTCGACAGCGACTTCAAGACCGGCCTGGCCGACTGCCGGCTCAAGACCTTCGTGACGAGTCATCAGGCCTTCGCCTACCTCGCGAAGCGATACGGTCTGACGATGGTCGGCATCGCCGGGTTCACCCCGGACGCCGAGCCGACCCCGGCCCGGATCAAGGAGGTCCAGGACATCGTGAAGGCACAGCAGGTGACCACGATCTTCTACGAGGAACTGGTCAGCCCGAAGGTGGCCGAGACGATCGCCCGGGACGTCGGCGTGCACACCGCCGTACTGAGTCCGATCGAGGGCCTGTCGGACGCGAACTCGCAGGAAACCTACCTGACCCTGATGCGGCAGAATCTCCAGGAGCTCGAGAAGGCGAACAGCTGCGCGTGACACCTCCAGAAACCTCCGCGAAGGCCGTTCAGGTCGCCGATCTCTCGGTCGACCTGGGCGGTCGTCTCGTGCTCCGGGGCGTCGACCTGCAGATCCGCCAGGGCGAGGTGGTCGCGGTTCTCGGCACCAACGGCTCCGGCAAGTCCACGCTGATCCGGACCATCGTCGGTCTGCTCCCGGCTGCTCGTGGAGGGGTCCGCCTCTTCGGCACGCCGGTCCCCCGCTTCCGGCAGTGGCGTCGGGTCGGGTACGTCCCGCAGCGGATCACCGCGGCCGGCGGCGTACCGGCGACCGTCTACGAGGTGGTGTCGTCCGGACTGCTGTCGAAGCGGCGGATGTTCACCCCACTCGGCTCGGCCGGCAAGGAGGCGATCGACGCGGCGTTGGAGATCGTCGACATGGCCGACCGGCACAAGGACGCGGTGGCCGAGCTGTCCGGCGGGCAGCAGCAGCGGGTCCTGATCGCGCGGGCGCTGGTGTCCGACCCGGAGCTGCTGATCCTCGACGAGCCGACCGCCGGGGTGGACCTGGCCAGCCAGCAGATCTTCGCCGACGCGATCCGGGAGCGGGTCACCCGCGGCACCACCGTGGTGATGGTCAGCCACGACCTCGGCCCGATGGATGCGCTGATCGACCGCTCGGTCGTCCTGCGCCGCGGCCGGATCGTGTACGACGGCCCGCCGCACGCCTCCCAGACCCACGCCCATGTCCACCACTCACACACAGATGACGACCCGGGATGGCTGACGTCCTGATGACCATGTTCCAACTGGAGTTCATGCAGCGGGCGTTGATTGCCGGGCTGCTGACTGGTCTGTCTGCCCCTGCCATCGGCACCTATCTGGTCCAGCGGCGGCTGTCGTTGATGGGTGATGGCATCGGCCACATCGCGATCACCGGTGTCGCCCTCGGTCTGCTGACCGGCACGGCGCCGGTGTTCACCGCGGTCCTCGTGGCGATCGCCGGTGCGACCGCGATCGAGCTGGTCCGCGCCCGCGGCAAGGCCAGCGGCGACGTGGCGCTCGCACTGCTCTTCTACGGCGGCATCGCGGGCGGTGTGCTCCTTATCGGGCTTGCCGGTCAAGGCGCCGCCACCCTGAACACCTATCTGTTCGGTTCACTGACGACTGTGTCCCCAAGCGACCTGTACGTCGTCGTCGGGCTGGCCGTGACCGTCCTGGTGGTGGCGATCGGGTTGGGACCGCAGTTGTTCGCGGTGTGCCAGGACGAGGAGTTCGCCCGCACTACCGGACTCCGGGTCCAACTGCTCAACCTGGTGATCGCGGTCATGGCTGCCGTGACGGTGACCGTGGCGATGCGGACGGTGGGCCTGCTGCTGGTCAGCGCGCTCATGGTGGTCCCGGTGGCGACCGCACAGCAGCTGACCCGGTCTTTCCGCAGTACGTTCGTGACCGCGTGTGGGATCGGTGTCGTGGTGTGCCTGGCCGGCATCATCACGTCGTACAACGCGAACGTGGCTCCGGGCGCGACCATCGTCGTACTGGCGCTGGCGTGCTTCGTGGTCGCCGCGGCGGTGGGCACGCTGCTCCGGCGGCGGTCCGGCCGGGCCCGCCCGCTCGCGGACGAGGAGCCGGAGGTCGGCGTACCGGCTCCGGAGCCGCATGTGGTGAGCTCTGGTCACCCGCACGCGCACAACCCGGCCTGCGGCCACAAGAAGGTCGAGCACGGCGATCATCTCGACTACGTCCACGACGGTCACCTGCACGCGGCCCACGACGATCACTGGGATGAGCACTAGTGCCCCGCGGTGGAGATAGTTCGAGTGATTGCGGTGCCCAGGTGCGTGCATCACGGTGCTTGGCGAGCGTCCTCGATGTGGTGCATCGTGGACGTTCGCCAAGTGCCGTGAGGTGCGTGCCTGGGCGCCGGAAGCGCCGAAGGATCTCCGCCGCGGGGCACTCGCTTGCTGACTTCTGAGAGAATCGGTGTGACTTGAGGACAGGAGGAATGGTGGCCATCGGAACACGCTCGACCCGTCAGCGCGCGGCGGTCGCGCTCGCGCTCGACAACCTCGACGAATTCCGGACCGCGCAGGAGATCCACCAGGAGCTCCGGACCGCGGGTGAGGCCGTCGGCCTGACCACTGTCTACCGGACCCTGCAGGCGCTCGCGGATTCGCGCGAGGTCGACGTCCTGCGCACCACGGACGGCGAGACGGCGTACCGGCGCTGCTCGAAGGGTCACCACCACCACCTGGTCTGCCGCAACTGCGGCCGCACGGTCGAGGTCGAAGGCCCGGCGGTCGAGCGCTGGGCGGACAAGGTCGCGGCCGAGCACGGGTACGCCGACGTCAGCCACACGCTGGAGATCTTCGGGACCTGCGCGGACTGCCAGCAGCCCCAGCGCTTGTGACGCAGGTCACCTTTGCCTTTGAGCGCACTCGAAGGCCTACGGTTGACGACATGAACACCACGGAGTTGCTCGACCAGCCGGTCGACCGGCACTTGCTGGGGCTGCTCGAGCTCCCCGACGACCTCCCCGAGCACCTCTCGATCGCCGATGCCGCCGCGATCACCGGGCTCACCGCCCACACCCTGCGGTACTACGAACGGATCGGACTGGTCCAGGTCGGTCGCGACGACGCCGGCTACCGCAGCTACGACCGGCACGCGATGGGCCGGATCGTGTTCGTCACCCGGCTCCGGGCGTCCGACATGCCGATCGGCACGATCAGTCACTACCTGGACCTGGTCGAGCAGGGCGATCACACCGCGCCGCAGCGGCTCGCTCTGATGGAAGAGCACCGGGCCGGCATCCAGCGCCGGATGCGTGATCTGCAGGCGGCGCTCGCGGTGACCGAGTACAAGATCACCGTGTACGGCGGAAACGCCACTCCGTAATCCGTTCATCGCTCAGCCGAGGACCCCTTGCGCGGTCCGTCGGCGGGCAGAGCCATGCCAACTTCTGGGAGATTCTGATGAAACTGGGTAGCAACGGCGCCGAGGTCAGCCGCCTCGGACTGGGCTGTATGGGAATGAGCTTCGCCTACGGCGCGACCGACGACACCGAGTCGATCGCGACGCTGCACCGGGCGCTCGACCTCGGCATCACCTTCCTCGACACCGCCGACATGTACGGGTACGGCGCCAACGAGGAACTGGTCGGCCGGGCGATCGCCGATCGCCGGAACGAGGTGTTCCTGGCGACCAAGTTCGGCATCGTCATGGATCCGCGGGACGTCACGAAGCGCGGTGTGAACGGGTCACCCGGCTATGTCCGGTCGTCGATCGACGCTTCGCTGCGGCGGCTCGGCCTCGACCACGTCGACCTGTACTACCAGCATCGTGCGGATCCCGACGTACCGGTCGAGGAGACGGTCGGGGCGATGGCGGAACTGGTGGAGGCCGGGAAGGTCCGGTATCTCGGGTTGTCAGAGGCGTCGGTGGACACCATCCGGCGCGCGCACGCCGTACACCCGATCACGGCGGTGCAGAGCGAGTGGTCGCTGTTCAGCCGGGACATCGAGGAGTCGGTACTGCCGACCTGCCGTGAGCTCGGCATCGGGATCGTGCCGTACTCCCCGCTCGGTCGCGGCATGCTGACCGGCGCGGCGCCGAAGAACCTCGCCGACGACGACTTCCGGCGTACTCTGCCGCGCTTCAACGACGAGAACCTCGAGGCGAATCTCGCGCTGGTCGACGAGATCCGCGCCGTTGCCTCCCGGTACGACGCGACGCCCGGGCAGGTCGCCCTGGCCTGGGTGCTTGCTCAGGGCAACGACGTGGCGCCGATCCCGGGAACGAAGCGACGCAAGTACCTCGAGGAGAACGCCGCGACGCTGGAGCTGGAACTGTCGGCGGACGACCTGGCCGCACTCGCCAAGCTGACGCCGATGGGCGCGCGCTACCCGGACATGACCTGGGTCGACCGAAGTACTGCCGCGCTGGACTGATAAGCTGACCGCAGTAAGCCTTCCGTACCGGATCTCCTTCCGGCGGGAGGCTTTTCTGCGTTCTCAGACCCTTGTGAGGAGACCTATGTTCGTACGACGAGCCGACACGGAGGACCGTGTCGTCCTGGAGCGGTTCTGGCTGATGTTCCGGCACGACATGTCGGAGTTCCAGGGCCAACTGCCGCGGCCGGACGGGAGTTACCGGACCGAGTGGCTGGAGAAGGTGCTCACCGGGGACCCGGACTGGGCCGGGTACTTGTTCTACAGCGGCGAGAGTCCGGTCGGCTTCTGCTTCATGCGGGCGCTCTCGCAACCGGTGCGAGTGCTCAACGCCTTCTTCATGGTCCGACCGGTACGGCGCAATGGACTAGGGCTGCGGGCGGTGCGCGAGGTCCTCGCACACCACCCCGGCCCGATTGACGTCGCATTCCAGGAGAACAACCCGAAAGCCGTCCGGTTCTGGCACCGGGTCGCCACCGAGGTCTCGGGCGACCTGTGGACGTCGGAACGCCGCCCGATCGCCGGGAAGCCCGACGCGACACCCGATGTCTGGATCTCCTTTCAGAACACCACGACCGAGCGCAGCACATCGCCGTGATGCATCTTGGTGAACGCGGCCTCCACGTCGTCAAGGGCAATCGTCTCGGAGACGAAGCGATCCAGCGGTAGCCGACCCTGGAGATGGAGGTCGATCAGCAGCGGGAAGTCCCGGGTCGGCAGGCAGTCGCCGTACCAGCTCGACTTCAGGGAACCGCCGCGGCCGAAGAAGTCGAGCAGCGGCATCTCCAGTGTCATGTCCGGCGTCGGTACGCCGACCAGGACGACGGTGCCGGCCAGGTCACGGGCGTAGAACGCCTGCTTCCACGTCTCCGGACGGCCGACCGCGTCGATCACCACATCCGCACCGAACCCGCCGGTCAGCTCCTGGACCGCGGCGACGACTCCGTCGTGGTCGAGGCCCTTGGAGTTGATCGTGTGGGTGGCGCCGAGCTCCTGGGCCACGGTGAGCTTGCGGTCGTCGATGTCGATGGCAATCACTTTCGCCGCCCCGGCCAGGCGGGCTCCGACGACAGCCGCCGTACCGACTCCGCCCGAGCCGATCACGGCGACGCTGTCACCGCGGCCGACGTTGCCGGTGTTGATCGCGGCCCCGAGCCCGGCCATCACACCGCAGCCGAGCAGGCCGGCGACCTCCGGCTTGGCGGCCGGGTCGACCTTGGTGCACTGGCCGGCCGCGACCAGGGTCTTGTCGGCGAAGGCGCCGATGCCGAGGGCCGGGCTCAGCTCGGTGCCGTCGGCCAGCGTCATCTTCTGCTTGGCGTTGTGGGTGTTGAAGCAATACCAGGGACGGCCGCGCAGGCAGGCCCGGCAGTTGCCGCAGACGGCCCGCCAGTTCAGGACGACGAAGTCGCCCGGCTGGACGTCGGTGACGCCGTCGCCGACCGACTCCACGATACCGGCCGCCTCGTGACCCAACAGGAAGGGGAAATCGTCGTTGATGCCGCCCTCGCGGTAGTGCAGGTCCGTGTGGCAGACGCCGCACGCCTGGATCTTCACCACCGCCTCCCCCGGACCGGGATCCGGGATCGTGATCTCCTCGATCGACACCGGTTGGCCTTTGCCCTTCGCCACCACACCACGCACCGTCTGAACCATTCCCCGACGCTATCCGCCACCGGGCGATCCCGTCATCCTTCGCGGGCGTGGCGGCGTGCGTAACGACAGGACGTAGTCGTGTGCGTACATGCCCGCGCCCGCCTGAGCAACCACCGGCGACCCCTCGCCGAGCCGACTACCACCTGTTCTTACGTACGCCTCTGTCCACCGGTCGGGGGACACCGAGTCCATCGGGCGGTGCTCCCGGGGGACGGTGCCGGAACGTGAAGGTTGAGGCATGCAGACAGACAACGCAGTGCGGGTGCGGGGCCTGGTGAAGCGATACCCCGACAAGGTCGCGGTTGACGGCGTCGATCTGGACATCCATCGGGGTGAGGTGTTCGCCCTGCTCGGGCCGAACGGGGCCGGCAAGACGACGACCACGGAGATCCTGGAGGGGTATCGCCGGGCCGACGAGGGTGAGATCAGCGTGCTCGGCACCGACCCGGGGCACGGCGACCGGCACTGGCGCAGCCGGCTCGGGATCGTGCTGCAGACGTCGCGCGACGAGGCCGAGTCCACGGTGTCCGAGCTGGTCAACCACTACGCCGGCTACTACCCCAACCCGCGCGACCCGGACGAGGTGATCGCCTCCGTGGGGCTGGAGGAGAAGCGCAAGACCCGTCCGCGCAAACTGTCCGGTGGACAACGCCGGCGGCTCGATGTGGCGCTCGGTGTGATCGGCAACCCGGAGCTGCTGTTCCTGGACGAACCGACGACCGGGTTCGACCCCGAGGCGCGGCGGCAGTTCTGGACGCTGATCGAGGGCCTGCGGACGAGCGGTACGACGATCCTGCTGACCACCCACTACCTGGACGAGGCCGAACACCTGGCCGACCGGGTCGGGGTGATCGCCGACGGCCGGATGCTCGAGATCGCAACACCGGAGACGCTCGGCGGACGCGGAGCCCGGACCGCGCGGGTCTCCTGGAGCGACGCCGACGGCCCGCACGAGCTGCGCACCGACCAGCCGACGGCCGAGGTCGCCGCGCTGATGCAGCGCTTCGGCGGCGAAGTACCGGAGCTCGAAGTACGGCGCCCGAGCCTGGAAGACATCTACCTGGACCTGATCGGCAACGTCACCGCCGCCGACCGGGCCGCTGTTGCGATCGAAGCTGGAGCACTCTGATGGCCGACACGTCCACCAAGCCGCTGCCGTCGACGCTGTCGATCGGCCTGGCCCGCACCAAGCTCGAGGTCCGCGAGTTCTTCCGGGAGCGGGAGGCGCTGATCTTCACCTTCTTCTTCCCGATCATCTTCCTCGGCATCTTCTCGGCCGTCTTCGGCAGCACCGACTTCAACGGCGTCAACGCCGCGACCTACTTCACGCCCGGGATGATTGCGTCCGGCATCTTCCTGAGCAGCTTCCAGTCGCTCGCGGTCAGCATCGCGCTGGAGCGCGACGACGGCCTGCTGAAGCGGCTGCGCGGTATGCCGATGCCCCCACAGTCCTACTTCGTCGGCAAGATCGGCCTGGTCCTGATCACCTCGATCGCGCAGATCGCGTTGCTGCTGACGATCTCCGGGGTGCTGCTCGGCGTCGACCTGCCGACCGACCCGGCCAAGTGGGCGAACTTCGTGTGGATCTTCGTTCTCGGTACCGCGTCGGGGTCGGCGCTGGGGATCGCGTTCAGCGTCGTACCGAGATCCGGCAAGGCGGCGTCCGCGGTCGTCGCTCCGGTGGTCCTGCTGCTGCAGTTCATGTCCGGCGTGTACTTCGTCTACAGCAGCCTGCCGCCCTGGATGCGCGGCGTCGCCTCGGCATTCCCGCTGAAGTGGCTGGCCCAGGGCATGCGGGCGGTGTTCCTGCCGGACGGGTTCGAGGTGAACGAGCCGGGTGGCTCGTGGCAGCTGGGCACCTGCGCGATCGTGCTCACAGTCTGGCTGATTGTGGGCCTGTTCGTCGCCCAGCGCGTCTTCCGCTGGACCCGGCGGGACGCGGGCTGATGAACGAGCTCTCCGGTACGACGCCGGCCGCACCGGCCCGGCGTCGTACCGGGCCGGCCGCCTGGAGCGCGCCGCGAGCGTGGGTCCTGGTGTGGAGGAAGATGGTGGCCGTGGAGAGCTCTGACACCGGGGTCGACCAGCCCGTGTGGACGCGGACGCTGGTCGGCTGGCACATCGTGTTCTGGGTGCTGCTGGCGATGACGCTGGCGCTGTCCTTCTCCGGGGACCTGACCCCGACGCGGCAGGCGGTGTTCGTCGGGGCGGCGGTGGTGCTCGGGGCGGCGTACCAGTTCATCGGGATGCCCGCGATCCGGTCCCGCCGCGCGCTTCGGTCGTACGCCTATCGGCTCGTGCTGATCGCCTGCCTGGTGGTGCTGGTCGCGCTGCATCCGCAGTCGGTGTTCCTGATGTTCATCGCGTCGGCGCAGATCTGGCTGCTCTGTGAGGACGTGCGCGAGGGCGCGGCGCTCAGCCTGCTGCTGGTGGTCGGCGTCGGCGCGGCGCAGCTGTGGAACGTCGGATGGGGCTGGGGCGCGTTCTGGGACATCCTGCCGTGGATGCTGGTCAGCCTGGTCGTAAGCCTGCTGTTCGGGATCTGGATCGAGAAGGTGATCACCCAGAGCCAGCAACGGGCCGAGCTGATCGAGCAACTCGAGTCGGCCCGGGACGAGCTCAACGAAGCGCACCACAGCGCCGGTGTGATGGCCGAGCGGGAGCGGATGGCTCGGGAGATCCACGACACGCTCGCGCAAGGGATGACGAGCATTGTCATGCTGGCCCAGACCGCCGCGGTCGAACTGCAGCGCGGCGGGACCGACGGCGCCGCAGCCCGGCTGGCGGCGATCGAGGACACCGCCCGGGAGAACCTGGCTGAAGCCCGCGCGCTGGTTGCCGCGTTCACGCCGGTTGCGTTGTCGGAGGCAACATTGTCCGAGGTGCTGCGGCGGCAGGCCGAACGGTTCGCGGCCGAGACGGGCGTCGACGTACAGGTGTCGCTGGACCTACCGGACGAGGAGGTCGCCGCGCTGCCGCAGGCGCAGCAGGTGGTGTTGCTGCGATCCGCTCAGGAGGCGCTGGCAAATGTGCGCAAGCACGCCCGGGCGACGCAGGTACGGATCACGCTGGGGCTGTCGGACGGCGGGGTGTGGATCGAGATCCGGGACGACGGGTCCGGGTTCACGCCGGCCGCGGTGTCCGGTGGCTTCGGGCTGACCGCGATGCGCGGGCGGGTC
Organism: Kribbella sp. NBC_01510; assembly: GCF_045040325.1. Classification (NCBI taxonomy): domain Bacteria; kingdom Bacillati; phylum Actinomycetota; class Actinomycetes; order Propionibacteriales; family Kribbellaceae; genus Kribbella; species Kribbella sp. NBC_01510. The sequence goes on along the minus strand of NZ_CP109418.1, from coordinate 5,297,469 downwards.
GAGGAGTCGGGTGGTTCGGTGCAGGTGGAGAGCGCGCCGGGGCGGGGTACTCGCGTTCAGGTGCTGATACCGGCTACGGCGCAGGAGGATGCGTGATTCGGGTTCTGGTGGTCGACGATCATCCGGTGGTGCGGTCCGGGCTGATCGGCATGCTCGCGGTGACCGACGACATCGCGGTGGTCGGCGAGGCCGGTGACGGCGCGGAGGCTCTCGCGCTGGTCGAGTCGACGCGGCCCGACGTCGTACTGATGGATCTGCGGATGCCTGGGCGCGACGGGGTGTGGGCTACTGGTGGGATCGTGGCCCGGTACCCGTCGACGCGGGTGCTCGTGCTGACGACGTACGACACCGACACCGACATCCTGCACGCGGTCGAGGCGGGCGCGGCGGGGTATCTGCTGAAGGACACTCCCCACGCCGAGTTGTTGGACGGGATTCGCTCCGCGGCCCGTGGTGAGACCGTCCTCGCGCCGCCGGTCGCGGCGCGCCTGATGAACCGCCTGCGTACGCCGGCCGCGCCCGCCGCGGCCCAGCCGTCACCTCGCGAGCTCGAGGTCCTCGCGGCGGTGGCTCGCGGCCTCAGTAACGCGGAGATCGGCCGAGAGCTCTTCATCGGCGAGGCGACTGTGAAGACGCATCTCCAGCGGCTGTTCACGAAGCTGGATGTGGACGACCGCACCCGAGCCGTCACTGTTGCGATGGAGCGGGGCCTACTCCCGAATCCCCGCGCTCACTGAGACACCTCGTTGGGGACGGCGCCGCCGTACCGGCGATCGCGCTGGGCGTAGAGCTCGATCGCGCGCCACAGGTCGCGGCGGTCGAAGTCCGGCCAGAGTGTGTCGAGGAAGACCATCTCGGCGTACGCGAGCTGCCAGACCAGGAAGTTGCTGGTCCGCTGCTCACCGGAGGACCGGACGAACAGGTCCACCTCGGGGATGTCCGGCGCATAGAGATGCCGGGCGATCGTCTGCTCGGTGATCCGGTCCGGCTTGAGCTTGCCTGCGGCAACATCCCGCGCGATCGCCTTCATCGCGTCGGCGATCTCCGCGCGACCGCCGTAGTTCACGCAGAACTGCAGGGTGATCGTGTCGTTGTCCTTGGTCCGCTCCTGCGCACGCTCCAGTTCGTCGATCACGCTCTTCCACAACCGCGGCCGCCGCCCGGACCACACCACCCGGACCCCCATCGCGTCCAACTCGTCCCGCCGACGGTGGATCACCTCGCGGTTGAACCCCATCAGGAACCGCACCTCTTCCGGCGACCGCGCCCAGTTCTCCGTCGAGAACGCGTACGCCGAGATGTACTTCACCCCGATCTCGATCCCACCCTTGATCACATCCAGCAGCGAAGCCTCCCCCGCCTTGTGCCCCTCGGTCCGAGGCAGCCCCCGCTGCTTGGCCCACCGCCCGTTCCCATCCATGACAATCGCCACATGCCGAGGCACCAACTCCCTCGGCACCGCCGGCGCCCGCTCCCCCGAAGGATGCACCTCAGGCGGAACCACCACCTTCTCCCCCACCCGAAGCCCCTCAACCCGACCCCGACGACGACCCAATGGCGACATATGCCGATCCTCTCCCACGCCCGGCACCGCGCCACACCCACCCCTTTGCACGAACCTGCAACCTGTGGATAAACCACCCCTCCGAACACCCTCCGTATGACACCCTTACACCACCCGCAACCCAGAACGGAGCCCGCATGACCCCCCGACCGGCCCTCGGCCCCGCCCTAGCAGCCCTCTGCGCCCTCACCGCGCTGACCGCCTGCCAAGGCTCCCCCGAAGCCGGCCATCCCAACACCACCCCCTCAGCGACCCCAACCCCAACAGCACCATCAACCCCAACCTGGACCGCCGAACAACAAACAGCAATCACCGCCGCCAAAGCGCAGTACGCTGCCGCGCGAACAGCCATCGACGCGGCGCTCGGCAGTCCGTCGACGGCGACCCGCGCAAAGCTCCAGCAGGCTGGAAACGGCGGCGAGTGGATCATCCAGGTGCTGGGGGACGTGAAGTTCAACCAGGATCGTGGTTGGTACCAGGAGGGCAAAGTCATCGTGACGTCGATGTCCGTGGCGTCAGTCAAGCTAGATGGGGAGCAGCCCGAGGTCCTTCTCAACGTCTGCCTGGACACTTCCAAGACGTCGCTGCGCTACCAGGCGACCCGCAAGCCTGTGCCAGTCGGCCCTGGAAATGGGAAACGGCACAAGGCCCAGGCGACGCTGGTCTACGCGCCACCGGCCGGTCGGGCCAATGAGATGTGGTTCCTCGTCAACGAGAAAGACGCAGGCTCATGCTGAGGGCTGCCTTTCTGGCAACGGCTTTCGTCCTGCTTGGGACGACGTTCGCACCGGCCGCCTCGGCGCAGGTCTACAACAAGGTGCCGCCGAAGCCCAAGGGCGATTACGTGCTCATCTGCAATACGAACCACGACTGTATGTGGATTCTGCGCTCCGTCGCGGAAGGCGATAAGAAGACGCCGCACCCTGGCAAGAAGCCCGCCAAGCAGCCGAAGCCGCTGTGCCTGTACAACGGTGCTCCGCAGGCGTGTACATCGGCGCTGGGCAACTGGTCGAACAGCCAGCAGTGCTACCTGCAGAGCTTGAGCCCGCCGCCCCCGTACAGCGATCCAAGGTGGGAAGGGCACACGGATGGCAGCATCTGGGCGTGTGTCCGGGAGCTGGGATACGACGAGGGGCGGCACGTGGTGACTCGATGGGTCTGGCTGCCAGGAGCGCCCGACACAGCGGTCGTCGATCCTGTGACTCTGGTATACCAAGCCATCGCGCAAATGCAGTTGGCGCCGCCGTTGGTCAAGTCAGCGCCTGGAGTGGGGCAGGTTGGGTTGGTGAATATGCCGGTCTGGTTCTGGGTGGACAAGACGCAGAACACCTGGGGGCCCATCGTGCGGACTGCGAGTGTGCCGGGGTTGTCGGTGACGGCTACTGCGCAGGTCAAGGCGGTCAATTGGTCGCTTGGGGATGGGAACACGATTCGGTGTGAGGCCGCGGGTACGCCCTACACGAAGGCGATGGGCGTCAAGGACTCACCTGACTGTGGATATCGATACAAGAAGACGTCTCGGGAACTCCCCAGCTGCAAGTATCCGGTCGCGGCGACCGCCCAGTGGGACATCACGTGGCAGAGCACCCTGGGCGATACCGGACAGCTCTCGATGACACAGCAGGCCGCAACACAGCTGCGGATCGCGGATGCTGTGCCGGTGTTGGTGGATCCTGATGGGTCGGAGGCGGTTGCGCCGGCCAAGAGCGGGTGCTGAGGTGCCGGCGATCAGGCGCCGTACTCCTTCACACGGCCGGCTGGCCGTTGTCCACAGGGGTGCGGCTTCTTACCGGTGGCGAGACCCGAGTTTGGTTACGATCTGTCTATGACTGGGCCTACTACTGACTCGCGGATCTACCTGCTCGATCCGGATGAACGACCGATCGTGCAGGGCGGGCCGGCAGTGGTGGGGCCTGATGGGACACGGGAGGACATTCCGCCGCTGGTGTTTCGGGCTGTGCAGCATGTGGTTGCGGCGATGCGGGCCGGACGGGCGGTCAAGATCACTCCGTTGCGACCCGAGTTGCCGATTGATGAGGCCGCGGATGCCATCGGGATGGGGCGGGACGATCTGCGCAAGCACGTCGCCGCGGGGGAGGTTCCGTTTCGGTCGTCGCAGTACGTGGACTGGGTGCAGCTGGCCGACATCATCAACTGGGACAACGAGCGCCGCTTGCGGCGGCGGGCAATCCTCGACGAGCTTCTGGCCGAGGATCCGACGGACGACAGCGGGCCGTCGTCGTGACCGAGTCATCCGCGCCCAACTCGGGCCGCCCGGAGCGGGCGTTCCTGGATGCCAACGTGATCCGTGGACAGCAGACCAACGACATCCTCTTGTCACTGGCCGACAACCAGGTCTTCGAACCCCGCTGGACACAGCAGGTCATCGATGAGATGCGCCGCAATCGGCCACCGGGGCTGTCGGAGAAGGCTATCGACAGGCGCATCACGATGATGAACGCGGCGTTCGAAGACGCGATGACAGAAGCTCCTCCGCAGGAGCTGCAGGATCAGATGCAGGCGGATCCGAAGGACAAGCATGTGCTTGCGGGTGCTGTTGCCAGCGAGTCGGATGTCCTCGTCACGGACAACCTCAAGGACTTCGATCCGCCGTCGTCCGGGCCGAACGCGATGCGGGTCGAAAGCCTCAACCAGTTTCTGAGCCGCAAGCTCGAGGAGGATCCCGAGCGGGTTCAGCAGGGCATGCAGGACATGCTCAGGGGTTACCGCCGCGACCCGCGCACGATGTCCGCGCTGATCGACACGATGGCGGAAGGGCAGGAGCTCAAGGACTTTGCGAAGCAGCTCAACGCCGTGGTGCCACCGGAGCAACGGGGCAGTTCTCCTGCTCTGAGCGGGAACCAGCGCGGCTCCGCTCAGTACGCCGCTCTCGAAGGGGTGGCGCGGCCGGGGAACGTCCAGGCACCCACGAGTACATCGGAGGCCCGCAAGTCCACCGGGCAGGATCTCGAGAAGTCCAAGGGCGCCGAGCAGGATGTCTAGGCGGTCGGTCAGCTGCCAGTTCCCGAACTCAGGTCTAGGTGGGGGAGGGAGCGGAGTTGGTGGTCTTGGTGGTAGGTGAAGAAGGCGGCGGTGAGGCTGGTGGCTTCTCGGCGGGTTCGGGGGTCGGCTTGGAGGGCGGTGGGCCAGTCGCCGGTGAGGAGGGCGGCCAGGTGGGTGACGGTGGCTGGGGAGGGCATGGCTGAGGCTGGGGGGCGGCAGGAGGAGCAGACCATGCCGCCGGCGGCGGGGTTGAAGGCTCGGTGGGGGCCTGGTTCGCCGCAGCGGGCGCAGTCGCCGAAGGACGGGGCATAGCCGGAGATCGCCAGGGAGCGGAGCAGGAAGGAGTCGAGGACCAGGCCTGGTTCGCGTTCGCCGGTGGACAGGACGCGGAGGGCGCCGGCCAGTAGCAGGTGATGCTGGGTGGCGGGTTCCTTCTCCTCGACGACGAGGCGGTCGGCGGTCTCCAGGAGGACCGTGCCGGTGGTGTACCGCGCGTAGTCGCCGACGATCCCCTCGCCGTACGCCGCGATCGACTCGGCCTGGGTGACGACGTCGAGGGTGCGGCCGGTAGCGAGTTGCAGGTCGACGTGGCTGAACGGCTCGAGCCGCGCGCCGAACCGGGACGACGTACGGCGGACTCCCTTGGCGACCGCGCGGACCTTGCCGCGCCCGCGCGTCAGCAGCGTGGCGATCCGGTCCGCCTCACCCAGCTTCTGGGTGCGCAGCACGATCGCCTCATCCCGGTAGAGCGGCACACGGCCAGTCTCTCACCCGCGACCGACATACTCCTCGAGGCTGATCGGCCGAGCACCGGTGATGTCCTCGACGGCGGTCGAGAGGTGGCTGAGCTCGCCGCTCGCGATCGCGGCGTACGACGTGACCCACCCGGCAACCTCCCACGGCGGAGCGCCGAAGCACTCGCGGGAGCGATACGCCTCGTCCAGCGTCTCGGGCTCGTAGCGGACCTTCCGCCCCCACGCCTCCGTGAGTACGGCGGCCGCCTCGGCGAGCGTGAACGCGGCCGGCCCGGTCAGGTCGTACGTCGCCCCGGAGTGCCCCGAGTCCACCAGCACCCGGGCCGCTACCGCCGCCACGTCATCCCGCGCGACCGCGGCCGTCCGCCCGTCTCCGGCCGGACCGCGAATCACCCCGTCCTCGCCCGCGAACCCAGGTACGAAGTCGAGATACAAGTTGTCCCGCAGGAACGTGAAGCCGACACCGGTCGACCGGATGTGCTGCTCCGTGTGCCAATGGTCCCGCGCGAACGTGAACGTCGCCCCTGGCGCCGCGCCGGCGAACGACGTGTAGACGATCCGCCTGACTCCCGCCGCCACCGCCGCGTCAACCGTTGCCTTGTGCAACGCGACCCGATCCGCCGATTCCGTTGCACTGAGCAACATCAACGTGTCGACCCCGTCGAGCGCGTTCAGCAGCGCGGCCTGCTCGCCGTACGCGGCCTGCGCCACCTCAGTGTCCGGCAACGACGGAGCCCGTCCGGGATCCCGGACGATCAGCCGCTGGCGTACGCCGGAATCCGCCAGCCGCCGCGCGATCCGGGACCCGAGGCCGCCGGTCGCAGCGGTGACGCCGATCACTTCCCCACCAGGTCCATTCCACCGTCGGTGTACCGCTGCCCGGACACCGCCTCCGCCGGGAACGCCTCGTCGAGCGCGGCCAGTTCGGACGCCGTCAGCGTGACGTCGACCGCACCGAGATTCTCGGCCAGGTACTTGCGCCGCTTCGTCCCCGGGATCGGCGCCACATCGTTGCCCTGAGCAAGCAGCCAGGCGAGCGCCAGCTGGCCGGGCGTGATCCCCTTGGCCGCCGCCAGCTCCTGCACCTTGGCGACCAGGTCGAGGTTGCGCTGGAAGTTCTCGCCCTGGAACCGCGGCAGCCCGCGCCGCATGTCGTCCGGCTCGAAGTCCTCCGGCGACTTGAGCTGCCCGGTCAGGAACCCGCGCCCGAGCGGGCTGAACGGCACGAACCCGATCCCGAGCTCCCGCAGCGTCGGCAGTACGACGGTCTCCGGGTCGCGCGTCCACAGCGACCACTCACTCTGGACGGCGCTGATCGGGTGCACGGCGTGCGCGGCCCGGACCGTGTCACCGTTCACCTCGGACAGCCCCAGGTACCGCACCTTGCCGGCCTGGACCTGCGAAGCCATCGCACCGACCGTCTCCTCGATCGGCACCTGCGGGTCACGCCGGTGCAGGTACCACAGGTCGACGTGGTCCACGCCCAGCCGGCGCAACGATGCGTCCAAGGCCTGTACGGCGTACTCCGGCGAACCGTCGACCTGGTTCGCGAGGCCGAGGCCGGCCCCAGGCTTCTTGAAGCCGAACTTGGTGGCGAGCACCACCTCGTCGCGACGGCCGGCCAGTGCGCGGCCGACGAGTTCCTCGTTCTCGCCGGCGCCGTACACGTCGGCGGTGTCGAGGAAGGTGCAGCCCGCGTCGATCGCCGCGTGCAGGGTGGCGACGGACTCGGCCTCGTCCGAGGTCACGCCGTACGACTGGGACATCCCCATGCAGCCGAGGCCGAGGCAGGAAACGGTCAGATCGCCGAGTTGGGATTCACGCATGCCCCGAACCTACCGCCGTCACTCGATGCGCCGGGCAACCCCCCTCCCGCACAGTCACCGTCCGTGATCCGGATTGCTGCCTAGACAACAACTCTGTGACATTTCGGCACGGTCCGGTACAGCCATCGGCCGGTTCCGTATCTTCGGGCGGGCGGGCGAGACGCTGGGGGTGGCTGAACAGATGTTCCTACGACGGGCGCTGCGGTACCGGTGGTCCCAGGCGCTGGTGCTGGCCGGTATCAGTCTGCTGATCGGGACCTGCGCGGTGTTCGGGCCGTGGTTCGCGCGCGCCGTCGAGCAGACCGTGATGACCGAGACCCTGACCGGGCAGCGCCTGTCGGCCGCGTGGCAGCTCGAGACGAGCCCGACCCGGAGTTCCGCCGGCACCCAGTCCCGACCCGAGGACCTCAGCAAGCTGGTACCGGCCGACCTCGCGCCTCTCTTCACCAAGCCCGTACTCGGCATTCACAGCGACGTCGTCTGGCGCGATGCGGACCCGTCGATCGTCAGCCGGCTGCTGTGGCGCGAGGGGTACTGCGACCAGATCGTCGTGGTCGCGGGCCGGTGCCCGCACGGACCGAACGAGGTGATCGCGTCGACGGTGGACCAGGCGACCTGGGGTGTCCAGCTCGGCGCGAAGGTCAACGCCGTACCGGACACGTACGCCGGTGGCGGCACGCTCACCGTGGTCGGGTTGTACCGCCCCAAGGACGTCGGCGCGGACTACTGGTTCGGCCGGCCGCCGATCGGTCATTCCAAGCCACCGGGAGACAAGGCGCCGGGCGAGACCGACTATCTGTTGACCGACCGTACGACGTTCACACCCGACATCTGGAATCAGCACACGACGCTGGACACCCGGCCGGCCCCCGGGCTGGCGAGGCTCGACGACCTGGACCGGCTGGAGGCGGCATCGACTGCCGTGAAGAGCCAAGCCGCCGAACTCGGCGCCGACAACACCTCCGGGCTGATCGGCGTGATCGACCGGATCCGCGACGAGCGTGAGCAGGCCGCGACGATCATCCCGCTCGTGATGGTCCAGGTCGCTCTGTTCGGACTGGTCGTCCTCGCCTTGGCCCTTGCCGTGGTCGTCGACCAGCGCCGGCCCGAGATCGCGGTCGCCCGCCTCCGCGGATCCACCGCACGCCGTACCGGCCGGTCGTTGTCCGTTGAGCTGGGCGTGCCTGTACTGGCCGGAACGCTCGCCGGTGCACCGGTCGGCTTCGCGCTCCTGCTGATCGTCCGAGCGACCTGGCTGCACCGAGGCTCCCCCATCGAGCTGCCGTGGACGGTGCCGGTCGCGCTGCTGGCGGTTGCGGTGGTTGCTCTCGGCGTCGTAGTGCTTCAGGTCCGCGGCGTCGTACGGCAGCAGATCTCCGCGCTGCTGCGGCGAGTGGCGCCACACCGGCGCGGCAGGACGCTCGACATGGTGGACCTGGCGATCATCGTGCTCGCCGTCGCGGGACTCGTCTCGGCGCTGACCGGTTCGGGCCGAGGCCCGCTGCCCGTTCTCGCACCCGCCCTGCTGGCGCTGGCAGTCGGGCTGACGTTCGCCCACCTACTCCTGCCGGTCGCGGGATTCATCAGCCGGCGAGCCTTGCGTCGGGGACGTCTGGGTCTGGCACTCGGAGCTTTGCAAGTCTCGCGCCGACCAGCTGTCACCCGTATCGTCGCGGCGGTCGCGGTAGCGGCCGGGCTGGTCGCCTTCGCCGGCCAGGCCGCGTCGGTCGGCGAACACAACCGGCAGTCCCGCGCCGGCTACGAGATCGGCGCCGAGGGTGTGCTGCGGGTGAACGCCGGAAACCTCGGCGCCTTCACCCAGGCGATCGACCGGATCGACCCGGACCGGCAGTGGTTCACACCGGTCGTCATGGCCCGTCCGCCGTCGCCCGACGCGCTGCAGACGATGATGATCGAACCGGACAGCTTCCGGCGGATCGCGTACCGCGGCAATCGGCTCACCGACGCCGAGGGATTCGGCAGGCTCGCGGCACCGAGCGTCCCGCCGATCGAGTTCCGCAGTACCCAGCTGACCATCACCGCCTCCCCCGGCCCGATGACGCCGGTGCAGGCGAAGACCACGAACGGCGAGGAGCCGGCGACTCAGCCGGCCGCGAAGTCCGTCCTCCTGGTGGCGAACCTCGTCAGCCTGCGCAATGGTGCACGCACCGACATCACTTTCCCGCGGCTGCCACTGATCCCCGGACGGCAGACCGAGCTACAGGCCAAGGTCGACTGCACGGACGGCTGCCAACTGCTCCGGCTCGGCGTCACCCGCGACCTGAACGACCAGGCCGGGATCCGCGGCGACATCCAGCTCGGCAAACTGTCCAGCGACGACAACCCGTCGATCCCACTCGGCGACCCCGACGACTGGCAGCCCATCAAGCAACTCGAGTCCAGTCAGGACTCCATCAAAGCGGCCGGCGGTGGAGCACTCACCCTGGCGGTGACGAACCTGGGCGGCGACCAGTACCTGCAGTACGCGACCGTGCCCCAGGTGACGCCCGCCCTGGTGACGCCGGACTACCGGTACGACGCCTCCGCCACGAGCCCCGCGCTCGACGGCACCCCGATACCGCTGGCCAAGCTCGACCGGCTGGGCGGTCCGGTCAACCGTTTCCCGCTCCGCACCGCAGTCGTCGATCTGGAGACGGTACGGCGACTGGCCGGGACCGTGGACGAAGCGTCGACCGAGTTCGAGCTCTGGCTCGACGCCGACGGGCTGGCGAAGGCCGACACGATCATCGACCAGCTCGCCAAGGCTGGGTACGCGGCCGAGGTCGTGGACCGCAGGGCCGATCGGATCGCGTCCTACGGGCGATCGGCGAGTGCACTGGCATTGCAACTGACACCAGTGGTCGGGATCGCGGGCTGGGCGCTGGCGATCGTCGTACTGCTGCTCACTGTGGTGACCTCGTGGCGGTCGCGGGCACAGGACTACGCGAGCCTGCGGATCACCGGCGTACCGGCCAACACCACCGGTAGGGCGGCACGGTGGGAGCAGACCGGTCCGGTGGCGCTGGCGGTGCTACTGGGATCGGTGTGTGGTGTGGTCGGGGCACAGATCGCGTTGCCACTGATACCGCTGTTCGCTGACACCGGTGGGCCGATACCTCTGGAGCTCAGCACCAACTGGCCGGTCGCGCTGCTGCTCTGGCTCGCAGGTACGGCGGTACTCGCGGCCGCGACCCTGTTGCTGGGTACCGGGGTCAACAGGCGAGCCGGGTTCGCCCGCATCCGCGAGGAGCTCACATGACGGTGTCATTGCCGCGCCTCCGGCACGGCGGGCTCCCTGCGCTCCTCAGTCCAGGCCGGGACGCCCCATGACCGGTCTGGCGATCAGTACGACGGGACTCGTGCATATCTACCGTGCACACGGGCACGACGTCGCCGCGTTGTCCGGCATCGGGATCACTGTGCGTCCAGGCGAACTGGTCGGGCTGCTCGGACCATCTGGTGCGGGAAAGTCGACGCTACTTCAGTTGTGTGGCGGTCTGCTGACTCCGAGCGCGGGCCGGTTGCAGATCGGTGAGCACAACGTGGCCACGATGACCGAGGCCGAGCTCGACCGGATGCGGGCCGGTGACGTCGGCATCGTGCTGCAAGGTGCCGGACGCAACCTCATCCCCTACCTGACGCCGGTGGACAACGTCCGCTACGCACAAGGAGCCGCATCGCGCGACCGCGACCTCCCACCACCGGAGTCCGTACTAGAGCTCGTGGGACTTCGAGAACACGCCACCTCGCCCCTGTCCGCGCTGACGCCGGGTCAGGTCCAGCTGTGTGCGGTGGCCGTGGGCATTGCGACGTACCCAGGACTGTTGCTGGCCGACGAGCCGACCAGTCAGCTCGATCACCAGGCGCGGGACGAGGTCCTCGCGGCGATCCGGACGATCAACGCGGAGACCGGGATGACGGTGCTGCTGATCACCCACGACCCCGAGGTGGCGGCGACACTGCCGCGGACGATCACGATCCGGGACGGCCGCATCGCCTCGGAAGGACGCTCGGGCGAGGAGTACGCCGTGGTCGCGACGGACGGGTCGTTGCCCCTGCCACCACACGTCGCCGAACTGCTGCCGGCCGGGACGCTCGTGCAGGTCACCACCGAAGACGGCGAGATCCGGCTCACCCCGGTGGATCAGGAGGGAGCGCGATGATCGAGGTCGATCAGGTGACGGTCAGCTACGGCGAGCTCATCGCGGTGTCCGACGTGTCGTTCCGGGTCCCCCCCGGGCTTCGTACTCGCGATCAGCGGGCCGTCCGGCGCCGGCAAGAGTTCGTTGCTCTGGGCAATCGCCGGCGCGGTGCCGGTGAAATCCGGTCAGGTCGAGATCGACGGGCTGGTGATCACCGACCGGCCGTCGGCCGCCGCGCATGGCGTCGTACTCATCCCCCAGGGCAACGGATTGGCGCGCGTGCTGACCGCGCGGGAGAACCTGTCGATGCCACTGCTCGCAGACCGCAGGCCGGCCGACGACGAGGCACTGGAGGAACTCGATCGCGCGATCGGGCAGGCCCTCACCCAGGTCGGCCTCGAGGAGAGCGGCGACCACCTGGTCGAGGAGCTGTCCGGTGGTGAACAGCAACGGGTCGCGGTCGCTCGCGGCATCGCCCAGCAGGGCCGGGTGATCCTGGCCGACGAGTCCACCAGCGAACTCGACAGCACCAACCGCGAGCGCGTCCTCGAACTGCTCCGGGCCGAGGCCGACCGGGGCGCCGCCGTCGTCATCGCCACCCACGACCCCAACGTCGCGGACGGCGCCGACGGCCACGCCTTAATGGACGAAGGCCGGCTGACCTGGGTACGGCGTCTCTGACGGACGGCTGCTGACATCGGGACCGACCAGGACCGGGTCGAGCTGGATCCTGGTGACGCCGAGCGGAGCGAGCGTCTCGCGCAAGGCGGCCTCGGTGAGGCGCATCCACTCCTGGCGCGGACCTGTTGCCGCCCGCAACTGCGCGAGAGTCGTGTACGCGATGCCGACCCGGCGACCATCGGGCAGGCGCCCGGTCTGCAGTGCCGCTGCGGCACCGGTCGAATGAACAGGGACAAACCAGTCAAGGCTATGTCGAGGCTTCACACTTCGACGTTAAGTCGCCGGCCTGGCCCCGATCATCCTTCCTCACACACCTCCCACAACCTCCACACGCACTTCTCACAGACCCAGTCGGGTCGGCGTGGTCGGTGGGCCGCTCTCCAACAGAACCCGGACCAGCTCGGGGAGATCCCGAGGGGCGAAGCGGCCTTCGTGGGAGCGGAGTTCGTCGAGGGTCCACCAGCGGTGGCCGTACAGATTCTCTGCCTCGAGCTCGGCCTCGGTGAGCGTGCCACCGACGGTGAAGGAGTCGGTGCGGACCAGGAAGTACTCGTTGATGACGCCGTCGTACCCGGGAGCGTGGCCCTCGGCAACGACCTCCTGGTGCCAGAGCTGCGATGGGTCGTCGGGACAGTCCAGGCCGATCTCCTCGATGAGCTCGCGGCGCAGGCCCTCGACCGCCGACTCGCCGTGCTCGATGCCGCCGCCGGGAGTCGCCCAGAGCGGGCCGGAGTCGAACTCGAAGCGGACCAGCAGGATCCGGTCCTCCCGATCCAGGACGACGCCACGGGCGGCCGGCCGCAGGCGCGGATAGGTCAGCTCCAGCTCGCGGTGTTCCTCGACCGGGCGGAAGCCGAAGCGAGCGTTGACCTTGCGCATCGGCGCGTTCGACAGCGCCGTCCACGTGTGCAGGAAGCGCTGCGTGGTCCGGTGCTTGTCCAGTTGTGCGAGATTGGCCAACTTCAGATGTGTGCCCAGGTTGTGCCCGCGATGATCCCGCAGTACGAGCGTGTCGTCCTGCTGGGCATGCTCGGCGTCGGCGCGCGGTAGATACAGCAACGTGTAGCCGGCCGGCTCCCCGGACAGCGTGTGCGCCATCGTCACGAGCGCGAGATAGTTGCGGTCGATCCGCTGCTCACTCGCCTGCAGCTTCTCGACCGTCCACGTCACGACCTCCCGGGTCATGCCACCCGTCGGTACGTCGTGATCCATCGCGGTGTGCAGGTCGGCGTACGCCTGCTGGTGCTCCGGGGGACACACGCCCGCCCACGACGTGAGCTGGTAGCCATCCAGCGGACCCGCCTCGAGCAGCAATTCGTCCAGCCGGAGCGCGTCGTACGGCAGCGGTACGACGAGTTGTTCCTCGACGTGCTCGACCGTGAAACCGAGCCGAGCGGCGAACTCCGCACCCGGCCACGGCTCCGACGGCACGCCGAGCTCGGTCTGGAAGATGGTCCGCCCGAGCTGCGCCGCCCGTGTCACCGCCCACTGCCACAGCGCCGTACCGATCCCCCGCCGCCGGTGCTGTGGGGGTACGTCGATCTCGACCTCGACCGTGTCGAGGTTGTCGGTCAACCGGTACTCGAACAGCATCGCGCCGAGCACGCGATCGTCCTCGAACGCACCGACCGCCAGGCGTTGCTTCAACGGCCCCGGATTGCGCAGGGAGTACCCGAGCGCCTCCCGGCCGACCACGAGCGCAGCCGTCCGGCCCGCGACCGCGCCGGCCCGCAGGGCGTCATACCACTCGTCGAACAGGGCCAGGTCGGCCGGGTCGATCTCGCGAACGCTGATCACCCGGCCGACCCAACCAAACAATCGGGTCAGTCCGCCAGTAGTTAACTCAGACCGGCGCGACCTTGCCCTGGTACATGTACATGATCACGAAGTTGTCCGCGTACGGCGCGTTCTTCAGGATCGGGTCGTCGTCCGCCGGGAACTTGGCGACTCGCGTCCCCTCCAGCGCCGGGTTGTTACCGTAGCGCTCCCAGAGCGGCATGATCGGGAGCAGCTCGTTGAACGCCAGCGCCGCGGCGGTGACGTTCTTCTTCTGCTCGTCGACGTTCAGGCCCTGGGCGGACTTGTCGACGACGGCCTGCAGGTCGATCGGACCCGCGGATGTCGTCTGCTTGAGCGGGAAGTTCATTCCCTTGCCGCCGGAGTTCGCCGCCGTCACGTAGTTGAACGTGTAGAGGTTCTGGACGAACGAGAAGTACGGGTGCGGGTGCGACGACGCGCCCCAGCTCTGGATCGCCATGTCGAACTTGCCGGCCAGGACGTCCGGGCTCAGCTGGGTGAACGTGATGCCGCGCTTGGTGATGTTGAACCCGAACTTGTTCAGCTGGTCGGCCGCGTTGGTGGCAGCCGGGTTCCAGTCGGCGAACTCGGTCGGGAACTTGAGGTCGTACGCCGCGGGCTTACCCGACGGCAGCTGCCACTTGTCGCCGGCCTTCTTCCAGCCCGCCGCCTGCAGCAACTGGGTGGCCTTGGCCTCGTCCTTCTCGTAGGCCTGCAGCTTCTTCTGGTCGGCGTCGGAGATCCAGTCCGGTACGGCGATGTCGGAGAAACCGGCCATGAACTTGCAGGCCTTGCCCGAGTCGCCGAGCGCGACGGTGCCGTTCTCGTTGCGGTCGATGATGTAGGCGATCGCCTGCCGCACACGGACGTCGGAGAACTCCGGGTGGGTGGTGAAGTTGTACACCAGGGCCGGACCCGAGTACACCGGCGGACGGAGGATCCGGAAGCCGGTGGACAGGAAGGTCTTCTCGCTGGCCACCGCGAAGCCGTGGGTGGCGTAGTCGACGTCCTTGTTCATCACCGTCGGGGTGATGTCCGAGGTCTCACCGTTGTACAGCAGGACCTTGCTGAAGCCGATCTTGTCGGCGAACAGGCCCTTGTCGTTCTTGACCAGACTCATCTGGGAGTTGGTCATGGTCTTCGTGTCGTAGTTGAACGGGCCCGACACGACCGGGTTCTCCGGGCGGAACTTCTGGAAGTCGCCGTTCAGCGCCTTGCCTTCGGCGCTGTCCAGGCTGGTCTTGGCCTTGCGCATCGTCTCGGCCTTGGTGGCCCACTGACCGTAGACGGAGTCCGGCAGGATCGGCGCCCGGAGAATGTAGCGCTCGAGCACCGTCGACGGCGTGCCGATGGTGAACAGGACAGTGGTGTCGTCCTGCGCCTTGACGTCGGACAGGAACGTCCACGACTGCTGGCGCATCAGCCAGTGCAGGTTGAACGTCGACACGACGTCCTTCGCGGTGATCGGTGACCCGTCACTCCAGGTCAGACCGGACCGGAGCTTCATCGTATACGTGTTGGCCGCCTCGTCCAGCTTGCTGGACTCGGCCATCATGTATTCCCACTTCTTGTCGGCCCAGTAGTACAGACCGCCGCTGGGGTAGATCAGATCGAGGTACGGGCTCTGCTGCTGGATGCCGTCGGTGACGCCGGCGGCCAGGTTGAAGTGACCCTTGGGTGGCAGCTGGTAGGGGTACGCGCCGTGGAACTCCTTGTTGCCACCCGACTTGCTGCTCTCCGCGGTCGGAGAGCTCGGTGAACACGCCTCCAGCGACCCGACGCCGGCGATGCCGACGCCGGCGATGCCGAACAGCTGGAGCACGTGCCGGCGAGAGACCGCGTTGGTCCGGTCGCTAGCGCCGGATTCGTTGGTGCCGGTGGGACTCATCCTTCGTCCTTTCCTGAACTGACCGCACGCCCGCGTGGTCAGGCACTACTACTGGTGTTACTAACCGTCCTCGCGTTTCTCCCGGCGCCTGGTCAGGACGACCCCGGCGACGACGATCAGGCCCAAGAGCAGGCCCAAACACAAGGTGAACAGGGTGATCACGAACTCCGGTGTCCCCGGCGTCAGCGCGAACAGCAGAACCACGCTGGCCAGGACCAGGAACGTCGCCCAGCCGAGAGCAACTCGGCCGATCTCGGGCGGCATCAGCCGGCCGGTTCATCCGGCCGGAGCTTGTCGACCGGCCGGAGCTTGTCGACCGGCCGGAGCTCGTCGGCGCCGTCGCGAGCCACCACGTGGCACGCGGCCGACTGCCCAGAACGTACTTCGACCAGACCGGGCACCTCGCCGTCGCACAGGCCGCCCTCGAACCGGCCGCAGCGCGGATGGAACGCACACCCGGGTGGCAGGTGCGCCAGACTCGGGATCTCCAGGCTGCGCAGCGAGCCGGCGCCCTTGGTCTTGGTCAGGTCGGGATCAGGCTCCGGGATCGCGTCGATCAGCGCCTGGGTGTACGGATGCGTGGGCGCGTTGATGATCTGCCGGGTCGGCCCGAACTCGACGATCCGGCCCAGGTACATCACCGCGGTCTTGCCGTTCCAGCCGAAGTACTTCGCGATTGCCAGGTCGTGGGTGATGAAGAGGAACCCCACGCCGAGGTCGTCGCGCAGCCGGCCGAGCATCGCCAGCACGCTGATCCGGATCGAGACGTCGAGCATCGAGGTCGACTCGTCGGCGATGATGAGCTTCGGGTCCAGCGTCAGCGCCCGGGCGACCGACGCCCGCTGCCGCTGGCCGCCGGACAGCTGGTGCGGGTACTTCTGCAGGAAGTTCTCCGGTGGCGTCAGGTCGACCTTCTTCAGCAGCTCGGCCGCGTGCGCAGCCGCGGCCTTCGAGCCTTTGACCACCCCGTGCTTGAGCAGCGGCGCGGTCAGCGTCTGCTGGATGGTCCGGGTCGGGTTCAGCGAGGCGTACGGATCCTGGTGAACGTACTGGACGCTGCGCCGGAAGCGGCCGAACTCCTGCCGCTTCATCGACCAGATGTCGGTGCCGTCGAAGGCCACCTGCCCGTCGGTCGGCCGGGCCAGACCGGCCGCCATCCGGGCGGCCGTGGTCTTGCCGGAGCCGCTCTCGCCGACCAGGCAGAGCACCTCACCGGGATTCACGGACAGGTCGACGTGATCGACCGCGCGGATCGGGCCGGCCTTGGTGTCGAACACCTGACTGACCCCCGCGAGCGTCATCAGTGGCTTGCGCCCCTCAGCCGTCGCGTCCGGGGCCGTCTCCGTCGCGGTCATGCGGGCGTCTCCAAGTCGTCGCTTCGCACCCGTCGATCGAGGTGCACCTCACCGGAATGGATGCAGGCGACCTCGTGCGCGTCGCCCGGCTGGTCGGTCACCGCAAGCAGCGGCGGGTCGGCCGCCTTGCACTCCTCCGTGGCGAACTTGCAGCGCGGGTGGAACGTGCAGCCCCGCGGCAACGCGGCCAGACTCGGCGGACCGCCCGGGATCGACTCGAGATCCGGCAGGTCGCCGACGATCGGCGGCACGGCGTTGATCAGGGCGAGCGTGTACGGATGCCGTGGCTGGTAGAACAGGTCCCGGACGCCACCGGTCTCGACGATGCGACCGGCGTACATGGTGGCGACCCGGTCGGCGAGCTCCGCGGCCAGCGACAGGTCGTGCGAGATGAAGATCATCGAGAAGCCGAGCCGCTCCCGGACCTCGTGCAGTACGTCGACGATCGAACGCTGCGTGAGGATGTCCAGGGCCGTGGTCGGCTCGTCCAGGATCAGGACCTCTGGCTCGAGCAGCAGGCTCATCGCGATCAGCACCCGCTGCCGCATGCCGCCGGACAGTTCGTGCGGGTAGCTGTCCATCACCCGGGCCGGCTCGAGCCGGACCAGTCGCAGCAGTTCCCCGGCCCGGTCCTCGATCTCCTGCCTGCTGGCCTTGGTGTGCGCCCGCATCGTGTCGTGCATGTGCCCGCGGATCTTCAGCAACGGGTTGAAGGCGTTCATCGCGCCCTGGAAGACCATCGCCGCGTCCCGCCAGCGGAACTGCCGCAGGTCGCGGCCGTCGAGACCGAGGATGTCGATCTCGGCGCCGTCGCCGCGGTTGAACGTCACTGTTCCGGAGGCGTGGCCGAGCCGGGGCAGCAACCGCAGCAGACCGAGCCCGAAGGTCGTCTTGCCACAGCCACTCTCCCCCACCAGCGCGAGGCTTTCGCCGGGGTAGAGATCCAGGTCGACGCCCCGGACGGCGTGCACCGTGGCGCCGGCTCCGGTCCGGTACTCGACCTTGAAGTCGCGGATGGACAGCAGTGGCTTGCCCTGGCCGCCGCGCACCGCGCGGGTCGCTCCCGCTGTGCTGGTCACCATGCTCACCGGTCCCGGAGACGCGGGTTGAGGATTTCTTCGAGCGATCTCGTCATCATCACCAATCCGAGCAGCAGGAGGACGATCGCCGCGATCGGGGCCAGGATGAACGCCAGGCTCGCGTCGTTGAAGATGGCGCCGGCGATCCAGGCGCGGTTGAGCATGATGCCCCAGTTCGATCCGGTCAACGGCGCCAGACCCAGCAGGTAGAGGCCGACCAGCGCGTAGATCGCGTTGGTGACGGCGATCATGAAGTTCATCAGGATGAAGCTGGCCATGTTCGGCAGGATCTCGACGAAGATCACCCGGGGCGTGCCGAGGTCGAGCAGCCGGGCCGCCTCGACGAACTCACGTTCCTTGAGTGAGAGCACCAGCGACCGCACCGCCCGAGTCAGCACCGGCCAGGCCAGGCCGCCGACCAGCACGGCCAGCAGTAACGGCGAGTCGAGCTTGAACATCGCACCGAGCACCGCGAGCAGGACGATCGTCGGGATCGTGAGCGCGACGTCGGCGGCGGTGACCACCACCGAGTCGACCCACCCGCCGAGGTAGGCGGCCAGCGACCCGAGGACGATCGCGATGACTGTCGAGATCGCCGCGGCGAGGAATCCGATGAAGATGACGGCCCGGCCGCCGTCGATCATCTGGATCAGCACATCTTTGCCCTCGTTGTCGGTGCCGAGCAGGTGCCCGGGCGAACCTGCGGGCAGCATGATCGACTTCACGTCGGGCACCACGTCCGGGGTGAAGAACGGCCCGATCGCGGTGATCAGCACCAGCAGCGCCACGATTATGAAGCCGATGAAACCGGCCGGGCTGCGCCGCAGCCCCCGGAGGATGCTGGAGAATTTCCCGATGCTCGTCGTACCGATCGCGGTGTCGGTATCGCCGATCACTGTGTCAGTCATGTCGGACATCTCGTCACCCCTTCGCCTTGCCGCTGACGCGGATCCGCGGATCCAGCCGGCTGTAGAGGATGTCGGCGACCAGGTTGGCCAGCACCACCGAGATGGTGAGGACGAGGAAGATCCCCTGCAGGACCGCGTAGTCGCGGCCGTTGAGCGCGGTGAAGAGGCTGTAGCCGATGCCCTGGTAGCCGAAGATCTTCTCGACGAAGATCGCTCCGCCGACGACGAATCCGAGCGACACGGCGAGCGCGCTGAACAACGGCAGTACCGCGTTGCGTCCGACGTACCCGCTGCGGATGCGCCCGTCGGTCAGGCCGCGGGCCCGGGCAACGGTCACATAGTCCTCGCCCAGGGTCTCCACCGTCGAGGACTTCATCACCAGCGCCCAGGACCCGACCGTGGTCAGTGTGTAGGCGAGGATCGGCAGCGTCGCGTGGTACAGCGCATCGTTCAGGAAGCTCAGGCTGAACGCCGGCTCCACGCCGGGCGAGAACGAGCCGCGGGCCTTGGTCAGGTCGAAGAGCTGCAGCTTCACGCCGAGGAAGACCACGATCAGGATCGCGAGGATGTAGTTCGGGATCGCGTGCAGCAGCGCCCCGACCGAGGTCAGCAGGTGGTCGATCCAGCTCTCCCGGCGGTAGGCCATCACCATCCCGGCGATGATGCCGATGATGAAGGCGAGGGTCGTGGCGATGCCGACGGAGAACAGCGTCCAGGGCAGGTAGGTCTTGATGACCTCGGCCACCGTGGTGCCGGGTGACAGCAGCGAGTTCCCGAAGTCACCGTGCACCATGTTGACCATGTACTGGAGGTACTGCTGGATCAGCGGCTGGTCCGGATCGAGCGAGAACAGGCTCTGCGCCTGCGCGGCGGCGTCGGCGTAGGAGACACCGGTCTGCGCGATCTGGGTCGAGATGAAGGTGTCGACCGGGTTCCCCGGCAGCAGCCGGACCAGGAAGAACGTCATCGTCGTGACCAGAAAGATGGTCAAGATCGCTTTGGCGAATCTTCGGACCAGCCAGGCACTTGTGAAGCGTCGAACGACTGTCGGTCTCGGTTCTTCGGCCGGACCTTCGATCAGTTTCGACGCGGGTGTCTCGACCGCACCGCTCACTGCTCACCTCCACGCGACTGCCAGGGAAAGTCGGTGGCGCAGACCCTCAGACCACAAGACTTAGTAATGCTGTCTTGCAAGGATCTGCGCATAGTGACGACAGTGTGCGCAACCCCAGTCATCGAGTCAACGTCTTGAGGCAACGTTGAGACAACGTTGCGAACCGTGACGCAACGGTATCGGGGAGTGCTGGAATCGCCCGCCTCCGACACGGGGAGACGGGCGATACCTGATTGCTCAGCGAGTGGCGCGGTTGATGGCGGACACGACCGCCTTGAGCGAGGCGGTCAGGATGTTGGCGTCCCGCCCGACGCCCCAGAAGACCTCGTCGCCGACCTCGCACTCGACGTACGCCGCGGCCAGCGCGTCACCGCCCGCGGACAGCGCGTGCTCGTGATAGTCCAGTACGCGGATGTCGTACTTGAGCGGCTTGATAGCGTCGACGAAAGCCGAGACGGGGCCGTTGCCTTCGCCAACCAACTCGTGTGGGACCCCATTGGAATAGACCTGAACGCGCAGCTGATCGCCTTGGCCCTCGCCGGATGTCGAGTTGACCGTGAGCAGTGACAGCTTGCCAGGGGCCAGGTACTCGGCCGCGAAGATGTCCCACATCTGCTGCGGGCCGACCTCGCCGCCCTCGGAGTCGGTGTGCTGCTGGATCACCCGGCTGAACTCGATCTGCAGCCGGCGCGGCAGGTCGAGCCGGTGCTCGGACTTCATGATGTACGCGACGCCGCCCTTGCCCGACTGCGAGTTGACCCGGATGACCGCCTCGTACGACCGGCCGACGTCCTTCGGGTCGATCGGCAGGTACGGCGCCTCCCAGGCGATCTCGCCGACCGGCCTGCCCTCGGCCGCCGCCTGCTTGTCCAGCGCCTCCAGGCCCTTCTTGATCGCGTCCTGGTGCGATCCGGAGAATGCGGTGTAGACCAGGTCACCGGCGTACGGCTGCCGCTCGGGAACGCGCATCTGCGTGCAGTACTCGACCGTGCGGCGGATCTCGTCGATGTCGGAGAAGTCGATCTGCGGGTCGATGCCCTGGCTGAACAGGTTCATCCCCAGCGTGACCAGGTCCACGTTGCCCGTCCGCTCACCGTGGCCGAACAGGCAGCCCTCGACCCGGTCCGCGCCGGCCATCAGGGCCAGCTCGGTGGCGGCCACCGCCGTTCCGCGGTCGTTGTGCGGGTGCAGGCTGATCGTGCTGTGCTCGCGCCGGGTCAGGTTGCGGCCGAACCACTCGATCTGGTCGGCGTACACGTTCGGGGTGGACATCTCGACGGTGGCCGGCAGGTTCAGGATGATCTCCCGGCCCTCGGCGGGCTGCCAGACGTCGGAGACCGCCTCGCACACCTCCAGCGCGAACTCCAGCTCGGTGCCGGTGAAGATCTCCGGGCTGTACTGGTAGCCGAACTCGCAGTCGCCCAGGATCTCGTCGGCGTACTTCATCACGGTCTCGGTGCCGCGGACCGCGATGGTGCGGCACTCGGCCTTGTCCACGGCGAAGACGACCCGGCGGAACAGCGGCGCGGTCGCGTTATAGAGGTGGATGGTGGCCTTCGGCGAGCCCTGCAGTGACTGCACGGTCCGCTCGATCAGCTCGTCGCGGGCCTGGGTCAGCACCGAGATCGTCACGTCGTCGGGGATGACGTCGTCCTCGATCAGGCTGCGGACGAAGTCGAAGTCGTACTGGCTGGCGCTCGGGAAGCCGACCTCGATCTCCTTGTAGCCCATCGACACCAGCAGGTCGAACATCCGCCGCTTCCGGGCCGGCGACATCGGCTCGACCAGCGCCTGGTTACCGTCGCGGAGGTCGGTGGACAGCCAGCGCGGGGTCCGGTCGACGGACTTGGTGGGCCAGGTGCGGTCCGGCAGGTCGATCGGCGGGAACGCGCGGTAGCGCTGGATCGGCATACCGGAGGACTGCTGGACAGGCTTGGGCTGGTTCTTGGGTGCCACGGGGTTCTCCTCGGGAGGGTGTACTGCGGGTGTCGTGAGGGACGACCGGCGTACGACGAGACTCCGCGGCGAGGGAACCGGCCTTGTCAGGCCTCGCCGCGGCAGCGAAGGAGGAGAAGCTGGTGCCGCATGATGCCAGGGAGTCTATGCACAACCCGGTTACCCCGTCGAACCCGGGGTCTCGATCGCCGAGACACAGAGGGTGATGGCCGCGGCGCGGAATGGTTGGTAGACAACGTCTACGCCGATCCTGTAGACACTGTCTACGTGATCGCCCTGGGCCTGCTGACGGCATCCGCGTGCTGCCATGCCGCGTGGAATCTACTGATGAAGACGTCCGGTGCGGGAGGTCCGGCCTTCGTGTGGCTGTGCGGTCTGGTGACCCTGCCGGTATCGCTCGTACTGCTGGTCCACTCGGCGACCCACGGCACTCTCACGGGGACCTGGTGGGCCGGACTGGTGAGCATGGTCCTGCACACCGGGTACGCCGTCACACTGCAGAAGGCCTATGCCGCCGGAGAGTTCTCGACGGTCTATCCGGTCAGTCGGGGGACGGCTCCGGTGCTGGTGACCGTGGCGGCGATTCCGTGGCTGGGCGGATCCGGTCCGTGGGTGTTCGTCGGTGCCACGCTGGTGCTGGGCGGCGTACTGCTCATGGACGGGGTGCACTCGCGGCGGTTGGGGCGCGGGATTGCCCTGGGCCTGGCCGTGGCGAGCTGTACTGCTGCTTACACCCTGTGGGACGGCTTCTCCGTCACGTCGCTCCGCGTCGACGTCCTGACGTATCTCGCCGTGGCGAATGTGGCTCAGGTCGTCGTGTTGTCGGCACTGGTCCGGAGGCTGGCCCTCACTCAGTGGCGGCGCGCGGTCCCGATCGCTGTCCTGACGCCGGCGAGCTATGGCCTTGTTTTGCTGGCGTTGTCGGTCGCATCGGTCGGCACGGTGGCGATCGGCCGCACGCTGAACGTCGTACTCGGCGCCCTGCTCGGTGCGGTCGTGCTGCACGAGCGGCTCACTCCTACCCGTATCGCCGGCCTCACCACGATCATCGCCGGCGTCTTGCTTGTCAGCACCTGAAGACGTTGTTCCTGGTCTGAGGTTGCCTTCAAGGGGGCTTGAATATTTAGGCTTCAATCATGACTGATTCCCTCAGCGACCGGATCGGCAGCCACGGACTCGGCGTCCTGGTCACGATCAAGCGGGACGGACGACCCCAACTGTCGAACGTCACCTATGTTTACGACGGCACCCGGATCCGGGTCTCACTCACCGACGACCGGGCCAAGACGAAGAACCTGCGCCGCGATCCGCGAGCCAGCCTGTACGTCGGTGGCCCGCGCGGCCGCTCGTACGTCGTACTGGAAGGGAAGGCCGAGCTCAGCCCGGTCGCCGCAGACCCGCACGACGCGGTCGTCGAGGATCTTGTGGATTACTACCGGACCGCTTCGGGTGAGCACCCGGACTGGGACGAGTACCGCGCGGTCATGGTGCAGGACAAACGGCTGATGTTCTCGATGACCGTTGACCACGCGTACGGAATGCCTATGCCGAGCTGACCTACGCGGCGGCCGTGGAACTTCTCGACGGCGAATAAACCACTCGCGGTAACCGCCCGGCTGATGGACGCTGAGGGCGTGGAGATCACGAGACTGTCACCCGACGACGAGGCCGGGTGCACGGAAGCCGTAGCCCTGCTGACCGTAGCGGCGAAGCTGGACTGCCCGGAGTGGTTGCTGCCGACACCGCGCAGCTACGCCGCCCATTTGAAGTACGGCTGGGACGGCGACCCCGGCCAGGCCTACCTGGCCCGCGACGACGACGGCGTGACCGTCGGACTCCTCGGCCTGCACACCCCGACGTACGACAACACCCATCTCGCGTGGCTCGAGGTCCAGGTGCATCCGGATCACCGAGGTCGCGGGATCGGCTCGGAGCTGGTCGCGTACGGCGAGCGGTTGGCCCGCGAACTGGGCCGGACCTCCGTCGGCACGGACAACTGGGACCTGCCGAAGGCGAACGCGTTCTCGCTGCGGCACGGGTTCGAGCAGAAGGCGATCGAGGTCAACCGGCGGCAGGACATCGCCGGCCTCGATTGGTCCGTCGTACAGCGCCTGTACGACGAGGCGGTGCAGGCATCGACGGCGTACGAGCTGCTGCGGGTGATCGGGCCGGTGCCCGAGGAACTGCTGGGCGGCATGGTCGCACTGACCGAGTCGATCAACGATGCGCCGAAGGACGACCTGGACATCGAGGACGACGTGTTCACGCCGGAGCGGCTGCGCGCGTACGAAGCTGCTCAGATCGCCCACGACCGGACGGTGTATCGCGTGATCGCGCGGGAGCGTTCGACCGGCGAGCTGGCCGGGCACTCGGTCGTCGCGGTCGAGCAGGAACGACCGCACATCGCCGAGCAGCACGACACCGCCGTCGACCGCAAGCACCGCGGCCACCGCCTCGGCGCCCTGGTCAAGTGCGACATGCTCCTCTGGCTGCGCGAGCAGGAGACCGCCGTCACCCAGCTCGACACCTGGAACGCCGAGTCCAACGCCCACATGATCGCCATCAACGAACAGCTCAACTACCACATCGTCGCCCGAGCCATCGCCTACCAGAAGCCGCTCTAGTTGTCGTCCCCGTCGAGGGCGTCCCGGAGGGCAGCTCGGGTACTGATGCCCAGCTTCGGGAAGACCCGGTAGAGGTGTCCACCGATCGTGCGCGGCGACAGGTAGAGCTGTGTCGCGATCTCCTTGTTTGTGAGCCCGGAGGCGGCGAGCCGGGCGATCTGGAGCTCTTGGGCAGTCAGCGCGGGGAGGCTCGGCGCCGCCAGGGTCGGTGCGAGACCAGCGGCGCGTAGTTCACGCTCGGCCCGTTGGGTCCAGGGATCGGCGCCGAGCGTCCGGAACGCGGCCAGGGCTGTCTGCAACTGGACCTTGGCCTCGGTCAGCGCCCGGGCGCGCCGCAGCTGTTCGCCGTACACGAGACGAACGCGCGCGACATCGAACGGCCACTGCTCGGCCGCGGGCAGGCTGAGCGCGTCCTCGAAGAGTGCGCTCGCCTTCTCCTCCCCTGCCACCATGGCCGCGGATCCCGCCACGAGGATCGCCAGTCTGGGAGAAAGCTTGCTGATCTGAGCCTCTTGGAGCGCGCGGACGTGGCGTTCCGCTTCGATTCGCCTGCCGGTGTGTACGGCGGCCTCGACGAGGTCCATCGCGATCCACAGCGCGTGCGGAACGTAGGAGGCCAGGGTGCCGGCCGGGCTCACCGCGGCTGCGTTTCGGTACGCGCTCTCGAAGTCGCCGGCGCCGAGATCGGCCAGCACCAGGGCGTGGTGCGCGTAGACACGTGCGGTACCCACGCCTCGGGGTCCGGCCCAGCCGATCATCTCGTGGGCGAGCGCCCGGCTGGTCTCGAACCTGCCCTGGACCGCGGCGAGCATCGCCTGGTGATAGCGGAAGTACCAGCTGAAGAAGCGGCCGGTCCGCTCCTCGGTCACCGACAGTCCTTCGGCCGCGAGCTCGGCGGCCTCGTCCCACTGGCCGCGGTGGAAGTCGTCGACGCAGAGGTCCATCAGGGCCACCAGGTGCCGTCGGGCCGGGCCACCTTCGCGACCGTTCCGGACGGCCCGCCACAAGGCCTCGCGAACCTCCACGAGACGATCGGCGTACATTGCCGCACCGGCGAGATCGTCCACGATGTTCGGATCGCTCTCGTGGTGCACGGACCGCAGCGCGGCGCGGAGACGAGGCAGCGCGGCCACTCCGGTGCGTGCCGGGTCGGCGAACATGTCCAGCGTGAGCGAGAGCAGCGGTGACGGTCCGCCCGAGAGTCTCGCGATCGCGGCGTACAGCTGCTCCCACAACTCCCGCCGGCCACTCACGAAGCACACGAGTGCGAGTGTCCAGAGCGCCCGGACGACCTCCGGGTCGTCGGCGTTCTGCTGCTGCGGACTGCTGTCGAGGGCACTCACCAGGAGCCGGTGCGCGGTGTCGACCTGTCCGTCCCCGTTCAGCATCACGAAGGCGGCGGCGGACGCGTAGTACAAGGATGTGCTCGCTTGACCGCCGGCGAGCCGGCTGCCTTCGAGCAGTTCCGCCGTACTCGTCATCTCGCCCGTACTCTCTGCGCCGATGTACGCCGCCGCGGCCAGCCGGCGACCGCGCTCCGCGGGGTCAGGGCTGAGATCGGCGGCGCGCGTGAGCAGGCTCACCACCGACTGGTAGTCGCCTCGCGGGAGCAGGCGCAGCGCCGCGTCTTCCAGGACGCCGGCAACCTGCTCGTCGGCCCCGGTCGTCGCCTCGCCGAGGTGCCACGCCCTGCGGTCGGGCCGATCGACGAGCGCCGCGGCCAGCGCGCGATGGGCCCGGCGGCGCTCCGCGGCGGTCGTGGCGTCGACGACCGCGGATCGGATCAGCGGGTGGCGAAACACGACTCGGCGCGAACTCACCTGCACCAGTTGGTCCTGCTCGGCCGGTGCCAGGTCGTCGATCTTGTACACACCGGCGCCGGCCGCCTCGAGGACTCCGAGCTCCCCGGTGCCTTCCAATGCGGCCGTGAGCAGGAAGGTTCTGGTCGTGCCGGGCAGCTTCGCCACGCGCGACGTGAAGTACCTCTGCAAATGCCGGCCAAGAGGCAGCACCGGCGGCAGTGGCTCCGCTCCGGTGCGCTGCGTCTGGCTCAGCGCCCGCGGAAGTTCGAGCAACGCCAGCGGGTTGCCTTGCGCGGTCTGGAGCAGCCGGGTCCGGACGGCCGCGTCGAGGTCGGGGAACCGGTCGGACAGGAGGCGGCCGGCCGCTTCGTCGTCCAAGGGCTCCAGCCCGAACTCCGGCAGCCCGGTCCGGTCGAAGTACCCCCGGACCTCGCCGCTGCGGGCAGCCACTAGAAGTCCGGCTCGGCTGCCGGCGAGCCTCCTCGCGACGAAACTCAGAACCCCTGCGCTGGCCCGGTCGATCCAGGGCACGTCGTCGACGATCAGCACCAGGGGCGCGCGTGCTGCCGCCCGCCGGAGCAGAACAGCAGCGGCGTTGGACACCAGCAGTCTGTCCGGGGGAGGTCCGTCACCGAACCCGAGCGCCACCTGCAGCGCGTCGCGCTGGGCCGTGCCGAGCTGCTCGACGTCGTCCAGCAGTGGGTACAGCGCCTGGTTCAGAGCGGCGTAGCTGATCTGCTCCTCGAGCTCGGTGCCCGTCGTCCGCAAGACATCTCCCCCGGACGCCCTGGTGTAGTCGGCCGCGGCGTCCAGCAGCGTGGTCTTGCCCACCCCGGCGTCGCCGGACACCAGCAGCACCCCTCCGGTGACGGCGACTTCGCGCACGAACGTCTGCAGGTACTCGATCTCCCGCAACCGTCCGATCATCACGCCCTCCATGCTGTCGAAGGCCGACTCGATGCTCCGGGATCGAGTCGGATGACTAGTCCGCGGACCGCGGGCCGGGCCACACAGTGATCGTGACCCCGCAACCACCCTGCCGAGAAGGGACCGACCATGCCGCGCTGGTCGACGCCGGGACCTGCCCAGTCGTGCCC
The DNA here is from genome assembly GCF_045040325.1 of Kribbella sp. NBC_01510. Taxonomy (NCBI): domain Bacteria; kingdom Bacillati; phylum Actinomycetota; class Actinomycetes; order Propionibacteriales; family Kribbellaceae; genus Kribbella; species Kribbella sp. NBC_01510. Next base: position 5,269,878 of record NZ_CP109418.1, on the reverse strand, counting down.
ACCAAGCGGATCGGCGCCAGCAGGTTCGTACCTAAGAACAGGTGGTAGTTGCCTCATCCCGCCGGGCTCCCGCCTGAAGACACCATCAAGTCCTCGCGCGAGCCGACTACTACCTGTTCTTAGGTACGCCAGCGGCGCGGAGGTCGGTCATGCGGGCTCGACGATGGTTACCTTCATTTGGTTGGTGAGGGTGAAGCCGAGGGATTCGTAGAGGCGGATGGCGGGGGTGTTGGTGCCGCCGGTGTGGAGGAAGGGCTGGCGGCCGGTTGAGGTGATGTGGGCTGCTACGGCTCGGATCAGCCGGCTGCCGAGACCTTGGCCTCGGTACGACGGGTGGGTGCAGACGGCGCTGATCTCGGTGTGGTCGGGGAGGGCGAAGCGGGTGCCGGCCATGGCGATCAGTTCGTCGTTGCGACGGATGCCGAGGTAGGTGCCGAGTTCGATGGTGCGGGAGCGGAAGGGGCCGGGGTCGGTCAGGGCGACCAAGGCGAGCATTTCGGGTACGTCGTCGGGACCGAGGACGACCGTCTCGGGGTCCTCGGCGGCCAGCGACTCGGGTGCGACGAACTGGACGAGGTCGAACTGGCGGTCCAGCTTGAAGGTCTCCGGCAGCGGGAAGTCGGGCCGCATCAGGGCCGCGGTGGTGCCGGGGCCGAGGAGTGTCGCGGCGTCCGCCCAGTCCTGGTCGGTCGGGTTGTCGGGCAGGCCGAGGAACGGCGCGACCGCGGTCGGGTAGCGCCGGGCGTCGCCGCGGGTTTCGGCGAAGGTGGCGTGCGGGCCGGTCAGAGCGGAGTACACGGGGTTGGTCAGCACCGAGGATCTCTCCAAGTCGTCAGAAGCCCAGCTTGCGGAGATGCTTGGCGTCTGTCTGCCAGTTCTTCGCGATCTTGACGTGCAGGTCGAGGTAAACCGGCGTACCCAGCAACGCCTCGATCTGGCGGCGGGCGGACGCGCCGACCTCGCGCAGGCGGGCGCCCTTGTGGCCGATCACGATGCCCTTCTGGCTGTCCCGCTCGAGGTAGATGTTCGCGTACACGTCGAGCAGCGGCTTGTCCTCGGGCCGGTCCTCGCGCAGGCCCATCTCGTCGATGGTGACCGCGATCGAGTGCGGCAACTCGTCCCGGACGCCTTCGAGCGCGGCCTCGCGGATGAGCTCCGCGACCAGCGTCTCCTCGGGCTCGTCGGTGATGTCGCCGTCCGGATAGAGCGGGAAGCCCTCCGGCAGCAGCTTGATCAGCTCGTCGGTGACGACGTCGACCTGATAGCCCGACGTGGCGGAGACCGGGATGATCGAGGCCCACTCGATCCCGGCCGACTCCCCCAGCGTGGCGATCTCGGCCAGGTGCTCGAGCATCCGGTCCGGCTCGACCAGGTCCGCCTTGGTGGCCAGCGCGACCTTCGGGGTCTTCGCGACCTTCGCCGCCTCGGTGACCAGGAACCGGTCGCCGGGGCCGATCTTGTCGCTGGCCGGCAGGCAGACCGCGATCACGTCGACCTCGGCCCACGTGGTCTTCACGAGGTCGTTCAACCGCTCGCCCAGCAGGGTCCGCGGTTTGTGCAGGCCAGGCGTGTCGACCAGGATCAGCTGCGCGTCCGGCCGGTGCACGATCCCCCGTACGGCGTGCCGCGTGGTCTGCGGCTTCGACGACGTGATGACGATCTTCTGGCCGACCAACGCGTTGGTCAGTGTGGACTTGCCGGCGTTGGGTCGTCCGACGAAGCAGGCGAAACCTGACTTGAAGGGCTCAGGTGTGGACGACATCGCGGACCTCTCCGGTGCCTTGGGCAAGTACTACGGGAATGGCGGCACCCGCGAAGTGGCGTACGACGCCGACGTCGACGGACTGCGAGTCGGTGACCACCGCGGCGGCCTCCAGGCCTTTCACGCCGGACGCCAGCGCCATCGCGACCGCCAGCTGCAGGGCGGTCAGGTCGACGGTGTCGAGTGCCACCGTGCAGGCGGCGTACGTCCGTCCGTCGGAGTCGCGGACAGCGGCTCCTTCACCGGCCCGGGTACGTGCCCGGGCGGCGCGGGCGAGCGTCACGAGTTTGGCGTCCTCGGCCGAGAGGTCTGACAAGAAAACTCCAAAGCAGAAGTGGTTACGCGTGCTGGTGGTTCTGGTCCTGCGGGGTGGCGGCGGACTGCCCCCGCCGTACCAGCACAGTACCGACCTGGTTGCGCCGGCCGGACGGCCGCTCCGCCGTCAGCGACAGGCCCGCGATCTCCACCTCGGCGCCGGGGATCGGCACCTTGCCGAGCAGCTTTGCCATCAGGCCGCCGACGGTGTCGACGTCGTCGTCGTCCAGCGGTACGCCGAACAGCTCACCGAGCTCGTCGATCGGGAGCCGGCTGGACACCCGGTACGCGCCGTCGGACAGCTCCTGGACCGAGTCCGGGTCCTCGTCGTACTCGTCGGTGATCTCGCCGACGATCTCCTCGAGGATGTCCTCGATCGCCACGAGTCCCGCCGTACCGCCGTACTCGTCGACGACGATCGCGAGGTGCATCCGGGCCGCCTGCATCTCACGCAGCAGCTCGTCGACCGGTTTGGAGTCCGGCACGTACATGCACGGCCGCATCACCGACTCGACCCGCTCGGTCGACTCGGCCGAGGAGTTGTCGTAAACCCGGCGCATCACGTCCTTGAGGTAGGCGACGCCGAGGATGTCGTCGAGGGACTCGCCGATCACCGGGATCCGTGAGTACCCGGAGCGCAGCGCCAGCGACGTGAGCTGGCGGAGCTTCTTGTGCCGCTCGATGTAGACCATGTCGGTGCGTGGCACCATCACCTCGCGGACGATGGTGTCGCCGAGCTCGAACACCGAGTGGATCATCTGCCGCTCACCGGACTCGATCACCGCGGACTTCTCGGCGTAGTCGACCAGCGCGCGCAGCTCGGCCTCGGTCGCGAACGGGCCCTCGGCGAACCCCTTGCCCGGGGTGAGCGCGTTGCCGATCATGATCAGCACCTTGGGCAGCGGGCCGAGCACCTTGGTCAGCGCCATCACCGGACCGGCCGAGACGATCGCGAACCGGTCCGAGTGCTGCCGGCCCAGCGTCCGCGGCGCGACGCCGATGATCACGTACGAGACCAGCACCATCACCACCGCGGTGATCAGGATGTGTACCCAGGTGAGTTCGAAGACTCCGGACAGGGCCTGGGTGACGAGCACGATCGCGGTGATCTCGCAGCTCAGGCGGAGCAGCAGCAGGGAGTTCAGGTACCGGGGCGCGTCCGAGAGCAGGTCGCGGAGCCGGACCGCGCGCAGGTTGCCCAGCTCGACCTGCTCGTTCGCCCGGACCTTGGAGTACGACGACAGTGCGGCCTCGGCGCCGGCGAACAGACCGGCGAGCAGGACGAGCACCGCGGCCACAACCAGCAGAACGAGGTCGTGGGAGCTCAACAGAACGTCACTCCTGTCCTGAGGGAACCATCAGGCATCCACTAGTCGGTTTCCAGGGGCTCGCCATGCTTCCAGAAGGCGGCCCTGGACGTCCCACATCTCCGCCTTCTCGGCGGGTTCCGCGTGGTCGTAGCCGAGCAGGTGCAGGATGCCGTGCACGGTCAGGAGCTCCAGCTCGGCCCACGTGCCGTGGCCGGCCTTCGCCCCTTGCGCGGCCGCGACGGTCGGGCAGAGCGCGATGTCACCGAGATGCCCGAGCGGCGGGTCGGCGTCGTCCTCGGCACCGGGCCGCAACTCGTCCATCGGCCACGACATCACGTCGGTCGGACCCGGCAGGTCCAGGAACTCGACGTGATACCGCGCCATCGTGTCCTCGTCGACCAGCTTGATCGACAGCTCACATTCGGGGTGCAGGCGCAGCGACGACATCACGAATCGGCTGAGCCGCATCAGTCCGTGTGCGTCGATCTCCACGCCGGACTCGTTGTTGACCTCGACGTTCATCGGTTCGGCTCAGCGCTGCCCTTCGAAGTTCTCGTACGCCGAGACGATCCGGCCGACCAGCTTGTGCCGGACCACGTCGTGCGAGGTCAGCCGGCAGAAGGTCAGGTCCTGGACACCGTCGAGGATGTCCTGCACGACGCGCAGTCCGGAGTTGGTGCCGCTCGGCAGGTCGACCTGGGTGACGTCGCCGGTGACGACCATCTTGGAGCCGAAACCGAGCCGGGTGAGGAACATCTTCATCTGCTCCGGCGAGGTGTTCTGCGCCTCGTCCAGGATGATGTAGGCGTCGTTCAGGGTCCGGCCGCGCATGTAGGCCAGCGGCGCGATCTCGATCGTGCCCGCCGTCATCAGGCGCGGGATCGACTCCGGGTCGAGCATGTCGTGCAGAGCGTCGTACAGCGGGCGCAGGTACGGGTCGATCTTCTCCGACAGGGTGCCGGGCAGGAACCCGAGCCGCTCGCCGGCCTCGACGGCCGGCCGGGTCAGGATGATCCGGGTGACCTCCTTGGCCTGCAGCGCCTGGACCGCCTTGGCGACGGCCAGGTACGTCTTGCCGGTACCGGCCGGGCCGATGCCGAACGTGATCGTGTTCTTGTCGATCGCGTCGACGTACCGCTTCTGGTTCAGCGTCTTGGGCCGGATCGTGCGGCCGCGGCTGGACAGGATGTTCTGGGTCAGGACATCGGCCGGGCTCTCGGCCGTGGCGGACTTGATCATCGCGATGCTGCGCTCGACCGAGTCGGCGGTCAGCCCGTGCCCGGTCCGGATGACCGCGATCAGCTCGTCGATCAGCCGCTCGGCCAGGGCCAGCTCGGCCGGCTCGCCGTTCAGCGTGATCTCGTTGCCGCGGACCATGATGTCGGCGGCGAACTCCTTCTCGACGATGCGGAGGAACTCGTCCCGGGCTCCGAGCAGGGCCACCATGTCGATGCTGTTCGGCACGACGATCTTGTGCGACGCCTGCGTGCTGGTGGCGGTGTCCGATCGGGACAGCTCATCGCGTCCGCGACCGTTCGCGCGCGCCTCCGGTTCGATACTGCGTGGCCTGGACAGCCTGTTCCCTCCTGATGCCGGTGAAGTAATCACCCCATGCTAGCCGTCCCCACCGACAGCCTCACTTCTTATTCGCCCGGACACGCTCGGTGACCACAGTCCGCCAGGTCATGGGGCCTCCCGCCCTGGACTGAGGAGCGTAGGGAGCCCGGTCATGGGGCCCCGGTCTGGACTGAGGAACGCAGGGAGCGAAGCGACCGGAGAGACGAGGGAAGACCGGGAGCCAAGCCCCATGACCTGCCGCGCCGGAGGCGTGGCATCCGACACAGCGACCGGAGCGACGAGGGAAGGCCGGGAGTAAAAGCCCCATGACCGCGCCGAGCCGGAGGCGAGGCCAAAAACACTGTCAACCTGGAAGGTGATTGCCGCGTCTTCGTGTCGTGGCTCAACCGGCCGTGGTGTACGAAGAGTGCGTGACACATGAGTCCTCGTGGGATGCCGACGAGGCGCTGACGGCTGTCTATACCGCGCACTACACGTCGCTGGTTCGCCTCGGCGCCTTGCTGCTGCGCGACACCGGCGCGGCGGAGGAGATCGTGCAGGACGCGTTCGTCGCGATGCACGGCCGCTGGCACCGGCTGCGCGACCCCCATAAGGCGCTCGCGTACCTGCGCACCGCGGTCGTCAACCGCTGCCGCTCCCGCCAGCGTCACCTGGTGGTCGTCGACAAGCACACCCCGCGCACGCTCCCCGACGAGCCGAGCGCGGAGCAGGCAGTACTGCGAACCGCCGAGACCGACCGGGTCATCGAGGCGATGCGCACCTTGCCGGAGAAGCAGCGGACCGTGATGGTGCTGCGGTACTACGGTGAGCTCTCGGAGGCCGAGATCGCCGACACGATGGGCATCAGCCGGGGATCCGTGAAGAGCCATGCCGCGCGGGCGACCAAGTCGCTCCGCCAGGTCCTGGAGCAGAGCGTATGAACGAGCGGAGCGAGTTCATCATCAAACACAGGACGACTTGTGCCTCAGCCGCGCCCGGAGCGAAGCGAGGACGCGGATGAACGACCATCCGAACGAGCCGTTCGACGAACTGATGCGGCGGGCCCTCTCCGAGGAGGCGGACCGGATCGAACCGGCCGACGCCCTGCCGGAGATCCGCGCCCGCGCGCACGCCCAGCGCCGGCCCGCGGTCCGGCGGCCCTGGCTCCTGACCGTCGGCGCGGCGGCGGTCGGCACCGCCGCGGCGATCGGCGCCTTCGCCGTTTTCAACGGCAACCAGAACTCCGCGAACGACGGCGACGAGGTAGCCGGCCCTGGCACGACCACGACCGCCACCGGAGTCCCGTCCGCAAAGTCCCCGGCCACCACGGCCGCGCCGTCCGCCCTGCCGACCGCCGCCACCCTCGCACCGAGCACAAGCGCTGCGCCGACCGTTGTCCCCACAGAGCGCGGCGAGCCGGAGCAGGCCGTCAAGAGCGCGCTCGTACCGGTCTACTGGCTCGGCAACAGGACCGGGACCCAGGCCGGTGCCGACCCGACGCCGACCGTGAAGGCAAAAGCCGTCAAGCTGTACCGCACCTGGGCGAAGGTCAGCGGCCGGCCGGCCGAGCAGGCGGTCCGGATCATGACGTCGAAAGGGCCGTCCGACCCCGACTACTACACGGTCTGGCGCGGCGCCGAGGTCAACGCCGTCACCCGCACGGATGGCGTCGTGACGGTCGATTTCAAGGAGCTCCCGGCGGCCTCGCTCGACCCTGACGTCGCGGACGTGGCCGCGCAGCAACTGATCTACACCGTCCAAGGTGCCCTCCACACCAGCACCGAGCCGGTCCAGATCACCCGCCGGGGCCGCGCCGGCGCCAAGCTCTTCGGCCAGATCGACACCAGTACGCCGCTAGGCCGCGCCCAAGCTGCTGACGTCCAGGCGCTCGTATGGATCGACTCCCCGGCCGACGGCGAGACCACCGCCAACCCCGTCACCATCCAAGGCACCGCCAACGCCTTCGAGGCAACCGTCAACTACCAGGTCACCAACCTGAAGACCCGCAAGACGTCGAAGAGCGTCGTCAACACCAAGGAAGGCCAGAAATTCTCGCCCTTCCTCATCGAACTGAAACTCACCCCCGGCCCCTACCAGATCGACGCCTACCTCATCTCCGACGCCGACGGCACCATCTCCGACTCCGACTCGAAGTCGATCATCGTCAGGTAGTCGATTGGCGGAGATCGTCGATCATCGTCAGGTAGTCGGGAGCTGGATGGTGAAGGCGGCGCCGCCTTCGGGGGCGGGGGCGGCGGTCAGGGTGCCGCCGAGTCTGGTGATGAGGCCGTGGGCCAGGGCCAGGCCGATGCCGGAGCCTACTGGGCGGCGGCCGCGGTACTTCTGGTTGAGTACGCCGCGTTCGAAGGCGACCGCGTAGTCCTCGGGGGCCAGTCCGGGGCCTCCGTCGCGGACCTGGATCGCCACACCTGGCCCGGGCTGGGTGAGTGACATGGTGAGCTGGGCGCCGGGCGGGGTGACGCGGAGGGCGTTCTCGGCCAAGCCGTCGAGGACCTGGCGGATTCGGCGGGGGTCGGTGGTGGCCACGGCCGGCATGGGCGGCAGGTCGAGGCGGAAGTGCACACCTTGGCGCTCGCAGCGCACCCGCCAGACCTCGGCGCACGCGCTGAGCGTTTCGCGCAGATCCACTTGAGCGAGATCGAGCTGGAACTGGTCGGCCCCGATCCGGGCCAGGTCGAGCAGGTCGCTCACCAGCCGCTCGAGCCTTTGCGACTCCTGCTGGATGACCTGCCCGGCGTGCCGCGGATCCGTCGCCACTCCATCGGCAAGCGATTCGGCGAACCCATGGACGGCGGTCAGCGGCGTCCGGAGCTCATGCGAGACCGAGAGCAGGAACTCCCGCTGCCGTTCCTCGCTGTGCTGCAAGGCAACCGAGAGCTCATTGACCGCCTGCGCCACTTCAGCGACCTCAGCCGGTCCCTCAACCGGTGCACGCAGATCCCGTCGCCCCTGACGCATGGCCGCCGCGACATCCGCCGTACGACGTAGTGGCCGGCCGAGCAGTCGGCCGAGGAGGGCACCAGCGAGCGCCGCCACCAGTAGACCGGCGCCGAGCGCGAACAGGATGTTGCGGATCAGGATCCGCTGGGTATCCGCCGCCAGCCGCACAGGCTCCACCAGCGCGAAGCCGGAACTCTCGCCGATGCCGCGCGCTTCGACCAGATAGTCCGTGCCGTCGACGCTCACCGTGGCCGAGATCCGTTGCGTTCTCCCGATGTCGTTCAGCCCTGCCATGGTCGCGGCTTGGATGGACCGCTGGTCCGTCGGCTGGATCCGGCTCCGGGGCAACAGAATCACCACGACGATCCCCTGCCCACGCACCACCTGGGCGACCCGCCCGAGCCCCACCGTTCGCGACCCCGCACCCCGCTCGTCCACCTGACTGGCGATCACATCAGCTTGCGCGGCCAGCGAGTCCTGCAACACGTTCTGAGCCGACCGCCGGGCCAGCCCCGCCATCACCACGCCCGCGACCAGCACGGCGATCCCGGCCACCGCGACGCAAGCGACCACGATCCGGGTCGCCAGTGATCCCCGCCCGACCTCGTCTCCTGCTGAGCGGAGATCGTGTGGCACGGACGCCATCAGTCGAGATCCGCGGCGTACCCGACGCCGCGGACGGTGCGGATGGGACTGGACGATCCGAGCTTGGCCCGGAGCTGAGCGATGTGTACGTCGACTGTCCGCGTCCCGGCCGACGCTTGGTAACCCCACACCGAGCTCAGCAACTCATCCCGCTCGAACACCCGCCCTGGCCGCCGGAACAACTGCGCGAGCAGATCGAACTCGGTCGAGGTCAGACTCACCTCGGCGTCACCGGCCCACGCCCGCCGCCGACTCACATCCACCCGCACCGCCCCCACCGACAGCACGTCTCCCGCAGGCAACGTGCCGGCCGATCGCCGCAGTACGGTCCGCACCCGCGCGGCCAGTTCGCGCGGACTGAACGGCTTGGTGACGTAGTCGTCGGCGCCGAGCTCGAGGCCGAGCAGCCGGTCGACCTCGTCGTCGCGCGCGGTGACGAACAGGACCGGAGTCCAGTCCCCTGCCGCGCGCATCGTTCGGCAGATGTCCGTGCCGTCGCGTCCCGGCAGCCCGATGTCGAGGATCACCGCGACGGGATGGAGCCGCCGCCAGGCGGCCAGCGCGCCCTCGCCGTCGGACTCGACCTGTACGCCGAACCCGTCACGCCGCAGGTACAGCGCGATCACCTCGGCGATCGCCACCTCGTCCTCCACGACCAGGACCAGCCCGCGAGCGGCTGCGGTCATCATCTGCTCCTGGAGTGCCTGCTCAGGGTGAGCCGTCTGCTGCCAGCTCGCCATCGATCGCGTCCAGGGTAGACCCGATCCCCGCCAGCTCCTGCTCCGGCGACCCCACCTGCTGAGTGGCCGCCGGAGCAGGAGCGGGCTGTCCGGTTCCCTGCCGGCCGGACTGCTCGGCGGAGTTCCCACACGACGACAGTCCGATCACCATCGCCGCCGTACCCGCGAGCACGACCAGGACCTTGCGCATCACTTCGCGACCTGGCAGTGCTGGGACTTGAAGGTCTCGAGCTTCGTCTTCATCGTGCCGAGCTGGGTGAGCCGCTCGGACCGGCGATCGGCCCGCTTCTGGAGCTGGGCGGCGATCTTCTCGTGCCCCTTGGCCTTCTGCTTCTCGGCGCGCGCCTTCAGCCACGCGACCGAACCCTTCACGTCCGCGCCGCCGCTGATCCGCTTCGCCAGCTTGTCGCGGCGCTCGATCAGCTTCGGCAGCTTCTCGGCACACAGCCGCTGCGACTCCTCCGGGCTGAGCGTGACCTGCTTGTACGTCGGAGTCGGCGTCGGACTCGGATCGGCCGACGCAACCGTCGTACCTCCGACCAGACCGCCCACCAGTAGGACGGCCGACGTACCCACCGCCACCGTGCCGCGCACAGACCTGCGCATCTCTGCACTCCTCGTTCTCGGTCAACCTGACATGAACGACTCTCCCCGAACCCCGTTCGAGGACCATCGGCGCAATGTTCGGACTGTGTAAGGATCACGGCATGGCTGCCCGTCCACCCGGGTCGGCGCACGGGCTTCGGCGACGGGAACCTTCTCGATGGCGGGTACAGCCCGTCGTGGGCTGGGACAAGGAATAACGGCTCCCGGCTCACCACCTCTTGTCCGAGGCCCCAGCAGCTGCATAGCGGCTGGCCCAAAGACGATCCCCGTCATCGTTCACAGCTCCGATCCACCCGGGCCGAGGACGGCGCGGCGGGGCAGTGGATGGAGCGGACGCGCTCCCGGCATGGGGGCGGTTCGGATCCGCGGAGCGGAGCTGTGCCACTCACCAAGCAGGCACCGCCCGGACCGGTCACGCTCAGACCTGCACTGATGATGACGCGGCGGCGGGGTTGGTGAGTGTCTCAGGTCCGCACCGCACGCCCGCAGGTCCCGGCTGCTGTCAACCGGCCGGCGCGAGCAACTCCTAGTCCGCGCGGTCGATGGTCGCGGCGAGGAGGCCCGGGAAGGCCTGGTCGAATTCCGGGCGGCGGAGGCGGTTGAGGCGGCGGGCGCCCTCGTCGCGTTGCTCGATCAGGCCGGCGGCGCGCAGTACGGCGAAGTGGTGGCTGCGGGTCCCCTTCGTCACGGGCAGGTCGAAGGTGCCGCAGGCACGGGTCCAGTCGTCGTGCCCGGCCAAGTCACGCAGGATCGACCGGCGGACCGGGTCGGCGAGCGCGTCGAGCGCCGCCTGCAACGGCACCCCGGCCGGGTCGGCGTGGCTGAGCGCGCGCGTTCGAGCGGATTCCACAGCCATAAGTGCTCGATCCTCGTCGCACAGGGAGGTTCGGTTGGTGTCTAACAGTCTAGGTCGTCGCTGGCCTGCGGACAGCGCGCGGTCAGGTCCAGCGCGAGCGCGCGAGGAGCGCGGCAGCCGCGGCGACCCCGGCCGTCGAGGTGCGCAAGACGGTGTCGCCGAGCCGAACCGGCTCGACCCCGAAGGCGGTCAGCTCGTCCGGGGCAATGCCACCCTCGGGGCCGATCACGATCACGACGTCGCCGTCATCAGGTACGTCGAGGGCAGCGAGCGGGACTGTGGCTTCCTCGTGCAGCACGACCGGCAGCGCGGCAGCGGCGAGCAACTGCGCGACCTCGGCGGTGGAGGCGATCGGCGCGACCTCGGCGAACCACGACCGCCGCGACTGCTTGCTCGCCTCGAAGGCCCACTCCTGCCACTTCGCGAGCGTCTTGGCGACCCGTTCCGGGTTGGCGCGGAACTGACTCCGCTCCGCGTTCCACGGCACGATCACGTCGGCGCCCACCTCGGTGAGCATCTCCACCGCAAGCTCGGCCCGCTCCCCCTTGGGCACCGCCTGCACCACAACTACCCGCGGCCGCGCCGCCGGCACACTCCCCCGCTCATCCACGGAGACAGTCACCCCAGCCTTGCCGGCAGCAACCACCGGCCCTTCGGCCCAGGCCCCGCGCCCATCGGTCAACCGAACCCGCTCGCCGGGCCCGATCCGCCGAACCACGGCCGCATGCCGGCCTTCGGTTCCTTCCAGGGTCAGCTCGTCGCCGTCCAGCTTCTCGGCGAAGAAGACCGCGACTCCCATCTAGTGGGCGCCGAAGGCGTCGCGGAGGCGGCCGAAGACGCCCTTGTGGGTGGCTTGGACATGGCCTTGCGGGCGCTCCTCGCCACGGGACTCGGCGAGTTGCCGGAGCAGGTCGGCCTGCGAGTCGTCGAGCTTGGTCGGGGTCTCGACGATCACCTGGACGATCAGGTCGCCGCGCCCCGCGTGCCGCAGCCGCGGGACACCGCGGGCCGTGAGCGTCTGCGCGGTGCCGGACTGCGTGCCCGGCCGGATCTCCAGCGGGGTCGTCTCGCCCTCGAGGGTCGGCAGGTCGATCGTGGTGCCGAGCGCCGCCGCCGTCATCGGCAGCGTGACGGTGCAGTGCAGGTCGTCGCCGTTGCGGGTGAAGATGTCGTGCGGTTCGACCTCGATCTCGACGTACAGGTCGCCGGCCGGGCCGCCACCGGGGCCGACCTCGCCCTGGCCGGACAGCTGCACCCGGGTGCCGCTGTCGACGCCGCCGGGGATCTTCACGGTGACGGTACGGCGGGACCGGACACGACCGTCGCCGGCGCACTCGACGCACGGGTTCGGGATGGTCGTGCCGTAGCCGCGGCAGTTCGGGCACGGCCGCATGGTCCGCACCTCACCGAGGAACGACCGCTGCGTGTGGGTGACCTCGCCCCGGCCGTGGCAGATCTCGCAGGTGACCGGCTCGGACCCGGCCGCCGCGCCGGACCCCGAACAGGTCGGGCACAGCACGGCGGTGTCGACCTTGAGCTCCCGGGTCGTCCCGAACGCCGCCTCGGCGAGGTCGATCCGCAGCGGGATCAGCGCGTCCTGGCCACGCCGGGTCCGCGGCCGCGGCCCGCGGGTCGCCCCGCCGGTCTGGCCGAAGAAGGCGTCCATGATGTCGGTGAAGGTGAAGGCCTGACCGAACCCACCGGCCCCGCCGCCCGCGCCGGCGGTCGCGAACGGATCACCACCGAGATCGTGCATCTGCCGCTTCTGCGGGTCGCTCAGCACCTGGAACGCGCGGCCGATCTCCTGGAACTTGTGGTGCGCGTCCTCGGAGTCGTTCACATCCGGGTGGTACTGGCGCGCCAGTTTGCGGTACGCCTTCTTGATCTCGTCCGGTGAGGCGTCACGGCTGACGCCCAGGACGGCGTAGTAATCGGTGCTCATACTCCAGACCAGGGGTTGATAGCGATAGTCATGAGTCGGCCAGGATCTGGCTGACGTAACGCGCGACGGCGCGGACGGCGCCCATCGTGCTCGGATAGTCCATGTGGGTCGGGCCGACGATGCCGAGCGTGGCCAGCGCCTCCGACTTGGACCCGTACCCGGTCGCGACCACCGAGGTGGTGGCCAGTTCCTCGTACGGGTTCTCGTGCCCGATGCGGACCGTCAGGGTCTGCGGGTTGGTCGCCTCACCGAGCAGCTTGAGCAGGATGACGTGCTCCTCCAGTGCCTCCAGCACCGGCTTCACGTTGCGCTCGAAGTCGTCGCCGTACCGGGTCAGGTTGGCCGCGCCGCCGACCGCGATCCGCTGCTCGCCGCCCTCGTCGGTGAACGCTTCCATCAGGGTCGTCACGATGGCCGCCACCAGGTGGCGGTCGGACGGCTGGAACGCCTCCGGAACGGCGGCCAGCGAGGTCGCCGCCTCGGTCAGGCGCTGCCCGGCCAGGGCCGTGTTCAGCCGCGATCGCACGTCCGCGATCAGTTGCTCGTCGACGTCGTGCGGCGGCTCGACGATCCGCTGCTCGACCCGGCCGGTACTGGTGATCAGGACCAGCAGCAGCCGGCGCGGGGTCATCGTGACGACCTCGATGTGCCGGACGCTCGACCGGTTGAGCGACGGATACTGCACGATCGCGACCTGGCGGGTGATCTGAGCGAGCAGCCGGACGGTACGGCGGACGACGTCGTCCAGGTCGACCGCACCGGCCAGGAAGGACGTGATCGCCTTCTTCTCCGCCGGGGACAGCGTCTTGACCGTGCTCAGCTTGTCCACGAACAGCCGGTAACCGGCGTCGGTCGGGATCCGGCCCGCGCTGGTATGCGGCTGGGTGATGTACCCCTCCTCCTCCAGCGCGGCCATGTCGTTGCGCACGGTCGCCGGCGACACCCCGAGGTTGTGCCGATCCACCAGCGTTTTGGAGCCGACCGGCTCGTGGGTCGCCACGTAGTCCTCGACGATGGCGCGCAGTACATCCAGCTTGCGGTCGTCCAGCACGCGCACCACCCTCTCTCAGCGTCGACCCTTGGCACTCCAGCGCTCAGAGTGCCAGTCTACCGAGCCGTAGTAGCTCGCACCGACGCGTTGCGGCGTGGGACGGGTCTCAGGCGGACTCGGGCGACGCCCCCAACGGTACGGCGGCCGGGCGGCCGACCGTGCTCGCGACGTCCACCGGCTGGTCCTGGGCGGCCGCTTCGAGGAGTGACTCGAGTACGTCGAGCACGTGGTAGGCCAGTGCGCCGTCGGCCCGGTGTGGCTCACCGGTGCGCAGCGCACGCGCCATGTCCGCGACCCCGACTCCCCGGCCGGCTCCGGCGTACCCACCGCTGACCGGGACCTCGGTCCAGTCACGGTTCGTGGCCGTGGCGATCTCCACCGTGCCGTCGAAGCCGTTCGGGTCCGGCACCGACACACTGCCCTCGGTCCCGTGCACCTCGATCCGCGGCAGCCGTGTGGCCCAGATGTCGAACGACATGAACACAGTGGTCAATGCACCCGACTCGTGCTCCAGTACGCCGGTCACGTGCGTCGGCACCTGGACCGGGAAGGTCTCGCCGGCGCGCGGACCGGTGTGGATCTTGCGCTCGTCCTTCGACCGACCGCTCCACGCGGTGACCCGCCGTACCGGACCGAGCAGGGTGACCAGGCTGGTGATGTAGTACGGACCCATGTCGAGGACCGGACCGCCGCCGGGCTGGTAGTAGAACTCCGGCGCCGGGTGCCACAGCTCGTGTCCGGGCGTGACGAAGGACGCAGTCGCAGCATGCGGTACGCCGATGTCGCCGCGGTCGATGACCGCCCGCGCGGTCTGGGTGCCGGTGCCGAGCACGGTGTCCGGTGCGCAACCGACGCGCAGGTTGTTGGCAGCGGCGTACTTCAGGAGGGGCTCGGCCGCGGCGCGGTCCACGGCCAGCGGCTTCTCGCCGTACACGTGCTTGCCGGCTTCGAGCGCAGCCTGGTGCACCGGCGCGTGGGCGGCGGGGATGGTCAGGTTGAGCACGATGTCGACGTCGTCCGCGGCGTACAGCTCCTGCGGCGACAGCGCGCGGATGCCCGGGTTCTTGTCGGCGATCGCCTGGGCGCGGCTGACGTCCAGGTCGGCGACCGCGACCACGTCGACGCCCGGCAGCTTCGCCAGGTGGTCCAGATAGGTGCCGGAGATGACTCCGGTGCCGACGATGCCGATGCCTGTCACTTGCTCGCCCACAGCAGCCCCCGCTCGATGATCGTGCGCACCTCGGGAACCTCGAGGTCGTCCAGCTTGTGACCGACGGTGCAGACGAAGACCTTGCCCTCACCCCAGGTCCGGGTCCAGATGGCCGGCATCACCGCGCCCTCGATCCACGGGTAGTCCGGGTGCGACTGGAACGTGGTGGTCGCCAGCACCGTGTCCGTCGGGTCGTAGTGGATGTAGTACTGCTCGGTGTGAACGTCGAAGTGGCTGATGCCTTCCACAATCGGGTGCTCGGCGACCACGTCGACGCGGTAGTCGGTGAAGCCGTGCGGGTGCGAGATGAACTGCCCGCCGACGATGAAGTTGTAGTCCGCGCTGTTCCGGAACGAGTCCGCGATGCCGCCGTGCCAGCCGGCCAGGCCGGTGCCGTTCCGGATCGCCGCATCCAGGCCCTTGACGTGCTCGGCGGGGATCTCGCTCATGGTGACGCACTGCAGCACCAGGTCGACACCGTCCAGGTTCAGGTAGCTCTCGGTCGTGTCCGAGACGGTGACCTCGTAGCCGTTCTCCCGCAGGTACGGGATGAACAGGTCGGTCGCCTCGACCGGGGAGTGGCCTTCCCAGCCGCCCCGGACCACCAGTGCACGTCGTGTCGTCAAAACGTCCGCCCTTCGAAAGTTTTCGGAGCAGCGCCGAAAATTGCGAGCCGCCACCGTGACACTAAGCCCGTCCCGGGCCGCCTTCAAGTCCGATTCCGCTTCGTGGATCAGGGCGGCTGTCGGCGGGCGATGTGCTGAGCAGTAATCTCGGCGCCATGAGTGAGTGGGTCGAGATCGGGGATCGGTGCTGGGTCCGGCGGTACGACGAATGGGACCTGAACATCGGCCTGGTCGCGGGGACCGACGGCGCACTGCTGATCGACACCCGGGCCACGACCGAGCAGGCCGAGGAACTCCGTGACCACATCCGCGAGGCCACCGACGTACCGGTGCGCTGGGTCGTCAACACGCACGCTCACTTCGACCACGTCGTCGGCAACAGCGTGTTCGATCAGGCCGAGGTCATCGCGCACGAGAACACCGCAGCCGCCGCGAAGCTGACTGCCAGCACCTTCTCCGTCGCGAAGGTCGTCGACCTCGGTGATCGCCGGGTCGAGCTCCTGCATCTGGGCAACGGACACACCGACGGCGACGTGGTGGTCGTCGTACCGGATGTGGACGTGTTCTTCGTCGGCGATCTCGTCGAGGAGTCCGCACCGCCGTCGTACGGCGACGATTCCTATCCGCTCGAATGGCCCGAAACGCTCGACCGCGTGATCGGCCTGTTGTCGGACACCGCGAAGGTCGTTCCAGGACATGGCGCCGTCGTGGATGCGGAGTTCGTCCGCACCCAGGCCGGTGATCTGGGGACGGTCGCCAACACCATCTCGGGGCTCCATTACGCCGGCACCTCGCTCGACGACGCACTGCAGCACACCGACGACTGGCCCTGGCCGCTCGAGAAACTGCAGGACGCGATCAAGCGCGGTTACGAGGTTCTCGGCACCCCGCGCCGACCGACGCTGCCACTGCTCGGCCCCGGCTGATGGCCTGACGGCGCATTGTTGTAGTTGTCCGTTGACAGGACGTCACGTCGTACCGCAGGTTGTTCCGAAGCGGAACGTCCTCGACGGATCGGGTGGTGGGGCCAATGACCACGACAGAGCAGACCGTTCACTCCGATGGGCGGGTCGAGCTGAGCGATCAGGACGCGATCGCGAACAGCCCGTACGCCAACGCCGAGCTCGCGCCGACCCGGTTGCCCGAGCGGACCTGGACGACGTACAACTACGCCGCCCTGTGGATGGGCATGGCGCACAACATCCCGAGCTATCTGCTGGCGGCCGGCCTGGTCGCGCTCGGGATGAATTGGCTGCAGGCGTTCCTCACGATCACCCTGGGGAACCTGATCGTCCTGGTCCCGCTGCTGCTGAACAGTCATGCGGGGACGAAGTACGGCATCCCGTTCCCGGTCTTCGCGCGCGCCTTCTACGGCATCCGCGGCGCGAACTTCCCGGCCTTGCTGCGAGCCTTCATCGCCTGCGGCTGGTTCGGCATCCAGACCTGGATCGGCGGGCAGGCCATCTACGTGATCCTCGGTGAGCTGTTCGGCAAGGGCTGGACCGACGCGTCCGCGATCGGCGGCCACCCGTGGACGATGTGGCTCAGCTTCGCGTTCTTCTGGGTGCTCCAGATGGGGCTGATCTGGCGTGGCATCGAGGGCCTCCGACGGTTCGAGAACTGGGCGGCGCCGCTGGTCACGGTCGCGTTCCTCGCGCTGATGATCGCGATCCTGGTCAAGGCCGGCGGGCTCGGGCCGATCCTGGACCAGCCGTCGAAACTCGGCTGGGGCAGCGACTTCTGGAAGATCTTCCCGCCGGCGCTGATGGGCATGATCGCGTTCTGGGCGACGCTGTCGCTGAACATGCCGGACTTCACCCGGTTCGGGAAGGGCCAGCGGCAGCAGGTCTGGGGCCAGATCATCGGCCTGCCGACGACGATGTCGTTCATCGCGCTGGTCTCGATCATCACCACGTCGGGCACGGTGCTGGTCTACGGTACGGCGATCTGGGACCCGGTCGAGCTGACCCGCCGGTTCGAGAACCCGGTGGTCGTGACGATCGGCCTGGTCATGGCGATCCTCGCGACGATGTCGTGCAACGTGGCCGCCAACGTCGTCAGCCCGTCGTACGACTTCGCCAACGCACTCCCACGCTGGCTGAACTTCCGCACCGCGGGCCTGGTCACCGGCGTGGTCGGCATCGTGATCCAGCCGTGGCGGCTGATCTCGGACCCGTCCATCTACATCTTCGTCTGGCTGTCCTTCTACGGCGGTCTGCTCGCGTCGGTGGCCGGCGTACTGATCGCGGGGTACTGGCTGATCGACCGGACCAACCTGTTCCTCGCCGACCTCTACCTGACCGACGGCCGCTACTGGTACTCCGCCGGCTGGAACTGGCGAGGCGTCGTCGCCACCCTGCTCGGCTCGCTGCTGGCCGTCGGCGGCGCGTACTCGAACCCCGGCGCCGGCCCGTTCCCGCAGGACGGCCTGATCCCGATCCTCAAGCCGCTGTACGACTACTCGTGGGCGGTCGGCCTGGTCGTCGGCTTCCTCACCTACCTGGTCCTCACCATCACCGCACCAACCCGTCAACCCACCGCGACCCACGCCGCTCCCACGTACTAATACCCGGCGTACGCCGCTCTGGTGGGACTCGTGCGTCCAGGGGCCTACCGGATCCGTTCCCGGCAGTTCTCGGGACCTGAGACAGGTTGCGGCGGGGCGATACCTGCTATTCCGGCTCTTGTGACGTTTCCGTGGGTGACGGGTCCTACCGGTGTCGGGGCCGGCCCGCTGGATCGTTGCTGGTGCGGACCTGAGGCACTCACCAACCCCATTGCGACGTCATCACCGGCGCAGGTTTGAGCGTGACCGGTCGGGGCGGTGTGTGCTTGGTGAGTGGCCCAGATCCGCCCCCGCGGATCCGAACCGGCCCCCTTGCCGTGGTCACGTCCGCTCCATCCAACGTCCCGCGCCCGCGCCGTCCTCGGCCGGCGCGGATCGGGGCTGCAGACGACGGCCAGGGTCGACTTTGTGCACCAGATCCGTACGCCGAGGCGGGCGCGGTACGGATCTGGTGCACAAAGTGAGCGATCCCGACGACGCGTGGGAGCCGGGCTGCTGTGAAGCCGGGCGGTGGTGGTGTCGGCTGGCGGGGTGGTGTCCGCTGGGATGGGGTTGGGCCAGCCGCTAACCAACTGCCGGGGCCTCGGACTAGACGTGGTGGGCCGGGACAGGTTATTCCCTGTCTCAGCCCCCAAGCCGGGATCCCATCCCCCGACAGCTGGCCCGGCACCCAAGCCAACGCGCACCGCACCACCGGACCTCGATCGATCCAGTGCAGGTGGCGTGGGTGTGGTTGAGCTGGAAGGCAGGCCTCGGCGCATACGGTTGTGCGGTGGCTGATCGGTATGGGAACGACGTACTCAGTGGGGATTGGCGCAAGCCCAGGAACGGGCGGACCGTCGAGGTGGAGATCGAGAAGGGGATGGTCGTCGAGGAGCCGAGTTCGGGGTTCGTCGGTGCGATCGTGCGCTGGGAGCACGGGGTCGTCGATCTCGAGGACCGGTTCGGCAAGATCAAGACCTACCCGCTCGGTCCGGGGTTCTGGCTGGACGGCAAGCCGGTCAGCCTGAAGGCGCCGAAGAAGGCCGGGCCGGCGAAGAAGACCCGGACGGCGTCCGGCTCGGTAGCCGTGGACAACGTCCGGGCCAAGGTGGCCCGGGCCAGTCGCATCTACGTCGAGGGCCGGCACGACGCCGAACTGGTCGAGCGGGTCTGGGGCGACGACCTGCGGATCGAGGGCGTCGTGGTCGAGTACCTCGAGGGCGTCGACGACCTGCCCGGGATCGTGAACCGGTTCCAGCCCGGTCCCGGCCGCCGGCTCGGCGTTCTGGTGGACCACCTGGTCGAGGGCTCGAAGGAGTCGAGGATCGCGGCCCAGGTCACCGACCGCCACGTGCTCGTGGTCGGGCACCCGTTCATCGACATCTGGGAAGCGGTCAAGCCGTCGTCGGTCGGGATCAAGGCCTGGCCGAAGATCCCGCACGGGCAGGACTGGAAGAAAGGCGTGCTGCAGGCGTTCGGCTGGCCGGCCACCGACCAGGCCGACGTGGCCGCGGCCTGGAAGCACATCCTGTCCAAGGTGAACAGCTTCGCCGATCTCGACCCGGCGCTGCTCGGCCGGGTCGAGGAACTCATCGATTTCGTGACGCTGGACTGATCTCCGGCATCCGGTCCTCGATCCAGGCCTGGATCCGCCGCCGCGCCCGCCGGACGTACCAGGTGACCACGCCGAGTGCCGCGGCGACCGCGAGTACCGCACCGGCCAGCACCGCGAGGATGATCCGTACGGCGGCCATGTCGACGATCCCGGCGACGACGAGGAGCACCACGCCTGCCCCAAAAGTTGCCAACGGCAACCACGGCTCGAACAGCAGCGGCCGCTGCGCCGGGGTCACCTTCACGCCCCGCACCATCCGCTCCCAGGCCGTTTGCCGGGCCGGCTCGGTGAACCACCGGGCGCAGCGCAGCAGCCATGACCCGGGCTGATGCTTGCGGCCGGCCGCTGCCTTGACCCAGCCGCCGACCTGCGGCCCGAGGCCGCCAGAGACCTCGACCATCCGGTCGGCCAGCCCCTTGGTGGTCGCCCGGCCCTCGGCCGAACCGTTCAGTTCGTCCCGCATCGTCACCAGCGCACCCAGGCCGGCGTCGGCCGGGAAGTCTTCGGCCAGCCGCTGGATGCATTCGGTGACGGTCTGGATCTTCCAGTCCTCGGCCTCCAGCACCTGCCGCTGGGTCTCGCGGATCCAGTCCGCGTCGGCGCCGAGCATCGCACCGAGATGGGCGACACAGTGCAACCGGCCCATCAGCCAGTCCCACCGCCGCCAGTCCGCCGCACCGAACGCGCCGAAGTGCCCGACCTGCGTCCCGTACAGGATGCGGTCCTTGAGGTCGTTGGCGATCGAGCCTTCCGGCTGGTCGTCCAGCAGGGTCAGCGGGATGTCCGGCCCCAGCCGCAGGAACTGGAACGGCGCGCTGCGTTGCTGCGGCGTCCGCGCCGACGTACACCGCGACACGATCTCGACCTCGAGCGCGGTGTCGATGAGCTCCCAGCCGATGGCAGCGATCAGGTCGAGGAACGTGTCACCCAGCGCACGCTGGATCTGCAACTCCTCGAAGATGTCGTTCAGCCCGATCGCGACCGCCTCGGCACCACCGACCGGACGCAGATCGAGATCGGCCTTGGCCAGCCGCTCGTTCAGCGCGTCCCGCACCGCCTGCACCTGGAGCAGGCAGTCACTGGCCGCCTTCAACCGCCGCTCGAGTTCCTGGCGCTCGGTTTGCGGCGCGTCGCTGACCCGGCTCCGCAGCGAGCGCAGGATCAGGCGTACGACGCGCTCCGCCGCACCGGTCCCCCACAACCAGCTCGGGTTGCCGTCAGCATCGTCCTGCAAGGCGGCCGTCGAACCGTCCGGCCCGGGCACCCACGGATGCTTCGTCGCCAGGATCTCGTCGATCTCCGGCTCCGACAGCGCGGTCGCCGCGTCCAGCACGGTGGACTGGTCGTGGTTCGCGATCGTCACGGCCTCCCACACCCCGCCGGCCGCCCGGCCCCGCGAGTACACCGGCTGCAGTGCCGCGGCCGCCGCCTTCAGCCGGGTCCGCTCCTCTGGTTGCTTCATGCAACGATCAAAGAGCCGCTGGGTGTCGGACCAGGACGCGTCCGCCTCCAGCAGCAGCCGCTCGAGCTGCTCGACGTCGGACCGGAAGTCCACCTCGCGCGGGAACTGCACGGCCGACAGCGCCGCCACCCGCCAGCTCGGCTCCTTCGCCTCGGGCAACGCCGTCGCCGCACTCCCGATCCCCGAGGACGGTACGACGTACAGCACGTACCGGGTCGCCCGTCCGGCCACCGGCCGCCGCGCGACCACGTCGAGCACCGGACCGAACGGCGCGTTGTCGAGGACGCCGCCGTCCACGAGCCAGGCGCCGGCCTCGCCGGTGGTCGGCTGCGTCCGCGGTGGGCTCGCGGCCAGCCTGGGTGTCTCCAGCACCGGCCCGAACGCGGCCGGGAACGACGCGGACGCGCGGGCCGCCCGGGCGAGCAGATTGGTGTCCTTCAGTCCGTTCTTGTCCGCGACGGAGTACGTCCGCGTCTTGCCGTCGTACGTCGCCGCGTTCTCACTGGTGAAGGCATACAGATACCGGTGATCCGGTACGACGAAGGCCTGCCCCGCAGCGTCCCTGGCCTCGAACTGCTGCACACCCAGCCCGGACGCCGTCACGAACAGCGTGACGGGCTCCTCCGCCGCGGACTCACCCGCGTCGGCGACCCCCTTGATCAGGGTGTCCAGCTCCTGCAGGAAGTACTTGCCGTCGAGCACCGAGGTCGACTTCTGATCCGAAGGCACCAGCTTGCCGACCTCGAGCGAACCGAGCGCGACCCACTTCTGCCGCAGCCACGGCCCGTCCTCGCCGTCGGGG
This sequence comes from Kribbella sp. NBC_01510, assembly GCF_045040325.1. Lineage (NCBI taxonomy): Bacteria > Bacillati > Actinomycetota > Actinomycetes > Propionibacteriales > Kribbellaceae > Kribbella > Kribbella sp. NBC_01510. The sequence continues at coordinate 5,247,870 of NZ_CP109418.1, read as the reverse complement.
TCCAGTGTCGAGCCGTTCGAGATCGCGGTCGCCAGCAACGACCCGTTCAGACCACCGGCACTCGTCCCCGCGATCACGTCGACCACGACCCGCCGGTCCTCCTCACCCTGCCGGCACAGATCACGCCATCGCTTGGCGAGTTGCTCGTCGTACGGCTGCGACTTCGGTGCCGTGCCGTCGCCGGACGCGCGCCGGATCAGATCCAGCTCGTGCGTCACTCCGCCCATCCAGACGGCCAGGCTGACCCCGCCGTTCAACACCAGCGCGATCCGGATCTCGTGGTCGGTCATGCAGGCCCCCCTTTCACTCAGAGATACCACGGCCATTACCTGGATTGACAGTTGTCGCAGCGGAGAGTGAACAAAAGGTTGTCGACGTCTGCACGCAGGGTCATTCTGTTGCTGGGGGTGGTCGACATGCGCGAACTCACCGTGGGGATCGCGATGGTCGCCGTACTGCTGGCAGGGTGTTCGGACACGAATGACGGCGGTACGCCGACACCCGGGGTGCTCACGACCCCGGACGACACCGGCGAGCCGGCGCCCGAACCGACCAACCCGGAGAGCAGCCAGGCACCGCAACAGCAGCCGGCGATCGAGCTCGCGTCCGCACCGATCGGCGGCAACGTCGACGTCGACGGCAGCAAGCAGTGCGCCGAGGTCAACTGGCTCGGGCGCAACCCGATCCCGGACGGGACCACGATCAAGCTCGGCACGCCCGGCCTCGATCCCGGCGGTGTCTTCGACTGGGATCAGTCGTCTTGTGCCGGCGATCTGCGGCCGTGCACGGCCGTCGAGTGGCAGTCGAGCAGCTTCCAGCCCTGCTACGTCGGCGTCCGCCAGATCGCGAACGGCTCCAAGGACGTCAGTCTGATCATCCCGGTCGCGGCGACCTGCGCGACCCAGGACGACTGTGACAGCCTGGCCAACGGCAGCGGCGGCACTCAGATCACCTTCTCCCCGGACATCCTCGACTCCCCCACGACCGAAACCTCCGCCGGCGGCTGACGATGACCGTCATGATCTGGAGGTTGCTGGCGATCGCGGCGCTGGCCGTATCGGCGGTGAGTTGCACCCATAGGCCGAGCAGCGGAGATACCCCGAACGGCGGGGGTTTGCCGAGCAGCGCAGGTACACCGAGCAGCGCAAGTACACCCGACAGCGCAGGTACACCGAACAGCGAAGGTACGCCGAGCAGCGGGGCTACGCCGACGCAGGAGCAGACCGTCCCGGTCTCCCCCGGCGAACCGACGCCCGAGCCGAACGTCACGGAGTCCACCGGTGCACCGGCGCCCGAGCCGACCGATCCGGAAAGCACGCAGACCAAGCAGCAGAAGCCGTCGATCAAGATCGCCAACGCGCCGATCGGAGGGGACAACCCCTCCGTCGACGGCGTCGACCACTGCGCGATCGTCAACTGGCTCGGCAAGAAGCCCATCCCGGACGGTACGACGATCACTGTCAAAGAGATCCACCTCGAGTCCGAGGGGGTCTTCACACTGCGCCAATCGGCCTGCGGCGACCGTCGGCCGTGTTCGGGCATCAAGTGGCAGTCGGCCGATCCAGTGCCCTGCTACGTCGGTGCCCGCCAGATCGTGAGCAGCAGCGACGAGGTACGCCTCGTCATCAAGGCGAGCGCGGTCTGCGCCACCAAGGCGGACTGCCAGAGTCTCACCGCGGGTTTCGGCGAAAGTCAGATCTTCTTCTTCCCCGAGGAGCTCGAGACGACCCCGAGCGAGACAGCCTCGAACGAGACCTCGCCGAAGGTGACGCCGTCGGCCGAGACCACGCCGGACGAGACGCCGTCGGGTGGCTGACGGATGGCTGACGAGCGGTCGCAGGCTGAGCGGTGGGTGAGTTTCGCCGCGGGCATCGTGGCGCCGGTGACGCTGATCAGCGCGCTGCTGTTCTACTTCGGCTACGTGTCGTCACGATCGCAGTACGAGTACTTCGGCATCGACGTCGACACGATCGGGCTGAGTACGCAGGACTACGTGATGCGCAGTCCGCAGCCGCTCCTCGTCCCGCTGCTCGGCATCACCCTGCTCGCCGTCGGCGGTCTGCTGCTGCACAAGGCGATCCATCCGACGGCTGTCGCCGTACGGCGATCCGCCCGGGCGGCTGCCGCCGTACTGGTGGTCGGAGTGGTCGGCCTGCTCGCCTTTCCGCTGATCGGGCACCTTCCGTACTACGCCCTCGTCGTGCCGGCCGTGATCGGGCTGGCCGCGGCCGCGCTCGCGTACCTGACGTACCTGCGTGGCAAGGTCGATCCGGAGTTCGGCACACAGCGAGTGCTGATCGCGTTGCTCGCGGTCGTGACCGTGACCTGCGCGTTCTGGGCGACCGCGACGACAGCGCAGTACTCGGGCCGCGGGCTGGCGAAGTCCGACGCGCGGCATCTCAATGGCTTCCCCGTGGTCATCCTGGATACGAAGGAGAGGCTCGCGCTGCGATCACCCGGGGTGGAGGAGACCGCGCTCCGGGCGGGTGCGGGGCAGACGTTCCACTACCGCTATCGCGGTCTCCGGCTGCTGGTGGTCGGCGAGAACCGGATGTTCCTGGTCCCGCAGCACTGGACCGCATCCAACACGACCGTCGTCGTACCCCTGGACGACTCGGTCCGCGTGCAGTTCCAGTTCCAGAACGACCCGCCCTAAGCCTCGGACGAACCCTGGCGGCCAGGCATCACCGGGTCGATACTCGATGCAGGGTGGGACGACAAGAGGGGGAAGCGATGTCGGCTTCAGAGGATCTCGACGCGTTGAAGGCCCAGATCACCGAGCTGAAGGACGCGCTGGATGGCGTCAGCCCGGAAGAGTGGCAGGCCTACATCAAGGTCCGCAACATCCTGGGGACCACGACGGGTGGTCTCCAGCTCGAGAACGAGTTTGCGGACGCGACGGCTTTTGCAGCGGGAGGAACTGTCTCCCACTTCAGCTTCGTCCACAAGTGCGCGATGTCGGGTCTGTTCGAGCCTGGGCCCGGATCGGGCACCAGCGGTGCCTACGACCCCGCCACCGTTCAGCGGTTCGCCGATCTCGGCGGATGACCTCGGTCCCGGACCGGCTGTCCCTGGTGTCGTCAGACCGCGAGCGCAGAGTGCTCGCCGATCGGCCGGCGGCGCTCCGTGTCGTGCTGATCGGGCGGCCGGATCTCGCTGACGCGGTGAGCGCGGCGTTGACGAGCTCGGGTGTCGATCCTGGCGGCGTGGTACGGCTTCCTTATCCGCGCAAGCGCGATGAACTGCCGGAGGTGATGACGGGTGCGGATCTGGTCGTCGCGGCCGGTGATGGCACGCTTCCGGTCCTCCATCCGTGGGTCAACACGACCGGTCTGATGCTGGACGTACCAACGTTGCACGCCGAGCTCCAAGGCACCCAGGCAACCATCGGTCCACTGGTGCTGCCCGGCGAGGGCCCCTGCTTCCTTTGCTGGCGGATGCGCGCGCTGGCCTGTGCGGATGATTTCACCGCGGCGATGGCGAACGAGGAAGCACTCGACGCCCTCCGGATCCCGGATGCCGCGCCGATGCATGTGCTGCCTGCATTGCTGCCGATGGTCACCAGCAGGCTCGTGGCGGAGGTGTTCGCGCAGACACTGGCAATCGCCCCGCCACGGCTGGCAGGCGGCGTCCTGACACTCGACGCATCCGGCGCCGAGGAGCTGCACCCGGTACTGCCACGCCCCGACTGTCCGGCGTGCTCAACAAAAGTTCGCCGGCCACGGCCCGCTGAGGGTCAGGCCGACCTGATCGTCCAGCGCGCGGTCGACCCGCTGTGCGGCGTGGTCCGCAGGGTCGAGCTGATGCCGAAGGCACCGACCGAGCCAGAGCGGCCGTTCATCGTCCGCGCCGAGCTTGCCAACTCCCTCTTCCGCACCGGTGTCAACGCCTTCGTCTCGTGCTCCGGCAAGGGGTGGAGTCGTCAGGAGGCTCGAGACAGCGCGGTCGGCGAAGCCCTGGAGCGGTATGCCGCAATGACCTGGCAACCGGAGCGCAGGATCAGTTCGATGTACGACGGATTGGACCGGCCCGCGCTGCATCCGCGGGACCTGGTGCTGTTCGCCGACCATCAGTACGACGTCGTGCCGTACCAGCGGTGGCGGCCGGAGACCGAGCTGGAATGGGTGCCGGCCCATTCGCTGGTGACCGGCGAGGAGGTTTGGATTCCGTTGCTCGCAACGCATCTGGGCTACCTGCCGTCGACCGGGGCCGCGCTCTTCCCGGCCACGTCCACCGGCTTCGCGGCGTGGCCCGACCTGGCCGGCGCGACGCTGCGGGCGTTGCTCGAGGTGGTCGAGCGGGACGCGTTCGCGATCGCGTGGTCGCATCGGCTGGCCGGACGGTGTGTGGCGGCCGGCGACGTTCCGGACGAGCAGACCAGGGCGATCGCAGCGTTGTACGCACGTCGCGGTGTCGAGGTCGTGGTGCATCTGTTGCCCTGCGACACGGTGGCGACGGTCGCGCTCGCGATCATGTGGTCCGACCGGCTACCCGCCGCGGCGATCGGCGTCAGTGCGGCACTGGATCCGGTCGCCGCCGCGCGGTCCGCGGTGCTCGAGGCCGGCCAGGTGCGGCCGATCCTTGGCAGCAGCCTCCGCGACCCCGCGGTTCGGGCCCGGGCGGCGGAACTGGCTGAGATGCCGTCCAAGGCGACGACCCTCGACGACCACGATCTGCTGTACGCCGACCCGCGCGCGGCCGCGACCGGGATGCGGTTCCTCCGCGACGCGCCGCGGCAACCCTGGCCGGACGCCACGCCGGTCCTTGCCCAAGGCAATGACGGCCTCACGGACCTGACCCGGTCGCTGGCCGCGGTGGCGCCGGACGTGCTCGCCGTGGACCTCACGCCGCCGGATGTGGCCACTCTCGGGATCTACGTGGTGCGCGGGCTGGTCCCGGGATTCGTCCCCATCTGGTTCGGTGCGGACCGGGCCCGGCTCGGCGGACGCCGGCTGCTGGAGATGCCGAGCCGACTAGGTTTGCGCCCTGGGCCGGCGCGTTTGGACGAGCTGAACCTCGACCCCCACCCACTGGCGTGAGGCCGGCAGATGACGACAGAACCCACCACTTTCCGCACCGATCAGCCGCTGGCCTGGATGTACCACCGTGGATCCACCCGCTCGGCGTTCGACACGGCGGACGCGCCGGTGCGGCGTCCCGGGCCGGGGCGGGAGGACCCCAGGGCACCCTGGTTCCCGTTGCCACCCGGCGTACCGGTCGGCGCGTCACTGGCCGACCTGGTGCGGGAACGGGTGTCCTGCCGCGCATTCCGCGACCAGCCGATCAGCCTGGCCGAACTGGCCACACTGCTGCGTGCCGCGTACGGCATCACCGGAGTGACTGACGGCGGCCCGCTGCAGATCGCCGATCGCCCGGTGCCGTCCGCCGGTGGGCTCTATCCACTCGAGGTGAGTGTGTTGGTGCGTTCGGTGGCCGGCCTCCCCGCCGGGATCTACCACTACGTGCCATTCGCCGACGGCCTTGAGCAAGTCCGCGAACAAGCAGTGCCTCCACCGCGGGTCAGCTCACTGTTCCTGGGACAGCCTTGGGCCGCCGAAGCCGCCGTCGTCCTACTGCTGTCCGCCGTCTGCGAACGCAGCCTGAGCAGGTACGGCGACCGCGGCTACCGCTACCTACTCCTGGAGGCAGGGCACGTCGCGCAGAACATGGTGCTCGCGGCAACCGGGCTACGCCTCGGCGCCGTCAATCTCGGCGGCTTCCTGGACGACGAACTGTCCGCGCTGTTGCGCGTCGACACCGACGAAGAGATCGTGCTGTACGGCACGGCCGTCGGCCGCCCGGTACGCGGTAGCCGGCTCACGCAGCGCGCCATCGACCGGCTGTAGGCCGGTCAGTCCTTGCTGTTCGCCGGCTGACCGAGTCTGACGGCGAGAGCGGCAACCTCGCGCCGGGACGACGTACTGGTCTTGTGCAGCAGGTTCGACACGTGCACGCTGACCGTCTTCTCACTGATGAACAGCGCCGTGGCGATCTCGGCGTACGTCCGGCCCGCCACCAGGTGGGAGAGCACCTCCTGCTCGCGCCGGGTCAAGGAGTCGAAGGGAGCCGGCGGCTGCAAGGGCGAGGGATCGGCCGGCTCCTCGAGCCGGATCCGGCCGAGGGCGGCGAGTGTCTCGACCTGCTGCCGGAGCGGGGCCGCACCGGCTTCCACAGCGAAGCGGTACGCCGATCGCAGCGGTACGGCGACAACAGCCCGAGTGGCTCCCTCGTCGAGCAAGGCCTGCGCGCACCGCCAGGAGGCGACGGCCTCGTCCCACCGCAGTCCGGCGTCGTCACACCGGCGTACCGCTTCCGTCCAGACGACCGACGTGGGCTTGTCGGCCATGCACCGTGCTGTCTCGGCGGTGAACAACGCATGCATCGCCGGCTGGACAAGGTCGTCGGGACCACTGACCTCGAAGGGTGCCGGCTGCATGGTGCTCCGCACGGCCAGGAGGTCGTCGAAAGCCGCTCGGGTTCTCGCGAGGGCTGCGCTGTCGTTGCGGTCCCGCGCCGCCTCCATCAGGTCGGCGGCTGCCCGGGCACCCCACACGAGCATCTCGTCCGCGTCCCGGGTATCGGCGAAATGGGCGACCATCGTGCGCGACAGCAGGTCGAGCGCCTGCTCTGCCTCGTCCGTGGCGAGCAGGTACTCGGCCAGGATCGTCTGTGCCGCCAACCCGGCCCTGCTCTCGAGGCCCATCAACTCCTTGGCCCGTTGCAGGTGCAGCCCCGCGACCTCCAGCTCGCCCCGCCGTACCGACAGCCAGGCTGCTCCCAGCCGGACCGTCGCGCCGGCGATCGGCAGTGCGGCCAGCGAAAGCCCTTCGCGGAGGACGACGCTGCTCTCGTGCAGGCGCCCCAGCATCAAGAGGTGATGGGACAGCAATCCAGCCGCGAAGACCGCCACCGAGTGCGCGCCGACATCGAGCGCGACGGAGAGGAACTCTCGGAGGATCTCGACGCATTCCAGCACGCGACCTCGCCGGATCAGATAGTTGTTCCTGATCACGACAACCCGCCAGGTCAGTTCCGGGTCACCGGTCAGCTTCGCGAAACGGAGGCCCTCCGCGGTATCGGCATCGGAGCGTTCGCCGTGGACATCCCCGTTACCACGGACCGCATAGGCCAGGGCCAGTGCCGCAGTGGACCCGGATCGACGGGCTGCCAGGACCGCGTCTTCCGCGTACGTCCCGGACAGTCCCAGCTCGTTCATCCACCATTGACACCAGCTGAGATACGCGAGTGCGTCGGCGTACTCGTGGCTGTCCGGAAACGCCCGGCTCAGTTCGACCGCATGCTCTGCCTCCGCGACCGGCCTGCCCTTGGTTCGGCCGGTGGCCCAAGCCGAGTCCGCCCAGCGCCTCAGCACGCGGCAGGCGCGGAGCGGGTCGGTTCGCTCGTCGACGAGTTCGAGCGTGCGACTCCACGCCGCGAAGCTCGCCTCGCCGTCTCCGAGCAGATCGTTGGCCCGGGCAACGCGCTCCAACAGGTCTGCCTCACTTCCCCGGCCGGCATCGTGGTGGATCATCGGCCACAGGCGCGCCGCACGGCGTAGATGGACCGCCTCTTCATGCGGCGACCGGATCCCCTTCGCAAGATCGGCTGCTCGCAGGGACGCGTCGAAGCAGGCCTCCAGGTCACGTGCGCGCTCATAGTGCAGCGCCAGGTCACCCTGCCGTTGCAACTCGTCCAGTCCGCTGGCCGGCCGGGCTTCCAGCGTTGCGGCCCAGGCCGCGTGCACGGGCTCGGCCTCACCCGGAACGAAGGTGGTGTAGAGAAGCTCGGCGAGCAGCGGATGCCGGAACCAGCACAGGTCACGACCTTGCGCCACGCTGATGCCGGCGTTCGTCGCCTCGGCCAGCGCACTGGTCAAGGCCTCGCGGTCGATCCCCCGCGCCGCGGCGACCTCACGCAGGTCATCGATCGACGTCGGTCGACCGGCGACCGCCATCAACCGCATCACCTCGCGGCCCGGGAGCGAGAGCCGATGCCAGGCGGCGAGCAGGGCTCCGGTCAGCTCTGCCGCGAGATCGGTGGGCAGTCCTTCGGCGGTGCTCGTCAGCCCCTGCACGAGCAGCTCGGTGAGGTACGGATTGCCGTCGGACCGTCGTACGACCTGGTCCACCAACCGGCGGTGTGGCACACCGCCCAGCAAGAGCGCCAGCTGTTGCTCGGTCTCGTCCCAGCTCAGCCGGTCCAACCGCACGTCGGTGACCGATGGCAGCCGACGGAGGTCGGCCAGCCACGTGTGCATCGGGTCACCAGACACCATTTCCTCGTCCCGGTAGGTGGTCAGAACCGCCAGTCGCTGACTGCGGAAGCCGGCAACCAGGTAGGCGAGCGCGTCGCGTGACGCCAGATCGGCCCATTGCACGTCGTCCACCACCAGCACTGTCGGACCATGTGAAGCGATCGCCTGGATCAGGGCGTCCACCACGGACAACAGCCGGACCGCGCTGTCGGACGTGTGACCGCCCAGTGAGGGCAACAACTCGCCCGCGGCTGGGACCGCATCGAGTACCTCGGACCGCTCACGGGGCTCGGCCGACTCGGCCCAGCCCTCCAATGCGCCGATCAGCGGCACGTACGGCGCATCCACCGCGCCGAACCGCACACATCGGCCCCACAGGACCGCGACACCGTTCGCCGCGGCCTCGTCACACACTGCTCTGGCCAGGCGGGTCTTGCCCACGCCGGCCTCGCCGTGCACGAACACCGCACACGGCCGTCCTTCGACCGCTCCCTGGATCGCCGCCCCCAGAATCCGGCGTTCCTCGATCCGGCCGACCATTCCAGGCGAGCGCGCGACCGCAGTCCCTCCCACGGCTCCCAGTCTGACGTGGTCAGGCCGGACCGGCCACCTTCGGCGGCGTACCGGTGGACGCCTGCCAGTCGAACACCGCTCGCGCCGGCGTCATCGGATCGAACCTGATCGGGACCCGCTGACCCGCCTGCGGTACGGCTCCTGGGAGCGGGTACCGCACGTCGTTGTGGATCAGCGAGGTCCCGACCACATAGCGGACCAGCAGGAATGTGGAGGTGCTGGTCCGCAGGACCGAGACCACTTCGGCGTTCACCCGGCGCCAGGTCTCGGTGTCCGGATCCTGGCTCTGGCCAACCCCGCCGGACACGCTGGCCAGGACCAGAACGCCGCCCCCCAGAGCCACCCCGATCATCAGTAGCAGAACGATTCCCGACATCGGTCCGTCCTCCTCACCTCAGGGTTTGCGGCTTGCCGGACTACGTGGTCGGCGTCTGGCGACGCCGGTACATCCAGATGCAGCTCACTGCGACGGCTGCACCAGCGGCTGCGGACGCACCGGACTGCACGAACTGGAATCCGTTGCCGTCGGACGTGCTCTGCGCCGTCGCCTTGATGGGGGTCGCCTCGGTGCGGACGACCTCGTACTTCGGGTCGTAGTTCGGATAGGGGTACTCCGAGGTCGTGTTCTGCGATCCCGGGTAGCCCGACGCTTCGTCCGGCCAGCCCGGCGCGGCGGATGGGTTCCCCGCTAGCGGGAAGCCCGACCCTTCGTCCGGCCACTCGGACGCGGCCGACGGCCGTGGCTGCGGATCGTTCATGCTGGCCGACGCCTCGGTTGCGGTGAAGATGACCGCACCCATGGCGACTGCGGATACTGCGAAGGCTGAGTAGTACTTGCGGTTCATGACTTCTCCCAGGGGACTGTGCAGCGTGGATCGCTGCTACCCCTTCACGGTCCGTCCGCACCCCTGGCAGCCACATCCGAGGAAACCCCTCAGATCAGAGCCGCAAACCCTCAGATCCGGCGCGCAGCGCCTAAGCCGAGTCGCGGACGATGAGCTCGGTGCCGTAGATCTCCGGGCTGTGCAGGTCGGCGCCGCCGATCTTGGCCAGCAGGATCTCGGCCAGTCGCGCGCCGAGCTGCTCGACCGGCTGGCGGACCGTGGTCAGCTTCGGCGTCGTCGTGGTCGCCAGCACCGAGTCGTCGAACCCGACCACCGCGACGTCGTCCGGCACCTTCCGGCCGCGCTGCGACAGCACCCGGAGTGTCGCGGTCGCCATCAGATCGGACGCGACGAACACCCCGTCCAGGTCGGCGTGGTCGTCGAACAGCCGGAGCGCCGCCTGCTCACCACCGTCGGCGGTGAAGTCGCCGTACGCGATCGCCGTCGGCAGACCGGCTTCCTTCATCACGTCCTGGTACCCGGTCAGCCGATCCAGCCCCGCGGTCATGTCGAGCGGACCGGTGACGGTCCCGATCTTCCGCCGGCCGATCGACAGCAGGTACTCGACGCCGGTCCGGGCGCCGGCGACATTGTCGACGTCCACACTCGCCACCGGTACGTCGACGCCGAGCGGACGGGCGCTGAACACGATCGGCAGTGGCAACTGCGCGAGCTCCTGCAGCACGTTGTCGCGCCCGTGGTGGCTGATGATGATCGCGCCGTCGACATGCCCGCCGCGCAGGTAGCGCAGCAGGCGCTGGTCGTCGCCCTCGGCCGGCTCGATCAGCAGCACCAGCTGGGACGAGGTCGGCGCCAGCGTCCGGCTCACCCCGGCCAGCATGCCCGCGAAGAACGGGTCGGAGAACACCCGGCTGTCCGGCTCCGGCACCACGATCGCGATCGAGTCGGTCCGGCGCGTCACCAGCGCACGGGCGGCCCGGTTCGGCACGTAGCCGAGCTGGCCGATCGCCCGCTGGACCACGGCGACCGTGTCCGGCAGCACCTTGGGCGATCCGTTCACGACCCGCGACACGGTCGCCCGGGACACCCCGGCGAGCGCCGCGACCTGCTCCAACGTCGGAGAACCAGACTCGTTCATCGGTCCTCCCGGGGTTGGTGAGCTTGCGTTCACACCGTAGTACTTACCCGGTCGAATCCGCCCGAACGTTTAGCTGCCTTTGCGCGTGTTGGCGGCCTTGTCGGCGAGATCGAGGGCCTGCTTCCAGGCGGCGTCGGGGGCTTGTTTGCCATCGTCCACGCGAGCCAGGGCGGCGCTGAAGACCTGGTTGATCTCGCCGTCGCGCGGACCCTTGTGCTGTTTGAGGATCACGTTCCGGGCCCGGTTGATGAAGATCTGGCCGACGGGCGCGTTGTTGAAGTACGAGTTGACCTGCGACTTCACCTGCGGGTCGTCGTACGCGTCCAGCGTGGACGGGAACGAGCCGATCTTCTTGAACACCTTGACCTGCTGCTCCGGCGCGGTCAGCCAGGCGGCCAGCCGGGCCGCCTCGACCGGCTGCTGCGACTGCTTCGGGACGGTCAGGTACGACCCGCCCCAGTTGCCGCCACCGCCGGGGAACACGTCGGCGACGTCCCACTTGCCCTTGCCATAGGTGCCCGCGTTGTCCTGGATCACTCCGAGCAGCCAGCCCGGGCAGGCCATCGTCGCGAACTTGTCCGTGCGGAACGCCTGGTTCCAGGCGTCGCTCCAGGCCGGCAACCGCGCGGACAGTCCGTCCGCGCTGCCCTGGACCACCTGGTCCCAGGTCCGCTTCAGCAACGGGTTCTCCGCACCGAGGAAGCGATCCTGGTTGGAGTAGTAGGCCTGGATCAGCTGGTTGCGCATCGCCTCCCAGGTGAGCACCGCCGAGTCGTACCAGGCCGAGCCGGGTACCTTCTGCTTGAACTTCCGGCCGGTGGCGAAGTAGGACGGCCAGTCGGCGAACAGCTTGGCCACCTGGGCCCGGTCGGTCGGCAGCCCGGCCTTCGCGAACAGGTCGCGCCGGTAGCAGATCGCCTCCGGCCCGATGTCGGTGCCGTAGCCGATGATCTTGCCGTCCTGGGTGGTGGCGCCGGCCACCTTCCAGTCCAGCCAGCGGTCCTTCAGGTCGTCGGCGCCGTACTGACGCAGATCGACGAACTGGTCCGCCTTGGCCAGGTACTTGTAGATCCAGCTGACCTCCATCGCCTCGATGTCGGCCATCCCGGAGCCGGAGGCCAGGTTGGTCTCCAGGTTCTTGATGTGCGCGTCCACGGTCGGGGCGCGGCGCTCGACGATCTTGATGTTCGGGTGCTGGGCCTCGTACTCGCGGTAGAGGTCCTCGTAGCCGAACTCGTTGAAGGTGGCGATGGTGAGCTCGATCTTCGGCGCGTCCGTATCGTCGTTGCCGGAGGCATCGGGTTTGCCCGATCCCCCGCAGGCGGACGCGAACAGGACCGCGCTACAGGCAAGCAGCACTGCAAGGGGGCGATAGCGGGCACTGGGCCGCATGGTGAAAGCTCCCTGGAACTGGACGGAGTTGAGAGCGCTCTCGGATCGCGAAAGTGTGCTGAGCTTCGAGGGTATTCACTGGATATGTCAAGCCCCACTTCACCCAGTGACCGCTGAAGATCACCGCGTGACCGGCGGAGGAAATCGCCTCTGTCCGCACGTGTTCGCGTGGGTGCCTTCGTCCCCGTTCAGTCCCGGCTCACGGCGGCGGTCGACTGCGCCAGCCGGATCGTCGGTTTCGGCACCTGGTACGTCGTCACCCCGGCGCCGTCCATCACCGCGAGGATCGCCTCGCCGACGATCGTGCCGAGGCCGTGGACGTCGACGGTCACCACACTCAACGGAGGATGCGCGAGCCGGGCCACCGCGGTGTCGTCCCAGGCGATGACCGACAACTCGTCCGGGACCCTGGCGCCCAGTTCCTTCGCCACCGTGAGACCGCCGATCGCCATCAGGTCGTTGTCGTAGACAACGGCACTCGGGACCCGGCTGCCGGTCAGCAGTTGCCGGGTCGCCGCCCGGCCCGAGCCCTCGGAATAGTCCCCCTCGATCACCTGCCCGGACACCTCCCGCTCCGTGCAGGTGGCGATGAACGCCTCGTCCCGGGCCTGGCAGTGCACCATGTCGCGTGGGCCGCTCACCCGGGCGATGTCGCGGTGACCGAGGTCGGCCAGAGCGCGAACAGCCGCGCGGGCACCTTCGGCGTTGTCGACCAGCACGTTCGTGATCGGCGCCCGCAACTCGGGCCCACCGAGCAGCACCGCGGGCGTCCGCAGACGCTCGAGCTCGGCGAGTCGCGGGTCCCCGCTGCGGAGATCCACCATGACGATTCCGTCGACGTGGTCGTTGGCCACCCATCGACGCCAGATCGCGATCTCGCCGGCGATGGAGTGAGTGAACTCGATGAGCAGGCTGCAGCCGCGCCCGGCGAAGTACTCCTCGATCCCCTGGACGACGTCGGCCATGAACGGTTCCATCCCGAGGACCCGCCCAGGACGCGCCAGGACCAGCCCGGCGATGCGATCCCGGGACGTCATGTCCTGCATACACTGCCCTCCTAGGCAACGGATCCCACTATATTCACAGATCTAACTAACCGGGCAGAGGCGGATGTACCGATGCAGCAGGTCAGCGACTCCTCGCGGTCGCCGGGCTACGGTCCGGCGCCGACGAGCAGCCGCGCCGTCATCGTCGACCGTATCCGCTCCGCCGGCACGCTCAGCCGCGTCGAACTTACCCAGCTCACCGGCCTCACCGCACCGTCTGTCACCGCGGTCGTCCGCCGGCTGATCGACGACGGCCTCGTCACCGAGGCCGGTCGCGGCACGTCCACCTCTACCGGCGGCAAACCACGCACGTTGCTGCAGATCCAGGCGGCGGCGCGGTACGTCGTCGGCGTCCATCTGAGCGCGGACAGCCTGACCTACGTACTGGTCGACTACGCCGGCGGCGTGGTGGCCCGCTGGCGACGGGACGGGCCGGGCGACGAGAGCGACCCCGAGGAGGTGGTCGAGCGGGTGGCGATCGAGACCGGCGAGCTGATCGAGCGGGCCGGCGTCGATCGGGCGCTCGTCCTCGGCCTCGGCTTCGTCTGTCCCGGTCCGCTGATCCGCAACCGCGGGGTGACCTCGGCCCCGCCGTCGATGGCGCGCTGGGTCGGCTTCCCGGTCCGCCGCCGCCTCGAGGAGCGACTCGGCCTGCCGGCGCTGCTCGAGAACGACGCCACCGCGGCGGCCGCAGGCACTCGCCTCACCACCAGCCACGACGTCTCGGTGATGGCCGCGCTGTTCATGAGCGAGGGCATCGGATCCGGGTTGCGGCTCAACGGCAACGTCTATCAGGGCGCGCACGGCAACGCCGGCGAAGTCGGGCACATCTGCGTCCAGATCGGCGGTCCGCGCTGCTGGTGCGGAGGGACCGGCTGCCTGGAGGCACTCGCCGGACCGGCCGCGGTCGTCGCCAAGGCCCGCGCGGCCGGGCTCGACCTCGGCTCGCACCGGCACTCCGGTGTCGCGGCCTTCGCCGCCATCGCCCGCCTGGCGCTGAGCGGAGACTCCCGCGCCGAGGCCATCATCCGGGACTCGGCGGCGTGGATCGCGCTGGGCGCGCAGACGATCGCCAACATGTACGACGTACAGCTCCTGGTCCTCACCGGCCCCGCCTTCGCCGTCGCCGGAACGATCTACCTGCCGATCCTGCAGGAGCGGATCCTGAGCTCGGTCTTCGGGCGCAGCGTGGGCACGGAGGTGGTCCTCGACGAGCGCGGCCACGACGCGGCCGCGATCGGGGCCGCGCTGCTGATGCTCAAGTCCGAGCACGCCGTCTCGGCCTAGCCGCCGCCCACCCTGCACCCAGCGCGGTCGAATCGTTACCGTCGCGAACCCTTGCGCCAAGTTTATTAGGCCAACTAAGTTACCCCCCAGCTTCCCTGGCCGGGTGCCGGGTGACGCGTTCCAAGGACCGCGTTCGTGCGGATCCCTGCCCCGGAAAGGAATCGATCGATGCTCCGGAACCCGACGAACCGTACGAGGACGCGGCGCCTGGTGAGCGTCGCGGCCACCGCGACCGCCACCGCCCTCCTGCTCGGTGCCTGCTCCAGCACCGCCACCGGCAACCAGGCCGCCGCCAAGGACGCCTCCATCACTGTCGCGGCCGGCGATATCACCGCCAAGAACTTCAACCCGTTCAGCACCACCGCGCTGCAGCCGACGCTGGGCGTCATCTACGAGCCGCTCTACTGGTACAACTTCGCGAAGCAGTCGGACCCGACGCCGGTCCTCGCCACCGGCTACTCCTGGAACGCGGCCGGAACCGAGCTCACCATCAAGCTCCGTCTGGGCGTCAAATGGAACGACGGCCAGCCGTTCACCGCGAAGGATGTTGCCTTCACCTTCAACCTGGTCGCGACGACCCCTGCGCTCAATCCCTCGGGCCTCGCCGCCACAGCCAAGGCCACCGCGGACGACACCGCGGTCCTCACGTTCAAGTCGAAGTCCCTGATGCAGGAGCCCGCCGTACTCGCCAACCAGGCGATCGTGCCCGAGCACATCTGGAAGGACATCAAGGATCCGACCACGAACCTGAACGAGAATCCGGTCGGCACCGGCCCGTTCAAGCTGAAGTCGTTCACGCCGCAGAGCTATGTGCTGACGAAGAACGACCAGTACTGGGAGCAGGGCAAACCCATCATCAAGGAGGTGCGCTACCTCCCGGTCCAGTCGGCGGATGCCGCCAGCGCAGCTTTGGTCGCGGGCAAGGTCGACTGGGCGAGTGCCTACCTGCCCGGCATCGACAACATCATCAAGTCCAACAAGGACCTGACGTACGTCAACACTCCGGTCATGACGACGGTGCTCGTGACGTGTTCCAACTCCGGCCTCGGATGCACCGGACCGCAGACCGACCCGGCCGTTCGCAAGGCGATCTACCTGGCGATGAACCGCGAGCAGCTCGCCAAGCTGGCCGGCGGCGGAGTCGCGGGCGTCGGATCGCCGACGCTGTTGCTCCCGGGCCGCGACGACGACTGGATCGCGGACGCCGGCTCCGCCAAGCTTCCGCAGAGCGCCGGCGTCGACGAGGCGAACCAGGCCCTCGACGCGGCCGGCTGGACCAAGGGCAGTGACGGCGTACGGACCAAGGCCGGCAAGCGTCTGTCGCTGACCGTCCAGACCGTCACCGGCTGGAGCGACTACATCTCGATCAACGACACACTCAAGCAGCAGCTGGCCGCGGTCGGCATCGAACTGAAGCCCAGCCAGGTCTCGTGGAACGAGTGGAACGCCGCCCAGACGAACGGGAAGTTCCAGCTGTCGCTCGACTCCGTCGGCCTCGGTGCGTCCACCAACCCGTACTTCACCTACGACGGCAAGCTCGCGACCGCGAACACGATGCCGGTCGGCAAGAACGCCACGGCCGGCAACCAGGCGCGGTTCTCGAACCCGGTCGTCGACGCGGCGCTGAAGGTGGCGGCCGGTACGACGGACAAGGCCGTCCAGAAGGCGGAGTACGCCAAGATCCAGGCGGTCATCGCAGACCAGCTGCCCTACATCCCGATCTACGTGAACTCGATGCTGACCGAGTTCAACACTTCGCGCGCGACCGGCTGGCCGACCAAGGACGACACCTACGTGCTGCCCGCGGCCTGGAAGGCCTGGGACGCCGGGATCGTCCTCAAGACGATCAAACCCGCCAACTGAGCGCGGGCCGGCCGTGCACTACCTGCTGCGGAAAGTCGCCTTCTACGTCGTCGCCCTCTGGGCGGCGCTGACCCTGAACTTCCTGATTCCCCGGCTGATGCCGGGGAATCCGGTCGACTTGATGCTTTCCAAGCTGGCCACCAAGGGCCCGGTCACGCCGACCACCCGAGCAGCGATCCAGGCGCTGCTCGGGACGGACACCAACGCGTCGTTGTGGGACCAGTACACGAAGTACCTGCACCAGCTCGTCTCCGGCAATCTCGGTACGTCGATCGCGTACTTCCCGGTTCCGGTCTCCCAGGTCATCGGTCAGACGCTGCCCTGGACCGTCGGCCTGATCGGTCTGGCGACGGTGATCTCGTTCGCCGTCGGCATCCTGCTCGGCCGGGCCGCCGGCTGGCGACGCGGTTCGTGGATCGACAGCCTGATCCCTGTCACCACGATGCTGCAGTCGGTGCCGTACTTCTGGCTGGCGCTGCTGTTGCTGTTCCTCCTCGGCAGCACCTGGCCGGTCTTCCCGCTCAACGGTGGGTACGACGTGTACTCCGTCACGCCGGGATGGAACCTGCCGTTCGCGCAATCGGTCCTGTATCACGGCGCGCTCCCGGCGCTGACCATCGTCATCTCATCGATCGGCGGCTGGATGCTCGGGATGCGCAACATGATGGTCTCGACCCTGTCCGAGGACTTCGTCGTCACCGCCGAGGCGAAAGGACTCACCCCGCGCCGGATCCGCTCGCGCTATGTCGCCCGCAACGCGATCCTGCCGTCCATCTCGGGGTTCGCGATCTCCCTCGGCTTCGTGGTCGCCGGCTCGATCGTGACCGAGGCGGTCTTCTCGTACCCCGGCATCGGCTCCGCGCTCCTGCTCGCGGTCGGCAACAACGACTATGCGCTGATGCAAGGCGTGTTCCTGATCATCACGCTCGCGGTCCTCGGTGCGAACCTGCTCGTCGACCTGCTGTACGGCGTCATCGATCCACGCACCCGTGCACGGTCTTAGGAAGGGTGAACCTGATGGCCATCACCACTGAAGGAGCGGCGCAGGCGGCCGCCGAGGACGGGTCGCCGGTCAGCCGGCCGAGGCGCCGGCTGCCGCCGATGACCGTGAAACTCGGCGTCGGCCTCGGGATCGCCGGCCTGATCGTCGCCTTCGGGCTGATCGGCCCGCTGGTCGTCGGCAGTCCGTCGACGGTCCGGGACATCGGACTGACCGGCCCGGGACACGGCTTCGTCCTCGGAACCACACAGACCGGTCAGGACGTCTTCGCCCAGCTCGCCTACGCGACCCGTGGCTCGCTGATCATCGGCGTCGTGGTCGGTGCGATCACACTGCTGCTGTCGTCCTTCTTCGGCGTCGTCGGCGCGTTCGTCGGCGGCTGGGCCGACGAGGCGTTCTCACTCCTCACCAACATCATGCTGGTCATTCCCGGCCTGCCGCTGGTGATCGTGATCTCCAGCTACGTGCCCAACAAGTCCATCTGGCTGGTGGCCGCCGTCCTCGCCATCACGAGCTGGGCCGGTTCGGCCCGGGTGCTGCGCGGCTTCACCCTCAGCGTGCGCAGCCGTGACTACGTGCTCGCCGCGCGGATCAGTGGTGAGAAGCGCTGGCGGATCCTGCTCGTCGAGATCCTGCCGAACCTGATTCCACTCCTCGCGTCACAGGTGGTCTTCGCGGTGATCTTCGCGATCCTCGGTGAGGCCGGTCTGTCGTTCCTGGGGCTCGGCGCCACCGGATCCTTCACCTGGGGCACGATGCTGTTCTACGCACAGAACGGGCTCGCACTCCGGCTCGGCGCCTGGTGGTGGTTCGCACCTCCAGGCCTGGCGATCGCCCTCTTCGGCGCGGCCTTGTCCCTGATCAACTTCTCGATCGACGAGATCATCAACCCGAAGCTCCGCTCGCAGACGCGTGCCGAACGCGCCAAGTGGAGCATGAGCCGCGACCGGGAGAAGGCAGCGACCGAGGTGGGCGCGTGACGACGGACCCTGTGCTCCGCATCGAGAACCTCAGCATCGACTATCTGGCCGAGTCGACCGTGCACGCCGTACGCGAGGTCTCGCTGACGCTGCGACGCGGGGAGATCCTCGGCCTGGCCGGCGAAAGCGGGTGCGGGAAGTCGACCCTCGCGTACGGAATCACCCGCCTGCTGAAGCCGCCGGCGTCCATCACCGGTGGGCGCGTCGTGTTCTCGTCCCGCGAGGGCTACGACGTCGACCTGTCGAGCCTGGGCGGCGAGGACCTGCGGGCGTTCCGCTGGGACAAGATCGCGATGGTGTTCCAGGGCGCGATGAACTCGCTCAATCCGGTACTGCGGATCGCGGAACAGCTCGAAGACGTCTTCCTGACGCACCGGCCGGAGATGTCCAGGACGGAGCGCCGCAGACGCTGCGGTGAGCTACTCGAACGCGTCGGCGTCGATCGCGACCGCCTCCGCGCCTATCCGCACGAACTGTCCGGCGGCATGCGGCAACGCGTCATGATCGCGATGGCGCTGGCGCTCGAACCGCAGGTGCTGATCATGGACGAGCCGACCACCGCGCTCGACGTGGTCGTGCAGCGGGAGATCCTCCACGAGATCACTCGCCTGCGGTCCGACCTCGGGTTCGCGGTCGTCTTCATCACCCACGACCTTCCCCTGCTGCTCGAGATCAGTGACCGGATCGCGGTCATGCGGGCCGGGCTGATCGTCGAGCTGGACGACGCGCTGACGCTCTACACGCAACCCAAGCATCCCTACACCCGGCGCCTGTTGTCGTCGTTCCCCAGCCTGACCGGCGAGCGTGGCGGCTTCGTCCGGAACGGCGTACCCGGTGACGACATCGCCCTGGAGGAGACCGAGCAGACGGTGGAGGCCGCAGTGGCCGAGGAGATGGAGGCACGATGACCGTGCTGGAGATGCAGGACGTGGTCAAGGACTACCGGCTGCGCGACGGTCTGCGGACCACGCGACTGCGCGCGGTCGACCAGGTGAGCTTCGTACTGGAACCGGGGCGCACCGTAGCTCTGGTCGGTCAGTCCGGGTCGGGGAAGTCGACGATCGCCAAGTTGCTGATGCAGCTCGAGCGGCCCACCTCGGGCGCGATCCTGGTGGACGGCGAACCCATGCGGTACCGAGGAGCCGGCGCCGCGGCCTATCGCAAGGCCGTGCAGATGGTGTTCCAGGACCCGTTCGCGTCGCTCAACCCGTACCACACGATCGGCCACCACCTCGCCCGTCCGGTGCGCCTGCATCATCCCGGCTTCTCGCGTGACCAGGTGACCGAACGCGTGCTGGACCTTTTGCGCCGGGTACGGCTGGAACCGGCCGGGGACTACGCCGATCGGAGACCGCACGAGTTGTCGGGGGGTCAGCGGCAGCGCGTCGCGATCGCCCGCGCGCTCGCGCCGGAGCCGGCGATCCTGGTCGCCGACGAGCCCGTGTCGATGCTCGACGTGTCGATCCGTCTCGGCGTACTCAACCTGCTCGCGACGCTGCAGCGCGAGGAGAACCTCGGGGTGCTCTACATCACCCACGACCTCGCGACGGCCCGGCACTTCAGCGACGAGATCATGGTCCTGTACCGCGGCGGGGTCGTCGAGTACGGTCCGGCCGACGACGTGATTCTCGATCCGCAGCACGAGTACACCCAACTGCTCGCCGAAGCGGCTCCCGCGCCGGAGCGCCGGCTGGCCGAGCGCGGTGGCCTGCCACCCAGGTAGGCGCTTGTCGTCATCGGTTCTGATCGTTTACGGCAGCAGGTCGCGGACCACCGCGTCAGCCAGCAACCGACCCTTGCGGGTCAGCACGAGTCGATCCTCATCGGCCGAGGTGATCGTCGCCAGGCCGTTTCCTACGACCGCGTCAACGGCGGCACGGCCGGCTTCGTCGAGGACGTCGAGCGGCAGGCCGGCCGCGAGCCGGACCTCGAGGAGCACACGCTCGACTCGGCGGGTCTCGGCGTCGAGAGTCTCCCGCGCGTACGCCGGACTGTCACCGGCGTCGAGGCGTTCGGCGTACGCGCTGGGGTGCTTCACGTTCCACCAGCGGACGCCACCGACATGACTGTGGGCGCCCGGGCCGATCCCCCACCAGGTGTCGCCGCGCCAGTAGAGCTCGTTGTGCCGGCAGCGCGCGTCCTCGGTGCGAGCCCAGTTGGACACCTCGTACCAGTTCAGGCCCTGAGCGGACAGCATCTCGTCCGCCAGCACGTACTTGTCGGCCAGATCGTCGTCGTCCGGCATCGGCAACTCGCCGCGCCGTACCCGGCGGGCCAGCTGAGTGCCGTCCTCCACGATCAACGCGTAGGCGCTGACATGATCCGGCTGCGCCGACAACGCGGACTCCAGCGAGGCCCGCCACTCGTCGAGCGACTCCCCCGGCGTCCCGTAGATCAGATCCAGATTCACATGTTCGAACCCGGCCGCCGTCGCCTCCTTCACCGCTTCCAGCGCCCGGCCCGGCGTGTGCTGCCGATCGAGAATCCTGAGCACGTGCGACGACGCACTCTGCATCCCGAAGCTCACCCGGGTGAACCCCGCTTCGAGCAGCGCCTCGAGATAGGCCGGGTCCACCGACTCCGGATTCGCCTCGGTCGTCACCTCGGCACCGGGGGCCAGCCCGAACTCGTCCCGTACGGCGGCCAGCATCTTGCCGAGATCACCGGCCGGCAGCAACGTCGGCGTACCCCCACCGAAGAACACCGTCTCGACCGGCTTGTCCAGCTCCTTCAAGACGTGCCGGGCCTGCCGGACCTCGGCCACCGCGGTCTCGGCGTACGACGCCTGTGACCCGCCGCCACCGAGTTCCTTGGCGGTGTAGGTGTTGAAGTCGCAGTACCCGCACCGGGACGCACAGAACGGCACGTGGAGATAGAAGCCCAGCGGCCGGGATCCGGCCTCGCGCACAGCTGATTGCGGCAACGCCCCGTCCCGGGGCGCAACCTCCCCCTCGGGCAATGTCGACGGCACCCACCCATCCTACGGACCCGCGCCCACCATTCCTCCCCGGCGATTTCGTCACCGGATCTCCGTCGTTCTGTAGTGGCAGACGGTCCGGGAATAGCTACATTCGGCTCATGGACACCGAGGCTCAGCCGATCGGGCGCGGTACCCGGAACGCGGTCGTGGTCGCGATCATGCTCGGAATGCTGCTCGCGGCCCTCGATCAGACGATCGTGGCGACCGCGCTGCCGACCATCGTCAGTGATCTGGGTGGTGCGAACCACCTGTCCTGGGTGGTCACGTCGTACCTGCTGGCCGAGACCATCATGACCGCGCTGGTCGGGAAGTTCGGCGACCTCTACGGGCGCAAGCGGATGTTCCTGATCAGCGTCGTGCTGTTCCTCGCCGGCTCCGCGCTGTGCGGGATGGCCAACTCGATGCTGTGGCTGGTCGGCTCGCGCGCGATCCAGGGCCTCGGCGCCGGCGGCATCATGGTGACCGCGATGGCGGTGATCGCGGACGTCGTACCGCTGAGCGAACGCGGCAAGTACCAGGGCGTGATGGGTTCGGTCTTCGGGGTCGCCACCGTGGCCGGCCCGCTGCTCGGTGGGCTGTTCGTCGACCACCTGAGCTGGCGGTGGGCGTTCTACGTGAACATCCCGCTCGGCATCGTCGTCCTGATCGTCGCCTCGATCTCGCTGCCGGCGGTGAAGGCGGCGGTCAAACCCACGATCGACTATCTCGGCATCCTGTTCGTCGGGCTCGCCGCGACCGGGCTGACCTTGGTGACCACGTGGGGCGGCAACGAGCACGCCTGGACATCCACGCTCATCATCTCGATGGCGATCGGATCGCTGCTCGCGCTCGGGCTCTTCATCGTGGTGGAACAGCGGGCCGCGGAGCCGTTGCTGCCGTTGCGGTTGTTCCGGTCCGGCGTGTTCACGGTGTGCGCGGTGCTGAGCTTCATCATCGGGTTCGCGATGCTCGGTGGGGTCACGTATCTGCCGACGTACCTGCAGTTCGTCCATGGCGCCTCGGCGACCGAGTCCGGCCTGCAGATGCTGCCGCTCGTCGGCGGTCTGCTCGTCGCGTCGGTCGTGGTCGGCCAGTTCATCAGCAAGACCGGCCGCTACCGGCTGTTCCCGATCGTCGGGACCGTCCTGATCGGCGTCGGCCTGTTCCTGCTGTCGCTGATGGACAACCAGACGTCGTACGTCGTGACCGCCGGGTTCATGATCGTCCTCGGAGTGGGCGTGGGACTGTGCATGCCGGTACCGACCGTGGTCGTGCAGAGCACCGTCGACTACGCCGACCTCGGGGTCGCGACGTCCGGGGTGAGCTTCCTGCGCACGATGGGCAGCTCGTTCGGGGTCGCGGTCTTCGGATCGATCTATGCGCATCAGCTGCCCGTTCACCTGGCCGAGGCGGTTCGCACCACCGGTGCTGACCCTCAAGTGGTCACGACTGTCGACGGTGTGCGCTCACTGCCTGACTCGGTCCGGCCGGCGGTGACAGCGGCGTACGCGGACTCCTTGCATGTCGTGTTCCTGTGGGCTGTGCCGGTGGCGGCGCTCGGTCTCCTGGTCGCGCTGATGCTGAAGGAGGTCCCGCTCCGCGAGACCGCGCGGATGGCCGCCAGCGACGTCGGCGAGAACTTCGCCGCCCCCGCGTCGTTCGACTCCGAACACGAACTCCAGCGCCTCGCCGCCCTGGTCGTCCAGCACCACAAACGCAACCCGGCCCCCGAGGTCCTGGCCCAGTCCGGCATCCCCTTGAACGTCGCCCAGGCCTGGATGATCATGCGCGTCTTCCGCGGCGGCGCCGACGCCGGATCCGCCACCCTCGGCGACATCACCGGCGACCTCCGCGTCCCACCCGGCGTCTTCGAACCCATCGCCACCCAACTGGTTGCCGACGGCTACCTCTCCGAGACCCTCGGCCACTACCGGTTCACCACCCTCGGCCTGGAGATGTTCCAGCGTTTCGTCGGCGCCTTCCGCGACTGGATGCTCGACCGCCTCTCCGACTGGGACCCCGACAACTCCGAAGCCTTCTCCCACGCCGTAGACCGCATCGCCGAACAAATGATCGACCAAGGCCAATCCCTGACCACCGGCAAACACGCCGCCCTGCTGGCATCCTCCAGCACCCAATAGACCCATGTGTCATCGGCCTGCCGCCCGGCGGAACACCAGGGTCAGGGTGTGGTTGCCGACTTGATTGTGCCTGCGGCGACAGCGGCTGCGAGTCGCTCGTGGTCGCGGTCGTTGACGTCGGCGTAGGTGACGGCGAAGTCGGCGATCGCGTGGTCGAAGGTGTCGGACTTGCCGAGGTAGCCCGCGATGGCCACCTCGTCGCCTCCTCGGCCGTGCGCGCGAGCAAGAGTCCATCCGCACAGGGCGCCGTAGATGCCCAGACCGCCGACAGTCAGCTTCGACGGGTCGATCTCGCCCTTCATGTCCCAGAGCTGGCGGAAGTAGAAATCGTTTCCGTCCGGCATGGTCGACCAGCCGAGGAACGAGTCCGGCAGGGCCTGGAGCAGACGCTGGCCGGCCACCACCCGATGCCCGTGATTCGGATAGCTGCTGACCCCCAGATGAGGCTCGAGAACCGATGCCTCCGCCTGCTTGACCTGCAGGAACAGCACGTCCTCCCGGCTCTTGCCCCGCAGCAGGACCACGTAACAGCGTGTGCCGACACTGCCGACACCCACCACCTTCCGCGCCATGTCGACGATCTCGAACTGGTCGAGCAGCGCCCGCCGGGCGTCGCTGACGCTCGCCCGATAGCTGTCAAAGGCCAACCGGATGCCCGCAGCAACCCGATTCGCGCCATCGCCGGCCGACAGCTGCCGGACTGGAACCAGCAGCGGCGGATGGCTGGCCAGCCGGACCGTCTCGCCGTCGCTCTGGCACAGCTTGGCGAAGGCGCCCAGACTGTCGCGCGCCCGGGCTCTCGCGAAGATCTTCTCCAGCCGATCGGGAGCAAGCTTCGGTGCCTCGATCCCGAACTCCGCCTCCAACTGACCGGCAATGTCGGTCAACTGCTCGGACGACATGTGCAGAAACCACAGGTCCGTCGTCGCCAACCCAGCGAAGTCCAGCATGGCCTCTCGGTAACCGCGCACCGTCAACCGAGCCACCTCACGCTGCTGATGGCGTGGGAGCCCCTTCTGCCGCGCGGCGATGGCAACACTCGCCGCCAGGCGCTTCACATCCCATTCCCACGGCCCCGGCAGCGTCTCGTCGAAATCGTTCACGTCGAAGACGAGGTCCCGCTCCGGCGAGGCGAACAGTCCGAAGTTGACCAGGTGCGCATCACCACACGCCTGGACGGAGATGCCACTCGTGGGACTCGCGGCGAGATCACTCGCCATGATCGCCGGACCGCCGCGGTAGAAGGTGAACGGCGAGGCGAGCATCCGGCCGTAACGAATCGGGACCAGGTCGTTCTCCCGGGTCGCGGCCTGTGCCTGGAGAACGTCGACGGGATCCGGCCGATCGGCCGCCGGCTCCCAGTCAGCATGAATCCGCCGCGGCGCCCGCTTCCGAGCGGCCTTCCCCATCGCCCATCGAGCCTGCGAACTCAGGTCGCGCGGGCCGGCCGCGCTCTCCTCCATGACTTCAGAGTCGCAGGTCCGCTCTCCTGACGACAGGCCGAAGGCAACCATGACCTCCGCCGCCGGAACCGGTTGGCTCGGGGTGGGGTGAGTGGCGGATGCTTGGACGGTGGGCGATGGGGATGTCGCGGCGGCGATGGCTGGGAGTTTCCTTGGGGGACTGCCGGCCGAGTTGATCGAGCGCTTGCTCGCCACAGGTGATCGGATCGAGTACCCGGCGGGTAACACGCTGTATCGGGAGCGGTCCGCGCCTCGGACGTTGCTGGTAGTACGCGGGCTGTTGCGCGTCTACATGTCGTCACCCGAGGGGCGTCAGGTGACGGTCCGGTACGCGCGGGCTCGCGACGTACTCGGGATTGCGGTGCTCGTCGCGGGTCCGGCCGATGTCGGCGTACAGACGCTCGCCGACTCCACCCTGTTCCGGATCGACGCCGGCCTGTTGACGACCGCCGCGCGCAAAGACAGCCGCGTCGCGTGGGCGATGGCGGAGGAGCTCAGTCGCCGGCTGTACGAGAACCTGCAGCAGACCGCGATCAACGCGTTCGGCACCGTGCGACAGCGAGTCGCCGCTCACCTGCTGGACCTGGCCTCCACCCAGCAGAGTCCGCGCGGCGAGCTCGTCGCCCAGGTGTCTCAGCAGGAGCTCGCGGATGCCGTCGGTTCGGTCCGCGAGGTGGTGGCGCGAGTACTGCGAGATTTCCGGCTGGCGCGGTTGGTCGCCACCTCGGCGGACAGCGTCCACATCCTCGACCCCACCGGGCTCCACGACCAGACCTGGAACCCGGACGACGAGTGACCTCGGTTACTCCAGCGCACTACAAAAGTCACAGACATGCCGCGACCGCGGGCGAAGACTGATGCCCTCGGCCCCGAACTCGTCGGGCCGATGAGCACCTCAGGAGTCCACATGTCCACGGAAGCGACCAGATTGCCGGCGCGCACCGGTACCGGAGACCCGGTCCGGGCGGTGTCGGTGATCAGCACCGGCAGCGTCGAGATCCACCCCGAACACGCCCACGGCTCGAAGAAGCCGCTCTACTGGTGGCTGCTCACCTCGCGCCGGTGGCTGCCGCCCCGGCCGATCAATGTGTACGTCGTCGAGCACGCGAACGGACTGGTGTTGTTCGACACCGGCCAGGACCGTGCGTCAGTGACGGATCCGTCGTACTTCCCCGGCGGATTCAACGGCGTCGTGTACGACCGGCTGGCCAAGTTCCACATCGCCGAGCACGAGACGCTCGACGCGCAACTGGGCACCCTCGGGTACTCGACCGCCGACGTCGACAAGGCGGTCATCTCCCACCTGCACCAGGACCACATCGGCGGGATCCCGCAGCTCGGCGGCAGCGAGCTCCTGATCACTGCGGCGGAGTGGGCCCAACTGTCCGGGTTCTCCCCCGAGGCCCGCGGCTTCCTCCGCACGCATATCGACGTACCCGGCGCGCGCTGGAAGCACATCACCTTCGCCGGCGATCTGGGCGTCGAGCCTTTCACCGAGGCGTACGACGTGATGGGCGACGGCTCGATCGTCCTGCTCCCCACGCCCGGTCACACGCCCGGCTCGATCTCGATGCTCGTACGCCGACGCGACCTGCCACCACTCCTCATGGTCGGCGACCTCACCTACGAGTCGAGCCTCCTCGAACGCCGCCAACTCCCCGGAGTCGGTGACCGCGGCGCACTCGCCCACACCACCGACAAAGTCCTGGCCCTCGCCGAGCACCTGCCCGGCCTGGTCGTCCTTCCGGCCCACGACCCGACCGCAGCACAACGCCTGGTCGACAGCTCGCGGCGGCCCCAATGAAATTCACCAACACGATCACCATCGAACGTCCGCAGGCCACGGTCTTCGCCTACCTGGCCAACCTCGAAAACCTGCCCCAATGGAACTACGCCCTCGCCGAAACCCGACAGCTCACCTCCGGCCCGCCCAGCGTCGGCACCCGCTACCTGCAAACCCGGACGATCCCTGTCCACGCAGAGGAAACCCTGGAAATCATCGAGCTCACCCCCAACCACAAGCTCACCGTCCAAGGCACCCTCAACGCCCTGCCCGCCCATCTCACCTACACACTCCACCCCGAAGGAACCGCCACCACCCTCACCAACACCGTCAACCTGCAAGCCCCCCGCCCCCTGAACCTCCTGGCCCCCATCGCACTCGGCCGCGTCAAGTCCGCGGTGGCCGCAAACCTGGCCGCCCTGAAACAGCTCCTCGAACAGTCATAGACGGCACGGAACAACGGGTAGTGGTTGCTCAGAACCACGCTCGCCAAGGTCGGCTCCACACGACGACGCCGCAAACGCCACACCACTACCCGTCCTTCGGTACACCCGTGCGATTCGCGTGGCGCGCGTAGGTCGGCTTCCCCGGTTGTTACTCGTACATCTTGTCGAGGAGGTCGGCGTACTGGGCTTCTACGTACTTGCGTTTGAGCTTGAGGCTGGGGGTCATTTCGCCGGATTCTATGGTGAGGTCCCGGTCGAGGATAGTGAACTTCTTGATGGTTTCCCAGCGGTTGAGGCCGGCGTTCAGTTCGTCGACGTAGCCCTGGACCATTGCGCGGGCGGCGTCCGACGTGACGATCTCGGCGTACGGCCGGCCGGTCAGGCCGTTCGAGGTGGCCCACGCGACGATGGCGTCGGGGTCCAGGGTGACCAGCGCGGAGACGAAGTTGCGCTTGTTGCCGTGGACAACGAATTGGCTCGCGTAGGGACAGATGGTCTTGAAGCGGCCCTCGATCACCTGGGGGGCGACGTACTTGCCGCCGGAGGTCTTGAAGAGGTCCTTCTTGCGGTCGGTGATGAAGAGGAACTCGTCCTCGAAGTGCCCGATGTCGCCGGTGTGGAACCAGCCGTCGGAGTCGATCACCTCGGCGGTCTGCGCGGGCTGGTTGTGGTAGCCGCTCATCACACCGGGGCCGTTGATCAGGATCTCGCCGTCCTCGGCGATCTTGACCTGGGTGGCGGGAAAGACCGGGCCGACGCTGCCGAGCCGGTACTGCGTGGGCCGGTTCAGCGACGAGCCGGCCGCGGTCTCCGACAGTCCGTACCCCTCGAGGATCAGCAGCCCGGCGGCGTGGAACCACTCCGCCAGCTTCTTGTCCAGGGCGGCCGACCCGGACACGAAGAACCGGATCCGCCCACCGAAGCGATCCCGGATCTTCGACAGCACCAACCGATCAGCGGTAGCGAACTGCGCCGCCAGCAACCCGCTCGGCTCCTTGCCGGCCTGGCGCAGCGTGGACACGCGCGCGCCCACCCCGAACGCCCAATGGAACAGCCGAGCCTTGACCCCACCGTCGGACTCGATCATCGTGACGATCCGCGCGTGCGCCTTCTCGAAGATCCGCGGCGCCGCGGCCATGAAGGTCGGTTGGACGATCGCCGCGTTGTCGACAATCTTGTCGATCCGCCCGTCCACCGCCGTCGCGAACCCGATCTGGCACTGTACGGCGACCAGCACCTGACCGAACACGTGTGACAACGGCAACCACAGGAACTGCAGGTCGTCCGGACTGAGCACCCGGATCCCCTCGACCGCCGCGCCCTCGTACGTCCACACCGAGTGCGGCAACCGCACGCCCTTGGGACGCCCGGTCGTGCCGGAGGTGTAGATCAACGTGCAGAGGTGATCCGCCTTGATCTGCGCCACCCGCTCGTCGACCGCCGCGGCATGCTCGGCCAGATAGGCGTCACCCAGCGAGTCCAGCGCGGACAGGCTGATGACCCAATCCCCATCGCTGTCCAGTGGAGTGCCGTCGATCAGGACGACCTTGTGCAGCGACGGCGTCTCGGCCCGGTGCTCCCGCAGCTTGTCGACCTGCCCCGCGTCCTCGGCGAACGCGACCTGCACGTCGGCATCCGCGACGATGAACGCCACGTCCGACGACATCGTCGAGGGGTAGATCGTGGTCGTCGCGGCCGCGGCCAGTACGGCGGCCAGGTAGCAGTCGATCCACTCCATCCGGGTGCTGGACGCGATCGCGACCCGCTGCTCCGGCTCGACGCCGAGCGCGATCAGCCCGGCCGCCCGGCGGCGCGCGAGCTCGTCGGTCTCCCGCCAGGTGACGGACTTCCATTGGTCCCCGGCCGGATACCGGAACGCCTCGCGCTGCGGGGTCGCGGCGACGCGGTCCAGGAACATCTGGGCCATCGTGTCCTTGCGGTTGCTGAGCAGGGCGAGCTGGCCGGAATCGGCGACAGGCTTCATAACTGGCCTCCATCGGGGGTCAAGTAACCGGAGGGTAATTGCTGCGAGGCATGCCTGACCATGGCACTCGCTTGCCCGCCTGAACCTTCTCCATTACGTTTCCGCAACATGCGCATACGGTCGGTGGCCCTCGTCTCACTATCCGTTCTACTCCTCGGCTGGCTGCCTCTCGCGCCCGCCACCGCGGCGACCCCAGTGGCCCGCGCCACAGCGGCGACGCCGCCGCCGGAGTTCGGCTCCGACTACGACGATCCACGCACGCCGGAGCCACCGGTCGCCGTACCGAACACCAAGCACTGCGAGGTGCAGATCGTCCGCAACCAGTTCCGGAACTTCGACCCGTACCAGTCGACCTACACTCCCCCGGCCGCATGCCAGGGCCCGTGGTCCAAGGTCGTCCTGCGGATGCACGGCGACGTGAAAGGCATCCAGTACGACCGCCTCGGCCACATCACGATCGGCGGCGTCGGCGTCTTCCGCACGTCCACCCCGGAGCCGAGCACGGACGGCATCGCCTGGGACGTGCAGAAGGACGTCACCGCCTACATCCCCTTGCTCCGTACGCCGCAACCGGTCGTGATGGAACTCGGCAATGTCGTCGACGACACCTACACCGGAGTCCTCGACATCACCGTCACCCTCGACTTCTACACCACCGGGCGCAACGCTCCCGCCGCCAAGACCGCCGACACCGTACTGCCACTGCAGGACCAACGCCGCGAGGACTCCGACCTGATCGGTACGGCGACCCTCCCGCGGAACACCACGCGGTTGCTCGGTGAGATCTATGTCACCGGATCCGGCGGTGGCTGCGAGGAGTTCTGGGACACGTCCGCCCCGGCCGAAACCGGATACTCGTGCCCGGACGGATCGCCGTACCGGGAGGTCGACGTCTCGATCGACGGCAAACCGGCCGGCGTCGCCCTGCCGTACCCGTACATCTACACCGGCGGCTGGTCGAATCCGTACTCCTGGCGCCCGTCCCCGGCCCCGCGCGCGTTCGACATCAAGCCCTTGACCTACGACCTCACCCCGTTCGCCGGCCTCCTCACCGACGGCCAACCGCACGAGTTCCGCGTCCACGTGGCCGGCGTGCCGGCCGGACAGAGCGGCTGGTTCACCGTCCCGAACCTCCACGTGTGGAAGGACCCCCACCGCACCCAGACGCACGGCCGACTCACGTCGTACGCCGTCTCGCCGCTCAGCAAGACCGACGACGTGACCGGCGCCCCGGGCGAAGCAGGAGCCGTGCGCACCAAGGCATCCCGCACCCTGAAGATCAGCGGCTACGTCGACACGTCCGAAGGCCGGATCCGTACGACGGTCCAGCGCACGCTGACCAACGCGTCCGACCACGTCTGGGAGGCCGGCGAGTCGCGCGACTCGCTCACAGCGAGCTGGCGTGACACCTCCACAACCATCAGCGGCGGCAAGGTCGACCGGACCGACCTGAGCTACGGCAAGACCGGCGTGCTCACGTTCTTGCCCAACGCAACCATCCCCGGCGGGTACGACGTCGTCACCGATCTCTCGATCTACGACACGACCCGCACCACGCAGTCGATCACCACCGAGACGTACGACGGCCGCGCGTCGTGGATCTACGGCGTACCGCGTGACCAGCGGCACGCGACCGGCACCCAGACCGTCCGCTACCGCTCGATCGGTCATGGCTGCTATGACCACACACTCAGCGCGGTCAACGGCGTTTACACCAAGGACTTCTACCGCTGCTGATCAAGACAGTTTGCGGGTGGTCGCGTACCGAAGGACGGGTAGTGGTCGGCTCCAGGGCACAATCGCGCGGGGCGCGAGGCAGGAGGCGGCGGGACGGCTCCGACTACTACCCGTCCTTCGGTACAGGGATCAGCGCTGGGCGAGGAGTTCGGCGATCTGCACCGCGTTGAGGGCAGCGCCCTTGCGGAGGTTGTCGTTGGAGACAAACAAGACCAGGCCACGGTTGCCGGGGACGGACTGGTCCTGGCGGATGCGGCCGACGTACGACGGGTCCTGGCCCGCGGCGAGCAGCGGCGTCGGGAGGTCGGCGAGCGCGACACCGGGAGCGCCGCCGAGGATTTCGGCCGCGCGTTCCGGGGTGATCGGCTCGGCGAACTCGGCGTGGATGCTCAGCGAGTGGCCGGTGAAGACGGGCACGCGCACGCAGGTGCCGGCGACCGGGAGGTCCGGAATGTGCAGGATCTTGCGGCTCTCGTTCCGCAGCTTCTGCTCCTCGTCGGTCTCACCGGTGCCATCGGCAACGATCGAGCCGGCCAGTGGGAGCACGTTGAACGCGATCGGGCCGGCGTACACCTTGGGCTCGGGCAGGGTGATCCCCTCGGTGCCGCGGGCCAGCTTGCCGCCGGGCTCGACCAGGGCCCGCGCCTGGTCCTCGAGCTCGCTGACACCGACGCCGCCGGAACCGGAGACGGCCTGGTACGTCGAGACGACGAGCCGGGTCAGCGTCGCCTCGCGGTGCAGCGGGGCGAGCACCGGCATCGCGGCCATCGTGGTGCAGTTCGGGTTGGCGACGATGCCCTTCGGCAGGTGGTCGAGGTCACCCGGGTTCACCTCGGAGACGACGAGCGGTACGTCGGGATCCATCCGCCACGCGGACGAGTTGTCCACCACGACGGCCCCGGTCGCGGCCACCCTCGGCGCGAACTCCTTGGACGCCGTCTTCCCGTTGGAGAACAACGCGAGCTCCAGCCCGGCGAAGTCCGCCGTCGCGGAGTCCTCGACCGTGATCTCCGTGTCCCCGAACGGCAGCCTGCTCCCCGCCGACCGCGCCGACGCGAAGTACCGCACCTCGTCCACCGGGAACTTCCGCTCGATGAGCAGCTCCCGCATGACGCTACCGACCTGCCCCGTGGCTCCGAAAACTCCTACTCGCATGCCTCGCAGAGTAATAGCTCGACCGGCCGGGCGCCGCGGGATTTCAGGGACCGGACCTGCGCCACGGCACCGAGGGGCGGCGCGCCCCGGCACCTTGGGCCGGAGAGGCGCCGGGCCGCGGGAGGGGACGTCCTACGCGTCGGCGACGAGAGTGCCTCCGTTGGCGACGTCGGTCTTCTCGATCTCGGTGAAGACGATGCGGACGGACTCGCGCTTGGCGCCGAGGATGGCGATGGCGGAGTCGGTGACGGCGGCAACGAACTCGCGGCGCTGGTCGAGCGTGCGGCCGGAGAGCAGTTCGACGGTGATGTTCGGCATACGGGATCTCCCGGGGTTGGGCCAGAAAAGTTGCCAACGGCAACGCGACGACCGGATAGGCAGTCCCTGGAAGGGTTCCATCAGCCAGAACTAAGTGTCAAGGCACGGAACCCGGAACAACTCCTGCGCCAGTTTCACCCAAGCCTACGATTGACAGGAGGTTCTGTGGAATAGAACCTTGTTCCGTGAACGCACAGCCGCCCCTGCAGGTCAGACATGCCACCCACCCCGCTCAGGTGCCCGGCTTCGACACCGCCGCGCTGCGCTCGCACTACCTGGTCGACGACCTCTTCACTCCGGACGCGATCACCGCGGTGCTCACCCACCACGACCGGATCGTCCTCGCCGGCGCCCGCCCCGCAAGCGGCCCGCTGACGCTCGGCACGTGGCCCGAGCTGCGCAGCGAGTACTTCCTCGAACGCCGCGAAGCCGGCATTGTCAACGTCGGCGGCCCGGGCACGGTCACTGCCGACGGCACCAAGTACGAGCTGACCACCGGCGCCTGCCTGTACGTCGGCCGCGGTGTCCGTGACGTGATCTTCGACGGACCGGACGCGGCGTACTACGTCTTCTCGGCACCGGCACACACCGACTTCCCCACCACGCAGGTGAATCCCGGTGAGGGCAACCGCCTCGAGCTCGGCGACCAGCACACCGCGAACCGCCGTACGATCGACCAGTACATCCACGCGGACGGCGTACGCAGCTGCCAGATCGTTCTCGGCGTGACCAGGCTGCACCCCGGCAGCACCTGGAACACCATGCCCGCCCACACGCACGACCGCCGGACCGAGTGCTACCTGTACTTCGGCCTCCCCGAGACCGAGCGGATCGTCCACCTGCTCGGCGAACCCGACGAGACCAGGCACCTGCTGATCGCCGACCGCCAGGCCGTGATCTCGCCGAGCTGGTCGATCCACTCCGGCTCCGGCACCTCGGCGTACAGCTTCGTGTGGGCGATGGCGGGCGAGAACCAGGCGTTCGGCGACATGGACGGCGTCGACGTACGGGACCTGCGGTGACGGCTGAGCCGTTCAGCCTGCGCGGGCGTACGGCGCTCGTCACCGGAGCCCGGCGGGGTATCGGAGCGGCGATCGCGGCCGGGTACGCCGCGGCCGGTGCCGAGCTGATCCTGATGGCGCGGGACGCCGCGCTCGAGGACACGCTCGAAGCCATCAGGCAGAACGGCGGCGGAGAAGCGGCCGTGGTGATCGCCGACTTCGCCGATCCGGCCGCCGTCGAGAAGGCCGCGACCGAACTGGCCAAGAGCCGGCGCGTCGACATCCTGGTCAACAACGCCGGCACGATCCGGCGCGCGCCGGCAGCCGAGACCACGACCGCGGACTGGCAGCAGGTGATCGACGTGAACCTGAACTCCACGTGGGCGGTCACCCGGCCGATCGGCGCCGCGATGGCCGAGCGCCGGACCGGGAAGATCGTCACGATCGCGTCGCTGCTGAGCTTCCAGGGCGGGGTCACCGTTCCGGCCTACACTGCCAGCAAGCATGCGGTCGCGGGACTGACCCGGGCGCTGGCCAACGAGTGGGGGCCGGCCGGGGTGCAGGTGAACGCGATCGCGCCCGGGTACATCACTACCGACAACACCACCGACCTCCGCGCGGACCCGGTCCGCGAAGCGGCGATCCGGGACCGCATCCCGGCCGGCCGCTGGGGGCGGCCGGAGGACGTGGTCGGCGCCGCGGTCTTCCTTGCCTCGGCGGCGGCGGACTACGTCAACGGTCACGTGCTCGCGGTCGACGGCGGCTGGCTGGCCAGATAGGAGTGGCAGGATGACGGACCTGAACTCGCCCTCGGCGATCGACAAGACGCTGATGGTGCTGGACGCCGTACTGGAACACTCGCGGTTCACCGACGTGGTCAACGCGACCGGCCTGGCCAAGTCGACGGTGCACCGGATCATGGCGTCGCTGGTGGAGCACGAGTTCGTCGCGCAGGCCGAGGACGGTTCGTACCATCCGGGGCCGAAGGCGCTCCGGCTGGCCGGTCACGCCCTCACCAACGTCGACCTCGCGACCGTCGCCCGCCCGGTCCTCGCCGACCTGGTCGCGCAGACCCGCTGCACAGTGCATGTCGGTTTGCTCAACGGTGACGAGGCGATCTATGTCGCGCGGCTCGACGGGCCGAAGCCGTACCGGATGCCGTCCCGGGTGGGTAAGGCGTTCTGGCTGCACTGCACCGGCATCGGCAAGGCACTCCTCGCCGAGAAGGACGATGACGCGCTCGACGCGCACATCACCCGGACCGGCCTACCTGCCCGCACTCCGCTGACGCACACCACCGCCGCCACCCTCAAGGCCGACCTCGCGCAGGTCCGCGCCCGCGGCTACGCGCTCGACGACGAGGAGAACGAACCCGGCATCCGCTGCGTGGCCTCGGTGATCCACGATCACACCGGCACCGCGATCGCCGCGGTCAGCATCTCCACACTGTCGCTCGAGCAGTCGATCGCCCAGGTCGCCCTGATGGCACCGGCCGCGATCGAGGCCGCCCGCAAGATCTCCGCCGCGCTGGGCTACCGCGAACCCACCAACTGACACGCTGCTACGTCGCAACCAGCATCTGTTCGCGGCGAGCGGCGGCCCAGCGGACGACCGGGACGAACAGGACGCCGATCAGGGCGAACCAGACGCCCAGGATGATCCAGCCCGGAACGCCGAGACCGAGCGGGAGCAGGGCCAGGACGGTCGGGGCGAGCATCGTGCTGATGGACATGCTGGTGTTCCAGACGCCCTGGTATTGACCCTGCGCGTGCTCGCCGGCGAGGTCGAAGCTGAGCAGGAACGAGCCGGACGACTGCAGGAGCTCGCCGATCACCTGGACCAGGGCGCCGAGGGCGAGCAGGCCGACCGCGATCGCGGCGTTGCCCCAGGAGGCGCCGGCGAAGAGCACCATCGATGCCAGGAGCAACAATCCGGCGGTGCGGGTGGCTCGCGCGGCCGCGGGCGGGTCGGAGATCCCGCGCGAGGATCGAACCTGGAAGAGCGCGACCACGACGGTGTTGATGATCAGCGTCAGCGCGACCGTCCAGCGCGGTGCGTCGGTGTGGTCGACCACCCACAGTGGGATCGCGACGTCGAACACCGCGTAGTGGATCGACATCCCGGCGTTGAGCGCTGCCACTGCGAGGTACCCGCGGTCGCGCAGGGCGACCCAGACCGGTCCGTCGTCGCCACGCGGATTCGGCGCCACCCGTGGCACCGCCAGGATCACGAACGCCGCGATCGCACTGAGCACTGCGTCGAGCACGAACATCAGGCGGTACGCCGTACCCGTATCGAAGTGCAGCGCGAAGGCACCGATTCCGGCGCCGGCCATGATGCCGATGTTGGTCACCGCGCGCAGATAGGCGCGGGCCGCGACCCGGTCGGCGCCCTGCGTGATGGCAGCGATCAGCGCGGCCCGAACGGCGCCCGCTCCCCGGTCGATCACGGTGAGCACCACGGAGACGATCAAGAACTGCCAGAAGGTGTGCACCAGCAGATAGAGCAGCGATACCGCACAGAGAATCAGGCTGAGTACGACGAACAGCGTGCGCGGACCGCGGCGATCGGCCAGATGCCCGAGCGGCACCGCCGACAACAGCCCGAACAACCCCGCAATGGTCAGCCCGAGTCCAACCTGAGCAATCGACAGCCCGACGATCCGGTTGAAATACAACACGCTGACCGTCATCAACAACCCATTGCCCACCCGGCTGAGCAAGGTGGCGAGAGCGAGCGGCCGGAGCGGTCCGGGTGCGGGTAGTAGTCCTCTGCCGGCCGTCTGCTGCGCGCTCACGCGCGAGCCGCGGCGCGGTGGGCGGTGGCTCGGAGTTCGTCCATCAGGTCGACGCCGGAGTCGAGCATGCGTTGCATCTTCGGTGGGTCCTGGGCGCCGAACATCTCGCCGATCGTCACCTCGTGATCCGGTCGGCTCAGCACCTCGACCGGGTCGCCGGCGCCGATAGTCCCGGTCCGGAGCACCTTCAGATAGGCACCCGGGCGACCGGCCTGATGGAAGCGTTTCACCCAGTGCGGCACCTGCATCCGGTGCTGGAAGGTGATGCACGGGATCCGCGGCGCCCGGACCATCACCTCGACCTCGTCGCCGATCCGCCACACCTCACCGAGCAGCGCGCCGGTGATGTCGAGTCCCTCGGTGCGCAGGTTCTCCCCGAACAGGCCGGTCGGGATCTCCCGGCCCAGTTGCGCGGCCCACCAGTTCGCGTCCTCCTCGGCGTACGCGTAGATCGCGAGGTCGGGACCGCCGTGGTTCTTGGTGTCGCACACCCGGTCGCCGGCCAGCCCGAGTTCACCGACCGGCACGCGCCCCGGCTGCGGTCGCTTGTCGATGGCCGTGAAGCCGGTCTCCTTCGGACCCGGAATCAGCTTCTCCACCACATTGACCGTCAGCAACCGCATACCCCGCATCCTCCCTCCCGGTGTGCCACCGGTTCCACCGATTTACCGCCGCTGCGCCGGTAGAGCGGCGATGACGAGCAGGGTCGCGGCGGTGGTGGCCGCGCCGGCCCAGGCTGCGGTGGTGTAGCCGGTCTCGTGCGGGAAGACGTCGGTGGTGTACGCCGCGAGGATGAACCCACCGAGCGCGCTGCCGATGGAGAACCCGACGCTGCGCACGACCTGGTTGACGCTCATCGCACTCGCGGTCTCGGCCGCCGGCGTCGCGGCCAGGATGACGGACGGCATCGCGGCGGAGAACGCGCCGACGCCGACCCCGAGGATGCTGATCGCGATCACCGGTTCGGCCAGGTGGTCACGGGCGAGCGCGAAGAGAACGAAGGCGATCAGGACGACGGTCGTGCTTGCCGCAAGCAACGTCCGCGCACCGAACCTGCTCTTCAAACCGGGCATGAGCCGCCCGGCGACGAACCCCAGCAGCGAGAACGGCACGAGCACGAGACCGGCCTCGAACGTGTTCAGTCCGAACCCGTACCCGGCCACGGCAGGCGTCTGGACGTAGCGCGTGATCAAGCTGAGCAGGAGATACATCCCGACACCGCCGGTGAGCATGACGAGGTTGGCGGCGGCAACGGCCGGGTGGCGCAGGAGCCGGATGTCGACGAGCGGCTTGTCGGTGCGGGCTTCGACGATCGTCCAGGCGGCGAGCACCAGCAACGAGACCACAAGGATGAGCACGGCCAGGACAGTGTGCTGTTGCCAGAGGCCGACCTGGCTGATCACGAGGAGCAGGGCGAGCAGACCGATGGTGAGCAGCAGCGCACCGCGCAGATCGACGCGGTTGGCCGGTCGCGCCGGCGCCTGCGGAATCACGGCGACGGCTGCGACCAGGGCAGCGGCGGTCGCGACCAGCCCCAGGCCGTACGCCGCCCGGATGCCCGCGAGATCCGTCAGCCACCCAGCCAGCGGATATCCGATCCCGATGCCGGCGGTCGAGGCGACGGACAGAAACGCGATCGTACTGGCCGAGCGCCGCTCGTCGAGGTGGTCCCGGGCGATCGCCATCATCAGCGAGACCAACCCGAGCCCCGCACCTTGAGCCGCACGCCCGACCAGCAGCACCGCGAACGGAAGCGGGAGCACCGTCAGCAGGCTGCCCGCCACGACAATGCTCAGCGTCACCAGTACGACGCTCCGCCGTCGGGGTCCGGAGCCGAGCCGTCCCAGCACCGGCGTTGTCACCGCACCCGACAGCAACGCGATCGTCAGCGTCCACTGGGCGGCGGCCAGCGATACGTTGTAGTGCTGCGCGACCGCCGTGATCAACGGCGCGCCAAGACTGCCCACTACGGCGACGAGCAGCCCGAGAGACACGATCACTCCGACGAGAGCCCGGTCCGAGCTGGGTCTGCCCGTGGTCGTGGACATGAGGTGATCGCGGGACGGCCGGTCGTTCATCGGTTGGTCTCGCTGGTGATGTGGGTGAACAGACCGGGCCGGATGCGGGTCCGCGCCTGCTCGGCCCAGGGCTCGTCGACCGCGGGCAGATCGAGGGCGGCGTTGGTGTTGAGGAGCATGCCGAACGCCAGGAACGCCTTCACCGTGACCGGATCCAGGCCGGCGGTGTCGGCGACGGCCTGCCACAGGCGACCGAAGCTGGCGCGGACCGCGTCGCGGACCTCGCCGTCGCCGGCGGCCGCGGCAGCGGTGCCCTGCAACTGGAGCAGCAGAGTGGTGCGGTCGGCAAGCATCTCGTTGTACTCGCGACCCATCGCGGTCAGCGCGTCGATCCCAGTCGCACCGCCCGCGGCGGCCAGCATCGCCAGCGTCATCCGCCCGAACGCGGCGTCCACACACTCCAGGAACAACTGCTTCTTCGTGCCGAACAACCGGAACACATAGGCCTGGGTGATACCCGCTCGACGGGCGATCGTCTCGGTCGACGCGCCGTACAAGCCGGCGCCGGCGAACTCGTCCTCGGCCAGCGCGAGGATCTGCTCGCGGCGCTCCTGCCCACTCATCCGTGTCGGCGACATGGCCCGAAGTTAGTAGGTAGTAACTACTTACTACAAGCGACTGTCTGCTACGTCACGCGGCGCGGGCACGCTCAGTCCTGGATGGCCTTGACGATCGCGATGTTGCGGGTGAGCCAGTCCTGCGGGAGGGATTCGTCGCCGCCGGCGTCCTCGAGCGTCCACAGCACGTTGAGCATCTGGCGGACGATCACCCAGTCGCGGGCCCGGACCTCGTCCAGACCGGCCGCGTCGATCGCGGTGTAGAACCGCTGCCGGACCGCGAACCGAAGGTCGCCGGAGGCAACGACCTCGTCCCACCGGTTCCAGATCAGTGGGGCGACCTCGAAGTGCGGGTCGCCGGAGAGCGGCTTGGGGTCGATCACCAGCCAGGGTTCGCGGTCGGCGGCCAGCATGTTCTCGTAGTGCAGGTCGGTGTGGATCAGTCGCCCGTCGGTGGCCG
Source organism: Kribbella sp. NBC_01510 (assembly GCF_045040325.1). Lineage (NCBI taxonomy): Bacteria > Bacillati > Actinomycetota > Actinomycetes > Propionibacteriales > Kribbellaceae > Kribbella > Kribbella sp. NBC_01510. The sequence continues at coordinate 5,208,613 of NZ_CP109418.1, read as the reverse complement.
GGTCCGCGACGAAGTCCTCGGACAGCGAGATCGCCTGCTCGACGTACCGATGCGGGACCGGCGCCGACGCGGGCAACTGCCGGAGGCGTTCCAGCCACCGCGTCAGCTCACCCGACAACGTCCGGTACTGCGGCCCTGCCGGGACATGCAATCGCTTGTAGGTGCTGCCAACGATCTCGCATGCGTCGAGAGCGTCGACCGTGGTGAGGTCGCGCGGCTCCAACCGCTCGAGCAGCAAGGCGAAGCGACGCGGATCCGCCCGCAACAACAGCACCGCGCCGTTCCCGCCCCAGGCCCGGAGCGCGAGATGCTCGGTCTCCGCCTCCCAGTGTGGGAACTGCACCTTGAGTACGGCGCTCTGCCCGTCGGCCGTCGTCACCGGCACGACCAACGCGCAGTTGCCGTAGAACGCCTTACCGTTGACCCGGAGATCCCACTCGTCGAGCAGTTCCCGGGTCAGCTTCGGCAGCCGGTCGAGCCAGGCGGCCCAGTCCGGACCGCGTGAGCCGACGACCAGCAGGCCTTCCGGAATGTCGACGGCCACTTACTTCTTGGCCTTCTCCCCGGTGTCGGTGGTCCGGAGCGCGGCGATGAAGGCCTCCTGCGGGACCTCGACACGACCGACCATCTTCATCCGCTTCTTGCCTTCCTTCTGCTTCTCCAGCAGCTTGCGCTTCCGCGTGATGTCACCGCCGTAGCACTTGGCCAGCACGTCCTTGCGCATGGCGCGGATCGATTCGCGAGCGATGATCCGGGACCCGATCGCGGCCTGGATCGGCACCTCGAACTGCTGCCTGGGGATCAGTTCCTTGAGCTTGCCGGCCAGCGCGACGCCGTACGAGTAGGCGTTGTCGCGGTGCACGATCGCCGAGAACGCGTCGACCGTCTCGCCCTGCAACAGGATGTCGACCTTGACCAGCGCGGCGGCCTGCTCACCGGTCGGCTCGTAGTCCAGCGACGCGTAGCCCTTGGTCTTCGACTTCAGCTGGTCGAAGAAGTCGAAGACGATCTCGGCCAGCGGCAGCGTGTAGCGGAGCTCGACCCGGTCCTCGGACAGGTAGTCCATCCCCTGCAGGTTGCCCCGCTTGGTCTGGCAGAGCTCCATGATCACGCCGATGAAGTCCTTGGGGCTGAGGATCGTCGCCTTCACCACCGGCTCGTAGATATCGGCGATCTTGCCCTCTGGGAACTCACTCGGGTTGGTGACGACGTACTCCTTGCCGTCCTCCATCTCGACCCGGTAGACGACGTTCGGCGCGGTCGAGATCAGGTCCAGGTCGAACTCGCGCTCGAGCCGCTCCCGGACGATCTCCATGTGCAGCAGGCCGAGGAAGCCACAGCGGAAGCCGAACCCGAGCGCGCCCGAGGTCTCCGGCTCGTACTGCAGAGCCGCGTCGTTCAGCTGCAGCCGCTCCAGTGCGTCGCGCAGCGTCGGGTAGTCGTCACCGTCGATCGGAAACAGGCCGGAGTACACCATCGGCTGAGGGTGCTTGTAGCCGCCGAGCGCCTCAGTTGCACCGTGGACGGCCGCCGTGACGGTGTCACCGACCCGGGACTGGCGGACGTCCTTCACGCCGGTGATCAGGTAGCCGACCTCGCCGACGCCGATACTCGGGGACTTCATCGGCTCGGGCGAGATGACGCCGACCTCGAGCATCTCGTGCACCGCGCCGGTCGACATCATCTTGATCCGGTCGCGGTGGGTCAGCTCGCCGTCGACCACCCGGACGTAGGTGACCACGCCGCGGTAGGTGTCGTAAACGGAGTCGAAGATCAGCGCCCGCGGCGGTGCGTCCTTGACGCCCTTCGGCGGGTCGACCTGGGCGACGATCTCGCTCAGCAGCTCCTCGACGCCCTCGCCGGTCTTGGCCGACACCCTCAGTACGTCGGAGGGGTCGCAGCCGATGATGTGAGCCAGCTCGGCGGCGTACTTCTCCGGCTGCGCGCTGGGCAGGTCGATCTTGTTCAGCACCGGGATGATGTGCAGGTCGGCGTTCAGCGCAAGGTAGAGGTTCGCCAGCGTCTGCGCCTCGATGCCCTGCGCCGCGTCGACGAGCAGCACCGCGCCCTCACACGCCTCGAGCGACCGCGACACCTCGTAGGTGAAGTCGACGTGCCCGGGGGTGTCGATCATGTTCAGGATGTACGTCGTGCCGTCCGGGGCGAGCAGGCCGCCCGGGGAATCCGGGCCGGGCGCGAACGGGAGCCGGACCGCCTGCGACTTGATCGTGATGCCGCGTTCCCGCTCGATGTCCATCCGGTCCAGGTACTGGGCCCGCATCTGACGGCCGTCGACGACCCCGGTGATCTGCAGCATCCGGTCGGCCAGCGTCGATTTGCCGTGGTCGATGTGGGCGATGATGCAGAAGTTCCGGATCAGCGACGGGTCGGTGCGACCCGGCTGCGGCACGGTCGTGGGGCCTACGGGCACGGAGGGGATCCAGTTCGTCTCGGGTATTGCAGGTCAACTGGTCAATCATCCCATGCGGAGCCAGCGGATTCTAAAATCGCGGGCGCTCGGACCGCTGCGCACCTACCGTCTTGACGCATGGCGCACGCTGCTGGGGTCCGGTTGCCCTTCGAGGAGGCGCCCGCCGCAGTGCGGGCCTGGGTGGAGCGCGCACTCGGGTCCGTGGTGGTCTCCGCCGCGACCCAGCAGGGCGGCTTCTCCCCCGGCGTCGCCGCCCGCCTGGTGACCGCCTCCGGCCGCCGCGCCTTCGTCAAGGCCGTCGGTACGTCGCTCAACCCGAAGACCCCGTCGTTGTTCCGCCAGGAGATCACCGCCGTCCAGGCCATCGGCCCGTTGCCGACGGCGCCCGCGCTGTACGACGTGTACGACGACGGCGACTGGGTCGGTCTGCTCTTCGAGGACATCGAGGGCCGGCTGCCCGCTCACCCGTGGGAACAGCGTGATGCCGACCGGGTCCTGGATGCGGTTTCGGAGCTGTCCGAGGCCCTGGACCCGTCACCGTGGCCCGACGCGCCCATTGCCGCCGTGCGGAGTGTGGAGTTCCTGAGCCGGTGGGACAACGTGATCGCTGACGACCTCTCCGTACCCTCCTGGGCGGCCGGCCGGGAGGAAGAGCTTGCAGAGCTCGCCCGGATCGGGGTGCGTGCGCTGGCGGACGGGAAGGCGCTGGCGCACTGGGATCTGCGGGCCGACAACATCATCCTGACCGACGACCGCGTGGTCTTCATCGACTGGGCACATCCGGCCCTCGCGCCACGCTGGGCCGACACCGTCATCCTGCAGGCCGACATGCGTGAATCGGTCAGCCTGCCCGCGCTGTCTGACGATGTCGCGATCACCGGGTTTCTGGCGGCCATCGCGGCCGGACTGTGGTGGGGAGCATTCCAGCCGCCCCCGCCCGGGTTGCCGACGATCCGTGCCTGGCAGCGTCGGCATGCGCTCATCCACCTCGACTGGGTCCGCGAGCGGCTGGCTTAACGCAGCGTTTCGGGGAGCTGTGCGTCTTTAGGGGTGTGACGAATCCAATGGTGAGCATCAGAGATCCGCTCCGATCTCTGGCGCACGACGGGGCGCGAGACGCGGTGTCGGAGCTCTACCGCCGGCATTGGGTCGGGCTGGTCCGCCTCGCCGTGCTGGTGGTGGACGACCGGCAGGCAGCTGAGGACGCCGTACAGGAGACCTTTGCCGACCTGTACCGGCATTGGCCGCTGCGGGACAACGACAAGGCGTTGGGGTGGCTGCGGACGACGCTGGTGAACCGCTGCCGTTCTGTACTACGGCGTCGCCGGACGGCACGGCTCTACACGCCACCGCACGAGGAACCGAACGCATCAGCCGAGAGCAGCGCAATGCTCGGGGAAGACCGGCTGCAGGTCCGGCAGGCGCTCCAGGCACTGCCCAGGCGTACGCGTGAGGTCTTGGTCCTGCGCTACTACCTCGACCTCCCCTTCGCCGAGATCGCGCAGACGCTCGGGATCAGCCAATCCAGCGCCCGCTCCACCTCCTCGCGCGGAATCGCGATCCTCACCGAGAAGCTCAAGGAGTTCCGATGAACGACACCGAAACCCGCCTCCGCGACTACCTGCACGCCAAGGCCGGCACCGTACCGGCCTCCACCCACGGCCCCGGCCTGGAGCTGGACACGACCGGCACCTCCACCCGCCGTGGTTGGGTCCCGATGGCCCTCGCCGCAGCCAGCATCGCCGCCGTCCTGACCCTGGCCGTACCTTTCCTGCACGGCCTGGCCAAGCCGGACCAGCCGTCCGTAGCCGCCCACCCGAACCCGGGCCCGCTCCCGACCGGGGCGCCCCGGATCCCGTACACGATCACCGACCCGAACAGTAACCCGGACAACCCGCTCGACACCTGGTGGTCCGTCCTCCACGACGGCGGCCAGACCGTCAAGAACCCGGGTCTGAAGGGCAACGTCGTCGCGCGGACCGATGGCGGCTGGCTCGCCGACACCGGCTACCCAGATCCGGACAAGTCTCAGATCGTCGTTGTCTCGCCGGGCGGCCAGGTCCGGCCGATCGGACCGCTCGGGGCCGACGGCCCACGGGTCTCACCCGACGGCCGGCAGATCGCCGTCGCGGACTCGAAGTACGGCAGGACGGACAATCGAGTGGTCGTCGTCGACATCAGGACCGGCAAGGAGGTGACGAGCCTCACCGTCAAGACTCCCAACCTCGAGCTCCTCGGCTGGAACCAGGACGGCATCTGGATGCACGAGCACGCTCCGAACGCTGTGCCGGTGAAGGTATGGCAGCCCGGATCGAAGGACCTCCGGACAGTCGGGACCTTCAACGACCAGATCGAGGTGACGCGCACCAGCGGCACGGTCCTGAAGACGAGCTACAAGAGCGACGGGACGTCCTGCGTCACAGCCGCCACGCTGGGAGACAAGGGGCTCGATGTGAGGCGTGAGTACTGCTTCAAAGCCCCGGTGGCCGCGCCGTACTTGTCGCTGTCACCGGACGGAGCGACGATGACCATCAGCAACATCGGGGTCGCCGTCGACATCGCTACCGGGAAGGTCACCAAGCTGCGGCTGCCGGCCAAATCGAAGTGGTGGGACCGCGCGCTTTTCGAGGACCCGGCCAACGTCATCGTGCCCGGCCAAGACACCCTCTCCCGGTGCGCCGTCGCCACCGGCGAGTGCAAGCAGGTCGCGGTCGCCAAGCCCAGCGGGACGATCCAGCTGGTACGGCCCTGATCCACGAACGTCGGCTCAGCACGCAACCAGCGTGCTGAGCCGATGTTGCGTCAGGTGTCGACCCGCACGATGGTGGAGCCGGAGCCGTCGGCTCCGGTGGAGTAGTGAGTCCTCCAGTGCTGGGACGGAGCGATGGTGGCACTTGGCTCGCTGTCTTTGATCGGGGTGACGGGCGCTCGGCGCCTGCGGTGATCACCGTCACGCAGGCCCGGGTATACCGGTCGGTGTTGGTGATGTCACGCTCGGGTACGCATGTGTCAGCTGACAGCAAGGGAAACCCCTATGGCCGACCTCACAGAGTCCATCGCGGTCGAGGCATCACCTGCGGACCTCTACGCCCTGGTCAGCGACCTATCCCGCATGGGCGAGTGGAGCCCCGAATGCACCCACGTCACCTGGTCCTCCCACCCGCCGGCACCGACCGGCGACACGTCGGTCCCGCCGGGCGCCGCCACCGGGCCAGCCGGTAGGCCGGGAGCCGGTGCCGGGCCGTCCACTACCCCAGGAGCCGTGGCCGGATCGTCCACTGCCCCAGGAGCCGGTGCCGGGTCGTCCGCGGCGCCCTGGCCCACCGTGGGCGCTCGTTTCGTCGGGCACAACCGGATTGGTGCGGTGCGCTGGCTCACGTTCGGCCGGGTGGTCGACGCCGACCCCGGCCGCCGGTTCGCCTTCTCGATCCACTTCGGCCCGATCCCGATCTCTCTCTGGGCCTACGATTTCACCCCGACCGCCACCGGCTGCGTGGTCTCCGAGTCCTGGACCGACCACCGCCCGGCCACCCTCCGCCTCCTCTTCCGCCCCGTCTTCGGCAACCGCACTCCCCGCAACGCCCAAGGCATCCACACCACCCTCACCCGCCTCAAATCCACCGCCGAAGCCGCCGCGACCGCCTGAGCCCCGCCTGAGGCCTGAGGCCCAGCGAGAGCTCGCGAGTGAGTTTGGAGGTGGCGGGGGCTTGTTGGTAACCTGGCTCTTCGCGCACCCACGGGTGGTGTACAGCCGTGCGCGCGACACTTTCCTGTAATGACCGCAAACTCCTGATCGAGGCTCTGCTCACGTGGCGAACATCAAGTCCCAGATCAAGCGCAACCGCCAGAACGAGGCTGCGCGGCTTCGCAACAAGTCGGTGAAGTCGACCCTGAAGACGGCTGTTCGCCGCTTCCACGAGGCCGTCGACGCCGGCGAGGCCGACAAGGCGCAGGACACCGCTCGCAAGGCCGGCCGCTTGCTCGACAAGGCCGTCAGCAAGGGCGTCATCCACGCGAACCAGGCCGCCAACCGCAAGTCGGCCATCTTCAAGAAGGCCGCTTCTCTCTGAAGCAGCCCGCCAACGATCGGCCAGTCCTCCGACCGGCCGATCGTTTTTGCGTGCCCGAATCCACCCCACAGCACCCCGCGCGCACGCCATTCCTGCGAACGTCGCACCCGCGCTCCCCGGCTTGACCACCTTCACCGGCGGCACAGCCAGCCTCACCCAATCGACTTATCTCCGGCTCGCCCCGGTCGAGCTACCTGGTCCAATCCGACAGCGGCCGGCGTACCTGATGCCCGACTCCGCCTCGGCGTCAGCGGCGGCCGTGGGCTCGGCTTACGGTGATGACCATGCGCTCGAGGGCGTAGCCGGCGTCACCTGAGGCGCCTTTCACGTCGGCGTCGGCCTGGGCCACCGCCTTGATCGCGGTCGCCAAGCCTCCCGGGGTCCAGCCGCGGGACTGTTGCTTGAGCTGCTTGAGCTTCCACGGCGGTACGCCGACCTCCCGCGCCAGATCCGTCTCCCGCAAACCGCTCGGCGCACTCGCGAACTTCGCCAGCCCGCGCAACCCGCCCGCCATCGCACTCGTCACCAGTACCGGCGCGACCCCGCAGTCCAGCGCCCACCGCAACTGCTCCAACGCCGGCTCGGTCCGCCCCGCGATCGCCGCATCCGCGACCGCGAAACTCGTCACCTCCGCACGACCGCCGAAGTACTGCCCGATCAGCTCAGCGGTGACTGCCTGTCCACCGGCGTCGGACACCAACTGCGAACACGCCCCCGCCAACGCCCGCAGATCGTGCCCGACTGCGTCAACCAGCGCCGTCGCCGCCCGCTCGTCCAAAGTCCCGCCGTGCAAGCGGATCTCACCCGCCACGAACTGCGGCAACTCCCACGCCTTCGGCGCGGTCGCCACGACCTCGTTGACTGATGCCTTCCGCAACTTGTCGAGGACGGCCTTGCCCTTCTGTCCGCCCGAGTGCACCAGCACGACGAGTACGTCGTCCGACGTGGCGCCGGCGTACTCGATCAGATGCGGCACCATCTCGCTCGGCAGATTCTCCAGCGCACGCAGCACCATGACTCGCTCGGTGGCGAACAGCGACGGCCCGGTGAGCTCCGCGAACACCCCGACATCCAGCGTGGACGCGTCGACGTCAGTCACCTCGATCTCGGCATCGCCGTTCGACGCCGCGCCTTTGGACACTGCCGCGATCGCGGAACGCACCGCGCGATCCGCCAGGAACGCCTCGGCACCGGTCACCAGCAACACATCGCCCAGCTTCGGCGCAGAACCCCTACGAGCAGCCACCCCGTCAGCATCCCACGCCCCACCGACCACCCCCGCTCCGGGGAAACTCTGTGGAGGCGTCCTGCCTCGACCAGTGAGGATGGCGGCATGAGTCGCATTGAGCGGGACAGTCTGCCGTCGCCGGTACGGCGAGAGGTCGGCGGGAGCGCGATCACTCCTGTCGACGCGCTGATCGTCGTGGACATGCAATCCGCCTCCGTCTCGGGTGAGAACGCCGTACCCGACGCTTCTCGACTTCTCGACCGCACGACCCAGCTGCTCGACCGGGCTCGGGAGGCCGGCGCGGTCGTCGTACACCTCCAGAACGACGGCCCACCCGGCGCCGACGACGAGCCCGACACCCCTGGCTGGGAGCTGTATCTCGCCGTCGAACCTGGCCCCCGTGAGCACGTGATCCGCAAACCCCGCGACGACGGCTTTGACGCCACGTCACTCGGCCAGATCTTGATCGCCGGCGGCGTGCGCTCGGTTGCCATCTGCGGAGTGATGTCCGAGATGTGCGTCTACGCGACCGCCCGCACTGCGCTCGCCCGCGGCTACCGCGTCGTCCTGCCGTACGACGCGCACGGCACCTACACCATCCCGGCGGTCCCGGGCGTCAGTGAGGAGATCCCCGCCCACGTCGTCTCCCGAGTCGCCGCCTGGTCCCTCGGCGACCAACCCGAGAACACCATCCCCACCACCGCCGTCACCTTCACCTCCTAGACCCGGACGGGTCGTCGCCCGTGGTGATGAGACCAGACCGAACACCATCCCAACCGCCGCGGTCACCTCCGTGTCCCTGGCCCGGACGGGTCGTTGCCGTAGTGATGAGACGAGACCCGAACACCATCCCAACCACCGCCCTCACCTTCACCTCCTAGGCCCGAACCCGTCGTTACCCGTGGTGGTGAGGGCCAGGTGGTTGTCGGGGTTGGTGACGGTCAGGGTCCCGGTGGTGTTGGTGGTGGCGGTTCGGGTGGATTGGTGGGACAGGAGGGTGAGGGTCCGGGGCGCGGGGTGGCCGTAGTCGTTGTTGCGGCCGGCGGAGATGAGCGCCAGGCGAGCGTTGGTTGCCGCGATGAAGGTGGGGTCTTGCTGGGCCGAGCCGTGGTGCGGGACTTTGAGGACATCGGCACGGAGGTCGTCGCCGGTGGCGAGGATGGCTCGTTGGGATTCGGGTTCGAGGTCGCCGGTGAGGAGGATTCGGAGGTCGGACAGTTCGACCATCATGGCGATGCTGGCGTTGTTCTCCGGGGAACCTTCATCGGTCGACGTCGCGGAGGACGTACCGGGCGGAGGCAGCGCCGGTACGCGCGCGGGCCAGAGGGTCGTCCAGCTGATCTGACCGACGACGCGTTTCTCGTGGTAGGTCACCGTGCGCAGGTTGATGCCGTGACGCGACGCGAGGTCGGCGACACGGTCGTACTCCGCGCGCGGCGAGAAGTACGGCGTCACCTCGATCTCGTCGATGCGCCGATCCTTCAGTACTCCGGCTAGCCCGCCGACATGATCCGCGTGGAAGTGACTCAGCACGAGAACCGGGATGTGCTCGACCCCGAGATCACGCAGGCACCGATCCATTGCGGCCGGATCCGGGCCGGTATCGACGACAACCGCCGTACGCTCGCCTGCTCGCAGTACCAAGCCATCGCCCTGACCCACGTCGCACATCACGAAGAGCCAGTCGTCCGGCGGCCAACCCAGTGAACCGACTGGACGCAGTACGACGACCGCGAGCACAACCACCGCGAGGACCATGGCGATCGGGCGGGCCAGGATGCGGTGCAGCCCGAGTACGAGCGCGAGACAGAGCAGGGTCAGTACGGCGACGCCGACCGCAGTGGCCGGCCAGGGGTTCGCCGCGCCGGGGAGACCGGCGCCTTCGCGCGCAACGAGGATGATCCACCGGGCCGGCCAACCCGCTGCCCAGCCGACGAGTCGAGCTGCCTCCGTGCTCGCGAGCGCGACGCCGGCCGCGGCGAACCCGAGGATGGTCGCCGGGCCGACGGCGGGACCGGCCAGCAGATTGGCAGCGACCGCGACCATCGACACCTGACCCGACAGCCACGCGACGACCGGCGTACACGCGAGTTGTGCGGCGAGCGGGCACGAGATCGCCTCGGCCAACCACCTCGGCAACCACTTGGCCAACGCGTCGCGCCAACCAGGACCGAGCAGGACGATCCCAGCGGTCGCGAGCACCGACAGCGCGAACCCTGCTGATCGCGCGAGCGACGTGTCGAGGAGAAGCAGGACGATGACTGCGACCGACAGACTGCGTACGGCGCGCCGCCGCGCTCCACCACTCGTCATCGCGGCCAACGCGATCAGCCCCATCGCGCCCGCCCGGAGCACGCTGGGCTGCGGTCTGGCGAGGATCACGAACACGACGACCGTCATCACACCGATCACGGTCAGCCCGCGAGCGCGTACTCCGATCAGTCGCGAGCACGGGAGGATGAATGCCAGCAGCAAGGTCAGATTGGTGCCCGACACCGCCGACAAGTGCGTGAGGCCGGTCGTCTGGAAGTCCACTGTCAGGTCGGCGGGCAGGCCGGACACGTCACCCATCACGAGCGCCGGCACCAGTCCGCGTACGTCGTCCGGTCGGCCGGCGACGGATTCACGGAGGCCGGCGCGGACCTTCTCTGCCGCGCGTAACCACCAGGGCGGCTCGTCGACGATCCGCGGTGGTGAACGGACCGAGAGCATGGCAGCGACGTCCGAGCCGGCCTCGACCGTCTCGAGGCGACCATTGGCGTCGACATGTTGGCCATACCTGACCTGTTGCCACTGCGTCGTACCGATCACGAACACCGGAGTACGCACGCGGGTCACACTCCCCCGCGCCCGCACCTCCACGATCGTTGCCTTCAGCACCACATACGGAGGCCGCCGGCCACCCGGACTCTGCCGGACCGACGGATCCCCCTCAACCTTCAGCCGCACCCCCACCGTCGCGCTGTCCGCCGCCAACCCTCGCACCGGCCCAGCCCGAAGACTCGCCACCTGCAGACCAGCCGCAACCCCCATCCCCGCAACAACAACCAGCACCCCCACACCCGCCCACCCCATGCGCGCCCACACCGCACCGCCAACCCGCGCTGGTCTGCCTGCCCGCGCATGCCAGAGCTGACCCAGGCGGGGCCACGATGGCCGGCGCGACGTGATGTGGTTGGTGGGAGCTGGTCTGCGGAGGATCAGGCCGAGTGCGCAGGCGACAGTCAGCGCAACCGCGGCCGTGATCAGGCCGGCAAGCGGGCGGTGTCCGACGAGCAGAACCGCAGCGAGCCAGCCCGCGCCGGCCGGCACCAACAACCGCGCGTCAAGCGGCTCACCACCCACCGGAGCGGGCGACTCACCACTCTCCGGCGAGGCATGCGGACCACGGACGTCCGCCGAGGCATGCGGACCATCGACCTCCGCCGAGGTAGGCGACACACCAGGCTCCGGTGCAGCAGGCGGGTCACCAGCCTTCGGCGAGGCAGGCGACTCATTGGCTTGCTCGGTGGCGGCGCGCTGAGCGTCGAGTGGATCGGCGGGATGGTCGTCGGCAACGTGCCCGTCGGAGAGGGGGTCTGCGGCGAGCCCGTCCGCGAAGGGGCCTGCGGCATGCCCGTCGGCGAACGGGTCGACGGCGTGCCCATTGGCGACGGGGTCAGAGCTGCGCCCGTCGGCGAGAGGGTCGGCGGTGGATGGCTCGGTGTGGGGGGTTGGTGGGGGGTCAGATGCGGACATGAGGTTTTAGGGATTCGAATTTCTTGGGGCCTACGCCGGGGACCTCTTGGAGTTGGTCGATGGTGGTGAAGGGGCCGTTCTGCGTGCGGTAGTCGAGGATTCGCTGGGCTAGGACGGGGCCTACGCCGGGGAGGGCGTCCAGTTGGTCGAGGGTTGCGGTGTTGAGGTTGACGGGCGAGTTGGGTGGTGCGGTGGGGGCGGATGAGGTGGTCGCGCCTGGTGCGGTGGTGGATGGAGGTGGTGCGGGTTGGCCGACGATGATTTGCTCGCCGTCGGTGACTTGGCGCGCGAGGTTGAGGGTGGTGAGGTCGACGCCGGGGAGTGGGCCGCCGGCGAGGGTTAGTACGTCGGCGACCCGCGAGCCCACCGGAGCACGGACCAGGCCGGGGCGGCGGACCTTGCCGGCGACGTCTACGACCACGACGCCTGCCGTTTGGCCAGGGACGCCAGGTGAGCTTTGGGAGGGCTGTGCGGCACCCGACGACGGCTGGCTGCTTGGCTGGCCGGAGCCGGGTGTCGGTTGTGCGGCACCTGGCGACGAGCCGGTAGTTGAGGCACCTGGTTGGGTGACGGGTGAGCCTGTGGTGGCGGTGGATGGGCGGGTGTCGGGGAGGGTCTCCGGGCGGGCGCGGAAGACGGACCAGCCGGCCCAGGACAGTCCAATGGCCAGTACGGCGGCCAGAACCATGACGTGCCGTGGGGACAGGGTCCAGCGGGCATCTCGTAGTCGCTCGGGTCGGACCGATTCGGGGATCCATCCACCTCGCACCTCCTCATCACGCTCCTCCAGGTGTTCGTCGGGTGCGTGCTCCGGTGGGCGGGCGCCGAGACGTGCCAGCGCACGCTCACGCGCGCCCGGGGCGGGCGTCGGAGCACGACGGAAGACCTTCACGCCAGAGAAAGTACGAGTCCGCGAACCTCCTGGAACTCCGAGTTGAAACCTGTGGACAACCCACTCACCGGGCGCCGAGGTTCAAGCTGGCGCCGGCGGGGTTGTGGCAGTCGTTCGGTGTGCGGTCGGCGCTGGGTGTTCACGCTGAGGCCGGGGCCGTGCGTCGGTGAGTGTCTTGCTCGCGCTACCGGGCCGAGTCCGATGGCTGGGGACACCCTCTCGGGAGCGAGGACATCTCATGACATGTCCTGGCTCTCGATTTGCTGTCCTAGGTCCCGATGGGCAGCCCAAGCCTGACGCTGCCCACTGCGGGAATCCCCGCCCGGGCCGGGCTGCGGCCGGGTGGGCTAGCGGGGGGCGATTACTACGGCGAGGAGGCCGGGGCCTACGTGGGCTCCTATTACGGCGCCTACTTCTCGGAGGACTATTTCTTCGGCTTGGGGAAGGCGGTCGGCCAGGCCGTCGGCTAGCGTTTGGGCCTTTTCGAGGTTGGCCAGGTGGTGGACGGCTACCTGGACGGGGGTGTCGCCGGCGCGTTGGACGGCTATGTCGGCGAGGCGGGCGATGGCTCGGGAGGAGGTGCGGACCTTCTCGAGGGGGACGATGCGGCCGCCACTGATGGTGAGGAGCGGCTTGACGGCGAGCGCTGTGCCCAGCAGTGCCTGGGCGGCGCCGATGCGGCCGCCACGGCGCAGGTACTCCAACGTGTCGACGTAGAAGTACGCCGAGATCGACTTCATCCGGGCGCGGGCCGCGGCCTCGACGCCGGCCTGGTCCTCTCCCGCGGCGGCTGCGGCGGCCGCTGCGAGCACCGGGAACCCGAGGCCCATGCCGAGCGAGCGGGAGTCGACCACGCGGACCGGGATCGGCGACTCCTTGGCGCCGATCATCGCGGCCTCGAACGTCCCGGACATGTCGCCGGAGAGATGGATCGACACCACCGACTCCGCCCCGTCCTTCGCGCACGTCGCGTATGCCTCGGCGAACGTGTGCGGCGCCGGGCGGCTGGTCGATACTGGCGTGAAGGTCTTGAGCGCCTCCGCGACCGCATCGGCCGAGGTGGCGCCGTCGTCGTACGACGTCCCGCCGATGACGACCTGGAGTGGTACGACGGTCAGCGGGTGGCGAAGCACCTCGAGCGTGGACAAGCCAGCCGTGGAGTCGGTGACGACGTGCACGCGGGCTGACATGCAGCGAGGTTACCGGACAGTTTAGGGCGTGTCTCCCGGTCCCACGCCGTCGCGACCAGCTGCTTGGCACGGCACCGACGCCCTTGTCGGCGCGCGGTGCCAGACTGCGGAAGATGAAGGAGACAGCGGCCGAAGTCAGCGCGTTGCAGGAGCTTCTGGATCAGGCGTACGAGCGTTCGACGGAGCATCTGCGCAATATCATCACGGACCCGCGCCGGCTGGACGCCGACGACCTGGTGCGGGTTCTGACCGGCATGTGCACGCTCAATCTGGCCACGGTCACCGCGCAGGGCGAGCCGCGGATCAGCGCGGTCGACGGGCACTTCCTGCACGCGCGGTGGGTGTTCACGACGTCCGGGTCGGCGGCGAAAGCGCGACACCTCAAGGCCAGACCGGCAGCCAGCCTCTCGTACGTCGACGGCGAGCGGATCGGCGTGTTCAGTCACGGCGACGTGGAGTTCCTGACACCCGAGCACCCGGACTTCGCGGAGATCGAGGCACATCTCGCCAACCACTACGGCAGCTCCCCGTCGAGCTGGGGTGACGACATCGTCTACTGCCGCCTCCAACCGAGCTGGATGGTCGGCTACGCCTTCGACAAGGCGGCGGTTCTGCACGACGCGGAGAAGAACTACGACGCGGAGAAGAAGTAGAACCAGCGAGGTGAAGGCCAACCCCGCCAGGGCCTTCACCTCGCTCTCGCAGTGCTGACTCCCCCTCGGCGTCAGCCCACTGTCGTCCCCACGTACGTCAGCGGACCGCCCCCCGCCCGTCAGCGTGCGACTTCCTCATGGCGCCGGAGTGCTGGCTCCCCCTTCTTGCCAGCTCGGCCGGCGTGGCTGTGTCAGGTCCCCGGCGAGCTACTCCCCGTACCGGTCCCGTGTGGACCGGCCTGACCGCGAGCTCGTCGAGGTCCCGGGAGGCCCCAGCGGCCGACCCGCCGGCGGGTGACCAAACCCGTCGGATTCCCCGTGTCAGCCGGGCTCCGGCACTCGTCCCCTGTGTCGTGTGCCTGGCCCGTTGCTGGGACCCCGCCCCGGGTGTGGTGCCCTGACGGCGCACGGCACCCGGTTCAGGCAGGACAGATCCGCACACGGCAGCACCCCGGAGCTCTCGACAGCCGATCGGCGCCCCCACCGCCCGGCCGCCGGATGCCCTCCGCGTCGCCTTCCCCAAGCTTGACGGGAGTCCGGCGCTGCACCATGGCCTCTTCATGGTTCACCACCCTTTCCCCTGCCTGTACTGCCCGGCGTCGGTCTCTGCTTCGTGGAACCTGTCCTACGGCTGTAATTCTTGGTCCGGCAGCCATGTCAGGACGAGGCAGAACAACCGGCAGTTACCCGGCAGCTTCAGCGGATCCGCGTCATGAAGGAGCAGTCAGGACGAAAGCGCGGCGAGTACGTCGTTCGCCAGCCGCTGGACCGCGGCCGCGGGATCAGGCTCCGGCCACCCATCGGCGACGGACGCACTGTCGCAGGACTCCTGCAGGACCGCCCACGCGGTCGGCAGCATCGGCGGGTCCATAGATCGCTGCCACGCCAGCAGTTGGCCGCACAACGAGTCACCCGCGTCCGCACGCCCGAGCGCGTGCAGGACGGCGACAGCCTCAGGCAGTACTTCGAGCAGGTACACGACCCGGCCTTCGACCAGCAGCCGGTTGACCGCGTCCCGGATGCACACCCGGGCCTGCTCCACCTCACCGGCGTCACGGGCCAGACGTGACCGGTAGAGCATCACCAGATAGTCGAAGTACCCGCGGTGTCCGCGGATGTCGGCGTCTGCCTCGTCGAGCAGCGCCCGCGCCTCGTCGTACCGGCCGGCCTGGTATTCGACCATGGCCAGACAGCCGGCCACCTTGGTGCGCTCCGGATCGTCTGAGGCCTGACTGTCCCGGGCAAGCAGGGCGAAGCGCCGCGCCTCGGCCAGGTTGCCCAGCTCGAGCTCTACGCGGCTGAGCGCTATGTACGCGATCTCGTCCGGATACACGCCCGGGTTGACCAGTGCGGCCTCCCAAGCGAGCAAGAGCTCCTTGGCTTCGGTCAACCGGCCCCAACGCAGCAGAGCGAGCCCACAGGTGGCCTGGACCGTCGCAGCCCGCTGCACATCGCCATGCTTACGAGCGTCCTCTACCAGCGCCGGGATCTCGGCCAGGATCTGGGCGTCCAGCAGATGCGAGCCGGACGACACCCAACCGCTCCGTGCGAGCAGCCCCATCTCGGTCTCGCCCGGGATCAGACCCCGTGCCTCGCCGTAGTTCCGGCGAGCGCCACGGATGTCACCGGTCAGGCTGGACAGCCGCCCGGCGATCGCGCGGAGTCTGCCGCTGACTTCCTTGTCCGCCACGTTGTCGGCGCACAAGGTCGCCCAGCGGATCCCACTCTCGGCCACGCTCGCCTGGTACTGCCACGCGATCCGGAAGCCCAGCACGATCCGCGCGGCCACGTCCCACTGCCCGAGCTCGGCAGCCCGCTCCAGCGCCACCTCGAACACAGCGGAGTTGGCATGGGCCGCCCGATACCGCCGATCCCGGTCCGGCGACGACCACGCGCCCTCCAGCCCAGACACGTACGTCGAACACCACGCGACCGCGCGGTCCCGGAAGGCGATCAGGTCATCGCCTTGCGAGGACAGACCGGCGTACGCGTGCTCCCGGATCGTCTCCAGCAGCTTGTAGCGAGCGCCGTACAGCTGCTCGAACTCGTTCACCGGCTGCAGCAGCGACTTCTCCACCAGCTCGGCCAGCAGCATCGGTACGTCGGCCGCGTCGATCGGATCGCCCGTGCAAACCCCGGCAACCGCGTCGAGCGTGAACGGCGAACCGAGCACCGACGCCCGATAGAGCAGCTGCCGCGCCGCATCGGACAGCGCGTCGACACTCCACGCGATCGTGTCGGCCAGCGTCCGCTGATGTGGCGCACCGAACCGCCGCGGCCCGGACAGCAAGCGGAACCGGTCGTCCAGCGCGGTCAGTATCGTCTCCACCGACAGCGACCCGGCCCGCGCGGCCGCCAGCTCCAGCGCCAGCGGCAGTCCGTCCAACCGCTGGCACAAGCGAGCCACCGTGGACGCGTTCTCCGGGGTCAGGACGAACCCGGGCCGCACCCGCGCCACCCGCCGGCAGAACATCTCCACCGCCGGACTGGCCACGATCTCGTCGAAGTCCTTGTCGTTCCTCGGTACGCCGAGCACCTGCACCCGGCGGACCACTTCGTCTGGCAGGCCGAGCGGGATCCGCGACGTGACCAGTACGCCGATACCCGGGAAGCTGCGGACCATCCGGTTCGCGACTGTGGCGACCCCGTCGAGCACATGCTCGGCGTTGTCCTCCACGATCACCAGGTCCCCCGGCCTGCGCCCGGACAGTACGTCGTCGAGGTCCGACGTACCCGGCGCGGTGCCGAAGGCGTCCAGGATGGCCGACGGTACGGCGGCGTCGCGCTGGACCGTCGTGAGGTCGACGACGACCACCGTCGTGTCGACGCCCGAGAACCGGTCGGCCGCGGCCAAGGCGAGCTCGGTCTTGCCGACACCGCCCGGACCGACGAGCGTGACGAGACGGTTCTGGCGCAGCAGCGTCTCCAGCTCGAGGAGCTCCTGCTCACGGCCGACGAGACCATCAGGGATCGGCCTGGTGCCGCGCCAGCGCAAACCCGTCGGCGCGGGATCGGCGACCGAGACGACCGGGCGTGCGACACCGTGCCCGGCCGCGGCGAGGAAGCGATCGGTATCAGCGCTCTGCAGTCCGAGCGCGGACGCGAGCAGCCGGACCGAGTCCTTCCGGGGGCGCGCTACCCGACCGGCCTCGATCTCGCGGATGGACCGCACGCTCAACCCGGCGCGATCGGCCAGCTCCTCCTGGGACAGACCCGTCTGGACCCTCAGGTCGAGCAGGAGATCGGCGAAGCTCCGCCGACCGTCAGCCCGGCCATCCGCGTCCGACACAGCCCGTCACCCCTCTTGAGGCCTCACGTTCCTGTCACAACATAGCGTGACAGCGGCCCGCGCGCGGGGCGGAACCGAGGCGCGGGATGCGGCCTGGATCACACCAAATTGTTGATGGAGGCAACAAGTTGATTCAGGATGAAATAGCTGAAAGGGCAGAAACCCCGCCCGGGGTGGACTTCGCCAAACGTTTCAAGCAGTCGCCTGAACCGAGATGGATTCATTTTCACCGGTGTAGAGAGAAAGCACCCCGGTCCAGTCGTCGATCCGGGCGCGGGTGTCCGCGCGACCGGAATCGGCATTCAGCACGCTGCCGTCACAAATGCCGCGGGTGGCGCGGATCAGGAGTTCGGTGCCGAGTCCCGCCCACTGGGCCCGAAGGGTGTCAAGCGCTGCCATGCAGGCAATTCAAGCGGAGTCGTGTTTCGCAAACGTAACGCGATCCGCAACATCACAATAAGTCACCAATGTCCGCACCAATTGAGTTACCCGGTAGTCCGTTAACCGGGGAGCCAGGAAAGGCGGACCTGCCGGCGCGGATTGTCCACATTGGTGTCGACCAGGCAGATCGACTGCCAGGTGCCGAGCATCATCCGCCCGTCGAGCACCGGAACCGACGCGTACGGCGGGATCAGCGCGGGCAGCACGTGGTCACGCCCGTGCCCCGGCGTACCGTGCCGGTGCCGCCAGCCGAAGTCGGGCGGCAGCAACTGCTCGAGCACCGCGAGCAGGTCGGTGTCGCTGCCGGCCCCGGTCTCGAGGATCGCGATCCCGGCCGTCGCGTGCGGGACGAACAGGTGCAGCAGTCCGTCGCCCTGGGCCTGATGGGCCTCGGAGGCAACGAACTGCTCGCACAAGCTCGTCAGGTCGAAGACGACCTCGGTACCGCCGGTCGCGACATCGATCAGCTCAGAGCGCATCTGTGCAGCGTAGTCCGTGGGTGGAACTCCAGCTGTCAACGAGATGCCTCACAGCCGCCGGACGCGCAGCACCCCGGTAGACATCGGGAGGGTGAACTCGCCGCGGGCAGTCTCCGGTCTGCTCGCGAGAAAGGCGCGAATCCGGCTCAGCGTGGACTCTTGTTCCTGTTCTGGCATGACCAGCACCCCCGCGCGCGTCGCGATGGTCGCAACGAGAGAGTCGGCGGTGCGGCGCTGCCCGTGCGGGAACTCGGCCTGCTCCGGCGAGCCGAATCGGGCGGCCGCACCGGTCTTCGGAAGGTGCGCGCCGGCGGTCTCGGCGCGCCAACTGGCGGGCGTGTCGCGCGGGCCGACGGCCGCGCTCCCGCTGACCCGCGCGAGCCCGGCGACCCACTCGACCCGGTCGTCCATGACGTTCCACAGGCCGGCCAGGATGCCGCTGGGTGCGAGGATCCTGGCGATCTCGGGTCCCGCGACAGCCATGTCGAACCAATGCATCGCGTTGCCGGCCAGCACGGCATCGACGGACGCGTCCGGCAGCGGTATCGCCTCGGCGCTACCAGGCAAGGCCCGGACAGCCGGCAGCGAGCGGTGCACTCGGTCAGCATCGCTGGGTCGGGCTCGACTGCAACGACTTCGGCGCCCAACGCGACCAGCGTGGCAGTCAGCTTGCCGGTTCCAGCGCCGAGGTCGAGCACGCGCGGGCCGGGTGCGGGCTCGAGCGCCCAGCGCACCGCGGCCTGCGCGTAGTCCGGACGGTGCTCGGCGTACGCGACCGCCGCTGCGCCGAACGATGACGCGTGAAGCAACCGTTCATCCTGGTTCACGCCGTCACCGTATCGGTACTCGAGTTCTAGGCGGGGACGATGTTGACCAGCTTCGGCGCGCGGACGATGACCTTCCGGGTGCCGCGGCCGTCCAGGGCCTTCTGGACCGCGTCGGACGCCAGCGCCAGCTGCTCCAGGTCGGCGTCGGAGATGTCCGGCGAGACCTCCAGCCGGTCCTTCACCTTGCCGGCGATCTGGACCACGCAGGTGACCGTGTCCTGGACCAGCAGCGCCGGATCAACCTTCGGCCAGCCGGCCTTCGCGACCGTCGGCTCGTGGCCCAGCTCCTCCCACATCTCCTCGGCCGTGTACGGCGCGACCAGGCTCAGCAGGACGGCCACCGTCTCGACCGCCTCGCGGACGGCCGGGTCGGCCGCGCCCGGGCCGGCGTCGATCGCCTTCCGGGTCGCGTTCACCAGCTCCATGATCCTGGCCACCATCACGTTGAACCGCATCGAGTCGATCAGCTCGGCCGCGTCCGCCACCGTCCGGTGGGTGATCTTGCGCAGCGCGACGTCACCGGTCGACGGATCCGAGCCCACCAGCGCCTCGACCGATCCCGCCAGCCGCCAAGCCCGCTGCAGGAACTTCAGCGAGCCGCCCGGCGACATGTCGGCCCAGTCGATGTCATCCGACGGCGGACCGGCGAACACCATGGTCAGCCGGACCGCGTCGACGCCGTACTCGTCCAGCTGGTCGCCCAGGTTCACACCGTTGCCCAGCGACTTGCTCATCGCCTTGCCCTGGTTGATCACCTGGCCCTGGTTCAGCAGCCGGGTGAACGGCTCGACCACGGTCAGCAGGCCCATGTCGTGCAGCGCCTTGACGAAGAACCGCGCGTACAGGAGATGCAGTACGGCGTGTTCCTTGCCGCCGACGTACTGGTACACCGACATCCAGCGCTCGGCCGCGGCCGGGTCGAACGGGCCCTCGACGAACTCCGGCGACAGGTAGCGCAGGAAGTACCAGGACGAGTCGACGAAGGTGTCCATCGTGTCCGTGTCGCGCTCGGCCTTGCCACCGCACTTCGGGCAGTCGACCTCGACCCACTCGCGGTCGGCCGCCAGCGGCGAGACACCCTTCGGCTGCAGGTCCGCGCCGCGCAGGTCGGGCAGCTCCATCGGCAGCTGGTCGTCCGGGACCGGCACCTCGCCACAGGACGGGCAGTGGATGATCGGGATCGGGCAGCCCCAGTACCGCTGCCGGCTCAGCAGCCAGTCGCGCAGCCGGTAGTTGATCGTCCGCTCGCCCAGCCCCTTGCCCTCCAGCCAGTCGATGATCCGCGACTTGGCGTCGGCGACGTCCAGCCCGTCCAGGCTGATCTCGTCGTTGGCGCTGTTGATGGCCGGGCCTTCACCCGTGTACGCCTTGCCGTCGAAGTCTGCCGAAGGCTCGACGGTCCGCACGATCGGCAGCTCGAACTTCTCCGCGAACTCCCAGTCCCGGGTGTCCTGGCCGGGGACCGCCATGATCGCGCCGGTGCCGTAGTCGGCCAGCACGTAGTCGGCCGCCCAGATCGGGATCCGCTGCCCGGTCACCGGGTTGATCGCGTACGAGCCCAGGAAGACGCCGGTCTTGTCCCGCTCGGTGCTCAGCCGCTCGATCTCGGTGGTCGCCTTCACGGCGGCCAGGTACTCGTCGAAGGCGGCCTGCTGGTCCGGCGTGACCAGTTCAGCGGCCAGCTTGGCGTCCGGCGCGACCACCATGAAGGTGGCGCCGAACAGCGTGTCCGGACGGGTGGTGAAGACCTTGATCGGCTCGTCGCGGCCCTCGACCTGGAAGTTCGCGAACGCGCCCTCGGACCGGCCGATCCAGTTGCGCTGCATCAGCAGGATCTCTTCCGGCCACTGCAGCAGCTCCATGTCGTCAAGCAGCCGCTGGGCGTACTCCGTGGTCTTGAAGTACCACTGGGTCAGCTCGCGCTTGGTGACCTCGTGCCCGCACCGCTCGCACCGGCCCTGGATGACCTGCTCGTTGGCCAGCACGGTCTGGTCGTGCGGGCACCAGTTCACGTACGACGCCTTGCGGTAAGCCAGCCCGCGGTCGTAGAACCGCAGGAACAGCCACTGCGTCCACCGGTAGTACTCCGGGTCGGACGTGTGCAGCCGGCGGGACCAGTCGAAGCTGATCGCGTACCGGCGGATCGACTCGGCCTGGGTCTCGATGTTGGCGTAGGTGAACGTGGCCGGGTGCTCGTTGCGCTTGATCGCCGCGTTCTCGGCGGGCAGCCCGAAGGAGTCCCAGCCGATCGGGTTCAGGACGTCGTACCCCTGCTGGAACCAGTAGCGCGACAGCACGTCGTGCAGCGCGAACACCTCGGCGTGCCCCATGTGCAGGTCGCCGGAGGGATAGGAGAACATCGTGAGCGCGTAGCGCCGCTCGGCCGTGCCGTCGTCACGCGCCTTGAACGGGTCCAGCTTCTCCCAGACCGGGCGCCACTTGGCCTGCATGGCGTTGAAGTCGTATCCGCCCCGGTCGATCGGGGCGTCATCCACCTGCTCGCTCACGGTACTACTCCCACATTCGTGTGTTGTTGAGCCTAAATGTGCCAGAAGGCGTCCCAGGACATGAAAAAGCCCCTCGCGCAGGAGGGGCTGCCGCACTGACCGGCGCATCGACGCCTCGATGCCAGTACGGCTAACTAAGGAGCAGGCTCACTCGCATGGGCCCAGGATAGCACCGGCTGTCAGGACCAACGGGCAGTCCTCCGCAGGGACAGCGCGCAGCAGGTGCCCTTCTGGACGGGCTGGTGGCTCTGGGCCGGCAGTCGTACCGTCTGGGCATGGCGGCGGTGGATGACTACTTCGACAGTCTTGATGCAGACCGGCGCGCTGCCTTCGAGCGAATCCGTGCGCTGGCACTGGATGAGGCACCAACCGCCGAGCAGGGGACGGGTTACGGCATGGCAGCGCTCAAGTACCGCGGGAAGCCACTGCTCGGCTTCCGCGCCGCCGAGCACCACCTCAGTATCTTTCCGTTCAGTCCGGCGGCGATCGATGCTGTGCGCGAGCAACTCACGGCCTTCGACGTGTCCAAGGGGACGATCCGCTTCACCGTCGGAACCTCGCTTCCGGACGACGCTGTGCGCGGCCTCATCCGTTGCCGGATGGCCGAGATCGCCGGCTCCGGCCGCTGAGCCGACGGCCGGCGCAGGTCGAAGCCTCCCTCGGCCCTAAACGAACTCAGTGCCGCCGGTACGCCGGTGTTCCCCCGGTGTGCGCCCGTAGTGTCGCCGGAACGCAGTGGAGAACGGGCGCACGTCGGAATAGCCGCAGGACCGGGCTACCTCGGTCACTGTGACGGCGGGGTCGAGTAGGAGCTGTGCGGCGAGTTCCAGCCGCAGCCGGCGCAGGGTCGACATGATCGACGCGCCGGTCTGCTGCTGGAACAGCCGCTCGGCATGGCGTTCGGACAGGTGTGCCACGGCTGCGACGTCCCGGACGGTGATCGGCCGAGACAGGTTGTCGCGGAGGTGCCGCTGCATCGCCTCGACCACCACGAGGCCGCGGTCGCGCACCACTGGTTCGACAGCGAGGTCATCGTCGAGAGCGAACGCGCGAGCGGTCTCCATCACCAGGGTGGAACCGAGAGCAGCCAGTGCAGTGCTGTAGCCGGACACAGGTGCCGCTGCCTCGGCCGCGAGTGCTGTGATCAGGGCGGGAAGTGAGCCCGTCCGCTCCGATATGACGGGTCCGTCCGGACGGGTCAGCCCCGACCACCATCCAGGTTCGTCGGTGCCGGGACGGAACGTGAAACCCCAGAAGGCGATGCCGAGGGGTGTATTGCGGCTCGACTCGATCTCGTGGACGTCGCCCGGTCGGGCGATGAACACCGAGCCGGGCTGTACGTCGTACTGCGTCGATCCGTTGTTGAAGCGGCCCTCGCCCGAATACGCGAGGCAGACCTCGTGGAACGAGTGGCTGTGCCAGTAGTTGCGCCAGTACTCCGGCCGGTAGTGACCCCAGCTGAGGAAGTCCGCGCGGAACCCGTCGACCTCGCAGGACTCCAGCAGTCCGGCGAGGTCGACGAAGCGGTCCGCAGCAGCGACATCCGCGAGGGTCAAACAGCACTCCTGCCGGTTGGGTCGACTCCTCGCAGCATCATGCCCTGCCCGAGCGACCAGTCGTGCGTCTTCACCATCGGCGGGTCCGCCGGGTCGCGGTACTGGATCAACCAGGTCGTCCGGGCCTCGTCGCTCACGTTCACCCCGGACCCGTGCACGGTCAGATAGGTGAAGAAGAGTACGTCGCCCGCCTCGGCCGGCTGCGGTGTCGCGGTGTCGAACGGTACGTCGGTCAGGTGGTACGAGCCCTCCGGGTCGTGCTCCCGCGGACCGTCCTTGTGGCTACCCGGGATCACCCGGATGCAGCCCTTCTCGACCGGCGCGTCGTCGAAGTGGAAGATCGCCGCACCGACCCGGTGGTACGTGTGCGGGAAGAACGGGTGGTCCTGGTGCAGCGGGAACGGCGAACCGTTCTCCGGCGGCTTCACGAACAGCTTGGTGTGGTGCAGTTGCACGTTGTCGACGCCCATCACCGCGGCGGCCACGTCGGTGAAGCGCGGGTCCACCAGCAGCTTGGCGAACTCGGCGTCGTAGAACTGCGCGTCGTGCAGATGCTGCAGCCGGGTCGCGCCGTCGGACAGCCCCATCGCCGACTTCCAGGTGGGGTCGTCGTGCCGGTTCAGCTGCGCCAGCAGGTCGTGGCTGCGCTGCCGGTAGTGCGCCGCTTCTTCCTTGCTGAGCAGCCCTTTCACCAGCACGAAACCCTCGTCGGCGTACTGCCGGGCCAGGGACGACAACTCGGGCTTGTCAGAGGTGATCGTCATCTCGAAGTTCCTCCTGATCGGGTACTTCGAGCGTAGGAAGATCGGCGCCCGGACGGCAGGACCGCGCCGGACGCCGATGTTCGTGAAACGGACAGGGACGATGTCAGTTACGTCCGAAGATTCGAGTCCCATGACCCACGCATCTTCGGACGCTACGCACTCAGATCCGGACCTCCGCGACGACCGGGCGGTGGTCGCTGCCGGTGGGCTTCATCACCCAGGCCTTGGTCGGGGTGACGCCGCGCACCATGATGTGGTCGATCCGCGCCATTGGGAATTTGGCCGGCCAGGTGAACCCGAACCCGTGACCGGCGGCCCCTTGAGCCGAGCGCAGTCCGGCGGTCAACGGGGCCAGGCTGCGGTCGTTCGCCGTACCGTTGAAGTCGCCCATCACGATCACGCCGGCCAGCTTCTCGTCGGCGATCTGCCGGCCCAGCGCCTTGATGGTGTCGTTGCGCTGGTTCGAGGTGAAGCCGCTGGTGCCGACCCGCACCGACGCGAGGTGGGCGACGTACACCGCGACCTTGCCCTCCGGCGTGCTGACCTCGGCCCGGAGCGCGCGCGTCCACTTGAAGCCGACGTCGACGGACTCACTCTGCGCGACCGGGTACTTCGACCACAGGGCGACCGTGTCCCGGGAGACCTCGTACGGATACTTCTTGGCGAACTCGGCCTTGTAGACCTTCATGTCCGCCGTGGTGATCTCCTCCAGCGCCATCACGTCCGCGTCGGCGGCGATCAGGTCCTGGGCGGTCGTCTTCGGGTCCGGGTTGGCCGCGTCGACGTTGTGGGACAGGACCCGCAGGTCGTACGCGCCGCCACCACCTTTACCGGGGATCAGCAGATCGCCGAACATCAGTCCCCACACCACCACGGGGACCAGCAGCGCGACTCCCGCGATGGCGGACCGTCGTACCACTGCGGCCACCGCGAGGATCGGTACGGCGACGCCGACCCAGGGCAGGAAGGTGTCGAGCAGGCTGCCGAGGTTGCCGACGGAGTTCGGGACGTAGCGGTGGAAGAGCAACGGGAGCGCGGTCAGGATCGCGAGGACGGCGATCAGCCAGCCGCGACGCCACATACTGCCCTTCCGACGGCGTCGGGAGGCGCCGCGCCGAGGCGACGGCGTGCGAGTGGCGACTGCGGTCTGGCGGTCCGGCATGCAGCGATTGTTGCGGACACTTGGCCCGGACCAAAGTCCATGCCGGGTCGAACGGGCCGATTTCATCCGTCCGAAGGACCGATCGGACCGTAATGATGAGGATTCCGTGAGATAGCTGGTGCCTTCGTGGTACAGCGCCGACAATGCCGGTATGCCGCCTGTGCAGACCACTGAGCCGTTCGTCGTGAAGCGACATGGGCTCGGCACGACGAAGACCTTGCTGTACCTCGGCACGCTGGTGTTCGGCCTGATGGTGCTGCTCACGCTGGGCATCGTCGTGATCCAGCTCATTCGCGGCGCATCGGTCCGCGCGCCACTCGAGGCGGTCTGGCTGTCCTGGGGCGGCATGCCGCTGATCTTCGCGGTCGGACTGCCGATCCTGCTGCTGGTCGGCGCGATCACCGCCCTCGAGGAACGCCGGGAGGCCGACGAAGAGGACGTTCTCCTGACGGTCGACGACACCGGGATCTACCTCGGCGGCGAGCAGCCGCAGGCCATCCCGTGGTCCGAGGTGCACGGCATCTGCCGGGTCGAGCGGCACTTCGACGGCGACGGCGGCGAGTCCTGGCATCCGTATCTGATCGTTCTCCGGTACGACGACGACGCGTTGCCCCGCAGCTCGAAGGCGTGGGGCCCGGGCCGCCCCTGGCCGGGCACCTTCGAGATCCTCGGCCGCCCGCTCCCCTTCGACGAGCTGGCCGCGGCCGTCAGCCGGTGTGCTCCTGCCGTCACGGTCACCGACCGCGGTCGCGTCCTCGACTGATCCCTCCCCCTGGGTTAGCGTCGCGACCACGACCGCCGACCGCGGACTGCGCCACGGAAGGACAGTGAGATGGCCAACCTGATCTATTCGGCGATCACCTCCCTCGACGGGTACGTCGAGGATGCCGACGGAGGGTTCGAGTGGGCGGCACCGGACGAGGAGGTGCACGCGTTCGTCAACGAGCTGGAGCGTCCGATCGCGACGTACCTGTACGGCCGGCGGATGTACGACACGATGGTCTACTGGGAGACCGCGACCGATCACTCGGGAGCGTCGCGGGAGTACGCCGAGATCTGGCGAGCGGCGGAGAAGGTCGTGTACTCACGAACACTGCACGCGGTGACGAGCGCCAGGACGCGCATCTGGCGCACCTTCGAACCCGATGCGATCCAGCGCCTCAAGGAATCCTCCGCGGCCGATCTCAGCATCGGCGGCGCCGACCTCGCCGGCCAGGCTCTGAACGGCGGCCTCGTCGACGAGTGCCACCTGTTCATCGCTCCGATCATGGTCGGCGGCGGCAAACGGGCCCTGCCGAACGACCTCCGGCTGCGCCTGGAACTCCTGGACGAACGCCGCTTCACCAGCGGCTTCGTCCACCTCCACTACCGCGTCCTCTAACTCTTCGAACCCAGCCGCTTTTCCAGGTCGGTCAGGACGTCCACCGCGCCGAGCGGGCCGAGGCCGAGGAACCACACCTCGTCGTCGACGCGCGCCACCTGGCCGTTCTTGACCGCCGGCAAGGCTTTCCAGAGGTTGCCGTTGACAACGGTGTTCTCGGCGGTGGTGTCCGGCTTGCCGTAGCTGGAGTAGAAGATCCAGTCACCGACGGCCTGCCCGATGTTCTCCTGCGACACCTCGACGGCGAGATCCTGCACGTCCTGGATCTTCGGCCGCGGCAGCCCGATGTCCTTCAGGATCACGCCGATGAACGACAGGTTGCCGTACAGCCGGATCTCGCCCGGCCGGAACCGCACCAGCGAGATCGCCGGCGACCCCTGCACCTTGGACTTCACGTCGTCGGCGCGCTTCTGGTAGTCGTTCAGGATCCCGGTGGCCTTGTCCTCCTCACCGACCGAGTCCGCGACCAGCAGGAAGTTCTCCTTCCACGGGAACCCGGGCCGGATGCTGAAGACCGTCGGCGCGATCGCGCTGAGCTTGTCGTACAGATCGTTCGCCCGCAGCTTGCTGCCCAGGATCAGGTCCGGCTTCAACGCGGCGATCGCCTCGAGGTTCAGTTCACTGATCCCGCCGACGGTCTTGATCCCCTGCGCCTTGTCGGCCAGGTACGACGGAACGCCGGCCTGACCGGCGGTCGTCGCCATCCCGACCGGCGTGATGCCGAGCGCGAGTACGTCGTCGAGCTCGCCGCTGTCCAGGACGACGACGCGCTCGGGCTTCTTCTCCAGCTTGGTCTCGCCCAGCGCGTGCTTCACCGTCCGCGGGAACTGCCCCGGCTGCGCGTCCGACCCGAGCTTGGCGGTCTCCTCGTCGGCAGTCTTGAACAACCGCCCGCCGGTCGCCACGTCCTTGTCACCGACCCCCGTGTCGGCACTCCCGGTGTCCTTGCCACCACACCCCGCCAGCACCAGCAGCGCGGCCACCACGCCAATTCCGATCAGCTTCTTCACAGCCGCTGACCCTACAACAACTTTGGTTAGGCATCCCTAACTAGGCCCACCTTGTGCACGGCTCAACCATCAGAGCGCCGCGACAATGGTCGAGCCGTGCTCAAAGTGGGGTTGAGGGGATGAGGGGGCGTTGGTCGCCGGGCGCCAGGGTGACGGTGCGGATGTCGTCGGGGGTGAGGGCGATGCGGTGAGTGCCGGCGTGGGTCGCGTGGACCGTCGCCGTCGTCAGTACGCCGTCCTGCCAGGTCACGTCGAAGGTGAGACCGCCGCGGGCACGCAGACCGTGGAACGACCCGTCCGGCCAGTCAGCCGGCAAGGCCGGCAGCACGCGGATGACGTCGGTGTGGCTCTGCAACAGAAGTTCCGGAATGCAGCCGGTCATGCCGAAGTTCGCGTCGATCTGGAAGATGTCGCCGTCGCGGTGCAACAGGTTGTCCGAGACCAGTCGGCTCAGATAGTCCTGGATGACCGCAGACGCCTTCTCGGGCTCGAGCAGCCGCGCCCAGAGCGCCACCAGCCAGGCCGCCGTCCAGCCGCCGTTCGTCGCGCCCGCGGTCCGCAACTCGAGCGAGGCACGGGCGGCCGCTGCCCAGTCCGGCGTACGCGTGGGATCGATCTCGGCGCCCGGGTAGAGACCGTAGAGATGCGATTGGTGCCGATGCTGCGGCTCGGATGGCTGCCAGTCCGTCGGCCATTCGAGCAACCGGCCGTCGGGCGTCGTACCGATCTTCGGCAGTCGCTCGCGGGCGGCCGCCGTCCGAGCGGCGAGGTCGGAGGTGATCCCCAGGACGCCTTCCGCTTCGGCCAGGTTGGCGAACAACTCCCGGATCAGCCAGATGTCGTACGTCGAGGTCAGGTCGACCGATGCCTTCTCACCGGTCGGCAGGATGAAGTGATGCTCGGGCGCGGTCGACGGGATGAACTGCAGCGTGCCGTCACCGTCTTCGACGAGCATCGACCGCACGAACTCCGCGGCGCCCGCGATCAGTGGGTACGCACGGTCCCGCAGCCAATCCACGTCCAGGCCGAAGCGGTAGTGCTCCATCAGATGCGCGGTCAGCCAGACACCACAGGTCGCACACATCGACCAGACGGGGTCGTCGCCACCTTCACCCACCGGCCAGGTCGCGCGCCAGATGTCCGCGTTGTGGTGCGACACCCAGCCAGGAGCGTCGTACAGGATCCGCGCGGTCTCCGCACCCGACTCCGCCAAGCCCTCGAGGAGATCGGTGAGCGGATCGAAGCACTCCCCCAGCCCGGTCAGGTCGGCGGGCCAGTAGTTCATCTGGGTGTTGATGTTGCTGGTCCAGTCGCTGGCCCACATCGGCCGCCGGTCCTGGTTCCAGATGCCTTGCAGGTTGGCGGCCTGCGTCCCCGGCCGCGACGACGCCATCAGCAGATAGCGACCGAAGTTGAACGTCAGGGCGACCAGGTCCGGATCGTTGCCGCCGGCAGCGACCGCCTTGATCCGCTCGTCGGTCGGCAGCTCCACCGCGTCGCCCAGGTGCAGCTCCGCGCGTTCGTACAGTCGCAGGTGATCTTCGAGGTGACGCTCCCGAAGCTTCTCGAGGGCAACCGCATCCAGCAGGGCGGTTGCCTCGCGCAACGCCACGCGCGGGTCGCGACCGGGCGGCACCGACCAGCCTTCGAACGTACTTGCCGCCGACACCAAAACGGTCAGACTGTTGGCACCACGGACGGCGACACCCTCTTCCGTCACCGACACACTGCCGCCGTCGTTCACCGCGCGCAGCGCGACACCGAATCCGATGCCGCGCCCTTCCTCGTAGCGGATCGGGTCCGGGCTCTGCCGGTACTCGATGGTGAGATCCGACGGCGCGTGCCCGACGACACCATACGATTCCTTCCCCACCCCACCGCCCCGGTCGATGCCGTCGGCCACGTCCACGCGGACCGGATGCGCCCCGGCCAACCGCAGGTCGAGGTCGATCGCACCCGGCCGATCCGCGCTGATCGTCCACACCATCACCTGGTCCGGCGCGGACACGTAGGTCTCGCGCCGGAACCGTACGCCGTCGAGGGTGTACTCGACGGCGACGATTCCGGTGCGGAGATCCAGACTCCTGCGGTACTCCTGTGGTTCCCCGGCCGAGCTGATCAAGAGGTCGGCGAGCGGCTGGTACGACTCGACGAGCGGGCCCTGCAGCGCCCGGGTCCGCTCGGTCGCCGCCAGCCGATCACCGTCGGTCAGCAACAGCCGCCGTACGTCGGCCAGCACGGCCGGACCGTCCGTCACCTCGAGCTCGCGAGGACCGTCGCCCGACCAGACGTCGTCGAGGTTGAGGGCGACCCGTTCCTCGCCGACCCGGCCGAACACCTTGGCACCGAGGTGACCGTTGCCCACCGGCAACGCCTCGAACCAGTCCGGCGCGGGCCTACGGAACCACAGTTCATGTGTCATGGGGCCTCCCGGCCTGGACTGAGGAGTGGAGGGAGCGAAGCGACCGGAACGACGAGGGAAGGCCGGGAACCAAGGCCCCATGACACGCCGGCGCCGGAGGCCCGGCCAAAAGCACCGCTACTTGCTCCCGGACTTGTACTTGTCGTAGGCCTGCTGGTTGATCTCCAGGTACCGCGGCATGCCGGTGCTGTCGAGACCCTTCACGAAGGCGTCCCAGTCGGTGTCGATGTTCTTCGAGCCGGTGATGAAGGCCAACTGGTTCTGGTTCACGTAGCTGTTCAGGTTGGTCTGCAGCGTGGCCAGCTCACCACTGAGGCTCGGGTCCGGCCACACGAAGGACTGCGGGAACCACTGCGACTTGTCCTCGTGGCCCTCGTACTGCTTGGTGGCCTCGAACAGCCGGCGCTCGAGACCCGCACCGGTGTAGATGTCCTTCGGCACGACCTGCGCGTTCCGGTAGGCCAGCGTGTTGTTGTACTGCGCCAGCGCGCCCCAGTTGATGTTCTTCGGCGCGTTCTGCACCGGGTTGTACATCGGCTTGGTGCTCGCGTCGAGCGCGATCTCACCGGCCTTGGGCTTGTTCCAGCCGACACCCTCCGGACCCATGGTGGCGGTCATCTGGCCCTCGTCGGTGAAGATGTAGTCCAGCATCTTGATCGCCGCGACCTGGGCCTCCTTGCTGGCCTTGTTGGTCAGCATGAACGTGTAGCCGGTGGAGGTCGGGTGGTTGTACCCGGTGTAGCTCTTACCCTCCGGACCGGTCAGCGGCGGCACGGAGTCGTACTGCTTGTCCCGGCCGTCCTTCGAATCCAGCTGGACGAAGATGCCCGGCCAGAGCACCGGCACCGAGCCGAGCACGACCGCCTTCGGGTTGTTGCCCTGGGCCTGCAGCGCCTGGGCGTTCTGGGTGAACGCGGCCTGGTCGATCAGGCCTTCCTTGTAGAGGGAGGCGATGTACTTCAGGCCTTCCTTCCACTGCGGCGAGGTCACCGGGGTGACCACCTTGTCGCCGTTCAGCGTGAGCAGCGAGCGGACGCCGTTGTTCGCGCCGACCGGGTCGTAGGCGAACGCGTTCATCAGGTACGCGATCAGGCTGCTGTCCTGCGGGTCGGTCGTCATCGGGATCTCGTCGGCCTTGCCGTTGCCGTTCGGGTCCTTGGTCTTGAACGCCTCGAGCACCTTGCGCAGGTCCTCGGTCGTCTTCGGTACCTGCAGGCCGAGCTTCTTCAGCCAGGCGCTGTTGATCCACAGCTTGTCCGGGTAGGTGCAGTGGTAGCAGTCGGCCCACTCGGGGAGCGCGTAGATGTGACCGTCCGGTGCGGTCGCCATCTCCTTGTACTCCTTGTTGGAGTCCAGCACCTTCTGGATGTTCGGCGCGTTCTCCTTGATCAGGTCTTCCAGCGGTACGGCGACGCCCTGCTGGCCGAGCTTCAGCACCTCGGCCTGGGTGAACGCGTCGATCCACGGGATCAGGGAGAACAGGTCCGGGTAGTCGCCACTGGCCAGCGCGATCTGCCGCTTCTCCTTGGCCGGCCCGCCGTCGTACGTCGTGGTCTGCCAGCGGAACTGGATCTTGAACTTGTCGCTGATGATCTTGGTCACCGCGTTGGTGTCCAGGTTGGTGTTCTGGTCGGCCGGGGTGAAGGTGTCGATGATCACCTTGCCGTCGGACGAGGTCTCGTTCGCCGCCCCCTTGGCCGACTTGTCCGAACTGCACGCCGCCAGGGCGAGCGCACCGGCCGCGGCCAGCGCAACGACCTTGCTCACGGATGAGCGCATTGCTGTGTTCCTCTCTGAAGTGGGCTTTCAGCCCTTGACCGCGCCGACCATCACGCCCTTGGTGAAGTGGCGGGCGACGAACGGGTAGATGATCAGTACGGGCAGACTCGAGATGACGATGAGCGCGTACTTGAGGACGTTGGCCAGCTGTTGCTGGTCGAGCTGCTGGGCCAGGTTCTGGGTGGTCGAGCCACCCGCGACGGTGTTCAGGATCAGCACGTTGCGCAGCACGATCTGCAACGGATAGAGGCTGGGGTCCTTGAGGTAGACGAGTGCGTCGAAGTAGCTGTTCCACTGGAAGATCGCGTACATCAGCGCGATCACCGCGATCACCGGCTTCGACAGCGGCAGCACGATCGACCAGAGGAAGCGCAGGTCGCTGGCCCCGTCGATGGTGGCCGCCTCGTACAGCTCGTCCGGGATGGTCGAGCGGAAGAACGTCCGCGCGATGATCACCTGCCAGACCCCGATCGCGCTCGGGATCACCATCGCCCACCGGGTGTTCAGCATGCCCAGGTCCTGCACCACCAGGTACGTCGGAATCAGGCCGCCCGAGAACAGCATGGTGAAGATCAGCACGCTCATGATCACGTTGCGGCCGAAGAAGGTCCGGCGGGACAACGGGTAGGCGATCGCGATCGTCAGCGTGACGCTGATCAGCGTGCCGCCGATCGCGTAGATGAACGAGTTCAGGTAGCCCTGCATGATCTGCGGGTCGCCGAAGGCCACCTTGTACGCCTTCAGGCTCGGCTCGATCGGCCAGAGCAGCACCCGGCCGCCACTCACCGCCGACGCGCTGCTGAACGAGTTGGCGATGATGTAGATCAGCGGGATGGTGACCACGAGCAGCGCGATCCAGAGCATGATCTTGACGCCGATCAGGAAGATCCGGTCGGTCGTCGTCTCCTCGATGGTGGTGCGCTCCGACCGCTTGTCCGCCGTACGCCGGAAGCCCTGCAATGTGATGCTCATCCACGTCCTCGCTTCGCTCCGGGCGCGGATGAGACACGAGGCGCTCTGTGCTTGATGATGAACTCACTTTGTTCGTTCATGACCACAGTCCGTTCCCTGTGATGCGCTTGGCCGCGAAGTTCACGCCAAGCAGGAGGAAGAGGTTGATCACCGAGTTGAACAGCCCGATCGCCGTCGCCATGCTGAAGTCGGCGTTCAGCAGGCCGGTCTTGTAGACGTAGGTCGCGATGATCTCCGACTGGGCCAGGTTCAGCGGGTTCTGCAGCAGGAAGGCCTTCTCGAACCCGATCGACATGATGTTGCCGACGCCGAGCACCAGGATGATCACCGCGGTCGGCATGATCCCGGGCAGGTCGACGTGCCGGATCCGCTGCAGCCGGCTGGCCCCGTCGATCCGGGCCGACTCGTGCAGCGCCGGGTCGATGCCGGACAGCGCGGCCAGGTAGATGACCGCCGAGTACCCGGTGGTCTGCCACACGTCCGACCAGACGTAGATGTGGCGGAAGTAGTTCGGGTTGCCGAGGAAGTCGACCGCGGGTACGCCGAACAGGCCGATCGCGTCGTTGACGAACCCCAACCGGGGCGACAGCACCAGGATCGTCATCGAGACGACCACCACGGTGGAGATGAAGTACGGCGCGTAGGTGACCAGCTGGGTGACCTTCTTGAACCGGCCGTTGCGGATCTCGTTCAGCGCGATGGCCAGCACGATCGGGATCGGGAAGCTGGCCAGCACGGTGTAGGCGGCCAGGAAGAACGTGTTCTTCACCAGGGTCCAGAACACCGGGTTCTGGAAGAACAGTTCGAAGTTGCGGAACCCGACCCAGTCACTGCCCCACGGGCCCTTGATGGGGCTGTAGTCCTTGAAGGCGATCACCGCGTTGGTGATCGGGATGTACTTGAAGATGACGAAGTACGCGAGCGGTACGACGATCAGCAGGTAGAGCTGCCAGTGCCGGCGCAGGCTGCGGCGGGCCGCGGTCCGGCGGCTGGTCCTGGGGATGTTCCGGGCGGTTTTCACCGCCTCCCGGGGTGCCGGTGCCGGCGGCGCCGGTTTGACCTCGTAGGTTGCGCTCACTCCGCATCCTTTCCCTCACGCGCTGGAGTGGAACCGATATCCGATAGGATCTCGGGTTTCGCTACCCCGGAGGATGACACAGAACCCCCGGCAGCGGAAGACTCTCCGGCCCCGTCGATACCGGACGGTGACCGATCGGCTCAGATCCCTTCAGTACAAGGGATTTCCCGCATTGCCATGGGCAACCAAGCGTCGGAAAACGCCGAATGATCCGATGGCACGCCACCGGATCCAGGCACATACCGATTCCGCCCGGGGTCGCTCTGAGCCACCGACACCGGACCGAACCAGAATTTATTTCCTCTGTGAACTATATTGCAGTCAACCCGGCGGAACCCGTCCATGTCAAGACCCGACATGCCCGAGCCGGCGGTCGATCGCCGGCTCGTCGAAGCGACCACTCCGCTGCCCGGTCCACAGCCTCTGTGTGCAGCAGCCGCGGTAGCGCAAGATGTTCTAGGCGTCGAAGGCGTGCAGGCCGATCAGGAGGCTGGTGGTCCTGCTCCAGGGGTACGGCGCAGTGGCGGCGCCTTCTCGTGACGGGCGGCCACGTCGATAGCCCAGTGCGCCAGCGCGTGGAGTGCGTCGGGATTGAGTTCGTGCCAGCGATGCCGGCCGACCAGGGTGGTCCGCACGAGGTCCGCGGTCTGCAGGATCTTCAGGTGCTGCGAGACGGCGGGCCGGCTGATCGGGAACAGTTCGGCCAGTTGCCCGGTCGTCGCCGGCCCCTGCGCCAGCCGCGCCACGATCCGCCGCCGCGACCCGTCCGCCACCGCGGTCAGTACGGCGCCCACCTCGATCGTCATGCCGCCCCCATCGACCCGTAAGCCAGACCTTACGCGTAAGAATCTACTTACGCAATCAGGCGAAAACCTGACCCGACCATCACGGGGGAACGGCCGGGCCAGGCACTACCGATGGTACTCCTGATCACCAGCAGTGGTCGGGTAATTCGGAGGCGGACGCGCCGGGTCTTCGCCTACGCTGAGCGCCATGCAAACCCGCTCCTGAAAGCGCACCTCCGCAGCTCGACCGCAGCATCGCCGGTGAGTCGCCGTCGTACGTAACGTCAAGCGTTTGACCCACCCCGGGGTCGCGCTTCGTCATGCCACGCACGCTTTCGGGAGCAACCCACGATGTCTCTGCCTGCCTACAGGTCCGCCGACCCTGCGCGGACCTATTTCGCCTACAACGGCGCCTGGGCGTTTCTCTCCGCGCTCACCTTCACGCTCAGCATGGTGTACTACATCCGCGACGCCGGACTGGACCCACTCCAGATGGTCCTGGTCGGGACCACCCTCGAGCTCGCCTGCTTCCTGTTCGAGATCCCGACCGGCCTCGTCGCCGACCTGTACAGCCGCCGGCTGTCCGTCATCATCGGCGTCGCCCTGATCGGCGCCGGCTTCCTGCTGCAGGGACTGGTGCCGGCGTTTCTAGCGATCCTCGCCGCCCAGGTGCTCTGGGGCCTCGGCTACACCTTCACCTCCGGCGCCGACCAGGCCTGGATCACCGACGAGATCGGGACCGAGCGCGCCGCGATGGTGTTCGTCCTCAGCCAGCAGATCAGCCTGGCTGCGAAGATCGCCGGCACGGTCACGGCCGGTGCGCTCGGCCTGATCAACCTGCCGCTCCCGATGACGCTGTCCGGCGCCGGGATGATCCTGCTCGCCCTGACCCTGGCTGTCTTCATGCGGGAGCAGAACTTCCACCGGACCCCGCCCGAGGAACGCGAGACCTTCCGGCAGATGGCCGAGACGTTCAAGCACGGACTCGGGGTCGCCCGGCGGCGTCCCGTCGTACGGACGCTGGTGGTGATCAGCCTGATCTCCGGACTGTCCAGCGAGGCGTTCGACCGGCTGTGGTCGGTGAAGATCCTGAATTTCGACTTCCCGACCGTGTTCGGCACGTCGGATCCGGCGTTCTGGTTCACGGTCCTGGCCCTGATCGGGACCCTCCTGTCCTTGGTCAGCTCGGTCGCGCTCAACCGGCTGTCGCCGGATCGCATGAGCGCCACGCATCCGAACGGCGTACTCGCGCTGCTCTCCGGCTTGCAGGTGGTCGGAGTGATCGCGTTCGCGCTGCTCGGTCACCTCTGGCTGGCCCTGGCTGCGATGTGGCTCAACACGATCGCCGGCACCCTCGCCTACCCGATCGAGTCCGCCTGGCTCAACCGGCACGTCGACTCCCGGTCTCGCGCGACCGTGATCTCGATGGTGTCCCAGGCGAACGCCATCGGCCAGGTCGTCGGCGGTCCGCCACTGGGTGCCCTGGCCGGCCGAACGTCGCTCCGCACCGCACTGCTGGCATCGGGTCTGATCCTGACCCCGATCCCGGCGCTCTACCTCCGCCTCCGCCCGGCCCCCTCCGAGCGAAGGCAGCCGGATCCGGTGTGAGGCGGACCGCCAGCACTCATCAATGTCGCTCCGGCGAGCAGGGCCCCGCTCACGACCGGCATTCCGCCGACATTGATGAGTGCTGGCGGTCCGGGCCGGCCCGGTCAGTCGTCGATGCGGACCTCGACCTGGCGGCGGTCGTACGACGATTTGATCAGGCTGGCGATCGTGGTGACGAAGAGGGTGCCGACGATGAAGCCGAGCGACGTCAGGATGCCGATGTGCGGCAGGTGGATCGCGCCGACGTCGTCGATGTGCGAACCGTGCAGCGCCTCGATGATCAGCTTCACGCCGATGAACGCGAGGATCACCGACAGGCCGACGTTCAGGTAGATGATCCGCTCCAGCAGGCCACCGATCAGGAAGTACAGCTGGCGCAGACCCATCAGCGCGAAGGCGTTCGCGGTCAGCACGATGTAGGCGTCCTGGGTGAGCCCGAAGATCGCCGGGATCGAGTCGAGCGCGAAGATCACGTTCGCCATCCCGATCGACGCGATCACGATCACCAGCGGCGTCACCAGCCGGCGGCCGTCGATCCGGGTGGCCAGCTTCGGGCCGTCGTAGTCGTGCGACAGCGGCAGGATCCGGCGCAGCGCGCGCAGGGCGGCGTTCTCCTGGAAATCGGCCTCGTCGTTCTCGCCCTCGAGCGCCAGCCGGACCGCGGTGTAGACCAGGAACGCGCCGAAGATGTAGAAGACCCAACTGGCCGCCGAGATCGCCGCCGCGCCGGCCAGGATGAAGATCGCCCGCAGGATCATCGACACCACGATGCCGATGTAGAGCACCTTGTCCTGCGCCAGGCTCGGTACGGCGAACCGCGCCATGATGATCACGAACACGAACAGGTTGTCGACACTCAGGCTGTACTCGGTGATGTACCCGGCGACGAACTCACCGCCGCTCTGCCCCGGACTGAACACGAACAGCCCGACGGCGAACAGCCCGGCTAGGCCGACGTAGAACAGCACCCAGCGGGTCGCGTCCTTGATCGTCACCGTGCGGTTGCGCCGGGCGATCACGACCAGGTCGAAGGCGACGATCGCGAGCAGCCCGATGATCGTGAGTATCCACACGGCAGGGGACATGGCTGAAACCACGATAAACCTCCGGACGACGGCGTACAGCTCGGTCCGGAGGTCTCTTCCACCCGGAATCTCCGGGCCGGCAGCACCGGTTCGGCCGCCCAGGCCTCCCGTGATGACGACACTGCCGTGGTCGGGCCGGCGGTAGCCGTGGCCCGAGAGGAATACTCCCCTCCACAAACGCACCCGAGTGTATCCGGATCCGATGAATGCCACCGTGCACCAGGTCACAACCGGCGCGCTCACCTAAATCGTATACCGCATACAGACTCCAGCGCCAGAGCCCAACCCTCGCAGCCACCTGCGCGGGGATGAACTGGTGGTGAGAAAGTTTCTGGTTTGGCTGAGGGCTGGGAGATTTCTGATCTTCGGAGTACAAAGAGGTGCTGTAGGTCTTACCGCCCCTAGACCTGGAGGAAATCGTCATGGCCGGACTCAACGGCGAAGTCTCATGGTTCTGTTGCGGAAACGCATGGGGACCCTGCGCGAGCACCGGGCACGGTGCATGCGGCACCTGTAATTCGGGGAACTTCCAGCACGCATGGCCGAACACCTCGGACGCGTGCTTCGCCATCACTCACCCCGACACCTGCGGGGTCACCGGGATGTCCCGGCGTACCTGCGGCTTCCGGCACGCCACGACCAACCGGTGCAACGGCGCACGGGTGGTCACGTCGATCGCGGACTGCGGTCCGCAGACCGACCTGTTCTGTGGTGAACGCTCCTGCTGCGGCGGGACGTGCTCATCCAACCGGATCCTCGATCTGACGCCGGCCGCGTTCTCCGCGATCGCGAGCCTCAGCGCGGGTCTGATCCCCGGTGCGATCGACGTCGGCTGAGAGGAGAGCTGAGATGACTTCCACGATGGACCGCCGCTCCCTGCTCACCCGCGCCGCACTCGGTGCCACGGGCCTGGTCGCCGCGACGGCGATGGGCTCACTCGCCCCGGAGACCGCGTTCGCCGCGGCCTCGCAGTTCCCCGAACCCGGACAACCGGACCCGAACTTCGCCGAAGGCCTGATCACCGGCCGGAACTCCGATCTCCTGCAGGTCAACGGATCCGACGGCCGGCTGCACCGGATCCAGCTGACCGGCGTGACCAGTGTCTGGAAGCTCCGGCCGACCACGATCGACCAGGCCCGGATCGGCGACGGCCTGTACGCGCGCGGCGTACTGATGCCGGACGGCACCCTGGCCGCCGAGTCGGTCTGGATCAACATCGTCAACCTCACCGTGAGCATCACCTCGATCGGGCGCTCGGCACTGCAGCTCGACCACCACGGCGAGAAGGTCGTCGGGTACGTGCAACCCGGGTTCACCGCCGCCGCCTACAACGGAACCCCCGCGGTGTCGGACCTGTCGATGCTCAAGGTCGGCCGGCACGCCCAGGTGATCGGCGCCTGGCGACCGGGGACGAACGCGATCGACATCGCGACGATCTACACGTCGAACTGAGCGGGAGGCCGCGATGTTCGCACAGCAGGTGGCGGCCGCCCAGCCGCTACTGATCGGACTACTCCTGCTCTGGTCGGCGTACGGCAAGTTCGCGGGCGCGGAGCAGGCACGTCGTACGGCGTTGCCGCGCTTGGTCGGCGAGTCACGCGCGGTCCCGGCGTACCGCTTGGTCGGTGTCGCCGAGGCCGTGATCGGTACGGCGCTGTTGGTGCCGCCGGCGTGGACCGTCGAGGCGGTCGCGGCGGTCGCGCTGGCCGTCGGCTTCACCGGGTACCTGGTCTACGCCAAGATCGTCGTCCCCGAGGCGTCCTGCGGCTGCATCGGAACGTCGGCCAGACCCGTTGGCCGGCGGGCGATCGGTCGCGCTTCGTTGCTACTAGCAACGGCCTTGGTGGCGACTACTGCCAGTGCCGGGTGGTGGTCGGCCGGGCCCGCGACGGCCGTGCTGGTGCTGGAGGCTGCCGTGTTCGTCATGCTGTCCGCCGAGCTGGATAGATATTGGCTACTGCCGTTGCGCCGGCTGCGGGTGCGGGTTTCGCATCCACTGGCCGGCACGGCGACTGACGGCGTACCGCTGGCGGCCACGCAACGGCGGCTGCTGCTCAGCCCGGCGTACCGCGCGGTCGACGGGCTGCTGCGGTCCGATATCCGCGACTACTGGGACGACGAGGACTGGCGGTTCGTCAGCTACACCGCCAGGTATGACGGCCGCTCGGCGACCGCCGTGTTCGCCGTACCGCATCACGACTCCACGCCGGAATCCGTCCGGGTCGCCGTCGTCGACGAGACGTCGGGTCAGACCCTCTACCGCCCCACGGTGCTCGCCACCGCCTAGGACGCACGCGAAGCCCTCGCGGAGCGGTCGCTCCGCGAGGGCCCTCGCGTATCCCGCGGGTGCCGGCCTTTGTCAGCGCAGGGCGTGCCGGTCCACCCAGGCGGAGATCTCGGTGCCGATCTCCTTGGGACGGTCTTCCGGCGCATGGTGACCGGCCTCGCCACCATCGACGATCTCGAGCGCGGCAATGTTGGCGGCGCACCACTCGGCCAGCTTCGCGCCGATCAGCAAGGTCGGTGAACCCTCGAAGGTGATCAGCAGCTTGGGTACTTCGGCGCTGCGGCCGAGCCAGTCGTCGTACCGGTTGATGCGCGTGATGAGTTCGGCCGGTTCGCCGCCGAGCGGCAATTGGCGGGCCCAGGCGAGGAGCGGCCGGCGGGACTCGGGCGTCGGATACGGAGCCAGGTAGGTCTGCAGATCCACGTCGCCGACCGGGGTGAGGACGCCGCCGGTGAAGGCTTGGCGGACGAAGAGGTTCTGCTCGAGGACGAGATCCTCACCGGCTCCCGGCGTACGGATCAGCTGGGATCGCTCCCGGGCCTGCGGCGTCACGTCCTCCCAGGCCATCGGCTTGACGATGCTTTCCAGGAAGGCGATCCCCAGGACGCGTTCCGGACGCCGCGACGCCCAGTCGAAGGCGAGCGCGCCACCCCAGTCGTGGCCGACCAGGATGACCCGATCGAGACCGAGCGCGTCGAACCACGCGTCCAGGTAGCGCGCGTGATCGGCGAAGCTGTAGTCGAGCTCAGGCTTGCCGGAGCGGCCCATGCCGATCAGGTCGGGGGTGAGCAGTCGCCCGCTGCCGACGTACGGCAGGACGTTGCGCCAGATGTGGGACGAGGCGGGATTGCCGTGCAGGAAGACGATCGGCGTGCCGCTGCCGGTGTCGCCGTAGTGGATGGTCGAGTCGAGTACTTCGATATCGGGCATGGTCGTCCCTTTCAGAGTTGGGTGTCGAGCAACTCGGTGAGATCCGCGACGAAGCCCTTCGTGCGCTCGCCGCGGCGACCACCGAGCGGCGCCAGGAGCTTGTCGAGCAGTGCGGCGACTTCCGCGATGGCGGGCTGGATGGTCTCGCGCCCCTTGTCGGTCAACTCGAGCCGCATCGTGCGGGTGTCGGCGGTATCGCGGGTGCGCTGGATCAGGCCGTCGGCGTCGAGACTGCGAGCCAGCTTGGAGACATACAGCGCCTCGAGCCCGGTGTGGTCGGCCAACTCCCGCTGACTCGGCACTCGCCCGGCCCGCTCCATCCCATAAAGGGATGCCAGCATCACGTACTGCGCGTGCGTCAACCCAACCGGCGCCAACGCCCGATCAACCGCCACCCGCCACTTCATGGACAACCGCCACACCAAATGCCCCGGCGTCGGCTCACTCGTCTTGCTCACACCAAATACTGTACATGGCTATTAAGTACATGGCTACTATCTGCCTCGGCCTGCCTGGCGACGGGCGGGATCACGAGTCGCGGCCGAAGTCGGCGTACGACGGGTGGCCGGTGGTCAGGGCTTGTTGGGCCAGGGCCAGGCGGCGGGTCATGGAGGGGCGGAGGCGCGGCGTTGCCTCGGTGAGGGTGAGGAACTGTGCGGTGCGGACCTCGGTGGGGTCGAGGGTGAGTTGGTCGCCGTCGAGGATGCCGCCGTCGAAGATGAACGCGAGGGCGTCGGTCCAGGGACCCAGGACGGGGACCCAGTCGACGACGAGGAGGGCGCCGATCTCGCGGTCGAGGCCGATCTCCTCCTTCACCTCGCGACGACACGCGTCGTACGGCGATTCGTCGTACTCGGCGATCCCGCCGGGGATGTCGAGGGTCGGCTTGTAGGTGGGTTCGAGGAAGAGGATGCGGCCGGCGGGGTCGCGGATCAGGGCGCCTCCGGCGACGGTCTTGCGCGGGAGGCGGGCCGCGATCCCGGGGTTGAACTCCTTCTCGGGCTCACCTTCGGCGACGAGATCATCCTGTCGGTTCACGCGCCTAGTCTCGTACAACCACTGCGAGGAGGCTGGAATGCTCCGAGGACGTACGGCGAAAACCCGGCCGGTCGTCCCTTCTGCCTCTACGCCAACGGCCGAGGCAGTCGCTCTATACCTGACCGAGGTCGCGCGTCATCCAGATCGTGTCGCCGCGCTCGGGATCCGCGGTGACACGATCGCTGCGGTAGAAGTCGAGCTTCTCCAGCACGCGGAACGACGCCGCGTTCCAGTCCCGCACCGTCGCCCAGAGCCTTTGGCGTCCCGTGTTCGCCGCGGCCTCGACGACGGCCCGGGCGGCTTCGGTGGCGTACCCGTGACCGTGGGCACGTTGGGCGAGCTCGTACGCGATCTCCGGTTCGTCGAACGATGCGCGGCCGACGGTCAGTCCGCAGTACCCGATGAACTCGCCGTTGTCCCGCCGCTCGACCGGAAGCAGCCCCAGCCCGGGCTCGGCCGCCAGTGGGTTGTCCGCCAGCCAGCCGCGGATCTCCTCCACCGTCGGGCGTCCGTCCGCGTCGATCCGGCGTAACGCACGCGGATCCCGCTCGGCCCAGAGCCCGCGATACTCCTCCGCGTCCCCTGGGCGCCACCTGCGCAGCCGCAGCCGTTCGGTCTCCAGTTCCGCCGGGAACGCTCCGAAGCTCGACACCACCTCAACCTAGCCCAGCCGGCCCTCACCAACTGACGCGGATCCAATCGATCAGTTTTCAAGAAGCGGGAGCAGTGGGCGGGTCGTAGCGTGAGGATTGTTCACACCGGAGCTCATAGACAGGACCCTCCAATGGCTGCCACGCGGAAGACCACGACAACGTCGAAGCAGAAGTCGTACGACGGCTTCACCCCCGAGGAGCGGGATGCGATGAAGGAGCGCGCCAAGGAACTCAAGGCCGCCCGCGGCAAGGCGGAAGACGAGACCGCCGTACTGGAGAAGATCGCCGAGATGAGCGACGCGGACCGCGCGATCGCCGAACGCATCCACGCCATCGTCAAGGCCAACGCTCCCGAACTCAGCCCGAAGCTCTGGTACGGCCAGCCCGCCTACGCCAAAGCCGGCAAGGTCGTCTGCTTCTTCCAGCCGGCCGACAAGTTCGGCACCCGCTACTCCACCTTCGGCTTCAACGACTCCGCCCACCTCGACGACGGCACCATGTGGCCGACCGCCTACGCCCTCACCAAGCTCACCCCCACCACCGAGAAGCAACTCACCATCCTGATCAAGAAGGCCGTCAGCTGAGCCAGTTGACCCGGTGGTAACCAGAGGACGCTACGAAGCCGTTCTGCCCTCGTCGCCTGACCCTGAGGGACGAACGCGACGTCTAGCTCAAGTCGGTCTTCGTCCAGACGCCGAACCACTGCTCTGCGTCGAACTCCTTGAAGCGCTCGACTTCGGCAAAGCCCAGGCGCTCGGCCAGCCGAACCGAGGGTTCGTTGGCGGACTGGGTACAGAGCACGACGGGCTCGCCGGGCAGAACCTCCGTCACCCACTCCAGCGCAGCGCCGACGGCCTCAGTCGCATAGCCGCGACCCCAGAACTGAGGGAGGAACGTGTAGCCGACCTCCACTTCCCCACCGTCGGCCCGCACGTGCCCGGGCCGGGTCGGGTCGCGCCGGTTGATGGTGACGGCACCGATGAAGCTGTCCTCGGTCTGGACGGCGAAGGTCCCGACGTACCTGCCCGGCACCTCGGGGACGGCCTCCTCGAGTTCGGACCGTGACCGCGCTCCGCCGAGGTAGCGCCGTACGTCGTCCGACGCGAACAGGTCGATGAAGCCGGGGCGGTCGCGGGCCTCGGTCTCGCGGAGCAGCAACCGCGCTGTCCGGATCGGCGTCGGCGGCCACGGAACGTCTGCCAGCTCAGTCACGGCGTAAACCTTAGACGCCGACCTCCCGCCGCAACCTCCTGAGGCAGCTCAGTCTGGTACCGGCCTCACTTGCCGCCGAAGGTCTCCAAGAGCTCCTGACGCTCGGCATCGGTGAGGTTCGTGTCGATGAGCTTGCTGTGCATGCCGTGGAATCGTTCGCCCACCCGGTCGAGATCGCCGTGCTCGGTGACCACGAAGAGGGCCGAGGTTCCCGGTGTCACCTCGGTGCGGATCTTCTGGAGCTGCTCCTTGGTGATGCCGCTGTCCTGGGTCATTTTGCTGATCGCGCCGATCGCGGCCCCGGCAACGCCACCGATCACGGGCACGAAGAAGAGGGCACCGAGGAGGACTCCCCAGAAAGCTCCCCACCCGGTCCCGCGCCACGTCTCTTCGTGCGATTGCTTGGTGGTCGGGTGCGAATCCTCCTTCGGCCACGAGACGACCGCGTGGTCGAGGATCTTCACCAGCCCGTCCCGCTCGCAGCCCTTGAGGACATCGGCGGCGTGCCCGGCTCCATCCGGCCCATCGAACTTCCACACCGTAAAGGCGGTCATGGTGCACTCCTTGCCTTGATCAACCTGGCGCCCCTCGACTCAGGCACCCCAGTTCCTGCCTTGTTCTCGTCCAACCCGGCCACTCACCCGCAGCCGAAGTGCGCACCCACGGCACCGCTCCCATGGTGTCCGCCAGAACGCACGGCAACGTCACCCCACCAGGATGAATCTGACAACCAGCCGCCCTCGTCGGTTCAGCGGATGGTCGAGGCCAACTGTCGGTAGGTGGTGACGAGTTCGGACCAGCGCGACTCGGTCTCGGTGGACTCCTGGTGGGCGATGTCGGCAGCGAGATTCTCGGCGTGGATCTGCCAGCCCGCGCCGAAGTACTCGATCTTGTCGAGGGGCAGGCCGCGGATCTCGATGGTCAGGACGGTCTGTGGGCCGGCGGCGGTGAGGGTGGCTTCGACGGTTTGCTCGAAGGGTGGTGGGCCGTTGCCCCGTCGCGCCGACTCGTCCGACTCCCTGGTGGTGATCCGGAGTCGCCGCGGTGGTTCGCAGGTGTCGACGCGCCCGATGCTCTCCAGGTCGGCGGACTCGAGGTACAGGGTGAAGGCCCCGCCGAGGCGCAGGTCACCTTCGACCTTGCCGTACCACCGGGCCAGTCGCTCGGGGTCGGTGATCGACGACCACAGGTCGTCGATGTCGGTGTCGTACCGGTCCTCGACGCGTACGACGCCCGTACCGTCGGCCACTCCCAGGCGGCCCAGGACGCGACTGCCCGGACCTGCATTGCTCGTCATCTGTTACTCCCTTCGCTTACCCCTGGCGATCTCGGTGTGGAGGGCGTCCAGCCGCTGCTCCCAGAGACTGCGATAACGCCCCAGCCATTCGTCGAGCTCGGCCAACGGCTCGGACCGCAAGCTGTAGACCCGCCGCTGCGCCTC
Organism: Kribbella sp. NBC_01510; assembly: GCF_045040325.1. NCBI lineage: Bacteria > Bacillati > Actinomycetota > Actinomycetes > Propionibacteriales > Kribbellaceae > Kribbella > Kribbella sp. NBC_01510. The sequence goes on along the minus strand of NZ_CP109418.1, from coordinate 5,163,705 downwards.
CTGCCGGCTGTCCACCAGCCCGGCCTCCCGCAACACCCGCAGATGCCGCGAAACCCCGGGCCGAGCAATCGGCAGGAGCGCCGCCAACTCCCCCGCGGTAGCCGGCCCCGAAGCCAAGGCCTCTACCAAGGTCCGTCGCCCATCATCAGCCAACGCCCGCAAGACAGCTTCCACTCCTTGAATGTAACCATTGGCGTACGTAACCGTCAAGGTACATAAGTGCGCGGTTGTGTCCTCTGACAGCTCCGTCTACTCGACGAACCTCCGGCTCAGGTCACGCCAGAGGCCGGTCTCCCGATGGGAAACCGGCCTCTGCGGTCGTGATGTGCCAGCACCTTGGTGCCGCTCGTTCGGTCCACTTAGGGCTGGAACAGTTTCCATTGCCCCTCGGAGACGACCTCGACGGCGCCGTCGACCACCTTGATGGCGGTCTGGTCGTCGATCGCGTACGTCGGCGCCGGAATCCGGGCCGCCCACTTCTCTGCGTTGGCCAAGGAAGCGTCGAGATGGTGCTCGTGCTCCAGGTGCGGGATCACCGCAAAGTCGACGAGTCCCGCTCCCTGTCCCGTGACCAGGATTCTGTCGACGTCACCCTGGGGTGTGGCGAAGACGACGTCCTCCGACTTCAGCGGTCCATCGGTCCCGCGGGGCGGTTCGGTGAAGGTCTCGACGAAGGTGGAGGCAGCAGCGATGCTCCCGGCGCTCACCCCCACGTAGACCGCCTCGGAGCGCAGCGTGGGCAGGAGATCGGTCAGACCGGAGCGCCGCATCCAGTTGGCGAGAAACAGAGGGTCGCCGCCCCATACCAGCAGGGCGTCGGCGTCCCGGACCGTTGGCCCCCAGGCAGCCTCCTCGATGCTCGGCAGCACCGACAACTCGAGGAGCCCCAACGACTTCCAACCCAATGCAGCCAACGGCGATGGCCCCTTGCCGGAGATCGCCCGCCACGCCATGCCGGCGCCGCCGGGGAAGGGGTAGATGGCGGTGGGGATGAAGAGGGCGTTGGACTCGGCGATCGGTTTGCCCAGCAGGTCAACCAGTGCGTCGTGGATGCTGCTGTTGGTGATCCCGCCCGATGTGAGGAGAGCTCGCATGTTCTACCTTCCTGAGTTGCCATCTCGTGATGCCTGAAAGTGGCGGGGCCGTGCGTACCGCGTCAACACGTCTCCGTGGATCAGATCTCCGGGTCGTACATCAACTCGCGAACATCCTGCGCACAGCGGCAGGCGACCGCGAACTTCCCGGCCCACTCCAGCGCCGCCTCCCGGGCCGGTACGTCGACGATCGCAAAGCCGCCGATGAGCTCCTTGCTCTCCGGGTAGGGGCCGTCGGTGACCACCCCGTCCGTGCCCACCACGGCGGGCTTCATGGTGCCGTAGTCGAGCCCGCCGGCGAAGATGAACACCCCGGCGTCCTTCGCCTCCTGGACCACCGCGTGAGCGGCCTTGCCCACCTCGGGGACGTCCTCCTCGCGGATGTGGTCCATCGAACCGTTCTCGAACGTGATCAGGTACCGCGCCATATGGCCACTCCTTGTCCCGGCGGCCACCTCCGGCCGCCTCTCACCCCTGCAACGAACGGCTCGCCCCGGATCCGACAGGCTGCCGGCAGAAACTCCTCACGCTACGTCGATCTCTCGGCCCACCGACCAGTGAACCCGTGGATCCGCGGCGGAGTCGAGCACGAGTCAACCGGCTGGCGCAACCGAGGACCACACGCCGAACCACTGCTCAGCGCCGTACTTCTCGAACCGCTCCACCTCGGTGAACCCCAGCTTCGCCGCGAGGCGCATCGAACGGTCGTTGGCGGTCTGGGTGTACAGCACGACCGCCTCGCTGGGAAGCGCGCCGGCAAACCAGTCGAGTGCCGCTGCGCACGCCTCGCCGGCGTACCCGCATCCCCACGCCTCCGGCAGGAACATGTAGCCGAGCGCGACCTCCCCGGAATCCGGACTGACGTGAGCGGGACGCTCTCCGTCGCGCCGATCGAGCGTGACCATGCCGATCATCGCTCCGTCGAGATCGACCACGAAGAGGCCAGGGCGCCGCCTGGGCACCTCAGGCACCGCGCGCTCGAACTCATCACGCGGTCGAGCGCCACCGATGTAGGTGCCCACCTCCGGCGAGACGAACAGTTCGATAATCGCCGCACGGTCACGGGCCTCGGGCTCCCGGAGCACGAGCCGCTCGGTCCTGATCGGGGCAGGTGGCCAGGCGACGGCTCCAAGCTCCATCATGGCGGGCAACCTACCAACTGATTGGCTCCCCGCCCTCGGCGCGCTGGAGCAACTCCCGCTCATGCCGGTGGCCGCGCACCGGCCAGGCTCCCTAGCGGAAGTTCTCGGGTGGCTGGAGTCCGAAGCGTTCGCACAGCACAGCGACATCGTGTCGGTCGATCTCGCGCGGCTCGTATCCGGTGTGGTTCTGCAGGGCGAACTCGGGACGTTCGCAGTGAACTGAGATACCTGCAATCTCACCCTCACCGGAAAGATCATCGCGGGTGAACATGAACGGCGCTTTGAGACTGCCATAGTGGAGTCGGCCGTCGCTCAGAGTCTCGTACAGGTGCAGATCTACGCGACGACTGTGGCCGTCATGCAAGACGAAGTTCCAGGGACGGTCGCCGGGCCAGGGGTAGATCCGATCGACTCCTTGGTCGGCGAAGGCTGCGACGAGACCTTCGAAGTCGTCCGCGTCTACCCAGACGTCGAGATCCAGATGTTCCCGAGTCTGTTTCCCGACCAGCGCGTCGACAGCCCAACCCCCGCCGACGCATGCTGCGACTCCGTACCTTTGCAAGGCAGTAATCAAAGTGCGCACCGTTTCCGGCGGCATAGCGTATTCGGTCACGCCCCAGAGTCTCAGGCGAGGCAACTCCGCTACCGCCGTCGCACCCATCCGGTCGTGCCGCGTTTGGGAACGCTCGGCCTCTCCCGAGTCATTGCCCGCCGCAACATCTAGCCCAGCATGCTGCCCTGAGGACGGCACGGGGTCAGCCCGGGAGATCCTCCGGGCGCTTTGCGGCAAGCTCGCCGTGCAGCAGTCCGGTGGACTGGCCGACCTCGATGAGGTATCCGTCCGGATCCCGCATGTAGCAGCGGATCTCTGCTCCGCGGTCTATCGGTGGCGTGACAAACTCTGCGCCCTTGGCCTTCCACTCCTCGTAGCGGGCCTGGATATCAGCGACCCGCAGGTTGAGGAAGATCGAGGTCGTGTCGCCGGGCTGGTAGTCGACCACCGAGATCCCTGGCTTGTCGGGGGTGGGCGGCCCGCCGGGGTTCATGATGATCCACGAGTTGGCCAGCTTGACCATGCACGGGTTCTCCTCCAGGACGACGGTGCCGCCGAGGACCCGCGAGTAGAAGTCCCGGGACCGAGCGACCTTGCGGACGGTGATGAACAACGTCATCACGATGCCCTCGTCTGGCGCGGGGAGATTGGCGAAGTCGATCCGGTCCGCGGGGTCCGTCATGATTCCTCCATTCCGGCGCCATCGACTTGCCGAACGCCGGTCCTGAACACAACCCTCCCCTTGATGATCGCTGAGGCTGACGGGTTTCGGTATCTCACCGTCCTTCCAGGTTCTTGCCGACGTGCTGCCTAGGCCGCGTCACGCAGGCGGTGTAGCGTTCGACAGAGACGTGGCAACCGGCTTGATGTCGATTGCCCGCCGCCGCGGGTGTGCGATCACCCCCGGTGATCGTGCTCCAACGTCAGGAGGTGAGACCCATGGACGCAGTATCCGTAATGGGTGCTCCCGTGCGAGGCACGACCGCGCGACTGCGGTAGTCGTAGCTGGGAGCGCCCGCCAGGCAATTTGCGAAAGGCGACTCCCATGAACACAACACCTTCTTCGACTCAGCGAAGCACAACGACCACTTCCGATGGCATCGACGTGAGCCGTACGCCGGGGCACGGGAATTGGCCCATGCCCGAGCAGCATGTCGACGCCACAAGAGAGGCCGGCAACGCGAACAAGCGAGCCTTGGTTCTCGCCGGCGGCGGAGCGGCAGGCAATGCGTGGGAGCTCGGTCTCATCGCCGGCCTGTCCGATGCCGGGGTCGATCTCACCGAGGCCGATCTCATCATCGGTACGTCGGCAGGATCGACGGTGGCTGCCCAGATCACCAGCGGTACACGGCCGGCCGAACTCTATGCCGCCATCATCGCCGAGGTGCCTCCGCCACACGCCGGATCGGACCGGGGACGCGCTCCGAATCTCTCGGCGCTGAACTATCTGGAGTGGTCGAACGGAGTCATCGGTTCTGCTGAGGATGCGTCCGACATGCGCCGCAGGATGGGCGCCGCGGCGCTCGACTTGGACGCTACCGACGGCTCTGGCCAGACGCGCTGGCGCGACATCGTCGCGGCTCGGCTTCCCAGCCGGCACTGGCCGCAACAGCCTGTACTAATCACGGCTGTCGATGCGCATACTGGGGAACCGGTCGTGTTCGACCGCCGCAGCGGAATCGATCTGGTGGACGCCGTCGCCGCCAGCACCAGCAACGGCTTCGGTGCCGTCCCTCCCTACCGCATCGGCGAGAACCGATACATCAACGGCGGCTATCGACGCAGCGAGAACGCCGACCTGGCGGCTGGATACGGGCTGGTGCTGGTGCTGTCACCGTTCGGCGGCAGGTCGCGGATGCCGCTGGAGTGGGGTATGGATCTCGCAACCCAAGTCGACGAGCTGCGCGCAGGGGGCAGCAGGGTAGAGACCGTCTTTCCGGATGACGGTGCGGGTTATGTGTTCGACGCCAAGGCGACGGATCCGTCAACGCGCCCGCAAGCCGCGCGAGGAGGCTACGCCCAAGGCCAAGCCCTCGCCGAGCAGCTCGCCGAAGCCTGGCGCTGACGCCCGAAACCCTCGAGGACACTGCGGGAAGGCGTTATGTTCGGGCGGCCGTTGAGAAAGATGATCGAACGTATAGAGGTTCGCATCAGCGCGTGATTCCTCCCGCAGTCAGACGGGCGGCGTGGGCAGCCGGGCGACAGTCGCGAGGCCTCGTTGTCTCTGGGAGTGGCCGCTTAGCCTCCGCGTTTCACGGAAATTGGTGTGACACGTGAGGTAGAAAGGCGAAAGTGCCTTGTCTGTAAGGGAAAATTGGGCTTGTCGAAGGTCCAAGAGTCCCTGGCAGGAAGGCACTTTCAGGTGAAGCGTAGCAAGGGTGTGCGCCGGTTCAAGGTGTCCGCGGATGGTAAGGGGCTCGTGTCGCACGCCGGGACTGCGTTGCTGCGGGAGTTGGCGTCCGAGACCGGACTGGTGGCGGGGTGGACTGCTGCGCTGAGCGACGCCTACCGGTTGCCGCCGACACACGCACCGGGGCAGGTTCTGGTGGATCTGGCGGTCACGATCGCCGACGGCGGCGACGCGCTACGACATCTGCGGACGCTGCGGGATCAGGCCAAGCTGTTCGGTCCGGTTGCCTCCGACCCGACCGCGTGGCGGGTAGTGGACAAGGTCGACGCCGCCCGACTCGACCTGCTGCGGGCCGCACGCGCGCAGGCGCGGGAACGAGCCTGGGCCGCTGGTGCCGGACCGGATCTGGCGCAGGTGTTGCGGCTGTGTTTCGACTCCAGCCTGCTGACCGCGCACTCGGAGAAAGAGAACGCCGCACCGACGTGGAAGAAGGGGTTCGGCTTCCACCCGTTGCTGTGCTACCTGGACCGCCCAGACACCTCCGGCGGTGAGGCGCTGGCCGGGATACTGCGGCCAGGCAACGCCGGCAGCAACACCGCCGCCGACCACGTCGCGGTACTGGACCTGGCCATCGCCGCGCTACCGCCGCAGGCGCGGCCACGGCCCGGTGACGCTCACGGGCCGCGGTTGTTGGCCAGTGCCGACTCGGCCGGCGCGACCCACGTATTCGCCGCCGCGCTACGCGACCGTGGGATCGGGTTCTCGCTGGGCTTCTCGGTCGACGAGAACGTACAACAAGCGATCCTGACCGTTCCCGAGGCGGCCTGGGCACCGGCCTACAACGCCGACGGCCAGCCACGCAGGGGCGCCTGGGTCGCCGAGATCACCGACCTACTCAACCTGTCCACCTGGCCCGAGGGATCCCGGTTGATCGTCCGCCGCGAACGCCCCCACCCCGGCGCCCAGCTGACCTTCACCGACATCGATGGTCACCGGTTCACCGCCTTCCTCACCGACACCCCCCACGGCCAGCTCGCCGACCTCGAGCAGCGCCACCGCGGCCACGCCCGGGTCGAGGACCGGATCCGCTGCGGCAAGGACACCGGCATCAGGAACCTGCCCTGCCACGCATTCGCCGCCAACGCGTGCTGGCTCGAACTCGCCCTCACCGCCGCCGACCTGCTCTGCTGGACCCAGGCCCTGTGCTTCACCGGCACCCTCGCCCGCACCGAACCAGCCACCTTCCGCTACCAGATCCTGCACGTCGCGGCACTGCTCGTCCGCACCGCCCGCGGACGACACCTCCGACTCGACATCGACTGGCCCTGGGCCCGTGAACTCGCCACCGCATTCGGCCGGCTCCGCGCCGCACCCTGGCCAGCCACCTAGACACAACGACCCGCCCCAACAACCCAAGGACTCGGAACCCCGCCCACGGCGCGCCAGCCGCGCCCCACCCATGCCACCAACCCGATCAGCAACCCCAGACCACCGACACTCAGGCCCAACAGCGACACACCGAAGACCCATGAAACTTCGAGGTTAGGCCCTTCTGCCTACGCGGCGCCTGACCTCCGGCTCTACCGGCGGGTTTAGCAACCGGATCAGACTAGAAGTGGACCTTAGGAGGCAGTCATGACAACAACGATGCAAGATCAGTCTTCAGTCCGGTCCCCTCGTGGAGGCTGGGCTTCACGGATCCTTGTTCGCGAAATGTGGGCCACGCTGGCGATCGTCGCGATGTGGGTGGCCGTGCTGTTCGTTGGCGTGTATGGAGGCGATGCGACCTTCCACAGCGTCGATTCGAGTTTCAGCACCATTCCCTCAGGGGTCTTTGTCGCCCTGTTCGCCGCTATCGGCACCGGCTCCGTCGCCAAGCGAGTGTTCGGGCGCAAGTCGGAGTAGCGGCCAAGGCAGACGCAAACCGAGGCACCCGTCAGTTGGCGGTGGCTGAGTCGTCCAGCAGACCGAAGTGGTGAATCGCCCTGCGTTTCGTGGAGGCTCGGTTAGTTGCTTCCGGCCCCGGTGAGGGCGTGGTTCTCAGGGTAGTTGTTGAGCTCGTCCACTGGGAGTAGGCGTCGGAGCTTCGGCGCACCGGGTCGTGGTGAATCGCCACACAACACTGGGATTCCCCCCGGCCGGGAGGCGCCGGCGCGAGTCCCGGGGTCAGAATGTGGCGATCGGGTTGACCGGGCTGCCGGACGTACCGGCGAAGCGGACCGGCGCGACTGCGAGGTGGAAGTCCCACTGGCCGAGCTCGGCGGCTGTCGTCGCGCACGCCTCCAGGTCGCAATTGTCGAGCAGCCATAGACCCATCGCGACGAGGCTCACCGCGTGAACCGGCATCAGTACGTCGTCGTACCCCGACGGCTGAACGTCCTGGGGGGTGTCAGCGGCGATCAGCGCGACCTCCCGTTCCTGCAGCCACGGCAGGCAGGACGCGTGCCAGCCCGCCTGCGTGAAACCGCCGGCCACACCAGCCTCGTGCCGAGCGCGACCGTAGCCGGTCCGCAGGAGTACCGCATCGCCGGATCGCACCCGCACACCCTGGCGACGCTCGGCCTCCTCGAGATCGTCGGGAAACACGCCCTGCCCCGGTTCCAGCCACGGCACATCGCGGACCCTCGCAATGTCAAGGAGGACACCGCGCGTGATGATCCCGTTCGCCGCCGCCGTGACGGCCGCCCACGCCGATCCCGTTGCGGCGTCGAGCAACGAGTGCGACCGCCCGTTGTACATCGTGCCGTCCCAGAAGATGTGGCACGGCGAGTCGACGTGGGTGATCGTGTTGCCGTGGAAGAAGATGCCGAGCCGTTCGTTCGAAAAGCCCCAGCGCCGATCGTTGCGGAAGGGCGCCGGCATGTTCTCGGCGCCCGGCATGTCGGCGGCGCACGGGCACGTCGTCGTCGACCGCTCCATTTCTTCCGGTACGGCGACCTCCCATCCGCAGGACACGCTCCGGCCGTGGCGCACGGCCCGCGCCGCCGCCAGCCGGACCTCGTCGGTGATGTGGTTCAGAGTGCCGAGCTCGTCGTCGTCGCCCCACCGTCCCCAGTTCGACAGCGTGTCGAAGTACCCGAGAACTTCGTCCTGTGTGGGCATCGGTCGCCCTGCCGTCATCCCAGCATCGACTCCTCCAGTCACGCGGTTCGACGCACCGCAGGGCAGGGCATCCCGCCCTCCCTTTGACAGGCCAAGGCCCGCTGAACGGGCATGACACTACATCGATAGGCAAGCAGCCGGTCACGAGGTAGGTGCGGCACCTCTGACCTGCGGTGGAGCTTAGGGGATTCGAAATCCTGACCTCCCCCATTCTACAGGCGAGGGTCATTGTCCCGCTCGTCGCCGTGAGCCTCGTATGCCTTGTTGCGCAAGGGATTGCCGCTCCCCGGTTGGCGCTAGTCGGGACTCGTTGAGGACCGTTGTTGAGCGTGTTCGGCTCCCAAATCTCTCCCACTTGGCTGGACGATCCGGTGTCCTGCCGACACGGTTTCGAGTTCGGTGGTGGTGCGGTGGGCGGAGCGGCGGAGTTTGCGGTTGATGAGTTCGGCGAACCATTGTTCGACCAGGTTGAGCCGCGCCCGGCATGACTGGCCCATTCACACCGTGTCGGCGTACGTCTGGTCCTCGTGACGGGCCCGGGCGGCTTCGATGTCGGGGACGTGTTGTTCGGCCCAGAGTCGTACGGCGCGGAGCGGGACGAGGAGGGAGCGTCCTAGTGGTGTCAGGGCGTATTCGACATGCGGCGGGTTTTCGTCGTACTCGTGCCGGTTGATCAGGCCGTCGACTTCGAGGGAGCGGAGGGTCTCGGTCAGGACCTTCGGGGTGATGCCTTGGATGTGTGCTTTGAGGTCGGTGAAGCGGCGGGGGCCGTCGGCGAGGGCGTTGACGACGAAGACGGTCCACCGGGCGCCGATGCGGTGCAGCACGGTTCGGCTCGGACAGGTCGCCGCCATCACGTTGTACGCCTTGCCCATGGGTGCTCCCAGTTCCGTTGAAGATACCGGTATCGAATCCATACCGTGAGATCCGATCCTACGAGAGGGAGTGACGAGAGTGGAACGGATCCTGCCTGCACGGTGATCGTGTGCCGGATCGCCGCCGCCGACATTACCTTGCGGGTGCCGGTAAGGACGCGTCCCGGCTGGACCGCCCACCTTGACGCCGATTCGGGCTCTGATAGGCGCCACCAATGCTCTCGCACACCTCCCAGATTGGGTCGCCGCCCGTCTATCTAGCCCGGGACTTTCATGCCAGTTGGCTGTGAGGATGTGTCGTTGAACTGAAAGGTGCTCCTGACCAGCGACGATGTGGTTTGTCTAGGACCATGTCGTGCGGGATCGAGGAGCACCTTCCAGGTGAAGACTACCGGGTTCTACCCCTGTGTTCGGGTTGATGCGGCGGGATCGGCGGTGGTGTCGCGGGCAGGAGGTCTGCTGCTCACCGACGCGGTCCGGACCAGCGGGCTGGGCGCTGAGTTGTCGCGGGCGTTGGCGCCATGGCGCAAGCCGTTGGCAAGGCACGACCCGGCCAAGGTCGTGTGCGATCTGGCGGTTGCTCTCGCGTTGGGTGGGGACTGCCTGGCCGACGTCGCGGTGCTGCGCGGCGGGCCGGCAGTGTTCGGCCTGGTGGCCTCGGATCCGACGGTGTCGCGCACGATCGACGCGTTGGCCGCTGATGTCGAGCGGGTGTTGAAGGCGATCGGCACCGCCCGCGCCGCGGCGCGGGCGAGGGTGTGGGCGCTGGCCGGCGAGCATGCCCCGGACGCTGGGATCGACGCGGACAGCCCGATCGTGATCGATACCGACGCGACCTTGCTGACTGCCCACTCTGACAAGCAAGGTGCCGCGCCAACGTTCAAGCGGGGCTACGGGTTCCATCCCTTGTGGGCGTTCGTCGACCACGGCGCTGACGGGACCGGTGAACCGCTGGCAGTGATGCTGCGGCCTGGAAACGCCGGGTCGAACACTGCTGCCGATCACATCGCCGTGGTCCGCGACGCACTCAAGCAGTTGCCGTCGTACCGGCCGGGAACCCGGCCCGGGCGCCGGGTGCTGATCCGCGCCGACTCGGCCGGCTGCACCCACGACTTCCTCGACTGGGTGGTCTCACAGCGCATGTCGTACTCGGTCGGGTTCACCCTGCCCGACGACTTCGAGCAGGCGCTGCCGCGGATCCCGAAACGCGCGTGGACCCCGGCCTACGACGCCGACGGCAAGGTCCGCGACGGTGCCTGGGTCGCAGACGTCACCGGGCTGCTCAACCTGTCCACCTGGCCGAAGGGGATGCGGGTGATAGCGCGCAAGGAACGCCCGCACCCCGGCGCGCAACTGCGGATCACCGACATCGACGGACACCGCATCACAGCCTTCGCCACCAACACCGCCCGCGGACAGCTGGCCGACCTCGAGCTACGGCACCGCCGCCGCGCCCGCGCCGAAGACCGGATCCGGTGCGCGAAGGACACCGGGCTCACCAACCTGCCGCTGCACGAGTTTGCCCAGAACCAGATCTGGTGCGCCATCGTCTCGCTGGCCTGCGAGCTGACCGCCTGGATGCAGATGCTCGCCTTCACCGATGCCTCCGGCAACCACCACGAAGCCCGCCGGTGGGAACCCAAACGCCCACGGCTGCGGCTGTTCTCGACCGCCGCGCGGATCGCCCGCACCGGCCGCCGCACCCTCGTCCACCTCGCCCGCCACGGAGCCTGGACCGACCTCCTACTGACCGCGATCACACGACTACGCCAGCTCGCCGTCCCCGGCTGAGCAGCCGCCACACCCTGCCCACCAACGACCAAGGGACCCCCAACCGGCCGGAACCGGCGTCCACCGAGACGACACCCGGCAAACCGTCACACCCAACTGCAAGAATCACACCCAACACGGGACTCCAACACCCGCGCAGCCGAACTCATCAGGCCGATGAAAGATCCGGGCTAGTGCCGCACAGGAGCTCCGAGGCAGTAGTGATCCGCGGGTTGGCTTGACATGGCAGAACAGGTTAGACAAAGGAGAACCGTAATGACCAGAACGAGGAGAATCGTCGCTACGCTCGCGGCCGCGGCCTCGCTCACCGCAGCAGCGACGACGCTCGGGAGTAGCCCTGCGAGTGCGGCAACGGACTTCTACACCGTATGCAGGCACGATGACGACAAGAATGTGTGGCAAGCCATCGCTTACGACCAAGACGACCACTACGTCGGCCTGGCCATGTTCTACACAGACCCCTACGGCCGCAATCCGGGCGAGGCCTTGTATGCGACAGACTCGTATGCCGACGGCTGGGGCGTAGTAGCGCACCTCAGTACGGGCCGCACCGCCAGCACCCTGGGACACAGCGCCGGGTACACGACTCCACCCGTCACGGGGGATTTGCCGGAAGACCACAAGTACGGCCTGTGGGTCGAGATGGTCCATTCGGGAGGCGACACGAGGATATCCATGGCAAGTTGTGACGCCTGGTCGTAACGACTCCCACTGCATCCCTGCGCTCGCCAGGCTGACCATCCTTGGCCCGCGAGGAACTGACCGCGAAACTCCGCTGGTGTATCCACGGATCGCGCATCAGCCCGCGGACTGGCAGTCCGACGGGAGCAGAGCCGCGCAGTTGCTGCGGGTACCGGACTACGGCGGTGGCGTCGATCGCGGTGAGCAGCTCGTACCGTGACACGGCGGCACCGGCGAACACCAGCACGCCACCATCGGCCGCTGGCCAATTTCGACGTGGGCCGGCGTTGCCAGCTCGGGATCGGCCGCAGAGTTCCGCAGCTCGAGTGGGTGTAGCTGTGTTCGGTGCGCAGGTCGTCCAGCGCGCGCTGGACGACGCGGGATGTGGTCCGGTACCCGCATTGGGCATACCGCGCGTTACTCGGGGGGCGTTGGCAGCGGACCGGGCCGAGATCGCGCTTGTTCGGGGGGATCAGGTTGCGGGCTCGGCTGACTGGGTCCGGGAGAGTCGGATCAGGCGGGCGCCGAGAACTGCGATCCAGAGGAACAGCACCGTCACGAACACCCGCTGCAGCAGTCCGTTCCACGAGCCGGCGACGCCGGTGATGAACAGAACCAGCAACACGAGGCCCAGTACCGCGGTGATGAGGCAGTAGGTACGTAGGTCGCGCCACGACTGGTCGCCGCGGAAGGCACGGGCGAACACCAGAGCTGCGGCCACAAGGGCGAGGAACACCACGAGGCTGACCAGGTCGTGGGTGACGTGATGCCAAGACGCTTCGCCGGCGTCGACGCGGTCGGCGCACGCCGCTAGCTGGCTGCTGCAGTCGTTGCGGGCCAGGCCGGCGACGATGATACCGACGCCGGCGACTGCAACGAGGATCGAGCCGACCGTCGCGGGCCTGCCGTTCAACGCGCCTGCAAGTCCGGCCCCCAGCGCGACGATCCCGACGCCGAGCAGCAGAAAACCCGTGACCATGATCCATGCGTTCTGGGCGTCCAAAGCCGCTAGCGCGCTGATGTCCTCCCGCCGGAGGCTGTATTCGTCCTGCACTACAGCGCCAACTATCCACGCGATGGTGAAAGCGATCGGGCCCATCACGGCAAGCCGCCCCAACAACAGACGACTACCCACACTCCTCATGCACCGAACGCTACGCGCCTCGTATCCCCACGGCGCCCTATTGTCCGTGGCCGATCCGGTCAACCGAGGCCGACAATCCAGGGCGGGTGCGCGCATGGGGCGGAATGATGCAGATCATCCAGGCCGTGCCGCGGTATCCGCGTGGCTGGCCGGAGGGGTATGCGGCGGCCCGGGGATCAGCCGCCGCTGCCGTACGGACGGGTGATGATCTCCAGCCAGTGCCCGTCAGGACCCTGCCAGTAGAGGCCGCGGCCACCGTCCGCGTGATTGATCTCTTGCGGTTGGCGCTTGAAGGGATCGGCCCACCACTGGCGGCCGTCGTCCCGCAAGCGACCGAGGATGAGGTCGAACTCCTCCTCACTGACAAGGAAGGCGTAGTGCTGCCCGTGGATCTCGCCCTCGGTGTCCATGAAGTCCAGGCTCGCCGCGTTGTCCAACTTCAGCTCGGCGAACGGGCCGTACGCTCTCGCCTCCGGCAGACCGAGTACCTCGCCGACATCGCGAGCAGCAGCCCATCGGTCCTTCACGTGCACGATCGTGTGGTTCAGCTCGATACTCATCGGGCTCTCCTGGGGTGCCGGTCCTCAGCTGGCGCGTGCTCACCACTCTGCACCCCGAACCAGTTCTCGTGAAGACCTCCACGTTCCACGCCTCCGCAGGAGCCATGGTCCTGCCACATCGAGCGAAACTGGCCAGGACTGTCGGGGCGACAATGGTCTGCGGAGAACGGGAGGCGATCCGGGGTTCCGTCACTCGCCGGAATCCGGATCCGCGTTCGACAGGTCCGTGTCGTTCGAGCGTCCGGGCTTGCTACGTTGACACCATGACCAGGTGGGCCGCGGGGCGGGCGTGAAGGCGGTCGTCTACGACCGGTACGGGTCCCCCGATGTGCTGCAGGTCGAGGACATCCCGGTACCGTCGCCCGCCGCCGGCCAGGTGCGGGTGAAGATCGCCGCGACCTCGGTCAACCTCAGCGACTGGGAGTGCCTGCGCGGCTCGCCCGCGTACGCGCGGATCGGCGGGTTGCGTGTCCCGGCTCGCCGGACGCTCGGATCGGACATCGCCGGGCTGGTCGACGACGTGGGGGAAGGGGTGAACCGGTTCCGACCCGGAGACGAGGTGTACGGCGACAACCTCAGGCTGAAGGGTGGCTTCGCGGAGTACGCGCTCGCGCCGGAATCCGCACTCGCCCACAAGCCGGCCCAGCTCACGTTCGCTGAGGCGTCGACCATCCCGCAGGCGGGCGCGATCGCCCTGCAGGGCACGGATCGGGCCGCGCCGGGTCGCCGAGTGCTGATCAACGGCGCCGGCGGAGGGTCGGGATCGTTCGCAATCCAGCTCGCCAAGCGGCTCGGTGCCCACGTCACCGGGGTCGACAACGCCGCCAAGCTGGACTTCATGCGGTCGGTCGGCGCGGACGACGTGATCGACTACCACCGCGACGACTTCACCCGGACCACCCAGCCGTACGACGTGATCCTCGACCTGGTCGCGCACCGATCGGTGTTCGCCTACCGGCGTGCGCTGGCACCCGGCGGCACCTATCGATGGGTAGGCGGGTCTGTGCCGACGCTGCTACGCGTGCTCACCGCCGGCTGGCTGGTTGGGCGGCTCACCGGTCGCGCTATCGGGATCCTCGCCGTCAAGGAGGGTCCGGCCCAGTTCGACCCGCTGGCCGCCCTCTGCGCCACGGGGGACATAAGGATCCACATCCACCGCACGTTCACACTCGAGGAAGTTCCCGCCGCGCTTGCTCACGTCGGCGAGGGACGCGCCCTCGGCAAAGTGGTTGTCGACCTCTCCTGACGCACCTCGAACGCATCCGTACCCCGGCGCCTCGCCCGCACGCCCGCCGACCGGGCCGCCCGCCCGCCCGCCCACCGGCATGATCGCAAATCACCGTCAGCGGCAAATGAACGCGTCACAAGCGACGACCCAGCGACGCTCGTTTCTGACCTAGCATCGACCACTTGAGACTCGAATCCCTGAACGGCCACTACGTCGACCTGGCTGCGACCGGCTATCAGTTCGCTAGCGGCCAGTCGAGGTCGGAGCAGGCCGACTGGGACGCCAACTGGCTGATGATCCGCGGCAAGGTCTGGGACGGTGACCAGTCGTGGGAGTTCCACGACCCCTGCATGACCACGTGGGAAGCGCGAGAGCTCGCGTCCTGGCTGCGCGGTCTGGGCGACGCGAATCCAGCGACGGTCGCAGCCGCTGATCGCGAGGAACCGCAACTCTGCCTTACGGAACCGAATCTGATGTTCACCCTGAACGGGGCGTCTCAAGGCATCACCACGCTGGACATCTACCTCAACGCAGAATCGCGCCCGCCGTCGGGCTCGAACGACGATGACGACGGACTCGGACACCAGGTTCGGGCTAACCATCCCGCAGGCCGACATCGCGGCATCCGTGAGCGGCTGGGAAGAGGACCTCACCCACTTCCCCGTGCGGTGACGTGGCCGCGCCACTCCGTACCAGATGATGTCGGCGGCCATCCCGAAGTGCACTCATTTCGGCATGACCGTGCGGCCTGCTCGGTGGCGGAGAGCACCGGATCCTCATTCGCCGACGAACCACAGGTGACGATGAACGCGCTCCAGTGTGATGGCGACTAGTCGTTCGAGTTCGTCAGCATGGCCAGTTCCGCGTCGCTGCGAAGGTGACGGCGCGGATCGCAGCCTGAGCGGTCAGGCTATGCCGTCGGCCGGCGGCGTGACCCATCACGACGCACAGGAAGGGCGCTGGGCCACTCCGATAGCAGTCGGCGGCTATGCGGGGAAGGCCTTCCAGTGTCCTTCGGAGATGACCTCGACGGTGCCGTCGGTCACCTTGATGGCGGTCTGGTCGTCGATGGCGTATGCCGGACCTGCGATGTCGGCGGCCCATCTCTCTGCATCGGCCATGGTGTTCTGCGGCATCTGCTCGTGGTCCAGGTGCGGGTAGATCGAGAAGTCGACGACCCCGAGCGTGCGGTCGTCCAGGGCAGAAGGCCAGTTGACGAAGTCGTCACCGATCCGCGGTGTCATCACCATGCTGCCGGCACTCAGCCCCACCCAGACGGTCTCGGGCAGCGACGACATGACCTCCGACAGCCTTGACTGCCGCATCCAGTGGCACAGGTACGTCGCTTCGCCGCCGTCCACCAGCAGCACGTCGGCGTCTCGGACCCACGGCACCCACCGCTCCTCGCCGATGCTTGGCAGTGCGGTGAGCTCCAGGAGGCCCAAGGACGCCCAGCCCAGGCTGGTCATCATGTGCCACGGAGGCTCGCCGGCGACGAAGCTTCGCACCGAGGCGGGCCCCAACATCGGGTGGCCCCACTGCGCCGTAGGGATGCAGAGCGCACGGGACTCGGAGATCGGCTTGCCCAGCAGATCGACCAGCGCATCGCGGATGCTCCCGTTCGTAACGCCTCCGGATGTGAGAAGGAGCTTCACAACACCTCCCGAGTTGAGTGCGACGGATTCGGGTGGCATAGAGACCGTGGACGCGTCATCGCCTGACTCCTTGTCTTGCCTTGTCTTGTTGTCTTGCCCTGTCGTGGCGCCTCGAGTGTTCGCCTTTCACCTGTTCCACGAACGCTGCGCTCCGGATCCGACACCCTACTGTCGGATATGGGTCGCGAATCTGTTGGCAGATCACAGGAGCCACAGACTGGAACCACACCTCGGCCCGCTACCCGGCACCGCTGAACTGGCAACGCGCTGGCCGGGCAGCCGTCCGGGGCAGAGCCCACCGAGGCTCCCGTTCGGGCTGTGGTGACGACACCCGATCAAGATGCCGGGAGAGGACCGTGCACGAGGCCCATCAGCGTGACGGGAGGCGATCAGTTCTCCCACTAACGGAAACAGGTCAGGAAGCGAAGTGCTTCCTGACCTGCGATTGCTGCTGGTGGAGCTTAGGGGATTCGAAGCCCTGACCTCTTCCATGCCATTCACACATAACCCCTGGAGGGCCACGGCTGCGGGCCCGCGACCGTCCGTCAACGTCCATGGATGTCCGGCCGCACGCCGCCCCGTTGTCACTCAGTTGGTCACTCAGATTGTGATCCGCCAGTGGATCCGCGACACGTGTCCGCCACCTGATTCACGACAGGCTAGATGGCTGGCCAACGCACCTGAGTGGCTGGCCAACGCACGCACATGCCGATGTGCGGGCGTTACGACTTTGCTAGTCGCTCGACTGCACGGAGCAGACCAACGAGATGCGACAGCTCATGCCAGGCGGTCTCGGGCTCCACCTCGCCTGCCTCGCGAAGGTTCTCCAGATCGTCACTCAGTTGGCCCACCGTTAGCGACGCAGGCTCCCGGGTCATGTCGAACGCTTCGTCCACGGGGAGATGCCAGTAGTGGTCGTCCGCCAGAGCCACGTCTGCGCCAAGTCGCTCCTCCGCTGCGATCAAGGCTCGACTGAGTGCGGCGCGGAGATCTTCCATGCGGATAACGAGTGGTTCGGGCATGCCCGAAGCCTTGCAGACCACAGGTGCGCAACGCCCGCTCATGCCGATGTGGCGCAGCTGTTGTCGGTCAGTCGTCAGATGCGACTCGCGTCCTTGCCTCTGACACGAGCTCGGAGTATCGGGAATCGAAGGGCTCGCTTAGCTCCCTCTCCAGGAGCGCTGACAGGTTCCACAGCGCAACTTGCTCAGCTTTGTGCTGCGGCGCACCGACATGTTTGTCGTCCTCCCAGCGGTGGAGCAGGTCGAACAGGATCAGTGCTTCGTCGCCGATGAGCGGGAAGGCAGGAGCGTGCGCTGAGGAGGGCACGCGTGAGCCGGACCCTCGGCGCGCCGAGTCCTGTGACTTCCTGCAAGACTCTCGGGCATGACTGGTTTTGACGGCGAAGTCGCGGCGTTCCGGCGGCGATTGGAAGCCGCAGGTTTGGGCAGATTCGCGGACCCGCTCGTTCGGATGGCGCGGCCCAGCGTCCGGCTGGTCGCTGACGCTGTGCTGCCCGTTGAAGCACTCGCTGCCTCTCGGTTGGGTGGAGCGCCAGACTTGCCCCCCGCGATCACCTGGCCACGCAATGACGACGAGCCGCTGAGCTTCATCGCGCAGGTGAACCTTGCCGATGTGGCGGCGTACGATTCCGAAGGCGTCTTGCCGAGAGCTGGCCTGCTGTCCTTCTTCTACGACGCGGTCACGCAAGATGCATGGGGATTCGATCCGGCCGACCACGGCTCGGCCGCGGTCATCTACACGTCTGCACACGTCGCCACGGAACACCGCGAGCCGCCTGCCGACCTGGCGGATGACGGCGTGTTCCGGGCGCTTGGTCTGCGACCGGTGCAGAACTGACGTTCGCTCCCTGGGAGTCGTTCGACGTCGAATCGCTGGGTATGAGTCGCGCTGAAGGTTTCGCCTACGCCGATCTCTTCGACAGCGAGGACGCGACGATCCACCGGCTTCTCGGGCATGCCGATCCCGTGCAGGGCGACATGCAGGTTGAGTGCCAGCTCGTCACCAACGGGCTGTACTGCGGCGACTCAACTGGCTATCAGGACCCGCGGGCGAGTGACCTACGAGGCGGGGCGGCAGAGTGGCGGTTGCTGCTGCAAATCGACTCGCAAGACGAGGCCGAGATGATGTGGGGAGACGTCGGGCGCATCTACTACTGGATCAAGCACGCGGACCTCCTGAGCCGGGACTGGGACCTGAGTTGGCTCGTCCTCCAGTGCGGCTGAACGTACGGAACTGCCGCGATCCGCTCGCACCGATGTGCCGTGCCGGGTCAGTCACCTGGCCGTAGATTGGTGAGATGGGTAGGTCACCTCATTGGGCCAAGACGCCACAGCAGAGCGTCCAAGAGGAATGCACTCGGCGCGGCGTAGCGTCAGTCGTCGCCGGTTGCGTCGACCTGCTGAACGGAAAGCCGGCAGACGACGACCTGGTCCTGGCACTCGGCGGACCCCCTGCGGACTGGGTCCGTACCGGCGAACCTTCCGGTCCGCCGTACTGGCTGCGGGTGTGGGCCGCCCGGGGACTGTTGTACGCCTGGGACGACGCGGCCGGCCCAGCAGTTTTGAAGGCGCTTCATGATGACGCGTGGCGGGTGCGGGAGATGGCTCTGAAGGTGGTTGCCCGGCATCGTCTGCAGGCAGCGTCCGAGCAAGTCGATGAGCTCCGGAGTGACCCGTCTGCCCGAGTGCGCGCTGCAGCCTCTCGCGCAAGCCGAGCCCTCGGCGGCGATTGATCCGTACGGACACGTCGGGTCTTCGACGCAGTGACATGCCGCTGTTGGTGAGTGCTCCAGGACGGCCGTGTCCCGGCAGCGGTGCGAGCTCGGCAATGTGATCATGGGCTCGTGGGCCAGAAGAAGTCGCGACAGTTCGATGAGATCAGCGCCCGTGGTGACGGTGATCCGGAATCCAGCGGCGGTTGGCAGCCGTGGCCACGGCCGGTACATGACCGCGAGTGGGTCGACGTCGACGGGAGTGCCTGGCGGATGCGCGGCGGCCCGCTGGATGCCAAGCAGGCCAGACGGCTCATGAAGCGCCCAGACGTCCATGTCGCGCGCGGCTACGAGCTCAATGTGGCCGAGGTGCGCGGCGCCGAGCGCGATGCCTTACTGGCACGCGTGGAAGAGTTCTTTGCCGGGAACGCGCCTCCCTATAGCGAGTTCGTACTAGGCGGCTTCCGCGATCAGTACCACCGGGTCACGCTCATGGTTCAGGAGAGCTGCTGACACCAACGTCCTCATCTGCCGGCGAGAGTGATTCGATGTCATACCGATGAGCGGAGATATGAACCATGGGCCTGAAACACTCCGACGGTGACTGACGAGCGACCGTCCTCCGCGGATCCGGGTTGGACCATCCGGCACTTCTCGCAGTCGAACCCGTCCGGAAGCGGCTCTGGTGACGTAGCAGCGCTGCTGCGCAGGGTCGCCGATACCCTGGACTCGCTCGGCGATGTTCAGGTGGAGGACCTGACTTTCAAGTCGAACGTTACTGCCGATGAGGACGACCTGATCATCACCGTCTACTACGAAGCTGCACCGCGCCGGCGTTAGTCAACGGATCTTGGCGGATCTGCCGCATTCCGCGCGCTCATGCCGATGAGCGGACTTGCTGGTTGTCAGGCCTCGGGACAGAACTCGAGAGCGCGAAGGACCCGATCACCCACTTGCATCCGGTCCGCCAGGGCGAGCATGTCGGCCCGCTCATCTCTGGTCAGAGGCGCTCGTCCTCAGACAGAACGTCGGCCATCTGCTCAAGGGCTATGCCGAGTTCGTTTGCGTCGATGAACTCAGCAATCAGCGTGACGTCCTTACCTGGGAGTCGGTCATCCAGCCGGATCTGGAGGCCGTGCATCAGCCCAGCGATCTCCTCGTAGTAGGCGCGATCCATGGCGGAATGGTGTCAGACAACGCACTGACATGCCGCGACGGGCGCGCTCGCTCGCAGGGTCTACCCAGACATCGCGAACGGCTGTAGCCGGTCTTGTGAGGGCCATGACGACGGAGGCCTGTCGGTGTAGTAGACGTACTCGAGGTAGCTCAATCGCCCATCCTCGACGAACAAGATCACGTCTCCCACTGGCTCGTCTGCCAGCGGCGTCACCTGCAGTTCCGCTGGCGCAGGGCCGTCGGCGACCGGAGCCTGCGGGTGATCGCGGCTCGCGTCGAGATGGATACTCGGACATCCGCAATCGCAGCGGCCGACCACCTGAACGTCGACGACCTGGTCTCGCAGCTCCCGAACACCACGGAATTCACTGTTGAGGAGCTGATCGAGCACTGCGCGCTCAGTTGCGTCGAGCGCCCGCGACACTTGCGATTCCATACCAGCATTGTCCAGGGCCAGCGCCGGGAACGTCCGCTCGTGCCGCGATCCGCACGCGGGCATCGGCCACAATTCCGGCATGGGCTGCGAGGAGGGCGGGCTCGTCAGATGAGCGGCGGGCCTGACACTCTTATCACCGAGACGGGATCCGCATGAGCGCGTGGCTATGACCTGTGGGTTTGCGTGCAGGGGTTGCTGGATTTGCGCACTGATCGGTGAAGAGGCCCACGGTGTCGAGGTATCGCGTAGACGTTGCGTGCAAAGCAGTTCAGCGGCACATTGATTGGCAAGGGGCTTGCCTTGAGACTCGTGGATCGGTGCTCGTGATCTCGGTCTCTTCGCCTCGATCTGAATAGATCGAGCTTGCGGCGTGTGGTCAGGAGGTCACCGTGGCGTCTGCCGTCGCGTTGTCCAGTGTCGTTGGAAGTGCGTTGTGCCCCTTGGGCGGCAGGTCCCCGCCACGGAGCACATACCATTCACCCTGCAACTCGTATAGCCCGGCGTCACCTGCTACGAGATAGCGATTCGGAGCAGCATCGTCTGCACCGGTGCTTGGGACGAGAAACACTAGATACTCGCCGCCGGACTCGACTATCTTCGACGCGTTACCGCGCTGGCCGACGACGCCCAGCTGCCTAAGTTCGACATCTGAACCCGCCACCTTGCCCCAGATGACCTTGGTCACCGCGAGCTTGGTGATCGTCGTTGGAATTCCAGCGATTTTGCCGGAGCTCTGTTTCCTGGCGGTGGCCCGGACTATCGCGGTACTGACCGCGCGCAGCTCGGCGAATGTCGCAAAGGTCTGCACGTGACAGACGTAGAGCCGGTGTTCTGGCTCGTTGGTTGCACCTGACCCCACCGTCTGCGGCACCGAATTGCCTCCACTGCCAGTTGACCCTGACCGGGCGCCGTAGATCGGTGCTGTGACCGCACCGTTCGAATTCCGCGCCCGGCTCGACACATCCTCGCCGCCGAAGACCCGCTACCCACCAACCTACGCGACGCACTCGCCCAGATCACCCCTGACCACAGCGCGCACTAACCTGATAAGACTCAGGTCACGCGCGGACAAGGGACGCCAAGAATCGCGCTCTTCTGCCGCGCGGCGGACGGTCCGTCGGATAATGCTGCGCGGAGGGGGGCTCGTCAGATGACCGGCGGGCAGGGCAGTTGGCACCCCGGCGCTGGAGACTCGCGTTGCTCGTGCTCGAACTCGTAGAAGCATTCGCCACACATGCCGTCGCATTCGTTACCCGAGCCGGGATGCTCCGCCCAGGGATGGCCGCAAGCGCCACAGTCACCGAGGGCGGCGAGGCGCCTTGCGAGTTGTCGTCGTTCTCGCCAACGCTCAAAGAGTCGCGTCACAGGTTCAGGATGCCTGATCGAAACGCCCACAACTGCCGCGTTCCGCGCGCTGTCATGCCGATGAGCGTGTGCACATGAGGTCGCCCGGTTACCCTCGTCTCAGTCCCACCTTGCCTCACCGGTACGTCACCGTGATGACGATGACATGACTCAACCCGAAGTCGACGAGATCGAGCGTCGACAGGCGAACCTGCGGTACCTACTCAATCAATGGGACCCCATCGGAGTGGCCGATCTCGTCTCTGACGAGTACGACTGCCTGCTGGCGCCGCTGTGGAGGCTGCTGCTGCAAGGGGCCTCACGAGCTGAGCTCAGTGAGTTCCTTTGGTACGACCTCAAGGATCACTTCGGACTTGACCCCGAGGGCTGTGAGGTCGATCGATTCGCAGACCAGCTCGCCGCATTGCCGGCCACCTGGGTGGACCCTGTCTAACGCACTATCATGCCGCGATCCGCGCGGACATGCCGAATTGAGGACGTTCGTTGATGCGAGAAGGACTCAGCGTGAGCGTTCGGCGCGCCGGGTCAATCGTCGTAGAGCGAGTAATCCGTTGCGCTCGGCTTCGCGTCGTCGACACCGATCGCCAGTAGGTCGGCCGGGCTGAACGTCAGTTCCGCGCGGTCGCCGAGCATCGCCGTGACGAGCGCGTCGAGCATCTCCAGGTGGGTCTCCCGCGACTCGGCTGTGAGGGCATCGATGCGCTGGCTGGCCGCCATGACATGCTGGCCGTCCGACCCTGCTTCGTCGATCTTGCGGACCAGGAGGCCCGCCTCCAGGAAACCGGACCACGGAGTGCGCAGGGCGAGAAACGAGTCGGCGGTCGCGGAAAACAAGCTGAACAGCACCCGGTCGTTGAAGGTGCCGATGCCTTCCGGATGCAGGTGCAGGCCGAAGAGTTGCTGAAGCCCGTCGAGCATCGCTGCGTAGTGCGCCTTCAGCGCCGCGTTGAAGGTCGACGACTCGGGATAGTAACCACCGAATCCCCGATCCTGCGCGCCGAGGTAGACGCGGACGAGGTCACGCCGGTTGTACAACGGTCCTCCTACGATGGATCCCGAACGCTACCTCGTCCGCCGTCCGCCGTCCGCCGGGGATGCCTGCGGTGCGACCGGACACACCATCTATTCGCCCCATTGCGCCCCGCTCCTCCAGCACGAAACCGGCCGGCCCAAACGCGCGCATCTGCCGCGATCCGCGCGACTGCCCATGACCGGACGAGTCGTGCGGACACCTGGATAATCGCCCCATGGCGAAGTGGCTCTGTCCGTGCGGCAACCAGATCAGGTCCAGCGGCGCGATCCCAAACCCGCAGGAGTGGCACCTTCTTTCTGACGCCGGTCTAAGCGAACTCTTCGACGATCACGTTCAGGACGTCAGCCCCGAAGACGTCGAAAGGCGAAGCCGATACGCGTACAGATGCGATCAGTGCGGACGACTTCACGTCTTCTGGGACGGCCTTGGCGAGTGGCCGCCGACCATCTACTCACCGGAGAGCACCTGAACCGACTCCCTGGGCCAACCACCGCGGATGCCGCGCTTCGCACGTTCGGATCTGCCGCGTTCCGCGCGGTTATACCGAGATCGGGACGCCATACTCGCGCCCCCGAGCGCAGCGCTCTAAGGCCGCTGATAGCCGCTGTCGGGATGGAGGCGTCCGACCAAGCCGCGAGTACCGGCTAGCGTCGTCCACGTGTGCTACGCAGATACCTTCTGCGCTAACCAGAGGAATGACGATGACACCTGCGCACCTTGCCGTCGAGAACGAGGACCTGCCGAGGCTGCGGGAGCTGCTCGATGGCGGTGTCGACGTCGAAGAGATCGATGGTGGTCTGACCCTGCTCCAGCACGCGGTCGACGTCGAAATCGATGCACACACTCAGACGGGCGACCCGCTTCACGTCGACGTCACGGCGTACCTCCTCGCCCGAGGCGCAGATCCACTTGCGTCGCCTGTAGGCGGCGGGTTGGGCTCTGCTCTCCACATGGCTCTGCTCCGCGGTCACTGGCTTGCAGTCTCGCTGATCGAGGCCTTCGCCGCGCGCAGGGCGTAGATCCAACGCCCTCATCTGCCGCAGACAGGAAGGCGCGGTCATGCCGAGTTTAGGACGTTCCTCCGGGTCTTGATCGTCCTCCGCCGCGGCCCGGCTAGCGCGCGGTCCGGTACCGTCTGGCTATGACTGGTTGGCAGAGTTTGCGTGTGGATCTGCGCCGGTTACGTGAGGAGTCACCGGGTGCGCTCGTGGTTGGACCCAACCCCGACAGCGAGCGGCGTGAGCCGCCGATCCGCATCCAGTTGGCCGCCTGGGCAACCGACATCGCGGCCACGCTGAACGCCAAGTACGGGAGCCTCCTGGATCTAGAGGTCGGGGCAATGACCTTTCCGGCCAGACAACTGTGGCTGAGCGAGGACCTACCCCAGCTACGCGGAGCACCCGCCGAATCCGCCGGCCTCGACGTGGAACCCCTGCCTCCATTGTCGGTCCGGACCGGCCGGTCCACGCACGAGGACGTGCTGGTCACCAATCGAACCGCGCACGAGCAGGTGCTTCTCACCACCGGGGGTGCCCTGACCTCAGCGGTGACCGACACTTCCGGCAGCATCGTCGGTCTGTACGTCGGCCCACGCAACGCGTCCCGCGTGGGCTTTGCGATCGAACCTCACCAGAGCCGCCCTGTGCCCGTCTTGATCGGAACAGCCTCAATGGTTCCCGACCTGGGGTACGCCGTCCCGCCAGGACAATGGCGGCTGGTCATCGAGCTACACACCGACAGCGGCAACATGCTATCGACGCCGCTGGACATCACCATCACGCCGTAAACAGCACGCGGCGCTCTTACCAGCGCCTCACCGGGATATACGCCGCCCCCGCAGACCTTGCCCCGTCCTGGGTCGCAACCAAGAAAACGCACTGATTTGCCGCCGAGAGTGAGCCGCTCCATGCCGATGAGCGGACTTACGGGCGGTAGTCCTCGAACTCCCAGTAGCCCAACCTGCCAAGGCGTTCGCCGATCTCCGACCAGGACTCGGCTTCGACCGCCTGCACCCTCGCCGCGAGCCAGGCGCAGAGCGCACGTACGTCGAAGTCTTCGAGATTGACCACCAGATGGTGCCGTGCGTCGTAGATACCGCCGACCTCACGACATGTTTTGGCCAACCACTCCGGAGAGCAGACGGTCACGTCGAAAGACTCCTCGCTCGCCGGGCAGCGTCGAAGGGTCGGGATCAAGGTCGAGTCTCTTGAGGATCGCTCGCATGCGGCTGATCCTGCCTTACCAGACGTCCGCTCATGCCGCTGTCCGCGCTCGCTGATGCCGATGTCGGCGCGCGCCCTTGTCGTGTGCGGCGGGATTCCGGGCCTTAGGGTCATGGCCATGCCCTTCGATCTGCGTTCGCCGGTAACCGAGGGAGAGTTGGCTCGGCTCGATGGGCGACCCGAGGTGATCCAATTCAGTTCCGCGTTGACCGAAGCCGACTACGTCCTGCTGGGCGAATGGTTCGCTGACCAGCCCGCAAAGACGCTGCGCGCCTACGGTTCCTACGACGGCACGATCACGGACCTGGACTTCCTTCGCTACTTCCCATCCGTACGTTCGTTCCAAGCCGACGCGCTCTATCACTCGCTGGCGAACATTGACGGGCTCAGCTACCTACCGGAGGACGTTCGCTTCATTGGCCTCGGACAGACGAAGAAGAAGCTGTCGCTCGCGCCGCTGGCCCGCTTCCGCACGCTCCGAGGGATCTACCTGGAAGGACAGTCCAAGGACCTCGAAGTCATCAGCGACCTGCGCGAGCTTCGAAGTGTCACTCTCCGCTCGATCACGCTCCCGGACCTCTCGCTGCTCGCGCCGCTACCGAATCTCCGTGCCCTTGACTTGAAACTGGGCGGCACCAAGAACCTGGGTCTCTTGCCGGATCTCAGGGCCCTCGACTACCTCGAACTGTGGATGGTGAAGGGACTGTCTGACCTGTCGCCCATCGCCCAAATGCCGCGCCTCGAGTACCTGTTCCTTCAAGGGCTCCGCCGGGTCGAGACGCTGCCCGTCATGACAGAACTCGCGAACCTGAGACGCCTCTGGCTCGAGACAATGAACGGCCTCACCGATCTTGCGCGGATCCGTGAGGCCCCCAGGCTGCGCCAACTTGCCGTCGTCGACATGAGCCACCTGCAACCCGAAGCCTTCGTTCCCCTTGCGGGACATCCCACACTCGAATCGGTTCGCTTCGGTCTCGGCAGCAAGCGAAAGAACGATGCTGTCGAGCGGCTTATCGGCCTACCTCGGGAAGGCGACTGGCGGAAGCCACTGGCCGACTGAAAACGCCCGCATCTGCCGCAACCCGGTCGTCTCTCCCGGCGTCAGCAGGCATGCTATGCGGCGTGGATGGACTCGGCCGCGCGAAGGCAGACCTAGAGCACGGTGACGCGCGCAAAGCGCGTGACCGTCTTAAGGGGCTGGTCGTGACGTACCCCCAAAACCAGGAGGTGCGCAGTCTCCTTGCTGAGGCATATCGGCGCGACCGACAGTGGCCCGAAGCGGGGAGGTGGGGCTACCTAATCGGTCCTGCCGCCACCGATCGGGAACGTCGGGCATTCGAGAATCACAGTGCCTTCGGCTGGTACCCCCGGATCACGGAGGCGCGGCTGCGACGGCTGCTTCAAGTCGACGACCTCGCAGCGGTGGCGGACGAGACCGGTCGCGCTCTCTTGCGAGACCTTCCGCATAAGCGCAATCTGCCACGCAAGGACGGGCCGCTTGCCGCGATTCGTCGTTACCTCGCCACCCAGCGGTCGAGGCAGATCTGGCGCTAAACCGCCCTCGGACTGGTGCCCCTTGGCCCCGGTGACAGACGATGAGCGGGCCGTGAATCCAGGGCGCGACGGTCCAGGCTGCTCGCGCCATTAAAAAGGGTCCGAGCCTACGCACTCATCTGCCGCAGAGAGTGAAGCGCGCTCATGCCAGTGTCAGGATGTCCTGGAGCCTCCGGTTTACCGTGCGGCTCATGCCTACCGGGGATGGCTCAACACCCACCAAGACCTCCGAAAGGCCGCATCATCTTGGCGTGCCATCACTGAACCCGTTTCAGAAGCCGCTGATCCTGATCGGTTACTGGAGCGGCGGCTACGCAGACGGGGGTTGGCCGGACGTCAGAGACTTCGTTGATCAGGACTGGGACGAGGACGAGCGCGTTGACGTCGGCATCTACCTGAGGAATGGCTTGGTCGCGCGGGCGTGGCTGGGCTTTTCGCGATGCCGCCTCTGCGACAACGCGGCCAACGGCAACCTCGACCTGACCGACGGCATCTACATCTGGCCTGAGGGACTCGCCCACTACGTATTCGACCACCATGTGCGGCTTCCTCCTGAGTTCGTCGAACATGTACAGGCCAGAAACGAACTCGCAGACGACGTGCACGTCGACGAACGCTGGTGGCGAAGCGTAGCCCCGCCCGCTGGATGAGCCCTCACGTGAACGCTCGGATTTGCCGCGGATAGTAAGGCGCAGTCGTGCCGATGAGCGTGCGTCGACGTCCTACGCTGCTGTGTGTGGCGAACGTCCTGGCGAAAGAGATGCGCCTCCACATGGCCGAGCCCTTCCCCGACTCCGTGGAGAAGGGCCTGGACTACGGGGAAGTGGATGCCGTCATGATCGGTGCCGACATCTACGGCTGGGCAAGCGAGACCGGTTCGCTCTCCGAACTGGACCGGTCTCGCTTGTTGCAGGCCGCCGACGAACTTCAGCGCACCATTCAGGCATTTCCGCCAGACGCTTAGCCGTACTATGAGCGCATCCTCCGGATCGCCCGCCTGGCACTCGCCGTCTGACCGAACGCACGCTCATGCCGCCGAGAGTGAAACACGACCATGCCGATGATGGTCCGCGGCTGCTCGATGCACTCAGGGCGCATATCGCTACGGGTGCCGGACCGGGTTGTCAGGCAGGTCTGAGCGCTGGGCGGAGGCGGAGCAGTCCCGCGGGCAGACTGTCGGCCCATTCGGCCATCTCGGCGATGACCCGGAACAGTTCGGCCCTGATGAATGGCTGAGCCTGCGCGTCCGCGCCAGTGCCGAAGGATTCCAGGCGCCACTGCCGCCAATGGGCCTGCAGGACGTCGTTGACCTCGTCGAGTTGAGCACGGGTGAATCGGCTGGGCACCACGCAGAGCTGATCTGGCAGGTTCGGGGACAACTGCTGCGTCACCGCGTCGACGTCGGTGGTGGCGACGACGAGGACTTCCTGGTCCGCGGAGGGACGGAAGATCACCGGGTGGACGATGGCCCCGGACGATTCCAGGTCGCCGAAATCCAGGTCCCAGACCACTGCGTCGTGCCGCCAGCCGCCGGGTGGCGGCGGACACGGTAGGTCCGTCCAACCCGCACTCGGCTCCCGAGCAGAGATGTCCGGTGACTGTGCCTCGACCTCGATGCTCTCGTCGCACCATGTCCCGACCACCGAGACGTAGCCCGGGGCTCGGTTCGGTACCCAATCGGTAGGTATTGCCTCGACGTCGCCCCCGATCAGCCGAATCGAGAGGTCTGACTTCCAGCCCGGCGGTTTGGAGATCAGATCATGGGTGCGGGCCAGGTCCAGCCAATCACCGTCCGGACCGGCGACGTACTGACCCCAGGTCCGGACTCGATCCCCTGCCTCGAACACCAAATCCCTGGCCGCCATGAATCCATGGTCCTCTTCGCACCAGCTGGGTTCGGAACGACCCGAAGCCGCCAAGCCCGCCCCGCCTCTACTCGGCCGCAAAGTGACCGCAATTGCCGCGGACACTGAACGCCCGGAACTGCCGAAGAGAGGGCGTTTCTAACTTCTCGACACTCATACATGAGAGCGTTGTTTGATGAAGTGGTTCCGCCGCGCGAAGCGCCGGCCCGAGGAAGAGGGCTGGGAACGCATCCAGGACGAGGTTCGCCGGGCCAGGCAGTCTCGTTTCGAGCAGACAGTGACGCAGCACGATCTAGTCGATGCAGTGTCACAGATACTCTTCCGAGCCGATCCTGTCGAGATCAACTTCGAGACCAACACGGATGAGTACGACGCCGAGGCGGAAACCATCGTGATCGGCCTGCCGAGCACTCGTGGCCCCGACGACGTGAAGGCGCTGACGCACGAGGCCTTTGTCCACTGGTTTGACGCACAGACAGCTGGTCCCATCGACTGTTACGCCGCAGTCGCTCTGGAGATCTGGGACCTGTGGCGACGCCACCATGGCCGCTTGGACTGAAAACGGCCAATAGACGCACTAATCTGCCGCCGACAGTGCGCTCAGTGGCCGATGTGAGGGCGATCCAGCACTACGATTCTCCTGCTGTCGGAACTACGGACCGATAGTGCACGTGGTTGCGTGTCAGGCACTCCGGACCCCACGCAGCGCGACGTGCTCTCGGCCCCATCGTTGCCGCTGCGTGCATCCGCACACGCCGCGGACAGTAGTGCGGACATGCCGAGAACAGTGTGCCAAGTCCGCGGGCTCGACCGCCTAGACCGCCGACCTAGCTGCCAGGAGCGCTCTCTTCGGAATACGGGCCTTCACGCAGGGCATGGGCAAGGCGATTGAGAACCTCGGGGACGGTGAAATCCCAGCCAATCAGTCGCGGTCCCGTCCAGTTGATCCCTATCTGGTAGCCCTCATCGCTGAGTTCGGGCAGCGCCCTGCTTCTCCACGCCTCCAAAGGGAGGGAGACGGCGCGCAGGCCGCTGCCCCAGATCTCAGCCGCTCGCTGAGCTCGAGCCTGCGAGGACCAATACGGGCACCCCACCAGACAATCCGGTGACATGTAGCTCCCGGAAGAACGCCGCCGCCTGGCTTGCACTTTGACTCATGCGCAGGACGCTAGCAGCACCGAGATCGACCCTGGGATGACCTGATCCTCATCCTGCCTACGCATCGGATCTACTCGCACTCGCACTGATCTGGCCGCGATCCGCGCGCCTGACGACCTGCATCTTTCCGGCGCGCAAGCGCTCCGTTTGATCCTCGCGCGGGCGCTGGCGGCTCGGGCAGAACAGGACCAAATGCTCTGTGCGCCGGCAGCCGCGCGAGTGAGCCTGGAGCTGTCGGACGGGCCCAAGGAACGTGGTTTTGGGCGAGAACCATGGAGATGCGGCCGGCCCCGTCGCGAAGGAGAGATCAATGACGGATCGAGCAACGTCGCGGGTCGTCGGAACCTTGTTCCTCGTAGCCACCATCGCAGGCCTGATCGGGCTGCCCCTGCAAGAGTCCGTCGTGGGCGGCGACCACGACCTGAGCGCAGTATCGGCACACTCGGACCGGCTGGCCACCGGAGTGCTGCTTCAGCTCATCATGGGCATCGCGGTGGTGTCGATCGCCGTCGTGATCTACCCGGTGCTCCGCCGACACACCGAGCGCCTCGCGATGGGCTACGTCGTGGCTCGAGCGCTCGAGGCCGTGATCTACATCCTCGGCGGGGCCGGGCTGTTGGCCCTGATCACCGTAAGTGAGGAGTCTGTCGCCGCAGCCGACGGCACTCCGTACGCGGCGCTCGGCGACCTGGTGCTGGCGCAGAGGGACTGGGCTGGGCACGCGATCCTGGACGCCGCCGTGTTCAGCATCGGCGCACTCGTCCTCAACACCGCGTTCTTCCGCTCCCGCCTCGTTCCCCGGTGGCTGTCCCTGTGGGGCCTCGCTGGCGCTGCGGCCTACCTGACCGCGGGACTGATGGTCATGTACGGGCTCGAGCCGCTCTCCACTCCGCAGGTCGTGCTGGAGGCGCCCTTGGGTCTGCAGGAGATCGCCCTGGCGCTCTGGCTGATCGTCAAGGGCTTCGACACCCAGGCAGCGGCCCGCACCGTCGCCTCGAATGCCGGCCTGACCACGTACTGATCCGTTTCCACGGCGAACCGCCCTGTCATGCCGCATTCCGCTCATGCCGATGTGCGTAATGCGCAGAACCTTCTGTGGGGCGCGACCGAGGGCTCGGACGTTTGGTCACGTCCGCCACTTGATCGAGCCGCCCATGCTCGGCCGGTGTGGCTCGGGCACCGGCTCGCCGGCGAAGGTGCGCCGGATTGCGTCGGCGAGCAGTTCCCCGGTGACGCGCAGCCCATTGCCTGGGGTGGAGTCGTCGAATGCGCCGCGGTAGGCCAGCTTGCCGTCGGCGTCGTAGAGGAAGAAGTCCGGAGTGCAGGCGGCTGCGAACTCACGCCCGACCTGCTGCCTGGAGTCGACCAGGTACGGAAACTTCCATCCGGCTCGCGTGGACTGCTCTGCCGGCCGGCCGGGCGCGTCCTCGGGATAGGCAGTGATGTCGTTGGTGCAGATGCCAACCGTGTTCAGCCCAGGGAACAAAGCGACCACCCTGCCGAGCCTCGATGTGTCGGACGGAGGGGCACTGGTTGCACAGGAAACAGACGAGCGCCGGCGACCCGGACAGCTCGGTGCTGGAAGAAGGCGCACCATCGACGTCGAGGAGCGCGAACCTCGGGCGTGAGGTGCCCAGCGGCACCATGGTCGACTCGACAACCATGTCTCCAGCCTCGCTGGCGGCGAGGTCGAGAGCGGCGAGACGCTCGGGGTCGGCGGCGAGTGACTCGGGCAGCGAATGGTCGGTCACGGAGTCGGCCAGCCAGAGTCATGCGCCGTCGCCATCGCTGATGCGTAGCGTCGTAGTCCGCCAAGGTCGGTCACCACGATCTGGCGCCGGCGGGTTGCGATCAGCCCTTTGGTTCGCAACGTGCTGAGTCCACGAACGGCAGAGTCACGCGAAGTAGACATCAGGCTGGCCAACTCCTCCTGAGTCAGATGGATGCTGATGTCGATCACGGATCCGTCGGATGTGCCGTAGCGGTCCAGCAGTTCGACCAGGAAACCGGCGAGGCTGCGCGAGACTCCCATCGAGGCTGAGGCCTCGCGACGGCGATCGGCCGCCCGCAACCGGCTGATGATGACACGCACCATCACCAGCAACATCTGCGGATGCGTCTCGAGGGACGCCATGAACTCGTCGGCCGGGATCACGCGGCACTCGACGGGCAGCACAGCGACATTGCCCGCTGCCCGTTGCGGCGTTCCTTCGATCACCTCGAACTCGCCCAGAAGGTCGCCCGCCCCCAGGACGGCCAGCACGATCTCGCGACCGTCCGGCGTGTCCAGGGTGACCTTGACCAGGCCCGAAAGAGTGAGGAAGACGGTGTCGCTGTGGTCACCCTGGACGATGATCCTCGCTCCTTTGCGGAAGCGTTTCGGATGACCGAGCCGAAGCAGGAACGCTCGGTCAGCCGGTTCGAGCCCGCCGAGAAACGAGCGGTGGTCGACCACCTCCCCGCTTGCCATCCATCCAGCCTAATGCCGCAGATGCCCCGTTCGCTGTGCCTCATTTGAGGCGGACGCAGCCCGACGCCGGGAGCATCGTGGATGGGTAGTTCTCGCCGGATCCGCCTTGTAGACCGGATCCGCCCTGTAGAGAAGGTGAGAATCATGAATCGGAAGCCACACTCCATCTGGCGAACGACCACCGCGGCAATGTCGGCGGTTCTCCTCAGCGCAGCCCTTCCAATCGCACCGATCGCTGCAGACGCTCAACCCGAGGACCGCGGGCAGGGACCCCGGCCTGCCGCCGGTGGATCCCGCCCCGCCGTCCTCGCGCCCATCGCTGCAGACACTCAACCCGAGGACCGCGGACAGGGACCCCGGCCCGCCGCCGGTGGATCCGGCCCCGCCGTCTATGTCCTCGACGGCCGGGTCGTCGCCATCAGGCGGGATCCGTTGCCTCCGGGGGCATACGGCGGCCAAGGCGTCGACTATTCACCTGACATGACGGCTTGGAATCTCGGTCCCTCATGCGGCCGATGAGCGACGAAGCGACGCAACAGGAGGCGCGAGATGACAACCCAGCACATCGCATCGAGACCCTGATCACCGGAGCCGGCCAAGCCAGCTTGCACCAGATGAGCAGGGGATCGGGCAAATGAAGGAGTACGCGGTGCGGGGAGGCGGCGGCCGGCTGCACGTGCGCGAGTGGCGCAAGGCGGACGGACCACCGATCCTGTTCATCCATGGCTGGTCGCAAGCCATCTCTGCTTGCAGAAGCAGTACAAAAGTGCGCTCGCCGACGAATTTCGACTCGTTGCCTATGACCTCCGTGGTCACGGCACTTCCGAGGGATCGCTCGACAAGCACCGGGCGCGGGAGCGTCCGAGGCCGGGTCCGGATCAATCTGCGCTCACTTCTTGAGGTGGACGTGCCACCGCTCAAAGCACGACGGCGGTGAGCCTGCCCGGCGCCCTGGGCACACTGATATGCCGCGATCCGCGTCGTCATGCGATGACAGGGTGTCACTCAAGTCGGAGTTCTGACGCGGCTGCAAAGCGCAGAGGCAACGCGACCAAGTTGGCTGCCTCGCGGATGGTGCGGCCAAGTGCGGATACCTCCAGAGCGACGGTTGGCGCCGACACAAGCCCGTACGGCCCGTGGTGAACTCGCCAGTCGTAGGCGAAGAGTCCGCGCTCGCTCATCGTGAACCAGTCGGAGTAGTCGCCCGAACGGTTGCTCGGGTCCCTCCGATCTTCCGCGGCTCCTACGACGGGATGGGCATCGAGCTCCGAGACAGCGCGCTCGACGAGCGACCGCTGAGCGAGCACCCGTGCGGGTATCGGGCCGTACCCCGCACTCGACAGGAGAGCGACCGATCCGGTCGCGTCGACCGCGAGAAAGTCCCATTCAATTCCCCAGAGCGGGCCCCGCTCGTCAGTTCCGGTCATGGCCGAATGGTAGGTCCCACACCCGGGATAATGCTTCGTCGCAGACTCGGCCATTGCCTCAAACGCACTCTCATGCCGCAGACAGGGAACGCCGCAAGAGGATCCACCACCGGACAAACGGGTAACCCGTTCCCGCTGGGATGCCTTCGGGTCAGTTGGCGAGCGGCCCGCAATGAACGCCGAGCTCGGCCTGCCATACGTTAAGACCAACCGCATCTGCCCGGCGCTGCCACCCAGAACCTCACGGAAGGATCAACGCCTAGATGTCCGTGGACGAAGCACAGTTCTACCCCGACCTCGACGCTGACGCTGACGCTGACGAGCGAACCACCCTCAGCCAGTTTCTTGATCAGTATCGTCATCGGGTGCTCACCCGATTCGGGAGGCTGACGGACGAGCAGGCGCAAACCAAGTCCTTGCCGGCAACCGATCTGACACCAGGCGCTGTGGTGAAGCATCTCGCGCACATGGAGGACCACTGGTTCATCGCGCGCGTCGGCGGCGGTGATCTGCCTGAGCCCTGGGCGTCCGCGCCGTTTGACACGCAGCCGGAGTGGGACCTTGAGTCCGCGGCCGACGACACCGTCGGGGAGATCGTCGAGCTCTACCGTGCCGCGTGCTCGCGCAGCCGCGGCGTCGCAAGTCAACTTCCTAGCCTCGACACGGCCGCGCCCCGGCCATCATTCGGCAAGAGTCCGTGACGCTTCGCTGGGTGATGGTGCACATGCTGGAAGAGACCGCATGCCATGTCGGCCATTTGGACCTCTTAACCGACCCGCTATCCGCACGCGGCGCCCGATAGGCGTTCCCAACTGGACAGGACCGGCCGAACGGGCGCGAGATGTCCTTGGCCCACGGCCAGCACCGTCTCAGATAGGTGGTTCGGTGAAAGCTCGATTGTCGGGGGCTAACCGCACCCGAGGTGTGCAGCTCTCGGAGACTTAGCCTCCCGTTTTGCCTCCCAGGTCATGCAAGAGGCCGGTCTCCCCAGTGGGAAACCGGCCTCTGACCTGCGGTGGAGCTTAGGGGATTCGAACCCCTGACCTCTTCCATGCCATGGAAGCGCGCTACCAACTGCGCCAAAGCCCCGCGGTGTCTTGCGACTCCGGAAGTTTAGCGGATGAGTGGCATCGAAGAAAAATCGGGTCGGGTACGTCGGTGGCAGCCGCCGAGGGCACCTGGTAGACGGCCAGACTTGCCTGCAGTCACGTCCGTCCAGGCCGCCCATCCCGCCCCACACGCACGCCCATCCCACGCACTAGACCTCACCCGCCAACCACAGCAAGCCGGACAGCGATCCGCGGCCGAAGGATGCCAATAGGACAGCCACCGCGAAGCGGTTTCGTTTGCACACCCGACCAGGCTCCATCCCGCGCCGGCCACAACACACCGGACGAGGCTCCGCAGCAGCAGCCGCCGCAGGCGGCTGCTGCGAGCGGTCTCGCTTGCGCACACAACCACGCCTCTCCGCGCCGAACACAGCACGCCCGACACCGGTCCGCGCCAACCGCCGGAGGCAGCCAACAGTCAGCGACCGCGAAGCGGTGTCCTGTGGGTGGTCCGCTCAGCGTTGGGGGTCGTCGCTCATTACTGGTTCGGGGAGGGAGCCGGCGTTCCATTCTTCGATTCGCCAGCCGAGGCGGCCGGGGAGCAGGGAGACCCAGTTGCAGTTGGCGAGGCCGCCGAAGGCGGGCCAGTGGGCTTGGGGGATGCCGAGGAAGAGGCAGATGCCGACGCGGGCCGCGAGGCCGTGGGTGGCGATGACGATGGTGTCTTCCGCGGTGCCCTCGGCGGCGACCCGGCCCAGGGCGTCGCTGAAGCGTTGGGCGACTTCTTCGACGGTTTCGCCGGCGGTGCCGCGGCGTTGGGGTTCGCCGGAGCGGATGCGGGCGGCCGCTTCGGGGTTGATGGCGGCGAGTTCGGCCATGGTGAGGCCGGCCCAGTCGTCGACGTCGATCTCGCGGAGGGCCTCGTCGTACTCGATCTTCAGACCGGTCAGCAAGGCCAGTTCACCCGCGGTGGCGGCGGCACGCTGGAGGTCGCTGGCGAACAGCCGGGTCGGCGCCAGCGACGCCAACCGCAAGGCCGCCTCACGGGCCTGCGTCAGGCCGACATCATCCAAAGGAATGTCGGCTTGGCCCTGGATCTTGTCCTGCAGGTTCCACTCGGTCCGGCCGTGCCGCCAGACGATCAGCCGTCCCGCCGTCATTCTGAGGCAGCCCCCGGTACCGGCGACGGCAGCGGGATGACCGGGCAGTCGCGCCAGAGGCGCTCGAGGGAGTAGAAGCTGCGCTCCTCGTCGTGCTGGACGTGGATGACGATCTCCAGGTAGTCGAGCAGCACCCAGCGGCCTTCCCGGGCGCCTTCGCGGCGGACCGGCTTGGCGTCGAAGTCGACCCGGAGCTTCTCCTCGACGGCGTCGACGATCGCGCGGACCTGGCGGTCGTTGGAGGCGGACGCGACCAGGAACGCGTCGGTGATGGCGAGTTGCTCGGAGACGTCGAAGGCGAGGACGTTCTCCGCCTTCTTGTCGTGGGCCGCCTCGGCGGCCGCGGTGAGCAGCTCGATGGCGCGTTCGCTGGCTGGCATGTGGTTCCTAACGGTTGGTATAGAGCTCACGCTTGGCGATGTACTGGACGATGCCGTCCGGGACGAGGTACCAGGTCGGGTTCCCCTTGGCGACCCGCGCGCGGCACTCGGTCGACGAGATCGCCAGCGCCGGCACTTCGAGCAGGGTGATCCGATCCATCGGCAGCTGGTCCAGCGGCAACTCCAGTCCCTCGGTCCCGGGTCTGGTGCAGCCGACGAACTGGGCCAGTTTGAACATCTCGTCCACGTCGCGCCAGGTGAGAATCTGGGCGAGCGCGTCGGCGCCGGTGATGAAGAACAGTTCGGCGTCCGGATAGAGCTCGGACAGGTCGCGCAGGGTGTCGATCGTGTACGTCGGACCCGGCCGGTCGATGTCGACCCGGCTGACCGAGAACCGCGGGTTGGACGCGGTCGCGATCACGGTCATCAGGTACCGGTCCTCGGCCGCGGACACCACCCGGTCGGATTTCTGCCACGGCTGGCCGGTCGGGACGAAGATCACCTCGTCCAGATCGAAGTACGCCTGCACCTCGCTGGCCGCGACCAGGTGGCCATGATGGATCGGGTCGAACGTGCCACCCATCACGCCCAGGCGCCGGACCCGCTCGACAGAAGCCATGTCAGCCAGTATTCAGCCGCTCAGCTGTGCGGCCGGCCCTTGCCCATGATGACGGTGACGAGCAGCAGCAGGACGAGCACGGTCAGGGCGAACCCGCCGTACCACCACGGCGAGATGTGCGAAGCCTGAACGGCTTCTTCGAGAGCCGCCACCTGCGGCACGAGGAGCGAGAGCATGAGGCAGAGCCTATCTCGTGACCACCTGGAGAACAGCGACCGGTGGCCTCAGGAATGACACTGGAGGCACACCGGCCGCATTGTTGAGGTCAGCTGTGGCGGATGTGACGGGTCAGCAGCCGGCGCCAGACGGACGGCCCGGCGTGGGCGCGCCGGGACTGCGCGGCGACGCGGTGCAGCTCATCGATGTGGGCACGGGCAACATCGGGGGTGATCATGATTCCTTCACTGGGTTGGTACGTCGAGGTCGGGGCGGGCTGTCCCCGACACTTGAAATTATACGGTTTGCCTTACACTCTCACAAACGAATTAAAGGTCCACAAGATTCCCCGCCTTCGAATCTGTGGCAAACGGGAGGATTCATGGACGCGATCGATCGGCAGCTGATCGAGGCACTCCGGCTGAACGGACGCTCGAGCTGGGCCGAGCTCGGCCGGGTGGTCGGGCT
This sequence comes from Kribbella sp. NBC_01510, assembly GCF_045040325.1. Taxonomy (NCBI): domain Bacteria; kingdom Bacillati; phylum Actinomycetota; class Actinomycetes; order Propionibacteriales; family Kribbellaceae; genus Kribbella; species Kribbella sp. NBC_01510. Next base: position 5,126,258 of record NZ_CP109418.1, on the reverse strand, counting down.
GTCCGGGCCGAGCGTCCAGGAACGGGTGAGACGGCTGGAGGAGCGCGGCGTACTGCTCGGCTACCGCGCGGTGGTCGCGCCGGCGCAGGTCGGGCTCGGCACCAGCGCGCTGATCGGGCTGTTCCAGCGTGACGATGTGGAGACCGACGACATCGTCGAGCAGGTGCGGGAGATCGTCGCGGTCGAGGACTGCTGGTTCGTCGCCGGCGATCAGGAGCTCGTGGTGAAGGTCCGGGTCGCCGACGTCACCCAGCTCGAGGCGGTGGTCGGCTCGCTGCGCAGGGTGAACGGCGTGGTCAGGACGCGGACGACTGTCGTGCTGTCGACTCGCTGGGAAGGCCGGCCCGCTCCCCTGCCGGACTGATCACGAGTACGGCGCCTGCCGCGAGGGCGAGCGCGGCCGCCACCGGGAAGAGCAGCCCCGGGGTATGCTCATACGCGGCGCCACCCAGGGCGGGAGCGAGGAACATCCCGCTGATCGACGCGGCGGCGTACAGGCTGGAGTAGCGCCCGACCATGCCGGCTGGGGCTGCGTCGGCGACATGCGCGGTGGCGGTCGGCTTGTAGAGCATCTCCCCCGCCGTGATGACCACGATCGCCAGCGTCGCCCCGACGAGCGCCGGCCAGATCCCGAGGACGGCCAGCCCCACGCCCACCAGCGCGAACCCGACCGCGATCACCCGGGTCGAGCGGTGACCTCGCAGGCGGACGGCCAGCGGTGCCTCACAGCACACGATGACCACGGAGCTCAGCCCGATCAGTACGCCGTACGCGACCGCCGGCGCACCGGCGTCCCGCAAGAGCAACGGCATGGTCGCGAACACCTGGCGGTACACGGTGTCGACGACCACGATCGTTGCCAGCAACACCAGCACGGTCCGGTCCCGGAGCAGCACACGCCAGACGCCCACTCCCGCGGGTGACGACGTACGGCGAACGCCCGGCACCCACCGCCAGATGACGGCCGCGAGGACCAGGCTGGAGACTGCATCCACCACGAAGACGAGCGAGAAGTCGTACGTCGCCAGCAGTCCACCGAGCGGCGGCCCGATGGTGAAGCCGGCGTTGCTCGCAGTTCGAGACAGGGCGATCCCTTCGCGGCGGCGCTCGGACGGGAGTGCGGTAGCGACGAGGGCGCTCAGGTTCGGGCGACTCGCGCCACCACAGAGTCCGGCGAGTGCAGCGACCACACCGATCCATCCAGCGGGGACGAGCGGCAGGGTCAGACAGGTCACGGCCCAGGCCAGTTGGCTCGCGACGGCGGCCGTACGCAGGCCGAAGCGGTCGCCGAACCACCCACCGCCCAGATTGCCGCCCAGCAGACCCACGCCGTACGCCGCTGCCGCGAAGCCGGCCTGTTGCGCCGACATCCCGCGATCCTCGACCAGGTACAGCGTGAGGTAGATCCACGCCAGCGCGCCGGCCGAGCTGACCACCTGGCCGACCATCACCGCCTGGAGCCACCCGGGTAGTTCGGCGATGCGACGCCAGTACATATCAGCCCCCCAGGTAGAGTGAGTTCCTATTAGGAACTTATAAGCCCGGCTAGCGTGGTGGCAACCGGATTGGGGGGCGACGTGCGGCGGAGCAGCTTCTCACCCGAGCCGGACTGTGCGATCGCGCAATCCCTCGGCGTCATCGGCGACGGCTGGGAACTGCTGATCGTCCGCGACCTGGCCCGCGGTCTTGACCGGTTCGATCAGCTCGCCGACTCGTTGCACATCTCCCGCAAGGTCCTGACCGAGCGACTGACCGGCCTGGTCGACACCGGGATCGTCGAGCGATCGGCGTACCAGGACCGTCCGGCCCGCTATGCCTACCGCCTCACCCCGCGCGGCCGGGCACTGCTGCCGGTCCTCGTCGCGCTCCAGGACTGGGGCGACCGCTGGCTGCTCGGCGACGGCTCACTCACCGGCACGAACGACGCCGACGAGCCGCCCGCCCACCGGATCCACGAGCTCGTCGGACAGCGCGTCCCCCAGCTCAGCCTGCCTTCGATCGCGGGTACGGCGCTCGACGTGATCGACCCGGATTCCCGCGCGACCGTCCTGTTCGGGTACCCGGCGACCGGCCGGCCGACGCCGCTGCCGGACGGCTGGAGCGAGATCGCCGGCGCCAGCGGCTGCACGCTGGAGAACCGCCTCTTCGCCGCCCGGTACGACGAGTTCGCTGCCAACGGAGTCGCGGTCCGCGGGGTCAGCACGCAACGCACGGACGAACAGCAGGCGTTCGCCAACGCCGAGGAGATCCCACACCCGCTGCTGTCCGACCTCGAACTGGAGCTGACCGCCGCGCTGCGGCTGCCCACCTTCCGCGCCGGTGGGTACGAGCGACTCAAACGCGTCGTACTCGTGATCGGCGACGACCGCGTCGTCAAAGCCGTGCGGTATCCGGTCACGGACATCGCGGACGCGGTCGACTGGGCACTCAAGACTGCCTGAAGAACGCCTTGACCTCGGCCGCCACCCGCTCGACCGCCTTGGCGCTGCCGCTCGGATTGATTCCACCCGGGTCGCTGGACGAGCCGTGGTCGAGGCCGTCGAACTCGATCCGCCGGCAATGCGGAAGCACCTTCTCCAGGGTGTCCCGCCACGGCTTCAACGCCGGCAACCCCTTGCTCCCACCCATCAACAGCACATCCGCGGACACCGAGCGGAAATCCTCGAAGGTCCCGGCGAGTTCGGCGATCAGCGTGCCCTCGTAGTGGATGGTCGGCGCGAGCTTGCGCATCGTGATGGCATCCGCGCCGGCCTGCCGCTCATCCTTCACCAGCATCTTCTCGGTGATCCGCGTCATCAGCGGCCGCGGGATCACCTTCAGGAACGCCGGCGCCAGCTGCAGCCCGTACATGCTGGTCACCATCGCGCCGGCAAGGTTGCCCTCGGCAACCTCACGGTCGAACCGGACGAGCCACTCGCGATGCGGCGTCGGATTGTCGACAATCGCAGGCTCATACACTGCGATCTTCTGCAGGCTCGGCAGCGTGCGAGCCGCTTCCAGCACGACCGCGCCACCTGCGCTCACGCCGAACGCCTGCTCGGCGCCGGCGGCAGTCAGCACTGCCTCGAGGTCTTCCACCTCGGTCCGCACGGTGTGATCCGGCCGATGCGGACCGGACAGGCCGCGGCCGCGCCGATCCGGGAGGTAGACGGTGAAGTCGCCGGCCAGCGCCTCGGCGAACAACGTGTGGCTGCGCGCCGACTCCATGCTGCCGTGCAGTACGACGACCGCCGGTCCGTGCCCCGTCTTCCAGTAGCCGATCTCGGTGCCGTCGCGGGACTCCACCGCACCCTGGCTCAGTTCTGCTGTTCTCATGAGATCGATAGTCACACATCATCTAGTTTCATTGCAACTAGTATCTCTGAACCCGTATGCTGACACCATGACCATCCGACGCTCACCACTCGCCCTCGCGATCCTCGGACTGCTCGAGAACGGGCCGATGCATCCCTATGGGATCCAGCGGCTGATCAAGCAGTGGGGCAAGGACCAGGTGGTCAACGTCGGTCAGCGGACCAGCCTGTACCGGATGATCGTGCGTCTCGAGGAGGAGGGCATGATCACCGCCGGCGCGACCGAGCGGGACGAACGCTACCCGGAGCGCACCGTGTACCACCTGACCGAGGACGGGCGGACGATCTGCCGGGAGTGGCTGGCGGAGATCCTCACCACCCCGCGCAACGAGTTCCCCGAGTTCCCGGCCGCGCTGTCGTTCGTGATGCTGGTGACGCCGGAGACGGCCGGTGAACTGCTCGGCGAGCGCCGCGATCACCTGTCCGAGCGGATCGCCGTGCTCGACGCCGAGCTGGTCCTGGAGGGCGAGCCCATCCCCCGGTTCGCCCTGCTCGAGACCGAGTACCAGCGGGCGATCGCGGTGGCCGAAGCGGAGTGGATCGATCGGATTGTCGACGATCTGACCACCGGAACGTTGACCTGGAAGCCCGGACCGGTGTGACCGTCGAGGTGTGGTGGGCCCGGATCGATCAGGCCCGCGACGAGTTCGCCGTTGATCTCGACGAGGACGAGCAGCGGCGGTTGGCGGCGTACCGGCGGGACGAGGACAAGGCGCGGTTCCTGCTCGGCTGCACGATGGTCCGGCGGTTGCTGGCGGCACGGTTTTCGTTGCCTGCGGCAAAGGTACGGCTGGATCGGAGCTGCCCGGACTGCGGGAAGCCGCACGGCAAGGTCCGCGCTGACGGCGTCGAGCTGTCGGTGACGCATTCCGGCGGGCTGGTCGGCGTCGCGATCGGCGATCACCCAGTCGGACTCGATGTGGAGAAGGTCGACCCCGGTATCGACATCGACGCGGTCGGCCCCCTGTGCCTGGCTCCTGAGGAAGTGCGGGGGCTGGCGCAGTACGACGGGATCGCACGAGCAAAGGCGTTCACGCAGGTGTGGACGCGGAAAGAAGCAGTGGTCAAGGCGACCGGAGTCGGGGTCCGGGCGGACCTACAGACAGTTGTCGTCGGTCCGCTGGACCAGCCGGCGGAGGTGTGGGAGTGGGCCCAGCACACTGGGCAGCTGACCGACCTCGAGGTTGGCGCCGACCACGCTGCGGCGCTGGCGGTACTTCGCGCCGAGCCGCTCGTTGTCCGGGTGAACGACGCGACTCAGGTCCTGATCTGACCTTCGCCGGTGACGACGTACTTGGTCGACGTCATCTCCGGGAGGCCCATCGGGCCGCGGGCGTGGAGCTTCTGGGTCGAGATCCCGATCTCGGCGCCGAAGCCGAACTCGCCGCCGTCGGTGAAACGCGTGCTGGCGTTGACCACGACCGCGGCCGAGTCCACCGCCTGCACGAACCGGCGGGCGGCGGCCTGCGAGCGGGTGATGATCGCGTCGGTGTGACCCGAGCTGTAGCGGCGGATGTGCTGCACCGCGGCTTCCAGCGAGTCGACCACTGCCGCGGACAGGTCCAGCGAGTTGTACTCCAGGCCGAAGTCGTCCTCCGTCGCGGCGACCACATCCTTGCCAGCGGCAACTACCGCCGGGTCACCGTGCACGGTCACGCCGGCCGCGGTCAGCGCCGGCAACGCGGTGGCCAGGAACTCGTCGGCCACGGACGCATGCACCAGAAGGGATTCGGCCGCGTTGCAGACACTCGGCCGCTGGGTCTTGGAGTTCAGCAAGATCGCCAGCGCGAGCCCCAGATCCGCGTCGGCGTCCACATAGACATGGCAGTTGCCGACGCCGGTCTCGATCACCGGCACGGTCGACTCGGTGACCACGGTCTGGATCAGCCCGGCACCACCGCGCGGAATCAGTACGTCGACCAGCCCGCGTGCCTGCATGAGCTCCTTCACCGCGGCCCGATCCGTCGGCACGCCCTGAATCACATCGGCCGGCAGACCAGCTTCGGTCGCAGCGTCCCGCAGTACGGCGACGATCGCCTCGTTGGACGCGGCGGCGGAGGATGAACCGCGGAGCAGGACCGCGTTGCCGGACTTCAGGCAGATGCCGGCCGCATCGGCGGTCACGTTCGGGCGGGCCTCGTAAATGATCCCGATCACGCCGAACGGGACGCGCACCTGGCGGAGCTCCAGACCGTTCGGCAGGGTGTAGCCGCGGACGACCTCACCGACCGGGTCGGTCAGCCCGGCCAGCTGCTCGAGTCCGGCAGCCATTCCGTCAACCCTGGCAGGGTTCAGCGCCAGGCGGTCCACCGTGGACTCCGGCGTACCGGCTTCCCGGGCCGCTGCGACGTCCTTCGCGTTCGCCGCCACGACCGTGTCGGTGTTCGCTCGCAGGGCTGCCGCCATCGCGTGCAGCGCCGCGTCCTTGGTCGCCCGCGAAGCGTCCGCCAACGCGTACGACGCCTCCCGCGCCCGCCGGGCCAGCTCGATGATCTCACTCACACCCTCATCGTATGGCCCCGGCCGTCGTCGCTGCCCCGACCTCGCCAGATAGCGGACTCCCGCGTCAGGGCTGTTTCGGGACCGTCGGGCCGGCCTCGCGGCGGGCCATCCGGCGGCCGATGATCTTGAACAGGGCACGGAGGGTCAGGAGCGCGACCACGCCGACCAGTTGTCCGCCCAGGATGACTCTGGTGACGTCGACGGCCGGGGACCAGGAGACTTTGCCATCACGGATGACGTACACCCCGACCGGCCGGGCCGACAGACCGAGGCCGCCACCGGCGCCTTCGGCTTCACGCCCGCCGGCGTCCTGGCCCTTGCCACCGCCTCCGCCGCCGCTGATGCGCGCTACCGGCAGCACCGTCACGCCATCCTTCTCGATCGGCTGGCCGAAGACCGTTCCGGCTTTGACTCCGTCGATCACTCCTTGCAGGATTTCGAGGACACCGGTGTTCTCGGCCGATTTGGCCATGTCGTCCACCTCCAAGCGGGACAGCTGCTTCAGCGGTGCAGGAACTTGAGTAGGTCGTAGAAGACGAAGGCCGGCCAGACCAGGGCCTGGAGGATGCCGACGATGACTCCCCAGAAGCTGTCGGCTTGTTGGATGTAGTACACGAGGGCGCCGATCAGACCTAGTCCGTACACCGCGTCTCCGCCACCGGCGCCCCGGTTGCCTTTTCCGCTCATACGATCGAGCTTTGTGAACATCTGCCCGCCGGGCCAGGGTCGACCGTCACAAATGGGCAGGACCTTTGGGCTACAGCAACACCAGGTCGTCGCGGTGGACGACCTCGCGTTCGTAGGCGGCGCCCAGTTCGCGGGCCAGGTCTCGGGTGGAGCGGCCGAGGAGGTCGGGGAGTTCGGTGGCGTCGTAGTTGACCAGGCCGCGAGCGATGACGGCGCCGGACGGGGAGACCAGGTCGACCGGGTCACCGGCGGAGAAGGTGCCTTCGACGGCGGAGATTCCGGCCGGGAGGAGCGACGTACGGCGTTCTGTCACGGCTCGGACCGCTCCTTCGTCCAGGCGCAGTACGCCCTGGCCGGAAGTGGCGTGGGCCAGCCAGAGCAGGCGGGTCTTGCGGCGGCGGCCGGTCGGGTGGAACAAGGTGCCGACGGGCTCGCCACGCAAGGCCTCGCCGACGCGAGCGGCCGACGTCAGGACAACCGGAATGCCTGCCTCGGTGGCGATCGCGGCCGCCTCGACCTTCGTCTGCATGCCGCCGGTGCCCACTCCGGACGACCCGTTCCGGCCGATCCGCAGCGGCGCGAGATCCGCGGGGCCACGGACCTCCGCGACCATCGACGTACCGGGCTTGCGCGGATCCCCGTCGTACAGTCCGTCGACATCCGACAGCAGCAACAACAGATCGGCGTGGACGAGATGACTCGTGAGCGCCGCCAACCGGTCGTTGTCGCCGAAGCGGATCTCGGTGGTGGCGACCGTGTCGTTCTCGTTGACGATCGGTACGACGCCCAGCTCGAGCAACCGGGCGAACGTCCGATAGGCGTTGCGGTAGTGGCTCCGCCGGGTCACGTCATCGACCGTCAGCAGCACCTGACCGACACGCAGACCATGCTCCGCGAAGGCATCGCTGTACCGCGCCATCAGCAGGCCCTGGCCGACGGATGCCGCCGCCTGTTGCGTCGCCAGGTCGCGCGGTCGCGACCGAAGACCCATCGGAGCCATACCGGCGGCGATCGCGCCGGATGAGACGAGGACGACCTCGGTGCCCTCCACCCGCCGCGCCGCGACGGCGTCGACGAGCAACTGGAGCCGCACAAGGTCGATCCTGCCGCGCTGGGTCAGCGACGACGAGCCGACCTTCACGACGATCCGCGTGGCCTTCACGGCCTCCGCGCGAGGTTTCATCAGGCGTCCTGATCTATGTCCCTGGCTTCGAGCTCGCGTGCTTCCTTGCGCGCCAGCTTCGCCGCCTTCTCCGCTGCTCGTTTCGCCTCGGCCGGGGACAGGTCGACCTCGTCCTCGACCCAGCCCTGCCCGTACTCGGACCGATCCCCCGACGCCCGGTGGGCGTGGTATTCGGTGTCCTTCGCCCGCCGCCGCTGCACCGCGGGACGGGGCTCCTCCAGCCGGTGGTCCTCACCGCGCCGGGCCAGGATCTCGGCCCCGGCCTGGACCTCGGGCGCGAAGTCGAACACGATCGCGTTCGGTCCGTCACCGATGACGACCGCGTCACCCTCCATCGCGCCGAGCTCCAGCAACTCCTTCTCCACGCCGAGCCGGTTCAGCCGGTCGGCCAGGTAGCCGGTCGCCTCCGCGTTCGCGAAGTCGGTCTGCCGGACCCAGCGCTCGGGCTTCTCGCCCTGCACCAGCCAGCCGCCGTCCTCCGGCAGCTTCTTCACCTTGAACTCGGGTCCGCCCTGCACCTGCGGCCGGATCACGATCCGCGTGGTGTCGGGCTTCTCCTCCTCCGCACGCCGCCGTACGACGATCTCCGCCATCGCGAACTTCAAGGCCTCCAGGCCTTCGTGCGAAGCGGTCGAGATCGGGAACACCCGCAGCCCGCGCTGCTCCAGCTCGGCCTGCACCATCTCGGCGATGTCCCGTGCGTCGGGTACGTCGATCTTGTTCAGGGCAACGAGTCGCGGCCGGTCCTCGAGCCCACCGTGCGCCTGCAACTCGGCCTCGATCGTGTCCAGGTCGCTGAGCGGGTCGCGGCCCGGCTCGTACGTCGCGCAGTCGATGACATGTACGAGCGCCGCACACCGCTCCACGTGCCGCAGGAAGTCGTACCCGAGCCCGCGTCCCTCGCTCGCCCCTTCGATCAGGCCGGGTACGTCGGCCACCGTGAAGGTGACGTCACCCGCGACCACGACGCCGAGGTTCGGGATCAGGGTGGTGAACGGGTAGTCGGCGATCTTCGGCCGGGCCCGGCTGATCGACGCGACCAGCGAGGACTTGCCGGCACTCGGGAACCCGACCAGGCCGATGTCGGCGACCACCTTGAGCTCGAGGACGAGCGTACGCTCCTCGCCGTCCTCACCGAGCAGGGCGAAGCCGGGGGCCTTCCGGGCGCTGCTGGCCAGGGCCGCGTTACCGAGGCCGCCCTTGCCGCCCTGCGCCGCGACGAACTCCGCGCCGGGTCCGACGAGGTCCGCGAGTACGACGCCGTCCGCCGTACCGATGACCGTGCCGTCGGGGACGCCGAGTACGACGTCGCCACCGTTGCTGCCGGCCTGGTGATCACCCTTGCCCTGGGCACCGTTCGTGGCGGTGCGGTGGCTGGAGCGGTGGTAGTCGACGAGCGTGGTGACGTCGGGGTCGACGCGCAGGATCACGCTGCCGCCGTCGCCGCCGTTCCCGCCGTCCGGGCCGCCGAGGGGCTTGAACTTCTCCCGGTGCACCGAGGCGCAGCCGTTTCCGCCGCGGCCCGCGGTGACGTGCACCGTGACCCGGTCGACAAAGCTGGGAATCGCCATCGGTGTTCTCTACTTCCTGTTGGATGTTACTAACACAGCAGAAGGGCGGGTCCGCGGTATTCCGCGACCCGCCCTTCTCAGAGCTTCGACTACGTCCGGGTGGCGGTGTTACTCCGCCGGGGCCGGGACGATGTTGACGACGCGACGACCGCGCCGGGTGCCGAACTCCACCCGGCCCTCGGCGAGCGCGAACAGCGTGTCGTCGCCGCCACGGCCGACCAGGTCGCCCGGGTGGAAGTGCGTGCCGCGCTGACGGACGATGATCTCGCCGGCGTTCACCAGCTGGCCGCCGTACCGCTTGACGCCGAGCCGCTGCGCGTTGGAGTCGCGCCCGTTACGGGTGGACGCGGCGCCCTTCTTGTGTGCCATTTCTGATCAGCTCACTTCTTCTTCGCGTCGATCGCGGTGACCTTGACCTGGGTGTAGTGCTGACGGTGACCCTGGCGCTTGCGGTAACCGGTCTTGTTCTTGTACTTGAGGATGTGGATCTTGGGACCCTTGGTACGGCCCAGGACCTCGGCCGACACGGCCACCTTGGACAGCGCCGCGGCGTCGGTCGTCACGGTGTCGCCATCGACGACCAGGACCGCCGGCAGGGACACGGTGTCGCCCACCGCGTCCGTCAGGCTGTCGATCTCGATGACATCGCCGACGGCGACCTTCTGCTGGGTGCCGCCACTGCGCACGATCGCGTACACCGTGGATCTCACTCTCTGCTGGTTCGGAAGTTCTTACGGGGGCCTGCACAGACCTGCTCGCGGCCCACACAAACATGGCACGCGGAACGCGCGCCGAAGCTCAAGTTTACGGGTCCCCTCACAGGCGGGTCAAACCGGGTCATCCGCCTGCTCAGGGACTCGTGTCACATCTGCTCAGCTGCTGGTCGTAACGAGTTCCGGAGCGTCGGCTCCGGGGCTGCCGGCGTCACCCTCGCCGGCGGACTCGCCACCGGCGGCCTGGGCGCCCTTGCCCCGGCCGCGGCTGCTGCGCCGCCGCCGCGTGCTGCCGGACTTGGCGGACCCGTTCGGGGCCGCCTCGGCGGGCTCTGCCGCGTCGGTGGGGACAGTCGTGGCCGTGTCGGCGGGCGCCGGGAAGCCGGTTGCCTCCGGGCTGGCCTGCTCATCGGCCCTGGCGGACACCGGGTAGCCGGTCGGCTCCGGCGTACCTGCTCCGGCTTCGGCCACCGCGCCCTCGTCGGTCCCGGTCGCTTCTTCGTCCTTCTTGGCGGAGGCGGCAGCGATCTGGGCGAGGCGGTGGGCGGCGTCGCCGTTGTGCTGCGACGCCTCCTCGGTGTGCTCGTCCTCGGCGCGGCCCTTGCCACGGCCGCGGCGGCGGGACGACTTGCGGGGCTCCTCGGCCTGCGCGGCGGGCTTGTTGTTGTCCTGGCCGTTGCGGCTGTCGCGGCGGCGGGACTCCTTCGGCTCGTCGTGCAGGATCAGGCCGCGGCCACCACAGTGGTCGCAGTTCTCGCTGAACGCCTCGAGCAGACCGGTGCCGATCCGCTTCCGGGTCATCTGGACCAGGCCGAGCGAGGTGACCTCGGCCACCTGGTGCTTGGTCCGGTCGCGGCCCAGGCACTCGACCAGCCGGCGCAGCACCAGGTCGCGGTTCGACTCCAGCACCATGTCGATGAAGTCGATCACGATGATGCCGCCGATGTCGCGGAGCCGGAGCTGCCGGACGATCTCCTCGGCCGCTTCCAGGTTGTTCTTGGTGACGGTCTCCTCGAGGTTGCCGCCGGAGCCGGTGAACTTGCCGGTGTTCACGTCGACGACCGTCATCGCCTCGGTCCGGTCGATGATCAGCGAACCACCCGACGGCAGCCAGACCTTACGGTCCAGCGCCTTCTTGATCTGCTCGTCGATGCGGTAGTTCGAGAAGACGTCCCCGTCGCCCGACCACTTCTCGACCCGGTCGGCCAGGTGCGGTGCGACGTCCGAGACGTACTCGCGCACCTGGTCGTACGCGTCGTCACCGGAGATCACCAGCTTGGTGAAGTCCTCGGTGAACAGGTCGCGGACCACCCGGATCAGCAGGTCCGGCTCACCGTGCAGCAGCTGCGGTGCCTGGCCGCTCTTCGACTTCTTGTCGATGTCGTTCCAGTACTTCTGCAGCCGGCTGACGTCGGCGGTCAGCTCTTCCTCCGACGCGCCCTCGGCCGCGGTCCGGACGATCACGCCGGCCTCGTCGGGGACGATGTCCTTGAGGATGCCCTTCAGGCGGCTCCGCTCGGTGTCGGGCAGCTTGCGGCTGATGCCGCCGTTGCCGCCGCGCGGCACGTAGACGACGTACCGGCCGGGCAGGCTGATCTGGTTGGTCAGCCGGGCGCCCTTGTGGCCGATCGGGTCCTTGGTCACCTGGACCAGCACGGCCTGGCCGGACTTCAGCACCTGCTCGATCTTGCGCGGCCCGTTGGCCCCGCCGAGCGTGGCCCAGTCGACCTCACCGGCGTACAGGACCGCGTTGCGGCCCTTGCCGATATCGATGAACGCGGCCTCCATGCTGGGGAGCACGTTCTGCACCCGGCCGAGGTACACGTTGCCGATCAGCGAGACCTGCTCCTCCTGGGCGACGTAGTGCTCGACCAGGACGTTGTCCTCGGAGACGGCGATCTGGGTCAGGTCGCCACGGGCGCGGATCACCATGGTCCGCTCGACCGACTCGCGCCGGGCCAGGAACTCGGCCTCGGTGACGATCGGGGCCCGGCGGCGTCCGGCGGCGCGACCCTCGCGGCGGCGCTGCTTCTTCGCCTCCAGGCGGGTCGAGCCCTCGACCGCGGTGATCTCGTTGACGGTGTTCTTGCTGCGCGGCTCGCGGACCCGTACGACGGTCTCGTCGGGGTCGTCCGCGGCTCCGGCGCCCTCCTCGCCCTTGCGGCGGCGGCGACGCCGACGGCGCCGGGACGAGCTGCCGCTGGCGTCGCCGTCCTCGTCGGAGTCGGCGGAGCCGTCGTGCTCGTCATCCGAGCCGGCCTCGGCCTCGGGCTCGTCCTGGTCGTCCTCGTCGGACTGCTCGTCGGCGGTGTCCTCGGCGTCGGTGTCACCGGACTTGCGGCGGCGACGGCCGCCACGGCGCCGGCGGCGACGACGTGTGCCCTCGCCACCGTCCTCGCCGTCCTCGGACTGCGCGTCGGCGTGCTCGTCGGTCTGGACCGCCTCGGCGGTCTCGTCCTCGTCGGTGACCTCGACCGTTCGCTGACCCGAACCGGTTGCCGCGCTGCCCGCGCGGGAACGCCGGCTCGGCTCGGCGGGAGCCTGGTCGCCCTCGCGGGGCTCGTCACCCTGTGCTTCGGCGTCGCGGGCCTCGGTGTCGCGGCCACGCCGGCTGCGGCGACGGCGAGTCGTCGTCGGCTGCTCGTCGGCGCTCGGCTCGGCACCGGTGGTCTCGACAGCCTCCGGCGTTGCCTCGACCGGGCTGGTCGCGGCGGCCTGCGCGGGGGCCTGAGCCGGCACGTCGACCGGCGCCTGGAACAGCACCGGAGCAGCGGCCGGCGCGCGGCGGCGCGTACGGCGGGTGGTCGGCTCGTCGGCCTGGTTGGTGTCCTGGCCGGCGGTGTTGTCGGTGGACGGGGTGCTCGGGGCCTCGTCGGTGGAGGCGGACGGGGCGTTCGAGCCGCGACGCCTGGAGCCTGACCGCGTCGCAGCGGGCGCCGCGCCGGGCTCAGCGTTGGTGTCAGCGTGCGCAGTGTCGGTGCCAGCGGTCGCGTCGCTCTCAACGGCGGCGGAGCCGGCGCCCGTGTCGGCCTGACCGTCGGCCGTGCCGGTCTGGCCGGAGGCTGTCGTGGTCTGGCCGGAGGCTGTGGTGTCGGTGGAACGTCCGCGGGAGCGGGTGCGCCGGGAGGAGCGGGACTCGCTCGGCGCGGAGGCGGCGGCCGGGGTTTCCGCGTCGGCGACCGGGCCGTCGGTGACAGGGCTGTTCTCAGTCCGGAGATCGGTCTGCGTGGCCTTCTTCGCGGTGCGCTTGCGGGTGGTCCTCTGCGCGGTCGCCGGGGCGTTCTCGACGACCGGGCCGCCGTCGGCCAGGGTGGTCTCCGGCGCGTCGGTCTCGATCAGCTCCGGGAACGCGTCCTGCGCGGCGGCCTTCTTGGCCGGGCGCTTGGTGACGGTCTTCTTGGCGGCGGTCTTCGCCGCGGCCTTCTTGACCGTGGTCTTCTTCGCGGCAGCCTTCTTGGCAGCCGTCTTCCTGGCCGTGGCGGGCGCCGGATCGGCGACCTCGCCGTCGGACTGGGTGGGGACCTCCGCGGCGGTCTTCTTGACGGTGCGCTTCGCGGTGGTCTTCTTCGCAGCGGCCTTCTTCGCGGTCTTGCGCGCTCCTGGCTGCTGCTGGGCGGTGGCAGCCGGATCGGCTGCTTCGGTAGTCGGCTCGCTGTCGAGCATGTAGTGCGGGTCTCCTCAAGCCCTCCGACGCATCCTGCGACCCCTGTCACGGGTCCGGCGCGGCCACAGAGCGGTCACGGTTCGCCGTCCGGCACAGTTTTCTCGGTGCCGGCGCGGCGGAAGCCTGCTGGATCCGCTCCGCCCGTGCTCAGGGCTCGGAGGGAGCGGCGGCGTCGCCCTCCGCTGTGTGCGTCTGGTGGTCTTCCGCCTGGCCGGTCGCGGTCGCCTGGGTGGCGTCGCGGTCACGAGCGAGCGGGTCGTCCACCGTGCCGGAGGCCGCGATGAGCGGGCCCTGGGCGAGCCTGGTCAAAAGAGCCGGGCCCGTCACCGGGAGCGTCGCTACGTCGAGCACGCCGGCGAGAACGTCGTCGGGTCTCACGGCCGGGGTTCCGTGCCGTAACACCACTTGCAGTATCGCACACGTCGCAACCGACCCCGGTTCGTGCGCGACGGTGAGTCGCAGAACGGCGTCTCGACAGTCGAACGAGCGAAGCCCGCGTTTGGTCATGCGCTCGACCAGAATTTCCTCCCGGGCCAGGAACGCCGCCACTGCCTCGGCAGCCGCCTCCGGATCCACACCGGGCAACGCGATCAGCCACTCGCTCGCCTCCAGCCGGTCGGCCAGCGACCCGGGGCCGGCGACAACCACCTCGAGGACGTCGAGACCGGGTGGCAGCGCCTCGTCCAGGGCGGCCCGGACCTGCCCGGCGTCCCGCTCCTGTGTGAGCGAGATCTCCAGATACTCCGCCTCGGACGCGGCTCCGGTCGGCGCGGCACCGGCGTACGAGATCTTCGGGTGCGGGCTGAAGCCGTGCGAGAACGCCACCGGCAGCTCCGCCCGGCGGACGGCGCGCTCGAACGCCCGCTGGAAATCGCGGTGTGAGGTGAATCGCAGCCGTCCGCGCTTGGCGAACCGGACCCGCAGTTTCTGGACCGCGGGGAGCTGCTGCGACGGCGGAGCTTGAACAGGTGGCACCCGGGCATTGTCTCAGGCGGCGGATGTGCCGGTGAGGTAGAGGGCCCAGCCGAGGAGGCCGAAGGAGAAGGTGGCGAGGATGGTGCGGATCAGGTTGAACATGCGCCACTTGGACTCGTCGAAGGCCGCCCGAGCGGCGGCCACATCGATGGTGTTCGGGTCACCGGCCGCCCTGAGCGCGTCATTGAGCGGGACGTTGACGGCGATCGTCAGGATCATCGTGATCAGGTAGAGGACGAAGGCGACCGCGATCCACGGCAGCGCCTTCTCCTTCAGGCTGAGCAGGCCGGCCAGCAGCGTGAACAGCAACGCGCCGACGAACCCGAGCCCGAGGAACAGCGGATTGACGATGGCCCGGTCGACCGCCTGGAACGCGCCGACGAAGGTCTTGTCGTCGGTCTTCGCCAGCCCGGGCATGAAGGCGTTCGCGTAGATCGCGTACACCCCGGCCACCAGCCCGGTCGTCATCGTGGCCAGCAGCAGGGACGCCACCCGCAGTCCGTTCATCTCGCTCCTTCCAGTACGGCGGGACCTCCCCGCACCGGAAACCTAAGGGACCGAAACGTGCACGGACATGTCAGCGAAACTCACGCCCATGTCCGCGCAACTCACAACCCCACACACTGACCGGACCGCGGTCCGGATACCTGGTTCTGCGCCTGCAAATCAACCGGCGCAGGCGTGTTGCCAGAGCAATTCAGCGGTCCCGTCACCGCGTTCCCGGCCAGTACGGCGGCCTCCGTCGTACTGGACCTGGTCACGGACACCAGGCCCTGGACCGTGGTCCCGACGACCACGACGCTCCGGGTCACCCCGTCGATGCTGACCGGTCCCCCGATCGTGCTCCGCAACAACTGGAGGTCGGCCGCCCGGTCCGCCCGGACCGGGCCGACGACACGAGAGTCGGTCGCGACCACCGACGCGCCGGCACCGACCAGGACCGGGCCGTTGATCGTGGCACCGGCCAGGCAGGTGACCCCGGATCGCACGTACAGCGGCCCGTTCCGGACACCCGTCACGGTCGTCATGCACTTAGGGGCCGGGCGCAACAACGTGACCGCGAACCGGCGCGGTGTCCCGATGTTGCCGGAGGCATCGATCGCCCGGTACTCGACCTGATGCCGGCCATATCCGGGCGGTACGTCGTCCCACGGCACCACCCGCGGTACGCCGAGCTTGCCGTAGACGAGCTGATCGATCTCGGTCCCCTCGGCGGTGAATCGGAACGGCGCGGACGCATCGGTCGGCCAGCCGTAGTAGTTGTACCAACCGTCCCCGTCCACCCGGAACTCGGGAACGACGTACCCCGGGCTGTCGTCTGTCGCGGCCAGGCCCATGGTGAACGTGTCGTTGTAGATGTACTCCGGGCCGGTCGCCTTCTGCACAGTCAGGAGCGGTTTGGACATCGTCGACTGCACCACCGGCTCGACCCCGTCAACCTGCCACGTCAGGGTCTCCGCACCCACCTGGGCCGTGAGCGTGTGGCGGCCGGTCAGCTTCAACGACTCCGGATCGAGGTCCCGGTCATTGCCGGCGGTGGCCATCTCGGCTCCATCCAGCCGCCATGCGATCCCAGGCTGCGCGGTGTCGGACTGCGTCGTCTCGGCGTACACCACCTCGTCGGCGCTGACCGGATGCTCGGTCGAGGTCGACCCGGTGAACCGCACCGGCTCGGTGGAGGGCTTCGCGGACAGCGTCGTGTTGACCGTCCACGAGCGAGCGGCCGTCGGACGTACGGCGGGATCTCGTATGAACGTCGTATTGTCGACAATCGACGCCGTCAGCGTGTGCAGGCCCGGTGCGAGCTCGAGAGTCGAGAGGTCGACCGCACGGCGGTTCGCGGTCGGGAGCGCCGTACCGTCCAAGGTCCAGGTCACGTCGAGCTCGTGGTCCACCGGATGCAGGGTCTGCAGCCAGACGACCTGGTCGGCGGCGACTTGCCCGACCGGCGTACTGCTTTGGAAGAGCGACGCACGGGCCGAGATCCGCTGCGTCATCCGTTCCCGGGAGATCTGGTCGAAGTAGTACCCGAGTGCCTTCATCATCGAGTGCGCGCTGGGTCGCCACACCCCGGAGCCGGCGTACATGCCGCCCTCGTAGCGACCGATCGTGCCGCCGGACTCGGACGGCTCGCCGAGCCACCGGAACCACTTCTGCTGCTGGTCCCGCATCTGCTGCTCGGTCAGCAAAGTGTGATGGATCGAGGCAGGCTCAAGCCCTTCGTACGGAGCTCCGCGCTCACCGCGGGCGTAGTAGTCGTACTCGTCCTGCAGGCCGCCGAGCGAGTGGCCGAGCTCGTGCGGCGTGATCAGAGCGGACAATGCGTTGCCGCCCGACGCCGTGGCATACGTCCCGCCGGCGCCGCCGTACGTGTTGCTGTTGCCGATAGCAAGGATCTGCCGGTTGGCGGACGTGGTGCCGGGGACGAGATCGGCGTACTGCGTCGCCGCGGCCGAGCTGACCGTGAGCAGTCGCTGGACGCTGCCCGGGTTGCAACCGCCCCAGAAGCCCATCTGCAACGGGGTGTCGACCTTGGGCGAGGTGAGGCCGGGATCGCAGTCGACGCCGCTCTCGGGGGAGGCGATCTCGACGGCGTACACGTTGACGTAGTTGCGGTACGACTTGAACGGCTCGATGCTCCAGAGGATGTTCAGGTGCTTGCCGACCTGCTCGCGGAACTTCGGCAGCTCGGCCGCGGTGTAGCCGTCGCCCATCACGACCAGGTTGAACCTGGACGCCGCCGGGCCGGTCACCTGGATCGGGACCACGGTCGCCGCCGGGGCGTCCGCCGTACCGGATCCTTGCGCGGCTGCCGTCGTACCGGCGCCGGCGAAGACCGCCGCCAGCAGCCCGAGCATCGCTGTCAAAGCCTTGGTCCGCACAAGTCCTCCCCAGCCGGGCGACGCTGCCGTCAGCAGCTTACGAAGGTCGGCCGCCGGGTGTGAGGAGTTCCCGCGTGGCGACCAGCGAGCCAACCGTGCCTTTGTGCGGCATCATGAAGGCTCGGGGAACTGTGAGGAGAGGACATCGATGACGGAACCGGCGCAGTCGCCGCGGCCCGAGCCGGGCCGGGTCCACCCGGTGGACGACTCCGGTGAGGGCGACGGCAAGGGCATCTACTTCCTGCTGAAGAACGTGCTGCTCGGCCCGCCGGTCAGGCGCATCTTCCGGCCGATCGTGGTCGGCGCCGCGAACGTCCCGGAGACCGGCCCGGCGATCATCGCCAGCAACCACCTTTCGTACTCCGACTGGATCTTCATGCCGCTGGTGGTCCGGCGCCGGGTCACCTTCGTGGCGAAGTCCGACTACTTCACCGGCGCCGGGATCAAGGGCCGGTTCCAGCGCGGGTTCTTCAAGGGCACCGGCCAGGTGCCGATCGACCGGTCCGGCGGGTCCGCGTCCGAGGGCGCGATGCGGGCCGGGATGAAGGTGCTGGAGCGTGGCGAGCTGTTCGGCATCTACCCCGAGGGCACCCGGTCGCACGACGGCCGCCTCTACAAGGGACGTACGGGCGTCGCCCGGCTCGCGCTCGAGGCCAAGGTGCCGGTGATCCCGTGCGGCGTGATCGGCACCGACGTGGTCGCCCCACCCGGCAAGGTGGTCGCCTCGTTCGCCTCCCCCACGATCAAATTCGGCGAGCCGCTGGACTTCTCTCGCTATGAGGGGATGGAGAGCGATCGGCTGATTCTGCGGGCCGTCACCGACGAGATCATGTACAAGATCATGGAGCTGTCCGGCCAGGAGTACATCGACATGTATGCCACCAAGGCCAAGTTGCTGGAGGGTCGGGCGGTCACCGGCGCACCGAAGAAGGTCCGCAAGACGGACACCTGATCCGTCTGCTGAGATGTCCGGGGTCTAGGCTGGTAGACCGTGGACGGACCGATCGCATACCAGGGTGAGCCAGGCGCCAACTCGGCAATGGCGTGCACCGAGATGTTCCCCGACCGCGAGCAGCTGCCGTGTACGACGTTCGAGGACGCGCTCGAGGCGGTCAGCAGCGGTCGCGCCGGGCTCGCGATGATCCCGGTGGACAACTCGATCGCCGGCCGGGTGGCGGACATCCACCACCTGCTGCCGGAGTCCGGGCTGCACATCGTCGGCGAGCACTTCCTGCCGATCCACTTCCAGCTCCTGGCCGTCCCGGGTACGTCGCTCGACCAGATCCGGACCGTCCGCAGCCACGTGCACGCGCTCGGCCAGTGCCGCAAGATCATCCGCGAACACGGCTGGTCCACAGTGGTCGCGGACGACACCGCCGGCGCCGCCCGCGAGGTCGCCGAACTGGCCGACCCGACCGTCGCGTCGCTGTCCCCCCGGGCCGCCGCGGAGCTGTACGGCCTCGAGACGCTGGCCTCCGACGTGGAGGACGAACACCACAACACGACGCGATTCCTGGTGTTGTCGCGGGAGCCGGAGATTCCGCCGGTCGGCTCGGGCCCGATCATCACCAGCTTCGTCTACCGCGTCCGCAACGTGTCGGCCGCGCTGTACAAGGCGCTCGGTGGGTTCGCCACCAACGGCGTCAACATGACCAAGCTGGAGTCATATCAGCTCGGCGGCATGTTCTTCGCGACGCAGTTCTACGCCGACATCGAAGGGCACCCGGAAGAGCCGAACGTGGCTCTCGCGCTGGAGGAACTCGCGTTCTTCTCGGTCGAGGTCCGGATCCTCGGCGTCTACCCGTCCCACCCCTTCCGCGCCCAAATCGCCGAACCCGCCGCCAACCGCGCCCTCCGCCCCCACCACTAAGCCTGCTGGGGGTCTGACCCACGGGCGCATCGGCTGGGAGTGCGACGTAGGGTGCGCGGGTGCAGATCGTCAGCGTGGATGGGCGTAATCCTGAGGTCTTCCGGCGGTTCTTCGAGGTGCGGGACGCCGTACGGCGGGAGGAGCTCGAGTTTCCGGTAGGGCTCGGGCTACAGGAAGCCCGGGTGCTCTTCACCGGTGATCACTCGGCCGCGCGGTCGGACGGGTTGGGGCTGGTCGACGGTGACACGTGGGCCGGGATCGCATGGCTCGACTGGTGGTTGCTCGACAACACCGACACCGTCGACGTGGAGCTCGCGGTGGTTCCCGCGTACCGGCGGCGTGGTGTCGCGACCCGGCTGCTGGACGCGGTGATCGAACGAGTCCAGGCCGACGGGCGGCGGGTGCTGTCCGGGATGAACTCCGCGGGTGATCCGGTGACGGGTGAGAGTGTTGGTACGGCGTTTGCCGCGGCGCGGGGGTTTGTCCGGAAGCACGCGGAGCTGCAGCAGGTGCTCGAGCTTCCGCTGCCTTCCGAGCAGTTGGCGGCGTTGGACCGGCCGGTGCCGGGGTACGAGCTGGTGCAGTGGCGCGAGCACATGCCTGACGAGTGGCTGGAGCAGTTTGCCGTCCTGCTGACGGGGATGACGGAAGATGTGCCGACCGGCGATCGGACGATCGAGTCGACTCGCTGGACGCCCGCGCTGATCCGCGAGGCCGAGGCCCGGCGCGTTGCCCAAGGCCGCTTCGCCTACACGACGGCCGCCGTCCACACCGCGTCCGGCGAGCTGGCGGCGTACACCCAGATGGGCGGTACGCCGGAGACGCCGGACCGGCTGAGCCAGTACGACACCTACGTCCACCCGACTCACCGCGGCCGCCGCCTAGGTATCGCGGTCAAGGTCCCCAACCTCCGCGCCCTCCAGTCCGGCCTGGACCACTCCGCCGTACTCCACACCTTCAACGCCCCCGAAAACACCCCGATGATCGCCGTCAACGAAAAGCTCGGCTTCCGCCCCGCCGCCCAACGCACAACCTGGGAACGCACGCTCTGACTCCCGGGGGTTGGGACACCTGCTGGGGTACTGAGACAAGGAATAACCTGTCGCAGCCCACCATCACCTGTCCCAACCCCCGACGACAGCCTGTCGGTGCGGCCGGCGTGTGAGTCCTCGGGCGCCACTTGAGGATTCAAGCAAATCTTCAACGCTCACAGGGGTTTCGACGGATTTCACTGTCCGCAGCGCGAAGGGGTTGTGCGCGGGCGGTGATGAGAGCAAGGTAAATAGTGAGCAGTGACTTGGGGGCCGACTGCTCGGTGGGGGAGGCGGGACGTGCCGCCTTCGATCGAAAAGGGCGGGCTGGGGGAAGAACCTCTTCGGTCCGGGACCGTGCGCGGTTCCGACCTGCTCGTGCGCCCCCGCTGGAAGGGGGAGAGATGCCGAGAAAGGCCAACGGGCGAGCGGACAAGCACCGCGATGACGACCACCGGATGCCGGGTGAGGTGCCGGCCGCCGAGCAGGTCGCGAACGGACAGCCCGCGGCGAACGGCATGCCGATGTCCGGAATGACCGGAGCACCGGCCTCGGGCGCCGCCGACATGAGCGGCGGCCAGCCCAGTGGAGCAGGAATGTCGGGCGGCGGCCAACCGGCCGGCGACGGCATGAGTGGCGGCGGCAAGGCCGGTGGTGCCGGCATGAGTGGCGGCGGCCAGGCCGGTGGTGCCGGTATGAGCGGCGCGGACGGGCGCACCGAGTTCCCGACCCAGCGGCAGTGCGGTGTGATGGACGTGCACCGGCGGCTGCTGACGACGTCACCGGAGTACGCTGCGGCCCGGTCGGCCATCGAGACCGCGACGATCGCCTACGTCTCCGGACCGGACCGTTTCAGCGGGATCGCCCGCATCCCGTGTGTCGTGCACGTGGTCTGGAACACCGCGGCCCAGAACATCTCGCAAGCCCAGATCGACAGCCAGATCGACGTCCTGAACCGCGACTACCGGGCCACCAACCCCGACACGAGCATCGTGCCGTCGGTCTTCAGCGGCCTGATCGCGGACACCCGGGTCGAGTTCTTCCTGGCGACCGAGGACCCGAACGGGAACCCGACCACCGGTGTCACCCGGACCCAGACCAGTACGGCCAGCTTCGGCACCGACGACAAGGTGAAGTCGTCGGCGACCGGCGGTATCGACCCGTGGCCGGCCGACCGGTACCTGAACCTCTGGGTCTGCCCGCTCGGCGGCGGCCTGCTCGGGTACGCCCAGTTCCCGGGCGGTCCGGCGAACACCGACGGCGTGGTCATCCTGCACAGCGGGTTCGGCGCCAACGGTACGGCGGCGGCGCCCTTCGACCTGGGCCGGACCGCGACCCACGAGGTCGGCCACTACCTGAATCTGCTCCACCAATGGGGCGACGACGGCACGGGCTGCAGCGGCAGCGACGAGTGCGCCGACACCCCGAACCAGGCCGGCCCGAACTTCGGCGTACCGACGTTCCCGCACGTGACCTGCAGCAACGGGCCGAACGGCGACCTGTTCTACGACTACATGGACTACACCGACGACCGCGGCATGGTGATGTTCACCAACGACCAGGTGGCCCGGATGCAGGCCTGCCTGGACACCGTGCGCAAGGGTCTGCCGATCTTCGGCAGTGGCTCCAGTACGCCGGAACCGGCCGGCTCGGTGGTGGCGTGGGGCGCGAACCGGCTCGACGCGTTCGTCCTCGGCACCGACCTGGCGATGTATCACAAGTGGTGGAACGGATCGGCCTGGGGACCGTCCGTCGCCGGTTACGAGTACATGGGTGGTATCTGTATGAGTGCTCCTGAAGTCGCGTCCTGGGCGCCGAACCGGCTGGACGCCTTCGTCCTCGGCACCGATCACGCGCTGTACCACAAGTGGTGGGACGGCTCGAACTGGGGACCGAGCGTCACCGGCTACGAGTACCTCGGCGGCGTCTGCATGAGCCCGCCGCGGCTGGCCACCTGGGGCCCGAACCGGCTGGACGCGTTCGTCCTCGGCACCGACCGCGCGCTGTACCACAAGTGGTGGGACGGCTCGAACTGGGGACCGAGCGTCACCGGCTACGAGTACATGGGCGGCATCTGCATGAGCCCGCCCGAAGTCGTTGCCTGGGGCAAAGACAGGCTGGACGTCTTCGTGCTCGGCACCGACAACGCGGTCTACCACAAGTGGTGGGACGGGGCGAACTGGGGACCGTCGGTCACCGGCTACGAGTACCTCGGTGGCGTCTGCGCTTCGCCACCGCGGGTCGTCGCCTGGGGCGAGAACCGGCTCGACATGTTCGTCATCGGCACCGATTCCGCGCTGTACCACAAGTGGTGGGACGGCTCGGCCTGGTCGGGCTGGGAGTACATGGGCGGCGTGTGTACGACGGCGCCGACGGTCGTCTCGTGGGGCTCGGACCGGCTGGACGTGTTCCTGCTCGGCACCGACTCCGCGCTGTACCACAAGTGGTGGGACGGGTCCGCGTGGGGACCGTCGGTCACCGGCTACGAGTACATGGGCGGTGTCTGCACCGACGAGCCACGTGTGGTCTCGTGGGACCAGAACCGGCTGGACGTCTTCGTCACCGGCACCGACAAGCAGCTCTGGCACAAGTGGTGGGACGGCTCGAACTGGGGACCGTCGGTCACCGGGTACGAACCGCTCGGCGGCGTCATCAGCGACTTCAGGGTGACCATCCCCGAGTCGATGCCGGCGACGACACCCAGCGGACAGGCGGTGGGAGTCTGAGCACCGAACCGGTCGGGCGGTGGACGCACTCGTTCGAGGAGGACCACGACGGGATCAGCGTCTATCGCCGCGACGACTTCGCCTTCCCGCCGGCCCGCGGCCGGCGGGGGGTGGAGTTCGGCCCCGACGGGACGCTGATCGAGTACGCGATCGGCCGGGGCGACGCCCCCGAAGCCCGCCCGGCCGGCCGCTGGGACGCCAGTGGCCGGCTGGACCGAAGCTCCGGGGGCACCGGCCAAATCGTCAAGTCCGAGCCCGACCGCCTAGAGATCACCTGGCAGAACTGACATGACTACAGCACCTGTGCGATATCTCGTCGTACCGACTGCCGATGCCGCCGATGGGGCGCAGTCGGCGCGGTTCGGCGACAAGACCATCCTCTGGGTGCCGGCCGAGCAACGCCTCGGCCGGGCCTCGCGGACCGCACCCGGCCTGCTGCTCGTCACGCAGGTGGGCCGGAGCTTCCAGGACGACTACCCCGATGTCACGCCGCTGCTCGACCGCGGCCGGCACCTGGTGATCTCGTCCGCCGACAAACCCCGCCGCCGGTCGAACCACTGCTGGCGGGTCGAACACCTCCGCGCCGGTACGACGATTGTCGACAATCCGATCGTCTCCGCGGCCCGGGCCGATCCGGCCGTCGCGGCGCTCGTCGGTGAACTGTCGCCCGCGTCGTACCAGTCGGACCTGACGTGGTTGGCGAGTCTGCCGACCCGGCACTCGCTGAGTACGACGTTCACGCAGGCGATGGACTTCGCGGCCGACCGAATGGTTGCCCTCGGCTACACCGTGAGCCGGATGCCGATCACCGTGGGCGCGGGCCATTCGGCGAACCTGATCGGCGATCGGGCCGGGGCCGGATCCACCCGTGGACTCGTGATCGTCACGGCCCACCTGGACTCGATCAACATCGCCGGCGGTCCGGCCGCGGCCGCCCCTGGCGCGGACGACAACGGGAGCGGCTCGGCCGGCGTGCTCGAGCTCGGCCGGCTGTTGTCGACGCGGTCGTGGCAGCACGACATACGACTGATCCTCTTCGGTGGCGAGGAGGAGGGACTGTTCGGCAGCAAGCAGTACGTCGCCGCGCTGCCGCCGGCCGAGCGATCCCGCGTCCGGGCCGTGCTGAACATGGACATGATCGCGACCCGGAACACCGCGATGCCGACCGTGTTGCTCGAAGGTGCGCCCGTGTCGTCGAGTCAGATGACGGCCCTGGCGACGGCGGCCGCGACGTACACCGGGCTGAAGGTGGAGACGTCGCTGAACCCGTTCGCGAGCGACCATGTGCCGTTCATCAACGCCGGGGTCCCGGCCGTGCTGACGATCGAAGGCGCGGACAGCGCGAACGGCCACATCCACTCGGCGAACGACACGCTGAACTTCATCGACTGGTCGCTGGCCGCCGAGATCCTCCGGATGAACATCGCCGCGTTGGCCGGCTGGCTCGAACTGGCGGCCGCGGTTCGGCCCAGACCAGCCGGCTCAGTGGTCTCCTGGGGCCCGGACCGGCTCGACGTCTTCGCGGTCGGGATGGACTCGGCCCTGTACCACAAGGCATACGACGGTAGCTGGCACGACTACGAGTCCCTAGGAGGTGTTGTCCTAAGCTGACACGCGTGTGGAGTCCGAATGCGCGTGACCTTGGCGGCCTTCCGACCCGATACGGCGTACCGACCCGCGAGCGGGCGCTGTTCCGTTCGGAATCGCTCGACGACCTGGAGGCCGACGGTCGGGCTGCTTTCGATGCCGTAGGTGCCGGACTGGTTCTCGATCTGCGCTCCGATGGGGAGATCAGGCAACCACATCTGCTCGACGGCTCATCGTCGTACCAGCGCATTCCCTGGATCGATCCGGTCGCCGATGCGGCCCGCGACGCGTCCGCCGAGGCGGGCATCGCGGACATCTACCGTGGGAGCCTCACGCGCAACAAGGAGCACATCGCACGGGCCTTCCGGGCCGTTGCGGAGGCGCCGGCCGATCGGCCGGTCGTGGTGCATTGCCGCGCGGGCAAGGACCGCACCGGCTTGATGATCGCCATCCTGCTCGACCTGGTCGGTGTGCCGCGGGCCGTCATCGCCGAGGACTACGCGCTCAGTGAAGCCCGGCTCGGCCTGCAGAACGGCCCCGAGATGTCCCGCTCCCGGCCGGAGACCATCCTCGCCTCGCTCGACCACCTCGATCGCGAGTACGGCGGCGTCCGCGGGTATCTGACCTGGTGCGGGCTGACCCAGGCCGAGATCCACCGGCTCGCGACCCGGCTGATGCCGGTCGACGTTCGGGCTGTGGTGTTCGACTTCGACGGGCTGTTGATGGACACCGAGACGACGATGGTGGAGAGCTGGCGGGCCGAGTGGGCGCATCACGGGCTCGAGCTGGAGCTCGAGGAGTTCTGGCCGGGGCACGGCGGTGACATCACCGAGGACCGGTACGCCATCCTGGCGGCCGCGGTCGGCTCCGGCTTCGATCGTGCCGCGAGCCACGCCCGCCGCACCGCCCACCGGAACGCGATGCACCAGGACCTCGACTTCCGGCCCGGGATCCGCGAGTGGGTGATGACGGCGCGGGAGCTGGGTCTGAAGGTCGCGATCGCGAGCAGCTCACCGCGTCCGTGGGTGCAGGGTCATCTGGAGCGCGTGGACGCGGTCGAGCTCTTCGATCTGGTCGTTACCGGGGACGAGGTCGAGGCCCACAAGCCCGATCCGGCGATCTATCTGCTGGCCTTGCGTCGTCTCGGCGTACCGGGTGACGAGGCGATCGCGGTCGAGGACACCGCGCACGGGGTCGCGGCGGCGCAGGCGGCCGGGATGGTGGCGGTCGCGATCCCCAACCCGTTCGTGGATGCGGTCGCCGTCGCGGCGGCCGACCTGGTTCTGGGCAGCGCTGACGAGGTGTTGCTCAGCGAGCTGCTTCTTTCCGTGGGATCGAAAGGGGTCGACCGCGCGGTAACCGAGTGACCTATTCTGCTGACACTCTGTAAATTTCCAACCGGAGGGATATACGGATGCGGAAGCTTGTTGGGGCTATGGCGGCCACGGCGGCGGTTGCGGCCGGGATGGTGATGGGGACGCCGGCCCAGGCGTCGACCGCGGGGACGCAGGCCTGTGACCTGGTGACGGCGCAGTCCGTCGGGTACAGCGCGCTGATGCTGTACGTCGCGGTCGGGCTGGAGGGCTGTTCGAACAGCGTCACCGAGGTCCGGGTCGAGCTGCAGAAGGGCCCGAGCGCCACCGGCCCGTTCACCACGGTCGCCGAGACGTACGCGTACTCAGGTGGCGGCGCCTGGTTCGACGAGGGCACCGGCTGCGGCTACTACGTCGGCGTAGCTCACTGGCAAGACCAGACCGAGACGACCCCCACTCCGGCGTACTACTGCAACTGACGGGTCGAGTTTGATGGGGTTGACGTCCGAGTTTGTGGGTTGGCACCTCGTATTTCGGGGCGCCAACCCACAACTTCGGACGTCAACCCACCAAATGCGGTGGGGCGTCGACCCGTGAAAGGCGGGTTAGACGACGGACAGGGGCAGGAGTTTCTTGCCGGTGGGGCCGATCTGGATCTCGGTGCCCATCTGCGGGCAGACGCCGCAGTCGAAGCACGGGGTCCAACGGCAGTCCTCGACCTCGATCGCGCCGTCCTCCTCGAGCGAGTCCTGCCAGTCCTCCCACAGCCAGTCGCGGTCCAGGCCTGAGTCGAGGTGGTCCCAGGGCAGGACTTCGGCGTACTCGCGCTCTCGCGTGGTGTACCAGGACAGGTCGACCGGCTCGTCGGCCAGCGCCTTCTCGGCGGACTCGACCCAGCGCTCGTAGGAGAAGTGCTCGCTCCAGCCGTCGAACCGGCCGCCGTCGCGCCAGACCGCCTCGATGATCCGGCCGACCCGGCGGTCGCCGCGAGACAGCAGGCCCTCGATGATGCCGGGCTTGCCGTCGTGGTACCGGAAGCCGATCGCCTTCGCGTACTTCCGGTCCGACCGGATCGCCGCGCCCAGCTTGGCCAGGCGGGCGTCGGTCTCCTCGACGCCAAGCTGCGAGGCCCACTGGAACGGCGTGTGCGGCTTCGGCACGAAACCACCGATCGACACGGTGCAGCGGATGTCGTTGCGGCCGGAGACCTCACGGCCGGTGGCGATCACCCGCTTGGCCAGGTCGGCGATCGCCAGCACGTCCTCGTCGGTCTCGGTCGGCAGGCCACACATGAAGTACAGCTTCACCTGCCGCCAGCCGTGGCTGTACGCCGCCGCGACCGTGCGGATCAGGTCCTCCTCGCTGACCATCTTGTTGATCACCTTGCGCATCCGGTCCGACCCGCCCTCGGGCGCGAAGGTCAGGCCGCTGCGCCGGCCGTTGCGGGAGAACTCGTTCGCCAGCGTGATGTTGAACGCGTCGACCCTTGTCGAAGGCAACGACAACGAGACGTTGCTGCCCTCGTACCGGTCGCCCAGCCCCTTCGCCACTTCGGCGATCTCGCTGTGGTCGGCCGAGGACAGGCTGAGCAGGCCAACCTCCTCGAACCCGGACTGCTTCAGCCCGTTCTCCACCATGTCGCCGATCGTGGTGATGCTGCGCTCGCGCACCGGCCGGGTGATCATGCCGGCCTGGCAGAACCGGCAGCCGCGGGTGCAGCCGCGGAAGATCTCCACCGAGTACCGCTCGTGCACGGTCTCGGCCAGCGGAACCAGCGGCTTCTTCGGGTACGGCCAAGCGTCGAGGTCCATCACGGTGTGCTTGGCCGTCCGCCACGGGACGCCGTGACGGTTCGGGGCGACCCGCTTGATCCGGCCATCGGTCAGGTACTCGACCGTGAAGAACTTCGGGATGTAGACGCCACCGGACGCGGCCAGCCGCATCAGCACCTCGTCGCGTCCGCCCGGGCTGCCCTCGTCTTTCCACTCCCGGATCACGTCCGAGATGGCCAGCACGATCTCCTCGCCGTCACCGAGGACGGCGGCGTCGATGAAGTCGGCGATCGGCTCGGGGTTGAACGCGGCGTGCCCACCGGCCAGCACGATCGGGTCCTCGTCGGTCCGGTCGACGGCGTACAGCGGGATCCCGGCCAGGTCGAGCGCGGTCAGCATGTTGGTGTAGCCGAGCTCGGTCGAGAACGACAGCCCGAACACGTCGAACGCCCGGACCGGCCGGTGACTGTCCAGCGTGAACTGCGGGATCTTGTGGTCCCGCATCACCTGCTCCATGTCCGGCCAGACGGAGTACGTCCGCTCGGCCAGGATGTGGTCGCGCTCGTTCAGCACCTCGTAGAGGATCTGGACGCCCTGGTTCGGCAGGCCGACCTCGTACGCGTCCGGGTACATCAGCGCCCAGCGCACGCTGACCGCGTCCCAGTCCTTGCTGACCGAGTTCAGCTCACCTCCGACGTACTGGATCGGCTTCTGCACGCTAGGCAGTAACGCCTCCAGGCGCGGGAACAGCGATTCGACAGTCATCGGGCACTTCCGGTCGAGGAGCAGAGCGCCTACCAGACTAACGCCGCCCCTCCCGTACGCCGGAATCGCGCTCAGCCGAGGTGAGTGAGCAGCAGCGGGTTGATGACGACCGGGTGGGAGTAGGTGACGAGGTGGGCGGCGTTCTCGATGATCTCGAGGTGGGCGCCGGGGATCTGCGTGGCGAGGGGTACGACGGTCTCCGGCGGGATGGACGTGTCGGAGTCGGTCGTGATGAGGAGGACCGGAGCCGTGATGTCGGCCAGGCCCGGCAGGAGGTTGGTCGACCCCAGTGCCTCGCAGCAGGCGGCGTACCCCTCATCAGGAGTGTCGAGCAGCATCTGGCGGACGGGGGCGAGGTCGGCGAACTCGGGCAGGAACCACCGCCCCAGCGTCGCGTCGGTGATCGACTTCGTCCCCTCGGCCCGGACCTGCGCCGCACGGTCGGTCCACATCTGCGCGTTCGCGGCCGGGTTCGCCGGCGGGCACAACAGCACGAACCGATGGAACCGCTCGGGCGCGTTCTGCGCGAGCCACAGCCCTACCGCGCCGCCCAGCGAGATCCCGACGTACGACGCCTGCTCGACCTCGAGGCTGTCGAGCAACTCGATCACGTCGCCACCGAGATCGTCGATCGTGTACGGCCCAGTCGGCACCTCGGACTTGCCGTGCCCGCGGTGGTCGAACGCCACCACCCGGAATCGCTGTGACAGGACCTCGAGCTGCGGCGCCCACATCGCGGTCGTCGCCCCGAGTGACGGTCCCAGCAGGACCATCGGTGCGTCGGCGGGGCCTGTCGCCTCGTAGTTGAGTCGCATACCCCCACCTTACGGAGGATGGACCGATTCCTTTCCGCATCCCGACCGGTCGATACACGCAAACCGTTCACGGAAAGGCTGCCATGACCAGCTTCAGTGTGTTCCTGCCCTCCGGATTCGCCGGCGAGCTCGCCGGACTCGACCCCACCGACGGATTCCGCCGGATCACCGCGGTGGCCCAGGCCGCCGACGAGCTCGGGTTCCACGCCGTCTACGTTCCCGACCACCTGCATCCGATCCCGCCTTCGCAGGCACCGGTGTTCGAGGCCTGGACGATGATCACCGCGCTCGCGGCCGCGACCGACCGGATCCAGCTCGGCCCGTTGGTGACCTCGAACAGCTACCGCAACCCCGCGCTGCAGGCGAAGATCGCGTCCACGATCGACATCGTCAGCAACGGACGGGTGATCTTCGGGATCGGCGCCGGCTGGTACGAGCCGGACTACCTCGGCTACGGGTTCGAGTTCGGCTCGGCCGGGGACCGGTTGCGCCGACTGGACGAGGCGGTGCAGTTGATCCGCCGGTTCTGGACCGAGGAGTCGGTCGACTTCGAGGGCAGGTACTACCGCGCCTCCGGCGGACTCAATCAGCCGAAGGGGATCCAGCAACCGCACATCCCGGTCCTGGTCGCGGGCGCTGGTGAGCAGAAGACCCTACGGACCGTGGCGCGCTGGGCCGACGCGTCGAACATCATCGACTCCCCCAAGGTCCTGCGGCACAAGTACGACGTACTGCGCAAGCACTGCGCCGACGTCGGACGCCCGTACGACGACATCCGGCGGACCGCGACGACGTCGTACATCCTGGGCGCCTCGGACGCGGAGGCCCGGGCGAGAGTCCCCGCCGGAGCCGAGTTCGCGTTCCCCGGCGATCTCGCCTCGTACGGCCTGATCGGCACCGAGTCGACGATCCGGGAACGGATCGCCGCCTACGAGGACGCCGGGGTCCACGAACTCGTCGTGGGGTTCGAGCACGGCTTGGACGTGGACGAACTACGGCGCTTCGCCGACCTCTTCTTCTGAGTCGGCCGAGTCCGCTAGCGATAAAGCGGCAGCGCGCCCGTGAGGGAGTCGACGACCGGGCGCGCTCCGTACAGGGCGACGCCGAGGTACTCGATGTCTTCAGGCTTGGTGCCACTGAGGGTGGTGGACATCTGGTCGTAGGTGCGCGCTTGCTGGGCGATCTGGTGCATGTCGTGCACGGTGACCCCGTCGCGCGCGGCTGCCTGGGTGCGGAGGTCGTGGAGTTGCTCGGCGGCGGCCCCGCAGTACGGGGATCGGGTGGGCGCACATCCCGGAGTGCGGCTCGCCGGAGGCGTCCGCGGTGTCCGAGCCGACCACGTTGTCGTGGTGGTGGCCGAGGCCGACCCCGAGCAGGGCGGCGGTGTTGAGGGCGACGCCGACCGGCGCCTCGGCCGCGATCACCACGACCATCTTGTTCGTCTGCACGGCGGTAAAGCTAGCCTGCCGCACGGGCATCCGCTCGCTGGTCCGAACATCGTTCGGCAGATCTGGGAAACTTCCCCCCATGGACGAACTTGATACGGCGCTGCTGCGGATGCTGCAGAACGACGCCCGCCGGACCAACCGCGACATGGCGGCCGAGCTCGGGATCGCGCCGTCGACCTGTCTGGAGCGGATCCGCGGCCTGCGCGACCGCGGCGTGATCAGCGGGTACCACGCGGAGGTCGATCTGACTGCGATCGACCGGTCCACCCAGGCGATCATCTCGATCAAGCTGCGCCCGCAGGCGATGGCCGTCGCCGTCGCCTTCCAGGACTACGTCAACGAACTGCCCGAGACGCTGGCGATGTTCATGGTGTCCGGCGCCTCCGACTTCCTCGCCCACGTCGCGGTCAAGGACACCCAGGCACTGCGCGACCTCGTCCTCGCGCTGGCCAAACGCCAGGAGATCGCCGACATCCGCAGCTCGGTGGTCTTCGAACATCACCGCCGTACGACGATCATGCCGCTGCCGGACCGCTTGTCCGGGTGAGAGACGGCGTGGTGGCGGTCAGGCGGCCTTGAGGACCTGTTGGGCCTTGGTGACGGCGGCTTCGGTGGCGGCGTCCAGTTCACCTTGGCCGGCCAGGACGCCGACCGAGACGACGACGTCGTTGACGCCGGTGGTGGCGGCCGTGTACTCGAGACCGCGCTTCGGGCCGCTGGTGCCGGTCAGGCGGAACGCAAACGGGCCGGTGCCGAACTGGGGCGCGCTGATCTTCTCGACCTTCATCGACGTACTGCCCACGCCCTCGGTCTTGAGCGTGACCTTCGAGCAGGAGTCCACGGCATCCTCGTAGGTGCCCTGAAGGTCGGCGACCTTGTCCGCGGTGCCCATCGAATCCAGTCCGAAGTCGATGTACGGGCCTTCCTGGCTGCCGGAGAACGACCGGGTCACGCTGGCTTTCGACCCGGGGGCCTTGGTGGCGTTCAGGTATTTGATCAGGGTCTTGCAGCGGCTGCTCGGCGACGAGAACGGTTTCGCGTTGTCGTCCGGCTCGTCCTTCTGCTGTGTGAACCCGGTCGGGAGATCGCTCAGCACGAGCAGGGCCTTGGTGAGCTCGGCAGCCGTCCGGGTGACCGACTCGCCGGGTGTACCGCTCGGTGCCGACGAGGTCACGCTCGGTGCCGGTGTCGTTCCGGCCGGAGTCGAGGCGGCCGATCCGCTCTTCTTGTCAGCTCCACCGCAGGCGGTGAGGGACAGGGCGAGGGCGGCAGCCAGAGCGAGCGGGAACGACACAAACCTGGTCATGGGGCCTCTCGGACTGGACTGAGGAGCGCAGGGAGCGAAGCGACCGGAGCGACGAGGGAAGGCCGAGAGGCAAAGCCCCATGACCCGCCGCGCCGGAGGCGCGGCATTCAGCAGAGTCATGGGGCCTCCCGGACTGGACTGAGGAGCGCAAGGAGCGAAGCGACTGCAGCGACGAAGGAAGGCCGGGAACCAAGGCCCCATGACCGCGCGGCGCCGAACACCCGGCCATCGGCAGAGTCGGGCAGGCAGCAGAGTAGCTGACATGTCAGCTCTGTCTGGGGAGGCTGGTCAGAAGCGGTGTGAGCGGAGGTGAATGTTCTGCAACAGGCCGACGGCCAGCAGGCAGGCGAACATCGACGAACCGCCGTACGAGACGAACGGCAGCGGCAGGCCGGTGACCGGCATGATCCCGAGCGTCATCCCGATGTTCTCGAACGCCTGGAACGCGAACCAGCAGACGATCCCGGTCGCCACCAGCCGGCCGAACGCGTCCCGCGCGTTGATCGCGATCCGCAGCCCGCGGAACAGGATCACCGCGAACAGCACGATGATCGTGCCGGCGCCGATCAGCCCGAGCTCCTCCCCTGCGACCGTGAAGACGAAGTCGGTGTGCTGCTCGGGGACGAACGCGTTCTGCGTCTGGCTGCCGTGGAACAGCCCCTGGCCGAAGACCCCGCCGTTGCCGATCGCGATCCGGGCCTGGTTCACGTTGTACCCGATCCCCTGCGGGTCCGAGGACGGGTTCGCGAACGCGATGAACCGGGACAGCTGGTACTGCTTCAGCACCTGCAGCTTGATCGCGATCGCCGCGACCACCACCCCCGCGGTGAGCAGGCAGAGCATCCATCGCTTCGGTACGCCGGACACCGCGACGATCCCGAACACGATCGAGCCGAGCACCATCACCGTGCCGAGGTCGGGCTGCAGCATCACCAGCACCACCGGTACGGCGGCGACCGCGATCGCCTGCGCGACGTCGATCGTCCGGGCGGTCTCGTTGCGGTCGGTCTCCCCCTTCTCCGCGATCAGCAGTGCCATCCCGACGATCACCGCGAGCTTGGCGAACTCGCTCGGCTGGATCGACATCCACGGCAATTGGATCCACGACCGCGATCCGTTGATCACCGCGCCGACCCCGGGCACCAGGACCAGGACCAGGCCGACGATCGAGGCGGCGTAAAGGACCGGAGCGAGGATGCGGACGCGGCGGTGGTCGGTGATCGCGGCGCCGATCGCGAGCATCAGGCCGATGGCGAAGTTCATCGCGTGCCGGACCAGGAAGGCGTACTGGTTCCCGTCGGTGAGCGACGTCCGGGCGTGCGTCGCGGACCAGATCAGCATCGCGCCGATGAACGACAGCGCGACGACGGCGAGCACGAGGACCCAGTCCACCTGCCACACGGTCGACCGGCGGTCCATCCGCGGCCGGGTCCGGATCGGGGTCAGCAGCGCCATCTCATGCCCTCACTGCTTCGGCTTGGTCTGGCCGGCGGGCGGCACCGGCTTGATGTTGTACAGGGTCTCGTAGATCTTGCGGACCGCGTCACCGCCGGCGCCCGAACCGGTGCCGGCCTGGCTGATCATCATCACCACGGCATAGCGATCCGTGTACGACGCCAGCCACGAGGTGGTCTGCTTGCCGTAGACCTCCGCCGTACCGGTCTTGGCCCGGACCGGCACCTGGTCGACCGGGAAGCCGACGAACTTCCACGCCGCCGTACCGGTCTTGACCGTCTGCTGCAGCGCGCGGTCGATGTAGGTCAGCGTGCTCTTCGGGACCGGCAGCTTCGTCTTCACCGTCGGCTTGATCTCGTGTGACTTGCCGTTCGCGCCGATCCAGGACTGGACCACGCGCGGCTCGTACACGGTGCCGCCGTTCGAGAGGGCCGCGTAGACCGTCGCGAGTTGCAGCGGGGTGACCGTGGTGTCGCCCTGGCCGATCGCGAAGTTCACCGCGTCACCAGCGCGATACTTGTAGCCGTCGACACAGAACTCGCGGGAGAACTGCTTCAGGAACGCCGATGTTCCGGCCGGCGGTTTGCTCGCCAGCTTGCAGTAGTAGTCCTTCTGCGAGTCGTAGTAGGTCTTCTTCCATTTCCGGTCCGCGATCCGGCCGCTCACCTCGCCGGGCAGGTCGACCCCGGTCGGCCTGCCGAGGCCGAACTTCTGCGCCATCTCGACCAGCGGGTCGTGCGTGCTGATGTCGCTCGAGTTGCCGCCCTCTTTGAGCCAGAGCGCGTAGGCGATCCGGTAGAAGAACGTGTCGCACGACAGCGCGAGCGCCTGGTCGAAGCCGATCATCCCGTACGACGCGGACTCGTAGTTCTTGAAGCGGCGGTTGCCGACCTCGAAGTACGGCGAGCAGTCGAGCCGGGTCTTCGGGCTGTACCCGGCGCCGAGTGCGGCCGAGGTGGTGATCGGCTTGAACGTCGACCCCGGGGCGAGCTGAGCCTGCAGTGCGCGGGAGACCAACGGCGTGCCCGACTTGGTTGAATACAGCGCATCCAGCTCGCGCTGGCTGATGCCGCCGACCCAGACTCCCGGGTCGTAGCTCGGGTAGCTCGCCATCGAGACGATCCGGCCGGTTTTGGTGTCCATCACGACCGCGGCACCGGAGTCGGCGACGTACTTCTTCTTGGTGATCGGGTCGTACTGCTTCCGCGCGGTCATGATCGCGTTCTTCAACTGGGTCTCGACGGACGCCTGGATCCGCGCGTCGATCGTGGTCACCAAGGTCGCGCCTGGCACCGGAGCGGTCTGCTTCTGGATGCCGGTGGTGTATCCGACCGCGTCGACGATGACGTCCTTCACGCCCGGCGTCCCGCGGAGCAACTGGTCGTACGTGCGCTCGACACCGGCCCGGCCGACGAGGTCCGAGCGGTGCGGGACCGAGTCCTGACCGGCCTTGTCCAGGCCCTCGAGCTCTTCGGTCGTGATCGGCGACAGATAGCCGAGGATGTGGGCCGCGTTCACGTGGTACGGCGCCGGGTACGCGCGCAGCGTCTGCGATTCGGCAGCGATCCCGGGGAAGTCCTCGCGGCGCTCCATCACCTCGATCGCGACCTGCTCGCTGACGTCCTTCGCCACCGGGATCGGCTGGTACGGCGTCCCGTTCCAGCAGGCGGGCGGTTTCGACGCGCCGGGCTCGCCGCACAGCATGGTGCGTGCTTTGAGGTCCTTCGGCTTCTGCTTGAGCACTTTCGCGAGCCGCGTGATCACGACGTTCTGCTGGCTGTCCGGGAGTTTTGCGAGCACCGATCGGTCGACGGTGATGACCAGCGACACCCGGTTGCCGACCAGCGTCCGGCCCTGCGAGTCCACGATCGTGCCGCGCGGCGCGGGCACCAGCACCTGGCGGGTGTGGTTCTGCGTCGCCGCCTGGCTGTAGTCCGCGTTGGACATCACCTGCATGTACCAGAGCCGCCCGAACAGCGTGCACAGCAAGGAGAAAACCAGCACCCCGATCACGAACAACCGCAGCCGTGCCTTGAGCGGAGCCTCGAACCCGTCCCAACTCATGGCACCACTCGTCTGCTGCGTTCGCGCGCTGGAACCACGCGACCCAGAACCCACATGACGAGCGGGATCACCACGATCGCGCCGACCACGTCGTACCCGGCGGCGATGCCGAGGCGGACGCCGAACTCGCCCCAGACGACGGACGGGTCATGCAGCAGCGAACCCGTGGCCGAGTACAGGAACAGGGAGACCGCGGTGCCGAGTACGACGGTCAGCGCGACGGCGAGCGGCCCGACCGGACCGGTGGACGTCTCACGGCGGATCAGACCCGCGACGTACCCGGCGATCGCGAGGGACAACGCCCAGCGCCCCGCCGTGTGATCGGCCGGTGGTACGACGTCCAGCAGCAGACCCCCGGCGAAGCCGGCGATCGCTCCCCATTCCGGCCCACGCGACAACCCCAGCGCGATCACGACGATCAGCGTGAGGTCGCAGGTGACGCCGGCGACCGCGATGTTGGACAGCACCGAGGTCTGCACGGTCACGGCCAGCATCAGGAAGAGGGCGGCCAACCCGATACGTACAGCGATCACGTCAGTTCCCCTTTCCTGCTGGAGGTTTGAGTTGGGTGCGCGGTGCCCGGGCCGGTGGTCCGGTCACCACGCCGACCGTGTCGATCCGGGTCGGATCGACGTACGGCTTGATCGTCGCGGTGGACCCGAGGGAGCCCTCGTTCGGCGTGACGGAGGTGACGACACCGATCGGGACCCCCGGCACGTACGGCGCGTTGCCGCTGGAGCCCCAGGTGACGATCCGGTCGCCGACCTTCGGCCGCGCTTTGAGGTCGACCAGCTTGTAGTCGAGGGTGCCCGCCACCTCGCCGCGGCCGGAGACGAAGCCGAGCGCCATCGTCGCGTTCAGCCGGCCGCCCACGGTCGAGTTGCGGTCGCCGATCAGCAGCACGGTCGCGGTCCCCTGGGTGGTCCGCACCACCCGGCCGACCAGACCGGTCCCGTTCAGCACGGTCATGTCGACGTGCACGCTGTCCGCCGTACCGGCGTCGATCGTGACCGTGTGGTTGAAGCTCTGGGCACTGCCGATCCCGATCACCCGGGCCGGCGTCATCGCGTACGCCGGCGCGAGCTTGAGCAGCTGGTCCAGCTCCGTGGCCCGGTTGCGGGCGTAGTCGGAGGTGTTCAGCTCCCGGGTCAGGTCCTCGTTGTCCTTCTTCAGTTTTTCGTTCTCTGCTTTCAACCTATCCATTTCCGCGAACCGGTCGCGGAGGTTGTCCACAGGCTGCCGGGCCGAGGTCGCGGTCGACTCGAGCGGGCCGAACACGCCCGCCGCGACCTCGCGCAGCGGCTCCACCGGCGAGCCGGCCGAGCGCCGGGCGTCCAGCACGATCAACGTGAAACAGGCCAGTACGACCAGGACCAGCACGGTCCGGCGGCGGCGGACCCCGCGCGGCGTGCCGGCTGAGCGGAGCGGTGCACCGGCCGAACGGAACGCGCTCCGGGCCGGAGTACCGAGGTCTTTGAGCATCGGTGGAACCTCAGCGCCGGTTGTCAGTTACCAGAATGCGGTTCAGCGTCTCGATGTTGTCGACGCACTTGCCGGCGCCGAGCACGACGGCGTCCAACGGGTTCTCCGCCACGTGGATCGGGATACCGGTCTCGTGCCGCAGCCGCTCGTCCATGCCCTTCAGCAGTGCGCCGCCGCCGGTCAGCACGATGCCGCGGTCGACGATGTCGCCGGCCAGCTCCGGCGGGGTCTTGTCCAGGGTGGCCTTGACCGCGTCGACGATCGCGGTGATCGGCTCCTCGATCGCCTGCCGGATGTTCGACGACGAGACCTTCACGGTCCGCGGCAGGCCGGACACCATGTCCCGGCCGCGGATCTCGCTGTCCGGCCCGTCGGTGGTCGGGAACGCCGACCCGATCGTCATCTTGATCTGCTCGGAGGTCGCCTCGCCGAGCATCAGCGAGTACTCCTTCTTGCAGTAGTTCACAACTGCCTTGTCGATGGCGTCACCGGCCACCCGGATCGACTGACTGGTGACGATGCCGCCGAACGAGATGACCGCGACCTCCGTCGTACCGCCGCCGATGTCGACCACCATGTTGCCGGTGGCGTCGCGGACCTCGAGGTTGGAGCCGAGCGCGGCGGCCATCGGCTCCTCGATGATGTAGACCTTGCGGGCCCCGGCCATGTACCCGGCGTCGCGGACCGCGCGCTGCTCGACCGCGGTGATCCCGGACGGCACGCAGACCACGATCCGCGGCTTGGCGAAGTACCGGCGCCGATGCACCCGCTGGATGAAGTAGCGCAGCATCTGCTCGGCGGCGTCGAAGTCGGCGATCACGCCGTCCTTCAGCGGGCGGATCGCGGTGATGTTGCCGGGCGTCCGGCCGATCATCTTCTTCGCCTCGTGCCCGAACGCGACCGCCTCGCGCGGTTCGTCGGTCCGGGTGGCCACCACCGAGGGCTCGTTCAGTACGACGCCCCGACCGCGGACGTAGACGAGTGTGTTCGCCGTCCCGAGATCGACCGCCATGTCGCGGCCGAGCATGCTGTTCGCCACCGCGGCACCTCCCACTCGGTCCCCGATCAGGCTAAGCGCCGCCCGCGCCCAGCCCATGGACCGACACGACCCGTCCGCCCAGGCACGTATCGTATCCGTTTCTTCACCAGCAGTCCCCAGCGGGCCGCGGACCCCTTAGATCATGGGAGGTCGGGGAACCAGATCTTGATCTCGCGGGCGGCGGACTCCTCGGAGTCGGAGCCGTGCACGAGGTTCTCGCGGTTGGACAGCGAGAGGTCGCCGCGGATGGTGCCAGGGGCGGCCTTGCGGCCGTCGGTGGCGCCGTTCAGGGCGCGGACCACCTCGATCGCCTCGTCTCCTTCGAGGATCAGAGCGACCAGCGGGCCGCTGATGACGAAGTCGCGCAGCGGCGGGTAGAACGCCTTCTCGACGTGCTCGGCGTAGTGCTGGTCGGCCAGCTCAGCGTCGATCGTGCGCTGGTCCATCGCGACGATCCGGAGCCCCTTGGCCTCGAACCGGCCCAGCACCTCGCCCACCAGGCCACGGCGGACCGTGTCGGGCTTCAGCAGGACCAGGGTGCGCTGCGACATCTGTCAACTCTTTCTCGAAGTAGGTCGGGGCGCCGAGCCTAACCGCTCTGTGCTTCCTGTGCCTTCTTGGCTTCCTCGATGCGGCGGCCGAGGACGATGGCGGCCACCCAGAAGCCCGCAAAGGCGAGCCCCAGCACGAACATCACCGGTACGACGAAGCCGAGGCCGACCGCGCCGACCTGGACCACCGACCCGAGGATGTAGCCGAGCTGGAAACGCAGCAGACCGGCGGCGATGATCGCCAGTACGGCGAGCCCGATGCAGACCGGCACCGCCACCCCGGGCCGGACGTCGGCAACCGAGATCATCACCGGAGTGACCAACGCGAGCAGCAACGCCTCGAAACCGAGCACGATCGAGGCGAGCGACCTCATTGCTCGTCCTTCGGTTTGCGGACCAGCAGGGTGCGCGCTTCGCCGGCGGTGATGACGGATCCGGTGATCAGTACGCCGCCCGTCCCCATGGCGATCGCGTTCTCCTCGGCCAGCCGGATCGCGTCGTCGATCGCGTCGATCAGATGCGGCCGGACCAGCACCCGGTCCTCACCGAAGATCTCCATCGCCAGCTCTCCCAGCTCCTCGGCCGGCATCGAGCGTTCGACGAAGCTGTTCCGGGTGCACACGACCGTCTCCATGATCGGCTCGAACGCCTCCAGAACGCCGTACACGTCCTTGTCCTTCATGCAGCCGAGGACGCCGATCAGTGGCTGGAACGCGAACGCCTCGGAGACCGTGGCCGCGGTCGCCTCGGCGCCATGCGGGTTGTGCGCGGCGTCGACGATGATCGTCGGGCTGGTGCGGACGACCTCCATCCGGCCGGGGCTGGTGACCTGGGCAAAGCCAGCCTGGAGCAGTTCGGTGGTGACGCGGCCTTCAGCCTGCGGGCCGGCGCCCAGCAGCGCTTCGACGGCAGCGACCGCGGTAGCCGCATTGTGCGCCTGGTACTCACCGTGCAGGGGGACGTAGATCTCGTCGTACTCTCCGCCCAGGCCCTTGATGTCGATCAGCTGGCCGCCGACCGCGACCGAGCGGCCGGTGACGCCGAACTCGATCCCTTCGCGGGCGACCTGCGAACCGACCTCGGCGGCCTTGGCCAGCAGCACCTCGAAGACGTCCAGGCTCTGCTGCGACATCACCGTCGTACCGCCGGGCTTGATGATGCCGGCCTTGTCCCGGGCGATGGTGACCGGATCCGCGCCGAGGATGTGCGCGTGGTCGACCGCGACCGGGGTGATCACCGAGACGGTCCCGTCGGCGACGTTGGTGGAGTCCCAGGTGCCGCCGAGGCCGACCTCGATGACGGCCACGTCGACGGGCGCGTCCGCGAAGACCGCGAACGCCATCGCGGTCATCACCTCGAAGAACGACAGCGGATGTTCCTGCTCGGCGTCGACCACGTCCAGGTACGGCGCGATCTCGGCGTACGCGTCGACGAAGAGTTGCTCGCTGATCGGTTCGCCGTCCAGGGTGATCCGCTCCCGGACCGACTCCAGGTGCGGGCTGGTGAACCGGCCGGTGCGCAGGCCCGCCTCGCGGAGCAGGGTGTCGATCATCCGCGCGGTCGAGGTCTTGCCGTTGGTCCCGGTCAGATGCACCACGGGGTAGGCCTTCTGCGGGTCGCCGAGCAGCTCGACCAGCCGTTGGATCCGGTCCAGCGTGGGCTCGATCTTGTGCTCCGGCCATCTTTGCTGAAGCCGTGCCGATACCTCGGCGTAGGAAAGGTCGCTCATCAGAACACCGAGTCTAGTGAGCGCTGTGGATAACCGGTCGGAGCACCCCTTGACAACCACTACGATTGTGCGCATGAGCCTGACGTCCCGTGTTCCAGACAAGCCCAGCCTCGAAGGTCTCGAGGAGAAGTGGGCTGCCGTATGGAAGGAGCAGCAGACCTACGCCTTCGACCGCACCGCCGAGCGCGCCGATGTGTACTCCATCGACACGCCCCCGCCGACGGTCTCCGGGTCGCTGCACGTCGGGCACATCTTCAGCTACACCCACACCGATCTGGTCGCCCGCTTCCAGCGGATGCGCGGCAAGAAGGTCTTCTACCCGATCGGCTGGGACGACAACGGCCTGCCCACCGAGCGCCGGGTCCAGAACTACTACGGCGTCCGGTGCGACCCGTCGCTGCCGTACGACCCCGACTTCACCCCGCCGGCGAAGCCGGACCCGAAGCGTCAGCTGCCGATCTCCCGGCAGAACTTCGTCGACCTGTGCGGTGAGCTGACCCACATCGACGAGCAGGCGTTCGAGGCGATGTGGCGGCAGGTCGGCCTGAGCGTCGACTGGTCGTACCTCTACACCACGATCTCCGAGGACTCCCGCCGTACGTCGCAGCGCGCCTTCCTGCGCAACTTCGCCCGCGGCGAGGCGTACCTGTCCGAGGCGCCGACAATGTGGGACGTCACGTTCCAGACCGCGGTCGCGCAGGCCGAGCTGGAGGCGCGGAACTATCCCGGCTTCTTCCACCGGATCGCGTTCCACGCGCCGCACGGGCCGGTCTATATCGAGACGACCAGGCCGGAGCTGATCCCGGCCTGTGTCGCACTGATCGCGCACCCGGACGACGAGCGGTACCAGGGCTTGTTCGGCAAGACCGTGACGTCGCCACTGTTCGGCGTCGAGCTGCCGGTCCTCGCACACGAGGCGGCCGAGCCGGACAAGGGAGCCGGCATCGCGATGTGCTGCACGTTCGGCGACCTGACCGACGTCCAGTGGTGGCGCGAGCTGCAGCTTCCCACCCGCACGGTCATCGGCCGCGACGGCCGACTGCTCCGCGAGACGCCGCCGTGGCTGGAAGGCTCGGAACTGTACGGCGAACTGGCCGGCAAGACCGTGTTCAGCGCGCGTGAGCTGATCGTCGCGAAGCTGCGCGAGAGCGGCGACCTGGACGGTGAGCCGACGCCGACCCAGCGGATGGCGAACTTCTACGAGAAGGGCGACAAGCCGCTGGAGATCGTCTCGACCCGCCAGTGGTACATCAAGAACGGCGGCCGGGACGCCGAGCTCAAGCAGGAGTTCATCGACCGGGGCAACGAACTGGCCTGGGTCCCGGACCACATGCGGCACCGATACCTGAACTGGGTCGAGGGGCTGAATGGTGACTGGCTGATCTCCCGCCAGCGCTTCTTCGGCGTCCCCTTCCCGGTCTGGTATCCGCTCGACGCCGAGGGTGAGCCGGACTACGACCACCCGCTAATGCCTTCAGAGGCGGAGCTCCCGATCGACCCGACCTCGCAGGCACCGCGTGGGTACGACGAATCCCAGCGCGGCAAGGCCGGTGGGTTCGTGGCGGACCCGGATGTGATGGACACATGGGCCACGTCGTCGCTGACGCCGCACATCGTCTGTGGCTGGGAGCGGGACGAGGACTTGTTCCGCCGGACGTTCCCGATGGACCTGAACACGCACGCCCACGAGATCATCCGGACCTGGCTGTTCTCCCGGATCGTCCGGGCCCACTTCGAGAACGGCTCGCTGCCGTGGGCACGGTCGATGATCTCCGGCTTCGTCGTCGACCCGGACCGCAAGAAGATGTCCAAGTCCAAGGGCAACGCCGTCGTTCCGTCGGAGATCCTGGAGAAGTTCGGCTCGGACGCGGTCCGCTGGCGGGCCGCGATGGCCCGGCCGGGGCTGGACTCGCCGTTCGACGAGTCGCAGATGAAGGTCGGGCGCCGGCTGGCGATCAAGGTCCTGAACGCGTCGAAGTTTGTCCTCGGGTTCGGCGCGACGACGGTGGACGCGTCCGCGGTCACCGAGCCGGTCGACCTGGCGATGCTGCAGCGGCTGCGGTCGGTGGTCGCCGACGCGACGGCCGCCTTCGAGCGCTACGACTACACCGGCGCGCTCGAGGTGAGCGAGCGATTCTTCTGGACCTTCTGCGACGACTACGTCGAGCTGGTGAAGGAGCGCGCGTACGGCGGTCAGGGTGAGGCCGCCGCGGCGTCGGCGAAGGCGGCACTGGCCGTTGCGTTGTCGGTTCAGTTGCGGCTGCTCGCGCCGTACCTGCCGTTCGCGACCGAAGAGGTGTGGTCGTGGTGGCAGGAGGGCTCGATCCACGTGGCTTCGTGGCCGACGCCGGACGCCGATCTCGTGGTCGCCGATCAGGAGCCCGAGGTCCTGGATGCGGTCTCCGAGGTGCTCGCGGGGATCCGCGGCGCCAAGTCGGAGGCGCAGGTCTCGATGAAGACCGAGGTCAGCAAGGTCGAGGTCACCGGGCCTGCCGCCCGGCTGACGCTGGCCGAGCGGGCCGAGCCCGATCTGCGGGCGGCCGGGCGGATCACCGGCGAGATCATCTGGCACCCGGACAGCACCGACGCGATCAAGGTCGTCGCCGCCCTCTGAGCGCACCCGTTTCGCCCGGTGCCCGCCCCCTTCCGGGGAGGTGGGCACCGGCCGTTCGGCGCCACGAGAGATGCTGGACTAGTCCCCTGCTCTTGAAGAGCCAGGGCCGAAGACCGCGAACCGAACGACTACGCTACGGAGCGGATTTGTCTCGATGTGGAACCATCGGGTCCGAACCGCGCGACCGCACGTCCGAGGAGCCAGCCCCATGAGCGACCCCACCACCCCGGCCCGCCCAACCCCCGAGGCTCCCGCCACCCACGCTTCCGAACCCGCGGACAGCACCACAACGAACGCGAAGCCGGCAGACGAGACCACCGCGACGGCTGCGGAGATCACGACCGAGCTGGCGCCAGTTCCCGCGTCGGGGAACGCCGGGGACGAGACGGCAGCAGCCGAGCCGGCCGCCGGGAAGGCAGGGGCGACCGGGAGCAGAGAGACGGTCACCGGCGAGTCGAGCGCCCTGTCGGTCTCGCTCGGATTCTCGTGGAGCCGCTTCAGGGTGAAGAAGCAGGTCGAACGACAGCTGCCGGAGAACCCACGCAAGGCGTCGCCTGCTGGCGCCAAGGCCGAGGCTGAAGAACTCCCTGCCAGGAAGCCCGAGGGTGGCGATACTGATGCGCCGAAGAAGAAGTGGTGGCAGCGTATTCGACTGCGGGGGCCTTGGCTGACGGTCGGTGTCGCGCTGGTCGCGATCATCGTGCTGGCATTGCTGGGGTACGTGTGGGGTCTGGGGCCGCTCAACCGGCTGAACACGGCGCGCGGGATCACCCCGCCGGCGAAGCTCGCGGGGCTGGACCGGATCACCGATCAGGAGATCCGCGGCCAGTTGCAGCTGGATCAGACCCGGCAGGCGTTGAGCCGGATCAACGACGGGAAGCAGGCGACGGTCGAGGCGTACGGGACCATCGACGGCAACCGGATGTTCGTGGTGATCGCGCTCCGCGGCAAGGTCGACATCAACAAGACCGTCGCGGACTCCGGCGCGACCCCGGACAAGGTCAAGAAGGTCGGCAACTCCACCTGCGTCGAATCCACCGGCAACCTCCCCACCCAGTGCTACCGCGGTTCGAACACGCTGACCGTCATCGCCCAGTCCGCCAACGAGGGCGTCGCCGTGGATCAGGTCGCCCCGGTGGCCGAGGAAGCCTTCGACGCGATGAAGTGAGTCAGCCCAGCAGGCCTGCGATGGCGATCATGATCGGGATGGACAGCAGCGTGCTCAACAGGACCACACTCCGTGCGAGCGTGCGGCTGCTGCGGTAGTGAACGGCGTACACATAGACGTTCTGCGCGGTCGGTAGCGCGGCAAGCAAGGTCGGCGCCAGCAGGGCCGCGCCGTGGAGGTCGAGCACCCAGCGCCCAACG
The DNA here is from genome assembly GCF_045040325.1 of Kribbella sp. NBC_01510. NCBI lineage: Bacteria > Bacillati > Actinomycetota > Actinomycetes > Propionibacteriales > Kribbellaceae > Kribbella > Kribbella sp. NBC_01510. The sequence continues at coordinate 5,081,793 of NZ_CP109418.1, read as the reverse complement.
GCGTACGCCGCAAGCGGCTGCACCATCGTCTTCAGGAGCACGGCCAGTACGACGTCCCGCTGCAGCGTGATCGAGTCCTTCGTGCCGGCGCTCAGGCTGAGTCCATAGGCAACCAGAGCGACGGGCACGGCCGCAGCGGCGATGAGGTCGATCGGGCGCATCACGAGGGTCGGGAGGTGCACCCCCAGCGCGGCGCACAGCAGCCCGAGCAGGGACGCAACAGTCAGCGGATTGCGGAACGGACGGGCCACCACGGTCCGCAACGACACCCGCCGGCCGGTCCCCTGCCGATCACCGTCGAGTACGGCGAACGCGATCGGCGCCATCACCAGCAACTGGAACAACAGGATCGGCGCGACCACCGCGCCCACCCCGAGCACGTACGCCGCCACCGGTACGCCGAGGTTGCCCGCGTTCACGTACGACGACGCGAGTACGCCGATCGTCGCCTCGGATCTCGTCCGTCGCCAGATCAGCGCGGCCACCAGCAGGAAGATCACCTGGACCACGAACAGGCTGGCCACGTTGGTCACCAAGACGACCGAGAAGATCGAATGCAGGTCCGCCCGGGCGACGGTCGTGAACAGCAACGCCGGCGTCGCCACGAAGAACGCCAGCCGGGACAGCACCAGCTCGTCCTGAGCCCGCAGTACGCCGAGCAGCCCGACGACGTACCCGAGCACGGCCACCGAGACCAGCGCAACGAAGGCACCGACGACGGCGGACACTTCAGGCGCTCAACGGCTTCGGCACGGCTGGATCGTATAGGAACGGTTCACCCCGAACCCGGGGCCGGTTTCACCGGTTGGACCCTCAGCACGCACCGTGTCCGGACCGGCACGTGTCGATGATGCCGGCCATGGTCGCGCGGAAGTGTTCACGGTCGGGAGCCCCGAGTGGCTCGAGCAGCTGGTTCAGCGCGTCGCTGACGTCGGCATGGAAGGCCGTCGCCGCGCGGTGGCCGGCGTCGGTGAGCGTCACCTGAACGGCCCGCCGGTCGCCGGGAACCCGCGAACGCTCGGCCAGCCCACGCTTCTCGGCCCTGTCCATCAAGCCGGTCAGCGCGGCCTTCTCGACGCCGAAGCACTGCGCCAGCTCGGCCATTCCCTTCGGACCACCGAGCAGGACGCAGAGCAACCTGGCCTGGACCGGCGTCAGGTCGTGCCGTTCGGAGAGGCTCGCGTAGATGCCCTGCACCACGCCCGTCAGCTGCAGCAGCCCCGCGGCGGCATCCATCCGGTCCGCATCCAGGTCGACCGCGTGCAGCAGCGGCGCAGCCGGGCGCAGGTCCCTCGCGGCGCGAGCCCGCACCGGACCGCCGGGCGTCTCCGTCTCACTCACATCCACTAAGGTACATGGCATGTATAGTTAACATTGCGTACAGTACGCGGCGTTAACTATCGAGGAGAAGCGATGTCTTTCAGCGACGAGGAGCTCGCCTACCTGCGATCCCAGCAGCTGGCCCGGATCGCAACCGTCTCCAGCGACGGCCAGCCGGACGCCGTACCGGTCGGGTTCGAGTACGACGGGACCCACCTGTTCATCGGCGGCATGGACCCCGCCAGGACCCGCAAGTTCCGCAATGTCCGCGACGGGAACACCAAGGTCGCGGTCATCCTGGACGACCTGGCGTCCGTCACCCCGTGGGTCCCGCGCTACCTGCGCATCTACGGCAACGCCGAACTCGTCGAACGCGAAGGCCGCTTCGGCCCTGGCGCCTACCTGCGCATCACGCCGACGGTGTCGTGGAGCTTCAACCTCGAAGGCAAGCCGTTCACTCACGACAACCGCGTCACCACGACCCGCACCGTCCACGCAGCCGAGGCGGTGAACGGCCGATGAGCTTCGACACCCAACCAGGCACGCGCGGCGCCCGCCAGCCGAAGGGGCGCATGATGAGCTGGATGAACCGCCTGATGGCTCGGCGGGTCCGTCGGCGCGGCGCCAAGTTCCTGGGCTTCAACGCGATGGCCCTGACCACAGTCGGTCGCAAGAGCGGTCTCGAGCGGACGACGCCGGTCGGCTGGTTCCCCGGGACCGACGGGAGCTGGCTGGTGGTGGCCTCCGCGGCCGGCGCACCAGGCAACCCTGACTGGTACTACAACCTCGCCGCCCACCCCGACCAGGTCCGGATCGACGTTGACGGCAAGACCGTGGACGTACGCGCGGAACAGTTGCACGGACCGGAGCGCGCGCAAGCGTGGGACCAGATCACGACCGCCGCACCGCGGTTCGCGCAGTACCAGGTGAAGACCGACCGCGAGCTTCCGGTCATCCGGCTGGTTCCGCGGCACTGATCCATCGCCTGGCACGATCCGACGAGTCCATGAGGAACTCCGGGGGCGGCCGAGGTTGACAACGAGGGCGAAGCGCCGTGCGTGCAAGGAATTCTGCACCTTTGAGGCCAGCTGGTCCTATCGGCACGGCACTTCGTTGCCGCCGAGGCTCAAACAGCGTAGGTGCAGTGTTCGGCCGCGCCTGCGAAGTTCAGATGGAAGCATGCCCGCGCGAGATAACCGGGTCCGTCCCAGTATTCGCCCGTACTGGCCAGGTCCGCGGCCCCGGACAGGTTTTGGAGGATGGCGGTTCCCGCGACCGACGACCAGGTCGCGCCGTTGGTGGTCGAACGCTCGAGCACCATGGTGCAGTTCCAGCCCGCGTGGTCGTTGTAGTAGAACGCTCGAGCATAGTTGTTGGAATACAGCTGCACCTCTGCGCGGCAATAGCCGGCAGCAGTGTCCTGCTGAACCTCTTGCCACGTGCTGGTGCCGCCGCGAGTCTCAGCCTGGGCAGCGGTCTGGGTGCCGACCAGGATGGCTGTCACGCCGACGGCGACGGACGAGGTGCGAAGTACTCGTCTACGCATGCGGTACGAACTCCGTTTCTCTGACGTCCATCGTCTCTCTCCCACGAGAGAAACTTTGAGATTCGGATTGTACGGATCCCGTAGGGTCACCCGACTGGCCGGGTTCGAGGACACATCGTCCGGCTCACGCCGAGGCACTGAACCGTAACCTGTCAGATGCTGCCCAGTCAGCGGCTGGAGTGGAAAGATTCCACCACCGGACCCGACGATGGACAGCATGACTACTTCCGCTCGAGTATTCCGGGCTGCGCTGGGTGCGGCCGCGGTGTTGGGTGTGGTGACGGCCGCGATGGTGCCGTCCGCCGGTGCGGCTCCGATCGATGGGGTTGGTACGGCGGCTGTGCTGGTGCCGGCCGGGCAGGGGCTGCCGATCGGGGACGCGGATCTGGTGGAGACCCGGACCAGCCAGGTGCTGGCTCGCGGGGTCACGCTGACGCGGATCGTGCGTGGGACCGACCCGGCGCCGGCCGACCAGATCAACACCACGCCACGCGGCCCGTGGGTCGTCAATGTGCTCACCATCGACCCGGCGAAGTCGAAGGGCCACCTCAAGACGACGTACGGTCCCGACCTGGCCCGCGTCGAGAAGACCTCGGACCTGGTGAAGTCGGCGGGCGCGCTCGCCGGGGTGAACGCGTCCTTCTTCACCTTCACGGCGGACCCGCTGTACCCGGGTGACCCGGTCGGCCTCGGCATCTCCGACGGCAAACTGCTGAGCGAGCCCCTGACCGACCCGACCGAGGCCAACCTTCTGATCGATGCCAAAAGCAACAAGGTGGTCATGGGCCACCTGAGCTGGTCCGGCACGATCCGGAACCGCTCCACCGGCGCCGAACTCCCACTCGAGTTCGTCAACCACCCGCCGGTGATCCCGGCCGCCTGCGCCACGCTGCCCGACCAGACCACGTGCACCACACCGGGTGATGTCGTACTGTTCACCCCCGAATTCGCTGCGGCGACTCCGGCCGGCGCTGGCGTCGAGGTGGTGCTGGATCGGCGTGGATGCGTCGTACGGACGGCGACCGCGCGCGGCACGACCCTGACTCCGAGCCAGACCTCACTCCAGGCGACCGGCCAGGACACGGTCGCGCTCCTGAAGGTCAAGGGCTGCGTCCGCACCGACCTGAAGGTGTCGAACGAGAACGGCGACAAGGTCCCGCTCCACAACGGCCTGTACGGCGTGACCGGTCGCTACCGCTTGACGGCGAACGGCGAGATCGTCGTACCGGGCGGCACCGGCAGCTTCTTCGACCGCAACCCGCGCACGATCGCCGGTACCACGTGGGACGGCAAGGTCGTGCTCGCGACGATCGACGGCCGGCAGACGACGAGCGTCGGTACGACGATGAACGAGACGGCCGCGGTCGCGAAGGCGCTCGGTCTGCGGAACTCGATCAACCTGGACGGCGGCGGCTCCACCGCGATGGCGCTGCAGGACGGGACGGTGGTCAACCACCCGAGCGGCACCGGTGGCGCCGAACGCGCCGTCGGCGACGCGATCGTCTTCGTCCCCGGCCGGTAACACCAGTACCTTGAAGGGGTGCGACTACGGCTCGGGCTGTGGACGACCGTCCTCTTCGTGACGGCCGGGTGCGGTGGTGGCCAGGCGAAGGAGCCCGCCACCACCGCCCCGGCCAACATCACCGTGACCAGTACGGCGTTCCGCGACGGCGGCCCGATCCCGCGCAAGTACACCTGCGAAGGCGACGGTGTCTCTCCACCGCTCGCGTGGACCGGGCTGCCCGCCGGCACCGGCGCGCTGGCGATCGTGGTCGACGATCCGGATGCACCACGCGGCACCTTCACCCATTGGGTCGTGCTCGACCTCGAGCCCACGACCGCGTCGATCGCCGAAGGACAGCTACCGCCCACCGCGAAGCAGGCCGCCAACTCAGCCGGCAAGTCCGCGTACTACGGTCCCTGCCCACCGAGTGGAACTCATCACTACCGCTTCACGATCTACGCGTTGTCCCAGGCAACCGGACTGCCCGATGGCACCAAGCTCGACGAGGCACTCAAGGCGATCGACTCCAAGTCCATCGCCCGCGGCCGCCTCACCGCGCTGTTCGCCCGCTAGTAGCCGTAGCCCCCACCACCCGTGGATGACGGCGCCTGCGTCGGCGCCGCGGCCGTGGTGGTCGCCGCGTGCCAGGTGAAGGCGGTGCCGGCGAACGCGTCCTGCACGTTGTTTCCCTTGCCTTGCCCCGGCCCGTTGTCCAGGTTGAACGTGTACAGCGGCTTGCCTTGGTACGTGAGCTGGTCGTTCCCAGTGTCGGTCCGCTTGACCACTCCCAGTCCGGGCATCTCCTTCGCCGCATCAGCGGATCCGGCGACCGGCATCCAGAAGCTCAAGCAGCCCGCCGTGCATCTGATCGTGCCGCCGGCCTCCTGGTCGGCGAAGTACAGCGTCTTCCCGGCCGAGTCGACCAGGGTCTGACCGACGCCGTCGACCGCCCGCACGGAGACGGCGCCGCTCTCGGCGGGCGGCGGGTTCCCGGCCGCCTGGTTCGCGCCGCCACCCCCGCACGCGGTCAGCGTCGCCAGTCCGACTATTGCTCCAAGCAACAATTTCCCAGATTTCATCCGAGGTCACTCCTCTCCCTGACGAGTACGCATTCGAGGGCCGGGAGGTTCAGTTGAACCCTTGACGGCTTTTCCGCGTATCTGTCGGGTGTGGATGACGACACGGTGATCCGCGCGCTGTACGACAGGTACCGGCGTCCGTTGTTCGGCTACGTCCTGCGTTCGGTGGGCGGAGATCGCCAGTACGCCGAGGACATCGTGCAGGAGACGATGACGCGGGCGTGGAAGCACTCGGCCGACCTGGATCCTGAGCGGGCCGGCCGCTGGCTGTTCACGGTCGCGCGCAACCTGGTCATCTCCGGACAGCGCAAACGCGTCGCCCGGGTGACCGAGGTACCGATCGAGGACCGCGAGTTCCCGGCGCTCGGTGACGACATCGACCGCGTGCTGCAGGTCTGGCAGGTGGTCGAGGTCCTGCACGGCCTCAGCCACGACCACCGGCAGGTGATCATCGAACTGTTCTACCGGCGGCGCACCGTCGCCGAGGCGGCGGTCGTCCTCGGGGTTCCGCCCGGGACGGTGAAGTCGAGGAGCTACTACGCGCTGCACGCGTTGCGCGCCGCCCTGGAGGAGCGAGGAGTGACCGGCCCATGACGTGCCCGGAGACCATCACGATCGGCGCCTACGTCCTCGGTGCACTCGATGCGGCGGAACGGCGTACCACCGAGCAGCACCTCGAGACCTGCGCCGCTTGTCGCGAGGCCCTCCTCCAGTTCGCCCAGCTGCCCGGACTGCTGCACGTCGTACCTGTCGAAGACATCGAGTCGCACGAGCCGGAGCCGCCACCACTGCAACTGCGGAAGCGGCCGGTCCGTCGCAGGTGGCTGCTGGCGGCCGCAGCCGCGGTGATCGTCGGCGGTGCGCTCGGATGGCAGGTGATCGACCACCCGGACTCGACGACCTGGACGGCGACGAACGGCGTGGGCGGCATCGACACCACGGCCGAGCTGACCAGTCATGGCTGGGGCACCGACATCGAACTCCGAATGACCCACCTCAAGCCCGGTGAACACTGCATGCTGATCGTGCACGGCCGGGACGGGACCGTCGAGACGGCCGGCTGGTGGGCGGCCCCGAGCAACTACCGGGCCGACGTGCCGGCCAGTACGTCGATCCCGCTGCACGACATCGACCGGCTCGAGGTGGTCACGGCCGGGGACGCCGTGCTGAGCACGGTGTCCCCGGCGACGCGGTGATTCACCAACTGTTGTTGGAGATTCCAGTGCCCAGGACGACCTGGTCGTAGGTGTTGCCGTCGTTGTCGTCGGTGTAGGCGACGGCCACTTCGGCGTACGGCGAGACCGCAACCGTCATCTGCTCCTGGCGGCCGGCCGTGACGGAGCTGAGCTGCTGGGACGACAAGCGGCCCGTGTCAGTGCCGTCCGTACCGAAACCGCGGACCCAGACATCGAGGTCGGCGGCCTGGATGGTCCAGCCGACGACCGACTGAGACTGATCGTCGATGCCGACCGACGGCGCCTCGCCGCCGACCGCCACTTCGACATCGGCGTACCGAGCGGCGCCGGTGGAGTCGAAGGAGCGTGTCCACACCCCCGCCGTACCGGTGTGGTCCGACTCCCACGCGACCGCGAAGTCGCCGTTGAAGTTGGCCGCCACCGCAGCGTGCGTCTGCTGGCCACCGCCGTTGAAGTTCGCGATCCGGCGCGACAGGGTGGCCGCACCGTTGGTCCGGCCCAGCCGGATCAGCCCGATGTTGTACGCCGCATTGGCGTCCCCGTCCTCGTCCCACACCACAACCGCGTCACCGGACGCCGACACGGCCACGTCCGGGTTGTGATGCTGTCCGGTTGTCTGCGATGCCGTGACCTCCCAGGCCCGGGTTGTCGGCCCGGTGTACCCGGCCGCCTTGACCATGGCCTGCGCACCAGTCTGGATGTCCTCCCACACCACGGTGAACGCGACCGCGGCACTGGTCGGCGCACCATCAGGGTCGACAGCGACGCGCGGGTTGATCTGTTGACCATCGGCGCTGGTGTTGGCGTTGCCGGTTGCGGTCACCGTGCCAGCGGTATTCACGACGCGGTACGGGATGTTGTAGAAGCCGTTGCCGTCCGGGTCGTCCTGCCACACCACGACTGCGTTGCCTTTGTCATCCAGTCCGACGTCGGGGTGCAAGTGACGCCAGTTGGTCACACCACTACTGCCTCCGGCCGACAGCTTGACCTCGTACAGCGACGTCCCGTTGTGGAACACGCGAAGGAATATCTCGCTGTGTACGTTGTCGGTCGCGTTGTCGGTGTCGCGGTCGTCCTCCCACGCCACGGCCACGTAGCCGTTGCGGTTGGTCGCAACCGACGGAGCGTCCTGGTCGCCGGTGGCCACGCTGTTGGCGGTCACCCAGGTCGGTGTGGCGATGTGGGCGTCCGCAGTGGTGGCGGTGAAGGTGAGAGTCGTCGCCGCCAGCGCGGTGATGGCCAGTGTCTTCTTCATCATCGCCTCACACCGCCTGCAGGCCGGGCTGGCCCTCTTGGACGACGAACGACTTGAGCGTCGAGGCCACGGCGCCGTGCTCCGACACCTTCGCCACCGCACGGAAGTCGGCGTTCAGCTGCGTCGGGCTGACCGTCGCACGAATGTAGCCGCGCCGGTTGCTGTAGAACTTCAACCACGGGTTCGTCCCCACGTCCGGGATCGCGGTGGTCACGTCGCCGTCGCCGCTGGACGTCACCGAGCTCGTCACCAACTCGCTGCCGATGGTTGCCGAGTTCGCGTTGTTGTAGTCGGCCTTCAGGTCGTTGCCCCAGGCACGGTGTACGTCGCCCGTGAGCACGACGGGGTTGCGGACGGCACGGTCCACCCAGCCCTGCTGGATCCGGGCCCGGGACGCGCGGTAGCCGTCCCAGGAGTCCATGCTCGCACCGGTCGAGTTGAACCGCCGCGCGAAGAACACCTGCTGGCCGATGATGTCCCACGTGCCGAGGTGCTGCCCGAGGCCGTCCAGCAGCCAGGTCTCCTGCGGGTTGCCCGGCAGGCTGCGCGTCGCCAGATCCGCGTCGGAGCAGATCTTCCACCCGTCACCACAGGCCTGGTCGTCGCGGTACTGCCGGGTGTCGAGCATGTGGAACGTCGCGAGACTCCCCCACCGCAACCGCCGGTAGAGCTGGATGCTGTTGCCGCTGTTCACCTGTGCGGGCCGCAGCGGCATGTTCTCGTAGTACGCCTGGTACGCCGCGGATCGACGGGCAGTCCATTGCGCGGCGGTCAGCGCAGGAATGTTGTTCTCGCGGATCGTGCCGGCGTAGTTGTTCTCCACCTCATGGTCGTCCGGTACGAGGATCCACGGCGCGACCGCGTGCGCGGCCTGGAGATCCGGGTCGGTCTTGTACTGCGCGTACCGACGGCGGTAGTCCGCAATCGTCACAACCTCGTTGCCGAGGTGCAACCGCGGGCGTCCGGCCGTGGGGCCGTACTCGTAGATGTAGTCACCCAGGTGCAGGATGACACCGGGATTCTCCTCGGCCATCCGCCGGTAGACGGTGAAGTACCCCTCCTCGTAGTGGGAGCAGGAGGTGAAGGCCATCACCAGGTCGCGGCCGTTCGTGCCGACCGCCGGGGTGGTGCGGGTGCGGCCGACCGGTGAGAGCTGGCCCTGCGCGCGGAAGCGGTAGTAGTAGTCGGAGTCCGGGTTGAGGCCGCCCGCGACGACGTGCACCGAGTGGGCGGCGGCGTACTGCGCGGTCACGGAACCGAACGCGACGAGGGTGCTGAAGGTGTCGGTGGTCGACACCTGCCAGTCGACGACGACGTCGGCGTTCGCCATCCCGCCCTGGCCGTCGGCGTTCAGGGGCGACGGGGCCAGCCGGGTCCAGAGGACGACGCTGTTCGCGTCGGGTTCGCCGGAGGCGATCCCGAGCTGGAACGGGTACGGAACTGCCGCGGTCGCTGCGATCACGGCCGAGCGGACCGGGACGGCGCTGACGCCGGCCGCGGCAAGTCCGCCGAAAACAAGGGTCCTGCGACTGATTGGGCTCATGGGCCTCACCTTCACTGCTACTCAGGGCGGCAGGCACCCGGACCGTGGAAACTGTCGGTGACATTCCGGGAACCTTGAGTGTGCATGGTGCTCGATGCCCATGGTGGCGCAGACTGTGTAACTTTCCTACAGCTGGCGCCGTTCTGCTCAGTTGAGGGCGAGGATGAGCAGGACCGCGGCGGGCACGCCTTCCATCAATGAGTTGAGCCAGAGCTTTGGCTGCGAGATGACCAGCACGACAGCCATGAACGTGTGCTGAGCGGCGGTGAACACGATCAGCGCCTGGCCCTGCGCGAGGTGATCGGTCTGCACCAGGACGACGCCCGCGACCAGAGCGGCCGCGGTGGTCAGGTTGTACCAGCCCAGGTTGACCGTCCACATCCGGACCGCGTCGAGATCGCCCGGCTTGGTGAGGAACATCGGGTAGAGACTGGGGTTCCGGTAGAGGATCGCCTCCATCACGAACACCACGGTCAGCACCACCGCGATGAACACGGCCAGCACCTGCGCCGCCGTACTCATGCTGTCGCTCCTGAAGCGAGGGTGACGCCGTGGCGGCCCGAGATCTCTCCCAGCGCGGCGCCGTCCGTCGGGTCGACGGTCGCGAGGTCGGCGAAGAAGGCGCCCATCCGGCCGGTCTGGCTGACGGCGAGGAACTTCGCGGCCGGCGTCAGTACCGAGAACGTGTTCAGCGTGCCGGCCGGAATGCTGATCGAGGCGCCGGGCCCGAGGTCGTAACCCTGATCGCCTGCCTGGACCAGGATCCGGCCTTGCAGCACGTAGAACGCCTTGCTCCAGGACTCGCTGTGCGGCGGCGAGGCCGGTCCCCGCGGTGCGTCGATCTCGAAGATCTCGTACTGCTCACCCGTGTGCTCGGCGCCGATCTTCACGGTCACGGTCGCATCCGGAGCGACGTACTCCGCGCCGGTGCCCGCCGTGCTGAGGTGCACTGATTCCTTCATGATGTCCTCCCCTTGTCGGTAGTCCTGGCTGCGACGCTACGAAGCGGCAGACCGCCTTTGAATCCCGCCGCAGTGGGCTCAGGAAGGGCCTGGAATCCCCATATTTCCGGGATAGGCGGCACCGGTACGGCGGCGCATACTGAGCCCATGTGGGAGGGCCGGGCGCGAGCCGCGCGCCGGGACATCGCGGCACTCGCGACGTCGGGACTGGGCGTCGTGGACCTGCATGCGGCCGCGATCGAGGTGGTCGAGCAGGTCATCGGCAGTGAGCTGACCTGCTGGGCCGGCATGGATCCGGGCACGCTGGTGATCAGCTCGATGACGAGCGGCCGCGCCCGCATCCCGCCGGAGTACGAGCCGCGGCTGGCCGAGACGGAGTACGGCGGAACCGACCCGAACTCGTTCGCCGAGCTGGCCCGGCACTCACGCTCCGTGGCACGTCTGTCCGATCTGCCCTATCGCGAGGTCGTCGGGCACCGGCGGCTGAACGAGGTGTGGCGGCCGCTCGGGATCGAGCACGAGGTGCGGGCGACGTTCACGGTCGACGGGGACTGCTGGGGTGCGGCCGGGTTCGTCCGCAGCGGGCCGGACTACAGCGATCGCGAAGTGGAGTTCCTGGGCTCGGTGGCGCCGGTGATCGGCGCGGCCACCCGCGTCGCTGTACGGACGGACGCGCACGGGTACCGCGGCGGGGTCGGCCCGTCGATCGTCGTCACCGGGCCAAGCGGCAAGCCACGCGCGATCACCGCGGCGGCCCGGACCTGGCAGGACGAGCTGAACGAGATCGCGCCGGGGCGGTTCGAAGTCCTGCTTCGGGCAGTCGTGACCGGCACCCGGGCCGCCCCGGCCGGGACGTTCCAGGCCCGCGTGCAGACTGCGTCGGGTGGCTGGGTCGTCTTGCAGGGCAGCCGATTGATCGGGGACGAGGAAGAGGTCGTCGTCACGATCGAGCCCGCCTCGGGCCATCACCTGGTCGGCATGTTGCTGGCGGCGTACGGACTGACCACGCGGGAACGGGAGATCTGCCTCGAGGTCATCTCCGGGCACACCACCGCGGGGATCGCCGATCGGCTCTCGATCTCACCGCACACCGTCCAGGACCATCTGAAGGCCGCGTTCGGCAAGGTCGGCGTACGCAGCCGCGGCGAACTGGTCGCCACGCTCCGGCCCGACGACCTGACGGTCAGGCGAGGGTGAGCTGCCGGCGGTAGGTCCCGGGCGGGATGCCGAAGTCCCGCTTGAAGGCCTTGGCGAACGCGAACTCCGACGTGTACCCGATCTCCTTCGCCACCGTCGCGAGCGGCCGATCGTGATCCCGCAGCAGCCGGGCCGCCGTCGTCATCCGCCACCGCGACAAATAGGTCAGCGGCGGCTCGCCAACAGCCTCGGTGAATCTCCTGGCGAAGGCGGCCCGCGACAGACCGACTCTCGACGCGAGCTCGGCGACGGTCCACGCCGCGCCGGGCTCGGCGTGGATCAGCTCGAGGGACTGCGCCACGGCGGGATCGGTCAAGGCCCGGGACCAGTCGCTCTCGGTCGGGCAGTCGCGATCCTCGAACCAGGCCCGCAGGATCAGCACCAGCAGCGCATCGACAAGCGGCGGTACGACGGCCGCGGCGCCGGGGCGCTGGGCGTCGAGCTCCTCGCCGAGAATGCCGATCGCGGTGTGCAGCGTGCGATGCCGGCCCGGGTCCGCGGGGACATGGACGACATCGGGCAGCCTGCTCAGCACCGGATGCGGCCGCTCACGATCGAGCCGGTAGGTGCCGCACAGCAGGAGCGAGCGCGCCCCGTCGCCTTGGACGGGCTTCTCGACCGCTGGATCGAAGTCGACCAACGGAGACTCGGGATGATCCGCCAGCGCGTGCTCGAGGCCGCGGGGCATCAGCACCACGTCGCCCGGACCCATGGCAACCGGCGTCCCGCCCGGCGGCAGCAGCCACGCCGTCCCCTGCAGGACAAGATGGAAGGTCGCGCCGAACGAGTGCGCGAAGCGCAGGCCCCACGGCCCGCGGACATCAGTCCGGCCGGACGTGGCCGGCCCGGTCCGGAGCGCGGAGACGACGTCGGCAAGAACATCCATGATTGGAATCATACGCTACGCGGTTGAGACGATTAGACATAGATCAGCGCTTCGCTGACATAGATCCGCTCGTGACAGCTGCCTAGGCTCGGTGACACAAACCAACGACAAGGAGTACGGATGAGCATCGTCGTCACCGCCGCCACCGGTCATCTGGGCCAGCTCGTCATCGACGAGTTGCTGGAACGCGTTCCGGCCGACCAGGTCGTCGCGGTCGCGCGGAACGCCGCGAAGGCTGCGCCCCTCGCGGCTCGCGGCGTCGAGGTCCGGGTTGCCGACTACAACGACCCGGCCGCGCTGGCCAAGGCTTTCGGCGCCGGCGACACGGTCCTGCTGATCTCCGGTCTCGAGGCCAACCGGGTCGCCCAGCACCAGGCCGTGATCGACGCGGCCAAGGCGGCCGGCGTCGAGCGGATCGCGTACACCAGCGTGCTCGGCGGTCCGGAGGCCGACTTCGACCTGGCCGCCGACCACATCACCACCGAGCAGGCGATCCTCGACTCCGGCCTGCCGTACACCTTCCTCCGCAACGGCTGGTACCACGAGGTCTACACCGAGCAGATCGCCGTACAGCTCGAACACGGTGTGATCGGCAGCGCGGGCGATGGCAGGATCGGATCGGCAAGTCGGCGCGACTACGCCGCTGCGGCCGCCGTCGTGCTGACCGGTCAGGGCCACGAGAAGACGGCGTACGAGCTGAACGGCGACACGGCGTGGACGCTGACCGAGTACGCCGCGGAGCTGTCGAAGCAGTCCGGCAAGGATGTTGCCTACAACAACGTTCCGGCCGAGACGCACGTCGGCGTCCTCACTGGTGCCGGACTCCCCGAGCCGCTGGCCCGGATCTTCGTCGACGTCGACAACGCGATCGAACGCGGCCGCCTGGCCGGCCGCGGCTCCGATCTCACCCGCCTGATCGGCCGCCCGACCACACCCCTACCCGACGCCATCGCCACCGCTCTGCAGAAGTAACGGTTTGTCCGGTACGACGTGCGCGCGTACGTCGTACCGGCATCCGTCTGCTTAGCGGAACGACAGCGTGCGATCCCCCGGCTGCCAGTCGAAGGTGATCACGTCCGAGATCCGAGTCCCCGGCTGAAGCCGCTCGGCGACTGGGATCATCCGCGTGGAGTTGATGATGCGCGCGGGGTTGACCGTCGCCATCGTGAGTGCGTCGGCCAACGAGAACGCTCCGGCTGCCCAGGCGACCCCGTCCGCGAGTGGCGCGGCCGCCCCCGCGAGGTACGGCGTACCCCGCACGAGTAGCCGTCCGTCGTCTGTGAGCTCCACATCTCCGCCGGTCGTCGACGAATAGTTGCCCGGCGCTTGGCCTCCGACCGCGACGGAATCGGACACCAGAAACGACCGCTCGATGCCCTTCGCCCGGACCATCGCGACGAACGTATCCACCGGCAGATGGTGGCCATCGGCAATGAACCCGGCCTGCAGCCGATCCTCCGCCAACTGCGCCCACAGGTAGTTGGGATGCCGCGGCAACTGAGCATGCGCACCATTCCCAAGATGCGTCGACAAGCTCGCACCCGCATCCACCGCGGCACGCAGCTGCGCCGCGTCAGCATGCGTATGCCCGATCGCCACCCGAGTGCCGGAGGCAACCACCGCAGCAATGAACTCCGCACTCCCAGCCCAATGCGGCGACACCGTGATCAACCCGACCAGCCCACCCGACACCTGCTGACACAGCTCGAACTCAGCCAGATCAGGCGCCCGAACCTCAGCCACATCGTGACACCCCCGCGGCCCCTCCTGATCCGAGATGTGCGGCCCCTCAAGATGCACAAACGGAATCGCCGCCGCAACCTCCGCATGCCGCCGCCGAGCCTCAGCGACAACGCTCACGGCCCGCCGCATCCGCTCACCGCTCGCGGTAATCACCGTCGGCACAAACGTCGTGACCCCAACTCCCCGCAACGCCTCCCGCAACCCCACAACGGTCTCGACCGACACCCCCTCCCCATTCAGGTCGAACCCCCCAAACCCATTGACCTGCAAATCAACAAGCCCAGCACTGATCCACGGCGCCTTCCCCGCACCACCCCCACGGTGGGGCGGCTCGACCTCGGCGGGGCCGGGCCCGTGTGGCTCGCGGTGGATGGTGGTGATGCGGCCGTCGGCGTGGTCAAGGTGCAGGAGGTCTCCTGACCACGGGTCGCGCCCGGACAGCGTGCCTACAGCCACCGGACTCGCCCCCGGAATCGGCCGATGAAGGCCGCGTTGGCCTCGTCCCCACCCGGCGCGTTGCCACTCCGCCACACCGGCGGTACGACGTCCCGTTCGATCAGCAACTCGATCGTCCGCATCACCAGCGTGTTGAGCGCGAACGCGTTGGCAAACGTGGAGACCGCGCCGACCCGCTCAGGCATTCCGTCGACCTCGAGCACCGCATCGCCGATCGGGACCTTGGTATCCACGGCCACGTCCACCACGTCATGCAGGTTGGCCGCGGACGGATGCCGAGCCGGGTGATCCTTCGCCGTCTTCTCCGCATGCTCGCGCGAACTCACCCCGATCGTCCGCACACCCCGCTCCCGCGCAGTTAGCGCCGCGTCGATGAGCGCTGCATTGATCCCATACGCGTTCACCAGTATCAGCAGATCATCCGGACCGAGCCCGGCATTCTCGATCACGATGCGACCGTACCCAGGCGTACGCTCCACCGCCATCGAACGCAGCGCCCCGTTCGACAGCAGCGTCCCTTCATCCAGGATCGCCGACACATGCATCAGCCCGCCGGCCCGGAAGAACACCTCCTGCGCCGCAAGATTGGAATGCCCGCCCGGCCCGTAGACCTGAATCAGCCGATCAGCCGCCACCTGATCAGCCATCATTCGCGCCGCTGCGCCGATCGACTCGCCCTCTTCACCCTCTATCCGGCCGAGCAGCTCCGTGATCGCGGCCAGGTACTCACTCATCGCCAAACGCCTCCCGATCGACGAACAACCGAGCCCGCGAATGTGTACGGAGCACACTGGCCGGCACCGCCGGATCCACAGCCCCCTGCAGAGTTCGCCGTACGGCGTCCCGCTTCGCCACCCCTGACACCATGCAAAAGACCTCCCGCGCCGACAGCAGACAAGGCACGGTCAACGTCCAAGCATGCGTAGGTACGTCGTCAATTCGCGCGAACAAACCTTCATCCACCTGCTGCCGCCGACTCGTCTCGTCGAGCGCGACGACCTGCACGATGTCCGTCGTACCGAAGTCCGCCGGTGGATCGTTGAACGCCAAATGCCCGTTCACTCCGATCCCCGCCAGCACCACATCGATCGGCGCTGCCGAGACCAAACCCGCATACCGAGCAGCCTCGGCCTCCGGATCGGCACCACCCTCCGGGTCGAACACCGTCAACGGCGCCGGCGTCGTGAAGTGCCGACGCAACCACAGGCCAAACCGTTGCTCCGCGTCAACCGGCAGGCCGACGTACTCGTCCATGTGAAACGCCTGGACCTTCGACCAATCGATGCCCTCAGCAACGGACAGTGCGGCAAGGGTCTGCGTCTGGCTCGGTGCGGCGGCCAGGACCAGCCGGGCCGCGCCTCGCTCGTCGATCGTCCGGCGCAGGGAGTCCGCCGCCGCAGCCGCAGCGGCGGCACCCAAGGCACTCGGATCAGGAAAGACCTCGACAGCGAGCTGGTCGACGATCATCAGACCAGCCTCGAGTGCTGCTCGCCCAGGCCGTCGGCCCAGACTCGGAGGACGTCGCCCGCGCGAAGGAAGCGCGGCGGCTGCTGCCCGGAGCCAACACCGGCCGGCGTGCCGGTGCTGATCACGTCGCCCGGATAGAGCGTCATGAACTGGGAGATGTAGTGCACCAGATGCGCGACCGAGAAGATCATCTGCGCGGTCGAGCTGTCCTGCACCGCATCCCCGTTCACCTCGAGCCCGAGCTTGATCGCCTGCGGATCAGGAACCTCATCGGCGGTCAGCACCCACGGACCGAGCGGACAGAACGTCGCCGAGTTCTTCCCCTTGTCCCACTGACCGCCGCGCTCCAGCTGGAAATGCCGCTCCGACACGTCGTTGACCAAGACATAGCCCGCGACATGCTCCAGTGCATCCGCCTCGTTCTCGAGATAGGCCGCCGTACGCCCGATCACCACCCCGAGCTCGACCTCCCAGTCGGTCTTCTCGCTGCCCCGCGGAATGACGATGTCGTCGCGCGCACCGACCACCGTGTCCGGCGCCTTCAGGAACAGAATCGGCTCGGTCGGCGCCTCGTGACCACCCTCGGCCGCGTGGTCGGCGTAGTTCAGGCCGACACACACGATCTTCCCGGGACCGAGCGGCGCGGCCAGCCGCACGTCCTCGAACGCGGCGACCGTCTCCACATTCGCGCCGGCGGCACGCTCCCGCCACCGGATCGCGTCAAACGCCTCGGCCTCACCCGGCAGCGTCACCACCCGACCGTCTTCGGCCAGTACGGCGTCCCGTAGCCCGACGTCGGTGTGGACACGTAGCAATCTCACTTATTCCTCCAGGGAGCTTGTTTGGCCCAGTTCAAGTACGCAATACCCAATGCATGGGACCCTTGCACCGGCACGAGATGCACCGCGTCGTAGACACGCAGGGACTGCTGGTAGACGACCGGGTCATGCTCGGCGTACGCACCCCACCGCGCACACTGCACCGCGTTGGCCGGCACAGCGTCCGCCGTACCGTCGACGCGTAACCACACCTCGGTCGCCGACCGGATCACCTTCTTCGTGAACGTCGCGGTGAACCGCTGCACGTCCGCCGCGAGTCCAGTATCGATCCCCGCCTCGTACGCCGCGTGGACGAACTCGAGACTGATCGCGGCGTGACTGATGTCCTCGATCTGCCGCGAGGCCGGGTACGACGGCGTGTACTCGGAGATGCCCGCGGTCTTCGGGTACCCGGCGTACAACTGGCTGTAGGGCGGCCAGTAGGGCCAGACATACGCCCCGTCGGCCCCGAGGGTCAGGCCAGCTCGGTACTGGTTGAGCATGGCGACGATCTTGGTGCGGGAGCGCTGCTCCCCTGTCGCGCGGTAGAGCTCGACGATCACCTGGCCGAGACCGTGACTCTGGTTGTACGGCTGGATGGCGCCGTCGAACGGAATCGGCGCACCCTTCGGCCAGACATAATCGCCGCTCGCCGCGTACTCCTCGTCATGGAAGGCGACGGCCTCGCGCGCGGCCTCCAGCAGCTCGACCGCCCGCCGACGACGGCCGCCCTTCTTCAGTCTCGGTGACTGCATTACCACGCGGGCGTAGCGAGCCAAGGGGAACGCGATCATCCCGGTGTGCACGGCGAACACGTAGTACTGCGGCTGGAACCTGATCGTCGTCGCCACGGGAGCTGGCGCTGACTCGGGCGAGGTCCTGAGATCGACCGCAGTCCACCGGAGCGCTGCTGTGTAGGCGTTGTTGACCGCGGTGACAACGTACGACGCGGCCGACGGATCGAACGAGACTCCACGCAAGGTGACCATCCCGGTGATACCAGGGTTCCTGAGGACAAGGTCGAACATGCTGCCGGACACGTTCGAGACCTCGGCCGTCGACTCGGCGGAGCGCGCCCCGGACCACCGGAGCTGGACGGCCGGCGTGCCGTTGCCGTCGGGGAGCACGCCGTGGCCGGCCGTGTAGTTGCCCGCGCTGCGCCAGACCGTGCCCGACCGCCCGCGGTAGTCCGTCACGCCGCGCGCCTTGTCGGTAGTCGCGAGTACGTAGGCGGCGCGTTGCTCGAAGGTCTGTAAGTACTTGAGATCCTGATACGCCTCGTACATCCGGAGCAGGCCCAACATGAAGTACGACTCACCCCACGCATACAGCCCGACCTCGTTGTTGGTGGGATTGGTCGCGAGGTATGCCGCCTGGGCCGCATCGAAGGCCTCGGGCGAGTCGTAGACGAGGGCGTCGGCGAAGGCCGGGACGGCGGAAGTGCCGGCCCAGGCGAGGGCTCCGGTGGCAGCGGAGCCCAGGAGCAATGTGCGGCGGGTGATGTGTGGAGTCATCTCGTGGCCTCACTGTGTCGTCGGGGGCGTGTGGTGGGGGTCAGCCTTTGACGGCGCCGCCCATGCTGTTGAGGATGCGTTTCTGCAGGAGGAGGAAGACCATGACGACCGGAACCAGCGAGATCACCGTGCCCGCGGCCAGGCCGCGCACATCGGTCCCGCTGACACCGCTCAGATACGCGATACCGAGCGCGATCGGGAACTTGGACTGACTGGTGAGCGTGACCAACGGCCAAATGAAGCTGTTCCAGACCGAGACGAAGCCGAGGATCGCGAGCACCGCCAGGGTCGGCCCGACGATCGGTACGGCGATCCGCCAGAAGATGGCGAACTCGTTGGCCCCGTCCACCCGGGCCGCCTCGATGATCTCGTCCGGGATCTGCGAGAACGCCTGGCGGAGCAGGAAGATGCCGAGCGAGGAGAGGATGGCCGGCAGGATCACCGACGCGAACGTGTCGGTCAGCCCGAGCTGGCTCATCACCAGGAAGCGCGGGATCAGCATCAGCTCGCCCGGCAGGAACATGATCGACAGGAAGAGCATGAAGAACAGACCACGGCCGCGGAACGCGATCCGGGCCAGCGGATAGGCGGTCAGCGCGGACACCACGAGGTAGATCGGGACGGTGATGCCCACATAGATCAGTGAGTTCACCAGGAAGCGCGCGTACGGGATCGTCGTCCAGGCCTCGCGGAACCAGTCGGTCACCGGCGGACGCGGGATGAGGTCCGGCGGGAAGCCGAACACGTCCTGGCCGGCCGGTTTGGTGGCCGAGCTCAGCAGGATCAGGAACGGCCCGATGAACAGTGCTGCCACCGCGATGAGCACGACATACACTGCGATCCGCCGTACTGTGCGGCCGGGGATCCGTGGCTGCGTCGACGAACGGCCGAGGATCCGGGTCAGCGAGGGCGAGCGGCCGAGTCGGCGCCGGGCCGCCATCAGACGTCCCTCCGTCGAGTGACGAGAAGGTTGAAGCCGGCCAGGACGATCATGATCGCCCACAGCAACAATCCGACGGCGCTCGCGTAACCCATGTCGTAGTCCTCGAACGCCTTCGACCAGACGTAGTAGCCGAGGGTCAGGGTGGAATCGAGCGGCCCGCCCCGGGTCATCACATAGACCGACTCGAACGCCCGCATCGCCTCGAGCATGCTGAGGATCAGCGTCACCGCGAACGTCGGTCGCAACGAGGGGACGACGACGTGCCTAAGCCGCTGCCAGCCGTTCGCTCCGTCGATCGTGGCCGCCTCGACCTGCTCGGACGGGACCGCCTGCAAGCCGGCGAGGTAGATCATCATGAACAGGCCCGCGTTCTTCCAGGCCTCCAACAGGACGACGGTCGGCAGTGCCCAGTGCCGGTCGAGGAGGAAGTCGATCGGGCCGGCGTCGACCAGGCCGAGCAGCCAGTTGACGACGCCTTCGCGGTTGAAGACGTACCGCCAGGCGACGGCCACCGCGACCATCGAGGTGATCACCGGTAGGTAATAGAGCATCCGGAACGCCTGGATCGCGCGGAGCTTGACGTTCACCAGCATGGCCAGGAACAGCGGAGCGACCACGGTGAGCGGCACGAACATGACCACGAACAGCAGCGAGTTGCGCAGCGCGATCCACACTCTGGGGTCGTGCAGCAGCCGGGCGAAGTTGTCCAGGCCGGAGAACCGGACCGGACTGACGATGTCGTAGTCGGAGAACGCCAACTGGATCGCGATCACGGCCGGCCAGGCGAACATCGCGGCGTACATCAGCAACCCGGGCAGCATGAACACGTACGGCGTGTACCAGCGCTGGCCGACAGTACGGCCACTGAGACCCGGCATCGCGCTCACCCCTTCGTGTCGGAAACCTGGCTTTTAGATTTACGATTGGAGGAACCGTAGCTCACTGCGAGCGTCGTCGGAAGCGACAATTCACAGAAACTCTCGGAGGTTCCGCGCCTGTGCACAACAGATTGCCAAACGGCGAAGTGTCTGTAAGTCTTGTTTAGGACATCCGAATCTGCCCCCGAGGAGCTCGCGATGACGCGACGCACACGATCCTTGCTGCGGAGCCGTCTGGTCCCCGCCGTGGCCCTGGCGCTCGCTCTGCCACTGACCCTGGCCGCTTGCGTCTCCGGCAGCCCGGCCGCCGGCGACGAGCCGAAGCAGTCCGGTGAGGCCTACGCCGGCGACGTCGAGTGGTGGACGATCAACCTGCAGAAGAACTACGGGCCTGACATCCAGAAGTGGATCGACGCCTACCAGAAGGAACACCCCAAGGTGTCCATCAAGTGGGTCGACGTCCCCGGCCAGGACATCACCACCAAGCTGCTGGCCGCGCTCGCGTCCGGCAAGGTGCCGGACGCCGTCAACATCACGTCCGCGACCACCGGGCTGTTCGCCGGCTCGATGGCCGATCTGAACTCCCTGTTCAGCAAGGACGACCTGGCCGCCTACGCGCCCAACCTGTCCGATCCCTTAGTTGCCGATGGCAAGCGCATCGCGATCCCCTGGTACAACGGCGGCACGTCGCTGGGCTTCTACAACAAGGACCTGCTCGCCAAGGCTGGTTTCGATCCGGCGAAGCCACCGGTGACGTACGACGACGCCCTCGCGCTGGCCAAGGCGTACCACGACGCGACCGGGAAGTCGGCGACGAACTTCATGGCCTACTCCAGTGTCGTCCAGGCCGACGGCATCCCGCTGCTTTCTGAGGACAAGAAGAAGGCGGTCTTCAACACACCGGAGACCCTCGCGCTGATGGAGAAGTTCAAGGCCGAGTTCGGCTCGGGCGCGATCGCTCCCGGCAGCCTCGGCGCCAACCAGCGTGACCTGCCGCAGTCCCTGGAGAACAAGCAGATCGCGTTCAACCCGGTCGCCGTCTCCAGCAGCCTGCTCAACATCCAGAAGAACTCCCCCGCCGTCTACGGCTCGATCGTCGTCGGTCCGCCGGTCGCCGGTAGTGACGGGAAGTACTACATGTCCGGTCAGCAGATCATCGGCATCCCGGCCAGGTCCGACAACCAGGCCGCGGCTGCCGCATGGATCAAGTACGTGACCGCTCCCGAGCAGCAGCTCGCGCTGTGCAAGCTGGTGCCGATCTACCCGTCGTCCGTCAAGGCGCTCGCGGACCCCTTCTTCACCGACATCTCCGGCAACACGCCGGCGGACGAGGCCCGGAAGATCCTGCTCAAGACGTTCACCAACAGCGTCGACGCGTCGCTTGGTTCCGGGAACGACGAGCAGTTGCGGCAGCTGTTCGACGATCAGATCCGGGCGTACATGTCGGGCACGAAGACCGCCCAGCAAGCCTTGGACGCCGCCGAACAGGCATGGAACGACACTCTCGCGAAGGGCCGATGAGTTGATGACCAACGGGGTGCGGATCGGGATCGTCGGCGCCGGGACCATGGGACGAGGCAATGCCTTGTCCCTGTCCGGGCTGCCCGATGTCGAGGTTGCGGCGGTGACCAGCCGCTCGGCGGACTCCGCCGTACGACTGGCTGACGAGATCGACGGGCGAGGTGCCAAACGGCCGACGATCCATCCGGATCTGGAGGCACTCCTTCGAGACGACTCGGTGGACGCCGTCGTACTGACCACGCCGGATCACCTGCACGGCGAGATGATGGTGCAGGCCGCGTCGGCGGGGAAGCACATCCTCGTCGAGAAGCCGTTGACCACTTCGGTTGCCGAGGCGGACGCCGCGGTCAAGGCGATCCGAGCGAACGGCGTCGTGGCGATGTGCTTGTTCAACCATCGCTGGGTTCCGGCGTACGCGCAGGCCCATGAGTTGCTCGCGGATCTTGGCGAAGGCGCGGTTGCCTATGCGCGCAAGGACGACACGATCTTCGTGCCGACCGAGATGCTGTCCTGGGCGGATCGGACGACGTGTGCGTGGTTTCTGTCCAGTCACGACATCGACCTGGTCTCCTGGCTGCTCCGCGATCAGGTACGGCGGGTCTACGCGACGGCTCGCTGGGGGAAGCTGCGATCGCTCGGAATCGAGACGCCGGACGCGATCCAGATCCAGGCGGAGTACTCGCGGGGCGCGGTGGCGACGTTCGAGTCGGCGTGGATCTATCCGAACACGTTCCCGACGACGGTCGACTCGTATGTCTCGGTGATCACCGACGACGGCGTGGTCCAGCTGGATCGCCAGAAGGAGAGTGTCGTCCTCGCTCGCGCGGACAGTTACACCTACCCGCGGAACATGCTGCAACGGGTGATGCACGGGATCCCGGCCGGTGCGTACGCCGACGCGATCGCGCACTGGGTCTCCTGCTGCCGCACCGGCAAGCAGCCGCTCATCACCATCGAGAGCAGCCGGAACGTGACCGCCGTACTCGAAGCCGCCCACACCTCGATCGAGAGCAGGCAGCCCGTCGAAGTCTCGATGTTGCCTGACCCAGGGAACGCATGAACGCCACATCAGGCCCGGAGAAGCCGCGGCACATCGACCATCGGATCAACCGGATCGGGACCGACGACCTGATCAAGGCGTTCGGCTCGCCTCCTGGTGTCCACGATCTCGGCACGCTGCGTTCGTTTGTGGCGGACCACATGCAACGACCGGCCTGGCCGTTGCGGGAGTGGGTCGAGGCGATCCGGTCGACGCCTGCGGCTGAGGCTGTCCTGACCGAGGCTGCACCACTGCTCACCGGTGTGGACGTGACCGGAAGCGAGCACGGCAGGTCGCGGCGCTACGGGTTCCACTACCTGGGTTGGTTGTCACCTGGAGTCCCCGCGTGGCTGCTGACCGGCGATGATCGGTACCTGTATGCCTTCGAGAAGCATCTCGACGAGTGGGTGGAGCGGCGCGACTCCGTGACCGGTGAGTGGCCGGGGCTGGACGTCATCTGGTATTCGCTGGGCACGTGGGCGCGGTGCCGGAATCTCCTGCCCACGTTGGCGGTTCTGACCGACTCGGCCTTATCGGACCAGGCTTGGGGCCGGCTGGTCGCCACCCTGGTCGGCGGGGCTCGGTGGGCGCATGACGAGCACGACGTCTTCCGGCACGGCAACTGGCAGTTGGTGTGTGCCACCGAACTGCTGCACATCAGCACCGTGCTGCCCGACCTGGTCGAGGCTGGTGTCTGGGCGTCGCGAGCCCGCGCACGGATCGACGAGCACTTGCTGCTCGATGTCTACGCCGACGGTGGGCACTACGAGCGTTCGCCCGGGTACCACAAGATGTGCCTGACGGCGCTGCAGACGGCGGCGGTGATCGACGCAGACGTGGCGGCGCACCCGAAGGTGGCGGCCATGCACGACTGGTTGGGCGCGCTGGTCTCCCGCGGTGGCTGGATTCCGCACCTGCAGGACAGCCATATCGAGTGGCCGGCGACCTCTCTCCTCCGCGGCAGCTATGTGCTCGACGATCCGACCCTGGCACGGATCGCGGCCCTGTGGCTGACGCCTGACGAGTTCGCGTCGGAGGCCGCAATGCTGCCCGCTTGGGAAGACGCGGCCAGGCAGCAGCGCTGGACGGATACGCTCGCCGCAGCGCGCGAGGGACTGCAGGAGATCCAGCCCGCACTGCCGCGGAGCACCGTGCTGCCCGACTCCGGCTACGTGATTCTGCGCGGCGACGACCTGCGGGCGGTGATCAACTACGGCCCGCACATCGAGCACGAACTCGAGTCGCACTCGCATCGCGCCGTACTCGATCTGGTTCTGGATGGCTGGCAGCAACCGCTGCTGTGGGAGGCAGGTGGTCCGCCGAGCTATGACGATCCGGAGTACCTGACCTGGTACCAGTCGGGTCGGGGCCACAACACCGTGCTCGTGGACGATCGCGAGCTCGGCACGGACCGCGGCGTGACTGTCGATCCACTCGTCGACACCGAGAAGCTCGCGGTCTTCTCCGGCCACCACCGCGGCAACGGGTTACCTCAGTCCCGCACCATTGCCATGGTCCGTGAGGAGCCTGCCTTCGTGGTGGTCTCCGACAGCAGTGCCGCGGAATCACACATCTTCCGATCCTGCTGGCATTCCCTCTACCCGTGGCGTGAGGTAGAACCACTGACGTACGACGCCTCGGCCGCTGACGGGCCGGGCTTGCTCCTCCTCGAGGTGGGCAACCCGTCGACGACCGCCGCGGAGACGTCCGAGGGCACGGCCCGGCGTCCACTGGTAGATCGCCGTATTGCGGAGTACGGATCGCTGCACTCGCTCGTGCTGAAGCGCGACACAGGCGTCTTCACTACAGTCCTTGTACCACACGCCACCGCGGAGGAGCCCAACGTTCGCGTCACCCGAGACGACGGCGAGCTCACGATCGACCACGGCCACACTGTCGACCGAGTCGGTCCCTCCGCGTGGGTCCGCACCAAGCGGACACATCTCCTGGTGGAAATGTTGTCCTGGGCAACAGGTTGGCGGGTGCGGTCGCTCCTCGATCGCGGGCGCCCGTTGCTGCGGACTTCAGAGGATGTAGACGCAACAGCCACGGTCGTCGACGGTGCGCTGCAGTTGGAGGTGACCTGCACCGGGCGCTGCGGACTCTGGATCCGGCCGACGGGCGACATCCGGCTCGACGGCGTACTCGTCACCCCGGAACCGGCAGACGACGGTTGGGCACACCTCACCCTGCCCTACACCGGCCGCTGGACCGTCCAAGGGGCGCGCCATGGCTGACGAGGCCACCACCGGATGGTTCGACGCCCGCATCGTGACCGGTGCGCATCCGTCCTCCTTGGTCCCACCGACAGACCGCGATGCGATCGCGGCTCACCTCGATACCTACCGCATGTCAGGTGCTCTGGTCAGTGCCATGGCCTCCTGGCTACACGATCCCTTGGCCGGGAACGCTGAGGCCAGCTCGGTGGCGCATAGCCTGGCAAACCGTGGTGTGCTGGCCTGTTGGACTGCGGTGCCTCGCACTCCGGGTGAGCTGGAGTCGCTGGAGAAGCTGGTTGATCAGGCCATGGCGGAAGGTGTCGCGGCCTTCAGAGTTCATCCGCACTCCCACGGGTACTCGCCGGCCCTACTCGGGGATCTGTACGGCGCGCTCGAGGCGAACGGGCTTCCGCTCTGTGTCGATGCCGGCGAGATCGGCTGGACTGACATCGAAGCGATCGCCCGGCGCTTTGCCGGTCTGCCGATCGTCGTCTCGAGCGTCGGTTACCGGCAGCTTCGCTCACTGTGGGCGGTGCTGAGCGACCACGACAATGTGTTCGTCGATCTGGTCGACTTCGCCGCACACCAGGCAATCGAGTGGCTGGCTGCGAACGGGCTCGCTGATCGGCTGCTGTTCGCGACCGGGCTCGGGCTTCGCGATCCCGGTGAGTGCATCATGCGGCTCGCTTGGTCGGGTCTGGATGACGACACCGTCACCCGAATCGGTTCGGGTACTGCGGCTCGCTTGTTCGGCGCACGGCGTACCGGAGAGCTCAGAGTGGGGGGACAGTCATGATCGGGCGGCGTCCGAAGCACAGGGTTGTGGATGTCCACGCGCACCTCGGCCCGTACTCCCTGTTCCACATCCCCGACCCGGACGCCGCGACGATGGTCGACGTGATGGACCGGACCGGGACCGAGGTCACTGTCCTCTCCGCGAATCGCGCCATCCAGCAGGACGCACACCTGGGCAACTCGCAGGCGCTGGCTGCCGTCGACGCCCATCCCGGCCGGATCGCGGCGTACGCGGTGATCAACCCGTGGCAGGACCCGAAGCGCGAACTCGAGCGCCTCGCCGGCGACGAACGGTTCGTCGGGATCAAGGTACACCCGACCCTGCACCGTTACCCCGTGACCGGCGCACGGTACGCGGCGGTCTGGGCGTTCGCGGAGGAGACCGGGTGTCCGGTGCTCAGTCACTCCGAGCATCGGTCGGCGTACGACGCTCCGTCACTGTTCGAGGCGGTTGCGGAGAAGTACCCGCGCGCGTCGGTGATCCTCGGGCACGCGGGCATCACGCCGGCCGGTGTCGACGAGGCGATCGAGGCCGCGGTACGGCATGAATCGCTGTGGCTGGAGGTGTGCGGCTCGCAGATGACCGGGCCGCTGATCATGGGGATGATCGAGCGGGTTGGTGGACACCGGGTGTTGTTCGGCTCGGACTTCCCGTTCATCGACCAGCGCATGTCACTCGGGCGAGTGGTGTGCGCGCCACTGACAGAGAGTCAACGCCAAGATGTTCTGAGCGGGAACGCGCGCAGACTGTTCCGGTGGCGTCCGCTGCCGGAGAACGAGGGGTTGACCGATGAGTGACTTGATCCAGCCGACCGAGCCGCCGACGGCCGGGGAGCGTCTGCCGGCTGTCACGGTGGGGCTGTTCGGGCCGCGGAAGCTGGTGCGGACGATGGCGGAGGTCGGGCTGGATATAGCCCTGCGTTCGGCGGGCCGGGTGCGGTTCCTGAGCGGAGGTTACGACGACCAGGCCGACGCGGAGGAGCGGTACCTGAAGTTCCGGGACCGGATCGATTCGGCGGTGTTCCCTGGCCCGTGGGTGTTCGACATCGCCACCGACGGGCACTGGCTGACGGTCCCGTCGACCCACCTCCCGCTCACCGGCGCCGCGCTGTACGCCGCCCTGTTGCGCGCCTCGCTGACTATCGAGGACGTCGACCTGAGCAGGGTGAGCATCGACTCGCTATCTACGGCCGACGTCGAGGAGGCGTACGCCGAGATCGGTCTCGACACCACCGACGTGTACGACATCCCGTACGAGGGTCCGGACTCGGTGGCCGGGTTCGCGGCTTTCCATCGGGAGAAGTGGGAGCAGCAGCACACTACGGTCGCGCTGACGACGATCCTCTCGGTCGAACGTGAACTACGGGCGCAGGGCATCCCGGTACTGCGGATCGCCCCGACGCGATCGAGTGTGCGCGACGCTCTCGAGACCGCGATCCTGCTCGGGCGGGGCACCCGGATGGGCGCGCATCAGCTCGCGATGATCGCTGTACAGCTCATCCCGGCCGGCTTGTCCCGGGGCGAATCCGGCGACTACTGGCAGCAGGAGCTCGCCCTGATGACACATCAGAAGCTGCTCTCCGAAGCCCGACAAGTGGGCGCCACCGTCGCACGCCGCTCGGACACGCTGTTCCTCGTCACGACCACGCACGGTGCCCTGGTCCGACTGACCGAGCAGTTCACCATCGCTCCGTTCCTCGGTGGGTTGACGGCACAGCTCGGCGTACCGGTGGCGATCGGGGTCGGCGCCGGCCAGACCGCGCGGGATGCGGAAGGCAACGCTCTGATCGCGGTGGAGGAGTCGGTCAGCCGCGACGGCAAGTTTGCGGTGTACCTGGATGACACGAGTACGCGGACCGAGCTCCCGCCTGCGCCGGCGGTCACGGAAGCGACGCCGCCCGACAGTACGTCGCCGATCGACCCGCGAGCACTCGAGATCGTCACCTCGATCGCCGCCGCGACCACGCCGGCCGCCGGCCAACAGGTCGTTGTCGACGTCGAGAGCGTCGCCGACATCATGCAGGTCACCCAACGCACCGGCCTCCGCATGCTCAAGGAACTGGTCGAAGCCGGCCTCGCCTGGCCCCTCCCCCCAGCCCGCTCAACCGCCGGCGGCCGCCCTCGCCAACAATTCCGCCTCCTAACCGAAAAACTCGACTAACCCCGTCCGCACCTCCCGCACCACCCACCCCAACCAATCCCACCCCTCCGGCCCCTTCCCCATCCACTCCCTCGACGGCTCTCGCGACTGATCCCGTCCTCGACCTTCCGTCCCCAACCACCACCCCGTCCGATCCGCCCCGAACCTCCCTTCCCGTCCACATCCCTCGACTGGTCTCGGCCTGATCTCATCCTTGACCGATCTGCCTGGAGGTAGTTGTGAAAACCGTTGCCCGCGGCTACGAACGCAGCGCTCGGCTGTACGAGCGTGCCCGGCATGTCATCGCCGGTGGTGTGTCCAGCGACGCCCGGCGGGCAGACCAGCCTCTGTTCGTCGATCACGCCCGCGGCGCTGAACTCTGGGACGTGGACGGCAACCGGTACCTGGACTACGTGCTCGGGCAAGGGCCCAATCTCCTCGGCCACGCCGCACCGCTGGTCGCTGAGGCAGTCTCGGCCCAAGTCAGCCGAGGCGTCGCGTACGCCGCTCAGCACGAACTGGAAGCCATCGTCGCCGAACGCGTGTGCAACATGGTTCCGGCGGCAGAGCTGGTCCGCTTCAACAGCGTCGGCTCGGAAGCCGTGCACGGCGCGATCCGGCTCGCCCGTGGGCACACCGGTCGGCCCAAGATCGTGAAGTTCGAAGGCAACTACCACGGCTGGCTCGATCCGGTCCTCTACAGCGTGCACCCCGACGTCGCCCTGGCCGGCGACGCCCGTCACCCCACGGCGGTCGGCGGCTCGGCGGGCCAGCCTCGGCACGACGCCGACGACCTGATTGTGCTGCCGTACAACGACCTGTCCGCGGTCGCCAAGGCGCTCGGCGACCACAGCGGAGAGATCGCCGCCGTGATCCTCGAGCCCTTGCTCTGCAACACCGGCTGCATCACCCCGCAGCCCGGCTACCTCGAAGGCCTCCGTGAGCTGACCAAGCAGTACGGCGTAGTGCTGATCTTCGACGAGATCATCTCCGGCTTCCGGGTCGCCCCCGGTGGCGCTCAGGAGCTGCTCGGCGTCGTACCCGATCTGGCGGCGTTCGGGAAGGCGATGGCCGGCGGCATGCAGGTCTCGGCGCTGGTCGGCTCGCGCGAGGTGATGGAATCGATCGCTGACGGCAAGGTCGCCCACGCCGGCACGTTCAACTCGCACCCGGTCGCGATGGCTGCGGCAGACGCGGTGCTACGCCAACTCGACGAGCACCGCGACGCCGTCTACCCGCCGCTGAACGCGGCAGGCCGGCGCTTGATGGCCGGCCTCCGCGAGTTAGCCGAGCGGCACGGTGTGCCGCTGTTGGTGGATGGTCCAGGGCCTGTGTTCCAGACGTACGTGACCGATCAGACCGACGTGACCGACTACCGCTCGTTCGCCGCGTGCGACCGGGCGACGATGGCGCGGTTCCATGCCGGACTCTTCGCGGCCGGGATCAACATCGTCCCGCGCGGCCTGTGGTTCCTGTCCACCGAGCACACCGAGGACCAGATTGACGAGACTATTGCGGTAGCAGACGCAGTGCTGGCTTCCCTTTAGGCAACGGATCGAACGCCTTCCGATCCTGGGCACAGGTCGAGGCGTCCGCCGAAGCCTTCAACTGGGGGAGGTAGCTGGTGATCATCTGGCTTCACCTCACCGACCGTGGCGGCTACCCGCTCCCGTTGCGTCCACCACGAGAAGGAGGCCGGAATCCGCGTACTGCGGATCCCGGCCTCCTTCTGTGGACTGCGTCAGGCGGTCTTCTCGCGCCGGTCGCGCTTGCGGTCGATCTGGTCGCGCGGGATCAGCGTGGGGTTCACGTTCTCCAGCACGACCTTGCCGGTGACGACGACCTTGGCGACGTCCTCACGGCTCGGCACCTCGTACATCACGTTGAGGAGAACCTCTTCCATGATCGCCCGCAGGCCGCGGGCGCCGGTGCCGCGCAACAGCGCCTGGTCCGCGATCGCCTCGACCGCGTCGTCGCTGAACTCCAGCTCGACGTTGTCGATCTCGAACAGCCGCCGGTACTGCTTGACCAGCGCGTTCTTCGGCTCGGACAGGATCTTGATCAGCGCGTCACGGTCCAGCGGGGACACCGTCGTGATGACCGGGAGCCGGCCGATGAACTCGGGGATCAGGCCGAACTTGAGCAGATCCTCCGGCATCACATCCGCGTACCCGCCGGCTTCCTTCGGCTTCTCCGGCTCACGCGAGGTGTTGAAGCCGAGCGTCTTCTTGCCGACCCGCTGCTCGACCATGTGGTCCAGGCCGGCGAACGCGCCGCCGACGATGAACAGCACGTTGGTCGTGTCGATCTGGATGAACTCCTGGTGCGGGTGCTTCCGGCCACCCTGCGGTGGCACCGAAGCCGTCGTACCTTCCAGGATCTTCAGCAGAGCCTGCTGCACACCCTCGCCGGAGACATCGCGGGTGATCGACGGGTTCTCGCTCTTGCGGGCGATCTTGTCGACCTCGTCGATGTAGATGATCCCGGTCTCGGCCTTCTTGACGTCGTAGTCGGCCGCCTGGATCAGCTTGAGCAGGATGTTCTCGACGTCCTCACCGACGTACCCGGCCTCGGTCAGCGCGGTCGCGTCGGCGATGGCGAACGGGACGTTCAGCATCCGGGCCAGCGTCTGCGCGAGGTAGGTCTTGCCGCAGCCGGTCGGGCCGATCAGCAGGATGTTCGACTTGGCCAGCTCGACGGCCTCGTCCTTGGCATGCCGACCGGCGGTCGACCCGCCCTGACCGTCCCGGACCCGCTTGTAGTGGTTGTACACCGCCACCGCGAGAGCCTTCTTGGCCACGTCCTGTCCGACGACGTATGCGTTGAGGAAGTCGTAGATCTCCCGCGGCTTCGGCAGCTCGGTGAGTCCGACCTCGGAGCCCTCGTTCAGCTCCTCCTCGATGATCTCGTTGCAGAGATCGATGCATTCGTCGCAGATGTAGACGCCGGGACCGGCGATGAGCTTCTTGACCTGCTTCTGGCTCTTCCCGCAGAACGAGCATTTCAGCAGGTCGCCGCCGTCACCTATGCGTGCCACCGGGACAGATCCCTTCTATGCGAAGTCGAACCAAGGGCCGAGGGGGCGTGGGCCGCTCGGGCCGGGGCGCCGAGGCTACCCCGATCCCGATTTCGACGGTACCCCGTCCGGGGCCGAAACGCCGCGCCCGCCGCCGGGTTGTGACTACGCCGGTGGCGAACGCGCCTCGCCCTTGACAGCCCCATCTCAGCCACACCGTCACCCCGCCAGAGCGGGGCAGCGACGTCAGACGCCGGCCGGGACCGGGGTCTTGAGCGACTGCAGGACGTCGTCGATCAGGCCGTACTCGATGGCCTGGTCGGCAGTCAGGAACTTGTCCCGCTCGATGTCACGCGAGACCTCCTCCAGCGACTTGCCGCTGGCGTCGGAGATCATCTTCTCCAGCAGAGCGCGCAGGCGGAGGATCTCGTTCGCCTGGATCTCGATGTCGCTGGACTGCCCGTAGGTGCCCTCGGTGGCCGGCTGGTGAATGATGATCCGGCTGTTCGGCAGCGCGAGCCGCTTGCCCGGCGTACCGGCCGCGAGCAGCACCGCGGCGGCCGACGCGGCCTGACCGAGGCAGACCGTCTGGACGTCCGGCTTGATGTAGCGAACCGTGTCGTAGATCGCGGTC
The DNA here is from genome assembly GCF_045040325.1 of Kribbella sp. NBC_01510. Classification (NCBI taxonomy): domain Bacteria; kingdom Bacillati; phylum Actinomycetota; class Actinomycetes; order Propionibacteriales; family Kribbellaceae; genus Kribbella; species Kribbella sp. NBC_01510. The sequence goes on along the minus strand of NZ_CP109418.1, from coordinate 5,050,122 downwards.
AGCGCGGTGAACGAGCCGCCCGGGGAGTTGATGTAGATGCTGATGTCGCGGTCGGAGTCCATCGACTGCAGGCACAGCAGCTGGGCCATCACCGCGTTCGCGATCTCGTCGGTGATCGGCGTACCGAGGAAGATGATCCGGTCCTCGAACAGCTTGGTGTAGGGGTCGATCCGGCGCATGCCGTACGACGTGCGCTCCTCCCACTGCGGGATGAAGTAGTTCATAGGTGCGTCCTTTGACTGACGGAGTGGGAGATCAGGAGTTCGGGCTGCCGGAGGTGAGCTGCGCGGCGCTGGCGACCACGTGGTCGATGAAGCCGTAGTCCTTGGCCGCGTCGGCGGTGAACCAGCGGTCGCGGTCCGCGTCGTTCTCGACCTGCTCGAGCGGCTGGCCGGTGTGCTCGGCGATCAGCTTGAACAGCTGCGCCTTGATGTGCAGCGACTGCTCGGCCTGGATCTTGATGTCGGACGCCGTACCGCCCATACCGCCGGAGGGCTGGTGCATCATGATCCGCGCGTGCGGCAGCGCGAACCGCTTGTCCTTCGCGCCGGCGCAGAGCAGGAACTGGCCCATCGAGGCGGCCAGGCCCATCCCGACGGTGGCCACGTCGTTGGAGATCCACTGCATCGTGTCGTAGATCGCCATGCCGGAGTCCACCGAGCCACCCGGCGAGTTGATGTACAGCCAGATGTCCTTGTTGGGGTCCTCGGCGTTGAGGAGCAGCATCTGCGCGCAGATCGCGTTCGCGTTGTCGTCGCGAACCTCGGACCCCAGGAAGATGATCCGGTTCTGCAGCAGGCGCTGGTAGATGTGGTCGTCGAGTCCGCCGGATCCGTTGCCGCCCGCGGCGGTGGGGCTGGCTGCAAATGTCTCGTTCACGAAGCCGACATTACTGGGCACCGGCGACAGACCTAAGGCTGGGCCACAGGTGTTCGCTCACGGCGCACCCCACAGCGCATTTCATCTGCTTTGAGCGAATTCCGCGGCTGTGATTCGGACCGCCCGGCACACGCTTCCAGGTCAGGTACTTCGCATCCCGCCACGACTCACGACCGGCCGGAAACGCGCGAGCGGCCCGGAACCACAGTGGTTCCGGGCCGCTCGTCGTACCACTCAAGCCTTGGCGGGCTCCTCGGCCTCGGCCGGCGTCTCCTCGGCGGCAGTCTCCGCCTCGGCGTCGGCGTAGCTGCCGTCCGGCTGCAGGGTCTTCAGTTCGACCTCGTTACCGGAGGCGTCGGTGACCTTGGCGTTCTCGACCAGGTGGGCGAGCGCCTTGCCGCGGACGACCTCGGACACCAGGCTCGGGACCAGGTTGTTCTCGACCGCGTGCTGGGCGAACTGGTCCGGGCTGACGCCGGAGCGCTGCGCGTGCCGGACGATATGCTCGGTCAGCTCCTGGTCGTTGACGCTCAGCTCCTGCTGCTCGGCCACCAGGTCGAGCACGAACTGCGCCTTGATCGCGTCCTCGGAGCGCTTCTTCAGGTCCTCGTCGAACTCTTCCTGGGTCTGCTCCTCGCCCTCCAGGAACTGCTCGAACGTCATCCCGGAGTACCCGAGCTGCTGCTCCAGGTTCTCCTTGCGGGCGGCGAGCTCGTCGATCAGCAGACCCTCCGGCACCGGCACGTCGACCAGGGTGAGGATCTTCTCGAGTACGGCGTCCCGCGCCTCGCCGGCCTGCTCGAGCCGCTTGCCGCGCTCCAGCCGGCTGGTGACGTCGGCCTTCAGCTCCTCGGCAGTGTCGAACTCCGACGCGGTCTGCGCGAACTCGTCGTCGAACTCCGGCAGCTCCTGCTCCTTGACCGCGGTCACGGTCACCTCGACGTCGACGTCCTCGCCCTTCAGCGCGCCGCCGACCAGCTGGGTGACGAAGGACTTGCTCTCACCGGCGTTGAGCCCGGTGACGGCCTCGTCCAGGCCGTCCAGGAGCTGGCCGCTGCCGACCTGGTAGGACAGGCCGGTCGCCTGGGCCTCCTCGACCTTCTCGCCGTCCTTGCTGGCCGACAGGTCGAGGGTGATGAAGTCCTTGTCCTGCACCGCGCGCTCGACCGGGTTCAGCGAGCCGAACCGCTGCCGCAGCGCCTCGATCTGCTCGGTCACATCGTCGTCGCTGACCGCGATGTCCTCGACCTCGGCCTCCAGGCCCTCCAGGTCGGGCAGCGTGATCTCGGGGCGCACCTCGACCTCGGCGGAGAACTGCAGGCTCTCCTTGTCGTTGAACTCGGTCACGTCGACCTCGGGCCGGCCGATCGCCTTGACCTGGTTGTCACTGACCGCCTGCGAGTAGAGCTTCGGGAGGGCGTCGTTGATCGCCTCCTCGAGCACCGGCCCGCGACCGACCCGCTGGTCGATCACCTGCGGCGGGACCTTGCCCTTGCGGAACCCCGGAACGGTGATCTGCGAGGCGATGCTCTGGTACGCCGCGTCGAGGCTCGGCTTGAGTTCCTCGAACGGCACCTCGACGATGAGCTTGACCTTGGTCGGGCTCAAGGACTCGACGGTGCTCTTCACGGTGGCGGTTCTCCTTGAATCGATGACATTCACAGCACGGTGACAGCCCGCACTGCACCGGTGCTGCAGGGGGTTTGTCGGGGCGACAGGACTCGAACCTGCGGTCTCCTGCTCCCAAAGCAGGCGCGCTAGCCACTACGCTACGCCCCGCAGTGACCGGATGAGTCTAGTCGACCGGAACCAGTGCTCGCGCCACCACCCCGGTCACCTACCGTTTTGAGTCCAGCCCAGGGAATGTGGAATCATGTCCGAGCACCGCGGGTGTAGCTCAATGGTAGAGCCCCAGTCTTCCAAACTGGCTACGCGAGTTCGATTCTCGTCACCCGCTCGAACAGCAGAAGGCCCCTAGCCACAGGGAATTCGAGGCTAGGGGCCTTCTCTCACGTCCAGGCCGGATCTGGCCGCGTGCGATTAGCCGGCGATCAGGTCGTCGGCATCAGCACCGCCGTCGCCCCATCGTCGTCATCGCGCTTGCTCTCGCGAGCGACCACCTCGTTCAGCCGAACCGCGATCTCCCGAGCCCGCTGATCGGTCTTGTGCTGGTAGATCAGCGCCGCACGCATCGATCCGTGCCCCATCCGGTGCATCAACTCCCTGGTCGAAGCGCCACTCTTCGAGCCAGGTGATTACCGGTGTGACGTAGGTCATGGAAGTGGAACCCGGCAGGCAGACCAGCTTCCCGACCTTCGCCGTCCACTTGACGGTGCCGTCGCAAGTCTCCCGCGATCAGACGTCGTCGGGGTGTCACCCCCGCCTGGCAACCTCACGGAGCAGCGCGTCTGTTTCGGGGTCGGGCATGAGCTCCCGCACCTCTTGCGCACAGCGACAAGCGGCGGCGATCTTGGCAGCCCACGCCAGCGCCTCCTCGCGGGTGGTCACGTTGACGACCGAGAACCCGCCAACGACCTCCTTGGTCTCCGGGTAAGGCCCGTCGGTGACCACCCCGTCCGTGGCTACGACGCTCGCCCGCTGCCTCTCGAGCCCGCCGCCGTACACCCACACGCCGGCGTGCACGGCCTCCTCGACCACCTCGTGCGAGGCCTTGCCCACGTCGGGCCAATCCTCGGCGGGGATGTGGTCCATCGCGCCGTCATTGAACGAGATCAAGTACTCCGGCATCCCATGACTCCCTTGTCCCGGCGGCCTCTCAGACCGCCTCTTGCCTGTTCTACGAACGACTCGTCCCGGATCCGACGCTATGCCAGAAGAAATTCTCACGGGATCTCCGCCGCTCAGCGCTCGTCATGTCGCCTCTGTTCGCGGATCATCGCCGCCGCCACCGGCTACGAACAGTTCCACACACTCATCTGCCCGCGATCCGTGCTTGTCGCAGATCACTGACGGACGAGTGTCGCGCATCACCCGACGGAGGACAGCAGCTCCGCGGGCTCTCCGAGCGGCCGCTGATTGAACGGGCCTTCAGGCAGTCTCGGGGGCCGGCACGTACTGGAAACGTCGCACCTCCTGCGGCCAACCGCAGGCCACCGCGATCTTTCCCGCCCACAGCCGCGCAGCCTCCTCGTCGGCCACGTCGACGACGGCGAAGCCGCCGAGATGCTCCTTGGACTCGACGTACGGGCCGTCTGTGAACACCGGAGAGCCGCTCGACGCATCGACACTGAACACAGGGGCAGCGTCGTCCAGGCCGCCGGTGAAGATGAGGACCCCGGCCGCTGTCATCTCTACCCTCAGCGCGCGGACAGCCTTGGAGGCATTGCGTAGATCCTCGTCCGTGAGATCCGGCAACCACTCTTCGTTGAATGCGATGAGGTACTCGGCCATGTCTCCTCCTCTGCGGGTGACCCCTGCGGCCACCCTCCACCTTCTCCACGAACAGCAGCACCCCAATCCGACACCGAGTCCGGATCTCACACCTCACCTGGCGGACGAGTCTCGCGGATCACCCAACGGACGACAATCACCTTCGCCGGGCTCTCCGGAGTTCGGCTCCTACGGATCAAAGGGAGCCTGGCGCCCGATCCGTACGGCGACCACCGACCTCGACCGCGCTCCGCGGACGTTCGTGGGAGGGTTACTCCTCGCCGGAGAAGCGTTCCCAGGCTGATTGGCGGCTGATGCCGAGGGCTTCGCCGATTCTGGCCCAGGTGACGGACCGGGAGCGGAGACGGAGAACGCGATCCTGTACAGCTGTTTCGACCTGTCCTCGGGTTGCGTAGAGCCGCGCCATATCGGCGAGTAGCTCGTCGTCGCTCTTGCCGTCCAGGGGTGGGAATGACGGCATCAGCCGGCCGCTGAGCAGCTGTTCGCAGAGGCCGACGCACTCGTTGCAGATGAAGACCCCGGGACCAGCGATGAGCCGGTCCACCTCACTCTTGTCCTTTCCACAGAACGAGCAACGCATCGCGGTGTCCGGCATCACGACTCCGATCCTGTCAGGGTTTCCCTGACACGCTTGTCAGGCTATCCCTGACAGAATCGGAGCGTCAAGACCGTTGCGGTCAGCGGAGGGTTGGGAGCCAGGGGTGGTTGGGGTAGCGCGGGGCGATGCGGTCGTGGAGCCAGCGGCGGCGACCTGGGTCGAGGAGGTGCGCGACGTCGTCGAAGTCGGCGTGGTCCTTCGGGCGGCCGCCGCGTGACTTGAAGAGGAGCACGACCTCCGGTGCGAGGTACGGGATGCCGTCGGGCGACCTGAGGGTGATCTCGGCGAGTGGCTTCCGGATCGTGCCTCGGCCGCGGTGGTAGACCCATTCGTCGGCGTCGGACGCGGCGAACAGGATCTGGATCGGGGACGGATTCGGGTCGTCGGGAAAGACCAGAGCATGCGGACCTGGCGTCAGTACCTCGCCGGGCGCCCAGGAACGACGTACGCCCGTCTCCGGAAGCTCGACCATGGGTCGCGGGCTGGTGAACGTCTTGGCGACCTCGTCGAGATCACGGGCGAGCACAATGACATCCACGTCGCCATGGGATCGCCTGAGGCGATCGGCGAACAGGTCGAGCGCCCAGCCGCCGGCGACCCAGTACGGATACGGATAGGCGTGGAACAGAGTGCGAACTGCTGTTAGAGCCGGGGATCGATCGATCGGACTCAAAGGGACTCCTCGCAGGGGTTCGATGCGGTGAGCCCCGAGGAGGGTCAGAGCGGCTGGTAGAACCAGCGAGGCGGCACCACGCGGAAACGACGCATGTGAACCACCTCCCTTGTGCTCTGACGCAAACCGCAGCCTAGCAAGACGAGGGAGCGTTCAGGACGGTCAGCAACTCGTCGACCACCTGCGTCACGTGCCGCTGCCGTCAATCAGTACGGCGCCGTAGCGAGGCCCACGGACTGTCGTTCGACGACCCTGCGTACTGCGACTAGGAGTCGCTTGGAGGGACGACCGCCAGGGTGGATCGTCTACTCGGTGGCACGTCATCGTCGTCGTCCGCATCTGCGAAGACGATGGTGAAGTGGCCGCGGTGGATGGCGTCGGACTCGACTTCGCTTTCGAACGTGACCGCTATGACCTTGTCCATGCTGAGGGGAGCGTCCTCGGCGAGGGTGTTGGCGACATGCTGGAAGAGAGCCGTGAGCGACTGGTCTTCGGCGGCGGTGGGGAGGCCGATCGAGAAGTGCTTGCAGTCCCAGCCTGTAGACATTGGCCAGTCCTCTCAGTTCACGCGGAGGAAGGCTATGGCGTCGATGGTGGCGGGGGCGGTGCTGGTGGAGACGATCTTGACGGCGCCGGTGCGGAGCGGCGTGACGGGCAGGTAGGTGACGACGCGGGAGGTGGTGGTGGCGGCGAGGTTGACGGTGCCGACCTTGATGTTGGCGTGGTAGATGTCCACGCGGCCTTGGCCCGGGCCGTGGATGGCCACCAGGGCTATCCGAGCGGCGGCCTCGGTGGCCTTGGTGAGGTAGGCACCGTTCGCGCGAAGGATCGTGGTGGTCCCCTGGAACGCCAGGGTGCTGGTCGAACGGGTGACGGTGCCGGCGGAGGTCAGGGCACGGTCGTCCTGCGGCGCTACGGAGCAGAGCTGCGCCGACCACGCGGACAGGTTGCCGAGGTAGTCGCGGGACCGGACCATGAAGCACTCGTCCCAGCCGAGCCGTGGAGCCCAGGAGATCGATGTGATCTTGGTGTTCTGCCACGTGGCCGGATAGATCCACTTGCCCAGGGCAACACCCGGTGCGGCGACCTTGTAGACGACGTCGTACGACGCGATGTCCGTGTCGTCCTTGTAGGCCCACCGCACGGTCGCCGGCGATCCCAGCTGGACCCGGTCCCCGATCCGCCAGGTAACGAGCGACGGCGCCGTACCGTCGACCTCACTGCAGTACGACGCGGTCCACGCGCTCACGTTCGCCGCATAGTCGCGCGCCCGCACCTGCCAGCATGTGTCCGTGCCGATCGGAGCGTCCAGGCTCGCACCGGTCGTTTTGAGCCCTTGCCAAGCGGCCGGCTGGACCCACGCGCCGTACGCCGTGGTCCGGTTGGGCCTCTGCTGATAACGCAGGTCGTAGCTGTTGACGCCGGTCGCGGGCGAGTTCGGGTCCTGTGGGTCGGTGAAGGCCCACTCGAACGACAGGCTCGTGTTGTCCCGGATCCGGGCACCCGCGGACGCACTGGTCAGCACCGGAGCCACGGTGTCGCGATGCTGCTGCGGATCAGCGGCGAGCCAGCTCAGGCTGATCACGCGCGGCTTGCTGTCCGGATCGGCGTACACGATCTTCGTCGCGCCAGACCCGTCCGCACGGAAGCTGCCAGGCAAGCGGCTCGGGCCGTAGCGGCGCTGGCCGAGCGACTGGTCGTTGAGGTCGGTGACGAGCAGATCGGAGCCAGACGCCTGAACGGTGAAGCCGTTGCCGACCTGAGCGTCCGCGGCCACCGTCAGGTTCCGCGGAGCCTCCGGGCCTTTCACGTCGACCACCTGGTTGCAGCCGCTCAGCAGCGCCCAACGGCCGTTCACGCGATCCGGACCGACCGCGCACGCGCTCGCGACCAGGACTGTCTTCACAACACCTGTGGTCAGGTCCTTGCCGTCCAGATGGCCGGGCTCGGTCACCTTCCACACCGTGCTGTCGGCCATGGCGAACGGCGGTGCGTAGTCGGCCAGTTTGGTCTTCGTAGCGACCTCGTATACCTCGGCGGTGGCCGCGTTCGGCGCGCGGTGGGATACCAGCTTGCCGCCCTTGCCCAGCACGACCTCATCCGCCGCGGGGAACGTCAACCCGCCGACCGTCGCCGTACCGCCCGAGAAGGTGAGCAGTGAGGGCCCCTCCACCTGCAGCGGTTTGGTGTCGTTGGTCCCACCGGACGCCGTCCAAGTGGTGCCGTTGGTGCTCGTCTCGTAGACGGTGTGATCCTGCGGGTCCGACACGACCACCCGAGCCCCGGACATCCCCACGTCGGCGGCGGCGTGCCCCGGGACCAGCGTGCCCTCCCCCAGGTGCACAGGCGGGTCGGCCGCCATCACCTGACTCGCCGCCAGCGGCACTAATACGACGGCGCACGCAACCGCGGCCACCTTGACCCGAAGACCCAGCACAAGAAACCCCCCACTACGCGCTTACGACACCGGCCGCACCCTAGCCAGTAACCACCAGTAACGGAAGCCGCCCCCGAAAACCACCTGACACGGCCGGCGGTCGAAGAGGATCCTGAAGGGCTGGCCACGACGGAAGGAACAGATGCAGGCGGGGATCACGGTATCGGCGGCAGAGCTGCCCGAAGTGCTGCTGCACGTGGCTGTCGTACGCCCGGTCTTCCTCTGGGGCGCACCAGGGATCGGGAAGAGCAGTCTGGTACGCGCGTTCGCCGACTCGCTCGGTCTGGAGTGTGTGACCCTGCTCGGGACCCAGCTCGCGCCGGAGGACCTGATCGGCGTACCGCAGATCGTGGACGGGCGCAGCCGCTTCGCACCGCCGGTAGCGATCGCAAGGGACGAGCCGTACTGCCTGTTCCTTGACGAGCTGAACGCATCATCCGCAGAAGTGCAGAAGGCGTTCTACTCGCTCATCCTGGACCGCCGGATCGGTGAGTACGAGCTCCCCGAGGGGTCCGTCGTCATCGGCGCCGGCAACCGCGCGACCGACAACGCACTGGCCCGCCCGATGGCGAGTGCACTGGTCAACCGGCTCGTGCACGTCCACCTGCCCTTCACCGCGAGGGGTCCGGTGTTTCGCGTGCAGTGAACACGCTCCGCCGCGGGCGAACAGCCGTAGTCGAGTGACTCTGGTGAGTGACAGGTTCCTAGGCATGGCATGGGTCGTGAGAGGCGAGTTCCGCAAGCTATGGCTCGGACAGCTGGTGTCAGCGTCCGGCAGCGCCATCACTACGGTCGCCCTGCCACTCGTAGCCGTCGTCACCTTGCAGGCATCGCCGGTGCAGATGGGAGCGTTGGCTGCGTTGACCATCGCACCGCATCTGGTCTTCGGACTACTGGCCGGCGTCTGGGTGGACAGGTGGTCGCTGCGTCGTGTGCTGATCTGGACGGACATCGGACGGCTGGTGTTGCTCAGCTCCGTCCCGGTGGCCGCGGCTCTCGACTCCTTGCGGATCGAGCAGCTGTACGTGGTCGCCGTACTGACCGGAGTGCTCACGTTGCTCTCCGACACGGCCTCCCAGACGCTCACCCCGTCCCTCGTGCCGCGCGAGGACCTCATGCGGGCGAACAGCGCGGCCCTGCTGAACCTCAACCTCGCCTCCACGGTCGGTCCATCCATGGCCGGGTTTCTGGTGCAGGTGCTGAGTGCGCCGTTCGCGATCATCGTCGACGCGGCGTCGTACGTGGTGTCCGCGGTGGCGTCGTACCTGATCCGTGAGCCGGCCCGAGCGCCGGTGCCCGAGCGGTCCGAGGTTCGGCTGTCGGCCGGGCTGCGGGTGATCTTCGGTGATCGGGTGCTCACGCCACTCGCCATCTCAGCCGCAGTCGCGGCGACGGCCGGCGCGATGCAGGGGCCGTTGATCGTGCTCTACCTGATCCGGGGGCTGCACCGGTCGGCGACGTTCGTCGGGGTCACACTCACCGCCTTCGGAGTGGCTGCGGTGCTCGGGACGTTCGTCGCCAGTGCGTGGTGCCGCCGGGTGGGCATCGGGCGCGCATACGTCTCGGGGGTATTCCTGGCCTCCCTGTCCGGCGCCGCGCTGTTCACCGGGCTCATCCCGCTGATCCTGCTCGGCCAGGCCCTCGCCGGCCTCGGCATGTCGCTGTTCGGCGTCCCCCAACGCACCCTGCGCCAATACCTCACCCCACCCCACCTGATCGGTCAGGTCACCGCCACCTGGCGCACCCTGGTCATCGGCGGCCAGGCCTTCGGCGCCGCCGCCTCCGGCCTCCTCGCCTCCGCGATCGGCATCCGTCCGACCCTCCTGGTGGCCACCGCCGGCATGCTCCTCGGCGTCCTGATCGCCCTCCTCTCCCCGCTCCGCAGCTTCCACACCCTGCCGGCCGATCCATCCAGCCGACGATCGATGGCGCGGGAGTGATTGCGGAACGCAATGACTGCGACACCGGTCGCCGCGTGGGCGTGGAGTTGGTCATTGCAACAAGTGGTAATTCATCGGCGGGGAATGGAATTCGGGGGACAAGCGCTTACCTAGTGAGCGATACTGGAAAGTGCGCCGTTTTCCGGTCGCGAGCCCCTTGAACCGAGCATGATGGGAAGTGCGCCCGTCCAGATGCCCTCAGAGCACCCTGCCCACGCGCCGTCGATCGCTGCCCCTACCAACCGAGCCCCCGAACGCAGCCGCAATCTCTGGCGGCTCCGCCCCTATCTCCGGCCACACCGTTGGCGCCTTGCGGTGATGTTCTCCACCGCCATGCTGGGCGTCGCGGTCAGCCTCACCGTTCCCCTTGTCACCCGGGCCATCATCGACGGTCCGGTCACCCAACACGAGCTGAGCCTGCTGGTCCCGCTCGCCCTGCTGGCCCTCGGGCTGAGCATCGCCGAGGTCCTGCTGGTCTGGGCTCGCCGGTGGGCCCAGTCCCGTGCCGTCAGCGACCTCGAGGCGGCCCTCAGGCAAGATTTGTACATCCGGCTGCAGTCGCTGCCGATGGAGTTCCACACCCGCTGGCAGAGCGGTCAGCTGCTGTCCCGGGTCACCACGGACCTGTCCATCATCCGGCGCTTCATGGGCTTCGGCCTGCTGTTCCTGGTGATGAACATCCTCCAACTGGTCGTGGTGACGATCCTGCTGCTGCGGTTGTACTGGCCGCTCGGCGTGGTCGTCCTGCTGGCCGCGGCGCCGATCATCCTGGTCTCACTGAAGTTCGAGCGGAAGTACCTGCTGATCTCCCGCAAGGTCCAGGATCAGCAAGGTGACCTGGCCACCCGGATCGAGGAGTCGGCGCTCGGCTTCCGGGTGATCAAGGCGTTCGGCCGGCGGGCGCACGTCCAGGGTCAGTTCGACGACGAGGCGATCAACCTCTACGACACCTCGGTGGACAAGGTCCGGCTGTCATCCCGGTTCTGGAGCTTCCTCGGCGTGATCCCGAACCTGACCCTGGTGATCGTGCTGCTGCTCGGTGCGCTCGCCGTCGGCCGGGAGGCGATCACGCTCGGCACACTGGTCGCGTTCATCACCCTGATGCTGTCGCTGATCTGGCCGGTCACGTCACTCGGCGGGATCCTCGCGATGGCTCAGGAGGCGATGACGGCGGCCGACCGGATCAGCGAGATCCTCGACACGCACTCGGTCATCCAGTCCGGCTCCGAGGACCTGGTGAACTCCCACGGCCACCTGCGCTTCGAGCACGTCGGCTTCCGGTTCTCAGCCGACTCACCCGAGATCCTGCACGACATCAACCTCGACCTGACCCCGGGTACGACGCTCGCCCTGGTCGGCGCGACCGGATCCGGCAAGACCACCCTCACCGCTCTGGTCCCCCGCCTGTACGACGTAACCGCCGGGCGGATCACCATCGACGGGCACGACCTCCGGGACCTGAGCCTGACCTCGTTGCGGACCGCGGTCGCGTCCGCGTTCGACGACCCGACACTGTTCTCGATGAGTGTCCGGGAGAACCTGACCCTCGGTCGGCCGGACGCCAGCGAGGCCGACGTCCAGCAGGCCCTTCAGGTGGCTCAGGCCGAGTTCGCCAACGACCTGCCCTGGGGCCTGGAGACCCGGGTCGGTGAGCAGGGCATGTCGCTGTCCGGTGGTCAACGGCAGCGGCTCGCACTCGCCCGGGCAGTACTCGCCAAGCCGGCCGTCCTCGTGCTCGACGACACGCTCTCCGCGCTCGACGTGCACACCGAGGCGTTGGTCGAGGAGGCGCTGCGCAATGTGCTCGCCGACACCACCGGCATCGTGGTCGCGCACCGCGCGTCGACCGTGATGCTGGCCGACAAGGTGGCCCTCCTCCAGGGCGGCACAGTCACCCACGTCGGTACCCATCAGGAGTTGCTCGCGGAAGTTCCGGCGTACCGGCAACTGCTCGCAGCCGAAGAAGAGGAGGTGCACGCATGACGACGACCCAGCAAACACCTCCCGAAGACGAGACGCGGGACAACGAGCAGGAGGCCCCGGAGCAGTCGTGGCGGGGAGTCTTCGAGGACGACCCCGACCGGGAGTTGTCGAGGGCAACGACCGTTCGGCTCAAGGAGGACTCCCGCAAGCTGCTCGGTGAGCTGCTCCGCCCGCACCAGAAGATGATCTGGCTGCTGGTGGTGATCGTCGTGGTCGAGAACGCCGCCCGCCTCGCGATCCCCTACCTGGTCCACCTCGGCATCGACAACGGCATTCCGCCGATCCTGGCCGGCGAGGGGTCGCGGCAACTCATCACGGTCGTGGCTGTCGTGCTGGCGATGGCCCTGCTGCAGGCGTGGGCACGGCAGCTGTTCCTGATGCGGTCCGGCAAGCTCGGCCAGACCATCCTGCTCGGTCTGCGCCGCCGGGTGTTCGACCACTTCCAGCGGCTCAGCCCGTCGTTCCACGACAAGTTCACGTCCGGCAGGGTGATCTCGCGGCTGACGTCCGACGTCGGCGTGATCGACGAGATGCTGGCGACTGGCTTCGACGGTCTGGTCACGGCTCTGCTGACCCTGATCGGTACGTCGATCCTGCTGCTCGTGCTGGACGTCAAGCTCGGTCTGCTCGCGCTGCTGTCGTTCCCCGCGCTGCTCGTGCTGACCGCATGGTTCCGGAAGCGGTCGGCCGTCGTGTACCGGCAGACCCGCGAGGCCGTCGTACTCGTCATCGTGCACTTCGTCGAGTCGATGACCGGGATCCGCGCGGTGCAGGCGTTCCGCCGCGAGCCGCGCAACGAGGAGATCTTCCACGGCGTCAACGACAAGTACCGGAAGGCGAACCTGGAGTCGTTCCAGCTGAACGCGATCTTCATGCCGTCGATCAAGGGTGTCGGCAACATCACCATCGTCGCGATCCTGGCGTACGGCGGTTACCAGGCCTACCACGGTCACGTCACGGTCGGCGTACTGACCGCGTTCCTGCTCTACCTGCGGCAGTTCTTCGAGCCGCTGCAGGACATCACGCAGTTCTACAACACCTTCCTGTCCGCGAGTGCAGCGCTGGAGAAGCTGTCCGGCGTCCTCAACGAGACGCCCGACGTACCGGAACCGCTCGAGCCGGCCAAGCCGGGCCGCGCCCGAGGTCACCTGGAACTGCGGAACGTCGAGTTCCAGTACGTCGACGGCGTCAAGGTACTGCCCGGCCTCCAGCTCGACGTTCCGGCCGGTCAGACCCTCGCCCTCGTCGGTACGACGGGAGCCGGCAAGACCACGATCGCCAAGCTGGTGGCGCGGTTCTACGACCCGACCGGCGGCCACGTGCTGCTCGACGGCGTGGACCTGCGGGACCTCACCGAGGACGATCTGCGCGAGCGGGTCGTGATGGTGACGCAGGAGAACTTCCTGTTCACCGGGTCGGTCGCCGACAACATCCGGTTCGGCAAGCCCGGCGCGACGCTGGACGAGGTGGTCGAGGCGGCCAAGGTGATCGGCGCGCACGACTTCATCATGGCGCTGCCGAACGGGTACGAGACCGCGGTGGAGAAGCGCGGCAGCCGGTTGTCCGCGGGACAGCGCCAGCTGGTCGCGTTCGCCCGGGCGTTCCTCGCGGATCCCGCCGTACTGATCCTGGACGAGGCGACGTCGAGCCTGGACATCCCCAGCGAGCGGCTGATCCAGCGCGCGCTGCGGACCATCCTGGCCGACCGTACAGCGATCGTCATCGCCCACCGGTTGTCCACGGTCGAGACGGCCGACCGGGTCATCGTCCTCGAATACGGCCGCATCATCGAGGACGGCGCCCCCGACAGCCTCGTCACCACCAACGGCCACTACGCCGGCCTGCACCAAGCCTGGGAAGACTCCCTGGCCTGACCTCAACGTGGTCGCGGGCGCGTGGGGTTCGTTCTTCCCCACGCGCCCCGTCCCCGGCCGCGTGCCAGTCTGATCGGCTCGGTTGTGTCCGACCAGGTGGGTAGCGTGGCCGTCATGCTGACCACGCTGGCGGTGGAGAACTACCGGTCGTTGCGACGGGTCGTGATGCCGCTGCGCGGGCTGAACGTGGTGACCGGAGCGAACGGGACCGGCAAATCCAGCCTGTATCGGGCGCTCCGGCTGCTCGCGGATGCCTCGCGGAACGGCGCAGTCGCCGCCCTCGCTCGCGAAGGCGGCCTGCAGTCGACGCTGTGGGCCGGCCCGGAACATGTCCGCAAAGACCGCCCGATCCAAGGCACCGTGCGGACTGGTCCGGTGGCACTGCGGATGGGTTTCGCGTCCGACGACTACGGCTACGCGGTCGACTTCGGGATGCCGGTGCCGACGCTCGGCGTGCGTGGTGAGCCCTCAGCGTTCAATCTCGACCCCGAGATCAAGCGGGAGTCGCTCTGGGCCGGGCCGTTCCTGCGACCTGCTGCTCTGTTGATGGAGCGAGGAGGCGGTGGAGCGCGCATCCGGGATGACGGCGGCCGGTGGCAGGACGGCGGGCATGTGCTGCAGCCGTTCGACAGCATGCTCAGCGAGTTCGCCGATCCGCAGCGCGCGCCGGAGTTGCTCGCGCTGCGCGAGCGGATGCGGGCCTGGCGGTTCTACGATCACCTGCGCACCGACGCGGACGCTCCGGCCCGCCGAGCACAGATCGGCACCCGGACGCCCATCCTCGGCCCGGAGGGTGGCGATCTCGCCGCCGCACTCCAGACGATCCGGGAGATCGGCTCGAAGGGCGCCCTCGACGACGCGATCGAGCTCGCGTTCCCGGGCAGCAGGGTGGAGATCGTCAACGCCGGCGGCCGATTCGAGCTCGCCTTCCGGCAGCACGGTTTGCTCCGGCCGTTGTCGGGCGCCGAGTTGTCGGACGGGACGCTCCGATACCTGCTCTGGGTGGCGGCGCTGCTGACTCCACGACCGCCGGAGCTTCTGGTGCTCAACGAGCCCGAGACGAGCCTGCATCCGGATCTCCTGCCCGCGTTGGCAAACCTCGTCATCACCGCGGCCAAGGAGGCTCAAGTTATAGTCGTCACCCACTCCCGCCCGTTCGTCGCCTCCCTCGAAGCACTCGCCGACGACGTCCACACCATCGAGCTGATCAAAGACCACGGCGCCACCACGATCGCCGACCAACGTCCCCTCGACGAACCACCCTGGAAGTGGGCCTCGCGTTAGGCCGCGTGGGCTAGGTGGGTTGGGGGTCCTTGACTGATTCGAAGCGGACCAGGATCAGGGAGCCGACGGCCGAGAGGGCGAAGCCGGCTATTGCGCCGGGCCACCAGCCGGCGCGGACGGCGTCGTCGAGGACGAAGACGCCGACGATGGCCGGCGTGATGGTTTGGAGGGAGATCATCGGCGTGGTTGCCAGCGTCACCGAGCCGCGTTGCAGCGCCAGCGAGTACAAGAGGAAGGCCAGCGCGCCACTGATCGGCAAGGTGTACGCCGTGGGGCTGCGGAGCAACTCGCCGATCGAGCCGTCCTGCAGGAGCCGCGCCGAGATCGCGACGCCGGCGTACCCGAGTCCGGCGAGCATCCCGAGCAGAGCTGTGGAGACGCCGTGCTGGGAGCGGCTCGCGAGGGCGCCGAGGGTGGCGATGGTGATGAGGCCGATGACGAGGCCGACGGTCAGCCCGTGATGCTGGGCGCTGTCCCCCGCCGAACCCGCAGATACCGCCAGCAGCCCGAGGCCGACGCAGACTGCGATCACGGCAGACCATTCGAGCGCACTGAGCTGATCCGACATCAAGCGGGTGGCGAGCAGAGCGGTCACGACCAGGCTGGCCGCGATGCCGGCTTGGGCGAGGTAGAGCGGAAGGAGGCGCAGGGCAACGAAGTGCAGTCCGAAGCCGGCCAGATTCAGCACCAGGGCGCCGACGAACGCGGGCTGTCTGAGCAGCGCCGCCACGAACCCACCGAGTCGCCGCGGATCCAGCTCCGACTCGGTCGGGACCTTGCGCGAGCCGACCGCCTGCAGAATCGAGGCGACGCCGAACAGCACCGCGGCACCGAGCGCCGCGCCGAGACCTAGGACCACTCAGGCGACCTTGCGCCGAGGCACCCAGAACGTCAGGTACAAGCTGAGGACTCCGTAGTACAGGAGGTAGGCCAGCGAGACCGCGACCACGATCGCGTTCGGGTCAGGCATCTGCGTGAGGAGTACGGCGTACGACGCGAGCCAGATCGCGGTCGTGATCAGGTTCATCGTCCGGAACGCCTTGGTCCGCGAGGGGTAGACGTACTTCACCGGAATGAAGACCAGCACCGAGCAGACGACCAGGATCACGCCGGTGGCGAACGGGCTGAGGCTGAGGACCACGACGTAGAATGCGACCACGTTCCAGTAACTGGGGAAGCCCAGGAAGAAGTGGTCGTCGGTCTTCGCGTCGACCCGGCAGAACTGGTAGCTGGAGGCAAGCAACGGCAACGCCGCCAGCACCGCGCCCCACGCTCCGTTGGGTAGGTAGTCCCCGGTCCAGAGCAGCACGATCGGGGCGAACGCGTAGGTCAGGTAGTCGACGATGTTGTCCAGCATCGCGCCGTCGAACCACGGGATGGTCTCCTTCACCCGCAGCCGGCGGGCGAGCATCCCGTCCGTCCCGTCGATCACCAGGGCCGCGAGGCCGAGCCAGAGTGCGCGGACGGCGTCCCCGTCGATGGCGGCGATGACGATCAGCAGCGCGAGCACCGTTCCGCTCGCGGTATAGGCATGCAGTGCCAGTCCGGCCAGACGCAACCGCGTCGACCCGACGAACGGTTCCTGCACCGCGTCGTGTGTGGTCAGGACGACTCCCAGAACTCCGTCGACGCAACGCGCCGGGCCGGATCCATTCGACCCCGCCGTCGCCAGCGTCTCACAGGCCTGGGCCCGACCCCGCGACCGGTCGTCGTCCCACGCCGGATCTGTGCGCGGTCTTAACCCGGCCGCGCACTCCTGGTCGAACGCTTACTTGACCGGGTCGAGCAGAAACAGCGGGATCTTCCGGGTGGTCTTGGTCTGGTAGTCCGCGTACGGCGGGTAGGCGGCGACGGACCGCTGCCACCACTCGTCGTACTCCGCGCCCTCGATCTCGCGGGCGACGTACTCCCTGGTCACGTCACCGTCCTGGAGAGTGAGCTTCGGGTCGGCCTTCAGGTTGTAGTACCAGACCGGGTGCTTCGGCGCACCGCCGAGCGACGCGACCGCGGCGTACACACCGTGGTGCTCGACCCGCATCAGCGGGACCTTCCGGATCTTGCCGGACCTGGCACCACGCATGCTCAGCAGCACCACCGGCAGTCCGATGATGTCGGCGACGTCGGTGGTCCCGGCGTCCTCGATCTTCTCGACCATGGTGCGAACCCAGTCGGTCGGGCTCGGGGCGTACTCGTCAGTGTTCGAGGTCATAGCACCAAGTGTAATGGTGACGCGTCAACATCAACAATTCATGGCGTGTCGGGAGTCGTCGCGATCTCCTGGATGATCTTGAGGCGGCCGTCCCAGGCAGCGGCGACGTCCGCTATCCAGGCCGCGGTCGCCGTCAGCGCCGTAGGCCGCAGCTCGAAGCGGACCTCGCGGCCCTCGCGGCGACTGTCGACCAGGCCGGCTTCGCGCAGAACGGCGAGATGCTGCACGACGGCCTGTCTGGTGACCGGGAGCTCGCCCGCGAGCGAGGTCGCGGTCCGCCCACCGCCGGCGGCCAGCAACTCGACCACGATCCGGCGGGTGGGATCGCCCAGCGCCTCGAGCACCCCGTCGACACGGACGACGGCGCTCCCGGCATCGGCAGACGAGGGCTTCCCACCGGTTGTCACAGCGTCGGCGCCAACTCCGTCAGCGCCGCGAGCGCACTGTCCCACCCCCGCGCGGACTCCTCGGCCCGCCTGACCTGCTCATCCGGCGACACTTCCAGCCGCTCGAACCCCGACTCCACCACCCGCAACCGAGTCCCCTCACCCTCGGGCGTCAGTGTGAACTCCACGAGGTTCGAGTTCCCCGGCGCGGGCTCCACGCCCGGCTCGACGGCGTACCGATAGGCGAACCGCCGCCCCGGCTCGACCTTCTCGACGAAGCCGAGATACTCCCCGTGCTCGTCCCACCGCATCACCAGCCGCCCACCCGGCCGCAGATCGATCTCCGCCCCACCGAACGCGTACCACCGGGCGAAGCCCTCTGGCTGAGCCACCGCCGCCCACACGACCTCCGGCCGCGCCTCGACGTACACCTCACGCTCCACGCTCTCCATGCCCACCACCCTGCCAACTCCAGAGTTGATGTGCAAGTCGCCGCTTGCACCTCAAGGAGCGCAGGACTGGAGCTGGGTGGCAGTGGCGATGGTGGCCTCGATCCAGCGACGGCGCAGGAAATGGCCCTTGAGGAGCCGATGGACCCCGTCGAGGACAACCAGGCGGCCGCGGTACGCGACCAGGTTGATCGGGTGATCGAGATCGGCATCCATCACCCGCTGGTAGTGGGCGCGGAAGTTCATCGGAGTCGCGGCAACCTGGTTCGGGGTGACCTTGAAGCGTTCGCCGTCCAGCTGCCACAGCGGCAGGTCGAACATCCAGACCAGATCCGCGATCTCGACCGGTTCGACCTTCAGGTCGAGCGCCCACAGCTTCTCCAGCTGCCACCTGGCCGGCGGGAACACTTCGCGGATCGCGTCCGGCATCAGCGCGACCAGTTCCTCGAACGACACCTCCGGCGCCCCTCGATCCCCCTCCGCCGCCGTGGACACCGCCTGGTCGAGGGAGTCGCCCAACCGATCGATCGTCACGACCGAGCAGGCTACGCCATCGGCTGGGCGACCACGACCACGTTGCTGAGGTACACCTCGCCGTTCCAGTCCTCACACGTGACCAGCACAAGCCGGCCGCGGACACTCTGATCGAACAATTGCGCCGCACGCTTGGCGAGGGTGGCTTTCCGGTACGTCGCCACCGTCGCGACCCGGTAGCGCAACGAACCGCGGACCGTCGACACCGCCACCACGGATCCCGGCTCGAGCTTGTCGAGATTGTCGAACGCTCCTCCCCCGTCATGCACCGTGTGCCCGGTGATGATGGCCGAGCCGCGCACGGCACCAGGCTGAGCACCGGCCGTCCACCAGCCGACGGTCGATGGATCGGACGGCGGGGTGAGGGCGCCACCGGCGGCCTTGATGCCGACCACCGGCGCGACCACGTCCAACTGTGGGATGGCGATCCAGTTCGGCCGGCCCGGACCCGTCGCCGGGCGTCGGGCTGACGGCGAGGTGGCGCCGGTCGACGGTGCGCCGGTCGAGGCCGTCGTACGGCGTGGCGTGGTGCCGGCCGGGGCTCGACCGGCCGATGCCTTCGTCGAAGGCCTGGTATCGGAGGGTGGCGAGCCCGGCGACGACGAGGCGCCGGCGCGGTCGCCATACTGCAGGTATGCGCCGACGGCAATGACGCACACTCCTGCCAGCGCGACCGCCCCACTCCACCGCAGTGGAGCCGGGCGGCCGCGACGTCGGGCGAAGCTCACGTCAGACGCTGTGCCTTCCACGTCGCCGGAGTGCGACGACCGCTCCACCGGCCAGCATCAATCCACCGGCGGCCAGCAGCAGACCGCCGGCCAGACTGAACGGACTGTTGCCACCCGCAAGCGAATTTGTGCCACCGCCGCCACCCTCGCCGGCGTTGACCTCTGTCGGCACGCCAGGCGTCGGCGAGGTCGACTCCGACGGTACGACGGATGCGGGCGTCGATGTGGTCGCCGACGGCGAAGTCTCCGACGGCGTACCGCTCGGGGTGCCCGGCGGGGTCGCCGGAGGCGTGGCAGGCGGAGTCGCCGGCGTCGTGGCAGGCGGAGTCGCCGGCGTCGTGGGCGACGTAGTCGGCGGGCTGGTCGGCGACGTGGGCGGGGTGGTGGGCCGGATGGTCGGCGACGTGGGCGGGGTGGTGGGCGGGGTGGTGGAACCGTTGCAGCCCTCGACCCAGAACACCTTGTGCTTCTTGGTGGCGCCGATCGAGCCAGGCGCGTCCACGGTGAGCTTCACGTGGTAGCCCTGCTGCGGCTGCGGCTGACCCGTGAACGTCAGGGTGTACGTCTCCTTGGCGTCCAGGTCGGTGCCGCCGCCGGCCGCGTCCTCGCCGATGAACGGGTGCAGGTTGCCGGACGCCACCTTCAGGCCGGCGTCCGCGGTCGGCGCCTGGTCCTCGAACGTCACGGTGGCGAAGTAGTTGTCGTTCTGGTCGTAGTTGTAGAACTCGACCACGAACGAGCAGCCTTGGTGCGGGTTGTTGTCCGGAGGGCCACTCTGGATATCCACGCCCTCGATCTTGACGGTGCCGTTGTTGCCTGGCGGGTTGCCTGTGTGGCCGTCGGCCACAACCGACTGGTCGGCGCTGGCCGCCGGTGCGAGTGCGAGAGCCGCGGCTCCCAGCATCAGCGAAAGCGTTCCTGCCGCGGCGACGAAACCCGCGGCCCGGGAGCGCACACCCGTGTGGGACATGTCCATCCTTGAGCGGTTGAGAATGATCCATTAGAACTACGGGGGCGCGGTTGCCGCCGTCAACAACGCCCGGTAACGATTGGCTGCGCAAAGGCGGTCGATCGTGCCCGAGCCTGTGGACAACTGCCGAGCACGCGTTTCCCGGTGACTCCGCAGTCACCGAAGGTGCTCGAGTGCTGACCAAGAGCGCCCGGCGTCGTCAATGGAGTCGCCAAGCGGCGTCAACAGCTCCTGACAACGGCGGACTAGTTGCCTCAGGCATGCGCCATGCGGTGGATGATGACGATCGCCGAGTCGTCTCCGGGGCCGCCGGCGGATGCGACGAGCTCGGCTGCACCGCCCTGGAAACCCTGTGCCACAAGGCGTTCCGCGTGCCCGACGAGGCGGTCGGTGCCGCGACCGATGTCACGTCGCGGGGTCTCGACCATGCCGTCGCTGTACAGGAAGAGCGCGTCGCCCAGCTTCAGCTGCCCATGGTTGGCCGGGAACTCCGGCGCCTCCATCAACCCGAGCAACGGCCCGTCCGCGTCCCGCGTCTGCCACCGCCCCGACCAGGCGTCGAAGTGGATCGCCGGCGGATGTCCGGCCGTGCGTACGTCGAACTCGCCGGTCTGCATGTCGATCACGACATGGACGACCGTGGCGAAGTCGTCGTCCCAGTCCTGCCGGCGGATGTAGCGGTTCGCCGACGGCAGGAACTCCTCGACCGGTACGACGCCGAGCAGTCCACCGAACGCACCCGACAACAACAGTGCCCGCGTCCCCGCGTCGATTCCCTTGCCCGAGACATCGACCAGCGCGACCTCGAGCAGATCACCGCGGGTCGTCGACACCACGAAGTCGCCGGAGAACGACGACCCACCGGCGGACTGGATCGCCACGTCGACCAGCCAGCCGGCCGGCAGGTCCGGCAACTCGCCCTGCGCGGTGAGGATGTCGCGCAGCTCCATCAGCATCGACTCGCCACGGGTGCCCGGCACCCCGAGCCGGCTGCGTACCTTCGCGCTGGTGAGCATGATCCAGCCGACGATCACGAGGACCAGCACGAAGCCGACCCGTGGCAGCGTCGGTCCGCGTGACAGGACGACGTCCGCGCCGAACGTCACCGTGATCACGGTGAGCGCCACCAGCTCCCGGAACCTCAGCAGCAGGCCGCCGACCACCAGCGGGATGATCAGCAAGGAGGGCGGCACGGAGGTCTGCCAGACGAGACCGGAGACGGCGATGGCGATCGACGTCAGCGTCAGCACGACGAAGGCGAGCCGATGCGACCGGCGGGCACGCCTCCCCAGCGACTCGACCCGGCGGCCGATTCGTCGTACCTCAGCGAGACCGCCGCTCGTCCTCATGGTGTGAAGAAGATACGGCACTACCTGGTCCGCGCATCAATCCGTAACCCAACTGATGAATGTCAGCTCTTGCGAGTGAGACCGGTTCGCTGGCATTTGGGGCACCAGAACAAGTTGCGCCCGGCCAGGATCTCGGTCCGGATCACCGACTGGCAGACGTAGCACCGCTGTCCCTGCCGCCGGTACACGTAGACCTCGCCACCATGATCGTCGCGGCGCGGGTCACGGCCCATGGCCTCCGGGGTGTGATCGTCCGTCACTGTGTCGATCCGGCCGGTCTCGACGCCGTACTTCATCAGCTGGAGCAGGTCGTCCCACATGCCCTGCCACTCACGTTTCTTGACCAGGTGCCCCGGCGTCATCGGGTGCAGCTTCGCCCGGAACAGCACTTCGGCCCGGTAGACGTTGCCGACGCCGCTCAGCACCTCCTGGTCCATCAGCAGCCGGCCGATCGGCAGCTTGCTGCGATGGATCCGCTTCCACGCCAGCTCGGGGTCCGCGTCGTCACGTAGCGGATCCGGGCCGAGCCGGGCGATCAGGCTCTCGCGTTCACCGTCGGTCAGCACCTCGACCACGGTCGCTCCGCGCAGATCGGCGTACGACGTGGCGTTCTGCAGACGGAGGCGGACCTGGCCGACCGGTTCGGGCACCGGCGCCGGAAAGATGTCCATCTTGCCGATCAGGCCGAGGTGGATGTGCAGCCAGCCGGCGCCCTCGAAGTCGGCGAGGAAGTGCTTGCCGTGCGCCTCGGTCTGGCGCAGCACGTGTCCGTTCAGCAGCGCGGCGCCGTCGACGAACCGGCCCTGCGGGCTGGTCGCCAGCACCGGACGGCCGCCGAACGCGTCCCAGACGTCGTTCGCCAGCCGGTGCAGGGTGTGACCTTCAGGCATGATTCCTCATATGGGGATAACTGGTGGAGCCAAGGGCCGGAGTGGTCCACCCACTCCGGCGGTGGTCGGCATCGGCCGGTCGATGCGGGCCCGGGACGTCTCCCGCCCGCGCCAGCCGGTCAACCGCCGGCCGGTGCAACCGAAGAAGGACGCGGACACCGACAAGCCGGAGGGTCAGGAGACCGGCGGGAGCTCGCCGGTCGACTCGTAGGCCGACAGCATGTCGATCCGGCGGGTGTGCCGCTCCTCGCCGGAGTACTCGGTGGCCAGGAACGTGTCGACGAACCCGGTCGCCTCCGCCGCGGAGTGCATCCGTGCCCCGACGCTGATCACGTTGGCATTGTTGTGCTCGCGGCCTAGCCGTGCGGTGTCGGTGCTCCAGGCCAGGATCGCCCGGACCCCCTCCACCTTGTTGGCGGCGATCTGCTCACCGTTCCCCGAGCCACCGATCACGATGCCGAGGCTGCCCGGCTCCTGGATCACCGCCTCACCGGTCCGCAGGCAGTACGGCGGGTAGTCGTCGACGGCGTCGTACACGGCCGGGCCGTGGTCCTCGACGTCGTGCCCGGCAGCTGTGAGGTGCTGGACCAGGTGGTTCTTCAGTTCGAAGCCGGCATGGTCGGAGCCGATGTGCACTCGCATGGCCAGAAGTGTTGCATCTCCTACCGACGGTCCGGCACGCCGGGCACGGTCAGCGCCGCGGTCAGCCGGGTGACCTCCGCGTAGGCCTTCTCGTACTCCGTTCCCGCCGGATGCAGCGTGAACACGGCCACGATGCTCCGGTCGTCCAGCCCGACGGTCCCAGTGGTGTGCAGGGCCTCGCTGACCAGGTCCACCGGCACGTCCGTCGGCTTGGCCTTGTCGGAGCGATAGCCACTCGAGCCTTGGAAACCGGACCAGCCCTGTTTGATGCTGAAGTCCCGTTCGAAGACCGATGCGATCCCGAAGTACTGGTCGAAGCCGTCGGTGCCGTGACGGGTCGGCCGGTGCAGCAGATCCATCACGTACTCGCGCACCGGCGACGGAGCCTGGTCGAGGATGTACCGATAGATCCGGACCGTGTCTGCGGCCGTGATAGCGACGTACCCCCAGAAGCCCGGATGGGTGGCCGGCGGGCCGGCCGTGTGGGTCAGGCCGAGCCGGGCCACCATCCGGTCGACGATCGCCGCGCCGCCGAGGTGGTCCCAGTAGTAGCTCGCGGCGTGGTCATCACTGCTGCGCAGCATCACCTCGAGCCGGGTCCGGTCCGCGGCCGGCACGGCGTACGCCGGACCGCGGTCCCAGAGGAAGTCGAGCACGATCAGTAGCTTCACCACGGACGCCGACCGGAACCGATGATCGGCGTTCACCTGCTGCACGAACTGCCCGGTCCGGCGGTCGAACACGGCGATGCCGGCCGTCACTCCCGGAGGTACGGCGACATCGTCCGCACCGAGTGCGGGCAGTTCATCACGCAGGGTCATCTGAAACCTACCCACCACTTGACGGATTCCTTGGTGAGCAACCTTCACCGGCCCGGACGGCGGAATTCAAGCCCTGAACCACAGACCGAAGGGCACGCCCCTAGTCGAAGATCGGGCCGCGATCCCGGGTGCGCTTGATCTCGAAGAAGCCTTCGGTGCCGGCGACCAGGCGGACGCCGTCCCAGAGCTTGCCGGCCGCCTCGCCCTTCGGTGCGGGCGTCACGACCGGACCGAAGAACGCCGTGCCCTCGACCGAGATGACCGGCGTGCCGACCTCCATGCCGACCAGGTCCATGCCGGCGTGGTGCGACTTCTTCAGCGCGTCGTCGTACTTGTCGGACTTGGCGGCCTCGATCAGCGACGCCGGCAGACCGACCTCCTCGAGCGCCTCCTTGACCACGTCGCCCTTGCCGTCGCCGATGCCGCGGCCGGCGACATGGATCCGCTGACCGAGCGCGGTGTAGAGCGGCAGCAGCACCTCGTTGCCGTGCGCCTGCTCGGCAGCGATCAGCACCCGGACCGGACCCCACAGGTTGCGCAGGTTCTGCTTGTACTTCTCGTCCAGGTTGTCGCGTCCATCATTCAGGACGGCCAGGCTCATCACGTGCCAGGTCGTCGTCACATCTCTCACTTGCTCGACCTCGAGCATCCAGCGAGAGGTCATCCAGGCCCAGGGGCAGGCCGGGTCGAACCAGAAATCGGCAGAGGCAGTCATGTTCCCAATCATACAAAGTTGAAGAATCGTAGGTACCGGCTTGGTATCCAATACCCACTGTCGAGGGGAAACCCTCAGCCAAGCCGACTGCCAGGTGCATAGGATGCCGACATGCCTGGAACCAACCTGACGCGCGACGAGGCGCGTACCCGTGCCGGCGTGGTCAGCGACGTCAGCTACTCGATCGAGCTGGACCTGACCGCCGCCCCGAGCGGCGCGCCCAACTTCCCGTCCGTGACCACCGTCACGTTCGCGGCCGAGGCCGGCGCGAGCACCTTCGCCGACCTGATCGCCGACAAGATCCGCGAGGTGACGCTGAACGGCAGGGCGCTGGATCCGGACACGGTGTACGACGGCGCCCGCATCCAGCTGGACGGGCTGGCCGAACGCAACGAGCTCCGGGTGGTCGCCGACTGCCTGTACTCGCGCACCGGCGAGGGACTGCACCGATCGGTCGACCCGGCCGACAAGGAGACCTACCTCTACACGCAGTTCGAGGTGCCGGACGCCCGCCGGGTGTTCACCACCTTCGAGCAGCCGAACCTCAAGGCCCCTTTCACCTTCACCGTGTCCGCACCGGCCCGCTGGGTCGTCATCTCGAACGCACCGACTCCCGAGCCCACGCCGTACGCCGGTGAGAACGGTGAGGAGCTGGCCCGGTGGGAGTTCCCGCCGACCGAGCGGATCTCGACGTACATCACCGCTGTGGTGGCCGGGCCGTACCACGTGGTCACGGACACCTACGAAGGTGCACACGGGTCCTACCCGCTGTCGCTGCTGTGCCGTCCGTCGCTGAAGGAGGCGCTGGACGTCGACGACCTGTTCGAGGTGACCAAGCAGGGCTTCGAGCTGTTCGAGAGCGCGTTCGGTACGCCGTACCCGTTCCACAAGTACGCCCAGGCGTTCGTGCCCGAGTACAACATGGGCGCGATGGAGAACGCGGGCTGCGTGACGCTCCGGGACGAGTACCTGTTCCGCAGCCGCACCACCCACGCGGAGATGGAAGCCCGCGCCAACACCGTGCTGCACGAGCTGGCGCACATGTGGTTCGGCGACCTGGTCACGATGACCTGGTGGGACGACCTGTGGCTGAACGAGTCCTTCGCCGAGTGGGCCAGCCACTGGGCGCAGGCGGTCGCCACGACCAAGTACGCCGGGGCCTGGACGACGTTCTGCAACGCCCGGAAGAACTGGGCCTACCGGCAGGACCAGCTGCCCTCGACGCACCCGATCGCGGCCGACATGGTCGACTTCCACGCGGTCGAGGTGAACTTCGACGGCATCACCTACGCCAAGGGCGCATCCACGCTGCGGCAGCTGGTCGCGTTCGTCGGTGAGGACACCTTCATCACCGCGCTGAAGGAGTACTTCGCCGACCACGCGTTCGGCAACACCGAGCTGACCGACCTGCTCAAGCCGCTGGAGAAGGCGTCCGGTCGCGACCTGGACGACTGGACCGAGCGCTGGCTGCGGACCGCCGGCGTCAACACGCTGCGGGCCGACTTCGCCGTCGACTCCTCCGGTGCCTTCACGTCGTTCGCGATCGAGCAGACCGCGACCGAGAAGTTCCCGGTCCTGCGGCCGCACCGGCTCGCCGTCGGGCTGTACGGCCGTACCGACGAGGGCCTGGTCCGGACCGAGCGGTTCGAGGTGGACATCGACGGGCCGCGCACCGAGCTGCCCGAGCTCACCGGCGCCTCCCAGCCGGACCTGGTGCTGCTGAACGACGACGACCTCACCTACGCCAAGATCCGGCTCGACGAGCGCTCCCGGGCGACCCTGGTCGAGTCGATCGACCAGCTGACGGAATCGTTGCCCAGGGCCTTGGCCTGGGGCGCGGCCTGGGACATGACCCGGGACGCGGAGATGCCGGCCAGCCAGTACGTCGGCATCGTGCTGCGCGGGATCCGGGCCGAGACCGACCTGACCGGCGTACGGTCCCTGCTCGGGCAGGCGACCAGCGCGATCAACCTGTACTCCGCGCCCGCCAACCGGCCGGCCCTGCGGGCACAGTTCGAGGCGGCGGTGGCGGGCCTGCTCGCCGACGCCGAGCCGGGCAGTGACCACCAGCTCGCGTTCGCCCGCGCGTACAGCTCGGCGGTGTTCTCCGCGGCCGGCGCCGACCGGCTCGTCGCCTGGTTGGACGACCGCGAGCTGCCACCAGGTCTGGTCGTCGACACCGATCTGCGCTGGACGCTGATCGTGGCGCTCTCCCGGCTCGGCCGGATCGGCGCCGCCGAGATCGACGACGAGCTGACCCTGGACACCACGATCACCGGACAGGAGCGGGCCGCACAGGCCCGCGCCGCCCGGCCGACCGCCGAGGCCAAGGAAGAGGCCTGGCGGATCGCGGTGGAGTCCGAGGACACCCCGAACGAGACGCAGTTCCGGACCATCCTCGGCTTCCAGCAGCCGGGCCAGGAGGACCTGCTGCGGCCGTACGTCGGGAAGTACCTGAACGCGGCCAAGGACGTGTACTCGCGCCTCGGCTCGTCGATGGGTGAGAACGTGCTGGTCTACCTGTCGCCGCGCAACCTCGCGGACCAGGCGGCGCTGGACGCCCTGACCGATTGGCTGGCCACGGAGTCCTCGTCGGTGGACGCGCCGACCCTGCGTTACGTCACCGAGGCGCAGGCCGACCTCACCCGGGCGATCGCCGCCCAGGCGCAGGACACCGTCGCCTGAGCTTGTCCAACCACTGCCGGTCTCAGTTATGCCTGAGACCGGCAGTGTCGCGTTGAGCCCAAGTGCGGTAAGACTGGGTCGGTGCCTGCCTCTGATCCCGCCTTGGCCGGTGCGGCAGCTGTTGCGCTGACCGGACTGGCAGGGGCGTACCGACCCCGCCCTGTCACTCCGCTGATGCCGTGGCGCTATCCGCACCGCCTGGTGAAGCCCTACATCATCACTGCTCGCGGACGGCACTGGGACGACCAGATGGTCGAGGTCGCCCGCGCCACCGCGACCCGGCAGCTCGAGTTCGACGACGCGATGGGGGCGGTCGGACTGGCCGTAGTCGTACTGCATCTCGGCGACGACGGCATCTATCTGGTCGTGCAGAGCTGGGCGAAGGACTTCCAGTCCCGCCTCAGCATCTTCAGCGGGATGGACGTCGACGACCTGCGCCCGGCCCCGATCGGTGCGGCCCCCTGCGTGTGGGAACTCGAGGTGCTCAGCCACGAGCGGACGGCGTACGTCGGGCACATCCTCGGCGCGGGTGTCGACGTCGACGCCTGGCTGGACGACGCCCTCGACACCCGGCCGCACCCCAAGTACGACGGCATCCCCTCCGGGACCTAGTCGTTGTGTCCGGCTGCGTCGAGCCGCTGCCGCTGATCCTCGCTCAACTCGAGCTCGGCCGCGGCCAGGCTCTCGTCGAGCTGGGCCACCGACGACGCACCGACCAGCGGGATGATCGGCAGCTCGCCGCCCATCAGCCACGCGAGGACCACTTGATTCGCCGTAGCGCCCGTCTCCCGGACGACCTGGTCCAGCACGACCCGGCGGGCCCGGGTGCCGGCGTGATCGTAAAGGGCCTCGAGCGGTTTGTCGGCGCGAACATAGCCGCCACTGAGCAATGGCGTGTACGCGACCAGGGTCAGGCCGGGCTCCGCGCGCAGATAGCTGAGCAGCTGCCCGTCCACCACGCCGATGCTCCCGTCGCGCGAACGGAGTCCGCCCTCGTCAGTCCGTGCCCGGAAGTAGGTGTGGTGATGCTGGAGCACCTCACACCCCGGCAAACCGGCCGCAGCGGCCATCGTCCGGGCGCGTTCGATCTGCCAGGACCAGAAGTTGCTCAGGCCGACCATCCCGACCGTCCCGTCGGCCACCAGGGTGCCGAACGCCTCGACCTGTTCCTCCAGGGGTACGGCGGGATCCGGGACGTGGGCGTAGTACACGTCGATGCGGTCGCGGCCCAGTTGCTCCAGACTCCGGGCCACGGATTCCTTGATGACGCCGGGCGAGAGACCTTCGAGGTCCTCCGTGAGCTGGGTTGCCGGACGCGGCGGGCGTCCGCCGACCTTGGTCGCGATCGTGAGCTCGTCGCCGATCCCCCGGCTGCGGAGCCAGCGGCCGAGTAACTGCTCGCTCTCCCCACCCTGGGTGCCGTTGATCCAGAACGCGTAGTTGTTGGACGTGTCGATGAAGGTCCCGCCCGATTCGACGTACCGATCGAGGATCGCGTACGACGTCGACTCGTCGGTGACCGTGCCCATCAGCATCGCGCCGAGGGCGATCTGGCTCACCCTGCGACGACGAATGGGGTCTGTTCCGATCGTCAGATAGCGCATGCAGCCAGCGAACCAACTAGAGCGCTGTCTAGGTCAAGGACATCGCCGCGGGCATCGGACAGTGATAGCGCGAATGCTGCCGGTGAGGGTCAAACGATTGCTCGTCTGCTCATGGTGATGGGGCGATTGCGGGCCGCGATTCCCTTGCAGGGAAAGAGATTCTCACCACCTGAAGAGGACTCACTTCTTCGTTCGCTCGGTTTAAGCTGCACGCGAACCATCCGCACAGGGAATCTTGGGGAGGGGCCCTTGCCGTGACTGTGGATCACCGAAGGCCGCCCGCCCGGGTCGCTCGGAGACAACAGAAGTCTGCCGCCCGCCGTGACGATGCCCCGCCGCGGCGCCCGCGGAAGGTTCAGCGCTCGCACAGCGCGGTCGGTGCGGCGATCGTGGCCGCCGCCGCGCTGGTGGCGGTATTCGGGTTCATCCTGACCAACGGGTCGTCGTCGGCGCCCACGGACGACGGCTTGCGGCTGGGCGACGTACCCGCGGGTGGAGCGGCGGCCCCGGCCGCACCCGTGGCGGGTGACGACGCGAGCACCACGAAGGCGGATCGCAAACCGCCGGCGACGTCCACGGCGCCGACGACCGTCCCGAAGACGAGTGCACCGCCGGTGAACACCGGCGCGGATTCGCCGGCGTTCAAGCGTGGCCAATGGATCGTCCAGATCGACAAGTACCCGACCGACGCCGGCATGGACGCGGACCAGGTCGCGAAGGCCCTCGCCACCAGGCTGATCAAGGCGGGCGTACCGGCCAAGGCGATGCTGGTCAACGGGCAGTACCCGGGGATCGCGAACAGCAGCATGGAGCCGGTCACCGACACCTGGCTGGTCTACCTCGGTCCCGGCACCTCGTCGGAGCAGATGCTCAACCTGTGCTCGGCGCCGAAGACACAGAGCGCCTACCAGAGCTCGGCCTGCCCGACCTACGAGCCCGCAGTCGCTCCGGGGCACTGACCCACTGGGTCTGTCGCCAGCCGCGAGTGCAGGTGCGAGTCGTGCCGCTCCCCGGTCGGCTCGAGGTAGTAGTCGCGCATGGTGCCCTCGAGCTGGAAGCCGGCCCGTACGGCGACGCGGCAGGAGCCCTCGTTGATCAGTGCGTGGTCCAGCGACAACCTGTGCAGTCTGAGACCATCCGGCGCGAAGGCCCAGCGGGCGGCCGCGTCGAGTGCGCGGGCTGCGAGCCTGCGACCGCGGGCGGCCGGGCTGACCCAGTACGCGACGACAGCCTGATCCGGGACTCGGTTCACGTCGCGGACCGACACGGTGGCGAGCACGTAGTCGGTCGCGGCGTCGGCGACGGCGAAGACCGCGCTACCGCGAGCCCAGCCGTCGATGCGCGGCTCCAGCCACTTCCGTGCCCGCTGATCCGCGGGCGTGCGGATGACCGCCGTACCCGCGGTCCAGCGGAGGATGTCCGGATCCCGCAGCGCCTCGGCCACCGCAGCCTCGTCGCGGGCCACGAAGGGGCGCAGTACGACGTCGTCCAGCTCGATGCGGTGTGGCTGCAGGATCTGGGTCACTGCTGGTGTGGCTCGTTGGCGTGCAGCAGCGGCGCCTGGTGCGCGTGCTCGCCCAGCTGCTGAACGCCGGTGACCAGACCGCCGGTGAGGTCACCGGTCGCGAACGACGTCTGCATGGTCAGTGCGGCCAGTCCGGCCGAGCTGTCCGAGAGCTGCCGCCGCGCCAGGGAGCCGGTGACGATCTCCAGCCGGCGTCCGGCCGGGTCGACATACACCAGGACGCTGTGGTCGGGGTCGTCGAGCTCGTTCAGCAGCTCGATGGCGAACGGACGGGTCTCCTCGTCGGCACCACCGACGTACACCGAGAAGTGCAGGCCGGAGACCTCCTCGGCGTGCCGGACCGCGCGCTCGAGGTCGTAGAGCTGGTCCGGCGTGAATGCGTCACCAGCTGGCACTTGCGCCTCCGGTCGTGCGGGCGACGCCGGTGCCGGCGGTCGCGGTGGTCCCCGGCGCGCCGGGCAGCTCGGGCAGGTTGGCCGGGTCGGGCTTGGTCGCGACCGGACCGTTGATCCAGACCGGCGGAGCCCACCAGGACAGACCCGGACGGTAACGCGGCCCGTGCGCGATCGACGGCGCGAACACCAGCAGCGCCACCACCGCGACGACCAGTAGGGGGATACCGACGAACACCAGCACGGTGTGGCCGGACAACTCAGCAATCACACCGCGCAGCCTAGTACTTCGTGCCTGCGTCCACTCCAGTGCCTCACCCAGAGCGGACGCAGGCGTCGCGACGCCCAGCAGCCGCGGCGGTTGCCTCTGTCCTGCCCGCGCGGAGCCCGGTTGTTGGTTAGCAGCCGCCGCAGTTGTAGTAGGTGATGTCCCAGTGGCTGCCTTCGTCGGCGTAGATGTTGCCGGAGCCGGAGCGCCACTGCGGATAGCCGTCACCGCGGTCCGCGATCCGGGTGAAGTAGGTGTGGATGTAGTTGCCGACACACGTGTACTTCGAGATGTCGATCTTGTAGCCGTTCCAGTGGCTGTAGGTGCCGCTGGCGTGGCCGGTCTCGGTTCCGCCGGTGATGTTGATCGCACAACCGCTGGCGGTCTTCAGCGTGCGAGCGCCGTACACGGTGGTGTCGTTGATCTGCGCGAACGACGTGCAGGTCGAGATGTTTCGGTTGGTGCAGCCGCCGCTGGACGACCAAGTGATGCCGACCGCACGGAACAAGGATTCGGCCTGGGCCTGGGTCAGCTTGGTCAGGGCGGAGGCCTGGTCGACCATGACCACGCCGGGCAACAGGCCGGCGAGGACGGCGACGACAGGGATGAGGACACGTCGGAGAACGGATTTCATAGGGACACTCCTCGAAATACGGGGCGGATATTTCACAGAGTGCACTTCCCGCGAAAGATATTTCCGAAACCTCCGGTTGAATCAGAAATTGACATCCGAACACTGGTAGAAGGCGTTCCCCGTGTCATTGATCGTCCAGCCGGCCAGGATCATGTGCCGCCCGGTCCCATCAGGCCCGAGATCCGCAGACCCCGATGACCTCTCCTCCGTTGCTGACGCGGCACTAGATGTTGAGTGCGCCGATCAGCCGGCGCAGGCGGTGGTTGTTCGGCAGGTCCTCGATCAGCACCGGCTGGCCGTCCGGTCCGCCCAGCGGGATCCGCCAGTTCGGATACTCGTCGGTGGTGCCCGGCTGGTTCTGCGTACGACGCTCCCCGACGGCATCCGTGAGTGCCACACCGACCAGCTTCGCCGGCGTGTGAGCGACGTACTGATGCAGGGACTCGACGATGCGCTCGACGTCGCCGTCGGTGTTGCTGAGCAGGTGCCGCCCCCGCAACGCGTTGAGCCAGGAGTCGCGCTCGGCCTCGTCCACCGCGAGCTCCTCGGCAACCGGCCGGGTGAGCAGGCCCAGCTGGTTGCGTAGTTCGACGTGGTCGCCCGCGAGGTAGCCGGCGGTCGGCGGCAGGTCGTGGGTGGTGACGGTGGCCAGGCAGAGTTCGCGCCAGCGCTCCGGCGGCAGCGGACGGCTTTGAGCATCGCGCTCGAACCACAGCACCGACGTGCCGAGGATGCCGCGCTCGGTCAGGTAGTCCCGCACCCATGGCTCGACCGTGCCCAGGTCCTCACCCACCACTGTCACGCCGGCCCGCGTGGCCTCGAGCACGAGGATGCCAACGAGCGCCTCGTGGTCGTAACGGACGTACGTGCCTTCGGTCGGCCGCTCCGGCGACGTCACCCACCAGAGCCGGAACATGCCGAGGATGTGGTCGATCCGCAGCCCACCGCCGTGCCGCATGACTGCCCGGACCAGATCCCGCCAAGCGGCGTACCCGGTCTCGGCCAGCGCGTTCGGCCGCCATGGGGGCTGCGACCAGTCCTGACCCTGCTGGTTGAACGCATCCGGCGGCGCACCGACGTGGATGCCGGGCGCCAGCACGTTCTGCAGGGCCCATGCATCCGCACCGTCCGGGTGGACGCCGACCGCCAGGTCGTGGACGACGCCGA
This sequence comes from Kribbella sp. NBC_01510, assembly GCF_045040325.1. Lineage (NCBI taxonomy): Bacteria > Bacillati > Actinomycetota > Actinomycetes > Propionibacteriales > Kribbellaceae > Kribbella > Kribbella sp. NBC_01510. Next base: position 5,017,075 of record NZ_CP109418.1, on the reverse strand, counting down.
GCGACATGCCGGCCGCCTTCGCCCGGGCCTGGGTGCGGGCGAGCTGCTCGTCCAGCTGCCACTGCAGCCAGCAGTGGAACTCCACCGCGTCCGGATTCTCGTTGCGGAAGGCAACGACCGCGGAGGACATCGGATCCCGCAGTTCCTCGGGCCACTTGCTCCACTCCGGCCCGTGGACGTCGGAGATCGCGGCCCAGGTGGCGAAGTCGATCAGCCCCTGGCTCTCGCGGTCGCAGTAGGCGCCGTACTCCGCGATCCGGCCGATCGACGGTCGCACTCCGAACAGCAACTGCAGAGCCTCGCGCTTGGCGGCCCAGACGGTGTCCCGGTCCAGTGCGGTCCAGTCCTCGCTCAGTGCGCGCGCCTGCAGGCTGAGGGCCCGGACCCGATCCCGCTCCGCCGGCGCGAGGTCGCCGTACTCGTCGATGTCCTCGATGCGGAGGTAGATGGGGTTGTTGAAGCGCCGTGAGGCCGGGAGGTACGGCGAGGGCTCCATCCGGCCCGCGGTCTCCGCAGCGTGCAGTGGGTTCACCAGGACGAACCCGGCACCAAGATCATGGGCAGACCAGGCAGCCAGGTCGGCCAGGTCGTGCAGATCGCCGATGCCCCAGGACCGGCGAGAGCGGACTGAGTACAGCTGCAGCACCCAGCCCCAGGTGCGGTGCAGCTTCTCAGGGTGCAGTTTGCGCGGAGTCACGATCAGCGTGCTGACCGAGATCTCCGGACTGCTGCCGATCCGCGCGCACAGCCGGTGATAGCCGAGCGGCAGGTCACCCGGCAGCTGGAACGTCGCCTCACCGACCTGTACACCGTCGACCCACTCCGGCTCGACCCAATGCTCCTGCTGCGGGATGTCACGCCGCTGACCGCCATCCTCCATGTCCACCCAGACCTCGGCGGTGGACCCGTGCGGCAGATGGACGGCGAACCATGGCGTCCAGCCCTCGCGCATCACCACAGTGGCGGGCAACGTACGACGCCAGCGGGTCTGCTGGTGCTCCGCCAGGGCATCGGCGGCCTTGTCCGGTGTGGACGCGTCCACACCGAGCGCCGCGAGTACTGCGGACACCACCTCACTGGAGACGACCACATGCTCGCCCTGCCAGTTCCAGTACTCCGTCGCCACGCCATGGGCAACCGCTAGCTCGACAAGGGCCGGAGTAGGAGCAGTCACCTCAGCGAGTCTGCCGTATCAACGGCGCCAACGCGTAACGCAGCGCGCCGTGTCACTCATTCGAGCGGCGCCGGCTCAGCATCAGTACGGCGAGCAGCAGCACGCCACTGGCGACGACCAGGCCGATGGCCACGCCGGCCATGTCATCAGTCAGCTGATAGAGCGCCGTCGGCCAGATGACCAGCAGGATCGAGCACGCGACCACTGCGTACGCCGAATGGCGCCGGCGACCGTACGCGACCAGGAGGGCCGCGGGTCCCGCCGTACCGACGGCCAGGGCCATGATCTCGCCGCGCTCCTGGATCAGCCAGCAGATCGACGAGCTGAACATCGCGGCGCCGGCCAGCGACCACGCGGTCACCTGATCCCGGACCAGGCCGAGCATCGCGAGCACGAACGCCACCAGGATGAAACCGGTCCCGGCGATGCCCGCGCTGTTGACCGCCGAGCCCGCGTCCGGAGAGAGGACGTCCGACGTGATTACCAGCACACCCACTCCGAGGATGCCAAAAGTTGCCGCCAGCAACGAAGAGCCGGACAGCCACCACAGCCCGACCCCGGCCAGCGCGAGCGCGACCGACACCCCTGCGACGCGCCCGGTCTCTCCTTCGATCGCGACGTAAGTGGCGAAGCCGGCCACACAGCAGCCCAAGGACGCAAGCGCCGAGCTCACCTGCGCACGGCGCCGCAGCAGCGCGAGGACGACGGCTGCCCCGAGCAGGATGACCGCGGCACTGGTGCCGGTGGAAACCCGCGCGGCACGCCCCATCTCGCCCCAGTTCGCGAGGGTGAGCAGCGCGACCGCGCCGAGGAGCAGCGCACCGCCGATGTAGCCGAGCACCTCGATCAGGGCGTTCGGGTGGGTCGCCGTCGGTGGTGTCCGCGGCTTGGCCGGCGGCTCACCGGGCGTGGGCTGCGGCCGCGGCCGCCCGGGGTCCGACAGCGCCGCGTCGATCTCCGCGTCAGCGGCGTCGCGGAGCGAGTCGGCCTGGTACTGGCGCAGCACGCCCGCGCTCACGAGCCTGGACAGCTCGTCATCCAGCCGGCTGGGCATGCGATCGTCTCCCTTGCCTTCCTTCACTAAGATCGGGCGGCGAGATGCCTTATTTGACCAGCTACCTTACGTCCGCAGTCAGTCACCCCCTGTTTTCACCGCCCGGGACCTTTCCGACCTTCTTCCGGATGGGTAACGACGGCAAGCTGGAGGTGACCGACCAGATCATCGTCGTCCCGGCCCGGATCGCCGGGCTGATCATCGGCTTCCTCGTGCTCCGGTGGGTCCTGCACAAGCTGATCCGCAAGTTCGCCCGCCGGACCGGGAACGGCGCCGTCGCCGGCGTGCTGTCGAAGTCCAAGATCGGCCAGGGGTTCGTCGAGAACACGCTGGCCAACGAGCGCCGGACCCAGCGGGCCGAGACGATCGCCTCGCTGCTCTGCAGCACCGTGACGATCGTGCTGACCGCCGTCCTGGTGGTGATGGTGCTGGCCGAGCTCGGCTTCAACGTCGTGCCGGTGGTCGCGTCGGCGAGCATCATCGGTGTGGTGCTCGGTTTCGGCGCGCAGACGCTGGTGAAGGACTTCCTGGCCGGCGTGTTCATGATCTTCGAGGACCAGTACGGCGTCGGCGACCTGATCGACATGGAGAAGGCGACCGGGGTCGTGGTGGAGGTCGGCCTGCGGATCACGACGCTCCGCGGCGAGGACGGCACCACCTGGTACGTCCGCAACGGCGAGGTCGTCCGGGTCGGCAACCTCGCCACCCGCGACCCGTCCAGCAGCGCGTCCTCGGGCGTCGGCAGCGCCACGGCGAAGGCCGAAGAGATCAAGGACGACGAAAGTGCGGCGACCGGAACGCCGCACGAAACCCAAGCTTGAGATAGAGCCGCTCGGCGTCCGACCCCTCCACCACCTGCAACGTTAGCCGCGGCGCGCCTTCGCTAGTTGCGGCTCGTGCCGCCTCAGCGGCATCCCACCTCGCTTGGGCGAGCAGCGCTGAGGCAAGCCCCCGCCCTCGGTATGCCGGCTTCGTCGCGACCGCGTAGACCCCGAAGACGGCCCCGGTCCGCAGCAGCAGCGTCACCGAGACCGGATCACCGTCGACCCTGAGCAGGTAGAGCGACTGATCCGGCGCTCGGTAGTTCCGGACCGCCAGCTCCAGGAACTTCTGCCGCCACCAGTCGTAGTCCGGCTCGTCCTCGTCGAGAAACGCCGCACTCTGCACCTCGGCAAACCCCGCCGCATCCTCGTCCGTCTCGATCGCTGCCACCACCCCGGCCACCGGCGAGTCCACGGTCGGTTCCACGGGCGCTTCCATGTGCACGAGCACCTCGGCCGGCTGGAAGCCCGCCGCGGTCAGCCGCTCAACCCAGCCGTCACCGCTCCACGGCACCAACCGGACCGTCGCCGTACCGGCCGGGAGCTCGGCTGACGGGGAGAGCGGGATCCACGCCGAGAACTCGGCCGACTCCCCGACCACCTCGATCCCGGCGGCAGAGCGGCGTACCGCACCGCGATGGGCGGCCAGGAACGCGAGGTGGTTGTCGAGCAAGGCGGCGTCGGGCATGAGAGCAGTCTGACCGGCTCCACCGACAGGAACGACAGCGTCCGGCGAACCCACAGGGCTCGCCGGACGCTGTGTGAAGCGGTCAGGCTCAGGCGGTGAAGGTGACGTCCAGGGTGATCGGGACGGCGGCCAGCGCCTGGGAGACCGGGCAGTTCTTCTTCGCGCCCTCGGCGAACTCGGCGAACTCGTCGGCGGTGATCCCGGGGACCTTGCCGTTGACGGACAGCTTGATGCCGGTGATGCCCTCACCCGGCTGGAAGGTCACGTCGGCCTGGGTGTCGATCGCCTCCGGCGCGTTGCCGGCACCGGCGAGCGCGTGCGACAGCGCCATCGAGAAGCAGGTCGAGTGCGCGGCGGCGATCAGCTCTTCCGGGCTGGTCCTGCCGTTCGCCTCGTTCGCCCGGGAGGCCCAGGTCACGTCGTAGGTGCCGACGCCGGACGACTCCAGGGCGACCTGGCCGGCGCCCTCCATCAGCGAGCCTTCCCAGTGGGCCTTGGCCGTACGCGTGGTTGCCATGCTCGTGTTGTCTCCTTCGAGAGAGATGGAGTGCCTCGTCAAGAACCGTTCGGCACGCCTAGCGGCCGGACACGTCGATCGCGCCCGGGTACTGCGGTTCGTCGGTGTTCACCATGCTGTGCGCCGCCATCACCATGTACTTCCAGATCTGTTCGTCCTGATCCGGCGCCAGGGCGATCTCGTCCAGCGCGGCACGCATGTGGCCCAGCCAGCGGTCCCGGGCGGTCCGCGTCACGGCGAACGGGGCGTGCCGCATCCGTAGCCGGGGGTGCCCGCGCTGCTCGGAGTACGTTTTGGGGCCGCCCCAGTACTGCTCCAGGAACATCCGGAAGCGCACTTCGGCCGGACCGAGGTCCTCCTCCGGGTACAGCGCGCGCAGTTCCGGGTCGTCGGCCACGCCGCGGTAGAAAGCCGCCACCAGCTTGTGGAACGTCTCGGCCCCACCGACGGCGTCGTAGAAACTCTGCTGCTCAGTCATGTCGGTTCTAGTGTCTCAAGCCGCTGCAACGTGCTTGAGGAGGGCTGCCCGTTCGGACTCCGACAGCGGCCGCTTGGCGTGCGTCTCGGCGTCGGTGGCGACGATGACCGAGACCGCCTTGGCGTAGATGTCCTCGGTCTCCCCACTGCGGTCGACGATCCGGGAGCCGAGCGTGTACGACGTCGTACCGACCGAGTCGATCCACACGTCCACGTCGTACGGCGGATGCCTCAGCAGGATCGGGCGCAGATAGTCCACGGTCTGGCTGACCAGGGCACACGGGTGCTCGGCGAACAGATCCCCCGTCTCGAGGACCTCGGACAGGAATGCGATCCGGGCCTCCTGCAGATAGTCGAAGTACCGGACGTTGTTGACGTGGTCATACGAGTCGATGTCCGACCAGCGAACCAGGACCGGGTGCGTGTACATCAAGCGCCCACCAGCTTCGACAGGGCCTCGCGTTCGACCGGGCTGATCCGGCGGAGGCGGTTGGCGGCGAAGTCGAACGGGACCAGCCTGGTCCGCGCCTCGACATAGGTACGACGATCGGGGTCGGCGTCGAGGATCTCGTAGTCCACGGTGAACGAAGCGGCCCTGATCTCGCTGATCCACAGCTCGATCCGGACCGGCTCGGGCCGGAAGTACAGCGGCCTCCGGTACTGCACCTCGTGCCGAGCCACCAGCAGACCCGTCTCCAGGTCGTCCGCGCCGAGCTCCTTGGCGGTCCGGAACAGGAAGTCGACCCGGGCGTCCTGCAGATAGTCGACGAACCGGCCGTTGTTCACGTGGCCGAGGGCGTCCAGGTCACCCCACCGCAACGGGCAGTAATAGACATGGCGGTTGTGATGATCCACACGGCGATCATCGCATCCTGGGTACTCCCGGCGTGACTGAGCGTGGGTAATGTCATCCCCGGCAGCAGCACTGACCGAAGGAGCGCGGATGAGCGAGCAGCGGGTGGCGATCGTTACCGGGGCGGCCCGGGGAATCGGTGCGGCCGTGGCACAGCGGCTCGCCCAGGACGGGAACGCGGTTGCCGTCCTGGACCTCGACGAGGGCGCCTGCGCTGGGACCGTGAAGGCGATCACCGAGGCCGGCGGCCAGGCCGCCGCGGTCGGCTGCGACGTCAGCAAGTCCGACCAGGTCACCGCCGCGGTCGACCGGGTGGTCGCCGAGCTGGGCGCGCCGACGATCCTGGTGAACAACGCCGGCGTGCTGCGCGACAACCTGCTGTTCAAGATGTCCGAGGACGACTGGGACACGGTCATGTCCGTGCACCTGCGCGGCAGCTTCCTGATGTCGAAGGCCTGCCAGGCGCACATGGTCGAGGCGGGCTACGGCCGGATGGTCTTCCTGTCCTCGACCTCGGCGCTGGGCAACCGCGGCCAGGCGAACTACGCGTCCGCGAAGGCCGGGCTGCAGGGGCTGGCGAAGACGCTGGCGATCGAGCTGGGCAAGTTCGGCGTCACCGCGAACGCGATCGCCCCCGGCTTCATCGAGACCGACATGACCGCCGCCACCGCGGCGCGGGTCGGGGTCGACTTCGAGGAGTTCAAGAAGGCCACCGCCGCCACCATCCCGGTGAACCGGACCGGCAAGCCGGAGGACATCGCCGCGGCGGCGTCGTTCTTCTGCAGCGAAGAGGCCGGCTTCGTCTCCGGTCAGGTCCTGTACGTCGCCGGCGGACCCCGGAACTGAGGGCAGACGGGATGACGCAGTCGTTCAACGGCATCGACGAGGTCGTGCACGCGGTCGGCACCCACCTGGGTGAGACCGAGTGGCTGGAGATCACCCAGGAGCAGGTGAACACGTTCGCCGACGCGACCGGTGACCACCAGTGGATCCACGTCGACGTCGAGCGCGCGTCGAAGGGCCCGTACGGCGGGACGATCGCGCACGGTTACCTCACGCTGAGCCTGATCGCGCGCTTCGGTGACGAGCTGTTCTCCATCGACGGCGTCACCGCCAAGCTCAACTACGGCGTCAACAAGGTCCGCTTCCCGGCTCCCGTCCCGGTCGGCACCCGGGTCCGCGCCGGCGCCTCGATCGCCAACGCCGTCGAGACCCCGGCCGGCGTCCAGGTCTCGCTCAACTGGGTCATCGAGCTCGAGAACTCCACCAAACCCGCCTGCGTCGCGGAGACCGTCGTACTGCTCGTCCCTTAGAGGGGGCAGATCAGGACGGCGTGGGTGGTCACGCGGTCGTAGCCGAGCCACTCGTTGACGGCGAGCATCGGCGCGTTGCCGTCGTAGTTGGCGGTGTACGCGCCTCGCACCCCTGCGCCGGCGGCACGGTGCAGTGCGGCGGACTTGACCAGCTTGGCCAGACCGCGGCCGCGGTACTGCGGCAGCGTCGCAGTCATCTTGGACCAGATCCGGTTCCGATCGCCGTGGCCGAGCGTGAACGCGACCAACTGGTCCTGGTACAGCGCGGCCACGCTCAGGTCGAGCACCATGTCCGGCGATCGCCAGATCGCGGCGAGCCAGTCGTCGTACGGGCGTGAGGTGATGTTCGCGTCGCCGGGTTTGGTGCGCTGGGCAACTTGATCGGCCTCGTACAGCTGCTGCGGATCGACGTCGATCAGTGCGACCAGTTCCACGCCGGTCGGGATCCCGGGCACCTCCGGCGCCTTGCGGGGGTCGATGCCCGCGTAGTGCACCTGCCGGGTCTGCCGGTAGCCGCGCCGGGCTGCCCACTCCACCGTGGCGGGATCGGCGAACACCCGCGCGCTGGTCGCGCCGGCCGACCGCAGATCCTCGTGCGTTGCCTCCAGCAACTTCGAACCGATACCCCGGCCCCGGTGGTCCGGCCGGACCAGCAACCGCAACTGTCCGTCCAGCGGTTCCGACCCGGCGATCAGCTCGGTCGTTGCCCACCCGACCACTTCACCGGCATCCACCGCGGCGAACGTTCCGTTGCCCGCGACGGCGGGCGAGGCCAGTCTGCGCGTCACCGCGCCCCGGGTGACCACCAGGTACGGCGCCAACGCGTCGTGCAACGCGATCGCGCCTTCGACATCCCCCGTTGCGGCCGCCCTGATCTCCATGCAATCTCCTTGCGAACTCCCTCAACGAGTCCTCCGGAACATAGCGCGCATTCAGGTGCAGACCAATGACAGCTCTGTTTCAGAGCCGCGGCGCGAGGATCATCCAGGCACCGGAGACGTCGAAGGACAGACGGTAGCGCTCGAGGTAGTCCGCGCCCACCAGCCCGTCGTGGATGATGTCCTGGAACTGCACCCGCGGCGCCTGCTGCGCGGTCTCCGGTGCGGCGGCCAGGTGCACGCTGCCGCCGATCGAGACCCAGTGCCGCGTCCATACATAGCCGGTCTCGTCCGTACCGGCCCGCGTCGTCACGTCCGGGCTGTCGAGATCGACCCCGCAGTCGGACACGTAGCGCGTGTCGAGGATGAGGCTGGCCGACCCGGTGTCCACCTCGACGGAGATCTCGCGCCCACTCGGCAACACTAGCTGGACGAAGGGATCCCCCGACACCGACTCCCGCCGGATCTCGAGCGGAATCTCGTACCCCTCGACGGCGAAGTCCGCCCGAGGGCGGACGGTCAGGGTCGACGCAACCGGGTCGGTGGTGACCACGTAGTGCTCGAAGAACGCCGGACCGAGGATCCCCGCGAATCCGTTCGGGCCGTCGATGTCGCCAAGGTCCGCGACTCCCGCGACATGCGCGTCGACGGTGTAGTCGCCGAACACGACCGTCGGCAGCCGGACCAACGGTGTCTCGACGGACTGACCGGACATCCGCCGGCCGGTGAACGTCTCAGCGCTCGGCTGCACGTCGGCACGCGCCGCGAGCGCCGACGACACGACGGTGATCCCGATCCCGGTGTCGACCAGGAACCTGTACTCGTCCCCACCCACCGTCACCGGGACCCGGACCAGGTGCTGGACACGGTCGAACCCGACGGTCGTCATCTAGCCGGCCAGTGTGCGCAGGAGACCGAACTCCGTCTGGACGCGCTGATAGCCCAACCAGTTGTTGACGGCAAGCATCGGGCCGTTCTCGTCGTCGTTCGACGTGTACGCCGCGGTGATGCCGGCCGCGGCGGCCCGGCGGAGGGCGACCGACTTGACCAGCTTGGCCAGCCCCCGGCCGCGGTACGCCGGGATCGTGCCGGTCATCCCCGACCAGGCCCGGTCGGCGTCGGTCTCGACCACGGTGAAGCACACCATCTCGTCACCCACCATCGCGGCGACGCTCAGCGACTTGTCCAGCGCGGGACCCTGCCAGATCTCCTCCAGCCATCGCTCGTAGTCGATCGAGTCGATCGGCGAGTCGCTCGGCTCGTCCAGCGAGGCGATCGAGTCGGCGGTGTACGCCTGTCGCGGGTCGACCTGGTCGAAGGTCACGAGCTCGATGCCGTCCGGGGTCGTCGGCTGCTCGGGCAGCGACCGTACGTCGACGCCGGAGTAGTGCATCTGCCGCGTCCCGTCGTACCCGAGGTTGTGGGCGAACTCGAGACCGTCCGGGTGCACGAACGCCCGCACGCGGATCGCGCCGACCTCGGTCAGATGCTGGTGCAGCCGGTCGGCGAGCGCGGTGCCGATGCCCCGCTTGCGCTGGTCGGGATGCACGTAGATGGACAGGTGGCTCTGGCCCGGTTCGCTGGTCCAGACATTCAGGCCGGCCGATCCCCAGGCAACCAGTTCGCCGTCGGCCTCCGCGACCAGTGGAAGGAACCGCTCCCCCGGCGTCTGCACGGTGATCATGTGCCTGGTGGCCGCCGGCGACATCACCTTGTACGAGTAGACCGCCCGGCGCACTGCCGCGATCGCGTCGGCGTCATCGCCGACGGCCGACCGGATCACCACCCCTGTCGTCATGGCGGGACCTTAGCCACGACGCCTGCCACACGCCATGCATTAAGAACAGCAACGTGATCGCAACGGCTGCGCGCGTCTTGTGATTCTGCTGTGCGGTCGACTGGCACTACAGTTACCCGGTGCTGTCGGACTGATCGCCCCGACCACCGGAAGTGCCATCGTGCTGGGACACGACGGGGTCACCGGTGGCGGGGCGTCCGCGGGGCTCACCCTTGTCGGCCCGCCCGCGACTGCGCATGCTGGCGGAATGAGCCGGACCCGGCGGATCGTCGTACGCTGCCTGGCCGGCGTCTACGCACTGCTCTGGCTCCTCCCCGGTTTCGCCATCATCGATCTGACGGTGACCTGGGATCGGTCCTGGCCAGTCATGCTGGAGGCCGGCTGGGGCCTGCTGTTCGGAGCCCTGGTGGCCGCTCCGTTCGCGGCTCTCGTCGTCGTGCCGGATACCCCCGGTGCCGTCCTCCAGTTGATCACCGTGTGCCTTTCGATCGCGCTGGCAGCGACGCTCTCACTGGCGTGGGCGGCAGCGGTCCTCGCCGCCGTACTGGCCGCTCAGATCGCAACAGTCATGCTCGGCGGCCCGCGGCGACCATGGCGTGCACTGGGACCACGCCAACTGTCGTGGCCCCTGCTCACGGTTGCCGTTGCGGGCAGCGGGCCCTGGCTCACCTACGCGTTCAGAATGTTCGCGGCCGACCGCGCGAACCGGCCGGACAGCGACGTCACGCTCGGCGTGGACCACTACGCCATCCAGGGAGCGCTCGCGCTGGCACTGGTCAGTCTGACGTACCTCGGCGCGTTGTGGCCGGATCGGTTGTGGGCGGCCATGTGCGGGGTCGCGGTGTCGGCCGCCTATCTAGGCATCGTTTCACTGGCGCACCAAGGTACCGCCGGTGGCTTCAGTTCGGGCTGGTCGTGGGCGGCCATCGCCTGGGGCGCGGCTGCCGTGGTTGCCGCCTCGTTCAGCCGGCTCCGCCGATCTGTCTGAAAGGGCTTGACCTCAAGAGTTGTCAGGAGTAAGTAGCTCTTATGCAGATTACAGATGGAGCGGCTGCGGCTAGTGTGCTGGCCGGGTTGATGGTGTCCGACGGGCCGCGGGCGGAGTTCGTGGAGGCGTTCCGGCCGTTCGCGCCGTTGATCGGCAGCTGGGAGCTCGACGTCGCCTGGTACGACGACGACGGCAACGTCACCCGGGAGACCAAGGGCGAGTGGCACTTCGCCTGGGCCCTCGACGGCCGCGCGGTCGCCGACATCTGGATCACCCCGAGCCGCGCCGCCCGCGGCACCGACGGCGACGGCGAGTGGGGCCTGTCGATCCGCATCCACGACCCCGAGCTGAACGCCTTCCGCTCGACCTGGCTGGGCCCGAAGGCCGCGTTCGTCATGCCATTCATCGCGCGGGCCGACGGCGACTCCATCACCCTCACGTCGCAGACCGCCAACACCCGCTGGGCGTTCACCGGCATCACCGAGACCAGCTTCCACTGGCGCAACGAGGACCAGGCGGACGACGGCCGTGTCATCCTCCGCCAGACGTTCGAGGCAAAGCGTCAGCTGTAGACCGCCACAGCGGCCTCGGCGAGCCGCAACATCCTGGACCGTAGGTCGACCGGCTCCAGCACCTCGACATCGCCCGCGAAGCCGAGCAGTACACCACATGCGGCCTCCTGGACCCGGAAGTGCAGGCGCAGATGCGGCCACTCGTCATCCGCCGGCACGTCCCGGGCGACAGACCCTTTGGCCAGCATCGGTGTGGCGATCCGCCGTACCAGCTCGACCCGCTCTGGTCGCACCCGGATCAGCACATCGACCCCGACGGGCATGTTCTGCTCGAGTCCGGACCGCAGCCGGTCCCACTCCGCGCGGACGTCCAGTCCGTCAGGCCGTACGGCGGCGGCCTCGAGCACATCCACCTGCTCTACCCGCGAGACCCGGTACATCCGCGCCGTCCCGCGATGCGCCGCGACGAGATACCACCGGCCGGCCTGCTCGACCAGCCCCCACGGATCGACGGTACGACGCTGAAGCCCCGCACTCGCGGACGCATAACGCAGTCGCACCCGGCGCTGCGCCACCACCGCCTGCCGCAGCACCGGCAGTGCACCGTGATCCTCGGCCTCCGCGAACCACCGCCGACGATCCACCACGATCGCACCCGACAGCGCATCCGCATCGTCCTGCAGTGCCAGCGGCAGCGTCGACGACAGCTTGCCCATCGCGGACTGCAGCGCATCCCGCAGCCCCAGCTCCTCCGACAACGCGGCCCGCCCCGACCACGCGAACAACGCCTGCGCCTCGCGCGGCGTCAGCCCACTCACGTCGGCCCGATACCCCGGCAGCAGCACACAGCCCCCGTTGCGCCCGCGCTCGCTGTAGACCGGTACGCCGGCCGCCGACAGCGCCTCCATATCCCGCAGGACCGTCCGCGTCGACACCTCCAGCCGCTCGGCCAGTTCCCGCGCACTCAGCCGCGCATGCCGCTGCAGCAACAGGATGATCTGCAACAACCGGTCCGCTCGCACGGTCTCCACAATATGCGACAGAAGATGTCACATATACCCCGCGAGGCTGTCTCCATGAACAACCTCGTGAACGACCCCCGTCCGATGCTCGTCCTCGCCCTGGACCAGACCCAGGCGATGATCGACACCATCGGCGCCGACGAACTGACCCTGCCGACCCCGTGCCCGGAGTACGACGTACGCACCCTGCTCGGCCACCTGATCACCGTGATCGGCCGGATCGACCTCGCCCTCACCGGCGGCAACCCGTTGGACCTCCCAACGGTCACGACCGGTGTGGACGACGTCCCGGCCGCCTGGAAGGAACGCCGTACGACGCTCGACGCCACGCTGGCCGACGACGCCGTACTGACGCAGATCTGCACACTGCCGTGGGGAACACTGCCCGGAGCCGCCTCGATCGGCGCCTACACCGGCGAGCTCACCACCCATTCCTGGGATCTCGCCAAGGCCACCAACCGCACCGACCTGCTGGACGACTCACTCGCCGTCTACTGCCTGCCGCTGGTCCGACGGGCGATCCCGGCCGAGCCGCGTGGCGGACATGTCCCGTTCGGCTCCGTCGTACCGGTTGCCGACGACGCGTCGCCGTACGACCGGCTGGCCGCCTGGCAGGGACGTCAGCCCTAGACGATCCCGCCGTTCAGGGTGAGGCCGCCGTCGATCGTGATGGTCTGGCCGGTGATCCACGACGCCTCGTCGGACAGCAGGAACCACACCAGCGAGGCGACGTCCTCCGGCCGGCCCAACCGCTGCAGCGGGTAGGTCGACGCGACCTTGTCCTCACGGCCTTCGTAGAGAGCTCCGGCGAACTTGGTCTTCACCACCGCGGGAGCCACCGCGTTGACCCGGATCTCCGGAGCCAGCTCGACCGCCAGCTCCGCCGTCACCCGGGACAGCATCGCCTTGGTCGCGCCGTACCAGCCGATGCCGGGTGACGGCGCCAGGCCGGCCACCGAAGAAAGGTTCACCACGGCGCCACCGTGCTCACGCATCCAGGCGTCTCGGCAGGCCTTCACCCACGCGATCGCGGCGAGCACGTTCGTGTCGACCATCTTGGCCGCGACCGTCTGGTCGACGTCGAGCAGCTTGCCGTAGATCGGGTTGATGCCGGTGTTGTTCACCAGCAGATCCACCGACCCGTACGTCGCCACCGCCGCGGCCACCACCGCACCGCGATGCGTCGGATCGGCGGCGTTGCCGGCGACGCCCAGCGCGTGCTCGCGGCCGCCGAGGGACTCGACCGCCTGGTCGAGGGTCTCCCGGGTCCGGCCCGTGATGACCACCCGCGCGCCGTCCGCGACCAGGCGCTGCGCGATCGCCAGCCCGATCCCCCGGGACGCTCCGGTGACGATCGCCGTACGGTTCTCCAGGCCCATCAGCTCAGGCGCTCGAGCACGATCGCCATGCCCTGCCCGCCGCCGACGCACATCGTCTCGAGCCCGAACTGCTTGTCCTCGAACTGCAGCCCGTTGACCAGCGTGGTCATGATCCGCGCGCCGGTCGAACCGAACGGGTGCCCGAGCGCGATCGCGCCACCGTGCACGTTCAGCTTGTCCTCGTCGATGCCGAGCTCGCGCGCCGACCCGATCACCTGGACCGCGAAGGCCTCGTTGATCTCGACCAGATCGATGTCGTTGATGCTCATGCCGGCTCGGGCCAGCGCCTGCTTCGACGCCTCGACCGGACCGAGGCCCATGATCTCCGGCGACAGACCACTCACGCCGGTCGACACGATCCGGGCCAGCGGGGTGAGGCCGAGCTCGCGCGCCTTGGTGTCGCTCATGATCACGACCGCCGCAGCGCCGTCGTTCAGCGGGCAGCAGTTGCCGGCCGTGACCGTCCCGTCCGGGCGGAATACCGGCTTGAGCCCGCTGACACCCTCCAGCGTCGTCCCCGGCCGGGGGCCGTCGTCCTTGCTGATCACAGTCCCGTCCGGCAGCGTCACCGGAACGATCTCGCGCTCGAAGAAGCCGTTGCCGATCGCCTTCTCGGCCAGGTTCTGCGAGCGGACGCCGAACACGTCCTGCTCGGCCCGGCTGATGCCCCTCAGCGTCGCCACGTTCTCCGCGGTCTGGCCCATCGCGATGTAGATGTCGGGGATCTGGCCGTCCGCGCGCGGGTCGTGCCAGGTGTCGTTGGTCTCGGCGTACTTCTCGGTCCGCTGCACCGCGTCGGTGAAGACCGGGTTGAACGACGTCGGGTCGCCGACCCCGGCGGAACCGAAGTTCTTGTACCGCGACACGCACTCGACCCCGGCGCTGACGAAGATGTCACCCTCGCCGGACTTGATCGCGTGGAAGGCCATCCGCGCGGTCTGCGTCGACGACGCGCAGAACCGGTTGACCGTCGTCGCCGGCGTGTTGTCCCAGCCGAGCTGCACCGCGACCCGGCGAGCCATGTTGCCACCGTGCTCGTCGTGCGGCTCCGCGCACCCCAGCGCGAGGTCCTCGATCTGGTCGCCGGTCAGGCCGACCTTGCCGACCGCCGCCTCGATCATCTGTACGGCGAGGTCGTCCGGCCGGATCGTGGTCAGCGACCCCTTGTACGCGCGGCCGATCGGCGAGCGGGCCGTGGACACGATGACTGCTTCAGGCATTGTGGTCCTTCCTAGAGGCCGAGGTCGCGGCCGATGAGTTCCTTCATGATCTCGTTCGAGCCGGCCCAGATCTTCGTCACCCGGGCGTCCCGCCAGGCCCGCGCCACCCGGTACTCGTTCATGTACCCGTAGCCGCCGTGCAACTGGACACACGCGTCCAGGATCTCGTTCTGCACCTGGGCGCTCCACCACTTGGCCTTCGCCGCGTCGACCGCGGTCAGCCGGTCCTCGTCGTGCGCGACGATCGCGTTGTCGACGTACGCCTGGGTGACCTCGGCCTTGGTGACCAGCTCGGCGATCACGAACTTGTTGTACTGGAACGAGCCGACCGGCTGGCCGAACGCCTTGCGCTGCTTCACATAGTCGATCGTCTCGGCCAGGATCTGGGTCGCCTGCGCGATGTTCGACACCGCGGCGCCGACCCGCTCCTGTGCCAGCCGCTCCATCATGTGGATGAAGCCGCGGTCCACCTCGCCGAGCACGTTGTCGTCACTGACGAACACGTCCTCGAAGAACAGTTCCGACGTACCCGACTCGCTCTGGCCGACCTTGTCCAGCTTGCGGCCGCGGGCGAAGCCCTCCATGCCCTCCTCGATCACGAACAGCGTGATGCCCTTCGCGCCCTTGGCGGGATCGGTGCGCGCGGCGACGATGACGAGGTCGGCCATGTCGCCATTGGTGATGAAGGTCTTCGACCCGTTCAGCACCCAGCCGCCGTCGGTCTTCTTCGCACTCGTCTTCAGCGCGGCCAGGTCCGACCCGCCGGAAGGCTCGGTCATCCCGATCGCGGCGACGTACTCACCGGAGCAGAACTTGGGCAGCCAGCGCTGCTTCTGCTCCTCGGTGCCCAGGTCCACCAGGTACGGCGCGGCACAGTCGAAGTGGATGCCGAAGCAGCTGGACAGCGACGCGGAGACCTTCGAGACCTCCTCGGCGAACACCGCGTTGAACCGGTAGTCGCCGACGCTCGAACCGCCGTACTCCTCCGGCACGTCGAGGCCGAGGAAACCCTGCTTGCCGGCCTCCAGCCAGGCGGCCCGGTCGATCGTCTTCTCGTCGAGGAACTGCTCCATCCGCGGCACCAGCGAGCGGTCGCAGTACTCCTTCGCGATGGCCCGGAAAGCGTGGTGGTCCTCGGTGAAGATGACGCGCTCCATGGGGCCTCCCGAGAAGTGAGATCAGTGGGGCTGTGTTGCATTTATCGCTTCACTAAGCGCTTGCTTAGCTTCACGCTTTCGGTGCATGGTGTCAACGTGTCCGCAGTCACCAGTCCCCTGGTTTGGGAGCACGTCCAGCCGGCCGCCGCCCGCCGGCTGCTCACCGGCGCCGTCGACGCGTTCGCCGAGCGCGGCTTCCAGGCCACCACCACCCGCGACATCGCGTCCCGCGCGGGGATGAGCCCGGCGGCGCTCTACGTGCACTACCCGTCCAAGGAGCGCCTGCTCTTCGAGATCAGTCTGTACGGCCACAACGCGGCTCTCGACGTACTGCGCTCAGCCGACAGCGGCTCCACGCCCGCCGACCGGCTCCGCTCTCTCGTCTCCGCCTTCACCGCCTGGCACGCCGAGCACCACACCATCGCACGGGTTGTGCAATACGAGCTCGCAGCACTCAGTCCGGATCACCTGGCCGAGGTGGCCACGATCCGGCGGGCCATCTCTGCCCAGATCGAGCAGGTGCTGTCCGACGGCGTACAGGACGGCTCCTTCGCCGTCTCCGACCTGCCCGGCACGACTCTCGCCGTACTCTCGCTCTCGATCGACGTGGCCCGCTGGTACACCCCCAACCGCGGCGACCCAGATGCCCTGGGCAAGCTGTACGCCGACCTCGCCCACCGGATGGTGCAGGCATAGCAAAGACCCCGCACCTGATGGTGCGGGGTCTTTCGCGTACTGGCGTCAGGCCTGGAGGGCGGCCTGGACGTCGAGGTGGATGTCCACCTTGTCACCGATCAGCAGCTTGCCGCCCTCGAGCGGCACGTTGAAGTCGATGCCCCAGTCCTTGCGGCTGATCGAGGTGGAGGCCTCGAAGCCGATGATGGTCTGGCCGTAGGCGTTCTGGTCGACACCGAGGAACTCGACCGCGAGCTCGATGCTCTTGGTCACGTTCTTGATGGTCAGCTCGCCGGCCAGGACGTAGTCGTCGCCCTCCGGCTTGAAGGCGGTGCTGACGAAGGTCATCTTCGGGCTGTTCTCGGCGTCGAAGAAGTCACCGGAGCGCAGGTGCCCGTCGCGCTGCTCGCTGCGCGTGTGGACGGAGGCCAGCTCGACGGCGACGTTCGCGGTCGACTCCTCGAGGGAGTCCTTGACGATGATCTCGCCGGCGTACTCCTGGAAGGTGCCGCGGACCTTGGTCATCAGGTGACGTACAGTGAAGCCGATCTCGCTGTGCGCGGTGTCGATCGCATAAGTACCGGCGACCAGGCCGGGGATGGTGCTGGTCGGGGTCGTGCCGGTAACGGCAGTCTCGCTCATGGGTTCCTCTCGGGAAAGTGTTCCTACTGGTCGGGGGGCGACGCAGCCGGGGACTGAAAGTTCAATTTTCAACCTCTGACCACGACAGTAGGCTTCAACGGTTTAAAAGTCAACTACATTCCCGGTACACTGTTCCCGTGACGATGACGACTGAGACCCGGTGGTTGGACGCCGAGCAGCAGGTGGCGTGGCGTGCGTACCTGCTCGGAACCGCACGCCTGATGGCCAAGCTGGACGACGACCTGCGCCGGTTCGGCATCGGTATCAATGACTACGAGATCCTGGTCCGGCTCTCCGAGGCGCCCGACCGGCGGCTCCGGATGGCCGATCTGGCCGACCGGCTGCACCAGAGCCGCTCCCGGCTGACCCACACCGTCGGCCGGCTCGAGGCCGCCGACCTGGTCCGCCGTACGTCGTGCACGAGCGACAAGCGGGGGGTCTGGGCCGAGCTGACCGAGTCCGGACTCGAGTTGCTCGAGCAAGCGGCGCCGTACCACGTCGAAGGCGTTCGGGAGAACCTCGTCGACCTCGCCACCCCGGAGGACTTCGCCGCGGTGGGCCGCGTGTTCGACTCCGTGTCGGAGCACATCGGCCAGCGCTGACGCCGGCCCGGGCAGTCACCTCGGGCCGGATGGTCACTGCCCCGATCCCGCCGGGGTGATCTCCAGCGTCAGCTCGTCCCGGTCGGCGCCGCGGTAGGCCATCATCGAGTCGCGCATCCGCCGCTTGACCGGTGGCAGGTGGTTGACCGTGCGCATCGCGGTCCGCATCCCGGCCAACGCCAGCCGCCCGATCACGGGCTTGTGCACCGGGTCGTCGGACGTCATCTGAGCCCGCGACTTGAGCACCGCGTCGAAGCCGTACTCGATCATCTTCGCCTCGTACTCGTGCACGGCCGGGATCAGTTGCTGTCGCCCGTCACGCACCTCGATCAGCGTCCGGCACAGGTTCACAGCGTCGCGCAACGCGGTGTTCGCCCCGACGCCACGGCCCGGCGTCATGGTGTGGATCGCGTCACCGAGCAGGGTCACTGTCGTCGACTCCCAGGGCTCGAGCGGGACCGACGTCCAGATGTTCACCGGGAAGCAGGTGCCGGGATCGGTCAGCTCGAAGAGGCGGCGCAGGTTCGGGTGCCAGCCCGGCGTGACCTGGAGAGCGGTGTCGATCAGTTCCTGGCCGCGCAGCTCCATGATGTTCGCCGGCAGCTTGTCCTTGGTTGCCGACAGCCCCCAGTTGATGTAGTCGCGGGTGTTGTCGAACTGCAGTCCCGGCCACTGCCGGATCAGCTCCTCGGTGTTGCCACCGATCCCGCTCTTCACCCGACCGTCCCGGTCCCACTGGAACTCCATCACGTGCACGATGCAGGCGAGCCCTCGCGGTGCACTGACGATCGAGATCCCCTCGAACACCTTGGGCGAGACGAGCTTCGCGCTCTCCTCGGTGATCGGGAGCTTCCCGGCGATCGCGATGATGCCGGTCTCCTCGGTCTCCGCCTGCGGCAGGTACTGACGCCGTACCCGGGAACCCGAGCCGTCGGCGGCGACCAGCAGATCGCCGGTGGCGTGCGTGCCGTCGGCGAAGTACGCCGTGACCTGATCGCCGTGCTGCTCGAACCGGGTGAACTCCTTACCGAACTCGACCACGTCGTCGAGACCGGTCAGCAGTACCTGGCGCAGCGTCATCCGGCTGATCGACTTCTCACTCTCGACCGGGTCCGTCGACTCCGGAAGGTCCATCGAGAGAACCTCCTTGAGGTCCTCGGTGAGCAGGTTGAAGTACTTCGGGTCGCGAGCCTTCGTCGCCACGAACGTGTCGTAGAGCTCCGTCGGCAGCAGCGCGTGCAGCGCCCGGCTGCCATCGGGGTCGATGCCGACCCGGTAGCCGTGCAGGCCGTCCGTGCGCAGCGCGTCCCGTTCGAACACGGTCACGCCGATCCCGGCCCGCTGCAGGCCGTGCGCCAATGCCAGTCCGCCGGTCCCGCCACCGATCACCAGTACCTTCATCGCCGTCCCCTTTATCTCGGATCTTCAAGTATCTCGGTAATCCGAGTATCTTGGATATCCGAGAGAAATGCAACCCCTATGCTGAGGTGGACCATGACCAGTTCCCGAGACGAGCTCACCGGCGAGATCCAGCAGCGGATGATCCGGTTCATCGCCGGCGTGATCCTCTACAACCACGCGGTCTCCGCGAAGGTGGGACTGGGCGCCAGCGACTCGCAGTTCATGACGCTGCTGCAGACCTACGGCCCGCTCACGCCGCGCCAACTCGCCGAGCACACCGGCCTCACCTCCGGCACGATCACCGGCGTGATCGACCGCCTGGAATCCCACGGCTTCGTGACCCGCGAACACGACCCGGCCGACCGCCGCAAGGTCGTCGTCACGCCGTCGATGCAGGCGATCCAGGACAAGCTGGTCCCCCTGTACGCCGAGCAGGGCCAGAGCATGCAGGCCGTCCTGGCCAGCCGCTCCGTGGCCGAGCTCCGCGTCATCTCGGACTTCCTCGCCGACTCGGTCAGCTCCAGCGAGGCCCACTCGTAGTACCGCGGTACGACGGCCATCCGGCAAATCAGTCCGCGGTACCACGGATCGGGCGTCGGGCGTTCCTAGCGTGGTCACCGAGGCGCCGGGAGATCCGGCTCCCGTGATCGAGGGACCAACGCGAATGATCGAGGCACACCAACTGACGAAGCGGTACGGCGAGACGACCGCGGTCGACCGGCTGGACTTCACGGTCAAGCCGGGAACCGTGACCGGATTCCTCGGCCCGAACGGTGCGGGCAAGTCCACCACCATGCGGATGATCATCGGGCTCGACGCACCGACCAGCGGCACGGTCGTCGTGAACGGCCGCCGGTACGCCGAGCACAGTGCTCCACTCCAGGAGGTCGGAGCGTTGCTGGAGGCGAAGTCGATCCACCCGGGGCGGTCCGCGTTCGACCACCTGATGGTGCAGGCCTACACGCATGGCATTCCACGCCGCCGGGTAGACGAGGTGATCGAGCTGACCGGCCTGCAGTCGGTGGCCAAGAAGCGCGCCGGTGCATTCTCTCTCGGAATGGCTCAGCGCCTGGGGATCGCGGCCGCGCTGCTGGGCGACCCGGCCACGGTGATGCTGGACGAGCCGGTCAACGGCCTGGATCCCGAGGGTGTGCTGTGGATCCGGAACCTGCTCACCGGGCTGGCCGCCGAAGGCCGGACCGTCTTCGTCTCGTCGCATCTGATGAGTGAGATGGCCCTGGTCGCCGACCACCTGATCGTCGTCGGACGCGGCCGGCTGCTGGCCGATACCAGTGTGCACGAGCTGGTTCGCCAGACCGCCGGAGAGACCGTGACGGTGGCGAGCGCCGATCCTGGCCGGCTGCGCGAGGTGCTGGCCGGACCGGGCATCGAGATCACCGGGCGGGCCGGCTCCGAGCAACTGCAAGTCACCGGCCTGGCGGCCCGGGCGATCGGGCTCAAGGCGGCAGAGGCGGGGATCGCGTTGTTCGAGCTCACCGCCAAGGCGATCTCGCTCGAGGAAGCGTTCATGGAACTGACCAAGGACTCCGTCGATTACCACGGCACCACCGAGGTCTCCGGGAGGGCCGCATGAGCGTCGTCACCTCACCCAGGACCCCTGACAGCGGTACTCCGGTCGCGCGACCGGCGTACCGGGTGACCGGCCGGCGCGTACTGCGTTCGGAGTGGGCCAAGCTGTGGTCACTGCGCTCGACCTGGATCACTTTGGGACTCGGTCTGCTGTTTCTGGTGGGCTTCGGCGTGATCGCTGCCGCGCGGTACAAGTCCAGCGTCACGTCCGGCCGGCAACTGGATCCGGACTTCGCCGACGCCACCGCGGTCAGTCTGTCGCTGTTCGGTGTCGTGCTGGCGCAACTGGCATTGGGCGTGCTGGGGGTGCTGGTCACCGCCGGTGAGTACTCCACAGGGATGATCCGGTCGACCTTGGCCGCCGTACCGCGGCGTCTGCCCGTCCTCTGGTCCAAGGCTGCTGTGTTCGGGCTGGTCGCGCTGGTCTTGGGTGCGGTGGGCGCGTTCGTCACCTTCCTGATCGACAGTGGCATCCTGTCCGGCACCCAGGCAGCGCTGACGATGTCGGATGGCGGGGTCGTGCGCAGTCTGCTCGGTGCCGCGCTCTATCTGGGCCTGGTAGGCGTCATCGGCGCCGCTCTGGGGTCCCTGCTGCGCTCCGTGGCGGGCGGTATCTCGGTGCTGGTAGCCGCGCTCATGATCCTGCCGGGTCTGATTTCGCTGCTGCCGACTTCCTGGCACAACGCCGTTCAGCCCTACCTGCCGAGCGTTGCCGGCGAGTCGATGTTCAGCCTGCACCATGGCGCCCACACGCTCTCCCCCGGCGCAGGTCTCCTGGTGTTCCTCGCCTGGACGGCACTGGCTCTGGCCGGTGCCGCCTGGCGCCTGGTTCGAAGCGACGCCTGACAGCGGCCGTCCGCCGGCCCCGCTCCGACGGACGGCTCGGAGTCGGCGGCAACAATGGACAGGTGGCGACGATGAGCAGGATCCGGATGGGACCTGCCGGCCGGCCGGCGGACTCCGATCCGCTGTGGCGACACCCACTGGTCGTCCGGTTCAGCCGGATCGGCCAGCGGCTCCGGCAGGTGGATGTGAAGCGACCGTGGGTGCTGGACACCTTCGTGGTGGCCGGTGCCTTCCTGGTCCTCTGCCTGCCCGACCTGATCCACCAGGGCGACCGCCGTAGGTTGGCTGACGTGTTCCCCGTTCTGCCGACCGGGGTGATGCTGGCTCTGCAGGCCGGCCTGATCCTGCCGCTGATCCTGCGCCGTCGCGCGCCCTTCGCGGCGTTCGTCGCCATCGCGGCGGTCTTCTGCCTGCAGTGGTCACAGAGCGCCTTCCTGCGCGCCGACGCCGCGATCCTCGTCGCGCTCTACAGCCTGACGCTGCACGGCCGGCTGCGCCAATTGCTCTGGGCCTGCGGAATCATGGTCGGCGCCATTGCGCTGGTCGCCGTCCAGGTTTCCGCCGTCACGTCGTTGCCAGAAGCGCTGTTCTTCCTTATCTGCGCTGTCACCGCAGCGGTTGCTATGGGGCTCGTCGTACGCATCAGAAGGTCGCAGTTGGCCGGTCTGCGGGAACGCGCCGCTCAACTGGAGATCGAACGCGATCAACGCAGCATGCTCGCGGCTGCCGCCGAACGGACCCGGGTCGCACGGGAGATGCACGACATCGTCGGCCACAACTTGTCGGTCATGATCACCCTCGCGGACGGTGGAGCGTACGCCGCCGGCGTGACACCCGATCGAGGTGCCGAGGCACTGCGGCTGATCGGTGAAACCGGTCGTGAGGCCATGGGCGAACTGCGCCGCATGCTCGGCGCGCTGCGCGAACATACGGACGCTCCCCAGCTGAGCCCGCAGCCAGGCATCGCGGACATCGACGCGCTCTGCGGTCGCATCCGGGCCGCCGGGCCACAGGTCGTCTACCGCACGGCGGGCCGCGTCGACACCCTCGACCGGGGAGTCCAACTGGCGGCGTACCGCATCGTCCAGGAGGCCCTGACCAACTCCCTCAAGCACGCGGGAGCCGAGACCGAGGCGCTGGTCTCGCTGGGCATCGCGGACCACCGGCTGCGGATCCGGGTACAGGACAGCGGACCGTCGATCGGTGCCGACCACTCGGTCGAGCCGGCCGGGGACGGTCACGGGCTGATCGGCATGACCGAACGCGCGGCCTTGTACGGCGGCACCGTCAGCGCGGGCCCGGGCGCCGGCGGCGGCTGGATCGTCCAGACCGAACTCGACCTGACCGCACCCAGAAACCACCTCGAGACCGCCTCATGACGACCGTACTGATCGTGGACGACCAGCCTCTCCAGAGGCTCGGGTTCCGCATGCTGCTGGAGTCCGTTCCGGAGACCCAGGTGGCCGGTGAGGCCGCGAGCGGCTCCGATGCGGTTCGCCAAGCCGCCGAGCTCAGGCCGGACGTGGTCCTGATGGACGTCCGGATGCCCGGCATGGACGGCATCGAGGCGACCCGGCAGATCGTCGCCAACGGCGGCCGGTCCCGGGTGCTGGTGCTGACCACATTCGACCTCGACGAGTACGCCCATGCCGCATTGCGCGCCGGCGCGAGTGGCTTCCTGCTGAAGGACGCCCGGCCGGAGGAGCTTCTCGCCGGGATCCGCGCGGTCGCCGCCGGTGACGCCATCATCGCCCCGGCCCTCACCCGGCGGCTGCTCGACGCGTACGTGCATCATCTGCCCACCCGTACCGTGGCGCCGGAGGACAGCCCGAAACTCCGCGCGCTGACCGACCGCGAACGCGAGATCCTGGTCGCGGTCGGCCGCGGCTGGACCAATGCCGAGATCGCGGACAGGCTCTCGCTGTCCGAGTCCACCGTCAAGACCCATGTCGGCCGGGTCCTGGCCAAGATCGGTGCCCGCGACCGGATCCAGGCAGTGATCCTCGCGTACGACCTGCAGCTGACCTATCCGAACTCGGCGTCGATGTAGCGATCAGCTAAAGCCTTTGAGTCCGTCGCCCCGTTTCGGGGAACCTTTGCGGCGTGACGGAATCTCACCAGGACGGCCGGGCCGGTATCGACGCGGCACTCGTACGGCGAATGATCGCGCAGCAGTTCCCGCAGTGGGCCGACCTGCCGGTGACGCCGGTCAAGATCGACGGCTGGGACAACCGGACGTACCGGCTGGGCACCGAGCTCACAGCACGGTTGCCCACGCACGAGACCTACACGGCTGCCATCGACAAGGAACACGAATGGCTGCCGGTCCTCGCGCCGTACCTGCCGGTGGCGATCCCTGAGGCGGTGGCAAAGGGTTCACCGGGTGAGGGGTATCCGTACCACTGGGCGATCCGCCGCTGGATCGACGGCGAGACGGCGACGTCGGAGAACATCGCCGACCTGGACGAATTCGCCCGGTCGATCGCCGAGTTCATCCTTGCCCTGCAGAGTCTCGACGCCACTGGCGGACCGGTCGCCGGCGCGCACAGCTTTTACCGTGGCGCGCCGCCGGAGTATTACCACGACGAGACCGTCGAGGCGCTCGCCGTACTGAAGGGGCGGATCGACACCGACCTGGCCCGCGAGGTCTGGGACGCCGCACTCGCGACCTCGTGGGACCGGACGCCGGTGTGGTTCCACGGCGATATTGCCTCTGGCAACCTCCTGGTCCGCGACGGCCGACTCTCGGCGGTCATCGACTTCGGCACCTCCGGAGTCGGTGACCCGGCGTGCGACCTGGTGATCGCGTACACGTTCTTCGCCGGCGAATCCCGCGAGACCTTCCGCGCGGCGGTCGGCCAGGATCGCGACACGTGGGCCCGCGCCCGCGGCTGGGCCCTCTGGAAGGCCCTCATCACCACAGACCTTCCCGTCGTCGAACGCGTCCTCGCCGACCACCAGCTCCACAGCTGACCTACTGGCCGTCCGGACCCGCGGCAAGCACCTGCCGACCTGCCGTGATCACGCTGCGTCCTCACCCCTGTGGGGTGAGGCGCTCCGCTCCGTGACGAGGTGAGATCAGTTGCGTACGCCGCCGCCGGCCCGGTGGCGGCTTGCGCAGCGAGAAAGGGAGTAGCAGATGGCTGCAAAGGGAAGTGGGGCTTGGGCGGGCTGGGTCCTGTTCGCCGGCACGATACTTCTGGTCACCGGGCTGATCAACGTCTTCCAGGGCATCGTCGCGCTGGTCGACGACGAACGGCTGGCGCTGACGCCGAACAAGCTGGTCATCGTCGACGTGACCGGGTTGGGCTGGACGCTCCTGATCGCCGGCCTGCTGATGATCGGCGCCGGTGCCGGGCTGCTGATGGCGCAGACCTGGGCCCGGATCGTCGCGATCATCCTGGTCTCGCTGCACCTCATCATCCAGATCGCCTGGTTGGGCGGGTACCCCGTCTGGTCGTTGCTGATGATCGGGCTCGACGTCGTCATACTCTTCGCGCTCACCGCGCGCTGGAGCGACGCACGAGAGAACCTCGGGATGGACGAGGTACCGACGAGTGCCCCGAAGGCAGCCGGGCACCGAGCCACCTCGGCGAACTGAGCGAGTAGGAACGCCGTCATCAACGTCGACCGGCAGCTCGGCCTCACTCGTCAGGAGTGAGGCCGGCTGCCGGAGTCGAGTCCTGGAGTCTCAGCTGGCGATCATCTCGCGGAGCGCCGCCTCCTGCTCGTTCGACAGGTTGGACTGAATGAGTTCGGGCTTGAACCCGCCACCCTCCTCGAACGCCGCCTTCACCTTGTCGGTCACCACATCGCTCGACATCAGGAACAACGCCGACGTGCCCGGCGTGATCTTGTCGCGGGCGGACTTGATGAAGCTGTCGTCGATCCCGACGTCTGTCAGCGATCCCGCGATCGCACCGGTCGCGGCCCCGATGGCGGCACCGAGCAGCGGCACCAGGAAGATCAGCCCGAAGAGCATGCCCCAGAACATGCCACCCAGCGCACCTGCACCCGTCAGGCTGTTCAGCCGCCTGGTCTTGGGCTTCTTCGGGGTCAGTCGCGGGTGAGCTTGCGGTAGGTGACCCGGTGCGGACGGGCCGCCTCCGGCCCCAGCCGCTCGACCTTGTTCGCCTCGTACGACGCGAAGTTGCCCTCGAACCAGAACCACTTGGCCGGGTCCTGCTCGGTGCCCTCCCAGGCCAGGATGTGCGTCGCCACACGGTCCAGGAACCACCGGTCGTGGGACACGACCACCGCACAGCCGGGGAACTCCAGCAGCGCGTCCTCCAGCGACTGCAGGGTCTCCACATCCAGGTCGTTGGTCGGCTCGTCGAGGAGCAGCAGGTTCCCGCCCATCTTCAGCGTCAGCGCCAGGTTCAGCCGGTTGCGCTCACCTCCGGACAGTACGCCGGTCGGCTTCTGCTGGTCCGGGCCCTTGAAACCGAACGAGGCGACGTACGCCCGGCTCGGCATCTCGAAGTTGGCGACCTTGATGTAATCGAGCTCGTCCGAAACCTGCTGCCAGACGGTCTTCTTCGGGTCGAGGCCGCCGCGCGACTGGTCGACGTACGAGACCTTGACGGTGTCGCCGAGCCTGAGCGTGCCCGCGTCCGGCGTCTCCTCGCCGACGATCATCCGGAACAGCGTCGACTTGCCGACACCGTTCGGACCGACGACGCCGACGATGCCGGCCCGCGGCAGCGAGAAGCTCAGGCCGTCGATCAGCTTGCGGCCACCGAAGCCCTTCTCCAGCTTGCTGACCTCGAGCACCGTGCTGCCCAGGCGCGGACCCGGCGGGATGTTGATCTCGTCGATGTCCAGCTTCTTGGCGCGCTCCGCCTCGGCCGCCAGCTCCTCGTACCGCTGCAGCCGCGCCTTGCTCTTGGACTGCCGGCCCTTCGCGTTCGACCGGACCCACTCGAGCTCGCGCTCCAGGATCTTCTGCCGCTTGGCGTCCTTGCGGCCTTCGACGACGAGCCGCTCCTGCTTGGTCTCCAGGTACTTCGAGTAGTTCCCCTCATACCCGTAGGTCTTCCCGCGATCCATCTCCAGGATCCACTCGGCCACGTTGTCCAGGAAGTACCGGTCGTGGGTGATCGCCAGGACGGCGCCCGGGTACTTCTGCAGGTGCTGCTCGAGCCACAGCACGGACTCCGCGTCCAGGTGGTTGGTGGGCTCGTCGAGCAGCAGGAGGTCGGGCTGTTGCAGCAGCAGCTTGCACAGCGCGACCCGGCGGCGCTCACCACCGGACAGCTTGTCGACGAGCGCGTCGGCCGGCGGGCACCGCAGCGCGTCCATCGCCTGCTCCAGCTGAGCGTCGACGTCCCAGGCGTTGCGGTGGTCGAGCTCGGTCTGCAGGTCACCCATCTCGGCCAGCAGCGCGTCGTAGTCCGCGTCCGGGTCGGCCAGCTCGGCGGTGACCTCGTTGAAGCGGTTCAGCTTCTGCTTGGTGTCGCCGACGCCTTCCTCGACGTTCTCCAGGACCGTCTTGCCCTCGGTCAGCGGCGGCTCCTGCAGCAGGATCCCGACCGTCGCGTCCTCGGCCAGCCGGGCCTCACCGTTGGAGGGCTGATCGAGCCCCGCCATGATCTTGAACAGCGAGGACTTGCCGGTGCCGTTCGGCCCGACCACGCCGATCTTCGCGCCGGTGAGGAAGTTCAGCGTGACGTTGTCGAGAACGACCTTGTCGCCGTGCGCCTTCCGGACGTTGCGAAGCGTGTAGATGAATTCCGCCATACCCCAGAGCCTATGTGCTCGGACCCACCTGTCCCAATCGGCCCTCTCGGTTGTCCACAGATCAGGAATCGATCCGGCGGACGGGCTCTCCAGGCGTGCATCTTCTCCGGTGACAGCGGATTCGCGACCAAAGGAAAGGCGACGATCATGAGCCTCAGCGAGACCTACGTGACGGTGCAGGGCTGGGTCGGAAGTGATCCGGACTTCAAGGAGATCGGTGGGCAGGTGCCGCATGCGACGTTCCGGATCGGTTCCACGCCACGACAGTTCGACCGCGCCCTCAATACGTACGTCGACAAACCGACGACCTGGTTCAGCGTCGAGTGCTGGCGCAACCTGGCCCAGAACGCCTTCGAATCGGTGCGTGTCGGGCAGCCTGTCATCGTCACCGGCCGGCTGCGCACGCACGAGTGGACCGACGATGCCGGCGAACCACGCAGCCGGGTCGTCCTCGAGGCGTTCTCCCTCGGTCACGATCTGAGCCGAGGCACGACCACGTTCACGAAGAGTGCACCTCGCTCCGGCTCGGCTCCGGGCGAGCTCACGGCTGTCCCGTCTGCCGGCCCGGCCGATGCATCCGCCTCGCCGTACCCGGCCGATGAGTACTCCGCCACCGCGCTGCCCCTCACCGCCGACACCGAGGCACCGGAAGCGGCGGCGGCGTGACTATCTCAGTATTGACTTATATAAGCCCTGCCCGGCATTCTGGGCTCCAGCCGACCTGCTCACGACGAGAGGGAACCATCCGTGATCGACATCCTCGAGCACATCAACGCCGTCCAGCGGGAGGTCAGCCGCACCGGGGAGACGGTGACCGTGCGGATGCGCCGCTCGTACCAGGCCGAGCCGGAGGAGCTGTGGGACGCGCTCACGGATCCCGAGCGGATGCGCCGCTGGTTCTGGCCGGTCACCGGCGACTTCAAGGTCGGCGGCACCTTCCAGCTCCAGGACAACGCCGGCGGCGAGGTCCTGGAGTGCGAGCCGCCGAAGCGTTTCAAAGTCACCTTCGGCGGTCCCACGAGTGTCCTAGAGCTACGGTTGCTGCCAGGCTCGGGGGCTTCGACCGAGCTGGAGCTCGAACACTCGATGGGCGAGCCACCGGCTCCCGGCGGCTCCGGCGCTCTCTGGGTCGGGCCCGGCTGGGACGGCGGCTTCCTCGCCCTCGCGCTGTACGTCTCCGGCGACCTCCCGGAAGGCACCAACCCGGTCGAGATGGCCGACTCCCCCGAGGTCGTCAGGTACAACGTGCAGTCGGTCCGCGCCTGGATCGAGGCCGTCCGCTCCTCGGGCACCACTTCCGAGGAAGACCTCGCCGAAGCCGCCAAGATCTCCATGGCCCAGTTCGCCCCAGGCACCGAGGTCTGACCTACCCGCTTGATCTCCCGAGCGCGCGCCCAGGCATCGCACGGCGCGCGCGTGGCATCGGAGGGCTACTGACGAGCGGTGGCGAGGTTGTCCCGGCAGGTGGTGTAGGCGTCCAGCTCCTCGCGGGCCGGCGCTACAACGTGGCTCTCGGCAACTTTCTCGAGCTCCGTGCGCAGCGCCTTGCCCACCAGGCGAGAGCGACGGACGGCTCCACTGGCCGCGAAGAGGCGGCAGACGAAGGAGAGCGCGAGTCCGAGGACAGCACCGCCGACGAGCATGATCCAGGCGTACGGGATCCCGTTCCATTCCGGCAGCGGCGGGTCGTCCAAGCCTGCGATCCCGGCCACGAGCAGCGCGGCGAGCCACAGACCGCCGCCCAGCATGATCAGGAAGAGCAGCCACTGGACGAAGCGAGCAGCGCCCCACCAGCCGGGGTTGTTGGTCGCACCGAGGTCGGTCCGCGCGACCGCCTGGTCGAGCTCGTCGCCGAGCGACTCCTCCCGGCGGCGGATCGCCGTCCGCACCGAGTCGGCCCACGGACGCGACAGTCCTTCCGCGGCCTTCGTGGTGATCGTGCGTACGGCGGTGTCCATCCGGGCCCGCTGCACTGGAGTTGCCGCAGGCAACGAAGAGCGGGCGATCGCGACCTCGTTGGACGCGGACTTCCGCAACGCCTTGCCCTGCTGGCGCGAGACCTGGTCGACGTGCAGCCGCCGCAACGGATCGGGCCGGAATCGTCCGAGCCACTTGGTGACCGGCCATCCCGTCGCCGCCCGGGCACGCTGCAGGTACGAACGTCGTACGGCGTCGACCACGACCGGGAGACCGCTTGCGTCGGACAGCGCTTCGACGAGCTCGGTGATGTCGCTCTGGGCGATCTCCGGGGTCTTGGCGTTGCCACACTGGCTCGCCATTCGGTCCGCGATCCGGTCGACATCCGCGGAGAGCCGTTCGCGTGCGGAGCGTTTGTTGCTGACCCGCTTGACCAGCAGGGCCCGCACCTCGTCCAGCCCGTCACCGCTGACAGCGGAGGTCGCGACGACCGTCGGCGACTTGAGGCCGTCCGACTTGAGCAGCCGGTCGAGGTCGTTGAGGCAGCTCTTCTGCTGGTCCGGTGTCAGTTTGTCGATGTGGTTCAGCGCGAACACCATCACCCCGGAATGCGAGGCGAACGGCTTGATGTACCGGTTGTGCAGCGCGGCATCGGCGTACTTCTGCGGATCCACCACCCACACGAGCAGGTCGACCAGCTCCACGAGCCGGTCGACGATCAGGCGGTGCTCGACCTCGGTCGAGTCATGGTCGGGAAGGTCCAGCAGGACCAGCCCGTCCAGGTCGTCGGACTGCGCCTCCTCCAAGGAGCTGCGATGCTGCACCTGGTGCCGGCGCGGGATGCCCAGCCAGTTCAGCACTTCGCCGGCCGGCTCCTCTCCCCAGACACAGGCGAGCGGCATCGAGCTGGTCGGCCGGCGCGTGCCGATCGCGGCCAGGTCGAGCCCGGTCAACGCGTTGAACAGCGACGACTTGCCGGAGCCGGTCGCACCGGCCAGCGCGACCACCGTCAGCTCGCCGGACATCCGCATGCGCTGCCCGGACCGGTCCACGATCTGCGTGGCCTCGGTGAGCACCACCGGATCCAGCCGGCCCTGGCCGGCCTTCGCGGCTGCCTCGACGGCGTCGATCTTCTTCAGGACATCGGTCGCACCCCGCAGTGGCGCCTCGACCGTATCCACTGTTTCCGTCACGTGCAGTCCTCCACCGCGCGCGCGGCCTCCGTCAGTTGCCTGGCCGTCTCGGGGTCGACCGGATGCTGGTCAAGGACAGCCAGATAGCGGGCGAATTCGGCATCCATCAGGGCATGAACCTTACCGTCAAGGTCTTCACGCGCCTTGTCGACCAGGGTACGTACGGACGTGTCGCCGAAGACAGCCTCCAGCAACTTCTGCCCGACGACCGCACTTCCGGCGCCGGCGCTTGCCTCGGCCGCCTTCGGGATGCCCGTACCGCTGGCGAAGATCACCACCATCAGCGAGAGTCCCAGGCTGTTGACGCCGTACTCCAGGATGCGGGCGGTCGAGCGCTTGTCGGCGCCTTCCTTGCGGACCAGGTCGAGCACGTAGGCCTGCCACTCGCGGACCGTGCGGCCGGCGGCGGCCGGGAAGTCCTCGGACAGCGCGCCGATCTCGGGGCCTCCAGCGGCGAGCAATTGGCGTCCGGCTGCACTCGCCTGCCAGGCCTTCTCGGCCCGTTCGGCAGCGGCCGCTGCCTGCTCGCGCAGCAGCGACTCAAGGCCGGACTCGATCGCGTCGCTGACGTCGCGGGTCTGCGCCGGCTGGTTGACGAGCGACTTCTTCACCTTGTCGCGCATCCGGCCGACGTTGGTCTGCAAGCCCTTCAGTAGTTCGCCCGTGCCGACGAACTCCTGCCAGCGGGCGAGCACCTCGCCCCGCAACAGCGTTCCGTCCTGCGTGGCCTTGGCGATGTCCTTGACAGCCTGGTCGTACGCCGACTCGGCCGTCGACCGCAGTTCGATCGCGGTGTCGGCCTGAGCCCGGACCGCGGCCGCGAACGGCGGCGTCGTCTTCACCATCGCGCTGACCGCGCCCTGCAGGGTACGGCGGACAACGGCCGCCCGGGCCTCCGCGTCGGCGGCCAGGTCGATCAGCCAGTCCTTGATCGAGGCAACGGTCTCGGCCGGCAGCATCCCGTTGCCGTCGACAACTGTCTCCTGGATCGAGAACAGCGGCGAGTCGCCGAGCCCGCGCTCGAGCAGCATCTGTGCGAGGTGCCCGGTGATGTCGTCGATCGTCTCCCCGGGAGCCCGGTCGAGGACGACGGCGATCGCCGTACCGCGGTCCGACGCACTCTGGAGGAAGTCCCACGGGACCGCGTCGGAGTACCGGGCGGCCGTGGTCACGAACAGCCAGAGGTCGGCTGCCGCGAGCAACTGGGTCGCGAGATCACGGTTCGCCTCGACGACCGAGTCGATGTCAGGCGCATCCAGGATCGCCAGCCCCTGCGGAACGGTGTCAGCGGCAACCAACCGCAACTGGCCCGCATCCTCGGTCCCACCCGGACTCTCGGAACTCGTCCGCGCCATCCCCGGCAGCACCCGGTCACCCACGAACCAGTCCGCGTCGGCCGGGTGATGAATCAACACCGGCGATCGCGTAGTCGGCCGCAACACACCCGGCTCGCTGACAACCTTCCCAATGACAGTGTTGACCAGCGTCGACTTCCCCGCTCCGGTCGAGCCACCAACCACCGCCAGCACTGGCGCTTCCAACTGCACCAGCCGAGGCAGCAGGTAGTCATCCAGCTGATCCAACATCGCCTTCTGCTGCTGCCGAGCCTCGTCAGCCCCCACCACATCCAACGGCAACTGACTACCAGCCAGCGCACCCCGCAACTTCATCAGCGCCGTAATCAAAGCCATAGCAGCCTGCTCAGCTGCCAACCGCTCAGCCAACTCCTCCGCAGTCAGCTCCCGAACTTCCTCAGCCTCCTGGGCAGCCTCCTGCCCGGCGTCGCGCTGCGCGGCATCGCTCTGCGCGGCATCGCCCTGCCTCGCATCGCCCTGCGCGGCGGCGTCCTGCCCAGCGCCCTTCTGCTCGCCATCGTCGTGCGTCGCGTCGCTCTGCGCAGCATCGTCCTGCTCGGCCGCAGGCTCTTCCGAGCTGTCGCCTGTGGCATCCGCAGCAGCATCTTCCGCCGCAGGCTCTTCAGAGGCCTCCGCGCTGTCGCCGGCCTCAGCGTGGCCACCGTCCGCAGCCTCGTCAGCGCTCCCAACCGCAGCAGCTACCTCCGAGGCACCGTCGGCGTCCTCAGCTGCCGACGAGCTCTGCGAGTCCCGCTCAGGCGCAGTCTCGTCAGCTTCAGCGCGCCCAGCGGGCGAACCCTCAGCCTGCTCGTCACCGGAGCCTTCACCGGCGTCCTCAGCCGCAGCGTCCCCAGCCCCGCCCGAGCCCTCCGCCGCGGCGCCCACAGCCTCACTCGAACCCCCTGCCACAGCATCGGCAGCCTCGCTCGAATCCTCGGCCCCCGGGGCGACAGCCTCGTCAGCAGCCCGACCCCCCACAGCAGACGCGTCGGCAGTAGTCCCGGAGGGCACCTTCTCAGCCGCCGCACCAGTCTCGGCTGCTGCGTCGGCCGCTGCCGCTGCCGCACGCTTCTTGTTCTTCTTCGGTGCGGACTTGGCACCCTCGGCCTGAGCAGCACCACCGGCCACGTCGGAGCCCTCAGCGTCAGCCGCGTCCGCCTCGCCGCCATCCTCGGCTGCAGGGTCGGCAGCCTCGTTGGAGGCCTCAGCTACAGCATCGGCAGCGTCGCCTGCGGCGGCAACTCCATCGCCTGCCCCCGGCGCCTCTGCCGAGATCCCGGTGGACTTCTCACCGGCGTCTGCGTCGGTCTCGGCGTTCGGCGCGCTCTCGGAAGACTCCTCGGCGAGCTGTTCGCTCTTAGGCGCCTGCTCCGCGGCTGGGGTGTCTTCTGTGGACAGCTCCGAGGAGGTGCCGTCCGAGTCGGCCGCCGGGCCGTCTCCCGCAGGCTCGTTCGAAGACTGCTCGTCGGCGCCTTCTGCGGACTGCCGGGGGGATGTCTCGGCTGCATTGGTGGCCGGGGTTTCGGGGGTTGCCTCGGTGGAGTCGTCTGACTTCTCGGCTTTGGGGAGGCCGACGATGATGTTGCCGTATTCGAGGGGGAAGCCGTCCGGGGACTCGTCCGGCTCGTAGATGACGCCCACCGTGGAGGATGCAGGTACGGCGGGTGAGTTTTCGGCAGAGTTGGCGACAGGTGCAGCGTCCGCCTCGGCAGGCGTCGCGTCGGCCGCATCCGGCGCTGGCTCGTCCGCTGCCTTCGGCTGCTGCTCCTTGGCCGCTTCAGACCCCGCCCTGTCGGCTGCCTCGGACGACTGGCCGTCAACTCCCTCGGCTGCCACATTGCCGGCCGGATCGGACGACTGGCCGTCAGCTGCCGCAGACGAGTCGCCGTCGGCCGCATCGGACGACTGGTTGTCGGCTGCCGGCTTGTCGGTGGCTGGGGCCTGCCCTTCGGCGGCTGACGTCGGCTCGTCGGTGGTTGCGGCGGGCGTCTCGTCGGAGGCCGGCTTCTCGGCTTCCGGCGTACTGGCCTTGGCGGCGGACTCAGACCGTGCCTCGGGCTGCTTGACGCCAGCGTCGGGGGTGAGGCCGGCCGCCGTCGGCGTGGCTGCGGAGTCGGGCGTGCTCGGAGGTTCGGGTGGGGTGGCGGACTTGCGGCGACGGCGGCGCCAGAAGCCTTTGCCTTTGGCATCGGACTGCGCGCTCGACTGGGCGATCAGGTTCGCCAGCTCCTGGGCAGGCTGATCCTGGTTCGGAACCCGCGGCTCCGAACCTTCACCAGCTGCTGACCTGATGTCAGCCACGGCGTCCGCCCACGAGCACAGAGTGCCCGGTCGGACAGCGCAGAAGCAAAGTCATCGTGTTCCCGTTTGGCGGCGTGGACGGGTGGCAGTCACTGCGACGGTGGATACGGACCGTATCCTCCCGGCGGTCCTTGCTGACCAGTGGGTCCCGGTGGGTAACCAGGTTGGCTCGCTGGGTAACCGGGTTGCCCGGAGGGATACCCCGGCTGAGCCGGAGGATACCCACCCTGCGGAGCCGGCTGCCCAGCACCGGGATACGGCCCACCAGGCACCGGCCCACCAAGCTGGCCACCGGGAACAGGCCCCGGCATGGGCCCGCCCGGTCCCCCGGGTGGGCCCTGGAACTGCGGCGCCGCCTGGGCGAACGCCGGCATCGGCGGGAACGGCACGCTCGGGCGCCGTTCGCGCAGTTCGTCGAGCAGCTGCTTCTCGGTCTCCAGCGCGTCCGGGCCGATGACCTGCCGGACGATCTTGTCCCGCAGGTACGCCAGCTCGGTCGCGTTCTGCTGGAACGCCTTCGCGGCGGCTTCGGCCTGCGGACCATACCGTTTCGCGTTCTGCCGGAGCGCCTTACGCCCGCGCAGCGTCGCGATCAGCGGTACGTCCTGTGGAACCAGCCAGCCGAACCGCACATAGTCGTACAGCCGGGACGCGATCATCTGTCCCTCCCGGGATCGCATCACCAGGGCGAACACGACCATGCCGATGAAGATCGGCACCATCAGGAACAGGTAGACGGTGATGAAGCCGCCGCCACCGGCCCAGCTGGCGCCACCGTTCCAGAGTCCGTGGGCCAGCACTGCGGCCAGGTACCCGACGACAGGGGCGAGGAAACGGACCGCCGTACTTCGGCTCCGGATCGCGACGCCGATCCCGATCGCGGTGAACGACGTGAAGAGTGGATGGGCGAACGGCGAGATCAGCCCGCGGATCACGAACAGCACGAACGCGCCGCGCAGACCCGCGTCGCTGCCGGACTCCTCGGACAGCGTGTTGAAGATGCGCCCGTAGTAGAGGATGTTCTCGGTGAAGGCGAACCCGACGCCGACCATCCCGGCGTACACGAGGCCGTCGATGATGCCGTCGAACTCCTTGCGCCGTACGAGCGCCAGCAGCAGGATCACGGATCCCTTGGCGAACTCCTCCACCGGCGGCGCGACGAACACGGCCGACCGGTCACCGCCGACGCCGGTCTCGGCCAGCCGGTGCGACACCTCGGTGTTGATGAAGATCGCGACCAGGGTGGCGATGAAGGCCCCCCAGCACAGCGCGAACAGGATGTACTTGGTCGGCTCCGGCTCGTAACGGTCCAGCCACAGATACAGCGCGATCACCGGGATGACGGGGACGAACGCGAACACCAGCCCCCAGGTGAAGCCGCCCGCGCCGGTCGACTTGGCCACGATGCCGAAGATCACCAGGCCCGCGATCGCGAACACCACCGCGACCACGATGCCGATCAGGATGCCCTGGTTCCGCCGCTGACCCGGGATCGGGTGGGTGCCACGCACGTTCGGCTGCGGGTACGGACCGCCGGGCGAGTACGCCGACCCCGCCGCGGGTTGCGGCGAGCCGGCCGGGCCTGGTGAGGGGTAACTCATGCCCGAAGCCTAGTTGGGGAGCCCATCCCGTGGCAGAACCACCCACTCAGCGTTACCGGGATGGAACGACAACCCTGTATTTTTCACCCCGTACGGCGCTCGTCGCCGCGACATACCCGAGAACCCAGAGGCGCGATCACCCGCCCATCTGAGAGACTCTTCCGTGCCGTGTGCCCCCGTAGCTCAGCTGGATAGAGCGTCGGACTTCTAATCCGTTGGTCGCAGGTTCGAGTCCTGCCGGGGGCGCCCCACGAATCCGCAGGTCAGCGGCCTGATGGGCCGGAGTGACCTCATCCCGGACCGCTTCCCGTGGGGCTACATGTGGTGCGAACCAGGGATGAATGCAGTCAAATGGCGCGGTCCAGTCCCGTCCGAGGCGGCCGGGTGACAACTAGCAACTCGGCGCGCAGGAGTGGGCGACAGCAGACCAAGATCAACTGGCATTTGGCGAGCGATCCGAGCACCATTCGCCGTGCTCATCACTGCGAGCGGCCTCTGGCTGGTGTTCACCTACGTCGTTTCAGATGCACGACTCGCACTTGAGCACCTCCGGGCCTTCCTGTGGCCAGCGGTCGTTGTCACAGTCCTGTACTGGTTCCGTGCACCGCTCCAGGACAAGCTCCGCGAATTGCTGAAGCCCTCGCCGTGTTCGCACCCCGACCACATATCCCACATGAGTTGACACCACTTCGCACCACGAACGCGACCATGCTGGCGGAGGCGGATCGACGTGCCGAGCCAACCGGGTCGACCAGCTTGATCAATCCGAGCAGCACCACCGGGTCACCGGCGAAGTAGCAGCTCTCCGGGGAGACAACCTTGCAGGATGCCGCGTCCAGCGCGTCACTTGCAGGAGCGTCAGCAGTCGAGCTCGAAGATCAGTAGCGTGTGGCCAGTAGGGTCTGTCCATCGGTGGGCGTCAGTCGGCAAGCTGCCGCATAACCGGCTTGGAAGCATTGACCGAGGACCAGGAGCCGGCCCGCCGAGCACGATCGGTGGTCTGTCTCGGCCCGCCGAGTAACCAGCGTTGACCTCATCCAATTGCACGTTAGTTGCACGGCATCTACCGGGCTGAGCAGTCTGTTCGCGTGTGGAGTGGGTGCGCTGCTTGCTGTGCGCGGGCGGGGTTGAGATTAGGCGGGTTGCCCTGGCCGGCCGAGTGGGCGACGCTGCGCGCACCGAGCACGAATGACTACCGCCGAACTCAGATCGCGCATTGATCAGTTTCCTGCGCCGAGCCGATCTAGACTCCCGAGACCGGCCCATACCCGGAGTCCAAGCAGCTCATCGGCGCAGGCCCGAGCAAGTGCCACTGCCGTGTAGGCGCCGACTAGAAGCCTCGTGAGAAGACCTGTCGGATCCGGAGTGAGGCGTTCGTAGTAGGGGTGACGGGCGGCCGGAGAAAGGTCGCCGGACTGACAGAAAGGCATGGCGCCATGCGAAAACTGATCTACGGCATGAACCTGTCCCTGGACGGCTACATCGCCGCGCCCGGCGACGACATCGGCTGGGGCGCGCCGAGCGACGAGCTGTTTCAGTGGTGGCTCGACCAGGAGTTGGCGATCGGGCTGTTGATGTACGGGCGCAAGCTGTGGGAGGCGATGAGTTCCCACTGGCCGACCGGCGACCAGCAGCCCGACGCCACCCCAGCGCAGATCGAGTTCGCGCGGAACTGGCGGGACACGCCGAAGGTAGTGTTCTCCTCGACGATCGACAAGGTCGACTGGAACACCCGCTTGGTCACCGGCGACGCTGTAGCGGAGATCACCCGGCTCAAGGCCGACGACGGCGAGCCGATGAGGGTCGGTGGCGCCACGCTCGCTGGGGCGGCCATGCGGGCCGGGCTGGTCGATGAGTACGAGATCGTCACCCATCCGGTGCTGGTGGGCGGCGGCACACCGTTCTTCACCGCGCTGGACAGCTGGGTGAACCTGAACCTGGTGGAGACGCGGACGTTTCCCGGCGGCGTGGTCCTGACCAGGTACGAGACGAGGCGTTGAGCTCGATCGCTGATGTGTTCGCCGCTGCTGCTGACCACGTCGACGAGAACCAGGACGACGGAGGCGACGGGCCGGCGCAGCTTGGCGTAGCAGGCTCGTAGCTCGCCGTTCTGCCGGATTCTGAACCCGGCAGAACGCACCGGTTCTCCCGCAACTACTCGCGCAGGCGAGGAAGGACCGCCGCGCGTCGGCCGAGCTGCTCGCTGCGGCCGCCGCGGCCGGCCATCGCGCCGGCATCAGCGTTGCCGGTGATACCTGGACTGTCCGACGGGCCCGGCCCACCGGACAGGTTCGCATCGACTGCGCAGACCACAAGTCGCGCAACCTCAGCTACGAAGAGGACGCAGCCTTCTGGTCATGGGCCCTGATCGAGACATTTCGACTCACCGGAATCCGCTGCGAGGAGCTACTCGAACTGACCCATGTCTCGATCGTTCCCTACCGGATCCCTTCAACAGAAGAAGAAATCCCCCCTCCTGCACATCGCACCCAGCAAGACCGACGAAGAACGCCTCCTCGTCGCAGGCCCCGAACTCGTGCACGTCCTGTCCGAAGTCATCCACCGCGTTCGTGGCGGCCACCAAGACATTCCGCTGACGCCACGCTGGGACCCGCACGACCACGATGGGGTCCTGCACTGCCGCACCTGTTCGCCAAGTACTGGGGCCCCGACTCCGGCCAATCTCAGCTGGCACCGTCTGGACATTGCTACGCAGGTGCGCGGAACGCGCCAACATCATCATCGACGGAGAACAAGTCCACTTCACCACCCACGACTTCCGCCGCGTCTTTGCGACCGACGCCCTGGCCAGCGGCCTGCCACCCCACATCGTGCAGGTCCTGCTCGGTCACAAGAGCATCGCCACCACGCAGGGATACGCGGCGGTCTATCCCCAAGACGTGATCGGCCATCACCGCACCTGGATCGGCCAGCGACGGCTCACGCGGCCCAGCGAGGAATACCGTCGCCCGACCCCCGCGGAGTGGGAAGAGTTCGAAGGCCACTTCGTGAAGCGCAAGGTCAGCCTCGGCAGCTGCGGCCGCGCCTACGGCACCAACTGCCACCACGAACACGCCTGCCTGCGCTGCACGTTGCTCAGGCCCGACCCGGACCAGATCGACCGGCTTCGCGAGATCATCAACAACCTCCACGCCCGCATCACCGAAGCCGAACAGAACAACTGGCTAGGCGAGGTCGAAGGACTAAAGGTCAGCCTCGCCGGTGCGGAGGAAAAGCTCGAGGAAATGGAACGCCTGACCGCCGACGACAGCCCAGTGCTGCTCGGCCTCCCCACGATCAAGAATGACTGACATGTCCGGCTTCAGTCGGGATCGTAGCGGCTGACGGCATGGCGAAGGCTGAGTCCGCACGGGACCGGCCTTGGCCGTGCTCAGGCGAGGAGCAGGAGGACGGCGATGACGGCCATGACCGCTGCGGTGGCGAAGTGGACGCCGTAAGCGGCCGCGCGGGGTCCGTTGGAGCGCAGGACGATCAGGCCGTCGAAGACGGGCATCACGGTGGCGGCGAGCATGACCCAGCCGGCGAGCGAGGTGGTGCCGAGCGCGGTCACGACCAGGAGCATGAGTCCGGTGCCGACGTCGCGTCCACCTTTCACCGTGAGCCAGTTGTCGAGGACCGGGCCCGGGGCGGTGCCGGGGATGCCGAAGGTGGCGAAGAACTGGGGCTTGAGCATGCCGGTGGTGCCCATGGCGACGACGGCGAGTCCGATGAGCGCGGCGAGGGCGGTGGCGATGATGGCGAGCATGGGGGTGGTTCCTTTCGGAGGGACGTGCTATGAAGTCTAGCAATGCTAGGGTCACGTTCAACGATAGGTTATCGGCGACCAGAAATCTATCAGTGCTAGAATCATGTGGTGACTGCCACTGAACGCCGTGAACGGCAACGCGCCGAACGACGCCGGCTGATCATCACCGCCGCCCGCGAACTCGCCGAAGCCGAAGGCTGGGAGACCGTGACCACCCGCAGGCTCGCCGACAAGGTCGAGTACAGCCAACCGGTCCTCTACGGCCACTTCGCGAACATGGAGGCCATCCGCGACGCCGTCGCCATCGAGGGCATCGGCGAGATGGCCGAGCTCCTTCGGGAGGCGCGCCTCGCCGCCCCCGAGCACGAGGCCATCCGCGCGGTCTGCACCGCGTACCTGGAGTTCGCCGCCGCGCACCCGGCCGCGTATCAGGCCATGTTCTCCTTGCCGACCAACGTGAAATGGGCCAGAGCCGAGACCCCGGCCCCGCTGCGCGCCGCGTTCAACGAGATCGTGAGCGCGTTCGGCCCGGTCAACGACAGGAACGCGGCCCTCGCCGAGCTGGTCTGGGGTTCGCTCCACGGCATGGCGGTGCTGCTGCGCAGCGGCCGGATCCCGCAGTCCGCGCAGGAGCAGCGCCTCGACCTGCTCGTCGCGCTCTTCGCCAACGCCCCCGCGTAGGGCCGTTCGTATACTGGCGGGCAGGGCATCCCGCATCAGCGAACTGGTCCTCGACTGCGAAGACCCCGAACGGCTCGCCGCGTTCTGGAGCGCCGTCCTCGACTACATCGAACTCGGCCGAGAACCCGCCGGCGGCATCGAGATCGGCCCCGCTTCCGGGTTCGGCGGGCTCCAGCCGACGCTCCCCCTCAGCCCCAGCACCGATCCGAAGCCCGGGACGCTCCCGCTCCACATCGACGTCAACGCGACCGACCGCGACCAGGACGCCGAACTGGAGCGGCTGCTCGCCCTGGGCGCCAGGCCCGCCGACGTCGGCCAGACCGGCGACGAGAACTGGCACGTCCTTCAAGACCCGGAGGGCATCACCCGACCAGCGCCTCCTGAATCAACCAAGTCGAA
This sequence comes from Kribbella sp. NBC_01510, assembly GCF_045040325.1. NCBI lineage: Bacteria > Bacillati > Actinomycetota > Actinomycetes > Propionibacteriales > Kribbellaceae > Kribbella > Kribbella sp. NBC_01510. Next base: position 4,976,516 of record NZ_CP109418.1, on the reverse strand, counting down.
CGCGCGTTCGGACTCCTCACCGAGAAGCTCCTCAAGCGCGGCGTCCACATCAGCGTCCAAGCACTCGAACGCGACCTGCGGGCCTGGGCCAAGACCTGGAACGCCGACCCGAAGCCGTTCGCCTGGACCAAAACCGCCGAGGAGATCCTCGACTCCCTCAAACGCTTTTGCGAACGAACTTCAGGGACACGACACTAGTCGATGGATGCTAACGCCCATTGTCATGGAGCCGATGAGCAACAGGACCTCTGCCCGTCGAGACGTCGCCACTGCAAACTGCTTAGTCCGGATAAGGGCGCCAGTTCTGTGCCAGCGACTCCAACCGGCGACGCCGGATCGACCATCGCAAATTGCGGATATCGACGCCGTCGACCGCCAGCACACCGAACGCCACGAAGGAGCCGGCTCTTTCACAACCAGGCGCCGACGCACCGTCGCCGCCGTGTTCACCATCCGGCGCTGGAGCGCATCGAAATCCACCCGCTCACCAGTCCACACCACCAACTCACCGTCCAGCACACAATCCACCCGCAACTGGGCCTCAAGAGCGCCAACGCCATCGGGGAACTTGTCGGTGAACTCCTTGCCGTTCCGAGACCACAATCGAACCTTGCCGTCCCTCGCCACCGCGCCCGCGCGGGCTAGCCATCCCACTTCACTTCGTAACGTGACCCGCGCCCGGCAGAGCGTTCGGTGCCGGGATCTGGTCGACCGAGCGGGCCAGCGCAACCTCGACCGGCCCGGCCAGCTCAGCCGGGACCCGCACCCCAGCGGGCTGGATACGCCGCGGCGCCGGCATCACCCGCTACCCCCCCGCGCGTTCGACCGAACGGCGGCCACACCACGACCTCGCCACGGCACCAGCATGCGCCCGCTTGTCCGCTCATGTCGCCGTACGGCGACCGGTTCGGCGGCGCCAGCGAGATCCCCTCAGAGCGCGCCTTCGACCGGATCGAGTCCTGGCTCCGCCCGAGCTTGATGCTCGTCACGCCGACCGGCGTGTTGCCGCGCGAGACCTGCTGAACCTCTTCGGCGGTCCAGGCCCGGCGATTGTTGCGTTTGGTTGGTGCCTCGGGCAGCTCAGATTCCCCCCGTCGTCGCTGGTCGCCCGAGCGTTACCCAATCGGCGGGCCAAGTCACCTGGGTTGCCCCGCCGAATCGCTAGCACGGTCGGTCACCGATGCTGTGAGGGCCGCGACTGTCATTGTGGTCTGGCAGGCTGGCGGTATGTGCGGACGCTATGCACCCAGTCGAAGCCGCGAGAACCTGCTTGAGACGTTCAAGATCGAGGAGGCGCTGGCCGACGAAGAGAGGGCGCCGGGCTACAACGTCGCACCGACCAAGACCAGCCCAACCGTGCTGGCCCGGCCGCCGCGCGGCGGAGACGAGGACACCGAGCCGGTCCGGCAACTGCGGAACCTGAAATGAGGTCTGGTGCCGTCCTGGGCCAAGGACCCCAAGATCGGCAACCGGATTCTCTGCAATAGTCAAGCTGTCGCAGGAGAGGTCAGGTTTCGGTCACTGCGTAGTGCAGGCGAACGGAGCCGCCGGTGTCGGTGTGCACCGAGAGCAACTGCAATCGAGTCGACCGAGCGGCCCGCCGTCGGCCCGCGGCCGTACGGTCAGGGCACCGGCACCGCAGGCGAGCCGCTCCGTGAGAGCGAGCAACTACGTGTGGTCAGAGCCGCGGAGCAACGGTCTAGAGAGTAGGTTGCAGGCGGCGAGAGGAGAGGATCAGGTGACCAGGATGAGGACGTCGACCGCTTTCGGGATCGACATCGGCGGCAGCGGGATCAAAGGCGCCGTCGTCGACCTGGAGACGGGCGACCTAGCCGCGGAGCGGGTGAAGTACCTGACGCCCAACCCGTCCACCCCGGAGCCCGTCGCCGCGGTCGTGGCCCGGCTGGTCAAGGAGGCCGAGTGGACCGGTGAGCTGGGCGCGACGTTCCCGGCCGTGATCAAGAACGGCGTGGCCAAGACCGCCGCGAACGTCGACAAGAGCTGGATCGGGACCGACGTCGAGACGCTCTTCACCGATATCACCCACTGCGACGTGACCGTGCTCAACGACGCCGACGCGGCCGGCATCGCCGAGGCCCGGTTCGGCGCGGCCAAAGGCGTCGACGGCGTGGTCATCCTGCTCACCTTCGGCACCGGTATCGGCAGCGCGCTGCTGCTCGACGGCCAGCTCGTGCCCAACACCGAGCTCGGTCACCTCGAGCTGGACGGGTACGACGCGGAGGAGAAGGCCTCCTCGGCAGCGAAGGACAACGAGGACCTGTCGTACAAACAGTGGGCCAAGCGAGTGCAGCGATACCTTCGGCACGTGGAGAACCTATTCACCCCCGACCTGTTCGTGGTCGGCGGCGGGGTCAGCAAGCACGCCGACAAGTGGGTGCCGCTGCTCGAGATCTCCACCCCGGTGAAGCCGGCTCAGCTGCTCAACAACGCCGGCATCGTCGGCGCGGCGATGGCCGCGCACGAGAAGTTCACCGACTAGGCCGGGCTACAACCTGAGCTCGGCGACGACGGGCAGCAGGTGCGGGAGCTTAGGGCGTTCCGCCGAGCACGCCGCGACCGGGCCGTGTTTCGGTGGCCCCCGCAGCGCGCGGCAGCACACCGCCTTGAGCTGCACGGCCACAACTGGCAGGGACGGGACTTCATGGGCCGGGAGTAGCAGCACGCAACCTGGCTGGAAGTGATTTCCGGCCGGGTCAGCGCCAGTTCAGGTACCGGTCTCGAGTACGGCGAGGTCGCGCACCGCATAACGGTGATGCTCGGTCTCACGTCAAGTAGCGGGGCGGAAAATGTCGTGACGCGGTTTCACGACACCAGCTGCAGACAACTCGAACTGCTGAGAGCTCCAACTCGGCTGTCAACGTACGCGCCTGTGTCCGCAGCCAGGGACACAGGCCGGACGGTCGTCCCGCGGTCAGCCGTCGGCGGGAATCTGCGGGCGGAAGTCGACCTCGCAGGTGTAGTAGCGCATCGACAGGGCGGCGCGCTGGACGTCGATGGATCCCTCGCCGATGGCGAGGACATGGTTGAGCCACTGGTGGGGTTCGTGGTCGGTCAGGAAGGTCAGGACGTGCAGGCCCGAGCCGTCGGTGAGGTTCGATAGGCCGGTCAGCCGGAACAGCACGAAGCCGCCGGCGCCGACATCGACCGTCCCGCGGGCGTTGGGGTGGGCATACCCTCCCTGGACCCTGGGGTTGTTGGACCACTTGGCGGTGCCGGTGAGCCGCCCCGTGAAGGCCGCGGTCCCCTGCCCGTACAGCAGGCCGTCACCTGCCGCTGACGGCTCGACCGTCTGGACTAGGTCGTAGCGCCACTCGACATCACAGAGATGCTCGAGCTTCATGGTCCACCTCCCGGCCAGGCCTCCTGACGACGTTCCTCCTTCGATGCACGGTGTGCAACCACCAGTGCCCGCGTGCGCCGCGTCGCTATCCTCCTCGCAAAGGGATGCCCTGGAGGCGGCCATGAGGGTCCTGGTGGTCGTGAGGGTCCCCCCTGGCCGGGGCCGGTGACTCGTCCCGGTTCGCCCACATCGCGAGGTACGCGCCGATGTCATCCACTGCTGCGCGGTGAGTTGGCGGCCGGCGCCGGGCTCTTCGACGGGTCGGGGGCCCGATGGCGCCCTAGCAGTAGTCGGCGGTGAGCGTCGGCCATCGGTCGACGGCCCACGCCAGCCAGGTCGTCCAACGTTCGGGCGGACAAGGACTGTCCGCGTCGGCGAGCTCGGCGGCGTCGGGTGCCTGGAACTGGGTACGCCAGCCGGCAACGTCGGCCTCGGGCATCGGGAAGGTCTGCGGCGTGGTGGCCTGGCGATACGCGATACGGGCGAGTTGGACGTCCAGGTCGACGGGCAGATAGACCACCTGGCACGGCATTCCGGCTTGGCTGGCCAGCCAGCGCAGTGCCGACCGCTCGTCTCGGCTCCAGAGCCCGAAGTCGAGGACCACGCTGGTCCCCAGCCGCAGTGACCGCAGCGCCATCGTAATCAGCCAGCCTTCCAAGAGGTCACGCTTGCCGTCGGCCCTCAGCGAGGTGCCGAGCAAGGAAAGGTGCCACTCATCCGGAGTCAACCGCAGCGCATCGTGTGACCTTGCCAGCTCTTGAGCCCGGGTGGTCTTGCCGGCGCCGGGAAGCCCGACCATCAAGAACAGCGTGGCGCCAGACATCGTTAGGTCTCCTCCAACATGACGGCGTCAGAAATCCGGCGGATTGCCATGCAGGCGCAGCATGGCCCTTCCGGACGATGTGAGCGTAGTGCCTGGCGTTCGCGGCCAACCAACGTCGGCTGAGGCCGAAGGCGCCCCTGACACTGACCGGCGACGACCTGCCCTCGATCCACCTGACCAGCTGACGCCGCAGGCTTCCTCCGAGGCCAGCCGGACTGGCCCGGGACCTGGATCGACCGCGCCGGCCGCGACCGCACGCCAAGTGTCCTCGGCCACGAACTGTCCGGTGTAGTCGTCGAGCTCGGCTACGGCACCACGGGTCTCACGGTCGGTCAGCGGGTCTTCGGGCTGACTGCCTGGCAAGCGCTGTTCAACCACGCCCAGCTGCGAGCAGGCCAAACCGTCCTCATCCACGGCGCCGGCGGCTCCGTCGCTCGGTCGCCGTACAACTGGCCCGCGAGGCCGGTACCCACATCATCGGCACCGGCCGGGCCTCCGACCGGGACCTGGCCGGCGCCCAGGGCGCCCACGAGTTCCTCGACCTGGACAGCGACCAACTCGAGGACGCCGGCGAGGTCGACGTGGTGTTCGACGTCATCGGCGGCGAGATCCGCGACCGCTCCACCACGCTGGTGCGCCCGGCGGCATTCTGGTCACTGTCGCCGATCCGCCGACCATCCAGCCCCGCGGCGGCCGGGCAGTCTTCTTCGTCGTCGAGCCCAACCGCGAACAGTCGGCTCAGTTGGCCGCTCGCCTCCGCGATGGGCGGCTCACACCGCTTGTCACGGCCGTCCGCGACCTGGCTGCCGCCCCCGCCGCGTTCGTAGAGCACACGCGCGGCAGGATCATCATCACGATGAAATGACCGGGTTTGTCGGGACGCCCGGGATAGAGGACCGAGCACCCATCCGGTACGCCCGCACGCTTCAGCGAATCCGCGGACGTGATCCACGGCATCCGCAGCATCCCGCGCCGCCACTACTCCGAGCAGCAGGCTCGTACCGTCGCTCAAGCTCGTGGCCTGTTCGCAGAGACCGCGTGTCGTGCCCGGTCAAGATTGAAGAGCCACATTATTGGCGTGCGATCAGTCAGATGCATCGATAGGGTTCTGTGCTGGTATGGACCTACAGGAGATCGGTGCGCAGGTGATTGGGCCACGGCCGACTGGGCGCACGCGACGCACGACATATGGTTATTCGGGCGGTGACACCTACCCATGGGCATGAGAAACTACCTGATTGACGGCGGTTCCGGCACCGGCAAAACCACGGTCTGCGACGAATTGCAGCGACGGGGCTATCAGGCTATTCATGGTGACAGGGAACTCCGCAGCGACCCGAAGCCGGGCGAATCCGCCAGTGGCAGTGCACCCGACTGCCACCTACCGCCCATTTGGGACGTAGCGAAGGTCAAGGCCTTGCTCGCCAACCAGGACGAGGCGGTAACGTTTTTCTGCGGAGGCTCTAGGAATTCTTCGGAGTTCATCGACCTTCTTGATGGCGTTTTTGTCCTTGAAGTCGCCGACCTTGACACTGTGATGCGCCGGATTGATGAGCGCGTACTCGTTGACCCCAGCGACTGGGGCGGCAGGCAAGAGGAGCGAGAAATCATCATGCACTTGCACCACACGAAGCAAGGCATTGCTCAGGGATGGGCAATCGACGCCACCGCACCGCTCGAATTCGTCGTTGACGAAATCCTTCGCAGCATTCACTGACACACGGGCCAGCATCGATCACATCGCTGGCAAGGCTCCGGGTGTTACCGGAATTGCAGGAAATTGCAACTTTCGCGCTGAGCCGTTGATATCTGCCGTACTCCGGCGCCGCCCGGCGAGGCACGCCTGTGACTACCGGCCTCGAGGCGGGCTGCCCCTACATGCCGGGCTCGCCGCGCGGCTGCCAGCGCCATGAGGGCAATGGCCAGGCCCATCCGTGCATCCCCGAGTCCATACAGGAAGTCCTCCAAGGAGTTCCGGAGGCGGTGTCGGATCCGGCCGAAGGTGTTCGTAGAAGGGGTGAGCGGCCGCCCACGAGGGCGCCACAAATCGCAGGAGATGAAACCATGTTCGGGACACCGTTGACGCCAGACTTGATCAAGGCAGAGACGGCGTACCGGCTGGAGCGGACCAAGCGTGCGTTCCGGCCCGCGCGCCGCCGGGAGCGCCCGGAGCAGGCCGGCCCCGCCCGGCCCCAACCGCAACGGTCAGGAGTGGGTGGCGGCGCTAAAGGGTGGCCAGCACGCTTCTTGCCTCGTTGACACGGTCCAATTCGCGCTGCAGGAGAACGCGGCGATCACCGGCTGCCTCCCTCTGCTCGGTCACTGCCCGCGCGGCCAGGACAGCCAGTTCCAGCGTCATCCAGTCGGCGCACGCGTCGAGGACCGCCTGGCCGTCTCGCCGCCATACGTCGGCTTCGGCCTCGAGTTCGGCCAGGTGGGACCGGCTGGTGGCCAGGCTGCTCCGGTATTCCGCCGACAGGATGGCGTAGACCCGTTCGGGGACCTCGCCGGCGTTGTGGGCGCAGTCGAGTCGATCCAGGTAGGTCTGGTGGGCGAGCGCGCGCTGCTGGGCAGTGGCGAGCCGGCGGCCGAGTTCCGGCAAGGTCACACCGGCCGCCACCCTCAGGCCGACGATCCTGACCTCGGTGGGCGGGATCTCGCCGAGGCAGGCACGGATCTCGGCGACCTCGAGCTCGAGCAGGACCTCGAGCAACGCGACCTCCTGTGCGAGCCGCTCGGTCTGGCTGGGCAGCCGCTTGACGCTGTCGCGGATGTCGACGAAGGGCTGCAGCACCCACTCGCGCAGATCACTCGACTTCTCGACTGTCCGGCTCTGCACGTCCTTGATCCGCTTCTGCAGGGAACCGGACAAACTGGACGACCTGTCCGAACGGTCGGCGTCAGGTAGTCCTTGCTCGCCAGTGAGGTTCATCTTCAGGATCGTGTCCACGAGCCGGCCCAGCTGCGCCACACGGCCCAGGACCTGCTTCCAGGCCTGCGTCCGCCAGCGGGTCTCCCGAAGGATCGTCTGGTCCTCGCGGGCTTCGTCCGGATCCAGCTGGCTCGCCGCTGCGGTGTGGTACCGCTGCGAAAGCGCGGCCACGGTTTCCAGCTGGGACAGGTAGGCGTCGAACTGCGCTGACGAGCTGGCGACGAGATCGGTCCAGGTCGTGAGCGAGACCCCGGTTTGCTGTTTGACGTACTGACTGGTGATGCCCTGGGCGGCGCGCATCGCGCCGACGATGGGCAAGCCGATGATGCCGAATCCACCCCATTGCTGGGTCGTTCCGCCGCTCTGGGTGACCACTTGGAGTGCGCTGCCCAAGGCGTCCAGGGTCTGGGAGATGCTCCGGCACTCCGCGCCGACCGAGGCGACCGTGCGATCCAGCGCGGTGAAGGTCGTGCGAACGTCCTGGAGCGTTGGTGCGGTGAGGGCCTCGATGCGCTCTATGCCCTCGGCGAGCGCGTGGTCGTCGATCATTGTCGTTCTCCCTGCGGGGGCTACCACGTGTAACTGCCCATCTATCGGAGCAACACAGGACGCCCGCTGATACACAACCGCCCGCAAGGATCCAGGGGTCTGGGGGCTCAGGAATCGAGCTGGTCGAGATCGTCGGGAGTGAGGTCGGGTCGCAAGCGGACGAGTGGCGGACCTGGCCGCCTACGTGGCGGCGATCGGCCCGAGCCCGCCACCGATCAAAAGCTCCCGGGTGGCTGGCTGAGCAGGGTGTTCAGACCCGTCGGTTGCGCATGCGAACGTTCGGACATCGTGCTTTGGTGATGCAACCGGATCCTTCCGCCAGGACTCGTGCAGGAAAAGGGTCCGATCTGGGGAGTGGTGATGGCTGACGGCGACACGGTGCGCGAGCTGTACGAGGGGTGTTACCGGCGGCTGGTCGGGCAACTGTTCGCGATCTGCGGCAACCTGGGCGAGGCCGAGGATGCCGTTCAGGAGGCGTTCGTCCGGGCGGTCGAGAAACCCCGACGGTTCGCCCAGCTCGACAACCCGGAGGCGTGGCTGCGCGCAGTCGCGCTGAACGCCGTACGCCGGCGCTACCGCCGCGCGACCCGATTCCACGGGTTGCTCTCCCGCGCAGGTGTCCCCGAGACCACGACGACCGGGCTGTCCGCGGACCGGGTCGCTCTGGTCGGGGCCTTGCGGCAGCTCCCCTACGAACAGCGCGAGGCGATTGTGCTGCACCACATCGTCGATCTGCCGGTACGTGAGATCGCCGTACAGCTGGGTGTTCCGGAGGGGACGATCAAGGCTCGCCTCTCCCGGGGCAGGGCCGGCCTGGCCCCGCTGGTCCACGAGTTCGCCGACGACGCCGAGGAGGTCAACCATGTCTGAGCTGAAAGAACTGTCCTGGGAGGTCCAGAAGACCGTCCAGCCGTTGCCCTTCGAGGCTCTGGAGCGCCGTGGCGTTCGCCGCCGGCACCGTCGGCAGGCGCTGACCGGCGCGGGAGTCGTTGCGACGGTGACGATCGCAGTACTGGCTGCCGTTCTGCCGCTCGGGAACGCGACCGGTACCGAGAAGCCGCCGACCGCCGGCACCCCGGCGTCGGCTCCGGTCGACCAGGCGGCCGAGAAGCTGATCCACGACAAGAAGTCGGGCGCTGTCGGCATCGCGTTCGCCACGCCGACCCGGTGGGCCTCGGTCTGGATGTCACCTCAGCCGGGATACACCTGGAACTACGCCGCGGTGCTGAGCCGTGACGGCGTGCGGACCACCGCGCCGGTGCGCAAGAACCAGTACGACGTGCTGCGGGTCGGTGACGAGGTGCTGGCACTGTCGATGCCGACGAGCATGAAGGGCAGCGATCCGACCTGGGCCCAGGCGGTGATGGTCGGCCTGACGGATCAGGGCCGGATCGAGAAGAAGCTGCGCTGGGCTCCGCCGACCACCGAGTTCGGCGACGGCGACGTGCTGCTGGCGTCCGGCACCCTACGGGCGCTGAATCCGGAGACCGGCACTCTGCGGGAGGTGAAGATCCCCGGGATCGACAACGCCTACCAGCCCCAACGCGACACCACCGGACGGTGGTGGCTGGTCGGCGCCAAGAACAGCGGCGTCGGCAACATCTACTGGACCGATGACCGCGGCAAGACCTGGGACCATTCCGTCATCAGCCCGGGCCGGATGGGCGGCCGGCTGGGAGTCAGCCCCGACGGCAAGACGATCGTGGCGATCCCAGGCAGCAAGCCCGGCACGACAGGTGACCTGGTGCCGCTGCAGTTGTCCACCGACCGGGGCGAACACTGGACGACAGTGGCCACCCGGAACCCGACGTACCTGTCGTCTCCCGTTGCTTTCGACAACGGGACGGGGCTCGCGCTCTATCAGGGCAAGAAGCGCGAACTCCTCCGACCCGGTGCCGGTGCGGCGTTCACACCGCCGGCCGACCTGGGCGGGCTGACAAGTATCGGCGGGTTCGTCTACGGGATGCAGTACAACGGCAACCACGCCATCACCAGCACCGATCACGGCAAGACCTGGAAGTACTTCGAGCCTCGCTAGTGCCACGGCCACCCTTCTGGGTCGGCAACGCATCACCAGTTGCGCTGCGTCGCGCCGCACGGGCCGCCGATGGGTGGTTCCCTTCGCTGATTCCGGCCGCCGAGGTGGCGGCCGGTGCGGCCCGCCTGGCGGACCTGGCCGACACCCCACGAGTGATCGCCGTGGGCGCGACGGGTGCCCTCGGCAACGAGGTCGCCTCGCAGCGGCAGATCGAGGAATCCATTCGTGCGAACTACGGCTACCCAGCGACCGGCGTACCGATCACTGGCGGTCCGCGCCAGGCCGCCGAGCGCCTGGCAGAGTTCCACCAGGCCGGCGCCGATCATCTTGTGATGGGCTTCAGCGACAGCGACTGGAGAACCCAATGCGACCTGCTCGCCGACGCGGCAACACTCCTCTGAACCAGACGAGACCACATTGTGGCTCAGCTCAGCTCAGCTCCGGGAGTTCCGGGCCGGCTACAACCGGCGATATCCAACGCGGTGGGCCAACAGCCGCCTGTCGACGCCGTCATACCCCACCTGACTGAACTCTTCAGTGCGCCGGTCGTTTGGTTACGCCGTACACTGTGGTTACGATGTAACCATCCGACTGAGAGAGAGTCATGAACATGAGCACCACCCACCGCCGATTCGCAACAGTGGCCCACGCTTTCGCTGACCTGATGAACGGCCATGACCCGGATGCGGTCGACGGCTTCGTCGCGGCTGACTACATCAACCACAACGCGTTCGTCGACGATGGACGCGAAGCGAACCGGGCGTTCTGGACGCTGTGGTTCGCGGCATTCCCGGACACGGAGGTCAGCCTCGACGATGTCCTGGTCGACGGGGACCGCGTTGCCGGTCGATTCACCTACCACGCCACGTTCCAGGGGTCCTTCATGGGCATACCCCCGACGGGACGCCGTGTGGTGATGCACTCCATCGACATCTGGCGCGTCGTCGACGGCATGGCCGTGGAGCACTGGGACCAGCTGGACGGACAGGCATTCTTCGCCCAACTCAGCGGTACCGCCGACAAGGCCGGCGTCCAGTGACGGTCGACGCGTCAGGTGATCCCACGCCGACACCGGCGCGACAGCGCCGGGAGCGGGAACGCGCCGCAGCCCGTGAGTCGATCCTGTCCGCCGCCCGCGAGCTGGCACGGCGCGAGGGCTGGGACGCGGTCACCATGCGACGCCTGGCCGAGGAGATCGAGTACTCGGCGAACTTCGCCTACCGCTACTTCACCGGCCGCGACGACATCCTGCTCGCTCTGGTCCGCGACGGATTCGTTCGTCTGCGCGACGCGATGGACGCCGCGGGCCGGCTGCCGACCTCCGCGTCCACCGACCGCGCATCCGACCCGGAGGCGTCCGCCGTTCGGCGGGCCGGACATGCCTACCTCGACTTCGCCCTGACCGAACCCGACTTGTACCAGCTCATGTACGGCCTGGGCGGCGTACGGGTGCCCGTCACCGACACGTGGACCGACGGACAGGCCGTCGGTGATGTCCTGACCGGACTGCTCACCGACGCCGGAGACCCGCAGCCCGAGCGGCACGTCCTGCAGCTGTGGGCAACAGCCCACGGGCTGATCGCGCTGCGGGTCGTCGGCCGCGTCGACGTCGACCCCGATGCACTACACGCCCTGCTGGACGACGCGCTGACCGACTGCCTCACCCGTGCCCTCCCCGCACCAACGCCGCGTCGGCGCGCCGCACGATCGACCAGAAAGAACCAGCCGTGAGCACCCTAGCCACCGCCGCCGCGCTCGTCGCCATCGCGACCACCGGCATCATCTACGGCACGGACATCTTCGCCGCGCTCGTCCTGCGCCCCGCTGCCGTCGGTGCCGCCGACGCCTCCGTGGCCGACCTGCTCGGCCGGGTCCACGAGTACGGCGACCGCCGTCTGCCGGCCCCCGGCGCGATCGCACTCATCGCCACCGCGCTCGTCACCGCAACCAGCCACAACGCCGCACGCATAGGCAGCGCGATCGCACTGGCCGCGCTGCTGGCCTGGCTCGCGATCTACAGCCGCATCAGCGCGCCGATCAACAAGCAGCTCCGCGCGGCCGCGGCCAACCACACCGTTCCACCCGACACCCGGGCCCTGCAACAACGCTGGGACAGCGTCATCTGGACCCGGGCCGCCCTCCAATCCCTCGCCCTGGCCGGATTGCTCACGGCCGTCCTCACTCGATAGCCGTACATCACACTGCGCAGCTTCGGCGGCCGTGGACGATCGCGGGTCGGCTTCGTTGTCCGCGAGCGGCACGCAAAACATGTGGCCTGCACGCGCGGCGACATGCCCGGCAGGTATCCGGGCTGGTGGGTGTACACGGTTCGTCGCGATGCTCGTCGCAGGCATGCCCCGGCTCGGACCGGCACAGGCGATTCTGCCGCTGGCAGAAGTCTGAGGTCGGCGCCCCGGTCATTCCGTTAGATTCGGTGATAACAAATCACTCAATCGTGTTAGGAATGATGCATCCATGACGTCGCTGTCGAGGAAGTTCAGTGCGGTCGCGACCGCGCTGATGACATGTGTCGCAATGTTCGCTGTCGCGCCCACAGCGTCTGCTGCGCCTGCTGCGTCGTCATCGGCGACGGCGACCACCTACTGCAAGGGCGCCGGGACGTGGGACCACGTCTGGACCACCACAGACTCCGCAAACGGGGGCACGGTGTGCATCGAGGAATACCGCGACATTGTCTATCTGTGCGACACGGCAGCCGATGGACTGGCACCCAGGATGAACGTCGCCACCCAGAGCTCGTCCGGTCAATACAACACCCGCTACACCCTGACCGCCTCGGGCGGGAACGGAACATGCGTCCATGCCCAGGAGTCGGATGGCGGCTCCCACGACCTCCCATACGATGCCTGGATCTATATCGACATCTGGCTGGGCCCGCTCCCGGGGTCTTACCACTACGGGAAAGAGTTCTACATCAACGGCTGACCCGCACACCGACGACCGTGATCCTGGCGCGGTGATTCGTTTCGCGCCGGCCGGTGACTACGTCGAGGTCTGCGATCTCGAGCAACGTGGCTGGGGTGCGCAGGTCATCGTCGCGCCAGGGTGTTGTCGGTTACTCGATGCGGGCGAACGGGAGCGGCAACTCGGTCACGACCACCGCCTCGGACGCGCATAACCTGTACGAGGAGACCCAGGGAGGGCAATGGCGGAGCGCGAGGTGCAGGCGGTCGTCTTCGACCTTGACGGTGTTCTGGTGGACTCCGAACAGCAGTGGGACGAGGTTCGGCGCGGGGTCGCCGTCGAAGCCGGCCGGGCTTGGCCGGACGGCGCGACCCGTGCATTGCAGGGTATGAGCACGCCAGAGTGGGCGGCCTACCTCACCGACGTGATCGGAGTACCTGGCCGGCCGCAAGACGTGGCGGCCCAAGTCATCGACCGCATGGCGAGCCGATACCGGTCACGGCTGCCGCTGCTGCCAGGCGCCGTACAGGTCGTGCAGCGACTGGCGCTCCACTGGCCGTTAGGACTGGCGTCGTCGTCACCGCGGCAGCTGATCGACGCGGTCCTCGAGTCTGCGAACTTGGCCAGCAAGTTCCGTGTCACCGTGTCCACCGAGGAGGTCCGGGCCGGCAAGCCGTCGCCTGCGGTCTACGAGGAGGTGGTACGGCGGTTGGGCGTGGACGCACAGCAGGCGGTCGCAATCGAGGACTCGAGCAACGGACTGCGGTCGGCTGCCCAGGCGGGGTTGCGCGTCATCGCAGTTCCCACCAAGGCCTTTCCGCCCGACAAGGATGCCCTCAGCCTCGCATCCGTGGTCGTGCACGCACTTGACGACATCACCCCGCCACTGGTGACGTCGCTGTCCGATCGAAGCTAGCTGCCCACCAATGCGACGTCGCCCAGTCCCGCGGCCTCGTCCGCGCGCAGGAGAGGCGCGGTACTGCCGGCCGAATATCGGCACCGGTAGTCCGCGCGCCCGCTGCGCGACAAGGGCATGCCGTAGTTCACTGGAGTGACACAGAATCTGGGTTCATTCATCGTTCACGTCGCGTTCCCGGGAGCCGAGGGTGACGGCTGAGTTCGTGGTCGACGAGGCGGTCGCGCCGTCGTGCGTCGACGTGCTGACCGACGCGTTGCCGGTGCGCGTCGACGTCCACTACACCGAGCGCAGAGTCTGGTTCGACACACATGACTGGCGGCTGTTCCGGGCAGGGCTGCTGCTCGAGCAGCACGCGCGGAACCGCGAGTCGTGGCTGGTGCTGAGCGACCTCGAAGGGCAGCGGATCTCCCGACAGCCGACCGGCCGTACAGCGGTCACCGCGCACTCCCTTCCGGACGGTTCGACGCGAGACCGCGTCCTCGAACTGATCGGTGTGCGCGCGCTGCTGCCGCGCGTCGTCGCGAGCGGTCCTGTTCAGGTGCTCTCGGTGCTCGGCCCCGAGGAGAAGACCGTCGCCCGGATCGTCGTCGAAGGTCCGACAACGGTCCGGGACGGCGCCCCCGTCGGCGTGCGGGCCACGGTCGAGTCTCTCCGCGGCTACGACAAGGACGCGGCAAAGGTGTGCCGGACGCTGGACGCCATCCCCGGGTTCGGGCCGGCCAAGGAGCCGCTCTTCGAGTCGGTCCTCCGGGCCGCCGGTCTCCATCCGCGCAGCTTCCGGTCGAAGCCCGACCTGGAGTTCACCTCGCGGATCCCGGCCACCCAGGCGTTCGCCGGCACGCTCACGCAACTACGAGAGATCGTCCTCGACAACGTCGAGGGCACGCTTCGCCAACTGGACACCGAGTTCCTCCACAATCTGCGTGTCACGGTGCGCCGTGCCCGAGCCGTGCTGAAGTTCGCGCACGGAACGATCGACGAGGACATCCGGGCGAGGTACGTCGTGGAGCTCAAGTGGCTCGCCGACCAGACCTCGTTGAGCCGTGATCTCGACGTGTACCTGCTCGGCTTCGACGAGCTGATCAACCACGTGTCCGCATCGAGCGAGCTCGAACCGTTCCGCGAGCAGCTCACGCGGCACTGCACGAGGGCGCACGCCGTACTCAACCGCGCACTGCGGTCCGAACGATTCGCCGCGCTGCTCGATGGATGGCGACGTGAGCTGACGGTCCCGGGGTCTGTCGAGCGCCCGGTGATCGAGGTCGCCGACGAGCTGCTGAGCCGCGCCTGGAAGCGCGTCGCCAAGCGCGGCGACGCCATCACCGACGCCTCTCCGGCCGAAGCCGTGCACGACCTCCGCAAGCGCTGCAAGGAGCTGCGCTACCTGCTCGAGTTCTTCGGCAGCTTGTACGGCGCCGACGTCCGAAGCGAGGCCGTGAGTGAGCTCAAGCTCCTGCAGGACATCCTCGGCGAGTTCCAGGACGCGGAGGCCCAACGCATCAGCGTCCACCAGTACGCCGTCGAACTCGCCGAGGCCGGGACGCCCCCGGCGACGCTGATGGCGATGGGTCGCCTCGAGCACCACCTGCGCCTTCGTCAGGACGCCGCGCGTGCCGAGGTGGCGGACAGCTGGCATCGGTTCAACCGGAAACACAACCAGCGTCTCTACGCAAGGATGGTGACCAGCCGATGAGGATCGTCGCGTCGTACAGCATCAAGGGCGGTGTCGGGAAGACGACCGCGGCGGCGAACGTGGCCTGGCTGGCGGCCGAGAGCGGACACCGGGTCCTGTTGTGGGACCTGGATCCGCAGGGCGGTGCGACGTACCTGTTCCGGATCCGGCCCAAGGTCAAGGGCGGCGGCGAGGCGCTCGTCTCCGGCAAGCGTGACCTCCGCGACGCCGTCAAAGCGAGTGACTTCGACAACCTCGACCTGCTGCCGTCCGACTTCTCCTACCGCAACCTCGACCTGCTGCTGGACGCGCAGAAGAAGCCGACCCGCCGCCTCGGCCGGCTCCTCGACAGCATGGCCGACGAGTACGACGCCGTCGTACTGGACTGTGCGCCGAGCGTGTCGCTCGTGTCCGAGGGCATCGTGCGCGCCGCGGACCTGGTCCTCGCTCCGCTGGTGCCCGCTCCCCTGTCGGTGCGCACGCTCGACCAGTTGCGGTCGTTCATCGCCGAGGCCAAGGGGCCTGCGCCCGACCTGCTCGCGTTCCTGTCCATGGTCGACCGCCGTCGCCGGCTGCACCGCGACCTGTCCGAGCAACTCCCGAAGGAACACCAGGACGTTGCGAGCACCGTGATTCCGATGGCCTCGGTCGTCGAGCAGATGGGCGTACGCCGCGCCCCGGTGGTGGCCTGGGCCCGCACCTCCCCGGCGTCGGTCGCCTACCGCAGCCTGTGGGACGAAGCCCGGCTCCATGCGAAGTTATGAGCCCCTTTGAAGTCGAGCACGCTCTCCCTCGGTGAATCCCAGCTTCGCCGCGAGGCGCATCGAGCCAACGTTGGGTGGGCGGGCCTTCTCACGCCGGCGCCTCGTCGAAGGCTGGCCGAGCGCCGTCCGGACCCCAACGACCGGCGCGCGTCGCTCGTCGTACTCACCGAGGCCGGGCTCGTGATCCGGCCGATGTCCCGCAAAGCCGGAGGCAGTGTCGAGCGCACCTGGGCCGACCAGCTCGGCGAGGACCGACTGGAGGTTCTCCGGGCGGCGCTGATCGAACTGGTCGGGTACGACGCAGAGATCTAACTGAGTAAGCCAGCACCTCGGGCTCCGACTACTCCGCTCCGGGTGGGCTATCCATGGTGCGGCGAGCGGCGCCGGGTGGCGGCAGCGGGCTCCGGTGCAGGGCTTCGTCGCCGACGAGACGCGCAGTGGCGGTACCAGCCGTATGCGAGCAGGGCGCAGATGGCGCCGTTGATCATCCCCGCGCTGACGTCTGTGACGTGATGCATCCCGCGGTAGAGCCGCGAGAACCCGACGAGCAATGGCATCGCGAGGCAGAGAATCACCGTCGTCCATCGCAGCCACGCGCGTTCGATGCGCAGCGCGAGCAGCGCGAAGGCGAAGTACAGGCCGGTCGACGCACCTTCGTGCCCACTGGGGTAACTCGCGGTCGGTGGTGACGCGTCGAGCTTCTCCACCTGCGGACGATCGCGATCCACGACTTTGGCCGCGATCAGGAAGTTCAGTCCCTGCATGGCGATCGCGACCGGTGCGACGAGCGCCAGGGGCAGGTCCCGGGTCCGCCACAGCAACAGGGACGACACCACGATGCAGACCGCGATCACCCCCGCGGTGTTGCCGATCTGCGACCACACCGCGGTGATCGTGTTCCAGGTTCCGGTCCGGTCGGCGGCAAGATCCTTGTTGACCGCCTCCTCGGCGTGGGAGATCCCGTCGAGTGGTCCCTTCAGTGCGAGCCCGAAGCCGATGATGATGCCACCGAGGGCTACGCCGGGTGCGACGGTCCTGGTGAGGAGGTCGACGCCGTCTTGCCGATGAATCCGATCCATGAAGCGAACATAATGCCCAGACCGAGTACGTGCCCGGCGAAAATGTCGGACGGGAAATGCGCGCCGATGAAGAGCCGGTCCAGACCGACGATCACAGGCACCACGATCGCGAGCGCGACGGCGATGCGGCGCTGGGTGGCGGACAGCAGCGGCCAGAGCAGGAAGACCAGGACGCCGGCCGCCAAGGTGATGTTCAGGGCGTGGCCGGAGGGGAACGAGTAGCCCTGCGCATGCGGCACCGAATCGCTGACGACCGGCCGGGCGCGTTGGGCGATGGGCTTGGCTATGCCGCCGATTCCCCAGCCGACCATCATCGTGACGAAGGCCCACAACGCCCGCCCCTTGAGCTTCTTGGACCTCCAGGTCCAGACCACCACCACGGTCGCCACGAGGTAGACGAAGATCGGCTGGCTGACGGCCTGGATCACGGTCAGCGCCGGTATCAGCCCATGTCGAACGCTGAACCCGGTGGCCGCCCGGATGGCCGCCTCGTCGGCTTTGATCAGCGGATCGAACTGCTGTCGCACCGCCAGCCCGAGGAGCACCACAGGCAGCGCGAACACCAGCATCGCCAAGACACCACGGAGCAACCGCCAACTCCGCGTCCGGACGACCGCAATCGCACCTGCCCGCCGCGTCGTCATAACCAACCTGTACCCACCAAGTTCGCACTCTGACTGCAAGTCGACTCGCGCAGGTCCCAGGGTTCGGGGCCACTCAGTCGAGACAGAACTCGTTGCCCTCGATGTCCTGCATGTTCTGGCACGACTCGTTGACGCCATCGGCAAGCAGCAGTTGCCCGCGTACTGCGCCGAGCGCGACCAGTCGTACGCATTCGGCCTCGAGAACGGCCAGGCGCTCGTCACCCACGAGCCCGGTGCCCACCCGCACGTCCAGATGCACCCGGTTCTTGACGACCTTGCCTTCGGGAACGCGCTGGAAGAACAGTCGCGGGCCCACACCGGTGGGATCAATGCATGCGAATGCGGAACCCTGCCGCTCCAGCGGCTGCGCGCGATCGAAATCGTCCCACGTCGCAAACCCCTCGGGTGGCGGCGGTACGACGTACCCCAGCACCTCGCACCAGAAACGAGCGACCCGCTCAGGTTCTGCACAGTCGAACGTGACTTGGAACTGCTTGACCGACACCATCGGTCCACCATAGAGGCGGGGGTCTTTCGTCGTCTCCACGGGACCGGGGATATTTCGTCGCGCCGGCTGCCGGTGGCTCGTAGCATGCGGCGGGCGGT
Source organism: Kribbella sp. NBC_01510 (assembly GCF_045040325.1). Taxonomy (NCBI): domain Bacteria; kingdom Bacillati; phylum Actinomycetota; class Actinomycetes; order Propionibacteriales; family Kribbellaceae; genus Kribbella; species Kribbella sp. NBC_01510. The sequence goes on along the minus strand of NZ_CP109418.1, from coordinate 4,958,204 downwards.
TCGGCGCGAGACGGCGACGATGAATGGACATCAAGCTGACGGAGTGGCAGGACGGCTGGGACGGCGACCCGTCCGCGTGGGACAAGCGCGTCTTCCGTCCCCCCGGCGGGCACTCGGCCGGGCAACGTGCACGTCCTTATCACCGGCCGCCCGAACGAGCGGTACGCGCTGCTCTTCGGAGTCCCCCAACGCGGACCGAGGCTGCCGCGAGGCGTGGGCGCGCTTCAAGCACCGGCTGTCGCTGGCGGTGAACGACTTCAACTCGTACGGCCAGATCAAGGACCCGGCGAGCGACGTACTGATGGCAGCCGCCGAGCGGTGGGCCGCCGAAACCGGTTGGCATCCTCCGCACGCCGGCTAGCGCCGTTCAGCTCGCCTTCACATCCGTTGGTCGCAGGTTCGAGCGCTGCCGGGCGCCTTTGTCAGGCGGCTGGGGTGGCGTGGGCCGGGTCGCTCGGGTGGGTGGTGAGGGGGACCAGGTCGGTCTGCAGCCACTCAGCCAGTGGGAGGGTGTCGAGGACCTTCTGGAGCTCCTCGGCGTCGTCGGACTGCCAGAGGCCGAGGGCTTGTCCGGATGGAAGACGCCAGAGGCGAACGAGATTGCCCTCGGCAGCGAGTCTGCGCGTACTGCTCGCCTCGGCCTCCAGCCTGGCCTGGGAGTCCGCGCCCTCCGGGATCGTCAGGGTGAAGGCTGTGAAGTACTCGGTCCAGTCCAGGTGGAGCGGAGTCGGGGACGCCGGGTCGTTCGAGTGCGGTGTGAGCGGTGTGACCTCGTCGTGGCGCCAGATCCGCAATGGCATGGACGCCAGCACTTCCTCCAACTGGACCTCGTCCGCCGCCTCGAAGAGGCCGAGAGTGCGCCACTCGCCAGGCTGGAGCGGTGGACGCCACAGACGGAGCAGGTGACCAGCGGCGATCAGCTCGCCGGACCGGACGGACTCACGGGCGCGGACCTCGTCGACCTCTGCTTCCGAGACTCCGGCGGGGACCTGCGTGGTCATCGTGACCAGGTACTGCATGTCGGCCTCCTGAGCGTTCGCCGCGACGGATCGATTCTCCACCTCTCAGCAAATTCCTAGGCAGTTCTCAGCCGTTCTGCGACTCGTTCGCGGAACGGTGTGCGTCTCACGTGCGTTGACGAACGAAAGTACCGACGAGAGGACGCTGATGCTGGGGATCGCTCACAGGGTGCAGGAGCTGCAGTACCCCGCGCAGGCTTTGGTGGTGCTGGCCGGGATCCCGGGAGCTGGCAAGACCACTCTGCTCCGGCGCCTCTACCCGGTGGGCGGTGAGTACGACGGCGTGCGCGTCGTCGACTCCGAGCGGCTCCGGGCCCGCTGGATGCCGGTGCTCGGTGTCCTCCCCTATGCGTGGTGGAGGCCACTGCTCCATCTCACGTACTACGTGCTCGTCCTGACGGCGATGGGTCGACACAAGGGCCCCATGGTGGTGCACGACTGCGCCACGCGGCCGTGGGTTCGGCAGGTGATCGGATGGCGGGCCAAACGGGCCGGACTGCCTGTGCACCTCGTGCTGCTCGACGTACCGGGTGACGTGGCGCGCGACGGCCAGTGGACCCGTGGCCGGGTGGTACGCGCAGGGAGTATGGCCACCCACTGCCGCCGGTGGCCCGACCTGCTCGAGCAGGCGACGGCGAACCCCGGCCGGGTCGTCCCTGGTGCCGCGTCCGCCACGATCCTCACCCGGGGCCAGGCCAACCAGTTGACGAGGATCGCCTTCGACGACTGACCAGCGGTTGCTCGTAACTCTGCCCGGGCAAATACTCCTGAGTGTCAGCTGGTGGCGGCACGTCACCGGCCTGACGGTTCGAGGGACCCCGCCCAAAGGTCCCGTTCACTCCTCAGGAGGAACCTGTGAGGAACGAACGCACGTCCGTCCGCCGCCGCCTGGCCCGGACCGCCCAGCTCCTGACCGCCGTCGGCGTGGTCGCCGCGTCGCTGTACGCCGTACCGGCCGCCGATGCGAAGCAGCCCTCTCCGGCAGCCAGGCTCGCCGCCGCGAGTGCCGCAGTGGAGCGATCAGCTGTGAAAGGCATTGCCTGGTACACCGACTCGGCGTCCGGCAAAGTCGTAGTCACCGCGGATAGCACAGTCTCCGCATCCGACGTCGCTGCGCTGAAGCACGATGCCGTTCAGGTCAACCGCACGAGGGGCGTCTTCACGCCACTACTCGCGGCGGGTGATGCGATCTACGGCGGTCAGTACCGCTGCTCGCTCGGCTTCAACGTGTCGAAGGGCGGTACCTACTACTTCCTCACCGCCGGCCACTGCGGGAAGGTGGCGAACACCTGGTACACCAACTCGAACCACTCCACGCTGATCGGCCCGACGATCAACTACAGCTTCCCCGGCAACGACTATGCGCTGGTGCGGTACGACAACGCGTCGCTGAGCCACCCGGGCGGCTACACCGCGGCCAACGCGGTCGTCGGTGAGACCGTCACTCGCAAGGGCTCGACTACTGGAACCCACAGCGGCAAGGTCACCGCGCTCAACGTCACCGTCCGGTACTCCGGCGGCGGCAGGGTCGGCGGACTGATACAGACGACCGTCTGCGCGGAGCCCGGCGATTCCGGCGGCCCGCTGTACGACGGCACGAAGGCGCTCGGCCTCACGTCCGGCGGCAGCGGCGACTGCAGCAGCGGAGGTACGACGTTCTTCCAGCCCGTGACCGAAGCAGCGAGCGCGTACGGCGTGACCGTCTACTGATCCGGCCGATGATCCGGCCGTGCCCACTGAGGCGCGGCCGGGTCAGTCGCTCTCCGCGTCCGCCTTCGTCTTGTGCACAGTGCCGTGCGGGTGCTCGGGCGGAGCGTAGATCGTGAACAGCTTGAGCTCGCCGTCACCTGTGTTCACGACGTTGTGCCAGACGTCGGCCGGGACGACCACGCCGGAGCCGCGCTCGAGATCACGCGTCTCGGTGATCTTGTCCTTGGCGGGACCCATCGCGACCCGGGCGTGTCCCTGCTCGACGCGGACGAACTGCTCGACCCGGTCGTGACTCTCGATGCCGATCTCCTCGCCAGGTCGAAGGCTAATCACCACCAGTTGCATGTCCTTCCCCGTGTACAGCACCTCGCGGAAGTAGGTGTTGCCCTCCGCCGTCCCGCCGACGTCGCCGACCCATCCGGTCATGATCCGCCCCCTTCGTTGTCCTCCGATCGTGCGCCGCGGCGAGCGGCTCGGGCAGGGACTTTCGGCCCGTTCTCCCAGTGCGAACCGAAACTGTCCGTCGCGGGTGATTGAGTCGGGGGACGAGATGGGGAGGAGTGCGGATGAAGGTTCGGGTTGGGCGTGAGGTGCTGGCCGAGGCGGTCGGGTGGGTGGCCAAGGGGCTGCCGAGCCGGCCGAGTGTGCCGATTCTGGCCGGGATGGTCGTCGAGGCGGCGGACGGTCAGGTGACGTTGTCCGGGTTCGACTACGAGAGCTCCGGGCAGGTCACTGTGCCGGCGGAGGTGGCCGACGAGGGGCGAGTGCTGGTGTCTGGCCGGCTGCTGTCGGACATCTGCCGGAGCATGCCCAGGGACACGGTGGATCTGAGCGGGGAAGCGGCCCAGGTCGAGGTCAGCAGCGGGACCTCCCGCTTCGTGCTGCACACCTTGCCGCTGGACGAGTATCCGGCGCTGCCTGAGCTGCCCGCGGCGAGCGGCGTGGTCGATGGGGACGTGTTCGCCCGGGCCGTGGCGCAGGTGGTCAGTGCGGCCGGCCGGGATGACACGCTGCCGGTGTTCACCGGGATCCGGCTGGAGATCCGCGGGGCGACCATCTCCCTGCTCGCGACCGACCGCTATCGCCTCGCCGTACGGACGTTCCCGTGGGAGCCGGTCGATCCGGACCGCGAGGCCAACGCGCTGGTCCCGGCGAAGCTGCTCTCCGACGTGGCCAAGGGGATGGCCGGTCACGACCTCACGCTCGCGCTCGGTTCGACCCGCACAGGGGACGGGTTGATCGGGTTCGCGGGCGGCGGCCGGCGGGCGACGAGCCGGCTGATCGACGGCGACTTCCCGAAGGTCCGCAGTCTGATCCCCGCGGAGGGTGCGATCGCCAGCACGGTGACCGTGGACACGGCGGCGCTCCTCGAAGCAGTCAAACGGGTCGCACTGGTGGCTGAACGGACAGCGCCGGTGCGGATCACGTTCGCGGATGGCATGGCGGCACTGGACGCGGGCAGCGGCGAGGAGGCGCAGGCCTCGGAGTCGGTCGAGGCGACGCTCACCGGTGAGCCGGTGGTGGCCGGATTCAACGCGGGCTACCTGCTCGACGGGCTCGCGTCGCTCGGCGCGCCGATCGCGCACTTTGCCTTCACCCAGCCGACCAAACCGGCGAACCTCACCGGCCTCCGCTCCCCCGACGAGACTCCGTCCGCGGACTCGGCGTACATCCTGATGCCCATGCGACTACCAAGCTGACGTCAAACTGCCCCGGGCTCCGACCAAGATCACGTAGGCAGGAAGTAGTCCGTCAGAGCCCTCGCGATCGTTTCCGGCGAGAGTGTGTGGAAGGTTCCGTCGTACCCCTCCGCCTTGCCGTGCGGCAGCGCGGCCGCGGTCTGCTTGGCGGACTCCTGCATCCACGCCGGGCTGGCGTTGCTGTACAGCGCCAGCGTCGGCACGTCGATCGACGCCAGCAGCTCGAGCGGTACGGCGCTGTCCCGCAACTGCAGGGCGTCGTACACGAGCGTGTGCGCGATGGCCTCCATCCCGGCCCACATCGGCGTCTCCCGGATCTGGTCGACCACCTGCTTCGGCTGTCCGACCGCCTCGACCATGAACAGCTCGGCCGCGCCACCGGGGTTCCCTGCCGCGACGAACTCCTGCAACCGCTCGACGTACCGCTCCGGCGGCTCCGGTGCTCCTTCGACCCGGAACGGCGGCTCCATCACCGCCAGCTTCTCGAACGGCAGTCCGGCCTGGAACAGCACCATCGACCCGGACGAGTACGCGGAGGCGAACCGGGCCCCGGTCGCCGAGCGCACCGCATCGAGGTCCTCCCACTCACGCTCGACCGCGTACGGCAGCGTGTCGCCGGAGTCGCCGCGACCACGCCGGTCGTAGTTCACCACGGTGAACGCCGACGCCAGCGCCTCGGCATCGGCCGCGTACCGCGAGCGCTCGGTGAAACCGCCGGCCACGAGCACGAGGCCCGGCCCGCTCCCATAGGTGTCGTACGCGATCTCGGTGCCGTCCTTCGAGGTGACCTTCTCCATCACCACACACCCTTCTCTCGGGATTCCTGCCTATCCGTCGAACGGGATTCACGGGAAACAGACATCCTGTGATCCACATCACACGACACTACCGACACGGTCGAGCACAATCGGCACCCCGTCCGGCTCACCACAGCTGGATTAGGTATACAGCCGACTGCACACCGCCGCGGCAGCCTGGCCGGCAGCACACCTGGCACTCGGTAGACTGTCTACCAAGTGCCGTGCTGTTCTCCAGTTGTGTCGGGAAGGACCTCATGACCACCACCAGCCCGGGCCCAGGGGCGGGGCCGGAACCGGCCGGTGTGCGGCACGTCAAGCGGCCGACGCCGTTGCGCGAGTCCGTGTACGAGGCCCTGACCGAGATGATCATCGACGGTACGCTCGAGCGCGGCCGGCACCTGGTCGAGGTCGAGCTGGCCGGCATGCTGGGCGTCTCCCGGCAGCCGGTGCGCGAGGCCCTGCAGCGGCTCAGCAACGAGGGCTGGGTGGATCTGCGGCCGGGCTTCGGCGCGATGGTGCACGTGCCCGCCGAGGACGAGGTCGACCAGCTGCTCGCGGCCCGCGCGGCGCTGGAGTCGGAGTCGGCGCGGCTCGCGGCCCGGCACGCGACCAAGGACGACGTGGCGAAGCTCCGTGAGCTCTGCAAGGTCGGCACGGCGTACCAGGAGGCCGGCGACATCGACGCCACAGTGCGGACGAACGGCGAACTGCACAGCCTGATCACGCAGATGTCCGGCAACCGTTTCCTGGTCGACTTCGCGGCCCAGGTGGATCGCCGCGTCCGCTGGTACTACACGCCGGTCGCACCCGTCCGCGGCGCCGCCTCCTGGCGCGAACACAACCGCCTGGTGAAGGCGATCAGCGAGGGCGACGAGGACAAGTCGGCCCAGATCATGCGCGAGCACACCGAACACACCCGCAAGGCCTACCACGACCTCCAGACGGCGTCCGAGCCGATCGAAACACCCGACGAGGCCGCTCCCCGCAAACGCCGCCGTACGGCGAACTGACCCATCCGACGCCGTACCTCACGCCACCTTCACGACAACCGTTGAATCGGGAACGGCCGCAGGACGCCGAATCACCCGTCTGGGAGGATGCCGCTCGCCCGGACGGCGGATGAGGATGACCTGTGACCGCAGGTTGATCTCCCGGGCATCGAAGGAGGCCGGCATGACACTGACGCCGACGGGTTCGCAGGCGCCGGCCGCGGACGTGCTGGTGATCTTCGGGATCACCGGTGATCTGGCCAAGGTGATGACGTTCCGCTCGCTGTACCAACTGGAGGCGCGCGGTCTGCTCGACTGCCCGATCGTCGGAGTGGCGGCCGACGACTGGACCCTCGACCAACTGGTCGACCGGGCCAGGACGTCGATCGAGGGCACCGGCGTCATCGTCGACAAGGCCATCTTCGACCGCTTCGCGGACCGGCTGTCGTACGTCGGTGGCGACTTCACCGACGCGTCCGTCTACGAGCGGGTCGGCCAGGCGATCAAGGGCGCCAAGACACCGGTCTTCTATCTCGAGATCCCGCCCTTCCTGTTCGGCCGGGTGGTGCAGGGACTGTCCGAGGCCGGGCTGACAACGGGGGCCCGGGTGGTGGTCGAGAAGCCGTTCGGCCACGACCAGCAGTCGGCTCACGACCTGGCCGACCAACTGCACCAGTACATCGATGAATCGCAGCTGTACCGGATCGACCACTACCTCGGGAAGATGGGGCTGGAGGAGATCCTGTACCTGCGGTTCGCGAACGCCGTGCTCGAGCCGCTGTGGAGCCGCAACTACCTGGACTGTGTCCAGATCACCATGGCGGAGAGCTTCGGTGTCGAGGATCGCGGCCACTTCTACGACCCCGTCGGGGCGGTGCGCGATGTGGTCGTCAATCACCTGATGCAGGTGGTCGCAGCGGCCGCGATGGAACCACCGTCGCGCGGCGATCCGATCACACTGAAGGACTCGCAGGTCGCCTTGTTCCGCGCGATCGAGGAGGCCGATCCGGCCAACTACGTCCGCGGCCAGTACGACGGCTACCTCGCCATCGACGGGGTCGCGAAGGGTTCCACCACTGAGACGTACGCCGCGCTGCGGCTCGACATCGAGAACTGGCGCTGGGCCGGTGTGCCGTTCTTCATCCGCACCGGGAAACGGCTGCCGGTGACCCAGACCGAGCTCCGGCTGGTCTTCAAACGGCCGCCGCGGCTGGGCTTCGGACCCCGCGGGCACATCGCCGAGCCGAACCAGCTGGTGATCAAGCTCGACCCGACGACCGGGGTCCGGATCCGGGTGGACGCGCACCGTGCGGACACGAGCCGGATCGCGCCGATCGAGCTGGACATGGAGTTCGCGCAGGAGGGCGGCGAGGGCCCCACGCCGTACGAGGTGCTGCTGCATGCGGCGATGACCGGGCAGAGTACCCGGTTCACGCGCCAGGACGCCGTCGAGGAGCAGTGGCGGGTGATGCAACCGTTGGCCGACGCACCGACGCCGATCCACACCTATCAGCCCGGGACCTGGGGGCCGGCCGCGGCCGACGAAGTACCGGCCGGGTTTGGCGGTTGGCGGAAGCCCTGGATTCCGAGCTGACGCCGGGGTCCGAGCGGGACCCCTGGCGCGTTCAGCCTGCTGGCGTATTGTCGGCCGTGTGCAGGGGCCGGACACTGGTTCGGGTGCAGCCTCCGTTCCCGTTGCACCACCGACAGTGACCTCCGGGTTTGACGGCGTGGGGTCAGGAGTCCGTGGTGGGCGTGAGCGCCTGGTCGCGCGGACCGCAGTTATCAGTCGCTTGATGGAATCGCACGAGCCGGTGGTCGCCGTGGTGGCGCCACCCGGCTACGGCAAGACGACCGTGCTGGCCCAATGGATCGAGCGGTTCGGGTCGCGGGTGGCCCGGGTGTCGTGCGAACGCTCCGACAACGACCCGGTCACCTTGTGGACGGGCATCCTCGACGCCCTCGACCAGATCGAGCCGGTCGGCGGGGACGCGCGCGCTGTACTCGCTGCATCCGGTGGCGGCGTGGACGTCGTACCCCGGCTGGTCGAGTCGATCAGCGCGTTGCGCTCGCCCGTGCTGGTCGTGCTCGACCACGTCGAGGAGATCACCAGCCCCGACTGCTCGACGTCGATCGCCGAGTTCGCGTTCCGGGTACCGGCCGGCTGGCGGCTCGCCGTCGCGTCGCGGGATGCCGTGCCGCTCCCCCTGTCCCGGTTGCGGGTCGACCGCCGGATCGTCGAGATCGGCGTCGACAACCTCGCGATGGACAACGCCGAAGCGGCCGCGCTACTGCGCCTGGCCGACGCCGAGGTGTCCCCCGCCGAGGTCGACGAACTGGTACGGCGTACCGAGGGCTGGCCGGCTGGTCTGTACCTGGCCGCCCTGGCGATCCAGTCCGGCTCGCCGGCGGCCGGCTTCAGCTTCAGCGGCGACGACCGCCTGGTCGACGACTACCTTCGGTCCGAGCTGCTGGCCCGGCTCTCTCCCGCCCAGGCGGACTTCCTCGTCCGTACGTCGATTCTCGACCGGATGAGCGGGCCGCTGTGCGACGCCGTCGTGGGTGGGAAGCAGTCGGCCCGGATGCTCGAGGATCTCGAACGCCATAACCTGCTGGTCGTCCCCCTCGACCGACGCGGCGAGTGGTACCGGTATCACCATCTACTGCGCGAGTTCCTGCAGGCCGAGCTCCGGCGCGGCGATCCCGACCTCGGCAGCGAGCTCCATACCCGCGCCGCCGACTGGTACGAGGCGAACGGGATGGCCGAAGCCGCCATCGATCACGCCGACGCGGCCGGTGACGCCGAACGGGTCGCGCGGCTCGTCCTCGAGCTGATGCAACCGGTCTGGGCAAGCGGCCGGGTCGACACCGTGCGCGGCTGGATGGAACTCCTCGACGGCCGCCCACGGGCACCGCACCACGCCGCGATCGCAGCGCACGGCGCGTTGATCTTCGCCCTGCTCGGCCGGCCGCACGAGGCTGAGCGCTGGGCCGGTGTCGCCGAGAGTCTCCCCGTCGGCGGCACGTTGCCGGACGGCACCACCGTCGCGGCGACCCTGGCGTACCTGCGGGCCAACCTGTGCCGGCAGGGACCCGCGGCGATGCGTGCGGACAGCGTCCTCGCCCTCGACGGACTCAGTCCGGCCAGCCCGTTCCGCGCGACGATGCTGCAGTCGGAGGCGATGTCCTGGTTGCTCGAGGGAGACCTCGAGCGCGCCGACGCCGGGTTCAACCACGCGTACGACGTGGCGACCGGCTTCGGCATCACCCCACTGGCGGCCCTGGTCCTGGCCGAGCAATCCCTGATCGCGGCCGAACGGGGCGAGCGAGCCGCCGCCGACGCGATGATCAAGCGTGCCGTCGAACTCGTCGACACCGGACACTTCGAGGCGTACTGGACCAGTGCCCTGGTCTACGCGGTCGCCGCGCACGCTGCCGCCCACCGCGGGGAGATGCGCGAGTCCCGCCAGTTCGTCCTCCGTGCCGCCGAGCTACGACCGCTGCTGACCTACGCCCTGCCGAGCGTGTCGGTCCAGACCCTGCTCGAACTCGCCCGGACATATATGGCCCTCGTCGACCCCTCCGGCGCGCGTGCCGTCCTCGAACAGGCCCACAACATCCTGCGCCGCCGGCCCGACCTCGGCACCCTGCCGGCGGCCGTCGGGCAACTGCACACCCGTGTCGACCAGATCACCGTGTCCGCGGCCGCCGGGATCTCCTCGCTGACGACGGCCGAACTGCGACTGGTCCGATTGCTGCCGACCCACCTGTCGTTCCCGCAGATCGCCGAGCGGCTGTACGTCTCCCGGCACACCGTCAAGTCGCAGGTGCAGTCGGTCTATCGCAAGCTCGGTGCCTCCTCTCGCGGACAGGCGGTCGAGATCATGGCCGGGATCGGCATGCCTCGCTGAGGTCTAGCCAAGGCGCTCCAGCAGGTGGTCACCGACCCGCAGCGCGTTCGCCATCGCGGTCAGCGCCGGGTTCACCGCGCCGATGCTCGGGAAGAAGCTGGTGTCGACGACGTAGAGGTTGTCGAGCTCGTGCGCCTTGCAGTCGCTGTCCAGCACCGAGGTCGCCGCGTCGTGCCCGAACCGGACAGTGCCGGCCTGGTGTGCGCACCCGGCGACCGGGATGTCGTTCTTCATGTAGATGCTGCGCGGGATCAGGTGGTGCGGGTGCATGCCCAGCTTGCTCAGGTTCTTCTTGACCCGCTTGTACAACTGCTCCATGGGCTCGCCGTTGTTCGGCGTGTGCGCCAGCACCACGTTGCCGTCGCGGTCGAGCGTCACCCGGTTCTCCGGATCCGGCAGGTCCTCGGCCGACAGCCAGAAGTCGACGGCATGCTCGGCGACGTCGCGCAGCGCGAACGTCGGCGCCAGCAGGGTCTCGACCGGCTTCTCACCGCGGTACATCGGTGCCGACGACTTGCCCACCATCTGCAGGTTGCCCATGGGGTAGTCGAAGTCGGCGTCGCCGAAGTAGTAGTCGTTCATCCCGAGCGTCTTCTGGAACCGGGTGTCGTTCTTCTCGGTCGAGATCGCCAGGAAGGCACGGCTGTTGTGGAAGATGAAGTTGCGCCCGACCTGGTCGGACCCGTTCGCTAGCCCGTGCGGATGCCGGTCATCGGCACTCGCGAGCAGGATCTTGGCCGAGTTCACCGCACCGGCCGACAGTACGACGATGTCGCCGGCGAACCGTTGCTCCTCGCCGTCCACCTCGGCGACGACCGCCGTCACGGTACGGCCGGTCGCGTCGGTCTCGAGGCGCCGTACGAGGGTATTCCGCAGCAGCGTCACGTTGTCGTGCTCGATTGCGGGCCGGACGGCGATGACGTCCGCGTCCGCCTTCGCGTGGACCAGGCACGGGAACCCGTCGCAGGTCGCGCACCGGATGCACGCGCTGAACGCGGGCCGGCTCTCGTCGAGCATCACCCCGCACGGTGCGTGGAAGGGGTGCAGCCCGACCGCGGCCATGTCGTCGAACAGCTTCTGGATCCGCGGCTCGTGCGAGACCGGTGGATACGGGTACGGCGCCGACGCGGGCGGGTCTGTCGGATCCTCGCCCCGGGCACCGTGGACCTGGTAGAGCTGTTCGGCCTGGGTGTAGTACGGCTCCATCACGTCGTACGCGATCGGCCAGGCCGGCGAGATTCCCCCGTGGTGCTTGAGCTCGGCGAAGTCGCGCTCGCGCAGCCGGTACAGCGCGGCGCCGTAGAACTTGGTCGCGCCACCGACGAAGTAGTGCACCTGCGGCTGGAACGGTTTGCCTTCGCGGTCGTACCACTGGTCCGGCGAGACGTAACGGTTGTCGACGAACACGGCCTCGGCGTCCCAGTTCTCGGCCTCGCGCGGGAGCCAGTCACCCCGCTCCAGCATCAGGATCCGCCGTCCCGACGGCGCGAGCCTGTGCAGGAGGGTGCCGCCACCCGCTCCCGATCCGACGATGACGACGTCGTACTGCTCGGCCATGCTGTCCTCCTCAGTTGCCGTCGCCCGGCCTCGCCGAGTCGACGCGGATGTGCGGGACGTCGGCGGAGTCGTCACCCCAGGCGATCCGATGCGCCGTCGCGGACCACTCGACGGTTGCCGCGTGGTCGCGGTCGAAGTAGTCCCAGCCCCAGGCCAGGAACGCGTCGGTCTTGCTGTGCGCACCGCTCAGGAGTAGCGCGTGCACCCCGAGCCAGGCCGCGAAGGCGACCGGGCCCTCCACCTGGTGCCGATGCTTGCCGACCTCGGCGACGGCCGCGTTCCGGCCGATCATCGCCATGATCCCCTTGTCCTTGTAGCGGAACGGCTCGGCCTTCTCGCCGTGGAGCTCACGCAGGATGTTGGCGGCGGCCCACGCACCGGACTGCTGCGCGACCGAGCCCAGCTGCGGCAGGATCGTGCCGTCCTTCGCCGGGATGTTCGCAACGTCACCGACCGCGTAGACGTGCGGCAGCCCGTCCACCGTCAGGTCCGGCAGTACGTCGATCCGGCCGCCACGACCGGTGGTCAGCCCCGCCACGTTCCCCACCACCGAAGCGGCCGACTCGCCGCCGCCCCAGATGACCGTCCGAGTCCGGATCGATGAACCGTCGTCCAACTCGACCCGGTCCGCGTGCACAGCGGCGACTCCCGTCCCCAGTCGCGGCTCGGCGCCCTGTTTGGTGAGCCGCTTGTGCGCGTACTTGTGCGACTTGCGGGAGAACGGTGCGAGCAGTGCGCTGCCGCGGTCGACCAGAGTGATCGTCCCAGGCTTGGGTATCCGTTCCGTGGCGACCAGCGCGGTCATCAGCTCGGTGAGCGCGCCGGCGATTTCGACCCCGGTCGGACCGCCGCCGACCACGACGACATCGAGGGCGCCCTCGTCCTCCGGCTCCGCTGCGGAACCCGCGTGGAGCGTGGACTGCAAGTGCCGCCGCAACCGCTCCGCGTCGGCGACGGAATACAGGGGAAACGCGTGCTCGGCAGCGCCTGGAACCCCGAAGAACTCCGGTCGCGCGCCGGCCGCGACAACCAGGTGCGTGCCTGTGATCCGATCGCCGTCGGACAGCGTCACAGTGAGGTTCCCGGCGTCGATCTCCGCGACATCGGCGGTGCGGATCTGGACCGTCGGGTAGTCGCGGAAGATGGTCCGGTGCGGCCGGGCGATGTCCTCGGCCGGCAGCTGCGACGTGGCGACCTGGTAGAGCAGCGGCTGGAACTGGTGGTAGTCGTTGCGGTCGACCAGTGTGACCCGGACCCCTCCGTCCCCGAGGCCGTGTGCGCACGCGACCCCGGCCAGCCCGCCACCGAGTACGACGACGTGCGGGCTCTCCATCTGCGTGGTCACAGCGACAACTCCTCCCGGAAGTCGGCCAGGATGATGCGGCCGGCCGCCCCGATCAGGGCGAGGTGTGAGAACGCCTGCGGGAAGTTGCCCAGGTGCCGGGCCCGGTCCACCTCGTACTCCTCGGCGTACAGCCCGAGCTTCGACTCGATCCGTAGCAGCCGCTCCAACTGACTCCGGGCCCGGTCGATCTCACCGACCATCGCGAGCGCCGAGACCAGCCAGAACGAGCAGATCAGGAACGTGCCCTCCTTACCGGACAGACCGTCGTCGGTCTCGTCGGTCTTGTAGCGCAGCACGAACCCGTTCTCGGTGAGCTCCTTGTCGATCGCCTCGACGGTCGCCCGCATCCGTTCGTCGCCGGCCGGCAGGAAGCCGAACAACGGAGCCAGCAGGGTCGACGCGTCCAGCGCGTCGGTCTCGTAGTGCTGTCGCAGCACGCCGCGGTCGCTCACCCCGTGCTCGAGGATGTCGTCGCGGATCTCCTCGGCCGTCTTCGTCCACAGGTCGGCGAGGTCCTCCTCGTCGCGAATCCGGGCCAGTCTGGCCGCGCGGTCCAGGGCCACCCAGCCCATCAGCTTCGAGGAGACGTAGTGCTGGGGATTGCCGCGCGCCTCCCAGATTCCCTGGTCCGGATCGCGCCAGTTCGCGATCGCGCACTCTGCCTGCGATTGGACCAGCGGCCAGAGCCGGCGCGGCAGTCGCTTGCTCCGGACGGTGTGCAGCAGCACCGAGTCCAGCACCGCCCCAAACACGTCGTTCTGCCGTTGGTTGTAGGCGCCGTTGCCGATCCGCACCGGCTTGGCGCCCTCGTAGCCGGTGAGGTCGTCGCGGGTCGACTCGGCCAGGTCGCGGCGGCCGTCGACGCCGTACATGATCTGCAGCCCACCGTCCGAGTTCGGCTCCAGGTCGGCGACGAATTGCATGAACTCGTTGGCCTCCCAGTCCAGGTTCAGGTAGTGCAGCGCCTGCAGGGTGAACGTGCTGTCCCGCATCCAGGTGTAGCGGTAGTCCCAGTTGCGTTCGCCACCCGGCGTCTCCGGCAACGACGTGGTGAGCGCGGCGATCGTCGCTCCGGTCGGCATGTAGGTCAGGCCCTTGATGGTCAGTGCCGAGCGTTCCAGCGGATGCCGGTACCGGTGGTCGGGGATCCGGGCCCTCGCCAGCCAGTTGCGCCAGAACCTGATGGTCGCGTCGATCCGTGCCTGCGCGTCGGCCAGGTCCGCCGGCGATGCGAGGCCCTCGGCCCACGAGAGCGCGCAGTACGCCTTCTCTCCCTTGGAGACGACGTGCCGGGCGCGGGCGGAGCCACCCTCGATACCGATCAGCATGTCGGTGCTGAGCCGGAAGGTCTGGCCGGCCCCGGTCGCGTCCGCGGCGTGCGCGTCCTCGCCGACCATCGTCCATTCGGCCGGGACCCGGCCGTAGTCGAAGGCGGGCTCACAGACGAGTTCGACCTCGACCGAGCCCTCGAGGCACTCGATGGTCCGGATCAGCATGTGGTCGGCGTCGTCGTCGGCCGGCGGCCGGGTGTGCGGGGTGACAGTGTCGGGGCCTTTCGACGGACCCATCGTCAGCGCGTCGTGGACGAGCAGCCAGCCGGCCGGGGTGTGCCAGGTGGTCGTCATGACGTTGGTGCCCGGAACATACACCCGGGCGGTCGGCTGGTTGATCCCGTACGGACCGAACCGGAACGACCCGGCACCGCGGTCCAGCAGGTTGCCGAACGCGCTCGGCGCGTCGAACGCGGGCACGCAGAGCCAGTCGACCGATCCGTCCGGGGCGACCAGGGCACCGGTGTGGCAGTTCGACAGGAACGCGTAGTCCGCGATCGGCGGGAACGGTGAGGTCGAGGGCATGGCGGGGGCTCCTTCACAGTGGCGGGCCTACCTCCACCATCGGCCGGTCGCCCCTGACGGCAATCACCCGCCAGTGATGATTGTGCGGTCACCGGCGTCCTCGGTCTCCTCCTCGCGGAGCAGCGCACGCTGCTCGAGCACGTAGAGCAGGACGAAACCAGGCACCACGATCGCCAGTGCCAGTCCGACCGCCACGAGCAACGTCACCAAGGTGCCCTCGGGTGCGGCGGCCGCCGAGACGGTCAAGCTCTCCGGCAGGATGTACGGCCACTGGGCAATGCCCCAACTGACGATGATCAAGGCAACCGCCAGGATGGCGAGAACCCGCGCACCGCGAGCGGCGTACCGCATCAACAACACCAGGGCACCGAATCCGCAGACCACACTGAGGATCGCGGTCGGGAGTGCTCTCGACGTCAGGCCGTCGAAGACGTGCGGTGCATCGGCGTTCAGGACGAACAGGCCGGCCACCGCGACCACTGCCGCGGCGACGGCGCTCACCACGGCCCGCCGGCGGAAGTACTCGGCCATCGAGAACTGGCGGAAATGCCTCGCGTCCCACACGAGGTACACCGCCGCCAGGTACGCCGCCACCACCACCCCGAGCACCCCGGTCACCACCGACGTCGGATTCAGCCAGCTGTCGACCGGGTCGCCGGCCTTCCCACCCGACGGCACGTGCCCCGATGCGATGCCACCCGCGATCGCACCCATGCAGAACGGGACGAGGACCGACGACAACGCGAACGCCCCGCCGAAGACCCGCCGGAACCGCAGCGTCACCACCACCTTGCGGAAAGCGAAACTCGCACCGCGCAGGACGATCCCGAGCGCGGCCAGGGTGAGCGGGACGAACAAGGTCAGCGCGATCGACTCGTACGCCGCCGGGAACGCGGTCCAGGTGACGACGAAGATGAAGATCAGCCAGACGTGGTTCGCCTCCCACACCGGACCGATCGACCGCTCGATCACCGCGCGCGGTTCCGCGCCGCGCTCGGGTCCGCCCGCGGTCAGGTCCCAGAACCCGGCGCCGAAGTCGGCTCCGCCGAACACGGCGTACGCCACCAGGGCGAGCATCAGCACGACTGCGATCGCCGTACTCACGGTGCCCGCTCCTCGACCGCCTCGGTCTCCTTCCCGACCTGCTCCCGGCCCTCCTCCACGGCAGCCGCCGGCGCGGGCCCGTACGGCGTGTCGCTGTCGATGAAACCGCCCGACCGGCGGAAGCGCCGGCTCATTCCCCGCAGCACCAGGATCGTCGTGACGCCGAGCGCGGCGTAGAGCATGAAGACGGCGATGAACGTGATCCAGACGCCGGTGTTGGCGGTGGCCGCCTCCTCCACCTTCATCTGGTTGTAGACGATCCACGGTTGCCGGCCGACCTCGGTGACGATCCAGCCCGCCTCCATCGCGATCACCGCGAGCACGCCGGTGCACGCAGCGGCGCGCAGGAACCACCTGCTCTTGGGCATCCGCCGGCGGAAGAGCCACGTCAGCCCGTACCAGACCGACAGGAGGAACAGAACTGTGCCCAGTCCGACCATGACGTCCCACGCCAAGTGGACGACGTCCGTGTCCGAGATCGTCGGCCGATCCCCGACCGGAACACTGTCCAGGCCTTGGACGACGGTCGCCGTGCCGGTGCTCGGATCGGACAGCCAGGACGCCAGTCCCGGGATCGGGATCCCACCGGAGATGGTGCCGTCCGAGTTCAGCTTGCCCAGCAGGATCTCGGGTACGTCGGAACCCGTCGTCGGCACGAGCTCGATCGCGGCGAACTTCTCCGGCTGGTGGTTGTACACCCACCGGGCCAGCGCATCGCCGACTCCCATCTGGATCGGCGTCATGATCGCGGCGACCGTGAACGCGATGGTGAACCCGATCCGGTGGTACCGGTCGTTGCGGCCCCGCAGCATCCCGGTCGCGTAGACCGACGCGACCAGGAACCCGCCGACCAGGTACGCCGCGATGACCATGTGCGCGGCCTGCAACGGCATCGCGTCGTTGAAGATCACCTCGAGCGGTTCGACCTTGGTGATCTCACCGTTCGCGTTCATCGTGAAGCCGGCCGGCGCGTTCATCCACGCGTTCGCCGCAACCACCGAGATCGAGCCGAAGACGCCGGCCAGCACGATCGGTACGCCGGTCCAGAAGTGCGTCCACGGTTTCAGCCGGCGCCAGCCGAAGATGTAGATCGCGACGAAGATCGCCTCGGTGAAGAAGAACAGCCCCTCGAACGCGAACGGGATCCCGAACGCGTCGCCATAGATGCCCATGAACCGCGGCCAGAGCAGGCCGAACTCGAAACTCAGCACGGTCCCGGTCACCGCTCCGACGGCGAACGTCACAGCCATGTACTTCGACCACCGTTGCGCCAGCACCAGCGCGTCGTGGTCATCACGCTTGATCCCGCGGTAGTTGGCGATCAGCGTCATGAACGCCCACGACACCCCGAGCGGCACCAGGATGATGTGGAAGGCGAGTGTGAACGCCATCTGCGCCCGCGCCCACGGAACCGGGTTCACGGCGGCCGCGACGGCCACACTGCTGACGGTCTCCCCCACGATCATTTCGTCAGACCAGGTCGAGGTCCCACGCCCGGCGGACTGCCTCGTTGCGGCTCGACACGGAGAGTTTCCGCAGGATGTTCCGGACGTGCGACTTCACGGTGTTGGCCGAGATGAACAGCTCGGCGGCGATCTCGCTGGTGGTGCGCAACTGCGCGAGCCATCGCAGGACGTCGAGCTCCCGCTCCGAAAGTTCCTCGACGATCGGAGCCGGGGCGTCCGCCGGACCCGCGGCCGTTGTCAGGTCCGGGCGCAGCCAGCCGGCCAGCGAACGCAGCGCCGCATCGTCGCGGATGATCGCCCGCAGCCGCGCGGGCGTGTGCGTGAACGGGCGGCGGATCCGTTCACCGCGAGCGAGCAACAGCGCCTCGACGATGCCTGACCGGCCACTACCGGCGTTGCCGTCGAGCCATTCGGCCCGCGCGAGATCCAGGAGGTCCTGCACCCGCTGCGATGCGGTCATCGTCCGGCGGTAGGTCACGTCGTCCCGCCCGGCCTGGTCCAGACCGACTCCCGCCGCCTCGGCCTCGACGTACCCGCGCAGCCAGCCGTCCGGCGGTGCCGAGTTCCTCAGCGCACACCGCGCACCGACCCGGTCGCCCCGGTCCCGCATCAGCCGTACGCGCAACAGCGAGGACACCGAGCTCAGCAGGTTGTCGTCCTGCGTCTCGCGGAGCCGGCGAGCGCGATCGAGGGAGTGCTGGGCCCGGGTGAGCTCCTGACGTTCGAGCGCCACCCACGCGTGCGCCAGATGTGTTGCGGCGGGACGCTCCGCCGCGGCGACGGACTCCGTGGCGAGTCGCTCGGCCGTGTCCGCGAGCACTTGTCCGCGGGACAGATGCCCACGGCAGGCCTCGGCGAGCGCCAGCGTGGCTAGGCATCGCAGCCGGAGATCCTCGCAGTCACCCGTAGCAGCCGTCCGGACCGCGTCGGCGAGCACAGTGCATGCGACATCGAGGTCGCCGCCGCGGAGGTACGCCGTACCCTCCGCACTCAGGACCAGCGCCTTCAGTACTGCGTTCCCGTGCGCGGCCAGTTCGTCCCGCCCTGCGCGAGCGGCGAGCAAGGTCTGGTCGATGCTGCCTGACTTGTCGTGCAGCAGGGTGGTCACGACAGCGGACGACACGGCCCAGCCGCTGCTGACAGGCGGGTCCACCGCGCAGCGCGCAAGGCTTGCCCTGGCCGCGGCGACATCGTCGTCGGCGACGGCGATCGCGGCGCGAACGAGCTGGACGTCAGCGGAGTCCGCGTCGGGCATGGCCGACAGACTGCGGGCCAGCTCCGAGCCCACCCGGGTCGGCAGCAGCAGGTCACCAACGCCCAGGCCGTTGACGACGAAGCCGGCGGCGCGTGCCCAGTCACCCCTCTCGGCGGAATGCCTGACTGCCTCGAGCGTTCGGCCGTTCGCGCCGTACCAGTCCGCGGCCCGCCGCTGCAGGTCGCCGATCGCGGAGGGCAGCGTGCGGTCCAGCCTGGCGCGGAGGAACTCACGGAAGAGCGGGTGGATCCGGTAGTGATCGGCGCGGCCGTGCGCCGGTTGGACGAAGGTGTTGCCGATCGCCATCCGGTGCAGCACCTCGTCGGCGTCCGGGCGATCCGCGAGCGCGGCACCGAGCTCCGGGGTGACGTCGTCGACCAGGCTGATCCTGAGCAGGAAGTCTCGATCGTCCCCGCCGAGATCACCGAACACCTCCGCGGCCAGGTAGTCGGTCGCGAACCCCAGCGGCAGGGTCCGGTGGTCGCCGGCGCGGAGTGCGAGCGCTGCCAACCGTACGCCGGCCGCCCAGCCCTCGGTCCGGTCGAGCACGTCCCAGGTCGCTGCCTCCGGCTCCGTGATGTCATGGGCGCCGAGCAACTCCTCGACTTCCGCGCCGGTGAAGGCGAGGTCGTCGTACCGGATCTCTGCGAGCGTCCCGTCCAGTCTGTAGCGGTGCAACGGCAGCGGCGGATCCACCCGGGTCGTCATCACTACCCGGAGCCGGTCCCCGGTCGTGTCGAGCAGCCGGACCAACTGCTCCAAGACCGACTGGCGCCATACCCGTTCGGCGCCATCGAGAACGAGGACAATCGGTTCGGCCTCTGCGGTCCCGGCGGCGAGCGCGCTGCGCACATCCGGGATGAATGTGTCGTCACAGCCGGCCAACGAGAGCCAGGCCACCGGTGTCTCTGGGTGACTCCTCGCCCACGCCGCGAGGAGTACCGTCTTGCCGGACCCGGCCGGTGCGCTCACCAGTGTCAGCGGAACCTCCTGGACGGCCTGCGAGATGCGGTCGAGCAACCGCGACCGCTGGACGACGCGGAAGGGAGGCGCCGGCGGCTCGTTCCAGCTAGGCGGGATGGCCGGCTCGATCACAGATCTCAGCGCGGGTCTGACCGGCGTGTGCTGTCCGATGCGCTCCGCCCACGAATCCACCCTCATGCCCCCGGCCCCCTCCGCACAGCCTGCTTCGCACCGTCCGGCCAGGCCGGACCGTGCGACTGGTCCCTTCTTTTCGACTGTGTGCTTCGCAGCCGACACCCGGCATCGCCCTAATAGGGTGAAACAGGCAGACGAGCGCCGCGGTGACGCGGGGGCGTGCTCCGTCAACGAACTCGGGCGGCTACGGCTGAGGTCAGATCGCCTCGACGACGGCGTCGAGGAACTGCATCGGGCGCACCAGGTCGTCGTACTCGATCGGTGGCCGGCGGGTCTCGGCCATCTCCAGGAATACACGCAGGCCGGGTTCGACGTACGACTTGCCGAGGGTGAGCTCGCGGGCCGCGAGACCGTGCCGACCGACGACCATGCCGTGGAACGGGACCTGGCCGTCCGGTCCCGGCCGCACCAACTGGACCGCGACCCGGACCCCACCGACGTCGGCGGTGGCGATGATCGTGTCGGCGACCTTTTCCACGCGTACGTCGCCAATCGCACCGGGCGCGAGCCTGAGGGCGACGTCGACCGGGTGGATGCCATAGAAGTAGATGCCGCCGTACTGACTGTCCGGATCCGCCGGTCCGGTGGTGATCACCGTCTGCGGAGCGCCGAGCGTCGCCGCCTGCCCGGCGAGCGCGTCCGTGTCCGGCACCCAGCGGACGGCAGACGACGAGGTCAACGGCGCGTCGTGTTCGCGCGCCGCGGCAACGATCGCCCGGGCGTCGGCCTCTGTGCACGCAAGCGGCTTGTCCACGAACACCGGCAGGCCTTCGGCGAGGAACGGTACGGCGTGCTCCCGGTGCAGACCGCCGTGCCGGTCGGTGATGATCACCGCGTCGACCAGGCCGAGCAGGTCCGCGGGCGCGTCGACGAGCCGCTCGAGCTGCCCGGTGGCGCGGAGCTTCTCGTTCCGTGCGCTCGCACCGCCGCTGATGGCAACGACGCGGGTGTCCCCGGCTCGGCGCTCCACGTTCAGGTACTCGATGATGTGGTCGACGTGGGAGTTCTCCGTACCGATGATGCCGATGCGCACGTCACTCTCTCCCGGTGAGCCGGACCGGGGCACCGGTCCGGGCGGATTCGTAGATTCCGAGCACCAGTTCGAGCGCACGCCGGGCGTCCCGGGTGCCGATCGCCGGCGGGCGGCCGTCGCGCACCGCCGCGATGAAATCGAGGTACTGGTCGCGATGGGCGTCGGCGACCGACCGCGAGACGCTCGCCTCGCCCGCTGGCTCCTCGGCGAGGTTCGGCTGGCGCCCGCTCGCCTGGTCCGTGGGTTCATCGTCGGCGGTGTCGAAGGCAACGAGGTCGTCCTGCTCGATCACGGCGCTGCCGCGGTCGCCGTACACGGACAGCCGAACCGGCCGGCCCGGGTACGCCGCAGTCGTCGCCAGGATCGATCCGATCGCCCCACTGCGGAACCGCACGGTCGCGGCCACGGTGTCCTCGACGTCGATCCGCTCATGCGCGAGCAGCTCGCTGTACGCCTGCACCTCGACGGGCTCGCCCAGCATCCACAGCAGCAGGTCGACCACATGGATGCCCTGGTTCATCAGGGCTCCGCCGCCGTCGAGCTCGACCGTGCCGCGCCAGCCGCCGGAGTCGTAGTACTCCTGCGAGCGCCAGAAGGGCGACTCGGCGATGCCCGCGGTGATCCGGCCCAGCCGGCCCGCGGCGACCGCCTGGTGGACGAAGGCGGGCGCGGGCTGGAACCGGCGCTGGCTGATCACCGCCACGGTCAGCCCGGTCCGCTGCTCCACGTCGATCAGCCGGTCGGCCGCTGCCAGCGTCACGTCGATCGGTTTCTCCACGATGACGTGTTTGCCGGCCTCGAGCGCGGTGATGGCGGCATCGGCGTGCAGCCCGCTGGGCAAGCAGATGCTGACCGCGTCGATGTCCGGCCGGGCGCAGGCCTGCTTCAGGTCGCTCATCGGCTCGCCGCCGTACTTGCCGCTCAGCGCGACGGCCCGGTCCGCCTCCACGTCGACCAGCGCGACCAGCTCCGCCTCTCCGGGCAGAGACGTGATCAGGCGGGCGTGGGTCTCACCGATGACTCCGGCACCGACCACTGCGAACTTCATCCGGCCTGTCCTCTCAGTTGTCCGTTGGTCCACGGCACCACGACTCCGCCCGCGTCGGCGCTCTCCTGGGCGAGCAGCGCGACCCGCGTCGCGCCGAAGCCGGCCGCCGTACTGATCTCGGGCTCGAGGCCCGCCGCGAACGCATCGAACGCGTCGGCCGCCGGTCGCCGGCGGGGCGGCAGTTCCAGCTGCCAGGGCGGACGTTCAGTGGTTGCCGCGATCAACTTGTTCTGCGCCCAGAACAACTCGGCCGTGCCCTCGGTTCCGGTCAGCCGCATCCGGTAGTCACCGTGGTACGGCGATGCTGCGGGCGTCAGCCAGTTGACTTCGATCGTCGCGGCAACCGGCCCGGCTCTGAGCAGCAGGGAGCCGGACAGCGCGAACTCACTGCCATCCACCAGCCCGGTGACCGTTCCTTCGGTTGCTCCCGACAACAACAGGACGAGGTCGATGTCGTGGACCGCGAGATCGCCGAGGATCCCGCCGTACCCCCTCCTGGTGAGGAACCAGTCCGGCCGCGTCGGCCGGTTGAGTTTGTGCGGCCCGGTCGATGCGACCTGGACGAGCTCTCCCAGCGAACCGTCGGCCAGCAGCGCACGAGCCGCGACGGTTTCCGGATAGTTCCGCTTCTCCAGCAGCAAGGTGACGATGCGCCCGGTCTCACGCTGAGCGGCCTCGATCGCGTCGAGCTCGGCGAGCGTCGTACAGAGTGGTTTGTCCGCGAGCACATGGGCTCCGGCACGGAGTGAGTCGACGATCGCCTCGGCGCGGTCGGCGTAGACCCCGGCGACCATGACGACGTCGGGTCGCAGTTCGGCGAGCAGTCGGCGGTGGTCGTCGTACGCCGGTACGTCGAACTCCGCGGCGTACCGGCCTGCCGTGGCCGGATCCGGATCCGCGACGGCGACGAGGTCCAGGTCCGCGCGCACGGGCACCTCGTCCAGCGCGTACCTGACATGGGCGTGGGCGGCGCCGATCACGGCCAGCCGGAGGGATGCGGGCATGGATCGAGTCAACCCCGCAACCAGACCGCCAGCAACTCGAAGTCCGGCCCGGACGGTGATGGACACGGCTTCGGCGGCCTGCTCGGTGGCGACGAAGTTCCGGTAGAACGGCGGTCTAGGTCTTCCGTGGTGGCGCGGTGCTGCGGCGGACGATGAGTTCGGTCGGGACGGCGACCGGGGCGTGGTGATGTTCGCCGGCCCGGATCTCGGCGATCAACGCATCCACGCTTTGGCGGCCGACCTCCGCGAACGTCTGCCGGACGGTGGTGAGCGGCGGCCAGAAGTGGGCCGCCTCCTCCATGTCGTCGAAGCCGACCACGCTGACGTCGTCGGGCACTGCGCGACCTCGCTCGTACAGCGCTCGCAGTAGGCCGAGCGCCATCTGGTCGTTGGCCACGAAGACCGCGGTCACCTTGTCATTGACGGCGAGCCGGCGGCCGGCCTCATACCCGGAGCTGGATGTCCAGTCACCATCGAGCACCGGCGGCACATCCCGGCCGTGGTCGATCAGAGTCTGCTCCCAGGACCGCCGGCGTCGATCCGCCGCGAACGACGTGGGTGGTCCACCGAGGTGCCACACCGTCTCGTGCCCCAACTCCAGCAGGTGCTCGGTGGCCAGCCGTGCGCCTTGCGCCTGGTCGGTGTCGACGATCGGGTAGTCGTAATGCGCGCTGGAGTCGACGACCACGACGGGCAGCCCGTCGGGTAGCAGTACGCCGGCCTCGTCCAGGGTGTGCGCCTCGATCAGGATGATCACGCCATCCACCGCCTGCTCGTCGAGCCGGCTGAACGCGTTCGTCACCGCGTTCTGGGTGACGTCCAGCACCGGCAGCAGGTTGATCGCGTACCCGCTGATGGTGGCTGCGGTCGCGATCGCGTCGAGGGTGCGCGTCGTACCGAAGCTGGACAGCTCGAAGACGATCACGCCGATACTGCGGAACTCGCCGTTGCGCAGCGCGCGGGCTGCACTGTTCGGCCGGTAGCCGAGCTCGCGCATCGCGGCCCGGACCCGGTCCCGGGTGGTCGCGTCGACGTTGTGCCGGTCGTTCGCGACCCGGGACACCGTCTGCCCGGACACACCGGCGAGTCTGGCGACGTCCGCCATCGACGGCCGCCGCCGTACCGATGATTCGTCCGCTGACATCGGTCCCCTCCCTCAGTTGTGCCCGCAGTGTAGACATGTTGACGTAAACACGTTACCTTCACCGCATCGATGTTGACGTAAACATTGCGCGCGTCGCGGACGCGGAAAGCGAGAGGAGGTCGACGGACATGGCGGAGTCCGTGGCCCAGGACCACATCAGGCCGGTGCGCGCGGCAGGTCGCCGGCGCCGGAGAGCGGCCCAGGACGGCAAGGGGTGGCTGTTCGTCGGCCCATTCCTGGCCGTCTTCGCGCTCACCTTCCTGGCCCCGATCGGGTACGCGATCTACCTGAGTCTGTACCGCGATCAGGCGTTCTTCGGCGGCACCGTGTTCGTCGGGCTGGACAACTACACCGAGGCGCTGCGGGACCCGAAGTTCTGGGAGGCATTCGGCCGGGTCGCGGTTTTCCTGGTCGTCCAGGTGCCGGTGATGCTGATCCTGGCCCTGCTCGCAGCGCTCGCGATCGACAGTGCCCGGCTGCACGCGGCCGGCTTCTTCCGGATCGTGATCTTCCTGCCGTACGCCGTGCCCGGCGTGGTCGCCGTGCTCATGTGGGGCTACATCTACGGCGACAACTTCGGCCTGGCCGCGAACCTCAACGACCTGTTCGGCACGACCGCGATCCAGCCGCTCAGCGGCAGTTGGATGCTGCCCTCGATCGCCAACATCGTCACCTGGGAGTTCGTCGGCTACAACATGCTGATCTTCTACTCGGCGCTGCGCACGGTGCCCGGCGAGCTCTACGAGGCGGCCGCGATCGACGGCGCCGGGACGTTCCGGACGATCCGGGCGGTCAAGCTGCCGGCACTGCGCGGCGCGATCGTGATCGCGACGATCTTCTCGATCATCGGCAGCTTCCAGCTCTTCAACGAGCCGAACATCCTGCGCACGCTGGCGCCGAACGTGATCACCACGTACTACACGCCCAACATGTACGCCTACAACCTGTCCTTCGCCGGGCAGCAGTTCAACTACTCCGCCACGATCGCGATCGTGATGGGCGTCATCACCGCGATCATCGCGTACGTCGTCCAGCTCCGCGGCTCCCGGGAGACACTATGACGACCACCGTGGACAGACCACGCGTCGCCCGTACGGCGCGCGCCGCCAAGAAGACCGGGACCTCGCCGTTGCGGCCGAAGCGGTCGCCACTGCTGACCGGCGTGATGGTGCTCTACCTGCTCTACACGCTCGTCCCACTCGTATGGTTGTTGCTTAGCGCAACCAAGACGCAGGACGACCTGCTGTCCACTCCTGGTCTGTGGTTCGGGAAGAGCTTCGCGTTCTTCAGCAATATCAAGGACACGCTGACCTACAACGACGGCATCTTCCTGCGCTGGCTCGGCAACACGGTGCTCTACGTGGTCGTCGGCGCGGGCGGGGCGACCCTGCTCGCGACCGCGGCCGGTTACGGGCTGGCGAAGTACAAGTTCGCCGGGCGGCGGGCCGTGTTCGCGATCCTGCTGGGTGCGGTCGCCGTCCCCGGGACGGCGCTGGCGGTGCCGACGTTCCTGATGTTCTCGAACCTCGGGCTGACCAACACCGTGTGGGCGATCATCATCCCGTCGCTGGTCAGCCCGTTCGGGTTGTACCTGATGTGGGTGTACGCGACCGACGCCGTACCGCACGAGCTGCTCGAGGCGGCCCGGATCGACGGCGCCGGCGAGGTCCGGACGTTCTTCACCGTGGCGCTGCGGTTGCTTGCCCCCGGCATCGTCACGACGCTGCTGTTCGCGGTGGTCTCGACCTGGAACAACTACTTCCTGCCGCTGATCATGCTCAGCAAACCCAACCTCTACCCGCTCACGGTCGGCCTCACCCAGTGGAGCAACCAAGCGACCGGCGTCGGTGCCCGCCCCATCTACAACCTGGTGATCACGGGGTCCTTGCTGACCATCGTGCCCCTCGTGGTCGCCTTCCTCCTCCTTCAGCGGTTCTGGCAGTCCGGCCTGAGCGCTGGCAGCGTGAAATGAAAGGAACACCCATGAAGTCACACTGGCGTGGCATCCGGCAGCTGGTGGTTGCCGGAGCCGCCCTCACGGCCCTCGCGGTCGTGGCCGCCTGCGGCGGCTCCAAGTCCGACAGCAGCAGCGGCGGGCAGGCCACCGGCTCTCCCGATGCCGTCAACGCCGCACTGCAGAAGGGCGGCACGATCACCTACTGGAGCTGGACGCCGTCGGCGGAGGCCCAGGTGAAGGCGTTCATGGCGCAGTACCCGAACGTCAAGGTGAACTACGTCAACGCCGGGACCGGCAACGACCACTACACCAAGCTGCAGAACGCGATCAAGGCCGGCTCGGGTGCGCCGGACGTGGCGCAGATCGAGTACCAGGCCCTCCCCCAGTTCGCGCTGCCCGGCTCGCTCGTCGATCTGAACAAGTACGGCTTCAGCCAGTACGAGTCGGCGTACACGGCCTCGACGTGGGCCGCCGTCCACGCCGGCAGCGGCCTTTTCGGTCTGCCACAGGACTCAGGTCCGATGGCGCTGTTCTACAACAAGCAGGTCTTCGACAAGTACGGCATCGCAGTGCCGAAGACCTGGGACGAGTACGTCGCGGCCGCCAAGAAGCTGCACGCGGCCAACCCGAAGAGCTACATCACCAACGACTCCGGTGACGCGGGCTTCACCACCAGCATGATCTGGCAGGCCGGCGGCACGCCGTTCAAGACCGACGGCAAGAACGTCACCATCAACCTGCAGGACGACGGCTCGAAGAAGTGGACGAACACCTGGAACGAGCTCGTCACGAGCGGCCTGGTGTCGAACATCCCGGGCTGGACCGACGAGTGGTTCAAGGCGCTCGGCGACGGCACGATCGCGACGCTCCCGACCGGCGCCTGGATGCCTGGCGTGATGGAGGCGTCGGTCAAGGCCGGCGCCGGCAAGTGGGCGGTCGCCCCGATGCCGACGTACGACGGTCAGCCGGCTACCGCGGAGAACGGCGGCAGCACCGAGTCCGTGCTGAAGCAGAGCGCCAACCCGGCGCTGGCGGCCGCGTTCGTCAAGTGGCTGAACCACGACGAGGGCGTGAAGCCGTTCCTCGCCAGCGGTGGCTTCCCGGCGACCACGGCCGACCTCAAGGACCCGGCGTTCGTCGACAAGGCGAGCACGTACTTCGGCGGCCAGAAGATCAACCATGTCCTCACCAGCGCGGCCGGCTCGGTGGTCAAGGGCTGGAGCTACCTGCCGTACGAGCTCTACGCGAACAGCATCTACGGTGACACCGTCGGCAAGGCGTACCAGTCGAAGTCCGACCTGAACCCCGGCCTGAAGTCCTGGCAGGACGCGCTTGTTGCATACGGCAACCAGCAGGGCTTCCAGGTAAACGGCTGACCCGGTGACCCATTTCGCGATCGGTGAGTCCGACTTCCTTCTCGACGGCCGGCCTTTCCGGATCCTGTCCGGGGCACTGCACTACTTCCGCGTGCACCCGGACAGCTGGGCCGACCGGATCGAGAAGGCCCGCCTGATGGGACTCAACACCATCGAGACGTACGTGCCGTGGAACGCGCACAGCCCGCGGCCGGGCACCTTCGACACCTCCGGGATGCTCGACCTCGAGCGGTTCCTGCGGGAGGTGGCCGCCGCCGGCCTGTACGCGATCGTCCGCCCCGGCCCGTACATCTGCGCGGAGTGGGACAACGGCGGACTCCCCGCCTGGCTCTTCCGGGAGCCGGACATGGGAGTCCGCCGGTGCGAACCCGGGTTCATGGCGGCTGTGCAGGAGTACCTGTTCGATGTCCTGCGGCTCGTGGAGCCGCTGCAGGTCGATCAGGGCGGCCCGGTGCTGCTGGTCCAGGTCGAGAACGAGTACGGCGCCTTCGGTGACGACCAGACGTACCTGAAGTCTGTCGCGGAGATCATCCGGAGCGCCGGGATCACGGTGCCGCTGGTGACCGTCGACCAGCCGGTCGACGCCATGCTCGCGGCCGGCGGCCTGGACGGCGTACTGCGGACCGGGTCGTTCGGGTCGCGGGCCGGGGAGCGGCTGGCGACCCTGCGGAAGCATCAGCCGACCGGGCCGTTGATGTGCATGGAGTTCTGGGTCGGGTGGTTCGACTATTGGGGTGGACCGCACCACACGACCAGCGTGGCCGACGCAGCGGCCGAGTTGGACGCGCTGCTGGCGGCCGGCGCGTCGGTCAACATCTACATGCTCCACGGCGGCACGAACTTCGGGCTGACGAGTGGGGCGAACGACAAGGGCGTCTACCGTCCGACGATCACGTCGTACGACTATGACGCCCCGCTGGACGAGGCGGGGAACCCGACGGCGAAGTTCCACGCCTTCCGGGAGGTGATCTCCCGGTACGCGCCCGTCCCCGACGTTGTCCCGGCGTCGGGGCCGCGCGCACCGGGAACCTCCGCGGCGCTGGGCTCGCCGGTCCGGTTGTTGTCCGGTCCGAGCCGCTGGGGAGCCTGGAGCGAACACCCGGAGATGCCGACACTGGACGAGTTGGACACTCGGTTGGCGCTCTTCCGCACGGAGGTGTCGACGGACGGCCCGGCTCTTCTCACCGTTGGCGAGGTGCGGGACCGCGCGCAGTTGTTCCTGGACGGCGCGCCGATCGGGGTGCTGGACCGCGAGCGGCACGACCGGGCGCTGATGCTGCCGCACGGCGGACGACTGGAGATCGTCGTCGAGGACCAGGGGCGAGTGAACTACGGCCAACGGATCGGCGAGCCAAAGGGCCTGATCGGCCCGATCCGCCTCGGTGCCGACGAGCTCACCGACTGGTCGGCCTGTGCGATCGACCTGGACAGCGTGCCGCACCTGTGGAGCCAACCTGACGGTGCTCAGCCGACGGAAGCGCCTGGTGTCGGCCCGACCGCCTGGCGGGGTTCGTTCGACGTCGGCGCTCCGGTGGACCACTTCCTGTCGACCGTTGCTTGGGGCAAAGGAATTGCCTGGGTGAACGGCTTCTGCCTGGGCCGGTACTGGCGCCGGGGACCGCAGGAGACCCTCTACGTGCCGGGCCCGGTACTGCGCTCCGGCCCCAACGAGCTCGTCGTACTGGAGCTGGATGCGATGGTCGATCCGGTGGCGCACTTCGTCGCCGGACCGTCGTTGGGACCGCTCGAACTCTAAGTGGAACAGGTGGGTCCGACGTCGCTGTGGCCGGACCCACCTGGCTCAGGAGCCCGCGGTTGCCGGCCTGCCGGCCGGTGTCGTCGCGGGGACGGCGGCGCCGACCTTCGTCGCGAGGAGGTCTGCGACCGCGTGCACAGCGCGCAGCGTGGGGCCTTGGTGCCGGTGAGGTCGGCGAGTTCGACGACCGCGGCGAGGATGACGTCGAGCTCGAGCGGCTTGTCCTTCTCCAGGTCCTGGAGCATCGAGGTCTTGTGCTCGCCAACGCGTTGCCGAGCAGCTTGATCCAGATGTCCGTCCGGATGTCCGCCTCGACCGGGCACTTCAGCCCACCGGCGATCATCGCCGCACTGAACCGCTCGCATCGCTCGGACCGCCCGCCCACGGGTTGCCGATGGAGAAGCGAGTGCCCTCCAGGTGGCGTACGACGCCTGGCCCTTCGAGCTCCGTGGAGCAATAGACGACACAGCCCACGGCTCGCTCGAGTGACAGCACCCGGGTCACCGAGCCGTCGGGGTCGACCGTCTCGATCCGACGGCCCTCGTACAGGCCCTTCAGGCCATGGAAGTACCACCACGGGATGCCGTTCTGCGCGGCCACGACGACGGTGCGGTCGTGGAGGAGCGGCTCGATCAACGGGCCGGCCGCTCGCGTACGAGTTCGCCTTGAGCCCGAGGAAGACATAGTCGACCGGCCCGACCTCGGCCGGGTCGTCGGTGGCCGGCGTTCGGGCCTCGAAATCTCCGCGTGGACTGAGCACCTTCACACCGTTCGACCGGATCGCTTCCAGATGGGCGCCGCGGGCGATCAGTGCACCTCGGTCCCACCGCGGTGCAGCGCGGCGCCGACGTAGGCGCCGAACGCTCCGGCGCCGAGAACAGCAATCCTCATCAGTCCCTCATCGATCCGGGCATGGTCGGGTCGACCTTTCGGAGAGACTTGGTATACGGGATATAGCAGGCGGGAACCTGAATGCGGTCAAGATCACACTCCCGGCAAGCGCTCGCCAGAAAAGTCCGGCGAGCAGCGATGAATCGGCGCCGGGCCGGCGGTATGTATCCGTGACAGTTCGTTCGGACAGAGCAGGAGCGCATCATGGGCCGCGTCATCGTCAGCCAGTTCATCAGCCTCGACGGCATCGTCACCGACCCGGACGGATCGGACCGCACCCCGGCCGGCGGCTGGGCCTTCCGGCACGGTCGGGGCCCGGTCGCGGGCGACAAGTTCCGGCTCGGTTCGATCCTGGACACCGGCGTCACGGTGTTCGGCCGAACCACCTGGGAACTGCTCGGCCGGTTGCTGTCGCCCCGCACCGACGACTTCTCGGTCCGAATGACCAAGATGGCGAAGCTCGTCGCCTCGCACTCGCTGACCGACGTCTCGGGCTGGGCCAACTCGGCCTTGATCGAGGGAGACGTCGTCGACGCGGTCCGGGCCGAACGCGAGTCCCGCGATGTCAGCGTGGTCGGCAGCCTCAGCGTCGTCCGGGTCCTGCAGGCCGCCGACCTGATCGACGAGTACCGGCTGATGACCTTCCCGACCGTCCTCGGCGCGGGCGAGCGGCTGTTCCCGGCCGCGGAGGCCCCGATCCACCTGCAGTTGGCGTCGACGGTCCAGAACGGCCCCGCCGTACTGACGACGTACGAGCGGTCAGCGGGTCAGGGGTAGTCCGAAGGCGGCGAAGATCGCGTCGTCCTGGAAGGTGCGGTTGTGGGTGATGCCGGCCGCGGTGATGGTGAACACGTGCAGGGTGTGCAACCGGTGCACGTCGCCGTCACCGCGGTAGACCGCGATCCCGGCCTGCCCGTTCGCCGCGATCGGCACCACCCGCCAGTCGGTGCCGCGCAGGGCGAAGACCCGCGCCACGAACCGCAGGTGGTCTTCGCGCCCGGCGTACCAGTTGTAGAACGGCGGCATCTCCAGTACGACGTCCGCCGCGAGCAGCTCGGCGAACGCGGCCACATCCGCCTTCTCGAAGGCGACGATGTACTTGTCGACAATCTCCCGGCTGCGCGGATCGTCCGGCTCGAGAACGTCCTCCTCGACGAGACCGGTCTCGGCCAGTTTGGCCCGGGCCCGTTGCAGCGCACTGTTGACCGCGGCCGGGGTCATCTCGAGCTCGGCGGCGATCTCCGCGGCCGACCAGTCCAGCACCTCGCGCAGAATCAGGACGGCCCGCTGCTTGGCGGGGAGGAACTGCAGTGCCGCGATCAAGGCAAGCCGGAGACTTCCGCGCGCGCCGACGACAGCCGCGGGGTCAATGGGGAACGGCTGCAGCCACAGGACGTCCTCACCGCGGACAAGTGGTGCTTGTGGATCCTCACCGCGGGCGACCAGGCCCGAGGGCAGTGGACGACGGCTGCGACTCTCCAGCTCGTTCAGGCAGGTGTTCGTGGCGATCCGGTACAGCCACGTGCGCAGGGACGCGCGCCTCTCGTCGTACCGATCGAAGGCACGCCAGGCGCGCACCAGCGTCTCCTGGAGCAGATCCTCCGCATCCTGGATCGACCCGGACATGCGGTAGCAGTGCTGGAGAAGCTCCCGCCGGTACGGCGCTGTCCTCGTCTCGAAGGTCACGCCCCATTGTGTTGGCAAGATGGGGCAAATGAGCTGGCCCGCGATGGTGTGGATCGGTGGAGCTCCGGGTGCGGGCAAGTCGACGATCGCCCGCGACCTCGCGCGGCGCAGCGATCTGCCGCTGCACCCGATCGACCTGTGGACCTACGACCACGTCGGGCGGATGCCGCCGCTGCGGCCGTTGGCCGAAGATCTCGCCGAGGGACCGCAGTTCGCCGCCGAGGCGTTCGTGAAGATCGCGCGGGATCGGCTGGGGCGGGTGACCGCCGATGTCGAGGCACGCGGGCTGGGCGACGTACCGGCGCTGGTGGAGGGACCACAGCTGCTCCCGTCGATGGCTGACGAGGTCGCGGCTGCGGTGTGGTTGGTGCCGGACGTGGAGCAGACCCGGCAGGCCCGGGAGCAGCGGCTGGCCCGAGCGGAGGACCCGGCGGGCCGGGCTCGGTTGGACGGCCTGCTGGCACGGGACGCCGTACTGGCCGACCTCGTACGGCGTGAGGCGGCGGAGTGCGGGCGGATCGTCATCGACGTGCCCGCGGATCCGGATTGGGCGGCGATCACGTGTGCTGTCGAGGACGCGCTAGGGCCGTTGCCGAGGCTCGAGGCCGGAGCGGCGCTGCGCCTGCAGCGGGAGTACGAGAACCAGGCGGCCTGCCGGCAGGGGCGGCTGTGGCAGGCGGACATCGGGCTGGCCGAGCTGCCGCCGTACCCGTTCGCGTGTGAGTGCGGGCGGTCGGGATGCTCCGCGACCTGGCCGGGGAGGCCGGACGAGTACGACGTACTACGGCGAGCCGATGGGGCGGTCATGGTCTGCTGACCGTGCTAGGGTTGTCGCTTGGTTGCAGTTTTGCAGTTCCACGTTCGTTTCGAAGCGCCCGCGGAGATGTAATCCGCCGGGCGTTTTTCTCATTTCAGGCCACTGGTCTGTGTGGGTGGGCTCGTGCCGCAACCCGGGATCCGGCACCTGCCGGGTCCCATCCCCCACTGAAGGAGCAGATCATGGCCAGCGGAACAGTGAAGTGGTTCAACGGCGAAAAGGGCTTCGGCTTCATCACCCAGGACGGCGGCGGCGCCGACGTGTTCGTGCACTACTCGGCGATCGCGACGGACGGCTTCCGGTCCCTGGATGAGAACCAGAAGGTCGAGTTCGACGTAGCCCAGGGCCCGAAGGGCCTGCAGGCGGAGAACGTTCGCCCGGTCTGAACCACCGCGCACAGCAGGCCCGGCCGATCACGGCCGGGCCTCCTGTCATGTGGTCCAGAGATATTCGCCGTCGTCCAGCTGCTCGGTGCGGGTCAGGCCGGCGGCCACGGTGACCGCGGCTGACGCGGCGTGGTCCGGGTGGACGTGGGCGATGATTCGCTCGTGGCCCTGGGCGCGCAGCCAGGTGACGAGACCCTGCGCGGCTTCCTTCGCGTAGCCGTGGCCCTGCCAGTCAGTCCCGACCACCCACGCGATCTCCGCCGTACTGCCGGTGACTGTGGTCTGCACATAGCCGACCAGCTCGTCGTCGTACCGGATCACCCAGTTGAACCATTGCTCGTCAGTCCGGCCCGGACCGGCGAGCTGACGGCGGTAGCGAGCTTCCAGGACGTCCACACTCGGCGGCTCACCGCCGGTGAAGGTATAGAGGTCTGGATCGGACAAGACCTTCGCCATCTCACCGGCGTGCTCGACCTGCAGCGGCTGCATACTCAGGCGGGCTGTGGCAAAGGGCGTGATCGACCGCGGGGGTGGGGTGGCAGGTGTTCTCAACACTGTTCGACAGTAGCGCCGGACGGCTCGACCGCTCCCTCCTCGAGTGGCCCGTCCGGGACCACGACTCGTCCGGCCTCACTCTGGACCACCAGGCCGGCCAGGGAACAGTGCTACCCCTGATCTCCCGCTTGATCGTGAAATCTCCCGTCCGCCCGGGACCATCTCCCGACTGTCCAGGAAGAGACGTACCGAAGGACGGGTGGTAGTCGCCTCCGCGTCCGGTCGCACCGACGCTTCCCGCGGGGACCACCGTAGTGGCAGGCACTACCACCCGTCCTTAGGTACGCCCGAGCCGGAATTGCTGGATCAGCAACAAGATGCGGGGGTCGGCCGTGGGCGGGCGGAAACTGGCGCCATGATCGAGATCGATTGGGCGGGAGAGGCCGGGCGGCTCCGGACCGCGGCCGAGAGCGAGAGCGACTGGAACAGGACGGTTGCCACCAGCCTGGTCCGCGACAGCGACAAGGTGGCAGTGGACGTCGGCTGTGGCGGCGGCGGGATGGCCAAGGCGCTCGCCGAGGCCCTGCCGGCCGGTACGACGGTGGTCGCGATCGACGCGGATCCCGACGTACTGGACCAGGCCCGGCAGCACACTGCCGGCGCGGTCCGGTGTGAGCTGGCCTCGATGGACGACGGCGCGGAACCGTTGCGTAAGGCAATCGACGCACCTGCCGACCTGATCTGGG
Source organism: Kribbella sp. NBC_01510 (assembly GCF_045040325.1). Lineage (NCBI taxonomy): Bacteria > Bacillati > Actinomycetota > Actinomycetes > Propionibacteriales > Kribbellaceae > Kribbella > Kribbella sp. NBC_01510. Next base: position 4,923,995 of record NZ_CP109418.1, on the reverse strand, counting down.
CGTCGGCTTCGGTGCATCACGCCGGCGACCAGCAGGCCGCTGTCGACGCACTGGCGTCACTGCTGGCACCAGGCGGTCGCCTGGCTCTCGCCGAGGGCGGTCTGCCGGCCCGGAGCCTGCCGTGGGACCTGGGCGTCGGCGAGCCCGGCCTCGAGCTGCGACTCGACCTGGCCCAGGACCGCTGGTTCAAGGTGATGCGTGACTCGCTCCCCGGCTCGGTGCCGATGCCGTACGGCTGGACCGAGGCGCTCACGCGCGCCGGGCTGAGCGACGTCACCACCCGAAGCATCCTCAGTGAAACCCCACCACCACTCTCCCCCGACCGCCTGGAGCATCTGGTCTCCGCGTTCCGCTTCCGAGTCGAACGTCTGACGGCTGAGCCTGCGGAGGACGGGCACTCACATGGACACGGTCACGGGCATCTGGTGCCGGCCGATGGCGAGTGGTTGAGTGCTGACGACGTGGCGGCGTGGGAGCAGTTGCTGGACCCGGCCGGCCCGCACTACCTCGGCCACCGGACCGACCTCGCCGTACTGTCCGTGCGCAGCGTCCACGTCGGCCACGCACCGCGCTGACCACGCTCCGGCCCCGGCGTACGGCGTACTGGAGACGAACGCCACGCCGGGGCTTGGGCTGGTGGTGGCCTGGGTGTCGGTGGCTCGCCGTAAGGTGGGTGCCCATGAACGACCGGCTGGTGTGGATCGACTGCGAGATGACCGGCCTCGACCTGGCGGCGGACGCCTTGATCGAGGTCGCGGTGCTGGTCACCGACTATGAGCTGAACGTGCTCGGTGACGGGATCGACCTGGTGATCGCGCCACCACCGGCCGCGCTGGAGCAGATGGGCGACTTCGTCCGCGACATGCACACCGCCTCCGGTCTGCTCGCCGAGCTCGAGCACGGGATCCCGCTCGCGGACGCCGAGCAGCAGGTGCTCGAGTTCATCTCCGGATACGTGAAAGAGCCGCGCAAGGCCGCCCTCGCCGGGAACTCGGTCGGCACCGACCGGACGTTCCTGGTCCGCGACATGCCGCGGGTCGAGGCGCACCTGCACTACCGCAACGTCGACGTCAGCTCGATCAAGGAGCTGGTCCGCCGGTGGTATCCGCGGGTGTACTACGCCACCCCTGCGAAGACCGGTAACCACCGTGCGCTGGCCGACATCACCGAGAGCATCGCCGAGCTCCGCTACTACCGCGAGACCGTGTTCGTCCCGCAGCCCGGTCCGGACTCCGACACCGCCCGAGCCGCCGCGACCCTGATCACCACCCCGGACGCCCCGCCGGCCCCCTGATCCAGGGTGCGGGTGGGCCGATTTCTGGTCCACGGGGTTCATCGCTATGATTGCTCAGCCGTCGCAGTCAGGGCGGCAATGGTGGGTGTAGCTCAGCTGGTAGAGCACCTGGTTGTGGTCCAGGTGGTCGCGGGTTCGAGTCCCGTCACTCACCCGAAGGCGAAGGCGATCTGTGTCCGCGGAAAGCGCGGACCTGGTCGCCTTCGGCATTTTGTGCGGCTGCGCTTCGCTTGCCGCGGGTGGGGGCTTCGCCACCCACACCCCCTGCGCCTTCGCTTCGCTCGGCTCCGTGGCTGGGGTTGCCTTTTGGCTTTCGTCTGTGGCTGAGGTCGCCGTTCGGCTTGTCCGTGGCTGAGGTCGCCGTTCGGCTTTTGTCTGTGGCTGAGGTCGCTTTTGGGCTTGTCCGGGTTGGGGTTGTCTGCGGCCTTCGCTGGTGGCTGATGGGAGGATGCTCGGGTGAAGTCTTCTGGGAGTTTGTGGTTCGGGTATGGCGTGGTGCTGGTGGTCACGTTTGTGGTGGGGTTCTTGGCGTTCGCCGTCTGGGTGCTCTCGATGGTGTTCTGAAAAGTCGGGTGTGATCTTCCCGGCGGGTGGGTGCGTCTCTTGAGGCAGAGGCATCGACCGAGAGGCTGCGATGAGGGCAACTGAAGACTTCGAGGAGTTTGCGCGGGCGCGGATACCGCAGCTGTACCGCACCGCCTGGCTGCTGACAGGTGATCGGCACCACGCCGAGGATCTGGTCCAGGACACGCTCGCGAACATGCTGCGGACCTGGCATCGGGTCGAGAATCCGGCGGCGTACGCGCGGGCCGCGCTGGCGCGGACGTTCATTTCACAGCGGCGGCGGAAGAGCTGGACCGAGCGGCCGACCGCGGAGGTGCCGGAACGCGCCGAGCGGGCCGGGGATCCGGAGCTGCGGATGGCGCTGCAGAGTGCGTTGGCCGAGTTGGCGCCGTTGGATCGCGCCGTGCTGGTGCTGCGGTTCTTCGAAGATCGCAGCGTCGAGCAGGTCGCGCTCGATCTCGGCAAGAACGCCAGTGCGATCACCACCCGCACCGCCCGAGCCCTCGACCGCCTCCGCGCGGTCCTCGGCGACGGCGCCGCCCAGCTGATCGCGCACTGAACCCGAGGAGCACCGATGAACAACCAACTCACCGATCTCATGCAGCGGGCCACCGAGAACCTCGAGCCGGTCACGCCCGACCTGCTCGAACGGAGCGTCCAGCAGGGCCTCCACCTCCGGCGTCGTCGTACGACGGTCCTCAGCCTCACCGGAGCCGGAGCCGTCGTGGCCACCGTGGGCCTGATCGCCGGCGGAGTCCAACTGCTCGGCGGCCCGTCGGAAGCAGCAGTCGCCGGTACGCCGGCTCCCTTGACCGCACCGCCGGCAGCCAAGCCGCGCCACGTGACCCCGCAGCAGACTCTCGCCACACTCCGGTCTCTCGTCGAGGCACCTGGCCGGACTCTCACCAAGCCCGAGACGTGGGGCGAATCCAAGGACGGCTTCGTCGCCGCGGCGTACGTCGTCGACGACGGCAAGGGCGCCTCCCGCGTCGACGTCCTGCTCTCCGCCGGCGGCGAGGAGAACCCCTGCGCCACCGCCTCGACCGGCTGCACCAAGTTGCCCGATGGCTCGTCGGTGTTCGCCATGGCCGAGCAGCCCGAGTACCCGGGCAACCGCAACAAGGACGGCGTCACCAGCAACTACGTCGCCCTGTACCTGCGCGACGGACGCTTGATCAGCATGACCAGCTACAACGCGCCGGCCGAGAAGGACTCGCGGCACACCCGCCAGAAGCCGTTGTTCACGGTGGCGCAGCTCACCTCGATGGTGAAGAGCAAGACCTGGAAATTCCCACCGGCGAACCCGGTCAAGCCCAGCGGTACGGCGGTCAAGCCGTCGTCGAAGGTCCAGCCCAGCAAGTGAACGCAACGGCCCGGCTACCCAGGTGGATAGCCGGGCCGTCGGCGTTCTCGCCGTCACTGGCGGATGAAGCGGACCGCATCCGTTACGACGTAGCCGTCGCCGCTGTCGGCCAGTTCCACGGTCCCGGCCAGTCCGCCGGCGAAGGGGTAGGTCCCCAACGACACCCATTCACCGCCACATACGTCGGGCACGCCACGAACGGTCTGGTCGACGGCGACTGCCGTGGATCCGTCCGCGTGATTGACGACGTACGGCGTCGGCGCCCGACCTGACGGACGGCGAGTTCGACCGCGTCGAGAATGAGTTCGGCGGCATCACCGACCCCGACGCCGATCCCATCGCCACCATTCCGTTCTGGCGAGATCTTCTGTAGCTCACTTGCGCCGGAAGCTTCGCAGTGAGCGGCTGATCCAGGCCCAGGCGATGGGGATCCCGGTGGGGGCTAGGGCGACGAAGGTGACGTTCACTGGGTTCCAGCGCCATGACTGCGGATCGCGGACTCTTGTGGGTTTGCGCGGGTCAACCTCGAGTTGGATGACGTCGCCGCTCTCCGGTCGCTGGTGGATGTCCTCGACCTGCACCCTGACGCCGGCGAAGGGCGACTGCAGTTCCGCGTTGAAGCTGGGTCCCCGCTGGTCGTAGTTGGTCCGGATCACTTGCGCGCGAACGAGCTCACCACGCTGATCGAGCATCAGGTCGTCGTAGGCGAAGGAGATCGAGAGCCCAGCCATGACAGCGATCCACAGCAGGCTCACGACCAGCCGCAGCGTCGACCAGTTGCCGACCGGGGTCGACAGAACGATGCGCTCGAGCCACGGGCCGTCGGCGGCGGGACGGTGTCTACCCGTCGACATGTCGGCCTCCCCTGCCGGGGCTGGTTCGTGGACCACTGAGGAGGCGGTTGGAGGCTGTCCAGCCGACGAGGACGGCGATGATGGTTGTGCCGCCGATGGCGATCAGGCCGGCGACGTCCGATGGAGTTCCGCTGTCGGTTGCGAAGTCCTCGGCATCGACCGCGGCGATGACCTGGGTCGGGTCGTCCGGCTTGTAGAGGATGCGGAGCGGGGCGGCGTATCGCGTGCCGACCGCCGGTGGGTGGCGGCCGTCGGCGTTGCCCTCCGGATCGCCCAAGTTGTTCCACAGCGTCGCCAGGTGACGTTCCGCCGCCACGACGAACGTCACTTCGACCTCGTCGATGTAGCTACCACCCTTGCTGTACAGGACCCGCAGCTCGACCTGATCCGCCACGGTCTCGACACCCGTGTCCTGGTACTCCTGCGCCACGGCTCGCTGATGGCGGATGTCGAGAAGGGCTACGAGACCGAGCACGGTGGCCACCAACGCAAGAGCGCCCACGACCGAGGCCCAGCGCGGAATGGACGGCACGATCAGGCCTCTTTCGGTCGACGACAAGTACGTCGCCGACCAGGCTTCCCGGCACACCCTCGGCCGTCGTCCCGCGAGAGTACGACGGACTCACTCGTAGTATCGCCGTCCGGCACCGCGCGTTACACGCGTCCGGGTGCAGACTCGTAGGCAGACAGTGGGCCCGGAGTAGGGAGCACGGATCATGCGCGACACGGTGGAGCCCGGCGGTGACGGACCGGAGGTCGAGGAGGCCTGGTCGCAGGAGGACTACCACCACCCCGCTGCCGGCTGGGGTGCGGCGGTGTCGGTCGCCCGGGTGCTCACCCGCGAGCACACGGTCGTGTCGGGTACTCGCGCGATGCTCAAGATGAACCACGAGGACAGCGGGTTCGACTGCCCCGGGTGTGCCTGGCCCGACGCCACCGACGGGCTGAAGCTCGACCTCTGCGAGAACGGCATCAAGCACGTCGCGTGGGAGATGACCTCGAAGCGCGCCGGCCGCGAGTTCTTCGCCCAGCACACCGTGTCCGAGCTCGCTACCTGGACAGACTTCGCGCTGGAGGATCAGGGCCGGCTGACCGAGCCGCTGGTGTACGACGCTGCCACCGATCGCTACCGGCCGATCGAATGGCAGGCCGCATTCGACCTGATCGGCCAGGTGCTGCGCAGTCTCGACACCCCCGGCCAGGCGGCGTTCTACACCTCCGGCCGGCTCAGCAACGAGGCGACGTTCCTCTATCAACTGATGGCCCGGGAGTACGGCACCAACAATCTGCCGGACTGCTCGAACATGTGCCACGAAGCCTCCGGCCGAGCACTCCAGGCAGCGCTCGGCACCGGGAAGGGCACGGCCGACCTCAAGGACTGGGAGACCGCCGAGGCCCTGTTCATCCTCGGCGTCAACGCCGCGTCGAACGCACCGCGGATGCTGACCGCGCTCTCGGACGCGTATCGCCGCGGCGCGCAGATCGTCCACATCAACCCGCTGGTCGAGGCCGCGGCCCGGCGCACGATCGTCCCGCACGAGGTCGTCGACATGGCGCTGTTCAAGTCGACGCCGACCAGCACCCTGAACCTCCAGGTCCGGCCGGGCGGCGACCTGGCCCTGCTGCGCGGCATCGCGAAAGCCGTACTCGAGGAGGCGCGCACCGATCCGAAGGCGCTCGACGAGGTCTTCCTCGAGCGGCACACCGACGGGTTCGCGGCGTACCAGAAGTTGTGTGAGGCAACGGATTGGCGGGAGCTGGAGCGGCAGTCGGGACTGTCCGAGGCGGACATCCGGCGCGCGGCGGAGATCTACTCACGGTCCAAGCGCACGCTGATCAGTTGGTGCCTCGGCCTTACTCAGCACGAGCACGGCGTCGACACCGTCCGCGAGATCGTCAATCTCCTGCTGCTGCGCGGGAACCTGGGCCGCGAGGGCGCAGGACCGTCGCCCGTCCGCGGGCACAGCAACGTGCAGGGCAACCGCACCTGCGGGATCGATCACCGCCCGACGACCGAGTTCCTCGACCGGCTCGCCGCCGCCTGTGGCATCGACCCCCCGCGCGAGCACGGCCTCGACACGGTCCGCACGATCGCCGCGATGATCGACGGATCGGTCAAGGTCTTCGTCGGGATGGGCGGCAACTTCGCGCTGGCCGCTCCGGACACCGCGGCGACGGCGGATGGCCTGCGGCATTGTGAGTTGACCGTGCACGTCAGCACGAAGCTCAACCGAAGCCACCTGGTGCACGGGCGGAAGGCGCTGATCCTGCCGTGCCTGGGGCGGACCGAGCTGGATCTGCAGTCTGCCGGACCGCAGTCGACCTCGGTCGAGGACTCGATGAGCATGGTTCATTTGTCGAGGGGCCGGAAGCGGCCGGCCTCGCCGTACCTGCTGTCGGAGCCGGCGATCATCGCCGGGATGGCTCGGGCGACGCTGCCGGGGAGCGCGACGCCGTGGGAGTGGTACGTCGAGGACTACGACCGGGTGCGTGATGTGATGGCGAAGGCGCTGGACGGGTTCGAGGACTTCAACCGGCGGGTCCGGGGGCCGCTCGGGTTCCGGCTGCGGCAGCCGGCCCGGGAGCTGGTGTTCCGGACGCCGTCCGGGCGAGCCGAGTTCTCCACCGCCGACCTGCCGGACGTAGTGCCCGCGGACGGCGTCCTCGTGTTGCAGACGATGCGGTCGCACGACCAGTGGAACACCACGATCTACTCCGACGACGATCGCTATCGCGGGGTGAAGAACCTCCGCACGCTGATCCTGATGAACCGCGACGACATGCGGTCGCGCGGGATCGGGCAGGGTGCCTTGGTGGACATCACCGCGACCGCGCGGGACGGGTCCACGCGCGTACTGCGGAACTACCGGGCGCTGCGGTACGACGTACCTCGTGGCAGCGCCGCCGGGTACATGCCCGAGATGAACGCGCTGGTCGCGGCGAGCGACTACAGCACGCAGAGCGATCAGCCGTTGATGAAGAACATCAAGGTCCGCGTCGTCCCGGCCTGAATCCGGCGGCGAAGCGGTCAGGTGACGGGGTCGACGTACCAGTCCGGGAGGGGGACCGGGCGGAGGTCGGTCGGGTCGCCGGGGCGGCTCAGGGTCAGCACGGCCCGTTCGATCTCGGGGCGGGCGTTCAGCGCCTCCTCGATGTCGTTCAGGCGGATGGCCACGGCGGACTCGGGGTCGTTGCCGATGACGTCGACCGCGGCGACCAGGAAGATCTTGTCGGCGCCGACCCACTCCATGTGCAGGAAGCTGACCCGTTCGATGTCCTTGTGATCGAGCAGCGCCCGCAGTGCCCGGTTGCGGGCCAGCGGCGTGACTGCCTCACCGGTGAGGAAGTCCATGTTCCGGCTGATCAGGAACAGCGCGACCCCGCCGAGCAGCAGGCCGACGATGATCGACCCGATCGCGTCCCAGACCGCGTTGCCGGTCAGCTGATGCAGCAGGATCGCCAGCGTCGCGATCACGATCCCGATCAGCGCCGAGAGGTCCTCGACGAACACCGCCCGCAGCACCGGGTTCGAGGTGATCCGCACGTACCGCAACGGCCGCAGCATCCGCTTGAGCGCACCGGCCTTGGTCTGGCGCAGCGCCTGCGCGAACGAGGTCCCCTCGAGCACGAACGAGATCGCGAGGACGACGTAGGCCCAGGTGTACGACGGGCTGCCCTCCTCCCCGTTCTGCAGCGACTGGATCCCGTGCCAGACCGACACCGCCGCGCCGACGGTGAACAGTCCGAACGCGGCGAACATCGACCAGATGTAGCCCTCCCGCCCGTACCCGAGTGGATGCGTCCGGTCGGCCGGTTTCCGGGCCCGCCGCTCGCCGACGAGCAGGAAGATCTCGTTGCCGGTGTCGGCCCAGGAGTGCGCGGCCTCGGCCGTCATCGAGGCTGAGCCGGTGATCACCGCGACGGCCGTCTTCGCCACCGCGATCAACAGATTCGCGGTCAGCGCGACCACCACGGTCAGAAAGCTCTCGCCCCCCGCGTTATCCGAGCTACTCACAGCACGACAGTAATCCCCCGCCCTCGCCGGTCACCGCAACGTCGGCGCCCGGGCGCGCATCGTCAGCCAGGTGGGCGGATGATGCGTTGCTCGATGGCGCGGGCAACTGCGGCGGCCCGGGTGTCCACTTCGAGCTTCGTGTAGATGTGCGAGAGATGCGACTTCACCGTCGCTTCGCTGACGAACAGGCTCCTGGCCAGTTCCCTGTCCGCGACGCTGGCACTCTCCGCGGCCCTGGTCGGCGTCGGCGTACCCACGGCGTCTGCCCGGCCCGCTACCTACGAGCTCTCCGGTGACGCCGGTGGGTCCAAGTTCGAGGGCATCGGGTACGACGCTCGCACGCAGCGGTACTACGTATCGGAGACCACCGGTGGCGAGATCCACCGCGGACAGTTGCGATCCGCGGCCGCGACCGAGTGGCTACCGGGTGACGGGACCGACGGCCGCTGGACCGCGCGTGGTGTCGCGGTCGACTCGCGCGGCCGGGTATACGTCGCGGGTGGCCCGAACGGCATCGATCACCCAGGGGCGCCGGACCTGTGGGTCTACGAACGTGATGGCCGGCTCCTCGCGGCACTGCGGACCGGCGTGCCGAACGCGTTCCTGAACGACCTCGTGATCGGACCGGACGGAGCGGCGTACGTCACGAACTCGAATGCCGCAGGTGTTCCGCGTTACCGAGGAGCACGGCCGCTGGACCATGCGGACCTGGGCGGACGCCACTGCGACCATCCCGACCCAGACCGGCTTCAACCTCGGCGGAATCGTCCTGTCCCCGGACCGGCGCGCGCTGGTCGTCGCCCAGGGCAACGTCGGCAGGCTCTGGCGGTTCGCCCTGAGCACTGGCACGGTTTCGGCTGTCGACACCGGCGCGGCTGACCTCGTCAACGCGGACGGTCTCGTGCAGGATGGCCGTCGGCTCTGGGTGGTCCGCAACTTCTCTCGCGTCCTGACCACGCTGCAGCTCTCAAGCGACGGCCGTACGGCGCGATTGGCTTCTGCGACCCCTACGGACCCGGACCGGGTGCTCACCACGGCGAAGCTCGCCCAGGGCAGACTGCTGCTGGTCGACAGCAAGTTCGACGAGCCCACCGCGGTCCCGCCGTACCAGGTCGTCACCCTTACCCCACCGCGCCGATGAACCGCACCATGGCAGCGGCTGCCGTCATCATGGTGACGGCAGCCTGCACGACCACCGACAGGACCCCACCTCCGTCCCCGTCCCCTCAGAGGACCAGCGCAGTGTCGACAGTCAGCACCCTCGATCAGCAACTGATCGCCGCCGCCTGGAGGAACGACGTCGCCGAAGCCCGCCGGCTGATCAACGCCGGCGCGAACGTCAACGCGGTCGACGACTCCGTGCAGAGCGCCTTCCTGATCGCCGCGAGCGAGGGGTACGTCGAACTCCTCGACCTCACGCTGCAGCACGGCGCCGACATCCGCAGCCTCGACAGCTACCGCGGTACGGCGCTGATCCGCGCCGCCGAGCGTGGTCACGCGGCGGTGGTCGGCCGGCTGCTCCAGGCCGGTGTGGCAGTAGATCACGTCAATCGCCTCGGCTGGACCGCGCTGCACGAGGCCGTCCTGCTCGGCAAGGGCACCCCGCAGTACGTCGACACGGTCCGGCTTCTGATCGCCGCCGGAGCCGACCGGAACAAACCAGCGGAGCGCGACGGCACCACACCGGTGCAGGGAGCGCGGAGCCAGACCGAGGTGGCGGCTGTCCTGGCGACCAAGCTCCCGAGCTCCCCCGCCGCCGCTCTGCTAGCGGCTGCCGCGGCTGGCGACGCTGACCAGGTCGCTGCCGCCCTGGCCGCCGGTGCGCCACTGGAGTCCCGCGACGACAACCGCCGTACCGCTCTGCTCCTGGCCTCCTTGAACGACCGCGTCGACGTGGCCCGGCTCCTGGTCGCGCTGGGCGCCGACCCCGATGCGCAGGACGACCGGCAGGACTCCGCGTGGCTCGTCACCGGCGTCACCGGCAGCGTCGCGATGCTCGAGACCCTCCTGCCCGCGAAGCCGGACCTGACCCTCCGCAATCGCTTCGGCGGCATCTCGGTCATCCCGGCGAGCGAACGCGGCCACGTCGACTACGTCCGCCGCGTGGTCCAGACCGGCATCAATGTCAATCACGTCAACGACCTCGGCTGGACCGCCCTCCTGGAAGCCATCATCCTCGGCCAAGGCACCAAGCCCTGGCAGGACATCGTCCGCATCCTCCTCGCCGCCGGCGCGGACCCGTCCCTCCCCGACACCGACGGCGCCACCCCCCTCCACCACGCCACCAACCGCGGCTACACCGAAATCGCCGCCCTCCTCCGCTCCGCCGGCGCCCGCTAGGCCCAGATGGCAGCCAGCGTCCCGTCACCGAGAGCTTCGGGGGGATCGGGGTACGGGACGGCTCGGCCCTCGGCGTACCGCTTGGCCGTCCAAGCCGCCGCGGCGGCATCCAGCACGTCGTCGACAGCCGCGAACTCGCCGGCGGGACCGATGTCGCCGGCGATGCTCATGCCGGCGGCCGCGAGCAGTTGTCTGCGCTCCTCCCCACCGGCCCAGGTCGACTTCGGATGGGCCAACGGCCGCCCGGCCATCGTTGCGAAGCAGACTTCCGGGTGGACCTCGATCACCGCGCAGCGAGCGCTCGGCACCCAGGCGTCGACCTCGAGGATCTTCCGCGCCAAGGCGTACGCCTGTTGACTGATCCCCTTCCCTGCCGCCTGCACATTCAGCGCCGACGCCTCGGCGTGCGTCGCCGCCGTCAGCGCCTGCCTGACCGGGGTCGCGAACACCGACGACGCTCGCCGCCCGACCGTACGCCGCGCCAGCACGTCAGCCTGTCGCGAGCCGGTCGACGGCAGCCCGATCGGAATATCGACGCCCACCACGGCCAACGCCCCATCCAACTCCGCCAGGTCGACCAGTTCTTCGATCGTCGTCCCGAAGTAGGCCCGCAGGCCGTCGGTAACGCCCACCCACCCCTTCTTGCACGCGTCGACACCCATCACCCGCGTACCGGCCGATCCTTCCCGCATTGCTCCTCCGGTTGTCACGCCAGCAAGGTAGCGCCACAGACCGTCGATACGTCGGGGCGTGACACGATTGCGGGGTGCGGCTCTTCTCTGGTGGCGGTGGCGACAGGGCGAGCGAGCTGGCGGTCGGGCATGCGTTGGTTCGGCGCGCGTCGGCCGGCGAGGTGGAGGAGGCGCTGCGGGTCTATCGGCCGTCAGGCCCGGTGGTGGTGTTTGGGCGGCGGGACACGCGGCTGCCGGGCTTCGGGGCGGCGGTGCGTGCGGCTCGGGCGGCCGGATTCGAACCGCTGGTGCGGGCGGTGGGTGGACGCCCGGTCGCGTACACGGATCAGGCGTTGGTGGTTGATCACGTCAAGCACGAGCGGCTGGCGCCCGACGGGATGGAGACCCGCTTCAAGCAGTACGGGTCGCTGTACGCCGACGTGCTGCAGACGCTCGGGATCGACGCGCGGGTCGGAGCGGTGCCGGGCGAGTATTGTCCGGGCGCTCACAGCATCAACGCGCGCGGTCTGGTGAAACTCGTCGGCACCGGGCAGCGCGTCGTACCCAACGGGTGGCTGTTCAGTGCCCTGGTCGTGGTGGGCGACGACGGGCGCCTCCAACCACTGTTGGCCGATGTCTATCGACACCTGGAGTTGCCCTTCGACCCGGCGTCCGTCGGCTCGCTCTCGACAGAAGTGCCGGGCTTGACGGTCGAGACCGTGGAGCGCCATCTGCTCGACGCGTACGGCGCGACAGACCGGCAGGCGCTCGACGACACAACACTCGAGCTCGCGACGTCACTCGCCGCCGATCACCGGGTCGCCTGAATCAGTCGTGGGTCAGACAGCGCGACGGCAGCTCGAACCACCTCAGGTGATCGAAGTCCGTGTTCACGCGGCCCTCGGAGTCGGTGCTCTGCTCCTGACAGGTGGACAGGAGTTCGCGGGCTTCGCTGAGGTAGTCCTCGAGAGCTGACTCCGGTGCGGTGTGATCGTGGCGTGGGTACCTCAGCTTGCCGTCTGCGTCGTACCCGACCTGCGACAGCCGCATCGGCGGCTCGACCGGACCACGATGGTGCCGCCACAGGCCCGTCGCCGGGTCGAAGCGGTAGTCGCCGAGCAGTCGCCATCCGTCACGGGCGACCAGCTTCACCGCCTCCACGACGTACGAGAAGACCGCCTCCGAGATGAAGTAGTTGAAGTTGACCCGCACCCACCCCGGCTTGATCCCCTCGCAGCCGTGCAGGATCTCCTCGGCGAACTCGTGCGAGCGCACCAGGTCGATCCCCAGCAGCGTGTGTCCGTACGGACCCGCGCACGAGCACCCGCCCCGCGACTGGATGCCGAACAGGTCGTTCAGCAGGGCGACCACGAAGTTGTGGTGCAGGTAGCGCCCGGACGGCGCCTTGACCTCGAACGAGACGATCGACAGCCGCTCGGAGTCCAGATTGCCGAGGATCTGCAGGTGCGGCTCGTCCTTCCACGCCTCGACCGCGCGGCGCAGGTACGCGTCCTCGTGCGCGCGGATCACGTCGATCCCCACCGCCTGCTTCAGCTGGAAGGCCAATCCGGCCCGGATCGACCCGATGATCGCCGGCGTACCGCCCTCCTCCCGGTGCACCGGGTCGTCGAGATAGCGGTGCTCCAGCGGATTCACGTACGCGACCGTCCCGCCACCAGGTACGTCGGGGACCCGGTTGCGGAGCAGCTCACGCCGGGCCACGAGTACGCCGGGAGTCCCCGGACCGCCGATCAGCTTGTGCGGACTGAGGAAGATCGCGTCCTTGTACGACAGCGGGTCGGTGTCGCGGCCGCCGTACATGTTGATCTCGACGTACGGCGCCGCGGCCGCACAGTCCCAGAACGACAGAGCGCCGTACCGATGGAGCAGCGCCGAGACGCGATGGGTGTTGCTGACGATGCCCGTGACGTTGCTAGCCGCGGAGAACGAGCCGATCTTGAGCGGGCGATCGGCGTACTCGATCAGGCGCTCCTCGAGCTGCGGGATGTCGATGTGGCCGTCGTGGTCCTGGCTGATCAGGACGACGTCGGCGATCGACTCACGCCACGGGAGTTCGTTGGAGTGGTGCTCGTACGGCCCGATGAAGACGACCGGGCGCTCGTCGGGCGGAATCTGGTCGGTGAGGTGATAGGTGTCGTCCAGTTCGGCCGGGATGCGTAGGCCGAGGATGCCGATCAGCTTGTCGATCGCGCCGGTCGCGCCGGAGCCGCAGAAGATCAGCGCGGTCTCGTCGTCACCGCCGACGCTCTGGTGGATGATCCGGCGGGCGTCCTCGCGCAGGCGGGTGGTCTGCAGCCCGGTCCCGCTGGACTCGGTATGCGTGTTCGCGTACCGCGGCAGGACCTCCTCGCGGATGAAGTCCTCCAGGAAGGTGAGCGCGCGGCCGGACGCGGTGTAGTCGGCGTACGTGACTCGGCGGGGACCGTACGGCCCCGGCATCACCTGGTCGTCCCCGATCACCGACGCCCGGATCCGCCGCAGCAGCGGCGTGTCCGGCGGCATCTCCCCCTGGCTCCTCATGCCTCAGAGTAAGGCGACCGAGTGACGTTCGTCTCGTGCCGTCGGGGCGAGCTGTGGATAAGGTCGGTCCCAGTCGACGGCGAGGAGTTGGGATGACGTTTTCCGGCGAGCTGTGGGACCGCGGTGGGGCGGCCATGTACGACCAGATCGTCCGGCATCCGTTCATCACCGGGCTGACCGACGGGACCCTCGACCACGATGCGTTCCGTTACTTCGTCGTCCAGGACAGCCACTACCTGCGGGCGTACTCGCGGGCGCTCAGCCTGGTTGCCGGACGCGCTCCGGACGACGACGCGGTGAGCATGTTCGCGCTGCACGCCGCCAACGCGATCGCGGTCGAGCGCTCGTTGCACACGTCGCTGCTGGAGTCTCTGGGGTTGACGGTGGCCGATGTCGACGCGGCCGGGTCCGGACCGACGACAACGGCGTACATGTCCTATCTGACCGCTGTCTGCGCCACAGGCACGTACGCCGAGGCTGTGGCCGCCGTACTGCCCTGCTACTGGATCTACCGCGACGTGGGCCGCGAGCTGCTGAAGCGGTCGTCGCCGGACCCGCTGTACCGGCAGTGGATCGCGACGTACGGCTCGGACGAGTTCGACGCGGTGGTGGAGTCGGTGCTCGCGGTCGCCGACGCACTGGACGTGAGCGCGTCCGAGCGGGAACGATGTCATCAGCACTTCGCCACGACGTGCCGCTATGAATGGATGTTCTGGGACGCCGCGTACCACAAGCTCGATTGGCCGGTGGGATGAAGGACTTCTACGACGTCGTGATCGTCGGCGGCGGGCACAACGGCCTCGTCGCCGCCACGTACCTGGCCCAATCCGGGCTGTCTACGCTCGTACTGGAGCAACAGGCCCACACCGGCGGCGCAGCGGTCAGCCAGCAGGTGTTCCCGGGTGTGGACGCGCGCCTGTCCCGGTACTCGTACCTGGTCAGCCTGCTGCCCGACAAGATCTCCGCCGACCTCGGTCTGTCCCTCGAGCTCCGCTCGCGCGCGGTGGCGTCGTACACGCCGGTACGCCGTTCTGGACGCGATCTGGGCCTGATGGTCGAGCGGCCGGAGGGGGCGGCGACCCGTGCGTCGTTCGAGGCCCTCACCGGCAGCGATGCCGACTACGCGGCGTGGACCTCCTTCTACGGCGCCGTCGGCTCCCTTGCCGCCGCCATCGCCCCCACACTGCTCGAACCCCTGCAGTCCGGCGCCGTACTGCGCTCACGTGTCGACTCGGCGCTCTGGGACGAGCTCATCGAACGACCTCTGGGCGAAACCATCGAACGACGCTTCGCCGACGACACCGTGCGCGGCGTGATCGCGACCGACTCGGTCATCGGCACGTTCGCGTCACTCCACGACGAGTCACTGATCCAGAACCGGTGCTTCCTGTACCACCTGATCGGCAACGGCACTGGTGAGTGGCGGGTGCCCGTTGGCGGCATGGGCGCTGTCACGGACGCCCTGGCTGCTGCAGCCCGCCGCGCCGGCGCCGCATTGGTCACCAACGCCGAGGTGACGTCTGTGGAGGCCGACGGTGTGCGCGGGTCTGTCACCTGGATGGGTGGCGACGGCGAGCGGTCAGTTGACTGTTCCTACGTCCTCGCGAACGTCGCACCGGCGACGCTGGATGCTCTCCGTGGTCGCCATGTCGAGGTGCGGCCTGAGGGGTCGCAGCTGAAGATCAACCTGCTGCTGCGCCGGCTGCCTTTGTTGAAGTCCGGCGACGATCCGGCGCGGGCCTTCGCCGGGACCTTCCACATCGACGAGGACTACAGCCAGTTGGAGTCTGCCTATTCTGAGGCGGCTGCCGGCGGGCTGCCCGCCGTACCTCCCTCAGAGGTCTACTGTCACTCCCTCACCGACCCGTCGATCCTCTCGCCGGCATTGGTTGCCTCCGGCCACCACACGCTGACCGTCTTCGGTGTCCACTTCCCCGCCCGGCTGTTTGCCGACGACAACGACGCAGCCCGGGACCTGGCGACCCGCCGGGTGCTGGCCGGCCTGGAGTCCTACCTCGCCGAGCCACTGGAGGACTGCATCGCCCGCGACGCGGACGGCAACCTGTGTGTCGAGGCCAAGACGCCGTACGACATCGAGGAATCCGTCGGCATGCCCGGCGGCCACATCTTCCACGGCGACCTCCAATGGCCCTGGGCCACCGACGACGCCGACGCCGGCCGCTGGGGCACCGAGACCGACGTCGCCAACCTCCTGATCTGCGGCTCCGGAGCCCGCCGCGGCGGCGCCGTCTCCGGCCTCGGCGGCCACAACGCCGCCATGACCATCCTGACCGCCTAACCGATTTCGCATCTCCCCCGCCCCCCTGCTACGATCCTCATCGTTCGAAAGCACCACAAGCGCCGCTAGCTCAATTGGCAGAGCAGCTGACTCTTAATCAGCGGGTTCGGGGTTCGAGTCCCTGGCGGCGCACAAAAGCCCAGGTCACCAAGGTGTCCTGGGCTTCGTTGTGTCCGCTACGTCCCCTTTACGTCCCTCTTTGCCGCGGATCGCCCACAAGCTGCCCCGTGTCGCCCGACCTCATGTAGTCCTGTCGGTCGATCGCGCCAGCACTCCCACATCCACATGATCGTGACTGTGCGTCACATCACACCGCTTCCCATCGTTGCCGTTCTTCGCGATCCATCGGTCCGGCCAGCGTTGAGCAGCCAACCATCACGCCGGTTGGAGGCTTGATATGTCGAGGCCACCGTTGCCCGTCGGGACGTGGGGAAGCATCTCCACTCGAGTCGAGAGGACTGATGCCAAGAGCAAGCCTGTCCGCTACCTGTCGAAGGCAAACTTCCGCGACCACGACGGACGCGTCCGCGACGTGACCGCGTTTGGCAAGACAAAGACGGCAGCCGAGCGTGCCCTGCTGAAGAAGCTCCAGGACCGCGCCAAGACCAACCAGTCCGGCGAGCTGACCGCGATGCACAAGATCGATCACCTCCTCGACCTCTGGGAGAAGCGCTTCGAGGGCCTTATCGCCGACGGCAAACGCTCCCCGACATCGCTGGACACCTACCGCCGAGCCATCAAGAACCACATCCGCCCCGCACTCGGCGAACTCCGCGTCGGCGAAGCCACCACCCCACGCATCGACACAGTCCTCACGAAGATCAAAACCACCGCCGGCGCCCCCACCGCCAAGACCTGCCGCGCCATCATCTCCGGCGCCATGAAACTCGCCGTCCGCTACGGCGCGACCGCCGTCAACCCCGTCCGCGAAGTCGACTCCATCGAAGCCCAACCCAAGAACCCACCCCGAGCCCTCACCACCGAAGAAGTCACCCTCCTGCGCAAAGGCCTCGCCGCCGACGACCGCGCCGCCCAAGCCGACCTCCCCGACCTGGTCACCTTCATGCTCTCCACCGGCGTACGCATCGGCGAAGCCGTCGCCGTCCTCTGGTGCGAAGTCGACCTCGAAGCCGGCACCGTCGAGATCACCCACACCATTGCCCGCCTCAAAGGTGAAGGCCTGATCCGCAAGACCACCAAGTCAAGGGCCGGCCAACGCGTCCTGCATCTCCCGAACTGGGCCGTCGCCATGCTCCGCACCCGTCAGACCGCCGGCATCCGGCTCGACGAACCGATCTTCGCCGACGTCCTCGGCGGCTACCGCGACCCCTCCAACACCCGCCGCGCCCTCCGCACCGCTCTGTCCCCCGTCGGCAACACCGCCCGCCGCGACCTAGGCCTCAGCCTCCGAGCCATCCGCCGCCAAACCGGCTTGACTCGCAAGCAAGTCGCCGACCACTTCAGCTGGCCCCAATCCAGACTCGAGCTCATCGAGACGGGCCGCGTCAGAGTCGACCGCCAAATGATCGCCACCCTCGTCGCGACCTATTCCATCCGCCTCGAGGATCACCACCGGCTCCTCGCCCAAGTCCACGACGCCACCCAGCCAGCCGAGTCCGACAAACTCGCCTGGATCCGATCCCATGCCCTCCGCAAAACCACCGCCACCGCCCTCGACCAAGCCGGCCACACCGCCCGTCAAATCGCCGACCAACTAGGCCAAGCCAAAGTCTCCATCACCCAAGACATCTACCTAGCCCGCCAAGCCGCCAACCCAGCCGCCGCCCAAGCCCTCGAACACGCCTTCGACGATCCAGAACTCCTGTGAACGGCGGAAGGCACGTGGTCGGGCAAAGATGTTCCAGTTCTACGCCGAGGACCACGTCCGCTTCACCGGCGAACGGGACGTGACGAAAGTCCGGGAGCTCAACCCCGACCTGGAGTCCTTCGCGACATGGCTCGAGAAGCACCGCGACGAGCTCAAAGCCTCGCAAAACTGACGAATCCGCACTCTTCCGCGGCGGCCTGAGCCGTGCACTCAGGCCGCCGTACATCTGTCCGATCTGCACTCATCGATTCGCGTCAGTGACCGGCATTTCGCAGCGCCTCACGGAGCAGTGACGGAGCAGAGTGCCTTGCTCGGCCGGTTCACGGAGCGCCCCTCCGACGACGAATCCAACACGTTCGGCGTCTGGGACAGCGCGGTGAACGGATGGCGCGCAACAGGCATCACCAACGAGCCGAAGGCCCGCGAACTGGCCTCAGACCTCGACATCCAGTACCGCGCCCATGGCCCACGCCCGGCTGACGCGATCCGGCACGTCCACCCCTCCCAGGAGATCCAGCGCGCCGCCTGGTCCACCGGCGAGCTCGACGTCTGGATCCGCGACAAGCGAAGCGGTCTGGCGGTCTGGCGGACCCACCTACAGGCCGGACTCTGTCTCGCCTTGTGCATCCCCGTACGAGGAGATGAGCAGGGACATCGCCGGCCCCGGACCGGAACCACCACCTCTCGCCGTACCGGTCATCGCCAAGGCGCCCGGCGCTGTAATCGCCTGCCTGATGCTCGCCGCCGCACGCAGCGGCAAACCGATGCCCAGGTCTACTCGTGGCTGACCAGCGTCAACTCCACCGAGCCCGAGGGACGGCTGCGCGATTCCGCCAAAAGCACCGGTGATTCCGACGACATCACCATGGCCGAGGGCTCGAAGCGATCCGCTTCGCCCGGAACGGCTGCGCGCGACGTGTTCGGTACCGCGCAGCAAATGGCCAGCTGCCTCGGATCCAGCAGGGTCCCGGCCTGGATCAACCCCGCGGCCGGAGTGCAACCAACATCAATTCGTACGCCGCGCCGGCCCCCTCTACAGCCCGTCCCGCGAGGGCGCCGCCAGCGCCGGCCGCTGGTGACCGCGCTCACCGCGGCGTCGTCAAAGCCGCCGAGGACTACGCCACCACCTGCCCCGGCGGCCGGCTCCCCGTGCCGATGATCGGCGTCCTCGACGAAGCCGCGAACGTCTGCCGCTGGAAAGACCTCCCCGACCTTTACTCGCACTACGGGTCGCGTGAGATCGTGCTCACCACGATCCTGCAGTCCTGGGCCCACGGCTCGGAGCCTGGGGCGACCGTGGCATGGAGAAGCTCTGGTCCGTAGATCTACGTCAGGGCGTACCGGCCCATCACGCCGGCGCAGGCCTGGTGTCACGAGTGGTGAAACACGGCGAAGCCGTCAGCGTCTTGTCCGGGCTGCGGCGCGCCTGGGAAGTGCTGCGCCTCGAGCTCCGGCACCGGCATGAGCGTTGGTGGCGCGACCACTGCTACCCGCACATGAACAGCCTGATGAACCCCCAAGGAACTTTCAGCAAGTGCACCCGCGACGGCCACCACCACAACGGCAACGCCTCGAACCGTCGCCCTGGGCCTCCGGCCGAGCTGTACGAGCCCCTGTCGTACGGCGGCTGACGGCGACTTTGCTCAATCTCTGAGCACACGCTGCTCGGCAACATGACGGGTTGCGAGGAGTCCATCGACCGTCTTGTAGCCCGGCCGAGTCATATCGATCACGCCTGTGTCAGGCAGGCCAGAGTCGATGATGACGCTGTCGCCGCAGTCGCCGCAGTCGCCGCTGTCGCCGCTGTCGGCGGCCAACTTGACGCCTGCGAACAGATCTGAGCCGTCGCTATCAGCACTGGCCTCGCGGATTCCCTGAATAATCTGCTCGACAGCTGCCGATTTGGTCTGCTGCTTGCCGGTGTTGCTTTTGATGCCGGCGGGCGAAATGCACGTGCTTCACGATCTTCGGCGACCCGTCTACTGCCCGATGGTCATCCAAGCCTTTCGATACGTGGACTGTAGCATAATTGGCGAGAACCTCGTCTCGCAGGCCGGCCACGGCTCGGATCACACCATGATTCAGAGGTTGCTCTCGGTCGTCGGAACGTCGTCTGGCAGTGCGGCAGCAGGCCCCGCTGCTGAGCCGACGGTCGCGTCACAATCGAGCCCGAGAGTGTAGGCGGCCATCGAGATCGAGCCGGCGGCATGTCCGTCGACAAGGAGATCGAACGGCTCATCGTCGGCGAGCCCGGCCGCGTAGAGCAGAGGCAGGAAGTGGTCTGGCGTCGGAACCGCCTGGGCGAAGTCAGGATGAGCATCCAGAGCCGCGACCTCCGAGGGGGAGCCCTCGAGCAGCTCGCGCGCGGCTTCGTCGAAACGCAACGCCCAGTCGTATCCCGAGTCCGGCTTGCGGTAATCGACGGCGCGCAGATTGTGGACGATGTTGCCACTGCCGAGGATGAGAACGCCCTCGTCACGCAGCGGGCTCAGCTTACGGCCGAGTTCGAGGTGATGGTCGAAGTCCTTGAACGCGTTGAGAGACAGCTGGACGACCGGGATCGAGGCGTCCGGGAAGGCGTGGAGCAGTACCGACCATGTGCCGTGGTCGATTCCCCAGCTGTCGATGTCCTGTCCGACCCAGCGGGGCTTGCAGACGTCCGCCACGAGTTCCGCGACCTCTGGCGCCCCAGGCGCCGGGTACTGCACATCGAACAACTCCTGCGGGAATCCGTAGAAGTCGTGGATGGTCCGAGGCCGGGGCATCGCGGTCACTGCCGTCGCATTGGTGTACCAGTGCGCGGAGATGACCAGGATCGCGCGGGGCCGCGGCACCGATGCGCCGAAGATCCGCCAGGCCTCGGTATAGCGGTTCGTCTGGAGCGCGTTCATCGGGTTGCCGTGGCCGAGGAAAGCAACGGGCATGCGGGTCTTGTCCACGGTCATCTCCCGATTCGAGTCCAGCCCGACATTACGCCGCGCGGCCATACGTCCGCACCACACAGGAGAGCGTCGAGCCGGCCGAGAACAGATGCCCGATGTTTTTCACTACGCATTGGGTATCGAAAAGCACCGCTGAGATCCCACTGGGCCTCGTTTTCGGCCACGTCGCGGGACGGGATGTTGCACCGGGACAGGAGACCCCTTGAGCGCTTCCGGGCGACGAGCCTGCTGGCTGCGGGACCGGCGTGTCAGGGCGGCAACTGCGCTACCCAGGTCAGTGTCGGCCACGACCACTCGTTGGCTATGGCCGACGTGTGTTCGGCATGTCAGTATGCAGACGAGATGAGCAGTTCGCCACCACCGCAGGTACCCGCAGACCTCGACACCGGCGCCCCAAGGCCCTCGGAAAGCCCGGCGCCGGAGCCGCGGGAGCCCGCGGCCCCGGACATCGTCGAAATTTGGGGACTCGACTCCTTCCCAGCCAGTGATCCTCCGGCGAACTGGTGAGTCTTCGACATTGAGCGGCGCGCGAGATCGTCGATGGCCACCTCCAGTCACGAGAACCAGGCGTCGACCACAGCCACCCTCGCGGTTGTTTACCAGCCACCCGAGCGTCGCCGGACTCAGCCCCGGCCATATAGGCCCCCAGGACAAGCGTTCAGGGCGAGACGGTTCAAGCCCGGCTGATCCGGTCGACATCGATTGACAGCATGCTTGCGGCTCTCCGATTCGACAGGATGATGGCCTCGAGACTCTCCAGAAATGCCGAGTCGACCGAGCCGTTCGACGAGGCAAGGAGGTACTGCAGGCTCTTTGAGTTTTCGGAAAGGATGTCGATCACCTGCTGTGCGACGACTGCCCAGTGTCCGCCTTCCTGCCGAGCTCGCGCCGCGTATTCGAGGATCCGACGCATGACGGCCGGTTCGCGGTCGACCATGCTCTGCACCGAACCCTGGACGGATCGATGGAGTTCAAAGATCTCCGGCCTTGCAGCCTCATCCATACCGGCCGTAGCCGCCAGCGACTTCGCCGGGCCGTTGACCGCAGCAACGTTTCCTGCCAGATCGTACGAGAACAGGGCAACTCCGGCAGAGTCCGCGAAGTCACTAGCGGCCGCTGTATAAGGGCTGAGAGAGTAGAAGATCGCGCACTGCCGGTCGTAAGCTGCACCACGCAACTGCTCAACCGCCGGCGCTCCCACCGGTGCCTGCGCGTAGTACTTGACCTGGGCAACCGCCTGAGCGGAACGGACGTCGATACCACCGTCGTTGCCTGCTCCGGTGACAGCCGCGTCGGCGAAGCCGAGGCTCTTCATATGCCAGGCTGCCAGACGTTCCGCCTCTTCCCACGTGTCGACGACGACTCGAGCCTGCATCGCAACCTGCGGCCGAAGCTGCCAGAATTGCCAGCCGACGGGCGGCGGACCCCATGTGGGATCCGGTTGCCAAGTCTCTCCCGGAGCCCAACCGTCAGGCGCCGACGGCCAGTTCGGTGGCGCTACCCAGGTCCATTTCTGTGCCTCTTCCACGCGACCCCTCCCCAGACAACTCCTGGTCGCCGATCATGGCACCCACCGCCGACAGCGGCTCACCAGAGACGAGGACAACCTCTCGGACTGCGACCTCCTCGGCATGGTGGCACTGGGCGCAGTAGCGAAGATGCGGCATGATTCGAAGACGTTGCAGACCGATCGGCGCTTCGCAGATCTCGCAATGGCCGTACACGCCGGTGTCGATCCGATTCAAGGCGGCCTCGCTGTCAGTCAGTACCTTCATCGCAGCAGCAGTGAGCTGGGCCTGAACCTCGATCCGCGCACTCGTGCACTCCGTTTGTGCCTGCCTAGGCCATGCGGAGAGCTCACGCAATTGGTTCCGGCGGAAGATGCGGTGTTCGCGCAGCCTCAGCTTGAGTCGGGCAAGTTCGTCTGCGGACAACATCTGTCTGTCCCGGACAGCCCTCTGACCGGCCGCCACAGCACCTCCAACCTCGATCACGGAAGCCATCGATCAGCCCTCCGCCTGGCTGCGGTTTCCGTCCGTCGCTCTGGCGACCGGCGGGATGATCACGATGGGAACGGTGGCCTCGTGAGCGACCTGCTGACTGACCGACCCGAGCAGCAGCCCGGCGAAGCCGCCTCGTCCGCGCAAACCGACCACGAGGAGCGAGCTCTCCCGTGCCGCTTCGATCAGAGCTGGTGCGGCGGAGCCTTGCACAACGACTTGTTGAACCTGACCTACGATTTCAGTGACGTTTGCCGCGGCCACACTGTCGGTCAGCGTCCGCCATGCTGCCTCCTCCAACGCGGCGGTATCGGCCAGCACCGGCGCATACGGGGACATCAGGACAGCAGCTGGTTGCTGCCAGGTGTGTACGACGAGCAGGTCAGCGCCACGCAGTTTGGCCTCAGCTGCCGCCCATTCCAGGGCTTGTTGTGCAGACTCGCTGCCGTCGACACCGACGACGATCTTCTCCATCTCTGTCTCTCCTCTGGTGATGTACGCGCGCATCGAGCGCGTCCTGGGGTACGGCGTAGGTCGTCAGCGACGACCCGCGCTCATGGCGGACTCAGGCTCCGGCGCGTCGCCGGCAGTGCCCGCCGAACCGGAGTCAGTCGCCGGCTTGGGCAAGGCCGCCTGCTTGATCCGGTGGGCGCGCACAGCGAGTCGGACGGTGATGATCACCACCGTCACCCCAAGCAGCATCAGGAGAATCGCCTCAATTCCACCTGTCACGGTTACCACTCCTCTTCGGGTTGTCGCTCCAACATTCATCGCTACACTGACTGTAGCGTAATTGACTGCAGATCTATTCCCGGCAGACTGGACTCATGCCCCACACCACACACGGACGAGGCCGCCCCCGGCTCGAGTCGACCGACGAGCGCATCTTCGAGGCGGCTCACGAGTTGCTTCGCCAGAAAGGCCCGGCCGCGGTGAACATCGACTCGGTCGCACATCGATCCGGCGTTGCGCGTACGACGATCTACCGGCGCTATCGCAGCCGGCGCGAGCTCCTGACCGCGCTCATGGAGCGGCTTGTCGAACCTGCTCCGCCGGCCCCTGACCTCCCGGTCCGAGAGAAGCTGCGCTGGGTTCTCGACCGGATCTGCGACATCTTGCAAAATCGGCTCGGCCCGGGTGCGACGGCGGCCGTCATAAGCGACAGTGATCCTGAATTCACCACTGCCGTACGCGCGCGACTTGCCACTCGTCTGAGTTCGCTCATCGATCTGATGAATGCCGACATCGAATCGGGCCGGCTCTCCCCCGACATCGATCCCGACACCGTTCTCGGAATCCTCGTCGGCGCGTACCTCGCAGAGGTCCTCAGATTCGGGAGTCCGCGTGAAGGGTGGACCGACCGCGCCATCGACTTCCTGACGCCTGCGGTGACGTCGCACCTGTCGCGCAGCTGACGGGACGAGCGGCTCATTTGCCTGTCCCATGGATCAGCCTGTCCCAATCGATCGGAGAACGGCCCGCACCGTGTCGCCGAGAACGAACGGGCTGGGGTCTCCCGCGGCTCTCGCGCCGGAGGCCAGCCAGACCGCGATGCCGCGACGATTTCGGCGCTCGAGCTCGTCGAGGCAGGCCTGTCGTTGTGCGACGATCCGCAAGCGCTGCGCCAGTGAGGTGGACCGTTGCAGCGCAGAGAAACTGGCCCGCCATGCCAGGCACAAGTCGTAGTCGCTCAGTTCGGAAGCGTCGGTCCGGACAGGTGCTGGTGGCTCCGATTCGGCGTTTGCGCCGGGCTCCAGGACAGACTCCGACAAGGTTCCGGTACGGTCTGCGGCAACACCCTGGCGGTGCGGCATTTGCAGGTAGTCGTGTTGCCTGAGCCAGCGGACGCAGAACCGGATGACTCGAGGCGATCCGCCGACCGCAAAGGTCACGAGAACCACCGCTGTCGGGGCGCCCAGAAGGGTCCCCAAGCCGATCAATGCCACGCAGCCACCGCCGCTGAGAGCCGAACTCGCTGCCACCGCTCGTCGCTGGCAGCGCGGGAGTCGTGGGTTGTCACCTTCGGGCGTCAGGACGAGCCAGGTGAGAAAACCGCCGACGACGGCCGCCATCACCAGCGCGGCGATCACCGCACCGAGCGACAACGTGAACGCAGCCATCGCGCCTACCGCACCGAGCAGCCCGCACAACAGCAGCCAGACGACACGACACACCCTCCCCACAGGTGCACGACGCACCTCCTAGTAGCGTGTCGCTGCTTAGTTCTGGGGGTGTGGTTGGGAGGTTTGGGTCCGGCAGATCTTCCTTCCCCTCTGCCAGACAGGACTGTTGTCGTGCCTTCGCTGATGAAGCGTCCGGTGGTGTTGACCGAGGCGGATCGTGACTGGCTGGTTCGGGTGACCACGACGGGTGTGCATCCGGCCGCGGTGATCAGGCGGGCGCGGGTGCTGCTCGCGCTGGATACCTCGGTGGGCGAGGTCGATACCCAGGAGGTGCTCGCGGCCCGGGTCGGTGTCTCGGCCGAGATGCTGCGGCTGGTCGCCAAGCGGTTCGCTGAGACCGGCGGGG
This sequence comes from Kribbella sp. NBC_01510, assembly GCF_045040325.1. Classification (NCBI taxonomy): domain Bacteria; kingdom Bacillati; phylum Actinomycetota; class Actinomycetes; order Propionibacteriales; family Kribbellaceae; genus Kribbella; species Kribbella sp. NBC_01510. The sequence continues at coordinate 4,898,755 of NZ_CP109418.1, read as the reverse complement.
ATGTGGACGCCACGATCTCGCGCAAGCAGCGTGAGCATCCGCCGGTGCCCTCGCCGGTGACCGGCGAGGTCGAGGCGAGGCTGATCGCGCTGGCGTGCTCGCAGCCACCGCAGGGCTATGCCCGGTGGTCGCTGCGGTTGCTGGAAAGGCATGTCGCGCTGGTCGAGGACATTCCGGACCTGGATCACTCCACGATCGGGCGGGTGTTAAAAAAACGAGGCTGCGTCCTCATCTGAAGAAGTGCTGGACCATCCCACCCACGGCGAACGCGCAGTTCGCTGCCGCGATGGAAGACGTTCTCGCGGTCTACGCCCGCCGCTTCGACCCGGCGCGTCCGGTGGTGTGCATGGACGAGAAGCCCTACCAGCTGCTGGGTCACGCCCGCGACCCGATCCCCGCCGCACCGGGACAGGACCTGAAGGAAGACAGCGAGTACGTCCGCCGCGGCACCTGCTCGATCTTCTGCTGGGTCGAGCCGCTGGCCGGCTGGCGGCGCGTCGACGCCCAGCCACAGCGAACCAGGACCGACTGGGCCCACCAGACCGAACGGCTACTCACCCTCGACTACCCCGACGCCGAGAAGGTGGTGCTGGTGATGGACAACCTCAACACCCACACCATCGGATCGCTCTATGAGGCGTTCGATCCGGCCAAGGCGTTCGCGTTGGCGCAGCGCCTCGAGATCCACCACACCCCCAAACACGGCTCCTGGCTCAACATCGCCGAGATCGAACTGTCCGCGCTCACCCGCCAATGTCTCGACCGCCGGCTCGACGACCTCACCCTCCTGAACACCGAACTCGCCGCCTGGCAACAAGCCACCAACACCACCCAGCGTCAGGTCGACTGGCAATTCACCACCCACGACGCACGCACCAAACTCCGCCACCTATACCCAAACAATTAGCTGCGACGATCTACTAGCAGTACTCCGTCATACCGTTGGTCACGTCCAACCTTGCCGCGCTGCGGCGATGACGAGTAGGGCCGCGATCGGCGAACCGTCCGATGCCCTGCTTCCGGCGTCCGGCAACAGCGCCCGATGCGGACGACCGCGACCGGCCCACCTATCTGTCGGCTCGACGTCGGCGCGGGGCAGTTCGACGCTGCGCAGCCTTCATCTCGTGAGTTTCGCGAGAACGTCCTGGTAAGCCTTTTCGAAGCTGGCGATGCCGTTCTCTTCGAGGGTGCGTCCCACGGCCGTCATGTCGATACCGACCGCAGCCAGGCGTTCCATGATTTCGGCTGCCTGCGATAGACCGTGGTCGACGGTCCGCGCCGTTCTGCCGTGGTCCTCGAAGGCGGCAATGGTTGCCTCGGGCAAAGTCGTGACAGTGTCGGGGCCGATGAGCTCCTCGACATAGCGGGTGTCGCGGTCGCCGGGATTCTTGGTGGACGTCGAGACCCACAGCGGACGCTGGATATCAGCTCCCAGGTCGGCGAGGTGGTGCCAGCGTCGGCTCGAGAACTGTTCGGTGAACGACCGGTAGGCCAGCTTGGCCTGAGCGACGGCGGCCTGACCGCGCAGGGCCAGCGCCTCGTCGGTGCCGAGCGCCTCGAGTCGATGGTCGACCTCGGTATCAACCCGGCTCACGAAGAAAGATGCGACGCTGCTGACAGTCGAGGGATCACCGCCGTTCGCAGTGAACTTCTCCAGGCCGGACAGGTACGCCTCGATGATCTCGGCGTAGCGGGACAGGGAGAACAGCAGCGTCACGTTGACACTGCTCCCTTCGCCGGTCAGCGTTTCGACGGCGGTCACACCTTCGGCCGTCGCCGGGATCTTCACCAGCAGATTGGGTTGGGGCGAGACGACGCCGCAACCATCGCGCTGCGTCGATCGTGCCGGCCGCGTCGTGAGCCAACTCCGGAGACACTTCCACCGACACGAACCCGTCAACGCAGTCTCCGGCGTCGAAGACCGGTCGCAGTACAGTGAGCGCCTGGCCGACGTCGGACATGAGCAACTCCCAGTACGCCTTGTCCACCGATGCGCCGACCGACATCAGCGCCGAGAACTGCTCGTCGTAGTCGTCGGATCCAAGGATGCTCCTGGCGAAGATCGTCGGATTCGCTGTGACGCCGCGGATCCCTTTGCCGACCAATCGCGTCAGAGTTCCGTCACGCAGGTAGGCCCGGGTGAGATTGTCGAGCCAGGGGCTCTGCCCGAAGTAGGCATAGAGATGTTCCAGTTTGGTCATCGCGCTCTCGGTCCCCCGGTATCCGCCGGAGTCGTGGTTGTTCACTGCTCCATGTCGTGGAGCAGGTCGTCCCAATCAATGCGGGCGCGACTTGCAGCGCCGTCGCCCAGCACGAATCTGCTCGGGTCTCCAGCGGCCCTCGGCCCTGACGCCAGCCACGCCGCCATGCCGTGCACGCTTCGGCGTTCGATCTCGTCGAGATATGCCCGGCGCTCGTCGACGATCCGCATCCGTTGCGAGGTGCCCCAGGGCCAGCGTAGATTTTCCGCGACTGGTCGCTTCGACAATCATGACATCGAGGTTCTCGTTGCAGTGATCGGTCGCAGACAAGGCCGGCCGCGACCATAGCGGCCCGACCCAAGCCGGAAGTACCCAAGTGGCGCGTCGGAAATGGCGCCCAGTCCCCTCGACGCCCTGACAGCCGCCACGCAGCCAGAGCCCACTGGTCGAAGGGAACACCCTCCGCATCGATCGCTGACACAGGCTGAGCCTCCCCGCTGCCGGAGCCTCCGCGTTCAAAAGCGCGGCCGTCAACACACCTTTCCATCAGCATCCCGTCGATCGCCGCGCCCAGGCCGCCACCCCAGGCCTGGGCCAGCTCAATCTGGGTCTGGGCCTCGATCAAAGGCGCGTTCGCGGCGTAGGTTTCGGCGCGCAGATAGTTCTGGTCCAGGTGGGACAGCCGGTCGCGGGGTCAGTACCGCTATCCCTGGCGACATGACCGGTGGGTACCCGATGTTGAGGGCGTGCGCGGTCAGGACGGCCGCGATCGTAACGTGCAGATCGGCCAGCCGGGTCCCGCCGCCGGACACCGCGGTGAACGCTTCGACGAATCTTGGCTGCCAGGCTGCGACCTCGAGCAGCACCTCAGACAGATCCACCCCTCGGCAGCATGGCCTGCAGCCGCTGGCGCAGATCGATCAGGCTCGGTGGGTCTGGGAGGCCTTCAATGTGTTGCACATGCAGCTGGCCGTCGTCGACGGTGACGGCGGTGTTCACCACCAGCCGGCCGCCGACCTCGCGGTAGGAGACATCCAGCAGCCTTGCATGCCCCAGCCAGCAGCCGATCCGGATCCTCGGGCAGCCCGAGCGAGTTCAACGCGGCCGGATCGCCGCCACCCACGCAGGCCCGTCGAGCAACTGGGCCCGCGGATCACGCCACCTGGTCGACGTCGCCGCGTACACATCGCGACGCAGCAGCGCCCGATGGAACCGCTCCCCTACACAGAACTCCCAGCCCGCCTTGTCGACCACGCCGTCCGGCAGCCCCGCCGGTGCACCAGCCGGCGCCGCTCACCACCCAGCAGGTCGGCATCGATCACAGTCCGGGATCTGTCCGCCAGTCAGCTTGCGTGACCGGTAGGCCAGCACCTCCGGCAGCGCACGCATCGCGGCCAGGACCCGCTCGCCGTCGGTGGTCGCGCCGAAGGAGATCACCTCGCACAGCATCGGCAGAGAACCCCGCACTGTGGCGATCCGCCCGGCGAGCTCGGCGCGCCATTCCCCATCCGGATCGGCTCCCGGTGGTGGTGCCACATCGTCGATCTTGTCCACCGCCGCGCGTAGTTCCGCGCGCGACACCACCGCTTCGATCGACTCCCACAACTGCTCGACGGTGATGTTCTCGCCAACTCAGTCGCCTCGAACAGCACCTCCACCGCAGCCGCAAGCTTGCCCGCATCCTTGGAGACCCACGGGTAACGGCGCAGCTTCTCCCTGTTCGACTCCCGCTCCCCGCGAGCCAGCAGGTTCCGACACCAGCAACACCGTCCAGGAGCTCCAAGGCGTCATCGACCGCCTTGCCCTGTAGGTGCCGGAGCGCGGCGAGCATCGTGGCCAGCCGGCGCTCAACCGGGTGCCGCTTCAACGCCGGAGCCTTGCCTGACAGCCCGTATCGGGCCAGCTCGGCCACCCGCCGCGCCGGTACCGCGGTCAGATCGATCCCGCCGACCCCGAGGCCGGCGATCTGCGACACGCGGTCCAACGCTTTCACCATCTGCGGCCCCGACGGCTTCGCGGACGGTCCCTTCCGGAGCTGGTCGAACCGAGACGTCCGCGCACCATCCGGCACCTCCAGCGACAAATCCAGCAGCGGGCTACAGATCGACGACCCGGCCGGCGGGGCTGCCTTGCTCGGCGGCGCGACGCCCGAGTTCGCGCACGATCGCGAGCTCGTGCTCGCGGGGCTGCAGCCCGGCGATGGCAGCGTCCGCGAGCAAGGTGAGGTATTCGATCAGCAGCTCCAGCGGCGCTTGGGAATCCCCGACGGCGGCCTGTGCGATCGCGGTCAGCCAGGCTTCATCTGCGCTGTTCACGGGCCGTCGCCCGAACGCGGTAGCCGACGGGATTCGCTTATCTCACTCCCCTTCGCGCGGGATCGATGCGGGTGTGAGGCGCTGTTCCAGTAGAGCATCGTTGCCGGGCGTCGGCCATAAGGCCGGTCACAGGTTCGCCGATCGTGGCAGTACCTGTCGTGGCGCAGGAACGGCACAGTCGAAGCCACAGGGATCCAAGCTGAACGGAGCGACGACATGACGAAGGCAAATGCTGTATCAACCCACGACTACCGGGCCGAGACCATTCCCTACTGGGGGCCCGCCGATAGGCCCAGCTACCGCCTGCCCGCCACGCGCCGTAGCGGCGCGCGTCGCAGCCTACGCGCAAGCCTCCGGCATTGGCGCCGCGGCATGGGAAGGGCGCGACGGAATGCGCCTCCTCCGACCCGTGTGTAGTCGCATTAAACCGTGACCGCCGCCCGGTCCTTGTCGGTGTCGACGGCTCGGTGTCTGCGCCGGGCGCGCCGGCCTAGGTGTGATGTCCAGGGAGGTTGGTCAGCCGGGTGATGGGTGGCTGGCCTCCGATGGCGGAGTGGGGTCGGTGGTGATTGTAGAAGTGGAGCCAGGCGGGTAGGGCTGTTCGTCGTTCGGTTTCTGATTGGTAGTGCCGGGTGTAGGTCCAGCCGTCGGCCAGGGTTCGGTGGAATCTCTCGATGCCGTTGGTTTGGGGCCCGTGGGGCCGGGTGTGTTTCGGGGTGATGCCGAGCTCGGTGCAGGCGTCGCGCCAGGCGGAGGATTTGTAGGCCGAGCCGTTGTCGGACAGGACGCGTTCGACGGTGACACCGTGGTCGGTGAACCAGGCCAACGCGCAAAGCAGCATTTCTGAGATTCAGCCCACACGAATTGGCAGGAATCGAACGATTGTGTTGGATGCCTTCTCCGTCGAATCTGGAGCCCTGTCGCCAATCGTCACGATCGATGTCCCAGGCAACGAGGTACCGGCGACGACCGGTGCGCACCAGCCGATGCGGCAGACCGCCAACGGGGCGGTCATCTGCTGCCTGGCCGGAACAGCGCCGGTCCCACCGCTTCCACCGGGCCTTCATGCGGCGCTCAAGGCGCTACGCTATCGACTAGAAGCCGTGGTGGGCTCTGGGCTGATGTCTCAATGCAGACGCCGACCTGAAGGAAAGGTGCCAGGCGCCGCAAAGTCAAACAGCCCCGTCGTGGCCGCCACCATCCGGCATTCAGGTGCGTCAGCGGCCTATGAAGCCAGGGGCACCCACCGGGGTCGGGTTGGGACGTACAGCCCCGCCACCACCATAAATGGGTGTTGGCCCCGATGGTGGTTGCGGTCGGCCTCAACCATGGTTGGAGGCAGGACGCAACTGAGGCGAACGGCGCGCAAGACGTGGCCCTGTTGGCCTCAGCGGCGCCTATCTTCATGTCCACTGTTCGTGAGAGGACGTACCTTAAGTGAGCACCGACGCGGCCCGTTCCCCTGAGCATGACGTGCATGAGGCCCGCCAGCGCCTGGGACACGAACACAGCTCCCGTCTCATTCAATTGAGCGCAATCGAAGACGGCGCTGCCCACGCCGCAGAGGAACTCATCGCGGCTCAGACAGCCGCCATCCGGCGCGTGCTGACCGAGATCAAGGCTGCCGAGGACCGTCTGACCAACCGCTCCTATGGCACGTGCCAGCACTGCGGCACGAGTATTCCAGTTGAACGTCTGGGGATCCTGCCCTACGTGCGCTATTGCGTCGATTGTCAGCAGCGCGCCTCCTGATCTGTCTGTCTTCTTACGCCTGGTAGAGGGTTGTGAAGCCTTGACTTACTCGTTCGCCACTGTCGGCGAAGTCGAACTCGCCCCCGAGGATCTGGCCTCGCTGCGCGCTGATCTTCACGACGAGCGCGCGTTCCGCCTGGAGCAACTGGACGGCATCGCCGAAGTCTGGCCAATCGACGGCGGCCGGCCAGACGACCAGCACGCGATAGCCCGAGAAGAGGTGCTGAACGCGCTTGCTGCAGCCGCCCAAGTGGTACTCACCGATGTCGACGCCGCGCTCAGCCGGATGAAGTCCGGCATGTACGGCAGCTGCCACCTGTGCGACTGGCCCATCCCTCTGCCGCGCTTGCGCATCATTCCGCACGATCGGTACTGCGGGCCGTGCCACCAACTCAAGGAGGCAGCCTCATGACTTCGTTTCCGCGTAGGGCGCCGCTGCAACGCCGTGGAGCGTGGTCGGCTAGCCAGCGGTCTTTCGGCATAGCGATCGACCTGGGCAGCGCCCGCACCCGAGCTTGGATGCCCGACCATGGGCTGATCTTCGACGTGCCCACGATCACTTCGCCAGGCGCAGACGGTGTCTCTTATCCGGTGCGCCGCGGCAATATCGTCGACCGCCCAGGGGCCGCGCGCATGCTCGATCAACTGCTGGGCTGCCGAGCCGGCCTCGGTCGCTACTCCCTCATCGTCTTGACCACCCCGGTCCTGTGCGCCGACCAGCAGCGCAGCGCGGCTCTGGCCGCGCTGGAGGTCCTCGACGTCCGCAAGGTATTGACCATCGAGAGTGTGAAAGCTGCCGCCTTCGGAGCAGGCGCCGATCTGAACCGGCCACTGCTGGTCGTGGATATCGGAGCCCACCTCACCGAGGTGGGACTGCTCGTGCACAGTGCCGTGATGCAGGCCCATCGACTCGCCGTGGGAACCTCGGATCTGGGCACTACGACGACCGCTGCTGGGCTGGTGCGGTCGATCGTGGCAGTGGTGACCGATCTCCTGGGCCAGGACTGCCGCCCGCAGGTTGTCGGTGCTTTGGACCGGGGGCTGCTGCTCACCGGAGGTGGCGCTCTGCGTCCGGAGATCACGTACCGGTTGGCCAAACGCCTGTCCGCCCCGGTGCGGCCCGCTCCCGCCCCGCACTTCGCCGCCATCCGTGGCGCCGGCCTCACCCTGGTCGCGGCCCAGCGCCACCCCAGCTTCGGGACCAAGTCGCGTTGTGACTCCCTGCGCCTGCCAGCCGGGGGCACAGAGCGACGTGCCGATTGACAGAGGCTGCTCCGGGACGACGCTAGTTGGCCCGAGGCGAACGCCATCAGTTGACTTTGACGGTCCAGGAGGCGGATGGCCGCGGCTGCCACGGGACGGGTCCTGTTCCGGGCGTACGGCACTCCCGCGCGGTTCGGATCCAGCGGGCGGATACTGAGCGTAGGTGTGATTGAGAGAGGCGACGTTGCGATGGCGTTGTTCTTGCGAATCTTCGGACTCAATGCGGTGGTCCTTGGCGCAGCCACGGCGCTGCTGCTGTGGACGTGACCGTGTCCGTGCCGGTACTCCTTACCGCGGCTGTCGTGCTGATCGGCGGCTTGGCCGTAATGCTGGTCGCCAACGCCGTCCTGCTGCGCGTTGGCCTGGCACCGTTGGAGCGAGTGACTCGTCGGATGGCCACGGTCGCAGACATCAGCTTCGGCGATGGACGAGAGTCTTTGGTGCGCACCGCGATCGACATTACGGGGCGCCTGGACGTGCTGGTCAACAATGCGGGAGTGACCGCTACGGCGCCTGTTCGCGGGCGCCGCGAGACTGCCCATCATGCCGCTGCCGGCCGGCCGCCTTCAGCCCGTTGACGTACGCGAGGTGGCCGACCGGCTGGTCGAGCTGGCGCTCGGGCAGCCGCGTGGCCGCGTACGCGACCTGGCCGGCCCTGGGGTCCGCGACACCGGTGATCTGGCGCGCGCCTACCTGCGCATCAACGGCAAGCAACGCCCCCTCTTGACTGGGTCGATGTCACCAGCGGTAGATCCGTTGCATGACCTGATGCCGCGGCGCTTCCTGCGGGCCGGGGTAGGCGATGAGGATCGGGGCGTGGTCGGGTCCACGTCCCTCGACGAGGGTGAACCCATCGAGGGTTGACCGCGTCACCTGGGCGGACTGTTGCCTCAGTACTCGTTCGCACCGGTCCAGTTCGCTCTGGCTGGGCGCGGTCCAGATGAGGTACTGCACGCCAATGTGGCCGAGGCTGTGCGGGGCCCTTGGACCGCGTCTGCGCAGATACAGCTGGAAGCCGTCAGGGCAGGTGAGGAGCGCGGCGTCGAGGTCGCGGACGGCGATGGTCCACGCCAGCAGCTCGGTGTAGAAGGCAACCGCCCGGTCCAGCTCGGTCACGAACATCACCGCGGAGGCAAGGCTCAAACTCCCCGGCCGTCCCGCCTCAGCTGGGTTCTCCTGGCCGGGACGGGGGCCAGGTTCAGCTGCGGCGAGTGCGGCTGCGTCGTCGAGAGACATCCCGGGAACCTTTCTCGCGGGTCTGGCCGGCTACCAGCGGGGATGCCGCCAGGTTCGCCAGCACCTCGTGGTAGGCCTTGTCGAAACTGGCGATGCCGTTGTCCTCCAGGGTGCAGCCGACGGCGGTCATGTCGATGCCGACCGCTGCCAGCCGCTGCATCAACTCGGCTGCCTCCGGCACACCGGAGTCGACGGTGCGAGCCATCTTGCCGTGGTCCTCGAAGGCGGCGATGGTTGCTTCGGGCAAGGTCGTGACGGTGTCGGGCCCGATGAGTTCCTCGACATAGCGGGTGTCGCGGTCCTTGGGGTTCTTGGTGGACGTCGAGGCCCACAATGGACGCTGGATATCTGCACCCAGGACGGCGAGCCGGTGCCAGCGGCGGCTAGAGAACTGTTCGGTGAACAACCGGTAGGCCAGCTTGGCCTGCGCGACGGCAGCTTGGCCGCGCAGGGCTAGCGCCTCGTCGGTCCCGAGCGCCTCGAGGCGCTGGTCAACCTCGGTGTCGACCCGGCTGACGAAGAACGACGCGACGCTACTGACCGTCGAGGGATCACCCCCGTTCGCGGTGAACTTCTCAAGCCCGGACAGATAGGACTCGATGATCTCGGCGTAGCGGGTCAGCGAGAACAACAGCGTGACGTTGATGCTGCAGCCCTCGGCGGTCAGCGTCTCGACGGCGGTGACACCTTCGGCGGTCGCTGGAATCTTCACGAGCAGATTGGGTTGGTCAATCCGCCGGCGCAGCCACCGCGCGGCGGCGATCGTGCCCGGCGCGTCGTGAGCCAGCTCGGGAGACACCTCCACCGACACGAACCCGTCGATGCAGTCACCCCCGTCGAAGACCGGACGCAGAACATCGAGGGCCTGGCTGGCGTCGGAGATGACCAACTCCCAGTACGCCTCGTCCACCGACTTGCCGGCCGCCATCAGCGCCGCGAACTGGTCGTCGTAGTCGTGCGAACCGGAGATGCTCCGGGCGAAGATCGACGGGTTCGCGGTGACGCCGCGGATCCCGTTGGCCACCATGCGCGCCAGAGTCCCGTCACGCAGATAGGCGCGGGTGAGGTTGTCCAGCCACGGGCTCTGCCCGCAGTAGCCGTAGAGGTGCTCAAGCTTGGTCATCGCGTACCTGGTCTCCCTGCCGTCCGCAGCAGCGGCTGTCGAGTTGTGGTGTTCATTTGCCTGTGTCGTGGAGCAGGCCGTTCCAGTCGATCGGGGCGCGGCCTGCCGTGCTGTCTCTCAGGACGAACCTGGTGGGGTCTCCGGCGGCTCTGGCCCCGGATGCCAGCCACGCAGCCATGCCCCGGGCATTGCGGTGCTCGATCTCGTCGAGATACGCCCGGCGCTCTTCGACGATCCGCAGCCGCTGTACTGGCGAATTCGCCCTTTGCAGAGCAGAGAAGCTGGCCCGCCAGGCGAGGCACAAGGCATCGTCGCTCAGGGAGGCCGGTGCGACGTGAGGCTTTGCCGGGCGGTCCAGCTCGGCCCTGGAGGTCTGCTTCGGCGCGGACCCTGGCGAGCGCTCGCCAGGGTCCGGTGGGGCAGGCCGCAGCGAAGGCTCCGCCAGGTGACCGTGTTGTCTGAGCCACTGCAAGCAGAAGCGGATCGCGTAGGGCGATCCGCCGACCGTGATCGCCAGCAGCAGGACTGCCATCGGGGCACCGAGTAACGTCCCCAGGCCGACGAGCGCCACGCTCCCTGCCCCGCTGAGAACCGAGCTGGTGAGCACTATTCGTCGTCGGTCGCGCGGGAGCCGGGTCGTGCGTTCAGGGTCCAGCGCGACCATTGCGGCGACTCCGCCAAGGAAGGCCGCGACGACGAACAGCATGACGTTCGCCGCCGACGACCAGGTGAAGGCGACCACGGCGCCCAGGGCGCCGAGCATCCCACACAAGAACAGCCATACAGTGCGATAGATGCTCATCGTGTGCTCTCCCGCACCGCAGCGACGGCTGCGTTGAACCGGGCGGCGGATAATTGGTCCACGACAAACCTCCTAACGAGTGCGGGCGGGTCGCACGTGCCCCCTGTCTTTCGGCGCTGCACACGAACGACAGTCCACTCGTCATCCACGCTGCTCAGCCAGACAACGCAGTACGCCCTCATTGCGTCCTTCTGCATCTGATGTTCGTGCACTGACGACTCTGCCCTTACGGGGCGACGACGCCTATGGCCACGATCGGCCATCCTGCGGCCGGTCTGATGGCCGACGCTCGGCAACCAAGGCAGCGTCAACTAAGCGCCGGGCGGAAGGTCCCACGCCGTCATTCAAGGAGCCGCGCGCTGAGTACGGCGGTGCGAACGCGAACCGTTGCGCTGGATCGGCTGGATCATGGCTGGTCAGGGACTTCACATTGCCGGTGGTCGGTCAGGAAGCCAGTCACAGCTTGGCCGGTCGCGGCAGTACCCGCCGGTCCGCGCGAATGACACGGTCGGTACCGCAGGGCATCGAGAGCTGAAGCGGAGCGGCGACATGACGAAGGCAATTGCTGTGAGGTACCGCGGCCGTCGGCCGGTCCTGGTCGGGGTCGATGGTTCGGTCTCCGCGCAAGGGGCGCTGTCCTGGGCCGCAGCGGAGGCGTCGTACCGGCACTGTCCGTTGCACATAGTTCACGCAGTCAATTGGCCGACGATCGGCAACCCACTCGACAGATCGGTGGTCGGGCCGATGACCGACGGTCTGCGAGCAGCGGCCGAATGGGTCCTCGGCGATGCGGAGAACCACGCGCGGCGCGCGGCTCCCGGCATCGGAGTCACCGCTGAACTGTTTATCGCCGGCACCGCACCGACGTTGCTGAGTCAGGCACAACACGCCGAATTGGTGGTCGTGGGCAGCCGGGGCATCGGCGGTTTCCGCGGTCTGCTCGTCGGGTCGGTAAGTGCCACCCTGGCCGCGCACGCCCCATGCCCGGTGATCGTGGTGCGTCCGCACCGGGAGGGGGCGGCGTTCCGTGCCTCTCCACGGGGCCGGATCGTGGTCGGCGTCGACGGGTCAGAGGTCTCGACCGCAGCGATCCGGTTCGCGTTTCAGGAGACCGCACGCCGCCATGTCGGAGTCATCGCCGTACACGCCGCGATGCCGCGGCGACGGCATCCGTCACATGGCATGTCCGCAGCGGTTGTCGCACAGCTCGAACAGCAACTGTTCGGTGAGTCGCTGGACCACCTGCGGATCCGCGGCATCGGCTTGCAGACGAAGCTGGTTCGCAGTCATCCGGCACAGGCGCTGATCGACGAATCGGCTGGCGCCGAACTGGTCGTGGTTCGCTCGCACGGCCGCGGCGGCTTCGCCGGCATGCTCCTTGGCTCTGTGAGCCAGGCAGTGCTGCAGCACGCCAGCTGTCCGGTAGCCGCGCCCGACGCCGTCGTCCATCTGCTCACCAGGATCCCTGCCAGGATCGATCCGAAGCGGATGTCCCGCGACTTCGCCCAGACCAACCGGCTGCGGACCCAAGGCACCCTCAACCTGGTGGACGCAGCTCATCAGGCCGGAGCCAAGCGCGTCATCACCCAAGGCCTGGCCTACGTCTACGAGCCGAAGAGACCCGGTCTGGCCACCGAGGACGAGCCGTTCTGGCACCACCCACCAAAGGAGTTCCGTCCTGTCCTCGATGCCCTGCGGGAGCTGGAAGAGCTCACCGAGGAAGCGGGCGGACTCGTTTTGCGGCTGGGTCATCTGTACGGTCCCGGCACGATCTATGCGCCTGATGGAGCCTTCATCGGTCTGGTGCGGGCCGGCAAGGTGCCGATCATCGGACCCGGCACCGGAACCTTCTCCTTCACACACACAGATGATGCCGCCGGCGCCATCGCCGCGGCCCTGGACAGTACCGTCAGCGGCGCGCTCAATGTGGTCGACGACGAGCCTGCGCATGTCCGCGAGTGGCTGCCGGTCCTGGCCCGACTCCTGAACGCACCCCAGCCGATACGTGTGCCAGCAGCACTGGCCAGATTGGCGATCGGCAGTTGGGGTGTCGCCTTCATGACCAGACTCCGCGGCGCCGACAACACCAACGCCAGATGCGTCCTCGACTGGCGCCCAAACTACCCATCGTGGCGCCAGGGGTTCGCGGCCGAACTTTCTCGCGAAGGGTCAGCGCCGTAGATGAGTCTGGCTTGAGGCTCGGGTAAGGCGGGTAGCAATGGGGCCGAGCCGGGGCGTGCAGGACGAAGCCCCCCTGCACGGGATAGACCGAGGTCGAGATGCTGGTCGAGGTGAGCCGCGCTACGTCCTCCTCGGACAGCTCGCGCGGCGTGAACCGGGTTCCGGCCGGTACGCGCGGAGACATTCGGTCGACCCGAAAGGTGCGCCAGTTGTCGCGATCGATGTCCCAGGCAACGAGATACCAACGACGCCCGGTGTGGACGAGCCGGTGCGGCTCGGTGGTACGGATGCTCGACGTCCCGGTCTTGTCCCGACAGTCGAAGCGCAGCCGCTGATGGTCCGGCAGACCGCAGCGACCGCATGGTCTTTGCCAGCAGGTCTGCGTCGGAAGCAATTCGCCCTGTCCAGCTCCGTCGCGAACATCATTGCGGAAGCGAGACTCAAACCGGGCAGCCACACGACGACGTACAGCGGCGCCGGATATCGCCACCGGTCAACAGGGCTTGGGTGGAGACGCGCGCGGTGGCCGGGATCGTCAGTTTGTTGGTGCTCATGGTGGGGTCCTTCCAGGGGGATTGAGGTGATTCGTCACCCCTGCGTCGATCGAGCCCACCAGGAATCGACACCCCGTGAGATTCAGGCCAGTTCGGACTTGAAGCCGAGGCGCCACGACGGGTAGCGCAACTCCCAGCCGAGCTCCCGCTTGGCCTTCGCGTTGGAGAAACCGCGACCCTCGGCCAGCACCGTCACCGCCACCGCACCGGCCAGCGGCCGGGCCAACCAGACCGGGACCCGCATCGGCTTCTTCGCTCCCGCGCACTCGGCCAGGTAGGGCAGCCAGTCGTTCGCCTCGGCCGGTTCGTCGTCGACGATGTTGAAGACACCCTTGGCCTTCTGCTCGACCGCAAGCACGGTCGCGCTGGCTGCGTCGTCCAGATGGATCCACGAGCAGACACCCGCACCACTCCCGACCACCGGGAACTGCCGCTTGCGGATCGGCTCGACTAGATCCTCCATCGCGCCCGGCCCGTAGAACCAGCCATACCGCAGTACGGCGCCACCCGCCTTCACCACCACGTCCTCGACGTGACGCAGCGCAGCCATCCCGGGCTCGGCCGGCGTACCCGTCATCGGGTCGATCGGATCCTGCTCGGTCTTCAGCAACGCACCGGAACGCAGGCCGTTCCAGGCGCCGTAGCCCTGCGCGACGAGGTTCGTCACCCCGGCCGCCTCCGCGGCGGCGAGCAGGTGGTCGGTCCCCTCGGTCCGCAGCCTGTTGGTCCCGGCGAACCACCGGTCCATGTGCTTCATGTCGGCCTTCCCGGCGTGCGTGGCCGAGATCGCCGTCATCTGGTGCACTATCGCATCCGGCGCGGCTTTGGCCACCGCCGCTCCGACCGACGCCGCGTCGAGTCCGTCCATCACGACCGCCTCGGCGCCCAACTGCTCCACCAGGCCGGCCTTGGCCGAACTCGTCGTCGTAGCCGTCACCTGGTGCCCACGAGCCACCAACTGCGGTACCAGCCGCCGACCCAGAACGCCCGTTCCACCAGCCACGAACACCCGCATTGCCATCACCTTTCCGATTCAGACGTCACCAACCAGACACTTGCGCCGACGGCGTGTGACATCGGCGAGCCGGCTCAGCGACGCCGAGCGCTGTGGGTCGTCGCGAGGCATCCTTGGAACCTTTCGCGCGGGCGATGCCGGGGGTCTCGGCGGCCGCGGTCAGGTCTGCGAGTACGTCGCGATAGGCCTTCTCGAAGGCGGCGATGCCGTTCTGCTCGAGGGTGCGCCACGGGCTCTGCCCGCAGTAGCCGTAGAGGTATTCCAGTTTGGTCATCCTGTCCTCGGTTTCCCTGGCACCCGCCAGCGGCGGGCTGTCGAGTTCGTTGTTCACTTGTCCGTGTCGAGGAGTAGGTCGTCCCAGTCAATGCGGGCACGGCCTGCCGCGCTGTCGCCCACGACGAATCTGGTGATGTCTCCCGCTGCTCTCGGTCCCGACGCCAGCCACGCTGCCATGCCGTGGGCGGTGCGGCGCTCGATCTCGTCGAGATACGCCCGGCGCTCGTCGGCGATCTGCAACCGTTGCGTCGGCGAACTGGCCCTTTGCAGAGCCGTGAAGCTGGTCCGCCAGGCCAGGCAGAGGGCTTCGTCGCTCAGTGCCGCCGGCGCGACGTGAGGCTTGGACTTCTGCGCTGGTTCGGTCCTGAGGCTGGGTGCCGTCGCGGACTCTGGCGAGGGGTCGGCACGATCCGGCTGGACAGGCCGAGGTGCCGGGCTTTCCAGGTGGCCGTGGTCCTTGAGCCAGCGATGGCAGTAGCGAATCGCGTAAGGCGACCCGCCGATGGTGATGGCCAGCAGCAGCACCGCCGTCGGAGCGCCCAGTAATGTGCCCAGGCCGACGAAGGAGAGTGTCCCACCCGCGGTGAGGGCTGTGCTGCTGGCCACTATCCGTCGCCGATCCCGCGGAGGCCGGGTGGGACCGTCGGGGTTCTCCAAAGCGACCAGGGCGACGACTGCGCCCATGAGTGCCGCGAGGACGAGCAGCATAATGACGGTCGAGAGTGACCAGGTGAAGGCCATGACTGCGCCCAGGGCGCCCAGCGCACCGCACAAGATCAGCCAAACGATCCGATAGGCTCTCATGGTGTGTCCTCCTGCACCGTGGCGTCGGGTCGGGGGACGGCTGATTGGTCCACGACAACCTCCTTGTTCGTGCAGCTACGACTTTGCCGCTGCCGGTCCGCGACAGGTACGGCGCCGATCGGCGAACTGAGGCGGTCCTGATCGCCGGGGTCCGGCAACGATGGGCTGCCTCAGCGGGACATGGCGCGAGGTCGGCTAGGAGTGGGTGTCCGCGCCGTGAGGGAGATCGCGTGCGGGCCAGTCGAGAAGTCGTGCGCCGAGGACGGCTATGTGCAGGATGAACCGCTGAGTAGGATCGCCCGGGTCGTGGCCCGTGAGTTCCTTGACCTTGGTCAGCCGGTAGGTGACGGTGCGGACCGAGACGTTCAGGCGGCGCGCGGCGTCGGTGGCGACCTCGCCGGTCGCGAAGTACGCCTCGAGGGTCAGCAACAATGGGTCGGCGCCCCCACGGGCCTGGGTCAACGGGGTGAGCACGGCCTGAATGAGATCGACGATGGCGGCCTGGTCGCGGACCAGGACCCGGTAGACGAGCATGTCGCGGGCATCGACCACGGGTGTGTCGAGTTGCAGCCGCTCGGTCAGCATCAGCGCCTCGCGCGCCTCTTCGTAGGAGCGGGCGATGCCGTAGGAGCCGGGGTAGGGCCGGCCCGTCGCGACGCGCCATTCGCGGCCCGAGCGGTGCCGTAGCAGCGCGTCGTGGATCAGGGTTCCCACGCCCTGGGTGATGGTGCGTGGGGCCGTGGCTGGGGCGGTGGCCGGGATCAGCACCACGAGGAGTCCCTCTTTGGTGGCCACCAGGACTTCGCGGTCTCCGAATCGGTCAAGTATGAAGAGTTCCAGCATGTTCGCGCTGGTGTCGCCCTCGGGGAGTCCGTCGGCGGGGCGGGCCAGGACCACCTGGTGGGGCCGTCCGAGGTCGAGCCCGAACGGTTCGGCCCGCTCGACGATCCGGGAGACGTCGGGGTCGCCGCGCAGCAGGTCGTCGACCAGTTCGCGGCGCAGCGATTCCTCTTGTCTGATCAGCTGCTTGGTCGCGACCTGGTAGCTGTCCACGAGGACGGCGATCGCTTCACCGACGGCCCGCAGTACCGCCTGGGCCGAGGCGCGGACCGTGTCGCGATCGCGGTACGGCACGACATCGGGCAGGTCCCGCCACATCCGCCACGCCGCGGACAGGTACAAGTCGACAACCCGCCCCGCCGGGATGCCCTGCTCGGCAGCGCGACGCCCGAGTTCACGCACGATCGCCAATTCGTGTTCACGGGGCCGTCGCCCCGAGATGGCGGCGTCCGCGAGCAGGGTGAGGTACTCGACCAGCAACTCCAGCGGCGCCTGGGAGGAGTCTCCAGCGGCCGCTTGCGCAATCGCCGTCAGCCACGCTTCATCCGCGCTGTTCGCGCCGCCGGAACCCGGCCACCGCAGCCCCCCGGACTCGCTCATCCCACTCCCCCTCACACCGGATCGACGCAGGTGCTGGGCCATGTCCCAGTAGAGCATCCTTGCCGGACGTCGGCCATAAGCCCGGTCACAGGTTCGCCGATCGCCGCACTACCTGTCGCACCGCTGGAACGGCACAGTCGAAACCGCGGGGGCATCTAGAGCGGAAGCGGAGCAGCGCCATGACGAAGACAACTGCTGTAGACAACCGCGGCCGCCGCCCGGTCCTGGTCGGTGTCGACGGCTCGGTTTCCGCGCAAGCCGCGCTTGCCTGGGCGGCCGCCGAGGCCTCGTACAGACGCTGTCCGCTGCACATCGTTCACACCTTCACTTGGCCGATGATCGGAGACCCATTCGGCCTGAACCTCACCAAGCCCATGAACGACGGCCTCCGGGCAGCGGCCCGCTGGATCCTCAGCGAGGCGGAGAACCAGGCGCGCCGGGCCGCTCCCGACATCAAGGTCACCGCTGAGCTGTTTGCCGCCGCCGCCGCTCCGACGCTGCTGGGCCAGGCGCGAGACGCACAACTGGTGGTCGTCGGCGGCCGGGGCATTGGTGGCTTCCGTGGCTTGCTGGTGGGCTCGGTCAGCTCCACAGTGGCCACGCACGCCCAATGTCCGGTGATCGTCGTCCACCCGCACCGAGACGGCACCGCGTTCCCCGCCTCCCCGGCCGGCCGGGTCGTGGTCGGCGTCGACGGGTCCGAAGTCTCGGCCGCGGCGATCCGGTTCGCGTTCCAGGAAGCCGCACGTCGCCGTGTCGGAATCACCGCCGTGCATGCCGCGATGCCGACCCGCCAGCATCCGTCTCTTCATGTCCCTGCGGACATCGTGGAGCAGGTCGACCGGCAACTGTTCGCGGAAGCGATGGACAGCAAGCGGATCCTCATGCCCGGCATCGACGTGAAGACCAAACTCGTGCACAGCCACCCGGTCCAGGCGCTGCTCGATGAAGCCGACGGTGCCGAGCTGATCGTGGTCGGGTCGCGCGGGCGCGGCGGCTTCACCGGGATGCTGCTGGGATCGGTCAGCCAGGCCGTGCTGCACCACGCCGCCTGCCCGGTCGCGGTCGTCCACCCCCATCGGACCAAGACCGATAAGTCGCCTGCGCAGCAGCCCATCCTCCAGATCGCCGCACCGAATCGCTTCGCGGACTTGAAGGAGCTGTCATGACACCGACGCCGCAAGGTTTGCCGGAAAGCCTTGGGTTGCACAGCCAACTGCTCGACCTGGATCCATCAGAGACCCAGGAGTGGCTGGAATCGATCGACCAGGTGGTCGATCATGCTGGGCAGAACAGGGCGCGTTACCTGCTGCTCAGCATCCTGCAGCGGGCGCGTGACCGCCGCGTCGGTGTCGCGAATCTGCGCAGTACCGACTATCTCAACACGATCGCACCCGATGCTGAGCCGACATTCCCCGGCGACGAGTACGTCGAGCGGCGGATCCGGGCGTACAACCGCTGGAACGCCGCGGTCATGGTGCACCGGGCGCAGCGGCCCCGCATCGGCGTCGGTGGGCACATCTCCACCTACGCCTCCGCGGCGGCGCTGTTCGAGGTCGGCTTCAACCACTTCTTCCGCGGTCACGACGCGCCCGGCGGCGGCGATCAGATCTACTTCCAAGGACACGCCTCGCCGGGCATCTACGCGCGCGCGTTCCTGGAAGGCCGACTGACCAGCGACCAGCTCGACGGCTTCCGGCAGGAATTCTCTCACGCCGGACTGGGCGGCGGTTTGCCGTCGTACCCGCACCCGCGGCTGATGCCGGACTTCTGGGAATTCCCCACAGTGTCGATGGGGTTGGGCGCGATCAACGCGATCTATCAGGCCCGCTTCAACCGCTATCTGCACAACCGTGGCCTCAAGGACACCAGCCGGCAGCGGGTCTGGGCGTTCCTCGGCGACGGTGAGATGGACGAGCCGGAGTCCCTCGGCGCGATCGGTGTCGCGGCCCGCGAAGAGCTCGACAACCTGACCTTCGTCGTCAACTGCAACCTGCAGCGCCTCGACGGCCCGGTCCGCGGCAACGGCAAGATCATCCAGGAGCTGGAGTCGTACTTCCGAGGTGCCGGCTGGAACGTCATCAAGGTGATCTGGGGCCGGGAATGGGACCCGCTGCTGGCCGCCGACACCGACGGCGCGCTGCTCAACCTGATGAACACCACACCCGATGGCGACTTCCAGACCTACAAGGCCGAATCCGGCGCGTTCGTGCGCGAGCACTTCTTTGGCCGCGACCCTCGCACCGCGGCCATGGTCGAGCACCTGTCCGACAGCGAGATTTGGAACCTCAAACGCGGCGGGCACGACTACCGCAAGCTGTACGCCGCCTATCGGGCCGCGACCGAGCACACCGGGCAGCCGACGGTGATCTTGGCCAAGACCATCAAGGGATGGACCCTGGGCTCCCATTTCGAGGGCCGCAACTCCACCCACCAGATGAAGAAGCTGACCATCGAGGACCTGAGGGGATTCCGGGATCGGTTGTTCCTGGAGATCCCCGACTCGGCGCTGGACGCGGTGAAGCCGCCGTACTACCGGCCGCCGGAGGACTCATCGGAGCTGGAGTACCTGCATGAGCGGCGGCGCGCCCTGGGAGGCTATCTGCCTTCGCGCAGAGTCCGCAGCACGCCTCTTGCGCTGCCCGGTGAGGCGGCATACGAGGTCGCAGGGCGCGGCTCAGGCCGGCAAGAGGTCGCCACCACGATGGCGTTCGTCCGGCTGCTCAAGGACCTGATGAAGGATCCGCAGATGGGACACCGGTTTGTGCCGATCATTCCCGACGAGGCCCGCACCTTCGGGCTGGATTCTTTGTTTCCGTCCAAGAAGATCTACTCCCCGCACGGGCAGAACTACCTGTCGGTCGACAGAGAGCAGATGCTGAGCTATCAGGAGAACCTCCACGGTGTGCTCCTCCACGAGGGCATCACCGAGGCCGGCTCTGCCGCGTCCTGGACAGCCGCCGGTACGTCGTACGCCACCCACGGCGAGCCGATGATCCCGCTGTACATCTTCTACTCGATGTTCGGGTTCCAGCGCACCGGCGATCAGCTCTGGGCGGCTGCGGATCAGATGACCCGAGGCTTCCTGCTCGGCGCCACTGCCGGCCGCACCACCCTCAACGGCGAAGGCCTGCAGCACCAGGACGGTCATTCGTTGCTGCTGGCATCGACCAATCCCGCGTGCATCGCGTACGACGCCGCCTACGCGTTCGAGCTCGGCCACATCACCGCCGACGCACTCCGGCGCATGTAC
Organism: Kribbella sp. NBC_01510; assembly: GCF_045040325.1. NCBI lineage: Bacteria > Bacillati > Actinomycetota > Actinomycetes > Propionibacteriales > Kribbellaceae > Kribbella > Kribbella sp. NBC_01510. The sequence goes on along the minus strand of NZ_CP109418.1, from coordinate 4,878,540 downwards.
GGCGAACCGCGACCCGGCGAAGACCAGAACGTCTTCTACTACCTCACCCTCTACAACGAGCCGATCCCGCAGCCGGCCGAGCCCGATGGCGTCGACATCGACGGGATCCTCGCCGGGATGCACCGCTACTCCCCCGCCCCGGACGGCGACGGTCCGAAGGCGCAGATCCTTGCCTCCGGCATCGCGATGCCCTGGGCAATGGAGGCGCAACGCCTCCTGCAGACCGACTGGGGGGTGCAGGCCGACGTGTGGTCGGTGACGTCGTGGACGCAGTTGCGCCGCGACGCGCTCGCCGCCGACGAATGGAACCAGTCTCACCCCGACCAGCCTCCCCGAGTTTCCTATGTCACGAAGCGGCTGGGGGAAACCGAGGGCCCGGTCCTGGCGGTCTCGGACTGGATGCGGGCGGTACCCGACCAGATCGCTCCGTTCATCCACAGGCCTTGGACGTCGCTGGGCACCGACGGATTCGGCCACTCCGACACCCGCGCCGCGCTGCGCCGCCACTTCGGAATTGACGCGCAGTCCATCGTCGTGCGGACGCTGCAGCAGTTGGCCGATTGCGGCGAACTGGACGAGTCGGTACCTCGGTCGGCCACGATGACCTATCTGGCTGCGCAGGAGGACGGAGGCGCGACGGACGGCGGCGATGACACGTCGCAGTGACGCCGTGCGGCCCACAGACGGGATCGCTCTCGAGGAGGAATCATGCGCGTCTTCGTAGCTGGTGCAACCGGCGTCATCAGCCGCCGGCTGCTGCCACTGCTCACCTCCCAGGGCCATGAGGTGATCGGGCTAGCCCGCTCGTACGGCGCCGCCGTCGAGGTCGAGATGCTGGGAGCCGTGGTCGCCGAGGCCGACGCACTGGACTCCGAAGCGCTGAGCCGCGTAGTCAAGGACGCCGCACCCGACGCGGTGGTTCACCTGCTCACCGCGATCCCGGCCAAGATCAACCCGCGCCGGATGAGCCGCGACTTCGCACAGACCAACCGGCTCCGCACCGAAGGCACCCGCAACCTGCTGTACGCCGCACAACAGGCCGGCGCCAAACGCATCATCACCCAGGGCCTGGCCTGCATCTACGAGCCGAACACGTGGGTCCCGGCCACCGAGGTCACGCCGTTATGGCGGGATCCGCCCAGGCAGTTCGGCCCGGTGCTGGCCTCGTTGAGGTCGCTTGAAGAGCGCACCAGGCAGGCAGATGGGCTGGTACTGCGTCTGGGACAGCTCTACGGCCACGGCACGATCTATGGCAGACAGGGATCATTCGTCCGTCAGGTACAGGCCGGGAAGATGCCGATCGTCGGCTCCGATGGCGGCACTTTCTCCTTCACCCACGTCGGCGACGCCGCCTCGGCCATCGCCGCGGCGCTGCACAGCCACGTGCACGGCGCGCTCAACATCGTCGACGACGAGCCGGCACCGGTCCGCGAGTGGCTGCCCATCCTGGCCGAGCTGCTAGAGGCTCCCCCACCCAAGCACGTACCAGTAGCTCTTGCCAGATTGGCCGCCGGGGCCTGGGGAGTCGCCTTCATGACCCAATTGCGCGGCGCCGACAACACCCTCGCCCGGCGTATTCTCGACTGGGTCCCGCGCTACAGCTCATGGCGACAGGGGTTCGCGGCCGAATTGACCCACCCCGCGCATCCCTGACCCGAGCGGCAACCCATCCCACCGGCGACTGCTGGTCTGCGCAGACGAGCGGTGCCTCGCCTCGAGATCCCGATCATCTCGGCCTCGCGCGCGGTGATTGCTCCCTGACACGCGTCGCCGGGAAAGCGTTGCCTAGGCCAACGTTCCGATGGATCCGGGTGTTGCCGGTCATCGGCAGCCAGAGGGCTCTAAGTCAGCCGAGCAGGGGCGGTGCTAGTTCGTGGCCGCGAGACAAGCATAGAAGTACATCGACGCTCTAGAAGGAGCAGACTATGAGCACTGAAGGGCGCACCGCCCGCACGCCAAGCCGGGAGACGCTGTCCGACCCGGCCTACCAGGCCTTCCTGGTCCTGCGAACCGTCTTCACGGTGGCCCCGATCCTGTTCGGCCTCGACAAGTTCGCCAACCTCCTCACCGACTGGCCCGGCTACCTGGCCCCCTGGATCAACGACATCGTCCCCGGCTCCGGCCAAGACGCCATGTACATCATCGGCGTCATCGAGATCGTCGCCGGGATCGCCGTCGCCCTGATCCCCCGCTACGGCGCACTCCTCGTCGCGGCCTGGCTCGCCGGCATCATCGTCAACCTGCTCACCCTCTCAGGCTTCTACGACGTCGCCCTGCGCGACTTCGGCCTCCTCGTCGCCGCCCTCGCCCTGGCCCGCCTCGCCACCAAATACGCACCGGCCCGACACAGCTCCTGACGAGAACAAACGAACAGTTCATGTTCCCTTCGCATTGAAGGAGCCGTCCACCGACCAGCTGGCCGACGCCCCGCGCCGGGCAACCAGCCGGCGAGCAAACCCCGCTGACCTTGCCCTTCGGTGGCAGGATCCCCCGGTTCCAGGAAAGCGGGGGCAACAAGGTCTCGACAGCTTTGCCCGTCGGTCGTCGAGTAGCCATCGACGAGACCACGGGCGACGTCTTACGGAGAAGAAATGATCATCCTTTACCTACTACTCGCAGCGCTGGTCGCCGGCCTGATCGGATCGGCGGCGTGCGTCCGCGTGGTCAAGCAGTTCGAGCGCGGCGTCGTGTTCCGGTTCGGCCGAGTACGCCCGACGATCCGGCCACCTGGCCTTGCCTTGCTGGTGCCGATCGCGGACCGGCTGCAGAAGGTCAACATGCAGATCATCACGATGCCGGTCCCCGCACAGGACGGCATCACCCGCGACAACGTGACGGTTCGCGTCGACGCGGTCGTCTATTTCAACGTAGTCGATCCGGTCCGCGTGGCCGTCGACGTCGAGGACTACATCTCGGCCATCGGCCAGGTCGCGCAAACGTCCCTGCGCTCGATCATCGGCAAGAGCGACCTGGACGACCTGCTGTCCAACCGCGAACGCCTCAACCAAGGAATGGAGTTGATGATCGACAGCCCGGCGCTGGACTGGGGCGTCCACATCGAGCGGGTCGAGATCAAGGACGTCGCGCTGCCCGAGACCATGAAGCGGTCCATGTCGCGCCAAGCAGAGGCCGAACGCGAACGCCGGGCCCGCATCATCACCGCCGATGGCGAGTTGCAGGCCTCAGAGAAGCTCGGCCAGGCCGCCGAGGTGATGACACAACACCCAGCCGCCCTGCAGCTGCGCCTGCTCCAGACCGTCGTCGAAGTCGCCGCCGAGAAGAACTCCACCCTGGTGCTGCCCTTCCCCGTCGAGCTGCTCCGGTTTCTCGAACGATCGACACCGCCGGAGCCCGCCAAGGCAACCGGCGCCGACCAAGCGACGCCGACCACAGCCCCGGCCACGAGGAACGGCTCGCCGGCGACTGACATTGCCCCGATCCGCGAGATCGAGCAGTTCCAGCAAACCAGTGGAATCTCACTCGACTCGTTGACGGTATCCCCAGCGGTGACGGCCAAAGGACCGGCACTGCCGGCCCCCGAAACGGCCGGGCTGGCACAACCGAAGTGGGGCGGACTCCACGCCGGTTGCGCCGACCCGGCATGGCAGCCGTGAGGACGCAAGGTCAGTCGGCGGTGGGAGGCCAGATCGTCCGGCACGTATGTGCCGGTGAAGGAAAGGAAGCGCGACATGGCAACGGTCTCGTTCAAGGGAGCCACCCGGGTGTATCCGGGCTCCGACACTCCCGCCGTCGACGGGCTGGATCTGGACATCGCCGACGGCGAGTTCATGGTCCTCGTCGGCCCGTCGGGTTGTGGCAAGTCCACCTCGCTGCGGATGCTCGCTGGCCTCGAAGAGGTCAATGAGGGCAAGATCTACATCGGCGACCGCGACGTCACCAACTTTCCGCCGAAGGAGCGGGACATCGCGATGGTGTTCCAGAACTACGCGCTCTACCCGCACATGACGGTCGCGGACAACATGGGCTTCGCCCTCAAGATGCAAAGCCTGCCCAAGGACGAGCGAACCAAGCGCGTCACCGAGGCGGCCAAGCTGCTCGGCATCGAGGAGTACCTCGATCGCAAGCCGAAGGCGCTGTCCGGTGGTCAGCGTCAGCGTGTCGCGATGGGCCGCGCGATCGTGCGTAACCCGCAGGTCTTCCTGATGGACGAGCCGCTGTCGAACCTCGACGCCAAGCTCCGCGTGCAGACCCGCACCCAGATCGCCGAACTCCAGCACCGCTTGGACGTCACCACGGTCTACGTGACCCACGACCAGATCGAGGCGATGACGATGGGCGACCGTGTCGCCGTGCTGAAGGACGGCCGGCTGCAGCAGGTCGACACGCCGCTGGGCCTGTACGACCGGCCGAAGAACGTGTTCGTCGCGGGCTTCATGGGGTCGCCGGCGATGAACCTGATCGAGGCGGAGATCACTGGCAGCGGGGCGAAGATCGGCGACTATGTGGTGCCGATCGAGCGGAACCTGCTGGCGAAGGCCGGTAACGATAAGACGCTGGTGCTGGGCATCCGGCCGGAGGCGTTCCATCTCGCGGATGAAGGGTTGGCGGTGAAGGTCGGGGTGATCGAGGAGCTCGGCTCGGACGCGTTCCTGTATGGCATCGCGGAGCACTCCAGCCTGAACCAGCAGATCATCGCCCGGATCGGCACCCGGATGCACAGCGAGACGGGCGCCATCGTGCACCTCGCCCCGCTGCCCGACAAGCTGCACCTCTTCTCGACCTCCACCGGGCTGCGCCTCACCGCCTGACCGCTTCGTACTCCGCCGGCGGACCCGGGTCCGCCGTGGATTGTATGTCCGGCCACCCCCGGTGAGCTACGGGCAGGTTCGCCAACAGCACGCCGATCGGCAGCGGAGCGCCGTATCAGAAGCGGCCCCGGCAGCGCGGGCTGCCGCGGTCCTCGCAACACCTCGACGTGAGAAGTTGTGAGGACAGTGTCGTATTCGAAGGAGTGCCCTGGTCTGCTGCGGTTGGTGGATGCTGGCGTGTCGGTACCTGGTGCGGGGCTCGGGGGCGGCAAGGCAAGCAACTCGAGGCTTCGACGCAGCCTGCTGCGCTGGTTCGTGGTGACTGCTGGTGCGGCCCTCCGATGAAGGTCGTCCTCCGCGGTCTTGTTGGGTGTCAGTCGCGGCCGGCGGGGTCGGTCTTCGACCCGTTCCCGCGAGATCCGCCGGCGTGGCCCTCGGCCCGCGCGGCGTGGAGCCTGACGCCGGCCAGCGAAGAGATGACGGTGATGATCAGGACGCCGGCGATCACACTCAACGAAACGCCTGTGCCGATTTCGGGGACCTGGAGAGGCTGCGCGTCGTTGACGAACGGGAGGTTGTTCTCGTGCAACGCGTGCAGGATGAGCTTGACCCCGATGAAAGCCAGGATCGCGGCGAGGCCGTATGACAGGTAGATGAGACGGTCCAATAGACCGTCGATGAGGAAGTACAACTGCCGCAGCCCCAGCAGGGAGAACGCGGTGGCGGTGAACACGATGAACACGCTCCGGGTGAGGCCGAAGATCGCCGGGATGGAGTCCAGCGCGAAAAGGACGTCGGTTCCACCGATGGCCACCATGACGAGCAGCATCGGCGTCATCACGCGGCGGCCCCGGTCGACGGTGAGCAGTCTGTCGCTGTCGTAGGTCTCAGAGGTGCGCAGGAACCTCTTGGCGAGGCGGACGATGATGTTGTTCGCCGAGCGGCCCTTCGCGGTCCCGGGTCTGAGCATTTGGCCGGCGGTGACGAGCAGGATCAGTCCGAAGATGTAGAACACGAAGGCGTAGGAGTTGACGAGCGCGGCGCCGAGGAAAATGAAGGCGGTGCGCGCGAGGAGGGAGAAGACGATGCCGAACAGCAGCGCCTTCTGCTGGTCGGCCCGCGGGACCTTGAAGCTGGCCATGATGATGAGGAACACGAAGAGGTTGTCGACCGACAAGGCCTTCTCCGTGATGTAGCCGGCGAAGTATTCGCTGCCCAGCGCCGCGCCGCCCAGGAGCCAGACGCCGACGCCGTACAGGATGGCGATGCCCACGTAGATGGCTGACCAGATTGCTGCCTCGCCGAGGGTCGGGGTGTGAGCGGTGCGTACGTGGAAGAAGAAGTCGAAGAGCAGCAGGGCAAGGATCCCGAGGATCGTCAGCGCCCAGGCAAGGGGCGAAACATCCATCAAGCATCGGTCGCCGTCACGGTCGCCTCGTGGTGGTAGCGCGCCAACTGTTCGGCGCTGACGCGTTTGAGTTCGCCGCCCGGGAACGGCGACAGTAGTTGCCAACCCAGGTCGAGAGTGTCGGTCAGGGTTCGTCGATCTGGTCCTTGATCCAGGTAGGTGCGTTCGAAGGCTGCGGCGAAGGCCAGGTAGCGGCGGTCCTCTGCGGGCAGGCCGCTTTCGCCGACGATCGACATCAGCCGGCGGACCTCGCGGCCGCGCGCATAGCAGGCGTACAGCTGGTCGGCCAGGCCGCGGTGGTCGTCGCGGGTCTTGCCGGCGCCGATGCCCGCGTTCATCAGCCGGGACAGCGACGGCAGTACGTCGATCGGCGGCTGGATGCCTTGCCGGTCGAGGTCACGCGACAGCACGATCTGACCTTCTGTGATGTAGCCGGTGAGGTCGGGGATCGGGTGGGTGATGTCGTCGTCGGGCATCGAGAGGATCATCAGCTGGGTGAGCGATCCGGCGCCGCCGCGGATCCTGCCGGCCCGTTCGTACAGTGAGGCCAGATCGGTGTACATGTAGCCGGGGTACCCGCGGCGGCCCGGCATCTCCTCACGGGCGGCGGAGATCTCGCGCAGCGCTTCGCAGTAGGCGGTCATGTCGGTCATCACGACCAGGACGTGCCGGTGCTGTTCGAACGCCAGGTATTCGGCCATGGTGAGCGCGACCCGCGGTGTCAGCAGCCGCTCGATGGTGGGATCGTCGGCCAGGTTCAGCAGCAGGACGCTGCGGGCGGCGGCGCCCCCGGTGAGGAACTCCGCGCGGAAGAACTCCGCCTCCCGGCGAGTGACGCCCATCGCCGCGAAGATGACGACGACCTCGGTGTCATCGTCGGGCACGCGTGCCTGGGCCGCGATTCGGGCGGCGAGGCTGTTCGCGGGCAGCCCGGCGCCGGAGAAGATCGGGAGCTTCTGTCCCCGGACGAGGGTGATGAGTCCGTCGATCGCCGAGACCCCGGTTTCGATGAACTGGTCGGGGTGGGCGCGGGTGATCGGGTTGAGTGGCAGTCCGTTGACGTGGCGGTAGTCGTCCGGGACGGGTTGCGGGCCGCCGTCGCGTGGTCTGCCGGCTCCGTCGAGGATTCGCCCGAAGTAGTCGGTGCCCACACCGGTCCGGGCGGCGCGCCCGCGGGTGAGTACGGAGGTTTCGCGGCGTCCGATGCCGACGGTTCCGCCGAAGACCTGGACGATCGCCGTTGACCCGTCGAGCTCGAGTACCTGGCCTTCGCGGACCGGGCCGTCGCCGGTTTCGACCTCGACCAGTTCGCCGTACCCGACGCCGTCCATCCCGTCCACGATGATGAGTGGCCCGGCGACCCGGGTCACGGTGCGGTGCCCGACGGTGAAGAGGGCTTGGGTTTGGGCTTGGGTGGTGGTCACAGCGAACTCATTTCTTCAGCTATCCGCTGGATGAGGAGGGTTGCGGAGTCGTCGACGTTGTCGATGGGCCAGCGGCGCATCCGGCCGAGATCGGCAAGCACGCTCGCGGAGGTGATCGCGGTGATGGCAACGCCCCGCTGGTGCGCTGAGCTCATGGCAGCGCCGGCCTCGTGGATGACGCGCAGCATGGCCAACATCCGTTGTGGTGGACATGAGGCGTCGAGGTCATCGAACGAGGACTGCTGGAGCAGGTCTTCGCGCAACGCCTGCCCGATGCGCAGAGTGATCCGTTGCTCGGCGGCCAGCGCTTCGACGCCGAGCAGCGACACGACCTCCTGCAAGGCGCCCTCGTCTTGCAGCGCTGTCGCCGCCCAGCGGCGCAGCGGCGACCAGTCCGAGCCGATCTCCCGGTCGAACCATTCGTCCAAGCCGTACTGCGAGAAGCTGCGCAGCCAGTTCACGGCAGGGAAATGACGTTGCCGGGACAGCGCGGTGTCGAGCGCCCAGAAGCAGCCCGCGAGCCGCAGGCTGTTCTGGGTGATGGGCTCGGAGAAGTCGCCGCCGGCCGGCGATACGGCGCCGACGACCGTCACCGACCCGGTGCGTTCCGGCGTGCCGAGGCACTGGACCGCGCCGGCCCGTTCGTAGAAGCCGGCGAGTCGCGTGGCCAGGTAGGCGGGGTAGCCGTCCTCTGCGGGCATCTCCTCCAGCCGACTCGACACCTCACGCAGCGCCTCGCCCCAGCGACTGGTCGAGTCGGCCATCATGGCGACGTCGTAGCCCTGGTCCCGGTAGTACTCCGCGATCGTGATCCCGCTGTAGATGCTGGCCTCCCGGGCCGCGACCGGCATGTTGGACGTGTTCGCGATCAGCACGGTGCGTTCCATCAGCGGGGCGCCGGTGCGAGGATCGGTCAGTTCGGGGAACTCCTCGAGCACCTCGGTCAGTTCGTTGCCGCGTTCGCCGCAGCCGACGTAAACGACGATGTCTGCGGTCGAGAACTTCGCCAGCGCCTGTTCCAGTACGGTTTTGCCGGTCCCGAAGCCGCCGGGGATGATGGCGCTGCCGCCGCGGGCGACCGGGAAGAGCAGGTCGAGGACCCGCTGGCCGGTGATCAGTGGCACGGTGAGCGGCAGCCGGTTCGCGACCGGGCGGGCCCGGCGCAACGGCCACCGCCGCAGCATCGCCACCGGGTGCCCGTCGATGTCGACGACGGGATCAAGGATGCTGGCTGGCCCGGGGCGGACTGCCGTCACCACCCCGGTGATGCCTGTCGGCACAAGGATCCGGCGCTCGATGGCGCGGCCCTCCGGGACCGATCCGAGCAGGTCACCGGGTCCGACCCGGTCCCCGACCTCGACGGCGGGCCGAAAATCCCACCGGTGGTCGCGGTCCAGGCGGGGCGGGTCCGCGCCTCTGGCGATGTAGAGATTGCCGTCGGTGCTCAGGTTGCTCAGCGGACGCTGGGTGCCGTCGAGGATGCCGCCGAGAAGTCCGGGGCCGAGTTCGGCGTACAGGGGTTCGCCGGTTGCCTCGACCGGTTCGCCGACCTGGAGGCCGGTGGTGTCCTCGAAGACCTGCATCACCACCACGTCGCCGTCGATCTTGATCACCTCACCCAACAGCCGCTCTGCGCCGACCCGCACCACGTCGAACAGACGGGTATGGGGCAAGTCGGCGGCACTGATCACCGGGCCGGAGATCTTGACAACCCGGCCGCTGTCGGTCGTCACCTGCCTGGCCGGTCCGGGACGCCCCGGTTGCACTGGCGTAGTGCGTGGTCTGGTCCTGGTCATTCCGGGCCTCCGCTGGGGGTGAAGGTGATCTGGTAGCCGATTGCGCGGGCCAGCAGGTCACGGAGCGCTGCGTCCTTGGCCGCGGAGACGTCGCCGTCCTCGTCGGGGAGCGTGAGGATGAGCGGGGAGGTCTGTTTGGTCCAGGTCGCGCGGACCGACGGTGCGACGAGCGACCAGAGTGCCCCGTGGATGGCGATGACTGCGGCTCGGCCGTCGGCGATCTCTTGGGTGACCGCGGCGATGGTCTGGGCAGCGTCGTCCGCGGTGATGGTTCGCGCCCCACCGAGACGGAACCCGGTGGCGGTGGCGGGTGTGGCGATGACCAGCGCGTCGGTCATGGGCTTGTCTTGTCTGAGCGGCGACGTCGTGTTCATCGGACGAGCAGGTCTCGGACGTCATGAGCGGGAGCGGTGCCGGCGAGAAGGAGCCGGATGGTGCGTGCCTCGCATTCGGCGGCCAGGACGTAGCCGACGGGCACGTCGGCGCCCAGGGGGTCGTCGCGCCGCAGGCCGCGCACTGCCTGTCGCCACAGGTCCATGGCCAGGTCCCATTCGAGCGCGGGGAGGTTTTCGTTGTGGAGGTGACGTTCTAAGGGTTGCCGCCAGCTGGGGCGGGTGGCGACGGCGGTCTGGAGGTCGCCGCGCCGGGCGGCCAGCAACGCCGATTCGGGCACCAGCCCGGTGGGCAAAAGACGCGGCATCTGGAGTGCTGGGTCGCGCAGGACCGCGAGCAGGTTGGCCCGATCGCTTTCGGCCTGGATCAGCTCCAGGATGGGGCGAGCGGCCCGGCCGACCCATTCCAGACGGTCGATCCAGCCGTCGATCGCGGCCGCCGCGACGGCTGTTTCGAACTCGTCCGGGTCGCCGGTCAGCTCGTAGCGTTCCCAGGCCCTTGGGAGCGCCCCGGCGGTCAGCGGGTCGGGGAGCCGGTGCGCGGCGAGTCGGAAGGCTGCTGTCGCGCCGTCGGGTGCCGCGGCGACGTCGGCGGCGGATCGCTGATCGAGAGCACCGACCCCCATGACTGCGGCGAGCCGGTCTACGGCGGGCTGCCCGGTGCGCGCGCCGCGCAGCAACGCGAGAGTGTCGCGCAGGTCGTGCCGGGCCAGCAGTACCCCGACCGCGGTGCCGGCAATGCCGCCGTACAGTCCCCGAACTCCGCGCAACAGGTCGCGCAACCGGCGCCCGACAGCGTCGAGGAGCCTCAGGTCGCCCGCAGGGTCACGGCTCAGGTAAGGGCGGTAAATCGACGCGGCCAGCCGTTCGGCGACTTCGCTGCGGGACAGACTGGCGAACTGCTCGTACTCGAAGGGGCCGAGCAGGGCGGGCAGTCGCGCCCGGAGCCGGGTGTTGCCGGCGATGAAGTCTGCGCGGGGCGTCACGAGTCCTGATTCCAGGAGCTGCTCAGTTCGGCGCGGATCTCCGGCCAGGTGTTTGCCAGCCGAGTGAGGTAGGTGTTGTCGATGTAGCGGCCCTGGTCGTCCTCGGCGATGGCGCCGCCGTGTTCGAGGTCGGCGACGATCTGGAACGTGGATTCGGGCCTCAGCTTCGGTGCGTCGGCAGGGTGAACATGCACTGTCGTAGCCTGCGGCATCGCGATGACCGCTTCCTCCAGGCAGGCGGCCGCCAGTCCCGGCCCGTCTGGGCTGCCGGGCAGGGCAAGCAGTTGCTCGCGTACCTGGCTGAGGACCTCTTCCAGCGCGTCGTCGCGCGCGGTCCGGGCGGCCCGGCGGGCCCTGAACCGCGCGGTGATCAACAGATTGTCCGACTCCTGCCGGGCTGCGGTTTCGGCCGATGTGACGGCATCGTGATGGATCTTGGCGGCGCGCTCGTGGGCATCGGCGAGAAGCTGAGCTGCCTCCTGGCGCCTGTCTTGTTGGGCCTTCTCGTGCTCGGCTGCTCCTTCTTCTTCCAGTGCGGTGAGCAGGTCGCGCAGGGCCATCATTTGCCGCCGAGGAGCAGGATGATCATGGCTGCGACCGCGAACCCGAGGATGACTAGGGTTTCCGGGATCGCGACGAGCAGGATCGCGCGGCCGGTCAGTTCGGGCTTCTCTGCCACCGCGCCCATGGCCGCGGCTCCGATGCGTGCCTGGGCGTAGCCGGTAGCGAGGGCGGCGAGTCCGACGGCGAGGCCGGCGGCGAGGGCGATCAGTCCGAGTTCCATGGTGTTTGTCCTTTCAGACGGGTGACCCGGCCGGGACCGGCTCGGGTGAGTTGGCTGCGGTGGAGGGCAGCGCAGCGAGGCGCTCTGACTCGAGACCACGGGCGACGGATCCGCCGAGAGGTGCGAAGAGTCGGCCGCCGCCTTCGTAGAACTGTCCGAAGAACTCGACGTAGTGCAGCCGGAGCGCCTGGATGGTCGGGCTGAACGCCGCCAGGGCGAGATTCAGGGCATGAAACAGGATGGCGACGAGTAGTCCGAGCAGCAGCGGCCCTCGGGCGCCGAGCTGGTTGGCGACCTCGGCCAGGTACGTCGAAGCGAGACCGACCGCCGCCAGCCGCAGGTAGGACAAGACGTTGCCGAGGGCACCGAGCAGATCGAGTGGGCCCAGCAGCAGCCCGAGCGCGCCCTGGGACACGCAGGCCACGACGACACCGACGACGAGCGCGGCAACTGCGGGAGTCAGTACCTGTGCGGGGAATCCTGCGGCGGTGACACCGGCCAGCCCGAAGAGCCCGGCCAGCACCAGAAGGGTTCCCAGTTTCGAGGCCAGATGCCGACGCTGGTGTCCGCGGGCGGCCGTCCATACGCCCAGCAGCAATCCCAAGACGACGTGGGCCAGGCCGATGGCCAACGAGAACAGCAGCAAGGGTTGGAGCGCGGTCGGGCCGCCTCGGTAGAACCAGAGCGCCGGCATGCCGATGCTGTGGCCCAGGCTGCCGAGTGCTTCGCCGTAGAGGAGGCCGAACAGGACCGTCCAGGCTCCGCCGAGCATCATCACCCGGCCGACCTCGCCGATCGTGCTGTTCTTGGCCCAGTGCGATCTGAGCCACCACGCGGCCGCCAGCAGGAGGGCACCGTAGACGACGTCGCCGACCATGACGCCGAAGAAGAGCGGCAGCACCAGCGCCGTCAGACCGGTGGGATCCAGGTCGCCGCGCGACGGCCAGGACAAGAGCCCGACGAGCTGCTGAAACGGCTGCCAGCCGGGCCGGTTCCTCAGCAGAACCGGCTGATCCTCAGCCTGTTCACTGGTGTCGAGGCGCTCGACGGCGACAGCCGGTCCGAGCCGGTCGGTCAGTGCCTGCTCGACCCGTGCGGTCTGTTTGGTCGGGACCCAGAGCCTGAGGATGAACGTGCGCGAGGACAGATCGGCCTGTGTGGCCGCCACAGCTCGTTCGGCACGGGCCCGCAGCGTGGCGATGGTGGCGTGCAGTGACCCCGCGACCGGCGTGACTGTGGCGGCCAGTCGGGCCTGCACGCGGTCGCGTTCCCCGGGCAATGCGGCGAGCCGTTCGCGCATCGCCTCGACGGTCGCGCGCAGCGACTTGCCGGCGTAGGCAGCGGGGACACCTACCTCGACGATCCGCTCCGTGCCGAGCAGCGCGTGGACGTCGGGTAGATCGCGGCGGCGAAGAACGAGCAGGCAGCCGACGGGGTTGCCGGGTGTCGCCGGGGAGGTGACCATCAGGTATCCTCGGCCGAGCAGGTCGGCGAGTTGCCGGGTGAGCTCGGGGACGATCCGCAGGTCAGGGTCGTCGAGGACCAGCGCCATACTGGCCAGGCCCAGGTTCGCCAGCTGCCGATCATCCAGCCGCCCGAGTTCGGGCACGAGCGGCTGTAGCCCGTCGAGGGCGTCGATGGACCGAGGCAGTGCCTCAGCTTCGCTGCGTAGCTCCTCCTGTTCGGCCAGCAGTTTTGCCACCTGAGGTTCGACGTGGTCGAGGGTGGTCCGTAGGGCGCTGTCGCTGGGCACGGTGCCGGTCGCGGACTGGTCGACGAGCTCGAGCAGGGCGTCGGTGCGGGCGATGAGGTCAGCCAGGTCGGGCGGGGTCTCGCCTGGATCGACGATGGTCACGACCTCGGCCAGCCGCAGTTCCTGCAAGGCTGTCAGCGCGTCGTCCAGGCGCGGCCGAAGCCCGACGACCTCGAGCTGGGTGAGCGGGACCATCATGCGCGGCTCACCTCGTCCTGCGATGACCGTATCTGTTGCGGCAGCACCGCGGCGACGACAGTGGCGACGTCCTGGTCACGGTGCCGGGCGGCGACCGCGGTCAGCTCGGCGGCGCGGCGGAGGCCAGCTTCGGTCAACCGGGCGGCCTCGGCGCGGGCGGCGGACAGGATCGCGGCTGTCCGTTGCCGCGCCTCCTCCGCCGCCCGAACCTCAGCCTCGGCGATGAGGTGATCCGCCTGCACTTGAGCTAGTGCCACCTCAGCGCCGGCTTGGTTCGCCGCGGCCAGCCGGGCGGCGATCGAATTCTCAAGCTCGCGCACCAACTCGTGCGGCGTCGCCTGGGCAACCGTGTCGCCGTCAGATTGCGCGCGGCTCATGCCGCGCTCCGACTGCGGTCAGGGCCGTCGCTGGTCGCGTCGCGGGAGGCCCGCCGGGTCCGGGCGCGTCTGAGACGGGCGTGCTCCTCGCGTTCGCGCTCGTCCAGCGTGAGCGCGATCCGCCGCGCCTCGTCGTGCAACTGAGGGAGCACGATGTTGTCCAAGGCATTGACCTGCGTGGTGGTCCGGGCAATCTCCGTAGCCAGCCGGCGCACGCTCAGCTCCACCGCACACAGATCCAGCAGCCACTTGAGTTCCTCCTCGTAGGCCGTCGCGACGGTGTCGAGGTGGACCGAGACCAGGGCTGGTGCCCAGCCGCGGGTGGCAGCGTTGCGGCGGACCGGGCCATGGCGCAGGTCGAACACATGAACACCGGCCACGGTTCGAGACCGCAGCTCCGCGCCGATCCCGATCCCGGCGGCCAGCGCGCCCGATGCGAGTGCCTCCGGGCCGCACACCGCGGTGGCCTCGTCAAGACGCTGCCGTGCCTGGACCGCGAGGATCCGCAGCCGTTCCAGCCCGTCCAGGAGCTCTGTCTGGTGGTGGCGGAACTCGCGCACCAGCGCGGTTCGTTTGTCTTTGAGCAGATCGCGGCCTTGAGCGACGAAGACCGCCCGCCGCCGGCGGTCGAGCAGCTCACTTCGGGTAGCAACAGGGGATTGCATGGCACACTCCCGGATGCGTGATCGGGTATCTCTGACACTGCCGTGACGCCGCTTCGCCGGGTATTGGCACCTTCGGCGAAGGTCGCATCTCGTTGATTGCCGGGAACCGGCAATGGTGCAGCTGGTCCAAGGTCGTTCTCGACCGACCGTTTTGGGCGCGGCGCAACGCCTGGGATGCGGGTTCGACGACCGGGGTGCCCTGCTCAGGGCAGTTGGGCGGATGCGAGGCGCCGGATCTTGCCATCGGGCAGGTACGTCACGAGGCAGGCGGGCGGTCCCGGAGCGCGAGAGCGGCCTGGATGAGGGCGGCGTGGGTCAGTGCCTGCGGGTAGTTGCCGAGGTGTTCGCGGGTCGTGGGGTCCATCTCTTCGGCGTACAGGCCCAACGGGCTGGCGCGGTCCAGCAGTTCGGTGAACAGGTCGAGGGCCTCGCACCGGCGGTCATCAAGTGCCAGCGCTTCAACCAGCCAGAAGGAACATGGCAAGAACGCGCCTTCGGTGCCCGGCAGTCCGTCGCGTCCCGGTGGGTATCGGTACAGCAAGGGACCCTCGGCACTCAGTTGGCTGCGGATGGCATCCACTGTCCCGCGGACCCGCGGTGATCCGCGCTCCTCGAGTCCGATCCGGGGCAGGACGAGGACGGCGGCGTCGAGTTCCTGTGACCCGTAGCTTCTGGTGTAGCTACCGATACTGGTGTCGAAACCCAGCTTCTTTACCTCGATGCGGATCGCCTCGCGGCCGGCCTGCCAGCGGCGCCGCCGACGGTCGGAGAGCCGGTGCGTCTCGGCGATCCGCAGGGCTCGGTCGAGCGCCAGCCAGGCCATCAGCTTGGAATGCACGTGATGGACCTGGTCCCCGCGGACCTCCCAGATGCCTGCGTCCGGCTCACTCCACCGTCGCGCGACCAGGTCGGCGAAACCGCGCATCGCGCGCCACGTTTCGGAGTACAACGGATGCCCCGCCTGCACGAGGTTCCAGGCGGCGTCGAGCACCCATCCGTAACCGTCAAGTTGATGTTGCTGGGCCGCACCATTGCCCACCCGGACCGGGACGCTGCCAGCGTAGCCCGGCCAGTTTCGCAGGCCACGTTCTGGGGGTGCTTGTCGACCGTCCAAGGTGAGGAGAACCGGTAGCCGGGGACGTTGCAGCCGGCTGGCGTGCAGCAACCACCACAGGAACCCTCGGGCTTCCTCGACCATGCCGACACCGAGGAACGCCGCGATCCCGATGCTTGCGTCCCGGGGCCACGCAAAGCGGTAGTCCCAGTTCCGCACCCCGCCGAGCTGCTCGGGAAGTGAGGTGGTCGGCGCGGCCACGGGCGCACCGGACGGCGAGTACGTCAACAGGCGCAGCGTCAGCAGGCTGCGAAGCACCTCCTCACGAAAGGGCAGCTCCTGGTCGACCCGAGCCGTCCAGGCACGCCACCGGCTCTCGTCCTCGGTGAGAAGCGCCCAGGCGGCGGCAGCCTGAACCTGGACCAGCGGTTCCCGATGCGCGATGGTGAGGACGAACGTGACCGGCCGATCAGGGGTGACCGTGAAGGGCGTCGGCATACCGGGCTCGATGGCTGGCCCGGCATCGCAGCTCAGCGACATCGCCAGCGCGCCCCATTCGCAGACGAGATCCTGGCCGCGGCGTCGGCTGCGCGGCCGGGTGTGCTCCTCACCGCGGCGCGGGTCGAACTCGACCAGAGCCTCGACGGCGTCGCCCTCGGCGGACAATCGCCGCACGAGGACCGTCGCAGGCAACAGGCGTCCGGCTACCTCGGCCACCATCGCCTCGGTCAGTGTCAGCTTGCCGCGGGGGGTGGCCCAGGTGGTCTCCAGGGTCGCGGTGTGGAGGCGGTACTTGCGCTCGACAACAGTGGCGGTGGCGGCTGGTCCCAACCGGAATCTGCCCGCGTCAGGACCGCCAACAAGTGCTCCGAAGACCGGGGCGCCGTCGAAGCGCGGAGCGCACAGCCAGTCGAGTGAGCCGTCGCTGGAGACGAGTGCCGCGGTGCGGGTGTCACCCAGCAGTCCGTAGTCGGCGATCGGCTTCATTTCAACGGGCCTGGAGCAGCAGGCCGAGCATGGCACCGTAGACGAGGTGGGCGGCGATGGTTACGGCTGGAGTCTGCACGCCATAGTTGAGGGCGAGCAGACCCGGTGGCTCGAGCACGGCTCTGCTCGCGGGTCCGGCGCGGTGCGATGCCATCCGGGGATGGAGCCCGGGGAGCACTGGGAGCAGCACCATCAGCGCGACCGCGACATGCAGGAGGCCAAGCAGGCCGCCAAGCCACCAGGTGGCTCGATGCAGCAGGGCGAACACGGTCGCGTAGCCGAGCGCGAACACCTGGCCGACCACCAGATGGATGAGGAACCCAGCGACCCGGGCACGATCGGGGTCCTCTGTGACCAGGGTGCCGAGTACGAGCGGAAGGTCCAGCCGGGTGAGGCCGGCCAGCTGCGCGGTGATCATCACGGCAGTCAGCGCGGAAGTGGCCACCAACCCGAATACCGCCCACCCGAACCAGTCCACGACGTCGCCTGTCAGGCCCGTCGGCTACGGGTGAACCGAAGGCTCCGCCAGTCGTCCGTAAAGCGGCGGCCGGCCAGGCGAGAAGAACAGCACAACGGCGATCGCTGGTCTGGGCCGCGCACTCCCCCGGTTCCACGAACCACGGCGCACCTCCTGGCGCATCGCGCGCCCTGTGGAGCGACCTGCGCAAGTATATCGTAACACGATATACTTGCGTCAGGGCCGGGTCTCCCGGCGAAACCACTGAGGATGTGACCACATGCAGCCGGACACGATGCACGATGAGCAGGCGGCAGAGCCGTTGACGAAGGCGGATTTCGAGGCGTTGGCTCGTTTCCGTTTCGGCATCCGCCGGTACCTGCGCTTCAGCGAGCAGACCGTTCGCGGTCATGGCCTGACGCCGCAGCAGTACCAGTTGCTGCTGGCGTTGAAGGGGTTCCCCGGCCGCGAGTGGGCGACCTTGACCGAGTTGGCCGACCGCCTCCAGTTGCGTCACCACAGCGTCGTGGAACTCGTGAACCGTGCGCAGGCGCAAGATCTCGTGAACAGGGCGTCAGATCCGACGGACGCCAGAGTGGTCCGGGTGGAGTTGACGCGGCACGGCGAGCGGGCGTTGGCGCGGCTCAGTGCGCTGCACCGCGACGAGCTTCGACGCATGGGCACGGCCCTCGCAGTGCCCGACTGGAGCGGCACCGCCGGCGGTGCCGCATGACGCGCCACACTGTCCGGGTCCGCAGGATCTACGATCACCCTGCGGCCGATGATGGCATCCGGGTCCTGGTCGATCGTGTGTGGCCCCGCGGGATCCGCAAGGAAGCGGCCGCCATCGATGAGTGGGCAAAGGACGTCGCACCATCCACCGAACTCCGCAAGTGGTACGGCCACGTCCCGGAGCGGTTCGCACAGTTCGAGGCGCGTTATCGCGACGAGCTGGCAACACAGGCCGGACGGAACGCGCTGGACCACCTGCGCACGCTGACAAAGCGCGATGCCCTGACCCTGGTGACGGCGACCAAGGACGTGGATCACAGCCAGGCGGCGGTCCTGGCCCGGCTGCTGCAGGAGCCGCGTTGACCTCCTGTCCGGTCTGATCGGCTAGCTGGCAGACATCGACCTACTGAGCGGGGCGCTTCCTGATCTGCAGGCCGGGACGGCGCCGATGGATGGTCAGGTAGGACAGGCCGTTGTCGCCGGCGGTGATGTTACGGGTCGAGCCGTGGGGCAACCAGACGACGTTGCCGCCGGCAAGAGCCTGCTCACCGTCAGGTGTACCGACGGAGCCGCCACCCGCGATGACGATGAGGATGACGTCGAGATCCGGCTCGGTGTGGGTGTCCACGCGCTGTCCGGCAGGTAGATGGATGAGGTTCGCGTCGAGCTGGCGACCCGGCTCGGCAAGCGTCCACCGCGCACCCGAGGGTACGGTCGACTCGTCGACGAGTTCACGCACGTCGACCAGGACCCGCACCGTCGGCCGCTCAGGCAGGAGGTCAGCTGGAACCGCAGGCGACTCCTCAGGCATCAGCGGCAACCCGACCGATCCGCACCCGCCATTCCTCAGGCCCGGCCAGCAGATAGTCCCAGCTGAAGGCGCCCGGGTGCATGGCTTCGAACTCCCGGCGCAACGGCTTGGGGTCGTGGCTGTTGACCAAGATGAACGCCTCCCCCGGAGCCAGCCGAGCATAGCGGGCGAATACGCGTGGATGACGGCCGCCCCGAGCGATTCGCCGTACGTCGATGACCGTCGGCTGCTCGACCTGCTCCCCCGCGAGGTAAGCCCGCAGGTCCGCGGCCAGTAAGGACGGATCCACACCAGTCAGGCCGGCGAGCGCGGGAAGCAACACCGACTCCTCGATCTGGAGGTGGCTATCCAGGGCCGCCGCGATCATGACGCCGAGCCTCGCCGCATCTACCGGGCCGGCGGCTGCCAGTTCATCGATCTGCGCGTTGAGTGCCGCGGCCCCGATCCGGAGAGCATCGACCAGGAGCCGGGTCTCATCATCCTCGGAGGCGGGCGCATACAGGTTCCGATCCGCAGTGACTAGGTACCGGCGCACTTCATGGAGGCAGAAGTCCACCAACTCTGCAGACAGCCGCTCGGCACCTTGGGCAACTGGCTGCGCCGTGGTCAGCTCCGCCAGTCCGGACAGCAGTCGATCGTGGGCCTCTTGGACCGCACCGCGAGCGATGACGTCCGGGTCGGTCTCGGTCGCCTGGATGTAGATCTCCGAAGCCGGCATGCTGCCACTCTCCTCAGGTCGCTTTTCAATGATTATTACATGTGATATTTGTAGTAATTACAAGCGTCTGATGAGGGAGCCCGCTGTGACCTACGTGATCGCGTTGCCGTGCGTCGACCTCAAGGACCGAGCCTGCGTCGACGAATGCCCGGTCGACTGCATCTACGAAGGTGGGCGCTCCCTCTACATCCAGCCCGACGAGTGCATCGACTGCGGCGCGTGTGAACCGGTCTGCCCGGTCGAGGCCATCTTCTACGAGGACGACCTGCCCGAGCAGTGGAAGGACTACCAGGCCGCGAACGCCGGATTCTTCGACGACCTCGGCTCCCCCGGCGGTGCCTTCAAGGTGGGCGCCATGGCACACGACCACCCCCTTATTGCGGCGCTACCGCCGCAGGAGCAGGCAAGCTGACCTCCATGACCAGGACTGACCAGACGGCCGGCGACCAGCCCCGCCGGCAGGCACTGCTCGAAGCCCTGCGCGGCTCCGACGCTCCGCTGGGTGTCACTGAGCTCGCCGGACGGCTCGGTATCCACCCCAACACGGTCCGGTTCCACCTCGACGCGCTCGTGACGCAAGGACTGGTCGACCGCCGGCTCGAGGAGCCGACCGGGCGGGGCCGGCCGCGGACCGTGCACACACCACATCCGGGGATGGACCGAGGCGGCCGGCGTCAGTACCACCTGCTGGCCAAGATCCTGCTCGGCCAGCTGTCCACGAGTCCCGATGCGGGCGCGGCAGCCGAGGCCGCGGGCCGCAACTGGGGCGGCTATCTGGTCGAGCACATCCCCCCGTCCCGTCAGCCCGGCGTCGCCGAGGCCACCCAGCGGTTGACCGCGATGATGACCGACCTGGGGTTCGCGCCGGAACCCGACGGCGACCCAGCCGATCGCATCAGGCTGCGACACTGCCCCTTCCTGGAGCTCGCGGAGGAGTACTCGTCTACCTTGTGTCCGCTGCATCTCGGCCTGATGCGAGGTGCCCTCACCGAGATCCGCGCACCGATCACGGCAACGAGCCTCGAGCCGTTCGCCGAGCCCGACGCCTGCATCGTCCACCTCTCCCCCGCCCGCAGTACCGGCGTGGGCGCCCGGGCGCACAATCGTCGCAACAGGAGCGCATGATGTACCTGACCAGGATCGGTACCACGCCCCGGCGCCGGGCGCCCATCCCCGGAGGTCCGACGATGGAAGTACTCGTCGCGGCCGAGACCTCCGACAACATCGCCATGGTCCAGGTCTGGATCCCGCCCGGTGGCGGCCTGCCCGAACACGACCACGGACCGTCGGAAATCATCCTGATCCACCTCTCCGGCTCCATCGAGCTTCGGCAAGGCGACCAGCAGCACAGACTCGCCCCCGGCGCCGTCGCACACCTCGCCACCGGGGAACGCGTCAGCCTGACCAACCCAGGAACCGAACCCGCCGTCATGATGATCGTCGCCTCACCGCCCGACTTCGTCGCGCGAATCACCGGTTGGCCGGCCGCATAGGGCCATCGGCAACCACGCCGGGACTCCTCCACGGTCCCCGAGCGCGGGCAACGTCACGGATCCAGAAGGAGCAACAGTGAACGCCGCACCAGCCGCCGTAGCAACCGCCGCCGTCTTCACCTGGCTCGGCATGGTGCTCGCGATCTCCTTCCTGGAGGCGCCCCTCAAATTCCGCGCCCCAGGTGTCGACATCCCCATCGGGCTCGGCATCGGCCGCATCGTCTTCCGGGCGCTCAACCGCGTCGAGATCGCATTGGCGCTGGTTGCGCTCGCAGCGATCGCCGTGGGACGGCCGACCGGCTCCGTAGCGACTCTCACAGCAGCGATCCTGATCATCCTGGCCGGACAACTCATCGCCATCCGGCCCCAACTCAACCGGCGCACCGACCGCGTCCTCGCCGGTCAGCACCCGCGCCGATCGAGCATGCACCTGTACTACGTCGGTCTCGAGGCAGCCAAGGTGCTCACGTTGGCAGCGCTCGGAATCTGCCTCCTCGTGGCGGAGTGACTTGTACTTGACGCGACACAGCCCTCGCGACTTCAGCCGTTGGCCCAGGGCGGATCTCAGCGCAGTGCGGGCCTGGGGATGGGTATCGGTAGCAGCCAATGTCGGCATCTTGACCACGGGTGGCCTGGTGCGTCTGACAGGTTCGGGACTCGGCTGCCCAACCTGGCCGCAATGCACCGACGCGTCGTACGTCCCACACAGCGCGATGGGAATCCATGCAGCGATCGAGTTCGGGAACCGGATGATTACCATCGCGGTGGCCGCGGTCGCGGTCATGACGTGGCTGATCGTGATGCTCCATCGGCCGCTACGGACAGACCTGCGCCGGTTGGCCACGTTCGCCGCGCTCGGAGTGCCTCTGCAGGCTGCACTCGGCGGAATCAGCGTCCTGACAGGCTTGAATCCATGGATCGTGTCGACACACTTCCTGGTCTCGCTGTCGATGGTGACGCTTGACCGTGACACTGGCGCGCCGCGCCGGCGCCTCAGCTGATCCACACGCGCCACCGGCGGTGCGGGCACTGGCTGCAACATGCCTGATCACGGCCTGGCTGGTGCTCGTACTGGGCACTGTGGTCACGGGCGCCGGGCCACACGCCGGCGACCCCGAATCAGGACGCAACGGCCTCGATGAAACAGCGATCAGTCAGCTGCACACCGACGCGGTCTGCGTGTTGCTCGGCGCGACAGTGGCGCTGGTAGTCGTTTCCCGGGCCACGGAGACCGCCCGAACCGTCCGGCGGTTGTCCACCGTAGTGCTGGTGACCGAACTCACCCAGGGCGCGATCGGGTTCACTCAATACTTCACCGGCCTTCCGTGGGAACTGGTACTCGTGCACATGGCCCTAGCTGCGGTGCTCACAGCGTTGATCACCGTGCTGTTCGATCACAGTTACGCTGCCTGTGCCCCACTGACCACCACCTGAACCGGTGCGACCCGCCTCCTCGTGGCGGGGCGACATGACGCGGCTAAACCGTGACGTGTGCGGCCAAGGGAACTGACGCGTCCGCAAGCCGGTCCGGATCCACCGGTTGCCGGCTGCGGATCAGCTCGTCGACGGGCGCGATGCCGTCGTCCCACAAGTTGACCTGCATCCCTGCCACCACTCGATTGTCGGTCAGCCAGAATGCGTGGAACGCCTGCCCAGCGACATCGCCGCGGGTGACGAGACGGTCGTAGCCGTCCGGGCCGATCCAGCCGGAGAACTCCATCCCGACGTCGTACTGGTCGGTGAAGAAGTACGGAAGCTTGTCGTAGGCAATCCGCTGCCCGAGCATCGCCTGGGCTGCGACCGGAGCACCATGCAACGCGTTGGCCCAGTGTTCGGTTCGCAGATGCCCGCCGTAGAAGGGCCGGTACGAATTCGCGACATCGCCCACTGCATAGACGTCCGGGTCTTGCGTGCACAGCATCTCGTTGACGACGATCCCGTTGTCGCAGCTCAAACCTGCCTGCTCCGCGAGTTCGATGTTCGGGATCGCGCCGATGCCCACGATGACCGCGTCCGCCGCGAACTCGCTGCCGTCATCGGTCAGGACACTGTTCACGCGACCGGTCCCACGGAACTCGGTCACAGTGTGACTCAACCGCAGATCGACACCATGGTGCAGGTGCAGGCCGGCGAAGAACGCGCCCATCTCGCTTCCGAGGGCAGCGAGCAGCGGCGCCGGCTGCGGATCGATGACGGTCACGTCGCAGCCGAACTCACGGGCCGCGGCGGCCGTCTCCAGGCCGATCCAGCCGCCACCCACGACGACGATGCGGCCACCGGCGCGGATGGCCTCGCGCAACCGGTCGGATTCCTCGACCCGCCGCAGGTAGTGCACGCCCTCGAGCTCCGCGCCCGGCAACCGGAGGCGGCGTGGCGAAGCTCCCGTGGCCAGCAGCAACTTCGCGTAGCCGATCCGGGCGCCGGTGTCGAGCTCCACCTGGTGGGCGACGCGGTCCAGCAATGTCACGCGCCGGCCGAGCAGAAGGTCCACCGCGTGGTCGGCGTACCAGCACTCGTCGTGGACGTAGATCTTCGCTCGCTCATCCGTGCCGAGCAGATAGCCCTTCGACAGCGCAGGCCGCTCGTAAGGCAGCTCGATCTCGTCACCGATCAGGACGATCCGTCCGGCGAACCCCTGTTCCCGCAGCGTCTGAGCCGCCGCCGCTCCCGCCAGGCTCGCGCCAACGATGACGTAGGTGGGCTGGTGGTTCATGATCACCTTTCCAGTGACGAAATCTCGGGATGAGAGCAGCTATTGACGGGTGCTGGGTGTCGCTTCAGGGACGGATGCCGGCCAGTGCGAAGAACTCCTGGCGGGAGATCGGGCTGTCTCTCAGCAAGCCGTGCAGGGCCGAGGTGACCGTGCGCGAACCGGCGGCACGAACTCCGCGCGATGACACGCACAGGTGCTCGGCTTCGATCACCACGCCGACGCCCTTGGGTGCCAGGTTCTCCTGCAGCCAGTCGGCGACCTGCTTGGTCAACCGCTCCTGGCCTGCAGATCGCGGGCGAACAGCTCGACGACCCGCGCCAGCTTCGACAGGCCCAGGATCCGATCCCCGGGCAGGTAGCCGATGTGGGCGACGCCGTGGAACGGCAGCAGGTGGTGTTCGCACAGCGAGTTCACCGGAATGCTTCGGGCCAGCACCAGTTCGTCGTAGCCCTCGTCATTGGGGAAGGTGGTCAACTCGAACGCAGGAGGCGTGAGCAGCTCGGCATACGACTTGGCGACCCGGCGCGGTGTGTCGGCGAGATGCTCGCCGGCCGGCTCCTTGCCCAGGGCAATCAGGAGATCGGCGACCGCCTGTTCGGCAGCCACCAGATCGATCTCACCTCGCCCCGGGACAACGCGGAGCCGCTGAGGCTTCAGCGGTTGCCGCGCGAAGCGATCCGGCTCTAAGACAGTCATGCGGTTCGGTCCTTCCCCGCCCGTCAGGAGTGGTGTCGGGCCGGTGCGTATTTGGTGGCGAGGCGGGCCAGGGCGAGGGCGGCGACGAGGAGGCCGAAGTCGCGCAGGGCGACGTCGTAGAAGCCTGAGAGTGTGAGCAGGTTGACGATGATGCCGGCGAGCCAGGCCGCGACGAGGAGTGCGCCGTAGCGGGGGATCAGGGCGACGGCGATCCCGGCGACGATCTCGATGACGCCGATGATGTACATGGCGTCTTGGCCGGAGCCGGGGACGATGTCGTTGATCCAGGGGGCCAGGTAGCCGGGCCAGTCGGTGAGGAGGTTGGCGAACTTGTCGAGGCCGAACAGGATCGGGGCCACCGTGAAGACGGTTCGCAGGACCAGGAAGGCCTGGTAGGCCGGGTCGGACAGCGTCTCCCGGCTTGGCGTGCGGGCGGTGCGCCCTTCAGTGCTCATAGTCTGCTCCTTCTAAAATAGATCTATTTTGACTTTAGAAGGAGGCTCAGGGTTTCGTCAATGGGAGTTGGCTTTAGAATGGGTGTCGTGGACGACACCAGGGAAGCGCGGATCTTGGCGGTCGCCTCGTTGGAGGAACCAACGCGGCGGCGCCTGTACGACCACGTCGTACGCCAGACAGCCGCGGTGACCCGGGACGAAGCAGCTACGGCGCTGGGGTTGCCGCGTGCCACCGCCGCGTTCCATCTCGACCGGCTCGCCGCCGAGGGTCTGCTCGACGTCGTTTACGAGCGTCGCAGCGGCCGGTCCGGCCCCGGTGCGGGCCGGCCGGCGAAGCTGTACCGACGATCGGAGCGGCATGTCGAGGTGTCGCTGCCCGAACATCGCTACGACCTGGCGGGAAGCCTGCTCGCGGCAGCCATCGAGGACGCCGAGACCACCGGAGAAGCGCCACGAGCAGCACTCGAGCGGCGAGCCCGCCAACTCGGCAACGAACTCGCGGCCGCTGCCCGGGGCACCGCTAGTGCGCGAACCAGTTCCGATGCCGTGATGCGCATCCTCGAAGCACATGGCTTCGAGCCCCGCGCCGGCGAGGACGCGATCGTGCTCGGCAACTGCCCCTTCCACACGCTGGCCCGGCAGCACACCGACCTGGTCTGTGAGATGAACCTTTGCCTGCTCGACGGACTTCTGACAGGCCTCGACGCCACGCAACTACAGGCTCGGCTCAAGCCGGAGCCCGGCCTCTGCTGTGTTCGCCTCGAGCCCAACCCGACATTCCGCTCATGAACTTGGGAGGACCTAGATCCTCGGCAGCGGCGCTCGCCTCCGGGCTGGCTTCCGAAAGAGGCGGGCGTTCTCACGTCTCGTCGTCTCCTTCGGCCTCGATGCCGGCGGTCTCCTCGAGATGCTTGACCCGGCCCTGGTCCTCGCCGGCGTCGAGCAGGTTGTCCTTCGGCGCGCGATTGTCGGGGTACTCCGTGAGCGCCAACTCCGGGTGGTGTCGGTCGAAGGCGGGGCTTTCGGACCGGATCCTTGGCAGTTCGATGAAGTTGTGCCGGGGTGGTGGGCAGCTGGTCCCCCACTCCAGGGAGCGGCCCCAGCCCCACGGGTCGTCCACGCCCACCAGCGGCGCCCTGCGGGACTTGTAGATGTTGTAGAGGAACGGGAGGGTCGAGGCGCCGAGGATGAAGGCGCCGACGCTGGAGACCTGGTTCAGCGTGGTGAAGCCCTCGTGCGCGCCGTAGGACGCGTAGCGCCGCGGCATCCCCTCGACACCGAGCCAGTCCTGCACCAGGAATGTCGTGTGGAAGCCGATGAACAGCAGCCAGAAGTGCACCTTTCCCAGGCGTTCGTCGAGCATCCGGCCGGTCATCTTCGGCCACCAGAAATAGAAGCCCGCGAACATCGCGAACACCACCGTGCCGAACACGACATAGTGGAAGTGCGCCACCACGAAGTAGGTGTCGGTGACTTGGAAGTCCAACGTCGGTGAGGCCAGGATGACCCCGGTCAGGCCACCGAACAAGAAGGTGGTCAGAAACCCGAGCGACCACAGCATCGGCGTCTCGAACGACACCGAGCCACCCCACATCGTGCCGATCCAGTTGAAGAACTTCACCCCGGTCGGAACTGCGATCAGGAATGACATGAAGGAGAAGAACGGCAGGCTGACCGCGCCGGTGACGAACATGTGGTGCGCCCATACCGCCATCGACAACGCAGCGATCGCCAGCGTGGCGCCGACCAGACCGAGGTAGCCGAACACGGACTTGCGGCTGAACACCGGCAGGATCTCGGTCACGATGCCGAAGAACGGCAGCGCGATGATGTAGACCTCGGGATGCCCGAAGAACCAGAACAGGTGCTGCCACAGCATCGGGCCGCCGTTCGCGGCATCGAAGATGTGGGCCCCTAGGGCTCGATCCGCCTCCAGCATCAGCAGCGCGCCGGCCAGGATTGGGAACGCGACCAGCACCATGATCGACGTGATGAGAGTGTTCCAGGTGAAGATCGGCATCCGGAACATCGTCATGCCGGGCGCTCGGAGGGTGATGATCGTGGTGACGAAGTTGACCGCGCCGAGGATCGTGCCCAGGCCGGCCATCCACAGGCCCATGATCCACAGGTCGCCGCCGATCCCTGGCGAGCGGACCGCGTTGGACAGCGGCGCGTAACCGGTCCAGCCGAAGCTCGCCGCGCCGCCCGGGGTGAAGAATCCACTGAATGCGATGAGCCCGCCGAACAGGAACAGCCAGTAACTGAACATATTCAGCCGCGGGAACGCCACGTCGGGGGCGCCGATCTGGATCGGCATGATGACGTTGGCGAAGCCGACGAACAGCGGGGTCGCGAACAGCAGCAGCATGATCGTGCCGTGCATGGTGAAGAGCTGGTTGTAGACCTCTTCGTTCACGATCTGCAGACCCGGCTTGGCCAGCTCGGCCCGGATCACCAGCGCCATCACGCCGCCGATCAGGAAGAACGCGAACGACGTCATCAGGTACATGCGCCCGATCAACTTGTGATCGGTGGTGGTGAGCACCCGCACCACCGCACGGCCCAGCGGGCGGCGACGTCCTGCCGCGGGTTCGCCGGATCCGACCCTTGCCGTCACTGACCAGGGACGGTTCTGGTGGGCGCCGACATGCGTCAACTGCTCGTGGATCGGGTCGCTGTCGTCGGCCTGAGTGGTCCCCACGGGCCGACTCACCAGTTCGCCGGCGGGTCGCTGGCAGGGAACGAATCCTCGCCCCAAATGTCGACGATGTCCCGCGGCGGTCGCGAAGCCGACTTCGGGATGGTTCCGGTGCGCCAGGTATGCCGGCGGGGGTTCTCGGATTCCTTGGAGAGTTGGCATCGCAGGCAGTGGCTGGCCATCGGGATGGCCTGCAGCCGGTCCGCGGGGATGGGGCGACCGCAGCGTTGACAGTCCCCGAAACGACCGATCGCGAGCCGGAACAGAGCAGCGTTGATGTCCGCCAGGGAAGCTCTCGCGGCTCTCATCAGCGTCGCTGTCACCTTACTTCGAGCGTCGTCGGATGCGGCCAGCGCGTCGTAGGCGAGATGAGTGAGCTGATCGAGACGAAACCGGCGCTGCTGTTCGAGCTCGCGACGGTACCACTGCACGTCGACGATGTGCCGGTCGCTTGGTGGGCTGGGTGGTGCCACCTGATCCAGGTCGGTCATCGAAACCTCCTCGTCGCCACGGATCGCGGAGCCGCGATACTCCGCGCCTCCCTGGCCGCACGGTCCCAACGATGTCGTCTCGCACGGGGGCCGAATAGGTGTCCGACCGGCGAAGGTCGGAGTCCGTCGTTGCCGGGTATCGGCAGCCTCGCGGACCTGGCTGCGGATGTGCGGGTTCTCATGTCTCGGGCGGTCCGTCATCAGGTACTCCCCTCGTAGGGAAGATGGCTTGCTGAGACGCCAAGCCCACGAAGTAGCCGCTGGGCCAGCCGTCCCGCGACTTCAGCCGAGGAATGTCGAAGCTGCTCGGAAGAACACGCAACAGTCTGGAGGTACTCCGGCGAAGGGAAGCCCTCGAGATCGAGCCCGAACTCGAAGTCCTCAATCGCGTCAGTGGCCCGGATGCCCGCGAGCCTGTCGATGAACAGACCCAGCCGCCACGGGCCGGTGTAGGCGAGGTGCTGCTCGCCCAGATGTGCGACGAGCCGGCAGAAACTCGTGAGGAACTCGAGCACCCAAGGCGGATTCACCGCCTGTTCGAACTCGGGACCAGTGAACAGAAACTGCGTACGCTGTGCGGTGGTGCCGGCGCCACAAGCGACCTCCACGGCGCCGGCATCGGTCACCAGCAGCCACACCAGATCGTCCTCGGCGAACCGGAGGCCCGAGCCGCTCGTGTCCTTGCGGACGCCAGCGGTCAACAGGCGGCCATCGGGATGGGCCCGAAGGGTCGCCGCGCTATGCAACAGCGGAGGGTCGTGGTCCGGCTCGATGCCGATCGCTCGCCGCAGCGTTTCCGTGTCAAGGCAGCGCCGGGACGGAGTAGCCACCGGTCCGGCAGCAGGTTCGGCGAGCAGATACAGGTGGCCGTTCTTGCGATCTGAGGCCGGTACAGGGTCGAGGTTGCCGGCGATCGATCGCAGCCGCGATTCGAATCGTTCCGTGTCGAACCGCCGAGCCAGCATCACCTCACGGACCTGCGGGTCGGTCAGTATCTGCCTCCCGTTGGAGGTGCGGCCCCAGTACCGGCCGTCCACCTGGTGAGGCGCCTGGGCGGACTGCGGCACCGTCGCAACAAGGACACCCACAGCAGGATCGTCGGGACTTCGAAACGGCGGGTGCAGCACGACCTCGACCCGGGGTGTGACAAGACTCGAGGCCACCCGAAGGATTCGTTCGGCCATGCCGGGGAGCGGGACGCCGGTCACCCGCCAGGCAGACCCCTGATCACGGGCAACACCAAGAATCAGGACTCCGCCGTCCATGCCGAGGCTGGCGAGGTCTTCGGCCAGGTCCCTCTGCGCCTCGAGGCTCGTCGGCAGCCCACTGTGGAAGGCGACCCGATGACCTTCGGCGAGCGCGCCAGTCGCGACCGCGGACACGACCTCGTCCCAGCCGACGGCCGCCAACCGGGTGTGGTCGGGCGACGAGAAGAGAAGCTCCCGTGTCATAAAGGGCTCACCGGGCGACGAGTTCGGCATCGGCTGCCCCTCCACGCTCACCGTTCTTGGTGGCTGCCTCTGCGGTGTCGGACGGCGTCGAACGCTCGAGGAAGCGGAGCAGTTCGACCGGGAACGGGACGACAAGAGTTGAGTTCTTCTCCGCCGCGACCTCCACGACCGTCTGCAGAAGCCGCAGTTGGAGCGCAGCCGGGTGTTCGGCCATCACCTCGGCCGCCTCAGCCAACTTCTGCGACGCCTGCAACTCGCCTTCGGCAGTGATCACCCGGGACCGGCGCTCGCGTTCGGCCTCGGCCTGGCGCGACATCGAACGCTTCATCGTCTCCGGCAACGCGACGTCCTTGATCTCCACCCTGTCGATATGCACCCCCCACTCCGCAGCCGGGCTGTCGATCATCAACTCCAGGCCCTGGTTCAGCCCTTCGCGGTTCGACAGCAGATCGTCCAGATCGCTCTTTCCGATGATCGAGCGCAGAGAAGCCTGCGCGACCTGGAGAATGGCCGAACCGTAGTCCTGGACGTCCACAGCCACCCGGAACGGGTCGATCACGCGGTAATAGACCACCGCGTCGACCCGCACGGTGACGTTGTCACGAGTGATGCCGTCCTGGGCCGGCACCGGCAGGGTGATGATCTGCAGGTTGACCTTCTGCAACCTGTCGATCACAGGAACGATGAACGTGAGCCCGGGAGCGCGCGGTGTGCGCTGCACGCGGCCGAAGCGGAACACCACACCACGCTCGAATTGCTTGACGATCCGGACGCTGGCGAACGCGCCGATCAAACCGACGACCGTGACAGCCACCAACAGATCAACGATGATCACTGCTTCCTCCGTTACTTCCTTCCGTGGAACCGCTGCGCGCGGCACCACGGCCTTGGTTTCTATCGTAATACGACATATTTTTGGGTGAGCCTTGGCCGTGACGGTGCTTCGGATGGAGTGCGGCTAGCAAGAGGGCTGGGTCTCCCCCCGTTGCCAGGGCCAACGAATCCCCACCGCCCCGCTTAACCAGATCGCTCCCTCCATTGGTTGTTCGTTGGTTGGGCGAAGGTCCTTGACGTCAGGCCTCGATCAGTCCGGCCCGGATCGCGTAGCGGGTCAGTTCCAGGCGATCGCGCAGGCCGAGTTTCTGGAGCATGTTTGCCCGGTGTCGCTCGACCGTTTTGATGCTGATGAACAGGGTCTCGGCGATCTCCTTGGAGGAGTGACCCTCGGCAACGAGTTTCAGGACCTCCTCCTCGCGGGCGGTCAGGATCTGCTCCGGGATGGTCTGGCCGAGGCTTGCCCGATTCAGGTAGTTGCGGATCAGCGCGTTCACCGCTCCCGGGTAGAGGAACGGTTCTCCGCGCATCGCGGCCCGGCAGGCCTCCACCAGGTCGCGGTCGGCGACGGACTTCAGTACATACCCCGCCGCTCCGGCCTTGAGGGCTTGGAAGAAGTACTGCTCGTTGTCGTACATCGTCAGCATCAGAATCCGCAGGTCGGGGTGGCGCGACGACAGCTCACGCGCTGCCTGCAGACCGGTCATTCTCGGCATGGCGATGTCGAGAATCGCCAGATCGATCTCGACGGACCGGGCGAGGTCGACGGCCTCTTTCCCGTCCCCCGCTTCGGCGACCACCGTCAGATCGGGTTCGCTGTCCAGGATCAGCCGTACGCCACGTCGAACCAGCGCATGGTCGTCGGCGAGCAGGATGCGGGTGGCGTCAGGTGCAGGCATGCTCATGGTCCGTTCCGGTCGAGAGGCACCAACAGGTTCACCTCGGCACCGCCTGCCGGCGCGGCGCCGAGGTCGAGGCTGGCGCCGACCAGCAGTGCGCGCTCTCGCATGCCACGGATTCCTGCTCCCTCGTGGGCTAGCCCGAGGCCGCGGCCGTCGTCACGGATCCGGAGGCGGACAACTCCGTCGCTGTGGCGCAGGCTGATCTCTACGTGGGTCGCGTCCGCATGACGGGCGACGTTGGTCAGCCCTTCCTGGGCGACCCGGTAGATCACCAGCTCGGCCTGCTCGTCCAACACGGGTAAACCAGGCTGGAAACGGTGACGTATCGCGAGACCGGTGTGCGTGGACAGCTCGGTGACCAGCGCAGTCAAAGCACTGACGAGCCCAAGATCCTCCAACACACCCGGCCGCAGCCTCCGCGCCAGCCGGCGTACCTCGTCCAGGCTCTCCCGGGTCGTCTCCTGAGCATGGAGCAGGTCCGCGCGCAGGTCGGAGTCGTCCACCCGCCCGGCCGCGCGTTTGAGTTCCAGCAGTACGGCGGTCAGGCTCTGGCCGACTTCGTCATGCAGTTCCTGGGCGATCCGTCGCCGCTCCGCCTCCTGGGCAGACAGCGCACGCGTACTGCTGGTGGCACGTTCTGCCTCCAACCGCGACAGCATGTCGTTGAAGGCACGGATCAGCTGCGAGACACCACCGTGCCCGGCCACCGGCAGGCGCTGCCCGGGCTTCAGCAGATCGACCGTCGCCATCCGGCGGCTCAACCGATCCAGTGGAGCCAGACCCACCTGCAGCAGTACGGCGTTCGCGACCAGCATCACCGCCAGTCCGCCCAGCAGCACCAGGGCCTCGGTGAAGACCACGGGAACCGACACGGTCACCGGCGCCCACAGCAACAAAGCTGTCGCGGCAGCAAGCACTACCGCGTTCAGAGCGAAGATGCGCCAGAACAATGGCACCGTAAGCACCCCTTTCTTCACCGCCGTCGTCTCACGGCCCGGCAGCCACTTGCCGTGCCCGCCGGACCACTGGCGACTCCCAGCGGTCGTGAACATGGGGTGGAGGCGGTCATTAGACGTTGCATGTCTTCCAGCCTGCCTCCAGCCCCGCCACAAGTCGATCGGGGCTGACACTCATCTGCCTATCGCTGCCTGCAGGTGTCCGAGCACCCGAAATGGGTGTCAGGCCCGATGGTCAGCGCCCGCAGCATCGCCGATGGTGGTGACAGAACCAAGACACGAGCCTGAAGACGGCGACATAGGCCACCGGCGTGCGCAATGCCTCTCACTCGCACGCCGGTCCCCGTTCCCGTCCCTTGAAAGGACCCGATTCAATGACCACCGACATGGGCCGCGCCCGGCAGCTCACAAAACACGAAGCGCGCCAGCGCCTGGAACACGAGCGCAACTCGCGCCTCACCCAACTGAGGGCGATCGAAGAGTCCGCGCCGCATGCCGACGAAGACCTGCAGGCGGCGCAGACCGCCGCGATCCAGCGCGTGCTCGAAGAGATCGACGCTGCCGGACGACGTCTGGCTGACGGCTCCTACGGAGACTGCGACAACTGCCGGACCGCTATCCCCGTCGAGCGCCTCGAGATCCTGCCCTACGTGCGCTTCTGCGTCGGGTGCCAGCAACGTGCCAGTTGATCACAACGCGATTCCCGCGCCCGTCTTCCCACCGAGCCATCCGTTCGTCCCCAGTCGAGGAGCGCCAGTCGTGACCCATCAGATCTCAGCAGTCGGCAACCATCGCCTCGCTCCCGCGGAACTCACCGCGCTGCGGGCACGTCTGCACGAAGATCGCCTGTTCCGACGCCAACAACTTCGCGGCATCACCCAATTCGCCAACGCCGCCGCCGGAACGGCCGGCGCTCCTGACGTCGCCGCGCACCGCGAGGTCCGTCACAAACTCACCGTGGCCGCACGAATCGCGCTGGCCGAAACCGAGGACGCCCTGGCCCGGATGGACGCGGGGCGGTACGGCGGATGCGGCCGATGTGGCCGCACCATCAGTCTCCAATGCCTATCCGCCCATCCCCAGGCGCGCTACTGCACACAATGTCGGCATTTCCTGGAGACACAACGATGAGCGGGTTCCACAGACTGGGAGCAGTCCACCACCCCGGCGGCTGGTCACGGAACCGGGACCGCTCCGGTCTTGCTCTCGGGAGCCTGCGCACCCGCGAATGGATACCTGACCATGGCATGGTCGTCGACGCCCCTACGATGACGACACCGCCCACCGGCGTCAGCTATCCCATATCCCGGGGCAGGATCACCGACGTTCCCGGCACCTCCGCATGCTCGATCACCTTCTACTCGGGCATGCCAGTCTCGCCCCGCAGCCCGAGATGATCGTCATCACCGTTTCCGGTCCTCTGCCCCGAGGCCGAACGACACGGACTCCTGGAGGCCGTCGAAATCCTCCAGCCCCGCACCGTCATCACCATCGACAGCGTCAAAGCAGCCGCCATCGGCGCCAACTCCGACCTGGTCAAACCTCTCCTCGTGATCGACCTCGGAGCCCACCTGACGGAGACAGCCGTTCTGGCAAACGGATCCGTGATCGAAGCGCGGCGTACTCCCCACGGCACGGCCGACCTTCGCACTTCAATCACGATCGACAATCTCATCGAACGCATCCGCGCCATGGTGGCCGACCTACCGCGCCACGACCGTGGGCCCCCTAGGTCGTCGACGCACTCGAAAGAGGACCACTCCCCGCCGGTGGCGGCGCCATGCTCCCAGCCATCACCTACCAACTCTCCAAACAACTAGCCTGCCCGATCCAGCCGGCACCCGCCGCGTACGCAGTCGCCCTCCGCGGCGCAAGCGCCATCGTCCTCGCCGCCAACCGCCACCCGGGCGCCCATTACCGCGACTTCGCACGGTGAACCAGATCTGATGCGCGACGATCGGAGGGTCGTGCGTGCCGCCGAGAGAACCGGACGTCGCTGGTAGTACTGCGTCGAACTGGCCGCCCGGACCCACTTCGAGCAGGACCCTTCGCTCCGCAGCGGCTCAGGCTGGGCCAACCTTTCACCTCAGGTGATCGACCAATGGCGGGCACCCATGGAACTCACCAACACCGAGATCCGCAAGCTAGTACCGATGCACGACACCATCGGTGCCGTCCGGGACGCGTTCCGCGAACCGAGCGAGACCATCCATGCCCTCGGCAACGGGCTCATCAGCAGAAAGGTGTTGAGAATCGATTGTTATCTGGAGCCGCTGGCGTGGGCGCTGCCGGTGACCTGGGAATTTTTCGTCTTGGACGATGTCCCTATCGAGGCGGTCATGGTTCGTGAGGCCGACTTCAGCAGGACGCGATCGTTATCGAAGTGCGTCCCGAAGGTCCGAGGGCCAGGGGTGGTCCTCGTAACGCTCGTCGACGCTGCCGTCGGCCCTAGAAATGCCGTTCGATCCACGCGACTACTGCTTGAACGGTTGCGCGCGCGTCGAACAGCCAGGCTGTGGCCGCGCCGACCTTCCCCTCCCGTCCGGCGCCTGCCTGGACAGCCTGGACGGCGAGAGTCTCGACTGCGTTCTCGATCGCCAGATCCGGCCGTTCCCAGTATGGCAAGCCGCCGTAGAAGGTATCCAGCGTGCTGTAGTCCCGCCAGATGGTGCCAGCGTCTGTCCTCACCGGCATGCGGTAGCTGTGGTAACGCTTCTCGGCCACGTTGGCGACAGCCTCAGCGTGATGGCAAAGGGTCAGGGTCTTGAGGGGGGCACCGAGTAGCAATACCCGGCCGCCCAGGTCGACGAGACGGCCCAGCGGTCCGCCAGGGCCCCAAGGGTTGTCATCATCAGTCCCCAGGACCAGGTCCGCGGCATGGCGACCGAGGGCAGTGAAGCTGGCTTCCGGGTGGGAGCTGCGCAGTGCTCCTGGCCAGGTGCGGAGCCGCTCAGGGAAGCGTCCGAAGTCTCGACGAGCAGACGACACCCTTGGATCGAACGCCGGAACCTCCTGGTAGGCCTTTTGCCAGTGCCGCGGCCAGAATGCGACGTGATACGGGCTGTCGTCCCAGCCGCAGAACGCGAGCAACGTGCCATTCGAGCCAAGAGCGTCCCGAAGGGGCAGCACCACGGTGTCGATGCCGCCGACGACCCACTCCAATGCCGACAGCCGGACGTGGACCATCAAAGTGTCGCCTTCGGCCACGCCTAAGCCTCGATCCACCGATCAGGCTGGTGTGAGTCGCTGATTTGGATTGATGGCGATGCCGGGCTGTTGGTGGCGTGGTGGGGCGTCCCGCCTCGCTGCGGGGGTGTTCCGCTTCGGGTCTCCGGTCGGGCCGATGTTCGGCGCGGTGGTCAGGGCATGGCGGTGGCAGGTGGCCCGCAGGCATGCGCGAACAGGCGGGTCCATGGTGTCTGCCAGGGCCAGTTGCTGGGCAGGTGCAGGGTGATCCGCCGCGCAGACGAGGCGATCCGGGCGGCGATGTTGACCAGCTTGCGTCGCACCGTGGCGGTGACGGCCTTGGCCAGGTTGCCGCCGGTGAGGGTGGCGGCCGCGCGGGTGAGGTTGAACGCCATCACGGCGAGCACGAGCCAGGCGGCGTTCGCGGCGAACACCCCGGACGGCAGGTGCGCGAGCGCTGAGTTCTTCAGGTCGGCATTGACTTGTTCGATGATCGCGTGCCCGCGGTGGGTCTTGTCCGCGGTGACGGTGTCCATCACTTCGACGTTGACGGTGGTGAAGAAGGCGTGGAACCGCCACATGTCGAACAGCGTTTCCTGCCCGGGCGCCTGGTTCTTGCCGGGGTTGAGGTCCGGGATCCGGCGGACCACGAGCCGGCCGGGCACCTGCTCGGCCTTGCTGCGGGACGTGAACGCTGTGAACGGGATTTCGGCGACCTCGGCGCGAGAGATCCATCGGCCGGTTTGCTCGTCGTAGATCGCGTCTTTGTACTCGATCGGGGTCCAGGCGTCGTCGGCGATGCCGGCGATCGCGGCCTTGACCCGCTTGTCCAGGCGGGCGGTGACCGACACATCGGCACCGGCGCGGACCGCGGCCAGCACCAGACCACGCCCGTAAAACGCCGAGTCGGCCCGCACCAGCGGCCTGCCATTCGACACTCCGGCCAGTCCGCGCACGGTCTTCAACGCATCGGTGATCAGGCGTTTCGCGCCACGCGGCGACCCGACCGAACCCTTGCGCAGCCGCTGCGCCACGATCACCGGCGCCGTGTGTGGGGTGGTGACCGTTGCCAGCAGCGCGTTCAGCCCACGCACCCCGGAGTAGCCGAACCCCGCGCCCTGCTTGGCATAACCGTGCACCTCGATGACCGTGTCATCGACATCGACCAACACGAACTCACCGTCGCCGGCCTCACCGACCAGCGGGGCCCGTCCAGCCAGCGCGGCCACGAACCGCGACGCCACCGCATCCAGCTGGCGAACATGACCGAACGTGAACGCCCGCAGGAACGCCCCCAGCGTCGACGGCGCGTAGACGTGGTCGAACACCCGGCGCATCCCGCCGTGGCGCAGCAGCGCCATGTCGTCGATGCTGTCCGCGCCGGCCACCATCCCCGCAACCAGCGAGCACACCTTCAGCCCCGCGTTCGCGCCCTTGTCCGTCGGCACACTCAACCGCACATCGGCCAACTCACGCAGCCCCACAGACTCCGCCAGCGCCAGCGCCATCACCGGCACCAACCCACCCGACGACACCAAATTCGGATCATCGAACACCGCGCGAACGACCCGAGGACTATGAGACAGTTGCACTCGACGGATGCCCTTCGCGCTCGGTGATCTGGAACCCTAGACAAGTCCCAATCTCCCAGCCCGCAAGGGCATCCTCGCGTTACGCCACACCCACCCCACCGAACTCATCGGTGGATCCGGGCTAAGCCGATCAACGCCTGTGTGACCTGTGACCGTGTCAGGGGGGCGAAGCCAGAATCGTTCAGCATCGACTCGGAGGGAAAAGCCATAGCATCATTCTGGCGGGATGGCCGCAATGACGCCGCTGGTTTAGATCGTGCTAACAGCTCTGCTAACAACAGCGTGGACCTCGACAGAGATGGATAACCGGCCCGGCAGGCACCGGCGTCCAGGCGTCGTTCAGACCGCCCTGGACACGTTGAGCTCGACTACGGATCAGCCCGACCCGGCAGCCTGCCTGCCATTCCGATTGCTCGTAGCTCGCCGAGGGTCTGGGCGAGTTGGCGTCGGAGTCGCTGGTTGTCTTCGGCGAGTTCACGGTTGCGTGCGTTGGCGATCTCGAGGCGTTGCAGCAGCGACGGGTCGGTGGTGCGTTGTCGGGCGGGCACTGCTTGCGCCGGTGCCCGATGGTGAAGGCTCCGGAGTTGTTGGATCTCGGCGCGAATGTCGGGTTGGGTGTAGAGCCACGACCTGGATACGCCGGCGGCTTTGGCGACGATCGCGAAGGTGACCGCTCCGCCGGATGCGTCGAGCTCGCGCAGCGCCTGGATGGTCTTGCTTCGGGTGAGTTCGTGGCGGCGCCGGGCGGCTGTGGTCAGGTGGATCGTGTTGTCAGCTCTCATCTCGGATGTCCTGGTCGCTGTCGCTGTCGTCGTCGAGGGCGCCGATGATCCGGTCGAGGTTGCCGAGCACCTGCTGGTTCATCTCCGACAGCCGCCGCTGTCCGCGGGCCTCGGCGGCGGAGATTATCTGCAGGACCTGTTGGCGGTGCTCGTGGTGCTGGGGCAGGAAGTCGGCGGTGGTGATGAACATTGGACAGCTCAGGCAGGCGTTGGCGTGCGGGCAGGACTGCTGCAGTGGCAGACCGCAGTAGCCGTTGGGCAAGGCCTGGGTTGCCCGGCCGAGTCGTTGCTTGGCCCAGGCCGCGTCGGCCAGTGGCCCGGAGGGATCGAACGACACCGTCTGTCCGCTGATGTTGACCTTGCGGGCCTTCTCCCAGTGGCGCCGGATGGTGGTGTCGCTGAGCCGGGCGTAGTGCGCGGTCATGACGTGCGAGTCGTGGTCGAGGATCCGGCGTACGACCTCTTGGGGGACGTCTTGGTTGATCAAGCGGGTTCCGAGCGTGTGACGGAACCTGTGCGGGGTGATGTTCACGGGCTGTCCGTGTTCGTCGCGGACGTCGCAGGTTTCCAGCCAGCGGCGCAGCGCCCGGCGGTAGGTCTGGTCGACCATCCACCGCTGGCCCTCTGGGTTGTCGGTGGGTTGCGGGAAGAGCACTGGCGTGCTGCCGGGCCATCGGTCTCGGACGCGGTGTCGCTGTTCGCCGAGCTCGCGTTCGAGTTCGGCGTCGATGGGCACGAGCGCCTCGCGCCGCATCTTGTGGTTGAAGTAGCGCAGGTAGGGGGCGCCGTCGCCGTCGCGGGTAATGCAATCGGGCGACAGGCGCAGCGCGTCGCCGATGCGAAGTCCGCAGCGCATCATCACCAGGGTGACCAGCCGGTGCGCGGGATCGCCCCACCGGGCGAGGTTGTCGGGATGCTCGAGCTGGGCCATGACCGTCTCACTCAGCGCGCGAGGCAGCCGCTCGCCTTCCTTCGGGAAGTCCTCGGGAAAGAACATCGCGGTGGTCGGCAGCGTGTCGTCCCAGCCGTGCTGGCGGATCGCGGTGAGGAACATATTCAGCTGCCCGATCGAGCTTCGGTGAACCACTCGACCGCCGAGCAGGGCATGCAGGTGGGCCAGGTAGCGCTCCAGCAGCGTTCGATCCAGCTGGCCAAGGCTGGTGATGGCGGACTCCTGGGCCGCGAGGAACTCACCGAAGCGGGCGACCGCCCTCGTCCCGGACGCCGCCGTCGCTGGGCCGAAGCCCGCCGCGAGCCGCCACCGTGCCCACCGCTTGGCCAAGGCCTTCAGCCAGGGCTGCGGGATCGAGTCGAACCGGATGTGCGTCGGCGTGCGGCTGTCGATGCCGAGCTCGCGGAGCCGCCAAACGTCCCGGTCGTACTCGGCGTCCCAGGCCGCCTGCGCCACCGGGCGCAGCTCGCGGGCGCGCGGGAGTGTGCTCGGGCCGGGCATCGCTGTCTCGCTCGCGGGTCGCAGCACCGTCACAGCCGCACCTCCCGGCCGCTGAACCAGCCCGCTTCCTCCAGCGCCTTGCGGGCATCCTCGGCGGTTAGGTGACCGTAGACGTTCGCCGTGGTGGTGATGTCGGCGTGCCCGAGCAGCTTGGACACCACCTCGATCGGGACACCGTCACGCAGCAGCCGAGTGGCTGCGCTGTGGCGGTACCAGTGCGGGTCGAAGTCGATCCCGGTCCGGCGCCGCAGCCGCCGCACCAGGTCATAGACTGCCGGGTAGGCCAGCGGATGCCCGTGCGGCCGACCCCACAGGTTGACGAAGACATAGTCGGATTCGAGATCGCCGTACTCGCCGTGCAGGTAATCGGCGTAGAGCCTGACCAGCTCGGCGCTGACCGGGATCGACCGCGCAACACGAGACTTCGTCCGAGCGCCGTTGTCGTTGGTCCGCGGAACAACCCTCACCTCTTGTTCGGCGGCGGCGATGTCGGCGTGCCGCAGGCCCAGCGCCTCGCCGATCCGGACGCCGCTGTCCCACAACAGCGCGAACAAGAACCGATCCCGCAGCCGCTCACAGGCGTCGAGGATCGCCTGGGTCTCCACGACGGTGAGGACGCGCGGAAGCTTTTGGGGCGCTGGCAACCCGATCGTGCGCCGCGGTTGCCGCTGCCCTTTGCTGATGTGATGCAGGAACGGCTTCCATCCCGAACTC
This sequence comes from Kribbella sp. NBC_01510, assembly GCF_045040325.1. Lineage (NCBI taxonomy): Bacteria > Bacillati > Actinomycetota > Actinomycetes > Propionibacteriales > Kribbellaceae > Kribbella > Kribbella sp. NBC_01510. The sequence goes on along the minus strand of NZ_CP109418.1, from coordinate 4,838,813 downwards.
CGCCGGCCGGCGGGCTGCCAGGTGGTCAGCAGATCGCCGAGGTCCACGCCGTTGCGGGCCGCGTGCTGGTAGAACGCACTCAACGCCGACAGCTTCCGATTCACCGCGGACGGCGAGCAGTGGTGCTCCACCGACGGCAGCACCGCTACGACCGCGCCGCGGGACGCCGGCGGACGCCGGAGCCACGCGATGAACTCCGCGAGATCCTCCAGGCGGACCTCGCGCCAGTCCAGCCCTTGCCTGGCCAGGAAGACGAACCAGTCCTTCAGGTCATGGGCGTAGGCCTTGACCGTGTTCGGGGAACGCTCGATGTCAGTCAGATAGGCCAGATACCGCTCGACCGGCACCACCGGGCCGTCATCGCCCAGAACCGTCCATGACTCCAACCGCGTGGCAGGCGACAGCACCCGCTGAACAAGCATCGCTCCTCCGGAAGATCCGCATGATGGACAGCGGCAGATAATCACGACCACCACGCAGACCCCGAAGTCTCAAGGCCCTGTGGTCCACGTCGACGACGGCCGACCAGCGGCTCCAGATAACGATCGTTTCTCAACACCCCAGCCGGATCCCGACCGGGACACCGACACGCCGTGGCCGAAGCGTCGAAAAACGTGTTGCAAAGGCGGAGTGTCTAACAACTCGCTGATCCTCCCTCACGGCTTCCTCGACCAGTCGGCGCCAGCGGACCAGACCCAGCGATGGCTGCCGGGGGTCTCGGGTCGGTAGGCGAGCGGCCAGCCGCAGAACTCGTCCGCGGTGCGCCCCATGCGTTCGGCCGCGCGTCGCGTCTCTTCCCAGTCGATGCCGTAGAACACCTGCCGATCCCACGGTCCGCCGACGAGGGTGATCACTGGCTCGCGCAGCGGCCCGGACATCAGATCGCGCCGCGCTCGGGTGCCGGTCGAATCTCGTTTTGGTCGATGAAGGAGATGCGACCGTCGGCGTGCCGGACACGGCCGAGCCATCGGCCGCCTTCATTGATCCAGGCGTCCAGCTCGCCGATCCGCTGCCGCCAGCCGTCGACGGGCACCGGTGGATCGACGCGGCGGACGTCGGCCTGATCTCGGGGGCCGTGAACGGTGTATTGCAGCTCCAGATCCGCGGCCAACGCGTTCGCCTCGATCTCGGTCGCGCATCGGCCCCGGTGACCGTTCCTCGCGTTATCCCAGACCATCCAGTCTCGGCCGTCCCCGTCGCCGGGTCGCACATTGAAGCGTCCCACCATGAGCCCATCATGACATTAATCGAACCCATGTTCTAGGTGGGCTGGTCGTACGACATGACAGTACTGTGATGTCTCAGGACATCGGTGACAGTTCTGCATCAGGACATCGGTGACATTCGATGTGTCAGGACGTCGGTGACGATTCAGGGTCTTGGCGTGGGCCGCGGGGGCGGCCGTTGCCGACGTAGGTCACTCCGGGCGCGGGCCTGGTGTGCTCGATGAGGATCTCGCCGTCGAGGTCGGTGACGGTGATCTTGTCGCCGGCGGTGATGACGAGGACCTGCTGGAAGCCTCGTCGCCCGTCGACCATGTACTGGACCTTGTTCAGCATGAAGACGCCGTTGCAGGTCAGCTTCTTGACGACGGTGCCGTCGGGCAGGTCTGTGGGCACTGGTGCCGGGGCGGGTCGGGGCCGGCTGGCGGGACGGCGGATCAGGTCACGTGTGGGGCGAGGTGCCTCGGCCTTCGCGGTGGCCTGCCAGGCGGTCTGGGGTGTGACGCGGCCGGGCAGGCCTTGGTGGGGGCGCTGGGTGTTGTAGATGTGGTCGAAGGCGTCGACCTGGGCCTGCAGGTCAGCCAGCGTGTCGGCGATCGGCTGCTTGTCCAGGTAGCGGAAGAGCGTCTGGTGGAAGCGTTCGTTCTTGCCCTGGGTGGTCGGCTTGTACGGCTTGCCGGTGATCGGCTCTACGCCCAACGCCATCAGGTGGACGACGAACTGACCCAGGAGTCCGCGGCGCGACGGGTTGAGCGCGAGTCCGTTGTCGGACAGCAGCCGCTGGGGCACACCGTGGGCGGACACGGCCTTGTCGAAGACGACGATCGCCGCCTCGGCGGTCTCAGCGCACGCGACGTGGGAGGCGACCGCGTAGCGGGAGTGGTCGTCGATGAGCTGGAAGATCACACACTTACGCCCGCCACTGAGCACGTACTCGGTGCCGTCGAGCTGCCAGCAGGCGTTCGGCGCTGGATAGACGAACCGGCGCCAGGCCGAGCGTGGCTTCTTCCTCGGCTCGAACCGAGCCACACCTGCCTGACGGAAGATCCGGGCCAGTGACGCGACTGAGGGCACCACCTCCAGCCCCATCGCGCGCATCTTGTCGTGCACGCTGATCGGCCCGTGGTCCAGCCCGGAGGCCTCCAATGCAGCCCGCACCCGTACCGCTTGCTCTTTGACCTCCTCGGTCAACTTCGCCGGGCTCGACCGCGGGCGCCTGGACCTGGGCTCGAGCACGGCCGCCGGGCCGTCGGCCTTGGCGCGCTTGCGCAGCTCGTAGAAGGACTTGCGCGAGATGCCGTGCTCGGCGCAGAAGGTCGAGACCGCGCCGCGCGGAGCATCCTCGGGCCACTGCGAGATCGCGAGGCGGACACGGGGATCGATGGGTTCATTGGCTGACACCGCCCGAGCCTCGCGGCCGAAGTGTCACCACCAAGCCCACCAGAAGAGTCACCGATGTCCTGATCTAAAACCGTCACCGAAGTCCTGCGACATGACACCCGGATCCACCGATGAGTTCGGTGGGGTGGGTGTGGCGTAACGCGAGGATGCCCTTGCGGGCTGGGAGATTGGGACTTGTCTAGGGTTCCAGATCACCGAGCGCGAAGGGCATCCGTCGAGTGCAACTGTCCCATAATCCTCGGGTCGTTCGCGCGAAGTTCGATGATCCGAATTTGGTGTCGTCGGGTGGGCTGGTGCCTGTGATGGCGCTGGCGGAGTCTGCGGGGCTGCGTGAGTTGGCCGATGTGCGGTTGAGTGTGCCGACGGACAAGGGCGCGAACGCTGGGCTGAAGGTGTGCTCGCTGGTTGCGGGGATGGTGGCCGGCGCGGACAGCATCGACGACATGGCGCTGCTGCGCCACGGCGGGATGCGCCGGGTGTTCGACCACGTCTACGCGCCGTCGACGCTGGGGGCGTTCCTGCGGGCGTTCACGTTCGGTCATGTTCGCCAGCTGGATGCGGTGGCGTCGCGGTTCGTGGCCGCGCTGGCTGGACGGGCCCCGCTGGTCGGTGAGGCCGGCGACGGTGAGTTCGTGTTGGTCGATGTCGATGACACGGTCATCGAGGTGCACGGTTATGCCAAGCAGGGCGCGGGGTTCGGCTACTCCGGGGTGCGTGGGCTGAACGCGCTGCTGGCAACGGTCACCACCCCACACACGGCGCCGGTGATCGTGGCGCAGCGGCTGCGCAAGGGTTCGGTCGGGTCGCCGCGTGGCGCGAAACGCCTGATCACCGATGCGTTGAAGACCGTGCGCGGACTGGCCGGAGTGTCGAATGGCAGGCCGCTGGTGCGGGCCGACTCGGCGTTTTACGGGCGTGGTCTGGTGCTGGCCGCGGTCCGCGCCGGTGCCGATGTGTCGGTCACCGCCCGCCTGGACAAGCGGGTCAAGGCCGCGATCGCCGGCATCGCCGACGACGCCTGGACCCCGATCGAGTACAAAGACGCGATCTACGACGAGCAAACCGGCCGATGGATCTCTCGCGCCGAGGTCGCCGAAATCCCGTTCACAGCGTTCACGTCCCGCAGCAAGGCCGAGCAGGTGCCCGGCCGGCTCGTGGTCCGCCGGATCCCGGACCTCAACCCCGGCAAGAACCAGGCGCCCGGGCAGGAAACGCTGTTCGACATGTGGCGGTTCCACGCCTTCTTCACCACCGTCAACGTCGAAGTGATGGACACCGTCACCGCGGACAAGACCCACCGCGGGCACGCGATCATCGAACAAGTCAATGCCGACCTGAAGAACTCAGCGCTCGCGCACCTGCCGTCCGGGGTGTTCGCCGCGAACGCCGCCTGGCTCGTGCTCGCCGTGATGGCGTTCAACCTCACCCGCGCGGCCGCCACCCTCACCGGCGGCAACCTGGCCAAGGCCGTCACCGCCACGGTGCGACGCAAGCTGGTCAACATCGCCGCCCGGATCGCCTCGTCCGCGCGGCGGATCACCCTCCACCTGCCCAGCAACTGGCCCTGGCAGACACCATGGACCCGCCTGTTCGCGCATGCCTGCGGGCCACCTGCCACCGCCATGCCCTGACCACCACGCCGAACATCGGCCCGACCGGAGACCGAAGCGGAACACCCCCGCAGCGAGGCGGGACGCCCCACCACGCCACCAACAGCCCGGCATCGCCATCAATCCAATCAGCGACTCACACCAGCCTGATCGGTGGATCGAGGTTTAGTGCAGTGCTGACTGGTGGCCGGGTTTGAGGAGGGTGGGCAGGGGTGCGGGGTCGGTGTTGACGGCTTGTTGGAGGAGGCGGTAGAAGAGCAGGCCGCGGCTGCGGGCGGTGCGGCGGTTGAACCGGAAGGTGTACTCGTCGAGGTAGTAGGGCAGCTGGTGGTCGGCGACCGCGTAGTGCAGGGTGCCGGTGAGCCAGCGCTTGAGCAGTGCGGCGACCAGGTGGACGCCGGGGAGCACGGCGGTCGGGTCGGGCGCGTTGTAGCCGGTGGCGTACTCGTGGGTGTAGCCCAGGGTCCCGAGCCGGCGCATCATCATGGCGCCGTCGGTGCGGATCGTCGAGGCGGGCGCGACCATGCGTTGCGCGAACTCGACCAGCTCCAGCGTGGCGGGTCGTTCGGCGACCTCGAGCCGGATCCGGCCGAGTCTCCTGCCCCCGTTGACCTTCTCGGCCGCGACCATCACCGGGACCTTGTCGCTGCTGGCCCCCAGGTGGCCAGTGCTGACCCCGCCGACGAAGGTCTCGTCGACCTCGACGACACCGCTCAGCCGGTCGCGGTCGGGGCGGACCATGGCGCGGCGCAGCTTGTGCAACCAGGCCCAGGCAGTCTCGTAGGAGCCGAACCCGAGCACCCGCTGCAACCCCTGCGCGGAGATGCCGTTCTTCTGCGAGGTGACCAACCAGATCGCCGCGAACCACGACGACAGCGGCGTGCGGGTCCGATGGAAGATCGTCGCGGCCGTCAGCGACGTCTTCCGGCCACAGTCCCGACACATCCACAGCCCCCCGCCGGTGCGCCACGCATCCCGGCCGCCACACGCCGGGCAGATGAACCCGTCAGGCCATCGCAGCGCGGCCAGGTACTCCAGGCACGCCGCATCGTCGGGGAACCACGCGAGCAGCTCCTGGTAAGTCCGCGGATAGTCAACCCCGCCGACCGGATGAACCTCAGACGCCCCGTCCACGCCCACAATCTACTGCACTAAAGCAGATACCCAGAACATATGTTCGAGTATGAGCTATCCTGGCGGCATAGAGAGACGGTCATCCGCCGCAAGCGCGTGCCACGCCGCTCGGAGCAAGCCCGCACACGGCTCCGTCGGTCCGGTGCCCCTCTGCATCTCAGCGCATAGGCGTGCGCGTGCGCAACCGTCCTCAATTCGGCAGATCAGTGCGTTGGCTGGCCACCACAAGTGTGGCCAGACGTCTAGTCTGTCGCACCTCATCTGGCGTAAATGTGTCGCGGATCTGTTGGCGGATCACAACTGGCGGTACGACGCGGTGTCGAAGGTGGCGTCCGTGGCCGGACAGAACAGGACCTGCAGGACGAACGACACATCGCCAGGTTCCTTGGCGAGCAAGGCAAGCGCGGCAGACATGGTCCCGCCGACCGAGTCACCTGCGATCGCCAACCGGGATATGTCGAGCAGGTTGGCCGCGCGCTCGCGGGCGACCCACCGGGCCATCGCATAAGCGTGCTCGATCGCGACTGGATACCTGGCCTCAGGTGCGCAATCGTCCTCGGCGAACACGACGCGGCGTGCGACCCGCGGGCCAGGTCACGGGCGAGCCCACCAAGCGCCGTTCCTAGCCAGGCTGCGTCGCCTCCGAGGCGCGGTGATTGGTTCGGGTGCAGCCGAGCAAAGAGGTCCAGTCTCGGAGGCGGCGTACGGCCATGGTCAGGTCACGGTGGAAGGCCACGGGGTCGGAGGGGGCGGCGTCTTCTTGGTAGCAGGCTTCCCAGAAGGTGCGGAGGGCGGAGAGTTCTTCGACGACGGCTCCGTGCTCGGGCCAACAGGGTGGGATGATTTTGTGGTCGAGGGTGTAGCGGCCCACGGCCCAGGTGACCCAGCCGGCGAGGCGTTCCAGTTCTTCTTGAGTGCTCGCGGGGTCGAGGTCGCGCCAGCAGATGACGTAGGGGTCGGCGGCCAGTGCCAGGGCTCTCGCCAGGTCGTCGTTCGGATTCATCAGCGCTTGGTTGCCTGGTCGATGCTGTCGCGAATCTGATCGGCGTCTGGGCGGTCTGTCCAGGGCACCATCTTGAGGAGGATGGGTGGGGCGGTGCGGGCGAGCAGGATGCCGGTGCCGAAGGGGAGGGTGCGGATGACGTCGGGCGGGAGGATAGGGATTCTGCGCGTGCTGGTCGAGATGGTGCGGGCACCGTCGGCGCCGCGGCTCCAGTTGCGGATCTCCTCGTCACGGTCGCCGCAGACGGCTGCGAGGTCTTGGAGGTCGCGGGGTTGAGCGGAGCCGCCGAGGATGAGGCGAAGGGTGGCCGCGTCCCACATGGCCGCTGCAGCTTGCTCGCCCCAGCGCTCGCGGGCCTGGGCCAGCGACTGAATGACGACGAGTGTGGAGATTCCTGATCCGCCACCGTCCGCCATCAGCGACGGCAACGAGGGTACGGCGCAGAGGTTGGCGATCTCGTCGAGGACGAGAGCCAGCGGCGGTTCGAGTCGGCCGCCTGGATTATGGGCAGCTAACTGGCGGGCTGACTCAGTGATGTCTTCCAAGAGCGCGGCTATGAAGGCTGAGGTTGCACTCGCGCCGGCGCCTGTGCCGAGCAAGTAGATCGTGCCTCGTTCGCGGATGAACCTGTCCGGCTCGAGGCCTTCTCCGGGTGGTGGGTCGAAGGAACGGCGCACGGCGGGATCCGCGAGGGCGGACAGGGCCGAGCGCACGCCGGCCCAGATGGCGTCTCGGGTGCGGCCGTCCATGCGGACGATGCCGTCGAGAGTGTCGCCCCAGCCTTCGGCGGCATCGTTGGAGCGGTTGAGGATGGTGACTGCCTCGATGGCCGAGGCGGGCTCGAGGCCCCAGCGGTAGAGCTGATCGATACCGGTATCGTCGATGGCGGCGGCGTGGAGGAGGCCGCGGAGTGCCATCTCAGTTTGGCCGTGCCAGAAGGCGCCATCGCTGACATTGCCCTTTGCGAAGCCCGCACCAGCGGCCAGACCGCTAGCTCGCACCATCGCTGTCGTCGGGTTCTCGCAGCCCCGAACGGGTGACCACCGGATGCCCTCGACGCGACCGAGGCCTTGCGGGTCGAAGATGGCGACCGGGCCGATTGCCCGACGCAGTTCCAGGGTGGCGGCGAGATTGTCGGGTCGGGTCGACGTAGTGACGACGGCGCCCGGTGCGTCGATGATCGCGCCAATGATCTGATGCAGACCCTTACCGGATCGTGGTGGTCCGACGTCGATGATCGAGTCCTCGACGGACGCCCAGCATTCGCGGCCACGCGACCTGCCAAGCAAAGTTCCGACCTCGGCTGCCCTTCCAGTGGGCGCCTGCGGGCGCGCCGATCGACCTCGCCGTACGACTTGTCGACGTCCCACCGCGGCCTCGATATCGCCTTTGGACGCGAGTCCCGGACGCACGGCCAGCACCCGGCCGCGACTTCTCGCCGTCGACCGCCGTCCCTGCCACATACGCGCCACGAGGTAGGCCAAGCCGATCGGCAACGCAACTAGCACGGCAAGGCACGTCCAGTACGTCGCCGTTCCGAGCTGTGTGCGGTTCAGTCCAAAGGCCAGAGCAGGGCTGGCTGGGTGCATCGGTACAAGGAGTGCGTCTATCCACGGGGATCTGACCCATCGCCGTGTAGTCAACAGGCTCGCAACACCCCCGGCGAGATAGAGCATGCCGGCGCATCCGAACAGCACTGCTCCGGCGACGAAGATCATGTCGCTCAGGTCGCGAGGCGGTCGTTGATTCATCGAGCTCACATCCTGGCGTCGGTATCGAAGAGTTCGACCTCGCGGGCGTGCCGGACCAGCTGTACAACGAACGATCGGTTGGGCAGCCGCCAGAGGGCTCTGCCCTTGGGGAGTTTAGCGATCGTGGCGATCTCCACATCGGTGAGGCCGAGGAGGCTCGCCGTTCGTTCGAGTTGATCAGGTTCTTGGCGCAGCATGATCCTGGTCGAACAGTCCGCGAGAAGGCCTTCGGCCAGTGCTCGAGCCTCGGATCCGAGATCTCCGACGGCAGCTAGATCCGACAGACGGTGGACGATCAAGATGTTCGACACTCCCCAGGCTCGCGAGAGCTTCCACTGCTCCTGCATGCGACGCAGCAGGGCCGCGTCGCGCATCACCCGCCACCCCTCGTCGTACACGATGTAGCGATTGCCACCCGCTGGGTCGGCGACCGCCGCCTCGAGCCACGACGACGCGCACGCCAACGTCAGTCGCAGCGCCTGGTCGTTCCCACCGCTGCCCAGCCACGACGAGTCCAGCGTCACCATTGGCAGCGTCGGATCGAACTCGGTCGTCGACGGCCCATCGAACATGCCGGACAGATCGCCATGCACGAGCCGCCGGATCGCGTGCGCGACCTCACGACCGTCGGTCGTGAGGTTGATCGCCTTCAACCCGGCCCGTTCAGCTCGCGCTGAGTCTGGAGTGAAGAGTGCGACCACGACGTCTGGGATGGTTGGCTCCTCGACCTGGCTGGAGACCGTCTCCAGCGCAAGGTCGAGAGCAGTGTGCTCGATCGCGGCGAGCGGTCGCCCTAGTGTGGATTCAGCCAGCGTGCCCAGCAACGCCCGGCGACGCGACCACACGATCCGTTCCCATTCCGATGTTTCGACCACGGCCGGTCGACGGCCCGCGTCGAGGGGGTTGAGGCGCGTCGGAAGGCCCGGCCCGAGCTTGATGACAGCTCCACCCATCGCCGTAGCCACCGGAGTCCATTCGCCCTTGGGATCACACGGCACATACGCCTTGTGGCCGAGGGCAATAGATCGAGTGATCAGCGCCTTTGCCGTAGACGACTTGCCACTGCCGATCACCCCGGCCAGCAGGACGTTCGGGTTCGTGATGACTCTCCCGTGGTAGAGCACCCAGGGGTCGTAGACGAACGAGCCGCCGCTGAACACGTCAGACCCAATGTAGGTGCCGTCGGCACCGAGTCCACCTTCTGCGAGGAACGGGTACGCAACCCGCAGCACTCTGGTGGTGGCTCGATGCTTGTCAACCAGTAGCCGTGGATTCTGACCACGGCTCGGAGGGGTTCGATCCAGCGAGTCAGCCTGCCGCATTCGAGGCGCGGCGTACGGCGCTCTGCGGTTGGCGCGACGGGTCGCGCGGTCGGCGCCTTCTCGCTCGTAGAACGCAGATCGCTGCCTTGCCATCAGAGCCCGATCCCGAATGGCAGGGCCGCGGCCATGAAGCCCTCCATCTGCTGGCCGACCAGTCGACGAAGGTCAAGGAGAGCCTGAGTCGCGGCGATCTCGACTTCCATGCAGGCGTCGTCGAGAGCCTCCTCACTGTCGGCCGAGACGACGACGAGACCGAGCCACCGCACGTCGCCGTGCCCAGCTGCCAGGTCTCGCTCGCGCTGGGCAACGTCAGCATCGAGCTGACGATCCTCTTCGGTCTCCAGTTGCCCGATCTTGGCGCGGGTAGCTCGATCCGTCACCCGCTCAACCTGGTGTCGCCGGGCATCTCGCAGCGCCTTGGCGATCGGGATCGGCTGCAGCACCATACTGAACGTCCGGCGGATCCCCGGCTTCAGGAGGAGCGGACTCAGGAATGTCGGAGTTGTCCGGACGCGCGGCCACTCCGTGATGACATAGACGCGGTGGAATGACGAGTCGGTGCGCAGGTGGTCCCAAGCCGCGTCGACTCCAAGCGGACCAGCCTCGGAGGCATCCACCGTGTCCGAAGACGGGATCGTGCGGGTCGCGGCAGGGTCGAAGGCAACGCGGAGGCTCATCGCGAGCTCTCCTGCACTGAGCCAGGAGCCTGCCACGCCCGCGGCCGCCAGTGTTGTCTGGAACGCCCGCGCCTCCGACTCGAGGACCGCCGTCGCCCCGACCATCCCGCCGCCGTGCTTGCGAACCTCACGGGAGACCGCGTCCAGGTTCACCGCGAAGCTGAACAAGGTCTCGTGCTTCGCGGCGGCTGGCGCCGCCCGTTCCAGCAACTCGGTGTAGATCGCACCAGCCGGCGTACGCGGATCAACTCGACGCTGCTTAGCCCACTCGCTCAACTCATCGCCAGGGTCGGGGAGCGTCCGTTCGAGGATCTGCGCGCGGGCGATCCGGTTGCCTTGGCACAGCCCGGCGATCAGTCGCCCGTACGCGGTCACCCGACGGTCCTGCTCATCGGTGTTCTGCAGCAGATGCGCAGGGCCCTCGATCCTGGCCACCGCGATCAGCCGGCGGCGCCGGGGATCATGAACGATGCCAACCCCAGAGACTGTCGTCAGGATCCGCAACGCGCCTCCCTCCCCTGGCAGAAGGAGTTGTCCGTGCCTTCGCGGTTCGATGACCCGGGAGCGGAAGGATCGCTGCCCGCGCAACGTCCGCAGGACATGAACAGCTCGGAGAACCAGCCATCGGTACAGCGGCAGTTCTTCAGCCCGCGCGAAGGCCACCGCAACGCACGCTACCGCCACCAATACACCGCAAAACTTGGACGTTGCGGGCAGGCTGCTGACGACCGTCAAGGTAACGATGACGATCGCCATCAAGAGGAGGGCGACCTGAACTGGGCGGAGGCCGAGCAGTACGGCGTTCCGCTCAGGCCGCGGGAATCGGGTTGAGAGTGTGCTGGGCGTCGTCATCAGCGCTCGCCTCCCTGCGCGTCGCTGTTGCTTGGGCTGTCAGCCTGTCCACCAGATCCACTCGACCCGTCGACCGAAGCCTGGCTCGTCGCCAGGGCGATGGAAGTCGAGCCCTCACCACCACTCGCCGTCGGCTCAAGCCCGGATGGCGGAGTGACGGCGCCGTCGAGTCCGACCGACTGCCCCTGAACTGCGGCATCGCTTCCGGTCGAGGAGTCGGACGCCTTGTCGTCAGGCCCGTTGCCTCCACCAACGACTGGGCTGTCGTCACCCTGGCCGCTCGATCCCCCGAAGTGATGCGCACCCCATTGCTGTGCCTGTTCGAGCCGCTCTTTGAGGGCGGAGGTTCCCGCAGTGCCCTGCTGCAATGCTTGAGTCACCGCGTGCCCCTGGTCGCCGGCCCAGTGGATGAAGGAGTAGGTGGCCAATGGCGCGAACGAGGCCATCGCGAACAGGAGGATCCCAGTCAAGAAGGTGCCGATGCTGGTCTCGCCGTACTGGTCGGTGTTCCCAGTAGCCGCCAGACCGAGCGTGAAGACGACCGCCATCGCGATCTTGGAGAACACCAGTGCACCAACGACCTCGATCCATCGACGGAGCCAATGTCGGGTGGCCGACCAGGTCCAACTCGCCAGCGCGACTGGCGCGAAGACGACAAACGCGACGATCGCAACCTCGCGGATCAGCATGACGAAGTACAGCGACACCGTCGCGAGAATGCCCAGACTGACAGCCATGACCAGGAACCCGCCGGCGGTCACGCCAGTCAGAAGACCAGTGATGTCGAGCATCCGCTTGAGGCCTGCGGTCGTGGCGGCGGTCTTGCCCAGTATCCCCGCCGAGATTCCATCGACAACCTCGCCGCAAGTGGCCACGATCGCCACCGCGAAAGGGACACCGCCCGTGCCGAGCAGCGCGCCGAGCACCGCGTGCCCAAGCCGTCCTGGCTCTCGACGGACGGCGGCGGACACACATTGGAAGATGAACGCCGCAACTAGCAGCGGCAGCGAGATCGCGACCATCAGGCCGAGATTGTCGCGCCACCACTGGTGATCGAACTGGGGCGACGTACTCAGGCTGAAAGCTTGGAACACATATGAGGTGAAGTCACTCAGGCCGTGCGCCATCCAGCGCAGGAAGGAATCCCACGCGTGCTCGGTGATCGCGTTGGCTCCCTGGTCGACCACACAGGCCTTGGGGTTGAAGAGACAGTCTTTCCAGGACACTGATCTACTCCTCGATCAGTTGATGTGAATGCCGCTGAAGAATCGGATGAGGCCATTGGCCGAGCCGATGAGGATCGCGGCACCGGCGGCCACCAGGCAGCCCGTCTTGCCCTTGCCTGCGTAGTGCGCGTTGTTGTTGAAACTTCCCATCGCCCAGGCCGCGGCAGAGATGACGAAGGCCGCGACACAGATCACGAGACTGAAGGTCAGCAGCGCGCCGACCATCTGGCGGAGCGCTGGCAGCCCGGGCAGACCATTGGTGTTCGGACTGATGCCTGGGTCCTGGAGGAAGACGATCTGAGCGAGTCGAGTATGGATGAACACGTGGCTGTCCTTCATTTGGTCAGGTGGTCGAGTAGATCGGCGGAGCCCAACCGAGGTACGTCGCGCTCCACCGGGATTCGATGAGTTCGAGGGGGACGAGATAGACGCCGCCTTCGCCTGGGACGCGGTCGCCGATGTCGTTGGAGACGATCCGGCCGTTGCCGACGTACACGGCGACGTGGCCGTAAGGTCCACCTGTCTCCCAGAAGACGAGGGCGCCGACCGGCGGTCGCCGGTCGCCGACATGTGCATTGCCGGCCGCAACCATTTGTCGCCACTGTTCGGCCGCGGAGATGTATCCGGCACGTGGCCGACCCCAGATGTTCGCAGCCAGCCGGGCACACAGCTGGTAGTAGCCGTGTCCACCCACCAGACGCAGAGCCCGAGCAATGGCTGCTTCAGCGTCTGGAATCACGCCGCTGCTATCGCCGATCGGCGGTGCCTGGCATTGGGCTGGCAACGCGTTAGCGGGCGCGGCCACGCAGGTGTCGGCTCCATCCGCAGCGACCGCGAGCGGTGCGACCAGGCCGATGCCGCTGACCAGCAGGCAACCGGCCAGCGTCAGCTTGGCGATCACGGCTGGACTTGATTGGTCGCCGACCAGAACTTGCAGGTCGGTGCGCAGACGACCGCAACCACGGCCTGCCGCTCGACGACCGTCGTCTCGGTGTCGAGCACGGTCCTCTGCTTGCCACTGATGACGAAGGCGTGCCAACCGTTCGGGGCATCGTCGCTGTCTTCCAGCTGCTTCAGCGCCGGTGTCGTCTCTGCGGCGACGTCCGTGACGGTGGCGTTCGCCTTCCGCTGCTCGAGCTGCCTCCACTCAGGCATCAGTGGCAGCAGGCTCATTGCGACCGTCGGAGCCGCACCGGTCGGATCGGCGTACGCACTGACGGCGCCCTGCCAGTCCTCCAAGCTGTGGCGGGACGTGTCGTAAGTCCAGATCGCGCGGGCATAGGCGATCGCGAGTTCGTGGGGGTTGCTTGTCATGGGCCGCGCCCACGCGTCCAGCCTTCCGTGCGTCTGCTGGTTCTCGCCGGGTAGGAGGGTGCTCCCAGTGCTCGGTGTTCCGGACTGCCTCGCTGGAGCGTGGTGCCAGCGGGCGACGAGCGTCAGGATCAACGCGGTGAGGCCAAGCAGGATCACGATGGGGATCACGATCTTTGATCGGATCGACTGCTTCACGACAGTTCCTCTCTTGGGTACTTCGGTACGGCGCAGCCACGCGAACACGGCAGCGGCGATCGGCGGCGGGATGATCCACACCGCGGTGAGGACGCGCAGCCCGACCTTGAGCTGAGCGCGGTAGCACCGGATGAGCCAGTGGTGACGGAGGACGGTCTGATGCGTCATACCGGGCCTCAACGGTTGAGGTCCGGGGACTTTTCGTCAGGCGGCTCTGAGCCACTCCACCCCAGCCGCTCGGCGGTGGCCGAGGCGGCTTGGTCGGCCGAAAAACCGTAGGTCACGGCCGACAGCGGCCAGCATCCAGCGCCGTACGACGGGGTCGCTGAAGATCTCCTCTGGCGCCTGCCCCAGAGCCAGCCGCGCCAGGGCAGACGGTCGACCTGCACCACCTCGAAGCAGCCATGCCAACGCCTCGGCCTGCGAAGCTGTGGCATTGGCTCGGCGGAGCCTGAGGATGATCGCCGAGCGGTAGTACGGCGGTCCGTCGGCTGCGACTCGGATCAGCCTCCGACCAACCGCGGCCGAGAGCCCCTCGTTTTCCAGCTCGGACGCGATCCGCTCGAGGTGCGGTCCGAGTGACCAGCGGTGCGAGACCGCCAGCTCGGGGAGTTGGTGGGTCAACGGATGCCGCTGGCCACGCAGGACGTCAGAACGGACCGCGTCCATCAGTCGCCACCGAACCAGGTTGGCCAGGTATCCCCATGACACACCGGCCGCCGGCGGATTGACCGCCAGCTCGAGGCACCGCTCCCAGGCGATCACTCGAGCGAGCTGTTCGGCCTCGTCGCGGCCCAGAGCTGCACGCAGCCGACTCGACAGTGGGAAGACGATGTGGGACTCGATCTCCTCGGCCAGCCGTTGTGACGGCCCCTGCGCCCACCCCGATCGGGCCGCCTCGGCGATGAGTTGCTCCAAGTCAACGTCCATGCCATCAATCTGCTGGCCACCGGCTGGAACCAGAACCTGGATTCCAGGATCAAGGACTCCTGGAATGGTCCGGAGGATCAACCCCCGCCTCGACATGCTCCAAACCCGAGTGCCGCGGCCGGCGACGCTGCCGTGCGTTGCGCAGACCGACCGCTGCGATGACTTCACGCGACACAATCTGCTGGTCCAGGCGCACAGCCCGCGAGAGTCTGGCTACTTCAGTAGCGACTCGCCCGCCAGGCAACCTGGCCACTAGCGGGGCGACGGCTCGTACGGCATTGACCTGTCCGCTGATGTGATCGAGTACGTTGTTCCACCGCGCCAGCTCAGCCTCGATCGCGAAGTCGACGAGCGGACGAGCTGAGTTCAGCACGTCACGCAGCCGGCGTCGGTCGGCCGCGTAGAGCGATGCCGGATCCTGCTGGTCGGCCAGGCGGGCGAAGAGCACGTTTTCGAAGACGTCCGACAACACGTCGAGGCTCCGTACCGCACCGGTCCGGCCTCCGACGTCGCCGTCGAGAGCCACGATGACCCTGTCCGACTGCGAATACTTCCTCGCGATCAGCGCCTGCGCACGCGTGACGGCGGTACCGCAACAGGCGGCACCCGCCCACTCATCCCCCGCCAGGGCAACTGCCGATGCATCCATCGGACCTTCGACAAACACCGGAACGGCTCCCGCCCGCAGCCGTTCGAGCTGATCGTCGAGTCCGACCAAAGTCGTCGTCTTGGAGTACACCTTGGTGTTCGGCGTGTTCAGGTATCTGAGCCGTGTGCCGTGTGCGCGGCCTATGACTCCGACGGGACGCAGGTCGCTGTCATGGGCAACGAACACGACTCTGTCTCGAAATCGGTCGAGCAAGTATCCGGACTTCGTGACCGATGCCAGCCCTGCCGCCACGATCACCTCGTCATCGAAGCCCTCTCGACGCAGGTGACCAACGAGCCTGGACCAGCCATCAGGCGCCAAGCCCACCCGCCAGCTCGATGCAGGATCCAGCATCGCGGCTAACCCGCGGTCCCGCAGATGACTGGCCGCCCATCCATCGGGTCTGCCAAGCAGCTGACGCCTGTAGAACGAGGCAGCCGCAGCATTTATCTCGAGCAGCGGCTGGCTCATAGTCCTGGTCCGCGATCAGGCGGATCCGGATCGGCGAGACGCGCAGAGGCGAACCCGCTCCCGCTCGCTCGGTACGTCATCAGTGGACGTGCCCTCGACAACGCCTCGTGCAGACGTTGCGGACCGGCCTCCCCCAGTGCGAGCAATCCAGGGCTAGCAGGAAGTTCGACGGCACGCACTCGATCGAAGAAGAAGGCCAAGTCGAGCAGATACCCGGCCGACTGATTACGTTGAGTCTGATCGCCGCTCAACGCGACGATCACCTTCTCACTCGAGCTGACTCCGCGAAGGATCCTCGCCTGCGCAGTGGACAAGCCAGCACCCCAGACCGGAATCCCCGCCCATTGACCGGCCATGCTCCGACCCACGGTCGACACAGCGATCGCATCCACCGGCTCATCTACGATCACCGGAGTCGCGCCAGCGCCGAGAAGGTCTAGCTGCTCTTCTACCCCGACAAGAACATTGGACGGCCGGTGGATGGGCGTGACCGGACTCTCCGAGCGAGCTTGGCCGTCGTCGCCGATACCGACGAAAGCAACCGGGGACAACCGATGATCGCGGGCCACCAACATCAGGCGGTCCCGATGACGATCGACCGCATCCCCGCCCTCGGTCCATCTCATCAGCCCGGCCCGCGCCATGGTCGCGTAGCTGAATCCCTCTGACCGCAGGTGGTCGACCAGACTCGTCCAAGTATCCGGTGCGTACCCAACCTTCCATTTCGAGTCTGTCGACAACACCTGCTCGACACCATTGACCGCCAAGTAGCGCAGCGGCCACCCACCCGTTGCCCGAAGCAACTCCCGCCGAAAGAACCGCGCCGCCGAAGCATTCGCCTCCAGCAACCGCCGCCGCTCCTCCAACGACATCGCAAACCCAGGATCACTCACCGAGACCTCCAACGAGCCGAAACAATTCCGGCCTCGAAGATCGCCTGACTATGCGACCGGCAGAACCCGGATGACGAGTTCCAGGACTTGGTCGGCGCGACGACTCAGAACCTCTCAGGGCAACTCGAGCTCGATCACTTGCTCGTCGACATATGACTCGGCGGACCGCGTCGATGAACCCAGCGCATGGCGTCGTGGCGAGCGCGGTCTCTTACGAGCCAGCGCGTCAGATGTGTCGTCCCACAGGCCGGCCGATCGTGCCAATTGGGAACCTGCAGAATCGATGGCCTCATCCAGTAGGTGGATCAGTTTCGCGATAGACCATGCGGGTGGTCGATGCCTCCGTGCGCACTCTGGATCATCCTCAGCGTTGTCGCCGCCAACAGCAGTGTCCGTGTCCATGCAAGCCAAGATCGCCGCGTGGCACACCTCGAAGAACCAGGATCGCGATATCCAGGACCCACTCAGCGAGCAGACCCCAGCGACCGTGATGTTCAGAGCCCTTTACCAAGCCGGTGTAGATCTGGGGCCGCGGACGAACCTCATCGAGTGGCGGACCTGGCCAGCCTGCGTGGCGGCATCGGCCGCGGCTTCGGCGACGACGAGCGGCTCGACCTTGGTCAACGGCTTCTTGGAGTCCTTCCCGCTCCATCGCTGCGACGTGATCTCGTCCGGCCACGGGTGGCCCGGCTTCGCTGGGGTCACCACCGCGCCGGGTTCGGCCGGCTGAGCCGGGGTGAGTGGAACGGTGCGGCCGACGATGACCAGGTCGTCGCCGCGGTGCAGGCCGGCGATCACCACCGCAGGCCCGGTGATCGGCCCGATCACGCCACCGATCAAGAACTCCCGCAACCGATCAGGCCGGGCGACGGGGTCGACCTGCGCCGCCGGAAGTTCAACCAGCTCGCGTTCGGCACCCTCGACGTACTGGTCGTCGGCGCAGCACCGACCTTCTTCAACGCCGCCGCGGTCATCTTCAGCGGTATCCCCGGCGGCATCCTGTCCATCGCGAGACTGAGCGCACTCGGCGCCGCCCTCGACCGGCACACCGGCCCCCTCCCCAGTACGGCGCTCGACAGCCGCCCTCGCGGAACCGTCGCCGGCACAACCGTCTTCGCGGTGATCTTTCGCCGCGACCGCGCTCACCGGCCAACTACCGTTCTTCCGCCTCTGGTCCGCCCCACTCGCCGCCATCGCGTACGTCGTGATCGCGAGCGTCCAGTGGTCCCGTCTACCCCACCACGAGACTGCGAACTAGCACGGCCACCCGGGCTCGATCTTCTGGTTGAGGTGGAACACGTTCTCGGGGTCGTACTCACACTTCACCCGGGCCAGCCGCTTGTAGTTCTCCTCCCCGAACCCCGCGATCACCCGGTTCTGCCCCTCGTTGCCGATGAAGTTCAGGAACACGTACCCGCTCGCCCACTCCCTCAGGTCGTCGCAGACGTCTCGCGCCCACCTGATCTCGCGGGCGTCGTCGGCCGGATCGGTCCACATCCCGAACGGGTGCGCCACCCACCTCGCCCGCCGGTGCGGTAGCGGCCACTGATCCGCGCCCCGAAGCACCTCTCCACCCCATGGGAACAGCAGCTCCGACGACAACGGCGACACGATGTCCTCGGCCCGACCGCAGAACGCCTGGATCGCCGCATCCGGCAGCGACAGCAGATGCTCGGCCGACCAGTAGTTGCGGAACCCTGGCGGATCGTCCATCGCGCTCTGGAGTTCGTCGTAGGGCATCTGCACGACCTCCTGGCTTTCCGGCGCAAGGGCGAACAAAGGCGCGAACACCTCGCGAAGCTCCGCCTCTGTCCCTGCGTAAGTCGCCAGCGCCGTCATGCACGGTTTCCCTTGAAGATGCTCCGGCACGGACTCATCCGGCTCCCCGATCATCACGACCGCCGCACCACCGAGTTCCTCCGGCGCACCGTGCTCGATCAGATCCCGGTACGCGCGGAGGACCGCCGGGCCGGCCTCCGCGGGCCACAACAAGACCGCGAACGTGGTCGCCCGCAACTCATGGAGCCTGAAGGTGAGCGACGTCGCGACGCCGAAGTTCCCGCCGCCACCGTGCAGCGCCCAGAACAGCTCGGTGTTCGTGGTCTCGTCCGCGATCAGCAGCCGCCCGTCCGCGGTGACCAGTTCGACCGAGACCAGGGCGTCACAGGCCAGTCCCCACTTGCGTTCGAACCAGCCCGACCCCCCGCCGAGGGTGAGCCCGGCGACTCCGGTGGTCGACACCCGGCCACCCGTCGTCGCCAGCGAGTACGGTCGGCAGGCCCGGTCGAAGTCGGCCCAGGTCGCGCCACCGCTGACCCGCGCCAGCCGGGCTCCCGGGTCGATCTGTACGCCGTTCATCCGGCGCAGGTCCACGACCAGACCGCCCTCGCTGACCCCGGTACCGGCCACGCCGTGGCCACCGCCGCGGACGGCGATCTCGAGGTCGTGGGCGACGCCGTACCGGAGCGCGGCCTGGACGTCGGCGGCGGATTCGCACTGGGCGATCAGCGCCGGCCGCTTGTCGACCATCGCATTGTGGACCGCCCGGGCGTCGTCGTACTCCGCGTCACCGCTTCTGAGCAGGACGCGCCCCCGAACCCCGGAGGTCTCGACTGCTCGATCGTCTCGGACATGCTGGAACTCCCCCTCGCTCACTCCCCAGGTGATCTGTCGATCGTGCCCCGCACTCCGGAACGCACGTGACACGGGTTCAGCTCAGTCTGCGCGCGGAGCGCCAGAGGCGGCCTGAGTAGTAGTGCTCAATTCCGCCAGCCGGCCAATGGCGACAATCCGCCACGACCCGCAACGGTCGCACCCGAGAACTCCAGTTCGACCCCTCCAAGGCCGGCCGCAGGCGCGGAACTTCCTGCGGCGGCAACCGGCAGATAGCCATCACGCAGGTGGTCCAGGTGCACGGACATGATCCGGCCGGCCTGCGGCCGCGGGAACGAGCCGACGTACGTCGGCGCTGCTCAAGGGCTCTCTCCCCCTCCTCGCACTCCACTCTGACCCGACACGCCCTCCGCGCAACCACCCACCTACGGCGGCCCCTGCGGGGTTCAGCAGTTGCACTCCAGCCGCTCACTCGCCGGTGAGCGGGGACCCCGGATCATCCTTCCAGCGGAAGTAGACCGGGTCGCCGAAACTCACCGGCACCTTGCCCTGCGACTGGATGACGGTGGCCGTGCCGTTGGCGCGGCCAACGGCGTACATGTAGCCGCTACGGGTGTCCTTGTCGATGCCGAGCAGGATCGTGCCGTACTGACCGCACTTCTGCGCCAGCAGCGCCTCGAACCCCTGCCAGGTCTTCGCCCGAACCAGCTTCACCACCGGCTTCATCGGCGCCGTCGTCGGGATGTGGATGGTGTAGAGCGCGCCGCCGCGAGTGTTCGCGAGGAACGTGTCGTAGGTGCGGGACTTGCTGATCAACGCCATCGACTTCACCGCCGCGAACCCCGGCGCGGATGCCCTGTTCCGCCAGACGCCCTTGGTGTCGACGGTCCAGCGGAAGAGCGTGCCGTCACTGCGGAGCCCGTAGGTGTTCCGTCGCGAGATGCCTGCCTCGGTCGGGCCCTGATACTCCGCCCCCTCCAACGCGACGAAGGTCGCCCAACCGCCCCCGATCCGGGTGTTTCCGCCGTTCACGGGGTTGGTGGTGTATCCGGTCAGGTACAGTCCATCGCCGATGATGACGTAACCAGAGACAGCGACCCCGCTGAAGCCGTCGTCCATGACCTCCATCGAGCTACTGACCTTCACCTGCCCCGGACCGTAGAAGCGGCTCGCGTAGACGTCGACCCCGCTTGCGGTCGGCGGCCTGGTCGCGAAGACGATCCGCGCGTGATGATCACCGCCGGCGGTCACCGATCCTGCTGCCAGGGCGCAACTCGCGGTTGGTGCGGCCGTCGCCGTGGTCGGTACCAGAGCCCCTGCCACGAGCAGAGCTGCCGCTGTCGTTCCGAGTGCCTTGATCATTTCGCACCATCCCTCCCACTACGCATGATGGCGGTCGGTGCGGGTTTGTTGTTGACCGTTTGTCGGTGGGGCGTGTGAGGATGCGACTGTGAGCGGGATCGCGGTTCGGGTGGGGGTTGCTGAGGACTACGACGCGCTGTCGGGCGTGTTCGGGGCGCGATGATGTTCGATCCGTCGCCGGATGACCTGGGGCGGCGGTTGTTCGAGCCTCGGCGGGCGTTGGTGGCGACCGACGGCGCGGAGGTGATCGGGACCACCCGGGCGTTGACGCGGGATCTGTCCGTGCCGGGCGGGGTGGTGCCGGCGGCGCACGTGACCGGGGTCGGAGTGAAGGCGACGCATCGTCGGCGTGGGGTCATGTCGTCGTTGATCACCCGGCAGTTGCGTGAGGTGCCGGAGGCGATCGCGGTGTTGTGGGCCAGCGAGCCGGGGATCTACGGCCGGTTCGGGTACGGCGCTGCCGCGTGGGGCACGACGTACGAGATCACTGGTCCACCGCTCCCCTGCCAGGAGGGGGAGAAAGAAAGTCGGCCAAACCAAAGGCTGACACTCCCACCGCCCGGGCAGAAACCGGAGTCCCGAGATGGGCGTACCCGCAGTCCTGCGGATCCTCAGCGACGACCACGACGGCGCTTTCATCACCGAGTGGGCACCCCCGGAGCGAGTCATCCCGGCTTCGCGCGCTGGATCGAGCAGTGCCGAACCAGCCACGTCACCCCGACCGCCGCCAACTACCACGACTTCGCCGTGAGCGATCCCGAAGGCGATCACTTCCGCGACAGCTACGCGATCGGCGCAACCGAGCCGGACACCATCGAGTACCGCTATGTCTTCCGGACCGGTGCCTACGGCAACGGATGGGTCGCCGACCTGACCGTGTATCGCGCCCACGCGCGGCCCGATCGCGAACCGCTGCTGACTGTCTGGCATTCGATCCGGTTCAGCAACGCCGACACCAGCTCGATTCACCAGCTTGCGTTCCGCGCCGTCATACACATCATCAAGCCCGTCAAGTCGCTGAACAGGCCACAGCACACGGCCCCCGCCCTGCAGGAATGGGCCCAGCTCGCCACCTGGCACCGGGCCCGGGCGGGTGCGGCATGAGCGGCGTCGAGGTGGACCTGGACGACGTCGTCGACCGCATCGACGAACAAGGCATCTGGGCGTACGTCGGCCAGACCGGCGGCGGGTGCGCAACGATCTTCGCCGGGGCGTGGCACAGCGTCCCGGACGGCCGCTACGACCGCACCATGTACTCCGCCGTCGCCGGACCCGGCACCTACGGCTGCGACGAGGAACCTAACAGCGGACACACCGACGAGTTCTTCATCGGCGCCGACGATCAAGGAGACACCGCCGGGGTCACCTGCGCCATCCTCGACATCCAGAGCACACGAGACGTGGCCGACTTGATCATCGCCCAAACCCGGCTCCCGCTCGGCACAGACCTGACCCAACGTCAAGCGCGCCGCATCCTGCGACGCAGACGCCAGGCCGAAGCCGAACGAGCCCGCATCCAGGCCCAGCTCGACGCGCAAGCCCTCAACGGCATCGCCCAGTTCATGAACCAACCGGGCCCCTGGAACGGCGGCGACGTCTGCGAGGTCATGGCCGAGGCTCTCGTGGCCACCGGCCGCAAGCTCTACGAGCTGGCCGAGAAGCGCTAAGCCATACGCACCAACCACTCCACTACCGACGACCCGGCAACCATCGCGTTCGGCGCGCTGACGAAGCAGGCTGAACGGTTCGGCTACCTCGCCGCGGTCTGGACCGGCGACCCCGCGTTAGCGGCCCCAGTCGAGGTCGACCATGAAGCCCAGACGGTCGCCATTGACGGTGACGCGGATCCGGAGAACGTGATTCCGGCCCTCGCAGCGATTGTCGCCGCGATCGCTTCCAACGCCGAGCACAACAGCTGAGCAGACCCGAGGGGCGCGCCTATCGATTCGGGCGCGCCCCTCACGGCAGTGGGTCGTACGCCGTGCCAGTGGGCTACCTCAAGCGGATGCACCAGACCCGTCCGGACCTGTTCGACGCCAACGTGAACGGCTGGTTGCACGGCGCCAGGGCCAAGGCCCGGCTGCGCAACGGGGAGCACGAGCTGATCCGCCCGGCTGTACCGGGCAAGAGCGACTCCTACCTCTTCCGGACCTTCCAGGGCAGCGACGGACCGGGACTGGGCCGCGCGTTCCTGTCCGACGGGTACAGGCTGATGGACCACCTCGACGTCCTCATGGCGATCCTCGAAGGCGTCGAAGCCGCAGGCATCCACGTCGACATCCGAGGCTGCGACCTGACCGAGTCGCGGATGTACGTGCGGATCCAGGCCAACGAGATCAAGAGCTACGCCCCGACCCTGCTGAAGGGTTACCGGTCGCCGTTCAGCGGAGCGCTCGGTGACGACAACCCGACCGTGTTCGCCGGGTTCGTGTTCTCCAACAGCGAGGTGGGCGCAGGCGCCCTGACGCTGGCACCCCAGTTGGTTGTGCAGGTCTGCGACAACGGCCTCACGATCGACAAGGAAATCCGCCGCGAGATCCACCGGGGTGGGCAACTGTCCGACGGCCTGATCCGGTGGTCGGACGAGACCCGCAAGAAGGAGGTCGAGCTCATCCGGTCCAAGACCAAGGACGCCGTGACGACCTTCCTTGACGTCGACTACGTGCCCCGCGCGATCGCCGACCTGGACGAGACCGCGAGCAAGCCGCTCGAGAGCGCGGACAAGGTCGTGCGCGCGGTCGGGAAGAAGCTCAGCTTCTCCGAGGAACAGATCGACGGCATCCTCGACCACTTCATGACGGGCGGTCAGCGCACCGCCGGCGGCGTCCCAGGCAGTCACGTCCTACGCGCAGACGATCGCCAGCGCCGACGTCGCCAACGAGATCGAAGCCCAGGGCATCAAGGCAATGGAGCTCGCCGCAGCAGCGTGACGCAGCCACCCCGGGAGACGCGACCCGTAGCCGCGCCTCCCGGGGGCCGGCGCTGCGCGGGAGTCGAATCTGCAGGGCATCGAGCCCGCAGACACGACGCTGTCGCCCTGTGGCTGGAGAAGATCTGCACCCTCACCGAGTCACGCCTTCAGTAGCAACGGACCACGAGAACCGCCTGCCCCCACAGCCAGGCCTCGGCCCCGAGCCAGACCCGCGAACCGCGTCATGTAGCTGCTGCCGCCGGGAAGGTCGACACGTCGTCAGGGGCCAGATCTGGGCGGTGCCGGGCATAGCGGAGCCCGGGCCGCCACTGGCCGGCCTGCATCGCCGCGTCGGCCAAGACGTCGATCACGACCAGCGGTTCCACCTTGGTGAGCGGCTTCCGCGCATCGCGGCCGCCCCACCGCTGCGAGCTGATCTCGTCCGGCCACGGATGGTCGCGACGGGCCGGCTTCAGTACCGCGCCCAGCTCGGCCGACTGTGCCGCCGTGAGGACCACAGTGCGGCCGACCATGACGAACACGCCGGTCTCGGTGTAGCGGCCAGCGATCACAACCTCCGGATGACGAAGCGGACCGAGGACCCCGCCGACGATCACCTCGACCGTGTCGCGTTGCTTGACCTTTCGTCGGGGTTAGCAAGCTGTCGTGCTTTGTCGCTTACCAGGCCTCTGCTGGGTGTCCGACACCCGTTCTCGAGGTCCGGGGCCGGCGGCATTGATGGTGGCGCCCCGGTGGCGACCTGGGCTGACGACGCTCTTGTCGTCCGTGGTCACTGTCGTCGGCGGGGCCAGCGGACCACCAGTTGCCGGGGTAGACCGTTGCGGTCAGGGGCAGGTTTTCTCGTAGGGGCGGTCGCCGAATGCCTGGCTCCACTCGTCGTGGGTGAGGTTGCGGCCGGCCATCGTGCAGGCGTAGGCGATGGTCTGGTCGATGCGGGTGTCCCAGCGGTAGGTGCTTCCGTCGTACGCGGCGATGGTGACGATGTCGCTGCCGCCGGTGAAGCTTGGGGAGACGGCGACCGGCTTGTCTGCGGTGGAGGTGGCGACCGAGCCGAGCAGGTCGAGAGACTGCGCGTCCCAGAGGCTGACGGTGCCGTCGGCGGCTCCTGACACTATCCGTGTGCCGTCTGGTGAGAAGCGGACGAAGAGACCCTCGTCATTGTGTCCTGTCGTCGGTGCGCGCTCGACCAGGCCTGACCGGACATCGATGGTGACCAGCTCACCGCCGACCCCAGTGCCCGCGATGAGTCGACCGTCGGGCGAGTATGTCGCGTCGTTGAGGCGCAGGGCCAGGACTCCCTGGGAGATGACCCTGCCGGTGTCTGTGTGAATGATCCGCCAATGCTCGCTGGCGGCGTCCGCGGGGTCCTCAAAGAGCACCGCGGTCTTACCGTCCGGGGACGGCGCGGTGCAGCAGTCTGCGGGCCAGACGACGTTGTCCGCTTCCGGCCACAGGTCCGCGCCGTAGAACCTGATGCCTTGCCAGGTGCCGACAGCGAGGCGTTCGCCGTGATCGATGTAAGCGATCGAGCTCAGATGAGGGCTCGCTTCCTCCTTGAGCACCTTACCGGTCCGGGAATCGAGGACCGTGATCCCTGACTGGTCGTGGATGGCCAGGCGCACGCCGCTCGGGTGCCACGACGCGGCCGTCCGTGCTAGCTCTAGCTGGCGGAGGTCAAGGTCAAGGCGTGTGGGCGTGGTTGTGGTCCCACTGGTCGTGTCCGTGAAACTCACCCAAGACGCAGCGCCGTCCCGCCACAGGTAGGCCGTCTTGGTTCCGTCGTCGGACGGGACAACGTACTGGTAGCGGCGCACGGGAACGGCCTGCGTTCGGCGCAGATACTGCCGTTGCCCGGCCAGGTCGTAGACACGCAGGATGCCCTTGTTGCCGCCGGTGTACAGCGCGTGAGCGTCCGGACTGAAGTCAACGGCCCACGACACTTCTGCGGTCGTGATGCGTTCGCGCGGGGTGCCGGTGGCCACGTCCCAGACGACGACCTCCCCGCCCGCCTCGGCCACCCCCAGCAGTTTGCCGTCGCGGGAGAAGGCCAGGGCGCGGGGTGGGTCGGCATGATTGCGCAGCACCTTGACGGTCTTGCCGGTGTGCGCGTCGACCAAAGCTGTCGTAGCGCTGTCGACCCGCCCCGGAACAGGCTGTTCAACCGCCAGCAGGCCGCCGCTCCTCGTGATCGCGACCCTCGAGCTCCCCCGGAGATCACGGCGCAGCCACTCCTGCTTGCCAGTGCCTACGTCGTAGGCCGTCAGCGGGTACTGCGTGTAGATGGTCCGCCCGTCGGGGCTGATAGTGAGGGCCGGGGCGGAGCCATTTCCGTCGGCGTTTGGAAGCGCCAACCTGTGCGGCAGCCGGTCAACTGCGCGGAGGTCCCACTCCAGGCCAAAGGGGTAAAAAGCCTTCCATGTCTGGGCCACGGCAGCGAGGTAGCGACCATCTGCGCTGAATGCCACGCTGTAGTTGGAGTACTGCGAGGGGTCGATCTGGAATCGGTAGGGTTGTCGCCTTACCGGGTGCAAGGTGTCGGCGCTCAGCAATCGGATCGGCCAGTCTGGATCGATGGGACCGCCCGAGTCGTCTGCGGCGGTCACCGCGATCAGCCGGCCGTCCGGACTGAACCGCGCAGTGGTGAAGACCCGCGTGCCCCTTGGTACCGAACCGAAGCTGTAGGAGCCGAGAACCCGCCCTGATCTGGCGTCGTACAGGTCGAAGGTCGCGTTGTCGTCGCCGGCGACGATCCGGGTGCCG
This sequence comes from Kribbella sp. NBC_01510, assembly GCF_045040325.1. NCBI lineage: Bacteria > Bacillati > Actinomycetota > Actinomycetes > Propionibacteriales > Kribbellaceae > Kribbella > Kribbella sp. NBC_01510. Next base: position 4,812,495 of record NZ_CP109418.1, on the reverse strand, counting down.
TCGGGTGAGACCTCGAGATTGTCGGTTCGGCCGAGGGGCGCGGGGATCGACCGAAGCAGGCGCGGGCGCCTGCTCATCGCGGCCACCAGATTGGTCCGTGTCTCCGGGGAGTTGTCGAGCCGGACACCGTGGACGGCGAGCAGGAGTGACTGGCTGATGTCATCGGTCAGCAGCGCGCGGGCCCCGACCCGACGGGCGAGCTCACTGGTCGCCGCCTGCCCGGCACGGTCGGCCTGGCGGACCGCGACCAACCCGGCGATCAGCGCACCCACCAGCAGCACGGCCGCGGTGGCGAGGGCGGCGCGGAGCCGCCGGTTGACACGGAGTTGACGACGGGCCCGGTCCTCGGCTGCGTGCAGTTCCGCCTCTGACCGCACCTTGGCCGCGGCGAGGAAGTCCCGCTCGATGCCGGTGAGGGTGGGAGTACGGGCCACCTGCCACTCGAGGGCCTTGGCGAGCCGGACACCGCGGTACAGCTCGCTGTCCGGGCGGCCCAGCGTGTCCCAGGAGTCGGCCGCGGTCGCAAGGTGGTGCAGGATCCGCTGGCCTTCCAGGTCGTCGTCGAGCCACTCCCGCAGCCGCGGCCATGCCCGCGCGAGGGACTCGTGAGCGAGCTCCACGACACCGTCGTCGCTGCTGACCAGCCTGGAGCCGACCAGCAGGTCGATCACGGCCTCGCTCTCGGCGCCGGTCACAACCTGCCGCCGCGGTAGCCGGCTGCGGACCGGCTCGCCGTCCGAGCCCGGCGTGACCAGCCGCAGGAGGAGGTCGCGAAGTACCGTGCGTTTGCCCGGCGCGATCTGCTCGTAGACCTGCTCAGCTGACTGCGCCACCGCACCACGGATACCTCCGGAGGCGCGATAGCCGGCGACAGTGAGGGTCCGGCCCTCACGGCGGCGCCAGGTCTCGGCCAGTGCATGCGACATCAGCGGCAGCGCGCCCGGCTGATCGGCCACCTCGTTGACCAGCAGATCGACCAGCCCCGGTTCCACCACCAGCGACGCCAGCCGGGCCGGCTCCTCGATCGCCGCCAGCAGGCCGGCCTCGGTCATCCCCGCCAGCAGGTAGAAACCCTGGTCCACAACACGGGCGAACATCGGATGGGCCGAGACATCGGCGAGCCGGTCGGCCCGCAAGGACAAGATCAGCTGCGCCGTCGCCGCGTGCGCTGTCAAGGCGCCCAGGAAGGCCTCCCGTTCGGCGGGGTCCCCGCACAGCGAGAAAACTTCCTCGCACTGATCCACCACGAGCACCGGTGCCGGCCCGCGGCCCGGCATCGCCACGGCCAGGGCAGCGATCGGATGTACCCCCGGCGTCATCACCACGACGCGCTTCCCGTCTCGCCGCAACGCGGCCGCAACACCCGCCCGCACCAGCGACGACTTGCCACACCCCGACGGGCCAACCACCGCCAGCACCGAGCCGTCGGACATCTTCCGCAGGCACGCCGCGACGTCGGCGTCCCGGCCGAAGAACCCATCCGCGTCGTCGACGTCGTACGACCTGAGGCCCTGGTACGGGCAGACCGGGCTCGGCTCCGGCAGTGAGCTCTCGGCCACCAGCGACGGATCCTGGCGCAGGATCGCCCGCTCCAGCGCGTCGATGTCCGGGCTCGGGTCCAGCCCGAGGTCGCGGTTCAGCACCGCGCGCAGCCGGTGGATCGTTCGCAGCGCGTCGCCCTGCCGACCGGCCTGGTACTGCGCCGTGGCCAGCAATGCCCAGCGGCGTTCCCGCAACGGGGCCTCGGCCACGAACGCCTCGGCCTTGGCCATCACCTTCTCGTGCTGCCCCGACCGCAGCGCGGCCTCGACATACAACTCCTCGGCCGCGTGCCGCAACTCGATCAGCCGCGCCACCTCGATCCGGGCCGGATCCCACCCGTCCAGCTCCGCCAGCGGCCGGCCCCGCCAGACCGTCAGCGCGTCCGCCAGAACCACCGCGGCGCGCTCGGCCTCGTCGGCCGCCAGCAGCTCGCGGGCACGCCCCACCGCCCGCTCGAACCGCTGCGCGTCGATCTCGTCGAGTGGAACCGCAAGCCGGTAACCGAGCGGCAAGGTCTCGATCGCGCGGCTGCCGAGAATCTTGCGGAGCCGGACCACACAGCCCTGCACCACCTTCGGCCAAGTCGGCGGCACCCGGTCGCCCCACAGCACGTCGGCCAGCACCTCCGCGCTGACCACCTCTCCGGGGCGCACGGCCAAAGCGGCGAGTACGACGCGATCACGTCGTCCGAGAACCTTCTGTTCCCCCTCGATCGTGAGCGGGCCGAGAACGGCGATACCCACGCCTCGACTCTCAACCCGGTCATCGCGCCGGTCAAGTACGCCGTTACCGGCGTGTTACCGGGCTCAGCCGGCGCGTTACCGCCCCGAGCGACAACAACAACACCGACCGCCCGGGCGCACCCGGACCACCAACAGCGGTGGACCCACCCGAGGCGAGAACAGGAGCACAGCAGCCATGTCCGCACACGGAACGAACACATCCCTCACCTGGAAGAAAGGCCTGGCCGCGCTGACGATGGCTGGTGCCGGGATCTGGCTCGCCGCCATGGCGACAGCCGCGCCTGCCACCGCCACCGAACCGCCGGCGCCCCACTCAGCCGCCGGGTCAGTCGCCACCATGCCGACTCAGGCACCCCCGAACTACCCGAGCTACAACCCGCGGTACGAGGTCCACCCCACACCGCAGCCACAGGGCCCCCCGAACTACCCGACGTACAACCCGCGAAACGAGGTCACGGTCAAGCCCGTCAAGCAGGGGAACGGGCAGGCCACCAGCTCGGCCACGCTGACTGCGCTGGGCGGCCTCGCCCTCGGCGGCGCCGGACTCGGCATCACCCTCGGAGTACAACGCCGCCGGAAACACTCGGCACCGCACGAGGCCTGATATCGCCGCCGACGACGCACTCGCGGGTCGTCCGAACCATCCGGACGACCCGTCGTCGTCGAGTGTCTGGCAGACACGATGGCACCGAATTCACCGATGCTGCAGGCCGCCTGATGCTGCGAGCCACAGATCCCGGGCTTGGGCGGAGACTCACTCCGCCGACCGAACCCGTCCCTAACCGCGGCTTTTGGTATCCGATCTTCTGCGCCTGGCGCTTGGAACCAGGAGTCGTGCGCGACACCTGTCGCTCACACCACCACCCACATGAAGGCGGCCGTGACCAGCGCAGATGTATTCACTCCGACAAGCGGACACAGCCCACCCCGCCAGAACTGACTTTCAGCCACTCGCGTCGGCCGCCCACGTACCGCAGCCCGGCGCCCTTCACGACCAGTCCCTCCACACCCATCGCCTCGGGCAGGACCTCGAACCACTCGCGCGCCTCGCCGATGTCAGCGGTCACCGGCGAGACCTGCAACGGCGCGGACCAGCCAGCCGCCAGCTGTTCCAAGCGGGAACGGCGTACCGACCAGCGCTGGGTACGCAGATCGACCCCGCCGACCGCCAGCACGTCGAACGCGGCATACGACGCCGGGACCGACGCGACCAGACGCCGCGCCTTCGACGGCGCCGTGACCAGCCGGCGCTGCGACGCGTCAAAGCTCAGCCGACCGTCGACGAGGATCACGAGCTCGCCGTCCAACACGACCCCGTCCGACAGTTGCGCGACAGCAGCCCGCGCAATGTCGGAGAACTGTGCAGTCAGGTCCTTGCGCTGGCGCGACCAGAGCCGCGCAATGCCAGCGGATCGCACGATCGCCGCGCGACTAGGGCGTGTCTCCTTATTGGCGTAGCCAGCTGACGATCGCGCAGAGAACGGCGCCTCCGCGGTAGGTGAGGGCGAGTTTGTCGTAGCGGGTGGCCAGGCCGCGCCATTGCTTGAGGGTGTTGAAGGATCGTTCGACCACGTTGCGGCCTTTGTAGATCTCGGCGTCGAAGCCGACCGGTCGGCCGCCGTGGCGGCCGCGTCGTTTGCGGTTGGTCTGCTGGTCGGCGGGTTCGGGGATGACCGCGACGACCCCGCGGGCCCGCAGCAGGGCGCGGTTCGCGCGCGACGAATAGGCCTTGTCGCCCAGGACCCGGTCGGGCCGGGTGCGGGCCCGTCCCGGCCCGATCCGTGGCACCGCGATCGCGGCGAGCAGGTACGGAAACATCGGTGAGTCATGGCCCTGGCCCGGACCCACCAGGATCGCCAGCGGCCGGCCCCTGCCGTCGCTGGCGTGGTGGATCTTCGTGCTCAGGCCACCGCGCGAGCGCCCGATCGCGTGATCAGGCGGTTCACCGCGCGGATTCTTGTAGTTCGATCGTTCCCCCTGTGCCACCCAGAGCACGCGGCAGGTTCGTCGCGTGCTGATGCGCACGATTGATCGTCGAGTCCACCGACACGTTCCAATCGACCTCGCCGGCCGCGTCCGCCTCGGCCAGCAGCCGCGCATGGATCCGGTCCCAGGTGCCATCGGCGCTGAACCTGCGGTGCCGCTTCCAGACCGTCTGCCACGGCCCGAACGCCGCCGGCAAATCCCGCCACGCAACACCAGTCCGGAAACGGAACACGATGCCCTCGACCACCTGCCGATGATCACGAAACGGCCGCCCCCGCTGACCAACCGACGACGGCAGCAACGGCTCGATCCTCGCCCACTGGGCATCGCTCAACACAGCCAGACGCGACATCCCACCAGCATCACCGACCAACCAGCCACCATTTAGGAGACACGCCCTAGTTGACTGAACTCTTCTGTCTCTCCCAGGGTCTCGACGCCACTCCCTGGTTGTGCTGCTGCCTGGCCGGTCTCAGACTGCTATTGGGGGTGGATGACGTGCTTGACATAGATGGTGAAAGTGGCGATTCGGGGTCGTCTCTCTCGGTACCCGTCGTTCTAGTTCGGCAGCAGTGACCAGACGATGCGGCCCCACATTGCTGGCCAGTCCAAACGACGCGCTGGCGCGACAGATCACAGTCCGTGGCCCATTCGTGCGGCCATAATCGGCGCTATTGCAACGCTGATTGCGACACTCGGCAGCCTGTATTTCTCCGGCCAAGCCGTTCGCCAGTCAACCGAGCAGGCGCGGCAGGCTCAGGTACAGCTGACGTCGGAACGGATCTCACGATCCGTCGAGCAACTAGGCTCCGACAGCGTCGCCGTCCGCCTCGGCGGCGTCTACTCGTTTGCCCGTCTCCTGCGTGACGCCCCCGGCGATCACGAAGCCGTCGTTGAGATCCTCAGCGCACTCGTGCGCGTCCAGGCCGGTGAAACATCGCATCCGCAGAAACAAGCGCGGAAGCCCGTTCCAGCCGACATACTGGCGGCGCTACAGGTGCTGAGCAATCAACCCCTACCCCGCCCCGAGACGGAACTCGGGCCTCTGCCGACGATGCTGCTTGATGGAGTTGACTTCTCCGGATTCAACCTCGGCGACGTAGAACTACACGAGGCAACGTTGATTCACGCGAATCTGGCCTCGGCGGATCTCACCTCCGCAAACCTTGCTGGCGCGCACCTGAACGACGCGGACATGACACACGCGATACTGCAAGCCGCAAACCTCCGCGGCGCCAGCCTCCTCGGTGCGGACCTGAGCGGCGCGACCCTGGGCGACAGTCACCTGGACGGCGCGGACCTGGATGGCGCGGATCTGGCCGGCGCAGACCTCACGTTCGCCTACCTGCACGGCGCAACCCTGTTCGCTGCGCACCTGGCCGGCGCGGACCTGGCCGGCGCGGACCTGAACGGCGCGGATCTGACCGGCGCGGATCTCAGAAACGTGAATCTGCGCGACACAAGTCTGGTTGGTGCCATAGGTCTGGACAGTGCCTGCTCGAACCAGACGACATTGTGGCCGGACACTATCTCTCTGCCTGCGCGGCCTCGGTGCAGCCCGTGACCGGCATGGACCCCAAGGCCCTGTTGCGATGCAGAAAGTCAAATTGCAGGCAGCCCCTGGCTCGATGGGTTCAGTGAAGAAATCCATCCCACTTCGGTTCGTAGCGCGATCCGCCCGGCAACGCGCGCTCCCCCGGGATCTCATCAACGGCCTTGGCCAGCTCGAGGTCGACCGGACCGACCAGATCCGCAGGCAGCCGGACCACGCCCACGTCAGCGCGGCGAGCCGGACTCATCAACATCCCCGTCACGGCCGAACCGCGGCCACACCACCCGGACGATCCGCTTGATCTCCAGGCGCTGATCCCGCTTCGGGCACAACCGGTGATGCTCCGGGACATCCGCCGCCCCATCGCACTTCCCGCAGCGCCACTCTGCCACGACGCCAGGATGCGCCCGCCACGCGATTCATACACCTGCCCGGCGGCGATTGCCGCCGGGCAGGCGGTGATCGCATGGTGGATGACGTGGACGTCGCCGCAGCCGCACTCGAGCTCTACGGGTTGCCACCCGAAGACTTCACCGCTGCCCGCAACCAGGTCGTCAAGCAGGCCAAGGACGCCGGCGACAGCAGCAGGGCCGCAGTGAAAGCGCTCCGCAAGCCAACGCTCGCGGCCTGGCTGGCCAACCTGCTTGTCCGCATCGACCCCGACGGCATCGCCGAGCTCACCGACCTCGGCGAAGAGCTGCGCCAGGCGCACGTGTCCCGCGACGGCCGCAGACTCCGCGAGCTCACGCTGCGCCGGCACGGACTCGTCCACAAGCTCGTAACAACCGCCCGGGCGCAAGCCCGCGTGCAGGGCCACGCCGTCAGCGCACCGACCGAGCAGCGGCTGACCGAGACACTCGACGCCGCGGTCATCGACCCCGGCGCCGCGCAACTGCTCCGGACCGGGCAACTCACCAGCGCCCTGCGGCACGTCGGGTTCGGCGTCGTCGACGAGACCGGCGACCCCGCCCAGCTCGCCCCCATGAAACCCCGCGTCGTCCGCACCTCCCCGCCGAAACCGCCGCGCAAGGCCACCGCCCGTCGACAGACTAGATTGCCGTCGACCGCGAGCTGGGGTGTCTCAGTCACACTTCGGCCCCTCCCTGGGGCGCACCGCTGGTCGGTCTCCCCACCTCGAGGCGAGAGGGGAACCTGATTTCAAGTGGGCTCGCCATCTGTTGGACTAGGTGGTGTGAAGTGCAACTGGACCTCACGGTGACGGAACTCGGTACTGGAACCAGACAGCCTGAGTAGTCCCGCTTGGTAGGCCCAGTCCAGAAACTCTGACAAATCGTTAGGAAGCTCGCCGGTGCGAGAGCCTCTCCGGGAGTACAGACGGTGCTGGACATACCAGCCACTCGCACGGGTAACTGTGAAGCCCAACGTGGATCCGAACACCAGCCCGAAGACAATGCCAGATGCAAGACCATCGGTGGCGCTCTGAATAAGCCCGAGGATGAATCCACCGGGCGCGGCCACCAGCAGGATCGCTCGCCTCGCCTGTTGATGTGGTTCACTCGGCTTAGTGGCCGAGTCGTGAATCGCCTGCAGACCGCCGACGAACCCACCCAGCATTGCCAGAAGCGGGCCCATGACCACGCCCAGCAACATCCCCAAGAGGGCAATGCTGATCACGGTCACGACAAGCCCTGCCTCTCCGGACCGAGCCTCCGGACTGAGGGAAAAGAGCAGCGTGACGAAAATGATTCCGACCGGCGGTCCAATCCTGATGCCATCGCGAGCATTAGATCTGAGCCGGTGGCGGGTCTGCGGCGAACGGATCTGCCTAAGATCCACTCGGACCGGCTGCCGCGGCTCCGGCGAACGCGCGATGCGAACGTTGTAGAGAAGAACGACCAGTCCACCGACCAGGTTTGCTGCCTTGGCGGGAAATGGTGCCTGGACGCCGACAACCAGCAGAAAGTCCAGTGACCAGAGGAGCCAGAAGACGAGGATGATGAGTATTACCGCACGTTCGCGGATCCCTCGCCCGGGAGGATCGCCATCTGAACGCCAGAGTTCTTCGATCGTGAATTCGCTCGCCGAACCTCCCGTCTGCTCGGAGCGTGCCAGGTGACGAGCCAACGTTCGCAACCAGCGCTCGACGGCCGCTGGTTCGTAGTGCGCACCGTTCCCGCGAGGGTGGTGGGCGGCCAGCGCGGGTATGAATCGGGCGAACAGATGCGGATCCAGCTCGCCGGACTTCAGACCACAAAGTACCTGAGGCTTCGTGCCGACCCGATCGTAGACCGTCAACGCCAGGTAGAGCCGCAGCGGTGATGACAGGCATCGGGCAAGCCGGCCATTGGGATGCGCGCGGAGGCTTGACAGGACCGGGCGCCAACGGGCTCGTTGATCCGGATGTGGCAATCGATGGTGAAGCCATGCGCCGACCTGCTCGACGTCGAGCGGTTGCAGCACGATCGCGGTGGCGTCCTGAAGCGGTTCGCCGGACGATTCGTCGTCCGCGAGCTGTTGGTATCTGACTGTCCGACAGCTGAGGACGACCGCAGTCGGTGCAGGACCAACAGGAAGGTTGAGTCCGTCGATCACTTGACTCGCTCTGTTCGGCACGGCTTCCTCGGGGTCCATCTCGTCAAGCCCATCGAGGATCGGAAGGATCCAGCCGCCGGCGATCAGTGCGGACGCCGTCGCGGGGTGAACGTTGTGAACTGAAACGAGGTGATCGGCGATCCACTTGTCGAGCTCAACCCGGGCCTCGCCAACCGTGGTCACTGAGGTCCGGAACGAAGAGAGACTCAAGCGGATGGGTACCTTCACCGGAACATCAGAAGGACCATCGAGGATTGCAGCTGCGAGATCGAGCAGGAGGCGCAGCACGACGACTGTCTTGCCCGCTCCGCCTTCGCCGAGAACCACAAGACGACCGCGTTGGAGGCTGTTGTAGTAGCCAGCAACCGTCGCAAGCGAACCTGTCCGGTCGCCTCCATCGCTGCGCCATCGGACCAGGCTCGCGTCGAGCTGGGAATAGCCGACGTCCGCCGGTCTGGGCTCGCCATTATCACCGAGCAACTGCATCAGCGCACGGGCTTCAGCCGTCGCCACTGCGGAGGTCAACGCCCGCGCTTGCTGGCGCATCAATCCCCCATCATTTGCTGGTGGCCGCGACCGCAGCCCATAGACCGCCGCGACAGCACCGATGATGCCGAACGGCAGCGCAAGAACATTCGCAACCGCCGCGCCGTCGGACATGGTGGTACGGGTCAGCAACCACCAAGTCGGTGCAGCCACCAGGATCAAACTTCCGACAGCAGTTACGACCACCGACCGAGACGACCACCTCCGCCCCTTCATCGCGCCCCCAAAGTCGCTCTCTCTAGCCACCAAGCACCGAGATGACCACGTCCCAAAGGTCGATCTGTCATCGCGCTCTCGTCCACTGCATCACCTTTACCGACATCAGCACCTCAGCGCGACTCGACGCGCGAACCTGGTATGTCGCGGTGGTGGAAGGCTGTGAGTAGCATTCGCGGACGTGAGAGGGACTGTTTCCGCACCTGAGAAGACACTCGAGCACTGGGCAAGCCAGTATCTGGCGTACCGCTTCAAATCGAAAGCTGCGCTGTGGTGGCCGACCGCGGGACAAGATATCGATGTCGCCTGGTTGCCGGCCCGGCCGGGCAAGGCCCTGCAGCTCGAGCTGAAGACGACGACCGTGATCGGTGTGACGAGGCATGAAGTGCGGGTGGACTTGGGACAGCTGTGGGACTACCACCAGCGTCCACTCAGCCGACAGCCGTTCTATGTCTTTCCGCGGCCTGACTGGATTGGCGAGCTGGCGTCCGTGGCCACGAGCCACGGCGTCCCGGTGACCGAGCTGGCCGTCGCGGGCTTGGCCTGAGTGAAGCGCAACAGATTCGTCAACCTCACCGGCGGGACGAAGAAGGTGAACCGTGAGCTCGAAGCCAAGGCCCGGGCGCTGGCCGGGATCAAGGGCTACGTGACCAACCTCGACGCCGGGCCTGAGTTCGTGATCAACGCCTACCACCGGCTGTTCAACATCGAGAAGTCGTTCCGGATGTCCAAGAGCGACCTCGCCGCGCGGCCGATCTACCACCACAAACGCGACTCGATCGACGCCCACCTGACGATCGTGTTCGCCGCCCTCGCGGTCTCACGCTGGATCGAGGACACGACGGGCTGGTCGATCAAGAAGTTCGTCCGCACCACCCGCCGCTACCGCACCATCGAAATCCAGGCCGGCGCCCACACCATCACTGCCGCCGACCCGCTACCCAACGACCTGCGCAAGATCCTGCGAACGATCCACGGCCACGACAGTGCGCACTAACTTGGCACAAGTCAGACCTGAACGATGACGATCTGCCGAACCTGGGGTTCCATCAGACGCAGGTTCGTCCCACTCGCTTCCGCCATCCGGACTACCCCGCTCGGGTACACGTCGATTGCCGCTTCCCCGACGGTGCGCGGGCCGCGATCGAGCGAGCCGAAGGGCTAGCAGTCCCCATGCCGCCCAACGAGTCCGCGTCCCAGTGCGATGCGGACCGGGTCGGCTGGCGCTGCCGTCTGTGATGCCCCCCGGATCCGGCTCGGAGCGTTGACGATCATTGCGCGCGGCCACCCAGGCTGAAGACGATCGCTCGCCGACTCTAGACCTCAGCTAGCTCCACCCGGCTGCTACCGACCTGACCGAGTACAACTAAATGATATAAGTCTCGACCATGCAGGTACGCCGTAGGTCCGGCGGCAGCTAGACCTCTTGTTCAAGGGCGTCGAAGCGGAGGCCAGATACTGGTGGGCCGACCAACGGTAGGCGGCGGCGTTGCATCCACAGGACCGGCAGGCCATCAGTTCGGCGGGCGAGCATCCATTGGCGATGGAGCCGGAGGCCGGTGACAGGTACGGCGGATGGCTCGATCCGGTGGACCGGTCCAGAGGCAGGCGCGGCGGGATCGAGCAGGAGCGGCGAGACGGGCGCAGGCATCAGTGCCGGCGGACGCACGTCCAGGTCGGCTAGTCGTCCCTGGACGAACACTCTGCGGCCGTCGACCTCTTGAATCTCGTACGGGTGCCAGTATCGCCGCAGGCCGATGCCCGCCCGGTAGGTGTACGTCGCCGGGAGGCTGCCAAGCACCTCGCCTGGTCCCGCGGGCGGCGGTTCGGTGGGTGGTGGCGGCGCGAGTTCCTTGCCTGCGGCACGTTGTTCGATTGCCCAGAGCACGTTCGCGTCCTCGTCGACACCGACGATGACCTCGTCCACCACTCGGCTGCTCAACGGAGAGACTGCTGTCGGCCAGATCGCCAGCGAGGCCGGAGCGAGGCCGGCGACCTTGAACAGCGACCAGTCGGTGGGCGGCGTGATGGTCTCGTCCTCGTCGAAGGAGTTGCGGACGGTCACCTCGTTGAGGGTGACAACGGTGCCGGCTCTCGCCTCGATGGGGAAGCTGAACCAGTCGTCCGCATGCGAGACGACCAGATCGATCAATAGCATGGTGGCGAAGTGGCTGCGATCGGGCGGGAAACCGCCGATGTCGACGTGCGCGTTCTCGATCTGCCACCAGCGCGGGTGGGGTGCTCCCGGGTACTTCAATCGGGTCGGCAGGGCGTCCACCTGCTTGGGCGGATCCACTGGCACGACGAGCGGACCGTCCGCGGTGACCGAGAACCAGTCCACGTCGCCACCGTCGTGCTTCGGGACCGAGAGAGCGACGTCACCGCTGCTGAACTTGGCGCTGTAGTTCAGCTCGGAAGGGTTCCAGAAGTCGGCCGGTTCGATCGCGGGCACCGAGGCGAAGACGCCTTCGGGGAGGCGTAGCTCCATGCGCCGAAGATAAAGAGCCAGCCCGTCGTACCCGGTGCCGTCGAGCCGGTCGTACGGGACGGGGAGTCCGGCCAACTGCAGGGTCAGATCATCCGCATGCGCTGCCGGGACGTGCTGCCTGGCGGCCATCCCGATCCGAATCCGTCGCCCGGCGGTCCACCATTCCTGCGGCTCGGACTCGATGATGGCTTCTGCCGGCGTGATCGCGGGATCGGTCGCCGGAGTGCCGTCGAGGGAGTTGATTGCGTCGTGCGAAGCCCGGTAGCTCACGTTGACCGGGGACGCGGCGTCCTCACCCTGATGCTCGCCCAGGTGCCATTGCCGCGCCAGGAACCAGGCCGGATCGGCGATTTCGGCGCGGAAGCCACGCTCCAGGTCGGTACCCGGTCGGATCGGTTCCAGCCGACGGTCACGGTCGATGCGGGTCATTTCGGCGCCAGTTCCACACCGGTCGGCTGGTCGACCGGTAGCGTGATCAGTGGCAGCCCGGCCGCGTGTGCGTCCAGCTCGGCCTGACCGGCCGCGCGAGCTCGGGTGAGGATCCTGGTTTCTGCGAGGATGTCGATCAGCGTTTCGGCGTCCAACGGCATCGAGACATCCGGTGGTACAGCGAGGAGTATCGCCTGCGGTGCTCGCGAACCCGGAGCGTCGTAGTGGAACGCAGCCGTCGTAGCGTGGTCGGTCGCGGGGACCACCTCACTCCAAGAGTCCAGCAGTCCGAGCGCGATCGTCTGCGCTGGGTCGGCGGGCGGATCGAAGGTACCGACGGGACCGAAGACCGCAAGAAGCTGTGTCTCGGCCAGCAGGCCGTGCGCGAGACCGGCTCCGGCTTCAGCGTCGAACGTGTGATCCACTTGCCAAGGGTCGCC